>CBDEUP010000001.1:0-14120 GCA_965243315.1 Alphaproteobacteria bacterium
GGAACTGCCGGAACCCTCTTGTTTCCGGCCCGGCCAGAGCCGACCGGACCGGCTTGTCCACACCCCGGCACGGTCTCCGATCAGCGTTTGGTGGTCCTGCACGACCAGGGAGGCGTGTGGCGCGGTCTCGAAAGCTGGGGAAGGGGGTCTGGGGGAAGGGGGTTGGACGATCCGGCAAGTCAAGAATCGCGAATCGCCGCGCGGCCGTGCCGGCAGGACGGTTCGGGCGTTTCCTGTGGGGAAACAAAATCGGCCCTTTTCGCCGATGGCCGTCAGCTCCGCGGAGCTGGTCCGGATCCGATCGCGCCAGCTCGAGGCCCAAAATCGATTCCTGTGAGGAAACGCCGGGAAGGGCCGAACGGGGCCTTCCACCGGCCGCAACGTCCGGAGGCCTCAACCGGTGTGTGTGATCCAGACAAAGGGGACCGCCGCGACAGTCCCGACTGTGGCGCTCAAGCGCCATAGAAGCCCGTAGAGAGGCTTTTCGCGTCCAGACACCTGATCACCCGCGGTCACCCCGTTCATCGCACTCAGCGGCGTCCGGAGGCCTCTGGGCCCGGTGTTTTCGCCCCTCAGAGCGCCATAGAAGCCCGTGGAGCGCGGTTGCGGCCTGTCGGGGCAGGAAGGGACCCGGAAAGTCTGTCAGGGGCCTCAGCGGCCGTCTGTGGGGCCTGGGAGGGCAATCTGGCCCCTCCCGAGGGCCTGGTCGAGCCGGATTCAGGGGATCGCCGAGATCGACCTCGATTCCCTGCAGGAGATCCAGCTGCCTCGCGATGCTGGCCTGTGGCACCCGGATTCCCCTTGGCGGGGACCTACGGGTTCACCAGGAGGCTGACGATGCCGAACGTGATCGCCGCATGGGCGACGACGATCGCGAGGGCGGTGCGGTAGAGATCTGCGCGTGTTGCGATGTCCTGACGGAAGCTCATTCCCGGCCGGCTCTTGCCTGACGGTGATCGATGAGCGTTCCGAACGCCTCGAGGCCGAGCGCCTGCAGTGTCGTGTCCTCGTCCACGGCGAGCCGTTTGAGTGATCGCGCCATCTCCGGCTCGACGTAGATCAGGATCCCTTTCTTGCCGGCGCGAGCCGGCGCCCTTCCTGACGAACGGCCCGCTGCACGTGGCTCACCTGCGGCGCTGTGAACGGCGTCCGCCAGGCTGCGTTGCGGTTTCGTGGTCATGACGATGTCTCCTGGTCGAAGGGAAGGTCGCCCTGACGCAGCCAGGCGAACAGCTGCCCGATCTCGCGTCCGGCCTTGGAGCGCGGGGATATCTCGGCAGCGCTCTGCCCGGCCGTGAAGGCGTGAACGTGGTCGATGCGCTGGTGCACGGCGACCGGGGCGGTGGCGAGGCCGTAGCCCGTGACGGCCTCACGGGCCTGTTCGGTGAGGGGATTGCGCACCGGGCAGGCGTTGAGGATGACCAGTGCCGGGGATCCCGCCTCGCGGACCAGCTCGATGCTGGCGCCGATGGCGTGGAGGTCGGCGGTCGAAGGCCGGCAGGGGATGAGGACGAGATCCGCGACGCGAGCGGCCGCAAGCGCAGCATCGGCACTGTGAGGTGGCGTGTCGACGACAGCGATCGTGGCCCCGGCATTCCGTGCGGCTTCGATCACAGGCGCGAGGCGGTCCGTCGCCGCGGCGGTGACGACCGGCGTATCGGCCTCGCGGAGCTCGCCCCATTTCGAGGCGGTGCCCTGGGGGTCGAGGTCGACGAGGACGGCCGCCAGTCCGGAGCGTTCGGCGGCGACGGCCAGGGAGCAGGCCAGGGTGGTCTTGCCGGCACCGCCCTTCTGGCTGATCACGGAGAGAACTAGCATGCTAGTCGTATAGTATCATAGCACGCTAATGACAAATCCTGCAGGCACCCGGACGCCTGCAGGATTCTCGCTAGCGGCGGCCGGCCGGAGGCCATCAGTCGCGGCCGTATCCGCGAGGCAGTTCGACCTCCTGCAGGGCATCGAGATCGAGTTCGGCGATCGCCTGGAGCTTTTCGCCGAGGGCCGTCCCGATCAGGTTCTCCGGCAGGTTGTCCAGCCAGGCGGCGTAGTGTTCCTGCAGATCCACGAGGACCGCGACGGCATCGCGCCAGCGCTGCGGCCTCGAGCGGCGATCGTGAGGGCGTCTGTAGTGAACCGACGGCACGTTGGCCTTGCGCCGCTCGCGGTAGCGGCGCTGCTTCTCGGCGGGTGTCAGAGCCATCGGAGGCCTCCCCTGGACGCGATGCGGTTCGTCATAGAATGGTAACGTTACCATGTCTAATGAAGATCGGCGGCACTTTGCTCCGCCCGTGGTTCCACCTAAACTGGACGCATGAGCGAAGCGCCGGACAATCACGAACTGGCCCGGCAGATCGCCGTCCTGGAGGAGCGCATGAACACGCGGCAGGCGGAAAACGAGACGGGCTTTGAGCGCCTTTCCAAGGAACTGGCGCAGCGTGATCGGGGAATGATCATTGCGATCCTGATCATGATTGGCCTGGCAACCGGTGTGATCCTGCATTTCATGCCGGGCTGACGGCGGAACCGCCGCGAACGTTCCATGACCGAGAGCGCCGGACAACCACGAACTGGCCCGGCAGATCGCCGTCCTGGAGGAGCGCATGAACACGAAGGCTGCGGAGACCGAGAGCGCCCTGGACCGACTGCGGGCGGACATGGCCCGGCACCAGGCTGACATGACCCGGCGGGACAAGGCGGACCGCCTGTGGTTCGCTGTCATGATCGTTGCGTTCGCGGTGCTGATCATCGTGGCTATCGGGCCGATGATCCGCTCTGGCGGCTAGGACGCAGCCCCACCGCGGTCTCCCAACACTCCCTGGTTCCCATCGCCTGTGGCGACGTCAACGGCCGACCGATCGAGCGATCGAGGTTTCGCGGCGCCGTAGACGTCGATCTGGTGCCGGCATCCGGCCGCGGTCACCAGCTGGCGACGTCGGCCGCGGCGCTCACCAGGACAACGCCTGGTGCCTCACGAGAGGCCGTGCCGCTTGCCGATCCGCCACACGCCGGTCGCGGTCCAGCTCCGGGCGCGGATGTGCCCGTCCCGCCGGCCGGGCGAGATGACGCCCTTCGCCTCGAGATGCTCCGCGATCTCCCGCCAGATCGCACCGCGGGCGCGCATCGTCCGGATCGTGGGCAGCACCAGCTCGTCGTGCTCGACGACGCTCTGACGCGGTCCCGTCGGCCAGCCGACCCTGCCGTCGGCATGCAGCACCCGGCAGCCGCCGAGGCTGATCGGCGGAGTCTCCTGCTTTGCCTCGCGGGCGAGGCGGCCATCCAACCCGTGACGCCGGGCGATCCGCCACGCGGCCGTTGCTGACCAGGAGCCCGCTCCGCCGGGCGGGTTCACGCCCCTGTCGGTGAGCCAGTCGGCGATCTCTCTCCATGTCGCGCGCGCCTCGCGGAGCTCGCGGATGAGGGGCAGCAGCGCCGTGTCATGACGCGCGATCCTCGGTGCGTTTCCCGCCTGCCATGTCGCGCGCGCCGTTGCCGTCTTGTCCCGCCGCTTCGCCGCGTCGCGGTCCAGATCGCGCCGCCGTTCCCGTGCTTTGCGCTGTGCCAGCGCCTGCCTTCGGGCCTTCGCTTTCCTGTTCGCCATGCTGCCAACTCCCCGCCGTCCAGGACGCCCGGACAGCCGCCGGTTTTCCGGAAATTTCGAGGGCGAATCGCCCCGTCCGGGGCATCAAGGCGTAACACGTCTCACTTTTAGTGATAAGGTGTGATGCAGATTTAGCCTCTCATTTGCCACGTCAGGCCGGGTTTCCGGCGCCTGTCAACGGCTCGGTCGGGTCGCTCCCGAACCGCACCATAAACGCACCATAGGGCGGATCGCTGGCGGTGGTTGTCACGATCCGGAGGCGGTCGGGATCCTGACGAGGACCGGCGACATCGCGGGCGCCCTCGTCGTCGCGATCGCCGCGGTGTCGTTCAAGCGGATCAACCCGCAAATCGACCCTCAAATTCCTTCCACACCTGTGCACTGGAAGTGCGAACTGTAACGCTATGAGGGCCGTGAGGGGCCGAAAAGCGGCCCGAAACGACCGCGCCTCTAGGGTTTGCGACGCGTCTGCAGACGCGCCTGGATGAGGCGCCAGGCGGTGGCAGGATTTTCGCTGACGGCGGTCGGTCCCGAGGCGCTTCACGCGACCGAAACGGCAGCCATGCACAGCCGGAAACCGGCCGGGCTTTCCCGGGGTCCTGATCGAGTCTAGGCTGGAAGGGCGACAGGAAAAGAGCCGGTCGCGTCACACGATCGGCTCTTTTCCACGTCAGGCCAGGCGCGGCTGCAACCGCCCTGGTGATGTCCACCGAACCTCGTCCTTCGATGACAGAGCAACCCTACCAGACCAAACCATCCCGTCAACTGGAACTGCCGCTCGATCATGCACCGGCGGCGGTGCGGGGCCACGGCCTGCGGGCGGCGCACACCGCGCCAAGGGTCGGACACGAGATCCCGGCCGGCGCTTTCTGGAGCGGCCGCGTGCCTGCCGAGTTCGCCTGGGCCTATCCCTACATCGCCCTGCAGGACGCGGGCACGAAGTGGGCGACGATCACGCTCGACTGCGACGACCGCGAGGCCATGGCCGCCGGCCTCGCCGACCTGCCGCCCTACAACTGGCTGGTGCGCACGGCGCGCGGCGGCCATGCGACGTGGTGCCTGGCCGCGCCGGTGGCGAAGCACGGCCAGGCGCGCCGGGCGCCGGAGACCTACCTGGCGCGGGTCGGCGAGTACTACGCCGCGGCGACGTCCGCCGATCCGGACTTCTCCGGGCTCGGGCGCAACCCGTCCCATCCGCGGGCGGACACGATCTGGGGGCGGACCGAGCCCTACAGCCTCGACGGCCTGGCCAACGTCATTCCGTTCGGGTGGAAGCGGCCGCGGGTTCCGCAGACCGGCATCGGCCGCAATCGCGCCATGTTCGAGGCGGGGATGATGTGGGCCGGATCGCCGGCCAATCAGGGCTTGGCGGTCCTGACGGCCCTGCATTCGGTCCGCGACGAGGTGTGCGGCGCCTTTGCCGGCGATCATCCCTACACGCTCGCCGAGATGGCGGCGACGGCGCGCTTCATCGAGAAGCTGCGCGACGCATGGGAGCGCGGCGGCTGGCACAAGCCCGCATGGATCGAGAAGCAACGACGTGTGGCGGGGATCGGCGGCGAGAAGCGCCGGGCGGCGACGGCCGATCGCGACGCCGGCATCGTCGAGGCGGTGGCTGCGGGCCAGTCCATGCGCGCCGTGGCGAGGGAGCACGGGCTGGCCGAGTCAACCGTCCGTCGTCTGATCGAGCGAGACGCACCGCTGTTTGCATCGGCCCACACAAACACGCTCTCGAAGGCCCGCCCCTGGGAAGCGGAAGGCGTGTCGAGAGCGACCTGGTTCAGGCGCCGGCAGACACCCGCAACGAAGCTCAACAGTGGGTCGTGAGACCACCCGCAACAAAGCTCAACGATCGGCCGTCGTGAGACTCCTGCGGCATGAGCCAACGCAGATACTCTAGCTTTGTTGCTGCAACCGTCCTCGTTCCGCCTTTGTTCCGGCTCGGCTCTTACTGGCAGCAACCGCCCTCGAAACCCGACTCTTAGCCTTTCCGCCTGGTCGTGCAGCGACGCCCGGCGAGCTGGTGTGGGCAAACGTCCGGGCGGGCTGGACGGAACTGCCGGAACCCTCTTGTTTCCGGCCCGGCCAGAGCCGACCGGACCGGCTTGTCCACACCCCGGCACGGTCTCCGATCAGCGTTTGGTGGTCCTGCACGACCAGGGAGGCGTGTGGCGCGGTCTCGAAAGCTGGGGAAGGGGGTCTGGGGGAAGGGGGTTGGACGATCCGGCAAGTCAAGAATCGCGAATCGCCGCGCGGCCGTGCCGGCAGGACGGTTCGGGCGTTTCCTGTGGGGAAACAAAATCGGCCCTTTTCGCCGATGGCCGTCAGCTCCGCGGAGCTGGTCCGGATCCGATCGCGCCAGCTCGAGGCCCAAAATCGATTCCTGTGAGGAAACGCCGGGAAGGGCCGAACGGGGCCTTCCACCGGCCGAATGTTCCATAATCCCAAGCGTACAGGACCAGAAGAGGCCGATCGGCCGTGCAATCACCCGTTCGTCGCGCCACAGTGCGGCCGTCGCGGCGGCCTCGCAACGTCCGGAGGCCTCAACCGGTGTGTGTGATCCAGACAAAGGGGACCGCCGCGACAGTCCCGACTGTGGCGCTCAAGCGCCATAGAAGCCCGTAGAGAGGCTTTTCGCGTCCAGACACCTGATCACCCGCGGTCACCCCGTTCATCGCACTCAGCGGCGTCCGGAGGCCTCTGGGCCCGGTGTTTTCGCCCCTCAGAGCGCCATAGAAGCCCGTGGAGCGCGGTTGCGGCCTGTCGGGGCAGGAAGGGACCCGGAAAGTCTGTCAGGGGCCTCAGCGGCCGTCTGTGGGGCCTGGGAGGGCAATCTGGCCCCTCCCGAGGGCCTGGTCGAGCCGGATTCAGGGGATCGCCGAGATCGACCTCGATTCCCTGCAGGAGATCCAGCTGCCTCGCGATGCTGGCCTGTGGCACCCGGATTCCCCTTGGCGGGGACCTACGGGTTCACCAGGAGGCTGACGATGCCGAACGTGATCGCCGCATGGGCGACGACGATCGCGAGGGCGGTGCGGTAGAGATCTGCGCGTGTTGCGATGTCCTGACGGAAGCTCATTCCCGGCCGGCTCTTGCCTGACGGTGATCGATGAGCGTTCCGAACGCCTCGAGGCCGAGCGCCTGCAGTGTCGTGTCCTCGTCCACGGCGAGCCGTTTGAGTGATCGCGCCATCTCCGGCTCGACGTAGATCAGGATCCCTTTCTTGCCGGCGCGAGCCGGCGCCCTTCCTGACGAACGGCCCGCTGCACGTGGCTCACCTGCGGCGCTGTGAACGGCGTCCGCCAGGCTGCGTTGCGGTTTCGTGGTCATGACGATGTCTCCTGGTCGAAGGGAAGGTCGCCCTGACGCAGCCAGGCGAACAGCTGCCCGATCTCGCGTCCGGCCTTGGAGCGCGGGGATATCTCGGCAGCGCTCTGCCCGGCCGTGAAGGCGTGAACGTGGTCGATGCGCTGGTGCACGGCGACCGGGGCGGTGGCGAGGCCGTAGCCCGTGACGGCCTCACGGGCCTGTTCGGTGAGGGGATTGCGCACCGGGCAGGCGTTGAGGATGACCAGTGCCGGGGATCCCGCCTCGCGGACCAGCTCGATGCTGGCGCCGATGGCGTGGAGGTCGGCGGTCGAAGGCCGGCAGGGGATGAGGACGAGATCCGCGACGCGAGCGGCCGCAAGCGCAGCATCGGCACTGTGAGGTGGCGTGTCGACGACAGCGATCGTGGCCCCGGCATTCCGTGCGGCTTCGATCACAGGCGCGAGGCGGTCCGTCGCCGCGGCGGTGACGACCGGCGTATCGGCCTCGCGGAGCTCGCCCCATTTCGAGGCGGTGCCCTGGGGGTCGAGGTCGACGAGGACGGCCGCCAGTCCGGAGCGTTCGGCGGCGACGGCCAGGGAGCAGGCCAGGGTGGTCTTGCCGGCACCGCCCTTCTGGCTGATCACGGAGAGAACTAGCATGCTAGTCGTATAGTATCATAGCACGCTAATGACAAATCCTGCAGGCACCCGGACGCCTGCAGGATTCTCGCTAGCGGCGGCCGGCCGGAGGCCATCAGTCGCGGCCGTATCCGCGAGGCAGTTCGACCTCCTGCAGGGCATCGAGATCGAGTTCGGCGATCGCCTGGAGCTTTTCGCCGAGGGCCGTCCCGATCAGGTTCTCCGGCAGGTTGTCCAGCCAGGCGGCGTAGTGTTCCTGCAGATCCACGAGGACCGCGACGGCATCGCGCCAGCGCTGCGGCCTCGAGCGGCGATCGTGAGGGCGTCTGTAGTGAACCGACGGCACGTTGGCCTTGCGCCGCTCGCGGTAGCGGCGCTGCTTCTCGGCGGGTGTCAGAGCCATCGGAGGCCTCCCCTGGACGCGATGCGGTTCGTCATAGAATGGTAACGTTACCATGTCTAATGAAGATCGGCGGCACTTTGCTCCGCCCGTGGTTCCACCTAAACTGGACGCATGAGCGAAGCGCCGGACAATCACGAACTGGCCCGGCAGATCGCCGTCCTGGAGGAGCGCATGAACACGCGGCAGGCGGAAAACGAGACGGGCTTTGAGCGCCTTTCCAAGGAACTGGCGCAGCGTGATCGGGGAATGATCATTGCGATCCTGATCATGATTGGCCTGGCAACCGGTGTGATCCTGCATTTCATGCCGGGCTGACGGCGGAACCGCCGCGAACGTTCCATGACCGAGAGCGCCGGACAACCACGAACTGGCCCGGCAGATCGCCGTCCTGGAGGAGCGCATGAACACGAAGGCTGCGGAGACCGAGAGCGCCCTGGACCGGCTGCGGGCGGACATGGCCCGGCACCAGGCTGACATGACCCGGCGGGACAAGGCGGACCGCCTGTGGTTCGCTGTCATGATCGTTGCGTTCGCGGTGCTGATCATCGTGGCTATCGGGCCGATGATCCGCTCTGGCGGCTAGGACGCAGCCCCACCGCGGTCTCCCAACACTCCCTGGTTCCCATCGCCTGTGGCGACGTCAACGGCCGACCGATCGAGCGATCGAGGTTTCGCGGCGCCGTAGACGTCGATCTGGTGCCGGCATCCGGCCGCGGTCACCAGCTGGCGACGTCGGCCGCGGCGCTCACCAGGACAACGCCTGGTGCCTCACGAGAGGCCGTGCCGCTTGCCGATCCGCCACACGCCGGTCGCGGTCCAGCTCCGGGCGCGGATGTGCCCGTCCCGCCGGCCGGGCGAGATGACGCCCTTCGCCTCGAGATGCTCCGCGATCTCCCGCCAGATCGCACCGCGGGCGCGCATCGTCCGGATCGTGGGCAGCACCAGCTCGTCGTGCTCGACGACGCTCTGACGCGGTCCCGTCGGCCAGCCGACCCTGCCGTCGGCATGCAGCACCCGGCAGCCGCCGAGGCTGATCGGCGGAGTCTCCTGCTTTGCCTCGCGGGCGAGGCGGCCATCCAACCCGTGACGCCGGGCGATCCGCCACGCGGCCGTTGCTGACCAGGAGCCCGCTCCGCCGGGCGGGTTCACGCCCCTGTCGGTGAGCCAGTCGGCGATCTCTCTCCATGTCGCGCGCGCCTCGCGGAGCTCGCGGATGAGGGGCAGCAGCGCCGTGTCATGACGCGCGATCCTCGGTGCGTTTCCCGCCTGCCATGTCGCGCGCGCCGTTGCCGTCTTGTCCCGCCGCTTCGCCGCGTCGCGGTCCAGATCGCGCCGCCGTTCCCGTGCTTTGCGCTGTGCCAGCGCCTGCCTTCGGGCCTTCGCTTTCCTGTTCGCCATGCTGCCAACTCCCCGCCGTCCAGGACGCCCGGACAGCCGCCGGTTTTCCGGAAATTTCGAGGGCGAATCGCCCCGTCCGGGGCATCAAGGCGTAACACGTCTCACTTTTAGTGATAAGGTGTGATGCAGATTTAGCCTCTCATTTGCCACGTCAGGCCGGGTTTCCGGCGCCTGTCAACGGCTCGGTCGGGTCGCTCCCGAACCGCACCATAAACGCACCATAGGGCGGATCGCTGGCGGTGGTTGTCACGATCCGGAGGCGGTCGGGATCCTGACGAGGACCGGCGACATCGCGGGCGCCCTCGTCGTCGCGATCGCCGCGGTGTCGTTCAAGCGGATCAACCCGCAAATCGACCCTCAAATTCCTTCCACACCTGTGCACTGGAAGTGCGAACTGTAACGCTATGAGGGCCGTGAGGGGCCGAAAAGCGGCCCGAAACGACCGCGCCTCTAGGGTTTGCGACGCGTCTGCAGACGCGCCTGGATGAGGCGCCAGGCGGTGGCAGGATTTTCGCTGACGGCGGTCGGTCCCGAGGCGCTTCACGCGACCGAAACGGCAGCCATGCACAGCCGGAAACCGGCCGGGCTTTCCCGGGGTCCTGATCGAGTCTAGGCTGGAAGGGCGACAGGAAAAGAGCCGGTCGCGTCACACGATCGGCTCTTTTCCACGTCAGGCCAGGCGCGGCTGCAACCGCCCTGGTGATGTCCACCGAACCTCGTCCTTCGATGACAGAGCAACCCTACCAGACCAAACCATCCCGTCAACTGGAACTGCCGCTCGATCATGCACCGGCGGCGGTGCGGGGCCACGGCCTGCGGGCGGCGCACACCGCGCCAAGGGTCGGACACGAGATCCCGGCCGGCGCTTTCTGGAGCGGCCGCGTGCCTGCCGAGTTCGCCTGGGCCTATCCCTACATCGCCCTGCAGGACGCGGGCACGAAGTGGGCGACGATCACGCTCGACTGCGACGACCGCGAGGCCATGGCCGCCGGCCTCGCCGACCTGCCGCCCTACAACTGGCTGGTGCGCACGGCGCGCGGCGGCCATGCGACGTGGTGCCTGGCCGCGCCGGTGGCGAAGCACGGCCAGGCGCGCCGGGCGCCGGAGACCTACCTGGCGCGGGTCGGCGAGTACTACGCCGCGGCGACGTCCGCCGATCCGGACTTCTCCGGGCTCGGGCGCAACCCGTCCCATCCGCGGGCGGACACGATCTGGGGGCGGACCGAGCCCTACAGCCTCGACGGCCTGGCCAACGTCATTCCGTTCGGGTGGAAGCGGCCGCGGGTTCCGCAGACCGGCATCGGCCGCAATCGCGCCATGTTCGAGGCGGGGATGATGTGGGCCGGATCGCCGGCCAATCAGGGCTTGGCGGTCCTGACGGCCCTGCATTCGGTCCGCGACGAGGTGTGCGGCGCCTTTGCCGGCGATCATCCCTACACGCTCGCCGAGATGGCGGCGACGGCGCGCTTCATCGAGAAGCTGCGCGACGCATGGGAGCGCGGCGGCTGGCACAAGCCCGCATGGATCGAGAAGCAACGACGTGTGGCGGGGATCGGCGGCGAGAAGCGCCGGGCGGCGACGGCCGATCGCGACGCCGGCATCGTCGAGGCGGTGGCTGCGGGCCAGTCCATGCGCGCCGTGGCGAGGGAGCACGGGCTGGCCGAGTCAACCGTCCGTCGTCTGATCGAGCGAGACGCACCGCTGTTTGCATCGGCCCACACAAACACGCTCTCGAAGGCCCGCCCCTGGGAAGCGGAAGGCGTGTCGAGAGCGACCTGGTTCAGGCGCCGGCAGACACCCGCAACGAAGCTCAACAGTGGGTCGTGAGACCACCCGCAACAAAGCTCAACGATCGGCCGTCGTGAGACTCCTGCGGCATGAGCCAACGCAGATACTCTAGCTTTGTTGCTGCAACCGTCCTCGTTCCGCCTTTGTTCCGGCTCGGCTCTTACTGGCAGCAACCGCCCTCGAAACCCGACTCTTAGCCTTTCCGCCTGGTCGTGCAGCGACGCCCGGCGAGCTGGTGTGGGCAAACGTCCGGGCGGGCTGGACGGAACTGCCGGAACCCTCTTGTTTCCGGCCCGGCCAGAGCCGACCGGACCGGCTTGTCCACACCCCGGCACGGTCTCCGATCAGCGTTTGGTGGTCCTGCACGACCAGGGAGGCGTGTGGCGCGGTCTCGAAAGCTGGGGAAGGGGGTCTGGGGGAAGGGGGTTGGACGATCCGGCAAGTCAAGAATCGCGAATCGCCGCGCGGCCGTGCCGGCAGGACGGTTCGGGCGTTTCCTGTGGGGAAACAAAATCGGCCCTTTTCGCCGATGGCCGTCAGCTCCGCGGAGCTGGTCCGGATCCGATCGCGCCAGCTCGAGGCCCAAAATCGATTCCTGTGAGGAAACGCCGGGAAGGGCCGAACGGGGCCTTCCACCGGCCGAATGTTCCATAATCCCAAGCGTACAGGACCAGAAGAGGCCGATCGGCCGTGCAATCACCCGTTCGTCGCGCCACAGTGCGGCCGTCGCGGCGGCCTCGCAACGTCCGGAGGCCTCAACCGGTGTGTGTGATCCAGACAAAGGGGACCGCCGCGACAGTCCCGACTGTGGCGCTCAAGCGCCATAGAAGCCCGTAGAGAGGCTTTTCGCGTCCAGACACCTGATCACCCGCGGTCACCCCGTTCATCGCACTCAGCGGCGTCCGGAGGCCTCTGGGCCCGGTGTTTTCGCCCCTCAGAGCGCCATAGAAGCCCGTGGAGCGCGGTTGCGGCCTGTCGGGGCAGGAAGGGACCCGGAAAGTCTGTCAGGGGCCTCAGCGGCCGTCTGTGGGGCCTGGGAGGGCAATCTGGCCCCTCCCGAGGGCCTGGTCGAGCCGGATTCAGGGGATCGCCGAGATCGACCTCGATTCCCTGCAGGAGATCCAGCTGCCTCGCGATGCTGGCCTGTGGCACCCGGATTCCCCTTGGCGGGGACCTACGGGTTCACCAGGAGGCTGACGATGCCGAACGTGATCGCCGCATGGGCGACGACGATCGCGAGGGCGGTGCGGTAGAGATCTGCGCGTGTTGCGATGTCCTGACGGAAGCTCATTCCCGGCCGGCTCTTGCCTGACGGTGATCGATGAGCGTTCCGAACGCCTCGAGGCCGAGCGCCTGCAGTGTCGTGTCCTCGTCCACGGCGAGCCGTTTGAGTGATCGCGCCATCTCCGGCTCGACGTAGATCAGGATCCCTTTCTTGCCGGCGCGAGCCGGCGCCCTTCCTGACGAACGGCCCGCTGCACGTGGCTCACCTGCGGCGCTGTGAACGGCGTCCGCCAGGCTGCGTTGCGGTTTCGTGGTCATGACGATGTCTCCTGGTCGAAGGGAAGGTCGCCCTGACGCAGCCAGGCGAACAGCTGCCCGATCTCGCGTCCGGCCTTGGAGCGCGGGGATATCTCGGCAGCGCTCTGCCCGGCCGTGAAGGCGTGAACGTGGTCGATGCGCTGGTGCACGGCGACCGGGGCGGTGGCGAGGCCGTAGCCCGTGACGGCCTCACGGGCCTGTTCGGTGAGGGGATTGCGCACCGGGCAGGCGTTGAGGATGACCAGTGCCGGGGATCCCGCCTCGCGGACCAGCTCGATGCTGGCGCCGATGGCGTGGAGGTCGGCGGTCGAAGGCCGGCAGGGGATGAGGACGAGATCCGCGACGCGAGCGGCCGCAAGCGCAGCATCGGCACTGTGAGGTGGCGTGTCGACGACAGCGATCGTGGCCCCGGCATTCCGTGCGGCTTCGATCACAGGCGCGAGGCGGTCCGTCGCCGCGGCGGTGACGACCGGCGTATCGGCCTCGCGGAGCTCGCCCCATTTCGAGGCGGTGCCCTGGGGGTCGAGGTCGACGAGGACGGCCGCCAGTCCGGAGCGTTCGGCGGCGACGGCCAGGGAGCAGGCCAGGGTGGTCTTGCCGGCACCGCCCTTCTGGCTGATCACGGAGAGAACTAGCATGCTAGTCGTATAGTATCATAGCACGCTAATGACAAATCCTGCAGGCACCCGGACGCCTGCAGGATTCTCGCTAGCGGCGGCCGGCCGGAGGCCATCAGTCGCGGCCGTATCCGCGAGGCAGTTCGACCTCCTGCAGGGCATCGAGATCGAGTTCGGCGATCGCCTGGAGCTTTTCGCCGAGGGCCGTCCCGATCAGGTTCTCCGGCAGGTTGTCCAGCCAGGCGGCGTAGTGTTCCTGCAGATCCACGAGGACCGCGACGGCATCGCGCCAGCGCTGCGGCCTCGAGCGGCGATCGTGAGGGCGTCTGTAGTGAACCGACGGCACGTTGGCCTTGCGCCGCTCGCGGTAGCGGCGCTGCTTCTCGGCGGGTGTCAGAGCCATCGGAGGCCTCCCCTGGACGCGATGCGGTTCGTCATAGAATGGTAACGTTACCATGTCTAATGAAGATCGGCGGCACTTTGCTCCGCCCGTGGTTCCACCTAAACTGGACGCATGAGCGAAGCGCCGGACAATCACGAACTGGCCCGGCAGATCGCCGTCCTGGAGGAGCGCATGAACACGCGGCAGGCGGAAAACGAGACGGGCTTTGAGCGCCTTTCCAAGGAACTGGCGCAGCGTGATCGGGGAATGATCATTGCGATCCTGATCATGATTGGCCTGGCAACCGGTGTGATCCTGCATTTCATGCCGGGCTGACGGCGGAACCGCCGCGAACGTTCCATGACCGAGAGCGCCGGACAACCACGAACTGGCCCGGCAGATCGCCGTCCTGGAGGAGCGCATGAACACGAAGGCTGCGGAGACC
>CBDEUP010000002.1:0-346786 GCA_965243315.1 Alphaproteobacteria bacterium
ACGGGCACCGCCGCGTGGCCGCCCTTCGCGGTCTGCACCGTGGCCATCTCGACCGCGAGCGCCGCGAGCGCGCTGCCGTCGCGGGCCGATGCGACGATGGCGACTCCCTCGCGGGCAAGACGCAGGGCGAGGCAGCGGCCGATCCCAGCACTGGCGCCCACCAGCCAGAAGCGCTTGCCGGTCAGCCGGGTCACTTCCTGTCTCCTCGCGGAGCCGGAAGTTCCGTGTCCACACACTTGCGGAACCAGGTCGCCAGCTCGCCGACCTTGAGCCCGAACTTGGTCATGCGCGCCCGGTTGACGAGCGTGCCGTCGTCCATGAGGTAGAACCAGTCCTCCATGCCGACAACGATTTCGCCTGCGCGCCTCGGAACCCTGAGCCGGTAGCGCATCGTTGCCGCGTTGCCGCGCTGCAGGCCGTGCGCCTCGCCCACGACATCGGCTGCGCTGGCCGTGAACCGTCCGTTATCGGCAAAGCGCATGCTCCAGACCCTGTCGCCCGTCTCGCCGTCGGCGAACCGAAAACGCTCGTCGAGCGTGCCCGTGTCGCCGTTCCAGTTTCCGTGCATCTCCACGACGAAGCGCCGGTCCACGCAGCCGGAGAGCCCGACGAATATGCCCGAGGCGGTGAGTGCGCCGCTCAGGTAGTCCTTGAGATCGAGGGCGGGCGTGCCGCCGGCGTAGGCATCGATGCTCTCCGATCCGAGATCGAACAGAAGGCCCGAGCCGGGAATCCGTCTCTTCACGTGCGATCCTCCCTGCCGCTCACAGCCGTAGTCCGAACTTCTCCCTGGGCGGAACTGCGGCGAGCCGGCGGCATCTCATGTGATGCTTCGCGCCGGCGGTTGCGGACGCGGCCGGTAAGGCACGCCCTTGCGCCAGAGCCGCAGCGCCTGCCAGTGGATCAGCGCGGTGGTCCGGGCCGCTCCGAGCGGGCGGCGCAGCAGTGCACGGAGAATTTCTCTGTCGGTGAACGGCAGGCGGGATCCGACGATGGCAGTGTTCAGCCCGCCGCCCTCTCCGTCGTCGTAGGCGATCCAGACGCCGACCCGGTGCCGGTCCAGCAGGAAACGGAAGCGGTATTGGCCCGAGATGTCGAAGAAGGGCGAAACGTGGAAGCGCTTGGCCGCCACGATCCGGGTGCCGCGGCCGATGTCGGCGCCCTCGGGATGCGCGCAGAGATAGCCGTGCCGGTCGCCGAAGGTATTGTGGACCTCGGCAAGGACGGCACGGAGATTGCCGGCCGCGCCGGTGAGAAACCAGAAGCTGACGGGATTGAAGACGTAGCCCCAATAGCGCGGGTGGGTGAGAAGCAGCACGCGCTCGACGCCGCCGACCCCCGCGTCGCGGGCCAGTTTGCGGACCGCCTCGACATCCCTGCAGGCGCCGATCCCGTGATCGGAGGGATGAAGCGAGACGAGATTGGGCCTGCCGAACGAGAAGAGCCTCGGGCATTCCTTGCCGGCAAAAGCCGCCTCGTCGAGCAGCAGGCAGTCGATGCCGTAGCGGAACCGGTTGGCCACCGGAACGCGCCGGGCATGGCTGACCTCCGCCCTGACCACGGAGGGCCGGATCACGTCCATGGGGCCGAAACTCCGAGGCTTTCGGCGACACGGACTGCGCTCGAAAGACCGTCTTCGTGGAAGCCGTGGCCGGTCCATGCGCCGCAGTACCAGGTACCCGCCCGTCCCTGAATGGAGGGAAGCTCCTTCTGGGCGGCAATGGCATCCAGGTCGAACTGCGGGTGAGCGAAGACATGCTCGTCCAGGACGCGGGACTCGTCGAGGGGCAGCGAAGGATTGAGGGTGGCGAAGAGCGGTGTCTCGTGCGGGATGCCCTGGAGCGAGTTCATCCAGTAGGTGACCGATGCCCGCTCCTCGCGCGGCTGCGGCGGCGCCAGATAGACCCAGCTCGACCAGCAGGCCCTGCGCTGGGGCATCAACCGCTCGTCGCTGTGAAGGACGATTCGGTTGGGGCGGAAGGGAATGCGGCCGAGCACGCTGCGTTCCGCCTCGTCCGCGTCCTTGAGAAGCGCAAGCGACGTGTCGGCGTGGCAGGCCAGCACCACGCTGTCGAAAAGCTCCGCCTCCTGTCCGCCCGCCTTGACCCGCACGCCGTCCGGGCCGCGGGTCACGGCCTCGACCGGCGCCCCCAGCCTCACTTGCGCGCTCATGCTCCGGGCCATCTTCGAGACGTAGACCTGCGAGCCGCCCTCCACCGTCCACCACTGGTGCCGGCCGGTGAAGGAGAGCAGGCCGTGGTTGGCGAAGAACCGGGCCAGCACGCAGGCCGGAAAGTTCAGCATTGCGGACCTTGGCGTCGACCAGATCGCGCTGCACATCGGCAGCAGGTAGTAGAGCTCGAACCAGCAGCCCAGGCGCCGGCGGCGGATCAGGCCGTCCAGGGTCAGATCCGGGTCGGACGCGGTATCCGCCAGCGCCGTGCCGTTGAACACGGCAATGTCGCGGAACATGCGCCAGAAACCCGGCCTCGCCGCGTTCGCGGGCTGCGCCAGCGCCGCCCTGATATTGCGGCAGCCGTATTCGATCGCCCCGCCGTCCACCGAGACGGCGAAGGACATGTCGCTCCTGCGGGCGGGCACGTCGAGATGCTCGAACAGCCGGCAGAGATTGGGATAGTTCACCCGGTTGAAGACGATGAAGCCGGTGTCCACCGGCACGTCCCGCTCACCCGTGCTGACCGTGACGGTCCGGGAATGGCCCCCCAGCCTGTCGGCCGCTTCGAACAGCACGACATCGTGAGCGCGGGACAGAAGCCACGCGGCTCCGAGGCCTGAAATCCCCGAGCCGACGACCGCGATCCTGCGCCTTCGCTGGCGCGCGTCTGTGCGTTCCGTTTCCATGCAGTAGAGAATACGAAGCATCGGGTTCGGCGGATCACCGAGCCTCGGCAAGAGCGATGTGATCCGTCCGCTCGTCTCAAGCGTATACGTGAGTATGAACAAGGCGGATAACGTCATCGGGTTTGCCCGGGCCCGCGCTGCCCGGGCACCGGAGGAGGGCTTGAGGCCTGGCCAGCCCCGGGATGGTGCCGCGGCTCAACGTGACGACGATGACGGCGGCCCGCAGGACGAGATGTCCTCGCGGCTTCTCGAAGTCGCCGAGCGGGGCGATCGCGACGCCTTCGCCGCATTGTTCCGCCACTTCGGCCCGCGCGTGAGGGCCTATCTGCTTCGCGCAGGCGGCGATACGGGCAAGGTGGACGATGTCCTTCAGGACACCTTCGCCGCGGTCTGGCAGAAGGCGCATCTCTTCGACGGCCGCCGCGCGACCGCCGCCGCATGGATATTCGCGATCGCGCGCAACCGGCGGATCGACGCATACCGCCGCACCCGGCGGCCGGAGTTCGATCCCGAAGACCCGGCCTTCATCCCCGATCCCCTGCCCGACGGCGAGCAGTCGGTCGCGGCGCGCCAGCGTGCGGAGGCGGTCCGCTCGGCTCTTTCCGCCTTGAGCGACGAGCAACGGGAGGTTCTTCATCTCTCCTTCTACGAGGGCGAGACATATGCGTCGATCGCGGTTCGCCTGGGGCTTCCCCTCGGCACGGTGAAGTCGCGCGCGCGTCTCGGCTTCGGCCATCTGCGTACGGCGCTCCTCGCCCGGAGGGAGGACTTGCGATGACCGTCCGGCACCATTTGGGCGAAGACCTTCTGGTCGCCTATGCCGCAGGCACCCTGGACGAGGCAACGTCGCTGCTGGCTGCCACCCACCTCGCCCTTTGTCCGGCCTGCCGCCGCGATCTCGATCTTGCGGAAGCCGTCGGCGGCGCGCTGATCGAGGCACGCAAGCTCGACGAATTGCCGGATGAGGCGGCCATTGAGGCCGCTGGCCGATGTGCTTCCCGCCACCATTCGTCGCAACCGCCGCCCGCCCGCCGGCCGGCGGAGTCCGCATCCCCCGTGCTGCCGCAGCCGCTGCGCGACCATGCCGGAGGCGATGTATCCGCGCTGCGATGGCGCTCCCTCGGCGGCGGCATCCGGCAGGTGCCGCTGACGGTGCCCCGCGCCGGGACCCGGGCACGTCTGCTGTTCATTCCCGCAGGCAAGAGCGTGCCCGAGCACGGTCACGGCGGCTTCGAAGCGACGCTGGTCCTGGCCGGCTCGTTCTACGACAGGGAGTCCTGGTACCGGCGCGGCGATATCGAGTTCGCCGACCCCTCCGTGGTGCACGCGCCGACGGCCGGCCCGGAACAGGACTGCATCTGCCTCGCAGTGACCGATGCGCCGCTCAGGTTCCGCACTCCGATCCCCCGCCTACTGCAGCCGTTCCACGGCATCTGAGCGGCACGGAAGCTCCGGCGGAATGCGAGCGGTGTCGGCACCGACGGGCCGCATCCTGGCGCTGCTGAAGCACGAAGCCGCCGGCGGCGTGCTGTTGCTGCTGGCCGCGGCAATGGCGCTCGTGCTCGACAACTCGCCGGTCGCCCATCTTTACGACGCCCTGCTGACGATTCCCGTGGCCGTGCAGGTCGGCGCACTGGCTCTGGAGAAGCCGCTGCTGCTCTGGATCAACGACGGCCTGATGGCGCTCTTCTTCCTGCTGGTCGGGCTGGAGATCAAGCGCGAGCTCCTGGAAGGAAACCTGTCGTCGTGGCGGCAGGCGATGCTGCCCGCGCTTGCCGCGCTCGGCGGCATGATGGCGCCGGCGCTGATCTACGTCGCGCTCAACCCGGACGACCCGGTGGCCATGCGCGGCTGGGCAATCCCTGCCGCAACCGATATCGCCTTCGCCGTCGGTATCCTGGCCCTGCTCGGCAGCCGCGTGCCGGTGGCGCTCAAGGTGTTCCTGCTGGCGCTCGCGGTGATCGACGACCTGGGCGCCATCCTGATCATCGCGATCTTCTTCTCGGCCGACCTGTCGATCGCCTCGCTCGCCATAGCGGCTGGCGGTGCGGCGGTTCTCCTGGCGCTCAATCTGGGCGGGGTGACGCGGCTGCTGCCCTACATCGTGGTCGGCACAGTCATGTGGGTGGCCGTCCTGCAATCGGGCGTGCACGCCACGCTCGCAGGGGTCGTGATCGCACTCTTCATCCCGCTCCGCACGGGCGATGCCGACAGGACGCCGCCGCTGGTCCGGGCCGAGCACGGACTGCGCGGCTTCGTGATGCTGTTCGTGATGCCTGTCTTCGCGTTCGCCAATGCAGGCGTGAATCTGGGCGGCCTCTCCGCCGACGAGTTCCTTTCCGGCATCTCACTCGGCATTGCGGCGGGTCTGGTGCTCGGCAAGCAGATCGGCATCTTCGGACTCGCCTGGCTCGGCGTCCGGCTCGGTCTGTGCCGGCTGCCCGAGGGCGTGACGTGGCTGCACGTCTACGGCGCCTCCGCCCTTGCCGGGATCGGCTTCACGATGAGCCTCTTCATCGGCACGCTGGCCTTCGACCAGGCGGAACAGCTGACGGCAGTGCGCCTCGGCGTCCTCGCAGGCTCCCTGGTGTCGGGCATCATGGGTTATGTGACGCTGCGCTGGCTTGCCGGTTTCCGTAATGCACCGGATTCGGAGGCCTCGCGTGCGTAGACGCGAAGGCGCGGGAGGCTACCCCTCCCCGGGAGGCCGCAGTTCGCCGTGCGAACGAAGGAGCCTGTCTTCCATCCGAGTTGCACCGGAACCGTCATTGCGCGGCTCTACGGCCGCGGTTCAAACCAGAGAAAGGAATAGAGCAGTGAAAAGGACAATCGCGCCAGCCACGCTTCTGGTCGCCGTGGCCCTGTTCACGAGCGCCTGCTCGGTGTTCGGGGGCAAGGCCGCCGAAGAACCCGGATACCGGGTCGTTCTCGAGGACGGCGGTATCGAGATACGCGAATACGACGCCTACGCGGTCGCCTGGACGACGGCGCCGGGCTCCTTCGACGAAGCCGTCCAGACCGGCTTTAGACGTCTGTTCAGATACATAACTGGCGAGAACGTTAGCGCTACCGATATCGACATGACCGCACCGGTTCTTACGGAGCCTGAGACGCTGGAAGCGGCCGCAATGGTCGCGGAGCCCGAGCGTGCAAACGACGACGCCGGGCCCACGACACTCGCCGGCCCCGGCATCGGCGGCTGGTCGATCGGCTTCGTGCTGCCGGCAGGCTACACCGCCGCAACGGCGCCGGTGCCGAAGAACGCAGACGTCTCCATCGCCGACGTGTCAGCACGCTGCGTGGCGAGCATCCAGTTCAGCGGAACAATGGGCGAGGAGACCGGAGAGGCGGAGCGGCAATCGCTCGAAGGCTGGCTCGGCGCGCGCGGTCTGCAGCACGCCGGCGACTGGCAGATGGCCGGCTACAATCCCCCCTGGACCATCCCCGCGCTGCGCCGCAACGAGGTGCTGGTCACGCTCGCGACCTGCCCATGACGCGAAGCCCTACGCTTCCCGCATCGTCTGTCCTGCTCACCGGCAGGGTGATGGCGGCCGCGCAGCAGATGCCCCGACCGAAGCATCGCCTCGCGATCGATCCCGGCCGAGGCCACCGCAGCACTAACCGGTCCCTTCCTTCTCCTCCGGGCCCGCGGTCGCATCGAAAGCCTCGGGCCGGCTTGCGCGCCGCCACGCTTCCAGCGCGCGCGCGCGGGCAACCGCATGGTCCACGATCGGCGTGGGCCACGTCTCTCCCAGGCTGACGCCGGCATCCTCGAGGACCTCCGTGGGCGCGGTCCAGGGCGCGTGGACATACGCGTCCGGCAACGCCGCAAGTTCGGGAAGCCAGCGCCGCAGGTAGCGGCCTTCCCCGTCGAAGCGCCGCGACTGCGCGACCGGATTGAAGATGCGGTAGTAAGGCGCAGCGTCGACGCCGGAGCCCGCCACCCACTGCCAGCCCGCGCTGTTGCTGGCCCGGTCGCCATCCACCAGCGTGTCGACGAACCACGCGGCGCCGGCGCGCCAGTCGATCAGCAGGTGCCTGGTGAGGAACGAGGCCGCGACCATGCGCACACGGTTGTGCATCCAGCCCGTGGTCCAGAGCTCCCGCATGCCCGCATCGACCAGCGGGTAGCCGGTGCGGCCCCGCTGCCAGCGTTCGAGCCCGGCCGGGTCGTCGCGCCAGGCCATGCGGTCGAAGGCCGGGCGCATGTTCTCCCTCTCCATGTCCGGATTGTGGAACAGGAGATGGTGGGCGAACTCCCGCCAGCCGAGCTCGCGCAGAAAGGCGTCGCTGCCTGCGCCGGGTTCCATGGAACCGATCGCGGCCGCGACCTGGCGGGGCCCGATCTCTCCGAAGCGGAGGTGGGGCGAGAGCATGCTCGTGCCCGGCCCGCCCGGCCTGTCCCGTCCCTCGCCATAGCGGCCGACAGCGCCGCGCAGGAACCGGTCGAGGCGTTCGCGCGCAGCAGCCTCGCCCGGCCGCCACGTCTCGCGTAGTCCGGCGGCCCAGTCCGGGGTCCGCGGACGCAGCCCCCAGTCCTCGAGCCTGTCGCTTGCGGGCCACGTACGGGGCGCCGGCAGGTGAGGCACGCCACCCCCCGGAGCCTCGAAACCATGCTCCAGACAGCGCCGCCAGAATGGCGTGAATACCCGGTAGCCCGATCCGCCGCCCGTGCGGATGTCCCAGGGCTCGATCAGCAGCGCAGCGTTGAAGGATCGCGCCTCGACACCGCAGTTCCTGCATTCCACCTTGATGCGCCGGTCGCGGGCCACGGCCTCGGGCTCGTAAAGCCTGTTCCAGACGACCGCCGAGCAACCGGTTTCCGCAATCAGAGCGGCGACGGCCGCCTCCGCCCGGCCGCCGCGCAGCACGAGCCTGCTGCCTTGCTCCTCCAGCGCCTTGGCAAGCGCCTTCAGACTGCCGTGCAGCCACCAGCGCGACGCGCCGCCGAGGGCGGTGTCGCCGGCCTCTTCGTCCAGCACGAAGAACGGAACCACGGGCTGACCGGTGCCGGCGGCCCACGCGAGCGCCGGATTGTCCACGAGTCGGAGATCGCGCCGAAACCAGACCAGGACCGGCCGTCCCGTGCTGCCGGCGCCGCGCGCTTCCCCGGCGCCGGCTTCCGTCATCGCTCTTCCACTCTCCCGCTGCTCCCCTGTCTCTGTCCGAGCCCCGCCGGCACAGCGAAACAAGTCGTCCCCAAGATGCTGGTGGCGCATCGAGGTGGCCAAATGATCGCGAGGGGGGCGGCATTCACGGCCAAGGGATGCCGACGCCGCTCCATGCCATCTCGCAGCCGGCCAGGGCCAGGGCGATGCATCCGATGACTTGCTCCGGCAGCCGACCTCGGCCGCTCGGCCCTGGGGGAGACCGCGGTGGCGGAGATGGAGCGGATCGCTCCCGGCCTGATCCCCTCGTGCGTGCACACCCTGAAGCCCCGGTCGGCGTGGCAGCCTGGGGCAGCGGACATCGCGAGCGCTACCGCGCGCGGCTGCAAAGTCATTCCCTTCCGCCGCCGGGCCGCCGGCGCGGATGCGCCCTGAGCGGGCGGGCCCGGTGCGGCGTCATCTGCCCGAACGCGTCTGGCCTTCGAGGTAGCTGCGCAGCACGCGCGCACGCGCGGGCTGCTTGAGCTTGCGCAGCGCCCTGGCCTCGATCTGGCGGATGCGCTCGCGCGTCACCGAGAACTGATCGCCGACCTCTCCCAGCGTGTGCTCGCTCTTCGTGCCGATGCCGAAGCGCATGCGCAGCACCCGCTCCTCCCTCGGCGTCAAGGTGCCGAGCATCCGCGACACGGTGTCGCGCAGGTCGGACCCGATGGCGGCATCGAGGGGCTGCACCGCGTCCTCGTCCTCGATCAGGTCGCTCAGACGAAGGTCCCCGTCATCGCCGCCGAGCGGCGTCTCCAGGCTCACCGGCTCGACTGCCGCCGCGGCCAGCGCCTCCTGCACCCTTTCGAGCGGCATGCCCGTGCGTTCCGCGATCTCCTCCGGCGCCGGTACGCGCCCAAGCTCCCGGCGCATGAGCCGGGACGCCCGCCTCAGCGTCGTGAGCGCCTTCACGTGATGCATGGGGACGCGGATCGTGCGCCCGGTGTCCGCGATCGCCTGCCTCACCGCCTGCCGGATCCACCAGGTCGCGTAGGTCGAGAACCTGAAGCCCCGGCGGTAGTCGAACTTGCCCACCGCATGCATCAGGCCGGCGTTGCCTTCCTGGACGAGGTCTGGGAGCGCAAGGCCCCGGTGCCGGTACTTCCTGGCGATGGAGACCACGAGGCGCAGGTTGGCCTCGATCATCTCGTCCGTCGCCTGCCGCACCTCGCGCTCGCCGCCGAGGACCATGGCGGCCGTACGCCAGAGGTCCTCCGGCATCGTCGCAGTCTCGCGCGCCAGCGCCAGGATCTCCCGGCGCAGCGCCAGGACCTCGGGGCGCTTCTGCAGGGCCAGGGTCTTCCAGCCCTCGCCGCGAAGCCGGCCCACGCGCGAGAGCCAGGCGCTCTCCAGCTCGCACCCCCGGTGCCGCTCCAGGAACGCCTCGTGCGGGATGCCGCACCCGATGGCCAGGCGGAGGAGCGCGCCTTCACAGCGGAGCAGGCGCTTGTCCGCGGCGCGCACCTCGTCGACCAGCGCCTCGATGCGGGCGTCGGTCAGGCGGAGACTCCTCATGGAGGCGGCAAGGTCGCCCTCCAGCCTGCGGCGCCGGCTGGCCAGTGAGGCCGACAGCGTGCGGTTCCTGCGGGCCAGCTCGATGCGCTGCTCTTCAATCCGGCGCAGCTTCGCGTGCGTTGCGGCGATCCGGTCGAGGGTCTCCATGACGCCGGGACGGACCGCCTCCTCCATCGCAGCGCGACGGGGATCCGCATCGTCGCCGGCGCCGCGTGGGTGATCTGCCTCGTCGGAGCTCTCGCGGCCATTGGCGGCCTGGTGACCGCCGCCGCAGGTCGCCGCGACGTCGACGACACGGCGCAACGCCAGCGTGCCCTCGCGGATGGCGTCGCGCCACGTGCTCACCGCCGCGATCGCCGGCAGACTGCGGGCGAGACCGTCCAGCGTCTTCCGCCGGCCCGCCACGATCCGCTTCGCCAGCGCCGTCTCGCCCTCGCGGGTGAGAAGCGGCTTGCCCCCCACGTCGCGCAGATACAGCGTCATCGGATCGTCGGTGCGGTCCAGATCGTCGCCGCTCGCGCCGGGGGCAGCGCCGGCTGGCACAGGGTCCTCATGGGCCTCGCCGTTACCGGCGGCGGCGATGCCCGGCCCGGACGGGTCCGCCGTCGCCCTCTCGACGCGATCAACGCCGGCCTCGTCCTCCGTCATGGTCTCCCCGGAGAGCGGCTCGGCCCTGAACGAATCGGAATTCGTCATGGCTCCGACGGTGCCACCGCCTTGGCTCAGGGGCCAGTGCCCGTTCCTGCGGGAAACCCGGGTCCGGCGCGAATGGGGCCAACTTCCGGTGCAGTGGTCGTCAGGCCCCGGCTAATTCTTCGATGCGGTCGGCGATGCGCTGCGCGCCCTCGCGCAGTTGCCCCGAGCTTCAGGCAGCATTGGCCTCTCGATCGCGGGCAACGGCCGGACATGGGTGACCGGCGGCATTGCTCGGCGCGCAGCGGAGAGGGAGGCAAGCTGCGGCGGACGCTGTCCCTGCGGTTTGGGGCGGACGCACGTGCGCTGCTGCGGAGCGAGCTGACAGGCGGTCAAGGTCAAGACTCCCCGCCTTGCCTAGCGGGGCGATGCCAACCGTTCCGCGCGCCGCTCCGCGGCCCGGCAGATCCGTATCGATTGCGGCCTCGGATTCGGTCTCGACGGACAGGGGCGGCGGCAGCGCCGCCATCGCCGGTACGTCCGCCCGTCGCCCGCGTTCCGGCCGGCCCTCCCTCACGCCGGCGAGCGGACCCCCATGGTGGCGAAAGGCGCGGGTCTGCCAAAAGGAACGCCGCCTCCCGTGAGGCGGCGCCCTCGGAAAAGATTGGAAGTGCGCGACGCGTCAGCAGGCACACGGGTTGCAGGGATCGGCGCAACACGGATTGCACGCAGCACACGGGTTGCAGGCATCCGCTGCGCACGGGTTGCACGCGGCGCACGGATTGCACGGATCGTGCGAGTCCGCGACGACGATCCGCCCGTCATCGGCGGATACGGCTGAAGGCGCAAGAGCGGCACCGGCCGCCATGGTGACGATACTCACGGCGACCACAGTTTCCTTGATCATCTTCGCTACGTCCTCCTGGCAGGCGCGTTGTTGTCGGTTGGTTGGAACTGTGGCTTCGCGCCACCTCTTCGGGCGGCCGCGCCGCGCGAAACCTGTGTCATTGTGGTTAACCTCGGCACCGGGCGAAAGCGATTTCGCCCCCCTGACGGTATTGTGAACGCGCATAACGGCGGATGCCCGTTCCAGGGTTCGCGCCTGTCGCGACCGCCCCGACAGCGGCATGGAAGGCGTCACGATCAACCGAGGCGAGGGACGGACGCGCCAACCTGGTGGCTGCGGCCGGAACTTCGACCGGATGCAGAAGCTCAGCCGCCTGGCTCGGCCATCAGCGACCGAACCCTCTCCGCCAACGCGTCGTTGGTCGCGGCATAGGCGGGCTCGAGCCAGTCCGAACTCCAGAACCAGAGGCCGATGCCGCGGTCCACCTCGTGCTGAATGACCTTCGTTCCGCCCTCCACCGGCTCCAGCAGCCAGCGATGATCGAAGGTAAGGATACCGGGGAGTCCCCCCGACTGCCGCAACTCCGCACCAGGCACGAGCGTCTCCACCGTCGCGGTCATCTCCAGGATAGCGCCGCTTGGCTCGCGTACCCGGTTCAGCACCGTCTCCCCCTCCGCATAGACACCGGCGACCTCGACGAAGACCGGGTTCCACTGCGGATAGGACTCAGTGTCCATCAGCACCTCCCACACCGCTTCGGGCGGCGCGGGGATCGTGGTCTCCACGCGGAAGGTCTTGCGGGTGGCGAGCGAGCCCGCCACCGCGAGGATCAGGACGATCGCGAGGGCCGCGACGCCCCATTTGGCGCGGGAACGCGACATCGGCGCCTCACATGGGTTTGTCGGGCCGGCCCTTCACCGCGCCGGGGCGTGGCCGGCAGGGGGAACGAGCATGGCGCCAAGCCGATCCAGGAAGGCCTGACGCTTGTCCTGACCCATCATCGCCGTCAGCATCTCGGCATCGGCACCGGTCGGGTTGTCGATCGGCGCATCGCCCGCGACGCATTGGAAGACTCTCTCACCCCGCGACTTCGGCGATCCGGCTGGCGATGCGGTTGGCGGCGGCCTTGACGGGATCGTTGGCAAGGTGGGCATAGCGCTGTGTGGTCTGCACCTTGGTGTGGCCCAGCAGCTTGCCGATCATCGGAAGACCCTCGCTGAGCGCACACTCAGTAGTTGATGGCGGGGTTTTCGGATTATTCGATGGTCGAGATGCGGCACTTTGTTGATCCACGAGAGCATTGAGCGGCCGGTCTTTCATCGGGACCGCAGCAGGATTTCGTTCCAGTCCTTTGCGCCGCGAGGGCGCAGTCTGATCACTCTGGGGTCGTTGGCGGCGAGCCGCTCGGCGGCGCCGTCACCGGCGCTGTCGGCGTCGTAGGCGCAGATGATGCGCTTCGGTTTCCAGTCTTCGATCCAGATCGGGATCGAGTTGGCGATGCCGGCGGTTGAGGCGACGACGGCGCCGGTCTCACGGGTCCCCTCGACGCGCAGGCTTCGAGCGGAGATGGCGTCGACGGCGCTCTCGGTGAGGATGACCAGAGCGGGCCGGTTTCGGTCGCAGGGGAGCCAGAAGCCGCCACGCGCCTTGCGCGATCCCGGCGCCATGCCCCTGAAGCGCCTTGTGCCGGCGTGCGCCGCGGTGCCGAGGATCTCGGCGCCGGTGGGGCGCCCGCTGGCGTTGCGGCAGACGAAGACGGCATTGAGCCTGTCATCGGCGTGTAGCAGGCCTCGGCCGTGGCAGGCCTCGAGCACGTCGGCGCGGAGGGCGCGCTGACGGGCGAGGGCGTCGCGGACCCTGGGCCATGCGCTCGGACTGGGCCTTGGCAGGCGCAGGCATCGCGGGGCGGCTGGGCTGGCGGTGGTCTTCTCCCGCCCCTCATGCCCTCCGAGGAAGCGCAGGGCTTCCGGGAATCGGCATCCCGTCGCATGGATGACGAGGTCGATGGCGCCACCCCCTCCGGTGCCGCGCAGGTGATCGAAGAACTTCGCGCCGTTGATGCTGATGACCGAGCCCTCGCGCTTGAAGCGCGCCCGGTCGGCGGGGTCTCTTCGGTAGCCGAGGGCGGCGGCGACCCGGTCGAGGGGGATGTTGCGGCAGGTGGCGAGGGGATCGCCGCCGCTCATTGCCGGATTCCGGCGAAGGGCTACTCGGAAGGGAGGCTGGCGGCGTTCCCGTTCCCGTACCCTTCAACGCTTAAGGGTTGCGGGAACAGGAACGGGAACGGCCTCATCCCGCGCTTCCATTGGTGGCGGCAGGGGGCTGCGGCTCCCGGTGCGCCTCGGCGGCTGCGAGGCGATAGCGGCCCCTGGGCGCCCGTTCGATGCGCCCCTCGCGGGTGAGCCTCTCGATGGCGGCAACGACGCTTGCGTTGCGGGCAGCGGCGCGTGAGCGGATCTGGGCTTTCGAGAGCGGCTCTTCGGCTTCTGCGATTGCCTTCACGATGCGCTGCTCGACGGTGGCGGGCTCGGGCCTGTCTTCATCCGCTGCTTGCCGGTGCAGCCGGAAGGCCGGTCCATGGCCGTCATCGACGAGGTCGAGCTCGATGTCGTTGAGGCCCCGGGCGTCGCGATGCTCGACCGTCATGACGATCTTCTTGTCGCGCCGGCGCAGGTAGAGATTCGAGTCACCCCATGCGTGCAGCTCGCTGCTCCCGCGCAGGGCCTGCCCCGGCCGGGCGCCCCCGCTCTTGCGGGCGTGGTGGACGAGGAGGACGGCGGTTTCGAAGCGGCGCTGCAGCTC
Source organism: Alphaproteobacteria bacterium (assembly GCA_965243315.1). Taxonomy (GTDB): domain Bacteria; phylum Pseudomonadota; class Alphaproteobacteria; order UBA828; family UBA828; genus WTGU01. Next base: position 13,810 of record CBDEUP010000002.1, read on the forward strand.
GCGCAGGAAGCCGAGGATGGGGGCGACCTCGCCGGCGGCGTTCTCGTCTACGCCATGCAGGCGGACCAGGGGGTCGAGGATCAGGAGGCGCGGTTCGATGCGCTCCACGGTCTGCTGCAGGCGTTGACGGTCGCTGGGCTGGTCGAGACGCAGGGTGGGCACGTCGATGACGGCGATGTCGAGTTCGTCGAAGGGAGTGTCGGCGGCGCGGGCGATCCCCTGCAGGCGCTTGCGCACCCTGTGACCGGCATCCTCGGCGGCGAACAGCAGCACGGTGCCGCTTCCGGTGGCGCGGTAGTGGCGCAGGCATGGGACGCCGGTTGCCACGGCGACGGCGAGATCGAGGGCGAGCAAGGATTTGCCGCACTTGGGCTCGCCGCCGACGATGCCGACGGCCTGCTCGGACCACAGCGTGTCCACCATCCACTGCTGCGCCCGGGGGCGATCCTCGAGCTCCACCGGTGCCCGTGTCGGGAAGCCCTTCACCGCCGTGCCCTCCTGGGCTGTGCATCCTCGCCCCAGGTCTCCAGGAAGAGCTTTTCGTCGAGCTGCTCGCGATCCTGTTCGGCGCCGGCGGCGAGCAGGCCGTCGGCCATGATGGCGAGCGCCCTGGCATTGCCGTCGGCATGAGCGACGAGGGTGTCCTTGAGCCCGGCCGTCATCAGGGCGGGATTGCCGGCCTGCTCAAGCAGGTGGTCGAGGAGGCGGGCGAGTTCGCCGGGTTCGGAGCGGGTGATGAGCAGGCGCTGTCGGATGCGCGAGGCGATGGGCAGCAGCTCGGGGTTGCGCAGTTTTGTCAGAAGACGATTGTCGCCCACGAGAACGACGCTCAGGATGGCGCGGGAGTCGAAGTCGGTTGAGCTGAGCAGGCGCATCTCGGTCAACACCGGGTTGACCAGCTCCTGTGCCTCGTCGACGAGCAGGAGCGGGTGCAGGCGGGTGTCCTCCAGGTGGGCGAGCCAGTGCTGGCGCAGCCACTTGAAGCCGAGCCAGCGGTTGTTGTGGACCAGAGTGATGCCGAAGTGATCGGCGAGTTCGTGGTAGAAGTCGGCGACGCTGGCCGACGGATAGGTCAGCACCGCGAGGCCCAGGCCCTCGGTGCGCTCGAGGCGGTTGGCGAGCAGGCGCAGGGCTACGCTCTTGCCGGTGCCGGGCTCGCCGGCGATCATCGCGAAGCCGCCCTGGCGCATGAGCTGGCTCTCGATCCTGCGGCAGAAGCTGTCGATGGCAGGGGTGGGCATGAGGGCTTCGACCGGCAGGTCGGTGGCGAAGGGATTCCACTTGAGCCCGTAGAGCGTGAGCAGTTCGCGGTTCATGACGTCTCTCCCTGATCGTCGTCCTCGCCCGGATCGGGCGTTTGGTTATGGGGTACCCAGGGCGGCGGCAGGCCGGTTGCGGCCTGGGCGTCGAGCATGCCCTGGAGCAGCGGCGGAAGTTGGCCCGCACCCGCGCTGCCGCCGCCATCGTCGCCGCCGGAACCGGCGGGACGGCGGACGCCATCGGCGTTGCCGCGCTTGTCGAGGGGGTACATCGTGCACAGGGGCTCGCCGCTTCGGCCTTCGACCAGATCGACGCTTGAGAGGTCCCAGCGTGCGTAGCGGACCCAGGCCTCGCGCAGGTGGCGCCACGGCTGGGGCACCTGGTAGCGGATGCCCTCGACCGAGACGGTGGCGTCCGAGCGCCGCACCGTGCGCTTCCTGGTGATACGGAAGGCCGCCTTGAGCTCGGCCGAGCCGGGGCAGGGCCTCGATGCGTTGACGCTCTCGGCCAGCCGTTCGTGCGGCGTCATGCCGAGCTCGCGGTGCTTGCGCCGATGGTAGTCCTGCTCCAGCCAGGCTATGGTGGCGTCGTTGAGCATCTTCAGGGTGAGCGCGTCGACGCCTTCGAGCTGAGCCATCAGACGCGATTCGACGGTGCCCCAGAATGACTCGATCTTGCCGTTCTGATGGGGGCTGTAGGCGAGTGTGGTGGCCCCCACGATGCCGAGCCGAAGCAGCCCCTCCTCGACCTCGCCCGCCGTCATCGGCCCACCGTTGTCGGTAAGCAGGGACCTCACGAGGCCCCGCTTCATGAAGGCTTGGCACAGCCCGTGCACGAAGACCTCGGCGGTCTCCTCCAGGTACCACTGAAGGTGACAGCCGAGCCTGGAGTGGTCGTCGAGGAAGCCGAGCAGGATGGGCGTCTGCCATTCGCCCGACGGCGTCAGCACCCGGCGCTTGCCGTGGTGAAAGTCCCCATGCCAGAGGGCGTGGCTGCGGGACACCTCGTAGCTCAGGACCTCGCGGGCTTCGGCCGCCGGCCTGTCCTCGCCCTCGTGCCACTTCCTGGGACGCTTGCGGACCAGGCCGCGATTGCGCATCGCCCGCGTCAGCGTCGCGTAGGACGGCATCGGGCCCAGCTCGGGCTTCTTCTTCACAAGCGCCAGAAGATTGTCGTAGTGCAGCTGTGCCGACCACGAGGGATGCACCCGGTACTGCTCGCGCAGCGCCGCGATCAACCCCGCCGACATGGCCCGCTCGCGACCGACGTCGGCCCGAAGCTTCTGGCGAAGCGCCTTGACCGGGTCCCGCTCCTCTGCCCGCGCCCGGTAGTACCAGCGCTCGATCGTGGACACCGCGAAGCGCACCGGGCCCTTGCCCGATGGGTGCTGCCACTCCCGCTGCGCAAGCCGCTCGAGCTCGGCCCGCAGTTGGCCTGCAGGGGGCGGCGAAGCCAGAAGCGGCCCCACCACCGCAAAGCGCAGCCGGGCCCACTTCTCGCGCCTGGCGCCTGCGTCGTCCTTGTCCATTCCGGCATCCCTCCCTCGCCGCATCGGAGAGATGCCCATGTACGACGCCCTATCCCTACCTGACAGAAGCACCTTCTGCGGGAACCGCCGGGCCATCGGCGAGCGCGCAATGGCCCGTCCACGGCATCAGCCAGATCAGGCCCCGCGACAGACGGGCACGCAGGGTGCGGCCCCGCATGGTGCGCAGAAGCCAGCGCAGCGGCGCCTCCTCGGGCGGCGCTGCAAGCTCGCCCCGCTTCGCCTGCCACTCCCGGGTCAGAGGGAAGGCTTGCAGCCACCACCGCCGCCAGCGGCGCAGTGTGGCCACCGGAATCCCCCACTTCCGCTTGATCGTCTGCAAACGCACGCCGCCTCTCAGCACCAGCGCGCTCACCAGAACGAACAGGGCGCCCAGATAGAAGCGCCGCCCAAAGAATCGCGCCGACGGAGGCTTCACACGGCGCCTGCAAACCGAACAGCAGAGGCTGAAGCGTCGGACATCGTCCCGAAGATCCGCCGCCAGACCGTACGGCTTGCGCGGGTAGGTCGCGCTGTGTAGCGCCCCGCCACAGCGCGGACAGCCCGCCTCACGGCAGGTCTCCGCCTCGGCCGCATCGACCGCCTCCAGAAAGGACCAGACCCGGGCATCGGAAAGAATGGAGTGGCGGCACGGCTTGTGCGACATTGGGGCCGTCTCTGGTTGATTACACCGTCACCGAGACAAAGCCCCTCGGCGAACTTCTTGCAAGATCGCCGAGGGGCACCCGCTCCAAAACCTCAACTAATTCGAGCGGATCAGGCCCCAATCCCCGCTGAAAGCCTGTGTGCGCTCATCGCCGACCAGCAGACCGCCGCTCGCAAAGCTGTGACGCAGGTCGTGGATGCGCAGATCGTCGATCCCGGCGCGCTCCAGAATGCGGCGCCACGCGTCGTGCAGGTAGGTGATGTGCCCGTCCGGCTTGAGACCGGGCAATACCCAGGGACTGCCCTCCCTTCGCGCGATGCCGCGCAGAACGGCAATCGCCGGGTCGCCCAGATGAACCACCTTCGCGCCAGTCTTCGATTCCGGCAACCTGAGCTCGCCTGCCTCCAGGTTCACGTGCTCCCACTTCAGGCTCTTGATCTCCCCGCTCCGGCAGCCCGTCAGCATCAGCAGCCGGATGGCAGCGATCGCAGTAGAAGACGCGAAGCCCTCGCTCTCCGCATCCCGCAACGCGGCACCGAGACGGCGGTACTCGTCGTCCGACAGGAACCGCTCGCGCTTGTGCTCGGGATACTTCTTGACGTGCCGGCACGGATTGACGCCCTCGGGGCGCATCTCCCACACCTCGGCAAGGTTCATCATGCGCGAGAGCACGCTCAGCGTCCGGTTGGCATGGTCGGGAACGTCGCGCATCTCGTGGTGAAGGGCCGCCGCATCGGCCTTGCCGATATCGCCGACGCGGCGCTTGCCGAGACGGGGGAGGATGCGGTTCTCGACGATCTTGCGGTAGAGCCTCGCGGTGCCGGGCTTCAGGTGGCCGGGAGCGTATTCCTCCAGGAAGCGCCGGGCGAGGTCGGCCACGGTGGCGCTTTCCTGCGGCCGGGGCGTCTTCCCCATGATGTCGCGGCCGGTCTTGGCGAGGGTGACGATCTCTGCGGCCCTGGCGCGCGCGGCGGCGGGCGCGATGGGTCCGTGAGGCCCGATGGTGACTTTGACGGACCGCCCCTCGTGGCGGTACTTGACGATGTAGACCTTTCTCCCGGTCGGATGGACGCGCACACCGAAGCCCTTTATGTCGTCGTCCCAGACGATACGTTCCTTATCGGCGGGGGCGAGGGCATCGACGGTTCGCTTGGTGATCCTGGGCATGCCGACAATCCTTCGTTTACCGGGCGATGTCCGGTCGCCGGCACCGCCCATGCTCCTGCTTATGGCGGCGCCCAGGGCGCCGCAGTAACGTGCTCCGGTGTTCCTGGCGCTTCGGTGCGCGAGCGATGCAACTAGGTCAGCACCACTTACATAGAAAGCGTTCGGTCACGCGGTGATGGGCGTGCGGGGATCAACGATTGAGGGTTCGCTTCCAGTCCTTGCGGAGGGGTCGCAACCAGATGTCCTTTTTCGGTTTGGCTCGTTTGGTATGCCTGTCATAGCGTCCTCTTCCCTGAGTGGCTCCGACGTGTGTCCAACCGGATGCCCGGTAGACGGCGCCGGTGTAGCGCGGGGTCTCGACGAAGGTCTCGATGAGCACGGGCGTGGTGTTGTAGCGCTCGGTCCAGTCCCCGGGCAGGCGGCGGCGCACGATGGCGAGGATGTGCGAGCCGAGGTTGGGGATCTCGATCCACGGCAGGATCAGGAAGCGCGGGTTGTCGATCACCAGCGGCAGGTTCTTCTCGCGCATCTCGGGCGTCCATCCGATGAAGCTGTCGCGCGGGGCGAGCTTCCAGGCGGCGGTGGAGAAGCCGAGCATGGCGAGCGGCCAGCCGTTGCGGTCGTGGACGGCGTAGCGCATCTGGGCGCCGACCAGGGTCTTGTATCCGAGATAGTGGTAGCGGGCGACGAACTCGTTCCAGAGCTTCCCTTCGCGGGTGTTGCGCACGACGATGCCCATGTCGAGGGGGCGCACCTCGTCGAGGGCGGTCGGGGCGGGGAACAGCGGCGGCTCGGTGTCGGGTCCGAAGACGAAGGGCTTGGGCCGTCCCTGCCTGCCCCTCGGCGGCGGCAGGGCGATCACGCCGTCGCGGTGCATGGCGAGCATGGTCACCTTCGCCATCATGTCCTTGAGGCCGCCATCGGGCTTGAGCCAGCCGATACGCCGGCAGAACTCTCGGGACAGAGCGGCGCGGGTGGGCTGCGGATCGGCGGCGATCAGGGCGCGCAGCAGCGCCATCTCTTGCGCCGTGAAGTCGCGACCGTAGTAGCGGCACTCGACGGCGGCGGTCATTCCGGCGCCGTGAACGCGCGCCTGCGCTCCTCGCTCATCGTCCAGGGCAGCCACAGCGACAGGTCGTCGGGCGGCTGGCCACCGTTCTCCGCGCAGGCTTCGAGCCACGCCTCCAGCCAGCGCAGGACATCGATGCCGTTCAAGGCGAGGGTGCCGATGACCGAGTACATCGTCGCCGTGAGGGCGGCGCCATCCTCGCTGTCGGAACCGAAGCTCAACCGCCGCCCGATGACCGCGCCGCGCAGCTCGCGCTCCGCGACGTTGTTGTCCATGGGGACCTGGGGATTGTCGACGAAGACGCTCAGCCCCTCGCGATGCTTGAGCAGCGAGCGCAGGGCCTTGCCCTGGCGGGCCTTGTCCGCAAGCCCGGCCAGCTCCGCTTCGGCCCGCGCGAACAGGCCGTCCACGGCCTTCTTCAGCGGGGCCTGTGCCGCCTCGAACGCCGGCGACTGGCGTTCGAGAGCGAGAGCGGGGTCGTAATGCTTCAGCCGCTCCTTGTTCAGCCGGCAGACCGACGCGAAGCGCTCGATCCATCCCTCGCACCATTGCCTCAGCTTCGCCTGGCCGGCGGCGCACTCGATGAAGTCGCGCCTCTGGTGGATCCAGCACCAGCACAGGATCACCTTGCCGTCGAGCTCGCGCGCCATCCTGGTGTAGGCGACGTAGCGGTCGCAGACCAGGAACACGGTGCCCTTGACCGAGCCGAACAGCTTCATCGCGGCCTCGGCGCTGCGCGAGGGGTCGACGTGGTAGTAGACGGCATCCTTGCCGACCGAGATCCACAGCCACGCGCGCCGCGAGCGCCCGGTCTCGCTCAGCGCCTGGATGCGCCAGCCGGTCTCGTCGCCGTGGCGCACCGCCATCTCGTTCTGGTGGGCGAGGACCGCCTCGGCGAGCGGCGCAAACAGCGGCTGCAAGCGGCGCACGCTGCTGGCCATCGTCCCCGGCGCGATCGCCAGCCCCTGGTCGGTCATCCACGCCGCGACCTGGCGCAAGGGCCGGAAGCAGGCGAAGCGCTCGTAGAGGATGCGCGCCCAGACGCTGATCCCGAAGGGCGTCCTGGCGAACAGCCGCGCCGGCGGGGGTGCGACCGCCTCCGGGGGCGAGGATGGGCAGTCGCAGCCCCGGCGGTAGCGCGGACGGACGATCCTGCGGATGTGGGCCTTGACCGCGATCTCGATGACGGACGAGGAACGCTCGCCGTTGGCGACATAGGGCTTGCCGCAGCAGGAGCATATGAGCGCGTCCGGCGGCGGTTCCTGCCGTTCCTCCGTCTTCTCGAGCGCAGGCCGCGGGGTGCGGCCGTGGCCGGCCGCGCCGCGCTCCTGGCCGCGCTTTCGCTCCGAGCGCGGCGTCTCCTGCCGCTCGCTCCGGCCCCCGAAGACCGCCTTCGACAACACGGCCCGCGTCGAGCGAAGCTGGACAATCCGGGCTTGCAGTCTCGCTCTTTGGGCGCGCAGGGACTTTATCTTCTTGCCCAGCCGTTCGTTCGACTTGCGCAGCGCCTCGATGGTCTTGTCCCGGTCGCGCACTCTCCCGAGCAGCGCAGATACCAGAGGACGCCCGTTCAGCTCGCCCTTCAGCCCCTCCTTGGCAGTGGATTCCCTCAGGGCGACTTCCAGATTGAAGACGCGCGTCCTCAGTCCGGCGATGACGTCCATCTGGTCGTAATAGCCCGCCAACGCCCCGCGCTGCAGCTTGGTTTCGAAGGTCAGCCGGCGGACTGTCGCCTTGAGGTCCTGCAATCGCTCGTGCTCGCGACGCAGCCGGCGGGCCTCCCGGTTCAGCCGGCGGGTCTCCCGGCCGAGGGAAGCGACCTCCCCGCGCAGCGCTTTGATCGTGTCCTTCTGCTTCCGCGCCCGTTCCAGCGCCTTGCGCAACCGGGCGCTGGCCCCGGGCCGCGACGTCTGTGCCGGCCGTTTCAACCTGCGAAGCGCCGCGACCTTCCTGCGCAGTGCCGCAATCTCGTCCCTCTGCTCCTGCGAGCGGTCCGGCGCCCTCAACGGCTGTCCGGTCGTGACCTCGTGCGCTCCACGGGTATTCCTCGGCGCGGGCCCGCGTGCACCCTTGCCGACTTCCGCCTTGCGCAGAGAAGTACGGAGCCGACGAATATCGTTGAGCAGCTCTTGCACGCGCGCTTCGGCCGCGTCCGCCCGCGCCCGCTCCGTCTCCGCGCGGGCTTGCGCCCGTTCGTACAAGGACTGCCAGTCGTGCGACTCCGATGCCGGGGCAGCAATGGGCGGCGACCAGAGCCCCCCGTCCGACTCGGTCAGCGTCGGCGCCGTCCCGAAATCCTCGTCGCGCATCGCCATGTGCGCGACGATATCTAATCGTCGGCGGCGTTACCAGTAACCACCCCCGCGCCGCGGCGGCTTCGTCGCGGAAGTAACGGGGGCTTGTGCCTTCGGCGGCGGTGGCATGAACTGGGGAGGGTTGGGGTTGTCGAGGCCGATACCTCAGTGGAGTGCGAGAGCACCCGATTACCAGTGTGGCCCGAACCATGCTCGGCTTCCGTCACTGATGGCGCGGGTTGTCCCGCGACCTCGTTCGAGAGATTGAAACGTCGCCGTGGTTCCTCCCCCGCCCGCATCTCAACGGACATTGGGAGGGGTTTGCATGCCGCGGAAGAGGAGAAAGGCACAGCGCTTGAAGGTGGTGAACCCGGACTGCGCCGGGATCGACATTGGCAAGGATCGGCACTTCGTGGCCGTCGATCCGGAGCGGAGTTCGGAACCGGTCCGTTCGTTCGACAGCTTCACCCGGGATCTGGAAGCGATGGCGGCGTGGTTGTCGTCGTGCGGGGTGAAGAAAGTGGCGATGGAATCGACCTCGGTCTACTGGATCCCGGTCTACGAGGTGCTGGAGCGCGCCGGGTTCGAGGTGATGCTGGTGCCGCCGCGCATGACGAAGCAGATTGCCGGGCGCAAGAGCGACGTGCTCGACTGCCAGTGGATCTGGCAGTTGTTGTCCTACGGTCTTCTGCGGGGCGCTTTCCGTCCCAGCGATGCGATCTGTCCGCTTCGTTCGTACGTTCGCCAGGCCAAGCGGCTGATCGAAGACCGTTCGCGCTGCGTGCAGCACATGCAGAAGGCGCTGACCCAGATGAATATCCGGCTGGACTCGGTGCTCACCGATATCGTGGGCCAGACCGGACAGAAGATCCTGCGGGCGATCATCGACGGCGAGCGCGACCCGCAGCGTCTGGCGTCGTTCCGGCACCGTCGGGTCAAGGCCAGTGCCGACACGATCGCCGCCAGCCTGGAGGGTACTTGGCGCGAAGAGCACCTGTTCGCCCTGGAGCAGGCCATGCAGCGCTACGACTTCCTCGAACGGCAACTCGAGGACTGCGAGGCACAGATCACGGCGCAGATCGACAGCCTGACGCCGCCGGACGATTCCGCAGGCGGCGGCACGATCAACGGGACCCCGGTCGCTGCGGCCTCCCCGACGACTGCGTCGAAGAAGTCTCGGGGCAAGTCGGTCGCCTCGAACGAGAAGGCGATGTCTCAAGCGCTGCACGAGATGATGGGTGTCGATCTCACCGCGATCCCCACCATCGGCGTCAACACCGCTCTGGTGATTGCCTCGGAGATCGGCCCGGACTTCTCCGCCTTCCCGACCGTGCAGCACTTCTGCTCCTGGCTGGGGGTGGCGCCGGGGACCCGGATCAGCGGCGGAAAATCCCTGCCGGGCCGGGCGCACAAAGTGGTCAACCCGGTCGCCCAGGCGCTGCGCATAGCGGCCATGACGGCGCGCAGCAGCCAGACCTTCATCGGTGCCAAGCACCGTGCTCGCCTCGCCCGAAAGGACAAGCCCGTCGCGATCACCGCTACGGCGCGAGAGCTTGCCTGCCTGATCTACCTGATGGTCACTCGGGGCGAGGAATATGTGGAACAGGGTATGGAGGTCTACGAGCAACGCCGCCTCAACCGCACATTCGCGCATCTGGACCGGCGAGCCAAGCAACTCGGCTACCAACTGGTCCAGATCGTTGAAGATGAAAAGGGGGATTATATAGCAGATTACCCAAAAGTGCTTGACCCGACCCCTCCGAATGGGTAAACTGCTTCTAGTCAGGGAGGGGAGATCATGGCACACAAGGCACCGGGCAAGCACTTCCGCAAGGGTCTGTCTCTGGTCGAGATCACGCGGATGTTCCCCGACGATGCGACGGCGGAGCGCTGGTTTGTAGAGACCCGCTGGGCCGATGGCGTTCACTGCCCGGCCTGCGGTTCGACCAACGTTCAAGAGCGTCCGACGCGCAAGCCGCAGCCCTACCGCTGCCGCGATTGCCGCAAGGACTTTTCGGTCAAGCTCGGCACCCTGATGGAAGGCTCAAAGCTCGGCTTCCAGGTCTGGGCCATCGCGATCTTCCTGCTGGCGACCAACCTCAAGTCAGTGTCCAGCATGAAGCTCCACCGCGACCTGGGTATCACGCAAAAGACGGCGTGGTACTTGGCGCAGCGCATCCGCGAGACGTGGCGCGACAACGGAAGCCCGTTTGCCGGCCCCGTAGAGGCCGATGAGACGTACATCGGTGGCAAGCGCAAGAACATGCCCAAGTCCAAGCGGGCGAAGCTGACGGGCCGGGGAGCGGTGGGAAAGGCCATCGTGGTAGGGGCCAAGGATCGCGAGACCAACAAGATCGCGGCGCGCGCGGTCGAGAACACGGACGGCGCCACCCTGAAGGGCTTCATCGGCGAGCACGCGGCGCCGGGTGCGACCGTCTACACAGACGAGGCCCGCGGCTATCAGGGCATGGACTTCGATCACGAGGCCGTCAATCACTCCGCAGGCGAGTACGTTCGGGGGATGGCCCATACCAACGGGATTGAGTCCTTTTGGGCGATGCTGAAGCGGGGCTACCAAGGCACGTTCCACCACTTCTCCGAAAAGCACTGCGATCGCTACGTGAACGAGTTTGCGGGCCGGCACAATGATCGGGACGCCGACACACTCGACATCATGGGCCACATGGCGAAGGGCTTGGAAGGGAAGCGGCTACAGTATAGGGACTTGATCGCCTAGCCGGGAGAGGCGGTCATGGCCTCCCCCAATTGGGCCAATCAGACAATTTGGACGGGTGACAATCTCGACATCATGCGGGGGATGAACTCCGCCAGCGTCGATTTGATCTACCTCGATCCTCCCTTCAACTCCAAACACAACTACGCGGCCCCCATCGGGTCTAAGGCTGCGGGAGCGGCTTTCAAAGACACTTGGGGACTGGATGACGTGAACCTCGCTTGGCACGGCGAGATCAAGCATGAGCATCCCGGCCTCTACAACCTTCTCAACGCCACCCGCCAGATTCACGGCGACTCCATGATGTCCTACCTGATTTACATGGCGATCAGGCTCATGGAGATGCAGCGGATTCTGAAGCCCACCGGCTCGATTTACCTCCACTGCGACCCCACGGCCTCGCACTACCTAAAGCTGCTCATGGACTCCGTGTTTGGGCGCAAGGCGTTCCGCTCGGATATCTCGTGGAAGCGGGGCAGCGCGCATAGCGACACGAAACAGGGCCGCCGGCAGCATGGACGTATCCACGACGTGCTGCTGTTCTACACGGCCGGCGCGGATTGGAAGTGGAATGCCGTCTATACGCCCTACGATCAGGAGTACGTCGATTCCTTCTATCGGCACGTCGATCTTGCCGAGCGGCGATATAGGAAGGGCGATCTAACTGCCGCGAGGCCGGGCGGAGACACCGAATATGAGTGGCGGGTGAAGCGCTACGAAGACGGCGAATGGGAAGCCGATCTTTCTGGCGAATGGAGGCAGCCTCTACAGGGCTGGGAGTATCGAGGGGTGCCGCCCTACAACGGGCGCTTCTGGGCCTACTCGCAAGAGAAAATGCGCGGCTTTGCCGAGGCGGGACGCCTTGTGTACGCGAAAACCGGAATGCCCAGCTACAAGCGGTATCTTGACGAAATGCCGGGCGTCCAGATTCAGGACTTGTGGACGGACATTCCCATAGCGCTCGGGAAAGAGCGCACGGGCTATCCGACGCAAAAGCCGCTGGCCCTGGTCCGCCGGATCGTGCAGGCCAGCAGCGACAAGGGAGACACCATTCTCGACCCGTTCTGCGGATGTGCCACGGCTTGCATCGCCGCCGAGCTTGAGCATCGCCAGTGGGTGGGCATAGACATATCCTCCAAGGCAGCGGAGCTTGTTGTCAGCCGGATGCACGATGAACTTGACCTGTTTTTCCAAGGTGCTCACCGCAGGGATGTTCCCGCCCGCTCCGATCTAGGGATAGTCATTCGCTACAACGACGAAAAGAACAAGCGGTGGCTCTACGGTGAGCAAGGCGGGTACTGCAACGGCTGCGAGCACCATTTCGAGCTTAGGAACTTCCACGTTGACCACATCATCCCGCGCGCCAAGGGCGGGACGGACCATATCAGCAACCTCCAGCTTCTGTGCGGAGCGTGCAACTCGCTCAAGGGCGACAGGCCGCAGGAATATCTGCTGGCGTGCCTCACGGACAAGGGCTGGATCAAGCGCAAGATGGCAGCCTAGAGGGAGGGAGACATGCGGAAGCCATATCCTGACGTTGAGCCGATTCCTGACACGCCGGAAAACATCGCGCGTTCGATCATGCAGGGGCCGCCGAAAGAGGAATGGGACTTCGAAAAAGCGCGGGAGGCGGAAGAGGCGCAACCCACTGATTCAGAAGGCGGTGGGTAATCTGCTATATAATCCCCATGAAAAGGAACAAGGGCTCGCAACATCAACGGCTTAGGAATCTGTTACTCAAGAGTGTCTTGTCGAGGGTGTCGAAAATGATCTCAACCCTCTCCATCACCGCGTGACCGAACGCTTTCCTTACATACAAAATACCAGGCACCAGATCGGGCACCACATAGGCACCCGGCGAAATCGAACCAGAGCGAAACCCAGTCTACGACTTTGGCGGGGAAATCGCAACAATAGACTGAACTGTCGTGCAAAATCGTACTGCAGCGAAGCGCAGCGTATCCCTGTCACTCCGTACCACACACTGCACCATGGTCCGGGGCCTCATAGGAAGAGAGACGCCGCTCCCACCGCCCGAGGTGAATGTGGGAGAAACCGCCGCTTGCGGTGCGGTCCCTCTCTGCCCTTCACGGGGAGGCGAAGCTGAATCTCCGCGCGCTCCACCGCAGCCCGCCGGGAGTGACAACTGTCAGGCGATTACCCTATCTGTACACGTTATGCGCCGGTTACGCTGAGAGCTTCCTCGAGTTGCTCTTGAAGCAAGTTAGCGAGGTATCCTTCCATCTCACTAAAATCCAGGTGTCCGGCATCCCAAGCTCGATCAGCAGCAGTGAGCGCTGCCTCATATGACCCCCTACTCTCCCTAATTCTCTCTGGAACAATCTTGGTTCCCGGAAGAAGACAGCCCGATCTCACGCACAGTAGGAAATAGCATGCGGCACGCGCTGTTCTCCCATTACCCTCGATAAATGGATGTATCCAATTCAAGCGCCAAAGGCCATATGCTGCTAACTCAGTCTCAGTCCATATGTACCAATTCTCTTGAATCGTGGAAATAAATCGGTCCATCCAATCTGAAACATCGTTGAAGTGCGGAGGTTTGTGATTTCCTACATAGATCGGCTCCTTGCGGAACCGTCCTCCAAACTGAGAAATACTTGCTACTGCAACATGATTTAACGCCCAAAGAAGATACTTGTCGAACGAAACCGGACCCTTCATGAGGCCGATTTCTATGCAATTCGTAAGCAGCTCGTACTGTCGATTTAGGTTTTGCTCTTGAATTCTATCGTATAGTTCAAGGTTTTCTTCTTCCAGTATAAACATCTAACACACATTCAACCGATGCAAGGTACAGTACGTGGTGTTCACTCCTACCGAACACGAATTCGGTCAACCGACTTGGCGGCAGAATCCTTTGTGATACGGGAACCCTTCGGTGCATTGCCATACACGAAGCTCGCACGCTGTGCCCTGAGCTCAGCATCCGTCACCGTGACGGTCTTCGCGCTATTCAAGAGCGTCCGCAGCCGGGGTCGCTCCGGCGCACGCCGAAGAGCCGCCATTCGCTCTGCCATCTCGCCCCCTCCCGTATCCTGATGTCTCCGATGTACCTAGTATGTTCTAGTCACGCTCTCTGCCGCAATCAAGTGCTCTTGCGGCCCATGTTGCGAGAATGCACTACCACGGGCAATGGCCCATAGTGCGCGCTCCGCCTCTGGAAGTGCGCAAATTGTCGCCCCGCTCGGCGCATCCCCCTCACCTCGGGCTTAGCACCAGCGTCCCCAGGGCGTCCTCCTCCACACGCGAACGGTCGGTGAGCATGGGGAGGTATTCCCCGTCGCGCCAGGGCTCGGCGAAGTCCTCGTAGTAGGAGGAGAGCGGGTTGCCGGACTGCCCCGTGCTGATGACGAAGACCGAGTTCTCGGGCGCGCCCAGATCGTAGACCGCGCGGTAGCCCGCGCCGTGGTTCTGCGCGAACGGGCGCTCCGGGTCCTCCACGTCGAAGCCGCCGGCCTTCACCGTCTCCTTCTCGCCGCCAGTCGGCATGTTCACCTCGAACCAGGAGCCGATGGCCGGGACCTCGCCCAGGATGCGGCTCTTCATGTGGACCGCGTGGGCCTCGCCCCAGAGCCAGTCGTCCATGTCGTGGCCGTAGGTGACGGCGAGGTATTCGAGCGAGACCTTGAGCGCCCGGCTCACGGTCTCGGCGCAGGTCTCCTGCTCGCCAGCGGTGCTCACGTCGTCGCACCACACCTGGCGCTCGCCGAGCGCGCGGTGGATCACCTCGGTGCGGATCTTCCAGTAGTCCTCGAACACGTCGCCCAGCTCGTCGGCGAAGAGCACGTGCATCAGCTCCCTGACCCACGCCATGTAGATGAGCGGCTCCGTGCGGTCCCGCTGCATGCCGTAGTCCCACTCGCCGAGCGTGGCGAGCGCGTCCCGCATCACCTCGTTCGAAGGCTCGGCCAGCCCCAGCAGCACTGGCGTGAGCCGCGCAGCCGCGAGCGAGACCAGGTCTTGCTGGATCGCTGAAAAACTCGCCACGTCGTGCTTGGGCCGGGCGTCGAGCAGCGCCTCGATCCGCTGCGCGCGGTAGGGCGGGGTCCAGTCGTCAGTCAGGTAATGGGGATAGTCGAGGGCGACCATCCGGTTGTTGGCGGTGACGATGCGGCCCGACGGCGGGTTGCTGTCCCCTGGCAGCGCATCGAGGGGCACGCGGTCCACCCAGTCGTATTCGCCGGTCCAGCCCGGCACCGGCATGTGCCCCTGGCCCGAGGCGCGGACCGGCACGTGGCCTGGCGCGACGTAGCCGATGTTGCCCTCGGTATCGGCGAAGACGATGGTCTGCTGCGGCACGGCGAGGTCGCGCAGCGCCTGGACGAAGCTCTCCCAGTCCTCCGCCCCGGTGGCGTTCACCAGCGCCTGGGCGCTCCTGTCGTCGTCCGCCAGCGCGGTCCACGAGAACGCGAGCACGTGGCCGGCCTCCAGGTACTCCTCGGTATCCTCCAGCACGTCGGAGACCACCGGCCCGTGGCGCGTCTCGCGCACCGTGAGCTCGATGGGATCGCCGCCGCTCACCTCGATGGTCTCGGTGCGGACGTCGAATTCGAGGCTCCCCTCCGGCGCGAGGTAGCGCGCTGGGTCGTCCGGGTCGATCCGCTCGATGAAGAGATCCTGCACGTCCGGCCCGGTGTTGGTGAAGCCCCAGGCAAGGTTGCGGCTACGGCCCAGCAGCGGGAAGGGCAGCCCCGGCAGCGTCGCGCCCACCACCTCGAACTCGGGCGTCGAGACGTGCGCGAGGTACCAGACGCTCGGGATTTCGAGCCGCAGGTGCGGGTCGTTCGCCAACAGCGGCTTGCCCGATTCCGTGTGCGCGCCGCTCAGCACCCAGGCGTTGGAGCCGAGCCCGGAGGCGCGCAGCGCGGGCACGGCGCCGTCCACAGCAGCGTCGAGCGCCGCAAAGTCGATGCCGGCGGGGTCGAAGGCCGGCGCTTGCGCATGCGGCCCCATGGGCGGGTCGTCCGGATGCTGGGCCCAGAGGTCCTGAAGCTGCGCCCAGTCGAGCTTGCCGGCGAGGCGCGCGCGCAGCAGCTCGTCCGAGAAGTTGTCGCCCAGGTCCCAGGCCATGATCTTGAGCCAGACCAGGCTGTCGGCGGGCCGCCAGGGCTCGGGCTCGTGGCCGAGCAGCACGAACTCCGGCGGCAGCATCTCAGAGCGCGTCTCCAGATAGGCGTTCACGCCGGCGGCATAGGCCTCGTAGATCGCCTGCACCTCGGGCGCGAGCTTCTCGAAGTTGCGCTCGGCGACGCGGTAGAGGCCGAGCGTACGCAGGAACCTGTCGGTCTCGATGCCGGGCTCGCCCACCACCGCCGCGAGCCGCGCCTGCCCGATCCTGCGCTGCATCTCCAGCTGCCAGAGCCGGTCCTGCGCATGGACGTAGCCCATGGCGAAGGCGCCGTCCCGCGCTGATTGGGCAAAGATGTGGGGGATCGCATGGGCGTCGCGGACCACCTCCACCGGCGCATCGAGGCCGGGGACCTCCTCGGCGTCATCGTAGGAGGGGAGCGCGAACCAGGAGCACGAGCCCGCGGCGAGCAGCACGCCCAGCAGCGCCAGCGCGCCGGCTGCCGCGCAATACGGCCGAAGTCGCCCGAGCCAAGTTCCTTGCCGCTGCCCATCCCTGTCAAAGGCCGCGGCACGCATCACGAGTCTCCGTCGACGATCGCCTGCCGGTGCTGGTCGAGCTCCGGCGCGGGCGGCCGTTCCGTCGGGTCGGGATAGCCCGAGAGCTTGATCGGATTCCCTGCCATCTGTACCTCCCCTGCGACCGGGTCCTGGGCCCGGACCACCATGTTTCGCACCGCCACCTGCGGGTCGGCGAGCACGTCATCCACCCGGTTGATCGGTGAGCACGGCACACCCGCCGCCTCCAGCACCTTGAGCCAGTGCGCGGTCGGGTGCGCCGTCAGTATCGCCTCGAACTCCTGCTCCAGCGCGTCGGTGTTGGCGTTGCGGGCGGGGTTGTCGACGAAGCGCGGGTCCTCGGCGAGGTCGGGTCGCTCCAGCGCGTTGCAGAGCGTCGCGAACAGCGTGTTGTTGCCGGCGGAGATGACCACGTACCCGTCCGCCGTGGCGTAGGCCTGGAACGGCGTGATCGAGGGGTGGCGCGTGCCCAGCGGCCCCGGCACCTCGCCGGAGGCGAAGTAGCGCGCGAGCGCGTTCTCCAGAATCGCCACCTGGCAATCGAGCATGGAAACGTCGAGCTTCACGCCCTCGCCCGTCATGGTGCGCCGATAGAGCGCGCCGTTGACTCCGATCGCCGTGAACAGCCCTGCCACGATATCGCCGACGGAGCTCCCCACCCGCGCGGGCGGCCCGCCCGGCTGGCCGGTCAGGCTCATGATGCCGCCCATGGCCTGCACCACCACGTCGTAGGCCGGCCGGCCGGCGTAAGGCCCGGTGTGGCCGAAGCCCGAGCAGGCCGCGTAGATCAGCCGCGGGAAGCGTTCGTGCAGCGCCTCCCAGCCGTAACCCAGCCGCTCCATGGTGCCGGCGCGGAAGTTCTCGATCACCACGTCGGCGTCCGCCAGCAGGCCCTCGAAGACCGCGCGGTCGCCATCGTCCTTGAGGTTGAGGGAGATGCTCTCCTTGCCGCGGTTGATCGACATGAAGTAGGCGGATTTTCCGCCCACGAAGGGGCCGAAGGCGCGGGAATCGTCGCCGCCCCCCGGCGTCTCCACCTTGATCACGCGGGCGCCAAGATCGGCCAGCACCAGGGTGCAATAGGGCCCGGCGAGCACGCGCGTCAGGTCGATTACGGTGACGCCGTTGAGCGGTCCGTCCACGGTCATCGCGATGCTTCCCTGTCTGGGTTCGGGAGTATACACGCGGCGGCCGCTGCGGGCCCCGCAAATGGGAGGGGGATCAGCGCTGCAGGCGCCGAGCGACGTCGAGGGCGGCGTAGGTCAGCACGCCGTCCGCGCCGGCCCGCTTGAAGCCGCGCAGCGCCTCCAGGATCGCGCCGTCGCCGTCGAGCCAGCCGCGCTCGCCCGCGCCCTTGAGCATCGCGTACTCGCCGGAGACTTGATAGACGTAGGTGGGCACGCCGAACGCCGCCTTCACCCGGTAGACGATGTCGAGATAGGGCATGCCGGGCTTCACCATCACCATGTCGGCGCCCTCCTCGATATCCATGGCGACCTCGCGCAACGCCTCGTCGCCGTTGGCCGGGTCCATCTGGTAGGTGCGCTTGTCGCCGCCGGCGAGATTGCCGGTGGAGCCGATGGCATCGCGGAACGGCCCGTAAAAGACCGACGCGTACTTCGCGGCGTAGGAGAGGATGCGCACCCGCTCGAACCCGGCGTCGTCCAGCGCGCGGCGGATGGCGCCGACGCGCCCGTCCATCATGTCCGACGGCGCGATCACGTCGCAGCCGGCTTCGGCCTGCACCAGCGCCTGGCGGCAGAGCACGTCGACCGTCTCGTCATTGACCACGTAGCCGTCCCGAATCAGCCCGTCGTGGCCGTGGCTGGTGTAGGGGTCGAGCGCCACGTCGCAGACCACGCCCATCTCCGGCACCGCCGCCTTGACCGCGCGCACCGCCTGGCAGACTAGGTTGTCCGGGTTGAGCGCCTCGTCGCCGTCGGGGCTCTTGGCCGCATGCGGCGTCTGCGGAAAGACCGCGAGCGCCGGGATGCCGAGGTCGTAGGCCGCGCGCGCTTCCTTGGCGAGCACGTCGGCGCTGAGCCGGTCGATCCCCGGCATGGAGCCCACCGGCTCCCGCCTGCCCTCGCCCTCGCAGACGAACACGGTCCAGATCAGGTCGTTCGGCGTCAGTTGGGTCTCCGCCGTGAGCCGCCGCGACCAGTCTTCGCGCCGGTTGCGGCGCATGCGGGTTTGGGGATAGCGCCCGAGGGCGCCTGGACGCTCGACCATGACTTCCTCTGCAAGTCTGCGCGGCGAGCCGCGCGGCGCGGACCATAACCAGCCCGGCGCCCGCCCGCCAGCCGTTGTCTCGGCAGTGCAGGCCATTGCCACTGGGGGCGCGTACCGCCATGCTCTGCCGAGCAGCGCGGCCGCTCTCCTGGCATCTAGGCACAAGGCGGCGGCGGGTCAACCGCGCAGATTGCGGCAACACGGATTCCGGGAGACGCTCATGGAATTCTCGCTGATTCTCGTGCCGGCGGTCCGCGAGGGCGATCCCGAGCCCTTCGACACGCTCATCGAGCAGATCGAGGTCGCCGAGGAGCTCGGCTACGACGCGGTCTGGTTCACCGAGCATCACTTCAGCCAGTACGGCCGCGCGGCGGTGCCGGTCCTTGCGGCCCAGGCGATCGAGCGCACCTCCCGCATTCGCATCAGCACCGCGGTCGTGGTCCTGCCGTTCCAGCACCCGCTGCGCGTGGCGGAAGACTGGGCCACGCTCGATCACCTCTCCGGCGGCCGGGTCGATGTCGGGATCGGGCGCGGCAACCAGCCGGCGGAGTTCAAGGGCTTCGACGTGCCGATGGACGAGGCCGAGCAGCGCTTCAGCGAGGCGCTCGACATCCTCAGGTGCGCCTGGACCGAGGAGCGTTTCGCCTACGACGGCCGGTTCTGGCGCTTCCCCGAGATCGAGGTGCTGCCCAAGCCCTTGACCAAGCCGCACCCGCCGCTCTGGCAGGCGGCGCTCAGCGACTACACCGTGCAGAAGGTCATCGACCGCGGCATCAACGGCCTGATCGGCCCCTACCTCTGCCCCTACGAGACTCTCAAGACCAACTACTTCGACGTCTGGCACCGGCTCTGCGCGCAATCCGGCCGCACCGACCTGCGCATGACCCACAACGAGTTCGTCTACGTGGGCGAGAGCGACGCGGCGGTAAAGGCCGACATGGAGAACCACGTCATGTGGTACATCCGCACAGCCGCCAAGATCTGGGGCGAGCGCGACCGCAGCAAGGTCGCAGCCCAATACGCGAACTACAACGACATCCTCGAATGGCTCGACGTGGTGCCGTTCGAGGAGGTCTACGACAACCTCGGCATGTTCGGCACGCCTGATGCGGTCGCCGAGAAGGTCCGCTGGATGCGGGACGAAGGCGGCGTCGGGCAGCTCATGAACTTCATGGGCTTCGGCGGCCTGAGCCAGGAGAAGGTGCTGCGCAACATGCGGCTCTTCGCCGAGGAGGTCATGCCCCGCTTCAAGCAGCCCGAACGCCCGGCCCAGGCCGGCGCCGCCCGGGGCTAGGGCGAAGGCTCAGTCGACGAAGCGGGTGCCCCGGCTGAGCCGCCAGCTCAGCCGACAAAATGCGTGAAGGTGTGGAGCCAGTTCGCACCCAGGATTCCGGTCACCTCGTCCTCGCCGTAGCCGCGCTCGAAGAGGCGGCGGGCGAGGTTGGGCAGCTCGGCGATGCCGCTGAGCCCCGCCGGATAGCGCTGGGTCACGAAGGCCTCGACCGGCCCGAAGATGTCGGGGCGGAGCGTGCGCCAGCGGATCGATTCCGGCAGCACGGTCTTGGACTCCTGGTAGGCCTCGGTGAAGTCGAGCCCGATGCCGATGTGCTCCACGCCGACCAGCGCCTTGAAGTGGTCAATGTGGTCGATCAGGTGGTCGAGGGTCTGGTCCGTCGGACTCACCGAGAGCGGCAGGCAGCAGGCGCCCATCATGCCGCCCTTGGCGACGATGGCGCGCACGGTCTCGTCCTTGGTGTTGCGGTCGTTGGGCACGTGGTGCCAGGCGTTGGAATGGGTACAGACCGGCGCGCGGGCGAGCGGTGCCGCCTCGGCGCGGGAGCGGTGGCCGGCGTGGGAGAGGTCGAGGATCATCGGCGTCTCGTTCACCGCCGCGATCAGCTCCTCACCGAGGAAGCTGAGGCCCGCGTCGCGCTTCTCGCCGCAGCCGTCGGCGAAGAGAGTGGCGCCGGTGTAGGCGAGGCCGAAGAAGCGGAAGCCGAGCCTGGCGAGGACGCCCACGCGCGCGAGCTCCTTGCCGATCATGCTCGAGCCTTGCGTGCCGGGGACCACCGCGAGCCGGCCGGCTGCCAGCGCCGCCTCGATCTCCGCCCGGTTGCGGGCGAGCGCAAGCACGGGGCTGGCCTCGATCTTGCCAAAACCCTCGTCCACGGCGCTCATGGTCTGGTCCCAGGTGCTCTCCAGCGCGAAGGTCACGTTGCAGATGTTGACGCCGGCCTCCAGGCAGCGGATCGCGTAGGGCTCGTCGAGCACGTAGAAAAGCCCGAGGCAGTCGAACACCGTCGCCGCCTTGGTGAAGGTCCCGGCGTCGGGTGCTCCCGTTTCAGCCTTGGCCATGGCTCGCTCCCAGGTGGCTTGCGACCGCATCCAGGCTACCCGCCCCGGCAAGCCCGTCGAGCGCCCCAAAGGCGGCATCGTGTTCGGCAGCCGGCAAAGCGCGCGAGGCGCAGTCCACGAACTTGGCGTGGAGCGCGTCGCGGCCGAGGGGCCTGCACGGATGGCCCCTCGGCTCCTGCACAGTACGCGAGCGCTCATCCCCGCCCGAGAGCCGCACCGTGACCGTTGCCCGCAATGTCACTTCGCCGGCGTTGACGCCGCCGGGCTGATCCGGGTCCGGGCGCATGCGGATCATGGGGATCAGCGCGCGCACGTCCGGCCGCGCCAGCGCGTCTGCGGTGAAGGCGTCGAGCGCGAGCCGGCCGTCGACCAGCGCGCTCGCCAGCAGGTAGGGCAGGCTGAAGCGCGCCTGCATGGCATCGGCGGGCGCGGTGTAGGGCAGGTTATGCATCTCGACCTCCGCCACCAGCGCGTCGATCCCAGCCACCGCCTGCAGCCGCAGACCATCGTCCCCCCGCATATCGAGCAGGGCATCGAGGGGACGATGGACGCTGCCGCAACAGGGGTAGACTTTCTGCCATAGGCCATGGCGCTCGATCGCGGGCGGCCCGTTGAAATCCCCGACCGCTGCCTCCAGCCGCTCGCTGGGCACGCCGGCGAAGAGGTCGGCGAAGCCGCGCGCGCCCTCGTAGGCGTCCGCCGCGGCGCTGACGCCGGCTTCCGCGAGCGCCGCCGCCATGATCCCGTTCTTGGCCGCGAGCCCGGCGTGGACTGGCTTCGCCATGGTGCCGAACTGCCGCTTGCTGCCGGAGGCGAGGCTAGTGGCGAGGCTGAGCGCGGCGGTCGTTCGCGCCGCATCGAGGCCGAGCAGCCGGGCGCAAGCGGCGGCAGCGGCGGGCGCGCCCAGGGTCGACGTGGTGTGCCAGCCCTTGAAGTAGTGGGCCGTGTTGAGCGCTTCGCCGAGCCGGGCCATGACCTCGACGCCCACGATGAAGGCGTCCACGCAGGCCGCGCCGTCGGCGTCCCGCTCTTGCCCGAGCGCGAGCAGGGCCGGCACCAGCACCGCGCTGACGTGAGCATTGCTGATCTCCAGGATGTCGTCGTAGTCCAGCGCGTGGGCCGCCGTACCGTTGACCAGCGCGGCCCAGGGTGCCGCGAGCCGGAGGGGTGTCCCCGCAACGACCGCACCGCCCGCGCCCCAGCGCGCCACGCCGGCGCAGGCAGCGCGCGGGGCCGGATCGTCTGCGCCCGCCAGCATGCAGGCGACCGTGTCCACGAAGGCGCTCGCGGCACGGCGCTCCGCCTCCTCGCTCCAGGCGCGGGGTGCCTCGGCGACCCACTGGCCGAGCCGGCGCGTGGCGCCGGTCGCAGCGTCTGCCTGTGCAGATGGGCTCGTCACCCGCTTCCTCCTCTCCTCGACCGCGCAGATGGTACACGGTGGCCCTGCCACCGCAATCGAGAGGAACGGCTGCGCGCTCGCCACCCTCCCGCCGCCCGTGCTACGGTTTGCGTCATCAGGCCGGGAGAGCCGTTTAGGACAGTCCGGTTGAGTGGCGTCGCGAAAGACGCCACAAGCACCTCCCGGCACAAGAAACTCGATAACCGAGAACCAGGGAGTGCGGATCATGAACGATCGTGATCATGAGGCGCGGCAATCGATCGAGGCGCAGGTTGCGGCCGATCGAAAGAATTGGCTCACACGGCGCCGGTTCCTGCAGGCGAGCACGGCGGCGACGGTGGGCGCCATCGCGGCGACCTACGAGCCCAGGGAGGTCTTCGCCGACGTTGGCGGCAAGATCACCCTCTACTTCGCTGAGGGCAAGCGCTGGGGCGACACCCAGCGGGCGGTCCAGCCGCTCTTCAACAAGGTCTATCCCAATGTCGAGGTGAACTTCGCCGGCCAGCCGATCTCGGACTTCTTCCAGACCGTGATCGCGCGCATGGCGGTCAAGTCGGCGGACTTTGACTGCACCTACATCGACTGGGGGCGCTTCCCCGCCATCCACGCCACCGGCGCCATGGATTCGATCGAGGATCACCTCGCGAAGGATCCCGGATGGCGCGACGACTACCTCACCGACGTGCCCAAGCAGGTCAGCGACCTCTATCGCATTCCGTCAGGCGACGGCGAGCTGCACGGGCTCACCGACGACGGCAACGTCATGACGACCTTCTACCGCAAGGACGTCTTCGATGCTGCGGGCATCGCGCTGCCGATGACCTGGGACGACGCGATCAGCGCTGCGAAGGAGCTGAACGCGCCGGATCAGGACCAGTACGGCTTCGTCTCCTGCTTCCAGCGCGGCGCCTGGGCCGGCACCGTGTTCTGGGGCGTGCACGCGACCTGCGGCGGCTGGTGGTTCGACAAGATGGAGCCGGGCGGGTGGAACCCGGCCTTCGCGACCGATGCGGGATACGAGGCGATGCGCGTCATCGAACAGCTCATGAAGTACGCCCATCCGGTCAGCGCCAACGCCACCGAGGACGAAGTGAACAAGGCCATGGCCAATGGCACCGCCGTCTACGGCCCGCTGAACTGGGGCACCGCGGTGCTGAACGACCCGGGCTTCACCGAGTTCCACGAGGTGATGCATGTTGATCTGCCGCCCAAGGGTCAGAGCCCGGGCAGCGACCACAAGCCACAGATGGGCGGACTCGGGCAGTTCATCAATTCGGGCGGGGAGAACAAGGAGGCGGCTTTCGCCTGGATGCAGTACTTCAATTCGGGCGATTACACCGATCCCGCGATCGGTGACGCCAAGGTTGCGGCGGGCGCGCAGCCGGCGCGTGCCTCGATCCTGGCGCGCAATCAGGACCACAACTTCCTCGCGGGCCTCTACCGCGCCTTCCCGTACACGGTGCCCTATCTCATGCAGATCCCGGAGGCCAACGCCATTCAGGCGCTCATGGGCGAGGAGTGCGCCGACTTCGTCAACGGCGAGAAGGACATCGAGGCCGCGCTCAAGGCCATGGACGACCGCACCAGGCGGCTCATGGAGGACGGCGGCTATTACGGGTAGCGCGGCGCGCCTGCGCTCTGTATAGCCACATTGCTGCGTTGAGAGGCCGGGGCGCACAGCCCCGGCCCCCCGGCGTCTGCTGCCCGAGCGAGGGAGAGGACGATGAGCGTGCTGATGTTGGTACGGGCGACCGCGAAGCCCGGCAAGGGTCAGGAGGTGGTCGACATGCTCACCCCCTTCGTGGGCGAGAACCCCGGATTGGAGGGTTGCTTGCGCGTCGAGCTCGTGGTGGATGCCGGCGCGCCGGACAAGCTGATCATCGTCGAAGAATGGACCTCGGTAGAGGCGCACAAGGCCAGCCTCGCCGCCCTGGAAGAGGCCAACGCGTTGGACGACTTCCTGGCGCTGCTCGCCGAGGCGCCCGTCCGCACCTACTACGCGCCGATCGACTCGTGAGGGCGCTGATCCAGCGGGTCGCGCAAGCCCGCGTCGATATCGCCGGCGAGACGGTCAGCGAGATCGGCAACGGCATGCTGGTTCTGGTCTGCGCGATGCAGGGCGACGGCGACGAGCAGGCGCAGTTCCTCGCGCGTAAGGTCGCCAACCTGCGCATTTTCGAGAGCGAGCCCGGCAAGATGAACCTCTCGGTGCTGGCGAGCGAAGGCAGCGCCCTTGTCGTGAGCCAGTTCACCCTTGCCGCCGATACGAGCCGCGGCAACCGGCCGGGCTTCTCCTACGCCGCCCCGCCGGACGAGGGCGAACGCCTCTACGAACTCTTCGCAGCCTCCCTCGCCGAGCACGGCGTGCCAGTCCAGACCGGGCGCTTCGGGCAGGAGATGCAGGTCCACCTGGTTAACGACGGCCCGGTCACGATCTGGTTTGATACCGCAGCCTGAGCGGCGCTCACTCCTCCTCCGGTTCGTTGCCGGGTAGCGGGATCGTGAGCATCAGCGACGACAGGCTCTTGCCGTGGATGTCGAGCGCGCCGGTCGCGGTGACGCCGCCGCCCTGCACCCGCTCGATGACGAAGTTGAACGCCCCAAGCCCCGGCAGGGCGTAGCGGCGCACCGGGCCCTCGGCGAGCGGCGCGAAGGCCGCTGCCACGCGCGCCTCGGTGAGTTCCCGCAGGAGACGCTCGTAGCCCGCCTCGTCATAAGCGATCACCGAGACGTTGACGCTGTGCCCCTTGTCGCCGGCGCGGGCGTGGGCGAGGTCGTGCACGGTCAGCATCAGCCGGCGTCCACCACTTCAACGCGGGGCGTGACCAGGTCGCGTGGCAGCAGCACAGACTGCACGGCAAGAATCTCGCGGACCGAGGCCGCGTCCCCGGCCCCGCCCGCGGGCCCGTTGGTGTAGAGGGCTGCGACCTCGAAGCCCACCGCTTCCGCCGCCTTCCTGTCCTGCGTGCGGCCGGTGACGCGGAGCCTGACCTCATAGGGCTCGGGCCGGCCCACGCCCAGCCCGTGCAGGCTGTCGATCCCGATGAGGCGGGCGTCCAGCGCGTCGTAGGCGAAGCCCCGCAGGCGCAGCCTCTCCGCCACGATCTCGCCGGCAAGGCGGGCGCGCGCGACCGCATTGGGCCCGCCGTAGGAAAGCAGCCCCTCGCCCAAGTAGCCGTCGAAATAGCCGATGCTCACCTTGTGGGTGTCGGTGCGCGGCTGCGCCCGCGCGCCTGAGACCGCCACCCGGTCGGGCCCGACCTCGTCGAAAGCGATGCCGGTCATGTCCAGCACGCAGTCGGGCGTGACGTAGGCCGCAGGATTTTCGACCTCGTAGAGAAGCTGCTCGGTGCAGGTGGCGGCGTCGATGCGCCCGCCGCTGCCGTCGCACTTGCCGATGGTCACAGTGCCAGCGTCGCTCACGTCGGCGAAGGGGAAGCCGAGGCGTGCCAGGCCGGCCACGTCCTTGACGCTGGGGTCGGCGAAGTAGCCGCCGGTCACCTGGCCCGCGCATTCCAGCAGATGGCCCGTCGCCGTGGCCTGGGCGAGACGAATGTAATCGTCGTAGTCCCAGCCGAGCGCATGAATTATCGGGCCGACGAAAAGAGAGGGGTCGGCGACCCGGCCGGTCACCACCACCGGCGCACCGGTCGAGAGCGCGGACGCCACCGCGTCCGCCCCGAGATAGGCGTTGGCAGACGCCATGCACGGCAGGATGCTTTCCAGCGGCGCGCCGGTCTCCATCAGGGGCAGGCCGGGGCGGGCGGCGACGGCCTCCTGCACATCGTCGCCCAGCAGTACCGCGCAGCGCCGGTCGTCGAGCCCGAGCTCCGCCGCGATCTCGGCCGTCTTGCGGCCCGCTGCCAGCGGGTCCGCGGCGCCCATGTTGCTGAGCACCCGCACGCCCTGCGCCGCAGCCGGCGGCAGCACGGCGCGCATGCGGTCCTCAAGCTGGGGGTTGTAGCCGCTCCCCTGCCCCCGCCGCAGCGCGAGGGTCTCGCGCGCGATGGTGCGCTCGGCCAGGCACTCGAAGGCGATGTAATCGATACCGCCGCGTTCGACCAGCTCGACCGCCGGCTCCCATCGGTCGCCGGCGAAGCCCGCGCCGGAGCCGATGCGTACTGTGTCTCCCGCCATCGCCCCGACCGGCGCGGCGCGGTAGGGCGACGCGGCCTAGGAAGCCCCGCGCACCGCCTGAATCTGGCGCCAGAGCGAGTCCGGCCTGAGCGGCAGGTCCGTGATCTCAATGCCGAAGGGCTCGAGCGCATCGCAGATGGCGTTGCAGAGCGTGCCCGGCACGTCGGAGGGCCGCCCCTCGCCGATGCCGCGGCTGCCGAGCGGCGTGTAGGGGCAGGGCGTCGGCGCGTGCGTCACCTTGATGTCGGGCACGTCCGCCGCGGTCGCGAGCTTGTAGTTCTCGAAGTCGGCGGTGAGCTGCTGGCCGTTCTCGTCGTAGACGAACTCCTCGAACATGGTGTTCGAGAGCCCCTGGACGATGGCGCCCTGCATCTGCCCTTCAACGATCTGGGGGTTGATGATCTGCCCCACGTCCTCCGAGGTGGTCCAGCTCAGGATCTTGAACTGGCCGGTCTCGATATCGACCTCGACCGTGCAGACATCGGCGTTGAAGGCGATCATCGGCTTCTCGGCCTCGAAGAAGGCGGTGTGCTCGAGGCCGCCGGACTCGCCCTCCGGCAGGTTGATCGGCGCCATGATGACGCGCTCCACCGCCTCGCGGAATGTCTTCTTTATGTTCGCGTCTTTCTGATAGGTGACGAAGCCGTCCGCGAAGGCGAAGTCGGCCGGCGACGCATCGGCGAGAGCCAGGTCGTGGGCCATGATGCGCGCGATCTTCTCCTTCAGGAACTCGCAGGCCTGGACGGCGGCGCTGACGAAGTAGGAGCCCGCCCGGGCGCCCACGGTGCCGGAGCCGAAGGGAGTCGTGCCCGTATCCCCCGTGGTCACCACCACGTCGTTGGGGTGGATGCCGAAGCTGTGAGCGACGGCCTGGGCCACCGTGGTCTCATGCCCCTGCCCGCCCGGCGCGTCGCCTTCGAAGACCAACACCTTGCCGCGCGGGTCGAGCCGCACGGTCGCTGCACCGTAGCCCGGCTGGTTCTCCATCGGCACGAACAGCTCGGAGGCGACGCCCGATAGCTCCACGCCGAGGCCGAAGCCGATTCCGAGATAGCGGCCCTCGGCCCGTGCCTCCGCCTGGCGCGCGCGGAAGCTCGGCAGGTCGGCCTCAGTCATCAGGTTGTCCCACACCTTGATGAAGTCGCCGCTGTCGAAATACTCGTTGGTGATCGACATGTGGGGGAGCGTGGCGACCAAGTTCTTGCGGCGCACGTCCGCCGGCTCCATGCCGCAGCGCTTGGCCACCATGTCGATGGCGCGCTCCATGGCGAAGCGCGTGGGAAACTCGCCGAAGGCGCGGGCCGGCGAGAGCGCCGACTTGTTGGTGATGGCGACCTTCACCTTGATGTCGCCGATCGGCCAGTCGTAGGCGTTGGGCAGCTCGACCGCGCCGAGGAAGGGCATCAGGAAGCCCCAGTAGACCCCCTCGCAGCCGTCGCCGCAGTCGGCGAGGCCGCGATCGCGGATCGCGAGCAGCTTGCCATCGCTCGCCGCCGCGACTTCGAGATCGTGAATCTGGTCGCGCTCCTGGCTCACCGCCATCAGGTGCTCCTGGCGGGTCTCGACCCAGCGGATCGGGCGCCCCAGCTTCTTCGCCATGTAAGCGATCAGCATGGGCTCTCGGTAGAACGGCGCCTTGACGCCGAAGCCGCCGCCTTGGTCACGCGGCGCGATGATGCGGATCTTCTCGGCGGGGATTTCGAGGATGTCCGAGAGCGCGAGGCGGTCGATGTGCGGGCGCTGGGTGGTGAGCCACCCGGTCAAGCCGTCTGACTCGTCCCATTCGAAGAGCGCGCCTCTGGTTTCCATCGGCGCGACGCCGCAGCGGTGGCAGGTGAAGCGCTGCTTGATCACGATGTCGGCGCCGTCGAAGACCTCCTGCACCTTGGCCTCGTGCGCCCGCTGGCTTTCCTCGTCCGCGCCGCCGGTGAAATCCATCTGGAAGATCACGTTGTCCGGCCAGTCCTCGTGGACGATGGTGGCGCCGTCCGCGAGCGCACTCTCCGCATCGCCCACGTAGGGCAGCGGGTCGTAATCCACCTCGATGGCCTCAGCCGCGTCCGCGGCGACGTAGGGGTCGCGGGCGATCACCGCCGCCACGGGCTCGCCGTGCCACTTCACCTTGCCGACCGCGAGCGGCCAGTGCTTGGGATAGGTGGCGGGCAGCGCCGGCTGCACCACGGGCTGCGGCATCGGCAGGATCTCGTCCTTGATGTCGTCTCCGGTGACGACCGCGACGACGCCCGCCATGGCCTTGGCCGCGCTCACGTCGACGCTCTCGATCGTGGCGTGCGCGTGGTCGCTCCGCTTGAACACGATGTGCAGCGCGCCTGGCCGCGCAATGTCGGCCAGGAACCGCCCCTTCCCCGTGATGAGGCGGTGGTCTTCCTTGCGGTGGAAGTGGCTGCCGACCCAGCCTTCGCTTGTCCCGGTCATCCGCTTCGCCTCCGTCACCTGGTCTCTTTGGCGGCCTGACGGACCGCGTCGACGATGTGCGCGTAGCCTGTGCACCGGCAGAGGTTGCCGACCAGCCCGTGGCGGATCTCGTCGTCCGTCGGGTCCGGGTTCTCGCGCAGGAACTCGTCCATGTTCATCAGGATGCCCGGCGTGCAGTAGCCGCACTGCAGGGCGTGCTGCTCGTTGAAGGCCCGCTGCAGGGGCGAGAGCTCGCCGCCTTGGGCCAGGCCCTCGACGGTGGTGATCTGGTGGCCGTCGGCTTGGGCAGCCACCATCAGGCAGGACTTCACCGCCTCGCCATCGATCTGGACCGTGCAGGCGCCGCAGACGCCTTCGTAGGTGCAGCCGATGTGGGTGCCGGTGAGGGCCGCGCGTTCGCGGATGAAGTCGACCAGCAGCATGCGGACCGGCACGGTCTCCTCGAAGACCTCGCCGTTGATCGTCACCGTAATCGTGGTCGTGCTCATTGCCGGGCCTCCCGTTCCGCTCTTAGCCGGCCGCTCGCGCAAACGCCGTGGCCGTGACCTCGGCGCCGAGCGAGCGGATGAGCTGCTTGCGATAGTCGCTGTCGGCCCAGAGGTCTTCCTGGGTCTCGATCTCGTCTGCGGCCTTGGCGAGCGCGGCCGCGATGCTGTCGCCATCGCCGGCCGCGACGCCGACCAGCGCCTCTTCGCCGGCACCCGAGCGTGTGGGCCCAGTGGCAAGCCCGCCCACCGCAATGCGCGCGCTGGTGCAGCGTCCGTCCGCCACTTCAAGCGCGACGCAGACCCCGATCACCGGCAGCGCGTCGGTGACGAGGCCCCACTTCTTGTAGGCGCTGCCGGCGTTCCCCCCGGCGGCCGGGATGGTGATGGCGGTGAGGATCTCGTTCTCCTCCCGCGCCGTCTCCAGGGGGCCGCCCACAAAATCCTCCGCCGCGAGGGTGCGCGTGGCACCGTCCGCCGCCGTCAGCTCCAAGTTGGCGCCCAGCCCGATCGCCGTGGGCGGCATGCAGGCGGCGACATAGTTCCAGCAGAGGCTGCCGCCGATGGTGCCCCGGTTGCGCACCTGGCGATCGCCCACGCGCTGAGCTGCGTCGCGGAGCGCGGCACAGGCGCCGGTGAGGCGCTCGTCCCGGGCGATCTCCGCGTAGCGGGTCATGGGTCCGATGCGAACCCCGTCCGCACCCACATCGATGCCGGAGAGCCCGTCCACCGCCTGGAGGTCAATCAGGCAGCGCGGGCGCACGAGGCGCGCCTTGACTGCCTGCATGAGGCTCTGGCCGCCGGCTACGAAGACTGCGTCGCCTTCGTCGTAGCGGCCGAGAGCGGCGAGCGCGTCCGAGACCGTCGCCGGCCGCACATACTCGTCGATCGGTGCTGGATACATGGTGGCTGCTCCCCCTCGCTCACCGGCGGCGCATTATAGGTGCGGCAGGCGCCGCCATGCACTACCAGGAATGCCGTCCGCCTTCACGCAACAAAACGCAGCCATGCTCGCGCAGATGCCGCAGAAGCTTGCGACGCTTCATACAACGACGATTGCCTCTTCATAGTCTGGCCCAGCGGCCTCGATGGCCTCGCGGCGGTTCAACTCCAGAGTTTCTCGCAGGGTCACCCGGAGCGTTTCCAGAAGTTCCTCCCTGGTGCGCTCCTGGCAATTGACGCCGGGAATCTCCTCGATCCAGCCGATCCACCAGGGACCGGACTGCTTCACGACGGCCGTGAATCCTTCCTGCATGGCAAATCGCTCCGAATTCCGATGTGCGCGAGCCTGAATTCTCGGCACGCGGGCTCCGACCGCGCTAACGCACGAAGTTCTTCACGTAGTCGGCGCCGAGGCCGACCTCCTCGTAGTGCTCACGCGCGCGGTCGAGACGGTGGAAGACGTCCTCGGCGCGGACGTCCCGGCCTTCCTCGTCCACGTAGTTGACCGAGCCCGAGATCGCGAAGAAGCAATGCATCTCAGGGCAATCGTCGTCGACCACGAGGGTGTGGACCTCGCCCGGCGGCTCGTAGATGTAGGTGCCCTGGTCGGCGATCCAGTCATGCTCAAGATAGCGGAAGGCCCCCTTGAGCACGAGGCCGTGGACCGGCGCCGGGTGCCGGTGGCGCGAGACGAAGCCGCCGCCCGTGACCTTGACCACCTCGCACCAGCCGCCCTGCACGGTGTTGTACATCAGCGGGCGCAGCCAGACGCCTTCCTTGAGCGGCACCCAGATCCGCTCGTCCTCGGGCTCGGTCTGGAGCACGATATCGGGCGGCGAAAACGGGTGGGCGCTCGGCGCTGAGATACGGGTGACGGAGGCGGCGGCCTGGCTCATCGGGCTCTCCCTTCAGGTGGCGGCCCGAGCCTAGCCGAACGGTGCGCCGGCGCAAGCGGCGCCGGTTGCCGACTTCGGATGCGTGAGAGTAAGGAAAGCCGGCTGAACGCCGGTAACCCCCCTCACCAGGCGCCTTCCACGACGCCCCTCGTAGCCGGCAAACACATGCGTTACGCTCGGGAGCAACCAGCGCGCCGGTCAGCCGGCAATGGCCCGAGCATCCATGCCGTCCCGCAAGCCCCGCACAGCCAAGCCCTCCTCCAAACCGCCGGCTGAAGGCACGCAGGCGGGCGCGCAGAACCTGAACGACACCGCCTACGCGACGATCAAGGACGAGATCATCTCCTGCGCCCTGCAGCCGGGAGAGGAAATCTCCGAGGGCCTGCTGGTCGCGCGCTACGGCATGAGCAAGGCGCCCGTCCGCAGCGCCATGATGCGCCTGCGCCAGGAAGGGCTGATCGTCTCACGCGGGCGGCAGGGCAACGCGGTCTCCCCGATCACGCTGCGCGACATTCAGGAGATCTTCCAGCTCCGCCTCGTGCTCGACGTCACCGCCGTGAGGCTCGCCGCCGGCAAGGTGGATGCGGTCCGTCTGCGCGCGCTCAACGAGGCCGCACACGCGACCTATCCGGAAGGCGACAGGGCCGGCCAGACGGCGTACCTGCGGGCCAACCGCGAGTTCCACCGCTACGTCGCGGAGTGCACCGGCAACCAGCGCTTGGTCAGCCTGGTCGTCGGACTCATGGAGCAGCACGAGCGCATCGTGCACTTAGGGCTAGCGATGCAGAGGCGGGAGCACGAGTTTCACCACTTCCACGACGACCTGGTCGACGCGCTGATCGAGGGCAACGGCGAGCGGGCGGCGGAGCTGACCGAAAAAGCGCTGCGCGGCAGCCAGAGGAAGGTGTTGGAAGCGCTGACCGACTCTCCGGCGCAGATCGCGCTCGGGCCTGTGGACCTCACGCCCTAGCCAAGCCGCGCCGCCCTCGGGCCGGCACCACTTCTCTTGACATGTCAGATGACATGTCACAACTTCCCTTCATGGCGGCGATGCTCAGGCTGTGGGCGCCGATTGTCGCCCTGAGCGCAGCGTTGGCGGCGACCGAGGCGCGCGCCAATCCAGACGTATGGGTCGAGACCACGATCACCGTCTCGTTCGACGAGCAGCGGGTCAGCGGCCTGGATTTTTCGTGGGTCTTCGACGACTTCTACAGCGCCCACACCATCCAAACCTACGATCTGGACGGGGACGGAACGCTCAATCCTGTTGAGGTCAGGAACCTGCGCGCCGAGACCTTCGATCCCCTCTCACCCGCCGACTATTTCGTGCACATCTGGTCGGGAGAGGAAAAGCAGGACGGCTTCGACGTGGATCGGTTTGCGGCGCGGATCGAGCAGGCGCAACTGGTCTACGAATTCTCCGTGGGCCTTACGCCGCCCCTCGATCCGACAGCGGAACCCGTGACCGTCAGCCTGTTCGATCGTGAGGTTTTCGTGGATTTCAGCTTTTCCGATTCGCCCTTCCTGCTGGTGAGCGGCGAGATGACCCCGGGATGCAAGTTCCGCATCGCGCGCGGCGAGGGCGCGCAATCCGGCCATCCCCAGCCCGTCACGCTCGCTTGCGAGGGATAGGCCGCGATGAGTCACCGGTCCCGCAAACGCCGTCTCCGCAGACCGATCGCGCTATCGGGTCTGGCGTGCGTGCTGCTTCTGACGAGCCTGTTCGCGGCGCCGCTCGCGCTCTCGCAGACCGACGCCGCAGTGCCGGTTCCGGCCCCAGTCGAGGTCGAGATCGTCCAGGAGGGCGGCGGCCTGTTCGAGGGGATATCGGACTTTCTGATGGACTTCCAGCGCCGCGCCAATGCCGAGGTGGCCTTCCACATGAAGGCCATCGAGCGGGGCGAGAATCTCGGCGCCCTCTTCCTGGCCCTCGCGGTCGCCTTCGCCTACGGCGCCATCCATGCGTTCGGGCCGGGGCACGGGAAGTTCGTCGTCGTGTCTTACTTTCTGGGGCGCGAGGCGCGGGTGATGCGCGGCGTGGTGATGGCCCTGCAGATCGCGATCGTCCACGTCATCGCCGCCATCGTCATCGTCTGGCTGGCCGATCTCGTGCTGCGCGGCGGCTTCGGACTGGGGCTATCGGACGTGCCGGGCGTGCGCGCCGCAAGCTTCCTCATCATCGTCGGCATCGGCCTCTACATGCTCTACCAGGCCGTCCGCGCCTCGCTGAGGGCACGCGGCCACAGGACGCACTCTCACCATCACGACCACGATCACGCTCATGCGCACGAACACGGCCATCACCACCATCACGGCCACAGCCACGGCAGCAAGGCGGAAGGCGGCATCCTGGCGCTCGCGGCGGGCATGGTCCCCTGTCCCGGCGCCGTGCTGATCATGCTTTACGCCGTGGCGAACGACATGATCGTTCCGGGCTCCCTGCTGGTCGCGGCGATGTCGCTCGGCATCGGCTCGAGCATCTGCGTGCTGGGAGTCGGGGCGATCCTCGCGCGGCAGGCCGCGATGCGTGTCATGGAGCGCTCGGGCGGCGGCGGAGCCAACGCGCTCCGCCACGGCATGAACTACACGGGCGCCGCCCTGGTCACCCTCGTCGGCCTGGTCTCGTTCATCGCCTTTCTCAACACGCCGCTCGGCTGACGGGCAGCTTCCGGGAGCGAGTGTACAAGCGCAACATTACATTATAACATCCTCCAAATCATGCCCGCCTGATCGACGGAGACGCGACCATGGATCGTCCACGCATCGCACCACGACGCCTCCCCATCGCGCTCGCCGCGGCGGCGCTGCTCGGCAGTGCGGCCGCTGCCCCCACGGCGGCGGACGACGAACTGCGGGTCGTCGCCTCGATCAAGCCGGTGCATTCGCTGGTGAGCGCCGTTATGGCCGGCGTCGGCGAGCCTCACTTGGTCATCCGGGGCCACTCGTCGCCCCATACCTTCACCATGCGCCCCTCCGACGCGGCGGCGCTGGAGGGTGCCGATATCGTCTTCATGGTCGGCGACACGATGGAATCCGCGCTCACCGGGCCGGTGGACGCGCTCGCCGGCCACGCCCGGGTGGTCAAGCTCGTCGATACACCAGGTCTGGTGCTTCGCACGATGCGCGAGGGCGGCGCCTTCGAGGAGCACGACCACAGCAGCCACGGCCACGGGGGGCATGACGATCACGACGATCACGGCCATGGCCACGGGCATGACGACCACGATGACCATGCCGACGATCACGGCGACCACGGCGAGGTCGACCTGCACGTCTGGCTCGATCCGATCAACGGTTGGACCATGGCGCGCGCGATCGGCGGCGCCTTGTCTGACGTCGATCCCGCCAACGCCGCCACCTACGCGGCCAACGTCGACGCCTTGCTCCACCGTTTGAACGACCTGACCGGAGAGATCGCCCAGGAAGTCGCGCCGGCTCGCGGCGTGCCGTTCATCGTCTTCCACGACGGCTATCGCTATTTCGAGGACCGCTTCGGGCTTACCGCCGCAGGCTCGGTGGTCGTCAGCCCCGAACGCGCGCCCGGCGCCCGGCGTATCTCCGAGTTGCGCGAGAGATTGCACTCGCTCGGCGTGGTCTGCGTGTTCGACGAGCCCCAGTTCGACGAGCGCCTCGTCAGAACCGTCATCGAAGGCAGCGACGTGAGGTCCGGCACCGTGGATCCCCTCGGTGCCACGATCGATAACGGGCCGGAACTCTACTTCACGCTGCTCCGCAACATGGCTGCATCGTTCAGCAACTGCCTCGCACCCGACGACGGGGCCTAGGCCCTAGCCGGCGGCGGCCTGGGGCTCCTGCTCCTCTCCCTGCTGCAGCGCGAAGATCGAGGTGTAGCCGCCCGACCAGTCCGGCGGCAGGAGGCAGGGCCTCGGGTCGAAGTGGATCCAGCGCGGGCGGGCGCCCCGCACGAGCTCTCCGTTGTGGGTCGAGGGATAATTGTAGGCCGTCACCGGCAGCGCATCGGCGGACGAGAAGGCGTTGAGCAGCAGCGGGCGCGAGCGCGCCGGGTTGGTGTTGGGCTTGGAGCCGTGGATCATGCGGCAGTGATGCGCCGTCACCGAGCCCGCCGGGCCTTGTAGATAGACCGCCTCCTCCACCGGCACCCTAGGGAGGTCCTGCTCGCTGATGGCGCCGGCCCAGCAGTCGTTCCCGTCATAGAGGTCGAACAGCTCGCCCTCGTGCGCGCCGGGGATCACGCCCATGGGCCCCATGGTCTCGTCCACGTCCTCCAGATAGACGCCGATGGTGAGCACGCTGTAGTTGGTGTGGGGCCAGTACTGGATGTCCTGGTGCCACTTCACCTCCTCGCCGCCGCCCGACCATTTGAAGTTGAGCTTGGAGTGGTGAAACATCACGTTGGGCCCGAGCAGGTCCTGGGCCAGGTCTGTGATGCAAGAGTCGCTCGCGAATCGCCAGTAGTCGGAGTGCTGCGCCACCGGCTGGTTCAGGCGTCTGAGCCGGGGCGCCGTTGCGCAATGATCGGGTTCCAGGTCGAACCTGTCGTCCGAGGCGGCCCGGCTCCGGCTCTCGTCGATGAAGTGCTCGCTGAGCCCGCGCAGCATGGCGAGCCAGTCCTCCGGCACGAAGCGTTCCAGCAGCAGGTAGCCGTCGCGGAAGTACGCCTCCCGCTGCGCATCGGTCAGCACCTTGGGGGGATGAGCAAGCACCTGCTCCGGGGTCATGGCGGCGCCTCTTGTCGGAATGAGCCGTGCCGCCATGGTGTCACGAGCCGGCATTCCCCGCCAGTCGCGGTTTGCGCGGTGTTGTCATTACGCGGCGGAATGGAACGAACGAGCCAGTTAAACCAGGACTTTGGCGCGTCTAGATCGGGAAAATTTCGGATCATTCGCTCCAATATTCGCCCATAGTTCGACGCGAACGTTCCGCATTTTCCACGTTCTCCGCAACCGAGCGTTCGTCGCCCGCCGCGATCATACCGACCAGCAATTCCACGAGGGCGGTGGCGCCGACGTGGGAAGGAAAAATGTTCGGGCTGTGGACCGAGATCAGCAGGATGTCGTCCGCGCTCGCGGCCAAGGGGGACGTGCGCCGGTCTGTAATGCCGATGACCCGCGCACCCGCCTCCCGAGCGCGCCGGGCAACCTTGATGGATTCGGCCGCACAAGGCTCGACGGCGATGCAGACGACGACATCGCCGGGCGCCAGGGCCCCCAACAGTTGAAAGTACTCGGCGCTCTTGGGGACCAGCAGATGCCAGTTGTGAAATCCCGTGGCTGCCACATGGTGCAGGTAGTTGGCGGAAGACTCGGATGTGAGCAGCCCGATCACGAGTACGCTGCGCGCGTCCGTCAACGCCTGCACCGCCCGCTCCAGGGCAGTGCGGTCAATGTGGTCAAACAAGGTATGGATATTGGTCAGCGCCGCCTGTTGAAAGGCATTGAGATCGTGATCGAATTTGTCTTCGCGGGCGACCATCTGTACTTGGCCGGCCTGCAGAGAATAACCTGTCGCCTGGTCGTTGATACTATCGCGGAAGAGTGCGCGAAACTCGTCATAAGTGCGGAAGCCAAGTGCCTTAGCGAGCCGGTTCATGGTGCTTGGAGGCACCTCTGCTCTCGCCGCCAATTGGCGCATGGAGAGCGTGGCAACCTCGCTCGGATGCTCCAAAATATAGGCGGCACACTTCTTGAGCTGACGACTGAGCCTGGGATAAGCCCGTGTAACGATGTCATTCCCTGCGCTGAATTCCACGCGCATGGCTATCTCCGAACGAACGTTTCAACGAACCGCATGAAGTTCCTCCCCCGGTGCTCCAACATCGCCAACCACCCAACGCGTCTCCTGCCCGGCGACCGCCGGATATCGATCTTGCGCATCCGTCCCGTCGTTGGTGCTTTGAGCGCGCATACCATTCTGTTCGATCAAGCGCATAAGCCTTGTTCCGAGGTTCCGAGAGTCTCTAATTCGGGAGATTTGTCAATATCAATCCTGGATTTTTCAAAACATAATGGTCCTTATTTTGAATTACAGAGAATTATTATTGGGTCAGAAAGAAAACTAATCCGTGTGTTGCAGAGGCAAAAGTTCAAGGGTTTGAATGGAGCGGAAACCGCTGCGCCACAGCCTCTGCTGGACGGAAGGCTCGTCCATGGCGCGAACAGGCGCCGGTCACGATAGCCGGGGCGGCCGGGGGAGTGCTATAACGGCGCGCCCTCGATCCTCGCGCGGCGGGACGGCCCCATGAACCTCCACGAATATCAGGCCAAGCAGGTGCTGGCAGGGTTCGGCGTGCCGGTGCCGCGCGGCGTGCCGGTGCTTGCGCCGGACGGAATCGAGGCCGCCGTGGACGAGCTCGGTGGCCCGGTCTGGGTGGTCAAGGCGCAGATTCATGCCGGCGGGCGCGGCAAGGCGGGCGGGGTCAAGGTCTGCACCGACCGCGACGAGGCGGTTGCGGCGGCGCGCGCCATGTTCGGCAAGGTGCTCGTCACCCATCAGACCGGACCGGCAGGGCGCGAGGTGCGCCGCGTCTACCTGGAACAAGGCGCCGATATCGCCCACGAGTACTACCTCGGCGCCGTGGTGGACCGCGAGAGCGGGCGCATCGCGCTCATCGCCTCACGCGAGGGCGGCGTCGAGATCGAGGCGGTCGCGGCCGAGAACCCGCAGGCCATCGTGACAGTGCCGGTCGATCCCGCGAGCGGCTTTCAGCCCCACCACGGACGCAGCCTCGCCTTTGGCCTCGGCCTCTCCGGCGAGGCGGCCAAAGCGGCGGGCAAGCTGGCGCGCGCCGTTTACGATGCAGTTCTCGGCACCGATGCGAGCCTGGTGGAGATCAACCCCCTGATCGAGACGAGCAAAGGCGCGCTCATCGCCCTCGATGCCAAGGTGAGCATCGACGACAACGCACTCTATCGGCAGCGAGAGATCGCAGCGCTGCGCGATCCGGACGAGGAAGACCCGGCGGAGCGCGCTGCCGGCGAGCACAAGCTGAGCTACGTCAAGCTCGACGGTAACATCGGCTGCATGGTGAACGGCGCCGGCCTCGCCATGGCGACCATGGACATCATCAAGCTGCATGGCGCCGAGCCCGCCAACTTCCTCGATGTCGGCGGCGGCGCCACCCGCGAGCGGGTCACCGAAGCGTTCAAGATCATCCTCTCCGACGCCAACGTGCGCGGAATCCTGGTCAACATATTTGGCGGGATCATGCGCTGCGACGTGATCGCCGAGGGCATTGTCGCGGCTGCACGGGAGGTATCGCTGGAGCTCCCCCTTGTGGTCCGGCTCGAAGGCACCAATGTGGAGAAGGGCAAGGCAATCCTGGATGGCGCAGGGATCGACCTGATCGCGGCCGACGACCTCGGCGATGCGGCAGCAAAGGTGGTTCAGGCAATAGGGCGAGCGGGCTGATGGCGGTCCTCGTTGATCGCGACACACGGGTGATCTGCCAGGGCCTCACCGGCGCCCAGGGCACCTTCCACTCGGAGCAGGCGATCGCCTACGGCACGCGGATGGTGGGCGGCGTCACACCCGGCAAGGGCGGCAGCACCCACCTCGACCTGCCGGTGTTCGACACCGTGGCCGAGGCCCGCGCCGCCACCGGCGCCGATGCTTCGGTGATCTACGTGCCGGCGCCCTTTGCGGCGGACGCGATCCTGGAGGCCATCGACGCCGGGATCGGCCTCGTGGTCTGCATCACCGAGGGCATCCCGGTGCTCGACATGGTGCGGGTCAAGCGGGCGCTCGCCGGCTCCCGGACCCGCCTCATCGGCCCCAACTGCCCCGGCGTCATCACGCCGGACGAATGCAAGATCGGCATCATGCCGGGCCACATCCACCGGCGGGGCCGGGTCGGCATCGTCTCCCGCTCGGGCACGCTGACCTACGAGGCGGTGGGGCAGACCACCGCCGCCGGGCTGGGTCAATCGACCTGCATCGGCATCGGCGGAGATCCGGTCGCCGGCACCGACTTCATCGACTGCCTCGCCCTCTTCGCGCGCGACGACGAGACCGAGGCCATCGTCATGATCGGCGAGATCGGCGGCAGCGCCGAGGAGAAGGCCGCCGACTTCGTGCGCGCCGAGAAGCTTACCAAGCCCATCGTCGGCTTCATCGCGGGCCTGACAGCGCCGCCCGGCCGGCGCATGGGCCACGCGGGTGCCATCATCTCGGGCGGCAAGGGCGGTGCGGCGGACAAG
This sequence comes from Alphaproteobacteria bacterium, assembly GCA_965243315.1. Classification (GTDB taxonomy): domain Bacteria; phylum Pseudomonadota; class Alphaproteobacteria; order UBA828; family UBA828; genus WTGU01. The sequence goes on from CBDEUP010000002.1 coordinate 53,252, forward strand.
ATCGAGGCGATGCGGAGCGCCGGCATCACCGTGACGGAATCGCCGGCGGCCATCGGCACCACGGTGCTCGACGTGCTGAACGGCCGCCGCCGCGCGGGGCACGCGGCATGAGCGACGGTCTCGACGGCGCGTCCTCTTTCCTCGGCGGCGCCGACCCCGCCGTCATCGAGCAGCTTCACGCGCAGTATCTGCGCGATCCTGCCTCCGTCGACCCGAGCTGGCGGCGCCTTTTCCAGGGCGAAGGCACGGGGACGATAAGCCGGCCCGCAGAGAGACAGGCGGAAAACGACTCAGCGCTGGGGCTGCCGGAACCCCGCCCGCCTGCCGCCCCGCCCGCAGAGAGCGGCGATACCGACGGCCCAGTCCAGGCGGAAACCATCGACTCCATCCGCGCCCTCATGATGATCCGGGCCTATCGGGTTCGCGGCCACCTCATCGCCTCCCTAGACCCCCTCGGCCTGGAGGGCGAGCGCCACCACCCGGAATTGGACCCCAAGAGCTACGGCTTCTCGGAGACGGACTACGACCGCCCCATCTACGTCGACGGCGTGCTCGGCCTGAAGCACGCGACGCTGCGTGAGGTGCTGGCGATCCTCAAGCAGACCTACTGCGCGCGCATCGGCGTCGAATTCATGCACATCCAGTACCCGGATCGTAAGGCCTGGGTGCAGCGGATGATGGAGGGCGAGCGCAACCGGCAGTCGCTTTCGCGCGGCGAGAAGACGGAGATCCTGCGCCACCTGCACGAGGCCGAGGGCTTCGAGCGCTTCCTCGACGTGAAGTATGCCGGCGCCAAGCGCTTCTCGCTGGAAGGATCGGAAAGTGTGATCCCCGCGCTGGAGGCCGTGATTGCGCAGGCCGCGCGGCAGGGCGTGGACGAAATCGTCATCGGCATGGCCCACCGCGGTCGGCTCAACGTGTTGACCAGCATCATGGGCAAGTCCTACGCCGCGGTATTCTCCGAGTTCCAGGGCGGCGTGACCGGCGCCGGCGACGTCCAGGGCTCGGGCGACGTCAAGTATCACCTCGGCGCCTCGGCCGACCGCGTGCTCGAAGACGGTCATTCGCTCCACATCTCGCTCACCCCCAATCCCTCGCACCTGGAGGCGGTCAACCCGGTGGTGCTGGGCAAGGTGCGCGCCAAGCAGGCGATGCGCGGCGACAAGGCCCGCGAGCGGGTCATGGGCCTCTTGATCCACGGGGACGCTGCGCTCGCCGGCCAGGGAACCTGCTCGGAGGTCTTCGAGCTTTCGCAGCTGCGCGGCTACCGCACCGGCGGCACGGTCCACATCGTCATCAACAACCAGATCGGCTTCACCACGAGCCCGGCTCAGGCGCGCACCTCGCCCTATCCGTCGGAGGTGGCGAAGATCATCCAGGCGCCGATCTTCCACGTGAACGGCGACGACCCCGAGGCGGTCGTGCGCGTCTGCCAGATCGCGGCCGACTACCGCCAGCACTTCAAGGCGGACGTGGTGGTGGACATCTTCTGCTACCGCCGCCACGGCCACAACGAGGGCGACGAGCCGGCCTTCACGCAGCCCGCGATGTATCGCGCGATCGGCGAGCGGCGCACGACGCGGCAGATCTATACCGAGCGCCTGGTGGCCGAGGGCGTGCTCACGGTGGACGGCGCCGAGGCCATGATGGAAACCTTCCGCGCCAAGCTGGAGACCGAGCTCGAAGCCTCCAAGAGCTATCGCCCCAACAAGGCGGACTGGCTGGAAGGCGATTGGGCGGACATCGAGGCGGCACCCCGCGACGAACGGCCCGGCGATACCGCCGTGGCGCCGGAGATTCTGGCCGAGGTCGGCCGGGCAATCACGCGCGTGCCGGCGGATTTCGCCGCGCACCCGCGCATCCGCCGCCAGCTGGAGCAGAAGCGCCAGGCGCTGGACGCGGGCGGCCCGATCGATTGGGCCACGGCGGAGGCGCTGGCCTTCGGCTCGCTGCTGCTAGAGGGCAAGCCGATCCGGCTCTCGGGTCAGGACTGCTCGCGCGGCACCTTCTCCCAGCGCCATGCAGGCCTGATCGATCAGGAGAACGAGGGGCGTTACATCCCGCTCAACAACATCAGGCCGGACCAGGCCAGGATCAAGCTGGCGGACAGTCTCCTCTCCGAGGCCGGCGTGCTCGGGTTCGAATACGGCCATTCCATCGCGGACCCCAACGCGCTCGCGATCTGGGAGGCCCAGTTCGGCGACTTCGCCAACGGCGCCCAGGTCATCATCGACCAGTTCGTCGCCGCCGGCGAGGCCAAGTGGCTGCGCATGTCGGGCCTCGTCATGCTGCTGCCGCACGGCTTCGAAGGGCAGGGACCGGAGCACAGCTCGGCGCGGCTGGAGCGCTACCTGCAGCTCTATGCCGACGGCAACATCCAGGTCGTGAACTGCTCGACGCCCGCGTCCTACTTCCACGTGCTGCGTCGCCAGCTCCGCCGCAGCTTCCGCAAGCCGCTGATCGTGATGTCGCCCAAGTCGCTGCTGCGCCATAAGCGCTGCGTGTCCCCGCTGGAAGAGATGAGCGGCGGCACCCGCTTCCACCGCGTGATCGGCGAGGCGGACCCCGCGATCACGCCCGAGCGCGCGCGCCGGGTCGTCTTCTGCTCCGGCAAGGTCTACTACGACCTGCTGGCGGCGCGGGAGGAGCGCGGCATCGACGACGTGGCGCTGCTGCGGCTGGAGCAGATCGCGCCCTTCCCTAGCCGGAGCCTCATGGTCGAAGTCGCGAAGTACGGCGAGGCCGAGGTGGTCTGGTGTCAGGAGGAGCCCGAGAACATGGGCGCCTGGACCTTCGTGGTGCCCCGCATCGAGCAGGTGCTGACAGAGCTCGACGGTGCCGCGCGACGGCCTCGCTATGTCGGGCGCGCAGCCGCTGCGTCGCCCGCCACCGGCTTCCTCGTCCTCCACCAGCGCGAGCAGCGGGCCTTGATCGACGACGCGCTCGGCATGGAGGCCGGGTCGTGACCATCGACATCACTGTCCCCGTCCTTGGCGAATCGGTCACCGAGGCGACCGTCATGCGCTGGAACAAGGCGCCGGGCGAGGCGGTGGCACGCGACGAGACCCTAGTGGAGCTGGAGACCGACAAGGTCGCCGTCGAGGTCACGGCTGAGGCCGCCGGCACCCTCGCGGAGATCGTCGCCGGCGAGGGCGCGGACGTGGAGGTTGGTGCGCTGCTCGGCCGCCTGGAGCCGGACGAAGGGGCCGCAGCCATGACTGAGGGCGACGACGCATCTCCCGCTACCGCGGCGGTTTCTGTGCGCGAGTCATCTACCGCGCGCGAGACCGTCGCCGCTCGCGCGACCGCTCGTGTGCCCCCACCCTCGCCCGCCGTGCGTCACCTGCTCGAGGAACACGGTCTCGATCCGGCGCAGATCGAAGGCACCGGCAAGGGCGGACGGCTACTCAAGAGCGACGTGCTCGCCGCCGTGGTGGCGCGCGCCGCCTCGGCCGCGGCACCGGCGCCCGACTCACCCTCCGCGCACGAGACGGTTCCCGCTCGCGCGACACCCGAAACATCGGCTCCCGCAACTCCTCTGCCGCCCCCCGCTCCGGCACGGGCGGAAGCGGCGCCCGAGCCCGTTCAGAATCGGCGCGAGGAGCGCGTGCCGATGAGCCGCCTGCGCCGGCGCGCGGCCGAGCGCCTCAAGCTCGCGCTCGATACGGCGGCGATGCTCACCACTTTCAACGAGGTAGACATGAGCGCCGTCAACGCGCTGCGCGCGGCGCACGGCGAGGCGTTCGAGCGGAAGCACGGCGTCCGCCTTGGCCTCATGTCATTCTTCGTAAAGGCATCGGTCGCCGCGCTCGTCGAATGCCCGGCGGTCAACGCCCAGATCGAGGGCGACGATATCGTCTACAAGTACTACCACGACATCGGCGTCGCGGTGAGCGCCCCGCAAGGCCTGGTGGTGCCGGTACTGCGCGATACCGCGCAGATGAGCTTTGCCGAAGTCGAGCAGGCGATCCGCGCCTTCGCCGCCAAGGCCCGAGACGGCAAGCTCGCGCTGGATGATCTCCTGGGCGGCACCTTCACCATCTCAAACGGCGGCGTCTTCGGCTCGCTCATGTCGACGCCGATCATCAACCCGCCGCAGTCCGCGATCCTCGGCATACACAAGGTGGAGGAGCGCCCGGTCGCCGTCGCGGGCGCGGTGGAGATCCGCCCCATGATGTACCTTGCGCTGAGCTACGATCACCGCATCATCGACGGCCGCGAGGCGGTGAGCTTCCTGGTCCGCATCAAGGAATGCATCGAGGACCCTCAGCGCCTCCTGCTCGATCTCTAGTCCCGCAAGGCCAGCCGGAGCCGCCATGAGTGAACATGATTTTGACGTTCTGGTGATCGGCGCCGGGCCCGGCGGCTATGTCGCAGCGATCCGCGCGGCCCAGCTCGGCCTGCGCACGGCCTGCGTCGAGCGCACGCCCACCCTCGGCGGTACCTGCCTCAACGTCGGCTGCATCCCGTCCAAGGCGCTGCTGCATACGTCGGAAGAGTACGCCTACGCCAAGGCCAAGCTCGCCCGCCACGGCATCAAGGTCTCGGGCGTCGAGCTCGACCTCGACGCCATGATGGCGCACAAGGACAAGGTGGTTGGCGCCCTCACCAAGGGCGTCGCAGGCCTGCTGGAGAACAACGACGTGACCCACCTGCAGGGCCACGCCCGACTCACGGGCCCCGGCACGGTCGCGATCGAGGGACCGGAGCCGCGCACCGTCACTGCCGGCACAGTGGTGATCGCGACCGGCAGTGTCTCCGCCCCGCTCCCAGGCATGGAGGTGGACGAGGAGCGCATCGTCACCTCCACGGGCGCACTCGCGCTGCCGGAGGTGCCGGCGCGCATGGCGGTGATCGGCGCGGGCTACATCGGCCTCGAAATGGGCTCGGTCTGGAGCCGGCTCGGCGCCAAGGTCACGGTCATCGAGTTCCTCGACCGCGTGCTGCCGGGCATGGACGGCGAGGTCGCGACCCAGCTGCACCGGCTGCTGCGCCGCCAGAAGATCGCCTTCAAGCTCGGCACCAAGGTCACCGGCGCCGAGCGCACCAACGAGGGCGTCAGGCTCAGCATGGAGCCGGTCGCGGGCGGGGAGAGCGCATCTCTCGACGTGGACGTGGTGCTGGTGGCGGTCGGCCGCCGGCCCAACACCGAAGGCTTGGGCCTCGATGGCCTCGGCATCGCGCTGGACGGCCAGGGCCGCATCGAGGTGAACGAGCGCTTCGAGACCGCCGTACCTGGCGTCTACGCCATCGGGGACGTGATCGCGGGCCCGATGCTGGCACACAAGGCCGAGGAGGAAGGCATCGCGGTGGCCGAGATCATCGCGGGCGGCAGCGGGCACGTGAACCACGCGACCATCCCCGGCGTCGTCTACACCGCGCCGGAGGTTGCGACGGTGGGCCAGACCGAGGAGGCGCTGGAAGAGGCCGGCGTCGACTACACGGTGGGCCGCTTCCCCTTTGCCGCCAACGGCCGTGCACGGGCGATGTCGGCAACTGACGGCTTCGTCAAGGTGCTGGCCGACGCCGAGACCGACCGCGTGCTCGGCGTCCACATCGTCGGCCACGACGCCGGCACGCTCATCGCCGAGGCTGTCACGATCATGGAGTTCGGCGGCTCGGCGGAGGACATCGCGCGCACGTGCCACGCCCATCCCTCGCTCAACGAGGCGGTGAAGGAGGCGGCACTCGCGGTCGCCGGGAGGGCAATTCACGTATAGAGCGTTTCCGTTTCACACGGAAACGCTCTAGCATTTTGTCGCTCACGGTAGCCGGCCTATGGCCGGCGCCTCCGCGAGGGCGCCGCATAAGCGGCGGGCCGTAGTCGCGGCTTGTCGCGAGTTCGTCAAGAACGAACTCGCTCCGGGCAAGTTTTAGGGGAGCTGATTGAGACATGAATACCGGCCCACAGGTCGCGACCATGCGGCGCATCAGCGAGATGACGGAGACCCGCTTCGACGGTGTGGCCAAGCCCTACGTGCCGCCGCGCGAGCTCAGCATCTCCGACAAGCTCACCCTCCACCGGGATTGGGAGACCCAAATCGATCCCGTCACCTACGAGGTGATTCGCCACAACCTCTGGAACATCAACGAAGAGCACGGCGCCACGATCCAGCGCATCTCGGGCTCTCCGGTCGCCATCTACGCGCTCGACCTCAACCCCTCGATCCTCACCGAGGATGCCGAGTTCGTCTATTTCGGCCCCTACATGCAGTATATGTCGGGCGTCACCGACACGCAGGTGAAATGGATCCTGGAGAACCGCAGCGACAACCCGGGCATCCGCGAGGGCGACATGTTCCTCGCCAACGACCCCTGGGTCGGCGCCGCGCACCAGATGGACGTGATGGTGATCTGCCCGGTGTTCTGGGAGGGCGAGCTCTTCTGCTGGATCACCAATTGCCTGCACCAGTACGACATCGGCGGCATCACGCCGGGGAGCTTCTGCCCCGCCGCGGAGAGCGCCTTCGACGAGGGAATCCTCATCCCGCCGGTGAAGATCGTCGAGAACGACGTGGTGCGCCGCGACATCGAAGAGCTTTACCTGCGCTCGTCGCGCAAGCCCGAGATGGTGGCGCTCGACTTCCGCGCCCAGCTCGCCGGCAACATGAGCGCGCGCGAGCGCCTGCTCCAGCTTGTCCGCCGCTACGGGCCGCGCACGGTCAAGGGCGTGATGAAGCGCATCATCGACAATGCGGAGACCGCCTTCCTCGCCAAGCTGGAGCGGCTGCCCGACGGCGCCTGGAGCGACCGCACCTACGTCGAGGCCTGCCGGCCGGGGGACCGCCGCACCCACCGGGTCCAGATTACCGTCACCAAGAAGGGCGACCGGCTGATCTTCGACAACGACGGCACCGCGCCGCAGGACGGCGCGATGAACGCCACCTACTCCGGCTGGCGCGGCTCGGTCATGGTGGCGATCAACGAGCTGCTTGTGTGGGACCAGTATTTCGCGGTGGGCGGCGCGCTGCGGCACATCGATTTCGACCCGACGGCAGGCACCCTCAACTGCGCGGACTTCCCGGCCAGCGTGTCGACCGCACCCACCCAGTCGATGGAGATATCGCTCTACCCCGCCTACAACGCGATCTCCAAGATGCTCTTCTCGGATGAAGAGCTGCGCGGCGACATCATGGGCATCGGCGGCACCAGCCAGTGGCCGGCGACGCTCTTCCGCGGCATCGACCAGTGGGGCGAGCGCTACGGCTACCTGCTGATCGACCCCATCGGCGGCTCCATCGGCGCCTTCGCCCACGCCGACGGCATCAACACCGGCGGCCAGGCGCGGACGCCGATCTGCCAGCTCCCCAACGTGGAGCACAACGAGCAGAACTTCCCGCTGCTAGTGCTCTACCGCAAGGAGCTGCCGGATTCGGGCGGCGCCGGCCGGTACCGCGGCGGGCTCTCCGCCGAGACCTGCTTTATTCCCCACAACACCGAGCGCATCACCCAGGACACGCTGTCCTCGGGCAACGCGACACCCACCTCCACCGGCATGATGGGAGGCTTCCCGTCCACCACCAACGCCTACCAGTTCATCCGCGAGAGCGACATCCTGGAGCGCATGGCCGAGAGCCGCATGGTCGACGACCATTCGCAGGTCTCGGGCCGTCCCGAGCATCTGGAGCTGCGGCAGGAGAACTTCGACCAGCACCCGGCGGATGTCTATGCGGTGCGCTGGTCCGGCGGCGGCGGCTTCGGCGACCCCATGCGGCGCGATCCGGCCAAGATCCAGCACGACCTGCTGCACCAGAACGTCACACCGGACGCCGCGCGCACGATTTTTGGGGCCGTGCTGGGCGAGGACGAGACCACCGTCGATATCGAGGCCACCGAACGCAACCGGGCCGCGATCAGGGCCGACCGGCTCGCGCGGCTCACCAACGGCGCGACGCCGCAGCCTGAGCGCAACGGCGACCTCCGCCTCCGCGCGACCGATTCCCTCGATGTACGCGAGGATGCGGCCGGCGCCTACTGGGCCTGCGGCGACTGCGGAGCCTCCCTCGGCCCGCTCGAGGCCAACTACAAGGACGCCTGCCTGCAAGACGTGCGGCCGGTCTCGGAGTCCAACCCTCTGATCGGCGATCCATCCCTCTTCGTGGACGATCCCGTGGAGTTCCGGCTGTTCTGCTGCCCCGGCTGCGGCGCGCAGATCGAGAACGAGATCGCCGTCGCCACGGACCCGATCCTCCGCGACATTTCCATTGCCATCCCGGCCGCGCGCGATGGCTGACGCCGCTCCCTCCCACGCGCCCTCCAACGCCCACGCCGACCTGATGGCGCGGGACGCCGCGCGCGTCTTTGGCTGGCGCTACCAGCCGGCGATCCAGTTCGAGCGCGGCGAGGGCATCTGGCTCTACGACGTCGACGGCAAGCGCTACTACGACCTCACCGCCGGCATGATGTGCAACGTGCTGGGCCACTGCCATCCCGAGCTGGTGGAGGTCATGCGCGCCGAGGCCGGCAAGCTCTGGCACGAGAACTCGTGGTATTCGAACCCCCATCTGGTGCGCTTCGCCGAACGCATCGCCTCCACCCTGCCGAATGGGCTGGAGGTCGTGAACTTCGCGGTCACGGGCTCGGAGGCGAACGAGGTCGCCATGCGCATGGCGCTCGCGGTCACCGGCAAGCACGACATCCTCTCGGTGATCCGGGGCCTCCACGGCGGCAGCCTCGCGGTGGAATCCGTGACCACGATCGGCGGCGCCCGGCGGCGCCATCTCGGGCCCCTGCTGGCGCCCGCCAACGCGCCCGCGATCTACGCGCCCTTCTGCTACCGCTGCCCGATCAACCTCGAATACCCTGCCTGCGACGTTGCCTGCATCACGCAATCGCGCGAGCTGATAGACCACGTGACCTCGGGCGACATCGCCGCGGTGCTGGCTGAGACCATGCTGGTCGCGGGCGGCATGGTGGTGCCGCCGCCCGAATGGCTGCCCCGGCTCAAGCAACTCGCGGAGGCCGAGGGCGCGCTCCTGGTGCTGGACGAGGCCCAGCTCGCGCCGGCACGCACGGGCAAGCTCTGGGGCTTCCAGCACTACGACGTGACCCCCGATATCGTTACCTTCGCCAAGGGCATGAGCGCCGGTCTCGCGATCTGCGGCGCGGTGACCACGCGCGAGATTGCGGAGCAGGCACGCGGCAAGGCGGGACTCCCCTGGGCCGGCACCTATTCCGGCGACCCACTGCCGGCGGCGGTCGCCGACAGGCAGCTTGAGATCGTGCTGCGCGACAGACTGGACGAGCGCGCCGCCGCCATGGGCCATGTGCTGCGCACCGCGCTGGAGCGTCTGCGCGACGCCCACGAAGTGATCGGCGACGTGCGGGGCCAGGGGCTCTACCAGATGCTCGATATCGTGAGCGACAAGGAGACCCGCGCGCCTGACCCCGCCATGGCCGAGCGAATCCGCCTCAACGCGGCCCTCGGTGGGGTCATCGTGATCTGCGTGAAGAATTTCCTCCGTATCTGCCCGCCGCTCACCGTGACCGAGGCGGAAATCGAGGCCTTCGTCGAGAGCCTCGACCGCGCCGTCCGCCTCGCCCTCGACGGCCACCCGAAGGACGTGGATTTCCGCGCCTCAAGCTCGCTCGCCATGGGCGGCGTCGCCGCCCAATAGGCCGCGCGACACACACCCGGCGCCCGTACCGCACGACGCAGTCCATGACCGAGCCCGGAAAACCGGGCTAAGCTCTGCCGCTAGACTGAACGGGTTGAGAGACTGCCGTCATGCGGCCGCTTCGGCCTGCAACAGCGCTGCTTTGCTTCTGTGTGTGGCTCTGCCTCGCCGGCGTGGCGGTGGCGCAAGCGCAGGCGGCAGACGACGACCTCGACGCGGCGCTCGATCGCGTAATTGCGGCGCGCGGGCTCGAGCCCCTGGAGGCGCCGCCGCTGGTAATCTCGCCCAAGTTCCGCTTGGGCCAGATGCTCTTCTTCGACCCGATCCTCAGCGGCACGCGCGACGTGGCTTGCGCCACCTGCCACCTGCCGGGCCGCGGCACGTCGGACGGGGTGGCGCTCTCGCTCGGCGTGCGCGCCACAGGCCTCGCGGAGGAGCGGCGCGCGCTCGACACGGAGCGGGTGCACCCGCGCAACACCATGGACATCTGGAACCGCGGGCACCCGAGCGTGCGCAACATGTTCTGGGACGGGCGGGTCAGCGAGATCGAGGCGCCGGTGAGCCGCTTCCAGACCCCGATGATGGACTACCTGCCCGACGGGATCGAGAGCGTGCTTGCCGCACAGGCGCTCTTCCCGCTTGCCGGGGAGGAGGAGATGCTGGGCCTGCCGGGCGACCGCTCGGCGCCCGACCTCCCCGGCGGCCACGGCGACAAGCCCAACGAAATCGCCCAGGCGGCGGCGGGCTACGATGAGTTCGAGCCGCAGCGCTTCGTCGCGGTCCACGACGCGCTCATGCGCCGGCTTCTGGGCCAGGCCGGCACGCCGCTTGCCGACTGGCAGATCGCCTACCGCAGGCTCATCGCCTCGGCGTATCCCGATATGCCGCTCGGCGCCGTCACCATGGGCGACCTCGCTAACGCCCTCGGCCACTTCCAGGAACTCGCCTTCGTCACGCGCGAGACGCCGTGGGACCGCTACCTCGCCGGCGAGAAGAACGCGCTCGACATCGCGGCGAAGCGGGGCGCTTTGCTCTTCTACGGCAAGGGTCGCTGCGTCGCCTGCCACAGCGGCCCGCTCCTCAGCGACTTCCAGTTCCACTCCCTCGCCGTGCCCCAGATCGGCCCCGGCATCGACGATAGCGGCGACGACCGAGGGCGCTTCGAGGCGACGCGGATTCCCCGCGACCTCTATGAGTTCCGAACGCCGCCGCTCCGCAACGTCACGCTGACCGCGCCTTACTTCCACAGTGGGGCCGTCAAGAGCCTGGCCGACGCCATCGCGCTCCATCTCGCCCCGCCCGCCGCGTCACCGAACGAGTCCGAGGTCGATGTGCTGCGCCGTGCCAGCTTCTCGCCCATGCTCAGGCGCGGGGTCGCGCTCAGCGAGGACGAGCGCGCGAGCCTGCTCGCCTTCCTCCACAGCCTGGAGGACGCCCAAGCTAACGGACGGGCCCTCATCGTCCCCGAGAGCGTGCCGAGCGGCTTGCCCGTGCCAGCGCTGGACGCCGATGGCTGACCGGCGTACCGGCCTTTGTAACCGGTTACATAGGATATATGTTACCCTTCCAACGGATGAATCGATACAGTCGCGCCCGGCGTTGAACGGAACAGGCCGACCGGGGGAATAACGTGTTCACCAGTAACCCCTTTGCCGTGCTTTCGGAGTCCATACCGCCCTCCGCGATACAGGCCTACGTGGGCGTCATGATCGCGCTGGTCGTGGGCGGCACCCTGTTCGACGTCTGGCACAAGGGGAGCGCCACCTATTTCTTCGCAAGTTGGCGGAACTCACGGGACAAGGGCACGCAAAAAGTCGGCGGCGGGAAAATACTGTCGCTCGCGATCCAGACCGCCTTGGTGGAGGTCCTGACCTCCGCGGAATTCGGCCTGGGCCGCCGCCGGATCGCCCACTTGCTGACGATGTACGGGTTCCTGCTTTACGTCGTGACCACCGTCGTTATGGTGTTCTGCCCCGCCGCGGCGACGCCCGCCGTTCTGCCCCAGCTCTGGATCGCGGGCGCCCTGCTGGTCTGCCTCGGCGGTTACTGGTTCTGGTTCTTCATCCGGGTGGACGTGTCGGCCGAGGGCCATACGCCGTTTCGCATCATGCGCGCCGACCTGTTCGTCCTCTCGCTTCTCGCCACCACGTCGCTGGGGCTGATCTGGGCTGCCCTGCAGTCGGTCGAGAGCTGGGGGACGTACATCGTCCTCGTGCTCTACCTCATCGCCACGACGGTGCTGTTCGGATCCGTCCCGTGGTCCAAGTTCTCGCACATGTTCTTCAAGCCGGCGGCGGCCTTCGAGAAGCGGGTGTCCGAGGCGGCCGGCTCCAGGAGCAACATGCCGGCGCCCGCCGATGAGCCCGAAACGCTCGGCATTGCCCGCGAACGGCCCCGCCACTACTGAACGGCCATCGGTCTTCGATAGAGGAGAGTACCGAACCCCATGCCGACCTTCGTCTACATGACCCGGTGCGACGGCTGCGGCTACTGCGTCGACATCTGCCCGTCCGACATCATGCACATCGATAAGACCTACCGGCGCGCCTACAACATCGAGCCCAACATGTGCTGGGAGTGCTACTCCTGCGTGAAGGCGTGTCCCCAGCACGCCATCGACTGCCGCGGCTACGCCGACTTCGCGCCCATGGGTCACAGCGTCCGCGCGCTCCGAGAAGAGGCGAAAGGTACGATCTCCTGGAAGATCAAGTTCCGGGACGGCGAGGAAAAGGATTTCGTCTCGCCGATCCGGACCACGCCTTGGGGCTCGATCAAGTCGCCGGCCGACTACGAGGCGCCCACTGCGGCAGCGATGAAGTCCCAGGAGCTCGCTCACGAACCGGACGCGCTCAACGTAGACGCACTGCCCGCGATGGCGCCGGAGCGCTTCAAGCAGGGGCTCCTCTAGTGGGCCTGTTCTCGCGCCGCAAGACGGTCTTCGTCGACGCGGACATCCTGGTCATCGGCGGCGGAATGGCCGGCTGCGGGGCGACCTACGAAGCCGGCTACTGGGGGCGCGACCTCAAGGTGGTCTGCGTCGAGAAGGCGAACATCGAGCGCAGCGGCGCCGTGGCCCAGGGCCTCTACGCGATCAACTGCTACATGGGCATGCAGTGGAACGAGAACCAGCCCGAGGACCACGTCCGCTACGCACGGAACGACCTCATGGGGCTGGTGAGGGAGGATCTCGGCTACGATATCGCGCGCCACGTCGATTCCACGGTGCACAAGTTCGAGGAGTGGGGCCTTCCCATCATGCGGGACCCGGAGACCGGGCGTTACCAGCGGGAAGGCAAGTGGCAGATCATGATCCACGGCGAGAGCTACAAGCCGATCGTCGCGGAGGCCGCCCGGAAGGCCGCGGCGGAAGTCTACAACCGGATCATGGTGACCCACCTGCTGACGGACCGGACCAAGCCCAACCGGGTCGCAGGCGCGGTCGGGTTCAATGTCCGCAGCGGGGAGTTCTACGTCTTCCGCGCCAAGGCCGTGATCGTCTCCGCCGGCGGCGCGTCCCACATCTTCAAGCCGCGGGCTGTGGGCGAAGGCATGGGGCGGACCTGGTACGCGCCCTGGAGCAGTGCGTCCGCCTATGCGCTGCCGATCCTGGTCGGCGCCAAGATGACCCAGATGGAGAACCGGATCGTCCTGACCCGCTTCAAGGACGGCTACGGGCCGGTCGGCGCCTACTTCCTCCACCTCAAGACCTATACCGAGAACGCCTACGGGGAGGAGTACGAGTCCAAGTGGTACGACCAGACCAAGGCGCTGGTGGGCGACTACATCGACATGCATCCGGTGCCGACGTGCCTGCGCAACCATGCCTTCCTGGAAGAGGTCAAGGCGGGCCGGGGGCCCATCCGCATGGTGACGAAGGAGGCCTTCGCCGATCCGCACAAGGAGCAGGTCGGCTGGGAAAACTTCCTGGGTATGACCATCGGGCAGGCGGTGGTCTGGGCGTCCCAGAACATCGACCCCAAGCACACCAATCCGGAGCTGACCACGTCGGAGCCCTACGTCATGGGCTCGCACGCCACCTGCTCGGGCGCCTGGGCGAGCGGCCCGGAAGACTGCGCGCCGGCGGAGTACCAGTGGGGCTACAACCGGATGATGACTGTCGAAGGCCTGTTCGGGGCCGGCGACACCATCGGCGGCTCCGCCCACAAGTTCTCGTCTGGCTCCTACACGGAGGGCCGGATCGCAGGCAAGGCGGCGGTCAAATACGTCAACGACCTGAAGGGCGAGCAGCCGCAGGTCAACGAGAAAGAGTACGAGGATCTCAAGACCGCGATCTTCCAGCCCCTGGAGACCTACCGCATCGGCCGCAACGAGATTGTCGCGGGGACGGTCTCGCCGAGCTACATACTGCCGATTCACGGCCTCCAGCGTCTCGAGAAGATCATGGACGAGTACGTGGGCGGCATTAGCGCCAACTACACGACCAACCAGCCCATGCTCACGCGCGGGCTGGAGCTGCTGGGCATGCTGAAGGAGGACCTCGACCATCTCGGCGCCGAGGACCTGCACCAGCTTCAGCGGGCGTGGGAGCTTCACCACCGGGTTCTGGCCTCGGAGGCTGTGACGCATCACACGATGTACAGGACCGAGACGCGCTGGCCGGGCTATTACTATCGGGGCGACCATCCGAAGTTGGATGACGCCGATTGGCACTGCTTCACCCTGTCCCGTTACGATCGCGAGACCGGGGAATGGGCCATGGAAAAGGCCCCCGTTTACCACATCGTGGATTAGCGTGTTGTTTTAAAATGTTAATCCGCTCGGGATCGAGCCGGAAAGTGAGGTCTTCGATCAAGCCTTTCTCACACATTGTCATGCGCGGACTTGATCCGCGCATCTCTCTCAGCAGGGCCCGCCATGCGTTGGGCAAGCACGCGGATGGCCGCAACAAGTGCGATGGGGTGGACGCCTCCTCCCGCCGGCATCGCAATGTGCCAAGGTTGTGGTTGTGGCTCACGACCTGAAGGAGGAGGCATCCATGGACGAGGTTAGCATCATCGGGATCGATCTGGCGAAGCGCAGCTTTCAGCTGCATGGCGCGCGGGCGGACGGCTCGGTCGCGTTCCGCAAGAGGCTGAGCCGGGGGAAGCTTCTCGCCTTCCTCACCTCGCAACCGCGCTGCGTGGTGGCGATGGAGACGTGCGCGAGCGCGCATTACTGGGGCCGGGAGATCGGCAAGCTCGGCCACGAGGTGAGGTTGATCGCACCGATCTACGTGAAGCCTTTCGTGAAGCGTCAGAAGAACGACGCGGCGGACGCGGAGGCGATCTGCGAGGCGGCGTTGCGGCCTTCCATGCGCTTCGTTGCGGTGAAGGGGGAGGCGCAGCAGGCGAGAGCAATGCTGTTTCGGACGCGCGATCTTCTGGTGCGCCAGCGCACCCAGACGATCAACGCACTGCGGGGTCATCTGGCGGAGTTCGGCGTCGTAGCCCCGCAAGGACGCGTGCATGTTCGTCGGCTAGCGTCGGCGCTTGAGGATCCGGGCTCGTCTCTTCCGGAGCAGGTCTGCGCGCTGGACGCTCTTCTGCTCGCTCAGATCTCGGACCTCGATGCGAAGATCACCGGGCTGGGGAGAGAGCTTCAGGCCTGTGCACGCCAGGACGAAGACGCGGCGCGGCTGATGACAATCCCGGGGATCGGACCCATCACCGCGATGGCGGTCCTGGCCTTCGCGCCGCCGATGGAGGGTTTCCGGTACGGGCGCGACTTCTCGGCCTGGCTGGGCCTGGTGCCGCGCCAGCATACGACAGGGGGCAAGCCGAGGCTGGGCAGGATATCGAAGAGCGGACAGCGCGATCTCAGGCGGCTCCTGGTCTGCGGCGCCATGGCGGTGGTGCGCTCGGCGTCCCGGCGTGGTGAGACCAAGGACCCCTGGCTGGCCCGGATGCTTGAGCGCAAGCCGCGCAAGCTGGTCGCAGTCGCGCTGGCCAACCGGATGGCGCGCATCGTCTGGGCGCTGACACTGAACAACGAGAGCTACCAGGCTCCCGCCGCCTGAGCGGGCGGCTGAGCGTGGGGAGCCCAAGGCGATGCGGCAGGACGGAGGACGGGTAAGGGCAAATGGTCGACGAGACCGGGTCGGGAAAACCAGCCATGGCCGCCGTGCGCTCGAGCACGGAAGTGCGATTTGGACCCGATCCGCGTATCTCCATACAGGCCCGCGGCCTATGACGCGCCGCATCGAGAGGCCGAACACACGGAAGCACCTGACCGTATGCCCCGAGACGTCCAAAGAAAATGCTTGCATCAACGGAGGCGTCCACACACGGCCATGACGTGTTGGGGGTGCGGCCGGTTGCGTGTCTCATGAGCCCCGCTGCTCGTCGAAGAACCGGCAGAGCTCGCCGTTGGGCACCTGCCCTTCGGAATAAGTGAAGGTGCCGCGGTCGCGCATTTCCTCTGCGGCCCGGCGTATGACGCCGAACGTGGCCCGGGCCAGCGAGCCACCGATGCTCACCCGCTTCACACCCAGGTCCTCGAGCTGGCTGACGCTCATCGGACTGCCGGCAAGACCCATGACCACGTTGACCGGCCCGTCGACTTCCTTCACCAGCCTGCCGATGGTCTCGGGGTCCTTGACGCCGGGGACGTAGAGGCAGTCCGCACCGGCTTCCCGGTACATGTTGACCCGCGTCACCGATTCCTCGAACGGGTTCGGATGCCCCATGAGATAGCACTCGGCGCGCGCGGTCAGCGTGAACGGAAACGGCAGGGAAGCTGCGGCGGCGGCCGCAGCCTCGATCCTCTCCACCGATAGCGCTCGATCGTATAGATCGCCTGTGCCGTAGGCGGCGGCATAGTCCTCGATGCTGGCCGCCACCGCGCCGGTCTCGGCCGCCATGCGGATGGTCTCGGCCACCTCTTCCGGCGTATGTCCATAGCCGTTTTCCGCGTCCATGCTGACGGGTATCCGAAGCGCGCCTGCAATCCGCTCGGTCTCCTCCAGCGCCGCTTGCCGGGTGAGCACGCCCTCGTAGTCGGGGAGACCGAGGCAGAATGCGATGCCTGCGCTGCTGGTGCCGACGGCGGGGAAGCCCGCCGCCTGCAGCATGTAGGCGCTGCCGGCATTCCATGCGTTCGGCATCACGAATGTGCCGTCGGCCAGATGCAGGTCCTTGAACGCCTGCCCTTTGCTCGTCTGCGCTTCGCTCAACGGATCGCCTCCTGCGTTATCGGGGGCCGTTCAACTCCCGGAGTCCACCGCATCAACGAACGAGTCGACGAGGTTGTCCGAGGCGTTGACGACGTGCTCCGGTCCAGGGAACCGGCCCTCGCGGACATCGGCCACGAATTCCTGGAATCCGGCCAGCCGCTCAGCCTGCATCGCCTCCTTCATCTTGTAGAGGTGGCGGTACTGCTTCGAGTGCCGGGGATAGGGAGGCGGGTTGTTGCCAAGGATATCGTCGGCGAACAGGAACTGGATGTCGCCGCCGCTGCCCGCCCCGATGGAGGAGGTGAGGAGCCGCGTGCGCTTGCTGATCTCGACCAGCAGCTGCGCGGGGATGACCTCGACCTCGACCGCGTAGGCGCCGGCGTCCTCGAGGGCCTTGATCTCGCGATACACCCACATCGCCTCGTCGAGGGTCTTTCCGACTGCGCGCAAGCCTCCCGTCCAGGTGCTCTTGCGGGGGACCAGCCCCGCGTGGCCCTGGATCGGGATGCCCGCGTCGGCCGCCGCCGCCACGAAGCGGGGGCTCCACTGGCACATGATCGCGCCCGCTCCGACCGCCATCGCATCGTAGCCGATGCGGACCGCTTCGACCTCGCTGGCGGCGGCGACGAGCGGTACGGAAAAGGCCATGAACGTGTTGGGCGCCGCGCGCCGGATCGCCGCCGCGAGATCGGGTTGGCGGGGATCGAAGCGCGCCTTCATGGTATCGATGCCGGCTTCCTCGGCGGCGGCCGCTTCCTCCGGGGAGAACGGCAGGGTCTCTACCAGCACGCGCTTTCCCTTCTGATCGCGCAGGTCCTTCACCGTGTAATTGCGGGTGCCGTAGGCGCCCCCGAGCGTCATGACCCGCTGCAGCCCGCGCGCCGCCGCGTCTCTCGGCGGAATGCCCCCGTCCCCGGTCGCGTGGCTGGTCATGGCTCGTCTCCTTGCTCGCGGTGCTCTGCGGAGCACGTTAGCAGAGTTTGCCGAGGGCGTTCGGTTGGGAACCGGTTCGTGCCGGGCCTGGAAATGCGCTGCGGCGGCACCGGAGCCCGGCGCCGCCGCGAGTCGTGCGTGTCCGTCTTCAGGCGCCCGCGGGCGCGTTGAGCGCACACTCAGTAGTTGATGGCGGGGTTTTCGGATTATTCGATGGTCGAGATGCGGCACTTTGTTGATCCACGAGAGCATTGAGCGGCCGGTCTTTCATCGGGACCGCAGCAGGATTTCGTTCCAGTCCTTTGCGCCGCGAGGGCGCAGTCTGATCACTCTGGGGTCGTTGGCGGCGAGCCGCTCGGCGGCGCCGTCACCGGCGCTGTCGGCGTCGTAGGCGCAGATGATGCGCTTCGGTTTCCAGTCTTCGATCCAGATCGGGATCGAGTTGGCGATGCCGGCGGTTGAGGCGACGACGGCGCCGGTCTCACGGGTCCCCTCGACGCGCAGGCTTCGAGCGGAGATGGCGTCGACGGCGCTCTCGGTGAGGATGACCAGAGCGGGCCGGTTTCGGTCGCAGGGGAGCCAGAAGCCGCCACGCGCCTTGCGCGATCCCGGCGCCATGCCCCTGAAGCGCCTTGTGCCGGCGTGCGCCGCGGTGCCGAGGATCTCGGCGCCGGTGGGGCGCCCGCTGGCGTTGCGGCAGACGAAGACGGCATTGAGCCTGTCATCGGCGTGTAGCAGGCCTCGGCCGTGGCAGGCCTCGAGCACGTCGGCGCGGAGGGCGCGCTGACGGGCGAGGGCGTCGCGGACCCTGGGCCATGCGCTCGGACTGGGCCTTGGCAGGCGCAGGCATCGCGGGGCGGCTGGGCTGGCGGTGGTCTTCTCCCGCCCCTCATGCCCTCCGAGGAAGCGCAGGGCTTCCGGGAATCGGCATCCCGTCGCATGGATGACGAGGTCGATGGCGCCACCCCCTCCGGTGCCGCGCAGGTGATCGAAGAACTTCGCGCCGTTGATGCTGATGACCGAGCCCTCGCGCTTGAAGCGCGCCCGGTCGGCGGGGTCTCTTCGGTAGCCGAGGGCGGCGGCGACCCGGTCGAGGGGGATGTTGCGGCAGGTGGCGAGGGGATCGCCGCCGCTCATTGCCGGATTCCGGCGAAGGGCTACTCGGAAGGGAGGCTGGCGGCGTTCCCGTTCCCGTACCCTTCAACGCTTAAGGGTTGCGGGAACAGGAACGGGAACGGCCTCATCCCGCGCTTCCATTGGTGGCGGCAGGGGGCTGCGGCTCCCGGTGCGCCTCGGCGGCTGCGAGGCGATAGCGGCCCCTGGGCGCCCGTTCGATGCGCCCCTCGCGGGTGAGCCTCTCGATGGCGGCAACGACGCTTGCGTTGCGGGCAGCGGCGCGTGAGCGGATCTGGGCTTTCGAGAGCGGCTCTTCGGCTTCTGCGATTGCCTTCACGATGCGCTGCTCGACGGTGGCGGGCTCGGGCCTGTCTTCATCCGCTGCTTGCCGGTGCAGCCGGAAGGCCGGTCCATGGCCGTCATCGACGAGGTCGAGCTCGATGTCGTTGAGGCCCCGGGCGTCGCGATGCTCGACCGTCATGACGATCTTCTTGTCGCGCCGGCGCAGGTAGAGATTCGAGTCACCCCATGCGTGCAGCTCGCTGCTCCCGCGCAGGGCCTGCCCCGGCCGGGCGCCCCCGCTCTTGCGGGCGTGGTGGACGAGGAGGACGGCGGTTTCGAAGCGGCGCTGCAGCTCGCGCAGGAAGCCGAGGATGGGGGCGACCTCGCCGGCGGCGTTCTCGTCTACGCCATGCAGGCGGACCAGGGGGTCGAGGATCAGGAGGCGCGGTTCGATGCGCTCCACGGTCTGCTGCAGGCGTTGACGGTCGCTGGGCTGGTCGAGACGCAGGGTGGGCACGTCGATGACGGCGATGTCGAGTTCGTCGAAGGGAGTGTCGGCGGCGCGGGCGATCCCCTGCAGGCGCTTGCGCACCCTGTGACCGGCATCCTCGGCGGCGAACAGCAGCACGGTGCCGCTTCCGGTGGCGCGGTAGTGGCGCAGGCATGGGACGCCGGTTGCCACGGCGACGGCGAGATCGAGGGCGAGCAAGGATTTGCCGCACTTGGGCTCGCCGCCGACGATGCCGACGGCCTGCTCGGACCACAGCGTGTCCACCATCCACTGCTGCGCCCGGGGGCGATCCTCGAGCTCCACCGGTGCCCGTGTCGGGAAGCCCTTCACCGCCGTGCCCTCCTGGGCTGTGCATCCTCGCCCCAGGTCTCCAGGAAGAGCTTTTCGTCGAGCTGCTCGCGATCCTGTTCGGCGCCGGCGGCGAGCAGGCCGTCGGCCATGATGGCGAGCGCCCTGGCATTGCCGTCGGCATGAGCGACGAGGGTGTCCTTGAGCCCGGCCGTCATCAGGGCGGGATTGCCGGCCTGCTCAAGCAGGTGGTCGAGGAGGCGGGCGAGTTCGCCGGGTTCGGAGCGGGTGATGAGCAGGCGCTGTCGGATGCGCGAGGCGATGGGCAGCAGCTCGGGGTTGCGCAGTTTTGTCAGAAGACGATTGTCGCCCACGAGAACGACGCTCAGGATGGCGCGGGAGTCGAAGTCGGTTGAGCTGAGCAGGCGCATCTCGGTCAACACCGGGTTGACCAGCTCCTGTGCCTCGTCGACGAGCAGGAGCGGGTGCAGGCGGGTGTCCTCCAGGTGGGCGAGCCAGTGCTGGCGCAGCCACTTGAAGCCGAGCCAGCGGTTGTTGTGGACCAGAGTGATGCCGAAGTGATCGGCGAGTTCGTGGTAGAAGTCGGCGACGCTGGCCGACGGATAGGTCAGCACCGCGAGGCCCAGGCCCTCGGTGCGCTCGAGGCGGTTGGCGAGCAGGCGCAGGGCTACGCTCTTGCCGGTGCCGGGCTCGCCGGCGATCATCGCGAAGCCGCCCTGGCGCATGAGCTGGCTCTCGATCCTGCGGCAGAAGCTGTCGATGGCAGGGGTGGGCATGAGGGCTTCGACCGGCAGGTCGGTGGCGAAGGGATTCCACTTGAGCCCGTAGAGCGTGAGCAGTTCGCGGTTCATGACGTCTCTCCCTGATCGTCGTCCTCGCCCGGATCGGGCGTTTGGTTATGGGGTACCCAGGGCGGCGGCAGGCCGGTTGCGGCCTGGGCGTCGAGCATGCCCTGGAGCAGCGGCGGAAGTTGGCCCGCACCCGCGCTGCCGCCGCCATCGTCGCCGCCGGAACCGGCGGGACGGCGGACGCCATCGGCGTTGCCGCGCTTGTCGAGGGGGTACATCGTGCACAGGGGCTCGCCGCTTCGGCCTTCGACCAGATCGACGCTTGAGAGGTCCCAGCGTGCGTAGCGGACCCAGGCCTCGCGCAGGTGGCGCCACGGCTGGGGCACCTGGTAGCGGATGCCCTCGACCGAGACGGTGGCGTCCGAGCGCCGCACCGTGCGCTTCCTGGTGATACGGAAGGCCGCCTTGAGCTCGGCCGAGCCGGGGCAGGGCCTCGATGCGTTGACGCTCTCGGCCAGCCGTTCGTGCGGCGTCATGCCGAGCTCGCGGTGCTTGCGCCGATGGTAGTCCTGCTCCAGCCAGGCTATGGTGGCGTCGTTGAGCATCTTCAGGGTGAGCGCGTCGACGCCTTCGAGCTGAGCCATCAGACGCGATTCGACGGTGCCCCAGAATGACTCGATCTTGCCGTTCTGATGGGGGCTGTAGGCGAGTGTGGTGGCCCCCACGATGCCGAGCCGAAGCAGCCCCTCCTCGACCTCGCCCGCCGTCATCGGCCCACCGTTGTCGGTAAGCAGGGACCTCACGAGGCCCCGCTTCATGAAGGCTTGGCACAGCCCGTGCACGAAGACCTCGGCGGTCTCCTCCAGGTACCACTGAAGGTGACAGCCGAGCCTGGAGTGGTCGTCGAGGAAGCCGAGCAGGATGGGCGTCTGCCATTCGCCCGACGGCGTCAGCACCCGGCGCTTGCCGTGGTGAAAGTCCCCATGCCAGAGGGCGTGGCTGCGGGACACCTCGTAGCTCAGGACCTCGCGGGCTTCGGCCGCCGGCCTGTCCTCGCCCTCGTGCCACTTCCTGGGACGCTTGCGGACCAGGCCGCGATTGCGCATCGCCCGCGTCAGCGTCGCGTAGGACGGCATCGGGCCCAGCTCGGGCTTCTTATTCACAAGCGCCAGAAGATTGTCGTAGTGCAGCTGTGCCGACCACGAGGGATGCACCCGGTACTGCTCGCGCAGCGCCGCGATCAACCCCGCCGACATGGCCCGCTCGCGACCGACGTCGGCCCGAAGCTTCTGGCGAAGCGCCTTGACCGGGTCCCGCTCCTCTGCCCGCGCCCGGTAGTACCAGCGCTCGATCGTGGACACCGCGAAGCGCACCGGGCCCTTGCCCGATGGGTGCTGCCACTCCCGCTGCGCAAGCCGCTCGAGCTCGGCCCGCAGTTGGCCTGCAGGGGGCGGCGAAGCCAGAAGCGGCCCCACCACCGCAAAGCGCAGCCGGGCCCACTTCTCGCGCCTGGCGCCTGCGTCGTCCTTGTCCATTCCGGCATCCCTCCCTCGCCGCATCGGAGAGATGCCCATGTACGACGCCCTATCCCTACCTGACAGAAGCACCTTCTGCGGGAACCGCCGGGCCATCGGCGAGCGCGCAATGGCCCGTCCACGGCATCAGCCAGATCAGGCCCCGCGACAGACGGGCACGCAGGGTGCGGCCCCGCATGGTGCGCAGAAGCCAGCGCAGCGGCGCCTCCTCGGGCGGCGCTGCAAGCTCGCCCCGCTTCGCCTGCCACTCCCGGGTCAGAGGGAAGGCTTGCAGCCACCACCGCCGCCAGCGGCGCAGTGTGGCCACCGGAATCCCCCACTTCCGCTTGATCGTCTGCAAACGCACGCCGCCTCTCAGCACCAGCGCGCTCACCAGAACGAACAGGGCGCCCAGATAGAAGCGCCGCCCAAAGAATCGCGCCGACGGAGGCTTCACACGGCGCCTGCAAACCGAACAGCAGAGGCTGAAGCGTCGGACATCGTCCCGAAGATCCGCCGCCAGACCGTACGGCTTGCGCGGGTAGGTCGCGCTGTGTAGCGCCCCGCCACAGCGCGGACAGCCCGCCTCACGGCAGGTCTCCGCCTCGGCCGCATCGACCGCCTCCAGAAAGGACCAGACCCGGGCATCGGAAAGAATGGAGTGGCGGCACGGCTTGTGCGACATTGGGGCCGTCTCTGGTTGATTACACCGTCACCGAGACAAAGCCCCTCGGCGAACTTCTTGCAAGATCGCCGAGGGGCACCCGCTCCAAAACCTCAACTAATTCGAGCGGATCAGGCCCCAATCCCCGCTGAAAGCCTGTGTGCGCTCACGCGTCGGCCTCAGGCGGGGCTGGTCGCCGCCGCATCGACCGGAGAGCCTGCCTTCACCTTCGGAGTCCGGGCGCTCTTGCGCATGTCGGTCTTCACGTACTTCGTCGAGTAGCCGTTGAAGAGGTGCCCGAGCAGGCCGCGATCGAGGTCCGACGTCCCGAACATCCAGTCCGCGATGGGGAACGTCAGGTTCATGTTCCGCTCCATCATGATCGACTGGTTGTGGTGCGCCGCGTGATGCCGCCGGATCGTGTTCACGAACGGGCAGTAGCGCACGAACCGGTTCTCTCCGATGTGGCAGCAGAAGTGCATGAATTCGTAGAGCAGATAGAGGCTGATCGTGGTGGCGATGACGAGCCAGCCCACGTTGGCCGAGATGACGAAGCCTGCGATCAGCGCCGGCGGCGTCGACATCAGGATGAATACGACAAGCGCGTAGGGCGGGAACACGGTCACCCGCCAGTCGTGCTGGCCGGCGAAGCGCATCTCCTTGTCAGTGAAGAACTGGTGGTGCATGAGCATGTGGCGCGTGTAGATGGCGCGGAAGCCCTTCCACTTGCGCGGCCGGTGCATCACCTGGACATGGAGCAGCCACTCGAAGATGTTGCTCGCCAGCAGCACCGCGGGGATCGTGAGCCACTCCCACCACTGCATGGTCCCCACATGGGAGAGGCAGATGTAGAGTGCGCAGGCGCCGATCAGGTAGATGATCGCAACGTGCAGGTAGCCGTTGTACCAGGCCGCGATGCGCTCCCTGTAGACCTCCCGGTAGATCCGCTGGCGCTCGTCCATCGGTGAGTTCGCGAGTTCCATCATCGTGCCCCCTGTGCCCCCATGCTTGAGCGCTGGCGCGCCAAGGCTTTTGGAGCGTAATATATTAGTCGAATATCAACGGCAGAACAAGCATGCCACAGACCCGATCGAGAGTACCACGGCATGCACGTGCAAGGGCTTCGCTATCCCAATGCCGCTCACCAGTCCACCGCCGCCCGTGTGATCGATTCGATGTATTCGAGCAGGGAATCATTTGCCGCCGCCGCCGCCGCCTCGTCTCCTGCCGCGATCGCGTTGGCGATGTCGGCATGGAGTCGCGCAATCAACGACAGATCGCCGTCCTGGCGGTGGTGCATGAACCAGAACCGCCGCGAAAGGCCGGCCATCAGCGAAATCGCTTCAGCTGCGAACTCGTTGCGGTTCACCTGGCTCACCAGCACGTTGAACTCGCGGTCGAGGCGCATGAAGCGAATGTCATCGCCCGCCTCGGCGCTCTCGTATATCGCGCGCGCGATCGCCGCGAAGCGGGCACGCTCGTCGGCCGTTGCGCGAGACGCGGCGGAGCGAACCATCAGCCGCTCCAGCTCGCGGCGCACCTCCAGCATCCGGAGCTGCTTGCCGACGTTGAACTCCGAGACGAGGACGCCGCGCCGGGGGAGCACGGTGACCAGCCCCTCCCGCGCCAGGCGCTGCAACGCCTCGCGCACCGGCGTGCGTCCGATGCCCAGCGTCTTCGAAAGCGCGCCCTCGGAGAGCACCTCGCCGGGCTCTAGCCTGAGCGTGCAGATCATCTCCTCGAGCGCGACGTATGCACGGTCAGTGAGGCTGCGGTCCGGGTCCGCATCCGGCTCTCTCTCACTCACGCTCAAGTGCGGCTCCGATGCGCGAAAGCATGTTCGGAAGTGGGATGCTTCGGCGATTGAGGCAGCGCGTCCCGGCCGCCTGGATGCCGGTATGCTAGCCCGCCATTCTCACCACGGCCATGGCGTGTGTGGCGCGGACGATTCTACGATGGGCGACGTTCAGCCCCGCTTCGGAGCGACACCATGAAGAGATACGCCGGGGATCGCACCATCGACGGGCTCGTGGTCACCGTTGACGGCGAGCTCCTGGATCAGAGGCTCGACATACGGCGCTACAGCGAGACCGGCTTCGAGTGGACCTATGAAGGCGCGCAGTCGCGTCAGCTCGCGCTCGCGATCCTGGCCGACCACCTCGGTGCGGGCGAGGAGGCTCGCGCCCTCGAACTCGTCGAGCCGTTCATGCGCGGCGTCGTGGCGAACTTCGACAACACGTGGGAGATGACGGGCGCCGACGTGGCCGCGGCAATCGACGCGTTCGCCTCCACGTGAGATAGCGAAGGAACCGAGCGATGCCCAGCCACTACAAGATCCTCGTCTCCGTGCTCGCCCTCGCGCTCTGCGTGGCGGTGTTTTTCCTCGACGACAGTACTGGGATCGTGCGCTGGGTGACCCTCGCGCTCGGACCGCTGATGGCCGGCGCGATCTGGGTCCTGCCCGAAGCCAAGTCGAAGGAAATCCGAAAGGAAATCGCCGACCGGCGCTGACGCCCCATGCCCAAGCTGATTCCCCCGCACGGCAACGCCGCCCCGAAGCCCCTGCTGCTGGCCGAAGAGGAACGAGTCGAGGCGCTGAAGCGGGCGCGCACCCTGAAGCGGCTGCCTCTGTCGAGCCGCGAGGTCTCGGACCTCTTCATGCTCGCCATGGGCGCCTACACGCCGCTCGCGGGCTTCATGGGCGCGGCCGACTGGCGCGGCGCATGCCTGGAGATGCGCCTGGAGAACGGGCTCTTCTGGCCGCTGCCCATCACCCTTTCCTGCGACGAGGATTTCGCCGCCGCCGTCGGCGACGAGGTGGCGCTGACGGACGAAGGCGGGGAGATCCTCGGCGTGCTCACGGTCTCCGAGAGATACGCCATCGACAAGGCCCTTGAGTGCCGCGAGGTCTACCGCACCACCGACGAGGCCCATCCGGGCGTCGCCAAGGTTATGGCGCAGGGTGCGGTCAACCTGGCGGGTCCGGTCTCGGTCCTCTCCGAAGGCCACTTTCCCGGGACTTACCGGGGGCTCTACCTGCGCCCCGCCGAAACCCGGGCGCTGTTCGCCGACAAGGGCTGGTCGACGGTCGCAGCCTTCCAGACCCGCAACCCCATGCACCGCAGTCACGAGTTCCTCGCCAAGGTCGCCCTCGAAGTGTGCGACGGGGTGCTGATTCACCAGGTCCTCGGCGCGCTCAAAGCGGGCGACATCCCGGCCGATGTCCGAGTCCGCGCCATCGACCGGCTGGTCGCCAACCACTTCCAGGAAGGAACGGTGATCCAGGCGGGGTACCCCATCGAGATGCGCTATGCCGGTCCGCGGGAGGCGCTGTTGCACGCCCTCTTCCGCCAGAATTTCGGATGCTCGCATCTGGTGATCGGGCGCGACCATGCCGGGCTCGGCGGCTACTACGGGCCCTATGACGCGCACCGCATCTTCGACGAGATCGGTGCGGACAGCCTCGCCATCCGGCCGCTCAAGATCGACGACACGTTCCATTGCTTCGACTGCCGGGGCATGGCCACGGGCAACGTGTGCTTCGCCTGGGACGGCGGGGCGGACCCGCCGGGAGAGGATGAGCGCCATGCCGCGGTGGCGGCGGTGGCGACCGGCGATGCCGAGGGCCGGCCCTGCCGCCACGGCGACGAGGGAAAGCTCCGCATCTCGGGCACCCGTCTGCGCGAGATGTTCGCGGGCGGCGAGGCGATCCCGCCCGAATACAGCCGCGACGGCGTGGTCGCCATCCTCCAGGCCTATTACGACAGCACCCCGTGACGCTTTATGATGAGTGACGAGTAGGGTACGCGAGCGGCCGACACGCGCCGCGGAGCAAACGGAGGAACATCATGGCGGAGGTATCTTCAGGCGGACGCGATCTGGTGGGCTACGGCGCGAACCCGCCAGCAATCCCCTGGCCGAACGGGGCGCGTGTCGCCATCTCGGTGGTCGTCAACTACGAGGAAGGCTCGGAGTATTCGCACGCCATGGGCGATGCGCACCAGGAAGCGCTCACCGAGTTCGGCAACTACTCGCTGCCCGAGGTCTACCGCAACCTCGCCATGGAATCGATGTTCGAGTACGGCTCCCGCGCCGGTGTCTGGCGCCTCCTGCGCCTCTTCGAGGAGACCGGGATCAAGTCCACCTTCTACGCCTGCGCCGTCGCCTTCGAGCAGAACCCGGCGGTCGCCCGTGCGGTCGTCGCCAGCGGCCACGAGGTGTGCAGCCACGGCTGGCGCTGGGAGGAGGTGTTCCGCCTCTCGCGGGAGGAGGAGCGCGAGCACATTCGGCTCGCCATCGAATCCTTCGAGCGCACCTGCGGCAAGCGGCCGGTGGGCTGGTACTGCCGCTTCGGCCCCTCGGTCCATACCCGCGAGCTGGTGGTCGACGAAGGCGGCTTCATCTACGATTCCGACGCCTACAACGACGACCTGCCCTACTTCGTGGAGGTCTCGGGCAAGCGCCATCTGGTGGTGCCCTATACGTGCGATATCAATGACTTCTCCTTCTGGACGGCGCCTGGCTTCCTCACCGCCGATCACTTCTATCAATACGCGCGGGACAGCTTCGACACGCTCTACGCCGAATCCGTGACCTGCCCGAAGATGATGTCAATTGGCCTACACCCTCGCATGATCGGCCGCCCCGGCCGGATCGCGGGTCTAAGCCGCTTCATCGAGCACGCGCAGGCGCACGAGGGCGTCTGGTTCGCGACCCGTGAAGAAATCGCCCGCCACTGGCTGGAAGCGGCGGGATAGGGAGAGGGGTTAGTCGGAGAGGGCGGCGACGGCGTCCACGAGGGTGCGGACGGCGTTCACCGAGTGCGCGAAGGCCGCCTGCT
Organism: Alphaproteobacteria bacterium; assembly: GCA_965243315.1. Lineage (GTDB taxonomy): Bacteria > Pseudomonadota > Alphaproteobacteria > UBA828 > UBA828 > WTGU01. Next base: position 80,997 of record CBDEUP010000002.1, read on the forward strand.
CGTCGTCGTCAAGGGCGATCTCGACGATGCGCTCGACCCCGCCCGCCCCGATGACCGCCGGCACGCCGACGTAGAGGCCGTCGACGCCGTATTCGCCGTCGAGCCAGGCGGCGCAGGGCAGCACGCGCTTCTTGTCCTTGAGATACGCCTCCGCCATCTGGATCGCGGCGGACGCCGGCGCGTAGAAGGCCGAGCCGGTCTTGAGTAGGCCCACGATCTCGGCGCCGCCGTCGCGGGTGCGCTGCACGATCTCCTCCAGCCGCTCCGCCGAGAGCCAGCCCATCGCCACGAGGTCGGGGAGCGGGATGCCGGCGACGGTGGAATAGCGCGGCAGCGGCACCATGGTGTCGCCGTGGCCGCCGAGCACGAAGGCAGTCACGTCCTCCACCGAAACGCCAAGCTCGACCGCGATGAAGTGGCGGAAACGTGAGGAATCGAGTACGCCCGCCATGCCCACCACGCGGGCGTGCGGCAGGCCGCAGGCCTCGCGCAGCACATAGACCATCGCGTCCAGCGGGTTGGTGATGCAGATGACGAAGGCGCCCGACGCGTACTCGCGGATGCCGGCGCCGACCTGGTTCATCACGTTGGTATTGATCGAGAGCAGGTCGTCGCGGCTCATGCCGGGCTTGCGCGGCACACCGGCGGTGACGATCACCACGTCCGCGCCTTCGATGGGCGCGTAGTCCTGGGTGCCGCCGAGCGCCGCGTCGAAGCCTTCGACCGCGCCGCTTTGCGCGAGGTCCAGGGCCTTGCCTTGCGGTACGCCTTCGATGATGTCGAAGAGCACGATATCCCCCAGGTCCTTGAGCGCGGCGAGATGGGCGAGCGTGCCGCCGATGTTGCCCGCGCCGATCAGCGCGATCTTGGTGCGTGCCATGGGGAGTCCTTGCGGTTCTGGGGTGTCGCGGGGCTAGTTTCCTGCCCCAAGACTGAAGACAAGCGTTACCTGGACCCCCCTTACGTCATGGCCGGGCTTGACCCGGCCATCCACGTCGCGCATGGCCACAGGATCGCGCGCGCAGCAAATGGATGCCCGAATCAAGTCCGGGCATGACGCTAGGAGACCAATGTTACTCATGCGTTCTTCCGGGGCACGACGCTAGCGGCGGGCGACCATCATCTTCTTGATCTCGGCGATGGCCTTGGCCGGGTTCAGGTGCTTCGGGCAGGTGCGGGTGCAGTTCATGATGGTGTGGCAGCGGTAGAGCCGGAAGGGGTCCTCAAGCTCGTCGAGCCGCTCACCCGTCGCCTCGTCGCGGCTGTCGGCGAGCCAGCGGTAGGCCTGCAGCAAGGTCGCTGGGCCGAGGTAACGGTCGCTGTTCCACCAATAGCTCGGGCAGCTGGTCGAGCAGCAGGCGCACAGGATGCACTCGTAGAGGCCGTCGAGCTTCTCGCGGTCCTCCTGCGCCTGCAGCCGCTCGGTGGACGACGGCGGCGCGGTATCCGTCTTCATCCAAGGCTCGATCGAAGCGTACTGGGCGTAGAAATCCGCCATGTCGGGCACCAGGTCCTTGACCACCGGCATGTGCGGCAGCGGGTAGATGCGCACCTCGCCCTTCACCTCGTCGATGGGCTTGATGCAGGCGAGCGTGTTGGTGCCGTCGACGTTCATGGCGCAGGAGCCGCAGATCCCCTCTCGGCAGCTGCGGCGGAAGGTGAGCGTCGCGTCGACCTCGTTCTTGATCTTGATGAGGGCGTCCAGAACCATCGGCCCGCACTGGTCGAGATCAAGGTCGTAGGTGTCCGTGCGCGGGTTCTCGCCGCTGTCCGGATCGTAGCGGTAGATCTTGAAGCGCCGGGTCCGCCCCGCCCCGGCGACGGGGAAGTGCTTGCCCTTACCGACCTTGGAGTTCTGCGGGAGCGTGAGTTGCGCCATGGATCGACCTTGCCGGGGCTCTAGTAGACCCGTGCCTTGAGGGGGATGGTCTCGACCTCATTGCTGAGCGTATGCATGTGTACGGGACGGTAGTCGAGCCTGGTCGCACCGCCGTCGTCGAGCCAGGCGACGGTGTGCTTGAGCCACTTGTCGTCGTCACGGTCGGGGAAATCCTCCCGCGCATGCGCCCCGCGGCTCTCCTCGCGCTTGAGCGCCGAGTGCAGGGTGACGCTCGCCTGGCGCATCAGGTTGTCGAGCTCGATGGTCTCGGCGAGGTCGGAATTCCAGATCAGCGAGCGGTCGGCGACGCCGATGTCGTTGCGGAAGCCGTCCCAGACCCCGTCCAGCTTGCGCGCGCCCTCCTCCATGATCTCCCGGGTGCGGAAGACGCCTGCGTGCTCCTGCATGGTGCGCTGCATGTCGAGCCGGATGGCGGCCGTGGGCGTCTCACCCTTGGCGTGACGCAGCCGGTCGAACCAGTCGAGGCTCTTGTCGAGCGCGCCGTTCCCCATCGGCTTGTGCGGCGCGCCGGCCTCGACGATCTCGGCGCAGCGCTCTGCCGCCGCGCGGCCGAACACGACAAGGTCGAGCAGCGAGTTGGATCCCAGCCGGTTGGCGCCGTGGACCGAGACGCAGGCTCCCTCCCCCACCGACATCAGGCCTGAAACCACGGAATCCGGGTCGCCGTCCCTCACCGTCACCGTCTCGCCGGTGTAGATGCAGGGAATGCCGCCCATGTTGTAGTGGACAGTCGGGATCACCGGGACCGGCTCCTTCAATGGCTCGACGCCGGCGAAGATGCGAGCCGTCTCGGTGATGCCGGGCAGGCGCTCGTTCAGCACCTCTGCACCGAGATGGTCCATCTTCAGGTGCATGTGGTCCTTCTCGGGCCCGCAGCCGCGCCCTTCGCGGATTTCCATGGTGATCGCGCGGCTCACCACGTCGCGCGAGGCGAGGTCCTTGGCGTTGGGCGCGTAGCGCTCCATGAAGCGCTCGCCCTCGGAGTTGATCAGGTAGCCGCCCTCGCCGCGCGCGCCCTCGCTCATCAGGCAGCCCGAGCCGTAGATGCCGGTCGGGTGGAATTGCACGAACTCCATGTCCTGCAACGGCAGCCCTGCGCGCAGCACCATGGCGTTGCCGTCGCCGGTGCAGGTGTGGGCCGAGGTGGCGGAGAAGTAGGCGCGGCCGTAGCCACCGGTTGCCAGGATCACCATATGGGCGCGGAAGAGATGCAGGGTGCCGTCGTCCAGGTTCCAGGCGAGCACGCCGCGGCAGGCGCCCTCCTCGTCCATCACCAGGTCGAGGGCGAAATACTCGATGAAGAACGCCGCCTTGTGGCGCAGCGACTGCTGATAGAGCGTGTGCAGGATGGCGTGGCCGGTGCGATCGGCGGCGGCGCAGGTGCGGTGCGCCTGCTTCTCGCCGTAGTTCAGCGACATGCCGCCGAAGGCGCGCTGGTAGATCTTGCCGTCCGGCGTGCGCGAGAAGGGCACGCCGTAATGCTCGAGCTCGATGACCGCGCGCGGCCCTTCCTTGCAGAGGTATTCGATGGCGTCCTGATCGCCCAGCCAGTCCGACCCCTTGACGGTGTCGTACATGTGCCAGCGCCAGTCGTCCTCCTCCATGTTGCCGAGCGCCGCCGAGATGCCACCCTGGGCGGCCACCGTGTGGCTGCGCGTCGGGAAGAGCTTGCTGATGCAGGCGGTCTGCAGGCCGGCCTCGGCGAGGCCGAGCGTCGCGCGCAGGCCGGCGCCGCCGGCGCCCACCACCACCACGTCGTCGTGGTGCTCGGCAATCGGGTAGGCGGCGGTCATGCGCTCACCCCTGCACCGCGATCAGGATCACGGAATAGAGCGAGGCGAGGCAGAGCACGAGGCAGAGCAGCGTGTTGAGGATCAGCAGCACCCACTTGCATTTGCCGTGCACGTAATCCTCGATCACCACCTGGAGGCCGAGCTTCAGGTGATAGAAGGTCGCGCCCAGGAAGAGCAGCATCAGCACGGCTGCGACCGGGCCGGAGAGCCAGTCGACGAAGGCGTCGCGGTCCGCGCCCGCTGCGATGAGCGACCAGAGCGAGCCGACGAACCAGAGCGAGAGCGGCACCAGCAGGATCGCGGTGAGCCGCTGCCACCACCAGTGATTCACCCCCTCCTTGGCGGAGCCCAGATGGCGTACCTTGGCAAGCGGGGTTTGCAGTGCCATGGCGCCCCTCAGCCGGCGAGGTTGCAGGCGAGGCCGAGGCCCCAGGAGAGCCCGGTCAGCACGAACGAAGCGATCACGACGGCAATGCCAGAGCCGTAGGTCTCGCGGAGCGAGAGGCACATGCCGGCATCCCAGAACAGATGCCGGACGCCGTTGCACAGGTGATAGAAGAGGCACCACGACCAGGCCGCCAGCAGCGCGTAGCCGAGCCAAGAGGTGAGGAACCACGCGGTCCAGTCGTAATAGCGCTCGCCTGCGGCAGCGGTCAGCAGCCAGGCGCAGAGCATCGCCGCGCCGGACGCCAGAATGACTCCGGTCATGCGGTGCAGGATCGAGAGCACCGAAGTGAGCTGCGGCCGATAGATGGTGAGGTGGGGCGAGATCGGTCGCGCGCGGGTGCCGCCACCGCTTGATTGATCTGCCACGAATTCACCCCCGAAATCCGACCCTGAGCCGGGCCGTATCAGCGCCCGAGATTTAGCCCCGGAGGCGGAACCGAGTCAACGCGCGCGCGGCCTCTGCCGCAGTCCCAGCTAGTGGCGATCGAAGTGGTAGACGATCTGGTCGAAACGGTCGCGCGGAAAGGCGAACACGAACACCAGCGGGTCCGCACCGGTGCAGCGCAGCGCATGCTTGGCGTCGGGCGGGATGTAGACCGCGCAGCCGGGCCCCACGATGTGCGTGCGCCCCTCGATCTCCATCTCGCCGCGGCCGCTCATGATGTAATAGATCTCAGCGGGCTCGTGGTGGTGGCGCATGAGCTCGGCACCGGGCGCGACCTCGGCGATGCCGGTGGCGAGGCCCGCACTCTCCGTCCGCTCGCCGGCGATCAGCAGCTTCCAGCGAATTCCTTTGCCGGTCGCGAGGTTGGCGTCTTCCCCGCCCTCCCATTCGAGATCGGCCTGGTCGACGACGGCAGGTCTCGGCACGGTCATCGTCCCCTCCCCCTCCGCGGCGGCGTGCACTTGCAGCGCCCCGCTCGTACGATCGTCAGCCAATTCGGTTGCACGCGTTAACCGGCGCATCGCCGGCGAGAACACGCACCACCTCCTCCGCGCCCCGCTGCCTGAGCTCCTCCAGCGAGGCGTCGGACGAGAACGCCACGTGCGGCGTCGCGAGCACGTCCGCGCGGGCGACGAGGGCTGCGGGCGGGCTCGGTTCGCCCTCCACCACGTCGAGGCCGGCGCCTGCGAGCCGCCCGGCGTCCAGCGCCTCGATCAGCGCGTCGTTGTCGACCACAGGCCCGCGGCTCACGTTGATGAGGAAGGCCCCCGGCTTGACGCCGGCAAGGAACGCCGCGTCCACCAGGTGGTGCGTGTCGTCCGTGAGCGGCAGGTGGACGACGATGATGTCGGAGTCGGCCGCAAGTCGGTCGAGCCCGACCATCTGCGCCGGCACGGAGTCCGGCGGCGCGGCGATATCGTGGCCCAGCACGGTCATGCCGAGCGCGTCCAGCTTGCGCGCAGTGCAGCGCCCGATCTGCCCCATTCCGAGGATGCCGGCGGTCATCGTCGCGCCGCGGCGAAGGCGGGCGCCGGAGGGGTCCCACACGCCCGTCTTCACCGCACGGTCGAAGTGAATGATGCCGCGAAACCAGCCGTAGGCCATGGCCACCGCGTGGTCCGAGACCTCCTCCACGCAATAATCCGGCACGTTGGCGACCCAGGCGCCGCGCGCGGTGGCCGCGTCCACCGCGATGTTGTCGAGCCCGACGCCCAGCCTCTGCACGATCCTGAGCTCAGAGGGGCGCGCGATCGCGTCGGCGGAAATCTGGGCCCAGCAGGTGAGGATCGCGGCGGGGTCGTGTTCCGCCACCATGGCCTCGACCGCCTCCGCCGGGCTCGGCTCGGAAGGGCCCGCCACCAGCTCGTGGCCGGCGCCTTCGATCACCGTCCGCTCGATGCTCACGTCGGGCCAGGCGAAGTCTGTCTGAAGCACGGTCGCCATGAATCGTTCTCCCTCATGCCGTGGGCGGGCCGCCGCCGATTCGCCCATCGTAAACCGCATGTCTTGCCAGGGTCATGGCGGAAAGAACGGGGAGAGGCGATGGAGGCAAGCTGTGGCCGCCGTTGGCCGCCGGCGGCAGCGAGGGCCGTCGCCGGCGGCCAAGGGGCGGGAACTGCGGGCAGGGAGGGACCCGGTCCCGCCCCTCCCGGCCGGAACCTGCCTTGCGATCCATTCTTGGCGGAGCTGGACGCGCGTTCCGCCAAATCTATGCAAGATCGGCCGGTGGGCGGCTATTCAGAGATGGTACTGTTGGAGGATAATTACCAATAGAATTTTTCTGGGAGAGCTATGAAAAACTTTTATACGTCGCCTGCAGTCTTTGGTCGGGCGACGGCCAGAAGATCGTAGCCGAGCTCCGTCGGCGCGAACCGGCAGGCCAGCGCGTCGAGCCAGCCGATCGGCCAGGAACTGACGACCTTCCGCTCGGACAGCAGGCTCTCGGCCCCGACGCTCGCCACCCGGAAACCGGTCTCCGAAAGGTCGCTGCGCACCTCGTCGAGCGTATAGAGGTGGTAGAACAGGCGGATCTCGCCGTCGGCTTGGCTGCGCTGGTAAAGGACGTCGCCCGGCTCGAGCGTGCCCTCACGCACCAGAGGCTCCACATCGCGCTGTTCGGCGCGGAACCGGCGCTTCGCGTTCGGCACGCTGAGGATCAGGGTGCCTTCCGCCTTCAGCATGGTGCGGATAGCCCGCAGCAGGCGCAGGCGCTCCGCACGCTTGGCAACGTGTGCCAGGACTCCGAAGGCCAACAGCGCGAGGTCGAAGGCCTGCGGCAGCTCAGCGGCCAGGTCGTCGGGGTCGTCCCCTCGGATGACCAGGCGTTCGTCGCTCACGAAGCCGCGCAGGCGCTCCGCCAGCGTCTCGCGGGCGATCGGACTGATGTCGTGGGCCACGCAGCGCGTCCCGTTCATTTGCAGGAGCGGCAGGGTGTAGCGCCCGGTGCCGGCGCCGACGTCGAGAAACCGGTCCCCGGCGACCAGGCACCGTTTCATCTTGCGCAGCGTGCGCCGGTTCGGACGCGGGTAACGCCGGTCGTAAAGGCCCGAAGAGATATAACGACCGTAGCTGCCAGACATGTCCGGCAGCTCCGGCCCATGCGGGTGAGCCGACCGCGTCGCGTCGCCCACGGTCTGTTCAGCGGCCTTGGGGGCCACCATCATTCTTCCGTCAAACATCCTGCGTCCTCGAACAGGATGTATGCACTCAATCGCGATTCGTATGCTGCCAGTCTTCGGGAGTCGCCGTCAAATTTTCGTGATACCCCGGATTTCTTACTCCGATTATGGCAACCGGTCCTCGGGCTCCGGCGGCTGGCCGCCCTCCCTGCGCAGCAGGCGGCGTGCCGCCTCGATGTCGGCGTCGGCTTTTCGGGCGGCGAAGAAATCGGCGGTTTTCATGGCGGAAACCTTCTCGGCGACAGCGGTCGCCACGAATTGGTTGAAGCTGGTTCCATCTTCCCTGGCGATGTGTACGGCGGCCTCCTTCAAGGACTTGGGCAGCCGCAGCGGGTAGGTGCTGGTCTCCTTCTTCGCCATCACAAGCTCCTCAAGGCCTCCCGGGGCGTTTGCAGCGCGATTCCGAATTGCGCCGGCACGTTGCCGAAATCCTTCCGGTTGAACGTCACCAGAGCGTCAGCTCTCCCGTTCACCGCAGTCTCGAACACCATCTCGTCGGCGGGATCGCGAAGCTGGGGGCGCCACAGATAGCGTGCATCGACCGGCTCACACACCGCACAAAGCGCCGAAATGATGGTCGAGACCTCCTCCTCACTCAATCCCGATGCAATTCGCTGAGCGGGGTCGCGGCAGACCGCCTCGTATTCCAACGTCAGAGCTACGGACAGCAAGAGCGTGAACCTTTCACTCAAGGCGTGATCGATGAGCGCTGCGGAGGCGCCGCTCGGGCTGCGCAGCCCTGCGACCACGACGTTGGTGTCCAACACATATCGCATCGTATATGATGTCACATTATATACGATGTCAAGATTGAAGTTAGGGAGCGCTACGGAGCATGGCAAGCGCCATGCCGACTGCGGCCTGCGAGGGGTCGATGACGGGGCAGCCGAGATGCGCTTCCAACGGCGCCCGGCAACGCGCCATGCCGGCGCAGCCGAGCACGATCACGTCAGCGCCGTCCTCGTCGCGGAGCCGTTCCGCAACATGCCTGATGCGGTCGGCGACGATGTCTTCCTGCGCGAGCTGGGTGACCCCGAGGCCGATGGCGCGCTCGCCCGCCATGCGCGCGCTCAAGCCCAACGATGCGACATAGCGCCGGTGACGCGGGATCGAGCCCTCCAGGATCGCGACGATGCCGAAGCGCTCGCCTCGCGCGAGCGCCGCCAGGATGCCGCATTGCGCGATGCCGAAGACCGGCGTGGATGTCGACTCCCGTGCGGCATGGAGGCCGGGGTCGGAGAAGCAGGCGATGATGAAGGCGTCCGCGCGTTCCCGCTCGATCGCGCGGCAGAGCGGTGCCACCACCTCGTCCACATGGCGCTGGGTCTCGATGCCGGGCGGGCCTTCGGCGAGCGTCATGCAGTCGATCGCAGGCCCGCCGTTGAAACGCAGGCCATCCACGGCGCGGGCGATGTCGTCGGTCACCGTCACGCTGCTGTTGGGATTGATGACGAGGATGCGGGCGCTCACCGTGCCTTCCCGCGCGGCGGCACGAGCCCCGTGGTCTCCACGATCAGCCCGTAATGCTCGGTGCGGCGGTGGGCCGCGAAGTTGAAGGTGCTCGACTTGAGAAAGGCGCCGTCGTCGAGGTCACAGGCGGCGACGATGACCTCGTCGTCCACCGAGCGGGCCTGCGCTACGATCTCGCCGTTGGGCGAGACGATGGCGCTGCCGCCCAGCATGTCCACGCCCTCCTCGCGCCCCGCCTTAGCGACACCCACCACCCAGGCCCCGTTCTGATAGGCGCCGGCCTGCATGGTGAGGTGGTTGTGGAAGGCGCGCCGGTGCGGCGGCTCGAAGGCGAGGCCGTTGAGCGCAGGCGTGTTGTAGCCGATCAGCACCAGCTCGACGCCTTGCAGGCCGAGCACGCGGAAGGCCTCGGGCCAGCGCCGGTCGTTGCAGATCAGCATGCCGACGCGGCCGCCGAGCGCCTCCCACACCGGGAAGCCGAGGTTGCCCACCTCGAAGTAGCGCTTCTCCAGGTGCTGAAACTCGCGCTCGGGCTCGTGCTCGGCATGCCCCGGCAGGTGGACCTTGCGGTACTTGCCGACGATTGCGCCCGCCTTGTCCACCAGGATCGCCGTGTTGAAGCGGCGGGTTTCCCCGTCCTCCCGCGCGAGCTCGGCATAGCCGAGGTGGAAGGCGAGGCCGAGGGAAGCGGCCTCCTCGAACAGCGGCCGAGTCTCGGGGCCCGGCATTTCAGCCTCGAAGAACGAGTCCACCTCGGCGTCATCGAGCAGCCAGCGCGGGAAGAATGTCGTCAGTGCGAGCTCTGGATAGACCACGAGGCCGGCGCCGCGCTGCGCTGCCTCGCGCATCAGGGCGATCATGCGCCCAACCACGCTCGCGCGCGGCTCATCGCGGGCGATAGGGCCGAGCTGGGCGGCCGCGACGGTGACGATCCGGCTCATTCCTCTCCCTCTCCCGCCCACGGGGCCTCGTAGTCGCCGCTCTCGGGCGCGAAACCGTGGACCCGCCGGCCGAGCGGATGTGCCGCCGCCGGCAGGTCGCAGCGCAGGAACGCGCCGCGGCCCGGCTCGCCCAGCACCGCGCCGTCGTCCCAGACGACCGCACCGCGGGAGAGCGTGGTCACCGGCCAGCCGGTCACCACGTGGCCCTCGTAGGGCGTGTAGTCGAGATTGTCGTGCAGCATGTCCCTGGAGATCGTCACCGTGCGTTCGGGGTCCCAGATGGCGATGTCGGCGTCGCCGCCGACCGCGATGCTGCCCTTGCGCGGATAGAGGCCGTAGAGCTTCGCCGGCCGGGTGCAGCAGAGGTCGACGAAGCGGTTGAGGCCGATGCGCCCGGTGCCCACACCGGCGGAGAACAGCATCGGCAGGCGGATTTCGAGCCCCGGCACGCCGTTCGCGATCCTGTTGAAGGGCGCGCCCTTGCCGTGCATCTGCTTGCCCTCCGGATCGTCGTAGCGATAGGGCGCATGGTCGGAGGAGAAGACATCGAACACACCGCTCTCCAGCCCGCGCCAAACGTGCTCCTGGTTCTCTTTGTCCCGCGGCGGCGGGCTGCAGACGTACTTGGCACCCTCGAAGCCTTCGCGGTCGAGGTCGGCGGCGGTGAGGAAGAGATACTGCGGGCAGGTCTCGGCATAGAGCCGGAGCCCCCGCGCCTTGGCGGCCCGAATCTCGTCGATCGCCGCGCGCGCCGAGACATGCACAATCAGGATCGGCAGGTCGACGATCTCGGCGAGCGTGATCGCCCGGTGGGTAGCCTCGCGCTCGGCCTGGGCTGCGTGAGCGACCGCATGGAACCGCGGGGCCGAGCGGCCGGCGCCGATCAGGCGTTCGGTGAGCCATGCGATGACGTCGTGGTTTTCGGCATGGACCATCACCATCGCACCCTCGCGCCGGGCCGCCGCGAGCACGTCGAGGATCTGGCGGTCGTCGAGCTTGAGCGCGTCGTAGGTCATGTAGATCTTGAACGAGGTGTAGCCGTCCTTGATCAGCGCCGGCAGCTCCTGCCCGAGCACCTGCTCGGTGGGGTCCGAGACGATCAGGTGGAAGGCGTAGTCGATCACCGCCTTGCCGCGGGCGCGGGCGTGATAGTCCTCGACCACGGCGCGGAGCGACTGGCCCCGGTGCTGGGCCGCGAAGGGGATGATGCAGGTGGTGCCACCACAGGCCGCCGAGATGGAGCCGGAGCGGAAGTCGTCCGCCGTAGTCGCCCCCATCGATGATGGCTGGTCGATGTGGCAGTGGCTGTCGACCCCGCCCGGCAGCACGAGTTTTCCGCCCGCGTCGATCTCGTCGGCCCCGGCACTTAGACCCTCCGCCAGCGCGACCACGCGGCCATCGCGGATGCCGACGTCGCAGGCGACCGTATCGGACGCCGTGGCCACGGTGCCGCCGCGAATCACCAGATCGTAGTCGGCCTGCGCCATCGTTCGCTCCCGCTACAGGTTGGGGACGACCTCGTCGGCGAGCAAACGCATGGAGCGCCGCCAGCGCACCTCGTCGTCCCAGTCGTGCGCGGTCGCGATCAGGGTGCCGAAGTCGCCGACCTCCTCGCGAAAGGCCACGAGTTTTTGGGTCACGGTCCGGGGACTGCCGGCCACCACCATCGCATCCAGCATGTACCGGGTGGTGATCGCCTCGTCGGTCATGGCGGGGTCGTCCTTGAGCAGGGCACCGAAGTCGGCGTCCAGCAGCACCGTGCGCAGGTAGTTGAAGTAGAAGGCAAGCGTGTTGTCGGGGTCGGCCAGGTAGTCCTCGGCCTCGGCGTCGCTCTCGGTCACGAGGATGCTGCGCGCCGCGCGCCAGATCGCAGGGGCGGGCTCCCGCCCTGCCTCGGCGCAGCCCTCGGCATAGGCCTCCCAGTGGGTCTTGACGTGGCAAGCCGGGGTGAAGTTCGCCGAGATCGGGATCCAGCCGTGTTCGCCGGCGGTGCGTGCGCTGCCCGAGCGCGGGCTCATGATCGAGACGGCGATGGGTGGGTGCGGCGTCTGGTAGGGCCGGGCCATGACGCCGACGCCGAGGTCGCTGCGGTAGGCGTCCTTGATCCGAAAATCCCAGTAACCGCCGGGGAACTCGTAGGGCGGCTCCTGCGACCAGATCTTCAGAATCGTCTCGATCGACTCCTGCATCATCCTGGGCCGGTCCGGCGGGTTGTTCAGCTTGAACATTTCGAAGTCGCCGGGCGAGCCGCCGGGCCCGATGCCGAAGATGAAGCGCCCCTCGGTAAGCTGGTCGAACATCGCGGCATGGGCGGCGACGATCGCGGGGTGTTGCTGCGGCAGGTTGATGACGCCGGTCCCGAACTTGATCTGCTTGGTGCGCTCGATCAGGGTCGCGAGGAAGATGAAGGGCGAGGTGATCTGCTCCGGCTTGTTGGAGTAATGCTCGCCGACATAGACCTCCGAGAAGCCCAGCTCGTCCGCGAGCACGATCGCCTCCTGGTCCTCACGCAGCACCGTGAGGAACGGCCGCTCGGGCCGGTGCAGCGGCATCATCAGCATGCCGAGTTTCATGGCTCTGCCTCCGGGCGGCGGGCTCCCTCCCGCTCGCAACACCCACTCTAGCCCGGATATCACGCCAGGGTCATGGGCGTGCCGGCGTGGTTCGGCGTCTCTGAATCAAGTGCCATAATGTCGGCACGCATCCGTGGCAGGGGAGGCAGAGACCATGGCCCAGCGCAAGCCGCTGAAGACGCTTCGTATCGGGATGATAGGCGCAGGCTTCATCGCCCGCTTCCACCTCGAATCCTTCACCGGCGTGCGCAATTGCGCCATCACCGGGGTCTACAGCCCGACGAAGGAGAGCCGCAGCGCGCTCGCCAAGCGCGCCAACGAGATCGGCCTCGGCCCCTGCACGGCTCATTCGTCGCTCGACAAGCTGATCCAGGCGAAGGACGTGGATGCGCTCTGGATCCTCTCGCCCAACGACACCCGCGTCGCCACCATGGAGGCGATCCACAGGGCGGTGAAGGGTGGCAAGCGGCTGCGCGGCGTCGCCTGCGAGAAGCCCCTCGCGCGCAACCTCGCCGAGGCCTGCGCCATGGTCCGGCTGGCCGACGATGCCAAGCTCGCCACGGGTTACCTGGAAAACCAGGTGTTCTCGACGGCGGTCGAGCGCGGCAAGGAGATCATCTGGCGCCGTGCCGTGCCGCTCACCGGCCGGCCCTATCTCGCACGCGCAGCCGAGGAACATTCTGGCCCGCACATGCCCTGGTTCTGGCAGGGCGAGAAGCAGGGCGGCGGCGTGCTCTCCGACATGATGTGCCACTCGGTGGAGGTCGCCCGCCACATGCTGACCGCGCCGGGCGAAGCGCGGGAAACACTGAAGATGGTGAGCGCGAACGCCACCATCGCGAACCTCAAGTGGACCCGCCCGGCTTATGTGCGGCGGCTGAAGCGGGAGATGGGGCGCGAGGTCGACTACGGCCGCAGGCCCGCCGAGGACTTCGCGCGCGGCACGCTGGTGCTGGAGGACCCGGACGGCAACGAGGCGATGATCGAGACCACCACGTCCTGGGCCTATGTCGGCGCCGGCTTACGCATTCAACTCGAGCTGCTGGGGCCCGAGTATTCGATGGAGTTCTCCTCCCTCGGCACCGGGCTTAAGGTCTTCATCTCGCGCGCGGTGAAGGGTGCGGCCGGCGAGGACCTGGTGGAGAAACAGAACGCCGAACAGGGCCTGATGCCGGCGCTTGAGGACGAGGCCGGGGTCTACGGCTACACCAGCGAGAACCGCCACATGGTGGAATGCTTCCGGACCGGCGTGACGCCGTCCGAGACCTTCCGCGACGGGCTTGCTGTGACCGAGATCCTGATGGCGCTCTACCGCTCCGCCGAGCTGGGACGCACCATCCGCTTCGGCGAAGAAGACCTGGAGGACTACATCCCGCCCGTGGCCCGCGGTTGATCCGGCGGGCGCCGGGACAGCACGAGGGCCGGCTCGCCGGTGAGGCGAACGACGGCCGCTGGTTTCAATGAGAGGCGGTGGTACTGTTTCTGCGACGAGACACGACCGGACCCGGGGCTTCCATGGCGGCTGAGCGGCACGAGCGGAACAACATCGGCAGGGCGCTGCAGCGCCTGAGAAAGAACAACAACCTCACTCTCGCGGCCGTCAGCGCCAAGACGGGCGTCGCGATCTCGACGCTCTCGAAGATCGAGAACAACCAGTCATCCCCCAACTTCGACGTGCTGACCCGCCTCGCCGACGGCCTCGGCCTCGACCTCCTCGCGCTCCTGGGCGAAAGCTTCTACACGTTCGCGCACGGCGCCCGGACGATCACGCGGGCCAATGCGGGCGTCCGTTACGAGACGCCGCTCGGCACGTACGAGGCTCTGAGCGGTGAAATCGCCATGAAGGCGCTTCAGCCCGCGGTGGTTCGGGTGCCGGCGGGACGGAGCGAGCCGGCATCCATGAGCACCCATGCGGGCGAAGAAATCATCTACATCCTGCGCGGCAGCGTACGTTTCTACATGGAGCCCTACAGCCCGACCACTCTGGAACAGGGCGATTCGGTCCATTTCGACAGCCTGATGCCCCACGGGTTCGTCGCCCTGGGCGATGAGGATGCCTTGATGCTCTCCGTGTCGGTGTTCGACAGGGAGAACACCAGGAAGATGATGGAGGATTCTGGGGCCGAGCCGGCCAACGAAGACGCCAACGGCTGAGAGGCATAGGGAGCGCTCTACTCGGGGAGAACCGAGACGCCGGCCCGCTCAGCGCGGGACTTGGCTGCGGACACTGTTTCAGTGGGTGGACGTTCTCAGCCGCCGTCTTTCCACGCCTGGGCGGCGCGGGCGACGGCGTCCTCGTCGAGCTCGAAGCCCAGCCCCGGCCCGTCGAGTACGGGCAGCGTGCCGCGCTGTAGCGTCAGGTCAGGGCTCTTGACGACGTCCCAGGCCAGCAAATCGATCATGTACTGATTGCCGTCATCGAGGTTGCGGGTCACCGCCGCCACCTGGTTGGCTGCCGCCGTGGTGATCCCGGTCTCGTAGAGGCCGTGGATGCAGACTTCGACATTCGCCGCCGCGGCGACGTGGGCGACTTCGCAGAAGCGACGCAGACCGCCGGTCTCATGCAGGCCTATGACGATAAGATCGGCGGCGTTCTGGCGACAGGCGTGAAAGGCTTCCTGCGGCGTGAAGACGCTCTGGTCTGCCGCGATCGCGACCTGACTGCGGGCCCGCACCTGCGCCAGCGCATCCATGCTTTCTGCATGCGTCGGCTGCTCGACGAGGTCGATGTCGAACGCTGCGAGCTTGCGGATCATGCGAACAGCCCGTGCGGGTGACCAGTGCTCGTTGGGATCCACTCTCAAGCGCCTCTCTGGCCCGATGGCGTCCCGCACCTTCGCCACAATTTCCACATCGAGTTCGTCGCCGCGGCCCACCTTGACGTAGATCACGTCACAACCGGCCTCTGCGAAGCCTGCCGCCTGGGTGGCCAATTCCTCGGCGGTCTCGCCTTGGGGGAAGCCGAAGTAGTGAACCTCGTCGCGTACCCTTCCGCCCAGCAGCTCATGGACGGGGCGACCCACCGCCTTGCCCATGACGTCCCAGAGCGCCATCTCCAGCCCGGCCAGCACCTGGCCCGCGAATCGCGGCGCGCTGCAGGTGCCCTTCAACTGGAAGAGCGTGTGGTAGGCCTCGCCCATCAGCCGGGCGTTCTCGAACGGGCTGCGGCCGATGCAGACATCGGCTGCGAGAGACAGATATGTGCAGATCCCGTCAGCCGAGGGCGTGGCGATCGACTCTCCGTAGCCGGTCACGCCTTCGTCGGTACGGACCTCCACCAACACCACGCCGGCGCCGAGGGTAACGCCCTGGGCCCAATGATAGGGCTGCTTGTAGGGAATCCAGAGCGGCGTCGTGACGATCTCGCTGATTCTCACGTTTCTTCCTCCAGCGCTTAGCGGCCCAAGACCAGGTTCGGCAGCCAGAGGGATACAGCCGGCACGTAGGTCGTGACAATGAGTGTCGGCAGCCAGGCGAACAGGATCATCAGCGTGGTCGGCCACAGCATCTTGTTGACTTGCGTGTTCGCCACCCGCGCGCCGAGGTAGAGCAGCGGTGCCGTCGGCGGAGTGACGTTCCCCATCCCGAGGTTCACGCCGATGATGGCGGCGAAGTGGATGGGGTCGACGCCGAGCTTCATGGCGATCGGCAACAGCAGCGGCGAGGCCAGCAGCACCCCCGAGACATCATCCATCAGCATGCCGATGATGACGATGACGATGTTGATCATTATCAGCGCGACGACCGGGTTGGCGGAGACCGAGAAGATCAGCTGCTCGGCGAGCCCCGGAATGTCCTCGAAGATCAGGAGCCGGCTCACGATCATCACGGCGAAGAACATCACCATGACGACGCCGGTGGTGGTGCCGCTCTCCACCAGCGCCTCGATGAAGGTCTTGCGGTTGAGGCCCCGGTAGATAAACCAGCCGACCGGGATGGCGTAGAGCACGGCGACGCCTGCGGCTTCCGTCGGCGTCATGATCCCGCCGTAGATGCCGCCCAGGATCACCACCGGCATCATCAGCGCGGGGAAGGCCTTGGTGCCGCGCCGCGCTGCCTCGCACGAGAATTTCTCCGGCGGAGGCTCCATCTTGATGTTCTTCTGCCGTGCCATCAGCACCAGGTTGAGCGCGCAGAGCAGGATGATCAGGATCAGCCCCGGCATGACCGTCGCCAGGAAGCACTTGAGCACCGACTGGCGCGTCACCCAGGCGTAGATGATCTGGATCGAGCTCGGCGGAATGAGCAGCCCCAGGGGTGCCGCGTTGGCGATCAGCGAGGCCGAGAAGCCCTCGGGATAGTTGGCAACGCGCAGGCGGGGCAGCAGCACCGAGCCGATGCAGGTGAGCGTCGCCGCAGCACTGCCCGAGATTGAGCCGAAGATGGCGCTCGCGATTACCGCAGCCGTCGAGAGCCCACCCCGCACGCGGCCGACGAAGAGCTCCGCCAGATACACCATGGGGACGGCGATCCGGCCCTTCTCCATGATGCTGCCGGCCATGATGAAGAGCGGGATGGCGAGCAGCACCAGGTTGTTCATGCGCCAGTGGCCCGATGTCATAAAGGTCATCGGGTCGGTGTCGGTGAAGATCGCGAGGTAGATCATCACCGCCCCGAAGGCGAGGGGGACGGGCAGCCCGATCAGCAACACCACGCAGAGCAGGATCAGCGCGCCGAGCAGCATCATGGCGCGTCGCTCCGCGCCTCACTGCGCTCGGTCACGGCACCGAACGGGCGTGCGAACAGGCGGACGATGTGCATCGCCGAGTAGAGGGTCATCAGGGCGAAACCCAGGAGGATGACCCCACGCGGCACGGCCAGCGGGATGCTGTAGACGGGCGTGGCCGGGAGGTTGGGGTAGCGGGAGAGGTCGTCCGCCACCATCAGGTAGGCCCAGTAGGTGAGGACGGCGCCGATGGCGACCTCGAGCGAGAAGATGACGAGGTCCACCCATCGCTTCTTCGCCTCGGACCTGATCCACTCCTTGAGCAGATCGGCCTTGATGTGGGTGTTGTCGAAGCCGCCCTGGGCCGAGCCTATGAAGTAGAGGGTGAAGGCCGCCGCCATCATCCACTCTTCGTAGGCGAACAGGTTCATCTCGAAGCCGTAGCGCAGCACCACGACCACGCCGAAGGTAATCGCGATCAGCAGTGAGCAGATGACCAGCAGGACTTTCTGAACGAAGACGACGGAGCGGATCAGCCTAGCCATCGCCAGCCTCTCGCGTGAAGCGCTGCAGGCGCACCCCGCATGGCCCGCTCCTCAGCTACCACCCCTACTCCACAGATGGGGACGGAGCGGGCCTGCCGCGCAATTCGAAGCGGGAGAGGGGCCGCCGCGGCCCAGAATTGATCTAAGGGTTGGGGGCGGGCCGCGGCGGTAGCCTCGCTGGGCAGTCAGTTCGAGTCCGCTTGCAGCCGCGCCATCAGGTCGGCCCCGAACTTCTCCTCGAGCAGCGGTTGGACACTGGCCACCACCTCGGCGCCCATCGCGGCCAGCTCCTCATCCGAAACGGCGACCACCGTGACGCCGTGATCCGCCAGCCTCTGCGTGTACTCGGCGTCCACCTTCTCGATCTGGTCGAAGGACCAAGCCGATGCCTTCTGGAAGGCCGCCGACACCGCCTCCTGCTGCGCCGCGTTCAGGCTCTCCCACTTGACCTTGTTCATGTAGTAGGCCGTGTTCTCCACGAATGCCTTGTAGGGAATGAAGTGGGTGATGATGTCGCGGAAGATCGTGTAGTAGGACTCCGCGGTGCCACCCACCAGGCCGTCGACGGTGCCCTGCTGGATCGCCGCCGGCACGTCGCCCCAGTTCATGGTCGTGGTGTTGAAGCCCATGGCGGTCACCGAGGCGTGCGCGACTTCGGCGCTCCAGATGCGGATGTTCACGCCCTTGGGCCCGGTCGTAGTTGCGTTCTCCGGCGCCTTGGCCGTGGCCACGCCGATGAAGCCCTCGATGAAGATGCCGAGCAGCTTCACTCCCTGACCGTCCAGGAGCTCCTCGAAGGTAGTGTAGAAGGCGGAGCCGGGTGAGAAGGCCGCCCGCATCTGGTCGTAGGTGGAGACCATGAACGGAAGCCCGTTAATCTCCAATCGGGGGTCGTTGTGGCTGTAGATGAAGGTGTGGCCGATATCGATGGCGCCAGCGGCAACATCGCCAAAGACCTGCTCGCCGTAGCCGAGCTGGCCGGCGGGGAAGGTCTTGACGCTCAGGCCCACGTTGGCGGCTTCGAGGTCCGCCTCGATCTGATTGAGCGCCTCCGTGCCGAAATGATCGATCGGGTGCTAGCCCGCGATCTTGAGGCTCACCTCGTCGGCGCTGGCCGACGCGGTGAAGGCCCCGGCGCAGAGGGCCACTGCCGCCACCACGGCGGCGATCCGGTTATGCAGCTTCATGATCTCCTCCATTGTCTTGGCCTGCCTCACGCGGCACGGGCTTCTTATATTGGAAAATATTTATTCAAATTAGGGAATATGACTATCTGAGGCAAATCATATACAGTTTGGGCACACCCGCGATCGGTCATGGTGACAGCGCCGAATCCAATCGGGTGCATCGTCCAATACGGCCCGTGCCGCGGTACGGCGTGTCTTTCCACGCCCCGACAGTGAAGGCACCGAAATCTACTGTCTTGAACGAATCGGCGGAATTAGAGAATATTTCTTATATGGCAACTATTTTTCTATATTAGTGTGCGATGAACGCAAAACAGGCGCTGTTCTCCGCGCCGCCGCTGCCGCCCGATATCGAGCCCGACATGCGCGTCGGATTCATTCTCTCGCCGCGCTTCACGCTCACACCCTTCGCCGCCTTCATCGACTGCCTGCGCCACGCGGCCGACGAGGCGGACTTCAGCCGGCAGGTCTATTGCCAATGGAAAATCGTCGCGCCGACGCTGGACCCCGTGACGGCGAGTTGCGGCGTGGAGGTGCGCCCGCATGCGCTGCTGTCGGTCGACGAAACGTTCGATCATCTCGTCGTCATCGGCGGCCTGCTGCCCGCAAGCCTGGAGCACCCGGAAGAGACGCTGCGCTACCTGCGTCACGCCTACGCGCACAACACGATCATCGTCGGCCTGTGCACGGCGAGCTTCGTGCTCGCCAAGGCGGGGTTACTCGAAAACCGCCGCTGTGCTCTGCACTTCGAGCACGTGGGTCAGTTCAAGCAGATGTTCCCGCGCGCCAGGCCGGAGGCCGACCAGTCATTCGTCAACGACGGCGAGATCATCACGAGCCCAGGCGGCACCTCGGCCATCGACGTGGCGCTCACCCTGATCGAGTCCTGCTGCGGCAAGGCGCGGGCGGTCAAGGCGCTGACCTCGCTCCTGGTCGACCGGCACCGGGTTGCCCACCATATGCCGCATCGCCCCTACGGGCACTTGGCCACCTGCGGCAATCGGCACGTCGAGCGCGCGGTGTCGCTCATGGAGAAGCACCTGGCCACGCCCCACTCCGTCGGCAGGCTGGCACAACGCCTCAATATTTCGGAGCGTGAGCTCAACCGTGCGTTCGCCAAGCATGCCGGCGACAGCCCGGCATCGCTGAGCCGGAAGATAAGGCTCGCGCACGGCCACTGGCTGTTGGTCAACACGACCAGGACGGTGACCCAGATCGCCGCCGACTGCGGCCTCGCCGACGGTGCGCACTTCTGCCGCTGGTTCGGGAGTGTCTACGGCGAGACGCCGTCCCGCTTCCGCAACCGCCGCCGCCAGATTTAGACGATAGGTCTCATCAGGATCAGCGCCTCAGATCGCTCCTGCACTCTCGATATCGTGGTTGTGGCTGCCGCCTTCGATCTGGAGTAGCTTGACAGCACTCAGGATCCTGCAACCGGTCCAGACGACCTTTAGGATGTGCCCCGTCGTTGGGATCACAGTAGTCCGGAAACCGTCGCCGGCGTGATTGTCACCACAGCAGCGGTACAGACGAAGGCCCCGCCGATGCCGGCGGGGCCTGTCGCTGGGCGGGGAAGCCCCAAGCCTGTGCGTCTAGTTGAGTAAGTGGGACGAGCACCTTGCTCCACCGCAACGCCGCCTCCGCTCCGGCGGCTCGCGCGCTTGGCATACATAACAATAATGCATTATCATGCGATTTTGGCATCCCCGCGGGGGCCGGTCGCGATCATGCCAAACGCTCTGCTGGTCTACCCGGAACACCCTCCGACCTTCTGGGGGGCCAACCATGCGTTGGAGATGGCGGGGGCCAAGGCGGCCTATCCGCCCCTCGGGCTGCTGACCATCGCCGCGATGTTTCCTGCGGACTACGAGCTTCGCGTGGTCGACATGAATGTGCGCGCCTTGCATGGCGCCGATCTTGAATGGGCAGACTTGGTGTTCACGTCCACGATGATCACGCAACAGTTATCCCTGCAGGCCGTGGTGCAACGGTGCAACGACCACGGCGTTCCGGTGGTGTCCGGCGGACCTCATCCGACCACGTTTCACGAGGACATCGTAGGTGTGGACCACTTCGTGCTGGGCGAGACCGAGGAGATCTTTGCGGAGTTCGTTCGGGACCTGGAAAGCGGGACGGCCAGAAGTATCTATCGGGAACCGCGGAAGCCGGATGTGACCCAAACACCGGTTCCGCGCTTCGACCTCATCGACATGAAGAACTACGCCAATATGAGCGTGCAGTTCTCTCGGGGGTGTCCATTCGACTGCGAGTTTTGCGACATCATCAAGCTCTACGGTCGAGTGCCTCGTACCAAGTTGCCCGAACAGGTCGTGGCGGAGTTGGACACCCTCTACCGTTTGGGTTGGCGAGGCCGCGTTTTCCTGGTTGACGACAATTTCATCGGAAACAAACGAGAGGCCATGAAGCTGCTGCCCGCGTTAGCCGAGTGGCAAAAGACCAGGAGGTACCCGTTCACCCTGAGTACAGAAGCGAGCGCTAATCTCGCGCGAATTGACGAGTTGATGGACACCATGATCGAGGCAGGCTTCAACACAGTATTTGTAGGGATCGAATCCCCCAATCCCGAAACCTTGCTCAAGACCAAGAAGCCGCAAAACACAAGCAAAACCGAAGAGAATTACCTGTTCAATGCCGTCCGAAAAATCCAGCAGCATGGAATGCATGTCCAAGGCGGGTTCATCCTGGGTTTGGATGGGGATGACGAGGGCGTGTTCGATGCCCAGATCGAGTTTATCCAGGAAGCCGGCATTCCTGTGGCCCCCGTCCACTTGCTGACCGCCTTGAAGGGCACGGACATGTACGAGCGCTTCAAGTCGGAGAACCGGCTATTGGAGACGCCAATCGGAACCAATGCCATGGTTCTCAACTTCAAGCCGGAGCTGGAACACAAGACATTGATCGAGGGGTACAAACGCGTAATCGCCACGCTCTACGATCCGACCCTGGAGAAATACTTCGAACGTTGCCTCACTCTGTTCCGGCACCTGAAGCCCGTTCGACATCTTCGAAAGCCCAGGAGCAAGAGCGAGATCGATGCAGCCTTCATGGGCGTTCGCCGCCGTCTTTCCACCAGACAGCTCCCTGCCTATTCGAAGTTCATCGGCGAGGTCTCCAAGGACTATCCCCGTATGCTTCCCGATGCGATCTATCTTGCCGCCTTGGGTCATCACTTCGAAAAGATTGCGCGTCAACAGATCGCCATCCATGACTTTCTGAGCTTTCTTAGGTGCGAGTTGGAGACGCTCGAAGAGGCGGTTTGGGGCCACGCTTCCGACGTGGAGGAGCTCAGCAGCCGGAGACAGGCGTCATTCGAGCGAGCCCAGCGGCGCTACGAATCCATACCCGCCGAGTTTCGATACCAGGGAGATGGACTGGAGGACGTGTTGGAGACTTTCCGACGCACAGTCGATTCGCGCCCGCCCGAAATCGCACGCGCTGCAGTGGCCTGACGCGCGGCGTCAATAATCGCCAGCCGACGAAGACGCGAGCATACGAGACAGGGGGTCCATTCGGGCCTCCAAGAGTGGCGAGGTGTGCGCGACGGCCTGCCCGCTTGGCCGAGAGACCAGCAATGCACTAACATTCGACGTGGACCGCTCAGCGAGGACCGGTCTCGCCAATGCCAAACGCACTGCTGGTCTACCCGGAACACCCTCCGACCTACTGGGGAGCCGACCACGCGCTGGAGCTGACGGGGGTCAAGGCGACCCACCCGCCTCTGGGACTGCTGACCATCGCCGCGTTGTTTCCTCCGCGCTATGCGCTCCGCGTGGTCGACATGAACGTGAGCGCCTTGCAGGACGCCGACCTTGAGTGGGCGGATTTTGTGTTCACGTCCACGATGATCACGCAACATGTGTCGCTGCGTGCCGTGATCGAGCGCTGCAACCGTGACGGCGTTCCGGTGGTTGCCGGCGGGCCTCATCCCACCACGTTTCACGAGGAAATCGTGGGCGTGGACCACTTCGTGCTGGACGAGGCCGAGGAAATCTTTGCGGATTTTCTGCAGGACCTGGAAGCCGGCACGGCCAAGAAATTCTATCGGGAAAAACAGAAGCCGGATGTGACCCGGACGCCGGTTCCCCGCTTCGATCTCATCGATGTGAAGAACTACGCCACGATGAGCGTGCAGTTCTCCAGGGGATGTCCATTCGACTGTGAATTCTGCGACATCATCAAGCTCTATGGTCGCGTGCCTCGCACCAAGTCGCCGGAACAGGTCGTGGAGGAGCTGGATTCGCTGTACCGCCTGGGCTGGCGAGGCCCGGTTTTTCTGGTTGACGACAACTTCATCGGCAACAAGCGGGATGCCATGAACCTGCTGCCGGCGATCGCCGAGTGGCAAAAGGCCAGGGGATATCCGTTCACCCTGATGACGGAAGCGAGCGCGAACCTGGCGCTGATGGACGCGATGATGGATGCCATGATCGAGGCCGGCTTCGATTCCGTGTTTGTGGGTATCGAAACCCCCAACCCCGAGGCCTTGCTCAAGACCAAGAAAGCGCAAAACACCAGCAAGACCCAGGAGAACTTCCTCTACCACGCCATTCGAAAAATTCAGCAGCATGGCATGCAGGTTCAGGGCGGGTTCATCCTGGGTCTGGATAGCGATGACGACGGCGTGTTCGATGCCCAGATAGAATTCATCCAGGAGACCGGCATTCCTGTGGCCCCCATCTATCTGTTGACCGCCCTGAAGAACACGGACATGTACGAGCGCCTGAAGTCGGAGAACCGGCTGCTGGAGGCGCCACTCGGAACCAATGCCATGCCTCTCAACTTCAGGACGGAGATGAGTTACGGCACCTTGATTGAGGGCTACAAACGCGTGCTAACCACACTCTACGATCCGACCCTGGAAAATTACTTCAGCCGCTGCCTGACCCTGTTCAGGCACTTGAAGCCGGTCCGCCATCTTCGAAAGCCCAGGAGCAGGAACGAGATCGATGCAGCCTTCATGGGCGTTCGCCGTCGCCTCTCCGCCGGACAGGTTCCTGCCTATTCGAAGTTCATTGGCAAGGTCTCCAAGGAATACCCCCGCATGCTTCCCGATGCGATCTACTTGGCGGCCATGGGTTATCACTTTGAAAAGATCAGCCGTCAGCAGGTCGCAATCCATGACTTTCTAGGCTTCCTGAGGGGCGAACTGGAGACGTTCCGGGAGGCGGCTCCAGATCGCGCATCGGAAGTGGAGAAATTCACGAGCCGGAGACAGACGTCATTCGAGGGAGCCCGACGGCGCTACGAGTCCATACCCGATGAGTTTCGATACCGGGGAGACGGGCTGGACGACGCGCTGCAGTCCTTCCGGCGTGCGGTGGATGCGCGCGCGGATGAACCCGTGCGCTCTGCGGCGATTTGAAGACCGTCTTTTTGTCCGATCGGTCTCACCGTGGTCAGGGCGGTAAATCGCTCCTGCGGAACTGACGCAGGAAGGCCCAAATCTCTTCGGTTCTTTCGATGTCGCGGTTGCGGGTGCCGGACGATCCGCGCCACGTGTCCACGTTATTCAACGTATGGAGCGCATCCGTCAAAGACGGATGCGCTCCAGGCCGCCAGCGCGGCCCGCCGCGTCGGCGGCGCCCTCGCGCTGTGCTATCGTGACGGAAAGTTGGAGGCCGCTGCGGGAGCCATCTCATGGAATTGGCGCTCGATGCCGTCACGTCGGGCTATGGCGGTATCCCGATCGTCCGCGAGGTCTCGCTCGAGGTGGGCACGGGCGAGATCGTCGCCATCGTCGGCCGCAACGGCGTCGGCAAGACGACTCTGATCGAGACCGTCGCGGGCCTGCTGCCGGTCATGGATGGCGGCATCACCTTTCGCGACCGCGACGTGACCCGCACCGATGCGCGCCACCGGGCGCGCTTGGGAATGGGCTACGTGCCGCAGGGGCGCGGCATCTTCTCCCGGCTCTCGGTCGAAGAGAACTTGCGGATGGGCGAGCTGGTCGGCGGAAAGCGCGCCGAAGCCGCCTTTGAGCGGGTCTACGAGTGGTTCCCGCGCCTGCGCGAGCGGCGCCGGCAGCGGGCCGGCACACTCAGCGGCGGCGAGCAGCAGATGCTCGCCATCGGGCGGATCCTGGTGGGCCAGCCGAGCATCCTGTTGCTCGACGAGCCTTCGGAAGGCATCCAGCCCACCATCGTCGAGCTCATCGCCGACGTGATCGCGAGCCTCAACCAGAAGAACTCGCTTACGGTGCTGCTGGTGGAGCAGAACATCGACCTGGTCTGCGCAACCGCTCATCGCTGCATCGTGGTGGACAAGGGCGCGACGGCCGCAACGCTCACGCCGGACGAGCTTGCGGACCCAGAGGTCGCGCGCAAGTACCTCGCGATCTAGCCCGGATACCTCACCAGTGTCATGGCCCGTTGGGGCCCAGGGAGGAAGAACAGAATGAACGGTGACGATCTTTGCTTTCAGACTGCGACCGAGGTGATCGCGGCATTCAAAGCGCGCACGCTGTCGCCCGTGGAACTTATGGACGCGATCATCGATCGCTGCCAGCGGGTCAATCCGGCGATCAGCGCGTTCACCTACACCTTCTTCGACCGCGCGCGGGAGCAGGCCAGGCAGGCCGAGAAGGCCTATGCGGCCGGCACCGCACGCGCGCTGGAGGGCGTGCCCTGCGTGATCAAGGACCTGCATCCAGTCGAGGGTGAAATCACCACGTGGGGCTCCAAGGTCTATGAAGGCGTGCCCGCCGACTACACCGTGCCGACGGTGCAGCGCCTGTTCGACGCCGGCATCATCATGCACGCCCGCTCGACCACATCGGAGTTCGCCCACACCGGGCACGGCCACAGCCCGCTATGGGGCGTGACGCGCAACCCGTGGAATCTCGAACTGAGTCCGGGCGGCTCTTCGGCCGGCGCCGGCGCGTCGGTCTGTGCGGGGCTCACCACCATCGCAGACGGCACCGACGGCGGCGGCTCGGTGCGCATTCCCGCCTCGGCCTGCGGCGTGTTCGGCTACAAGCCGCCGTTCGGCCGCAATCCCGTCAACCTGCTCGCCACCAACTGGGAGCCGATCCTTCACTTCGGCCCGATCACGCGAAGCGTGGCGGACGGGGCGCTGATGCAGAACGTGATGAGCGGCCAGCACGTCAGCGACATCACCACGCTGCGCGACAAGGTGGTCTTGCCAGAGACATTCGAGAGCTTCCGGGGCGCCAAGGTCGCAGTCTCGATGGACCTCGGCTACTTCGAGGTCGACGACGAGGTGCGCAAGAACACGCAGGCGGCCTTCGACGTGTTCGAGAACGAGCTCGGCTGCACCGTGACGGAGGTCGATCTCGGCTGGACCTACGCCACCTACGATGCCTGGGTCACGCACTGGCAGGGGCTGTTCTCGGCAATCGCCGGGCATTACCTGCCGCGCTGGCAGTACGAAATGGACCCGGTGGTGGTCAATCTGCTCAAGACCGGCGACACCCACAGCGCCGCCCGTGTGCGCCAGATCGAGTTTGTCGCGACTGACATGTACCGCTCTCTCGGGCCGATCCTCGAGGAGCACGACGTGCTGCTCTGCCCAACGCTAGCGGTTGCCGCGACGGGGGCCGAGCACGGCGGCGGCGACACCGACTTCACCATCAACGGCAAGCCGGTCGATGCCATGCTGCAATGGGCGATGACCTATCCGTTCAACCTGGTCAGCCAATGCCCTGTGGCGAGCGTGCCGAGTGGTTTCGTCAGCAGCGGCGCTCCCAGCGGCCTGCAGATCGTGGGCCGCACCTACGACGACCTGACGGTGTTCCGCGCTGCGGCCGCGTTCGAGGCCGCCCGCCCCTGGCGGGACAAGAGGCCGGCGGTCTGAGGACAGCGCGGGCTCCGGCTCCGCATCGTGACGCCGGCTTTGGATCAGGCCGGGGCGGTTGCCTTCGCGGCGGCGGCCACGGCATACTGAAATCGCAATACGAGGCTCATGAGCACTCAGGGAGGTAAGTCATGACCAAGGCGATCCGACTCCGCTCCAAATGGAAATGGGCGGTTGTGCCATTAACTCTCGCGGCAGTGGCCTTGTTTACAAACACCGATGCGGCCGCAGACGACCCGATCAAGATCTGCGTGATCGACGATCATTCCGGCGACTTTGCGCTGATCGTTAAGCCAAAGACGCTGGGCTATGAGACGGCGATCAAGGAAATCAACGACGCAGGCGGCGTGCTGGGTCGCCAGCTCGAAATGGTCTTTTATGACGGCCAATCCGACGTCAAGAGGCATCAGGAGCTCGCGCAAAAGTGCATCCTGGATGACGAAGTGGACGTCATCATGGCCGGCGCGACCAGTTCTGCGCGCGAGGCCGCACGCGCGGTCGCAGTCGAGAACGAGGTGATTTACTGGCACAACAACCAGGGCGAAGGCGGAATCGCCGACAAGTACTCGTTCTTCACCGGGCCCATTCCTGAGCAGCAAATTCTCACCGGCGTCAGTTATATGATCGAGAAGTACGGGCCCAAAATGTACATCCTGGCCGCGGACTATGGCTTCGGTCAGGTGAGCGCTTTGTGGACGCACGCTGCCGCCGGTCTTTACGGCGGAGAGGTCGTCGGCGAGGAGTTCATTCCGCTCGGAAACTCGGACTTTGCCGCTACGATCGCGAACATTCAGAAGGCAAAGCCCGACTTCGGCGTCTTCTATTTGGTGGGCGGCGCCCAGTACAACTACTATCCGCAGGCCGCCGCCGCCGGCGCGAACATTCCGGCAGTTTCGACCGTGAACGTGCAGCAGGGATACGAGCACAAGCGCTATCCGCCGCCCGCTCTGGTCGACATGTACATCCCCTTCGGGTTCGTCGAGGAGACGCCGACGGATTCGGCGCGCGCGTTCGTCGAGAAGGCGCGGGCGATCAATCCGGACGAGCCCTACATCAACCAGATGACGCGCTGCGCCTACGTCGCGATCCACCTCATGGCGCTGGCGTGGGATCGGGCCGGGACGACCGAGACGATGGCCACCATCGCGGCTCTGGAATCGGGTCTTTCCTTCGATGCGCCTGAAGGGCCGGTCTTCCTCGATCCGGCGACGCACCATCTGACCATGGATATCAGGATGGGGCGCGTGAACGAGAACCACGATCTCGAATTCGTTCACGACTTCGGCGCCATCGAGCCCTGGTGGCTCAGGACGCTCGGCGTCAACCTGGTACGGACCGACGAGGCCAGGCAGTTCCTGCCTTGGGACGACCCGCGCCTCGCGCAGTACAAGACTGAGTAGCGATTACTTCTCCTGCAGTCCGGTAGTGGGGCCGCCGTTCAAGGCTCCGCTGCCGGACGCTGACATGCTCTTGTCAGAAAGAGGCGCCGACTAGGCTAGGGGGAAGGCCCGCCGCATGGAGACGATCTCGTTCATCGTCGGCCTGCTTTACCAATACGCCGACACGATCGCGCTCCTCGCCCTCTCGGCCATCGGCCTCATCATCATCTTCGGCATGATGGGCGTCATCAACATGGCGCACGGCGAGATGATGATGATCGGCGCCTACATCACATCATTCTCGTACTACGCCGGCATTCCGACCGCGCTCGCCGTCATATTCGGCGGCATCGGGGCGGGCGTCGCCGGGATGGTCCTCGAACGCCTGGTCATACGACGATTCTACGGACAGCTCTTGTCGTCCCTTGTGGCGACATGGGGGCTCAGCCTGATCTTGAGCCAGGGCGCGCTGCTGGTCTTCGGCCAGCTCATCCAGAGTGTGCCCACGCCCTTCGGCAGCTTCACGGTCGCCGATCTGTCCTACTCCTACTACCGCGTTTTCATCTTCTTGGTCGCGCTTGTCATGATCGCGGGCCTCTGGGGGCTCTTCCGCTTCACCCGCTTTGGGGTGCGCGCGCGGGCGACCATGGAGAACCCGCGGATGGCGCGCGCGCTCGGCGTCGATACCACCCGCGTCTACGCACTCACCTTCGGACTCGGCACCATGCTGGGGGGCTTTGCCGGCGGACTGCTGGCGCTGACGTCGACCATCGGCCCCTTCTACGGCATGACCTATACGCCGCAGGCCTTCATCACGGTGGTTGTTGGCGGCGGCGCTGAGGTGGTGACGGGGCTGCTGGCGAGCGTTCTCTCCCTCGGTGCCATCAAGACCATCTTCATGAACCAGACGAACATCCTGCTCGGGCACGTCGCGATGCTCGTGCTCGCCTTCGTGATCATTCGCCTGATGCCATCCGGAATTTCCGATTGGGTGGAGAGGCGGCAGGTCAGGGTGCGGGAGCGCTAGGGAGCCGGGATGTCGTTCATCCAGCGGCCTCTGGGGCTTCTGGTCGGCCCGCAGGAGATGGGCCGGACCTGGTACTTCTGGGTCGGCTTCGTGATCGTGATCGGCGTCGGCGCCGCCGCCCCCCAATACCTCGGGCGTTTCGACCTGCTCAATCTCGCCAACTTCCTGACAAGCATCTTCCTGGCCCTCAGCCTCTGCCTGATATGGGGCTTCTGCGGCATCCTGAGCCTCGGTCAGGCGGCCTTCCTCGGGCTCGGTGGCTATGCCTACGGCGTTGCCGGTATCAACTTCATCGAAAGCCACGGCAACACCTGGGCCGCGCTCGGCATCGGCCTTTCGGTGCCGGTGGCGCTCGCGGCAGTGCTCGGCTTCGTCATGTTCTATGCGCGGCTCAAAGGCGTCTACGTGGCGATCCTGATGCTCGTGGTGACGCTGCTGTTCGAGACCTTCCTCAACCAGACCGCAGGCCAGGGCTGGTTCATCGGCGAGGCGCATCTCGGCGGTAACAACGGCCTCGGGCGGTTCTCGGGCGTCATCAAGAAGCCCCCCAGCTTCATCTTCAGCGAAGGGGGGATCAAGTTCCTCGGCAAGAGCTATGCCTTCTTCTATCTGACGTTCGGGCTGGCGGTGCTCTGCTACCTGGGCCTGCGCATCATGGTGAATTCGAAGCTCGGCTTCGTCATGGTCGCGATCCGCGAGGACCCGGAGCGCACCGAGGCGCTCGGTTATGACGTGCGCCTGATTCAACTCATCGTCTTTTGCGTTTCCGCCCTTCTGGCCTCGATGTCCGGCATTCTCTACGTTTCCTGGGGCCGCTTCATCACGCCGGACGTGTTCGGCGTCTACAACAACATCCTGCCGGTCATCTGGGTTGCCGTCGCCGGCCGCAAGAGCCTGACTGCAACGGTGATCGGCACCCTCGTGCTGGTCTGGATGTCGCAGCGCCTGACCGAGACCGACTACGCCTTCGTGGTGCTGGGCGGCATTCTGGTGGGCGCCATGCTTCTGCTGCCGGAAGGGGTCATCACTGGGATCGTCGATCGCAGCGCCGGACTCCGCGCCCGGCTGGCGGCGAGAATCAGGGCGCGGGCCTGAGCGATGCCGCTGCTGGAGGTCAAGAACCTGTCCAAGGCGTTCGGCGGCGTGCGTGCGGTGGACGGTGTCGACTTCTCCCTGGAACAAGGCGAGCTTCGCTCCATCATCGGCCCCAACGGCGCCGGCAAGAGCACCCTATTCAAGCTCCTGCTCGGCAGCATCAAGCCGGACAAAGGCAAGATCTGGTTCCGTGATCGGGACGTCACCAAGGCCGAGCCGCACAAGCGGGCCCACATGGGAATCGGTGTCAAGTTTCAGCACCTCGGCGTCTACGGCGACCTCACCGTGCGCCACAACATGCAGCTGCCGCTGCAGCACAGCCTCTCAGGCGAGGCGATGGATGCGGAGATCGCAAGGCTGCTGGAGCGGCTCAACCTCGCCGGCACGGAAGACCGCCGCGTGGCCGAGCTAAGCCACGGCCAGCGGCAGTGGCTCGCCATCGGCATGGCGCTCGCCATGCGGCCGGTGCTCCTCCTGCTCGATGAGCCGACCGCCGGCATGGGACCGGAGGAGACCCGCGAGACCGGCACGCTCGTCCACTCGGTGCACGAGGAAGGCGTCACGATCGTCGTCGTCGAGCACGACATGGCGTTCGTGCGCCAGCTTGGTGCGCCAGTTACCGTGCTGCACTATGGCCGCGTGTTCGCCGAGGGATCGCTCGCGGCGATCGAGGACAACGAGGACGTTCGCAACATCTATCTCGGCGCGTCACGGACGATGGCCGCTCGGGACCGCTACAACTGAAACAGGCGAACAAGGGGAGACGAGAAGATGCAGAAGATCAATCGGGGCGACATTCCCGCCAAGTATGCCTTCGACTGGGAAGACGAGCCGGTGCTCCGGGTGGCGCAGGGGGAGGCGTTTCAGCTGGAGACCGACGACGCGCTCTCCGGCCTGATCGTCGACGACAGCGACGACCCCGAGGTGCATGACTTCACCGGCGAGCATGTCGTCTCCCTGCAGAGCGTCTGGCCGCCGACCTACAACCCTGTGGTCGGCCCGATCTACGTGGAAGGCTGCGAGCGGGGCGATACGCTTGCCGTCCATATCGACTGGATCGATCCCTGGCGCTACGGCTTCTCGGGCATCCTGCCGGGCATCGGCCCGCTGGGGGATTCCAAGCGCTGGGCGGACTGCTCGGAGCCACACGTGCAGGTGATCGAGCACTTTGCCGGGCCGAGCGGGCATACGCGGGACGGCACGGGCAAGTACTCCGACAAGCTGACCTGGGACCTGATGCCCTTCTGCGGCACGCTCGCGTGCGCGCCGGAACGCGAGGTTTTCACCTCGCTGCTCGGCCAGGGTCCGTTTGGCGGCAACATCGACTGCCGCGACGTGCGCGCCGGGCACACGATCTTGCTCAACGCTTATCACGAGGGCGGCCTGCTCTACGTGGGCGACATGCACGGCGGGCAGGGCGACACGGAGTTCACCGGCATCGCCGACGAGACGCGGGCGACGATCCAGCTGAGCGCCACGGTGATCAAGAACAAGCACGCGCCTTGCGTCAGGATCGAGAAGCCGGACAGCATCGTGGCGGTCGGCGTCAACCTGCCGATGGAGCACGCGGTCTACGACGCCTGCGACAACATGATGCAGTGGCTCAGGGACGACTACGGCATCAGCGGCAAGGACACCTACATCCGCATGTCATGCGATCCGGCGTTCCGCATCCGCACCTACCAGATGGTCCGCGCGGTGACCATCCAGCACGTGGTCGGCGCCGAATATCCCAAGGAGCGCCTCATCCCCGCGATCTGAAGCACGCCTTGGAGCGCGTCCGTTTTAACGGACGCACGACGCGGAGGCGCCCGCCGATGTCGACGTTGGATTGGGGCGCGCCGGCGTTGATGCGAAACCCAGCAGAGCGCCAGCTGGTTTGACCGCCGGCGCCGGCGCGTCAGGCGTTTGGCACTGGCGCGTCGTTACGCAAGAGCTGTGCTGCCTTCAGGTCGGTCCAGAAGTCCAGCGGAATCGACTCTTCCAGCAGCGCCACGTTCTGGCGCACCTCCTGCGCCGCCATCGCGCCGGGAATGACGCTCTTGACCGCCGGATGGGCCAGGACGAACTGAAGCGCCGCCGCCGGCAACGTCACGCCGTGGCGCTGGCACACGCTCTGGATGCTGCCCACGCGCTCCATGATACGGGGCGGCGCGGGCTGGTAGTTGAAGCGCGCACCCTCCACCGCCCCGGTCGCGAGGATGCCGGAGTTGTACGGCCCGCCCAGGATGATCCCGACATCGCGCTCGACGCACATGGGCAGGAATGAGTTGAGCGCTTCCTGCTCGATCAGCGTGTAGCGGCCGGCGAGGAGGAAGCAGTCGAAGTCGCCATGGCCAAGCAGTGCCTCGCAGGCCTGCCACTCGTTGAGGCCCGCACCGAAGGCGGCGATGCGGCCTGCGGCCTTGAGCTCTTCCAGCGCCCGGTAGCCGCCCTCGTCGAAAAGCTCACGCATCCTCTCGTCCGCCGCCGCCTGGCTGCCGTGGGTCCACACGTCGACGTCGTGAACGAGCAGAATGTCGACGGCGTCGACCCCGATCCGTTCGAGGCTGGCCTCGTGACTGCGCATCACGCCATCGTAGCTGTAGTCGTACACCGGCTGCTTCTCGGGAGGGTCCACGAAGAGCCCCTTCGTCGTCTCGTCCACCGGGCCATCCACCAGCAGCCGACCGATCTTGGTCGACAGCACGATGCCCGTGCGGCCGTGGCGGGCGATGGCGATGCCGAAGCGCTCTTCGGAGCGCCCGAGGCCGTAATAGGGCGCGGTATCGAACAGCGCGATGCCGCTCTCGAAGGCTGCACCCAGCGTGGCCTGCGCGTCCTCTTCCGAGATTCCGCGGTAGAGATTGCCCAGCGGCGCGCCGCCGAAGCCAAGACGAGTCACGTCGAGGGGCCGGGCAGTGCGCCCGCTCAAGCTTGCCGTGTCTCTTGCCTTCACCGCCTGATCCTCTTGCCGCTGTCGCAATCGAAGAGCCTCGCCTTGTCGGGGTCGAGATCGATACCGACCGCCGCGTCCAGCGCGCCT
Source organism: Alphaproteobacteria bacterium (assembly GCA_965243315.1). GTDB lineage: Bacteria > Pseudomonadota > Alphaproteobacteria > UBA828 > UBA828 > WTGU01. The sequence continues at coordinate 114,001 of CBDEUP010000002.1, forward strand.
TCATAGTCCTTGTCGGCGCGGACCACGACCTGCTCCCCGTTCATGTCGCAGGTCACGATGGTCTCGTTGCCAGTCATCTCGGTGGAATAGATGCGCGCGCGCAGCATGGCCTCGTCCGCGGGCGCGAGGGTCGCGTCCTCGGGCCGAAAACCGAGATAGATGTCACCACGCGGGGCGACGTTGCCGAGCAGCACCGAACCGTCCGGCACGGCGAAGCTGCCGTTCTCCACCGCGCCCCGGACGATATTCATGGCGGGCGCTCCGATGAAGCGGGCCACGAAGAGATTGGCGGGGTCGTCATAGATTTCTTTAGGCGGTGCGACCTGCTGCAGAACCCCCTCGTCCATCACTGCGACCCGATGTGCGAGCGTCATCGCCTCCACCTGGTCGTGGGTCACGTAGATGGTGGTCACGCCGAGCTCGGACTGCAGGCGCTTGAGCTCCACGCGCATGGCGATCCGCAGCTTGGCATCGAGGTTCGAGAGCGGCTCGTCCATGAGGAACGCCGACGGCGTGCGCACCATGGCGCGGGCCAGCGCCACCCGCTGGCGCTGGCCGCCGGAAAGCTGGCGCGGATAGCGGTGCAGCAGGTCTTCCAGGTGCACTTTCTCGGCCGCAGCGCGCACGGCCGCGTCGAGCTCGGCCGCCGGCGTGCCGCGCAGCTTCAACGGATAGCCGATGTTCTTGGCGACCGTCATGTGCGGATAGAGCGCGTAGGACTGAAAGACCATCGCGACGTTGCGATATTTGGGCAGCACGTTGGTGACGTCCTGGTCGCCGATCTCGATGGTGCCCCCGCTTACGGTCTCCAGCCCCGCCACCATGCGGAGCGCCGTGGTCTTGCCGCAGCCGGACTCGCCGAGAAGGACCAGAAACTCGCCGTCGGCGATATCGAGGCTCAGGTTCTTGACCACCTCGTTGTTGCCGAAGGACTTGCGCACATCGATCATTCGGACGCGCATGGCCGGGCTCCAGTCCTCTAACCCTTGATCGCGCCGACCAGCAGCCCACGCGCGATATGACGCTGGAGAAGAAATGCCGTGAGCACGATGGGCGCAATCATGATGACGATCAGGACGGACATGTACCACCACTGCGGCCCGCGCGTCGCGTTCTGTGCGGCCACGAGCATCGGCATGGTCTGCGCGTCCGCCGTCGAGATGAAGAGCGCGAGCAGATATTCGTTCCAGGCCAGGATGAGGATGAGGAGCGAGGTCGCGGCCAGCCCCGGCCGCGCAAGCGGCAGCACGATGGTGAAGAAGATGCGGAGCCTGGAGGCGCCGTCGATCTGGGCGCTCTCCTCCAGGTCGAGCGGGATGCCGGCGAAGAAGTCGCGCATCAGCCAGACCACGATGGGCAGGTTGACCGCGGTATAGGTGGCGATCAGCGCGATGTGCGTATCGAGAAGGCCGATCCGCTGGAACATGAGGTAGACCGGCAGCACCACAACCACCGGCGGCAGAATGCGGTTGGAGATGATCCAGAACAGAATGTCGTCGTTGCCGAGCGCGCGCCTGAAATAGCGCCCGACGGCGGCCACGAAGAAGACGAAGAGGATGATCGCCACAGGTGCTGCGGCGAACAGCGGAGCGCCGAGGCTCGTGACCGTGAAGACGGTGAGACCCAGAAGAACCAGGAAAGCGAGGACGTTGCCGATCTTGACCCGGTACTGAATCCGCACCAGCGCGTAGGCCGCGAAAGATCCGACCAGGACGCAGGCCACCGTGGCGCAGAAGGCGACGATGACCGAGTTTATGTAGGGGCGCAGCGTGTCGTTGCCGAGCTCGAAGAGGATGTAGTGCCAGGCGTGCATCGAGGGCTCGAAGTCGATGAAGGGAATGAAGTCGGGCCCGTCGTTGACCTGGATCGGCAGCTTGAACGACGTGATGAAGAGCCAGTAGAGCGGGAACAGCACCACCAGCAGCCAGAGCACGAGCAGCGTGTAGACCAGCACCTTGGTGGCGGGCGCCATCGAGGTAATGTTGTACGGCATGAAGAGACGCCGCAGTAGGGTGCGCTCGGGGATGTTCACGCTTCCATCCTGCGGGTCCTGCGGCCCGCGAAGTTGAAGAACGAGAGGCATGTGACGGTGGCCACAAAGAGCAGCATGTAGCCGACGGCAGCCGAGCCGCCGAGGTCCTGCGTCCGCCAGGCGACGAAGGCATGGAGAGTGAGGGATTCGGTGGCGATGCCCGGGCCGCCGCTGGTGAGCACGTTGGGCAGGTCGATGATCTTGTAGGCCTCGATCAGGCGGATCAGCACGATGGTCGCGGCCACCGGTGCGATCGCCGGCCAGGTGATGTCACGAAATATCTGCCAGCCGCCGGCGCCGTCGATGCGCGCCGCCTCCAGCTGGTCGCGCGGCTGGTTCTCGATGGCGGCGAGCAGCACGATGAACATGAAGGGAGTCCACTGCCAGGTATCGCCGATGAGCACCACGATGCGCGCGGTCCACGGGTCCGCCGCCCAGGCGAAATCCGCGAGCCCGAGCCACGTCCAGATATCGGCGAACGGCCCCTTGTGCGTGTCGGCGAGCATGCGGAACATGTAGGCGATGCCGACGGGCGTCACCATGATCGGCAAGAAGAAGACCACGCGAAACAGGTTTCGCCCATAGATGTTCTGCGCGCAGAGGACGGCGAGGCCGAGCGCCAGGACGAACTGAACCGAGACGCCGGCGAAGACGTAGAAGAGCGTCACCACCAGCGAACCGGGGAAGCCGCCCCCCAGGGTGGCCACCAGAAGAAGGGCCAGCGCGCCGGCGACGACGAAGGCGACGGAGCGGCCGATGACGCCGACCACCGTCGTGCCCGGCCGGATCAGGTAGCGAACGAAGAAAAACAGCAGGAGCGCGTAGATCAGGCCCAGGATCAACCAGTCAACGATGCCGAAGACATCGAACGTGCCCAGCAGGTGATACTGCTGGGAGCCGAAGATCAGCTTCTTGAAATTCAGCCACTCGACGAACCTGAGCGTGAAGCCGCCAGCGGCGAATTTCAGCTTGGTCAGCGTGAGGTAGGCGGAAACCAGCAGCGGAAACAGCGAGAACGCCAGCAGTGTGAGCACCGCCGGCAGGATGAACACCTTGCCGGCGTTGCGGTCGACCCACTCCGCGACCCGATCGCGACGATCGCGGGCCTCCAGATAGGCCAACGCTGGAACGCCTCAGTGCGAAGAAGTGGCCCCGGCGCGCAGGGCGGGGTGCCGCCGCACGCGCCGGAGCCGGTAGATGTGACGCCTAGAGGCCGAGCGTGGCGCGATAGGCGGCGAGCTGATCGTCGACGCCGTTCTCTTCGTTAAGCTCGTTCCAGCCGTCTTCGATGGCCTGCATCGCCGTGGCCTTGTCGATCTCGCCAGCGGCGAGCCTGGAGATGGCGTTGTCGAGCACCACCTGCTGATAGGCCTGGTTCTGCGGGATACGCAGATCGAGAACCATGTTCGGGCTGTCCAGGCTGGCCTGAATCGCGCCGAGATAGTCCTTGGCCGCGGCCTCGCTCATCCCCGCCTTCACCCACAGCGACAGGTCGCCGAACTGCGACAGACGATAGGGGTTGAAGCCGGTGATGCCGATGGTCACGTCCTCGTTGGACTGCGCCGGCTGCGACATGTGGGAGAAGAAGGCGTAGGCCGCATCCTTCACCTTGTCGTCGGCCTTGGCGTTGATGCCGCCGGACCAGCCGCCGAAGGCGGCGAATGGCGCGCGGTTGACCCCGTTGATGGCGTGGGGGCAGGTCTCGGCATCGCAGGGCACGAGCGCGCCTGAGGCGCGGTCGAGGACCGAGGTCGAGCCGGGCAGCATGATCGAGCCTACCTTGTCGATCACCTGCGAGGTCTCCGGGTCGATGGCGAGCGTGCCGATGTCGCCCCAGTCGATGGTGAGCGCGCAGCGGCCGGAGGTGAACAGGCTCCGCGTGTCGCCCACGTCGAGGTTGATCTCGTCGGGCGGACCGAAGGCGGTCGTCGCGGTGTAGATGTCGAGCGCTGCGGCGAACGCGTCGTTGTTGACCAGCGGCGCCATGGTCTCGGTGTCGAAGAAGATGCCCTGCGAGGTCCCCTGCGACTGCAGGAAGCCGCCTGCGATCGAGAGGATCATCCAGTAGGCCTGCGCGCTGCGCTTCTTGGAGATGCAGGAGCCGTAGTCCGGCGTCCCGTCACCGTTCATGTCCTGGCCGTGGGTGGCCTCGGCCGCAGCGACGTAGTCCTGCCAGGTCTCCGGCGCCGCGATGCCCGCGTCGGCGAACACGTCGGAGCGGTAGTAGACCATCTGGAAGTCGCCATCGAGGGTGAGCATGTAGGTATCGCCGGCGAACTTCTGCGAGAACTCGCGGAAGAAGGGCGCGATGTCGTCCTCCTGGAGAGCCGCGTCCGCCGCGACGCGCTCGCTCAGGTTCTCCATGTACCCGGGCACGATGTAGTCCACGCCCCACTGCGGTGCGAACACCGCCGCGTCGATGGAGTTGGTGCCCGATGCCCAGTCCGTCAGCACCTTGGTGTAGAGGTCGGAGAACGGCACCGTGACGATGTTGATCTGCGCGCCGGTCATGGCGTTGAAGTCCGGCGCGCGGCGCTGTAGCGGCTCGGCGATCTGCGGGCCGGTGAAGGTCATGATGTTGACCTCCACGCCCTCGAACTCGCCGGCCGCCTGCGCCGTCCCGGCAACCAGGCCGAGCGCGGCGACGCCGGCAAGCGGTGCGAGCACCGCCTTCTTGCATAGTGATGTGATGGTCATTGGCTTCTCCCTTGGTCGAGTGAGGTTCAAGGATCGGAGTGAAACAGCGCCGGCTCCCTGATTGCAAGCGTCGTCAGCATGGTGACGAGCTGCCCCAGGTGATGGCGCAGCGCCTGTCTGGCGCCCTCGGCATCGCGGGCCTCGAGGGCGCCGACGATGGCTTCGTGCTCGCGATAGGCTTCCTGCAGGCGTCCCGGTGCCGGCAGCAGGAGCTGCCGCGCACGATCCAGCTGAGCGCGGACGCTCTCGGAGATCCGGCCAAGGCGGCGATAGCCGGTGAAGGAGAGCAGCAGCTCGTGCATCTGGGCGTCGTGCTCGTAGAACCCCGTCCGGTCGCCGTCGTCCAGCATCACCCGCTGAATTCTCAAGTTGCGCTTGAGCAGCCCGATCTGCTCGTCGGTAACGCTGCGGGCAACATGCTCGATTGCGGCAAGCTCCAGGGCCTCACGGATGAAGGCGCCTTCCCGTATCTCCGCCATCGAGATGCGGGACACGTAGGTCCCGGCCTGGGGATGCACCTCGACAAGGCCGTCGGCGGCAAGGCGCGTGATCGCGTCCGATACCGGAGAGCGTGACACGCCCAACGCCTCGCAGACCTCCGCCTTGCGCAAGATTTCGCCAGGGGTGTAACGGAGTCCGACGATGGCCTCGCGCAGGCTGAGATACACGCGGTTGGTCAGCGTTCCTTCGAAACGGTTGAGCGGTTCCAGCCGTCGCGTCGTGGACGATCGCGGAGCGATGCCCGGCCGCGCCTCTGGCGCAGCCTGGGCCACCTGAGCAGCCCGAGTTTGCATACTAACATGCTAGCCCGACACCGGTGGCCTGTCAAAGCAGGCGGAGCGGCCCGCGTGCCGGACATCGGCCGCAACAGGCTTGCTTAGCCCCTCCGAACGACTCGCAACGTTGTCGTTTCGCCCATTTCAATTCTGCTCGTTCTTGACGAGATAGGCTCATTATCGCGTTCTTATGTGACACGTTAGTGCCACCTTCTGACACCATTGGTTGGGTCTTTACGTTCCTAAACCCCTATGTGTAACCGGGAATGGATCTTGCTTTGCGGGGCATTTTATTCGTCCGGCACCGGGTGTTATCCAGGTCATGTGAGTAGAAGGAGGGCGGACACCGTCGAGCGATTGGGAGACCGGCAGGGATTTGTGCACGGCACACGTCAGGAAAGGCCGGAAACGGCTTCCACCTTCGCTTCATGCAAGATCGACACCTGCAATCGCGAACACCGCTCAGACGGATCGACGACGGCTGGCTGAGCGGCACTAACACCGCGAAGCGCGAGAACATCCGCTTTCTAAAATCACTTTACGTTAATGAAGAGGCCTCGTATCGGGAGGCCTCGTTTGTGGACTGCGATGGCCAGTTTACCAGCACGGGTTGGACGCTGTCTATAGCCATCGTATCGCCTAAACAATTTGCCCGGGCCGACCCCAAGCAACCAACGGCGTAGGGAAGTCATTAGCGGTCCTTCGCCGCGCCGTCAACCCGCGAATCGCGCAACGGCCCTCCGAACGCATCATTCCGCCCCCCGCCTCCCGGCCGCATGCCCTCCAGCCGTTTGGCATGCTGCCAGCAAAGCGCGCCGTAGACCGACGGAGAGCGCAAGTGCTTAGCCGCGCTTAAAGCACAATTCCTTGCGAGGCTAGCGCCCCGGTATTTACCCCGACCGGCGGGCAGGCTGGTTGGATCGATGTGGCTGGAAAAATGTCCTCTGCTATTCCCTCAGCCACTCTTATTGCTGCGTCTTTGACGGCGTCTCGTGTGAGGTGGGTGTAGCGGGCGGTGGTCTGGATCTGGGCGTGGCCGAGGAGCTTGGCGATCACCGGCAGGCTCTCGCCGAGCGCTAGAGCGCGGGACGCGTAGCTGTGCCGCAGGTCGTGGATGCGCACGTCGTCGAGGCCCGCACGGGCGCGCACCCGGCGCCAGGGCTCGAACAGGCTGGAGAGCCGGGCGCCGGGCTTCGCACCCGGGATCACCCAGGGGTTATCGGGGAGGCGCGGTAGTTGGGCCAGAACTGTCGCCGCCTCGGGCGAGAGCGAGATCGTGCGCGGGCCGGTCTTGGAGTCGGTGAGATGGAGCTCATGCGTTTGTAGATGCACGTCCTCCCAGCGCAGCGTCAGGATCTCGTTGCGCCGGCAGCCGGTGAGCATGAGCAGGCGGAGCGCCGACGCCGCGTAGGGGGAGAGGCGCCCCTCCGCCTCCATCTCGTCCAGCACGCGGCCAAGTCGCTGGAACTCCGCGTCGGTGAGGAAGCGCTCGCGCCGGCGGGTGCGATACTTGGGGGCGGAGCGACAGGGGTTGCTCATCTCCCCCGCCACGCCCCAGGCCATCGCCTGGTCGATCATGCGCGAGAGCGTCGCGATCACGAGGTTGGCCATGGCCGGGCGGTCGCTGAGTGAGTGCTGCAAGTCGGCCACTTGCGAACGGCCCAGGGCGGAGACGGGACGGGTGCCGAGGGCGGGCACGATGTAGCGCTCGATGGCAAGCCGGTACTGGGCTGCGGTGGTCGGCTTGCAGCGCACCGCCACGTGCTCGCGCAGGTAGCGCTCTGCGAGGGTGGCGACGGTGATGGTCTCGGTCTTCTGTGCCTCGGGAACGGGCTCCTCACCCGCGCGGATGCGGGCGATGATGAGGGCGGCGCGCCGACGTGCTTCACTCGCCCCGATCACCCCGTGGCGGCCCACGGTAATGCGCTTCGTGCCTTGGGGGCCTCGGGCCTGCACCACGTAGACCTTGGCGCCGGAGGGGTAGACCCGGACGCCGAAGCCGGTGAGCGCCCGGTCCCAGACCACCGTGTCCCTGCCCACAGGGAGCGCCGCCACGGTGTGGTCCGTGATCGTCCCCTGCGCGGGAAGCGCCGAGGGAAGTGCCGAGGGCACCGACACGTTCATCAGGACGGGCTGTCCTTATCGGCACCGATGTCTGCGCCGATGCTGCCGCCGACGCGGGCGGCAGACAGGCGCTCGGTCTCGCGCGCGAGATGGGCGTAGCGGGCGGTGCTCTGGATGTCGGCGTGGCCCAGCAGCTTGCCGATCATGCTCAGGCTCTCGCCGGCAGCGAGCGCGCGGCTCGCATAGGAATGGCGGAGGTCGTGGATGCGCACGTCATCGAGGCCCGCATGGGCGCGCAGGCGATACCAGTCAACGGTGATGGTGGAGAGGTGGGTGCCGGGCTTCTTGCCGGCGATGACCCAGGGGTTGGAGGGCACACGGGCGATCCCTGCCAGCACCGTCTCTGCGGTGGGGGTTAGGGGCACCATGCGCGCCCCTGTCTTGCCGTCGCGCAGCCTGAACTCGCCTGCGGTGCGGTCGATATCGTCCCAGCGGAGGGTCAGGATCTCGTTGAGCCGGCAGCCGGTGAGCATGAGCAGACGCAAGGCCGCGATGGCGTAGGGCGAGACCGCGCCCTCGATCCCCGCTTCAGTCTCTGCTTCCGCCTCCACCAGCGTCTGGCCCAGGCGGCGGTACTCGTCGCGGGTGAGGAAGCGCTCGCGCTTCTTCTCCTTATACTTGCGTACCCCCCGGCAGGGATTGGTGCCATCGGCCACTAGGCCCCAGGCGCAGGCGAGGGAGAACATCTTGGACAGCACCGAGAGCGCGCGGTTGGCGGCACGGGGCGTCTCACGCAGCCGGTAGTGGAGCGCCGCCACATGCGCCGTCTCCACCATGGCGAGCGGCATCATGCCGAGCGCAGGCAGGATGTGGTTCTCGAGTGAGCCCCTGTAGATGCCGGCGGTATGGGCGTTGCAGTTCTGCGCCACGTGGGCGCTGAGATAACGGGCCGCGAGGTCGGCGATGGTGGCGCCGGCCTGGGCCGGCGGTGCTGCGGGCTCCTCGCCCCGCTTGATCCGGTCGATGGCCTGGGCTGCGCGGAGCCTGGCCTGCGTCGTCGTAAGCTCGCCATGGGTGCCGAGCGTGACCCGTCTGGGCCCGCCCTGGGCCCGGCTCTGGACGACGTAGACCTTCCGGCCCGAGGGGTAGACTCGGACCCCGAAGCCGGCCAGCTCCCGGTCCCAGAAGATCCGGTCCCCGCCCTCGACCGAGAGACGGTCCACCGCCCGCCCGCACAGGCTCAGCTCACTACGGCGCGGCATGGCCGTCACATCCCGAGGACGAGCGCCGAATAAACGGCAAGCGAACCGTCATCACTTCGCAACCGACCGGAATCACCCGCGCGAGCGCGACGGCGCGCATTTCCCGGCGCGCGCGTTCCCGACGCCGGCATGGAGTATAAAAATCAACGTAGATAGAAAGAGTTACGTCCGACTCACTCGGTCCTACAGGCTCATGCCCGAGACGCGCATTACAGATTGTCAGTTCCAAGTCGCCTCGCACGAGGCCTCTTCAGAATGAGGAGAGCCTCAGACATGAAGAAGACGAAGCTGACTCGCAGTTTGCTGGCGGCGTGCTCGATCGTCGCCCTGTCCGCCGTCGCATACGGTTGCTCGAGCGGCATCAGCCAGAGCGAGGCTGACCGGCAGGCGGCGGAGGCGGCGGCCGCTGCACAGGCCGAGGCCGAGGCGGAGAGGCAGGCGGCCATCGAAGCGGAGAGACAAGCTGCTGCGGAGGCAGCCGCGGAGGCCGCTGCGCAGGCCGAGGCGGAGAAGCAGGCGGCCGTCGAGGCGGCCAGGCAGGAGGCCATCGCCGAACAGCAGCAGATGGCCGTCATGGCTGCGACCTCGTTCTCTGCGGACGACACCGCGATGTACGGCGCGCAGGTCACTGCAATTCAGGCGAACCTGGCCTTGGCTGAGGCCAACATCCGGGCCTACCGGGCGGAGCAGGAACGTGACGCAGCGCAGGATCAGGCCACGGCTGCGGAGCGTGCGAAGACGGCCGTCGAGAATGCCATCGCAGACCTCAATGCTGCGAGTGCGGCGGAGGACACGGCCGAAGCGACGTATTCCGATGCGGCCGACGCATTGGAAGCTGCGCAACAGGCGGTGGCGGATGCGGACGCCGAGTCGTTGGCTGAGGCGAGTGGCGTTCTGGCGGAGGCGTTGATCGCGGCTTCGACCGCTGCGGCGGATCTGGGCGTGAAGACCCAGGCTGTTGCCGATGCGACAGCGGCTCTCATGGCGGCAAGGGCCACTCTTGCCGAGGCCGATCCTGACCATGTGGCGCTCCAGGCTGCCAACGAGGCGCTGGAACAAGCCCAAAAGGACAAGGATGAGCTTGCGAAGAAGGTCGCAGATTTGCAGAAGCAGATCGCCGATCTGAGGGCGGCGCAAGAGAAGGCCGACAAAGAGCGCGAGGAGGCCGCACAGAAAAAGGCCGAAGAAGAGCGCATGAAGGCCATGGCCGCGGCTGGGAAGGCGCTGCAAGCGGCGCTGGGGGCTAACCCGCTCGGCAATATCGCCGCTCCCAGCCTAACACCGGCCGGCCTCATGGTTGACGCCATTGCCGGCGCGGGGTCGCTTCCCTCTAGCACAGACCCCGACCCCGTGACCCTTGAGGCTGTTAAGGGTTCCGAAGGTACGTTGGGCGACTGGAAAAGCATGGAGTACGCCCACTCGGATATGGGCACCAAGATCACCAACAACGCTATGGTGTACACGAACCAAGGGAAGCCGACGGAGAAGCCGTTCGCTACTGGTGCGAGCTTCAAAGCGGGCGGCGCCAGTGACGGTGCTGATACTGAGTTGTCGACTGTGGACACTGTACCGTCGACCCTGGGCGAGTATAATGCGACGTCCCGTACGCTTGCGCTGGGCGCCGTCAGTTACGCGGGCGGTGTTGACATCAAAGGCGATGGGTTCCCGACGGCTGGTACCACCAACTACACGCCGCCAGACGGCTCCACTGAGAACCTGATTCAAGGAACTTACCAAGGCGCACCAGGCCGTTACCGTTGCATTGGCACCTGCAGCGCTACGGCAACCACAGGAGGCGGCGTCACCTTGACAGGGACTTGGTTCTTCATTCACAACACCGGAGCCACGACATCCAAGCCTGATGCCAATTACCTTTTCTTCGGCTGGTGGCTCAGCAAAGACAAGAACGGCGACCCGACAGCGGCTAGCGCGTTCACGGGGAAAGTGGGCCTGTTCAACCCCGACAGTGCCACCCCGCCTGTCGAGACTCCCCTTGCCCTCAATAGCATCACAACGGGCAGCGCAACCTATACCGGCGTGGCAGCAGGCAAGTTCGCCATCAACGACCCGCTGAACGGCGGCGATGCCGGCCACTTCACGGCGGATGCAGAACTGACCGCCAAGTTCGGCGCTGCGGCCGGCGCGGGCGTCACCGGCACCATCGACAACTTCATGGCCAACGACAAGGCAGTGCCTTGGAGTGTGGCTTTGAATAACAATACTTTGGTGCAGGATGACACCGGCACTGACGGCGCCGCCATAGCCGATCCCGCGGTGGCAGCGGACCCCGGAAGCCGCGCCGGGAGTAACCTGTCGGCCACTGGGGGAATAACTTCTGCCCCCAACTACGCGTGGACCGACGGGAATGAATCGTTGACCACGGTCTGGTCCATCGACGGCAACGCGGCGGCAGCTTCCGGCCGTTGGGGCGCCCAGATGTATGACGAGCTGCCCGGAACCGTCGCGGAAGAAGGCGACGGCAGCAATGTTCCCACCAGTGTGACCGGGGTGTTCCAGTCCATGTTCGGAAGCACTCACACCATGGTCGGTGGCTTCGGCGCCGAGAACTAGTAAGAACACTCTCGGGGGAACTCGGCACTTGAGAAGCTGATCCCCTCGCTCAAGTTGCTCTTGGAGGGTGGCGCACCACATGGGGCGCCACCCTTTCTCTTTGGTTGGATAGGTTGAGGCCTTGGATGAAGCACTTCCCCTATTGCCGCGCTCTGGCGGTGGCTGCGTGTCTCCTGCTTACCCTGCCGGCCTGGGCAGCCGATGACGCGACCGATCCCCTGCCGTCTCCCCTCACGGAAGACGCGGCCGATACCGACGCGGTCGACGTGCAGGCGCTGATCGACGGCGGCCGGTACGAAGAGGCGATCGTTCTGCTGCGCCCGCTGCTGGAGCAGGAGCGGGTCGACGGCAACGTGCTGTTCCATTACGGCCTGGCATCGCTGGGGGCATCGCAGCGGCCCGGCCGTGAGGACGACGAGCGTGAGCTACTGCTGAACGAGGCCATCGCCGCCTTCCACGCCATGCTGGTGGAGGCTCCGAGTCTGGTGCGGGTGCGGCTGGAGCTGGCGCGGGCCTTCTTCCTCAAGGGGGAGGACGAACTCGCAACGCACCACTTCGAGGCGGTGCTGGCCGGCGGCGTGCCGGAAGCGGTGGCCGCCAACGTCAACCGCTTCCTTGAGGAAATCAGATCGCGCGGGCGCTGGAGCTTCAACCTGGGCGCAGCGCTCGCGCCGGACACTAACATCGGCGCGGGCTCCGACGAGCGGACCATCTACATCTTCGGCCTGCCCTTCGAGCGGGACGCCCAACAGCTGACGACCTCGGGCATCGGCGCGGCGTTCTGGGGCGGGGCGGAGTACCAGGTTCCTCTGCGGGAGTCGCTGCGGCTGCGCGCCGGCGGCGAGGGGGCGCGGCGGGAGTACGAGGGCTCGCAGTTCGATCAGCTCTACCTCGGCACCCATCTCGGCCCGCGCTGGCTGGTGGACGGGAACACGGAGGGGAGCCTGCTGGCGAGCGCGCGCCAGCGCTGGATCGGCACCGTGCCGGACAACCGCGAGTTCGGTGCCCGTCTTGAGGTGGCGCGCCGCATCGGCCCGCGGGTGACGGTATCGGGGCGTGCCTCCTGGCACGACCGGCATTACCGGACGCGAAGCTATCTGGACGGCCCCGTCATGGATGCATCGCTCAGGGGCTTCTGGGTGGTGACGCCGACGGTACGGGCGGACCTTTCTGCGGGCTACGGGCGGGAGCGCCCCCAGAACCTGCGTGAGCGCAACCGCAGCCGCTGGCTGGGTGCGGGGGTCACGGCGATCCTGCCGCTGGGCTTCACGGTGGGCGGCGGCGGCGAGGTGCGCTGGACCGACTTTGAAGACGAATGGGTTTTCCACACGCCGCCGGGCGAGAAGCGGGCGGACCGGACCCGGAGCGTGCACCTCTCCGTCCACAACCGGGGCTTCACGCTGATGGGCTTCAGCCCGGAGCTTGTGGCTGTGTACGAGGAGCGGGACACCAACGCCCAGCTCTACGACTACCAGCGCACGCGCGGCGAGCTCCGCTTCGTGCGGCAGTTTTAGGGACTCCGGGCAGGCTACCGCCGTTACGGTCCCGTGCGTTGCCTTGCGGCGGGGCCGTTCCTCACGCTATGCACGGTGGCGAGTGCGGAGCGTGCAGCGTATATGATCTGTCGTTCTGCTCATATCAGATCGGATGGGTCACTCATTAGCGCTCTCGCGAACGGGCGTCAAGCGCGTCGCACGCGCACGACCTTCGTCAGCGCCGAAGGTCCGGCAGACCCGCCAACGACCGCACCAGTTGCACCAGCTCGAACTGCCGGCCGATGCCCTGCTTGGCGAAGATGTTCTTCATGTGCCAGCGGACCGTGTTTTCCGTGCGGCCCGTCGCCCGCGCGATTTCGCGCACGGTCTTGCCCTCGGCCAGCCACACGGCCACACGGCTCTCCATCGGCGTGAGGGCGAGGGTCGCCGACACCAGCGCCGGATCGATCCGCGTTCGGCTTGCCGGGTCGACCACCAGCACGAGCGCGGCGACGCGCCTGGCGCGGATGTCCGTGCCCCCCTCGCCCACCGGGCTCACGTGCAACACGAGCCCCGGCAGGTCGAGCGCGCGTCTCACCATCATCGAGCCGCCGGCGCCCTGGCTGCCGAAGCCCGGCAGCGCCCTCGCCAGCAGCGCCTGAAGCGCGGCGTCGTCCGCCGGCGCGCGGGCGTGGAGGGAGCCGCCCTGGTCGGAGAGGCCATCGCCCCGCCGCAGCAGAGCCCGTGCCAGGTCGTTCGCTGCCACGATGCGCCCGCGCCGGTCGAGCTGGATGACGCCGGACCCGGTGCCGTCGAGCAGCGCGGCGAGTGACGCGCCGAGTGCGCCGGCATCCGCCAGCGCATGACGCACACGCACGAATTGGCGGATGTAGGGCAGCAGCCGCTCGACCGTCTCGATCTGCGCGCGCGACCACCCGCCCTCGTCGACCGAGTCCGCGATCACCCAGACGATGCGCGCGCCGCCCGGCCCGTCCAGGCGCACGTGCAGGCTGTTCCGCGTGTGGGAGCGGGGCAGCGCCTCGTTGTACGTGGCGGAGGTCTTCGCCTCCTCCTCGGTGTAGAGCGAGCGGACGTGGACCACGCGCCCGTGATCCAGTTGCCTGAGGCGGGGCACGCGCTCGTCCTGCGGGTGGTAGGTGTCAAAATACTCGCGCTCCCAGTCCTCGCGGCGCTGCCCGCGATAGCAGAACCGCGCCATGAAGATCTCGGTGTCCTCCAGAGAGTGCCCGTCGCCGAACACCAGCAGGTTGCCTTTCGCCCGGCAGGCCTCGTCGATGAGGGCGGAGGCCGCCGGCCACCGGGTGTCGTCGAGGGCGGCCTCGTGCAGCGCGGCCAGGATGCGCTCGAACGCGTCCCGCTGGCTCATGACGGCTGTCTCGTTCTCGCTGGCTGCATGATCCCGCCTCGTCGCTTCTGAGCGGAATGCCTCCCTCATTCCGCTCGCCCTGTTGCACCGGACACATCACCGGTATCCATAACGTTATTTGGATGGACATGCCTGAATTGAAACCCTCGCCCTGGGCGTGGCGAGCGGACCAGGGCCTGGGCAGGCTGGTCTAGGAGTGCCGCTAACCCGTTGCGGGCGGGCGGTTAACGCGCGATGCGCGCGGCCAAACCGGTTTTGACAATCGTTAGGCCGAACACGCATCCCACCGGGATCGGGGGCTTCACCGGGCACGCGCCTGCCTAGACTTCGCGCAGCACGCGCGAGACGGCTCCGGCGCCCGCACCGGGGGACCGTAACGGCGGTAGCCTGCCCAGCCTATTTCAGTTCCCTCAGTCGCCGCGCGACAACAGACGAGGAGCCTGCCCTGAACGGGACCGGGCCGTCAGGCCCGGAGCGCGCGATCGAGTGGAACGAGCGTCCGGCGCCTGAGGGAAACGAATAAAGCGCCCGCGCCTCACTCCGGCCCGAGGGACAGGATCGATTGAGGGCTGGTGCGATACACCCGCGGAGCGATTTCCGTCCAGGATTCATAGTGATTTTCCGGGCTCAAGTGGGATTCGTCGGGATTATCCGGGATTGAGTGGGATTCGCCGGGATTATCCCGGATCGCGGGGAACTCTGCGGGATTCCACGGGTCCACCGGCACCGATTTGACGGTGCGGGGAGCAGGCGACGGCGGGGGCCTGCCCTCCACCTCCGCGCGGATGATGGCGACCGCCTCCGGAGAGAGCCCGCCCTGGCCCTTGGCCCGGCCGGCGGACTTGGCCTTCTTCGCCTTCTCCTTCTCCTTCTCTGCCGCCCGCTCCCGGTCCTTGCGGAGCTTGTCGGTGCCTTCGATGCGCTTGAGGGTGAGGGAGAGGCGGGCAAGCTCCTCCGTCGACGCGGGCTCGTCCCGCGCGCGGAGCTTGGCCACGGTGTCGAGCGTCATCGCCCGCAGGGTCTCGATCAGGACGAGCGCCGCCTGGCCCTCCTGGCGCTCGCCGAGCGCGTCCACCCACGCCTTGATGGTGCGATCGGTCTCCTGCTGTCGGCGGATCAGGTCGCGCACGTTCTTGGCGTAGCGGCCGACGGCCGAGCGCGAGCATGTCTCGCCCTCGGCCCGGATGCGGGCGGTGATCTCGTCGATGGTGGCGCCGTCCGCGATGGCCTCGTCGACGGCCTCGCGGAGCTTGGGCGGCAGGCGCTTGATGGTGGAACGACTGAACGCCGGGTCGGCTGTGGTCTTGGGAGCTTCGTTTTGCATGGCGTAGATGTGCTCGCGGGATGTTTCCTGGCTCATCCCGCGATGCTGCCCCACGCCGCCCGCGCCCTCTACCGCACCATGGTCCGGGGTACCCGCAAGGTCTGCCCCCTCCCCGGCCTCTCCTCCCCCAAGGGGAGGAGAGGGAGAGAAAGTTGACGCGCCAAGCGCCCTCGCCACCGTAAAGGACCGTTGAAAATGAACCCTCACCCTCTCCACCTGCGTTCCCCCTCCGCCCTTCGGGGGGGAGGGGGACAGGGGGAGGTGGGGGCAAAGCAAACACCTGACCGCAAAGCAACACGAGAATAGGGAGAGAAGCAGGGTAAGGTAAGGGATGGTTCGATCGAGAACGCACCGCGCGCGAATGCTGCGCAGGAATGCGACTCAGGCGGAACGCGTTCTGTGGCGGGCATTTCGTGCTATGGCGTTGCCCGAGAGGATCAGGCGCCAGCACCCGATCGGGCGCTACATTGCGGACTTCGCCATTCCGTCACGCAAGCTCGTCATCGAGATCGACGGCGGCCAGCACGCGAGCACTGTCGCGCGTGACAGCGCACGCACCCGCGTATTGGAGGCACGAGGCTGGCGGGTGATCCGCTTCTGGAACAACGACGTGATGAGCAATCTCGACGGCGTTGTGGAGACCATCCTGGCAGAAATCGAGCGCTCCCCCTCCTCACCCCGGCCCTCTCCTCCCCCGAGGGGAGGAGAGGGGGAATAAGGACGCACCGCCCACGTCCCCATTTCCGCCTCAAGTTCTTGAAGGGAAGGTGAGGAAGCCGCCATCTACGTCCCGCCTCCATCCTCCGAACCGCGGAAAGGATGACGGGCATTGGCGGTGGGGTCCCCTCTCCGCCCTTCAGGGGGGAGAGGGACAGGGTGAGGTGGGTCTACCCGGCAGCAGACGAGGAGTCCGCCATCGACGGGAACCGGGCCGCGCAGCGGCCCGGAGCGCGCGACCGCGCCGCGCGCGCAAGCGCGGAGCCAAGCGAACGGAGTGAGCGCCCGGCGATTGAGGGAAATGAAAAAGACGAGCGCCCGGCGTCTGAGGGAAAACTAAAACTGCCGCACGAAGCGAAGCTCTCCGCGCGTGCGCTGGTAGTCGTGAGCTTGCGCGTTGGTCTCCCGCTCCTCGTACACCGCCACAAGCTCCGGACTGAAACCCATCAGCGTGAAAGCCCGGTTGTGGACGGAGAGGTGCACGCTCTGGGTGCGGTCCGCCCGGTCCTCGCCCGGCGGCGTAAACGGGATCCACTCGTCCTCGAAGTCGGTCCAGCGCACCTCGCCGCCGCCGCCCACCGTGAAGCCCAGCGGCAGGATCACCGTGACCCCCGCACCCAGCCAGCGGCTGCGGCTGCGCTCGCGCAGGCGCTCGGGGCGCTCCCGCGCGTAGCCCGCCGAGAGGTCCGCCCGCACCGTCGGCGTCACCACCCAGGAGCCCCTGAGCGATGCATCCATGACGGGCCCGTCCAGGTGGCTCCGCGCCCGGTACTGCCGGTCGTGCCAGGAGGCGCTTGCGAATGCCGTCACCCGCGGGGTCAGCCGGCGCCCCACCTCCAGGCGGGCGCCGAACTCGCGGTTGTCCGGCACGGTGCCGGTCCAGCGCTGCCGCGCGCTCGCCAGCAGACTTGCGTCCGTGTTCCCGTCCACCAGCCAGCGCGGCCCGAGATGAGTGCCGAGGTAGAGCTGATCGAACTGCGAGCCCTCGTACTCCCGCCGCGCCGCCTGGCCGCCTGCGCGCAGCCGCCAGCGCTCCGCCAGCGGCACCTGGTACTCGGCCCCGCCCCAGACCGAGACGCCGACGCCCGAGGTCGTGAGCTGCGCCGCGTCCCTTTGGAACGGCAGCGGCTGGCCGAAGACAGGGATGTAGATGGTCCGCTCCTCCGAGCCCGCGCCGATGTTGGTGTCCGGCGCCAACGCAAAGCCGACGTTGAAGCTCCAGCGCCCGCGCGACCTGATCTCCTCGAGGAAGCGATTGACGTTGGCGGCCACGGCCTCCGGCACGCCGCCGGCGAGCACCGCCTCGAAGTGGCGCGTTGCCAGGTCGTCCTCGCCCTTGAGGAAGAAGGCACGCGCAAGCTCCAGCCGCACCCGCACCAGGCCGGGCGCCTCCACCAGCATGGCGTGGAAGGCTGCGATGGCCTCGTTCAGCAGGATCTCCCGCTCCTCTTCCGTGCGAGCGGGCCGCTGCGACGCCTGCAGCGATGCCAGGCCGTAGAGGAAGAGCGTGTTGGGCTCGACCCGCTCCTGCTCCAGCAGCGGGCGCAGCGCAACGATCGCCTCTTCGAACCGGCCGGCGTCGATCAGCGCCTGCACGCCGCCAGTGGTGGCGGCGTCTTCCGAAGGCGCAGACGGCGGCGGGGCGGGCGCGTCCTCGGCACCCCAGGCCGGCAGGGCCAGCAGGAGGCAAATCGCAACCGCGAGAACGCGGAAACACCTGACGTGTTTTGTCGAAGGCCCCGATTCAGGCAAAGGAGAAACAGAGGGCTCCATTCGAGTGACCCGTGAGTGATTCGATTGTTTCTGCGCGGATGTAGGAGGACGAGCAGAGTGACCCGAAAGAGAAAGGGTGGCGCGTTGCGCGCGCGCCACCCTCGTAAGAACCCCGGAGGATCTGGGTCAGGTTCTCATGGGAACCTGACCCGGTTCTGGCGAAGTCGGCTACTGCTCGTTCGCGCCGAACGCGCCAACCATTCTGCCGGCCTCACCGTATGTCGAATAGAACGTTCCGGTCGCGACCTGCGGGACACCACTGACGGCCTCATTATTGTAGAGGGCTCCGGACCACTGGCCCCCGGCATCAGCAGCGGTTTCGCCGATGGTCCAGACCGTCCCGACCTGCTCGTCATTGGCGTCACCGCCGAGACCGTCAATGACTCCGACATCGCTGATGTCCGTCTCATTCAACTCGACGGACCAGTCACGCGCCATCCCATCGGCTCCCATGAAGTTGTCGATGGTGCCGGTGATCATGTCGTCGCCGAAGTCAGCGCTGAGCATCGCGTCCGCG
This sequence comes from Alphaproteobacteria bacterium, assembly GCA_965243315.1. GTDB lineage: Bacteria > Pseudomonadota > Alphaproteobacteria > UBA828 > UBA828 > WTGU01. The sequence goes on from CBDEUP010000002.1 coordinate 132,596, forward strand.
GTGAAGTGGCCGGCGTCGTTCGTGCCGCCGGTCGAGCTGCGGAGAGCGTACTTGCCGGCAGCGCCGCCCATGTACGTCGCCGTCCCCTGCAAGGCCGTGATGCCGCTGGCAGCCCCCTCACCGGTGCCCCTGTCCGCCACGAACGCGCTCGCGGTGAAGTCACCGTCGTCCGCAGCCTTGTGGATCCACCAGCCGTACGAGGCATAGTTGGCATCCGGCGTGCTCATGATGCGGGCTTCCGCGTTGGAGGGCGTGAACGTCCAAGTCCCGCCGGCAGCGGTAAATGCGTTATCTGCGTCGGCTGTTCCACCAAGATTGAATCCGTCGGCGGCTACCTGAACTGCACATGTGCTGCTGGCAGCGGGCGTGCAGTTGTAAGTACCGGACACGCCGTGGTAGCTGCCCGCAATCATCAGCCTGACCATATTGGTACCCAACTCGAACTCTTTGACGCCTGCAGACTGGTCGAAGCTCGGGCTGGCAACACGCGCCGCCCATCCAGCACCTGCGTTGGTGTCATCCATGGTGAGTTCCATGTTGTTCCCAGCGTCCAGTGTGTACTGGTAGTCGTCATCGTCCGCAGCGCTGCCGAACTTCAAGCCCTCCGTCGACTCGCCGACATTCGAGTAGACGACCGCCTCGTAGGTGCCACCACCCATGGGCGAGGCCGTGAACATCATGCCTGTCCAACCATGGTGGTCGTCGACCATCGCATCCTTGTCTTCCGACAGGGCGACATCGTCGTCGTCGCTGATCCCCACCACGATGTCGCCGACACTCGCGCCGGTGGGGGTGTCAGCCACAGTAACGTACCCAGCGAACCGAGTGCCGGTCGCCGTGTCGGTGTCGGCGGTGTTGGCGTCCGTGGCAGTGGGGACGCTGATACCGGCATACAGCTTCGAGGCCGTGACGGCCATGGCGGCAGCGGCTGCCGCCGCTTCCTCAGCCGCCTTGCGAGCGGCCTCTTCCTCGGCCTTCTCCTCGGCATCGTCGAGGGAGGTTTGCGCCGTGCTGATCGGCGCCGCCGCATTGTCCGCCTCTCTCTGATACGTAGCTGTTTCATCGGCGGTCAGGTCCGCGGCACCCCCAATCGCACTGTTCAGATCGGCGAGGGCCGAGCTGGCAGCGTCGATTTGCGCTTGAGTGGGCGCCTGGCCGGCGAGCGCCGCGAGCGCAGTCTGAAGCGCCATGGAAGCACTCTCCAGCGCATCCATCTGATTCATCCGGCGCGTCGCGGTGTCGATCCCGCCCTGTGCCGTGTCCACAGCCATCACGGCATCGTCCAGCATCGACATGTACATGGCCTTGTCGGCATCGCTCACGTCGGCGGCTGCGGCCAGCGCACCCCGAAGCATGACGATTGCTGCTCGGGCCGCGTCAACCGCCGCCTGGGTCGACAGGTCGGACGTGTCGATCATGCCGGCCGCATCCGCCAGCGCCATCTTCTGCGCTGCCTCGCGGGCCATCATATCGAGCGCCATGATCCGGGCATCGACTGCTGCCTGCAGCCCGGCAGCCTCAGTGGCGGTAGCGATGTCGTCCACCGCGTCCTTGGCCGCCTGCGCATCTGCCGCCGTCGCGGCCATATTGATGGCGGTCCGGGCTGCTTCGATGGCCGCCAGCCTGTCAGCCTCAGCCTTCGCGGCGGCTTCCTCAGCGGCCTTCTTAGCAGCCGCCTCAGCCTCAGCAGCGGCAGCAGCAGCAGCCTCAGCCGCCTGCCGGTCAGCCTCGCTCTGGCTGATGCCGCTCGAGCAACCATATGCGACGGCGGAAAGGGCGACGATCGAGCACGCCGCCAGCAAACTGCGAGTCAGGTTCGTCTTCTTCATGGCTTCGAGGCTCTCCTCATTCTGAAGAGGCCTCGTCGGGAGGCCTCGTTTTGTAATTTCTTGACCGCTGCCGATCTGACACGCGAACGCTCGAGCACGCTGGAGCACGACAAGAGTTCAAAAATACGTTGTAATACAATAATTTATCGTTTTAGTCAGAGCTTGTAACTCTGACTCGCCTACGCTCCAATACGCGCAAGTTCGACATTTGTTGATTGCGGAGTGATGACGGATAGCATATGGTGATTACGTATTCGGCAGATACCGTAATCAAGAGCAGATACCGTAATCACGAGATGACCATGCCCGCCCGAACCGGACTCTCAATATCGAAGCGAACCGTCGACGCTCTCGCCGTCGAAACTTCCGACGCTGTCTTTTGGGACAGGGACCTCCCGGGCTTCGGCGTCCGCGTCTACCCCTCGGGCCGGAAGGTCTACGTTGCGCAGGCCAGAGCCCACTCCGCCCCAAGGCGCGTCACTCTTGGCCAGCACGGAGACATCACCGCAGACCAGGCCAGAAAGCACGCCGCCGTCGTCATCGACCGCATCAAGAAGGGAGAGGACCCGACAGCTTCAACGGCGCAGTCAGAGCTCACCGTCCTCGATCTCGCCGGGCGATACATGACCGGCCATGTCGCGCAGAACTGCAACACCCATACCGCAGGCATCTACCGCGGCTCCCTCAAGAACCACATCCTGCCCGCGCTCGGAGCCAAGCCCGTCGCCGCCGTCGACGGCGGGCATATATCGGCGCTGCATTACCAGATGCGCCACACACCCCGCGCCGCAAACCGCGCCCTGATGATCCTGAGCAAGATGTTCAACCTGGCGACGGTCTGGGGCATGCTGCCCGAAGGCACCAACCCATGCCGGGGCGTGCGCAAGTACAAGGAGCGCAAGCGCGAGCGCTTCCTGACGATGGACGAGTACCGCCGCCTGGGTGCTGCACTCACCGAGGCGGAGGCCGCCGGCACGGTCTCGTGCCATGCGGTGGCGGCCTTCCGTCTGCTGATGCTGACGGGCTGCCGGCTGACGGAGATCCTCACCCTTCGGTGGGACGACGTAGACCGCACAGCGGGAGAGCTCCGGCTGCGCGACGGAAAGACCGGGGCGCGCAAGGTGGCGCTGACGCCGACGGCGGAGCGCGTGCTCGCGTCAATCCCCCGCATCCCCGGCAATCCCTGGGTGATCGCCGACGCCCGGACGGGAGGGCACTTGAAAAGCCTCTATGCGGATTGGCATTGGCTGCGCGAGGGCGTGGGTCTTGAGGAGTTGCGCATCCATGACCTTCGACACTCTTACGCCTCGCGCGCGCTGGCGCTGGGTGAGAGCCTCTCGATGATCGGCAAGCTCCTCGGCCATCTCGACATGGAGAGCACCGCGCGCTACGCGCATCTTGCGCGCGAGACGGAGAGGGCTGCAGCGGGCAGGGTGGGCGCGAGCATCGGCGCCGACATCGCCGCGTATACCCGCGGCGGCGGGCCAGAGGGCGGAGAAGGGGAATAGGAGGGCCGAATCGATGGCGAAGCTCAAGTACCGCTCGATCTCGCGGCGCACGGTGGACGCGCTGGGCGTTGAGAAGGACACGTTGTTCTGGGACCGGGAACTTGCGGGCTTCGGGGTCCGGGTCTATCCCTCGGGATCCAAGGTGTACATCGTGCAGACGAGGGGGCCTGAGGGGCCGAAGCGGGTCACGGTGGGTCGTCACGGAGTGATCACTGCGAACCAAGCGCGACGCCGTGCAGCGGCAGCGATCTTGCGCATCAAGGCGGGCGAGGACCCGGGCCTGTCGCCGGCGCCGAGACGGAAGAGCCCAACGGTGGCCGAAGTGGCGTCGCGCTTTCTCCGCGAGCACGTCGAAGTCCGGTGCAAGCCGAGGACTGTGATCCACTACCGGACGGTTGTCGACAAGCACATCGTACCGGCGCTTGGGGGTGTGCCGATCGGGGCGCTGACACCCAAGCACGTGGCCGATCTGCACTACGGGCTGCGAGAGCGGCCCTACACGGCGAACCGTGCCGTGAACACGCTCTCGCAGCTGATCCGGCAAGCTGCGGTGTGGGGTCTCGTGCCCGAGGGAGCAAACCCGTGCCGGCAGGTGCAGCGCTACAGGGCGGGCCGTCGAGAGCGCTTCCTGACCGATATCGAGTTTCGCCGCCTCGGCCGCGTGCTCGATGAGATGGAGGCCGCAAACGAGGCGCCTGTGCATGCCGTAGCGGCGATCCGGCTTCTGATGCTGACCGGGTGCCGGCGCAACGAGGTCATGACCCTGCAGTGGGAGGATGTGGACTTGGGCGCGGGCGAGCTGCGTTTGCGCGACTCAAAGACGGGCCCGCGCGTGGTCTCACTGTCGCCGGCGGCGGCGGAGGTTCTTGCTGCGGTGCCGCGCTTGGCCGGCAATCCGTGGGTGCTCGTGGGTAGTCGTCCAGGGCAGCGGCTGTCGTCTCTGGACAACCATTGGTTTCGCATCCGCGCGCGAGCGGAACTGGAGGACGTTCGGCTTCACGATCTGCGACACTCCTTTGCGAGCCGCGCGCTCTCTCTCGGTGAGAGCCTGCCGATCATTGCCAAGCTTCTTGGGCACTCCCAGATGAAGAGCGCGGCGCGCTACGCGCATCTTGGCGGAGATACCGTGAAGGAGGCCGCAGCGCGCGTGGCGGACGCGATCGGCGCGAACATCCTGCCGGATGACTTAGCTCCTGACGGCACTGCGGCAGCGGTCGGGTCCGACGGGCGTGGCTCTTCGCCCAGTTTTGACCCCGGACAGTTCACGGACATCAATACGTTGGTTTGCCGATCAGCGTCGAAGTCGCGCGCCGACTGACAGCGAGAGTCGCCGCACTGAATACGGCCGAGAAAAGAGCACAGAGAAGACATGCCCAAAGCGAAGCGGTATCCCGGGAAACGTCAGGATGCACTGGACCACGGTCCTCGACGTCGAGATCATCGCTGAACACGCGAGCTCTGAGCCGTTCCCCTGCGGTCCCGCCAGTTCGAGGCGAGAAGCACTCCGGGTCAAGGCTCTATCGAAACGCAGCACACTACGCGTTCGCGTCTCCAGAGATTGCCTGAACCACTGCGCGCACCTGAGTCATTGCGACGAACATGCGCGCGGGGTTACTTGCGAAGGTCGCGAAACCAAAGCTCTCATACCACGCCTTGCGGCGAGCAAACTCCTCCTCATCGCCGTCCGAAATCACGTCGAGAATGATTGCATGGCACCCAGCGGCGTCGGCAATCACGCACGCCTTTTCGAAAACATGGTGCATGAGAATACCGCCGAGACCTCTGCCCTGTGCTTCCCGGTCGACTGCGACCTGCGCCAGGAACAGCACCGGGATCTCCCCATGATCGGGCGCTCCCCGCGGCCGCCGCTTGAGTTCGTCCACATTCATCATGCCGAGGTTGATGGCATGGTAGCCTAGAATTCGTGCGCTTCCCTCTTCGACGACGACATAGACACGTGTCATGTCGTCCTTCTGCTGCTTCTTGGCGCTCAACTTTAGGTAGTTGCTTAGACGACGGACGCCGCAATCGAAACGGGCACGGTCGTGCCGCGCCGCGTCGAAGAGTTCGATCCTGAAGGCGGGATGTTCAGTCGGCATGAACCACGCGCGCACTATAGTTGCGGGCAGCCTGCAGAGCGCGCGGGGTTGGAGCAGGCGGGGCGTCTAGAGCCGCAGTGAATAACTTGGCGTCCTCTGGCGTCAATGTATGCCGAGATTGCAGGTCGAGCACACGTCTGGCCTCGCGCTCGATCGCCGCACGCAGGAAGACCGACTTGTCTACGGCCAGCGCCAGTGCGGCACGCTCGATCAGATTTGCCAGTCGATCATCGTGACGTACCTGGGTTGTCCTTGTCTGTTTTGCCGAGATGTTTGACGTGGTATCGAAGTTCAACATGCTCGTCTCCATGCGAGGCTGTTCCATGTAGTGCGCTTTGCACTACATGTCAAGATGCCCGCCGGCGCGCCCGTGAGCTATGCGCCGATTGCGGCTCCTGGAGCGCCGGCGCATCGCGCCGCCCCGAGTATGCACCGCGCTCCGGCGAGCACCGCGGGCTGCCGGTGTCCTAGCCTTGCTTCACCGTGATCGAGATTGCGAACGGGTTTGACCACGGCACTTTCGAATTCGACGCCAAGGTCGCCGCCTGTCTCGTCTTCGCCAAACTCTCGATCGACGACGTTGAAATCGTCACTGACGCACCCCTCACCCGGATTCCGAATCCCGAGAGGCGGCACCACAGCGCTTCCACCGCCGACACCGCCTCTACCAGAGAGCGGAAGACGACTTCGGCAGAAAGTGCCTCCACGTACGACCAGCAGACTTGCGACAGTATCGCGATCAGCTCGCCGTCGGTGAGTGCCGCCGCCGGCGGTCTGGGCGCCGTCACACTCAGCGGCCGGAAGACCGTCCTCCAATCCCACCAGGATTGTCGAAGAGGTCGCGCTGGCGGTCTCCAGCCACAGTATCGGTGGAGTTCCCTTTCGCCATCGCTATCATCATATCCGCGTGTGCCTGGCCCGACACCGCACTGCAAGGCACGTCCGGTGTCGTTCGCAGCCTTCGTCGACCCATGTCCGGTGCTTATTTCCTTCCTGCCGTCATGTCTCCGTGCACCGCGCTACGCTCCCGCGCGTCTGCGCCGGCGAGAGCGAGAGCCCGGCCGAAACCGGGGCGGTCGGGTTGCGCTCCCGAGAGAGCCCCGACCGCCGGCAACCGGGAACGAGGGGGAGGCGGACGATGCGGATCGGCCGGATGTTCCATCGCAACGCGCAGACTTACCTGGTGCACGTATTTGGGGAGGGCTTCGAAGGCGACCGCTACGTGATCGAGAAGTATCGCTCGCTGTCCGACGGCCAAATCCACGCGGTCGAGGCCGAGCAGCCCAGGACGAAGGGCCGGCGCAGCAAACGCCGCACGATCATGAGCGCGGGCGCCGTCAAGAAGCTACGGCCCGAGCACGACGAGATCATCGTCTGCACGGCGCTGAACCTGAAGGCGTCCGGCATCCAGTATTGGGGCGAGACCGCGGCCGGGATATTCGCCGCCCGCCACGCGCGCTGACCGGGCATCCCCGTCATGCCCTACCGGGACGCCGCCAAGAAGGAAGCGCACGATCGCCTCCTCCGCCAACGTCATGCCGGCCGCGCCGCACAGGGGCTGTGTACCCGGTGCGGCCACGTTTCGCCCGAGCGCGGCCTCAAGGTGTGCGGCGGTTGTGCCGAGAAGAGGCGCGCCGCCGAGCGGGTACGCCGCGCCAGGGCCCGAGAGCAGGGAAAGCCCTACGCCGGCCGGGACCCGGAACGGTGCCGCCGCGCCGACCGCGACGGCGACAAGCGCCGCCGCCGCGAGCGGCAGGAGTCGGGACTCTGTACGTCCTGCGGCCGGCGCCCCCCCTCCGACAACGCCTCGGTCTGTGAGCCCTGCCGCGCTAAGCGCCAGGAGCTCGACCGGCGTCGCTATGCCGCCCGGCGTGCTGCCGGCCGCTGCGTGCGCTGCTCCGAGCCCAGCCCCGGGGGCCTGTCCCGTTGCGGCAGGTGCCTCACCCTGGAGAAGCAGCGCGTCTCGTCCGAACGAAAGAGCGCCAGCAGCAAGAGGCGCTACGCAAGACGGCTCGCGCAGCGGCGATGCGTGGATTGCGGGGCCGACACGCCAGGCGCTGCACGCTGTCCCCGCTGCGCGGATCGCTCCAATATCCGCGCGCCAGAGCGTCACCTCGTGCCGCTCTGGCCGCCGCAGATCACCGTGATCGACCTGGAAACAGGCGATGAGTTGGGGACCTTCGAGACCGAGGCTGAGGCCGCCGCCTGCCTCGCCTTCGCCGGACTGCGCATCGACCAGGCCGACATTTGCTCCAACGCGCCGCTTCTGGCGCTGACCCCGCCATGAGCACCCTGCCGCCACAGCTGTCCTGCGAGCGTGATACTCACGGGCGTGGGCGACGTCTGGGCACCGTCCCGGCCATCAGGCCGGCCATGCCGACAGCAGCCTTGACGCAGGGCCGGGTCGTCGACCAATATACTACATACTAGAAGGAGGGGCAGACCCATGCGCACCGTCTCCCTGATGACCGCCAACCAGGAGTTCTCGAAGCTCATGCGCGAGGTCGAGCGCGGCGAGGGCTTCCTGATTACCCGGCGCGGCCGGCCCGTGGCCAAGCTCGTGCCCCACAGCGCCGACAAGGCCGCCGATCCCGAATGGGCGGCGGCCCATGGGCGCATGATGGCGCGGCTGAAAGAGGGGGCGCCGCTCGGCGGGCTCAGGATCGATCGGACCGCGCTCTATGACCGCTAAGGCGCGCTTCTCCCTCGACACCAACATTCTTGTCTATGCGGTCGACCGGGACGGCGGCGAGCGGCACAGCCGCTCCGTGGAGCTGGTGGGGCGGGCGGCGCGGCGCGACTGCGTGCTGACGCTTCAGGCGCTGGCCGAGTTCTTCCATGCCACCACCCGGAAGGGTCTGCTCACGCCTTCCCAAGCCGGCGACTTCGTGCGCGACTGGCTGGAGGTGTTCGAGGTCGCCTCGGCCAACGAGGCGGCTCTCGTCGACGCGATGAACGCGGTTGACGAGCACCGTCTGTCGTTTTGGGACGCGCTGCTTTGGGCTACGACGCGGCAGGTGGGCTGCTCGGCAGTCGTGACCGAGGACATGCAGCACGGACGCCGTCTGGGCGGCGTTGCGTTTATCGACCCGTTTGCGGCCGACGCCGCCACGCTCATGGCGCCGATGCTTGATCCGTGAGCCTGGCCGGCGGGTCGGCGCCCCGCGCTCTCCGGCCCGGTAGTACCTCCACCGCGTAGCGCTTCTGCCAACACCGTCCCGTCCCGCAGCGCCGCCGGGATCGCGTGGACGATCGTTTTCGCGATTCACCCATCGCGCCCCCACTGCATGGCACTGCGCTGCGGGCTGCCCCCGCGGGCTCCGGTTCGGTGCGGGTTGCGCGGTCCGTGTCCGGACGACGGGCGCCGGGGCAACCGGCAGGCGAGTCGGCCGTGTGCCGCTCGTCGCGGCCATCGGAGAGCAGATGCCCGGCGGCCGGCATCACTGTCCGGTTCGACTTCTCCACGAGGCCCGAACCGTTCGGCCGTCCGTCCCCCGCACATCGGCACGTTCGGCTTGATCCGCTGAACGGCGAGGGACGCCCGCCCCTCGCCGAGGAGCACCCGATGAGAGCGGCCAGCGCCGGCGGACGCGGCGGTCGCCGCCAGATTGTTCAGCTCTGGGTACCGCCTCCCCGCCATGACAAAGGCCGCAATGCAGGCATCCACGTCTGCGCGAACCTCCTGTGCGGTCCGCAGGTCCGGCTCCACTACGGCCGGCGACCGTGCTGGCGGCAGACCAGAGTGAAGGAAGGCTCGGAGGGGGTGAATGGAGAAGGATCGAGAGAGATCGATCCGATCCGTTCGGCAACCTTCGTCATCAACTCGAATCGACAGGAGACACGATCATGCCATTCGGACTGAACCAGGCGCAGATCATCGGCCGGCTGGGTGCCGATGCGACCATCAGCAACCTCGCCTCCGGGGGGCGCGTCGCCAACATGTCGGTGGCGACCGACGAATCCTATATCGATCGCCAATCCGGCGACCGCATCGACAAGACAGAATGGCACAGGGTCGTCAGCTTCCAGAGCGGGCTGATCGACATGCTCGAGAAGCACGCGAAGAAGGGCCGGTTGGTCTACGTCGCGGGCAAGCTGCAGACCAGGAAGTGGCGCAAGGCCGGCGAGGACAGCGACAGGTTCTCGACCGAGATCCTCCTCGTGCCCGGTGGGCGCGTGCAGTTCCTGGATCGCCCTGCCGGCACCAACGGCAACGGCGCCCAGGCGTCGGACGGTGAGGCTACGCCGTCCGGCGACGCCGGCACCACAGAATCTGGCGAAGGCATCCCGTTCTAGACCTCCCCGCAGCGGGCTTTCTCCGCCCGCTCGCCCCAGAGCCCGCCCCGCGTTCCTCCCGCGCGGGGCGGGCTTTTTCGTGCAGCCGCAGCCGAGCCGCCACCGGCAGAACGGCCGGCTCGCGCTTCGCGCGACGCCCGCCGTCGCGGCGCCACCGAGAGGCCGCGCGAGGCCGGGACCGGGGTCACGTCCCACGCAGCGTCCGGCGAGGTCCCTCATGCGCTCCATCCCCGCTCTACGTCCCGGCTCCGCCGGTCCCCTTTCGCGCCCGAGGTGTGCGCCGTGAGCGCCGCAGCTCGCGTCGCGGCCGCCCTCGGCGCACGCGCCGAAGAGGTGTGCCGGCGGTATCTACCGCGCGGCCGCAGGCGGGGCCGGTACTGGACCGCTGGTGACGCTCGCGGCGCGCCGGGGCGCTCCCTCTTCGTCCGCCTCGCGCCCCCCGGCACGCCGGGTAAATGGACCGATTCAGCCACCGGGGAGCACGGCGACCTCCTCGACCTCATCCGCATCGCCTCCGGCGCGGGCTCGCTCCGCACAGCCCTTGTCGAGGCGTACGCCTTCCTCGCCTCGCACCCGGTGCCCGCTGCCGAAACCGCCGACAGCTACGATCGCACCGAGGCGGCCCGCCGTCTCTGGCGGCGCTGCCGCGCCATCGACGGCACCCACGCTGAGGCCTACCTGCGGACACGAGGCATTCAGCGCTGCCGCTTCGCGGCCCTGCGCTTCCATCCCTGCCTCCTCTACCGCGACGGCGGCGGCGTGCGCCGCCTGCCTGCGCTGGTCGCCGCCGTCACCGGCTCCGACGAAACCGTCTGCGGCGTGCTGCGAACGTGGTTGCACCCGACCAAGTCCACCAAGGCGAATGTGATTCGCCCACGCAAGGCGCTGGGCCGTGTCCACGGCCGCGCCGTCCGCTTCGGCGATCCCGGTGCCGGCACCCTGCTGGTCGGCGAGGGGATCGAGACGGTGCTGTCCATCGTCACGGCGATCCCCGACGCCATCGCCGCTGCCGCGCTGTCTGCCGGCAGCCTGGCCGTATTCGCGCCGCCTGCCGGCGTCACGCGCCTTGTCATCGCACGCGATAACGATCCCGAGGGAGAACACGCAGCCGAGCGCCTCGTCCGGCGCTACGCGCGGCAGGGCGTCGACGCCCTGGTGGTCGTGCCGGAAGGCGACGACTTCAACACCGACCTTCTCGCCCTCGGCCCCGCAGCGCTCGCCGCGCGCCTGGCGCCGGTCTTCCAGCACACAGTCCGCGCCGCGGACCGGTGGTAACGCTCGCCCGGCCCGAGGTCGGGAAGAGCGGGGAGTGGGCGAGCGGCGCGAAGAGGGAGAGAGGTCTCTCCACGCAGCCATCCACAGGGAGGAGCGCAGCATGAGCAGCACAATCACCTTCACGCGCGTCGGCGATGACGAGGTCCGCATCCATGACGCCGACGGCGACCACGTTGGCGATCTCTTCCGTCGGTCCGACATCTTGAATCCGGGATCGTCCTACTTCGTGATCCATCTCGACGAGGATCCCCGCGGCCCGGTGCGCGTGCACCAGCGCGAGCGCATTCGCGAGGTGGCGCAGCATCGCCTCGACACGCACCCCCTGCTGTCCTGATGCCGGCAAGGAAAACAGAAACGGGGGCCGTGCGTGGGAGAGAATAGCCACCCCGTCGTGATGTCCGATCATCACACACGTGCTCACTCCAGCAACCCTGCAGGTCCTTCGGTCGCTACGCTCTCTACGGCCTTCCCCAAGAGCTCTTAAGACCGGCCGTGAAGATGCCCGACCGTGAAGTCGGCTCGCGTGAACTCTCCAACGCCTCGTCTGTGGCGCACCGGCCCCTAAAGCGCGGGGCCGGCGCATCGGCCCGGCGCTAGCAGTCGTTGAGAAGGCCTACTCGAAACGCGGCCAATCGGCGAGGCGGCGCGCCGGGCCTCCCAGGATGAGAGCGCGCCGACTTCCGCACCAACATCGGGCATCTTCCGCACCGACTCCGGTCTAAGGAGCTCTAGGGGAAGGTGCTTCCACTGCGCGCGCGTGAAGAGAAACGACATCACGAAGGGGCATTGGGCCCTGGAGGATGAACAAGGGAGATCGTCATGATCGACACTGCAAGCGCTACCGCTTCTTCTACTGCAACGGTCTGCGAGAGCATGGCTTTGTTCGGCGCCAGCCCTGAGCGCGGCGAGTTCGATAGCCGCGTCGTCTGGGACGAGGACGATGCCATGGATGCGCTGAGCGAGGCCATCCGCGTCATCGTGGACGGCATCACCGTCGACGGCACACAGATGGCCGACGAGCGCGAGGCCCTGATGTGGGGCTTCGTCAACTGCCTGCACTCCCAGGTGCAGCGCCTCGACCGCGCCGTCGATCGCATCGCGCCCGAGATGAAAGACCTCGAGAAGGCCCAGGACGGATCGGAGGTGAAGGCGTGGGAGTTGCAGACCCTGACCGACCGTGCCCAGAACCTCGGCGACCGGCGCGATGCCTTCGAGAAGCTCCGCGACCTCGCTGCCGACGCCTACCGCGTCCACACCGGCGACGTCTGGCGCCCGCGTCATGGATCGCACGCGAGCCAGACCGGCACGCTCACCTCCGCCGCCATCGATGCCCGCGACTTCAGGCGCGCCCGCAAGGACCGCGAGACCCGCGCGCACCTGCCCAAGGGCACCCTGGTCGCCATCACCGGAGGCAAGACCGTCGGCGATGCCGACGCGGTCTGGAGCACGCTCGACATGGCGCACGCGAAGTACGGCGACATGGTGCTGCTGCATGGCGGAGGCCCCGGCGTCGAGAAGATCGCGGCGAGCTGGGCCGAGGCGCGCGGCGTCAACCAGGTGATCTGCCGGCCCGACTGGAACGCCCACGGCAAGGCCGCGCCCTTCCGCCGGAACGACGAGCTGCTGAACCTGCTGCCGAAGGGCGTCATCGCGTTCCCGGGCTCGGGCATTACCGGAAACCTTGTTGACAAAGCACGCGAGCTCGGCATTCCTGTCATGAGCGTCAAGGCTGCATGACGGCGACGCTGTCTCTTTCTCGCGCAGCCGATCCTCGCACCATCGGGGATCGGCTGCATTTTTTTCGCCGTTCCCACCACCGCGCTTCGCGACTTGGCGCATTCGCGCCTGCGCCGCTCGCGCCCGCCCTATAGCCGCGGCACCAGCAGGGATCGCGTCGTCGCGCAATAAGAACTTTTTACTGCGTCGTTGGGAAAACTGATTCGTCCAGGCTCGCGCCACGACTCGTGGCCCCGGCCTGCCATCAGGAGCCGTGGCGACCGGTTCGACGCTTGCCGCACCTTTGTGCCCGCGAGCGCGTCTGCGCCGTGCCACGGCCCGCTCCGTCGCCGGTGCCGACGATCGACAAGCCCCTATGCCAGCGCTTTATGCCGGCCTGACGATTCCGCAATGGGTCTCGTCGCTCGACACTCGCGACGACCATGACGATCGGTCAACTGCGCTGACCATGATCGTGTGCCCCTCCCGGTGCCCGAACCGGTCGCGCTGCATATCCTTGCGCACCTCGCGTGACTGCCCGGCCAATTGCCGCAGACGACCCTTCCCCCTCGTTTGTCGGGCTGGGCCCCGACCCCTTTTCTCGCCTCCCTCTAGTCCCGCTTTACGGCGGAGCCGCCTTGATACTCACACCTGAGCGCACCGATGGTGCAGAACCAAAAATGTGGAGACACGAGCACTCTGGAGCACTCGGAAGACCGCTGTCGTACGACAGTCCCTGACAGGGGGCGTTGGAGCGAGCGAATGTCATTGTAATACGCTCGTAAGCTGCTGAAATACCGCACGGTTTCGGATCACGCAACACAATGTATTTCACCGGACCCATACAATCTGTGCCGCGAATGTCGCACGAAATGCGCCGCTTGAACCCGCCTTGCGCTGTGAACATATCAGTGTGTCAAAGGCCGGACTGGGCAACTTGAGAGACATCGCCGTGCAGGAGATCGTTCCCATGACCGAAGTCGACACGACAGAAGATCCGTTGTTAGCTCACGCCGGCAAGAAAACGCCGGATCAACGCGCGCCGCGGACCATCAGATTCTCGGATGCCGAGTGGGAGAAGGTGGAACAGGCGGCCCGCGAGATCGGAATTTCCCCTGCAACCTTCGCGCGCAACGCCGTCCTGAGTGCCGCCGCGCCTCCCAAAGTCGATCCAGCCGGCGCGCTTCCGCCGGAGTTCCTGGAGCTGGTGAAGCGGATCTATCGCAGCACCTACATCCTGTCGACGCTGAAGCGGGACGAATTGATCCGCGAAGGGCGGCGCGGAGAACTCGACCGCACGGTTCAGGCAGCACGGGAGGCCCAGGCTATTCTCTTGGGTGACACCTCTGATTGACCCCGCGGCGCCCGGTCCTGACCCTTTTTGTTTGTTTGATAGCGCCTCGCCACCTCGCGCCCGACGGGGTCCTCGCGCGGATTGACCCCGCTTTCCGAACCCTTCACCTGCGAGATTCGCCCGCTGAAGTTCGCGGAGGCGGGCCTGGTGTGCAGAGCCAGTCGCTCTCCCTTCGCGTCCGCGCGGCCCTACTTGTGCTTCGACGTCGTTAGGTTGGCCGGCAGTTGCTCGAGGACGTCCAGTATGTCTCTGTGCGGCGGACTGCCCTTGCCGGCGACCCAGGACTCACCGTCCAGGCACCAGGGCGGGTCCGCGGCCCGGAGGCGGTGCGAAACAGCTCTTAGTGCACGCCGTGCTACTCCGCCATCTCGGCGGCGCTTATGAACTCGTCGGGCTTGTAGTGGACTTCGGGCTGGGGCCGGGCGCGGTATCTGGCCCGGCGCCGGCCCCATTGCAGGAATTCGACGTTGGCGTCGAGAATCTCGTCACTCAACAGGTCTAACAGCAGTTCCACGTCGTCTCGGGACTGCTTGATCACCGTGCCCCTGATCCAGGCTTCGTGGGGCCTCTCGAACGCGTTGGGACTGGGCATGGCGCGTCTCCTGGGCAGGACGGAGAGTTGGGGACGCCCCATCCTGGACGGAGCGGTGTGTCGCTGGAAGCGGAGGCAGCAGGAGCTTGGCCGCCGACGATGACGTTCCAGGCAAGCGTGTCGGCAGTGCCGTGGCGGCGGTGGCGCCTGAAGCAGTGTCTTCGAATCTTCGGGCCTCATTCGAAGTCGATGCGGCAAAGCCCCGATTGCCGGATTATCGACATCGGCGTGCCGGTGCGCAGCTCCCGGTGGTCGGGCACCGGGACCGTGGTCGTCCGACCCTCGTACATCATCTGCATCACGATGTAGCTGCCGTACCTTCTGACTTCGGTGAAGCCGTGGGATTCGAGAATGCGGCAGACCTCGCAGCCCGAGAGAAGCCGGCGCCTAGCCAACGGTAACCTCGACGTGGGTGACATAGAACTCGCTCCGAGTCCGCCGCTCGATTTCCTCGGGTGACGCGGTTTCGAAGAACAGTGTCAGCGCTTCTTCGAGGTTGCTGCGTGCCTGGGTCACGCTGTCGCCCTGACTGGCAACATCCACCTCGGGACAAAGCGCGACATAGCCGTCGCCGTCGCGTTCGACAATCGCCGTCAACCGCCTGTTCATACCGTTTCTCCTTGTCCCCGCATGCAGCCGGACTGGGTTGACTGACTTTGGCATCATCGTCGGCCGACGACAACGAGGCTCGGGGCCGATCGGGCCGGGAAGCGGATGGACCGGGTCCGCCACGCGGAGGAGCGTGGCCGGTACCCCGCCGGCGAGGTCCAGAGCGAGCGGCGCCACGGAGACCTCCTCGCTTAGGACACGAAACGCGCCGAAAGCTCCTGGCAAAGCGGCGCACGAGAGCACCGGCCAAGATCGGCGCGGTCAGTTTCACCATGGGAAAGACGCCGGTTTCTTGCGGCCGCGGTGTGCGGCGGCACTGACTTCCGCTGGCCCGACAACGCGATGCGCACCACGGCGTAGACGGCTAGAGTTCGAGCTTGAGCTCGAACTCTATATCCTTGTGGGGTGCGCGCTCGGCCGGCCGGCGGTTCGTGGTGCCGTGATCGTCGCAACCGCGTTCGGCCGGTGTGTCGACGGCCACGCTTCGATCAGCCTCCGGTCTCCGCACCGCAGGCTGGACGCCGACCTCCGCTCCCGTCGCCGGGCTGTCCCGCTCGCTCGGCGCGACCGCCTCCAGGGCCGATATCCGCTCGCCGGTGGCCGCCTCAAGCCGTTCGCGTAGCGCGATTCGGTCGTCGGTCACCAGCTCCGCCCTGTCCCTGGCGCGACTGATCTCGACGTAGAAACTCTTCTGCGTCGTCAGGTGAGGGTGATTTGCTTCCATGGCAGCAATCACGTTGTCGACCGTTCGCCCCTGAAACGCATGCACCGTCGATGCCCAGGCATGGTCGAGGTGACGCAGCTGCGGGTCGTTGCTGCCGAGTGCGAGCGCGCGTCCATCCTCCAGCCGGAAGGAGACGCGGTCCTTGCGCACAGAGACCACCTCGGCGGTGCGGCTGTTCACCAGCCCGAGAAGCTTGTCGTTGCGGGTCCAGCGAACGCGGTCGCCGGCGCGCAGCTCGATCGGTTCCGCACGGTAGACCTCGCTTCCGCCGCGGCGCCCGGCGACCTGGTCCGGCTTCCAGGCGACGGTCGTGCCGCCGGGAACTTCCAGCATCACCGTGTGCCTGCGGCGATCCACCCCGCCCACCCTCCGCTCGTCGCCCTTGTCCACGCCGAGCCGCTTGTAGGGGCGGTGGAAGGCCACCACGTCGCCCGGCGCGTAGTTGGCGGCGAGCGCCTTCTCGGCCCGCGTGTAGCCGTGGCTGACCAGCCGCTCGCCCTGGAAGGCAGGGCCAAGGATCGCGCCCTCGCGCGCGAGCCGCTCCCGGATGTGGCCGTTGATGGCCACGCGGAGCTCGTGGCTCGGCGCCATGACACCGGTGTTCTCCCGCTCTTCAGGCGAGAGCCTGAGCCAGCGCGCAGCGACGGCGCCCGCGATGTTGTCCGCCTTCACCTCTGCCACGCTGGACCCGAGCTTGTCGAAGGCGCCCCGGATGTCGCCCGCGACGCTGGCTTCGACCGCCTCCTTCAGCGCAGGCTCGCGCTGGCGCAGGATCTCGTCCATTACCGCGGTCTGCATGCCCGCCCGCTGCAGCTGGGCGAAGGGCTTGCCGGCGTCGACGGCGTCGAGCTGCTTCTCGTCTCCGACCAGCACCACCCTTGGAATGCGCAGGGTGTTGGCGATCCTGAGCAGGTCGCGGGCCTGCGCGGTTGAAGCGAGCGAGCCCTCGTCCACTACCAGTACCGTCTTCGAGAGGGCCTCGCGCATGCCTCGCGCCGCCTTGCGGGTGAGCCGGCCCTCGGCGACGCCTGCGTTGCGCGCAAGGAAACCCTGCAGGGTCTCGCTCTCGATGCCGGACTCCGCGGCTAGTGTCTGCACGGCCGACGCGGAGGGCGCGAGACCCATCATGCGGTAGCCGTTCTTCTCCGCGAGGGCACGCGCCCGCTTCAACATGGCGGTCTTACCCGTGCCGGCATAACCCTGAACGCCCACCGTGCGATTCTTCGACGAGAGAATCGTCGTGACCGCCTGCTTCTGACCGTCGGTGAGAGGTCCCTTGTGCAGGTGCTGCCTCACCCGGCGCACCCGCATCAGCACTGGCCCCCTGCCCTGGCCGGCGCGCATGGAACGCACGGTTTCGCGCTCATCTGAGAGCGCGGTATCAGTGGTCATGCCGTCGCCACGGTGGAATCCGGGTGCGGCGTGCAGCCTGCCTTCCCGCTGAAGAGATTCCATGGCCTTGCCGGCGGCCTCGACGGACACCGCGCCGGGCTTCCAGGCCAGCGCGGCGGCGAGAAGATCCGAGCGGGCAAACACGGCCTCGCGTTCCGAGAGGTGCGCCGCCGCCCAGCACACGGCTTGCGGGGCTGGGTCGGTGTGGCGCTGCATGCCGGCACCCCGCGCCGCCTCCGCAGGGCGGCTCCCTCCCTCCCCGCGCGCGCGGGACTGCTCGGTCGTCTGCCGCGATCGTTCCAGGTTCATCGTGCGCCGCTGCCGGGCCGTCTCGACCACTACGTCCGCCGAGAAACCCGCCGCAAGCGCCTGCTTGCGCCAGCCATCGCGCAGCGCCTCTCTGTCGACGTCACGCTTGTGGGCGCGAGTCACCAGCGCCGCGCGCCAACTCGCTGCGGTAGACCATGCCGGTGAGCATCTTGCGCGTGTACAGGGTCTCGTTGGCCATAGTGCGCCAGTTGCCGTCCCCGCCTTGCACCATATTGGCAATCACCGCATGCGTGTGGAGCTGCGGATCGAGATTGCGCGAGCTGTCGTGGGTGAAGGTGGCGGCCACCATCCTCTGGCCGCCCGCGTGAACCAGGAACCCGGTCTCGGGGTCCTTCATTCGGGTCCGGATCGTCGTCGCCTCCAGCCAGGCCAGGGTGCGCTTCACCGCCGCGTCGTGCGCGGCGGCCACGGCTGTGTCGTTGCCCAGCAGCGCGATCAGAGATACGGACTTAGGCGCCGAGAAGGTGAGGTCCCGTCCCGGTCGATGGCTGATCGAGCCGTCCTTCTCCCGCCGCCCGAGCCGGCGCCCCGAGCCGTCGGGCACGGTTCCCTCGAGGATGTCCCTGAAGAGTTTCGGATCGACCGGTCCCCTGAGGCCCAGGGTCTCGGCGCCCTTGCCGGCCCAGGCGCTGGCATTCAGATGCTCGCGATCGTCGCTGGTGTAGTAGCCATCCCTCTCGAAATACGACACGCCCTGGGCGGCGGAGGCGATGGCGCCGATGGAGACGACCATCACTGCCAGTCCAGCGAACCGTGTTCGTCCCGATCGTCTTCCTCCGTTCGCTGCGCCGCGCGCGCTATGTCGGGGTCCTCCGGTCCGCCACCCTTGCCGGCCTGCCGGGGACCGTCTGTTCGAGCTTCGGGCGGTCCATGCGCGGGCGGCGCCCCGGCACCGGCAGACCCGCGGCCTGCCTCCCCGGAGGCCGATGCGTGCGTCAGATCCGGAGGCGGGCCGGCCGCCGATTCCCGCCCTTCGAAGAGCCATTCGGGCTCTTGCCGCGGTTCGCCACCGATGGGTGACGGGTGCTCGCCGCCGCGCGCCCGCCCGGCCGCCGGGATTTCTGCATCCCAGCAGGGCGCTCCTTCCACAGGGGCTGCGGGTGTGGGGCTGCCGTCGCCGACATGGCGCGCGTCCGCGGCCGCCTCGACCTTGCCTGCCCCTGGATGGGGTCGGTGTGCCCCCGAGGCAGGGGCCGCACCCGCAACGGCCGCTCTCCCGAACCGGGCCTGCGGCTCGCCGGCATCGCTTCCGGCTTCCGCCCTTGGCTCGAAGCGCGCCGCGACGATATCCCGCTTCCGGTACTTCAGCCTGATTCTGGCGACCGGCCAGGGACCGGGAAACTTGAGGTAGCCGCAGAGATTCTGAAGACGCGCCACCTCCGCCGGCAGCACCAGGGGACGCACGTCACGCCGCGTACTCAGCGTCACGCCGCCGTGCGGCGTCTCGTAGCTCACCCCCTCGGACAGCGACTCCACCTCCACCCGCCCGAGGCTCTCCGCCGACCACTCCGACGTGTCCTTGTCCGGTGCTGCCAGGACCACCCGTGTACCGCACAGGCCCGAGATCGTCTCCGCCCCGTCGCGGCCGTAGAGGTCGCGCAGGGCCGAGAACACCTGCACGCCCAGCACGAAGCAGCCCCCGAACTGCCGACTTTCGCCAGGCCGGGACGGAGCGAAGGGAGCTGGTGAAGCGTGGGCAGCTCGTCCAGGATCACCCAGATGCGCCTGCCGTCCTCGCGAGGGAGCGAGAGCAGCGCGTTGACCGCAATCTCCAGCCAGGTCGAGATCAGGCCTCTCAGGCTCGCATGCTGGTCGCCGCGCGAGGTGAGGAACAGGAAACCAGCGCGGTCGCGCTCGATCCACTCCCGGATGGAGAAGGGCGGACCTTCGTCGGTGAGCAGGTCCATGGCGCCGATGTTGGCAGTGAGCATGGCGCGCACAGAGAGCGCGGTCTTGGGGTTGGCAGGATCGACGATGGATTGCGCCACGGTGCCCTCCATCGCCTCGGCAAGCGCGCTCAGCTCGGTCTTGAGCAGGTGGTCGACCAGCACCCGGTTGCGCGTCTCGCCTCTCTTCCAGAGTACGGCGGCGCCGTGGGAGAAGAGCTGGCGCGCTGCAGTGATCCAGAAGGGGTCTGCAGCGTCCTTCTGCCGGGGGATGAGAGCGGCCGCCATGGTGTCGAAGTCCTGTGCGGAACGGGCCTCTGCGAAGGGGGACCAGCGGGGGGCGCGCCTATCGAGCGGGTTGAGGAGCACGTCTTGCGCGGGGTCGTAGAAGGTCTCGGTGTAGGAGCCCATCTTGTCGTAGATGACGCAGCGCTCGCCCCTCTCCCGGATCTGTTCGACGAGGTCGGCGATCAGCACGGTCTTGCCCGAGCCCGTAGTGCCGGAGACGATCGCGTGGCGGGTCTCCGCTCCCCGGGGCCAAGGGATGCCGGTGAGCGCACACTCAGTAGTTGATGGCGGGGTTTTCGGATTATTCGATGGTCGAGATGCGGCACTTTGTTGATCCACGAGAGCATTGAGCGGCCGGTCTTTCATCGGGACCGCAGCAGGATTTCGTTCCAGTCCTTTGCGCCGCGAGGGCGCAGTCTGATCACTCTGGGGTCGTTGGCGGCGAGCCGCTCGGCGGCGCCGTCACCGGCGCTGTCGGCGTCGTAGGCGCAGATGATGCGCTTCGGTTTCCAGTCTTCGATCCAGATCGGGATCGAGTTGGCGATGCCGGCGGTTGAGGCGACGACGGCGCCGGTCTCACGGGTCCCCTCGACGCGCAGGCTTCGAGCGGAGATGGCGTCGACGGCGCTCTCGGTGAGGATGACCAGAGCGGGCCGGTTTCGGTCGCAGGGGAGCCAGAAGCCGCCACGCGCCTTGCGCGATCCCGGCGCCATGCCCCTGAAGCGCCTTGTGCCGGCGTGCGCCGCGGTGCCGAGGATCTCGGCGCCGGTGGGGCGCCCGCTGGCGTTGCGGCAGACGAAGACGGCATTGAGCCTGTCATCGGCGTGTAGCAGGCCTCGGCCGTGGCAGGCCTCGAGCACGTCGGCGCGGAGGGCGCGCTGACGGGCGAGGGCGTCGCGGACCCTGGGCCATGCGCTCGGACTGGGCCTTGGCAGGCGCAGGCATCGCGGGGCGGCTGGGCTGGCGGTGGTCTTCTCCCGCCCCTCATGCCCTCCGAGGAAGCGCAGGGCTTCCGGGAATCGGCATCCCGTCGCATGGATGACGAGGTCGATGGCGCCACCCCCTCCGGTGCCGCGCAGGTGATCGAAGAACTTCGCGCCGTTGATGCTGATGACCGAGCCCTCGCGCTTGAAGCGCGCCCGGTCGGCGGGGTCTCTTCGGTAGCCGAGGGCGGCGGCGACCCGGTCGAGGGGGATGTTGCGGCAGGTGGCGAGGGGATCGCCGCCGCTCATTGCCGGATTCCGGCGAAGGGCTACTCGGAAGGGAGGCTGGCGGCGTTCCCGTTCCCGTACCCTTCAACGCTTAAGGGTTGCGGGAACAGGAACGGGAACGGCCTCATCCCGCGCTTCCATTGGTGGCGGCAGGGGGCTGCGGCTCCCGGTGCGCCTCGGCGGCTGCGAGGCGATAGCGGCCCCTGGGCGCCCGTTCGATGCGCCCCTCGCGGGTGAGCCTCTCGATGGCGGCAACGACGCTTGCGTTGCGGGCAGCGGCGCGTGAGCGGATCTGGGCTTTCGAGAGCGGCTCTTCGGCTTCTGCGATTGCCTTCACGATGCGCTGCTCGACGGTGGCGGGCTCGGGCCTGTCTTCATCCGCTGCTTGCCGGTGCAGCCGGAAGGCCGGTCCATGGCCGTCATCGACGAGGTCGAGCTCGATGTCGTTGAGGCCCCGGGCGTCGCGATGCTCGACCGTCATGACGATCTTCTTGTCGCGCCGGCGCAGGTAGAGATTCGAGTCACCCCATGCGTGCAGCTCGCTGCTCCCGCGCAGGGCCTGCCCCGGCCGGGCGCCCCCGCTCTTGCGGGCGTGGTGGACGAGGAGGACGGCGGTTTCGAAGCGGCGCTGCAGCTCGCGCAGGAAGCCGAGGATGGGGGCGACCTCGCCGGCGGCGTTCTCGTCTACGCCATGCAGGCGGACCAGGGGGTCGAGGATCAGGAGGCGCGGTTCGATGCGCTCCACGGTCTGCTGCAGGCGTTGACGGTCGCTGGGCTGGTCGAGACGCAGGGTGGGCACGTCGATGACGGCGATGTCGAGTTCGTCGAAGGGAGTGTCGGCGGCGCGGGCGATCCCCTGCAGGCGCTTGCGCACCCTGTGACCGGCATCCTCGGCGGCGAACAGCAGCACGGTGCCGCTTCCGGTGGCGCGGTAGTGGCGCAGGCATGGGACGCCGGTTGCCACGGCGACGGCGAGATCGAGGGCGAGCAAGGATTTGCCGCACTTGGGCTCGCCGCCGACGATGCCGACGGCCTGCTCGGACCACAGCGTGTCCACCATCCACTGCTGCGCCCGGGGGCGATCCTCGAGCTCCACCGGTGCCCGTGTCGGGAAGCCCTTCACCGCCGTGCCCTCCTGGGCTGTGCATCCTCGCCCCAGGTCTCCAGGAAGAGCTTTTCGTCGAGCTGCTCGCGATCCTGTTCGGCGCCGGCGGCGAGCAGGCCGTCGGCCATGATGGCGAGCGCCCTGGCATTGCCGTCGGCATGAGCGACGAGGGTGTCCTTGAGCCCGGCCGTCATCAGGGCGGGATTGCCGGCCTGCTCAAGCAGGTGGTCGAGGAGGCGGGCGAGTTCGCCGGGTTCGGAGCGGGTGATGAGCAGGCGCTGTCGGATGCGCGAGGCGATGGGCAGCAGCTCGGGGTTGCGCAGTTTTGTCAGAAGACGATTGTCGCCCACGAGAACGACGCTCAGGATGGCGCGGGAGTCGAAGTCGGTTGAGCTGAGCAGGCGCATCTCGGTCAACACCGGGTTGACCAGCTCCTGTGCCTCGTCGACGAGCAGGAGCGGGTGCAGGCGGGTGTCCTCCAGGTGGGCGAGCCAGTGCTGGCGCAGCCACTTGAAGCCGAGCCAGCGGTTGTTGTGGACCAGAGTGATGCCGAAGTGATCGGCGAGTTCGTGGTAGAAGTCGGCGACGCTGGCCGACGGATAGGTCAGCACCGCGAGGCCCAGGCCCTCGGTGCGCTCGAGGCGGTTGGCGAGCAGGCGCAGGGCTACGCTCTTGCCGGTGCCGGGCTCGCCGGCGATCATCGCGAAGCCGCCCTGGCGCATGAGCTGGCTCTCGATCCTGCGGCAGAAGCTGTCGATGGCAGGGGTGGGCATGAGGGCTTCGACCGGCAGGTCGGTGGCGAAGGGATTCCACTTGAGCCCGTAGAGCGTGAGCAGTTCGCGGTTCATGACGTCTCTCCCTGATCGTCGTCCTCGCCCGGATCGGGCGTTTGGTTATGGGGTACCCAGGGCGGCGGCAGGCCGGTTGCGGCCTGGGCGTCGAGCATGCCCTGGAGCAGCGGCGGAAGTTGGCCCGCACCCGCGCTGCCGCCGCCATCGTCGCCGCCGGAACCGGCGGGACGGCGGACGCCATCGGCGTTGCCGCGCTTGTCGAGGGGGTACATCGTGCACAGGGGCTCGCCGCTTCGGCCTTCGACCAGATCGACGCTTGAGAGGTCCCAGCGTGCGTAGCGGACCCAGGCCTCGCGCAGGTGGCGCCACGGCTGGGGCACCTGGTAGCGGATGCCCTCGACCGAGACGGTGGCGTCCGAGCGCCGCACCGTGCGCTTCCTGGTGATACGGAAGGCCGCCTTGAGCTCGGCCGAGCCGGGGCAGGGCCTCGATGCGTTGACGCTCTCGGCCAGCCGTTCGTGCGGCGTCATGCCGAGCTCGCGGTGCTTGCGCCGATGGTAGTCCTGCTCCAGCCAGGCTATGGTGGCGTCGTTGAGCATCTTCAGGGTGAGCGCGTCGACGCCTTCGAGCTGAGCCATCAGACGCGATTCGACGGTGCCCCAGAATGACTCGATCTTGCCGTTCTGATGGGGGCTGTAGGCGAGTGTGGTGGCCCCCACGATGCCGAGCCGAAGCAGCCCCTCCTCGACCTCGCCCGCCGTCATCGGCCCACCGTTGTCGGTAAGCAGGGACCTCACGAGGCCCCGCTTCATGAAGGCTTGGCACAGCCCGTGCACGAAGACCTCGGCGGTCTCCTCCAGGTACCACTGAAGGTGACAGCCGAGCCTGGAGTGGTCGTCGAGGAAGCCGAGCAGGATGGGCGTCTGCCATTCGCCCGACGGCGTCAGCACCCGGCGCTTGCCGTGGTGAAAGTCCCCATGCCAGAGGGCGTGGCTGCGGGACACCTCGTAGCTCAGGACCTCGCGGGCTTCGGCCGCCGGCCTGTCCTCGCCCTCGTGCCACTTCCTGGGACGCTTGCGGACCAGGCCGCGATTGCGCATCGCCCGCGTCAGCGTCGCGTAGGACGGCATCGGGCCCAGCTCGGGCTTCTTATTCACAAGCGCCAGAAGATTGTCGTAGTGCAGCTGTGCCGACCACGAGGGATGCACCCGGTACTGCTCGCGCAGCGCCGCGATCAACCCCGCCGACATGGCCCGCTCGCGACCGACGTCGGCCCGAAGCTTCTGGCGAAGCGCCTTGACCGGGTCCCGCTCCTCTGCCCGCGCCCGGTAGTACCAGCGCTCGATCGTGGACACCGCGAAGCGCACCGGGCCCTTGCCCGATGGGTGCTGCCACTCCCGCTGCGCAAGCCGCTCGAGCTCGGCCCGCAGTTGGCCTGCAGGGGGCGGCGAAGCCAGAAGCGGCCCCACCACCGCAAAGCGCAGCCGGGCCCACTTCTCGCGCCTGGCGCCTGCGTCGTCCTTGTCCATTCCGGCATCCCTCCCTCGCCGCATCGGAGAGATGCCCATGTACGACGCCCTATCCCTACCTGACAGAAGCACCTTCTGCGGGAACCGCCGGGCCATCGGCGAGCGCGCAATGGCCCGTCCACGGCATCAGCCAGATCAGGCCCCGCGACAGACGGGCACGCAGGGTGCGGCCCCGCATGGTGCGCAGAAGCCAGCGCAGCGGCGCCTCCTCGGGCGGCGCTGCAAGCTCGCCCCGCTTCGCCTGCCACTCCCGGGTCAGAGGGAAGGCTTGCAGCCACCACCGCCGCCAGCGGCGCAGTGTGGCCACCGGAATCCCCCACTTCCGCTTGATCGTCTGCAAACGCACGCCGCCTCTCAGCACCAGCGCGCTCACCAGAACGAACAGGGCGCCCAGATAGAAGCGCCGCCCAAAGAATCGCGCCGACGGAGGCTTCACACGGCGCCTGCAAACCGAACAGCAGAGGCTGAAGCGTCGGACATCGTCCCGAAGATCCGCCGCCAGACCGTACGGCTTGCGCGGGTAGGTCGCGCTGTGTAGCGCCCCGCCACAGCGCGGACAGCCCGCCTCACGGCAGGTCTCCGCCTCGGCCGCATCGACCGCCTCCAGAAAGGACCAGACCCGGGCATCGGAAAGAATGGAGTGGCGGCACGGCTTGTGCGACATTGGGGCCGTCTCTGGTTGATTACACCGTCACCGAGACAAAGCCCCTCGGCGAACTTCTTGCAAGATCGCCGAGGGGCACCCGCTCCAAAACCTCAACTAATTCGAGCGGATCAGGCCCCAATCCCCGCTGAAAGCCTGTGTGCGCTCACCGGCGAGGGTGTAGGGTCTGGCTTCGCGCCCCCGCGTCAGATGCAGCATGTCCCGCCACCAGGGCAGGGTGCGGCGCGCGAGCTCCCTTGCCGTGGCCAGCTCGCCGCCGCGCAGGCGTCGGCCGCCCCGGAGCCTGCGGCCGAGCGTTCGCAGTCCGAACAGGGTTCCGATGACGAGGATCGCACCGATACCGCCGCCCAGCAGGCCGCTATCGAGGGCATTGCCCAGCATACGGTCGCGCAGGTCGAGAATGCCGCGGTGTCGTGCGATGGAGCTTATGGTCCCGATCAGGACGGTCCCGTCCCGGTCCCGGATCGTCTTTTCCTTCTCCGGATCGAAGGGCAGCGCGAGCATGAGCTCGCTCAGCGTGTAGACGCTCAAGACGTGCCAGTCATGAGAGGTGTAGTTGCCGGTGGTCTTCCAGATCGCGGCGAGCAAGCCCGAGGCGAGGGCCACGGCGGAGACGAGGTAGACCAGCCTGTTCCAGGTTCGATAGCCACGGACGGCGACCCGGAAGCCGCGTCCGGTGTCGCCGCCCACGCCTGTCATAGTGTGTGCTCCGCACCGTCGGACGCAGCTGCGCCGACCGGGTCGGCCTCGCCGCTCCCGCTATTGCCGCTGCCTTCGCTGAGCTCTTGCAAGCGCGCGAGCCAGCGCTCGGCTGCCGCCTCAGGCGCCAGGGGACGGACGGTGCGGCGCGGCGGCGGGAAGGGAGAGCCGCCGGCGCCCACGCCGAGGTCGCGGCGCTCCGCGGCGTCCGTCATGCGGGCGACGAAGCGCAGCAACTCGGCCCACTCCTCAGGAGGCTTGGGGTCGAGCCCCGCCGCCTCGCGCACCGCCCGGTCGATCCTGCCGCCGAGCGTCCTGGCTTGGGTCGCCGCCCTCGCCGATGCCGGGTGCCCGCCCTCGCCGTCACCCAGCCATGCGGCGCCGGCGTTCGCCAGCAGGGCGTGCAGCGCAAGCACGCGGCGACCGTCCTCCGCGATGCCGTCCAGCGCCTCGATCTCCTCGGACGCAGTCAGCGCGTGCTGCGCGAGCGAGAGGTACCGGCGCGTACGGCCGCCCCAGCGGCAGGTGTTGGCGAGCACGTGCGAGATTGCCTCGAAGTCCACGCCACCGGCCTCCAGCCGCTCCGGATCGCCCGGCCATGCGGGCTCAGGGCCGGACGGCGCTTCAACGCGCCTGCGGCGGCGATTGACCGATACGTTCTGTTGCATGACCATCTTGTCGTTCCTTTCATTTCAGCAGTGTCGTGTCGGTGCTGGGGACCGGCTGAACGGGCCGGCCCCCCGGCGCTTCGCGTTCAGGCGGTTCTTCGGTCAGTTCAGCTCTCCGTCGAAACAGGCCGCGGACCGGACCGCGCAGCCGCCGGCCCGCGGCATAGCCTGAGGCTGCGCTTGACGGGCAAGTCACGTTCGGGCACGCCGCTGGTACTCGTGAAGTACGTTGACTTGCGCTGTTGCGAGTTAGAGTCGCTCGAGGCCCTTGGTCCAGAGGCGGCCCCGGCATCGCCATGTCGTGGGCGCCTGCGAACGGGAGCAGCGGTGTTGTTTCCTGCTCTAGGTCGATAGAAGTCCAGGTCTTTTGTTCACATTGATCCGGCGGCGGATTTCCCGGGATGGTGTCCGAGTGCGGGAAGGACGCTGCCTGCGGCGCTTTTTTTGATTCTCAGCAAAGTCTTCGCCGCTTGGCGGCGCCGGGGAGCGTCCGTAGTCTCTTGGCCTCTCGCTAAACGACAAAGAGAGGCCCGGGGGACTGAACTCCCGCCGGGCCATGGTGCCGGTGCAGCTTCGCTACGATTCGGGGCTCACCAGCGAGGAGTACGTTAGGACCGAGGCGTGGCGCGACGCAAGGCTTGAGCGCTGCCCGAATCACCCGCACGGCGGATGTTCTGTGGCAAGCCACGGCACCTACGAGCGCAAGACCCCGCCCGGCGCGAAGGTTCCTCGCTGGTATTGCCGTGAGAGCCATACGACCATCGGCCTGCTGGACGACTGCCTGTCGTCGCGGCTGCCGGGCACGCTCGACGATCTGGAAGCGGTTGTTGTTGCGGCGGAGAAGGCCGGCAGCCTGGAGGAAGCGGCGAACGAGGTGCGCTGCCCCGAGGACGATGACGCCATCGAGCTTCCCGGCGCCCTGCGCTGGCTACGACGGCGGCTGGATCTCGTCTACGACGTGCTTACCCGTGTCATCGGCCTGATCCCCGACAAGCTCGCGGGCTGCGCGCCCACCATGAGCGCGGTGCGCAAGCGGCTGAAGAGCGACAGCGCGTTGATGGCGCTGCGCGGCCTTGTCGCCGGGCAGCTTGAGACGCTGCCCGCGCCTTTGGGCTTCCAACCCCACGGAATCGACATGGTGGGTCGCAAATCTGCGTTCCAACAACGGGCGGGGCCAGACCCGCCGCAGGTCAGTTCGTAGCGTGACGATCCCGGGGCCAGCGAGCCCCACGAACGAGGATCGCACCATGAACAACTCAGACGACGACCTTCGCCAGGAGGTCGCGCTCTTCCGATACGGCATCATCGTCGATCTGGTGCACCTGCCGGTGGGTACGCAGGGCATCGGCGAGAAGCTGCGCGACAAGGCCAGCCAGACCTACACCATCCCCGGAAGCGACCGGACCCATGTCGCCGTCAACACGATCCGGGGGTGGATCAAGCGCTACCGCTACGGCGGCTTCGATGCGCTCTACCCCAAGCCGCGCACCGACCGGGGGCAGCCCCGGCGGATTCCGCCCGAGGTCGCCGCTCAGCTCATCGAGCTGAAGACTGACAATCCGGCATGGTCGGTGCGCAGGGTCATCCAGAAGGCCCGCGAGGCCGGGGTGGATCATCCCCTCGCCCCGTCCACCGTGCATCGGCTGCTGAGCCGCGAGGGCCTGTTCGACAAGAAGCCGCCCGACGGTGCCGACCGCCGCCGCTTCGCCTTCAAGGAGGCCGGCGAGCTGTGGATGAGCGACGTCATGCACGGGCCCAAGGTCCGGCACGGGCGAACCCGGCGCAAGACCTACCTCATCGCCTTCATCGACGACGCCACCCGTGTCATTCCCTTTGCCGCCTGCGCCTTGGCCGAGAACGTCCAGGCCTTCCTGCCGGTGTTCAAGAGCGCCCTCGTCCGGCGCGGATTCGCAGCGCGCCTGTACGTCGACAACGGTGCCGCCTACCGCTCCCGCCAGCTCGCCCTGGTCTGCGCAAAGCTCGGCATCGCCCTGGTCCACGCCCGGGCGTATCAGCCAGCGGGAAAGGGCAAGATCGAACGCTGGTTCAGAACGCTTCGAGCCAGCTGGCTCGCCCACCTCGAGCCCGAGGCCCTGGACAGCCTCCAGGCGCTCAACCGCAGCCTCTGGGCCTGGATCGAGGGGGAGTATCACAACTCCCCCCATCGCAGCCTGGACGGGCGCACACCGCTCGAGCAGTGGGCACAGGCGAGCGCAGGCGTGCGCTATCCCGAGCCCACTCTCGACCTCGACGAGATCTTCCTCTTCGAGGTCAGGCGGCGGGTCCAGAAGGACCGCACCGTCAGCCTGAACGGCCGCCTCTACGAGGTCGATCCCCTCCTCGTCGGCCGCAGCGTCACCTTGCGCTACGACCCCGACGCGCCGCCCTCACGCCCCCTCGACGTCGTCTGTGAGGGCAAGCCCGCCGGCAAGGCAACCCGCCTCGACGCCTACGCAAATACCGCCGTGAAGCGCGGCCACTGCACCAAGCAGATCGAGACTGACGACCCGGCGCCGGAGCCGCCGCCCTCGCCGCTGGCCATGCGCAACTTCAAGAAGAAGCAGGAGGACAACTGATGTACCTGCGCCACTTCGCCTTCACCCGCCTGCCCTTCGAGACCCTGGCAGAGACCGACGAGCTGTTCGAGTCCTCAGCCCGCCGCGAGGCCGAGGCCAGGCTCGGCCACCTCGTCGAGTTGCGCGGCATCGGCATGCTCACCGGCGAGGTGGGCTCCGGCAAGACCACCGTCTGCCGGCATCTGACCGCGCAGCTCCACCCCGGCCTCTACCGGGTCCACTACGTCTCGCTCACCACAGGCAACGTGCTCGACATGTACAAGTCCATCGCGTGGGAGATCGGCATCACCGTCGAGCGCTCGCGATCCTCGGCCCACCACGCGATCAGGACCGAGATCACCCGGCTTGCGAACGAGGCCAAGCAGCTGCCCGTCCTCGTCGTCGACGAGGCCCATCATCTGCGCAACGACGTGCTCGAGGACCTGCGCCTGCTCACCAACTTCGCCATGGATGCAGAGCAGCGCCTGTGCCTCGTGCTCGTAGGCCTGACCGAGCTCAGGCGCAGGCTGTCCATGGCGGTGCACGAATCCCTCAGCCAGCGCCTCGTCGTCCGCCATCATCTCAGCGGCCTCGATCGTGACGAGGTGGACGCCTATATCAAGCACCGCCTCAGGCTCTCGGGATGCGAGCTGCCGCTGTTCGAAGAGCCCGCCGTCGAGGCCCTGTTCCAGAGCGCACGCGGCCTGCCGCGCCAGATCAACCGCATCGCCCACTACGCGCTGGCCGCCGCCGCCCTCGACAAGGCAAGGACCGTCAACGCCGACCACCTGCAGCACGCGCTCGAGGAGTTGCGGCCATGAACGGCTTCCCGACGCGCGCCCCGATCGAGCTGGAGGAGCGGCCGCGCGAGCAGCAGTGGCTGGTCGACACCCTATGGGGCGAGCAGGCCGTCGGCATCGTCGGCGGCGAGCCCAAGTGCGGCAAGTCCATCCTGGCGCTGGACCTCGCCGTCGCGGTCGCCGCCGGCGTCCCGTGCCTGCGGCACTTCGCCCCGGCCCGGCCAGGTCCGGTCCTGCTCTTCGCCGCAGAGGACGCAGGCCACCTCGTGCGCAAACGGCTGCACGGGATCGCCCGCGCCGCCGGCGCCCGCTTCGAGACCCTCGACATCGCCGTCATCGACGTGCCGACACTGCGCCTCGACCATCTCGACGACCGGCGCCGCCTGCAGGAGACCGTGGAGCGCATCGCACCGCGCCTCGTGATCCTCGACCCCTTGGTGCGCCTGCACGGCGTGGACGAGAACACCGTCGCCGACGTCGCCCCCATCCTCGGCTTCCTGCGCGACCTGCAACGCCGCTTCGAGACCGCCGTGCTCCTCGTCCACCACGCGCGCAAGAGCGGCGCTACGAGGCCGGGCCAGGCCCTGCGGGGAAGCAGTGAGCTGCACGCCTGGGGGGACAGTAATCTCTACCTGCGCCGCCGGGACCGGCAGACCCTCATGACCGTCGAGCATCGCGCCGCTCGCGGCCTCGAGGATATCGAGATCGAGCTCATGGAGGACGGAGAGCAGCCCGCCTTCCGGCTGCGCCAGCCGCCACCGGCCGGCGGGGCGCCTCAGCCCGAAACCCCCGAACGGCGCATCCTCAAGGCCCTCGTCGAGGCCCAGGCACCGCTCTCGCAGCGCCAGATCCGCGAACGCGCCGCGACCCGCCACAAGACCGTCGGCGCAATCCTGCGAAAGCTCGTCCAGGAGGGGCGCATCGAGCGCAACGCCGAGGGCGGCTACAGCATCGTCGCAAGCCAGCCCGACAAGGCCGCACCGGCCGCCAACGGCAGCGACCCCGACGCCGCACGGTTCCCGGTTCCCGCCGCTCACGCCTAGGGGTTCGAGGCGGAACCGCCCTCGGGAACCGCCCCCCAACCGACCGTCAGGCGCCCGCCACGACAATGCGTCGAGCGATCGGCCCATGGCCGAAAGCTCCGCTTACGGCCATGCATGCACTCAGTCGGGCGGACGGCGGCGGGTCACCCGAAGGGCCGGAGCGCAGCGGAGGAGCCGCGTAGCGGCTTGACGCGCCGACGGCCGGCCGACACCCCGCCAGCACGCTATCGAAACGATCCAACAATCCGGGAAATCTGCCCGTCCATCGCGCGAAATAATCCGGGAATCTCGCCGTCAAACAATGTGCGAGACAACAGCGGGTTCCGAGCCTCGCGAAGCGCTCCACGCCCCCATCCCCCGGGACCTGAGCCGTCGCGCAGGCGGCCGGCGAGCCGTTCGCTGCCGGCCCTCGCGATCCCACCGGTGACTGCGCCAGCCAGGTGGCGCACGCCGTGGTCAGCGCCACCGGCTCATCAACCAGGCGAACTCCTCCGCGACAAACGTGGACACCAGACGGATGATCTTGAACGCGCTCCATAACATCACGTGGCAGACCATCACGTAGAGCGTGACCATCACCAGCGCACGGAGCGGGTCAATATCGTCCAGGCCCCAACAGCAGGAGGGCTTTGCTTCCGCGACCGGCGGTAGAAACAGTTCCAGTGGCGGAAGCATGTCCATGTCCGCCAGCGCCGGTTCGGCCGCCAGCGCCGCCAGCAGCGGCGCCGCGGCCACGCCGGCCAGAACGCCGCTCGCTTTCCCGGCGGCGAACGACGTCATTTCTCCCTCCCGGGACCGTCGTCCGAGGTCGAACGCACCCGCCGTACCGCCGCCCAGGCCACGACGTGGGAACGCAGATAGCGCACACTGCTGCCGAAGCGGGAGAACGCCGGGCCCCCGCCTCTCCAGCGATAGGTCTCGAGGGTGCGCGGACTCAGACCCAGCAACGCAGCCGCCTCCCTCGTCTTAATGTAACGGATGTCGCCTTCCATCTCCGTCTCCTCCTCTCCTGCCGCATCGGCCGGAACCGACTCAGCCCACTCCTCGACTGCAGCCCGCACCGCCTCGCGCTCCGCCGCGCGGGCGTTGGCCGCCATGAAGGCACGCACCCGGTCGAAGGTACGGAGCGTCGGCGACCGCCCGCGGCTCAGCCTGAGCACGAAGGTGGGATCGCCCAGCGCCTGCCGGCCGAGCAGGTGCGCCTTGGTGCGGGTCACGCGGAGCCAGGCCTCGATCTCGCGCAGGAAGCGCGGCCCCATCGGCTCCTTGCCCAGGAAAGCCAGCACCCTGTCGGCGGTCTCCAGGCGCACGTCCGAGCCCCGGTCGAGACGGCCGAGAAACGACCCGTCGTCGACGGCGTCTCTGCCGAAGCCGGTGCGCGTCAGCTTCTCGCACGCGACGTGCGCCTCGATGGCATCGATGAGGGCCTGGCGGCTGCCGGGAACGTTGGGATAGCAGTGAGATGCGGTTCTCATGGGGAGAAAGTATTGGGGTCGAAATGATGCAAGCAACTGAATTAAGTAGCGAATGACCTACGTCATACGATGTCTGGAGACCTCTTGAGTCCTCTGGAGTACCCTGTAGTCCCCCCAAGTACTTTCAAGACCTTACTTCAATTTTTCGTGAGAGTCCGACGAGAAGGGCATTTGTCCTCTGTACGTTCCGTTCGGGGAGGCAGCCGATGCGGCAGTCAAGACGGAATCGCGCGAGCGTGGGTTGAGCGACAGAGGGGGAAATCGCCAGTTGTCCGATGCGGCATTGAACTCCCATTCAATGCACCTGAGCCGGAAACCGTCCTGGGCGTCCTTGGTCTACCGGCGCCCCTCTCCGCGACGAGGCGAGCCGCTTCCAGCCAACCGGCCAGCCGTTCGGCACGCGCGCTCTCCATGTCGCGCAGAACGCCGATGACGGGTCCGGCGAGGTCCGGGTGACTCTCCGCCAAGAGGGGCATTGGAGCGCTAGAATTCCCTGGTGAAGCCGACGATCACGCCGTGATTGTCGTAGTCATGCAAGGCGATACTTGAGCGCCGCCGCTCGTAGGAATATCCGATGTAGGGAGCGAAACCGCCGAGCTGAAACGTGCGGTGCAGCAATCTGGCGCTCAGCCACGCGGTCTCGTCTTCCCTACGCACGGCGAAGAGCGGATCGGCCGACCGATACCGCTGACGCTGGATGGAGGCGGAGACCGATGCGGAGAGACCGCCGCCGAAGGCGCGTGAGATTCCCACGCCGATACCCGCCAGACGGCTGGCCCGGTGATCTGCCCGGGCTCCAACCGCCTCGAACTGGGGACCGACCTCCAACAAGGTCCGGCTGTCCATCACGTATCGGACGACCGGGCTCAGTGAAACATGCCACCCGTCCAACTCGTCACTCTCGTCGTGGGTGAGATAGTCAAGGTCGGCGGCCGCGCTGACTTGCATTCGATCGGACACGCGGACGACGAGGCTCGCCCAGGGTCCGCCGCTGCGCTGAAATCCCTCCGTGCCCTGCCACCGCCGGCCAGCCTGCACGCCGCCCGAGGCACTACCGCCATCAAACAGCCGGGTGATGCCGGCCTGGCCGACGATCGCGATATCGTTCCATGCGGATTGCTCGTAGAGCTTCGCCGCCGTGGAGAGAGCGAAGTGTCCGCGTAGGCCAGTGCCGACGACCGGAAAATACGCTGCGCCCGCCGAGACCTGTGTTCCGATGCCCGACGCCTGTCGCGCGTCATCGTTGAGGCGGAAGGTAGCACCGCCGATGTTCACGGTCTGCCTGTCGGTGCGGCGGACGGCGTTGGTCTCGGGCAGGAGGGCCAGCGAGACATGTGCCGACCATCGCTTGCGCGCGTCGATCGCGTTCAGAAACCCTTCGACGACGCTCTCCACCGACGAAGGTAGGTTGTCGCCGAGAGACAGCTGGAAGTGGTGCTTCGCCTTGTCGTCCTGGCCTGCGGCGTAGTGTGCGCGGGCCAACTCCAGCCGCACCCTGGTCAGGTCGGGGCGAACCGCCAGAATCGCTTCGTACTGCTCCGCCGCTTTTCCCGGCATACCGAGGCGCATGTAGACCGCGCCTAGCAGGAAGCGCCTCTCGAGCGCTTCCCTTTCGTCAGCGGGCTTGGCCTGTTTCAGAAACGCGAGCGAATCTCCAAAGCGTCCCGCCTTCATCAGCAGCCGGCCGGCCGCCAGATCCGAGAGCCCGGGTTCTGCACTCTGCTGGCCGCGCGTCCCAGAAGCCTCCGCGTGCGCCCCGACGACGATCATCGTCGTCAGGACGCACGCGGCAAGGATGCGGCTCAGCCAGACTATGGGTCAACACCCGCGGTTCGCGCGCGCCGGGAATCCGACTTCCTACCGCTGGCCTTACCCGTGTGGTCAGGTTTTCACTGTTGCTTGGCGCCGAAGCCCCCATGGATAAACTGCTCGGGAGTGGTGGCGGTGGCGGGCCGATGACCTCCGAGCACCCCTCCGACCTCCTCGGCACCAGGACCGAAAAACTCACCCTCCATGGTCCCCGCAAAGCCGCGCATGCTCCCTTCCGGGGCGGAGCCTGCGTTGGTGTCGACGCCGATCCAGTCCGCATCGAACCAGCTTCCCACGATCCGGCCGTTCGAAATATCGAGCGAGTTGCTCTCCCCGAGAGAGAGCCGGTCGCCGGAATTCTGGGGCCGAACGCCGATCCCGTCAATTCTTCCAGAGATCGTGCTCTGATCGAAGTCGGCCTCAAGGGTCAGATTGCCACTAACATCCGTTATGCCACTCGGATAGCTGAGGTCGTCTCCGTCCCAAATATTCGCGGCCAATCGTCCTTCATAGGTTGCACTGCCTGTAGGCATGTCGGCAGCCCGGGTTCGCGGGCCGTAGGTCGAGATACCCCGGAAACCATCACCGGGCGGGTAGATGGCCCATCCGTTTATGTCGACGTAGTCGAACTCCGAGGATCCGCTCGTCCTGTCGGCAGTCGTTCTGTCGTCCGGGTCCGGGTACATAGAGTCGGTATAGGACCACAGATAATGGTTATTCCCCCCGGGTCCCCTGTTGACGTTGTAGGCGTAGTTGGCGTCGCTCCAATCGTCCGCTGCGAATTCGACCTGCGATTCCCTGCCATCGATGACGTAGGTCAGCCGGAAGCCGTTATCGCCATCACTCGAAATTGACTTCACATAAGCGCCGCCCGACTCCGTCGATCGCAGTTGGTTGCTGTTCCAGTCGAACACAAGCGCGGCGGAAAGGGGCGAGAAGGCCGTGTCGCCGTCCGGAAGGAGGTTCGAGAGCGTGTCGTCGGAGCTGTCCGCGTAAACCGCAACGCCCGGGCTCACTGCGATCCCGTCGTCGCGTCCCGGAATGAACTTGCCCCACAACTCTCTCGTCCTCGTCGCGAGATGAGACTCGCCGCCGAAACGGCCGTTGATGACTTCATCGGTTTCTTCGCGCTGTCCGGTGAAGACGCCACCTACCTCCTCCCCGTTCGGACCGTAGAATGCCCCGAGCATTGAGCCCTCGAGACCGCGAACGCTCTCGTCCAGCAAAGAGTCTGCGTCGGTGTCCTGACCCTGCCATTCGGCGTGGAAACGACTCTCAGCGATTGCTCCATTCGAGATTACGAGAGATTGTGTCTCCGGCACACGCAGCCATTCCTGCGCGGGTGGACGATACCATAGATTATCGACGTCACCTGATATCGTCCCCTCAGAGAAATCTGCCTCCAGGGTCAGTTCACCCCAGAGAAAGCCCCGGATGGCCTCCCGTTCCGCCCTCTCACTGGTGAAATTCTGCCACACATCGGCGTTTATGTGCCCCTCGTATGTCGCACTGCCGAGATCTACCAGACGACCCGCCGACGTGAGAACACCGTACGAGCTATAGCCCAGCGGCCAGCCTTCCTCGGTGCCCCGCACCCAACCGACAAACGAAAAATACTGTCGAGCTACATTCTTGAAATCCCCAACTATCGGCGCATGCCAAAACCAATACTCAGCATCGCCCGTCTGCTTATAGTACTCATTGCCCGTGTGGTCTTCTGTCCCGAATTGAACCTCGACCGTCTCGCCATTGACGACGTAGACGACGCTGAAGCCGCCCCGGCCGTCGCTGGTGATCGCCTCGACGCGCGCCGCCTCGTTCTCGTCCAGCATCACCACGCCCAGCTGGCCCATGTCGTTGAGCACGTACTTGACCGGCGCCGACAGGGGCGCGAATGCCGTACCGGCCAGACTCTCCAGAGAGTCCGCCGAACTGGACGCAACTGGAGACGCTATGGAGCTGGCCTGCAACCCGGCGCCGTATTCCACCATGCCGTCATCCGCAATCGCTCGACAGCAGGCATCGCAGCGGCGAGTGCCAGCGCAGACGCCGCCAGAAGTGACATCTTCTTCGTGCTTGAGGTCATGGGTTCCAGGGCCTCCCTCCCTTGAGCATTTAACAGCGAGACCAAATAAAGGTTGTGGCCGCAACATGCCACATCAGTCTGAAGTTGTCTCCCCCAAACAGTACGCGGGCACGGCGCCCAGCCAAGCCGGCGATTAGGGAAGACAGGAAAACTCCTTGCCGCTCCGACAACACCCCGCCCGCCTCACGGCGAAGCAGAATCAAGACCCGTCGAATGGCGTCTTCCCGCCGCCGTCAGTTGGCGAGTGCGCACCCACGTACTCGAACCTGTGTCGGATCCGCGCCTCCTGTCCTCAGATGACTTGGAGCGAAGCATGGCAGGGACCGGCCCGTCCGTGCTCTTCAAGGAACCTGTTGAGGCACTGGGTCGTCTCCCAAGGATATGCACGAGCACGCCGTAAAGGCGCCAAGGAGCCCGACACTCCCGTCGTCCGCCGCGAAGCCGAACGTTCCTCCCATCGACCAGCCCATGCCGTCGGACCAGCGCCCGCCCCACTTGCCGCTCCCCGGCACGTCCCCGGCCGTCGTGTCGCCCGAGAACGGGTCGCCCTGCCGCGAGAACCCGGTCTCGACAAGCGTCACGGAGAAATCGCCGAGAGAGTTGCCCTCGAACGAGCGGAAGCCCGCCACCTCGCCGCCCACTGTGTGCCTGTCGAAGTCGGCAACCAGCTCCATGTCGGCAAGGAAATTCGTCGCAGCTCCCTCCGTAGCGTGAAGGCCAACCGCGTCGCCCTCGTAGGTGGCGCTTGGGGATATGGCACCCAACTCCAACGGCGGCATCGACGGGCTCCTGCCCCAGAACACCCCGACCTCGCCGTCACCGGCGTCCCAGGCCCACATGCCCAACACTTCGTGGGGATAGCTCGACAAGTCAGGCTCGATGTTGGGAATCAGGTTGGTGAAGAGAGCGAGGACCAGCCCCTGTCGCGGCAGGCTGAAAGGCACGCGCACGACAATACGGGCTCCGTCCGTCACCTCGTAAACAAGGTTGCCGCCGTCATCGCGCACCACCTGCACCGACATCTCGTCCGCCGTCCGCCCGTTCACGTCGACCAGGGAGGATTGCGAGGCGCCGTTCGGCACGGCCTGCGTCGCCCGAGCCAGCGCTCCCGCGACTTCCAGCCCGAAATCGTCTCCCGCACGCACAACCGGAGAGAGCCTCGACCCGTCCAGTCGCGCGCCCCACGCTATGGAGGCCCCGCCCGTGCCGTCCGTGTCCGACGGGGCGCCACCGGATTCCGGCACTGTATCGCCCCCGCCACAGGCCGCGAGCGCCAGCAACACCATACCGCACAGAATGACCCATGGTCCGTTGAGAGCCGTCATCCCGCATTCCCCTCGGATCTCTTCTCTTCCGTACGCACGCACCACTACAGGCCCAGCGGAACAGAGTTTCATCTCATACCGGAGCTTCCTGCCTGTTGCTGGCCCTCTGCGTGCGCAGCGCAATCACCGGTTGGATCGACCAGCCGGCCCGCTATCCGGCTAAAGCGGGAAACAACAATCGGTCTCTCGACGACGCCGTCCCGGCTCATTCCTGCAATCGCCACCGCATGGCAACATGGAGCCCGATGTCGGGGGCTGCGTGCCAGGTGCCGTCGTCTTCCGTGACCGCGACCTCAAGCGCTATATGTTCCGTGATTCTCAATGTCCCGCCCAGCCCCAGCACCACTGCAGCGTTGGAGAGCTGAGACAATGCCGAGGTGCCGTAGGGCGACGAATGAGCGTCGACCTGCACCATCAGGTCAAGATCCTCCAGTGCGCGCCACGTCACCCCCAAAGCGCCCGAAAGCGATGATGCGCCCGCCGATTGCCGAAAGACTCTCCGGTGCCTCGCCCCCAAGCACGCTCAGCGTCGCGGCATACAGCCACCTGCGCGAGACGGCTGAGCTCGGGAACGCACCCGAGGTCTCCGCCCATGCCGATGCCGAGAACCCCCCGGAGCCTGCAAGCGCGTCCAGATCCCCGCTCGGCAGTTTCACCGCCGCCCGCACCGTCATGCCGTCGTTGGAGATCGGCGCAGTTGGCACGGCGTAGCCCAATCCGAGGCTGATGTCCCCGACGGAGAAGATGCCGCTATCGATGTCG
Source organism: Alphaproteobacteria bacterium (assembly GCA_965243315.1). Taxonomy (GTDB): domain Bacteria; phylum Pseudomonadota; class Alphaproteobacteria; order UBA828; family UBA828; genus WTGU01. The sequence goes on from CBDEUP010000002.1 coordinate 171,016, forward strand.
ACACGGACCCCGCCGCCGTCGCCATAGAACAGCGCCAGTCGATCCCGGGGCGCACTGTCACGATCCCCTTGGGGCAGGCCGAGAAGGCATCGTGCCATCTCTCGATGAACCCGTCGAAGACACCTCCGGTGTGCGAGAGCGCCGGAATGTCGAGCAGCAGCTCCCAGCCCTCTCCCAGCCCGTGCCGCAGCGTCGGTGCCTGCCGGTACGTCTCGCCATCCACCAGCACCCAGTCCGCGCCGGAACCGTCCACACGCAGGTGCGACGCCATGTCCAAAGACGCGATCTACTCCGACGACCCCTCCGGCATCACGCCGACGCCCGCGGACCCTGGCACCCCATACAGCAGGTGAAATTGGTTCACGTTCACCGTACGTAGCGGCCTCGCCATGTCCCGCCAGTCCGCCTCTTCGGAGACCGCCGCGCCCGGCAGGAACACGAATGCGGCCAGCGCGCAGGCCCGACCGAAACACCGCCATGGGCCGAGCCGGACCCGCGATCGTCTCAAGGGCACACGGCCCGTCACCCCGGGGCGTCCCTGCAGACCCGCCTGTCGCTCAACGCAGGACGCTCGCGGCGACGCTGCCCGATCTCACGCACCGGTCATCGGGTTTCGCTCAGGGCAACCGCCCCCTCGGGCGGGGCGTTAGACCTCGCCGCGGCTCACGATGCCGTCCTGCCCCCGGCGTCTTGCGACGCGACCGAAAGCCAAGCGATGGCTCAACGAAGCAACCCGGGACGATGCAAGCGGATTCGCGCAACCGGGCGGTGCGTAAGCTGCGTCCCGGTTGCGCCGGTTCTCCCGCCGGCAGCGTGCGGGCACCGAGCCGACGACGCGTGGGGCGAGGCGGTCGAGCATCAAACGTGAATCCGCCAACATCGGATACTCCGTTCCAACTCCTATACACAGCCGTCGGCGGCAACCGCAAATCACGGGCCGATCAGGTCAGAGGCGCCATGGGAGTGCCGTCTCGGGCGCGGGAAGGGTGGACACGGCCCGCCGCAAGGCGCACCGTGCCACCCTCTCCGGGAGCCTCGGATCCGGGGGTCGGGAAGGGAATGCGGGCCCGGGACGATCCGCTCACCGCTTCCCTGCGCCGAACGCGCCGACCACTTCGCCGTTGTGGAACCCGGCAGTGAACTCGCCCGCGACAGCGCTCGGCTGCGGCGTGACGTTGTTGACCGCCGTATCGTCGCCGTAGAACGCGCCGCTCCACGTGCCTGCCGCGCCCCCGCCAGCGGTCGTGCCGCCCGAGAACGCGCCGTTGTTGTCCCACGTCTGACCGCTGGTGCCGGACTGGATCCTGTTCAACGTCACCGACCAGCCACTGTCGATCGACTGGCCGCCGTCCATGAAGCCGGAGATCGTACCGCCGATCGAGTTCCGGTCATCCGGGGCGACGGCGCCGCCGCCGAAGTACGCCCTGAGAGCGACATCCGCCGTGAACCGGCCCGTGCGATCGTCCAGCAGCGTGTTCCCCTCGTAGACCCGCTTGGCATAAAGGCCGGCGGCCTTGCCGATGTAGCTCGCCGTGCCTTCAACGGCAGCGACGGCGTCGTGGGGATCCTTGCCCTTGAAAAACGCTTCGACCGTGTAGGCCTGAGCGTTGCCCGTGCCGCCGTCCGCATCCCACTCGGCCCAGTAGCCGAAGTCCACATAGTCGGCGTCCTCCTGAACCCCGGCAACGTCGACACTCGTGACACTCGGGACGAAACTCCAGGCGGCACCCGTGCCCGCGAGGGTCAACGCACCGTCGTTGGTCATGTCTGCGGTGCACGTAGTTCCGGCGCACGTGAACCTGCCCGCCACGCCGTGGAACGAGCCAGTGAACTCCACCTGAGTGTCGAGCGTGGCGTCATCCTCGTCCGCGTACGTCCTGTTGTCGCCCTTTTGCGGCAACTTCTCCTGGCCGGCGCCAAAGTTCCCCGCGCCGAACAGCCTCTCGACGTCGGCTGTTTCGATCGGGGTCCCTTCAATCAAGTGGAGGATACCGTTCGCGTCATCGCTGACGGCGTCCACTCCAACCCAGGGCTTCCAGGAAAACCCCGCCGATGCTCCGGTATCCGGCGCAGCATTGGCATTCCTGGCGTAGTACGTCGTGTAGCGTGCGGGTTTCGACGCCGCCTTGTCGGTGTAGACCACGACCGTGTCAGTCTCGATCACGGTCCTCCCGTCGGCGCCCCTGGTCACGTCTTCATACACGCTGCCGGCCCAGCCCGCGATGGCGGGAGCGGTATCGGCCGTCGACCGCTCGTAGCCGGCAATCGACACCGTGCCGCCGTCGATGGCGGCCAGGTTGGCATCGAACGTCGTGCCGGGCGAAGCCCTCAGAGCCGCAGACATGGCCCTGGCGTCGTCCCGCCGGGCCGTGATCGCCGCTCTGCGCGTGACCAGGGTCGTCTCGGCAGCCGCGATGGTCTCCGATGCCGCGTCCCTCTCCGCCGCCGTCAGCGCCGTCCCCGCAGAAACCGCGTCCTTCGCGGCCTGGATCTTCATGGCCGCGTCCTCGGCATCCGCCTCGGTGGAGTCTGCGGAAAGGCCGCTGACCGCCTTGCTCGCCGCGTCGACCGCGTCGTTGACCGCCTTGAGCTGCCTGCCGTGCGTCCTGCTGTCCGCGATCTGCGTCTTCACCGTCTCAAGGGCCGTCCTGGCGGCGTCGATACTGTCCCGGAACGCAAGCGCATCGCTCGCCGTCAGAAGCCTCACATTCCCGAGGGCCTCGGCCGCGGCATCAATCGCGGCCTGCGCTGCTGCCACGTCCGCATCGCTCGATGCGGCGTTCAGGCCTCCAACCGCGGTCTGCGCAGCGAAAACCTTCGCCTCGACCGTGACTCTCTCCAGCGCCGTCCTGGAGGCCATGATCGTCGCGCTCGCCGCCGACTTCTCCTGGGTCGTCAGCTTCGTTCCAGCCGCAACCGCAGCCTCCGCCGCCTCGATCCTGGCCTGCGCGGCGGCTATGGCCGCGTCGGTCGACATCCTGTCCAGAGCGTCGACCGCCTCCTTCGCTGCGGAAACAGCAGTGTTGAGCACGTTGAGCTGCTGCTGATGCGTCTTGCTGTCCGCAATCTGCGCCCTCTTGGCTGCAAGCGCCGCCTTCGCGGCGTCGATGTCGCCCTGGAACGCAATCACCTGCGGTCCCGTCAGAAGCTGTACCCTCCTGAGAGCCGCAGTCGCCGCGCTGATCGCAGCCTGAGCCGCATCGACCTCCGCGTCCGTGGACGTGGCCGTCAGGGCCTCGATGGCGGTATTCGCCGCATGGATCCCGGCCTCGACCGTCACCCCCTCGAGCAAGGTCATCGAGGCCGTGATCGCCGTGTTCGCTGCGTTCTTCTCGCCCGGCGTCAGCATCGTCCCGTTCGCGACGGCCTGCACCGCCGCGTCGATCAGCGCTTGCGCCGAGGCGATGGCCGCGTCAGTGGACGTCCTGTCCAGAGCGTCTACCGCCGTCTGCGCCGCAGCGACCGCCGACTCCACGGCGCTGAGCTGCCCGTCGTGAGTCTTGCGATCGGCGATCGCCGTCTTGACGGTGACCAGACTCGTCTCCGCGAGCAGGATGGCGTCGTTTAGCGCATCCGCCTCGTCCGGCGTCAGCAGAGTGCCCGCCGCAACCGCCGCCTTCGCCGCAGCGATCGCCTGTTCCGCCGCAGCGACCTCCGCGTCGGTGGAAACGGCGGTCAGGGCGTTCACCGCCCTCTCCGCCGCCTTGACGGCCTCGGTCGCGGCGCCGAGCTGGCTCTGGTGCGTCCTGTTGTCGGCAATCGCCGCCTTGACCGCCTCGAGCCTCATCCCGGCAGCAGCAATCCGGTCCTGCAGCGCAAAGACCTCGCTCGCCGGCAGGAGCGTCACCGCCGCAAGCGCTGCCTTCGCGGCCTCCAGCGCGCCTTGCGCAGCTGTCACATCCGCCTCGATGGACGTAGCACTCAGCCCGTCGATCGCCCTCGCCGCCGCCTCTACGGCAGCGCTCACCGCCGCGCGTTGCCCGTGAAGCAGGGAGTTCGCAGCCGTCACCTTGCCGCCCTCCGCCGCGTACGTCGCCGTGCCGTCCGCAGCAACCGTGAGCGTGCAGCCAACACCGCCCGGCGCGCACGAAAACGTCACGTCGCCGACAGTCAGCGTCTCGCCCGCCTTGATCTTGTAGGTGCCGGGCTCAACCGCGTAGCCCGCCGCCACTCCGGAAAAGTCCACGCCCAAAGGCGGCTTCGGTTCGGCACCCGGGCCGCCGCCGCCGCCGCAGCCGTACACCACCGCCGAAAGCGCGACGGCCGAGCACGCCGCCAGAAATGTCCGGGTCAGCTTCGTCTTGGTCATGGTCCTGAACCCCTCCTGTGTGAAGGGGCCTCGCCCGAGGCCCCGATAGCGACAAGACGGCCGTCAGCGCATCCGATGGCCGCGACTTTGCCCATCAGCCGGCCCGCGGTCGGCAACCCACTGCTGCGCCCCGTCGCCCATCCGCGGCATCGTCCCTTCCCGCAGCAGAGAGCCGAATGAGAGGCTTGGCCGGCCGTCCCGCGCCACTACGCCCCTTACGGAACCGCCGAGACCGGGTCGTCATCGGACCTCCCGCCGTCTGCCAACGCGCACATGCACGCCGTGAACGCTCCATGAACCGAAACGCCCCCGTCGTCCGCGGCGAAGCCAAACGTCTCGCCCCATCGTGCAGCCCTTGCCGTCCGACCAGCGCGCGCCAATTTGTCTGCGTCGGCACATGGGTGTGGAAGGATACGCGCACTCCCGAGCCGACCCGGGGCAATTCGGCCTTGCCTGCCATGTCCGCGAAATCGTCGCTGCGCCTCGTCGTGTGCCCCTCCCAGCGGGCCCGCGAAGGGCACAGTCGGCCGAACGCCGATAGCCGCTGCCGCTGTGCAACGCAGGACGCCGCAAGAGAACGACATAGCCCGCACGGTCCTACGCGGCACGCGCCCGTTGGCCCCTGCCCGCAGGCCGGACCGTGGTGTGCTCAAGCTCGACGCGGCGCTCGACTGGGAAACTCCCCGCGTCAAAACTGCCGCACAAAGCGGAGCTCGCCGGACGTGCGCTCGTAATCGTAGAGCTGCGCGTTGGTGTCCCGAACCTCGTGCACCACGCCGAGTTCGGGGCTGAAGCCGTAGAGCGTGAAGCCCCGGTTGTAGACCGACATGCGGGCACTCCAGGTCCGGTCCTCGCGAGCGCCGTTGTCCTCCACATGAGGGAACCAGCCGGGCTCGTAATTTGTCCAGCGGTACTCGCCGCCGCCGCTCACCGTGAAACCCCGGGGCAACGCCACCGAGACGCCGACGCCGACGCGGTAGCGCTCATGGCGCTCGCGCTGCCGTTCGGGCCGCTCCCGCCCGTAGCCGGCGGAGAAATCGAGCCGCACCGTCGGCGCGACCACCCAAGCGCCACCGAGCGAGAGATCTCCCGCCGCGCCGTCGAGACTGGTCCGCGTCCGGTAGTGCCGGTCCTCCCAGGTAGCCCGGCCGTTCACTGTCACCGTCCGGCTGACGCGGTGCCCCGCCTCGATGTGTCCGCCAAGGGCATGGTGATCCTTCACCGTGCCGACCCAGCGCTGGCCCGCAGTAGCCAGAACGCTTGCCTCGGTGCGCTCGTCAAGAAGGATGCGGGGACCAAGGTGGGCGGAAACGGACGCCTCGTCGAATTGCGAGCCGCCATGCTCACGACGCGACAGATTGCCTCCGGCGCGCAGCCGCGTCCTGTCGTTGAGCGGATAGTGGTACTCGCCACCGCCCCACAGTACCAGGCCCACGCCCGAGCTGGTCAGTTCCTGCGCGTCGCGCTGGAAAGGAAGGCCGAAGATGTAGATGGTGCGGTCGTCGGAGCCGGCGCCGATATTGCTGTCAGGAGCGATCGCAAAGCCCGCGTTGAAGCTCCAGCGCCTGCGGGCGCGAATCTCGGCGAGGAAGCGGTGGACGTTGGCCGCAACCGCGTCCGGCACGCCGCCGGCCAGTACGGCCTCGAAATGTCCCCGCGCAAGAGAATCCTCGCCCTTCAGGAAGAACGCACGGGCCAGCTCAAGACGGACGCGGACCAGATTGGGGTCCGCCACCAGCATGTCGCGGAACATGGCGATGGCCTCGTCGAGCAATTCCTCCCGGCGTTCCTCGTTGGTTGTGATCGAAGCCTCCTGGACCGCCTGCATGCCCTCCTGGAACAGGGAGTCGAGGTCCTGCGCCGTCGCAGGAAGGGTCAGGAGAAGGATCAGAACGGCGACACACAGTCTGCGCATGAGAGTCCTGCTTTGGAATGAAAGCCCCGGCGCTAGCAGTGCGCTGGCGCCGGGGCGATAAACTCACCGGGAGGGGACCGAGGATAAGCTGGAACTTCAGCATCCCTCCCGGTGCAAGAGAGCGCTACTAGCGAGAAGCGCCGAACCCGCCGGCGATGTGGGCGCCCGCGAGATGGGCGTCGAACCGACCGGCAACGCCCATAGGTGCGGCGGTTGCGTTGACGGTCCCGTCGGCATTGGTAGCATCACCGTAGAACATGCCTTCCCAGCTTCCTGTACCAGTGGCTCCAGGGCCGGTCGTGCCCGTGGTCGGGCCCGCAAAGGTCGCACTGCCGGTAGCGAGGAAGTCACTGTTCAGCGTCACACCCCAGCCTGCCATGGCACTGCCGTCCGCGTCCTTGAAGTCGCTGATCGAACCGCCGATGAGGCCGGGGTCAGTCGCGTTTCCGAAATTCGCGGTCAGCTTGGCCGCTGCCGAGAACTCGCCCATGGTCGCATCGGTAATCTGGCCATTGGAGATGTCCTTCGTGACATACACGCCAGCCGCCGCGCCGTTGTAGGTCGCGCTACCCGTGACGCCGTCTAAGTTACTCGCGGTGTACGCTCCCACACCGCCCGAGAAGCTCTGGAAATCATAGCTGTAGCTTCCGTCGCTTCCGGCCTTGGTAGGACGGTCGATCCACCACCCGAAGTACAGGTACTCGTCATCCGGCACGTTGACCTTGGCTCCGCGATTGGCAGTGAACTCCCAAGTGCCCACCAGGGTGGCAATCATGTCCTTCTCGTTAAAGGTCAGGGCGCATGTGGTAGCGGTGCCCTCACACTCGAACTTACCCATCGCTCCGGCCAAGGAGCCAGTGAAGGAACGTGCATCGACATCGGGATCGTCGTCAGCATCCGTCGTGTCCGTGATACTTGGCCTCGCCGCGCTGCCCCACATGACATAGTCGTACACACCATCAGTGTTGTCCGCAGGCAAATCGTAGGTGGGAGCAACGGTGGTGCCTCCAACGGTTGGTGCGGAAGCGAGGCCAAGTGCGGCCTGCAAATTCGCAGCGTTGAAGGCCATGCCCTTGGGCGCGTCGATGTCCGTGTAGACGGTGAAGTGCCCGACCATGTCGTCGTCGGCGTCGCCACGCGTGAAGTTCTGGCCCGTCCACCCCGAGATGCTGGCCGGACCCGCGTCCTGCTTAGTGATCGCGCCTCTAGCGGTATTGGTGGTCTCCGTCACCGTCAGAGTGACCTTGGACCCGTCATGCATCGCGGTGACGCCATCGCCGGTGTTCGTACCGGTGTTGAAGAGATCTGGCCTGTCAGTGCCAGCGTCGTCGAAAGTCCCGTCCGCAGCGGTAGCCTTGGCGGCATCAAGCGCCATCGCGAGCCCGTTCGACCGGGCCATGCCCTCGGCGGCCATGGTCTTCGCCGTCTCACGCGCCGCCATGATCGTCTTCTCTTCAGCGTCAAGCATGGCCTGAAGGCCCGTGTCGTCGGCATCGATCTTCGCGGAGAACGCGGCCTTCTCGTCGTCCGAGAGGTTGGCCGCATCAGCGATGGCATCCTCGGCAGCGTCGATCAGGTCCTGAACGTCCTCGATGTCGTCATCGCTCGAGTCATTGTCCAGATCGTCCAGGGCATCCATCGCGTCCATGATGGCCGTGCGGAGAGTCTTCCGGTCACTGAGCGCATTCTGGAGACCTTCAAGCGCCGTCATGGCCGCGGACGTATCGTCGACATTGGTCGCATCGTCGATGGCGTCCATGAGAGCCTTGACCGCCGTATCGGCGTCGGCGACGTCATCGTCGCTCGCGTCCGGGCCCACCATGCCAACGGCGTCTTCCGCAGCGTCAGCAGCCATGTCGATGGCGTCCTGCTGCTGGATTGACCGATAAGCCAAGGCCCCGGCCTCAGCCGTATCGAGACGGCCCTCGATGCGGTCGATCTGCGCGGCGTACATGCTCGTGTCGTCGACATCGACCGCGTCGTCGATGGCATCCTTAGCCGCCTGGACCGCATTCCTGGCGGAGGTGATCGTCGCGTCATCCGCTTCGATGTCCACCATCGCAAGCGCGGTCACCGCATCCTCGATGGCGTCCGTAATGGCGTCCATCTGATTCTCCGCCCGCGCCGCCTTCTTGGCCGCCCGGTCCGCAATGACCAAGGTCTTGCTTGCCCCGAGGCTGCTAGCGAGGTGGTTGACCGTTGCGGTGTACATGCTCGTGTCTTCGACGTCGACTGCGGCCGCGATGGCATCCCTGGCAGCCTGGACCGCAGCCTCAGCTTCGGAGATGTCCATGTCGCTCGCGCCGAGGACCACCTCGGCAAGCTCGGACCGCGCTTTCCGGATCGCAGCATCGATGGCGTTCGTCTGCAATTCAATCCGGTCGGCCAGCCGACCGGCCAGGACCGTGTCCTTGGCCGTCATGAGGTCGCCGGCGATGCCGTCGACTGTTTCGCTGTACATGCTCGTGTCATCGACATCGACGGCCGCCGCGATGGCATCCCTGGCAGCCTGGACCGCCGCCTCGGCGTCGGCGATCACATCGTTGCTCGCGCCCACGACCACCAGCGCAACCGCGTTCTGTGCGGCCGTGGTCGCGGACATGATGACGCCCTTCTGCATGTCGGCCCGCGCCGCCTTCTTGGCCGCCCGATCCTGCTGGACCAGATTCACGGCCGTCATGAGGCGGCCCTCGATGCCGTCGACCTGCGTCGTGTAGGTGGACGTGTCATCGACATCGACTGCGGCCGTGATGGCATCCCTCGCGGCCATCACCGCCGTCTCCGCATCGGAGATATCCATGTCGTCTGCGCCGAGGACCGCCATCGCAAGCGCGTCTTCCGCAGCCGAAATCGCGGCGGTGATGGCGTTCGTCTGCACCGTCGCCCGCGCCATCTTCTCAGCTGCAGCGGCCCGCTCCTCGACGGCCTTCCTCTCCGCCTCGATGGCCGCCTGCTTCTCCGCCTCGGCCTGCGCAGCAGCCTCTGCAGCAGCAGCCGCTGCCGCCGCCTCAGCCGCAGCCTGCGCAGCGGCCGCCGCCTCCGCCGCCTGCCGGTCAGCCTCGCCCTGGCTGATACCGCTCGAGCAGCCGTACACGACGGCCGAAAGCGCGACGATTGAGCACGCCGCCAGCAAACTGCGAGTCAGCTTCGTCTTCTTCATAGTTGAGGCTCTCCTTTGCTTCCAGGAGGCCTCGCCCAGAGGCCTCGCATTTTGGTAGACGCTGCGACCGCGAACGCATAGTGCGACTCGGTCAGTTCCTCCATTGTGGCATGTCACGAAACCATCTCCAAGTCAAACTCCGCCACCGAGATGGTCTCCCGAAACAGACCGATCGCTCGACCCGCCCCAGCATGGTCTAACCCAATCCCTCCAAGACCGCACGGGGTCTGCGCCCCGCTTCGTTGCAGCCTTCCCGCTCATCCACGCGACTTCCTCTTCGTATCGTCATCGCGTTGCGGTCAAATTAGGACACGTTGAACTCCGCTTTGCAAGAACAAATTCATCCCCCGAGTAAGGCGCTGTTGGGCGAGTTCGGGCGGGCATAGGCATTGAGGCAGGATCGCACTCGATTCGCGTTGGAGGTCGGACAGATGGATCACGAGCGGTTTCGGGACTGATTCTTGCGTCTCGACGAGTCGACGGCGGCGCAGCACAAGGAGGTCGTAGCGCTGCTGTCGGACCCACCGGAGGGGGCGGCAGCGCTGGCGGCGATCGAGCTGGACGTGGATGACGAGCGGCGCTGTCCACGTTGCGGCGCCGGCGGGGCAGTATCGCGGAGCAAGGCACGCGGTCTTCGCCGCTTCCGGTGCAAGGAGTGCGGGAGGACCTTCGGCGCGCTCACCGGCACGGCGCTGTTCGGGCTGCACCACAAGGAGCGCTGGCTGGCCTTTGGCGCGTCGCTTAACCAAGGGCGAGACGATCAAGGCGTCTGCGGAGCGCTGCGGGATTGCGCCGGGCACGGCGCATCGCTGGCGCCACCGCTTTCTGGCAGCAGTGCGCCAGGCGCCGGACTGGCTTGCCGGGATCGTCGAGACGGACGAGACCTTCGTCCTTGAGAGCCGGAAGGGGGAGCGGACGCTGGGGCGCAAGCCGCGCCGGCGCGGCGGCAAGGCCAAGAAGCGCGGGCTCTCGCGCGAGCAGGTGCCGATCCTGGTCGCCGCCGACCGGGCCGGCGCGACCCTCAGCCATAGCCTGCCGGCGCTGAACGCGGACAGCGTGAAGGACGTGCTGGAGCCGGCCCTCGCCCCGGATGCGCTTCTGGTCTCCGACGCCAACCGCTGCTATCCGCCAGTCGCGGCTGCGCTCGACATCCCTCACGAGAGCATCAACGCCTCGGCCGGCGAACGGGTGCGCGGCGCTGTGCACATTCAGACGATCAACAGCCGACACAGCCAGATCAAGGGCTTCCTGCGCGGCTTTCGCGGCATCGCCACCAAGTACCTCGACAGCTATCTGAGGTTGTTCCATCTCATCGAACTCGGCGACCAGCTGTTGCCAAGAGCCTGCTTTGGGGCGGCCATGACGAGACCATGCCTACGGTGTGCGAATTGAACCTTGGTGATTGATCTTCGGGACTTGAGGTTTGGACGTCGTCGGTCGGCTGTGTTGGTCGTCTTGGACAGGGCTTGGCGGCGGCTCTTGGCAGGGTGACGCCGTGAAAGGGCAACGGGCCAAGCGTGGCAGTTCGCGGGTCGGCCGAGGCGACGGCCGTCGGAGCGGAGCGGCGCAAGGCCGCGAGCGGCGGCGGGTGGGCGTGGATGTGCACCCGGAAGCGGTCGAGTACGCTGCGCGCCTCCTCGTGGAGAGAGCCATCCAACGCGACAACAATATGGTTAGGTGTGCTTCCGGCACCGCTCACCTACAACCGGAGGCCGGACGATTAGAAGTTCGAGGGCAATGGAAACCGATGGGGCGTTGGGTGTCGGCCGCGCGGAGGGAACGCACGTGGGTTTGACGCCTTGCCCAGCCCGTCCTGGTTTGCCCGCTCATCCCCCTGTCGGTGAATGATGCGTTTCGTTGCACTGCTCCCAGACGGCGGGCCGGTGCAACGTAGAAGAGACCGCCTAGCGATCGCGTGTGGCCGCGTATGCGCCGGCGATGCCGTCCCGGTGGAATAGCCCGCCCACTTCCTCGTGACCGGGGCCGTAGAGGCGGCCGTAGATGCTTCCTTGGGCCGCGGCGCCGAAGCTCCCGTCCCGGAAATATCCGTCCCCGTCGTTGAACAGGACGCTATCGGTCCCGAACTCCCTACCCTGGAGAGGCAGCCCTCGCCAAACCATGTCGCCGATGCCGGCACCGGTGTCCTCGTTCACGATGTTGGTGAACGAGACGTCCACCGAGACCGCGACACCGGCAGCGAGGCCGGAAACTGTGATGGCTGAATCACCATGCACGAAGGCCCCGGACCCGCTGGATGGGGCGGCCTCCACGCCGGACATGACGCCGGACCAGGTCGCGGTGTCGCCCGGCGAGGTTAGCGGGCCGGAGTGGCTCGCGTCTCCGAACCAGGTGGTCTGGTAGTGACTGGAGTCCGCGTCCCCGTGCATTGTGAACGTTTCCACGAGAAAGAACCCATGGTCCATCCAGGCGCCAAACGCCCGATGGAAGGCTGAACGCTGCCCGTCGACCACGGTCCGCGCCTTGCTTGCCAATGCAATCCCCCGGCGCGGTTCGAGGAGCTCGAAGCCCGAGAGATCGGGCCGGTGATCGTCGCTCGGGTGGCGGGCACCGCCTGCGGCAGGCCGGTCGACGTGAATCGCGTCCGCGACCGGACATCCCAGTGCCTGGCAGGTCGCGACCCCTCCCCCGAAGCTGACCGCGACGGGCCAAGTCGAATTGTACAGCCTGCTCCGCAGCAGATCCTCGACCGATTCCGTGGCCGGCGACCGGGGCACGATGGCGGGCACGCCGCCGGAGGGGTCGTAGCCGACGCTCCCGTCGGCGGCGACGACGACCTCGCATGCGGGCGTATCGGCCGGGCAGTGGATGGTTACGTTGCCACGGTCCTCGGCCATGCCAGCCTCGACGGTGATGCGGCTCCCTGGATCGAGCCCGTGGTTTGCGGTCACACCGGCAAGAGCCCTGACATCTTCGGGCTGTGCCGGTTGCCCGCCATTGCCCGCACAACCGGACATCATCGCCGTAAGGGACACGACTACCGCCAGCACCGAGACGCAACGAAACAGCTCGATACGCATCAGAAACGATCCCATGAAGTCATCGTTCATGTATCGAACTTATCACCGTCCAATCCCGCACGCGACCCGAAGGAATATCCGCGCGAACGGCGGAAACCGGATTCGGCGACGTCGCGAAGGCACAGCCAGACACGCAGGTATCGAGATGTCGCCACAAACCATGCAGCCGCCGCACGCGAGCGCGGCGAGGACACCGCGGCCGTTCGCGAATGCTCGCCCGCCCGTTGCCACGTTCCACTCTCTCCCCCGGGCGTCGAACGGATATCCCGGAGCCGCGATCCTGTCTCGAGGCCGTGACAGTAATTCGCTGGAGTAGGACTCGATCAGCTTGCGTCTTGATAACGGCGTCTGGATGACAGGTGTCAGGAGTGAAGGGAGTAGGGGAAAAACCAACCGGTTCGGTCGCTTAGGCGCTGCCGTCGATTAGGCCCAGAGCGGCGCTGTACTCGAACAGCAAACAAAGAAGGTAGCGGCCCTGCAGAACGTGACAGCCGTCATGACCCTGGCTGTCGTAGCGCGGATCGAAGAGGTAGAGGCTCCACGGGTCGCGTGTGATGCCTATTATAAGGACGCGTTATAAGGACGCGGCCTGCATGAAGCGTAAGAACTCGTCGAACCGCTCCCGGCGGCCCGCAGGACAGCGTGTCAGCGCCTCGGCAATAGCCAGCCGGCGCGTCGACACCGCAGTCATCGCGCGCCTGCCCTTGCCACGGTGCTGACCTTTGACGGCGTCTATGCGGCTGAACTCGTCGAGCAGGCTGTTCCCGATCCATCGTTGCCAGAGATGGCGCAGCGTCTGCGCTGCGGGTGCACCCAGGGCGGCGCGGCCCGCCTTTGTCAGCGCCAGTCTCAAGCCCCGAGGTTCCGCCAGCTTGCCGGCCTGCACAAGCCACGGCCAAGCGAACGCCATGACGGGGCCGGCCGTCTGCCGCCGGCGCTCCTTCTTCTCCGCGAGATCGAGAAAGTCGCCCCCGTCCAGCTCCCCGGCAATGGCTTCTACCACAGCCGCCGAGGTCCGTCCCGTTCTGGCGCTCACCGAGACCCGGCCGAGATCAATCAGGCGCAGCACGGCAACGAGGTCCCTCTGCGCCGCGTGCTCATAGAACGAAGCGCCGCCCGTGGGCGCATGGACGAACATGAACTTGCGCCCGCAAGGCCCGGCGGATTACAGAGTGAGACGATGGTGGTGGGTGCTCGGCGGGTGAATGTCGATGAACGTATTGCCAAAGCAACTGCGTCGACTCATCGCGGTAGCGATAGTCCTCCTGATGGCGGTTGCGGCCACATATTCGGCCTCGGCGCAGACGTTGGACGAGGCGCGCACCGCACGAGAGCGGGGCGATTACACGGCCGCCTATCGCGTGTTCCAGAAGCTTGCCGAGGAAGGCAACCTCGAAGCCCAGTTTCAACTTGGGTTCATGTACGACTTCGCCGAAGGCATCCCGGAAAACGACAGAGAGGCCGTGAAATGGTGGCACCGCGCAGCCGGGCAGGGTCATCGCGGCGCTCAACTGGTGCTCGGGATCAAATACCGCGAGGGCGCAGGAGTTCGGCAGGACTTCGCACTTGCCGCAGAGTTGTTGCGCCACGCCGCCGCTCAGGGCGATGGCCACGCCGAGATGATCCTAGGGTACATGCACCTTCACGGCGAAGGCATGAGACAAGACCATGCGGCGGCCGTTAACTGGATGGGTCGTGCTGCGGCCCGGGGCCAACCTGGCGCACAGTTCTCGATCGGCACGATGTACTACAACGGGGACGGTCTTCCCCAGAACTACGTGTTGGCCGCCAGATGGCTGGGGCTGTCCGCCGCACTGGGACACGCCCAAGCCCAGGCGCTGTTCGGGTATATGCACGAGTACGGCGAAGGCGTCACCCAGGATTTCGTGAAGGCGCACAAGTGGTACAATCTGGCCGCATCCCGCATCTCCGCTTCGAAGAGGGAGGTCCGCGAGATTGCCGCAAGAGGCCGGGAGCGGGTTGAGGCCCTTCTGGCTGAGGCGCAGCTGGACGAAGCGCAGCAGCTGGCGCGCGAGTGGCAGCCTCTCTTTTACCTCGGAATGTCTGTGCTGGTGGCACCGTTGGCCAACGGCGGCGATGTGCACCTGGCCGAGTTGCAGTGGGCACTCGCGTTGCTCGGGTACGATGTCGGTCCCCCCGACGGGATACTCGGGCACAAGACGCGTGCTGCAATCCGAGCATTTCAGATTTCTGCCGGACTGCCGGTCGACGGTCGAGTGTCCGCGCGGCTGGAGAACGCGGTGATATCTGCATATCTTGCCGCCGACTAGGATGGGCATCGGCACTTCATGCACCGGCGCAGCAGGCGCCAGGGGAACGGCAGGTCAACCTCTTCTGAGTCGACGTCGAGTTGAGACTGCTTTCGCTCTGCGAAAGCCATCACACTCGCTCTCCGGCACCGCGTCGGTTGCGATTGAAGGCCGGCGTTCCAGACTTCCCTCTGCGTGACGGCTTTCACTATCCGTCGGTCCCGGTGCGGCGGCGGAGGCGCTTGCAGCCATCGGGGATGACAGCGCGATCGTCCGCCTGGGAAAGTGCGCCGAGCGCCACCTCGCGCTCGCCGTGATCGTTATCGGCGTGTTGCACGAGATGGAAAGCGGGCGGGCGGAGCGGCCGGCTGAATTCCTTGAAGCGGGAGGCCCGGTTTTGGCGAGCGCCGGCTATTGACCGACTATCTTCCACTGACGCTCCCGCGACAGGAGACGTGGCCCGGCGACCTTGCAATTTTAGCGACGAAGTGCTGCCTTTGCCCTAAGGAATCTTACGGCCACTGGCCGATCGCTTGACACAATATTGCGATGAGGCCCTGCTCGCCGAGCAACCTTCGCTGAAAGCCGCCAGTGCAGGGCGAACCGCCTAATCACAGGACAGTGGCAAAAGGACATACAGTCTTACGTTGCTATCATCCCGACCCGGCTCGCCAAGGTCTAAATCTGCGCCGGCAACTTCTAACGCATCCTGCACGCCATCGAGGTGCTGATCGACCAGGACACCTTTAGGCAGGCTGTCGCCGACGGCGAGCCCTGGCGCTACTACGACCTCGGTCACGGTCTGTGCACGTACAAGTTCTTCGAGCAGTGCGCACATCGCATGGCCTGCGCACGATACAACTTCTATCGCCCTCGCCAATCCTCGCTCGCACAACTCCTCGACGCCAAGGACAACATCTTGCGCTTCGTCCAGCAGATTCCCCTCACTGAGGACGAACGCGCCGCCGTCGACGGTAACCTCAACGCCATAGATCGTCTCACCCAGCGCCTAGCGGATCGAACGACGCCCTCAGGCCAGACTCCGGCCGGGCTGGGCCAAAAGCACCCCTTCGCCGAGTGGCGCGAGGACTTCCCAAACGCCGCCTGCCTCGTCGCCCTGGCCAACCGCCTCGTCCGCAACGCCGAGACCGTCGTCATCAATGGTGATTCCGATCGCCGAGAGGCGGCGGAGCAACGACAGAAGGAGCGTAGCGCCGAGCGACGTCGGCGGCGGAGCCGTGCACGGCCATCCTCCAGAGAATCGCCGCCGCTGCCAACCCACTGACCAATCTATCGAGACCGGTGGGCAGCACCGCCGCTGAACCGCGCTAACCGCCAGACCCCACCGTCAGAGCCACCGCCCACCGACGACGCCAAGCCGCAGATAATGATCAAGTATTCGCGCTTCCGAGTGATCGCCAACATGCGGGAATCGGATTCATGAGGCACGTAGATTTCTGCAACCGCTAGGGTACGAAGCGAAAGAGCTACTGTTTGCCTCTCGGTTCAGTCGTCACACCAGCCCTGGCGGTCAATAGACAGAATAAGCGCTGACGATTTCTCTCCTTACCGCGAGTACGGCCTTGGATTGTCGACCCGGCGTCTCCAACAGTTGAACGCGAACCTTGCCGAGAGACGGCAGCACGGACGGTCGTACGATGGCCCTCAACTCGGCGGGAATTATTCCTTCCGTCATGACAGTAACTGCCATACCGGCCCCCACGGCGTCCAAAATGACCTCGTCGCTGGCAGCACAGAGTGCTTCGCGCCACGAAATGTTCTGAGCTTGGAGTGCTGCAATCCCAATCTCTCGCAAAAGGCAGCCTTCCGGATGAATAGCGACGGGAAGTGGCGTGCAATCTTCAAACACAAAATTCGAGGCTGCCACCCACCGCACCCTTGGGCGCGACAACACGGTCGCCGGCTTGGTTGCCTCGACGAGAGCAACAATCGCAATATCCAACTCTCCCGCCGAGATCAATTCTGCGAGGACACGACCCGGTCGACAAACGATATCAAGTTCCATATTGGCATAATCGTCCCCTATGCGCTGGCGGAGTCGCGACAGCAATGAGACGTCGTTACCCTCTCCCACCCCGAGCCGAACGCGACCAGAATCCTGTCTCCCACATGCACGATCGATCAGACAATCATGCATGTCCACGACTGACTGTGCATTTGGAAGCAGATCACGGCCCGCGGCTGTCAATTTTAGGTTGTGCCAGGACCGCTCAAACAACCGCTGTCCTAGCAGGTCCTCGAGAGTCCGGATACGCACCGACATCGTTCCCTGGGAGCACCCCAAGCGGTCAGCGGCGGTGGAAAAACTCTTCTCGGACGCGACTGAGAGGAATGAGCGGAGCAACTTGGTGTCAATATCGATCATTTGCATGATATACTTTACAAATATCGATATCTCAAGTGCTGGTCCATGTTTATTCATATTTTGTTACGAAGCCATTCTGGGGCAAACCCGGCAGCCGAACCAACGTTCCTCGCGGAGCGCAAGGCAATCGAACCACGGCGACAGGCCTGAAGTCTTGATCAATGCGTTGCTCATTCAAAGCTGTAGCCAACCCCACAAGGTCCTCGGCGAGCGGCACAAATTGGGGCACGCCGTCGGCCAGCGTCCCCGGCGAGATCGCCAGCCCCCGATCGGACAGCTACGCCGCGACGGAGTTGAGCGGGCGGAAGCAGGCGTAGCGCTCGAAGAGGAAGCATCCCCATACGCTGATCCCGTAGAGCGTGTTGTCGAACAGCCGCGGTGCCGGGGGGTGCCGCCACTTAGATCGGCGAGGACACGCAGTCGCAACTCCGACGCCAGCGGGGACGGACGATCCTGCGTGCGTGCGCCTTGACCTCGATCTCGACGATGGTGGATTCCTCAGCGCCGTTCGGCGTATAGGGCTGACCGCACCGACTACAGACGCATGCATCGGCGGGCGTGTTGTGCTCCTCCGTCCTCTCCTCACGCCCGGGCACGAAAAACAACCAGACTGTCCGCGTGCCCCCGATCGGCCGCCTCGGTCGCGAACCGGGTGTTCTCACGGCAAAGGACGATCTTGCTGTCGACGCTACCCAGGCACTGCCCCGTTGCGCGGGCAGGTCCACGTACGCCTCGCCCTCGATGTCGCCGTGCACCGGCTTGGCCGCCCGTCGGCGCGGACACGTCCGCCGAACACCGCACTTGGCGCAGGGAGGCCCAACCGCTCAGCTCCCCGGACGGCGACTATGCCGCATCCAGCCCCGCCTCGGCCGCAGTGCTTACGACAAACCGGCGATCCGAAGGTCACAGCCGGAAGGACAAGCGCTCAGCGGCACAGCCCAGTATATCTTAAGGTGTCTCTGACTAACGCAACCGCATGCAAGGCGGACGGGCCCTCCGACCCGCGGGGCAACTACCGATAACCCTTTCGGCTCTGCCCGCATGACCGGCGCCTGTGCCGTCGACGTTCAGCCTTCGTCGCCGTCCGCGCCGCAGCGGGCGCCGACAAATGGCATGGGGCCGTCCTCAAGCTTCGGCTCGTCCCAGCTCCGCGTGGCGGGTTGCCAGATCGCACACATCGCCTGAAAGTTCGGATCGTCAATCTTCGCACGAAGCGTGTAGAGCCGCTCGACCTCCTGCCGTCCTGGGCAGACCACCAGTGCCTGGCGGAGAAACCGTCGATGTACATGCGTTCCAGCTTAACCGGTCGACAGTGGCCGGGTTGTAAACTGTTCTGTAGGGTATGGCTCTGGAGGTCTTGAGAACGCACTCGTGATGAGCCTCATCGGCTAAGCCCGCGTGTCGAACTCAGAAGCGCATCAGATCCTCGACGATCACCGTTCGCCTCTCACACGCGGCCCACGTACCGCAGAGTGGCAGACTTCCCCGAGAAGACAGCAGTCGCCGACAAACTTCAAGGAGCATCTACAGCATGAGAGCAGCGTCGACAGTTTTGGCGACCGCGTTGATTCTCGCGATCGGAGGGTGCCTCCACAGCCCCAGCCAGGACCCAATGACCGACGAAATGGCGGAGATAGAAGAGGGTCGAATCGACTTCTCCCGAACAACGTCGTTCGACGGCGACAAGCTTACCGTATTCGTGCGCGATGGAGAGGACGGGAAGCTGCACCTGAACACGGCGCGCGATGCAGTGGAGACGAACGAGTTCCGACCTCAAATCCCGAATCACTCCGGCCGGTCCTGGGTGCTGCGGAACACCGCCCACGAGAGCACCACGCAGGTCTATGCCCTTGTGAGCTGGAGCAACGAAGATCCCGCCGACTATCTCGCCGCTGGGTGGTGGCTGCACCAGGCGAAGGGAGAGCGGCGCCCCGAAAGAGTCATCTTCGTTGACGGGCCCGAAATCGACCCTCTGATGAATCCGCCCGACCTGCCAGTGACGGGCACGGCGAGCTACCTCGGGCGCAGCAGCGGGATATTCGGCTACGCCTTCGGATCGAACTGGGACGAGCTCGAGGGCGGGTACACCTACGACGCGTACCGTGGGCAGATGGACGTCGTCGCTGACTTCGAGGCCGGCACGCTCAGCGGGTGCCTCGGTTGCACCGGCGACCTCGTCGCCGACCGCACGCACCTCGAATACCGCTTCGAGCAGCTCCCCGAGCGGTACCTGCCCCAGGTGGACGCTCCGCTGCAGGACTACGAGATTCACTTCGCGCCCATAGCGTACAACGCCGACGCCAGTTTCGAGTCCGAGTTCAGCAGCGCCGCGGCGAGCGTGCGCCATCCCGAACGCGAGGTGACGGGGTCGCACGGCTTCTGGGCCGGGAGTCTCTCAGCCTTCGACGACGAGGACGGCAATCCGAGGCTGATCGCGGGGTTCAAGGATGCGGGCTTCGAGGAGGAGGACGGCAGCAGGGGGTTCTTCTGGGGCGTGTTCACCGTGCTGAGCAAGACCTTCAGAACGGAGTAACAGGTCCTCGTCCGAAGCGGCGGCTTGCGATGGATCGCTGGAGAGTTTGAACGTCCCCGAGCGGTGCGGCTGGAAGCCGAGTGCGCCCAGATTCGACAGATCGCCGAGGAGGCCCGCTGCGACGGCATCTTCGTGTTCAGGACCAACGCCCGCGTCACTCCGCTCAACGCAGTCCTGAGATACGGCGAGCTGCTCATGGTGGCGGCCCTGTTCCGGGCGGCGAACGCCACCTTCGACACGCGCCCGATCTTCCAATCCTGCGACGCCGGGGTCCGCGTCCACGTCTTCTGCTCGTTTGTGACGCTCATCCTTGCCGAGGAGCTCTAGGACCGCTGCGCCAGTGCGGCCTTCAAGCCCGAATGGGAGAGGCTGGTGTGCGACCTCGACCGGATCCAGAGCAGTGTCATCAAGAGGGACAACAAGCGCATCACGGTGCGCAAGCCGGTCACGGGCGACGTCGGGTCGGCCTTCCGCGCGGCGGGGGTCAATGGGCGCCTGCTCGGAGGATGGGCGCACGGGATTCCCTCCGTTTCCCGGTGGGAACCGATGACGGGAGTTGCGGCCCGCCCGCGTGCGGCGTCACGCCGCCGGGCTCCATGCCAGCGAGGCGGAAATGCCGGGCGGGTGTGACAAGCCTGGATCGGGCGGCGCCGGCGGCGCGATGCGGCGGCGCCATGCGCTGCCCTCGGACCTGTCCGGCTCATCGGGCCATGTCGACGAAGGTCAGTTCGACCGCCTTCTCCAGGCGGTCATGGAGGAAGCGCGGCGTCGCGGCCGGCTGATCGTCGGAGAGTACATCCCGTCGCGGGCTTCGGGATCGGGTGTCGCGGCCGGGGCCGGCCAGCAGAGGCGGGGCGAAGCAGAGGTGGACGCGGCCGCTCGCGCCGGGCCAAGCGAGACTGATCCGGGCGGCGTTCGAGGCCGGCGTCAAGCGGGCAGCCATCGCCTGGCAGCTGCGACTATCGCACGCGCAGGTGGGGCACGTCGTCGCGGGCCGGAGCGAAGCCAAGCCTGACCGATGTTACCGGCAGTGCAATGGCACAGAGTGCCGGGTGGGCCACGCCACGCATATGTGCCGTCTTGCACGTTCGGCGGTATGACCGGAGGAGTGGCGGCTTATCCAGTTGCGTCGAGGCGGCTCAGTGGGCCGGGCCAATCGAGGATCAGGCGATCGGCAGTCACCAGGCAATGGCCCTCCAGCGCGGTCGCGACGATCAGGCGGTCCGCCGGGTCTCCAGGGAGATCGGCCAGACCGGCTGCCCGGATGCCGATCGCACCATCAATCGGAAGCTCAATCAAGCCTTGAGCCAGATTCTCTCGCCGCCATGCCTGGACATCCATCGCCATGTCAATCCGGTTCCTGATCCTCAGCATGGCGACCTCCCAAAACGAAATCGCCGAGACCGCAACCTCGCCCGCCAGCCATGCGCCCTCGATCGCGCTTCGGGAGAGAGCGCCGAGGCAGCGATCGCCGCGCCTCAGCCACAGCAGCGAATGAGTGTCCAGCATAATCAAGGCGCTACGTCCCCGTTGCCGGTGCTCTCGGCGTCCCAGTCGGCAGCGACAGGCGCAAGGATGTCGCCATGGAGCTCCAGCCGGCCCCGGTCAATGCCAAAGAGGGATTGGGGCCGTTCACGGAAAGGCACCAACCGGGACACCGGGCGGCCGTTCTTGGTGATGACGATCTCCTCGCCGCTGGTCGCCACCTCGTCCATCAGCTTCAGGCACGTGGCCTTGAACTCGGAAGCCTTAACGACCCTGGCACCGCTCGTGGTGATGTTGTTGCCGGTCTTCATCGCGCTGCCGCTCGTCATGGGAAGCTGGGTACCATATTGCCATAGTCATGCCTATGGTCAATAGGTTCTCTCAATACCCGGATGAGTCCGTCAGGTCCGAAACAGGGCGGTCTCGCGCTCGGCCGATTGACGTTCGATTTAGCAGGTGGTTCGCTAACGCAATGCCGCAGACCTTCCCAAACGAGCGGACGGTCGCGCTGGTCGAGCGCGGCAGGATCTGCAGCGGCGACACGGCGAGCCCGTGCGCCATAGTGCGCACCCACTACTCCGTACCTGGCAACGTCGCGCTCACCGTCGAGAGCCTCAGGATTTTCGACGATTACTCGGGCCATCTATATGACCCCTAACCGGAGTCGCGTTGCTTCAAAGTGGCCCCGAGGAATCTCTTCTTCGCTCACCCGCTCGTTGGAAAAGAAGCGGTAGGCAGCCTTCGTGCTGGCCCAGTCCTGGCAGGCCAGAAGTATCGTTTCTCCGAACCCGGCATCCATGCGTTCGACCAATTGACGAAGCCGACGGTCCAGCCGACCGTCGCCCAGACGGCATCACGAAAGCTCCTCGTCGAATCACCGTTCCTCCATGATCCGCACCTCTTCGCCGCCAAATCGGTGCCGGATTCGGAATCATGATCTAATCCAAGAGCGCAACAAGTTGTGGTAATACCATGACAAGATGTCAAGATGTGGGCAATTGAAAGGGCTGCCGAACGCTTACCAGGACGCTGTATCGGTTCAGACGGCGGAGCCCCTCGCGAATTTCACGTTGTGTGTAGATCGGCATTCAATATTGACCCAACTGACTGGCACGGCGGAGGTTGTTTCGGTGGTCAATAGGGGGACCCGCGCGGCTTCGTGCAGCGCCCCCGTCACGCGGAGCGAAGCCGCGTGGGGAATCGCATATGCCGAGCGCCTCTGCGACCGGCTTAAGGCCCGCCTCGGCCTCCACCGCGAGGCCTGGTGCGCCATCGTCGGGCGCTCCATGGCCGCCGCCCGGGGCGGCGAGCCGCTTCACTTAGGCCCCCTCTGCCCGATGGCGCAATTGCTCCTGCAACGCGAATGGACGATCGACACCCCGCCGCGCTCCGATGGAATTCGGCGCGACAGCAGGGACGGAAACTGAGGCCGCAAAGCAGGCACTCGAGACGAGCGCCACCGCCCATACCCGCGTCACACCGGGTCGAGGATTTCCCGCGTCGCGGCCTTCTGGACGAACGCCGAGCGCGTCATCCCGCGCATCCGCGCCGCCTCGTCCAAGGTGTCGAGGAACCCCTTCTCCAGACTCAGGTTCACCCGCACCACCCTCCTCCGGTCCCGAACGTAGGGAATCATCATGAGGACAGCGCCGTCTGCGATGTCCCCGGCAACCTCATCGCGCACGGCTTCGATGCCGCGCGGCGGCACCGGCTCACCGTCCTCGAAGAACAGGCTCAACGCCTCAATCGCGTTGGGAACGATTTCCTCGAAACAGTCGGCGGCCGAAAAGCATCCCGGAACCTCTGGAAACTGGATCCCGTAGGCGCTGCCCGGGTCCTTGTCGATGACGGCCACGTAATGCATGCCTGCCTCCTCAGATCCAGCCGACCCGCCGTGCGATGCTCCGCGCAGTGCACAGCGGCAAGTCCTTCTTTGGGTGTGGCACCACCACGGTTATCTCGCCCTTCCTGAACTTGTGGTGGGAGCCCTTGACGCGCACCAGCTCGTAGCCTTCGGCCTTGAGACGCTTGACGATCTCGCGGCCGTTGCTTAGCATACACAATTACATACACACGCTCGGCGTTCCGCGCAACCTGACGCGTGCCGTTCCGCCGCCGGATCGGTCCTGAAATCGGCGCCTCTTCCCGACAGCCTCTCCGGCGCGAGGCCATCACCACAGCCCGGTGCCTACACCTTGCGGCGCTCGACTATGATGCGGCCTCGGCCTCGTCTGATGAGATAGCCGCTTCGCGGAATGGCCAAGCGGCCTTCCTGCACCATGGGCTAGAGGTTGACCTCCGCGGTATCGAGGACCTGAACAAATGTCCTGGACTTGTCCCCTTCTTTCTTGAACGTGAGGGAAATACTCATGGGCTGCAGGCTAGCGACAAAGGCCACCAACGCCAAACCCTGCAGATCATCGCTATCTGATCGGAACATTGCGGTGAGTGTTGTTAGGCACGCTTTGTTGACCTCCCGCAATACAGCCAGGTCAAAGGGTTATCGCGCCGATCGGCGCAGCACCCGTGCACCGATCAACACTGGACAATCTGGCCCACGACCTGATCGAGATTCTGGCTACAGCGCAATCAGAATTCGTGAGGCCCAACACGTCGATTTCCCCGAAGACCCGGCGGACCGCCACATCGTCGCGACCGTCTTGGAGAGCCATAGTCTGGCAACTGCCGTTCGCCGGTTCCTCGATTAGACCGGCCTGCGGAGCCGCGTCGACGCGATCGCGTGAATCGTCGCTCCTGGGGCCTTTCCACCCAGTATGCCAACAATTGCGCGTCGCGCGCCGATGTCGATCGCGGCGCTGCCGGTCATTTCTTGCTTTGCTTCCCGCTCACTCTGAACCGCCGGGAATCACTTCGCAACGAGCCCTACTGCCGTGGCGACGGCCATGGCTGGGCTCTACTACGGCTGGGCGCGGCTTCGGATGCCGTGCCTGCAAATGGACGTGCCGGCGCTTGCGCCGCGCTACGATTGCCCTTCCCTCGGGACTGCGCTTTGCTCGCCCGGGCTTCGTTCGCTTGTCTCAAGAGCGGTCATGGTATAGCGTGGCATTGTCGACGCAAGATTGGATCCTCTTCGCTCGACCTTTATGGCAGCAAGAATTCGGTTGTTGCCATTTCGCGCCCGCCGGATTGATCACGCCTCCCGGCGGGCGCGCTCATTTGGCTCGGCAGCTGATGGCGGGCCCCGACGCATCTCGCGGCATCGAAGGACGTCTCACATAGTCCGTGCGGGGTCTCCTGAATCCGCCGTCCAGGACAGAAGTCCCAGCGCATCGCGTGCCCGCGCGTCCCAAACAATCGAATTCGCGCGTTATTCGACAGTCATCAACATACCAGACGACAGGAGGGCGCAACGCCAAGGAGACCGCCTAGCGATCACGTTTGCCCGCGAATGCGCCGGCGATGCCGTCCTGGTGGAACAGCCCGCCCACTTCCTCGTGACCGGGGCCGTCGAGGTGGCCGTAGAGGTGGCCGTAGATGCTTCCTTGGGCCGCGGCGCCGAAGCTCCCGTCCCGGAAATATCCGTCCCCGTCGTTGAACAGGACGCTATCGGTCCCGAACTCCCTGCCCTGGAGAGGCAGCCCGCGCCAGACCATGTCGCCGATGCCGGCGCCGGTGTCCTCGTTCACGATGCTGGTGAACGCGACGTCCACCGAGACCGCGACCCCGGCGGCGAGGCCGGAAACGGTGATGCGCTTCGTGCCTTGGGGGCCTCGCGTCTGCACCACGTAGACCTTGGCGCCGGAGGGGTAGACCCGGACGCCGAAGCCGGTGAGCGCCCGGTCCCACACCACCGTGTCCTTGCCCACGGAGAGCGCCGCCACGGTGTGCTCCGTGATCGTGCCCTGCGCGGAAAGCGCCGAGGGAAGTGCCGAGGGCACCGACACGTTCATGAGGACGGGCCGTCCTTATCGCCAGTGCCCTCGGCACTGCCTTCGGCGCCGATGTCGGCGCCGATGCTGCCGCCGACGCGGGCGGCAGACAGGCGCTCGGTCTCGCGTGCGAGATGGGCGTAGCGGGCGGTGCTCTGGATGTCGGCATGGCCCAGCAGCTTGCCGATCATGCTCAGGCTCTCGCCGGCCGCCAGCGCCCGTGAGGCTGATCCTCCCCCATCGGATTGGTCCTCCTCTTTCCATAATCTAAGGGTGGACCAACCCGATGGGGGAGGATCAACGTTACGGTGCTGATCGGCACCCGATACACGCGCCGAACAGCACAACCAGAAACACAACAGCGTTTGCCACGCCCGATTGAAACAATGCCCATATCGGCTGATCCGTCGCGAGCGCGAGCGCCCGGTTGACTTATTCGATCGGGCGGCGTTGCACCGACGGCCCGGGTGGGTCACTGGCCACCCGCTCCGGTCGCGTCTTGTCCGCACTCGGGACTCATTTCGTTTGACGCGTGCGTCTTGGCCCAGTCCGCCTGTCTTCTCCTCTCATGATGAAGATCGCGACAAGCAGCAGGCAGATTGAAACGACGATGATGATCGAACCGATCACATTGATTTCCGGTGTAATGCCACGCCGGACCGTCGACCAGATATGCATCGGCAGCGTGTTTGTTGTTCGGCGCGCACATTGGACGCCGACCGGGGTGGTAATGTCTTGATTTCTTTTGATGTTGGGCGGGGGTCAAACGGCGACGCCGAACAACATTCATGAGTGCAGCAAGTGGGCAAAGGGTTCGGTGAACTGCGTTCGGAATGCGCCCTGCCGGCTCGACATGCCTGCACCACATATGGTACATGTGCTCCGTGATGTCGCCGAACAAAGTCGTCGTTGCTCGGTTCTTTCGTCTGGCTAGCGGTCGCGAGCCAGTACGTGAATGGCTAAGAGAGTTGTCCGCGGATGACCGAAAGTTGATCGGCCGAGACCTGATGAAAGTCGAGTTCGGGTGGCCTTGCGGGCTGCCCCTGTGCCGGCCGCTGACCGGCCACGCCGGTTTGTTCGAAGTTCGAAGCAAGCTGACGGGCGGGAGGAGCGCCAGGGTGATCTTCACCGTGTCCGCGGGGGTCATGTTGCTCCTGCACGGCTTTATCAAGAAGAGCCGGATCAAGAAGAGCCGGGCGACGCCCCATGGGGAACTCGAGCTGGCGGAACGGCGGAGGAGGGATCATGAGCGAAACGGGTGAACGCAACTCTCGCGTTGGGACGACTCTGGAGAGTCTTCTGTGCGAAGATGACAGCTACGAAGAGGCAAAGAACCAGGCGGTCAAGTCCGTTCTCGCCTACAAGCTGGAGCAGGCGATGAAGGCGCAGAAACTGTCGAAGACAGGCATGGCTGCTCGCATGGATACCAGCCGCTCTCAGCTGGATCGTCTGCTGGATCCTGAGAACGACGGTGTCACATTACACACGCTGAAGCGCGCTGCGGCAGCCGTAGGTATGCGACTAGAAATCGAACTCCGTCAGGTCTAGCGAGACTTATCCAGATTCTGTGCGCCGCACTGAACCAGGGTTTGCCGGCGGGAGCAATCAAGGCATGGTCGAACCCGGCAGCGGTTCTTGCAGCACTGTCTTCGGGGTCGTTGCTGTCGCACAGCTATCCCGCGCCGCTGCAGGCGACGGCGGGACTCCACGCCGGACGGTCTCGGGCCCTTCGGCTTCTCACGGAAACGCTCTCGCATCCTGTCGCTCGCCGCAGCCGGCACTTCCTGGAATTCGCGCGCCTGCCGGTGCAATCGGCGCCTCCGCGAGAGCGCCCCAGGAGCGGCGGCCCGCGTTCGCGGCCTGTCGCGCGTCCGCCAAGGACGGACGCCAGTTGTCGCCAATCCAGCACTCGTTTCGATCCGGTGTGGCGCCTTCTCACCATGGACTCGGCACTTCGCAGGAGCACGCGCGAGCTCGAACACAACCGCTTCCGTCTTGATGACGGCGGCTGCATGGCAAGCATTGAAATTGCGGGGGTAGCAGGGAGGAAAAGACTAACGGATTCAGGGGATTAGGCTGAACG
This sequence comes from Alphaproteobacteria bacterium, assembly GCA_965243315.1. GTDB lineage: Bacteria > Pseudomonadota > Alphaproteobacteria > UBA828 > UBA828 > WTGU01. The sequence continues at coordinate 198,085 of CBDEUP010000002.1, forward strand.
GCGGGGAAGTGTCAGGATTGGGGAGGGGATGCCTCGTTTGTGGACTGCAGCGTCGAGTTTACCAAGACGAGTCGCGCGGTGTCCATAGTCATCGCAATGTCTTGCAACGTGCCTGGGGCGAACCCCGAAGCAGCGGGCGACGCACCTAAGCCCATACAAGCTATCTGCAGCGTCGTCAACCCGCACATACCGCGTTGACCCTCCAGGACATCCTCCCCGTCACCGCCGCTGTTCTGCACACCGTCACGACGTCCCTCTTGTCATTTGGCATGCCACAACGCAAGCACGCCACATGCGGGCGGCGAATGCAAGTGCGGAATCGCAGTCGGCATAGAATTGTTGAACGAAAGATTATGCCGGGCAAGCCTGTCTGTTCTCATGCGGCATGGGCGGTTGCGTCGGCTTCGGACCCGGATGGCGCAGGGATATTGCTTTGCTGCCTCGGCGGGAGAATGTCCGCACCGATGTCGGCCGCAATCCTCGCGGCCGATGCCCGCATCTCCTCCTTAACTTTATGGCCGCGCACCGCATGGCCCCGAGCAGCGACCCGCGCGATGCGCTCGACACCAATGCGCGTCGCTCCACCTGGTCCCCGCGACACACGGGCGCGGTCCGGCGCATGACCTTCAAGCACGTCCTCGGCGATTTCTCTGGCCACCCTTTTTGCTGCGTCTTTGACGGCGTCTCGTGTGAGGTGGGTGTAGCGGGCGGTGGTCTGGATCTGGGCGTGGCCGAGGAGCTTGGCGATCACCGGCAGGCTCTCGCCGAGCGCTAGAGCGCGGGACGCGTAGCTGTGCCGCAGGTCGTGGATGCGCACGTCGTCGAGGCCCGCACGGGCGCGCACCCGGCGCCAGGGCTCGAACAGGCTGGAGAGCCGGGCGCCGGGCTTCGCACCCGGGATCACCCAGGGGTTATCGGGGAGGCGCGGTAGTTGGGCCAGAACTGTCGCCGCCTCGGGCGAGAGCGAGATCGTGCGCGGGCCGGTCTTGGAGTCGGTGAGATGGAGCTCATGCGTTTGTAGATGCACGTCCTCCCAGCGCAGCGTCAGGATCTCGTTGCGCCGGCAGCCGGTGAGCATGAGCAGGCGGAGCGCCGACGCCGCGTAGGGGGAGAGGCGCCCCTCCGCCTCCATCTCGTCCAGCACGCGGCCAAGTCGCTGGAACTCCGCGTCGGTGAGGAAGCGCTCGCGCCGGCGGGTGCGATACTTGGGGGCGGAGCGACAGGGGTTGCTCATCTCCCCCGCCACGCCCCAGGCCATCGCCTGGTCGATCATGCGCGAGAGCGTCGCGATCACGAGGTTGGCCATGGCCGGGCGGTCGCTGAGTGAGTGCTGCAAGTCGGCCACTTGCGAACGGCCCAGGGCGGAGACGGGACGGGTGCCGAGGGCGGGCACGATGTAGCGCTCGATGGCAAGCCGGTACTGGGCTGCGGTGGTCGGCTTGCAGCGCACCGCCACGTGCTCGCGCAGGTAGCGCTCTGCGAGGGTGGCGACGGTGATGGTCTCGGTCTTCTGTGCCTCGGGAACGGGCTCCTCACCCGCGCGGATGCGGGCGATGATGAGGGCGGCGCGCCGACGTGCTTCACTCGCCCCGATCACCCCGTGGCGGCCCACGGTAATGCGCTTCGTGCCTTGGGGGCCTCGGGCCTGCACCACGTAGACCTTGGCGCCGGAGGGGTAGACCCGGACGCCGAAGCCGGTGAGCGCCCGGTCCCAGACCACCGTGTCCCTGCCCACAGGGAGCGCCGCCACGGTGTGGTCCGTGATCGTCCCCTGCGCGGGAAGCGCCGAGGGAAGTGCCGAGGGCACCGACACGTTCATCAGGACGGGCTGTCCTTATCGGCACCGATGTCTGCGCCGATGCTGCCGCCGACGCGGGCGGCAGACAGGCGCTCGGTCTCGCGCGCGAGATGGGCGTAGCGGGCGGTGCTCTGGATGTCGGCGTGGCCCAGCAGCTTGCCGATCATGCTCAGGCTCTCGCCGGCAGCGAGCGCGCGGCTCGCATAGGAATGGCGGAGGTCGTGGATGCGCACGTCATCGAGGCCCGCATGGGCGCGCAGGCGATACCAGTCAACGGTGATGGTGGAGAGGTGGGTGCCGGGCTTCTTGCCGGCGATGACCCAGGGGTTGGAGGGCACACGGGCGATCCCTGCCAGCACCGTCTCTGCGGTGGGGGTTAGGGGCACCATGCGCGCCCCTGTCTTGCCGTCGCGCAGCCTGAACTCGCCTGCGGTGCGGTCGATATCGTCCCAGCGGAGGGTCAGGATCTCGTTGAGCCGGCAGCCGGTGAGCATGAGCAGACGCAAGGCCGCGATGGCGTAGGGCGAGACCGCGCCCTCGATCCCCGCTTCAGTCTCTGCTTCCGCCTCCACCAGCGTCTGGCCCAGGCGGCGGTACTCGTCGCGGGTGAGGAAGCGCTCGCGCTTCTTCTCCTTATACTTGCGTACCCCCCGGCAGGGATTGGTGCCGTCCGCCACCAGGCCCCAGGCAGCCGCGAGGGAGAACATCTTGGACAGCACCGAGAGCGCGCGGTTTGCAGCCCTTGGGGTCTCGCGGAGCCGGTAGTGCAGCGCCGCCACGTGCGCTGTCTCGACCATGGCGAGCGGCATCATGCCGAGCGCGGGCAGGATGTGGTTCTCGAGCGAGCCCCGGTAGATGCCGGCGGTATGGGCGTTGCAGTTCTGGGCGACATGGGCGCTGAGATAACGGGTCGCGAGGTCGGCGATGGTGGCGCCGGCCTGGGCAGGCGGTGCTGCGGGCTCCTCGCCCCGCTTGATCCGGTCGATGGCCTGGGCGGCGCGGAGCCTGGCCTGCGTCGTCGTAAGCTGGCCGTGGGTGCCGAGCGTGACCCGTCTGGGCCCGCCCTGGGCCCGGCTCTGGACGACGTAGACCTTCCGCCCCGAGGGGTAGACCCGGACGCCGAAGCCGGCCAGCTCCCGGTCCCAGAAGATCCGGTCCCCGCCCGCGACCGAGAGACGGTCCACCTCCCGCCCGCACAGGGTAAGCCCGCTACGGCGCGGCACAGCCGTCACATCCCGAGCGAGCGGGGCCGTAGAGGCACACGAATGCCGTCATCACCGCGCGCCGTGTCGGCTTCACCGCGTAACGCGCCGGAATCACGAAATCGCGCGCGTAATCATCCGCGATACGGTCTGATAATCCGGACGAGTGACGGATAGTTATAAATATGACTGAATCGCAATAAAATATCGTCGTATGGCACAGTTGTTTTTCCGCATATCTCCGTGTTATAACGCGGCCCGGTGTCCCTTTGAGGCCTCTCGACGAGGCCTCTTCATTACCGCGCCCCAGGAGCATCGATAACGGCGGGTTGAGTGGCGCCGTCACGCGCCCGAACGCGCGGACATCCCTCGAGTCCCCTCCCGCAGCGATCACATCCCGCGGAGTGCCGTCAGCGCATTGCGCGCTGGGCGACGCCCGACGCACCAGCCCTGAGTCGTACCAGTGAACACCATGCTCAGCGCGACTGTACGTGCCGAGATCACCTGGGAGCGCGCGCGCTCGCCCCAGAAAACCGATCAACCACACAGCAATAACAGGTACGACTACCCTAATACCGACAATTGACGAACAATCTCGTCATTTATATGCCGATTTAGAAGCTAAATATTGAGTATGAGTCTCGACATTGTCAACGGAAAATTACGAACATAGTTTTCGCAAAACGGTTTATGAAACCTTCGAAATACGGCGCTGGATTGACGCACAATAGTCGTATTGTCGGATAGTATGATTCGTAACGTCACAAGGCATATGAAAGACGGGAGTCCGTAAACCTGAACGATTGTTTCGCTCTCTTTTGAACCACCTTCGGAGACATGCACGGACAAGGGCGGCCGGGCACGCGTCGCCAGCCGGCCGTTGGGCGGCGCCCAATCGTTCCCCTACCCCACGCCCCTCAGGGCAGGGTGACGAGGCCGCCGGAGGCGACGCAGGTCTGGCCCGTGATGAAGCTCGCGGCATCGCTCAGCAGGAAGTAGGTGAGCTCGGCGATGTCGGCCGGCGTGCCGGTTCGGCCGGCGGGTGTGCTGGCGACGATGCGCGCGCGCATCTCGTCACTCATGCCGCTTGTCATGTCGGTGTCGACCAGGCCGGGCGCGACGCAGTTGACGCGGATCGCGGGCCCGAACGCCACGGCGCAGTTGCGCGAGAAGCCGATGATAGCAGATTTCGACGTGCCGTAGGCGATCAGCCGGTCCGCGCGCATCATGGTGGGCGCCAGCCCGTTGATCGAGGAGATGCAGACGATGCGCCCGTCGCCTCGCGCCAGCATCCCAGTCTTAGCACGCCATACGCAGTGAAAGGTGCCGTCAAGGTTGACCGACAGAATTCGGCGCCAGAGATCGACCGGCATGTCGACATCGTCCTGGAACGAGGCGATCCCAGCGTTGGTGACCAGAAGATCGACCGGGCCGTGATCGGCCTCGATGCGCCCGAACATCGTATCGGTCGCCTCGAACGACGAGACGTCGGCCTTGTAGACGCCGCCCTCGCCGCCATCGGCCTCGATGCCGCCCAGCGTTTCCGCCGCGGCCTCCTCGCTCGCCGAGTGGTTGATCGCCACCCACGCGCCGGCCTGTGCGAGACGCCGGCAGATCGCGCGGCCGATGCCCCGCGAGCCGCCGGTCACCAGAGCGATGCGCCCTGAGAGGTCTTTCTCGCTCACCCCTGCCTCCGCTCCCGCTTCAAGCGAGAGGAGGCGGTGGGCCGGCCGCCGGGATCAGGCTGCCTCGGACGCTACGAAGCCCTCGCCCACGTGGGTGGCCTTCCACCAGGGCTGCGGCTCGATCCCCTCCGTCATCCAGCGCACGACGTTGGGGTGATCGTCGAGCGGCAGCCTAGCCCAGCCATGCAGGTGCATCGGCGACGCCACCGCCACGTCGGCGATGGTCGGCTTATCGCTGCAGAGGTAGGCGCTCCCGGCGAGCCGCGCGTCCATGATGCCGGCGAGCTTGTGGAAGTTGGGCGCCTCGCCGTCGAGCACCGCAGGGTCCGCCTGATCGCCGAGGAGCGGCTTCACACAGTTCTCGACCAGGTGGACGTAGCAGGTCGGGAACCAGGCGCCGCATTCCCAGAGCAGCCAGCGGTTCACGTCGGCCCTGGTTTCCAGATCGGTCGGGTACGCGCTCGCGTTGCCCACCTTGTCGGCGGCGTATTGCAGGATCGAGTTCGATTCCCAGAGAACCAGGTCGCCATCGCGCATAACCGGGATCGTCGCGTTCGGATTGATCGCCACGACCTCGGGGCTCTTCTGCTCGCCCTTGAAATAGTCGACCTTGGTCAGGGTGTAGTCCGCGCCGATCAGCTTGAGGCCGGCGAGGACCTTGCGGCAGTTCACGGTGATCGGATCGGCGATAATTTCCATCGATGTCTCCCTTGCCATGCCGGGTCGCGGGGCCGCTCGCGCCCGCAACGCGTGTGTTTGCTTCGCTGCGCCCCTCATAGCCGAAGCGCCGTTCCCGGTCCAACGGATGCGCGCGATGGCGAATGCCCGCCATTGGCCCCTCAAGTGGGTGCGTCGCGGCTCCTGAGAAAGGCGATGAAGATCAGCGCGCTCCCGAACATGATCAGGCTGTAGGTGGCCGCAGGCACAACGGTAAGCCCCCCGCCGAACAGAAGCGTCGCCACGGCGATGGCAAGCGTACCGTTCTGCACCCCGCATTCCATGGAGATGGAGATGCGCTGGCGCGGGCCGGTCGCGAGGAAGTGCGCGAGCAGGTAGGCCAAGGCCATCATTATCACGTTCAGCACGGCCGTTACCGGCCCGGCCTGGCCCATGTACTCCAGCGCGTTCTCGTGCTCCTGGTAGATGGCGGCGGCCAGCACCAGCACGAAGAGCAGCGTCGAGATCCGGCGTGCGGTGGGCTGGACCCGCGTGGCGAAGCGCTCGGCCCATCGCCGGACCGCGACTCCGATCAGCACGGGCAAAGCGACGATCAGGAAGACGCCGAGCGCGGTTTCGGCGACGGAGACGTCGCCGACACCGCCGCCCACGAAGTGGGCGTGGGCAAAGACGACGATGAACGGGATCGTGACCACGCCGAGCAGACTGATGATGGCGGTGAGCGAGATGGAGAGCGCCACGTCGCCGCGTCCGAAGGCGGTGAGCAGGTTGGAGGTCACCCCGCCCGGCGCGGCAGCAATGATCATGACGCCCAAAGCGAGCTCCGGCGCGAGCGGCCAGATGCTGACGAGGCCGAAGGCCACCGCAGGCAGGAGCACCACCTGCGCCACGGCGCCCACGAGGAAGTCACGCGGCTGCTTCGCGACCCTGGCGAAATCGCCGACAGTAAGACCAAGGCCGAGCGCGAGCATGATGAACGCAAGCGCGATCGGCAGCACGACGTCCGTGACGATCCCCATGCCCGCGTCCCCCTCGCTGATGGAACTGAACCGGGGTTCCTTAAGGGTGCGTCATGCCGGCCCGCTGCACAAGGACGCTCCCTACGGGAGAGGACTATCGCACTGGCCTGCAACTCTCGCCAATGTCACAGTCGGCAACGCGCCCGGACGTTCGATGCGCCGAGGGAGCGAGAGCGTTGACCGATGTCAATATCGAGATCGAGGAAAGCCCCCGCGGCGGCCATGTTGCGACCGTCTGCTACGACAACGTGGCCAAGCTCAACGCCATCGATGGCGCGGGCGCCGAAGCGCTGAGCGCCGCCATCCGGCAGGCGGGCGAGAGCCCCGAGGTCCGGGTGATCGTTCTGCGCGGCGCGGGCGAGCGCGCCTTCATCGGCGGCGCGGACATCCGCGTCATGGCCGATTTGACGCGCGAGACGGCCCGGCCCTTCGTCACCGCGTTGCACGGTGTGCGTACTGCGCTTCGCGATACGCCGGTGCCGGTGGTGGCGCGTGTCTCCGGATATTGCCTCGGGGCCGGAGTGGGAATCGCGGCCTCGTGCGATCTCCGGGTGGCCGACACGACCGCCAAGTTCGCCGTGCCCGAGGTGGTGGTCGGCATCCCCTCCGTCATCGCGTCGGTGGTGCTGCCGCGCCTCGTGGGTTGGGCGCGCGCGGCCCGCATCGTCTACACCGGTGAGACCATCGACGCGGAACAGGCCTACGACTGGGGCCTCGTCGAAGCCCTCGTCCCAGAGGGCGAGATCGACGACGCCGTTGCGCGCACGGTGGACATGATCTGCGCGGCCGGGCCCACGGCCATCCGCCTGCAGAAGGCGTTTCTTCGCGAATGGGAGGATCTGCCGGTGCCCGAAGGCATCCAGCGCAGCATGGATTATTTTGCCGAGGGCTTCGCGAGCGGCGAGGCGCGCGAGCGCATGGGAGCCTTCCTCGACCGCAAGCGCTAGAGCGAGTCCGTCTTTGACGGACGCGCGACAGGCCGCGACTGCGGCCCGCCGCTCCTGCGGCGCCCTCGCGGAGGCGCCGGCCGCGGGCCGGCTGCCGTGAGCGATAAATTGTTGAAGCGTTTCCGTGCAAAACGGAAACGCTTCAACCCAAAAATTCGCACTCGCCAAAACGTGGCGATGCAAAACGCGCGGCGCGAACATACATAAGGAGTCGGAGGCAAGTCCCGCCTCATCCGCTGCGAGAGGACCGCGTGGAGTCATCGACCGAACCCAGCATCCAGGCCAGCGTGCGCGGGATGTTCGACCGGGCCGCGGCTGCGCTCGGCGTCCCGGACGATCTCGTGGCAACCATCCGCGAGTGCAAGTCCGTCATTCAGCTACAGTTCCCGGTGCGGCTCAGGGGGCGCTACCAGACCTTCTGCGGCTGGCGCGCGGTGCACAGCGAGCATCGGCTGCCCGTGAAGGGCGGCATTCGCTACGCGCCCTTCGTCGACCAGCAGGAGGTCGAGGCGCTGGCGGCGCTGATGACCTTCAAGTGCGCGCTGGTCGACGTGCCCTTCGGCGGCGCCAAAGGCGGGCTCGTTATCCGGCCCGAAGACTACACGGAGGAAGAGCTCGAGCAGATCACGCGGCGCTTCACGCAGGAGCTTGCCGATCGCGGCTACATCAGCCCGAGCCGGGACGTGCCCGCGCCCGACATCGGCACCGGCGCGCGCGAGATGGCCTGGATGGCGGACGAGTACCGGCAGCTCTACCCGTCTGATATCGACGCGCTGGCCTGCGTCACGGGGAAGCCGGTGACCCAGGGCGGCATTCCGGGCCGCGTCGAGGCGACCGGCCGCGGCGTCCACTACGTGCTGCGCGAGTTCTTCCGCCACCGGGACGACGTGGCCCGCAGCGGTTTGGACGGCGGCCTCGAAGGCAAGCGGGTCATCGTTCAGGGGCTCGGCAACGTGGGCTATCACGCGGCCAAGTGCCTCATCGAGGAAGCAGGCGTGCGCCTCATAGGCGTCATTGAGCACGACGGCGCTGTTCTCTCCGATACGGGCCTTGCGCCCGAGGCGCTCGCCAAGCACCGGGCACGCACGGGCGGCGTCGAGGGGTTCCCCGGCGCGCGCTACGTCGCCGACGGTGCCTCCGTCCTCGAGGCGGAGTGCGACATTCTCATTCCCGCCGCGATCGAGAGCCAGATCACCGAGGCCAATGCCCCGCGCATCCGCGCACCGCTCATCGTCGAGGCCGCCAACGGCCCCGTGACGCTCGCGGCCGAGCAGGAGCTGCTCGCGCGCGGCACGGTCATCCTTCCGGATCTTCTGGTCAACGCCGGCGGCGTGACCGTCAGCTACTTCGAATGGGTCTCCAACGTCTCGCACATGCGCTTCGGCCGGCTGTCGCGCCAGCTCGACATCCAGCGCGGCCGGCGCATCATCGACATGATCGAGACGACGACAGGTAAGGCGGTGCCGGAAGACCTCAAGGCGCCGCTGCTGCGCGGCGTGGACGAGCTCGATCTGGTCCAGTCCGGCCTGGAAGACACCATGCGCGAGGCCTACGGCGCGGTGCGCGAAGCGATGCGGTCGTCGGAGACAATTGAGGATCTGCGCACGGCCGCCTTCGCCGTCGGACTGGAGAAGGTCGTGCGGTCCTACCGCCAGATGGGCCTCGCTTGACGATGGGAGCGTCGGCCGCCGCGGTGGGGGCACTCGCGCCTCTCCGGTATCATGGGTAAAGAATCGAGACTGCCGTGATGCCGGACTATTTGCGACCTACCGCCCTCGACGACGCGCTTGCCGCGCTGAGTAGCCGTCCGCTCACGGTGCTGGCCGGCGGCACCGACTTCTACCCGGCCAGGGTGGGGGCGCCGCTCGACGACGACGTGCTCGACATCACCGCGCTGCGATCGATGCGCGCGATCGAGGAGCGGGACGACCACTGGCTGATCCCGGCGCTCGCGACCTGGACCGATATTGTCGAGGCCGACCTGCCGCCCTGGTTCGACGGGCTCAAGCTCGCCGCGCGCGAGATCGGCGGTCGTCAGGTGCAAAACGCCGGCACCCTCTGCGGCAATCTGTGCAACGCCTCGCCCGCCGCCGACGGGGTGCCGGTGCTGCTCAGCCTCGATGCCGAGGTGGAGCTCGCCTCGCTGGAACGGCGTGAGACCATGCCGCTTGCGGAATTCATTCGCGGCAATCGAGAGACCGCGCTCGCGCCCGACCAGCTCATGGTGGCGGTGCGCGTGCCCAAGCCGCGCGCGGAACGGGCGCGCGGGCACTTCCTCAAGCTGGGCGCGCGGCGCTACCTGGTGATCTCCATCGTCATGGTGGCCGCCGCGCTGGAGGCCGACGGGGCGGGCCGGGTCCTCCGCGCCGCGGTCTCGGTCGGCGCCTGTTCGCCGGTCGCGCAACGCCTGCCAGCGCTGGAGCAGGCGCTCGTCGGCCGCCCCTGCGACACGGCCCTGGGCGCGGCCGTGACGGACGCGCACATGGCGCCGCTCGCACCGGTGGACGATGCGCGAGGGTCTGCCGATTACCGCCTCGATGCCGCGCAGACGCTTACGGCGCGCACGCTCGCCGAGCTCGGGAGCATGATGTGAACGCGGGCGGCCCGGACGGCACCACTGCGTTCCTGGTCAACGGCCGGCCGGTGACAGTGAACGCGCCGCCGCTCAAGCGCCTCGCCGACGCGCTCCGCGACGATCTCGGCCTCATCGGGACAAAGATCGGTTGCAACGCCGGCGACTGCGGCGCCTGCACGGTGCTGCTCGACGGTGCGCAGGTGTGCAGTTGCATGGTGTCGCTGGCGCAGGCCGCCGGGCGCCATGTGGAGACCGTGGAGGGCCTCGCGGCTAAAGGACGGCTGAACCGGCTGCAGCGGGCCTTCCTGCGCCACGGCGCGGCCCAGTGCGGCGCATGCACGCCCGGCATGCTGATCGCCGCGACCGAGCTGCTGCGCGCCTCACCCCGACCCCGCGCGGCGGAGGTGTTGGATGGTCTCGGCGGCGTGCTCTGCCGCTGCACCGGCTATCGCAAGATCGTAGCGGCGGTGCTCGACGCTGCGGGCGACGCCCCGCAGCCCCTGTCGACGCCGCCTGCAGGTGCCGCCGTCGGCGCCCGCCTCGCCAAGCTCGACGGCGTGCCCAAGCTCACCGGTGCCGAGCGCTACGGCGCCGATGCCGTGCCGGCGGACGCGCTCTGGCTGCGCATCGTCCGCTCGCCCCATGACTCCGCCAAGGTCGTGCTCGGCGACCTGGGGGCGGTGGCAGCCGCCCGACCCGGCCTGGAGCGGATACTCACCGCCGCCGACGTGCCCTACAACCGCGTCGGCATCTACCCCGACCTCCGGGACCAGCCGGTGCTGGCCGAGGGCATCGTACGCTACCGGGGCGACCCGGTCGTGGCTCTCGTGGGCACGCGCGAGGCCGTCACGGCCCTCCGCGACGAGGATCTGCCGATCCGCTACGAGCCGCTGCCGCCCGTACACGGGGCTGACGAGGCCCGCGCGCCGGGCGCCCGCCTAGTCCACGAGGAGACCGAGGGCAACAAGCTCATCGAAGGCGGGGTCGAACGGGGCGACGCCCAGGCGGCGCTCGCCGGCTGCGCGGTGACGGCGCAAGGGCGCTTCGAGACCGCCTTCGTCGAGCACGCCTACATCGAGCCCGAGGCCGGCTGGGCGCGGCGGGTCGGCGAGCGGGTAGAGCTCTTCGTCTCCACTCAGACGCCGATGATGGACCGCGACACGACCGCCGAGGTATTGGGCCTCGCGCTCACGCAGGTGCGGATCGTGCCGAGCGCCTGCGGCGGTGGCTTCGGCGGCAAGCTCGATGTCTCGATCCAGCCCCTCACGGCGCTCGCCGCCTGGCTCACGGGCGCGCCGGTTGCATGCGTCTACGAGCGGCCCGAGAGCATGATGGCAAGCCCCAAGCGCCATCCCTCCGCGATCGAGGCGCGCATGGGCTGCGATGGCGACGGCACGCTGCAGGCGGTCGCGTTCGACGCCACCTTCGACACCGGCGCCTACGCCTCCTGGGGACCGACGGTGGCGAGCCGCGTGCCGATCCACGCCTCGGGCCCCTACGCCGTGCCCCACGTCTCGGCGCGCGGGCGCGCCTACTACACCAACGGGCCGCCGGCCGGCGCCTTCCGCGGCTTCGGCGTGCCGCAGGCCGCCATCGCCCACGAAGCGCTGATGGACGACCTCGCGGACGTACTCGGCATGGACCGGCTGGAGATGCGCCTGAAGAATGCGCTCCGCGCCGGCGAAACCACGGCGACCGGGCAGGTTCTGGAGGCCAGTGCAGGCCTCGCGCCCTGCCTGGAGGCGCTGGCCCCGCGCTGGCAGCGCGCGCTGGAAGACGCGGCCAAGGCCAACGCGGAGCACGGCCGAGTCCGGCGCGGCGTCGGCATCGGCTGCATGTGGTACGGCATCGGCAACACCGCACTCAGCAACCCGTCCGCCATGCGGATCACGCTCGATCGCGAGGGCCGGCTCGTGCTCTACAACGGCGCCGTCGATATCGGCCAAGGCTCGACCACGATCCTCGCCCAGATCTGCGCGGATGCGCTAGGTGTCGCGGCGGACCGAATCGCCCAGGTCATCGGCGACACGGACTGGACCGAGGACGCGGGCAAGACCTCCGCGTCCCGGCAGACCTTCGTCTCGGGCAAGGCGGCCGAGCTGGCCGGCGCCGCGCTCCGCGCCGCGATCCTGCGCGAGGCCAATGCCGCAGATGACGCCACCATCGAGCTTGCCGGCGCGCGGGTCGTGGTCCGGGACGGCGGGCGGCGGGTGGAGATCGACCTCGCCCGGCTCAAGGCCGACGCGGCCGGCGTGGTGCTGGAGGGTGTCGGCGGCTTCGATCCGCCGACCACGACACTCGACGCCAAGGGCCAGGGGAAGCCTTACGCCACCTATGCCTTCGGCGCCCAGGTCGCCGTGGTCGACGTGGACACCGAACTCGGGACCGTGACGCCCGTCCGCATCCATGCCGCCCACGACGTCGGGCGCGCCATCAACCCGACCCAGGTCGAGGGCCAGATCGAGGGCGGCATCGCGCAAGGCATCGGGCTTGCGCTGATGGAGGAATACCTGCCGGGCAAGACCGAGAACCTGCACGACTACCTGATCCCGACCGTGGGCGACGTGCCCGAGATCGAGGTTATCATCGTCGAGGACCTGGAGCCGTTGGGTCCTTTCGGCGCCAAGGGCGTGGGCGAGCCCGGCCTGGTCCCGACCGCGCCGGCGATCCTGGGCGCCATCCGCCACGCGACGGGGGTGCGCATCACCAAGGTCCCTGCCCTGCCCCATCGCCTGCGCCAGGCGCTCCGCGAGCGGGAGGCCCGCTCGTGAGTGCGAAAACCGAGAGGCGCCCGGCCAAGGACGAGGACTCGATCATCCGCTGCGACGCCTGCCCGGTGCTCTGTCGGATTCGCGAAGGTAAGGTCGGTGCCTGCGACCGCTACGCCAACGTCGGCGGCACGCTGACCCGCGTCGACCCGCTGCTGGTCACCGAGCGCGCCGAGACCCTGGTGCCCTTCCTCGACGGCGCCGAGGACTGGGACGGCGGCGTGGTCGCGAGGCCTGAGCGCTTCGTCACCGGCATCGGCTCCGGCACCACCTATCCCGACTATAAGCCCGCGCCCTTCATCATCGCGAGCGAGGCGGCGGGGGTGGACATGGTGACCGTCGTTTCCGAAGGGATCTTCAGCTACTGCGGCGTCAAGGTGAAGATCGACACCGATCGCCACGTGGGGCCCGAGCAGGCCTCGGTGCGGGCAGACGGCGAGCCCATCGGCCACGTCACGACTGCCGAATACGGCTCCCAGATGCTCTCGCTCGGCGGGGTGCGGCACTTCACCGGCGGCTCCAAGCGCGAGGGCACGGTCACCTGCAGCACCCTGCTCGACCTCTGCAACGGCAAGCCCGCGACGCTCACCGTAGACGACGGCGCCGAGCTTGTGGTGCAGGCGGGCGCCGCGCCGGTGGTGGACGGCCAGCACGAGGAGCGCATGCGGGCCGGCTGCGGCTCCGCCGCCATGGGCATGTTCGCCCGCCAGTGGTTCGGCCATGCCGATGAGGTGATCGTGGTGGACGATCAAATCACCGGCGTGCTCACCGAGCACCAGGCCGGGCGCTTCCTCGACATGCCACACGCGGGCATCCGCATCCGGGGGCGCCGCTCCACGCCGGGGCGCTACTTCCAGGTGGCCCGCAAGGGGCGCGGCTGGGCCGCCACCGACATCGCCGACCCGCTGGAAATCATCGAGCGGATCGACCCGAAGAAGGCCTGGCCCGGCCTCAGGCTCCACATGGTCTCGACCACCGGGGAGGACGCGGCCTGGTTCGAGCTCGACGAGACACTGACGCCCCGGCCGGCCGCAATGCCGGCGGAAATCGAGACCGTGGTGGACCGCATCGCGGAGAACTGCGAGCCCGCGCTTTGCACCGTGCTTTTCATGGCCGGCGCGGGCGGATCCTTGCGCGCGGGCGTCACCGAGAACCCAGTGCGCCTCACCCGCTCGATCAAGGACGCGCTCACCCGCGTCACCGCCGGCGGCGCGCCGGTCCATGTCTGGCCGGGCGGCGGCATCACCTTCATGGTTGACGTGACCAGCATGCCGGCGGACGCATTCGGCTACGTGCCGACGCCGGCACTGGTCGCGCCCATCGAATTCACCCTCAGCCGCACCGAGTTCGCGGCGCTGGGCGGCCACGTGGATCGCATCGTGCCCCTGGAGCAGGCGCTGGACGACGCCGAGCACCGGGCGGAGCCGTGGCCCCGTGCCAATCCATGGCCGTTCTCGGAGGGGAAACCCTGATGCCGGGCGCGGCCCGCATGGCGATGCTGCCTGACGGCCGCAGGCTGCACCTGCAGCACGGGCCGATCGACATCGTCGCGGAGGCCTTCGGCGAGGTGGCGGAGGTCGAAGCTGCCTACCGCCAGGCCGGCGCCCGCTTCGCCACCATCCTCGACGAACTGGTCGCCGAGCTTGCCCTGTTGCGCCGCCCCCTCGGCGAGACCACACCTGCGTTGAAGGGGCCGGTGGCGCGGCGCATGCTGGACGCCTGCTGGCCCCACCGCGCGCGCTTCATCACGCCGATGGCGGCAGTGGCAGGCTCCGTCGCCGACGCGGTGCTGGCGGCCATGACGGCGGGGCGCTGCATTGCCCGCGCCTACGTCAACAACGGCGGCGACATCGCCGTGCATCTGAGCCCCGGGACCGCCTTCTCCGCGGGCGTGGTGAACGACCCCGACCGGCCGGGGCTCGACGACCGGATTGTATTCGGTGCCGAGAGGCCCGCGCGCGGCATGGCGACCTCGGGCTGGCGTGGGCGCTCGCTCTCGTTCGGGATCGCCGATGCGGTCACGGTGTTGGCCCAGAGCGCGGCCGCGGCCGACGCTGCAGCAACGCTGATCGCCAATGCTGTCTCCGTCGACCATCCGGCCATCGAGCAAGAGCCTGCGTCATCGCTGCAAGAAGAGAGTGATCTGGGCGAGCGGCTTGTGACCGTCGCGGTGGGACCGCTGCCCGTGCGCGCAATGAACGCGGCGCTGGACGCCGGGCTCGCGGAAGCCCAGGCGATGCAGCGGGCGGGGCTGATCCACTCCGCCCGGCTCGCGCTCCAGGGCGAGACCCGCACGCATGCGCCGGTGGAGCCAGCCGGAGCCGCCGCCGCATGAGCGCACAATGAGCGGCGCGGTCGTCGGCGTCGATGTCGGCGGAACCTTCACCGACCTGATCCTGATGGAGCCGGAGAGCGGCGCGGTCAGGCTCGCCAAGGTGCCGTCCACGCCCGAGAACCAGGCGGCGGGCGTGCTCGCGGCGCTCGACGGCGCGGCCGCGTCGCTCGCGGATGTCGGGTCAATCATCCACGGCACCACGGTCACCACCAACGCGTTGCTGGAGCGCAAGCTCAGCCGCTGCGGCCTGATTACGACCAAGGGCTTCCGCGACATCCTCGAACTTGGCCGGCGCACGCGGCCCCAGCCATACGGCCTCACCGGCAGCTTCACGCCGCTGATCCCGCGCGAGCTCCGCATCGAGGTGCCGGAGCGCATGGATGCCGCCGGCGAGGTGCTGGTGCCACTGGACGAGAATGCGGTAAGGGCCGCGATCGCGTCGCTCCGGGCGGTGGGCTGCGACTCGCTCGTGATCCACTTCCTGCACAGCTACAAGAACCCCGCGCATGAGGAGCGCGCATTGGCCATCGCCCGCGAATGCTGGCCGGAGGGCCACGTCACGGCGGGGCACGCAGTCCTCGCCGAGTTCCGCGAGTTCGAGCGGGGTGTCGCGGCGGCGGTGAACGCCTGCGTCCAGCCGCTGCTGCACCGCTATCTCGACCGCCTTCAGGGGCAGCTCGCAGGCCGGGGCTACGAGCGCGAGCTGCTGGTGATCCAGGGCAACGGCGGCAGCGTCTCTGCGCGTTCGGCGGCGGCGAAGGCGGTCAACACGGTGCTCTCGGGCCCGGCATCCGGCGTCATGGCGGCAGCCGCCATCGGCCGCGCCGCCGGCGCCGAGCGGCTCATCACCTTCGACACCGGCGGCACCAGCGCCGACGTGGGCCTCGTGCTGGACGGCGTGCCCGCGGTCTCGGCCGAGATGGAGCTCGAGCACGGCATGCCGATCCACGTCCCCATGGTAGACGTGCACACGGTGGGCGCCGGCGGCGGCTCGCTCGCGCGGATCGACGAGGCCGGGCTGCTCCAGGTCGGGCCGGAGAGCGCGGGCGCCCAACCGGGGCCGATCTGCTACGGCCGGGGCGGCGAGCGACCGACTCTGACCGACGCCAACCTGATCCTGGGCCGGCTCGATCCCGACGCCCTGCTCGCGGTCGAGACCCCAGTCGCGCCCGACGACGTGCGGGCCGCACTAGCGGAGACCGTCGGCGCCCCCCTCGGTCTTGATGCCGACGCCGCGGCGGCGGCAGTGATCCGTATCGCCAACGACCGCATGGCCGGCGCGATCCGCATGGCGACGCTCGCGCGAGGACACGACCCGCGCGACTTCGTGCTCTTCGCCTTCGGCGGTGCCGGCCCCATGCACGCTGCAGCCCTCGCGGCGGAGCTCGGCATCCCGCGCGTGATGATTCCGGCGCGGCCAGGGATCACCAGCGCCGTCGGCTGCATCACGGCAGATCTGCGACATGACTACGTGAACACCGTGAACGCGCCGCTGGCGGAGGTGGACATGGCCACCGTCCGTGCAATCCTCGAACGCCAGGCGGCCGACGGGCGCGCGACCATCGAGCAGGAGGGCGTCGCGGTCGGCGAGATCGCCTGCCTGCACACCGCCGACATGCAGTTCGAGGGGCAGACCCACCTGCTCACCGTGCCCATCGAAAGCCCCGCAGTGACGCGGGAGGAACTCCAGCACGCGTTCGAGAAGGCTTACTGGGAGCGCTTCGCGGTCGCGCTAGACACGATCCCTGCGGTTCTGGTCAACCTCCACACGGCGGTGATCGGCGCGCGCCCGACGGTGCCACTCGCGGCGCTTGCCGGTGCCTCGCGGGCCGCCTCCCTCGACGGCGCGCTGATCGGCACGCGCCGCGTCTGGTTCCCCGCCGGCTGGGCGGAGACACCCATCTACGACCGCGACCGCCTGCCCGCCGGCGCATCCTTCCCAGGCCCCGCGATCGTGCAACAGACGGACTGCACCAGCGTGGTCGAGCCGGGCAACCGGGCCTCCCTCGATTCCATCGGCAACCTGATTCTGGACGTGGGCGGATGAGCGAGCTCGACCCCATCACCCTCGGCGTGGTGCAGAGCGGCCTGCAGCAGGTCTGCAACGAGATGGACCTTGCCTTCGTCCGCTCGGCCTTCAGCCCGGTCATCTCGGAGGGGCTGGACCGCTCCGACGGCATTTATGCGAAGGAGGACGGCAAGCTGATCGCACAGGGCGAGCTGGGGCTGCCGGTCTTCGTCGGCACCATGCAGTTCTCGACCGAGCACCTGATCGCCACCAATCCCACGGTTCTCGAGGGCGACATCTTCGCGGTCAACGACCCCTACCTCGGCGGCACCCACCTGATGGACGTGCGCTTTGCCCTGCCTTTCTTCTACAAGGGCGCGCACTTCGCCTGGCTCTCCAACACCGGCCATTGGCCTGACACGGGCGGTATGGTGCCGGGCGGCTTCTCGGCGCGCGCCACCGAGGTGGTGCAGGAGGGCCTGCGCTTCCCGCCGGTCAAGCTCTACAAGGAAGGCACGATCGACGAGGAGATCCTCTCGATCATTCTCTCCAACATCCGCGTGCCGGAGCAGCGCATCGGCGACATCGAGGCCCAGTCGGCAGCGCTGCTGGTGGGTGCGCGGCGGATGACGGCGCTGCTCGACAAGTACGGCTTGGCCTTGGTCGAGGATGTCATCAAAGAGATGCGCCAGCGCGCCGCGCGGCAGATGCGGGCCAAGATCGAGACCATTCCGGACGGCAGCTATCGCGGCCTCGCCACGGTCGATTCCGACGGCGTGGTGAACGAGCCGCTCACCATCGACATGCGCATCCGCGTCGACGGCACCGAACTATATTTCGACATGTCGCACTCCAGCCCACCCTGCCTGGGGCCGATGAACAGCGTGGCGGCGACCACCAAGTCCGCGATCTACCTCGCGATCCGCCACATCTTCCCCGACGTGCCCATCAACGCCGGCATGTTCGAGCCGCTGCACATCACCGAGCCCAGAGGTACCTTCCTCCACGCCGAATACCCGCGTCCGGTCTCGGGCTGCGCGGCGGAGGTGAGCCAGCGCATCGCGGAAGCCGTGTTCGATGCCCTCGCCCAGGCGATCCCCGATCGCCTCTTCGCGGCGCCCGCCGGCACCTCGGGCAACTTCGCCGTGGGTGGCGGCGACCCCGCGAGGGCGCGTGACTACGTGATGTACCTCTTCACCGGCGGCGGCTACGGCGGCTCGCCCGAAGGCGACGGCCTCACCAACGGCTGCTCGACCATCGGCATCTCCAAGACTCAGCCGATCGAGGTGATGGAGCAGAAGTACCCGTTGCTCTTCCAGGAGTATTCGTTGCACGAAGGCTCGGGCGGCGCCGGGCGCTGGCGCGGCGGCTTCGGTGTCACCTACGCCTGCACGCTCAGGCGGGGCGCAGCCTCGGCCTCCATGGTGATGGACCACGGCCGTACCGGGCCCAACGGCGCGCTCGGCGGCGCGCCCGGCGGAGTCAACACCGTGGACGTGATTCGCGCCGACGGCTCGGCCTACCGCCCGCCGCATCTCTCCAAGGACCAGGAAATCCCGCTTCGTCCCGGCGATACCGTGCGCGTCTCGACGCCGGGCGGTGGCGGCTATGGCGCGGCATTCGAGCGCGAGCCAGCGCTTGTGCTGCGCGACGTGCTGCGCGGCTACTACACATCGGACGAGGCGGCGCAGCGCTTCGGCGTGATTCTTTGCGGCGACCCGCTGCAAGTGGACGAGGCGGCGACCACGGTCCGGCGCGGTGCCGGGCCTTGCGCGACGGGCGGTTAGAGCACGTTCCGATCCGCCGCGGTCGTCTTGGACACCTCGAAATTAATAGCCCAAGACGCTGTAGTCACCGTCCACGATCAGGCGAATGGAGACGTACAGACCAAGCAGAGAGAACAGAACCCAAGGGCAATTCATCCCGTAGATGTAGATGTATCTCTCGCGCCGGCTGATCCGTTCTTGCCGCGCGGCTACAAAGAAGCTGACCCAATAGATCGACGTCATGTAAGCCAATTGCCAGAACAGCATCGTTCCGATAATGCCCGCTACAAGCGCGGGCATTAGATCGAACGTAAAGGCAGCGTACAGGATCAATGTCGGGATCGGCGTTGCGAAACCGTTGGCGATATCCACGTTGAAACCGAACGTGCGTCTGTCGGCGTAGGATCTGTCGTACTGGCAATAAGTCGCCCAGGCATCTGCCCAGAGCGTGGGCGACGCAATCCTTCTCAACGGAACTTTGTGGACAAGGAATTCGGCGACCGGCGTCCGGCCCGTCTTGCGGCGGTGATCGTCCCAGTATTCGGCCCGCTTCTCGATATAGTCCCTTTTAAAGAACAGACACTGTTCCCAATAGCAGATCACAATATTGACCGAGAAGAACAGGCTCAAGAGGCCATGGATTTCGTCGAGATCCCCGCGAGTCCAGTAGCGTCCGCCGATGCCAGCCAATGCCAGGAGCGCCACGATCAACGCCGCGAACAGCCCGGCCGGAATAGCAGCTCCGGTCCGGCGCGCGTCGCGTTCGGGAAGCACTCGATCCGGTCGCTGTTCGGTCATGTATCCCGGTCCTCGCACGCAGTCCGGGCGTCTCGCTCGGCCAGGCTTGTCGAACGCCATGCAGACACGTGGATGGCCGGGACAAGCCGGCCATGACGTGCAGTGGGCACCTCGCCAATGCGGTCAAGCTTCTGGATCAGAACACTCTAGCTTCCGCCGCCGTTCCCGCTCACCAACAGCTCCTCGTAGCGCTCTCTCAGGGCGGACTTGAGGAACTTGCCGGTGGATGTGCGCGGAATCTCGTCCACGAAAACGTAGTCGTCCGGCAGCCACCATTTGGCGAAGTCGCCCGCGAGGTAAACCTGGAGCGCGTCTGCGTCCACCGCCGCCCCCTCCTTCAAGACGATGACGGCGAGCGGGCGCTCGTCCCACTTCTCGTGCCGTGCCGCGATCACCGCAGCCTCGCTCACCGCGGGATGGCCCATGAGCGCGTTCTCCAGATCGACCGAGCTGATCCACTCGCCGCCGGACTTGATCAGGTCCTTGGTGCGGTCGGTGATCTTCATGTAGCCCTCGGCGTCGATGGTGGCGACGTCGCCGGTGCGCAGCCAGCCGTCCTCGGTCCACTTGTCGCCGAGCTCGCCGGAATCGTGGTAGGCGGCGGCGATCCAGGGCCCGCGTACCTGAACCTCGCCCATGGTCTCGCCGTCCCAGGGCGCGGTGCCGGCATCGTTGATCAACCGCATGTCGACGAAGGGCATGGCGATCCCCTGCTTCGCCCGGTAGTCGTACTGGGCGTCCTCGTCGAGCTCTCCCATGGTCGCCTTGATGACCCCGGCGCTGCCGAGCGGTGTCATCTCGGTCATGCCCCAGGCGTGGATGGTGCGGACGCCGCGACGGTCGAAGCCTCGGATCATGGCCTCGCTCGCCGCCGAGCCGCCGACCGCGGTGCGGAGCCGCGGGTCGAGGGACCAGCGGTCGGGCTCGGCATCGAGCGCCTGTAGGATTCCGTTCCAGATCGTCGGTACGCCGGCGGCGAACGTGACCCCCTCGGCCTCGCAGAGATCGAGCAGGCTCACCGGATCGAGATGAGGGCCCGGCAATACGACGCGGGCGCCGGTCGCGACGGCGCCGTAGGGCAGGCCCCAGCCGTTGGCGTGGAACATCGGCACCACCGGCATGATGGTGTCGTGCTGGCTGACGCCGAAGGGCTCGGTCATGCACATCGCCATGGTGTGGAGCACCATGGCCCGGTGCGAGTAGACGACGCCCTTGGGCCGCCCGGTGGTGCCGGAGGTGTAGCAGACGCCGCAGGCGTCGCGCTCGTCGAGGGCGGGCAGGTCGTCGTCAGGGTCGCCCGACGCCAGCAGGTCCTCGTAGTTCTCGTAGCCCTCCGGCACCGGCTGGCCCGAGAGCGCCACCACGAAAACGCGCTCCGGCGCGATCTCGGGCTGGACCTTCTCGAACAGCGGCAACAGCACGTCGTCCACGATTACGAAGCGGTCGCCAGCGTGGTTCGCGATGTAGGCGATGTCGGTGGGGTGCAGGCGGAAATTGAGCGTGTGCAGCACGCAACCGGCTGCGGGGACGCCGAAGTAGCACTCCTCGTGCGGATAGTTATTCCACATCATCGTGCCCACCGGGTCGCCGCGCTCCAGCCCCGCCCTCTTGAGCGCGGAGGCGAGCTGGCGCGCGCGGCGGTGGAAGTCGCCGTAGCGGTAGCGGTGCAGCGACTTGTCCGGCAGGCGGGTGACGATCTCGCTGTCTTTGAGCAGCGTGCCGGCCCGCTCCAGGTACTGCGTCAGCGTGAGCGGGTAGTCCATCATCGTCGCGCGCATCAGTCTCCTCCGCGTGGCGCCCGCGGCGCATGATGCCGAAGGCCCGGCCGCCCTTCAATCGACACGCGCCATGCCGGCCGCCCCCTCCCTTGCCAGCGCTTCCGATCGCCGTAAGCTGCCCGCCATGCTGCGGCTCACCCAGATTCTCGGCAACGCGACCGACCCGGCAATCGCCGAGCGACTGCACGCGCTGGAGCACGACGGGCGCGTCGAGACCATCACGCTGGACGCAGCCGACACCGCGCGCAAGCGGCTCCGGGTGGCGACCGACAAGGGCACCGATTGCGCGGTCGCCATCGCGCGCTCCGATCGCCTCGCCAACGGGGCGGTGCTGCTGCTGGAGGACGACCGCGCCGTCGTGGTGCGCATGCGCGAGACCGTGTGGCTTGCGCTCGGCCCCCGCGACCTGGCGGCGGCGCTGGACCTCGGCTATTTCTGCGGCAATCTGCACTGGCGCGTGCGGTTCGAGGGCGCGGTCCTCAAGGTGGCGCTGGATGGCCCGCGCGAGACCTACATCGCGCGGCTCGCCCAGCATATCGCCGACGGCAGGGCGCACATCATCGAGGAGCAGGACGCATAGTGGCGACGGAGACAGCGCAAGAGTTGGCCGGGGCAACGGCGACCGCGAGTGCGGCACGGGTCGGGATCGGCGGGCCGGTGGGCTCGGGCAAGACTGCGCTGATCGAGGGGCTGCTGCCGCTCTTCGCAGCGCGCGGCACCTCCATGGCCATCGTCACCAACGACCTGGTGACGCAGGAGGATGCCGAGCGGTTGCAGCGGAGCGGCCTGATCCCACCGGAGCGCGTGGTGGGCGTCGAGGCCGGCGCCTGCCCCCATACCGTGATCCGCGAGGACCCGACGCTCAACATCGAGGCCGCCGACCTGCTGGAGGAGCAGCTCCGCCCCCTCGACCTGATCCTGATCGAGAGCGGCGGCGACAATCTCGCCTCCACCTTCTCGCTCGATCTGGTGGACTACTGGATGTTCGTGATCGACGTCTCGGGCGGCGGCGACATTCCGCGCAAGCGGGGGCCGGGGATCGTCCGCGCCGACCTGCTCATCATCAACAAGTCGGACCTCGCGCCCCACGTGGGGGTCGACCTCGCGCTGATGCAGCGGGAGGCGCAAGAGGTGCGGAACGGCCGGCCCGTGCTGCTCACCAACTGCCGCACCGGCGAGGGCCTCGACCGGGTCGCCGACCACCTCGCCCACGACGTGCTGATGGAGGGCTGAAGCGCCATGAACGAGGCGGTAGCGGCTGATAGGGCGACGGTGAGGACACGCGAAAACCTGCTCGCACGCGCCAGGGAGATCATGGACACCGTGCGCGCGCGCTCGGACGAGACCGAGGAGACCCGCCGGCTCGCGCCCGAAACCATGCAGGCGATGCGGGAGGCCGGCGTCCACCGCATCCTGCAGCCCGCGCGCCACGGCGGGGCCGAAGCGCACTATTCCGGCTTGGTCGACATCGTGGAAGCCATCTCCATCGCCTGCAGCGCCGCCGGCTGGTGCCTGATCCAGTACTCCTCTCACAACTGCCTGCTCGGCTACTGGCCGCCGGACGGGCAGGACGAGATCTGGGGTGCAACGCCCGACGCCATGGTGGCGGGCGTGCTGATCCCGAGCCTGGGCCGGGCGGTACGGGCCGACGGCGGCTGGCGCATCAGCGGGCGCTGGCCGTTCGCAAGTGGGGTCTACGGCGCCGACTGGTTCATCGCCGCCGCCTTCACCGAAGACGGCGACAAGCCCAGACTCGCCCAGATGCACGCGATCCCGCAGGGCCAGTACGAGATCATCGATACCTGGCACACCGCGGGCCTGCGCGGTACCGGCAGCGCCGACGTGGCCGTGGATGACATCTTCGTGCCGGACCGCCGCGCGCTCACCATCAACGCCACCAAGGGCGGCGGCACCGCGCCGGGCTGCGCCGTGAACGACGCGGCGCTCTACAAGCTGCCGGCCTACGCCATGTTTTCCATCAATCAGAGCGCCGCCGCGCTCGGCGTGGCCCAGGCCGTCTACGACGACTTCGTCACCCGCACCCGCGACCGCGTTGCGCGGATGTCGGGCAAGAGCATGGCCGATTATTCCACCGCGCAGGTCAAGGTGGCGGAAGCCCACACCAATATAGAGACCGCGCGCCTGCTGCTGCACCACTGCTGCGACAAGGGCATGGCGATCGCCGAGAGCGGCGGGACTGCGCCGATGGCGAAGAAATCCGAGCTGCGCGCCCAGGCGACCATGGCGGGCAAGCTCGCGGCCGAGGCGGTGGACATGCTCTTCCACCTCTCGGGCGGTGCCGGGCTCTACGACAGCAACCCGCTCTCGCGCGCCATGCGCGACGTCAACTGCATCCGCGGCCACATCACCCAGAACTGGGACGTGAACGCCTCCAACCACGGCGGGGTGCTGCTTGGCCTCCCCTCCGCCGATCCGGGGCTGTAGCCCCGGTCTTTCCATAACCCTCAGACGCCGGGCGCTCGCTCCGCTCGCTTGGCTTCCGCGCCATCCGGCGCGCGGCGCAGTCGCGCCGTCCGGGCCTGTGGCCCGGTTCCCCTCGTTTCGCAAGTCTCTCCGGTTGCCGTGCTCTCTTCATGCCGCCACGAACGTCCCGTGCAGGCCGAGGGGGAGCGGGTAGGGCAGGATGCCCTGCCAGAGCGGGCCGTCGGCGAGGTGTTGGGCGTCGAAGACGCTGAGCCCGCTGGTGCGGCGCTCAAGGTCGAGGAAGGGGCCCACCAGCCAGCCGTCGCCGTCCCTCTCCCCACGCGGCACGAACACGTGCTCCTCCGGGATCAGGTGGCGCGGGTAGGACCAGCCGTCGACCACGCCATGATCGGGATCGATCCGGTCGACCCGTGAGAGCGGCCAGCCGCCGCCCCGCGCGCCGGTGAGCGCGAAGAGCGCGCGATGCCTGAGCCCGGTGCGGCGCGAGTCGATGCGGGGAAAATCCGCCACGGCCGCGGCCACCTGCTCCACCGTACCGGCCCCGCCGGGCCGCAGCACTATGCGGTGGTAGCGGGGATGGGCGGAGGGGAATTCCCAGTCGCCCTCCATGACCGCGCGCAGGTCGTGGATGGCGAACATCGGGTCCGCCGCCTGGCAGAGATCGAGGTGGATCGTGCCGTCCGCTTCCTCCCATCCATTGCCGTGGTGGAAGTGGAAGCCCGCCGGGAGGTCGTAGCGGCGGGCGGGAGAAAGCGTCTCCTTGTCCACGGCGATCACGCGGGTGCCGAGTTCGGGCCGCCAGACGTGGGCGTCGAGAAAGCTGATCGGGCCGGCGGCGAAGCGCTCGGGCTCGACCACGAACGGCGAGATCACGAGCACCAAATGGCGCCGGGTCACGACATAGTCGTGGACCATGCCGAGCGGATCCACCGGCAGCGCGTTGAAGTTGGCAAGCCGGCCCTGCGGGTCGATGCGGTAGAAGAGCAGCATCGGCCGGGGGAAGGTGACGCAGCCGATGTTCCAGCAGGTGCCGTCGGCCTCCACCTTGGGATGGGCCGAGAAGGGCGCGCCTGTGAGGTCTGGCCGCCAGGAGACGAAGTCGCCGACCGCCAGCGTCTCGGAATCGAATTCCAGCGCCGAGCCCCCCTCCCAGAGCGCCATGAGCCGCCCGCCATGGGCGAGCACGGAGGTGTTGGCGGCGTTCATGTCGTCGGGTGCCATGAACGGTGCAACGTCGGGTGGCAGGGTGCCGAAGGCGGGCAGGAGGCGCGTGCCCGCCGCGGTCTCCCGCCTTCGCTTCGGCGTGTCCAGGATACGGGCGCGGTGGCTCACGTCGTCTCCGGTGAAGGTGAAAGCCTGCACCATGCCGTCGCCGTCGAACCAGTGGCCGTAGCGGTGGCCGAAACGATCGTGCTCCGCCGGGCCGTTGCGCCAGAGCACACCGGTGAGATCGGGCGGCAGGCGGCCGGAGAGGGTCGTGAGCGGCGCGGCGAGGGTCTCGGCTGCCGCGGTGGCAAAGGCGAGTCGGCGCTGCGCGGCGGTGAGCGCCGGCGCGGAATCGGCTGAATCAGCCGCCGCAGGCCCCGCCCTGCCGGCCGCCAGCGCAACCGGCAGGGAGCCCAGCGCCCGCAATACCGTGCGGCGGGAGGGTGCGGCTCTCATTGCCCGCCCCCCTGCCCGCCGGCATCGGAATAGGCGATCGGCACCGAGACGGAAGGCATGGTCTCCCCCTCGCCCACGGTCACCGCGGCGTCCGCGAAGCTGGGCGGGCCCATGAATCCCACCGCGCCGTTGGAGAAGCCGTAGCCTTCCGTCGGCATCCCTAAGAAGTTCTGGGCGAGCTCGCCGTCGCCGTCGGCGTCGTGGAAGGCCGCCACCGCGTAGGCGCCAGGCGCCACGTCCGCGAAAACCACGCGCACGGTGCCGGAGGCGGCGGGGCGCATGATCGCGCCGACCACGCCGGCATCGCCGGGGAACTTCGCGTCCTCCATGTGCCGGTGCAGCGCGACGCGCACGTCGCCGTCTGCCGAGCGCAGGCCCTCGATGCGGACCTCGAGGTCCGCCGCGGCGGCCCCGAACGCGAGCGAGGCGGCACAGGCGACCGAGGCAACCAGCGCGGCGCCCTTGATGGATGCGGTTCGAATGCTCATCACATATCCTCCAAAGCGTTGGGTTGGCTGACCGGGGCAGGGTGAGCAGGCCCGCGTCGCGCGTCACCGTCCGATACGCAAACGCCACGGGATTATTCGCGAATTGCAGGATTCGCCGTTCACGCTTCGC
Organism: Alphaproteobacteria bacterium; assembly: GCA_965243315.1. GTDB lineage: Bacteria > Pseudomonadota > Alphaproteobacteria > UBA828 > UBA828 > WTGU01. Next base: position 224,167 of record CBDEUP010000002.1, read on the forward strand.
GAAATGCGCCGCTCGCTGGCCGGTCAGGCGGTTGCGCTGGTCGCTCTGGTGGCGCTCTTCGCCTTCATCGGCCCGTTCGGCACCTACGACTCGCTCGGCGTCTCCGGCCGCATCGGCTATTGGGCGGTGGCGATGGGCGGTAACTGGCTCGTCTGCGGCAGCATCATGATGCTGGCCCTGGTCACCGCAGGCGGCCACTCGATGCGGCGGCGCGTGCTGGTGACGGCGGCAGCGGCCCCGGTCGCCGCCGCGCCCGGCACCGGCGTGGTGTTGGCCGCCGAGGCGCTGTTCCGGCCCGGCTATGCCGAGCCAGTCGGCGTGCCGATGATCTATCTCTCGGTCGCGGTGCTGATGCTGGTGATCGGGCTCGGGGTGGTCGCCGTCATGGAAGTCCGTCGCGGGCTGGCGGAGCGGAGCGTCGCGGGACCCGTACCGGACGGGGCCGGCGAGTCAGACGGTCAGTCCGGCCCCGCGCCGGGCGCGCGCTTCCTCGACCGCCTGCCGGAAAAGCTCGGCCGCGACCTCGTCTATCTCAAGACCGCCGACCACTATGTCGAGGCTTTTACCACCGCTGGCTCCACCCTGGTGCTGATGCGTTTCGTCGACGCGGTCGCCGAGCTCGAAGGCGCGGGTGGGGTTAGAGTGCACCGCTCCTACTGGGTCGCGCGCCGTCATGTGGAAGGCGCGGCGCGCCAGGAAGGCCGCACGACGCTGCGCCTCACCGGCGGCCACGAGGTACCAGTGAGCCGGACCTACATGGCCGCCGTCCGCGCCGCTGGCCTGGTGTGAATGGAGCATCTCCCGATGAAGCAGCGGTGCGACGCCCCCCTCCTCACCCCGGCCCTCTCCTCCCCCGAGGGGAGGAGAGGGAGACAAGGTCGGTACCGCCTACGTCCCCCCTCCGCCCTGCCGGGCCGCAGGCCCGGACGGCGCGACTGCGCCGCGCGCCGAATGGCGCGGAGCCAAGCGAACGGAGTGAGCGCCCGGCGATTGAGGGAAATGAATAAATTGGGAGGGGGACAGGGGGAGGTGGGTGCGCGCGATGCGGACTGAGTCTCCGAAAAGCAGTGGGGGAATTCTGGGCGCCGAACAACGCTGGGAAGTCCGGGTCCGTGACGGGCTCGATGCGTTTCATGCGGGGCGCGTGGACGAGGCCTATGCCGCATGGCGCTCCGCCGCCGCGATCGCGAGAGCCTTCGTCGCGGACGACCCGCGCCGCGCGGCGAGCCGGACCCATCTCGCCCTGTGCCATGCCACGGCCGGCAACGACGCAGCGGGGCGGCGTGCCTTCCGCCGGGCGCTTCGAGCGTGGGAGGCAGCAGAGGGCTGGGTGGCGCGCATGGCGGTACCGCAGCGCGCACGCAGCTCGGGCTTCCACCTGCGCCTGCAGGCCAAGCACCCCGGCGGGTACGACGCCGTCGCCCGCGCCGAGTTCACCAAGCTGCTGGGCGCCGGACGGGCGGCAGCGCTCACCGGTGGCGCCTACCTCGCACGCAGCCCGGCGGCCGCGCTCCAGGCTGCCCAGGCGAAGCGGGCGGCGGGCCTCAGCTGGCGCGAAGCGGATCAGGTGGCGATCTTGCGCGCGCTCGCGGTGCTCAGGGAGGAGGCGGGGGACGGTGCGGCGGCGCTTGACGCCCGGCTCCGGGCCGAGGCGATTGAGCGCGATCCCGTGCGCTTCGGTCCCGAGCGTCTGGGCCCGCTCGCGGAAGGCGAGGCGCCCGGAGATCTCAGGCGTCTCGAGGCGGCGGTCTATCTGACTCCGGTGGTTCTTCTTCGTCGTCGCTGACCGGCGGGCGGCCCCTGTGCTGCGCCCATTCCCACCACACCCTGGCGCGGCGCGGCAGGCTCTCCAGCCCGTCGGGCAGGAACATCACGGTGAGGATCAGGATCGCGCCGTAGAACAGCGGCCGCCATTCGTCGAGACCGCGCAGCCCCTGGTCGACGACCGTAAGCACGATGACGCCGATGACGGGGCCGGCGATGGTCCGCGTGCCGCCGACGATGACCCACACCAGCACGAAGAGCATGATGTGCAGGTTGAACTGCACCGGGTTCACGGTGCCGAGATAGTGGCCGAGGAGCCCGCCGGCGAGCCCGGCGAAGGCCGATGCCAGCACCAGAGCGAAGGTCTTGTACCACCAGATGTGCACGCCGACCGATTCTGCCAGCACGTCCTTCCAGTGGATCGCGTGCAGCGTGAGGCCGAAGCGCGAGTGCTCCAGCCGGTAGAAGATGAAGATCGTGATGACCACGATCGCGAGGCACAGGAAGTAGTAGGCGATGGGGTCCGCCGCCACGTCGAACATGCCGAGGACGGGGAGCGGAATCTCCGGCGAGGGAATGAACACGATGCCACCCGGCCCACCGAAGGGATCGCGGAAGCGATTCCAGGAGAGGCGGATCGCCTCGCCTGCGGCAAAGGAGCCGATCAAGAAGTAGAAGCCTTTCATACGGAAAAGCGGAAAGGCCAGCAGCAGCGCGAGGAGACCGGTGAACGCCGCCGCCAGCGGGGCCGCAAGCCAGACCGAGAGCCCGGCCTCCTTGGTGGCGAGCGCGCTGCCGTAGGCGCCGACCCCCATCATCACCACATGGCCGAGCGAGAATTCGCCCGCGAGCGTGAGGAAGCGGTAGCTCACCGCCAGGATCACGTTGATCAGCAGGAAGATGAGGATGTCGATCCGGTAGATCGCGACCAGGAAGGGCAGCGCGCAGAAGACCGCCAGCAGCGCCGTGAGGCCGCCGCCCGTCAGCAGGAGTCGGTTAGACCTTCTCACCTTTACCCAGGAGGCCTGCGGGACGCACGATCAGCACGAGCAACATCAGCAGCAGGCCGAGGATGCTCGCGATGGTCCCGTCGAGGTAGGTGGCGACGAAGGTGTGGAAGAAGGTGTAGAGCACCGCGGCCAGCACCGCGCCTTCCAGGCTGCCGATGCCGCCCACGACGATGACGATGAAGGCGGTCACGATCACCGGGCCGCCGATATAGGGATAGACGCGGACCAGCGGCGCCATGATGGCACCGGCGGCGCCCGCCATGCCGGCGCCGAGCCCCATCGCGAGCAGCGCCAGCTTGTTGATCGACATGCCCTGGAGCGCCGCCGCCTCGCGGTCCTGCGCGCAGGCACGGAGCGCCCAGCCGAGCCGCGTGCGCTTGAGGAAGAGCCAGAACCCGATCAGCAGCACGACCGCAATGCCGAAGGCGACGAGCCGCTGCCACGGCACCGAGACGCCGTCCATGCCGAAGAGCGGCGTTGCCCCGGGATAGAGCGGCGGGATGTGCTTCATCAGGCCGACGCCGAAAATGACCGCTGCGAGCACCTGGAGGATGAAGAGCACGCCGATGGACATGATCAGCCCACCGAGCGGGTTTTCCCGCATCGGCTTGAACAGAATCTGCTCGATGATCAGTCCGATGATGCCGACGATGATCATGGCCGCGACCACGGCAGCGAAGAAGGGCAGCTCGTGCTGGGCGTAGAGCCAGAACACGACGTAGGCGCCGGCCATGTAGAACTCGCCGTGGGCGAAGTTGATGACCCGCATGACGCCGAAGATGAGAACCAGACCCACCGCCATCAGCGCGACGAAGCTGCTCTGCATCAGAGCGTTCACCAGCGTCTGAACGACAGTGTCCACGGTCCCTCGTGCGGGTCAGGTGCGTCTCAGGCGCGGCGCATGCCCCACCATCCCGGCGACGCGGCCGGTGCGCCGGGCCCGACGGGGCGTCCGCTTGTCCGGAGACGAATCCTACAACGGAAGAGCCGGGGCTGCACCGCCCCGGCTCGCCTGTGCGGCGGTCCGTGCTGACGACGGACCCGCCGCGTCATAACGTGGTGGTTACCGCAGGCTGCAGGGTCAGCCTTGCTCCGCGGTATGCTTCTTCAACAGCTCGCCGTGCTTGTTCCACCAATCGATGATGTTGCGATACTCGACGATCGTGGCCTTGCCGTTCTGGATCTGCACCACCGGCCAGTTGCCGACCAGGGCGTTGTCGATGCCCCACAGCTCTTCGCCCCACCAGTCGGCGTCGCCGAAGACATGAGGGCCGCGCCCGCCTTCCTTCAGCGATGCGAACACGTTCATCGGCTCGACGCTGCCGGCCTTCTCGGCCGCCAGTCTCCACATCTCGGCGATGGCGGGATATTCCCAGGTCACCGCGCTCCAGGCGTCGGGGAAGCGCTCGTTGTAGTTGACGAAGAACTCGTTGGGGTTTTCGAAGTTGATGTGCGGCTCGTTCATCGCCGGGTCGTCGAAATCCGGGAACTGGAAGATCAGACCCTCGAGGAACTCCGTGCTCGTTTTCTCGATAATCCGCCCGTAGAAATCGAGGGTGCAGGAGATGATCTGCCCCTTGTAGTCCTGCAGGAAGAGTTGCTCGCAGAGCAGGTTGACGAAGTCCGGATAGGCCGTGTCGAGGCAGACGATGTCAGGATTCTCGGCCAGCATCGCGGTCACCACCGGCGCGAAGTCGGTGGTCGCGATGTCGAAGTACTTGTTGTAGACGACGTCGATGCCTGCCGCCTCGAACGCAGCGAGATAGGTCGCGACCGAGGGCCACCCGAGCTCGTCGTCCTGGGCGCAGATCGCCGCGGTCTTGAGCTCCGGCCGGTTCTCGGCCAGCCACTCGACGCCGGTCACGTTGTAGAGCGGATGCACCTCGGCGGGCGCCAGGTGATAGAGCGTGTCGGGGGTGAGATCGCTCGGCAGCAGGGTGGTCGACAGCATCTTCTGCTTGGTGAAGAACTGCACGGCCGCCGGCGCGTCGGTGCCGCCCAGCATCAAGACCAACTTGACGTCGTCCTCGAGCACCAGCTTCTTCGCACCGATCAACGACTTGTCCGCCAGGTACTCGTTGTCGTAGGAGACGATCTCGACCATGTAGTTGTCGTCGCCGATCTTGATGCCGCCGCCCGCGTTGACCTGGTCGGCCCAGATCAGGCAAGCATTGCGGCCCGGCAAGGCCCAGCCCGCCACTTCGCCGGTGAGCGGCCCCAGAAAGCCGAGCTTGACGACCTTCTCGGCGCCCTGTGCAACATAGGGGGCGCCGAACGACGACGCAGCGACAGCGCCGGCTGCAGCCGCAGCCGTGCCCGTAAATTGTCTGCGTGTAAGTCCCTTCTTGCCCATGGCTAGTCTCCCTGTTGGGTGCGGCCGCGCGGAGGCCCGAATCGGGCATCGTCAGCGGGGCAGCACAGTGGATTGCGCTCTTCCTGCGCAATCATCTGCTAAAACCGTATTCGCTATCATTGATCGGAGTCAAGACCGGCTGACAATGGATACATGAAATTGAATAGTTGGTTGGACCAATCAAAGTGCGAATAGTTGGTTGGACCAATCGAATTGCAAGTATTTGGTTCTACCAATCAAATGTTTGTTGTAGTGAATGTGTAAGTGGCAGTCGAGCGTCTACCGGCCCGGTATTCACTATGCTATTCTGCGCCGCAGTTGGCACGGATTAATTGGCCATGTGCCGCATCCTGTCGGCCGGCGAACGGTGGCGGGCCGGCATGGGGAGCGGCGGCGTGACGAACACGAGGGGGAAACCAGATGGCGCGTGATCCGAAGTATGACTGCTTGTTCGAGCCGATTCGGATCGGTCCGAAGACCATGAAGAACCGCTTCTATCAGGTTCCCCACTGCAACGGCGCGGGCTCCGAGCGGCCGGGCGCCCAAGCGGCCTTCCGCGGCATGAAGGCCGAGGGCGGTTGGGGCGGCATCTGCACCGAATACGCCTCGATCCACCCGGAATCGGACGACGTGCACCGGGTCTCGGCTCGCATCTGGGACGATGGCGACGTCATCAACCTCGGCCACATGTGCGACGAGATCCACAAGCACGGCGCGCTCGCCGGGATCGAGATGTGGTACGGCGGCCCCCATGCGCCCTGCATGGAGAGCCGGGCCGTGCCCCGCGGTCCGAGCCAGATCGCGTCAGAGTTCGAATCGCGCACCTACCCGCGCGAGGCCGACGAAGACGACATCAAGGACCTGATCCAGATGTACGTCGACGCCGCGATCCGCGCCGAGCGCGCGGGTTTCGACATCATCTACGTCTACGGCGCACACAGCTACCTGCCACTCCAGTTCCTCTCCAGGTTCTACAACAAGCGTACGGACCGCTACGGCGGCAGCTTCGAGAACCGGGCGCGCTTCTGGATCGAAGGTCTGGCCGGGGTGAAGCAGGCCGTGGGCGACAACTGTGCCGTCGCGACCCGTTTCGCCATCGACACGCTCTATGGCGCAGAAGGCGTCGAAGTGGGCGACGACGGCTTCAAGTTCGTCGAGCTCGCGACCAAGGAAGGAGTGGTCGACCTCTGGGACGTGAACATCGGCGACATCGCCGAGTGGGGCGAGGACGCGGGCCCGTCCCGCTTCTACAAGGCCAACCATCAGAAGCCCTGGGTCAAGGACGTGAAGAGCATCGCCAACGTGCCGGTGCTCGGAGTCGGCCGGGTGACCAGCCCGGACGACATGGCGCAGATCGTGACCTCCGGCCAGGCCGACATCATCGGCGCCGCCCGGCCCTCGATCGCGGACCCCTTCCTGCCCAACAAGATCGACGAGGGGCGCCTCGACGACATCCGCGAGTGCATCGGCTGCAACATGTGCATCTCGCGCTGGGAGATCGGCGGGCCGCCGCTGATCTGCACCCAGAACGCCACCTCGATGGAGGAGTACCGGCGCGGCTGGCACCCGGAGAAGTTCGAGAAGGCGCCGGATCCCGGCTCGGTGCTCGTGGTCGGCGCCGGGCCCGCCGGCATGGAGTGCGCACGCGTGCTCGGCGAGCGCGGCTACGACGTGCATTTGCGCGAGGCCGACGGCGAGATCGGCGGCTGTGTGCGCTACATCCAGCGCTTCCCCGGTCTCGCCGAGTGGGGCCGTGTGACCAGCTACCGCCAGATTCAGCTCGACAAGCTGAAGTCGGTCGAGGTCCACACCGGCGTGGGTGAGATGAGCGCGGACGACGTGCTCACCTACGGCGCCGACCGGGTGGTGGTCGCGGTCGGCTCGCACTGGGCGACGGATGGGCTGAGCAGCACCACCCACGCGCCGATCCCCGGCGTCGATGCGAGCCTCGCCCAGGTGTGCACGCCGGAGCAGGTCATGGCTGGCAAGGATGTCGGCGACCGGGTGATCGTGCTGGAAGCCGAGGGCTACTACACCGGCGCGAGCCTCGCCGAGTACCTCGTTGACCAGGGCAAGCAGGTGACCATCATCACGCAGCTTGGGTCATCGGTGCATTACACCCACTTCACCCTGGAAGCCCCCAACCTGCATCGGATGATGCACGAGAAGGGCATCAAAGAGCTGAGCTCCACTTGGGTGCATTCAATCGATACCGGCAACGAGGTCACCGTGCGCGCCTACCCGATTTTCGGCGACGGCTACCGGCGGAGCGCCGATCCGCGCACCGGCGAGCTGCCGCGCACGGCCAACACCCATATCGACGAGCTCACCTGCGACACGCTGGTCGTCGCCACCGCCCGTGTCTCCAACAGCGGGCTCTTCACCGAGCTGAAGGCGCGCAAGGACGAATGGGCCGCCGAAGAGATCGACAACATCTTCCACATCGGCGATTGCTACGCGCCCCGGATGATCGCGGACGCGGTGTTCGACGGCCACCGGCTCGCCCGCGAGTTCGAGTCCGAGAACCCGCAGTATCCGCTGCCCTGGATCAGAGAGCGGCAAATCTGGGGCGACCAGACCTATCCGTCCCTGCCGGCCAACGGCGGCGCGTAGCGCCGCGCGGGTTGCGTGTGGGGGCGGGCGACCCGAGCGGAGCGAGCGCCCAGCGACTGAGGGAAGAGAAAGAATCAGGGAGAGCTGCCAATGAGCGAACGTGAATCGGCGCTGGCCGCGCACCACCGGGCGCTCGGCTCCAACCTCGAGGATTGGAACGGCATGGGGGCCCCGTGGACCTACAACTCGGACCCCTGCGACGAGCACGACGCAGTGCGGGAGAAAGCCGGCCTCTTCGATGTCTCGGGGCTCAAGAAGGTCCACGTGCGTGGGCGCGACGCCGCCGCGGTGTGCGATCACATCATCACCCGCGACATGTCACGCATCCCGATCGGACGCTCGGCTTACGGGCCCGTCCTGCAGGATGACGGCGGCATCTGCGACGACGCCATCATCTTCAACGTCGCCGAGGACGACTACCTCGTGGTCCACGGCGCCGGCGCCTGCCTGGAGCGGCTGCACGAGAGTGTCGAGGGCAAGGAGGTGAGCATCGCCTTCGACGACGATCTGCACGACATCTCGTTGCAGGGGCCGGCGGCGGCGGGCTTCCTCGACCAACACACGCCGGCCGACCTGCCGGCGCTCGGCTATTTTCACCAGGCCGAGACCACGCTCTTCGGCCGGCCGGCGTTGATTTCGCGGACCGGCTACTCCGGCGAGCGTGGCTACGAGATTTTCGCCACCGCCGAGCATGTGGTGCCGCTCTGGGAAGAGATCCTCAGCGCGGGCGAGAGCGCCGGCATCGTGCCCTGCTCCTTCACCTGCCTCGACAAGATCAGGGTGGAGGCGGCGCTGCTCTTCTATCCCTACGACATGACCGAGGCGAACACGCCCTGGGAGGTCACCATGGGCTGGTCGGTCTCGCGCAAGAAGGGCGATTTTCGCGGCAAGGACGCGGTGTTCGCGCGCGAGGGGCAGGAGAAGATCCTCATGGTCGGCATCGTGGCCGACCACGACGATGCCGTTGACGCCGACGCCGCGCTCACCCTCGACGGTGAGAAGGTCGGCGTGGTCAACAGCCCGGGATGGTCGCACCGGATGCAGAAATCCCTCGCGCTTTGCCACGTGGCACCCCACGCGGCGGCCGAGGGCACGCGGCTCAATGTGGAGGGAGAGAGCGGGCGCTGCTCCGCGACGGTCTCGCAGATTCCCTTCTACGATCCAGACAAGACCCGCACCCACGCCTGAGCGCAGAACCCGGTGGAATCGAAACGCCCGGCCGGGCCGTTGGGCCGCGCCGGGCGAGAGAAGTGGCTGGGGGACCAGGATTCGAACCTGGACCTACGGAGTCAGAGTCCGCTGTCCTACCGTTAGACGATCCCCCAGCGGGGCTTGGCCCGGAAATTATGGCATGGGGCGGCCGTGTCAACCGATCCTCGCGCGGCCTCTGCCATGAGGCGTAAGCCACCACGGCCTCCGTACGTTGCCAGGCGCGGGCGCACGCGCTGTAATGATGCCCAAGCCGGCGTCGGGCAGCGGGCGCCCCGGCAATCGGAGCAAGCACAGTGAGCGATCGGCCCGGCTCATCATTCGGCGCGCTCGACCTCGGCACGAACAACTGCCGGCTCCTCGTCGCGCGACCGAAGGGCGCGGGCTTCCGCGTCGTCGACGCCTTCTCCCGGATCGTGCGCCTCGGCGAAGGCGTGGCGCAATCGGGGCGGCTCTCGGAGGAGGCGATGGGGCGGACCATCGGCGCGCTCCGGGTTTGCGCCGGCAAGCTCCGACGAGGCGGCGTCAGCCGCTACTGGGCGGTGGCGACCGAGGCCTGCCGGCGCGCCGAGAACCGCCATGCGTTCATCGACCGCGTCGACGACGAGACCGGGCTCTCCATCGAGATCATCTCGTCGGCCGAGGAGGTCCAGCTGGCCCTCGACGGCTGCACGCCCCTGTTCGACCGGACGATGCGGCACGTGCTGCTGCTCGACATCGGTGGCGGCAGCACCGAGCTCATCTGGGTCCGCCTCGATGACGGCGCACCGGCCGCGCTCGAAGCCTGGACCTCAATCAGCCACGGGGTCGTGACGCTGGCCGAGCGCTACGGCGGCGACCGTGTCGCCCGCGCATCCTATGCCGCGATGGTCGCCGAGATCGAGGCCGCGATCGGCCCTTTCGCCGAAACCCACGACATCCCGGCGGGTGCCGCCGACGGCACGGTCCAGCTCCTCGGCACCTCGGGCACCGTCACCACCATCGCCGGCATTCACCTCGGGCTGCCGCGCTACGACCGGGACCGGGTGGACGGTCTCAGGCTGCAATTCGGCGACGTGCGGGAAGTGATCGACACGGTCATCGAACAGGACTACGAGGCCCGCGCGGCGCAGCCCTGCATCGGCCCTGGGCGGGGCGACGTGATGATCGCAGGCTGCGCCATTCTGGACGCGGTCATGGCCGCCTGCCCGGCGGGACAGCTGGATGTCGCCGACCGGGGGCTCCGCGAGGGGATGCTGCTGCGGATGATGCGGGCGGCTCGCGCCGAGCGCCGGGAACACGCGCACTCGTGACTGCCCGCGACGAAGGCGGCCCCCGAAAACGCCGCGCGCCGGTCAAGCTCAAGCGCGCGCGGCGGCGCAAGGCATCGTCGACCCGCTGGCTCGAACGCCAGCTCAACGACCCCTACGTCCGCGCGGCGCGCGAGGCCGGCTACCGCTCCCGCGCCGCCTACAAGCTGATCGGCCTCGCCGAGAGCGCGGACATCCTGAAGCCGGGGCAGCGGGTGGTCGATCTCGGCGCGGCGCCCGGCGGCTGGAGCCAGGTGGCGGCCGAGCGGGTGGGCAAGCGCGGCCGCGTAGTCGCTGTCGACACCACCGCCATCGAGCCGATCGACGGTGTCACCGTGCTCACGATCGATGCCTGCGGTGCGGAGGCGCTCGAGGAGATTCGTGCTGCGCTCGGCGGCCCGGCGGACCTGGTGATGAGCGACATGGCGGCGCCGACCACCGGCCACGCTTCGACCGACCGGCTGCGGGTCGCGGCACTCTGCGAGACCGCGCTGGACCTCGCGGAGCCGCTGCTCGCGCCGGGCGGATGCTTTCTCGCCAAGCTGCGCCAGGGCGGCGACGGCGCGTTACAAGTCCGGCTGCGCCAGGCTTTCGCGCGGGTGCGCAACGCCAAGCCGCCCGCGAGCCGCTCCGATTCCGCCGAGAGCTACGTGGTTGCCGCTGGTTACCGTGGCAGGGAGTCGGACCCCAGCTAATACCCCTTGGGCGGTGCGGCGACGTCGGTCTCCTGCCGCGCGGCCGTGGTGATGGCCGCATCGATCGCTTCGTCCATGAGATCGAGGCTCATCGACGGCCACTCGTGCTCGGGGTAGTCGGCCTGCGCGACATAGCCCGGCGAGCACGGCACGTGGATGAAGCCCGCGCGAGTCTCCATCCTCTTCTCCTGCACGAGGTGGAGCGCGGTATACATGATCTGGTTGCAGAGATAGGTGGACGCCGTGTTCGAGACCTTGGCCGGGACCCCGCGCTCGTTCATCGCGGCCACCATGGCCTTGATCGGCAGCGTGGACCTGTAGGCAAACGGGCCGTCCGCGTACACGGGCTCGTCTACGGGCTGGACCTCGACATTGTCGGGCACCGGGAAGTCCATGACGTTGGCGGCGGTGCGCTCGACCGCGACGACCGGGCTGCCCGGGAAGAGCCCGAGGCTGATCCAGATGTCGGGCTTATGGGTCTCCAGGGCTTCGTCCACCAGCGGCGCGATGCGCTCGCTCTCCACCGGCACGCGGAGCGTGATCAGCTCGATATCGGCGAAGTTGCGCTCCCGCGCCTTGTCGAGCAGGTCGAGGGTGGGGTTCTCGCTCGCGTGAGACCAGGGCTCGTAGCCGGTCAGCACCACACGTTTCGCCGCCATGACTTTGCCTCCCGAGGACCGTTGCTCGTCGCAGGCTCGCGCGGATCGCCTGCCGGTGCAACCGCCGGGGCGACCGGGCGCGACGCAGCCCGTGACCTTCGTAAGAATTGCAGGTGAGAGCGCGTCCGACTTTGGCGGACGTGCGACAGGCCGCGACTGCGGCGCCATCGTGCGCCCGTGCGCGTAGACGCGCGACGCGGAGGCGCCGGCCGGTCGCGCCGGCAGGCGCGCGGAATCGCAGGACGGCCGGCTGCCGTGAGCGACAAATGTCAGAGCGTTTCCGGTAAGGCGGAAACGCTCTAGTCTCGGTCGCAGGCAACGAACAACCGACAGCGGGAGGCTGCGATGGCGACCGACGATCTCTGCTACTTGACCGCAACCGAGGCGATCGAACGGTTCCGGGCGAAGACGCTCTCGCCGGTCGAGCTGATGTCCGCTGTCATCGCGCGTTCCGAGGCGGTAAACCCCAAGGTTAACGCCTACACCTATACCTTCTACGAGCGCGCGCTGGAGCAAGCGCGAGCGGCCGAGCAAGCCTATGCCTCCGGCGCCGAGATCCGGCCGCTGGAAGGGGTGCCGGTGGTCATCAAGGACTTCCACGCGCTCAAGGGCGAGATCACCACCTTCGGCTCGCGCATCTTCGCCGACCACGTGCCCGAGTTCTCGGCGCCGACGGTAGAGCGGCTTCTCGATGCGGGCGCGATCATGCACGCGCGGACCACCTCGCCCGAGATGGCCCACGCGCCGCATACGCACAGCGAGCTCTGGGGCATCACCCGCAACCCGTGGAACCTGGATTTCGCACCCGGCGGCTCCTCGGGCGGCGCCGGCGCCGCCATCGCGACCGGCATGACCACGCTGGCCGACGGCACCGACGGCGGCGGCTCGATCCGTATCCCGGCGGGCGCTTGCGGGATCTTCGGCTTCAAGCCGCCTTTCGGCCGCAACCCGACCGACCGCGACCACCCGCGCGAATCGCTCCTCCACTACGGCCCGCTCACCCGTAGCGTCGCCGACGGCGCGCTGATGCAGAACGTGACGGCCGGCCCCCACCCGGACGACATCTGCTCGCTCCGCCCCAAGCTGGAGATCCCCGAGACGCTGGAGCCGATCAAGGGCTGGAAGATCGCCTACTCCATGGACCTCGGCTACATCGAGGTGGACGAGGAGGTGCGGAAGAATACGCGCGACGCGCTGCAGACCTTCCGCGACCTCGGCTGCACCGTCGAGGAGGTGGACGTCGGCTGGAACCTGAGCACGCTCGACGCCTGGACCGTGATCTGGGAGGGACTGTTCTGGGCCACGGTGGAGCCCGACTATCCGCGCTGGAAGTACGAAGTCGAGAGCTTCGTTCGGGACATCCTGGAGCGGGGCTCGCGGCACAGCCTCGCGCACTTCTACCGCACCAACAAGGTGCGCGGCGACATGTACCGCTCGCTCGCGGCAATCTTCGAGACCCACGACATCCTGGTCTGCCCGACCAACGCGATCCCGGCGCTGCAGGCGGATCAGGACCTGAGCGACACCTCGCTCCGCATCAACGGCAAGCCGGTCACCACCTCCAACCACCCCGGCGACCTATACGTGCAGTGGCAGCTCAACTACCCGTTCAACCTGATGTCGGAGTGCCCGGTGGCGAGCGTGCCGAGCGGCTTCGCGTCGAACGGCGTGCCCACCGGCATCCAGCTCGTCGGCCGCACCTACGACGATGTCTCGGTGTTCCGCGCCGCCGCCGACTACGAACGCGCGCGGCCCTGGGCGCAGCACCACCCGCCGCTCTGATCCGGGTGGTTGACTGAACTAACCCACCTCTCCCCAAACCCCTCTCCCCCCTGAAAGGGCGGAGAGGGGCTCTTGGCGGCGACGGCCTAAGTCTCCCTCTCCTCCCTGGGGAGGAGAGGGCCGGGAACATCATGCACCGGTCCACGCCCTGTATCAGACGTACGCGCGTGTACGCTGTAGTACCCTAAATAGCCGATTCGACACACACATCATCCCTTCCCTCTCCGCCCCGGCGCCTTGACAATGTAGCAATCGTACGCTCCTATACGCTCCAGTACCCACCCACTCGCTTTCGGTCCGCTTACCGATGCAGAAATCGCGTGGATGTTCATTAGAATGTTTCTAAACTATCGCGGCCCGCCATGACCGACTCCCTCCACAGAGCCATCTCAAAGCGAAGCGTCGACGCCATGACCCCCGGCGTCAAGGACGCCCTCTACTGGGACACCGCACTCCCCGGCTTCGGCGTCCGCGTCTACGCCTCGGGCAGAAAGACCTACGTGGTCCAGTGCAGGGGACCCAAAGGGTCGCGGCGCGCCACCATCGGCAGGCATGGCGATATCACCTCCGATGAGGCCCGCAAGGAGGCCGCAGCCGCAATCGACCGCATCAAGCAGGGCCGGGAACCGGTGCCGGAACCGCCGCCGCCGGAGCCCACCATGGCCGATCTCGCCGGGAAGTTCGTCGACGGCCACGTGAAGGTCAACTGCAAGCCGTCGAGCGCGGCGCACTACCGGCGCGTGCTGGACAACCACATCCTGCCCGCCCTGGGATCGATGGAGGTGCGTGCGGTGGAGCGCGGCGATGTGGCAAAGCTCCACCATTCCCTTCGCGACAGGCCGGTGGCGGCCAACCGGACCGTCGACATTCTGAGCAAGATGCTGTCGCTGGCGGAGGCCTGGGAGATGCGGCCTGCGGGCAGCAATCCCTGCCGCCTCGTGCGGCGCTACCGCGAGGAGGGGCGGCAGCGGTTCCTGACGCCTGCGGAGGTGCGCCGCCTTGGCCGGGCCCTGGACGAGGAGGAGGCGCGGGGCGGCGCCTCGGTGCATGCGGCCCATGCGGTGCGGCTGCTGATGCTGACGGGGTGCCGGGTGAACGAGGTGCTGTGCCTCAAGTGGGACGACGTCGACGCGACGGCGAAGGAGCTTCGCATCCGCGACGGCAAGAACGGGCCGCGCTCGGTGCCGCTGACGCCCACGGTGATCGGCGTGCTGGAGTCCGTTCCCCGTGTGCGCGGCAATCCCTGGGTGATCGCGGGCACGAAGAGAGGCACGCGCCTGACGCGCATCGACAAGTACTGGGCCCGGATCCGGGCTCGCGCGGAGCTTGACGACGTGCGCATCCACGATTGCAGGCACAGCTACGCCAGCCGGGCGCTGGCTCTCGGCCAGAGCCTCACGATGATCGGCAGGCTGCTCGGCCACACGAAGGTATCCAGCACCGCGCGCTACGCGCACCTGGCGCGTGAGACGGAGAAGGCGTCTGCGGCCAGGGTCGGCGGCAGTATCGGCGCACACCTCGCGGCGGCGTCCGCGTCGGGCCGGGCCGTAGGAGAGAGCGGGGAGGCGCGGGCATGACCAAGCTTCATCGCAAGAGCATCTCGAAGCGCACGGTGGAGGCCCTGCCTGCCGGGAAGGACACGGTCTACTGGGACAGCGAGATACCGGGCTTCGGCGTCCGGGCCTATCCCTCGGGGAGCAAGGTTTACATCGCCCAGACACGGGTGAAGGGCAGGTCCAGGCGGATCACCATCGGCCGCCACGGCGTGATCACGGCGGAGCAGGCGCGCCAGCGCGCGGCGCTGGCGATCACGCGGGTGAAGGCGGGCGAGGACCCGATGCCTGCGCCGCTGGCGCCGCCGCCGGGACCGTCGGTGGCGGAGATCGCGGAGCGGTACCTGGAGGAGCACGTTGCGCTGCGCTGCAGGCCGACGACGGCGGCGCAGCGCCGCTTCGTTCTGGACAAGCACATCCTTCCCGCGCTCGGCGCCCTGGCTCTGGAGGACGTGACCCGCGAGCGCGTCACCGCGCTGCACCACGGGCTGCGCGCCACACCGGCGACGGCGAACATGGCGCTTGCCACGCTCTCGCGCATGTTCACGTTCGCCGAGGCCTGCGGCCACGGCACGGACGGCGGCAACTCCTGCCGCTTCGTTGCGAAGTACCGGGAGCGGCGGCGCGAGCGCTTTCTGAGCGACGGGGAGTTCGCGCGCCTCGGGAGCGTTCTGGCGGCGATGGAGGCGGAGGGGCGGCTTTCGATCCACGCGGCTGCGGCGTTCCGGCTTCTCATGCTGACGGGGTGCAGGCGCGACGAGGTGGCGACGCTGCGCTGGTCCGACGTGGACCTCGCGGCAGGGGAGCTTCATCTCGCGCAGACCAAGACTGGCGCGCGCACGGTGACGCTGTCGCCCGAGGCGGTGCAGGTTCTTGCCGGCCTGCCGCGTGTGGCGGACACGCCGTGGGTGATCGCGGGTCCCCGTGCGGGGACGCGGATCACCAACCTGAGCGAGCAGTGGCGGCGGGTGCGGGCGCGGGCGGACTTGGGCGACGTCAGGCTTCATGACCTCCGCCATAGCTGGGCGTCACGGGCGCTGGCGCTGGGCGAGTCGCTTCCGATGATCGGGCGCCTGCTGGGCCACTCGAGAGTGGAGACGACCGCGCGGTACGCGCACCTTGCGCGCGACTCCGTGCACGAGGCGGCATCGCAGATCGCCGCCAGCATCGGCGCCGACCTGCTGGGCGGCACCACTGCCGGCGATGCCGATCCGGCCGGCGCCACAGACAGGCGGGGTTCGCCGGAACGTCCTCGGCCTGCTATATGACGCCGGCAACATTTCGGCCATCGAATTAAGAGGATCGCATGTCCGCAATAGACGAGTCCACCTTGACCAGAGGGCAGGTAACGTCAAGAGTTATGTGTCAGGGAGACGGGGGTGCTGATTCCCTGAGACTTGTTTTCGTGGATGAATACCGCGTAGAGGACGCGGTCCATTGAGGTCCGGTCCTGGAAGGTTCCCATGGGCCGGGTTCGTCTGCGGACCTCCCGGAACCTTCGTTCGATGGCGTTGGTGGTCCTGACCCGCTTTCGCTCATCGAGGGTCCGGTAGCGGAAGCAGGTGAGCAGCTCGTCGAGATCGCTGCGCAGGCAGGCGACGGCCTTGGGGTAGGTGCTTTGCCAGCGGTCGGCGAAGCGTCGGGCGGCGCTCTGGGCCTTGCGGCGGCTCTTTGCATTGGGGCTTACAAAGAAACGTTGACATTTTGCATCGGACTCCCTATATTCAAGTCATTGAGGGGAGACGAGAAATGGCACGCAAGGCACCCGGCAAAGCGCACCGCGAAGGACTGACCATCGTTGAGTTGATGGACATGTTCCCGACCGAGGAAGCCGCGACCGAGTGGTTCGAGTCGATTATCTGGCCGAACGGTCGCCATTGCCCGAAATGCGGATCGACTCGCACCCGCGAAGCATCGCACCGCTACATGCCCTATTGGTGCACGGACTGCCGCTCCTACTTCAGCGTGAAGACCAACACTCCGCTCGCGAACTCGAAAATCTCGATGCGCAAGTGGGTCTTCGCCATCTATCTCTGCCTGACCAGCCTCAAGTCCGTTTCGTCCATGAAGTTGCAGCGCGATATCGGCGTTTCGCAGCCGACCGCGTGGTTCATGATGCACCGCATTCGCGAAGCCTGGGGCGACGATGGCGACGAAGAGCCGTTTGACGGCCCGGTGGAGGTTGATGAGACCTACATCGGCGGCAAGCGGAAGAACATGAGCAACGCGAAGCGGAAGGCGCTGCGCGAAGCTGGCGCGGGCCGGGGCGCGGTTGGCAAGACGGCGATCATCGGCATGAAGGACCGGGCCACCAACGAGGTCCGCGCCGAGGTCATTACCGACACCGGCGCCGAGACGCTGCAGGACTTCGTGGAAGACAACACCGAGGAAGACGCCACGGTCTACACCGATGACGCGAAGGCGTACAAAGGCATCGAGCGGGAACACGAGGCGGTCAAGCACTCGGTGAGCGAGTACGTCCGGGGCCAGGCGCACACCAACGGCATCGAGAGCTTCTGGTCGATGTTCGAGCGGAGCTATCACGGGACGTTCCACAAGATCAGCCCCAAGCACCTTGATCGGTACATCCGGGAGTTTGCGGGCAAGCACAACATCCGCGAGTCAGGCACGCTTGCCCAGATGCGCGATACCGTCGCCCGCTTGGTCGGTCGCCGGTTGCTCCACCGGGACTTGATCGCGCCGAACGGACTGTCGAACGCGGGCCGGGCGTAAGGCGTGGAACGCGCGAAGGAATCCTGCTAGAACGAATCAGGCCGCCCACTGGGGGCGGCGCTGAATCGGCGAAATGATCGCTACGTTCGTCTGCCAGGACGGACGTGATCATGCCGCAACCGCTGCGCATGGTCAATGGCGATCTTCCTCGCCGGGGAGGATTGTCATGACGAATCAAGTCATCCGCATCGGGGGTATCAGCCATGTGGACCCCGAAATTCTGAAGGCCGTTCTTCCCCGCTTCTTCCCGGTTGCAGAAGAACCCTCGCAGAAGGTCGTGCGCGAGCGGCTGCGGGACGAACACCCCGATTACGTCTAGCTCATCGAACCCGTCCGTCTGGCCCTGTCCTTGGCGGGCGGCAGGGGCGCCACGCGGCTCTACGTGGCGCTCCGGGCGGGGTGCCCGCTTCAGGCTGGCGGGCACCCCGCTTCCACCGTCACCCGGCAAACGGGGCATCATGACGCATGTCCCTTGGCGGCCGATCTTGACTTCGACACGGACGTGCGAGCGCCCGCCTTCTTCTCGGGGCGCGGGCGTAGCGGCTTCAACGGGCGCAGCAGGGCGCGGGCCAGCGTCTCCGGGGTCGCGCCCTTCAGGTGCACGTCCGGGTCAATCCGCATCCACGGTCCCCTGCTCATGCGCCTTCTCCTGCGGTGTAGTCGCCCAGCCCCATGTCGCGTAGCTGGCCCTCGACTTCGGTCAGGCGCTTCTCCGTCGCAGCCCGGTCGGAAGCGAGATCGCCTATCACCTCGACCGTGGGCCAGTCGCAGCGAGCCACCATCATGCTGTGCGCGGTCTTGGCGACGACCAGGGTGTCGCCTTCGACGTGGCCGGTCGTCTCGCCCGTGATCAGCCGCAGCCCTTCCGCCACGGCTTGCTTCATCTGATCGGCCTTCGCGGACAGGCAGCCCAAGTGCTGCTTGAGGCGCTTGTGCTCCTGTATCGTGTGTCCGATCAGCGCGGCGCGTTCCGCGTCGGTCATAGGTAGTCCCCTTGCTTGACGGCCACCCTGCGGGTCGCCATGCTCCCCTCATCGCCAAACACATCAGCGCGCGGCCCATGCCGGGCCGCCCGCTGATGACTGTTTGGCGACCGGCCCGGCACCAGCCCGGCCGGAACGCAGGGAGACAACCCATGAGACAGACCGCGTTGATCGCGGCCATCGTGGCCGCGCTTACCCTCGCCGCATGTGGCGGGGGAGGTGGTGGTGACAATCAGCCCGTTACCGTGGCGCCCGAGACCCCGATGGAGCCGGAACGGCCCATGGAGCCGGAGGTTGACCCAGACCCAGACCCAGACCCAGAACCGGAACCGCGAGCCGAGACCCTGCCGTTTCCGCTTGAGCCTTGGTCTTGCGATCCTGCACTCGCCTCCATTCGGGGGGCTTGCGGGGGAGATGCTGGCAGCTACCGAGAGCATTTCGGCATTTGGGCATTGCCTGACGCCGATAGAGCGGACGCGAAACGCAGCCCGATCTCTCATGACAGCGACGGCAACGATCGCCGCGTGTTCGTCGGCGTCGACCAAGGAACCGAGCATATCGGCTCGTTCCCCGTGCTGATGTATCGGGGCGATACGGAGATCAGATTCGGCAGATTGAACGACGGCGCCGGTCAGGCACAGGTCGCTGCATACCTGTCGCAGGCCGCGCCTAGCCGCACGATCTCGAGCAACAACCAAGTGCGGGTTATCGGCGGTGCAGACCAAACGGAACGCAATCGAGTTCTCGCCGCCGTGCGCATGGTCAATGCGGCGTTGCCGGAGGATGCGAAACTGGAAGTCGCCCCGCAACGGCCGGGGCTGAGCCTCCAGCACGGCATGTCGGGCAGAACCTACTTCCCTACCGGCGCTGAGCTTCCGAATACGATCCACATCGAGTTCGTTCCCGGCCGCGATCCGAGCGGAGGCACTGCCGCCGCAAGGGCATTCAATCTCTCGAACAGCTCCTATGTGGCTTTCTTCCAAGGGTCCAACTCGTATCAGCGGGAGCGGGAGACGATCATCCTTCTGGCGCACGAGATCATGCATGCGCTGGGATTGAACGGGCATGTGAGCGGAATGCCATCCATCATGCTGGGAACGGGAGGAATCCACGCTGTTTCGCAAGGTGGCCTCCGGCAGCCTATGTCCACCCTCTATCCAGCCGACAGAGAGGCGCTTAGGGCGCTCTACAGCGGCAATCCGGTGTCCTTCGGCCCTTGGTCCAGCACGTCCCTGCACATTCACGGCAATGCGCCCCATGCGGGCTTTGGGGTGGCGTTCAGGAACGGCTATGCCGAACCCTGGGCATACGGATACCTCACCGGCTACGGCCTTGAGACGAATTCCGCGCTCCGCGGCACCGTGAGATGGGACGGGGATCTGGTCGGCTTCACGCCGGCGGCCGAGGCCGTCATGGGCGATGCCGAAATCCAGGTGAACATATCGTCCCTCCGTGGGACGGCAGAGTTCACTGACTTGGAGCACTGGGGAGCCCGTCAGGCTCCCGGCGCAGAGGGCACCGGCACCATATGGGGCGATGGCGATCTCAACTACGTCATCGCGGTTAGCAGCAACGATGCGGCTGCCGGCAAGGCTGGCGCCACACCGACGTTCCGAGAGATCGGTGGCGATGCAGGGAGGTTGACTGGCGTGTTCACCGGCCACGGCCATGAAGGCGTCACCGGCACGCTGGAGCGCTCCGATCTCACCGCAGCGTTTGGCGGAAGCCGATAGCCCGAATCCGCTCATTGGGGCTGCTCGTCGCTTGACTCGGCGAGCGGCCCCGGCGGGACGAAACCACCCGTGTTCCTCAATACGAGCACATCACATTCAACCAGTTCGTTCAGATTGTCCGACATACGCCGGGACATCTTGCCAGTCACCCGGACATGTTCACCGGGCTTCACCCCGAATTTGTTTTTGTTGCCCATTCTCCATGTCACAGAAACCCGAGACCGCTCATCGTTGGGGTGACAGGCGAGGAATGAATGCAGGCCGGTCAATCCAAGGACGCGGAGATCAAACACAAGTCGCGGCTGCCTTCGGAGCCACCACCAATCCCGGACGTTTGGCCAATATCCGAAAATCAGCAGGGCAGCACCGAACACCATTGCCGCGCACAGGACGATCATCGGAGCGCCCTTGTCGAAGGCATGTTGCTCGACAAGCAGGGTTGTGGCCCCGCCGAACACGAACGCACCGGCGCTCTTGACGAGAGATCGCAGCACCCCGCGATCATGCTGATTCCCGGCATCGCGTCAACGTTTCTTTGTAAGCCCCTTTGCATTCATGACGGCGTGGACATCGGCCTTGACGGCCTCCTGGTCGGCCTTGCGGACCTTGTTGAGGATGTTGCGCATCTTGTGCGCCCAGCACCTCTGAACCGGGATGCCGGGATAGACGAACGGCAAGGCAGCCAGCAGGCCCTTGCCGCCATCGACGCAGATCATCTCAAGGCCTTCGCCGGTGAGCCCGCGGTGGTACAGCCGGTTGAGGAACGCTTCCCACTCGCGGGCGCCTTCGCTGACGGCGAGATGGAAGTCGATGATCTCCTTCTTGCCGTCGGGGCGGATGCCGAGCGCCACCAGGACCGGCCTCCTGAGCGCGCCGGCGCCGGTCTTGCGGGCCAGCACCACGCCGTCGAGCATCAGCGCCTTGTAGGCGTTCTTCAGCGGCCTGCGGTGGAAGGCCTCGACCGCCATGTCGAGCGTCTTGGAGACCCGGCTCACCGTCGCGGCCGAGACCGGGCGCCCGAGCAGGGCCAGCAGGACCTCGCCCACCTTGCGCGTCGAAAGCCCCAGCACGAAGCCGGCCAGGATGGCACGGTCGATCTCCGGCGCGCGCCTTGCGTAGCTCTTCACAACCCCGGTCGGGCAGAAGTGCCGGGTGCGCGGCACGTTGAGCTCGATGTCGCCGAGCTCGCTCAGCAGGCAGCGGCGGTAGGTCCCGTTGCGCCGGTCGCGCATCGCGCCGGCGTCGAGGTTGTCGAGCCAGCGATCCACCGCCTCGGCCATCCGGCCCTCGATGATCTCGGCCAGCGCCTGGCGGCCGAGCGGGCGGTAGCCTTCGCCCCAGTCCAGTCCGCCTGCCTGCATCTCCTTCACCACCTCAAAGGCCTGGGGTAGGCTCATGATCGTCGCAGCTTGCTGGGACATGCGGGGTGCTCCTGTTTGTGGTTGTCGTCACCACAGGGAGTACCCCCTTCCCACCTGACACATAAATTCTTACGTCACCCAGAGGGCAGGTGAGAAAACTCAACGCGCTGCGCAAATCGATCGGTGACGAGCTGGGCGAGAAGGCCTTCGCCGAATGGCTGTCGTCGCAGCCTGCGGCGGCCGGTGCGGCGCCGGACGGGAACGCGGCGCTGATCGTCGACACGCTCTGGCCTCTGGTGCAGGAGGGCACCTTGACGCTTCCGCGCGGCGGCTATCTTCTCAGGCGCGGCCGGGGGCGCATCATCGTCGAGCCGGCAAAGCGGTAGGGGCACCGGGGGTGAACGCATCCGCCGCGCGCGACGCGGAAGGAGATTGAAGCGTCGGCGAACGATGACCGGCCTCGGCGATACGTTTGAGTTTTCCGTTGCCAACGATCTGCGCGGCATCAGCAGCGCCTCCGCCAGGATCGACGCGTTCTGCGCTGCACACGGCCTGGCGCCCGGCGTTTCCTTCCATGTCACACTGGCGGTCGACGAGCTGGTGACCAACACGATCGGCTACGGCTATGACGACGAAGGGGAGCATTCCATCGACTTTTGCCTGCGCATCGAGGGGGACACGCTGACCGTGGAGATCGCGGACGACGGGAGCGCGTTCGATCCATTGCAGGAGCCGGAGCCGGACTTGTCCGCTCCGCCGGAGGACCGCGCCAGGGGCGGTCTCGGCATCTATCTCGTTCGCAAGACGATGGACACGGTGGCGTACCGGCGGGAGCAGGGCCGCAACGTGGTGACGCTGACGAAGCACGCGCCGCGGACGCACGCCAAGTGAGGCACGGTGCGGCCGCCGGGGTCCGCCTGCCGCCCGGCGACCAGCGCCTGCCGCGACCGCGCGGCCAGGAAGGGGACGGCGCCGCCCGGCGCGGCGCCATGGCGAGTCCATGGGACATGAACGCAGTATCGGGACGCTGAGCGATCACGGCCCGTTCCGGGTTCCTCCGACGAGCGCCATGGTCGCGTTCGAGAGCGCCGCGCGGCACGGCAACATCTCGCGGGCGGCGCAGGAACTGAATACCTCGCAGCCGGCGATCAGCCGTTATATCGCCAGGCTGGAGAAGCAGCTCGGCGCGCGGTTGTTCGAGCGCACCCGCACGGGGGTGAACCTGACCGATGCGGGACGCCGCTATCGCGAGGCCGTCCTCACCGGGCTCGGGGCGCTCAGTGACGGTGCAGCCGAGGCGGCGGCTCTCGCGGGCGCCGGGTCGCCGGAGATGGCGATCACGTGCCCCGACGAGCTCTCGCACCTCTTTGCCATGCAGCGCTACGACGCGCTGGGGGCGGCGCTCGGCGGGGAGGTCCGGGTCCGCCTTCTCGCCCGTGCCGACGATCCCGCGCCCGCGCCCCCCGAACCCGCGGCGGACGTGGTCCTGACCTGGGATGCGGGGAGTGCCGCTCTCGAGCGGCACGTGGTCATTGCCCGCGAGGCGGTGGGCGCCTTCTGCTCGCCTCGCTACGCCGCCGCTCATGCGGGTGTGCTGACCGGGCCTGTGACGCACTGGGGCGGGCTGACCTTTCTCGCACTTGCAGAACCCGGCGAGGGCCGGGCGTCCTGGGAGCGCTGGTTCGAGTCCGCCGGCCGCCCGTCAATCGCGCCCCGGTACCGGGTCGTCGGCGGCCACGCCCATGCGCTGGAAGAAGCGGTTTCCGGCCGCGGCCTCGTGCTCGGCTGGAGACACCTGATCGCGCGCCACGTGGAGGCCGGCGCGCTGGTGATGCGGGGCGGCGAATTCGTCGAGACCGGCAGGAGCTTTCAAGCGGAGCTCACGGCGAGGGGACGGGAGAGGCCCCCGGCACGGGCATGTCTTGCGTTCTTCGCCGGGGCGGCCAAACACCGCGGCGGCTGGAACGAGCCCTGAGTCTCTCGTCAGCGAGAACACGGACCGGCACGCCATCAGCAGCTTGTCACGTCGCCTTGCCGGACGCCCGCTGCTCGATCCGGTGCGCTGCCCGCGGGGCTGTCGTCGCCCCGGCGACGGGGAGCATGATGCCGCGTGCACCGTGCAGGGGCGAGAAGTGGGTGGCTGGTTTCGTGAGATTCGCCAGGCGGTCTGTCCCGCCGTCAAAGAGACCCTGGACGGGATCGCGGCGGCGGACGCGAAGCTGCGCCGGCTTGAAGAGAAGCGCATCGAGCTGGCGCGCAGGAACCGCACGCTGACGGGCTCGCAGGCGCGGCGCCGCCGCGCGCTGGAGCGCGACATCGCTTCCCCGATGCGGAGCCTGCGCCTCACCGAGGCCTGAATCGAGGCGCTGGTGGGCAAGGTGCGCGCCCCGGGATGAGCGCATGAGTGTCGTCCGGACTGCCGGACCCCATACAAAAATGTCTTGCTTCTCCGGGATATAGCTCTGAGACTTCGCTTGTCGGACGATGATTGCCAATCTGGACAAAAGGAAAATGCCATGAAGGCGGTGTCTGGAAAGAGAAGAGCAACGTCCACGTTTCTGGCGCACTCGGGTTCGGAGACGCGCGAGACCGCCCCGCCGGGCACGCCCTCCCGGCATGCAGGAAACTCGGAATCAAGTCCTGATTCGGGCCCTGGTTCGGGCGGTGTCGGCCGAGAGGCCATCGGTTATCGTGGGCACACCCGGCGTGAGTCAGGTATACCAGCGGGCCAGCGGGCCAGCGGCATGATGTGCACCCGGCTGCCGGCCGGGGCGCCGCGACCGGCCTCTTCCGCCGGCTCCCTGCCTGAGCCTGAGCCGCGTAGCGTGCGCGCCCGCGGCCGTTTCTCCCGCATGTTCCCCGTCCTCGCGCTTCTGTTCGGCGCGCTTTGCGTGTTGGCCGCCGCGCCGGCGCAGGCGCAGTCCACCGACGCCACCCTGAAGGGTCTCACGGCGGGCAGCGCGAGCAGCGAGACCGGCACGTATTTCCTGCTCAACATCGGCACGTTCGCCGCGACGACGACGACCTACACGGCGACGGTGCCTTTCGCGAGGACGCACGTGAAGCTGACGCCGAAGGTGAACGAGTCGAACGCCACGGTGGGGGTGCGCAAGGGGTCCACGGGGACCTTCGCGTCGGTGGACAGTGGCTCCCGGAGCGCGGCCATCGCGCTCGATGTGGGTTCCAGCGCGATCACGGTGCGGGTCACGGCGCAGGACACCACGACCACCAAGGACTACACCGTCACGATCACCCGGCAATCGGCGCCCGCGCCGTCCGGTTTCATGGCATTGCCCGGCAACGCCGCGTTGATCGCGAAGTGGCAGCCGGTCGCCGGCGCGAACTCCTACAAGATCGAATGGGACGCGGCCGGCGCGACGGGATTCAGCAACACCGCGACGGCGACGCCCGGGACAGCCAGACGCGAGACGATAACGATACGGCATTCCTCAGCGGACCCGGTGGTGAACGGGTCGGCATACAAGTTGCGCGTCAGCGCGTGTTCGGGCGCCGACGGGAGCACCGGCTGCGGCACCGCGACGGCAGCGCAGACGGTCACGCCCGGCACCCCGGGCAGGATACACAGCTTCTCCATCGGGCCCGGCTGGGTAACGAACGGGAGAAACACCCTGGAGGTGACGTGGTATCCCGTCGCCGCCAACGGCTCGCCGGTCATCGGCTACGACGTGCACTACACCACCACATGGTATGTGGGCGGCGACGCCGAGGCTGCAAACACGTACATTTACGACACGATGTACGAACGCATGCCGGATCCGTCCGAGGGCTGGGTGAGGATTGTCCGCTACGGACCGGGAGGCGAGCAGCCGCACACGACGACGGCGCGCCGGCAGACCCTCGTCAACGTCGAACTGGGGGTGCATTACCGGGTGCGCATCCGGGCGGTGAACGCCGTCGGCCCCGGCCCGTGGAGGCACACCGGCTACGGCATCCCGGAAAGCGTGAGAGCTCCCAACGTCCCGAGGAACGTGCGGCTGGAGCCCGGCGACGCCAAGCTGACCCTCAGATGGGAGGCGCCGGGCACTTGGGGCAGCTGGCCGGCCGGGGGTTATGAAGTCTTATGGAAACTCACCAGCGCCGTCGGCAACTGTCCCGTGGTCGGCGACAGCCGGGAAACCGCCGCCTGCGCGGCCCATTGGAAGCCGGTCTGGAAAAACGGCTCCAAGGCCGTGATCGGACCCGGCGAAACGAGCTTCGAGTTCACCGGCGCGCAGCACGGTTCCGAGACCGTCACGAACGGAACCTCCTACGACCTGCGCATCCGGGGCTGGAACAAACGGCCCGGCACCGACGGCAGCACCGACAAGAACAGGAGAGCCACCCCCTTCTGGTATCCGGCCAAGATATCCGGCACGCCGGCGAACAGTCCGATCTTGCCGAACTCTCCTGCCATTGATCGACAGGCGAGCGGTCTGCCGTTGCTGGAGACTTGCGCGGCGCACCTGCCTTCGAACGCGGTGAGCGTATCGGAAGTGACGGGCTGGCGCGATGCGCATTCCCATGACGCGGCGCACGTGCTGCGCTGGAACCAGGTTCTGGAGGCGCTCGGCGAGGACACCGGCACGGACGCCTCGTCCATGACGGTCGAAGAGTCCAAAGCCAACGAGGGCCGCTGGACGCGTTCGCGCTGGTCGCGCGTCACGACGACGCTGGACGCTGTCGACAAGTGCGCCGCGGCGATCATCACGGCGGCTCCCGACCTGTCCGAAACGGCATCCGGGCCGATGGTATTGCTGACCGGTCCAACGGACCCGGTGGCCGAGGGCTCGCCGGCCCGGATCACGGTGACTCTGTCGGAGGCGCTGGCCGCCGACGTGACGGTTCCCCTGACAGTGACGCGGGACAGCTCGGAGCCGGAAGACCACGGGACGCTGGCGGGCATCACGGTGCCGGCGGGCTTCACGAGCGCCTCGGCCGAGATTGCGACGAACCAGGACGACGATACCGCCGACGAGCGGTTCATCGTGGCGCTGGGGGCGCTGCCGGCGGGGCTGCAGCCGGGCAGCCGCACCTCGGTGGCGGTGACGATCGCCGACGACGACACGGAGCAGGCGCAAGGAGTCGGCTACACCGTTCCCGCCGAGTTGGTACGGACCGTCCGGCACTACTACGAGATCAACCGCAACAAGCCCAGCAGGGGAGAGAACTGGTTCCGGGTGCTGATCGCGTTCGGGGCCGAGACCCACGCGACGCTCCGGCCCTTCACGGTTGCCGAGGCCGAAGTGGAAGTGACGAAGTGGAGCGGATGGCAGCCGATCCTGGATGCCTTGCGGAAACTGGAAGCAGCGCAGGAACCGGCCGCACCGCCGGCCACGCCGGAGGTCTCGATCGCGGCCGGTCCGGGGGTGACGGAGGGCAGTGATGCCACCTTCACCGTGACGGCGGACCCCGCGCCGGCGGCGCCGCTCGCGGTCGCGGTGACGGTGACGGAGTCCGGCGGCTTTGCTTCGGCGGGGTCACGGCAGGTGACGGTGCCGGCCTCGGGCACGGCAACATTCACGGTGGCGACGGTCGGCGACGCGGTGGACGAGCCTGACGGCTCGGTGACGGCGGCGCTCGCGGCGGGGACGGGCTACACGGTCTCGTCTTCGCAGGGCACGGCCACCGTGGCGGTCGCCGACGACGATCCAGCTCCGGCGACACCGGAGGTCTCGATTTCCGCGGGTGCGGGAGTGACCGAGGGCAACAGCGCTACGTTCACCCTCACGGCGAGCCCGGCGCCGTCGGCGCCGCTCACGGTGGCGGTGACGGTTACGGAGTCCGGCAGCTACGCGTCGCCGGGGACGCGGCAGGTGACGGTGCCGGCCTCGGGCACGGCAACATTCACGGTGGCGACGGTCGGCGACGCGGTGGACGAGCCTGACGGCTCGGTTACGGCGGCGCTCGCGGCGGGGACGGGCTACACGGTCTCGTCCTCGAAGGGTGTGGCCACGGTGGCGGTGGCCGACGACGACGAGCCGCTGCCGGAAGTCTCGATCGCCGCGGGCCCGGCGGTGACGGAAGGTGGGAGCGCGACCTTCACGCTGACGGCGGCCCCGGCCCCGGCGGCGGACCTCGCGGTGGCGGTGGCGGTCTCGCAGAGCGGCGCGGTCGCGCAACCCTCCGCGCTCGGCGCGCGCACGGTGACGATTGCGGCCGGTACGGCCTCGGCGGCCTTCACGGTGGCGACGGTCGATGACACCGCGGACGAGCCTGACGGGACCGTCAGGGCGGCGCTTGCCGCAGGCGCCGGCTACACGGTGGGCACAGCATCGGGCGCGGCGGTGGCGGTCGCCGACAACGATGAGGTGGCCCTGCCCGCCTTCGTGCCGAAGCGCGGTATCGCCCGGGAGGGGACCCACGACGCGGTGGTGTTCACGGTGCGCCTGAGCCACGCGTCGACGCAGACGGTGGCGGTGGACTGGACGACCGCGGACGCCGCGGGCCCGTGGGCCCGGCGGGTGCTGCCGGCGACGGCGGGCGCGGACTACGTGGCGGCCTCGGGCACGCTGACCTTCGCGGCGGGCGAGACGCGGAAGACGGTCTCGGTCGCGCTGCTCGACGACGCCATCGACGAGGGGATGGAGTACTTCCTGCTGCGGTTTTCGAACCTGCGGGGCGCGACTGTGGGGGCGCGGGACCTCGAGGTGGAAGGCATCATCCGCAACGACGACCATTTGCAGGCGATGTGGCTCTCGCGCTTCGGGCGCGCGGTGGGCGGTCAGGTGACGGACGCGGTCTCGGGGCGCCTTGAGGCCGATCTCGCGCCGGGGGCGCACGCGACGCTGGCGGGCCAGGCGCTCGACCTGTCGCAGGCCGGGGACGGCAAGGCGCTGGCCGACGCGATGACGGGCCTCGCGCAGGCGTTCGGCGCGCCCGGCGCGCCGGCGGCCGATGAGGACGACCCGTTTGCGCGCCACGGTCTCGGCGGCGCCTGGAACGCACCGGCCACCGCCACCGCCGCCGCGCGCCCGGTGACGGGCCGCGAGCTGCTGCTCGGGAGCTCGTTCCACCTGTCCTCCGGGGGCGATGGCTCCGGTCCGGGTCTTGCGGCCTGGGGCCGTGTGGCGCAGACGGGCCTCGACGGCGAGCATGCGGACGATGAAGGCCGCACGCGCGTGGACGGCGAGGTCCTGACCGGGGTGCTCGGCGCGGACGCGGACTTCGGCGGCCTGCTCGCGGGCGTGGCGGTGAGCCTGAGCGAGGGCGAGGGCACGTTCAATGCCCCCCATGCGGACACGGGCAGCTCCGGCAGCATCGAGAGCGCGATGACCGTGGTGAGCCCCTATGCGCGGGTGAAGATCACCGAGCGGGTCTCGGCCTGGGGGCTTGCGGGCTGGGGCACCGGCGACATGACCATCGGGTTCGACGACGGCGCCATGGCCCCGGTCAAGACCGACCTCGGCATGCAGCTCGGCGCCATCGGCGCGCGGGGCGCGCTGCTGGAGCAGGACGATGCGGGCGGCCTGGACCTCGCGGTCAAGGCCGACGCCTTCTTCGTGCGCACGGAGTCCGACGCGGCCGCCAACTCGGCGAAGACGGAAGCCGACGCGAGCCGGCTGCGGCTGGTGCTGGAGGGCGGGCGCGCGTTCGACATGGGCAACGGCGCCACGTTCCGGCCGTCGCTTGAGCTCGGGGTGCGCCACGACGGCGGCGACGCCGAGACCGGCGCGGGCGTCGAGGTGGGCGGCGGCGTGAGCTACGCCGACGCGGCCACCGGCCTCTCCATCGAGGCAAAGGGGCGCATGCTGGTGGCGCACGCGGACTCGGACTACGAGGAGTGGGGGATGAGTGCCACGGCGCGGCTCGACCCCGGCGCGGACGGGCGCGGGCTGTCGCTCTCGCTCAGCCCGGCCATCGGCACGTCGGGGAGCGCCACCGAGCGGCTGTGGGGCGCGCAGGACGCGCGCGGCCTCGCGCCCGACGGGGCGGAGTTCGAGGCGGCGCGCGGGCTGACGGCCGAGGCCGGCTACGGAATGGCGCTGTTCGGCGACCGCTTCACGGGCACGCCGAACGTGGGCTTCGGAATGGCGGACGGCGGTGCGCGGGACTGGCGCATCGGCTGGCGGCTGACCTCGGCGATCGAGGGCGACCCCGGCTTCGAGGTCAGTCTCGACGCCACGCGGCGGGAGCCCGCGAACGACAACGGGCCCCCTGAGCACGGCATCATGCTGCGGAGCCTGATCCGTTGGTAAGGCGTGGTATCCACAGCCCCGCAAGCCCCCCGCGAGGACGTGTCCGGCTCCAGACTTTCCGGAAGGGATTGGCAACGAGCGCCCAACGGCTGGAGTCGCGCCACGCTGGCCGGGTTGCGCACGAGCATGAAAGGAAGCGGGTGACAGTCTCCACGGCCTGATGGAACCGATGGCTCTCCCTCAATTTCATCCGGTCCAGCCCAGGGAATGTGCCGCGCTCTCAATCGCTGCCGTCACTCCAACCCTCCCCACCCGGATCGAGGACTGGAGCCCCCGTCGCATCGTCTGTGCTTACGACGCTACCCCTGGCGGCGATAACGCCGCCCGGCGGCTGCTCCGAAGGGACAGCAGGGTCGTCCACGTGCGACCCGCCCTCGACGGTGACGACTGGAACGGCATGCGCAGGCGCGACCTCGAAGGCAATATGCCCGAGATCGACGATCGGCTCATCGGTTGAACCCGGAGCCTCGCAAGCACGCGGCGCGCCAGAGTATTGACGATTGGCAGGATCCCTCCGCCAAACCTGCCCGGTCGCTCTCGCACCACCGCGATCACGACGACCCTCGCCACAAGCTCGACCGCGCTCAGCATTGCAGATCGGCGCCACGCCGATCGACCATCCACCACGCCAAGCCGTCTGAATCAGCGAATGCGCGCACTTTTGCGCGATCGTCAACACCCCCGTACAGCGGAGGCCATGGCCATGGCGAAGTCTTCCCAATAGCATCGACCCATGCGCTTCATCGCTCTCGTTGCCGCCCTTCTCGTCTTCCCATCACTGGCCTTCGCCGCCTGCCAGGGGCAGGACTGGCGTGCTCAGCTTGCGCCGGAGACGATGCAGGAGATTCGGGCGCGCCTGGCGCACGTGCCCTTTCACCGGGGGATCGCGTTCGAGGCGATCCGCGGCGAGAGCCGGCTGACCCTGTTCGGCACGGTGCATGTGTACGATTTGGGCGTCCATGTCCCGGACGATATCGCCGCGCGCATCCGCTCGGCCGACCTGGTTCTCCTGGAAGCGACGCCGGAGGTGATGACGTCCTTCCGGCGAAGGCTGGCGGAGGACTACACACTGTCGTTCGATGTTGACGGCCCCAGTCTTCGGAGCCGTCTCACGCCCCGGGAATGGGCTGTCCTTCTCCGTGCACTCCTGGCCCGGGGCATCGAAGCGGAGGTGACCGAGCGGATGCGGCCCTGGTTCGCCGCTGCCATGCTGGAGCATTCGCCTTGCGACATTGCGGCCAGGGCGGATGGCGGCAAGATTCTCGACGAGCGCGTCGAGACGCTGGCGCGTGAGGCGGGCGTGGCCGTGAGCGGCCTGGACGAGGATGCCGGCCGGCTCCTGTCCTACTTCTCCGGTCTGCCGGATGACGAGCAGCTTGATCTTCTGCGCTTGACGCTCGCGTCCTACGCGCCGGACGGCAGCCAGGTCGTGACGCTGGTGCGCAGCTGGCAGGACGGGGAGGTGGCTGTGGGCTGGGAGGCGGCCCGCGCCCGCGCTGCCGCGCTCGCCGGGGACGGTGAGGCGGTGAAGGCGTGGTTCGACCGGTTGCACGAGGTGCTCGTCGTCGCGCGGAACCGTGACTGGATGGAGCAGCTTCTGGAGTGGAGCGGCGCGACCCGGCAAATCGTCGTCGCGGTCGGTGCGATGCATCTTCCTGGGGAACAGGGACTTCTGCGTCTTCTTGAGCGGCGAGGCTTTGCGGTTCGCCGTCTGATCCTGGTGCCGTGAGACGGATGCGGGCTTTCGACGGATGTGCCCTGAGCGCCCTCCGCCGCCGGTAGTGGCGAGATGCTGCGGCCGTTACGCCCCGGTATCTCCGACGGCCCTGCTGCCCGTGCCCTACGTGGCCGCATAGGCAGACAAGGAGACAGACGGCGGCGACATGCCCGATCATGCCGTCTCGCCCGCGGCCGCGCTGTTCGCGCGCCAAGGATCGCGGCCAAGCCGCCGACAACGCGATCGACCGGGCGTTGCTACCGGGCGAGCCAGGCGCGGTTGGCATCGAATACGCGATGACGGCGCTGTACAAGCCCGGCATCGGCGACATCGGGAGCTACAGGCCGACGGTGCTTGCACGGACGTATCGCACCTTGAATTCCCGGGCGTGTACCTCAAGTGATCTCGTATGTGCGTGATGCATTCACAAACTTGAACCATGACGAGGAGGAGCCGGGACCGACGAACCGGCATAGAGGCGCAGGTCGTCGCAGCGTTCATCCTTCTGCTGATAACTGCGCTGGCACAGTTCGCGGCCACACGCGCGGAGGCCGCCTGCGAGGGGCCGGGCATCAGCCACTTGCCGCCTGAGGCCGCATCCGACGAGGTTCTGAGCGTCCTCGCCTACAACGTCTATCTACTGCCCTCGCATGTCCGCAATGTCCCGTTCCTGGGCGAGGACTTCGCGCTTGCCCAGGAGGAGCGCGCTGCTCTCATCCCGCGCTTCCTGGCCCCCTACGACGTGGTCATCCTGTCGGAGGCCTACGACGACGGTGCACGCGCAACCCTCATCGCCGGGCTCAGGGCGCAAGGGTTTCGCTATGCGACCCGCATCCTGGGCACCGCCTGCCGTGCCGCCTCGAGCTGCGAGAAGGGGGCGGTCTACGAACAACCCTTGACCGGCGAAGCGCCGCGCGGCGGCGAGGGCGACACCTGGTTCGGCGAGGACGGCGGCGTGCTCATCGCCAGCAAGCATCCCATCGGTGCCGCCAGGGAATGGGTCTTTGCCGACTGCGTGGAGCCGGACTGCAACGCCGCCAAGGGTTTCGTCTATGCCCGCATCGACAAGGGCAGCGCGCGCTACCACGTCATCGGCACGCACGCGCAGTTCGGCTGGAGCAGCGAGCAGCGCACGGCCAAGGCGGCGCAGTTCCGCTCTATCCGGCGGTTCATCGAGGAGCGCTCGGGGATCCCGCGTTCGGAGCCGGTCATCGTGGGCGGCGACTTCAACATCCTCCGCCACGAGTTTGAAACCTTGACAGCCGACGAGCCGCTCGGCGTGCTGGCGCCACAATTCCGCGGGCATCGCTACACCCGCGAATCGCGCAGCGACTGGGCATCGCACGGCAACGGCTATGTCGATTACGTGCTCGCCAAGAAGGGGTGGCGCGAGCCGCAATACCACAGCAACTGTCCCCTGGTCTTTCGAACCCGCTACGACTTCGAAGACCGCACGCTCTTCTCGGTCGTGAAGGGCGAGGATTACTGCGACCTCTCGGACCACTGGGCCGTCTGGGGCTACTTCGACTTCCGGGAGGCACCCGCCTCTCCACCCGAGTGCCCCTATCCGGAGTTTCCGCCCCGTTGAGCCCGCCTCGCCAGCATCGTCGCGCCCGAGCGAGTTGCCAACCCAACGTGGCCTTGTCGCTTTCGCACACGCGACCGCTACAGAGGTTCTTCGGCGCACACATAATGGACCTGGTGGAAGGGCGTTTCGGCGGCCGCGTGGCTGAACACTCGAAAGCGCCGACACTGATTGGGGCGGACTGCCGGTCCGCTGCCATCCACACGATCGCCGCGCTATTCGGGGGTTCGGCGCTCCGTTCCGCACTGGAGGCTGTCGAGCGCCTGCCCGGCGCCGCCGAGGTCGAAGCGGTCGGTGACTTCCCTGTTTGGGCGCCGCGTCACCTTGATGCCCCAGGTTCCGTGGCTCCGGAACTTGCCGAAGATGGCCAGGGCCTCCGGGTCGTAACGCAGCGTGCTTTGTTCACCCGGCCAGGTCGTCAGGTAGAGAACTTCGTCGTCGTAGTCCGGGAGGAGCCAGTGGCGCTCTGCCGGCCCGCCGTCCCAGCGCATCTCGACCGTCGCATCGCCGAACTTCGCGTCATCGTCGAAGCCCAGGGCGAGGACGTAGTAGCCCTGCTGGCAGGTGACGAGCAGCGAGAGGCGCCCGTCCAGCCCATTGGCGAGCGCCATCGTCTCGGTTTCGCCGCTTTCCTCGTCGGGGCTTTGCAGGGTTCGCCATTGCGCGGCGGTCGAGGTGACGGACAGGAGCAGGACGGCGCAGGCGACTGCTGTCGATCGGATCATGCCATGGCCTCCCCGGAATGCGCGTGTCCTTTCGCAACCCCTCGCGAATCCCGCTTCATTTCCTGCATCGGGGTCAAGGCCGCGGCCAAGTCGGTCCCGGCGCCGATCCACGCCGGCATGCGCCCGCATCCCGGTCCACGCCGTACAATGGCCGTGCGCGGTGGCCTGACGGCTCTCGGTGCGGACATCGGGGGCGTTCACGGCAGGCCCGGGCTTCCCGCACGAACGCGCTCTGGCCCCGGCGCCATGGGGGTGGCAACTTCGAGGCCATGACGGATTCCGATTCGCTGCCGGCCGAGCCGCTCTCCTTCGGGGAGGCTGCGGCGGAGGACGAGGCCGGGACCGATCGCGTCAAGGCCGCGGCGGCGGTCCCGTCCGGGCCGGGTATCGCCGCCGCCGGTAACGGCGAAGCCGATGAGGACGCCGGACCAGCCGGCGCTGCTCCCGGCGCGAGCGGCAACGATCTGGACCGCACCGACGATCCGATGACGATGTATCTGCGCGACGTGGGGGGCACCGAGCTTCTCACGCGCGAGGGGGAGGCGGCGCTGGCGAAGCGGATCGAGGCGGGCCGGCGCATGATGCTGGACGGCCTCTGTGCCAGCCTGGTGGCGATGGCGGCGGTGAGCACCTGGCGCAACGCGATCCGCGAGGGCACGCTGGCGCTTCGCCACGTCATCGATCTGGGGGCCACCTATGGTGCTGAGCACCAGGTCGGGAACGTCGGCGAGAGGGCCGACGGGGCAGGAGACGCGCACGGCGGCCACGAGGACGCCCCGCCCCGGCTCGCAGCGATGGAAGAGGCGCTCCGTCCCGCCGTCATGGAGACCCTGGACGGGATCTCGGCGGCTTATGCGAAGCTGCGCCGGCTTGAAGAGAAGCGCATCGAGCTGGCGCGCAGGAACCGGACGCTGACGGCTTCTCAGGAAAGACGCCGGCGCGAACTGCGGCGCGCTGTCGCCGCCTCGATGGGGAGCCTGCACCTGACCGAGGCCCGCATCGAAGCGCTGGTGGGCAAGGTGCGCGCCGCGGGCGAGCGCCTGCGCCGGTGCGAGGGCGCGCTCCTCCGCCTGGCCGCCGGGTGCGGCGTCCCGCGCGACGAGTTGCTCAAGCAGCACGAAGGGCGCGAGCTGGAGAGCGCCTGGCTCTCGCGCGTGGGCCGGTTGCGCGGCGAGTGCTGGAAGACTTTGGCCGCGCGCAAGCGCCCCGAGGCCCTGGCGCTGCGCCGGGAGATCCTGGCGCTGGCGCGCGAGACGGGAGAGCATCCTGCGGACCTCAGGCGGACGGCCGCCATGGTCCTCGGCGGCGAGCGCGAGGTGCGGCAGGCGACGGACGAGATGATCGAGGCCAACCTGCGCCTCGTGGTCTCGATCGCGAAGAAGTACCAGCACCGGGGTCTTGCGCTCCCCGACCTCGTCCAGGAAGGCAACGCCGGCCTGATGCATGCGGTGAGCAAGTACGACTACCGGCGGGGCTTCAAGTTCTCGACGTACGCGACCTGGTGGATCCGGCAATCCCTCGCGCGGGCGATCAGCGAGACCGGCCCCGCGGTCCGCATCCCCGTGCACATGGTGGAGACGGTGAAGAAGGTGAAGCGCGCGTCCTGGCTCCTGGGCCGTGAGCTGGGGCGCGCACCGGCGCCGGAGGAGATCGCGGAACGCACGGGCATGTCGCTTGACAGGGTGCAGAAGGCGCTGGCGGCGGCAGCGGCGGCGGATCCGGTGAGCCTCGAGACGCCGCTCGGCGGCGACGACGGGGACCTGCGGCTGGGCGACCTGATCGAGGACGAGGACGCGGTGCAGCCCCTCGATGCTGCCATCGGCTCCGACCTGCGCGACACCATGTCACGGCTTCTCGGCACCCTGACGCCGAGGGAGGAGCGGGTGCTGCGCATGCGCTTCGGCATCGGCACCAAGAGCGAGCATACGCTTCAGGAGGTCGGCGATCAGTTCTCCGTGACGCGCGAGCGCGTACGGCAGATCGAGGCCAAGGCGCTTCGCAAGCTCAAGCTCCCGGCGCGTGCGCGCGTGCTGCGCAGCTTCCTCGAAGGCGCTGCAAGGACCGGCGGGTAGCTGTGGACCGGCGCGAGTGTCAGATCCCGCTTCGGACTGATCGCCCGCGCCGCGCTCAGTTTCGTGGAGCGGCGGCCGAAGGAGCGATAGACGGGCACGCGTTCGCCTGAGCGGGGTCGTCCTGCGGCCCGATCCGAACCTCCCGCCACAGACGGAGAGCCAGATCGAACTCGCCATCGGCGAGCGCGATCACGGCGCGCACGGCGACGGAAGCGTGGCAGCGGTGGAGTGCGCAGGCCCTGTCCGCAAGGGCCCGCGCCCGATCGCCGCAACCGCTTGCGAGCGCGGACGCCGCTTGTCGCCGGCACTGCGCAGCGGCTCGCTCGATGGCCAGAACCTGGCGCAAGTCGGTCCGGCAGCGGTGGCACGATGGGCCCTCGATCTCCCTGGCGCCGCAGGTCGGGCAGCGGAGCACCGGCCTACTCCAGGTAGAACAGAATCTCGTCGAGGTTCTGCCTGATCGCGGCAGCATCCTCGTCACGGCCCTCGCCGTGCGCCGCACGCAGCCTTCCGATCAGCGAGGCGATCTCCTCGCGGTCCTCGTCCGGGGCGCTGTCGAGCGCCAGCTCGGCCCGCTCCAGTATGTCCTCGAACTGCGGGCGGGCAGCTGCCGGGGGCGCTTCCGCCGCCGGCGCCCCGCCGGCGCTCTCCTCGGCCTGCGCCTCTCCGTCCCAGAGGCCCTCGATCCGCTCCTTCGAGGCGGCAAGCTCCTCTCCGGTCGAGCGCCCGAGCGCGTTCTCGACGATCCCGTGTATCTCCTGCCCCGTGGCCCGTTCCACCGCATGCACCTTCAGAAGTCCGTCGAGGTCGAGATGGTAGGTGAACAGAAGACCCTCATCGTAGGCCGACGGACGCCGGTTCAGGCCGGCAAAGTGGAACGAGCCGATCTCGACGTTCTTCAGCGCGTCCGGGGCCTCGCCCTGGTAGACCTTGATCTCCACCGCTTCCTGCTCCGCATACACGGTGAAGAAGGCTTCCGTCCGGGTCGCCGGGAGCTTCGTATTGCGCCGGATGATGGGAACGAACTGGTGCGCATAGGGTTGGCCGTAGAGCTGGCCCAGCGTGCTGGTTCCGAAGGTATAGGGCGTGATGTCGACCAGCACGGCGCGCATGTCCCGGCCCATCTCGATCCCGGCCTGCACCGCAGCCCCCAGCGCCACGCACAGGTCCGGGTCGACCTCGCCGTGGGGCTCCTGTCCCAGCCTTTCGGCGAGCAGCTGCGCGATGCGTGGAATGCGCGTAGACCCGCCCACCATCAGAATACGGTCGAGCTGGCTCGGGCGCACGTCCGCGTCGTTGAGCGCCGCGGTCACGGACTGCATGGTCCGTGCAAGCAGCTCTTCGAGGTCCTCTTCGAACGCGACCCGGCTCAGCTCGTAAGACAGATGCTTCGCCTCGCCGGCGACCGTCGCCACATGGTCCTCTTCGACGCGCACGTAGGGCCGGCTCGACAGCTCGATCTTCGCCGCCTCGGCAGCCCGCCGCAGCCGGGCCTGCAGAACGCGGTCGTCCCCGGCGCCGTCGACGCCGAGAGCGCTCTCCAGATAGCCGTTGAGGCGGCCGGCGACGATCCCGTCGAAATCGTCCCCTCCCAGGCGGTTGTCCCCGGTGGACGCCAGCACCTCGACCACGCCCTCCTCGATCGCCACCACCGAGACGTCGAAGGTGCCGCCGCCGAGGTCGTAGACCAGGATCGTGCGGTTCCCCTCGCTGCGGCTCTCGTAGCTGAGCGCCGCGGCGGTCGGCTCGTTGATGATGCGAACCACCTCCAGCCCGGCGATCTCGCCCGCCTCCCGCGTCGCCTGCCGCTGCGCGTCGGCGAAGTAGGCGGGAACGGTGATGACCGCCTTGTGCACGTTGTGGCCCAGCGCGCGCGCCGCGCGGTCCCTCAGCGCCTTGAGTATGAACGCCGAGAGCTCCTGCGGCGTGTACTCCTCCGTCCCCATGGCCGCCCGCTCGCCGCTGCCCATCAGGCGCTTGACCGAAAGCACCGTCCGCTCCGGCGCCGCCGCCCACTGGTTGCGGGCCTGGCGCCCGACGATGACGCTGCCCGCCTCGTCCAGCCCGACGCAGGATGGCACGAGCGCCTCACCGTCCTCGCGCACCACCTCCGGCTCTCCCTCCTCCGACAGGATCGCCACCTCCGAGTTGGTCGTGCCAAGGTCGATGCCGATGATCGTGTCGCTCGCCATCAAGATCGCTCCTGCCTCTCGTCGCGGTTCACGGCCACTTCGGCCAGGCGCAGAATGTCGCCGTCGCGGGTATATCCACCGAGCAGCTCCTCGACCACCATGCCGTTCCCGAGCCCCGCGACCCGGCAGACCTCCGCCGCGTGCATGGTGCGCGCATCGAACGGTCGGCCCGCGGTCCGCAGGCGTTCGACCCCGAACCCGGCAAGCATGCGGTCGAAACGCCTGAGGGCGACCTCGTAGCCCTCGGCGACACCGCGGATACCCCGCGGCAGCCGGCGGAACAAGCCGGGGCGTTCGCGCATCGCGTTCGCCGCTTCGAGACCCCGGGCCAGGGCATCGCGCACATCGAGAACGGAGCGCAGGCAGCGGTTCTCGGCCTCGCGGCAGACCCGCGCCTCGAATGCGGCGAGGTCCTCCTCGCGCCGCTTCATCAACGCGGCGGCGCCGTCGTAACGCGCTGCCGCCAGGGCAAGCTCCCGGCCCGCCTTCGACTGCTCGCGGTTCTGCAGCCGGACCTCCTGGCGCAGCGCCGCCAGTTCTGCGAACAGGTCGCGCAGATCGGGCTCGGGAGCCATACCGGCCCCGCCGTCGCCGGCGTCCTCCTCCAACCCGTCGAGCCAGTGCCCGAAGTCCTCCAGGACACGGCGCTTCCAATCGACATCCGGCTCACTCATCCTGCGCGCCTTCCGCCGCAATCAGCGCCTGCAGACCCGGGGCGGTACGCCCGCGCGGGCGCGCCTCAACCAGCGCATCCAGCGCCAGCTCGAAATCGCCATGCCGGGACATGCCGAACAGCGCGGTCTCCACGCGCGAGCGATCGTCCTTCAGGGCTTCGTAGGCGGCGACGATCCGCTGGCTGTACTCCGGCTCCCGGCTCGGCGGATGCGCCCTGATCAGCGCGAGGTAGCGGCGGCGAACCTCCTCCCGCGTGGCAGAGGGGGTAAGCCCCAGAGCAAGATAGTGTGCCAGCATCGCCTATGCCCTCCGGCGGCCCCGCTTGCGGGGAAAGAGGAAGACGCGCGCCTCCCGGCTCAGCCCGTCGCGAAGGCCCGCCTCCTCGCACTTGCGCGCGCTGCGGTCCAGGTTGTGCCGAATCTCCGGCTCCGCTCTCGCCACCTCCGCCACCTCCCTCAGCAGCGGAGACGGAACCCCGCGCAACCAGTGCCGGTCGATCAGCCCTTCCAGCGTCTCCACCTCGCGTGTCGCCTCGTCGTCGAACAACGAACCCTGGCAGGGCCCGCCCGGCAATCCCGCCTGCAGGCCGGCCTGCAGCGCATCCAGGAACGCGTCGAGAGACGGCTCTTCGCCGGGCGGCTCCTCCCCGGGTCCCAGCATATCGTCCAGCAGGCTCGAGAGCGGTCCCGGAACATCTCCGCCGAACAGCGGA
Source organism: Alphaproteobacteria bacterium (assembly GCA_965243315.1). Taxonomy (GTDB): domain Bacteria; phylum Pseudomonadota; class Alphaproteobacteria; order UBA828; family UBA828; genus WTGU01. Next base: position 263,777 of record CBDEUP010000002.1, read on the forward strand.
TCGGGCGGGTCCAGAAGCTCGAAGTCGAACGTCTGAAGCGCTTCGCGCAGCATGCCGGCGGTGACCCGGGCAAGCCGCCCGGCACCCGCCCGCAGGCGCTCACGCCCGGACGGGGCGGCCGCCTCCAGCGCCTCCACGAAGCGCCTGGAATCGTGATCGTCGCCCTCCTGGTAGCGGATCGCCGCCAGGTACAGCAGCAGCAACGGATCGCGCTCCGCCTTGTCCATCCCGGACAGGCGGCGCCCGATCTCGACCCGCACCGCAGTCCGGCCGCCGCAGTCCATGAGGATGTCGAAGACATCGAGCAGATCGTCGCCCTGCTGGCCGCGCATGATCGCGCCCCACCAGTCGGCCAGGACCGGGGCGATGTGGAGACGGCCGTAGAGGATCCGGAAGTCCGCAGGAAGCGGGGCGAGCAGAGCCGCCCCCTCCTCCGCATCGATCCCGTCGATCATGGGCGCCCTGAGTGCCAGAAGCTCTCGCGCGGCGCGCGGCATCTCGGGCGTGACGTTCTTGACGGCGCTGTTCTCTTCCAGCTCGTGAAGCAGCAGCGCCAGGGTCCTGATCTGCCCGGCGGGAGGCAAGGCCGAAAGACGGGGGGCGACGACCGCCGCGGCATCCCCGCCCGACGACACCACGTCCAGCAGAAGCCTCTTCACCGGCAAGACGTCAGCAAGCCGGGGCCACCCCGACGCCTCGGCCCGCTGCAGATCACGCGCCGCCAGCTCGAACCGTCCGCTCTTGCGGCTCTGGTCCGACGACTTGAGGAAGCCCACCGCCTGCAGACCGACGATGCGCTCGTCATGCGGGGCGCGTTGCCGGGCCTCGGCAAGAGCCTCCTCCGCCCGCCGGTACGCATTGTCGGCGTAGTGAAGCTCGGTCAGCTCGAGCCAGGGCTCCGCATCCGCGGGAAAACGTGCCGCCGTGTCCTCCAGTACCCGCCGCAGGCGTTTCCGGTCCTGCCTGCGGCCCCGCAACAGCTCCGCCAGGAAGCGGTAGCCCTCGCGGTTGCCGGGATCGGCCAGGAGGCTCGCCTCCATCAGATCGGCGAACACCGTCTCCGCCTCGAAGCTCCGCCCATCGAGAAGCAGGATCAGCTCCCGCACCTTCGGGGTCGGCAGAAAGTCCGGCTGCACGCCCCGATGCCCGCTCCTCGCCAGAGCCTCGTATACGCGGCCCCGAACCAGTGCGTGATCCCCGGAGCGGGGGAACTCCTCGTAGAGACGGCCCAGCAGTGAGACCGCCGCGCCGGGGGTCCAGGGGCCCAGGGAGGCCTGCTGAAGAACCAGCCCGATCCTGGCCATCAGGCCGGGAACCCGCCTGGCCGGCAGAAGATTCTGTGCCAGCCGCTCCACCGCGCCCATGGAGAGATGGCTGCGCGCGGTGGCCAGGCCCGCAATCTGCACCAGATCGACAAGGGCCGGCAGAGGATCGCCGGGGCTGAGAGCTTCGGCCAGGCGGCTCGTCAGACGCTCGATGACGTGCGCACGATCGTTCCTGCGAAGGGCCTGGCGCAGCGCCTCGCCCAGCTCCGAGATCGTCGTGCCGTCCGTTCCCAGGGCCCGCTGCGCCCTGGCCGGGCCGCCCTTGCCGCCGCCCCCGCCGGCACGCCGCAACTCGGCGACGATGCCGGCAAGCGCGAAATCGCCGGGCAGCAGCTCCACCGACCGGCGCAGGCCGTGATCGTCGCCGGCCCCGAAACACGCCATCGCCTTGCAGAACACCCGCCACGCCGCGAACGGCGAGCGCCGGTGCAGCCCGCGCAGCAGATCGGCCGCGCGCTCCCACTCTCCCGCGTCCATCGCGTCGAGACCGCGCATGACGTGGTCCGCGTCGCGGCGCAGCGCATAGCTCGCGTCGAGGGCGTCCAGGCTCGCCCAGCACCGCCGGATCACCAGTCCGTCGGCCAGCACGCGCTCGGCCCCGGCGATCGGCGATCCCGCCGTCAGGTATGCCGCGTAGGTTGCGGCCGCCTCGCCTGGGTCGAGATGGCGGAGGTAGCGCACCAGGTCCTCCTCCCCCAGCGCGCCGGCAGGGATGGACGGCCGCTGCTCGGCGGCCCGCGCGCGCATGGCGGCCGCCTCCCTCTTCTGGCCTCTCCGGGCCAGTTGACCGGCCCGCTGCGTCAGGGCGCAGAAGTGCAGGCACGCCTTCCCCGCCGGGTCGTGCTCCCCGTCCGGTACCCGCTTCAGGAGATCGAGGGCGCCGCGGGCGTCCCCGCTGGCCAGCCGCCGCCGCGCCTGATCCAACCGGTCGGCGGCGGTGACCTTGCCGGGCCGCCTGCGTCTCCGCCCCTTGCGGCTCTGCTTCCTGGACGCCATGCCCGCTTGACTTGCCGCCCCCTCAACCCTCGATGCTCATGGAGGAGCGTCGTCCGGGGCCGCGGGCAGGTGTCTCCCCGTACGCAGCGCAACGCCGCAGGATCGGCGACGCCCAATCCCGACTGTGCATGGAAATCGACTCTCCTCCGGATCGACGCGCTCGGCCTGCAACGGTCGGAGCCGCCGCAGAGTTGGGGTGCGCCGGAAGGCGATCATATCCGCCGCGCCAACTCGGCGGTAGCCGTGCCGTCGCCCGATGCGTTCCACGATCCTCGGCGTCCCCGTAGCCCGGAGCGGCCCGACGTTCGCCCGCGGCACCTCCGGCAGCGGCGCAATCGGCGCTCCGTCCATCAGGGCGGTGAGCGCCGGGCTCGCTCTTCCGGCCGACCCGTACCGGGGCGCGGTCTGCCTCGCCGGGGCGGTGCGCGCCCGGCGGGTCGGAGGGGAGCCCCTCCGTCGTCGCGTGGCCTCGGGCTTCCGGCCGCACATCGACCCGCCGTACGGGTGGCCGGCCGCCGGGCATCATGACGCGGCTCTCATCGACAACCCTCGCCGCACGCGTGCGTGCGCGCCGCGAAGAGGCAGAGCTTGGCCTGGAGCGGGGCGGCGGGGGCGGTGGTTGCAGAGCGAGGCCGCCCCGCGGCTTCCAACCATCCACCAGGCGGAGGGCGTCATGCAGATCGGCAGCGCGCAGCGCGGCAATACCGAAACGTACTTGGTCCACATCTTCGGGCGGGGCCTCGAGGACGACCGCTACGTCGTCGAGCGCTTCCGCTCGGCGGCCGACGGCGAGATCACCCCCGTGCCAAGCCCCGCACCCGCCGTGCGGGGCAGGAAGCGCAGGCCGCGGCACACCGTCACCAGCCTCTCCAACGTCAAGAGCATGCGGCCCGCGCGAGACGAGATCATCGTCTGCACTGCGGTGAACCTCGAAGACAGCGGGGTGCAATTGTGGGGAGCTTGGGCGACGGGGATTTTCGCCAACGGCAGGCATCGCTGAGCCGTGCCCACCGGGGCGTCCGGCCGGACCGCTTCCCGGCTGGACGCCCCGAGGCCGCACAGGGCCTGGACGAGAGGAGAACCAGCCGTGCCCTACAAGCATCGCGATGACCAGTGCGCCTCCCAGCGCCGGCGTTACCGCTGCCAGCGCGCAGAGCGGGTCGCCGCCGGGCGCTGCACGAAGTGCGGACGCCGCCCGCCTGAGCCCGACCGCACCCTTTGTGCCGAATGCGGACAGAAGCGCCGCGCGGCCGACCGGGCAAGGTACGCAGCCGCCAAAGCCGAGGGCCGGCTCTACGGCGGCAAGTGTGCCGAGACCCGCCGCAAGAATGCCCGCGCCACGTCGAAGCGCCGCTACGAGGCGCGGACGGCGGCGGGGCTGTGCGTCAAGTGCGGACGGCACCGGCCCGCAGAGGGACGCACCAGGTGCGAATCCTGTCTCGCCCGCCGCAACGCGGCCGAGCGGGATCAATGGGCAGGCCGCCGCGCCAGCGGCGCCTGTGGAAAGTGCGGCGCGCCGGCCGGGGGCGCCGCCCGCTGCGACACATGCGCCGCCGCCCAGAGCTACAACCCCGAGGCGAAGAACGCAGCCGCCAGGCGCAGGTATTGGCGCCGCCGGGCCGTATCGAGCTGTACGGAGTGCGGAGCATATTCGGCGGGGGCATCGCGTTGTGTCCCCTGCGCACGGCGGTCCTATCTGCGCTCCGGCGAGCACCGCGGCTTGCCCACGGCACCCGCGAGCTTCCGGGTCGTGGTGATCGCCACCGGCGAGGACCTGGGCTGCTGGGAGTCCGGGGCCGAACTGGCGGCCTGCCTCGCCTTCTCCCGGCTCTCGCCGGAGGACGTCGAGATCGTGGGCGACGTACCCGTGATGAACGGCCTCACGGCCTGGACGTAGCAGACGCCGGGCGCCGGGGCGGCGGCGACGCCCGCACCAACCCCGCAGGCATCGGTGCGGGCCGCCAACGCGAGAGGTGGAGAAGAGCCTGGAGGAGGGTGAACGGAGGCGGATCGAGAAGAGGTCCTCAAGCCGTTCGTCAACCATCGTCATCAACCCGGAATCAGGAGACAAGACCATGTTCGGACTCAATCAGGCTCAGATCATCGGCCGGCTCGGCGCAGATGTCACGATCACCAACCTCGCCTCCGGCGGGCGTGTGGCCAACATGTCGGTGGCGACCGACGAGAGTTTCACCGAGAAAAATTCCGGAAGCCGCGTGGAGAAGACCGAGTGGCACCGCGTCACCTCGTTCCAGCCCGGCCTCGTCGACATGCTGGAGCGGCATGCGAAGAAGGGACGCCTCGTCTACGTCTCGGGCAAGCTGCAGACCAGGAAGTGGCGCAAGGAGGGCGAAGACTCCGACCGCTACTCCACGGAAATCATCCTCGTGCCGGGTTCCAGGGTTCAATTCCTCGACCGCCCTGCCGGCACCAACGGTGACGCCGCTCAGGCGTCCAACGGCGAGGCGGCGGCGCCCGGCGCAGCCACCGCCAGCGGTCACGCCGATCCGGGCGACGCGTCCGATCCGAACTTCTGAGCCGGCCCCTCCCTCCGGCTCACCCGGGGCCGACCCCGCGCCGCTCCCCGCGCGCGGGTCGGCCCCTTCTCTCTGCCACCAGGACGCGGCGCGCGCCTGCGCGCGCTCCCGTCGCTTTGGGAGGTCGATCCCATGTCCGGCCGCATCACCGTAGACGATCTGCACTTCCGCCACTGCGGAGATGGCGAGTACGCCGTCATCGCCTTCAACGAAAACATCGGCTCCGTGCTTCGCCGCCTGGACGTCGCCAGCGCAGAACCTCGGCACGTCTTCATCGCCCACATGTACGATGACGCCAAGGGCCCCGTGTTCATCGAAGACCGGCGCGAGGTGAGGTCCGCGATCGTGGACCTGCTGATCCAGCGAGACCTGGTGCCGTGGGCTCCGCCGCCGGTGCATCCGGAACTCACCGGGCAGGCGCACCGCTTCGCCTGAGCCGCTGCCTCCCGCCGCCCTGGGGCGATCCTCCGCCGTCATTGGCCGGGGGATCGCCCCTCTTCATGCAGCGCGGGCCGAGCACCGCGTCTCCCACCGCGGCCATCGCCGTGGCGGACACGCCGGCAACGAAGAAACAAAAGATGCCGTGCGTGGGGAGAGAATTGCCTGCCTGCGTGATGTCCGATCATCCCACGCGTGCTCACTCCAGCAACCCTGCGGGTCCTCCGCTTCGCTCCGGCCTTCCCCGAGACCTCCTAAGACCGGCCGTGAAGATGCCCGACCGTGAAGTCGGCTCGCGTGAACTCTCAAACGCCTCGTCTGTGGCGCACCGGCCCCTGAAGCGCGGGGCCGGCGCGTCGGCCCGGCGCTAGCAGTTCTTGAGCAGGCCTACTCGAAACGCGGCCACTCTCCAAGGCGGCGCGCCGGGCCTCCCAGGACCCGAGAGCGCCGACTTCCGCACCACTCGGGCATCTTCCGCACCAACCCGGTCTAAGGAGGTCTAGGGGAAGGTGCTTCCACTGCGCGCGCGTGAAGAGAAAGGACATCACGAAGGGGCAAAGGGCCCCGGAGGATGAACAAGGGAGATCGTCATGATCGACATCACCAGCGCAACCGCATCCGCTTCCTCGACTGCCACGGTCTGCGAGGGCATGGCCCTCTACGGCGCAGCGCCCGAGCGCGGCGAGCGCGACAGCCGGATCGTCTGGGACGAAGACGATGCCACCGAGGCCATGAGCGAGGCCATCCGCATCATCGTCGGCGGCGTCACCGTCGACGGCACCCAGATGGCCGACGAGCGCGAGCCCCTCATGTGGGGCCTGACCAACATGCTGCACTCGCAGGTGCAGAGGCTCGACCGCACCGTCGACCGCATCGCGCCCGAGATGAAGGACCTCGAGACCGCCCAGGACGGCAGCGAGGTGAAGGCGCACGAGCTCGAGATGCTGGTCGAGAGGGCGCAGAACCTCGGCGACCGCCGCGACGCCTTCGAGAAGCTTCGCGACCTCGCAGCCGACGCCTACCGTGTCGAGACTGGAGACGTCTGGCGCCCGCGTCACGGCTCGCACGCGAGCCAGACCGGCACGCTCACCTCAGCCGCCATCGATGCCCGCGACTACCGCCGCGCACGCAAGGAGCGCGAGACCGGCGCCCACCTGCCCGACGGCACCCTGATCGCCGTGACCGGCGGCAGGCAGGTCGACGATGCCGGCGCCGTCTGGGACACACTCGACAAGGTGCGCGCCAAGCACGAAGACATCGTCCTCGTACACGGCGGCGGCCCCGGCATCGAGACCGTCGCGGCGAAGTGGGCAGAGGCACGCGGCGTCCATCAGGTCGTCTGCCGGCCGGACTGGGATGCGCACGGCAAGGCCGCGCCGTTCAGGCGCAACGAGGCCCTGCTCGACCTCATGCCCAAGGGCCTCGTCGCATTCGCCAGCACCTCGGGCATCACCGCCAACCTGATCGACAAGGCGGTCGCGAGCGGCGTGCCCGTGATGAAGGCGTGAACGGCGCCGGCACGAGCGTCAGCGTCAGCGGCCGGTGCCCGTGCGGCATCGGCCGCTTCGCCGCGATCCACGACGGGCGCCGTGAGCATCCCGGTGAGCGCGACCATCGGCACGGGCGCCGGCAACCGCTCTGCGCGCGCCGTCGTCGTCTACCCTCCGCGCTCGACTATCTACCCGTCGGCGTCGCTGCTCGCGCGCCTTGCCGCCTTGCCGTACACTCATGCCGGCCCATCGCTTCCGCTAGCTGTCTCGGTCGCCCGTCGAGCGCCGCGACGACGATCCCCGAACGAGAGTGGGCTTGCAGAATCCCGATACCGCCAATTCACTTCGGCTATGACCTGCCTCCCGCGCCGCTCGCGATCGCGAGCGTCATAGGTCAATAGTGCTGACCATGATTTCGACCCCGTCGCAGCCGCCGTCCTCTGCCTGCGCCATTACGTTAGATTATGCCGCCATTGCGAATTCATATGCCCGTCCGTCAGGCATGCTGACCGTCATCGCATGCCCTTCGGCACTGGCCGCCACGTCAGCGGCTTCGCGTGCAGCGCAGTCTTCAACCGCCGCAGACCGGCCGTCAGCCCTGCGGACGCCGGCCTCATTCCCGCCGCAATTCAAAAGGGCTGGGCCTGACCGCTTTTATGTCCAACCTGTGTCCCTCTCGACGCTGAAGCGCGTTCCATGTCACACCTGACGCAGCCCGCTGCGGGGGTATGCCGGACGTACGCTCCTGTACGCTCAGCTACGCTCTGCTACCCTAATTGAGGCGAATTCGTAGCTCCGGCAGTGCCGGAAACACTTGCCCCCGATCGGTGGCGGAGGTGCCACCTATCGGTGGCGGCGCCACCGATCGCCACCTCATGAATTGCTTCGCTCTTTCAATGTCTTGCCGGCGCCTCCGTCCCGCGCCGCCGCTTCGCCGTTCGGTACCATTCGAGCCAATTCCAGACCGCCACCGATAGGTGGCGGCTACAGCGGCGCCAATTTTCGCCGGAGCGGCCCCGCTCATGCGCGCGGAATGAGCTTGCGGCGCATCCGAATCGGCCAAATTTGCGCCGGGGACGGCTCCGGTTTGGCGCGCGGCCATCGGTCGATCGCCACCGCAAAGCGCGAGCCGGGACGACGAAGGGCGAATTGCGATGGCAAGTTCCAACCCGAAGCCGCTCAAGAAGCACATCCGCGTTCTGCCCGAACAGTCGCGCGATCCAGCCGGATGATGTACACCGCATGAGCACCGAACTTGCAGGCCGATGGGTGGAGCAGCAGTATCCGATCCGGATTTGGTGCTGCGCCGCGGGCGCCGTGAGATCGAAGGAGAACGCAACAATCGACACCTTCTACTCCGATCTCGCCCAAGTCATCGAGTTCGACGAGCGTCTCATCTCGCTCTCCGAGCTGATCGGATCGGTCGAGCGCCCCGGCGACTACTGCGTCCATGGGCGCCTGTTCGCCCCAATGCCGCGCATCGAGGCCGGCACAGCCGGCCTTCTCTCGTTCCCGATTCCGCAATCGCAGGCGCAGGCCCTGGTCGCAGACGCGGACCGCGCGCCTTACGGCAGAGGCCAGGAGACCATCGTTGATGCCTCAGTGCGCGATTGCTGGCAGCTCGCGCCCGACAGAATTCGCATAGCCGGCCGGACCTGGGCCGATACCTTCGGCGACATTCTGGATCGGACGACCGTCGGCCTCGGCTGCCCGGAGGGCGCCGTCACGGCAGAATTGTATAAGCTCCTGATCTACGAGCCCGGCGGATTCTTCAAGCCGCACCGCGTGAGCGCACACAGGCTTTCAGCGGGGATTGGGGCCTGATCCGCTCGAATTAGTTGAGGTTTTGGAGCGGGTGCCCCTCGGCGATCTTGCAAGAAGTTCGCCGAGGGGCTTTGTCTCGGTGACGGTGTAATCAACCAGAGACGGCCCCAATGTCGCACAAGCCGTGCCGCCACTCCATTCTTTCCGATGCCCGGGTCTGGTCCTTTCTGGAGGCGGTCGATGCGGCCGAGGCGGAGACCTGCCGTGAGGCGGGCTGTCCGCGCTGTGGCGGGGCGCTACACAGCGCGACCTACCCGCGCAAGCCGTACGGTCTGGCGGCGGATCTTCGGGACGATGTCCGACGCTTCAGCCTCTGCTGTTCGGTTTGCAGGCGCCGTGTGAAGCCTCCGTCGGCGCGATTCTTTGGGCGGCGCTTCTATCTGGTGTTGTTTCCTGCTCTAGGTCGATAGAAGTCCAGGTCTTTTGTTCACATTGATCCGGCGGCGGATTTCCCGGGATGGTGTCCGAGTGCGGGAAGGACGCTGCCTGCGGCGCTTTTTTTGATTCTCAGCAAAGTCTTCGCCGCTTGGCGGCGCCGGGGAGCGTCCGTAGTCTCTTGGCCTCTCGCTAAACGACAAAGAGAGGCCCGGGGGACTGAACTCCCGCCGGGCCATGGTGCCGGTGCAGCTTCGCTACGATTCGGGGCTCACCAGCGAGGAGTACGTTAGGACCGAGGCGTGGCGCGACGCAAGGCTTGAGCGCTGCCCGAATCACCCGCACGGCGGATGTTCTGTGGCAAGCCACGGCACCTACGAGCGCAAGACCCCGCCCGGCGCGAAGGTTCCTCGCTGGTATTGCCGTGAGAGCCATACGACCATCGGCCTGCTGGACGACTGCCTGTCGTCGCGGCTGCCGGGCACGCTCGACGATCTGGAAGCGGTTGTTGTTGCGGCGGAGAAGGCCGGCAGCCTGGAGGAAGCGGCGAACGAGGTGCGCTGCCCCGAGGACGATGACGCCATCGAGCTTCCCGGCGCCCTGCGCTGGCTACGACGGCGGCTGGATCTCGTCTACGACGTGCTTACCCGTGTCATCGGCCTGATCCCCGACAAGCTCGCGGGCTGCGCGCCCACCATGAGCGCGGTGCGCAAGCGGCTGAAGAGCGACAGCGCGTTGATGGCGCTGCGCGGCCTTGTCGCCGGGCAGCTTGAGACGCTGCCCGCGCCTTTGGGCTTCCAACCCCACGGAATCGACATGGTGGGTCGCAAATCTGCGTTCCAACAACGGGCGGGGCCAGACCCGCCGCAGGTCAGTTCGTAGCGTGACGATCCCGGGGCCAGCGAGCCCCACGAACGAGGATCGCACCATGAACAACTCAGACGACGACCTTCGCCAGGAGGTCGCGCTCTTCCGATACGGCATCATCGTCGATCTGGTGCACCTGCCGGTGGGTACGCAGGGCATCGGCGAGAAGCTGCGCGACAAGGCCAGCCAGACCTACACCATCCCCGGAAGCGACCGGACCCATGTCGCCGTCAACACGATCCGGGGGTGGATCAAGCGCTACCGCTACGGCGGCTTCGATGCGCTCTACCCCAAGCCGCGCACCGACCGGGGGCAGCCCCGGCGGATTCCGCCCGAGGTCGCCGCTCAGCTCATCGAGCTGAAGACTGACAATCCGGCATGGTCGGTGCGCAGGGTCATCCAGAAGGCCCGCGAGGCCGGGGTGGATCATCCCCTCGCCCCGTCCACCGTGCATCGGCTGCTGAGCCGCGAGGGCCTGTTCGACAAGAAGCCGCCCGACGGTGCCGACCGCCGCCGCTTCGCCTTCAAGGAGGCCGGCGAGCTGTGGATGAGCGACGTCATGCACGGGCCCAAGGTCCGGCACGGGCGAACCCGGCGCAAGACCTACCTCATCGCCTTCATCGACGACGCCACCCGTGTCATTCCCTTTGCCGCCTGCGCCTTGGCCGAGAACGTCCAGGCCTTCCTGCCGGTGTTCAAGAGCGCCCTCGTCCGGCGCGGATTCGCAGCGCGCCTGTACGTCGACAACGGTGCCGCCTACCGCTCCCGCCAGCTCGCCCTGGTCTGCGCAAAGCTCGGCATCGCCCTGGTCCACGCCCGGGCGTATCAGCCAGCGGGAAAGGGCAAGATCGAACGCTGGTTCAGAACGCTTCGAGCCAGCTGGCTCGCCCACCTCGAGCCCGAGGCCCTGGACAGCCTCCAGGCGCTCAACCGCAGCCTCTGGGCCTGGATCGAGGGGGAGTATCACAACTCCCCCCATCGCAGCCTGGACGGGCGCACACCGCTCGAGCAGTGGGCACAGGCGAGCGCAGGCGTGCGCTATCCCGAGCCCACTCTCGACCTCGACGAGATCTTCCTCTTCGAGGTCAGGCGGCGGGTCCAGAAGGACCGCACCGTCAGCCTGAACGGCCGCCTCTACGAGGTCGATCCCCTCCTCGTCGGCCGCAGCGTCACCTTGCGCTACGACCCCGACGCGCCGCCCTCACGCCCCCTCGACGTCGTCTGTGAGGGCAAGCCCGCCGGCAAGGCAACCCGCCTCGACGCCTACGCAAATACCGCCGTGAAGCGCGGCCACTGCACCAAGCAGATCGAGACTGACGACCCGGCGCCGGAGCCGCCGCCCTCGCCGCTGGCCATGCGCAACTTCAAGAAGAAGCAGGAGGACAACTGATGTACCTGCGCCACTTCGCCTTCACCCGCCTGCCCTTCGAGACCCTGGCAGAGACCGACGAGCTGTTCGAGTCCTCAGCCCGCCGCGAGGCCGAGGCCAGGCTCGGCCACCTCGTCGAGTTGCGCGGCATCGGCATGCTCACCGGCGAGGTGGGCTCCGGCAAGACCACCGTCTGCCGGCATCTGACCGCGCAGCTCCACCCCGGCCTCTACCGGGTCCACTACGTCTCGCTCACCACAGGCAACGTGCTCGACATGTACAAGTCCATCGCGTGGGAGATCGGCATCACCGTCGAGCGCTCGCGATCCTCGGCCCACCACGCGATCAGGACCGAGATCACCCGGCTTGCGAACGAGGCCAAGCAGCTGCCCGTCCTCGTCGTCGACGAGGCCCATCATCTGCGCAACGACGTGCTCGAGGACCTGCGCCTGCTCACCAACTTCGCCATGGATGCAGAGCAGCGCCTGTGCCTCGTGCTCGTAGGCCTGACCGAGCTCAGGCGCAGGCTGTCCATGGCGGTGCACGAATCCCTCAGCCAGCGCCTCGTCGTCCGCCATCATCTCAGCGGCCTCGATCGTGACGAGGTGGACGCCTATATCAAGCACCGCCTCAGGCTCTCGGGATGCGAGCTGCCGCTGTTCGAAGAGCCCGCCGTCGAGGCCCTGTTCCAGAGCGCACGCGGCCTGCCGCGCCAGATCAACCGCATCGCCCACTACGCGCTGGCCGCCGCCGCCCTCGACAAGGCAAGGACCGTCAACGCCGACCACCTGCAGCACGCGCTCGAGGAGTTGCGGCCATGAACGGCTTCCCGACGCGCGCCCCGATCGAGCTGGAGGAGCGGCCGCGCGAGCAGCAGTGGCTGGTCGACACCCTATGGGGCGAGCAGGCCGTCGGCATCGTCGGCGGCGAGCCCAAGTGCGGCAAGTCCATCCTGGCGCTGGACCTCGCCGTCGCGGTCGCCGCCGGCGTCCCGTGCCTGCGGCACTTCGCCCCGGCCCGGCCAGGTCCGGTCCTGCTCTTCGCCGCAGAGGACGCAGGCCACCTCGTGCGCAAACGGCTGCACGGGATCGCCCGCGCCGCCGGCGCCCGCTTCGAGACCCTCGACATCGCCGTCATCGACGTGCCGACACTGCGCCTCGACCATCTCGACGACCGGCGCCGCCTGCAGGAGACCGTGGAGCGCATCGCACCGCGCCTCGTGATCCTCGACCCCTTGGTGCGCCTGCACGGCGTGGACGAGAACACCGTCGCCGACGTCGCCCCCATCCTCGGCTTCCTGCGCGACCTGCAACGCCGCTTCGAGACCGCCGTGCTCCTCGTCCACCACGCGCGCAAGAGCGGCGCTACGAGGCCGGGCCAGGCCCTGCGGGGAAGCAGTGAGCTGCACGCCTGGGGGGACAGTAATCTCTACCTGCGCCGCCGGGACCGGCAGACCCTCATGACCGTCGAGCATCGCGCCGCTCGCGGCCTCGAGGATATCGAGATCGAGCTCATGGAGGACGGAGAGCAGCCCGCCTTCCGGCTGCGCCAGCCGCCACCGGCCGGCGGGGCGCCTCAGCCCGAAACCCCCGAACGGCGCATCCTCAAGGCCCTCGTCGAGGCCCAGGCACCGCTCTCGCAGCGCCAGATCCGCGAACGCGCCGCGACCCGCCACAAGACCGTCGGCGCAATCCTGCGAAAGCTCGTCCAGGAGGGGCGCATCGAGCGCAACGCCGAGGGCGGCTACAGCATCGTCGCAAGCCAGCCCGACAAGGCCGCACCGGCCGCCAACGGCAGCGACCCCGACGCCGCACGGTTCCCGGTTCCCGCCGCTCACGCCTAGGGGTTCGAGGCGGAACCGCCCTCGGGAACCGCCCCCCAACCGACCGTCAGGCGCCCGCCACGACAATGCGTCGAGCGATCGGCCCATGGCCGAAAGCTCCGCTTACGGCCATGCATGCACTCAGTCGGGCGGACGGCGGCGGGTCACCCGAAGGGCCGGAGCGCAGCGGAGGAGCCGCGTAGCGGCTTGACGCGCCGACGGCCGGCCGACACCCCGCCAGCACGCTATCGAAACGATCCAACAATCCGGGAAATCTGCCCGTCCATCGCGCGAAATAATCCGGGAATCTCGCCGTCAAACAATGTGCGAGACAACATCTGGGCGCCCTGTTCGTTCTGGTGAGCGCGCTGGTGCTGAGAGGCGGCGTGCGTTTGCAGACGATCAAGCGGAAGTGGGGGATTCCGGTGGCCACACTGCGCCGCTGGCGGCGGTGGTGGCTGCAAGCCTTCCCTCTGACCCGGGAGTGGCAGGCGAAGCGGGGCGAGCTTGCAGCGCCGCCCGAGGAGGCGCCGCTGCGCTGGCTTCTGCGCACCATGCGGGGCCGCACCCTGCGTGCCCGTCTGTCGCGGGGCCTGATCTGGCTGATGCCGTGGACGGGCCATTGCGCGCTCGCCGATGGCCCGGCGGTTCCCGCAGAAGGTGCTTCTGTCAGGTAGGGATAGGGCGTCGTACATGGGCATCTCTCCGATGCGGCGAGGGAGGGATGCCGGAATGGACAAGGACGACGCAGGCGCCAGGCGCGAGAAGTGGGCCCGGCTGCGCTTTGCGGTGGTGGGGCCGCTTCTGGCTTCGCCGCCCCCTGCAGGCCAACTGCGGGCCGAGCTCGAGCGGCTTGCGCAGCGGGAGTGGCAGCACCCATCGGGCAAGGGCCCGGTGCGCTTCGCGGTGTCCACGATCGAGCGCTGGTACTACCGGGCGCGGGCAGAGGAGCGGGACCCGGTCAAGGCGCTTCGCCAGAAGCTTCGGGCCGACGTCGGTCGCGAGCGGGCCATGTCGGCGGGGTTGATCGCGGCGCTGCGCGAGCAGTACCGGGTGCATCCCTCGTGGTCGGCACAGCTGCACTACGACAATCTTCTGGCGCTTGTGAATAAGAAGCCCGAGCTGGGCCCGATGCCGTCCTACGCGACGCTGACGCGGGCGATGCGCAATCGCGGCCTGGTCCGCAAGCGTCCCAGGAAGTGGCACGAGGGCGAGGACAGGCCGGCGGCCGAAGCCCGCGAGGTCCTGAGCTACGAGGTGTCCCGCAGCCACGCCCTCTGGCATGGGGACTTTCACCACGGCAAGCGCCGGGTGCTGACGCCGTCGGGCGAATGGCAGACGCCCATCCTGCTCGGCTTCCTCGACGACCACTCCAGGCTCGGCTGTCACCTTCAGTGGTACCTGGAGGAGACCGCCGAGGTCTTCGTGCACGGGCTGTGCCAAGCCTTCATGAAGCGGGGCCTCGTGAGGTCCCTGCTTACCGACAACGGTGGGCCGATGACGGCGGGCGAGGTCGAGGAGGGGCTTCTTCGGCTCGGCATCGTGGGGGCCACCACACTCGCCTACAGCCCCCATCAGAACGGCAAGATCGAGTCATTCTGGGGCACCGTCGAATCGCGTCTGATGGCTCAGCTCGAAGGCGTCGACGCGCTCACCCTGAAGATGCTCAACGACGCCACCATAGCCTGGCTGGAGCAGGACTACCATCGGCGCAAGCACCGCGAGCTCGGCATGACGCCGCACGAACGGCTGGCCGAGAGCGTCAACGCATCGAGGCCCTGCCCCGGCTCGGCCGAGCTCAAGGCGGCCTTCCGTATCACCAGGAAGCGCACGGTGCGGCGCTCGGACGCCACCGTCTCGGTCGAGGGCATCCGCTACCAGGTGCCCCAGCCGTGGCGCCACCTGCGCGAGGCCTGGGTCCGCTACGCACGCTGGGACCTCTCAAGCGTCGATCTGGTCGAAGGCCGAAGCGGCGAGCCCCTGTGCACGATGTACCCCCTCGACAAGCGCGGCAACGCCGATGGCGTCCGCCGTCCCGCCGGTTCCGGCGGCGACGATGGCGGCGGCAGCGCGGGTGCGGGCCAACTTCCGCCGCTGCTCCAGGGCATGCTCGACGCCCAGGCCGCAACCGGCCTGCCGCCGCCCTGGGTACCCCATAACCAAACGCCCGATCCGGGCGAGGACGACGATCAGGGAGAGACGTCATGAACCGCGAACTGCTCACGCTCTACGGGCTCAAGTGGAATCCCTTCGCCACCGACCTGCCGGTCGAAGCCCTCATGCCCACCCCTGCCATCGACAGCTTCTGCCGCAGGATCGAGAGCCAGCTCATGCGCCAGGGCGGCTTCGCGATGATCGCCGGCGAGCCCGGCACCGGCAAGAGCGTAGCCCTGCGCCTGCTCGCCAACCGCCTCGAGCGCACCGAGGGCCTGGGCCTCGCGGTGCTGACCTATCCGTCGGCCAGCGTCGCCGACTTCTACCACGAACTCGCCGATCACTTCGGCATCACTCTGGTCCACAACAACCGCTGGCTCGGCTTCAAGTGGCTGCGCCAGCACTGGCTCGCCCACCTGGAGGACACCCGCCTGCACCCGCTCCTGCTCGTCGACGAGGCACAGGAGCTGGTCAACCCGGTGTTGACCGAGATGCGCCTGCTCAGCTCAACCGACTTCGACTCCCGCGCCATCCTGAGCGTCGTTCTCGTGGGCGACAATCGTCTTCTGACAAAACTGCGCAACCCCGAGCTGCTGCCCATCGCCTCGCGCATCCGACAGCGCCTGCTCATCACCCGCTCCGAACCCGGCGAACTCGCCCGCCTCCTCGACCACCTGCTTGAGCAGGCCGGCAATCCCGCCCTGATGACGGCCGGGCTCAAGGACACCCTCGTCGCTCATGCCGACGGCAATGCCAGGGCGCTCGCCATCATGGCCGACGGCCTGCTCGCCGCCGGCGCCGAACAGGATCGCGAGCAGCTCGACGAAAAGCTCTTCCTGGAGACCTGGGGCGAGGATGCACAGCCCAGGAGGGCACGGCGGTGAAGGGCTTCCCGACACGGGCACCGGTGGAGCTCGAGGATCGCCCCCGGGCGCAGCAGTGGATGGTGGACACGCTGTGGTCCGAGCAGGCCGTCGGCATCGTCGGCGGCGAGCCCAAGTGCGGCAAATCCTTGCTCGCCCTCGATCTCGCCGTCGCCGTGGCAACCGGCGTCCCATGCCTGCGCCACTACCGCGCCACCGGAAGCGGCACCGTGCTGCTGTTCGCCGCCGAGGATGCCGGTCACAGGGTGCGCAAGCGCCTGCAGGGGATCGCCCGCGCCGCCGACACTCCCTTCGACGAACTCGACATCGCCGTCATCGACGTGCCCACCCTGCGTCTCGACCAGCCCAGCGACCGTCAACGCCTGCAGCAGACCGTGGAGCGCATCGAACCGCGCCTCCTGATCCTCGACCCCCTGGTCCGCCTGCATGGCGTAGACGAGAACGCCGCCGGCGAGGTCGCCCCCATCCTCGGCTTCCTGCGCGAGCTGCAGCGCCGCTTCGAAACCGCCGTCCTCCTCGTCCACCACGCCCGCAAGAGCGGGGGCGCCCGGCCGGGGCAGGCCCTGCGCGGGAGCAGCGAGCTGCACGCATGGGGTGACTCGAATCTCTACCTGCGCCGGCGCGACAAGAAGATCGTCATGACGGTCGAGCATCGCGACGCCCGGGGCCTCAACGACATCGAGCTCGACCTCGTCGATGACGGCCATGGACCGGCCTTCCGGCTGCACCGGCAAGCAGCGGATGAAGACAGGCCCGAGCCCGCCACCGTCGAGCAGCGCATCGTGAAGGCAATCGCAGAAGCCGAAGAGCCGCTCTCGAAAGCCCAGATCCGCTCACGCGCCGCTGCCCGCAACGCAAGCGTCGTTGCCGCCATCGAGAGGCTCACCCGCGAGGGGCGCATCGAACGGGCGCCCAGGGGCCGCTATCGCCTCGCAGCCGCCGAGGCGCACCGGGAGCCGCAGCCCCCTGCCGCCACCAATGGAAGCGCGGGATGAGGCCGTTCCCGTTCCTGTTCCCGCAACCCTTAAGCGTTGAAGGGTACGGGAACGGGAACGCCGCCAGCCTCCCTTCCGAGTAGCCCTTCGCCGGAATCCGGCAATGAGCGGCGGCGATCCCCTCGCCACCTGCCGCAACATCCCCCTCGACCGGGTCGCCGCCGCCCTCGGCTACCGAAGAGACCCCGCCGACCGGGCGCGCTTCAAGCGCGAGGGCTCGGTCATCAGCATCAACGGCGCGAAGTTCTTCGATCACCTGCGCGGCACCGGAGGGGGTGGCGCCATCGACCTCGTCATCCATGCGACGGGATGCCGATTCCCGGAAGCCCTGCGCTTCCTCGGAGGGCATGAGGGGCGGGAGAAGACCACCGCCAGCCCAGCCGCCCCGCGATGCCTGCGCCTGCCAAGGCCCAGTCCGAGCGCATGGCCCAGGGTCCGCGACGCCCTCGCCCGTCAGCGCGCCCTCCGCGCCGACGTGCTCGAGGCCTGCCACGGCCGAGGCCTGCTACACGCCGATGACAGGCTCAATGCCGTCTTCGTCTGCCGCAACGCCAGCGGGCGCCCCACCGGCGCCGAGATCCTCGGCACCGCGGCGCACGCCGGCACAAGGCGCTTCAGGGGCATGGCGCCGGGATCGCGCAAGGCGCGTGGCGGCTTCTGGCTCCCCTGCGACCGAAACCGGCCCGCTCTGGTCATCCTCACCGAGAGCGCCGTCGACGCCATCTCCGCTCGAAGCCTGCGCGTCGAGGGGACCCGTGAGACCGGCGCCGTCGTCGCCTCAACCGCCGGCATCGCCAACTCGATCCCGATCTGGATCGAAGACTGGAAACCGAAGCGCATCATCTGCGCCTACGACGCCGACAGCGCCGGTGACGGCGCCGCCGAGCGGCTCGCCGCCAACGACCCCAGAGTGATCAGACTGCGCCCTCGCGGCGCAAAGGACTGGAACGAAATCCTGCTGCGGTCCCGATGAAAGACCGGCCGCTCAATGCTCTCGTGGATCAACAAAGTGCCGCATCTCGACCATCGAATAATCCGAAAACCCCGCCATCAACTACTGAGTGTGCGCTCACCGCGACACGGAGAAGGCGGACGGCATGGTGGCAACGCTGGTCGTCTCCCTGCCCGTGCCCGGCGCGGGAGGGGAGATAGTCATTCGCCACCAGGACCGCGAGACCGTGGTCGACATGAGAACCGACGAGCCATCGGAGCTGGTCTACGCCGCCTTCTACGCGGATTGTGAGCACGAAATTCTCCCGGTCACGGACGGCCATCGCGTGTGCCTTGTCTACAACCTGATGCTGCAAGACGGGAGCGACACGCCGTTGGAAGCGCCCGACTACGGCGCGGAGATCGACCTCATCGCAGCCGAGCTTGGCGCCCGATGCCGCGATCCCGGCGCAAGCGGTAAGCTGATCTGGCTCCTGGAGCACGACTACAGCGCGGTGGGCCTCTCGTTCAGCACGCTGAAGAACGTGGATGCGGCGATCGGGCGTGTGCTGACGGCAGCGGCGGAGCGTGCCGGTAGCGCCTTGCACGCGGCGATCGTGCGCGTGGAGGAGACAGGGGCGGGTCGGTACGACGGTTACGAAGACGTTGTCGAGGACTTCACCGACGACGGGTTCGAGCTCTACGATATCGTCGACGTCGCGTGTTGGCTCGACGGTTGGGCGCGTCCGGACTGCGCCCCTGCCGATTATGGCGCTCTCCCGTTGCTGTCGGGGGAGCTGATGCCGGCGGGCCGGCTCGATCCCGAGCGGCCCGACAGCCAGCGGTTGTTGGAGGCGAGCGGCAACGAAGGCGCGACGATCGAGCGGTTCTACCGCCGCGCGGCTCTGGTCGTATGGCCGAAGGCGGACAGCGCACGCCTTCTTGCGCAGGCCGGTGTAGGCTCTCTTGCGGCGTTTCTGGCGGGAGAATGGCAGCGGGCCTCTGCGGGCGCGCCGACGTGCGATCCGATCCGGGACCTGGCGACCCAGGTGGTGGACCTCTGGCCCCCGCGCGACTCGCACCGGAGGCGGTCGGACGGAGACAGTTGGGAAGGACATAGCGCGCGAACTCTGGAACTCCTGTGCTCCATCGGCAACCGGGAGGCCACGGCTCGCTTCCTGAGCGACGTGGTGACGCCCAACTACGACGGCGAGATGAACCGTGCGCTGGTGACCGCTGCGGCCGAGATGGGCGTCGGTGAGATGCGGAAGTTCATTTGCGTGCTCGCTGAATCCAGGACTTCACTGCGAACCGAGGGCATCGTCGATCTCGCGAGCCGGCTCTGCGAGAGGCTGGACGACGGCAATGATGGAGCCTGGCACGATGCGCTACGGCACATGGTCGCAACCGTCTCCGCGCAGATGCCATCGGCGAGCCACCCATCGCATTGCGATGACCCTGCTGACTGGCACCGTTGGCCCACGCGCGCCGAGCCCGCCCCCCTGCCGGCGGCCACGCTGCGGCAATTCTTCCTGCTGCTTCGGCGCTTCGACATGGAACGCGAGGCCGACGCGGCGGCGTCGCTGTTCATCGAGCGCGCGGATCTGGTACCGCCGGATCGCACGATTCCGGCGCTCATGGAGGCGCTGAGCGCGGAGCACGGAGAAGCGTTCGGGACCGGCACCGCCTTGCGCGCGCTCTGGCTTCACGGCGCGCGCTTCCTGCTGTCGCGCAGCCGGCTCCCGCCCTCTCCTCCGACGGACTGGGTCATCTCGGCGGAAGGCTTGTCCTGCGATTGCGAGCATTGTGCCGAGCTTCGCCGGTTCTGTGCGGATCCTGCCTCCGAGACTCTTCGCATGCCTGTCCGCAAGGAGCTCAGGGGGCACCTGCGGCGTCAAATCGAGCATTGCGGAATCGACATCGTTTGCGAGACCGAGAGGCGTGGCAGGCCGTACACGCTTGTGTGTGTCAAGACGCGTGGGGCATTCGAGAGGCGGCTTCAGCAGTACGAAGAGGACATCGAAGAAATGCGTCGCTTGGTCAGAACGGCGGAGATAATTTCCAGTTCGACCGACATCGCAGAGGCACTTCGAGCCGCCATCGAGCGTGCATGCTGAACAAACTGTTCCAAAACTCTTCAGTGGAGATCTACCGGACACGCTTAGATCGCCTGCAATCCGACTTGGCTTGTTGCCGAGTTCTCGGAAGTTCCGTGTTTCGGGTCCGATGGATGACGGCACTCTTTGGTGGAGGGGCAGTCTTGGTGGTCGGTCGCGCCAACGTCTTCATTTTCGTTTGCCTGCTGAGCTTTTCCGCCCTTGCGGACGATGACAGCCATGCGAACCGCTTGCTGGTAGATGCCGTGCAACTGGTTCGGACAGCAGAGATGACTACGTCTCTGGAGAACCGCTACGCACTTCTAAGGAAGGCAGTAGAGAATCTGAACGTAATCGCTCGCCGTTATCCCTCGACCGATCTGGCGGTGAAGCTGATCACGGGCCAGGCCATCGGGGAGTTTTCTCTTTCAGTGGTAGAGACGATGATCAAGAACACTCGGATCGGGTTGGCCAAGAAGTACAATAGGCTGACGGAATTGCTGACTTCATCAATTGGGCGCACCGTTGCAATCGAATTCTTCAACATCCCGTCGGGCTCGATGATCCCGACGCTGCTCGTCGGCGACCACCTGTTCGCGTGCAGGTACGCCCACCTGTACAGCACGCCCTCGCTGCCCTTGCTCATTGATGTGTTCGGCGGGCCCACCGTCGACGGGCCACCGAAGAGGGGTGACATCACGGTCTTCAAGCTGCCCCGGGACAATGAGACCGACTTCATCAAGCGAATCGTCGGCCTTCCCGGCGACCGCATCCAAGTTCTCAAGGGCGTGCTTCACATCAACGGCACGCCAGTCAAACGCGAACGGATCGAAGACTACCGCTACGAGGATCGCTACGGCAGGGAGCGAGTCTTTCGGCAGTATCGCGAGACACTACCGAACGGCGTCACCTACATGACCCTCGACGTGACGCCCACTGGCAGCCTCGACAACACGCAGATCTACACCGTGCCCGCCGATCACTACTTCGCCATGGGTGACAATCGTGACAACTCGCTCGACAGCCGCCTGCCATCAGTGGGCTTCATCCCGTTGGAGAACCTCGTGGGACGGGCCCAGTTCATCTACGATCTGCAGGATGAAGTCGCCAGATCTCTCGATGACGGTTGGAGCCATCAAATCTCGCATTCTGGCGATTCGCATGATTTTCGATGCAATCCCTAAGTGTAAAGGTGTCAGACTAGGGGAGGATCAAATGGCGGAGAGCATTCCAAATTGGGCCGACATCGCGAAGAAGCTCTCAGCCGTGATCGATTTGGCGTGCTGCCGTCCATGGCCAATCCTCAATCGCGCTGAACCAATGGCTTACGATCGCCATGTCAGACCTAGACCTACACCTGCGGCTCCGTTACCGCGACCTGATCGCCGACGACAGGTTTTCGAGCGGCACGCGGTCGTAGAACGACTTTGCGCTCGCGCATCCATCGTTCATATCGACCAAAGCATCAGAATTCCCAAGAGAAAACTCGGCTATAAGAATCTGATCGAGTAAGGAAGCTATGCGTCGCCGATTGACCAAGAGACAACGGTACGAACTTATAGAGCGTTTGGCACCGGAGCTAGCTCGAAGCGGTCGGTTCTCAGGGTGGCTCGCAATTGAACGCCATCTCCGACTTGAGGAGGAATTGCCCGAAGCGCGGCAGTGGTTGGACGATCCGGTCACGCGACGAGAGTTAGACCGTCTATGCCGGGAGGCCCGCAATGATGCTTAGATGGCTGGTGGCTGGGGGCCTAGGGTCAGTCGGAACGATGGCCGTTCTGGCGATCGCGAGTTCGTTAGCAGGCGCAAATGACTTCAAGTGTGGCAAGATCTTCATGACCTTTCAAGTACGCGGTGGACATGGTGACGTAAGAATTTATGTGTCAGGTGGGAAGGGGGTACTCCCTGTGGTGACGACAACCACAAACAGGAGCACCCCGCATGTCCCAGCAAGCTGCGACGATCATGAGCCTACCCCAGGCCTTTGAGGTGGTGAAGGAGATGCAGGCAGGCGGACTGGACTGGGGCGAGGGCTACCGCCCGCTCGGCCGCCAGGCGCTGGCCGAGATCATCGAGGGCCGGATGGCCGAGGCGGTGGATCGCTGGCTCGACAACCTCGACGCCGGCGCGATGCGCGACCGGCGCAACGGGACCTACCGCCGCTGCCTGCTGAGCGAGCTCGGCGACATCGAGCTCAACGTGCCGCGCACCCGGCACTTCTGCCCGACCGGGGTTGTGAAGAGCTACGCAAGGCGCGCGCCGGAGATCGACCGTGCCATCCTGGCCGGCTTCGTGCTGGGGCTTTCGACGCGCAAGGTGGGCGAGGTCCTGCTGGCCCTGCTCGGGCGCCCGGTCTCGGCCGCGACGGTGAGCCGGGTCTCCAAGACGCTCGACATGGCGGTCGAGGCCTTCCACCGCAGGCCGCTGAAGAACGCCTACAAGGCGCTGATGCTCGACGGCGTGGTGCTGGCCCGCAAGACCGGCGCCGGCGCACTCAGGAGGCCGGTCCTGGTGGCGCTCGGCATCCGCCCCGACGGCAAGAAGGAGATCATCGACTTCCATCTCGCCGTCAGCGAAGGCACCCGCGAGTGGGAAGCGTTCCTCAACCGACTGTACCACCGCGGGCTCACCGGCGAAGGCCTTGAGATGATCTGCGTCGATGGCGGCAAGGGCCTGCTGGCTGCCTTGCCGTTCGTCTATCCCGGCATCCCGGTTCAGAGGTGCTGGGCGCACAAGATGCGCAACATCCTCAACAAGGTCCGCAAGGCCGACCAGGAGGCCGTCAAGGCCGATGTCCACGCCGTCATGAATGCAAAGAGCCGCCGCAAGGCCCAGAGCGCCGCCCGACGCTTCGCCGACCGCTGGCAAAGCACCTACCCCAAGGCCGTCGCCTGCCTGCGCAGCGATCTCGACGAGCTGCTCACCTGCTTCCGCTACCGGACCCTCGATGAGCGAAAGCGGGTCAGGACCACCAACGCCATCGAACGAAGGTTCCGGGAGGTCCGCAGACGAACCCGGCCCATGGGAACCTTCCAGGACCGGACCTCAATGGACCGCGTCCTCTACGCGGTATTCATCCACGAAAACAAGTCTCAGGGAATCAGCACCCCCGTCTCCCTGACACATAACTCTTGACGTTACCGTGGACATTTTGACAAGAACAGCATCGTAACTGCGAGAAAAGACGCGGTTTTGGAAGTACGCGATCGCGGCTTTGGTAGCGACAATTATGCGAGAATCCTATTGAAGGGGGTTGGCGGCATGGTGAACATTGCGCACGTTGATGAGGCTACGCGCAAGTCGGTTGTGCAATGCATCGACTAGACAGAGACCTATAGAATGCACAGGAAAGCTCAGACGAATGCTCGCAAGGTTAAGATTGTCAGTCTGGACTACCAACCGAGTGCTGCGAAGCCTGAGGAAGACGTGCGGGTCTATGCGATGTTCGATGAGGCGGTAGACGCGTTCACCCGGCCCGTGAGCATCCGCTACGTGGACCGCACGAGGCCAGTCGGATGAGCGGGTTTCCGCGCTCTCCAAATGATGCCCAAGGCCACCGAGATGAAGCAGTTCTCGGCGTCCCTGGAGACGCGCGCCTACGATGCGCTACCCTGGGTTGCCGATTCGCAGCGGCCGCTGATCTCACTTCAGTATGTCGTGCGCTACGCCCTGGAAGGATTCCTCGACCGGCACGAGGGGCGGCCGCTCACGCTAAAGCTGAAGACGGAAGACCCAGAGTGAACGGGCCACAAGGCACCGTCGTGCCACGAAACGCGGCGGGTGGCCACGCCTGTTGTGCGGCGGTGGGCCTTGCTAGCGGGACCCGCACATGACCATCGAAGCCCGCTTCGATATTCCCTTCGTTGCCGCCATGGCGCTCCGTGAGAAGCAGATTCAGCAGAACTACCGCCCCATTATCGCCGTTCATAAGTGGTTCGCGCGCCGGCCCGGCAGCCTGTTCCGGGCGCTTACGCTTGCCGAGTTCGGCGAAGCACCACTTCCCGATCTCTACTTCACCGACAACGATTTTCCCGGCCGAAAGGTTGCCGATCCGTTCATGGGCGGCGGCACTCCCCTGATCGAGGCCAACCGCGTTGGCTGCGACGTGACCGGCTTTGACATAAACCCCATGGCGGCCTGGATCGTCCGCGAGGAAATCGAACATCTGGACATCACTGCCTATCACACCGAGGCTAGCCACCTGCTCGCCGAGCTCCGGCGCGACGTTGAACTGCTCTACTTGACCGACTGCCCTCACTACGGCGATCCCGACGTCCAGGTGAAGTATTTCCTGTGGGTGAAGGTGATCGACTGTAGCGCCTGCGGGAGGGAAGTCGATCTCTTCCCCGGCTACGTCGTCTCCCAAGACTCCCGGCACCCCAAGAACGTGTTGGTGTGCCCGGCATGTGGCGACCTCAACGAGGTCGACGACAGGTCCTCACCCGGCGCGTGTCGTAGCTGCAGTGCCGAACTGCACACTGAAGGACCGGCCAGACGTGGTCGTTGCGTCTGCCCGCACTGCGGACACGAGAACGAATATCCCCGCGCCAGCGAAGGTCCGATGCAGCACCGCCTGTTCGCCATCGAGTACTACAACCCGCAACGCAAGGCGAACCACAAGGGCCGCTTCTTCAAGAAACCGGATACGAAAGACCTTGCACGCTTTGCAGAGTGCGAACGACGTTGGAAAGAGACTCGCGCACGCTTCGTGCCCGACGGTCACGTTCTCTCCGGAGACGAAACCGACCGCCTGCATCGCTGGGGCTATAACCGTTATCGCCAGATGTTCAATCACAGACAGCTTCTCGGACTTGAGCTCTCTTGCCGCTTGATTTCGAAGATCGAGAATGAGCGCGTGCGCCAGGCACTTGCGACCAACCTCTCCGATCTGCTGCGATATCAGAACCTCTTGTGCCGCTACGACACGTGGGCGCTGAAGTCGCTCGACATCTTTTCCGTGCACGGCTTCCCCGTCGGGCTCATCCAGTGCGAATCAAACCTCCTTGGCATCGTCAATGACAACGGTACCAATGTCGGTTCCGGCGGATGGACCAACATCATTGACAAGTACGTGAAGGCCAAACGCTACTGCGATGCCCCCTTCGAGGTGCAGCGGCAAGGTTCTCGTAACGTCCAAGTCGCTGTAAAAGGCGAGTGGATCGGCGAAAAGCTTGATGGCAACCGGCGCCGCAGCATCGCGATCCACTGCGCGGATGCCACAACCGTCGACCTTTCTTCGAACAGCCTCGACGCGGTGTTCACCGATCCGCCTTACTTCGGCAACGTTCAATACGGCGAGTTGATGGACTTTTGCTACGTCTGGTTGCGCCAGCTCACCGGCGACAAATCGGAAGGGTTCTGGCGACCGTCAACTCGAGCCGAGGAAGAGTTGACAGGCAATCTAACGAAATCGCGCGGTCTCGAGCATTTCACGAATGGGCTTTCGCGCGTGTACCGGCACATGGCCGAGGCGCTCAAGCCGGGCGCGCCGCTTGCCTTCACCTATCACCACAACAAGCTCGACGCCTACTACGCCGTCGGCGTCGCCATTCTCGATTCCGGACTGACCTGCTCGGCCTCCCTTCCCTGTCCCGCAGAGATGGGGGGATCCATCCACATACACGGCACTTCCTCCTCTATCGTCGATACCGTCTTCGTTTGTCGAGATACTGGGCAGACCCCACGTGAATGGCTTTTCGCGTCAGGAGATGAACTTGCTCCCATCGTCGCGAGCGAACTCGCCCAACTAACCGAAGCCGGCCGCAAGCCGAGCGCGGGCGACACCCGCTGCATCGTTTTCGGTCACTTGACCCGCATGGCGGTTTGGAACCTCAGAAACGAGTGGGACGCCGAACTGCCTGTCGATGAGAAGCTTGAGCGCTTTGCAGAAGCCGTGTGTGGTCTGGCTGATCCCGAAGAGCTTGTCGCAAAACTCCAAGCGGCTCCAGACCTATGTGTGCCCGCCGCGCCGCTTTTCTCCGAAGCAGCCATATTGCAAGGGATCCGCGATGCCGTTGCGTTTTGATGTCGATTACAACGATCCTGGCATCGCTTGGGAGCCTCTGGTCGATGAAGTGTTCAGCGAGCTGACTTCGACCTTCATTGAAATACCCAAGGGCGAGGGCTTCATCGACTATCCCACATTCGAGAAGGGCTACCAGGCGCTCAAGCGCCAGACCGACTCCTTCGCGGCACTCACGCCGCCGAACGTGCTCGCCGCCGTCCGAGAAGTCCCAATCGCCTTCATCGTCTTTCGCTGCATCCTGGGATTTTCGCCGCCCGAATGGGCGTACGTCACGACCGAGACGACCGAAGTGGCCGTCAATCAGAATGCGGCGCGATCGATCGACCGTAACTTCCGTTTGAACCCGCTCCAGCCGGCGAACCTCGGCGGCCCCGTGACTACAAAGCGCATCCACGCGATGATCGAGGCTGGCGTACGTACGATTGTGCAGGGCGCCGGAACTGTGGCCCCGGGCATTGTCCACCGTCTCGATAAAGCCGACACCGCCAAGGGCCAACCGAACCTGCAAAGCATTGCCGATCTAGGCGCGCCCTACCCCATGCTGCTCTACGAACGCTTCCTCGGCCGGCCCTACGCAACCCACCGCGATTCAGTCAGCGAACTGGTCGGCGAGGTGGTCGAGATTGCGGTCGAGAACGTGCTGACCGATGCGAAGATCAGCTATCGGGACACCAAGCGCGCGGAGCCCGTTCCTGGCTTCGATCAGAATCCCGACTTCTTCGTCCCCGACGAATACGCACCTGTGGCCCTGATCGAGGCAAAACTGACACAGGATGACGGCACGGCTCGGGACAAGGTCGCCCGCGTGCAACGCCTGCGCACGCTCCGGGATGAAGCAGGCAAGGATTACGATGTGATTGCCTGTATAGCTGGCCGCGGTTTCAAGGTTCGTCGTGAAGACATGCGCCGTCTCCTTCAGGCAACGGACGGCAAGGTATTTACACTGACCACAATGCACCTTCTCATCGATCACACGCGCATCCGGGATTACAGAGTCCGACCATGAGGCATACGATCGAGAATGTACTTGCGTTAGCGGCGGTTGATCGAGCGTAAGGCAATCCGATGTCCTCAAAGTGAAACGAGAAGGGTGTAACCGTGCACAATGACGAACCCGCCCTACAGGATGCCCTCGAAAGGGGACTGCTAATCGAGGAAGTCGGGGAGGCCATCGTTCGTTGCACGCCACCGCAGGTGTTCGGCGTCCATGGGGATTGGGGCCTCGGCAAGACGAGCTTTCTGCATCAGGTTCAGTGGTATCTCACCGGTGACTGCCCGCAGCAGCCGGAATCGGTCACGGAGGAGATGAAGAAGCAGGCGAGCGGCGCTGGAGCGAGCGCACCGGCGCAGCCATGCGGGGTGTACAAAGCCACGATTCAGGCCGTGTGGTTCGATGCCTGGAGGTACCAGAACGAATCGGCGCCGGTTGTCGCATTGCTACATGAGATGCGCGCGCAGCTTACGTGGGGAAGCCGGGTGGTGAACGCGGCTGACCGAAGTGCCAAAGTGGCCGTGCGGGGCGCGCTGTTATCCATGGAGGAGCTAACCAAGAAAATCGGCTTCCAGTATTCCAGATTTGAACAAGCGAACAGGGAATGGGAGGCCGAGAATCTCGCAGCCGCACTGCCATCGCATACTCTGCGCGAACACCTGCACGCAGCCGTCGAGCAACTCTTGCCGGAGAAGCGGCCCGGTTCACCGCCTCCCAGACTGGTGGTCTTTATTGACGATGTGGACCGCTGCGAGCCCGAGGCCGCCTATCGTCTCCTCGAAGGACTGAAGATCTACCTCAGGCTGGACAACTGCATCTTCGTGCTGGGGATGAACCAGAAGGCAATCGAGGAAGCCATCGCCCAAAGGATGAAGGCCGAGATCGGCGACGATCCCACGATGCGCGCCGCCGCCTACATGGAGAAGCTGTGCCAGAACGTGTGGCGACTTCCCGTGGTCCGCGAGCCGGCGCAGGTGCTCCATGGTCTGCTCCAGCAGACAGTGAAAAGTCCGGCTGTCCGGGAGTGGGTCAAGCGAGGAGTGGAGGCGCCAGAGTATTCCTGTCTGCCACCTAACCCAAGGCGGCTCAAGGGGCTGGCGAATCTGATCGGAAGATTGTGCCCACGGCTGCCAAGCCAAGAGGGCAAACCGGATGACGAGGAGTCGATTTACGAAGCTCAGCTCCTCGTGGTCGTTGCCTACACTTATCAGTTTCACCACGATCTCTATGTCAGGTGGGAAGCGGATTCCACCCTGTACAACAAGATTCGAGAATGGTGCGACGCTACTCGAGCACCAAGCGATGCTACCGAACCGAGCGACACTCAGCCGCTCACATTCCTGGAACCCCTGACTCTTCCGCTCCAAGTCGCCAGTGGAGGAGTGCAGGCGCCGACTCCGGGACATTTCGAAACCACATTTCCGGATCCGACTGAGGCCAACGTCTTCTGGATACAGTCATTGATTCTTGATCTCGGTCAGGATGCACCGTTCAAGCGCTTCGAACGATACCTCCATGGAGCGCCGGCATGAAAAGCACTGCCGGAGAAAGCCGCGATCACGCGATACCCGGTTTCTTTACGAATCCGGTTGTCCGCCCGTATCTGAGGAACGTTTTGAACTGGCAGGGCTACATTAGGTTCCTCGGGTTGCCGGACCGTCGCGAGAATCCGGACATCGTCATTGAACGCCTGTTCGTCGCGCCGTTGCTGACCCGCCGGTACGTCTCGCCCGAGGAGAATCCGGAGACTTGGCTCGGCGAAGCCGAAGCGGTTCTGGATGCGCTCGCCGAGAACACGGCGCTCGTGATATTGGGCGACCCCGGCATAGGGAAGTCCACGCTCCTGAACATGGTCGCATGGCTGCTGTCGCGCCCGGCGAGGAATGCGCTGATTGAACGGTTGGGCTGGCACCTGCCATTGCCCATGGTGCTTCGGGAGTTGCCGGTGCGTGGCGTGTGCGGCTTCGATGGGTTGCTGGAGGCTTTCCTGAGCCACGAGATGTGCGCACCGCTGCGTGACGATGAGGGGCGGCGCTACTTGAACCAGACGCTTCATGGAGGGCATGCGTTCCTGCTGCTGGACGGCATCGACGAGATCGGCGACCGACGGTCGCGTGAAGACTTCCGCGAGGCGGTGTTTGACGGCATCGCCCGATTTCCAGACTGCCGCTGGCTACTGTCCTCGCGGATCGTCGGCTACGACGAATTGCCGTTCGATTGGCAACGCACCCGGCCGGATGGAGCGCGATCACGGTTCGGACGGGGCTCGCAGGTCCGCGAGGAAGTTGATCCACCGTATCGACACGAACGGCATTCCTGGATGCCCGCTTACGGGGACGGCCAATTCACCAGCCGCTACATCGCACCGTTCGACGACTCCCAGGTCGCCGCATTTGCACGCAACTGGTACCGGGAGCGGGACGCCGCATCGCAACGCGCTGCCGCGAACGCCAATCATTTGATCCAGGCGGTTCATGCGGATGACTCGATTCTGCGGTTGGCCCGCGTACCCAACCTCCTGACCATGATAGCGTTGATTCACCGGATCGAGACGACATTGCCGCACGGTCGCGCATTGCTGTACGAGCGAATCGCGGAGGCGTATCTGGAGTCCATCGACAACTACCGCGGCATCGACTCCAGTCCGCACGACCTGCCGCGCAAGAAGAGTTGGCTGGCACGTGTTGGGTTCGAAATGCAGCGACTGAGTACGTCAGAAGTTGACGCAGATCGCTCCAAGATTTTGGTAGGCTACGAGACGGTCCTGATCTGGCTGAGCGACGAAATGGATCGCGGCGATGCGTTCGCGGATGCGCCTTCGGCCCAACAGTTTCTCAATATCGTGGGTCGACGGAGCGGCCTGTTTGTGCCGCGGGCAGAGAAGCGCTACGCCTTCGTTCACCTCTCGTTTCAGGAGTACTTCGCCGCGATCGCTCTCAAGCGAGAGGTCACGCGTCTCCGGTGGGCTAGAGGCAAGCAGTCGAGACTGGGTTTCGACCATCGCACGGTGGCACGTTGGGCGGGCGAGAGCATTTGGCGGGAGACATTCAAATTCTTGTTCGAATTGCTTGCCTGGGAGGAAGAGGATGATTGGTACGCCGATCTGCTTGACTGCGTCTTCGGGGACAACTTCTCGCGACTGGACGGCTCGGAATCCGATGAAGTCAGCACAAACCTCGGCCAATTGCTGGCGCAATTGGTGGTGAACACCCGCTCCGGACTGTCCGCCTTGAGAAGGGACCAAGCGATCGCATGTTGCACAAGGGCCGAGTTTCGACTTTATCGTGCATATTTGTTCGAGAAGGCGTCCTTTTGGTTCATGAAGAGGCCGTCGAATATTCTTTCCGAGCTCATTCGTGAAGATCCCCAGCTAAATGCCAAGGTATTTGCGCAGATCGCCATTCAACTGGAAAAGGTGGAGCCAGGGAATAGGTTCCTTAGCTTATGGCCCTGTCAGATATCGGATCTTGAACCACTTGCGAAACTGACTTCGCTTGAATGGCTCGACTTGGAGGATACTCGGGTATCTGACCTCGTGCCGCTTGCCAAGCTGACCGCTCTTGAATGCCTCAATTTGAATAGGACGAAGGTCTCGGATCTTGGTCCGCTTGCCGGCCTGACCGCTCTTGACTTTCTTAGTTTTGCATTCGCGCCGGTATCGAATATCAGTCCAATTGCGAACCTGGCGACGCTACAGCACCTCGACTTGGCTTTCACGCCGGTAACGTGCTTCGACTCGCTCTCAGAGTTGACCGCACTCAAGTCCCTCATCTTGACTGGGACACCGATATCGGACATCGGTCAAGTTGCAGGCCTGACCGCGCTTGAGGAGCTGCGCCTGTCGGGCACGCCGGTGACGGATATCGGTCCAATTGCAAGCCTGACCGCGCTTGAGGTACTCGACTTTTCGTACACGCAGGTATCGGACATCGGTCTAATCTCAGATTTGTCTGCGCTTCGGGAGGTCAGCTTACAGGGTAGCAAGGTTCCAATGGATGCTATCGCGGAGCTACATAATTCCCGACCGGATCTGAAGATCGTATCCCGGGATGAAGGGTGAGAGCGTTACGCTCCACGCGCGGCTTCCGGCGTTGAGCGCCGGGCCTGTCTGGCCCGGGGCGGCTCGTGATCGACCCCATGACTACAAGCGCAATGGCACGACCTCGCTCTTCGCGGCCCTCGACGTCGCCACAGGCAAGGTCATCGGACAGTGCTACCAGCGCCATCGCAGCGCGGAGTTCCGCAAGTTCCCGGATCACGTCGAGGCCAACGTGCCGCCCGAGCTCGAGATCCACATCGTCATGGACAACTACCCGACCCACAAGACGAAGATGATCCGCGAATGGTTCGCTCGGCGTCCGCGCTGGCATGTTCACTTCACCCCGACGCCCGCCTCGTGGCTCAATCAGGTCAAGCGCTTCTTCGCCGATCTCACGGAAAAGCAGATCCGGCGCGGGGTTCAACCGTCGACCGCCGAGTTGGAGCGCGCGATCGCCGAATACATCGACACTGTCAACGAGGACCCCAAGCCCTTCCGGCGGCACAAGACGGCCGATGACATCCTGGCGTCCATCAAGCGCTTCTGCCTCAGGACCCTCGAAACCCCCGCGGCCACTACATCATAACGTTATGGACTTTGGAATCAGGACACTAATTGCTGTCAAACTCGGGTTTGCCGCAGAGGGTACAATATACGACTTCGGAGACGACTGGAGACTTATCCGGGTTTCCGACGGTTTCTTTTTTGTTTACTGATGTCGCCGGCGAGTCTCCATAGGTGTTTCTCGCGACGCACATAAACGCGTTCGATGGCATGCTCGAACAGTTCAAATCCACTTAAGAGTTCATCGATCGATAGGGTATCTAGTTTGGCGTGGCTACCGATGTTTCCTAACCATTTGACAGCTTCCAAAGGAGAAGCCACATCAGAGTATTCTTTCCGAAACAGGCGAATACGTCGGTGAAGAGTAAGGTAAACGCGTTGTCCATTTGCATTTGTTGTTGTCTTCCGAACCTTTCGCTCATCCAACAACACCTCTATAGCAGACCGTAGGCGGTTGGCGCTGGACCCTACGTCCGACCACATCAGAGAAAATGCTGCCTTTAGTTCCTGCTTGATTTGATCGGGGCAGCTCTCAGGTATTGGAAAAACTGGTGGTGCTTCACTAAAGAACTTTGGCTCTAGCAACCTAGTCCAGTTTAGTTTCTGACGTTCCCAATTGTGATCTTCTACATGACGTGTGCGACCGCAGGTAGCTACAGATTCTCCACATTTGACGTTATTGCGGGTCAACATTGCGGTGAAGCGCTCGTCTATCCACGTCGGTTCCCAAGCGTCAACATCGTGGGCTTCTTTGGATAATCCGGTTTCGACAATATTCAACGAGTCGTTCACGAGTACCACCGTACCAATTTCGCAAGCGGGGCATGGCCATGGGGGAAACACCTCAAACCGCGGTTTCCACAATTGTCGCTTTATTGCCATTTGTGCTTAACTTCGCGATTCCAGTACAGGACAGTTCAAAATTACACCACGTTTCGAACCTTTGCTTTATCTCCTGGTTCTTTTCAAGCCAATAATCAATACGCTCGTTTTGAAAGTAGTCAATGCTCGTAGTAGGCAATTGTACTGCCGGATTGCTTCGAAGTTGTGGCTTGGCTGTATTATGGGCAACATCCAACACCGCTGTCGCATTCCGTCACCCTCGTATGCACTTGGGCCTTCCTCCTTCGTTTCCCAACCTGATGCGAGACCACGAGCCCCGACCGCCGCCTCAGCGTATGGCCCGGAGTGCAACGAATCACAACGGGCAGTTCGCACAAGAGCACACCCCATCGCCCGTCGTGGAGTAATCTCCTCCGATGGTCGCCCCATCGCGTGTCCACCAACCACTGATGCTCGCGCGGCCGCTTCTCCAGTTTGATCGTGGCGCGGGTGGGGAAGCCGTTCATCGCCGCAACTCCTGAAGCGCGTGCTGCAGGTGGTCGGCGCTGACCGTCCTTGCCTCCTCAAGGGCGGCGTCGGACAGCGCGTAGCATGTGATGCGTCTAACTTGGCGCGGCAATCCGGGCACACCTTGCAGTGAGGCCTCTATAGCGGACTCCTCGAACAGCGGTAGCTCGCATCCTGATCGCCTGAAGCGGTGCTTGATATACATATACGCGTCGATCTCGTCGCGGTCGAGGCCGGTGAGGTGGCGACGGACGACGAGGCGCTAGCTGAGAGACATTCGTGCATCGCCATGGCCAGGCGACGCCCTAGCTCCGTAGGTCCCACGAGCACAATGCACAGCCCATAGCCGCCGGCCCTCTTGGCCTTCCACGAGTAGTTGCCGCCAATCTCTACGCTCATCTTCACAATGCGATACATAGCCAGACTGCGGAGCAAGCGGTGCTCGCGGTAAAACCAAGAGCTGTCTCCTGCAGAATACACGAAGCTGACGATATCAATCCGACTCCCTGGCGTTTGCCAATTAGGCCAAACATCAATTGTCTTCACTCACGGTTTAGAAGGGGAGAAAAGTGAGGGATTGCACCACCGTATCTGACACTTGGAACAATACTACCTCGTTAACTTGCGTGCCAATCGAGCATCGCTATGGTACGACTGGTACAACTAAGCTCCGACTTCAAGACAGTCATCAATCTTTTCAACAAACATCGTGGCGATTCTACGCATGCTATCCCTGTCTGGATGCAACTCATCAATCCAACCCGTCACCACGTTTTGGTTTCGAAGGTTCAGATAGCAAACAGGATTAACGACGTCGCTCGGGTATGCTTTCTGCAAAGTATCGACAGCTTCCCTAAGTGCAGAATTGTAGCGATTCAGCAACTGTCGGATGATAGAATTAGCTTCCTTCTCCGAGTATTGCTTCATGTCGAAAGCGGGTTTCAACCAAGGCCCTTTCGCGGTAAAGAGCCACAGAATCTTGAACCCCTCTCCACTTGCACTCGGGTAATCATATCCGTGGATAATAATGGGAATATCTTTGCATCCATAGTCTGAGTTTCTAACTCCTTCAAGGAGTTCTGCAAGCTCCGTGTCATCGTATGTAAAATCCTGATTCTCATAGAATGTATAGCACATCCTTGATATGGTCGCTATATACTCAATCACATACGATTTGAATCTTCGCAAAGCGCCACTAAGGATATCGTCCATCCAAGCCGAGTCCATGCTGCTAACGCCGCCACTTATGCTTGAGAAATTGTGATTAAGGATGAATGCCATGTTGGGCCCGACGATATCGTTTCCGCCCGCAGACAAAAGTATTGCCTTAGGTCTCTTTTTGTGACGAGCCAGATTCCGGAATTGCGACGCCATTTCTGCCAGCTGCCCGTTAAACGCCATATTCTCAAGTGAGTCGCCGCGTTGCGCTCCGGACATCACTGCATAGCCTTTATCTTCGAGCGCATCAGAAATGTCCTTGCGTAGCCAAGGCAAATCAAACCAAGAATCTCCTTCCAAGACTAATACAGGGCGATTTTTCAACCTTATGTAGTCACCTTCATCCAACTCAATTGCTTGTTCCGCCCGGTGTTTTGCTGCAGTCAGGTAGGTGTCTATGCTGACGTTCTCGTCAGCAAGGGACTTTCTAACGCTCTTGGCGTCCAAACAGCAAAACACCACCAACATGGTCACTACGGAAAGACACATCGTTCTCATGGCGCATACTTCCTAGTCGATGGGATACACACAGTACGCAGTCTCCATATCAAGGACACCCAACCCAGACAAGCGATTTTACCCACGAGATTCACTCCAGAGAATTCTCTCGTGATGTATTCATCATATGGTGTAGACATTCTAACAGTTCGATCAGAAACCAACCCCACGGCCAGATAGAACGCTTACCACGATGCCCGCGGCTTCAGCGAACGCTCACGGACAAATGCTCGCGGAAGCACGCACGCGTACGAATGACTCTGTTGACCATATGCTTACGGGCGCCGAATTCATACCTTCGCGGAACTCCTTATCGTGCTGAAAGAACGTGCTTTTCTTCTAAATATGGCGATAAATGGGCCGGGGTGAGGTGGGAAGTTGGGCCCGCGCCTACTCCCTGTAGTCGGGCTCGGTGCGGTCGAGGATCCGCTTGATCGCCGTGAAGTGCTCGATCGCGTAGCGGTATCTGTTGTCCCGCGACAACTGGCGCACGGCTTCCTCCTCCATCTCGGGCGGGATCGGCTTGAGCGGGCGGCCGGTGCTCATGGCAAGGATCTGAACCATCGCTGCGCGTTCCAGGTAGTAGAGGTCGTCATAGGTCTTGGCGACGTCGCCGCCTCCCACCATCACGCCGTGATTGCCCATGAAGAGAATGTCTTTGCCGTCCATTGCACGCGCCACGCGCTCGCCCTCGCTCTCGGCCAGGGCGACGCCGCCGTAATCCCGGTCGTAGGCGATGCGGCGGCTGAAGCGGAGCGCGTTCTGGCTCGCGGGCTCGAGCTTGCCGTCCTCGATCATGGCGAGCGCCAGTACCTGGGGCTGATGGGTGTGCATCAGGCAGCGCAGGTCCGGTCGTGCCTTGTGGAGGGGGGCGTGAAGACAGACGGCGGTCTCTTCCACGTCGCCCTCGCCCTCGAGCACGTTGCCGTCCATGTCGACGACCAGAAGCGTGCTGGCACGCACCTCGCTCCAGTGGGTGCCGTAGGCGATCAGCAGAAAGTGATCGTCGCTCCCCGGCATCATGAAGGAGAAGTGGTTACAGACGCCCTCGTTGAGCCCGTGATGGCAGGCGATCCGGTAGGCCGCCGCCAAGTCGATCCGCGCCTCGCGCTCCGTCTCGCTCATCATCCCTCCACCGCTTTCTCTTTGCAGGCCGCCCGCTCGCCCTCGCTCAGGCAGGCCAAACCGGGCACAATCCGCCGGCAACCCGGATAACTGAGCGCAAAGGACGGGCCGATGCCGGCCGCAGACTGGTATTTCGATTTTCTCTCTCCCTTTTCCTATCTGCAACTCGCCGAGTTCGACCGGCTGCCGCCGGACCTGGAGGTGACCTACCGGCCGGTCCTGTTCGCCGGCCTGCTGGGCCATTGGGAGCACAAGGGGCCTGCGGAGATTCCGGCCAAGCGCGTGCAGACCTATCGCTGGTGCCACTGGTACGCGGCGCGGCACGACATCCCCTTTCGCATGCCGCCGGCGCACCCCTTCAACCCGCTGCGCCCGCTCCGCCTCGCCGTCGCCCAGGGCGCTGAGCCTCAGCTGATACGCGCGATCTTCGACGCCATATGGGCCGAGGGGCGCGACCCCTCCGACGATGAGGAGTGGCAGGTGCTGACGGCCCGCCTCGGCATTGCGGACGCCGACGAGGCCATCGCCCGGCCCGAGGTGAAGGAGGCGCTGAGACGGGGCACTGAGGAAGCCGCCGAACGGGGGGTCTTCGGCATCCCCACATTCGTCATCGGCGACGAGCTTTTCTGGGGGCTCGATACGACCGATCTAGTGCTGGATTACCTGAACGATCCGAACATGCTCAAGACTGGCGAGTACGCCCGCATCTCCGACCTCCCCATCGCCCAGGCGCGCAAGCTCTAAGATTCGGGAGCCGCCTCAATCGCCTCGTCGAGGGCGCGGATCAGGCGCGTGACTTCGTCCGCCGTGTTGTAGTGGACCATGCTCGCACGAACCACGCCGCCCCGGTCGGCGAGGCCCAGGGCCTCGATGCAGCGGGCGGCATAAAAGTCGCCGGCACCGATAGCGACCTGGTGCGCGGCGACGGCGCGGGCGATGTCGCCGGCATCCCGGCCCTCCACCGTGAAGGCAACCGTCGGCGCGCGCTTGTCGCGGGCGGCGCTGGGGTTGCCGATCAGGCGGACGCCGGACTTGGTCGTGAGGAACTCCAGCAGCGGTGCAACCAGCGCTTCCTCGTGTGCCGCGACGTGCTCGAAGATTGAAGCGAGGCGGTCGTGGAACGGGAGATTGGATTCCCCCTCGTGGTGGGCGTGAAGCGCGTCGAGATAGGCGGTGACGCCGGCGAGCCCCGCGCTCAGCTCATGGTTGGGGCCGCCTGGATTCAGCTTCAGCGGCAGCTCGTCGTCGAGGAAGATGTGGTTGAGCGGCGCCGCCCGCTCGAAGTGCGCGCGCTTGCCGTAGAGCAGAGCGAGGTGCGGCCCGTAGAGCTTGTAGGTGGAGCACAGGTAGAAATCGACGTCCCACGCCTTCACGTCGATGGCGCGATGCGGCGCGTAGGCAACGCCGTCCACGCAGGCGAGTGCGCCCGCGTTGTGGATCATGCGGACCAGCGCCGGCGCGTCGGTGAAGCCGCCGGTGATGTTGGAGCAATGCCCGAAGCAGACGAGGCGCGTGCGTTCGTTCAGCAGGGCCGCGAGCCCCTCCGGCTCCAGCGCGAAGCTCTCCTGATCGAAACGCCACTCGCGCACCGCGATCCCGCTTGCCGCGAGCTTGCGCCAGGCGCCGACGTTCGCCTCGTGGTCGAGATTGGTGACGACGATCTCGTCGCCCTCGCGGAGGCCGGGCCGGAGCGCCTGGGCGAGCAAGAAGACGTTCATCGAGGTCGACGGCCCGATCATCACCTCTTCGGGCTGGGCGTTGATCATCGCCGCCATCGCCCGATGGCTCTCCGCGATCATCTCCGCGGCGCGGGCGGACGCGGGGTAGGCCGCGCCGGGCTGCACCTGGTACTCGGCCATGTAGGTGCGAATGCGGTCCAGCACCTGCGCCGCGGCGAGGGTGCCGCCCGCGTTCTCGAACAGCGCCCAGGGGCCCGCGAGCGCCGGGAAGTCCGCGCGGGCGAAGGCGGTATCGAGCGGCGGCGACGTGCCGTCAGCCGCTCCCTGCGTCATTCGGTGGGGCCGCCGGCCTCGATCCAGGCCTGGAAGCCGCCGGTGAGGTTCGCGACCTCCGAATACCCCATGTCCTGCAACGTCTTGGCCGCGAGCGCCGAGCGCCCGCCGGAGGCGCAGTAGATCACGAGCCGCTTGCCGGCGGAGAGCGCGGCGTTGTGCATCGGCGTGGCGGGGTCGGCGATGAACTCCAGGAAGCCGCGCGGGGCGGCCACGGCGCCGGTAATCGCGCCCGCATCGTGCTCGGCACGCTCCCGCACATCGACGAAGACCGTATCGCCGCCGTCCACGAGTTCCAGCGCCTCGTCAACGGAGATGCTGGAAACCTCGGCCAACGCTTCCCCGATCAGTTGCATGGATGGAGTCACCATGGTCCCTCTCCTTCCGCAGCCAACACCGAGCGGCGTGCCCGCTCAGTCGACCTTCGCGGCGACCGCCTCGATTTCGACCAGCCATTCCGGCAGCGCGAGCGCTGGCACGATGATCCCGGTGGATGCCGGGCGGATACCGCCGAGCGCCTTCTTCCGCGCCGCCGCGTAGGCCGGGAAGTTCTCATGGCCCACGATGTAGCCGGTGATCTTCACGATGTCCTCGACGCCCATGCCGCCCTCGGCGAGCAGCGCGAGCACGTTGGCCCAGGTCTGATCGGCCTGGGCAGCGAAGCCGTCGGCAGTCGTGCCGTCGGGGGCCACGCCCACCTGGCCTGCGGTGAACATGAGCCGGGCACCCGGCGGGATCTCCAGCGCCTGGCTGTAGCCGCCGCCATAGGCCTCGACGACGGTGGCGGGGTTGTGCCGCTTCAGCATGGTGAGTCCTCCCTGATTCGGTCCGTGTCCGTGGTCCGCGCACTCTAGCCCGGAGGTCGCGCCAGGGTCACGGCTCGCGGGCCGGCTACGCGGCTGCGCTGGCGAGCTTGTGCGCGGTCTCGACCAGCCGGTCGACCTCGGCCGGGTCGGTGTCGTGGCGGGTGACGAGGCGGATCGTGGTGGTCGCGGGATCAGTCTCAGGCCAGGGGTAGAAGAGCACGCCGGCCTCGGCGAGCCCGTCGATCACCGCACGCGGCAAGGTGACGAAAAGCTCGTTGGCCTCGATGGGCGCCGCGAGCGAGGCGCCGGGCACCGCCTCCAGACCCTGGGCGAGCCGGCGTGCCTGCAGGTTCGCTTGCTCTGCCAGCCTGAGCCAGAGGCCGTCCGCGATGTAGGCCGCGAGCTGGGCGGAGACGAAGCGCATCTTTGAGAGCAGCTGCCCCGCCCGCTTGTGGCGAAAGGCGAGCTCGCCCGCGCGGGCATCGTCGAAGAGGACGATGGCCTCGGCCGCCAGCGCGCCGTTCTTGGTCGCACCGAAGGAGAGCGCATCGACGCCGGCCTTCCAGGTGAGCGCCGCCGGGCTTTCCCCGCTGGCGGCCACGGCATTGGCGAAGCGGGCGCCGTCCATATGGACCGCGAGGTTGTGGCGGCGCGCGATGTCGGTGAGCGCCGCGAGCTCGTCCGGCGTGTAGATCTGGCCCATCTCGGTCGGCTGAGTGAGGCTGAGGCAGGCTGGCTGCGACCAGTGCACCTCGCCTGTGCCGGCGGCATCGAGCGTGGCCTCCAGTGCCTGGGGCTGGATCTTGCCGAAGCATTCCTCGATGCCGGTGACCTTGGCACCTCCGGTCATGAACTCGGGCGCGCCGCACTCGTCGTTCTCCACGTGGGCGGCGCGGCCCGCATAAATCACGCCCCAGGGCGGGGTCAGCGTCGCGACCGCCACGGAGTTCGCCGCGGTCCCGGTCACCACCGGAAACACCTTTACCGGGGTCTCGAAAAGCTCGGAGAACGCGGGCTCCAGGCCCTCGGTCCAGGGGTCGCCGCCATAGGGTGTGGCGCTACCGCGCGCGGCCTCGGCCACGGCGTCCACGATCTCCGGCGCGGCGGAGGCCACGTTGTCGCTGCGAAAGTCCATCCGGTCTAAGCCTCCTACCGTCTCACGCGTCTTCGCCTCTCAGCTCGAGCCCGAGCGGCCGGAAAGCCGCGCCGTCCCCGGTCGGCCTGTAGGCCATAGTCGCACCGGCCCTGCCGTCCGTGACGGCGGTGATCAGCCAGACTATATCGGGCTCGAAGATCATCGAGATGTCCGTCTTGGAAGGCTCCGCGCTGCCGTTGGGATGAGAGTGATAGACGCCAATAATCGCGTCCGGGCCGTCGCGAGTCTCGCGCTCCAGCCTGAGCCGGAGCCTGGGATCGACCTCGAAGCGCCGCGTGCGCGGCGGCTCCGCCACGTTGGCGCTCGCCTCCACTGTGTTTACCTGCCAGGTGTCGCCCGTCTCGGCGCGCCCGACCAGCAGGCCGCAGGCTTCCTCCGGGTAGGCCGCCTCCGCCGCCCGCTCGATGGCCGTGAGCTGCGCCGGCGAGAGCCGGACCGATGGGGCACTCACGGTGCGCCCTCGAGCCCGATATTCGCGACCATGCCGCCGTTGCGCAGGTCGACGATCACGATCCGCTCGCCCTGATCCGGCACCGCCACCACGAGAATGAGCCGGTGGCCCGCTGCGGTCATCCGCCGCACCTGCGAGCCTGCCGGCAGCCCCAGGTCGCCCGGCGTGGGCAAGGGGGCTGCGGCCTCCGACAGGGCGCTGTCGCCCCAATCATCCGTCGCCGACTCGCCGTCATCCTCGCTGAGCTCGGCCAACTCGCCGCCCTTCTCGACGAGCTTGAGGCCGATGACGACGAGCCCCGCCGCAATCATCACCCCGAGAACGATGACGATGATCTTGAGATAGGTGATCATGGCCCGTACCGGATATGAGCACCGCCGCCGAAACGCGCCGCCGCTTCACCGTCGCTCGGGCGGACGCGCGCGCGCGGCTCGACCGGCTGCTTGCGGATCACGTGCCGGCGCTGTCACGCTCGCGGCTCAAAAACTTGATCGAGACCGGGCGGGTCTCGATCGAGGGCGCGACGATAACGGAGCCCGGATATCGGGTCAAACCGGGCCAGGCTGTGACGCTGGTCATCCCGCCCCCGGTGGACGAGACGCCGCAGGCGCAGGCGATCCCGCTCCAGGTGGCGTTCGAGGACGAGCACCTGATCGTGGTGGACAAGCCCGCCGGCCTCGTGGTCCACCCGGCGCCGGGCAACCCCGACCGCACGCTGGTCAACGCTTTGCTCGCCCATTGCGGCGCGAGCCTTTCGGGCATCGGGGGCGTGCGCCGGCCCGGCATCGTCCACCGGCTCGACAAGGACACCAGCGGCCTGATGGTGGCGGCCAAGCACGACGCCGCCCACCGGGGGCTCTCCGAACAGTTCGCCACGCGGCGGCTGAGCCGGACGTATCGGGCGGTGGTCTGGGGGGTACCGCGGCCGGCGCAAGGCCGGATCGAGGGCGCCATCGGCCGTGATCCGCGCAATCGCAAGCGGATGGCGGTGCGTGCAAGCGGCGGCAAGGCTGCGATCACGCGCTATCGCGTGCTGACGCTGCTGGAGCCGCTCTGGAGCCTCGTCGAGTGCCGGCTGGAGACCGGGCGCACCCACCAGATCAGGGTTCACATGGCCGCGAAGGGCCATCCGCTGGTGGGCGATGCGCTCTATGGCGGCGCCAAGCGGCGGGGCCTCGACGAGCGGTGGCACAAGATGCTTGCGCTTTGCCCCCGCCAGGCGCTACATGCCGCCGCTTTGAGTTTCGTCCACCCCGTGAGCGGCGCGGCGCTCGCCTTCGAGAGCCCGCTCCCTGCCGACATGCAGACCCTGATCGAGGCAGCACACGCGGGCGATGACATAAGAATCACAAAGCCTTGATATAAGACGAATTGCCTTGAAAACGCCCAATTTGAGCGCAAATTCCATGTACGGCTTCGCAGACGCAGCATAGCGCCGTGTGGAGCCGGCGGGGCGCCGGGGCGTCTCGCTCTAGAGGAGGGATGGAACAATGGCAGCGCGCGCCGTTCCGATACCGGCGACACCGGAGGGGAGCAGCGTCTCCCGCTATCTCCGCGAGATCCGCCAATTTCCGCTCCTCACGCCCGAGG
The DNA here is from genome assembly GCA_965243315.1 of Alphaproteobacteria bacterium. GTDB lineage: Bacteria > Pseudomonadota > Alphaproteobacteria > UBA828 > UBA828 > WTGU01. The sequence continues at coordinate 305,704 of CBDEUP010000002.1, forward strand.
AGGAGTTCATGCTGGCCAAGCGCTGGCGCGAGCACGACGACGCCGAGGCGGCGCACCGGCTCGTGACCAGCCACCTTCGCCTGGTGGCCAAGATCGCGATGGGCTATCGCGGCTATGGGCTCCCGGTGGGCGAGCTGATTTCCGAGGGCAACATCGGACTCATGCAGGCGGTCAAGCGCTTCGATCCGGACCGCGGCTTCCGCCTTGCCACCTACGCCATGTGGTGGATCCGCGCCTCGATGCAGGAATACATCCTGCACTCTTGGTCGCTGGTGAAGATGGGCACCACGGCGGCGCAGAAGAAGCTTTTCTTCAACCTGCGCAAGCTGAAAGGCGAGATCGAGGCGATCGACGAAGGCGACCTGACGCCGGAACAGGTGGAGCATATCGCGACCGCGCTCAACGTCTCGGAGAACGACGTGATCTCCATGAACCGGCGGATGAGCGGCCCCGATCAGTCGCTCAACGCACCGGTCCGCGAGGAAGGCGGCGGCGAGTGGCAGGACTGGCTCGAAGACTCCACCGAGAGCCAGGAGACGACGGTCCTCGAAGCCAACGAGCTGGACCACCGCAGGCAGCTCTTCCGCGATTCACTGGAGGTGCTCACCGACCGCGAGCAGCACATCCTGGCCGAGCGGCGCCTTCGGGAAGAGCCGCTCACGCTGGAAGAGCTGAGCAAGGAATACGGCGTCTCCCGCGAGCGCATCCGTCAGATCGAGGAGCGGGCCTTCAAGAAGCTGCAGAAGGCCATGCGCGCCGCACATCGCAAGCAGCGGGAGGACGCCGCCGCAGCGGCGCACGCTTAGCCCGGAAAGAACATCACCAAGCGAAAGGGCCTGCCTCGTATCGGGGCAGGCCCTTGGCGCGTCTTCAGCGCCCCATCTCGTAGTACTCGCGGTTGGGGCGCATATCGATGGCAGCGGCGAGCCTGTTGGTCATGTTGTAGAAGCCCGCGACCTCGGCGATGTCGAAGATGTCCTTGTCGCTGAAGCCGGCCTTCCTGAGCGTCGCGCGGTCGGTAGCGCCCACGGAATCGGGGCTCTCGCTGAGCTTCCAGGTGAAGTCCAGCATCGCGCGCTGGCGGCGGGAGAGCGGCGCCGCCCGGTAGTTGGCGACGAGCTGGTCGCCCAGGACCGGATCGCCCGAGAGCAGGCGCACCTGCGCGCCATGCGCCACCAGGCAGTAGTGGCAATGGTTTACGCAGGAGACGACGACCGCGATCATCTCGCGCTCCAGCGGTGTGAGCCCGGACTCGCCCAGCATCAGCTCGTTGTTGTAGCGGCGGAACAGCTCGAACTTGCGGGGCCGGAGCGTGTAGGAGCGGAGCACGTTGGGCACGAAACCGATCTTCTCCATGCAGCGGGCGAAGACGGCGCGGATCTCGGGCGGGTTCCTGCGCTGATCGGGCAGGCGCAACGCGTGGACACGCTCCGCCTTGCGTGCGGCTCGCTTGGCCGGCATGGCACTCTCCCCTTGATGATGGACGTCGTGCGGCGCTTCAGCCGCACTGGGCGCGGTGGCGCAGCAGGTGGTCGGCCAGCACGCAGGCCATCATCGCCTCGCCCACCGGCACCGATCGGATGCCGACGCAGGGATCGTGTCGGCCTTCGGTCGAGACCGCGGTCTCCTCGCCCTTGGCGGTGATGGTGCGGCGGGGCGTGCGGATCGAGCTCGTGGGCTTCACCACGAAGCGGACCACGACCGGCTGGCCGGTGGTGATGCCGCCGAGCACGCCGCCGGCATTGTTGGTGAGGAAGCGCGGCGTGCCTCCCTCCATGCGGATCTCGTCGCCGCTCACGTCGCCGCTCATGGCGGCGGCGGCAAAGCCGGCCCCGATCTCGACCCCCTTGACCGCGTTGATGCTCACCATGGCGGCGGCGAGATCGGCGTCGACCTTGCCGTAGACCGGGGCGCCCAAGCCCGCCGGCACGCCATCCGCCTCCACCTCGATGACGGCGCCGAGGGAGGTGCCGGCCTTGCGGGCCGTGTCGAGCGCGTCCTCCCAGACCGGCACGATGGTGGCGTCGGTGCAGAAGAAGGGGTTCTGCGCCGTCTCCGCCCAGTCCCAACGCGCGCGGTCGACGGCGTGCGCGCCCACCTGGATGACCGCGCCCCGGATCGTCACCCCGTCGCCCAGAATCTTCTGCGCGATAGCGCCGGCGGCGACACGCATCGCGGTCTCGCGCGCGCTGGCCCGCCCGCCGCCGCGGTAATCGCGGATGCCGTACTTTGCGTCGTAGGTGAAATCGGCGTGGCCCGGGCGGTAGGTCTCCTTGATCGGGCCGTAATCGCGGCTGCGCGCGTCCTCGTTCTCGATCACCAGCGCGATCGGCGTGCCGGTGGTCTGGCCCTCGAACACGCCGGAGAGGATGCGCACGGTGTCGGACTCGCGCCGCTGGGTGACGAAGCGGGAGGTGCCTGGCCGGCGCCGGTCGAGCGCGGGTTGGATGTCGGCCTCGGAGAGAGGAATACGCGGCGGCACGCCGTCGACGACGCAACCGATCGCGGGGCCGTGGCTCTCGCCCCAGGTCGTGACCCGGAAGAGCAGGCCGAAGCTGTTGCTGGCCATGGCGGCGCCCGCCGCCCCTAGACCACCGAGATGTCGGGTGCGTCCGGCCGCTTCATGCCGACGATGTGATAGCCGCAGTCCACGTGGTGGACCTCGCCGGTGACGCCGCGCCCGAGATCGCTCAGCAGGTAGGTCGCGGCGCCGCCCACCTCCTCTATGGTGACGTTGCGCTTGAGCGGCGCGTTCAGCTCGTTCCACTTCATGATGTAGCGGAAGTCGCCGATGCCCGACGCGGCCAGGGTCTTGATCGGACCGGCGGAAATCGCGTTGACCCGGATGTTCTGATCGCCCAGATCGGCGGCGAGGTAGCGCACGCTCGCTTCCAGCGCAGCCTTGGCGACGCCCATCACGTTGTAGTGCGGCACCCAACGCTCGGCGCCCATGTAGGTGAGCGTGAGCAGGCTGCCGCCGCTCTCGCCCATCAGCGGCACGGCGCGGCGGCTGAGCGCGGTAAACGAGTAGCAGGAGACCTGAAGCGTGTTCTGGAAGTTCTCGAGTGTGGTGTCGAGATAGCGCCCCTTCAGCTCCTCCTTGTCGGAGTAGGCGATGGCGTGGACCAGGAAGTCGAGGCCGCCCCAGCGCTGGACGATCGCCTCGAAGGTGGCGTCGACGCTGGCCTCGTCGGTCACGTCGCAGGGAACCACGAAATCGGAGCCGACGGACTCCGCGAGCGGCCTGAGCCGCTTCTCGATGGCATCGCCCTGAAAGGTGAAGGCCAGCTCCGCGCCGTGATCGGCGAGGGATTGGGCCACGCCCCAAGCCAGGGAGCGTGCGTTCGCGACGCCCATCACGATGCCCCGCTTGCCCGCCATCAGCGGCGAAGCATCCGCCATCGAAGCCTCGTTTTTCCTTGATTTCCCGCGTGTTGCCGCATCCTACACAAAACCCGCGGCGCCGCAAGTTGTGGGCGTCGGAAAACGCGTTGCCGCCCGAATGCCGCCCTTGGCCGTGCTATAAGCTGCCGGCGTGAAACCCGAAATCCCGAGCGGACCCCAGGTCGAGCCTGAGCGCGCGCGCCGGCTGATGCGCCGTGCGACCAATTTCGCGGTCGCCGCCGCCGCGCTGATGATCGCCGCCAAGCTCGGCGCCTGGCTCGCCACCGACTCCGTGAGCCTGCTCTCGTCGCTCGCCGATTCGGTGATGGACGTGCTGGCCTCGCTCATCAACCTCTTCGCTGTGCGCCAGGCGCTCCAGCCGGCGGACCGCGAGCACCGCTTCGGCCACGGCAAGGCGGAGCCGTTGGCGGGGCTCGGCCAGGCGGTCTTCATCACGGCGTCCGCGATCTTCCTCATCGTCGAGGCGGCCGGCCGCATCATCGAGCCGGAGCCGATCGAACGCGCGCCGGTGGGAATCGGCGTGATGGTCTTCGCCATCCTCGTCACCACGGCGCTGGTGGCCTATCAGCGCCGGGTCGTGCGGCTCACCGGCTCGACTGCGATCAAGGCCGATTCCCTGCACTATGCTTCCGACATTCTGGTGAACATTGGCGTGATCGCGGCGCTAGCTCTGGCGATGACCGTGGGCTGGGGGCTCGCAGATCCGATCATCGCGATCGTGATCGCGGGCGTCATCATCCATGCCGCGTACCAGGTCGCACGGAGCGCCATCGAACAGCTGATGGACCACGAACTCCCGGAGGCGGACCGGGAGCGCATCCGGCAGATCGTGCTGGAGCACCCGGAGGTGCTGGATTGCCACGACCTCAGGACCCGGCGCTCCGGCATCAATTCCTTCATCCAGGTCCACGTCGAGATGGACCGCTCGCTCACGCTGCTCCGCGCGCACGAGATCTCCGACACCGTGGAAGCCCGCATCCGCGGGGCCTTCCCCCACGCGGAGGTTTTCATCCATGCCGACCCGGAAGGCATCGAGGAGCCGATGCCGAGCTTCGCCCGGCGCTGATTTGGGCCGCGGGAAAGGGGGGACGATGCCGCGATGGGCGAGCGGGCCGGTGGGGCAGCCGGCGTACTGGCAGGAGGCGCGGGTTGCGCTCGCCGCCACCGACCCGGTGATGGCTTCGCTCTCGGCGCGCTACGAAGGCGAAGGCCTGGTGGGCCAGGGCGACCTCTTTCTCACCCTCGCACGCGCCATCGTGGCCCAGCAGATCTCGGTGCGCGCGGCCGACAGCATCTGGGCGCGGCTCGAGGCCTGCGTCGGCACTGTCGCACCGCCCGCCGTGGCGGCCCGCACGCAGGATGAGCTGCGGGGCGCCGGCCTCACCCGCCAGAAGTCGGGCTACCTGCGCGACATCGCCATCGGTTTCGTCTCCGGCGCCATCGATCCGGAGCGCTGGCAGGGTGCAGACGACGAAGCGGTGATCGACGACCTGCTCGCGCTGCGGGGCGTGGGGCGATGGACCGCCGAGATGGTGCTGATCTTCTACCTGCAGCGGCCGGACGTGCTGCCGCTTGCAGACATCGGCGTGCGCCGGGCCATGGGCAAGCACTATGGCGACGGCGGCTCGATGGACCCCGACGCGATCGAAGCCCATGCGGCGTGCTGGCGACCCTGGCGTTCGGTCGCGGTCTGGCACCTGTGGCGGAGCCTGGACCCGCTCCCGGTCGCCTACTGATGCGCCGCAGGTCTCGGTTAGCCGGGTACTCGGAGTGTACTGAACATATGTGCGGGATCGTGAAGCATGCCTTATGAGATGCGCCTGTTCGAAGACACCCTGTTCGGCGGCGAAGAGGTCCGCTTCGACGATCCCGCGCCGCGGGCGCTCTACGTCTCGGCCGGCAGAATCTCAGTGGATAGAGACGACGTCCCAATGGATGAAGGACTCGTCTCGACGAGTGCGGCGACGGTGCGCGCCGGCGGTGACGGTGCCACGGTCTGGCGTTGGGAAGTCGGGCCGGCCGATGCGGAGGCTAACGCCTACGCTCATCGGACGAGCCTTCGTCTTGCCGGCCCGATCGATCCGGCCGCGATCGCCGACGAGTTCCTGATCCGGCTCGACAGCGTCGCGTTCCCGCCCGGAGGGACGGCTCTTCTTCACACGCACCAGGGCCCCGGCATCCGATGCTTGCGCGAGGGAGAAATCAGGATCGATACCGAAGGTCGGTCCTCTTCCTATGGTCCGGGCGGCGCGTGGTTCGAGAGCGGGCCGGAGCCCGTCTTCGCGCAAGCGTCGATGGACGTGTCCAGCCGCTTCATTCGAACGATGGTCCTGCCGCGATCGTTGCTGGGCGCGTCGTCCATCCGCTACGTCAATGACGAGGACCGGGACAAGCCGAAGTCGCAGACCTATCGGGTGTTCACCGAGAGACCTATCGATCTCGATTCGGCATAGTCGGCGGAAGTTGCGAGTAAGCGGAAGGAGCTGGGCGATGCGTTGCAGCGGGAAGGTCGCGATTGTCACCGGCGGGGCGATGGGGATCGGGCACGCGTTGGTGCAGGGCCTGCTCGCGGAGGGCGCGAGCGTGGTCATCGCCGACCGCGAGGGCGCGGCGGAGGCCGCGCAGGCGCTCGATAACGCCGGGGACAGCGTCATCGGCGTCCCTTGCGACGTGTCGAGCCAGAGCGAAACCGAGACCATGGCGAACGCTGCGCTGGAGGCGTTCGGCCGCATCGACGTGCTGGTCAACAACGCCGGGGTGTATTCCTCCCTGGAGTTGAAAGTCTTCGAGGACCTGGACATCGACGAGTGGCGGCGTGTGCTCGACGTGAACGTCATCGGGCAGGCGCTGGCGACCCGCGCGGTGGTCCCCGCCATGCGCCGGCAGGGCGGCGGCTCGATCGTCAACGTCTCGTCGGGGACGCCGTTCAAGGGCGTTCCCTTCATGCTGCACTACGTGGCGAGCAAGGGCGCTGTCAACGCGATGACCAAGGCTCTGGCCAAGGAACTCGGCGCCGCCGACATCCGGGTGAACGCGGTGGCGCCGGGATTCACATTGTCCGACGGCGTGCTCGCGAATCCGCATCAACTGGAAAAGCTGCAGGACATCTCGCGGCAGGCCCGCGTCATCCAGCGCGACCAGCATCCGGACGACATCGTGGGCGCGGTGATCTTCTTCGCGTCGCAGGACTCCGCTTTCGTCACGGGGCAGACGCTGGTCGTCGACGGCGGCGCCTACTTCCACTGACATCGGCTAGAGCGCGTCCGACTTTGACGGCTGCAGTGAGCGACAAATGGCTAGCTAGAGCGTTTCGCCGTGCCGTGGACCGCTGCGGCAGCGGTCTTCATAATGCGCGGGCGGCGCCCGGGGGACAGTATGCGCCGCGCCGGGAGAGGGCTTTATGTCGCTGCTTGACGATTTCGATTTCGATTCCCTTTCCGCGACTGTCGTGGCGGCCGATTCCGACGACTTCAGGGAGGGCATGCGCCAACTCGCGGCGGGAGTCACCATCGTCACGACCTCCATCGGCGACCAACGCATTGGATTGACCGCCACCGCAGTCTGTTCGTTGAGCGCGGAGCCGCCGATGCTGCTCGCCTGCGTCAACCGCGAGGCGGGCGCTCACGACCCCGCGCTGCAAAGCCGGGTCTTCTGCGTCAACGTGCTGGGCGCGCGGCACCTCGACCTCGCCACGCAGTTCGCGTCCTCCGAGCGGGTGGCCGAGCGCTTCACCACCGGCGAGTGGGGCACACTGGAGACCGGCGCGCCGGTGCTGATGGACGCGCTCGCGAGCTTCGACTGCCTGCTCGGCCAGACGCTCCGGGCCGAGACCCACACGGTACTCACCGGCCGCGTGCAGGCGGTGCGCACCGATACGGCCCAGGAGCCCCTGCTCTACTCCCGCGGCGCCTTCGGCACCTTCGCCGTCTAGCCCGCACTTCTCTCAAGTCCCGTGCCAGGATGCGCCCTTGACTTTCTCCAAAATAACTATAAAACTAGTGATATGGCATTGACACACGTTCACCATTCCCTGCCGGAACCCGCGGTCGCCCTCGACGAGGCTGCGCAGGGATTCGCTGCGTGCGGCTCCGAGCCCAGGCTCGCGGTCCTGCGCCTGCTCGTGCGCGCAGGAGACGAGGGGCTCAGCGTCGGCGAGATCCAGGAGCGCACCGCCATCCCGGCGTCCACCCTGGCCCATCATCTCGGGTTTCTCGCCGCCGGCGGGCTGGTCGAGCAGGAACGGCGCGGGCGCACCGTGATCAACCGGGCCGCCTACCCGCGCCTCGAGGCCCTCGCGGCCTTCCTGCTCGAGGAGTGCTGCGCCGATGCCCGGCCATCGTCCAGGGCCCGTGCCGCGCGGGCGGCGCTCAGGAGTCCGTCGCCGTGACTGTGCTTGTTCTTCGCGGCGTCCACGGCTTGCGCATGCGGGCTCGGGACCTGCTCTCCGTCTGGACCCTCATCATCGCCATCCCGCTCGCGGTGACGCTGCTCGACACAACGAACGTCACCCACATCCTCCGCACCGCCGCCGAGGCGTTCGCCGGAACCCTGCCCTACATTGCCGGCGCGGTGGTGCTCATCGCGCTGCTCAAGGCGACCGGGGCCACGACGCTGGTCTCGCGCGCCTTCGAGGGCCGCGAGACGCGCATGATCGTGCTGGCCGCGCTCCTGGGCGGCCTCGCGCCGTTCTGCTCGTGCGAGGTCATTCCGCTCATCGCGGGCCTGCTTGCGGTCGGCGTGCCGCTCTCGGCCATCATGGCGTTCTGGCTCTCATCGCCTCTCATCGACCCGGCCACCCTTCTCATCACCGCCGCTGCGCTCGGCTGGGATTTCGCGGTGGGCAAGGCGGTAGCCGCCGTCGCGCTCGGTCTCTTCGGCGGCTTCGGGGTTCGCTTTCTCGTCTGGCGGGGTGCCTTCGCCGAACCGATGCGCGAGCGCTTAGGCGGTTGTGGCAGCGCCTGCGAATTCGATGAGGACGAAACTGTGTGGCGCTTCTGGCGCGAGCCGGCGCGGAGGGCCGCATTTCGCGCCGAGGCCATCGCCAACGCGGGGTTCCTCGTCAAGTGGCTTGCACTGGCCTATCTGATCGAAGCCCTGCTGATCACATACGTGCCGGCCGACCTGATTGCGAGCGTGGTCGGCGGCGACGGGATGGCGCCGATCGCGATGGGTGCGCTCGTAGGCGCGCCGGCATACCTCAACGGCTACGCCGCGCCCGCGCTGGTCGCCGGCCTGATGGAGCAGGGCATGGGTCCAGGTGCGGCGATGTCGTTCATGGTCGCGGGCTCGGTGAGCTGCATACCGGCCATGGTCGCGGTCTGGTCGCTCGTGCGCCGGCAGGTGTTCGCGGCTTACGTCGGCTTTGGCATTGCCGGCGGAATCCTGAGCGGCGTGCTGTTCGCAGCCCTGGCCTCGTGAGTCCGGAGAGAAACGTAGGTGCTAGAGCGCGTCCGTCTTAGATGGACGCGCGACAGGCCGCGACCGCGGCCCGCCGCGAATGCGGCGCCCTCGCGGAGGCGCCGGACGCAGGCCGGCTGCCGTGAGCGACAAGGGGCTAGAGTTTGGCCATGATGCCGCCGTCGACGACGAGGTCGATGCCGGTGATGAACGACGCCTTGTCCGAAAGCAGGAACAAGCACGCGTGCGCGATGTCCTCGGGCAGCCCGAGGCGGCCCAAGGGAGTGCGCGCGATCATGGCGTCGGCGCGGCTGGGATCGGCCTCGTAGGTCGGCGCCGTCATCGGCGTCAACACCGCGCCGGGGCAGATGGTGTTGGAGCGGATGCCTTCGGGCCCGAGCTGCATGGAAAGCGAGCGCGAGAGGGCGGTGAGGCCCGCCTTCGATGCCTGGTACGCGTCGATGGGCCCGTTCACCAGGATGTTCTCCATGTTGCGCAGGCCCACCACGCTCGCGATGTGAACCATCGACCCGCCCGCGCCGGTGCGCCGGAGAAACGGCACGGCATGGCGCGCCATCAGCGCGGACGCGGTGAGGTTGATCTCCATCACCCGGTGCCAAGTCGCCATCTCAATCTCGGCGATGGAGCCGTCTTGGTCATACCAGCCGACGCCTGCGGCGTTGACCAGATAGTCGAGGCGTTGGGAGGCATCAAAAGCCTCGGCGACGGTGCGCGCGACCAGCTCTTCGTCGGTGGCGTCGCCCTGGACGTAGCGCCCGGCTGCGCCCTCGGCGGATGCGAACTCGGGCGGCTCGGGCTTGAGATCGATGGCGGTGACCGCGCAGCCCCCGGCGCGGAGCGCGCACGCAATGGCAAGACCCATGCCCCCGCCTGCGCCGGTCATCACGCAGGCCTTGCCGACGAAGCCGTCGCTCATGGCGCCGTTCCCTCTCTCAGCGGGCGTAGGCGGCCCGGAGCGCCGCCGCGGAGTCCGCGAGCCCCGCCTCGGCGCTCTCGATCAGGCCCGTGATCGAGACGAAACCGTGGATCATGCTCTCGTGGCAGCGATACTCGGTGGGCACGCCCGCCGCCTCGAGCCGCCTGGCGTAGGCCTCGCCCTCGTCCCGCAGCGGATCGAAGCCGGCGGTGAGCACGAAGGCCGGCGGCAGGTTCGAGAGGTCCGGCGCCAGCAGCGGCGAGGCGAGCGGGTCGGCCGCGTCGCCCTCGGGCCCCAGGTAGCTGGCCACGTAGAAGGGCATCGAGTTGAGCAGGTAGCCCGACGAATAAAGCCGCTTGGACTCGGTCTCGCCGCCGAGGTCTGTGGCGGGGTAGATCAGGAGCTGGAAGCAGATCGCGGGCTCGCCGCGCGCCCGCGCCTTGAGCGTGACGCCGCAGGCGATGTTGCCGCCGGCGCTGTCGCCGCCGATAGCCATGCGTTCCGGATCGGCGCCGAGGCGGGCAGCGTTAACGGCGATCCAGCCGGTCGCGGCATCGCAGTCATCGAGCGCAGCAGGGAAGCGATGCTCCGGCGCGAGGCGATAGTCCACAGACGCGACCAGGCAGCCCGCGTGATGGCAGAGGTAGCGGCAGACGTCGTCGTGGGTATCGAGGTCGCCGCGAATCCAGCCGCCGCCGTGGTAGTAGACGAGGATCGGCAGCGGGCCTGCGCCCGCCCCCTCCGGCTCATAGAGCCTGACCGCGAGCGGGCCGGCCGGCCCCGGCGCCTCGTGCGCGCTCACCGATTTCACCGGCATCGGCGTGCCCGCGACGGCGGCCATCTCCTCCTTCCAGGTCGAGCGCGCGTCTTCCGGCGCCATCTCCTCGACCGGCGTCTCCGCGCTCGGGTCGAGCGAGGCGAGGATCTCCGCCAGTGCGGGATCGAGCTGCATCGATGCTGGTGTCAGGCGCCGGCAGCAGCGCGCAATGCCTCGCCGCCCTCGAAGTAGGGCACCACCTCGTCGGCGAAGCGGCCGAGCCAGGCCTGCCGGTGGCGGCGCGGTACGCCCGGCGTCGCCGTGTGGATGAGGAAGCTGTTGAAGCCCGCATCCACGTAATCCGCGACGCGCCGGCGCACCGTCTCGGGCGCGCCCACGAATTGCCCGTCGGCCCAGGGTGGGATATTGGCGGGGTCGGTGCGCGCTTTCATCTTGGCGAAGATCTTGGCCCAGGCGGTGTAGGTCGAAAGCGTCTCGAAATGGCCGTCGTCGGCCTCGTAGTGATCGATCTGCGCCTGCTGGAAACGCGGGATGTAGCGCTTGGCGAGGTCGTAGGCCTCGTCGTCGGTGTCAGCGATGATGCAGTTGATCATCATCGGGTAGCGGCAGGCGTCCACGTCCATGCCGCGCGCCTGCGCCGCCTCCTTCCAGCCGCCGAGGGCCTCGCGCTGCAGCGGCAAGTTGCTGAAGGCGGTCATGATGGGCGGCAGTCCGAGCGCGGCCATCACCGCGCCAGAATCGGGGCTGCTGCCGACGGCGCCGTAGAAGTTGATCTTGCTCGTGTCCGAGCGGGGGCGCAGCTCGACGCGCGTCGGCACGGTCAGATACTTGCCTTCGTAGCGGAAGCGCCCGCCGGCGAGCGCGGTGCTCACGATCTCCCAGACCTCGCGGAAGCGCTGCCGGCTCTCCTCCATCGGCACGCCGAAGGCGTCGTACTCGTACTTCGCCGTGCCCCGCCCGAGCCCCATGTGGAGCGGCTGGTCGGTGAGCAGGTTGAGCTGCGCGATTTCCTCGGCCAAGCGCAGCGGCTCGTACCAGGGCGTCACTAGCACGCAGGTGCCGAGCGCGAAATCCGGGAAGCGCGCGGCGATGTGGGAGAGGAAGGCTAGGGGGTTGGGGGTCGGGAAGTAGTCCGAGAAATGATGCTCGATCATCCAGGCCGCACGAAAGCCGGCCCGGTGGGCGAAGTCGCAGTCCGCCAGAATCTCCTTGTAGAGCGCGGCGTCGGAGAGCCCATCCTCGCCCACCGGCGCCGCCACGAAGGCAAAGTCGATGCCGCCTGGCCCGCTCATGGTTCTCCCGCACCGCCCGCTGCGAACGGGCGGAGACTCGGACCATCGGCGGCGACTGTCAATGGGGGCGCCCGGTTCCCATCGGCGCACGAGCGCCAGCGGGCGGCCCGTCGCGGCAACTGAGGAAGCACCCGAGGACGTGCGCTGATGAAGATCGAACGATGTTAAGGAAGATCGGTGTCCGCAATTGGACGGACCATGCGTCTCGCGCTATGAGGAGGGACAGCGCGGCAGGCTGACGAGACAGGGGGAGGCGACCGCCATGGAAGTGACATTCGAGCGTCGTGACGGTGTGCTGTTCGTCTCCGCGAGCGGGCGGCTTGAAGCGGATAGCTCCGTGGGCTTTTTGGAGCAGGTCAGAGCTGAGATCGGGGACGACGACCGGGCGGTCGTCATGGATTTCGCAAAGCTCGAGTATCTCGGCAGCGCGGGTCTTCGCGTCGTCTTCATGACCGCGTCCGAGCTCGAGAAGCGCGATGCGGCGTTCGCGGTGTGCTCGCCGCCGAAACCCATCGCGAAGGTGATCAAGCTCAGCGGCATGGAGCAGCTGATCCCGGTCCACCCCTCCAGGGAGGACGCCCTCGCCGCGCTCTGACCGGTTCCGCCCAGCCCTGTCCGGGCAGCGCCCGATGATCCGCGCTCAGACGCCGAGCGGTCTCTCCGGCAAGATCTGGCCGCCGTCGAGTACGATGTCGTGGCCGGTGACGAAGCGAGCCTGATCGGACGCGAGATAGAGCAGCGCGTAGGCCACGTCTTCCGGGTCGCCCAGGTGTCCGGCTGGGATCACCCGGCTGAATTCCTTCACCGCCTCGTCGCCGCGGGCCTGGGCGATGCCCTCAGTCAGGATCGAGCCGGGGGAGACCGTGTTGGCAGTAATGCCGTAAGGCGCGAGCTCCAGCGCGGCTCCCCGCACGAAGGCGTTCACGCCACCCTTGGACGCCATGTAGCAAGTCACGTCAGGCAGCCCCACGCGGGGGCCGGTGATCGACGAAACGACGAGCAGCCGCCCCGCGCGCTGGCTCTTCATCTGCGGCAGGCACGCCTGCACCGCGAAGAACACGCCCTTGAGGTTGGTGTCCATCACGTCGTCCCACATCGCCTCGGTCATGTCGGCGATGAGGGCGTTGGGATAGATGCCGGCGTTGAGGCAGAGGATGTCGATGCGGCCGTAACGCTCGATACAGACCTCGGCCATGCGCTCCATGTCGGCCTTTCGGCGCACGTCGGCCTGCAGAAAGGACGCGTCGAAGCCCTCGGCCACGATGGCGTCGGTGGCGGTCTGGCCGGCCTCCGGACTGCGGTTCACCACGAGGACACGCGCGCCCTCGCGCGCGAAGACCTCGGCCACCGCCTTGCCGATACCGCGGCCGGCGCCGGTGACGATCGCCGTCTTGCCGGCGAGACCTATTGGCATGGACGCCTCCGCAATACGGCCGGCGTTGCCGCGGGAGCCCTTAAGCCTGGGCGCCGCCGCCGTTCATGGAGGCCCGGAGTTGGGTGGTCGCGGCCTGGTCCACGGCGAGGGTGTCGTCGTCCGCGGTGCCGGTGATGGCGACACCGTAGGTCTCGCGTGCTGTCTCCACCGTGATATAGCGCTCGGCTACGTCGTTGAGCACCCTGTGGGTCTCGCGCTCCAGCGGGCTGCCGTAGCCGCCGCCGCCCTGATCCCGCGCGCGCAGGCGTTCGCCGCCCTCCAGATCGCACACCATGACCGCCGGATAGGGGTGCTCGCTGCCGTCCCGCTCGATCTTGGCATTGCCACCGAGCTGGGAGCCGGTGCCACCGCGCACGCCCTTGGGCGCACTCTCAAGCCCGTTGCAGACATGGAGGATGCGCATGGGGTCGTTGCGCGGCCCCATGATCACCTCGGTTGCGGGCCCGCCGCGCCTGCGGCCGTGGCCCATGGAATCGGTGACCACGTGCATCTTGTCGATCAGCACGGGGAAGCGCTGCTCGTTGATCTCGATGCTATCGCGATAGAGCAGGCCCGCCGCCACCGGCACGAAGAGGTAGTGCATGCCGTCGTTCTCGGCAGATGCGCCGCCGCCGCCGCCCATCATGAACATCTGGTTGATGTAGCGCTCGCCATCGCGGCGCCAGTCGGTGCCGGAGGCGACGCCGGCTGCGGCCGAGTTGCAGTAGTTGCCGTGAGCGAAGCCCTGGCCTTCGCCGAGCTCGGCGAAGGCGGATTGCGTCACGTTGACGATCACGTCGGTGAGGTTCGTGGTGGCGACCGAGCAGCTGTGCGGGAAGCGCGGGATGCCCACCGCGCAGTTCTCGCGCAGCAGCACCTCAATGCGGCGCATGGTGCCTGAGTTGGGCGGCAGGTCCTCGCCGAGGCAGGTGAGCACGCCCTGCACCGCCGCCATGGTGGACGTGGTCTCGGTGAGGTTGAGGCCCGCGTCGATGCAGTCGATGTTGTCGCGCAGGTCCACCGTCACCTTCGCCGCGTCCGGGTCGATGTCGATGGTGACGTTGATCGGGATGCCGTCCGGCACCCAGGGCTCGACCGGATCGTGCGCCTGCGCGCCCTTGAGCTTGCCCTTGGGCAACGCACGAATGGCCTCGATGCAGCGGCGCTCCGAGTAGTCGAACCATTCCTCGGTGAAGTGGCGCACCGTGTGGGCGCCGTACTTGGCGATGAAGGCCTTGAGCGAGCGCTCGCCGATGCGGGCCGCGCCGACGGCGGCGAGATAGTCGCCGTACCACTGCTCGGGCACGCGGATGCGGCGCTCGCACATGCGGATGATGTCGTCGATATCCCGGAAATCCCGCTGCACCTGGACGCAGGGGAAGATCAGCGCTCCCTCCTGATAGACGTCTGCGGCCTGCGCCATGTAGGTGGTGGGCAGGCTGTTGCCGACATCGGCCTGGTGCGCCTTCACCGCGACGGTGAAGTAGTGCTCCCCCTCGTGGAACACCGGCACCAGGATGGTGTGGTCCGCCGGGTGGGTGTTGCCGAGGTAGGGGTCGTTGTGGAGGAAGGCATCGCCCTCGGCATAGTCGGGATGCAGGTCCTGCATCGACCTGGTCTGGATATTGGTGCCCCAGACATGGATGGGGAAGCCCTCGGCCACCGCGAGCACCTGGTTGTCGGACGTGATGACCGCGCACGAGAAATCGCGCGCCATGCCGATGACGGACGAGCGCGCCGCGAGCAGCATGGTGTTGGTCATCTCGCGGCAGACCGCGTCCATGCGGTTTGCCATCACCGGCAGCAGGACCGGGTTGATGCGGTTCTCCCGCCCGGCTTCCGCGAGCGCTTGTGCCATCGCTTCCTCCCTCAGGCGCCGGCGGCGCCGGTCTCCAGTAGGTAGTTCCGCCCGGCGGTCACGGTCGCCGACGATCCCGGATAGACGACGATCGTAGTCGTGGGCTCCTCGATGATCGCGGGGCCCTGCAGCACCATGCCCGGCAGCAGATCATCGCCGAGATGGAAGGGCGTGTCCAAGGCCCCGGCCTCGCCGAAGTAGGCGCGCGTAGTGTGGCGGGGCTTCGGCAGGGCTGCGTCGGTCGCGGGTTCGGCCGGGAACGACGGCTTGTCGAGGAAGGCCGTGATCCGCCCCTTCCAGTTGATGCACTCGATGGCGCCGCCCTCCTCCTTGACCGCGTAGCGGCGGAAATGGACGTCGTGGAAGGCTTCCACCAGCCGCTCCACGTCGGCCTCGCTCTCGAAGCGGTCCATGGGCATGGGGATTTCCATTTCCCACTGCTGGTTGATGTAGCGGGCCTCGACGAAGTATTCGCGCCCGAAGCGCTCGATGCTGCGGCCGCGCAGCTTCTGCTCGAACTCGTCCATCCGCGCCGCGATGCCGGAGAGCGTGGCGCTGACACCCTCGAAGTCGAAGGTGTTGGAGTGCGCATAGCGGCTCGCGCTGAACTCGGTGACGATGTTGGAGAACTGCCCGCCGCAGGCGCTGAGCGCGCCCGCCGTGCGCGGCAGCAGCACCCGGCGGCAACCGAGCGCCTGGGCGATGGGGATGATGTTGAGCCCGGCGGCGCCGCCGCCGGCCACGATGATGCTCTCGCCGGGGTTCACGCCGTCCTGGACCGTGATCTCCTGGATCGCCTTGATCATCTGCTCGCCGGCCAGCGTCAGCACCGCCGAGGCGGCCTCGTCGGCGGAGAGTTTCAGGGGCGCCGCGACCCTCTCGATCGCCTGTGCTGCTGCGGACACGTCGAGGCTCATGCGCCCGCCGAGGAAGTAGTCGGGGTCAATATAGCCGAGCACCACGGCGGCATCGGTGACGGTGGGCTCCTCGCCGCCCTGGCCGTAGCAGGCGGGGCCGGGGCGCGCGCCCGCGCTCTGCGGGCCGACGCGCAGCAGCCCGCCGGCGTCGATCCAGGCGATGGAGCCGCCGCCGGCGCCGACGCTGCGCACATCCACCGAGGAGAGGCCGAGGTTGTGACCGATCCACTCGCCGAGCAGCCACGTGTCGCGGGTGTACTTGACCTGGCCGCTGCGGACCAGGCTCACGTCGAAGGTGGTGCCGCCGGTATCGACAATGATGACGTCGTCGCCCTGGTCTTCGGCGCCGGCGTAGGCGATGCCTGCGAGCGGCCCCATGGCGGGGCCCGACTTCACCGTGTAGATCGGCTTCGCCACCACGTCGTCCACGTGCATGACGCCGCCCGAGGACGTCGAGATCAGCACCTCTCCCTCGCAGCCGGCAGCGCGCAGGTCGCTCTCGAACGAGGCGAGATGGCTCTGCATCAAGGGCTTGAGCGAGGCGTCGATTGCGGTCGACGACGTGCGCGGGAACTCGCGGATGATCGGGTTGAGCTGGTGCGAAAGCGTGTAGGGCACGCCCGGCATAATCTCGGCGATCAGCTTGCCGATGCGAAGCTCGTGGTCCGGGTTCACGATCGACCAGAGTAGGGCGACCGCGACCGCCTCGATCCGCTTGCGCGGCAGGCCCTCGATGATCGCGCGCGCCGAAGCCTCGTCCAGCTCCCGCTCGACGCCGCCTTCGGCATTGATCCGCTCGGGAATCTCGAAGGTGAGGCGGCGCGGGATGTAGGGCGGCGGGAACTCCATCGCGAGGTTGAGCGGCTCGCGCTTGCCGCCGTGGCGGTAGAGCAGCGTGTCCGGAAAGCCCTCGGTAGTGAGCAGCGCCGTCTTCGCGACCTTGCTCTCGATGATCGAGTTGGTGGACCGCGTGGTGCCGTAGATCAGCATCTCGGTCTCGGCCAGCAGGCGCTCGTAGGGGACGCCGGCGATGTCGCCGGCGTTGGCGAGCGCGCCGCTGAAGCCCTCGAAGGTGCGCTCGGCCGTGGTCAGCGCCTTGCCGACGGTGAGCTGGCCCGCCTCGTCGGCGACCACGACATCGGTGAACGTGCCGCCGGTATCGACGGCAATGCGATAGCCCATGGCTGTCTCCCGTAAACCTGCGCTACCAGGCCTTGTGCAAGAGGTCGATGACCTCGTCCTCGGACGTCACCTGGCGCGGGTTGCCGGCGACGATGATGTCCTCCAGCGCGTCCTTTGCGATGCCGGGGAAGTCGTTGTGAATGACGCCCACGTCCCGGAGCCGCCAGGGCAGGCCCATGTCGTCCTTCACCAGCTTCGCCACCTCGTCGGCCGCGGCGGTCGCCGCCTCCGCCTCGCTCATGCCGGCGATGTCGACGCCCATGGCCTCGGCCGCCCAGGCCTGGCGAGTCGCGGTCACGTCCCGGTTGAAGGCCATGACGTGCGGCATCATCACCGCCGAGGTCTCGCCGTGGGGCACGTCGCAGCGCGCGCCCAGCTGGTGGCCGATGCCGTGGCTCAGGCCCAGCGTGACGTTCGCGAGGCCGCAGACCGACATCCAGGCCGCGACCATGCATTGTGCGCGCGACGCCGCGTCTCCGGGGTCGGCTTTGGTCTCGCGCAGGTGGCGCACCAGCATGTTGAGCGCGCGGTAGGCGAGCGCGTCGATGAAGGGCTGCGCGGTGGTGGAGCACATCGCCTCGATGCAGTGATCGACCGCGCGCATGCCGGTGCCGAGCCAGAGCCGCTCCGGCGTCTCCATGGTCAGATCGGGATCGAGGATGACCGCCTTCGCCGTGATCCGCCGGTCGACGTAGAGGTCCTTGACCTTGCGCTCCTCGTCGGTGACGCCCACGAAGTAGGTGAACTCGCCGGCCGACAGCGTGGTCGGGATCGCGAACATCGGGATCGGGTCGTTGCTGAGCGACGGAATCTCGACCTTGTCCGGATAGGTGAACTTGATCATGTAGGCATCGAGGCCCGAGGGCTCGGTGATGCCTTCGGCGAGGCAGATCAGGGTCGCCTTGGCAGTGTCGTTGGGCGTGCCGCCGCCGAAGCTGATGAGGGCGTCCGCCTCGCGCTCGCGCGCATACTCGGCGGCGGCGATGACGGTGCGACGCGGCACGTGCTGCGAGGTCTCGTGGAAGACTCCGGCGCATTTGTTGCCTGCGGCGGCAGCCACCTTATCCACCAGATTCGTGTTCTTGGCCAAGGTGTTGCCGGTGATGATGACGGCCCGGTTGACGCCCTGCTTCTCAAGCTCGGCCGAGAGGTTGTCGAGGCTGCCGGAGCCGAAATGGACCTCGTCCATCGGCAGCATGGTGAAGTGCCCCTTGAGCTCTTGCTTGGGCAGCGAAAGCATGGGTCTCTCCGATTGCGACAGCCGGCGCGGGTGGCGTGATGCCGAGCAAACACTTGTTTGAAATCCGAGTCAATTCCGCGTAGAGCGTGGCGGCTTGCGTTCCGACACCGGGCGCATCGTGGGGAGAGCCGAGGGGCGCCGAATGAGGCTGATCGACTACTTCGAGCGTGGGCATCGCTACTATCCGGACCGCGCCTGCCTCATCGACGGGACCGGCGAGCTCAGCTATCGCGAGGTGGCCCTGCGCAGCCACCGCACCGCGAACGCGCTGATCGCGGGCGGGCTCGAGCGAGGCGACCGGGTCGCAATCCTGAGCCCCAACGCAAGCCGCGCCTTCGAGGCCTGGATCGGCGCCGCGCGCGCCGGCGGCGTCTGGGTCGGGCTCGCCGCATTGGCCTCTGCGGACGAGAACGCCTACGTCATCGACCAGCGGGAGGCCGCGTGGCTCTTCTACCATTCGAGCTTCGAGCCCGTGATCGCGCAGATCCGCGCTCAGTGCCCGAAGCTCCGGCACCTGATCTGCCTCGACCGTACCGGCGCCGACGCGCCCTCCTTCGAAGACTTCATCGCGGGCCACGGCGACGTGGCGCCGGAGCTTCCAGACGAGCGCGACGCCGTCATCAGCCACTTCACCTCGGGCGGCACCACCGGCCGGCCCAAGGGCGCGATGTGGTCCAACCTGATCTGGGAGGCCTGGTGCGCCAACGCTTACGCGCACATGCCGATCAAGAAGCCGCCGGTGCATCTGGTGGCGACCTCGATGGCCCACGGCGCCGGAGTCTTCGCCTGGCCCGCCATGGCCTTCGGCGGCACCACGGTCAGTATCCAGAAGCCCGACCCGCTCGCGGTGCTGGAGGCGATCGACCGCCATGGCGTGACCCACACCTTCATGCCGCCGACGATGATCTACATGATGTTGGCGCACCCGCGGGCGCGCGAGTTCGACTATTCGACGCTGGATTACTTCGTCTACGGCGGCGCGCCGATGTCGGCGGACAAGGTGGCCGAGGCTATCGACCTCTTCGGCCCGTGCATGACCCAGATCTACGGCCAAGCCGAGTGCCCCTGCACCATCGGCATCCTCACGCCGGCCGACCACCTTGAGGCGCTCGCCGACCCGGCCAAGCGCCATCGGCTGCTGAGCTGCGGCCGCCCACCGGTCTTCGTCGAGGTCGAGATGATGGACGACGCGGGCAACCTGATGCCCACGGGCGAGTGGGGCGAGATCGTGGTGCGCGGCACCTTCGTCTCCCTCGGCTATTTCGCCGACCCGGAAGCGACGGCCGAAATTCGGGCCCACGGTTGGCACCACACCGGCGACATTGGCCACAAGGACGAGGACGGCTTCGTCTACATCGTCGATCGCAAGAAGGACATGATCATCTCGGGCGGGCTCAACGTCTTCCCGATCGAGATCGAGCGCGTGATCTGGAGCCACCCGTCGGTGCAGGACTGCGCCGTGATCGGCGTGCCCGACGAAAAGTGGGGCGAGGCGGTGAAGGCCGTGGTGGAGCTGAAGCAGGGCGAGCGGGTGAGCGGCGACGACCTGATCGCGCTCTGCAAGCGGGAGCTATCGGCCTACAAGGCGCCGAAGACGGTGGAGTTCTGGGACGAGCTGCCCCGCAGCGGGGTCGGCAAGGTGCTGAAACGCAAGGTCCGCGAGCGGTATTGGGCTGGGCACGAGCGGAAAATCTGATAGACCTCGCGTTCACACGGGTTCCGTGTTACACTGGTTACGTGTAACACGAGGCGATGCCATGAACCTCACTGTCGTGATCGACGACGACATCCTCAAGCGGGCCCGTATCCGGGCAATCGAGGAGAACACCTCCGTCAACGCCGTGGTCCGGGCTTACCTCACGACCTATGCCGGCACCGATCGCCAGCGCGACGAAGCCTGCGAACGGTTGCTTGCGCTTTCGCGCGCGTCCCGTTCGCGGCGCGGCGCTGCCGTCTGGAGCCGGGACGAGCTGCATGAGCGTTGAGCGGTGCTTTGTGGACACGAACGTTCTGATTTACCTGTTCGACAACGATTCGCCCGGCAAACAGGCTCGTGCACAGGCCCTTTTCGATAAGGAGAGGGATCGAATTGTCCTGAGCACGCAGGTCCTCGGCGAGTTCTACGTGAACGTGGCCCGCAAGTTGGAACAACCGTTGCCCCAGGATGCAGCGGCACGGGCGGTAGAGGATTTCTCGCGGTTCGATGTCCAATCCGTTACCGCAGAGCTGGTTCTGGCTGCCGTGCGCCGCAGCCGATCGTCGCTCTTGTCGTATTGGGACTCGCTGATCGTGGAGACGGCCCGCAACGCCGGGGCGAGTATTCTCTTCACCGAGGACCTTCAGCATGGCCAGGAGATCGACGGCCTCCGCGTCGTCAATCCTTTCGCCGACGCTGACACCTAATGCGGCTGAGCGGGGCCCGCCGCGTTTTATGCCTTCACCTGTAGCTCACGGGGCCAGTTGGCGAGGGTTTCGGCGCCGGTCTCGGTGATACGGATGCTCTCGGTGATCTCGAGGCCCCAGTCCTCGAACCAGAGCGCGGGCATGAAGTGGATGGTCATGTTGGGCTCAAGCTCGGTGCGGTCCCCCGGTCGCAGGCTGATGGTGCGCTCGCCCCAGTCGGGCGGATAGCTGAGCCCGATGGAGTAGCCGCAGCGGCTCTCCTTGGTGAGCCCGTGGCGCGCGAGCGAGGCCGTGAACGCGCGGTGGATGTCCTCGCACAGGTTCCCAGGTCTCGCGGCTTCGAGCCCCGCCTCGATGGCCTCCAGCAGCGCGCCTTCCGCGTTGCGCTCGCGCGCCGACGGCTTGCCGAGGAACACCGTGCGGCAGAGCGGGCAGTGATAGCGCCTGTAGACGCCCGCGATCTCGAAGAACGTCGCCTCGCCCGCGCGCATCGGCTTGTCGTCCCAGGTGAGGTGTGCCGCCGACGCATCGATGCCGGTCGGCAGCATCGGCACGATGGCCGGGTAGTCGCCGCCCGCGCCATCCACCCCGGTGATCGCCGCGTAATAGATCTCCGCCACGAGGTCGTTCTTGCGCATGCCGGGTTCGATCACCTCCAGGATGCGCGCGTGCATCTTCTCCACGATGCGCGCGGCGTTCCTCATGAAGGCGATCTCGGCCTCGGACTTCACGATCCGTTGCCAATTCACGAGGCCCGTCGCGTCGACCAGCGTCGCCTCGCGCAGGTGCGTCTCCAGCGAGCGGTAGGCGGCCGCGCTGAAGTAATAGTTGTCCATCTCGACGCCGATCCGCGCGCCGCCCCAGCCGCGCCCGACGATGACCTCGCTCAGGTAGTCCATCGGGTGGCGCTCGGTGGACATCACGTAGTGGTCCCCGTAGGCCACGATGTCGTCGTGGGCCATGAACACGGTGCGCTTCGCCCCGTTGGCGTCCATGCCGCGCCCGAACCACACCGGGTCGCCCTCGTGCGAGAGCAACACGCACTGGTGCACGTAGAAGGACCAGCCGTCGTAGCCGGTGAGCCACGCCATGTTCGAGGGGTCGGAGACGACGAGCAGATCAAGCCCTCTCTCGTCCATCGCGCTCCGGGTCTTCGCGATCCGCGCCGCGTATTCCTCGCGCGAGAAGGGGAGATCGACGGGAGCGGGCGTGCCGGGTTCGCTGGATGTGGGAGAGGCGTTGGTCAAGGCCGGGAGTCTCCGAGGACGTGGTACCGCCAACACCCGATCATAGCGCAAGCGCGGCTCTGCTGCGGGAGCGTCAGGCGGCAGGCGAGAGACGCTCGACCTTGATCTGATCCGCCTTCTTCAATGCCTGGGCCAGCTCCCAGGTTGACTGGAGCCGGTACCACGTGTCGGCTCCGCCGCCGAAAGCCTTATCGAGGCGAATTGCCATCTCCGGCGAGATGCCGGCGCGGCAGTTCACGATATCCGAAAGCTGCTTGCGGCTGACACCGAGCTTGCGCGCCGCTTCCGTCACGCTGAGGCCCAACGGCTCAAGGCAGTCATGACGCACTGAGAGACCCGGATGGGGCGGGTTCTTCATGGGCATGCCGCAGTCCTCCTGTTCCTAGTGGTAGTCGACCAGATCGACATCCGTGACGTCACGGCCTTCGAAGCGGAAAACGATGCGCCAGTTGCTCGATACGCTGACGGCCCAATGATCGGCCAAATCGCCCCTCAAGAGATGCAACCGGAAACCCGGCAGGTTCATGTCACCGGGTTCTGACGCTTCGTCGAGACGGGCCAGGACACGTTCGATCTTCGGCATCAACTTGGGTGAGATTCTTCGACCATCGCCCTTCTCGAACAGGTGCCTGAGGCCCGCGTGACGGAAACGAAGAATCATGTGCGATTATGTCACCTGTCACGGGGCACTTTACAGCATGAGACGCGCTTTGTCGCCCCACATCGTGAATCCCGACACTGCGGAATCTCCGAGGTAGCAAACCGCCCGACGCCCCGCACAATGGTGCGGTGCACGGGGGGCGGCGGGAGTGCCATGATCGAGCCATGCACGGCAACAACCGACGCGAGCGGACCGCAGCGGGCGGAGGCAAGATGGCCCGCGTCGGCGGCGGCGCGGTTGTCCCCCACGCGCGCCGTCTGCGCGGGGAATCCCACTTATCCCAAACAGTCCCGCTTATCCCGCTTAATCCCAGTTAATCCCGCCGAATCCCACTTATCTCACTCAATCCCAGTTAATCCCGCTGAATCCCACCTATCCCACTTAAATCCCAGTTAATCCCGGCGCATCCCGCCCAAAAACTGAGTTTCCCGTCCCACTCCATATCGCGGGGCGCTCATGCTCCCGCGCGCGTTCCCGCGCGACCCGCGTGCACGGGCGATTCCATTCCGCCCCGGTTCGCTCTACCATTCCCCGCGCGGCGCCGGGGTGCGCGCCAGGGAGGATGCGATGAAGACGATCGAGATCACGCAGGACGAGATGCAGAGCCGGATTTCGCGCTACAGCGCGCTGGAGCCGCTGCCCATCCAGCAGGACCCGGAGATTCCGCTGGAAGCCAACGACGTCATTTACGCGCGCAAGCTGCTGTCGGTCATCGGTCTCGACGGCGACGTGGACACACCGATCAACACCGGTGCGCCCATCGTGGACGCCGCCGGCATGACCATGACGCTCGCGGTCTGCCCGCCGGGCCAGGGCCCCTCGCTCCACGCCCACCACCAGACCTACGAGACCTTCACGGTGCTCAAGGGCCGCTTCGAGGTGACCTGGAACGACGACGGCAGCGGGCGGGTCGAGCTCGACCAGTTCGACACCATCTCGGTCCCGCCCAAGGTCAACCGCGCCTTTCGCAACATCAGCGACGACGAGGCCATCCTGCAGGTGCTGATCTCCGGCGGCGTGCACGACATGACCGATATCGACATGGCGCCGTCGACCGCGGTCAAGCTCGACGCCATCAAGCCGGGCGTGAAGGAGAAGTTCGCGGCCAAGGGCCTCACCTTCACCGCGCAGAAGGAGGAGGCCGCCTGAGCGGCGCGGCCTGGCGGGAGGGCTGCGCCATGGAGAGTGTCCGCATCGGCGTCATCGGCCTCGGCTGGTTCGGCGAGGTTCACTGCGACGCGATCGAGGCCACCCCGGGTCTGGAGCTTGCCGGGCTTTGCACGCGGACTGAACCGCGGCTCGCCGACCTCGGAGCTAAGTACGGCGTGGACGTGCTGGAGACCGACTACCGCGCGCTGCTCGCGCGGGACGACCTCGATGCCGTCAGCGTCGTCACCATGTGGGACCAGCACACCGAGCCCACGCTGGATGCGCTGGCTGCGGGCAAGCACGTCTTCCTCGAGAAGCCGATGGCGTCGACGGTCGACGACTGCGCGAAGATCGTGGCGGCGGCGGAGGCCGCGCCGGGCTTCCTCATGGTGGGACACATCTGCCGCTTCAACCCGCGCTACGCCGCGGCCAAGCGGGAGATCGAGGCCGGCAACATCGGGCGCATCGTGGCGCTGAGCTCGCGGCGCAACATTCCGGCGGCGTGGACGCCCGAGATCCTCAACAAGATCGGGCCGATCATCGGCGATGCCATCCACGACACCGACCTGATGCTCTGGTTCACCGGCGCGAAGGTGGTGAGCGCCTATGCCCAGACCGTGGACGTGCGCGGCCTCAAGTACCCCGACATCGGCCAGACCATGTACCGCTTCGATTCAGGCGCGACGGCGACGCTGGAGACCGTCTGGTGCATGCCGGAGAAGACCCCCTTCGACATCGACGAGCGCATGTCGATCATCGGCACGGAAGGCTTCATCCACATCCAGGACACCTTCCCCAACATCGGCATCTGCACCAAGGACGGGTTCAGGAGCCCGGACACCACCTACTGGCCGGAGCTGCACGGCAGGCTCTCGGGCGCGCTCCGCGAGGAGTTCCTCTATTTCACCCGCTGCGTGCGCGAGGGCACGCCGCCCACCATCATCACGCCGCAGGAGTCGATGGAGGCGGTGCGGACCACGCTCGCGGCCGAGCGCTCAGCGGGGACCGGTGAGGTGGTCAGGTTGGATTAGGTGCGAGGCGTCTCACCCCTTGCACTGGTGCGCAATATAGACTAAGTTCATTAGACTAAGTCTATGGGATTACCGCCATGCGCACCGTCAACATGCACGAGGCCAAGACCCAGCTGTCGCGTCTTGTCGCCGATGCTGCCGCCGGCGAGCCGTTCATCATCGCCCGTGCAGGCAAGCCAATGGTGAAGGTGGTTGCTGTGGACGCGCCGGCAGTCGGCGCGAAGAGCCGGCTCGGGTTCATGCAGGGGCAATTCACGATACCAGAGGACTTCGACCGCATCGGTGCCGCTGAGATCGAAGCGATGTTCGATGGCGGCGAGTGAGGCTCCTGCTTGATACACACGTCTTGCTCTGGGCGGCGGTTGATCCTGATCGGTTGCCGCGTGATGCGCATGCCCTGATGGAAGCGCCGACGACCGAACTCGTCTTCAGTGCGGCGTCACTGTGGGAGATCGCGATCAAGAACAGCCTCGGGCGGAAAGCATTCAGCGTCGATCCGCGTCTGCTGCGCCGGAACCTCTTGGAGCGCGACTACCGCGAGCTTTCCATATCCGGGGCGCATGCGACCGTCGTGGACCTGTTACCGCCGATCCACAAGGATCCCTTCGACCGAATTCTGGTCGCGCAAGCCCAGTTCGAGGGGCTCACTCTCTTGACGGCGGACGCTACGCTTGCCCGCTATCCAGGGCCGATCCGCGCCCTCTGAACGCGGGCGGGCCACCTCCCCTCAACGGAAGTTGGGGATCACGTGGTCGCCGTAGTCGGCGACAATGCGCTCCTCCGCGCCGTTGGTCAGATAGATCGTGAACTGGGTCACGCCCGCCGCCTCCAGCGCCTTGAGCTTGGCCACGTGCTCGTCCGGCTCGCCGAGGATGCAGAAGGAGTCCGTGATCTCCGGCGTGATGTAATAGGTGTTGTCGGAGACCTTGTCGGCGTGCTGGCGGTAGTTGTAACCCTCGCCGCCCGCGCCGGCGCCGCGCCGCGCCTCGATGTAGGCGGTGAGGCTGTCCGGCACGAGATCGGTGCCGGCGCCGTACTTCTCCACGATGTCGGCCACGTGGTTGCCGACCAGCGCCGGGAACCACTTGGTCTGCGCGACGCCGGTCTCCTTGTCGCCGACCCAGACCGGGGCGGCGGAGAGCACCCGGTAGCCCCCCATGTCGCGGCCGGCGGCCTCGCCCGCCGCCTTGGCCTGGCCGCCGAACCACTCGCAGAGCCCGACGTCGGCGAGCTGGATGATCAGCCCGTCGCCGACCTCGCCCGCCGTCTTGAGCGCCTTGGGCCCATAGGCCGCGAACCAGACCGGCATGGGGTGGCCTGCGACCCACTCCATGTAGACCGGCTCCGGGCAATCCGCGTACTGCACCGTATCGCCCGCCACCATCTTGCGCATGGCATCGCAGAACTCGGCGGTATGGGCCAGCGTCGCCGGCGACTTGCCCATGACCCGCATGGAGCTGTCGCCCCGCCCGACCGCGATGTCGAAGCGGCCGCGCCCGATATCGCTCAGCGTGGCGAAGAGGCTCGCCGCCACCGACCAGTCGCGCACCTTGGGGTTGGTCACCAGCGGGCCGAAGCGCACGCGCTCGGTATGCGCCATGCAGACCGCCATCTTGGAGTAGCAGTCCGACCAGAGGATGTGGGAATCGAAGAACCAGACATAGTCGAAGCCCGCCGCCTCGCACTGGCGCGCGATGGCAATGGTGCGCTCGACCCCTATGTCGCCCTTGAAGGCAATCCCGAACTCCATGCCGCTTCTCCTCCGATCAGCTCACGTTGGGCTCTGGCCCGCGTCAGCGCCGTTGCCCGGCGCCTTCAGCAGCCGCCCCAATGGATGCACCTCGCCGGGGCCGTACCCCTCGGCCGCAGGCTCCGTGCCGGCGCGGCGCTCCGCCGTCGCCGTCTCGTCGATACGCAACGGATCGCCAGCGCCATTGCCGCCCGCGAGCACCACGCCATAGACCCGCTCGGCCCGCTCCCGCGTGATCCAGCCCTGCTCGACATCCGCCAGCACGGCGTCGGGCATCCTCGTGCGCGGGTCGCCGAAGCCGCCGCCGCCGTTGGAGCGGTAGATCAGCTGGTCGCCGGGCGCGAGGCGGATGCCCATGGCGTGCATGCCGAGCTCTTCCTCGCTCTCCGGCGAGGCTGCGCGGCGGAGCCTCAGCGTGTTGGGCCCGCCATTGGTGCCGCCGGCGAGACCGAAGGGCGTCACCTCCGCACGGTCGCCGTGCATGGTCATGGTCATGGCGCCGAGCGTTTTGAAGCTCCGGTCGATCCCGACCCCGCCACGATAGGCGCCGTCGCCACAGGAATCGGTGACGCCTTCGCAGTTGGTGTAGAGCAGCGGGTACCAGCGTTCCAGAATCTCGACGGGCTGGTTGGTGGCGCCGCCGATGAAGATCATCATCTGGAAGGGGTTGCCATCCTTGTAGCTGCGCGCGCCCTGGCCGCCCTCGTTCCAGAGATAGTTGACGTAGTGCTTGCCGGTCTTGGGGTGGACCCCACCGATGCAGAGGTTCGCGAGGTTGATACCGGCGGCGTACATGCGCTTGGGGTTCACGTCCTGGAAGGCCGCGGCCCAGCAGGCCATGGTGACCGCCGCGACCTTCTCATAGGCCCCGCTCGCGTAGCCGGAGGCCGGCGTGGGCTCCTCGATGTGGACGCAGCTCCCCGGCACCGACAGCACCTCGACAGCGCGGCTCAGGCCATGATTGAGCGGCGCGAGCTGGGGGAAGCAGTGGAGCGTGCCGTCGAAGACCGCAGTCTCCAGCGAGGCGCGGGGGAAGCCGAAGGGGCCGACAGGCGCGGCGTCGCTCTCCCGAAAATCGAAGCTCGCCCGGTCGCCCTCGATGGTGAGCCGGCAGTGCACCCGGATACGCGGGTGCTCGGGGTGCATGATGTCCTTGTCGGAGAAGTCTTCGAACTCGTACTCGCCGTCGGGCAACTGCGCGACCTGGGCGCGGAAGCGCTCCTCGGTGTAGTCGAAGATATCCTCGAACAGCGCCTCGATGGTCTCCGCCCCGTGGCGGGCGTAGAGCTCCAGCAGGCGGTCCTCAATCAGCAATCCGGCCTGCCGCTGGGCGTGGATGTCGGCGATGCGCTCGCGCCCGGTGCGCATGTTGTACTCGATCAGCGTCATCACCGTGCGGTCGAGCTCGCCGTTGTGGAAGAGCCGCATGGGCGGCATCCGCAGCCCCTCGGAGTAGCAGTCCACCGCGCGCGGGTTGAAGCTGCCGGGCAGCGCGCCGCCCACGTCGGGCCAGTGGCCGGTGCTGGAGTTGAAGGCAACGAGGCGGCCGTCGTGATGGATGGGCCGGATCAGCTTCACGTCATTGCAGTGGATGCCGCCGGTGTAGGGGTCGTTGAAGATGTAGATGTCGCCAGGCTCGAATTCGCCCACCCACTCCTTCACCACCCTGACGGACGGCTCGAAGGAGCCGATGTGGGGCGCCTGATCCCGGTTGCCGTGGGCGACGAGGCGGCCCTCCGCCGTGAGCAGCGCGCAGGAGTGGTCGTGGCCTTCGCTGATGGTGGGCGCATAGGCGAGGCGGGCGATCATCTCGCTGCCCTCGTCGCACATGCCCCCCAAGGCGTTGCGCAGTACCTCGAAGGTGATGGGGTCTAGCTGCATGGTCCTACCCGCTCGTGCAGATCAGGTTGAAGCGCTCGTCCACGCGGGCGTGCGAGCCGGGGATGAGCACCGTCGTGCTGTCCAGTTGCTCGATGATGGCGGGGCCCGGAATCTCGAAGCCGACGGGGAGCGCGGTCCGCTCGTAGACTGGCGCTTCGACCCAGCCCTCCGCCTCGTCATACATCCGCCGCTGACCGCGCGGGGCGGGGCTCGCAGCGCCGTTCGCGCCGAACGTGGGCTCCGCGCCGGTGGTGGCGCGGGCCTCGGCCGCGACCCGGGCGTTGACGATCTCGAGCTCGGCAAGGTCTTCCGGCAGGGTATAGCCATAGTCCTCGGTGTGGCGCTCGTGGAACGCGCGGAAGAGCCCGCGGATGTCGTCGTCGTCGAGCGTGCCCGTCTTGACCGCGAGCGTGAGACCGCCCGAGACCTGGCCATAGTAGCGCACATCGATCTCACGGCGGAGCACCACATCCTCCGCCGCCACGCCGGCGCGCGTAAGCCGCGCCATCGCGCGCGCTTCCAGTTCTGCGAAGGCGTCGTTGATCTCGCCCGTATCGAAGCGCTCGTCAGTAGCGAAGATGGATTGCACGAAGTCGTGCCGGACCTCCACATGGAGCACACCCATGGCTGAGCCGAGGCCGGGACGGAACGGCACGATCACCTCGGGGATGCCGAGATCGCGGGCAAGCTCCACCGCGTAGAGCGGCCCGGCGCCGCCGAAGGCGACCAGCGCGAAGTCGCGCGGATCGTGGCCGCGCTTCACCGAGATGAGGCGGATCGCGCCTGCCATGTTGGCGCGCATGACGCGGAGAATGCCGGTCGCGGCTTCGGCCCGCGAATAGCCCAGGGGCTCCGCGATCCGGTCGATGGCCTGCTCGGCCAGCGCCGGGTGCAGCGCGACGCGGCCCGCGAGCCTGGTTTCCCCGCCGAGCCGGCCGAGCACGAGGTTCGCATCGGTCGCGGTGGGCAGGGTGCCGCCCTGGCCGTAGCAGGCCGGGCCCGGACTCGCGCCGGCGCTGTCCGGCCCCACCTTCAGCACCCCGCCCTCGTCGATACGCGCGATGGAGCCGCCGCCGGCGCCGATGGCGGTGACATCCACCGAAGGGAAGCTGATCACGATGTTGAACTCGATGTTCCACTCGGGCCGGATCAGCGGGCGGCCCCGGCGCGAAAGCGAGACGTCGGCGCTGGTCCCGCCCACGTCGAGCACGATCACGTCGGGCCGATCGGCCAGCCGGCCGATGGCGGCGCCCGCCATCACGCCCGCCGCCGGCCCCGACTGGCAGATGCGGGCGGGGATGCGCCGCGCCGCCTCGATCGACATCACGCCGCCGCCGGAATGGGTGATGAGCACCGACCCCGCGTAGCCGATGCCCTCGAGGCGGGCGAGGAGAGAGGCGAGATAGCGCTCCAGCACCGGGCCGAGATAGGCGTTGGCGACGGTGGTGCTGGTGCGCTCGAACTCGCGGATCTCCGGCAGGATGTCGGAGGAGCGGCAGACGTAGCCGCCGGGCATCTCCTCGCCCAAAATCTCCTGGGCGCGCCGCTCGTGCGCGTCGTTGATGTAGCTGTGGAGGAAGCTCACCGCCACCGCCTCGATGCCGCGCTCGCGGAGTCGCGCCGCGGTGGCACGCAAGCCGTCCTCGTCGAGGGGCTCCAGCACCTCGCCCTCGTAGGTGGTGCGCTGCGCGACGGTCATGGTGTCGCGGCGGTCGACCAACGCGGGCGCCGGGTCCCAATCGGAATCGTAGAGCGTGGGCCGAGCGGCGCGCGCGGCGTGCAGCACGTCGGTGAAGCCCGCCGTAGTCACGAGCGCGGTGCGGGCTGCCGATTCTCACCAATGTAGCCGGTGATTCTCATCCAACGTAGCCACCGATTCTCAGCAAAGTAGCCACCCTGGTGACCACCCCGGAGCGAAGCGACGCGCTTACGTTGCTGTCGGCAGGATTCCCCCGTCAGTTTCTCCGTCATCGATACCATCGCCGAAGGCTTGGCGGCAAGGCGGTGGGGCATGGTGCGCGCGCGACGCGTGACCCCTCACGAGTCGGAGCGGCGCGCGCGCACCATGCTGTGGCACACCGTCTCGTCTGGCACGGACGCCCCGGAGCGGAGCGACGCAGGCGCCGCGCTCCGCGCGGCGCTCCCTCACCGCGTTCATGCCTTCGTTCCGGCGCCGGCGTCGTCGGTGCGCATGGACGTGCCGTGCAGCTCGAAGCGGATGGCGCCGTGAACGAGGCGATCGAGGATCGCGTCGGCCAGGGTCGGATCATTGAGTTGCCGGTGCCAGTCGGCCACCGGCAGTTGCGAGGTGACGATCACCGAGCGGCGGCCGAAGCGGTCGTCGAGGATTTCGAGGAGATCGCGGCCGCGCGCGGCGTCGATGGGGGCCAGGCCCCAGTCGTCGAGGATCAGGACCTCGATCCGGGCGAGGTCGCGGTAGAGCTTCGGCACGGTGCCCTCGCCGTGCGCGATCCGCAGCTCGGTGAGCAGGCGGGGGACGCGCTGGTACTGGGCCTGGTGGCCTTCGAGGCACGCCTTGTGGGCGAGCGCGCAGGAGACCCAGCTCTTGCCCGTGCCGCACGGGCCGGTGATGAGGATGTTGGCGCCGTTGCGGACCCAGGCGCAGTCGGCGAGGC
The DNA here is from genome assembly GCA_965243315.1 of Alphaproteobacteria bacterium. GTDB lineage: Bacteria > Pseudomonadota > Alphaproteobacteria > UBA828 > UBA828 > WTGU01. Next base: position 336,882 of record CBDEUP010000002.1, read on the forward strand.
CGAGGACGACGCTGCGGTCGAGGCCGCGGGGCCGGCTGAGGTTGATGTCCTCGAAGCAGGCGTCGGAGTGGCGGAGCTGGGCCTTCTTCAGGCGCCGTTGCAGGGCGCGGGAGCGCCGCTCGGCGATCTCGCGGTCGATCAGCAGCCCGAGGCGCTCCTCGAACGGCATGTCGTCGAGATCGTGGCGCGCCATCTGTTCGAGGAAGGCGGCGTGCATGCCGGGCAGGCGCAATGAGGCGATGCGCTGGGCCAGCGGGTGGGATATGCCAGTGTTGTCGGTCATCGATAGTACTCCGGTCCTCTGATGTTCGAGTGGTCGATGGGCACGGTCTCGGGCTGCTGGGCGTCGGCGAGATCGGCGCCGGTGCGCAGGATGTTGTCGAGGCCGCGATAGGACGCCGAGCCGAGCTCCATGGCGTAGCGGCAGGCGCCGTCGAAGCGGTCCGGCTCGTGGCCGTTGGCCAGCCGGAGGACGCCGTAGCAGGAGCGGAAGCCGAACTCCGGATTGGGGTTGCGATCCATGATCGCGGCCACCAGGGCGAGGGCATGGGGGCCGATATTGCGCGCGTCCCGCTCCAGCCGGGCGCGGGTGTCCTCGACGCCGGCGCGCCGGTGCTTCGGAGGCTGGTGTTCCTTGAGGGTGGTCGCGCGGCCCCTCCTGCTGCTCCGCAGGTGGCTGGCGATCTGCCGGCCGCGGTGGAAGACGTCGATCACCTGGCCGCGCAGGCGGACATCGACCTCCTTGCCGATGTACTGGAAGGGGACCGAGTAGAACCGGTAGTCGATCGCGATGTGGTAGTCGGGGTGGACCGTGTTCTTGCGCCAGACCGTGCGCTGCCAGCGCCGGTCCGGCAGCGGCTTCATGTACGGGAGGTCGACGGTCTCGAAGCGCTCGTCGCGGGTCTCGCCGGTGCCGTCGGCATAGGGCCTGGCGTTGAGCTTCCTGACCCGGTTCCCGATCTCCCGGTTGAGCGCCGCCAGATCGTGGAAGACATGCTTGCGCAGCGGCGCCAGGACCCGGCGCTCGATATGGAGCACGCCCTGTTCCACGGCGCCCTTGTCGCGGGGGCGCCTGACGCGGGCCGGGAAGCCCTGGACCCCGTAATGGTCGAGCAGATCGGCGTAGGTCTCGTTCAGGACCGGCTCGTAGCGCGACGGGTCCTTCACCGCCGCCCGGATGTTGTCGGGCACAACCGCCTGCGGTGCCCAGCCCATGTCCTCGAAGCAGCGCACATGCGAGGCGCACCAGTCATCGATCTTCTGGCTCAGCGTCGCCTCGGCGTAGAGCCGGCCCGAGACGCCCATCGAGGCCACGAACACTTGCGCCTCGCACGCCACCCCGTCGACCAGAAGCGGCACCGTCATCCCGGCGTAATCGACGAACAGACGCTCGCCGGGACGGCGGTTCTGGCGCATCGTCGCGTCCCGCCGCGGCCGCCACTCCCGGAACCGGCGGCACCAGGTCGGGTAGCTCATCCCGTCGGGATGGGTCTCGCGCCATTCCTCCCACAACAGCATCAGCGTCACGCCGCGGCCCGACAGCGCCTTCTCGACCGCCGCCCAGTCCACATCCCCTGCCGGCGCGTCCTGCGAGTCCGGATAGAGCGCCGCCTCAAGGGCCTCCTCGTCCAGCCCGCGCGCCTCCGGCCAGCTCAGGCCCGAGACGTCGAACCGCTCCAGGACCAGCGACACCGAGCGGCGCGCCACGCCGCAGTGCGCCGCGATCGCCCGCGCGCTGCGCTCCTCGTCAAAATGATACGCAAGGATCTTCTTCACCTTTCTCATCGGCAGCCTTCCCCGTGCCATCCTTTCCCCCTCGGACCAGTCGCGAAAATCCGAGCGGTAGGACGGCTCCCTGAGTCGCTCCAAAATCCGCTGCGCTCAGGGGGTGGCTACTTTGCTGAGAACGGGTGGCTACTTTCGTGAGAATCAGTGGCTACTTTGAGTGAGAATCGGTGGCTACTTTCGTGAGATTCGGCACGGGCGCCGGTACGCATGATCACCGTGTTGGTGGCGATGGTGGTGCCGATCTTGATGAGCTTGATGTCGCCGGGCTCGGCGCCCACGGCCTCGATACCGGCGAGCATGCCGTCGATGAAGTCGGGCGGCGTGGACGCGGTCTTCGCGACCTCGACCGCCCCCGTCTCCGTGTCGTGGCGGATCACGTCGGTGAACGTGCCGCCCACGTCCACGCCGATGCGGAATCGGGCTTGCGCTACGGCGTTTTTTGTCTTTTTATCAATATCTTGCGGCACGATCCCGACCCGATCCAAAGACGGTCCCATCGGGCCGGTGTAAGCGTACTGTAAGCGGATTCACTCCAACTTCAGTCCATCGGGGTCCAGGGGTGCAAGAGGGCGGCGGGCGACGGCCCCTCCGGCCCGGCCCCGGAAGTCCCCGCCGCCGACCGCGATTCCCGGCGCACTCTATCAGCCGGTTTGCCAACCGTCACCGGGCATGACGCCCGGCGCTGCCGTCGGTGGCCGCGCCCGCCATGCCGCCTCGTATTCCGGGACGCGGCGCAGGAAGAGCCATGCCCGGCTCCCGTCGCCCGTCTCCACGGCATCGCGCATCGGACTCGCGTCGTTCACCATCTGGCACGGACTTCGACCCCGACGCTATGCTCGGGCTCGGCCGTGTCGCTCTCCCGGCGGGTGGCCTTGAGACCGAGCGACAGGTCGGGCGCGTTGGCCGCTTCCGGCGCTAGCCGCCAGCCGATCGTGTAGTCGCGCGTGCCGGTCGCGAGCCCCAGCCCGGCATGCGGGCTGCCGGTCCAGCGCCCGCCGAAGGCCGGCAGGCCGTATGCGGCCTCCATGGCCCAGCGGGAGGTCGGCTCGCCATTGCCCGTCCGGTCCTCCAGCGGGTCCGGCGCGAACAGCGCGTCGAGGCCGCCCTCGGCCCGCCCGCCCCAGTCCTGGGTGAGCGTCAGCGACGGACCCCGCTTCGTCGCCGGGGCCGGGTCCCAGGCGAGCGAAGCCGCGAAGCCATGGTCCTCCAGGTCGTCGTTGCCGTGCGCGATCAGCGTGCGGCCCGAGAGATCGAGCGAGAGCCCGAGCGCCGGGTCGACCCAGGCGATGCCGCCGCCGAGCTCGACCCCGAACCCGGTCTCGGCGTCGCCCCCGTCATGGCGCGCGCCCACCTCCAGCTTCGGCGTCAGGCTGCCGCCCTCTTCGAGGGCGACGCGGTAGCTTCCCTCCAGCCCGAGCCTGAGCCGGGTCACGTCGGACTCCGACGCCGCAAGGTCCCGTGTCTTCTCCGAGGCCGTGCGCGCCCACATGGCGTCCGAGGTCACCGCGAGGGCAAGGCCGGAGCCTTCCATGGGCAGCGCGATCACGTCGCCCCGCAGGCCGGCCGCCGCCATGGTCCAGTCGATGTCCGCGCCGAGGCGCTCGCCCATGCCCGTCTTCAGCGTCACCTCGCCGGCGCCGTAGCCGAGCGCGCCCCAGAGCTTGAGGCGCTCCGAGGCCCGCCACGACGCATAGGGCACCGCCGCCGTCAGCGACGCCTCCAGCGTGCCGTCGCCGGCGCGCACCGCGCCGTCGCACCGGTCCGCGTCCGTACCGGGACAGGGATCCCGATCGCCGGTGGCGGCATAGCTGCCCTCGGACGAACTCAGGGTCAGCGCAAGCCCCACCAGCCAGGGCCCGCGCGCATAGTCCGCGCCCAGCATGCCGGTGGTCACCGTGCCGTCGAGGGCGATGTCGGTGCCGGCGCCCCGCTCGACGCCGTCGAAGCTCGACTGCGCCGCCCGGCCCCAGAAGGCCATGGTGCCGCCCGCGCCGTCCGTCTCGCCGGTCAGCGTGAAGCTCGACCCGAGCAGCGCCTCGCTCGCGGTCATCGTGCGCGATTGCGCCTGCGCCGCGCCGGGGCCCGGCGCGGCGCCATGACCGAACGGATCGAACGGGCCGTCGCCGAAGCGGCGCGCCACGTCGGCGAGCGCGAGCGCCGCCGTGCCGGGCGTTCCGCCCGCCGCCTGGCCGGAAGCCGCCGGGTCGAGCGCCTGTCCCGAGCCTGTCGAGGGGCTCAGCGCCTGCCCGGCGAGCGTGCCCTGCATCCCCGGCTTGCGCGGGGCGGCGATGCGGTCCGCGACGCCCTCGAGCGCCTGCTCCGCCACCGTGCGCCCGAAGCGCGCGAGCCAGGCCGCGGGCAGCGGGTCGTCGTTCGTGATCGTCCCCGTCGCGAGGCCGTCGGCTATCACCGCCCCCACAGGGTCGGAGAGCTCCACCTCGAACGTCTCGTCGCCCTCGTCGTGGGCGTCGTCGACGGTGTAGATCAGGATCTCGCGCACGGTCTCGCGCGGGGCGAAGCGCAGGATGCCGTTGGCGCTCGTGTAGTCGAGGGTGTAGCGGGCGCTGCCGGTCTCCCACTTGTTGGCGTCGTACTCGAACCTCGTCGCCCACTTCACCTCGACGGTGTGGGCCGCCGCCTTCGAGAGCGTCACCCGGAAGAACATCGGGTCGCCCTCTTCGGCTTGCGCGTCGTGGATGGTGACCCCGGGCAGCCCGTCGTCGTCGGAGACCGTCGCCTGCGCGCTGTCGCGCGGCGCATCGGCGACGGTGTAGCCCGGCGCGTGCGCCACCGTCGCCGTCACCGTCGCGAACGCCGGGTCCTCCTCGTCGGTGTCCTGGACGGTCGCGACACTCAGCGTCGCCGTGCGCGCGTTCGCCGCAATCGTCACCGTCTTGTTCCCCGTTCCGCCGGGGACGACGAAGGCGCTGCCCGCGCTCTCGGCGACGCCGACGGTGACGGCGAGCTCGGCCGCGGGCGCGGGGTCGGCGCGCACCGTGAAGACGAGCGCGTCGCCCTCGAACGCGGTCGCGCCGGGGCTTTGCGCGCTCGCGATGCTCACCACCGGCATGCCCGCCCCGTCGTCGTCGCGGACCTCGACGCTCGCGGTGTGGTCCGGCGCGGCCGCCACGACGTAGCCGGTCCCCGCCTCCACGGTGAGCGTCACCGCGCCGTGCGCCTCGTTGACCGTGTCGTCCTCGGTCGCGAGCGAGACGCTCTGCGACGCCCGGGTGGGGCTGAGGTGCACCGCAGGCAGCGTGGCGCCCGGGGCGAGGAACGCGCCGGTCTCGCCGAGCGCGAGCGCGATGCGAAGCGTGCGGGGCGGCGCAGGCGTCGCCGTCACCGTGAAGGTCGCGGCCCCGCCCTCATCCACCGCCGCGCCCGCGGCGACCGAGACCACGACGGGCACCTCGTCGTCGTCCACCGTGACCGCCACCGCCGGCGCGGTCACGTCCGCGTACGCGCCCGTGCCCTCGACCGCGTGCGCGATGTCGACGCGCTCGTCGCTCGCATCGAAGTCGGAGAGCGCGGTCACCGTCACCGTCTGCGCGGCGCTCCAGGTCGCGTCGGTGAAGGTCAGCGTCGCGCGCGCCCCCGGGGAGCCGCCGGCGGCGTGCACCCGCACCGCGCCCGCATCGGGGCTCGCCGCGGTGACGGTCACCGTCTCGCCCGGGGCGGGCGCGAGGGTGAGCGCCACGGTGTAGGTGCCGGTCGTCCCCTCGTCGAGGGCGAGGGTTTGCGCGGAGAGCGCGACCCCAGCCTCGAGGCGCGGGCCGTTCTTCAGCGCCAGCGTCCCGAGCGCCGCCTCCCCCAAGACACCCGGAAGCTCCATCTCGAACACCACCGTCTCGTCGCCCTCGGTGTCGTCGGTGTCGGCGCGCGTCTTGATGCGGAACGTCACCGCCCCGCCCGAGGGGGTGAGGGTGTCGGTCGCGCCGAGCACCGTGTCCTCGGGGTCGCCGGGGCGAAGCAGGCGGTAGTCCTCGCCCGCGTCCCACGTCCCGTCGACGTCGCGGGTCGCGGTGCTCGAGGTGGCGGCCAGGAGCGTCACGCTCGCATGCGCGGGGTCGATTCCCGAGACGGTGTAGGTCAGCGTCTCGCCCTCGTGGATGCCGGCGTCGAGCGCGGGCGAGACCGAGGCCTCGTCGTCGACGATGGTGACGGTCGAGCGGTGCGCGGCGGCGAGCGCCAGGTCGTCGGGGAGGCCGAGGGCGAGAATCGTCGCCTGGAAGGTCTCGTAGCCCTCGAACTTCTCGTCCTCGACGGTCGAGACGGTGAACGCCTGCTCCACCGTCCCCGCCGGGACGGCAATCGAGCGCGGGGTCGAGTCGAAGTCGACGCCCGAGCCGGTCGCCCCGAGACCGGTCAGCAGGACCCGCACGGTCACGTCGCTCCCTAGCGCGCGCGTGAACGTGAGCGTGAGCGTCGCGTCGTCGCCCTCGTCCACCGCGTGGGCGTCCTGCTTGAAGCCGACCTCGGCCGCGTCGTCCTCGGTCACGTCGACGTGGAGCGTCCGGCTCGCAAGCCCCGCATAGGGCGCGCTCGTGCCCGCCTGCACGCTCGCGGCGTGGGCGAGCGCCACGTCCGCCTCGTGGGCGGAGTCGGCGTCGTGCACGCCGGCGACGGTCACCGTCTGGGCGGTGCTCCAGGTGCCGGCGGCGCCGCCGGTGAAGTCGAGCCAGTCCTGCGTGCCGTTCACACCCGACTGGGTGTCGCTCACCGTCACCGCGCCGGTGTCCGCGGAGGTGACGCTCACCCGCACCGTGGCGCCGTCGCCGGGGTCGGAGGCGAGCTTGAGCTCGTAGCTCGCCGTCGCGCCCTCGACCACGGCCACGTCCGTATCGGGCAGCACAATACCCGGCTCCGGGCCCGCGTCGTCGTCGGTAATGGTGAACGCGACGCTGCCTGCGCCCGCCGCACCCCCGCCGAGGCCGGTGCCCGAGCTCGCGTCGAGCGCACCGAGCGCCACCGTCACCGTCTCGCCCGCGCCCTCGTTGATGGCGTCGCCGGCGGCGGCGAGCGTCACCGTCGCGGTGCGCCCGCCGGCGCTGAACTCGATGCGCGGCGCCTCGCCCGCAAGGTCGCGGCAGGCCGCGCCGGTGTCGTTGCCGCAGCTCAGCGTGTAGTCGAGGCCCCGCACCGCCTCGCCTGCGAACACGAGCGGCACCGCGAGCGTCTCCGGTGCGACCAGCGCCCGGGCGAGGCGCACCGTCAGCGTCTTCGTCCCCCCGGTCTCGGGGATTGCGTCCGCGGAGCCCGCAAGCGTCACCCGGGTCGGGTCGTCGTCGGCCACCGCCACGGTGGCGGCGGCAGCGCTTGCGTGCACCGCGTAGCCCGTGCCGGGGCGCACCGTCGCGGTGAAGCTGCCGTCCGGCTCGTCGATGGCGTCGTCGGCAATCGCGACGTCGAGCAGCGCCGAGCCCGACGCGTCCATCGTCACGGTGCGCGTGCCGGTCTCGCCCGGGCCGGCATAGCCGCCGCTCTGCGTCACCGCGACCGTCACCGCGACGCTGCCCGCGGGCCGCGGGCGCGCGGTGAGGAGGAAGCGCGCCGGCGCGCCGCCCTCGGCGCCCGGCGTGCCCGCGACCGAGACCACGGGCGCGGGCGGCGGCGCGTCGTCGTCGGCAAGGGTGAGCGTGTGCACGCCCGGGGCGCCCACCGTGTAGCCCGCGCCGGCGGCGAGCGTCAGGACGAGCGTCTCGTCGGACTCCTGCGCGGTGTCGTCGAGCACCGCCACCTCGATGTCGACGCCGGTCGCGTGCGCGGGCACCGCGACGATGCCAGAGCCCGCGATGGTGAAGTCCGCGCCCGCCGTCGCGGTGCCGCCCACGGTGTAGGCGAGCGCGAGCGGCGAGGTCGGCGGCGGTACGAGGTGCACCGTCACGGTGCGGGTGCCCGCGGCCTCGCCCGCGTCCGATTCGCCCGCGGCGAACGCCGCCTCGGGCACGCTCGGCGGCGCGCTCTCGGAGACGGTGACGGTCGCCTCGGGCGGGGTGGCGGCGCCCGCCGCGGCAAGGCCCATCCCCGCCGGGAGGCCCGCGGCCGGTATCCGCAGCGAGAACGTCTCCGCGCCCTCGGCGGTGGAATCCGCGACCGTCGCCACGTCGAACGCCGCGCGTTTGGCGCCCGCGGGGAAGGTCACCGAGTACGGACCGGCCGCGTAGTCGCCGGGCGCGGTGGCGGTGCCCGCGGCGTCCTCGACGCCGACCGTGACATCGGCGGCGAACGCCTTGGAGAGCACCAGCACCGGGCGCGCCGCATCGCCCTCGCGCACCGCGAGCGCGCCGCGCGCGAACCCCACCGTCGCGGTGTCGTCGTCGAAGAGGGTGACCGTCGCCCGGACGTTGCCGCCCGGCTTCGCCGTCACGTTCGCCGGCAGCGAGGCCGTGTCGATGGCCACCGTGAAGGTCTCGTCGCCCTCCACCAGGGCGTCGTTGGGGAGGGTCATCGGGACGTTCGTGGTCGTGGCGCCCCCCGCCGGGAAGGTCGCGGTGCGCGTGGCCGCGCTCAGGAAATCCTCCCCGCGCACCGCCGTGCCGGAGGTCACCGTCACCCGCACCGCGACGTCGCGGCGCGGCACCTCCGAGAGCCGCAGCACCGGCTCGGCGGGACCGTTGTGCTCGTAGACGCCGAACGCATCGCTGGCGAACTCGACGGTGAGCGACTGCGGGGCGTCGTTGTCGAGCAGCGTGATGCGCCCGTCGCCGAACCGGGTGTGCGTGACCGCGGCGCCGGTGCTCGACGAGGCCGCTCCGAAGCCGAGCGTCACCACCTCGTCGTCGCCGGACCGGTGAGCGTCAGCGTGCCCGCGGCGAGCACCATCGAGCCGAACCCGTGGACACCGGGCGCGAGCGTGAAGTCCGTACCGAGCGTCCCGCCCTCGAACACGAGCGGCACCGTCACCGCCTCGCCCGCGGCGAGCGCCCGTCGCGGCGTCAGCCAGAGCTGCCGGAGGGCGGTGGTGCTGCCCTCCGCGGCGGTGGCAGGCAAAACGCCATAGCGCAGCTCGAGGTCGCCGTCGTTGTCGAGCAGCGTCATCCGCCCGTCGCCCTGCCGGCTCGCGGCGACCGCGGCGCCGGTGCTCGACGCCACCGTCCCGACGCCGAGCGTCACCGTCTCGTCGCCGGCGTCGTCGTCCTCGGCGGCGAAGAGGCGGACGTACACGGCGGCGTCCGCCCGCGCCGGGCCGGTGAGCGTCACCGTGCCCGCGGCAAGCGTCGCCGCGGCGAACCTTGCCGCGGAGGCCGCCTCGAGGGCGAGCGTGAAGTCCGTGCCCAAGGTTCCGCCGGTGAAGGTGAGCGGGACGGTCAGCGTCTCGCCCGCGCCGAGCGCCCACTGCGGCCGCACGAAGAGCCGCGCGTGGCTCGTCGGCTCGCCCTCCGTGGCGCTCCAATCGCGAACGCCGTAGGTGAGCCCCAGGTCGTCGTCGGCGATGGTGACCGTCACGTGGCCGGGCGTGCCCGCGGCGACCCCTTCGGGGAGCGCCGCGCCGAGCGCGAGCACCACCGTCTCCGGCGCCTCGACCGCGTCGTCGTCGGTCGCGGCGAGGTCCGTCGTGCCGGCGGTGGCGCCGTCGGCGATGGCGATGCTCGACGCCACCGTGTAGTCGCCGGGCGCCGCGGTGGTGCCGGCGGCGCGCACCGCAAGCGGTATCGCGAGCGCGCCGCCCGTGGCGTTGGCGTGGTCGAGGGTCGCGGTCACCGTGACCGTCCCGCCCTCGGCCACCGCGCCGGCGTCCGAGACCGAGAGGCGCACCGGGTTCGGCGGCGTGCCCGCGTCGTCGTCGGCGATGGTGAGGATGTGGACGGTGGTGGCGCCGAGGGCGATGCGTCTGCCGCCGTCGGTCAGGGTGAGCACGACCGTCTCCGCGTACTCGGGCACGGCGTCGTCGACCACCGCGACCTCGATGTCGACGCTCGTCGCGTCGATGGGCACCGAGAGGCTGCCCGAGCCCGCGATGGTGAAGTCCTCGCCCGCCCTCGCCGTGCCACCCACGGTGTAGCGGAGGGAGGTAAATGACGCCGCCGGCGGCGTGAAGTTCACCGTCACGGTGTGGGCGCCCGCGCCCTCGCTCGCGCTCGAGGCGGCCGCGGCGAACGACGCCGTCGTGTCGTCGT
>CBDEUP010000003.1:0-341034 GCA_965243315.1 Alphaproteobacteria bacterium
CGACCTGGAGGGCGGTGCCATCCTCTGCGGCGGTCCAGGCGGGTCCGATGATGCGCATCAGCACGGGACGGGGATCGCCCTGGGACGAGATGCCGGCCGAGGCGTCGACGCCGGCCAGCACGACGGCTTGCGCATGCGATCCCGCCGGCAGCCAGGCCGAGACCGGCTTCGCCACGGCGTCGGCGACGAGTTCGGGTCCGGTGCGGTGGTCGGTTGCCGACGATTGCGGGCTGCCTTCGAGCTCGAAGGTCTCGATCATGGGAACCGGCGCGGCCGGTTGCGCCTGTCCGCCGTTGCCGGGCGGGGGCGTCGCGGACGGAACCCGGAAGTATGGGTCCGCCGCCGCGCCGGTGCCCGGCGCCGTCCCCGGCTGCGCGGGCGTCCGGAGACGGGCTTCGAGATCGGCGATCATGACCGCCTGCTTGTCGATCACCCTGCGCGCATCGGCGGCGTCCCGTTCCAGCGCCGCGCGAAGACGGTCGTTGTCGGTGCGGAGCGTGCGCGCCTCCCGGCGCATCTCGCCGAGCTGCGTCTCGATCTCGCCGAGCCGGGCCTCCGAGCGCCTCGTCCACACCTTCTCGGCCATGTCCGGCTCGACGATCCCGGCCTCGATGCCGCCCCTGGGCGCCGGCTTGCCGCCGCCGCCCATGCCCAGCCAGGCCGCCAGCGCCACCAGCACCGCCGCCGCGATGACGGAGAACAGCAGCAGCTGGCGACGGCGCACGGCATCGGACTCGTCGCTTGCCCCGGACGCCGATCCGGGGGCCGGTCCGGCATTCCGCCCGGCGCTCATCGCGGGGTCTCCGTGCGGGCGGTCTCCACCACCGCCACGGCGAGCCGTCCGCCCGTCGGTCCCGTGCCGGGCGCGGCGAGCCACAGCGCGGCGACGCGGCCCGCACCCGGCAGCGCAGCGATGGTCCCGGCGAGGCCCGCGAGCCCGTCCCCGCCCAGGGGCGCGGAACGGCCGGCCTCGAACACGAGCGCCCGCAAGCGCGGGCCCCGCCAGGTCTCGATGAGCGTCAGGCCGGCGGCGGACGCACTACCGCCGGAGAGGATGTCGTATCCGCCCAGCGGCTCGCGCCGCGCCACCGAGCGCACCAGCTTCACCAGCATGGCTATGTGAGGATCGCTTGCCGATACCGGGCTTCTCGAAGCTCCGGCCGCCACGTCCGGCAGCGCGTCGGCATTGCGGATCAGGATCTGGGCCGCGTCGCGGGCCGAGGGCGTGAGCGTCAGCCGGTAGGTGAAGCCCTTCTCCGTGCCGATGAACAACGTGGCTGGGGCGCGCGCAGCGGCCGCCATGTCCGAGAGGCGGAGCCAGAGGTCGCCCGACACCGCGTCGTGCTCGACCGCATAGCCGTCCGGCGCGCGCACCACCCGCGCGACCCGGTCGCCCAGCAGCGCGATGCGGTTCACGTCCGTCGCCGAGACCTCCGCCGCGAGCTCGGCATGGTCGACCGCCTCCAGCAACTGCATGGCGGAAGCCGGCGCGGACGCGGCGAGCGCGCCAAATTGGATAAGGAGTGCCGCGAATGACAGCGTGAGCCGCCTCGGCAGGGGAAAGAGCGTCATTTGCCATTCTCCAGTTGTTCGAAGCGCAGCAGGCCGATGCGTCCCGCGTCGATGCGGAAGGCGAGCCGGTAGCGCCGGTCCTCGCGCGCGGCCTCCTCGCGGCCGATCCAGGTCACCAGCTCGCCCGATATCTCCACCGTGAGACGCCCGGGGTCGGCCTCGATGCCGTCGGGATAGAAGGCGCTGGCGAGATCGCGCCCGGCCATGCGGGCCGCCTCGGCCTCGACCCAGGCGCCGATCGCGCCGCGCGCGGAAGCGTGGCTCAGCCGCGCCGCCGCATGCCGCACATGGGCCGCGTTCTCCGGCGTCAGCGTGAGCAGCGTCACCGCCACCGTGCGCGCCATGTCCTCCAGATACCGCGCCCCGGCGCGGCCCTCGCCGGGGCCGCTGCCGCCGACCGCCCAGGAGGGACCGGCCGAAGCCGGCACCAGCACCGTCGCCGTTTCCCGTCCGGCGAAGCCCACGGTGAGCGCCAGATTGGCGGTCATCGAGAGCACCAGCAGCCCGGCCAGCGCTATGCGGATGTCCCGCACCCGGCGGACGGCGAGATCGAGATCGACACGGCGCATCGCTTCCGCCTCAGCCAACGAAGCGCCGGAGATGGCTCGGCGGCGTCGCCCTGAGACGCAGCACGAAGTCGGGCAGGAACCAGTAGAGGGCGTAACGCGCGATATTGGCCCCGCCGCCGCGCTTGACCCGGCGCAGCACCAGCCAGCCGCCGACGCCTGCGACGAGCCCCGGCACGAACTGGTTCGCGGCAAGCCCGAGCAGGGCCGGGCCCATCAGGACGGCGGCCTCGTCGACGGTCCAGAACAGCCAGCGCTCCGGGTCGTCGAGCCGGCGCGGGATGGTGTGGCGGGCGGTGTCGTTCATCGGAGGCCCCGTCAGACGATCGCCGTGCCGACCAGGCCGGTGACGATGCCGGTGCCGGCGCCCGCAGCGATGCCGACGCCGACCGCGCCCATCAGCTGCATGGCGTTGAAGCGCAGCACCGAGCCCACCAGCGCCGCGCCGACGGCGAGCGCCGCGGCGAGCTGCCCGCCGGTGCCGCCGACGATGTCGGACACCGTGTCGAGCGGCGCGTCGAAGGTCGTGTCGGTGGTCGCCAGCGCGATGTCCGGGGCGGCCACCACGGCGGCCATGGCGATAATCGTGACGGCGGTCGCGCGCATCGCGGCGTTCGAACGGGCCATGCCGGCGCAATTTTCGGCGCCCGGCGTCCTCTTGGCTGGCGCCCTCATTGCGTCTCTCCTTTCCCGGGATCGTCCGATCCGTTCCTCGGCCGCCGCCGCGCCCGGTCCGGCTTCCCGGCTCGCGAGCCGGGAGCGGAGGAGGCGGGACTGTCCCCCGGATCGGGGTCCGGGGCAGGCGCCCCCGGCAGCGCCGGGCGCTCGCCCGTGCCGTCGTCGGAGGTGGACCTGCGCCGGCGCGTCCTGGCCCATTCGTCGAGGTCCTCGCGCAGATAGCGCACCCCGCCGCCGAAGCGCAGGAACACCGGCCCCTCGCCCGTCACCCGGTAGCGGTCGAGCGTGCGCGTCGACAGCCCCAGATGCGCCGCCGCCTCGCGCGCGGTCAGATACTCCGTCTCGTTCACCGTCATGTCCGTCTCCCGTTCGGTCCGCATCGCGCCCGGCCCGGAAGCCCGTCCCGGACCCGATCGGGGGGGGGCGGGACAGGCCCCGCGGTCCGGGGCGCACTTGCGGTCAATGAAACGGAGAGGAACGGCAGGGCATAGGTACGATTTTCAGGCGCCGAAAACCGTCCCTCGGTTTGGCCGCCATTCGCCGCCAGGCGGCGACGGGCGCCGCCGGGCCCGCGAATTCGCCGCCGGGCAGGATTGCACCGCCCCGGCGGGCCGGGACCGGATCGCCCCCTCTACGGCGGCCCGGACGGGCGGGAATCCACGGCCATATCGAGAATCGGCAACCGTGTCCGTCCGCCGGATGCCGATCGCCGGCGCCGCGATGACGGCAGGCACACGCACGACGGCGCCGGGCGCATCCGGTGAAGACCGTCAGCGGCGGTCACGGCGATCCAGACGGCAGGTCCGCGGCGGGAGCGGCCGCGCCCGCGTGTCGACGGCGACGACGGTGGCTGACGAACAGCCGAACCCCGGCGCGAACGCGGCCCGCCGGGAAGGACCGTTGGCGTGAGAAAGTAAGGGACGGTGACCTTCAGCGCGCCCTGACAAGGGGGAGACGGCGGCCGGAAGCCGCCCCGCGCCGGTCGTGCGGTCCGGCGTCTAGTTTCCGGACGCCATGTCGCGATACCGCTTCAGGATGGTCCTTGCCCTCGATACCCGGCGCTTGACGCGGCCGTCCATCCAGCTGCCGGTATAGTATTCCGCTTCGACCAGTTCCGGCTCGAAGATCCGCGCCGCGTATTCCTTCCAGGTGAGCCCTTCCGCCTCGCTCTCCAGCGCCAGCAGGAGTTCGCCGTCGCCGTCGTCCCCCGCGCCCGCCTTCGCGCCCGCCCCGGCCGAGGGACCGGCAGGCCGGACCACACGTCCTCGATGCGCGCCACGTCGCGCTCCACCACGAGGCGCAGACCGCCGTCTTCGGGGAAGACCGTGCCGGCCGGCAGGCGGACCGGGACCGATACGCCCGGGCGCTCGATCCTCAGCATCAGCGCGCCGTCGGCAAGACGCAGCCCCGCGATCGCCGCCCCGCCCTCGGCCGCGAGCCGCACCAGCGGCGGCAGGTCATGGGTCACCCGGCCCTCGATCACGCCGGCGCTCGCCCAGAAGGGCGCGAGCGGAAGCGCCGCATACGGGTCCTCCCAGGCCGCCATGCCCCAGGCCATGGCGGCGAGATCGGCCGAGGTCTGGAGGCGTATGGGGAACGGGCCGCGTTCCGGCAGGCCGGGCATCGGGCGGCGCTTCCGCCACGCCGTGCGGTACGCCTTGCTCGCGCGGATGAAGCGCCACGCCCTGAGCGCGTCCCAGCCGCCGACCCGCCGCGCCATCGTCAGGCGCCCGGCGCCGACGCGGAAACGGCCCGCCCCGCCGGCCGGGGAACCGGGCGCGGCTCATGCCGATCCCTGGATGCGATCACCGCCGCGCGCGCCGCTCACCAGCGCGCCGTGATCTCGAACCCGGCCGTGTGCTCGGGCTCCGCCCCGTCGCTCTCCCTGCGCGTGGCCTTGAGGCCGAAGGAGACATCGGGCGCGGTGGCGGCCTCCGGTGTCAGGCGCCAGCCGATGGTGTAGTCGCGCGCCGCCGTCGCCAGCCCGAAGCCCACATGCGGGCTGCCGGTGAAGCGCCCGCCGAGGACCGGCAGGCCGTATGCGGCTTCCATGGCCCAGCGCGAGGCCGCCTCGCCGCTGCCGGTGCGGTCCTCCAGCGGGTCGGGGGTAAACAGCGCATCCAACCCGCCTTGCGCCTGTCCGCCCCAGTCCTGGGTGAGCGTCAGCGACGGACCCCGCTTCGTCGCCGGGGCCGGGTCGTATGACAGCGACGCCGAATACCCCCGGTCCTCCAGGTCGTCGTTGCCGTGCGCGATCAGCGTGCGGCCCGAGAGGTCGAGCGAGAGCCCGAGCTTGGGATCGACCCAGGCGATGCCGCCGCCGAGCTCCAAACCTGAGCCGGTCTCGGCGTCGCCCCCGTCATGGCGCGCGCCCACTTCCAGCTTCGGCGTCAGGTGGCCGCCCTCTTCGAGAGCGACGCGGTAGCTCCCCTCCAGCCCGAGCCGCAGCCGGGTCACGTCGCTCTCCGAGGCCGCCAGATCGCGCGTCTTGTCCGATGACGTGCGCGCCCACAAGGCGTCCGAGGTCACCGCAAGGGCGGGACCGCTGCCTTCCTTGGGCGGCGCGATCACGTCGCCCCTCAGCCCCGCCGCCGCCATGGTCCAGTCGATGTCGGCCTTGTAGCTGCCGCCCATCTGCGGCTTGAGCGTCACCTCGCCGGTGCCGTAGCCCGCCGCGCCCCAGAGCTTCAGGCGCTCCGAGGCCTGCAACGCCGCATAGGGCACCGCCGCCGTCAGCGACGCCTCCACCTTGCCGTTGCCCTCGCGCACCGCGCCGCCGCAGACCATCTGCCTTTGTTTCGGGGTGAGATCGTCCTTATCGCAGATCTGGGACACGGCGCGGGACGCGGCGTCGCGCCTGGGACCCGTATCCCGGTAGCCGCCCTCGCCGGTGCTCTGCATCAGCGCCAGCCCGACCAGCCACTTGCCCCGCGCATAGTCCGCGCCCAGCATCGCCGTGGTCGCATCGCCGTCGAGGGAGAACGCCCCCTCGCGCCCGTCGAAGCTGCCTTGCGCCGCCCGGCCCCAGAAGGCCAGGCTGCCGCCCGCGCCGTCCTTCGCCCCCGTCGCCGTGAAGCTCGACCCAAGCAAAGCCTCCTGCATCGTCATGGTCTGCGATTGGCCGCCGCCGCTGTTGAACCCGTGGGCATTGCCGAGGCCATCGGCGCCGAAGCGGCCGTCATTTGCGCCGAAGCCGGGGCCGAAGCCGCCGGCCCGATCATCGAAGTCGGCCAGACCGGAAAGGCCGTTGCCCGACGGGTTGTCCATGGCGGCAATCGCGTTCGCCGGGCCGTCCGGCCCGCCGGAGCCGCCGCTGCCGTTCCCGGACCTGCCGGGATCGTAGCTGATCGCCTGCCCGGCGACGACGCCCTGCGCGCCGGGCGTGCGCGGCGCCGCCATGCGCCCCGCGATGCCGTCCAGCGCCTGCTCCGCCACCGTGCGCCCGAAGCGCGCCAGCCACGCCGCCGGCATCGGGTCCGAGTTCACGATGGTCCCAACCGCAACCCCGTCCGCGACGCCCACACCCTCGGTCTGGCTTTCGATCACCAGCTCGAAGGTCTCCGAACCCTCGTCGTGGCTGTCGTCGAAGACGTAGACCAGCACCTCCTGCTCGGTCTCCGTCGGCCCGAAGCGGAGACTTGAGCCGAGGCTCACATAGTCCTCGTACTGCCGCGCCGAGACCGGCGTCGAGTGGCGCGTTTGGTAGCCAACCCACACGGTCTTCCCCGCCGCCTTCGACAGCCTGACCGTGAACCGGATCAGCCGGTCCTTCTCCTGCGCCGTGGCGTCGTCCACCGAGAGCATCGCTCCCGCCGGGGCGTCGTCGTCGTCGGCCACCTTGACCGAGGCCGCATCGCCCGGCGACGCCGCCACCGTGTAGGCCCCGCCGTTCCCGCCGAGGCTCACCGTCACGCTGCCGTCGGGCTCGTCCGCCTGATCGTCCACCGTCGCCACCGTGAACGCGGCCTCGGTCTCGCCCTTCGGGATCGTCACCGTGGCCGCGCCCTCGCCCGCCGCCGCCACGAAGTCGGAGCCCGCGGCCTCCGAGACCGTGAGCTTTACGGTCAGGTCCGCATCCGGCGCCCGGTTCGCCCGCACCGTGAACGCGGCGTCCGTGCCCTCGGTGATGGAGGCGGTCTTCGCCGCGATGGAGACCTCGGGCGGCGGCTCCAGGATCGTGAAGCTCACCGCGCCATCGCCCGCGGCCGCGCCGTGGAAGCCCGCCGCCGAGATCGTCCCCAGACCCACCGTCACCGTCTCGCCCGAACCCTCGTTCACGCTGTCGGCGGCCGCCGTCAGTAACAGCTTCGCCGTCGATGCCGAGGGGCCGGTGAAGGTGAGCGTCGGCGCCCCGGGACCCGCGAGGTTGGCATGGCTCACCCCTTGCGGGGCCGGGTTCTGCGCCGACAGCGTGTAGTCGCTCCCAAGCGTTGCCGCGCCGGCGAATGCGAGCGGCACCCGCAGCGCCTCGCCTTCCTTGAGCGCGCGGCCCAGAAACACCGTCAGGGTCTTGCGGCCCCCCGCCTCGGACACGTCGCCCGGGGGAGTCGCGTACAGATACACCCCCGGAGCGGCGCCGGCCGTCCCCGTCCCCTCCAGGCACGCCAGCGCGTCGCCGAACCGTTTCCAGCCGCGCTGGCGCGCCGAGGCCGCCGTCATCGGCGTAATCGTGCGCCCGTCCGCCGTCCACTCCTCCGGGGTCCGCTCCCCGAACGCCACCAGCACGCTGAACCAGTTCTCCGCATGGTGCGGCGGCTTGTGGCGGTTGCGCTCATAGAGCCGCTTCGCCGTCGCCATCAGCTCGTCCGACACGCACTCAGAGACCGTGGGCGAGGGCGCCGCCGTCTCGTCGTTGTCCGCCACCTCCACGGCGAGGCTGCTGGCCGTGCCCAGCGTATAGCCGCTGCCCGCCTCCAGCGCCGCCGTCACCGTCCCGGCGAGCTCGTCCGCATCGTCGTCCACCGTCGGGACGCTCACCGTCACCGTGCCGCTCACCGGCACCGTCACCGTGCGCGGACCGAGGTCCTTTGCCGCCACATGGTCGCCCTCCTGGCTCACCGTCAGCGTCACGTCGAACGGCGAGGCCGGCGCAGGGACCGCCGTCAGCGTGAACTGGACCGCCTCGCCCTCCGTGCCCCCGGTCCCGGCGGAGACCTGCACCGCCGGCTCCGCCTTCGAATGCTCCACGATCTCGTGGTTCAGGATGACGAAGGTGAGGCTGTCCTTGCCGTAGCTGACCTTGGGTTCGCCGGCCGGGCCGCCGCCGAACAGGTTGGTGTTGTACGGCTTGGAGACCGAGATCACGATGGTCTCGCCCGAATCCTCGTGGGCGTCGTCGATGGGCTCGACGGAGAACCACGACCGGTCGCTGCCCGCCGGCACCGCGGTGCCATAGGCCGCGCTGTTGCGCGCCGTGCAGCCGTTGCCGTCCAGCGTCAGCACCCTGCCGTTGCGGGCCTTCACCCGGTAGTCCGCGCCCCAGGTCGCGTTGCCGGCGAAGCAGAGCCGGAACCCCCAGGCGTCGGGGATGGTGCCGTTGTTGGCCTTCCTCAGCCGGTGCACCGCGAAGTCCGGGCCCCGGCGGTCGTGCTCCTCGTACTGGAGCTCCTCGAAGGTCCCCAGGACGAGGAAGTCGCTGTCGGAGATCGGGTCCGCCTCCGGGTCCTCGCTCACGATGGTCACCGTCGCCTGGAGGTTGCCCCCCGCCTTCGCCGTCACCCCGGCAGGCAGCGAGGAAGTGTCGATGGCCACCGTGAAGGTCTCGTCGACCGGCTCGTAGTCGGCGTCGTTGATGATCGTGATGTCGAAAGTCCGGCTCGCCGCCCTCCCGGCCGGGAAGCTCACGGTCCGCGTCGCCGCGCTCTCATAGTCCTCGCCGCGCAACGCCGTGCCGTCGCTCACCGTCACCGGTATCGCGATGTCGCTGCGCGGCACCTCGGAGAGCCGCACCACCGGCTCCGACGGACCGTCGGGCTCGTCGACCGTGAACGCGGACAGGGCGAACTCGACCGTGAGCGACTGCGAGACGTCGTCGTCGTAAAGCGTGACCTGGGCGTTGCCGCTCTTTTGGGGCCTG
Source organism: Alphaproteobacteria bacterium (assembly GCA_965243315.1). Lineage (GTDB taxonomy): Bacteria > Pseudomonadota > Alphaproteobacteria > UBA828 > UBA828 > WTGU01. The sequence goes on from CBDEUP010000003.1 coordinate 8,893, forward strand.
ACCGTGCCGACGGTGCTGGTCGCCGCCCCGACGCCCAGCGTCACCGTCTCGTCCGTCATGTCGGTGTCGTCGGGCGCGACGACGCGCAGCTTGAGCAGCTCCTCCCTCGGCCCGGGGCCGGTGATCGTCACCGTGCTCCCGCTCAGCACCGCCGACGCGAACCCGGGGTTGGGGTCGACCGAGAGCGTGAAGTCCGTCCCCAGCGTCCCGCCCGTGAAGGACAGCGGCACGGTCACCGTCTCGCCCGAGCCGAGCGCCCGGTTGAACGGACGCAGGTAGAACTCCCCGTACCCGGTCGTGCTGCCCTCGGGCGCGTTGGCCCGCGACGCGCCGTATTGCAGCGTCAGCGCCGCGCCGTCGTCGTCGCGGATCCAGTGCGTCGCCTCCGACGTGCCCAGGGTCACGCCGGTGGGCGTGGTGCCGGCAAACGACAGCGTCGCGATGACAGACTCGTCGAACTCGGCCTCGGTGTCGCCCTTGATGCGGATGCCGACATGTTTGCTGGTGACCTGCCCGGCCTGGACGTTCCCGCCGGTGACGCAGGCCGAGGCGCTTGGGTTGTTGGACGAATCAACAAAGCGAGGCTGGTAGTCAGCGGCGGCGGGAATCGTCGCGGCACCGGTCAGATCGGCGATCGCCGTGCCGGAGAAGCAGATCTCATAGGCGACGGTTACCGACACCGGCTCGCTCAGGCTCACCGTGAAGGTCAGGTCGCGCGTGTCCGCGTCGCCCTCGGCTGCGTCCCCAGGGGCGGTGATGGAGAGGGTGGGCACCGCCCCTACGGTGAAGACCGGGGAGAGGGCGTAGAAGGGAGAGATTGATGTCCTCGAATTGTTGCCGTGGCTAAGCGGAGTGCCGGTACGAGAGCCATGACGGACTAGAGGTGGAGTCGCACGCCCCAGGTAATAACTACTCTTCGTGCCGTCCGAATTGCTGCCCGTCCATACATTGATTCCATTGTTAAAGGATCCCGACTCGTCGGTCGCCGATGTGCTGTCCCAGCCTCCGTCGTAGAAGTCGCCATAGTTGTCGGCGGCCTTGTCGCCGTTCAGCCAGTAGATCAAGGCATCCGTGTCGGTCGACTCGCTGTCGGTGTTGACGCGAGCGTCGACCGAGGAGGTCGAGCCGACGACCTTGAACTTGTTGCCGCAACTGTCGGAGATCGCGCTGTGGCCGGCCTTGGCGGCGGTCTGCACGAAGGTGTTGTAGGTCGCGATGTCGGTCGCCGTCCCGTCGCGCGACGTCGAGGTGATGAACAGCAGCCGGAACTTGGTGCCGGCGGCAAGGCCGGAAGGCTTGAGCGCCCAGCCGAACGGCACGTCGTAGGAGCCGTCGGTGTTGGCCGTGGTGCATTCGACCGTCTGCGCCTGCGCCCCGGTCGGCAGGACGGCAAGCAGGGGCAGCGAGAGCAGCGCCGCGGCGAGGCCATGCCGCAGACAGCGGGCGGCAAGGCGGACGCCCGCGACCGTGCGGGCGGCGGTAGAACCGAGACTGTCGGGGGAAGAAGCGGGCCGGCTTGTCTCGGAGCGCCGGCCGGAGGCGGAAGGCTCAGGCGGTGAGGTTGGCGGGCGGGCGCGGTGCCGCGATGCGGGCGCGCTCATGACCGAACGCGCGCACAGGTACGGCGACCCGGCGACCCGGCGACCCGGCGACCCGGCGACCCGGCGACCCGGCGACCCGGCGACCCGGCGACCCGGCGACCCGGCGACCCGGCGACCCGGCGACCCGGCGACCCGGCTTATTGTCGGACCATCCGGGCTTGTCAAGCCCTTGCGCTTTTCGCTCACACTGCCGGTCAGGGCCTCCGCGAGCGCGGCCCCGGTCATACGCAATCCGTCACCGAACCTGTCCAGCATGGTCATCCTATCGCCTCCGAACCTATGGACCGGCAGGCCGCGCAAGGCGCATTCCGCCAATCATCGCCTGTTCCATGATCAATTTGTAAGCCGATTCAGGCGGGAACACAAACACAGATCCCGCACTGACATGTTCTTGACTTCATATCTCGGCCGCTCCATCCTGCCGCCATGAGTTGGCAGGTTGCTTTCCATGACGAGTTCGTACCGGAGTTTCGCAACCTGCCCGCCAAGGTGCAGGACGAGATCTACACGGTCGGCCGCCTGCTGGAGCAGTTCGGTCCGCTACTCGGCCGGCCGCAGGTGGATACGTTGAACGGGTCAAGGCACGCGAACATGAAGGAGATGCGGTTCGGCGCGGCGGACGGAGAATGGCGGGTCGCCTTTGCCTTCGACCCCACGCGCGAGGCCGTGCTCCTGGTAGCGGGCGACAAGTCGGGCGGCGGCGAGAGGCGGTTCTATCGCGCGCTTCTCCGCAAGGCCGATGAGCGGTTCGACCGGCACCTTGCCCGCATCGCCGATGAAGGGAGAACACAATGACCGTGAGTCTTGACGACATGATGGCGGAACTGCCCCCGGAGCGCCGACGCAGGATCGAGGAAAGGGCCGCCGAGCTGATCGCCGAGGAAATGACGCTGCGCGAGCTGCGCAAGGCCCGCGCGCTGACCCAGGCGAGCGTCGCGCGCGAGCTCGGCATCAGCCAGGACGCCATCTCCCGGCTGGAGAAGCGGAGCGACCTGCTGCTGTCCACGTTGCGCCGGACGGTGGAGGCGATGGGCGGCAGCCTGTCGCTGATCGCCCGCTTCCCCGACCGGCCCCCGGTCGAGCTTGCCGGAATCGCCGAAAATGACGCGATCGACGCCTCGCGGCGCCCAGGGCCGTCCTGACTTTGAAAAAATCTGCATTCGGTTTGATGACGAATACGCATTTGGACCGAATGGAGACTACACTACTCTATTGTAAATAAACGGGAAATCTCAATTTTGAAAAAACTTGTTCCGGGTATCCGCGCATCCATGTCGACCCAGTGCGGCGGCGGGGGCGGGACTCGTGATTTCGCGCCCGCGACCCTTCTGGCGCGGGCGACGTGGATGGCCGCATCAAGCGCGGCCATGACGAGTTGAGGTTAACGTGTGAGGGCATACGAACGGCTCTCTCCGCGCTTAATACGAGCGCGGCATGCCGAGCACATGCTGGCCGAGGTAGGCGAGGACGAGGTTGGTCGAGATCGGCGCCACGCGATAGAGCCGGGCCTCGCGGAACTTGCGCTCCACGTCGTATTCCTCGGCGAAGCCGAAGCCGCCGTGGGTCTGCAGGCAGGTGTCGGCGGCCTTCCACGAGGCTTCCGCCGCCAGCAGCTTCGCCATGTTGGCCTCGGGCCCGCACGCGCGGCCCGCGTCGAAGAGGGCTGCGGCCTTCTGCACCATCAGCCGCGCGGCTTCCATCTGCGCGTAGGCCTCGGCGATGGGGAACTGCACGCCCTGGTTGGCGCCGATGGGCCGGCCGAACACCTTGCGCTCGGTGGCGTAGGCACTCGCCTTCTCGATGAACCAGCGGCTGTCGCCGATGCACTCGGCGGCGATCAGGATGCGCTCGGCGTTCATGCCGTCCAGGATGTAGCGGAAGCCCCGGCCTTCCTCGCCGATCAGGCTCGCGGCGGGGATCACCAGATCGTCGAAGAAGAGCTCGGTGGTCGCGTGGTTGATCATGGTGCGGATCGGCCTGATTTCGAGGCCCCGGCCGACCGCGTGCTCCAGCTCGACCAGGAAGACCGAGAGCCCCTCGGTGCGCTTCTTGGTGTGCTCTTTCGGCGTGGTGCGGGCGAGGAGGAGCAGCAGGTCCGAGTGCTCGGCCCTTGAGATCCAGACCTTCTGGCCGTTCACGGTGTAATCGCCGTCCGCGCGCCTCTCGGCGGTGGTCCGTAGCTGCGTGGTGTCCGAGCCCGTGGTGGGCTCGGTGACGCCGAAGGCCTGCAGCCGCCGCGCCCCGCTCGCGATCTGCGGCAGGTAGGTCTCCTTCTGCGCGTCCGAGCCGTGCCTGAGCACTGTGCCCATGGTGTACATCTGGGCGTGGCAGGCGCCGCCGTTGCAGCCCGAGGCATGGATTTCCTCGAGGATCGCAGCACCCGCGCCGATGCCGAGCCCGCTGCCGCCGTAGTGCTCGGGGATCAGCGCGGCCAGAAAACCCGCGTCGGTCAGCGCCTGCACGAACTCCTCCGGGTATTCGCGCTCGCGGTCCTTCTCCCGCCAGTACTCGCCGGGATAGCGCGCGCAGAGGGCGCGCACCGGCTCGCGCAGCTCGCGGTGGTCGTCGTCGAGGTCGATGAAGGCGCGCTGTTCGCTCATTCCACGGTGACCGATTTCGCGAGGTTGCGGGGCTGATCCACGTCGGTCCCCTTCAGCACCGCCACGTGGTAGGCGATGAGCTGGACCGGGATCGCGTAGAGGATGGGCGCCACGAAGGGGTCGAGCGCGGGGAGCGCGACGGTGTCCGCCGCGAGCGGCGCCAGCGCCTCGCAGCCGGCCTCGTCGCTGATGACCACGACATGGGCGCCGCGCGCCGCCGCCTCCCGCAGGTTCGACGCGGTCTTGTCGAAGAGCGGGCCGGGCGGCGCCACCACGATCACCGGCACGCCCCGGTCGATCAGTGCGATCGGGCCGTGCTTGAGCTCGCCCGCCGCGAACCCCTCGGCATGGATGTAGGAGAGCTCCTTGAGCTTGAGCGCCCCTTCCATGGCGATGGGGTAGCCGGTGCCGCGCCCGATGTAGAGCACCGTCTCGGCCTGCCGCAGGGTCTCCGCCAGCGTCAGCAGCCTTTCGTCGTGGGCGAGCGCCTCCGCCGCATGGGCCGGCACATGGGCGAGAGCGGCGGTAAGGCGCGCTTCCTCCGCCTCGTCGATGGCGCCCCGCGCCCGCGCGAGCGCGATGGCGAAGCAGGCCAGCGTCACGAGCTGGGTGGTGAACGCCTTGGTGGACGCCACCCCGATCTCGACGCCGGCGTAGGTGGGCAGCACCGCATCCGCCTCGCGCGCCATGGTGCTCTCACGCACGTTCACCACAGCCGCGGTCGGCGCCCCGGCCTCGCGCGCGAAGCGGAGCGCCGCCAGCGTGTCGGCGGTCTCGCCGGATTGCGAGATGAAGAGTGCGACGCTTCCCTCCGCCAGCGCCGGCGCGCGGTAGCGAAACTCCGACGCGATGTCGATCTCGACCGGCACCCGCGCGGTCTGCTCGATCCAGTAGCGCGCGGCGAGCCCGGCGTAGTAGGAGGTGCCGCAGGCGACGATGGTCACCCTTGCGACGGTTTCCAGCGCGAAGGGGAGGGCGGGCAGCGCCACCGTCTGCGCGCCGGGGTTGTAGTAGGCGCCCAGCGTGTCGCCGATGGCGCTCGGCTGCTCGAAGATCTCCTTCAGCATGTAGTGGCGGTAGTTGCCCTTTCCGATCATGGCGCCGTCGTGGGCAGTGACGCTTTGTTGCCGCGTGACCGGCCGCCCGCTTGCCTCGCGCAAGGACGCCGCGCCCGGCCGCAGCACCGCCCAGTCGCCCTCGTCGAGGTAGCTGATCCGACGCGTGAAGGGCGCAAGTGCGAGCGCGTCCGACGCGAGGTAGGTGGCGTCGTCGCCGTGGCCGATGGCGAGCGGCGAGCCGCGCCGGGCACCGATCAGCAGGCCCGCGTGGCCGGCGAAGATGATCGCGAGGGCGAAGGCGCCTTCGAGCAGCTTGAGCGCCTCGGCCGTAGCCTCCTCGGGATCCAGCCCGCGCGACATGTAAAGGTCGATGAGGTGCGGGACCACCTCGGTATCGGTGTCGGAGCTAAGCTCTCGCCCCTCGGCCTCCAGCGCGGCCCGCAGCTCCCGGTAGTTCTCGATGATGCCGTTGTGGACCACCGCCACGCGGCCGGCGGCATGCGGATGGGCGTTGGTCTCGCTGGGCTCGCCATGCGTGGCCCAGCGGGTGTGGCCGATGCCGACGGTGCCGCTGACCGGGCGCTCGGCCACCAGGCGCTCAAGCTCGCTGAGCTTGCCCTCGGCACGGCGCAGCTCGATGGAGCCGTTGACGAGCGTCGCCAGCCCAGCCGAATCGTAGCCCCGGTATTCGAGCCGCCTCAGCCCGTCGAGGATGCGCGGTGCCGCCTGATCCGGGCCGGTGACGCCGATGATTCCGCACACGGGCCAACGCTCCCCTTCAGTCCCCGGCAGGGTCGGGCTTGCGCCGCTCGCGCCGCCGCGCCGCCGCGCCCTCGCGCTGGTGCTGCTCACCCCTGGCGACGGCGATGGCGTCCGCCTCCACGTCCTCGGTAATCACGCTGCCGGCGCCCACCACCGCGCCGGGGCCCACCGTCACCGGCGCCACCAGCGCCGTGTTGGAGCCGATGAAAGCGCCGTCGCCAATCTCGGTGCGCGATTTCCGGTAGCCATCGTAGTTGCAGGTGATCGTGCCTGCGCCGATGTTGGCGCCTGCGCCGACGCCGGCGTCGCCGACGTAGCTCAGGTGGTTGATCTTGGCACCCCGCTCCACCGTGCTGCTCTTTACCTCGACGAAGTTGCCGACGCGCGCGCCTTCGCCGATATCGCTGCCCGGCCGGAGCCGCGCGAACGGGCCGATCGTGGCGCCCTTCCGAACGCAAACCCCCTCCAGGTGGCTGAAGGGCCTGATCTCGACCCCGTCCTCGATGACCACGCCGGGGCCGAGAACGACGTTGGGCCCCAGGGTCACGTCGGTGCCCAAGCGCGTGTCGCAACTGAGCCAGACGGTGGCCGGATCGACCAGCGTGGCGCCCCCTTCCATCGCGGCGCGCCGCAGCCGGTCCTGAACGACGCGTTCGGCGGCGGCGAGCTGGACCCGGTCGTTGATGCCTAAGACCTCTTCGGCCGGCGCCTCGGCCACCGCGCACCGGCCACCCTCGGCGGCGATGATGGCGGGCAGGTCGGTCAGGTAGTACTCGCCCTTCGCGTTGTCGTTGCCGATGGCGTCGAGCAGGGGGAAGAGCCGGTGCCCGTCCACCACCATCATGCCGGCGTTGCAGAGCGTAACCGCGCGCTCGTCCCCGCTCGCCTCGGCGTATTCCACGATGCGCGCGAGCGTGCCGTCCGGCGCCAGAATCAGCCTGCCGTATTCTGCGGGATTCTCCGGGCGAAAGCCCAGCACGGCCGCGGCCACGCCATCGCCCGCACGTCGCGCGGCGATGAGCCGGGTCAGGGTCTCGCTGCGCACCAACGGCGTGTCGGCGTAGAGCACGAGCACGTCGCCCCCAAAATCCTCCAGCAGCGGACGGGTCTGAGCCACCGCATGGGCGGTGCCGAGCGGCTCCTCCTGCATCACGCAGGCGATCGCATGGCTCACGCCCTCCAGGTCGGGGGCTTCGGCTTCAAGCTCCGGCCCGATCACCAGCACCGTGCGCTCGGGCGCAAGCGCGCGGGCGATGGCCAGCGCGTGCTCCACCATCGGCCTCCCGGCCAGCGGATGCAGGACCTTGGGCAGGGCCGAGCGCATGCGCGTGCCCTTGCCCGCCGCGAGCACCACGCAGGCGAGCCCGCTCACCCGTGCCTCCGTGGTGGGACAGGGGAGACCGCACGCGGATCGCCCCTCGCCGCGCCTTTTGCGAGCGCCCGGCAGGAACGAGCGCGGTGGGAGACCGTCTGGCTCACGCCCTATATCTCATGTGATTCGGGATGTCCGACGCCGGATCGATGGAGGCCGCGCGACTCCTGCCATCATAGCACGTCCGCCCGCGCCGTAGCCCCGCGCCGCCTTGTCAACATGCGTGGGTTCCCGCACCATCGGCGCCATGCGTGAGCATGTGGACGCGGTTCTCGTCGATTTCGACGGGACGCTTGTCGATTCCGCGCCCGATCTCATCGCGGCGCTCAACCGGCTGTTGACGGAGCTGGGCCACGCGCCGGTCGCATTCGAGCACTTCCGCCAGCGCGCGGGCGAGGGCGCCAAGCGCCTACTCTTCGCGGCCCTCGATTCCCAGGGGGCGGCGCGGCCCGACGACGCGGCGCTTCGGCCCCTGATCGAGCGGCTCATCGCCTACTACTTCGAGATCGAGACCGAGCAGGCGCGGCTCTTCCCCGCCGTGGCGCCCACGATCGAGCGGCTCCGCGACGCCGGCATCGCGCTCGCCGTCTGCACCAACAGGGGGGAGCGCTCGACCCGCCGCCTGCTCGCGCACTTCGGCATCGACCGCCACATCGAGGCAGTGCTCGCCGGCGACATGGTCGCCAGGATCAAGCCCCACCCCGGTCACATCCAGGAGGCTCTGGCGGCCCTCGGCGCGCGGCCGGAGCGTGCGGTCATGGTGGGCGACAGCGCTGCCGACGTCGATTCCGCGCAGGGCGCGGGCGTCGCCGTGGTCGTCACAGCCTACGGATACAGCCCGGTCCCGCCGCATGACCTCGGCGCCGACGCGGTGATCGACGACTTCGCCGAGCTGCCCGCCGCGATCGAGCGTCACTTCCAAGAATAGCCGCCCAATGACGATCCTCGTGACCGGGGCCGCCGGCTTCATCGGCTTCCACGTCTGCGAGGCCCTGCTCGCGCGGGGCGAGCGCGTCCTCGGCGTGGACAACATGAACGACTACTACGACGTGCGCCTCAAGCAGGCGCGGCTCGCCGGGCTGCAGGCGCACGCGGGCTTCGTCTTTGCCCGCGCCGATATCGCCGACCGCGAGGCGATGGCCGCGGCGATCGCGCCGGAGCGCCAGACGATCACCCGGATCGTCCATCTCGCGGCGCAGGCCGGGGTGCGCCACTCCCTGGTCGATCCCTACGCCTACGTGCAAGCCAATGTGATGGGCCAGGTCGTGCTCCTGGAGCTCTGCCGCGAACTGCCCGCGCTGGACCACCTCGTCTACGCCAGCTCCAGCTCGGTCTACGGCGGCATTGCCGAGGCGCCGTTCTCGACCGATGCCCGCGTCGACACGCCGGTCTCCCTCTATGCGGCGACCAAGAGGGCCGGCGAGCTGATCGGCCATGTCTACGGGCATCTCCATGCCGTATCCGCGACCGGGCTCCGCTTCTTCACGGTCTACGGCCCCTGGGGGCGGCCCGACATGGCCTATTTTCATTTCACCCGGTCGATCCTGGAGGGCCGGCCCATCACGCTCTTCAACCACGGCCGCATGAAGCGCGACTTCACCGATATCGACGACGTGGTGCCGGCGGTCTTGAGCGTCCTCGACGCGCCGCCGGCGGGCGAGGGCGCGGTGCCTCACCGCCTCTACAACGTCGGCAACGACCGACCCGAGGCCCTGACCGACCTCGTCGCCGCGCTGGAGCAGGTCATCGGCTGCAAGGCCGTGATCGAGCACGCGCCGATGCAGCCCGGCGACGTGGAAGAGACCTGGGCGGACATCTCGGCGCTGCGGCGCGACCACGGCTACGCGCCGAAGACCACGATCGCCGAGGGCATCCCCCGCTTCGTCGCCTGGTACCGCGAGCACTACGGGGTCTGATCCAGGCAAGCTCTCAATAGGTACGTGGAGCGCGTCCGTTTCTGACGGACACGCGACAGGCCGCGAATGCGGCGCCATCGCGCGCCCGCGCGCGTGGACGCGCGACGCGGAGGCGCCGGCCGTCGCGCCGGGAGGCGCGCGGAATCGGGGACGGGCCGGCTGCCGTAAGCGACGAGAGGCTGGAACGCTCCGCGTGAAGCGGAAGCGTTCTAGCCTCTACTAGAAGCCTTCTCCCAACCAAGCACGGCGAGCGCGCGGGCACGGTCGCCGTATTCGTGCGCGTTGGGCGCGCTCGCGTTACCCTTGAGGCCGCGCGCGTAGACTCCCTGGCAGATCGCCGCCATGCGGAAGAAGGCGAAGGCCATGTAGAAGCGCCACTCGGCGATCGGCCCGCGCCCCGCGCGTTCGCAATAGGCGTCCCGGTAGGCCTCCTCCGACGGCAGCCCCAGCGCCTCGAAGTCAGCGCCGCCGAGCCCCGGCAGTGCCGAGGCGCCCCGGGGGATCGAGAAGGCGAGGCAATTGTGGGCGAGGTCGCTCAGCGGGTGGCCGAGGGTGCTGAGCTCCCAGTCCAGCACCGCCGCGATGCGCGGCTCGTCCGCGTGCACGATCAAGTTGCCGGGCCGGTAGTCGCCGTGGACGATGGTGGTCTCGTCGTCGTCGGGGATGTGGTCGGGGAGCCAGGCGAGCAGGCGGTCCATCTCCGGGATCTCGTCGGTGCGCGAGGCCTCGTACTGGCCGGACCAGCGCCGGATCTGACGGGCGATGTAATTCCCCTCCTTGCCGAAGTCGGCGAGGCCCAATCCTCGCCAATCGGCACGGTGCAAACGCGCCAGCACGTCCGCCATCGAGTCGTAGAGCGTCCTGCGGCGGTTAGGCGCTTGCGCGGACCACGCCGGGTCCTGCTCGACCGAGCCTTCCACGTGGTCCATCACGTAGAAGGCCGTGCCGATGATCGCGGTGTCTTCGCAGAGGTGGTGGACCCGCGGCACCGGCACGTCGGTCTCCGCCAGCGCCGCGAGGATGCGGTACTCGCGCTCCACCAGATGGGCCGAGGGCAGCAGCGTTCCCGGCGGCTTCTTGCGCAACACGAAGCGTTTTTCGGGCCCCTCGATCAGATAAGTCGGGTTGGACTGCCCCGCCGCGAACTGGCTGATGCCGCGGATCGGCGCGGCCTCCGGCGCGTGCTCGGCCAGATAGCGCTCGAGCCCCGCCTGGTCGATCCGATGCGCCGCGCGCACGGGCGTCGTCGCCGTCCCTGGAGCCGATGCTTGCGCTGATGTCTGGGGCATTGGGCAGCCTGGCCGCTCCCGCGCCTTACGTTCCGCCCCGCCATTCTAGGGAGCGGCCGCTAAGGCGGCCAGCCCGCCTGAACGTTGACGAATAATCGGAGCCTGCTGTTTGGGGGTGGACTCACGAATTCGACCCCCATCATTTGATGGGCTTCGCGGGAGGCGCTACCCATTAGAATGTATGGTCATGTGACTTTTCCGCAGAGCGGTAAGCCTACTTGCATGAGCCAACTCGACGATCTGAATCGAATCGTGTCGTCGCTCAGCGAAGCCGCGCTGGACGACACTCAATGGCCAGCTACCTCTGCCTTGATCGATGACGCAATTCGAGCCAAGGGTAATCTTCTCTTATATGCGCGAGATAGTTCTTATGGCGACATCCAAATGCTGTATGCGAAGCTCTCTTTGCATTCATGACGGCGTGGACATCGGCCTTGACGGCCTCCTGGTCGGCCTTGCGGACCTTGTTGAGGATCATGCCCAGCACCTCTGAACCGGGATGCCGGGATCATGCCGCCATCGACGCAGATCATCTCAAGGCCTTCGCCGGTGAGCCCGCGGGGAATTGGAACGCACGTATATTGACGAATATCTTCCTATAGACGAGCGCGCACCGCGCATTAGGCGACTGCCCGACAGCCAGGTGGTCCATACCAGGGACCTAAACACTGAACAGGAGCTGAAGACCTCTCGCACTTACAACGAAATAGCGGCCCGCGCCCATTTTCAGGATAGCCTGACGGTGCGCTTGGATGGGCCGCACCGCACGCGAATCGCCTGGGGGATCGCAGACCCCATCGACGGCAATGGTTGGCCGTCCGCTCAAGTCGAGATGATCGAGCGTATTCTGCCCCACCTCCGGCAGTTTGTGGGTCTCCGCCAGGCGCTGGTCGATGCCGAGGCTTTGGGAATGTCGCTTGCCGGGTTGCTTGACAACTGCAGGTCTTGCGTAATCCAGCTAGACCGGTGCGGCCAAATCGTGGCGGCGAACGACGCGGCCCAAGTCCTCCTGCGGAAAAGCGACGGGATTTCCGCTCGAGGCGGCGTTTTGCGGGCATGGTTGCCATCAGATGACACCGAGCTCCAAAAGCTATTGGAAAACGCACTACCGCGCTCCAGGCGACAGGGTGTCAGCGGCTCAATGACCCTGGGGCGCCCGTCGGTCCTGCCGCGGCTGGTGTTGCACATCAGCCCGCTGGAAGGCGCCCGGCTGGACTTTCGCCCCTTGAGCGTTGCCGCGCTCGTGCTGGTCGTTGACCCGGCGAGCCGGGCACGGATCGATCCCCAGTTGGTGGCGGAGGCGCTTGGACTCTCGCCGGCAGAGTCCCAGGTTGCGGTCCTGTTGGCCGAAGGGAAGACGGTCCGCGATATTGCGACCGCGACGGGCCGCAGCGAAAAAACCATCCGCTGGCACCTGCATCACATCTGCAACAAGCACGGGATTTCCAGGCAGGTTGAGTTGGTGCAGTTGGTCCTATCGCTCGTTGGCATTCCTCAGTCGCGAGACTGAGCCCGTCGACAGCCGTCGAATCTCCAAGGCACCCGCCTTTATTGCGGTGGTTCCTTGGGGCGCACGCCGTTCGGCAATTTTGCTGTCGCCCCATCATTTGTTGGGCGGCAAGACGCTCGAGCCTCCGTACAGTCCCTTTGGTTGGCTGGAGACAGGCCTAGCCGAGCAACTCACAACACAAAAGAGGTGCCGGCGACCTCGACAAGTTTGATCCTGGTGCATCAGCGCCGGGTGAGCGCCGACGGTGGAACAACCGAGGCCGACGAGCGAGCCTCGGCAACATCAGGGAGGCTTCGATGTTTGATAGGAAAACGTATCTACCGCTCGCCGCGACCGCAGTGCTTGCGCTGGGTCTCTACGGCTGCGGTGGCGGCGGTGGAAGTAGTCCGCGGACTGACGGCGAGACCATGATGCCCGCCGACGACATGGTGACCGAATTCGGCAACGGCCTGTTTGCCAGTCCCGAGACCTCTCCGGAGGCGGCGAGCTCGGCTGACACATTGGCAAGCTTGAGCGGGACCAACACGGCACTCGCTCCCGTGTCGGCGGCGATAGGGTTGGACTATAACGACCAGGACCACGTGAGCATTGTGCCGCTGGAGGACGAAAGATCAGCCTACATAGAGTCAGCTACAGTTCAGGATGCCGAGGGAAATATTACGGTCGTATGCGTCGTCGATAATCGAAGAACGGAAGTCCAGTTCCAAGCGGGCGATTGGACTGGGTCAGAGTACGCCAAGAGGGTCGGCGGTACTGACTATTACATCTGGTTTGCCCCGACATTCACCGGAGCTGCGCCGCGAGAGTACGTTACTCGCCGATATCTCGGACTTCTCGGCTGGCAAGCTGGTAAGGAAGCGAGAGGCTACGCGGCAGACGGACTTCTCACACCACCGGACCGCCTGACAAGTCTCGGCAGCGCGACATATGAGGGGCAGTTTGTGGGTGATTTTTGGCGCGCCAACGACCCTACCCCCGGGTTCATCGACAATCTCGGCACGGTTTGGGCGGAGATCACCCTGGCGGCCGACTTTTCCGGGGGAACCGTTGGTGGCACCGTCGAAAACATGCGAGCCGAAGGCCATGGACTCGCCTATTCCGATACGTGGGTGACGCTGCCGGATACAAACTCGATCGAAGTCTTGAACGGCACCATTAGCGGAAACCGATTTCATGGCGAGTTTGAAGGTCGGGACACCAATGCTAGTTCAGACTTGAGATATAGCATTCGCGGGTTCGAGGGGTCTGTGCTCGGCGAGTTCTATGGGCCCAACGGAGAGGAGGTAGGTGGCGTTATCACCGGTCAGCGCGAGTCGACAAACCAAATCATCAACGGCCGATTTGGGGCCGAGAAGCAGTAGAAGCTTAGCCGGCTGAACTGTAAGCGCGACCTTGGGCCTCGCGCATGGGGCCTCTGAGTGCGTGAGCGCAGCCTGGATCGCCCGTTTCGTTGCCGCGTGCGTCTCGATGGCCTTGGTTGCCGTCGGGGCGCACGCGGAACCAGCTGAGACCACCGGGCAGCCCCCGGCCGCCGCGCCCGAGATTTCAGACCTGGCGGCCGGCAGCCTGCTGATGGAGGCCGAGCGCTTCGAGGACGCGCTCGTATTCCTGAAACAGGCCCAGCCGGCTAACGAAGAGGAGGCGATCGAACGGCGCTTTCTATTGGGCGCGGTCTACATGCGCTTGCGCCAGCCGCGCAAGGCTGCCGAACAGTACGAGGCGGTCCTCGTCATCCGCCCCGACCTGACTAGGGTGCGCCTGGAGCTGGCCCGCGCGCACTACGCCGCAGGTCAGGACGACAAGGCCAAGTATCACTTCCAGCTCTCTCTCGGGGACAAGCTGTCGTCGTCGGTCGAGAGCGTCGTCGAGGGCTTTCTCAACGCCATCGACGCGCGCAAGCGCTGGTCGGCCTATGTCTCGATCGCCGCGCTGCCGGAGACCAACGCCGTCCGCCGCACCGACAGGGAAACCGTACAGATCGGCAGGGTGACCTTCCGGCTGAACGAGGACGCACGGGAAGCGTCCGGTATCGGCACGCAGCTTTCAGCGGGCGGCGCCTACTTCCCGACTGTGGGCGACGGCCTGCGCGGGCACTTCGCCCTCTCCACCGCAGCCAAGCTCTACGAGCAATCGGCGTGGAACGACATAGCGCTCATCGGCAAGGCCGGGCTCACGCGGCTGTTCAATGGCGGCAGCGCCTCCGGCGGCGTGCAAGTCGGTCGCCGCTGGCAGGGCACGGCAGAGTTCCAGTCGAGCGTCGGACCCTGGGCGGGTGTCGACTACCGCCTGTCCAACCGGATGCGCGTGAGTGCGAGCACGAACGTGGACTATCGCAAGCACGACGAGAGGGCCGACCTGGACGGCTGGCGCATCTCGCTCAATCCCGTCATCCGCTACGTGCTGGACAGTCAGACGGTGCTGGAGGCTGGCCCACAGTTTGAACTCGTCGACGCGCGCGCGGATCATCGAAGCAGCCGTCTGACCGGTCTCGGGGTTGGCGTCTCGCGAGCATTCGAGAACGGGATTACGGCATCGCTCGCTGCCTCGGTCCAGCTAAACGGATACCGTGGCGAGGACCCGCTGTTCGGAAAGACGCGGGAAGACCGGATCGGGTGGCTGAGCGCCAGGGTGTTGCACCGGTCGTTACAGCTCAGCGGCTTCGCGCCCTACGTGGGCTACACCTACGAGCGCAGCACCTCCAACATTCCCCTACACACCTACAGGAACCACGGCGCGATCCTGGGCCTCACCCGAGAGTTCTAATCGCCGCCGCTATCCGGCTCCGACGCCCTGCTCAGGGGCGGGTGTTGTCGCCTTGACGGGTGACGTAAGAATTTATGTGTCAGGTGGGAAGGGGGTACTCCCTGTGGTGACGACAACCACAAACAGGAGCACCCCGCATGTCCCAGCAAGCTGCGACGATCATGAGCCTACCCCAGGCCTTTGAGGTGGTGAAGGAGATGCAGGCAGGCGGACTGGACTGGGGCGAGGGCTACCGCCCGCTCGGCCGCCAGGCGCTGGCCGAGATCATCGAGGGCCGGATGGCCGAGGCGGTGGATCGCTGGCTCGACAACCTCGACGCCGGCGCGATGCGCGACCGGCGCAACGGGACCTACCGCCGCTGCCTGCTGAGCGAGCTCGGCGACATCGAGCTCAACGTGCCGCGCACCCGGCACTTCTGCCCGACCGGGGTTGTGAAGAGCTACGCAAGGCGCGCGCCGGAGATCGACCGTGCCATCCTGGCCGGCTTCGTGCTGGGGCTTTCGACGCGCAAGGTGGGCGAGGTCCTGCTGGCCCTGCTCGGGCGCCCGGTCTCGGCCGCGACGGTGAGCCGGGTCGCCAAGACGCTCGACATGGCGGTCGAGGCTTTCCACCGCAGGCCGCTGAAGAACGCCTACAAGGCGCTGATGCTCGACGGCGTGGTGCTGGCCCGCAAGACCGGCGCCGGCGCACTCAGGAGGCCGGTCCTGGTGGCGCTCGGCATCCGCCCCGACGGCAAGAAGGAGATCATCGACTTCCATCTCGCCGTCAGCGAAGGCACCCGCGAGTGGGAAGCGTTCCTCAACCGACTGTACCACCGCGGGCTCACCGGCGAAGGCCTTGAGATGATCTGCGTCGATGGCGGCAAGGGCCTGCTGGCTGCCTTGCCGTTCGTCTATCCCGGCATCCCGGTTCAGAGGTGCTGGGCGCACAAGATGCGCAACATCCTCAACAAGGTCCGCAAGGCCGACCAGGAGGCCGTCAAGGCCGATGTCCACGCCGTCATGAATGCAAAGAGCCGCCGCAAGGCCCAGAGCGCCGCCCGACGCTTCGCCGACCGCTGGCAAAGCACCTACCCCAAGGCCGTCGCCTGCCTGCGCAGCGATCTCGACGAGCTGCTCACCTGCTTCCGCTACCGGACCCTCGATGAGCGAAAGCAGGTCAGGACCACAAACGCCATCGAACGAAGATTCCGCGAGGTCCGCAGACGAACCCGCCCCATGGGAACCTTCCAGGACCGGACCTCAATGGACCGCGTCCTCTACGCGGTATTCATCCACGAAAACAAGTCTCAGGGAATCAGCACCCCCGTCTCCCTGACACATAACTCTTGACGTTACCCCTTGACGGCCAGAGTCGACTCCCTCATCTGCCCCCCGCTATCATCGCTGCCAGCCGGGGAGGGGCGTATGGAGGCAGTGGTCGAGCGCGGCGGCGCGGAAGGTGCGGCGGGCACGGCCGCCGGGGCCAACGATGCCGGCGGCGCCGACCCCTTCGGTTTCGAGCTCTTCCGCAACGCCATCTTCGCCATCGCGGACGAGATGGCGCTCACCGTCTGCCGCACCACCTACTCCGGCGTGCTGCGCGACAACATGGACTTCTCCACCGCGCTCACCGACGGCGAGGGCCGCCTGATCGCGCAGGGGCTGACCCTGCCGGGCCACCTCGGCTCGGTGCCGACCGCCATCCAATCGGTACTGCGCCACTACGGCGACGACATGCGCCCCGGCGACATCTTCGTGATGAACGATCCGTTCGACGGCGGCATGCACCTGCCGGACATCTTCATCTTCAAGCCGGTCTTCGACGAGGGCGAGCGCCTCGCCTTCGCCGCCACGGTCTGCCACCACGCCGATGTCGGCGGCCGGGTCGCCGGCTCCAACGCTTCCGATTCCACCGAGATCTACGCGGAAGGCGTGCGCATCCCGCCGCTCCGCCTCTTCGACGCGGGCAAGCGCAACGAGACCCTCTTCGCGATCCTCGAGAAGAACGTGCGCCTGCCGGTCAAGCTCTTCGGCGACCTGCGCGCCCAGCTTGCCGCGTGCCACATCGCCGAGCGCCAGTTCCTCGACCTGGTGCGCCAGCACGGCGCCGAGGCCACGCGCTTCTACCTGCGCGAGATCATCGACTATGCCGAGCGGCTGACCCGCGCGGCGCTCCGCGAGCTGCCCGACGGCGAGGCGAGCTTCGAGGACTGGATCGACGACGACGGCATCGACCGCGGCAAGCCGATCCGGCTGTTCGTGACCTTCCGCAAGGAGGGCGACAGCCTCCACGCCGACTGGGCGGGCTCCTCGCCCCAGGTCAAGGGCGCGATCAACGGCACGCTGTCGTGGACCAAGGCCGCGACCTACACGGCGGTGCGTTCGGTCCTGCCGCCGGGCATCCCCGACAACGAGGGCGTGTTCCGCGCCATCACCGTCACCGCCCCGCCCGGCACCATCACCAACGCGGTGCTGCCGGCGGCCTGCGCGGCGCGCGGGCTCACCGGCTTCCGCATGGTGGACTGCGCCTTCGGCGCTCTCGCCATGCTGCTGCCGGACAAGGTCTTCGCCGCCTCCGACGGCGGCAACACCGGCATCACCATCGGCGGCTACGACGCCGAGCGTAAGCCCTTCATCTACGTCGACTTCACCTGCGGCACCTGGGGCGCCAGGCCCTGGGCCGACGGCCTCGAAGGCAACTCCAACATCCTCGCCAACATGGCCTCGCAGTCGGTAGAGGTGATCGAGACCGAACAGCCGCTGCAGATTCTCTCCTACGAGTTCGTGCCCGACCGGGCCGGCGCCGGGCGCTACCGGGGCGGCACGCCCTACCGCCGCGACTATCGCTTCCTGGAGGCCGAAGGGCTGCTCCAGGTGCGGGCCGACCGGCACACCTTCAGGCCTTACGGGCTCTATGGCGGGAGCCCCGGCCAGCCCTCGCGCAACGTGCTGAACCCGGGGCCCGACGAGCAGCCGCTGCCGAGCAAGCTCACCGAGACCATCCAGCGGGGCGATGTCTTCCGCCACGAGCTCGCGGGTGCGGGCGGCTGGGGCGACCCGCTGGAGCGCGACCCGCAAGCCGTGGTGCGCGACCTCCGCAACGAGCTGATCGGCGATGCCACCGCGCGCAACGACTATGGCGTGGTCATCGACCGGGCCGCGTGGCGGGTCGATCACGCCGCGACGGAGGCCCGCCGGGCGGAGCTGCGGGCCACACGTGGGTGGGCCGCGCCGCCAGCGGTCTCGCGCGGCGAGATGCCCGAGACGGGGAGCGGCGCGTCCGAGAGCGGGGCGTGAGCGGCTGGCGCATCGGAGTCGATATCGGCGGCACCTTCACCGATATCGTTCTCCTCGGCGCGGACGGCACCGTCGCCACCCGCAAGATCTCCTCAAGCGTCGACGACTATGCCCGCGCCATCATAGAGGGGATCGCCTCCCTCGTCGCCGAGCACGCCATCGACGGCGCTGACATCGCCGAGATCACGCACGGCACCACCGTCGCGAGCAACGCGCTGCTGGAGCGCAAGGGTGCGCGCACCGGCCTGATCGGAACGAAGGGTTTTCGGGACATCCTCGAGATCCGCAACCTGCGGATGCCCCGGCTTTATGACCTCGCGTGGGAGAAGCCGCCGCCCCTGGTCGAGCGCTACCTGCGCCAGGTGGTGGACGAGCGCATCGACGCCAAGGGCAGCGTGCAAACGGCGCTCGACGCCGACGAGGCGGGCGCCGTGGTCGATCGGCTGCTTGGGGAAGGGGTGGAGGCCATCGCCGTCTGCCTCATCAACGCCTTCGCCAATCCGGTCCACGAGCGGGCGCTGGAGGCGATCGTGCGCGAAAAGGCGCCGGACTGCACCGTCTGCATCAGCTACGACGTGCTGCCCGAGATCAAGGAGTACGAGCGCACGTCGACCACGGTCATCAACACCTACATCAGCCCCATCGTGCGCACCTACCTGGAGCGGCTGCGGCAGGCGATCCTGGAGCGCTGCCCCAAGGCCCACCTGCTCATCATGCAGTCCAACGGCGGGTTGACCTCGGCCGACGAGGCGGCGCGGCGCCCGGTCAACATCGTTGAATCGGGGCCGGCGGGCGGCGTGGTGGGCGCGCTGGCCATGGCCGGAGACATCGGCCAGGACGATCTCGTCACCTTCGACATGGGCGGCACCACGGCGAAGGCGGCGCTGATCGAAGACGGCGTCATCAGCCGCTCCGCCGAGTTCCAGGTGGGGGGCGGCATCCTCACCGGCTCCCGGCTCTTGACCGGCGCCGGCTACCTGGTGCGGATGCCCGCCATCGATCTCGCCGAGGTCGGCGCAGGCGGCGGCTCGCTCATCGCCATCGACGCCGGCGGCTCCATGCAGGTCGGGCCCGAGAGCGCGGGAGCCGAGCCCGGCCCCGTCTGCTACGACATGGGCGGAACCGCGCCCACCATCACCGACGCCAACGTCGCGCTCGGCTACCTCAATCCCGACTACCTCGTGGGCGGGGCGCTCCCCATCGACGCCGCCAAGGCCATCGATGCCCTGCGCACGCAGATTGCCGAGCCGCTCGGCGTCTCAGTGGAGGAGGCGGCCTACGGCGCGCACCGGATCGTGGCCTCCAACATGATCCGGGCGATCCGGGCGGTCTCGACCGAGCGCGGCCGCGACCCGCGCGGCTATACGCTGGTCGCCTTCGGCGGCAACGGCCCGGTGTTCGGCGCGGCGATGGCGCAGGCCCTCGAAATCCGGCGCGTGGTGGTGCCCCAGGCGCCGGGTCTCTTCTCCTCCTTCGGGCTGCTCACGGCGGACGTGGAGCATCATCTCTCGCGCACCTTCCGGGAGCTTCTGCGGGGCATCGACAAGGCCGCGCTCAACCAGCGCTGGGATGCGCTCGCGGAGGACGCGCGGCAGCGGCTCGCCGCCGACGGCTACGGCGGGGAGGCCGGCCAGATCGAGCGCCACGCGAGCCTGCACTACCAGGGACAGACCTACGAGCTCACCGTGCCGGTGCCCGACGGCCCGCTCGACGATCCTGCGCTGGCTGCCCTGGAGGAGGCCTTCCACGCGGAGCACGAGCGCACCTACGGCCACCGTGCAGGCGAGGATGAGCCTGTCGAGCTGGTGACGCTGCGCGTGCTCGGCCGGGGCCGCAGGCCCACGGCGCCGCCGCCCCGCATCGACAATGGGGCCGGAGCGGGGCAGGCATCGGCCACGCGGCGAGCCTATTTCGGGCCGGAGCACGGCTGGCGCGAGGCCGCCGTGATCGGCCGCGCCGACCTTGCCGAGCGCCGGGAGGGGCCGCTCATCGTCGAGGAGTACGACGCGACCTGCGTCGTGCCGCCCGGCGTCTCCGCCGCGCTCAACGACGCCGGCTGTATTGTCCTGGATGTGGGCTAAAACGCTGCTGACCTAAAGATTTCGCTAAGAGCCCAGCACTCGACAGTCGCGCGCACCCCACCTCCCCCCATCCCCCTCCCCCGGAGGGCGGAGGGGGAACATGGCTGCGGCGGCCCGCTCTCCCTCTCCGCCCCTGGGGGCGGAGAGATTCTATGGGGTGGGCGACAGGATGATGTCATCAAGTCGCCTTCGACTGTGCGGAAGAAGGAGACCGCCCCATGAATGGAACGAATGATTTGAGCCGTTGCCCCGTCACCCTCATTGAGGATAGCACGCTGATCGCGGTGGTTGAGATGAGCCAGTCGGGCTGGCTCGTCGCCGGTCTGGTGCCCGGTGTCCGACGTCGGCCGCTAAAGAAGCTTGCAATCGACGCGGACGCGCTGTTGTCGCTTTTGCACCGTTGGCGCGAGGAAGCGACGAAGGCGGGTTGCGCGATCGGGCGCATGTGCGTGGCCTATGAAGCGGGCCGCGACGGCTTCTGGCTGGCGCGCTGGTTGCGCGCCCGAGGGATCGAGGCCTACGTGATGCATGCGAGCAGCATTCCGGTGAAGCGGGATCACCGCCGGGCCAAGACGGGCCGCCTGGATTGCTGCCTGCTGATGCGGGCCTTTGTGGGCTGGCTTCGGAGCGAGATTGAGCATTGCCGCATGGTGGCGATCCCGCCGCTAGCGACGCGCTCCGCACCGATGAAGACGGTGCCATAGAAGCCGGGTCGTAACGCCCGCCGTACGGTGGAAGACTCCGGGCCGGAGGGTTTCGCCTCCCCCGCTACGAAATTGAGGAAGGTAGTCATGCGCGTCTTCAGTGCCGAAGAGACCCGAGACCTGCTGCCATTCGATGCGCTGATCGAAGCGCTGCGGGAGATGTTCCGGGTCGGCGCAGCTGCGCCGTTGCGGCATCACCACGCCATCGCGCTGGACGGGCAGCCGGACGCGGCGCTGCTCCTGATGCCCGCGTGGAACCCGGCGAGCCTGGGCGGGGTCAAGATCGTGAACGTCAATCCGGGCAACGCGGCTGCTGGAATTCCCTCGGTGTCGTCGTCCTATCTTCTCTTCGATGCGAAGACCGGGCGGCATCTTGCGGCGCTGGACGGCGGCGAACTCACTGACCGGCGCACCGCCGCCACCGCCGCACTGGCGGCGAGCTATCTGGCGCCCGAGGACGCGCGCCGGCTGCTGGTGGTCGGCGCTGGGCGGGTCGCCGCCAACCTGGCCGACGCGTTTCGGGCCGTGCGTCCGATCGAGGACGTCACGGTCTGGAACGTCAATGCGGAGAATGCCGAACGGCTGGCGCGAAGGCTGAACGGCGCGGGGTTTCGCGCCGCGGCCGCGACGGACCTCGAGGCCGCGGTGGCATCCGCCGACATCATCAGCTGCGCAACGCTGGCGATCGAACCGCTGATCGCGGGCGCGTGGCTCAGGCCTGGACAGCATCTCGACCTGATCGGCAGCTTCAGGCCCCACATGCGCGAAGCCGACGACGCGGCGGCGCGCCGCGCGCGCGTCTACATCGACACGGAGGGAGCCTTGAAAGAGAGCGGCGACATCATCGGGCCGATTCGGTCCGGCGCGCTGACGGAGGAAGCGATCGTCGGCGACCTGTCGGGCCTCTGCCGGGGAACCGTGGCCGGCCGCGGCGGCGAACAGGAAATCACGCTCTTCAAGTCCTCCGGCTCCGCGCTCGCGGATCTCGGGGCTGCGACACTCGCCCACACGAATTTCGGGGAGGACGCCTGACCGGCGGGGGAGAGGCTCGGTCGGAGTGACTACGCGTCGATTCAAACCGTGGGGATCACCACCGTCATTCGCCCTCCCCATCCCGCCGCGCCCGCTTGGCGATGAGGTCGAGCCAGGCGTTGCCCACGCGGTAGCAAAAATCGTGCGAGGCGAAGTGGTGGAGCTGCAGCTGGTGCGGCAGCGCCTCCGGCAGCGTCGGATAGTGGGTGGGCACGATCTCGTCGGAGATCGAGACCCAGTGCGTCATCATCTCGGGCGTCACCTCGAAGTGGGGCTGGAAGGAATAGGTCGCGGCCCCCATGCGGAAGGCCTGGTTGGGCACCTCCTCGCCCACCATGAGCCGGGTGGCGCCGTCGGGAATGTCGAAGGTCTGGCTGTGGAACTCGGCGAGGTGGACGGGATTGTCGAAACCCTGGCCGAGCAGCGGGTCGGTCTCCGCCGCCTGCGTCAGCCGGATCGGCACGAAGCCCACCTCGGGCACATCCACGTCGTAGCAGCGCCCGCCGAAGGCGCGTGCGACGATCTGCGAGCCGAGGCAGACGCCGAGCACCGGCTTCTCCGCCTCGGTGAAGCGCCGCACCAGGGCCGCCGCATCCTCGAGCCAGGGATGCTCCTCCACGTGGCCCGCGTGCATCGCGCCCCCCATGAGGAGGAAGCCGTCGTAGCCTGAGTCGTCCTCGGGCAGCCGGTGGTCGGCATTGAGGTGCGGCATGCAAGCCTCGAAGCGGACGCCGCGCTTTGTCGCGGGCTCCTCCAGGTAGCCCGGCCCAGAATTGTCGTGGTTCTGCAGGAGAAGGATGCGCATCGGCGTTCAGCCTTGGCTCCAGAAGCGCTTGAAGCTGTCTGCCGTAACATCGGGGTCGCGGCAGAAGTCGATGATCGCCTGCTCCTTCCTGGTGACCGCCACGGCCGCCTCCAGGATCTGCGGAGCCAGATCGGGCGGGACGATGACGGCGCCGTTGACGTCGGCATGGATGAGGGTGTCGGTGCGCGCATAGAGCCCGGCGACGTTAACCTCGCAGTCGAAATCGACCCGGTGATAGTCGGCGCGGTTGGGCCGGATGCCGCCGTGCAGCACCTGGAAGCCCTCTACCATGCCGGCCACGTCTCGGACGGCGCCGTTGGTGATGAGGCCGACGCAGCCGAGCGTGCTGTGCATGAAGCTCATCACCTCGCCGAAGAGCGCGTTGGTGGCGGCGTGGGGCGTGTCGCCGTCTTGCACCACGACGATGCGGGGCTCCGGCCCGGCGGCGACGTAGTCGAACCAGTCGAGGTCCTGCGCCTTCTCGCCCTCGGCATCGAGACCGCCGGGCTCCAGCGTGCGGTAGAGCGTGGTGCGCGCGAAGCCCACCATGGGCGGCAGATCGGGCCGCGCGCAGTGGAGCGTCGCCTTGGTCGAGCGCCCCGCCGCCTCCGGCGCGATCGCCAGGAGCGCGTTACAGATGGTGGGCGTGTCGTAGCGGCCGAGCGCGTCGAGATCGATGTCGTGTGCGGTCATACGGTCCTCCCCGCCCCCTCTTAGCGGCCGTGCCGCCCGGTGACAATGCGCGCGGCCTTGCGCGCGGCGCCACCCGCCGCCACCATCGGGAAAACCAAGGGGTGACGCGCATGAGCATCAAGATCGAGTGCATCCTCGACTGCGGGAACCATCTGGGCGAAGGCCCGGTGTGGGACGTCGACGAAGGCCGGCTCTATTGGGTGGACGGCACCGGCCGCCGGGTCGGCAAGCCCGAGCTTTGGCGCATGGACCCGCGCACCGGCAAGGTCGAGAACTGGACGCTCGGCGAGCACGATGTCGGCGCGATGGCGCTCAGGGCCGGCGGCGGCGCGGTGATGGCGCTGGATGACGGCTTCTACTTCTTCGACTACGACAAGGCGGAGATGGAGCTGATCACCAAGGTCGATGCCGAGCAGCCGCGCACCCGGCTCAACGACGGCAAGTGCGACCGGCGGGGGCGCTTCTTCGCCGGCGGGATGGACGACAAGGAGGAGCTCACCATCTGCGGCCTCTGGCGGCTCGACCCCGACCTCAGCGTCACCAAGGTGGACGGCGGCATCATCTGCACCAACGGCCCGTGCTGGAGCCCGGACGACAAGACCTTCTACCTGGCTGACAGCTTCCAAGAGGAGTTCTGGGCCTACGACTACGACATCGAGACGGGCACGCTCTCCAACAAGCGGGTGTTCGCCTCGACCAAGGACGACGCGGGCGTGGCCGACGGCTCCACCGTGGACGAGGAGGGCTGCCTCTGGAACGCGCAGGTAATCGGCGGCGAGCTGGTCCGCTACGCGCCGGACGGCTCGGTGGAGCGCCGCATCGGGATGCCGGTGAAGAACGTCACCAGCGTGATGTTCGGCGGCGACAACCTCGACGTGCTCTACGTCACCTCGATGGCTCGGGTGCAGCACCCGGCGGTGCACGACATGTTCCAGGTGGAGGCCAGGCCGCAGTTCCTCGCGGGCAGCCTGTTCGCAGTCACCGGCCTCGGCATCCGGGGGATCCCGGAACCCCGCTTCGCGGGGTGAGTGGCGCTTGAATCACTGAGCGCTGGTGCGCGCCAACGCCGGCACTGCCGATTGTAGCCCCGACCCATTGTATCTATAATATAGATACGCGAGGAGGATTGGTCATGGGCGCGCATCTGCATGTACGAAAGTGGGGGAGCAGCTTGGCCGTGCGCATCCCGAAGGCCATCGCCGAGCAATGGGGAGTCTCGGAGGGCTCTGCCATAGAAATGGCTTCGCAGGGCGACCGCGTTGTGCTGCGCAAGAGACCTTACGACCTCGCAGACCTGTTGAGCCGAATCACCGACGATAACTTGCATCCCGAGCAAGACACCGGCGAGCCGCAGGGCAATGAGCAATGGTAGAGACCGGGTATGTCCCGGACAGGGGGCATATCGTATGGCTCGCGTTCTCGCCCCAAGCCGGACATGAACAGGCCGGGCACCGCCCTGCCCTGGTGTTGAGCCCGCAGAGCTACAACGGAAAGACCGGGATGGGACTGTTCTGCCCCATCACCTCCAGGGTGAAGGGATACCCCTTCGAAGTCGCGCTTCCAGCCGTCGGTCGAGTGACTGGCGTCGTCCTTTCCGACCAGATCAGGAGCCTGGACTGGCGGGCCCGTCACGCCCGTTTCGCGACCGACGCGCCGCCGGAAGTGGTCAGCGACGTGCGGGCGAAGCTGTCCGTGCTCTTGGGTTAGAAAGGTCGGAATGCACTTCGCCGGCTGAGCGGCGGGCGCCTCAGGTCTTGCGGATGAAGTTGTCGGCGTAGGACTTGGGCCGGATGGGGCGCGACTGCGGCTCGTCCACCACGTAAGCAAACCCCTTGCGCTTGGCGTAGGCGATTGCTTGCTGCTTGGTCGCGAAGCTCAGCGTGACCTGCTGGGTGGTGTCGTCGGAGCCGGTCCAGCCCATGAGGCTGTCCACCGCGCGCTGGCCGCGCGGCGCGTGCTCAAGCACCCAGCGGTTGGTCTTCGCCCGGCCCGACTGAGTCGCCGTCTTCGCCGGCCTGTAAATGCGCACCTCCATCGCCCGGCCTCATAGCGCGGCCACGCGACGGCGGCAAGCCTTGGTCAGTTCATTTCCCTCAGTCGCCGGGCGCTCGCTCCGCTCGCTACGCTTCGCGCTTCGCGCGCGGCGCAGTGGCGCCGTCCGGGCCTGCGGCCCGGAACTGAAGCGATCTACACTGAGGCGCTTGGCCTTTCGCCGACCTCGGCGAACCAGCGGGCGACGTTGGCGCAGTCGTCGGGAATCTCGATCTCGGCGCGCTTGGAGAAGTCGATCGTGATGAACGCCGTAATGTCAGCAATGGAAAACCTGTCGCCGGCGAGATGGCTGCTCTCCGCGAGCCGGCCGTCGAGCTTGGCGAAGAAACGTCCCATGAGCTGCCTGCCGCGCTCGGCCAGCGCCGGGATCTGGGCCACGCCGCCGGTCACGCCGGCCACCCCGCGGTCTTCGAACATCGGTGCGCTGTTGCGCAGCGCGTCGACAGCCGCGAGATAGCCCTCGAGTTCCGCCTGCCGGTTCCACATCTCGATGACCGCCTTCTCCTTGGCGTCGCGGCCCATCAGGTTGGGCTCGGGATGGGTTTCCTCCAGATAGCGGCAGATCGCGACCGATTCGCCGAGGCTGGTGCCGTCGTCGAGGACGAGGGTGGGCACCACGCAGTTGGGGTTCACGGCGCGGTACTCGTCGGTGAACTGCTGCCGCTCGCGGGTGTTGATCTGGACAGAAGGGATCTCGATTCCCTTCTCGGCGATGAACATGCGCACCCGGCGCGGGCCGGGCGCGAGCGAAAACTCGTAGAGCTTCATCTGGTGGTTCTCCCTGGTTTGCCTCCGCCGCGTCAGAGCGTCTTCCAGTCCACGGACTGCTCGTAGGCGTGGGCGGCGCGGTAGATCGTCGCTTCGTCGAAGTGCCTGCCGATCAGCATGAGGCCCACCGGCAAGCCGTCGTTCAGGCCGCAGGGCACGGTGAGCGCCGGGTGGCCGGTGATGTTGTGGCAGGCGGTGTTGGTCAGCATCTCGTGGGCACGCTGGATGTAGAGGTCGATCGGCGCGTCCGCCGGAGCAAGGGGCGTCGCCACGATGGGCAGCGTCGGCATGACGAGCACGTCGCACGCGTCGAGCGCCCGGTCGTGGGCCGCGCGAATGCGGCGGGCGATGTTCTGCGCCTTGCCGTAGTAGCGCCCGCCGTACTGGTTCAGCATGTATTGGCCGAGCAGGATCGCGTATTTGAGCGTGTGCGGGAACTCGTCCGCGCGCTCGCGCCAGCGGGCATAGCGGTCGATCAGGCTGGTGACGAAGAGGCCCTTCCAGTTGGTGCCGAAGCCGTTGCCGTTGATCATGAAATCGACCGTGCCCTCGAGCCCGATCGGGGTCCAGACGGCGCCGCTGACCAGATGCTCCGGGATGTTGATCTCGCGGACGGTGGCGCCGATGGCCTCGTACTGGGCGATGGCGGCGCGGACCGTCTCGTCCACGGTAGGCTCCGAGTTGGGGTGGCCGAAGCCCTCTGCCACGACGCCGATTGTGAGTCCTTCCGCGCCCCGGCCGAGCGCATCGGTGTAGGTCGGGTTCTCGGGCACGCCGATCTGGCGCGGGTCGAGCCCGTCGCTACCGGCAATCGCCTCCAGCAGCAGCGCGTTGTTGGCGACGGTATCAGTCATCGGCCCGACGTGATCGATGGTGAGCTCGATGGGCATCACGCCGGTATACGGCACGAGGCCATGGGTGGGCTTGAGCCCGACGATGCCGCACATCGACGCGGGAATACGAATGGAGCCGCCTTGGTCGCCGCCGATCGCCATCTCCACGTCGCCGGCCGCCACCACCGCGCCCGAGCCCGACGAGGAGCCGCCCGAGGTGTAGCCGTGCTTCCACGGATTGTGCACAGGGAGCCCGGTCGCGTTGGTGTGGCTCGCGCCGGAGAAGCAGAGGTACTCGCACGCGGTCTTACCCGCGATCTCGCCGCCTGCGTCGAGGATGCGGCTCACCACGGTGGCGTCCACCTCCGGCACGTAGCCTTCGAGGACCGAGGCGCCGTTCATCATCGGCACGCCGGCGACGCAGACGTTGTCCTTGATCGCGACCCGCTTGCCGGCGAGCGGACCCTCCGCCGCGCCCTTGATCGCGGTCTTCCAGTACCAGCCGTTGTGCGGGTTCTCGTCGCCCGTGGGCCGGTGGCCCGGAACGCGCGGGTATCTGACCTCGGGTAGCTCGTCCGGCATGGAATCCACGACGCCGTAGCCCGCGAGCATGGGTTGCATCGCCGTGAGATACTGGGCGGCCTCGTCCTTAGACAGGCTCATGCCGAGCTGCGCGCCGACCTCGACGATCTGGTCGGTGGTGGGTGCTCTGATCGCCATGGCCGCCCTCCCCTCGCCGCGCTCCCACTGGCACCGGGGCCGCGCGGCGCGCACTCTGGCACGGGGCGAGTCCCCACGCCAGAGACGAGCGAATTGGTGTGGGCTAGCTGACGGCTTCTATTGCCGGGGAGCCGTAGAGCTGGCGGGCGCGGACCTCGAAGGCGCGGACCATGCGGTCCACGGCATCGGCGAAGAGTGCGCTCATGACGCGCTTGAGCAAGCGCGAGCGGAACTCGAAATCGACGAAGAAATCAACCTCGCAGCCGTCCGTGCGCTCCCTGAAGCGCCAGCGGTTGACCATGTGGTGGAACGGCCCGTGGGTGTGCTTGACCTCGATCCGGTGCTCGTCGCGGTGAAGTTGCATCCGTGAGCCGAAGCGCTCACGGAGCATCATGAAGCCGATCAGCATGTCGGCCTCCACGATGCCGGGCTCGCCGGTCTCGCGCCTGGTCACTCGGGTGCCGAGACACCATGGCAGGAACTCGGGGTAGTACTCGACCTCCGCCACCAGATCGAACATCTGGTCCGAGCTGTATGGCATGAAGCGGCGCTCGGTGTGCTGCGGCATGGGCGCGCCCTCAGGCGCTGGCGGGGGAAGCACCCGCGTCGGCGGCGAGCTTGGCCTCGCGGTTGGCGCGCAGGGTCAGGAAGTCGTCGCCGGCGTGGTAGGAGGAGCGCGTGAGCGGCGAGGATGAGACCATCAGGAAGCCCTTGGCATAGGCCAGCCGCTCGTACTCGGCAAACTCGTCCGGCGTGACGTAGCGCATCACCTCATGGTGGCGCTCGGTCGGGCGCAGGTACTGGCCGATTGTGAGGAAGTCCACGTCCGCTGATCGCAGGTCATCCATCACCTGGAGAATCTCGCGGCGCTCCTCACCGAGGCCCACCATGACGCCCGACTTGGTGAAGATCGAGGGGTCGCGGCGCTTCACCGTGTCCAGCAGGCGGAGCGAGTGGTAGTAGCGCGCGCCGGGCCGCACCTCGGTGTAGAGGCGCGGCACCGTCTCCAGATTGTGGTTGTAGACGTCGGGCTTCGCGTCGGTCACCGCCTCGATGGCGCCGGGCTTGTTGCGGAAGTCCGGCGTCAGCACCTCGATGGTGGTCTCGGGCGCGGTCTCGCGCAGGCGCTGGATACAGCGCACGAACTGGAACGCGCCGCCGTCGTCGAGATCGTCGCGATCGACCGAGGTGATGACCACATGGTCGAGGCCGAGCCCGCCCACCGCCTGCGCGAGCGCGTCCGGCTCGTGCGGATCGAGCTGGTCGGGCCGGCCGGTCGCGATGTTGCAGAAAGCACACGCCCTGGTGCAGACCGAGCCCAGGATCATCACCGTCGCGTGGCCCTTGGCCCAGCACTCGCCGATGTTGGGGCAGGCGGCCTCCTCGCACACGGTGTTGAGCCGGTGCGTCCGCATCAGCTTCCGCGTCGCGTTGTATTCGGGCGAGGTTGGCGCCTTGACCCGGAGCCAGCGCGGCTTGGGCTCGCGGTCGCTACGCGACTTCAACGGTGTGACCTGCGACTCAGGCATCTGAGACTCCCCGGCTACCGCCTAGATGTGGATGACGCGCCCATAGGCGTCAAGCACCGATTCGTGCATCGCCTCGGATAATGTGGGGTGCGGGAAGATCGTTTCGACCAGGTCGGCCTCGGTGCACTCCAGCGAGCGGGCAACCGTGTAGCCCTGGATCAGCTCGGTCACCTCGGTGCCGATCATGTGAGCGCCGAGCAGCTCGCCTGTGGCCTCGTCGAACACGGTTTTGACCATGCCTTCGGGCTCGCCCAGCGCGATCGCTTTGCCGTTGCCGATGAAGGGGAAGCGCCCGACCCTGACCGCGTGCCCCGCCTCCTTCGCGGCGGCTTCGGTGAGCCCGACCGAGGCGACTTGAGGCCGGCAGTAGGTGCAGGCCGGCACCCGGCTGGTATCCAATGGATGCACGCCTTCTGCGCCCGCGATCTTTTCCACGCAGAGCACGCCCTCGTGGCTGGCCTTGTGGGCGAGCCAGGGCGGGCCCGTGACATCGCCGATGGCGTAGACGCCGGGCTCGCCCGTCGCCATCCAGGAATCGGTCTGGATATGGCCCTTCTCGACCACGACGCCGGTGCCCTCCAGCCCGATGTCCTCCACGTTGCCGACGATGCCGGCGGCGAGAATCGCGCGGTCGAAGGTGGCGTCCTGCGCCTTGCCGTCTGCGGTCTCGATGGCCGCCTGCACCGCGCCGCCGCTTGCCGCGAGGCTGGTCACGCGCGCGCCGGTGTGAATGGTCATGCCTTGCGCCTCGAAGGCCTTGAGGGCGGCGGCGGAAATTTCTTCGTCCTCGACCGGCAGCACGCGGGGCAGGATCTCGACCACGGTGACGGCGCTGCCGAGGTCGGCGTAGAAGCTTGCGAACTCCATGCCGATGGCGCCGGCACCGATTACCAGTAGCGACGCCGGGTGCGCGCGCGGCACCATCGCCTCCTTGTAGGTCCAGATCGTCTCGCCGTCGGGCTCCAGGCCGGGCAGCACCCTCGCCCGCGCGCCGGTCGCGAGGATGATGTGGGCGGCGCGGACGGTCTCGGTCGTTCCGTCCTCCTTGGTCACCTCAAGGGCGCCTCCGCCCGCCAGCCGGGCGTGGCCTTCAATGACCGTGATCCCGTTCTTCTTCATCAGGTAGGCGACGCCGCGGGAAAGCTGGTCCGCGACGTTGCGGGAATAGGAGACCACCTTCTCGATATCCACGCTCACGTCGCCGACGGTGATGCCGAAATCGCCGAGCCGGCCGAGGGTGTGTCGCAGCTCGGAGACCCGGAGCAGCGCCTTGGTCGGGATGCAACCCCAGTTGAGGCAGATGCCGCCGAGGCGCTCGCGTTCGACCACGGCGGTTTTCAGGCCGAGCTGGCTCGCGCGGATCGCCGCGACATAGCCGCCGGGGCCGGTGCCGACGATCACAACGTCAAAGGACGGATCGGCCATGATGTCCTCCGGTTTGGTATGCGTGAGGGGCCGGCGATGCCGGCTCCCGCTAGAGAAGCATGGTGAGCGGGTCTTCGATCAGGCCCTTGAACGCCTGCAGGAACCGGGCACCGAGCGCGCCGTCGACCACGCGGTGATCGACCGAGAGCGTGCACGACATCATGGTGGCGACGGCGAGCGCGCCGTCCTTGACCACCGGCCGCTGCTCGGCAGCGCCGACGGCGAGGATCATCGACTGCGGTGGGTTGATGATCGCCGCAAACTCCTTGATGCCGTACATGCCGAGGTTGGAGACGCTGAACGTGCCGCCCTGGTACTCCTCCAGCGCGAGCCCCATGGGCCTGGCGCGGGCGCGTCCGGCGAGCTCCTTCACTTCGGCCGAGATCTCGGCCAGCCCCTTGGCGTCGGCATTGCGCACGATGGGTGTCACCAGCCCGTCCTCGATGGCGACCGCCACCGAGACGTCGGCGCTCGCGTATTGCCGGAGCGCGCCATCCACCCACGACGCGTTGGCAGCCGGGACCTTGCGCAGCGCCAGTGCCGCGGCGCGGATGACGAAGTCGTTGACCGAGAGGCTGTAAGCGTCCGAGCGCTCGTTGAGCTGGGCGCGGGTCTCCAGCAGTGCGTCGACCTCGCAGTCGACGGTCAGATAGAAGTGCGGGACCTCGCGCTTCGCCTCCTGCAGCCGCTGCGCGATGACCTTGCGCATGGTGCTGGCCGGCGCGTCCTGGTAGGCGGCGGGCGCGGCCGGTGCCGCAGGCGCCGCTGCAGGCGCCGCCGGTGAGGGCGCGGCGACCGCAGGCGCGGGCGCAGCCGCTGCAGCTGCGATCGCCGCCTCGACATCGACCTTGACGATACGCCCGTTGGGGCCAGTGCCGGCGATGGCTTCCAGCACCAAGCCCGCCTGCTTGGCCATGCGCCGCGCCAGCGGGCTCGCGAAGATGCGCGCGCCCGGCTCGCGTGCAGGCGCAGGCGGCGTGGCGCCGTTGCCGCCGGGCGATGGGGCGGCGGGTGCCGTCGCGGGTGCTGCGGCTTCGGCGCCCTCCAAAGCCGACGCGTCCTCGCCCTCCTCCAGGATCAGCCCGATGACCGCGTTCACCGGCACCGCTTCGGTGCCGGCCGGGGCGACGATCCTGGCGAGGGTACCCTCGTCTGTCGCCTCCACCTCCATGGTCGCCTTGTCGGTCTCGATCTCGCACAGGATGTCGCCGGCCTGGACCGAGTCTCCCTCGTTTTTGAGCCAGCTCGCGACGTTGCCTTCGGTCATCGTCGGCGAGAGCGCCGGCATGAGAATCTGAATCGGCATGTCGTCTCCCTATTCTTGGTAGCAGACGCGGCGAACGGCGTCGGCGATGTCTTTCGCGCCCGGCAGGGTCGCGGCTTCGAGATTGGCGGCGTAGGGCATCGGCAGGTCGGCGCCCGAGACCCGCGCGACCGGCGCATCGAGCATGTCGAACGCCTGCTCCATGACCAGCGCGGCGACCTCAGCGCCGATGCCGGCAAAGGGCCAGCCCTCCTCCACCGTGACCAGGCGGTTGGTCTTCTCCACCGAAGCCAGCACAGCCGCGCCGTCTAGCGGGCGGAGCGAGCGCAGGTCGATGACCTCGGCCTCGATGCCCTCTCCGGCAAGGTTCTCCGCCGCCTCCAGCGCGCGGCCCACCATGATCGAGAAGGCGGCGACGGTGACGTCGCCGCCGGCGCGAGCGATCGCGGCCTCGCCGATGGGAACCACGTGGTCGTTGCCCTCGGGCACCTCGAAGCTCTGGCCGTAGAGCAGCTCGTTCTCCAGGAACACCACCGGGTTGGGATCACGGATGCAGGACTTCAGCAGCCCCTTGGCGTCGGCCGCCGAATAGGGCGCGATCACCCGCCAGCCGGGCACGTGGGCGAACCAGCTCGCATAGCACTGGGAGTGCTGCGCCGCGACCCGCGCGGCAGCGCCGTTGGGGCCGCGAAACACCACCGGCACCGGCAGCAGGCCGCCCGACATGTAGAGCGTCTTCGCGGCCGAGTTGATCAGATGATCCATCGCCTGCATGGCGAAGTTGAAGGTCATGAACTCGACGATGGGTTTTAGGCCGCCCATGGCGGCGCCCACGCCGATGCCGGCGAACCCGGCCTCGGTGATGGGCGTGTCGATCACGCGGCCTGCGCCGAACTCGTCGAGCAGGCCCTGGCTCACCTTGTAGGCGCCCTGGTACTCCGCGACCTCCTCACCCATGAGGAAGACGTCGGGGTCGGCCCGCATCTCTTCCGCCATCGCGTCGCGGAGCGCTTCTCGAACGGTCTGCTGAACCATGTGGGGCGGCGTCCTGCGCGGCTCTCAGGCGCTGACCACGATGTCGGCCTCGAGGGAGACGGGGGCGGGCTCCGGCGCGCCTTGAGCGAAGTCGGCGGCCTCGTTTACGATGGCCTTGATCTCCCGGTCGATCTCCTTGATCGCGTCCTCGTCGGCGTGGCCGCCTTCAATCAGGGCCTGGCGCGCCTGCTCGATGGTATCGCGCTCCTTGCGCACCTTGCTCACCTCGTCACGGCTCCGGTACTTGGCCGGGTCGGACATCGAGTGGCCGCGGTAGCGGTAGGTCATCATTTCGAGCAGTAATGGCCCGTTGCCCGCCCTGAGCCCCGCGACGGCCTCCTGCGTCGCGTGGTAGACC
Organism: Alphaproteobacteria bacterium; assembly: GCA_965243315.1. Taxonomy (GTDB): domain Bacteria; phylum Pseudomonadota; class Alphaproteobacteria; order UBA828; family UBA828; genus WTGU01. Next base: position 42,341 of record CBDEUP010000003.1, read on the forward strand.
GCGGCGACGTCCATGCCGTCGACCCGCCCGCCCGGAATGCCGAAGGCCCCGCCGCGCTCGTACAGCTCCGATACCGCCGCCGAGCGCTCCACCGCCGTGCCCATGGCGTACTGGTTGTTCTCGATCACAAAGAGCACCGGAAGCTGCCAGAGCGCCGCCATGTTGAAGGCCTCGAAGACCTGGCCCTGATTGGCGGCACCGTCGCCGAAATAGGTGACGGAGATGCGGTCCGACGCCCGGTACTTGTGGGCGAAGCCGAGGCCGACGCCGAGCGGCACCTGGGCGCCGACGATGCCGTGGCCGCCGTAGAAGCCGCGCTCCGGCGCGAACAGGTGCATCGAGCCGCCCTTGCCCTTGGAGGAGCCGGCAGCACGCCCGGTAAGCTCCGCCATGACCTCCTTGGGCGGTACGCCCGCGATCAGCATGTGGGCGTGGCAGCGATAGCCGGTGATGACCGAATCGCCCGGCCCGAGCGCGTACTGAATACCCGTGACCACGGCCTCCTGCCCGATATAGAGGTGGCAGAAGCCGCCGATCAACCCCATGCCGTAGAGCTGGCTGGCCTTCTCCTCGAAGCGGCGGAGCAGCAGCATGTCGCGAAAGGCGCGATGCAGCGTCTCCGGCTCCATCGTGGCTGCCTGAGCGGGCTGGGCCCCGCTCCGGGTCCGTCTCTTGGCGGTCGCCATCTCGTCCTCGCGTCCAACGTCCGCTCCACCCGTCACGTAATCGGCTGGCGCGGAACTTCAAGGCACGCTAGGTCATTCGAGTCCGGCTGACAAGGGAGAGGCGGAAGTTGCTTGCTATGACAAGGGATTGGCCGTTCAGCGCTTGGCGAAGGCGGCCCTCAATCACTCGCCCGCGCCGGACCCCGACGGGCGGTCGTGGAAGATGACCTCCTCGTCCGGGTGGCCGAGGTTGAGCATCCGGCGGGCCTCCTGATCGAGCAGGTCGAGGTCCAGGTTGTCGCTCCGAAGGCGGGAGACGCGGTGCTCCAGCTTGCGCCGCTCTTCGGCGAGCGCGGCCACCTCGGCGCGGGTGCGCTCCACCTCGGCGGAGCGCTCGACCCACCGGAGCAGTCCGCGCTCGCCCTGCACACTCTGGTAGCCAACATAGAGAAGGCCCAGCGCGCAGGTGAGCAGCACGATGATGGTCCGGTAGCGAACGCGGGCGAATCGCTCAGCCATGACGCCACGACATCAACCCCGCCGGCGGTGGCTGTCAAGACAACAATGCTGGCCTAAGTCAGTGGGCGCAGGCTGGCGCCCGTCCGGTCAAACGCCGCGCAGGACCGAACGGCCGGCGTAGCGGGCGGTGTCGTCCAGCCCCTCCTCGATGCGGATGAGCTGGTTGTACTTGGCGGTGCGGTCGGTGCGCGACGGCGCGCCGGCTTTGATCTGGCCGCACCCGGTCGCGACCGCGAGGTCGGCGATGGTGGTGTCCTCGGTCTCGCCCGAGCGGTGAGACATCACCGCGCCGAAGCCGCTCCGGAGCGCGAGGGAGACCGTCTCCAGGGTTTCCGTCAGCGTGCCGACCTGATTGACCTTGACCAGGATGGCATTCGCCGCGCCCTCCGCAATCCCACGCCCGAGCCGCGCCGCACTGGTGACGAAGAGGTCGTCGCCGACAAGCCGGACGCGCGCGCCCAGTGCCTGGGTGAGCGCGGCCCAGCCGTGCCAGTCGTCCTCGGCGAGACCGTCCTCGATCGAGGCGATGGGATAGCGCGCCACAAGGTCCTCGTAATAGGCGACCATGCCGCCGGCATCCAGGGTGCGGCCCTCGCCCGCGAGCCGGTAGGCACCCTCCCGGTAGAACTCGCTCGCCGCGGCGTCGAGCGCGAGGTGCACGTCCTCGCCGGGCCGATAGCCCGCCGCCTCGATGGCCTTCAACAGATGGCCGAGGGCGGCGTCGGTGCTTCCCAGCGCCGGCGCGTAGCCACCTTCGTCGCCGACGTTGGTGGCATGGCCGGCGTCGGAGAGCCGCTTCCCCAGGGCGTGAAAGATCTCGGCGCCTACGCGCACCGCCTCCGCCACACTGCCGGCGGCGACGGGCATCACCATGAACTCCTGCATGTCGATGGCATTATCGGCGTGGGCCCCGCCGTTCAGCACATTCATCATGGGCACCGGCAGCAGCCGCGCGTCGACGCCGCCGACATAGCGGAAGAGCGGCTGATCGAGCTCAACCGCCGAGGCCTTGGCGGCGGCGAGGCTGACGCCGAGGATCGCGTTGGCGCCTAGCCGGCCTTTGTTCTCGGTGCCGTCGAGGGCGTTGAGCGTGGCATCGATGCGGGCCTGCTCGGCGGACTCCATGCCGCTCAGCGCCGAGAAAATCTCCTGGTTGACGGCGCGCACCGCATCGCGAACTCCCTTGCCGCCGAAGCGCCCGCCACCGTCGCGCCGCTCCACCGCCTCGTGCGTGCCGGTGGAGGCGCCGGAAGGCACCGCAGCGCGCCCCTCCGCGCCGCTTTCCAGCACGACATCGACCTCGACGGTCGGGTTGCCGCGACTGTCCAGGATCTCCCGCGCAAGGATATCGGTGATCGCGCCCATGCTCGCCCCCTCCCCTCAGCACCGGCTGCTCTTCATAAGGGGGTGCGCCCGGCGCGGGCAAGGGACGATGCACTGCGCCGGAGGATCATCTGGCCCGGCTGGACGATGCTCCCGATCCCGTCATGTGTGCCAAGCCCGGAATCATTCCGAGCGGCAATCAGCACCGGCGCGGTAAGATCGACCGTGGTTTTCCGTTCGACCGGTTTGGCGACGCACACACGCGGGCTCCTGATTACCGGGATTGGGGTCATCGTGCTGACGCCGGACACGCTGTTACTTCGCCTCGCGGACCTCGACGTTTGGACGGCGACCTTTTGGCGCGACCTGGCGCTGGGCCTCGTCCTCATGCTCGGCATCGCCGTCGTCCATCGGCGCGCGACGATCCGCGTGTTCCTCACCATGGGCTGGGCCGGGCTCAGCGTGGCATTCCTGTTCGGCGCCAACGGTATTCTCTTCGTCGTCGCCATCTCGAACACGGGCGTCGCGAACACGCTTGTGATCTATGCGACCGCGCCGGTTTTTGCGGCGCTGCTCAGCTGGATCTTCCTGCGCGAGCGGCCGAGCCTAGAGCTCTGGCTGGTGATTTTTCTCTCCTGCGCCGGCATCGCGATCGTCGTGTGGGACGGTGTCGGGCGCGGAACGCTGCTGGGCGATATAGCCGCCCTGTTCGTCGCGATCACGATGGCGGGCATGTTCGTAATCTTGCGCGCGGCGCGCGCGGTCAACCTGATTCCGGCGACGGCGCTGGGCAGTCTGGTTGCGGGCCTCGCCGTTCTCGGCGTCGCCTCCCCGCTCGACGTTGCATGGGGCAGCGCAGGCTACGTCGCCGCCATGGGCGTCTTCGTTCTGCCCATCTCATTCGCGCTCATCACCCTCGGTCCGCGCTATCTGCCGGCGCCCGAGGTGAGCCTCCTCATGCTGCTCGAAACGGTACTGGGGCCGCTCTGGGTCTGGCTCGTGCTGAGCGAGGAGCCGCCGCTGCTCACCGTGGTGGGTGGCGCCGTGGTTCTGGCCACGCTCGCCGGACATTCCGCCTATCAGCTGCATCGAAATCGAGCGGCCGCTCGCGCCTCCTGATAACGAACGCGATCAGGGTCGACATTAGAGAGAGAACGAGGACTACGGGGAGGCAGAGCCGCCTTCTTGCAAAAGCCTCCAAATCACGGCCGGCCTCAGCGGCGTCTCGAGAACCCGGGCGCCCGTGTGGGCCAGCGCGTCCTCGACTGCATTGGCGACGACGGCATGACCCGCGATCGCACCGCCTTCGCCGATCCCCTTGACGCCGAGGGGGTTGAGCGGCGACGGCGATTCGTAGTGGCTGATCTCGACGTCCGGCAGATCGAGGCTGGTCGGTAGCTGATAGTCCATGAGGTTCGCGCTCAGCATCTGACCGTCCTCGTCGTAGACGAGCTCCTCAAGCAGTGCGCCGCCCACGCCTTGCGCGATGCCGCCGACGATCTGCCCATCGACGATCATGGGATTGATCAGACGGCCGCAGTCGTTGACCACGACATAGCGCGTAATCTCGACATGTCCCGTTTCGGGCTCGACCTCGACTTCGGCGAGATGAACGCCGAAGGCGAAGGGTGCGTCCATGGTCTCGTAGTAGTAGCGAGCCTCCAATCCCGGCTCCATGCCCTCCGGCCGGTTGCCGCCGGGCCCTGCCGCCTTGGCGAGTTCCGCAAGAGTGTGGCTCTTCTGCGGAACGCCCTTGAGCCGTGCCGTGCCCTCATGCCATTCGACATCCAGTGAGCTCGCCTCCAGCAGATTAGCCGCCACCTCGATTGCCTTGTCGCGCACGCGTTGTGTTGCGACCAACGTCGCCGATCCCGCCATCACGGCGTTGCGGCTCGCGTAGGTGCCGACGCCGAAGGGAATGCGTGCGGTGTCCGCAAAGGTCACGGTGATCTGTTCGAGCGGCACCTCCAGCTGATCCGAGACGACCTGCGCCAGCGCGGTTCCGGTGCCCTGACCCTGGGGTGCGGAGCCGGCGATGACACTCACCTTGCCTCCGCCGTCGACGCGCACCTCGGCGCTCTCGTAAGGCCCGACAGAGGCCATCTGGGTGTAGACGCAGATGCCGAGCCCGCGCAGCTTGCCCTGGCTACGGTCGCGCTCCTGCTCGCTCCGGAAACCGGCGTAGTCGAAGTCTGCGAGCGCCTTCTTCAATCCCTTGGGGAAGTCACCGGAGTCGAACACCACGGTCGATTCCACCGACACCAACCCGGTGTCGTAAGGCATGTCCTCGGCCTGTATCAGGTTCTTCATGCGGAACTCGGCCGGATCCATGCCGATTTCGCGGGCGGCGATATCGAACAGCCGCTCGCGCGCGTACACCGCCTCCGGGCCACCAGCACCGCGGTAGGGCGAGGACGGGCTCTTGTTGGTGAGCACGCACACCACCTCGCCTTCGTAGTTTTGGATCTTGTAGGGACCGGGCATGCAGGTCACCGCCAACGAGGGATTGACCGTGCCGAGCGTGCGGAAGTACGCGCCCTGATCACTGAGCAGCCGGCCGCGCATCCCACGGATCGTTCCGTCGGCCTCAAGCGCAACCTCCAGCTCTATATCCATCTCCCGGGCATGGACGATGGTGAGCATGTGTTCCCGCCGATCCTCGATCCACTTCACCGGGCGGCCCAAGCGGAGGGCCGCGAACGGGATCAGGACGTCCTCCGGGTAGAGCTCGACCTTGACCCCGAAGCCCCCGCCGACTTCCGGCTGGATGACGCGGATGCTCTTCTCGTCCAAGCCGAGCAGGGCAGCGGTCAAGGCGCGCTGGGTATGCGGCCATTGCCCCGAGGTCCAGACGGTGAGTTCCCCGTTCACCGGATCCTGAGTCGCGAGCGTGCCACGCGCTTCCATCGGCACGCCGGTGTAGCGCTGCATCCTGAATGTGTCGCCGATCACGTGGGCAGCGCCGTCGAAGGCTTGCGCCACATCGCCGATCCCCTGCGTCCATTTGGCGGCAATGTTGTCGGGCACCGTCTCGTGCAGCACCTCCGCGCCGGAGGCCATCGCACCTTCCATGGTCGCCAGCGCCGGCAATGGCTCGTAGTCGACCTCGGCGAGCTCCGTCGCGTCCTCGGCAAGATCGCGGCTCTCCGCCACGATCACGGCGATCGGCTCGCCCACATAGCGCACCTGGTCCTTGGCCAGCAGGTATTGCGGGCACGGCAGCAGCGATTCCACTGGAGCCAGGACCGGGATGGTCGGCCCTCCGTCGGGCCACGCGTCGGCCAGACTGAAGGCGTCCACCACGCCGCGCGCCGCGCGCGCTGCGGAAAGATCGATGCTGCGAATACGCGCATTGCCGTGAGGGCTGCGAAGAATCGCCGCGTGCAACGTGTTCGGAATCTGTATGTCGTCGACGTAGCTGGCCTCGCCGACCAGGAGGCGGGGATCCTCGAGACGCTTGACGCGCTCGCCAATCATTGTTGCGCCCATGTCAACGCTCCCACAGGCGGTCGGCCGTCTGGACCGCCTTGACGATGTTTTGGTAGCCGGTGCAACGGCAGATATTGCCGGACAGCGCGTGCCGGATCTCTTCCGGCGACGGTCCCTTGTTCTCGGACAGGAACTCGTGGACCGTCATCAGCATGCCGGCGGTACAGAAGCCGCACTGCAAGCCATGCTCCTGCCAGAACGCCTCCTGGATGGGATGCAGCGCGCCGTCCTTTGCCAGGCCTTCCACGGTCGCGATCTCGGCGCTGTCGGCCTGGACGGCGAAGATCAGGCAGGAACGGACAGTCTCGCCGTTGAGCTGAACCGTGCAGGTTCCGCAGACGCCGTGCTCGCAGCCGACATGCGTACCGGTCAGCCCCAGATCGTCACGAATGAACTCGGAAAGCCGTTGGCGCGCCGATACCGTCCGGCTGTGCGTGCGGCCGTTGACGGTGACTTCGATGTTGCGTTCGCTATCCATCTGATCCGCCTTTCACCGGGATGTCCCGCGTTGCACGGCGCCGAGCAGCGCCCGCCGGGTCATCACGCCGGCCAAGTGCCTGCGATAGTCCGCCGGCGCATGAATGTCGGACGAGGGCTCCACGCCGCTTTGAACGCGCTCCGCCACCGCGTGGATGGCGGCTTCGCTCGGCGTTTCGCCGCCCAGGAGCTCGTTGGCGATTGCGCTCCCATCGAACGGCCGGTCGCCTACGCTCATCAGGGCGAGGCCTGCCCGCTCGACCCGCCCGCCGTCGCCGAAAGCGACCGCAGCACCGGCTCCGGCGAGGGCGAAATCCCCCTGCCGCCGACTGAACTCGGTGAAGCACGTCGCGGTGCCCGCAGGCCACGCCGGAAGCTCGACGGCAACCAGCATCTCGCCCGGTTCGATGGCTGTGGTCAGGCTGCTCACGAAGAAGTCGCCGGGCGCCAGCGTTCGCTCTCCGCTCGCGCTGCGCAACCGGAGACTTCCGCCGAGTGCGGTGACGACGGCGGGCAGCTCTGCGGCCGGATCGGCGTGGGCCAGACTACCCCCGACCGTCCCGCGATTGCGGATCTGGACGTGCCCAACATGGGCAATCGCTTCGCTGAGCAACGGGCAAATCTCGCTCACCAGCGCCGACTGTTCCACGGCACGGTGGCGGGTCAACGCGCCGATTTCCAACGCGCCGTTTTGCTGCTCGATATAGTCGAGCTCTGCGATGCGATTGATATCAACGATGACGGTGGGGCGCGCGAGCCGGAAGTTGAGGAGCGGCACGAAACTCTGTCCGCCCGCGAGAATTCCGGCATCGTCGCCATGCTCGGCCAACAGGCCCAGCGCCTCGTCCACCGTGCTGGGGTCCGCATAGGAAAACGGTGGCGGTCTCATCCAGTGTCCCCCTGATGGCGTTACGTATCCAACGACGATCGAACGTTGTTGGATTGGATAACCGTAGCAAGCCCCGGCTGCGGCGTCATCAGGATAGGGTCAAGGGGCGGGGGCGGGATGGGCAAGGTGGAGTGCGTCTGCCATGATCGCGCCGGCAGAATTGAGGGAGACGGCGATGAAGGTGGTGGTTGCGGGCGCGAACGGGCTCACCGGGCGGATCGTGCTGAGGATGCTGGCTGTGGCCGGGCATGAGCCCGTCGCCATGATCCGGGACTTCGCCCAGCGCGAGGAGCTGGAGCCGCTCGGCGCGGAGTGCCGGATCGGCGATCTGGAAAAGCCGGTGGGCTATGCCGTTCGCGGCTGCCGCGCGGCCATTTTCGCCGCCGGCTCCGGCTCCAAGACCGGGCCGGAGAAGACCATCGACGTGGATCAGAACGGCGCGATGGCCTTCATCGACACCTGTGCGCGCATGAACGCCCTCCGCTTCGTCATGCTGAGCTCGATCGCCGTCGACGAGCCGGAGCGCGGGCCCGAGAGCCTGCATCACTACTTCAGGGCCAAGGCGATCGCCGATCGGCACCTGCAGGCGAGCGGCCTGAACTACACGATCGTGCGGCCGGGCTTCCTCACCAACGAGCCCAGCACCGGCGCCATCGCCACCGGTGACGACCTCGGCCCCATCGCCAAGGAGACCCACTCGGTGAGCCGCGAGAACGTGGCACGGGTCCTGGTGGATTGTCTCGCCGCCGACAACACCATCGCGAAGACCTTCGAGATGATCGACGGCGAGACGCCTGTCGCCGACGCTCTCAAGGCGCTCTGAGCGCCTAGCTGTGGAGCATCAACAGGTTGTCCTCGGGCAGCGGGAGCTGGCTGATGGATGTTTTAGCTTTCAGGCTAGGATGGGGTCGATGCCAGTTGTATCGGTGGAGCCATCGGGGAGTTCGTCATTTCTTCGATCGGAGTGGTGGTATGGCCTTGCGTAGGCCCATTCGCGTAGGGCGGTCTGGATGAAGCGCTCGGCCTTTCCGTTGGTCTTTGGCGTGTAGGGTTTGGTTCGGATGTGCTTGAGGCCGAGGGCTCGGCATGCGTCGCGGAAGGCGAAGGCCTTGTAGCAAGATCCGTTGTCGGTTGACCTACCCCCGTTTACTGGTCCAGTTGAAATGCTAGTGCAATGACGGTTGGACTTGCCCCCGATGTTGGACCACCGGATCCGAGAATATCCCGGCACGTTTGCCTCAGGGCCGGCATGCCGGTCCTGAGGCGCTGGCAAGCTCGATCATGTCCGCAACCAAACGGTTCTCGTCCTCGCACCCGCGCGGGATGCGGCGTTGGGCCTTGTGATGCTGCCCAGCAGCCGTCAAGGCACCATCGGCCCAGCCCACCGATTGAGGCCAACGTCGTCGTCCGCAACGCGCAAATGCATCTCGCGCCAATATGGCAGTAGCCTGTCGGCGCCTTCGGCCACCCGGGCGAGATCCTGTCGGAACCCGGCAGAGAGGTGACGCACTTCCTCCTTGACCCACTCCTCGTCCACCGTGAGCACCTTCCCGTTCTCAACGACAACCTCGCCGCCCACCATCGTGAGAACGACGGACGAGCCGTTCTCGCTGTAAATCAGTTGCCGCCGCAAGTCGTTGAGCGGCGTAAAGGCCGTTGTATTGAGGTCCAGCAGAATCAGATCGGCCTGGTAGCCTGGTGCCAGCATTCCGAGCTCGTCCTGGAGGCACATCCCGCGAGCGCCGCCACGAGTCAAAGACCACAGAAGTTCGGATGCCTTTGGCCACTTCAGCCAATCCGGTTCCGAAATTCTGTGCATCACACCGGCGGTTTTCGCTACACCCCAGAGATTGAAGGTGCCATCCACTGCCATGTCATCTATTCCGATGCCAATGGGAATTCCTCTGTCCCAAAGGCGCCGATAAGGCATGATACCGCTACCGATCCACAGGTTGCTTACAGGATTGTGAACCACAGAACAGCCGCAGTCGGCGATGGCATCAATGTCGTGTTCATCCGCCCAGATGGCGTGAATGATCATGACATGTTCATCCAGGCATCCGAGATCCTTCGCATATTGGAAGAACGACTTTCCATGTTTCTGGAGCGCCAGAACTCTCTGGTACTTCTGTTCGCCGATATGCATGTCAAACGCCAATCCATGCTTCCGGCTCAAACGAGAAAGCGCCCTGAAGTAATCGGGTGTTACACGTTCAGGGGTAGATATTGACACTGCGGCACGCAAGCGGCCGCCTCCAGCGCCGTGCCACCGCTCAATATAGCGATCGTACAGCCCCAACAGGTGGTCCGGCGAGATTGCCGCGGCAGATTCGTCCATTCGCTGCAAAATCTCGTCGGGCAGCATGTCCTTTACGTACGGATACTTCTCGTATTCCGGAACGATGGGATAGGCGATCGTCGCCGTTGCACGCATTCCGGAATCCAGATAGGCCTGCATGGTTCCATCAATTGAAGCGTCGGTAGGGACCGGCGCGTAATGCGGGTCGTCGTGAACCGCCGTGATGCCGTTCTTCAGCATTTCGATAGCGCCCCAGAGTGCGCGCACATAATGGAGATGCCGGTCCGGCGGCTCTGTGCTTCCGTACCCGTAAAGCATGAGGACGGAGAGCGGTACATCCAGATCCACGCCACGCATCAAATTGCTTCCGGAGTGAAGATGTCCGTTGACAAGACCCGGCATGGCGAGGAGCCCTTCGGCATCGATTACACGAAGATCGCGCTCGCTATCGGAAGGACGGATATCGGGTTCAAGTGCCTCGATCTTCGTCCCGCGGACAAGAATATCGGCCCGTTCAAACTCGGTGTCGTGGTCATCCATTGTGAGCACGCGCGCATTCTTGATGAGTACCGCCATGGCGTCGTCTCCCATTCGACCGGACTCGAATCGAGGCTATCACGAATGTTGCCGGGATAATCTGCACATCATGCTGGGCGGATCGCCGCTAGATATCCGGGTCGAGAGCCGACGCTGAACGATGGGAGACGGTGCGCGCTTGCTGACCGATGAGGGCGGAATACCCGGCTCGAATAAGGGGCGGCGAATTACGTAGGCGCTTCACCCCAACTCACTGTAGAGTCATCCGCTTGAAGCCGTTCCACCGTGCTGGAGCGCAGCGATGGGTAGGACGGGTGCCGAGCCGCAACGATGGGACGCGACAAGTCCCGCCCGGTCCGGAGACGCCGTCCTTTCGGTCGAGCGTCTGAGGACTTACTTCGACACGCCGGCCGGTGTGGTGAAGGCGGTGGACGACGTGTCCTTCGGCCTGAACCGCGGAGACATCCTCGCCATCGTCGGCGAGTCCGGCTCGGGCAAGAGCGTCACCGCCCAGTCAATCATGAAGCTGGTCGCCATGCCGCCGGGCCGCTACGCCAGCGGCCGGGTGGTTCTGGACGGGATCGATCTCCTGTCGCAGAGCGAAAGGGCGCTCGGCGCGATACGTGGCAAGCGCATCTCGATGATTTTTCAGAACCCGCGCGCTGCGCTCAACCCTGCCTTTACCGTCTCGACGTTGATGGTGGAGACCCTTCGTCGTCACGATTCCTCGCTCTCGAAGGCGGAGGCTGTCAAGCGCGCCGCAGCCCTGTTACGCGCGGTGGATTTTCCCGATCCCGAGCGGGTTGCCGCGAGCTATCCCCATCAGATGAGCGGCGGCATGTGCCAGCGGGTGGGCGTGGCGCTCAGCATGGCCTGCGAGCCGGAAGTGCTGATCGCCGACGAGCCGACGACCGCCCTCGACGTTCTGGTGCAGGCGACGATTCTTCTTCTCCTGAAGCGCGCGCATGCGGAGCGCGGTCTCTCGATCATCCTGATCACCCACGACTTCGGCGTCCTGCGAGCGCTGGCCACCCGGGTCATCGTCATGTACGCGGGGCAGATACAGGAGCAGGGCCGGGTCGACGACGTTCTCGCCAATCCGCAGCACCCTTACACGAAGGCGCTGATCCAGGCGGTGCCCGATCCGGACAGCACCGACCAACGGCTTCATCAGATCGAGGGCCAGCCGCCCGATCTGCTGAACCTGCCGGCCGGTTGCAGCTTCGCCGATCGCTGCGCCTTCGTCATGTCCAAGTGTCGAAGCGAGCGCCCGGAACTCTACGAATCGGCTGCGGGGACCGACGTTCGCTGTCACTTGTTCGGGCCGGAAGCGAGCGCGCACCAGTGAGCGAGCCCCTCATCAAGGTGCGCGGCCTGCGCAAGGCCTTCCCCGTGCGAGGGGGAACGGTTCTGCGCAAGAAGGTCGGCGAGATCGTGGCGGTGGACGACGTCAGCTTCGATGTCTTCGAGGGCGAGACCCTGGGTTGCGTCGGCGGCTCGGGATCGGGCAAGTCCACTCTCGGGCGGCTGATTCTGAATCTGATCCGTGCCGATGTGGGAAGCGTCCGCTTCGGCGAAGCCGATCTGGTTGGCCTCTCTCCGGCTGAGATGCGCCCCTATCGCAAGGATTTGCAGATCGTCTTCCAGGATCCCCTGCACACGCTCAACCCGCGGCGCACAGTTGCGGAGAACGTCACGCGCTCGATGCTCAACTTCGATATCTCGCGTCAGGAGGCCAAAGAGCGGGTCCAATACCTCTTCGACATCGTCGGCCTCAACCCTGCGCATACCAATCGCTATCCGCACGAGTTCAGCGGAGGGCAATGTCAGCGCATCGGCATCGCCCGCGCGCTGGCTCTCGAGCCGCGCTTCCTCTTTCTGGACGAGCCGGTCTCGGCCCTCGATGTCTCAATTCAGGGGCAGATCCTCAATCTGTTGAAGGAGCTGCAAGAGACCCTTCAGTTGACCTATCTCTTCGTCTCTCACGACCTGAAGCTCGTGAAGAACTTCTCCGACCGCATTCTCGTTCTCTATCACGGCCGCGCCGTCGAGATCGGCGGCAGCGACGAGGTCTATCATCACCCGAAGCATCCCTACACCAGGACGCTCCTCGATGCGGTGCTGGGCCTCAAGAAGGACGACGCGTGGGAGAGGGTCGCAAGCCAAACTGGCGTGCTTGCCGACGACGAGGACCTTGAGAGCGCCATGCGCGCCTCTGCGGCGGCCAGGACCGGTTGCATCTATTCCGGCACCTGTACCGAGCGCTTCGAACCGTGTGCCACGCAGATGCCAGAGCTGCAGGGAATCGAGGCGGGCCACGCCGTAGCCTGCCATCTTTACGAGGACTCAAAGAACAACAGGAACGCGTCGGCGGAAGCCGGGGACGCACGACACGAAAGCGAACACGCTCTCCGGCAGGCGCAAGAGGAGAATGCGCGCCAGCTCACGACATGAAGGGAGGATAGGATCATGAGAGGGTGGCTGAAAGGTAAAGGCCGGGTGAGCCCGACGTGGCTGTGTCGCCACGCGGTGGGCCTCCTTGCCCTGGTGGCGCTTGCCGCCGGTTCGCTGTTCGCAGCGGACCAACCGGTGCAGGCGCAGGACAAGACCATCGTTCTTGCTGTCGAAGGCGAGCCCAGTCGTCTCGATCCACACACACATGTGCTATGGCTCACCTATCGCGAAACGTTCCACATTTACGAAAGCTTTGTGCAACAGGACCTGACCATCAAGGACGTCGATCGTCCGCCGGTCATCCCTGCTCTCGCCACGAGTTGGGATGTGTCCGAGGACAAGCTGCATTACACGTTCCATCTGCGTGAGGGTGTGACATTCCACGATGGAACGCCCTGGAACGCCGAGGTCGCGAAGTTCAACTTCGACCGCGTAATGAACGAGGACTTCGAGCACTTCTATCCGCTGGCCAACGCCTTCAACGGCTGGTGGCACGGCGATATCGAGAGCTACGAAGTGGTCGATGAGTACACGTTCCGGGTCAACATGAAGCAGCCGAACTCCGAGTTCATCCGGCGGCTCTCGCAGGGCGGATTCGGCTCCTCGGGCATGATCAGCCCTAAGGTCGTGGAGACCCACGGCAACGAGGAGGCGCATCTGCACGGCGTCGGCACCGGCCCGTTCAAGCTGACGGAGCGTGTTTTCGGCGAGAAGATCGTGATGGAGCGCAACGCCGACTATTGGGACCCCAATAGGATTCCCAGGGTCGACAGGCTCATCATTCGTGGCATCCCCGATGTCGCGACCCGCGAGCTTGCGCTTCTCACCGGTGAGGTCGACATCATCGCGACGCCCTCTCCAGACTCGACGGACTTTCTCGCGTCGCAGGGCATGGTCGTCGACATGGCGCCGATCACGACTATTTATAACCTGTGGGTCAACACGCGGCTGAAGCCCCTCGATGACCCCCGTGTCCGGCGGGCGCTTTACATGGCGATCGACCGCGAGGGACTGTGCAAATACCTGAGACGCGGCCAGTGTTCGCCCGCCTACAGCATCTTGAACTATGGCGGGCCGGGCCACGATCCCGACTATCAGCCCTTCCCCTATGACCCGGCCAGGGCCAAGGAACTGCTGGCGGAGGCCGGTTATCCGGACGGCTTCGACGTGCGCGTCGATTGGACGCCGGGCGGTGCTGGCGACGTCAACACCGTGGCCGATGCCGAATGGATCCAGCGCGACTGGGCCCGTATCGGCGTCAATCTGAGCATCGAGCTTTTCGAGATCAGCACCTACATGGACACGATGTCTCAGGGCATGCGTGAGGGCACCGGCTTCATGCAGCTCTCCTGGGGCGAGAGCGCGTTCCATTGGCTCGACGCAGTCATCTCGCCGGCGGCCCTGCCGCCCAACGGCTTCAATGCCGGGTACTACGACAACCCGAGGATCGGTGAGCTGCTGTCCATGGCGCGGGCTGCGCTCACTGAGGAGGAGATGATCGCCCACCTCAGGGAGATCCAACGGATCGTCATCGAGGAGGACACGGCCTTCATTCCCACCCACAGCCCGTGGGGGGTCTACGCCATGCGGCCCAATCTCAAGGGTTTCGTGCTTGCACCGCAGCACTGGCACGACATGGCGATTGTCGACAAAGAGTAAACAATAAGGTGGGGCGGTCTCGCCGGCGAATGCCAGCCGGCGGGGCCGCTACTGCCCCTCCGAGCCGACCATGCTCAGATTCATAATCTGGCGCTTGATTCACGTGGTGCCGGTTCTTTTCGGCGTTTCTTTTGTCGTTTTCAGCGTTCTCTATCTCATTCCCGGCGACATCGCGCACACGCTGCTCTCGATGTTTTATACCGAGGAGCGCGCGGCCATGCTGCGCGAGGAACTCGGTCTGGACAGGCCGATGTTCGTCCAATACGGCCACTGGCTCTGGGCCGCGTTGCACGGCGATCTCGGCCAGTCGCTCATGATGCGGATGCCGGTGATGACCGTGCTGCTGGACAAGACCGGCAACTCGCTCATCCTGACCGGTGCGAGTTTGCTCATCGTCATTCCGGTGAGCTTCCTCATGGGCACTGCGTCTGCGGCCCGTTTCCGCAAGCCCTTCGACCGCTTCACCGTCTTCTTCTCGCTGCTGCTCGCGAGCATGCCGGTCTTCTGGCTCGGGATTGCGCTGCTCTACCTGTTCGGCGTGTGGGTACCGCTCTTCCCCATGTCGGGCATGTACAACATGGCCAACCCAGGCGGGATCCTGGACCTGCTTCATCATCTCTTCCTGCCGGCGGTGACCACGGCGGCGACCTCGGTCGCCATCGTGACGCGTGTCACCCGAGGCGCCATGCTCGATACGTTAAGCCAGCCCTATATCCTGGCGGCACGGTCGCGCGGTTTGCCGGGATCACGGGTGATCTATCGCCACGGCGTACGCAATATACTGCCGACCTTCTCCAACATGATCGGCCTGCAGATCGGCTACCTATTCGGCAGCGCCATCTTTTCGGAAATCATCTTCAACTGGCCCGGAATCGGCCTGCAGCTTTACCAGTCGATCCTTCATCGCGATCTGACGATGGTGCAGGGCTGCGTGCTGGCCGTCGCCATCATATTTGTCCTGGGCAATATGCTGGCCGACATCATCGTCTACGCCCTCGACACCACGCGGAAGTAGCGGGGGCGGCGCCACATGGCCACGGGCAGGATCAGGAAGGGCAGGGCATCGAAGCGCGCCCGACGCAGCGTGGAGGCGGAGCGCGCGCGGTCGACGCTCTATTTCATCTGGCGCGGCATTCGCAACGATCCCTACGGGATGGCCGGCGCCCTGATCATCCTGGTTCTCGTCGTTTGCGCGCTCTTCGCGCCCTATATCGCGCCCTACGACCCACAGTATGCCGATCCGAGGCTGCGACTGCGCGGCCCCGGAACCGAGGGCCACATTCTGGGCCTGGACCAGCAGGGGCGGGACATTCTCTCGCGCCTGATCCACGGCACCCGCTACTCGCTTATCGCCGGAGTCACGCCAGTCGTGCTCGGCGGCCTCATTTCGATCCCCCTCGGCACCATCGCCGCGTACTACGAGCGTGTCGGCTATTTCATCATGCGCTCCATGGATGTGCTGTTTGCCTTCCCCATGGTGCTGCTGGCGATCACGCTCTCCTTCTTCATGGGGCCGGGGCTCGGCAACTTGATCATTGCCCTCGTCGTGGTCCTGATCCCCTACAACACCCGCGTCGTGTACGTGCAGGCGCTGGCGCAAAAGGAGCAGGGCTATATCGAGGCTGCCCGCGCCGATGCGACCAGCGATTTCAAGATTCTGTTCGTCGAGATGCTGCCCCATGTCGTTTCCGCATCGGTCGTCTATTCCATGACCATCGTGGGGACGATCGTGGTGACGGCGGCAGGGTTGAGCTTCCTCGGCCTCGGGGTGCAGCCGCCAACGCCCGAGTGGGGCATCATGACCAGCGACGGTCGCACTGTGCTGCACATCGCCCCCCACGTCTCGACCCTGCCGGGGGTTGCGATCTTTCTCATGGTCACGGGTTTCAACCTGCTCGGCGACAGCCTGCGCGACGCGCTCGATCCGAAGACACGGCTGGTGCGGGCCGGGGCACGATAGGGTGACGCGTCGCGGCAGATCGCCATGAACCACGAGGACACGCCGTCATGACCAAGACACGAATCATGCCCGCAAATCACTGGGACTGGAGCATGCCCGTGCCCTTCTCGCAGGGGTGGAGGATCGACGACGTGATCTTGGTCGGCGGTCAAGTCTCCGCCGATGCCCAGGGCCGACCCGTCGGGGCCGGCGACATCGCGGTGCAGACGCGAAACACGTTCGAGTTCATCAAGCGGGTCCTTGAGGAGGCCGGCGGCGATCTCTCCGACATCGTGAAGCTCAACACTTACTACCAGCACGACGGGGAGGGCGCCGACATCACCCATTTCTGGGAGGAGATGACCGAGGTCAGGAAGGAATACCTGGCCGATCCCGGCCCGGTGGGGACGGCGGTCCGCGTCCGGGGCTTTGCCTACGAGGGCCTGCTCATCGAGATCGAGGCCATCGCCATCGTCGGCCGTAAGAAGCAGCGGCTCATGCCCGCCAATCATTGGGACTGGAGCATGCCCGTCCCCTTCTCGCAGGGGTGGAAAGTGGACGATCTGATCTTCGTCGGAGGGCAGATATCATCTGACGACAGAGGGCGCACCATCGCGCCCGGCGACATCGGACAGCAGGTGAGGAACGTCTTCGGCTCCATCCAGAGCGTGCTCAGGGAGGGCGGCGCGGAGCTCTCCGACCTCATAAAGTTCAACACCTACTATGAGTTCGAGGGCGAGGGCGAGGCGCTCCGGCAATACTGGGAGGACATGACCAAAGTCCGCCTGGAGTATCTCAGCGATCCGGGCCCCGCCGGTACCGCGGTCCGGGTCAACGGCTTCGCCTTTGAGGACCTGCTCATCGAGATCGAAGGCATCGCCTATGTGGGTGCGGACAAGCAGCGCCTGATGCCCGCCAACCACTGGGACTGGAGCATCCCGGTCCCGCTCTCGCAGGGCTGGAAGGTCGGCGACTACATCTTCGTCGGCGGGCAGATATCCGGCGACAGCAAGGGCAGCGCCATCGGCGTCGGTGACATCGCCATGCAGACCCGCAACACTTTCGAGAATATCCGCGCGGTGCTGAAGGAGGCCGGGGCGGACCTGGAGCACATCGTGCGCCTCAACACTTACTACGACCAGGTCGGCGAGGGTCAGGCGTTGCAGGACTACTGGGAGGCCATGACCAAGGTCCGGTTGGACTATCTCGCAAACCCGGGGCCGGTCGGCACCGCCGTTCGCGTCAACGGTCTCGGCTATCAGGACTTGCTCATCGAAATCGAGGCTATTGCCTACGTCGGGTCGTGATCGCGCGACCCGTCGGAGCGCCAAGGAGGAGCTGACATGATCAAGAACCCCGTTCCCTGGCCGGACGGTGCCAAGTGCGCCGCCGCCATCACATTCGACATCGATACCGACAGCATCCTGCATCTCGAGCACCGGGAGAGGGCGGATACCATGTTGTCGTCGCTGTCGTGGCTGAAGTACGACGAGGTGGCGATCCCGCGCATTCTCGACATGTACCGGGAATGCGGCATCAAGCAGACCTTCTTCTATCCTGCGTGGTGCATGGAGCGTTATCCCCATCTCGTCGACATGATCCTGAAGGACGGCCACGAAATTGCCGCTCACGGCTACATCCACGAAGACCCCAACAAGCTGCCTCGGGAGGAGGAGCACTACTGGCTCAGGCGGCAGATCGACGTGATCGAAAAGATGACCGGTCAGCGCCCGCGCGGTTGGCGCGGCCCGCTCTACAACGCGTCCAAGTATTCGGTCGACCTCTTGATCGAGGAGGGGCTCATCTACGACGCCACGCTGATGGGCGACGACGTGCCCTACGTCCTGAAGACAGCGCAGGGCAGCGTCATCGAGCTTCCGTCCCATTGGGCGATGGACGACTGGCCGCACTACACCCATTCGTTCGACTTCAACTACATGATGACGATCAAATCGCCGGACGAGGCGATGAACGTCTTCATGTCCGAGTTCGAGGCGATGTACGACTTCGGCGGTTTGTGGGTCACCGTCTGGCACCCCTTCGTCTCCGGGCGACTCGCCCGGTGCCGCCGCGTCCAGCAGATGATCGAGTACATGCAGGGCAAAGGCGGCGTCTGGTTCACGACCATGGAGGAGATCGCCAAACACGTCCAAGCGTGCATCGACGACGGCAGTTGGACGCCGCGCGTGGACAACCTGCCTTACTACGACGGCTTGGTGCCGGAACTGGAGAGGCTCGCCGCTGAGTAAGTCGAGAGGAACTGTCCCGTCACAGACGGCTACCGGGACGGAGGGAGAAATGGCTGGCACGACGCTCATCAGGAACGCCGACTGGGTCGTGGGCTACGACCCCGACAGGGACGGTCACGTCTACATGCGCGGCGCCGACGTGGCCTTCACGAACGACACGATCGTCCACGTCGGCAGAGACTACGGTGGCGAGGCCGAGCACGTCATCGACGGCAAGGACGTGATGGTCCTTCCCGGAATGCTCGACCTCCATCTGCATGGCTACATGGAAATGCACGGCAAGGGATTCTTCGAAGACCTCGCCACCAAGCACATGTGGATGACGCAGCTGCTCGAGTACACATGGATCCTGCAAGAAGACCCGGAGTCGGCGGCTGCCGCAACGCAGGCGTCTGCCTGCGACCTGCTGAAGAGCGGCTGCACCACCATGGCCGAGCTCCACTGTTCCGGCTTGCCTTACCAAGGCTGGATTGACGTGCTCGCTGGCACGGGCATTCGCACCTATGCCTGCCCCATGGTGCAGTCCGCCCACTGGTACACGTCCAACGGCAAGGATCATCTGTACGAGTGGTACGAGGAGAAGGGGTTCGAGAACCTCGAACGCTCGCTCGAGCTGATCGACGATGCGATCGCGCATCCCAGCGGGCGCTTGCATGGAATGGTCGGGCCGGCGCAGGCCGACACGTGTACGGAAGAGATGTTCCGACGCTGCAAGGAGGCCGCTGACAGCAGAGGCATTCCGCTCCAGACCCATGCCGCGCAGTCAGTCATGGAACACCGCGAGATGATCCGGCGTCATGGCAAGACGCCGATCGAGTGGCTCGACGATATCGGCGTGCTCGGCCCGAACACGCTGCTAGGGCACGCCATCGACATCGACCAGCATCCCTGGGTCAACCACCACGAGCACCGCGACCTGGAACGCTTGGCCCGGTCCGGTACGAGCGTCGTGCATTGCCCGCGTGCCTTCGCTCAGTGGGGCGACATGATGCGGAGCCTCGGCGGATACCGCGCTGCCGGCGTCAACATGGCGCTCGGCACCGATTGCTACCCGCACGACCTGGTCGAGGAGATGCGAATCGCGGGTCTCATGTCGAAGGTGGCGAGCGGCCATGTCGACCTGCTGCCGACCGACGCGGTATTCGAGATCGCAACGCTGGGCGCTGCGCGAGCGCTCGGTCGGGACGACCTGGGGCGTCTAGCGACGGATGCCAAGGCGGACCTGTCGCTGGTCGATCTGCGTCATCCCTCGATGCGCCCAGTGCGCGATCCGCTGAAGTGCTTCATCTATTCCGGCACGGCCGCGGCGGTTCGCGACGTATTCGTGAACGGCGAGCTTGTGGTGAAGGACCGCACGGTGCTCACGATCGATCAGGACGATGCGCTGGACCGCCTCCAGGAAGGCCAGAAGCGGGCGCTCAACCGAATTCCCAAACTAGACTGGGCGAAGCGCAGCGCCGACGAAATGTCTCCCTTCTGCCTGCCGATCGACTGAACGGCGATAACCTCCCATGTTCGGCTCTGTTGTTCAGCGCGCCGATTGAACGCCGAACGGCGTGGCGACGTGTTAACTTTCTTCGGTTCCGAGGGGTCAAACGCAGCCACCGAACAACGATTGGGGTTTCTAAGTGATTGCAAGATAAGGGAGAAGATAATGGGTGGTGACCCCTACGGGAATTGAACCCGTGTCTCCACCTTGAAAGAGTGGTGTCCTAACCTCTAGACGAAGGGGTCACTGCCATGGGCCGCGCCATGTAGCGCGCAGGCCGCCCGAGAATCAAGAGCGTTCAAGGGTCGGATGGCGGCGGGGCAGGGGCGCCGTCGTCGATATGCAGCTCGACGGCGCGGGTGCCCCGGCGGCGATCAAGACGGAGCCGGCCCGCCAGGTGGAAGGGGTGCTCCGCGCCCGCCAGCAACGCGTGCCCCAAGGCGTTGTCGGCGGCGCGGAAAGCGATGGCCTTGAGGCGTTTCCCTGACTTACCCGCAAGCTGGCAGCGCACGTGGCCGCGGCCCACGATATCCGCTCGCAGCAGCTGGGTGCCGGCTATGGCGAAGCGGGGCTCCGGGTTGCCGGCGCCGTAGGGGCCGGCCGCCTCCAGCATCTCCAGCAGGTCCGCCGTCGCGCCTTCCACGCCGAGCGCGCCGTCGAGCCCGAGGGTCGGAAGCCGGGCAGCCTCATCCGCATCCGCGCCCAGGCGGTGATGCAGGAAATCCTCCAGCGGCGAGAGCTTCGCCTTCTCGACGGTAAAGCCCGCTGCCATCGGATGCCCGCCGCCGTTGACCAGCAGCTCCGCCTGGCGCGCGGCGGTGATTGCGGCGCCGATATCGACGCCCGGTACCGAACGGCAGGAGGCCTTACCGACGCCGTCCGCGCCATCCTCCCAGGCGACGACCACCGCCGGCCGGTTGTAGCGCTCCTTGAGCCGGCTCGCGACGATGCCGATGACGCCGGCATGCCAGCGCTCGTCGTGGGCGAGGACCAGAGGCGCTGACGCGGACGTACCGCCGCTCGCCGTCTCCACCTGCTCGATGGCCTCCTCCAGCACCGCCTGCTCGATCGCCTGGCGCTCGCGGTTGAGCGCGTCGAGGTGCCGCGCGATCTCCGACGCCTCAAACTCGTTCTCGGTCGTCATCAGGCGTGCGCCAAGGCTGGACTCGCCCACCCGGCCGCCGGCGTTGACGCGGGGGCCCAGGATGAAGCCCAGGTGATAAACCCCCGGTGGCTCCTCCAGCCCGGCGACGTCGCCCAATGCCCTGAGCCCCACGTTGCGCCGCTGCCGCATCATCGTGAGGCCCTGGCGCACGAAGGCGCGGTTGACGCCGGTGAGCGGCACCACGTCGCAGACCGTGCCGAGCGCCACCAGGTCGAGCCATTGCAGGAGGTCGGGCTCCGCCCGCTCGCGGTACCAGCCCGCCTCGCGCAGATGCCGGTTGAGCCCGACGACGAGAAGGAAGGCTACGCCCACGGCGGCGAGCTGGCGGTGCGGGCTCGCGTCGTCCAGCCGGTTGGGGTCGATCACGGCGCAAGCTTGCGGTAGCCGCGCCTCGGCCACGTGGTGGTCGACCACAATCACGTCGAGCCCGGCGTCGGCAGCGTCTTCGAGCGCATCGAAGGCGCTGATCCCGCAATCCACGGTGATGACCACGCGCACGTCCTGCGCTGCCAGCATGCGCATGGCGGCGGCGTTCGGGCCGTAGCCCTCCCGCAGGCGGTCCGGGATGTAGATGGTTGGCGCCTCGGCGACCGCTTCGAAGAAGCGGCTGAGCAGCGCGGCCGAGGTCGCGCCGTCCACGTCGTAGTCGCCGAAGATCGCGATCTTCTCGCCCGCTTCCAGCGCGCCGGCAAGCCGCGCGATGGCCCTCACCATGTCCAGAAGGTGAAGCGGGTCGGGCAGAAGCCGGCGCAGCGTCGGGTCGAGATAGTCCGGCGCGTCTTCCGCAGCGATGCCGCGGGCTGCGAGCACGCGCCCGACCAGCTCCGGCACCTCGATGGCCTGGGCGAGCGAGAGGCCCGACATCGAATCTTCGAGCCGCGCGCGCCAGCGCTTGCCGAGCAGCGATCGCTCGACTCCGAGCATCGCCGCCCCGTCGTTCATCGAGTCAGGTGCCGGTGCAGATCACGCGCCGATACGCTCGGGCGCGCGGGAGAAATCGTGCTCGGCCTCGATCATGCGCACGGTGCCGGTGCGCGAGCGCATGACCACCGAGCTGGTGCGCGCGCCGTGGGGGAGCCGCGAGACGCCGCGCAGCATGGCGCCGTCGGTCACGCCGGTTGCGCAGAACATCACCTCGCCGCCGGCAAGCTCGTGCAGGCTGTACTTGCGCTTGTGATCGGTGACGCCCATCGCCCGCGCGCGCCGCTTCTCGTCATCGTTGCGGAAGACCAGCCGGCCCATCATCTGGCCGCCGATGCAGCGGAGCGCCGCGGCGGCGAGCACGCCCTCGGGTGCGCCGCCGATCCCCATGTAGATGTCGACGGTGCGGTTGAGCCGCGTGGTCGCGATCACGCCGGCGACGTCGCCGTCCCGGATCAGCTGGATGCGCGCGCTGGTCTCGCGCACCTTGGCGATCAGCTCCTCGTGCCGGGGCCGGTCCAGGATCAGCACGGTCAGCTCGTTGACATCGCAGGCCTTTGCCTTGGCGAGCTTGGCCAGCGTCGTGGCCGGTGGGTCGTCGAGATCGACCAGCTCGTCCGGCAGCCCGTCGCCGACGGCGATCTTGTCCATGTAGGTGTCGGGCGCGGCGAGGAAGCCGCCTTTTTCCGCCATCGCCAGCACGGCCAGCGCGTTAGGCCCGCCGGTGGCGCAGATGGTGGTGCCTTCGAGCGGGTCGAGCGCGACATCGAGGCTCGGGCCCTTGCCGGTGCCGACGCTCTCGCCGATGAAGAGCATCGGCGCCTCGTCCCGCTCGCCCTCGCCGATGACCACCGTGCCGTCGATGTCGAGTGCGTTGAGGCCGCGCCGCATGGCATCGACCGCGGCCTGGTCGGCGGCGATCTCGTCGCCCCGGCCGATCAGCCGGGCCGCCGCGCGGGCCGCGGCCTCGGTCACGCGCACCGCATCCAGCGCCAGGTTCCGGTCGAGG
The DNA here is from genome assembly GCA_965243315.1 of Alphaproteobacteria bacterium. Taxonomy (GTDB): domain Bacteria; phylum Pseudomonadota; class Alphaproteobacteria; order UBA828; family UBA828; genus WTGU01. Next base: position 65,424 of record CBDEUP010000003.1, read on the forward strand.
GAGATCGCTGCGTCTGCCATGGACGCCCCCTAGAACGCTTCGATCCGGATCATGCGCGGCGGCTCCAGCACTGTGTCGAGATGGTCGATGGCGGCGAGCGCGTTCACCACCGCCGCTTCCTGTGCCTCGTGGGTGGTGAGCACCACGGGCACCAGATCGCCGGGGTTCCGTCCGCGCTGCAGCATGGCTTCCACGGAGACCTGCTCGTCACGCAGGCAGGCGGCGATACCGGCAATCACGCCCGGCTTATCCACCACCATCAGGCGAATGTAGTAGGCGCCGACGTGGTGGTCCATGGGCTTCGCCGCCGGCCGGTCCGTGCCCGCTGCCGCGGCGGGGAAGGCCGGCATGATCTGCCCGCGTGCGATGTCCACGAGGTCGGCGACCACCGCCGATGCGGTCGGGCCGGCGCCGGCACCGGGGCCTTCGAACAGCGCGCTGCCGATCCGGTCGCCCTCCGCGACCACGGCGTTGAAAACGCCGTCGACGCGGGCGATGGGCGCCGTCTCGCGGATCATGCAGGGATGCACCCGCTGCGTGATCGCAACCTCGTCGGCGCGGGCTATGCCTAATAGCTTGACCCGGTAGCCGAGCTCGATGGCGAAGCCGATGTCGAGGGCGCTCACGTGGCGGATGCCCTCGACGTGCACGGCGTCGAAGTCGACCGGGCAGCCGAAGACCACGCTGGTGAGGATCGCGAGCTTGTGGGCGGCATCGATGCCGTCGATGTCGGTGGAGGGATCTGCCTCCGCGTAGCCAAGCTCCTGCGCCTCCTGCAGCACGGAGTCGAAATCGCGCGCCTGGCCGGCCTGCACGGACTCGTGCATCGCCGTCATGATGTAGTTGCAGGTGCCGTTCAGGATGCCGTAGACGCCGCCGATCCGGTTGCCGGCGAGGCCCTCGCGCAGCGCCTTGACGATGGGGATGCCGCCGGCGACCGCGGCCTCGTAGCCGAGGTGGCGGTCCGCCTGTCGGGCCGCGTCCGCGAGCGCCGCGCCGTGGTGGGCGAGCAGGGCCTTGTTCGCGGTCACCAGGTGCTTGCCGTTGGCGAATGCCGCCTCAGAGAGCGCGCGCGCGGTCCCTTCCGACCCGCCGATCAGCTCGACTACGACATCGACGGAAGGGTGGGCCGCGAGCGCCCGGGCATCGTCGCACCAGTCGAGCCCGCCGAGCGAAACCCCGCGATCCTTGCCCTTGTCGCGTGATGAGACCGCAACCGCCTCGATCCGCCGGCCCGTCCGTTGCTCCAGCAGCGCGGCGTTTTCGCGCAGCAGCGCGAGCACGCCGCAGCCGACAGTGCCCAGCCCGGCAATGCCGATACGTAGCGGTTCAGGCATGAAGATGTACTTCTTTCAGGTTGGTCTGTGGCGTCGGGTAGAGGCGGCCGGCCGATCCACGACCGCCCGGCACACAATAGGGGCGATGGGTCACGGCAGGGGAGGGGTCTCGGCGGGTCGGTCGCGGGACGTGGGGTACGACACGCCGGCGGCGGTCAGGGCAGGCTCCGTCTACTCCTCCACTGGCTGATACACGGCGCGAACCTGCGTGAGCGGCTCTTCCGACTCCACCCGCGCACGGAGTTCCTCGGCCGTGTGTTGCGCCTTCTCGCGGTCCGCGACCAGGCCGGCGGTCAGCTCGACACGTTCTTCCGCACCCGAAACGGCGGGCGCCTCGCTCGGCACTTCGCTGACGGAGCGGTAGGGCTCGTCACCGCTGGAGACATCATCGCTGCCGAAGATCTCCTCGTCGTCCTCGACATAGCTGAACAGGTCGCCGATGTAATCGGTCGTATCCTCGACCGCCGTGCATCCCGTCACGATGAGGCCGAGAGCAAGCGGCGCGATCGCGAGCAGCGCGAGTGGCCGCATCCGCTGCCGCCTGGAAGTGGGTGTAGTCGCCTGATGGCCCTGGGAATCGTGCATGGGGAATGCTCCTGGTTGGCTGGCGATGCCCTGCCGCCGCCAGCGTTGAGAACCGTCCGACTCGTGGGTAGCATATACGCAATTCAGATCATTCGCATTGGCGGGCGGCGGCCGAGAGGCGCGCCTGCCAATCCACCTCGCACGGACACGGCTCACGATGCCTGACGACCCGCCCGCCGCAGACGCGGCGGAACACGACATGGCCGACCAACTCGCCGCCATTACAGAGCAAAGCCAGCGGATCGCGGCGCGTTTCCTCAGCGGGCAGGGCACGACGGGTGCCGGGGCGGCGACCGACCCGCTCAACTTGAGCGCAGCCCTGGGGGCGATGGCGCGCAGCCTGGCCGACGATCCGTCTCCGCTGATCGACGCTCAGATGAGGTGGTGGGACGGCTATCTCAAACTTTGGCAGCAGGGCGCGCAGCGCCTGCAGGGCAAAGAGTCCGCCGAGCCGGTGGCCGCGCCCGCGCCAGACGACCGCCGCTTTCGCGATCCGGCCTGGACCGAGAGCTGGGTCTTCGATCACCTGAAGCAGTCGTATCTGCTCACCGCCGCCTGCATGCAGTCGACGGTGGGGAACCTGCGCGGCCTCGACGAGAAGGACGCCGCCAAGCTCGCCTTCTACACCCGCCAATTCGTCGATGCGCTGGCGCCGACCAATTTTCTCGCCACCAACCCAACGGCGCTCAAGGAGACCGCCGAGACCAGGGGCGAGAACCTGCTAAGGGGCCTGCGCAACGTACTCGACGATCTGGAGCGCAACGAGGGCCGGTTCGGGCCCCGCATGTCGGACGAGGGTCATTTCACCCTGGGCGAGACCATCGCGACGACGCCCGGAAGGGTCGTCTTCCAGAACGAGCTGATGCAGCTGATCCAGTACGCGCCGGGCACGGAGACGGTGTTTCGCCGGCCGCTCCTCGTCGTGCCGCCCTGGATCAACAAGTACTACGTGCTCGATCTCCGGCCGAAGAATTCGTTTGTGAAGTGGGCCCTATCGAAGGGCTATACGGTCTTCATGATCTCATGGGTCAATCCGGACGAGCGCCTCGCGGAGAAGACCTTCGGGGACTACATGGTGGAAGGCCCGCTGGCGGCGCTCGATGCGATCGAGCAGGCGACGGGCGAGCGTGATGTCGCGGCGATCGGCTATTGCCTGGGCGGCACGCTGACAGCCGCCACGCTGGCCTATCTCGCGGCGCGGGATGACAAGCGGATCAGGAGCGCAACCTTCTTCGCCTCCCTCGTCGATTTCACTGAGCCCGGCGAGCTCGGCGTCTTCATCGACGATGCCCAGCTCGAGTCGCTCGAGGCCATGATGGCGGAGAAGGGCTATCTCGACGGGCGCCACATGGCGACGACCTTCAACATGCTGCGCGCCAACGACCTGATCTGGTCCTTCGTCGTCAACAACTACCTGCTCGGCCGCGAGCCGCTGCCCTTCGACCTGCTCTTCTGGAACGCAGATTCGACACGGATGCCGGCGGCGATGCACGGCTTCTACCTGCGCAAGATGTATCAGGAGAACCTGCTGGCCCAGCCGGAGGGCCTGAGCCTCGCCGGCGTTCCCATCGATCTCGGCCGCGTCGACATCCCGACCTACATCGTTGCAACGCGGGAGGACCACATCGCGCCGTGGCAGTCATGCTTTGCCGCGTGCGGGCTCTACCGGGGGCAGCGCCGCTTCGTGCTCGGCGCCTCCGGCCACATCGCCGGCATCATCAACCCGCCGGACGCCGGCAAGTACGGCTATTGGACCGGTCCGATCACGGAGTCCCAGAACGCCGATGCGTGGCTCGCCGCCGCCGAGCAACACGAGGGCTCCTGGTGGAACGACTGGCACGCCTGGCAGCGCCGCCGCTCAGGCGGCAGGAAGGTATCGGCGCGGGTGCCCGGCGACGGCGCGCTCAGGCCGATCGAGGACGCGCCGGGCGCCTACGTCCTGGCGAAGTAGGAGCGGGCGCGCGCCGCGGCGGGCCCGAGGATGCCCGGTACTCGCCGGCGCGGTTGGCGTAGCGCCGGGCGATGGTGGTGATGGTCTCGCGCTCGGCGTTGCTCACCATGCGGACAGCCTTCGCGGGCCGGCCCATCCACATCTCGCCGCTCTTGACCCGCTTGCCCGGCGTCACCAGCGCGCCGGCGGCGACCCAGGCACCGGTCTCCACCACCGCGAAGTCCATTACCGTGGCGCCCATGCCGATCATGCAGGCGTCCTCCAGGATGCAGGCGTGCAGCAGGCACATGTGACCCACCACCACGTCGTCGCCGATCAGCGTGGGGCCGCCCGCCGTCGCGGTGTGGATGATCGTGCCGTCCTGGACGTTGCTGCGCGCGCCCATGCGGATGTAGTTCACGTCGCCTCTGAGAACGCAGTTGAACCAGACGCTCGACTGCTCCCCCATGATGACGTCGCCGATCACGTTGGTGCCGGCCGCGACGAAGGCGCTCGGCGCAACCTGCGGCCAGCGGTGGCGATAGGGGAGCAGCAGACCGGCGGACATGGACTCCCGCTTTCCTACGGGAAGAGCGGCGCCTGCTCGAGCCCCGTCGTCTCCGGCAGGGCGTGCATCAGGTTCATGTTCTGAATCGCCTGGCCGGAAGCGCCCTTGACCAGATTGTCGATCGCCGAGATCAGGATCGCGCGCCCCTCGATCCGGTCGTCGTAAACCCCGATCAGGCAGTGGTTGGAGCCCCGCACATGGCGCGTGGCCGGCGCCGCGCCTGCAGGCAGCACGCGCACGAACGGCTCGTCCGCGTAGCGCCGGGCGAGGGCGTCGCGCAGGGCATCGGCGCCCGCGCGGCTGCGCACGTAGACCGTGGCCAGAATTCCCCGGTTCATGGGCATGAGATGGGGCGTGAAGTTGACCCGCACGGGCCCGCCGGCGGCCGCCGAGAGCCCCTGCTCGATCTCGGGCGCGTGGCGGTGGGCGGCGATGCCGTAGGCGTGCACGCCTTCGCCGACTTCGGCGAAGAGGCTCCCCTGCTTGGCCTCGCGCCCGGCGCCGGAGACCCCCGACTTGGCGTCGATGATGATGTCGTCGCTCTCGATCAGCCCGTCTTCGAGCAGCGGCGCCAGCGGCAGCTGCGCGGAGGTCGGGTAGCAACCGGGGTTCGCCACGAGGCGGGCGCTGCGGACCTCCTCGCGCGCGAGCTCCGTCAGCCCGTAGACCGCCTCGGCCTGAAGCGCCACGGCGCCGTGCGCCCGCCCGTACCATGCGGCGTAGACCTCGGGGTCCGCGAGCCGGAAGTCCGCCGAAAGATCGACGACCTTCAGGTGCTCGGGAAGGGCGGCGACGACCTCCTGCGTGGTGCCGTGGGGCAAGCAGCAGAAGACTGCATCGAGCCCATCCCAGGCGGCGTCCCCGATCTTGACGAGGTCGGGAAAGCCTGCGCCGTCCAAATGGGGAAAGACCGCGCCCAGGCTCTGGCCCGCGCGGCGCTCGGCGGTCAGCAGGCCGACCGAGAAGCCGTCGTGGTGCGCCAGCAAGCGCAGCAGCTCGCCGCCGGTATAGCCGCTCGCGCCGAGCACGCCGACGCGCGCGGTGTTGCCCGTGCCTGTGGAGGAGGGGCCCATGGGTAGCCTATTTCGATCGCGAAAGCCGGAGGAGAAGGCGCGTCGGCGACGCCTGACCTAGCGCTTCGAGAACTGGAAGCTGCGGCGGGCCTTGCGCTTGCCGTACTTCTTGCGCTCCACGACGCGGCTGTCGCGGGTGAGGAAGCCGCCGGACTTGAGCATCTTGCGCAGCTCCGGCTCGCGCGCCGCGAGCGCCCGGCTGATGCCGTGACGAAGCGCCCCGGCCTGTCCCGAGAGTCCGCCGCCCTTGACCGTGCAGATGACGTCGTACTGGGTGCGGCGCCCGACCAGGTCCGCCGGCTGATTGATGATCATTCTGAGCGCCGGCCTGGCGAAGTAAGTCTCCACCGGTCGCTTGTTGACTGTAATCGTGCCGATTCCGGGCCGCAGCCACACGCGTGCGACCGCGTCCTTGCGCTTGCCGGTCGCGTATGTGCGGCCGAGCCGGTCGATTTGCGGCTCGGGCTCGATGTCAGCGTCGGGCAGGGCGACCTCGCCGAGATCGGCGAGGCTGGTCAGGGTCTTCGGCTCGTCAGCCACGTGACGTGCTCCTCGCGTTCTTCGGATTCATCGCGGCGATATCGAGGGGCTCGGGCTGCTGCGCCTCGTGCGGATGGTCAGGGCCGGGATAGACCTTGAGGTTCGACATCTGCCGGCGGCCCAGGGGGCCCTTCGGGATCATCCGCTGCACCGCCTTGATCACCACCTCCTCGGGCTTCTTGCCGCCGAGGATACGGGCCGCCGAGCGGGTCTTGAGGCCGCCGGGATACCCGGTGTGGTGATGGTAGACCTTGTCTTCCCGCTTGCGTCCGGTGAGCCGCACCTTCCCGGCATTGACGATGATGATGTTGTCGCCGCAATCCATGTGCGGCGTGTAGGTCGGCTTGTGCTTGCCGCGCAGGCGGGTCGCAACGATGCTAGCGAGCCGGCCGAGGACGATATTCTCGGCGTCCACCAGCATCCATTTCTTCTCAATTGTGGCAGGCGTTGCCGAGAAGGTCTTCATTTCGCTCACGACGATGGGATGTGACAAAACAGCGCGCGGCCTCGTTCGGCTCTCGCCGGCCAGCGCGCCGCCGGGAGTATGCCACAGGACTTTGCCCAGTCAACGGCAGCGTTGCGATGCGACACGTGGCACTATCGTGTGGATCGACGAGGGAGTTTCGGGACCATGTCCGACGTAGCGGGAAAGGTTGCACTCATCACCGGTGGCGGCACCGGGATCGGCAAGGGCATCGCGTTGCTGTTCGCGCGCGAGGGCATGAAGCTTGCCGTCAACGGGCTGGAGCACGCGCCGAACGCCGACAACCAGTACGAGACGAAGCACATCGGCGGCTACACCGCGGCCCTGGCCGTGGCGGAGGAGATCGGCGGCGATGCCATCGCTATCGATGCAGACGTGGCCGACGAAAGCGCAGTTGATGCCATGTTCGCGCAGACGGTCGAGCGCTTCGGCCGGGTCGATGTCGTGGTCAACGCGGCCGGCGTGATCACCGCCACCCCGATCGCCGAGATGAGCGAGGCGGAGTGGGACACCATCATGGACGTGAACGCCAAGGGCACGTTCCTGACGAACAAGGCGGCGGTCATCCAGATGCGTGCGCAAGGCGATGGCGGGCGGATCATCAATATCTCGTCGGTCGCCGGCAAGTTCGGCACCGCGACGCTCTCACATTACTGCGCCTCCAAGTTCGCGGTGGTGGGGTTCACCAACGCGCTGGCCAAGGAGGTGGCGCGCGAGGGCATCACGGTGAACTGCATCTGCCCCGGCATCGTGGGCACGCAGATGTGGACGCTGCTCAACGTAGCGTTTGGGGAGGGGGACGAGACGCCGGAACAGACCTACGCACGCTTCATCGAGGGCTTCATTCCCCAGGGCATTCCGCAGACCGAGGAAGACATGGGGGAGCTTGCGCTCTATCTCGTTCGAGCTCCCCATGTCACCGGCCAGGCCATCAACCTGGACGGCGGCGCCGCTCTGTAGAGTTTGAGCCACTCCCAGACGTCACGGCCGGCGGATTAGGTCGGCGGCCTTCTCCGCGATCATGATGACCGGCGATGCGGTGTTGCCCGACGTGATCCGGGGCATGATCGAGGCGTCCACGACGCGGAGACCGTTCAGCCCGTGCACGCGCAGCTCCGAGTCCACGACCGCGTGCGGGTCGTCGCCCATCTTGCACGTCCCGGTCGGGTGGAAAATCGTGGTCGCTATGTTGCCGACCTCCCTGACCAGGTCGTCGTCTGACTCAACCTCTGGGCCGGGGAGAAGCTCCTTCGGCGCGTAACGCTGCAGCGCCTTGGCCGTCATTATCTGTCGGACCTGCCCGACGGACTTGACCGCGATGCGGCGGTCGTGCGCGGTCGAGAGATAGTTCGGCTTGATCTCGGGCTGCGCGTCGAGATCGGTGGTGGTCACGTGGCAGGTCCCGCGGCTCTCCGGACGCAGGTTGCAGACCGACATGGTGATGGCGGGGTAGGGGTGGAGCGGATCGCCCAGCCGGTCGGTGGAGAGCGGCTGGACGTGATACTCCAGATCGGGCGTGGCGAGCGCCGGGTCCGACTTCGTGAACATGCCGAACTGGCTCGGCGCCATCGACATCGGCCCGCTCCGGCGCAACGCGTATTCGAGGACGATGCCCGCCTTGCCCCAGAGACTGTTCGCGAGCGTGTTCAGGGTCTTCGCGCCGCTCACCCCGTAGACCGTGCGGATCTGCAGGTGATCCATCAGGTTCTCACCCACGCCTGGGCTCTCGTGGGTCACCTCGATGCCGAGCCCGGCGAGCCGCTTCGGCTGACCGATGCCGGAAAGCTCCAGGATCTTGGGCGAGTTGATGGAGCCTGCGGCGAGCAGCACCTCGGCGTCGGCGTGTGCCTCGCGCCTCGCGCCCTTGTGGCGATAGACCAGGCCGCGCACCGCGCGGCCTTCGAGAATCAGCCGCTCGGTCTCGGCCTGGAGGACGACGCGCAGGTTGGGCCGCTTCATCGCAGGCTTGAGGAAGCCCCTGGCCGTGGTCCAGCGCACGCCGTTGCGCTGGTTCACCTCGAAGAATCCTGAGCCCTCGTTGTCGCCGTCGTTGAAGTCGGCACGGGGCTGGATGCCGTACTCCTTCGCGGCCTCCTGCACCGCCTCGAGAATCTCCCAGCTAAGCCGCTGCGTCGTGACCTTCCAGCCGCCGCCGGTCCCATGCATCGGGCTCGCGCCGGCGTAGTAGTCCTCGGACTTGAGGAAGTAGGGCAGGACATCGTCCCAGCCCCAGCCGAGGTTGCCGAGCTGGCGCCAATGATCGTAGTCCGCCGCCTGGCCCCGCATGTAGATCATGCCGTTGACCGCGGTGCAGCCGCCCAGCACCTTGCCCCGGGGATAGACCAGGCTCCGCCCGTTGAGGCCGGGCTCCGGCGCGGTCTTCATCATCCAGTCGGTGCGGGGGTTGCCGATGCAATAGAGGTAGCCCACCGGGATGTGGACCCAGTGGTAGGCGTCGCTACGGCCGGCTTCGAGCAGCAGCACGCGGACTTGCGGGTCTTCAGTCAGGCGGTTGGCGAGCACGCAACCGGCCGTGCCGGCGCCCACGATGATGTAGTCGTAGCGGCCTTCGAGCGTCGCGGGGGCTGCCACGCGGGTCTCCACGCAGCCGCTACAGCGAGAGGCCGAGCCGGCCGCGGGTGAGCTGAAATTCGGTGACGCCGCGCGACCAGAGCGCCGGCCGGTAGCGGGCGGACGCTACGTCGGCGATCAGCGTGGCGAGCGCGGCGACCGTCTCTTCGACACCCTGTTCCGGCGCGAGCACGCGATCCAGATCATTGCCGTATTGCTCGGCCACCTCCGGTTCGGCCGTTACCTGTACGAGGGGGAGCATGGGGTGCCCCTGAAGCGGGGTCTGGCCCACGTGGCAGAGCATCAGATCGACTCCGGTGGCGCCGAGGCCCGTGAACGCCTCCACCGGGTTTTCCGTCGGGGTCTCCATGATGTGCAACCCCGCCTCCGTCGCCGGCCGGCCGAACGCGAGCGAGGCAGAGGGCGCGACGCCATCGGGGAAGATGGCGCGCCGGAACCCATCGCTGCCGAGCAGGCCTTCGCTGTCGGGTACGACCACGGTCGCGCCCGCGGCAACCAGACCCGTAGCGAGGCTGCCGAACGCTTCCCCCGTCGCTTGCGACAACGGCCCATGCGCGGCGAGCGCCACGCGCATCTCGTCCGCACCCACGCGCCGGCGCTCGGATGCAGGTGCGGCGCGGTCCGCCGCCATAGCTTCGAGCTGGCCTGTCACCTTGTCCTTGACGCTGGCGATGCCGCCGTCCAGCTGCACGCTTGCCCAGCCGAAGCGCTCCGCCGCGACGCCGTGCGCGGCCAGGTGGTTCCGCACCGCGTCGTTGTGGGTCATCTCGCAGCCGTGCTCCAGAAGCACCGCGTGGCGCACGCTCCGGTGCGCGAGGTGTCCGGTGAGGGTATCGAGATAAAGACCGGCGCCGTTGGCCGAGCCACAGCCCTCGGTGTGCACGAGGGCGACGAAGCGCGACACGTCGCTCCAGGATGGCGGGTCGGCATCGAGCTCATCGGCGATGAGGCGCGCGACCTGCCCGGAGCAGAGGCTGGTCGGCATCACCAGCGCGATCTGATCCGACGCCACGCCGTCCTCGGTGACAAGCGCGTCGAAGGTGAGGTCGAGCGGCGGCGCCTGCCGCACCGCCACGGGCCGCCCGTCGGGGACGAGGCGCCCGCGCGCCTCGTCCAGCCCGTCCTTGTCGGTGCGGGGCCAGTCGCGCCAGATCGAGACCTGGGCGTGGCCGGCAAGCTCCCCCTTGCTGCGCTGCCCGGAGGCGATGTCGAGCGCGAGCTCGAAGGTCTCCGCGCCGAGCGCGTCCATCTCCATGCCGTCGTTATAGCGGCCGGCGTTCACGTCCATCTCGTTCGCGAGCAGCTCGAAGCGCCCGGTGGTGGTCACGAACTTGAGGGTCGGCACGAAGGGGAAGTTGGTGATCGAGCCGTTGCCCGTGATGAAGAGGACGAGGTTGGAGCCCGCCGCCACCTGGCCCGCGATGCTCTCCAGGTCGTTGCCGGGGCTGTCCATGAAGTAGTAGCCCGGCGCGCGCATGGGCTCTCCGTAGTCGATGACGTGATCGAGCCGGACCTCCGGCGCCTTCTTGCGCGCGGCGCCGAGGGACTTCAGCGCGATGTTGTAGAGCCCCCGGAAATTGTTCCCGCCCGTGGGGTTCCCTTCCGCCGTGGCGCCGTGGTTCGCGGCGTAGCGCTTGAAGTTCTCGATCTTGTCCAGGAACGCGCGGGCGGTGGCGGCGTCGCGGACGTTCTCCAGGACATAGGGCTCGGCGCCGATGAGCTCGTCAGTCTCGGCCAGGTTCGCGGCGCCGCCGTGCCGGATGACCTCCTTCGCCACCCAGCCGGCGAGCGCGTTGCCGGAGACGCCGGAGAATGCGTCCGAGCCGCCGCACTGGAGCGCGAGGCGAAGGTTGCCTGCGGGCTCGGGTGTGCGGCGCGCGGCCGCGACCACCGGCAGCCAGCCTTCGATCAGCCCAGCCGCACGCGCGACTTCGTCTTCGAACCCGCCCTCGATCCGCAAGAACGCGTGTAGCACGTGGTCGAGCGGGTCGTCGCGGTCCGCCATGAAGCGCCGCAGGTCGTCGTTGGAGTAGGCGCCCGCGCCATCGTCGGCCACGAGCACCGCGCCCACGTTGGGATGCACCATGAAGCCCGCGAGCACGCGCAGCACGTGACCCAGGTTGTTGGGCCGTCCAGTACCGCCGCCCTCGGTATGGGTGATCGCGACCACGCCGTCGATCCCGGCGGGCGCCTGGGCCGCTGCGCGATCCGCGACCGCGCGCACGAAGCCGTTGGCGCGCGACGTGGTGGCCACCACTGCGACGAAGTTGCGCGTGCCGACACCCCGCCCACCGGGGCGGCGAAAGCCCTCGAAGGTTGCGCCGTCATCGGCAGGCGCGACCTGCGCGCCCGGCGTGAAGCAGGCCTCGTCCAGCGAATAGGTCTCCATGGTGTCGACGAAGTTGGCGGCGTCGGGCAACGCGAAGTCGATATCGCGAGCCCCCAGTGCCCCCAGGATTCTCTCGTTGCAGACGTATTCGCCGGGCTCCAGCGCACGGGAGGCGATGCCGAAAGGGAGCCCCCAGGAGGTGAGCTGCGCGCCTTGCGGAACTGGCACGCGGACGAAGCGATGCCCCTCCATGACCGTGTGGGGCAGGCGGAACGCACCCGTCCCGTCCGCGACGAGGGCGCCGGCCTCCAGCCGCCGCGTCGCGATCGCGACGTTGTCGCCCGCCGTCGGAAGACGGGCCACCCGGTCGAATTCGAAACGGTCGGTCATCGCGACTTACTCAGCCCATTCGCAGGACATGGCAGGGACGCCATCATTATCGGGAAACGCCGACCAGGGGTAGTCTCGGGGTGTCGCGGCAGGCCGCAATCGGTATCTTCGGGCCATGAGTGACGCGGAATCGCAACAGACAGCGGCTGACGACGGGACGGATCCTGCCGACATCGAGGCCTTCATCGGTCGTTGGGAGAAGTCCGGCGGCTCGGAACTGGCGAACTTCCAGCCGTTCGCCAACGAGCTCTGCGATCTGCTTGGCGTGCAGAAACCCGATCCAGCGCAAGAAGAAGTCGAATGCAACGACTACGTCTTCGAAAGACGCGTCGACTACAAGTTCGACGACGGCACGACGGCCCGGCGCAGGATCGACCTGTACAAGCGCGATTGCTTTGTCATGGAGGCCAAGCAGTCTGCCAAGCGGGTAAAGACGAGGAAGGCCGACCCACAACAGCCCGAGCTGATCCCCGAGGACGCGACGCAGACCAAGGCTGGCGCCGCTACCCGCGGCACGGGTCGTTGGGACAAGGTGATGCGTGCCGCCAAGCGGCAAGCGGAGGACTACGCTCGCGCCCTACCGAAGGAACACGGCTGGCCGCCCTTCATCCTGGTCGTCGATGTCGGCTACGCGATCGAGGTTTACGCGGACTTCTCCGGCCAGGGAAAGAACTATTCCCAGTTCCCGGACAGAGAGAGCCATTCCATTCCGCTGAGCGGGCTACGCGACCAAGCCATCCGTGATCGCCTGCGCGCGATTTGGAGTGCGCCCCACTCGCTCGATCCAGCGAAGCACAGTGCCGAGGTGACCCGCGACATTGCCGAACGTCTCGCCCGAATCGCCCTGAATCTGGAAGGGAAGTACCACCCGAAAGAGGTTGCAGAATTCCTCATGCGGTGCCTCTTCACAATGTTCGCCGAGGATGTCGGCCTACTGCCGGAGAAAGGTTTCGAGAAGCTTCTGGGCGAAATGGTCGAGACTCCCCAACATTTTGTTCCAGCGGTCGAAAACCTGTGGCAGGCCATGGATGAGGGGAATTACTCGCCCTATCTGAACGCGACGCTCAAGCGCTTCAATGGTGCGCTGTTCAGAAACCGCAAGGCGGTCGCAATCGAGAAGGACGATATCCAGGAGCTCTACATTGCGGCCGGGCGCGACTGGCGCGAGGTCGAGCCCGCCATCTTCGGCACGCTGCTGGAGCGTGCGCTCGACAAGCGGGAGCGCTCGAAGCTCGGCGCCCACTACACGCCTCGCGCCTACGTCGAGCGGCTGGTCGTCCCCACGATCATTGAGCCGCTGCGCACCGACTGGGAAGAGGCTCTGGCCCGCGCCCACGAGCAGGAGGGGGAGGGCAAGCACGACGCCGCGCTGAGGACGATCAGAGACTTTCATCACCGGCTCTGCACCACCCGCGTGCTGGACCCGGCCTGTGGCACCGGTAACTTCCTCTACGTCTCGCTGGAGCTGATGAAGCGCTTGGAAGGCGAGGTGTTGGACGCGCTGGATCAGCTCGGCGAACCTGAGTTAGGACCGCGCCTCGCAATGGAAGGAGAGACGGTCAGCCCGAGCCAATTCTATGGTTTGGAACTCAATCCACGCGCGGTCGCCCCCGCCGATCTTGTACTGTGGATCGGTTACCTCAAGTGGCAGCTTCGCACCGTAAAGGCCGACCAGATTGCCGAGCCGATTCTCCACGCTTACGGCACGATCAAGGAACAGGATGCGATCTTGGCCTGGGACAAGCAAGAACTGCTATGCGACGAGAATGGTGTGCCACTCACCCGGTGGGATGGATATAGCACAACAATTCACCCCATCACTGGGGAAGAAATTCCCGACGAAGATGCCACAGTCGAGCTTTTTCGCTACGAGAATCCACGTCCGGCAAAATGGCCAGACGCCGACTTCATCGTGGGCAACCCTCCTTTCATTGGTAAAGGAGAGGACATGCGAACAAATTTGGGCGATGGATATGTCGATGCGATTCGTGCAGCCTATGTCAACGTGCCGGCATCGGCAGACTTTGTGCTCTATTGGTGGTATAGGTGCGCTCAATTGCTTCAAGGAGAAAATATAGCCCGATTTGGCCTGATTACGACGAACAGTATTAGTCAGATATTCAACAGAAAAATTTTGGAAAGGAAATTGTACTTTTCGCCAAAAATTAGCTTAGTTTGGACTGTACCCGATCATCCATGGGTTACCGCCGCAGGCTCTGCAGCAGTTCGAATTGCAATGACCGTTTGCGAAAAAGGTGAACAACAGGGAGCTCTATTCACTAGTATAAGAGAAGAAAAAAAGACAACGGAGAGTACGCCGTTGTGTTTAGCCAAACAAGGGGTAAAATATCACCACGCTTGAGGATCGGCATTGACCTGTCCTGTAAGAATCTTGTTGCTGCAGAGTTGCTTGCATCAATGGGCCCTGCACTTGGTTCCCGGGGATTTGTTCTCTCCAGCAATGCGAGGAATACTTTTGTCCAACAAGACGGTCCCCATACGGCAAAGCTGTATCGTAAATTGCTCGGAGCCGATGAGCTATCCGGTCCGTGGAGAGGTAGATACGTAGCGGATTTGCATGAATTATCCAGCGAGTCGGAGTTGGCACGAATAGCACCATCTTTGTCGGCTCACTTGCGAGACTCGGTATATGAATATAGGAAGCATAATAAAGACAGAAAGCTGGTAAGCTATTGGTGGAAATTCCGCCGCTCTAACAAGGTGTGGAGAAACTTTCGTGTAAATGTCAAAAAGTTGATACTCACGCCCGAAACGTGTAAGCATAGATACTTTGTGTTTTGGCCGTCAGAATATTTGGCAGAACACGGAAGCATTACAATTGCTATTGAAAATTCTGCTATACATGCAATTCTCAATTCGAGAGTACATTGCCTTTGGGCTTACGAGAACGGTGGAAGATTAGGTCAAGGACCAAGATACAATAAGATGGTATGTTTCGACAACTATCCGATGCCTATTATCGGAGAGGATAAAGAAGGAGAACTGAGAGATTTTTCCAGAAAGTTAGAAACACTAAGAACCAGAGCTCTTTCGGAAAATGGTAGGATTAGCCTAACAGACTTATACAATCTCGTGGAGATAGAGCGCGTTTACCTGAATTCTAAAGGTGTTCGGGTACTAAGCGAGGAACGTCGAGAGCATCACAAACGACGACTGGTACGGTACGTTCGTTCCATCCATGATGACATAGACCGTGTCGTCCTCGGGGTCTATGGCTGGCCGGACCTGATCCCGGCGCTGGTTGGCAAGCCGGGGGCGACGACACCGTCACTGCATAAGACGCCGGAACAGGAAGAGGCAGAGGAAGAGTTGCTCTCCCGCCTCGTTGCTCTGAACCGGGAACGGGCGGCGGAGGAAATGGGTGGCCACGTTCGCTGGCTGCGGAGGGACTATCAAGAGCCGAGACTCAGCCACAAGGTAAGGAAGCGGGACGACGTGGAGCAGGTCGAGGCCGCTCTCGTGGTGCCGGAGACCGCCGATGGAAGGCCGGCTTGGCCCAAGGACGAGATGCACCAAATCCGAATTGTTCGAGAGCTGCTAAGTCGCGCTCCATCTCCGCTGGCGCCGGACGCGCTGAGCGCCGCCTTCAGGAGCCGCAGTACGGCGCAGCGCAAGAAGCGAGTAGAGCAAGTTCTCCAGACCCTCGTCGCTGCCGGCGTTGCCCAGCAGGGCATCGACGCGCAGGACGGCAGCAATCGGTACTTCATTCCCCGATAGAGTTGCTGACTGTCGTAGTAAACAATTTCTCGATACGGCAGCTCGAGCGGCGTCGGTTTCTAATTCCCAACCCCTTCGACTCGTTGGCCTTCAACGTCGGTTTACGCCTTTGCCGTGTCGCCCTATCGTCCGCCGCAGGAGCGATGGCGTGGCGGAGGGCGGCGGCGCATGGCGATCCACTTCACGAGGGACGAGTTCGACCGGCGTCGCGACGCGGTGGTCCGCGCGCTGAAGGGGCGCGGCCTCTTCGGCATCCTGCTCTTCAAGCAGGAGAGCATGTACTACCTGACGGGCTACGACACCTTCGGCTTCTGCTTCTTCCAGTGTCTCTGGCTCGGCAGCGACGGGCGGATGACGCTGCTGACCCGCGCGCCGGACCTGAGGCAGGCGCAGCACACCTCCATCATCGAGGACATCCGCATCTGGGTCGACGAGGCCGGCGCGGACCCCGCCGGCGCACTGCGCGACGTGGTGACCGGGCACGGCGGGGCCGGCACCCTGATCGGCGTCGAGCGCGACACGCAAGGCTTGACGGCAGCGAACTGGCTCCGGGTCGAGCGCGCGTTCGACGAGTTCTGCACGCTGGAGGACGCGTCGGACCTCGTCTCCGCGCTCCGCCTGGTCAAGAGCGACGATGAGCTGACCCATGTGCGTCGCGCGGCCGTGCTCGCAGATGATGCCCTGGCGGAGGCCGAGCGGCTGGCCGCGCCGGGTGCGTTCGAGGGCGATATCCTGGCGGCGATGCAGGGCGCCGTCTTCCGAGGCGGCGGCGAGTACCCCGGCAATCCGTTCATCCTGAGCTCCGGCCCCGACGCGCTCTTGTGCAGGGACAAGGCGGGGCGCCGCCGGCTCGCGGAGCGGGACCAACTCACCCTCGAGTTTGCCGGGGCCTATTGCCGCTACCATTCCGCGCTCATGCGCACGCTTGTGATCGGTCCGGCGTCCGACGAACACAGGGCCATGCACCGGGCCTGCAGCGACGCTCTCGACGCGTGCCTCGATACGCTGCATCCCGGCCGGCGCTTCGGCGAGGTCTTCGACGCCCACGCCCGGGTGCTCGACAAGGCCGGTTACCGCAAGCATCGCCTCAATGCCTGCGGCTACAGCCTGGGCGCGACCTTTGCCCCGTCCTGGATGGACGGGCCCATGTTCTTCACCGGCAATCCGCAAACCGTGGAGCCCGGCATGGTGCTCTTCGTCCACATCATCCTCGCGAACAGCGATGACGGGCTCGCCATGACGCTCGGCGAGACTTACGCGATCACCGATGACGGCCCGGAGTGCCTGAGCCGCGCGCCGCGCAATCTCGCGCCCGGCGGCGGAGAGGCCGCCGGATAAGCCATGTACGAGGTCGCCCTCACCGAGGCCTACTTCCCGGCGCAGAGGGATATCGACGTACGCGAGATCACCGTCGGCGGACTGCTACGTGAGATCGCGGCGCGGCGTCCGGATGCCGAGGCGCTGGTCGAGGTCCGGCAGTCCGGCGAGATCGGGCGGCGCTGGAGGTATGCGGCGCTGCTCGCGGACAGCGAGCGATTGGCGGTGGCGCTGGCGTCGCGCTTCCGCCCCGGCGAGCGGGTCGTCGTCTGGGCGCCCAACAGCCCGGAATGGGTGCTGATGGAGTACGCCTGCGCCCTCGCCGGCCTGGTGCTTGTCACGGCGAACCCGGCCTACCAGGTGCGCGAGCTGCGCTACGTGCTGGAGCAGTCGGGGGCCGTGGCGCCGTTTCTGGTCGAGGAGTTTCGGGGCAACCCGATGGCCGAGATCGGCGCCGCTGCCGCGGAGGACCTCGCCGCCATCCGCGAGATCGTCGACATGAACGATGCGGCGGCCCTCCATGCCGCGGGCGGGGAGGGGGCACTGGCGCTGCCCGGCGTCGCGCCCGGCGATGCTGCGCAGATCCAATACACCTCGGGCACGACCGGCTTCCCCAAGGGTGCGGTGCTGAGCCATCGCGGGCTGGTCAACGACGCGCGCCATTACGCGGGTCGCTGCGGCGTGACCGAGCGCACCACCTGGATCAATCCCATGCCGATGTTTCATACCAGCGGCTGCGGCATGTTGACCCTGGGCTCGCTCCAGGCCGGCTGCCGGATGGTCCTGGTCAGCCTGTTCGACCCCCACGTCGTCGTCGGCCTGATCGAAAGCCAGAGGGCCACCATCGCTCTCGGTGTACCGACGATGATCCTCGCCATGCTCGACGCCTACGAAGCATCGCCCTGCGATACCTCCTCCCTGGAAATGGTGAACAGCGGCGGCGCCATGGTGGCGCCGGAGCTGGTGCGCCGTACGCAGCGGAACTTCGGCTGTGCGTTCTCCACCGTTTACGGCCAAACCGAGCACAGCCCGCTCATCACCCAGCACTATGGCGACGACAGCATCGACGACATCTGCAACACGGTGGGGCAGCCCATTCCGCAAACCGACGTCTCGATCCGGCGGGTTACGGACAACCGCACCGCCGCGATCGACGAGATCGGCGAAATCTGCGCGCGCGGGCCCAGCGTCATGCTGGGCTATCACGACAACGACGCGGCGACGGCCGAGGCCATCGACGCCGAGGGCTGGCTGCACACGGGCGACCTCGGGCGCATGGATGCGCGGGGCTACGTCACGATCACCGGCCGGGTGAAGGAGATGATCATTCGCGGCGGCGAGAACCACTTCCCCGCCGAGATCGAGAACGCCTTGCTGGAGCACGCGAGCGTTGCCGAGGTCGCCGTGGTCGGCCTGCCCGACGAGACCTGGGGCGAGGTGATCGCCGCCTTCATTCGGACTGACGATGGACGGGAAGTCGACAGGGATGCCCTGCATGCCCATTGCCGGGCCAGCCTCTCGCCCCAAAAGACACCGACGGTCTGGTGCCGTGTCGACGCGTTCCCGATGACCGGTTCGGGCAAGATCCAGAAATTCAGGCTGCGGGACGGCTACCTCGCGGGCGAGTACCGGGGAGGGCCACGATGACGACGCCAGTCCTCTACGAACGCGACGGACGGATAGCGCGGATCACGCTCAACCGCCCCGAGGTGCTGAACGCCATCGACGACGCGTTGCCGGGCGCGCTCTCGGACGCCGTGGCGCGGGCCGACGCCGATCCGGCGGTCCACGTCATGGTGCTCTCGGGCGCCGGGCGGGCATTCTGCGCCGGCTACGACCTTACACGCTACGCGAGCGGAGAATCCGGCGCGGGCGATGGCAGCTACACGGGCCAGGAGATGCCCTGGGACCCGATCCAGGACTACGCCTTCATGTGGGCGAACACCCAGCACTTCATGGCGCTCTGGCGGGCGCTGAAGCCGGTGGTCTGCAAGGTGCACGGCTTCGCGCTCGCCGGCGGCTCCGACATCGCGCTCTGCGCCGACCTCACGCTCATCGCAGACGACGCCGAGATCGGCTACATGCCGGCGCGGGTCTGGGGTTGCCCCACGACAGCCATGTGGGTCTACCGGCTGGGGCCCGAGAAGGCGAAGAGGCTGCTCTTCACCGGCGACAGGATCACCGGCCGGGAGGCTGCCGACATGGGCCTCGTGCTCAAGGCCGTGCCTGCGGCCGAGCTCGACGACGAGGTGGAGGCGCTGGCCGGGCGCATGGCGAGCGTGCCGGTCAACCAGCTGGCCATGCAGAAACTGGTGATCAATCAGGCGATCGAAGCGACCGGCCTCATGAATACCCAGCGGCTTACCACGATCTTCGACGGCATCACGCGCCACTCGCCGGAAGGGGTGAACTTCAAGAAGCGAGCCGAGGAAGTCGGCTGGAAGCAGGCCGTCCAAGAACGCGACGCAGGCACCTTCGATTGGACTGAGGACAGGCCGATCGAAGGTTCGGATTGAGTCCTTGCGCTTCGACGAAGGGAGCGCAAGCACGCAGCGCCAGCGGAACGACGTTCTCAAGACAATCCTCAACGACCTTGCCGTGCAGCGTATGGCCGCCAAGCACCGCGGCGGTGAGGACAAGCTGCGCCGCATCGACGAAGACGAGCGGGAGACGCGCGAGCACCTTGGGCAGCCCGCCGTTCGTGTGCTCCGCGGCGCGCGGACGGGCGAGACCATTAGCATCTGATCGGAGAGAGGACAGCAATGACGAGATATCAAAGGGCGCTACAGATATGGTCGCTGCTCGTCTGCGCGGCCAGGGAACGCAGGACCTACACCTATGGTGAAATCGCAGACGTGCTCGGTATGGGTGGGGCTGGGGTTATAGGGCAGTTCCTCGGGCCGATCATGTATTATTGCGTGCAGAACGACCTCCCTCCGCTCACGGTTCTTGTCGTCAACCAAGATACTGGCCTGCCTGGTGACGGCCTGACGACGATTGAGGAGGTCAACGAGGATCGCGAGCGAGTGTTTTCCTACGACTGGTTCGCGATAGAGCCCCCGGAGACCAATGATTTGAGAACGGATGACAGATGACGGCTCAAGAGCTCGCTCAGATACTCGCTAGGATGCATAGCAATGCCCCGGCGAGAAGAAAGTCCGTTATGCCTAGCCTGTTCGGGGTCCGGTATGCCGAGGAGATTCGCGAGTGCGGAGTAACGCCGAACAAGCTTGTGGAGATGTCAGGCATCAGCGGCAGGAGTTATCATATTGAGGTCCGCAAGGGTATGAAGCTCAGGCAGTGGGTGTTGCCGATAGAGCCCTATGAATGATCGCCATAAGCCGATTGGCTAGTTAGGCGCATAAGTCCCTTAGCTTGACCGCCTCCAACCCGAGGGATAGCCTCTTGAAACAGGTGGTCTGAGATGTGGGAGGCACGGAGACCATGTTCATGAAATCAAAGGAAAAGCTGGGCCTTCGTGGGTGGCTTAAGCGGTCATTCGCGATGGCGATCATTGCCGGTGCGGTAGCGATTGCAGCGCCGGCACAGGCGAACGACACCATCAAGATCGGCTTCAGCATGGCGCTGACCGGCGGTCTCGCAGGCGCTGGCAAGGGTGCCCTGATCGCCATGCAGGTGTGGGCCGAGGACGTCAACGCCAAGGGCGGTCTGCTCGGCAAGCAGGTCGAGCTCGTCTACTACGACGACCAGACCAACCCGGCGACCGTGCCGGCGATCTACACCAAGCTGCTCGATATCGACGAGGTCGACTTCGTGGTGTCCGGCTACGGCACCAACCTGATCGCGCCGGCGATGCCGATTGTCATGCAGCGGGGCCTGGTGTTTCCGTCGCTGTTCGGCCTCGCGGTCAACGAGAAGTTCAACTATCCCAACTATTTCCAGATCATGCCGTCAGGGCCGGAGCCGATGACCGACTGGTCGCGGGGCTTCTTCGAGGTCGCCATGGCGCAGGACCCGCCGCCGAAGACGATCGCCCTCGTCGGCGCCGATGCGGAGTTCGCCAAGAATGCGGTGAACGGTGCGCGGACCAACGCGGAGAACCTGGGGCTCGAGATCGTCTACGACGAGTCCTACCCGCCGAAGACGGCGGACTACACGCCGATCGTCAACGCGATTCAGGCACGCAATCCTGACATCGTGTATGTCGGCTCCTATCCGCCGGATTCGGTCGGGATGGTGAAGGCGGCCACGGAAGTCGGGCTCAAGGCCAAGATGTTCGGCGGCGGCATGGTGGGGCTCCAGTTCGCCTCGATCATGACGGCGCTTGGGCCGAAGCTGAACGGCATCGTGAACTACGATTTCTGGGTGCCGGAGCCGACTCTCAAGTTCGAGGGCGTCGAGGCGTTCCTCGCCAAGTATCAGACGGCGGCCGAGGGCCAGGGGGTCGATCCCCTGGGCTACTATCTGCAGCCCTATGCCTACGCCTATCTGCAGGTGCTGGAGCAGGCGATCACCGCCACCGACAGCGCGGATCACGCTGTGATCGGCGAGTACATCCGCAACAACGCGTTCGACACGGTGGTCGGCAATGTGAGCTTCGCGCCCAACGGCGAGTGGGCGAACACCCGCGTGCTGATGGTCCAGTACCAGGGGATCGCGGACAACGAGCTCGCGACCTTCACCAAGGCGGGCACGCGCGTCGTGCTCTATCCGGCGGACTGGAAGTCAGGGGACATCAACTACCCCTACGCCGAATAAGTCGCGCTCCCGAGAGGAGCTGACAGCGACTTTCGATGGAAATGTCATCCCGCGCGCGACGGGATGACATTTCCTGTTTCCGGTAGGGCGGTCTTGCGTTGTTCACCGTCGACCTCCTAGTCAATGCGCTGATCGCCGGCGTCCTGCTCGGCGGCTTCTATGCTGCCGTGAGCCTCGGGCTCACGATTTCGTTCGGGCAGCTCAACATCGTCAATATTGCCCATCCGGCATTCATAATTTTGGGCTCGTATATCGCCTACATGTGCAACAGCCTGTGGGGGCTGGATCCAATTCTGACCGGGATCATATTCCTTCCGGTGTTCTTCCTGATCGGGGCCGGTGCTTACCGGCTTTACTACGAGAGTTTTGAGCGCAAGGACGACGAGGCGCTGCGCGGCCTCGCCTTCTTTTTCGGCGTCATGTTCATCATCGAGGTCGCGCTCATCATGGTTTACGGCGTGGACTTCCGCACGGTGCAGGCCTCCTACATCGGCCAAAGCTGGAAGGCCGGCGGTATCGGGATGCCGACCCGCATGTTCGTGCCGTTCTGCGTTTCTGTCGCCATGTTCACGGTCGTGTATCTCTACATGTCGCGCACCTTCAACGGCCGTGCGATCAAGGCCGTGGCGCAGGATCGCCTCGCGCTGCAGCTCATGGGCGCCGATCCGGTCAAGATCAAGCAGCTCGGCTTCGGCATCAGCATCGGAACCGCCGCGCTGGCAGGCGCGCTGCTGATCATCATCATCCCGGTCGAGCCTTCCGTCGGCCGGCTCTATATCGGGCAGGTGTTCGCGATCGCGGTCCTCGCGGGTCTCGGCTCGATCCCCGGCACTCTGGTCGCGGGCGTCGTGCTCGGTATCGCCGAGAGCCTAGTCTCGACCTTCTTCGGCCCGTCCTGGGCGCCGGCCGTGGCCTTCGGTATCCTGCTGGCGGCCCTCGCCTTCAGGCCTCAAGGGTTGTTCGGCCGATGAGAATGCCTGCGATAAAGCTCTCGGCCTTCTGGATCTGCGCCGCGATCGTCGTGCTGGTGGGTATCGCGCTGACGATCTTCGACGTGGTCGCCATCAACAAGTTCATCTTTTTCGCGGGCTATGTCGTCCTGCAATACGTGGTGCTGGCCACCGCCTGGAACATCATGGGCGGCTACATGGGCTACGTGAATTTCGGCACGGCCGGCTTCTTCGCGGTGGGCGCCTATGCCTCCGTCGTGCTCTACAACCTGATCGAAGCGCCGCTCGGCCTGATGATCCCCTTCTCGGGCGTGGTCTGCGCGTTGCTCGGGCTTGCCATGGGCTACCTGACGCTGCGCCTGCGGGGTGTCTTCTTCGCCATTGCCACGCTCGCGATGGCCATCGTCCTCGAGACGATGATCATCAATTGGGACTTCGTGGGCGGTGCCACCGGCGCCTATATCCTGCGCTCGCGCGAGATGGCGCCCTTCGGCGACTACATCGAATTCCTGTTCTTCGTGATGCTGCTGCTCGCGATCTTCGCGGTCGCGGTCGCGCGCTGGCTCGAGCTGTCGAAAGCCGGACGCGGCTTCATCGCCATTCGCGACGATGAAATCGCTGCCGAGTGCGCCGGCGTTCCGACCCTCCGGCTCAAGCTGGTCGCGACGACGGTGTCCGGCTTCCTGATGGGCGTCGCCGGCGCGCCGTTCGCGCTCTACGTGGGCTTCATCGAGCCGTCTTCGGCGTTCAATCTCGTCTATGCGGTGAACGCTATCGCGATGCCGATGATCGGAGGCGCTACCACGTGGCTCGGCCCGCTGATCGGCGCGCTCCTGCTGGGCACGGTCCAGCAGGTCGCGACGGTGACGATCTCGTCCGAGCTTAACCTCCTGATCGTCGGCGTCGTCCTGGTGTTCTTCGTGATCGTGGCGCCCGAAGGGATCGTGGGGCTGCTCAAGAAGTGGCTGGGGGGCCGTCGTGATGACCGCTGACCCGCTGCTCGACGTGCGCACTGTCACCAAGCGCTTCGGCGGCTTCACGGCGCTGGACCAGATCAGCATGGAGGTCAGGACCGGCGAGCGCTTCGGTTTGATCGGCCCGAACGGCTCGGGCAAGACCACCATGATCAACTGCATCTCGGGCACGCTCGCCAACGACGGCGGCGAGATCGTCTTCAAGGGCGTCAAGCTCGACGGCAAGAAGCCCCATCAACGCACGCGGCTGGGGATTGCGCGCTCGTTCCAGATCCCCAAGCCCTTTCGCTCGATGACGGTGCTGGAGAACCTCGGCATCGCGCTCGAATACGCGTCCGGTTCGGCGCCCGGCGAGGTGCGCGAGCGCGGCATGGCGATCCTGGAGACGATCGGACTTGCGGACCGCGCCCGCGCAAATGCCGGCTCGCTCACGCAGATTGACATGCGCAAGCTGGAGCTCGCCCGCGCGATGGCGACGCAGCCCGAGCTGCTGATCTCCGATGAAGCGATGGCCGGACTCTCCTCCACCGAGGTCGACGACATCCTCGATATTCTATTCAAGCTGAACGAGGGCGGCATAACGATCATCATGATCGAGCACATCATGCGGGCGGTGATGCGGTTCTCGACGCGGATCGTGGTGTTGGACGCGGGCCGAAAGATCGCGGAGGGGAACCCCGACGAGATCGTCAACGACCCCGAAGTCGAGAGGGCCTATCTCGGTGAGTAGGATCGTCCTCGAAAACGTGGAGGCCGGCTACGGCTCCGTGCGCGTCCTGCACGGCGTTTCGGTCTCCGTCGATCCCGGCGAGACCGTCGTGCTGCTCGGCACCAACGGCAACGGCAAGTCGACGCTCATCAACTGCATCATGGGGATCGTCGCGCCCACCGCCGGCTCCATCACCTACGAGACCGACGAGGGCGAGCGGATCGAGCTCGTGGGCAAGACGCCGCAGGACGTGGTCGAGCTCGGCATTTCCCTGGTGCCTGAAGGCCGGCGTCTATTTCCCCAGCTTACGGTGGCGGAGAACCTGACGCTGGGCGCCTATCGGGAATCGGCGCGGAAGCGGATCGGCGCCAACTTGGAGTTCGTGTTCGAGGCCTTTCCGGTGCTGGCCGAGCGCCGGCGCCAGCTCGCGGGCTCGATGTCAGGCGGCGAGCAGCAGATGCTGGCCATCGCCCGTGCGCTGATGTCGGAACCCCGCATCCTGGTTGTCGACGAACCCTCCGTCGGGCTCGCGCCGATCCTGGTCAGCCGCGTGATCGCCAAGATCAGGGAGCTAAAGGAGCAGCGCAGCCTGACCGTGCTGATGGCCGAGCAGAACTTCAACCAGGCGATCAAGATCGCCGACCGCGGCTACATCATCGTCCACGGCGAGATCGCGTTCGCGGCAGCTTCCGCCGCCGATCTCTCCGAGAACGAGATGGTGAAGCAGTACTACCTCGGGGCCTGACGAGAGCGCCGCCATTGCCGCAAGGGGCCCTCTGACATACGCTTGCCGGCCCGGCTGCCGTCTGGTCCGACCATTGCGGCGGCTTGCCCGCCCTCAACATTGGAGACGCAGCATGTCGCTCGATCAGGCCCAGAACATCTCGCTGGAGGAGCTCGACAAGCAGGTCCTGCTCCACCCGGTCACCTCCATCGCCGAGCATCAGGACGCAGGCCCCGTCATCTACGGCAAGAGCGGCGGGGTGAAGGTCTACGACCGCCAGGGCAAGGGCTACATTGACGCCGCGGCGGCGCTCTGGTGCGTCAATATCGGCTACGGGCGGACGAAGCTCGCCGAGGCGGCGGCCGAGGAGATGGCGCGCATCGGCTTCTTCCACACCTTCGGCGCCGCTTCCAACGAGCCGCAGATCAGGCTCGCAGAGAAGCTGCTCTCGCTTCTCCACGAGCACGCCGATTGCCACCACATCGGCAAGGTGTTCTTCGGTCTCTCGGGCTCGGACGGCAACGACACCCAGTTCAAGCTGGTCCGCTACTACAACAACCTGCGCGGGCGACCCGAGAAGAAGAAGATCATCTCGCGCCTCGGCGCCTATCACGGCGTCACCGGCGCGGCGGGCAGCCTCACGGGCATTCCGCTCTACCACAAGGCCTTCGACCTGCCCTTCGAGGGCGTGCTCCACACCGACTGCCCGCACTACTGGCGGGAGGGCCACGACGGCGAGAGCGAGGAGGCGTTCGCCGACCGCATGGCCGCATCGCTCGAAGACATGATCGAGCGGGAAGGGCCCGAGACCGTCGCGGCCTTCATCGCCGAGCCCGTGATGGGCACCGGCGGCGTGATCATCCCGGGCGGCGGCTACTACGACAAGGTGCAGGCGATCCTGAAGAAGCACGACATCCTGTTCATCGCGGATGAAGTGATTTGCGGCTTCGGGCGCCTCGGCACCTGGTTCGGCGCAAGCTACTTCGGGCTCAAGCCCGACATGATGACCTTCGCCAAGGGGCTCACCAGCGCCTACTTCCCGATGTCGGCGGTGGCGATGTCGGACGAGGTCTGGCAGGTGCTGGCGGACGGCACGCCCGAGGTCGGCATGTTCGCCCACGGCTTCACCTATTCGGGCCACCCGGTGGGCGGTGCCGTCGGCCTCGCCAACCTCGAGATCATGGAGTCCGAGAACCTGGTCGCCAACGCGGCCGAGGTCGGCCCCTACTTCAAGCAGTGCCTGATCGAGCGGGTGGGCGATCACCCCAACGTGGGCGATATTCGGGGCGCGGGCCTCATGCTGGGTGTCGAGTACGCAGCCGAGCGCGGAAGCAAGGCCGCGCCGGACATGACTCCCCCGGCCCACCGGCGCGTCTCGGCCGCAGCGCAGGAACGCGGTCTGCTCACGCGGGCGCTGCCGTTCCTGCCGGTCAACGCCTTCTCGCCGCCGCTCACCTTCACGCGGTCGGACGTCGATGAGACCGTCGGCATCTTCGGCGAGGCCGTGGAGAGTGTCTTCGGCAAAGGCTGAGCCTTCGCCCATAGGGGCTCCGCCATGGGGCTTCGCATCTCCGTCGATACCGGCGGCACCTTTACCGATGTTGTGGCCGGCGGAGACGGGCGGGAGGTGGTCGGCAAGGCACCGACCACGCCCGACCGCATCTTCGTCGGCATGCGAGGGGCGCTGGAAAACGCGGCGGAGCAGCTCGACCTGAGCCTGCCCGAGCTGCTGGGCGAGACCGACCTCCTGATCTACGGCACCACGCGGGCCACCAACGCGATCGTCCAGGGCGCGGTGGCCAAGACCGCGTTCCTGGTCACCGCCGGCTTCCCCGACATCCTGGTGCTGAAGGAGGGCGGCAAGCACGGGGTCCACGACTTCGAGACCGATTACCCCGACCCCTACATCCCCCAAGCCCACACCTTCGAGATCGACGAGCGGATTGACGCCGAGGGCGGGGTAGTAGCCCCGCTCGACCGCGAACAGGCCCGCGCGGCGCTTGGCCTGGTCAAGGAGCGCGGCTTCGAGGCAGTCGCCGTTTGCCTGCTGTGGGCGGTGGCAAACCCGGCGCACGAGCAGGCGTTGGCCGCGTTGATCGAAGAGGTGCTTCCCGGCGTCCCTTACACGCTCTCGCACCGGCTGATCCCCATCGTTCGGGAATACCGGCGCGCGTCGGCGACCGCCATCGACGCCTCGCTCAAGCCGCTGATGCAGGCGCACTTGCAAGGCATGGAGGACGATCTGCGCGAAGCGGGCTGCAAGGGCGAGATCCTGGTGAGCACTTCCGTCGGCGGCTGCATGCACGTGGACGAGCTGGTTGAGCGCCCCATCCACACCGTCAAGTCCGGCCCCGCCATGGCGCCGGTGGCGGCCTTGGCCTATTCGCAAATGGAAGGTTTTGGGGACGATGTGATCGTCTGCGATACCGGCGGCACCACCTTCGACGTCGGTCTGGTTCGCGACGGCGCGGTGAAGCAGACCCGCGAGACCTGGATCGGCGGTCTATGGACCGGCCATATCCTCGCGATCTCCTCGGTCGACGTGCGCAGCATCGGCGCCGGCGGCGGCTCGATTGCTTGGATCGATCCGGGCGGCCTGCTCAGGGTGGGCCCGCGCAGCGCGGGCGCGGTGCCGGGGCCGGCCTGCTACGGCGCCGGCGGCACCGAGCCCACGGTGACCGATGCGGCCCTGCTCCTCGGCTATCTCGACCCCGATTACTTCCTTGGTGGGCGTCTCGCTCTCGATATCGACGCTGCGCGCCGCGCGGTGGGCACGCTGGCCGACCGGCTCGGCAAGTCCCTGGACGACGGGGCGCACGCCATCATGAGCCTCGCCAACGAGCTGATGATCAAGGCGATTCAGGATATTACCGTCACCGAGGGTTTTAATCCGCGCGAGTGCACGCTGGTGGCTGGTGGGGGCGCGGCGGGCCTCGGCGTCATGGCGATCGCGGGCGAACTCGGCTGCGAGCAGGTGATCCTGCCGCGCACGGCCGCGGTGCTCAGCGCCTGCGGCATGCAGGTCTCGGAGGTCATCCACGAGCACTCGGCGAGCATGGTCACGCGCTCTGCAGGCTTCGACTTCGAGGGCGTGAACGCCGTGCTCGACTCCATCGACGCCGAGCTGGAGCGCTTCGCCGCGACGCTCGGCGAGCGCGGGCTCGAGACCATGCGAATCGAGCGCTTCGTCGAGGCGCGCTACCTGTTTCAGGTGTGGGAGCTCGACGTGGGGCTACCGACAGACCGCTTCGAGAACGAGCGCGACGTCGCCGCCCTGGTCGAGCGCTTCCACGCGACGCACGAGCAAGTCTTTGCCGTGCGCGATCCAGACAGCATCCTCGAATGCCTCAATTGGAAGGGGCGGGTTTCCGTCGGTCTCGACGCCGCTGCGCGGCCGCCGTCGATCGTCGCCGCGACCGGATCGCCGGAGCCGGACAGCCGCCGGCCCGCCTACTTCGGCGGTGGCGCGCGCGTGGAGACGCCGATCTATCTCGGCCGCAATCTGAGCCCCGGCGCCGCGATCGAAGGGCCCGCGATCATCGAGGAGCCGACCACCACCATCGTGGTCGACCCCGGCACGCGCGCCCGCCTGAGCGAGGCCGGCAACTTCATCCTGGAGGCCTGCTGAGATGACGCAGCCCGCACGGCCGCCCGAGGCGTTGGACCCGGTCCTGCTCTCGGTGCTCTCCAACCGGCTCGACGGCATCGTGCGCGAGATGTCGAACACGTTGCTCAAGGCCGCGCGCTCGGCGGTGATCGCCGTGGCGCGGGATTTCTCCTGCGCGATCTGCACCGGCGACAACGAGCTGCTGGCGACGGCGGAGGGCCTGCCGGTCCATATCTTCGGCTCGCACCTGCAGACGAAGGCGATGACCGACCTGCACGACGACCTCGCCGAGGGCGACGCCTTCCTCCACAACGACCCCTACCTCGGCAACACCCACCCGGCCGACCACGCGGTGCTGGTGCCGGTCTTCATCGACGGCGAGCATCTCTTCACCGCCTGCGCCAAGGGGCATCAGGCGGACATCGGCAACAGCATTCCCACCACCTATCACGCCGCGGCGAAGGATGTGTACGAGGAGGGCTCGCTGATCTTCCCCTGCGTCCGCGTGCAGCGGGACTACGAGATGGTGGACGACGTGATCCGCATGTGCCGCCGGCGCATCCGGGTGCCGGAGCAGTGGTACGGCGACTTTCTGGCCGAGCTCGGCGCGGCCCGCATCGCGGAGCGGCGCCTGAAGGAACTCTGCGCCAAGTACGGCAAGGAGACGATCAAGACCTTTATCCGCGAATGGTTCGACTATTCCGAGCGCCGCATGGTGCAGGCGATCAAGGCGTTGCCGAAGGCCGAAGTCGAGGCAGAAGGCGCGCACGATCCCTTCGAGCCGTTTCTGCCGGACGGCATCCCAATTAAGGTCCAGCTCCGCATCGATCCCGACGAGGGCCGGGTCACCATCGACCTCCGCGACAACATCGACTGTCTCGACTGCGGCCTCAACGAATCGGAAGCCTGCGCGATCAACAATGTCGTGGCCGGGCTCTTCAACTGCCTGGGCCCCGAGATTCCGCACAACGGCGGGTCGTTCCGGCGCGTTGACGTGCTGCTGCGCGATGGCTGCGTGGTCGGCCGCCCGTCATTTCCCCATTCCACCTCGATGGCGACCACCAACGTCGCCGACCGCCTGGTCAACATCACCCACTCGGCGATGGCGCGGCTCGGCGACGGCTACGGCCTGGCGGAGGGCGGCAGCGCCATGGGCTCCGGCGGGGCGGTGATCAGCGGCGCGGATTTCAGGCGGGGCGGCGATCCCTACATCAACCAGCTCATGATGCTGGTGAACGGCGGGCCCGCCGGCCCCAAGGCCGACGGCTGGGTTACCTATGTGTTGCCCGTGGTCTCGGGCCTCATGTATCGGGACAGCATCGAACTTGCCGAAGTCAAGCATCCGATGCTGTTCAGGACCGTGCGCCTCATGCCGGGGACCGGCGGCGCCGGCCGCCATCGGGGCGGTCCCGCCTGCGAGGTCGTCTACGGTCCGCGCGAGGACCCGATGACGGTGGTGATCCCTTCCGACTGCCAGGTCAACCCGGCGCGGGGAGCCCAGGGCGGCCACGACGGCGCGCCGGCATTTCAGTTGAAGGTCGGCGCCAACGGTGACGAGACGCTGCTGCCCAACGTCGTGCAGCTCGCCCTCCAGCCCGGCGAGATGATCCGCGGCCTCGATGCCGGAGGCGGCGGATACGGCGACCCGATGGAGCGCGATCCGGAACGGGTGCGCATGGATGTCGCACGTGGCTGGGAGACCCCAGAGCGTGCACGCGAGGTCTACGGAGTCGTGCTTACCGGGGAACGCGAAACCGATTCGTTGGCTGTGGATCGGGCGGCGACCGAGGCGCTGCGGGGCGCGAATTCGTAACGCTACCCGCAGCCATTCGACACACCCTTCATAGCGTCTTGCCCTTGCCTACGGTGCGTGCTAACCCTGTCGCCGCTCGCGGCGACCGCCGCGAGCGTGTCGTGATGGTTGCTCGCTTCTAGGTTCCCGAAGGCAATCCCATCAGGCAGTTCGAAGGGGGTTCGACCATGGCTGACGCCGCGCCGCCCACGGAAAGCTCGTCCGAGCACGCGGGCACGCGACGCGACTTCCTGGTGCTTGCGGCCGGCGCCATGGGCGGCATGGCGGTCGTCGGCATCACCTGGCCCCTGATCGAGACCATGAACCCTTCGGCCGACGTGCTCGCGCTGGCGTCCACCGAAGTCGATCTCTCGGCAATCGAGGAAGGCCAGACCATCGTGGTCAAGTGGCGCGGCCGGCCGGTCTTCGTGCGTTACCGCACGGCTGAGGAGATCGCCGCGGCACAGGAAACACCGCTCGACGACCTCTCCGACCCGCAGCCGGATTCGGAGCGCGCGCCGCAAGCACAGTGGCTGATCGTGGAGGGGGTGTGCACCCATCTCGGTTGCGTGCCGCTCGGCTCCAAGATCGGCGACCCGCGGGGCGAGTTCGGCGGCTGGTTCTGCCCCTGCCACGGCTCGCACTACGATACCTCCGGCCGCATCCGCAAGGGGCCGGCGCCGGCCAATCTTCCCGTGCCGAGCTACGAGTTCCTCGACGACGAACTGGTTCGGATCGGGTAAGGGACCGCGCCGGATGACGACACCCGTACCGCAGAACCGCGTTGCCCAGTGGATCGAGTACCGGCTGCCGGTCTTCAGCTGGACCAACAAGCACCTCATCGACTACCCGGCGCCGCGCAACCTGAACTACTGGTGGAACTTCGGCTCCCTCGCCGGGATCATGCTGGTGGTGCAGATCATCACCGGCGTGGTGCTGGCGATGCACTACACGCCGCATGCCGATCACGCCTTCGATTCGGTCGAGCACATCATGCGCGACGTGGAGTGGGGCTGGCTGATGCGCTACCTCCACGCCAACGGCGCCTCGATGTTCTTCGCCGTGGTCTACATCCACCTCTTCCGCGGCCTCTACTACGGCTCCTACAAGTCGCCGCGCGAGATCCTGTGGTGGATGGGCGTCATCATCCTGCTGCTCATGATGGCGAGCGCCTTCATGGGCTACGTGCTGCCGTGGGGGCAGATGAGCTTCTGGGCGGCGACGGTGATCACCAACATGACCTCGGCGATCCCGTGGATCGGCGAGACGGTCGTCACCTGGCTGTGGGGCGGCTTCTCGGTCGATCACCCCACGCTCGTCCGCTTCTACGCGCTGCACTACCTGTTGCCGTTCGTGCTCTTCGGCGTGGTCTTCATCCACCTCTGGGCATTGCACCACCGCAAGTCGAACAACCCGCTCGGCATCGATATCAAGAGCGAGAAGGACACCATCCCGTTCCACCCGTACTACACGGTGAAGGATTCGTTCGGGATCGGGGTGATGATGTTCATCCTGCTCATCTTCACCT
Source organism: Alphaproteobacteria bacterium (assembly GCA_965243315.1). Classification (GTDB taxonomy): domain Bacteria; phylum Pseudomonadota; class Alphaproteobacteria; order UBA828; family UBA828; genus WTGU01. The sequence continues at coordinate 97,310 of CBDEUP010000003.1, forward strand.
TCTACATGCCGAACGTGCTGGGCGAGGTGATAAACTACGAGAAGGCAAACCCGCTGCAGACGCCGGCGCACATCGTGCCCGAATGGTACTTCCTGCCGTTCTACGCGATCCTGCGCGCGATCCCCGACAAGCTCGGCGGCGTCGTGGCGATGGTCGCCTCGATCTTCATCCTCTTCATCCTGCCCTGGCTCGATTCGTCGAGGGTGCGGAGCGCGCGCTTCCGCCCGATCTACAAGTGGGCGTTCTGGGTCTTCGTCGTGGACTGCATCGCGCTTGGCTGGGTCGGTGCCAACACGCCCGAGGGTAACTTCATCTGGATCGGGCAGGTGACCACCGGCTACTACTTCGCGCACTTCCTCATCATCGTGCCGCTGATCGCCAAGTTCGAGCGGCCCACCAAGCTGCCGGAGAGCATCCATCAGGCGGTGCTGAAGGGCGGCGGCGATGAGGCGGCTGCGGCGCCAGCGGCGGATGCTGCGACCGCGGCACCGGCGGCGTCCGGGGAGAAAACGTGATGCGCGGCGTCCTGTTGGCGGGGCTGATCGGCGCCTTCGCGCTCTTCGGCGGCAACGCGGCGCTTGCAGCCGGCGGTGCAGCGGACGTCCCCGATCAGGACTGGCAGCACGAAGGCGTCTTCGGCACCTTCGACCGGGGCGAGCTGCAACGCGGCTTCCAGGTCTTCCAGGAAGTCTGCTCCGCCTGCCATTCGCTCCAGTACATCGCCTTCCGCAACCTGGTGGAGATCGGCTTCACCGAGGAAGAGGCGAAGGCGATCGCTGCGGAGTACGAGGTCGAGGACGGGCCAGACGACGAGGGCGAGATGTTCGACCGTCCCGCCCGGCTCTCCGACTACTGGCCCTCGCCCTTCGCCAACGACAACGAGGCGCGGGCCGCCAACGGCGGCGCGCTGCCGCCCGACCTCTCGCTGATCATCAAGGCCAGAGAGGGCGGTCCGGACTATATCTATGCGCTGATGACCGGCTACGAGGAAGAGGCGCCGGAAGGGATGGAGCTTGCCGACGGCATGAACTTCAACCACTTCTTCCCGGGCCAGCAGATCGCCATGATCGAGCCTCTCTACGACGAGGCGGTCGAATATGTCGATGGCACGCCCATGACCCTCGAGCAACATGCGCGGGACGTGACGGCCTTCCTCGCCTGGACCGCAGAGCCGGAGCTGGAGGAGCGCAAGCAGACCGGCCTCAAGGTGCTGATCTTCGTCTTCGTGCTCACCGCAGTATTGTTCGTCATCTACAGACGCGTCTGGGCCAGGCTGCACTAGCGCATCGTCACACTCCCTCGTCGGGCACTGCGTGACGGCGGGGCAGGCCCCCGGACCGGACGCGGAGGGGAGTGAACCATGGCCCAACCCACAGGCTCACAGCACACCGATCCCAAGAGCGATATCGATATCGCGCGGGCGGCCACCAAACGCCCGATCCTCGATCTCGCCCAGGACCGTCTCGGCATCGCGGCCGAGCACCTGGTCCCCTACGGCCACGACAAGGCGAAGATCACCCTCGACTACATCGGCTCGCTGCAAGACCGGCCCGACGGCAAGCTGATCCTGGTGACGGCGATCACGCCGACGCCGGCGGGCGAGGGCAAGACCACCACCACAGTCGGCCTCGGCGATGGCCTCAACCGGATCGGCAAGAAGGCCGTGATGGCGCTGCGGGAGCCGAGCCTCGGCCCCTGCTTCGGCGTCAAGGGCGGCGCTGCCGGCGGCGGCTACGCCCAGGTGGTGCCGATGGAGGACATCAACCTCCACTTCACCGGCGACTTCCATGCCATCGGTGCGGCCAACAACCTGCTGGCGGCGATGGTGGACAACCACATCTACTGGGGCAACAAGGCCGGCATCGATCCGCGCCGAGTGAGCTGGCGCCGCGTCGTCGACATGAACGATCGCGCCTTGCGCAACGTGGTCTCGTCGCTCGGCGGCGTGGCCAACGGCTTCCCGCGCGAGGACGGCTTCGACATCACCGTCGCCTCCGAGGTGATGGCGATCTTCTGCCTCTCGCGCGATCTCGACGATCTGCGTGCGCGGCTCGGCAACATCGTGGTCGGGCTCACGCGCGAGCGCGAGCCGGTGCGTGCCAGCGCGGTGAACGCCGACGGTGCCATGACCGCGCTGCTCAAGGACGCGCTCGCGCCCAATCTGGTGCAGACGCTGGAGAACAATCCCGCGCTGATCCACGGCGGCCCGTTCGCCAACATCGCCCACGGCTGCAACTCGGTGATCGCGACCAGGGCCGCGCTCAAGCTCGCGGACTACGTGGTGACCGAGGCCGGCTTCGGCGCCGATCTCGGGGCCGAGAAGTTCTTCGACATCAAGTGCCGCAAGGCCGGGCTCGCGCCGGACTGCGCGGTGATCGTGGCCACCATTCGGGCGCTCAAGATGCACGGCGGCGTCGCGCGGAGCGATCTCGGCACCGAGAACCTCGAGGCGCTTGCGGAGGGCATGGAGAACCTAGCCCGCCATGTGAAGAACGTGCAGGGCTACGGCGTGCCGGCGGTGGTGGCGATCAACCGCTTCTCCGCCGACACCGAGGCGGAACGCGCGCTGGTGGCGGAGCGCTGCGCGGAGATGGGCGTGACTGCCGTGGAATGCGATCACTGGGCCATGGGCGGCGCCGGCTGCGAGGCGCTGGCGCACGAGGTGGTGGGCACGATCGATTCGAAGCCCTCGTCGTTCCAGCCGCTCTATCCGGACGACCTCACGCTTTGGGAGAAGATCGAGACCGTCGCCAAGCGGATCTACGGCGCCGACGGCATCACGGCGGACGCGGCCGTCAGCCGGCGGCTCGACGAGCTCCAGGCCGGCGGCTTCGGGCACTTCCCCGTCTGCATGGCGAAGACGCAGTACAGCTTCTCGGCCGATGCGGGGCTAAAGAATGCGCCGAGCGGCTTCGAGGTGCCGATTCGCGAGGTGCGGCTCTCGGGCGGTGCCGAGTTCGTCGTGGTGATCTGCGGCGCGATCATGACCATGCCGGGCCTGCCGCGCGTGCCCGCCGCCGACAACATCGCCGTCGACGAGAACGGCCACATTACCGGGTTGTTCTAGAACGCACTTCGTCCTGAATGAATCGCGAGGGGAGCTCAGGGGGTAGTATTCTTGGATTCGACTGCCTGATTGAATGGTGAACCTTCCGCGCGGCAGTACAATTGGGGGAGAAGCCCGAACGGTGATGCGGGCGAACAACATTAACCCCGCCATCCTGGCGTGGGCGCGTGAGACGGCGGGCCTAGAACCGGATGAGGCCGCAGAACGTCTCGGCTTTATTAGGCCGACCAAAGCGGAGAGCGCAGCCCAGCGACTGCTGGCATTCGAGAGCGGTGAGCGCACGCCCACTCGCAACCAACTCCTGAAGTTCGCGTCGGTATATCGGCGTCCTCTGCTCGCCTTCTACATGAAGCAACCTCCTTTGAAGGGAGAGCGCGGCGACGATTTCCGTCAGACAGCCGGCCGAGTTTCGCGACGGGACAATTCCCTACTGGACGCGCTCCTGCGCGATATTCGTGCGCGGCAGGAAATGGTCAGGAGCCTGCTTGAAGACGAAGAGGAGACCCGCGATCTGTCCTTCGTTGGTTCCGCTGCCATAGATCAGGAGGCCGACGCCGTTGCAGCATCCATCGCGGCGACGCTCGAGTTCGATTATCAAAGGCAGGAATCGCGGCGCGGGGGTGTCGATGCGCTGTTCAAGAGCCTTCGTGAACGCGCTGAGTCCGTCGGGGTGTTCGTTCTTCTTGTCGGCGACCTGGGCTCCTACCACACAGAACTTAGTGCGGAGGTGTTCCGCGGTTTCGCGATTTCCGACAAAGTCGCACCCTTCGTGGTCATCAATGATAAGGACGCACGAGCGGCACGGTCCTTCACGCTTGTGCATGAACTGGCCCATATCTGGCTTAACATATCCGGTGTCAGTGGGGCGCCATCGCCAGAAGGGCCGCGGTCGCTCCATGATCGGATTGAGCGGTTTTGTAATGACGTTGCAGGCGAGTTTCTTCTTCCCGTTGCCGCACTGCGGGAACAGCCGGCCAAACCGGAAGCTGACAACAAGCAAAGCGCCGCCGATATTATTCAGACCTTGGCTCACGACTGGTCGATCAGTGAGCCGATGGTCGCTTATCGGCTGAATCGGATCGGTCTTGTGGAGACCGCAATCTATCGTGAGCTTGTTGCAGAGTACGCCGCGCGGTGGCAGCGCCACCGCAGGCGCCAACGGGAACTGCTACGCGACAGCGAAGGCCGTCCTGACCCACACGTGATCAAGCGATACAAGCTTGGCAATGCCCTTGTGGATGTGGTGCGGCGCACCCTGCGAGACAACACCCTAACGCACACCAAGGCCGCCAAACTTCTCGGCGTGAAGCCCGGTTCCGTTGAGCGACTTCTCCGGGGCTACGAACAAAGCCGCGGCTCCATGATTCATCATGTAGGGTGAGAGATTGGCGTGCTTTATCTGATTGACGCCAATGTCCTGATTCGCGCGCATGAGGACTATTACCCGCTCGACCGTGTCCCACAGTTCTGGACATGGCTGGAGGGGGAGGCCTTGGCTGGCCGAATCAAGATGCCCCTAGAGATTCACAATGAGATAGCGATTTCGCGTGGCCCGCTGAGGGACTGGGTTTGCGAACGGCACATCAGACAGGCGCTGGTTCTCAACGAAGAAGCGAATGCCGAGCTCGTCGGCCGCGTGCTCACCGAGGGCTATGGCGAAAACCTGACCGACAGTGATCTGGAAAAAATCGGAGAGGATGCGTTTCTGATCGCCTACGCGCTAGCGGAAGAGGACCGCGTGGTCGTGACAAAGGAGACTCCCAAACCGAGCAGACAACGCGCTAATCGCAAAGTTCCTGATGTATGCGATTCATTGCACGTTAAGTGGATGACGGACTTTGACTTGTACAGGGTTTTGGCATTTACGACGGTCAGCGCCTGACCTGCTGATGGTTTGCGGATAGCGGCCACAACGTCTGCGCCTCGCCTCAAGCCATCGCGGCGCGGAGGCGGCGGTCGATCGCGTCCAGAAAATCCTTGGACTTGAGCCAGCCCTGGTCGGGACCGATGAGTATGGCGAGGTCCTTGGTCATCTCGCCGGCTTCCACGCACTCGATGCAGCAGCGCTCCAGCTTGTCGGCGAAGTCCATGAGCGCCTGGTTACCGTCGCGCCGGCCGCGGTGCTTGAGGCCGCGGGTCCAGGCGAAAATCGAGGCGATCGGGTTGGTCGAGGTCTCCTCGCCCCGCTGATAGGCGCGGTAGTGGCGGGTGACGGTGCCGTGCGCCGCCTCGGCCTCGACCGTCTTGCCGTCCGGCGACATCAGCACGGAGGTCATCAGGCCGAGCGAGCCGAAGCCCTGGGCCACGGTGTCCGACTGCACGTCGCCGTCGTAGTTCTTGCAGGCCCAGATGAAGGCGCCCTCCCACTTAAGCGCGGCGGCGACCATGTCGTCGATCAGCCGGTGCTCGTAGCTTATGCCGGCAGCCTCGAAGCGGTCCTTGAACTCGGCCTCGAAGACCTCCTCGAACAGGTCCTTGAAGCGCCCGTCGTAGAACTTGAGGATCGTGTTCTTGGTCGACATGTAGACCGGCCAGCCGCGATCCAGCCCGTAGTTCATGCAGGCGCGGGCGAAGTCGCGGATCGACTCGTCCAGGTTGTACATGGCGAGCGCGACCCCGCCGCCGGGAAAGTCGAACACCTCCCGCTCGATGGTCTCGCCGCCATTCGCGGGCTCGAAGCGCACCGTGAGCTTGCCCTTGCCCGGCACCACGAAATCGGTGGCGCGGTACTGGTCGCCGAAGGCGTGGCGGCCGATCACGATCGGGTGCTCCCAGCCGGGCACGAGGCGCGGCACGTTGCGGCAGATGATGGGCTCGCGGAACACGGTGCCGCCGAGGATGTTGCGGATCGTGCCGTTGGGCGAGCGCCACATCTTCTTGAGGCCGAACTCCTCCACGCGGGCCTCGTCCGGCGTGATGGTCGCGCACTTGACGCCGACGCCGACCTCCTTGATGGCCTCGGCGCAATCGACCGTGACCTGGTCGTCGGTGGCGTCCCGGTGCTCGACGCCGAGGTCGTAATAGTGGAGGTCGATGTCCACATAGGGCAGGATCAGCTGGTCCTTGATCCAGGCCCAGATGATTCGCGTCATCTCGTCGCCGTCGATCTCGACGACGGGGTTGGCGACCTTGATTTTCGCCATCCGAAGCTCTCCAGGAATGCGTTGCGGGCTAGGGGCCCCGGGGAGGAAGGGTCGCGGCCGGCGGGGCAGCGGGCACCTTAGCAAAGCGGTCCGACCGGTCAAGGTGGCCGCCGCCGCGACAGGCGACTGGGAGGGGCGGCTACGCCTCGCCGTTGTCGAGAACGCGAAAAAGCTCGTCGACGGTGCTGACCACGGTGGCGAGACGGGGTGTGGCAGACGGCGCAAATCCCTCGCCGCTCACATGGTCGAGCAGGTCGCACAAGGGTCCCCAGTAACCTTCGCTGTCGAGAACGACGATCGGCTTGTCGAGGAGTTCCAGCTGCTTCCAGGTCAGCACCTCGAAGAACTCGTCGAGAGTGCCGTAGCCGCCAGGTAGGATGACGAAGCCGTCGGCGCGGTCGAGCATGATCCGCTTGCGCCGGAACATGTCTTTGGTGACCACCGTCTCAGTCAGGCCAGGATGCGCGACTTCGAGGCTTTCCAGCTTCTCGGGGATTACGCCCACGGCCTTGCCGCCGCCTGCCAGCACCGCATCGGCCACCACCGCCATCAGGCCGATACCGCCGGCGCCATAGACGAGCGTGATACCGCGCCGGGCGAGCGCCGTGCCCAGGCTGCGGGCGGCCTCGGCGTGAGCCGGGTTTTGGCCCGTTTGGGAGCCGCAGAAGACGCAAAGAGACGCGATCGCCGCCATCGCCGACCCGATTCAGTGGCTGGACGTGTAGGAGCGCCGCTCTGTAGCAGAGACCGCCACTGGCCGCCAGCCGTGATGACGGCCGGGGTCCCGGTTGTAATGCTCACCGAAGCAACTATGTCAAAATACGGACCCCCAAGTGCCGAGGGCAGGACCGAGCGCGGGATTCCATGAAAGGGTTCAACACCCGTTTCGCCCATTGCATCGCCGGGCTGTTGCTGGCGATGCTGGCGGGCGTCGCGCTCGCTGATGCTGCGCCTGCGGCAGAGCCCGCGGTCGAACCCGATCCGGCAAGCGCGGATCCGGTGGCGCGCGGCGCTTACGTCCTGCGCGCGGCGGGCTGTGCCACCTGCCACACCGACGTCGCGGGCGGTGGCGCCTTCCTCGCCGGTGGGCGCATGCTGTCCTCGCCCTGGGGGGCGATCGCCGCGCCCAACATCACGCCCGACCCGGAGACCGGCATCGGCGGCTGGTCCGACGAGGACTTCGTGCGCGCGCTGCGTGACGGCAAGTCGCCTGAGGGCCGCACTTACTACCCGGCGTTCCCGTACACCGCGTACGCCGGCATGAAGCGCGAGGACATGCTCGACCTCAAGGCCTACCTCGACACGGTGGAGCCGGTCGCCGCCGCCAACAAGCCGCACGAGCTGCGGTTTCCGTTCAGCGTGCGGCTCTTTCTCCATCCCTGGCGCTGGCTCTTCTTCGATCGCGAGCCCGAAGCCGTCATTCCCATCGAGGACGAGCGCTTGGCGCGCGGGCACTATCTCGTGGAAGCGCTGGGGCATTGCGCCGAATGCCACACCCCGCGCAGCATGCTGGGCGCACTCAAGCGCGGCCCGCACCTGGCGGGCTCGCGCTACGGGCCCGGCGGCATCTCGGTTCCCAACATCACACCCGATACCGAGACCGGCATCGGTTCATGGTCCGAGATCGATCTGGCGTTCTTCCTGCGCACGGGCTTCACGCCCTACGGCGACGACGTGCAGGGCGAGATGCGCGAAGCCATCGACGACGGCCTGCGCCATCTGACCCAGGAAGATCTGGAGGCCATGGCCGCCTATCTCAAGGCGCTGCCCGCCATCCGCAACCCCGTGAGCCCGACGCCGTCCCCGTCCCCGGCCTTCTCGTCGGGCGGCGACTGGTGAAGCGTCAACGGAGGTAAACTGTCGCGCCTTGAGCGACTCGTGTATCGTGGCGCCATCCATGATTGCTAGGCTTATCCAGTGAGCGAGACAGGAACTTTCACCAGTCGCGTGGCCGACGTGCTGAAACGGCGCGAGACGCTCCGTATCGCAGCCCCGGCCAGTGCCGCCGTCGTGGTCGTCGGCGTCCTGCTCGGCGTGTTCCTGACGGGCGGGGACGAACCGGACGAAACGACGGGGCAATCCGTCGAAATCGCAGACAACACGGCCGACAGCGTCGGCGAAAGCGTTTCGCCGGCAGGTGAGGCGGAGCCCACGACGGCCGGCGCAGCGACAACCGCTCCGGCCGAAGATGCGGCGCCTACAACGGCCGATGCCGGCGTTTCCAAGCCGGCCGAGCCAAAGCCCGAAGAGATGGCTGAGGCGCCACCGGTGCCTGCCGACGTGCCCGGCGGCGACATCGATGCCGGCCCGGACGAGGAAGACGCCGCTGAGCCCGCACCTGCGGCGCCCGAGAAGCCAGCCGGGGATGACGCTGTAGAGACGGCCGAGGCGATGCCGACGCCGGCTGATCCGCCAGACGGCGACACCGCCGCCGTCGCGCAAGATGAAGAGAGGGCCGCGCCGGGTACTGCGGTCGATGACGCGCCTGCGGTCGCGGAGGCAGGCGACGCCAGCGAAACCGACGTTGCCGCCACGACCGGTGACGGCACCGCGCCCACGACCGACGACGATGCGGTGACCGCGGCTGAGACCGAGGCGGTGGATGACGCGGTCGGCGCCGGCACGATGGCGGAAGGCGATGGCGGCACCGCACCCACGACCGAGGACGACACGGCGGTTACGGCCGGGGCAGAGGCGACCGACGACGCGGCCGGCGCCGACACGATGGCCGAGGGTGACGACGGCACCGCACCGACCACCGAAGAGGGAAAAGCGGCTGCGGCCGGAGCCGAGGACAACAGGGTAGCTGCGGCCGGGGCAGAGACGGCGGAAGACGCGGCCGGCACTGGCACGATGGCGGAGGTCGACGACGGCACCCTGCCCGCATCCGAAGACGACGTAGCGGTTGCGGCCGGGGCCGAGGACGACGGGATGGCTACGGCTGGAGCCGAGGCGGCGGATGACGCGACCGACTCCGACGCTATGGCGGAGACCGACGATGCAGCACCGTCGGACGAGCAGGGCATGGCAGCCGCGTCGGATGCGACCGGAGGCGAGTCCGAGGCTGAGACGCCGGCAGAGCCACGGGGCGGCGACACTATGGCATCGGCCGACGTTGCCGGATCCGGTACTGCGGACGATGTGGCTCCTGCGCCTGACCGTGCGGCATCTGGAGACTCGAGCGGTGCTGACGCCGCCGAGGCGACTCCCGACGCCGAGCAGGACGCAACCGCCGAAACGCCAACGACGGCAGCGCAAGCTGACGCCGACGAAGCGACTCCCGAGGCCGAACCTGCGGATGAACCGGACGTGGCGGATACTGCGCCTGACGACACGGAACCGAGCGTCGGTGAGGATACTACGGCGACGGCTGAGGCGGACGAACCTGCCTCCGACGCAGAGCAGGAGACGGCGACTGCGCCCGAAGACGCGGCACCGGAAGACAAGACAGGTGCCGACGCTATGGCCGAGGCTGAGGACGGCAGCGCACCCGGAACTGATGAGGCCTCTGCCGCAGCTGCGGCTACGCCAGAGGCGACGGACGACGCGGCCGGCACCGGCACGATGGCGGCAGCCGCCGACGGCACTACGCCTGCCGACGCGGACGATGCGGCGGCTGAGTCCGCAGTGACGGCTGACGGAACCGAGGACACGGCCGACGAGGGCGCGGCAACTGAGGCCGCGGCCGGCGATGACGAACCCGCTGCCACCGACGAGGGGGCACAGGAGTCGGAACAGCCCATCGTCGAGGCGCGCGTCGTGCCCGACGAGCCGGTGGAACAGGCTCAGGAGCCGACCGTTGCGCCAGATGTATCGGAAGAGGCAGCGCCGGACGAGGAGCCGGCGCCGACGGTGATGCCGTCGGAAGATGAGCCTCGGCCGGCGGTGATCCCGCCGAGCTTCGATATCGTGCGGATCACCCCGGACGGCCGCGCGGTGATCGCGGGCCACGCCCCGCCCGGCGCCGAGGTCACGGTGAGGAGCGAATCGGTCGATCTCGGTTCGGAGACCGCGAACCTGGTCGGCGAATGGACGCTGGTGCCGTATGTCACCATTCCTCCCGGCAATCACCAGTTCTCGGCGGTCGCCACGCTGCCGGACGGCACGCAGGTGGAATCGGATCAGGTGCTCGTCGTCTCGGTCCCCGAGCCCGACGAAGACGAGGGGTCGGTGCTCGCCCTCTTGATGCCGCGCGACGGCGACGGCACGAGCACCGTCTTGCAGAAACCGAAGCCGGCTCCAGAGAAAGTGGAACCTGAGCCGGCTCCGGAAGTGCCGGACGAGGAACGGATCGAATTGGCGCGCCCCGATACGACGCCTGAAGATGCGGCCGCGTCAGACGCGGAACAGCCGGATGAGGCCCATCCGGAAGAGACTCCACCGGCACCCGAAGATATCGAAGTGGCGGGCGTAGACGAGGCTCCTACTGCTGAGACTCCACCGGCACTTGAAGATACTGAAGTAGCGGGTGTGGACGAGGCTCCTTCGACTGAGGCTCAGCCGGCATCCGAAGATACCGAAGTGGCGGCGACGGACGAGACTCCAACGGCTGAGGCTCAGCCCGACGAAGAGCCCATGGACCAAGCCAGCCTGACCGAGGACCGCTCCGACGACACCGACGCGCCGGTCGCTGCGGACGCTGCCGGCGAGGCCACGGCCGATGCGCCGTCAGACGATGCGGAAACCGTGTCCGAGGCAACGCCAAAAGACGAGGACGAGGGCTCTCTCGTGGTCGGCACGGTCGACTATGACGATGAGGGCGACATGACGATCGCGGGATCGGCCGAGCCGGAAGTGGACCTGCTCGTCTATCTCGATGAGCGGCATGTTGGCACCATCGAGAGCGACTCGGCGGGCGACTGGGAAGTCACCCCGGACGATGAGGTCGCGCCCGGCACCTACACGCTCAGGGTCGATCAGGTCGATCCTGCCGGCGTGGTTCTCGCCCGCATCGAGACGCCGCTGACCCGCGCCCGGCCCGAGGAGCTCTCGTTCGGCGATGCCATCGTGGTGGTCCAGCCGGGGAACAGCCTCTGGCGCATCGCCCGGCGCACCCTCGGCGGCGGCATCCACTTCACCGAGATATACGAGGCGAACCGCAGCCAGATCGCGGATCCCGCGCTGATCCATCCCGGCCAGATCTTCACCGTTCCCGAACTCAACTGAGGTCGCGCTCCAGGGCGCGGGGCGCTCAACTCAGCCGCGCGACCACGTAGCCCAGCAGGCTGAGGAGGCGCTTCTTCTCGTCCTCGGAGAGGCCGTGGGTAGCGAGCGCGTTCACCTCCAGCGCCGCCGGCACCAGCTCGCCGCAGAGCTCGCGGCCCCGCTCCGTCAGCACCACGAGGCGCCGGCGGCCGTCATGCTGGTCCTCGACACGGCGGATCAGACCGTCGCGCTCCATGCGTTGCAGCGTCCGCGCCGCCGTCGGCTCCTCGATCTGCTGCCGGCGGCTAAGCTCCTTCTGGGTGAGGCTCTCCTCCTCCCAGAGCAGCAACAGCATCGACCATTGCGCGACCGAGACGCCGTAGCGGCCCAGCCGCTCCTGCAGCGCACGGGAGAAGAGACGCGAGGCCAGCGAGACCAGGTGGGCGGCGCTTTCCTCGATCACGAACGGCGTCGCGCCGCTCGTCTCGTCTCCGCCCCGTGCCGCCGGCCGGCGGCGTATCACCGCGTATGACACCGCACCCGCTCTCCTGACGGTCCGCTTCAATCCTATGGTGCGCCGGCGGGCCCGGACAAGGAAGGCCGCGGCAAGGCGATATGCCGCTGGTGCCCGGAACCATGCGGAAAACCATTCAAACTGCCCGCCATCGCTGGCATAGTGCGCGCCGCGCCGCGCCGCAGCCAGAGCCAGCGGGCGCGCCGGGGAGGCGAGGGGGGACATGACGCTTAGCGTGGCGATCGTCGGTTCAGGGCCGGCGGGCTTCTATACGGCGGACTCGCTCCTGAAGGCCGACCCGGAGTGCCGCATCGACATCATCGACCGGTTGCCGACGCCCTACGGGCTGATCCGCTTCGGGGTCGCGCCAGATCACGAGAAGACCAAGAACGTGATGCGCGGCTTCGCGCGCACGGCCTCCGACGACCGCGTCAACTTCTACGGCGATGTCGATATCGGCGAGGCGCTTTCTCTCGACGAGCTGCGCGAGATGTACGACGCCGTCGTGCTGGCGGTCGGCGCCGCCCACGACCGCAGACTCGGCATTCCGGGCGAGGACAAGGCCGGCGTCGTCGGCTCCGCGAGCTTCGTCAACTGGTACAACGCGCATCCCGATTTCGTCGATCGCACGCCCGATCTCGACACGTCGAGCGTGGTCATCATCGGCGCCGGCAACGTCGCCATCGACGTGGCGCGGGTGCTGGTCAAGACGCCGGCGGAAATGGCGGCGACCGACCTGCCGGACTATGCCGCCGAGCCCATCCACGGCGCGCCGATCAGCGACGTCTACATGGTCGCGCGGCGCGGCCCGGTCGAGGCCAAGTTCACCAATGTTGAGCTGCGCGAAATGGGCCACTTGGAGCAGTGCGTGCCCCAGGTCGCGGCCGCCGACCTGCCCGCTGAGGTGACTGGCGAGATGTCTCCGCGCGACCGGCGCGTGCGCGAGAAGAACCTGGAAACGCTGCGCGCCTTCTCAGAGCGGGAGGCCGACGAGAAGCCCAAGCGCGTGCACTTCGTCTTCTTCGCGAGCCCGGTCGAAATCCTGGGCGGCGAGCACGTCGAGGCCGTGCGCTTCGAGCGCACGCGGGTCGAGAACGGCCGCGCCGTCGGCACCGGCGAGCATTACGAGATCCCCTGCGGCCTGGTGGTCGCTGCCGTGGGCTACCTCTCCCTGCCCGTGGACGGTGCGCCCTTCGACCACAAGCAGGGTGTGGTGGTGAACGAAGAGGGCCGGGTCGGGCCCGGCCTCTATGCGGTCGGCTGGATCAAGCGTGGCCCGACCGGGGTGATAGGCACTAACAAGCCGGATGGCCGGGACGCAGCCCAGCAGATCATCGACGATCTCGGCGCGGGCGGCGGCAAGCCCGGCCGCGACGGGCTGGAGGCGCTGCTGCGCGCGCGCGAGCGCCGCTGGGTCGATTTGGAGGATTGGCAGCGGATCGAGGCGGCGGAGATCGCCGCCGCCGCCGAGGGCGCGCCGCGCCGCAAGCTCTACCGGCACGAGGACTTTCTGGCCGTTTTGGACGAGCAGCGGGCCGCCGGTTGAATTTCGCCTTCGGGCTATTGCTCGGCCAGCCGGGGCTTGCGGCCGATCCAGGGGCGCGCGGCTTCGAGCTGGGAAGCGAGGCGGAAGAGCGTCGCCTCATCGCCGAAGCGGGCGATGGCCTGTACCGCCACCGGGAAGCCGCTCTCGGTCGTACCCAGCGGAATCATCATCGCCGGCTGGCCGGTGAGATTGAACCAGACCGTGAACGGACTGAAGCTGAATATCCGGCGCCAGTACTCCTCCAGGTCGTCCATCATCATGTCGAGCCAGCCGAGCTTGGGCGGCAGCGTGCCGAGGCCGGGGGTGAGCAGCACGTCCCAATCCTCATGGAACGCCGCCATCTGGCGCCCGATCCGATGCGCGGTGTGGACCGCCGCCATGTAGCTTGCGCCATCGATGCCCTCGGCCAGCGCCGCGGTGTTGGCGACCACGGTCTCGAGCTCGCCCGGTGCGGGCACCCGGCCCGACGGATGCCCGCGCACCGTGTAGAGGATGTTGACCGCGCTGAGGGTGCGAAAGGTCGGTACCACGTCGGCCCCGTCGATCGCGGGGTCGGCTTCGTCGACCTGATGGCCAAGATCTGCGCAGAGCGACGCGGCTTCGTGCACGACGCGCAGCGGGTCCGCCTCTACCGTGACGCCGTTCGGCGCCTTGCTGGAGAATGCGATGCGAAGCGTGCCCGGATCCGCGCCGACCTCTTTGAGGAAAGGGCGGGCCGGGGGGAGCGCAAAATAGGGATCGCCTGGAGCGGGACCGGCGGTCGCATCGAGCAGTGCCGCATTGTCGCGCACCGTGAGCGACACCGCGTGCTCGGTGGCGAGCCCGCCGAGCGCCTCGCCGAGGGCGGGCGCCAAGGTGTTGCGCGCTCGGGTCGGGCGAAGGCCGACCAGGCCGCAGGAGGCCGCCGGTGCGCGGATCGAGCCGAAGCCGTCGGAGGCGTGGGCGATCGGCAGCATGCGGGCCCCGACCGCCGCGCCCGTGCCGCCGCTGGAGCCTGCCGGCGTCCGCTCCAGATCCCAAGGATTGCGCGAGGGGCCGTATAGCTGGGGCTCGCAGGTGAGGCTCAAGCCCAGTTCGCAGCTGCTCGTCATGCCGTAGATCACCATACCGGCCTTCTTGAGCCGGGCGACATGGAGGCTGTCCTCGGCAGCCGGCGGCAGATCGGCGAAGAAGCGGCTGCCATGTGCGCACCTGACACCGGCGAGCGACGTGAAGAGATCCTTGAGCAGATAGGGAACGCCGGTGAAGGGCCCCTCTGGCAGGCCGGCCTCGATGGCCTGAGCGGCGTGGTCGTAGAGCTTGGTAACGACTGCATTGACCGCCGGATTTCGCGCCTCCACGCGAGCGATGGCAGCTTCCAGCACCTCCGTCGCGCAGACCTCTCTCGCTCTCACCAGCGCCGCGAGACCCAGCGCGTCGTACGACTCGTATTCGGCGAAGCCGCTCATCGTCGGTCTCCCTTGGTGCTTCGGCACGTCTCGCCCGAACCATAGCGTGCAGCTAGGTCGATCACCGAGTCGTAGCTCTCGCAGCAGCGCCGATTGAGCTGGGCGTGAGCGGACTTCGGCGCACGGCGACCGCTACGCTCCAGGAGCCGCGGGACAGGACAAAAAAGGTCCGACCACTAGACATCGGGGGCCGCTGGGAGTAAGTGAATCGTCCCGCCCCAGTCGGCTGACTCGGCGGGTCTCATGGAGAATGACAGGGCCATGGCAGAAGCAGCATTGACGCTCGACGAGGTGCCGCGCGAGGAGCTGGAATCGGCTGTGATCCGCTTCGCCGGGGATTCCGGCGATGGCATGCAGCTGACCGGCGGGCGCTTCACCGAGACCACGGCGCTCGCCGGCAACGATCTCACCACGTTCCCGGATTTCCCGGCCGAGATCAGGGCGCCGATCGGCACCACCTACGGCGTCTCCGCCTTCCAGATCAACTTCGGCTCGCGGAACGTGATGACCTCGGGCGATCTGCCGGACGTGCTGATCTGCATGAATCCCGCAGCGCTCAAGGTCAATCTCTCCGAGCTGAGAGAAGGCGGCCTGATCATCGTCGATACCGGCACCTTCACCGACAAGAACCTGCAGAAGGCGGGCTACGAGGCCAATCCCCTCGATGACGGCAGCCTCGACCGTTACCGGATCATGGCCATCGACATCTCCAAGCTGACGCTGGAGGCGGTCAAGGAGTGCGAGGTCACCAAGAAGGAAGGGCTCCGGGCCAAGAACCTGTGGACCCTCGGCCTGATCTACTGGATGTACGACCGCGACGTGGCGGCGACGGTGGAATGGCTCGGCACCAAGTTCAAGAAGCTGCCCAACATCGCGGCCGCCAATATCGCCTGCCTCAAGGCGGGCCATGCCTTCGGCGAGACCGCCGAGCTTCCCGACGGCGCGCTGGTCTACGAAATCAAGCCCGCGACCTTCCGGCCGGGGCTCTATCGCACCGTCACCGGGACCGAGGCGCTGGCCTGGGGCCTCGTGGCCGGAACGCAGCTCGCCGGGCTCAAGCTCGTGTTCAGCTCCTACCCGATCACGCCGGCGTCTTCCGTGCTGCACGTGCTCTCCAGGCTCAAGGCCTATGACGTGGTGACCTTCCAGGCCGAGGACGAAATCGCCGCGGCCGGCGCCGCAATCGGTGCCTCTTACGCCGGCGCCCTCGGCGTCACCTCCAGCTCCGGCCCCGGCGTCGCGCTCAAGACCGAGGCGCTCGGCCTCGCGATCACCGCCGAGCTGCCGCTGATTCTGATCAACTCGCAGCGTGCCGGCCCGTCTACGGGCATGCCGACCAAGACCGAGCAGTCGGACCTCTATCTTGCCGTTTACGGGCGCAACGCGGATGCGCCTCTGGTGGTGCTCGCGGCTCGCTCGTCGGCGGAGGCGTTCGATGTCGCCATCGAGGCGGTGCGCCTCGCAACCCGCTACATGACGCCGGTGGTGGTGCTGAGCGATACCTTCATCGCGAACGCGGCGGAGCCGTGGCGGCTGCCCGACGTCGGTTCGCTCGAACCCTTCCCGGTGGCGTTCCATACCGATGCGGAGGGCTTCCAGCCCTACCGGCGGGATGAAGAGACACTGGCGCGGCGCTGGGTGAAGCCGGGCACGCCGGGCCTCGAGCACCGCATCGGCGGGCTGGAGAAGGACTACACGACAGGCAACGTCTCCTACGACCCCGAGAATCATCAGCGCATGACCGACGTGCGCCACGAGAAGATCGCCTGCATCGCCGACGACATTCCGGAGCAGGAGGTCGATCAGGGGCCGACTCAAGGCCCGCTCGCGGTGGTCGGCTGGGGTTCGACCTACGGGCCGATCAGCCGGGCCGTCGAGCGCAGCCGGGAGGCGGGCATCAGCGTCTCGCACATCCACCTGCGCTACCTCAACCCGCTGCCGCGCAATCTCGGCGATCTGCTCGCGGGCTTTGACAAGGTTCTGGTGCCCGAGATGAACATGGGCCAGCTCACCACGGTGCTGCGCAGCCGCTATCTGGTGCCGGCCGAGAGCCTGCCCAAGGTTACCGGCAAGCCCTTCAAGATCGCCGAGATCATGGACGCGATCCGCGCCCATTCGGAGGCATGAGATGAACGATACGGTCGCGATCCCCGCGCTGACGCCGCAGGACTTCACCTCCGACCAGGAGGTCAGGTGGTGTCCGGGCTGCGGCGACTACGCCATCATCAAGGCGGTGCGCAAGGCGCTCGCCGAGATCGGCACCGACACCAAGGACGTGGTGTTCGTCTCCGGCATCGGCTGTGCGGCGCGCTTCCCCTACTACATGGATACCTACGGGTTCCACACCATCCATGGCCGCGCGCCCGCGATCGCGACCGGGGTGAAGCTCGCCAATCCCGACCTCGATGTCTGGGTGGTCTCGGGCGACGGCGACGGACTCTCGATCGGCGGCAACCACACGCTGCACGCGCTTCGCCGCAACGTGGATCTCAACATCCTGCTGTTCAACAACGAGATCTACGGGCTCACCAAGGGCCAGTACTCGCCGACCTCGCGCGAGGGCACGCGCTCGCCGTCGACTCCGCTCGGCTCCGTCGACCATCCTCTGTCCGCGACCCGCTTCGCGCTCGGCGCCGGGGCGCGCTTCGTCGCCCGCGCGGTCGATACCGACCAGAAGCGGCTGCCCGATATCCTCAAGGCGGCGCATGCGCACAAGGGGACCTCGTTCCTGGAAATCTTCCAGAACTGCATCGTCTACAACGACGGCGCGTTCGACGCGTTTGCCGAGCGCAAGAATGCGCCCGAGACGCAGATCTTCCTGGAGCACGGCAAGCCGCTGATCTTCGGCAAGGAGCGGGACCGCGGGCTCAGGCTCGCGCCCGGCACCTTCTCGCTGGAGGTGGTGCCGCTCGGCGAGGGCGGCGTGGACGAATCCGAGCTCCTGGTTCACGACCAGACCAACCGGCCGCTGGCCGGCATTCTGGCGGAAATGGAGCCGCCGGACTTCCCCATGGCGCTGGGCGTGCTCTTCTGCAGCCCGGAAGAGAGCTACGAGGCCGCAGTCTACGCGCAGATTGAGGACGCCAAGGCGAAATCCAAGGCCGACGGCATCGACGCGTTGCTGCGGACCGGCCACACCTGGACGGTCGAGGCGCGCTGATCGCCGATCCCGCCGCCCCGGCACTCCGTCACTGACTGGCCTGCGAGCCTGCGATGATCGAGGGGCTGATCTTCGACGTCTTTGGCACGGTGGTCGATTGGCGCACCGGCGTCGCCCGCGAGGTCGAGGCGTTCTTCGCGGATTCGGACAGGACGGTCGATCCCATAGCCTTCGCCGACTCCTGGCGGGCCAAGTACCAGCCGTCGATGGAGGAGATTCGGTCCGGGCGGCGCGGCTACACGGTGCTCGACGTGCTTCACCGCGAGAATCTGGACGCGACGCTGGCGGAGTTCGGGCTCGACGACGCCGTGGACGACGCGGGCCGGGTTCGCCTCAACCGGGCCTGGGAGAAGCTGCCGCCTTGGCCGGATGTGGTGCCGGGGCTGGAGGCTCTGCACAGCCGCTATCTCCTCGCGCCCTGCTCCAACGGCTCGATCGGGATGATGGCGCGGCTCGCGCGCTTCGCCGGGTTGCCCTGGGACGCCATCGTCGGCGCCGATATCGCGCACGACTACAAGCCGCAGGCGGCGGTCTACCGCGCCTCTGCCGCCGCGCTCGGCCTCGCGCCCGAAGCGGTGATGATGGTCGCCGCGCACAACTTCGACCTTGCGGCAGCGCGTGAAGCGGGGCTCAAGACGGCCTTCGTGTCGCGCCCTGACGAGTACGGCGATGGTCCGGTCGGCACTCCCGATCTCGCCCCCAGCGACGACTGGGAGGCCATGGTGCCCGATTTTCGGACCCTCGCCCGGCAGATGGGGACAGGCGGGTAGTGTCCTGATCCAGAAGTTTTTATCCATCTGCACGCCGTCCCTACCACGTCATGGCCGGATTTATTCCGGCCATCCACGTGATTGCCTAGCGACGGGTGGGTCTTGCTGAGAGAGATGCCCGGATCAAGTCCGGGCATGACGAGGTGAGAGAGAGGCTCGGCCTGCGAGGCCGCGCACTGGCCCGACCGTGTGTGAATTAACTTCATAATCAGGACGCTAGCTTGCGGGTATGATCTCGTCGTCTCGCTCAGCCAGTGGTCTTGGGCTGATCGAGTGGATGTTTCTTGGCCTCCCAGGCCTCGACGAGCGTCACCAGGACATCGAGACGATCGCCCTCCGGCGTGTCGGGCTTCGCCGCCATCAGGCTCTCGATCTCCTCCAGGGCGCGCTGGTGGTCCCGTTCGCTCTTGATCGGTTCGATACTCATGACTCGATGCTCACTCTTCAGTCGGCATATGGCCGTGGCGGGCGAGGAATTCGAGCACGTAGGTCGGCAGGCCGAACTCCGGGAGGTCGGCGTGGTCGGCTCCGGGGATGAACACCGCTTCCTTGGGCTCGCGGGCGCGCTTGAAGAGCTTGCGCGCGAGACGCACGGGAATGGTCCGGTCGCGCTCGCCGTGCACGATCAGGACCGGCGCGGCCACCTTGCCGATCTTGGCGGCCGAATCGAAGCGGTCGACGATCAGGGGGCGGACCGGGAGCAGCGGGAAGCGGCCTGAAGCGATATCCACGACCGAGCTGAAGGGCGCTTCCAGCACCAGAGCGGCGGGCGTCGCCTCGCGGGCGAGATGGACCGCGACGCCGGTACCCAAAGATTCGCCGTAGAGGACCTGGCGCTCGTCGCCTGCACCCCGCGCGCGCAGGAAGGCCCGCGCGGCGCGTCCGTCGGCGTAGAGGCCGTCTTCGGTCGGCGTGCCGGGGTTGCCGCTATAGCCGCGGTACGTCGTGAGCAGGACGCCGAGTCCGGCGTTGAGATAGGCTCGCACCTTGAAGCCCCGCATGCCGATGTGGCCGGCATTGCCGTGGAAATAGATCAGGCTCGGCGTGCCCTCGGTGCGGGGTGGGGCATGCCAGGCGAGCAGCGCGAGTCCGTCCTCGGTCTCCAGCGTGACCGGCGCAAGCTCGGGAACGTCCGAGTCGGCCGGGATCGGGCGGGTCCGGTCGGGATAGTAGGTGAGCGAGCGCTGGAATGCCGCGAGCATCGTTCAACGAAAAGGGCACCGGGCGTTGGCGGCCCGGTGCCCTCGGTCCTTGTTTGGCCGCGCCGCTATTCGCGCGCGGCGCCAAAGAGATGCAGCAGCAGGATGAAGATGTTGATGAAGTTGAGATAGAGCGAGAGCGCGCCCATCACCGATTTCTTCACCATAACCGCCTGTCCGTCGGTCTCGCGATAGACGTCCTTGATCCGCTGGGTGTCGTAGGCGGTGAGCCCGAGGAACACCAGCACACCGATCACCGAGATCACGAAGTGAAGCAGCTCCGACTGCAGGAAGATGTTCACCACCATCGCGATGATGACGCCGATCAAGCCCATGAACAGGAACGAGCCCCAAGAGACCAGCGAGCGCTTGGTGGTGTAGCCGTAGAGGCTCATCGCGCCGAACATGCCCATGGTGATGAAGAACACCCGGACGATGCTGGTCGCCGTGTAGGCCATGAAGATGTAGGAGAGCGAGGCCCCCATGAGGATCGAGAAGGCCCAGAAAAGCCACTGCGCCGTGGTGTGCTTCATGTTCTGGATCTTGATCCCCAGGAAGAACACGATGCCGAGCGGGGCCAGCATGACCACGAAGCCGAGGCCCGAGCCGTAAAGCACGTTGAAGAG
The DNA here is from genome assembly GCA_965243315.1 of Alphaproteobacteria bacterium. Classification (GTDB taxonomy): domain Bacteria; phylum Pseudomonadota; class Alphaproteobacteria; order UBA828; family UBA828; genus WTGU01. Next base: position 117,928 of record CBDEUP010000003.1, read on the forward strand.
CCCGGTATTGGCGATGATGTAGGCCGTGACGCCCGTGAGCGCGAGGCCCGAAGCCATGTAGTTGTAAACCCGGAGCATGTAGCTCCGGAGACCCTGGTCGACCTGCGCCTGGGTCAGTGTCGTGCCAGCGAACGGCTGGCCTTGCGTCCCGAGTGCCATCGAAGCGTCCTCTAGTGCCGCAAACTGTCGGATTCGAAGAGTATATTAGGAAGCCCGCGGCCCAGTTTCAACGCCTGGGCGAATTACAATTTCTCCAGCAACGCGCCTGCAAGCGGCCGATCAGGTCGCGGGCGGGGGAGGCCCGGCCGTCCCCAGCGGGGATACCGGCGTGTTGAGCTTGCGGTATGCGACCGAGACCACCGCCACCGGGATGCCGACGGTGAGGAAAGTGAGCGCGTTGAAGAAGGACACCATCGCGCCGGGACCGAACGTGGCGAGAATTAGCGAGCCCAGCACGCCGCCGAGCAGGAACAGGATGACGGTGATCGCCACGAAGGAGAGCAGGATCGCGCCGACGAGCTGAAGCGTGGCGCCCCGCAGCGCGCGGCGGGAGGCGAGGAGCCCCTGATAGTTGTCGACCGCCGTCGCCGGGAAGGCCAGCGCGAACGGCGCGGCGACGAAGAGCGTGATCAGCAGCAGCACCAGGACCAGCATCAGGTCCTGCGCCTGCATCGCAACCAGGATGATCTCCTGCGGCAGCAGGAAGAGAACGAGCCGGCCGAAATACCTGACGTCCCGCATGCCGGGCCAGAACTGGATCGGCACGTTCGTATCGCGCGTCCCCAGCAGCAGGTAGCGGTGCCAGGCGACCGCGAACACCGAGAGCAGGAAGAGCCGGGCGAGCGCGTGGATGACCAGCAGCTCTTCGGAGGCCATGCTCTCGAGGTCGAGCCGCATGACAGCCGGCAGCAGCACCGCCAGCACCATCGGCGCCAGCGCGAGCCCGAGCATGGTGCGGAAATTGCGGAAGGTGAGGCGGAAGGCCTCACCCACCGTTTCATACACCCTGAGCCTCGGCGGCGAGGGGGCTCCGTGGCCGTGCATCTATTCCACTCGCAGGAGGGGCGCGGCCTTGCGGCCGAGCGCGCGCCATGTGCTCGCGAATCCGAGAACGAGCGTCATGGTTATACAGGCTGCGGCGGTCACGGCCACGTACTCGGGCAGGAAGCGCCATTGCAGGTCGAGCACTTGCGTTACGAAGGCCCAGGCGGCGAGCGTGCCGATGCCGATGGCGAGCCCCGCGATGGCGCAGCCGAGCAGGATGTGCTCGGCGAGGAAGGCGCGCAGCAGGTCGCCCCGCCGGGCACCCAGCACCTTGAAGACCACGGCGTCGTGGACGCGCCGCTCGTGGCCGGCGGCGGTCGCGCCCGCGAGCACCAGCAGGCCCGCGGCCACCGTCAATCCGGCCACCGCCTGGATCGCCGCGCCGATGCGTCCCATGAGCTCGTCCAAGGCCTCGATGATCGCGCGTATGGGGATCGCCGTGATGTTGGCGAAGCGCTCCGTCACCGCGCGCTCGAGCACGGGTTCCGCCTCCGGTGTCGCGTGCGCGGTGGCGAGCTGCGTCTGCGGCGCTCCCTCCAGGACTCCGGGCGAGAATATCACGACGAAGTTGATATCGAAGGCCGTCCAGTCCACCCGGCGCAGATTCGCGACCTCCGCCGTGAAGTCGCGTCCGGCCACGTTGACCGAGAAGGTGTCGCCGATCTCCAGCCCGAAATCGAGCGCCTCCTCCTCCGCGAGCGAGACCAGCGGCGGCCCGTCGTAGTCGGCGGGCCACCATTCGCCCGCGACGATCTCCGCATTGGGCGGCGCCTCGGCGGCATAGCTGAGGCCGATATCGCTCTGCACCACCCACTCCGAGCCGGGCGCGACCTTGGCGTCGCGCACCGGGACGCCGTCGATGCGGACGACGCGGCCGCGCAGCATCGGCACCCGGCGGAGGCCTTCGACGCCCGCGGTCTGTTCGATCAGCCGCTCGAAGGGCGCGATCTGCTGCTTCTGAATGTCGAGGAAGAAGAACGCCGGCCTCTCGTCGTTGCGTTGCTCGCTGATCATCGCGCCGAGATTGCCCTCGACCAGCGCGATCGAGACCAGGACCGCGAGGCCCGTGCCCAGGGACATCGCGACCGGGACCGTGGGCGCCCCCGGCCGCGCCAGGTTGGCGAAGCCGAGCCTCAGCGCAGGGAGCCGGCGCGGGCGCGTGCGCCGGGCCAGGACGACCACCAGGGCGGCTGCGGCCCGGAAGATCGCAAGCGCCACCGGCGCGCCCAGCACGAAGCCCAGCGCGATGCTCATGCGCGGCGCGGTACCGACGGCGATGCCGGCAAGCGCCAGCGCGGCCAGCGCGGTGCCCGCGATCGCGGCGGGAGGCGGCCAGCCCGAGGCCGGCGCGGCGGCGCCGCGAAAGAGCACGCCGGGCCGGGTTCGCGCGGCGCGGCCCAAAGGCCAGAGCGAGAAGGCGAGCATGGTGAGTGCGCCATAAGCCGCCGCCAGGGCGAGCGGCCATCCGTGGATCACACCCGCCAGCGGTATCGGCAGCGTGTCGCCGAACAGGGCGGAGAGGACTGGAGGTGCCGCAGCGCCGAGTAACAACCCCACCGCGATGGCCCCGAGCCCGAGCACGCCAAGCTGCAGCAGGAAGGCGCGCTGCACGGTGGCTTGCGTGGCGCCGACGCACTTGAGCGCCGCGATGGTGTGCAGCTTGCCGTGCAGGTGGCTCGAGACGGCGCTGGCGACGCCGATGCCGCCCACCAGGAGGGCGGCGAGGCCCGCGAGGGTGAGGAACAGCCCGACCCGGTCGAGCTGGCGCCGGAGCGACGGGTTGGCGTCGCGGGTGTCACGCAGGCGCCAGACGGCAGCGGGAAACGCCGTCTCAAGGCCCGCCACCCACCCGGCGACGTCCGTGCCCTCGGGCACGAGCGCGCGGTAGCGGTGCCGCACCAGGGTGCCCGGCTGCACCAACTGCGTCTCCTGCAGCGACGCATGGTCCAGCATCAGGCGGGGGCCGAGCGCGATGCCGCCGGTAATCCGGTCGGGCTCGCGCACGAGCACGCCGCGCACCGTGAGCAGCGCCGCGCCGATCCGGACCCTGTCGCCGATGCCGATGCCGAGGCGGTCGAGCAATCCCTTCTCGACCGCGGCGCCGCCGCTGGCGAGCGCGTCCGCGAGCGCCGTGCCGTCCTCAAGGCGCGCGTGATCGACCAGCGGATAGGCGCCGTCCACCGCCTTGAGCTCGACCAGCGAGCGGTGAGCGCCGCCCTCGTCGCGGGCCATGCTGCGCATGGTGACGACATGCGAGAGCGCGGCGGTGTTCGCCTCGAGCCAGGCCATCTCCTCGCCCGCGAGGGGCTGGGAGAACTGCATCAGCTCGATGTCGCCGCCGAGGATCATGCGGGCGTCGCGGGCAAGGCCGGTCTTGAGCGCCTCGCTGAGCGAGCCCACGGCGGCGGTGATGCCGACGCCCAGGATCAGGCACGCGAGGAAGACGCGAAAGCCGCGCAGGCCGCCGCGAAGCTCGCGCCGGGCAATGCGCCACGAGGCCGGCGCCTGACGAGGAAGCACCATCGGGGATCAGCCCTCGGCGGGCGCCACGATCCGCCCGTCGGCGATGTGCACCATGCGGTCGCACTGCCCGGCGAGCGCGTGATCGTGGGTGACCAGGATCAGCGTCGAGCCGCCCACCTCGCGCATGCGGAAGAGCTCCCCCATCACAGCGTCCCCGGTCTCGCCGTCGAGGTTGCCCGTGGGCTCGTCGGCGAGCAGCACGTCGGGCTGGGGCACGAAGGCCCGGGCGAGCGCGACGCGCTGCTGCTCGCCGCCGGAAAGCTGGCTCGGGTAGTGCTGCACGCGCTCGCCGAGGCCGACGCTCTCCAGCGCCTCCTTTGCTGCGCCGAAGGGGTCGCCGTGGGTGCCGAGTTCCAGCGGCAGCGCGACGTTCTCCAGCGCCGTCATTGTCGGGATCAGGTGGAAGGCCTGGAACACGATGCCGACGGCGCTGCGCCTGAAGGCGGCGAGGTCGCTCTCGCCCAGGCCACCGATCTCGGTACCGCTCACGACGATGCGGCCCCGGTCCGCCCGCTCCAGGCCCGCGATGATCGCGAGCAGGGTCGATTTACCGGCGCCCGACGGCCCGAGCACGGCGATGCTCTCGCCCCGCCCTGCGGTGAGCGAAACGCCCCGCAGGATGTTGACGGGACCGGCCTTGCTGGTCAGGGTGAGGTGCACGTCATCCAGCACCACCGCCGGCTCGCTCATGTCATCCCGCCGCTCCTCCGGCCGCGTCGTCTCGTGGATCGGAGCCGCGCTCTGCGCGTGGCTCCTGCTGCTCGGCCCGCTGCCGGGCGCCGCTGACGAGCCCCGAATCGTGGTGCTGGGAGACAGCCTGACCGCGGGCTTCGGATTGCCGCGCGAGGACGCCTTTCCGGCGCGCCTGGAAGCCGCGCTCAGGGCCGAGGGCCATGCCTGGCAGGTGATCGACGCCGGGGTCTCCGGCGATACCAGCGCCGGCGGGCTGGCGCGGCTCGACTGGGTGCTCGCCGATGAGCCCGAGATCGTGATCGTCGAGCTCGGCGCCAACGACGGCCTGCGCGGGCTGCCCACGGCGCAGATGGAGGCCAATCTCGACGCGATCCTGACCCGAACCGGCGAATCGGGCGCGGCGATCCTGCTCGCCGGCATGCGGGCGCCGGCCAACTTCGGCCCCGACTATGAAGCCGCGTTCCACGCCGTCTATGAGCGTCTCGCCGCCAGGCATGGGGTGCCGTTCTATCCGTTCTTTCTCGAGGGGGTCGCCATGGAGCCCGACCTCAACCAGTCGGACGGCATTCATCCCAACGCGGCCGGCGTGGGCGAGATCGTGCGACGCATCCTGCCCCATGTGGTGGCCGTCATCGCCCGGCACAAGGGCGGCTGAGGAGCCAGGGAGGGCCGTCGGCCGATGATCCGCCTGTTCGTCGCGCTCGCGCTGCCGGAGGACGTGCGCCGCCGTATGGAGGGGTTGCGCGGCGGCTTGCCCGGCGCGCGCTGGCAGAGCGCGGAGCAGATGCACCTCACGCTCCGCTTCATCGGAGAGGTCGATGGCGCGGCCTTCCGCGAGATCGGGGATGCGCTCGGGGACATCGAGGCGGAGGCCTTCATGCTGACCCTGGAAGGTGTCGGGCATTTCCCGCCGCGCGGGCGGGCGCGCATCGTCTGGGCCGGTGTGGTGCCGACCCCGGCGCTCACGCACCTGCGCGAGCGCGCCGAGGCCACCATCACCAGCCTCGGATTCGAGCCCGACGGGCGCAACTATGCGCCCCATGTCACCCTCGCGCGCCTCACCGCGCGCGTACCGGCCCACCGGATGCAAGACTTTGTCTCCTACCACGGCATGTTCAACAGTGGGCCGTTCCCGGTGCGCTCGTTCGAGCTCTTTTCGAGCCATCTCGGTGCGGGCGGCGCGCATTACGAGATCGAGGCCAGCTACCCGCTGGCGGCTGCGGACGAGTAGTCGTCGACCAGACCACCGGCGCACCCCGTCTCACCCGGTTTCCTCGATCCGTTCCATGTCCTCGTCCGAGAGGCCGAAGTGGTGGCCGATCTCGTGGATCAGCACGTGGCGAACCACGTCCTCCAGGCTGTTGCCGGTCTCGACCCAGTAGTCGAGCAGCGGCCGGCGGTAGAGGAAGATCAGGTCGACATCCTCGCGGACGTCGTGGACGCCGCTCTGGTCGAGGGAGACGCCCTGGTAGAGGCCGAGCAGCTCGTAGGGGCTCTCCAGCTCCATCTCTTCCTGCACCTCCTCGCTGGGAAAGTCCACGACCTGGATCATTACCGGGTCGACCTTGTCGCGCAGGAACGCGGGGATGCGGCGGTATTCCTGGTCCGCGATCAGCTCGATGTGCGCCGCGCTGGGCGCGTGGGATTTCCGCTCGCTCATGGCGGCAAGCCTAAAGCCTACGCGGCCTTAGAGAAATCGTGCGGGGCGCTATACTGCGCGGCTTCTAAGGCGAGCAGGCGAGGGAGGCCGGGACGGTGAGCAACAGAGAGGCGCTGCTGCGCGGGTTGCGCGAGCAGGCGCTGCAGATCCGGCGCAACACGTGGCGGGCGCTGCGTGCGGCGGGCTCCGGCCACATGGGGGGCTCGCTCTCCGCGGCCGACCTGCTGGCCGCGCTCTACTTCCACCACCTCAACCTCCGGCCCGACGAGCCCGACTGGCCCGAGCGCGACCGCTTCGTGCTCTCCAAGGGCCACGCCAACACCGCACTCGGCGCGGTGCTGGCCCAGGCCGGCTTCGTCGAGGATGGCTTCATCGACACCTTCTACGGCTTCGAATCGCTGTTCGGCATGCATCCCGACATCAAGGTCCCCGGCATCGAGATGTGCACCGGCGCCCTCGGCCACGGCCTCTCCGTCGGGCTCGGCATGGCGCTCGGGTCCAGGGTGCAGGGCAAGGACTGGCGCACCGTGGTGATGCTGGGGGACGGCGAGCTTCAGGAAGGCTCCAACTGGGAGGCGGCGATGGCCGCGGCCCATCTCGCGCCGCTCCGGCTCACCGCCATCCTCGACTACAACAAGGTGCAGCAGAGCGGCCATGTCGCCGAGATGCTGGGGCTGGAGCCGCTGGCCGACAAGTGGCGGACCTTCGGCTGGTCCGTGCGCGAATGCGACGGGCACGACATGGCGGAGATCGTCGATGCGCTGGACGCGCTGCCCGCTGCGCCCGACAAGCCCACGCTGCTGATCGCGCACACCGTGAAGGGCAAGGGCGCGAGCTTCGCCGAGGACACGTACCTCTGGCACAACAATGCGGTCAGCGACGAGGTCTACGAGAAGGCCATGGCCGAGCTGGGAGAGCCCGCATGAGCGCGGCGCAGCAAGGCAACGGGACCGAGCCCGCCTGGGCCAAGGCGGCGGCCAACCAATCGCGCCTCGCCTTCGGGCTTGCCGTGACCGAGCTCGGCCGGCGCGACGAGCGGGTAGTGGCGGTCTCCGCCGATACCCTCGACCTCATCGGGCTTCGGGGTCTCATCGAGCTCGCGCCCGCGCGCGTGATCGACGTCGGCATCGCGGAGCAGAATGCCATGGGGGTGGGCGCCGGGCTTGCCACCTCGGGGCTGCGTCCCTTCGTCTGCGGCTACGCGCCCTTCATCACCGCGCGCTCCATGGAGCAGATCCGCAACGAGGTCGCCTACGCCAATCAGCGCGTGGTGATCGGGGCGGCGGCGAGCGGGATTTCCCTCGGTGTCTCGGGCGGCACCCACCATGCGCTGGAAGACCTGGCGCTGATGCGGAGCCTGCCCAACATGACGGTGGTGGTGCCGGCGGATGCCAACGAGGCGTGGCACGCGACGCTCGCCACCGACGGGATCGACGGCCCCGCCTACATCCGGCTCGGCGGGCGCGTGCCGGAGCCCCCGGTGACGCCGGTCGATGCGCCGTTCAGCCTGGGCCGGGCCGCGTGCCTTGCCGAGGGCTCGGACGTCGCCGTGATCGCCTGCGGGGCCCTGGTGGCGCCGGCCGTTGCCGCCGCTGAGGAGTTGGCAGGGCAGGGTGTCAGCGCGCGCGTGCTCAACATGTCCACGATCAAGCCGCTCGACGAGGATGCGATCCTCGCCGCTGCCGAGGAGACGCGGGGCATCGTCACCGCCGAGGAGCACCACCTGACCGGCGGGCTCGGCGGGGCGGTGGCCGAGCTGCTGGCGGTCAAGCGGCCCACGCCCATGCGCCTGGTCGGCATGCCCGACGAGTTCGCCGTCGTCGGCCCCACCGACCGCATCCGCGCGCGCTACGGCATGAGCGCCCAGCACATCGTGGACGCCTGCCTCGATTTGATGGGCTGAGCGCGCCACCCGTTGTGACGCAACAAGAATCTCGCCGACACCACTTCGTCCCTGAGTTTCTGCTGAAACCCTGGGCGAGCAATGGCGAACTGAACGGCTTCTGGTGGGACAGCCGCAAGCGCCGTCTATCGTGCAACCGTAGAGGACCCAGAGCCTTCTGTAACGAAATCGATCTTCTAGCGGTTCAATATCATGAGAGGGGAAGAGATGTACTAGAGCGCGATTTCTTCGGCCTGATCGACAGTAAAGGAGCGCTCGTACGTGACCAACTTCTCGCAGATGGTCCCGCTTCTCTAAGTGGCGAGGAAAGGCGCGACTTTGCTAGGCTCCTTTTGTCGCTAGAGGCTCGTCGGCCGATGACGGTGCATAAGTTGCGAGGATTCGGCACCCAATTCTTGATAGAGGCGGTCGACCACGATCCCGAGATTCAACAGGAGATGGTGAGAGAGGGTATCGCGGGCAAGCCATCAGATTACTTGAAAACACAACAATTCTCTTTCGAAGACAGAGCGCTTGCAAATATTCAAGGATTAGTGGACAACGAAAGGATCGGCGGCAGACTCATCAATATGAAATGGCGCGTCATACATCTGGGTCTGTTCGATGGAGATTTTTTGCTGTCGGATCGCCCTCTTATTCGCTGCTTCGGTTATGACCATCCGAGTGCCGCCTGGTTCTTACCTCTAACTCCCAATGCTGCATTTTGCGCAGTCAATCAACCCGGAAAGCTTGATAGGACGACGCCTCAACGGATTGCAAAACGATTAAACGTGGCTAGCGCCGGACAGGCCGAAAAGTACGCCTTTTGCACGAACACCACGCACACCCGCTGGCTTGCAAGATACTCGGCTGCCTAGCTGTCATTGGACTGTGTAGATCGCGCATTGCTCTTCTCGCAGTGCTTAGAAGAGCGGAGAAAACGGAGGGAGCCTAAACGGTGGATCGGGACGTGGAGCAATGTGGCTGGGCTGTTTCCCTTGAGGCACGCCAGAATGTGGCGCGGTGCACGGCCCGGAGCGGCCGCGAAAGGAGCGCGCCATGACGCCCACAGCGACAGGGCGGCGCCATCTGAAGAGCCACAACTGCTCCCACCTGCGGGGAGAGTGGAAATGAGACGCACGGCAATTCTGGGATGCGCATTGTTGTTCGTCGCCGGATGCGGCGGCGGGGGCGGCAATGGCGTCGAAGGGATGATGACCACGGCTCCGATTGAGCCCGCCAGCGAAACCACGCTGAGCACCACGGGCGAGTTCCGAGCCGGCCCGATCGATAGCAGTGGGGACGCCTACACGGCCGAATTCTTTAGATGGGGGGTGTGGGGAGGAGTCCTCAGAGACGACTATGTCACGTGTACGGCCATTGGTTGTCTTCCCGCAGGCGACACGATCTTCTGGGCGCACCTGACGAGTGAGACCGACGGGACTGTCACCGCGACGGTGGACGGTACACGGTCGGGAACCTCGCCGGTGAGCGGAAGTGCCGTGTGGAGCGGCGATGTCCACGCCTACGCGATTGAGGACGTTGTGAACTCCGAGGGAAGGTCCGTCACGACCTATGCGGCGGTGGAGGGCGACGTGCGGCTGGAGGTCGATTTCGCAGCCGTTACGGTCGATGTCGATTTCACGAACTTCGACAACAGTCGGGCCGACATGTCCTGGGAAGGGCTCGCCGTGGATAACGGCGCGTTCGGGAGCGAAACCACGGGCATAGAGGGCTCATTCTATGGCGCGGACCATGAAGGCGCCGCCGGCGAGTTCGAGCGAGACGGTCTCACGGGCGTGTTCGGCGCGCTCCGCTCTTCCAACTAGGCCTGCGCAGCCGGTACTGCTGTTACCACCGGCGTCCTCTCGGTGCCCCGCAACATGGTGCGGTGCACGGGGTGCGTGGCTCGCGCCATCATCGCGCCATGCAGAACGAGGGCGGACGGCGCATGACTGTTGCAAAGAGGCGGCTTCCCGGTCGAGTGGCCGCGTCTCGCGTCGGCCGCTGCTCGTCCCACGGAATCCCACGTATCCCACTTAATCCCGTCGAATCCCGGTGCATCCCACCTATCCCGACGAATCCCACCCATCCCGGTGAATCCCACTTAAACCCAGTTCATCCCGGACAAGAAATCCTGTGGCGCGTCTCTGGTCGTGGCGGGTGCGGCCTCGGCGCCCGCGCCGTTCCGCTATGATGCCGCGCGGATGCTGGAAATTCACGGCCATCGCGGCGCGCGCGGATTGCTGCCGGAAAACACGCTCACCGGGTTCGAGCGCGCCATCGCGCTCGGGGTCGAAGCGCTGGAGTTCGACGTCTGCATGACCAGGGACGGCGTTCCCGTCGTCCATCACGACACGGCGCTCAACCCGGATCATACGCGCGACGCCAGCGGGGCGTGGCTCGAACCGCCGGGGCCGTTGCTCAAAGACCTGGATGTGGCGGAACTGCCGGGCCTCGATGTCGGCAGGGCCAGGCCGGGCAGCCGGACGGCCTTGCGGTTCCCGCACCAGGAGCCGCGTGATGGCGCGCGAATCCCCACCCTGGCGGACGTTCTGGCGCTGGGGCGGCGGCCGGCAGCCGGCACGGTCCGCTTCAATGTCGAAATCAAGTCGTCACCGCTCGCGCCGCACGAATCGGCGGGGCCGGAGGCGCTCGCGCTAGCGGTGGCAGAGGTGCTGCGGGCGGAGGGGACGGTCGGCCGGGCGACCGTCCAGTCCTTCGACTGGCGCGTGCTGCGGGCGCTGCGCGCGATTGCTCCGGAAGTCGCCATCGCCTGCCTGACCTCCGAGCGAGGCTGGCGCGACACCGTGCTGCGCGGCCGGGCCGAGCCCTCGCCGTGGACCGCGGGCCTGAGTGTCGACGCGGAGGGCGGCTCGGTACCGAGGCTGGTCCGTCGATTCGGGGCTCCGGTCTGGATGCCCTTCCATGCTGACTTGACGGCGGAGTCGCTCGCCGAAGCTCGGACGCTCGGCCTCAGGGTCATGGTCTGGACGGCGAACGAGAGGTCCGACATGGAGGCGCTGGCCCGGCTCGGCGTCGATGGCATCGTGACGGATTATCCGGACCGCACCCTGGGGTCCTTGCTTGCTTCCGCTCCTCGATGACATGACAATGGCGGGCGTTGCGGCGGCCGCGGCGGCAGGCCGCGGCGCCCTGGATTCGTCAGCGTGCGGGAGGCCGGCGATGCTCGAACGCTCCGAGTGGTACGATATCGCGCGGGATACCAACTGGACCCCCTCCTACGTTTCGCAGGAGGCGCTGTTTCCGCCCGAGATGGGTGATCCCTACGGTATCCCCACCGAGGAATGGGAGACCTTCGACGAGCCCTACAAGGTCTCCTACCGCGAGTATGTGAACATCCAGCGCGAGAAGGATTCGGCCGCCTACTCGGTGAAGGCGGCGCTGGCGCGCTCCAAGTTCCACGACGAGGCCGACGAGGGCTGGGCCTGCGTGCTCAAGCTGCACTACGGCGCCGTGGCGCTCACAGAGTACCAGGCCTGCCAGTTCCAGGCGCGGATGTCGCGCTTCGGCCCCTCGCCCGCGATGCGCAACATGTCGGTCTACGGCATGCTCGACGAGCTGCGGCACACGCAGCTGCAGCTCTTCTTCCCGCACGAGCTGGTCCACCGCGACCGCCAGTACGACTGGGCCCACGAGGCCCAGCACTCCAAGAACTGGGCGGTGCTAGGCGGCCGTCACGCGATGGACGACATCATGATGACGCGGGACGCCATAACGTCCTCGGTCATGGTCTCGTTCGCCTTCGAGACCGCGCTCACCAACCTACAGATGATCGGCCTCTCGACCGACGCCGCCAATCTGGGCGATCACACCTTCGCCAACCTGATCACCAGCATCCAGTCGGACGAGGCGCGTCACGCCCAGCTTGGCACGCCCACCATCGAGATCATGATCCGCAACGGTCGCAAGAAGGAAGCGCAGCAGGCCATGGACATCGCGCTCTGGCGCGTCTGGCGGCTCTTCTCGATCACCGTCGGCATCCCGATGGACTACTACATCCCGCTCGAGCAACGGCACATGTCCTTCAAGGAGTTCATGCACGAGTGGGTCATCAACCAGTGGGAGCGGCAGGTGCAGGATCTCGGCCTGGAGCGGCCCTGGTACTGGGACATCTTCCTGCTCGATATCGACAACCACCACCACTGCCAGCAGGGCGGCATCTGGTCGTGGCGGCCGACGGTCTGGTGGAATCCGCCGGGCGCGGTGGGGCCCAAGGAGCGCGCGTGGCTGGAAGAGAAATATCCCGGCTGGAACGAGAGCTACGGCAGCTATTGGGATGTCATCACCAACAACTTGCTCCAGGGGCACGAGGAGAAGACGCACCCCCAGTGCATCCCGATCATCTGCAACATGTGCCAGATTCCGATCTCGCACCGGCCGGGCCCGGAATGGGGTGCCCGCGCCTACCAGCGCGAGTACGGCGAGCGGCGCTACAACTTCTGCACCGAGGTGTGCCGCTGGATCTTCGATACCGACCCGGAGCGCTACAAGGACCACGAGACCATCGTGGACCGCATGTATTCGGGCGAGATCGACCCGCCGACGCTGGAGAACGTGCTCACCTACATGGGCATCGGCGTTATCAGCGAGGGCGGCCGCGACGGCCACGACTACGCTTGGGTCGATGGTTTCCGAGCCCAGGCGGCGGAATAGCCAAGCGGCATCTATCGCGTTGTTGAGAGCGGCATGAGCGCGTTCCCCATCCTCTCGCGCTTCCAGCAGGATGCGCACATCAAGACCGTGGAAATCGAGCCCGGCCAGACCATGGACGAGGTGGCGGCGACCTGTGCCTTCCACTCGATCGGGCTCCACGTGGCGGACAAGCCGGGCCGGACGCTGCGCGTGCGGCCCACCACCGAGGACGACTCCGCGCCGCCCTGGCCGCGCGATCTCACGGTCGAGAAGGCGGGCATCCGCTTCTACGACTGCATCGACATCTATTTCGAAGAACTCCGGTAGCCCGCGCGGACCGGGGATGGAGTGACCGACGCATGGCGTTCAAGAAGGCCTGCACGCTGGACGACATCTGGGAAGGCGACATGGAGACCTTCGACGTGGACGGCACCGAGGTGCTGCTCGTCCATGTCGAAGGCGAGGGCATTCACGCGCTCCAGGCGCAGTGCCCGCATCAGGAGGTCGACCTGGTAGACGGCGATCTCGACGGCCGGGTGCTGACCTGCATGATGCACCTCTGGGAGTTCGACGTGGTGGCGGGCAAGGGGGTGAACCCTGACCACGCCGAGATCGCCCAGTATCCGGTCAAGATCGAGGGCGAGGACGTCCTGGTCGATGTCGAGGGCATCGAGCCCAAGCATGCCAAGCCCTGACGGCTCGGCGGGGCGGAGGAGACGGCAATGAGCGGTGACGACACGGCGCGCAAGAACGCAGTAGGCCCGGTGCTGCGCGCGGGCGAGGTCGCCGACGCCGTGGTCGAGGCCCTGGAGGAAGACAATCCCGGTAAGGAGTTCACGGTCGAGGACCGCGTCGCTTACGTGAGGGCGGAGACCGAGGGCGAATGCGTGGTGCGGGCGGAGACCGTGGCGCGGGTGCTCGGCCGGCCGTTCAAGATCGCCGAGCTGGAGGTCAACCTCAGCTCGTTCTCGGGCCGGATCGAGACCACCGACGACACTATGCGCTTCTACTTCGAGAAGCGGCTGTAGGGCTGCTCCGTCACTGCTCCGGGCCGGGATCGAATTGAGGCATGCCGATTGAAGGCGAAGGCGGGCGCGTCCAAGCCGCGATCCGCCAAAAGCTGAGCGAGGCGCTCGCGCCCAGCCGCCTCGACATCGTGGACGATTCCGCGCGTCACGCGGGCCATGTCGGCGCGCGGCCCGAGGGCGAAAGCCACTTCATCGTCGAGATCGCCTCGGCGCACTTCGCTGGGCTCTCCCGCGTCGCCCGCCAGCGCCTGGTCCACAAGGTGCTCGAAGACGAGCTGCGCACCGACGTGCACGCGCTCGCGCTGAAGACCGTTACGCCGGAGGAGGACGCGACGGGTTAGTCCGCCGCCATCAGTGTCTCGACATGGGCTGCGGCGCTGGCGCCGAGGGCGCTGAGGTTGTAGCCGCCTTCCAGGGTCGAGACCACGCGCCCGTTGCACACCTCGCCCGCCAGCCGGGTCAACTCCGTGGTGATCCAGCGGTAGTCGTCCTCGACGAGCTCCAGGTTCGCCAGCGGATCATCGCGGTGCGCGTCGAAGCCGGCCGAAATCAGGATCAACTCCGGCCGGAAGGCGCGAAGTGCGGGCAGCATTCGGTTCTCCATCGCATCGCGGAAGCCGGCCGAGCCCGTGCCCGGCGAGAGCGGCGCGTTGACGACGTTGCCGACGCCGGTCTCGGTCGCCGCACCCGTACCCGGATAGAGCGGCCACTGATGAGTGGAGCCGAAGAAGAGGTCGCCGTCGCGCTCGAACGCAGCCTGCGTACCGTTGCCGTGGTGGACGTCGAAGTCGACCACGGCGATGCGGGTGAGGCCGTGGGCGCGCCGCGCCCGCTCGGCCCCGATCACGACGTTGTTGAAGAGGCAGAAGCCCATCGGCCGGCGGGGCTCGGCGTGATGGCCCGGCGGGCGCACCGCGCAGAAGGCGTTGTCCGCCTCGCCGGCGAACACCGCGTCCACCGCAGCCGCGACCGCGCCTGCCGCGCGCCGCGCCGCCTCGCCCGAAGCCGGCGATATCACCGTGTCGGCGTCAATGGCGACCCGGCCTTCGGAGGGCACGTTGGTGAGAATGGCGTCCACCAGCTTCTCGTCGTGCGCCCAGGCGAGGATCTCGGGCTCGCCCATCGGCGCCTCACGGCGATCGAGCGCCTCGAAGGCGTCGGCGGCCAGCGCATCCTCGATCGCCCCCAACCGCGCGCCCGATTCCGGGTGCCGCGCGCCGGGGTCGTGATCCGCGCACACGGGATGGCTGTATAGGATCGTCTTCGCCACGGCCTGCACTCCTGCTGCGATGAACGTAGCACGGCCGCGTGGGTGACGCAGGCCGTGTGCTTGGTGAGAAATGCGGGCTGGACCTGCGCCGGATAATCGCCACATTGGTATCTAACGATTCGAGGGAGGAATCGATGCGCTTCCCGCTGTTGCTGCTCACCCCCATCGCGCTTGCGGTCGCGCTCTTCGCCGCGGCCCCGGCACACGCGCACATGACGGCGGAGGAGGTGCCTTCGCTGGCACCGCTCGTGAAGGAGAGCGCGCCGGCGGTGGTCAACATCAGGACCGTGGGCCAACTGGAGGAGGCGCCGCAGCATCCCTTCTTCGACAATCCCTTCTTCGAGCGCTTCTTCGGCGAACGTGAGCGCGAGCGCCAGCGCCGCCGCCAGCCGCGCCGCAGCCAGGCGGCCGGCTCGGGTGTGATCGTGGATGCGGAGAAGGGCTATCTGCTCACCAACCAGCACGTGATTGCGGACGCGCACGAGATCGCCGTGACCCTCACCGATGGCCGCAGATTCGAGGCCGAGGTGGTGGGCGCCGATCCGGGGACCGATGTCGCCTTGCTCAGGATCGACGCGGACTCGCTTTCCGCCATGCCGCTCGCCGATTCGGACGCATTGCAGGTGGGCGACTACGTCGTCGCCATCGGCAACCCGTTCGGGCTCGGCCAGACCGTCACCGCCGGCATCGTGAGCGCGGTCGGCCGCTCGGGTCTCGGCATCGAATCCTATGAGGATTTCATTCAGACCGACGCGGCCATCAATTTCGGCAATTCGGGCGGCGCGCTCATGAACCTCAAGGGCGAGCTCGTCGGCATCAACACCGCCATCTTTGCGCGGGCCGGCGGCAACATCGGCATTGGCTTCGCGATCCCGATCAACATGGCGCGCCAGATCATGGACCAGCTCGTCACCCACGGGGAGATCCAGCGCGGCCGCATCGGCGTGCAGATTCAGGACCTGACGCCCGATCTCGCCGAGGCGCTCGGCACCACCCATCAGAAAGGCGCCGTGGTGGCCCAGGTGATCCCGGGAACGCCCTCGGAGGCGGCAGGGATCCAACCCGGCGACGTGGTCGTCGGGATGAACGGCGAGCCGGTCGCCGGCTCGTCCGACCTCCGCAACATGGTCGGCATGCTGCGGGTGGGCGATGCGGTTCGGCTCACCATCGTCCGCGAGGGAGCGACGATGACCAT
The DNA here is from genome assembly GCA_965243315.1 of Alphaproteobacteria bacterium. Lineage (GTDB taxonomy): Bacteria > Pseudomonadota > Alphaproteobacteria > UBA828 > UBA828 > WTGU01. The sequence goes on from CBDEUP010000003.1 coordinate 133,879, forward strand.
CGATCTCGCGGTCGGCGAAATCGGCGAGGTGGCGCTCGGCGCCGGCAGTCAGATTCCCCAGCTCGAGGGCGCGGTGTTCGGGCCGCTCGGCTCGTCCTCACCCCTCTACGGCAAGGTGAAGGGCGTGCTCGTCGTGAGCGTCGAGGCCGATACGCCAGCCTGGGACGCGGGGCTGCGCGAGGACGACGTTGTCACCTCGGTCAACCGCCGCCCGGTGGAAACTCCCGACGAGATCGTGGCAGCGGTGGAGGAGACCGGGCTTCCGATCCTGATGAACGTCAGGCGCGGCGACGGGGCGCTCTTCCTGCTGATCCGCTGACGCTCCGTTGCGGCCGAGCGTTCGCGTGTGCGGCGCTCACGCGGTGATGCGCATCTGGATGGGGCCTTCAGCGCGCTGGTTGATCAGTTGATCCAGGTAGGCGTTGCCGCTCTCGTCGATCTCGTCAGGCGCGCCCTGCCACATGATCGAGCCCTCGTGCAGCATGGCGAGGCGGTCGAAGCTGCGCCGGGCGATCGCCATGTCGCTCGTTACCGTGAGCGCGGTCGCACCGCTCCGTTCGATGGCGCCCTGGATGAGCGAGACGATCGTGCCGGTCAGGATCGGGTCGAGCCCGGCTGTCGGGTCGTCGAGCACGAGGAAGCGGGGCTCGGCGGCGATCGCGCGGCCCAGGGCCACGCGCTTCTGCATGCCGCCGGAAAGCTCGGCCGGCGACAGGTCGGCGACGTCGGGCTTGAGGCCCACCGACGCGAGGGTCTCGAGTGCCTGGTCTCTGGCGGCACGACGGTTCATCCCGTGGCCGTGGATCAGGGTGAAGGCCACGTTCTCCCACACGGTGAGGCTGTCGAAGAGCGCGTTCTGCTGAAACAGCACGCCCACGTCGCGCATCAGGCGCTCCAGCCCACTTTTGTCGAGGGTCGCAAGGGCGGTGTCGCCATAGCGAACGCTGCCGCCATCCATCGGCAGCAGCCCGAGCAGGCATTTCAGCAGCACCGACTTGCCGCCCGAAGAGGGGCCCACCAGAACGGTCGAGCGGCCCTCCGGCACGTCGAGATCGGCGCCGCGCAGCACCGGTTTGCCGTCGAACGCCTTGACCACGCCGCGCGCCGTGACCGTAATGCTCATGGCACGTCTCTAGCGCGGCCCGCGCCTAAAGTCGAACCACACCCTGGGGAGAGGTCGGTGTCCTGCCGGCCGGCAAGTAGGGACTCCGAACATGTCAAACGACACGCTGCTTGAACGTCGGCACCGGCTTCTCGGCGCCGGCGCGCCGCTCTTCTACGACCGCCCGCTCCAACTGGTGAAGGGGGAGGGGGTCCGGGTCTGGGACAGCGACGGCCGCGTCTACCTCGACGCCTACAACAACGTGCCCCACGTCGGCCATTGCCATCCCCATGTGGTGGAAGCGCTGGCGGCGCAAGCCGGTCGGCTCAATCTCTCAACCCGCTACCTGGACGAACGCATCCTCGACTACGGCGAGGCCCTGACGGCCACGTTCGCGGACGAGCTCTCCCGCGTCTCCCTGGTCTGCTCGGGCACCGAGGCCAGCGAGCTTGCGCTGAGGATGGCCCGCGCCTGCACCGGCAACGAGGGCGTGATCGTCACCGACTTCTGCTACCACGGGAACTCCGCCGTGGTTGCCGGGCTCTGCACCGCGTTCGCGATGCCAGAGGGCATCGACCCCAGGGTGCGCACGATCAGGGTGCCCGAGGCAGACGACGACCCGGCCGAAGCGGCGGCCGAGGTGGAGGCCGCCATCGCCTCGATGGCCCAGGCCGGCATGAAGCCCGCCGCGATCTTCTTCGACACGATCTTCGCGACCGAGGGCATGCCGGCGGTGCCGCCCGGCTACGTGGAGCAGATAGTCGCACTCACCCGAGACGCCGGCGGGCTCTACATCGCGGACGAGGTGCAGCCGGGCCTCGGCCGCACCGGCGCCGGGATGTGGGGTCACCAACTCTACGACGCCGTGCCGGACCTCGTGACCTTGGGCAAGCCGCTCGGCAACGGCCATCCGCTCGGAGGCGTCGTCGCCCGACCCGACCTGATCGACGATTTCGCGGCCAAGGCGATGTATTTCAACACCTTCGGCGGCAACCCGGTGTCCTGCGCGGTAGGGCATGCGGTGTTGGAGGTGGTCGAACAGGAACGCCTCGTGGAGAACGCGCGTCGGGTCGGTGAGCATCTGCAGGAGGGACTGCTGGCTCTCGGCAACAAGCACGCCACGATCGGTGCGCCGCGCGGACGCGGTCTCTTCATGGGTGTTCCGTTCTTCGCCGACGGCGACAGAGAAACGCCGGCGCCGGACTTGACCAAGGCCGCCGTGAACGGGATGCGTGAGCGCGGCGTGCTGATCAGCCGCACCGGGCGGCACGACCACGTGCTCAAGATCCGCCCGCCCATGCCGTTCTCCGCCGCTGACGCGGATCAGCTTCTCGCAGCCCTCGACGAAACCCTCGATTCGCTCGCGTGACCGGGCACCAATGACCGACTTCTATCGCCTGCCGCTCGATGAGCGAGCCGAACGCCTACGCGCGCTCGCCGTCGAGGCTCTCTTCCGCTGGGGCGTAAAGGATTGCGAGCCCGAGATCGTCAAGTTTCGCGAGAATGCGATCTTCCGGGTGGTTTCAGCGGATGGGGACGACGCCGTGCTCCGCGTCCATCGCCACGGCTATCACAGCGACGCGGCGCTCCGTTCCGAGCTGACCTGGATGGAGGCGCTGCACGCCGAGGGCATCGACGCGCCGGCGGTGATCCCGAGCGCCGCCGGCGAGCGGTTCGAAACGGTAGGGACAGCAGGCGTGCCGGAGCCCCGTCAGGTGGACATGCTGACCTGGATGCCCGGCATCCCCATCGGCACCCTGGAGGAGGGCCTAAACCCGGCGGTCGGAGACGTGCACGCGGCCTTCGCCGGGGTTGGCCGCCTTTGCGCCCGTCTTCACAACCAGACCGAAGCGTGGCCGATGCCAGCCGGCTTCACCCGCCACGCCTGGGATCGCGAGGGTCTCGTGGGTCCGCAGCCGCTTTGGGGTCGCTTCTGGGAGGCCGCGGTGCTTCGCGCCGAGGAGCGCCACCTGATCGATCGCGCCCGCTCCAGCGTTCACGAGGCGCTGACGGCCTATGGCCTTTCTCCGCGCCGCTACGGCCTGATTCACGCCGATTTCAATCTCGACAACATGCTGCTCGACGGCGACCGGGTGATCCCCCTCGACTTCGATGATTGCGGCTTCGGCTGGCACCTCTTCGACCTGGTGACGGTCTGGACGATGTTCCACGGCAGCGATCTGGCCAAGGCTATCCGTGCCGGGGTCGTCGAGGGCTACCGCCGCCACCGCGCCCTGCCGGACGAGGAGCTCGCCCACATGCCGCTCTTCGAGCTTGCGCGCGCGTTCAGCTACCTCGGCTGGGTCCACACGCGGTCGGAAACCGCAAGCGCGCAGAGCTTGGCGCCCGAGGTGGCCCAGCTCGCATGCACGCTGGCGGAAGAATATCTTGGCAGTTAGCCGGCCGGCTTACGGAAAGAGGGTGAGCACGCCCGTGTAGCCGTAGAGCCGGTTGTGCGATATCTCGCCGTTGCAGAAGAAGCCCACCAGCGGCACGTCGCCGAGAGTGCGTTCGATCAGCCGCAGTTCCTCGGACGTTTCGCCGAACATGTTGGGGCCGCGGGCGAGGCAGCTGAAGTAGAGCGCTCCGCGCGGCTCGGCGCCGGCCCGGCGCTTCACCGACTCCACCATGCGGCCGAGGTCGTGCTCTGCGGCGGCCGTATCCCGACGGCAGAACTGCACCTGGGTGCCGCGCTCCACCAGCTCGCCGATGCCGATCAGCCCCCGATCGACGTCGAAGCCCACGATGTTGCGCACCAGATAGTCGCCGGTGTCGCTGCCCGAGACCGGGAGAGCCGCGAAGATGAGGCCGCCGACCCGGCGCAGGTCGCCGGCAAGCTCCTCTCCAATTTCCTCCTTGAAAACCTCCAGCGCCGGCCGCCCGTCGAGTTCGATCAGGATGTTGGCCCGGCAGTCGCTGATCTCGTGGATCGCACCGAGGGGCATGCAACTCTGGCTGAGCGCGGTGGCGACGGCGACGGTGTCCGACAGCAGGACGCCGGAAACCCCGCCCTCGGTCACGCCGCCCGCGATCTGCGCGGGCACGGCGCGCGACGACGAGATGCCGCCGACCAGGAAGCCGTCCAGCTCATCGGCGAGGTCGGCGACGATGTCGCCGGTGCGCTGGTTGCGCGGATCGGCGTGAACGATGCCGAAGTGTGCGGGTGCGCGGGCAATCCACGCGCCGTTCGAGCGGCTGAATTCGCCCAGATCGTCGCGGATGGTCTCGAAGACCCGGTAACTCTGCTGGTCGAGGTCGGCGATCATCACCGCTGCGGCGGGCTCGTCGAAGTATTCCCGCCCGGTGGCGCAGATGCCAATGCCGACCGAGCCCACCCACTCGTCGATGCCGGTTGCGCGCTTGAGGCGATCCAGCGCGGCCGGCAGGTGATCGCCAATCGCATCGGTGACGTAAAGCATGCCCAGACCCTGCTGCGGCAGGGTGGGGCCCAGCCGCTCGATGCAAGCTTCGATGGCGGCCTCGCCGCTGGTCCCGCCGGCGTGGGCGAAGTGGAATCGGGTCATTCTCTGCGTCCCGGCGCTGTGGCACCCTCAATGGTGCGCTTACTGGCGTGCCTGCTGCAAGCGGGCGCTGCACCAGGCCGCAGCCCGCAGCGTCGTCGCATCGGCGCCGTAGCGCCCGACGACCTGTAGGCCGAGCGGCAAACCATCCACCGCAAGGACCGGGACGTTGACCGCGGGCACGCCGAGCATGGTCCAGAGCATGGTCTGTTGCCGGCTGCCGGTGAAGGCCAGCCCCTCGGGCGCGACACCCGGCGCGGCCGGGGTCAGAGCAGCGTCGTAGGGCCGCATGGCGTGCTCGAACGCGCGGCGCATCGCGTCGGCTGCGTCGAGCAAGGTGAGATAGCCGTCGGCGTCGATTTCCCGACCCCCTTCAATATGCTTGCGGATGGTCTTGGAAAGGTCTGCTGCGCCGCGTTCGTACCAGGGCGCAAGCGCGTGGGCGACCTCGCGCCGCATGATGCCTATATGCACCGCCCCTGCTTGTTCGGAGGGAGAACCCAGGGTGAGCGGCTCCGCGCCGCATGCTTCCGCTGCGGCTTCGAGGGTCGCCTTGGCACCCGGCTCGACCTCCTCCCAGGCCGGCTCTCTGATGAAAGCAAGCCGGGGCCGCCCGAGCGGGAGCGTGAGGGCGGCGGCGAGGCGGGTCGGTACCCGTCCGGCGCTCGCCCGATCCAGCCCGTCGTCGCCGGACATTGCGTCGATGCCGAACGCCACGTCCTGCGCCGAGTCCGCGAGCACGCCGACGTGGTCGAGCGTGCGCGCCAGCCGCGTAACCCCGGTGCGCGGGATCGTGCCGAAGCTCGGCTTCATGCCCCAGACGCCGCAGAAGGCGGCGGGCCGCACCACTGAGCCCGCGGTCTGGGTGCCGAGGGCGAGCGGCACGCCGCCGGCCGCCACGGTCGCGGCCGAGCCCGAGGACGAGCCGCCCGGCGTGCGCGAGAGCGCGTGCGGGTTGCGGGTGGCGTTCGCGGCACCGCAGGCAAGCTCGGTGGTCACGGTCTTGCCCAGGATCAGTGCCCCCGCCCCGCGCAGCCGGCTGACTGCCGTGGCATCCGCGTGCGGCCTGCGTCCTTCGTCGAGCGGCGTGCCGTTCTCGGTCGGCTGGTCCACGGTATCGATGATGTCCTTGATGGCGACCGGAACGCCTGCGAGCAGTCCGTGCGGGCCGGCAGCGTCGATCGCCCGCGCCCGTTCCTCGGCCGCGGTAGCGTCGAGATGGCACCACGCCTGAACCGCTGGCTCCGTCTCAGCGATGCGGTCCAACGCCGCAGTGCAGGCCGCCGCCGCGCTCTCTCGGCCGGCTCGAACCCCGGCCGCAATCTCCTCCGCGCTCGGGCATTGCGGCAGCATGGGCGCCGCCGATTCGCTCCTGTCGGTCGTCGTCATCGTCTGCTCACGTGTGCGGTCCAGTCCTCGTTCTTGCCGGCCGGCCTCCGGCACTCCGCCGTTGCTTGGCAAGCATAGCGGGCAGGGCTATAAGCCGACGCATGCTTGTCACCTTGGTTGACGACTCTATCCCATTCAACGGGATGACCCCGGCATATCAACCCATCGGTGGCGCCGAAAAGGCGTTCGCCAGCTTGCCGGCGGCGCTTGCACGCCAGGGCCACGTCGTGCGCGCCGTCAACCGAAGCCCCAACAGCCTTGGCTTCGAGAACGTGAGCTGGATTCACTGGGAGGGCCGCAAACCGCCGATTACCGAGGTGCTGATCGCCTTTCGCAAGCCGGCGCTGCTCGAGTTCACGCGGGCAACCAAGGCGCGCATCCTCTGGGTCACCGGGCCGCCCGACTACCTCCACCGGCCACAGGTTCACGAGGTGCTGGATCGCACCAACGCCAAGCTCGTATTCCTGGGCAATACCCATTCCGAAGCCTATCGGACCGAGGGCGAGAACCTGGTCTATTACCGCTCCATCGCGCCGGGTGTGCGCGAGGAATACCGCAGCAAGACGGAGATGTCGCCGGAGGACCCGCCGACTGCGGTGGTCACGACCCACCCCAAGCATGATCTCGATTGGCTGCTCGACTTGTGGATCGAACGGATTCGCCCGCAGGTGCCGAACGCCCAGTTGCAGGTCTACTCGGCCGCCTTCAAACGCGCCGAGACCGCTGGTGACGCGCTCGCCGACGATCTCAAGCCGATTTACGAGAAGGCGCGCGCGGGCGCCGACCACGGGGTGACGATCATGGCCCCCGCCGGTGACCGGGACATGGCGAAGGCCTACGCGAGGGCCCGGGTGCACCTCTATCCCGGCTCCGAACGCGAGATGTACTGCTCGACGCTGGCGGAATCGCAGGCCGTGGGCCTGCCGGCGGTGGCCCGGCCGGTCGGTTCCGTGAAAGAGCGATTCACCGATCGTCAGTCGGGCTTTCTTGCGCCGGACGACGATGCCTTCGTCGAGAACGCGCTGGCCATGTTGCAGGACGACGAGGCCTTCCAGGCGGCGAGCAAGACCGCCACCAGGAGCGGCCGGGGGCGAAGCTGGGATTCCGCGGCTACCGAGTTCGAAACGCTCTTCCGATGAAGAGTTCCTTCATCGCCGCGACATGAAGGGGTGACGCGGACCTTTAGAAGCGTTGATGGCCCGCCCGGACGACGCCGTGGCATTCGTGGTGCCGGTCTACAACAAGGCGCGCTGGCTGCCGCGCGTCCTGGATCAGATCGCCGCGCAGCGCGGGAGCTTCGCCCGCGAATACATCTTCGTCGATGACGGCAGCACCGACGGATCGTTATCGGTCCTGAAGCGCCACACCGCGGGCTGGCACGACGTCACGATCATCGAGCAAGCGAACCACGGGCCGGCACACGCCACGAACCGGGGCATCGAGAGGGCGACGGCGCCCTTCATCAAGCTCTGCGATGCCGACGACCTCCTGGTCGATGACGGGACGGCGGTCCTGCTGGACGCTCTGCGCCGGGACGAGAGGCCGGTTCTCGCCTATGGCGGCGGCGAGGACTTCGACGACGAAGCGGATATCGTCCTGAACGCTCCGCTCGCGGGCGCCCCTACCGCCGTCATCGCGAGGCCTCTCAGGCCGGCACTCAGGCGCAAATTCTTCGGGCCGGCCCAGTGCCTCATTCGGACCGCTGCGGTCCGAGACTGCGGCGGCTGCGACGAGCGCATTCCCTTCGCGCAGGACTATACGCTGGCGCTTAGGCTGGCGGGGCAGGGGCCGTTCCTCCGCGTGGGGGCCACGGTCGCGTTCTTTCCGCGCGATGTGCCCGGCCGGTTAAGTGCGAACACACCCCGCGAGCTGCGCGACTCGACGACTACCCTCGCGCGTTTTGTCGCGGACAGGCCGCAGCTCCCGTGGCGTCACAAGCAGTTCGCGTGCCGGCGGGCCGCGGGCCGGGGCCGCCGCTTCGCCGCTCGCAGCGGGGTAGGGGCGGGTGCACTGCGGCGCGGGAATGTACTCTACTGGCGGAGCCGCCTGCCGATCCTTCGCGATCACTCCGTTTTCATCGAGCGTTGTGCCGAGGTCATCGCGACGAGCACGCGCAAGCACGAGACACGGACGCGCCCGCGCCTCTCGGCCCTCGTGGTCGCTCGCAACGAGGAAAGTCAGCTCGCAGGCTGTCTGGAGACGCTGCGCTTCGCCGACGAGATCGTTGTGGTGCTCGACCGCTGCACCGACGGCTCGCGCGCGATCGCCGAACGCTACAGCCGGACCATCGTCGAGGGCGCCTGGCAGCTCGAAGGGCCGCGTCGCCATGCCGGGATCGATGCCTGCACGGGTGACTGGATTCTGGAGGTGGATGCCGACGAGCGTGTCCCCGAGGCGCTGGCGCGGGAGATCCGTGAGACCATCCGCGATGCGGCGCCGGGCTACTTCATGGTTCCGTTCGAGAACTTCGTCGGGGAGCGGCTGGTGCGCCACGGCTGGGGCGGCGTGTGGGGAGTCACGAAGACCGCGCGTCTCTTCACCCCCGGCGCCAAGCAATGGGGTGATCAGCGCATCCACCCGCGGGTCACTCTGCAAGGGCCGGAACGCCGCTTGAAGGCGGCCATGCATCATCATGTCGACCGCGACCTGGCTGACATGGTGGCGCGGCTGCAGCACTACACCGACGCACACGCTGCCGACCTCCGCGAGTCCGGCGCGCACCTGCCGCCCTTGATCTGGACGCTGCGCCGCGCGCTCTCGCGCTTCCTGAAGTGCTACGTGAGCCGGCGCGGCTACCGGGAGGGACGATTGGGGTTCGCCATCGCGCTCATGGCCGCGCTCTACCCGCTGCTTTCACACCTCAAGGCCGAGCGGGACGGGCGGTCCGCCGAGGAGCGGACTCCTCCCGCCGGCCAAGGCCCTACATGACCCCGTATTTCTCCCAGGCCTCGGTGGTGGAGAGGCCGCCTTCGATCTCCTGGGCGATGATGTTCTCCATGCGGCGCTTCTCCATCGCCTTCTCCACGCATTCGGCCGCGACGTCGCTTGGGACCACGAGCACGCCGTCGTCGTCGCCGACGATCAGGTCTCCGGGCCGGACGGCGACCTCGGCGATGCGAACCGGCTCCCGGTAGGCCACCACCCGGCCCCGGCCGCGCTGGTCCTGCGCGTAGGAGCCGCGCGCGAAGACCGGCAGCGTCATGGCGCGAATCTCCCGCGTGTCGCGCATGTAACCGTCGAGCACGGCCCCCGCCGCGCCCTGCGCCAGCGCGCGCGTGGTCATCAGCTCGCCCCAGAGCGCGAAAGGCGGCGCGCCGGCCGCAGCGACATAGACCTCGTCCTTCCCGAGGGAATCGAGGGCCTCGAACATCAGGCCGAAGCTGTGATCGTCCGGCGTCGCCGCGACCTCCAGCAGCGGCATCGCCCGGCCGACCAGTGTGGTGCCGGGCATGGCCGAGCAAATCTCGGGCGGCAGGAACTGATGGCGGCGGCCGAGAGTGTCCAGCACGTCCCCCAACTGCGCGGTGGAGAGCTCGGTACGGACCTGCGCGAGAAGCGTGTCGGGAACCTGGGTCATGGCGTTTCGTCCTCCGGCTGGGTCGGGCGCGTGCGGTCGATCAGGGTCGCGATAACGGGATGGTAGCGCGCACCGAGCCCGCGCTCGATGGCTTCCGTGAACAGGGCTTTGACTAGCGCCGCGCCCTCGGCGTCGAGCCCCGATTCCTTGGCGAGATCAAGCGCGTAGTCGAGGTCCTTCATCGCGTAGGTGACCGGGAACGCACCCTCCGGGAAGCGCCCTTCCAGCATCGCCTTCATGCCGTGATTGCGCAGCGCGAAGCTGTCACCGGAGCTTCGCCCCACGGCCTCCAGGAACGTCCGGGGCTCGATCCCCTGTCGGCACGCGATCGCGAGGCCCTCCGCCAGCGCCCGGACGTTCTGGAACAGGATCATGTTATTCAGGATCTTCACCGCCTGCCCGCTGCCGACCGGGCCGCCATGAGTCACGTCTTGGGCGATGTGGGCGAGCAGGGGGCGCAGACGCTCCACCAGCGCGGCATCGCCGCCGACCATAATGCTGAGCGTGCCGTCGATGGCGGCCTGGCGTGTGCGCGCGATCGGCGCATCGGCGAAGGCGATGCCGCGTGAAGCGAACGCGCCTTCGAGCTCGCGGGCGAGTGCCGGCGGCGCGGTGCTTGTGTCGACCACGGTGCGCCCGGCGGGAAGGCACTCGATCAGGCCGCCGTCACTGAGGCAGACCGCCCGCACCTCGCGGCCAGAGGGGAGCGACAGGAAGATTAGATCGGCGGCCTCGGCGAGCGCCGCGATGGAGGGCGCGATTCTCGCTCCATCGGCGGCGAGCCGTTCCAGCGGCGTGGGGTCGAGGTCGTAGGCGGTGACCGGGCCATGGTGCTTGCGCGCGAGATTGCGGCACATGGGCTCGCCCATGACGCCCGTGCCGATGAAGCCGATGCGTACGCCGCTCACCGGTTGCGGCCCTCCTGCGCGAATTGGGCGGCGCCCATGCCGGCGAGACGGCCGAAGACCGCGCCCGAGACCAGGCCCGTGCCGCCCGGATAGTTGCCGTAGAAGAGCCCGCCGACCAGCTCGCCCGCCGCGAAGAGGCCGGGGATCGGCGCGCCGGAGACCGCCTGCACGCGAGCACCGGGGTCGATCGCCAGCCCGCCGAAGGTGAAGGTGATGCCGCAGGTGACGGCATAGGCCTCGAAGGGCGGAGTCTCGATCCGGTTGGCCCAGTTGGACTTAGGCGGGGCGAGGGCCTGTGTGCCGCGGCCGTCCTTCACGGTGGGGTCGAAGGGGACCTCGGTCATTACGGCGTCGTTGTACGCCCGCACGGTCGCGAGGAAGCGCGCGCCGTCGATGCCCTCCATGCGCGCCGCAAGCTCCTCCAGCGAGTCGGCTTTCGCCTTGGTGACTTGGCGGATGCGGTACTCGTCGCGCAGCAGGTGGGCCACCTGCGCGTCGAAGACCTGCCAGGCCACCTGACCGGGCTGCTCCAGCACCCGGCGGCCGTAGGCGGCGTAGGTGTAGTTCCGAAAATCCGCGCCCTCGTCGACGAAGCGCTCGCCCAAAGCGTTGACGACGATCGAGAAGGGGTAGCTGTGCTTCTGGAAGCCGTCGCCCACGGCGAGGTCACCGTATTCAGGCGCGTTGCGGTCCCAGGCGACCGCGTGGCAGCCCGACCAGTTGCCGGCCGGCATGGCACCGGCGTCGAGCGCCATGCGAATGCCGTCGCCCTGGTTGAAACGGGTGCCGCGCACCTTGGCGAGGTCCCAGCCGGGCCCGAGATAGCGCGCCCGCCACGCGGCGTTGGCCTCGAAGCCGCCGCAGGCGAGTACCACGGCCCGCGCATGGACCTCGACCGTGCGCCCGCCGATGCGTGCGATCACACCGCGCACGCCGTCGTCGTCCGCGAGCAGAGAAAGCGCCGGGGCCTGGTAGCGGACGGCGATGCCGGCCTTTGCCACTGCCTCGTAGAGAGACGCGACGAGGCCCGGCCCACCGCCCCAGGCCTCGACCGCAAGCCCGCCCCAGAAGCGGAAGCGACCGTCCTCCCGCTTGAATGCCTGCCGGCCGTAGCTCGGCTGATAGCGCAGACCCTTCTCGCGCATCCAGAGCAGGGTGGAGTAGCTGCGAGTCACAAGCTGCTCCACGAGGTCGGGGTCGGCGCGGTATTGGGTGAGTCGCGCCATGTCGTCGTAGTAGTCGGCCTCGGTGTAGGCGCCGAAATCGGTCTCGGCCAGCTCGCGCTCGGAGAGATCGGGCATCAGCGCGTGGAGCGCATCGGGGCCGTCGAAGACCACCCGCATGGCGCCTGCGGTACAGGTGCTATTGCCGCCTCGCTGGTCTTCCGGCGCGGCCTCCAGCAGCTGCACGCTGGCACCGGCCTCCGCCGCCGCGAGCGCCGCCGCAAGCGCGGCGTTGCCGCCGCCCACGACCACGACATCGGCCGAGAGCGCCTCGGTCATCTCGCTCCTATGCTCCTGCTCGTCCTGCCGCGCTTGTCGTCTGGCGAGACGTGAGCCCTTCTCGTGGTGGCAGTGTACGATACCGGCGGCCAATCGCAGGAGGGGACGAATGAGCGCAGCCGCAGCCGAGGGCAATCAATCCGCGTCCGAGCTCCGTCTGGTGTGGGAGCCGCTGGAGATCGGCTCCACGCGCGTCAAGAACCGGATCATGATGACCGCCCAGACCACGCTCTACGGCAAGGACAACATCCTCAGCGACCGGCACATCGAGTTCTTCCGGGAGCGCGCGAAGGGTGGCGCGGCGCTCTTCATCACCGAGCAGCAGGCTGGCCACCGGACCGCCAAGGGGTCGTTCGTGAATGGCTGCACCGCCTGGGAGAAGCGCGCCATCCCCCAGTACGCCAAGCTCGCCGAGGCGGTGCACGAGCATGGCGCGCGACAATTCATCCAGCTCTTCGGCTGCGGCGTGCACGACAAGGGCACGACGATCATGGACGAGTGGCACCCGCTCTGGGGTGTCTCCAAGCTGCCCTCGATCGTGCACCACGAAATTCCCATGGTCATGGAGCAGGAGCATATCGACGACATCGTCAAGGAGTTCGGCGAGGCGGCGCTCAACGTGAAGGTCGCGGGCTGCGACGGGGTGGAGCTGCATGCAGCGCACAGCTACCTGCTCGGCCAGTTCCTGAGCCCGGTCTACAATGACCGCACCGACCGCTACGGCGGCTCGGTGCGCAAGCGCTGCCAGATCCTGCTCGAGATCGGCGAATCGGTGCGCGCGCAGGTCGGCGACGGCTTCACGGTCGGCGTCCGGCTCTCGTTCGATGAGTTCCTGGGCGAGGCCGGAATCACACCGGACCAGGCCGAAGAGCAGCTGGAGATTCTCTCGACCAGCGGTCTCTTCGATTTCTTCAACATCTCCGGCGGCGGTTACTACACGCTGCACCACGCCGTCGCGCCGATGGACGTGAAGAACGGCTTCATGCTTCCCTTCGCGAAGCGCGCCAAGGCCGTGGTAGGCAACCGGGCCAAGGTCTTCACCGTTGGCCGGATCATCGACCTGCACCAGGCGGAGCAGGCAATCGCCGCGGGCACCACCGACATGGTCGCGATGACCCGCGCGCAGATGGCCGAGCCGCACCTGGTGAAGAAGACCCGCGAGGGCCGCCAGAAGGAAATCCGCCGCTGCATGGGTGCGAACGAATGTGTTGCGCGCCTCTTCGACAACCGGCCGGTCACCTGCGCGGTCAATCCGAGCGTCGGCCGCGAGGCACGGTGGGGCAGCGGCACGCTGCAGCCGGTGGCACCGGAGGAGGCGAAGAACATCCTCGTCGTGGGCGGCGGCCTCGCCGGGATGAAAACGGCGGCAGTCGCGGGAAGCCGCGGCCATCGGGTCACACTGCTGGAGCGCGAAGAGCGCCTGGGTGGCCACCTAAACCTGTTGATGGCGTTGCCCACGCGCAAGGAGTGGGGCACCGCCATCGACAACTTGGTGCGCGCGATGGAGGTCGCCGGCGTGGAGGTGAGGCTGGGCGAGGAGGCGACTGCCGAGGCGATCGAGCGGGAAAGGCCTGACGCCGTGGTCGTCGCTACCGGCGCGACGTGGGACCGCGACGGCCGCAGCCAGTTTCGGCCGGGGCAACCGCGCCTCGCGGGAACGGAGCAGGAGAACGTCATCGACGTCGGCACGGCGACCGAGCGCGCGCTGGCGGACGCGGGCGCGCTCGGGCAGAAGGTCGTCATTCTGGAGGAGACCGGCTTCTACCTGCCGCTCGGTCTCGCCGAGATTCTGGCGACGGGTGGCGCCCATGTGGAGGTCGTCACGCCGCGCGCCATGGTGGGCGAGGATGTCATGCGCACCCTCGATCTCCCGTTCGTGATGCCGCGTCTGGAAGAGGCTGGCGTGGTCTGCAGCGCTCACACCAACATCGACAAGATCGAGGGCGATACGGTCCACGTTCGCTCGGTTTGGGGCGGACAGCCGCGCGTGATCGAGGGAGTGAATACCGCGGTCATCTCGATGCTGCGCTCGCCCGACGACGCGCTCTACCGGGCGCTCGAGGGCCGCGTCGTCGCGCTGCACCGGGTCGGCGACGTGGTCGCGCCGCGCCGCCCGGTCCAGCTTATGTACGAGGGCGAAGAGCTCGGCCGCGCGCTGTAGTTTATCTGTCGCTCACGGCAGCCGGCACGTCTCCAGTTTCGCGCGCCTGTCGGCGCGACCGCGTCACTCCGCCGCCCGCTCGCTGAGCCGCGATTGCAGCGCGGCGCAGAGCGTCCGCAGGACTTCTAGGCGGGCGTGCCTCTTGTTGTTACCGGGGACCAGGGTCCACGGCGCTTCACGGGTGCTGGTGCCGGCGATCATATCGTTGGCGGCGTCCTCGTAGGCCTCCCACTTCGCACGGTTGCGCCAGTCTTCCTCGGTCAGCTTCCAACTCTTGTAGGGGTTTTCCTTGCGCGCGAGGAAGCGCCGCTCCTGCTCGTCCTTGTCGATGTGGAGCCAGAATTTCATCAGCAGCGTGCCATGGCCGATGATCTGCTCTTCGAAGTCGCGGATCTCGGCGTAGGCGCGCCGCCATTCCGCCTCGGTCGCGAATGCCTCGACGCGCTCCACCAGCAGCCGCCCGTACCAGCTGCGGTCGAACACCGCGATCTGCCCGGCTTCGGGCAGACGTCGCCAGAAGCGCCAAAGGTAGTGATGGGCGCGCTCCTCGTCGCTCGGCGCGCTCACCTGATGCACGCGGTAGCTGCGGGCATCCAGCGCCGAGACCATGCGTCGGATGGCGCCGCCCTTGCCGCCGGCATCCCAGCCCTCGAACACGAGGACGACCGAGAGCCCGTGCAGGAGGTTCTGCGCGGCGAGCCAGTAGAGATCGGCCCTGAGGCGCGCCATCGACTTCTCGTAGGCCTTGCGGCCCACGGTCTTCGTCTGATCGATCGTGGCGAGCGGCTTGACCTCCCGCACCGCCGCGCCGACCACCGCCGGGCTCGCGACCGGTGCACGGGCGCGGAAGCCGGCATCCGGGGGCGGCAGGCCCGCCAAGCGCGCTTCAAGCGCCCGGTTGACCATGCCCAGCACCTTGAGCGAGCGGTAGCGTGCGTGGCGGCCGTCGACCATTAGCCACGGCGCCTCGGCGGTGCTGGTGCGGGTGATGATGTGCTCGGCGGCCTCGTTGAAATGGTCGTAGCGGTGCCAGTTGCGCCAGTCCCACTGAGATATCCGCCAGTGGTCGCGAGGGTGCTTCTGCAGAGCTTCCAGGCGCTGCTGCTGCGCCTTCTTGTCTAGGTGCATCCAGAACTTGAGGATCAGCGCGCCGTCATCGGCGAGCGTCCGCTCGAACGCGGCGATGCGTGCGAGTTTGCGGTCGAGGGCGCTCGGCCCGATGCGCCCGTAGGCACGGTCCAGCAGGGGAGCCGAGTACCAGGAGCTGAGGAAGAGCCCGAGCCTGCCGCGTGCCGGCAGGTCGCGCCAATAGCGCCAGAACTCGGGCCGCTGGCCTTCCTCTTCCGTGAGCCGGTCGTAAGCGTGGGTGACGATCCGGCGCGGGTCGAGCCACTCGGTGAGAAGGTTGACCGTCTCCCCCTTGCCCCCGCCGTCCACGCCAGCGAACAGCACGATGACGGGGAAATCCGCCTTCGCCAGCGCGCGCTGGGATTCGACCAGCGAAACCCTGAGTGCCGTCGCCTGTTCTTCGAACGCGGCCTTGGAAAGCTCCCGTACCCGCTCGCGTTCAACCTCTTCGAATACCCGCGCGCTCATCTCCCTCCCCGTCGAGGGCCATCCCCGCTCGATTGCGGGGACGCTCCCTCATGCGCCGCAGGCGACCTCTCCGGGCTCGTCCTGCACGCTCGGGTTATAACCGTATTACGCACGCAAGACGATTTCGACATGGATTTGGCCGGGCGGCCGCGCGGTCAGCCGTGGATGTCCTCGGTCTCGGCGCAGAGGGCGCCGTATAGATCGGGCCGGCGGTCGCGGAAGAAGGGTTTTTTCTGGCGCACCTCGAAGACGCGGCGGCGGTCGAGTGTTGCCGTGATGATTTCGTCGCCATCGTTGCCGGCGCAGGCCAGCACCTGGCCCTCGGGGTCGACCACCATGCTTTCGCCGCCGAATTGCCAGCCGCTCTCGGGCCCGACCTTGTTGCAGGGCGCGAAGTAGACCGCGTTCTCCCAGGCCCTCGTAATCATCATCTCGCGCCAGGGACCGACACGCGGCGCCGCGAACGGCACCACGATCAGCTCGGCGCCGTTAACCGCCGAGCAACGTGCGTGCTCGGGAAAGAACGTGTCGTAGCAGATGATGATTCCGATCTTCCACTCGCCGACCCGAAAGACCGAGAAGCGCGAGCCGAAGCGGAAATACATGCGCTCGAGGCTGAGGTAGAGCCCCGGCATCACCTTGCGGTACTTGCCGACGATGTCGCCCGCGGGGTCGATGACGAAGGCCGTGTCGTAATAGAGGCCGGCGGCTTCCTCCTCGTAGAGTGTCGCGATCAGGTGGATCTTGTGCTCAGCCGCCTTCGCCCGCATCGCGGTGATGCTCGGCCCTGTTGCGGGCTCCGCCCGCTTCAGGTGCTCGTGATCGCGCTCGTTGAAGACGTAGGGGTGATTGAAGAATTCTGGGATCACCACCAGGTCGGGCCGCTCGGTTTCGACCGCCTGGTCGATATGGGCGGCGGCTCGCGCGATGTTGGCGTCGCGATCCGGCCCGCTGTTCATCTGTACCAGGCTGAGTGTGATTTCGTTGCCGAGGCTCATGCGTCCGTCCTCCAGCCAAGATTTCTCCTGGGAAGCTAGCAGTTAGGCTCGGCAGGCTCACCCGCTATCATGCGCGTGGCACGGGATGGCCAAGCCCAAACGGCGGGGAGTAGAGAGTGATTCGGGCCGCAGCCACCATCGATCCAGTCACCGCGAACGTGATCTACGGCGCGCTGGAGACCATCGCCGTCGAGATGGGCTTCAAGCTGATGCGTATGTCGCATTCGAGCCTGATCCGGGAATCAGAGGATTTCGGCGCCGCGGTGTTGGATGCGGCCGGCAATCAGATCGCCGAGACACCGCAGAGCACGCCGCTCCAGTCGGGCCCGCTGCCGGGCTACGTGCGCGGCATTCGCGCGGCGCTGGCGCGACGCGGGGAAGCGATCGAGCCAGGCGATGTCTACATCCACAACGATGCCTACGGCGGCGCCAGCCACGTGCCCGACGTGGCGTTCTGCGTGCCGGTGTTCCACGACGGCACGCTGGTGGGCTTCACCGGGACTGCGGCGCACCACGTCGATATCGGCGCCCACACGCCGGGCAGCGCCGGCATCGTCGATGCGGTGGATGCCTACGCCGAGGGCATTCAGCTCAAGGGCCTCAAGATCTACGACAAGGGGGTCCGGAACACGACGCTCTGGGCGGTGCTGGGGGACAATATCCGCGCCTCCCACCTGGTGCTGGGCGACATGGAGGCGCAGATCGCGGCCGCCCGTATCGGCGCCGAGGCCTTTCTCGCCCTGATCGAGCGGCACGGGATCGAGACGGTGCAGGCGGCCTGCGCCGCGCTCATGGACTATTCCGAGCGCATGATGCGGCAGGCCATCGCGGCGCTCCCGGACGGGCGCTACCAGGCGCAAGGCGCCATCGACGGCTTCCTGGACGACGACGACCCGGCGCGCCGCGAGCTGCCCATCGCGGTCACCGTCACCGTCGCGGGGAGCGATATCACCGTCGACTTCACCGGCACGTCGGCGCAGGTGGACGACCGGCCCATCAACATGCCGCTCCGCGGCACGGTCGACTGTGCGGTCTGGATGACGCTCCGCTCGATCCTGCTGGATTCAGCCGTGCACGGCCGCGTGCCGCTCAACGCCGGGCTGACCCGGCCGATCCACATCGTCGCGCCCAAGGGGACTCTGGTGAACCCGATCTTCCCGGCGCCCACGATCTCGCGCGCCTGCCCCGGGATTCAATGCGCCGACACGATCATGAAGGCGCTTGCCCAGGCCGTGCCCGGCCAGGTCTCTGCCGGTGTCGGTAACCTCAACGTCGTCGCCTACAGCGGACTGCGCGGGGAGAGCCACTGGGTCCACATGGAAATCTACGAGGGCGCCTACGGCGGGCGCGCCGGCAAGGATGGCATGGACGCGGTGGACATCCTCTTCACCAACACCCGGAACAACCCGATCGAAGATGTCGAGTCTCACTTCCCGCTGCGCATCCACCGCTACGAGCTGCGCGACGAGGGCTGCGCGGCGGGGCGTTGGCGCGGCGGGATCGGGCCCATCCGCGAGACCGAATTGCTCGACGATGCAGGCTTCTCGATCGAGGGCGAAGGCCAGCGTTTCCCGCCCTGGGGCCATGACGGCGGTGCCGAAGGTCGGGCCAACAGCATCACCCTCGTCCGTGCCGACGGTTCGGAGCAGGCGTTGCCCTCCAAGCTCGCGCACATGAAGGCGGCTGCGGGCGACCGCGTGATCGTCACCTCGTGCTGTGGCGGCGGCTACGGTGATCCGCTGCTGCGACCGGCCGAGCAGGTTGCGGCGGACGTTGTGGACGGACACATCAGCGCCGAGGCCGCGCAGCGCGACTACGGCGTGGTGCTCACTGACACGCTCACGCTCGACGCTGCCGCCACTGCCCGCGAGCGCGGGCTCCGCGCCAAGTCGGCGCCGTGAGGCCCGTCGGTGCGCTCTTGGCAAACCGGAGCACCCGAGCGGCCAACCTGATCGGTTCGACTATTCCTCGTCCTGCTCGGCCGTGCTCTTCCTCAACGTGATGACGTTGAGCGCATCCCGACGCTGGTAGTCCACGTCGTCCATCATCTGCTGCACGAGAAAGAGGCCGAGTCCGCCGAGAGCGCGCTCTTCAAGAGTCGCATCGACGTTGGGTTCGCGCTCCAGCGAAGAGTCGAAGGCCCTGCCGTCGTCGACGATCACCACGACCAGCGTGTCGCCTTCCTGGCGCAGGGTGAGATCGATGCGGTGCTCGGCCTCGTCGTCGTAGCCGTAGCTGATGGTGTTGGTCAGGATCTCGTCGATTGACAGATTGACCGCATAGGCGATCTGCGGCGACAGACTCCGCGCCTCGCAGAACGCGTCGATCTTCTCTGCGGCGGCACCGATTTCCCGCAGGTCGTTGACCAGCGAGAGTTCGAGTGCGCTGTCTCTTGCGGATTCGTTCATCGGCCAAACGTGTCGCGGTGCCCGCAGGGCCACGTATCGGCCCTCATAATGCGCACCCTTTTCGCCTATTCTATGGGTCGGCGCAAACGCCGCTGCTCCCAGTCCGGCGTCACTTGATCGAACCCGCCCTGCCGGCCACACTGGCAGCAGAGGACTGGCCGCGCGGGCGCACGCGCGGCCGCAACAGGGAGGAACGACCGAGATGTCCAACGACGCCGAAGCTGCGCTGCTCGATCGAGACAACGCGCATCTGCTCCATCCGCTGCACAGCCGTGCCGTCCATGCCACCGGCAAGGTCTGGGTCGGCGGGGAAGGGGCTTTCCTCGTCGATGCGAACGGGGATCGCTACATCGACGGTCTCTCCGGCCTCTGGAACAACACCGCCGGCAACGGCTGCCGCGAGCTGGTCGAGGCCGGGAGCAAGCAGCTCGCCGAGATGGCCTATGCGTCCGGCTATTCCGGCAGCACCAACCCGCGCGCCATCGAGCTTGCCGAGAAGCTCGCCCGGATCACCTACCCGAACATCAACCACTTCTTCTTCACGTCGGGCGGTGGTGAGGCGACCGACAGCAACATCAAGATGGCTCGCTACTACTGGAAGCTGAAGGGCCAGCCGGAGAAGACCAAGGTCATCTCCCGCATCTGGGGCTATCACGGCGTCACGCTGGCTGCCATGTGCGCGACAGGCATGAGCATCTATTGGCCGAGTTTCGAGCCGCGCATGCCGGGCTTCGTCCATATTCCGAGCCCCTATCCCTATCGCTACGAGGCGCCGGAGGGTGCGGAGAGCCAGGGCATCGCCGCGGCAGACGAGCTCGAGAAAGCCATCCTCGCCGAAGGGCCGGAGACGGTGGCGCTGTTCATCGCCGAGCCGGTGCAGGGCGGCGGCGGCGTGATTCCGCCTCAGCCCGACTACTTCCCGCGCATCCGCGAGATCTGCACCAAGTACGACGTGCTGATGGTCTCGGACGAGGTCATCACCGGCTTCGGCCGCACCGGCAAGATGTTCGGGCTGCAGCACTGGGACGTCGAGCCCGACATGATCCAGTACGCCAAGGCCATTACCTCGGGCTACTTCTCCCTCGGCGGCATCGGGATCAGCGACGAGATCGCCGACACGATGCACGAGAGCGGCAAGCCCTGGATGCACGCCTACACCTACAGCGCACATCCCACCGGGTGTGCCATCGGCTGCGCCATGATGGACCTGATCGAGCGGGAAGATTTCCCCGGCCAGGCCGCGGCGAAGGGCAAGCGCCTGCTGGTCGGCCTCAAGGACGCGCTCGCCGACCATCCCAACGTCGGCGATATCCGCGGCCTCGGGCTCATGTGCGCCGTGGAGTACGTGAAGGACCGGGCGACCAAGGAGAGCTTCGATCCCGCGGACGGCATCGCCGCCAAGATCCACGCCGAGGCCGTGTCTCGCGGGCTCTTCAGCCGCTTCCGGCCGGACGTCTACATGGTTGCGCCGCCGATCATCATCGACGACGAGACCATCGATCAGATGGTGGAGATCACAGCCGAGTCGACGCGGGCTGTCCTTGGCTGAGAGGGGCACGCAGGCCGCGCTGGGGGAGGATCGTCCGGCGCCACGGCCACCCATAGACTGGCAGGCGCCCGAATTCCTGGACGCGAGCGCGCTCGATGACGAGTTGCGCCGCGTCGCGGGCGTCTGTCACACCTGCCGCCGCTGCGAGGATCTCTGCGAGAGTTTCCCGCGCCTCTTCGATCTGATTGACGGCGCGGGCAGCGTCGAGGCGGTCAAGAGCGCCGACTTCGAGAGCGTCGGCGCGGCCTGCACGCTCTGCGACATGTGCTATCCGGTCTGCCCCTATGCGCCGCCGCACGTGCACGCGGTGGATTTCCCGGCGCTGATGATCCGCCAGCGGGCCCATGCCAAGGGCGAGGTGGGCCTCTTCGAGCGCGCACTGGGCTCGACCGACCGCAATGGCCGGCTGTTCGGCGCCATCGCCCCGCTCGCCAATTGGGCGGCGCGCCGGGGCAACCGGCTGACCCGGTCACTGATGGAAGCGTTCGCCGGCATTCACCGCGATGCAGTGCTGCCGCGCTTCCATGCGCGCAATTTCAGCCGGCAGGCCGCCGCACGCCCACCGGCCGTAGACGCGAACGCGCCGGCCGCCGGGCGCAAGGCGGTGCTCTACGCCACCTGCTTCGTCGAATACAACAACCCGGGCATCGGCCATGCGGCCCAGGGCGTGCTCGCCAAGAACGGTGTCGAGACCAGGATCGTCTACGACGAATGCTGCGGGATGCCGCAATTGGAGCGCGGCGATGTCGCGAAGGTCTGCCGCCGCGCCCGGCGCGTGGCCGCGTCGCTGGTCCCCTGGATCGAGCGCGGATGGGACGTGATTGCACCGATCCCGTCGTGTGCGCTGATGATGAAGACGACGTGGCCGCAGTGCCTGCCGGATGACCCGGCGGTGGCGCGCCTCGCAGAGCATACGAGCGATATCTCCGAGTACGTCGTCGGTATCGCCCGCGAGGAGGGCCTCGCCGAGGGGCTTACGCCGCTCGACGGCGACGTCGCCCTCCACCAGGCCTGTCACGCCAGGGCCCAGAACATTGGCGCCAAAGCCGCCGTCATGCTGCGCATGATCCCGAAGAGCAACGTGCTGATGATGCAGCGCTGCGCCGGACACGGCGGCACCTGGGGCGTCATGAAGCGGAACTTCGAGACCGGCATGAAGGTCGGCGAGCCGGTCATCCGGCAGGCGGCCGAGAGCGGCCGCGACTACCTCGCCTCAGAGTGTCCGCTTGCCGGCGACCATATCGTGCAGGGGATGGAGCGTCTGGACGCGGGCCGCGCCCGTGCGAAGCGCGCCCACCACCCAATCGAACTGCTGGCCAAGAGCTATGGCATCAACGCCTGACCGCGCGCTCGACGCGCACGCGACCGAGACGCTGACCGCGATGGCGCGCGTGCTCTATCCCCACGACTTCCTGGACGACTCACCTTATCGCCAGGTGGTCGACATCGTGGCCGGGGAGGCGGACTCCGCGCAGCGTGCGCTGCTGGTGGAGGGTGTCGCAGTGCTGGATGACTTTTCCGACCGATCGTTCCTTGACCTCGCGGAAACGGAGCGGCTCGGGGCTGTCCAGGCGATCGAGCGTACGCCCTTTTTCGAGACGATGCGCGCGGCCACGGCGCGCCACCTCTATTCCAATCCGGCAATATGGCACCACTTCGGCTACGAGGGGCCGTCCCACCATCTCGGCGGCTATATCGATCGCGGCTTCGACGATATCGACTGGATTTCCGAAGAGGACGTGAGGGTGGACGAATGATTGCGCCTCACCGCGACGACGACGATATCCCGGCCGTCACCTACGACCTGGACGACGACAGCGTCGTCGTGATCATCGGCTCTGGCGCCGGCGGCGGCACCATGGCCGACGAGCTGACCCGGCGCGGCATCGACGTGGTTCTTCTGGAGGCCGGCCCGCGCTTCAAGACGAGCGACTTCGCCAACGACGAGTGGGCGATGAACGACCTTCTCACCTGGAAGGACAAGCGCGACTGCACCGGTGGCGCGCCCGTCGCCCGCGACTATCCGACGGCGCCCACCTGGACCTGCAAGGCGCTCGGCGGCACCACCCTCCACTGGACCTCCATGTGCCCGCGTCCCGAGGATTACGAATTCAAGGTGCGCTCGACCTACAGCGACATGGACGGCGCCGCCCTGGAAGACTGGCCGCTCGACAATGAGGAGATGGAGCCCTACTACCGCGAGGCCGAGATCAAGATGGGCGTCACCGGGCGGAACGGAATCCCGTTTCACCGGTCCTCCAACGCAGTCCGGGTCATGTCCCTCGGCGCGAAGCGCATGGGCTACCGCGACTTCGGCCCAAACAACCTGGCAGTCAACCCGCTGCCCCGCGACGGCCGCAATGCTTGTGACCAGATCGGCTTCTGCATTCAGGGCTGTCGCTCCGGCGGCAAGTGGTCCACCTTCGTCTCCGAATTGCCGCGTGCCGAAGCCACAGGGCGCTGCGAGATTCGCACCCGCTGCATGGTGCTCCGCATCGAGCACGACGCGAGCGGCCGCATCAGCGGCGTCCTCTACGCCGACGCCGCAGGAGACCACCATTTTCAGAAGGCGCGGCTGGTCTGCGTCGCGGCAAATTCGATCGAGACCACGCGGCTGCTGCTCAACTCCGAGTCAAGCGCGTGGCCGGATGGGCTCGCCAACGGCTCGGGCATGCTCGGCAAGCACTACATGCGCCACGTGACCGCCTACATGTATGGGGAATTTCCGAGACCCGTGCGGATGTACCGCGGCTTGGTCGCAGCAGGCGTCATTCGCGACGAGGCCCGGAACGATACCACCCGCGGCTTTGCCGGCGGCTACTACTATGGCTCCATCGGACTCGGCCTGCCTTTCTACGCGGCGTTCCTGAGTCCGGGGCGCTGGGGCGCCGACTACGCGAGCTGGATCGAGGCCTATGAGCGCGTCGCGGGCCTGTTCGTGAACGGCGAGGATATGCCCATCGCCACCAACCGGGTGACGCTCCATCCCAGCGAGAAGGATCAGCACGGGCTGCCGATCCCCCGTCTCAACCTCGACGATCATCCCAACGATCTGGCGATGAAGCGCCACGCCTACCGCAACGGGATTGCCATGTTGGAGGCGGCCGGCGCGCTTCGCGTCTTCTGCTCGCCGCCGTTGCCGGTCTCGCACAATCTCGGCACCTGCCGCATGAGCGAGGATCCCGACGCCGGCGTGGTCGACCGTTGGGGCCGGAGCCACGAGATCCCGAACCTCTTCATCTCCGACGGCAGCCAGTTCACCTCGTCGCTGGCGGGTAACCCGACACTCACCATCGTCACCCTCGCCATCCGTCAGGCGGGCTACATCGCCCGACAGATGAGCCGCGGGGAAATCTGACCGCCTCTCTCCGCAATGCTGGCCGCGCGCCGGCATTCGGGCTATCCCGGCGAGAGGCGCATTCACATCATGGAGGAGAGCATGGCGACGGTCGCGATGGTGGAGTACGACGACGCCCCGCCGGAGGTCCGCGCGGTCTACGACGACATCATGGAGACCCGCAAGACCGACTGGATCAACAACTTCTGGAAGGTGCTGGCCAACGACCCGCCGACCCTGGCGCGCACCTGGAACAGCATCAAGGAGGTAATGGCGCCCGGCGCCCTCGACCCTCTCACCAAGGAGCTGATCTACGTCGCGGTGAGCGCCACCAACGGCTGCGAGTACTGCATCCGCTCCCACACCGCAGGCGCGCGGCGGCAGGGGATGACCGACGCCATGCTGGCCGAATTGATGGCGGTGGTCGGCATGGCGAACGAGACCAACGCTCTCGCCAGCGGCTACGCCGTCGAGGTCGACGCGGCGTTTCTGAAGAAATAGGGGGGCGGTACCTGCGCGTCTTTGGCGCCCAAACCACCGTTCCGAACCGCCCCGTCCCAGCGGCGCGCTCGGGCTCGCAGAACAGACGCCGCCACCTGAAAATCTGACTGGCGTTCAGGTTGTAGAGCTGGGCCGTCCGACTTGCCGCGGCGTGCCAGGCGCGCGTTTGGCGAGGTTCCCGCCGATGTTGTGGCGGCAATGCAAACGCGTGACTGCCAGTGTGCGGCTGAGGTGGTCCCGCCTTATTCGCACAGCCTGACGGCCGAGCTAAGGTGTATTCCGGTTGAAGTTCAGGCCGCCAGAATCCCCTTGGGTCGATCTTCCTGTTGCTGCTGTTGCGCCTGTGGGGATGTGGGCAAGGCGCGCAGCGGCTTGTCCATCATATCCACAGGCGGGCCGTCCCGGTATGCCTTGGCCGGGGTTCGCCCACCCAGCGCCGCGTGCGGTCTCTCGGCGTTGTAAAAGGCGACCCAATCGCGGATCAGGCGCCGGGCCTGAAGGCCGTCGGCGATCTCGTGCAGGTAGATCGCCTCGTATTTGAGCGAGCGCCACAGCCGCTCGATGACTGAGGCCGCGAACGCCATCGGTCCGAGTGAGCGGCCGAACGTTGTCCATGAACCGGCCCCTGCCGTCCATCGAGATGCGGATGCCGGCCTCCCGCAGGCGCCCAGTGAAGGCGAAGTTGGTGAACTGGCTGCCCTGGTCGGTGTTGAAGATCTCCGGCGCATCGTGCGCGGCCAGGGCCTCTTCGAGCGCGTCCGTGCAGAAGCCCGCGTCCAGCGTGTTCGACAGCCGCCAGGCGAGGATGTACCGGCTCGCCCAGTCCATGATCGCCGCCAGGTAAAGGAAGCCCCGCCTGACCGGGATGTAGGTGATGTCGGCACACCAGACATGGTCCGGCCGCTCGATCGCCAGGCCGCGCAGCAGATACGGGTAAACCCGGTGCTCGGGATGCGGTGCGCTGGTCCGCGGCGCCCGATAGACCGCCTCAAGCCCCATCAGGCGCATCAGCCGTGCGGCGCGCCGGCGCCCGATCCGCACGCCCTCGCGGCGCAGGTGAAGCGCCATCCGGCGGGCGCCGTAAAACGGATACTTCAGGAACAGATCGTCGATCCGCCGCATCAGCGCCAGCGTCTCCGCGCTCTCGCCCTTCGGCTCGTAGTAGAGCGACGAGCGCCCGATCGACAGCAGGCGGCATTGCCGGGTCAGGCTCAGCGCCGGGTGCTCGCGCACCACCATTGCACGGCGCTCCGACCGGCTCATCGACCGGACCCGCGTGACAAAAAATCACGCTCCACGATCAACTCCCCGATCTTGGCATGAAGATCGCGAACCTCGCCCTCATGATCCCGGGCCCGGCGCTCCCCTCCACCGGAGAAGACCTCCGCCAGCCCCTCGATCGCCTGGCGCTTCCAGGCGCCCACCTGGTTCGGATGGACCTGGTACTTCGACGCGATCTCCTGAAGCGTCCGATCACCCCGAAGCGCCTCCAGCGCAACCTTCGCCTTCAGCTCCCCCAAAACTTCCGTCGCTTCCCGCTCATCCGTATTCCTCCGTCAGACGGCGGAATACACCTTAGCGACCTGTCCGATTTCCCGGCGCCACCTCACCGCTGCTTCCGAACAAGCCGCGCGGCGTTCCCCGTGTGGATGACCGGCGCGTGCTCAACGGTATCATGTGGGTGCTGCGCTCCGGCGCCCCCTGGCGAGACCTGCCGGAACGTTACGGCCCCTACACTGAGCGCACACAGGCTTTCAGCGGGGATTGGGGCCTGATCCGCTCGAATTAGTTGAGGTTTTGGAGCGGGTGCCCCTCGGCGATCTTGCAAGAAGTTCGCCGAGGGGCTTTGTCTCGGTGACGGTGTAATCAACCAGAGACGGCCCCAATGTCGCACAAGCCGTGCCGCCACTCCATTCTTTCCGATGCCCGGGTCTGGTCCTTTCTGGAGGCGGTCGATGCGGCCGAGGCGGAGACCTGCCGTGAGGCGGGCTGTCCGCGCTGTGGCGGGGCGCTACACAGCGCGACCTACCCGCGCAAGCCGTACGGTCTGGCGGCGGATCTTCGGGACGATGTCCGACGCTTCAGCCTCTGCTGTTCGGTTTGCAGGCGCCGTGTGAAGCCTCCGTCGGCGCGATTCTTTGGGCGGCGCTTCTATCTGGGCGCCCTGTTCGTTCTGGTGAGCGCGCTGGTGCTGAGAGGCGGCGTGCGTTTGCAGACGATCAAGCGGAAGTGGGGGATTCCGGTGGCCACACTGCGCCGCTGGCGGCGGTGGTGGCTGCAAGCCTTCCCTCTGACCCGGGAGTGGCAGGCGAAGCGGGGCGAGCTTGCAGCGCCGCCCGAGGAGGCGCCGCTGCGCTGGCTTCTGCGCACCATGCGGGGCCGCACCCTGCGTGCCCGTCTGTCGCGGGGCCTGATCTGGCTGATGCCGTGGACGGGCCATTGCGCGCTCGCCGATGGCCCGGCGGTTCCCGCAGAAGGTGCTTCTGTCAGGTAGGGATAGGGCGTCGTACATGGGCATCTCTCCGATGCGGCGAGGGAGGGATGCCGGAATGGACAAGGACGACGCAGGCGCCAGGCGCGAGAAGTGGGCCCGGCTGCGCTTTGCGGTGGTGGGGCCGCTTCTGGCTTCGCCGCCCCCTGCAGGCCAACTGCGGGCCGAGCTCGAGCGGCTTGCGCAGCGGGAGTGGCAGCACCCATCGGGCAAGGGCCCGGTGCGCTTCGCGGTGTCCACGATCGAGCGCTGGTACTACCGGGCGCGGGCAGAGGAGCGGGACCCGGTCAAGGCGCTTCGCCAGAAGCTTCGGGCCGACGTCGGTCGCGAGCGGGCCATGTCGGCGGGGTTGATCGCGGCGCTGCGCGAGCAGTACCGGGTGCATCCCTCGTGGTCGGCACAGCTGCACTACGACAATCTTCTGGCGCTTGTGAAGAAGAAGCCCGAGCTGGGCCCGATGCCGTCCTACGCGACGCTGACGCGGGCGATGCGCAATCGCGGCCTGGTCCGCAAGCGTCCCAGGAAGTGGCACGAGGGCGAGGACAGGCCGGCGGCCGAAGCCCGCGAGGTCCTGAGCTACGAGGTGTCCCGCAGCCACGCCCTCTGGCATGGGGACTTTCACCACGGCAAGCGCCGGGTGCTGACGCCGTCGGGCGAATGGCAGACGCCCATCCTGCTCGGCTTCCTCGACGACCACTCCAGGCTCGGCTGTCACCTTCAGTGGTACCTGGAGGAGACCGCCGAGGTCTTCGTGCACGGGCTGTGCCAAGCCTTCATGAAGCGGGGCCTCGTGAGGTCCCTGCTTACCGACAACGGTGGGCCGATGACGGCGGGCGAGGTCGAGGAGGGGCTGCTTCGGCTCGGCATCGTGGGGGCCACCACACTCGCCTACAGCCCCCATCAGAACGGCAAGATCGAGTCATTCTGGGGCACCGTCGAATCGCGTCTGATGGCTCAGCTCGAAGGCGTCGACGCGCTCACCCTGAAGATGCTCAACGACGCCACCATAGCCTGGCTGGAGCAGGACTACCATCGGCGCAAGCACCGCGAGCTCGGCATGACGCCGCACGAACGGCTGGCCGAGAGCGTCAACGCATCGAGGCCCTGCCCCGGCTCGGCCGAGCTCAAGGCGGCCTTCCGTATCACCAGGAAGCGCACGGTGCGGCGCTCGGACGCCACCGTCTCGGTCGAGGGCATCCGCTACCAGGTGCCCCAGCCGTGGCGCCACCTGCGCGAGGCCTGGGTCCGCTACGCACGCTGGGACCTCTCAAGCGTCGATCTGGTCGAAGGCCGAAGCGGCGAGCCCCTGTGCACGATGTACCCCCTCGACAAGCGCGGCAACGCCGATGGCGTCCGCCGTCCCGCCGGTTCCGGCGGCGACGATGGCGGCGGCAGCGCGGGTGCGGGCCAACTTCCGCCGCTGCTCCAGGGCATGCTCGACGCCCAGGCCGCAACCGGCCTGCCGCCGCCCTGGGTACCCCATAACCAAACGCCCGATCCGGGCGAGGACGACGATCAGGGAGAGACGTCATGAACCGCGAACTGCTCACGCTCTACGGGCTCAAGTGGAATCCCTTCGCCACCGACCTGCCGGTCGAAGCCCTCATGCCCACCCCTGCCATCGACAGCTTCTGCCGCAGGATCGAGAGCCAGCTCATGCGCCAGGGCGGCTTCGCGATGATCGCCGGCGAGCCCGGCACCGGCAAGAGCGTAGCCCTGCGCCTGCTCGCCAACCGCCTCGAGCGCACCGAGGGCCTGGGCCTCGCGGTGCTGACCTATCCGTCGGCCAGCGTCGCCGACTTCTACCACGAACTCGCCGATCACTTCGGCATCACTCTGGTCCACAACAACCGCTGGCTCGGCTTCAAGTGGCTGCGCCAGCACTGGCTCGCCCACCTGGAGGACACCCGCCTGCACCCGCTCCTGCTCGTCGACGAGGCACAGGAGCTGGTCAACCCGGTGTTGACCGAGATGCGCCTGCTCAGCTCAACCGACTTCGACTCCCGCGCCATCCTGAGCGTCGTTCTCGTGGGCGACAATCGTCTTCTGACAAAACTGCGCAACCCCGAGCTGCTGCCCATCGCCTCGCGCATCCGACAGCGCCTGCTCATCACCCGCTCCGAACCCGGCGAACTCGCCCGCCTCCTCGACCACCTGCTTGAGCAGGCCGGCAATCCCGCCCTGATGACGGCCGGGCTCAAGGACACCCTCGTCGCTCATGCCGACGGCAATGCCAGGGCGCTCGCCATCATGGCCGACGGCCTGCTCGCCGCCGGCGCCGAACAGGATCGCGAGCAGCTCGACGAAAAGCTCTTCCTGGAGACCTGGGGCGAGGATGCACAGCCCAGGAGGGCACGGCGGTGAAGGGCTTCCCGACACGGGCACCGGTGGAGCTCGAGGATCGCCCCCGGGCGCAGCAGTGGATGGTGGACACGCTGTGGTCCGAGCAGGCCGTCGGCATCGTCGGCGGCGAGCCCAAGTGCGGCAAATCCTTGCTCGCCCTCGATCTCGCCGTCGCCGTGGCAACCGGCGTCCCATGCCTGCGCCACTACCGCGCCACCGGAAGCGGCACCGTGCTGCTGTTCGCCGCCGAGGATGCCGGTCACAGGGTGCGCAAGCGCCTGCAGGGGATCGCCCGCGCCGCCGACACTCCCTTCGACGAACTCGACATCGCCGTCATCGACGTGCCCACCCTGCGTCTCGACCAGCCCAGCGACCGTCAACGCCTGCAGCAGACCGTGGAGCGCATCGAACCGCGCCTCCTGATCCTCGACCCCCTGGTCCGCCTGCATGGCGTAGACGAGAACGCCGCCGGCGAGGTCGCCCCCATCCTCGGCTTCCTGCGCGAGCTGCAGCGCCGCTTCGAAACCGCCGTCCTCCTCGTCCACCACGCCCGCAAGAGCGGGGGCGCCCGGCCGGGGCAGGCCCTGCGCGGGAGCAGCGAGCTGCACGCATGGGGTGACTCGAATCTCTACCTGCGCCGGCGCGACAAGAAGATCGTCATGACGGTCGAGCATCGCGACGCCCGGGGCCTCAACGACATCGAGCTCGACCTCGTCGATGACGGCCATGGACCGGCCTTCCGGCTGCACCGGCAAGCAGCGGATGAAGACAGGCCCGAGCCCGCCACCGTCGAGCAGCGCATCGTGAAGGCAATCGCAGAAGCCGAAGAGCCGCTCTCGAAAGCCCAGATCCGCTCACGCGCCGCTGCCCGCAACGCAAGCGTCGTTGCCGCCATCGAGAGGCTCACCCGCGAGGGGCGCATCGAACGGGCGCCCAGGGGCCGCTATCGCCTCGCAGCCGCCGAGGCGCACCGGGAGCCGCAGCCCCCTGCCGCCACCAATGGAAGCGCGGGATGAGGCCGTTCCCGTTCCTGTTCCCGCAACCCTTAAGCGTTGAAGGGTACGGGAACGGGAACGCCGCCAGCCTCCCTTCCGAGTAGCCCTTCGCCGGAATCCGGCAATGAGCGGCGGCGATCCCCTCGCCACCTGCCGCAACATCCCCCTCGACCGGGTCGCCGCCGCCCTCGGCTACCGAAGAGACCCCGCCGACCGGGCGCGCTTCAAGCGCGAGGGCTCGGTCATCAGCATCAACGGCGCGAAGTTCTTCGATCACCTGCGCGGCACCGGAGGGGGTGGCGCCATCGACCTCGTCATCCATGCGACGGGATGCCGATTCCCGGAAGCCCTGCGCTTCCTCGGAGGGCATGAGGGGCGGGAGAAGACCACCGCCAGCCCAGCCGCCCCGCGATGCCTGCGCCTGCCAAGGCCCAGTCCGAGCGCATGGCCCAGGGTCCGCGACGCCCTCGCCCGTCAGCGCGCCCTCCGCGCCGACGTGCTCGAGGCCTGCCACGGCCGAGGCCTGCTACACGCCGATGACAGGCTCAATGCCGTCTTCGTCTGCCGCAACGCCAGCGGGCGCCCCACCGGCGCCGAGATCCTCGGCACCGCGGCGCACGCCGGCACAAGGCGCTTCAGGGGCATGGCGCCGGGATCGCGCAAGGCGCGTGGCGGCTTCTGGCTCCCCTGCGACCGAAACCGGCCCGCTCTGGTCATCCTCACCGAGAGCGCCGTCGACGCCATCTCCGCTCGAAGCCTGCGCGTCGAGGGGACCCGTGAGACCGGCGCCGTCGTCGCCTCAACCGCCGGCATCGCCAACTCGATCCCGATCTGGATCGAAGACTGGAAACCGAAGCGCATCATCTGCGCCTACGACGCCGACAGCGCCGGTGACGGCGCCGCCGAGCGGCTCGCCGCCAACGACCCCAGAGTGATCAGACTGCGCCCTCGCGGCGCAAAGGACTGGAACGAAATCCTGCTGCGGTCCCGATGAAAGACCGGCCGCTCAATGCTCTCGTGGATCAACAAAGTGCCGCATCTCGACCATCGAATAATCCGAAAACCCCGCCATCAACTACTGAGTGTGCGCTCATCGCGCCTACATCGACATCCCGTGGTCCTTGCTCATTCGCAAGGCGGCGCGCTTTTCCTCTTCGAGGGCGAGGATCTCCTCTTCCTTCTCCCGGAACCACGTTCGCGCCTGCGCCGGCGGCGCCTAGATGGGCGGGAGCTCGTGTTGCGGACATCCATCCTGAGCGCGACCGCTTCGTCGAGGGTCTCTCTCTGCTCACAGTCTCGCCGGGCCTGCAGGCGCTCCTCGAACGACGATGTGGTAACGCGCATCTGCGTCAGCGCGTATCGCGCGCTCGGCCTCCGCGGCCCGTTCGAGGAATGCCTCGACGCGCTCGGGGTTGAGCGCCCAGCATTCGTCCCTGACGAGAATGCCATCGACCGTGTTGCGCAGACCCTCCGGCAGATGGGGCCTGGCATTCAGGGAGCGTGCGCGCTCCAGCAGCGCGGGGTAGGCGGCTGTCGATGGCTGTCGAAGGCGATCCCGCGTGTCTCGTTCGCCCACCGGTGCGCGACCGCGGACATCACGTCCGTCTTCCGCGCCTCGACCGGCAGAGGAAGTCGCACGAGACCTACGGAGCTGTCTCACCGGAATCGGGAGTCTCGGAAGCCGCGGCCTTCTCCTCCGGCGGCCGGGGCGCGTTGTCGGGAACGATCTTCGACACGTAGCCGAGGAGCTCGTCGACCTCGTCCTCGCGTCCGGCCGCCTTCATGTCGCGCGAGATGGCCTGCGCGGCGAACAGGGAAGCGCGCGCGACCCTGATTTCCGTCTCCGTGGCTGGCCAGTTGCGCCGGTCCAGGGCCTCGATCGCGAGCGTCACCACGAGCTGGTTGGCCGTCAGCGCGGTCCCACGCGCAGCCCGCTCGATCCGGTCCCACTGTTCCGGAAGCACGCGGATGTGCTTCTTGAGCGGCTTAGGGTCGGTACTTGCCATCGCAATTCGCCTTTCGTCGTCCCGGCTCGCGCTCGGCGGTGGCGACGGAACGCCGTCCACGTCCGAATCCGGAGCCGTCACTGGCGCATGTTCGGCCGATTCGGACGGGCCGCAAGTTCATTCCGCGGGCATGAGGAGCGGGGTCGCTCCGGCAAAAGTTGGCGCCGCCGCCGCCACCTATCGGAGGCGGCCTGGAATCGGCTCGAACGGTGCCGAACGGCGAAGCGGCA
This sequence comes from Alphaproteobacteria bacterium, assembly GCA_965243315.1. Taxonomy (GTDB): domain Bacteria; phylum Pseudomonadota; class Alphaproteobacteria; order UBA828; family UBA828; genus WTGU01. Next base: position 166,493 of record CBDEUP010000003.1, read on the forward strand.
GCGCGGGACTGAGGACCCGGCAAGGCATTGAAACAGCGCAGCAATTCATTAGGTGGCGATAGGTGGCGACGCCCCCTATCGGTGGCACCGCCGCCACCGATCGGGGGCAAGTGTTTCCGGCACTGCCGGAGCTACGAATTCGCCTCAATTAGGGTAGCAGAGCGTAGCCGAGCGTACAGGAGCGTAGGTCCGGCATACCCCCGCAGCCCGCTGCGTTAGGTGTGACAGTTCAAGCGGCTCCGCCGTAGAGCCGGGACTTGAGGGGGGCGAAAAGAAGGGTCAGGCCCCAGCCGTTGCTGGTCAAGGGCTTGGGCAGATCGAAGCCGGCACGTCGGCACTCGCGGCGCACGTGCCGCACCAGTGCCGCAGGCCGTCGCGGGGCTTCGGGCGCAAGCACAGGAAGCACTCGCGGCGAGCCGGCGACGTGCCGGGCTGCATCGGAGGGGCATGCCTTCATGGTCAGCATGTATGACGGAGGGGCATAGAGATTCGCGATGGCGGCATAATCGAACGCAATGGCGCAGTCAGAGGACGGCGGCTGCGACGGGGCCGGAATCATGGTCAGCGCTCCTGACCGATGGCCGACGCGACCGCGAGCGTCGGGCTGGGAGAGGCATATCGGATCGGGACGGTCGTCATGACTCGTCGGCAGGGCGCCATCGCGATCGCCGACACCGTCGGCGGAGCGAGCGGCGGGCTCGGCGTGGAGGTGGTCGCGCTCGCGAGGCGGCGCCGATATCCCGTACCTTCGATGTGGGAATTGCATGCGGGGGAGTCCGGTCATCGCTATCGTCACGAGTGGCAGCGCGGCCGGTCTTGCCGCTCCGAGCCGAGCGGCCGTCGACGGCGCGCAGCGCCGGGACGGTCGCGATGGCGAGGCCGCGGGTGCAGTCGGCGAAGCAGCGATCGACGATGCGCGGAGGGGGCACGGCGAAAAGGGGGGAGCCGATCGCCGCCGAGGCAGCGACCGGCTCGGAGTGGACAAGTCGTGTCGCCGTCACGCCGGCGTAACGATCATCACCGGGATGCCGAGCTGCCGGGCCTTGTCGATCATGTTCCCGGTGATGCCCGAGCCGGGGAAGGCGATGACGCCGACGGGCAGCAGGTTCAGCAGCTCGTCGTTACGCCGGAAGGGCGCGGCCTTCCCGTGCGCGCTCCAGTCCGGGCGGCAGACCACCTGGTCGACGCCGCGCGCGTCCGCCCAGCTCGCCGCGATCTTCTCGTAGCCGGGGCCGCCGCCGTGCACCAGCACCATGTCGCTGTACTTCGCGCGGGCGCGGTCCAGCGTGGTCCAGACCGCATCCACGTCCACGACGGTCTTGCCGCCGGTGATGGCGACGAGCGTCCCGTCCGGCAGGTGCGCGCGGGTCTCGCGGTCCTGCCGTGCGCGGCGGAAGTCGCGGGCATCGATGGCGGCGGAGGTGAGCTGTCCGCTCTGGCTCGCGTGCGATCCGTGACGCGGGCGCCAGACGTCGCCGGTGTGGACGCGGTAGGCGTCGGCGGCGGTGTCGCGCAGCTTCTCGAACGCGTCGCGCCGGTCGCCGAGGTTCTGGGCGCGGTCGGTGAGGGTCTGCAGCTCCCACGCCTTCACCTCGGTGCCGTCCTGTGCGCGCTCAAGGTCCTTCATCTCCGGCGCGATGCGGTCGACGGCGCGGTCGAGGCGGGTGACCTGCGAGTGCAGGCAGTTCACGAAGCCCCACATCAGTGCCTCGCGCTCGTCGGCCATCTGTGTGCCGTCGACGGTGATGCCGTCCACGATGACGCGGATGGCCTCGGACAGTGCCTCGATGGCATCGTCCTCGTCCCAGACGACGCGGCTGTCGAGCTCGCCGCGCTCGGGCGCCGCACCGAACAGCGCCATGCTCTCGCAGACTGTGGCGGTGGCTGAAGCGGATGGTGTAGCGACGGTGTCGATCATGACGATCTCCCTTCTGTTCATCCTCCGGGACCCTGTGCCCCGTGGTGATGTCCTTTGTTGAGTCACGCGCGCGCAGTGGAAGCACCTGGCCCTAGGAGGTCTCGGGCGGGAGTCGGTGCGGAAAGTCGCCGATTTCGGTGCGGAAGCCGGGCGTCTCTCGGCCCTGGGAGGCCCGGCGCGGGGTCGCGGTGATTACGCTCGTTACGAGTAGGCGTTCGAGGCGCGCCGCAGGCAGCACCCGCCCAGGCACGGGCGCCTGGAAGGATGCACGGCGGGACAGCCCTGGCGAGGCGCCGGGTGCTGGCTGCGGTGCGCCGGGCCGCTTGGGAGCGCCGGGCCGACACGCCGGCCCCGCGCTTCAGGGGCCGGCGTGCCACAGGCGAGGCGGTGGAGAGTTCCCGCAAGCCCGGCTTCACGGTCGGCGACTTTCACGGCCCGCCCTAGACCTCCTTGGGGCAGGCCGAAGGGAGCGGAGCGACCGGAGGAGCCGCAGGCTTGCTGAAGCGAGCACGCGTGACATCCTCGGACATCACGACGGGTGGAGAATTCATTGGGCACGCACTGACCCCTCTGTTGTTGTTGGTTTGTGGGCGCGCGGCTGAGGTCCGCGGAGGGCGCCGGGCTGGCGGCGCGGGGCGGCACGCCGATGTTCGGATCGGCGGCCATCACGAGAGCAGCGGGTGCGAATCGACGAGCCGCTGCGCGACCTCGCGGATGCGCGCGCGTTCGTGCACGCGCACGGGGCCGCGGTAGTCCTCGGTCAGATGGATGACGTAGTAGTGCTCACCCGGGTTGAGGATGTCGTCCTGGCGGTAGACCTCGCCGACGATCTCGCCGTCCTGGTAGATGCGCGATTCCTCGGGCGTGATGCGCCGGAAGGTCAGGTCGGTGCGGCAGCGTCCCATCTGCGTGCTCCCCTTCGTTCGATGCGGGCGGCCTCTCTCTCCGCCCCGCGCTTCGCTCACCCCAACTCATGCGACCCTCCCTCTCCCGCGAAGCGACGGAGCCTCGCGAGGCGGGCTGCGAGCGCGGCCGAGCCGAGCGCGAGCAGGTCGTCGTTGAAGTCCGCGCCTTCGGGCACGAGCACATGGGCGGCGACGCCCGCCCGCGCGCAGCGCCGGACGAGGCGTTCGGCCGCCTGCTCGCCTTCGGGGTCCTTGTCGCGGGCGATGACGAGCCGCCTGACGCCGGGCGGAGGCGCGAACGCGCCGAGGCTCCCGGCGGAGAGCGCTGCGGCGGCGACGGTGTCGGGCATCGCGGTGACCAGGGAGAGCACCGTCTCGATGCCCTCGCCCACCAGCAGCGTGGCGGGCGCCGGGGCGCCGAAGCGGACGGCGAGGCCGTGGACGCGGCCGAGCGCCTTGCGCGGTCGCGTCACCGGCGCCTTGGCCGGCAGCTTCGGATCGAGCCAGGTCCGGTGGACGCCGGTAACGCTCCCGTCGTCGCCGGTGACGGCGGCGACCAGCGCCGGCAGGCGGCGAACGCCGCCGCCGTCGCGGTAGAAGAGCGCGGCGTGGAAGCGGAGCGCCGGGAAGCGGCAGCGATCGATCGCCCTGGCGCGCAGATAGGCCTCGGCATGGGTGCCGTCGATGGCGCGGCAGCGCTGCCACAGGCGGCGCGCCGCCTCCGTGCGGTCGTAGGCGTCGGCGTCGGCGGGGAGATGCGTCGCCGGCATGGCGAGGAAGGCGCGCGCCTCGGCGAGGGCGATGCGGAGCGAGCCCGCGCCGGAGGCGATGCGGATGAGGTCGAGCAGGTCTCCGTATTCGCCGGTGGCGGCATCGGTCCACTTGCCGGGCGTGCCCGGAGGCGCGAGGCGGACGAAGAGCGAGCGCCCCTTGGCGCCGCGAATGTCGCCGGCGGTCCAGTAGCGGCCGCTCCTGCGGCCGTGGGGGAGGTAGCGCCGGCAGACCTCCTCGGCGCGGGCGCCGAGCGCGGCGGCGACGTCTGCGGCGCTCACGGCGCGCACCCCGGGCGGAGCGCGGGGCCTGCACGGCGGGGTCGGCATGCGGGGACGAGGAGCATGGGGAAACCTCCCTCGGGAATCGCGGCGGTCGGCCCGGTCCCGGCCCCTCTCGGGCTCCCGGCGGAGCCGGGACGGCGGGCGGTGCGCGAAGCGCAAGCCGCGCCGTCCGGCCGGGGCGGCTCGGGCCAGGCTGCAAATGAAGAAGGCCGGTGCCGCGCAGGGAGGGACGCGGCACCGGCCTCGGATTGACGGAAGGTCTAACCCGTTGAACTAAAACGGGATATCCGACCCGTCCGTCGAGGGATCGGCAGCGGCGGGGGCCGTCGACTCACCGCCCTGCGCCGGGGCGCTGCTGCCGTTGGAAGGCTTGTCCAAAAACTGAACGCGCCCACCGGGAACGAGCAGGATCTCGGTGGAGAACCGGTCCGAGTCCTCGCCGTCCTTGCGCCAGCGCCGGGTCTGCAGCTTGCCCGCGATGTACACCAGCCGGCCCTTCTTCGCGTGCTTGTCGAGCATGTCGATCAGCCCGTTCTGGAAGGTGACGACGCGGTGCCACTCGGTCTTGTCGATGCGCTCGCCGCCGCCGTTGCGGTCGATGTAGGACTCGTCGGTGGCGATGCTCATGTTCGCCACGCGCCCGCCGGAAGCCAGGTGGTTGATGGCGACATCGTCGCCCAAGCGGCCGATGACCTCAGCCCTGTTCAGTCCGAACGCCATGATTCGTGCTCCTGTCGATTCGAGTTGATGACGATGGGTGCACGAACGGGCAGGTTCTCTCTCGAGCCCCTTCCCGTTCACCCCTCCAAAGCTCCTCCAACTCTTCCGCGCCGCCCGCCCCGATGGCCGCCGGATTGCCTCGGCCTGGCCGCCGGCACGGACGCGAACGGCGGCGGCGCTACCGTTCCAGCGTCCGGAAGGTCGCGGAGATTCGCGTCTGGGTGCGGCCCGCGTTGGCGGCGGGATCGATCCCGTGCATCCAGGCCGAGCGTGCCTGCGCGCGCAGGACGAGTGCGGAGCGGCGCGGGAGAAGGACGACCTCGTCGGACGCCAGCCCGCCGCGGACGTAGGGGCGCTGGCTGCGCGGCCGGAAGTTCATCGTCCACGCGTCGCCAAGGGACAGCGACACCACGACCTGGCCGAAGGACTGGTGATCGGCGTGCATGCCGATCCCCTGGCCGGGGCGGTACTCGTTGACGATGCACTGCTCGGGCCGCTGCCCACCGAACAGCGGTGCAAGCCTGTCCCCGATCACCTCGGCCCAGCGCGGGAACGGCGCGGCGGGGTCGTGCCGGCCTGCGCCGGGCGCCCTGTAGTCGTACCGAAACCCGTAGTGCTGCACGCGGCGGCTGAGGTCTGTCATCCAGGGCGCCTGGGCGATGCGCAGCAGGATGCGCTGCTCCTCCGCCTCGGTGACGACGTCGGGCACCAGCTCGGCGCCCTGGTGGAAGATGGTCATGTGCTCATCCCAAGCTTGGCGGCTGCCCAGACGGCCGCCTGCGCGAGCACCGTGCCGTGGCATGGCAATGGGTGGCACCAGCACAGGTAGTGCGTCTTGGCGCACAGTGCTGCGAGATCTTCGAGGGGAATCTCGCCGAGCCGGATGCGGCGCCACAGGTCCCGGCGGTAGCGCTCGATGACCTCGGCGCGGGTCCCGTCGCGGCCGATGACGAAGGGATTGCCCCAGCGCGTGCGGCGGTCGATGCGGACGAGGCCGTCGACGTCGCCGCGCTGCTCAAGGAGCCGGCGCAGGTCCGGCCTGTGCCTCATGTTCACGATGACGGTCATTCTCTTCCCTCCCGTAGCTTGCCGATCGCCGGAGCCCCCCGCCGGCTCTCATGGCGGGGCTGTGCGGCCGGTGGACGGAGCGGCCATACGTATGTCCTCGAGGCGCTCGCAGACGGCACGTGGGTGGAGCAGGCCGAGATTCAGCACCGGGATGCCGCGGTCCTGCGCGATGCGGATGCCCATGGCGGTGCCGCCGCGCAGCGCTCCGCCTTCCGTCCATGCGACCACGGCGTCGACGGGCGCTTCGGTGTCGGCTGCGAGGATGGCGACGTTCCGGGCGTGGAGCTTCCGGGCGGCGGGCGAGCAGCGGTGCCACGCGGGGTGCAGCGCGGCCGCGATGGCGAGGCAGCGGGGCGTGCGGTCGGCGCCGAGCGCGCGGCAGTCCGGGCCCGCGTTCCCGCGATATCCGGGCCAGGGCAGGAACAGGGTGCGGGTGGCGGGAGAGGAACCGGCGGCAAACGCGGAGTCGGCCCCGGCAGCCCCGCCGGAATGAAGATGCCAGCCACGGCGCGCGAGCCAGGCGGCCATCACGGTCATGGTCTGCAACACGGCGGCGGGGGTGGCGCGCGATCCGATGCCGGCATAGACGAGCTGGGTCATGTCGGTCTCCCTCCCTCTGGCGAGTGCCCATTCACGGGACCGTACGCTCCCTCGTCCTCCAGGAGTTCTGGCGTCCCCGCGGTTCCGCGCTGCGCGAAACCCCGGTGGACGGTGCAGGACCAAAGTCGGCGGCGAGCGGTGCGCTCGTGCCGGGGCGCGGAGGGAGGACGATGTGCGGGAAGGCTGCAGCCCCGGTCGGCGCCGCACCCGCCTCGGCATGCGGGCGCCGAAGCGGGCGGCCGGTGTGTGCGGGGTTACGGCTCGGTTTCCGTCACGTCATGACGTTTCAACGCGACTGGATCGATGGGGACGTATGCGCTCATGGCGTCGACGAGGACGTGGACTTGCCGCACCTCTTCCCCGACGGCAAAGGTTGGCGCGGCGCTGACGGTGCCTTGCGCATTAGTGCGACCGGCGGATGGCGCGACGGCAGTAAACGCTGCCGGCGCCGAGGCGACAAATGAGTGGGACTGAGCGGGCGGCGGCGCGCTCCTCACGGAGCCGGCCGGGTTCGGCTCCGTCTATTCGTGGGGGTCGTGGCCGGCGATGCCCGGGAGCTCGACCGGCGGCCGGTCGGGGAAGCTGACGGTGAGCGACAGGCGCCCGCCCATGGCCTCGACCGACTTGCGCAGCGTGGACAGCAGAAGGTCGCTGCGCCGCTCGAGCCGGGACACGGCGTCGGGGCCGATGCCGAGCTCGCGCGCGACACTCGCCTGGGTAAGCTCTCGGGCCTTGCGCAGCTCGCGCAGGGTCATCTCTTCGGCGATGAGCTCTTCGGCCATCTCTTCGACCCTGCGGCGCTCGGCGGGATCGAGCCGTGCGATCACGTATTCGACGTTCAGGCCCATCACCATCCTCCTTGCTTCTCGAGCCGGGCGAGGTGGCGGTCGAAACGCTCGTCGGCCTTGCGGACGAGCGTGCGGTAGAAGCGCCTGGAGCTGCCGCCGGACTTGTCGCCCGCAACCAGCAGGATGGCCTGCCGCGCAGGGTCGAAGGCGAAGGCGAGCCGCCACTCGCCGCCGGCTGCGCTGAACCGCATCTCCTTCATGTTCGCATGCCGCGAGCCGTTCAGGGTGTCCACCCGCGGCCGCCCCAGTTGCGGTCCGAACTGCCGGAGGAGGCGAGCCAGGGCGATGATCGTCCTTCTTGCCTCGAGAGGCAAAGCGAAGTGCTCGGGTTCGAACTCCTCGGCAATCTCGACCGACCGGCTCATCGGCCCGGCAGGTTCTTGCTGAGATGCGCAGCATAGCGCATTAGCTTGACCTCCGTGACCGGCGTCTCCGGGCGGAGAGCAGAAAGGGCGCGGTCGTCTGGCGTCGGTGCCGGGCGACGGCGGGGGGAGCAGGGGCAGACAATGCGTCTGCGTCGGGTCCGGTCCGAGAGGGTCTCAATGAAGGGTCGTGCCGCCCCGGTCGGCGGCCATTGAGCGCCCGACGATGGAGCACCAGGCCTCGCGGTCGAGCCCGAGGCGGCGGTTGAGGCGGTCGCAGAGGCGCTCGGCGTCGTCGAGGGTGAGCGCGACGAGCGCGGTGGGGATGTATCCGTCCATGCCCTCGAAGACGATCCTGATCTGCTGGGGCTCGCCTGGCAGGTCGTAGGAGGGCGCGAAGGCGAAGACGGGATTGTCGGGCAGCGTGTGGGTGTCGCTCATGGGGAGTCCTCCAGTGCGGGGTTGGCGTGGGCCGGGGATCGGGGGCGCGGCCCCCCGCCCGGCGAGCGGACGGGGGGCGGGCCGGCGGTACGTACAGGGCGCTGCTCAGGAGCGGGCCTCGGGCGCCGCGATCGGCCAGCGGTCGACGATGCGCTCGAGCGTGGCGCGGTCGGGCGCGAACAGGCGGGTGCGCCATGTGACGATCTCGGTCATGCAGCCCATGCGCTTGAGCGCGTTGGTGTCGCCGTCCGCGGGTCCCTCGATCTCGATGCGGAAGGCGCCCATGAGGCGGCGCCGGGCCAGCTTCCAGCCGTTGGAGAGACGGAAGGAGGCGCCGCGCACCATGATCTCGTCGTGGACCTCGGCGGCAGTGAGGCCGGGGCCGCCGTCGAGGCCGAGGGCGGCACGGAACTCGCTGACCTCGGCGGGGCCGAGAACGCGGCCGATCAGGTGCTCGCCGTCGTCGGCGAGGAGGCGGCGGACCCGCATGCTCTCGTCGGGCAGCCGGTCCCAGATCGGCAGAAGAAGCCCGGCGACGAGCCAGAAGCGTGATTCCCGGTGCGACGGCAGGCCCGCGATCTCGGCGTCCCAGAGGGCGCGCCAGCGGTCCTTGCCGGCGGCGCGCCACTGCGAGGCGTCCAAGGCCGCCCTGGCCATGGTCTCGCGGACGGCGGGACGAACCAGGCGCACCCGCTCCTGCACGTCGCCGTCGTCGAGCGTGCGCGCGGGGGCGTCCATGACCAGCGCCGCGCGCTTCGACTGGCCGTTGACGATGAGGCGCGGCGGCTTCCCGGAGGTGGCCGCATGGAGCTCGATCGCCGCATCGGCTCCGAGGGGCTCCAGCCGGTCCCTGCGCGCGATCTCGACGATCTCGGTCTCGGCGCCCGAGCCTTGGTGCGTGAACACCGTCTCGCGTGAGGCGGCGGAGAGGGAGTCGGCGACGATGGTCTCGACCCCGCGCTCGAAGGTGCCCGCTTCGATGGCGATCTCGATGTTGGCCTCGATGCGGGTCTCCAGCGCGCCGAAGAGCTGGTTCTGCTCGTCGATGGGGAGCGCCAGAAGCCGGTTCAGGAACTGCGGCATGGGCGGCAGGTCCTCCTTCAGGCTTCCCTCCCAGGTGAGCTTGAGGCCGGTGGCCTCCTCGAAGTCCTTGAGGGACCAGCCCGCGATGTGGCCGCGCCAGAGCGCGATGTAGAACTGGCGCAGCGCCGACTTGGCATAGAGGCTCTCGAGGTTGTCGCTCGCCCTGAAGAGCGCGGTGTCGTCGCCCCCCATGGCGGTCTGGGAGTCGCGCTGGCCCCGCGTGATGGCGCCGAGGGAGTCGAGCCTCCGCGCGATGGTGGCGATGAACCTGCGCTCGCCCTTCACGTCGGTGGCGACGGGACGGAAGAGCGGCGCGGACGCCTGGTGGGTGCGGTGGGTGCGGCCCAGCCCCTGGATGGCCTGGTCGGCCCGCCAGCCGGTTTCCAGCAGGTAGTGGATGCGGCGCTGGGTATTGTGGCATCCGAGGTCGGCGTGGTAGCTGCGCCCGATCCCGCCCGCCATGGAGAACACCAGTATCCTCTTGCTCCCGTCCATGAAGGCGGACGTCTCGGCGAGGTTGGCCGACGCGGGCCGGGAGCGGAGCGCGAGGCGCTCGCCCCTGGCGTCCTCGATCCTGAGCACGCGGCGCGAGCGGCCCGTGATCTCGGCGACGGCGTCGTGCCCGAAACGGTGGATGATCTGGTCGAGCGCCGACTGCACCGGCGGCAGCGCGCCGAGCTTCTGGATCAGTGCGTCGCGCTTCGCGATGGCCTCCTGGCACAGCACCGGGTTGTTGTGGGCATCGAACACGGGCCGCGACATGAGGTTGCCGTCGTCGTCCTCGAAGGGCTCCTGCAGCTGCACCGGGAAGGCGTGCTCCAGGAAGTCGAGCACGTATTCGCGGGGCGTCAGGTCGATGGAGAGGTCGTCCCATTCGGACGCCGGGATCTGGGCGATGCGGCGCTCCATCAGCGCCTCGCCGGTGGAGACCAGTTGCACCACGGCGGAGCGCCCCGCTTCCAGATCCGCCTCGATGGCGCGGATCAGCGAGGGGCACTTCATGGCGTTCAGCAGGTGGCCGAAGAAGCGCTGCTTGGCGCCCTCGAAGGCGCTGATGGCGGCGGACTTGGCGTTCTTGTTTAGGGTGGACTCCCCGTCGACGATGCCGGTCGCCTTCAGCGCCTCCTGGATGTTCCGGTGGATGATCTTGAAGGCGCCCGCGTATGAGTCGTAGATGCGCCGCTGCTCCGGCGTGAGCGGGTGCTCCAGGATGTCCACCTCGACACCGTCGTAGGAGAGTGCCCGGGCCTGGTAGAGGCCGAGGGCCTTGAGGTCGCGCGCCACCACCTCCATCGCGGCCACACCGCCGGCCTCCATGGCGGCGACGAAGGCGGTGCGGGTCTCGAACGGGGTCTCGCCGGAGGCCCAGAGACCGAGGCGCCGTGCGTAGGCGAGGCCGGGGACGGTGGTGGCGCCGGTGGCCGAGACGTAGAGGATGCGGGCGTCGGGGAGCGCGTTCTGAAGCCGCAAGCCGGCGCGTCCCTGCTGCGAGGGCTTCACCTCCCCGCGCTCGCCCTTCGACCCCGCCGCGTTGGCCATGGCGTGCGCCTCGTCGAAGACGATCACGCCCGCGTAGCCGTGACGCTTGTCCTCGTCTTCGCCGTCCGCGAGCCAGGTGACGATCTGGTCGAGGCGCGACGGCTTGCCCTGCCGTGCGGGGGAGCGAAGCGTGGCATAGGTGGCGAACAGGATTCCCTCGGCGTGAGGGATGTTGGCCCCCTGGCGCACCTTGCCGAGGGGGATGACGTCTTCTTCGCGCCCGCCGAGGGCGGCCCAGTCGCGGCGTGCGTCCTCCAGCAGCTTGTCGGACTGCGAGAGCCAGAGGGCGCGCTTCCTGCCCCTCAGCCACTGGTCGAGGACGATGGCGGCCACCTGCCGGCCCTTGCCGCAGCCGGTGCCGTCGCCCAGCATCCAGCCGCGCCGGAAGCGGACCGGATCGGACAGCGGCTCGTCGGCGTCGACGGTTTCGTTGCCGTTCTCGGAAGCCGGAGCGTCGTCATCGCCGTCCGCGTCGACGCGCATCACCGTCTCCCAGCCTGCGCCGATGCGGTACTCCGCGGCGAGGTGGCGCTCGTGCGCTTGGCCGGCGAGGACGACGCTCTCGAGCTGGGCGTCGGAGAGCTGCTTCTCGGTCACGACCCGCTCGGGCAGCATGGGCCGGTACGTGGGCGCGGGGTGTGCCACCGCCGCCATGGCGCCGGACTGGACCAGCGGCGTCGGGTGCGGGGCGGCCCCAGGAACGCGGATGATGCGCGCCCGCCACGGCTCGTAGGGGCCGTCCGCGTGCCCCGTGTGAGCGGCGCCGGGGCCGGCGGCCTCCGTCTCGTATGCGAGTTCGGACACCGGCCCCCAGTCGTGCGGGGCGGAGGGCGCCGGCGCAGCGGCGGCGCGGCGGCGCCTCGCCGGTGCGGGCTTGGGGGCGGGCGCGTGCCCGAACAGGTCGGCGCCCGGCACGGGCTGTATCGGCAACCGCGCCGGGACGGTTCCGGTGACGACGTCGAGCAGGTGGCTGGCGTCGCGCACCGGGTGGCCGGCATAGACCCGGGCATGCTTCTCCCCGCCTCTGTCGAGGATGGTGAGGCGGGTGTCGAAGGTGGTGCCGCGCCGCACATAGGCGCGGCCGTCGACGGGCGCGGTGAACGCGACCTGCGCGGGCGGGTCGAGCGAGGCGAAGGCGTCCATCCACGCGGCATCGCCGGGAACGCAATGCGCCGAAGAAATCGCCACCAGCCGTCCGCCGGGCGGGAGCATCGAGAAGGCGGAGCGGATGTGATGCAGATCGGCGTGATGGCGGATGCGCTCGATCCCGGGACTGGCCGAGAATGGCGGGTTCATCAGGACGACGGTGGGGCGCAGCTCGGGCAGCCGATCACGGATTGACTCCGCGTTGTGGCGAGTGACGGTGCTTCCCGGAAACAGCCCGGCGAGGAGGCCGGCGCGGACGGCGGCGAGCTCGTTGAGGTGAAGCGCGCCGGCGGTCCCGGTGCCGAGCGCCAGTTGCGCCATGACGGCCAGCATGCCGGTGCCCGCCGAAGGTTCGAGCACCACGTCGCCGGGCCGGATCATGGCGGCCTGCAGCGCGGCGTAGGCGAGCGGCAGCGGCGTCGAGAACTGCTGATACCTGAGCTGGTCTTCGGAGCGCCGCGTCTGGGAGGGTTCGAGGGCCGCCAGGGTCTCCAGCATGCGCAGCATGGCGGCCGGACCGCCGGGACCGGCACCGGCTTCGCGCCGCATGGCCAGGCCGTAGCGCTGGAGGAACAGCACCAGGGCCGCCTCCGCCGCCTCGTAGGCGTCCTTCCACACCCAGGCGCCCTGGGAGTCGGAGGCCCCGAACGCGCCGGTCATCGCCTCGCGCAGGACACGGGCATCGAGCGCGCTCCCCGCCTCCAGGACGGGAAGCAGGGTCCGGGCTGAAGCCAGCAGGGCGTCGGACCCGGTGCGAGGCGTGGCTTGCGGCTCGGCGGGCTGCGCGGCGAGGGGTGCGGGGACGGCGGGCGGGCGCGCGGGCGCGGCCGGCGCCGGATGGGCGTCGAGCATGGGGCGGACTCCGATGACGGGAATGCGGGAAGGGGAGGCACGGAGGGGCGCCGCCAGACTCGCGCGCCGCCCCGTCCGGCCCGCCCCGGGGCCTGCGCCCCCTGCTCCCGGCGGCGGGATGCCGGTGGCGGGCGCCGGGGCGGGGACGGTCGGAGCCTGCGCCTGCGGGTTGGGAAGGGGACGCCGTGCCCACAGGTGTGCTCTGGCGGGGACCGCAGGCGCCTTGCGCCGGCGCGCGGCTCATAACGTTCCCGTTCCCGTTCCCGCCAACCCCTTGAGGCGAGGTTCGGGAACGGAATCGGGAATGCGGTCCGATCCGCCCGGCGGCAGAGGGCGGCGGCGGCGGATGCGAGCCCGGCGGGCCGCTGCAGCAGGTCAGAGCAGGCCCTCCTGCCGGAAGCTGAATGCGTCGGTCGGCGTGACGACGATGTGATCGTGGAGGGCGACGTCGATCGTCTTGAGGGCGTCGCGGACGCGGTTGGTCATCTCGACGTCTGCCCTGGAGGGGGTGGGGTCCGTCGAGGGGTGGTTGTGCAGCAGCACGAGACCCGTCGCCTGCAGTTCCAGCGCGCGGAGGCAGATCTGGCGGGGATAGGCCGGGGTGTGGTCGACGGTGCCCCTCTGGTGCAGGTCGTCGCGAATGAGCGCGTTCCTGGCGTTGAGGAACAGCAGGTGCAGCTCCTCCACGTCGCGATGTCCAGCCAGCGCGCGGCAATAGTCGACGACCTTGTCGTAGGTCGCGAGCTGCGGATGGAACGTCTCGGGCAGCGCGGACCTGGCCATAGCGATGCCGAGCGCCTCGGCGGTCTTGACGGCGGCAATGCCGGCCTCGCCCAGCCCGGCGACGGCGCGCAGCGTGTCGGTGCGCGCCGCGAGGACGCGGGCGGGCGAGCCGAAGGTCTCCAGCAGCAGTCCGGCGAGTCTCTCGGCCTCTGCGGCGGGATGCGACCCCGCCAGCAGGAGCTGGAGAAGCTCGCGGTCGTCGACCGCGTCGCGCCCGGCGTGGAGGAAGCGGGCGCGCAGATCGTCGTGACCGATGCCGGCGGGGTGTTGCGCGCAAGGCGCAGGGAACGGCGCTACATCGCGGAGGCCGGGGGCGGGCGTATCGGAAAGACTCATCGCCCGGCCCTCCGGAGTTTGGACACCAGGGCATCGACCGTGTCGGGACTGGCGCCGCAGGCATGGCCCCAGCCGCGCAGGTTGCGCTCGAAGTCCTCCAGCGAGCCCAGATGGGCGTTGAACAGCGGATCGTCGGTGGTGGCCGCCAGCACGGAGTTGCCGGAGACGGCGATTCCGGTGATCGCCGGATCGGTCACCGGTTCCATGTCCAGCAGCCAGACGAGGAAGGCCGCGAACATCGGCGACAGGTTCTCGCCCCGGCGCGGGTCCATGGGGTGCCTGGCAGGGGACGGTGCGGGCGGCATGTCGGGGATCGCGACGGCGGCGCTCGAATGGGGCATGGCACGGCTCCATGACTGGGAATGGAGACGCCCCGCCGGGGCGGAGAGACCGCGGCGGGGCGTCGAGGAGAGCGGGAGGCGGCGCCGGAGGCCTCCAGGTTCCGAGCCGCTCGCCCGAGGAACGCCCCACCCTCCTCCTGGCGGGGCCGGAGAGGCGGGGGTGGGGAAGGCGCGCTCAGTGGTCCTCGGCAAACATGATGGTGATTGCGGGCCGGCCTTCGTCGCCCGCGCCGATCGCCACGATGGGGAAGTGCCTGCGGGGCGGCCGGTTGCTGTCGCGGAGGTCCTTGCGGATGTCGCGCACCAGCACGCACATTCTCACGCGGTCGCTGCCGGATGCGCCGAGCGCGTAGTGGCGCGCCATCCAGAGGACGTCCCAGAGCCGGCCGGCCTCGTCCTGGAAACCGCGGTACCCCTCGGGGAGGGCGACGAGGCGCTCCCAGACCGTGCGGGTGACCGCGACGGGGATGGTGAAGCCCGCCTCGCGCGCGGTGTCGGAGACGTCGACGAGTATGCCTTCCTCGATCGCCTGGGCGCGGGTGTAGGCGGAGATCGCGGGACCGAATGCGCTGGCGTTGCCGGGCTCAGGCCTGGGCATGGTCGACTCCTTCCCAACCCTCGACGCGAACGAGGGCCTTGCCGCCGGCGATCTCGATATCGGGAGCTCCGTCGGGTCTCCGCCGGACGATGACCACCGGCTTGTTGCCGGGGGGCGGAGGCGGATCGGAAACCTCGGTGGTGACCGTCGCGGCGCGATCGACGAAGCGGATGCGGACGGTGCCGCCGGTGACCTCCACGCCGCCCGGCGGGCGGGGACCGGTGAGGGTCACCACGGGAGGCTCGCCCTTCTCCGTGAAGCGGGCGGGCACGGGCAGCGTGCTCTTGCGATCCCACGGGTCGGCGTCGGGCCCGGTGCAGCAGGCGTCGACGAAGGTGCCTCCGCAATGATCCAGGCTCTTCCAGTTGGGATCCTGGTTGGCCGCCTCGATGGCCTTCTCCAGCGCTTCCTCCAGCGTCTCGGCCTCGACCGAGACCGTGTTGGCGTGGTATGCGGCGAATCCGCATTGGACGGTGAATTGCTTCGTCATGCCGCCACCCCCTGCGGCGCCGGGCTCTCGGGACCGAACTCCACCGCGACCTTGCCGCCCGCGACCCTGATGGAGACCTCGCGGTCGCGCGGCATCACCCAGAAGATCTCGCGCCAGACGGCCTCTGCGATCGTGTGCTTGCGTGCATCGTCCTCGCTGGCGAGCAACTTGATCGCCAGGTGCGTGGCGTCCTCGCGGAAGCGGCGGCGCTGGGTCTCGTGGCTGTCCGCGTCGGGATCGTCGGAGGCAGAGAAGTAGGCGGCCTGGAGGAGCTGGCACAGCCCGGCGGGCTGGAGGTCGCTGTCCCTGGTGACCAGCGGGTGCGCGTCCTCGACCCAGGTCCCCTCCTCGCCGATGAAGACGGCGTCGGCCGGCATGGCGATGGTCTCGGGCGGCCCGTCCCCGTGCGCTATGTCAAGGTGCATGTGGATGGCGTCGGGCCGGGCCAGGGTGTCCGGCAGGCCCGGCGCGGTGGCGGTGTCGGCGCACGGCCCGGACCCGGCGCGGAGGGCATCGAGAGGATGGGTGACGCCGGCCTCCGTGACGTCGATGCGCACGCCGTTGACCCGCGCGAGGGCGTCGTACCAGTCGTAACCCTCCAGGCGCGTGTCGGCCTCGTACAGGCGGCCTGCGATCCCGGCGCGCTCGGCGGCGCGCCAGAGGCACTGCTGGTCCTGGGTCTCGGGGTCGGCCGCCATCACCAGGGTGCCGGGGCGGACCGGCTCGCGCTTGGGCGTGTCGCGCCAGTCGTCGATATCGGCGATGGCGGGGCGCCAGGGGCGCAGCACGGCCGGCGCGGTCGGCATGTCGATGCCGGCCTTGCGGGCGGATGCGTAGTCCGCAAAGGCGAGCGCAGGCGTGCGGTCGGCGCTGCGCATGGCCCGGTAGACGGCGATCCGCGCCGCCTTGCGCATCTCGTCCAGGAAGAGCGTCTGCACCGCCTCGCGGCGGGCGGGCAGGACCAGCTCCAGCTCGGGGCAAGCGTCGACGTCGGCGCGCACCGACCAGGTGCCGCCGTCGATGGTGTTGACGCTGGGCAGGCATACGGAGAGGGTGAGCCCGTGGAAGTTGAGGTCGGGGTCGTTGAAGCCGGTGAACCTGCTGTTGAAGACGCCGAAGGCGAGACCCCGCCAGCGCTCCACGTGGACGGCGCCGTCGAGGAAGGCCTTGCGCCCGACGGCCTCGCCGTTGACGGTCACCGCGAGCGGGCAGTGCCGCGCGGCGGCGGCGAAGGCGGCGGCGATGCCCTCCCGGCTCTGGTCCGCGGGGAAGGAGATCGCGGTGCCGCTGGGCAGGGGAGCATCCTCGCAGGCGACGATCCGGGCCTCCTGCTTTCCGAGGAAGCAGTCGGGCGTGAGCTCGACGCGCCAGCCGGGGATCGGCGCGATTCCGGCGGTGGCCGGCCGCGACGAAATCGCGCAGCCGCGCTTGGACAGCGCATAGACGCCCATGCCGGCGGGGTCCTCGCGCCTTGCCGTGGCGGCGTCCCAGCCGCTCTCGCCGAACGAGAGCAGGACGGCCGGGTCGGCGATGCCGAAACCGTCGTCGGTGACGGTGACGACGGTGCCGCCCTCGGTGGCGTCGGTGGCGACGTCGAGGCGGGTGGCGCCGCTGCGGCGGCTGTTCTGGATCAGCTCCGTCGCCGCGTCCGCGACGGAGGCATTGAAGAATCTCGAGACCCGGTCGATGGCGCCGTCGTGGACGCGCGCCCGGATCGTGGCGGGCAGGTGGGTACGCTCGGTCATGGCATCGAACTCCCGTGTAGGGGCGAAAGGAAAGGCGCCCCGCCGGCGGTGCCGGCGGGGCGCGTCCGGTTGGCGGCTGGGACGAGACCCGGCCGGTTGCGGCTAGCGGCGCAGGAAGGCCGGGATATCCAGCGCGTCGGCGCCACTGTCTGAGACAGCGTCATGGCCGTTGCCGGGGACGGGCGGCGGGGACGGATCGGTCTCCGGCGAGGCCCCGGTGTCGTCGTCGGCGCCGATTCCCACCGTGTTGACGATCACCCTGGGGCCGCCGCCCGCGACGGGCACGGCATTCATGGCGTCGATCGCGTCGTGGCCGGTGGGGGCGATGGCTTCCGCGTCCGGAACACCGGGCGATCCGGCGGATTCCGGGACGGGGGCGCCGTTGAACGGGGCGGACGGCGCGTGCTGTTCGACATCGCCCGCTTCGGTGGCCGGATCGGTCTGTCCCGCCGGGGCCTCCTGCTGGGCGCTGGAGGGCGGCGCAGCGGCGGAGTCGTCAACGGCCGCGTTCTCCCGAGGCTGCGCGGCAGCATCCGCAGTTTCGCCGGTCGGCTCCGCGTCCACGGGCGGAGACTCCTGCCCGGAGACGGCGTCGGCCGCATTGGATGGGGGCTCCGTCGCGGTCTCGCCCGGCGCTTCGCCGTCGCTCCCGGCGGGCGCGTTGCCGTCGCCGTCGTCGATGCGTCCGGTGTCGAAGGCGGCGAAGCCGGGCGGCACCCAGGCCAGCGCAGCCGCACGGCCCTCCTTCGGGACCCCGAGCGGCACGTCATTCCCGGCCGCGAAGGCGGTCTCCATGGCGGTGGCAAGCACCGCCTTCTTGTCCTTGCGGTGCGTGTGCGCCCATTCGATGCCGAGGGTGCGGCGGGCAACGTCCAACATCCGGTCCTTGCGCACGCGCGACCAGAACATCTCCGCGCCGGGACGCACATGGGCCGCGAAGTCGATGTCGAGCCGCGCCACAGTCGCTTCCGTCTCCGGCCGCGCATTCGCCTCGAAGGCGAGCTGCCCCTTCAGGGTACGCGCGACGCAGGCGGCGAAGAGCCGCTTCTTGGCGCCGGGAGGAAGCGCCCGCAGCGCGGCGAAGGATTCCGCGCCGTCCTCGATCTCCAGCCAGTCGAAGGAGAGCGAGGAGCGGTCGGCCAGCATGGCCTCGCCGGTACTCGCCTCGTGGAAGTTGTCGTCGTTGGCCCTGAGGGGCGGCCGGTCCGGGGTCTCGCGCGTGGCGATGTCGAGCGCATGGTCGTGGTAGCCGGGGGTGAACACCGCGCGGCCCATCTGGAACAGCGCGAGGTCGAACGCGGCGGCAAAGTCTTCCGCCAGGTGCGCCTTGACCAGCGTCGTCCTGATGGCGCGGAGGTCGTCGGCGAGCCCGATGCCGACGCCGGCCTCCTTGCGCGCCTCGGCCTCCGGGTCGGGCCTGGCGGGCGGCATGGCCGGCCCGGAAACATCGGGCGCAGCGGTGCCGGGGCCGCCGTGAGGCTCGCCGGTATGCCGGACCTGGGCCGCGGCATCCGCACCGGCATCGCCGGTGTGCTTCGCCGGCATGTCCTCGGGCCTGACCAGCCCCTGGACGAGCTGGAGCTGGCCGTCGTCGCCGACGGTGGCGATGCAGCCGGAGATCGCGATGTCCTCCGGCGTGTAGACGGCGCGGGCCTTGATGGCGTCCTGGATCTCGGCAAGGCGCGGCTCGATCGCCTCCGCCTCCTCGATCAGCTCGTCGGTCCACTCGTCCTCGTCCAGGTTGACGAGCTCGTCGTGGCGAACGTGCAGTCTCTCGATCTCGGCCTTCTCCTCGTCGGTGGGCTGGGCCGGGGTGGGATGCACCCGCCCGAAGCGCGCGAGGTCGGACCAGTCGACGTCGAGGCGGGCCTCGGCCCACTTCCACCTGGTGGCGAGCTCGTCCGCCGCAAACCGGAGCCGGTCCATGGCGAGCTTCATCAGAAGCGCCGGGTCTTCCAGCCAGACGCCGTTCTCGTACTCGTCGGCAAAGAGGTCGCGGAGCACCGCGCCTCCGGCCGCCTCGTAGGCATCCACGCCGACGTAGCGGGCGAGAGCGGCGCCGGCCGGGACGCGGTCCTCGGTCAGCATGCGCCTGATCTGCCAGTCCGACGGCCGGTAGCCCTGCCCGCTCACCTGCTCCCACACCGCCATCTGGCGGGTGCGGTCGGTGGTGACGGTGAACGCCTTGAGCGTGGCGAGGTCGATCTTGTCCTCGCGGTAGGCGTCCAGCAGCTCGGTTGCGACGTGGCCGAGGCGGAGCCGCTGCTCGACGGTGCGCTCGGAGACGCCGAAGCGGGCGGCGATATCGGCGACGGTTGTGCCGGCGAGCGCCAGCGCGCCGAAGGCCTCGACCTGGTCTGCCGGGTGCATTGCCACCCGAATCACGTTTTCGGCGAGGGAGAGCTCACCGTCGACGGCGCCGTTGGCGACGATGCGGCAGGGGACGGGATGGTCGGTATCGATGACACCCTCGCTTGCGAGCTGGTTCATCGCGGCGAGACGCCTGGCGCCGGCGATGACGGCGAAGCGCTCGCCGCCGTCCTCGTTGGGTTCGGCGGCGCGCGCCACGAGGTTCTCCAGCAGGCCGTGGGCGGCGATGGATGCCTTGAGCTCGTCGAAGGCGGCCTCGCCGGCGGGCGTCTTGCGGACGTTGGCGGGCGAGGTCTCGAGCCTGTCGAGCGGGATGGGTCGGATGACGGGTTCGGTCATCGGCTTCTCCGGAGATGGGCCGCGATCGGGCGGCATGTGGACGGGACGGGCGGCCTGGTGCAGCCGCGCGCGATGAAGAAGAGCCGCGGGCGCTCTCTCGGGCGCCCGGGACCCTCGGAGGACCGCCGCGCGCCTCGATCTCTCGGGGTGGTAGGTCCGGGTGCCGGGGAGGCCGCGCTCAGTCGGTGCAGAGGCAGTCGAGGGTACCGGACTCGTCGTCCCCGGAGGGGCAGGCCGGCGCCTCGTCGAACAGGTCGCGCTCGGCCAGCGCCGCGGCCTTCAGCTCGGCGTAGGTCTCGCCGAGGCGGAAGCGCTTCATGTCCTCGCACGCGCGGCCGTCCGGTCCCGTGCGGTCGGCGACCCTGGCCTCCTGGTCGATCCACCAGTCGGCGAGCGCAGGATTCTCGCGGATGAGGCGGATCAGCTTGCCGCGGGCCTTGACGGGACAAAGCGTGCAGTTGCCCGCATAGGAAGGGATGCCCAGATCGAATGGCTGTTCCTTCCACCATTCGACGACGTCGGCCTCAAGGACGCCGGCGGCGGCCAAGGGCAGCACGGCATGGGCACCGGTGCGCGACCCGCAGTTCCTGGCGCGCATACGCAGGACGCGGCGCTGCTCGTCGGCTCGAAGGCCAATCACCGAGTGCCAGCGCTTGAGGCCGAGGTGGTGGCGGGCGAAGGAGTCGATGCGGTCTCTCTTCAAAAAGCTCGAACAGAACTTCAGGGTGACATTTGGCACGAACCCTTTGCGGTCGATCAGGGCGGCGAAGGGCTCGCCGTTCCGGGACGCGGTGGCGAAGTCGACGACGCGGGTGCGGTGCGGCGCGTCCCACAGGTATTCGATCCAATGGATCTCGACTCCCCACGCGCGGCCGCAGATGTCCACGAAGTCGAGGGTCTCCTGCCGTTCCATCCCGGTGTTCGCGAAGACCACGGCGACGCTATCGGGGAGGCGTCCGCCGTAAGCGTCGACGATCTTCTTGAGCATGTAGGACGAGGTGCGGCCTCCGGAGAAGCTGATGACCGCCGGACGCGGCACGCGGAAGGGATTCCGGACCGTGCGGGGGAGGCGGGCGGCGGCGGTCATCGCGGGTACTCCGTGCCGCTTGCGGGGCTATGCAGACGCCTGCCGCAACGCCTGTCGGCGTCGGCGATCGCGATGTCGAAGGCGTGGACGATGCAGCCGTGATTGGTCTGGTCGTTGTAGATCGTGGCCTCCGTGTAATGGCCGAGGGTGAGAGCCCGCACGGTGTCGGTGAGGATCTTCCCGGCGCGGTTCCGGGCGCACTGCAACGGGGTCGGGACGTCCAGGGACTCCGCATGGCGGTACATGGCGCAGTTGAGCGCGCCGGTGGCGCACCACGAGACGGCGTCCTCGTGCTCGACGCCGACGGGCTCGCCGTCGGCGTCGCGCGCGGCGGCGCCCTGCGTCCAGGCCTCGGGCCTGGCGATGAGCGCGCGGGCCTCGACGAGGAGGTCGCGGGGGGTGGGAGCGGTTGCGGTCATGATCGGCTTGCCTCCGGGCCTGGAGCGTCTTGCGCGTGCGCCATGCCGAGGGCGCGGTCGAACATGGCGACGACGTTGGCGTGAGTGTCGTGCTCGTTGAGGCCGATGTAGCTCTCGAACTCGCCGAGCTTGTAAGCGGCGCAGTCGAGCAGTCTGGAAGCCCGATCCACCGCGGGACCCATCCTGCGGCGGGCGGCGTCGTCCGAGCCGAGCACATGGGCGGCGAGGCCGACCGCGCCGGCGGCGCAGAAGCGGCAGCCGCCGTCGAAGGTCGTGAGCGCCCGTCCCCTCCTGTCCAGGGCTATGGCGCCCTGCGCCCAGCGGTCGGGGCGCGCGATCAGCGTGCGGGCGATGGCGAGGATATCGCCCGCGCCGGGCGCGTCGGGCCTGGGCATGGCGCGGATCGCCTCGTCGAAGATGGCGACGGTCACGGAATGCGCGGCGGAGTAGTCCAGCACCCAGGCCGTCCCCGTCCAACTATGAGCCACGCGGACCGAGGCCTGGTTCACCTGCCGGCGCGCTTCGAGGAAGATGCGGTGCGAGGCATCGGCGTCGGCGGCCGCGCGGTCGAGGGCGCCGAGCGCACCCCAGCAGACGGCCTTGTTCGCGCGCCCTTCGCACCTGTGTCCGTTGGCATCCAGCGCGTGCGGGTACGCGCACCAGCGCGCGGAATCGGCCACGACGGTCCGGGCCGCGACGAGTAGCGCGGCGACTTCGATGATATCGGTGTGTGCATCCATGACGTCCTCGCCGATGCGGGTTCGGGTGGTGGACGGGAGGGCGGGCATCGGTCCTCCGGTGAAGGGCGGTCAGCCCTGCAGGGTGAGAAGATCCGCGGGGTACGGCCGGCGCACGAGGCGGAAGCCGCCCGTACAGGGCTCGATCGCGATGGCGTCCCGGGATTCGGCATCGCGGCACTTCAGGACCGCGAGAGCGGTGCGCCGGGTGCGATGGACCGGGATCGCCGCGTCGATCAGGTCCGCCACGGCGAGCCACCAGGCGACGATCTCGCTCACCATGATGGACGCGTCGGGCGTCTTGCCGAACGCCACCGCCCCGTCGCCCGCGAACATGCGATCGCCGCGGGCGCCGCCCCATATCTCGGGATGCCGCTCCGCCCAGCCCTTCAGCGCGGGGGCGTTCATGAAGCCGAGGTCGCGCGCGAGAACGTGGGCGCCCTCGTAGTACATCAGGTGGGCGAGCGCCCCGTCCCGCCTCAGCGCCATCATGGTCTCGCCGGGATCGGCGTAGAAGGTCTCGTCGTGCCGCCAGCGGACCGCGGCATGGTCCATGAAGCGGCCGAGCGCATACCAGCCGGCATGGCAGGCGGTGGTGCGGCAGCCGTGACGGAGAACGATACCGAAGTCCATGGGGACTTCCTGGTCGCCGCCGTGCGCGTCGACGGCGCGCCGAATCCGCGACATGGCGAGGCGGATCGCCTCGGGCGACGGGTGGATGGTGCGCATGGTCGTCATTCCTCGGGGAGTGAAGCTGACGCTCGCCGGGCCGGGCTCTCTCCGCGCTCCCCGGCGGGCCGCCCCCGGCCGGGCCGTCCCTCCCCTCGTGTCGGCGAGAGACGGGCCGCCGGGGCCGGCGCCGGGGTTGCGTCGCGGCTGCGCTCGATAGCGCGGGAGGCGGCGCCCGGACCGCAGGATCAGGTGGGGCGGATCCTGCGCTAGTGCGCCCAGGGACACCGTTCCCACAGCTTGCGCAGGGTGCGCGGCATGCCGCCCCACTCGCCGTCGTTGTGGTTGTGGGACGGCCAGTCCTCGTCGCGCATCCAGGTGGAGCCGTCGAGCCAGTAGACGCCGCCGGGGCATTTGCGGCGTATCGGCCTGCCGTCGGCGCGTCGCCATTCGTAGCCGACCAGGAGCCGGTCGTGATGGGAAGGGCGGTAGAGGGTGAGCCGCCACTCGTGCTTGCCGATCCTCGTGGGCTCCGACTGGCGAACGATCCGGTTGCCGCCGAAGTCGAACGCGCTCCTGCCCTTCATCACTCGGCCTCCTCGACGGGCATCATCGAATAGGCGCACTCGATGTCGCAATCGGCGCAGATGGCAGTGGCCTCGCAGATCTCGTGCAGCTCCCAACGCTGCCAGCGCGTGTCCCAGCGGGCCCAGGCGTCGATCCGGACGCCGGTCCCGCCGCATGTGGTGCAGACGGGCTGCATCGGCGGACACTCGTGCCGGAGCCCCGCCGCGAGCGCCTTGCGGGCGCAATCGGCGAGCTGCTTGACATAGTTCCCGACGGGGACGCGCAGCCTGCCGGAGTAGATGTTGCGGTGGAGCAGGTCGAGGTCGAGCATGAGCGCTTCCATCTCGGGGCGCAGGTCGACCATGCGCGGGTGCTCCCGGTCGAGCATGGCCGCGCCGCCGCAGCCCTCCACGGGGCATTGGCCGGCGGGCATCACGTCGCCGGGCAACACGCGGTCCCACACGTTGCGAAGCTCCTCCGTCTCCTCCACCGGACCGGTCCAGCCGCAGTCCCGGCAGGTGGCGGTCTCTGTCCTGCTCATTGCAGTGCTCCTCGTGTCGAAGGGAATCGGCGGGGCGGGCGGGATTCGAACCCGCGAGGCTGCGCCCTCCAGTCGACTCCCGCTACTTGCGCGCACGGCGCGCGTTCACACGTTCGCGGGAGGCTCACGCCCCGATGGCCTGGGTCGAACGGCGAGGCCGGAGCCCGACCACTCTGTCGAGAGTCAGGATGGCCGGCGCCGCATGAGCACCCGGCAGGCTGCGACGCGCTCTTCCTCGAAGGCCGCGATCGCATCGCGCTCGCGCTGCGCGATGTCGGGGAAGCCGAGGCGGTCCATGATCGCCTTGTGTACCCGAG
This sequence comes from Alphaproteobacteria bacterium, assembly GCA_965243315.1. Taxonomy (GTDB): domain Bacteria; phylum Pseudomonadota; class Alphaproteobacteria; order UBA828; family UBA828; genus WTGU01. The sequence goes on from CBDEUP010000003.1 coordinate 190,369, forward strand.
TGCCGGGCTTCAGCTCGCTGCCGCCGGCCGGGCCGTACACGACCACGGCGGCGTCGCCGTAGCCGTGCGCGAAGTTGGCGTCGAACGGATAGGTGCGGCCGTTGTCGAAGGTCGCCCGGCCGCGCGCACAGCACGGCAGGTGGGCGACGTTGACGATTTCGTCGATCCGGATGTCGGTGATGTGCATCTGTCTCTCCCTTGCCTCACGGCCGCTCGATGCGCAGATAGCCGTGCGGGTCCGGGCCGGCGCCTGGCGTGTCGCGGTGGACGGCGACGCGGAAGCCGGAGCGGTCGAGGTCCTCGACGCGGTAGCTCCAGGGGCGGGAGGAATCCCACATCACGTCGGCGAGGCTTTGGGCGGTGGAGCGGACGCCGAACTTCGTGGCGCGTTCGGGCACCCGCGTGGTGACGATCTTGATGCAGGGCTCGTGCCGGGTCTCGTCGAGCAAGGCAGAGGCCTTGCATTTCGGGCATGCGCCCGCAGGCATCGGATCTCCGGGTTCGACGCGTTCCCAGGCGTTTTCGAGCGGGCCGCACCGGTCGGCCGGGCCGTTCCATCCGCAGTACTGGCATGTGGCCGTGGGCATCATGACGTGCTCCTGGCGTTGGTGTTGGGCGCGTGGCACAGGGGCGGAGGCGCCGTGCCCCCGGCGAGGGTCAATCGCCGATCCTGATGTGCTCGCCCCAGGGCGGGGGCTGCGGCGGGAGACCGAGGGCGCCGCCCCAGTCGCAGAACACCACGGGGTAAGGCGGTTCCGTGTCTGGATAGCTGTTGCAGTCCATGTCCGTGAAATAGAGGCAGCAGGCCGGCTGCTCGCCCCGTTCCGCGAGGCGGGCGAAGCCCGGCCTGAAATCCGTTCCCCACCGTCCCTTGACGACGATCCGCTCGGGCAGCTCGCCGGGCGCGTAGTCCTGCTCGTCCTGCACGGCGGCGTCGACCTGGAGCACGACGATGCGCTCGGGCTCGATCTCGGCGGCGACCTCGCGGACCTCGGACCAGAACGCGGCGAGGACGTCCGTGTCCACCGAGCCCGATGTGTCGATGATGACCGCGAGCGTGCCCATCCCCTCCGAGCGGATCGAGGGGAGATAGAGGCCGGAGTCGATGAAGCGCCGGTTGGGGACGCTCCAGGAGTAGTCGCGGGGCGCGGCGTCGGTCATGTAGCGGCGCAGCAGCGAGCGCCAGTCGAGGGTGCTGCGGTGCGCGTCGCGGATGGTCTCCTCCACCGCGCCGGGCGCCTTGCCCTGCGCCTTGGCGAGGTTGAGGGCCTGGTGCATGGCCTCGTCCCAGGCCTGCTCCTCGGTGTTGACGTCCGTCGGCGCATCTGCGGACATGGCGTCGTCGTTATTGCGCGCGCCGGCATCCATGACCTCGCCGGTGCCGGCGGGATCGACGCTCGGAGCTTCGCCGGTTCCGTTTCCCTGGTCCCCATCGTCCCGGTCCGGCTGGTCGCCGTCGCCGGACGGGTCGCTGTCGTCGCCGGAATCGTCATCGCCGCCGTCGCCGGGCTGCGGATCGTCGGCGCGGCCGGTTCCGCCACCCGGAGATGGAGGCGGGCCGTCCTCGCCCGCACCCTGACCGTCATCGTCCTGCGGCTCCGGCAGGCGGTCGTAGGCCTGCTCGACGCTGATCCCGTCCCACGCCTCGGCGTCCGCCGGCAGCTCGAAGCCCGCGTCGCGCAGCAATCCGTGGGTGACGAGCTGGGAGGCCATCTGCCAGCGTTCGGGCTCGCGCTCGCCCCGGCGGGTGTGGTGCTTCAGCGCGCAAGCCAGCACAACGCGCGCGATCGCGGTCTTGACGAGGTCCGCGCCGGTGTCCGCCACCCACTCGGGCGAGTAGCGGATCTCGTTCCCGTCGCTCGCCAGCGTCTCGCGGGAGGCGTCGGCGCGGATCGGCAGCCGGAGCGCGAGGCTGCCGAAGAAGGGCTGGTCCTGCAGCAGGGCCGTCACGCAGTCGCTGACCCGGCGGGCCGATTCCTCGCGGGCGCGGCGGGACATCACGCGGCCTCCCGCCGGGCCCCGGCGCCGTCGCCGAAGTAGCCCGCGAACTGCTGCGCGAGCGCGTCGGCGTCGCGCTTCACCTGCTGGCGCACATTGGGGTTGAACGTGGAAGAGGGGCGCAGCGTGTCGGGATCGGCGCTCGCGATCCGGTCCTTCACCTCCTGGCACAACATCGCGAGACGGTGGTCCCCAAAAATGTTGAGGCGGGGCACCACGTCGACCAGCTCGCGGATGTTCTCGATCATCGAGTCGCGGAACACCAGCGGCTTGCCGTCCTCGCTTGTCTGCAGGCGCTCGGAGACCCGCTCCACCGCCTCGCCCAGGCGCCGGTAGAGGTCGCCCACGGCGTCGTGCAGCTTCTCCTCGACCTGGCTTTCGATGTCGCGCTTGACACGGTCGGTGTCGTGGGCCGCGAGCTGCGCCATGAAGTGGTCGGCGTCCGGCACCGGCGTTATGCGGTAGCGGACGGAGAACTTACCCTTCAGCGCTTCCTTCGAGGGGTAGTCCTCGATGCGGAAGAGCCGGCCGAGGTCGAGCCGGGCCTGGTCGACGTTGTCGTCGTAGTCCCCGATGAAGCGGGCCCGCTCGCGCACCATGCGCTCGCGCAAGGACTCCATGAGCTCCGTGTAGCGCTCGTAGTTGGCGACGGTCAGCAGGCGCGCGCCCTTGTCGTCCCAGGGAAGCGACTGCTCGTAATGGGTGCTCCTGCACGCACTCACGGTGGCGGTGAGCGCGGCGAAGGCGGCCTTGGGCAGCAGGCGCTTGTTGTACCTGCCGGCGCTGGCCGCGGCGTCGTGGTGGGCGGCGACGTGGTTCGAGGCCTCTCGGTCGTAGAGCCGGCCGGACCACGCGGTGATGCGCAGGCTGACCAGCATCGCGTCGCGGGTGAGGTTCATCGTGTGTCCTTTCGTATGTGCCAGCGTCGGGCGCTGCGCGGCCGGTGCCGGCGCGGGGCGCCCGACGGCACGGGGGTTCACCAGTCGCAGGTGTCGAGGAAGCGGAAGCGTCCGTCTCCGGCCCGAGGGTCCTCGCAGAGCCAGGTCGAGGAGACGCTGCGGCCCCGGTAGGTGTCGCGGCGCACCACGTTCAACCCGTCCGCGAGGGTGTCCGGCACCACCTTCGGAAAGCGCTCCGTGCGGCATTCCCCGGCGGCTTCGGCTGCGGCCAGGCGGTCCGGGAAGATGCGGAGCCGGTTGTCGCGCGCCTTGGGCATGACGCGTCCCCGTCACTGCGTCCGGGCTGCGGCCCAGCGGATGAAGGCGTCGGTGTGCTGGAGGTCGGGCTCGCGGCGGATGCACGATCCCACCAGGAACTCGCCCACTTCGCGCCTGAGGCGCATTGCGTATGAGACGATGCTGCCGAGGTTGATGTCGTCGGCGATGCGGTAGAGCGAGCCGCAAAGCGCGATCAGCGCGCTCGCGTTCTCGGGCACGGCCGCGTTCTCGGGATCGTCGATGACGGCCTTGGGGTGGGGCAGTTCGCGCCAGACCTTGAGGAAGGCGGAGAACTCGACCGCCGCGGCCTCGCCCACGGCGCCCCGGAACAATGCGCGCTCGACGCCCGGATCGAGGCTGCCCCGCTGGTGGACGACGTTGGAGACGAACTCCCACGTCCTGGGACAGGCGAAAGCGGCCTCCTGTGACTGGGGGTCGAACCGGTGCAGCATGTCCGGCCTCATCTGGATATAGAAGAGGACTTCCGGGGCGATGCCGCTGCCCGCCGCCCAGGCGCACCAGTCGGGGGCGTCGACCTTGATCTCGAGGTGGACGAAGCGCGAGGCTAGCGGCGTCGGCATGCGGTGGACGACGCCGCGGTCGGACTGGCGGTTGCCGCAGGCCATGAGCGAGGCACCCTCGGGGAGCTCGTACTCCCCGCACTTGCGGTCGCGAACGAGCTGGAACAGGGCGGCCTGCACCATGGGCACGCCGGAGGGGAGCTCCTCCAGGTTGACGAGGTAGAGCGCGGTGCTGGCGGTGGGGGGCAGGAAGTCCGGCGGCGCCCAGCGGGTGCGGTTGTCGCCGTCGCGCCAGGGGATGCCGCGCAGGTCGACGGGATCGAGGAGCAGGGCGCGGACGTCGAAGTAGGTGCGGCCGCCTTCCGCGGCGACCTGCTGCGCGATCTCGCTCTTGGCGCAGCCGGGCGGGCCCCAGACCATGACGGGCTGCCTGGCCTTGACCAGGACCTTGAGGGTGGCGGCGAGCTCGGCGGGCCTGAGCGTGTAGTCGGCGGAGATCGTGTCGGACTCGGTCATGGGCGTGCTCCGGATGGCGGGGTGGCGGCGCGGGCACACTCCCTGCGCCCGGCCTTCGCCCGCCCGCCGCTCCGCTCCGGCTCCGGCCGGCGCGCGGCAGGGGGCGGGAGTCGGGAGACGGCGGCGCTGGAGACGCCGTCAGCCGCCCTCGTGGCGGCGCACGGAACAGCGCGATCGGCGCCGAAGGACGACCCGCCTGGGGCAGACTGCTGCCGGGGACCGGCGCGCGGGGACTTGCCGTGCCGGCGGCGGCTTCACGGCACCTCCCGCCGTTCTGCCCCTCCGCGCCCGCCTTCGGCGGCTAACCTTCCTTCGCTGCGATCAGCATGACGGCGCGGTTGAGGCCGACGGTGAGCACGTCCTCGTCCTCGGGGAGCGGCACGTAGCGGCGGTCGTGTTTCAACCAGGCGCCGTAGCGTCCGATCCCCGCCAGGATCGTCTTCCCGGTGTCGGGATGCACCCCCACCTCGCGCGGCAGGGCGAGCAGCGCGCGGGCGACGTCCGGCGTCACCTCGCCGCCGTCCATGCCCTTGGGCACCGACGCCCGCTGCGCACGCTTCCTGCCGCCGTCCTCGCCCCGCTGCACGTAGAGCCCGTAACGACCCATGCGCAGCGTCAGCGGGAGCCCCGCGCCGGGGTCGTCGCCGATGGCGACGGTCCCGGTGCCGCCCTGCGGCAGGCCCCGCGCGAGAGGCCGGGTATAGCTGCAACGGGGATAGGCCGAGCAGCCGACGAAGGCGCCGTGCCGGCCGATCTTCAGCGTGAGCGTTCCCTTCCCACAGGACGGGCAGGGCTGTGCCTTCGCCTCTTTCCCTGTTGGACCGAACAGCCAGGGCGCGAGCGCCTCCTCGAGCGCGGCCCGGACCTCGGCGCGCTCCAGCGCGCCGGCCTCCTCCAGCGCCGCCTCGAAGGCGCCCCAGAACCCGTGCAGCACGCCCTTCCACGCCGCCTCGCCCCGGGCGACGCGATCGAGGTCGCGTTCCATCCCGTCGGTGAAGCCGTAGGCCACCCAGCGCCCGAAATACCTCTCCAGGAAGGCCGTCACCACCCGGCCGCGCTCCACCGGCACGAAGCGGCGGTTGTGCACCACCACGTAGTCGCGCTCCCTGAGCACGCCGACGATGGACGCGTAGGTCGAGGGCCGGCCGATTCCGAGCTCCTCGAGCCTGCGCACCAGCCCGGCCTCGGTATAGCGCGCGGGCGGGCGGGTGAAGCGGCGCTCGGGTCGGACCTCGCTGACGAAGACCCGCTCTCCCTCTTCCATCGCCGGCAGCGGGCGCTCCGGTCCGTCGTCCGCGTCCCCGCCGCCGTCCTCGTCCCGGGCCTCGCGGTAGATTCGGAGGAAGCCGTCGAACACGGGCGTCGAGCCCGAGGCGGCGAGCACCATGTCGCCCGTCTGCGTCTCGACCTCGACGCGGACCCTGTGCAGGCGGGCGGCCGCCATCTGGCTGGCGACGGCGCGCTTCCAGATGAGCGCGTAGAGCGCGGCCTCGTCTTCGCCAATGCGGTCCGCCAGGGCCTGCGGCATGAGCGAGAAGTCGGTCGGCCTGATCGCCTCGTGGGCCTCCTGGGCGTTGCGCACCCTGGCGCGGGATGCCCGCGGCCTGCGCGGCAGGTGGTCCGCGCCGAAGCTTTTCCGCACCAGGGCGCGGACGGCGCCGATCGCGCGCTTCGACATTGCCGTGCTGTCGGTGCGCATGTAAGTAATCAGCCCTGCGGTCCCGCCGCCCGCGTCCACGCCCTCGTAGAGTGCCTGGGCCAGGCGCATGGTTCTGCGCACCCCGAAGCCCAACTCGCGCGATGCCTCCTGCTGCAGCGTGGACGTGGTGAAGGGGGGCGGCGGATCGCGCCGCACCTCGCCGCTCTCGATCGTTGCGACACGGAAGTCGCCGGCGCCGATGCGCCACGCGGCCACTTCCGCCATCCCACCGTTCGTGAGGGAGAGGCGGTCCAGCTCCGCGCCGTCGAGCCTGACGAGCCTGGCCGTGAAGCTCCCGCCTTCGGCCATGAGGGCGGCGTCGACGGTCCAGTACTCCTCGGGTTCGAAGGCCTCGATCTCGGCCTCGCGCTCGCAGACCAGGCGGAGCGCGACCGACTGCACGCGCCCGGCCGAGCGGCTGCCGGGGAGCTTGCGCCAGAGCACCCGCGAGAGCCTGAAGCCCACCAGGTAGTCGAGCGCGCGCCGCGCCTGCTGCGCGCGCACCAGGTCCATGTCGATCCCGCGTGGATGCGCCATGGCGTCCCGCACCGCGTCCGGGGTGATCTCGTTGAACGCGACACGTCGGACCGGCCTGTCGCCGATGGCGTCGTTCCGTTGCAGCCAGTCGAGGACCTGCCAGGCGATGGCCTCGCCCTCGCGGTCGGGGTCGGTGGCGAGCACCAGGGCGTCGGCGTCTTCGAGCGCTGCTGCTATGGCCCGCATCGCGCGCGCGGCACGGCGCGGGGTGGCATAGACCATGGCGAAGTCGCGCGCGGGATCGACCGAGCCCTCCTTGACCGGCAGGTCCGAGACGTGGCCCCGGGTCGCCAGCACGCGGTATCCGCCGCCGAGGTAGCGGGCGATGGTCTTCGCCTTGGCGGGCGATTCGACGACCACGACCTCCACGGCGTCACCCGCGGGCCCGTCGGGGCGCCGAGGCGGCTTCCGGGGACTGCCTCCTCGGTCTCACGGCCAGCGGAGCGCGCGGCCGTTCCCGGCGGGCGGCTTCCATGCGCGGTGCGTTGGTCGGTCCATGCCTCGTCCGGCGGCCGCGGGGGCTGCGTCGTTGCGAACAGGACCAACTCGATTAGCGCCCTGGAAGCGCCATTTGAAATGCCGTTTCAAGCAAATTGAATGTGGCGCCGGCATAGTCCCCGGCCGGGCTTCTCCGCTGTTGCCGACCGATCCGGATCACGGCACCGAAGATGCCGCGGGTGCGCCCGAAATCGATGGCTCGGGGTCTCGAAGTCCTTCAGCCGGCCGCACCGGACAAGGTGCCCCATCTGGCGGACGGGAAGCGCATCCGCCTGTCGCCGGGTCAGCCCCGACATGGTCTCGGAATGCGCTCGGAAATACTCTCCGGCTAACTGGAGAGTGCTTCAGGGGCCGCAATGCTGCGAGCGCGCCAATCGCGGAGCCGGGCGCAATCGGCAAATCGCAAGCTCGGGAGTGCTTCAGACTGCTCCGTGCCGGAGCCGACGATCGAACTCACACTCTGAGAGTCAACCGGCAGAACACCCCGTCCGACGACATGATGACCTTGCGGACGCTGTTGGAAATGAGCTCAGTTGCCTCTCTTCTGCGCGAGATGATCGGCTTTCCGGCTCATCGCCCTCCGGCAGGACGACGATGTGACGGCGCTGTTTCGCTTGCGCGATCAGGCGCTCGACGATGTCCACTACTGGGGGGGGGAGACGTTCGCCGCCCGGCAGGCGGACGGGGCGTCCCCCTTCGTCGATTTATGCACCGACGCGTTATTTTATGCTGACGCGATGGACATATTCGCCAATCACACGATAGATTAGCTCAACGGGATGCTCCCGGCGGCTCTCCGTGGCATCCCGAGGCGACGAACATGGGCTCCGGAACCCACAGGCATGAGGAGCGAGTCATGAGCACCACCGGAACCGACAATGCCGAAGCGATCCAGGGTACGAGCGGCGACGATACGATCGACGCCAAGGGCGGGCGCGATTATGTGACCGCCGGCGCGGGCGCCGACACCGTCAAGGGCGGCGAGGGCGGGGACGTCATCCGGGGCGGCAGCGGGAACGACGACCTGCGCGGCGAAGGGGGCGTGGATGCCATCCGCGGTGGCAGCGGTGACGACACGATACGCGGCGGCGACGACAGCGACACCCTCCTGGGCGACGCCGGCGCCGACACGATCTATGGCGATGCCGGCGACGACTTCATCGTCGGCGGCGCCGGCAACGACACACTGACGGGCGGGACCGGCGCGGACACGTTCGTGTTCGGCGCGAACAGCGGCAACGACACCATCACGGACTTCAACGTTGCCGAGGACACGATCGACCTGACCATGCTGTCGGAACAGGTCGGATACAACGACCTGACCATCACCGACACGACCGACGGCGTCACCATCACTCATACTGCGCTCGGCGGCACCCTCACCCTGACCGGCGTCACCGCGTCGCAACTTTCGGCGAGCAACTTCAACTTTCCCGACGCGACGCCCCCGGACGAAGTGGTGACGCCGGCCGGCACCCTCGTACCCGGGAGCGACCCGTGGAACGGCACCGACAACAGCGAGGCCATGATCGATAGCGCTGCCGGCACGACGATAAACGCCAAGGGCGGCCACGACATCGTCATGGGGGGCGAGGGCGCCGACACGATCGACGGCGGCGCGGGCAACGACTGGCTGTTCGGGGAGGAGGGCGCCGACACGATTACCGGGGGCGAGGGCGACGACAGGCTGTTCGGCGGCTCCGGAGCGGACACTTTCGTCGTCGGCCCGGGACATGGCGCGGACACGATCACGGATTTCGAGAACGGGACGGACACAATCGACCTTTCCGCGTTCACCGGCATCACGCAGTTCAGCGATGTGACCGCGACCCAGGACGGCAGCAATGTTGTGATCGATCTCTCCGCTCACGGCGGCGGCACGGTCACGCTCCAGGGGTTTTCGCTCACCGATCTGGACGCCACAGACTTCGCGTTCTAGGAGGCGCCGAAGGATCCCGGATCAGGCCGCGGGGTGAGGCTTCGACCGGCGAGACGGATCGGCAGAGCCGGGACTGCGGCCGAGGCGGTCCCTTTTTCTCTCGTCCTGAACGGCCGGCGATGAGTTTATCCGATGGCTTCGAGCGGCACCGGTGGCCGGGAGCTTCGAGACGCGCTCGCAGAAAGCCGGCGCCTCTTCGTCTCGGTCGGCCTGTTCAGCATCTTCGTCAACATCCTGATGCTGACCGGGCCGCTCTTCATGCTCCAGGTCTACGACCGGGTGCTGACCTCGCGCTCGGAGGCGACGCTGGTTACGCTCATCGGCATCGTGGCCTTCCTTTTCCTGATGATGGGCATCCTGGATCACGCGCGCGGGCGTGTGCTCGCGAGAGCCGGAGCGCGGCTGCAGGCCAGACTCGAATCGCGCGTGCTGCGGGCGATCCTGACGCGGGCGATTGCACCTGCCGAGCGGGCGCGGCCGGCGACCGGGGTGCGCGATCTGGAGGCGGTTCAGCGATTCCTCTCAGGCCCGGGTCCGTTCGCCTTCTTCGATGCGCCTTGGACGCCGGTGTTTCTCTGCGTGCTCTTCATGTTCCACTGGATGCTCGGCGCGCTTGCGGTTTTTTCGGGGGTCCTTCTGCTGCTGATCGCCCTTCTGAACCAGGCCCGGACCGCTCGGCTGCAGCAGGAGGTGGGTGAGGCCCACAACCGGTCCGCGCTCTTCGTCGAGCACATGCGATCCGGCAGCGAGACCGTACATGGGCTGGGCATGCAGGACGCAGTGATTGCGCACTCGGCCGGCCTGAGAGACGAGCTTCTTGATCGCACGCTCGCGGTTTCCGACCGGGGCGGGTTCTTCTTCGTAACCTCGAAGACACTGAGGCTCTTCCTGCAGTCGATGATGCTGGGGCTCGGCGCCTGGCTCGCAATTCACGGGCAGGTGAGCTTCGGAGTGATGATCGCGGCTTCGATCCTGCTGGGCCGCGCGCTCGCACCGATCGACCAGGCAGTGGGGCAGTGGCCGCAGCTGCAGCAGGTGCTGGCGGCGCGGCGCTCGCTGGCCGCGCTTCTCGAGCAGACCCCGCCGGAACAAGAGCGCACGACGCTTCCTCAACCCCGTGCGGTCCTGGAGGCGCAGGGACTCACGGTTGCGGCGCCCGGCGCCAAGGTGCCGGCGGTGCGGGGTGCGTCCTTTCGCCTGGAGCCCGGGCAGGCGGCAGGGATCGCTGGAGCCTCCGCATCGGGCAAGTCCACGCTCGCCCGGGCGCTGGCGGGCGTCTGGCAGCCGCACGGCGGCTCGGTGCGGCTCGACGGCGCGGAACTCGAGCAGTACGGCGGGGCGCTCGGCGAGCACATCGGCTATCTGCCGCAGGAGGTGGTGCTGTTCGAGGGCACGGTGGCGGAGAACATCGCGCGCCTGTCGCCCACGGCAAGAGACGAGGACGTCGTCGATGCAGCCAAGCGCACCGGCGCGCACGAGATGATCCTGCGGCTGCCGGGCGGCTACGACTTCCAGGTCTCGGCGGGGGGTGCTGCGCTCTCCGGAGGTCAGCGCCAGCGCATCGCACTGGCCCGGGCCTTCTACGGTTCGCCCGTGCTGGTGGTGATGGACGAGCCCGATTCCAACCTGGATGCCGAAGGCACGATGGCACTGGCGCGGGCGGTCGAGGGCCACAAGCGGCGGGGCGGGGCGGCGGTGATCGTGGCCCACCGCCACGGCGCCTTTGCCCAATGCGACCGTGTGTATGTGATGGAGGCGGGGCGTCCGGTGCCCGCCACACGGGGGCGTGGAAAGGCGCCGGTCCGGCGCCTGCAGGCCGGCGCGCGGAAGACGGAAGACGCCCTGCCGCCACCCTCTCATTCCGACGCTCGCGGCAGCGAAGGACAGCCCGCATCCCTGCCCAGGCGCGCTCCCGCTGCCATCGAACCGCCCTCGGCCGCGGGCAACGAGGAAGTCGCGCCTCTCCGCGACGTCAAGGGCGGACAAAGCCGCATGCCGGCACGATTGGAGGAACGGGGGATTGCAACGCTCCCGCCGCAGGGGGCCGAGCCGATGGATCCGGCCGCGCCCGGACGCGAGGAGCAGATCGCGGCCGCGATCGCGAGAGTGAACAGCACACGCGCGGCTGAAGCAGCGCGAGATGACGCGGGGGATGGCAGGGAGCCGGGCGATGGAGGGGGCGCCACAGTCACGCGACTGAGGAAGGATGCCGACTAATATGGAGCGGTCCGGCACCAGACGCTACTCGGCGCGCAGGGCCATGGTCCTGGGGTTTGGGGGCGTGGGCGTGCTCGTCGGCGGCCTTCTCGGCTGGAGCGTGTTCGCCTCGATCTCGGGCGCCGTCATCGCCGGGGGCCTCGTGGAAGTCGCGAGCGGCAATCACGCGGTCGAGCATATCGACGGAGGTACGGTGAGCGAGATCCTGGTGCGCGCCGGGGACCGTGTGGCCGAGGGCGAGGTGCTGTTGCGCTTTGGCGACGAGGTGCTGCGTTCGGAGGAAGCGATCCTGGAGGCGCAGTATGCCGAGCTCGCGGCCCGGCGGAACCGGCTGGAGGCGGAGTTCCTGAGTGCGGAGGCCATCGCATGGGACGCCGAGCTTAGATCGATGGCGGCGACGGACCCGCAGGTGCAGGACATCCTGGACGGTCAGGTGCGGCTGTTCCGGGCGCGGGAGGCGGCCCGCGCGGGCGAGGTGGCGCAGCTTCGCGAGCGGATCGGGCAGGCGCGCGAGGAGATCGCGGGTCTCGAAGCCCAGGCCTCCTCGTTGCAGGACCAGGCGATGCTGATCGGGCGCGAGCTTTTGGCACAGCGGGAGTTGTTCGACAAGGGGTTGACCCGTCTCGACAGGTTGATGGCGATTGAGCGCGCGGCGGAAGATATGGAGGGCCGCTCGGGCGCCATCGCAGCTTCCATCGCCAGGGCGCGGGGCAGGATCGCGGAGCTGGAAATACAGATACTCCAGATCGATGCGCGGCGGATCGAGGAGGCGGAGGAAAAGGCCCGAGACGTGCAGGCGGAGGAGAACCAGGTGCGCGAACGTCTCGCCTCCGTGCGCAGCAGCCTGGGCCGCATGGAGGTACGGGCGCCCGTCTCCGGCGAGGTGTTCGGCCTGGCGGTGCTCGCGCCTCAGGAGGTGGTGCGGCCGGGCGAGACGATCCTGCAGATCGTGCCCGCCGATGCCGGGCTGGTGGTGACGGCACGGCTCAGTCCGACGGACGTGGATCAGGTCTATCCGGGGCAGGAGGCGGTGTTGCGCTTCTCGGCCTTCCCCGCGCGGGAGACGCCGGAGTTCGACGGCCGGGTCGTGCGGGTCTCGCCCGACGCAGTGCGGGACGAGGAGAGCGGACACTCGTGGTACGAGGTCGAACTCGCCCTGGGCGTCCCGGACGACGGCTCAACGGATACTGGGAACGACTCTGCACCCAGCCGCCTGGCAGGGCATCTTGTGCTCACACCCGGGATGCCCGTGGAGGCGCACATCCGGACCGAGGAACGCTCTGTGATGAGCTATCTCGTAAAACCCGTGACGGACTTCTTCTACCGTTCGCTACGCGAAGAATAGGCGGCGGAGCCTGCAGATGGGCGAGCATGCGGACGGCGCTTCAGTCGAAATCTCTCTCGTCAACGACCTGCGGGAGATCGCGGGCGTGGCGGCCAAGGTCGACGCGTTCTGCGCGGCCAGGGAGCTCCCGGAGCAGATTGCCTACGCGGTCAATCTGGCGATCGACGAGATCCTGACCAACACGATCAGCTACGGCTACGACGATGACGACCCCCACCGGATCGAACTCATCCTGCGCCTGGAAGCTGGCGCGCTCATCGTGGTGACTGTAGACGACAGCCGCGCATTCGACCCGTCGCTGGTGGAGCAGATGCCCAACCTTGAGGCGTCGCTCGAAGATCGCGCCCTCGGCGGACTCGGCCTTTTCCTGGTGCAACAGATGATGGACCACGTCGAGTATCAGCGACGAGACGGATGCAACGTGGTGACGCTGACGAAGAGCACTGACGCAGTGGGGGCGGCGGACGACTGACGCTCACCTTGAGACACGCACCGCGGAGCGCGACCAAGAGCGACCCGAACAGCAGGGCATCCAGAGGCCCAATGCAGCTCGGTTCATCTGCAATTGGTATCGGCAGCATAGGGTGCATCGACTGCTCTATCGGGACCGCTGTTCAGAACTCCGGCAATCATGCCAGCGAAACGCTTCGCGGCCGGCTTCACGGGATCGTTGGGCCAAACGAGGGTGCCGGGCAGTCGATTGTATCTTGTGGTGGCCGAGGAGCTATCCGATTACCGACCGCCCTTCAAGCGCGCGCACAGTCATCAATGCCGGGCTTCTTGGCATATTCGATTGTCGTTGTGCGGCACTCAGCTGATCCGCGCCTGAGGTGAGTGGCTGAGCGGTCATTGCTGCAGCAGCAGTTCGTTCCAGTCCTATCGCCGCATAGGCGCCGCCCGATCGCTTTCGTGTGGTTGGCACCGAGACGCGTGAGCCCGCGGCGCGCGCAGGGTTTGCGTTCCGGGATGCGGCGCGGACGCCCCATGGATCGCGGCGTGGACGGCGGCGTGTTCGACGCTGTTGAGTGAGCAGATCATGCAGGAATTCCCCGGTTGTATGTGGTTACAATAAAGCGCTGGCGTCGATTCTTGGTCCGGTCGCCCGCCGTCGCCGGCATCCGTGGGGAGGGAAACGGGCCGTGACAGAGCGCGATACCGACGCGCGGGAGACACGGGAGCGCGAAGGGGTGCGCGAACGTGCGTCGACGCTGGCTGCGGCGATCCTGGAGATCAGCGCGAGCCTCGATCTGGACACCGTGCTGCGCAAGGTGGTGGAAGGCGCGCGCGGCCTGACCGGCGCGCGCCTAGGCATCCTCGCCACCTTCGACGAGACCGGTGCGCCCGGGGACTACGTCTTGTCGGGGTTCACGCCCGAGCAGGAACGCGGGCTGGTGGAATGGTCCGGCGGCCCGCGGCTGGTCGAGCACCTCCACGAGCTGCCCGGGCCGCTGCGCGTGGGGGATCTGCCGGGCTACGTGCGCGAGGTCGGACTGACGCCGCTGCCGGTGTTCGCGGCGGCGTTTCAGGGCACGCCGGTGCGCCACCGGGGCGAGAGCGTCGGCTACCTGTTTCTCGCCGAGAAGGCGGACGGCGGGGAGTTCAGCACCGCGGACGAGGAGGTGCTGATGCTGTTCGCGTCGCAGGCTGCGGCCGCGATCGCGAACGCGCGCGCGCACCGCGGCGAGCAGCGCGCGCGGCGGGACCTCGAGGCTCTGGTCGAGACCTCGCCGGTGGGCGTCGTCGTCTTCGACGGCGGCAGCGGGCGGATGGCGTCGTACAACCGGGAGGCGCGGCGGATCGTGGAGAGCCTGCGCATGCCGGGGCGTCCGCTGGAGGAGCTGCTCGGGATCGTCGTGTGCCGCCGTGCCGACGGGCGCGAGGTGTCGCTCGCGGAGTTCCCGCTGGCGCAGCAGTTCGCGAGTCCCGAGACCGTGCGCTCGGAAGAGGTCGTGCTCTCGGTGCCCGACGGGCGCAGCGTCAGGACGCTGATCAACGCCACGCCGATCAAGGCCGAGGGGCCCGTTCCGGGGTCGGTGGTGGTCACCATGCAGGATCTGGCGCCGCTCGACGAGATCGAGCGGATGCGCACGGAGTTCCTCGGCCTGGTGAGCCACGAGCTGCGTACGCCGCTCACGGCGATCAAGGGATCGGCAGTGACGCTGCTGGAGGAGCCGGCCGGGCTGGACCGGGCCGAGATGCGCGAGTTCTTCCGCGTCATCGTCGAGCAGGCGGACCAGATGCGCAGTCTCATCGCGGATCTTCTCGACTCGGGGCGCATCGACGCGGGCACGCTCTCGGTCTCGCCCGAGCCGTCGGCAGTGGCGGACCTGGTGGAGGGAGCCAGGAGCGCGTTCCTGAGCGGCGACAGCCGGCACGGCATCGTCGTCGACCTGGCGGACGGCCTGCCCCCGGTCATGGCGGACCGGCGCCGCGTCGTGCAGGTGCTGAACAACCTTCTCGCGAACGCGGCCCGGCACACGCGGGAGTCCGCGGTCATCCGCGTGTCGGCGGTGCGCGACGCGCAGCATGTCGCGATCTCGGTGGCGGACGACGGGGAGGGCGTCGAGCCCGACCTGCTTCCACACCTCTTCCGCAAGCATGTTGGCGGGGCCAGTGGCACGGTGAGCCACGGCTTGGGGCTTGCAATCTGCAAGGGGCTGGTCGAGGCGCATGGCGGGCGCATCCGCGCCGCCAGCGACGGCCCGGGCCAGGGGACCACGATCAACTTCACGATCCCGGTCGCGGCGGAGTTCGGTGGCGCTGGGGAAGCCACGACCGGAAAGCCGGCGGGCACGGACGCAGAGGAACCGTCGCGCATCCTGGTCGTGGACGACGACCCGCGCACGCTGCGCTTCGTGCGCGACACGCTGAGCGCCGCGGGCTACGCCCCACTCGTCACGGGCGCGCCGGACGACCTGGCGGGCCTGATCCGCGCCGAGCGCCCGCAGCTTGTGCTGCTGGACCTGCTGCTGCCAGGCCGCGACGGAATCGAGCTGCTGCAGGAGGTCCCCGAACTCTCCGACCTGCCGGTGATATTCATCTCCGGCTATGGCCGCGACGAGACGGTGGCGCGGGCTTTCGAGCAGGGCGCCGACGACTACATCGTCAAGCCGTTCTCGCCGACCGAGCTAGTGGCGCGCATCCGGGCGGCGCTACGCCGGCACAGGGAACCCGAGACGTTCGTGCTGGGCGAACTCGCGATCCACTACGAGAGCCGCCTGGTGACGGTGGGCGGCTCCGCGGTCGATCTCACCGCTACGGAATACGAGCTGCTGCGCCTGCTGTCGGTCAACGCGGGACGGGTGGTGCACCACGACACGATCCTGCGCCGGATCTGGGGCGGACGCGACGGCGCCGACGCGAACCTGATCCGCATCTTCGTGCGCACACTCCGGCGCAAGCTCGGGGAAAACGCGGAGAAGCCGACCTGGATCTTCAACCTGCGCGGCGTCGGCTACCGCATGCCGAGACCCGCCGAACGCTGACGCGCCGTCAGGGTCCGGGCCACGGGCGGTCCTTCGGCAGGTTCGACCGGAGTGCAGCGCCGGGGGGCGCCGTCGGGCGCGGGCTCAGCCTTGGCGCGGACCCTTCTTCCCCTGCCCACGCTGCGGGGCGCGGAACGGCCGCCGCTCTCCGCAGGCGGGGCGCCGCCCTTACATCGGGCGGGATTATTGGCGCTGACTTCCGTTCCTGGTTGGACGGAGGGAGCCCGATCGCGGAGTGGGACAACCGCGCGAGCAGAAGCCTGTAGTGGCTGCGCGGCGGGATCCGGGCCATCGACAAGCTGAGGGTCGATCCCCGCCGCAGAGGTATGTTGAAGGAAGAAAGGGCTCGGATCGTCGCAGAGTGCTTACAGCCGGGGGCTTCGCGCAAGGTAATTGCAAGCGGGCACCTTCGAACTCTCCCTGGCGCAAAAGGGCGTGGCCGGAATGCACGTGGAGGCCGGTGAATTGGAGATTGCGCGTGACGGGATCCTTCACAGCGTCGGTGTGCC
Source organism: Alphaproteobacteria bacterium (assembly GCA_965243315.1). Classification (GTDB taxonomy): domain Bacteria; phylum Pseudomonadota; class Alphaproteobacteria; order UBA828; family UBA828; genus WTGU01. The sequence goes on from CBDEUP010000003.1 coordinate 206,850, forward strand.
TGGCCTGCGAGAGCGCGCCGACATCCCGTCGCTCCAACAGGTCGTCCCGCATGAATTGCTCAAACTGACCGGCTGGAAGCGCGTCGACGCATCGCCCGGTCAGCCTGGGCACGGCGTCGGAATGTGTTCGGAAGGTTTCTCTGCCAAACTGAAGGGTGTCCCAGGGGTGAGGATGCGGCCAGCGCCACTTGAACAACCGAGCGCAATCGGCGAATCGCAAGCTCAAGGGCGCCTCACCGTGCTCTGTGCCGGAACCGATGACCGAACTCACACACTGAAGGTTGAGCGTTGGAAAGTCGTTGAACCGCGCGGTGGCGATGCCGGTCGACCACGAGAACGACGCTCCCAAGACAATGCAGCGCGTCTATCTCGCTCGACGGCGTCAGAGAGCACTATGGCCCGCCGAGGGACGCTCGAGCCGCATGGGCCTGAGGAACTGCATCCGAGACCTGGCACCTCCGGCGGTCCGGTCCGCGTACCTTCGCCTGGAGCCTCTGCCTCGCGGTCGACACGCGATCAGAGGTCGTCAAGAGTCCCTGCATAGAGCCATGGATAAACCCTGTCGCCGTCCCGGCTCGTGCGCTCGATGACGAGCTCGCTCGACAGCCGATCGTCGATCCGGTCCCAGGCGGCCACCTCCGCGTCCATGATCGAGCGCCGCCTTTCGGTATCGGGCTCCCACAGAAGGGCCTCCCGGCACTCAAGGATGGCCGCCCGTTCCACCATCACCTTCGGATGGGTATGAAGCCATCGCAGAAACGCGACCGCATCCGGCGTGACCTGCCAAAGCTTGCCGTAGTGCAGCGCGTATTCCATGGCCAACGCCGGCTGGGACCAGCTGGAACCGTGCCAGATGCCGGTCGGCAGAGGATGCGGATTGCCGCACAGGACTTCTGCGATATAGCCGTTCGAGTTGAATCCGAGGCGGAGGTTCGTCGCCGCCTCCACATGCCGATCATGCCGCAGGAGCAGCAGCGCCAACTCGTATCTGTAAGGAGGGTAGTACGCGGCCTCCGTCTCGAAGAACGGCCGCGCCCTGTCCTCCTGCCCGGCGCGCAGGTATTCCGATCCGATTACGTAGCGCACCCCTTGGTTGTCGTCCGGGTTCCACGCCAGGATCTTCGCCAGCAGCGATATTGCTTCCCCGGAACGGCCCAACTGAGACCGGCAGAGGGCCAGACCGTGAGCCGCCCGCAGGAACGGTCGGTTCTCAAGGTATTTCCACTCGATGAATTCCTCGAAACCCTCCGGCAACGGCGCCGTGCCCAACGAATATGCCCGCTCGTAGGCCTCCAGCGCGCGTTCGTACTGTCCCCGGTCGAAGAACGCGTTTCCCAGATGCGTGAACCCGTCGATGAACCACGGGTGGCGCGCGACCAGATCCTCCAGCGCGGCGACGTACCGATCGTTGCCGAGCCTGCCGGTATCCCGCCTCTCCAGCAGATCGTCAAACTCGTCGACGAGCTCGTCGTAGCCGGCCGGATACCGGAAGACGGCCACGTCCTCCCTCATCTCAAGAGTGATCGTCATGTGTCGTCCCACTCGCGATCCTCTCGAAAACGGCCAGTCTGATGCATGCGCTCGTGCAACACGGTGACGATACCGATGTCGCCGTTGTCCAACCTCTTCCAGTAGACGAAATGCCTCTCGTAGCGGAAGACATACCCGTCCACCCCGAATTCCGCTGGAACCGGTCGTGAGGCGACGCCGCCGGTCGCAATGCTCTCGAACGCTTCGAACAGGCCGGTGAGGTAGGCATTGGCTTGCGCCTCGCCCCAGCGCTCCCGCGAATATCGATAGATCTCGTCGATGCGTAGCGCGGCCGCTTCCTGGACGCGGACCGCCGTCATGCGCCGGGCTGCGCCCCGTTCCTCGTCATGACCTCCGAAGCCGACAGCGGACGGTACGAGCTGTCCGGCGCCGCGAAGGCGCGTGCCAGTTCGGCCCTTAGACGCTCGAATGCCTCGCGCTCCGAACGCTCCTTGTCGCGGCGGATCAGGTCGCGGATGTATTCGCTGACGTTCTCGTAGGTCCCGGTCTCGCCTACGTTCGCGGACACGAAATCGCCGAGCTCGCCGCTGACACGGACGGTCATCGTTGTCGTTCGCCGCATGAGCCCATCCTCCCGGCAGCGCGCATTCAATATGAACAATATCGAATGCGCTGGCAAGCGGATCGCGCGCGGCAGCGCTGGTAGGCCGGCCACAGGAAGCAAAGCAGAGTGATGAGCGGTGCCGGGCGCGGCCCCTGCCGGCGCCCCTGGTACTCGACCTTCTCCAGAGCCTTCTGAACGTCGGCGGGAGTGGCCGCCGCGTTCGGCTCGCTGCTCGTCACAGGCGCCCCTGTGCGGCGCGTGCGCCCTGTCGTGTCGTCCGCCTCGGGACAGTATCGAACGAAGGCGAACGGCCGGCACCCTTTCAGGAGCGCCGGCCGCTATTGCCGCGGGCTACATCCAGCCCTGTTCCGCGTAGTACTTCGCCGAACCCGGACGGAGCGGCGCGGACAGTCCGTTCCTGATCATGTTTGCGGGATCGAGGTTGGCGAAGGCGGGATGCAGGGACCTGAAGTCGTCCAGATTCTCCATCACCGCGCGGGTGACCTCGTAGACCACGTCCTCGGGCACGTTCTCGTGGCTGACGAAGGTCGCCATGACACCGAACGTCGTCACGTCGCTGGTCGTGGTCTTGTGGGTGCCGGCCGGGATGGTGGTGAAGGCGTAGTAGGGATTCTCCGCCACCAGCGTCTGCTCTACCTCGCCGTTGAGGTTGACGATGTAGGCCCCGCAGCCGTCGGTCGCCACGGCGAAGCCAGCGTTGGGCACGCCGACCGTGTAACCGCAGGCGTCGATCTTGCCGTCGCAGAGCGCCTGCGACTGCTCGGTGGACGTCAGCTCAGTCGCCGCCGAGAAGTCGTCGGTGGTCATGCCGTAACCTTCCATCAGCACCTCGGTCGTACCGCGCTGGCCTGAGCCGGGGTTGCCGATGCTCATCCGCCTGCCCTTGGTCTCCGTGAAGGAGCCGATCTCCGAGCCCGCGCCGGCGATCAGATGGAATGACTCGCCATGCACGGAGAAGACCGCGCGCAGGCCGGGGCAGTTCGTGACCTTGTCGGAGCTGCCGTTGACCGCGTGGAACTGCCAGTCGGACTGGGCGACGCCGAAGTCCAGCTCGCCCTGGCAGATCTGGCCGATGTTTTAGGTCGAGCCGCCGGTGGACGGCGCAGCGCAGCGGATGCCGTGCTTGCGGCCTTCCTTGCGGCCCTCCGCGGCTTCCTTGTGGACCATGCGGCAGACCGAGTTGCCGACCACGAAATAGACGCCGGTGGGTCCGCCCGTACCGATCGAGATGAACTTCTTCTCCTGCGAGCCCGGCCTCGTAGATCCATTCTTCCGCGTCGTCGTGCTCGCGGAAGGCCTCCTCGACCGCGTCGATGACTTCCTCGTAGAAGTCGCGGCCGAGCTCGAACAGGATCGTCGCGGCCGGCTCGCTGTGGTGCTCTGCCGGGTCAAGCTCCTGCACCTCGGGATCGACGCAGGGCCAGATCACGCGCTCCATGATGTCGGCGCGCGTCTGGGCGCCTGCGGCGGCGGGCAGCGTCAGCAGCGCCGCGATGGCGGCAAGGGGGATAATGTGTCTTATGGCGTCCTCCTTGCTGTTCTTTGCGGGTCACGGGTTCGGGCCGGTACTGCGGCATCACACGATCGATCGTGCGCCGGGCGCGGCGGGGAAGGCGAGGCCGGCCGGAGCGGCGGCGGGCCTGGCAACCGGGCGGACGAGCCTCCTTTCCCTGTCGGTGAGCCGTCCGGCGCGCGAGGCCCTCGCGTGTCTCGTGCCGGCCCGCGGGGCTTGAGCCGGGAGGGGTTTGTTTCCATTCTGCGCTCGCTCGAGCGCCCCGCCGCGGCGTCTTGAATTCCAGCGCCGGCTTTCCGGTAAGCCGCGTTTCACCGAGGAGGAAGGGACATTTCTGCGCAATCCATAGCGACCGTCGAGGGTCAGGAGCGGGCCGCCGGAGAGGAGCTCCGCCTGGCCCAGCTGCCGGAGTTCGTGACGCTGGACTGGCTGCGCGAGAACCACCACCTGATGAGGGCCGACATGCGCAGGCTGGCGTCGGCGATCGGCGAGGACTACGCGGACTGGCCGGGAGCGGCCGACGGCAGCGACGAAGCGGCGTTCTGGCAGGCCGTGCACGTCCTGGCGCAGCGATGGACCTGGTTCCTGCGGCTCTTCGAGGACCGCATCCTGACGCTCTTCGGCGAGGTCAAGGGGACGAAGAAGCAGCTCGGTCCGCGCATCCTGAAGTCGGCCTTCGAGCGCGCCAGTGCGCTGCGCCCCGGGCCTTCCGGCGATTTCGAGCCGACGGTCTTCGACGATCTCGAGACCCTGTGGGAGGCAGGGGAGCATGTCCTGGTCGCGCAAGCGGTGTGGGTCCTGTCCTGCCTGGAGGGCGCGGGAAGCCGGTCCTTCGTGTCGTGGCTGGCGGAACCGGAGATCGAGGCGCTGGTGGGGGACGCCGTGCGCCGGTCCGTGCTCGAGTGGAACCCCGAGCGCGGCGATCTGGTGGAGAGGCTGTCACACGGGAGCGTCGGCGCGCACCTGGAGAGGCTGGCTGCGCGGGCGGAGGGCGAGTGTGCCGCCCTGCGCAAGGAGATTGCCGGCTCCTACGAGAGGCTGAAGACGTACGTTGCGGAGCAGGACGAGTACCCGGGCGCGAACGTGATGTCGGTTCTGGTGCTCGACCTGGAAATGTTCGCCGACGAGCTTGAGGAGATCGAGACCGCGCGGGACGGCGCGATCGCCCGCTGCCGTCATGCCGCGCTGCGCGCGCAGCTCGAAGGCAGCGTCGACGCGATGCGGCAAACGCGGTTTGCGGACGAGCGGGGATCAAGGGCGGCCGGTCCATGGTGTCGTCGAAATAGCAGTCCACCGCTTCCCTCACGTTGCGGCGAAGGTCGTCGAGGCTGTCGCCCTGCGTGTGGATTCCGAAGCCGAGCGCGCTCGCGGAATACCCGCCCTCCAGCTCGTCCTCGCTGACTTCGAAGATGATCTCGGTTCCGGACATCGGTCCCTCCGGTTGCCGCGGGGCCGCTCTCGCCGCGTTCGCCGACGATTGCCGCCCGAGCGATAGTACTCCGTGCGGCGCGGGGGTCGAGCGGACACTGTGTGAGTCCGATGGGCAGGTCACGGTGCTTCCGTTGGCGGTTCCGCATCCGGGGCGGGCATGCGGGGCCGGGCGGGCTCATGGCTGCCGTGCCGGGAAGGGGAGGGCGTTGCGGCCGATCGCGGTCTGCTGCGGCCGACAGGCGAACCCCTGACGGCCGCCGCCGCTCATCGCTCCTTGCCGGAGCCGGCCGGGACGCCGGCAATCCGCTCCCCGGAAGAGGCGGAGAGACGGTGCTGCAGCGCATCTGCCGTACCGAACACGAGGAGCCGTCCGGCAGCGGTGTGGGCGCTGCCGGCGTCTTCGGCCTCGCGCATGGCCCCGAGGCGGATCCCGTCACGGAACTCCTCGCGCTCGGCGAGCCGCACACCTTTGCGCAAGACCTCGCTGGCATCGCGGTAGCGGCGGGAGGCCGGCAGCCTGTCGGCCGGGCTTTGCCTACCCGCTGCCGGGCCAGGCGCCGTCGTCGGGAATGCCGATGGCGAGGCCGTATTCCTCCACCTGCCAGACCGCGATGCTGGCGCAGAGGACATGCTTCATGATGGGCACCTTCTTCAGCGCCCGCCCTTCGAGCAGCGCCGCGGCCGTCGCCGCGAAGGATCGCCAGTCCGCATCGCCGCCGGCCCTCAGGACATGCGCCGTCCGCAGCATGAGTAGCGCCCAGTCGCCGCGTCTCTCGTCGAGGCGCGTCCAGAGGGCGGCTTCCAGTTGACGGGCGCCGGCCGCGCTGTCGAGCAGCCGATCCACCGCCGCCGTGCCTTCGCACCAGCCCGCGACGTGCTCGTGATCGCCGGGCCAGTCCGCGCTCGCGCGGACCAGACGGTCGCGCCGGCGCGCCGGCAGGTCGGCGATCTCGCCCGCCGGGTCGATGCGCGCCAGCCAGTCCTGCGCCGTCATGGCCCGCGGCCTGAGCTCCATCAGGCCGCACGCGCTCACGACGTCGATCAGCCCGGCCGCAGGCGGCCGTCCGGCCGCGAACCCGTCGGCGAGGCCTGCCGCAAGCGCCGGCTCGAGAGCCTCCCAGGAAACGGGGAAGGCGCCGGACTCGGCCGCCTGCGAGGACAGCGCGCCGCCGGCATCGTCCCCGTGCACCAGGAAGGCGTCCCTCACCCCCTGCCCGGCCTTGACCAGCACGAGCGCCGCTGCGGGGCCGTCCCTGCCCTCCAGCGCCGCCGCGAAGCTCTGCCCTCCCGAGGCGTCCGGCACAGTGCCGAAGAGCTGCACCGGCCGCAGGCCGGAAGGTTCCAAAGCACCGGCCAGCCCGCGCCGGCGGGCCTCGCGCAGGGCCGCATCCAGCAGCGGACGGGCGCCGTCAGCGGGGATCCAGGTCCGAATCAGCGGCAGCGGCGAGGCCGACGCGGCATCGAGGCTGCCCCGCCGGGCGCGTTGCAGAAGGCCCCCGGCGGCGGCCAGGCGAACATCGGCCGCCTCGTCAAGCAGCCAGTAGAGCGCGAGGCGGCCGTAGTCCTCCCGGTCCCGTCCCGCAACATGGTGCACGAGGCCCGGACGGAGCGGCGCCGGGACGAGAGCGAGGCTGTCGGCCAGCAGGACGTGCAGCGCATGGGCGTCGTTCCCGGCGTGCCGGCGCAGGGCATCGACCTCGGCATCGAAGTCGTGCGCGACCCCTTCCTTCCCGGACGGTTCCGCGATACCCGCGACGAGGAAGGAAAGCAGGCTCTCGGGCGCCTCGATGCCGGCGAAGCCGTAGGCCCGCGCCAGAGCGAGAGCAGTCTCGAACTCGAGCCCGCCTGCGTCCAGCAGTCCGTCGATCGCCGCTTCCGCGTCGCGCAGGAAGCCCAGGCCCAGGCGTCCCCTGCCCTCCATGTCCAGGCGCGCCCGCTCGACCAGGGCTGCGAACAGGAGCAGCCTGCGGTCCGTGTCCTCCTCCGGGCCGCAGAGCAGCGCCGCAGCCGTGCCCGGCGCCGCCAGGAGATCGGGGGAACGCTCGGCGGCCAAGCGGACCGCGGCGGCAGGCTCGGGGCCGTCGCCAAGCTCGTCGAGACAGTCCAGGATGAAGTCGTCGTCCGGCACGTGGCGTCGTTCCCGCCGCCGATGCAGCGTGCTGCGCGGAGTTGCGGATCGATCATCGCATGGCCGATGCGGCGCACAAAGGGCGCGGGCCGGAGGCTAGTGCTTGGGAAACGGGATGACGTTGCCGCTGTCGCCGGCCGGACCCGTGCGCAGCCTGATGCAGGCGGCCTCGCCTTCGCCTGCGGCGGTCTTGCGCCGGACCTGGACCTCGTACTCGGTGTCGGGCCTGAGATCGGAGAAGGTGAAGCTGGTCACCGGTGTCTGGAAACCGAAGCTCCAGTGTTCGGTCCCGGCTTCCCTGATGCGGACAACATAGGTGACGGCCGGGCTCCACTTCGCCTCGACCGTCCTGCCGTCCTCGAGAGGCAGGTTGACGGACCAGGTCGTGCCGTCCCATGTGATCTCGGGCTTCGCGCCTTGTTGCGCGGCCATGCCGCTCCCTCCCTCCGCCGCCGTGGCTGCAGCCGGCGCAATTCGACGATAGCCACTGGACATTGTAGCGCCTCGGGAGACGGGGCGCCCGCCGCCGTGCGCGACGGCAGGCTCGCCGTGTCGATCGAACGGCGAAGGTCTGGCGGCCTTCGCCCCGGAGTCTGTGGATGACCTTCGCAATTGTCCGACTTCAGCAAATAAGTTCAGCTCTTGACCGTCACCTGTATCTGCTGGAATCGCTGCACGCCTCCGTCCCCGAGGGTATTGGAACGGGGCAGGCTGTGGCACGCTGGCGAGAATGCGGTGGCGGTTCTCGCATGGCTGCACCGGCACCCCGATGCGCTGGCGGAACGGTGGGGCGTTCTGCGGGAGTGGGACAGCGAGCGGCGCATCGATCCCGAAAGTGCCGGACGCCGCGCGGCGGCGGCTCGACGATCGGTTGTCCCGAGAGACCGCGATCGAGAGTATCGACAGTCATGGCCGCCGGGTGCTTTCCCGGATCGGCGAGACCGGCGGCACAGGATGCACGCGATCCTCGCGGGCCCTGCCGAATGGCGGCCAACGGGACATGGAGAGAAGTTTGTTTCGAATTCAAGCCGCGGCAGCGGCGATCGCGACCGCCATCGCCGTCGCCACCGCGGGCGGAGCGGCCCAGGCGGCGGAGGACGGGCAGCGGCCCTACTACGAGATCGGGGCAAGCGGCGAGACGGACAGCCTGGGCTCCGCCGCCCGGCTCGAGCTCGACGCGGCGATCCCGCTCCGTTCCGGGAGCCGGCACGGCAGCGCGCTGTTCCTCCAGCCGGGGGCGGTGCTCTCGCGGGGGCCGGACGGGCGCCGTCTCCTCGGCGGCACGCTCGGCATCGTCTACCGCTTCGAGGGCGCGGGCGGCATCGTCGGGCTGAACGCGTTCTACGACGGCAACCGGGTCGCCGATGAGGGGCACGCCCGGGCGCATCGTCAGGCAAGCCTGGGGGCGGACTACCAGAGCGGCAGGAGCCGCATCGGCGCAAACTGGTACATCCCGCTCTCCGGGACGCGTTTATGGGATAGCGGGCTCGCGCGCTTCGAGGAATACGCCGTGAGGGGGCCCGAGCTGCGCTACCGCTTCGCGCTCGACGACCGCTGGGCGGTCCGCGGCCGGGCGTTCCGCGAGACCGGACGGGGCGGCCGGCTTGCCAGAGGCCGCGTGTCCGGACGCGGCTGGCGCCTCTCGGCCGGGGTGGGCTACCGGATCGACTGCACCCGGTTCGGGCTGGACGTGGAGCGAGACACGGGGCGCGGCGAGACGGCGCTGCGCCTGGGCCTGACCTTCCGCTTCGGCGCGCCGGGCCTGCGCTGCGCCGGGGAGACCAGGCCGGACCTCTTCGCTCTGGTTGAGCGCGAGAGGATCGTCGCCACCAGGCAGGTCGCCTCGCCGCGCCTCGTCCCGCTCACCCCCCTCTCCGAGGACGTGACCGAGCTCTACGAGCCGGTGCCGGGCGGCGCCGCCGACGCCGACACGGTCTGGCTGTTCTCGCAGGGCGGCCCGGTGCCGGAGCTGGACGCCCTGGACCTGACCGAGTTCCCCGGCCACGAGAGCCGGATCCTGGTGAACGTGCACCAGGTGCAGACGCTGAACCCGGGGCTGATCGAGGACGGGAGGCTCGACAGCGTCGAGCGCGTCCGGCTGGAGATGGACGTGAGCGTCGAGATCCTCGACCGGGTGATCCGCCACTTCAAGTCCCGGGGCAAGAAGGTGGTGGTGTTCAGCCACTCCTTCGGCTCGTTCATCCTGCCGCGCTACCTGGCGCTCAAGGGACCGGGCGCGGCGGACCGTTACGTGATCATGGCGGGCCGGCTCGACATCGAGAGGGAGGTCTGGGAGAACCGCCTCGGCAAGCTCCACGAGGGCGGCACTGTTACCTACGCCTACGGGGAGGACGGCGCGACGCTCGTGCGGACCGACGTGGCGGACCTTCCGCCCGGAGAGCTGGGGTTCGAGCTCGAGGACGGCATGCTGCCCCTGTCGGTGCGGCTGGCATCGGCGTTCCAGGGCGTGCTCGGCATGCACCGCTACACCCGCGTGCTTGCCGGGACCGACCTGTCGAAGGTCATCTACGCCTACGGCACGATGGACCGGGCGGTCGGGCGGCTGACCGGGGACGAGGTGGCGTTCCTCGACTCGCGCGGGGCCGAGGTCATCGCCGTCACTGGCGGGCACGGCTCGATGTTCGAAGATCCCGCCACGACCCGGAGGATCGTCGACCTGCTCGGCGAATAGGGCTGTGCCCGCTGGCTCGAAGAGCGATGCCGGAAACCCCGCAGCCGGAAATTCAGGGGCGGGACGTGCCGCGCACGAAATGGGCTTCCTCATGGCGGTGCTCTCGCGGGCGGGCCGTCTACCGCCGCCCGGCGAAGCTCGCGGTGAGATCGGTCCGTTCGAGCACGCCGCCCATCCCCTCGTGGTTCGGCCCGGCGAACACGCCCGTCAAGGTCCCCTCCGCGCCTCCCGTCCGGACGAACCGGTTGCCCGCGATGCCGATCGTGTAGTCGAGCGCTTCGTGCGTCCACGGCGCGCCCGTGCCGGGCGCCCCGGGCGGTGCGTCGGCCCATACTTCGAGCGCGCCGAAGCCGAGCGAGCCCGTAAGGCTCGCCAGCTCCACGTCGAGCGTCGCGCTGCCCGCGACCGCATCACTTGCCGGCGTGCGTCCGAGGAGGCGCCCGCGCCAGGTGGCGTTGCCGCCGAGCGCCCGGTTGTCGGCGAGGTCCAGCGCCGGCGCCCGGCCCTGAAACCACGGCTCGTGGAACCCGTGGCGCGACCGGACGCCGAAGGCGAGCGCGCCCCCCGCGGTGTCGAGCTCACCCATCAGGTGGGCCGAGGTCCCGGTCCAGGGCCCGAGGTCGGCGATGACCTCCTCCCGCGTGCCGATCGTGCGCACGATGGTATGGGACGCGACCAGCACGTCGCGGTCCACCGGAAACAGCACCGCGCCCGGATTCAGCCGGAGGCGGGGTCCGAGCGCAGAGTCCGGGAAGCGCTCCGGGTCCGGGTGTCCGAGCAGCCCGAGGCCGTGGACGAGCTCGTGGGCGATGACCTGGACGAGACGGTCCACGGCCTCCTGCCGGGCCTCCGCCGTCGGCGCCGCGGCGATCCGGTCGTAAGTCATCTCGCGGTTCACGCGGATGTACGACCATGTCACCCGGCCGTCTTCCGGACCCTGTTCGGTGATCGCGCCGACGTCGGGGGGAAGGTCCCCGTATGCGATGGGGATCTCTCCAGGCGCGGCCGCGAACAGCCCGGTCCCGTAGGCGGGTCCGGGCTCGGCGCTGAAGCGGAGACGGTGCGCGTGCGGCAGCGCTGCGTTGACGATCTGGATTGCCCGCGCGACATACGGGACCAGCGTGGACCGGGCGTTCGGCGCGAGCGAGACGTACGGCCTGTGCAGCGGACGGGCCATGGTGATCTGCGGTCGCAGCGGGCTTGCCGCCTCCAGGTATTCCACAATGTCCGTCGCCGGCGCCGCGTCCTGAACGGTGCCGTGCCGCACGGTCACCGCCCCGTGCGCGGTGCGCCCGTCGAGCCGCGCCCGGTCCACGGCGACCGGGGCTCCCACAAGGTAGGTGCCCCCGCGAGCGACGATCGGTGCTTGCAGGGCGTCGGCATAGCCGAGCCCGGCGAGCTCGATGGCGCTCGCGTGCGGAGCGTCGGGCGGAACCGGCGGCTCGCCGGGCCTGTCGGCCACGCCTCCGCCGCCGCAGGCGGCGAGGGCGGCCGCGAGGGCGGCTGACAGCAGCAAGGCAAGCGCGCGGTTCATTCCGGTTCTCCCTGTGTTTCGCTCGCACGGGCAAACGGCCGGCCGCGGTCGGGAGCGTCGAAGTCCCGTGTCTCGAGCCGGATATGGCCGTAGGGGGCGCGGTTTCGTGGTCGGCGTCAAGCCGCGCGTCGTTGGACGCGCAGGAAGGAATATCGTGTATGGCGGGGATGCTCGGACTCAGTCGGCCTTGGACGGTCCATGCCGGACGAGCCTGGTTCCGAAGGCGCGGCCCCTGACGATGGCGTCGTCGCCGAACCTGTCCCGCACCGCGTCGAGCGCCTTGTCGATCCTGTCTTCCGAAGGCGCGATACCGCCGAAGAGGTCGCTCTGCAACACGCGGTCGGCCTCGATGAGGTCGTGGGCGCCGATGCCGATGAGGCGGAAGGCGCGGCCGTCGGCCTCGCGGGAGAGCAAGGGCTCCGCCGCCCGGAACATCTCCTCGGCGGATTGCGTGGGGGTGTTGAGGCGCCGGGCGCGGGTGAGGATTCGAAAGTCGGCGGTCTTCAGCTTGAGCGTGATGCCGCCGCCGGCAATGCCGGCCTTCTTCATGCGCCGCGCCACGGTCTCGGCGAGCTGCCACAGGATGGGACGAAGCCTGTCGGGATCGGACAGGTCCTCGTCGAGGGTGATCTCCGAGGACATGCTCTTGGCCTCGCGGTCTGGATCGACGGGACGGTCGTCCTCACCCAGGGCACAGTGGAAGAGGCGGCTCCCGATCTTGCCGTAGCGGGCGACGAGCGTGGCCTCGTCGATCCGCGATAGCTCGCCGATCAGCGTGATGCCGTCGCGGGCGAGCCGCTTCTGCAGCGCTTCCCCCACGCCCCATAGCAGCCCAACTGGCCTGCCGGCGAGGAAGGATCGGGCCTCAGCGCGGCCGATCACGGCGAAGCCGCGCGGCTTGTCGAGATCGGAGGCGATCTTGGCCAGGAACTTGTTGTAGCTGAGCCCGACCGAGACGGTGATGGAGAGCGTCCGCTCGATCTCCAGGGCCAGGCGGGCAAGGGTCTCGGCCGGGCTCGCGCGGTGCAGGGACCGGGTGCCCGAGAGGTCCATGAACGCCTCGTCGATGGACAGCGGCTCCACCAGGGGCGTGAGCGCCAGCATCATCGTCCGCACCTCGCGTCCGACGGCGGCGTATTTCTTCATGTCGGGCTTGATGACGACCGCGTCGGGGCACGCCCTGAGCGCTCTGGTCATCGGCATGGCGGAGCGCACCCCGTAGGTGCGGGCGATGTAGCAGCAGGCCGCGACCACGCCCCTGTGGCGGCCGCCGACGATGACGGGGACGTCCTTGAACTCCGGGCGGTCGCGCTTCTCTATCGTCGCGTAGAATGCATCGCAGTCGAGATGGGCTATGGCGAGGTCGTGAAGCTCGGTGTGGCGAAGCGAGCGCACCGAGCCACAGACCGGGCAGGCCCCGGCATCGGGAGGCGGCCGGTGGCCGCAGTCGCGGCAGAGCGTATGCACGATCGGATCATAGAACCGGGCGGAGGGAGTGCGAAGGCGGCACGGCACGGGATCCGAGCAGTTTGACACATGAACAAGTCGAAGATCGTGGCCCGCGTCGCCGCGCGGGCGGGCCTCGACAAGTTCACGGCTGGAAGAGCGGTCGGTCTGGATTTCGAGGCGATCGCCGAGGGGCTCGCGAAGGAAGAGGACGTGCGGATCGCGGGCTTCGCGGCGTCCAGGACGCGGAACCTGGCCGAGCGGACGGGCAGGAATCAGCGGACCGGCGAGAGCGTGCCCGTACCGGCCTCGAAATCACCGTCGTTCGAGGCGGCGAAACGGCTGAGGGATGCGGTGAAGAGGGGCTGGCCACCGGAAGCGGCGGAGCCGGCGGAGGACGGCGATGGCCGGCCGGCAGCGCAGACGCGACGCCGGAGATGTCGGTGTGGCCCGGCGGCATCGAGCCGGTCCGGACGCTGCTGGAGCCGGAAAGCATCGAGGAGCTGCAACCCGGAAGACGGGGCGCCCTCCAGGCCCTCCTGTTCAGGCACCTCTGCCGGCACGCCGACCTCTCCAAATTCGTCGAGACGTTTCCCCGCGGGTTGCCGGGCCGGTGGCCGCAGGACGATACCGGCGTGATCCTCCGGGGTCTCTCGATCGTGGCGGGCGAGTGGCAGAACTCGCAAACGCTCAGGGCGTCGACCACGAGTCGCGACGATTCGGTGGCGAGTCTGCACTGGAACGCGGAGGGCGCGATGTTCGCAGGCCGCGTGCCGGGGCCGCTGCGCCGGTTCGGGCTGCTCGAATACCGGGGGCCTCCCGCGACGTTCGAGGCGGGGTGGCGAAAGACCGCCCGGTTCGATCGCTTCCTGTCGCTCAATGTCCGGCTCGCCCGGGAACGCGGGCCGGGTCATCGATCGGCGCGCGCGGCGGGAAACAGGCCGCATCTTGCTGCCCGGTCATGCCGTACCGCCGCTCATGGAGGCGAGGATGATCCGGTCGACATCGTCGGGGCTCCAGCCCATCCGGGAATTGGCGGCATCGCAAGCCCTCTCCGCCTCTTCCCAATTCTCCATCATCAGCTCGGTGGGGAGATAGCCCTGCCCGCCCTCGGTCACGATCCATATCTGGCAAGCGCCTCCTGCTTTGCGGGCCTTGGGATCCGGCATCAGGACGAATGGCGTGACGGCGGGATCGAGCAGGTTCCCGTCTTCGTCGATGAACATGGTTTCGTCGAGATCGTCGGCGCCGATGGGCATGGCTTGACTCTTGAAGGTGGCTCTCACGGGTCGGCTGTGCGGTCGCGGCCGGGCGGCTGGCTCGGGGACTGCGCGGCCAGCCTTGCCGCGCTGGTGGTGTCGAGCAGATACCCCATGATCGGGATCGCCGACAGCTCGCCGCCGCCAATCAGCGCGGATCCGGTTGCCGCCAACGAGCGCCAGTCGTCCGACCCGGCTGCTTTCAGCACATGGGCGGCGCGCAGCATGAGCATCGCCCAGTCGCCGCGCCGCTCTTCCATGCGGGCCCGGAAGGCGGACTCCAGTTGCTCCATGTCGGAAACGCTCTCCAGGACCTCGTCGTAGAGCGCCGTTCCCTCGGTCCAGTATTTCGTCTCCGGGTGGTTCTTCGGCCAGGTTGCGCTCTGCACGATCAGGTCTTCCCGCTGCGCGGCCGAAAGGGCGGCGATCTCTCCCTCCGGATCGAGCTCGGCCAGCCAGTCGGCCGCGGCCATCGGCCGGGGGCGCAGCTCGCCCAGCCGGCAGGCGAGAGCGACGTCGATCAGTCCGGGCGGCGGGGGACGTTCTGCCGCAAGGCCCTCGGCCATCGCCGCCGCAAGCAGGGGGTGCAGCGCGTCGACGGGGATGGAGACCGGATGGGAGTCCTCCTGGTTCTGCATCGCCTTGCGGGCGGGAGAGCCGCCCGCGACGAAGGCTTCGAGGACGCCCAGGCCGGCCTTGATCTGCACGATCGCGACGGAAGGCTCGTCGTCGCCCTCAAGCGCGATGGCGAGGGTCTGGACGCCGTTGCTCGCCGGTATCGTGGCGAGAACGCGCTCGGGGCGCGGCAGCGAATGCTCCAGCGGAGCGACGAGGTCGCGACGGCGCGCCTCGCGCAGCACCGCGTCCACGACCGGGCGCGCCTCGTCCGGCGGTATCCAGTTGCGCAGCACCGGGAGCAGCCCGGCCGCCGCAGGCTCGACGATCCCCCTGCTTGTCCGGTCGAACAATCCGCTCGCGGCTCCGAGGCGGATCTCCCCGGCACCGTCCAGCAGCCAGTAGAGGCCGAGACGGCCGCAGAACTCGTCGTCCCGGCTCGCGACGTCGTTGACGAACGCGGCCTGGGCGTCGACCGGCAGGACCGCGATGCGGTCGTTGAGCGACAGGTGCAGAACGAAGTCGTTGCTCCCGGTGTTCGCGCGGAGGCGGTCGACCTCCTCGTCGGGATCGAGCGGAATGCGGCCGGACTGCTGGAGAGCCCCGAACTGCCGGATCATGCTGTGGATCAGGGACTCCGGCGCCGGAACCTCCGCGCGGGCATAGGCCAGCATCAGGCCATGGGACACGTCCGGGTCGAGGTCCCGGTTCGCCAGGATCAGCTCGATCGCGGTTCCGGCCTCGTCGAGGAACCTGCCGCCGAGGCGCCCACGGTCCTCTTCGTCGATGCGCGCGTCGCGAACCAGAAACTCGAACATCTTGAGAAAGGGCGCGCGGTCGGGCTCGACGCTGTCCACCATGGCTGAGACGAGCTCGAAGGCGGCGCCGGGTGCCGCCAGCAGCGCAGCGCCGCGATCGTCCGCAATGCGCCTCACCGCGCCGACGCCGGCGGACCCGCGCAGTTGCTCCAGGCAGTCCCGGATCAATTCCTCTGCGGACATGGGTGCATCCTCGGGGTCGGAATTCGATAGCGATTGAAGGGCGTCAACGTCGGGGCCTGGGAAACCCGCTTCTCAAGCCGTCGATATGCTCGAAGAGATCGGGAGGAATGTCCTGCCTCAGCGGATCCAGCGCGAACTGCACACCTTCCCGGCGTGCAAGCTTCGCCGCGGGAACGAAGTCCGCGTCCCCGGCAACGAGGACAATGATGTCTGCCTGACGCTTGATGGCGATCGATGCGATGTCGAGCCCGATCCGCATATCGACACCCTTCTGGCGGAGGCGGGAAGGAAATCCGTGTCGGAGAGGTTCCGGACCGCCAGATTCCTGCTGAGGTTTCGCGTAGTCGATAGGGCGACTGTGTACCGGCGAATGTGCCCTTTTTATCGCCTGGCCGAGCGTCGCAGTAGAAGGTGCGATACAGGAGTCGAGCCGGGTTGGGAAGCTGGTATGTATCGTTCAGTTGCTCCAGGTGGTCTCCCACCGGTTGTCTGACCGATCCGGCGACGGCGTTGGCGTCGGTCCTGTCGATATCCGGGCGAACGGCGGGCAATCGCTTCAAGAAACAGCCTCCGTCGATCAGGATCGCCGCCGTGTCCATGTCGACCGTCTTGGGTGCGTAAACGATAAAGCCCCAAGGGTTCGGCCTCGCTCATGATCTCCGTTCCCGAGGGAAGGAAGCGAGGCGTACTGCCGAGGGGCGGATGACGTGAGGGTAGCCGATCGGTATTCGAGGCGTCAAAGGCGCCGGTGACACAGTCAACGACGGGAACGGAAAGGCCGTGGCCGTCAATGCGTCGGTCCCCAGGAGGGACGATGCAAGACGGTGTTCCCGGTCTCGGCGCCAAGAGTTCGTCGATGCGGTTCGCGATCTTCTGCGCTGGCCCGCAAAGCTGCGCGCTGGTCCGGTTTGCCGCATAGCCCCCGGTCACGTCATTGGGCGGGGCGTGGTTCATCAGCCGCCTGGTCAGCGCATGGCTCAACATCGGGTCGCGCTCCGCGACGGTGATGAAGGCGTTGCGCCGCCCGCGATACCGGAGCTTCGCGCCGCCCGCCCTGGTGATGGGGGTGTGGTGCGCGACCTGCTCGACGGTCATGGCGTTCGGGAGCCGGCGCCCCCCGGCCCCCCGCCCGATTCGGCACATGCGCCGTGCACAAGCCGCCTCACCTTCGCCCGCATCCAGCTGTCGCCATGCCAGCCGGCCGCCACCGGCTCCGCGCCGAACGATCTCGATGGCGATCTCCCGCAGGGACTTCCCGGACCGCCGGCCCGCCAGCGCGACCGCCCTCGCCTCCGCTTCGCCCCCAACATGCCTCATCGTCATGTCATTCTCCCCGAATCGAGCGTTCCGTTGCCGCCTGCTGCCTGTGGGCGCCGAAGCCGCCGGCCATCTGCCCGAAGCTCGCGAACGAGGACTGGAACGTGCCGACGACGGTAGCCGGCACGTTGCTGCCGACGTCGGCATACCCCCGGGCCTCGTCGTACATCCGCCCGTTCCAGGTGCCCGACGCCGGCGCCGGATTACCGTCGATCGACCAGACCGTGCCCGGCGACTCGTCGAAGCCATGGGTCGCAGCGTCATCCGCCGGAGCGTCGATCGCGCCGTTGGCTCACAGCCACCCTCGCTCGCGGAACGGCTCGAGATCGACGCCGGGAGGCGCATGCCAGCGGCCCCGCGCGTAGCGCGCGCCGAGCGCGAGTGCGGTCTCCTTGTTGCCGTAGGGGATGCGCAGAGGGGTGTCGGCGCTGGTGCCCCGCGCCTCGGGCCGGGACGGCCGGGAGGTGCCGGCGGGACTGCCCGATCCCGTGGGGGGCGGGGCGTCGGTTCCGGAAGTCCTCTTCCCTGCGGCCGGTGCGGTCCCGCGGCGGCGGGGCGGCTTCCGCCGCCGGTTGGCATCGATCCATTCGGACATCGCGGCCGCGCTCGCCCTGGCTTCGTCGGGAACGGCGATGCCCTTCTCCTGCGCGATCGCCTCGGCGAAGGACAGCTGCGCCGCGCTCGGCCCTCTTGCATCGGGCGGGCCGCCGTCGCCCGTGCGGCCCGCCCCGCGTTCGGGCGCGTGCCGGTCCAGGAACGCGCGGCATACCGCCGCCGACTTCGTGTAGCCCCTCGGCGGCTTGACGCCCTTGCGCCGCGCCAGCGAGGCGGCGAACCGCTTCATCGCCGCCGTCGGCGGGCGGTCCGTGCCGCCGCCTCCCTTCGAGGGGCCGGCGGGGGCGATGCTCCCGCCCGCGCCCGCGCCGTCCGACAGCCGGCCGATGATGCGCAGGGCCGCGCCGCACACCGCGTCCACCGCGCCCGTCATCTCCTGCCTGCCCAGCAGCACGTCGTCCAGATGGCATTCGAGCTCCGCCGTCACCCCCGGATCGACCAGCGCAGGGTCGGCGCGCTCCAGCACCGCGAACAGCGTCAGGCCGCGCTCGGTCGGGACGACGTTGCCTCCCTCGGCCGCCAGGAAGCCCTGCTTCTTCAGGCCCGCGATGATCTCCGCCCGGGTCGCGGGCGTGCCGATGCCCTTCGCCTCCTTGAGGCGCTCCCGCAAGGCTTCCTGGCCGACGAAGCGCCAGGCGTTCTGCATGGCCTCGATCAGCGTGCCCTCCTTGAAGCGCGGCGGCGGACGGGTCTCCTTCGCCTCGACCTCGGGATCGGCCAGCCGCGCGGTCTCCCCGTCGCGAAGGGGCGGCAGCGGCTGCGCAGCCTCGCCCTTCTCCTCCGCCGGCCGCCACTCGGGAAAGGCGTCGCGCCAGCCCGCCTCGATCGGCTGGCGTCCCGCAGCGCGGAACGCGAAGCCGCCGACATCCAGCACCGCCGTGGTCTGGCGGTAGCGCCAGTCCGGCATCAGGGAGGCCAGGTAGGACCGCGCCACGGCGTCGAACAGCTTCCTCTCGTCGGCGGACAGGCGCGGCCAGATCTCGCGCAGGCCGCCAACCGTGTTGACGTTCGGCACGATCGCGTGGTGGCTCGCACCCTCCAGGCCCTTGTCGTGGAAGGCGCCGCTGCGCCCCCTGCGGATCACGGGCGGCGACGGCACCGGAACGGAGCCCCAGGCCCTGCCCGCCTGCAGCGCGGCCACGATCTTCGGCGCGTCCGCGGCCGCGCTCTCGGGCAGGTAGCGCACCTCGGCGCGGGGGTAGGTCAGAATCTTCTTGCCCGCGCCGTCGTAGAGCTCCTGCGCCACCTCCAGGGTCTTCGCCGCAGGCCAGCCGAAGCGCGCGCTGCAAAGCTTCTGCAGGGAGGGCAGGTCGTGCAGCCGGGGCGGCCGCCGGCGCTTGTCCTCCACCGTCACGGCGAGTGGGCCCTCGAAGCCGCGCGCGGCCTCAGCCACCGCCTCGGCGTCCTTGCGCGCGAGGATACGCTCCTTCGGCGCGTGCCGCATCCGGAAGGTGCCGCCCTCGACAGCGGCGTCCGCCACCACCTCGAAATAGGGAACCGGAACGAAGTCGCGGATCTCCAGCTCGCGCCTGCACGCGATCGCCAGCGTCGGCGTCTTCACCCGGCCGACGCCGATCACGCCGTCCCCGTCCCGCCCGAGCGTCACCGTCGCGGTGCGCGTCAGGGACAGGTTGTAGATCTGGTCGGCCTGGCGGCGCGCCACCGCGGCCGCATAGAGGCGGGCATGGTCGGCGTTGGGACGCGCCCGGGCGAACGCCTCGCGGATCGTCTTCGGGTCCTGGGCCGTGAACATCACCCGCATCACCTCGCCGCGGTAGCGGCAGTGCTCGAGGATCTCCTGGCCGATGAGCTGCCCCTCGCGGTCGCAGTCGGTGGCCAGCCACACACGGCCCGCCGTGCGCAGCGCGGCCCGGATCGCCTGCAGCTTAGCCGCCTTGTTGCCGCCCGCAGCCGGCTTGGTGCCGTAGAGGCCGTCGGGCTTGAGAAGCTCGGTCGACCAGCGCTTCCAGGCCGGGTTCACGTCCTCGGGCTCGCACAGGTCCAGCAGGTGGCCCTCCGCAGGCAGCACCGGGCCGTAGCGCGAACCCACCGCGGCCCGCACGTCCTTCGCCTGGCTCGACTTCTCCGTGATGACGATCTGCGCGGTCATCGCGGCGCGGCGCCGGTATCCCTGCGCCCGAGGGCCGCGGACTCAACCGGACCACCCGCAGCCGGCGACCCGTCCGGTGGCGGCAGGGGGCGCGCTGCCGGGGAGCCCGCGCTCACGTCCCGCCGGCCGGTGCGCCCGCGATCGCGGCCAGAAACGGCGCGGCGAAGTCTTTCAGCTTGGCCGCGCCCACGCCGTTGACCTCCGCGAACTCCGCCTCCGTGCTCGGACGCCGGCGCACCATGTCCTGCAGCGAGCGGTCGGGAAACACGATATAGGCCGGCACCCCGCGCTCGCGCGCGATCTCGAGGCGGAGCGCCTTGAGTGCGCCCAGCAGCGCCGCGTCGCCGCTGCCCGGGGCCGGCTCCACCGCATCTCGTCCGGCCGCACCGGCTTCCCGCACCTTCGTGGGGGTGCGCGCGATGATGGTGTCCTCGCGGTAAAGGAACTCGCCCTCCCCCCGCAACAGGTCGAAGCCCTTCTCGGTGATCCCGATCCCCCCGTAGCCCCCGATGTCGATCCGCAGGAACCCCGTCGCCACCATCTGCCGGAGCAGCGAGCGCCACTCGTTCTTGCCGCGGTCCGCTCCGACGCCGAAGGTCGGCAGGCGGTCGTGGCCGAAGCGCGCGGTCTTGGCCGTCGCGCTCCCCCGCAGGATGTCGATCAGGTGCGCAGCCCCGAAGCGCTGGCCCGTCCGGTATGCGGCCGACAGGATCTTCCTCGCCTCCTCGGTCCCGTCGACGCGCTCGGACGGGTCGAGGCAGACGTCGCAGTTGCCGCACGGCCCGGTCCGCTCCCCGAAATAGTCCAGCAGCGCGACCCGCCGGCATTCCGGCGCCTCGCAGTAGCCCAGAAGAGCGTCTAGACGCTTGTGCTCGCGCCGCTTGCGCTCGGGCCCCGCGTCCTCGTCCTCGATGAACTGCCGCCGCATCCGGATGTCGTCGAGGCCGTAGAGCATGTGCGCCTCGGCAGGCGCGCCGTCGCGGCCCGCGCGCCCGATCTCCTGGTAGTACGCCTCCACGCTGCCGGGAAGATCGGTGTGGAAGACGTAGCGAACGTCAGGCTTGTCGATCCCCATGCCGAAGGCGATGGTGGCGACGATCACCACGCCGGCCTCCGTCATGAAGGCGTTCTGGTGCGCCTCGCGCTCCTCCTTCTCCATGCCCGCGTGGTAGGGGAGCGCCCGGACCCCGTCCGCGGCAAGCATCGCGGCGGTCTCCTCCGTCTTCTTGCGCGACAGGCAGTAGACGATGCCGCTCTCGCCCCGGTGGCGGGCGGCGAAGCTCCCAAGCTGGCGCCGCCAGTCGCGCTTCATCTCCACCGTGAGTGCGATGTTGGGGCGGTCGAAGCCCAGCACGAACTGCTCGGCGCTGCCGCCGAACAGCTTGTCCGCGATGTCGGCCCGCGTCACTTCGTCGGCCGTCGCCGTCAGCGCCGCGATGGGGACGCCGGGGAAGAGAGCGCGCAGGCGGCACAGGTCCTCGTATTCCGGCCGGAACGCAGGCCCCCACTGCGAGATGCAGTGCGCCTCGTCGATGGCGAAGAGCGCGACCGGCAGCCGAGCGAGAGCGCCGAGCATGGGCTACGTCATCAGCCGCTCCGGCGCCATGTAGAGGAGGCGCGTCTCCCCCGCCGCTGCGCGGCGCCAGGCGGCGACGTTGCGGCTGCGCCCGTTGGCGGAGTTGATGCAGTCCGCCGCCACCCCCGCCAGCCCGAGCGCCGCCACCTGGTCCTGCATCAGCGCGATCAGCGGCGATACCACGACCGTGAGACCGCCCCTCACCAGCGCCGGGATCTGGAAGCAGAGCGACTTGCCGGAGCCGGTCGGCATCACGGTCAGCGCGTGACACCCCGCAAGCAGCGCCGAGATCGCCGCCTCCTGGCCAGGCCGGAAATCCTCGAAGCCGAAGACGTCGCGGAGCACCCGCTGCGCCTCTTGCATCGGCTCCGCGGACGCCGCCGCCGGGCGGACCGGCGCGCTCGCGCCGTGCGAGTGGCCGGCCGGCTCGAAGCTCTCCTGCAGCGACATGCGGTGCCGCCGAAGCCCCCGCCCGCCGCCGGGCTACGACGCGCCCGCCGCCCGCTTCAGGGCGGCCGCGGGCCGGAACCTCAAGACCCTGGAGGCCTCGATCCGGATCCGCTCGCCCGTCCGGGAGTTGCGGCCCTTGCGCGCCTTGCGCTTCGCGATCGTGACGGTGCCGAAATTGCCGACGGCGAAACGGCCCTCCTTCTTCGACGTCCCGATCGCGATCTCGATCCCGCCGAGCACCGGGTCGACCGTTTGCCGGGCCTCGGCGCTGCTCACGTTGCCCTTCCCGGCGACGTTCTCGACGAATGCGGCTCTGCTCATGTCCGGCAGCCTTCCCTCGTTCCCCGGACCGACTCGATCCCCGCCATGCCCCTACATATAGCGGTGTTCGGCCGCTCACACACCGGAATTGCCCAATCTCGGTGGTGGTAGAGACGGTGCCCGGCCGCACGCTGCAGGTTTGTGCGGGACGTGGGCCGGCGAGAGCGCGTGGGAGAATGTCGTAGAGGCTGCAGACCCGGCTTGTGCCGGAATGCGCCCCGTCCGGCAGACGGGAGCGGCGAGTCTTGACTCGCTCAATCTGATAGCACAATCTGCTGTCGTCCGGTCTCCGGAACCGGCGACCGGTCGAACGGGAGCCGCCGGCATGAGTTCCACCATCACCGTCCGCGACATCGATCCCGGAGACAAGTCCTGGCTCAGGCGCGAAGCCCGTCTGGCGGGCGTGTCGATGGAGGAGTTCGTGCGCCGCCTGATCCGCGAGAAGCGTTCGAAGAGCGAGCGGCGGCCGAAGCCGTCCGAGGCCTTCGCCCGGCAATTCGGGGAGGACCACGGCGTCGAGTTGCCGCTGCCCGCGAGGCGCGGCTACAGGCCGGCGGTGTTTTCCGGCGGGGACGGCGGATGACTGCGCCGATCGCCTGGCTCATGGACACCAACGTGGTCTCGGAAATGATGCGGCCGCGGCCGGAACCGAAGGTGGCCGCCTTTCTCGATTCCATCGAAGGCGAGGGCATCGGCCTCGCGTCGGTCACCGTGTGGGAATTACTCGACGGCATCGGCCGGCTCGCCCCCGGCCGGCGTCGCGACGGCCTCTCCGTTCGCTTCCACGATCTTCTCGACGAACTGTTCGAAGACCGGATCGTCGACTGGACGCTGGCCGATGCGCGAGCGTGCGCGCGGCTCATGAAAGAGAAGCGCCGGTGCGGTGAGCCGCTCGACGATCATGTCCCGGACGCATTCCTGGCCGCGGCTGCGGCCACCCGCGGCCTCGCGGTGGTGACCCGGAACACGGGCGAGTTCCGCAATACCGGCGTCAGGACCGTCGACCCCTGGAGCGCCGGGCCGCCATAAGAGTCGATAGCGGTACCGGAGACTCCCCGAGAAAGCGCCGCAGACCCGGCCGCGGGCCGGGTCCTGCGGCTCGTGAAGGGCAGGTCCGTCAGAATGCAGAAAACGGTCCCTGGCGCGATCCCCGGCGCAGCGGCGATCGCGTCGGTGAAGTGTTACGACCCGGTCGAGGGCTTCGGCTTCCTTGCGCCTGTGGACGGCTCGCGCGATGTCTTCTGCCAGAACCGGAGCGCTCGGGGTATGCGGGCTATTCGATCATCCGCTTGAGACCCGCGAGCGGCCTGAGCTTGACCGTGGTCGAGGCCGGCTTGGCGGAAACCTGAATCTCCTCCCCCGTGCGCGGCGAGATCATCGTCCGCGCCTTGCGAGCGGGCTTGCGCGCACGCGCGATCCGCAGGAGGCCGGGGAGCGTGAAGGTGCCGACGGCTCGCTTCTTGATGTGGCGCTCGATGATGATCCCAAGTTCGTCGAGCACTGCCGAGAC
This sequence comes from Alphaproteobacteria bacterium, assembly GCA_965243315.1. Classification (GTDB taxonomy): domain Bacteria; phylum Pseudomonadota; class Alphaproteobacteria; order UBA828; family UBA828; genus WTGU01. The sequence continues at coordinate 230,484 of CBDEUP010000003.1, forward strand.
GTCCTTTTTGGGAAGCCCGGTCGATTCGGACAGCGACGCGATCAACTGCGTCTTGGTCATCGCTTCCTTGAGCGCCGTGGCCTTGCGGGGAGAGGATGCCGCCATGTCTTGAGGCTCCAATGGTGTTGTCGAGGGCGGCTGGATACTACGCCGACAGGGCGCTGCCAAGGCTGGGAACGGCGGCCCCTCGAAGAAGCTGCGCCTTTCCCCCTTGATGCCGCGCTTCCGCGGGTTATCAGTTAAGGATAACTTGTGGCAATGACGGCGCCGGATCGCGATCCCGGGCTCGACACGCTGCTCGATCTTCACGACCGGACGCTGTTCGTGGATGAGGCGGGTCACTGGGTAAAGTTCATCGTGTTGCGAACGGAGGCAACTGCGGAACGGCCGCACGGGCTCAGCTGCTCGCTAACCCTGCACGCTCCGGACGGGGCCCGGCTGATCGGCTTCGACAATGCGCACCCGCTACCGCAGCGCCGGGGGCCGGGAGCGGGCAGGCACCGTGAGGCCGATCACCGGCACCGGCTGCGGAGCATCGGACCGTACCACTACAAGGATGCCGCAACGCTGCTGGAGGACTTCTGGGCCGAAGTGGACGCCGTCCTGAAGGGAAGGGGATCGATCTCATGAAGACGCTGAAGATCGGCATCGCCGACTACGACCGCATGAAGGCGCGCACGATGGCGGTCGCGCGCGGGGAATACAAGCCTGCCAGGGGCGAGCCGAAGGTCTGGTTCACCTCCATCGAGAGCTTTGCGAGAGTGCTCTCGGGGAACAACAGGGACCTCCTGGCGACGATCGCACGGGAGAGGCCGGACTCGCTCACCGAGCTGGCCGAGCTCGCGGGGCGCAGCAGGTCGAACCTGTCGCGAACACTCAAGACGATGTCGCGCTACGGACTGGTGGAGCTGAAGGAGGGCGAGCGCGGCACGTTGGTGCCGCGGGTGCCCTACGATCGGGTGACGCTGGACTTGTCGTTGACGGCCGGGTCAAGCGAGGCTGCGTAGACGATTGGGAAGCGGGACGGCCGGCGCCAGGGTCGAAGGGAGCGCCGTGGCCCATGTGCCGTCGCCGAGTCGGCAGGCAGGCGGCGGCGCTTGAATGCGGTTCGAGAGAGGCGCCGGAAAGTGCCGGCGTCACAGCCGCTTGTCCTGTGCTGTTGACCCGTTGGCCGGGGGAGGTCAAACCCCCGCGCCATGATGCACACGGAAGAAGAAATCTCGTTTCTGACGGACCTGCTGGATCGGATTGCCGAGCGGCGGGACGCGATGTCGGTGGTAGAGCTCGATGGCTACGTCGCCGGGCTGGTCGTTTGCCCCGAATGGATCGCGCCGCCGGAATGGCTGCCCGGGGTGTGGGGCGGGGACAGCGCGTCCGACGATATCGAGGAGGCGGCGGTGGCGACACGGTCGGTCATGGCCCACCACCTCCGGGTTGACCGGGATCTCGCCCGCGACCCGCAAGCATACCGGCCGATCCTCGCCTGCGACCCCGGGAGGGCCGTGTTGCTCTGGGAGCCGTGGGTCCGGGGCTTCGGTCGGGCGATGGATCTGCGGTCCGACGCGTGGCTTCGGATCGAGGAGAGCGGCGATGGAGGAGCGATCGCATCGGTCGGCACGATCGTCGCGATGAAGGGGATCGACGAGGTCGCCTGGGACCTGTCGGATGGAGCGGTCGAGGAATTCGACCGGACCGCAGCGGACGTGATCCCGGCCTGCGTTCGCGCGCTGAACGCATGGATGAGACCGCGGCGATGGGCCGGCGGCCTGGAGTGCGCCGACGCGGGCCGAGGCCTCGGGCCGTCCGCCCCGCAACTTGCGTGCTGAGAGGTGGATCGCGACGCGCCTTGCCAGTGCGGTTCCGGGCCGACGCGCGAGCGCTGTTGCGGGTCGGACTGACGGGTCGGTTTCAGCTCTGGCGGGACCGCACGGTTCGTGCGGGTCCGCATCCGCCGCACCGCTGCCGAGCAGACCTCCACCGGCGCGCGCGGGATGTAAACGCCCAGGACGGCAGACGACCTCCACGGGCGACGAGGACTACATTATGTCTGCCGCGATGCTCTGCGCGATGTCCGCGGCCGCCTCATGCACCGAGTCGCGCGCCAGGTGGGCGTAGCGGGCGGTGGTATCGATCCTCCGGTGGCCGAGCAGCTTGCCGATCATCGGCAGCGACTCCCCGAGCGCGAGAGCGCGGGACGCATACGAGTGTCGAAGGTCATGAACGTGCAGGCCGTCCAGCCTTGCCCGCGTGCGCACGGCCTGCCACGCGCCGTCGAGGTCGCGAATGTGCGTGCCCGCCTTGCGCCCCGGAATGACCCACGGACTGCCGGGCTTGCGCGGCAGCCCCGCCAGCAGTGTCACCGCCGAGGGCGGCAGCGGAACCGCCCGGGGGCCGGTCTTCGAATCGGCCAGGGTCAGCTCGCCTGCGGCCAGATCCACGTCCTGCCAGCGCAGCGTCAGGATCTCGTTCTTGCGGCACCCGGTCAGCATCAGCAGACGGATCGCGGCGATCGCACCCGCCGAGGCGCCGCCCCTGGCCTCGGCTTCGTCCAGCGCGCGGCCAAGGCGCTCGAACTCCGCATCCGTCAGGAACCGCTCGCGGCGCCGCGACGGATACATCGCCACGGACCGGCACGGATTGACGCCCTCCGCAACCAGGCCCCAGCCCTCCGCCAGCGTGTACATGTGCGACAGCGTCGTCACCACCAGGTTCGCCATCGCCGGCCTGTCCGACAGGCGCTGGTGCAAGGCCACGACGTGCCTCGGCTCCACCTCCGCGAGAGCGAGGCTGCCGAGCGCAGGCACGATATGGCGGTTCACCTTCGTGCGCGCCGTCCTCGCGGTGTTCGGCTTGCAGTGCGCAGCCACGTGCTTCTCCAGGTAGCGCTCCCCAAGCTCCGCCACCGTCGGCCCCTTTGCCGCCCTCGGCGCCAGTGGCTCGGCCGCCGGGTCCTGGCCCGCCTTCACCCGCGCGATCGCCAGCGCCGCGCGCTGGCGCGCCTCGTCGGCGTTGACGACCCCGTGGCGCCCCACCGTGACCCGTTTCGGGCCCTCAGGCCCCCGCGCCTGGGCGACGAAGACCTTCCCGCCCCCCGGATAGACCCTGACGCCGAAGCCCTTCAGCACGCGGTCCCAGAAAACCGTGTCCCTGTCGACCTCAAGCGCTGCTACCATGCGGTTGGAGATGGTCCGCCGCCGATCCTCCCTCATGCCGCGCTCCGGCCCTGCGGGTGGCCACGGTCGGGCTCACGATCCCTGGAGGCGCCCGCGATGTCCGGCACGACATGAACGCCGATGCTGTCGCCAACCCGGCACGCCGCCGCCTTCTCGGCATCGCGCACGAGATGGGCGTAGCGCGCCGTGGTCGCCACCCCGGAATGCCCGAGAAGGCGTCCGATCATGCTCAGGCTGTGGCCCAGGGCCAGCGCCCTGCTGGCATACGAATGTCGGCAATCGTGAATCCGGACGTCCTTCAGCCGGGCCTCGTCCGCGATGCTCCGCCAGTAGTGGGTGAGATCGGTCAGGTGGGTGCCGGGCTTGCGGCCGGCGATCACCCACGGATTGCCCTCGGGCCGGGGAATGCCGTCCAGCACCTTCGCCAGCGGCGGGCTCAGCGGCACCATGCGCGGCCCCGACTTCGTCTCCCTCAGCCTCAGCTCGCCCGTCACCCGGTCCACGTCGTCCCACCGAAGGGTCAAGATTTCGGTCTTGCGGCAGCCGGTCAGCAGCAGGAGCCTTATCGCCGCCACCGCCTGCGGCCACTGCGCCGGTTTCGCCTCGGCCTCCCGCAGCGCCCGGCCCAGGCGGCGGTACTCATCCTCCGTGAGGAAGCGCTCGCGCCGGGTCTTGCGATAGCGGCGAAGCGAGCGGCACGGATTGCGGCCCGGCGGCACCAGCTCCCACGTCGCAGCAAGGCGGTACATGTTCGACAGGACCCCGGCCGCGATGTTGGCCATATGGGGCGTGTCGCGCAGACCGTCGTGCAGATCGGCCACGTCCCGCCGTCCCACCTCGCCGAGCTTCTTGCCGCCCAGAGTGGGCAGGATGTGCTTCTCCAGGGCGGTGCGGTAGAGCGCCGCCGTGTTCGCCCCGCAGTGCATCGCCACATGGGCCTCGAGGTAGCGCTCCGCCAGCCCGGCAACCGTGAGCTCAGGCTCGGGCGGCGCGGGGACGGGTTGCTCGCCCCGCTTGATCCGGTCGATGACCGCCGCCGCATCCTTTCTGGCCTGGTCGGGGGTGAGGGCGCCGTGCCTTCCCAGGCTGACCCGCTTTAGGCCGCCCGGCCCCCTGGACTGCACGATGTAGACCTTGCGGCCTGTGGCATGGACGCGCACGCCGAAGCCGGGGAGGCTACGGTCCCAGAAGGTGGCGTCGCCGGCTTGGACGGTGAGAGCGTCGACGGTGCGCTTGGTGAGTCGGAGGTTGCTTCGCCTTGGCATGGAATCCCGCTCCGTTCCGTCATCAAACCGCACACGCGCGGAATGGTATTGGCGGGTATTGGAGCGTATCGGCGGTATAGGTGCAAGGGGTGAATGTGGCGAGAAATGGGCAAAACGTCAGCCAATATAACCCATTAGGGTACTACAGCGTACGTCTGATACATCGACCGTAGGGCCAACCGGTCTTTGCCGGGATTAAGTGGGATTAAGCGGGATTAAGTGGGACAAAGTAGGATTCTGCGGGATGCGATCCCGCAAGCTTGCGGAGAGAGCAATCTCATCTCGTCCACCTCCATCCGTTCACGCCTGCGCTTCATGACGCGATGCTAAGGCACTCGGCGCGCGCCGTGCAGCGCACCATGGTCCGGGCTAACCCGCCTTTCCCTCCAAGGTCACGGCCTGCATCGCACCCAGACGCTCGATCCGTCAGGAGCGGGCCGAAAGGCGTATCAGGGGATAAGGTGGAGGCCCGCATCGCGCGTTCGGCGCGCTGCACACCGAGAAGCGGACGATCGTGCTGGTCGAGCAGAACGCCCGCCTCGCCCTCGCGCTTGCCCAAAAGGGGATACGTGATGGAGACGGGACGGATCGTTCTCGAAGGACCCGCGTCCGACCTGCGGGAGAACGACAAGGTGCAGCACACCTATCTCGGCGTCGCCTAGTAGAAGCAGATCGCGATGCCGGCAGCCTTGGGGAGAAAGCCATGAGAGTCGGTCTGGAGGGCAAGCGAACACTGGTTACAGGAGCCGCGAGCGGCATCGGGCGCGCGATCGCCGAGGCCTACGGGCGGGAAGGGGCGACGGTCGCGGTCCACGCGCGGAGCGAGGAGCGGGCGGCGGAGACCCTCGACGCCATCACCGGTACGGGCGGCAAGGCCTTCGCCGCGCCGGCCGATCTGACCGACGCCGCAGCCATCGAGGCGATGTGCAAGGCTGCGATCGAGCGGCTCGGCGGCATCGACGTGGTCGTGAACAACGCCGGGGTCGCCGACGTCAAGAAGGTCGTCGACATGGACGAGGCCATGTGGGACTGGATCATGGCCGTCAACCTGAAGGCGCCCTACCTGGTCTCCAAGCACACGCTGCCAACGATGATCGAGCAGGGCACAGGCGGCGTGCAGCTCTTCAACGCGTCTACCAACGCCAAGACCGCGGACGCGGAGTGGACCGCCTACAACGCGACAAAGCACGGCCTTGTCGGCTTCGTGCGCTGTCTTGCCGCCGAGGTGGGCAAGCACGACATCCGGGTCAACGCCATCTGTCCCGGCTGGATCGAGACCAAGATGGCGGTGGCGTTGCACGAGGACATGGCGCGCGATCTCGGCGAGCCCTACGAGAAGGTCTATGACGAGAGCATGCGCACCAACATGCTGAGCGCCCTGATCCCGCCGACCGCGATCGCCGAGATGGCCGTCTACCTGGCAGGCGAACCCGGCCGCTATGTCACCGGCCAGGCGATCAACGTCTGCGCCGGCTTGAGCATCCACTAGAGTGCGTCCGTCAAAGACGGACGCACGACAGGCCGCGACTGCGGCCCGCCGCGTTAGCGGCGCCCTCGCGGAGGCGCCGGCCGCAGGCCGGCTGCCGTGAGCGATTAAGTGTGAGAGCGTTTCCATGTGAAACGGAAACGCTCTGATGCGCGGCGACGGTCGTCAGTCGGGCTGTCTCTCTTCGCTCATCTATTCGTCCCTCCGCTACCCTGAGGCGCCGTAGGTGTCGCGGTACTCGGCGTAAATGCGCTCGTAGCGTTCCGCATTCATCGTGGAATAGATGCGGAAGTCGAAGTCGATGGGCTTGTCCATCACCTCGGAGACGAAACTCCAGGTGGTTTCGCGGATGGCGGCGACGACCGTCGCGGCCGCGAAGCGGTGGCGCAGCTCGTCGGTGGCCGGCGCCTCGAAGTAGGTCTCGAGGTAAGGGTCGATCTCGTCCGGCCTGATCTCGATGTTCATGGCCAGCACCCCGAGGTCGAACAGGTCCACCGTGAACCCGCCGAACTCCCAGTCGACGAACCAGACTCGCTCCCCGTCGTCCATGATGTTCTGCGGGTTGAGGTCGTTGTGGCCGAAGACGATGGTCGCCGCCCCGATCGTGCGCTCCAGTGTCTCGTTCGCCGCGGCGAGACCCGGAAGCATGTCGCGCCATCGCTCGTAGAGCCGGTCGGAGCGCTCCTGCAATAGCCGAATGTACGCACGATGATGCTGGAACGGCCAGAACATGAAGCCGGTCGAGTCCAGGTGCTTGTGGGCTTCGCGATGTAGCTGGCGAAAGAGACGGGCCACCTTGGCGAGACGCGCCGGCTCGTGCACATCGGCCGGCAGGAGCGAGCGGCCTTCGATGAAGCGGATCACCATCAGGCCGGGTTCTGCGTAGACCACCTCCGGCGCGACGCCCGCCGCATGGGCAGCGCGAAATGCCCGAAGCTCGTGGTCGCGGGAGACGCCAAAGAAGGGCTCGTCCTCGCCGACGCGGATCACGTAGCGCTCGCCGGCGTCGTCTGCGGTGAGGTTGATGTTGCTCAAGCCCCCGCTTAGCGGGACAGGCTCGACCGGGCCGCTCCAGATCAGCAGCGCGCGGGCGCGTTCGATGGCCGCACCACTGCGCGCCTCCATGCCTCGCGCGCCGCCGATCAGATCGTAGACGTCGTCATCCGAGGTGGGGGTCTTCGTCATGCCCTGACCCGGTCATCGCCGGGATCGTAGAGCGGCCGCAGGTGGAGTTCGGCCGGCACTTCCCGCGTCGCAACCTCGAGCGAGTAAGTGCCGCTGGCCAGGTAATCGTCGCTGACCCCCGCCGGGTTCCGCACGTAGCCCATGCCGATGCTCCGGCCGACGGTATGGCCGAAGCCGCCGGAGGCAAGCCAGCCCACCCGCTCGCCGTTCCGGATGATCGTCTCGCGGCCCCAGAGCTGCACCTCCGGGTCGTCCGCGATGGTGAAAGTCACGAGCCGGCGGGTCAGCGGCTGCTCCCGCTGATTCCGCACGGCGTCCTGGCCGATGAACGCCGTGGGCTTGTCGAACGCGACCGCGAAGCCGAGGCCCGCCTCCAGCGGATTGAAGTCCGGGCCGATATCTGCTGCCCAGACGCGGTAGCCCTTCTCCAGCCGCAGGCTGTCGATCGCCCGGTAGCCGGCATCGCGCAAGCCGTATTCGGTTCCTGCCGCCTTCAGCGCATCGTAGACCGTGACCATGTACTCGGTAGGGACGTGCAGCTCCCAGCCGAGTTCGCCCACGAAGGTGATGCGCATGGCCCGCACCGGCGCGCCAGCCACGTATATTTGCCGCACCGCACCGAAGGGGAAGGCGTCCGTCCCCAACTCGCCTTCCGCCACGGACGCGAGAATTTCGCGGGCGCGCGGCCCCATCAACGCGAGCACCCCGTAGGCCGAGGTCACGTCGATCAGCGAGGCGCGGGCGTCGGGGTCGATGTTCCGGTTGATATGGTCGAAGTCGTGGGTCGCAAAGCCCGTACCGGTGACGATGTAGAAAGAGTCTTCGGCGATCCGCGCGACGGTCAGGTCGCATTCGATCCCGCCGTTGCGGTTGAGCATCTGCGTGTAGATGATCCGCCCCGGTGGCTTGCCGACATCGGCGGCGCAGATGCGTTGCAGGCAGGCTTCCGCGTCGCGTCCGACCAGGGCGAACTTGGCGAAGGAAGACTGGTCGAAGAGCGCGGCCGCATCCCGACAGGCTGCATGCTCGACGGCTACGTGCGCGTGCCAGTGGGGGCGCGTGAAGCTGTCGATCTCCGCCGGCTCGACCCCTTCGGGCGCGAACCAGTTGGGCCGCTCCCAGCCGAACTTGGCGCCGAAGCAGGCGCGGTTCTCCGCGAGCCGGTCATAGATCGCGCTGCGCCGGAGCGGCCGGCCCGCCTTCATCTCCTCGCGGGGCCAGACGATGGTGTAGTGGTGGCCCTGGCCCTCCAGCGAGCGAGCCAGGACCTGGCTGTCGGCGCGGTGATAGCCGCCGAAGCGGCGGATATCGAAGCTCCAGATGTCATAGGGCGGCTCGCCGTTCAGGATCCATTCGCCGAGCGCCATGCCGGCGCCGCCGCAGCCGGTAAGCCCGTAGGCATTGAAGCCCGTGCTCACGAAGATGCCCTGCACCTCGGGCGCCTCGCCCATCACCGGGTTCTGATCCTCGGTGAAGGATTCCAGGCCGTTGAACCAGCTCTTGATGCCGGCGGTCTTGAGCACGGGGATCCAGTCGAGCAGTCCTTCAAGCCGCGGCATGAAGTGGTCGAGGTTCTCGGGCATGAGCTTGAACTCATGGTCCTTGGGGATCGGCTCGGTGAACGGGATCGGATCGGGGTCGTACTGGCCGACGAGCAACCCGCCGACCTCCTCGCGGATGTAGTGCCAGAGGTCGGGGTCCCGCGTCGTCGGCAAGTCGCGGGTCACGCCTTCGATCGGCTCGGTGATGAAGTAGCAGTGATGCGAGGGCTGGATCGGGACGTTCACGCCCGCGAGCCGCCCGACTTCGCGTGACCAGATGCCACAGCAGATCACCGCGATCTCGCAGCGGATGGTACCGCGTTCCGTCCTCACAGCGACGACACGGCCCTGCTCGATCTCGAAGCCGGTGACCGCCGTGTCCTCGAAGAGCCGGGCGCCGTACTGGCGCGCCCCCTTGGCGAGCGCCATGCACGTATCCGACGGGCTCAAGGCGCCGTCGGTCGGGATGTAGAGCGCGCAATCCACGTGATCGATGGTCATGAAGGGGAAGAGCGCCTGCGCTTCCTTCGCCGATATCAGCTCCATCTCGACACCGAAGGAGCGCGCCGTCGTAATCGCACGCTCGTACTCGCGCCGGCGGTCGCGATTGGAAGCGACCCGCATGCCCCCCGTCCGGTGCCAGCCGGTGGCCTGGCCCGTCTCCTCCTCCAGCGACGCGTAGAGGTCCGCGCCGTAGGCCATGAGCCGGCTGGCGTTGGGATCGGTGCGGAACTGCGCAAAGGCGCCGGCTGCGTGCCAGGTCGAGCCAGACGTGAGCTTGGCCTTCTCGACCAGGACGACATCGTCGCGGCCGTGCTTGGCCAGATGGTACGCGGTGGCACAGCCGATTGCCCCGCCACCGATGATCACAACGCGCGCCTGGTCGGGAAACCCCTGGGTCATCGGCTGCCGGACCTCCGCCTCTGCGCCTGGCGGGCGCGAGTGTACCAGCGAGATATCCGGATCACGAAGCTGAGCGGGGGACGTCAGGCGTTGGCGCTCAGCTTGCTACCGGCGGCCGCGCGAGGGCAAGTGCGGCGCCTCGCTCCAAGACGCCCGATGACTTAGCTGATGGGTCGGGTAGACTGGCAACGGAAGAGACCCACAAAGGGGGGAGAAGGAGAATGCTCGACTATGTGACGCTGAAGGACGAGGGCGGCCTGGAGCCGTGGCCGCCGCTGGAGGAGCTGCCGTTCGTGACTGTGCTCGACGGCAACCCGGTGCACGAAGGGCGTTTCGACCTCGGCGGCTTCGGCATGCGCACGATGGCGGGTGTCTGGCAATGCACGCCGGGCAGTTTCGAATACACCTATCCGGGCGACGAGATCTGCACCCTGCTCAAGGGCAAGATCCACGTGACCGAGCAGGACGGCACCACCCACACCTATACTGCCGGCGACATCTTCTACACGAACAAGGGTGAGAAGGTGACCTGGGTCATCGAAGAGACTGTCCGCAAGGTCTTCTTCATTCACGATCCCGAGTCCAAGCAGCTCGCCGCCTAGGCGAGGGTCTCACATCCCGGCGGCACCGCGCCGTGCGCTCATGCGCGTGGCGCGCTCGCTGCGACCGCTGTGGGGTTCGGGGTTAGCATCGGCCGCTCCAGACAAGCGAGGCAACCATGAACGAAGTGCGTTCCGTCGACCGGCATGCGTCGGCCGACGAGGCGATGGCTATCCTCGAAGAGGACGGCGCCGTCATCTACCGCCAGGTCGTCGATGACGAGGCGGTCGATAGGGTCAATGCTGAGCTCGAGCCCTTCCTGTCACGCGCCTACTACGGTGAGGGCGAATTCTGGGGGAACAAGACGAAGCGGGTCAGCTCTCTGATCGCGAAGTCCAAGAGCTACGGCGAAGAGCTCGCCACGTGCCCGCAGATCCTTGGCGTGATGGACCGCCTTCTGTTGCCGCGCTGCGAACGCTATCACCTTCATGTCACCCAGGCGGTGCGGATCGGCCCTGGTCAGGGACTGCAGATAATCCACCGCGACGACGCGCTGATGCCCTTCCGCCACCCTGGACCGCAGTGCCTGTGCAACACGATGTGGGCGCTCACCGACTTCACATACGAGAACGGCGCCACCAACGTGGTTCTGGGAAGCCATGTCTGGGACGACGACACCTATCCCGACGACGACACCCCAAGGGCCTACGCCGTCATGCCGCGCGGCTCGTGCCTGATCTATCTGGGCTCGGTCTATCACGGCGGGGGGCAGAACAATACAGAGGACGAGTGGCGCACCGGCGCGATCACCGGCTACAGCCTGGGATGGCTGCGCCAAGAGGAGAACCAGTACCTCGCGGTTCCTCCGGCCGTGGCAAAGGACCTGCGCGAGGACGTGCAGCACCTGATCGGCTACCACCTGCACGACATCTTCCTGGGATGGGTCGAGGGGCACGATCCTCACATCGTGCTGGAGGATCGTTACCGCGATGTCATGCCGGCGGTGTCAGAGGGCGGCGAGTATGTCGACGACAGCACGCTCTTCAAGACGGCGATACTCGGCGAGTCGAGCCGGCACTAGCGTCCTATTTCGATCCATTTCGGTCGAGAAGCGATGGCCCCACACACGTGGCGGGGCCATCGCTCTCGCAGGTCTGTTACTCGACCGCCTCGCGCATGCGTGAGGCGATGTCGGCGATGGCCGATGCCGCATCTTTCTGGTCGGCGCCGGCTGCGCTCAGCTCCTCGATGATGATGTCCTGCCACACGAACCAGTTCGGCGTGTTGGGCAACTCGTAGAGCAGGCCGTTCTCGTCCAGCCAGATGTGGATGGCCTCACGCTGGCGATTCTCCCAAGCCTCGTCTTCCCAACGCGGGTCGGCAAGAACGTCGCTGCGGACGGCGAGGCACCCGAGCGGCAGACATTCGTTCTGGATTTCCTTCGTCAGCAGCCACTGAACGAAGAGCCAGGCCGCTTCCTTATTCTGCGCGCTCTTGGGGATCATCCAGGACTGGCCGTAGGCCGCCGTTGTCCCGGTTCCCGGATGGACGAAATAGGTCATGTCGCCGGCTGACGCCGGGCAGTCGCCGGGAATCTCGAGATAGGGCGTCGTGTCTCCCCAGGTGAAGATCATGAACACGTTGCCGCTGCACATCTCGGAATACTCGGTGTCCCACGTCGCCTCGGTGTGGCCGGGCGGCGCGAACTGGCGCAGGTCGAGCATAAGTTGCAGCGCCCTGACGGCGGTGTCGTCCCTGTCGATGGCGACGTTCAGGTCCGCATCCACATACTCGCCGCCCATCGCGAGCAGAATGCGCTCATAGTCGTAGAAGACGGTGAGGTGGCGCTTGAACGCCGCGATCGTACCGTAGAAGTTCGATTCGAGGGTCTGGCCCGCCAGCGTTTCGCCCTTCTCCCGAGTAAAGAACTCGGCGAGGTCGCGGAACTCCTCCCAGGTCGTGGGCGGCAGCGGCATGGCATAGCCGTAGGCCGCCTCGAAATTGGCCTGCTCGGTGGGGTCGTTGGCGAGGCTCGTCCGGTACGCCGCATATGGCGGCAGGTAGTGGTAGGGCACGGAGACCAGCGCGTCGTCGTAGTAGCCCGAGATCTCGAAGTGGGCCTGAACGAAGTCCTCGACCTTGACGGCGGGATCCCGCAGCGCGGGGTCGTTCATGAACTGGTTAAGGTCGCTGGTGAAGCCCGGTGCGGCAAAGGCCACCGTCTGGTTGTTGGCGGCGGGAAAGATGTCGTAGTACTCCCCGCCCGTCAGCTGATCGGCCAACACCTGGCGCCAGACCGCTTCGAGATCGGCGACTTCCAGGCTCACCTTGATGCCCGTCAGCTCCTCGAACTTCTTGGCCATTTCGGTGTAGGCGAGGCAGGGGGAATAGCCGTCGCAGATGCCTCGGACCTCGGTGCCAGCGTAAGGCTTGGCGGCTTTCTCCAGCGACCACGCCGACGCCTCCGTCGACGCCAACCCCCCGGCAGCGCCCACCACCAGGGCACCGGCAAGAGCCAGCGCCTTCACGCGTTGATGTATCGGCCTGTTCATCCTCAAAATCTCCCCATTTTGCATCCAGGCCGTTCCCATGATGCCACCCCGCAGCGCGGCCTGGTCGCAATGCGGGTTCCGCAAATCTCAGGATCATGTTGCCACGACCGCGCCCGCTAGGCACTGCTGGCGCAGCTCCATTGCATCACACGTACACCAGCTCGCGCTTGAACGGGACATCGCCGGGCGGTGGTCCATCAAGCTCGCGGGCGAAGCGGTGACCGCTCCACACGGCGGCGGCAATCAGTCCGGGGCCGAGGGCATCGCCGATCCGCTTGACCGATTGGATGCCGGCATCCGCGAGACGCTCGGGCGCCCCCTTGAGTGCGTAGTAAAGGGCGTCGTTCGGAAGCCTCGACGTCACCATCACGACGGAGCCGCACTCGATGGTCCGCGCGCCCTCGCCGTAGACCCCCTCCACCTGCACGTCGCCCGCGTCGATCCGTGTCAGGCTGTGGCCGGTGATGATCTGCACGCCAATCTTGACGAGGTTGGTCTGGATGCCGTGCTGCTCCAGGGCTTCCTCGGTCCAGGCGGAGGCCACCGGCGAGGGCGTCACGAGAATGACCGCGAGGCCGTCATTGGCCAGTTTCTCCGCGATCGTGCCGCCCATGTAGTGGCAATCGTCATCGAACACGACGACCGGGGACGCCGGCGCGGCCCCGGCGAAGAGGTCGTCGGGCGTGAGCACATGCGCGGCATCGCTGCCCGGAATCGGTGCCGCCGTCTGCGTGCGGCCGATGCCGTCCTGGCGCCAGCGGGCACCGGTGGCGACGGCGACGTGCTGATAACCGGCTTCGAGCACCGTCTCGGCCGTCATCTCGCTCTCGCGGAAGACCTCGACCGTCTCGTGCAGCTTCTCGATCTGGTAGGTGCGGTAGTCGCGCACGCGCGCCCATTCAGAGAGGCCGGGCAAAGCGGACTCGTGGGTGACACGCCCGCCCAGTTCGCGCGAGGCCTCGGCGAGCCCGACCCGGTAGCCGCGTTGCCCCAGCGCAAGCGCGCATTCCAAACCCGCCGGCCCGGCTCCCACTACGAGCACCGATGAGTCGGAGCCCTTGGGCTCGATCTTCTCGGGATGCCAGCCGCGGCGCCACTCCTCCCCCACGGTCGGGTTCTGCGTACATCGCATGGGGGTCTTCATGTGTTGCCCAGTCACGCAAATATTGCAGCCGATACATTCGCGGATGTCGTCGAGCCGCCCCTCCTCGATCTTGCGGGGAATGAAGGGATCGGCGATCGATGGGCGGGCGCAGCCGACGAAGTCCGCGATCCCCCGCGTGATCAGCGAAAGCATGGTCTCCGGTGAGGTGTAGCGGCCGACGGTGATGACGGGCTTCTTCACGATGCCCTTCACGAACGCGATGTAGGGCTCCTGATGTCCCTCCGAAGTGAAGCGGGAGCTCGCGGAATCGTGGGTCCAGTCGCTGACGTTCACATCCCAGAAATCGGGAATGTCGGCGAGCATCTCGACGACCTTGCAGCCCTCGTCCTCCCAGGTGATGCCGTCATTGCCCAGGAGCTCGTCGGTGGCGAAGCGGAGGCCGATCGCCATGCTGCCGCCCACGGCTTCCACGGTGTCTTCAAGCAGCTCGCGCAGGAGCCGCACGCGGTTCTCCAAAGAGCCGCCGTACTCGTCCGTCCGCCGGTTGCGGCGCCGGGAGAGGAAATCCATCGGCATGGCGATGTCGTGAGCGCAGTAGACGTAAACCAGATCGAAGCCCGCATCCCTGGCCCGCAACATTCCGTCGCGGTGCCAGCGGCGAAACTCGCGGATGTCGTCCAGGTCCATGGCGCGCGCCTGCACTGGGTCGGGGCTGTAGGTCACCGGCGTGTGCGACGGCCCGAGCGGGATCTCGCGGCTGTAGTAATTGGCGAGCGCCGAGGCGTTGCTGACAATTTCGGTGCCGGCGAGCGCGCCGTGGGCATGGATCGTATCGGTCCAATGCCGCATGCGGATGACATCGTCCTCGTCCCAGAGCTTGGTTTCAGGATAGGGGGCGGCCTCCGCATGGGGGTGGAACGAGCACTGTTCGGTGCACACGACAGCCCATCCGCCCTCGGCCTTCATGCTCCGCATGGCGGCATCGGAGCGCGGCAGCAGGTGGCCCATGCCGCTGCAATGCGGCACCTGGAAGAAGCGGTTGCGTGCGGTCACGGGGCCGAGCTGCACGGGCTCGAAGAGGACATCGAAGCGGGGATCGCGGGGCATGAGCTACTCCACTGAGGCACTGCGGCGCTATGGGCTGGACATCAGAAAAACGTCGACATGGTCCGGGGGATCAGCGTCTGGTCGAGGATAACCTTGCGTCGCGCGATGCGCCACGAGCCGCCGTTAGGGCGAAGCCGGTCCTCGCGGCGCCCGACATAGAGGACTTCCGTGCGTTCCAGGCGCGACTGGTAGACGAGCAGGTTGCAGCGCACGTCGAGCTCGTCCTCGTCCGCCTCCTCGATCTCCACGTTCGAGACGAAATAGCGCATCCTGGACGGCGGCTGTTCCGCATGGGCCAGGGACGAGCGCAGGCGCTCGATTCGCGCGGCGAGGAAGGCCTTGTCGTCGTCGAAGAAGGCCATTTCGCCGTCGGCGGCCACGGCATCGGGCTGCCCGTCCACTGTCTCGCGCGCGGGCATCCAGTAGCGGGCGTCGTCGGTGAAGAGCTCGAGCCATTCCTCCAGGCGGAGCTCGCTCAGGAGGCGAACCTCGCGATAAAGGAACTGCTCAACGCGGTGCTGCAACGCGGCGTCGACCACGAGACCGCCCGGACCACGGCGCATCCAAGAGCGCCGCCCAGTGCTGGTAGAAGTTCAGTTGATTGGTCTCCGAGATGTAGGGCGAGAAGCGCCCGGGGCAGTCCTCGGGCCCGTCCAGCAACGGCTGGCCCACATTCATCTGGTAGTTGAAGTCCAGCCGCTGACCCACCACGCCGCGGGTGGCCTCGGTCACTTGCTCGAAGTTCTCGGTATCGTCCTGCGCAGCGATCCCGCTGACCGCCTGTATCCGCGTGAAATCGACCCGCGCCTGCTCCTTGATCACCTTCGGCGCATCGCGGTCCACCGCACACCAGTTCCAGGCCTCCAAGCGGTCCGGCCCCTTGGGGATCCAGAGGTAGAAGCCGATCGGCCGCAATGCGCTGAAGTCGTTGAACGAGAGATTGGGGAACATGTTGCTGAACGAGAGGGCGTAGAGGCCGGCCTGGTGCTTGGGGAACGCCTTGATGAGCCGCTGCTGGCACTCCTCGACGTACTCGACCACCTCCGGCCCGTAGGACTCGGCGAGCGCGCGATCCACGTCGTAGCGCTCACCGCCGAAGACGATCCCCGTCATGCCGTGGCCGTTGTCGAGGCCGATGTTGAAGTACTCGTCCTCCTTGCCCCGAAAGCTCGGGTTGGCCGGATTGATCTGCGGGATGTCGAGCTTGTACATCGACCCGTGCGAGTAGGGCAGATGGTAGGTGTCGCCCGTAAAGTTCTCGCTCGCGATCTTCCAGTTGGCGTTGAGGGAGTAGCGCTGGACGCCGGGAACAAACTCGATCCCGCCAACGTGGCGCTCGATCATCACATCCAGATACCAGCGGAGATCGCCCAGAAAGTCGTCGAGGCTCTCGGCACCGGCGTCCCAGTTGCCGAAGATCATGCCGCCATAGACCGCCAGCTTCGGTACCTCCAGCAGGCCCCAGCGATCCCGGTCGAGACGGTCGCCGTAGGCGTCCTGTTCCAATGGCACGCCCTTGAGCCTGCCGCTGTTGGCGTAGGTCCAGCCATGGAAACTGCAGGTGAACTGGCGCGCATTGCCGCGGTCCGCCCGGCAGACTCGCATGCCCCGGTGACGACATGAGTTGAGGAACGCGCGAATCTTTCCGTCGTCGCCCCGGCAGATGAGGATGGGGTCCTCGCCCATGTAGGACGTCATGTAATCGCCGGGCTGGGGAACGTGGGACTCGTGCCCAAGGAAGAGCCAGCAGCGCGCAAAGATGCACTCGAGCTCCAACTGGTAGATCTCCGGGTCGAAGAAGATCCTGCGGCTGATCAGCCCTTCATCGAGCTTGAGGTAGCGCTCCAACCCCTCCATGAGCTTTCCCCTCCCCACCCCGAGACCGCCGGCTCGTGTGCTCGATGGACCGCGGAAACCCTATCACGAGAGGTCACGACATATGAACGACGCGGGCCGGGCGGCCGTGCTCACGGGCCGTGCGCTGCTGCCGCCCGCATGCTTGACCGGCCAGATGGCTGCCGATTGAATGCGACGGCCACGGGGTTCGGGATATCCGTCTTGATCGACCGCTCAAACCTTCGCGCCTGCCTGTGGGCGATCCTCTATTGCCTGCTGATCGTCGTCGGGTGCGGAGCGATGATCGAACGGGAGATTTCGTACTTCGTGGTGGTGCCCGTCGGGCTCTTCGTGTTTCCCCTGCTGGCAAGCCTGCCCTTCGTGATCTGGTTTCGATCCGCCGGCCCGCCGGCGCGAGACTAGGCGATGTTGGAACACGTTGCCGTCGCTGCGGTCTGCGTGCCGTTCATACTTTTGATCGGGGTGTGGAACACCCGGCGACGTTGGCTGACGCCCGGCGAAGTCCGATTCTGGGGTGTGGCCCTCTGAGGCGTGTGCGCTGTCACGCATCCCTTGGTGATCAAGGGCTCCAGCTGATCCGAGATTTTTCTTACCCCGGCGGCTTCGCAGACATCTGCGGCCCTGAGATCGGCGGATAGGGCGGATCGAGGATTTCCACCCCATAGCCGACGACGCTCCCAGGCTCACTTCCGGCCCCGTCGCGTCGTCCCGCCCGAATCGGATAGAAGGTGTCGCCATCGGGCCAGAGGCCCTCGTTCCATCCACCAGCCCTGGTAGGGAGAACGTGATGGCGACAACGGAGAAGCTACCCTTTTCCTGGCAGGCTGTCGAAGGCCTGCCGGACCTGGATCGCCTGCGTCTGGTGCTCGACACCCTGCCCGACGAGGAGATCGTGGCTGCGCTTGAGGCCGGGCGAGGTCGCGGGCGCAACGACTACCCGGTGCGGTCGATGTGGCGTGCGCTGATCGCGGGCGTGGTGTTCCAGCACGCCTCGATCCAGTCGCTGCTGCGGGAGATGGGCCGCAACCCGGCGCTCCTGGAACTCTGCGGGTTCGACCCGCTGCCTTTCCAGAGCGCGCCCGTGTTGGAGCTTCGCGCAGGTACGAAGGAGCCACCATGCGCGGTGGCGCATCCGGCGCAGGTCCGCTCGACGGTGCCCAGCCACTGGAACTTCTCGCGCTTCCTGCGGCGCGTCGTGCTGCTTGAGAACGAGTGCGGCCTGGTGTCCGCAATGGTCGAGAGCCTGCGCGCGTCGCTCTTCGAAGAGCTGCCCGACTTCGGCCGCCATCTCGGCTACGACGGCAAGGCGATCGAGAGCCACTCGACGGGCCGGGTTGCCGAGGACAAGGGGAAGACCTCCGACCCCGACGCCGACTGGGGCAAGCATGAGACGAGCGGGGTGAACGCCAAGACCGGCGCGATCTGGAAGAAGGTGAAATCATGGTTCGGCTACGGCCTCCACCTGATCGCCGACACCCACTACGAGGTCCCGGTGGCCTTCGAGGTGACGCGGGCGTCGGACTCGGAGGTCAAGATGCTCCCCAAGATGCTGGAGAACCTGTTCGCAAGAGCGCCGGAAATGGTGGAGCGCTGCGACGACTTCAGCGCCGACCGCGGTCTCGACAACGCTCCCCAGAAGAAGTTGCTCTGGGATAAGTGGGCCATTCGGCCGCTGGTCGACACGCGCTTGATGTGGAAGGCCGAGAAGGAGGAGCCGGGCTATGATCCGACGAAGCCGATCACGCGGGCGCTGTTCCCCAACCGCGCCGACGTCGTCGTCCACGACGAGCGCGGCCGCGTGTCCTGCATCTGCCCCCAGACCGGCGAGGTCCGCGCCATGGCCTTCCAGGGCTTCGAGGCCGAGCGCGGCCTCTGCGGCACGCTGAATACCGCTGCCCGGCGGCGGCCTTCGGCTTCGACTGTACAGGCAGCAAGGCGTGCCACCGGGCGGGCGGGGTGGAGCCCGGCGAGTACGGCCGCATCGTGCGCATCGATCTCGACAAGAACGACCGGCGCATCTTCACCCCGACGCCCTGGGGCAGCCCGTCCTGGCGGCGCGGCTACAACCGGCGCTCTGCGATAGAGAGGATCAACAGCCGCCTCGACAACAGCTTCAACTTCGAGACCCACTACATCCGCGGGCTCGCTAAGATGAAGACCCGTGTCGGGCTGGCGCTGGTGGTGATGATGGCGCTGGCCCTTGCGCAGGTGCGGGCCGGCCACGCGGAGCGGATGCGCTCGCTGGTCGGCGCGGTGCCGTACCTCGACACCGGCTGACCGGTTGTCCCACCTCCGACATCGCCGCTCGACCAAGCCGCCTGCCGGCGGATGGCAGACCGCGGCCATCCATGTCACGATGTTCCCGTAGCGTTCCGATCTCGCGTCTAATCGCTGCATTCTGCTCACCCGGCGGGGATCAGGCAGTCGATATCCGGCCGCCAAAGATCAGCGTCACGATGTCGAAATACGCCACAGCGCACATTCCTCCCTCTTCATCGCGGTCGAGCTCGTGTATCTGGGTGTGGTGTCATGACGGACGTACGTCTGGAGGGCCTGACCAAGCGCTTCGGTCCGGTGGTTGCGGTCGAATCCGTGGACCTCACCATCAATTCCGGCGAGTTCGTCGTCCTGGTCGGCCCGTCGGGGTCGGGCAAGACCACGTGCCTGCGCATGATCGCGGGCCTGGAGACGGTGACCTCCGGCAGCATCTTCATCGGTGACACTGACGTTGCCCAGGTCCACGCGAAGGATCGCAACGTGGCCATGGTGTTCCAGTCCTACGCCCTCTATCCCCACATGTCGGTGGCGGACAACATGGGATTTGCCCTGAAGATCAGGAAGTTGCCGCGCGACGAAATCGAGAGACGCGTGCGCGAGGTGGCGGCCATCCTCGGCCTCACCCAGGAGCTCCCGCGCAGGCCGAAGACGCTCTCCGGCGGTCAGCAGCAGCGCGTGGCGCTCGGCCGGGCCATCGTGCGCGACCCTGCAGTGTTCCTGTTTGACGAGCCGCTCTCCAATCTCGACGCCAAGCTCCGCGTCGCCATGCGGAGCGAGCTCATCAAGCTGCATCATCGCCTCGACACGACGATGATCTACGTCACCCACGACCAGATCGAAGCGATGACCATGGGCGACCGCATCGTCGTGATGCACGAGGGAGGTATCCGGCAGGTGGGCACGCCCCTGGAGGTCTACGACGATCCCGACGACGCGTTCGTCGCCGGCTTCATCGGGAGCCCGGCGATGAATCTGGTCGACGGCATCGCGCGACCGGGCGACGGCGCCGTCACCTTCCGGGTCGACGGGCTGGACATCGACCTCCCGGCCGGCCACCCGGCCACGTGCGGCGGGTCCGTCATCATCGGCATCCGGCCCGAGTTCCTGGACCTGCAGCCGGCCGATGGCGCCGTCGCCATCGCGGGGCGGGTCGAGGCGGTGGAGCATCTCGGCGCGGATACCATCGTCGAACTCGAGACGGCGGGCCCCACGCTGGTCGCCCGTTTGGCCCGCAACGACGGAATTTCCTACGGCAGCGACATTCGTCTGTGGGTCGACCCAGCCAACGTCATGGCCTTCGATCAGGATTCGGGAAAGCGCCTCCGCGGCTAACCTTTGACGGCGCCGAAGGTCAGGCCCTGCACCAGCTTCTTCTGGATGAAGAAGATGAAGACGAGCACGGGAATGCTCTGAATGATCGAGGCGGACGCGACCTGGCCCCACTGCGTTCCCGTGTGCAGGACGAGCGACGGGATCATCACCGTCAGCGGGCGCGTGTCGCCGCCCGTGAGGATCAGGGCGAACAGCAGTTCGTTCCACGAGAAGATCAGGACGAAGATCGAGACGGCGGCGAGGCCGGGGTAGGTCATCGGCAGGGTGATCTGCAGGAACACCCGGAAATGGCCGCAGCCGTCGAGATAGGCTGCCTCCTCGATCTCGCGCGGCACGTCGTCGAAGAACGACCGCATCATCCAGACCACAAGGACGAGATTGAACGTGGTGTGCGCCAGGATGACGCCGGCGTAGGTGTTGACCAGGCCGAGATCCCTGAAAATCAGGTACATCGGCAGCGCATAGGCGACGGGAGGGCCGAGCCGGGTCGCCAGGATGTAGAAAAACAGGTGATTGCCGGCCGGGATCTTGAAGCGGGAAAAGCCGTAGGCCGCGAGCGTTCCGACGAAAACGCAAAGCGCCGTGCTCGAGAAGCCGATGATCACGGAGTTAAGCAGATAACCGTCGAAGCCTTTGTAGATGATGTCCGTGTAGTTGATCGACGTGGGATCGAAGATCCACTTCGGCTCGGGCGAGATCAGCTCGCCGCGCGTCTTGAAGCTGGCCAGCAGGATCCAGATGTAGGGGATCAGCGCCACCCCCAGCAGCACGAGAAGAGGGATCACGAACGTGACCAGCTGGCGCGCGAAGAGGCTGCGTCCGGTGGTCATGCAGTCTCTTCCACGGGCTTGGGCTTGCCGCTCACGGTCTTGAAGAAGAGCGCGGCCACCACCAGGGAGGCGAACGCGAGGACAAGGCAGACGGCGGCACCGTAGCCCAGGTCCCAACGTATGAAGTTGGTTCGGTAGGCGAAGGTCGAGATGACCTCGGTCGCGTTGCCCGGACCGCCGCCCGTGAGCACGTAGATGGTGTCGAACACCTTGCTGGCATCGATGCCGCGGAGCATCACCGCGACGACGATGAGCGGGAAAAGCATGGGCAGCTGGATATGCCGGAAGATCTGCCAGCGGGAGGCACCGTCGATCGTCGCCGCCTCGATGGGTGCCTGCGGCAGTGCGCTGAGCCCGGCCAGCATGATCAGCATGATGAAGGGCGTCCATTCCCAGATGTCGATGATGATCAGGGCGCCGAAGGCGGTGATCGGCCCCGAGAAGACGCTGGTCTCCTCGAATAAACCCAAGCGGTTCATATAGACCGTCAACACCCCAAAACTCGGCATCAGGAAGAAGCGCCAGATCATGCCCACGACGACGGGCGCGATCATCGTCGGGATCATGAGGATGGTGAGGACGAGCCGGCGGCCAGCGAACTCCCGGTTGATCCAGAGCGCGATGAGCAGCCCGAGCGCCAGCTCGATGGGGACCGCGATCATCATGAAGATCGCCGTATGAGCCAGCGACCGGTAAAAGTTCCCGTCCGACCCCAGCAGGTCGCGGTAGTTGTCGAGCGCCACGAACTGCCCGCGCTTGCTCGGCATGGCCAGCGAGAGGTCGCGGAAGCTGTCGATGAGGGCGAGCGTGACCGGAGCGACCGCCACGATGATCAGCAACAGGAGCACCGGGCCCATGCAGAACCACATGAAGGTTCGCGTGGATCCGGTATGGACCATCCCGTGCGTGCTCAAGCGACGATGCCCCCGGCCCTAGGCCACTGACGCCACGGTGCAGAGACGTTGCGGCACGCCACGATCGCACTGGGTCGCAATGACACTCGCTCCGTCTCGCCGTCCCCCAGTCGATCGCGATTCAGTGTTCAGCGGTGGCCAGCCGGTCGCGAGGGGCGCTCGGATCCCATCATTCTAGTGCCCCCTTTCAAACCGCCGCAATGCGACGGCCGCGCCTAGTCTGGAGGCAGCGGCATTCGCGAAATCCATCAGTTCCAGAGCCCAGGATGCCGCAGGCGCGATCGTCGGAGTCCGCACGAGGGCATCCTCTTCGTGTGAACTGAGCGAGGCGTGCACGGAGTCTTGTCGCCTCGTCCGGCGCCGGCGTAAGTTGCTCGCGGCGATCGACGAGCCGGTCGATGGTTGAGCTTTAGCTGTGCAGACGAGGGCCTAGATGAGCACGTCGCTTGCGTCCTATCGCACGGTCGTGAACGTCGAGACCGCGACCTTCGGAACGGAACCGCCCCATCGCATGAAGCGCCCTGACCGTTCCGACCGTCCGGCGCGTGGCGGCGTCAGCTACTGCAATATCAGCTACGACGCGGGGGCGGGCGAAGGCTGCTACCTGGTTCGCTTCGCGCCTGAAACCGGCTCGACGCCCCATGAGCACATCGGCTACGAGGAGTTCCTGGTCCTCGACGGAACGCTGACCGATAGCGACGGCACGGTCTACCGCCGCAACGACTTCGTCTCACTGAAGCCGGGCTCGAAACATGTCTCGGTCTCGGAAGACGGTGCCACGCTCGCGGTGTTCATACGCGGTGGATTTCGCGCGCTAGACGAGAGCGAAGAGGTTCACCGCTAACGGTTGGCAGGGCGCCGATCGCGCGGAGCGGGGCCGTAGCCGGATCAGGTGCCCGCGCCATTCAAGAACGTGTCGATATCCGGGGTTCGATAGCCGTCGCGGGTCCACAGAACCGGAAAGTAGTTCTCGTCGATGGTGTGGTCGCCGAGCCGCTTGTAGCGGCTGTAGATCGAGCCGACACCTTGGCCCAGGCACTCGGGGACGTAGCGCGTATCGCTCCGCATGGCGTGCAGCACGAGAGAGCGGCGGGGGACCGTCGCGGTGTTGTCGCCGGAGCCGTGCCAGGTCCAACCGTGATGGAAGGAGCCGCCCCCCTTGGGCACTTCCACGTGGACGATTTCCGGCTCCACTCCCTCCTTGGCGGCCGCCTTCTCCATGTACTTGCGGTAGTCCTTGGGGCCGTGGAACTCGCCTTCGGGGAGTGAATGATGCCAGCGGTGCGATCCACGCACGAACTCGAGCGTCCCCGCATCGGCCCTGGTGTCGTCGAGCGCCATCCAGCAGCTCAACAGCTCCGTCGGCTGGAACCAATGCAGATAGGCGTTGTCCTGGTGAAGAGCCAGCGGCCGTGTGCCGGGCGGCTTCCACAGCACGTTGTCCACCATCAAGCGCGCGCCCGGCCAGCCGCCGAGTGTGGCGATCGCCTTGCCCAGGTCGGCCCTCATGACCACCGACGCGATCGTCCGATCCGCCTTCCACGCGTTGCAGATTTGCCGGGTCAGGGAAGGATCGCTCTCGCCTTCCTGCCAATTGACTTCGTCCGGCAGGACCCCGGTTTCGAATTCGCCGCGAAAGAGCTTTTCGTAGCGCTCGCTCACCGCCTCGACCGTCTCGTCGTCGATCAGCTTGTCGACGACCAGAAAGCCGTCTTCGTTGAACCGGTCAATCTGTGCGGGCGTGAGCTCGAATGCCATCCGCGCCTCTCCTGCACCCCGCTGGGGCAAGCCATCCAGGTACATGTTCACATCCCAGTCGGAGACTTGCCAGATGAACTTGTTCCATTCGTAGCACTTGTGCCAATCGCAGACCCTGTACATGTCCCAGAGAGCGCCGCGCAAACCATGACCTTGGTGGGAAAGGCGGGTTAGGATCGGCGCCGAACGCGGGGAGGGGTCACCATGAAACTCGAAGGCAAGGCGGCAATCGTCACCGGCTCGTCGCGCGGCATCGGCGCCTGCATCGCGCGCCGCTACGGGCGGGAGGGTGCCGCCGTCGCCGTCGTCGGCAACACCAGGCGCGAGCGCGCCGAGGCGGTGGTCGCCGAGATCGAAGCCGCCGGGGGCAAGGCCCAGGCATTCATGGCCGATGTCGGTGTGGTCGCCGACTGCGAGCGCCTGGCGGGGGAGGTGATCGATGCCTTCGGCACGGTGGACATCCTGGTCAACAACGCCGGCATCTTCACGCCCAAGCCGATCGAAGAGGTCACGGAGGAGAACTGGGACGCCCAGCAGGCGCTCAACCTCAAGGGCGCGTTTTTCATGACCAAGGCGGTCGTGCCCACCATGAAGGCGAAGGGTGCCGGCAAGATCATCAACATCTCTTCCATCGCCGGCTGCGGCGGCTTTCCGCATTCGGCCGCCTATTGCGCGTCCAAGGGCGGCCTCACCAACATGACCAAGGCGCTCTGCCTGGAGCTCGCGGCCGACGGCATCAACGTGAACGCGCTCTCGCCCGGCAACATCGTCACCGACATGAACGCCGCACTCCGCGCGACCGACGGCTACGACGCGCGGCAGGCGGAGCTCACGCCCGCGGGCATCGGCCACATGGACCCGGAGCAGCTCACCGGCGCCGCCGTCTTCCTCGCGTCCGCCGATTCGGACTCGGTCCACGGCGCGGACCTTCTGGTGGACAACGGCTGGGCCGCCTGGTAGCGGCGCAGGAACCGAAGAATCAACCCATGACCAACGACATCCTCTACGAGGCGCACGGCCACGTGCGGCTAATCACCATCGACCGCGCCGAGAAGATGAATTCCCTCGACTTCACGGCCAACGACCGGCTGATCGAGCGCTGGCGCGACTTCGCGGCGGACGACGACGCGCGGGTGGCGGTCATCACCGGTGCGGGCGACAGGGCCTTCTGCGCCGGCGCTGACCTCAAGACCTACACGATGAACTACGCAGGCCGCCCGGCGCCCGAGTTCCGCACGCGCTTTACCGACGGCCCCGGCTTCGGCGGCATCACGCGCGGGCTCGAAATCGACAAGCCGATCATCGCGGCGGTCAACGGCTACGCGATCTCGGGCGGGCTCGAGCTCGCCGAGGCCTGCGACATCCGCTTCTGCTCGCCCAACGCCGAGTTTGCCCATCAGGACGTGAACTGGGGCTTCCATCCCTGCGACGGCGGCTGCGTGCGGCTGCCGCAGATCGTGGGCCTCGGCAACGCCATGGAGATCATCCTCTCGGGGAGGCGCGTCGACGCCGAGCACGCGCTCCGCATCGGCCTGGTCAACCGAATCGTGCCGGCCGCCGACTTGGTGGCGGAGACCATGGAGTTCGCTGAACTTCTGGCGAGCCGCGCGCCGCTCGCCCAGCGCTTCGCCAAGGACGTGATGATGCGCGCCTTCGACATGCCGCTCGCGGACGCGCTCCGCCTCGAATCACGCTCGTTCCACGACCTCGCCGGCACCGACGACCTCAAGGAAGGCACCGACGCCTTCCGCGAGAAACGCCCGGCCGACTTCAAGGGCAGATAGGCCGTAATCTTGACGAAAATCGGGGGTTAATGGGCGGCAGCTCCACCGCGGATGAGTTGGCCGGGATGCGCGCCGGTGGGTTCCCCGTCTCTCAGCGTGACGGCGCCATTGACGACCGTGGCGGCGATGCCATCGGCCTTTTGCACGAGCCTGCGGGCGCCGCCGGGCAGGTCGTGTTGAACCGTGGGCAGGCATGGCCGGACCGTCGTTTCGTCGAAGACCACGATGTCGGCCGTGAAGCCGGGGCGCAGCAGGCCCCGGTCGTGCATGCCCCAGGCGGATGCATTGTCGAACGTCAGCATCCGTACCGCTTCTTCCAGGGTGAACGCCTGCCTGGTGCGCACCCAGTAACTCAGTAAGTGTGTCTGGAGCGATGAGCCCATCTCCTGGCACACGTGCGCGCCGGAGTCGGAGAAGGTCGCAAGCGAGCGGGGGCTCTTCAGCAACCGGCGCACCTCGTCCGGTGTCTCGTTCACCAGCGGCTGGACGAAGACCAGGTCCTCGTTTTCCGCCATCAGGTCAAGCATGACCTCGACGGGGTGCCGCCCGGAGGACTGCGCGAGCTCCTCGACGCTGGGGTCATCCCAGTTCACGTCGAACATCGGAAACAGGTTGGCGTAGTCCGGCTTGTATGGATTTGTCGTGGCAGCGCCGCCGCCCTGGAATTCGGTGCTCCGGGGTTGCATCCCCGCTTCGGCTGCGACGAGGCCGGCGCGGGTATCCGGGTTGCGGAAGCGGACCTTCTGTTCCTCTACCGAGAGGCCGCGGATGTCGCTCCAGACCGGCAGGGCATCGAACGGAAGGTAGGACTTCAACGAGAACACGGCGTTGATCGATTTCGTGGTGGCCTGCCCCAGGACCCGGCCCCCTTCGGCCGCAACCCTGTCCATCCAATCGAACTGATACTCGGGAGGGTTGGGTCGATCGCCTTGGCTCGTCGAAAAGACTCCCAGCATCAGCGGCCGGCCGCTCGAGACCGCGATCTTCGCCAGCTCGTCCAGGCATGCGCGCTGTGCCTCGCCGCCCGAGACATCGGGTCCAACCTGGAAGATGCCGGCGTTCAGCTCGGCCATCGCGTGCACCAGGTGCGCAATTTCCGCCCAGTTGCCGATACGGCTTGCCACCGGACCGCCATCCGGGCGGATATGAGTGGTGGACCTTGACGAAGACAGGCCCATGGCGCCGGCGCGGAGCGCCTCCTGCACCAGGTCCGCCATGCGCTTGAGATCGTCCTCGCTGGCCTCCTCGTCCAACGCGCGATCGCCCATCGCGTACATCCTGAGAGCCGAGTGCCCGATGTAGGCGGCGTAGTTAATGGCCTTCGGGAACGATTCGACGGCCGCGAGATACTCCGGGAAAGTCTCCCAGCGCCAATCGATCCCGCTCACCATGGCGTCCTTGGGGATGTCTTCGACAGCCTCCAGGCACTCGGCGAACCACTCTCTTGCCTCCGGCTTGCAGGGCGCCAGCGCGAACCCGCAATTGCCCATGACCACGCTGGTCACGCCGTGCCAACAGGAGCAAGAGCCTGCCGGATCCCACGCCACCTGAGCGTCCATGTGAGTGTGGCCGTCGATGAAACCGGGTGCGACGATCATGCCCTCAGCGTCGACCGTCTCGTCGGCGGGGCTGGAAATTCGGCCGATTTCCGCGATTCGGCCCTGCTTGATTCCGACATCCGCCCGATAGCGGGGCATGCCCGAACCATCGACAAGGGTTCCGTTGCGGATCAGCAGATCGAACGTCATCAGCCAATTCCCCGGGCGATGTCAGCGATCACCGTACGCTATCAGTCGAGGCGTTCGGCGACAACGCGCCGCCTTGCCCCAGGCCTGGCACGCACCTATCGTGGCCGCTTGGCGGGGCGAGTTAAGGAGCCGGCGTGAGCGGCGATCCGATGCGCGGGGTGCACGACATGGGCGGGCTGCCTGCCGGTTCCATCGACCGGGCTGAGCACGCGCATGCGCCCTGGGAGAAGCGGGTGGACGCCCTCATGGTGCTGCTCGGGAGCCCCGAGCGGCGCGTGATTACCGTGGACCAGCTCCGCCGCGGCATCGAGCAGCTCGGCACCGAGGCCTATGAGGCGATGAGCTACTACGAGCGCTGGATGGCCTCGATCACCAATACCCTGCTCGCCGAGGGGGTCATCTCCTCCGACGAGCTTGGCCGCCGCATGGCCGAGGTCGAGGCACGAGGTGAGGAGGGCGCCGGCTGATGGCGGCGCGCTTCGCCGTCGGTGACCGGGTGGCGGTGCGTCGAGCCTTCCCGCTCGGCCATATCCGCACGCCGTATTACGCGCGCGGCGCCGTCGGTGATGTGGAGCGCATCTGCGGCGCCTTCGGCAATCCCAAGGAGCTTGCGTTCGGGCGCCGGGATCGACCCAAGCAGACCCTCTATCGCGTGCGCTTCGACCAGACCGCGCTCTGGCCTGAATACGACGGCCCGGCCGGCGATACCATCGACATCGAGCTCTACGAGCACTGGCTCGAGCCCGTGACGGAGTAAGCGATGGCGACCCACAGCCACGAACACGCCCACGACCACCGGCCGCTGCCCGACGAGGACGGCCCGCTCTGCTACTACGAGACCATGGAGATCGCCGTGCGCGAGCTCCTGATCGAGAAGGGCATCTTCGGCGCCGACGACGTGCGCGCCGCGATCGAGACGATGGACGCCCGCAGTCCTGCGACGGGAGCGCAAGTCGTGGCCCGCGCCTGGACCGACCCAGCCTTCAAGGACGCGCTGCTAGCGGATGGCTCCAAGGCTTGCGCCAGTATGGGCATCGAGCTCGGGCCGCTGCGGCTGATCGCCGTCGAAAACACGGCGACCGTGCACAACGTCATCGTCTGTACCCTTTGCTCGTGCTATCCGCGCAATCTCCTGGGCCTCCCGCCCGACTGGTACAAGGCGCGGTCTTATCGCTCGCGTGTGGTGCGCGAGCCCCGTGCCGTGCTGCGCGAGTTCGGCACCGAGATCCCCGACGACGTGACCGTGCGGGTGCACGATTCCACCGCCGACATGCGCTACATTGTCGTGCCCCGGCAGCCTGCCGGCACCGAGGGCTGGGAGCCCGAGCGCCTCGGCGCGCTGGTGACTCGCGACTGCATGATCGGCGTGACGGTTCCGAAGAGCCCTTAGCCCGGCGGCGCTACGGGCGGAACCGCGATCTCATAGTGGGAGGATAGGTTCAGCTATGCATGATCTCGTGATTCGCGGCGCGATGGTCGCCGACGGCGTTGGCAACCCACTCATCCAGGCCGACGTCGCCGTCAGCGGCGAACACATCGTCGAAATCGGCGACGTGACGGAGAGCGCGCGGGAGACGGTGGACGCCGACGGCCTCGTGCTGGCGCCGGGCATCGTCGACGTGCACACCCACTACGACGCCCAGGTCACTTGGGAGAGCCAAGTGACGCCCTCGCCCTCGCTCGGCGTCACCACCGTCGTCATGGGCAACTGCGGCTTCAGCATCGCGCCCTGCCCACCGGACCGACGCGAGCAGATGGCGCGCAACCTGGCCGAGGTCGAGGGCATGTCCATCGCAGCGCTGGAGGCCGGGATCGACTGGGGCTTCGAGACCTTCCCGGAGTACCTGTCGCAGCTGCGGCGCAAGGGCTGCTACCCCAACGCCGGCGTCTTCGTCGGCCACTCGGCGGTGCGCACCACGGTGCTCGGTGCCGAGGCCTCGGACCGCGCGGCGACCGATGACGAGATCGCCACCATGCGCGGCATCGTGCACGAGGCGATGGAGGCCGGCGCCATCGGCTTCGCCACCTCGACCTCGATCAATCACAACGGCGACGGCGGGGTGCCGATGCCGTCGCGGCTCGCGGAAGACGACGAGCTGCGGGCGCTGGTGGGCGTGCTCGGCGAGCTCGGGCGCGGCATCTTCCAGCTCACCGTCGGCCCGAGCATGACGGTGGAACGGCTGGAGAGCATGGCCGCGGAGACCGGCCGGCCGATCTTCATGACCGCCGCCCTCCACAACGAGACCTTCCCCGACCGCGCCATCGGGATGCTTGAGGGCGCCGCCGCCGCGCAGAGCCGCGGCAACGGGGTGTGGGCCCAGGTCTCGTGCCAACCGCTCCGCATGGATTTTTCGATGCGGACCGCCTTCCCGCTGCAGAGTCTCGATGCCTGGGAGCCGCTGCACACGGCATCGGATGATGAGTTCCTGGCGATCATCGCGAGCGAGGATTTCCGCAACAGGTTCCGGGAGGACCTGGAGAGGCCGAAGCAGGGCAAGATCTTCTACGGCGATTGGCAGCGCGTCGAGGTGGCCATGGCGACAACGTCCGCGCATCGTGCGCTCGAAGGCGAGACCATCGAGGCCATCGCCGGGCGCGAGGGCCGCGATCCGGTCGACGTCATGTTCGACCTCGCTGTGGACGAGAGGCTCGGCACCACCTTCAACGCCGCCCTGCTCAACGCCGACGAGGCGGCCGTGGAGGAGCTGCTGCGCCACGACGCGGGAATTATCAGCCTGTCTGACGCCGGCGCTCATCTCTGCTACCTCTGCGATGCCGGTTACGGCCTCCACCTCCTGGGCCACTGGGTGCGGGACAAAGGCGTGTTCGATCTGGAGGACGGAATCCGCCGGGTCACCAGCCTGCCGGCACGGCTCTACGGCATCGCGGATCGCGGTGAGATCGCGCCCGGCAAGTTCGCGGACCTCATGCTCTTCGATCCGGCGACGGTCGGGCGCGGCGCGATCAGGCGGGTCGACGACCTGCCCGGCGGCGAGAGCCGCCTGGTGCGTGACGCGAGCGGGGTGCACCGGGTCTGGGTCAACGGCACCCGCGTCTACGACGAGAACGGCTACCGCGACGTACCGCCTCCCGGCCACGTGCTCGACCGCTATCTGAGCTAACTCGGCCCCCCGCCGGAGGGCCGCTACTGATCGGCGCCCGCTTGCGGGACCGCCGGGGTGGGCGTGGCGTCGCTGAGGAACGGCCGCTCCGGGTGTGGCGCGATGGCGGGTTCGGGCTCGTCGCCCTCGGCCACCCGCACCACCACGTCGAGCCGGGACTCGCCCCCGCCGAACACGGCGCCCCGCGTCGGCGCCGCATCGGCGTAGTCGCGGCCGATGGCAATGCGGACGTGGCGGTGATCGGCGATGGTGTCGTTGGTGGGGTCGATCCCCAACCAGCCGAGATCGGGGAGCAGGAACTCCGCCCAGGCATGGCTCGCCCCTTCGGGCGTCTGCTCGCCCGGCGCGCCTTCCCGATGCAGGTAGCCCGAGACGTAACGGCTCGGAATGCCCCACGAGCGCGCGATGGCGATCATCACGTGGGTGTAGTCCTGGCAGACCCCGCTGCCGGTCTCCAGGATGTGCTCGATCGGCGAATCCACCGCCGTGCTGCCCGGCTCGTAGTGGAAGGCGTCGTGCAGCGCGCGTCCCAGCTCCAGCAGCGAGGAGAGGGGATCGCCGCCCTTGCGCAGCTCGTTGGCCGCGGCGAAGGCCTCCAGCGCCGGGCTCGGGCGTGCGAATTGGCTGGGCGCGAGGAACTCCCAGTGGGCGAGGGGGGTTGCCACCTCCGCCAGCGCGCCCCAGGCGTCGCCGCCCATTCGGTCCGGCAGGTCCGGCGCCGGCGCGGTCTCGACCTCGGCCCGCGACTTCACGGCGGTGTGTTCGTGCGACCGGTGGACGTTGAACAGGTGGCAGGCGTTGCTGAAGGGGTCCTGGAACGCGATCGGCGCGGCGGCGGGGTCGATGTCGAGGGCAAAGGAGTCGACCCGCTGCCCCCCGTCCGTTCGCGGGTGCAGGCGCAGCACCATCAGGCTGCCCTGCGCCGGCTCCGCGTAGCGGAAGTCCGAGAGGTGCTCGACCAGGAACCGCCGCGGTGTGTCCCCGCTCACGGGGTGTCCCTACTCACGGCGCGTCCTCGATCTCGTAGTTGAAATAAGCGGCCGCGATGTCGTCGTGCAGCAGTCGGCAGGACTGGCCGAACTCCTGCAGCGCTGCGCGCGTGGCGTCGTCGTCCGTGCGGTCGCGGTCGGGCCAGTCATGGTCGATGCTGGCGGCCATCCGGCCCGCGCGGCGCTCGGCTTCGATCCGAAGCCGCGGGCCGCTGGCGACGGCGTCGAGCGCCTCCACGATGCGCGCCAGCGCATGGCGGATCGAGTGCGACAGTGCGGGATCGGTGACCAGGAAGTCGACCATACGGGGCGGGCGACGCTCCAGGGAGTAGAGGCGGCGGTACGCGAAGTGCGCCTCGCAGATCCAGAGCAGCGAGAGCCAGTCCGCTTCGCAATCGGGGTCGGCAGTCGGGAACAGTGCGATGTGCGCGTTCATGAGCGCCGCAACCAGCTGCGCCCGCTCGACGAAGCGCCCCAGCTGGAGAAAGTGCCAGCCGTCATCGCGGTAGATCGTGCCCTCGGCGACGCCCGAGACGGTGCGGAGGGCGCCCTCGGTGCGGTCATAGAAGCTGCCCGGCTGGTTGTTCCAGATGGCCTCCATCTCGACATCGCGCAGATCGAAGTAGGCGAGGTTGAGAGAGGACCACATCTTGTCCGGGATGATGTTGCGCACCTGCCGGGCGCTCTCGCGCGCCGCCGCGACGCAGTTGCGGATCGCATCGGGGTTGGTGGGCTCAAAGGTCAGGTCGTCGGCCAACGTGTAGGCGTCCGCTAGCATGAAGTCTTCGTCATCGGGGAGCGGGTCCATGTGGCCGCCCAGCGGGGTGCGGCCGACGGCCATGAAAAGACGCCGCCAACTCTGGTCGATCTGCTCGACCGGCCGGTCCTCGATGATGATGAACTGCTCCGCCAGCAGGTGGCAGCCGTGCTGCGCCCGCTCAAGATAGCGGCCCATCCAGTAGAGGCCCTGGGCGGTGCGCGAGAGCATCGGCCTAGCGTCCCGTTCGAGGAGTTTGCATCCGCACGCACGACACCCCCAACACGTGATGGCCGGGCTTGACCCGGCCATCCACGTCTCTCCGTGGCACGCGGCAGACATGGATGCCCGGATCAAGTCCGGGCATGACGATGTGGGGAAGAGGCTGGTTCATGGAGATCGAGCGCTGGATCAACCGTTTGCGTAGTGACTTCAACGACATGACGCTAGTCCGACAGCACCCAGAGGTCCTTGCCGCCGCCGCCCTGGCTCGAGTTGACCACCAGGGAGCCCTTGACCAACGCGACCCGGCAGAAGGCGCCGGGGACGAGCCGCGTCTCGCGCCCGCGCAGCACGAAGGGGCGGAGGTCGACGTGGCGCGGCGCCGCGCCGTCGGGCGTGAGGCAGGGCGAGACCGAGAGGTCGAGCACCGGCTGGGAGATGTAGTTGGCCGGGTTCTTCCGCATCTCCTCGGCGTAGGCCGCGCGCTCGGCCGGCGAGGCGTGGGGGCCGACCAGCATGCCGTAGCCGCCCGATTCGCCCACCATCTTGACGATCAGCGTCTCCAGGTTGTCGAGCGTGTATTCCAGCCCCTCCGGCTCCCGGCAGAGATGGGTGTCCACGTTGGAGAGCAGCGGCTCCTCGCCCAGGTAGTAGCGGACCATGTCGGGCACGTAGGCGTAGACGCTCTTGTCGTCGGCGACCCCGGTGCCCGGTGCATTCGCAATCGTCACGTTGCCCAGCCGGTAGGCATAGAAGAGGCCCGGCGTGCCGAGCTGCGAATCCGCGCGGAACGCCAGCGGGTCGATGAAGTCGTCGTCGATGCGGCGGTAGATCACGTCCACCTTCTGAAGCCCCGCGGTCGACCGCATGTAGACGAACCCGTTATGGACCAGTAGGTCGCTGCCCTGCACCAGCTCGATGCCCATCTCCTGCGCCAGGAACATGTGCTCGTAGAAGGCGGAGTTGTAGACGCCCGGCGTCAGCAGGACGATGCAGGGGTCGGAGACGCCGGGCGGCGCCAGCTCGGCCAGCGTCTGCCGCAGCAGCTGGCCATAGTGCTCGATGCCGCGCACGTGGTGGCGGCGGAACAGGTTGCGCAGGCTGGTCTTCAGCGCCCGCCGGTTGGCCAGCATGTAGGAGACGCCCGACGGCACCCGCAGGTTGTCCTCCAGCACCACGAAGCCGTCGTTGGTGCGCACGATGTCGGTGCCGCAGAGCGCGACATAGATGCCGTGAGGCACCTCCAGGCCCCGCATCTCGACCCGGTACTGCGGGCGGCCCCGCACCAGGTCCACCGGCACCACCCCGTCCTCGATGATCCGCCCCGGCCCGTAGACATCGGCGAGGAAGCGATTGAGCGCTTCCAGTCGCTGCATCAGGCCCCGCTCGACCAGGTCCCAGTCGGCGGCGTCGAGCAGCCTGGGCAGGAAGTCGATGGGGATGATCCGCTCCTGCGCGCCTTCCTCGCCGTAGACCGCGAACGTGATTCCCTGATGCAGGAAGGAGCGCTCGGCGTACTCCTGCATGGCCCCGATCTCGGCCGGGCGCATCCGGTCGAGCGCCTCGCAAAGCTCCCGGCAATGGGCGCGCGGCACGCCGGTGGCCTCGAACATTTCGTCGTAGAACGCTGGGCGTGTCTCGTAGTAGCCGAAGAGACGCTTTCCCGCTTCCGCCGGGCCGCCGTTATCGGACCCCGATTGCCTGCCGCGCGATTCGGGAGGCATCGGTCACGCTCGAACTGTACCTAACACGGCGCGATTGTCCTTTGGATTCGGGGCGATTCGCAAGCGCGTCCACCGCTGCCGCGGCCCCCTCTCCAACAATCTGGCCCGCTTCCAGCGCCGGCCTCAGATAAAGCGCCGCGAGGCCGTTCATCTCCCTCGTTTCGCCCGCGGTCAGTCCGTAGCGGAGCTCCTCGCCCTTTTCATCGAGGTGGAGCGTGCCGCCCAGCCAGTCCCAGAGCGAGAGCACGGTGCCGAAGTTCTTGTCGTGGTGCCGTTCCTCCACCGAATGGTGGATCTGATGCTGGGCCGGCGACATCAGCCACCTCTCCAGCCGCCGCCCGTAGCTGATGCGCACGTGCGAATGGCGCAGGTTGGAGCCTGCCGCATTGAAGGCGAACAGGAAGACGCTGGCGCCGAGCACCGTGAAGAGGTCCACCGCACTGCCGAAGAAGAAGATGAACACCGCCACCACGACCGCTTGTACTGCGGTGCCGCGTAGGCTGAATAGCACCGCCTCCAGCGGGTGGGTGCGGTAGACCGTGAGCGGGGTCAGCGTCGTCGCCGAGTGGTGGACCTTGTGGAACGCCCAGAGCACCGGCCAGCGGTGCAGCGCGCGGTGCACCAGATACTTCGACAAGTCGTCGCAGAGGAAGTGGCAGACCGTGAAGCCCACCACGACCAGCCATACCGGCACGACGTAGGCGAGGTCCGGCCGCCCGCCGATCAGCCCGTGCAGCCCTGTGAAGAGCGCGGTGGCAATCGCCATCCGGCCGACCAGCCTGGGCGCGATCACCATCATCAGCGCCTGGTTGACCGCGAACATCTTGTAGTCGGCCCGCGCCGAGGCCGACCACCAGATCGCGCGGGAGAAGACCAGCCGCCGCCCGGCCGCAGCGCCTGCGCGCAAGTTCCATCCCGCAGCGCCCAGCATCACCACGCAGGCGATGGCGAGCGCGGCGAACAAGTAGCCGACGAAGACCCGCTTCTTGGGATCGACGAAGCCGTCGGCGAGCCCGCCGAGATAGTCGAGGACGATCGACTCCACCGCGCCGGCGCTTGCCTCCTATCTCCCCGCGACGCCCGCCACCGTGGCGGAGAATAACGCCTCTAGTCGTTCTCGGCGCTTGCGCCGTCGCCGAGCTTCTCCAGCAGCGATTCCATGTCGCCGAGCTGATCGTTCTGGCGGGCCTCGACGGCGAAGGCGGAGATCATGAGATCCTGCAGCTTCAGCATGTCGTACTGGTAGACCGAGAGCGGCTTGGACTCGTCCTTCACGTAATTGCCCGCGCTGTCGATGTCAGTGACTTGGCTCAGATTCGGGAGCACCGGCCCGAAGCCGATGATGCGATTGAGCCTGACCGCGGTCTCGCCCAGGTTGTCGCGGCCGGTCTGGAGCGCGAGCGCGAAGCCCTTCAGCTCGCCCCAGTGCTTGGCGTAGGTGCGGAAGGCCTTGGCCGGATTGCCGCCGGACTCGAGGACGGTCTCCAGCTTGCCGAGGTCCTTGTAGACCGAGCCCGCGTACTTGAACACGGCTTCGGCAAGCACCCTCTCCCAGTTGGTACGAATCGTCTCGGCGTAGCCCCGGAGCATGCTGCGCTGGTCGTCGGTGAGCGCCGCGCCGTTTGCCTCCGTGATGACCTTGCGCCCGTCGATGAACGCCCGGGTGATGGTGTGGAGATAGTCGGTGCCCCGCTTGTCGAAGCCAGCGGCGTAGTAGGCCGGCCCGAAGGCCATCTCGCTCTTGAGATCGACCGCGCCGTCCTGGTTCAGATCGGCGAGGGCCAGCGCGTCTTCCGGCTTCTCCGACTTGCTGCCCTGCTTGTTGATCTCGTAGACCGCCTGCGGCGTCAGGCTCAGCGTGTGGGCCGGCGTGCCGAAATAGCCGAACGCCTCGTCCCAGGAATGCTCCTTGCCGGTGTAGGCGGCGCCCTCCTTGTAGGGCTTGTCGTTGGGCTTGTTGTCGGCGCGCAGCTTCTCGTCGAGGTAATTGTCCACCGCCTGGTTGTAGAACACCGCGCCCAGGAGGAACTTGGAGATGAGCTGCGGATAGTCGTAGCCGTTGGCGGCATCGAAGCCCTTCTCCGCCCCGGACGCCTTGTCGATCCAGAACGACACCAGCTCCGGCCCGGTCATATTGTTGGGCATGCCCGGCACCGCGCCCTTGTAGGTCTTGCCGGCGAGGTTGGTGCCCTTGCTGAGTTCGTCGACCCCGCTCTGCTTCACCACGAATGGGCCCTTGGTGGCCGGCGCGATGATCGCGCGACCCGCGTCCTTGCCCTCGAAGTAGGCGGTCATCCTGGCCTTCAGCTCGGCGTCCGGCGCGCCGGTGCCCTTGCCGGCGAGCTTCTTGAGCGAGTCATGAAGGACCTGGCGGGCGATCTGGCCGCCGTAGGAGACCGACGTCGTCGCCGACCCCTCGTAGCCCTTCAATGTGACCGGAAAGCCCGCATAGACATCGCCTTCTGCGTGCGCCGTGAGGGGCAGCACGGCGAGGGCAACGAGGGCTGTACTTGCGACAAGCGTTCGCTTCATGGCGTCGACTCCCTTATCTCTGGCATGGAGTGACCCGCACTCGGACTCCCTGTCCGCGCTGGGCGCTGTGAACGAAAACATGCGGCCTAGTGCAGCGTGTGCGGCGCAGCCGCATCCGCCTTAAGGCCGGCCGGGAAGCCTGCGCTCTCGGCGAGCATGAGCCGCTGCGGTAGCTGGAACCCCGCCTCGAGCAGCGCCCGCGCGAACGCGGCGCCATCTGCTGCTGCGCTCCGCATCGCGGCGGGCGGAAGGAACCAGGAGAGCAGGGCGGCCGCGTGTCGATGGTCGCCGTCCTGGCAGCTCGCGAGGAACGACAGGAAGAGCCGCTCGTCATTGCTGACGAAGCGGCAGCACATGGGGTTGAGTCGCAAGCTGCGCACGCCCGCGCAGCCGAAGGTGTCGAGGGTTCGCTCCAGCGCCTCCGCCGCGTCTAATCCTGCGGCCGGGCCGCCGGTCGGGCAAAGGGCAACGCTGAGCTCGCCGCCGACGCGCGCACGCACGTCGTGCCGGCAGGCCGAGGCCTCGGCCCCGGTCGCCTCGGCGCCCTGGCCGGCGGCGGTCAGCCGGCGCGCGGACCAGAGCACGAGCTGCTCGGCGAAAGTGAGACGGGGAATGGTCATCCCCGGCGCGGCCGAGCGGCGCGGCGTAACTGATTGACTACCCTGTTGAATTGCGCCGTCGGCCATGTCGTCCTCCACCTTCGGTCGGGTCTCCGCCCGATCCGATTCCACCGCTGCGAATGCAATCGCGTCGCATAACCATAGCGGCTTGTTCAGCAAATGCAACTCATTCTTATTAGCGTGAAGTGTAGGCGATGGGGAGAAGACGCTACCGCCCAATTGGCGTCCCGGTGTCACGCAAACCAGAAGAGTGATGAATAATTCGCGCCGGTCCGCTATCCATCCAGAACCGATATATCCCTCAACTCCCTATGGAGGCCGCGCACCATGAAATTCCAGCTCGCCATCAACATGGAACGGCTCGCGCCCGACCTCGACATGACCGATGTCGAGCGCCACACGCTGGAGATGGTGCAGATGGCCGACGAGGGCGGCTTCGCCATCGCTTGGGCCGCCGAGCACCATGCGCTGGAGATGACCATCGCGCCCAACCCGTTCCAGATTCTGACCTGGTGGGCGGCGCACACGTCGCGCATTCGGCTCGGCTCGGCGGTGGTGGTGGCGGCGTACTGGCACCCGATCAAGGCGGCGGGCGAGGCCGCGCTATTGGACCTCTACAGCGGCGGACGGCTCGAGTTCGGCATCGGCTCCGGCGCCTATCAGCGCGAGTTCGACCGCATGCACCCCGGCCTGCAGCGCAACGACGCATTCCAGTACATGTTCGAGATGCTGCCCGTGGTGAAGGCGCTCTGGCAGGGCGATTACGCGCACGAGGGCGAGTTCTGGTCCTTCCCCGCTGCGACCTCGGTGCCCAAGCCGCTACAGCAGCCGCATCCGCCGATCTGGATCGCGGCACGCTCGCCGGACACCTACGATTTCGCGGTTAAGCACGAATGCAACATCCTCTCCTGGCCGCTCACCCGCCCGATGTCCGAGGTCGAGGCCTACAAAGGCCGCATGGAGTCGGCCCTCGCCGACAATCCCGGCAAGCGACGGCCGGTCTTCGCCACCATGCGACACACCGTGGTCTATGACCGCAAGGAGGATTGGGAGGTGCCTGTGAAGGCCGCGATCCGCCAGTTCGGCCAGTTCGAGAACCTGTTCAAGAACCTGGGCGACGTCGCCAACGGCTTCCCGCGGACGATCCCTCTGACGGAGCTGGAGAACCGGGGCGAGTACGACCCGCGCATGCTCCATGACAACCTGATGTTCGGCACGCCGGACGAGGTGATCCAAAAACTCAGGGCCTACGAGGCGCTCGGAGTCGACCAGTTCACCTACTACGCGAGTCTCGGCCTCGGCATGAAGGAGCAGAAGCGCTCGCTGGAACTGTTCGTAAACGAGGTGATGCCCGCCTTCACATGAGGCCGCGTGCGGTGTCGGCAACGACCGGCCGGCGCGGATGAGCGCGGGCAGGGCGGACGAGACGGCGTGGGAGCGGCACGGCAGTGGGCCTGCGGTGGTGCTGATCCACGGCTTCGGGCTCAACCGCGCCATGTGGCAGTGGCAGCTGCCGGCGCTCACGCCGCACTTCTCGGTGCTGACCTATGACCTGCTGGGGCATGGCGAGAGCGCGCCGCCCACCGGCACGCCCGACCTCGCCATGTTCTCCCGGCAGCTGCTCGGGCTCTTGGACCGTAGCGGCATCGAACGGGCGGCTCTCGTTGGCTTCTCCCTCGGCGGCATGATTGCGCGCCGCGCCGCGCTGGATCATCCGGATCGCCTGTCTGCGCTCGCGATCCTGAACTCGCCACACGCCCGCAGCCCCGCCGAGCGCGAGGCGGTCAGGGCGCGCGTGCGTCAGACGGAGGAGCGCGGGCCTTCGGCCAACCTGGAGCCCGCCCTCGAACGCTGGTTCACGCCGGGCTTCCGCGCCCAAGCGCCGGAATCCGTCGCGCTCGTCCGTGCGTGGATCAAGGCCAACGATCCCGCCCTCTATCCGCAGATCTACCGGGTGCTCGCCGAGGGCGATGCCGAATTAGTCCAGGGGTTGAAGCGGATCGCGTGTCCCACGCTGGTAATGACCGGGGAGGACGACCCCGGCAACACGCCCGCCATGGCGCGGGCCATGGCCGGTCAAATTCCCGGCGCCCGGCTCGTGATCCTGCCGGGCCTCAGGCACATGGCGCTCGCCGAGCAGCCTGCGGCGGTCAACTCGCCGCTCTGCGCCTTCCTACGCGACGCAACAATCAGGCTCCAAGAATCTGCACACGGATCGGGGTCGGTCGGCCCCCGGCAGCCGGGTTGTTGACCTGAGGGCAGTTGGAGACGATCGCGAGCACGTCGCGCTCGGCCCGCAAGTCGACGTGGTCGCCGGCCTTGGACGGGCCGTCGACGAAGGTCCGCTCCGCCAGGCGGCCCGCTTCGTAGACCGGCACGGCGCAGAAGAAGTTCACGTTGGGCACGATATCCGTCCATCCCATGCCGTGTTCCGCCAGGGCGGACAGGAAGTTCTCGCGGCACCCCGGCACCCCTTCCACGCCGTAGAGCATGGCGTTGCTGGGGGCACTGCAGCAGCCGGCGATGGTATCGTGATGGCCGCAGGTGTCGGCCACCATCGTGAACAGCGCCCGTCCCCGGTCCGAGTAAAGCGTATGGCCCTCGGTCAGGTGAAGCGTGCCGCTCTTCTTGATCGTGTTCGGCGCGTAATAGCGCTCGCGCGGGTCGTCCGCGTCGTAGCATAGGAAATCGACGCCCTGTTCGCCCTCCAGGTCGACGATGCGCAGCACCTGGTCCCGCTGCAGGCGGGCCGACCACGGAGCCCCCGGCGCCACGACCTCGTCATGGACAACAGGTAGCGCGCCTTCTTCGTTCATCACCGTGCCCTCCGGTCTGACCCATCGTCTACCCTAACCCATTTGGGACGCATCGATTGCCGGATGGTCCTCTGACGTGCAACCCGGCGGCGGATAGAGCGTTACCCAAATGCGGCGAGGACCCCGACGCCGCCGACCACCATGCCGACGCCACCCCATTGCAGAGGCGAAACTGGCTCGCGCAGGAAGATCCGCGCCAGCACCACTGTCACCACCGTGTAGCCCACGCTCGCCACGATTGCGTACTCGCCGTTGGGCAGATCGAGCCCGGTGTAAAGCAGCAGATGGCCCAGCGTGTCGAGCAGCCCGAAGGCAGCCAGGATCGGCCAGGCCCGCACCGGCAGGCGCACGCGCTCGCGCCGGGCAAGCAGGATCGCCCCGATCCCCACGAGGCCGATAAGGCGGACCACAAGCACGGTCTGCAAGGGGCCGTAAATCTCGACGGCGTGGTCGGCGGCGGTGAGCGAGGCGGCGAAGGTTGCGGCGGCAATCAGCGCGTAGAGGATCGTGCGCCGCATGACGGCGGGCGCGTATTCCGGCTCGGCGCGATCGCTGGTAGCCGTCGCCCGCGCCACCAGCCAGACCCCCGCCATGGTGGCGACCATCGCAACCCAATGGAGCGGGTCGGGGCGGGCACCGAGGGCGACGGAGATCGGCACCGCGATCGCCGGGTAGCAGGCCACCACCGGTGAGGCGAGCGACACCGGACCGTGGGTGATGGCGTGATAGAACAGGAGCGAGCCGATCACGGTGCCGGCGCCGATACCGAAGAGCCAGTGGATGCCGTCGAGGCGCCAGTCGAAGGGCACGCCCGACGCCACCATGATGGCCGCAATCAGCCCGGCGCCGAGCGTCATCATCGTGCAGGTCGCGACAAGGACGCCCACCGAGCGGCCGGCGAAACGCGCGATGACGTCCGAGAGGCCCCAGGCGAGCGCGCAGCCGGCGCCCCAGGCGGCCGCGCTCTCTAACATCGAACCGTTGTCACGATGTCATGCGATCATGGGGGGCGACGATCCGCGCAGGCGCAGACGGATGGATGGGGGAGGGCGGTTCAACTGCGGGGGCATGGCGGCGCGGATTATGGGCGAGGGTGCCTGCGATGGCGACCCGGCCCGCGCGAGAATTCTGTTGCCCCATCCGTCTTGCAATGTCGTAATTTGAATAGAACGACGCGGGGAGGCGCCTGATCGGCGTCGATGCCATGAGGACCACCGATCCTGGGAGCCAGTTCGGCTTTCTGATGGTCCCGAAATTCTCGCTCGGCGCGCTGTCCAGCGCGATCGAGTCGCTCCGGCTCGCGAACTACGTCAGCGGCCAGACCCTCTACGAGTGGCGCACCGTCTCCGCGGACGGCGAGGCCGTGGCGTCATCGGCCGGACTCAGTGTTGCTGCGGACCTTTCCATCGGAGATGCCGCCGAACGCCTGTCCACCGTCTTTGTCTGCGGCGGCATCGAAACCCACCTCTTCGAGGACACGCGGCTCGCCATCTGGCTGCGCCAGATCGAGCGGCGTGGCATGAACATCGGTGCTCTCTGCACCGGCAGCCATTTTCTGGCGCGCCTCGGGCTGCTCGACGGTTATCGCTGCACCATCCACTGGGAGAACCTGCCGGGCTTCATTGAGGATTTCCCCAGCGTGGACGTCAGCGAGGACATCTTCGTCATCGACCGCAACCGCTACACCTGCGCGGGCGGCATGGCAGCCTCCGACATGATGCTGAGCTTCATCAACCGCGATCACGGCTACGAGCTGGCCGCCGCGGTGTCGGAAAACCTGGTGAGCGAGCGGATCAGAGGCGAGGACGACCACCAGAGAATGGCGTTGCGCCTGCGCCTCGCGGTCAGCCAGCCCAAGCTTCTCTCCACCATCAACGTGATGTCGGAGAACATTGAGGCGCCGCTTAGCCAGACCGAACTGGCGCGGGAAATCGGCCTCTCCACCCGTCAGCTCGAACGGCTGTTCCTCAAATACCTGAACTGCACGCCCAGCCGCTATTATCTTGAAATGCGGCTCAACCGCGCCCGCGCCCTGCTGCAGCAGACCTGCATGTCCGTGACCAACGTGGCGCTCGCCACGGGCTTCGTCTCGGCCTCGCACTTCTCGAAGTCGTTCCGTCTGCATTTCGGGCACGCGCCGCGCGACACGAAGCGGCTGACCAGCGGCTCGCCTCCGTTCCGCGCAGTCGACGCCGATTTGCCGGACTCGGCGTCCCTATAGCGCGCCCTGCGGCGGTACGGGCGCTCTCATGGAGCTTTGTCGCAGGTCGGCAAGCCCATGTCGCGTCTGGGACAGACTGTCCGCCCCCATGTGATTGAAGAGAAACCGGGTTAAGGTGCCGCGCCGCGTGCCCGCAACGCGGGTCTGTAACGCGAGCGTGCGGCGCCGAAAAGCAACAGCCCGGCGCCGTCAACGCCCGGATCAGGACAGTGGCCATGTCGGACGACGAAATCATTCTCAGCGAGCTGAGCGACGCCGATCTCGTCGAGCAAATGCACGACGACCTCTACGACGGCCTCAAGGAGGAGATCGAGGAGGGCGTCAACATCCTGCTGGAGCGCGGCTGGGTGCCCTACACGATCCTGACCGACGCGCTGGTCGAGGGCATGCGCATCGTCGGCATCGACTTTCGGGACGGCATCCTGTTCGTGCCTGAGGTGCTCAAGTCCGCCAATGCCATGAAAGGCGGGATGGCCATCCTCCGCCCGCTGCTGGCCGAAACCGGGGCGCCGCGTGCGGGCAAGATGGTCATCGGCACGGTCAAGGGCGACATCCACGACATCGGCAAGAACCTCGTGACGATGATGATGGAGGGCGCCGGCTTCGAGGTGATCGACCTCGGCATCAACAACCCGGTGGAGAACTACCTTGAGGCGCTGGAGGAGCACGAGCCCGACATCCTCGGCATGTCGGCGCTGCTCACCACGACCATGCCCTACATGAAGGTCGTGATCGACACGATGAAGGAGAAGGGCATCCGCGATGACTATGTGGTGATGGTGGGCGGCGCGCCGCTGAACCAGGAGTTCGCGACGGCGGTGGGCGCGGACGCCTATTGTGCCGACGCCGCGATCACGGTTGAGACAGCCAAGGAACTGATGAAGCGCCGGCACAACCTGGGCGCCACCGGTGCCACCGCCGCCTGAGGCTCGCGCGTAATGGTAGAAGCCGTGACGCCCACGCACACCGACCTCTCGGTCGACGACGAGGCCGCATTTGCCTCCGCCGGGCCGGCCCGCGCGCTGGTCATCGCCTGCGGCGCGCTCGCGCGCGAGATCGTGGACTTCCGCGCGGCCAACGGCTTCGATCATCTCGACATCACCTGCTTGCCGGCCAAGCTGCACAATCGCCCGCACCTGATCCCGGACGCGGTGCGCGCGAAAATCCAGGCGAACAGGGCCAACTACCGCGCAATCTTCGTGGCCTACGGCGATTGCGGCACCGGCGGCCTGCTCGACAAGGTGATCGAGGAGGAGGGCGTCGAGCGCATCGATGGGCCGCACTGCTACGCCTTCTATACCGGTCAGGAGGCGTTCGCGGCCATCACCGACGATGACCCCACCCAGTTTTTCCTGACCGACTACATGGTGCGCCACTTCGACCGGCTGATCATCGAAGGCCTGGGGCTCAACCGCTGGCCCGAGCTGCGCGAGGACTACTTCGGCAACTACACCAATTGCGTCTACATCTCCCA
This sequence comes from Alphaproteobacteria bacterium, assembly GCA_965243315.1. Lineage (GTDB taxonomy): Bacteria > Pseudomonadota > Alphaproteobacteria > UBA828 > UBA828 > WTGU01. The sequence goes on from CBDEUP010000003.1 coordinate 274,318, forward strand.
GGTCCGCGACGAGGCTCTGGAGGCCAAGGCCCGCGTCGCGGCCGAGCGGCTCGGGCTCGGCTACGTCCATCGCCACGTGGGCTACGGCGAGCTCGCGGGCTTCATGGAAACCGCGGCAAAGGCCGGCGAAGAAGCAGGAGCGCCATGACACGCACCATCGTCAGTTCCGCCACCAGGGAGGTGGCGATCGGCTTCGACGAGCCCTTCTGCATCATCGGCGAGCGGATCAACCCCACCGGCCGCAAGCTCTTGATGGCGGAGATGGCGGCGGGCGACTACTCGCGGGTTGAGAAGGACGCGTTGGCCCAGGTTGCGGCCGGCGCGCACATGCTCGATGTCAACGCAGGCGTGCCGCTCGCCGACGAGCCCCGGATTCTCGCCGACTGCATCCGGCTGGTGCAGTCGCTGGTGGACGTGCCGCTCTCCATCGACAGCTCCATCGTGGCCGCGCTGGAGGCCGGACTGGAGGTCTACCAGGGCAAGCCGCTGCTCAACTCGGTCACCGGCGAGGAGGAGCGGCTGGAATCGGTGCTGCCGCTGGTCAAGAAGTACGGCTGCGCCGTCGTCGCCATCTCCAACGACGAGAGCGGCATCTCCGAGGACCCCGACGAGCGCTTCGCGATCGCCAAGATGATCGTCGAGCGCGCCATGGACCACGGCATCCCCAAGGAGGACGTGGTGGTCGACCCCCTGGTCATGCCCATCGGCGCCATCAACAAGGCGGGCGTGCAGGCCTTCGCCATCATGCGGCGCCTCAAGGAGGAGCTCGGCGTCAACTCCACCTGCGGCGCGTCCAACATCGGCTTCGGCCTGCCCAACCGGCCCAGCGTCAACGCGGCCTTCCTCAGCATGGCCGCGCGCTCGGGCCTCACGTCCGCCATCATGAACCCTCTGCACGAGGCCGAGATCGCCGCAGTCATGGCCGCCGACATGATGAACGGCAACGATCCCGACTGCGCGCGCTGGCTCGGCCGCTTCCGCGAGTCGGCGGGCGCGAACGGCAGCGAAGGCAGGCGCGGTCGGCGCGAAGGCCGCCGACGCCGGCGGGAGGGCGCCGCCGTCAGCGCGTGAGCGCATGAGCGAGAGTGCGTTCGTCGTCTTCACGCCGTCCGGCAAGCGCGGGCGGTTCCCCCACGGCACTTCGGTGCTCGACGCGGCGCGCTCCAGCGGCGTCGATCTCGATTCCGTGTGCGGGGGCAGGGGACTCTGCGGCCGCTGCCAAGTGGAGGCTGGCACGGGCCACTTCGCCAAGTTCGGGATCGAGAGCGCGCCCGACCATCTGAGCCCGGCGGGCGAGAAGGAGGCCCGCTACGCCACCCGCCGCGGCCTCGCGGACGGCCGCCGGCTGGGTTGCTCGGCGCAGATCCAGGGCGATGTTGTCATCGACGTGCCGCCCGAGAGCCAGGTCCACAAGCAGGTCGTGCGCAAGCGCGCCGAGGCCAGGGACTACACCATCAATCCCGCGATCCGGCTGCACTATGTCGAGGTCGCGGAGCCGGATATGCACAATCCGCGCAGCGATTTCGAGCGCCTGACCGACGCGCTCGGCGAGCAGTGGGGCCTCGCGGGCCTCACCGCCGACCTGCACGTCCTGCAAGGCCTGCAGCGCGCGCTCCGCAAGGGCGAATGGTCGGCGACGGTGGCGGTCCACCGGGTGGCGCGCATCGTCGCGGTCTGGCCCGGCTTCCACGAGCGGGCTTACGGCGCGGCCTTCGACATTGGCTCCACCACCATCGCCTGCCATCTGGCCGAGATAGCGAGCGGCGCCGTCGTGGCCTCCGCCGGGCGCATGAACCCGCAGATCCGCTTCGGCGAGGACCTGATGAGCCGGGTCTCCTACGTCATGATGAACCCCGGCGGCGAGGTCGAGCTGACCGAGGCCGTGCGCGGCGCGGTGAACGCGCTGATCGGCGAAGTTGCGGACCAAGCGGGTGTCGAACGCAGCGATATTCTCAACGCGGCCTTCGTCGGCAACCCGATCATGCACCACCTGCTGCTCGGCATCGACCCGACCGAGCTCGGCGGTGCGCCCTTCGCGCTCGCGGCCTCCGGCGGGCTCACCCTGCCGGCGCGTGACATTGACCTCGACGTCAATCCGGGCGCGCGTGTCTACGTCCTGCCCTGCATCGCGGGCCACGTTGGCGCGGATGCGGCGGGCGTGGTGCTCTCCGAAGCCCCGCACCGGGCCGACGAGACCGTGCTGATCGTCGATGTCGGCACCAATGCCGAGATCGTGCTCGGCAACCGCGAGCGGCTGCTGGCAGCGTCCTCGCCCACGGGCCCCGCCTTCGAAGGTGCGCAGATCACCGCCGGCCAGCGCGCCGCCCCCGGCGCGATCGAGCGGGTGCGGATCGACCGCGACACGCTGGAGGCCAGGGTCAAGGTCATCGGCTGCGACCTCTGGTCCGACGAGGAAGGCTTCCAGGAGGCTACCGCTGCCACCGGCGTCACCGGCATCTGCGGCTCAGGCATCATCGAGGCGCTGGCCGAGATGTACCTCGCTGGCATTCTACTTGCCGACGGCACCATCGCCGGCGGCGCCCAGGCACGCACCACGCGCATCGTCGAAGAGGGGCGGACCTTCCGCTACCTGCTCTATCCCGGCGAGCCGGCGATCTCGATCCATCAGAACGACGTGCGTGCCATTCAGCTTGCCAAGGCGGCACTCATGGCCGGCGCGCGGCTGCTCATGGACCGCTTCGAGATCGAGAGCGTGGATCGGATCGTGCTGACCGGCGCCTTCGGCAGCCACATCGACCCGCTCTACGCCATGGTGCTCGGCATGATCCCCGACTGCCCGTTGGAGAAGGTATCCGCCGCAGGCAACGCCGCCGGCACGGGCGCGCTGATCGCGTTGCTCGATTGTGCTGCGCGCGAGGAGATCGAGGCCGTGGTGCGCGAGGTCGAGAAGGTGGAGACCGCCGTCGAGCCCGCGTTCCAGCGTCACTTCGTCGACGCCATGGCGATTCCCCACGGCACGGCCGACTACGTTCACCTGCCCCAGCACGTCACGCTGCCCGCCGCGGAGACAGCTCCAGCCCCGGCCGGACGCCGCCGCACCCGCCGCCGTAGCCGGTCCTAACTCAAGCGAAAGCGTCTGGCATGGACGCCTTCTTCTTCTCGATGAACTCCTTGAGCGCCTCGTCCACGCCCGGGTCGATGGGCGGCGCCTCGTAAGACGCCAGCATCGACTTGAAGATATCGTGGGCGCGCTGCGTCGTGTCCTTGGAGCCGTCGGACTGCCACTGCTCGAAGCTCGAATTGTCGGCGACGGGCGAGCGGTAGAAGGCGCTCTCGAAATTCGCCTGGGTATGGGCGCAACCGAGGAAGTGGCTGCCCGGCCCCACCTCGCGGATCGCATCCAGGGCCTGCCCGTTGGCCGAGAGGTCGTAGCCGTTCGCCAGCACCTGCATCATGCCGAGCTGGTCGGCATCCATGACGAACTTCTCGTAGCCACTCGCGAGCCCGCCTTCGAGCCAGCCCGCGCCGTGCAACACGAAGTTGGTGCCGGCGAGCACGGTCGGCAGCAGCGTGTTCACGCTTTCGTAGGCCGCCTGCGCGTCGGGCAGCTTCGATGCAGTGAGCGCGCCGCCGCTGCGGAAGGGGACGCCCAGCCGGCGCGCCAGCGCGGCTAGGCCAAAGATGGCGAGCGTCGCCTCCGGCGTGCCGAAGGTCGGCGCACCGCTTTGCATCGACATGGAGCTGAGGAAGCTGCCGAAGATCACCGGCGCCCCCGGCCGGCAGAGCTGGGCGAGGGAGATGCCGGCCATGGCCTCCGCCAAGGTTTGCGCCATCGTGCCCGCGACCGAGACCGGCGCCATCGCGCCCGCGAGGATGAACGGGGTGATCAGCAAACCCTGGTTGGCGCGGGCGTAGACCTTGAGCGCGCCCAGCATGGTCGCATCGAAGGTCATCGGCGAGTTGGCGTTGATCAGGCTGACCATGACGGCCTGAGAATCGACCACGTCCGGGCCGAAGAGGATCTTCGCCATCTCGACCGAATCCGCTGCGCGCTCGGGGTGCGTGACCGAGCCCATGAACGGCTTGTCGGAATAGCGCATATGCGCGTAGACCATGTCGAGGTGGCGCTTGTTGACCGGCACGTCCACCGGCTCGCAGACCGTGCCGCCGGAGTGGTGCATGGCCGGCGTCATGTAGGCGAGCTTGACGATGTTCTGGAAATCCTCGAGCTGGGCGTAGCGGCGCCCCTTCTCAATGTCGTAGATGAAGGGCGGGCCGTAGACCGGCGCGAAGACCGTGTTGCGGCCGCCCATCTCCACCGAGCGCTCGGGGTTGCGGGCTAGCTGCGTGAAGATGGGCGGCGCGGTCGAGACCAGCTTGCGCGCGAGGCCGCGCGGAAAGCGCACCCGTTCGCCGTCGATGTCGGCGCCGGCATCCTTGAACAGTTGGAGCGCTTCGGGATCGTCGCGAAAGTCGATCCCGATCTCCTCGAGGATCGTGTCCGCGTTCTCCTCGATCAGGGCCAGCCCCTCTTCGGTCAGCAGCCCGACCGAGGGGATGTCACGCGTGATGTAGCGTAGCTGCTCGATCCCGCCGCCGGTTCGCTCCGCGCGCCGCGCCGCCCGCCCGCCGCCGCGGCGACCGCTTCGTTTCGTCATGATTTGCCGCCGTCTGAAGCCGGTTTCATCGGAGAGAATCTATCGCTGTTTGGGCATGGCTGCACCTTGCGGCCCACAGTGGGCGCGCGTGCCGTGCCTGACTTGCGGAATTGCGACGGAAAACGGCCATGCTGCGTCTTGGAGCGCGTCCGTCTCTGACGGACGCGCGACAGGCCGAGATCGGGTCGGCCATCGAACTCACCCGACTGCCCTCTTTCTGCGCTCCGGTTCATCGTTCCGAACTTCACCGAAGACCTGTACGGGAGCTAACCTGCGTTGCATGGGGTCGGTCCACCGCAGGGCGGGCTGGCTCCCGGTACCGCGAGAGGACCCATGGACCGCGCAGCGTGCGAGAAGCTGGATCGCGAGTGCCCGCTCGCCCACTGTCGGGAGCGGTTTTCGCTGCCGCAGGGCATGCTCTACTTCAACGGCAACTCCCTCGGCGCCCTGCCGAAGACCGCCGCCATGGATATCGACCGCGTCGTGCAGGAGGAGTGGGGCCGGGGCCTGGTCGAGAGTTGGCTCGATGCCGACTGGTTCTTCCTCGCACGCAAGGCCGGCGACGCCATCGCGCCGCTGATCGGCGCTTCCGCCGGCGAGGTCGTCTGCGCGGACTCCACCTCCGTCAACCTGTTCAAGCTCGCGGCCTCCCTGCTGCGCCAGAGCAAGGGCCGGCGCACCATCGTCACCGAGCACGGCAACTTTCCGACGGACGTCTACATCCTGGAGGGACTGGTCGATCTGTTCGATGGGAGGTTCGATCTCGTCCTGGCTGAGCCCGAGAGTATCGTCGGCTCGATCGACGGTGACACCGCGCTGGTCCTGCTCACCCACGTCAATTTTCGAACCGGAGCGGCCCACGACATGGCGGCGATCACCGCGCACTGCAACGCGCACGGCGTTCCCGTGATCTGGGATCTCAGCCATTCCGCCGGCGCGGTGCCGCTCGCGCTCAACGACTGGGGCGTCCAGTACGCCGTCGGCTGCACCTACAAGTTCCTGAACGGCGGGCCAGGGGCGCCCGCCTACATCTACATGGCGCGGGACGTCATCGCGGCGCATGAGCCCGTGGTGACCGGCTGGTTCAGCCACGTCAACCAGTTCGGCTTCGAGGACCGTTATCGCTCCACGGACGGCATCGAGAAGTGCCTCGTTGGCACCCCGCCGATCCTCTCGCTGCGTGGCGTTCTCCACGGCGTCGCGAGCTTCGACGGCGTGGAGATGGAGGATGTCGCCGCCAAGTCTCAAAGCCTCTCCGAACTACTGATCGACTTCGCGGACGATCGGCTCGCGGATCATGGGTTCATGGTGGCGAGCCCTCGGGAACCGGAGGAGCGCGGCAGCCAGGTCTCCTTCAGGCACCCAGAGGCCTATGCCATTTCCAAGGCGCTCCGTACCGGAGGCGTCGTCGCCGACTTCCGCAGCCCGGATATCCTCCGCTTCGGCATCACGCCCCTCTACATGCGCTACGTCGACGTATGGGATGCGGTGGACGCGCTCGCGCGGATCATGGCCGGCGAAGGCTGGACGGCGCATAGGACCGAGACACCCGACGCAGTCACGTGAGTAGGCGGCGACCGCGGTGAGAAATGCGGGTTAGGCCGGCGCGGCGTCTTCCCTGACGAAGCCTTGACCGGCGCGGCCGACGAGCCCGGCTTGCTCAATCCAGACGCGCTCCTCGGCGTCCTCTACCACTGTTCCAATCCGCTGGCACGCCTTGCCGTGCGCGCCCAGGATCTCGATGGCCCGCGCCTCGTGCTCCGGCGGCACGATGACGCAGAACCCGATGCCCATGTTGAAGACCCGGTACATCTCGGCGTCCTCGATCCCGCCCAGCCGCTGGAGCACGGAAAACACCGGCGGCGGCGCGGGCAGGGCGTCGAGCCGCATGCCGACTTTAGCCTCGATGCGGGTCAAGTTGAGGAAGCCGTCGCCGGTGATGTGGCAGAGCGCATGCACTGGCACCTCGCTTGCCAGCAGGTCCAGCGCCTCGCGGACATAGATGTAGGTGGGGCGGAGCAGCGCCTCACCCACGGTCTCGCCGAGGCCGTCCGGCCGGTCTTCCACGGTGAGGCCCGCGCGCTCGAAGAAGACCCGCCGGGCGAGGGTCAGGCCGTTGCTGTGGATGCCACTGCTGGCGATGCCGAGGATGCTGTCTCCCGGCCGCACCGCGGCGCCCGTGTTGACCGCGTCGAGCGCGACCCGGCCCACCGCCGTCGCCGCCAGATCGAAACCGGCGCCCGGCACTGCGCCCTTGATCACGTCGCGCATCGCGGCGATCTCGCCGCCCGCGATGGAGACGCCGGCGCGCCGGGCACCCTCGGCGAGGCCCGCGCCGAGGGCTTCCAGCATCGCGGGCTCCGCGCGCTCGACCGCGATGTAATCCACCAGCGTGATCGGCTGTGCGCCGACGCAGACGAGGTCGTTGACGTTCATCGCGACGCAGTCGATGCCGACCGTGTCGTAGCGGCCCATCATCTGCGCGATCAGAGCCTTGGTGCCGATCCCGTCAGTGCAGACCGCGATGCCGATCCCGCCGAAATCCAGGACGCTCGCGAAATAACCGAGCCCGACCTTGATCGCGCCGAGCCCGCTCTCGCCCGCCGGCCAGGTGCTGCGCACATGCTGCACGAGCCCGGCGAGCCCGGCCTCGACGGCATCGGTGTCGACTCCGGCGTTGCCGTAGTCCGTGCGCGGGCGTTCCGGCGGCGATGCCATGCCCTTCTCCTTCATCCGCCCGCAGGAGGGCGCGAGACTCGCCTATCGGCCCGAAGCCGGCAAGCGCCCGGCGCCTTTCGGTTGCTCCGGCCGCTCGCTATCATCGCCGTCCATTCGCGGTCGGGCGTCCGCCCGCCGGCAACACGCGACAGCGGGAGAAACCATGAGCTCGAAGACCACGGCAACCCCTGAGAATGCGCTTTCCAAGCAGGAGATCGACGAGCGATTGGCGGCAGGCACGCTGGCGCGGCTCGCGAGCTATCGCGAGGACGGGATGATTCATCTCACGCCGATCTGGTTCGACTGGAACGGCGAGGTCTTCCGGCTCACCCTCGGCGCGGGCCGAATCCACCTCAAGAACCTCGCGAAAGACCCCCGCGTCTCGATCCTGATCGACCGTGATCCCCGCGTGGACGAGGGCGCCCAGGGTCTCGCAGCCGGCGCCTGGGCGATCATGTGCCGGGGCAACGCCACGCTCTCCCAGGACGACGCGCTGATCCGCGAGGTGACCGTCGCGGTCCTCAAGAAGGCGCTGGGTCCGGAGGACGCGGAGAAATACGCGGACCCGGTGATGGCCGAGGGCCGCACCATCGTCACCATCACGCCGCAAGACTGGCTTACCTGGGACTACAACAAGGCCGACGACTAGGGGACCACACCCGGCGCAGCGCTCGGCCGCGCTGGCGCGCCTATTCCTTGTTGCGGGCTGTCGCGCGAGGGGCATAATCCGGGCGCTCCCGCCTCCGCACGAGGGATTCGCGTGCGTCACGCGCTCAGTCTGTTCGTCGGCCTTTACGGGCTCTGGCTCGCACTGTCCGGTCATTACACGCCCTTTCTGCTCGCCATCGGCGCCGCCTGCACGGCGTTCGTGGTGGCGGTGGCGTTGCGCATGGACGTGGTGGACCACGAGGGGCACCCCATCCATCTCAGCTATCGCATCCCTCTCTACTTGTGCTGGCTGACGATCCAGATTCTGCTCTCGGCGCTGACGGTCACCCGCATCGTGCTGGCACCCCGGCTGCGCATCGACCCGGTGCTGGAGACCGTGCCGTCGAGCCAGAAGTCGGACCTCGGCAAGGTGATCTACGCCAACTCCATCACACTCACGCCCGGAACGCTCACCACGTCGGTGACGGCCGATGGCCTCGAGGTCCACGCGCTCACCCGGCGCGGCATGGACGAGCTGAAGCAGGGCGGCATGGACCGGCGCGTCACGGCGGTGGAAGGCGAGTCATGATGTCCCTCGCCGCCGTCGCCGCGCTCGTGGTGACCGTCCTCCTCGCGCTGATCCGCGCGTACCTGGGGCCCACGGTGTACGACCGGGTGGTCGCCGTGAACGCGATCGGCACCATGACCGTGCTGCTGATCGCGGCCGTGGGCTTCCTCATGGGCCGGCCGGAGTTTCTGGACATCGCGCTGGTCTACGCGCTCATCAACTTCATCGGCACCATCGCGGTGCTGCGCTACATCAAGCGCAGGCGCGCGCGTGACGCGGAGGATGCGGAGCGCGCAGAGAGCGCGGAGGGCGCGCCGTGATCGTCGACATCCTGAGCTGGATCAGTATCGGCATCGGCGCGGCGTTCATCCTGGTTGGCGGGCTCGGGCTGGTCCGCATGCCGGACGTCTTCACCCGGCTCCATGCGTCGAGCGTCGCCGACACCACCGGCGCGGGCTTCATCCTGCTCGGGTTCATGTTTCAGGCCGGCCTCTCGCTCAACGCGCTCAAGCTCGTGCTGATCTTCGTGTTCCTGGTGTTCACCGCGCCGACCGCCTCGCACGCGCTTGCGCACGCGGCGCTGCTCGACGGCATCCGGCCGTGGACCCGGAAGCCCAAGGACCCCGCGCCATAGAAATCTACGTCGATATTCTGCTCCTGGTCCTGCTGGTCGCAGCCGCGCTCGTTGTGGTCACGCTGCGCAACCTGCTCGCGGCAGCACTCGTGCTCGGCATCTACAGCCTGATCATGGCCGCGCTCTGGGTGGTGCTCGACGCCGTAGACGTGGCCTTCACCGAGGCCGCCGTCGGCGCCGGCGTGACCACCGTGTTCATGCTACTCGCCATCGCCGCCACCGGCCGCCACGAGAGGATCTCGCACCGTAGGCCGTGGCTGCCGATCCTGGCCTCGCTCGCGGTGGGCGGGCTGCTGATCTACGGCACGCTCGATCTGCCGGCCTTCGGAGACCCCGAAGCGCCCGCGCAGCAGCATGTCGGGCCCCACTACATCGAGCAGGGCGAGGCGGAGACCGGTGTGCCTAACATCGTCACCGCGGTGCTGGCCTCCTATCGCGGCTTCGACACCCTCGGCGAGGTCACGGTGATCTTCACCGCCGGCATCGGCGTTCTGCTGATGCTGGGCATCACGCGCCGCCGCCGCCGTGCCGACGAGGGCGATGACGCCGACACGGGAGGCCGCGAATGACCGAGCATCTGGTCCTGCGCGTGGTCTCGAAGCTGCTGATTCCGCCGATCCTGCTGTTCGCGCTCTACGTCCAGATGCACGGCGACTACGGGCCGGGCGGCGGCTTTCAGGCGGGCGTGATCTTCGGGGCCGGCCTCGTCCTCTACGGCCTCGTCTTCGGGACGGAGGCGGTGCGCGCCGTTGCACCCCCGAGACTCCTGGTGGTGCTCGCCTGCCTCGGGGTGCTGCTCTACGCGGGTGTCGGCGTCGCCAGCATGATCGGCGGCGGGGCGTTTCTCGAATATGGCGCGCTCTCCGCCGACGCCACGCATGGCAACCACGTCGGAATCATCATCATCGAGATCGGCGTCGGCATCGCGGTCGCCTCCGTGATGACCATTATCTTCACTGTCCTGGCCGAGTGGCGCTGAGGTGGAGGCCCTCACCCACGTCAACTACTGGGCCGCGATCGTGCTGGCGATGATCGGGCTTTACGCCGTCATTGCGCCTTCCAACCTGATCAAGAAGCTGATCGGCCTCGGCATGTTCCAGACCGCGATCTTCCTAATCTACATCACGGCGGGGAAGGTCGAGGGTGGCACCGCGCCGATCATCGACGCCGGCCACACGGTTTATTCCAACCCGCTCCCCCACGTGCTGATCCTCACGGCAATCGTCGTTGCCGTCTCGACACTCGCGGTCGGGCTCGCGCTCACCGTGGCGATCAAGCGCGACTACGGGACCGTCGAAGAGGACGAGATCGACGAGCAGGATCGGCGATGATCGCGACTCATCTGCCGGTGCTCCAGGTGGCGGTGCCGCTGATCGCGGCGCCGGTCTGCGTGCTGCTGCGGCGCGGTAACTACGCTTGGGCCTTCACCACGGTGATCTGCTGGGGGCTGCTCGCCATCGCGGCGTTGCTGCTCGACCAGGTGATGAGCGGCGGCACGATCTCGTACCGCCTCGGCGGCTGGGCGCCGCCCATCGGGATCGAGTACCGGCTGGACGGCGTCAACGCCTTCGTGCTGCTGATCCTGGCGGGCACCGCCGCGCTGATGATGCCCTACGCACGCCAGAGCGTGGAGCAGGAGGTCCGGCCAGAGCGGCGGCATCTCTTCTACGCGATCTTCTTGCTGGCGCTCACCGGCCTGCTTGGCATCACCGCGACAGGCGACGTCTTCAACATTTACGTCTTTCTCGAAATCTCCTCCCTCGCGAGCTACGTGCTGATCGCGCAGGGGAAGCGCAGGCGCGCGCTCACGGCCTCCTACCAGTACCTCATTATCGGCACGATCGGCGCCTCGCTGATCTTGGTCGGGATCGGCTTCCTCTACGCCAAGACCGGCACCCTCAACATCGCGGACTTGGCCCAGCGTGTGCCGGCCCTCGGCGAGACGCCGGCGGTGCTCGCCGCCTTCGCCTTCATCACCGTGGGCGTGCTGATCAAGCTCGCGCTCTTCCCCTTCCACGTCTGGCTGCCCAACGCGTACGCGTATGCGCCCTCGATGGTAAGCGCCTTCCTCGCCGCGACCGCGACCAAGGTCGGCGCCTACATGCTGCTCCGCTTCGTCTTCACCGTGTTCGGCGTGCACTTCGCCTTCGAGACGATGCCGCTCACGGAGATCCTGCTTGCGCTCTCGCTCATCGCCGTGCTCGCGGGCTCGCTCGTCGCCGTCTTCCAGAGCGACCTGAAGCGCCTGCTGGCGTTCTCCAGTGTGGGCCAGATCGGCTATCTCGGCGTCGGCATCGGGCTCGCCTCGGTGACGGGCGTGACCGGCGCGCTGGTCCACATCTTCAACCACGCGCTGATGAAGGGCGGCCTCTTCCTCGCAGCCGGCACCATCGCATACCGCTTGGGTGCCACCGATCTCAGTGCTTTGCACGGCCTCGGCCGGCGCATGCCGTTCACCATGGCTGCCGTCGTGATCGGCGGCCTCGGGCTGGTCGGCGTGCCCATCACCTCCGGCTTCGTCAGCAAGTGGTATCTGGTGCAGGCGGCCTTCGAGCAGGATCTGTGGCCGGTCGCGCTCTTCGTCCTCGCAGGCTCGCTCATCGCGCTCGCCTACGTGGGCCGCGTGATCGAGGCCGCGTACTTCCGCCCGCCGCCGCCTGAGAGCGAGCCGGTGCGAGAGGCACCCTGGGCCATGCAGCTCTCGACCTGGGCCTTGATCGCGGGCTCGGTCTACTTCGGGCTCCACACCGATCTCACCGTCGGTATCGCCGAGCGTGCGGCGGCGGTGCTGCTGGCGGGCGCGCCATGAGCCACGCGGCGCAGATCCTCGCCGCCCTCGCGGTGCCGATCGCGGGCGCGTTCCTGATCTGGGCGACCGCGCGCCGGCCCGCACTGCAGGAGGCGGTCTCCGTCGTCACCGCCGTCTCCCTCTTCGGCTTGGTCCTCTCGCTCGCGCCGGCGGTCGCCACCGGCGATACGCCCCGCGTCGCGCTCTTCGACATCGTGGCGGGGCTCCCCATCGCCTTCGCGCTCGAGCCGCTGGGCATGCTGTTCGCGCTGATCGCCTCCTTTCTCTGGATCGCGACGACCGTCTATTCCATCGGCTACGTCCGCGCCAACCGGGAGGAGCACCGCACCCGCTACTACGTCTGCTTCGCGGCCGCGCTCGCGAGCGCCATCGGCGTCGCCTTCGCCGGCAACATGTTCACGCTCTTCCTCTTCTACGAGGCGCTGACGCTCTCCACCTATCCGCTGGTGACCCACAGCGGCACGGAGGAGGCGCGCCGCGCGGGCAGGACCTATCTCGGCATCCTGCTGTCGACCTCGATCGTGCTGCAGCTCTTCGCCATCCTCTGGACCTGGGTGGAGGCCGGCACCCTCGACTTCCAGATGGGCGGCATCCTCGCCGGTGCGGTCAGCGAGCGTACCGCCGCCGTGCTGCTGGTGCTCTACATGTTCGGCATCGGCAAGGCGGCGCTGATGCCGCTGCACGCCTGGCTGCCGGCGGCGATGGTGGCGCCGACGCCGGTGAGCGCGCTCCTTCATGCGGTCGCCGTGGTCAAGGCCGGTGTGTTCACGGTGCTCAAGGTCATCGTCTACATCTTCGGCATCGATTTCCTGCGCGCGATGGCGGGCAGCGAATGGCTGATCGCGGTCGCGTCCGCGACCATCGTGATCGCCTCGCTGATCGCGCTCCGCCAGGACGACCTGAAGCGCCGCCTTGCCTATTCGACCGTGAGCCAGCTCTCCTACGTGGTGCTGGGTGGCGCGCTCGCGACCAGCGCGGGCGTCGTGGGCGGCGCCATGCACATCGCGACCCACGCCTTCGGCAAGATCACGCTCTTCTTTTGCGCGGGCGCGATCTACACCGCAGCCCACAAGCGGCTGGTGAGCGAGCTGGACGGCATCGGCTACCGCATGCCCGTCACCATGGGCGCCTTCGCCGTGGGCGCGCTAGGACTGATCGGGCTACCGCCCTTCGCCGCGCTCTGGAGCAAGTGGTACCTGGTGGCAGGCGCCGACGACGGCAGCCACATCGTGGTGATCGCGGTGCTTCTCGGAAGCTCCTTGCTCAACGCGCTCTACTTTGTGCCGATCCTGGTGCGCGCCTTCTTCCCGGCCTCAGGGATGCCCGTGGCGCCCGGCCGCGCCGAAGCGCCGCTGCCGATCCTCGCTGCGACCCTGGTGGCGGCGCTCGGCACGGCCGCGCTCTTCTTCTACCCCCAAGCTCTGCTCACGCTCGTGGAGCCGCTCGGGGCCATCCGGTAAGGCATTGCCATGAAGAAGAAATACTGGCTCGACGAACGCCGCAACGTGATGCGGCTCATCTGGGTCTTCGCGGCGCTCTGCCTCGGCGTGCTGGTGATCGACGCAGGCTTCCACCGTCACGAGGAGTTCTTCTGGGAGGGCTGGTTCGGCTTCTACGGGTTCTTCGGCTTCATAGCCTGCGTCGTGCTGGTGCTCGCGGCGAAGGAGCTGCGCCGGCTCGTGATGCGGCGCGAGGACCACTATGACGAGTAGCATCCCGCCCGCCTTCGTCTTCCTCGTCGCAGCCGCGCTCGTTCTGCTGCTGCCGGGGGGCGTGCGCCGGCTCCTCATCCCGACCGTGCCGTTGCTCGGCGGGGTCAATCTCTGGTTCGTGTGGCAAGGCGGCGGCACGCTCGAGGTTCCCCTGCTCGACATGCGGCTCACGCTGCTGCGCGCCGACTCGCTCAGCCTGCTCTTCGGCCTCCTCTTCCACATCGCGGCGTTCCTTGGCGCCATCTTCGCCTTCCATGTGCGGGACCGCCTGCAGCAGGCCGGCATGCTGCTCTATGCGGGCTCCGCGCTCGGCGCCGTCTTCGCCGGCGACCTCATCACCCTGGTCATCTTCTGGGAGGGGGCGACGCTCGGCTCGGTGCTGCTGATCCTCGCCCGCCGCGAGCCTCGGGCGGTGCGCGCCGCCATGCGCTACCTGGTGTTCCAACTGGTCTCCGGCCTCCTGCTGCTGGGCGGCGCGATCATCGTGATCGGCGACACCGGGTCCAGCGCCTTCGGCCATATCGGGATCGAGAGCCTCGGCGGCGTGCTGATCTTCGTCGCCTTCGGCATCAAGTGCGGCTTCCCGCTGGTGCACACCTGGCTCACCGATGCCTACCCAGAATCGACGCCGACCGGGATGGTGTTCCTGAGCGCGTTCACCACCAAGCTCGCGGTCTACGCGCTCGCACGCGGCTACGCCGGTACCGAGGTGCTGATCTACATCGGCACGGCGATGACCGCGTTCCCCATCTTCTACGCCGTGATCGAGAACGACCTCCGCCGCGTGCTCGCCTACAGCATGATCAACCAGATCGGCTTCATGGTGGTGGGCATCGGCATCGGCACCTCGCTCGCGCTCAACGGCGCCGTCTCCCACGCCTTCAACGACGTGATCTTCAAGGGCCTGCTGCTGATGTCGATGGGCGCGGTGCTGCACCAGACCGGCAAGATCAACGGCTCGGAGCTTGGCGGGCTCTACAAGTCGATGCCTCAGACGACCGGGCTCTGCATCGTGGGAGCGGCGTCGATCTCCGCCTTCCCGCTCTTCTCCGGCTTTGTCAGCAAGTCGATGGTGATGAGCGCGGCGGCGGCCGAGGGCTACTGGATCGTCTGGATTCTGCTGCTCTTCGCCTCCGCCGGCGTCTTCCACCACGCCGGCATAAAGATTCCCTACTTCGCCTTCTTCGCCCACGACAGCGGCATCCGCACGCGCGAGCCGCCGCTCAACATGCGGATCGCGATGGCGATGGCGGCGATTCTCTGCATCGTCATCGGCTGCTATCCGGCGTGGCTCTATTCGCTGTTGCCCTACCCGGTGGACTACGTGCCCTACACCGGCAGCCACGTGCTGGTGCAGGTCCAGCTCCTGTTCTTCTCGGCCCTGGCCTTCGCCTTCCTCAACCTGGTCGGGCTCTATCCGCCCGAGCTGCGCTCGGTGAACATCGACAGCGACTGGCTCTACCGGCGCCTGGTGCCGGGTGCAGCCCGCCGTGTCGAAGGGGTGGCGGCCGCCCTCGCCGCGGTGTTCCGGGAGCAATCCACGCGCGGCCTCGATCGCTTGTTCTACTTGATCGCGCAGCAGCACAGGCCGGGCGGAGTGCTGGCGCGCACCTGGCCGACCGGCGCCGCCGCGCTCTGGATCCTGGTGCTGCTTGGCGCCTGCCTGGTCATCTACTACGTTTAGCGGCGCTCAGCGCCGGCACGGCAGGGAGCGATGCGGCCATGAAGATGAACGGCGAGTTCCGGGTCCCGACCGATCGGGAAACGGTGTGGCGCGCGCTCAACGACCCCGAGGTCCTGAAGGAGTGTCTGCCCGGCTGTCAGGAGATCGAGAAGACTTCAGACACCGAGATGACCGCGACGCTGGTCATCAAGGTCGGGCCGGTGAAGGCGACCTTCGCCGGTGGAGTCACCTTCTCCGACGTCGATCCGCCCAACGGCTACACGCTCTCCGGCCAGGGGCAGGGCGGCGCCGCCGGCTTCGCCTCGGGCGAGGCCAAGGTCAGGCTGGTGGCCGACGACGGCGCGACGTTCGTGCACTACGACGTCGATGCGAAGGTCGGCGGCAAGCTCGCGCAGATCGGCTCGCGCCTCATCGATTCGACCGCAAAGAAGCTCGCCAAGCAGTTCTTCGACAGCCTCGCCGAGAAACTGGGTGGCGGAGAGGAGGCGGAAGTCGAGGATAAGGCGGCCCCCGAACCCGAAGCTGTAGCGCCAGCCCAACCGGAACCGCCGCCCGATCCCGCCCCGGCATCGCCTGAGCCTGCCGCATCGTCCGCTGACGCTCCGTCGGGAGACGCACCCGCGCCGGATGCGGGGCCGCCGCTCCCGCGCGCCGAGCAGCGGAAAGGGCTCCCCACCGTGGCCTGGGCGACGGCAGTGGTGGTCGTCGCCGTGGTGCTCATCCTCGTGTTCACCGGCGTGATCTGAGCCGCGCGTGGTGGTGGTGGCGCTTGCCGGGCCTGCGGGGGAGCGGGACGCGATGGCGACGCAGCTGATTGAGACGTTATGCGGTCGCGGCCGGCGCGTCGCCGTGATTGCGGCGAGCCCGGATCCGCTCGCCATCGATACGCCGGGCAAGGACAGCTACGAGCACGCCGCCGCCGGTGCGTGCGATGTCGTCGTGGTCTCCGGCCGGCGCTGGGCCCGCGTTCATCGCAACGAGCCGCCGGCGCGGCCGCGGGCGGCCGCCCTGGCGGCGCTGGCGGAAGACGCGGATGTGGTGTTCGCGCTGGGTTTCGACGATGACGCCCTGCCTCGGCTCACGGTCGAGCACGACTCCGGCACAGGGCGCACCGTGCTTGCGGAGGACGGCCGCCGGCCGGCGTTTCGCCTTGACAAGCCGGAGGCGATCGCCGACCTAGTCGAGCGTCTTTCCGAGGAAAGTTCCTGACATGATGGACGGCGTGGCGATCCCCGACTCCGTCGACGAGACGCTCGCGCTGCTCTCCGGCGGCGACTACGTGGCGGACCGCAACCTGGCGACCAGCCTGTTCATCGCCTTCCGCCTGAACCGGCCGCTGTTCCTGGAGGGCGAGGCCGGCGTCGGCAAGACCGCGCTGGCCGCCGTCCTGGCCGGGCGGCTCGGGCGCTCGCTCTTGCGCCTCCAGTGCTACGAGGGGCTCGACGTCTCGTCCGCCGTCTACGAGTGGAACTACGCGCGGCAGATGATCGAGATTCGCCTGTCGGAGGCGATGGGCGACCGCGACCGCCAGACCCTTGCCGGCGACATCTTCTCCGAGCGCTTCCTCATCGGCCGGCCGCTGCTGGAGGCGCTCCGCCCCCACGACGAAGGCCCGCCGGTGCTGCTGATCGACGAGCTCGACCGCGCCGACGAGCCCTTCGAGGCGTTCCTGCTGGAAGTGCTCGCCGACTACCAGATCACGATCCCGGAGATCGGCACCATCCGCGCGGCGGAACCCCCCATCGTGCTCATCACCTCCAACCGCACCCGCGAGATTCACGACGCCCTCAAGCGGCGCTGCCTCTATCACTGGATCGACTATCCCGACGCCCAGCGCGAGCGCGAGATCCTGCGCGTGCGCGTGCCGGACGCCGACCCGCGCCTGACCCACGAGGTGGTGGCCTTCGTGCAGCAGCTCCGCGAGGTCGATTTCTTCAAGTCGCCGGGTGTTGCCGAGAGCATCGACTGGCTGCGTGCGCTCTCCACACTGGCGCAGGAGAGCCTTGATCCCGCGATCGTCGACCAGACCCTCGGTGTCCTCCTGAAATATCAGGACGATATCGACAAGGCGCGCGGCGGCGAGACGCAGCGTATCCTTGCGGATGTCGGCATCGGGATGACCGCCGTCGCGGAGTAGGGCGCGGGCGCCCGCCGCCGGCGCATCGGTGTAGTGAGGGAGAAGGGCCGATGAGTTCGAACCAGGCCGCACAGGAAGACATTCTGGGCACAGCCGCTCTCTGGCGCGACGAGGGCAGGGACGTGGCGCTCGCCACCGTCATCGCGACCTGGGGCTCCTCGCCCCGCCCGGTCGGCAGTCAGCTCGTCGCGGACGGGGACGGCCGCTTCGAGGGCTCGGTCTCCGGCGGCTGCATTGAGGGCGCGGTGATCGATGAGGCGCGCAAGGTCATGGGTTCCGGCGAGCCGAGCGTGCTGCAGTTCGGTGTCTCCGACGAGCAGGCGTGGGAGGTCGGGCTCGCCTGCGGCGGCACCGTCCGCGTGCTGGTCGAGCGCGTCGAGTGAGCCGGCGGCGATGCGGCGCGAGATCCTGGACCGGCTGAACGGCGACCGCGCCGCAGAGCGCGGTGTCGCCCTGGTCACGGCGCTCGAGGGCGGCGGCCAGACCCTGGTCTATCCGGAGGGCGAGACGGCCGGTGACGCTCTGCCCGACGCGGTGGCGTCGGAGGCCCGTGACGCGCTCCGCGCCGACCGGAGCCGGCAAGTCGAGGCCGACGACCGCACCTGGTTCGTCCACGTCCACAACCCGCCGGCGCGCATGGTCATCGTCGGTGCCGTCCACATCACGCAGGCGCTGGCGGGCATGGCCGAGACCGCCGGCTACGACGTGATCGTCTGCGACCCGCGTCGCGCCTTCGCCGACGACGCGCGCTTCCCCGCCGTCGAGGTCTCGACCGAGTGGCCCGACCACGTGCTGAACCGGCTCGTGCCGGATCACCGCACCGCCGTCGTGACCCTCACGCACGACCCCAAGATCGACGACCCTGCGCTGGAGGTCGCCGTGCGTGCGCCGGTCTTCTACATCGGCGCGCTGGGGAGCCGGCGGACCCACGGCAAGCGGCTGGAGCGCCTGCGCGAAAAAGGCTTCTCGGACGACGAGCTCGGCCGCATCCACGCCCCCATCGGGCTCGCCATCGGTGCGCGCTCGCCGGCCGAGATCGCGGTCTCGATCATGGCGGAGGTGACGCAGGTGCGTCGCGCGCCGCCCGGCGGCAACGCCAAGTGATCGTCGCCCCATGATCTTCGGCGACGTGCCGGTCGCGGAGGCGCAAGGGCTGATCCTCGCCCACAGCGTGCGCCTGCCCGGCGGTGCCTTCAAGAAGGGGCGCGTGCTCTCTGCCGAGGACATCCAGGCGTTGCAGGCGGCGAAGATCGAGACCGTCTCCGGCGCGCGGCTGGAGCCCGACGACGTGGGCGAGGACGAGGCCGCCGAGGCTGTCGCGCGCGCGGTCGCCGGGCCGGGGCTTACGCTGGGCAAGGCCTTCACCGGTCGCTGCAACATCTTTGCCGAAGGCCATGGCCTTGCCGTCATCGACGATGCGCGGGTGGACCGGCTCAATCTCCTCGACGAGGCCATGACGCTCGGCACCGTGGCCCCCCACGCCCTGGTCGAGGCAGGCCAGATGGTAGCCACGGTCAAGGTCATTCCCTTTGCCGCCTCGCGCGCCGTCGTCGATCGCTGCGTCGAGATCGCGCAAGAGGGCGGGCCGATGCTGCGCCTCGCGCCGCTCGAAGCGCGCACGGTCGGCCTGATCCAGACCCGCCTGCCGGGGACGCGCGAGAGCGTGCTCGATTCCACCACAGGCGCGGTCGCGACGCGTCTCGCACAGCTCGACGGCGCGCTCGCCGCCGAGGTTCGCTGCGCCCATAGCCGCGCCGAGGTGGCGGAGGCGGTCGCGCAGCTTCACGGGAAGGGCTGCGACGTCATCCTCATCGCCGGTGCCTCCGCCATCGTCGACCGGCGGGACGTGGTGCCGGCTGCGGTCGTGGAGGCGGGCGGTGCCATCGACCACTTCGGCATGCCGGTGGACCCCGGCAATCTCCTGCTCCTGGCCCGCCTCGGCGAGGCGCGGGTGCTCGGGCTCCCCGGCTGCGCCCGCTCGCTCAAGCTCAACGGCTTTGACTGGGTGCTGCAGCGCATCTTCGCAGGCGTCGAAATCACCGCCTCCGACATCATGCGTATGGGCGCCGGCGGCCTCCTGATGGAGATTCCGAGCCGTCCGTTGCCCCGCAACCGCGCCTCGCCCCGGAGCGCGGACCGCAAGGACGAGGCGGTCGCTCCGGCAGCGCCGCCAAGCATCGCGGCGGTGGTGCTCGCGGCCGGCCAGTCGCGCCGCATGGGCGCGCTCAACAAGCTGTTGATCGAGGTCGACGGTGAGCCGATGGTCCGCCGCGTCGCCGCCGCGGCACTCGCCTCCAGGGCCGCGCCGGTGGTCGTCGTGACCGGCCACGAGGCCGAGCGCGTGCAGGCGGCGCTCGCCGGCCTCGACGTGACCTTCGCGCACAATCCCGACTACGCCGAGGGCATGAGCAGCTCGCTCCAGTGCGGCGTCGAGGCGCTCGAGCCTACGCTGGACGGCGCCGTGGTCTGCCTGGGCGACATGCCGCGCACGTCGGCGGACCTGATCGACCGGCTGATCGCGGGCTTCAACCCGCTGGAAGGCCGCGCCATCGGCGTGCCGACCTACCGAGGCAAGCGCGGCAATCCCGTGTTCTGGGCGGCGCGCTTCTTCGGCGAGATCCGGAGCCTTTCGGGCGATGTCGGCGCGCGCCACCTGATCGGCGACCACGCGGACGCGGTCTACGAGATCGAGAGCCCCGATCACTCCGTGACCATCGACGTGGATACACCCGAAGCCCTTGATGCCCTCGGCCGTGCCGCCGCCCGCTGACGACGGGGCGCGCGGGGGCGCCGAGGCAGTCCTGCTCACCCCCGGCCCGCTCACCACACGGCCCGAGACCCGCGCGGCGATGGACCGCGACTGGGGCTCGCGCGATCCCGCTTTCATCGCGCTCACCGCGCGCGTGCGCCGGCGCCTGCTCGCGCTCGCCAACACCGGCGAGGCCTTCACCTGCGTGCCGATGCAGGGGAGCGGCACGTTCGCGGTGGAGGCGCAGCTCGGCTCGCTGGTCCCCCGCGACGGCCGGCTTCTGATCCTCGTCAACGGCGCCTACGGCCGGCGCATGACGGAGATCTGCCGCCGCGCGGGCCGCGCCTACGGCGTGCTGGAGACCGGCGAGACCGAGCCGCCCGAGAGGGCGGCGGCACTCGCCGGGCGGCTCGCAGCCGAGCCCGACATCACCGATGTCGCGCTGGTCCACTGCGAGACCACGACCGGCATCCTCAACCCGCTCGCCGATCTCGCTACCGCCGTGAGCGAAGCCGGGCGCCGGCTGCACGTGGACGCCATGAGCTCCTTCGGCGGCATTCCCATCGACCTCGCCCGGCTGCCAGTGACGAGCCTCGCGGCGTCCGCCAACAAGTGCCTGGAAGGCGCCCCCGGCGTCGGCTTCGTCCTCGCGCGCACCGAGCACCTCGCGGGCTGTGCCGAGTACGCCCATGCCGTCAGCCTCGATCTTCACGCGCAGTGGAAGGGGCTGGAGGCCAACGGCCAGTGGCGCTTCACGCCGCCGACCCATGTCCTCGCCGCGCTCGACCGGGCCTTGGATGCGCTCGACGACGAAGGCGGGGTCGCCGGCCGCTTCGCCCGCTACTGGGAGAACTGCCGCACCCTGGTGGACGGCATGCGCGGCCTCGGCTTCGAGACGCTGCTGGAGGATGCCGTGCAGGCGCCGATCATCGTGACCTTCCGCGCGCCCGCCGATCCCGCCTGGCGATTCCAGGCCTTCTACGACCGGCTCGCGGAGCGCAGCTTCGTGATCTATCCCGGCAAGCTCGCGCAGGTGGAGAGTTTTCGGGTCGGCTGCATCGGCGCCTTCCGCGCCGACACCATGGCCCGCTTCGTCGAGGCAACCGGGGCCGTGCTGCGCGAGATGGGTGTCTCCAGCGGCGCGTCCGCGCCTTCGTCTTCCCCAGACTAGGACATCCGTGTAGAACGCCCGCACCCGGCGGTCGGGCCGGTGGGTGAGCGAGCGGATCGATGAGCGGCTTCGAACGAATACTGGTGGCGAACCGGGGCGAGATCGCCATTCGCGTCCTGCGCGCCGCCTACGAGATGGGCAAGGCCACGGTCGCGGTCTACGCGGAGGAGGACCACCTCTCGCTCCACCGCTTCAAGGCCGACGAGTCCTACCGCATCGGCGCGGGTCGCGGCCCCGTCACCGCCTACCTCGCGATGGACGACATCATCAAGGTTGCCACGGACACGCGGAGCGACGCGATCCATCCGGGCTACGGCTTCCTCTCCGAATCGCCCGAGTTCGCCGAGGCCTGCGCCGATGCCGGGATCGCCTTTATCGGCCCGCGGCCGGAGACTCTGCGCCTGCTCGGCGACAAGGTCTCCGCGCGAGAGATCGCGGCGCGCGCCGGCGTGCCCACGGTGCCGGCGACCGATGCGCTGCCTGCGGAGCCGGTGGCGGCGCTCGCCCTTGCGCGCGACGTGGGCTTCCCCGGCATGCTCAAGGCCAGCTGGGGCGGCGGCGGGCGCGGCATGCGCAGGGTCGAGACCGAGGACGAATTCGAGGCCGCCCTGCTGGCCGCGCGGCGCGAGGCAGACGCCGCCTTCGGCAAGGACGACGTCTACCTGGAGCGCTTCATTCGCCGTGCCCGCCACCTGGAGGTCCAGATCCTGGCGGATTCCCACGGCCGGACCGTGCACCTCTTCGAGCGCGACTGTTCGGTGCAGCGGCGCAACCAGAAGATCGTGGAATGCGCGCCGGCCCCAGGCCTCACGCCCGCGCAACGCGACGAGCTCACCGGCTACGCGCTCGCCATCGCTCGTAACGCGGATTACCTCAATGCTGGCACGGTGGAGTTCCTGCACGATCTCGATACCGGGAGCTTTCACTTCATCGAGGTCAACCCGCGCATCCAGGTTGAGCACACCGTCACCGAGCAGGTGACGGGCGTCGACCTGGTGCGGGCCCAGATTCGCGTTGCCGAGGGCGGAGCCATCGGCGATGGGCCTGACGATGCGTGCCCGCCGCAGGGCGACATCGCGCTGCGCGGCCACGCGGTGCAGTGCCGGATCACCACCGAGGACCCGCTCGACCGCTTCATTCCCGACTACGGGCGGATCACCGCCTATCGCGCCGCCACCGGCTTCGGCATCCGCCTCGATGGCGGCACCGCCTATACCGGCGCGGTCATCACCCGCCACTACGATTCGCTCCTGGAAAAGGTCACCGCGTGGGCCTCATCGCGCGAGGGCGCGATCGACCGCATGCGGCGCGCGCTTCAGGAATTCCGGATCCGGGGGGTGGCGACCAACATCGACTTTCTCGAGCGCCTCGTCGGCGACGAGGCGTTTCGCCAGGGCCAGGTGACCACCCGCTTCATCGACGACAACCCGGAGCTGCTCACCTTCGCTCGGCCGCGCGACCGGGCGAGCCGCCTGCTGCGCTACATCGCCGAGACCACGGTCAACGGCCATCCGGAAGTGAAGGACCGGCCCGCGCCGCCGTCCCATGCCCGCAATCCCAGCCCACCTCCGCTCCACGCCAAGATGCCGTCGGCAGGCGCCAAGGCTTTGCTCGATGCCGAAGGGCCCGAGGCGGCCGCGGCATGGATGCTGGCGCAGACCCGCGTGCTTGTCACCGACACCACCATGCGGGACGCCCACCAGTCGCTGCTCGCGACCCGGATGCGCACCCATGACCTCTGCCAGGTCGCCGATGCCTACGCCCGTAACCTGCCGCAGCTCTTCTCGCTCGAATGCTGGGGCGGTGCCACCTTCGACGTGGCGCTTCGCTTCCTCAACGAGTGCCCTTGGGAGCGCCTGGAGCGCTTGCGCGCGCAGATCCCGAATATCCTGCTGCAGATGCTGCTGCGCGCCTCCAATGGGGTCGGTTACACCAACTACCCCGACAACGTGGTGCGGGGCTTCGTGGGCCAGGCGGCAGCCTCGGGCATCGACGTCTTCCGCATCTTCGATCCCCTGAACTCGGTCGAGAACATGCGCGTCGCCGTCGATGCGGTGCTGGAGACCGGGAAGCTCTGCGAGGCGGCGATCTGCTACACCGGCGACCTGCACGACGAGAGCCGCAGTCGCTACGACCTCGACTACTACGTGCGCATGGCCCACGAGCTGCGCGACGCGGGCACGCACATCCTCGGCATCAAGGACATGGCCGGGCTGGTCAAGCCCGCCGCGGCCCGCGAGCTCGTCCATGCGTTGAAGCAGGAGACCGGGCTTCCGGTCCACTTCCACACCCACGATACCTCCGGCATTGCCGCGGCCAGCGTGCTGGCGGCGGTGGACGTGGGCGTGGACGCGGTGGACCTCGCGATGGACAGCCTCTCGGGCTTCACCTCCCAGCCCTGCCTCGGCTCGGTGGTGGAAGCGCTGCGTGACCAGCCCCGCGATACCGGGCTCAACCCGGCCTACGTGCGCGAGATCTCCGACTACTGGGAGGTGGTGCGAGCGCAATACGCGGCGTTCGAGACCGATATGCGGGCGCCGGCGTCCGAAGTCTACCTGCACGAGATGCCGGGCGGGCAGTTCACGAACCTGCGCGAGCAGGCGCGCGCCCTCGGGCTCGCCGAGCGCTGGCACGAGGTGGCCGAGGCCTACGCCGAGGTCAACCGGATGTTCGGCGACATCGTGAAGGTGACGCCCACATCCAAGGTGGTGGGCGATCTCGCGCTGGTAATGGTCTCGGGCGGACTCACGCGCGTCGATGTCGAGGACGCGGACCGCGAGATCGCCTTCCCGGAATCGGTCGTGGGCCTCTTTCGGGGCGAGCTCGGCCGCATGCCCGGCGGCTTCCCCGAGCCGCTCGCGAGCAAGATCCTGAAGGGCGAGACGCCGATGGAGGGGCGTCCCGGCGCGATTCTTCCGCCCGTTGATTTCGAGGCGGAGCGCGAGCGGGCCAAGGAAGAGACCGGCTGGTCGCTCTCGGACGAGGACCTCTACTCCTGGCTCTTCTACCTCAAGGTGTTCACGGATTACGCGGCGCGGCACGAGATTTACGGGCCGGTCTCCGCGCTGCCCACCGACGTGTATTTTTATGGCCTGGCGCCGAGACGCGAGGTCTCGGTCCAGATCGAGCGCGGGCACACCCTGGTCATCCGCTGCCTCGCGGTGGGGGAGACCGACGAGGAAGGCGCGGTGCGCGTCTTCTTCGAGCTGAACGGCCAGCCCCGCACGGTCAAGATCGAGAACCGCGAGGCGTCGGCGAGCGTAGTGCGCCGGCCCAAGGCCGATCCGGCCAACTCCTGCCACGTCTCGGCCCCGATGCCTGGCGTCGTGGCCTCGATCGCGGTGGCGAGCGGGCGTCCTGTCGTGGCCGGCGACCTGCTGATGACCATCGAAGCGATGAAGATGGAGACCGCCCTCCACGCCGAGCGCGACGGCACCGTCGCGGCCCTGCACGTATCAGCCGGCCAGTCCGTCGAGGCCAAGGACCTCCTGCTCGAATACGCGGAAACGTGAGCCCGGCCCAGCGTCAAGCGGCTTGACGTATCTCAATTGAGATGCATATCGTCGGTAACAACGGAGGATGTCCCATGCCAGCTCAGACGTCGATGCTCCATGTCCGTGTTGACGATCAGCTCAAGGCGAAAGCGGCCGACACGCTGGCCGGCGTCGGCCTGACACTCTCCGATGCCGTGCGAATCTTGTTGACCCGCGTTGCTGCGGAGGGCGGTTTGCCGGCGGGCCTGACCGCCGATCCTGGAGCCTATGATGCGTGGTTCCGCGCCAAGGTACGGGAAGCCCTGGACGATCCGAGTCCCGCGGTTCCGCATGAACAAGTCATGACCGGCACCCAGGCGCTCATCGACCGGAAGCGCCGTGCGCGAACTTGAATGGACGGCCATGGCGGTCGCCGATCTGATGGCGATCGTCGATTACATCTCGGACGATAATCCAGATGCCGCTCAGGCCTTGAAGGAAGACATCGAGGCCAAGACATTCCGATTGCGGGAGAACCCACGGCTCTACAGGAACGGTCGCGTGGAGGGCACTCGCGAGATGATTGTGCGCTCCAACTACCTCGTGGTCTATGCGGAGGACGCCCACACTGTCACGATCCTTCGCGTACTGCACGCAGCCCAACAATGGCCTCAGGCATGATGGGGACCGTCGCGGCCCTGCACGTGGCGGCCGGCCAGTCCGTCGAGGCCAAGGACCTCCTGCTGGAATACGCCGAGGCTTGAGCCAAGCCCGGCGCTATACTCCTACGCCCCTTCCGATGTAGCGGGTGCCGCCTCCCATTCCCCGCCGAACGTGCGTTCGATGTGGGATCGGGTGGGACGCAGGCCGCTGGTGCTGGCGATCACGGCTTCTCGGCGGGCGCGGGCGTCGAGGTCTTCGGGCGGCGAGGCATCGCGGCGGATGCGGGGCGTCGCCGCGCCGGGAAAATTCCAGGCGGTGAGCCAGCGGGCGACGGTGCCACCCAGCGCGTCGTCGAGCAGGCGGCAGTCGGCGGCGACGGTTTCGTCGCGCACGTCGCGCTGCACCTCGGCAGTGCCGCGCCAGGGCCCCATGTCGGTGGTGGCGGACTGTCCCAGGATCGTGGTGGCGATGGCGCGGTCCAGGTAGGCGACAAAGGCCTGGAAGTCGCCGCCGGCACGGCGCGCGCTCTCGACGATCTCGATCTCCTGACCCTCGGGCAGGATGGCGCCGACGCTGGTGGCGAAGGACTGGACCAAGTCCAGCAGATCGGCCTTCTGCTCGGCCGTGGCGTTCCTCGGATAGGTGCCCTTGACGCCGGGCGCGCCGAACTTCTCGAGCGCGACGGACCAGAACTTGAGGCCGTGGCGCTTGAGCCAGACCGGCCAGAAGCACCAGCGCGCGAGGCCCGGCCCGTGGGGCAGGTCGCCGTGCTCGCCGGGGCGGCGGAGGATCACGAACTTGCCCTCCGGCAGCGGCTCACCCAGGGGGTGGGCATCCGTGCGCAGCAAAGGCGCACCCTCCACCGACCAGCGGATGCGATCGGGCGCGCGGACCACGAGGCGGTCGAGCACCACGCGGTCGCCCGCGCGGGCCCAAAGCGCCTCAGCGATGGCGTAGCCGTACCAGACACCGTGCAGGAGCTGGCGGCTGACGGCGTCGAAGCCCACGCCTTCGAGCTGGCGGGCGAAGTCGTCGGCAGCGGCGCGATCGTCCGGCCCGTCACCGCCAGGCTCGACGGTCCAGGGCCGCGCGATGGCGGCATCGAGACGCTGGTCGAGGGCCGCCTGGCAGCGCTCGTCCCGCAAGATGTCGCGATAGATGCGGAGCGCCGCGGCCTCGTCGCGGTAGCGCTCGGCGTAGCGCGAGGGCTGGCGCGGGTTGAGCGGAAGCTCGCCGATGTAAGGCTGGAGGCGGCCGGCTATGCTGGCGGCGGCGACCTCGCCATAGGGCGGTCCCGCCGGCACGCTGGCGCGAGAGGGAGGGAGAAGCCGGCGGAGCCGGCCGGCCAGACTCGTGGCCGGCATCAGGAGAAGTCCTGGTGGATGGAGCGAGACGGGGCGTTTGACATGCCCCGATCATCAGGGCTCCAGCCCGGCCTGTGCACCGCACCATGGTGCGGGGCCTCTTCGCGCGCCTCGGTCGCCTTCTGCCGATCAGTAGAAGCCCGCGAGGCCGGCCGCCCGCGGGCCGGCGCTGGCTCCCCCGATGAACGCGGTGCCGTCGCGGGCGGCGGTGCAGGCGAGCGCCAGCGCCCAGAAGCGGTCGGCGTGGCCGTCGGTGCCTGTCCGTTCGGCAAGTAGCCGCGGCGCCCCGGTCGGCCCGGCCTCCGCGCGGACGGCATGGAGGTCGCGGCGCAGCTCGCCATCGGGCGGGATACGGAGCCGCCGGTCCTCCACCGCCTCGCGCAGCGCCGTGGCGACATCGAGCCGGCGCGGTCCGGTCATCAGCACGCCCTCGACGACGGTCCGGCCGAGGTCCTCCTGCAGCTGCTCCACCACGGCTTCGCCCATGCCGGTCTGGTCCACGGCGATGCGCACCGGCCGGTAGCGCGCCGCTGAGCGCACACTCAGTAGTTGATGGCGGGGTTTTCGGATTATTCGATGGTCGAGATGCGGCACTTTGTTGATCCACGAGAGCATTGAGCGGCCGGTCTTTCATCGGGACCGCAGCAGGATTTCGTTCCAGTCCTTTGCGCCGCGAGGGCGCAGTCTGATCACTCTGGGGTCGTTGGCGGCGAGCCGCTCGGCGGCGCCGTCACCGGCGCTGTCGGCGTCGTAGGCGCAGATGATGCGCTTCGGTTTCCAGTCTTCGATCCAGATCGGGATCGAGTTGGCGATGCCGGCGGTTGAGGCGACGACGGCGCCGGTCTCACGGGTCCCCTCGACGCGCAGGCTTCGAGCGGAGATGGCGTCGACGGCGCTCTCGGTGAGGATGACCAGAGCGGGCCGGTTTCGGTCGCAGGGGAGCCAGAAGCCGCCACGCGCCTTGCGCGATCCCGGCGCCATGCCCCTGAAGCGCCTTGTGCCGGCGTGCGCCGCGGTGCCGAGGATCTCGGCGCCGGTGGGGCGCCCGCTGGCGTTGCGGCAGACGAAGACGGCATTGAGCCTGTCATCGGCGTGTAGCAGGCCTCGGCCGTGGCAGGCCTCGAGCACGTCGGCGCGGAGGGCGCGCTGACGGGCGAGGGCGTCGCGGACCCTGGGCCATGCGCTCGGACTGGGCCTTGGCAGGCGCAGGCATCGCGGGGCGGCTGGGCTGGCGGTGGTCTTCTCCCGCCCCTCATGCCCTCCGAGGAAGCGCAGGGCTTCCGGGAATCGGCATCCCGTCGCATGGATGACGAGGTCGATGGCGCCACCCCCTCCGGTGCCGCGCAGGTGATCGAAGAACTTCGCGCCGTTGATGCTGATGACCGAGCCCTCGCGCTTGAAGCGCGCCCGGTCGGCGGGGTCTCTTCGGTAGCCGAGGGCGGCGGCGACCCGGTCGAGGGGGATGTTGCGGCAGGTGGCGAGGGGATCGCCGCCGCTCATTGCCGGATTCCGGCGAAGGGCTACTCGGAAGGGAGGCTGGCGGCGTTCCCGTTCCCGTACCCTTCAACGCTTAAGGGTTGCGGGAACAGGAACGGGAACGGCCTCATCCCGCGCTTCCATTGGTGGCGGCAGGGGGCTGCGGCTCCCGGTGCGCCTCGGCGGCTGCGAGGCGATAGCGGCCCCTGGGCGCCCGTTCGATGCGCCCCTCGCGGGTGAGCCTCTCGATGGCGGCAACGACGCTTGCGTTGCGGGCAGCGGCGCGTGAGCGGATCTGGGCTTTCGAGAGCGGCTCTTCGGCTTCTGCGATTGCCTTCACGATGCGCTGCTCGACGGTGGCGGGCTCGGGCCTGTCTTCATCCGCTGCTTGCCGGTGCAGCCGGAAGGCCGGTCCATGGCCGTCATCGACGAGGTCGAGCTCGATGTCGTTGAGGCCCCGGGCGTCGCGATGCTCGACCGTCATGACGATCTTCTTGTCGCGCCGGCGCAGGTAGAGATTCGAGTCACCCCATGCGTGCAGCTCGCTGCTCCCGCGCAGGGCCTGCCCCGGCCGGGCGCCCCCGCTCTTGCGGGCGTGGTGGACGAGGAGGACGGCGGTTTCGAAGCGGCGCTGCAGCTCGCGCAGGAAGCCGAGGATGGGGGCGACCTCGCCGGCGGCGTTCTCGTCTACGCCATGCAGGCGGACCAGGGGGTCGAGGATCAGGAGGCGCGGTTCGATGCGCTCCACGGTCTGCTGCAGGCGTTGACGGTCGCTGGGCTGGTCGAGACGCAGGGTGGGCACGTCGATGACGGCGATGTCGAGTTCGTCGAAGGGAGTGTCGGCGGCGCGGGCGATCCCCTGCAGGCGCTTGCGCACCCTGTGACCGGCATCCTCGGCGGCGAACAGCAGCACGGTGCCGCTTCCGGTGGCGCGGTAGTGGCGCAGGCATGGGACGCCGGTTGCCACGGCGACGGCGAGATCGAGGGCGAGCAAGGATTTGCCGCACTTGGGCTCGCCGCCGACGATGCCGACGGCCTGCTCGGACCACAGCGTGTCCACCATCCACTGCTGCGCCCGGGGGCGATCCTCGAGCTCCACCGGTGCCCGTGTCGGGAAGCCCTTCACCGCCGTGCCCTCCTGGGCTGTGCATCCTCGCCCCAGGTCTCCAGGAAGAGCTTTTCGTCGAGCTGCTCGCGATCCTGTTCGGCGCCGGCGGCGAGCAGGCCGTCGGCCATGATGGCGAGCGCCCTGGCATTGCCGTCGGCATGAGCGACGAGGGTGTCCTTGAGCCCGGCCGTCATCAGGGCGGGATTGCCGGCCTGCTCAAGCAGGTGGTCGAGGAGGCGGGCGAGTTCGCCGGGTTCGGAGCGGGTGATGAGCAGGCGCTGTCGGATGCGCGAGGCGATGGGCAGCAGCTCGGGGTTGCGCAGTTTTGTCAGAAGACGATTGTCGCCCACGAGAACGACGCTCAGGATGGCGCGGGAGTCGAAGTCGGTTGAGCTGAGCAGGCGCATCTCGGTCAACACCGGGTTGACCAGCTCCTGTGCCTCGTCGACGAGCAGGAGCGGGTGCAGGCGGGTGTCCTCCAGGTGGGCGAGCCAGTGCTGGCGCAGCCACTTGAAGCCGAGCCAGCGGTTGTTGTGGACCAGAGTGATGCCGAAGTGATCGGCGAGTTCGTGGTAGAAGTCGGCGACGCTGGCCGACGGATAGGTCAGCACCGCGAGGCCCAGGCCCTCGGTGCGCTCGAGGCGGTTGGCGAGCAGGCGCAGGGCTACGCTCTTGCCGGTGCCGGGCTCGCCGGCGATCATCGCGAAGCCGCCCTGGCGCATGAGCTGGCTCTCGATCCTGCGGCAGAAGCTGTCGATGGCAGGGGTGGGCATGAGGGCTTCGACCGGCAGGTCGGTGGCGAAGGGATTCCACTTGAGCCCGTAGAGCGTGAGCAGTTCGCGGTTCATGACGTCTCTCCCTGATCGTCGTCCTCGCCCGGATCGGGCGTTTGGTTATGGGGTACCCAGGGCGGCGGCAGGCCGGTTGCGGCCTGGGCGTCGAGCATGCCCTGGAGCAGCGGCGGAAGTTGGCCCGCACCCGCGCTGCCGCCGCCATCGTCGCCGCCGGAACCGGCGGGACGGCGGACGCCATCGGCGTTGCCGCGCTTGTCGAGGGGGTACATCGTGCACAGGGGCTCGCCGCTTCGGCCTTCGACCAGATCGACGCTTGAGAGGTCCCAGCGTGCGTAGCGGACCCAGGCCTCGCGCAGGTGGCGCCACGGCTGGGGCACCTGGTAGCGGATGCCCTCGACCGAGACGGTGGCGTCCGAGCGCCGCACCGTGCGCTTCCTGGTGATACGGAAGGCCGCCTTGAGCTCGGCCGAGCCGGGGCAGGGCCTCGATGCGTTGACGCTCTCGGCCAGCCGTTCGTGCGGCGTCATGCCGAGCTCGCGGTGCTTGCGCCGATGGTAGTCCTGCTCCAGCCAGGCTATGGTGGCGTCGTTGAGCATCTTCAGGGTGAGCGCGTCGACGCCTTCGAGCTGAGCCATCAGACGCGATTCGACGGTGCCCCAGAATGACTCGATCTTGCCGTTCTGATGGGGGCTGTAGGCGAGTGTGGTGGCCCCCACGATGCCGAGCCGAAGCAGCCCCTCCTCGACCTCGCCCGCCGTCATCGGCCCACCGTTGTCGGTAAGCAGGGACCTCACGAGGCCCCGCTTCATGA
Organism: Alphaproteobacteria bacterium; assembly: GCA_965243315.1. Classification (GTDB taxonomy): domain Bacteria; phylum Pseudomonadota; class Alphaproteobacteria; order UBA828; family UBA828; genus WTGU01. The sequence goes on from CBDEUP010000003.1 coordinate 305,456, forward strand.
AGGCTTGGCACAGCCCGTGCACGAAGACCTCGGCGGTCTCCTCCAGGTACCACTGAAGGTGACAGCCGAGCCTGGAGTGGTCGTCGAGGAAGCCGAGCAGGATGGGCGTCTGCCATTCGCCCGACGGCGTCAGCACCCGGCGCTTGCCGTGGTGAAAGTCCCCATGCCAGAGGGCGTGGCTGCGGGACACCTCGTAGCTCAGGACCTCGCGGGCTTCGGCCGCCGGCCTGTCCTCGCCCTCGTGCCACTTCCTGGGACGCTTGCGGACCAGGCCGCGATTGCGCATCGCCCGCGTCAGCGTCGCGTAGGACGGCATCGGGCCCAGCTCGGGCTTCTTCTTCACAAGCGCCAGAAGATTGTCGTAGTGCAGCTGTGCCGACCACGAGGGATGCACCCGGTACTGCTCGCGCAGCGCCGCGATCAACCCCGCCGACATGGCCCGCTCGCGACCGACGTCGGCCCGAAGCTTCTGGCGAAGCGCCTTGACCGGGTCCCGCTCCTCTGCCCGCGCCCGGTAGTACCAGCGCTCGATCGTGGACACCGCGAAGCGCACCGGGCCCTTGCCCGATGGGTGCTGCCACTCCCGCTGCGCAAGCCGCTCGAGCTCGGCCCGCAGTTGGCCTGCAGGGGGCGGCGAAGCCAGAAGCGGCCCCACCACCGCAAAGCGCAGCCGGGCCCACTTCTCGCGCCTGGCGCCTGCGTCGTCCTTGTCCATTCCGGCATCCCTCCCTCGCCGCATCGGAGAGATGCCCATGTACGACGCCCTATCCCTACCTGACAGAAGCACCTTCTGCGGGAACCGCCGGGCCATCGGCGAGCGCGCAATGGCCCGTCCACGGCATCAGCCAGATCAGGCCCCGCGACAGACGGGCACGCAGGGTGCGGCCCCGCATGGTGCGCAGAAGCCAGCGCAGCGGCGCCTCCTCGGGCGGCGCTGCAAGCTCGCCCCGCTTCGCCTGCCACTCCCGGGTCAGAGGGAAGGCTTGCAGCCACCACCGCCGCCAGCGGCGCAGTGTGGCCACCGGAATCCCCCACTTCCGCTTGATCGTCTGCAAACGCACGCCGCCTCTCAGCACCAGCGCGCTCACCAGAACGAACAGGGCGCCCAGATAGAAGCGCCGCCCAAAGAATCGCGCCGACGGAGGCTTCACACGGCGCCTGCAAACCGAACAGCAGAGGCTGAAGCGTCGGACATCGTCCCGAAGATCCGCCGCCAGACCGTACGGCTTGCGCGGGTAGGTCGCGCTGTGTAGCGCCCCGCCACAGCGCGGACAGCCCGCCTCACGGCAGGTCTCCGCCTCGGCCGCATCGACCGCCTCCAGAAAGGACCAGACCCGGGCATCGGAAAGAATGGAGTGGCGGCACGGCTTGTGCGACATTGGGGCCGTCTCTGGTTGATTACACCGTCACCGAGACAAAGCCCCTCGGCGAACTTCTTGCAAGATCGCCGAGGGGCACCCGCTCCAAAACCTCAACTAATTCGAGCGGATCAGGCCCCAATCCCCGCTGAAAGCCTGTGTGCGCTCATCGCCGACCAGCAGACCGCCGCTCGCAAAGCTGTGACGCAGGTCGTGGATGCCCTGTCGGACCGCCAGATCGCGCAGCCAGAGCACGTCGCCCACCTGCTCGAGCACTGCTGCGACCCAGAGGTCCCGCCGTCTCGCCACGTCCACGCCCACAGTGGCGGCGCCGCCGGCGAAGGCGGCGGGGTCGCCAGCGGTGGGATCCTCGCAGGCGCCGATCGCCTCCCACGCGAGCCATGCCCCGCCACCGGCGGCGGGGATGCAGTCGAGTTCTTCGCTCGAATGGCTGCCGTACTCGGCCCTGAGCGCGCCCTCCCATTCGGCCTCGGCGGCAGCCGACCAGGGGCGGCTCTGCTCCTCGACGATGCGGCGGAAGAGACCCTGCGCCAGCGCCTCCTTGAGCGTGGTGCGGTGAAGCGAGCCCGGCCGCCCGCCCTCGCCGATCTCGCGGCAGAGGGTGGCGAAAGGGTTGGCCTCGCCGTTGTGTGTGCTGATGACGTGCGCCCTCCCGCCCCAGACGCGGAAGGCCAGCGCCGCCTTGAGCACCTCGCCGAGATCGTCGACGAACGCCGCCTCGTCGACGATGGCAAGATCGCCGGGCCGGCCCTTGGAGCGGAAGGCACGCGGCGCCGAGGTCATGGCGAGGATTTCGTGGCCTGAGGGGAAGGCGATGCGGAAGGCCCGCACGGCACGCCCTTCTTGCTCCATCAAGGTCTCGTTGAGTGCTCCGGCCTTGCTCTGCAACCTCTGCGCCCAGCCGGCGCAATCCTCGATGAAGCCCCGGGTCATCTCCAGGTTGTAGGCCTGGTAGTAGACGTTGCCGCCCCCTTTCGAGCCCGCGTGCATGACCGCGTCGTAGGCCTCGGCCCAAGAGATGCCAATACGCCGCGCCTTCTCGATCACCTTGAGACCCGCCGGGTCCTTCACCCAGCGGGCCTGATAGGGGAGGAGGGAGTGAAGGATTTCTTCTTTGTTCATAGTGTCCGGTCGAACGAAGCCAGCGGCGCATGCATCGCCCCATCGTGCCGCCGTCCGCGATCGGCCTCTACCGGACCATGGTGCGAGGCCCGCGGGGAGGGCGCCCCTGCGCTTATCGTTTGTGAGTTGCCGCGCTCATGTGGGACGATGGCGGCAAACATCAGAAACAGGGAGATGGCCGATGACGTACGATCCCCGTAGTGCAACCGGAATTCCGACCGAGCCCGTGGGCTCGCTGCCCCGCCCGTCAAAGTTGCAGGCCGCCTATGCCGCCTACGACGAAGGCAGCATCACGAAGTTGGACCTCGAAGCCGAGCAGGAGGAGGCGGTGCGCGATTCGATTTCGCGCATGGAAGCCACCGGCTCGCCCATCGTCTCCGACGGCGAGCAGCGCTGGTCGAGTTTTGCGACCTATCCGATCACCGACACCCTGGCGGGGACGGGCCTCGCCGACCATCTGGCGGGCGGCGGCCAGTACTTCGCCATTTTCGCCGACGGCCACCATCGCCAGCTTCCGCGGCTCACCGGCGGCCCGTTCCGCTACAAGAGCTTCGCGGCCGATTCGCTCAAGCTCTCAATTCAATCCGCCACCAAGCCGATGAAGCAGGCGGTGATCGCACCTTCGATGCTCGCGCTGCTCTACCCCCTCGATGAGGAGATCGAGGGGTATTCGCGCGAGGCGTTCGAGGCCGACCTGGTCGATGAGTGCGAGAAGGACGTGCGCGAGGCCTTCGCCGCCGGCGCCGTCAGGGTCTCGATCGACTTTACCGAAGGCCGCCTCTCATGCCGCAACGATTCGCGCAATCCGTGGACCGGCCGCCAGATGCTTCCCCACTTCATCGATCTGATCAACGCGGTGCTCGACCGCTTCACGGCGGAGGAGCGGGTGAACATCGGCATCCACACCTGCCCCGGCGGCGACTGCGATTCGGTGCACAGCGCCGACGTGCCCTACAACGACCTGCTACCCAGCATGTTTCAGCTCAATGCGGGCTACTTCATGATCCAGTTCAAGAGCGAGCGGAACCAGGAGCAGGTCTACAAGGACATCGCGGCGAGCATCCGGACCGACGCCAACGGCGTCGTGCAGATGGCCTACATCGGCGTCATCAACCCGCAGAACCCGCGGGTGGAATCCGCTGAGGAGGTGTGCGAGCAGCTGATCGCGGCCGCCAATCACCTGCCGAAGGAGCAGATCGCCTCCACCGACGATTGCGGCTTCTCGCCCTTCAGCATCGACGTGAAGCCCAACCACGGCTCGCCCGACTACGCCCGCGACGTGGCGTTCCAGAAGATCGAGTCTCGGATCAAGGGCACGCAGATGGCTGCCGAGAAGCTCGGCATTCACTGACCGAGCGGGCGGCGCGCGGCCGGTTGCGCCGGTCGCGCGTCGTCATTTGTGGGCGACGGTCTCGATGACGCGGTACCGCTGCCGCTGGTGCGGCTACGTCTACGACCCCGCGAAGGGTGAGGCGCAGCGCGACACGCCGCCGGGCACGCCGTTCGGGGACCTGCCGGGCGACTGGTGCTGCCCAGATTGCCGCGCGCCCAAGGCCGACTTCGATCCTGTGCAAGAGGGAGAGGCCGCCTGACGATCAGCGCGCGCGGTGCCTCTCTCCCCGGCCGCTTCACTCCGCGAGCGTGAGGTCGACGGCGCCCTCGACCAGGTAGTCCATCCCCCACAGCTCTCGGTCGGAGGGAACCTTGCCTTCCGGCACCGCAAGCGTGCCGTTGTTGCGGTAGAGCGGCCCCTCGAAGGGATCGAGCGCGCCCGCGATCATCTTTGAGCGCGCCCGCTCGACGTCTGCCACCACCGCGCGCGGCACCCACGCGGCGATGGGCTCCACGTCGAAGACACCGGTCTCGATGCCCTTCCACCAGACTGGCCTCTCCGGAGTCCAGGTGCCTTCGCGGATCGCCTGGATGGTGGGGATCAGGTACGCCTCCCACGTGTAGACCATCGAAGCCGCGACACCCTTGGGCGCCTCCTCGGACATGTCGATCTGAAAGCCGATCGACCATTTGCCGCGATCCTCGAAGGCGCGATGCGGCCCCGGCGCGCTCAGGTTCGATCCCAACACGTCGACATCCTGCGCCAGCAGGCTCTCGGCCGCCTGCGTCTCTTTGCTCGGGTCGAACCAGGTGTTGGCGTAGATGCCGATCATCTCGATGGCCGGGTTAACCGACTGGGCCCCGCGCAGGAAGGCGTTGAGGTCCCAGGTCACCGGGCCCAGCCGATAGCCGCCGAGGGCGCCGATCTTCTCGGTTCGGGTCAGGTGGCCGGCGATGATCCCCGCCAAGTACCAGCCCTGATAGGTGCGGGCGTAGAAGCTCTCCAGGTTGGGAGCCGTGGTCGCGCCGGCGCAGTTCAGGAAGGCGACGTTGGGGTACCTGCGCGCGGCCTCGCGCAAGGCGTCGCTGTGGCCCCAGGAGGTGCCGATGATGATGTTGTAGCCCTCGCGCACGTAGCGATCCACGAGCTGAAGGATGACCGCCCACTCCTCGGGCACCCGCTGGCTGACGGCGATTTTCAGCCCGAGCGCCCTCTCTGTCTTGATCCGCGCGCGGTCGAGCGCTTCCGACCAGCCGCCATCGTCGACGGTGCCGAGATGGAGCATCGCGACCTTGGGCCTGCCTTCCAGCTTGAATGCCGCCTGCGCCGCGTTCAGGGAGAGCAAGCTGGCTGCGAGCAGCGCGATGACACCGAAGATCAGTCCACGCATGACCGGATCATGCCGCTCGATTGCTTCAGCGGGTCAAGTATGGCGCCTCCCAACGCCTCCTGCACCTGGCAACGATGCCCTCATCGTCAGATCACGCGTGGTCTTGCCGGGTTACGTCGTCACTCGGCCTCGACGACCAGGCGCTGGGCGAAGGCATCGCCGTTGTCGAAGCCGCCGAACCGCGCGATCTCCTCCTCCGGCGGCGGCTCGCAGGACCACATGCGGCTCGGCACCCAGCCGCACTGGCGTTTGAGCAGCGCAGCGTACTCGGCGCGCTTCATCGCCGCGATGGAGGGGTCGATCACCGGCACGCCAACCGCCTTCTCGACCTCGCGGTAGAAACCGATCTCCAGCGTGCAGCCGAGGATCAGGGCTTCGGCGTAGTCTTCCGCCACCGCCTTGCGCCCCGCCGCGACCAGCCGGCGCTCGGTCTCCGAGTGATCGGTCTGGAAGTCGTTGACCCCGAGCTCGACGTGGTAGAAGCCCGAGAGGCGCTCGCCATAGCCATGCTCGCGCGCGACCGCGTTCATCTGGTTCACCCACTTCCGGCGCCCGACGATGATGCCGAAGCGGTTGGCGAGGCTCGCCGCGATCTCGCAGGAGGCGAGGCAGGGCGCGGTCACGATCATCTCGCCGGAGACCTCGCGGGCATCGTGCAGCGCGGTGTCGTAGAAGCAGCCGATGGCGAGCGCATCGAAGCCCTCGCGCGCCGCCTGTCGCGTCGCCTGGATGATCCCGCGCGAGACGATGGTCTCGTAGGCGCGGTACTCGATGTGGGTGAAGCTGCCGCCCGGATCCGCAAGGCACGTGATGTGCACTTCCGTGCCCGGCTGCTTGTAGGTGCGGGCCATGTCGGCGAAGACGGCATCGTAGGCATCGGTGCCGACCGGGTTCAGGTACATCAGCTTGAGGGGGGCGTTAGCCTTCATGCGATCCTCCCGTTGTCCGAATTCACTGTCTCGACTTACTCGATCGTTACGCCGTAGACCTCCCGCGCCCTCTCAGCGCTGATGAGGCCGTTCCGTACGTCGCGGCGCACGCGCACAGGGTCGCGCCTCTTCGGATCGCCGAAGCCGCCGCCGTTGCCGGTCACCACGCGGATCACGTCGTCCCGTTGTGTCTTGAGGCCCGAGACGAAAGCGAAGCGTTGCCGCTCGCCCTCGTTGGGTATGAACTCGACGTAGTTGGGCGAGCCTTCGTTGCCGCCGTCAAGCGCCCAGGCGGGGAACTTGGAGCGCGTGTAGCCAACCGTGAGGAATCCGTCGTTGGCGCGCACGCGGTAATCCATGACGATGCCGCGCCCGCCGGTGAACTGGCCCTCGCCGCCCGGCTCCAAATTGAGCGCCATCTGGTCGACGTAAAGCCCGTTGCGGGCCTCGTTGACCTCGGCCGGGCAGTTGAAGGTCTCGCCGTGGAAGCCGCAGAACATCGCATTGTTGCCGTCGCGGCCCTCGCGGCCGCCCCAGCCGCCGAGCTGGGGCTCGATGATCGTGTACTGGCGGCCGGTGTCCGGGTGGATGCCGCCGATGAAAGTGCCGCACACCGAGGCGAAGTGCCCGGCCGCCAGGCGCTCCGGCATGTGCTGGGCGAGGCAGCGCCACATCAGGTCGTAGGCGCGCAGGTCGATCTCGTAGTAGAAGCCGATGGGCGCAGGCTCCTCGGCGTGAAACACCGAGCCCGCGCGTGTCAGCAGGCGGATCGGGCGGAAGGAGCCGGCGTTGCACGGCGAATAGGGGTCGGTCAGCGACTTGAAGATCATCTGCGCCGCCACCATCACGCCGTCCCGACTGGTGTTGACGGGGTTGGTGGCCTGGTCGGGGTTGTTTCTGAGATCGACGACGAACTCCTCGTCCCGAATGGCGATCTCGACGTTGTAGACCTGCCCGTCGTCCTGCTCTTCCGCGAGCGAGAAGGTGCCCTTGGGCAGCGTCGTGAGTGCGGAACGCGAGACCCGCTCGCCATAGTCCATGAAGGCCGTCATCGCGTGCTCGAAGGTGGCGGCGCCGTACTTCTCCGCGATTTCCGCGAGCCGGGCGGTGCCGATGCGGACGGAAGCGATGGCTGCCCAGACGTCGCCTTCAAGCACATCGGGCATGCGGGAGTTGACCTTGATGATCTCCAGCACCGGCCGGATCGACTCGCCCCTGGAGATCATCTTGACGGCTGGCAGCCTCAGCCCTTCCTGGAAGATCTCCGTCGCCTCGCCGGTGAGCGAGCCCGGCGCCATGCCGCCCACGTCCGAGTTGTGCGCGATGTTCGCGGTCCAGGCGATGATCCGGCCATCGGCGAAGACCGGCATCACCACCACGATGTCGTTGAGGTGCGTGACGCCGCCGTAATAGGGGTCGTTGGTAACGAACACGTCGCCCGGCTCCACCGCGCCCGGCTCGCTGAACTTCTCGACGATCACCGTCACCGCCTTGTCGAGCACGCCGACGAAGGCCGGGATGCCGGCGCCGGAGCATGCGATCTCGCCCTTGGCGTTGGTGATCCCGGTGCCCATGTCGAGCACCTCGTAGATGATCGAGCTCATAGCCGTCTTTCTCATGGCCGCGAACATCTCGTCGGCCGCGCTCTGCAGCGAGTTCTGGATGATCTCCAGGGTGATCGGATCGTTGGTTATCGAGGTCATTGCCGTTCACCTCAGCGGCGGATGTGAATGCGAATGTTGCCGAAGTCGTCGACCTCGGCGCGGTTGCCGGGGTGGACCACCACGGTCGTCCCCGGGTCTTCGACGATGGCGGGCCCCTCGAAGGTCATGCCGGGCTCCAGCCTCTCGCCGTCGTAGATGGCCGCCTCGCGCACGCCTTCGAGCGCATAATCGACCGGGCGGGTGCCTTTCCGCGCCGCGTCGAGCGCCCGTCCTGTCACCTCGCGCCGGGTCATGGTGAGCTTGCCGATCTCGACTCTGGCGACGACGTGGAAGCCCACCATCTCCACCGGCGCATCGAGCCTGTAAGTGTATTCACGCTCGTAGGTCTCGTGGAAGGCGGCCTCGATGGCGGCGACGCGCTCGGCCGTCACCGGGCCTGTGCCCAGGGGCACCTCGGTGGTGTGTTCCTGGTTCTGGTAGCGGAACCGGCCGAAGCGTGAGAGCCGAACCGCGCGGGCATCGATGCCTTCGTCCGCAAAGCGGTTGCGGGCGCGGGTTTCCGTCTCGGCGAACGCGGCCTCGATCGCCTCCGCATGGTCGGCGTCCAGATCGACGAGCAGGGTGACGACATCGTCGCGCCGCAGGTCCGACATCATCATGCCCCAGGCCGAGAATACTGATGCGTCGGCCGGTACCACCACCTTGGCGACGCCGAGCTCCTGCGCGAGCGCTACCGCGTGCATCGCGCCGCCGCCGCCGAAGGCGATCAGGGTGAAGTCGCGCGGATCGAAGCCGCGGTTGACCGAGACCAGTTTGAGCGCGTTGACCATGTTGTTGTTGGCGATGCGCACGATGCCGCGCGCGGCCTCGTCGGCGTCGACGCCGAGCCGCGCGCCGACCGCCTCGATGGCCTTCTGCACCGCATCCATGTCGGCCTCTACCGCCCCGCCGCAGAAATAGTCGCGATTGATGCGCCCGAGCCAGAGATTGGCGTCGGTCGTGGTAGCCTCGGTGCCGCCCCGCCCGTAGGCCGCCGGGCCCGGCATCGCGCCAGCGGAGCGTGGCCCCACGCGCAGCTTGCCGAAGTCGTCGACCCACGCGATGGAGCCGCCGCCGTTGCCGATCTCCACCAGGTCGACCACTGGCACCATGATCGGATAACCGGCCGTGGCGCGGCTCCGCCCGATCCAGTAATCGGTCTTGATGCGCACGCGCGCGTCCTCGATCAGCGAGCACTTGGCGGTGGTGCCGCCGATGTCCAGCGCGAGCACGTTGGGCTCGCCAATCAGACGGCCGAGCTCGGCCGCGCCCCACACCCCCGACGCCGGCCCCGATTCCACCATGGTGATCGGGATGCGCGAGACCGTGTCTACCGAGTCCACGCCGCAGTTGGACTGCATGATGTAGAGGCCGCCGCCGAAGCTCCGCTCCGCCAAACCGGCGTCGAGACGCTGGAGGTAGCGCTCCGCCACCGGCTGTACGTAGGCCGAGAGCACGGCGGTACTGGTGCGCTCGTATTCGCGCCACTCGCGCGTGATCTGGTGCGAGGAGATGGCAGAGACCTCCGGCCACAGCCGGGAGAGTTCTGCCAGCGCCGCCTGCTCGTGGGCCGGGTTCGCGTAGGCATGGATGAAGCAGACCGCGACCGCCTCCACGCCCTCCTCCCGGAAGTCGAAGACGATGTCCGGCAGGGCTCCGAGATCGACGGGTTTCATCTCGCGCCCGTGGTAGTCCATGCGGCCCGGCAGCTCGCGGCGCAGGCTGCGCGGCACGAATGGCTCGGGCTTCTGGTAGTGCAGATTGAAGAAGTCGGGCCGGTTGCCGCGCGCGATCTCCAGCGTGTCGCGAAAGCCCTGCGTCGTGATGAGCCCGACCTTGACACCGGTGCGCTCGGTCAGCGCGTTGATGACCACCGTCGTGCCGTGGGCGAGAAAGTCGACCGCGTCCGCAGCCACGCCGCCCTTGGCCATCACGTCGAAGACGCCCTCCTCGTAGCCGCCGGGGGTGGTATCGGCCTTGGCGCTGCGGACGGTCGACGTGCCGTTGGCGTCGTCGGACTCGAGGACCAGGAGATCGGTGAACGTGCCGCCGACATCGGTGGCGACGCGGATGGTCTTGGCCATTAGCGGACTTCCTCAGGACAAGGGCATTGGAGGGGAGGAGAGGGTCGGGGTGAGGAGGGGGCGTCAGGCATTGGCGGGTTCATGCGTCGAGACCTCCTTCCGCGAGCCTGTCGCGGACCATCTCCTCCTCGCGGGAGACCACCGGCACGGCGCTGATGAGGCGCCGCGTGTAGGGGTGCTCGGGCGCCGCGAACAGCGTCTCCGTGACGCCGATCTCCAGCAGGCGGCCCTTCTCGAATACCGCGACGCGATCGGCGAAGTTGCGCACCACCGAGAGGTCGTGGGTGATGAAGAGGTAGGTGAGCCCGCGCCGCGGCTTCAGCTCCTCCAGCAGGCGCAGCACGCGCGCCTGCACCAGCACGTCGAGCGAGGAGGTGGGCTCGTCCAGCACCACCAGCTCCGAGCGGCAGGCCAGCGCACGGGCGACCGCGACCCGCTGCCGCTGCCCGCCGGAGAGCGCTGCGGGATAGCGCCGCGCGAACTCGGCCGAAAGGCCCACCTCTTCCAGCAGCGTCGCCACGATCTCCGGTCGCTCCCGCCGCTCGCCGATGCGGTGCACGTCGAGGGCGAGGCGCAGCGAGGCGCCTACAGTGCGCTTCGGGTTGAGGGTCGAGAGCGGGTTCTGCTGCACCAGCTGGATCGCGCGCCGGTGCTCCCGGCGCCGTCGGGTGGGCAGGGGCTCGCCGTGCATGAAGATGGCGCCGGCCGTCGGCGGATAGACGCCGAGGATGAGGTTGGCGACCGTGGTTTTGCCGGCGCCGGACTCGCCCACGATGGCGAGGCACTCGCCCGCCTGCACGTCGAACGAGACGTCGAGCAGGGCAGGGACCTCGCGGTCCTCCAGTCGGAACCGCTTGCTCGCGCCATGCACTTCGAGCAGCGGCGGGCTCATGCGTAGCCTCCGCCTGCCTCGTGCACGACCAAGGGCTGCGAGAAGTCGCGCGGCTCGTCGCCGATGTCCGGCAGTCCGCCGCCGGTGATGCGCGGCACCGCCGCCATCAGCGCCCGCGTGTAGGCGTGGCCCGGGCGTTCGAAGACTGCCGCGCACGGCCCCTGCTCGACGATCCGGCCCTTGTAGATCACGTAGACGCGGTCCGCGAACTCGCGCACGACGCCGAGGTTGTGGGAGATGAACAACACCGACGTGTGGTGATGCTCCACCAGCTCGCGCATCAGCTTGAGCGTCTGGGCCTGCACCGTCACGTCGAGTGCCGTGCCCGGCTCATCGGCGATGAGCAGCGCGGGCTCGTTGGCGAGCGCCATCGCGATCATCACCCGCTGGTTCATGCCGCCCGAAAGCTGGAAGGGATAGGACTCGAAGACCCGGTCCGGGTCGTCGATGGAGACCTCCAGGAGCATCTGCGCCGCGCGCTCCCTTGCGGCCCGCTCGTTCATCGCCGGGTCCGCCCGTTTGAGCACCTCGTGGAACTGGGTGCCGATGCGGTAGACCGGGTTGAGCGACGAGGTGGGGTCTTGGAACACCATGGTCATGCGGGTGCCCCGCAGCCGGCGGCGTTCCCGTGCCGAGAGCCGGTCGAGGTCGCGCCCCTCGAAGACCACGCTGCCCGAAATCCGCGCCGAGCGCAGCAGCTGCAGCAGGCCCAGCACGATGCGCGCGGTGACCGACTTGCCCGAGCCCGATTCGCCCACCAGCGCCACCCGCTCGCCCGGTGCGATAGAGAGCGAGATGCCGTGCAGCACCTCAATGTAGGCCTCGTAGGTCTTGAAGCCGAGCCTGAGATCGCGGATGTCGAGCGTCGGCACGGTCATTGGTCGGCCCCGAAGAGCTCACGGAGCGCGTCGCCGATGAGGTTGAAGCCGAACACCGCGATCAGGATCGCGAGGCTCGGGAAGATGGTGAGCCACCAGGAATCGGGTAGATACTTCGCGCCGTCGGCCACCATAGAGCCGAGGTCCGGCGTCGGCGGCTGCACGCCGAGACCGAGGAAGGAGAGCGAGGACGCGATCAGGATGATGAAGCCGAGGTCGAGCGTCATCTTGGTGACGATGGAAGGGAAGCAGTTCGGCAGAACCTCGCGGAACATCACGTGCAGACGCGAGGCGCCGATCAGCTCGGCCGCGAGAACGTAGCCCTCCTCCTTCTCGCCCCGCGTCATGTTGTAGACGAGCCTCGCATACCACGGCCACCACATGGCGGTGACCGCCAGCATCCCGTTGATCAGCGTCGGCTCCAGCACGCCCATGATCGACATGGCGAGGACCAGCGGCGGGATCGAAAGGAAGACGTCGGTCACGCGCATCAGCGCGAACTCGGTGTAGCGCCCGAAGTAACCGGCGATCAGCCCGACGGTGACGCCCACGGGAACCGCGATGCCGAGCACCACCACGCCCAGGATTAGCGATATGCGATAGGCGTAGATGACGCGGCTGAAGAGATCGCGCCCGACAAGGTCGGTTCCCATCAGGTGCGGCCACTTGGGCGCCTGGTTGAAGTTGGCGAAGTCGACCACCGCACCGCGATGCTCCGGGAAGGGCGCGATGAAGTCCGCGAAGATGGCGCAGATCAGGATGATGCCGATCAGGATCAGCCCGAGAAGCGAGAGCGGGTTCGAGGCCAGGATCGCGAACGCCCGCCTCACGATGCGGTCCTCGAATAGCGGATGCGCGGGTTGATGATGGTGACCAGCACATCGACGATGAGGTTCATGATGAGGAAGGTCGCCGAGATGATGAGCACCGTGCCGACGATGGCATCCAGGTCCTTGCGCAAAATCACCGAGACGCCGTAGCGCGAGAGGCCGGGCCAAGCGAACACCGCCTCGACGAGAAACGCGTTGCCGAGCATGGCCGCGAAGTCGAGCCCGATGATCGTGAGCGACGGAATCAGCGAGGGCTTGAAGGCGTAGCGGTTGGCGATACGGCGGTCCGGCACGCCGTAGGAGCGCGCCATCTCGACGTAGGGCTTGTCGTAGGTCTCCACCATGTTGGCGCGCGTGAGCCGCGCCGTCTGCCCGATGCCCGACAAGGCGAGCGCGAAGGCGGGCAGGATGACGTGCCAGGCAGCGTTGCCGAAGGCCGCGAGATTGCCCGCGATCAGGGTGTCGAGGAACAGGAAGCCGGTGACCTGCTCGATGGCAAAGGTGTCCGAAATTCGGCCGGCGATGGGGAAGAGCGGCAGAAAGTAGGCGAACAGCAGCATCAGGATCACGGCCCAGACGAAGCTCGGCGCCGAGACCCCGAGCAGGGCGATCATTCGGATTGCATTGTCGATCCAGGTGCCTCGCCAGCGCGCGGACGCGATGCCGAGCGGCAGCCCGATCACGATCATCATCGCGCCGGCGACGAAGATCAGCTCCAGCGTGGCCGGCAGAAACTGCGCGATGTCCACCACCACGGGCCGGTTGGTGTAGAGCGAGATGCCGAGGTCGCCCTGCGCGAGCTCGCTCAGGAAGTGCCCGTACTGGACCGCGATCGGCTCGTCGAGGCGAAGCTCGGCGCGGAGCTTGGCGACCTGCTCGGCGGTCGCGCTCGGCCCGAGCGCGATGCGCGCGGGATCGCCCGGGATGACCCGGGCGATCGCGAAGATCAGCATCGAGACCCCCAGCAGGACGATGCAGGAGATCCCGACGCGCCGTACAAAAATGAGGATCGTCGGCGTCACGACCCCACTCTAGCCCGCATTTCTCACCACGGTCATGGTCTGCGCGGCGCTCTCCGGCCGACAGAGTAGGAACGGCGCGCACCGCGATGTGGTGCATCGGGGAAGCGCCGTGACGCCCGCTGTCGGCCGGAGGGCGCCGCCCTTCAAGTCGCGTCCAGGCGCCCGCCCGCGTCGTCACGGGCCTCAACCGTATTCCCTGATACGCTTTTCGACCCGCTCCTGGCGGCTCGAGCGCCTGGACGTGACGCAGGCCGTGACCCTGGTGACAAATGCGGGCTAAACGACGGGGCGGGCAGGTCGACAGCATGCCCGCCCCGTCGCTGACCGCTATTCGGTCATTTCCATGAGGCGGAAGGTGAAGCCGAAGCCGTCGAGGCCGAAGGCCATGGCCGGGTCGCTCAGCGCCGGCACCTTGACCCGGTTGGATGCCGCGAAGACAGACTGCGAATCGTGGGCGTAGATGGTCGGCGAAATCGCCATCAGCCTGTCGTTAAGTGCCGAATAGGCCGCCGCCCGGTCTTCCGGCGTTGCCCCTGTGCGCCCGGCGTCCAGCAGGCGGTCCACCTCGGGGTCATTGAGGTGTTCGGGCGACTGCCACGTCCCGGCTGCGCTGGAGTGGTACATGCCGTAGAGCAGCGTGTCGGTATCGCCGGTCACCGCGGTGACGTAGACCTGCGAGACGTTCGGCGTGGTCTCGGAGTTCGAGACCTGCTCGGCGAACAGCGCCCACGGAATCCTGCGGATCTCGGAGTTGATGCCGATCTCCGCGAAGTTCGCCTGCATGAGCAGCGCAAAGCGCTCCTCCAGCGGCACCTCGCCGATCCAGGTGACCTCCAGCACGAAGTCGTCCGGCGAGTACTTGCAGTCGGCCAGATGCTGCCGCGCCGCATCGAGATCGCGCGTCTGCGCCTTCTCGCGCGGGTTGGCGCCCAGCATCGCAGCCGGGATCGCGCCGGTGGAGAGCGTTCCCTGCGAGACCTCGTCGGTGACCGCGATGATCTTGACCCCGCCTTCGTAGTCGAAGGCCTTGGCCAGCGCGAGACGGCAGTTCACGTCGTCAAGCGGCGGCCTGGTCGTGTTCAGCTTCATGTAGAAGCCGGTCACGCCGCCCTCGGTGAGGAGCTGTGCGCCTTCACCTGCGAGCGCGCCGAGCACCTCCGGCGGCACCCATTGGGAGGAGATGTCGTGCTCGCCCTGGGCGATCAGCGTGCGCACCGTGGCCGCTTCGAGCCCGTAGCGAAGACGTGCCGTATCCGGCGCCGCCTCGGCGATGGGCAGGAAGTAGTCGGCGTTCTTCTCCATCACCGTCTCTTCCTGCGGGTTGTGCGAGATCACCCGGTAGGCACCCGTCCCGCCCCCGTTCTGCGAGAGGAAGGCCTGGCCCCAGTCGCCCATCTCGCCCTCGCCTTCGCCGAGATTGGCCATGACGAGCTGCTTGTCGACGATGGGGAGCCGCACCAGAGACGAGACGAAGGGCGCGTAGGGCTCCGACAGAGTGAAGCGCACCGTGTGCGAGTCCACCGCCTCGGCGCCTTCCACGCTCACGAACAGGTAGGAGAGCCCCTGGCTGATGGTCTTCATGCGGTCGAGCGAGAAGACCACGTCGTCGGCGGTCAGCGGATTGCCGCTCTGGAACTTGACGTCATCGCGAAGCGTGAAGGTGAAGCTCGTCCCCTCGCCGGACCAGCTCGCGGCCAGATGCGGGTCGTGGCCGGGCGCGCCCTGCTGCGGGATCACGAGGGTGTCGTAGACGTTGAACATCAGGATGGAGTCGGCGTAGTCCGTCGCCTTGGCCGGGTCGAGCTCACCGACCGCGACCTCGTCCAGGCGCAGCACGCCGCCGGCCTGAACGATCTGGGGGATCGCCCCCAGGGCTGCCACCAGCGAGGCTGCCGACAGCAATTTCAGTAGTGTTCTCATGTCATGGTTCTCCCTTGTCGCATTCCTCGATTGTCTCACTCTTCGATCTCGGCCGCCTGCGGCCGCTTGCTGTGGTCCCCAAAAATGTCCGACGTACAGACGTGCAGGATCACGGCCGTCGACGTGCCGTGGTTCCAGCCCGAATGCCGCCGCGTCGACTTGAAATGGATGGAGGAACCTGCCTCGAGCACGGTGCTCTCGTTCTCGGTCTCGACCGTGATGGCGCCTTCCAGAATGTAGAAGAGCTCCTCGCCATCGTGACGGATGGACTCGGAGCGGTACCCCGGCGGCCAATGAATGATGACGCCGTTGAGAATGCTGCCGGGGAACGATGCCGAAATGCGCTCGTACCGGAACGCGTGCTTCTCGATGGTGAAGCTCGGCCGCTCGCCATGCAGCGTGAAGGGTGCATCGGGGCGGGGCGGGGCGAGAAACTCGGTGACGTGCGTGCCCAGCACGCTGGAGATGGCGGCGAGCGACGATAGAGAGGGCGCGTTTAGTCCCCGTTCAATCTGGGAGATGAAGCCGACCGAAAGCCCGGCCCCGTCGGCCACCTGCTTGAGGGTCAGTCCAAGCTGCTGGCGGCGGTCGCGCAGCCGCTTGCCCAGTGGGGCATCCGGCTCCGCCGGCTGTGCCTTCGCCGAACTCTTGGCCATCTCCCGAGGCGCCCCCTGATTTCACTCTGGGTAAAATCCTGACGCATCGGGCGGAGCCGAGTCAACCGCTCTTCGGCGGAAGCGGGGGCGCCACTGGCAGTATCGTTGAGGTGGGGGAGGGGCGCTCGTTGCCTGGAGCGCCCCGAAGCAACGCGGTCTAATGCTGGGCTTGGGCGTGGGCCTCGACCAGCCAGAGGTTCTTGTCGATGTCGCGCGAGACCTCGACGAAGAGGTCCTCAGTGTCGGCATCACCGGCCTCGCCGGCCTCGGCGATGGCGGCGCGGATGCGCTTGCCGAAGGTCGCGAGTGCGGTGCTCACGGCCTCCACGTGGTCGGAGCCCGCCGTGATCTCCAGCGGATAGGCGGGGAGCCCTGAGTCCGCGGCGGCCACGGCCGCGGTTCCCCGCGCGGTGCCGCCGAGCACGGTGATGCGCTCGGCCAGGTTGTCGACATGACCCTGGACCGCCACGTGGATGGCGTCGAAGAGCTCGTGCAGCGCGATGAAGGAGGGGCCCTTCACGTTCCAGTGCGCTTGCTTCATCTGGGTGGTCAGGTCCACCGCGTCGGCCAGGCGGGCGTTGAGCAGCGCGACCATCGCGGCGCGCGTGTTGTCGGCAATGTCGATCTTCGTGGGGTGCAGTGTCTGGGACATGACGACGTTCCTTTTCTGACCGGGCTCAGGTGGCTGCCCCTCGCTGGACCGATCCTTGTTTACCTTGGGGCGGCGCGGCCCGCTCTAACGCGGAATGCGGGCACTGCGCCGCCACCCGTGATGTGGTTATGACGTGACTAGTGTGCAACGCCGGACGGGCTGACTCTCAAGCATAGCACTCATGCGCGGGGCGCCCTCCGGGAGTCGCCTACGACACGCCCCGAATGTAGCGCCGGGCTGCGCTGGGGGAGAGGGAGAGGCGCGACGCGATCTCGACGGCGGTCGCGCCGGCGGCGGCGAGGTGCACGGCGCAGGCACGGCGCGCCCGCGGCAGATAGACGCTGGAGCCGCCGAGATAGTCCGAGACCCGCAGCGCCGTCCCCTCGGCCTCCAGCAGGCGGGCGAGGGGATGGTCGGGATGGCGGGCGAGATGGCGCGGCTTCGGGATGTGGACCTCGCGCCCGCCCCAGGCCAGCGCCATCGCAATCGCGGTCGGTCGACCCGCGACGTCCGCAATCTCCTCCAGCACGCCGGGGAGAGGGGAGGAGTCAGTCATGGCGCTCGCTCGCCGCGCGGATGCGCTGGCCGAGATGGCGGATCAGGGCATCGGTCTGGGAATCGCTGAGCGCGAGGTGCGACTCCGCGCGGCCAAGGCCCGCGTACCGGGCGGCGTAGGCACCGAGCGCTGCTTCGCTCCCAATCCGCACCCGGCCCCGGCGATGGAGCAGGCGCCATTGCGCCTCCAGCACGCGCGCCCGCGGGCGCCGCCGCTCGCGCACCCGCCCGTCCTGCCCGAGCGACAGGTGCGGCCGCCAGTCCACGCCGGCGGCTCGCGCGAGCCACGCCTTGAGTGCCTGGATAGGGCGGTCGAGGCTAGCCGGTGCGGTGCCGGCGTCCCGGTCGAGGTGCGCGAGGCGACGGAGCCAAGCGCCGAGTGCGTCGTCCGAGCGGTCGTGGATCAGGCCTAGATGATACGCGCTGTGCCAGAGCGCCCGCAGCTTGCGCGTTGCCGGCCCAGCGGGGAGGGGAGGGCGGTTTGGCCCCCTTTCATCCGGTTGGCCCGATGCTCTTGAAATTGCAGCCCCCCTTCTCACCCCGGTCCTTTCCTTCCCGAGGGGAGGAGAGGGAGAACGGGCGGTTCCTCCACGTCCCCCCTCCGCCCTTTGGGGGGAGGGGGACAGGGGGAGGTGGGATGCGTTCGAAGCGCAGTTACCGTCCATAGGCGCGCATGGCTGCACGACCGTTTCGTTCCACAGTCGCTCGGCGCGAGCGCGGGCGCCCGGCACTGCCGCCGGCCGCATCTCCTCCCGCCGCATGGTGCGCAGGCGTCCGCTCCTCATGCCGCCTCCGCCGGTGCGTGGTCGTCGAGCAGGGCGGAGACGACACGGTCGAGGTCGCCTTGCGCGGCGACAATGGTCACTTCGTCGGACGCCTTCGCGATGGTGACGCCGATCTGCGCGAGCTCGCCTGCCGGGAGCTTGCGGAGCGCGCTGCGGTCGAGCGTCTCCTTGACGCGGATCAGTGCCTCGGCCTGGTCGGGAAATCGCGCGCGCAGGCGCTGGATCGTCTGCGCCTCATCGGTCAGCGAAATGGTGCCCGGCTGCTTCCGGAGTCCGAACCTGATGCCGTCCACTGTGACCGTGCGCGGGCTGACGAAGAGGTCGGGCCGGGCCAGGATCGCGGTGCGGAGCGCATCTTCGGATGCCGACTGCTCGGCAATGCGGCTCCGCAGCGCACGAAGCCGGACCCTCAGGACCTTGCGTTGCAGCGCCTTGATCTCCTCCGCCAGCGCCTCCGTCGTCGCGCGTGCGGCGGCGAAGACCCGGGCGAGGGCGACGATCTCCTCCATTGATACTGGCGGCGGCACGGTCGATGCGGTCATCGGGGTCTCCCGCTCATGTTTCTTGGTTCTCTCTTCATTGATGTCTGTACGGCTCATTCCGCCGCTCCCCACCTCCCCCCGTCCCCCTCCCCACTCGTTCATTTCCCTCAGTCGCCGGGCGCTCGCTCCGCTCGCTCCGCTCGCTTGGCTCCGCGCCTGCGGCGCGCGGCGCAGTCGCGCCGTCCGGGCCTGCGGCCCGGGAAGGCGGAGGGGGACAGGGGGAGGTGGGCAAGCTTGCCGGGGCACGTTCACGGTGATCTTGGCTGTCGTCGTCCGCGGGCGCTGGGCGGGGAATGCCCGCGGGCCAGGGGCGGTCAGTGGGCCAGTTCTGCGAGGCGCGGCGAAGGATGGTCTCGGCACGGCGCGCGGTGATGCTCGCGCCGGCGGTGACGCGGTCGACCGTGTCGCCGCTGCCGGTCAAGAGACGCGACGCGTAGGAGACGGAGAGGCTGCGGGCTTCCGCAAAAGCGTGGATGAGGGTAATGAGCAGCTGGTCGCCGTGCACCATAAGACATATATGCATGATTACACATGACGATATCAAGCACTTTTATGCACGATCGTTTGTGCTATATTGTGCACATGAACGAATCGACCCGACCGAGCGAGCAGATCCGCCGTGCCGTGCGCGAGGCGCTGGCGGCGGCGGGCGTGGGCGCGCGGCGCTTCGAGGCTGCCCACGGGCTCCGGCCCTGGACACTGCGGGGAATTCTCGATCCCACCCGCCAACAGGCGCCGTCGGTGGACCGCGCTGCCGAGATCTGCGCCGCGCTCGGGCTCACGCTTTCGATCGGCCCGCCCGCCGGCCCGCGCGCCGACGGTGAGGATGACGAGGACGGCACAGGGGGAGCGGGAGCACTGTCGGAATTGACAGGTACGGAGTGGGGCGGTGCATTGCCGGCAGCCCCGCCGGCGGTGCCGATCCTCAGCCTGGAGGGGCCAGTCCGGGCGCTGGTGGGGCTCGTCACAGACGCCGGTGGCGATCCCATTCCGAAGGAGCTGCGGGCGCACCCTGCGGAGAGCTTCGCCGGCTCCGATGCCCGGCCGGTCGCCGCAGCGAACGAGAACGGCGTGCCGCCCGGCGCGCGGTCGGTGGGGACACGCGAGGTCGCAGCGGCGGCCGGCGGCGGCACAGTCAGTCTCGACGATGCACCGGTCAAGGGTCCGGTCTGGTTCCGCCGCGACTGGCTCGATGGCCAAGGCATGGACCCGACGCGCTGCGTGGTGATTTCGGTGCGGGGCGAGTCGATGGAGCCCACGCTGCCGGCCGGCTCCAAGATTCTGGTGGACCGCGACCGCACCCGCCGCCGGGCCGGGCGCATCTTCGTCGTCGCCACCGGCGAGGGGCTGGTCGTGAAGCGGCTGGAGCGGCGCGGCCGGCAATGGTTCCTCGCGAGCGATCACCCGTCTTGGGAGCCGGTGCCGTGGCCGCGGGAGGCGGAGGTGATCGGCGAGGTGCGCTGGGCTTCCCGCACCTTCGAGTGATGCTCCGCGTGGCCCTGATCGGCGTTCTGGCGGCCGTCGCGCTCGCCGCTTGTACGCCGATCACGCACATCGAGGGCCACAAGATTCGCGCCACCGCGGCGTCAGCCGACGCCCTGCACGAAGAGGCGCCTGCCTGGTTCGGGGCGTGGTGGGGCGACTACCTACGCCATGCGCGGCCCGGCGGCTATGCTGTGCTCGCGCTCGACCGCAACGGGCGGGGCGGCTGGTACGTCTATTGCGCGACGGGCGGCTGCCACGTTCTCGACAATCCGTTTGCCCGACCGGTCAAAGACGTCCACTACACGTACCGGGCGCTCGAACGCTGCCGCGAGGCGGTTGCGGAGGCTCGCCCTGCAGATCGGCCCGACTGCGCTCTCTACGCGATCAAGGACAAGATCATCTGGCAGGGCCCGCTGCCCTGGGCGGGCGCTGAAGACGCCACGACACGCCCAGCGCATCGCGTCGCGGTCGGCGCCACGCCCGACCTCGTTGGCCCCAACATGGCGCTCGACGCGATCGCATTCTGGCGCATCAAGTGGCTGGTGGACTGACCGCAAGGCGACGCGCACGCGATCAGTAGAACCCGGACCATGGTGCGGTGCACGGGCGGGGCGGGCCGCCCCATGATCGCGCCATGCAACGCGCAATCCTCAGCCGGCAGCACGAAAGCGACCAGGGCACCCTCGGAGTCCTGAGCGGCCCCGGCCTCCCGCCCGCCTGGATCATGGAGCCGCCCTGGCGCGGCAACCGGCGCAACCGCTCCTGCATCCCGGCCGGGCTCTACGAAGTGGTGCCGCATCTCTCGCCGCGGCACCGGCGCTGCCTGCTGGTGACGCAAGTGCCGGGCCGCAGCCACATCCTCTTCCATGCCGGTAATCTCGGCGGCGACATAGAGCGCGGCTGGCATACCCACACCCAGGGCTGCCTGCTCCCCGGTCTCCGTCGGGGACGGATGACCGTGGGCGGTCGCCGGCAAGCAGCGGTGTTCGCCTCGCGCTCGGCCCTGCGTCAGCTCATGGACTGGGCCGCAGACTGGCCCTTCGTATTGGAAATCAACCCGCCCTCAAGTGTCGCGCCGGCAGGCGCGCGAACGAGAGTCGCGCCGGCAGGCGCGCGGCAAACGAGCCCAGCGGTAGGGCGCATAGAAATGAACGCGCCCTCAAGTAGCGAAGCGGTAGGGCGCATAGGAGAGTCCCATGCTTGAAACGCTCTTCAACCTCGGCGTCTCGGTGCTCACCGGCGGTGCGACCGGGCTGCTCGGCACGGCGCTCTCGGCCGTGGTCGACTTCTTCCAGTCGCGTCAGCGCCACGCCCAAGAGCTGGACCTGCGCCGCCTCGACATCGAGCTCGCCAAGGCCGAGGCGGAAGGCGCCGCCGCCCACGCCGCCATCGAGGCCCAAGCCACCCGCGAGAAGGCTGAATGGGAGGCCATGGAGGCGTCTTACCGGGAAGCAGCCCGGCGCTGGTCCCGCCCCGGCGAGGGCTGGGCGATGCAGCTCGTCGACGTGGTGCGGGGCCTGACGCGGCCGGCGCTCACGTGGAGCCTCTTCGGGCTCGTGGGCGCGATCTATTTCCTGCTCGGTGCGTCCGATCTCGCGGCCGTGAGCCTCCGGCCCCGCATCGTCGAGACCGTGCTCTATCTCTTTACCGCCGCGATCCTCTGGTGGTTCGGCGCCCGTCAGATCGAGAAGCGGCGTTCGCGTGAGGGCGGGGCGGCCGGTCGATGAGCGACCTCGAGACCTGGGTCGCGCGAGGCGTGGTCGGCGCCATCGTCGCCGCCTGCGTCGGCCTCTTCGTGCGCGTGCGCCGCCTCGAATCCGCCGGCGCCGTTACCACCAAGAGCGTCAGCGATCTGGAGAGGCGCGACACCGGCGTCGGCGCTCTGGGCGCGCGCATGGAGACGGTCGAGCGCGGCCTGGTCAAGCTGTCCACCGCGCTCGAATCCCTTCCCGACGCCCGTGAGTTCGCAACGCTCGGACGCTCCGTCACGGCGGTTCAGGGTGAGATCGCGGCGCTCCGCGCGACCCTCGATGGCATGGACAAGATGATGGCCGGCCTCGACAAGCAGCTCGATCAGATCAACGCGCATCTGCTGGGAGGCGGTGCCTGAGCGGGGTCGCGGGCGCGTTCCGTGCTCCCTGCGACTGAAGCCGGCCCCGGCGCCACCGGACCGCCGAGAGCCCAGGAGGCAAACAGTGGCCGCCAGCGGCACCGGGGCCTTGTCCGCCGCCGGCCCGGGATCGGACGCGGCGCCGCGACTACGCTGCGACCGGCCCAGCGAGGACAGGGATACCGGCGGCAGAACGCTCCATTATCATGTAAGTAAGCCATATAGAACAGATAAAATGGCATGTCTGATTCGACATAGCGCCTCACGGTTTCGTGAAAGTCTTGGTTCGGATTGGACTGGCGAGTTTGGTCGCCGTCTATCCCGAGGTCCGCCCGTGACTCGGGAGTCGGCGCACCAGCAGGAAGAAGACGTAGCCGAGCAGCGCCATCGATCCCATCGAGAGGAACGCAAGTCCCCACGCGGTCGTGCCCCCCAGCGGTGCGGCGAGGTCGAGAACCACGCCCACCAGCGCCGGCGCAAACAGCGATCCGCCGAACCCCAGAGTAGAATGCACCGCCAGCGTCGCGCCGCGATGGCCCACCGGCGAGGTGGCGACGGCGCCGGCGGTAAGCGCCGCAGAATCGGCCTGAATCGCGGCGGAGTAAATCAGGCAAAGCACGACCACAACGGCGAAGGGCAGCGGGGAGGAAAAGCCGACCGCAACGCTGATCGCAAAGGTCGTCATCATCACCCAGGTGAGCAGACGCACGCGGCCGATGCGCAATGCCAACTCCGCCCCGCCGATGCTCGAAACCACCGCGACGAGGGCGATCGCCGTGGCGAAGAGCGTGGCGTTGAGCTCGCGTCCGCTGCCGCTGCCCAGGCAGAACACGAGGAAGGGCACGATCCAGGAGCGCATGGCGAAGAGCTCGGCCCCGTGACCGGCGTAGGCCATGATGTAGGCCATCGTCTCCCGCGAGCGCAGCACTGGGCGGAAGTCGAGCACGTGGCCGCGTTCCTCGGTGGCGGCTTCCGGCTCCCTCGGCGCGACGATCGTCGCGAGCGCGATGGCGGCGAGGACCGGGCCGGCGGCCGTGAACAGCAGGGCGCCGCGCCAGCCGAACCACTCCAGCGCGCCGCCCGCGAGGGAATAGGACACCGCCGTGCCGATGCTGAAGGAGGACGTGTAGAAGGCGACCGCGCGTGCCTGCCGCCCCTCGGGCAGGCGGTCGGTGAGCACCTTGAGGCCCGGCATGTAGGTGCCCGCGAGCCCGGCGCCCGCGATCACGCGCCAAGGCAACGCCGACCAGAATCCCGTCGCCAGGAGCGCCAGCCCGACCAGACCGGCGGCAGACAGCGCCGCACCCAGGATGAAGACATAGCGCGCATCGACCCGGTCGGTCATCGCGGTCAGAAACGCGACCACGAGGACGTAGCCGCCGAAGAACGCGCCCGAGAGCCAGCCGGCCAGGGCGTTGCTCATGTGCCACTCGGCCTGAAGCACTGGCAGCAGCGACCAGTAGGCCGCGAAGCCGGTCATCGCGAGTACTTCGGCGAGGCACATCACGGCGATCAACGCCGGCGGCCTCCGCAGTATGGCCTGAGCGATCACGGCATCCGGTCCATCGAACGTCTCGCGCCCGTCAGGGCGCCACCAGCGTCGATCCTTCGAATGCCCGGCGCGCCGGTCAAATCATTTTGTTCCCCCCGGCAGACTTTCCGGGCACGGGGTAGGGGGCATGAGCGGCCGGCACACTTGGGCTGGCGTGGCGCGCTTCAGTCGTGAACAATGCGCCGGGGCCCGAGCGGCACGCCAGGGAGGCGAACGGCGATGAACGAGAGCGCAACCAGCAATATCACCGTGGGCGCGGAGACACTCCGCGACCTCTACGTCACCATGCGCCGCATCCGCGCCTTCGAGGACAAGACCGCCGACCTCTTCCAGGAGGGCGTGGTCAAGGGCACGGCCCACAGCTACAAGGGCGAGGAGGCCATTGCCGCCGGCGTCTGCGCGGCGCTGCGCGACGACGACATCATCGCCTCCTACCACCGCGGCCACGGCCACTGCATCGCCAAGGGCGCGCGCATCGACCGCATGATGGCGGAGCTGATGGGCCGCCAGACCGGCTACTGCCAGGGCCTCGGCGGCTCCATGCACATCGCGGACATGGAGCTCAACATCATGGGGGCCAACGGCATCGTGGGCGCCGCCATGCCGCTCGCCACCGGCGCCGGCCTTGCCGCCAAGCTGCAGGGAACGGATCGTGTGGCCGTGGCCTTCTTCGGCGACGGCGCGTCGAATCAGGGCGTCTTCCACGAATCCCTCAACCTCGCCGCGGTGTGGAAGCTGCCGGTGATCTTCGTCTGCGAGAACAACCAGTACGCGCTCTCGACCTCCTATCGCAACACCACGGCGGTCTCCCAGGTCTCAAACCGCGCGGCCTCCTACGAGATTCCCGGCATCACCGTGGACGGCAACGACGGCGTCGAGGTCTACCTCGTACTGCGCGAGGCGGTAGACCGCGCCCGCGCCGGCGAGGGGCCGACCCTGATCGAGGCGATGACCTACCGCCACGGCCAGCACTCGCTCCGCGTCAACCTGCGCGACCCCAGGCCGGAGGACGAGCTCGAGTCCTGGCTCGATCGCGACCCCATTGCACGCATGGAGAAGCGGCTGACCACCGAGAGCGACTTTTCGGAAGAGCAGTTCGACGAGACCACGCAGGCCGTGGACGATGAGATCGAGACCGCCGTCTCTTACGGCCGCGAGAGCCCGGAGCCGCCGGTGCACGTCATGCTCGATGCCGTCTACGCCCCCCACGCGGCGCACACCGAGCCCGGGCCTAAGACCGAGCGCATGCTCTCCTACCCCGAGGCGCTCAACGAGGCGCTGGACCAGGAGATGCTGCGCGACGACCGGGTCTTCCTCATGGGCGAGGATGTCGGCGCCACCGGCGGCATCTTCGGCGTCTCCAAGGGGCTTATGGAGCGCTACGGGGCAGACCGCGTGCGCGACACGCCGATCTCCGAGGCCACCTTCGTCGGCTGCGGCGTCGGCGCCGCCATCGCCGGCATGCGCCCTGTCGTGGAAATCCAGATCTTCGACTTCGTGGCGCTCACCATGGACATGCTGGTCAACCAGGCGGCCAAGTTCCGCTTCATGCTGGGCGGCAAGCCCTCGGTGCCGCTGGTGGTGCGCGGGCCGCAGGGCGGCGGCATCCGGCTCGCGGCCCAGCACAGCCAGAGCCTGGAGGCCTGGTTCACCCACGTGCCGGGGCTGGTGGTGGCCGCGCCGTCGACCCCCTACGACGCGAAGGGGCTGCTGGTCGCCGCGATCCGCGACGAGAACCCCGTGGTCTTTCTAGAGCAGAAGCTGCTCTACCTCGGCGGCAATGGCCCGGTGCCGGAGGAGCTCTACGCCATCCCCCTCGGCAAGGCCGACATCAAGCGCGCGGGCACGGACGTCACCGTGGTCGCCACGTCCGCCATGGTGCCGCGCGCGCTGAGCGCCGCCACGGTGCTGGAGCGCGACGGCATCAGCGTCGAGGTCATAGACCCCCGCACCCTGCAGCCGCTGGACGAGGAGACCATCCTAGGCAGCGTGCGCAAGACCAACCGGCTGCTGATCGTGCACGAGGCCTGGGTGCGCGGCGGCTTCGGCGCCGAGGTGGCGGCCATGGTGGTGGACAAGGCCTTCGACTATCTCGACGCGCCCGTCGCCCGCCTCGGCGCGCCGCACACGCCGATGCCCTACAACGACCGCCTCGAGCTGGAGGTCATCCCCTCCCAGGACCGCATCGTCGAGGCGGTCCGCGCGCTGCTGTAACCGGCCCGCTGGTTTAACCATTTCCCTCAGGCGCCGGGCGCTCGTTCCACTCGCTTGGCTACGCACCTAACGGCTCTACTCTTGAGCTAGGTTCAATACGTAAAATTATATCGTGGGTTCAAGAACGTATAAATTGTATCTCTCTATATGTAGCATCGATCCCCACACTGCAAACACCAAGTCAACACACGTGTCCAATACTGAGCGCAAGCATTCCGTGAGGCTTTCGGCCGGGTAGGCGGGGCGCAGCAACGCCCCCGCCTACCCGGCCAATGCCCTGCACCCGATGGGTGGCGTTGGCAATCGTTCGCTCAGGCCGTGGAGCTCCGTCTTCTGCATCGTGGTCCAGCTCGAATCGGAAAGCCACAAGGGGTCTGAAGCTTCACGGCATCTTCGACCCGCAACCGCGTGCCAAAGGGTTCGAGGAGACGCTTGCGGACACGGTGACGGCGTACGGATCGCCGTTCCCGTCTCGGGCTCGGGACTGCATCACTCCCGTGGCGACCGCGTGGGTTTCGCTCCCCTGGACACGAACGCTTGCCGGCGGGGCCGCAGAAGACCGGATCACGTATACCTTGCTTGCATTGCGAGCAAGCGATAATTCGGGCGCCTGACCCACTATGGCGCCTGACCCACTATGAGGAGACATGGCTGATGGCGAACATCACCATCCGCAACCTCGACGACGACGTGAAGACGCGCCTGCGCGTGCGCGCCGCAGAGCATCATCGTTCGATGGAGGAAGAGGCGCGCACCATCCTGCGCGACGCGGTGAAGCCCGGACGGAGCACGCGGAACCTCGCGGAGATCGCCCGCTCGCACTTTGGTCCGGACAACGGGGTGGACTTGAAATTGCCGCCGCGCGGGCCGATGCGCGAACCGCCGTCCTTCGACTGAGCGCGCCGGGATGCCCGTGCTGGTCGACACCAATGTGGTGTCCGAACTGATTCGCGAATCGCCCGATCCGGCGGTGGGAGACTGGACCGCCACCCAGGACCTTGAGGATATCTTCTTCTCCGCTGTCGGCGAGGCGGAGTTGCGCTACGGCGCCGCCATTCTGGCGCTGGGCCGGCGGCGGCAGACCTTGATCGCGGACATCGAACGGTTTCTGCGCGAAGCGTTCGACGACCGCATTCTCCCCTTCGACAGCGCCGCGGCCCGCGCTTACGCGGACATCGCAGCCATGCGCCGTTCCGCCGGACGGCCTACGCAACCGGCCGACTGCCAAATCGCCGCGATCGCCCACTCCCGCGGCATGACCGTGGCGACCCGCAACGTCCGCGACTTCGAGGGCATGGACATCAACGTCGTCGATCCCTGGATCGCCGGATGAGCGGCCCGGGCGAAGTGTCCGCGCGGAAGCGGATCGGAGAGTTCGGCGACCCGACCGCCTGCTGCGACTGGGCCTGGAGGGCGGTTGTCTCCACGACGAATGCCGGAGAGTTCAAGGGATGCGGGACCGAGCCCATCCGTCCATCAACGGGAAGAGCGACGCTGCTACGCGATAATGGGCGGTCGGCGCCCGGGAAAGAAGATCATCGGTGAACGTACAGGCGCACGACGAACTCAAGGCCAAGATCTGGGAAATCGCGAACCGGCTCAGGGGACCGTACCGGCCTCCCCAGTACCGCTTGGTCATGCTGCCCATGGTCGTCCTGCGTCGCCTCGATTGCGTCCTCGAACCCACCAAGGACGCCGTTCTCAAGCAGTATGACGAGCTTCAGGCGCGCCGGACACCCGAAGCGGCCATGGACCGCCTCCTCGGCAAGGCAGCCGATCCGAAACGCAAGTACCCGCTCTACAACACAAGTCCCTACACCTTCGCCCGTCTGCTCGGCGACGCCGAGAACATCGCGCCGAACCTCGTGGCGTACATCAACGGCTTTTCCCCGACCGCGCGGCGCATCTTCGAGCGCTTCAAGTTCACCGACCAGATCGAGAAACTCGATGCCAGCAACCGCCTGTTCACGATCGTCAAGGCGATGGCCGATGTCGATTTTCACCCGGATAGGATCGACAACTTGCAGATGGGCTACCTGTTCGAGCACCTGGTGATGCGCTTCAACGAACAGGCCAATGAGGAAGCCGGAGACCACTTCACGCCCCGCGAGGTCATCCGCCTGATGGCGAACCTCATCTACACCGGGGAGCAGGATGTCTACCGGCCCGGCATCTACCGCACGATCTACGATCCGGCGTGCGGAACGGGCGGTATGCTTTCCGAATCCGAGAAACTGATCCTGTCGCAGAACGAGCGGGCGGAGCTCGCACTCTACGGCCAGGAATATAACGACGAATCCTGGGCGATCTGCTGCTCGGACATGCTCATCAAGGACGAGGACACCGCCAACATCGTCCTAGGCGACACCCTCGGCGACGGCAAGACCAGGGACGGCTTCGAGGGCAAGCACTTCCACTACCTCATGGCCAACCCGCCGTTCGGCGTCGAATGGAAGGACCAGAAGGCGGTGGTCGAGCGCGAGCACAAGACCGTGGGCTTTTCGGGTCGGTTCGGCGCGGGCCTCCCGGCCATCAACGACGGCTCGCTCCTCTTCCTTCAGCACATGATTTCCAAGATGCACCCCTACGCGGAGGGGGACGAGGACCAGCCCGGTTCCAAGATCGCCATCGTCTTCAACGGCTCGCCGCTCTTTTCCGGCGACGCCGGGTCGGGGCCCTCCAACATCCGCCGCTGGATCATCGAGAACGACTGGCTCGCCGCCATCGTGGCGCTGCCCGACCAGCTTTTCTACAACACCGGTATCTTCACCTACGTCTGGCTCGTGACGAACCGCAAGCCGCCGGAGCGGCGCGGCAGGGTGCAGCTCATCGACGGCACCCGCTTCTTCCGGAAGATGAAGAAGAGCCTCAACAACAAGCGCAACGAGATCGCCGAGGAACAAATCCACCATCTCACGCGTGTCTATGCCAACTGCGAGGACGGCGAGATGGCGGAGGTGGGGATCGACGGCGAGACCGAGACCCGCGTGATCTCCCGCATCTTCGAGAATCGGGAGTTCGGCTTTCTCAAGGTGACGGTCGAACGCCCCTTGCGTATGAACTTCGAGGCGACGCCGGAGCGCATCGCGAAGCTCGACGAGCAGAGGGCTTTCGCGAACCTGGCGACATCGAAGAAGCGGAAGAATGCGGCGGCCGCTGCGCGCGAGAGTGAGGAGGGGCGGAAGCAGCAGGCTGCCATCCGTGCTGTAATCGCGACGCTCGAGGGCAATGGACGCTACATGGACCGGGAGGCCTTCGAGGTCGATGCGATGAAGGCTGCGAAGCACGCCGGCCTCAAGATCCCCGGACCGATCAAGAAGGCGATCTTCACGGCCCTTGGTGAGCGCGACCCAGACGCCGAGATTTGCAGAGACAGCAAAGGCCGGCCGGAGCCCGACAGCGAGCTTCGGGACACCGAGAACATCCCCTTGCCGCCCGGCACGGCGCCGCCCCTGCCGATGGAGTTCGGGCCGGACAAGCCCAACGACCGGCTTGTCGAGGCCTTCCAGGACGAAATCGACGCCTACATGGCGCGCGAGGTGCTGCCCCATGTGCCCGATGCCTGGGTGGACTACGACAAGACCAGGGTCGGCTACGAAATCCCGATCAACCGGCACTTCTACGTCTACAAGCCACCGCGCCCGCTGGTTGAGATCGAGGCTGACATCACCCGGCTCGAAGGGGAGATCGCCGGGCTGCTAAAGGGGCTGGTGGTATGACCCACGTCCCCGAAAAGGTCCGCGAAGCCTATCGAGAGCTTCCATCCGACTGGAAGCTGGAGAAGCTCAAGTTTTACGCCGATGTCCGAAACAGCAACGTCGACAAGACCGTCTCCGAGGATGAGGAGCCGGTTCGACTCTGCAACTACACTGACGTGTATTACAACGACCGCATTACGCCGGACCTGCAATTCATGGAGGGATCGGCGACCGAAGCGGAAATCCATCGTTTCCAGCTCAAATGCGGTCAGGTCATCATCACCAAGGACAGCGAAGGGTGGGATGATATAGGGATCCCTGCGTTGGTCACCGAGGATATGCCGGAGGTTCTCTGCGGCTACCACCTTTCGGTATTCGAGCCCGGACCAGAGCTGGACGGAGGTTTCCTTGCATGGCTTTGCCGGGCCGAACCGCTCAACGACCAGTTCAAGCTTGCGGCAAACGGCGTCACCCGTTTCGGGCTCGGCCAATACCCAATGAAGAACGCCCTTATCGCACTTCCCCCGCTCAACACGCAGCGGCGGATTGCGCGGTTTCTAGATGAGAAGACGGCGCGGATCGACGGGCTGATCGAGAAGAAACGCACGCTTCTGGACCGGCTGGCCGAGAAACGTCAGGCCCTCATCACCCGCGCCGTCACCAAGGGCCTCGATCCCGCCGCCCCGATGAAAGCCTCCGGCATCGACTGGCTCGGCGATATCCCCGTGCATTGGGAGGTGCTGCCGCTGAAATACATCAGCCCGAGGGTCAGCGTGGGTATCGTCGTTACACCAGCGGCATACTATGCCGATGAAGGCGTGCTCGCCATTCGAGGGCTGAATGTGCGACCGATGGGTTTTGACTTCACGGACTCACGGAACATCAGCGAGGAAGGGCACGAACTCCATCTGAAATCAGAGCTCTACGAAGGCGATCTTGTTGCTGTTCGGACCGGTGATCCCGGCACCACCTCCGTGATTACGGCTGACTTGGAAGGGACTAACTGCGTAGATCTCGTGATCATTCGAAGGCCTCCGCACGCTTCTTCGCGCTTTCTCGGGTGGTTCTTGAATAGCGATGCCGCGAAGGTTCAATACATGATCGGCTCGGAAGGTGCGTTGCAGCTTCATTTCAACGTCGAGACCTCAAAGGAGGTATCGGTCGCCGTTCCCCCCAACGAGGAGC
Source organism: Alphaproteobacteria bacterium (assembly GCA_965243315.1). Classification (GTDB taxonomy): domain Bacteria; phylum Pseudomonadota; class Alphaproteobacteria; order UBA828; family UBA828; genus WTGU01. The sequence continues at coordinate 336,372 of CBDEUP010000003.1, forward strand.
AAACCGCGATTGCTGAATACATTGACCGCACGCTTGAGAACGAGAGTGACCGCGCCGCCAAAGTCGAAAGAAGCGTCGATCTCCTTCAAGAGTATCGCGCTGCGCTGATCACTTCGGCCGTAACCGGACAACTCGCGGAGCGGCGATGAGCCTAGATGCCGCGACATGCTTCCGGGGTTTCAACCCCTCCCATACCGTCATTGCACGGGAGAGTTGATCCATGTCTTCTCATACAGAACATGCTTCCGAGGGTGTGATCGACGCCGGGCTGACCGGCTCCGGCGGTTACGAGACGCGGAGCCCGGGCGCTTATGACGAAACGCTCGTTCTCTTCCCCGCCGACGTCACCGGTTGCCTGACGGAGAGCCAACCGCCCAGGTGGCCGGTGCTGGAGGCGCTTCTCGCGCCCAAGACCGCCGCGACCGTCCTGGACGGCCTCTCGGAGGAAGGAATCCAAGCGGCCATCCCCGTTCACCTCTCCATCGCCCCACGTCCCGCATTCTCTCCAAAGCCGGTTTTGGCTCCAACCGTTTCGATGGGTAACATCCCGAGATGAACCGGATCAGGGTCGAGCCGGCGGTCCTTCGCTGGGCGCGGGAACGCGCCGGGCTCGATTTCGCCGATTTGGAGGGCCGGTTTCCCAAGTTGGCGGACTGGGAGGCCGAAGCGGCCCGGCCCACCGTGAGACAGCTGGAAGACTTCGCCAGGGCGACGCGGGTGCCGTTCGGATTTCTTTTCCTGCCGGAACCGCCGGAGATGGGCTTGCCGTTCGCGGACTTCCGCACCGTCGAGAGTCGACGGCCCCAGGGAATCAGCCCGGGGCTGATGGACACGATCCACCTCATGCGGCGGCGGCAGGCCTGGCTGCGGGAAGAGCGGATGGAAGCCGAGGCGGAGCCGGTGAGCTTTGTCGGAGCCGCCAGACTTTCGGACGACCCGGAGGCCACGGGCCGTGAAATGCGGCGGGCGGTCGGGCTGGATGAAGGCTGGGCGCGGCGCGTGCCGACATGGACGGCGGCGGTGGGCGCATTGCGCAACGCCGTGGAGGCGCTCGGCGTCATGGCGGTGGTCAACGGCATCGTCGGCAACAACACCCAGCGCAAGCTGGATGTGGGCGAGTTCCGGGGCTTCGCCCTCAGCGATCCCCATGCCCCGCTGATCTTCGTCAACGGGGCCGACGCAAAGTCCGCTCAAATGTTCACCCTGGCCCATGAGCTGGCCCATTTGTGGCTGGGCGATGCGGGCGAAGGCCTGTCCGGTTTCCAAGGCGTGCAACCCGACGGGGGCGACGTCGAACGATTTTGCGACCGGGCGGCCGCGGAATTTCTCGTGCCCGCCGCCGAGATTCGGACCGCGTGGCGCGATGTCGCCGATGACGACGCGCCTTTCGAGAAACTGGCCCGAAGATTCAAGGTCAGCCCGGTAGCCGTCGGGCGTCGGGCGATGGATCTCCGCCTGGTGGAACGCGACGCGTTCTTCAGCTTCTACCACGACTACACCCAGCGCGAACGCCGGCAAGGGCTGACGGGAACGGACGGAGGCGATTTCTACAACAACCAGAATACGCGGGTAGGCAGGCTGTTCGCCTCTCACGTCATCCGGGCGGCCAAGGAAGGGCGCATCGGGTTCAAGGAGGCCTATGACCTGACCGGACTGAACGGCGGCACCTTCCAGAGCTATGCCCGAAAACTCGGAATCGCGCTGCCGTGAGTCCTGTCCCCGGCTATCTCATCGACTCCGACGTGCTGATCACGGCGAAGAACCGGTACTACGCGTTTCCAATCTGTCCTGGGTTTTGGGAGAGCGTCCTGCATGGCCATTCGCTCGGCAGCATCCACAGCATCGACCGGGTCAGACAGGAACTGCTCCTCGGCCGCGACGACGATGACCTGGTGCGGTGGGTTGGCCAGTCGGTTCCCGCAAGCTTCTTTCTCGGCAGCGACGGCGATGACGTCGTCGCCGCGTTTACCGAGGTCATGCTCTGGGTCACCCGCCACTCGCGATATCACGACGAGGCCAAGGCCAAGTTCGCCAGCGGCGCGGATGGCTGGCTGGTCGCTCATGGCCGGGCGACCGGAAAGACCGTCGTCACCAACGAACAACCGCGGCCGGAGTCGCGCAACCAGATCAAGCTGCCCGATGTCTGCGATGCCTTCTCCGTCGATTTCGAGGACACCTTCGCCATGCTGCATGCGCTCGGTGTCCAATACCGATTTGCTCCGGACCCGTGACGGTGGCCACACACACCGAACGGGCGTTTGAAACCGCCATCGAAGCCGGCCTGACCGGCGACGGCGGCTATGAGTCGCGGAGCCCGGACGCCTATGACGAAGCGCTCGCCCTCTTCCCCGCCGATGTCACCGGCTTTCTGAACGAGAGCCAGCCGGCCAGGTGGCAGGCGCTGGAGACGCTTCTCGGGCCGAAGACCGCTGCGACCGTGCTGGACAGCCTGTCGAAGGAGCTGGACCTCAAGGGCACGCTGCACGTCCTGCGCCACGGCTTCAAATGCTACGGCAAGACGTTGCGCATGGCCTGGTTCCGGCCGAACACCAGAATGAACCCCGAGGCGGCGGAGAACTATGCGGCGAACCGGCTGACCGTCACGCGCCAGGTCGCCTTCGCCTCGGTCATGAAGAAGGCGGACGGCAAGAACCGCCGCTGCGTCATCGACGTGACCCTCGCCGTCAACGGCATTCCCGTCGTCACCGCCGAACTCAAGAACCCGCTGACCGGGCAGCGCGCCGTCGACGCGATGCGCCAGTACGAGGACGAGCGGGACGGGCGCGATCTTCTCTTCGCATTCAAGCAGCGCGCGCTTGTCCACTTCGCCGTCGACCCGGACGAGGTGTGGATGACGACCCGGCTGAGGGGCAGGGAGACCGCCTTCCTGCCCTTCAACCGCGGCAATGACCACGGGGCGGGCAACCCGCCGGTCGAGGGGAACTGGAAGACCGCCTACCTGTGGGACGAGGTGCTACAGGCCGACAGCCTGCTGGAAATCCTGCAACGCTTCATGCACCTCGAAGTGAAGGAGAAGCAGGTCAGGACCGACAAGGGCGTGCGCACCGTGCGGACGGAGACGATGATCTTCCCGCGCTACCACCAGCTCGACGCGGTTCGGAATTTGGTCGCTCATGCGAAGGATCATGGCGCGGGCCGGAACTACCTGATCCAGCACTCGGCCGGTTCCGGCAAATCGAACTCGATCGCGTGGCTCGCACACCGGCTGGCCAGCCTGCATGACGAGCACGACGAGAAGGTGTTTCACTCCGTCGTGGTGGTGACCGACCGGCGCGTACTCGATCAGCAGTTGCAGGACACCATCTATCAGTTCGAGCACAAGACAGGCGTGGTCGAGAAGATCGACGAGGACACCCGGCAGCTCGCCCGGGCGCTGTCCCAGGGTACGCCCATCGTCATCACGACGATCCAGAAGTTCCCGTTCATTTCTCGGGCACTCTCGACCCTCGAGAAAAAGGGCTTCGGCGTGAGGATCGATACGGCGGGAAAGCGCTTCGCCGTCATCGTCGACGAGGCGCACTCGTCCCAGAGCGGAGAGACCGCGACCGCTCTCAAGGGCATGCTGAACAAGGAAGGGATCGAAGCGGCCATTGCCGCCCAGTTCTTGGATGAAAAGGACGACGCTCTCTCCGATGGCGCAAACGCGGCGGTGCTACGCGATGCACTGCAACGTGCCCGGCAGCCGAACCTCAGCTTCTTTGCCTTCACGGCCACGCCGAAATTCAAGACGAAGGCGCTGTTCGACGAGCCCGGCGCGTCCGGCGCCTCACCCTTCCATGAGTACACCATGCGCCAAGCCATCGAGGAAGGCTTCATCCTGGATGTGCTTCAGAATTACACCACTTACGAACGCTTCTTCGGCTTGATCAAACAGATCGAGGACGATCCCGACGTGCCGCGCAGGGAGGCCACGAAGGTCCTTACGCGTTACCTGGAGCTTCATCCCGTCAATATTGAGCAGGTCGTTTCCGTAATCGTCGAGCACTTTTGGCTCAACGTGACGCACGAGCTCGGCGGGCGGGCGAAGGCCATGGTTGTCACAGGCTCCCGTCTTGCCGCCGTGAAATACAAGCTCGCCTTCGATCGCTACATCGAAGAGCAAGGCTACACCGGCATCCGCTCGCTGGTGGCCTTCTCGGGCACGGTCGAGGACCCGGACGACCCCGGATCGTCCTACACCGAAGTGGGGATGAATGACGGTCTTGCCGAGAGCGAGCTCCCGGAGACCTTCGAGCGCGACGATTACCGGGTTCTTCTGGTCGCGGAGAAATATCAGACCGGCTTCGATCAGCCCTTGTTGCAGACCATGTACGTGGTGAAGAGGCTGGCCGGTGTTCAGGCGGTGCAGACCCTTTCAAGGCTCAATCGCATCGCGCCCGGCAAGTCACGCACTTTCGTTCTCGATTTCGCCAATGAGGAAGACGAAATCTACAAGGCGTTCAAACCCTATTACGAGACGAAGCCCGTCGGCGAGAACGCTGACCCGCACCGCCTGTCGGAGCTGCAACACCGCCTGCTCGAGTGGGCGATCTTCACGCCGGCCGACGTGACCGCGTTCGCTGAAGTCTGGTATCGCCTTTACGCCTTCCTGTCGCAGATCATTCCGTATCAGGACAGCGATCTCGAACGGCTCTACGCCTTC
>CBDEUP010000004.1:0-7169 GCA_965243315.1 Alphaproteobacteria bacterium
GCACTGGCTTCGCCCAACGCCTGTTGCGCTGCATCAAAAAGCCCGGATTTCTGCGGTTTTCGAGGGGTCGCGATTCGGCCCCGCACCGGAGGTGCTCCGGTGTGACGGTTGTTGGGAGCGGAATTTGCCGAGGAATAGGGATCGAGGACCGAAAAACCGGACCGTGAATCGAGACCCTGAATCGGGAGGGGATCGGATCGCGGATGGTGGAAGGAAGCGAGATCGAGGGCGAGGGGGAGAGTGGCGAAGCTGGGCGGTGCCGAGGTGGGAATGGGTGAGTTGGAGGGAGACGAAGAGAGCGAGGCGGATGGGTGAAGACGATGGATGGGGGGCAGAAGTGGGCGAGGCAGGAAGGGCCGGAAAGGATCGAGGGGGAGGGAGGAACGGTGATGGAGGGGGAGGGGCTCGCGTGCGGCGCGCTCCCGTTGGTCGCGCGCGACCTGGCAAGTGCTCCTCGGCCGTAGAGGCTCAAGAGCCCATGCTGTAAGCTGCCCGCCATGGCACCTGAAGTCGAAAACCTGCTGTTGGAGCACATGCGCGCGATCCGCGCGCAGCTCGACGATCTCTCCCGCGGCCTGGGCGAGCTCCGGGGCCGCGTGTCCTCGATGGAACGCCACCTGGCGAATGTTCAGACCGATATCGCCATGATCCATCAGCGCCTCGACGACCAGGGCGTCCGCCTAGACAGGATCGAGCGGCGCCTCGAACTCACGCCGGCATAGGCCAGGCCCCCCCCTCCCGGCCGCCGTCGGCGCAGCGGTATCATTGGGCGGGGCTGCCCGCGCTCTCACAACCGCGTATTGGTTCCCTGTCCTCCAGGACGCGTTGCTGGGAGCGCGGGCAGCCGACTGTTGCTGCGCCGCCCCCCAGAAGCCGCTCAGGGCGCCCAGGACGCGCGCCTGGCGCTTCCGGGTCCCTTGGGAGGGCAAAAACGCTCTGAGGCGCTCCTGGGCCGATTCTGGGCGTTCTGCGAGGCTCTGGGAGCGTCAGCGGCATGTGTGCCGTGCATGGCGGGGCGCGGTCCTCGCCGGCGATCGCGCCCGAGCGGATCCAGCTCGGCCCCCGTGCCGGCGACGCGGGCATGCGTCCAGCGCAAGGCGAGAACCTGGATCAGGCGGCCTGGCGGCCAGATATGCGCGAAGCGCGCCGACCGCAGCACCTCGACCAGGCGAGGGGTTTGATCGCTGCAGACGAGCGTAGCGGTTGCCCGTCCGGCTTGCCTCGTCGGGAATGATCGCGGTCTGGCGGTTTACACCGTCAGCCAGTAGCGCGGGACGAGGTCTAGCGTCTCGCCTCGGCGGTTGCTCCGCGTCCTGCTGAGCCACTTTTTCGACGGCCGCTAGGCCGTCGTTCAAGACAGACCAGTCGGCCGTCAGGCCGACGCAATTCCTCCGAGTTTTCCACAGCTGGGGAGGGGTAAGGGGAGGGGTAGGCCGGCCCGCCGACGCACGGGCCGTTTGGTTCGCCCTAACACGTCGGCGGGCCTCCTACTCAGGCCGGCCTTCTAGATATTATTCTTAAGCACGCCGGAACCCCGCGGTGGCCAAGGAATGCATCGCTTGACTGGTGTCACCACAGGGCACTAGTTGGTGTCGCTACATGACACCAATGGAGTCGGACGATGGCAGCAACGTTGCATCGGTTCCGCTCGAAGCGGAGCCAGTTTGAGGCGGACCAGGCGCAGGAGCTGCGGCAGCTGCTGTTGGACTTGGGCGAAGAGAAGAACCTGCCGGCGGATGCCGTGACGAAGGTTGTGGCGGCCGTTGACGGCCAGACGGCCTCGGAGAGGGGGTGGACGTTCGTCATGATCGGACCGAAGGAAAACCAGGCGGTGGTGTCCTGGCTGCGGGAGAACAGCAAGCGGCCGATGGCGGCCATGGAGACCTGGGCGCTGTTGTTCACCGCTCTGCGCTTCGACACGGGCGAGATCGCCTTGACCAGGGCGGAGATCGCGGAGCGGGTGGGAATGCATCCTCGGGAGGTGTCTCGCATCATGACGGAGCTGGTGGAGATCGGCGCGGTCTCCAGGGTTCGCGAGGGGCGGGGGGTCCGGTACTTCATGAACCCGAACATTGGAACGCACCTGACCGGCAAGGAGCGGGACAAGGCGCAGAGCGAGGCGCGGCAGATGAGCCTTAGCCTGGTCGGTGGATCGGAGCGCCGATCCAGCTAGGCCCGCCGCTGCCGTCAGGGGCACTACTTTTGTCCTGTTTCGGTAGTGCTGGACATGGCAAAGCCCACGGCCACCAAGGCTCACAGCGGTAATGCTCAAGCCGCCTGGCAGGTCAAGGGCGTCACGCCCGAGACCCGAGCGGCGGTCAAGGCGGCCGCGCGCCGGGCAGGGCAAACAATCGGCGCCTGGACGAATGAGGCGCTGCACCGCGCTGCCACGGCCGAGCTGACCGGCAACGCGGGGCTGCCGGCTCCCCGGATCGACGAGCAGCTGGAGGCAATCGAGCGCCGCCTGGACGAGCTGTCGAGGCCGTTCTGGCGTCGCCTGTTTCGCCTGCGCACCCCTGACTGACGTGAAAGCGGGCGCCCCGCCTCCGGGGCGCCCGCTCCAACAGGAAGACTGAGCCGGTGTCGTCGGCCGGCCTCGTCTGCGCCACCGTAGCCCGAATGCTCCCTGAGCACCACGCGCCGCCGCTAGGGGTAACGTCAAGAGTTATGTGTCAGGGAGACGGGGGTGCTGATTCCCTGAGACTTGTTTTCGTGGATGAATACCGCGTAGAGGACGCGGTCCATTGAGGTCCGGTCCTGGAAGGTTCCCATGGGGCGGGTTCGTCTGCGGACCTCGCGGAATCTTCGTTCGATGGCGTTTGTGGTCCTGACCTGCTTTCGCTCATCGAGGGTCCGGTAGCGGAAGCAGGTGAGCAGCTCGTCGAGATCGCTGCGCAGGCAGGCGACGGCCTTGGGGTAGGTGCTTTGCCAGCGGTCGGCGAAGCGTCGGGCGGCGCTCTGGGCCTTGCGGCGGACCGCATTTGACCGGGATTCTGATTTTATTTGACCGAAGTTCTGGCGACATTTGACCGCGATTCGCGGACCGAAGTTCTGGCATTCCGGCGGCACTTGACCGTCGGAGGCCGGGCCTGAGGCCCGTCCCGATCGCCCTGCGGGCGCCATCGACATCCGTGTTTTCGGGCGCGCCGATCCTCGCCCGGCTCAGCCTCATCGATCCACCGATCGAATCGAGGAGGCAGGGCCCCAATGAAGAGGATCGACACCATGAGCATCAGGGACATCCTTCGGCACCATCACGACCTGGGCTTGCCGCGGGCGGAGATCGCGGTGGCCGTGAGCGTGAGCGCGGGCACGGTATCGAACGTTCTGGAGCGCGCGCAGGCGGCGGGCCTGTCATGGCCACTGCCGTCCGATCTCGACGATGACGGGCTGCGCGCGCAGCTATATCCGCCGGCGCCGCGAGAGAGCACCTATGAGCAGCCGGACTGGGACGATGTGGTCCGTGAGCTTCGAGCCAAGCGGAAGCGGCGGCGGGTGCGCGCGACGCGCCGCCAACTCTGGAAGGAGTACCGCGACGAGGCCGAGGCCCAGGGTGGCAAGGCGTACAGCTACAGCCAGTTTTGCGCGCGCCTGAAGGTGCACGAGGGCAGCTGCGGCGGCTCGGCGCAGATGCATTTCGACTACGAGCCCGGGCTGTACGGGATGGCGGACTTCTCCGGCAAGACGCTGGCCCTTCGCACCGGGCGCGGCGAGACCGACGTGGAGATCTTCGTCGCGGTCCTGGCGCACTCGAACCTGATCTACGCCGAGGCGACGCCCGACCAGACGGTCCGCCACTGGACGATGGCGCACCGGCGTGCGCTCGAGTACTTCGGCGGCACCCCCCGTCGGTGGATCATCGACAACCTCAAGTCGGGCGTGGACGATTCCGACCGCGACGATATCCGGCTCAATCCCTCCTACCGGGAGTTCGCGCAGCACTACGAGATCGCGGTGCTGCCTGCGCGCAAGGCGCGGGCCACCGACAAGGGGCTGGTCGAGGGCTGCGTCAAGACCGTGCAGACGCGCATCCTGCTGGCGCTGCGCCACCACACCTTCTTCTCCCTCGACACCATGAACGCGGCCATCCGCCGCGAGCTCGACCGCCTCAACGATGCCCCCATGGCCAAGTGCGGCGAGAGCCGCCGCGCGCTCTTCGAGGCCAATGAGCGGGCGGCGCTGGCCGCGCTGCCGGCTCGCGCCTGGGAGTGGGGAGAGTGGATCGATCGCAAGGTCGGACAGAACTGTCACGTCCGCTTCGACAAGAATCACTACTCCGCCCCGGAGCGCTACATCGGCCGCCAAGTCGACGTCCGCATCAGCGAACGCATGGTCGAGGTGTTCCTCGAACGCGGCGGCGAGCGCATCGCCGTCCATCGCCGCAAGGCCGGCCGCAACCAGTACGCCACCAACCCCGATCACATGCCCGAGCACCACCGGGCGATCTGCGATATCCGCCGCCCCGACTACGGCGACATCCTGCTCGGCCGGGCGCGCCGCATCGGAGCCAATGCCCTGGCCTGGGCCGAGCGATGCTTCGCCTCGAGGGACTTCCCCGAACAGGCCTTCGCCACCGTGCAGGGCATGATCCGACTCGCCGACGATCATGGCGACGAACGCCTCGACGCGCTCTGTGCCGAGGCCCTCGACCTCAACCGCCTCGCGTCTGGCTTCCTCAGGGAGCGCATCAAAAACGGCGGCGAACCTGACCGGCCACGCTCCGAGCCCGACGAGACCATCCCCAGCCACGGCAACATCCGCGGTGGCGACTACTACGGCAACGATGATGGAGAGACACCATGACCCTGCGCCAACCCAATATCGATCGCCTGCTGCAGCTCGGCCTCAGCGGCATGGCCGAGGCACTGGAGGAGCAGCGCGACATCGCCGACGTCGACCAGCTCGGCTTCGACGACCGCCTCGCCCTGATGATCGAGCGCGAGGCCGAGCACCGCGATCACAAGAGCTATCTCGGCCATCTGCGCCAGGCCCAGCTGCGTATCCGCGCCGACATCCAGGACGTCGACTGCCGCGCAGGGCGCGGCATCGCACGGACCACGCTCACCCAGCTCGCCGCCGGCGACTGGATCCGTCAGGGCCACAATCTGGTCCTGGGCGGGCCGACGGGATCGGGAAAGACGTTCGTCGCCTGCGCCCTCGCCCACCAGGCCTGCCGCCAGCACCAGTCCGTCCTCTATCGCCGCGTGCCCGAGCTGGTCGCGGCGCTCACCCGCGCCCGTGACAAAGGCACGCACGAGCGCCTGATGGGCCGCCTGGGCAAGGTCTCCCTGCTGGTCCTCGACGATTGGGGCCTGCAGGGCTTCTCCGCCGAGGGCCGGCGCGACCTGCTGGAGATCGTGGAGGCGCGCCACGGACGCAAGTCAATCCTCGTCGCCAGCCAGATCCCCGTGGAGCGCTGGCCGAAGGTGATCGGAGAGCCCACGATCGCGGACGCGGTCCTCGATCGCATCGTGCACAACGCCTATCGCATCGAGCTCACTGGCGAATCTCAGCGCAAGCGCAACAAACCGCCGCCACTCGACGGCGGCGACAACAGAGCCCCGGCCTGAAGGCCGGGGTCCATGGGCGCCTGCGGCGCCTTCCAGGTTGCGAGGACGGAGGTGCGCGGCGGCATGCTGTGTGTGAGAGCTTGCCGCCGCGCTCCGACGGCCGTTGCATGCCCAAGAGGCCTCGCATACGCTCGGCTCGGGCTGGCCAAAGGCCAGCCCCCCGACACCACCAAGGGGAGAGTCCAACCGCCAAATCCGGGAGAGACGGCGCGCTGGCGCGCGCCCGCAGCACGGTCAAGTGTTGCCAGAATCCCGGTCAAATAGAATCAGAACCGGCGGTCAAATAAACCGGAATCCGCAGACATCGGCCTTGACGGCCTCCTGGTCGGCCTTGCGGACCTTGTTGAGGATGTTGCGCATCTTGTGCGCCCAGCACCTCTGAACCGGGATGCCGGGATAGACGAACGGCAAGGCAGCCAGCAGGCCCTTGCCGCCATCGACGCAGATCATCTCAAGGCCTTCGCCGGTGAGCCCGCGGTGGTACAGTCGGTTGAGGAACGCTTCCCACTCGCGGGTGCCTTCGCTGACGGCGAGATGGAAGTCGATGATCTCCTTCTTGCCGTCGGGGCGGATGCCGAGCGCCACCAGGACCGGCCTCCTGAGTGCGCCGGCGCCGGTCTTGCGGGCCAGCACCACGCCGTCGAGCATCAGCGCCTTGTAGGCGTTCTTCAGCGGCCTGCGGTGGAAAGCCTCGACCGCCATGTCGAGCGTCTTGGCGACCCGGCTCACCGTCGCGGCCGAGACCGGGCGCCCGAGCAGGGCCAGCAGGACCTCGCCCACCTTGCGCGTCGAAAGCCCCAGCACGAAGCCGGCCAGGATGGCACGGTCGATCTCCGGCGCGCGCCTTGCGTAGCTCTTCACAACCCCGGTCGGGCAGAAGTGCCGGGTGCGCGGCACGTTGAGCTCGATGTCGCCGAGCTCGCTCAGCAGGCAGCGCCGGTAGGTCCCGTTGCGCCGGTCGCGCATCGCGCCGGCGTCGAGGTTGTCGAGCCAGCGATCCACCGCCTCGGCCATCCGGCCCTCGATGATCTCGGCCAGCGCCTGGCGGCCGAGCGGGCGGTAGCCCTCGCCCCAGTCCAGTCCGCCTGCCTGCATCTCCTTCACCACCTCAAAGGCCTGGGGTAGGCTCATGATCGTCGCAGCTTGCTGGGACATGCGGGGTGCTCCTGTTTGTGGTTGTCGTCACCACAGGGAGTACCCCCTTCCCACCTGACACATAAATTCTTACGTCACCCCGCTAGGACACTCCATGTCGCCGCGCGATCCTCCAGACGGCGGTGGCGTGCCAGTCGCCTTGCGGATAGCCGGCGCGGGAGCCGGGAGGATCGAACCGCTCCGCGAGTTCCTGGGCGATCCGCCGCCAGCTCAACCCCTCGCCTCTCAAGCGCACGATCTCCGGCAGCACGAGCGCGTCGTGGGCGCGGATCGCGGGGTGGTTTCGCGCACGGTTGGCTGCCTGTGCCGCGGCTGTCTGCGCTCTCCGCCGGCGCGTCTCGAGGACGGCCTGGCGCTGTGCTCGCGCGCGCTTCCTGGCCCTGTTCTTCCGTCGCATTGGACGTCTTCGGCCCCTCGTCTGCCAACATGTTGTAACGCCTCCGC
>CBDEUP010000005.1:0-468461 GCA_965243315.1 Alphaproteobacteria bacterium
GCCGCGGTCGCGGTGGCCGACGACGGGGACCTCGAGCTGTCGCACGGCATATTCCCGGCAACGGCGGGCGAGGGCAGCACGCTCGGGGCCGCACGGTTCTACCTGCGCCCGCAACGGGCGCTCGCCGCGGGCGAGACGGTGACGGTCCCGCTCGCGTTCACCGGCGGGACCCTCGGCACGGACTTCACGCTCGCGCTCGATGCCGCCTCCGCCCAAGCGTTCGGGTCGGCGTCGCTCGCCGCGGGCACGGTGACGCTCACCGGTCCGGCGGATAGGGGCAGATTGCTGAACGTGAACCTCTTCGCCGCCGAGGACGACGACGCCGACGACGAGGTGGTGACGCTCGGCTTCGGGGCGATGTCGACGAGCGCCGGGGGCGACGTCGGGCTCATGCGGTTCACCAGCGACCGGATAAAGCTGCTCGACAACGACGTCCCGCAGTCGCTCACCGTCGAGTTCACCCGCGATGCGCTCACCATCTTCGAGGACATCGGTCTCCTCGAGCCGATACTGCGGCTCTCGGAGGTGGCGCGCCGGGACGTCGCGGTCAAGGTGACGCTCACCGACGGCACGGCGGTGCGCGGGGCGGACTACGAGAGCGCGGCCACGCGCACCGTGACCTTCCCGGCGGGCAAGGAGGTCTCGGGCCTCCAGGTGAAAATCCTCATAGACAACGAGGTGGAGGGCGACGAGACCTTCATGGTGGCCATCGACACGGACTCGCTGCCGGCGGGGGTGACCGCGAAGCCGGGCGGCAATGCCGAGGCGACGGTTACCATCCTCAACGACGACACGACGGCGTCGTTCGCCGCGGCCGCCTCGAGCGCGAGCGAGGGCGCGGGCGCCCACACCGTGACGGTGAACTTCACGCCGCCGGCGGCGTCATTTACCTCCCTCCGCTACACCGTGGGTGGCACGGCGAGGGCGGGCGAGGACTTCACCATCGCGGGCTCGGGCAGCCTCTCGGTGCCCATCGACGCGACGAGCGTCGACATCGAGGTCGCGGTGGTCGACGACGCCGTGCCCGAGTACGCGGAGACGGTCGTGCTCACCCTGACCGACGGCGGCAGACGCATCGCCCTCGGCGCCACCACCGTCCACATCCTCACCATCGCCGACGACGACGCGGGCACGCCGCCGAACCCGGTGCGCCTCTCGGTCTCGGACGCCGGCGCGGTGGCCGAGGGCGGGACGGTCACGGTGACCGCGACCCTCGACCACGCCAACGCCACGGGCGGCGCGCTCGCGATACCGCTTGCGGTGCGCGCCGCCGGCACCACCGCGGCGCCCGGCGACTACACGGTGGCGTCGAGCATCGCCATCGCCGACGGCGCCACCGCCGGCACGACGGACCTCGCCGCGACCGACGACGACGCGGTCGAGGCGCCGGAGACGGTGGTGCTCGCGCTCGGCGCGGCGCTCCCCGAAGGGGTCGCCGCGGGCACGCCCGGCCACGTGACGGTCACCATCGCCGACGACGACCTGGGGCTCACCTACGGCGTTCGCGATTGGAGCGCCACGGAGGGCGAGCCGACGAGCCACGCGCGGCTCTTCGTGCGGCCGCAGTGGGCGCTCGGCGCGGGCGAGACGCTGACCGTCCCGCTCACCTTCACCGGCGGAACCTTGGGCACGGACTTCACGCTCGCCCTCGAGGCGGCCTCCGCGGCAAGGTTCGCCGCGGCGACGCTTGCCGCGGGCACGGTGACGCTCACCGGCCCGGCGCGGGCGGACGCCGCCGTGTACGTCCGCCTCTTCGCCGCCGAGGACGACGACGCCGGCGACGAGACGGTGACGCTCGGCGTCGGGACGGTGGCGTCGAGCACCGGCGCCGCGGTCGCCGCGAGCCGGCAGGGCGACGGGCGGATGACGCTGCTCGACAACGACGGCGACCTCGAGCTGCGCTATGGCGTTTTGCCTGCCACCGCCGCGGAGGGCAGCACCACCGCCCTCCGGCAGCTCTGGCTGACGCCGCGACGGGCGCTCGCCGCGGGCGAGGCGGTGACGGTGCCGCTCGTGTTCGAGGGCGGGACGCTCGGTACGGACTTCACGCTCGCGCCCGGTGTCCACGGGTTCGGCTCGATGGTGCTCGCCGCGGGCACGCTGACGCTCACCGGTCCGGCGAATCGGGGCGCCACCGGGTTCGTGAACCTCTTCGCCCTCGAGGACGACGACGCCGACGACGAGGTGGTGACGCTCGGCTTCGGAGCGGCCTCGTCGAGCACCGGCGCCGCGGTCACGCACACCCGGTTCGGCGACGGGCGCATCACGCTGCTCGACAACGACGCCCCGCAGTCGCTCACCGTCGAGTTCGCCAGCGATGCGTTCGGCGTCTACGAGCACAACGGTCCCGCCGAGCCGGTGCTGCGGCTCTCGGAGGTGCCGCGCCGCGACGTCGCGGTGCGGGTGACGGTGACCTCCGGCACGGCGGTGCGCGGGGAGGATTTCCTGAGCGCGGCCACGCGCACCGCGACCTTCCCGGCGGGGGGCGCCACGACCACGAACGTCCCGATGACCCTCCCCAACGACGCCCTGGTGGAGGGCGACGAGACCTTCACGGTGGCCATCGACACGGCCTCGCTGCCGGCGAACGTGACGGCGAAGCCGGGCGGCAACGTCCGGGCGACGGTCACCCTCTTCGACGACGACACCGCGACGGTGGGGTTCGCGCGCGGCGCGCTCGCGGTGCGCGAGGGCGATGCGGCGCGCCCGGTGCTGGTGCTCTCCAAGGCGTTCGCCGCCGATGTCACGGTCGGCGTCGAGGACGCCGCGGGCACCGCCACCGCGCCCGGCGACTACGCGGCCGGTCCGTACTCGGTGACCTTCCCCGCGGGCGCCAAACGCGCGGCGTTCGACGTGGCGACGGTCGCGGATTCCACCGCCGAGGGCGCGGAGACGTTCTCGCTGCGGATACCGGCCGCGGGCCTCCCGGCGGGGATGGGCCTTGCCGCGGCGGGCGCCGCCACCCCGCCCGAGGCGACCGTCACCGTCTCCGAGAGCGCGCCGCCGAGCGTGCCCGAGGCGGCGTTCGCCGCGGGCGAATCGGACGCGGGCGAGGCCGCGGGCACCCGCACCGTGACGGTGCACCTCGTACCGCCGCCGACCTCGCCGCTCGCGCTCGCCTACACCGTGGGCGGCACCGCGACGGCGGGCGCGGACTTCACCATCGCGGGCTCTGGCATCGTCGCGGTGCCCGCGCACGCGACCGGCGTCGACATCGAGGTGGCGGTGCTCGACGACACCGCGCAGGAGTCCGACGAGACGCTCGTCCTGACGCTCGCCGCCGGCGCGGGCTACACGGTGGGCGCCCCGGGCGTGCACACGCTCACCCTTGCCGACGACGACGCGCCGCCGCCCGCGCCCGTGGTCTCGGTCGCGGGCACGCCGGGCGCCGAGGGCGGCGCGCCGGCGCGCTTCCTCCTCACCGCGCGCCCGCGGCCCGCGGGCAGCGTCGCGGTGACGGTCGCGGTGACGCAGAGCGGCGGCTATGCCGGCCCGGGCGAGACCGGCACGCGCACCGTGACGATGGACGCGTCGGGCTCGGCGCTGCTCGACGTCGCGATTGCCGACGACGCCATCGACGAGCCGGACGGCAGCTTCACCGCGACGGTGCGCCCCGGCACGGGCTACGCGGTGCACGCAAGCGCTGCCGCCGCCACCGTGGCGGTGGCCGACGACGACCCGACCCGGGTGACGCTTGCGGGCTCCGCGGACGCAATCCCCGAGACCGGGGGGACGAAGACGCTGACGGTGCGCCTCGCCCGGGCGCTGGTCGCACCGGAGACGCTCGCGGTGCCGCTCGTGTTCGCAGGCGAGGCGGTGCGGGGCCTCGACTACACGCTGAGCTGCGGCAACGACACCGGCGCGGCCTGCCGCGACCTTGCGGGCGAGGCGCCGCGCATCGAGTTCAGCGCCGGCGGGCGCACCGCGACGGTGACGCTCGCCGCCGCCGGCGACGCCATCAACGAGGGCGCGGGCGAGACGGTGACGGTGGCGCTCGGTGCGCTCGACGCGAGCTCGGGCACCGGCCTCGGCGGGGGTGCGGCGGGCGCAGGCAGCGTCGCGTTCACCATTACCGACGACGACGCGGGCCCGGAGCCGGGTATTGTGCTGCCCGATACGGACGTGGCCGTGGTCGAGGGCGCGACGGCGAGCTACGAGCTCAAGCTCGCCTCCGACCCCGGCGACGGCGCCACGGTGCGGGTGAGCGTCACCTCCGCGGACACCGGCGCGGTGACGGTGAGCGACACCCAGTCGGGTGTGAACGGCACGCAGGACTGGCTCGACTTCACCGGCGGCGCCGCCGGCACCTGGAGCACCGCCCAGACGGTGACCGTCGCCGGCGTGCACGACGCCGACTCCGCCCACGAGGCGGACGTGGCGCTCGCCCACGCCGCGAGCGTGCAGGCGGGCACGAGCGCGCCCTATGCGGGGCTTGCGAGCCGGACGCTCCACGTCGACGTGACCGAGGACGACGCGGCCGAGGTCGGCTTCAAGCAGGACGCCCACGCGGTGGACGAGGGCGACGACGCGACGCTCACGCTCACGTTCACGCGCGCGCTAGGGAGCGACGTGACCGTGCGGGTCCTGCTGACCGGTCTCGGGGCGACCGGCTCGGGCGTCGACTTCGACTCGACCCCGCGCTCGATTGCCGTCCCGGCGGGGACGGTGGAGCAGGCGTTCACCGTCTCGACCGTCGAGGACGAGAAGTTCGAGGGCTACGAGACCTTCCAGGCGACGATTCTCGCCCTCGGCCTCCCCGACGACCTGGCGCTCGCCGCCGCGCACCGCTCGACCGTCACCATCGTCGACGACGAGGCCTCGGTCTCGCCCGCGCTCGACGCCGGCATCCACGAGGGCGAGACGCTGACCTACACCGTCTCGGGAATCGACCCCGCGCATGCGAGCGTGACGCTCCTGGCCGCCACCTCGAGCACCGCGACCCGCGACGTCGACGGGACGTGGGACGCGGGCGAGGACTACCGCCTGCTTCGCCCCGGCGACCCCGAGGACACGGTGCTCGGCGCGACCGACACCCTCACCCCCTCGGGCGGGGCGGTGACGTTCCGCATCAAGACGCGCGCCGACACCGACGACACCGAGGGCGACGAGACGGTGGTGTTCGAGATGGAGCTTCCGGGTGTCTTGGGGGAGGCGGCGCTCGGGACGCTGGCGCTGAAGAACGGCCCGCGCCTCGAGGCTGGGGTCGCGCTCTCCGCGCAAACCCTCGCCCTCGACGAGGGGACGACCGGCACCTACACCGTGGCGCTCACCCTCGCGCCCGCCCCGGGCGAGACGGTGACCGTCACCGCGGCGAGCCCCGATGCGGGCGCGGTGCGGGTGCACGCCGCCGGCGGCTCCCCGGGGGCGCGCGCGACGCTGACCTTCACCGACGCGACCTGGAGCGCCGCGCAGACGGTGACGGTGACCGCGCTCTCCGACTTCGATGCGAGCGACGAGCGCGTCGACATCGCGCACGCGGTCGAGGGCACGGGCGCGTACGCGGACGTGACCGCGCCGGCGGTGGCGGTCACGGTGGACGACGACGAGGTGCCCGTCGTGGTCTCGGTCGCCGCGGGCGCGGCGGTGGATGAGGGCGGGGCCGCGACCTTCACGGTGACGGCGACGCCTGCGCCGCCCCGCACGCTTCGCATCGCGCTCGCGCTCGGCGAGACCGGCGCGTTCCTCGCCCCGGGCGCCACGCTGCCTGCGGTGCACCTCAGCCCCACCCGGGCGTCGCAGAGCGTCTCGCTCGCGACCGAGGACGACACGGTCAACGAGGCGCACGGCGCGGTGACGCTCACCGTGGAGGCGGGGACCGGCTACGTCGTGGCGGCCGCGCCGGACCACACCGCGAGCGTCGAGGTCCGCGACGACGACGGGGCGGGCATGCCGGTGGTGAGCATCGCGAGCGCGCAAAGCCCCGGCGCGACCGCGTTCGAGGGCGACGCGCTCGTCTTCACGGTGCGCGCCGACCCCGCGCCCGCGGCCGAGCTCGCCGTCACCGTCGGCGTCGCCGAGAGCGCGGGCAGCGCCTTCGTCGTCCCCGGCGGAACGGGGAACAAGACGGTGACGATTGCGGCGAACGCGCGCACGGCGACGCTGAGTGTCGCGACCGTCCAGGACACCGACGAGGAGGACCCGGCGTTCGCGACGGTGACGGCGACGGTGGCGCACGCGCCGGGCTACACCGTCGCCGATGCGCCGCGCGACAGCGCGCAGGCGACGGTCTCCGACGACGACGGGCTGCCCGGGGTCACCATCCACGACGCGCAAGCCGAAGAGGGCGACCCGATGTTCTTCCGGGTGACGCTCTCGAAGGCGGCGGCCCACACCGTCGAGGTGAAGTGGGCGACGAGGTTCGAGTACGACGCCAACAAGTGGGAGACCGGCAGCGCCCGCTACACCCTCGACTACACGAGCGCCAACGGCATCCTGCGCTTCGCCCCGCGCGAGACCGTGCGCGAGATCCTGATCTACACCGTCGACGACGCCCACGACGAGGGCGACGAGACGTTCGAGGTGGAGCTCTCCGACCCTGTGGGGGCGGTGATAGCCGACGGCCTCGCGACGGGGACGATCACGAACGACGACCCGCTGCCCGCGGCCTGGCTCGCGCGCTTCGGGCGCACGGTGGCGGAGCAGGCGCTCGAGGGCGTCGCGGACCGCATCGCCGCCCCGCGCAAGCCGGGGATGCAGGGCACGCTCGCCGGGCAGGCGCTGAGCCCCTCGACAGGCTCGGGACAGGCGCTCGACCCGGCGGCTTCCGGCCAGGCGGCGGGCGGAACGCCCGGCACGGCGGCGCTCGCGCTCGCCGACGTGGCGCGCCGCTTCGGCGACGGCCCGTTCGATCCGTTCGGTCATGGCGCCGCGCCGGGCCCCGGCGCGGCGCAGGCGCAATCGCGCACGATGACCGCGAGCGAGGCGCTGCTCGGGTCGAGCTTCACGCTGACCGGCGAGACGGACGGCGCGGGCGGCACCATGGCCTTCTGGGGCCGGGCGGCGCAGTCGAGCTTCGACGGCGTCGAGCGGGGCGCCGGCACCGACATCGCCCTCGACGGCACGGTGACCACCGGCATGCTGGGCGCGGACTATGCGCGCGGGCCCTGGCTGGTGGGGCTTGCGCTGACCCTGAGTTCGTCCGAGGGCAGCTATGCCGCCACCGGCGATCGGGATCCCTGTCCCGGTACGGACGCGGACCGGTGCGACGGCGCGGTGCGCGCCGGCGACGGCACGCTGGAGGCGTCGCTGACGGCGGCGGTGCCCTATGCGTCGTGGCGGGCCTCGGAGCGCCTCAAGCTCTGGGGCGCGCTCGGCTACGGCGCCGGCGAGGTGACGCTGAAGACGGGCATGGGCGAGCGCCTCGGCGCGGACATCGACTGGACCATGGCGGCGGCCGGCCTGCGGGGCGACGTGATCGCGCTGCCCATGGAAGGCTCCGGCCTTGCCCTCGCGGTGACCTCGGACGCCATGTGGGCGCGCACGGCCTCGGAGAAGACACGGGACCTTGCGGCGTCGGAGTCCGACGTGACCCGGCTCAGGCTCGGGCTGGAGGGAAGCTACCGCGTCGCCCTCGAAGAGGGCGGCAGCCTGACGCCGAAGCTGGAGGTGGGCGCGCGCCATGACGGGGGCGACGCCGAGACCGGGTTCGGGGTCGAGCTCGGCGGCGGCATCGCCTGGGTCGACCCGGCGCTCGGGCTCTCGCTCGATCTCTCGGGCCGCACGCTGATCGCGCACGGCAACGACGACCTGGAGGACCATGGCTTCGCGGCTTCGCTCGCCTGGGACCCGGCCCCGGCGACGAAGCGGGGTCCGTCGCTGACGCTCACCCAGGACTGGGGCGGGCGGGCCGAGGGCGGCCTCGACGCGCTGTTCGCGCCGGACCCGCTGGAGGACCGGACGGGCAATGGCGAGCCGACCTCCCGCTGGGCCATGGAGGCCGCATACGGCCTGCCGGCCTTCGGCGGGCGCTGGACCGGCAGCCCGCATGCCGGGCTGGGGCTCGCGACCGGCACGCGCGACTACACGATCGGCTGGCGGCTAGCGCCGGAAGCGGCCAACGCGCCCGACCTGTCGCTCGGTCTCAAGGCCACCCGCCGGGAGAGCGACACGGCCGAGCCCGAGCATAGCGTCGGGGTCGAAGTCCGTGCCAGATGGTGAACGACGCGAGTCCGATGCGCGATGCCGTGGAGACGGGCGACGGGAGCCGGGCATGGCTCTTCCTGCGCCGCGTCCCGGAATACGAGGCGGCATGGCGGGCGCGGCCACCGACGGCAGCGCCGGGCGTCATGCCCGGTGACGGTTGGCAAACCGGCTGATAGAGTGCGCCGGGAATCGCGGTCGGCGGCGGGGACTTCCGGGGCCGGGCCGGAGGGGCCGTCGCCCGCCGCCCTCTTGCACCCCTGGACCCCGATGGACTGAAGTTGGAGTGAATCCGCTTACAGTACGCTTACACCGGCCCGATGGGACCGTCTTTGGATCGGGTCGGGATCGTGCCGCAAGATATTGATAAAAAGACAAAAAACGCCGTAGCGCAAGCCCGATTCCGCATCGGCGTGGACGTGGGCGGCACGTTCACCGACCTGCTCCTGGTCGATCCTGATTCTGCGGCCATGCGTATCGCCAAGGTGCCGTCGACGCCCGCGGACCAGTCCGACGGCTTCATGGCGGGCCTTGCCGCGCTCGGCGAGGCGGCTAGTGGCTTCGAGACGGTGGTTCACGGCACGACGGTCGGCACCAACGCCGTGCTGGAGTGCAAGGGCGTGCGTTGCGCGCTCATCACCACCCAGGGTTTCCGCGATACGCTGGAGCTCGGCCGGCGCACCCGGCCCAACCCGTGGGGCATGTTCGGCAGCTTCGAGCCCATCGTGCCTCGCGAACGCCGCTTCGAGGTGGCGGAGAGGATCGACGCCGCAGGCGCGGTGGTGACTCCCCTCGACGAGGACGCGGTGCGTGAGGCGGTCGAGGCAGCGCGCACGACCGACGCCGAGGCGCTGATCGTCCACTTCATCCACGCCTACCTCAATCCCGATCATGAGCGGCGCGCCGGCGCGATTGCCCGCGAGGTCTGGCCCGGCGTCCACATCACGCTAGGCTCCGACATCCTGCGCGAGGTGCGGGAGTTCGAGCGGGGCAGCACCGCCGCGCTCAACGGCTACATCCAGCCGATCATGACCCGCTATCTCGACCGTATCGCCGGTCGGCTCAAAGCCGGCGCGGTGGAGTCCGAGCTGCTGGTGATGCAGGGCAACGGCGGCATGATGACCGCCGGGATCGCCGGCGAGAAGGCGGTGCAGACGGTCATGTCGGGGCCCGCTGCCGGTGTCATCGCGGCCGCCCACCTGGGTGCCGCTGCAGGCTTCCCCAACCTGATCAGCTGCGACATGGGCGGCACCAGCTTCGACATCGCCATCGTGCAGGGCGGCGTGCCGGCCACCACGACGGAGAAGGACATCGCCTACGGCATGCCGCTCAGGGTGCCGATGGTGGACATCCAGACCATCGGTGCCGGCGGGGGCAGCATCGCGCGGGTGGACGAAGGCGGCATCTTGCGCGTCGGGCCTGAGAGCGCGGGAGCGGCGCCGGGGCCGATCTGCTACGGCCGGGGCGGGCAGGAGCCGACGGTAACGGACGCCAACCTGTTGCTCGGCCGCATCGACCCGCGCGCCATCGGCGGACTGGAGAGCCCCCCGGATGTCGACGAGGTGCGCAGCATTGTCCGCGAGAAGATCGCGGACCCGCTCGGCCTCGACGAGGCGGAGGCAGCGGCCGCAATCCTGCGCGTGGTGGACCATCAGATGGCGGGCGCTGCGCGGCTGGTCTCGGTGGACAAGGGCCACGACCCGCGCGACTTCGCCCTCTTCGCCTTCGGCGGCGCGGGGCCGATGCACGCCACGGCTATCGCCCGCGAGCTCGGCGTGCCCCACGTGCTGGTGCCGCGCTTCCCCGGCATTACGTCGGCGCTTGGCTGCGTGTTGGCCGACGTGCGCCACGACTTCGTGCGCACTCTGCACCAACCGCTCGAGGACGTAGACCCGGCGGGGGCCGACCGTATCCTGGCGGAGCAGGCGGCAGACGGCAGGGCGCTGCTCGCGCAGGAGGGTGTGACGGTCGCGTCGGTTGAGGTCGAGCACGAGGCCGACCTCTTCTACCGCGGTCAGAGCCACGTCTTCCGGGTGTCGGTGGGAGACGCGGGTTTCGACGCGGCGGCCGTCCGCGACGCCTTCGCGGCACTCTACCGCGAGCGCTTCGACATCGTGCTGCCGGAAATGCAGCCGATCCTGGTCAACCTGCGCACCACGGTGCTCGGTATCCGCCCGGCGCTCGACCTCGCGATCGCGGCCGACGAGACAGGAACGTCGATGGAGGCGGCGCAGATCGAGACCCGCCCGGTCTATTTCGACGGCGCCTGGATCGAGACGCCCATCTATCAACGCGAACGGATGCCGGCGGATGCGACGATTGCGGGGCCCGCGGTCATCCAGCAACTCGACACCACGATCCTGGTCGAGCCGGGTTCCGAGGCCCGTGCCGACGCCCTCGGCAACCTGGTGCTGACTGTGCCCCAGGCTGCGGCGGAAGCGCAGGCCGACGCTGCCGACGCTCTCGACCCGGTCACACTGGCTGTGATCGAGAGCGGCCTGCAGCAGGTTTCGAGCGAGATGGACCTGGTGCACCAGCGCACCTCGTTCTCGCCGGTGATCTCGGAGGGCTTCGACCGCTCCAACGGCATCTACGATCCCGAGACCGGTCAGATCATCGCGCAGGGCGAGCTTGGCCTGCCGATCTTCCTCGGCGTCATGCAGTCCACCACCCAGGCGGTGATCGAGGCGCGCAACGACTTGGAGCCCGGCGACATCGTGATGGTCAACGACCCCTATTTCGGCGGCACCCACCTGATGGACGTCAAGATGGTGAAGCCTTACTTCTACAGGGGTCAGCTCTGGGCCTATCTCTCAAACACCGGCCACTGGCCCGACACCGGCGGCATGGTGCCGGGCGGCTTCCCCTCCCAGGCGACCGAGATCCAGCAGGAAGGTCTCAGACTGCCACCGGTCAAGCTTCACCGGCGCGGTGTGCTCGACGACGACATCATGCAGATCGTGCTCGCCAACATCCGCGTGCCCGAAGAACGCGTCGGCGACATTCGCGCCCAAATCGGCGCGCTCTCGGTGGGCGAACGGCGCCTCACTCAACTCCTCGACAAGCACGGCGAGGAGACGGTCAACGCGGCCATCGAAGTGCTCAAGGAGCGATCGGAGCGCCGGATGCGCGCCCACATCGCCTCCGTCCCCGACGGCGAGTACGTCTTCTCCAGCTATATGGATTCCGACGGCGTCGACGATGGTCTGCTGGAAGTCCGCGCCAGGGTCACCGTGGAGGGCAGCGACCTCAGCGTGGACCTTGGCGGCTCCAGCCCGCCCTGCCGGGGTCCGGTCAACTCAGTCTGGGCGACGACGCTCGCCTCGGTCTACTGCGCGATGAAGCACATCTTCCCGGATGTACCCATCAACGCCGGCTGCTTCCGCCCCATTGCCGTGACGCCGCCCCACGACACCTTCCTCTATGCCCAGTATCCGCGGCCGGTCTCGGGCTGCGCAGCGGAGACTGCCCAGCGCATCATGGAGGCGGTGTTCGGCGCCATGGGGCAAGCCATGCCGGAGCGCATGTTCGCCGCGCCCGCCGGCACCAGCGGTAATTTCAGCCTCGGCGGCGAAGACCCTGCCGAGGGGCGCCGCTACGTCATGTACATCTTCTCTGGCGGCGGCTACGGCGGTTGGTGGGAGGACGACGGCCTCACCAACGGCTGCTCCTCCGTCGGCATTTCCAAGACCCAGCCGGCGGAGATCCTGGAGCAGCACTACCCCATCCTGTTCGAGGAATACGCGCTGCGCGAGGGCTCGGGCGGCGCCGGACGGCACCGGGGCGGCTTCGGCGTGAGCTATCGGGTGCGCCTGCTGCGGGGCGATGCGAAGGCGTCCTTCATGATGGACCACGGCCGCACCGGCCCGCACGGTCTCGCGGGTGGCCTGCCGGGCGCTTGCAACCAGATCGAAGTCCGCCGCGGCAATCAGGTCGAAGAACCGCCGCATCTCTCCAAGGGCGAAGGCTACCACTTGGCGCCGGGCGATACGGTGCAGGTGCGGACCCCCGGCGGCGGCGGTCTCGGCGATCCCCTTGCGCGCTCCCGCTCGCGCGTCGCGACCGACCTCAGCCGCGGCTATCTGACCGAAGCCGATGCCGCGCGGGATTACGGCTACGACCCAGGCGCCGACGAGGCGGCGGAATAGGCCCGAAAGACAGTTGCCGGCATCCGGCTGGTGCACTGCACAACGTTGACTCGCACGGCCTTCCTCTCCACACTCCGCCCGCTTGCTGAGAGCCGGCGGCCAGAGCCGGACGGGGAGGGAGACGGCATGCGCTTTTCCGACAACGGGTATTACATCGAGCGCTACGTGAAGTGCGACAACTGCGGCGTGCTCATCTACGACGAGGGCATCTCCGCTAAGGTGAAGGGCAAGGACCAGCTCTTCTGCTCCGATTGGTGCGTCCAGTGGTTCACGGCGCGGGCCAACGGTGTCGAGCAGCCGCGCATTCCGCTTCCCAAGCAGGGCATCCACGAGACCGGCTGAGCGCGCAGCGTCGCGCGACTCCTCCAAACACTTGGCCATGCAAAGGGGCGGGGTAGCATGAGCGATCTGGTCGGGATCGACGTGGGCGGAACCTTCACGGACTTCGTTCGCTACGATCCCGAGACCCAGGCCGTCGACGTCTGGAAGACCCTGTCGACCCCGGCCGACCCGATCGACGGCATCGTCGACGGGCTGGACCGCTCAGGTGATGTGGGCGGCATCGGAAACATCCGCTTCGGCACCACCATCGCGACCAACGCCATCCTTGAGCGCAAGGGCGCCACGGTCGCCTACGTGACGACCACCGGGTTTCGCGACGTGCCCTTCATCCAGCGGGGCAAGCGCAAGAGCCACTACGACATCACCTGGGTCAAGGCCAAGCCGCTGGTGAAGCGGCGCCACTGCTACGAGGTGGACGAGCGAATTCTGGCGCGGGGCGAGGTCTATCACCCGCTCGATACCGAGCGCGTCCGCGCCATCGCTCGCGAGATCAAGGCTCTCGGCCGTGTCGAGGCGGTCGCCATAAACTTCCTCTTTTCCTTCGTGACGCCCGACCACGAGCGCACGGCGCGGGAAATCTTCGCCGAAGAGTGCTCCGACATTCCGGTCAGCATTTCCTACGAGGTGCTGCCCAAGTGGAAGGAGTTCGAGCGCTCGTCCACCACCATCACCGACGCCTACATCAAGCCCGTCGTCGGCCACCATCTTGGCGCCATGCGAGAGCGGCTAAACGCGAAGGGCGTCACCCGCCAGGTCGCGGTTATCAGATCCAATGGTGGCGAGATGACTCTGGAGGGGGCCGCCCGCCACCCCATCCAGATGACCCTCTCCGGTCCCACCGGCGGCGTGGTGGGTGCCAAGCAGATCGCCCGCAGCGTCGGCGTCGATCACCTGGTTACTCTCGATATGGGCGGCACGTCGACGGATGTTTCGACCGTGGTCGGCGGCAATGAGAGCTTCACCACGAGCTTCGAGATCGAGTTCGGCCTGCCGATCCAGATTCCCATGATCGATATCCGCACCATGGGCGCGGGCGGCGGCTCGCTGGCCTGGATCGACAAGGGTGGCATGCTGCGCATGGGGCCGGAGAGCGCGGGCGCCAATCCGGGACCCGCCTGCTATGGCCTCGGCGGCACCCAGGCGACCGCGACGGACGCCAACCTCGCGCTCGGCCGCATCAATCCCGCGAACTTCCTCGGCGGCGCCATGGCGCTCGACGCAAACGCCGCGTCGAAGGCCATCTCGAAGGTCGCGGCGGCGATCGACAGGCCGGTCGAGGCGACCGCGCTCGCCATGGTACAGATCGCCAACAACAACATGATCGGCGCGCTGCGCTCGGTGCTGACGGAGCGCGGCCTCGACCCGCGCGACTTCACCCTGCTTGCCTTCGGCGGCGCCGGCCCGGTGCATGTCGCCGATCTCATGGTCCATGCCAACATCCCGAGCGGCATCGTGCCCAACCATCCTGGACAGTTCTCGGCCTTCGGCTTTCTGATGACTGACGCCAGGGTCGACCTGGAGCGGACGGCGCAGATGACCTCGGCGGCCTTCGATGCGGACCATGCCAACCGCGTGCTTTCGGACCTGATCCGCGAGAGCATCGCCGCGCTCGAGGAGCAGGGCTACACCGAGAACATCGAGATTCACCGCTCGCTGGAGATGCGCTACCTCGGGCAGAACCACGAGCTCGACGTGCCCATCGCCTTCGACCGCTTCGACGGGAGCACGATGCAGGGGCTGTGGGAAGCATTCCATCGGGCGCACCACGACCGCTTCAATTTCGACATCCCCGGCGAGAAGATCGAGATGACCTCGGTCAAGGTCACCGCGGTTTCGGTGACCGACAAGCTGCAGCTCGCCGAGATCGGCGAGGCCGAAGGCGAGCCGGAGCCGGCGGCCACGCGCCGCGTTCTGTTCGAGGAGGGCTGGGCGGAAACCCCGGTCCACGACCGCGCGGCGCTCCGCCACGGCCATCGCTTCGAGGGGCCGGCGCTGATCGAGGAGCCCGCCTCGGTGACCGTCATCCGCCCCGGCCAGCCAGTACGAATCGACCGCTACGGCAATATTCTGATCGGCGAGATCGCCCGCCGAGCTTGACCCCTATCGGAGCCCGTGCGCGGGCGAGGAGAGGAACCGGTCATGGACATGGTTGCGATGAACATCATCGAATCCGCCATGATCGCGATCTGCCGCGAGATGGGCGTCAACGTGCAGAAGACCGCCTATTCCACGGTGTTCTCCGAGGCCGAGGACTTCACCTGCGCGCTGGCTAATAC
Source organism: Alphaproteobacteria bacterium (assembly GCA_965243315.1). Classification (GTDB taxonomy): domain Bacteria; phylum Pseudomonadota; class Alphaproteobacteria; order UBA828; family UBA828; genus WTGU01. Next base: position 14,906 of record CBDEUP010000005.1, read on the forward strand.
CGAGGGCGAGCTGATTGCGGTCGCCGATTTCTGCCCGGCGCAGATCGGCGGCGTGCCGCTGCTTGTCCGCTCGATGGTGAAGGAAATCTCACTCAACGAGATCGACGAGGGCGACGTGATCGTCCACAACGATCCTTATCGGGGTGGCCTGCACACGCCTGAGCACACCATGTTTAAGCCGTACTTCGTCGACGGCGAGCTGATGGGCTTCGCCGTCGCCATCGGGCATTTCGTCGAGGTCGGCGGCATGGTGCCGGGTGGCTTCCCTGGCGAGGCCACCGAGATCTTCCACGAGGGCCTGCGCGTACCCCCGGTCAAGATCAAGAAGCGCGGCGAGGACGTGGTCGAGGTCTGGAAGCTGATGCTCGCCAACGTGCGCACCCCGCGCCAGAACTATGGCGACATCCGGGCAATGATCTCCGCCGTCGACCTCGGCGAGGCCCGGATGAAGGAGCTGATCGGCAGATACGGCCGCGAGACCTTCCGCCGTACCGTCACCGACCTCATGGATTATTCCGAGGCCCGGATGCGGGCGGAGATTCGGGCCTTCCCGGATGGTTGCTACCGCTTCGAGGACGCGTTGGAAGACGACGGCATCGAGGACAAGGAATACACCATCCGCTGCGCGGTGCACGTGCAGGGCGACGAGGTGGTGATCGACTACACCGGGTCCTCGCCGCAGGCCTTGGGCCCGATCAATGCCACCCTCGGCGTTGCCTGGTCGGCCTCCTACAACGCCATGCTGCACCTCACCGACCAGACGATTCCGAAGAACTCGGGCTGCTTCCGCCCGATCCGGGTGATCGCGCCGGCCGGTTCGGTGATGAACGTGGACTATCCAGGCTCCGAGGTCGGCGGTAATACCGAGACCCACCCGGTCATCGTCGCCACCATTCTGGGGGCGATGGCGCCGGCGGCGCCCGACCGCGTGATGGCGTCGGAGGGCACCACCCACGGCTGCCTGGTCTTCGGCGGCTACGATGCGCGCAACGACGAGCCCTTTGGCGCCCTGGATATTTCCTACGTTGGCTACGGCGGGCGCAGCTTCGCCGATGGCAACGACGCCACGGATTCGATCAACGGCAACTGCGCCAACACGCCGGTCGAGGTGTTCGAGACGCGCTTCCCCTGGATCGTCGAGGAGTACGGGCTATGTCCGGATTCGGGCGGCGCCGGCGCCCATCGCGGTGGCTTGGGCACGTCAAAGACCATGCTGTGTACCGGCGATGTAATGATCAGCCAGATGACCAACAAGCATAAGAAGACCGCCTGGGGTCTCAACGGCGGCGCTGACGGCTTGCCCGGTGCCACCCTCTACCAGGGGGAGGGCGCCAACCGCTGGACCACGGTGGGCGAGGCCTTCGGCAAGGTTTCGACCACCAAGTATTCAAACGTGCCGATCCGCCCCGGCGAGCGTGTCTCGGTCAAGGTGCCGGGCGGTGGCGGCTACGGCGAGCCGCGCGAGCGCGACCCCCGCGCTGTGGTGGAGGACGTGCTGGAAGGTTACGTCAGCGCCGAGGCTGCGGCGCGGGACTACGGCTACGATCCGTCCTGGATCGCGCGCTACGACAAGGATGCGCCGCTGCCGGAGGCGGCTGAATAACCCGAACGGGGACAGAGAAAGGAACCCGTCATGGACATGGTCACGATGAACATCATCGAATCCGCCATGGTCGCGATCTGTCGCGAGATGGGCGTCAACGTGCAGAAGACGGCCTACTCCACGATCTTCTCGGAGGCCGAGGACTTCACCTGCGCGCTGGCGAACACGGAAGGCGAGATGATTGCCGTGGCCGAGTTCTGTCCGGCCCAGATCGGCGGCGTGCCGCTGCTCGTGCGCTCGATGGTGAAGGAGATTTCCCTCTCCGAGATCGACGAGGGCGACGTCATCGTCCACAACGACCCCTACCGGGGCGGCCTGCACACGCCTGAGCACACCATGTTCAAGCCGATCTTCGTCGATGGCGAGTTGATGGGCTTTGCCGTCGCCATCGGCCATTTCGTCGAGGTCGGCGGCATGGTGCCGGGCGGCTTCCCCGGCGAGGCCACCGAGATCTTCCACGAGGGGCTCCGCGTACCCCCGGTCAAGATCAAGAAGCGGGGCGAGGACGTGGTCGAGGTCTGGAAGCTGATGCTCGCGAACGTCCGCACCCCACGCCAGAACTACGGCGATATCAGGGCGATGATCTCCGCCGTCGACCTCGGCGAAGCCCGGATGAAGGAGTTGATCGGCAAGTACGGGCGCGAGACCTTCCAGCGCACCGTGATCGACCTGATGGACTATTCGGAAGCCCGAATGCGCGCCGAAATCCGGGCTTTCCCCGACGGCTGCTACCGTTTCGAGGACGGGCTGGAGGACGACGGCATCGAGGACAAGGAGTACACCATCCGCTGCGCGGTGCACGTGCAGGGCGATGAGGTGGTGATCGACTACACCGGCTCCTCGCCGCAGGCCTTGGGCCCGATCAACGCCACCTTGGGCGTCGCCTGGTCGGCGTCCTACAACGCGATGCTGCATCTCACCGACCAAACCATCCCGAAGAACTCGGGCTGCTTCCGCCCGATCCGGGTGATCGCACCCGCCGGCTCCGTGATGAACGTGGACTATCCGGGCTCCGAGGTGGGTGGCAACACCGAGACGCATCCGCTGATCGTCGCCATCATCCTGGGTGCCATGGCGCCGGCGGCGCCGAACCGAGTGATGGCCTCTGAAGGCACGACGCACGGCTGCTTCGTCTTCGGCGGCTACGACGAGCGCAACGATGAGCCTATCGGCGCGTTCGACTTCTCCTATGTCGGTTACGGTGGGCGCAGCTTCGCCGACGGCAACGACGCCACGGATTCGATCAACGGCAACTGCGCCAACACACCCACCGAAGTGTTCGAGACGCGCTTCCCGTGGATCGTCGAAGAGTATGCGCTGCGCCCGGATTCGGGCGGCGCCGGCGCCCATCGCGGCGGCCTGAGCATTTCCAAGACGATGCTGTGTACCGGCGATGTGATGATCAGCCAGATGACCAACAAGCATAAGAAGGTCGCCTGGGGCCTGAACGGCGGCGGCGAGGGCATTGCGGGCGCCACGCTCTATCAGCAGGAGGGCGCCAACCGCTGGACCACGGTGGGCGAGGCGTTCGGCAAGGTTTCGACCACCAAGTACTCGAACGTGCCGATCCGCCCCGGCGAGCGCGTCTCGGTCAAGGCGCCGGGTGGCGGCGGCTATGGCGAGCCCCGCGAGCGCGATCCGCGAGCGGTGGTGGAGGACGTGCTGGAAGGCTACGTGAGCGCCGAGGCTGCGGCGAAGGACTACGGCTACGAGCCAGCCTGGATCGCGCGCTACGGGGAGGACGCGCCACTGCCGGAGGCGGCCGAATAGCCCGAGCGGAGGCCGGGGAGATGGCCGCGGCCGACGGGGCGGCTCAAGCGACCATTACCATCAAGAAGTACGCGAACCGCCGGCTCTACAACACCGCCACCAGCAGCTATGTGACCCTCGACGACCTCTGCGACATGGTGCGGAACGGCGAGGATTTCGTGGTCCGCGATGCGAAGTCCGGCGACGACATCACCCGCCAGGTGCTGACCCAGATCATCGTGGAGCAGGAGTCCAAGGGGCAGAACATGCTGCCGCTCAGCTTCCTGCGGCAGCTGATCCAGCTCTACGGCGATAACGTCCAGGCGTTCGTGCCCCGTTATCTCGAAGTCGCCATGGAGACCTTCGCGCGCAATCAGGGGGACATGCGCAAGCGGATGAACGACAACTTCGGCGGCATGTTCCCGGTCGACGAGTTCGAGGCCATGGCCGAGCGCAACATGGCGCTGATGCAGCGCACCATGGAGATGTTCTCGGGCTATCCCGCCGGCGAGCGCAGGCAGGAGCCAAAGCCTGACGGTGACGGCGACGAGCCGGTCGACGTCGGCGCCGTCCTCGACCGGCTCGACAAGATGCAAGCCCAGCTCGACGCTCTGAGCGGGTGCGGCCGAAAGGACGGCGACGAGTAAATCCGCCGCGCCGGCCGTGACCATGGTGAGAACGGCGGGTTAACATCCCGCTATCGATCACCCGACAGGCGAGGACTGGGATGGTTTCAGCGACGAAGATGACCGCGGCGCTTGTCGCCGGGGCAGCGATACTGGGTGCGGCACACATCGCGGCGGCGGAGGAGAGCGGTAGCCTCCGCCTCATCCGCACCTATGTGCAGGACTACACCACCATCGAGCACGGTGATGCGCGTTACACAGGCGGCTCGCTTGAGGGCTCGGTCACCATCCTTGAGAGCAGTGGTGGCCCGTTCGTCGTGGGCACGCATGAGCGGATCACCTGCGTGGTCTATGCAAAGAGCACGGAGGCGGGCATCGATCTCGATGCCCCCTGCACGATGACCGCGCCTTCGGGTGACAAGTGGTACACCCACTCGAAACGGCGTTCGGGCACAGTCGAGACGGGCGGCGGCGGCCCCGGCACCATGGAGATCCTGGGCGGCACCGGCGTCTACGCCGGCATCAGCGGCAGCTGCACTTACGATGTCGGCTATATGCCGGACAATTGGGTCGCCATGATCGCGGACTGCACCTGGCAGAAGTAGCGCGGGCTGAGCCGGGCTGGCGGAGAAGGGTCGAGCGGTGGTTGTCCTGGCCGTGTCGGAGGTGAGAGGCATGAGCGGCACGCATCTCCCACTATCCGGATCGAGCCGCTGCGCCGGTTGCGCCGGAACTTCACGGACTCTTACCATCCCGCCAGCGATCACCCGACAGGCGAGGACTGGGATGGTTACAGCGACGAGAATGGCCGCGGCCCTGGTTGCCGGGGCAGGGATGTTGTGTGCGGCGCACGTCGCGACGGCGGAGGAGAGCGGCAGCTTCCGCATCATCCGCACCTTCGTGCAGGATTACACCACCATCGAGCACGGTGATTCGCGTTACACCGGCGACCCCAGTGAGGGTTCGGTCACCGTCCTTGAGAGCAGCGGTGGCCCGTTCGTCAAGGGCACCCATGAGCGCATCACATGCGTGGTCTATGCGAAGAGCACGGAGGCGGGTATCGATCTCGACGCTCCCTGCACGATAACCGCCCCCTCGGGCGACACGTGGTACACGCATTCGAAACGGCGCGCGGGGACCGTCGAAGCGGGCGGTGGTGGCCCCGGCACCATGGAGATCCTGGGCGGCACCGGCGTCTATGCCGGCATCAGCGGCAGCTGTACCTACGATGTCGGCTATATGCCGGACAACTGGGTCGCCACAATCGCGGACTGTACCTGGCAGCGATAGCGGGGGCCGAGGTGGGCCGCTCACAAAGGGCTTGAACGATGGTAGAGCTGGTCGCCTACGTCGCACTCCAGCGCCTGATCGAGGCGGCGGAGGCGGTCGAAGAAGACCTGATGCCCAACGAGCGCGAGATGCTGCACAGCCTCAAGTCGAAGTACGCCGCTCCGATGGACGTCGATCCCTTCGACACCACCGCGCTCGAAGTCATTCTGCGCAACGTCGAGGTGCGCAAGGGATATGACTTCGATCCGCGCAAGGACGGTGGCCGGGTGATCGACCTGCCGCGCACCGGGGACAAATAGGTGTGAACGACGCCTCCTAGGCCGGAAACGAGGACGACGGGCGACCGTCTCCCCTGGAGAGGGGTCTTCCGGTAATCCCAACAAACATTCGGAAGGAACGTTCAACGATGATCAAACGCATTCTCGGGGCCGCCCTGGCCGCAACCATCCTGGCTTTCACGGCACCAACCGCCGACGCCGCCGACTACACGATTGATTCGGGCCACAGCTTCGTTCAGTTCAAGATCTCCCATGTCGGCGTGTCCTGGATGATCGGCACTTTCGAGAGGATTTCGGGTGGCTTCACGTTCGATTCGGAGGCAGGGCCGGAGGCCCAGTCGATCACGGTCGAGATCGACACGGCGAGCGTCGATACCAACCACGCGGAACGCGACAAGCACCTGCGCTCGGCCGACTTCCTGAACGTCGACGAGTTCCCCACTGCGACCTTCGTCAGCACCGGATACGAGGGCGATGCCGAGAGCGGCGTGATGACCGGAGACCTGACGCTCCACGGCGTCACCAAGCCCATCGCCATCGCTGTCGAGAAGGTGGGCGAGGGCAAGGACCCCTGGGGCGGCTACCGCGCAGGTTTCGAAGGCACGGTGACGATCACCCGTAAGGATTTCGGCATGGGCTACAACCTGGGCCCGGCGGCCGAATCCATGGAGCTCTTCCTCTTCATCGAGGGCACCCGCAACTAGCGCCTGAGCGAGCACCGCCTTCGCGGGCGTCTCCATGTGGCGAAGCGGTCGAGACCACTACGGGCTCGTCGCCATCGGCTTCCACTGGAGCATTGCCATCGTCTTTGTCGGTCTCGTGGGGCTCGGCGCCTGGATGGTGGGGCTTACCTATTACGACCCCTGGTACAACGACTCCCTCGCGCTCCATAAGGCCATCGGCATCGTGGTGCTGGCCCTGGCGCTCGCCAAGTTCGCGTGGAAGCTTGCCGACCGCAAACCCGGCTTCGGGCCGGAGGTGCGCGCTTACGAGCGCGCCGGCGCCACCGCCACCCACTGGATTCTCGGTGCGCTCCTGGTCGTGCTGCCGGTCACGGGCTACCTGATCTCGACCTCGGAGGGTGCCGGCATCGACGTGTTCGGGCTCTCCGAGGTGCCCGCGTTCTTCGATGTCACGGCCGGCACCCGCGATCTCGCCATCGATCTCCACTACTACCTGGCCTATGGCGGCATCGCGCTCGTCGGCATTCACGCCGGTGCAGCCCTCAAGCACACGTTCATCGACAAGGGCTCGACGCTGATCCGCATGCTGATCCCGCGCGCGCGTGCCCAGCCAGGCGAGCGGTCCGAGACTTAGGCCGGTGTAGGGTCCCAAAACGAGAGAGAGTTCTATGCTGCTGGAAGGCTCGTGCTACTGCCGCGCGGTGCGGTTTTCGCTCCAGTCGAAGACGCCGCTGCCCTACATGCATTGTTATTGCTCGATCTGCCGCAAGACCGCCGGTGGCGGCGGCTACGCCATCAACCTTGGCGGCGAGGCGGAGACGCTGAGCGTCACTGGCAAGCGTTCGCTGAAGGTCTATCGGGCACGGCTCGAGGACGGCAGCGAGAGCCCGGCGGAGCGGCGCTTCTGCGGCCGCTGCGGCAGCGCGCTCTGGGTCTGGGACCCCCGCTGGCCGGAGTTGATCCATCCCTTCGCGTCTGCCATCGACACGCCCCTGCCGGTGCCGCCCGAGCGCTGTCACATCATGCTCGACTACGCGCCGGGCTGGGTCAGGATCCCGTCGGGCAAGCGCGACCCCCACTTTCCCGAGTATCCCGATCAGTCGCTCGAGGACTGGCACCGGAGCCGCGATCTCCTCGACCCTTGATGCGGGCAGTGCCAAGCGAGCGGCCCCTTGGTATAGGTCGGCCCGGTACGGCGACACGTTGGCGAGGGCAAGAGATTATGGCATCGCAAGGCACGAATGGCGGCAAGGTCAAGGCGCTCTGGCGCTATCCGGTCAAGTCCATGGCCGGCACCAAGGTCGACGAGGCGCTGGTTACCGAGGGCGGTATTTTGGGCGACCGCGGCTATGCCGTAATCGACGAGGTCAGCGGCCGGGTGGGGAGCGCCAAGACGCCCAAAAAGTGGGCCGAGTTGATGACGCTTTCTGCAGATTTCGTGGAGCCGCCGCAGGCCGGCGCGCCGCTTCCGCCGGTGCGTATCGCTTGGCCCGACGGTACGGCGGTTTCGAGCGACGGCGGCGACCCCGATGCCCGCCTCTCCGAGACCCTGGGGCGGCCGGTCACGCTCACCGCGGAGCGTCCAGAGACGCCCAGTCTGGAACGCCTCGATCCCCTCGCCACCGACGAGACCATCGTCGATATCGGCGAGCTGATGATGGCGGGCCGGTTCTCCGACTACGCGGCGCTCCACCTCATAACCACGGCGACGATGGCGCGCCTCGCCGAGCTGCGCCCGGACTCTCAGTTCAACGCGCGCCGCTTCCGCCCCAACGTGACGATCGCGACGCCCGAGGGCCAAACAGGTTTCGTCGAGAACGACTGGGTTGGACGCGAAATCGCCATCGGCGACGAGGTGCGACTCCGCATCTCCGACCCGACGCCGCGCTGTTCGGTCCCGACGCTGGCGCAGGAGAACCTGGAGAAGGACCCGCAAGTTCTCCGCACCCTCGTCGAGCACAACACGCTCCCCGTCCCCGTGCTGGACGGCGAATCGCTGCCGTGCGCGGGCGTCTACGGTTTCGTCATCCAGGGCGGCACGGTGTGGAGGGGCGATCGCGTGCGGGTCTTGTAGGGTCGCGACCGCCTACAGGTACGTCTTCGAGGTCGCGGCGCCCATGGTGTACTTGGGATCGACGAAGTTGCCGAGCCTGACCTTGCCGCACTGGCTCAGCATCATGTAGGCGTCCCACTGGTCGTAGCCGTAGTCCTTGACCATCCAGCGCACCAACTCAGGCAACGGCTCGTTGAGCGTGGCCGTGTAGTAGGTGCTGGTGAGCCCGCCGAACTCCTTGATCATGCAGCAGGTCCCGCGGGGCTGGGGGCCGCGCGGCGCCCCTCAGGCGGCCGCTGCTTCGGCCTCCCTGTACGCGCGCTCGATTTGCCGCTTGACCGTCGCGACGGCCTCGGACTGGGGGACCGGCCCCTCCAGCAACTGGATGCTGCCCCGGCCCAGCGGCGGCAGGGTCGAGGACATAGACATCACGCTCAATGACCTGGGTATGGTCCCTTCGGCCATAGCGGTGACGCCCATTCCGGCTTCGACCGCAGCCTGAACGATCCGCGGGTCGGCGCTGCGCAGCACCTCGCGATAGGCGATGCCCCGATCGTCGAGTGCTGCGGCCGCCGCGGCCTGCAGGAAGCAGTTGTCCGTGTTCCAGGCGACCGGGACCGGTATCGACGCGTCGAGCGCGAAGCCGGGCGCGCGCACCCAATGGAGCCTCGGGCGACTCAGTACTGCCGCCGACGGCGCTTCCTCGGTCAACGCGACGACGGCGAGATCCAGCGAACGGGCCTCGGTCATCTGCTGCAGCCGCCAGCTCGGCAAGCAATGGATGTCGAGCTCGGCAGCGGCGTGGTTCCGCAGCATGTAGCCGAGAAGCTCCGGCAGGAGCGCGGTCTCGAAGCCCTCGGCAATGCCGAGTCTGACCTCGCCGATGATCCGCTTTGACTGCAAACGCCGCACCATTCGGTCCTGCAGATCGACGAGCGAACGGATGTCGGGTAGCAGATTGCGTCCTTCCGCCGTCAGGCTCACCTCGTGATGGCTCCGTTCGAACAGGCGGGCGCCGAATGCTTCCTCCAGCTTTTGGATCCGAACCGACATCGTGGCCTGCGAGCAGCCGATGTGCCGGGCAGCCTCGGAGAAGCTCCCGGTCTCCACAAGACGCAGGAACGAATGAAGCTGCTTGGTGTCCAGATCGATCATTCAATTCAGGTATTCTCATATGAACTATAAGTCAACGATTAGCCTCTTTTGGTTAATTGACATGCCTGTCCGCAGCGCCCCGTGAACACACGCCCGCCCGCGCCCTTCGCGGCCCGCCGCGCGTCCGTCAGAGTCGGACGCGCTCCAACCGCACTCAGGCGAGCCCCGGTGCGGGCGGTCTGCTATACATCCTCGGTGCACCCATCCGCTCGGTAGCCCTTCCCGGACAATGACGACGCTTCCCTGCATTCTCGTCTCCCACGACCCGCCGCCGGAGGCGCGCGCCGCCTACCGCCAGCAGCTTGGCTCCCGATCCGAACTGCTTATCAAACCCGATCTCTCGCCTGAGAGCTGGGCCGCCGCGCGGGAGCGGGCGCGCGTGCTGATCGCCCTGAACCCCCGGATCGAGATCACGGCCGACGACGTCTCAGCGATGACGTCGCTCGGCTTCGTCCAGCTCCTGACCGCAGGCGTCGATCACGTGCCGCTGCATCTCTTCCCGCGCGACGTGCCCATTGCCTCGAATGCGGGCGCCTACGCCGGCCCGATGGCGGAGTTCGTGCTGGCCATCACACTGGCCGCAGCCAAGCGCCTGCCGGTCGAGCACCAGGAGATGCGGGAAGGGCGGTTCAACCAGTTCGTCGACAACAATACGCTCAAGGGAGCGGCTTGCGCGATCCTCGGTTTCGGAGGCGCCGGGCGCGCTGCGGCTCGGCTGTTTCGGGCGCTGGGAGCCGAGATCCACGCCATCAACCGTAGCGGCGAGACCGACGAAGAGGTGGCGTTCGTCGGCACCGTGGCGGCACTGGAAGATGTGCTCCGCCGTGCTGATGTCGTCGTCGTCTCGATGTCGCTGACCGGCGCGACAGCGGGGCTGATCGGCGCGCGCGAGCTCGGCTGGATGAAGGACGACGCGATCCTGGTCAATGTCGCGCGCGGCGAGATCATCGACCAGGATGCACTCTATCGCCACCTGGTCGAAAACGAGCGGTTCTTCGCGTGCCTTGAATCGTGGTGGATCGAACCGGTGCGGCATGGCGTGTTCCGCATCGACCACCCGTTCCTCGACCTGCCCAATGTGATTGCCGCGCCGCACAATTCGGCGAGCGTGCCGGGCGCGCAGGTTGAGGCGATGCGCCAGGGCGCACGCAACGTCCGCCGATGGCTGGACGGCGAGGCGCCCCGAAACCTGCTGGGCGCGGACGAACGCGGAGGCTAAGCCGGCTCTGGGGCCGCCCCGCAGGGGGTTGAGCGGGGCGGCCCCGGCCTGCCGTGCTGCTCTGCTCAGCAGACCGCCGGGAAAGCGCTTACTCGAACACGGCCTCGGGATCGTCGAGGCTGTCCGAGCCTTCGAAGTCGATGGCGGCAAGGTTGAGTGCCGCGACCGCATCTTCAATCGCACCCGTCTGCGCCGTGAGCGCGTCGATCGCCGCCTGCACCCGCGCGTTGCCCGCCGGGTTGCCTTCACCGATTTGCTGGTCGTAGGCCTCGCCGGCCTCGGCCGCAGCCACGACCTCGCCCATCGCCGCCATGGTGGATTCGAGACGCGCACGCAGCGCCGCATCCGCATCGGGCGACGCCGCCGTGACCAGGTCCGAAACACTCGGGCCCTCGACCATCGAGCCGTCGATACGCTCGTAAGTGCCCAGATAGATGTTCTGGATGCCGAGCGCGTCGTAGTAGTGGGAGGCGTGGGTGTTGTCGCTGAAGCAATCGTGCTCCTCCTCTGGGTCGTGGAGCAGGAGGCCGAGCTGCATGCGCTCGCCCGCGAGCTCGCCGTAGGAGAGGCTGCCCATGCCGGTGAAGATGGTGGCGAGCCCTTGGCCCATATCGCCGCTGACCAGCCCCTCGCGGGCCTCGCCACCCGCCGCCCACTGCGCCGTGATCCATTCCAGGTCATCGATCAGCAGATCGGTGGCCGTCAGCAGATAGGCGGCGCGGCGGTCGCAGTTGCCCCATGAGCAGTTGGCCGGGTCGAAGTCGCTGGCAGGACGCGCGCCCGCGCCGGGGCCGGTACCGTTCAGGTCCTGGCCCCAGAGCAGGAACTCGATGGCGTGGTAGCCGGTCGCCACGTTGGCCTCGACGCCGCCCAGCTCATGCAGCGTATCGGCGAGCAGCTCCTTGGTGATGCTGCTGGCATCGATCGTCTCGCCCGAGAAGGTGAAGCTCGGGCTGGCGACGACGTTGGCGCGATAGCCGGGGTTTTCCTCCGACATCGCCCCGTAGCTCGCCGCGACGTAGTCGATGAGGCCCTCGTCGAGGGGCCAGGCGTTCACCTTGCCCTCCCAGTCGTCGACGACGGCGTTGCCGAAGCGATAGACCTCGCTCTGCTGGTAGGGAACGCGGGCCGCGAGCCACGCGTCCTTTGCGTTGGCGAGGTTCGTCTCGGTGAGCTCGGCGATGAGCTGGTTCACCGCGCCCTGCAATGAGCGGGCCGAGATCAGCGAGTCCTCGTACTTCGCATGTGCCAGATCGGCGTAGTGCGAGAGCACGTCGCTCTCGGACGTCGCGGCGAAGGCGGTTACCGGCAGGGCTACGAGCGCCAGTGCGGCCATGAGTACTTTCATCGTCAGTCTCCTCATTTTTTGGAGCCTTAGAATTCGGCCGCGAGCTGAACGGTGACGGCGTCGTCAGCGTCATCCGCGCCGTAGCCTTCCTCTTGCTTCCATTCGAGGCCGATCCCTATGCCCTCGGAGATGCCCACGGAGATCCCGAGAAGCATCAGCGTCTCCGCCAGCTCTGCGGCCTCGCCGTCTTCCGTGCCGCCCGCTGCAATGGCGAGGTTTGCTTCCCTGCCCATCAGGTCGAAACCGTAGGCGGCTTCGGTATGCCAGGCCGACGGCTCGGCGTTGGAGCCCTCGGCATCAAGCGCAGTCACCAACTCGACCATTGCAGAGACCGGCCCAACGCTGCCCCGCGCACTGGCGCTCAAGCCCGGCACATCGTCGTCGAACATCCCGCTGAGCCCACCGGAATCGCCGACGTCGCTGATCCACACCACATCGACGCCAAAGGCCGAGTCATCGCCTTCCATGGTCATGCCGACTCCGGCGCCGAAGCCGTCGATACGCGCCTCTTCATCTGCGTAGTACGTGAATGCCGTCCAACCGAATTGAGCGGCTTCGCCGCCCAACACCAGAGAGGTGTAGGCCGTCTCGCCGAGATCCTTGGTAAGCGGATCGGTGATCAGGTTGGTGTCGTAGACGCCGAAGGGCAGAGTCTGCTGGCCTATCGCGGCGGAAAGCCCGCCGCCCGCCGGTTCGTAAGTCAGGAACGCGTCCGCGAGCGCGATTGTGCCGTCGTCGTTCTCCACGACGACTTCGCCGCCCCACTCGTCGTTGATCGCAGCCGCAATGCCGAGCTCGACCTTCCTCAAGTTCGTCCTGGTGCCGCTGTCACCCTCGGCCGGCCTTTCGCCGATAAGCTCGACCTTGATGGCGCCGCCGATCTCGACGCTGTTGAACCATCCGTCAGCGAGACCGGCGATCTCGCTTTCCTTCTCGACGATCATCTGGTCCTGCGAGGCGACGCGCTCCTCCAGGTACTTGACGCGCTGTTCCATGGTCGCGAGCTTGTCCTCGACCATGTCGTCCGCCATTACCGGCGCATTCCAAGCAAACGCAGCGACGGTCGCCACGCCCAATCCTGTCAAACCTATACGCTTCATCGGTTGTCCCCTTTGCTGCAGCTGGCACGGTGTTGCCAACGCTGGCCGGGAGCGAACCGGCCGGCCGCCGAAGGATACGATACCCCTCGCGCGGCTACCCTCCCACGCGTGGCGACGTTGACAACCTTATTCTGCGACTGATAATCGTTCCTAGAATGCTCGTCAACATAATTGCGAAAGATTATCAGTGCCATTCGCAAAATGTCTCTGCGTCAAGCTATGCGCCGGATACGCTCGGATCGCGAGATCGGTAGCGCGCGCAACGCCGGCATTGGCCGGCGCGGTCGTGCTCGTGGCCATGACCCACGCCCTGCCGGCGGCGGAACCGGAGGACGAGCAGGCGCGCATCGCGGCAGTCACGCAGCCTACGCAGGATTTCTCCAAGGCCGAGCCCTACGAGCGCAGGCCGGCGGGCGCGGCGACGGTGTTCAAGCGGCTGAATCGGGACGCGTTTTCGCACCCCTCCGCCAATATGCCATTCAAGCGCCAGCGCGACTTCAGAGTGGGCAATGGCATCTTTAGAAAAATCTGGGTGTCGGCGCCAAGCTCGACCACGTCATCGGACGGGCTCGGACCGCTCTTCAATGCGCGGGCCTGTCAGCGGTGCCATTTGAAGGATGGTCGCGGCCGCCCGCCTGCGGCCGGCGAGCGGGCCGAAACCATGCTCGTGCGGCTCTCGATCCCGCCGCAGACGGAGGCCGAGCGAGCAGCGTTGCAAGAGCACCGACGGGCCACCATCCCCGAGCCCACCTACGGCGGACAGCTCCAGAACTTCTCGACACAGGGAATTCTGGCTGAAGGCGATGTAGCGATCGCTTATGAGGAGGTGCCGGTGGCACTGGCCGACGGTCAGGTGGTCAGCCTCCGGCAGCCTACCTACGGCATTTCAGGCCTCCACTATGGGCCGCTTCACCCGGAGACGATGCTCTCGCCCCGCGTCGCACCGCCGGTCATCGGCATGGGCCTGCTCGAAGCGATATCGGACGCCGACATCCTTGCCGGCACCGACCCGGACGACCGCGACAACGACGGCATTTCCGGGCGGGCGAACCTGGTGTGGAGTGACGAGCACGACCGGCCCATGCTCGGCCGTTTCGGCTGGAAGGCAGGGCAGCCTACCGTCTCACAGCAGGCGGCGGCTGCCTTTCGCGGCGATGTGGGGATCTCGACCCCGCTTTATCCACGCCCCCACGGCGACTGCACGGCGCCTCAGGAGGCCTGCCGAGCTGCACCGCACGGAGGGGCTTCGGCGCGGAACACGGTCGAGGCCAGCGCCGCGCTCTTCGACCTGCTCACCTTCTATACGCGCAACCTCGGCGTGCCCGCGCGGCGCGACATCGGCGAGCCGCAGGTGCTCGAAGGCAAGCGGCTTTTCTACGAAGCCAACTGCACCGGCTGCCACACGCCCAAGTTTGTGACCCGCCGGGACTCCATCGGCGAGGAGCAATCTTTCCAACTGATATGGCCCTATACCGACCTCCTGCTTCACGATATGGGGGAAGGGCTTGCCGACGGCCGGCCCGAGGGCGAGGCCAGCGGCCGCGAATGGCGCACGGCGCCGCTCTGGGGCATCGGGCTCACGGAGACGGTGAGCGGCCACACGCTCTTTCTGCACGACGGTCGCGCTCGAAACCTGCTCGAAGCAATCCTCTGGCATGGCGGCGAGGCGGAGGCGGCGAAACAGCGCGTCGTCGCCATGACTCGCGAGGAGCGCGCGGCGCTGCTTGCCTTCCTGCGTTCCCTCTGATCAACAGGTCCACTGACATGACCCGCATTTGTCTGTCGCTCACCCTGATCGGTTTGATCTTCGTGGGGGCGACGTCCGCCTCGAGCGCGCAGGGGATCGCTCCGGCTGACTACGCCCGCGTCAATGCGGCTCTGGTGGAGACCCATGCGCTGCCGCGCTACGAGCGCCTGGCGGCGGCGACGGACGCCTTCGCCGGAGCTGCGGAGGCGATTTGCACCGGGGAGGGCGACGCGGATCACGAGCGGCTCCGCGCCGGCTTTCACGACACCATGGACGCGTGGATGGGCGTCCAGAACCTGCGCTTCGGCCCGGTCGACTCCCGGATGCGTGGCTTCCGCTTCTATTTCTGGCCACAGGCGCGGAACAAGGTGGGCGAGGCGGTCGCCGAGCTTGTCGCTGCCAACGAGGACGACGCCGCACTCGCCGCGCGCATCGCGCGGGCCAACGTAGCGGTCCAGGGACTGCTGGCCGCCGAAGTCCTGATCTACGACCAGCGCTATCTCGACGCCGATGCCAAGGGCTGCGGGCTGCTCGTGGCCCTGGCAGCGAACATGCGCACCATGGCGGCGGAGATCCTGGCGGAATGGCAAGAGGGCGACGACGCATTCGCCCACCTCATGACGATGCCGGGGCCGGACAGCCCGCATTTCGAGCATCATGCCGCCGGCACCTTGGCCTTCTTCCAGGGGCTCCACGACAGCTTGCAACTGATCTACGACATCAACCTCAAGCCCGTGATCGGCGACAGCGCGAAGACCGTTCGCCCGGTGCTGGCCGAGTCCCGCCTGAGCGGGCGTTCGCAGCGCAACATCGTGGTGACGATGGAGGCGTTGCAGGCGCTCTATCTCGGCGGGGGCAGCGCCGGTCTCGGCGATCTCACGGCCGTCGCCGACCCCAAACTTGACCGCCTGATGCGGAAGGCGTTCCGCCTCACGCTGGAAACGGCGCGATCCATCGAAGGTCCTGTGGAGTAGGCCGCGGCCGACCCCCCACTCCGCCCGCCAGTCAAGAAACTCGCCAAGCAGATGCAGGCGCTGAAACAGATCGTGAGAGATCGCCTGGCGCCTGCGCTTGGGCTCGCCGTCGGCTTCAACGCCCTCGATGGCGATTGATCGCCGGACCACGCTGCGACTGCTCGCCGGCGGGATCGCCGGCTCCATATTGCCGGCAACGGTCCGCGCCGAAGCATCCGCCCCTGACGCGCCGCTCTACCTGAGTGCCCGCGCCGCCGCGGCCGGCAGCTATCGGGTCTCGGGGTTTTCGACAGATGGAGTCCGCGTCTTCGATCTGCCGTTGCTTGGGCGCGGCCATTCGTTTGCGGTCCGTCAGGGAGGGCGCGAAGCCGTGCATTTCGCCAGGCGCCCGGGGCGTTTCGCGCTGGTCCTGGATCTCGAGCGGGGCACCGTCGCCCGCCGGGTGGAAGCACCTGCCGACCGGCATTTCTACGGCCACGGCGTTTTCGGCCTCAACGGGCGGCTTCTCTACGCCACCGAGAACGATTTCGAGGGCGAACGAGGCGTCATCGGCGTCTGCGACGCGACGCGAAGCTACCGGCGCGTCGGTGAGCTTCCGGCCCACGGTATCGGCCCGCACGAGATCGCGCTGCTCTCCGACGGCGAGACGCTGGTCGCCGCCAACGGCGGCATCGCGACCCGCCCCGACCTGCCTCGCGTGAAGCTCAATCTGCCCACCATGGCGCCGTCGCTCTGTTTCGTGGACAGGCGGAGCGGCGCGCTTCGGCGCGAACTGACGCTCGACCCCGCCCTGCGTCGGCTCAGCATCCGCCATCTAGCCGTGGGACCGGACGATACGGTGGCAGTCGCCATGCAGTACGAGGGGCCGGTGCAGGACCGCGTCCCTCTGGTTGCCCTGCAACGCGGGGGAGGTCCGCTGCGCCTCTTGCACGGTCCGCCGAACGTCATTTGGGCGATGAGGAATTACTGCGGCAGCGTTTGCTTCGACCCGAGCGGCCGGACCATCGCCGTCTCAGCGCCGCGCGGCAACCTCGTGACGCTCTGGGATGTCGGCACAGGCCTCTGCCTGTCCGCCGCCAAGGTGAGCGACGGCTGCGGCGTGGCTCCGGGCGCCAGACCAGGCGAACTCCTGGCCAGCAGCGGGCGAGGGGGCGTGGTCGTCATCGATGCGCGCTCGGGCACGACACGACCGCTCGCCGTCGGCGGCCTCGAAGCCGCCCGCTGGGACAATCATCTGATCGCCGCGCCGGTGCTCCGGCGGACGTGAGCGCTGAGAACGCACCTGACACGAATTCTCATTGACACTCGTTCGCATTCTCTCCAAGATTGGAGGGTGTAGAGCGGAGTGCCGCCATGTACGTGTGCGTCTGCAACGCCTATCGGGACACCGAAATCCGCGCCGTGGCGCAGAACGGTGTCCGGTGCGCGAAGAAGGCGTACCAGGAACTCGGCAATGGGCCCCAGTGCGGGCGCTGCCTGAGTTTCGCCCAGGGCCTGATCGACAGGATCCACGAAGACCGGCCGCACGGCGGCCCGGCGGTTCCCATCAGGGAGCGGGCCGTCGGCGAGGGCGCGCACCCCTAAATGCACGCCTGGGCCGCGCTGAAGCCGGCGGATATCGTCCAAGCAGCACGCGCCCTTCGCGAACTCGTGGCAGGCGCCAAGGCCGATGGCCAGGCGGAGCCCGCCGTCCCCACCGATGAATCGCCCGACGAAAGAGTGTTGACCCGGGAGTCGGCAGCCGCCGAATAATCGAAGGCCTGTCTGTGTTTCCGGCTCAGTCGTCGGCCGGCTCGCTCTGCAGTTGGACGTAATTCTCCAGGCCCATCCGCTTGATCAGCTCGTACTGCGTCTCGAGCCAGTCGACGTGCTCTTCCTCGCTCTCCAGGATCTCGCGCAGGAGGTGCCGGGTCACGTAGTCGTCGACTTGCTCGCAATGCGCGATTCCCTCCCGCAGGACGGGGATCGCCATGTTTTCGAGGGCGAGGTCGCAGTCGAGGATTTCCTTCACGTCCTCGCCGATCATGAGCTTGCCGAGGTCCTGCAGATTGGGCAGGCCCTCGAGGAACAGGACACGCTCGATGATCTCGTCGGCGTGCTTCATCTCGTCGATGGATTGGTCGTACTCGTATTTCGCGAGCTTGGAGACGCCCCAGTTCCGGAGCATCCGCGAGTGCAGGAAATACTGGTTGATCGCGGTCAGCTCGTTCTTCAGCACCGCGTTGAGACACTCGATGACCTTGGGATCGCCCTTCATAATCTCCTCCACTCGCTCCAACCCGTCCGGGGGCGGTGGCTGCCTACGATAGGCTATTCCGTAGTCTACCAAAGCTCACCAAACCACCATTGTCTAAAGAAGTAGTACAAAAGCCAGATGATGGCAAGCACTAAAGATCCTCTTATAGATAGAATTCCGACGGATGTTCGGAAACTACTCGCTTTATCTCTGCAATCAGTTCCTATTATTCTTCGCGGTAAGAATGACTAGCATGAGCTTCATTCAATTTTACAGTAATGAGATTGACTGTCATTTCTTTTATGATGGCGGGCAAATGGCGGGCCTTGCAGGGGCTATCAGGGCGAAATGGTGTTTTGTCCACCCGATGGACAAGACCGCCGCTGGAGTGTGTCTTGACCCGAGACATAGGGGGCGCCGATCTGCACCGGCAGCGAGCGACGCATCCGCTTCAACTCTTGGGGCGCCCGGAGCGCGGGCCTGCGGCGCTGCGGTGAAATCCCGGCGATACAGCAGTTTCGGCGGTTGCCGGTAAGCCACCTAACCCATTGAAAAGATTGGTGGGCGCACTAGGACTCGAACCTAGGACCCGCTGATTAAGAGTAATATTCGTGAGAGTGTAGCAGGAGGTGCGCAGGGATGCAAGGGCATGTCTGAGTGTACATAAAATCTTCCGTGATCAACGGTTTAGTGTCTAACCATGTAGGTCAGAAGATGGCTGGGGGTAGCTCGCGAGATATGGATTTGAATTCGATGTGTTGCGTTCGGTGTTGACTTTTTCGAGCTCCAGCTTATGCTGACCATATGACTGAGATCTCCGGAAAGCGCGTTGCCAAGGTGAAGCTGTCCCTCGGCAAGCGCGCGATTGACGCTCTCGAGCCAGCCGACAGACCCTGGATCGCGTGGGACGACAAGCTCACCGGCTTCGGGATCAAGGTGCATCCGTCAGGCTTGAAATCCTTCATCGTCAACTTTCGTACTGAGGATGCCGGTCGGAATGCTCCCAACAAGCGCATCGTGATTGGGCGCTACGGCAGGATCTCCGCCGAAGAGGGGCGGCGACGGGCACACAAGATACTTGGAGAAGTCGCTACCGGAAGCGACCCGGCGACACAACGTGCGTTGCTGCGACGCATGCCTTTGTTGTCGGAGGCCTTCGAGAACTACATTTCGGTCAATCCCAACCGCAAGGCGCGCACGAACGAGGACTATCGGAGGGTGTTCAGGCGTTACCTGAGCGACTGGGCGGACCGTCCGCTTCACACCATCAAACGTCAGGACGTCGAGGCTCGGTTCAACGACGTGACCATGAAGAGCGGCTGGGCATCAGCCAACCATGCGATCTCACTGTTGCGGTCGGTCTATCGACGACCCTGCGTCGACTTCGAGGAAGTGCGCAATCCGGTCGACCTGTGGCTTAGTGGAGGGGGCAAGTTTCATCCGAATTTACGGCGCAAGATTCCACCTCCAGCCGAGGTGCTGCCGCGCTGGCGGGTGGGCATCGAGACCGCGGTGGACAATCCCACGATGCGGGACGTGCTGTGGTTTGGGCTTTTTACCGGCATGCGCCTGAACGAAGTGCAGCCTCTGCGCTGGGAGAGCGTGGATCGGCACGAGCGGGCGTTTCGGGTTGAAGAGACCAAGACGGGCCGACCCCTGGTGCTGCCCATTACCAGTCAGCTTGCTGCGGTGCTGGATCGCCGCTGGGCGGAGAGCGGAGATGAGCCATCCAGGTGGGTGTTCTCCTCCCGCCGCGGCGGCACCGGCCATGTCATAGGCGTGCCCAACTACTACCCGGCGATCGGCGAGGCCGGGGGCGCGAAGTTCTGGTATCACGCGTTACGCAACTGCTTCATAACGGTCGCCGAACGCGATTTGATGATTTCGAATGCCCTGACGAAGCGTCTCGTGAATCACGTCCCTCCGAGGGATGTGACCGAAGGCTACGCAGCAGATTGGACGATCGATCAGTTGCGCGATCCTGCCCAGCGGATTGCGGACCGAATCGAAATTCTTATGGGAAGAGGGGCGTGATGGTTCACCACTTTGGCCACCCAATAGACGTCGCCTGCATGGCCAGCGCGTCTCGCATACGTTTGGATCGAAGGGACCTCTGGCGAGACCCTTGAAAGCAACTAAGAGGTTATTCCAACGAATATTCAGCACTTATTTTGGGAATCGACTGTCAAGCGTGGAGGAATCCGTAAGTGTCTGCTAGTCTGTACGAATGTGAAGCGGATGAATGGGACAAGCGATATCAAGACGCTCATTCGCCTTGAGGCAGTCAACTTGATTTATGGAATATGATAATTTGACTGTTAGAAGTGTGGGAACTAAGTGAATGCGATTCCTCTCCGGTGGCCCCATCATTCCCGGTGCGCTTCTCCGTGATCGTGACGCTGGGCGGGTCGTCTTTGTTTGCGGAGCTGGCGTCTCCGCTCCTGCTGGAATGCCCACTTTTGTGGAACTCACTAGACTTGTGATAGAGGATGTCTCTCCCCCGCGAGATTCAGCAATTGTTCGAGCATTACAAAATTGGATTAGCGATGATGACGACATTCCTGTCGAGGCAAGAACACCGCTTGATCAAATCTTCAACATGCTTCAAAATGAGTACGGTCGAGACGCAATTGGAAAGCTCGTTACGAAACATCTCACTGTGGATGATCCGACTACGGTTCGCACAGTGGAGCACGAGTTAATTTCGAAGATTTCATCCAACCAATCTGGAAATCCGCAAATTGTTACAACAAATTTCGATCATCTATTTGAACATATATCAGGCGGAGATGCATTCCATGTGTATCAGCCGCCAACGTTTCCCGATTTGCTTCATGATGTGCCAATAGCAGGAATTACTTATCTTCATGGTCGATTGCCGGACAGGGATGGAACGTCTCATGACTACGTGTTGAGTAGCGCAGATTTTGGTCGGGCGTATCTCGCCCAGGGATGGGCGACTTCGTTCGTACGACTACTCCTAAACAAGTATACTGTCGTATTGTTGGGGTATCAGGCCGATGATCCGCCTGTAAAGTATCTTCTTCAGGGCTTGAATACAGTGCAGGTGGAAGGACGGAGGCAGCTTTACGCATTTGATCGGGGTCAGCCAGACGAAATCGAGGCGAAGTGGCGAGACCGGGGCGTTACGCCGATAGCTTACGGGGATGATCATCGCGTTTTATGGGATTCGCTGGAGGGATGGGCTGCTGGATCTGCAGATACGGGAGGGTGGGGATCTTCTGTCGTCGAGATGGCACAGAGGGGTCCGACCGCACTCCAGCCGCATGAGCGTGGGATGGTTTGTCATCTTGTTCAGACAACAGCTGGCGCCAAGCTCTTTGCTGAAGCCAGCCCGTCGCCCCCCGCAGAATGGCTATGTGTCTTTGACCGGAACTGTAGGTTCGAGAAATCAACATTACGACAGGCGACTGGAGAGGAGACCTTCTATCCTACTGAGACTTATGGGCTGGACGATGATCCGTCTTGGAGAAGGGACGATCTTACAGTTCGTGAGGGGCGGCCTGAGGACCTGATCTCGTGGCGAGGCGGTGATGAGAACCCGGAAGCCGCACATGGCTTGATCGGAATATTTACCGAAGGCCATGAGCCTTTGCCCGCGAGATTGTTCCATCTTGCGCGCTGGATAGTGGCTCATGTCGACGACCCCGTATTGGCGTGGTGGGTAACGCGGCAATTTCGCCTACATCCGCGCCTTCTGGCGATGCTTGCCTTAACTATCGATGAGTCTGAAACACTCACAGTATCTGCTCGCCAGCTATGGCAGATCCTCTTGGAGCGGCTGAGCACGCCAAGAGAACATGCGGAAACACAATGGTTCCGCGTCCGTCGCAACATTCATAGACATGGCTGGTCGAGCTGTGTACTGCGCCAGTTCCAAGAGGCTACGGAACCGGTGTTCAAGGTCGGGCCTCCTGTTGGACAGGCTCGAGCAAGACCACCATCCTCGGGATGGCAAGATATCGAATGGGACGAGATCGCGCATATCGACGTGGAGTTCATCGATTTGCGGAGAGACCGCTTGGACATTCCAGACGACGTCTTGCCATCGGTGTTTGCGGCTCTGCAATCGAACCTCATTCGTGGTGTGCAGCGTCTTAATGAATGCAGAAAGCGATGGTACCACATCGTGACCTTGTATCCGGATGAATCGGACGATGAAGATGATGACATAGTCTTCAGCTCTGACTCGTATATCGCCTATTTTGTATCTCTCTTGGATCGCATGGCCGAAACAAATGCTAACGTGTTGAGAGGCTGTGTTGCTACTTGGCCCTCGTCCGAGCCGAATATATTTGACAAACTGCATCTCTACGCACTCAACAAGCCAATGCTATATGGTGCGGAAGAAGCGCTTGCGCATATGCTTACACTGGATAACGCCGTATTTTGGAATACCGCCCACAGGCGCGAGACGCTTTTTCTTCTAAGGGACCGTTGGTCCAGTGTTTCAGTTGATGCGCGGTCAAAAATAGCGGCGCAGCTATTGGAAGGGCGTGAAAGCTATCCCCATGGCGACGAGGACGAACGTGAGATTCGCCGCAAGACAGAATCAGCCATCGTTATCGGTTGGTTGATTGGGGAAGGCTGTGAAATGGATGAGAATATTTTAGAAGAATGGACGGAGCTGAAAAAAGGCCTTCCTCAGTGGCATGACGATTGGGTCGAAAGCGCTGCTCACGGACTGCGCGGAAAGTCTGGCTGGATCGCGACAGATGAGGATGAAGCGGTTCTTGAAGGCATTCCGGTATCAGAGATTACAGTGCGAGCACTTGCCCAAACCGGACACGCCGCTGGCGAGTTCACCGAGTATCAACCGTTCAAGGGTTTGGTAAAGAATCAACCTTCTCGGGCAATCGCTGCCTTGGGAGCCGCTTCTAGGAGCGGCGAGTTCCCTGCCGTGTTGTGGGGCGACGCGATCAGCAATTGGCCGGAGGGCGCTGCTCCCAAAGCAAATTTGTTGTTCTATGAACGCATGCGCCGGCTTCCTCCAGAAACGGTTGTTCAAGTAAGGCACGAGATTGGACGTTGGCTTGAGGGTCCTTGGGTTCTCTTGGCAGAAGAGAACGAAGGCTATGCACTCAAGCTGTTCGATGACTTAGTATCTGGACTACTCTCCGGAGGAGAGCAAGGAACCCACAGTGGAATAGGCGAAATGTACATTGGCGGCGGTCCCGTCGAAAAATCCCGGCGAACACTCGATCACGCGATCAACGGACCTATCGGAAGCGCTACACGGGCCCTCTTGTCAGCCTTCGCCAAACGTGAGCCGGTCCAGGGAGGAGGTATGCCTCACGAATTCTCATCACGCTTCCCGCCATTGCTGGCGGCTCCTGGGGAAGGTTCCGATCACGCCACCTGCATAATGACCAAGCACGCCGACTGGTTGGACTGCATTGCGCCGGACTGGGCAGATAAGACAATAATCCCGTGGTTCAGAATTGGTCACGACAAGAGTGAACCAGCGTGGAACGGATTACTCCATAACGGTAAGATGCCGACACCTTCTTTATTCGGCAAGATACGAGATCACTTTATGGAGCTCTTCCCAGCCATCTATTCGTGGAACTGGGGAGATCATGTTGAGGGGCGGGCTCATCAGTGGGTGGTATCGGCCACCGTTTTCTCCTTGAATGGCGTTTCGGGAATCACATTTGATCAGGCAAGAGACTGTATTAGAAGTATGAATCCTCGAGGTCGAGGGCAGGTGATTCAATTTCTTGGTCGTGTTGGTGAGAATAACGAAGCTGGATGGAAAAAATACGCTATCCCGTTTATCGAGAAGGCGTGGCCCAAGGAAAACAGTATTCAGACAGAACAAACATCTAAGGCTTGGATTTCTGTTCTTGAGCGCTCACGACATGAGTTTCCAATCCTAGTGGAAGCAGTTAGGCCTTATTTGCGTCGCACAAGTCTGTTGCGCTTTGGTATTTTCGGGTTGACCAGAGAAGGAGAAAACGGGGTGCTGATTCCGAGAGAATACCCCGAGCATACGTTGGATGTATTGGATTTGGTGTGTCCAGATAGTCCGGCTGACGTACCTTATGATGTGGCCGCTGTGTTGCAAATGGTGATGGAGGCCAAACCGGAGATCGCAACGGATCGAAGATTTGTGAGGATTGAGGCACTTGTAGCATCGCGATGAAGGCCTCCACGAAATAGATCAAGAGCTTCTTCGGATGGACTCCTGAGTACTGTACGCAACCCTCAGATGGAACGGTTGCGGCGCTCGTGGCTAGGTAGACCGGATCTCGAGAGCGGAGGACCTGCTGTCATGCGCGTGCCTGATTTGCGGGCGCGGCCTTGCGGCGGATGTAGACCGCGCCTTGGTCCTTGCGAACCTCGAAGCCGCCGGACCTCTCCACCAGTGTGCTGAGGTTGGGACAACCGTAACTCCGCGCATCGAAGTCCGGCTTTGCGCCGAGAATTCGGCTGCCGACGCCCGCGAGGTTCGTCCAGCCGTCGTCATCGGAATCCTCGATGGCCTTGGCTATGATCTTCACCGCCCGCGACGGCGGCTGTTTCTTGGGCGCGGAGGCCGCGGATGCGTCGCCCGCATCGCCCTTGTCAACCGACGGCTCAACCAGATTCTCGACATAGATGAATCGGTTGCACGCGTTGCGGAACGCCTTGACGGCTTTCTGCTCACCGAAGCCGTAAACCACCATCCCTTCCTCGCGTAGCCGCTGGGCGAGCCGCGTGAAGTCGCTGTCGGAGCTGATCAGGCAGAAGCCGTCGAGCGTCCCCTTGTGCATCAGGTCCATCGCGTCGATCACAAGTGCGATGTCGGACGCGTTCTTTCCGGTCGTGTTGCTGCGTTGCTGGTGCTGCAGGATCGCCAGCGTCTGAATGGCGCTGTTCCATGACTTGAGCCGGGTGCCGGAGAAGTCGCCGTAGATGCGGCGCACATTGGCCTCGCCCAGCTTGACGATCTCCTCGAAGATCGCCTCCGCGTAGCGTGCGCTGGTGTTGTCGGCATCAATCAGCACCGCAAGGCTTGGCGCCCCTGCGTTGTTCGTCATCTCAGCTCCCGCCATGGAATTCCGTACCGCGGCGTTCGTAGCGCTTTCGTGACGGCCGCGCCACCGCTCATTCTTGGTGCGGTGGCGTCGGCGCTCCATCGTCGCCAACGCTATAGCGCGTGGGTCCACAAGGCCGTGCATGACCGGGGAAGCAGACGAACCCGTGCCACTCGAAATTAATTTCTCGAAGTCATGTGGTGCGTAGAGTTGCACGGTGATGTAGGGAGATGGCTGGAGATTACTAACCCGTTGATACAGCTTATTTATTCCTGTTGACAGCACAATTTTCAAGGGTTCTTCTGCACTCCTTGGATAGCCCGCAGGAGGCGCTTCGAGGATGCCGGCAGGGCGAATTCGCAGTCTCGTAGACACCTCCATTCCCGCCTTCGGGTCGGCAGGCCGCGGCCTACGATGCGCTGCCGTCGGCCTGACGTCAGCGGTGAATTGCGGGTCCGTGCTCTTGGGCCGTGGCATGGCGTGGTGAGTGGCGCCGGCCCGCGGTGGGGGTGTGCATGACTAAGGGAAAGACGCCCGCAAACGATGAAACCGAGGCAGGCGCGCCTGCGGGAGCACCAACGGGACCGGACGTTCAACCGGACGGACCGCTGTTCGAGGCGGCGCAGCCGAGAGAGGGCAGTGCGACGGACGACGTCGAACCTGCCCCTTGGGATAAAGAGGTCGATTGGGTACCCGGCGACCAAGCCGATATGGACTCGGACGCAGGCGAGGACTTCCCCGCCACCGACGAAATGTTTGAGCCGGAGACGCCCGCAGCCGAGGGCTCGGACGAAGGGGCGCGGGCCGGCGTCCAGCGGCTGAACCAGAATATGGAGCAATTGCTGGTCACGATGGACGGACTCGCCGGCGACGGCGCGGACTCGCGCTCGATGCTCGAACGGCTGACCGAGGGCCTGCTGGACAATCCGAAGGCCGCCAACCGCGCCGGCCAGATCGAGGACCGGATCAGGGTTCATACTGCGGACTTTCACCGATGGGTCGAGAGAGACCGGCGCTGGCGCCGATGGGTGCCCTTCGCGGCGGCGGGGATCGCCATGCCCGCGGCGGTGCTGCTCGGTCTGCTGATCGAGCAGCACTACCAGGTCATCCCCCTCCACGATCCGACCGGGGGGTGGCGCGGCCATGTCTGGGAGCAGTATGGCCGCAGGATCGTCGATTGCGCGGTTGAGGCGAGAAGGACCGGGGCGGAGGTGAACTGCCCGCTCGTGGTTCACAAGCCGTGATGCGATTGGGAAGGGCCGTATCGAGATGAGCGGCATGGCCACCGTCGTCAACATGAAGGACCGGCCCGATCTGCGCTCGGCCCTGGACGGCAAGGACGAGCACGGCGATGTCGTGCGGATCGACCGCCGGACGCGCTGGGGTAATCCCTTTGTGATCGGCAGGCACGGCAGCCGCGAGGAGGTCATCGAGCGCTACCGGGTCTGGCTGTGGCGCAAGGTGAAGGGCGGCGGGATTTCCCTGGCGGAGCTGGCGGCCTTAAACGGAAAGACCCTGGCCTGTCATTGCCATCCGAAGCCCTGTCACGGGTTCGTTCTGGCGAAGGCGGCGTCGTGGGCTCATGCGCGGCTGGAGGCCGACAGGACCTGGCAGCCGGGAGAGAAGATCGAGGCGCCGATCGGGCCTGCACCGATCTATGCCGGCGTGGGGGCGCGCAAGACGCCTGCACGCGTGCTCGGCGCGATGAGAGACATGGCCACGTACCTTGCCGGGCGCGGCTGGCACCTGCGCACCGGCGGGGCGAAGGGCGCTGACGACGCCTTTGCCCGCGCCGCGCCCGCGGAGCGCCGGACCGTCTACTTGCCCTGGCGGGGCTACAACGGCTGGGGTGAGAGTGAGGGTCGCGCGCTGACAGCGCAGGAGCTGCGGTCGCTCCGGGCCGCGGCTGAGCCGCACCACCCGGCGTGGCAGAGGTGCCCAGCCAGGGTCCGGGACCTGCACGCGCGCAACGTGGCTATCCTCGTCGGTGTGAATATGCGTGAGCCGGTGCACGCGATGGTGTGCTGGACAGAGGGCGGACGGATCGAGGGCGGCACCGGGATGGCGATCCGCCTTGCCAGTCACTACCGGATTCCGATCCTCAACCTTGCCGGGATGGAGGTGCGCGAGGCGATGGATCGCCTGGACCGGATCGCGCAGGCACGCAACCCCCGGGATGTACCGCAGGAGCTGGCGGTCTCAGGCGGGACTGCGGACGAAAAACCGTCCGTGACGCCGGCGCGGGTACAGCGCGACAAGCGGGATGAGGACTGGTGGATGGCGGAGGGTGCTCAGCAGACGCACGCCGAAGAGCCGCGAAAGATGACCAGGCAGCACTCCCTGCATCTCTGAAGCGGCCCTGCCCCCGCGGCGGAAGACGCTCTCGAGCGAACCGCGGTTGAAGTTTGACTTCCCCCGTGTTGTCTCGCACATTGTTTGACGGCGAGATTCCCGGATTATTTCGCGCGATGGACGGGCAGATTTCCCGGATTGTTGGATCGTTTCGATAGCGTGCTGGCGGGGTGTCGGCCGGCCGTCGGCGCGTCAAGCCGCTACGCGGCTCCTCCGCTGCGCTCCGGCCCTTCGGGTGACCCGCCGCCGTCCGCCCGACTGAGTGCATGCATGGCCGTAAGCGGAGCTTTCGGCCATGGGCCGATCGCTCGACGCATTGTCGTGGCGGGCGCCTGACGGTCGGTTGGGGGGCGGTTCCCGAGGGCGGTTCCGCCTCGAACCCCTAGGCGTGAGCGGCGGGAACCGGGAACCGTGCGGCGTCGGGGTCGCTGCCGTTGGCGGCCGGTGCGGCCTTGTCGGGCTGGCTTGCGACGATGCTGTAGCCGCCCTCGGCGTTGCGCTCGATGCGCCCCTCCTGGACGAGCTTTCGCAGGATTGCGCCGACGGTCTTGTGGCGGGTCGCGGCGCGTTCGCGGATCTGGCGCTGCGAGAGCGGTGCCTGGGCCTCGACGAGGGCCTTGAGGATGCGCCGTTCGGGGGTTTCGGGCTGAGGCGCCCCGCCGGCCGGTGGCGGCTGGCGCAGCCGGAAGGCGGGCTGCTCTCCGTCCTCCATGAGCTCGATCTCGATATCCTCGAGGCCGCGAGCGGCGCGATGCTCGACGGTCATGAGGGTCTGCCGGTCCCGGCGGCGCAGGTAGAGATTACTGTCCCCCCAGGCGTGCAGCTCACTGCTTCCCCGCAGGGCCTGGCCCGGCCTCGTAGCGCCGCTCTTGCGCGCGTGGTGGACGAGGAGCACGGCGGTCTCGAAGCGGCGTTGCAGGTCGCGCAGGAAGCCGAGGATGGGGGCGACGTCGGCGACGGTGTTCTCGTCCACGCCGTGCAGGCGCACCAAGGGGTCGAGGATCACGAGGCGCGGTGCGATGCGCTCCACGGTCTCCTGCAGGCGGCGCCGGTCGTCGAGATGGTCGAGGCGCAGTGTCGGCACGTCGATGACGGCGATGTCGAGGGTCTCGAAGCGGGCGCCGGCGGCGCGGGCGATCCCGTGCAGCCGTTTGCGCACGAGGTGGCCTGCGTCCTCTGCGGCGAAGAGCAGGACCGGACCTGGCCGGGCCGGGGCGAAGTGCCGCAGGCACGGGACGCCGGCGGCGACCGCGACGGCGAGGTCCAGCGCCAGGATGGACTTGCCGCACTTGGGCTCGCCGCCGACGATGCCGACGGCCTGCTCGCCCCATAGGGTGTCGACCAGCCACTGCTGCTCGCGCGGCCGCTCCTCCAGCTCGATCGGGGCGCGCGTCGGGAAGCCGTTCATGGCCGCAACTCCTCGAGCGCGTGCTGCAGGTGGTCGGCGTTGACGGTCCTTGCCTTGTCGAGGGCGGCGGCGGCCAGCGCGTAGTGGGCGATGCGGTTGATCTGGCGCGGCAGGCCGCGTGCGCTCTGGAACAGGGCCTCGACGGCGGGCTCTTCGAACAGCGGCAGCTCGCATCCCGAGAGCCTGAGGCGGTGCTTGATATAGGCGTCCACCTCGTCACGATCGAGGCCGCTGAGATGATGGCGGACGACGAGGCGCTGGCTGAGGGATTCGTGCACCGCCATGGACAGCCTGCGCCTGAGCTCGGTCAGGCCTACGAGCACGAGGCACAGGCGCTGCTCTGCATCCATGGCGAAGTTGGTGAGCAGGCGCAGGTCCTCGAGCACGTCGTTGCGCAGATGATGGGCCTCGTCGACGACGAGGACGGGCAGCTGCTTGGCCTCGTTCGCAAGCCGGGTGATCTCGGTCCTGATCGCGTGGTGGGCC
The DNA here is from genome assembly GCA_965243315.1 of Alphaproteobacteria bacterium. Taxonomy (GTDB): domain Bacteria; phylum Pseudomonadota; class Alphaproteobacteria; order UBA828; family UBA828; genus WTGU01. Next base: position 44,253 of record CBDEUP010000005.1, read on the forward strand.
GAGGATCGCGAGCGCTCGACGGTGATGCCGATCTCCCACGCGATGGACTTGTACATGTCGAGCACGTTGCCTGTGGTGAGCGAGACGTAGTGGACCCGGTAGAGGCCGGGGTGGAGCTGCGCGGTCAGATGCCGGCAGACGGTGGTCTTGCCGGAGCCCACCTCGCCGGTGAGCATGCCGATGCCGCGCAACTCGACGAGGTGGCCGAGCCTGGCCTCGGCCTCGCGGCGGGCTGAGGACTCGAACAGCTCGTCGGTCTCTGCCAGGGTCTCGAAGGGCAGGCGGGTGAAGGCGAAGTGGCGCAGGTACATCAGTTGTCCTCCTGCTTCTTCTTGAAGTTGCGCATGGCCAGCGGCGAGGGCGGCGGCTCCGGCGCCGGGTCGTCAGTCTCGATCTGCTTGGTGCAGTGGCCGCGCTTCACGGCGGTATTTGCGTAGGCGTCGAGGCGGGTTGCCTTGCCGGCGGGCTTGCCCTCACAGACGACGTCGAGGGGGCGTGAGGGCGGCGCGTCGGGGTCGTAGCGCAAGGTGACGCTGCGGCCGACGAGGAGGGGATCGACCTCGTAGAGGCGGCCGTTCAGGCTGACGGTGCGGTCCTTCTGGACCCGCCGCCTGACCTCGAAGAGGAAGATCTCGTCGAGGTCGAGAGTGGGCTCGGGATAGCGCACGCCTGCGCTCGCCTGTGCCCACTGCTCGAGCGGTGTGCGCCCGTCCAGGCTGCGATGGGGGGAGTTGTGATACTCCCCCTCGATCCAGGCCCAGAGGCTGCGGTTGAGCGCCTGGAGGCTGTCCAGGGCCTCGGGCTCGAGGTGGGCGAGCCAGCTGGCTCGAAGCGTTCTGAACCAGCGTTCGATCTTGCCCTTTCCCGCTGGCTGATACGCCCGGGCGTGGACCAGGGCGATGCCGAGCTTTGCGCAGACCAGGGCGAGCTGGCGGGAGCGGTAGGCGGCACCGTTGTCGACGTACAGGCGCGCTGCGAATCCGCGCCGGACGAGGGCGCTCTTGAACACCGGCAGGAAGGCCTGGACGTTCTCGGCCAAGGCGCAGGCGGCAAAGGGAATGACACGGGTGGCGTCGTCGATGAAGGCGATGAGGTAGGTCTTGCGCCGGGTTCGCCCGTGCCGGACCTTGGGCCCGTGCATGACGTCGCTCATCCACAGCTCGCCGGCCTCCTTGAAGGCGAAGCGGCGGCGGTCGGCACCGTCGGGCGGCTTCTTGTCGAACAGGCCCTCGCGGCTCAGCAGCCGATGCACGGTGGACGGGGCGAGGGGATGATCCACCCCGGCCTCGCGGGCCTTCTGGATGACCCTGCGCACCGACCATGCCGGATTGTCAGTCTTCAGCTCGATGAGCTGAGCGGCGACCTCGGGCGGAATCCGCCGGGGCTGCCCCCGGTCGGTGCGCGGCTTGGGGTAGAGCGCATCGAAGCCGCCGTAGCGGTAGCGCTTGATCCACCCCCGGATCGTGTTGACGGCGACATGGGTCCGGTCGCTTCCGGGGATGGTGTAGGTCTGGCTGGCCTTGTCGCGCAGCTTCTCGCCGATGCCCTGCGTACCCACCGGCAGGTGCACCAGATCGACGATGATGCCGTATCGGAAGAGCGCGACCTCCTGGCGAAGGTCGTCGTCTGAGTTGTTCATGGTGCGATCCTCGTTCGTGGGGCTCGCTGGCCCCGGGATCGTCACGCTACGAACTGACCTGCGGCGGGTCTGGCCCCGCCCGTTGTTGGAACGCAGATTTGCGACCCACCATGTCGATTCCGTGGGGTTGGAAGCCCAAAGGCGCGGGCAGCGTCTCAAGCTGCCCGGCGACAAGGCCGCGCAGCGCCATCAACGCGCTGTCGCTCTTCAGCCGCTTGCGCACCGCGCTCATGGTGGGCGCGCAGCCCGCGAGCTTGTCGGGGATCAGGCCGATGACACGGGTAAGCACGTCGTAGACGAGATCCAGCCGCCGTCGTAGCCAGCGCAGGGCGCCGGGAAGCTCGATGGCGTCATCGTCCTCGGGGCAGCGCACCTCGTTCGCCGCTTCCTCCAGGCTGCCGGCCTTCTCCGCCGCAACAACAACCGCTTCCAGATCGTCGAGCGTGCCCGGCAGCCGCGACGACAGGCAGTCGTCCAGCAGGCCGATGGTCGTATGGCTCTCACGGCAATACCAGCGAGGAACCTTCGCGCCGGGCGGGGTCTTGCGCTCGTAGGTGCCGTGGCTTGCCACAGAACATCCGCCGTGCGGGTGATTCGGGCAGCGCTCAAGCCTTGCGTCGCGCCACGCCTCGGTCCTAACGTACTCCTCGCTGGTGAGCCCCGAATCGTAGCGAAGCTGCACCGGCACCATGGCCCGGCGGGAGTTCAGTCCCCCGGGCCTCTCTTTGTCGTTTAGCGAGAGGCCAAGAGACTACGGACGCTCCCCGGCGCCGCCAAGCGGCGAAGACTTTGCTGAGAATCAAAAAAAGCGCCGCAGGCAGCGTCCTTCCCGCACTCGGACACCATCCCGGGAAATCCGCCGCCGGATCAATGTGAACAAAAGACCTGGACTTCTATCGACCTAGAGCAGGAAACAACACCCCGGATCAGTGATGAGTATCCGTCTTGGAGGCTTTGGCGCGCTTCGGCGCTGCTTTGCCATTTCATTCCACGGCAAGCCGTCATCGCGTGTGACCTGCGTCGGCGTCGTCGACCGGCGCGGAAAGCTGCGCGCGGTCAAATCGGAGGTTTGAGGTCGGCATGGAGGACGCCGACATGGCAGGGAGACGAAGGGTTTGAAGCGCGAGTGTCTGAAGGACTGTATCGAACGGGCCCTTGGTCGGACGCAGTTCCGTAACGTCTGGGGGCAGAGCTTGGGTGCGAGCGCGATGCACGAGCTCTACGCCGGGAAGCGTCATCGCGATTACCGGCTTAACGGCGCCAATTCCGTCGGCGTTCCCGAAGGCGAGCTCGCCGATCTCGTGTCGGCGATCGCTCCGATGCTTGCGCCATATCGAGCGTCCGACAGCGGTGCAATCGGCAATGGTCTTTACAAGCTGACGGGATCGTTGGCTTCTCCCCGACTGCCCCCGGTCGAAGACTACGCACGGATACTTGCCCTGGCAGGGGCGCGCATCGGGCCGGAACGCACCGCGGCAATATTCTGTGGCTGGGTCGAAGGGCAACCCATTCCGGTCTGGCAGTGCTTCCTGCTCAAGGGGGCGATCACCGACGGACGGATATCGCCCAAGGACGGGCTCGTCCTGGAAACGCTGTCTGGCAACGGCGAAGAGTTTCCGAGATCCCTCTATGTCCAACTGGACGCCGGAGACATCAAGCACGAACAGTATGGCCGTCGGGCGATGCTGTCGCTGGAACACGAGGTCGGGCCGGCGCTTTATTGTCCCGATGCGGAAGAGAAGGAGTTTCCCGAGCGTCTTCCGAAGGCTTCGATCAGGAATTCGGAACTGTCGCGGGTTTCGGTCGCGGGGCTTTGCCGGGCGATGTCGCTTGTTATCGACGATAACGTGGATTGGTTCCGAAGCTGGTCGGACTATGGGGACATCGACGCGTTCTTCCTGAACCCGGGCCATAGCGCGTCGCTGCAGGAGACGGAGAGCGCAACGGCACGGTCGATCTCGGACGAGGATTTCACGCAAAGCCTGGACCTTGAGGAGCGGCTACGGAGTTTTTCGGCGCTGGACGTCGCGATAGCCAGGTGGAGGAGATCGAAACCGGGCGGAGTGCTCGAGGAACAGCTTGTGGAACTCCGGATAGCTCTGGAATCGGCGCTGCTGGCCGGCGACCCGGGAAATTCGCCTGAACTTCAGTTTCGTATCGCGACAAGGGGAGCTTGGCTTCTCGGACAGACCTACGATGAGCGCAAGGCCTGCTTCGATACCCTCAGGAAGGCGTATCGACTGGCATCAAGCGTCTTGCAAGGCAGGGGCCTCAAGAGGACAAAGCGGGAGGAGGATGCCGGCACGGTTGCCAGGGCCCAGGAGCTGTGCCGGAGAGCCATATTGCAGATGGTGAGGGAGGGGAGCATTCCGAGCTGGGATGAGGTCATGCTGGGCCGAGGCTATCGATTGGAGGCGTGAGGTGTTGGAGCCAACTGAACAGCGCCTCACGAACCGGGCGACGCGAAGGGGCGCAGCAGGCAGCAACCGGATCGGGGGAAGGGGAGCATGACGCGGGAGGATTTCGACGCCGAGGACTGGATCGACCGTCTAGCCACAGCTCTTCCCCGGCGACGGCGCAGGAGCCATACCTGGAGCACTATTGGCGGCACCATCCACGCACGCACAGGATCGTGGATGGACGTGACGTGACCCCGTTTCCGCTTGACGATCTGCGCATGGTCTACGCGAGGGCGCGCTACAGCCGGCGGTTCGGCGAAGAGGCGCAATACGCCCCGCTGCGCCAACTGCTGGATCCCGTGCGTCACGCGCTGCTGACTCATCCCACGCTCGAGCGGGTCGCGGTGACAGGCCGCCTTATCGGTGAGAACGATTTCTGGATGGGGATTGTCAATTCCGGCTCGTCGATCTCTGCCGGAGACCTGATTGCAGGCCTGATGGCGCGGGCTGCGGAACTGCCCGGCGACCGCTTCCGGAGAGCCGCGCGGGAGCTAAATGCATTCCTCTCGCCGGCCGGTGACGAAAAGGCGGCCAGGGTGCTCGGCGATCTCGACGACGGCTGCGATGCGATGCTGTTCTGCGGTCTCACGGTGACCGAGAGGATCGATGTCCGGGAGGACATGGCGATCCTTCCGTACCGAGATGTTCTTCGGTTCGTTGACGAGGAATATGTACATGACTTCGCTCCCGGTGGCGCCGGATTCCACAGCTGGCGTTCGATCGGAGCGGTGGTCCGGCCGTTCCGATGGCGGCCCGCGTTCCGTCGCAGGGGGCCGGGTATGAACGAGCCGATACCTCTACCGCAACCGTTCTTTCCGAACGCAGCGGTTTTTCTCGACCTGCTTGCAGTGAGCCACTCGGCACCAGTGGTGCCGCTTGCCGCGCTGTCAGACCGGATCGATGAGGCTGCCGGCCGACTTCTGGGTAGGGAAGGACAGAGCCCGGGGATCTATCAGAGCTGGCCGGCTCAGGGTGTCGATGGCTTCGCCGAGTGTCCGGTGCTGACTCCGGAGGCGCTCGAGAACGCTCGGGAGGTGTTCGAGAACCGGGAGAATGCCCGCTATCAGGGGCTGGCGCACATCGTTTCCCGGCTTGCGCAGGCGCTCGCGAGGGACGGACGGTTCGTGATTCACGACAAGATCCTGGACGTCTCGATAGCGCTCGAAGGGATGTACGACCTGCCGAGACGGGGTGTCACGAACGCCCTGGAAGAGCGGGTTGCCGGTTTTCTCGGGATCGATGCGGAGAGCCGAGACCGGTTCGGAAAGAATGCGCGGGCGTTCTACGACGCGCGGTCGGCGATAGTTCACAACCGATCAGGCGAGGTGACGCCGTTCACAAATGGCGCGGCCTTCGTAATGGGCTTCGAGCTTGCCCGCAGGTCGCTGTTCAAGATGTTGCGCGAGGGCATCCCTGAAGACTGGAACCGGCTGTTGGTTGCGGAGGATTGAGTCGCGGCGCGGCCCGGCTACCGGACCGTCCGTGCCAAGAGCCCGACACCTGAGCAACCTCGATTCGATGGTGGTTTGTTGTCCAGCCGGTGCTCAGAGAATTCTTGCGCCCCGACGGGTCAGTCGGAACCGAAGCAACTTAATCCGGTGGCGTTGAAGAGCATCGGCGAGATCCTGTGGGAGCTGCCTGCCACTCGGGAGCGCCAGAAACTTCTTGCAACGGTTCGAACCGTGGACGGCAAGCTGGCCGATGGCCGTGTAGACGTCTTGACGGTCGGAACTCGTCTTCACTTCGTATAGCTCCACAAGGTCGTCGCGACTGTTCGCAACGCCCAGATCGATGAAGACGTTCTTGACGATGCGGTGGTGGCGGTTGAGCTGTCGAGCCTGCCTCCATGCATGCAGGGCATCGACGACTTCGCCGTGACGAGAGAAGTAGTCGATTTCGCCGGGTCGAGAGCCCCTTCGCCGGCCTCGCGACTCCTTATAGAAATCGTCGAATTCCTGCATCTTGCGTCGGAAGTCAGGATCTTGAGGATCGATATCTCCTTCGGAGACCGCATTCTTGAACTCCTCGATGGAATCTACGTAGCGGCGGGCAGGACGCGTCGGGTCGGCTGCCTGAATGGGGACTACGACGAAGCCAAAGCGCACACACTTGCCATCGGCAAAGACGGATTCGCGGCGCTTGCCGTACCAAGCCCGGAAGGCGCTGCCTCCTATCCCGCGCCTGCCCCCACCGACGTTGCCGGAGTGCATGAGGTAGAGGGCGCCGGTGCTGTCGTCCCGGGCAAAGAAACCCGCGGCGCGGCTACTGCTTCCTTCGAAGGCGACGTTCACCTCTACCGTGATGTTCAGATTCCCTTGCGCCTGGGCGCCGAGGCCGAACCAGTTGAGGAACCTCGGTGTCTTGGTGTCGGGATGCTCGAGAACGGAAGGTTGGTACCAGTAGTTGTCCCTGGTCCAAACTTCCTGATCCTTAAGAACACGAGGGCGGAAGCTGATGTTGCGGAGCATATGCTGCGGGAACTGATCGTGCATGACGCCTTGAAGCGCCTCTTGCGCCTCTGCGATCTCGTCTCTATCGACCAAAAGCGAGAGCATGTAGGTTGCCTTTCGTGTTTGGGGCGTCCGTAGCCGGTGCGACGCATTGCGGATGAGGAGCGTTCAACCGAGACACTTTCGGAGGGATCACCACATTCGTAGACGTTGTCGAGAAGCATCGAAAGTATCTCCATTCGCTCGGTGGCGAGCGTGGCGGCTGGTCAGACGAGCCGCCAAACTATCCAGCGTTCCGCTATGACGGACACGTGAACCACGCTGGTAGTCCGCAGGATATTCTGCTTCCCCTACCGCTACAGGCTCCGGGTCGGTCCCCTGTCGCGGCTCCGGGACTCCGCTCGGTGCTCGGCCGAGAATCCTTCCATCCGGGATACGGCGTGCCGTAAGCGCCGCCTGGTGGCCTCCATCCGGTCGAGGTGGACGCCATAGGTCCCGGGATCGTCGAGGATCGCCCTGCCCACGCGCAGCAGCCGCTCGTTGAGTTCCAGCCAGTCGCGGAACGGGCGCAGCGTGTCGGGCGCGACGTCGAGATCGTGGGCTTGGCGGTAGATGCTGTCGTAGCGCTGCCAGTGCCTGTCGGCATCCTCGAGCCAGGCCTCGAGACGGGCGCCCGCTTCGTGATGCCGGGTGTAGCGCCGGACCAGGCCCTGGAGGCGCCGCCGGGGCTCGGCGGGTAGGTTCGCGTCCCCCGCAAACTCGCCGACGCGCCGGATGAGCTCCGCCGCCCCGTCGAGGTCGAACGGAGACATGCCGGAGCGTTCCGCCCGGGCGGCATGACGCTGCCAGTCGATGCGGAGTTGCCGGTACGCCTCTTCCGAATGCTCTGACGAGGGAGAACTCTCGGGTTCGGCGGGAGAAGGCTGAACCGCGCGCGGCTCCCCCTCGCCCGGCTGCCGGACTTCCGCGACGGGCTCCGGCGGGCGGGCGGGCGTCTCGACGGGGGCATCCGCCTGCGCGAGCTCCTGCCGTTCGGCTGGCTCCGTCCGCTGTGCCCGCGCTGCCTTGCCGGCGACGGAGCGGCGGTAGCTGCCGGCCCGGGCATGCACTTTCGCGAGCTCCTCGATCTCGTGCTCGCCAATCCCGGCGCGTTCGGCCAGCAGGCGCTCGAACACCTGCGGCCTGGCGCGGTATAGTCTTGCCTGCTTCATCAGCGCGCCGTGCCGGTCGAGGGTCTCGCGGAAGGCCGGGCTCAGCGCCACAGCGTCGCCCTCGGCGCGGGTGCGCTCGCGCAGATCGTCCCACGCCGCCAGTACCTCGGTCCGCTCGGCCGCGAACGCATCCACCGCCGCGCCGTGGCGCCAGCCGTTGACCGCATGGCGGATTTCGCGGGCGATGCGTACGATCGCGTTGTCGTTGGCGGCAGCGTGGGCCTCGGCCGGCTCTTTTTGCCATTCGCCGGCACCGCTTTGCCTCCCGCCGGCCCGCGCCGGTCTGGCTGCGCTAGTCCCGACGCCCGCCCGTACACCTTCGTTCGCATCCCGCCATTCGCCGTCGGTGATGTAGTCGAGCGCGGCCTCCTTGGGCTGCGAGCGCGACCAGCGCTCGGCCAGATACGCGCGAACGTCCGAGTCCGTGACCGGCACGTCCGCCTCGTCCTCGGGCCGGTGTTCGGCAATATCGAAGGCGAGCGGAGACCGGTTGACGTAAATGTCGAGGCCCTCGCGGTGCCGTGTGGCCGCTGGATAGATCGTCTCCCGCGCGGGCCTTTCGTCCACCAGCAGAAACGCCCTGTCCACGGTGAGTCCCTGGGCCGAGGCGATAGTCATGGCGTAGCCGTAGTCGAGGCGGATGTTGTCGTGCCAGTCGCGGATCTCGTCATGGCGGAACGTCACCCGCCGCCCGTCGTCGGTGCGCGCGGTGATGTGCACAGAGATCTCGTCCCTCAACAGCTCGGGGACGCCCGTATCCCTCTTCGGTTCCCGCCCAGCGGCCTCGCGGGCCTGCCGGTTCCGGGCCTTGCGTGACACCGCCGTGTCCGACACCGCCTCGGCTTCCGCGCGCCGTACCTCAAGGTCTTCCACCGTTACCACAGTGCCGTTGAAGAGCTGCTTCTCCCACTGCGTCGCCCCGATGCGGATGCGGTCGCCGGTCGCGATCTCCAGCGGCTCCGTCAGGCGCCCGTCCAGGTCCCGGCTCACCTCGATGACGGCGCGCTTCGCGTCGGGAGTCCGCGCAAGCACGCGCTGCCGCATCAGCCACGACAGCGCCCGTCCTTCGGCCTTCGTGCGCGCGAGCACGACGGTGGATGTGCCGGGCTGTGTGCGCACGTGCCGCTCCCAGTCGTCCACCAGACGGGTGAGGGTCTTCTCCTCGTCGTGGCAAAGATGAAGCCGGTTGCGCAGGTGCCATGCCTCGATGGCCTTCTCGGCTTCGCCGTCCCTGAGCGCCTCAGACACCGCGACCTGCCAGGGCGTGAACACCGGCTTTCTCTCCATCGCCTCATAGTCCGCGAGGATGGCGTCGCGCTCCTGCGGGTTCGTGAGACCGGCCCTGAAGCGTGCCTGCTCCGGTGTCTCGCCATGAACATGTGTAAGCACATCCTCCAGGTCGGGCTTCTGGCGCCGGATGCGGTCGACGCGGACGCTGCGGGCGACGTCCCGGATCAGCCGCAAACCGGGTCCTGCCTCCACCGGCTGCTGCTGGCGCGTGTCGCCGGCGAAGACCACCTTCGCCCCGTGGCGCTCGGAGAGCTGGAGGATGTGATGGGCCTGGCGGGTGGACAGCATCCCCGCCTCGTCCACCACGATCAGGGTCTTGGCGCCAATCTCGACCTGCTCCTTGGCGGCCAGCTTGAGAAGTTTGTCGACGCAGTAGGCGCGTGCGTCGCAGTCGTCGCCGAGCGCGACCGCCGTCCGCCATGCCACCGCGGTCGGCATGATCTCGTAGCCGTGCTCCTTGTGCAGGTCGGTGATGGGCCGGAGCGTGGTGGTCTTGCCCGAGCCCGCCGCGCCCTCGATCACCGCGACGCGGCCCGCATTGGTGGTGGCATGACGGATGGCGAGCGACTGCTCCTGGCTCAGCGGATAACCCTGCTCCAACAGGGCCTTCACCTTCTCCTTCACCGCCTCCTCCGGCAGGTCGTGGCCGGTGTCGGCAGCCATGGCTGCCGTCATGTCCTTGACCGCCTGTTCCAGCTCCAGGTTGTGGCGGGTGGAGTAGATCTCGGTGTGGGCCATGCCGGCGAGCGACTCGGCCGTCGGCTTCTTCGGCGCAAGCCGCTCGATCTCGGGATTGCGGCGCAGCCGCTCGATGGCGGTCTTCAACGCTTCCGGGCCGATCAGGCCTGCCGACGCATTCGCCGCCGCCTCCACCATGTCCGGGCGCCGGAACACGGCTTCCTGCCGGGCCAGGTGGGCGGGAAGATCGTCGAGGCGGGCGGTCAGCTCCCGGATCGCTTCACGCGTGATCTTCACGTCATGGCCGGTCACCGAGGCGATCAGCTCCTCGCGCTCGGCAAAGCCCGCGGCCTCGTTCTTCCAGCGCCGATGCCTGACGTCCGGGTCGTTGTCATGCGACTTGCCGGCCCTGGTGAGCTTGTTGACGCCCGCCATACGCGAGGCGTTGCCGAGCGCCGGAATGCCCAGCTCTCCGGCCTTGGCCACGATCGCCTTCCGCCGCTTCGACCAGAAGGCCTGCAAGTCCTCCGGCATGCCCTCGATACGGGTGAGCCCGCCATCGGGGCCGTACTGCTCCATCGGCACACCGAGGCGCTCGCGGAGGTTCCAGGTCAGGGCATTGCGGTAGACCGCGCCCGCGGCCTTGGCCCAGCTGTAAACGGGGTACTGGTGCATGGCCCGCCACTTGCCGTCCTCGCGGGTCCTCGCGGCATTGAAGATCACGCAGTGGGTATGAAGCTGCGGGTCGTTCTCCCGGCTGGTGCCGTGCTGGAACATCGCCACCGAGATATCGGCAGGAAGGACCCGGATCTGCCCCTCCTCGTCCCGGATACGCGTATAGGCGCAGTAGCGGAACACGGTCTCTTCCAGCGCCACCCGGGCAGCGTCGTTGTGGGCCTGCTCGATCTTACCGCGCAGCGCCGGATCGGCGATGGCCCAGAGCGCGGACACGCTCTTGTCGGCCGAGAAGGTCATGTCCAGGCCCGGCGAGCGCTGGTCGCTGCCCGCGTTCCTAGTGAGTTTTTGCGAGCCGTGCGGCGCGAAGCCGTGATAGAGCCGGTGGAAATCGCTGCTGTCGACCTTGCCGCCGCTCTCGAGGCCGAGCAGGCCCCTGGGGTTGAACCACACCCCGTCCGGCTCCTCGCCTGCCGTGTAGTACTCGTTGGGGTGCCGGAACGAGCGCTGGCTCTCCAGGTAGTACGCAGCCGACGCCGCCTGGGCGAGCGTGGCTACCATCGTGCGGTGTCCGGAACTGAAGGATACGCCGCGACCGTGCTCGCACGCGAAGCCTCGGCCGTGAGCGCCGATGGAGGAATCCTCATGGGCTTCGCGTCGTTACACAATAGGATCGTGGCCTCCGTCACTCTTCGACCGTACCACCCGCCATGCATCTCGGCAACTCGCACTTTAGTGCATAGGTGTGAGAAAGTTGTTTCTTCCTTCTATTGCATCGTCAGCGAGGATATCATGTCTGACGGGGCTTCCAAAGGGGGATCGCGGAGATCGAGCGACGGGTCGGAGGCCGGACAAGGCCGTTACGGGCTCGTCGTTGACACCGTGGGGCCGGCGGGCGATCATGGCACCTACCAGATATAGCGGTCGAAAGGGGAGGGAGGCACAATGGTGGCGAGACGCTTCAACGAAGCGGACGTGGACTTCGAGGCGATAGACGGGGACCTGGCGAAGCTGGCGCCGCCCAAGCTGAGCCTGAAGGACGTCCTGGACCGGTTGCGAGAGCGCATGGTCGAGCAACGGGCCAAGGGCGTCACGGTGGCGCAGATGCACGAAGTGCTGAAAGCACGAGGCATCGAGATCGGGGAGAGAAGCCTGAAGACCTTCCTCGACAGGGGCGAGCTGCCGGGACGCAAGACGGCGAGGTCCGTGGCGAATGCCACGGCTTCGGCGGAAGGCGGGGACCCGTTCTGAGCGCCGTGGCGCGAAGCGCCGGGCGCGGGAGGGCGATATCGCACGAAGAGCGATGAGCCGCCGGCGATATTGGGAGAGCGAGCAACGGCGATGGCGTGTCAGCGCCGAGCCTGTTGCGAGGCCGTGGGTTGAGCTGCCGGCGATGGGAGCGGAGCGAGCGAGCCACGGCGGCGGGAAGGCGGGGTCTTGCCGTCCGCACCGGCAAGCGAAGCGCGCAGCGAGCGTTAGCGAGCGGAGTGCGCCAAGGATCGTCACCCGGAGGGCGAAGACCGCGAAGCGGGCTTCGTGGAGCCGGGCGGGGCGGAGCCACGCCCGGCGGAATAGAGCCCGGCGACCGGTCCGAAGGACCGGGCGGGCGCCCTTACCATCCGACCAAAGGGGCGGAACGACAGGGGGCCGTCATCGGCGACGATGGAAGATGACCCAGAAGCGATAGGGTTCGGTGAATGCCGGACTAGAGCCGCGACAGATGAACCTTTGGCGGCTTCGAGCGCGGATTCAGGAAGAAGGGGATGCTGAGACCGTTCCGGCGGCGGCGCCCCGATCGCGAGCTGCGCGGCCGCGAAGCACCGCGCCGCGAAGCGCGACACACGCTGAACGTGGGAAGGGAGCCGATGGTCTCCCGTGAGACCATCGGCTCTGGGGCGCGGCGGCTTGTACATGCAGGCTAGTTCAGGAACGAGAGCCGGCAGCCGAGGTCGAGGATGAGCTGCGTCGCGTGGTGGTCAGCGCTCTGCCCGTTCTCGAGGCCGCTGCGGGTCTGGAGCTTGCCCTCGAGAAAAACGCTGCGGTCCTTCCTGCCGTGTTTTTCCAGGACGTCGACAAGGGAGGCGTGGATAGCGACGCAGGGCAGATACAGGATGCGATTGTCAAGGAGGGCGGGGATCGAAAACCTGGCGACGCGCTCGCCGGAGGGCAGCTGTTCGATGGTGGCGTCATCGCTGAGGCGGCCGATGAATTGGGCGCGGTTGGCTTGGGGCGTCATAACGTCGTCTCCTGTGGCTCGTGGGTGCTGAGGAAGGATGGTCGAGGCGCACTACGCCTCTGCCAATCCTCTCTTTCATCTTCCTCCAGCTTACCATTGACTCTGGAGCGCAATGGCGGAACCGGAGCGGGAATGGGCGGGGTGCGCTGCCGCGTTCGTCCTCTGTCGAGCTGGGTGCACCGCGAGTGGGCCGGACCGGCGAGTGACCGAAGGGAGGGGGAGCGGCGCCGGCGCGCAAGCGTGAGCCTGAGGCGAAGCGTGCAGCGGTGGTTGTGAGGCGAGGCCACAGGCCGATGCCGTCGCGCAGCGCGAGCGTCCAGCGATGCGAGGAGAGGAGAGGGTTGTTGTTTCTGCCCGCGAGCGCGCGGCCTGCGGGTGTGGCGCGGATGCGAGGGAAGTCACGCCGCTTGGCGTGACCGCCGCGCGCCGCTTCGCGTGCGGCGCCGAGCACCGGGACGTGCGCTCGCGGGCCTGTTCCTGTGTGGCGGGGACTGGAGCAAAAAAAGGGGAGCCGGCCCGAGCTTGCGCGCTAACCGGCTCCCTTCGGGAAGAGGAAGCGCCGTCGTCACGAGGTGACGATCATGACCGGGATGCCGAGCTGCCGGGCCTTATCGATCAGGTTCCCGGTGATGCCTGAGCCGGGAAAGGCGATGACGCCGACCGGCAGTAGGTTCAGCAGCTCGTCGTTACGCCGGAAGGGCGCGGCGTTGCCGTGCGCGCGCCAGTCCGGGCGGCAGACCACCTGGTCGACGCCCCGCGCGTCCGCCCAGCTCGCGGCGATCTTCTCGTAGCCGGGGCCGCCGCCGTGCACCAGAACCATGTCGCTGTACTTCGCGCGGGCGCGGTCCAGCGTGGTCCAGACCGCGTCCACGTCCGTGACGCTCTTGCCGCCGGCGATAGCGACCAGGGTCCCGTCCGGCAGGTGCGCGCGCGTCTCGCGGTCCTGCCGTGCGCGGCGGAAGTCGCGGCCGTCGATCGCGGCCGAGGTGAGCTGGCCGGTCTGGCTGGCGTGGGAGCCGTGGCGCGGGCGCCAGACGTCGCCTGTCTCGACGCGGTAGGCGTCGGCGGCGAGGTCCCGCAGCTTCTCGAACGCGTCCCTGCGGTCGCCGAGGTTCCGCACGCGGTCGGTGAGCGTCTCCAGCTCGTGCGCCTTCACCTCGGTGCCGTCCTGCGCCCGCTCGAGGTCGCGCATCTCCGGCACGATGCGGTCGACCGTCCGGTCAAGGCGGGTGACCTGCGCATGCAGGCAGTTGACGAAGCCCCACAGCAGCGGCTCGCGCTCGTCGGCCAGCTGCGTGCCCTCGACGGTGATGCCTTGGACGATGGTGCGGATGGCCTCGCCGAGGGCGTCGACGGCGTCGTCCTCGTCCCAGACCTCGCGGCTGTCGCACTCGCCGCGCTCAGGCGCTGCGCCGAACAGCGCCATGCCCTCGCAGACGGCTGCGGTGGGGGAAGCGGATGGGGTGTGGACGATATCGTGCATGACGATCTCCTGTCTGTTCATCCTCCGAGGCGGAATGCCCCGTCGTGATGTCGTTTTGGGACACGCGCGCGCAGCGGAAGCACCTGGCCCTAGAAGGTCTTGGGCGGGGGTTGGTGCGGAAAGTCGCCGATCTTGGTGCGGAAGATCGCGTTGGCGGTGCCTGGGAGGGCCGGCGCGGGGTCGTGGGGAGGACGCTCGTTTCGGGTAGGCCTTCGAGGCGCGCGGCGGTCAGCACCCGCCCAGGCACGGGCTGTTGAACGGACACGAGACGGTGCATCCCGGCAGGGACCTGGGTGCTGTCCGCCGCGCGCCGGGGAACGGGCGAGCGCCGGCCCGACACGCCTGCCCCGCGCTACAGGGGCAGGCGTGCCCCACGCGAGGTCTTGCCAGGTTCAGGCAAGCGATCTTCACGGTCGGCGACTTTCGCGGCCCGCCCTAGACCTTCTTGGGTCAGGCCGAAGCGAAGCGGAGGACCCGGAGGGTTGCTGAAGCGAGCACGTGTGGCACAATGCGAGATCACGACGGGGTGAGCATTCATGGGTGCCCGCCCCTTTTTCTTTGGCAAGCGGAGCGCGCAGCGAGCGCCAGCGAGTGGAGGCGACAGGGATAGAAGCGTAAATTCCCGGGAGCGCCAGCGAGCGGGGATTGCAGCGGATAGCCGGGCCCGAAGGGGTCGCCCGAATCTTCCTTTGAACGACGCCAGACACCTCGATTCGAGGAAGGGAATTGCCTCCGCCATGGTCAGGACCAGAGCGGATGCGTGTCCACGAGCCGCTGGGCCTCGGCGCGGATGCGCTCCCGCTCGTGCACTTTGACGGGCCCGCGATGGTCCTCCGAGAGGTGGATCACGTAGTAGTGCCGGCCCGCGTTCAGGATGTCCTCCTGGCGATAGACCTCGCCCACGATGGTGCCGTCCTGGTAGATGCGCGACTCTTCCGGCGTGATGCGCCGGAAGGTGAGGTCGGTGCGAAAGCGTCCCATCTGCGTGCTCCCTTCGTGCGTGGCGGGCGGGTTCTCTCTCGCTCCCGCTCATCGCTCACACCCACTCATGCTGTCCTCCCTCTCCCGCGCAGCGGAGGAGCGGCGCGAGGCGGGCTGCGAGCGCGGCGGGGCCGAGCGCGAGCAGGTCGTCGTTGAAATCGGCGCCCTCGGGAACGATCACGTGGGCGGAAACGCCGGCCCGCGCGCAGCGTCGGGCGAGGCGTTCGGCCGCCCGTTCGCCGTCGGGGTCGTTGTCGCGGGCAACGACGAGCCGCCTGACGCCGGGCGGAGGCGCGAAGGCGCCGAGGCTCCCGGCGGACAGCGCCGCGGCGGCGACGGTGTCCGGCATCGCCGTGACCAGCGAGAGCACCGTCTCGATGCCCTCGCCCACGAGCAGGGTGGGCGGCGCCGGATCGCCGAAGCGGACGGCCAGCCCGTGGACGCGGCCCAGCGCCTTGCGCGGGCGCGCCACGGGCGCCTTGGCCGGGCGCGTGGGATCGAGCCAGGTCCGGTGCACGCCGGTCAACGTGTCGTCGGCGCCGGTGACGGCGGCGACCAGAGCCGGCAGGCGGCGCACGCCGCCGCCGTCGCGATGGAAGAGCGCGGGGTGGTAGCGGAGCGCAGGGAAGCGGCAGCGATCGATGCCCCGCGCCCTGAGATAGGCCTCGGCGCGGGTGCCGTCGATGGCGCGGCAGCGCTGCCACAGGCGGCGCGCCGCCTCGGTGCGGTCGTAGACATCGGGTGCATGGGAGGGGGGCGTGGGCGGCAGCGAGAGGAAGGCGCGCGCCTCGGCCAGCGCCGCGCGGAGCGAGTCCGCGCCGGAGGCGATGCGGATGAGGTCGAGCAGGTCGCCGTGCTCGCCGGTGGCGGCGTCGGTCCACTTGCCGGGGACGCCGGGCGGAGCGAGACGGACGAAGAGCGAGCGCCCTCGGGCGCCGCGAATGTCGCCGGCGGTCCAGTAGCGGCCGTGCTTGCGGCCGTGCGGGAGATAGCGCCGGCAGACCTCCTCGGCGCGCGTGCCGAGGGCTGCGGCGACGGCGGTGGCGTTCATGGCGCGCGTCCAGCGCGCATGACGGCACCGGCGAAGCCGGGACGACGGATGAACTCGGAGAGCATGGGGCACCTCGCTCGCGGCTGCCGGGGGAACGCCCGGTCCCGGCCCCTCTCCGGCTCTCGCCGGCGCCGGGACGGCGGGCGATGCGCAAAGCGCGAGCCCTGGCGTCCGGGCGTAGCCGGTTCGGGACGGGCGGCAGCGGCGGTCAGGGGCCGGGCGGCGGCTCGAGGACGATGACCGTGGCCGGCGTGCCGGCGAGGCAGGCGCTGACGAGGGGACGCACCGCGCGCCAGTCGAGGCCGCCCAGCCCGCAGCCGAGGGGCGGGACGGCGATGGACCGGATGCCGTGGCGCTCGACGGCCGCGGCGAGGTCGCGAAGCCCGGCCTCGATGTCGCCGATCGCGCTGCGGTCGCGCCAGTGGCGCTTGGTGGGGAAATGCGCGATCCACCGGGGCCTGTCGCAGCCGGTGTCGAACATGAACACGCGGCCGGGCCGCACGCGGCCGGCTTCGCATGCCCGGCGGTAGGCGAGGAAGGCGGCGGGGTGGCGGCGCTTGAACTGGAGGGCGAGGCCGCGGCCCATGACGCCGACGCAGTTGACGGGGTTGACGATGGCGTCCGTGGCTTGGGCGAAGATGTCGCCGTGCGTGAAGTGGATCATGGTGCGCTCCCTGGCTATTGGTGAGGCGGAGGGGGGCACTCGCCCCCGCTCCCGTCCTGTTGCCCCGCTCTTGCCCGACTCCCCTCCCGGCGTGGCGGAGACGGCGGGCGATGCGCGGAGCGCAAGCCGCGCCGTCCGGCCCGTCGGGGACTCGAGAAAGGCTGCAAAAAGAAGGCCGGTGCTGCGCAGGGAGGGACGCGGCACCGGCCGAGGTCAGCGGGAGGGAGGGACCCGCCAATTAAAACGGAATGTCGTCGTCCAGGTCGGCAGCGGTGGCCGTGCCGGACGCGGCGGTCGCCGTGGGCGCCGTGGACTCACCGCCCTGCGGCGGGGCGCCGTTGCCGTTGGTGCCGGCGGGCTTGTCCAGGAACTGTACGCGTCCGCCAGGGACCAGCAGTATCTCGGTCGCGAACCGATCCGAGTCCTCGCCGTCCCTGCGCCAGCGCCGGGTCTGCAGCTTGCCTGCGATGTACACCAGCCGGCCCTTCTTCGCGTGGTTGTCGAACATGTCGATCAGCCCGTCCTGGAAGGTCACGGCCCGATGCCACTGCGTCCGATCGACCCGCTCCCCGGTCTGCTTGTCGATGTAGGACTCGTCGGTGGCGATGCTCAAGTTCGCCACGCGACCGCCGGAGCGGAGATGGTTGATGGTGACGTCGTCGCCGAGGCGGCCGATGATCTGCACCAGGTTCAATCCGAAAGCCATGGTCGTGTCTCCTGTTCATCCTGGTTGATGACGATGGGTGGACGAACGGGCCGGTTCCCTCTCGGTCCCCTTCCCGCTCACCCCTCCAAAGCTCCTCTCAACCTCGGGTCCGCCGTCCGCCTCGGTGCCTGCCGGTCGGCTTCGTCCTTGCCGCCGTCACGGACGCGAACAGCGGCGGCGCTACCGCGCGAGCGTGCGGAACGTGGCGGAGACGCGGGTCTCGCTGCGTCCCGCGCTGGCGGCGGGATCGATCCCGTGCATCCAGGCGGAACGGGCCTGCCCGCGCAGGACGAGCGCGGAGCGGCGCGGGAGAAGGACGACCTCGTCGGACGCCAGTCCGCCGCGGACGTAGGGGCGCTGGCTGCGGGACCGGAAGTGCATCGTCCAGGCGGCGGCGAGCGACAGCGAGACGACGATCGGCCCGAAGGACAGGTGATCGGCGTGCATGCCGATGCCCTGGCCGGGCCGGTACTCGTTGACGATGCACTGCTCGGGCATGGCCCCCTCAAAGAGGGGGCGGAGGCGATCTCCTATGACCGTGGCCCAGCGCGGGAACGGCGCGGCGGGGTCGTGCCGGCCGGTGCCGCGCTGCCGGTAGTCGTAGCGAAACCCGTAGTGCTGCACGCGGCGGCTGAGGTCGGTCAACCAGGGCGCCTGGGAGATGCGCAGCAGGATGCGCTCTTCCTCGGCCTCGGTGACGACGTCGGGCACCAGCGCGGCGCCGTGATCGAAGATGCTCATGGTGTCCTCCCCGGTGGAACGCCGCCGGGCCGGAGACCTCTCTCCTCCCGGACGGATCGCCCTTCTCCTGGCCGCCCTCTTCCTCGAACGCGCGCGTCGGGAGGGTGCGCGGGCTATTCGCTGACCGTCCCGTCGCGGTCCCGGTCGTTCATGTGCGGATAGGCGGGGTGGCCGCGCGGCGCCGGGGCGGCGCCGTTGGGTCGGGCCCCCGGATCAAGCGCGGCGAGCGGCCGGGGACGCCGCGGCGCGGATCTCCTCCAGCCGCTCGCAGGCGGCACGCGGGTGGAGCACGCCCAGATTGAGCACTGGGATGCTGCGGGTCCGTTCGGTACGGATGCCCATCCCGGTGCCGCCGTTCAGCAGTCCATCGCGGGTCCAGCAGGCGACGGCGTGCACGGGGGTCTCGGTGTCCGCTGCGAGGATGCCGACGTTCCTGGCGTGGAGCTTTCGGGCCGCGGGCGAGCAGCGGTGCCATGCGGGGTGCAGCGCCGCCGCGATGGCGAGGCAGCGGTGCGTGCAGTCGGCGCCGAACGTGCGGCAATCCGGGCCCGTGTTCCCGCGATATCCCTACCAAGGCAGGAACAGGGTGCGGGTACCGGCAGGGGTACCAGCGGCAAACGCCGAGTGGGCCCCAGCGGCCCACGGGTGTGGAGATGCCATCCCCGGCGCGTGAGACAGGCGGTCATAACGGTCATGCAACCCGGCCGCCCCTTGGCACGGCGAGGCCCGGATCGAGGCGCAGGTTGTTTGGTCCGCGCGGATGCTGCTCCAGCGCGCAGGCGCCGAGCGCCCGGGGCCGGACTATTCCGCGCGCCCGTTCGGTCGCCAATCGTGAAGCCAGCCACTGGCGTGGCACGGCCAGACCGCCCCGCAGTCATAGAGTTCATAAAGCAACGTGACCGGGCCGGGAGGCGCGAGCTCGCCGGCCTCGTAGCGTCGCACAGTGCCCTCGCCGTTCCAGCCCAGACGCAACGCTTTCCCCATTTCATGGGTGGAAAGGCCCAGACTCTCGCGGATTTTCCACATTTCCTGGGGCGTCAATGCGGTCCAGCCGTCTCTGAGAATGTCGATCTTTTTCACGCATGTTTCGGTCAGCAGGACCAGCACGAAAGCTGGGTGCTCGTTGCCGTCGGCGACGTTCTTTAGGGTATCGCGGTACGTATCCCCGCCTTTCAGCATCGCCTTCAACTCGCTGTGCACGATGGCGGTCGCTTCAGCGACGGTGGCATCGTCGGCACCTTCGAGGACACCGCTCCCGTTGAGGAACATCATGATGCATTCGACTGTTTTGGCGATGCGTGGATCGTCGGAATCCATCTTTGCACTCTCGCGTTGCCAACTGGCCATCGGCTCGGTCAACGTCGCCTAATCATGTTTCCAGTCGGCGCTGCACGACGTGATCTACGTGGCGCGCTACTACGGTAGCTATCAGCGTCTGAGCGAGGGCCATTGTGGCTACCACGGACGTGAACGGGCTGGGGCCTGTGACCGAAGAGAACAGGGCTTCGTGCGCGTGGGTGGCCAAGGACGAGTCTGACCAGTCGGTCAGCCCGATCACCCGCGCAAAGCAGCATCGCGCGTAGTCGACAACCCTGAGGGTCGAGTCACAGACCGGAGTGGTCCCGATAGCGACGACCACATCGGCGGGACTGAGATCGGCCAAGTATTGATCCGAGCCTGGATCGGTTCTCTTCACAAGATGCCAGTTGCGGAACCGCGTAGTCGCAATTTCGTGCATGTGGATCGCAGAGACATGATCCACGTCCCTGCCGATGATGAGCACGTGGCGCGCGTCCAGCAGTGCCTGAATCGCCCGATCGAGGACATCGTGGCTGTTGCACTCGAACGCCGTGTTCAGATTGCCGATCTCTGCCAGCTGGAAGAGTTCCGCCGTGCGGTTCAGCCGGGCGTGGTCATAGTTCGACGGCGGCCGGGCGTTCGATTCCAGAGCGTCGCCGGAGCCTTCCTCGGTGTCCCCGTCCTGCTGCGTGTTCCCACGACAGCTGCCTGACACGACGATTCCGTCGCCGCATTTTCCGTTGACAAGAACGGGCGAAAAGCCGCTGTCCTCGCCTTGCTCGTTGAGCCTGCCGTTGGTGACACGTGCCAGTTCGTCACGGGAACTGGAATGCTCGACGGCAAGGAGGCGATCGTCGGAAGACGTGGGCCATTTGAAGGGCTTGGGCCCATCGAATTGCGACTTGAGGAAGACGCGAATATCGGATCTGAGCTGACGAACGGAAGCGTTCTCGGGGGACTGAAACGGCCTTCGCGTTAGTGCGCCGAGCCAGTATTCGGCTTGGTAGGCCCAGGCATTCCGGGTCGGTGCGACGTGGACATGCCAGCGCGGAGGCTTGATCGGCCGAGGCGCAATCTCTTCGGTCGTCCGGATGACGTCGTTGTTGACGATGATGTGGAGCTCGCAGTCGTGAGGGGCACGACTTTCGATTTTCTGCAGGAAGTCATGGAGGTCTCTGGCTCGATCGCCTGCGTGGTTGCTTTCGCCGTCTACGCCGGTGACCACGTCGAGGGCGAGGAGGAGCGGGTTCGACCCGAGAACCCTGCTGCGCCGTGTGCGCGACTCGTCCTGCGCCGTCGGCGGGGCCAACTGCGCGGGATCGAAGGCCCGGGCCCCGTTCGCTTCTCTTTCTTCCGGTCCCTCGGCGTTCGCACGCATGCCGTTTTCGACACAGAGCACCATCACCCTGTCCGGCGGCGACAGATAGAGCCCGACGATGCCGCGCACCCTTGCTACGAACAGGGGATTTGCGGAGAGTGCGAGCATCTTCCAGGGACGGGGGTGCACGCCGAGAGCACTCCAAATACGCCGGATCGTCGCCTCCGGCAGTCCGGTCTTCTCGGCCATTGCGCGCACCGTCCAGTGGGCTGCGCCGGGCGGCTTCGTGTTGAGCGACCAATCGATGACCTCGGCCACCTTCTCACCCGTCACAGGATCGCCCAGGTTCAGCGGAGGTCTGCCCAACAATCCCTCGATCCCGAATTCGAAGAAGCGCTTGCGCCATTTGCCGAGCGCGGACGGCGTCATATCGAGCTCTGCCGCGACCGCCTTGTTGGTCAGACCGTCGGCGCAGCGCAGGATTATCCGGCAACGATCCGATATCGCACCGGTGCCGCAGCGGCTGCGAACAAGACTCTCCAGGGAAAGCTGTTCGTCTTCATCCAACACCAGGGGTGGTGGACGCCTTCCTAAACTGATCTCGCCCCGCGCAATTTGTTCGGTTTTCTTCCCGTTTGTCGGCGGGCACTCTCGACGCCCTTTTCGCTTGTCGAACAGTCCCTCTATGCGGTCTTTGAGAAAGTTATGGCGCCACACTGCTACAGTTGCATGGCACAGTCCTAACTCTCTCCCCACCTCCCGGCTTGACAGGCCATCGGCGCAGTACAAGATCGCCTTGCAGCGAACTGCAAGTGTGCCGGAGGCGTCGGGATTTTTAACGTGGCGCTCCAGGATGGAGCGCTCCTCGACGGCCAGCACAACTTCCGCAGGCTGACGGCCGTTAAATCCTTTCACCCAATGTGCAAGCTTGGTCTTTGACTCGGCAGGGGGATAAGGAGCTCGATCCGTCCACGGCCCGCCTGGCTGTAACATGACGCCATCCTCGAGAGTATTGCTGCGCCATGCCGAGACCGTTGAGTCGCTCACGCCAAGTTCTTTGGCCACTTCTGCGTTGCTTACCCCCTCAGCGAAGCGAAGTATTGCGCGACAACGCCTCGTGACGCTTTTCGGTGTGCGGCTGTTACGAACCAGGTTCTCAAGAATCAGCCGTTCTTGTTCGCGCAGAACAACTGGTGCAGCCCGGCGCCCACGAATTACACCATTCATCACACTAGATCAGCCAACAGGGCTCAAGCGCTTCTCCATAACCCGATCGTAGGGGAATGCTAAATTGGCATAAATGTAAAATGTAGTGCAATTGGACCAATGAAGGTCACACTGTTACATACTACACAAGAAAGCGTATGTTAGCCGCTAGTCAAAGAGAGAAAAAGCTCACTGCATCGTAACAATGGCTAGTGGAATGTGGCACATTTTGAGCATTTCGTTACCCAACACTCGTTGAGCGCATAACGTAGTACAATGAAAGGCGTAAATAGCCTTACTATGCATCACCATAGCCTAAGGACGACTGCGGGCATTCTGTACGCATTCTTGGAGTATGGGCTCGCTTTACTGAAAAGTCAGGCGAGGATGGCCACATGCAGGCGGTCCATGAATGTTCACGACTGCTGAAGTGCTGTGGGAAGTTCTACAGTGATGACAGTGGGCGTGATCTCTTGTGGCGTTGGTAAGAGGTCCTGACCTGCTTTCGGTCGGCGAGCCTGGCGCTTGGAGACCGAGATGGTCGGCGACCAGGGGCCAAAAGGCGCTTGCCGTTTCGGCGTCGTCCTCGCGAAGGCGGTAGCGACGAGCGCCTACTCGCAGACCACTCCGTCGTTGTCGCCGTCCCGCATAAATCGATAGGCGGGGTGGCCGCGCGGCACCGGCGCGATGCCGTGGCGCCGGGCCTCCTTGCAGGTTATGCGGCCGTTCCCGTTGTCGTCGTACAAGGCGAGGGCATCGGACGAGGCGGCGGCGTTGCGCTGCGATGCGGCGCGGTCGCCGTCCCCCTGCGCCCTGGTGAATACCAGCGCAGTAGAGGCGCAGGCCGAGAAAACCCGATGGAGAGCGACGGCCTCGCGGCGGTCGACGGTGAGCCGATACTTGCGCTTGACGTCGACGACGCGTGCGGCGAACCAGCAGCGGTTCATCGGCGGCAACCAATCCGCCGGGTCATGGGCGCACTTCCCGGCTCCACCGCAACGGTTCACTTCCGGCGTCGCGAGGGTGAGATTGAGCAAATCGGACGCAAAGCGCCGGCGAGTGTCCGGGCCGGCGGCGCAGAGGCCGCTGTCGTGGGCTTCGGAAACGGCGACGATGTGCTCGATATCGGTCTCGCTCATGCTCCGGAAATGGCGGCCGGTGTAGGGCCCGTATACCCTGCCGCCCATGGCGGCGACGATCTCGCGCTCGACCGAGCGAGAATAGGGGTAGTCGGCACGGTCATAGGGCGAGCAGCGGTGCTCGGGCGCGACGGTGAGGCCGTTCCAGGTTTCGGCGGCCAGCGCCGGGGCGTGGACGGCGACGGTGGCCGCGACGACGGCAGCGGCGAGCACGAGGCCGGCAGGGGAGATCGCCGGCAACGGCCGCCGGGGCGAGGTCGGTCTTCTAGTCATGGCGAAATCTTTCCCGCGATGAGCGGGTCGAATGATCCGCACGCGGGGTGCGATGCGTCAATCGACCTCTGCTCGCGATGGCTCGAGAGTTTCTATGGGTAGGGAACGGGGCCGCAGTCAGTGGAGCGGCTCGCCACCCCGGGCGGCGGCCATGGAACGCCCCACGATGGCGCACCAGGCCTTGCGGTCGAGACCGAGGCGGCGGTTCAGGCGGTCGCACAGCCGCTCCGCATCGTGGAGCGTGAGCGCAACCAATGCCGTGGGGATGTAGCCGTCGATGCCCTCGAAGACGATGCGGATCTGCTGCGGTTCGCCGGGCAGGTCGTAGGAGGGCGCGAAGGCGAATACGGGATCGTCGGGCAGCGTGTGGGTGTCGGCCATGGGTACGGTCCTCGTTTCGGGTGGCGGCCCTCGCGAGGGGGCCGCGATGCACGGAGATGGGTGGCCCGGCTCCGGGCTCAGGAGCCGGCGTCGGACGCCGCGATCGGCCAGCGGTCGAGCACGCGCTGGAGCGTGGCGGTATCGGGGGCGAACAGGCGGGTGCGCCAGGAGACGATCTCGGCCATGCAGCCCATGCGCTTGAGCGCGTCGGTGTCGCCGTCCACCGGTCCCTCGATCTCGATCCGATCGGCTCCCATCAGGCGGCGGCGGGCGAGTTTCCAGCCGTTGGCGAGCGGGAAGGACGCGCGGCGCACCATGATCTCGTCGAAGGCCTCTTCGGCGGTGAGGCCGGGGCCGCCGGCGAATCCGAGGGCGCCACGGAACGCGGTGACCTCGGCGGGACCCAGCACGCGGCCGATCAGATGCTCGCCGTCATCGGCGAGGAGGCGGCGGACCCGCATGCTCTCGTCAGGGAGCCGGTCCCAGATCGGCAGCAGCAGGCCGGCGACCAGCCAGAAGCGGGACTCGCGGTGCGACGGCAGCCCCGCGATCTCGGCGTCCCAGAAAGCGCGCCAGCGGTCCTCGCCGGCGGGACGCCACTGCGAGGCGTCCAGCGCCGCGCTCGCCATGGTCTCGCGGACGGCGGGGCGCACCAGGCGCACGCGCTCCTGCACGTCGCCGTCGTCGAGCGTGCGCGCGGGTGCGTCCATGACCAGCGCGGCGCGCTTCGACTGGCCGTTGACCATGAGGCGCGGCGGCTTCCCGGAGGTGGACGCATGGAGCTCGATCGCCGCGTCGGCGGCGAGCGGTTCCAGCCGGTCCTTGCGCGCGATCTCGACGATCTCGGTCTCGGCGCCGGATCCCTCGCGCGTGAACACCGTCTCGCGTGAGGCGACGGCGAGCGAGTCGGCAACGATGGTCTCAACGCCGCGCTCGAAGGTGCCGGCCTCGATCGCGATCTCGATGTTGGCCTCGATGCGGGTCTCCAGGGCGCCGAAGAGCTGGTTCTGCTCGTCGATGGGGAGCGCCAGCAGCCGGTTGAGGAACTGCGGCATGGGCGGCAGGTCCTCCTTGAGGTTGCCCTCCCAGGTGAGCTTGAGGCCGGTGGCCTGCTCGAAGTCCTTGAGCGACCAGCCCGCGATGTGGCCGCGCCAGAGCGCGATGTAGAACTGGCGCAACGCCGACTTCGCGTAGAGGCTCTCCAGGTTGTCGCTGGCCCTGAACAGCGCGGTGTCGTCGCCGCCCATTGCGGTCTGCGAATCGCGCTGGCCCCGCGTGATCGCGCCCAAACTGTCGAGGCGCCGGGCGATGGTGGCGATGAACCTGCGCTCGCCCTTCACGTCGGTGGTGACGGGGCGAAATCGTGGAGGCCAGGCTTGGTTTGTCCGGTTCGTGCGTCCGAGGCCCTGGATCGCCTGGTCGGCCCGCCAGCCGGGCTCCAGAAGGTAGTGGATGCGGCGCTCGGTGTTGGCGCAGCCGAGGTCGGCGTGGTAGCTGCGCCCGATGCCGCCCGCCATGGAGAACACCAGTATTCTCTTCTCGCCGTCCATGAAGGCGGCGGTCTCGGCGAGGTTGGCCGACGTGGGCCGGGAACGGAGCGCGAGGCGCTCGCCCTTCGCGTCCACGATCCTGAGCACCCGGCGCGAGCGCCCGGTGATTTCGGCCACGGCGTCGTGCCCGAAACGGTGGATCAACTGATCCAGCGCCGACTGAACCGGCGGCAGCGCGCCGAGCTTCTGGATCAGGGCGTCGCGCTTGGCGATGGCCTCCTGGCACAGCACCGCGTTGTTGTCGGCGTCGAAGACGGGCCGCGACATGAGGTTGCCGTCATCGTCCTCGAAGGGCTCCTGCAGCTGCACCGGGAAGGCGTGCTCGAGGAAGTCGAGCACGTACTCGCGGGGCGTCAGGTCGATGGAGAGGTCGTCCCACTCGGAGGCCGGGATCTCGGCGATGCGGCGCTCCATCAGCGCCTCGCCGGTGGACACCAGCTGCACCACGGCCGAGTGCCCCGCATCCAGGACCGCCTCGATGTCGCGGATCAGCGAGGGACACTTCATGGAGGTCAGCAAATGGCCGAAGAAGCGCTGCTTGGCGCCTTCGAAGGCGCTGATCGCGGCGGACTTGGCGTTCTTGTTGAGGGTCTTGTCGCCCTCGGTGATACCGGTCGCCTTCAGCGCTTCCTGGATGTTGGCGTGGATGATCTTGAAGGCGCCCGCGTATGAATCGTAGATGCGCCGCTGCTCCGAGGTGAGCGGGTGCTCCAGGATGTCCACTTCCACGCCGTCATAGGAGAGCGCCCTGGCCTGGTAGAGACCGAGGGCCTTGAGGTCGCGCGCCACCACTTCCATCGCCGCGACACCGCCCGCCTCCATGGCGGCGACGAAGGCGGTGCGAGTCTCGAACGGGGTCTCGCCGGAGGCCCAAAGCCCGAGGCGCCGCGCGTAGGCGAGGCCCGGTACGGTGGTGGCGCCGGTGGCGGAGACGTAGAGGATGCGCGCATCGGGCAGCGCGTTCTGAAGCCGCAGCCCAGCGCGTCCCTGCTGCGACGGCTTGACCTCGCCACGCGAGCCCTTCGACCCCGCGGCGTTGGCCATCGCGTGGGCCTCGTCGAAGACGATGACGCCCTGGTATGCGTGGCGCTCGTCCTCGGCCTCGCCGTCCGCGAGCCAGGCCACGATCTGGTCGAGACGCGACGGCTTGCCCTGCCTGGCCGGCGAGCGCAGCGTCGCATAGGTGGCGAACAGGATGCCCTGCGCATGGGGGATGTCGGTCCCCTGGCGCACCTTGCCGAGCGGAATCACGTCGTCCTCGCGGCCGCCGACGCCGCACCAGTCGCGGCGCGCGTCCTCCAGCAGCTTGTCGGACTGCGAGAGCCAGAGCGCGCGCCTGCGGCCCCTCAGCCACTGGTCGAGGATAATCGCGGCGACCTGCCGGCCCTTGCCGCAGCCCGTGCCGTCGCCCAGCATCCAGCCGCGCCGGAAGCGGACCGGGTCGGACAGCGGCTCGTCGGCGTCGATGGATTCGTGGCCGTCCTCGGAAGCCTGAGCGTCGTCATCGTCATCGCCGTCTGCGTCGACCCGCTGCACCGTCTCCGGCACGAGTGTCTGCGGTACGAGTGTCTCCCAGCCGGCACCGATTCGGTACTCGGCGGCGAGATGGCGCTGGTGGGCCTGGCCGGCGAGGATGACGCTCTCGAGCTGGGCGTCGGACAGCAGGCCCTCGGTGACCACCTTCTCAGGCAGCATCGGACGGTATGACGGCATGGGGTGCGGCACCGCCGCCATGGCGCCGGACTGCACCATCGGGGTCGGGTGCGGGGCGGCGCCCGGCACATGGAAGGTCGACGCCCGCCATCGTGCGTACGGCCCGGAGGGTTGCACGGCCCCGGCGGAATCGGCGCCGGGCGGCACCGCCTCGCAGGCGAGCTCGGCGACCGGGCCCCAGTCGTGCTCGACCGCGGGCGTCTCCTGCCGAGTGGTGCGGGTCCGCCTGGCCCGCCTGGGCCGGGGCGCGGGCGCCTGGCCGAAGAGGTCCGCGCCCGGCACCGCCTCGATGGGTCGCCGCGCCGGCACGGTGCCGGCGACCGCCTGCAGCAGACCCTCGGGCCGGAGGTGGCCGGCATCGCGCACGGGGTGGCCGGCGTAGACTTGGCCCGGCTTCTCGCCGCCCCGGTCGAGGACGGTGAGGCGGGTGTCGAAGGTGGTTCCGCGGCGCGCATAGGCGCGCCCGTCGATGGGCGCGGTGAAGGCGACCTGCGCGGGCGGGTCGAGCGAGGCGAAGGCGTCCACCCACGCGGCATCGCCGGGGACGCAATGCGCCGAAGAAATCGCCACGAGCCGCCCACCGGGCGGGAGCATCGAGAAGGCCGAGCGGATGTGATGGAGATCCGCGTGATGGCGGATGCGCTCGACCCCGGGACTTGCCGAGAAGGGCGGGTTCATCAGCACCACGGTGGGGCGCAGCTCGGGCAGCCGGTCACGGATCGACTCGGCGTTGTGGCGGGTGACCGTGCTGCCCGGAAACAGTCCGGCGAGGAGGCCGGCGCGGACGACGGCGAGCTCGTTGAGGTGCAGTGCGCCAAGGTCCTTGCCGAGGGCGAGCTGCGCCATCACCGCCAGCATCCCGGTGCCGGCCGAGGGTTCGAGCACCACGTCGCCCGACCGGATCATGGCGGCCTGCAGCACCGCGTAGGCGAGCGGTAGAGGTGTCGAGAACTGCTGATACCTGAGCTGGTCTTCGGAGCGCCTGGTCTGCGAGGGTTCCAGGGCCGCCAGGGTCTCCAGCATGCGCAGCATGGCGGCGGGGCCGCCCGGACCGGCGCCGGCCTCGCGCCGCATGGCGCGGCCGTAGCGCTGGACGAAGAGCACCAGCGCCGCCTCGGCCGCCTCGTAAGCGTCCTTCCAGAGCCAGACGCCGTCCGCGTCGGAGGCGCCGAAGGCCCGTGTCATCGCCTCGCGCAACGTGCGGGCATCGAGAGCCCGGCCGGCTTCGAGGACCGGCAGCAGGGTGCGGGCCGCGGCCAGCAGCGCGGCGGGCGCGGACCGGGGCTCGGACTGTGGGACAGCGGGTTGGGCGATGGCGGGCGCAGGGACGGCGGCGGGCGGGCGCGCGGGCGCGGCCGGCGCCGGGTAGGCGTCGAGCATGGGGCAGGCTCCGATGACGAGGGTGCGGGAAGGGCCGCAGCGTCACGGCGCAGGGCACTGCCCTCCACGCGGCTCCGTCCGGCCTGTCCCACCGCCGCCGCCCGTGCTCCTGGCGGCGGGGTGCGCGGCGGCGGTCAGGCCGCGCGGCCTGTCAGCGGACGGAATGGCGGTCGGGGTCTGCCGAGGTTGTGAGAATGCGGCCCAGCCGGGTCAGCCGAAGCGTTCGCCCCGGACAGTGAAAGTCCAACCATTTGCGGCCACGGTCTCGTCGATCGCGGAGTCCGAGGTCAGGTGCTCGTATTCCTGCCGCAATTGGCGGTAGACCGGCACGAACCGGAGGGCCTCGCGGAGGCGGCGCAGGGCGACGCGGTCGTGATCGGGATTGGCGCGGCGCCAGAGGGCGGGCTTGCGCGAGAACCAGGCACCGGAATCCGCGACATAGCCGTCGGCATACGCCACGAAATGACCGCCCGCCGAAATCGCCCAGGTGCCGGCGGGCGCGGCGTCGAGGAACGTCCCGATGGTCAAGGCGCGGACATCGCAGGGGACATCGGAGAAGATGCGCTCCCAGACGTCTTCCCGGCGCGCATAGTGGCGCTCGCGGTACTTGGGGTGACGGATCGCGTAGTCGGGCGTCCAGCTGAACTCTTCGAGGGCGGCGGCGAGCTCGTCCGTGTGGACGCCGTTGACGGCGGGCCGGTCGAACAGACGGCGGACGACGGAGGCGGCCTCGTGCGTGGGCACGCCGGCGATCGCGGAAATCGCGGCGGGGCCGCACTTGACGGCGCGGCCGGTGATCCGGTGCAGCATGGGGGTCTCCGGGCTGGAAGGGCGTGGATGCGCGGCGCGCGGCGGGGCTCCGGCACTCGTGTCCTCCCGCGCCGACAGCGCCGGCCCGCCTGGCGCCGGCTGGCCGGACTCCGGGCGGCGGGAGGCGCGGAGACGTGGGGAGGGAAGCGCTCAGGCCGCCGGGCGGCCGGGGATCAGGTCAGGTCGACGGGTTGGACGCAGGCGGGGTCGTCGTTGGCCGGCCGGTTGACATGCATGCTGACCGGATGGGCGGTCATGGCGTCCGCCGGGTAAGGCGCGAGCGGCACCTCCTCGCCCGCGAGCCAGGGGCCGTAGGCGTCGCGCGGCAGGATGACCGGCATGCGGCCGTGGACCGGCGTCACCGTCCCGTTGGCGGCGGTGGTGAGGATGGTGCAGGTCTCGACGGCATCGCCGGGGCTGCGCTCGGCGAGGGAGCCCGTGAGCGCCGCGCCCTCCGGGATCCGCCATTGCTCCCAAAGCCCGGCGAAGGCGAAGGGTGCAGCGTCACGCATCTCGAACAGCCAGGGCTGGCGGGTCTTGCCTTCGCGCTTCCATTCGTAGAACCCGTCGGCCGGGATCAGGCAGCGCCGGTTGCGCCAGGCCGCGCGGAACGAAGGCTTCTGGGCCGCCGTCTCGGACCGGGCGTTGATCAGCTTGTAGCCGATATTGGGCTCTCTGGCCCACGCGGGAATCAGGCCCCAGCGCAACATGGCGAGCGTGCGTCCGTGGTCATCGGCGCGCACGACCGCGACGTCCTGGCTCGGCGCGACATTGTAGCGGGGCCGCAGGTTGAGCGGCGTGCCGATGAGGTCCATCCGCTCGTGCAGCTCCCGCCAGGTCATGCGTTGAGTGAATCTGCCGCACATTCCGCGAAACTACCCGCAGCGGCGGCATTCTGTCATGTTGTTCTCTAAATGTTCTCGTGCAAGACTGACGCCCATGGACGAGAACTACAACATCCCGGTCGAGCGGGAAGACCTGCTGTTCACCGTCGAGTTCGCGCTGTTCAAGGCGGAGCGCTCCTGGCCGAAGAAGCGCGTGCCGGGCGACCATGACCGGCTCAAGCCGGTGGCGCGGAGGGTCGTCGAACACCTGGAGCTTTGCGGCATACGCTGCTTCCGGCGGCCACCGGCGCCCCGTCACCGCACCCCGCCCCCCTTCGGCACGCCAGGGCGGAGCGGCGGCAGGGACCGACCCGACGGCGCGCCGGGCGGATGAAGGGGCCGGGAGGCTTCAGAGCAGACCGTTCTCGCGGAATCTGAAGGCAGCGGTCCTTGCCGTCACGGAAGCGATTCGCTCTCGAACAGCGCCTCCCGCCCGAAGCGTTCGACCGCCGCAAGCGTCTCGCGCACGTCGTCCCACGTCGTGGTGTGGTTGAGGATGCACATCCTGAGCACGAAGGTTCCGCGCAGCAGCGTGGACGACATGAACGCGGGGTCGTCCCGGAACACGCGGTCGAGAACCGTCCTGTTGACCCTCTCCAGCGTCTCCTCGTCGAGCCTGCCGCCTCCCGGATTGACCCGGAAGCACACGATCCCCAGAGAAACCTCGTTCATGGCCTCCAGGAGGGGACTCGCCTGGATATACTCATTGGCCGTTGAGGCCAGTTCCATCCCCTTGGCGACGGCGCGCCGGAAGGCGGCCATCCCGAAGGTCTGGACCGACATCCAGACCTTCAGCGCCCGAGCCGAGCGGCTCAGTTGCAGGCCGAGATCCGAGAAGTTGGGGTTGTCCGCCCCCCATCCCGTGTCGTGAAGATAGTCGAGCCGGACCGCGAACGCGTCCTTGAGCGTGCGCTCATCCTTGACCATCAGGCAGCCCGCCTCGTAGGGCTGGAAGAACCATTTGTGCGCGTCCAGTCCGATCGAATCGGCGCGTTCGATGCCGCGTAGGAGCCGTTTCCCCCGCTCCGTCACCACCGCAAAGCCGCCATAGGCGGCGTCGACATGCAGCCAGAGGCCTTCCGCCGCGCAGAAGTCGGCCAACGCCTCGAGCCGGTCGATCGCTCCCGTGCCCGTCGTGCCGGCGGTTGCGGCGACGGCGATGGGGCTGAGGCCGGCGTCGCGGTCCGCGGCCACGGCGCCGGCCAGCGCATCCATGTCCATGCGGAAGTCCGTGTCGCTCGGGATCTTGCGAATGCGGTCGCGCCGGACGCCCACGATCATCGCCCCGCGGGAGAGCGCGCTGTGGCCCTGGTCGCTCATATAGACGCTGGCGCGGTCGGGGTGGCCCGCCGCCTCGCGGGCCGCAACGAAGGCATCGACGCTGGCGGCAGAGCCGCCGCTGGTGAAGAGCCCGCCCGCGCCCTCCGGATAACCCAGCCAGCGCCTGAACCAGTCGATGACGACCAGCTCCAGCTGGCTGAGGCCGCTCGCGGCCATCCAGGTGCATACGTTGGTCTGCCAGCCGGCGGCCATGAAGTCGGCCACCACGCCGGGCCAGGTGGGCGACGACGGGATAAACCCGAAGCAGCGGGGGTGATCGTTGCGCACTGCGAGCGGAAGAACGTCCCGCGCGACCCTCTCGATCACCTCGTCGGCGCACCTCCCGTCCTCCGGCGGTCCCTCCAGCAGCCGGTCTTCGAGAACCTCCCGGAACCCGCCTTCCCATGCGCTCTCGCCGGGCAGGTTCTCGATGCGCTCGATGACCACCCCAAGCGCCCTTTGACCCAGGTCGAGCATCTGCTCGCGTGACATCTGTAGATCGCCGCTCGTCCGGGCGTCCCTCGGAACCTCCGGCTCTCCTCCGTCAGGCGGGATCCTTCCGATCCAGTCGACGGTCGGAATTTCGAGAACGGCGTTGGATTTCGCAAACATGTCGGCGCTTCCCGTTTCCAGCGATCGGCAGGGCCGTGTCGCCGGTGCACGTGGGTGAGATACCGAACCGCCGCCAATACCGTTTCGTTCGGAACCCGGTAAGAAAATGCAATACCAGGGACGGGAAAGGGTGGGTTGCCCTTTCCATTCGCAAGCGAATGCCTCCTTCCAGCCGCTTTCCGGAGAAGCAGGGGCGCAACCCCTCCTGCCGTTCCGGCATGAATACTCTTCCGATCGGCATATTCCCCTTCCGCAATTCAGCCCTCGATCCGTTCAGGTCTTGCCCGGCGCGGGCGAGTGCGCGGTGCCGCCGGAGGTCAAAGGAGACCATTCTGCTTGAAGCTGAAGGCGTCACCCGGCGCGACGACGATGTGGTCGTGGAGATCGACGTCGATCGTCTTGAGGGCGTCGCGCAGCCGGTTGGTCATCTCGACGTCCGCCCTCGACGGCGTGGGGTCGCCGCTGGGATGTTCATGCAGGACCACCAGGGCGGTGGCCCCCACCTCGAGCGCTCGGACGCAGACCTGGCGGGGATAGACCGGGGTGTGGTTGACCGTGCCGGTTTGCAGCAGCTCGTCGCGGATGAGCCTGTTCTTGGTGTCGAGGTACAACACCCGGAACTCCTCGACGTCGCGGTGCGCCGCGAGCGCCCGGCAATACTCGACGACCTTGTCGTAGGTCGCGAGCTGCGGATGGAACGTCTCGGGCAGCGCGGCCCTGGCCATCGCGATGCCGAGCGCCTCGGCGGTCTTGATCGCGGCGATGCCGGCCTCGCCCAGCCCGGCGACCGTGCGCAGGGTGTCGGTCCGGGCGGCGAGGACGCGGGCGGGCGTGCCGAAGGTGTCGAGCAGGACCGTTGTAAGTCTTTCGGCTTCGGCGGCGGGGTGCGATCCCGCCAGCAGGAGCTGCAGAAGCTCGCGGTCCTCGACGGCCTCGCGCCCGGCGCGGAGGAAGCGGGCACGCAGCTCGTCGTGACCGGTGCCGGCGGGGTGCCGGTGAGGGGGCACGGGAAACGGCGCCACGTCGCGGAGGCCGGGGGTGGGTGCATCGGAGAGGCTCATTGTCCGGCTCTCCGGAGTTTGCCCACCAGCGCGTCGAGCGTGTCGGGACCGGCGCCGCAGGCCTCGCCCCAGCCGCGCAGGTTGCGCTCGAAGTCGGCCAGCGAGCCGAGGTGGGCGTTGAACAGCGGATCGTCGCTGGTGGCCGCCAGCACGGCGTTGCCGGAGACGGCGATGCCGGTGATGGCCGGATCGGTCATCGGTTCGGTGCCAAGCAGCCAGCACAGGAATGCGGCGAACATCGGCGACAGGTTCTCGCCCCGGCGCGGGTCCATGGGGTGCCAGGCCGGGGGTGCGGGCGGCATGTCGGGGGTCGCGAGGGCGGCGCTGGAATGTGGCATGGCACGGCTCCTTGACTTGGAACGGAAACGCCCCGCCACGGGAGGAGAGACCGCGGCGGGGCGCCGAAGGAGAGCGGGAGGCGGCGCCGGAGGCCTCCAGGTTCCGCGCCGCTCGCCCGACCCGAGCCACACCCCGCTCCTGGCGGCGCCGGAAAGGCCGGGGCGGGGAAGGCGTGCTCGGTCGTCCTCGGCAGAAATGACGGTGATCGCGGGCCGCCCCTCGTCGCCGACGCGGCGCGCGACGATGGGGAAGTGCTTGAGGGGCGGGTTAGCGCAGGGCGCGGGCGAGATGGCCCGCGTAGACGCCGACGGCCCGCCAGTAGCAGGCCATGGGCGCCTTGTGGCGGCGCCACTGGAGCTCGGCGCGGTAGAGCGCGTCCTTGCGGAGATCGAGGAGAGCGAGCCGCAGCGCCTCCCGGGAGGCGGGCGGCAGGGCGCGGAAGCGGCTGCGCCAGGCCTGCTTGAGGTCCGCGTCGGCGCGGTGGATGGTGGATTTCTGCATGGTTCCGGCGTGCCGGGTCAGCCCGCCCGGACTCGCGCCGCGTCGAGGTGGTCGACGACGGCCCGGGCGAGGCTCCGGATTTCCGGGAAGGTGCGCTCGGACTGGTCGTTCCATTCGATCACGGCTTCGAGATAGGGCTCGAAGGTGTCGTGGAACTGCAGGTGCCGGTGCAGGTTGCCGACGTTCACGTAGACCAGGCAGATCTGCTCGATCAAGTCGCCGAGGGAAGAGGGATCGCAGCCTGTGATGGCCCCGGTGTGGATCCGGACGGCGCCGGCGAGGCAGAAGCAGCGCTGGGCGTCGGGGGGCCGCATGCGGAGCGCCGGGGTGTGGCGCCTGCCGCTCTCGTCCTTGACGTGGAACCCGCCGTCGAATGAGAGCCTGTAGCCGTCGTCGTCGCGGCCCCAGCTTCCCTTGTGCCAGCGCTCTGGCGTGTCGAAGGTTTCGGCGACGCGGCGGGCGGTTTCGAGGAGCTGCTCGGGCGAGAGGATTTGCATGGGGCTGACTCCAGGGCAGTGGCGGGGACGAAGAGCGCGGGGGAGCGCTCAGTCGTCCTCGGGGAACATGATGGTGATGACGGCATATGGGAACGGGCCCATATGCGGTCTTATGAGAACTCCGGCTTTATGGGGTCCGGTGGCCGTTTTTTCTTGTAGATCAAGGGTTAGTGACGCGATTCGGTTCCCATAAAAGCGGGCTCATTTTCCCCCAAGTAAGGCCAGAAGCTGGTCCTGCACTCCACGGAAGCTTCCCTTGCGGAGGTTCGGCGGCTGCCGCTCCGACAAGGTCTTGAGTTTGGCGACCGGATCGATCCGCAAGTACATTTCCGTGGTCTGGATGCTCGCATGCCCCAGCCATAGGGCTACCTGTCTTACGTCGCCGGTTGCTTCGAGGGTATGCAGCGCACATGCGTGACGCAGCGAATGCGGCGACACGGTCTTTTCTGCGATGGACGGGACGATGGCCGCCGCCGATCTGGTATGCACCGCAAGTCGCTTCGCGAAGCCACGCCGCGTCATGCCGGCTCCGAACGTATTGAGGAACAGGTGGCAATCCGTTCGATCAGGACGTACGCCCATCCAGTTGTGCAAGGCGGCACTGGTTTCCTTCCAAAGCGGCAGAATGCGACCACGACGTCCCTTGCCCATGACCCGGACCTGATTGAGGCCAGGTTGCGAGAGGCTGTCGACAGGAAGGCTGACCAGTTCCGAGACTCGCAGACCGGCGTTGTAGGTCAGACACAGCATTGCATGATCGCGCAGGCCGATGCGTGTCCTGGTATCCGGTGCGTTCAGAATAGCGTGAACTTCTTCATGGTTTAGATAGTCAACCGGTGGCTGATCTTCCTTCTTGGAAGGGATGGCACGAACGCGTGCTGCAATGTCGAGGTGTTCCGGATATCGGTACTCTAGATAACGGAAGAATGTCTTGATTGCAGCCAATCTCATGTTGCGCGTTTTCACGCCATTCTTTCGATCCGTCTCGAGGTGGTTAAGGAAGGCGAGAACGTTTTTCGTATCGAGATGTTTAATCTCCAGTCGGCTCGGCTGTATTCGGAGAAGCTCAGCAAGGAAGGTGACCAGCATTCTGAGCGCAATGACGTAGGTTTCGATGGTATGAGGACTGGCGCCCCGTTCGTGCGGCAGGTACTCCCGCAAGAATGCGGCCACTGGCTTTGCAAGTTCACTCATCGGTTTGCCTCCCGGCATGCAGTTCACGGAGTTTTTCAGTCGCGGCCGATATCTGGTCGAGCAGGACGGGTGTCGCTTCGAGATACCAGTAGGTATCGACGATATTCGCGTGACCGAGATAGGTAGAAAGCGCCAGCATGTGCCGACTGATATCGCGCCGGTTGCCGGAAGCGGCATCGGTCAACGCACGCACCGCAAAGCTGTGTCGAAGGTCATGCAGGCGTGGCCCCGGGGTGCCTGGCTCGCCGCGCAACCCGACGCTTCGGGCAAGGTCTACAAAGACCGTCCTGAGGGTCTCCGGATTGACTGCACGGCCAGATCGCATGACGAACACGGGATCGTCCGGTTCGCCGGGACCTCTTTTCTTGAGATAGGCGTCAAGGGCGTCCTTTGTGGTTTCATCCAAGGGAACCAAGCGTGCTTTGCCGAGCTTGGCGTTGTGGATCTGGAGACCATCTTCGGTCACATCCCTAATCCGAAGACCGATCGCCTCCGACCGGCGCATGCCGGTTGCCGCCAGGACACCGATCACGGCATGGTACGTGTGCGGCCTGATCGAACCTGCGGGTGAAAGGTCGAGCGCGGCGTTCATGATCTGTCTGATATCGTCCGGCGATAGCAGATGCGGCGGCGGCCGGTGTCGGCCCCTGCGACCCAAGGCATCGCGATGAGGGAGCTCGTGGCGCTCGTCCTCCACGTGCAGGTACTCGGCGAACGCGCAGACGACATGAAGTCTGTATATCCGCTCCTTTCGCGCCGATGACTGAGACGCCCAGTCCAGAACTGTCGCAACCTGAATGAACTGGTCGCCTTGCGCCTCGGCATAGACAGCAAAGCCGCTGAGCAGGCGCTCCTGTTTGATAAAGGACAGGCCCGTCGCACGTTTCACGGCCACATAGGATGTTGCCTGGTCGGTCAGTGTCATGACGCGTCTCCCGGCCAGGGCTGAGCAACCTCCAGTAGCATCGGCCGATCGACCCGTGCATAGAGCGTCGTGGTCTCGACCGATCGATGGCGCAGAAGCGTGGCCACGGTTTCGAGCGATGCCCCGCCGCGCAGCAGGTGCGTTGCGCAGGAATGTCGAAACAGATGGGCCGCGGGCAGGCCTTCGCCATCGATCCCGGCCCTTCGCATGGCACGCCGAACGATGTATGAGACGGCGGTGCTGCTGGACAACGCGCGATACGGAGCGCGAGCCTCCAGAAAGACAAACTCGCTTTGCATGGGCGGCCGACCCTGAAGAATGTATGCCTTCAGGGCGTCACCGACCTCCTGGGACAGCGGCAGGGCGACCGTATGGCGCGACTTTCCGTTGACCCGGACATGCGCGCGGTCCCAGTTGATATCACTCAACCGCAAGCCGACGATATCGCCGGCGCGCAGTGCCAGCCGGGCAAGTAGCAGCAGGATGGCTCGATCCCGCATGCCGGTCGGCACCGCCGTTTCGCAACTGGCTATCAGCGCCTCGATATCGGTTTCACCGACATAGCGTGGCAGGGTGCTTTCCCGCTGTCGCCTTACGACTGGAACGGCGCCAGCGAGTTCCGGTCGGCAGATGCCGTTCGCACCTAGATACCGCAAATATGCGCGCAAAGCGGTAGCGATGCTCAAGAGTTGGACGCGCGAATGGGACTCCGCCCAGTTGGCGAAAGCCGTGCGAATCGGGGCTACGTCGTACACGGCCGGATCGTGGCCAAGCACCGGCAACACCATCCGGCGTAGATATCCAGAATAACTGCGGATGGTTTCATCGCGCGCCCCACGATGACGGCGCATCCAGTCGATAAAGCCGTCGACAAGTTCGTGGTGCTCTAAAGGAGGAGTTACCTTGCGCCAGCTCCCGATTTCCAACTCGCAGGCGAGAAAATCGGCAAACTTTACGATTCTTGCTCGAGCTCCGGCCGATCCACTGAACGTGCCATGTTTGTGAAACCCTGGACACGAACAAGCACATTTGTGATCGAGAAATCTTTGAATCACGCCATCGTCAATCTGATCCAGAGCGAGGTCCGAAAGGTAAAGCCACACGATAAAGTGGCGACACATAGAGCGAGCAACTCGCCTTGTACCCTTTCTGTAGCCTTGATCGGACAAAGCGCAGATAAACGCGTCAACGTGCTGGCTCCCCTGGATGATCGGCACCGGCATTGCCACCAGTCCGACATCCATTAGATGGCCGAGAAATCTGTCGGCCCATGAGCGGGTATAGTGCTTTATGTAGGGCTCAAACTCTCTCGGACAGGCGCAATCATGAGCCACAAAAGCGGCAATTTTGCGAATGTCGAGGTCCGAGATCGGCACGTCATTGATTGTCAGCCAGACAACAATGTGCTCAGCCGTTCGCGCCTGTTTGTCGGCCCACCAAGGTGCCAGGCCTTGTTGTTCTAGCGAGCTCCGATAGCCCGGGATGACATCGTTCAACCGGTCTCGCAGAAGCGACGACGGGTTCTGAAAAGGGAAGGCCATGCTTCGGTCTCCTGTGTGCTTCGATCCACCAAGAGACCTAGACTACGTGCGATCCGCATGCCCGCTTTTATGGGAACCGAATCGCGTCACTAACCCTTGATCTACAAGAAAAAACGGCCACCGGACCCCATAAAGCCGGAGTTCTCATAATACCGGCTCACCGCGGTCGCCGGCGCCGATCGCCACGATGGGGAAGTGCCTGCGGGGCGGCCGGTTGCTGTCGCGGAGGTCCTTGCGGATGTCGCGCACCAGCACGCACATCCGCACGCGGTCGCTGTTCGAGGCGCGGCGCGCGTAGTGGCGCGCCATCCAGAGCACGTCCCATAGCCGGCCGGCCTCGTCCTGGAAGCCGCGGTAGCCCTCTGGCAAAGCGACCAGCCGGTTCCAGACGCTGCGCGTGACCGCGACGGGGATCTGAAAACCCGCTTCGCGCGCGGTGTCGGAGACGTCGACGAGGATGCCGTCCTCGATCGCCTGGGCGCGGGTATAGACGGAGAGCACGGGACCGAATGCGGCGGCGTTGCCAGGGTCAGGCTTGGGCATGGTCGCCTCCTTCCCAACCCTCGACGCGAACGAGGGCCTTGCCGCCGCGGACCTCGATGTCGGGAGCTCCGTCGGGTCTCCGCCGGACGATGACCACCGGCTTGCTGCCGGGCGGCGGCGGCGGATCGGAAACCTCGGTGGTCACGGTCGCGGCGCGATCGACGAGGCGGATGCGCACCGTGCCGCCGCTCACCTCCACGCCGCCGGGCGGCCGGGGGCCGGTGAGGGTGACGAGGGGCGGCTCGCCCCGCTCGGTGAACCTGGCCGGGACGGGCAGCGATTTTTCGTCGTCCCACGGATCCTCATCCCGCCCGACGCAACAGGCGTCGATGAAGCTCGGTCCGCAGTGGTCGACCGACTTCCAGTTGGGGTCCTGGTTGGCGACCTCGATGGCCTTCTCCAGAGCCTCCTCGAGCGTGTCCGCCTCGACGGAGACGGTGTTTGCGAAGTAACCGGCGTAGCCTGCCTGCACCGTGAACCAGGTCATGCCGCCACCCCCTGCGGCGCCGGGCTCTCGGGGCCGAACTCCACCGCGACCTTGCCGCCCGCGACCTTGATGGAGACCTCGCGGTCGCGCGGCATCACCCACAGGATCTCGCGCCAGACGGCCTCCGCGATGGTGTGCTTTCTGGCCTCTTCCTCGCTGGCCAGAAGCTTGATCGCCATGTGGGTCGCGTCCTCGCGGAAGCGCCGGCGCTGGGTTTCGTGGCTGTCCGCGTCCGGGTCGTCGGAGGCCGAGAAGTACGCGGCCTCCAGGAGCTGGCAGAGGCCGGAGGGCTGGAGGTCGCTGTCCCTGGTGACCAGCGGGTGCGCGTCCTCGACCCAGGTGCCTTCCTCGCCGACGAAGGCGACGTCGGCGGGGACGGCGATGGTCTCGGGCGGCCCGTCCCAGCTCAATACTTTAAGGTGCATGTGGATGGCGTCCGGCCGGGCAAGCGTGTCCGGCAGGCCCGGCGCGGTGGCGGCGTCGGCGCTCGGCTCGTCGCCGGCTCGCAAGGCATCGAGCGGATGGGTGACGCCGGTCCCGGTGACGTCGATGCGCACGTCCGATACCCGCGCCAGCGCGTCGTACCAGTCGTAGCCTTTGAGGCGCTTGTCGGCCTCGAACAGACGGCCTGCGATCCCTGCCCGTTCCGCTGCGCGCCAGAGGCACTGCTGGTCCTGGGTCTCCGCATCGGCCGCCATCACCAGGGTGCCGGGGCGGACCGGCTCGGGGTTCGGCGTGTCCCGCCAGTCGTCGATGTCGGCGATGCCGGGGCGCCAGGGTCGGAGGACGGCCGGCGCGATCGGCATGTCGATGCCCGCCTCCCGGGCCGCCGCGAAGTGGGCGTGGGAGAGCGCAGGCGTGCGGTCGGCGCGGCGCATGGCGCGATAGATGGCCACCCGGGCCGCCTTGCGCATCTCGTCCAGGAAGGGCGTCTGCACCGCCTCGCGGCGCGCGGGCAGCATCAGCTCGAGCTCGGGGCAGGCGTCGACGTCGCCCAGCACCGACCAGGTGCCGCCGTCGATGGTGTCCACCGTCGGCAGGCGGACGGAGAGCGTGAGCCCGTGGAAGTTGAGGTCGGAGTCGTTGAAGCCGGTGAACCTGCTGTCGAAGACGCCGAAGGCGAGGCCCTGCCAGCGTTCGACGTGGACGGCGCCGTCGAGGAAGGCCTTGCGCTCCACAATCTCGCCGTTGACGGTCACTGCCAGCGGGCAGTGGCGCGCGGCGGCGGCGAAGGCGGCGCGGATGCCTTCCGGGCCCTGGTCCGCGCGGAAGGAGATCGCGGTGCCGCTCGGCAGGGGGGCATCCTCGCAGGCGACGATGCGGGCCTCCTGCTTTCCGATGAAGCACTCGGGCATGAGCTCGACCCGCCAACCGGGCATCGGTGCGATCCCTGCGGTGGCCGGGCGCGATGAAATCACGCAGCCGCGCTTCGAGAGCGCATAGACGCCCATGCCTGCGGGGTCCTCGCGCTTCGCCGTGGCGGCGTCCCAGCCGCTCTCGCCGAAGGAGAGCAGCACGGCCGGGTCGGCGATTCCGAAGCCGTCGTCGGTGACGGTGACGACAGTGCCGCCGCAAGCCTCGGCTTCGGGCACGGCCTCGGTGGCGACGTCGAGGCGGGTGGCGCCGCTGCGGCGCGCGTTCTGGATCAGCTCGGCCGCCGCGTCCGCGACGGAGCCATTGAAGAATCTCGAGACCCGGTCGATGGCGCCGTCATGGACGCGCGCCCGGATCGTGGCGGGCAGTCGGGAAGGATCGCTCATGGCGTTGATCTCCCATGTTGCGTTGGAGGGAAACGCGCCCCACCGGACGGACCCGAGGGCCGCCGACCGGCGGGGCGCAGGAAAGGAATGCGGCGCCTACGAGCGGCGCAGGAAGGCCGGGATGTCCAGCGCGTCGCCCTCGGTGTCGTGGCCGTTGCCGGGGATGGGCGGCGCCGGCGGATCGGTCTCCGGCGAGGCCCCGGTGCCGTCGTCGGCGTCGATCCCGACCGTGTTGACGATGACCCTGGGTCCGCCGCCCGCGACCGGCACCGCGTTCATGGCGTCGATCGCCTCGACGCCGGCAGGGGCGGCGGTCGCTGCGTCCGGGACCCTCGGGCCGGAGACGCCGGGCGATTCGGCGGTTTCCGGGTCAGGGGTGCCGTCGGACGCTTCGGACGGCGCAGGCTGCTCCGAATCGCCCATATCGGTCGCCTGTGCCGCGGTGGCTTCGGCGTCGGCGGGCGGCTCGGGCTGCTCCGCCGGGGCCTCCTGCCCGTCGCCGGACTGCGGCGCGTCCGAAGCTGCCGCGTCCTGGGACGTCTGGTCCGCAGGCGGGGCTTCGGCTTGCGGTGCGGCCGCGTCTTCGTCGTCGACGTGGCCCGAGTCGAAGGCGGCGAAGCCGGGCGGCACCCAGGCGAGCGCAGCCGCGCGGCCCTCCTTCGAGACGCCCAGAGGCGCCGCGTCTCCGGCCGCGAAGGCGGTCTCCATCGCGGTGGCGAGAACCGCCTTCTTGTCCTTGCGGTGGGTGTGCGCCCACTCGATGCCGAGGGTGCGGCGGGCGACGTCCATCATCCGGTCCTTGCGCACGCGCGACCAGAACATCTCGGCGCCGGGCCGGACGTGTTCCGCGAACTCGATGTCGAGGCGCGCCACCGTCGCTTCCGTCTCGGGCCGCGCATTCGCCTCGAAGGCGAGCTGGCCCACGAGCGTGCGCGCGACGCAGGCGGCGAACAGCCGCTTCTTGTCCTTGGGCGCAAGCGCCTTCAGCGCCGCGAAGGACTCGTGGCGGTCCTCGATCTCCAGCCAGTCGAAGCGCAGCGATGAGCGGTCGGCCAGCATGGCCTCTCCGGGGCTCCAGTCGCCGAAGGCGTCGTCGTTGGCGCGGAGCGGCGGGCGGTCCGGGGTCTCGCGCACCGCGATGTCGAGTGCATGGTCGTGGTAGCCGGGGGTGAACACCGCGCGGCCCATCTGGAACAGCATGAGGTCGAAGGCGGCCCCGAAATCCTCCGCCAGATGGGCCTTGACCAGCGTCGTCCTGACGGCGCGGAGGTCGTCGGCGAGGCCGATGCCGACGCCGGCCTCCTTGCGCGCCTCGGCCTCCGGGTCGGGCCGGGCGTGAGGCATGGCCGGGCCGGAGACGGCGGGAGACTGGATGCCGGAGGTGGCCTGCTGGCCATCGTGCTGCCCGCCACCGCCCTGGGCAGAGGCGTCCGGGATGTCCGTGGCGGTGTCTGCGGCCGGCATGTCTTCGGGCTTCACGAGGCCGTTCACGACCTGGAGCGTGCCGTCGTTGCCGACGGTGGCGATGCAGCCGGCGATCGCGATGTCCTCGGGCTTGAAGACGGCGCGGGCCTTGACGGCTTCCTCGATCTCGGTGAGGCGCGTCCCGATTGAATCGCTCTCATCGACAAGCTCTTCAGTCCATTCGTCGTCGTCCAGGTCGGCAAGCTCTTCCTGCCGAGCGTGCAGGCGCCCGCGTTCGGCGGTCTCCTCGTCCGTGGGCTGGGCCGGGGTGGGATGCACCCGCCCGAAGCGCGCGAGGTCGGACCAGTCGACGTCGAGCCGGGCCTCGGCCCACTTCCAGCGGGTTGCCAGCTCATCCGCCGCGACCTGCAACCG
Source organism: Alphaproteobacteria bacterium (assembly GCA_965243315.1). Classification (GTDB taxonomy): domain Bacteria; phylum Pseudomonadota; class Alphaproteobacteria; order UBA828; family UBA828; genus WTGU01. The sequence continues at coordinate 87,089 of CBDEUP010000005.1, forward strand.
TTGGAGGGCGAGCTTCATCAGAAGCGCCGGGTTCTCCAGCCAGACGCCGTTCTCGTACTCATCGGCGAAGAGGTCGCGCAGCACGGGACCGCCGGCCGCCTCGTAGGCGTCCACGCCGACGTAGCGGGCGAGCGCGGCGCCGGCCGGAATGCGGTCCTCGGTCAGCATGCGCCTGATCTGCCAGTCGGTGGGCCGGTAGCCCTGCTCGCTCACCTGCTCCCACACCGCCATCTGGCGGGCGCGGTCGGTGGTGACGGTGAAGGCCTTCAGCGTGGCGAGGTCGATCCTGTTCTCGCGGTAGGCGTCCAGCAGCTCGGGCGCGGCGTGGCCGAGGCGCAGGCGCTGCTCCACGATGCGTTCCGAGACCCCGAAACGGATGGCGATGTCGGCGACGGTGGCGCCGGCGAGCGCGAGGGCGCCGAACGCCTCCACCTGGTCCGCCGGGTGCATCGCTACACGGATGACGTTCTCGGCCAGCGAGAGCTCCTCGTCGGCCGCGCCGTTGGCGACGATGCGGCAGGGGACGGGGTAGTCACTCGGGAATACACCCTCCTGGGTGAGTTCGCCGAGCGCGGCCAGGCGCCTGCCGCCGGCGATGACGGCGTAGCGCAGGTTGTCCTGGGTCTCGGGACCGAGGGCGCGCACGACGAGGTTCGCGAGCACACCGTTGGCGGCGATGTTGGCCTTGAGCTCGGCGAAGGCGGCCTCGCCGGCCGTGGTCTTGCGTACGTTGGCGGGCGAAAGCTCGAGCCGGTCGAGCGGGATGGATCGGATGACGGGTTCGGTCATCGGCTTCTCCGGAGATGGGCCGCGGTCGGGCGGCATGTGGATGGGACGGGCGGCCGCGTGCAGCCGCGCGCGCATGGAGAAGGGCCGCGGGGGCTCTCTCGGCCGCCCGGGACCCTCGGAAGCCGGTCGCCGGACTCGATCTCTCCGCGAGGCGGGGCCGGCGGGCGCGGTTCTGCGGTCAGTCGGTGCAGAGGCAGTCGGAAGAGCCGGTGTCGGCGTTCTCGCCGGTGGACGCCTCGGCCTCGTCGAACAGGTCGCGGCGGGCGAGCAGACGAGGTAGATGAGCCTGGGGATTAAGGGCTGCGGCGGCGCGGGGACTCCGGCCGGTGGGGCGGCGTGTTGCTGCGGTGCTGTCGGCCATGGTCACGCCTCCCTCGGCTCGCGGGGCGCCTCGGGGCGCGCCATGTCGAGGGCGTGATCGAACATGGCGACGACACGGCCGTGGGTGTCGTGCTCGTTGAGGCCGATGTGGCTCTCGTACTCGCCGATCTTGAACGCGGCGCAGTCCAGCAACCAAGAAACCTGGTTCACCGTGGGGCCGATCCGGTCGCGGCCGGCGTCGTCCGCGCCGAGCACGTGGGCGGCAAGCCCGACGGCGCCTGCGGCGCAGAGGCGGCACCCGCCGTGGAAGGAGACGAGCGCCCGGCCGAAGCGGTCGAGCGCGATGGCGCCCTGCGCCCAGCGGTCGGAGCGGGCGATGACCGTGCGGGCGACGACGAGAATGTCCGGCGCGGTCGGCGCCTCCGGCTTCGGCGCCAAGCGAATTGCGCCGTCGAATATCGCGATGGTCGCGGTGTGGCCGGGTTCCAGGTCGAGCGCCCGCACCGTTGCCGGGCTCGCAGGTGCGGTTTCCGAGGCCGCGCGATACATCAACGACCTCGCTTCCGCGACGGCGCCCTGCGCGGCATTCGCCTCGGCGGCCACGCGATCGAGGGCGCCGAGCGCGCCCCAGCGGACGGCGCGGCTCGCCCGGCCCTGGCACGGGGTGCCGTCCCGGTCGAGCGCCTCCGGCCAGGCGCACCAGCGCGCGGGATCGGTCACCACGGTGCGGGCGGCCACGAGCAGGGCGGTGACTTCGATGACATCGGTGCGTGCGTCCATGACGTCCTCGCTGATGCAGGTTCGGGCGGTCGACGGAAAGAGGAGCCACGCCCCTCGGTGGAATGGGATCAGGCCTGCAACGACGGCAGGCTCACGGGGTAAGGGCGCCGCACGAGGCGGAAGCCGCCCTTGCAGGGCTCGATGGCGATGGTTGCCTGCGTGTCGGTGTCGCGGCACTTGAGGACCGCGAGAGCGGTGAGCCGGTCGCGATGGACCGGGATTGCCGTATCGAGCCGGTCCGCCACCGCGAGCCACCAGGCGACGATCTCGCTCACCATGATGGACGCGAAGGGCGGCTTGCCGAACGCCACGGCGCCGTCGCCCGCGAACATGCGGTCGCCGTGGGCGCCGCCCCAGATCTCCGGGTGGCGTTCCGCCCAGCCTTTCAGCGCGGGGGCATTCATGAACCCGAGGTCGCGCGCCAGAACGTGGGCGCCGTCGTGGTACATCAGGTGGGCGATCTTCCCGTCCGGCTTGAGCGCCATCATGGTTTCGCCGGGGTCCGTGTAGAACGTCTCGTCGCGCAGCCAGCGGACCGCGGGGTGCTCCATGAAGCGGGCGAGCGTGTACCAGCCGGCATGGCAGGCGGTGGTGCGGCATCCGTGGCGGTGAACGATGCCCCAGTCCATGGGAACCTGCTGGTCGCCGCCGTGCGCGTCGACGGCGTACCGGATGCGCGATATGGCGAGGCGGATCGCCACGGGCGACGGGTGGACGGTCTGCATGGCTGTCGTCCCCTGGAGAGTGAAGTTGCCGCCGCCGGGCGGAGCGCTCTCCGCGCCCCCGGCGGGTCGCCCCAGGCCTTGCCGTCCCTCCCCTCGCGCCGGCGAGAGACGGCGGGGCCGGCGTCGGTGCCGGGGGTGCGTCGCGGCTATGCTCGGTAGAGAGGGAGCCGCCGTCCTGACCGAAAGATCAGGTGGGGGATATCTTGCGCTAGTGCGCCCAGGGGCAGCGCTCCCAAAGCTTGCGCAGGGTGCGCGGCATCCCGCCCCACTCGCCGTCGTTGTGGTTGTATGACGGCCAGTCCTCGTGGCGCATCCAGGTGGAGCCGTCGATCCAGTAGGCGCCGCCGGGGCACGTGCGGCGGATCGGCCTGCCGTCCGTGCGCCGCCATTCGTAGCCGATCAGGCGTTGGTCGTGGTGGGGGGAGCGGTAGAGGGTGAGCCGCCACTCGTGCTTGCCGATCCTCATGGGCTCCGACTGGCGGATGATGCGGTTGCCGCAGAAGTCGAATGCGCTTCTCTCCACCATCACGCACCCTCCGTGACGGGCTTCATCGAATAGGCGCACTCGATGTCGCAGTCGGCGCAGATCGCGGTGGCCTCGCAGACCTCGTGCGGCTCCCAGCGCTGCCAATGCGTGTCCCAGCGCGCCCATGCGTCGATCCGGACGCCGGTCCCGCCGCATGTGGCGCAGACCGGCTGCATCGCCGGACACTCGTGCCGGAGCCCTGCCGCTAGCGCCTTGCGGGCGGAATCGGCGAAATGCTTGACATAGCTGCCGACGGGGGCGCGCAGCCTGCCGGAGTAGATGTTGCGGTGGAGCCGGTCGAGGTCGAGCACGAGCGCTTGCATCGCGGGGCGCAGGTCGACCACGGGCTCGGAATCCTCGTCGAGCATGGCCAGGCCGGCGCAGCTCAATACCGGGCATTGGCCGGCCGGCATGATGTCGCCGGGCAGCACGCGGTCCCAGAAATCGCGAAGCTCCCTCGTGTCCTGGGCGGGTCCGGTCCAGCCGCAGTCTCGGCAGGTGGCGGTCTCTGTCCTGCTCATGGCAGTGCTCCTCGTATCGAAGGGGAAACGGCGGGGCGGGCGGGATTCGAACCCGCGAGGCGGTGCCTTCCAGTCGACTCCCGCTACTGCCGCGCGCAGCGCGCGTTCACACGTTCGCGGGAGGCTCACGCCCCGATGGTCTGGATCGAGCGGCGAGGCCGGAGGCCCGCCGTCCGGTGGAGAGTCAGGACGGCCGGCGCCGCATGAGCGCCCGGCAGGCCGCGACGCGCTCTTCCTCGAAGGTGGCGATCGCGTCGCGCTCGCGTTGCGCGATATCGGGGAAGCCGAGGCGGTCCATGATCGCCTTGTGCACCCGAGTGCCGGACTTGAGCTGCTTGCCGTTGGCCGGGCCGTACACGATCACGGCGTCGTCGCCGTAGCCGTGCGCGAAGTTGGCGTCGAACGGATAGCTGCGGCCGTTGTCGAAGGTCGCCCGGCCGCGCGCATAGCACGGCAGATGGGTGACGTTCACGATCTCGTCGATGCGGATGCCGGTGAGATTCATGCGCTCCTCCCTGCCCTCATGCCCGCTCGATGCGCAGATAGCCGTGCGGGTCCGGGCCGGCGCCCGGCGTGTCGCGATGGACGGCGACGCGGAAGCCGGCGCGGTCGAGGTCCTCGACGCGGTAGCTCCAGGGCTGGGAGTAATGCCACATGACGTTGGCGAGGCTCTGGGCGGTGGAGCGGACGCCGAACTTCGTGGCGCGCTCGGGCACAAGCGTGGTGATGACCCTGATGCAGGGCTCGTGCCTGGTTTCGTCGAGCAGTGCCGAGGCGTTGCACTTCGGGCATTCGCCCGCAGGCATGACATCGCCCGGCTCGACGCGCTCCCACGCGTTCTTGAGCGGGCCGCACTGGTCGGCCGGGCCGTTCCAGCCGCAACACTGGCATGTGGCGGTGGGCATCATGATGTGCTCCTGCCGTTGGTGTCGTGTGTGTGGCGGAGGGACGGAGGCACCGGCCCTCCGGCGAGGGTCAATCCCCGATCCTGATGTGCTCGCCCCAGGGCGGCGGTTGTCCCCAGGGAGCGTCCCGCGGCGACCAGTCGATCCACGCAACGGGGAACGGGGGCTCGGTCTCGGGGTAGCGGTCGCAGTCCATGTCCGTGAAATAGAGGCAGCACGCCGGCTGCTCGCCCCGCTCGGCGAGGCGGGCGAACCCCGGCCGGAAATCCGTGCCCCACCGTCCCTTGACGACGATCTGCTCGGGCAGCTCGCCGGGCGCGTGGTCCTGCTCGTCCTGCACGGCGGCGTCGACCTGAAGCACGATGACGCGCCCGGGCTCGATCTCGGCCGCGACCTCGCGGACCTCCGACCAGAACGCCGCGAGGGCATCGCTGTCGACCGAACCGGAGGTGTCGATGATGACCGCGAGCGTGCCCATCCCTTCGGTGCGCATCGAGGGGAGGTAGAGGCCCCCGTCGATGAAGCGCCGGTTGGGCATGCTCCAGGAGTAGTCGCGGGGCGCGGCGTCGGTCATGTAGCGGCGCAGCAGGGAGCGCCAGTCGAGGGTGCTGCGATGCGCGTCACGGATGGCCTCCTCCACCGCGCCGGGTGCGGCGCCTTGCGCCTTGGCGAGGTTGAGGGCCTGGTGCATGGCCTCGTCCCAGGCCTGCTCCTCGGCGTTGACGTCCATCGGCGCCTCAGCGCTCCCGGCGTCGCCGCCGTTGCGCGCGGCGGCGTCCATGATCTCGCCGGTGCCGGTGGGATCGACGCTCGGGGCCTCGCCGGTCCCGTCGTCCTCGCCCTGATCGTCCCGGTCCGGCCGGTCGCCGTTGCCGGACGGTTCGGTGTCGTCATCGGACCGATCATCGGCGTCATGGCCATCGGTCTGCGGATCGTCGTCGCTGCCGGTGCCGCCGCCCGGAGACGGAGGCGGGTTGTCCTCGCCCCCACCCTGGCCGCCGTCGTCCTGCGGCTCCGGCAGGCGGTCGTAGGCCTGCTCGACGCTGATCCCGTCCCAGGCCTCGGCCTCGGGCGGCAGCTTGAAGCCCGCGTCGCGCAGGAGGCCGTGGGTGACGAATTGCGAGGCCATCTGCCAGCGTCCGGGATCGCGCTCGCCCCGCCGGGTGTGGTGCTTGAGGGCGCAGGCCAGCACCACGCGCCCGATGGCGGTCTTGACGAGGTCCGCGCCGGTGTCCGCCACCCATTCGGGCGAGTAGCGGATCTCGTGGCCGTCGCTCGCCAGCGTCTCGCGCGAGGCGTCGGCGCGGATCGGCAGCCGGAGCGCGAGGCTGCCGAAGAAGGGCTGATCCTGTAGCAGCGCTGTCACGCAGTCGCTGACCCGGCGGGCCGATTCCTCGTGGGCGCGGCGGGACATCACGCGGCCTCCCGACGGGCCTGGGCGCCGTCCCCGAAGTAGCCTGCGAACTGCTGCGCGAGCGCGTCGGCGTCGCGCTTTACCTGCTGGCGGACTTGGGGGCTGAAGGTGGACGACGGGCGCAGGGTGTCGGGGTCGGCGCTCGCGATCCGGTCCTTCACCTCCTGGCACAGCATCGCGAGCCGGTGGTCCCCAAAAATGTTGAGGCGGGGCACCACGTCCACCAGCTCGCGGATGTTCGAGATCATCGAGTCCCGGAACACCAGCGGCTTGCCGTCCTCGCCCGTCTGCAGGCGCTCGGAGACGCGCTCGACCGCCTCGCCCAGGCGCCGGTAGAGGTCGCCCACGGCGTCGTGCAGCTTCTCCTCGACCTGGCTCTCGATGTCGCGCTTCACGCGGTCGGTGTCGTGGGCGGCGAGCTGGGCCATGAAGTGGTCCGCGTCCGGCACCGGCGCTATGCGGTAGCGGACGGAGAACTTGCCCTGCAGCGCCTCCTTGGAGGGATAGTCGTCGATGCGGAAGAGCCGGCCGAGATCGAGCCGGGCCTGGTCGACGTTGTCGTCGTAGTCCTCGATGAAGCGCGCGCGCTCGCGCACCATGCGCTCCTGAAGGCCGTCCATGAGCTCCGTGTAGCGCTCGTAGTTGGAGACCGTCAGCAGCCGCGCGCCCTTGTCGTCCCAGGGAAGCGACTGCTCGTAATGCGTGCTCCTGCATGCGCTGACGGTGGCGGTAAGCGCAGCGAAGGCGGCCTTGGGCAGCAGGCGCTTGTTGTAGCGCCCGGCGCTGGCCGCGGCGTCGTGATGGACGGCGACGTGGTTGGAGGCCTCGCGGTCGTAGAGCCGGCCGGACCAGGCGGTGATGCGCAAGGAGACCAGCATCGCGTCGCGGGTGAGGTTCATCGTGTGTCCTTTCGTGAAGTGCAGTGGTCGGACGCCGCGCGGCCGCTATCGGCGCGGGGCGCCCGAAGTGACGGCGGTGTCACCAGTCGCAGGTGTCGAGGAAGCGGAAGCGCCCGTCCTCGCAGAGCCAGGTCGAGGAGACGCTGCGGCCGCGGTAGGTGTCGCGGCGGACGACGTTCAATCCGTCCGCGAGGGTGTCGGGCACCACCTTCGGAAAACGCTGCGTGCGGCATTCCTCGGCGGCCTCGGCGGCGGCCTCGCGGTCGGGGAAGATGCGGAGCCGGTTGTTGCGTGCCTTGGGCATGACGCCTCTCCCGTCACTGCGTCCGTGCGGCGGCCCAGCGGATGAAGGCGTCGGTGTGCTGCAAGTCGGGCTCGCGGCGGATGCACGAGCCCACCAGGAACTCGCCCACCTCGCGCCTGAGGCGCAGGGCATACGAGACGATGCTGCCGAGATTAATGTCGTCTGCGATGCGGTAGAGCGAACCGCAGAGCGCGATCAGCGTGCTCGCGTTCTCGGGCACGAGCGCATTCTCGGGATCGTCGATGACGGCCTTGGGGTGGGGCAGCTCGCGCCAGATCTTGAGGAAGGCGGAGAACTCGACCGCCGCAGCCTCGCCCACGATGCCCTGGAAGAGCGAGCGCTCGAGATTGGCGTCGAGGGCCGCGCGCCTGTGCACGACGTTGGAAGCTATCTCCCAGCTACGGGGCGTCGGGAACGCTTTCTGGCTCGACTGGGGATCGAACTGGTACAGCAGGTCCTGGTCGTACTGGATAAAGAACAGCACCTCGGGAGCGATTCCGTTCGCCGCGCCCCAGGCCAGCCAGTCCTGGACGTCGGCGCGGAGCTCGAGATGGACGAAGCGGTTGGCGAGCGGCGTCGGCATGCGGTGGACGACGCCGCGGTCGTTCTCGCGGTTGCTGCAGGCGATGATCGAGGCGCCCTCGGGCAACTCGTACTCGCCGCACTTGCGCTCCAGGGTGAGCTGGTAGAGAGCGGCCTGGACCATGGGCACGCAGGAGGCCAGCTCCTCGAGGTTGAGAAGCCAGCGCGCCGTGCTGTCGGTGGGCGGCAGGAACGAGGGTGGCGCCCACCTGGTGCGGCCGTGCTCGTCGCGCCAGGGAATGCCGCGCAAGTCGACGGGATCGAGAAGCAGTGCCCGAATGTCGACGTAGCGGTAGCCGTCCTGGTCCGCGACCTGCTGCGCGATCTGGCTCTTGCCGCAGCCGGGTGGACTCCAAACAATTACGGGCTGCCTGCTGCGGGCCAGCAGGCTGAGCGCCTCGGCGAGCTCGGCGGGGCGGATCGTGTAGTCGGCGGAGATCGTGTCGGGATCTGTCATGGCGGATTCCGTGCGGTGGGATGGCGCAGGCGGACACGCACCGCGCACCCGCCCGCTCACCGGGAAACCGGGCTGACCGTTCCTCCTCGAGATTCGGCGCGGAAGGCCGATGACCGACGGGGAGATGTGGAGCAGCGGCAGTCAGTCGACCGGCCGGGCCGCTCCGGGAACGCCGGCGTCTGAGAGGCAGCCGACCTGGACGCGGCGGGTCCAGGCGGCGGCGCGCGCGGCGGGGTCGCTCTCGCGGAGGTGCTGCCGCAGTTCCATCCAGAGCCGGCCGAGGACGTTGTTGCCCTCGTAGCGGTCCGCGACGGGCCGCGCGCCCCACCAGAGGTCCCGGGTCGAGACCTCGACGATGGGGCGCTCGCCGGTCTCGGCGAGCACTGCGTCGATCTCGTCGAGGTTCGCCTCGCGCTTGCGCCGCAGCACCCAGCGCATGACGTCGACGCGCCGCGCGTTCCAGCCGGAGTCGATGCCGAGACCCGGGGTGCGGCCGATGGCGGCCGCTCCCCTGGCCGTCGGCGCCTCGGCGATGCGTCGCTGGATGTCGGGGTGCGCCGGGAACTTGGCAGCCTGATAGATCGCCTCGGACGTTCGGAATTGCCACGGGCCCGCGGCGATGGGCACGGCGAGAGGGAAGAAGTTGCTGAACTCGCCCCACGCCGCGGCGGTGAAGCGGAAGCCGCAGGACTGCTCTCTTATATATATGCGCATCGATTCCTCCCTCGCGGACGGCTGCCTGCGCTGCGGGGACTCGCTCCCCCGTGGCGGGCTTGCCCCTCCGGGTCAGGCCTCGGCCTCGGGGCGCCGGGAATGTCCGCAGGCGGCGTTGGAAGCCCACGTGCTGCGGTACCGGGACGGGCCGTGGGACTTGCCGGGACCGGGCGGGTTATGCTCGCGAGGGCGAAGCCGCGGCCATGCCGGGCCGTGGAAACGCCGATGCGCCGCGGCAAGCGTCGACCACGCCGGAGGGGCGCCGGCTTGGTGGCGCGATCGCGGGGTCGGAGGAATTGACGATGAACAAGGCGGCGATCGTCGCCCGCGTGGCCGCGCGGTTAGGTCTGAGCAGGATCAGGGCCGAGATCGCGATGGATACCGTTCTCGAGGCGATCGCCGAGGGGCTCGCAAAGGAAGAGGACGTGCGGATCGCCGGCTTCGGCACTTTCAGGACGAAGCACCGCGCCGCGAGGACGGGCAGGAATCCGGCGACGGGCACGCGTGTGCAGATAGCGGCGTCGAAGATACCGTCGTTCAAGGCGGCGAAAGGTCTCAGGGAGGCGGTGAAGCGGGGCTGGCAAGAGGAAGCGGCGGACGACCGCCATGGCCGGCGGGGCAGCGCAGGCGCGATGCTGGAGATGGGGGACTGGCCGGGTGGCGTGGAGCCCGTCTGGTCCCTGCTGGAGCCGGTTGGCATGGAGGCGCTGCGAGCGGAACCGGCGGCGGACAACCCGACCCTGCGACTCGCGGCGGACCTGCCGGACGAAGCGTTCGGAGAGTCTGCTTTCGTGCGCAATACCCTGATCGGGCTTGAGCTGATCGGCAACGAGTTCTTGCCGAGCCTCACCGAGAAGGGGCGTTTCGGGCGCGACATGGTCGCGTCGATGCGCGCGGCGATGACCTGGCCGGGGATGGAGGCGACCGAGCAGTTCCGGACGGGCAAGACGCTTCGCGAGGGCGACGTGTGGGAGCTTCACCTCCTGCACCGGCTGTTGGAGCTGGCCGGGCTCATCGAGGAGCATGCGTTCCTGGGTCAGTTGACTCCCCTGGCGCACGAGATGCGCGAACCCGGACGACGGGGCGCTCTCCAGGCGCTGCTGTTCAGACACCTCTTGTGGCGCGCGGATCTCTCGGAGTTCGTGGAGACGTTTCCGCGAGGGCTGCCGGGGCGGTGACCGCAGGACGATATCGGGGTCATCCTCTGGGGGCTCTCCAACGTGGCCGGCGAGTGGCAGAGCGTGGACACGCTCAGGGCGTTGACCACGGTACGCGACGACGCGGTCGCAAAGATGCACTGGAATGCGGAGGGCTCGATGTTCGCAGGCCGCGTTCTGGGCCCGTTGCGCTGGTTCGGGCTGGTCGAATACCGGGGGCCTCCCGATACGGCGGAGGTGGGGTGGCGCAAGACCAAGCTGTTCGACCGCTTCCTGTCGTTCGATGTCCGGCTCGCCCGGGACCCGGGGACGGGTCACTGAGCGCGCATTGGCGGTAGGACGGCTGCAAGGCGCGGCGGTGATCGCGGCGCACTGAAGAGGAGGGACGGGCAGTTCGCGCGGGGCTGCCGGACTCCTCGGGCACGGAATGGCTCGGCGCCGGGTCGCCGGCGCAGAAGCCCAGCCCCTCGTCGCGCAAGGCGAGGGAGGAGACGCGCATCCGCATCCTGCGCTCGATGAAGGCCGGGAGACCAGCGCGCGCCTCGGGGGGAGGCCGCTCGCCGCCGGCGAGAGCGGCGGGCAGGAACAGCGCGGGGTAGATCGCCGGCGGGCCGGTCTTCCAGTGCGGCGGGTTCCGGCGGCGCCTGGCGACGGTGATGAAGGCGTCGCCAGGCCGGGAAACGGGAACTTCGCGCCCTCGGCTTCGCCAAGTGGGCGTCCGGACGGAGCAATCGCGCCCCATAAGAATCACTGATCCCGATCCGAAGAAGACGGTATTGGCGGCGGCCCGGCACCGCATCCACGTCGAAAGGTGACACCACATTGCCAATCGCCGGAAACGCGAAGCGCCCAAATGTCCGAGAGCCGCGAAGACCCGATCGAGTTCCCGACCGTCGCCGAGACCGGAAAGGTTTCCCCGGCGGCGGTGCGGCTCGCGAAGACGCGGCCGGCGCCGTCCCGCAAATTCGCCGCGTCCGGGCGGCGCCTGCGGGAACCGCCGTCCAGGCAAGGCCGCCGGTCCGTTGCCGATGGCGGCCGGTCCCCATCTCCGGTTGCCGTCCCCGGACTTTCCCGAATCAACGCCCGGACCGGCGGGGAAGGCCATGCGCGCGGCCCCGGCCCCGCGCCTGCACCTGTCCGGCCTGGATCCCTCGAAACGAAGGAGGAACCGATATGAGAACCCTTGCTGCCAGCGGCCTGGCGGTGGCGGCCGCGCTCTCCCTCGCGGCCTGCGGCGGGAGCGGCAACTCCGGGTCGCAGCCGACCCTCGGTCTCGACGACATCAGGGAGCTCACCGGCCTGTCCGAGCCGGTCGAGACCGCGGCGGCGCAGCAGGCGCGTGCGCAGGAGATATACGCGCGCGCCGATTCCCTGGTCGTTTCCACGATGCACATCGAGGAGGTGCTGCCCGACGAGACTCGCAGGGACCACCGGGGGGTGTCGGAATGCTCCGGGGCCGAGTGCGAGCTGCTCGACCCCGCAACCGGCGACACCCGCACGATCGGCCTCGATACACCCTTGGGCACGCCCGATGAGGCCGAACCCGTCGGCTCGGCGCACGGCATCACCCTGATGTCGAAGAGCGCGCACTACATGGACTTGGACGTCACCTCGCTCGGCGCCTGGATGGAGCACAGCGCGTTCGGGCTCCACAGGGTGCGCGCGGTCGGCGAGGAGGCCGAGTACGATACCTTGTACGCGAGTGCCCTGGGAGAACTCACCGGCCGCCCGCTGACCGGGTCCGCCACCTGGCTCGGCACCATGGTGGGAACGCCCGTCGCCGGGGACGGTCGCGGCGACCGGCTGGTCGGGACGGCGGCGCTCAACTACGACATGGACGCCGGCGGGCTCGATGCCGGGTTCAGCGGCATCAGGAACATCGACCGCGGGACGGCGCACAGCGTCGAGGCGGTGATCTTCTCCGACCTCGAGGTCGGTCCGGACGGGACCTTCGCAAGAGGCCAGTCGGGCGCCCGCATCCAGGGCGGCTTCTACGGTCCCGGCCACGCCGAGGCGGCGGGGATCTTCGAGCAGTCCGACATCACCGGCGCCTTCGGCGCCAAGCGGCAGTAGGCGCCCGATCGAGGGAGCCCCCATGGCTCCATGGAACCTGCAAGCCATAACAAGCCATAAGGAGCGAGACCATGAACCACCGCAGCATTCGCAATGTCCTCATCGCACTCGCCGTGCTCGGCATCGGCGCAGCGATCAGCGCACCGGCCTACGCCATCTTGACCTGCCGGGGAGGGTGCTGAACCCGGTCCGAAGGCGAGCGGGCGGCGTCTGCCGCTCGCCGCCGGCGAGACCCCGTGCACCGGTCAGGTGTATGCGTCTCCGGGCGTTGGGGGGCCGTACAAACGTCCGGCCCTCCGGTTCCGTCGAAACCGGGCGCCCTAGTTCTCGAACGCCACCGCCCGGACCTCCTCGATCCGTTCGTCCCGGGTGAAGCGCCAGATGCCGATATGGCCGCGGCGCAGGTCGCCGTTCCCGTCCCAGTCCATGCTGCCCGAGGCGCCTTCGTAATCGACCTCGCCGCCGTCGGCGAGGATGCGAAGCGCGGCGGCGACGCCGCTGGGGCCGGCGTTCGCGACGGTGCCCGGCGCGCTGCCCACCGCGCGCAGCCGGTCGCGGATCGCGGCGCCGTGCAGGCGGCCCGCGGCCTGCGCCGCAAGCGCCAGGGCGACCGTGGCGTCATAGGCCTCCTTGACGTAAGCCAATACCGGCAGCGCGCCGTACTCGGCGACCCAGGCCGCCTCCCAAGCGGCGGACGCGGCGCTCTCCGGCGCCGACGCGGGCCCGGTGCCGTACATGTTGCCGAGGCGGGCGCCGCCGAGGGACCGGACCAGGCCCGGCCGCTTGGCCCCGTCGCCGAAGACGAAGTTGTCGTATAGGCCGTTGTCGATCGCCTCGCGGACCATGGCGAGCGCCGCCGTCTCGAAGGCGATCACCACCAGGGCCTGCGCGCCCCCTCTCGCGGACTCGCGCAGCGCGGTCAGAAACTCGGTCTCAGTGCGGTCCACCGGGACGACCTTGACGGGACCGTTCCAGGCGGCCTCGAAGGCGCCGGCAAGGCCCCGCCCCCAGGCGTCGTCGACATGGAGCAGGCCGACGTTGTCGAAGCCTCGCTCGCGCGCGAGGCGGGCGAGGACGGGACCCTGGGACACGTCGGAAAGCGCGGCCCGAAACAGGAAACCGTTGTCGGCGACGGCGGTCAGCTCCGGCGACGTGGCCGAGAAGCTGACAGTGGGGATGCCAGCCGGACCGATCACCCGCTCGGCCACCGGTAGCGCGCTGGCGCTGGCGTTGGGGCCGACGATGGCATGGACGCCCTCGACCTCGACGAGACGCCGTGCCGCGGCGACCGCCTTCGCCGGATCCGCCGTGGCGTCGGCGACCGCGACCGTCACGGGCAGGCCGAACACGCCGCCACCTTCGTTGACATGCTCGATTGCGAGCTCGAACGCCCGCTGCCTGTCCCGGTAGACCTCCGCCGAGCCGCTGCTCAGGTCCAGCAGCAAGCCGATCTTGAGCGGGGTGGGCTCGTCTGCCGGTGCCGCCGCCGTCTCCGCCGCCGCGGCGGCCGGCGACAGGCCTGCCGCAGCCAGCAGCATCACGATCGCGCACGCCGAGAATGAAGCCCGGTTGCAGAAGCTGCGGATCATCGCGAACGTCCTCCATCCAAACGCGCGTACCCGGAAGCCGGCTCGCCGCACGCGTCGCTATCGACCTTCGGAACTCGGGACCCTCCCGCCAACGGCCCTCACTCCTCGCCCGGCCTGGGCATCCGGTATCCGACGCCGCGCTCGTTGAAGATCCAGGTCGGGTCCGCCGCGTCGTCGCCGAGCTTGCGCCGGAGACTTCTGACGAAGGCGCGCACGGGATTGGACTCGGTGTGGTTGCGCCCGCCCCAGACCCGGCGCAGCAGCGTCTCGTAGGTCACCACGCGCCCGGCTTCGAGCGAGAGCACGCGCAGCAGCTCGTACTCGGTGGCGGTGAGATCGACGGCAGTTCCGCCCGCCGTGACGCGGCGGCGCTCGTAGTCGATCGCGAGCGCGCCCAGCACGAACGGCTCGGGCTCCTCGTGGCGCCTGAGCGCCGCCCGGACCCGCGCCACCAGCTCGGTGGGCGAGAACGGCTTGACGATGTAGTCGGCCGCGCCGGCTTCCAGCGCCCTGGCGACGGTCTCGTCGCGGCCGTAGGCGGAGATGAATATGACCGGTATGTCCGAGAGCTCGGGGAGCTCGGCCATCAGCTCGATGCCGTCCTGTCCGGGCAGGATCAGGTCGAGCAGCACCAGCCGCGGCCTCTCGCTGCGGATGATCTGGGCAAGCTCCCCCGGCTCGCCGGTCACCAGCGGGGCGTAGCCGGCCGCGGCGAGCGCGTCGCGCACCAGGCGCAGCATGCGCGGATCGTCGTCGACCGCCAGGATGCGCGCCTTCTCGTCCTGCCGGATCGGGGGCGGTGCCGTGGCCTCCGTGCCGGGCTCGCCGGCCGCCGGCAGTGTGAAGGTGACCGTCGTGCCGAGGCCGGGGCCGGGGCTCTCGGCCCGGATGCGCCCGCCATGGGCCTCCACCAGCCCCTTGCAGATCGCGAGCCCCAGGCCGTGGCCGGTCGCCGTTCCGCCCTCGCCGGCGCCGCCGTGCTTGATGAACAGACGCGGCAGCAGCTCGGGCGCGATCCCGCGACCCTCGTCAGCGACCGAGATCGCGACATGGGCCTCCTCGCGTAGCGCCGCGACCCGGATGGGCGCGGACTCGGGCGCGTGCCGGGCGGCGTTGGCGAACAGGTTGTTGAGCACCTGCACGATGCGCCGGCCATCGGCCATCACCGGGGGCAGGCCGGCGGGAAGGTCGACGGCGATGCCGTGGCGCCCGCCGCCGCCCTGGTAGGTGTTCCGCGCCCGCTCCACAAGATCGCCCAGGTCCGTGGGCTCGGGCGAGACGGAGAGCGTGCCCGCGTCGATGCGCCCCGCATCGAGCAGGTCGCCGATCAGGCCGCGCATGTGTTTGGCCTGCTCGTCGATGACGCGAAGGAACTCGCGCAGCTCGGCCGGGTCCAGGGTCTGCGCGTCGTCCAGCGCGGTGCCGACGGAGCCCATGATGGCGGCGAGCGGCGTGCGCAGCTCGTGGCCGACCAGGCTCAGGAACTCGGACCGCATCCGCTCGATCTCGTCGAGGGGGGCAAGGTCCTGCATGGTCACCACCACCGACGCCACCGCGCCGTCCTCGCCCGGGATCGGCGTGGCGTTGATCAGCGTCCTGACGCTGCGCCCGTCGGGCACCGAGAGCACCACCTCCTCGGCGCGCACCGTCTCGCCGGTGCACAGATACTGCGCGAGGGGGAACTCGCCGAGCGAGATCTCGCGCCCGTCGGCGCGGCTGAAGCTGATGACCTCCAGAAGCTCCTCCGGCTGACGGCCGGGCATCCGCAGGCCCTCCACGATCCGCCTTGATTCGCGGTTGAACGACACCGGACGGCCGCTCTTCGCGTCGAACACCACGACGCCCACCGGCGAGGTCTCGATCAGCGCCTCGAGATCGGCCCGGGCGCGCTGCTCGTTACGGTGGGTGCGCGCGTTGGCGATCGCGGTCGCGGCCTGGGAGGCGAACAGCATCAGCGCTTCCTCGTCCTCGCCGGTGAACGCCTTGCCGTCCGCCTTCTCGGCGAGGAAGAAGTGGCCGACGTCGACGCCGCGGTGGCGCATCGGCGTGCCCTGGAGCGCCCGGGAGAAGGAGACCCCGGTGGCGGGCGCGATGCCGAGAGCGCCGACAAAGGCCGAGACGTCCGCGATCCGCAGCGCTCCCGGCTGGTTCCGCAGATGCTCGAACAGGGGAGCGTTGCCGGGCCAGGCGACCAGGTCCTGCCATTCTTCGGCAGTGAAGCCCGAGGAGACGAAGTCCACGGTAGCGCCCGCCTCGTCGAGAACGACGATGACGCCATAGCGGGCGCCGGTGAGCGCCCGGGCGCTCTCCACCACCTCGCGAAGCACGGTGTCGAGGTCGAGGGAGGCGTTGATCCGCAGCACGGCGTCGATCAGCGCCGATGAGCGCTCGCGCGGGACGGCGTCGTCGCCCGGGCCAGTCTCGTCGTCTGTCGTCACGTCCCCTCCCGCGCCGGATCGGCGCGTCTCGTGGTCCGCAGCGGCGCCGGATTCGCAGCCGGGACCGGCCGTTTGCGGCGGTTGCGGTGCGATTTTGCCCGACTTTTACCGAATTACCACCAAAAAAGAACCTATTCGCACGCACATTTTACACAAGGCCGCGTACGCTTTGGCAAGTTGTGGGGGAACCGGCCTTGCGGGTGCAGCGTCGCGGTCATGGCGTATGCGCAGCTCGCAGGGTCGCGGGTTGGGAGTAGGTGCCTGATGGCGGAGCGAGGAGACAGCTTGACAGCGCAGACTCTGCCCGCCGATACAATTGAGCGCCAGAGCGCCAGAGCGCCAGAGCGCCAGAGCGCCAGAGCGCCAGAGCGCCAGAGCGCCAGAGCGCCAGAGCGCCAGAGCGCCAGAGCGCCAGAGCGCCAGAGCGCCAGAGCGCCAGAGCGCCATGACTCCGCCCGCAGGGGCGCATGGCGCATCCTCCGGCGGGCCTTCCCCGCCATCCGCACGCGGGACGATGCCGTCCGGCGCCTTGGCGCAGCGCGCGGCTGACGCCATGGGCCGCGCCCCTTCGACACGCTCAGGGCCCGCTCCGAGCCCACCGCCGGAGCGTCCTGCCCGGCTGAGCGCCGGCCGGCGCAGTGCGGCGGGCCCCGTGAACGCTGCTTCCTCCCCGCCGCCGTCCCGTTTCCATCCCTTCCGCCTCACCCGCGCGTGGCGCGCATCGGTCTGCGCGCTCGCCGCCGCGGTCACCCTGCTGCTCGCCGCCGGGGCGGCCGAGGCGGACAGCCACACGGTGCCGCTGACCGTTCTCCACTCGTTCGCTTGCCCCGCCTGTCCGGCGGCGCCCGCCGGCACGGCCGAGCCCGGCCCGGGGGCCGGCGAGATCACGCTGCGCTGGACGTGGTCCCAGGGCACCAAGCCCGCCGTGGTGGGATGGAGCGTCACTTGCTCCGGGGGCGCCGGCAATCCGCAACACCACCGCGGGAACCTCGGGGCGGGCACGAGGAAGCACACGTGCACGAACCTCAAGCCGGGCGTGCAGTACCACGTGTGGATGAGCGGGCATGCGGCGGATTTCTCCTCGTCGTCGGTCCTGGAGGCGCGTCTGCTGCCGGAGGACCTGGTCGCGAAGGCGGGCGACGACGCGACGGTCTACGCCGGGGCGCGGGTGACTCTGGACGGCACGGGCTCGACGGGACGGAGCGGCGCGACCCTGAGCTACGCGTGGAGGCAGACCGCCGGGCCGACGGTGAGGCTGGACGGCGCGACCTCGGCGAAGGCGGCGTTCATCGCGCCGCGGGTGAGCAGCCAGGCGAACCTCACGTTCGAGCTGACGTTCGGCGACGGGACCTCCAGCGAGAAGGACACGGTGACGGTCACCGTGCTGCCGCTGGTGACCGGCGCCTCGGTGAGCGGGGACGAGCTGAGCGTCACCTTCGACTCGGCGCTGAATGCGAGCGCGACGCCCGCGAGCAGCGCGTTCACGGTGACCGCCACGAGGGGCGGCGCGAGCCGCTCCATCGCCGGCACGAGCTCGCTCGTCACTGTCTCGGGCAAGACGGTGACGGCAACGCTGAGCGCGGCGGTGGACGCGGACGAGACGCTGACGGTGCGCTACGACAAGCCGCCGAGCGGGGCGGTGCTCGAGGACGGCGCCGGCACCGCGCTGCCGAGTTTCTCGAGCTGGCCGGCGACCCACGACGACACGATGCGCCCGACGGTGGCGGGCTTGGCGATCAACGGGACGACGCTGACCGTCACGTTCAACCGGGCGCTGCTGGAGAGCTCGGCCGGGATCCCAGATGCGAATCGCTTCACTATTGGCGTGGCTGGGTCTCCAGCCACTGTCAGCAATGTCGACGTTTCGGGATCGACGGTGACGCTGACCTTGGGGACGGCGGCGGTGCACGGCGATGAAGCGGTGTTCAACTATTCGCATCCTATTGGGGACAACTGCACCAAGTGTCTGCAGGACCTGTCGGGCAACAAGGTGAGGCAAGTCCTAGGCCGGTCGGTGACCAACAACACGCCGCCGGCGTTCGCCTCGGCGGCGGTGGTGGGGGACGCGCTGACGGTGACTTTCAACGGCGGCCTGGCCACCGGCTCGGTGCCGGCGGCGGACGCCTTCACGGTGACGGTGGGCGGGAACAGGGTGGCGCTGGCGGCCGCGAACCCGGTCGCCATCAGCGGGTCGACGGTGACGCTCAACCTCGCCGCGCCGGTGCTGCGCGTGCAGACGGTGACGGTGGGCTACACGGCGCCCGCGGTGAAGCCGCTGCAGGACGCGGACGGGGCGAATAACCCGGTGCCGGACTTCACGGGCAAGGCGGTGACCAACAACACCCCGGCGGACACGATGCGCCCGACGGTGGCGGGCATGGCGATCAACGGGACGACGCTGACCGTCACGTTCGACGAGGCGCTGCTGGAGAGCGCGGCCGGGATCCCAGATGCGAATCGCTTTCATATTGGCGTGGCTGGGTCTCCAGCCACTGTCAGCAATGTCGACGTTTCGGGATCGACGGTGACGCTGACCTTGGGGACGGCGGCGGTGCACGGCGATGAAGCGGTGTTCAACTATTCGCATCCTATTGGGGACAACTGCACCAAGTGTCTGCAGGACCTGTCGGGCACCAAGGTGAGGCAAGTCCAAGGCCGGTCGGTGACCAACAACACGCCGCCGGCGTTCGCCTCGGCGGCGGTGGTGGGGGACGCGCTGACGGTGACCTTCAACGGGGAGCTGGCCACCGGCTCGGTGCCGGCGGCGGACGCCTTCACGGTGACGGTGGGCGGGGCCGAGGTCGAGCTCGCGTCCGCGAACCCGGTGGCCATCAGCGGGACAGCGGTGACGCTGACGCTGGCCGAGTCGGTCGGCGGCAGCCTGCCGGCGGTGACGGTGGGCTACGCGGCGCCCGCGGAGAACCCGCTGCGGGACGCGGACAACGCGAAGCTGCCGGTGGCGGGCTTCACCGGCAAGACGGTGACCAACGACACCACGGTGGACACGAGGCGGCCGACGGTGTCGGGCTTGGCGATCAACGGGACGACGATGACCGTCACGTTCGACGAGGCGCTGCTGGAGAGCGTGGCCGGGATCCCAGATGCGAATCGCTTCACTATTGGCGTGGCTGGGTCTCCAGCCACTGTCAGCAATGTCGACGTTTCGGGATCGACGGTGACGCTGACCTTGGGGACGGCGGCGGTGCACGGCGATGAAGCGGTGTTCAACTATTCGCATCCTATTGGGGACAACTGCACCAAGTGTCTGCAGGACCTGTCGGGCAACAAGGTGAGGCAAGTCCTAGGCCGGTCGGTGACCAACAACACGCCGCCGGCGTTCGCCTCGGCGGCGGTGGTGGGGGACGCGCTGACGGTGACCTTCAACGGGGAGCTGGCCGCCGGCTCGGTGCCCGCGGCGGACGCCTTCACGGTGACGGTGGGCGGGAACGCGGTGGACCTGGCGGCGACGAACCCGGTGGCCATCAGCGGGACAGCGGTGACGCTGACGCTGGCCGAGTCGGTCGGCGGCAGCCTGCCGGCGGTGACGGTGGGCTACGCGGCGCCGGCGGCGAAGCCGCTGCGGGACGCGGACGCCGCGAATCTGCCGGTGGCGGGGTTCACCGGCAAGACGGTGGCCAACAACACCTCGGGCGACACGACGCCGCCGACGGTGTCGAGCGCGGCCATCAACGGTCGGACGCTGACCCTCACCTTCAACGAGGCGCTGGACGAGAGCTCGGTGCCCCTGAAAGGCGCGTTCCGCGTCGGTTTCGCTGGCGCACTGCGTACTCCCGCCGCCGTCCAGGTTGCCGGCAAGGTGGTGACGCTGACGCTGGATGCCAACCCCACCGTGCATCACGACCAGATGGTCGAGGTGACCTACAGCAAGCCCACCGGGGCGGGCGCCAAGTTGCTGCGGGACCTGTCGGAGAACGCGGTGGATAGCTTCGTCGCCGACAATGCAGAGAGGGCGACCAACAACACGCCGCCGGCGTTCGACTCCGCGGCGGTGGTGGGGGACGCGCTGACGGTGACGTTCAACGGGGCCCTGGACCCGGATTCGGTGCCCGCGGCGGACGCCTTCACGGTGACGGTGGGCGGGACCGAGGTGGACCTGGCGGCCACGAACCCGGTCTCCATCAGCGGGACAGCGGTGACGCTGACGCTGGCCGAGTCGGTCGGCGGCAGCCTGCCGGCGGTGACGGTGGGCTACGCGGTGCCGGCGGCGAACCCGCTGCGGGACGCGGACAGGGCGAAGAACCCGGTGCCGGACTTCACCGGCAAGACGGTGGCCAACAACACCTCGGGCGACACGACGCCGCCGACGGTGTCGAGCGCGGCCATCAACGGTCAGACCCTGACCCTCACCTTCAACGAGGCGCTGGACGAGAGCTCGGTGCCCCTGAAAGGCGCGTTCCGCGTCGGTTTCGCTGGCGCACTGCGTACTCCCGCCGCCGTCCAGGTTGCCGGCAAGGTGGTGACGCTGACGTTGGATGCCAACCCCACCGTGCATCACGACCAGATGGTCGAGGTGACCTACAGCAAGCCCACCGGGGCGGGCGCCAAGTTGCTGCGGGACCTGTCGGAGAACGCGGTGGATAGCTTCGTCGCCGACAATGCAGAGAGGGCGACCAACAACACGCCGCCGGCGTTCTCGTCCGCGACGGTGAACGGGGACGCGCTGACGGTGACCTTCGACGGCGCCCTGGACCCCGGCTCGGTGCCGGCGGCGGACGCCTTCACGGTGACGGTGGGCGGGGCCGAGGTCGAGCTCGCGGCCGCGAACCCGGTCTCCATCAGCGGGACAGCGGTGACGCTGACGCTGGCCGAGTCGGTCGGCGGCAGCCTGCCGGCGGTGACGGTGGGCTACGCGGTGCCGGCGGCGAACCCGCTGCGGGACGCGGACAGGGCGAAAAACCCGGTGCCGGGGTTCACCGGCAAGACGGTGGCCAACAACACCTCGGGCGACACGACGCCGCCGCGGGTGTCGAGCGCGGCCATCAAGGGCCGGACGGTGACCCTCACCTTCAACGAGGCGCTGGACGAGAGCTCGGTGCCGGGCGCAACCCAGTTCCCTGCCACAATCGGTGCGCAGAACGCCGGAGCGGACAGTGTTCGGGTGGCCGGCAAGGTGGTGACGCTGACGTACCCCTCGAGGGCACGGGCGAGCCACGACGACGCGGTCGTCATGGACTATCGGAACTTCAGGGCGACCCACACGCCGCTGCGGGACCTGTCGGAAAACGCGGTGGCGGAATTCATTGGCCGGTCGGTGACCAACAACACGCCGCCGGCGTTCGCCTCGGCGGCGGTGGTGGGGGACGCGCTGACGGTGACCTTCGACGGGCGCCTGGACCCGAATTCACGGCCCGCAGCGGACGCCTTCACGGTGACGGTGGGCGGGACCAGGGTGGCGCTGGTGGACGGCGACCCGGTCTCCATCAGCGGGGTGACGGTGACGGTGACGCTGCCCGTGACGGTGAACAGCACCCAGAGGGTCAGGATGGGCTACACGGCGCCCGCGGTGAACCCGCTCCGGGACGCGGACAGGGCGAAGCTGCCGGTGGCGGGCTTCACGGGCGAGTCGGTGGCCAACAACTCCCCGGCGGACTCGACGCCGCCGGTGCTCCTATCGGCGTCGGTGAACGCGGTGACGCTGAAGCTGCACTACGACGAGGTGCTGAGCGCGACCCCCTTGCCGGAGGCGGGCGCCTTCGCGGTGGCGGTGGACGGGACCGCGGCGGCGCTGGCGGCGACGAACCCCGTGTCCGTCAGCGGAAGGTCGGTGACGCTGACGCTCGCGGCGGCGGTGACCGCGCGGAACGCCGTCACGGTGGGCTATACCAGGCCCACCGGAATGGGGGCGAAGCCGATCCGGGACGACGTGGGCAACGAGGCCGAGAGCTTCGCCGACGTGGGGGTGGCCAACGAGACGCCCGCGCCGCTCGCCACGATCGCGTCGGTGGCGATCGAGTCCGCGCCGTCGTCGGGGGACACCTACGCGCTGGGCGAGCAGATCCGGGTGAAGGTGACCTGGGCGGCGGAGGTGCTGTGGGACGTGTCGGGCTCGGGCGCGGCGCTGTCGGTGGGGCTCGTCGTGGGCAAGACGGCGAGGACGGCGCGCTTCGCGACGGGCAGCGAGACCCGCGGCCGGGCGCGCGCGCTCACTTTCGGCTACACGGTCGCGGCCGGGGACCGGGACGAGGACGGCATCGTCATCGTGCGCACGGCGGCGCACGACGTGGTGGCGCTGTCCGGCGGGGCGACGCTCAAGGACGCGCAGGGCCGCGACGCGGTGCGCGGCGGCACCGGGGAATTTGGCCCCGCCCCGGGCCACAAGGTGGACAGCTCGAAGCCGACGCCGGACAAGGCGCCGGCGCTCGTCGGGGCGACGGTGAGCGGGAAGACGCTGACGCTGACCTTCGACGAGGACCTCGCGGCGCCGGCCGACCCGGAGGCGGCGTCGATGGCGCTGCGCATGGCGTTCTTCGTCCAGGGCGGTCGCTATCAGGGAGCCCACGTCCCCAACCAGTCCCCCACCCGGGTGGCGATCGACGGCCCGACAGTGACGCTCACCCTGGGCTCGGGGGTCGGGGCCGGCCAGGCGGTCACGGTGGAATACGGCCCGGACGGGATCACGACCCACCGGCTCAGGGGCGCGGACGGCAAGGAGGTCGAGAGCTTCGTCAACCGGCGGGTCGACAACGCCACGGGGCGCGCGGGTCCGGCGCCCAGGCTTGCGCGCGCGACGGTGGAGGGGAGCACGCTCACGCTGTTCTTCGACCGGGAGCTGGACCCGAACTCGCAGCCGGCGGGGAGCCTGTTCTCGGTGAGCGGCTGGTCGGACGGCGTGCCCTACAACCTCCGCGGTACCGGCCGCCGGGCGCGCATCAGCGGGGCGGTGGCGGTGGTCATGCTGGACCGGGCGCTGCCCACCGAGACCGTCAACAACGACAAGGGCGAGGACGTCCAGGCCCCCGACCGCAGCCCGGCTGTGCGCTACGTCAGGCGCTGGTCGGAGCCCGCGTTGCGGGGCACGGACGGCGCGCTGGTGGCGGACATCGCCTCGTGGCTGGCCCGGGGGCTCGACGGGACCGGGCCGGCGGCGGCGGGCGGCACCGTCTCCGGGACGAAGATGACGATCTACTACGAGGAGGCGCTGGACGAGCGCTACGTGCCGGCGCCCGCGGCGTTCACGGTGACGCTGCCGGGGAACGAGACGCGTGCCGTCCAGACCGTGGCGGTGCAGGGCAATGCGGTGTCCCTGACCCTGGACCCCGCCGCGAAACCTATAGACGACCGTTTGATCGTGGGGGTGCGCTACACCGCGAGCGCGGCCGGCGCGGGCC
Source organism: Alphaproteobacteria bacterium (assembly GCA_965243315.1). Classification (GTDB taxonomy): domain Bacteria; phylum Pseudomonadota; class Alphaproteobacteria; order UBA828; family UBA828; genus WTGU01. The sequence goes on from CBDEUP010000005.1 coordinate 110,632, forward strand.
GGCTGCGGGACATGGCGGGCAACGAGGCGGGAGATCATTTCGTAATCATCCCGACCGGCAGGAACCTGGGGACGGGCGAGCCGGCGGGCAAGCCGGCGCTCGCGGAGACGAACCCCGCGGTGGTGGACGGTGACCGGCTGAAGCTCACCTTCGACCAGGCGCTGGACCCGACGAAGGTGCCGAGAGTCGAGGCGTTCACGCTCACGGTGGGCTGGTACGCGGGCTTCGACGACGTCAAGGTGAACGGCCCGGAGGTGATGCTGCGCCTGATCGGGGCGATGCATCCCTGCGAGGGCGCCGAGTTGAACGCCGACGGCAACATCGTGCCGAACGACGACATCAAGCTGAACTACGTAACTCCCACAAGAAACGCGCTGGGCAATCGCTTGGGCACGCAGGCGGACAATATCGTCCGTGCGGTGGTGAGGAACGCGAGAGCGAACAATGACCATTGCGACGAGGACGGACTTGAAGGGGCGTACCGCAACAGCATCATCCTGAGAGGCAAGCGGCCGTTCGCGCAGGTTGCGCCGCCGCGCGCGGCGTGGTTCACGGTCACGGCCTCTGGCGGGCCGGTGACGGTGACGGGGGCCGCGTTCTCCCCGGACGACCCGTACGAGCTGAAGCTCACGCTGAGCCGCGAATTGGGCCCGGACGAGACGGCGACGGTGAGCTACCGGCGCCCGGCCGGCGCGCGCGGACTGTGGAACGTCGACGGACAGCAGCTTTTCGACGTCGTGGACCTGCCGGTGAGGATGCGGGCGCAGGACGGGGCGCCGGGGGTCGAGGCGGTGGCGCTGGTCTCGGACCCCGGCACGGACGCGACCTACGCGGCCGGCGACGCCATCCGGGTACGGGTGACCTTCGGCGCTGCGGTGACGGTGGACACGGCGCAGGGCACGCCGCGCCTCAAGCTCGACCTCGGCGGCGAGGCGGGGTCGGGCGAGCGGTGGGCGGCCTACGCCTCGGGCAGCGGCACGAATACGCTCGCATTCGTCTACGAGGCGGTCTCCGGCGACGCGTCGACCGGGGGCGTCGCGGTGCTCGCGGATACGCTGGAGGCGAACGGGGGGACGCTGCGCTCGGCGGCGGGCGCGGACGCGGCGCTCGCCCACGCGGGCCTCGCCCCCGATGCAGGCCACAAGGTGGACACGGACCCGCCGGGGTTCGCGTCGGCGGCGGTGAACGGGGCGACGCTCACCGTGACGTTCGACGAAGACCTGGACGCGGGCTCGGCGCCAGTGGGGAGCGCCTTCACGGTGACCGCGGCGCCGGCGGAGGGTGAGGCGCGCACCATCGCCGGGACGGGCACGGCGGGGGTCGCGGGCGCGGCGGTGACGGTGACGCTCGCCGGGGCGGTCGCGCACGGCGAGTCGCTGACGGTGGCGTACGCGCCGCCCGACGACGGCGGGCTGCGCGACCTCGCGGGCAACGAGGCGGCGGCCTTCTCCGCGGAGTCGGCGGAGAACGGGACGGGCGCGCCGGCGCCGGCGGTCGAGGCGGTGGCGGTGGTCTCGGACCCGGGCGAGGACGCGACCTACGCGGCCGGCGACGCCATCCGGGTGCAGGTGACGTTCGGCGCCGCGGTGACGGTGGACACGGCGCAGGGCACGCCGCGCCTCAAGCTCGACCTCGGCGGCGAGGCGGGGTCGGGCGAGCGGTGGGCGGCCTACGCCTCGGGCAGCGGCGAGGCGGCGCTCATCTTCGCCTACACGGCGGTCGCGGGCGACGCGTCGACCGGGGGCGTCGCGGTGGTGGCGGACACGCTGGAGGCGAACGGGGGCACGCTCAAGTCGGCGGCGGGCGCCGCCGCGGCGCTGACCCACGCGGGCCTCGCCCCCGATGCAGGCCACAAGGTGGATGCGAACCCGCCCGGGTTCGCGTCGGCGGCGGTGGACGGGGCGACGCTGACGGTGACGTTCGACGAAGACCTGGACGCCGGCTCGGCACCGGCAGGGAGCGCCTTCACGGTGACGGCGGCTCCGGCGGACGGTGAGGCGCGCGCCATCGCCGGGACGGGCACGACGGGGGTCGCGGGCGCGGCGGTGACGGTGACGCTGGCCGGGGCGGTCGCGCACGGCGAGACGCTGACCGTGGCCTACGCGCCGCCGGACGAGAACCCGGTCCGCGACCTCGCGGGCAATGCGGCGGCGGCCTTCTCCGGGGAGTCGGCGGAGAACGGGACGGGCGCGCCGGCGCCGGCGGTCGAAGCGGTGGCGCTGGTCTCGGACCCGGGCGACGACGGGACCTACGCGGCCGGCGACGCGATCCGGGTGCAACTGACCTTCGGCGCCCCGGTGACGGTGGACACGGCGCAGGGCACGCCGCGCCTGAAACTCGACCTCGGCGGCGAGGCGGGCGAGCGCTGGGCTTCGTACGCCTCGGGCAGCGGCACGAGCGAGCTGACCTTCGCCTACACGGCGGTCGCGGGCGACACGTCGGCCGGGGGCGTTGCGGTGGTGGCGGACACGCTGGAGCTCGACGGCGGGACGATCGTATCGGCGGCGGGCGCCGACGCGGCGCTCACCCACGCGGGCCTGAATGCCGACCCGGCTCACCGGGTGGATGCGAACCCGCCCGGGTTCGCGTCGGCGTCGGTCGACGGGGCGACGCTGACGGTGACCTTCGATGAAGACCTGGACGCGGGCTCCGCGCCGGCGGGAAGCGCCTTCACGGTGACGGCGGCGCCTGCGGGCGGTGAGGCGCGCACTATCGCCGGCACGGGCACGGCGAACGTCGCGGGCGCGGCGGTGACGGTGACGCTCGCCGACGCGGTCGCGCACGGCGAGACGCTGACGGTGGCGTATGCGCCGCCCGAGGAGAACCCGGTCCGCGATCTCGCGGGCAACGCGGCGGCGGCCTTCTCCGGGGAGTCGGCGGAGAACGGGACGGGCGCGCCGGCGCCGGCGGTCGAGGCGGTGGCGCTGGTCTCGGACCCGGGCGCGGACGCGACCTACGCGGCCGGCGACGCGATCCGGGTGCAACTGACCTTCGGCGCCGCGGTGACGGTGGACACGGCGCAGGGCACGCCGCGCCTCAAGCTCGACCTCGGCGGCGAGGCGGGCGAGCGCTGGGCTTCGTACGCCTCGGGCGACGGCACGACGGCGCTGACCTTCGCCTACACGGCGGTCTCCGGCGACGCGTCGGCCGGGGGCGTTGCGGTGGTGGCGGACACGCTGGAGCTCGACGGCGGGACGATGGTATCGGCGGCGGGCGCCGCCGCGGCCTTGACCCACGCCGGTCTGGAGCCCGACCCGGCCCACCGGGTGGATGCGAACCCGCCCGCGTTCGCGTCGGCGGCAGTCGACGGGTCCACGCTGACGCTGACCTTCGACGAGGCGCTGGATGAGGCCGTGGCACCGGCGGGGAGCGCCTTCACGGTGACGGCGGCGCCGGCGGAGGGTGAGGCGCGCGCCATCGCCGGCACGGGCACGGCAGGCGTCGCGGGCGCGGCGGTGACGGTGACGCTGGCCGGGGCGGCCGCGCACGGCGAGACGCTGTCGGTGGCGTATGCGCCCCCCGACGAGAAGCCGGTCCGCGACCTCGCGGGCAACGCGGCGGCGGCCTTCTCCGGGGAGGCGGCGGTGAACGGGACGGGCGCGCCGGCGCCGGCGGTCGAGGCGGTGGCGCTGGTCTCGGACCCGGGCACGGACCGGACCTACGCGGCCGGCGACGCTATCCGGGTGCAGGTGACCTTCGGCGCCCCGGTGACGGTGGACACGGCGCAAGGCACGCCGCGCCTGAAACTCGACCTCGGCGGCGAGGCGGGCGAGCGGTGGGCTTCGTACGCCTCGGGCGACGGCACGACGGCGCTGACCTTCGCCTACACGGCGGTCTCCGGCGACGCGTCGGCCGGGGGCGTCGCGGTGCTCGCGGACACGCTGGAGCTCGACGGCGGGACGATGGTATCGGCGGCGGGCGCCGCCGCGGCGCTGGCCCACGCCGGTCTGGAGCCCGACCCGGCCCACCGGGTGGATGCGAACCCGCCCGCGTTCGCGTCGGCGGCGGTGGACGGAGCGACGCTGACGCTGACCTTCGACGAGGCGCTGGACGCGGGCGCGGTGCCGGCGAAGGGCGCCTTCGCGGTGACCGCGGACGGCAATGAGGCGGACCTCGCCGAGACCGGCGCGGTGGCGCTTTCGGACGCCGCCGTGACCCTCGCCCTGGCGGCGGCGATCGCGCCGGGCACACCGGTGAGGGTGAGCTATGCGCCGCCCGCTGCCGAGGGCGCGGCGCGGCTGCGCGATGCGGCCGGCAACGCGGTGGCGGCGTTCTCCGGCGAGCCGGCGGCGAACGCGATGCCGGCGCCGGCGGTGACCGGCGTCGAGGTGACGTCGGATGCGGGGCCGGACGGCGCGTATACCGAGGGCGAGACCGTCGAGGCGGCGGTGACCTTCAGCGCGCCGGTGACGGTCGGGACCGAGGACGGCACGCCGACGCTCGCGCTGATCGCGGACGGAACCATCCGGCGCGCGCCTTACGCGTCGGGCTCGGGCACGGCGCGGCTCGCGTTCTCCTACCGGGTCACGAAGGCGGACGGGTCCTTGAGCGCGGTGCGGGTGGCGGCGTCGGGGCTCAAGGCGGGCGGCGGGACGATCGCCGGCGCGGACGGGACGCCCGCCCTGCTCGGCTTCGGCGCGGCGCCGGGCGTGGCGGCGTCCTCGATCGCGGACGAGCCGGACGGGAGCTGGGGGCCAAGCGACACGGTCGAGGCGGTGCTGCGCTTCGCCGAGCCGGTGACGGTCACGGGCGCGCCCTATGGCAGGCTGGTGCTGGTGGAAGGCGGGAAGAGCGCGGCCGACCGGGCGGTCTACGCGGGCGGCTCGGGGACGGACACACTCACCTTCCGCCACACGCTCGGCGAGGACGGAGGGTCGTGGACCCGCGCCGTGCTGGTCAGCAACAGCCTCAAGCTGGACGGCGGCTCGATCCGGAGCGCCGGCGGCGGGCTGGCGGCGGGGCTCGAGTTCGTGCAGGCGCAGCGCACGCTCGAACCGGCGGCGGTTCCGCCTGCGGTGACCGGGGTGGAGGTGGTCTCACGGCCCGCCTCCGGCGACACCTATGGGCCGGGCGAGGCGATCCGGGTGCGGGTGACGTTCGGCGAGGCGGTGGCGGTCGACGCGTCGGGCGGCACGCCGCGGCTGAAGATCAAGATGGATCCGGGCTGGGGGGAGTTCTGGGCGGCCTACGAGAGCGGCTCCGGCACCGACGGGCTGACGTTCGTTCACACCGTGGTGGAGCCGAACACTGCTCCGACGGGGATCGCGGTGCTGGCGAACACGCTGGCGGCGAACGGCGGCGCGATCCGCTCGGCGGCGTCGGGCGCGGACGCGAACCTCGCCCATGCGGGTCTCGGCCACGATCCGGCCCACAAGGTCGACTGGCGCCTTGCGGCGCCGGGGCCGGCGCTGACGGCGGCGTTCCACGCGGTGCCGGGCGAGCATGACGGGGAGCGGGCGTTCAGCTTCGGGCTCACCTTCAGCGAGGAAGTGAAGCTGAGCTTCCGGGCGCTCAAGGGGCCGGCGTTGGTGGTGGCGAACGGGCGGGTGACGAAGGCGAAGCGGGTGGCGAAGGGCGAGAACCGGCGCTGGACGATCACCGTGCAGCCGGCCTCGTTCGAGGACGTCTCGGTGACGCTGCCGGCGACGACGGACTGCGCGGCGCCGGGGGCGGTGTGCACGAAGGACGGGCGCAAGAAGCTCTCGAACGCGGTGACGGCGACGGTGCTCGGCCCGGCGCTGCTCTCGGTGGCGGACGCCCGCGCCAGGGAGGGGATCGACGCAGGCGTCGAGTTCCCGGTGACACTGAGCCGCGCGGCGTCCGGCACGGTCACGGTGGACTATGCGACCGCCGACGGCACGGCGGTGGCGGGCGAGGACTACACGGCGACGTCGGGGACGCTCACCTTCGCCGCGGGCGAGCGCGAGAAGACGGTGGCGGTGCCGATCCTCGACGACGGCCACGACGAGGGCGAGGAGACGTTCCTGTTCAGGCTCTCGAACGCGCAAGGAGCGCGGATCGAGGACGGCGAGGCCACGGGCACGATCGAGAACTCGGACAAGATGCCGAAGGCGTGGCTCGCGCGGTTCGGGCGCACGGTGGCCGAGCAGGTGGTCGACAGCGTGCAGGCGCGTCTTGAGGCGCCGCGCCAGGCGGGCGCCGAGGCGACGCTCGGCGGCCAGGCGCTGCCGACCTGGACCCCCGGATCGGCGTCCGGGGCAGGCGGCGAGACCGGCGGGACCGCCGTGGCGGGGCTCGCCGGGCAGGAGGCGGCGCACCGCGACGCGGAGCGGCTCGGGCGGTGGCTCGCGGGGACGGACGAGCGGGACGAGGACGGGCGCGAAGAGGACCGGGGCATGACGGGCAACGAGGTGCTGGCCGCGACCGCGTTCTCGCTGACGGCGGCGCCGGAGGACGGCGGCCCGTCGGTGGCGCTGTGGGGCCGGGGCGCGTCGTCGTCGTTCAGCGGGCGGGACGGTCCGCTCACCGTCGACGGCGAGGTGACCTCGGCGACACTCGGGGCGGACTGGCGCTCGGGGCGCTGGCTCGCCGGCGCGATGGTCAAGCACAGCCTCGGCGAGGGCAGCTACTCGGGCGACGGCGGCGCAGGCAGCGTCGAGAGCACGCTTACCGGCATCTACCCCTATGCGGCGTATGACGTGAGCGGGCGTCTCCGGGGCTGGGCAGCGGCGGGCTACGGCGAGGGCACGCTGACGCTCACGCCGGAGAACCCGCAGACCGGCGATGACGACCCGGCGATGGAGACCGACATGGCGCTCGGCATGGCCGCGCTGGGCGCGAAGGGCCGGCTGGTGGAGCCCGAGGGCAGCGGGTTCCGGCTCGACCTGGAGGCGGACGGGTTCTGGGTGCGGACCTCGTCGGAGAAGGCGGCCGGGCTCGCGAAGGCGAAGGCAGACGTGACGCGGCTCAGGCTCGGGTTCGACGGCGGCTACGCGTTCGGGCTGGAGGGCGGCGGGACGCTGGAGCCCACGTTCGAGCTCGGGCTGCGCCATGACGGCGGCGACGCGGAGACCGGCTGGGGCGTCGACATCGGCGGCGGCCTCCGGTGGAACGACCCGGCGCTCGGGCTCTCGGGCGAGGTTGCGGGGCGCGGGCTGCTCGCGCACGAGGCGGCCGGGTTCAAGGACCGGGGGGTCTCCGGATCGCTCGCCTGGGATCCGGACCCGGGTTCCGACCGCGGGCCGTCGCTGACGCTGAGCCAGACGCTCGGCGCGCAGGCCGCGGGCGGCGCGGACGCGCTGCTCGGACGCCAGACGCTGGCCGACCTCGCAGCCAACGACAATGGTATGACAAGCCGCCGCCTGGAGCTCAGGCTCGGCTACGGCGTTCCCGCCTTGGGCGACCGCTTCACGTCGACGCCGGAGATGGGCGTGGCGCTCTCGGATGGCGGGCGCGAGTACCGCCTCGGCTGGAAGCTCGGGCTGGCGCCGGGTGGGCCTTCGTCGTTCGAGCTCGGCATCGAGGCGACCAGGAAGGAGCCCGCCAACGACGCCGGGTCCGGGACGGGAGCGGAGCCCGACCACGGCGTCATGCTGCGCGGCGCGGCGCGGTGGTAGCCGTGCGGCGGCGTCACCGGCGGGGCGCCGTCCGGGACCTCCCCGCGCCTGCCCCGGTGCGGGCGCCGGGGTAGGCGGCAGTCTCGGGGCGGTGAACGGATGCCGCCGGTCACCGGCGCGGCGACGGCGGAGGGCGCGGTCAGCGCCTGGCGTTTTCTCAAGCGGGACCCCCGCTACATCCTGGAGTGGTGGCAGGCGGCGTGCGGGAGCCCGCGCGCAACGGGCGAGCCGTTTCCGATCCGCGAGCAGACGGAGGCCGACCTGGACGCCGCGGCCTGGGGCCTGCTGGCCTGGGAGGACCCTCTGGCCGACGACGGCGCGGCCTCTCCGTTCTGGACGGACGCGCCGATGACGGAGGGGATGCCGGGGCGGCCGGGAACGCCGTCCTTTGCGTCCCTGGTCCGCGAGGAGGGCGGCAGGCTGGAAGGCCTGCGGCTGCTCGACGGCACTCTGATCCTCAAGATCGAGCGCGGCCGGGCCGCCGGGCAGGTGAGGATCGAGGACGGGGACGGGTTCGATCCCGAAGGCGGGCTCGGGCTCTACCTGGGCTACGGCCTGGATCACCTGTCGCTTCCGCTGAGCCGCGCGGGCGATCTCAGGGCCGTGGTTGCGGGAGAGCTCCCGGCGGAGGACGTTCCATCCCCCGGGATGTCGAGGGCGAGCTGCTGCTCGCCCTCGACGGCAACCTGAAGGGCAAGAGCCACCAGGAAATCGCCGTCGACCTCTTCGGCGCCGACGGGATCGAGGGCCTCTGGCACGACGGGCTGCCGGAGCGCGGCGTGGTGCGCCGCCGCCTCACTGCGGCGAAACAGCTGATGGAGGGGGGCTACCGGGATCTGGTGAGCGGCCGGGGCCGGCCGCTGCGCGCCCTCGGTCGATCCCGGGGCATCTCCAGGCCGGACGCAACGCGCCGGGCGGGTTCGTCCCTGCCGGCCGGCGGGTCCGGGTGGTTGAATGACCGCCGGACACGACCGGGGAGGGCCGCGATGACCGCCATACAGCCGCGTTACATGGATACCGGGCAGGCCGGATCGTATCTGGGGCTGAGCCCGAGCACGCTCGCCCGCATGCGGGTGACCGGCGGGGGGCCGCGCTACTCGAAGGCGGGGCGGCGGGTGATCTACGACGTGGACGATCTCGATTCGTGGGTGGAGGAGCGCAAGCGGCGCTTCACCGGCGAGTCGAAAGACGAGCCGGAGGACGATTGAGGGCGCGGCGGCGCCGGAACGGGCGCCCGGGCAAAAAAAATTTGTCGAAGTCATGGGATAGCGGCAGATGGCGGGGCGTGCCGTGAGATGGCTGTAGGTTACTAACCCATTGATATCGCTGTATTTTACCCGTTGACAGTCCCATATTCGCGCGCTCTCCTGCGCCCCTTCGATGGCCCGGAGGAGGCGTTGCGGCGATGGCGAAGGGGCGCGAATTCGGTCTTACCGGACACCCGGAATTGGGGTTGCGGCGGGCCTGCGGCGGCGCCGCGAGGCGCGCCGCGGGACCGGCGGCGGTGCTCCTCTGCATGGTCGTGCTCGCGGGCTGCGGGCTCGGGCCGTGGGAGGACGCGCGTACCGAGACGCGGGAGACGGAGCGCACGGTCGCGGCGCTGAGGGAGGCGCCGGAGCGGCCGCGCTTCTCCGCCATCCAGCTTGTGGAGCGGCGACCCTGGCTCGGGTTGGAGCGCCGGGAGGAAGAGGCGCGTCCTGCCCTGCCGGCCCGGCTGCTGGAAGAGGACGCGGTGACCCTGCCGATCGCCGGGATCGGCGAGGCGGGGGTGCTGGCGCGGCGCATCGAGGCGGCCACGGGGATCGCCGTCCGCTTCACGGGTGCGCCGCCGGCCGAGGGCGCCCCTGGCGTGGCGCCGTTCGCGGGCGCCGCCGTCGACGGGCTCTCGCCCGACGGCGGGGTCTGGACCGGGCCGCTGGACAGGCTGCTCGACGCCTGGACGGAGCCGGCCGGCTACGCCTGGCGCTTCGACGGCGCGGCCATCGAGATCGTGCGCCGGCAGTCCCTGGCCTTCCGCATCAACGCGCTGGCGGGCCGGCAGAGCTATTCCGCCTCGGCGTCCACCGACGACGGCGCCTCGGGCGGCGAGGAGGGCGGCGCCGTCTCGACCAGCCAGTCGATGGCGGCGGAGACCGAATACGACCCCTGGCCCGAGATCGTGGAACAGGCGGAGGCGCTGGCAGGGCCGGGCACGTCGGTGACGGCGGCGCCGTCGTCGGCCTCGCTGCTGGTGACCGGCACTCCCGGCGATATCGAGAGGGTGCGGACCTGGCTCGCCTGGCTCAACCGCGAGGTGCTGCGCCCGGTCACGCTCTCGGTCCATGTCTACACGGTGCGGATGGAGCGCGAGGCCGATTACGGCATCGGGCTTGCTGCGACGGTGGCGGAGCTGTTCGGCACCCAGGCGGAGCTTTCCGTCGGCCCCGACTCGGTGGCGGTCGTCAGGCCGTCCGAGGCGCTCGGCGACACGCTGGCGGCGACGGTGCGCGCGCTGAGCCGCGCGGGCTCGGTCTCGCGAGTGCTGTCGGCGGACATCCCCTCGCTCAACGGCAAGCCGGCGCAGTTCTTCGAGCTCTACAAGGAGGCCTACGTCAAGGAGAGCCGGACGACGGCTGGCGACGGCATCGCCCAGACCGAGATCGTGCCCGGCACGGTCTCCTCGGGCTTCGCGGCGAGCTACATCCCGCTCATCACCGGCCCCGGCGAGGTGCTGGTGCGGCTCTTCGCGAGCCTGCGCGACCGCCCGGTGTTCCGGGAGGCGGCGGGCGGCGGCGCGACCATCCAGCTTCCGGCCTATGCCAGCCGGGCGGTGCAGGTGAGCCAGCGGATCCGGCGCGGCGAGACCCTGCTGGTGACCGGGTTCTCGGGATCGCGGGCGGAGGCCGAGGGCTCGGGGACCTTCTCGGAAGACTTGCCTCTTCCCGGCGGCGGACGGCGGGCGGCGCTGGCGCGCACCGAGCAGGTGCTGCTGGTGACGGCGCGGATCGGCGCGCCCCTCGGCATCGCCGAGACAGGGGATCACCCTGGTACGGGGGATCGCCCCGGTCCAGGGGAACGCTCCGGTACGGCGGGAGCGGCGCCGTGAGCGTCATCGTCGTCGGCGGCCGGGCCTACGCGGCGGGTCTCTACTGGCTCGCGCGGGGCGGCAGGCGGGCCACGGCGCGGACGGCGCGGCGGCTGGGCCGGCCCTGGTACGTCCATGACGGCGAGCGCACGGGGTTCGCAGCGGATGACGGCGACCCTGCGGGTCTTGGCCCTGAGGGTCTTCAGCCGGAGGGTCTTGGCCCCAAGGGTCTTCACCCTGCGGTTTCCGGGCCTACGGCCCTTCCGGCGTTGGCGCTGGCGCTGAAGGCGCACATCGAGTGCGAGTTCTGGATGGCGCTGGTGGGCGGCAGCGCGGAGGACGGCGGGGGCCGCTATGCGCTGGTGAAGGCGCGTGGCGGCGCGGTGCTGGCGGACGGCGACGAGGCGTTCGGCGACCGCGCGGCGGCGCTCGCGGCCTTCGAGCGTGCGCGCGACCTCGGCTGGACGCTGTTCGCCACGCCGGGCCTCGCGGCGGAGCTCGCCGGTTCCGGTTCGGAGGTGGCGGCGCTCGACGTTGCGGCGCTCGACGCGGCGGCGGCCGGGGCCGGGGCGGCGATCGAGCTGACGCCCGCCGCGCCCGCGCGCGGCGGGCGCAGGCGGGTGGCAGCCGTGGCGGTTCTCGCGGTTCTGGCCGCATCGGCGGCGGCCTGGTTCGAGCGCGAGGCGGTGTTCGGGTGGCTGGCGGGGTCGGCGCCGGTGCCGGCGGTGCTGGCGCCCGGGCCGGAGCCCACGGTCGCCGTGGCGGTCGACGGAGCCGCGCTGATCGCCGCTTGCCGGCAGGCGCTGATCGAGGACCCGCCCTGGCTGCCGGCCTGGCGGATCGAGGGCATCGCCTGCTCCGCCCGCTTCGACGATCCGGCGCTGGCGGCGCTGCGCCCCGAGCTCGCGGGGCGGCCGGTGCTGCTGGTGCGCTGGCGGCTCGCGGCGGGCCACGAAGAGGCCCTGCAGCGGCGCCTGGCCGAAGCGCACCTCGCGCGCCGGCACGCGGCCTCGGTCGCGGACGGGCGGGCCTGGGCGGCGGTCCCGCTGCCGGCGGTGCTGCGGGTCGTGGATGCGGAGACGCCTTCCTTCCTGGAGCTGCGCCGCGCGGTGGACCGGGCCTTCGGCGCGCGCGGCGCTGGCGTGAGCTACATGCGCGATGCGGAGGGTGCGTGGTCCGTAGGGATCGACGATCCGGGTCCGCTCGGACGGCTGGGTCCGCTGGTGGGCGGCGTCTCCGGGCTGGAAATCACGGCGCTCACGCGCGCCGAAAGCGGTCCCTGGCGACTGAAGGCGAGGCCCGTGGCGCCCGAGACGGTGGCCGCATCCGGGCTCGCGGCGCTCGGGATATCGGCACATTCCCCCGCACCGGGGCTTTCCCCTGCACCGGGGAGTTCCCCTGCACCAGGGAGTTCCCCTGTGCCGCAGGGGAAAGCCGGAGAGCGGAAGGGAGCCGCGGCAACCATTCAACCGGAGAAGGAGGCGAGAGATGGAACGCAGGATCATCGCGGCTTGTAGCCGCCGTGTGGCGAGAAAGACGTTCGCCGACACGAGGGTCAGGGCGATGCTGCTCTCGGGCGCGAGCGCGGCGGTGCTGCTGACGGCGGGAGCGTTCGCAGGTACGCCGGCGCTGGCCCAGGTCGCGGCGGACGAGACCCTCGTGCCGGAGACACTCGTGTCGGAGCGGGTCTACCGCGCCGAGGCGCTGGCGCACGCGGGCGCGGTGGAAAACGCGTGGCGGCGGCTCGAGACCTGGATCCTCGATGAATCTCCCGGCCCGGCGGGCTGGGCCGGCGCGGTGCCGCCGGCGGCGGCCGGGTGGCAGGCGGCGTGGACCGGGCGCGGGCTCGAGGCCCGCTACTGCGACGACGTTCTGCTGGTCTACCTGGCGCCGGAGCGGTTGAAGGGGACAGGCCGCGATCACCGGGCGGTGCACGCCGCGCCCCACGCCTATGGCGGGGGCGACAGGCCGGTCCTCCACTGGCTGGAGGGCGGCACGGCGCACGGCGGCGAGGGCCGGGCTTCGGTCGCGCTGCCCGCCTGCCTCTCGGAGGGCGCGCAGGGTGGGCCGCTCCCCTCCGGCCGCGCCGCGCTTGCGGGCGCGGTGCGCGACCCGTTCGCGCACACGGTCGAGCGGGTGAGCCGGGAGCGCCGCGAGGAGGCCTGTCCGGCGGGCGAGCACGGCGAGGGGCGCACGTCGGTGCGCGAGGTGACACGCACCGAGAACGGCCGCGGCGATCCGGTGGGCGATCCGGCGGAGGGGCCGTGGGAGCTGCTCATCGACCTCTGCCGCGCCGACTACAGCCGCTGGGAGCACTACACGCTGGTCTGCCGCTGGGACGCGGGGCCGCCCCACAACCGGCGCATGGAAGGGCGCGAGGTGTGGCGCAGGCTGAGGACGGTGACGGCGGCGGGCGAGACCCTGGGTCCGCCCGAGTTCGTCTCGACGAGCTGTTGGACCGGAGACGCGCTGCCGCCTCCGCCGACGCCTGAGATCTCCGAGACCGAGCGCGAGGAGACCAAGAGCGGGAGCTGCCCGTCAGGCTACACCGGCAGCATCGGCTACGAGCGCACGGTGACGCTCAGGGCGACGCGTTTCCCCTGGGACGCGGCGCCGGTGACGCAGACGATCTACGGCGCCTGGACGGTGGCGTACGACGGCTGCGTCGCGGTGCCGGAGCCGGACGTGAGCGGACCGGATATCCACGGCGACCCGGGCGGCTCCGACGGCGGCGCGAGCGCGCCGGGCGGCGACAGCTGCGGCGGCCCGCCGGCCGGCGAGACGACGGGTGACGTCTGCAGCGCCGACGGCAGCGGCATCGGCGGCACCGGGGGCGGCGACGGCGGCTGCTTCCTGACCACGGCGGTAGTGGAGCTGCGCGGCGAAGCAGACGGGGGACCGACGCTGACGGCGCTGCGCGCCTTCCGCGACGGCTACATGATGCGGACGGCTGAGCGGCGGGCGCTGGTCGAGGAGTACTACGTGATCGCGCCGAAGCTGGTGGCGGCGATACCGGCGGACCACGACGAGTGGAAGCGGATCGCGGCCGCGGTCGACCTCGCCACCGACGCCATCGACTTTGGGGCCGAGGACGAAGCTTTCGAGACCTACGTCGCGCTGGTGCGCCGGCTCAAGGAGGACTGGGGCGCGGCGGCCGGGATAGGGCACGAGTGTCTTGGCGGGGACCGGCCGTGAGGCGGGCCGCAACGGGGCTGCGCGCCCTCTGGGCGGTGGCGGGACTCGGCGCGATGTTCGCGGCCGCGGACGCCGCCTGGGGCCAGGGCGCGGCGCCGGGGGCCAACCTGAGCTCGCACTCGGCCGGGTTCTTCGAGGACCTGCTGTCGGGCCGGGTCTGGGTGCTGGAGCGGCCGAACTCGTCGCTTGCCGCCGACCGCGGCACGGTCTGGGCGCACTACCACGCGCCGGACGGCACGCTCCAGGCCTGCGCTCATCTCGGCGGCGGCTATGCCGGCGCGGAGGCGCGCTGGCGGGTCGTGCCCTCGCGGGCGTTTCGCGCTCTCTACAACTACTACGAGGCAGGCACCGAGCCCGATGCCGGCAGGCGCCACGGCCACGTGCCGATCTTCCATGACCCCGACAGCGGCGCGCTTCACAACGAGGCGCTGTCGGGTGACGGGCGCTGGGCCGTCGCCTCGCGGGGCTGGGTGCAGGAGAGCTGGCCGGCGGCGATGAAGGCGGCCTGCCCGGACCTGCCTCTGCCGCCGGGGCTGCCGGTGAACGGGCGCCAGACCGCCACCGCTATCGACGCGATGATGGCGCAGGACCCGGGCGCGGCGGTCCGGAACGCGCCGGGCTCGCACCTGCGCGGGCCGGGAGCGACGGGCATCGCCGCCTCGCGGGGCCGCGACCGGCTGCCGGCCGCGGACCTCGCGAGGTTCCTGGCGGAGAACGACGGCTTCGTGCTGACCGACACCGCCGGCGCCCGGCACGTCCTGGTGCTGGGGGCGGAAGGCGACGAGCTCTGGCTTCTGGATGCGGACACTCGTTCCGGAGCCGGCGCCGTCGCCGACACCGGGATCCTGGTTCCGGCGGCGGGCGGCACGGAGATCGCGGTCCATTACGAGCGCCTCCCGGTCCGCCCGCGCTACCGCATCGGCGGGGCGCTGCCGTTTCTGCCGACCGGCGAGCGCTTCGCGGCGATGCGGATCACCGACCGCCTGGCGGCGGAGGGCACGCCGGTCGTGCTGCCGTTTCCCGGGCTGGGCGAGACATCGGTCCGCTTCGGGGCGGAGGGCAGGCTTGAGGCGGACGCAGGCGACGGCAAGCCGGTTCCGGGGACCTGGCGCTGGTCGCGGGGCGAGCTCGTGGTGGCGCTGGAGGGCGCAGGGAGCGAGAGGCGTGTCTCGGGCACGAGTGTCCCCTGGCGGGTGCTGGCCGACCAATCGTCAAGGACACTCGTGCCGGAGACCCTCGGGCCGGAGACGGGGCGATGAGGACGCCGCGCCGCACGGCCGCGCGTATGGCGGGGGCGGTCGTAGCGGTCGTTCTGGCCGCCGCGCCCGGCGTCGCCGGGACGGACGACGCACCGTTGCTCCTGCTGCCGGAGGCCGCGGGTGAGGGTGCGATCGGCGCTCCCGGCGGCAACGAGGATTCCGCGATCGGAGGCGCACCGGCCAAGGTCGTGCCGGCCGGGGTCGTGCCGGCCGAGGCCGTGCCGGCGCTGCCTGCTGCCGGAGACACCCGTGCCGGAGACACTCGTGCCGCGGGCACTCGTGCCGGAGACGAGGAAGAGGCGGCGGCGCCGGTAGCCCCCGACACCCGGAGCATGGATCGGGCGGAGGCCTTGCCGGAACCCGCGAGCCGCCTGCTGCGGGCGCTTGCGGAGACCCCGAAGGCGCCGGCCTCGCCGGGAGGTGGTAGCGCCGGATCCGCGCCCGTCAACGGCACGAGTGTCTACGCGGCCGAGGGCTGCCCCCGGGCGCTGCTGCGCCGGCTTCTCGCGGGCGCCGCGGACGACGCCGGGGCGCTCACGGCGCTCGGGGTCGAGCGCGAGGTGCTGACGCTCTGCCGCGAGCGCCAGGAGATTGTCACGGGCCTGTTCGAGACCGAGGCGCGGCTCAGGGAGCTGCGCGCGCCGTCCGAGCCGCCGGTGCCGGCGAGGTCCACCGCCGCCGTCGCGCCGCAGCCGGCGCCGGAGGTGCGGCAGAGTGCTGCGCCGGGGCAGGCGCGGCCCTCGCCGTTGCGCGCGGCCCTGGAGCGCGCGGCATCGGAGCCGGAGACGCCGCCAGTCCCGCGTTATGCGTGGTTCTCGATCATCGGCACCGCCGGCGCGCTCCGCGCGGGCGTCACCGACGGGACCGGGGTGTGGTTCGTGCGCGAGGGCGACGCCCTTCCGGGCGGCAGGCACGTGGCCGGGATCGCCGCGCGGCCGCCCGCCGTCCAGATAAGCGCTTCCGGTGGAACCGGCGAACCGACGCCGCTCCCGTACCGGACAAGGCCGGGAGACGGCCGGTGAGGCTGCGGGAGCCCATGCGGGCGGCGGGCGCCGCCTTGACGCGCCTCGGGACACTCGTGCCGGCGGCGTCCGCGAACGGTGCCGGGCGCGGCGCCTGGCGGGACGCGGCGCCCGACCTGCCGATCCGGGCGCCCGCGATGGACGCCCGCTTCCGCAGGCTCTGCGCCGTCTTTCCGGACGGGCGCTGCCTGATCGCCGAGGGCTACGAGCCCGACGACATGCTGCGCCTCGACCTGGTGGCGCTCCGCGAGGACGGCGCGATCCCGCCCGTGCTCGCCGAGGAGAGCGTGCCGCTGGAGGAGATCGCGGCGCTGTGGCGCGCGGGCGACGCGGACGGAAGCGCGGGCGGCGGGGCGGCGGCGCGCCGGGTCGAGCGCCTGCTGAAGGACGCGGCCCACGCCAAGGCGTCCGACGTGGTGTTCGAGCAGGGCCGCGATTCGTGCGGGGTCTTCTGCATCGTCAACGACCGCAAGCTTCCGCTCACCGCGCCGCTGACGCCCGAGGAGGGCCGGCGCGTCATGGGATTCCTCTTCCACTGCAAGGACGAGGGGAGCTCGCAGACCAGCTACCGCCGCGCCTCCTTCCAGGGCTTTTCCATCCGCGCCGGCGGCGCCGTGCCGCTGCCGGGCGGCATCTCGGCGCTCCGCTGCGAGCGCGGCCCCCACGACCCCGACGCCGACCACCTCTTCGCCAGGCTCTTCTACACCGACCGGCTGGACGAGGACATGACGCTGGAGCGCCTGGGGTTCTCCGCCGAGGAGTCCGCGCTCTTCGCCGAGATCCGCATGGCGATGCAGGGCGGCGTCTTCATCGGCGGGCGTGCTGGCGACGGCAAGTCCACCACGCTCGCCGTCAACCTCGCGCTCCAGATGTCCGAGATGGCGGGACAGCTCAACCTGGTCACGCTGGAGGACCCGGTCGAGTACCGCATCCCGGGCGCCATCCAGATCGCGGTGCCGACGGCGGGCGCCGGCGAGACCCGGGCCGGACACTTCAAGGAGGCACTGATGCACTTCTGCCGGGTGCATCCGGCATCCGGCATGGTCTCCGAGATCAGGGACGCCGACGCCGCCCGCCAGGTGCTGCAATGCGTCGACACCGGCCACCAGATCTGGACCACCATCCACGTCCACAACGCCAACGCCATCCCCTTCCGGCTGATCGACATGGGGGTGGGCGCCGCCGAGGTGGCGAAGCCCGGCAACGTGGCGCTGCTGATGAAGCAGACGCTCCTGCCCAGGCTGTGTCCTTCCTGCGCGCTGGACCGCCCGGCGGGCGGCCGCGCGGTGCCCGAAGGATTGATCTCCCGCCTCGGCGGTCTGGACGGCCTGCGCTTCCGCAATGTCGAGGGGTGCGGGGAATGCCGGCGCAAGGACGGCGGCGACGTATCGGCGCGGGCCTGGAACGGCTATCTCGGCCAGACCGCGGTCGCCGAGACCATCCGCCCGGACGCGGGCTACCTGCGATACGTGCGGGAGGGCGATCCCCTCGGTGCCTGGGCCTGGTGGCGCCGCGAGCTGGGCGGGGTTCCCATCGGGGTGCGCATCCGCGCCATGGTGAAGGAGGGCGCGGTCGATCCGTTCGGCGCGCTGCTCAAGGGCGGCGCCGGCGAGCACGAGGCGCAGGCCGACCCCGTGGCGGAGGAGCGAAGCTCCGGCGGGGATGCCCCATGATCGGCCGCCTCGCGATGCCGCTCGGGCGCCTCCACGCCGCGCTCGTCATGGGCCGGAAGGCGCGCGTCGACTGCTTCCAGACCGTCGCGGACCTGCTGGACGCCGGCTTCGAGCTGGAGCGTGCGCTCGACGTGACCGCGCGGACGGCCACAAGCGGCGGCAGGGCGCGCCTGATCGCCTCCTGGCGGGCGGCATTGCCGGCCGGGGGCTTTGCGGACGCGATGGCGGCCTCGGTGCCGGCCTCGGAGGCGATGATATTCGAGGCCTACGGCCGGGTGGACGCGGGACGGCTCTTCGCCGCCGCCGCGCGGGTCGCGGAGCTGCGCGAGCGCCAGATGGCGGCGGTCAGGAAGGCGCTCGCCATGCCGGTCCTGCTCGGCATCGCGCTGGTGACCATGCTGTGGGCGGCGGGCGGCTGGTTCGTGCCGGTGCTGGAGAGCGTGGTGCCGCCCGAGCGCTGGGGGCCGGCGGCCGGGATGTTCCGCGCCGCCTCGGTCTGGCTCTACGGCCAGCCATTGGGGTTCGCGGCGATCTGCGGCGCGATCGCCGTGCCGGCCGGAATCGCCACGGTCCACTGGACCGGGCCGGGGCGGGCGGCGCTCGACCGCATCGCCCCCTTCTCGCTCTACCGCACCGTCACCGGCTCGGCCTTCCTGTTCACGGTGCTGGAGTTCCTGCGGGCCGGCCTCGACCTCAACGACCGCGCCTTCGAGGACCTCAAGTGCAGGGCCGCGCCCTACGCCCGCCACCGCATCGGCGCGATCCAGGGCCACATGGTGCGGGGCGCCGGGCTGGGCCGGGCCATGACGCTGGCCGGCCACGGCTTCCCCGATCCCTCGCTGGTGCCGGTGATCGCGGCGCTCGACGGGGTGCCGGGCTGGGAGGCCAAGCTCTCCGGATTCGTCGAGCGCTGGGTGTCGCGCTCCGAGGACCTGCTCAGGACCCGCGCCGCCGGGCTCAACGCGGCGTTGCTGATCCTCGTCACCGTGGCCGTCGCCGCCGGCATCGACGCCATGTTCTCGATCCTGCAACAGGCCGGACGGTCTTGATCCACGCGAAAGGAGCAATCATGAGTGAAACCGCAGGTTTCGGGGCGTCCGGCCCCCTTCCCCCTCGCCGGCACGAGTGTCCCGGCAACTCCGCGCGCGGCGCACGCCGCCTCATACGCCGCTACGCCGCCAGGCGTTGGCGGCGGGGCTTCAGCCTGTTCGGCGTGCTGCTCGGGCTGGGGCTCGCCGCCGTGGTCATCGTGGGCGCCGTCGGCACCTACAACGCGGCGCGGGAGTCCGCCAACCGCTCGGCGGCGCTGACGCTGCTCAGCCAGCTCCGGGCCAACGTCGAGGCGGCCTTCGCCGGCGCGCCGACCTACGGCGACCGGGCGGACCTTGTGCCCGCGATCGACCGGCGCGGCGGCATCCCCGGCGGCGCGAGGGTGGTGTCGGGCAGCACCGTCTCGATCCGCCATCCCTTCGGCGGCACCGTGACTGTGCTGGGCGGACCGGGCGGGATCACCAACCGCTTCCGCATCACCTTCAAGGACGTGGACGACGCCATCTGCGCGGCGCTCGGCGATGCCTATGCCGGGCGCAGCCGCGCCCGCGCCGGGCTCGTCCAGATGCTCATAAACGGCACCGCGCTCGCCTCGCCCGTCACCAACGCGCAGGTCACCACGAACTGCGACGACGGCGACGCGGCCAACGACATCGGGTTCGTGTTCGGATGAGCGGGACACCGCACAAGCGGGAGCGCAAGCTCCGGAGGCGCCGGCGCGGCGCCTGGCAGGGAGTTCCCCTGTACCAGGGAGTTCCCCTGTACCAGGGAGTTCCCCTGTTCCGGCGGCTGAGGCTGCGGCTGACGAGGCCGCGGCGACCGCACCGGCGGGGCCGCCACGGGCGCGGTCGCGACCGGTGCGGCGCCGGCGCGCTGCTCGGCACGATGCTGCTGGCGGTGCTCGCGGGCGGCGCGCTCGCGGTGCACTACGAGACGCGCGAGGCCGAACGGGCGCTGGCCCTCGACCGCGCCGCGGGCCGGGTGTTCGCGGCCTGGGTGCAGGCGGCGCACCGCGCCACTCAGGCGCATGCCGACGCCTTCGAGACGGCGCTGGAGACGCAGACGGGCATCCTGCTGACCGTGGCGCGGCTGACCACGCTGGGTGCGGCGCCGGCCGGGCTGCCGGAGAAGCCGGGAAGGAACGCCGTCATGGCGCTCGGCGTCATCCCCGACGGCACCGGGCATCGCGTACCGATGGCCTTCGGCGTGCTGGAGCCGGATGCGGCATCGCGCCCGTCGGCCATGCGTGAAGGCGCGCTGGAGGCGGGCCTCGCGGCCCTGGCGTCGGCCGGCGGCCCCCTGATGGAGGCGCACCGTCCCGCCATCGAGGCGGCGCTCGGGCGCAGCCTCGACGCGGACGCCCTCTGGGTCACCGCGGACCGGGGCATCCGCTACCGGGAGCGCGTGCTGCACCGGCGCGCACAGCCGGGCCGGCCCTGGCTCAACCGCATGGAGACCGCGCTCGCCATGGCGCCGCCGGGGACCTCGGGCCCGGCGGACCCGGCGCGGCGGAGCATCCGGGATGCGGGCGCGGTGGACGCGGAGGCGGCGGAGATCGGGGCCGGCGTCACGGTCGGCGGCAGCGCGGACATCGGCGGGCGCGCGGACGCAGGCGGCGTGAGGGCGGAGACGATCGAGGCGGGCGACCTGGCCGGGGCGGCGCTCCGGGTGACCGCCGATCTCGTGGTGGGCGCGGCCGTCACCGGGCCGTTGAGGGCGGGCTCGTTGAAGGCGGACGGGGGGCTGGAGGCCGCGAGCCTGCGCACGGAAGGCGTGCTCGACGCGGCGGCGCTGTCGGCGGCGGGCGACGCCGCGATCCTGGGCGCGTCGGCCGTGCAGGGGATCGCCGGGGAGACGCTCGGCATCGCGCAGGCGCTGGGCTCGCGGCGAACCGCGGCGGGCGGCGTCTACGGCCCCGACGCGACGATTTCCGGCCTGCTCACGGTCGGCAGCTGCGCCGGCTGCGAGGGCGAGTGAGGGGGCGATGAGAGCCTTCCCGAATTCAACCCGCAGCCGCCGGGGGCTCAGTCGGGGACTGAGTCTCTTCGGGGCGCTGCTGGCTCTGGGCCTGCTCGGCATGCTGGTGCTGGGGGCCACGGTGTTCTTCGAGACCCGGGCGCTGGAGAGCCGCGGGCGGCTCGCGGCGGTGCAGCTCGCGGTGCTGGCGGACGCCGCCGGCGCCTACGCCCACAGCCGCTTCCCCGCCCTGCTCGCGCAGGCGCAGGGCGGGCCGTCGGAGATCGCGCTGGCGGCGCTCAAGGCGGCGGGCTCGCTCACCGCGGAGTTCTCCGAGACCGACGCGCTCGGACGCGGCTACCGGGTGCTGATGCTCGCCGCCGGTCCGGACGCCTTCGACCTGCTGGTGACCGAGACCGTGGAGACGGGCGACACGGTGCGCCCGGCCGCCGCGCTGCTGGAAACCCCGGGGCCCCGGATCGGCCTGGCCGGCCCGTCCCGGCTCAGAGGCCCAACCGTGGATGCCGGGCTGTCCTCGTTCCGGGCCGCTTTCGCGGGTGCGCCGAGAGAAGGCGCGCTGGCGGCGCTGGGGCGCTTCGACCACGGCAGCGTCTACGGCGATGCGCTCTACCGGGTCGCGATCCCGGGCTTCGCCGGGGCCAACCGGATGGAGGCCGACCTCGACATGGCGGGGCACGCCATCGAGGGCGCGGGCATCGTCGAGGCCGCGAGCCTGGAGGTGGAGACGGACCTGGAGGCGGGCGGCGACCTCTCGGTGACCGGCGATCTGGTGGTGGGCCGCGCCGTGCGGGCCGCGGGCACGGTCGAGGCCGTGGGCACCGTCACCGCAGCGGCGGCGCGGATTTCCGGACCGGCCTCGGCAGCCTCGATGACCGCGACAGGCGCCGTGCGGGCCGAGACCGTGATCGCGACGGGCCGGGCCGAGGCCGCGTCCATGGGCGCGACGGGCGCGGTGGCGGCGGGGACCGCGCGGCTGGGCGGGCTCGACGCGACCACGGTGACGGCCCGGACGATGACGGCGGATGCGGTGTCTGCCGCCTCCGTCACGGCCACGCGGGTGCACGCCGGAACGAGGCTCGATGCCGACAACGCCGGTTTCTCCCGACTCGTCGTCGGCCGGTGCCAGGGGTGCCGGTGATGGGGACGGCGCGCAGCGTGGCGGCGGTGCTGGCCGTGATGACGGCCGTGACGGTCCCGCCATCTGCGGCGCAGGACGCGACGGCAGATGCGGACGGCGGAGCCTGGGACAGCGAGCGGGCGTTCGTCGAGCTGGAACGGCTCGAGGCCGAGGTGCGGACGCTGCGGGCGCTGGCGGGCGCGCAGGCGGCCCTGCTCGCGTGGAACCGCGAGGGCGCGGAGAGCGGCCGGGGTCCGGCGGTGCTGCCGGAGGCGCTCTGCCGCGAACCGGAGATCCGGCCCTGGTGCCGGACGCTCGCGGCAACCTTCGGCCCCGATGCAGGGCGCACGGTCCCGGAAGCGGAAAGGGAGGGCGACAAACCATGACGGAGGCTGTGGTGACGGCGGCCGTGCTGTCGGCGATGGCGGCGCTCGCGGTGCACGACGCGAAGCGCGCGATGATCGATCCGCGCCTGGTGCTGGCGCTGCTCGCCGCCGCGGCGGCGTGGCGCTTCGGCGGAGGCGGGGGCGATGACGAGGGCACCTGGGCGCGGTTGGCCGGCGGCGTGCTGGGGGCGGCGCTCGGGGCCGCCGCCGTGATGGTCCCGATCGCCGCCGCCTCGTGCTGCGGCCGGCGCTGGCCGCTCTATCCGGGCGACGCGATGCTGCTGGGCGCGCTGGGGTTCCTGCTCGGTCCCCTCGGCCTCGCCTGGACCATGGTGCTGGGCGCAGGCTTCGGGCTGATCTACCGCTTCTGCCTGCAGCGCCGCAGAGGCCGTCCCTTCCTCAAGGGCCTGGTGCCGCTCGGACCCGGAATGTGCGCGGGCGCCGCCGTGGTGTTCCTGTGCCTGGATTGCGGCGTCGCCCTGGCGGACGAGCGGGTTCTCACGGCGCCGATCGCGGCGACCGAGCTGGCTCCGGAGCGGCCGGGGCTGCCCCCGGCTCTGGCGGCGCGGCAAATCACGGTCGACGGGGCGGAACCCCTCCCCTTCCCGGCGCTGGTGAGGCGGCTTTCCGCGCTCTCGGGCGTCGCCATGCGGATCGAGGAGCGGCCTTCGCGCATCGCCGGCGGCGGGGCCGTGCTGGACGACCCGCCGCCGCTGCGCCTCGCCTGGGAGGGGCCGCTTCCCGGCCTTCTCGACCGCGTGGCGGCGCTGAGCGGCTACGACTGGTCCTGGGAGACACTCGTGCCGGAGACCCTCGGGCCGGAGACACTCGTGCCGCAGACACGCGTGCCTGTGCACGGCGCCGTCGTCTTCCACCGCTACTGGGACACGGACCAGCGCGGGCCTGCCATGGCGGAAAGCGCGGTCACGAAGGACGTAAACGGAAATGGCGGCCCGTGGACCGTCGATCCGGCCTCGCACGGGACGTTGCACGGCGTGCTGGAAGCGTGGGCGACAAGGGCCGGCTGGACCGTGGTGTGGCAGGCGGAGCGGGACTGGCGTGTGGGCGCCGCGGCCGTCTTCAGGGGCGGCTTCCTGGAGGCCGCCGACCTGCTGCTCAGCGGCCCCGGGACGCGCCGGGCGCTCGACGTGCGCGCCTATGCCGCAAACCGCCACCTGGTGGTGGACGACGCCGACGGAGCGGGCTGGTGAGGTCGCGGGGCATCGTCACGCTGCTGGGCACGGCCGCGCTGGCGGGCCTGCTCGCAGGCCCACTAGTGGGATGCGTTCTGCGGACGCCGGAAACACCGCCGGCGGCGACCGTTTCGTCGGGACCTGACCCGGCGGAGATGCTGCTCGTGGAGGCGGCGGAACGCGCCGAGCGCGCGCTCGCCTCGCTGGCGCGGACGTTGCCGGTGCCCGACCGGGCTTCGACGATGCCGGCGCTCGACTCGGTGCCGGCGGCGCTCAGGCGCCCGGTGACCCTCGATTGGGTGGGACCCATCGAAGGCCTCGCGCGGACGCTCGCGGAGCGCGCCGGCTGGCGTTTCCTCGTCGCCGGCAGGCCCCCCGCGCGGCCGCTGATCGTGGCCGTGGAGGCGGAGGACCGGCCGTTGATCGCCGTGCTGCGGGACGCCGGGCTCAGGGCAGGCGCTGCCGCGACCCTCACCGTCGACGCGGCGGCGCAGGCGGTGCTTCTGGACTGGACCGCGCCGTCCGGGACTCCGGGGGAAGACGGTTGATGCGGCGCGCGATCCTCTTCGCGGCCGTGCTGGCCGTCGCGCTCGCCGCCGTCCCGGCCGATCCGGGCACATCGGCGGCCGCGGCATCTGCCGCGCCGCCCGATCTCGCGGCCGTCCAGATGCTGGCGCCGGCGGCAGGGCCCGAGATCCCGTTCGCCGAGGACAAACGCAGGGCCGCCGTACGCCTGGCCGCATTGGGCTTCGGCTCGCGCGCCGGGCTCGCCCGGCGGAGCTGGGAAATCGCCGGGCTGCTGGACCGCCACGCGGCGCGGCTTACCGCGATCTACCGCTTCGGCGATCTGATGCTGCGCGAAGGCGGGTTCGAGCTGCTGCCGCCGGTGGTGGCCGAGACCCGCCGCGCCTTCCGGCTGGAGCGGGCAGGCACGCGGGCGGCCCGCGCGGAGCGCGTGCTCAGGATCGTCGAGCCCGCGCGGCTGGTGAGCGCCGCGCCGGACTGGCGCGACTGGCTCGGCCGCTCATGGCCCGAGGCCGTCCCGCCCGCCTCCGTCCTGTTCCCGCGGGACCGGGAAGAGCGCGGACGGTGGCGGCGCCTCATCGCCGAAGGCTGGGCGGAGGGCCGGGCGCTGGCCGACGACATCTTCGCGGCCGACCTCGACCGCCTCAACCGGACCTTCACCGGCGCGGTCCTGTGGCACCGGCTGCGCCGTGCCGCCATGGTTACCGCGCCCGCCATCGCGGTCGTGGAGACCGGCGTCGCGGGCCACGAGCGGCTGGTGCGCATCGGCGAGACCGCCGCCCGCATCGCCCGGCCGGCGCGCTTCGAACTCGATGCCGCGCGCTGGGCGGCGCCCGCCGGAGACGCGGAATGACCGCCTCCGTCTCCGGCACGAGTGTCTCCGGCACGGGTGTCGTGGCGCCGTGGCCCGAAGCGGTGCACGGCTTCCCGGCGGAGAAGCTCGACGGGTTCCTGCTCTGGGCGGCGGACCGGGGCGCCTCGGACATCGCCTTCCAGACCGGCGCGCCGGCCTTCGTCGAGATCGACGGCAGGCTCGCGCGGGCCACGGACGCGCGCCTCGACGGCCCGGTCATGGGACGGATCTGCGAGCGCCTCTACGACGCCACGGGCGAGGGCATCCTGCGCTCGGGCCGCGCCATTGACTGCTCGCATTCGATCATGCTCGCGCGGGGCCTCCAGCAACGCTTCCGCTGCAACCTCGCGCCCGTCCAGGGCGAGACCGGGTTCGCGGTCAACGTCACGCTCCGCGTGCTTCCGGGCAGGCCGCCGACGTTCGCCGACCTCGGCATCGAGGACGAGATCGCGCAGGCCTGGGAGCTCTGCACCGGGCTCACCCTGGTCACCGGCGTGCCGGGCTCGGGCAAGTCCACTCTGCTCGCCGCCGGCACGCGGCGGCTGCTGGAGCGGGGCGCGGGGCGCATCCAGTCCTACGAGGCGCCGATCGAATACGTCTTCGACGGCATCGCGGCGGACGCGGCGCTGATGTCGTCCGCCGAGATTCCCCGCCACTTCCCGAGCTTTGCGGACGGGCTGCGCTCGAGTCTCAGGCGGCGGCCGTCGGCGGTGATCGTGGGCGAGGCGCGGGACCGCGAGACTGTGGAGGCGGTGGTGAAGGCCGCCGACTACGGCATCGCCGTGTTCTCGACCGCCCATACCATAGGCGTCGCCGCCACGGTGCGGCGCCTGCTGGCAGAGTTCCCGGCAAACGAGCGGGCCGAACGCGGCGCCGCGCTGATCGACGCCATGAGCCTGGTGGTGACGCAGGTGTTGCTGCCCAACCCGGCGGGCGGGCGCACCGCGCTTCGCGAGTGGCTGGCGTTCGACGCGGACCTCAAGGGGGTGCTGCTGGAAAGCCCGCAGGCCGCCTGGCCCGCGACGATCGCGGCGGCGCTGGCAGACACCGGCAACACGCTGGCGACGGCGGCGAAGAGGGCGCTTGGCGAGGGGCGGATCGGCGAGGACGCGCACCGCCGCATCCTCGCGGGCAGCGAGGGGAGAGCGGCAACGTGAGGGGGAGAGACACTCGTGCCGGAGACACTCGTGCCGGGGACACTCGTGCCGGGGACACTCGTGCCGGGGACCGGGCCGGACCCGACACAGGTCGCGTGGCGCGACACCATGCGCCCGGTGCGGTTCTACGTCTTCGACGCCCGCCTGCTGCTGCTGGCGGCGCCGTGGCTGTTCGTGCCGACCTGGTGGACGACTGCGGCGGTGCTGGCGGCGGCGCTCGCCTGCCGCGCGGCGGAGGCCCGGGGCTACCGCCTGCGCGCGGCAATCCGGGCGCTGCGGGCGCTGGCCGCCGGGCGGCGCCGCGCGCTCCATGCCGGACGCGAGCGCCGCTTCACGGACTTCGGGTGACGGGCGCCGCGCTGGCGGTGCTGGTGCTGCTGACGGCGGCGGCCCCCGCGGCGGCCGGGTTCCGCTATGTGCCCGCGGCGAGAGACGGCGGTGTTGCAACGACGCCAGTGGAGGCGGGGCAGGCCGACCCCGCCTCCGGTCTCGGCCGAACCGTCTGGCGGATCCATGCGGGCGAGTCGCTGCGGGCCGTGCTGGCGCGCTGGGGCGCGCGGGCCGGAGCGGACGTGAAGTTCCTCACCGACCGCCGCTACCGGCTCGACGCGGCGGCGGCGTTCGAGGGCGCGTTCGGGAATGCGGTCGAGGCGCTGCTCCAGGGGCTGAATCATCTGCCGCACCCGCCGGAAGGGGCGCTCTCGGCGGACGGCGGGTCGCTCGCGGTGACCCATCGCACACGGAATGCGGGCGAGGGAGAGATCAAGCCATGAACGCACGACTGAAACGTCTGGCCGTCACGCCGGCACTGGCCGTCGCGCTGGCAGGGGCGCCGCCGGCCGGGGCGGCCGGGCCGGACCTGATCGAGGCGCTGCGGGCGAGCGGCGCGCAGGTGGTCTCGCTCGGCTCGCGCGGCGGGCTGGAGGGGTATTTCGTGAGACCGGCGAAGGCCGGAGGCTACAGCCTCTACGTCACCGGGGACGGCCATGCCGTCGCCGGCCTGCTCTACGGCCCTGACGGCAGGGAGGTCACGGGCGCTCAGCTCGCAGCGGCACATGCTGGCGAGGCAGGCGGGAGCACCGCCGGGACCGGCGCGCGGGAAGCCGACCCCACTGCGGCGGAGACCGCCGCTGCCGACAGGCGGGTAACGACCGGGCCGGCGGTCATCGCCCATGCGGCGGTGGAAGCGTCGTCCGCGCCGTCGTCTCCGACGTCCCGGTCCGCTTTGTTCGAGCGCTCGGCCGCCGCATTCGGGTTCACGCTGGGCGAGCGCGGGCCGCTGGTGGTTCTGCTGGGCGATGCCGCGTGCGCGTGGTCGCGCTCGGCGGCCGCAAAGCTCGGCCGCGAGGCGCTGGCCGGGCGGCTGCAACTGCGCGTCGTGCCGGTGGCGGTCCTCGGCGCCGCTGCGGCCCGGCGTGCCGCCGCGATCGCGGCACACCCCGATCCGGCCCGCGCGTGGTTCGAGGGACCCGAACGCCCCGCGGACCGGGAAGGCGCCGAACGCATCGCCCGCAACAACGCGCTGCTCGACGCGTGGGGCGCGGACGCGGTGCCGCTGATCGCCTGGACGGCGCCGGCCGGCGCGGTAGCGCACCGCATCGGCGACATCGACGACGTCGGCGCCTGGCTCCGAGACACTCTCGGGGTGGGAGACGAGCCATGAGCAGCCGCCTGCAGGCCGTGCGCGCGGCGGCGCGCATGTTCGCCTTCCACCGCGACCAGCACCATGGCTGGCGCCGGGCGGCGGCCTGGCTGCTGGCCTGCAACGTGCTCACGGCCACAGCCTTCGCCGGCTACGTCCACTTCCACTCGACGGTCTACATCGCCGTCGCGGCCACGCCCGACGGCAGGCTGGTGCCGCTCACGCCGCTCGACGAGCCCATCATGTCCGACGCGGCGCTCAGGAACTGGACCGTCTCGGCGGTCACCGAGGCCTTCACGCTCGGCCACCACGACTGGCGGCTCAGGCTCGCCGGCATCCGCGAGTATTTTTCCGACGAGGGCTACGAGTCCTTCCTCAAGGGGCTGGACGAGAGCCTGTTCCTCGACCGCCTGCGCGAGAACCTCCAGGTGGCCTCGGCGGTTGCCCAGGGCGCGCCGGTGATCGTCGACACGCGCTTCTTCGGAGGCCGCGTCGGCTGGGCCGTCGAGTTCCCCATCCTGGTCACCTTCTCCGCCGGCGCGCGGCGCGTCAGCCAGTCGCTGGTGGCCCAGGTGCTGGTGATGCGGGTGCCGCTCGACGAACGGCCGGCCGGAATCGCCATCGAGCAGCTCATCGCAGGCAAGGGAAGCGGGACATGAGGGCGGGGATGACACGGGCAGTTCCGTGGTGGGCGGCCGCGGCGCTGGTCATCGCTCCGTGTGCCGTCGCGCAGGAAAGCGTGCCAACGACCGTCCAGACGAAAGCGCCGCTGGAGCGGCAGGCGGACGCGTGGGCGGGCCACGCGATCTCCGACGAGGACGCCGCGCGCCAGGGCCGGGCGGCGCTTCCCTTCACGCAAGACCAGATCGAGACCCTGGGGCGGCTGCTGCGGGAGACGCAGGAGGCGACGGCACGGGGCGCGGGAGAGCCGCCGCGGGGGCGCATCCGCCACGTCCGCCTCGACAGCACGGGCGGAGCGATCTCCGGCACGAGTGTCCCCAAGATCGCGGTGCGGCGCGGCTACGTCACGGCGGTCTCCTTCACCGACATGACCGGCGCGCCCTGGCCGATCGAGGAGGCGCTGGTGGACCGCCGCTTCCTGCCGCCGGAGGTGGTGAGCGGTGCGGACGGCGATGGGGCCGGGCGTAGCCATCTGCTCTATCTGGCGCCGGCGGCGGCCTATCTCGCGGGCAACGCGGTGGTCAAGCTCTCAGGCCTCGCCGAGCCGGTGGCGATGAGCCTGCGCGGCACCGGCGCCGAGGCCGACTTCCGGGTCGAGATCCGTCTCGGCCTCCCCGGCCCCAACGCCGATCCGGGCGCGCTGGCGCAGCCGGTCGGGTTCCACGCCGGCGATGGGGTCCTGCTCGGGCTGCTGGGGGGCGCGGTGCCGGCGGACGCGGAGCGGCTTGCCGTCGGCGGCGGCGATGCCGGCGACCGCGCCTGGCGCAGGGGCGGCGAGCTCCTGCTGCTGACCCGCGCCCACCTGCTCTCCCCCGGACCGCTCGCGGCCGAGCACGGCCCCGGCGGGCGCTGGGCCTACCGCCTGCCGGACACCCCGCTCGCGCTGGTGAGCGCGGACGGGCGGGAGCGCCGGCTCGCCTTCGCAGGTGCCGGGGTCGGGACCGATTGGCGGGAGGCGGGCAATGAAGACTGAGAGCATGTGCGCGGGCGTCCTGCTGCCGGTCCTCGCGTGGGCGGCCATGACGGGCGCGGCCTTGGCGCAGGTCCCGGACAACCGGGACCCCAGGCTCGATCCCGACGACTTCGTGCCGCCGGCCTATTGAGCGCACACAGGCTTTCAGCGGGGATTGGGGCCTGATCCGCTCGAATTAGTTGAGGTTTTGGAGCGGGTGCCCCTCGGCGATCTTGCAAGAAGTTCGCCGAGGGGCTTTGTCTCGGTGACGGTGTAATCAACCAGAGACGGCCCCAATGTCGCACAAGCCGTGCCGCCACTCCATTCTTTCCGATGCCCGGGTCTGGTCCTTTCTGGAGGCGGTCGATGCGGCCGAGGCGGAGACCTGCCGTGAGGCGGGCTGTCCGCGCTGTGGCGGGGCGCTACACAGCGCGACCTACCCGCGCAAGCCGTACGGTCTGGCGGCGGATCTTCGGGACGATGTCCGACGCTTCAGCCTCTGCTGTTCGGTTTGCAGGCGCCGTGTGAAGCCTCCGTCGGCGCGATTCTTTGGGCGGCGCTTCTATCTGGGCGCCCTGTTCGTTCTGGTGAGCGCGCTGGTGCTGAGAGGCGGCGTGCGTTTGCAGACGATCAAGCGGAAGTGGGGGATTCCGGTGGCCACACTGCGCCGCTGGCGGCGGTGGTGGCTGCAAGCCTTCCCTCTGACCCGGGAGTGGCAGGCGAAGCGGGGCGAGCTTGCAGCGCCGCCCGAGGAGGCGCCGCTGCGCTGGCTTCTGCGCACCATGCGGGGCCGCACCCTGCGTGCCCGTCTGTCGCGGGGCCTGATCTGGCTGATGCCGTGGACGGGCCATTGCGCGCTCGCCGATGGCCCGGCGGTTCCCGCAGAAGGTGCTTCTGTCAGGTAGGGATAGGGCGTCGTACATGGGCATCTCTCCGATGCGGCGAGGGAGGGATGCCGGAATGGACAAGGACGACGCAGGCGCCAGGCGCGAGAAGTGGGCCCGGCTGCGCTTTGCGGTGGTGGGGCCGCTTCTGGCTTCGCCGCCCCCTGCAGGCCAACTGCGGGCCGAGCTCGAGCGGCTTGCGCAGCGGGAGTGGCAGCACCCATCGGGCAAGGGCCCGGTGCGCTTCGCGGTGTCCACGATCGAGCGCTGGTACTACCGGGCGCGGGCAGAGGAGCGGGACCCGGTCAAGGCGCTTCGCCAGAAGCTTCGGGCCGACGTCGGTCGCGAGCGGGCCATGTCGGCGGGGTTGATCGCGGCGCTGCGCGAGCAGTACCGGGTGCATCCCTCGTGGTCGGCACAGCTGCACTACGACAATCTTCTGGCGCTTGTGAAGAAGAAGCCCGAGCTGGGCCCGATGCCGTCCTACGCGACGCTGACGCGGGCGATGCGCAATCGCGGCCTGGTCCGCAAGCGTCCCAGGAAGTGGCACGAGGGCGAGGACAGGCCGGCGGCCGAAGCCCGCGAGGTCCTGAGCTACGAGGTGTCCCGCAGCCACGCCCTCTGGCATGGGGACTTTCACCACGGCAAGCGCCGGGTGCTGACGCCGTCGGGCGAATGGCAGACGCCCATCCTGCTCGGCTTCCTCGACGACCACTCCAGGCTCGGCTGTCACCTTCAGTGGTACCTGGAGGAGACCGCCGAGGTCTTCGTGCACGGGCTGTGCCAAGCCTTCATGAAGCGGGGCCTCGTGAGGTCCCTGCTTACCGACAACGGTGGGCCGATGACGGCGGGCGAGGTCGAGGAGGGGCTGCTTCGGCTCGGCATCGTGGGGGCCACCACACTCGCCTACAGCCCCCATCAGAACGGCAAGATCGAGTCATTCTGGGGCACCGTCGAATCGCGTCTGATGGCTCAGCTCGAAGGCGTCGACGCGCTCACCCTGAAGATGCTCAACGACGCCACCATAGCCTGGCTGGAGCAGGACTACCATCGGCGCAAGCACCGCGAGCTCGGCATGACGCCGCACGAACGGCTGGCCGAGAGCGTCAACGCATCGAGGCCCTGCCCCGGCTCGGCCGAGCTCAAGGCGGCCTTCCGTATCACCAGGAAGCGCACGGTGCGGCGCTCGGACGCCACCGTCTCGGTCGAGGGCATCCGCTACCAGGTGCCCCAGCCGTGGCGCCACCTGCGCGAGGCCTGGGTCCGCTACGCACGCTGGGACCTCTCA
Source organism: Alphaproteobacteria bacterium (assembly GCA_965243315.1). Classification (GTDB taxonomy): domain Bacteria; phylum Pseudomonadota; class Alphaproteobacteria; order UBA828; family UBA828; genus WTGU01. Next base: position 142,127 of record CBDEUP010000005.1, read on the forward strand.
AGCGTCGATCTGGTCGAAGGCCGAAGCGGCGAGCCCCTGTGCACGATGTACCCCCTCGACAAGCGCGGCAACGCCGATGGCGTCCGCCGTCCCGCCGGTTCCGGCGGCGACGATGGCGGCGGCAGCGCGGGTGCGGGCCAACTTCCGCCGCTGCTCCAGGGCATGCTCGACGCCCAGGCCGCAACCGGCCTGCCGCCGCCCTGGGTACCCCATAACCAAACGCCCGATCCGGGCGAGGACGACGATCAGGGAGAGACGTCATGAACCGCGAACTGCTCACGCTCTACGGGCTCAAGTGGAATCCCTTCGCCACCGACCTGCCGGTCGAAGCCCTCATGCCCACCCCTGCCATCGACAGCTTCTGCCGCAGGATCGAGAGCCAGCTCATGCGCCAGGGCGGCTTCGCGATGATCGCCGGCGAGCCCGGCACCGGCAAGAGCGTAGCCCTGCGCCTGCTCGCCAACCGCCTCGAGCGCACCGAGGGCCTGGGCCTCGCGGTGCTGACCTATCCGTCGGCCAGCGTCGCCGACTTCTACCACGAACTCGCCGATCACTTCGGCATCACTCTGGTCCACAACAACCGCTGGCTCGGCTTCAAGTGGCTGCGCCAGCACTGGCTCGCCCACCTGGAGGACACCCGCCTGCACCCGCTCCTGCTCGTCGACGAGGCACAGGAGCTGGTCAACCCGGTGTTGACCGAGATGCGCCTGCTCAGCTCAACCGACTTCGACTCCCGCGCCATCCTGAGCGTCGTTCTCGTGGGCGACAATCGTCTTCTGACAAAACTGCGCAACCCCGAGCTGCTGCCCATCGCCTCGCGCATCCGACAGCGCCTGCTCATCACCCGCTCCGAACCCGGCGAACTCGCCCGCCTCCTCGACCACCTGCTTGAGCAGGCCGGCAATCCCGCCCTGATGACGGCCGGGCTCAAGGACACCCTCGTCGCTCATGCCGACGGCAATGCCAGGGCGCTCGCCATCATGGCCGACGGCCTGCTCGCCGCCGGCGCCGAACAGGATCGCGAGCAGCTCGACGAAAAGCTCTTCCTGGAGACCTGGGGCGAGGATGCACAGCCCAGGAGGGCACGGCGGTGAAGGGCTTCCCGACACGGGCACCGGTGGAGCTCGAGGATCGCCCCCGGGCGCAGCAGTGGATGGTGGACACGCTGTGGTCCGAGCAGGCCGTCGGCATCGTCGGCGGCGAGCCCAAGTGCGGCAAATCCTTGCTCGCCCTCGATCTCGCCGTCGCCGTGGCAACCGGCGTCCCATGCCTGCGCCACTACCGCGCCACCGGAAGCGGCACCGTGCTGCTGTTCGCCGCCGAGGATGCCGGTCACAGGGTGCGCAAGCGCCTGCAGGGGATCGCCCGCGCCGCCGACACTCCCTTCGACGAACTCGACATCGCCGTCATCGACGTGCCCACCCTGCGTCTCGACCAGCCCAGCGACCGTCAACGCCTGCAGCAGACCGTGGAGCGCATCGAACCGCGCCTCCTGATCCTCGACCCCCTGGTCCGCCTGCATGGCGTAGACGAGAACGCCGCCGGCGAGGTCGCCCCCATCCTCGGCTTCCTGCGCGAGCTGCAGCGCCGCTTCGAAACCGCCGTCCTCCTCGTCCACCACGCCCGCAAGAGCGGGGGCGCCCGGCCGGGGCAGGCCCTGCGCGGGAGCAGCGAGCTGCACGCATGGGGTGACTCGAATCTCTACCTGCGCCGGCGCGACAAGAAGATCGTCATGACGGTCGAGCATCGCGACGCCCGGGGCCTCAACGACATCGAGCTCGACCTCGTCGATGACGGCCATGGACCGGCCTTCCGGCTGCACCGGCAAGCAGCGGATGAAGACAGGCCCGAGCCCGCCACCGTCGAGCAGCGCATCGTGAAGGCAATCGCAGAAGCCGAAGAGCCGCTCTCGAAAGCCCAGATCCGCTCACGCGCCGCTGCCCGCAACGCAAGCGTCGTTGCCGCCATCGAGAGGCTCACCCGCGAGGGGCGCATCGAACGGGCGCCCAGGGGCCGCTATCGCCTCGCAGCCGCCGAGGCGCACCGGGAGCCGCAGCCCCCTGCCGCCACCAATGGAAGCGCGGGATGAGGCCGTTCCCGTTCCTGTTCCCGCAACCCTTAAGCGTTGAAGGGTACGGGAACGGGAACGCCGCCAGCCTCCCTTCCGAGTAGCCCTTCGCCGGAATCCGGCAATGAGCGGCGGCGATCCCCTCGCCACCTGCCGCAACATCCCCCTCGACCGGGTCGCCGCCGCCCTCGGCTACCGAAGAGACCCCGCCGACCGGGCGCGCTTCAAGCGCGAGGGCTCGGTCATCAGCATCAACGGCGCGAAGTTCTTCGATCACCTGCGCGGCACCGGAGGGGGTGGCGCCATCGACCTCGTCATCCATGCGACGGGATGCCGATTCCCGGAAGCCCTGCGCTTCCTCGGAGGGCATGAGGGGCGGGAGAAGACCACCGCCAGCCCAGCCGCCCCGCGATGCCTGCGCCTGCCAAGGCCCAGTCCGAGCGCATGGCCCAGGGTCCGCGACGCCCTCGCCCGTCAGCGCGCCCTCCGCGCCGACGTGCTCGAGGCCTGCCACGGCCGAGGCCTGCTACACGCCGATGACAGGCTCAATGCCGTCTTCGTCTGCCGCAACGCCAGCGGGCGCCCCACCGGCGCCGAGATCCTCGGCACCGCGGCGCACGCCGGCACAAGGCGCTTCAGGGGCATGGCGCCGGGATCGCGCAAGGCGCGTGGCGGCTTCTGGCTCCCCTGCGACCGAAACCGGCCCGCTCTGGTCATCCTCACCGAGAGCGCCGTCGACGCCATCTCCGCTCGAAGCCTGCGCGTCGAGGGGACCCGTGAGACCGGCGCCGTCGTCGCCTCAACCGCCGGCATCGCCAACTCGATCCCGATCTGGATCGAAGACTGGAAACCGAAGCGCATCATCTGCGCCTACGACGCCGACAGCGCCGGTGACGGCGCCGCCGAGCGGCTCGCCGCCAACGACCCCAGAGTGATCAGACTGCGCCCTCGCGGCGCAAAGGACTGGAACGAAATCCTGCTGCGGTCCCGATGAAAGACCGGCCGCTCAATGCTCTCGTGGATCAACAAAGTGCCGCATCTCGACCATCGAATAATCCGAAAACCCCGCCATCAACTACTGAGTGTGCGCTCACCTATGACCGGACGCTGGAGGAGCGCGACAGCCAGCGCCTGGATGCGGCCCGCGAGGCGGGCGAGACCTTCATACCGCTGATCCAGGGGCCGGGCGCGGCGCCGCATGCGCCCGCCGCCGCCCCGGGGGAACAGGCGCGCGTGCGCCCCGCGCCGACGCCACCCAGGCCGGCCTACGAGGGCTACCGCCGGCCCGCCGCGGCGCAACCGGCCGCTCCCGGCCGAGAGGGACGGGTTGTGGGCGATCTGATCGGCGTGCTGATCGAGAGCTGGACGCGCGCGCCGGAGATCGTGCGGCTGCGCTATCCCGAAGAGGCCGCGCACGGCCCCGGTCCGGCGCCCGCAGAAACAACGGTCGGCGAGCGGGACGCACGGGAATCGGGGCCGGCGGCGCCCACCCTGCCGCGCATCCCGGCGGGAAGCGGACTCTACGCGCGCACCCTCTACGCGGTCGATTCCGACTATCCCGGCCCGGTGCTGCTGGAGCTGCTGGAGCCGCCGCTCGCGGGCGCGGTGCTCAGCGGCCGGTTCAGCCTCGTGCGGGAGCGCCTCGCGCTCCGCCTCGACCGCCTCGAATACCGGGGCCGGAGCGTAGCCGTGGATGCCTGGGCGGTAGGGCTCGACTGCGCCTGCTACGGCGTGGACGGCGAGGTGGAGAGCCACTGGTTCGAACGCGTGCTGCTGCCGTCCGCCGTGCGTTTCGCGGAAGGCTTCCTGGGCGCGCTCTCGCGCCCCAACGAGACCGTCATCGTCCAGGGCGGCGACGTCCGCTACGAGCGGCGCGAGGCCGCGACCCGCGACGCGGTCCATGCCGGGCTGGCTACGGCGGCGCGGACCGCCGGCGACGTGCTGCTGGAGAGCGCGCCGGAGGGTCCCACCGTGCGCATCCCGCGCGACACCGAGCTGGTGGTGGTGTTCGCCGCATCGCCGGAAGAGACCGGAGAGGCCGGCGATGGATAGGTCGAACGATCTCGGCCAGGCCATGATCGCGCTGGTGCGCGACCTCGAGCCCGGCCTGCTGATGCTGGTCTCGGTGCTCTGCTACGTGCTGGCGGCGGTGGCCTTCGCGCAGGGGCTGCTGCGCCTGTTCAAGACCTCGGAGGACAAGTTCCACGCCCCCTCGGGCACGGGCACCGCGCTCAGCTTCCTGATCTGCATCGTCATGGCTGCGCTGCCGTCCTGGATGGCGGCGGCGAGCGAGAGCCTGTTCGGAACCGCCGCCCTGCCCGGCACCGCGAGCCTGGGCTATGGCGGCAGGGGCGCAGACTACGACGCGCTGCTGGCGGCCGTCTTCACTCTGGTCGCCCTGGTCGGCCTCTTCGCCTTCATCCGGGGTGTCTTCGTCATGCGCGCCGCCGCCGACGGCAGGCCCGAGGCGAGCGGACCCCGCGCCTTCGGCCACATGGCCGGCGGCATCGCCGCCTGGCACCTGCCCGCCACGATCGGCGCCCTGCAGACCAGCCTCGGCATCGAGGTGCTCACCATCCGCTGACACTCGTGCCGGAGAAAGGAGCGGTGCAATGAACACGAAGAATCTCGGGATTCCCGTCAGGAGGGTGCTCCTGGAATTGACGGCGCGCGGGTTGCTGCGAGGCACGGGCGACCGCATCCGCGGGCGGCGCATTCCGGCCCGCGCCGGCCCCGTGGCCGCAGCGCTCGTGGGCGCGTGGTGGCTGACGCGCGCCGGGCCTGCGCTCGCCGTCTCCCTGGGCGACATGGCCCAGGAGGCGGCGGACGACCTGGACACGGTGCCGGGGCTGATCGCCGTCGCCTTCTACATCATCGGCGCCGCGATCGTGGGCTTCGGCCTCTTGAAGCTGAAGCGCCATGTCGACCACCCCCAGCAGACCACCTTCGGCTCGGGCCTGATCGCGATCCTCATCGGCGTCGCGCTGATCGCAGCACCGGCCGTCATCAATGCGCTCGGCGCCACCTTCGGCGTCGACGGCGGCAGCCACACCGTGCTCAAGCCGAGACTGTAGGGACGAACGCGCCGTGCGCATCTCCGGCATGAGTGTCTCCGGCATGAGTGTCTCCGGCCCGAGGGTCTCCCTCGCGGCCGCCGCTGACGACCTCCAGCGCCTGAGCTGGACGCTGCGCCGCAAGCCGCTGGAGAGCTTTTTGGCGCCCCAGGCGGCGGTGCCGCTGGAAGACGGCGGCGGGGCGCTGGTCTGCCGCGACGGCTCGCTGGTCTCCCTGATCCGCCTCGATGGCGCCCGCTCGATGACGGGGGCGGCGGAGCTGGACCGCTTCGTGGCGCTCGCTTCACGGAAGCTCAACACCGCCTTCGCCGCTCCCGGCCACGCGCTTCACGTGGCGTTCGAGCGCGGCGCGGGCGAGGCGGGCGAGCTGGCGGCGGGCCACGCGGAGGCCTGCCGCCGCCAGGGCGTGCGCCTCGGCCTCGGCCTGGACGACCTGCTGGCGGAGCGTGCGCGGCGGCTCGGGCCGCTGATGGCCGCCGAGACCGTGGCGGTGGCCTGCTGGACGCGGCCGGGCCTGCTGCCGAAGGACAGGCTGGCGCGCGAGAGCAAGGCGCTGCGCAGGCGGCTCAGGGACTGGCTGCCGGCGGCGGGCGAGGCGCAGTGCCCGCACCTCGCGCTCGACGGGCTCCGGCCCCGCCACGAGGCGCTGCTCGACACGGTGGAGGCGGTGCTCGCCGAGGCCGGGATCGTCGCCGCGAGGCTCGGCGAAGAGGACGCCCTGCGCGCGATCCGGCGCATGACGAACGGCGCCGCCTCGACGGCGCCGGACTGGCGCCCGGTGACGGCGGCGAACGATGCGCCGCCGCGCCTCACCGAGCCGCCCGAGGCCGGCGCCTTCCCGCCGCCGCTCGCCCCGCAGCTGCTGGTCCGCGAGCCGGAGCGCGTGGGTGCCGGCATCCGCATCGGCGGGCGCCTCTACGGGGCGCTCGACATGAGCCTCGGCCCCCGCCACGCGCGGCCTTTCTCCGAGCTGATGGCGGGGCTCGCGGCGGCCGGGTTGCCATGTCGGTTCTCGCTGCTCGTCGAGGGCGGCGGGCTGCACCGCCTCGATGCCGCCGTGGCGCGGGTCGCCTCCTCCTTCCTCGCCTTCTCGTCACCGGACAGCCTGCATGTCAGGAACGCGCTGCGCGACCTCGCCGCGCTGGACGCCGACGCGCACGCCATCGTGCGCCTGCGCCTCGGGCTGCTCACCTGGGTGGCGCAGGACGAAGGCGAGGCGGCGCTCGCCGCCCGGCTCGGGCGCCTGCAACAGGTCGCCGAGGGCTGGGGCGAGGCCGCGTTCACCCCGCTCACCGGCGACCCCCTGGAGAGCTTCGCCGCTTCCGTGCCCGGCTTCTGCTGCGGCGCCACCGCCCAGCCCGCTCTTCTGCCGCTCGCCGAGGCGTTGCGCCTGTTCCCGGTCAGCCGCCCGGCGCCGCTCGGCCCTGCATCGGGGACACTCGTGCCGGGGACACCCGTGCCCGGGACGGGCCACCTGTTCCGCTCCCCCGACGGCAAGCCCCTGCCGCTGAGCGCCGACGAGGGCGGCGACTACGGCTTCGAGCTGATCTACGGCCTGCCGGGACAGGGCAAGTCGGTGCTGATGAATGCCTTGGGTCTCGCCTTCTGCCTCCAGGAAGGGCAGGCCAGGCTGCCGCTCTCGGCCGTCATCGACATCGGACCCTCCTCGTCGGGGCTGGTCTCGCTGGTGCGGGAAGCCCTGCCGCCGGGGCGCCGCCACGAGGCCGGCTGGTTTCCTCTCCGCATGACGGAGGCGCACGCGATCAACCCCTGCGACACCCAGCTCGGCTGCCGAAGCCCGCTGCCTGCCGAGCGCGCGTTCCTCACCAATCTTCTCGGCCTCATGGTGACGCCCGCGGGTCCGGCCCGAGGGTCCGCCGGCGTGCCGGACGGGATGCGCGAGCTGATCGGGCCGGCGCTCACCGGCGCCTATGCGCTCCGCTCGGACGGGGTGCCGGGGGCCGAGCCCAACGCCTACACGCAAGCGCGCGACGAAGAGGTGGACGCGGCCATCGCCGACGCCGGGCTCAGGCTCCCGGACCGGCCTCTCTGGTGGGACGTCGTCGACCTGCTGTTCGAGGCCGGACACCCCGAGGCGGCCGCGCGGGCGCAGCGCTACGCGGTGCCGACCCTGGTGGACCTGCTGGCGAGCGCGCGCGAGCCGGCCGTGCAGGGGCTTGTGGGCGAGGCGCGCTACGGCGCGGGCGGCGAGACCGTCACCCAGGCCTTCATCCGCATGCTGACAGCGCTCTCGGGCGATTGGCCGGTGATGTTCGCGCCCACCGCCTTCGACATCGGCGGCGCGCGTCTCGCCGCCATCGACCTCGCGGAAGTAGCGCCGCAGGGCTCGGCGGAGGCCGACCGCCAGTCCGCCGCCTTCTATCTCCTCGCCCGCCACGCGCTGACGCGCCACTGGTGGATCGGCGAGGACGCATTGGCGTCCATCCCCGAGCCCTACCGGGCGTGGCACAGGGAGCGCCTGCGCGACATCCGCGAGTCCCCCAAGCGGCTCTGCTACGACGAGTTCCACCGCACCGCGGGCGCGCCCGCCGTGCGCGCACAGGTCGAGCGCGACGTGCGCGAGGCGCGCAAGCTCCGGGTGCGGCTGGCTCTGGCCTCGCAGCGCCTGGAGGACTTCGGGGGCGCGCTCGCCGAGCTCGCCAACCGCTACTGGATCCTCGGCGCCGGCGGCAAGGCCCGCGAGGAAGAGACGCTGGCCGGGCTGTTCTCGCTCAGCGACACGCTCTCCGACGCCGTGCGCTACCGGCTCACCGGACCGGGGAAGGACGGCGCGCCCGCGCTGCTCATCGCCGCCGGCCAGGGCGGGCGCTTCGAGCAGCTCCTGGTCAACACGCCGGGCCCGGTCGAGCTCTGGGCGCTCACCACAAGCCCGGCGGACGCGGCGCTCCGGCGACGGCTCTACGCGCGGCTCGCCCCGGACGAGGCCCGCCGCGCGCTCGCCCGGGCCTTCCCGGAAGGCAGCGCCAGGGGGCGCATCGAGCGCGAAATGGCGCGGATGAACGAGCCGGGCGCGGGCCGGGCCGCGTCCGAGGAGGCCGTGCTCGATCGCCTCGCAGACGAGGTCGCGCGCGCCGCCGGAATCGACCCATCCCGGCCGGTCCGGGCCGGGCGGGACTGACGGATACCTGCAACGGAAAGGAGAGCGACATGCTGCACGTGAACAAGGCGACGGTGCTGGGCTACGCGGGCGGCGACGCCAAGCGCCGCACCATGCAAAGCGGAGAGCACTCGGTCTCGTTCAGCGTCGCGACCACGCGGCGCTGGAAGGGCGATGACGGGCAGCCGCAGGAGGTCACGGAGTGGCACCGGGTCGCGGTCTACGGCGGCGCGGTCGGGCCGGCGTCCCAGATGGTCCGCAAGGGCGCCCTGGTCCTGGTCGAGGGCCGGCTCCGGACCCGCGAGTTCAAGGACAGGGAGGGCAAGGAACGTACCGTCACCGAAATCGTGGTCGCCGGGCCGCAGTCCATGGTGAACGTGCTCTCGCCGAAGCCCGCGGCGATGCCGCCTGACGAAGCCGCGGCCCCCGGGGCGGAGGACGGCGATGAGGCGGCGTAGACACGCGCGCCGGCGAACCTGGCCCCTTGCGGCGATCGCCGCGGTGCTGGCGCTGTGGGCGGCGCCGGCGGCGGCTCAGCCTCCCGGCACCGTCGGTCCGCAGGCGGATGCAGCGTGCGACCCGGAGGTGGCGGAAGCGCTCGCAGGCAGCGCGCAGGCCGGCGTCGAGGCCGACCTCGCGGTGCTGCGCAACCCGGAGCAGGGCATCCGCAACCCGGACTCGATCCTCGACTTCTCCTGCATCACGGACCTGTTCGACTACCGCTCCTTCGACATCCACTTCGATCCGGCGGGCGCGCTGGAGCAGATCCTCGATCTCGCCCGCCGGCGCATCTGCGCCGCCGCCCGCGACGCCTACCGGCGCTACGTCGGCCGCGCGCTGGACCCCTCTGTCTACATCTCGGACTACACCCGGCCTCTCGACCGTCTTCCCGGCCTCGACGTCGATTGGGAACGCGGCAACGTGTTCGACGACCTGAGCGGCAGCGGAGACGGCGCGGCGTTCCGGAATGCCGTGGGGGACACTCGTGCCGGAGACACTCGTGCCGGAGGCGGCCGATGAGAGCCTGCCTCGTTCACGGCGCGATCCTCGCCGTGCTGCTGATCGGCGTTCCCGCCGACGCGCTGGCCCACAGGTGCGACCGCACCGACAACGACCGCCGCGAGGCGAGCCGCGTCATCGCGGACCTCACCGGCGAGATCGACGCCATGGAGCGCGCCATCATCGAGGCGCTGCGTCTCCAGACCGGCCAGCTCTCGGGCTACATCGCCCAGAGCGCGAAGGCGGTGACGGGCGCGCTGGATTCCCAGACGAAGCTCCAGGCGCAGACCGCGCGTGAGGTGGCGGAGACAGGGAGCATGCTGGCGCACCGGCCGAGCCGGAGCGCCTGCGAGGCGGTCACGGGGCTGAGGGGTCTCGCGGCGACGGGCGCCGCGGCGGAGGGCGCGCACGCCCGCGCGTCGGCGACCGAGACCGGACGCATCATCGGCGACCGCGCCGTGGTCGACCGGCCGGGGGCTGCTGCGGGGGACGCGGCACGTTTCGAGACCGTGACGCGCGAGTACTGCAACGCGGCGCGCGCCGGTGAGGATCCTCGTCTCTGCCGGGGGGAGGACGCGCTGCACGGTGCCGATCTGCGCGCGGACACCCTGTTCGACCGGCGCACCTTCGGAAGCGAGGCGGAGCTGCGCGCGGCCGTCGAGCTCTCGCGCAACCTGGCGGCCCCCGTGGTGCACGACCCGCCCGCGCTGGCCTCGGCCGACACCGACCGGGAGCGTCGCCGGGTGCTGCTGGCGCGCGCGGCGGATGCACGCACGGCGCTCGCCGCCGACTACCTGGCGCAGGCGCGGTCCGTGCGGGCTCCGGGTGCGGCGTTGGGCGGCTGGGCCGCGGAGATCGCGCGCGGCGCGGGCCGCGATCCCGACACCCCGGTCAGCCGCTACGAGCTGCTCGAGCTCTTGGCGAGCGGCCGCTTCGAGGACCCGGACTGGTTCGTCGGCCTCCAGGCGATGTCGGCGGAGAACCTGCTGCGCGAGCTGGTCACGCTGCAGGCGGTCTCGCTGATGCTCGACTGGCAGCGCTACCGCACCGACGAGCGGCGCGGCGCGATCGACGCCGCCTCCCTCGCACTTGGCGTCGAGGACATGCGCCGCCTGCCCGGCCTCGCTAACCCGGCCGCCGGCGCCAACTGAAGCCATGCGCCCGCTCGTCGGCACGAGTGTCCGCTTCCTGTTCGCGCCCGAGCTCGGCCGCCCGTTCGCCGACGCAGCGCGGTCTGTGGCGGTGCTGCGCAGTCTGGCAGAGGCGGCGTGGCGGCCAGGACACTCGTGCCGGGGACAGCCGTTCCCGTCTGCGGAGGCGGAGGGAAACGATGAGGCCGGAAACGGCGGCCGGGCAGGCAGGCCTCCGAGAACGTCTCCGGCACGAGTGTCCTCTCCGTCCGGTTCCGGCCTCTGGTGGCTGGTGCTGTTCGTTGCGGTGGCGGGTGCGGGGATCGCGGCGATCCCGCCACCGGACGCGGCGTTCGGACAGTCGATCGACCGTGGGCTCTTTGCCGATACCGACAGCACAACCCGGGAGGTGCTGGCGTTTCTCGGCGGCTTGGGCCGGGACCGGCCTTCCGCCGTGGGCGACATGCTCTTCGCCTTCAACGCGGGCGTGCTGGTGCTGGCGGGCTTCCTGCTGGTCTGGCACGCCGCCGCCGGCGTCGTGGACACGGCGCGGGAGGGGCGCTTCGGCTTCGGCGCCTGGGCGATCGTCCGCATAGTCGTTGCCGTCGCCCTGATGGCGCCGCTGCCGGGCGGCATGAACGGCGCCCAGCACGCGGTTGTGGGCCTCGCCCATCTCGGCGGCGATTTCGCCAACGCGGTCTGGAAACCCTTCTCCGAGGAGGCGCTGGCCGAGAGCCGGCCCATCGTGCCGCGCCCCCGCGAGGCGCTCTGGCGCGCCGCCATCTCACGCACGCTGATCGCCGAGACCTGCATGCGCGCGGCCAACGAGAGCGCGGCGCGGGCGGGAGACGACGCTTACGTCGAGATCGACGACGACGAGGACGACGGCACGGAGACGCTGAGCTACGACGGCGAGGGCGGCGGCATGCCGGACGCCATGTGCGGCAGCATCCGGTTCTCGGGCCTGGAGGCGGACGGCGCCCCCGGCGTCGCGGCGGAGGGCCACCGCCGGGCGCTCACTGCGCTCATGCCGGTGATCCGTGCCACCGCCGGCCGCCTCGCCGCCCACTTCGTGCCGGGCACCCCGGTCTACGGCCGCCCGCTCCCGGACATCGACGGGCTGCTGTCCGCGCAGGACCTGGCGGGGTCATATGCGCGTGTGCTGGACGACGCGCTGACGCGGGCGGCCTCGGAGGAGCGCGAGGCGCTCGCCCGGGTGGTGGCCGAGGACGCCCGTGAGGCGTCCTGGATGGCCGCCGCCGGCTTCTTCAACACCATCGCCCACCGGGTCGGCCTCTTCCAGGCCGCCGCCCACAACGTGCCGTCCGTGGCCCTTCCCGTGCCGAGCCTCGACGAGTGGGTGCCGGCGGCGGACGCCGCCGTGAAGGGGGTCGCGGCGCAGCTCGCGCGGTCGCGCGACTACCACCCCATGCTGCTGTCCGCCGCCAACGCCGGCGCGGGCGCGCTCCCAGCCGCGGACGGGGACGATGGCATGATCTCGGGCCTGCTGGAGTTCATCGATCTCGACAGCGTCATCGTCGCCGACAGCGGCAACCCGATCGCCGATCTCGCCGCTCTGGGGCACGGCCTGCTCAACGCCGCGCTCGCTTCCGTGGCCGCGCTCATGGGCGCCGCGACCGGCTCCGGGCTGCTGGAGTCCATCCCCTTCATCGGCAAGGGGCTCGACGTGTTCGAGTCCGCCTGGCAGGTCTCGGACGCGCTGGTGTCGACGCTGTTGGGATTGTTGATTATGTGCGCCAGGCTAACTGGTGACAGTGCAGCCGGTGAAAGTCCGGCAGGAGGGAGAAGATTAGCCATCACCTTCACCCCGAGTCATGGGCCGTCATCCGCGAGGATGGAGGTTAAGCGTTGACAGGGGCGCGTGCGGGCAGGGCTATTGAGCACCGAAAGAGATTTGGTCCGGGATGCCGAGGTCTTGTAGTCAACCGAAGGCAGCATCCGACCCACCGATTTGGCGAGGGGGGTCGGAATCCCGCGGTGTCGAAGAACCCACGCACGTACGTACGCACTGCACCGGGACCTGGGAGGTCTCCATGCCATCCCGCTGTCGTGGCGGGATCGCAAAGGAAAGGAGGAATCCGCAACCGATGATGAACGGCATGGAGAAGTCAGACTCGGCCATAGTAGCCGCGAAGCCGGCGAACAATGGGGCGCCAGCCCCGGCGGAGCCGGTGGAGCCAAGGGCCGAGCCCAAGGGGAATCCGGGAAGCCAAAGCACGTGCCGGACGCAGGACCGGGAAAGCGTGACACAGGCGGCGGACCGGATACGGCAATTTGTACAACGGGAGCCACGGGTACGTCTCACGACGCTCCTTCACCACATCACGGTCGATGCGCTGCGCTGGGCGTTCTTCGAGTTGAAGAAGGACGCTGCGGCAGGCGCGGATGGCACAACGTGGCGGATGTACGAGGAAGGGCTGGAAGGCCGGCTGGCCGACCTGCACGACCGAGTACATTCGGGGGCGTACCGAGCGAGGCCATCACGGCGGGTGAACATACCGAAGCCGGATGGCGGGACACGACCGCTCGGCGTCGCGGCCATAGAGGACAAGATAGTCCAGAAGGCGGTGGCGGAGATTATCCTGACGCCGATTTACGAGGCGGAGTTCCTGGGGTTCAGCTACGGGTTCCGGCCCGGGCGTGGAGCGCATGACGCGCTCGATGCGCTCGCGGTCGGCATTCAACGGCGCAAGATCAACTGGGTGGTGGACGTTGACGTCCGCGCATTCTTCGACACGGTTTCGAGGGACTGGCTGGTCCGGTTCCTTGAGCACCGCATCGGGGACAAGCGGGTTATCAGGCTCATCATCAAATGGTTGAACGCCGGCGTCATGGAAGCTGGAGAGTGGCGGGACAATCTGCGGGGAACGCCTCAAGGGTCGGTGGCTTCACCGATTCTGGCGAACGTCTACCTGCACTACGTCCTCGACCTGTGGTTCCAGAAGAAGTGGCGCAACCACGAAGTCGGAGGCGACACAATCATCGTGCGGTACGCGGATGATTTCGTGGTGGGTTTTCAGCACAAGCGGGATGCGGAGCGATTCCTGAATGCCATAAAGGAGCGGCTTGGAAACTTCGGCCTGGACATACACCCTGACAAGACCCGGCTCATTGAGTTCGGGCGGTTCGCCCATGGAAACCGTCGGCAACGAGGGCTGGGCAGACCGGAGACCTTCGACTTTCTGGGCTTCACGCACTACTGCACGGAGACCAGACGGGGGTGCTTCATGTTGGGGCGCAAGCCGGTTGCCAAGCGGATGAGTCGCACCCTGAAACGGCTCAAGGAAGCGCTACGCAGGCGTATGCACAGCGACATGATTGGCACGGCAAGATGGCTAGGGAAGGTGGTCTCAGGCTGGCTGAACTACTTTGCGGTTCCGACCAGCCACCGCTATCTGCGCCGCTTCGTCGAACGCCTAAAGTGGCTGTGGTGCAGGAATGTGCGCCGCAGGTCGCAAAAGGACCGCTACAGTCTGGACCGTATCGCAGCGTTAGCACGGCAATACTGGCCCAAGCTGAAAATTCGACACCCATGGCCGGACCAGCGACTTGCCGTCAATTGAACCCAAGGGAGGAGCCGGATGCCCTAGCGGGCACGTCCGGATCTGCGCGGGGGGCGTGTGGGACAACCCGCGTTCCTACCGCAATCGCCGGCGCGGTGCTGGCCTACGTGCTGCCGGCGCTGCCCTTCATCCGCTTCCTGTTCGGCATCCTGGGCTGGATCCTCAACGTGGCGGTCGCCGTGCTGGCGGTGACCGTCTTCGCCGCCGCCCACGTCACCCGAGAGGACGGCAACCGGCTTACCGTCCAGGCCACGCGTCAGGGCTGGCTGTTCCTGCCCGCCCTGGTGCTCAGGCCCGCGCTGATGCTGCTGGGCCTGATCCTGGGCTACTTCGTGTTCCTCGCCGCCATCGGACTGTTCAACCAGGTGTGGCTGCCGCAGATGCGGGACGCAGGTGCCTCGGGCGGCCTCGGTCCCGTCGGCTTCCTCGCCATGCTCGCGCTCTACGTCATCGTCGCCTACGGGCTGATGAACGCCGCCTTCAAGCTGATCGACCTGCTGCCATCGGCCGTCCTCGACTGGATCGGCGGGCGCGCGGGCGCCGCGGACGACGGCGGCGAGCGAACCGGCGGCGCGGCCGTGGCCGGCATGGGCCGGATGGGTGCGCTCAGGATCGGCGCGCGCGTCCGGCGCGGCGGAAGTTGATGGCGCCTGCAATGCAAGACATGAACCAGGGAGAGCCCCCGCCATGATATTCATCCAACCGGGCCTCTGCGCCCTCCTGCTCGCGGCGGGCTGCGGCTGGGCCGCGTGGCTGATCGCCGGCTACCGCCCGGACGACACCGCGGCCACCGGCCTCGGGGTGGCGGTTGCCGCGTCGTTACTCGCCTACATGGCGACCGACCGCAAGGACGCCGCCCTCTGGCTCCGCTTCGGGCTCTACGGCGGCGCGCTCGCGGTGGCCTGCGCGTCGCTCTGGACAGGCGCCGTGCGCCCGCTCCAGCACGCGCCCTCGCTCGGCGCGGCCGCGGCCTGGCTCGGGGCGCTCGACGGCATGCGGCTGGTCATGCTTGTGGTTCCGCCCCCGGCCGCCGCGCTGCTCGGCATGCTCTTCCTCGAGGTGACGGTGCACGGCCTCAAGCAGATGGCCGGCGGGGACAGGCGGCAGCGCGCCGGATCGGACCTGCACGGCCGGGCGCGGCTGCTGGGCCGTCGCTTCCTGAAGAAGCTCACGAGACGCAAGGGCATCCTGCTCGGCCAGTGGGGCGGGGGCCGCAGGGCGCGTCTGATCGGCTGGTCGCTGGAAGGGTCCGCCATCACCGTTGCCCCGCCCCGGACCGGCAAGGGCGCGCTGATCGCCCTCAACCTGCTCTCGCCGGATTACCGGGGCTTCGACGGCTCCACGGTCACCATCGACCCGCGCGGCGAGCTCTGGTGCATTGCCGCCCGGCGCCGTCGCGAGCTCGGCCGCCGCGTGCTGCTCATGGACCCCTTCGGGGTGGTGGAGGCGCACCGGGACGCGTTCCCCGAATGCCACCTGCCGGACGTGAGGACCGCGCGCTACAACCCGCTCGCGTTCATCCGCGAGGAGGAGGGACTCGCGGTGCGCGACATCAACGTCCTGCTCGACGCCCTGCTCACCCCGCCCCGTCCCGGCGCCCACGACAACGCCCGGCACTTCCACGAGTCCGCGCGCGCCATCATCGCCGGCTACATGGCCTGGGTCAGGTTCCACGAAGCGCCCCAGCGCAGGACCCTGAAGAGGGTCCACGACCTCCTGTCGATGGCGCCCGACCGGCGCAAGGCCTTCGCCGCCCACGTCAAGTCGCTCGCTCCCTTCGCGGGCGGCCTCGCCCATATCGCCGTCGAGCGCGAGGCCCAGGTCGGCAAGGAGGAGGGCGGCTCCAACTTCACCACCATCGCCAACCAGCTCGCTTTCCTCAACTACCCCGAGATGGCTGCCAACACCGGGGAATCCAGCTTCGATCCCCTGGTGCTGGCGGACGGCGACACCGATCTGTTCGTGGTGGCCCCGGAAGAGACCGTCGAGCACGTCAAGGGCTGGCTCCGCCTCTGGGTCGCCATCCCCAACGCCGTCGCCGGGATCAAGCCTCTTGAGCGCGACATGCTCATCGTCATCGACGAGATGCCGCGCATCGGCTACCTCAAGCCGGTGATGGACGGCTACACCATGGCCGCCGGGAAGGGGGTGCATTTCTGGTGCTTCGCCCAGTCCATCTCGGCTCTGGACTCGAGCTGGGGCAAGGAGCACCGCAGGACGCTGCTTCACCTCGCCGAGATCGTCCAGGTCCTGGGCTTCCCGCGCACCGACGCCGAGGGCGCGGAGGAGCTGTCGAAGGCGATCGGCACCGCCACCTTCGAGGGTCGGACCGAGAGCAAGTCGGGCACCGTCGCCGAGAACCGCGTCGTCACCGCCAACACGCAATGGCAGGCGGGGGAATCCAAGTCGCTGGTGCGCGAGCGCCTGGTGACGCCGGACGAGCTGATGACCCTCGGCCCCGACCGGCAGTACGTCATCGCGGCGCCCAAGGACATGCCGCGCGACGCGCTCCACCTCCACCACGCCCGCTACTGGCGCCGGCCGGACTCGGACTACATGGCCGATCCCAACCCCTTCGTCGTGCGCAAGGAGCGCGCTGCGGGGGCCGGGGGCGGCGGCGAAAGCGCGGCGCCGAATTGGCTTCGAGGGCTCGTTCGAGGATCCGGGTGACCGGACACGAGGAGTCCGGTTCCCGGCCGCAGCGATGCCGGATTGCGCGGTCCGGCGATATCGAGCCCGGCGAGAGGCGTGCGTCGATGCGCCGGATGGTCAAGGGCTTTGCGCGTGTGATGTAAATTCAGGTGAGCCGCAATTCCCGGGCATGCTGGACCGGGCGGCGGGAGAGGGGTGTGCGATGGCTGGAGGCGGAAGGATCGACGACTGGAAAGGCATATACTGTCTGGAAGGGGACAGGTTGGGGGAGACGACCGTCGAACCGGTCTTGCGGCTTCTCGAGACGGTGCGCGACCTGGGGGCCCCTGCCTGCACAACGATGTCGCCACCCGCGGCGAGTTGGAGTTCCGGCTGAGGCAATGGGCCCAACCGGAGTTCGCAAGCCATCCGATCCTGTACCTTGCATTCGACGGCCAGCCCGGTGAGATCGAGCTCGCTCCGGGCGCGGGCAGCTTCGGGCTGTGCGAGCTGGCGGTGCTGCTCGAAGGCGGGTGCCAGGGTCGTGTCATCCACTTCGGGTCGTGCGCGACGCTGGATCTCCACGGCAATACCCTCAACCGGTTCATGCGCCACACGGGCGCGGTCGCCCTCTTCAGCTACAGGAGCGATGTCGATCGGCTTTCGTCCTGTGCCTTCGATCTGCTGCTGCTGGACGCTCTCCAGAGAGTCCCCTTCACCGCCCAGGGCATGCATCAGCTGGACAGGCTGCTCAAGGAGACGGCGCTCCGACTGGCGGAGAAGCTGGCGTTTCGCATCGACTATGACAGAGCGCGGGCCAGGCGGGAGCGCTGAGAGGACGCATTGGACCGGTGCGCCGCCGCGTCGTACCGGGCAAGCGAAGGGCCGACGAGATGGATCGACGTCAGGTATTTAGTTTGACTCCGCTCATGGTCAGGAGATGCCCTGAGTAGCCAGGAGATGGATCGTTCGGAGGGGCGCTGGGCTGTCTCCTAATCGGGAGAGGGCCGGAGGGGTTTCCTGTGCCTATTGTTGAAGTACCTATAGGGTATCTGGATGCCGTGGTGCAGGAAGCATTAGGAGTGACACCCCGGCCAGCCTCTCGCCCTCGTCGGCGAAGCAGCGCGAGCGCGGCGAGTGACGCGGCGGCCGGACGGAGGTGCGGCGCTCCGACTTGGGATGCGAGAAGGCTTGGAGAGGCGCCCATCACGCCGAGCATGGTGAAGTCGGTGGATGATCAACCGGGCGGCCTACGGTCGTCTAGCCGTGGGCGCGGACTAACGGGTAGTATGGTTGGCTATGGTAAATGGTCGTGAAAGAGCATCGAAGCGCCCTCTTGGTCGTGGATTCGACTATGGTATTGGAATTACGGTTGGTGCCGTCGGCTCCATGGATTTCAACAATAACCTTATTGCTGCAGAAATTCTAGCAGTCGCCTACGGTTTTGACTTCTCGCAAGACCTGGGTACACAAGTTCCTGCCATTACACTTGTCGGCAAGAATGAAAGTCCGCTAAGAACAGCTTTTGACGAGTTTTGGAGCTGGACTAAGGACACCGATGCCGATGCGGTCGAATTGACAATAGTATTAAGCAATAGTGGAGGTTACCATATTTGTATAGGACCGGAAGTAAGGGCCCTGTACAAACGTGCACTTCGATTTGATGCTGTGGCTAATCCTCTTGCATTTCAACTTACATGGATAAAGCCTATTCAAACAACATCTCAGCCTCTACGGGACTTTCGTGATTACGTTTACGGAGGTTCCGTGCGTCCATTTCTCCTACGGGCAGCGAAATATGCAGGGCCATTACCATTAAGTGGTACGTCACGCCCTGACCACATACGGCCGATTCTTGACCAGCAGGAATTATTGAAGTTCGAAATCAGATTTGTAGACGAGGGTTCAGATGAAGATCTTCAATGGCAAAAAATAGCTTTAGGGAAAGAAAAGGAAAAGAGCGACACGGTAAAAGAAAGAAATACTATTCCCAAGTCGATGGTTTGGAGTCGACGCAAGAAATCTCTTAAGAGCATATTTCCCGTAACACTTTGGCGGTCAAGATCGTCCGAATCGTTTAAGAATGTAAAGACTGAGGCTGAGAAACGCGGGCTTCACGATTGGCAAATCGACCAGGCGTTATGCAATATTGTGTTAAGTCGAGAAGTTTGTGGAGGTAAGCTTCATTTTTCCGAGTTATCTGATGGCAACTGGTTAGACAGTCTGTGGGAAGCGTTAGGTAACAGATTTGAGATGTCTGGTGTTGACCATGGCGGGTTCGCGCGGCTGACGATTGACGACATCGAGAGACAAGTAATGCTGGACGCGAAGGCGCTCCTCAATCACTACGGGGCTGAAGATATCGAAGAGGATATACAGCGAGTTCAGCAGATGCTTGAAGAGCGCTCACTGATTAGTGATCCAGCGTAATGACCTTCCTGCCATCAGACAAAATTCGCGTTTTCGTTAGCTCGCGGTTAGGGGAATGTGAGGCAGAGCGAGCTGCGGCTCGAGACGTTGTGGTCTCGCTTGGGCACCAACCAGTCATGTTTGAGGCCGCTGGAGCCCGTCCATATGCTCCTCGTACTGTTTATCTGCGCGGCTTGGAGGAATCGCAGATCTTCGTGGGAATATATAGGGAGGGTTACGGGCATATCGCAGAAGGTATGGATATCTCTGGTCTTGAAGACGAATATCGACATGCACGATCTCTTGGCATTCCTCAGCTTCTCTACGTTCTTCGTGGTGGAGTGATGGAGCCGAAATTGAAGACTTTAGTTGATGAGTTCACCAGTCCTGAGATCACAGTCGGCTATTATACCGAAGCGAACGAGCTTGGAGAGACCATCAAAACGGATCTCGTTGCCCTTGTTTCGGACTACTTCCGGCGAGGACGGCTCTACGTGGAGCCGGTAGTCGTAGATCCCGGTGCACTGGCAGAGGCGCTCACACCGGCAGCGCAAAGGCTCTTACGAGAAGAGGTTGAAGACCAACTGGGATCGCGGCTAGATGCGGATCCGCTGGCGTTAGTGATCGGCCCGCTGGGATCAGGCAAGACTATATTTCTGAGCGTATTGTCCAAGAAGCGAAACTGGGCCTTTGTCGAGTGCGGAGAGAAGGCGTTGCAAGACGTATTGACCGATGCCGCGAACGCCGTCCGGCTCTTGCTTGGCCTCCCTGGAAAGATTTACCTGCATCCATCTGCTGCTCAGGCCGCTCTGCATGATGCATGGGAAGCATCTACAACTGTTACGCTGGTCTTGGATGATATGCGGGATCAGCAGGTGTTTGATACTATTCGATCTGTAACACCAGTGTCTGACAGTCATCGCTTAGTCGTTTCGAGTCGTGAGGATATTGTAACGCCAGGTACAATATATGAAATGCCACCCTTGACTCTAGAGGAAATACGGCGATTTACGGATCTGAACAGAGATCAAGAGTTGTTGGCGGGTGAATTAGTTGAATTGCAGAGTGCCAGCAAAGGCAATCCGCTCTACTTGCGTTATTACCTGGCTGGAGAACCTGGCGCCTTCGCTAATAACTTAGCCGAATACGAAGCTCGAGTGTGGCGGTCCCTTTCCGCAGGTTCGAGAGAGCTACTTTCCTATTTGGCATGGTCGAACCGCTCCCTGTCGCTAGAGGACCTAAGCGAACTGACCGCCGGCTCAAGTATTCTGTTGGAAGAGCTGGCAGATAATTTGGCGGCAGCGGGTAGTCTGCTAATGCAATCGGAGCGTGGTTATTCAATATTTCATCCACATGCCAAAGAAACCATCCGACATTTGACAGCTCGATCCAAGCCTAAATTGCAATACTATGTGGGAAGGCTGAGCAAGTGGTTCTACGATAAGCGTGATTTCGTTTCGGCTTTTTCTACATTGGAGGCATCGGAATTTGAGGTTTCAGAAAATCTCCTGGAAATGGCGGGCCGCCAGGCGATGGTCCAGGGACATTTTCGTACAGCGATCACGATCTTAGAAGAGCAAGTCAGGTTGAGTCGAGAATCGGCGAATCGTACACGGGAACGCGACTTGGTATTGGTGTTGGCGCATACTGTAAGTCTTTCTGGGAATCCCGATCATGCTCTTGGCTTGGTGGACAAAGCGGCGACCATGGAAGTGGAGGACGATCCTCCAATTGCTATCTCCGAAGTCAGGGACTCGATCGCCGCTCTGACAAAAGGAGACAGAGAGGCGTTCGAGAGGCTGAAAGCACGCAAGCAGGAGTATTGCCGGGACGGAGAGTTGTGGAATGCTGCGCGTGTGTCAGTAGAGCTTAGTGCCTATCATGCGCGGCAACACGAACCAGAGGCCTCTGCCGATGAGGCGGAGTTTGCGATGACGGTGTTTAGGGATAATCAGGACGATTACGGCTACCGGATAGCACGTGGGAATTACCTATCTGCTATATCCGCGCTCCCGCAACGGCGAAACGGTATCGATGACTTAGTAACAGAATTTGGGGAAGACGCGGAGAATGATTCGCAGCAGCGAGCGCTGCTGTGTAATGTTTTGGGCCGCCTTGCGAGGGAACGCGGGGATACGGAAGTTGCGAAGAGTCATGCGCTTGAGGCCATCGAGATTGGGCGTGAAATCGGAGATAATTCGATAGTATGCAACAACCTGATGAATTTGGGAAATTCATATAGAGACGAAGGAGAGTGGAGTACTGCAATACATCAATATGAAGCTGCAGATAAGTTGGCGCGCGAGGCAAAGTTGATAGTAGCAGAGGCCGCTGCCCAAGAACTCCTAGCCGCGATGTTCAATAAGATGGGGAACGGAGAGCGCGCTTTGCATCACGCCAACTATTCAGTATCTATTGCGCGAGGCGTTTCAAAGAGAATTGAGGCAAATGCGACAGAAGAGCTTGCTCAGGCTTACGAACTAATCGATCGAATGGATGATGCCCGTGAAGCCTGGCTACGGTATGCCGAGTGTGAAATGGAGAGGACAGAAGACGTCAAGGCAGGTTCCTACGGATTTGTTCGTGCGGCCTGCCTGATGACAATACATCACAACACTTCCGCATACATTGCTACTTATCGACGATTGTTCAACTTGCCTCCGCTGAAAAGGAAAGATTTGGGACTCGGAGAACAGTTGATCGAAGACTTGCCCAAAGTCTTGCAACATATTTCCGTCTCATGGACATTTGAAGCTACCGTATATCATTGCCGTCCGATGTTTGTGGATGCGCCGTTAGCTATAGCGAGAAGAGTTTACTTGGTGGCAATGCGACAGTTGTTTGACGCAGGGCTGAGTACCGGAGAAGCAATAAAGCGTTTCCGCATCGCACTGGCTCTGACGATGGCACTACCTCAAGATACGTTACGTTTGTCAGATATAGTGGATGTTGGAGAATTG
The DNA here is from genome assembly GCA_965243315.1 of Alphaproteobacteria bacterium. GTDB lineage: Bacteria > Pseudomonadota > Alphaproteobacteria > UBA828 > UBA828 > WTGU01. Next base: position 164,100 of record CBDEUP010000005.1, read on the forward strand.
ATTGCAAGGTCGGTTCCCAATATTTCGTTCCGAGCACAGTCGGACGGAGCGGCACATTGGAACCTGGAGGTATCGTTTGGTAAGCCGACGATCATCTCAGTTGTGCAGATCGACGATCGCTCAGATGTGTCCTTGGTTGCTCTGAGTCTAACTTTGTTGTTGGCAGCGTTTTCGTCTGACATATTTGACGATGTATTGTCGGGCGCTGCTCCGGAGCGAGAGTGGGCAAGCATTCATGTGTGCAACTATGGTGAGGCAAGGGAGCTATTTCCTCTGGAGAAGATTGGACTAGAATCGGAGCCAGTGGGCTGTGCAGTGACACGGGCAACGGATGTAAAGATAGATGAAGAAGCTCCTATACTGGTGATTACCAGCGAAAGCTTGACTAGTGAATGGTTGGTGGGTTCGGGGAGGGCGAACACAGGTCAAAGAGTATTCGCAAGTGTATTGGCGGAGCTTGTGTTTCATCTCCAAGCTGGAGAGATTGAAGTCGAAACCTTGTATCCAAAGATAGCTCAGGTTGTAGCAAATACAATCAGCTAGGTATTGGGGCGTATTACCAAGAGTGACTTTGTCGCCGTCGGTTGAGCGAGACGCAAATTCGGCAGCTCGTGACGGAGACTCATGAGCGAGGTGTCGCGGTGCCGATGGTGGCACAGGAATGAAACCTCAACGCCAATCTGGTGTTCAAGTTGCATCGGCTGTTTCACGAACCTGAGCATGCAGCCGGGGTCGGCCGGTTTGTTCGGGTTGTGGTCGAGGGGACATCAAGCCAAGAGGCGGGCGCTGTGGCGCTGGGCTGGCGATCCGACGATGACATCGCGGTTAGGCGCTGGCGATAGGACGGATGGAGATCGTGCCTCTGGGCGGACGCTGAATTCGAAGCCTTTCCTCATCCAGTCTGCGCCAGGCTGTTTACAGTCCGTTCAATCTGTTCGACGGATACCAGAATCTCATCGAATGCAGGCGCCACTCCGAAGATCATAGCCGTCGTGTTGGCGTAGTCGTTTTCGAGGGCGCCGGTCATTGCACTGGTCGGCATGATTGCAAATGTGCCGGGAACAGCGGAAGCGAGGTCATAGTCAGGCCGGTTGAAAAATGTTCGAGCGTGGCGAACGCAATCCGCACCCAGATTGCGATCGAGGAGTGCCGCTTCCCCGACGTCCGAGTGAAGCATGCAATGGAGGTCGTAGTAATGCCGCGACACGCGCTGTCCCTCCTGCCGAAGAAATCCCCGCAGCTCGTGCCAACGGCGCAGGCCATGTGCGATCACGACCTTGTCCCAGAAGGTGCGGGTGGCGTCGATGGCAGTCACGCCTCCGGTCGTTAGATCGAGCCCTAGGACATCTTCGGCGATGTAAGGCTGGATCGTCACCGAGCGGTGCGGGTCGAGAGCCGACTTTGCGCCAGCTTCGATGCGGACCGCCGGTCGCACATAGGCGTCGTCGTGCGGCTCGACCTCGGGGTACCAAACAAGCAGTGTCTGCCCGTCGGGATCGGCGTCGTCGATCTCGATACGTCCGGCGCCGCCGGTGGCGTAGGCGAGCTGCGCGCTGAGGAATTCTCGGAGCGGGCCGGTGATGTAAGCGCGGCAGGCATCCCTGATCGCGTCGAGCCTAGCTTGACGCTTCCTTTTAGACAGGGCTTCCAGTTCTTCGACGGACGCTGGTTCGTCGAGATCGTCACGGAACACCGTGATGTCGATGTCCTCGGAGAAACGCTCGATGAGGCCGTAGGCTTTCGACAGTGATGTACCGCCCTTGAAGAGCATTCGGGGATCTCCAGAGGATCGCTCGCGATAGAGCGCATTCAAGGTCCAGCAAACCCAAAAGTCCTTTTCTACATTGCTGACTGGAGCGCCGAGCCGGTTGGCGGTCGTTAGAAACAGGTCGAGGCGGTCGCGCGATGTCGCAGCGATGAGTTGCCCGTAGGACGCGGTTGTCATTGGGGCTGCTCGGTCGCATCGGCGGGGATGAGCAGCCTGCGCAGAAACTCCTGCATCCAGATCGGCAGGGCCGCGAGACCTGCCAGCAGATCGTCCCGAATTGATTGCCCGTGCCCGGGGTCGGCGAACAAGGCGCGCAGTTTGGCCTCGACGCGCTGACGTTCGCTCTCCTGGGAGAGCATGTCCTGCATCCAGTGCAGTGCCTGGACGACGCGCATGGCCGGCCGGCCGGCCCAATAGAGGCGGCTGGGCGCCGCATACCTGAAGTGGATTTCCTGATTGCCGAGCTTTATGGGTTTCAATCGCGCATCGACCAGGACCTCGATGCGAGCCGGCACCGCGGTGGTGAGACCGAGTTCATTGGCGGCGGTCATGCCGTCGATGAGGGCGCGGGCCTGATCGCGGCGGGTGACCGCGCGGACAACGGCACGGTAGTCGGGTACGGTCGGACGTCCGGTCAGGTCGTTCATCTGCGGGCGGTCGTAGAGGCCCCGGTCGATACGGCGCAGATCGCCCGCGACGACGAGGCGCTGTAAGGTCTTGTCGATAGCAGGGCGGTTGCCCAGGTCGGCAAAATCGCTGGGAACCCAGACCTCATCCGGGTTGGTCGCAACGCGGGCGAGGAGCTGGGAACGCAAGCCGGTGTTTTGCGTCAACGTCGTCATGTCTGAAATATGACGCATGTTTCGGACAATGCAAGAGTCATCGGAAAAATGCTACAAACTTCGGACAAGTAGAAGGGAGCGGCACAAGCTCAAGACCGACTCATCGAACGCAACAATCCGGCGAAACACCGGGGCCGGACACTGCCGGCATGAAATGCAGTGTCCGATGAGCGCGATGGTCAGGTTCCGTCACCCGGCCGGCGCGGTGGCGCCACTTCGGAGACAGCCAGATCCTGCTCGATGCTGTCACCGATGCGGGCGGCGGATGCCTTGACGGTGTCGCGGGCGAGATGGGCGTAGCGGGCCGTCGTCTGTACCTGTGTGTGGCCGAGCAATTTGCCGATCATCGGCAGCCCCTCGCCAAGCGCGAGCGCACGCGAGGCAAAGCTGTGGCGGAGGTCGTGGATGCGCACGTCGTCCAGCTCGGCTTTCTCCCGGATGCGGCGCCAGGGGTGTTGAAGGTCGGTGAGGTGGCTGCCGGGCTTCCGGCCGGCGATCACCCACGGGTTCTCCTCGTCGCGGGGCAGGGACTCCAGTAGCCGTACCGCTGATGGTGCCAACGGCACTGCCCGCCCGCCAGTCTTGGTATCGGGTAACCGCAGCTCTCCCGCTTCCAGGTCGACATGCTCCCATCGCAGCTTCTGGATCTCCGACAGCCGGCACCCAGTCAGCATCAGCAGCCGGATCGCCACCACCGCTGAACGGGTCTCGGAGCCGTCCCGCAGGGTCTCGTCCAGCACCTTCCCGAGCCGCGCGAACTCCTCGGCGCTCAGGAAGCGCTCCCGCTTCTCCTCTTTGTAGCGCTTGATGTGCAGACACGGGTTCGAGCCGTCCGGGCGCATCCCCCACATCTCCGCCAACGAGAACATCTTGGAGAGCACCCCGAGAGTCCGGTTGGCCTGGTAAGGCGTTTCACGCAAGGCGTGATGCAGCTCGGCGATGTCGCTGCGCTTGATGTCCCTCACCTTGCGCTTGCCGATCCGGGGCTCGATGAAGAACTTTACCGAGCGGCCGTACTCGTAGGCGGTGCTGGCCTTGCAGTGGTCCGGCACGTAGTCCTCGAGGAACCTCCTGCCGAGCTGCTTCATTGTCGGGGCCTTGCGGCGCGCATCCCGGGCGGCCGCCGGGTCGCCGCCGCGCCGTCTCGGTCGAAATCGCGCCGTGACGCCTGAGGGTGATGCGCTTCATTCGGCCTTCGGCGCGAAACTGCGCGAGATAGTACTTGCGCCCTGAGCTTCGGATGCGGACCCCAAAGGAGGGTAGGTCGTCGCCCCAGTAGAAGGTCTCGGTTCTATCGCCCTGAAGCTGGTCGACGGCGCGTTTGGTGATCCTGAAGGGTTAGCTCGGCGCACTCCCTACCGCTACCGCTGCCAATCCAGGATCGGAAGATGACCGGACCCGAGATCTCACCCTCTTGAAGATTTGTTGACTTTTGGTTGACTTCTTTCCACTCTACACGATCAGTATCCTGATAACCTATTGAAAAGATTGGTGGGCGCACTAGGACTCGAACCTAGGACCCGCTGATTAAGAGTCAGCTGCTCTACCAACTGAGCTATGCGCCCACACGCGGCCGAGACTTGCCACGATTCAGCCGGCGGTGCAACCAGACCCCGCCGGCGGTGCCGCCAAGGCGGTGGTATCTGGAATGGTGGCCGGCTTGATGCTATATAGGGCGCGCAATTGGACGTTCAGCCAAGAGGTGAGCGGCCAAACAGCGAACAACGATCCCCGGTAGCTCAGTTGGTAGAGCAAGCGGCTGTTAACCGCTGGGTCGCTGGTTCGAGTCCGGCCCGGGGAGCCAGTTTCGAGGCCGCCGGAATGAGCGGTCCGCCGAGAGGCGCGAGATCCCGCAGGGTAACCCTGGCGGGGTCTCGTTATCTCTGCCTGGGTGCGGTGCTGACACCCCAGGCACGCATCATTTCTGCGTGAACACCTCGCCGTCGAAGCGCTCTCGAGTTGCGATCTCCTCCACCGGGCGGCGCCTCAGCTTGGTGAGCTGCTTGACCGGGCGTCCGAAGGGCATGACCGCGCAGACCGCGTGATCCTCCGGGATGTTGAGCAGCGACTTGATCTCGGGCTCGTGGGCGATGGGGAGAGTGGTGATCGTGCCGCCGAACCCGTTCTGCCGGGCCGCCAGCAGCAGGCTCCAGGCGAAGGGATAGATCGAGGCCCCGCCGATCACGCCGACGCGGTCGAGATACTGGTCGGTTGCGGCGACCACCTTGAGGTCGACGCAGACCACCAGCACGACGGAGGACTTGATCAACGGCTCAGTCAGCATGGCAGGCGCCGAAGTCGCCTCGATCTGCTCGGCCGTGAGCTTGGTCGGAATCCAGGCGCTCCATGGACTTTCGCCCGCGTCGATCTGGGCGCGGTAGCGCTTGGCGACCGGTACCGTCAGGTCTGAGAGCCGCTGCCTGGTCGCCATGTCGCGCACGATGATGACCCGGTTTCCCTGGCGGTTGCCTCCGCTCGGCGAGAAACGGGCGTTCTCGATCATCTCGTAGATAACCTCGTCGGGCAGGTGGTCGTCGGTGAAGTCGCGGCACGCAAATGTCGTGCGCATGGCCTCGTACAGTTCCATCGATTCGTCCTCTCAGCGTTCGGCGGCGTGCCCGGCGGCGATAAAGACCACCCGGTCGCGGGCAGGGTGAAATTGGGCGACGGTGTATGGCGGAGGGACGGGGATTCGAACCCCGGACACCTCTCGGTGAACACGCTTTCCAGGCGTGCGCCTTAAACCACTCGGCCATCCCTCCGCGGCGGCGGAACAATAGCAACAACCCCTGGCGCTGCAATACACGAGACACCATATAGGCCGAAAGGAGGCGTCATATGGTGATCCTTCGGCTTGTCGGGGTCGTGCTCTGCCTGGTGTTCCTCGCGGTGCTCGGCCATGAGATCTACGGTGCGGCAACAGGCAGCGGCTATCGCCTGATTTCGGGCGGCGAGCTGTGGTTCCGCTTTGACGGGAACAGCCTCGTCGGCTTCCAGGCCCTGATCGAGAAGAACATCGCCCCCTGGCTCTGGTCGGACATCGTGCTGCCGGTGCTGCGCGGGCCGGCCTGGGCGATTCCCCTGGTGCCGGCGGCGCTGATGCTTGTGTTCGCAAGACCCTGGCGCCGTCAATACGCCTGATTCGGCTGCGGCCTAAGACTCGCCCATCTTGAGCGCGGCGAGAAAGGCCTCCTGCGGAATCTCGACGTTGCCGATCTGGCGCATGCGCTTCTTGCCCTTCTTCTGCTTCTCCAGCAGCTTGCGCTTGCGCGTCACGTCGCCGCCGTAGCACTTTGCCAGCACGTCCTTGCGCAAGGGGCTCACGGTCTCGCGCGCGATGATCTTGCCGCCGATGGCGGCCTGGATCGCGATCTTGAACAGCTGGCGCGGAATCAGCTCCTTGAGGCGGACACATAGCGCCCGGCCGCGCCGCTCGGCCTGGCTCCGGTGGGCGATGAGCGCGAGCGCGTCCACGGGCTCGCCATTGATCATGATGGCAAGCTTGACCAGGTCGCTCTCAAGGTAGTCTTCGAGCCGGTAGTCGAAGCTCGCATAGCCGCGCGAGACCGACTTCAGCCGGTCGTAGAAGTCGAAGACGACTTCGTTGAGTGGCAGCCGGTAGATCACCATCGCCCGGTTGCCGGCATAGGTGAGGTCGAGCTGCTCGCCGCGTTTCTCCTCGCAGAGCGCGAGCACGCCGCCGAGGTGCTCGTCGGGGACCAAGATGGTGGCGTGAATCCAGGGCTCGTCGATGCGTTTGATCCGCGATGGGTCGGGCATGTCCGCCGGATTGTGGAGCGAGAGCGCCGTGCCGTCGGTCAGGGTCACGCGATAGACGACGCTCGGGGCCGTCGCCACGAGGTCGAGGCCGAACTCCCGCTCCAGCCGCTCCTGCACGATCTCCAGGTGGAGCAGGCCGAGGAAGCCGCAGCGGAAGCCGAAGCCCAGGGCCGGCGAGCTCTCGGCGTCGTAATGAAAACTCGAATCGTTGAGGCGGAGCTTGGCGAGACTCTCGCGCAGCCGCTCGTAGTCGTTCGAATCGACTGGGAAGAGACCGCAGAACACCACCGGCACGCTGGGGCGAAAGCCCGGCAGCGCTTCCGCCGCGGGCCGTCTCACCGCCGTGATCGTGTCGCCCACCTCGCAGTCGGCCACGTCCTTGATGGCGGCCGTGATGAAGCCGATCTCGCCGGGCCCCAGGCTGTCGACCAGTGTCTTCTTGGGCGTGAAAACACCGACCCGCTCGACGTCGTGCTCCGCGCCCGAGGCCATCATCCGAATCTTCGTGCGCGGCGTGAGCCGGCCGTGCACCACGCGCACCAGGATCACCACGCCGAGATAGGGGTCGTACCAGCTATCGACCAGCAACGCCGTGAGTGGCGCGTCGGCATCGCCTGCGGGCGGCGGCAGGCGGGCGATGAGTGCGTCGAGTACGGTCTCGATGCCTTGACCAGTCTTGGCGGAGACTTCCAGCGCGCCGGACGCGTCGATGCCGATGACGTCCTCGATCTGCTGCTTCACGCGCTCCGGCTCGGCCGAGGCGAGGTCCATCTTGTTGAGCACGGGAACGATCTCGTGGTCGTGATCCACCGCCTGATAGGCGTTGGCGAGGGTCTGCGCCTCGACGCCCTGGGTCGCGTCGACCACCAGGAGCGAGCCCTCGCATGCAGCCAGGGACCGGCTCACCTCGTAGGAGAAATCCACGTGGCCGGGAGTGTCCACGAGATTGACCACATGTTCTGCGCCGTCGCTGCCGCAATAGGCGAGGCGCACCGTCTGCGCCTTGATCGTTATCCCGCGCTCGCGCTCGAGCTCCATCGAGTCGAGCACCTGGCTGGTCATCTCACGCTTCTGCAGACCGCCGCAGCGCTCGATCAGCCGGTCGGCGAGGGTCGACTTGCCGTGGTCGATGTGGGCGACGATCGCGACGTTGCGGATCCGCGCGAGATCGGTCATGGCCGCGTCTCCACGCGTCGGCCGGTGCTCGGGCGGGTCAGCCGCGCAGCACGCCGCCGGTCATCTTCGCCACGTTGGCGACGATCTTCGCGGCCGCCGCGTCGATTTCCGGATCGGTCAACGTGCGGTCCTGGGCCTCAAGGCGAACGGTGATCGCGAGGGATTTCTTGTCCGCCTCAATGCCGGGGCCGGCGTAGACGTCGAACACAGTGACCGCCTTGATTAGCGCCTTCTCGGCGTTGCGGGCCGCACGCTCGACGTCCGAAGCCGGGACCGCGCTGTCGAGGATGAACGCAAAATCGCGCTCCGCCGCCGGATAGTCCGAGGCGGCCAGCGCCGGCTTGGCGCGTGTCGCCTTGGCCTTGGGCCGGGGCAGAGTGTCCATCATCACCTCGAAGCCCACCATCGGCCCCTCGGCGCCAAGCTCCGAGAGGACGCCGGGATGCAGCTCGCCGAACGTGGCCAGCACGTTTGGGCCGAGCCCGAGCGTGCCGACCCGGCCGGGGTGGTACCACGCCGGACCCTCCGCCCTTGTCTGGAGGTTGCCGAGAGAGACGCCGGCTGCGCTGAGGGCGACGAGCGCATCGGCCTTGGCATCGAAGGGGTCCACGGACCGCTCCGGACCGTGCCAGTTGCGCGGCACTGCCGCGACAGCCCGCACGCCGGCGACGACGGTGGATTGCTGATCCGGCGCCGTGCCGGTGTAGACCGGCCCGGTCTCGAACAGCGCCGCTTCGGCAAAGCCGCGGTCGGCATTGCGCCGGCAGGCCTCGATCAGGTTGGGCAGGATCGAGGGGCGCATGGCGTCGAGCTCGGCGTTGATCGGGTTCGCCAGCACCAGCGCATCAGGCGCATCGCCGAAAAGCGCCGCGTGCTGCCGCGGCATGAATGACCAGGTCACCGCCTCGAACATGCCGCGTGCCGTGAGCGAGCGGCGCACCGCGCCGAGCTTGCGGCGCGTGGGCGAAAGCGCCGGCCGCGCCCGCTCGCTCGCCGTCGGGCTGAGGGAGACCGCGGGGATCCGATCGAAGCCCTTAATTCGCAGCACCTCCTCCACGAGGTCCGCCTCGCCGAGGATGTCGCCGCGCCAGGGCGGCGGCTCGACCGAGACCGCGCCGTTGCCGTGTTCTTCGCAGGCGAAGCCCAGAGCCGAGAGGATACCCAGCGAGTCCGACGGCTCGCAGTCGACGCCGCCAAGCTCTTTGACTCTGGAGGGGCGGAAGGCGATCTCGCGCCGCCACGCGGGCTCCAATCCTGCGACCACGACCTCGCTCGCCTCGCCACCGCAGAGCTCCATCACGAGCCGCGTCATCAGCTCCATACCCGGCCCCGCAAACGCCGGATCGACGCCGCGCTCAAAGCGGTAGCGGGCGTCGCTCTCCAGATTGAACGTGCGCCCGGTCGCGGCGGTGCGGACAGGATCGAACAGCGCGATCTCGATGAAGACGTCGGTCGTCTCCATCGTGCACCCCGTGGGCTCGCCGCCCATCACGCCGGCGAGGCTGATCACGCCGCTCTCGTCGCCGATCCCGGTCATGGTGTCATCGAGCACGTACTCCTTGCCGTTGAGTGCGTCGAACGTGGCGCCGCCCTGGCCGAGACGGAGCCAGATGTCGCCCTTCACCTTGCCGGCATCGAAGACGTGCACGGGGCGGTTGCGGTCGATGGTCAGGAAGTTGGTGAGGTCGACCAGAGCGGAGATCGGGCGCAAGCCGACCGAGATAAGCCGGTCCTTGAGCCAGCGCGGGCTCTCGCAGTTGCGCACGCCCCGGATGTAGCGGCCGAGGAAGAGCGGGCACGGGCTCGGTCCGTCGCCGGGGAAGTCGAGAATCACATCGATCGGGCTCGTGAACGTGCCGGCGACGGGTTCGATTTCGGCGCTCTTGAGGCGGCCGAGCCCGGCCGCCGCGAGATCGCGGGCGATGCCGTAGACGCCGAGGCAATCGGCGCGGTTGGGCGTGATCGCGATGTCGAACAGCGGGTCGTCCAGGCCCATGACTTCAGCGAAGGGCGCGCCCACTGGGGCCTCCGGGTCGAGCTCGATGATCCCTTCGTGCTCGTCGCTCAGGCCCATCTCCCGCTCGGAGCAGAGCATGCCGCAGCTCTCGACGCCCCTGATCTTCGCCTTCTTGAGCACCACGCCGGTGCCGGGGATGGTTGTGCCGGGCGGGGCGAAGATGCCCTTCATTCCCGTCCGCGCATTGGGCGCGCCGCACACCACCTCGACCTGTTCCGTGCCGGTATCGACCGTGCAGAGGCTCAGCTTGTCGGCGTTCGGATGCTGCCGCGCCTCCACCACGTAGGCCACGGTGAAGGGCGCGAGTTCGTCGCCCGGCCGGCGGACCCCCTCCACCTCGAGCCCGATGGCGGTGAGCTTGGCCGCGATGTCGTCGAGCGACGCATCGGTCTCCAGATGCGTCTTCAGCCAGGAGAGTGTGAACTTCATGCGCTGAGACCCGCAGCCAGGCTCGGCACGTCGAAGGGCGCGAAGCCGTAGTGGCGCAGCCAGCGCAGGTCGGCGTCGAAGAAGCTGCGCAGGTCGGGAATGCCGTACTTCAGCATGGCCGGGCGCTCGACCCCGATGCCGAAGGCGAAGCCCTGGTAGCGCGCGGGATCGAGTCCCACGATCTCCAGCACCCTCGGATGCACCATGCCGCAGCCCAGGATCTCCATCCAGTCGGCGCCGTGGCCGATGCGCAAACCGCCGCCTTCCCGCGAGCAGCCGATGTCCATCTCGGCGGACGGCTCGGTGAAGGGGAAGTAGCTCGGGCGGAATCGCACTGGCAGGTCTTCCACCTCGAAGAACGCCCGCGCCAGATCGATCAGACAACCCTTGAGATGGCCCATGTGGGTGCTCTCGTCGATCACCAGCCCCTCGATCTGATGGAACATGGGCGTGTGGGTGATGTCGTAGTCGCAGCGGTAGGTACGGCCCGGCGCGATGATGCGGTGCGGCGGCGGCTCGGCCTGCATGTGGCGGATCTGCACCGGCGAGGTGTGGGTCCTGAGCAGCATGCGCTCGCCCGCCTCGTCGGCGCCGAAGTAGAAGGTGTCGTGCATCTGGCGCGCCGGGTGCTCCGGCGGGATGTTGAGCGCCGTGAAGTTGTGAAAGTCGTCCTCGATGTCCGGCCCCTCGACGACCCGGAAGCCCATGTCGGCAAGGATCGCGATCAGCTCGTCCAGCACCTGGCTGATGGGGTGAACGGTGCCCTCCGCCTCAGGCCGGGTCGGGAGCGTCACGTCCACCCGCTCCGTCGCGAGACGCTGGTCCAGGGCGGCGCGTTCCAGCGCCGCACGACGCACGTCGACTGCGTCGGCGAGCTTGCGCTTGATCTGGTTGAGCCTGACTCCCGCTTCCTTGCGGGCCTCGATATCGAGCCCGCCCAGGCCCTTCATTGCCTGGCTCAGCGGCGACTTCTTGCCGAGTGCGGCGACGCGCGCCTGCTCCAGTGCGGGCAGGTCGCCGGCCGCCTCGATCCCGGCCAGCATCCGCTCTTCCAGGGCGTGAAGGTCTTCCAAGGACCTTACTCCGACGGCCGTGCCTCGCTGGCGCGGCGGCCGATCAGCCGGTCGCGCCGTGCGCGCTCCGTGCCTGCTCCACGACGGCCGCGAACGCCGCCGGCTCGCGCACGGCGAGGTCGGCAAGCACCTTGCGGTCGATATCCACCTTGGCGAGCGCAAGGCCGTGCATGAGCTGCGAATAGGTGAGCCCATGCTCGCGAGCCGCGGCGTTGATCCGCTGGATCCAGAGCGCGCGGAAGCGGCGCTTGCGGGTGCGCCGGTCGCGATAGGCGTACTGCAGCGCCTTCTCGACGCGCCCGAGGGCTACCCGGTAGCTGGAATGTCCGCGCCCGCGATAGCCGCGGGCCAGCTTCAGCACCTTCTTGTGCCGGGCGTGGTTGGTCACGCCCCGCTTTACCCGTGCCATGGGGATGTTCCTCCGACGCGCTCAGAGATAGGGCAGGAACTGCCGCACGATCGCCGCATCCGGCGCCGAGAGCACCTGGGCGCCGCGCTGGTTGCGCTTCACCTTCTTCTCGCGCTTGGTCAGGTTGTGGCGGTGGTAGGCGGCACGCCGGCGCAGCTTGCCGCGCCCCGTGGCGGAGAACCGCTTCTTCGCGCTGCTCTTGGTCTTGAGCTTTGACATAAGCGTCTCGCGATCTTGGTCGTTGCTCGAAAAGGTTAGGGGGCGCCGGGCGCGCGCTCTTGTACTCGCAGCGCTGGCCGGATTCAAGGGTAGATGCGCTGGCGCGGCGTTCGCGCCAGGTCGTTGCAAATGAGGGCCGTCGCTCTGCTCGGCTACTAGGCGCCGGTGCAGCGCCCGGCGGCTACTTGCAGGTCATCACCATTGTCATTTGGCGGCCCTCCATCTTCGGCATCTGCTCGACCTTCGCCAGATCCTCGAGATCGTCGCGCACGCGCATCAGCACGTTCATGCCGATATTCTGGTGCACCATCTCGCGACCCCGAAAGCGCATGGTCACCTTGACCTTGTCGCCTTCGTCGAGGAACCGGCGGATGTTGCGCAGCTTCACGTCGTAGTCAGCTGCGTCGATGCCGGGCCGGAACTTGACCTCCTTGATATCGATCGTTTTTTGCTTCTTTCGGGCTTCGCTGGCCTTCTTCTGGGCCTCGTACTTGAACTTGCCGAAGTCGAGCAGCTTGCACACCGGCGGCTCCGCGTCCGGTGCAACCTCGACCAGGTCGAGCCCCGTCTCGTCCGCGAGCTCTAGAGCACGCTCCACGGCGACGACGCCGACCTGCCCTCCGTTTTGATCGATGAGGCGGACACTTGCCGCCAGAATGTCATCATTGACGCGCGGTCCTTCACGCGTCGGTGGTGCCGCGACCGGATGTCTCGCTATCCCCCGTCTCCCTTCATCGTGGCGCTAGACGGGCCGACGGCATCGTCATGGATAGTGTCGCTTCGTCAACCCGTTCCCTCCTGGGCGGCTCGCCGGCTGAGCGGACTGGCCGCTTGGTGGCAAAGTGTAGTGACGGCCTCGTCCAGCGCAAGAATTTCTTGATCCCTGGAGCCCAGCCGCCGCAGCGAGACTGTGCCCTGCTCTGCCTCCCGCGCGCCGACGGCGAGGATCAGCGGGATCTTGGCCGCGCTGTGCTCGCGCACCTTGTAGCCGATCTTCTCGTTGCGCAGGTCGGCGTCGACGCGCAGCCCGGCGCCCTGCAGGCGCGCCGCCACCGTCTTCGCATAGTCGGCGTGCTGATCGGTGATGCTCGCCACCACGGCATGGGTGGGCGAGAGCCAGAGCGGCAGGTGGCCGCTGTAATGCTCCAGCAGAATCCCGATGAAGCGTTCCAGCGAGCCGAACAGCGCCCGGTGCAGCATCACCGGCCGGTGCCGCGCACCGTCCTCGCCGATGTAGCTCGCGTCGAGGCGCTCGGGCAGATTCAGGTCGACCTGGAGCGTGCCGCACTGCCACTCGCGCCCGATGGCATCGCGCAGCACGAATTCGAGCTTCGGCCCGTAGAAGGCGCCCTCGCCGGGATTGTGGCTGTAGTCGATCCCCATGCTTTCGAGCGCGCCCTGGAGCGCAGCTTCCAGCTGGTCCCACACCTCGTCGGAGCCGATCCGCTTGGGCGGCCGGTCGGCGAACTTGATCTGCACGTCGTCGAAGCCGAAGTCGCGGTAGATGTCGAGGCAGAGCTCGGTGACGCCGCGGCACTCCTCCTCGGTCTGCTCCGGCGTGCAGAAGATGTGGGCGTCATCCTGGCTGAAGGCGCGCACCCTGAGCAGGCCGTGCAGCGCGCCCGACGGCTCGTAGCGGTGGACCTTGCCGAACTCCGAGATCCTGAGCGGCAGGTCTCGGTAGCTCTTGATGCCGCGCTTGTAGACCTGCACGTGCCCCGGGCAGTTCATCGGCTTGATCGCGTAGTGCCGGCCGTCCTCGGTCTGCGAGACGAACATGTGCTCGCGGAAGGTCTGCCAGTGGCCTGAGGCCTCCCATAGCACGCTGTCCATCATGTCGGGCGTGCTGACCTCGTGGTAGCCAGCGGCATCCTGCCGCGCGCGCATGTAGTCGACGAGGGAGCGGAAGAGCGTCCACCCCTTTGGGTGCCAGAACGCCGCGCCCGGCGCCTCCTCCTGAAAGTGGAAGAGCCCCATTTCGCGCCCGAGCCGCCGGTGGTCGCGCTTCTCGGCTTCCTCCAGCCGGTGCAGGTAGGCCTTGAGCTGCTTCTCGTCCGGCCAGGCCGTGCCATAGATGCGCTGGAGCATCTCGTTCCGCGCATCGCCCCGCCAGTAGGCGCCCGCGACCTTGAGCAGCTTGAAGGCGCCGACCCTGCCGGTGGACGGCAGGTGCGGCCCGCGGCAGAGATCGACGAAGTCCCCCTGCCGGTAGAGGGTGATAGCCTCGCCCTCCGGAATCGCCGCGATCAGCTCCGCCTTGTAGAGCTCGCCCATGTCCTGGAACATCTCGACCGCGTCATCACGCGACCAGACCTCGCGCTCGACCGTCTCGTCCCGGCCCTTGATCTCGGCCATGCGCGCCTCGATCTTCTCGAGATCGGCGGGCGTGAAGGGCTCGTTGCGGGCGAAGTCGTAATAGAACCCGTCCTCGATGGCGGGGCCGATGGTCACCTGAACGTCGGGGTAGAGCTCCTTGACTGCCTCGGCCAGCAGGTGCGCCGCGTCATGGCGGATAACCTCGAGCGCGTCCTCATCACGCGCGGTGACCACGCGCACTGCCGCGTCGTCTTCGATGGGCCGGGAGAGGTCGCGCAGCTCGCCGTCGACCTCGACCAGAAGGGCCGCATTGGCGAGTCCGGGTCCGATCGACGCCGCGAGGTCGGCGCCGGTCACAGGGGCGTCGAACGAGCGCGCCGCGCCGTCCGGCAACGAGAGTGTCGGCATGGCGGCGACGTCGAATCCCTGCTTGCCCGGTGAAAGTCGCGGCACTCTATCCGGGGCGCTTCGCCTGTCAAGCAGAGCGGCATGCTGGCACTGATTGTCCCGCTTGGTTAAGGACAATGTCAGGCGCGACTCCCGTTCGAGGCGTGAGGACGGACGGCTGGTGAGCGTCCGGGGCCTGAGGGAAACTAAATTTAACCGTAAAGGACGGCGGTGATCTCGTAGGTGTGGCGGCCGCCGGGGGTTTCGAGCTCAACGGAATCGCCCGTCGAGCGGCCGACCAGCGCCCGCGCCAGGGGCGATGTGATGGAAAGCCGGCCCTCACTCGCGTCGGCTTCGTCGGCGCCGACGATCTGGTAGGTGCTCTCGGCCTCGGTATCTTCATCGACGATGGAGACCGTCGCGCCGAACTGCACGCGATCGCCGGAGAGCGTGCTGGTGTCGATCACCTCCGCGCCGCCGAGCTTCGCTTCCAGCTCCAGGATGCGCGCCTCGGTCAGGCCCTGGCGGTCCTTTGCCGCGTGATACTCGGCGTTCTCCGACAGATCGCCATGCTCGCGCGCAGCAGCGATCTCACGCACGATGCGCGGGCGCTCCGCCTTCAGCCGGCTGAGCTCCTCCTTGAGGCGCTTGTGCCCGTCGGGCGTCATCAAATATCTGTCCATTGTCGGACTGCCGCGCGCCCGCGTTCGGGGCCGCGTCCCCTCCCGAGCCTGTCGATGATCTCCCGCTGCCGGCGTTAGGCGCCGACGTTTTGATTGGCTTGAGAATAGGACTGGAGCGGGGCCACATCAAGGCTGCCGCCCTTCAGCGCCTCGACGCCGCGGATCATCGCGCGGCTGCCCGAGAGAGTCGTGAAATAGGGCACCTGATGTTCGAGCGCGGCGCGGCGGAGCAGGTAGCTTGCCAGCCGTTCCTGCGCGCCCTCCGTGGTGTTGACCACGAGCTGGATGGTGCCGTCCTTTATGGCGTCCACGATGTGCGGGCGTCCCTGCTGGACCCGGTTGACGTGCGCGGCGGCGATGCCAGCGCGTGCCAGCGCCGCACGGGTGCCGCTGGTGGCGACGAGATCGAAGTCAAGGTCGGCCAGGCTGCGGGCAATCGCCACGACGGCGGGCTTGTCGTCGTCGCGCACCGAGATGAAGGCCCGGCCGGCGACCGGCAGGTGCATGCCGGCGCCGATCTGTGCCTTGGCGAAGGCGCTGCCGAAGTCGCGGTCTATCCCCATGACCTCGCCGGTCGATTTCATCTCGGGCCCGAGCACCGTGTCCACGCCGGGGAAGCGGGCGAAGGGGAACACCGCCTCCTTGACCGCGACGTGCTCAGGTGCCGCGCCGCCGTTCAGGATCGCCTCCGGCAGCGGAGCGCCTGTCATGGCAAGCGCTGCGAGCTTAGCGATGGGAGCGCCGATGCTCTTGGCGACGAAGGGCACAGTGCGGCTCGCCCGCGGGTTGACCTCCAGCACGTAGACGGTGCCGGCTTGCACGGCGTACTGCACGTTCATCAGGCCGCGTACGTCGAGCGCGCGGGCGAGCGCGACTGTCTGGCGGCGCAACTCGTCCACGGTCTCTTCGCTCAGCGAATGTGGCGGTAGCGAGCAGGCCGAATCGCCCGAGTGGATGCCCGCTTCCTCGATGTGCTCCATGATTCCGGCGACGGCGACGTTCTCGCCGTCGGCCAGCGCATCGACATCGACCTCAACGGCGTCCTTGAGATAGCGGTCGAGCAGGATCGGGCCGTCGCCGAATGCTTCCACGGCGTCGCGCATGTAGCGGTTGAGGCCTTCACTGTCGTTGACGATCTCCATGGCCCGACCGCCCAGCACGTAGGAGGGGCGGACCACCACGGGATAACCGATGCGCTCGGCGATGGCGCGGGCCTCGTCGCTCGACGTGCAGGTTTCGTTCGCCGGCTGCCGGAGCCCAAGCTCCGCGAGCAGCGTGCGAAAGCGCTCGCGGTCCTCGGCCAGGTCGATGGCGTCGGGCGCGGTGCCCAGGATCGGCACGCCCGCCGCCTCCAGCGCCTTCGCGAGCTTGAGCGGCGTCTGCCCGCCGAACTGGATGTTGAGGCCGACCAGCTCGCCCGCGCTCTGCTCGACGCGCACGATATCGAGCACGGTCTCGGTGGTGAGCGGCTCGAAGTAGAGCCGGTCGGAGGTGTCGTAGTCGGTGGAGACGGTCTCGGGGTTGCAGTTGACCATGATGGTCTCGAAGCCTGCATCCTTGAGCGCGTAGGCCGCGTGGACGCAGCAGTAGTCGAACTCGATCCCCTGGCCGATCCGGTTGGGACCGCCGCCCAGGATGACGACCTTGCGCCGCGCGCTCGGGTCGGCTTCGCATTCGGGCTGCGCGTCGCCGGTCCCCGTCTCGTAGCAGGAATACATGTAGGGCGTGCGCGATTCGAACTCGGCGGCGCAGGTGTCGATCCGCTTGAACACCGGGTGGACGCCGAACTTCGCCCGAAGAGCAGCGACAGCGGCCTCGTCGGTGCCCGCGAGGGCGGCAAGCCGCCGGTCGCCGAAACCTAAACGCTTCAGCCGGCCGAGCGCCACCGCGTCGGCCGGCAGGCCGCGGGCGCGGACCTCCGCCTCGGCGCGCATGATGGTCTCGATCTCGCGCAGGAACCAGGGATCGACGGCGCAGGCACGGTGCACCGCGTCGATGTCGACGCCGCGCCGGAGCGCTTCGGCAATTACCAGCAGGCGGTCGGGCCTCGGCTGGCCGAGCGCGGCGATGATAGGCTCGTGGTCGCCCTCCTCGCCGCCTGAAATCGCGATCTCGTCCAGGCCGGTGAGCCCGGTCTCCATCGAGCGCAATGCTTTCTGCAACGATTCGCAGAAGGTACGCCCGATCGCCATGGCTTCGCCCACCGACTTCATCGAGGTGGTGAGCAGGGGCTCGGCGCCGGGAAACTTCTCGAACGCGAAGCGCGGGATTTTGGTCACCACGTAGTCGATGCTGGGCTCGAAGGAGGCCGGCGTGACACCGGTGATGTCGTTCGCGATCTCGTCGAGGGTGTAGCCGACCGCGAGCTTGGCTGCGACCTTGGCAATGGGGAACCCGGTCGCCTTGGACGCCAGGGCCGACGAGCGCGAGACCCGCGGGTTCATCTCGATCACGACCAGTCGGCCCGTGGCCGGGTCCACCGCGAATTGGACGTTGGAGCCGCCGGTCTCGACGCCCACCTTGCGCAGCACCGCGATGGCGGCGTTGCGCATCAGCTGATACTCCTTGTCCGTGAGCGTGAGCGCCGGCGCTACCGTGATCGAATCGCCGGTGTGGATGCCCATCGGGTCCACGTTCTCGATGGAGCAGACGATGATGGCGTTGTCGGCCTTGTCGCGCACGACCTCCATCTCGAACTCTTTCCAGCCGAGCACCGATTCCTCGACCAGGATTTCGCCGGCAGGCGAGGCATCCATGCCGGCCGCTGCGAGCTCCGTGAACTCCTCCCGGTTGTAGGCGATGCCGCCGCCGGTGCCGCCGAGGGTGTAGGAAGGCCGGATGATGGTCGGCAGCCCCACGAGGTCGAGTGCCTGCCGGGCCTCGTCGAGCGAGCGCGCGATTCGGCTCTTCGGGGACTCCAGCCCGATCTCGCCCATCGCCTCGCGGAAGGCCTCGCGGTCCTCCGCGATCTCGATGGCGGCTCGCGAAGCGCCGATCAGGTCCACGCCATGGCGTTCGAGCGTGCCGTCGTCGGCGAGCGCCAGCGCCGTGTTGAGCGCGGTCTGCCCGCCCATGGTGGGCAGCAGGGCATCCGGCTTCTCGGCGGCGATGATCCGCGCCACGATGGCAGGCGTGATCGGCTCGACGTAGGTGGCGTCGGCGAACTCCGGGTCGGTCATGATCGTCGCTGGGTTCGAGTTCACCAGGATCACCCGGTAGCCCTCGTCCTTGAGCGCCTTGCAGGCCTGCGTGCCGGAATAGTCGAACTCGCAGGCCTGGCCGATCACGATGGGGCCGGCGCCGATCACCATGATCGAGCCGATGTCGGTGCGCTTGGGCATCGTCCGGTGGCCGGCCGTCAGTCCATCAGCCCGACGAACCGGGCGAAGAGATGCTGGGCATCCTGCGGGCCGGGCGACGCTTCCGGATGGTACTGGACCGAGAAGATGGGCCGATCGTCGACGGCGAGGCCTTCCAGCGTTCCGTCGAAGAGGGAGACGTGGGTGGCCGTGACGCCGGCAGGGAGCGAGTCGGCCATGACCTCGAAACCGTGGTTCTGGCTCGTGATCTCGACTCGCCCCGTCGACAGCTCTTTGACCGGATGGTTGGCGCCGCGATGACCGAAGGGCATCTTCTTGGTCTCGGCGCCGAGAGCCAACGCGAGCAGCTGGTGGCCGAGGCAGATGCCGAAGATCGGCAGCCCGCTCGCGATCAGTGCCTGGATGACCGGCACCGCGTATTCGCCGGTTGCGGCGGGGTCGCCCGGCCCGTTGGAGAGAAAGATTCCGTCGGGCTCGTGGGCGAGGATCGCGTCGAAGTCGGCCGTGGCGGGCACGACGGTCACGTCACAGCCGGCGGCGGCGAGGGAGCGCAGGATGTTGCGCTTCGCACCGTAGTCGACCGCGACAACGCGGTGACGCGGCGAGGCGAGGGTGCCGTAGGTGCCGGCCTCGTGGTCCCAGGTGGTCTCGGTCCAGCCGTAGGCCTGGCGGCAGCAGACATCCTTGGCGAGGTCCATGCCTTCAAGACCAGGCCAGGCTCGCGCCTTCCCGATGAGGGCGGCCTCGTCGATGGCCTCGGGCTCGGAGGTGTGGATCAGCGCGCCGTCCTGCGCGCCGCCGGTACGCAACAGGCGGGTCAGCCGCCTGGTATCGACACCGGCGATGCCGATGAGGCTGCGCCTTTCCAACCAGCCTTCGAGGTGCTGCACCGCGCGCCAGTTCGAAGGCTCGGTAACGTCGGCATGGAGCACCAGCCCGAGCGCTGCTGGCGTTCCCGCCTCCAGGTCGTCTTCGTTGGTCCCGACGTTGCCGATATGGGGGAAGGTGAAGGTGATG
The DNA here is from genome assembly GCA_965243315.1 of Alphaproteobacteria bacterium. Taxonomy (GTDB): domain Bacteria; phylum Pseudomonadota; class Alphaproteobacteria; order UBA828; family UBA828; genus WTGU01. Next base: position 183,536 of record CBDEUP010000005.1, read on the forward strand.
ATCTGCCCGGCGTATGACGGATCGGTGAGAATTTCCTGATAGCCACTCATCGCGGTGTTGAAGCAGATTTCGCCCACGGCCTCGCCCCGCGCACCGAGGCCGCGGCCGCGAAAAACCGTTCCGTCGGCGAGCGCGAGCGCCGCAGTTGCGGTTGGCGATCCAGACCCTGACATCGAAATTCCTGCGGACCGGCCGCGCGTTCTCGCCGCCCTGTCCGACTCGTGTTGCGCGCGGAGTCGAAGGTGCGCGCAGTGTAGTCGGGGCCATGCCGCGGTCAAGCATCGACCCCATGCGGTCAGGAATCGACCCCAATTGCCGATAGCGGGCACGTCAGGCGTCCAATCCTGATGCTGAAAGGCCCCGTCCGGAAACGAGAATCTTGTCAAGGGTGAATCGTCGTTGATCGGCGTTGCCGGGTGCCTATAGTCCTCGGCATTCCAAATGACGGGGGATGCCCATGCTGCGACCGCAGCTGGAGGAGGCGCTCAAGCGTGCCATGAAGGCGCGCGAGCAGTGCCGGGTGGCGACCATCAGGCTTATTCTTGCGGCGCTTAAGGATCGCGACATTTCCGAGCGCGGCAAAGGCAACGGCGAATTGGATGACAACCAGATTCTGGCTCTGTTGCAGACGATGATTCGCCAACGGCGCGAGAGTATCGAGCAGTATGAACGGGGCGGCCGGATCGACCTCGCCGAGCGCGAGGCAGAGGAGATCGTCGTGATCCAGACCTTCCTGCCGCCGGCAATCGAGGGCGACGATCTGGTGTCGGCCGTGCGTAGCGTCGTGGACGACCTGAATGCCAGCACAATCAAGGACATGGGTCGCACGATGGCGTGCCTGAAGCAAAAGTATTCGGGCCGTATGGACTTCGCCAAGGCGAGCGGGCTGGTGAAGGAGCTTCTCGCCTCCGGTTGATCCGCCGGGGTCTCCCGCCGCGGCGACGGCAGGTGGGGGGAACCCGCCCTGAGAGGTCTACAAAGGCTGGGAAACGGGCGCTGACCGCGCCATGATGATCGCTCAGCCGGGCGTGAGGGGATGACGTTCCCACCGAGTTTTCTGGACGAGATTCGCGCACGCGTTTCGCTGGAAGGCGTGATCGGCAAGCGCGTGCGGCTGCTGCGCCGCGGGCGCGAACTGATCGGGCTCTGCCCCTTCCACAAGGAGAAGACCCCCTCCTTCACGGTGAACGAGGAAAAGGGCTTCTTCCACTGCTTCGGCTGCGGTGCCCATGGCGACGTCATCGGCTTCCTCATGCGGGACGAAGGCCTCCCGTTCCCCGAGGCGGTGGAGCGCCTGGCGGGCGATGCGGGCCTCGCACTACCGGCGCGCGACCCGCGCGCCGAGGCGCGGGAGAAGGAGCGGCACTCGCTTTACGGTGTGGTCGAGGCTGCTGCCGCCTGGTTCGAATCCGAGCTGGTAGGGCAGCGCGGTGCGGCGGCCCGGCGCTATCTCGACGCGCGCGGCGTGGATGAGGAGACCCGCGCACACTTCCGTATCGGCTTTGCGCCCGACAGCCGTACCGCGCTCCGCACCAAGCTGGAAGGCGACGGCGTGCCAGAGGCCATGATGCTCTCGGCCGGTCTCGTCATCGCGCCGGAGGACGGCGGCACGCCCTACGACCGCTTTCGGGGTCGGATAATCTTTCCCATCTGCGACCGGCGCGGCCGGGTCGTCGCTTTCGGCGGCCGGGCGCAGGGTGACCGTCAGCCGAAATACCTCAACTCGCCGGAGACGCCGCTATTCGCCAAGGGCAGCCTGCTCTACGGCCAACATCTCGCCGCTCCCGCCGCCCGCAAGGCCAACCGGGTGATCACGGTCGAGGGCTACATGGACGTGATCGCGCTGCACCAGGCGGGCATCGCCGAGGCGGTGGCGCCGCTCGGCACCGCGCTCACCGAACAGCAGCTGGAAGCCCTCTGGCGGCTCGCCGAGGATCCGGTGCTCTGCTTCGACGGCGACGAGGCCGGCGCCCGCGCCGCGGCACGCGTCGTGGAACGGGCATTGCCCTTGATCAATGCGGGACGATCGTTGCGCTTTGCGTTATTGCCCGCTGGGCAAGATCCCGACTCGATGGTACGCGACGACGACGGCCGCCGGGCGATGGCCGAAATCCTCGACGCTGCGATTCCCCTCTCCGCTCAGCTCTGGAAGGCGACAGCGGGCGGCCGCGTGCTCAACACGCCGGAGGCGCGGGCGAGGGTCGGAAAGCAACTCCGGGATCAAGTTCAACGAATACCTGACCGTGACCTTCAAAGTCGCTATCTCTTCGAGGAATTTTGGCCGCGGTTGCGGGCGCTTGCGAAGGCGCAATGGCCCGGCAAGCGAGCCGTGCCCGTCGTCGCCGAGGTGCCGTTATCAAAGGGTGAGGCGCTCGGCTCCGGCAAACGCGGCACTACGCAGCCCCGCGAGCGCGCTCTGCTTCAGATCCTGCTCAGCTTCCCCGCGTTGGCGCTGGAGCAGCATGAGGCGCTGGCTGGACTCCACTTGGAAACGTCTCGATTCGCTGCCGTCGTTGCCGCCCTGATCGAGTGGGCCGAGTCCGGGCCCGAGCCGGACGACGCGGAGCTGCGCACGGCGCTCGCCGGTCAGGGCCTGGACGGTGTGGTAGACGAACTCGTGGGGGAGGATGCCCAGTTTCTCGATAGGCCGGCCAGCATCGACCACGCGCGTGATCTGTTCGTGGATGCCCTGAAGAGGCAGCACCAGCGCCTCGAAGAGCAGGCGACGCGGGCCGAGGCCGAAGCTGCACACACCGACGAAGAGGTATGGGAGCAAACCCGCGAACGGATTCTGCGTATGCAGGAGGCCGCGAAGGCGGAGACGGACATACCCGACTTGGGTGCCACGCCGAGGGCAAGCGGGGCGTAGCCGGACACCCCGCCCCATCGGCTCTGCTATGCCGCCAGCCAAGGTGACGTAAGAATTTATGTGTCAGGTGGGAAGGGGGTACTCCCTGTGGTGACGACAACCACAAACAGGAGCACCCCGCATGTCCCAGCAAGCTGCGACGATCATGAGCCTACCCCAGGCCTTTGAGGTGGTGAAGGAGATGCAGGCAGGCGGACTGGACTGGGGCGAAGGCTACCGCCCGCTCGGCCGCCAGGCGCTGGCCGAGATCATCGAGGGCCGGATGGCCGAGGCGGTGGATCGCTGGCTCGACAACCTCGACGCCGGCGCGATGCGCGACCGGCGCAACGGGACCTACCGCCGCTGCCTGCTGAGCGAGCTCGGCGACATCGAGCTCAACGTGCCGCGCACCCGGCACTTCTGCCCGACCGGGGTTGTGAAGAGCTACGCAAGGCGCGCGCCGGAGATCGACCGTGCCATCCTGGCCGGCTTCGTGCTGGGGCTTTCGACGCGCAAGGTGGGCGAGGTCCTGCTGGCCCTGCTCGGGCGCCCGGTCTCGGCCGCGACGGTGAGCCGGGTCTCCAAGACGCTCGACATGGCGGTCGAGGCCTTCCACCGCAGGCCGCTGAAGAACGCCTACAAGGCGCTGATGCTCGACGGCGTGGTGCTGGCCCGCAAGACCGGCGCCGGCGCGCTCAGGAGGCCGGTCCTGGTGGCGCTCGGCATCCGCCCCGACGGCAAGAAGGAGATCATCGACTTCCATCTCGCCGTCAGCGAAGGCGCCCGCGAGTGGGAAGCGTTCCTCAACCGGCTGTACCACCGCGGGCTCACCGGCGAAGGCCTTGAGATGATCTGCGTCGATGGCGGCAAGGGCCTGCTGGCTGCCTTGCCGTTCGTCTATCCCGGCATCCCGGTTCAGAGGTGCTGGGCGCACAAGATGCGCAACATCCTCAACAAGGTCCGCAAGGCCGACCAGGAGGCCGTCAAGGCCGATGTCCACGCCGTCATGAATGCAAAGAGCCGCCGCAAGGCCCAGAGCGCCGCCCGACGCTTCGCCGACCGCTGGCAAAGCACCTACCCCAAGGCCGTCGCCTGCCTGCGCAGCGATCTCGACGAGCTGCTCACCTGCTTCCGCTACCGGACCCTCGATGAGCGAAAGCGGGTCAGGACCACCAACGCCATCGAACGAAGGTTCCGGGAGGTCCGCAGACGAACCCGGCCCATGGGAACCTTCCAGGACCGGACCTCAATGGACCGCGTCCTCTACGCGGTATTCATCCACGAAAACAAGTCTCAGGGAATCAGCACCCCCGTCTCCCTGACACATAACTCTTGACGTTACCCCAGCCAAGGTGCGCTTGACACTCGTCCGCAGGTTTTTCAGACTGGTTGGCGTAGGGGAGGCTTGACCCGGAGGCCTCCGACCCCACATCACCCCAATCGGGCGCGAGCGGCGCAGATGCGCCCCGAACCGTCCGCTGGGTCCAGCGCGTGCGCGAACCCAAGCGGAGCCCGCCCGGTCCCGAGGTCTGGAAAGGAAGAGCCGCATGGCGACGAAGCCCGTCAAACAGACCGAGACTACCGAACGCACCGAGGAGCAGGCCGACAGCCCGATTCTCGATTCGCTCACCGCACCCGTGCGCAAGATGGTCGCGCGCGGCAAGGAGCGCGGCTACGTCACCTATGACGAACTCAACAAGGCGTTGCCCTCCGACGAGGTGAACTCCGAGCAGATCGAGGACACGATGACGATGCTCTCCGAAATGGGCATCAACGTCATCGAGAGCGAGGAGTCCGAGGAGAGCACCAACGAGGAACGGCCGGAAGCGGCGGCGCCTGCTGCCTCGACGCCCGCCACCGTCGACGAAGACGACCTAGGCCGCACCGACGATCCGGTGCGCATGTATCTGCGCGAGATGGGCAGCGTCGAGCTGCTCTCCCGCGAGGGCGAAATCGCCATCGCCAAGCGCATCGAGGCCGGCCGGCAGACCATGATCGGCGGCATCTGCGAGAGCCCGCTGACCATGCGCGCGATCATCAAGTGGCGCGATGAGCTCGCCGAGGGCAAGTTGCTGCTCCGCGACGTGATCGACCTCGAGGCGACCTACGGCGGCGGGCCGGAAGGCGCGGCCGCGCGCGCCGAGTCGGCGAAGGCCGTGGAGGCTGACACGGCCGACGGTGACGCGGGCGGCGAGGACAGCGAGGACGGCACGGAACAGGCGGACGGCGCCGAGAAGAGCGAGAGCGAGGAGGACTTCGACGAGGGGAACGTCTCGCTCTCGGCGATGGAGGCCGCAGTTCGCCCCAAGGTGATCGAGACCTTCGACGCGATCGCGGTCGCCTACAAGAAATTCCGCCGCCTCCAGGACCTGCGACTCGAGCTGGCGCAGAAGAACGAGTCGCTGACCGAGTCCCAGACCCGGCGCTACAACAGGCTCAAGCGCGAGCTGATCGAGCTCATGCAGAGCGTGCGGCTCAACAACAATCGCATCGAGGCGTCGGTCGACGAGCTTTATGGCCTCAACCGGGGCCTGATGAACCACGAGGGCAAGCTGCTTCGCCTCGCCATGAAGAGCGGCGTCTCGCGCGAGAAGTTCCTGAAGCACTACGTGGGGCGGGAGCTCGATCCGCGCTGGCTCTCCCGCGTCGGGCGGCTGAAGGACGAGGGCTGGAAGCGCTTCGCCAAGGAGAAGCGCCCCGAGATCGTGGTGCTGCGCAAGAACATCATGGCGGTGGTCCAGAACACGGGACTGGAGCCCACCGAATTCAAGCGAATCGTCGCCATCGTTCAGAAGGGCGAGCGCGATGCCAGCCAGGCCAAGAAGGAGATGGTCGAGGCCAACCTCCGCCTGGTCATCTCGATCGCCAAGAAGTACACCAACCGCGGCCTACAGTTCCTGGACCTGATCCAGGAGGGCAACATCGGCCTGATGAAGGCGGTGGACAAGTTCGAGTACCGCCGCGGCTACAAGTTCTCGACCTATGCCACGTGGTGGATCCGTCAGGCGATCACGCGCTCCATCGCCGATCAGGCGCGCACCATCCGCATCCCCGTGCACATGATCGAGACGATCAACAAGCTGGTGCGCTCCTCGCGCCAGATGCTGCACGAGATCGGGCGTGAGCCCACGCCCGAGGAGTTGGCCGAGCGGCTCGGCATGCCGCTCGACAAGGTGCGCAAGGTGATGAAGATCGCGAAGGAGCCGATCAGCCTGGAGACGCCGATCGGCGACGAGGAAGACAGCCACCTCGGCGACTTCATCGAGGACAAGAACGCTGTGCTGCCGGTGGATGCGGCGATCCAGTCCAACCTGCGCGAGGCCACCACGCGGGTGCTCGCCAGCCTCACCGCTCGGGAGGAGCGCGTGCTCCGCATGCGCTTCGGTATCGGCATGAACACCGACCACACGCTGGAGGAGGTCGGCCAGCAGTTCTCCGTCACGCGCGAGCGCATCCGCCAGATCGAGGCCAAGGCGCTGCGCAAGCTCAAGCACCCCTCGCGCTCCCGCAAACTGCGGAGCTTCCTGGATATCTAGCTGCCGCGGCAAAAAGGGCGAGACGAAAACATAAAATTGCAAAACGAACCCAATTTCTCATAACCCGTTGATCTGATTGTATAATGGGGCGGGCGACAGCGCTACGGGCTGGCGTTCGGGCCGCCTCCCCGCCGCGTGCTATGGTCTCTCGGCAACGGCATGGTGAGCGACATGGCGCCCGGCGAAGCGACGACTGCACCAGAATCGCTGCCTCCGTCGCGTCGTCACCAGCTCGTCTCCTTCGCGCTCCTCATCGTCTGCGGCGGCACCTTCGGGCTGATCTTCTCGGCCAACAAGATAGCGGTCACCGGAGGCATTCCGTTCTTCGCGTACGTCTTCTGGCAGACGCTCGGCGGGGGCCTCGTGCTGTTGCTGCTTGCCGGCGCGCTCCGTCGGCGCCCGCGCCTGAGCTGGCCCCATATAAGGGCCTATTTCGTGATCGGCTTCTTCACGCTGGCCTTTCCGTTCGTTCTCCTGGCCTTCATCGCGCCCAAGCTGCCGGCCGGGGTGATCAGCCTGGGCGGCACGCTCAGCCCGACCATCACCTATATCCTGGCGCTGGCCCTCGCGATGGATCGCTTCCGCTGGCTCCGGATCGGCGGCATCTCGCTCGGGCTCGCCGGCGTTCTGCTGGTGGTGTTGCCGGAGACCAGCCTGCCCGAACCCGGCATGGCCGGATGGGTGCTGCTCAGCCTGCTGGTCCCGGTCAGCTACGCCTCCGGCACCATCGCAGCCGCTTGCCTCGCGCCGGCCGACGGCGATTCGCTCACCACAGGGAGCGGGCTGCTCTTCGCCTCGTCGATCATGGTCTTCCCGTTCATGGCGGGGAGCGGGCAATGGTGGTTCTTCTCCGGCCCGATGAGCGACGCCGACTGGGCACAGATCGGCGCCGTTCTGATCAACGCCGCCTTCTTCTATTTGCTCCTGGAGATCGTCAGGCGCGCCGGGCCGGTCTTCTTCTCGACGCAGAACTATGTCGCGACGCTGGCGGGGATCGGCTGGGGAATTCTGATCCTGGCCGAGAGCCACAGCGTCTACATCTGGGGCGCGCTCGCGCTGCTCTTTGCCGGCCTCTTTCTGGTGACCCGCCGCGGCCCGCGAACCGCGTAGCGCGACCGCGACGATCGAACGAACCCTGAGCTAGGGCTCTGCGACGAGGTCCAGCAGGCGCTGGGTCAGGAGCTCGCCCTCGGGCCAGTCCAGGCCTCGGTCGGCGAGATAGCGGCGCACGGCGCTGTGAGTCTGTTCGCCGGGAATGCCGTCCGCCGGCCCCGGGTCGTAGCCGTGGGCGGCAAGGCGCCGTTGCAGAGTCTCGACCTGGCGCTCCGAAAGAATCAGGGTGACCGCTGCCGATCGGATTGGCGCTTCCTCCGGGCTCGGTATGAAGGCGCCGGCGCGGGCTTGCGCGGCCTCAAGCTCGTCTTCCTCGAGCAGCGGCGTCAGTTGGGCGGCGGCGTCGGCCGCCTGCTCCCGCTCCGCGCCCTCGCCGAGACGCGTCGCGACCTCGAGCCAAAAGAGCGCCTGCGCCACGTCCTGCGGCACACCGCGTCCCACCTGATGCAGCAGTGCCAGATTGTACTGCGCCCGAACCATGCCCTGTCGGGCGGCCCGTTCGTACCAGCCGGCAGCCTCGGCCGGGTCCTCGGCCACGCCCCGGCCGGTCTCGTGCAGGAGGCCCAGGTTGAACTGCGCCAACGCGTCGCCCTCCTCGGCGAGCGGGCGCCAAATGTTGGCCGCCTCGGAATAATCGCCGGCCTCGTAGGCCGCAGCGCCATCGGCCAGCAGGTCGGCCGCCGTCGCTGGCCCCACCGCCGATGCCCAGAGAGCTGCGGCCGCGAGGAGCGGAGCGACCGTCGCGAACGCGCGCTTGGCGAGTCGGAATGCGAGATTTGGTGTCACGGCGCCGCAACATTATCCCGATTCTTCCGATGGGCAAGCGGAAGCAACCCTCCGCCATGCGTACCCGGTCTTGCGCCGTGCCCGCCGGACCATGACCCCGGCGAGACATGCAGGCTAAAATGCGGCGCGCCGCTCGGGCACCACGCACCACCCAGCGGCTTTGGGAAGCAAGGGAGAGCAGAATGCCGACAGGTCCAGTACCGCCAAGCGCGAAGAAGGTTCAGGAGTTGGCCGAGTCGTTCGGCTTCACCATGAACGACGCCGACGCCGACCTCTACAGCGAGATGATGGCGGGCACGCTGAACAGCTACCGCCGACTCGACGCGATGCAGGAGACCAAGCCACCGGTGAAGTATCCGCGCGCCGGCTCCTATCGGCCGGGGCCGGAGGAGGATCCTTACAACGCCTGGTACGTGAAGGGCGAGATCAGGGGCGCGGCGGACGGTGTGCTTGCAGGCAAGCGGGTCGGCATCAAGGATGCGATCTGCGTCGCGGGCTTCCCCATGATCAACGGCGCCAAGGGGATGGAAGGCTACATCCCGGACATCGACGCCACCGTGGTGACGCGCGTGCTCGATGCCGGCGGGACCATCCTGGGCAAGACCAACAGCGAGGACTGCTCGTTCTCCGGTGGCAGCCACACCTCCGCCTACGGCCCCGTGCGCAACCCGCACAAGCCGACCCATTCCACCGGCGCGTCCTCCAACGGAAACGGCGCCGCCGTCGCGGCTGGCGATGTCGACGCGACCATCGGCGGCGACCAGGGCGGCTCGATCCGCATCCCGGCGAGCTGGAGCGGCATCGTCGGCCTCAAGCCGACCTACGGCCTCGTACCCTACACCGGCGCCATGATGATCGAGATGACCATGGACCACCTCGGCCCCATGGCCGGCACGGTGGAGAACGCCGCCCGTATGCTCACCGCCATCGCCGGCGAAGACCCGCTGGATCCGCGCCAGCGGGGGCTAATCCCGGCGGGGCTGGACATGGACTACGTCGCCGGCCTCGATGCGGGCTGCAAGGGCATCAAGATCGGCGTGCTGAGGGAGGGCTTCGACCAGGGCGCCGGTGAGGAAACCTGGGGCGATACCGGGCTGCCGCCGGGCGACAAGGTGGTCTCGGATAGCGTCCGCGCCGCCGTTGACCGTCTTGCGGGGGAAGGCGCCGAGGTGACCGAGGTCTCCAACCCGCGCCACGAAGATGCCTATCACGTCTGGGTGCCGATGTGCGTGGAGGGTGCGCAAGCGGTCATGCTGAAGGGCAACAACACCGGCACAAACTGGCGCGGCTTCTACAACACGCAGCTTCTCGACAACGTGGCGAAGGGATCGCGCGCCAGGCCCAACGACATGGGCGTGATGGTGAAGTACGTGCTGCTCTTCGGCGAATACATGCAGTCGGACTATTACGGCCGCTACTACGCCAAGGCGCAGAATATCCGGGGCCAGATCGTCCAGAGCTACGACGACCTGCTGGAATCATGCGACGTGCTGGTGATGCCCAGCACGGCGATCTTGCCGACGCCGATCCCCGACAACGACGCGCCGCTCAAGGAGCGAATCATCCGCACGCTCGACATGATCCACAACACCTGCCAGTTCGACGTGACCGGGCACCCGGCGATCTCAGTGCCGTGCGGCGTCCACGACGACCTGCCCATCGGCTGCATGATCGTCGGCCGCCACTTCGAGGATGCAAAGGTGCTCCAGGTCGCTGCGGCGCTGGAAGCCGCGAAGGACTGGAAGACCTGCTGATCGAGGTCGGCTGAGGGGCGTCACCGCTCGCCGCAGCGGCGCCCTAATTCGCGGGTCGGGCCCAGATGGCGGTGTCGTGGAACACTGCACCGCCGTTGGGATAGCCGGGGTCGGCCGAGGTCAGCGTGTTGATCCCCAGCCCCTCCTCGAAGGCGGTGTTGGGCCAGATGCTCTCGACGATCACCGTGCCGCGTTGTTGGCCATGCGTGGTGCCGTTGGCCCTGCCGTTACCGTTCGCGATGCGCGCGTGAAGGAGGATCGAGCCCCGCCGGTTGCCGATGCGGATGCGGTCTCCATCCTCGAAGCCGAGATCACGGGCGTCGCCGGGGTGGAACAGGGCGGAGGGCCTGGCCTCCTTGGCGATGCTGGTGGGCGTCTCGGTAAAGCTCGAATTGAGGTAGTTGTGCGCGGGCGCCGTGACGAGGCGGAAGGGGTGCTCCGCGTCCGGCGCCTCGGTCACCGCCATGTGGTCGGGGAAGGCGGGCATCTCGGCACCGCGCGGATTCATCCTGGTCCAGTCCGGCTTGAAGCGGAAGCGGCCGTCCGGCCAGCCGAAGCCGTTCAGGTGATGGGCGGTCTCGAAGTCCGGCATGCAGTCCTTCCAGCGCATGGCCTTGAGTGTCGCCGCATCGGGGTGGCCTGAGCGCTTGAGCGTTGCGTCGATCAGCTCCCATGCGGTCATGTCGAAGCCCGGATGCTCGGCGCCGAGCCGCTTGGCGAGCGCGCGGATCACATCGTGGTTGGAGCGCGTCTCAGCGTAGGGCTCGATCACCTTGGCGCCCATCAGCAGGTAGCTGTGGCCGCCGCCCACGTAGATGTCGTCATGCTCCAGGAAGGTGGTCGCCGGCAGCACGATGTCGGCGTAGCGCGCGGTGTCGGTCATGAACTGCTCGTGCACGGCGAGGAACAGGTCCTCGCGTATGAGGCCGTCCCGCACCTTGGCCGATTCCGGCGCCACCGCCGCCGGGTTGACGTTCTGCATGACGATCGCGGTGACCGGGGGACCGTCGCCGAGATCGTTCTGATCGCCGGTCAACACCGGGCCGATACGCGACATGTCGAGCAGGCGCACCGAGCGGTCTCTCGCGTCGAGCCCCTCGATCAGGGTGGCATCGACGCCGTAGACGCTCTTGTTGGTGTGCATCGCGCCGGCGCCTTCGTACTGCCAGGCGCCGGTCACGGCCGCGATGCAAGAGGCTGCGTGCATGTTCGCAGCGCCGTTGCGCGAGCGAGTGAAGCCGTAGCCCAGGCGGATGTAGGTGCGCTTGATGCGGCCGATCATGCGGGCGAGTGCAACGATCTCGGCCGCTGGAATGCCGGTGATGGCGGACGCCCACGCGGGGTCGCGGCTCGCAAGATGGGCCTCGAACTCGTCCGGGCAGTCAGTGTAGCGGGCGAGGTAGTCGCGGTCGGCGAAATCCTCGGCGAAGAGCACGTGCATGATGCCGCAGGCGAGCGCGCCATCGGTGCCGGGCCTGAGCGCCACGTGATGGTCGGCAACCTTGGCGGTTCGCGTCTCGTAAGGATCGACCACGACGAGTGCGGCATCCCGCGTCTTCCGCGCCTTCGCGATATGAGTCATCACGTTGACCTGTGTGGACGCCGGATTGCAGCCCCAGACGACGATCAGGTCCGCCTTCGCCATCTCGCGCGGGTCCGAGCCCACGTACGTGCCGACCCCGGCCCACCAGCCGTCGCTGGAAAGGCGCGCGCAGATGGTCTCGTCCTGCCGGGAGTACTTCATGACATGGCGCAGGCGGTTGATGCCGTCGCGCTGCACCAGGCCCATGGTGCCGGCGTAGTAATAGGGCCAGACTGCTTCGGGGCCATACCTCTCGGTGGCGCGGACGAAGGCGTCGGCGATCAGGTCGAGCGCGTCGTCCCAGCCGATGGGGCGGAACTCGCCCGCGCCTTTCTCGCCGATGCGCTGCAGCGGCTGGGAGAGGCGGTCCGGATGGTGCACGCGTTCGGCGTAGCGCGCGACCTTGGCGCAGATGACGCCCGAGGTGTAGTCGTTCTCCCGCGCGCCCCTGACCGCGCCGATCCTGTCCGGCGCGAGTCGCTCGACCTCCAGCGCGCAGGTCGACGGGCAATCGTGGGGACAGGCGGTGGCAACGAACTCGCTCGACACGGTACATCCTCCACGGGCCGGTGCCGCCCGATTTGATGGCCGCCTGCCGGTGGCTCGGCGACCCTCCCGATCCGATTCCGTATTTTAGCTTGGAATTATCGCGACGGTCATGGTCTGCCCGACCGATCCGCTCAACTCCCCGGACCATCCTGCGCTGTGTGGTGTGCCCGGAACGTGGATGACGTGCCCGGTTCACCCCAGCATGGCCGCCATTCGGTCCCCTATGGCGAGGGGCGGTCTCCGGGCAGCCTTCAAAACGAGGCTGATTGTGAGTCAGGCAGGTCCGAAACATACTCCCCGTCCCGGGGCGTCCTTACGTGGATATCCCGGCAAAGGCCCGTCTGCGCTTCAGCGATTTCCCGCGACAGGCGGTGAATGCGGAGACCGCAATCGATGAACAACACCGCCAGATTTTTCTGCATAGCGCTTGCTCTTGCGCTGGCCGCTTGTTCCAGCGGGTCGATGGAAAAAGTCGAATCCGGACACAGCACCAGCTTCGACGGCGAGGTGCTGCGCATCGAATTCGAGCGAGAAGACGGCGGCAAGGAACGGTTCAGCGCACTCAGGGACCGTTGGTACGCCTGGTCCTGGGTGCCCTTCCTGCCCAACCATTCGGGGCGGCGCTGGGTAATGGGAAAGACTAGCCGAGAGGGCACCTCGATCGCCTATGCCCTGGTGAGCTGGGACAATGACGAGCCCACCGACTACCTGGCCGCTGGGTACTGGATGCGCTTCGACGGATTCCGTCGCGACTACGACCTTCCCATCGCAGCCGCCGACCTCGTCATGTTCATCGACGGATCGGAGATCGACCCTGCCCTTCCGCCCGAACTCCCGGTCTCGGGGACAGCGAGCTACACCGGCCAGGCAGGCGGAATCTACACCTACAGCTACGGCGGCGGCTGGACCGGGTACGACGGGCCCGACGCGGGAGAGGAGTTCTACGGCCCCATGACCGTCGAGGCGAATTTCGACGACATGACCATCGCGGGCTGCATCGGTTGCGCCGGTGACCTCTGGATCGAGCGCATGCACCTCTACTCGGTTTTTGGTCGGAGGGTCGACGAGCCGCCCGCCATGCCCACCGACTACGAAATTCGGTTCGCCCCGACGAAGATCGAGCCCGAAGGCAACTTCCTGGGAGAAGACGTGACGGTCGCCCACCCGACGCGCACCGTTACGCAGTCAGGTGGGGAATGGGGAGGCAGCCTCTCCAACCGGCTGGCGCCCGACGGCAACCCGCGGCTGGTGGCCGGTGTCGCGAGCACCGAGTTCATCGAGGCCGACGGCAGCGAGGGCGCGTTTAACTCGATCTTCATAGCAATTCACCCATCGCTGCAGCCCCCCGAGCAGCCCTGAAGGCGGGCCTCTACGACCGTCACCCCACTGGAGCGCGTCCGTCTTTGACGGACGCGCGATAGGCCGCGACCGCGGCCCGCCGTTTATGCGGCACGCCCGTGCAGGCGCCGGCCGGTCGCGCCGATAGGCGCGCGGAATCGCGGGCCGGCCGGCTGCCGTGAGCGACAAATAACTGGGGCGGGGTGCGTGCCCGCCGCTGCGGACGGCGGGGCAATTCGTGCGAATTTGTGGTATTGAGACGCATATTCGGAGGCTGGGGCTCCAGATGACGGCACTGCCTGACAGCGACGCTGCGGCGCGCCTGCGCGAAGCGGGCCTGCGGCCCACCCGCCAGCGCATCGTCCTCGCCCGCAGGCTCTTCGGCGGGCCGGACCGGCACGTCACCGCCGCCGAGCTTCACGCGGAGGTATTGCGGGAGGAGGCGGGCGTTTCCCTCGCCACCGTCTACAACACCCTGCACCAGTTCACGAAGGCCGGCCTGCTGCGCGAGTTGGTGGTGGACGCGGGGCCCTCCTTCTTCGACACCAACACCACGCATCACCAGCATTTCTTCCTGGAGGAGTCCGGCCGCCTGGTCGATGTGCCGGGTGATCGCGTCTCGGTGAGCGACCTGCCGCCGGCGCCGCCGGGGACCAAAGTCTCGCGCATCGACGTCATCATCCGCGTGACCGGCGAGGGGGAAGGGAAGGGTGCGAAGGCCGCGCGCGGCGCACGCACCCTGGAATGATTCCAATCCGTTGACGCAGTCGCTGCGCTGCGTCATATAGGGCTGCGAATGCACCGGCCGTGCTCGCATCCTGCGGGGCGGCAGCCAAGCATCTTGAACCGATAGTTAGGGGGACCAAGACCATGCCAGCATTGGGTGGAAGCAAGACCGAGCAGAACCTCAAGGACGCCTTCGCCGGCGAGTCACAGGCCAACCGCCGCTATCTCTACTTCGCCCGCAAGGCCGACGTGGAGGGCTACAACGACGTCTCGGCGCTCTTCCGCTCGACCGCCGAGGGCGAGACTGGCCATGCCCACGGCCATCTCGACTTCCTCGCCGAGACCGGCGATCCGGCCACGGGCAAGCCCATCGGGCAGACCGCGGACAATCTGGCGGCGGCGGTGGCCGGCGAGACCCACGAGTACACCGACATGTATCCCGGCATGGCGCGCACCGCCCGCGACGAGGGCTTCGACGAGATCGCGGACTGGTTCGAGACCCTGGCGAAGGCGGAAAAATCTCACGCCGGGCGCTTCCAGAGGGCGCTCGACGGGCTCGACTGAGCCGTTTCCTATCGCTGACCGGCCTCGCCTGGGCGCATCCGCGCGCTCAGGCGGGCGCTGGCGCGCGCATGTAGCGGCTGGTCTCGCCGGGTGGGGTCGCAAGCCGGATGACCCCGCTCTCATGTAGCTCCCGCAGATAGCGGAAGCCCTTGGCGTATTCCGAGAGAATGTGTTCGCCCGAGCGGAACCCGCGATAGCGCGCGGGCCGCTCGGGCGTGACGAAGGGCGCAAGCGGCTCGACCCATGCGTCGAAGTTCGCGGCGAAGAAGAGGGGTAGCGAGTAGCGCTCCTCGTCGATTCCCACCACGCGATGCGGGCCCGAGGTGAAGAGGCCGTTGGTCCAGGTCTCCAGCGTGTCCCCCACGTTGACAACGAAGCTGCCCGGCACGGGCCGCACGTCGATCCACTCGCCGTCTACGCTCATCAACTGCAGCCCCGGCTTGGTCTGGTGGAGGATGGTGAAGCACTCCGAATCGGTGTGCGGCTACTTAATCTGATCTTCTGTACACTGAAGCTGACGTAGGGTTGTAGTTTCCTCCTGTAGAGTGGTTATATTATAGGGAGTTAGGGGTGGTGTCAAGGGGTAATAGGGTGGAGTAGAACGACATAGCATTCAATCGTGTGTCATTAAGGAGTTGTATTCAGGGATCATGTATGGAAGCTCAGAAGGAACATCTGTACAATCCTAATTGGTCGATTGAGGGTCTCTGTATGTCACCTATGAATGATACGGGTCGCCTGACGATGAGGAATTTCCTAGAATTATATGCGAACATATCCCCCGTATGTAGATCTACTGTGTCGCGGCAGACGCAGGCTGTTTCGGACGGATGGCGACCATGAGGGAGGATGCCAGCGGGCGGCGCCAGCGGGCCGTGATGGCGACCGACGCAGAGTGGGAACGGATCGGACGGGCGGCTGCGGAGAGCGGCATGGACCTGTCGCGCTTCGTGATCCATCGCGCACTGGACCTAGCCCCTCTGCCGCCGGAGGTCCTGCGCCGGGCGGTGCGCGAGATGCTGGTGCTGTCCATGTTGGAGGAGAAGCGGCTGCGCGATGCCGGCGCCGGAAATATCTGGGAGAACGCCTGCGACGCGGTGGACGAATGGATCGACCGGGAGGGCATGGTGGAGGGGCTGACCGATCCCGGCGCGGCGAACCGCTGGAAGGCCGTGGGGCCTGAAGAGGACGACGAGCCGTGACGGAGGATGCGGAGCGGCCCCGCAGGCGGCAGCGGAGCCTGCACTGCAAGCCTGCGGAGCAGGCGATGATTCGGGAGCGTGCTGCGGCGGCGGAGAAGACCGTGTCGCGCTATGTGATCGAGCTTGCGCTCGCCGACGATCCGGACCGCCATCCCCTGGTGCTAACGGAAGAGGAACAGGTGGAGCAGCGGGATGCGGTCCTGGAGCTGCAGGCATTGGCGCGGGCTCTCCGGCGCGAGCTTCCGGGGGGCAGCGGGCTGAGCCTGTTGAGCGCGATCTCCGTGCTTGCACGGGAGCGGTCGCGGTGAGACGGGCGCGGCGCCGCCGGAAGGTGGGCAAGCACATCTCGCTTTCGGCGACGGACGCGGATTGGGAGATCGTTCGCAGCAACGCAAGGCGGCGCGGCCTGTCGATCGCGCGCTATCTGGTAGAGCTGGTGGAGCGGGAGGCTTCGGAAGAAGGGGAGGTCGGTCCTGCGCTGGCGCTCGCTGCAGAAGAGCAGCGGGAGCAGCTGGAGGCGGTGCGGGAGATTCGGGCGCTGATGCTGGAGAGGGAGGATGCGGGTCCGCGGCATGAGTGTCCGCGGCACGAGTGTCCCCTGGTACGCGACATGCAGGAGCGGATTGCGGTGATGTTCGCCGCGTGGGCGTCCGCGATGGTCGCGTCGGGCCGCTCGGAAGAGCTGCATGCGGCACTCGCCTCGGTGGTGGGCGAGGATCGCGCGCGCATCGCCATGGATTCGCTCGCGGCCCCGGCCGCGGTCTCGACCGACGCGCCGGCCGCGAAGCCGGCGAAGGTGTCGCAGGCCGGCGGAGGGAAGACGGTCTCCCGCCAGGACCGGCTCTTGTGAGGCGGGCGCCATCCCCGCCGCGACCCCGGTGAGGAGCAGGAGATCGTCCATACGACGGGAGAGGCAACGTGACTGCGGAGCGTGACGGCAAGAGCGGACGAGGCCAGCCGGACCTCCTGGCGACCCTGCCGGCGGAGCGTCCGCCCGCTTCGCAGCCGGCATCCGGTATCGATCCGGCCCAGTTCGAGGAGTTGCTGACCGGGGTGCGGGACCTCCGGGAACAGGTGGCCGGACTGGGGAAAGCGGCGGCCACCGACCGGCCTGCGGCACTGACGCTGGAGGCGCTCGACGCCTGGGGCGACAAGCTCGTGGCCCGTGTCGCCGAGGCCGCGCGGACGGCGGACGTGTCGGCGGACGACGAGGTGGCAGCCCGTCTCGGAAGGATAAGGGAAACGGTGGCGGAACTGACCGCGGAGGTGCAACGCCAAAATGCCGAGCTGAGCAGCATTGGGAACAGGCTCGAGGCCGCGCGGACGGCGGACGCGCAGGCGGACGACGCGGCGGCAGTCCAGATCGGAAGGATGGAGGACGCGGCGGCGAAGGCGGCATTGGCGGCAGAGCGCATCGACGGGGGACTGGCCAGCACTGCGGACCGGGTTGTGGCCGAGATCGGGGGGGGCTGCGGCCAGGATCGAGACGGGTCTCCGGATTACGCGCGACCATGTCACCCAGCGGTCCAATTCGATTCTCGGGAACATCGAGACGCGCGTGGCCGGACCGAGGTTCGGCTTGGGAATGGTTCTCGTGTGGTTGCTCGTCCTCGTCTTCGGCATGTTGATCGAGAGCCGCATCCACATCCTCTACAGCTGGCTGTGGGCCTGATGATCCGGCCGCGTTCCGCCTCTCTGCCTCCGCCGCGCACCGGCACGGCCTTATCCGGGGCGTGAGCCGATGGTAGGCACGGTCGTGCCGCTTCGCTCGTCCGCCATGGCGGTGACCTATTACGAGCGCGACGGCTACTACGCCAGGAGCGACCCGGAGCACCGCCAGGCGAGCTTCTGGTTTGGGGACGCGGCGAAGGCGCTGGGGCTTAGGGCCCATGTGCGCCCGTCGCGCTTCGAATCGGTGCTGTCGGGATACGTGCCGGGGACGGACCTGCGTCTCGGCCGGATGCGCGAGGGCGAGCACGTGCACCGGCCGGGCTGGGACATCACCCTGTCGGCGCCGAAGTCGGTGTCGCTGGAGGCTCTGGTGATGGGCGACCGCCGCGTGATCCGGGCTCACGACGAAGCGGTCCGGGCGACGCTCGACTTCGTGGAGGCGGAGCTTCTTCAGACCCGGGGCTGGGACCCGGCGACGCGGCGGCGTCCACGGTTGAGCGCGAACGGCATGGTGGTGGCGGGGTTCCGGCATCTCGCGAGCCGCGACCTGGACCCGCAGCTGCACACCCACTGCGTGCTGGCCAACATGACGCGCAACGCCTCGGGGGAATGGCGGAGCGTGGAGCCGACGAAGATTCTACGCAGCCAGAAGCTGATCGGGGCATTCTACCGGAACGAGCTCGCGCGGCGTCTCCAGGCTTTGGGCATGGCCGTCTCGCCGAGCCTGGTGGGACGGGTGCCGGGGTTCGAGCTTGCAGGCTACGAGCGCTCGTTCCTGGACGCGTTCTCGGGGCGGCGCCGCGAGATCCTGGAATACCTGGAGCGGAAGGAGCTGCCCTACACGGCCGAGAACACACAGAAGGCGGCGCTGCGCACGCGCCGGCGCAAGGAGGACCGGACCCTCGCGGACCTGGTGCCGGCATGGCGCGCACGGGCGCGGGCACTGGGACTGGTCCGGGAGAGGGAAGCTCTCAGGCCGCCCCGGCCCCTCGACCCGCTGACCGGCGAGCGGGTGAGAGTGCCGCGCGTGCCTGCGCCGAACCTGCCGCCCAACCGGATCCGCAGCATGAATCGCGCGCCGGCGCTGCCGAAGCTGCCGAGGCAGCCCCGCGGCGGCGTTGGCGAACGGGCGGAAACGCGCCCCGCAGGCGCGGGCTTCCGGGCGCCGGCGGAGCTGTCGCTGAGGCCGGAGCGTGGCGTTCTGGAGGCGGTGGCGCGGGCGGTGGCGCATGTTGCGGAGAGGCGCACCACGATCCCGGAGGCGGAGATCCGGGCGGTGGCGCTGGGCCACGCGCCGGGACGCTACACGCTGGCCCAGGTCGACGCGGCGATCGCACGGCTCGTGCGCAGCGGCGCGCTGATCGAGGTGGAACGCCGGGGAATGGACCGGGCCTTCGTCACCGACCGGGCGGTGAAGGCCGAACGCCGCGTGCTGGCGTCGATGCGTGCGGGGCGCGGCAAGGGCATGGCGCTGGCGAACGGAGAGTCGGTGGAGAAGCGGCTCGAGGGGTCGCACCTCACCGAGGGGCAGAGGGAGGCGGTCCGCACGGTGCTGCTGTCGAACGACCTCGTGATCGGCGTGCAGGGTCATGCCGGCAGCGGCAAGACGACCATGCTGCGCGAAGTGAAGGAGCTCCTCGGGGACACTCGTGCCGTAGACACTCGTGCCGCAGACACTCGTGCCGCAGACACTCGTGCCGTAGACCGGACGGTACAGGGCCTGGCGCCCTCGGCCGCCGCCGCCCGGGTTCTCGCCAGGGAGGCCGGCATCCGCGTACGGACACTGCAATACTTCCTGACCCGTTTTGGCGACCTCTCGGACTCGGAGCGGCTGGCGCGGGGCCGGGTGGAGTATGGGCGGGGGGTTCTGGCGGTGGACGAGGCCGCGATGATCGGCAGCGTTCGCATGGAGGCGCTGCTGCGCGTCGCGCGCGCGCTGGATGTGGCGCGCGTCGTACTGGTGGGCGACATCAAGCAGTTGAAGGCGGTGGATGCGGGGCAGCCCTTCCGTCTGCTGCAGAAGGCGGGCATGGCGACGGCGACGATGAAGGAGGTGATGCGCCAGCACGACCCGGAGCTGCGAGCTGCGGCGGGTCTCGCGCGGGAAGGGGAGCCGGGCGCGGCGATCGCGGCGCTGGGCAATCGGGTGCGGGAGGCGCCTCCGGAGGAGCTTGGGCCGGAGGCGGGACGCCGCTGGCTCGCGCTGGCGCCGGAGGAGCGGGCGGACACCCTGATGTTCGCCCCCACGCACGCGATCTGCCGGCAGGCGAACGACACCGTGCGCGAAGGGCTCGCGGACGAAGGCGTGCTGCGGGGCCGCACGCTCGCCGTCGACCGCCTGGTCAACCGGGGGCTCACCCGGGTGCAGGCCTCCGACATTCGAAGCTACGAGCCCGGCGACACCGTCGTGTTCCATCGCGACGTCTTCGGCTGCCGCGCGAACGACGTCTGCATCGTAATGGGCCACGACGACGGCAGGGTCGTGCTGGCCCATCCGGACGGCGAACGCCGCTTCCGGCCCTCGGGCAATGCGTCGCGCTATCTGGGCCTCTACGACACCGAGCGGATCGAGCTGCGCGCCGGCGACCGGATCCGCTGGACGCGCAACCGCAAGGCGCCCCGCGCCCGCGGCACCCATGCCCAGGCGCCGGACCTGGTCAATGGCGGAGAAGCGGAGATCGTGGAGATCGGATACAAGCGGGTGCGCTTCCGCGACGGGGAGCGGGAGTTCAGTCTCGCGCTCACCGACCCGCAGCTCCGCCATCTCGATCACGCGTATTGCTCGACCGTGCATTCCGCGCAGGGCCGAACGGCGCGGGGGGCGATCGCGGTGCTGGATGCAGGCGGCTGGGTCGACCTCGAGCTGTTCCATGTCGAGCTCAGCCGGGTCTCGGAGGCGTTCCTGCTGCTGACCGACGACCGGGAAGCTCTGATCGAGCGCCTGGAGGCGCAGGACTGGATCGAGGACGGGGCGCTGGAGGCGCTGGGGATCGACCTTTCCGCGCCCCCCGTGGTGGACCCCGAAGAGTTCGCGGCTCTGGCGGCGGACTGGCGGGCACTTCTGCGTGAGGGCGAGGAGACGAACACGGTTCCGTTCTACGGCACGAGTGTCTTCCTCACGGGCTACGGGGACGTGATGGCGCGGGCGGCGGCGCTGGCGCAGATCGAGGACCTGCCGGAGGACATGCGCCGTCTTGTCGACACCATGCTGGCGGAGCACGAGGGGCATCTCGCGCGCGACCGCGAGGTGCGCGGCCTGGTCGAGCGCGTGCGCGGCCATTGGCGGCGCTGGCCGGAGCTCGGCTGGGCGGCGTCTGCGCAGGGACTGCCCATGGAGGAGCTTCCCCAACACGCCGCCTGGCGCGAGGAAGGGGCGGCGCTTCTGGAGGCGGGTCGGAGCCTGCTGGAGGCGGAGGGCGAGGCGGCGCGCCCTGTCGCGACCCACCACCTCCATGCCATGCCGGGCGCGCGCACCGGCCTGGAGGAGGCCGTCGAGGCGCTCGAACGCACGCGGCTCCTCGACGATGCCGAACGGTTCGAACGGGCGTGGCACGCGCTTCGCGCACGGGCTGCGGCGAGCGGCGTTCCGGAGCTGCACGTGCCGGGCCACGGGCAGGTGGCGGCGCTGGGCGAACGGCTCGAGGCCGCCGAGGGGCTCGATGCCCGTGTGCTGCGCGCGGTGGCGGAATGGCGGGAGATCGAAGCGGCGCAGACGGCGCTGGCGGAAGAGGTACGCACCCTGCCCGGCCGCATCGCGGCGTGGCGGGAGCGCCGGACGGACCTGCCGCAGGACGAGCACGGCGGGCTCGATCCGGAGCATCCCAAACACCGCACTTGGCGCGAGGAAAGCGCCACGCTGGAAGCAGCGGCCGGGGACATGCTGTGCCCGGAAGACGTCCACGCGCCGTATCTGGACGCCCAGCTGGGCAGGCGCGAGGACATCGGGCGGGCGGTGGAGGAGGTCGGAGAGGCGCTGCGACACGACCGGTATCGAACGTTCGCGTGGCTGACGACGGAGGTGGTCCGGCAGGCGCGCGAGAACCGGACCGAGGCGTTCCAAGTGCCGCGCTACGACGAGATGATCGCGGAGGCGCAGGCGCTCTCCGGACAGGCGGCGCTGCCGGCGCGCACGCAGGAACTCGTCGCCTCGTGGCTCGACTACCATGCCAGGTGCGAACGGATCGTCCGGCAGATCCGGAACTGGCCCGAACGGGCGGACGCGCTGGCGGCGGAATGCCCCGAACATTCCGCGGCGCTCGACGCCCTGCGCGGCTGGCGGCAGCGGGCGAAGCCCCTGCTCGAAGACGCCCGCGCGATGCTGGCGGAGGACGCCCCCCATGCTCGCCACCTGGCCGCCACGCCGGGCGAACGCAAGGCGCTGGTCGAGGCAAGGAGCCGCCTCCAGCGGGAGCTGCTCGCGGTCGAGGCGCGGGAGACCAAGCTGCTGTCCGCGCTCGCGCAACGCTCGGTGGACAAGTTCCACCGGGACTGGCAGGCGCACGTCGCCAAGGCCAGGGCTGCCCGCGTCGATCCCTTCTATCTGCCGGCGCACGAAGAACTCATCGGACGCCTGCAAGAGCTGCGCGCTGACCCTGCCGTCGAGGCACTGCCGTCAGCCGAACTCGACCGGATCGACGCCATTCTTCAATACAGCGTGCGGCAATTGGAAGCGCGCGCCCACGTCGACAATCACATCGATCAAGTGCAACGCTGCCGCAACGAGCTTGAGCAACTTGCGGGAATCGCCGACAGGTTGGGTTTGCCGCTCGAGCAGGTACTCACCTACGACACCTGGCACGATAACGCAGGGCGCCTCCTCGCGGCGGGCGAGGCCATCATCGATGACCACGGCACCTACGGACCCTGCCTCGAACACAACCCCGGTGTCTGGACCAAAGTCCACGCGGGTGTCCGCGATCTCACCGCCGCGCTCGGCCGCGACACGAGCTCTCTCCGCCACCGGCAGCCCGAACTCTACCTCCAGCCCATCACACGGCCCGTGCCGACCCTGTCCGAGGCCAAGGACGCCGACGCGAGCTACCGCCGCCTGCGCGACCGGTGGCACAAGCACATGGCCCTCGCGGAGGCAGACCACGTCCATCCCTACGGGATCCAGGGTTGCGCTCCCCTGATCGACGCCATGCGCGAGCTCCGCAACCGGCCCGGTCTCGCCATAGACGCCCGGCAGGCCCTCGATGCCATCCTGACCGACCGCAGCGACTTCCAGGAGGCTCGCGCCGACATCGACCGCTATCTCGACCAGACCGCCCGCGCCTTCCGCAAGCTCCAGGACCTCAAGGACATCGCAGAAGAGCTCGCTTCCCGCAGCGTCCGACTGGAAAACATGGACAGCTACGCGAGGTGGGCGGAAGACGCTCTGGAGTTCGCCCAATCCGGCGAGGCCATGCTCTCAAACCTGCGACGCTACGGAATCCATCTGAAGGAGAATCCCGGCCTTGCCCGGCGCATTCATGCCGACGTTCAGCGCCTCGACGCCGCCTCGGGCCGCGACACTGCCAGACTCCATCACCGGCAGTCCCAGCTTTTTCTCGACCCCATCACCCGGCCCCTGCCCGACGCACAGCAGGCCAGGGACGCCGACGCGAGCTACCGCCGCCTCCGCGACCAATGGTACGAGCACATGGCCCTTGCGGAGACAGACCGGGTCCATCCCTACGAGTTCCAGGGTTGCGCTCCCCTGATCGACGCCATGCGCGAGCTCCGAAACCGGCCCGGTCTCGCCACAGACGCCCGGCAGGCCCTCGATACCCTGCTCCACGACTACGACCATCTCCACCGGGACCGGCAGCACGTACACGCCTGGCCAGACGAAGCCGAGAACGCCCTGCAGAGGTACCAGGGCTTCAAGGACACCGTGCAAATGCTCAGCTCAACGGGCATCCGCGTCGAGGACATCGACGGCTATGGCGAATGGAAGGACAGCGCCCTGCCCGTGGCCGACGCCGGCGAGGCCATCCTCGACGACCGGGAACGCTACGGAATCCATCTGAAGGAGAACCCCGGCCTGGCGCGGCGCATTCATGATGACGTTCAGCGCCTCAACGCCGCCATCGGCCGCGACGACACCTCCATCGGTCGCGACCGGCGTCAATCTCTCTCCGAAGACGAGAAGACCGCAGAACACCGCTCGCATCGCCGCGGCATCAAGCTCTAGCTGTGATCTCTCAATAGGTTGTCCATCCGGGGTCGAATCTCGGAAGCTGATGGGTGACGAACGCCTGTCAACGAACCGAGAAGCGAGCCCCGGATGAACATCCACAAGAATGCAAAACTCACGCCGCTCGGTCGAGCCGAGATCGTCGTCGGTGATGTTTCCGAGCGTCGACGCCAACCGAGTCTGGATGTCGTCGTCCAATGCACCGCCCTGACCTGCGGCAGGCGGCCAGACCGAGCCGGGAATGGACCTGACTTGGCTCTTGCCGAATACGGCGTTGATCGTCACCGGCGGGTTGGGACCGATGAGCATTGCATGAAGGTCCTGGGTGGTGATCACCTCGGCCGCAGGATGCGTCGTCGGTGTCGGTGCGTGATAGCTGTCTTGACGAAGCTGGTCCGTCGCAGGGACGCCCCAGTCCTCAGCTTCGATGCCGAACGTGGGCTGGGAGACGGTGGCGTCCTGCAGCGTGACCGCTTTGCACGCCGACAGAGCGGTCAGCGCGACGGCTAGAATGGCGATGTGTCTGATCTTCATGATCCCCTCCGTGCCTGTTCGCGACCCGGCGGGGTGCCGGGCCATTGCAAGCAGCACGCAGGTTGAACAGCATGATGCCCCGCCTATTTGCCTGGGCTGGGGAGCGACCCCGGCCGGGTCTAGGGCTCTTGCATTCAGTGGGCGACCCGACTTATCGGGACGCACGTTGACGGTCGCAGGTTGAAGCGTAGGGGCGTGGCGCAGCCATGGTCAAGAGGTCCCCTTGGCGCCGTTGGGCTGCCTGGCCGCGAGGGCCGGTCGCACAAGCTCCATCGCGTAAGGAATCTGGCGGGCGTTATCCACCTCCACCTGGACGTCGCCGTTGCCCCAGAGCCCGAGATTGGTGACGTCGGCGGCAAGCCCGCGCGGGTCGGAGACGTCGTCGAAGCGCATGTTAGGCATGAGCAGGAGCCGGCGCTTCTGAGGCACGACGCCCGTGAAGTTGGTCTGCGTCTTGCAGGCGACGTAGTGCCTCGTGAACCCTTCGCGGGGGCGGTTGCCACGGCCCGGAGGATTGCGTGCGCCTCACCGGCGCGCTGCTCGACCGCATCACCCACCACGTCCATATCCTGGAAATGAACGCGGACAGCTACAGGTTCAAGCAGAGCCGCTCCGCACGTACAACCCCCTCGGAATAGGCGCGCTCCCCCGCTTGACCCCGTGGGCCCACAGGCCCCTCCCACGCGCGGGCCGACGCCAGCCGCGCGGAGGGCGCGTCACCCCGCGCGCGGGGCCCTCCCGTGGACTACGGGGACAAGCTACCGCCGTGCCAGTGGTACATTTTTGCGCCGCCGCTTGGAGTGGGCCCCTGGGCGCTGACGGCCTCGTCCATCGCGATCGCCGGGGGAAGGCGCGGCATCACGAAGTCCACCTCGTGCCCGTGGTTTCCGCGCACGGCGCCGGCGACGTGTTCGTGGGCGCACTCTCAGCCCGCCTGGCCGCGCCCGCTGCGATGGAAGAGGCCATCGCCTATGCCCAGGACGCCGCTGCCCGCTATGTGTCAACCCCTCTGGAGAAGAGAGAAATTTCGGTTGCGATCGGCGGCGAGCGTCACTCACGGCTGCGTCGGATATAGACAGCGGCTGCTAGCAAAATCAGCACGCCCTTCACCACCATCTGGAACTCGATTGAGAGGCCCAGGATGACGACGATGTTGAAGAGCGAGACCAGGATCAGCGCTGCCAGCAGGGCGCCGATCACGCTGCCCTTGCCGCCGCGTAAGGATGCGCCGCCGATCACAGCCGCCGCGATGCTGTCGAGCTCGTAGCCCTGCCCGGTCCAGTTGTCGACGATCCCTACGTACCCGACCAGGAAGAGCCCGGCGATTGCGGCGAGAACGCCGGAGATCACGTAGGCCGAGATCAGGATGCGGTTCACCGGCAGTCCGGCCATATGGGCGGCTTCGGGATTGTCGCCGTAGAGCAGGAACTGGCGTCCGGGGACGCTGCGCTCCAGCATCCAGTGCGCCACGCACGCGACTCCGATCAGCACGATCAGGACCACGGGCACGCCACCGACGTCGCCCGTCGCCAGGTATCGGAAGGTATCCGGCAGCGAGCCGCTGGGCGCCCCCTTGGTGTAGGCGAAGCGGATCCCCTGCAGCACGATCATCGTCGCCAGCGTCGCGAGGAACGGCGTCACCCGCCGGTAGCTCACGAGATATCCGTTGACGCCGCCGACGAGGGCGCCGAGCAGCAAGGCGGCGACGAACGCGGTCGCGGTGTTGTCGAAGACGCCGATGGAGAGCACTGCTGCGGTCGCCATGATCGAGGCGACCGAGAGGTCCAGGCCTCGCACCACGATCACGATCATCTGGCCGATGACGACGAAGCCGAGCGGTGCGGCCTGAATCAGAATATCGGTGATGTTCTTGACGCTCAGGAACCGCGGCGAGAGCACCGTCGTGATTCCCCAGATCAGGATGAGGAACGCCAGCAGCAGCAGGATTTCGCGAGTCTTCCGGCCCCTGACCGTCCCCGTGCCACCGAGGAGCCGCGCCATCATCATCGCGCCCTCACGACGAAGAGGGAGACGGCGACGACGATGATGAGGCCCTCGACGATCCACAGATAGAAGTTTGAGACGTTCAGGAAGTTCAGAACATTGGCGAGAAGGGCGAGCAGGATGACAGCCAGGAACGTGCCCAGAACGCCGCCCCGGCCGCCGGCGAGCAGGGTGCCGCCCACGATCACCGGCGTTATCGACCGCAGATCGAACCCGATTCCGGCACGCGGATCACCCACGCCGAACCGGCCCACCAGGTAGATCGCGGCCAGCGCGACGATGAAGCCGGAGAGCGCGTAGATCAGCACCTTGGTCAGCCTGACCGGGACCCCGGAGATCGTCGCCGCCCGCTCGTCGTCGCCGATGGCGTAGACCCGGATGCCGAAGCGAGTGCGCCAGAGCACGAAGCCGACGATCACGTAAGCCGTGATGACGAAGAGCGTTCCCCACGGCAGGAAGCCGAAGAACCGGTCATAGACGATGTCTTCGAAGAAGATCGGCACGGAGCCGGAGGGTTGCTTCGTATGGAGCAGCGCCGCGCCGGCCATGATGGTCGATGTCGCGAGCGTCACGATCAGGGGATGAATGCCGCTGAAGGCGACGATCCCGCCGGTGAGCGCACCGATCGCCGTGCCGAGCGCGAGGATGCCGATATAGGCTGCAGTGAAGGTCGCCGGATCGGAGCCGGCGAAGGTGGCGAATAACACCGAGAGGAGGCCCAGAAGACCGGCGAACGAGAGGTCGATGCCGCCCGACAGGATCACCACTGTTTGGGCCAGCCCAACCAGCGCCAGCGCGACCAGCTGGTCCTGCACGTTTGCGATGTTGAGCACGGTGACGAAGCGATCCGACGAGAACACGCCGACGATGAAGACCGTCGCGATCAGCCCGACGATCGCCAGATGGACGTTCTGAAAGCGGACGGCGCGGGCGAGGTCAGACATTCGGTCGGGGCGCAACGCCGCCCGTCGCGGCGGCGGCCACTGCCATGATTCCATCCTCGGTGATGGCGTCACCAATCAGTTCCGCGATCAGCGCACCGTCGCGCATGACGTGAACCCGATCGCACAGCCCGACGACCTCGATCAGCTCGGAGGAGATGACCAGGACGGCCACGCCCTCTTCGGCCAAGCGGCGCAGGGTGCGGTAGATCTCGGCCTTGGTGGCGACATCCACGCCGCGGGTCGGCTCGTCGAGAAGCAGGACCTTCGGGGTATTTTCCAGGAGCCGGCCGATCAGCACCTTCTGCTGGTTGCCGCCGGAAAGCGCCGAGATGGGCTGCCCGACATGATCGACGACGATCTTGAAGCGCTCGACGACGGAGCGGGAGCGCACCTCCTCGTTGCGCGGCGAGAGCGCGAGCGCCCGGGCGCCTTTGCCCAGCGTCGACGCCGCGAAGTTCCAGGCGACCGAGGCTTCGGGGAAGAGGCCGTTGGCCTTGCGGTCCTCCGTCAGCATGGCGAGACCTCCGGCGAGGCTGCGGCCCGGCGAGCGCCTGCCATAGGCCTTGCCGGAGAGCTCGACGGCACCGCTGCCGCGCGCCGCGCCGAAGATCGCGAGCGCGAGCTCTGTTCTCCCGGAGCCGACCAAGCCCGCCAGCCCCACGATCTCGCCGGGGCGGAGATCCAGATCGATCTGCGCGGCGCTTCCCTCTGCGACGAGACCGCGCAGCGAGAGCGCCGGTTCCGCATCGCTCGCCGGCCCACTCTTGGGCGGGAACAACTCGCCCAGGCTGCGGCCCACCATGGCGGCGACGACCCTGTCGTGGTCGTAGTCGGCGATCGGACCCGAGGAGGTGACGTCGCCATCCTTCAGAACGCAGATGTCGGTGCAGACATCGAAAATCTCGTCCAAACGGTGCGAGACGTAGACCAGCCCCATCCCCTGATCCCGCAGGTCGCGCAGAATTCGGAACAGATGATCGATCTCCCGGTGCGACAGCACCGCCGTCGGCTCATCCAGAATCAGCACGCGAGCCCTGGAGCGAAGCGCCTTGGCAATCTCCACCATCTGCGCCTCGGCGACACTGAGCCGGTCGAGCGTCGTGTCGGGGTCAAGATCGATGCCGAGCTCTCGAAGCAGGCCCGCGCAGTCGCGGCGAAGCGTGCGCCGGTCGACCAGGCCGAGCCGGTTACGCGGCTCCTTCTCCAGAAACACGTTCTCGGCCACCGTGAGCGCCGAGATGGTCGAGAACTCCTGGTGGACAACGGCGATACCGGCAGCAATCGACTCCTTCGGCCCGGCGAAGGCCACCGGTTCGCCATCCAGCAGGACCTGCCCGGCCGACGGCGTATAGACACCGGTCATGAGCTTGATGAGGGTCGATTTTCCGGCGCCGTTCTCGCCGCAGAGCGCGATATTGCGCCCGGCAATGACCTCGAAATCGACGTTGCGGAGGACCTCGTTGCTGCCGAAGGATTTCGTCAAGCCCCGTGCGGCAAGCACCGGATCAGCCATGTCGCCTTTCCTCCGGGGGCGCCATCCGGCCGCCGTGGCGAACGGCCCCGCAGCGGGCGCGGCGGGGCCGTCTACCACTTGTCGACGCTTTACCTCGGATAGTCGGCCGAGAAGGTCTCCGGATCGTAGTCGGGGCCTACGCCACTCGACATGATCACCGAGCCCGGCTTATCCATCAGTGCGTAGTCCTTGACGTAGACATCCGCCTGGACCGACGCGGTCTCCGCGCCCTCGGAAACCACGATCTGCTGGTTCACCTCGATCCGGCGCGGGATGCCCTTGCCGGCCAGTACGTCGAACAGCAGCTCGAACGACACCGCACCCATAGCCGGCGGATAGTCGATGCCCACCATCGGTACCTGGTTCTGCACGCTCAGCTGGTACATCGCGTTGAAGTCGCCGCCGGTGTGCGGCGGAATCGTGCCGGCCTCGTAGCCGGCGGCGAGGAAGGCCTCGATGGAGCCCGAGCCCTGCAGGCCGGAATCGGCCCAGACGCCGGCGATGTCCTGGCCGTACTTCTGAATCAGGGCTGACATGATCGTCTTACCGTTGGCCGGCGACCAAGAGGTGTACTGGACCTCCAGCACCTCGATGCCGGGATACTGGTTGAAGACCTCGTGTGCCGCCTTGATCCGGTTCTCAGCCGGCGACGCTCCGGCCAGGCCGCCCAGCATCACGACCTTGCCCTCGAAGTTCAGTGTCTCGGCCAGCCACTGGGCGGAGATGCGCCCCAGCGCCTGATCGGAGGCGGTGACGAAGGTGATGTAGCTGTCCTTGGACGTGACCTCGCGGTCGACCAAGACGATGGGTACGCCGCTCTTGTTTGCCCTGCGGAGCGCGGGATCCAGCGCCTCGGCGGTCGCCGGGCTGACCAGCAGGATGTCGGCTCCCTGGGCGAGCAGGTCCTGAATGTCGGCGGCCTGCTTGGAGGGGTTGTCATTGGCGTCGGTGATAATGAAGCGCTCGAGCTTGTCCTTGTTGCGCTCGGCGGCGGCCTCGATGCCGTGCAGCATGGCCACGCGCCAGGGATTGGAGAGGCTCGCGTTCGAGAAGCCGATTACGTAGGGGCCGTCCTTCTTGTGCTCGGCCGCATCGTAGATGTCGACACTGCCGGGATTCCACAGGAAGGTGCGAGGAACGCCCTCGTAGTCGGCGCTCGCCGACACGGCGAAGAACATCCCGGCGATGGCCAGGGCGCAGATCTTGAGCAGTTTCATGGTTTTCTCTCCCTCTATTGCGAAGCTCGCACGCCCGCCATGTCGAGGCGGGTATGGCAGCCCCCGCTGGACGATCACGTTTGAATGTTAGTCAAGTGCTAAAGTCGAGGCCACGACTGCGTTGTCGCACCCGCACTGGTGCCCTGGTCGCCGCCCCCAAATCCGTCCTTGCAGCGCAGCAGCCTCCGCGGCCGTGCTTCGACGGCGGGAGACTCGAGAGACGGCGTGTGGCCCAACCTTGGGACGCCCGCCCGCGCCTACTTGTCGGCGAGCCAGGGATAACGCGCGTTGTCGTCGCCGGCGTAATCGGGGTCGAGATAGATGAAGCAGCGCTGGATCTTCCAGTCGCGGATCTCGAACACGTCGCACCAGCGGCCGGCGCCGTGCTCGGGCACGCCGGCGCGCCAGGAACCGTCGCGGTGCTCGCCGTGGCTGGTGCCTTCGGCGACGATGTAGTCGCTGCCGGAGAAGATCCAGTTGAAGTGCGAGAAGTGGTGCTCGATGGACTTAATGGTACCGCCCACGTCGGTGAACAGCTGGCCGATCTGCTCCTTGCCGTTCGCGACGCCCCATTTCGGGAAATAGACCTGGGCATCGTCGGCGAAGAGATCGAGGATACTGCCGCCGGTCGAGGTCACGCCTCCATTGTCAAAGGCCTTGAGATACTCAATTGCAACCGACTTGCGCTGCTCGTCGGTCATCGTCTGCGTGCAAAGCGCCATGTTGATTCTCCTTGTGCGTTCAGTCTCTTTCAGGTGTTCGGGCGGGAGCCCTAGTTGGTGAGCTTCGGCGTTTCGCGGTCGGCCTCGTTCGCGGCCAGATAGGCGAAGGCCAGAATGGGCCCGAGGGTGGCGCCGCCGGCCCAGTAGGCGCGGGCCGAAGCGGATGCCACGCAGTTGCCGACGCCGTAGAGCCCCGTGATCGGCGTATCGGTGTCGTCGAGAATCTTGCCGGTGGGCGCAGCCTTGGGCCCGCCCTTGGTGTCGAGGGTCCCGCCGGAGAGAAGCGTCGCGTAGTACGGCCCCTCGCCGCTGATCGGATACATGGTGGGGTTGGGCGCGGACGGCTCCTCCGCCACGGGCCCGTTGAAGAGCTGCTCCACCTGGCGCTCGCCGCGGCGGTAGTCGAGGTCCTTGCCGGTCTCGGCGAAGCCGTTGAAGCGCGCGATCGCCGCCTCGAGGTTGGACTTGAAGTCCGCCGAGAGCCGGATGCCGCCGGTTTCGGCCTCGTAGCGCGAGAGCCGCTCGTCGATAGCTTGGCTCAGGGCACCCAGGGTCTCGCCCTTGATCACGTGGGCATCGTCCACACCCGGCGGCACGATGAAGCGGCCGTACTCGTCGCTCGCGCAGTGGTCCTGGCTGCGCTGGTCCCAGACCGCGATCAGCACCAGGTTGGGATACTCGCCCGCCGCCGGGTCCCATTCGTAGAATTTCTGGGCCATCTCGTTGTAGGCGAGCTTCTCGTTGGCGACCCGGTGACCCTGCTTGCTCACGTAGATCATCGAATCGCCCGAGGGAGAGAACGTGCCGATCAACGTGGGATCGCCGGCAATCGCCTTCTCCAGCACGACCGGGCACATCCAGGCGTAGTTCATGTTCCTGAGCTGCGCACCCAGTTGGCCCGCGATGGGGATGAAGTCGCCTTCGTTGGTCTTCGCGGCACAGCCTCCGTAGATCGGCACGTTGAGGAAGTTTTTGCGGATCTCGACATTGTGGGTAAAGCCGCCGGTGCAGAACACCACGGCTTTGCGGGCGTGGAAGCGCCGCGCCGTACCGTTGCCGGCGCTGGCCTCGACGCCCACGACATCGCCCGCGAGATTGCGGATGACGCGCTGCACCCGATGCCCGGTGCGGATATCGACGCCGGCCTCGGTAGCTGCGCGCGACATCGATTCCACCGCACGCAGGCCGCCGTCGGACATGGTGTCTCTCGCGTCCACCGGAACCAGGACGCGGCCCGTGGGCGCCTTGTCCTCGGGCAGCTCGGCCCAATAGTCCGGCACGAAGTCGCAATGCCGGTAGTCGAGCGCGCCCTTCTCCTTCAGGAGCTCCGTCGCGGTCGAGGCGTTGTCGTAGATCGCCTCGAACATCGCGTATTCCCATTCGGGCATGCCGAGGTGGGGGTCCGCAGGGTCGTAGCATTCGGGTCGCGAGAGGCGCGCCATGTAGCGCAGGCAGTCTTCGCGCGGGTCCTCCATGCCCTTGTCCTGCATCGCCTGGTTGTTGGGCACCCAGTACCAGAAAGCGGCTTTGCGCGTCGTGCCGCCGACCTCCGGCGCCTTCTCCAGGATCAGCACGCTGTTGCCGAGCCAGCGGGAGAAGAGCGCTGTCGCCAGGCCGCCGGCGCCTGCGCCGACGCAGACGATGTCGAAGGCGCCATCATAGGGGCCGCGCGCGGCGGCGGGGCGGGCTGATTCGCGTTGCGGGATCGGCGAAAGCTCTGTCATGACCTCATACCCGTTGCGTTGGGGCGGAGCGGCGACTGGCAAGGACACGCAGGAGATGACCCACGCGGCCGGTCGGCAGACGACCGGAATAGAGAAGGACGGCCAGCAGAGTCAATGCGCCGCTGACGATGACGCCGAGCGCGGTATTGACCGCGAGGAACGGCATGATGTTGACGATCAACGTGAAGAATATCGCGCCCAGCAGCGCGCCGGAAAAGGACCCGCGCCCGCCGGAGAGTGCGGCGCCACCCAGCACCGCCGCGGCGATGCTGGTGAGCGTGTAGGTCGCGCCCACCGTCGGGTGGCCGACGCCCACCTCGGTGCTGAGAAAAAGCCCGGCGAGCGCCGCGATGCCACCCGAAATCACGTAGGCGCGGAAGTGCACGAAGCCGGTCCTGATGCCATTGCGCCGCGCGGCTTCCTCGTGGAAGCCTACGGCCCGGAGCCTGAGCCCGCTCTTGGTGCGGTGGAGCCAGAGATCGCCGAGCACGGCGAGCGCGACAAGCCCGAGGAAGGAGACCGGGAGAAAGTCGATACGGGTGCGCAGCGCCGACATGAAGTCCGGCTCCACCAGACCGGTTGGCACCGGCCTGAAATGCAGCGCGACGCCCTGCAGCACGCTCAGCATGGCGATGGTCGTGATGACCGGGTTGATGTGGAGACGCCGCACCATCGTGCCGTTGATGACCCCGACCGCGAGACCGGCGGCCAGACAGGCGAGCGTGCCGCCGAACAGCACCGGAATGTCTACACCCATGCCGAGCAGGAAGGAGGCGGCGACCACCGTCATGCTCATGAGCGAGCCGACCGACATGTCGAAGCCGCCGACCAGCAGCACGTTCAACTGGGCCATCGCCACCAGGGCGAGCGGTGCGGTCGCCAGCAGCAGGTGCCGCCCATTGAGCGGCGAGAGGAATGCGTCGGACTGGCTGGAGGCATAGGCGCCAACCAGGACAATCAGCAGTAGCAGAAAACCCAAAGGCGTCCACCACTGATCGCGGGCGAGCGCGAGCCGCCCGACATCCCTTGCGAGAGCGAATCCCGTGGGCGTAACGGACGCGGTCGGCGCAGCGGAGACCGTCTCGCTCGTGCGCCCCACCCGCGACGTCAGGAACGACGAGACGATGTTCTCCTCGCTCACCTCATCGCCCACCAGCTCCTTGATGAGGCGTCCGCGCGAGAACACCAGCACCCGGTCGCAAAGGCCGGCGAGTTCCAGCGCATCCGACGACTTGATGACGAAGGTGGTGCCGCTGTCGGCCTTGGCTCTCACCGCCTGATAAATGTCGAAACGCGCGGCTGCGTCCACGCCCTGGGTCGGCTCGTCGATCAGCACCACCCTGGCGCCGTGCAGGAAGCTCCGCGCCAACATGCTCTTCTGCTGATTGCCGCCGGAGAGCGAGACGATGGACTGATTGAGGCTCGCGGTGACGATGTCGAGCTCCTCGATCATCCCGCGCGTGCGCGCGCGCTCCCTGCGGCCGGAGATCACGCTCGCAGTCGCGAAGTCCTTGAGGACCTGGATCGTGATGTTCTCGCGCACGCTCAAAGCCGGATAGATGGATTCGACGGCCCGATCTCCGCTCAGCATCATCACGCCCGCGCCGAGCGCGCGCCGCGGTGCTGCAAGCGGGATGCGCCGGCCCTCGCAAGTGACAGCGCCGGATCCGTCCTCGAAGCCGCCGATGGCGCGGAGCACCTCGCGCTGGCCGTTGCCCTCGGCACCGGCAAGGCCGAGGATCTCGCCCCGATGAACCTCGAAGGCGACGTCGCTGAACGCGTCGCCGTAGAGTGCCTGCACCGAAAAGCAGATGTCGCTGGATAGAACCTCGGCGCCTCGCTTGGGCGGGAACTCCGCCTCGATCGGCCGGCCCACCATGAGCGCGATGAGGTCGTCCTCGGAGAGCGCGTGCGTCTCGAAGGTGCCCTGTCCCTCGCCGTCGCGCAGTACGGTCACGCGCTGGGCGAGGTCGAGGATCTCGGGCAAACGGTGGCTGACGTAAACCACCGTCGTGCCCTCGGCGACGATGCGGCGGACGATGCGATGGAGGGTCTCGACGTCGTTGACGTCGAGCGACGCGGTCGGCTCGTCGAGCAGAAGCACCTCGGGATTCGAGACCAGCGCCTTCACCACCTCCAGGAACTGTCGCTGGGCCGGAGAGAGATCGGCGACGCGCACCGTGGCATCGATCGCGAGATTGTATGGTGCGAGCTGCTCGTCGGCCCAGGCTCGCACCTGGCGATAGGGAAGCGTTTTCCCCACTGAGCCGAGATAGAGGTTCTGGGCGACGGTGAGCTCCGGCACCAACGAGTTGTCCTGGTAAACGGTCGCAAGCCCGAAGCGCTGGGCCTGCGACGTGTCAGCCGACGTCAGCCGATTACCCAGGATTTCGACCGTGCCCTCGTCCGTCGTCAGCGCGCCACTCGCGATCTTGAGCAGCGTGCTCTTGCCCGAGCCATTCTCGCCCAGCACCGCGTGCACCTCGCCGGCCACGCATTCCAGGCTCACGTCGCGGAGCGCCTGCACTCCGGGGAAGCGCTTGGAGATCCTTGACAGGCGGAGCGACGGTTCAGGCATTCTCTCGGCGGCGATTGGCAGGCGTTTGAACGAAACCGCCGGGCGGAGAGGGATGTCCTCTAGCCCGCCCGGCGGTCAGGCCGTTTGCTGCGGCCGTTACTCCTTGAACATCGCGTTCAGCATGTCGGTGTCCACCAGCGTGGAGACCGGCATCTGATCCGGCAACGCCTTGTCGCACATGCCCTGCTGCACCTCTTTCATCTTGAAGGGCACGTCGACATGGGCGCCGATCTCGGCACCGCCTCTCGCTTCCATGGCGGCGGTCAGCGCGATGCGGACCTGGAAGGTGCCGCCCGAGGAGAAGAAGATACGGAAGTTCGGGTTGCCCACTTCCTCCCAATCGCAGAACAAGCCCTGCTCGTCGGTGCGCAGCGTGACGATCACGTCCATGGCGCGATCGGCGGCGGCATAGGCGCGCACGCCACCGCGGAAGCCGTCGGCATACTCGTAGAGAACCGCATCAACGTCGGGATGCTGCGAGAGGAAGCCCGACATCGCCTCGAAGGTGCCCTGCTGGGTCCAGTTGGTGTCGGCCTTGCCGAGTAGCGTCATGGCCGCGTTGTTCTCTATCTCGGCCTCGGAACATGCCTGCCAGGCAGAGCTGAGCTGATTGCCGGGGGTGCCGCCCAGCTCGACGATCTCGATGCTCTCCTCGCTGTTGGCGCCGGCCACGAACTGGACGAACTGGCGGCCTAGCTCGCACAGGTCCTCGGCGACGAAGGTGAGATAGTCCTCACCGGCGGTGCCGCCGAGACCGGCGATGTAGGGAACCACGGTGATGCCCGACTCGGTCGCTTCCTGGGCGGTCGGCAACAGTGCCGGGCCCGCGTCGGGGAAGGTCACGATGATGTCGACGCCCTGCGCGATCAGGCTCCGCATGTCGGAGATGGCCTTGCTGGCATCACCCCGGGCCGAGGAGTAGATGATCTTGCTGACCTCGGGGTAGCTCAGCGCCTGCATGACGAACTCCATGTGCGTCACGCGGCGCCAGACGTTCTCGCCGAAGCCGTCGGCGAGCGCGACGGTGAGATCGCCGCGGCCGGTCTCGCACACCTGCTCACTCCAGCACTGCAGCGCCAGCGCGCGGTCTTCCTCGCTGAGCGCCGCGCTCGCGCGCTCGAAGGTCGCCGTGACGATCGGGCCGATCCCTTCGGTGGTGCCGAGTGCCTTGAGCATCAGTTCTGGATTGGCCTCGGCGCGCGCGCCGCTGTGGGCGCCCAATGCCAGAGCGCCGGCGACCACCGCCGAGACGGCCGTCTTTCTCATCCAGTGCATACGACTCATGTTCGTTTCTCCCTTTGCTGTGTGTCGTTGATGTTGATGGCGGGCTGGTCCTGTTCTCGCAAACGGGTTGACCGTGCGTAAGTCCTATAGATACCAGACCCTCGGTTTCGGCATAAGCACCCTACGGCGACTCGGCACCGGGTGCGGCAACAGGGCCCAGCCGCCGCGCCCACGCATCGCGCAGGTCGGAGAAGCGGACGCCGGCGAGCGCCATGCCGACGGCGATGGCGCCACCGTAGACCATGAACTGGATCGCAGTGGTCAGCCCCATCATCTTCAGGATTTGCCCGAGATGGGTCAGGAAGAGCGCCGCCCCGGCCACCGCGATCATGCTGCCGACCCCGCCTCCAATAGCCGTGCCGCCTAGTACTGCGGCGGCGATGGGTGCGAGCAGATAGGCGGCACCAACATCGAGGGTCGGATTGCGGATGAACGCCGCGAGCAGGATGCCCGCGACGCCGTAGAGCAGCCCGGCGGCGGCGTAGGCCGCGACACGGTAGCGGTTCACGCCGATGCCGCTGATCCAGGCGGCGACGGGGTTGGCGCCCACGGCGGTGAAGCGCCGCCCGTAGAGGGTGAAGCGCAGCAGGAACGTGGAGGCGAGCACGAGCGCCATCGCCACCCACACCGAGAAGTTGATCGAGAGGAAGCGGGTCTCGCCCCAGTCGGCGAGGATCGGCGGCACCCGCGCCTCCTGAGCGATACCTTCCCGATACCAGATCGCAGCCCCCATCATGATGGTCCCGACAGCGAGCGTGACGACCAGGGGATTCAGCCTGAAGTTGGAAACCAGAACGCCGTTGATCAGACCGACGCCGGCCGAGACCGCGAGAGCGACGATGATCGCCTGACCCAGCGCGGCGTCCTGGCCGCCAGAGACGCCGAGAATCAGGCTGCTGGAGAGGGTGATGACCGCGGGGATCGAGAGGTCGATGCCGCGCGCCATCAGCACCAGGGCTTCGCCCATGGAGGCGATGCAGAGGAAGGCCGCAAAGGGAATGATGGCGAGGATCGAGGTGGCCATCAGGCTCCGCGGCACGAAGATCGCGCTGATGACAATAAGTACAGCCAGCGCGATCCAGATTGCGAGAAACCGCGGCTGCGGCTGTAACCCTTCAAGAATGCCGGGCAGCGAAATCTTCATCTCTCGCGACGAACTCGTCACCCTTATTTCAGAGAAGTGAGGAGGCATCGTCGATCTTGCGTGCCGACGACCTTCCTTCAACAGAATACGCGAATTGCGAACCTCCTCATCGGGGCCAGCGCACGACCCAAATCTGAAACGCCGTGCCGGTGGGCCTATTGCCGTGCTGTGGTGCCGCCGTCGATGGTGAGCACGGTGCCGTTGCAGTAGGTCGCCTCGTCGGAGCCGAGATAGAGACAGCCGTAGGCCATCTCCTCCGGCGTGCCGGGGCGCAGCATCGGCGTGAGACGGTCCGCCATGTCCGGATCGTCGAAGAGGTTGAGCACGGGCGCTACCATCGGCGTGTCGGTGAAGCCCGGCGCAACGCAGTTGGCTCGGATATTGTCCTTGGCATAGGTCACACAGAGCGAGCGCGTCAGGTTAATAGCAGCCCCTTTCGCCGCCGTGTAGGTGTGCGCAACGGGAAGGCCCTGGAAGCCCGAGATGCTGGCCACGTTGACAATCGCGCCCCCGCCCTGCTTCTGCATGATGGGGATCACGCCGCGGCAGAGATAGAAGTAGGAATCGAGGTTGATCCCCATCACCTCCTGCCACTTCTCGGGCGTGGTGTTGACCACGTCGCCCATGGAGTCCGGGCTCTTCTCCAGCCAGCTGTAGCCGACGCTCGCGCAGTTGACGAGGATGTCGATGCGCCCGTAAGCATCCATGGCGGCCTGGATCAGCGCCTCGGCCCCTTCAGGCTGCGCCAGGTCGTGCGCGACCACGACGCCGTCGCCGCCCGCTTCCTTCGTGAGCCGCAGCGTCTCGTCGAGGTTCGCCTCGGTTCGCGAGCAGCCGACGACCTTGGCGCCCTCACGCCCGAACAGAACCATGCAGGCGCGCCCGACGCCCGTGCCGGCGCCCGAGATCAGCGCGATCTTGCCGTCAACCCGTCCGGTCATCGTATCCCTCCCGTCGGTCCCGCTGGGGGCGCAGCAGCACCTTGCACTCGTCGGTCGGCGTCCTGAGCTTCTCGAATTGTGCAGCGAGATCGTCGAAGCCGATCACGTGGGTGATGAGCGGCTTGGGATCGATTCTCCCGCTCGCCAGCAGGTCGAGCACCACCTCGAAGTCCCTGGGCTTGTAGCCGAGCGCCCACTGCAGGCACACCTCCTTGGCCAGCGCGGCGAGCGGGATAAAGCTCTCCTCGTTGGTGCAGACGCCGCAGACCATGACCTTGCCCTGGTGCTTCACCAGGTCGATGCAGAGCCCCAGCATGCCGGGAACGCCGACGCACTCGATTACCAGGTCGGGCGGACCGCCGGTGATCGCCGCATACTGCTCGGCCACATCGCCCGCGTTGGGATCGATGACCGCGGTCGCGCCCATCGCGAGCGCGCGCTCGCGGCGGTTCGCGGCGAACTCGCTCACCACGACGTGGCGGGCGCCGGAGAAGCGCGCGAACGTTGTGCACGAGAGACCGATGGGGCCGGCGCCGATCACCAGCACGTTGGTGCCAGGCCGCATACCAGCCTTATCGATCACGTGATGGCCGACGGAGAGGGGCTCCGCCGTCGCGCCCTCTCGGAAGCCGAGGCCCTGCGGCAGGCGCAGCGCGTTGCCGGCATCGACCCGGATGTACTCGGCGTAGGCGCCGGGTGCACCGAAGCCCGTGATGATGTTGTTGGGGCAGTGGATGCCCATCCCGAGCTTGCACTGGCGCCCGCACTCCGCACAGGCGTTGACCGGGACGGCGGTCACATGGTCGCCGACCTTCCAGTCTTCGCCGACATCGGCGCCCATCTCTACGATAGTCCCGGTAAACTCGTGGCCCAGGATCTGGCCGTCCGGCACCACCAGGGCGCCCGCCTCGGTCGCGTGCAGGTCGGAGCCGCAGATGCCGCAGAACTCGACCTTGATCAGCAGATCGCCGGGGCGGACGGACGGCTCATCCACCTGCTCGATCGATAGCGGATTGCCGAC
The DNA here is from genome assembly GCA_965243315.1 of Alphaproteobacteria bacterium. Taxonomy (GTDB): domain Bacteria; phylum Pseudomonadota; class Alphaproteobacteria; order UBA828; family UBA828; genus WTGU01. Next base: position 223,009 of record CBDEUP010000005.1, read on the forward strand.
GCCCTTGAACACTGCTGCTTCCATGTCTCTCCCTCCTCGATCCGGTCGAGCGCGCACCCCGCCCCGGCTTAGCTCTCGTCGTAGCGATACCAGCCCTTGCCCGCGCTCCGCCCATTGTAGCCCGCCTTCACCATCTGCTTCAGCAGGGGGCGAGGCATGAAGCGCGGCCCGTAGGCCTCGTGCAGGATTTCCTGCACGTCGAGGCTGAGGTTGTTGGTCACCGCATCCATCAGGCGGAACGGCCCGACCGGGAGCCCCATGCCGAGCTTGCAGGCGGTGTCGATGTCTTCCGGCGTCGCCACCCCTTCCTCAACCAGGCGGATCGCCTCGATCCAGAAGATGTGGATCAGCCGATTGACCGCGAAGCCGACGACATCCTTGATCGGCACCGGCGTCTTGCCTGCCTCCTCGCAGACGGCGGTCGCCGCGGCGACGGTCTCTTCGGCGGTCTCCAGGCCCGGAATCACCTCTACCAGCTTCATTCGCGAGACCGGCGAAAAGAAGTGGGTGCCGAGGAAGCGGGGCCGGCGTGCCTCCTCCACATAGGAGGCGAGCACGCTGATCGAGATGCTCGACGTATTACTCGCGATCAGGCAGCCGGGGGCCAGAATCTCGTCGAGCGCCTGATAGACGCCGGCCTTCACCTCCTCGTCCTCGAACACGGCCTCGATCACCATGTCGCAGGGCGCAAAGTCGCCAAGGTCGAGAGTGGTGCGCAGGTTGGCGAGCGCGCGGGCCCTGTCGTCCTCGCTGTAGAAGCCGCGCGCGATGCCATTGTCGAGCACGGCTTCCAGCTTCGCCAGGGCGCCGTCGAGCGAGGGCTGATCGCGATCGCTGAGCAGCACCGACTTGCTGGCGAGCGCCATCACGAGCGCGATCTCCGAGCCCATCATGCCGGCGCCCACCACGCCGATAGTGTTAACGGTCATCCGTCAGCTCTCCGTCTGCGGCGGGGCGCTGGTGCACGACGCGCTCGATTAGCATGCCGAGTGCCGCCGGAGACAACGATCTCTCGCGTCATCATCCGGTTCCTCTTCGTCCGGTGAGGCGGCACGCTGCTCAGCGCTATCGCCGGGAGAGCGGCATTCTATCGGGGGCGATGCCCCGGTCAAGCTGAGCGCCCAACAAAGTTGCGTGGTATTATCAAAGACTTACATGAATGTTTATCCGTGGACGTAGGGCAGAGAGGTTGTCATGTCGATCCTGATTACCGGCGGAACCAAGGGCATCGGACGCGCCATCGCGCTCGCCTTCGCCGAACCAGGCGTGGACGTGTTTCTCAACTATGCGGGCGACGACGAAGCCGCACGAGAGGCGCATTCCTTGGTCGAAGCGACGGGTGCGCGCTGCCACGTGATCAAGCAGGACGTCGGCACGCCGGAGGGGGCCCGCGCCGTGCTCGCCGCGGTGGCGGAGCGGACGGACACGCTCGACCAGTTGGTGCACTGCGCCGTCCGCGCCATTCCTAAGCCCGCGCTCGATTGCGACGCGAACGACTTCACCGCCGCGGTCAACCTCAACGGCACGGCGCTGCTTTATCTCGTGCAGGCGGCCGATCCGCTGCTCGTACGCGGCAGCACGGTCTTCTTCCTCACCAGCCGGGGCGGACGCACCGTGGTGCCCAACTACGCCGCCATCGGAGTCGCCAAGGCGCTCGCGGAATCGCTGGTACGCTATCTCGCGAGCGAACTCGCACCGCGCGGCGTGCGCGTCAACAGCGTCGCGCCGGGCGTAGTCCATACCGATGCCGTGCGGGCGCTGTTCGGCGACCAGGCGGACGAAATCGTGAAGCACGCCACCGAGACCAACCCGAGCGGGCGCGGCGTGCAGGACGAGGACTACACCAGCGTGATTCGCTTCCTCGCGAGCCCGGAGGCCGCGTTTGTCCAGGGGCAGACCATCTTCGTCAACGGCGGCCATTACTTGGCCGCGTGAGTAGCGCCTCTCAGCCGAGCCGCTCGATCAGCGTCGCGTTGGCCATGCCGCCGCTCTCGCACATGGTCTGAAGGCCGATGCGGCCGCCGGTCTCCTCCAGGCTGCCGATCAGGTTCGCCGTAAGCCTTCCGCCCGACGCCCCCACCGGGTGGCCGAAAGCGATGGCCCCGCCATTAACGTTCACGCGGTCGAGGTCCGCCCCCAACGCCTCCGCCCAGGCCAGCACGACGGAGGCGAAGGCCTCGTTGACCTCGAAGCAGTCGATGTCGTCGAGGGGCCGGCCGCTCCGCGCCAGCAGCTTTGCCGTCGCCGGGATGATCCCGGTCAGCATGAGCACGGGGTCGTCGCCACAGACCGCGAAGTGGGTGATGGCAGCGCGCGGCCCTAGGTCCAGCCGCTCAGCCGCCGCTTCCGATGCGATCAGCATGGCCGAGGCGCCGTCGGAAACCTGGCTCGAATTCCCCGCCGTTACTACCCAGCCGATCTCGGGAAAGCGCGTCTTCGTCTCCGCGTCCTCGAAGGCCGGCTCCAGCGCTGCCAACTTCTCAGCTGTAGTGTTGCGGCGGATGCCCTCGTCCGCCGAGGTCCCATCGATGGGCAGAATGTCATGCGCGAAGAGGCCTCGGTCCTCGGCCGCCGCCGCGCGGCGGTGTGAGCTGAGCGCGTAGGCATCGAGGTCCTCGCGCACGAGCCCCCAGCGGGCAGCGATCAGCTCAGCGGAGATGCCCTGGTGCACCAGGCCCTCCGCATAGCGCCGGCGCAGCATCGGCCCCAGATGGTCCTTGCCGCGCCGGTTGCTGCCCATTGGCACGCGACTCATCATCTCGACCCCGCAAGCGATGGCGAGGTCGTAGGCGCCCGCCATCACGCCCTGGGCCGCAAAGTCCATGGCCTGCTGGGCCGAGCCGCACTTGCGGTCGATGGTGACGGCGGGGACGGTCTCGGGAAAGCCCGCGGCGAGCCACGCTTGGCGGCCGATGTTGGCCGCCTGCTCGCCAACCTGAATGACGCAGCCTGCGATCACATCGTCCACTGCGCCGGGGTCGATGCCCGCGCGCGTGATGAGCCCTTTCAGCGTGTGGGCAAGCAGGTCGACCGGGTGAACCGCGCTCAGCGCACCACCCTGCCGCCCTTTGGCGAAGGGGGTGCGGACGACATCGACGATACAGGCGCGGCGCACGTCAGCCCGCCCGACGCAGCGAGACCGAGAGCTTTGCGGTCTGCACCTCGACGTACTTCGAGGTCGACAGCGCCATGAGCTTGCGCACGTGTTCGAGCTCCGGCGTGGACAGAATCGGGAAGTCGCGCTTGACCGGGCCCGCGGCCCGCATCCTTTCGAGATCCGCCGCCGGTACCAGAGCGCGCAGGATCAGCTCGTCGTCATCGTCGATGCCGTGGCGCTTGCGCAGCTCGGCAACCGTGGGCTGCTCGGGCGGCTCGGCCAGCACTTCCTTGGCGCGCGGTGCGGCCATGATGCGGTCCAGCACGTCCGGGTCGATGGGCGCTACCGGCTCGCCGTAGTGCCCGCCGGCATACTGGATCACTTCGTCCGGGATCACGGCGTAGCGCTCCCCGCTGACGATGTTGAGCACAGCGAGGGTGCCGACGAGCTGGGAGAAGGGCGTCGCCATACCGGGATAGCCGAGCTCTCGACGCACACGGCCGGTCTCCTCCAGCACCTCGTCGAGCCGGTCCGCCATCTCGTGCTGGACGAGCTGCGCCTTCAGCGTCCCCATCATCCCGCCCGGCACCTGATGCCGCACGGAGAAGAGGTCGTATTCCTGCGGCACGCCGACGGGGAAGCCCGCAGCCCCGGCCACGCGCTCGAAGTGCTCGGCGATCTCGGGCAGCAGCGAACGGTCGATGTTGTGGGTGTGGCCCAGGTGCTCGACGTTCCGCGTCATCACCTCGACCGAAGGGACGGACGGGCCATTCGCCATCGGCCCACAGGCGGTGTGTAGGATGCGGATGCCGAGCTTGATCGCCTCCACGTAGGCTATCCCCGAGGCGCCCAGGAGATTATTCGAGTGGAACTCGATGGGCTTGCCGCGCGCCTTCGCCATGATGGCCGGCACCAGCGTGCGCACGCGGTCGGGCTCCAGCACGCCGCCCGTGTCGTAGAGCAGGATCGTGTCGATATCCGGCGACGCCGAGAGCCTGTCCGCCTTGTCGGCGTAGTAGTCGTCGGTGTGCACAGGGCTCAGCGTGAACATGATGGCGCCTGCCACCTCGGCGCCGAATTCCTTGGCCACCTTCGCGAGGCGGTGCGTCTTGTCGATGTTGAAGAGCACGTCGTAGATCCAGAAGCTGCGGCAGCCGTGGACGCAAAGCTGCCGCATCCAGACGTCCATCAGCGCATCAGGCGTGACGCCGAAGGTGACGCTCGCGTTGCTGCGCATGCCGCCGCGGATCGTGCTGTTGGGCATGGCGTCGACCAGGAGGTCGAGCCCCTCCCACGGGTTCTCGCGGCAGTGGCGGATCAGGACCTCGAACAGGCTCGAGCCGGTGAGGTCCACCACGCGGTAGCCCACCCGGTCAATCACCGGCGCGACGGGGAGCGCCATGCCGGCCTGCATGCGCATGCCCCACAGGCTCTGCTGCCCGTCGCGCATGGTCTCGTCGAGGAATTCGATGTGCGCCATCGTTGCTCCGCTCAGTCCACCAACGTGGGCATGAAGACATCCTCCAACCAGCGCGTGTTGAGACTGTTAGTCACGAAATCAGGGTGCCGCACCAAGCGTGCCTGGAACGCGAGGTTGGTGTCGATCCCGCCGATCCGAAACGCGTCCAGAGCGCCGCCCATGCGCTCCACCGCTTGTGTGCGGTCGCCGGCGCGCACGATCAGCTTGGCGATCATGCTGTCGTAGAACGGAGACACGAAGGCGCCAGCGCGGCAGTGGCTGTCGATGCGGATGCCCTGGCCTTCCGGTGGACACCAGGCGTCGATCAGGCCGGGCGATGGCGCGAAGTCCCGCTCCGGCGCCTCGGCGTTGATCCTGCATTCGATGGCGTGGCCGTTCAGCTCGATGTCCTCTTGCGTGACGCCGAGCCCACCGCCGCCTGCGATGCGCAGCTGCTCCTCGATCAGGTCGATGCCGGTGACTTCCTCCGTCACCGGGTGCTCCACCTGAATACGCACGTTGGCCTCAATGAAGTAGGCCTCGTCGCAGGCAACGTCGTAGAGGAACTCGATCGTACCGGCGCTCCGGTAGTCGAGATAGCGCGCGAGCCGGCAGGCGGCATCGTGGATCAGCGCGCGCGCCGCGGCCGGAAGCGCGGCCGCCGGGGCTTCCTCCACCACCTTCTGGAAGCGCCGCTGCACTGAGCAATCCCTCTCGCCGAAGTGGACGACCGTGCCGGCACCATCCCCCATGATCTGGACCTCGACGTGGCGCGCGTCCTCGACGAAGCGCTCGACGAAGAGCGCCCCGTCGCCGAAGGCGGCTTCGGCCTCCGCCGACGCGCGCACGAAGCCGTCGTCGATGTCCGCCTCCGTTCGCGCGACGAACATGCCGCGCCCGCCACCGCCGGCGCTCGCCTTCATCAGCAACGGATAGCCGGCGGAGGCGGCGAACGAGCGGGCCTCGGCCGCCGAGCGGATTTCGCCCGAGCCGGGGACGATGGGAACGCCCGCCTCGGCCGCGATGGCGCGGGCGGTGAGCTTGTCGCCGAGCCGCTCGATGGTCTCGGCTCGCGGTCCGACGAACGCGATCTCCTCCCGCTCGCTCAGCCCGGCAAGCGCCGCACTTTCGGAGAGGAAGCCGTAGCCCGGATGCAATGCGTCGCACCCGGTCGCCTTCGCCGCGTGCACCACCAAATTGGCATTGAGATAGCTGTCCCGCGCCGGCGCCGGTCCCAGCACGACCGCTCGGTCTGCGAGCTCCGCCGCTAGGCTCTCACGGTCCGCGTCGGAGATGCCGACGACGCTTTCCAGCCCGAGCGCGCGGCAGGCGCGGACGATGCGCACGGCGATCTCGCCCCGGTTCGCGACGAAGACGCGCGAGAGGGCCATCACGCCGTCTTGGCCGTCTCTGACTCCGGCTCGACCAGAAAGAGCGGCGCGCCGAACTCCACCATCTCGCCGTCCTCGACGCAGGCCCTAGCGATCCGACCGCTGATCCCGGCCCGCACCGGCGTGAACAACTTCATCACCTCGATCAGACACACTTCGGTTGTCTCGCTGATGCGCTGGCCGACCTCCACGTAGGGCGCGACCCCCGGCTTGGGCGCGCGATAGAAGGTGCCGAGGTTAGGCGCCGTGATCGGGACCAGCCCGTCCACCGGCGGCGTATCGGCATGAGGGTCGGCCGGGTTTTTCTCTGCCGAGGCTGCGGCAGCCTCCGCTTCCGCCCCGAGCGCTGCCGCATCCGCGTCCTTCGAGAGCACCAGCTTCAGCCCGTCGGTCTCGAGCCGGAGCTCGTGCCAGTCCGAGCGCTCGAAGAGGCGGATCAGCGCCTCGACCTCCTTGCGGTCGATGGTCACGCGGCTGCCTCTATCCGCGCGGCGGCACAGGCTGCGAGCAGCGCTGGCAGGGCATGGCGCACGACGATGAAGTCGAGACCGGCCGCGACGGCGGCCGCGACACCCGCATCGCTGGCGAGCGCGCCGCCCATTGCGCCGGGAGCCCCCGCGAGCAGCGCGGGCAAGCGCTCCGGGTCCTCACCGCCCGGCAAGCGGTCGAGATTGACCGCGCCGTCGAGCGCCGGATCATCCCAACGATAGACCGCGATGGGCGCAGCCGCACGGGCCCATGCCGTGATCCGGCGCAGGTAAGGATCGTCCGTCTCCGCGGGTGCGCTCACCGGCAATCCGCCGTCGAACACCTGTCCCGCCTTGCCGTCCACCGTCACCTCCCTGCCCGCGAGCGCTGCGCCTACGCCTTCGCCGCAACCGACGACGCAGGGGACGCCGAGGGAGCGGCTGACTACGGCTGCGTGGGAGGTCGCGCCACCGGTCGCCGTCACGACGGCACGGGCGGCGACCATGCCGTGCACGTCCTCCGGGCTGGTGGTCGGGCGCACCAGCACCACGTCCTCGCCAGCCGAGCCTCGCGTCTCGGCCGCATCGGCGTCCAACACAGCCGCGCCAATGCCGATGCCGGGGCTTGCGCCTTCGCCTTCCGCGAGGAGGGGAGCGCCCTCGGCAGCGCCATCGGCGAGACGAGGCATGAGCAGCGTGCGCACATGGTCCGCACTGACGCGGGCAAGAGCTTCATCGGAGGAGATCGTTCCCTCGTTTACCAGATCGACCGCGATGCGGATGGCCGCGGCGGGCGCGCGCGCGGCGGTACGGGTCTGCAGCAGGTAGAGCGCGCCCTCTTGTACCGAGAACTCGATGTCCTGCACATCCCGGTTCAGCGCCTCCAAACGGCGTGCGGCGCGGGTCAAGGCGGCGTGCGCATCCGGCAGGGACGACGCCAGCGCATCCAACCCCTGCGGCGTCCGTTGGCCGGAGACCACGTCTTCGCCCTGGGCACGGGCAAGGTATTCGCCGTATGGCTCAGGCGCGCCGGTGAGCGGGTTACGGCTGAAGAGGACGCCCGTTCCGCTGCGCTCGCCGAGATTGCCGAAGACCATGGCCTGTATCGTGACCGCGGTCCCCGCGTCGTCGGGGAGCCTGTGGTGCTTGCGATATCGGCGCGCGCGCCGCCCGTTCCAAGACTCGAACACGGCGCGGACGGCGCCTAGAAGCTGATCAGCCGGTGCCTCGGGCACGCTGCCCGTGGCCCCGGCCTCCGCCACGGCGGCGCGCCATTCTTCGACGGACCCCTCGGGCGGAAGCCCGTCGATCCCTACCTTGAGCACGATGCGTGCATACATCTCGTGAAAGCGCCGGTGCGTGTCGCGAGCGAAGGCCGCGTCACCGCTCTCGGCCGCGAGCGCTGCTTCGACCGCCTCGTCGATACCGAGATTGAGCATCGTGTCCAGCATGCCCGGCATGCTGATGGCGGCGCCGGAGCGGACGGCGAGCAGCAGCGGACGCTCGGGCGCGCCGAAGCGGCGTCCCGTCTCCGCCTCCAGCATGGCGATGCCGGCGTAGATCTCGTCGAGCAGGCCCTTCGGCAGCGCGCCTTCGGCGAGATAGGCGCGGCAGGCCTCTGTCGTCACGACGAAGGCGGGCGGCACCGGCAGGCCTTCGTGGCGCATGACGGCGATGCCCCATGCCTTGCCCCCGACAAGCGCGCGTTCGGGCAGCGCGGCACCGTCGAGGGAGAGGACCCAGCGGCCAAGCGCACCCATGTCTATTCCTGCCGCGTCCGGCCGAGGATGCGCAGCAGGTCTTCGTGAAGCTCGAACCAGACCGTGTGATAGGACTCGATCCTGGCACCGCTAACCCATTCGATAGCGCCGTCCTCGGTCCTCTCGAGCGCCGCTTCCAGCTTGCGTGCGTAAATCGCGAGGCGCGGCAGCCCGGCGGCGAGTTGTCGGAACACCGCTTCCGCCCGCTCGTGCAGAGTGCCGAGGCGGTCGATCAGGCGGCCGTCGTAATCCTTGTTGGAGTGATCATTCAGCACGCTCTCGCCATCGATCTCGATGGTCTGCCACGCGGTCATCAGTGCCTTGAGCTCTCGATTGATCGCCTCGAAGCGCTCGTGGGCGGCGGTGAAGGCCGTGTCGGCCCGCTGCGCCGCAAAGAGCCGGGAATAGGCACCGTCCAGCGCCACACGGGCAACGGGCGTGAGCGAATATGCCTCGCCGGCTCGTACTGCGCGGCCCTTGGCGATCGCCTCGTCCAGCACGGCGCGCACCTCGTCCTCGGCGAGTCCAAGCGCGGCGGCAATAGCCGCAGCATCCGCGTGCTTCTTGATCGCGAGGCCGTGGAGGACGAGATAGGCGTTGGTCATCGCTCAGGCGCTCTGCCGCTCGGCCGTCGCGTCGGCGGCGGCGATGACGCGGTCGCGCACCGCGCGACGCAGGAGCTTGCCTGCCCCGCTCTTGGGCAGTGCGTCCCAGATCTCGACGTTCTTCGGGCACTTGTAGCCGGCGAGCCTCTCGCGGCAGAACTGCCGCACTGTCTCCGGGTCCAGGCCGGGCCGCCCGGCGATCACGGCGTGGACGCGGTCGCCCCATTTCTCGTCCGGCAGGCCCACGACCGCGGCCTCGACGACGCCCTCATGGGCCAACAGCACGTCCTCGATCTCGCGCGGATAGACGTTGTAGCCGCCGCTGATGAGCATGTCGTTCTTGCGATCGAGAATGTAGAAGAATCCATCCTCGTCCATGCGTCCGATGTCGCCGGTGTGGAGCCAGCCGTTGCGGAAGGCCTTGGCGGTTTCCTCCGGCCGGTTCCAGTAGCGGGCCATGAGCTGGGTGCCGCGGCAGACGATCTCGCCCCGCTCGCCGGCTGGCACAGGCTGGTCGTTATCGTCGAAGATTGCCACGTCTACGTTGGTATAGGGCCGCCCGCACGAGCCTACCCGGTCGTGATCCTCCGGCTCGAGGAAGCTGATCACCATGGGCGATTCCGCCTGACCGTAGGTCTGGGCAAAGACCCGCCCGAAACGGGCCATGGCGCGCTCCAGGAGGCTCGGCGCGATCGGCGATGCGCCGTAGCAGATGCGCTTGAAGTGGAGGTCTGTGGTCTCCAGCGCGGACTCCTCCATGACCATGGCCAGCATTGTCGGCACGAGAAAGGTGTGGGTCGCGTGCTCCTGCGCTGCCATGGTGATGAAGCTGGCGGAGTCAAAGTGCGGCATGATCAGCTGGTGCACACCCCGCACCAAGGAGGGCAGGAAGAAGGCGCCTGACGCGTGCGCGATGGGGGCGGCGTGGAGGAAGCGGTCGCCCAGCGCAAGATCGGGCACCAGGTCCATGAGAAAGGCCGAGAGCTCGGCGGTCTCACCCAGCGTGGTGAGCGTGACCGCCTTGGGCGCGCCGGTGGTGCCTCCGGTGAAGCCGAGGCGGTAGGGCGCTTGCATATCCCGATCCACGCGACATGCACCAGCCGGCCCATCGTCGATGAGACGGCGCAGCGCCTCGAGGCCGTAGACCATCGGCGCTCCGAAGCCCTCGGCGCCGTCGACATCGTCGTGGATGAGGCCGCGCGCACCGCTGTCTCCGAGCTTGTAGCGGTGGTCAGCCGCCGTCTCGCGGACGTTGAGCGAGACCCGCACGAGGCCCGACTTGGCCAGCGCGTAGTAAGCGATCAGGCAATCGATCCCGTTGGGCAGCAGCACGCCGACGCGGTCGCCCGGCTCGAAGCCCTGCGCCAGCAGCGCATTGCCGAGCCGGTCCGTTGCCGCATCGAACTCGCGGAAGCTCAGCGTGCGTGCGCCCTCGGTCAGCGCCGGCGTATCGCCGAACATGGCGCCCGCGCGCCGGATGTAATCGCCGATCTGCATGTGGTCAGGCCGCCCGGATACGTGGGGAGAGGCGCGCGGCCCTAGCTGCGGGGGAGCGCTGCGAGCTCCGCCGGGCCGAGAGACGCCCCGCGACTCTGGATCTTGCGCGCGCGCTCCTGCTCATGCCGGTACATCTCGTCGGCACGCGCCGTGTCGTGGTTGTACTTGAGCCAGGTCTCGTCCAGGAAACGATACCGGTCAGACTGCGGCGTGAAGTCACGGACCCGCTGGTTGTAGTCCTCCAGCGTCAACACACCCTGGCTCGTGCGATAGCGGTCGGCCTTGGTCGGAAGCGTGGTGGCGCCGGGGTAGACCGGGCCGCAGGTTGGCACGTAATCCTCGCCGTCCAGGATCGCGTAGGGGATTGGCGTGTACATGCGCGTCGGGCCGTTGCCGTGCTGCATCATGCTGTAGGACGAGAGACGGTGGCTTGGCAGCGTCAGAAGCCCGACCAGCTCACCCAGGCAGTCGCGGCTGAACTCGTCGTTGAGCAGTGGGCGAAAGCGCTCGGCGCGCTCGTCGATCAGCATCCAGTCCTCATGGGCGTAGACACCGGCGACATGGGCGAGGTCCTTGCAGATGCCGAAGTAGGTGAGCGCGCCGGCATCGAGCATCTGGTCGCGGCTCCAGCCGGCAATGCGCTTCCAGAGCCGCGCCGTCGCCTCCTTGAAGAGCCCGTCCAGCATGCAGAACGTCTCGGTCAAGTTCTCACGGCTCTCCATTCCCACGGGGACGTGCCCCTCGGTGAGCGGGTCGGAGGCGTAGAGACCCACGCCGACAATATTTTCGGCCCGAAACTCGGGTTCGGATTCGAAGCTCCCCCAATCGTCCACAAGGTAAAAGTGGCAATCCTTCACCAGCATCGGGACGGTGAGGTTGTTGTAGGGGACGTCGGCCGCCACGTCGTCGAGCCAGGGGAAGTCGCCTTCGCCGAGATCCATGAACTCGCGGACGATCATCTCGTTGCCGTCGGCGAGCTTGTACGGTCCGGTGTTGAGCAGGCTGATGCGGCTCTCGCAGCTCACGAGAAAGCCGTATTGCGCCGCAGAGGCCATGAACTGCGTGGCCGCGCTGTGCAGCGGATCGCCGACCGCGCAGCCGTAGGCGTCGGACTCAAACACCTGAAGCCGTCGTTCGGGCAGGATTTGGCAGCGGTGGCCGAACTCCTTGTTGGTGATGTGACCGTCGTTGCGGTGCCAGGAGAGTTGCAGGCGCTTCCAGAAGTCCATCAGGTAGACGACATCCTCGGCAGCGTCCTGCGGCCTCAGCAGGCCCATGTTGATCAGCCACTCGCGACCGAGCAGGTAGAAGCCTGGCATCCCCCAACCCATGGCGCTTTTGCTGGGTGGGCGCCCTTCTCGGGCGCGGTCGCCGATCTCTTCCGCCGTCATCACGCTCTCCACCTTCCGCAAGAGCGAGGGATAGCGGTAGAACGCGTTGAGGTACGAGAGCAGCATGTAGGGCGGCACCGGGAAGAGCTTCGATTCCTGCACGGTGCGCGTGACGCAGAGCCAGTAGGTCTCGTCGGTGAAGGTTTGCAGGAGGTTGTTGGTCTCCAGCAACTGGGCGTAGGAGAGGCGAGGCGCGCCGACCATCACGAAGCCTCCTGCGCCAGCTTCCAGATGTTGGCGGTCATTTCCTCGCCCTTCTGATAGGCCTCCGCCGTCTTCGCCGCTGCGGCCGTTTCCATCTCCAGCCGCTCGCCTTCCCTGATCCCAGTGATCTTGGCGTTCATGAAGCAGGGAATGCCGTATTCCCGCGACAGGATGCCGAGATGGGAGCGCACAGTGCCGCCCATGCAGATGATGCCGGTGAATTGCTCCAGGATTGGCGCCGTCAGTGTGCCACCGGAGTCGTCGATGATGGCGATGGTCTCCGGCGGCACGCCGTCGCCGAGATAGTGCATGACCTGGCTGCTGGAACGGACGTAGCGCGCGGTCCCCACGGTGTTTTCGGCGACGCGCATCACGTTGTCGCCGACGCCGCAGAGCGCCCGACCCTCCGCATCGGCTTCGCCGGAGGGCGCGTCCGGATGCTCCATGGTCCAGTCTGGGTCGTCGCCCAGGATGCCCTCGGCGGGCTTGTAGGCCTCGGGCCGCTCGTTCACCGAGATCACGGCCGAGAAGTCGTAGCGGTGCCCGGCGTCGAGCAGCTTCTTCTCGATCTCCTCGAAATCGGCCGCGGTGATGAGATCGTAGGACTTGTCGAAGACGAAGCTGTTCCAGTCGGTCCCGCTCTCGTCGAGGCGGCGCCTCACCAGGTCTTTGATCGCGCTGTGGAATGCTTCGACGGTCGGCGAGTTGGCTTGGTCGCCGTACTTGTCCGAGTCCACGTAGAGCTTGGCCACACTCTCCCCCAGGGCAGGCAAGCCGAAAAGGAGGCGCCAACATGCGGATTGGCCTCTCGGCTGTCAATCTGGCTATCGATCTTGCGCCCGGCAGACGCCCCGAAGAGACTGCGGCCCCCGGCACGAGCACCCAAAGGACCCCCGCCATGCCAGCGGAGAGCGATCTCTCCCACCACCGCATCCTCGTCACCAACGACGACGGCATCCATGCTAGGGGGCTCAAAATCCTCGAGGCGATCGCGCGGAACCTGACGGACGACGTCTGGGTCGTCGCCCCGGATCACGAGCGGAGCGGCGCTGGCCATTCCATCTCGATGCACACGCCGATCCGCCTGCGCCAGATGGGGGAGAAGCGCTACGCGGTGGACGGCACGCCCACCGACTGCGCGCTCATGGCGATCCACGAGCTGATGACCGAGAGCCCGCCCACTGTCCTGCTCTCCGGCATCAATCGCGGCGCGAATCTCGCCGAGGACATGACCTATTCCGGCACCATCGCCGCCGCGATGGAAGGAACCCTGCTCGGCATCCGCTCGATCGCGCTCAGCCAGGTGTTCACCATGGGCGGCGAGGCGCTCTGGGCCACGGCGGAGGCCTTCGCGCCGGACTTGATCGAGACTCTCATGCGCCTTCCGGACTGGCCCTCGGGCACGCTGGTCAACGTCAACTTCCCGGACGCGCCGCCGGACTCCGTGAGCGGCGCCCGCATCACCACCCAAGGGCAGAGGCCGCCGGGCTCCTTCACCATCGACGGGCGCATCGACACCCGCCACGTGCCCTACTTCTGGGTGGAGATCAGCTACAAGGACGGCGGCAAGCACCCCGGCACCGACCTCCACGCGATCCACGAGAATGCGATATCGGTCACGCCGATCCAGCTCGACATGACCAATCACGGCTGGCGCGGCCGCCTGGCCGAGGCGTTCGGCGCGTAAGCGGGGCGTCGTTTGACACCATTTGGGGCGCTCACCATACTCCGAACCGAATTTGAGCGGTTTTCTGTGATGCGCGCAGCGCGGAACTTAGGGAGAGGGAGATGACACGAACATTTGGCGCAATTCGGGCAGGTCTGCTTGGCGCGGTCCTGTGTGCGGGCCTCGTGGCGGGCCCGCAACTCGCGAAAGCCGAAGACACCTTCAAGTTTGGCGGCGTCTTCACGCTGTCGGGTCCGGCCTCGTTCTTGGGGCTCTTCGAGGAAGCAGCCGTGAGGCTCGCCGTCGAGCAGTTCATGAAAGGCGATTGCATCGTCGAGGCCGTGCCGCCGCAGCCCTGCGAGGGCGGCGGGCTCAAGATCGGCGACAAGGTCATCCCCATCGAGTGGACGGCCTATGACGACGTCTCCGAAGACAAGAAGTCGATCGACGCCGTCATCCGCCTGGTCGAGCAGGACGAAGCCCGCGCGATCTGGGGCCCCCGGATGAACTCGGCGCTGCTCTCGGCCGCGTCGATCCTCGATCCGCAGGGCATCATCAGCATCTGCGCGATCTGCTCGAGCCCGGCGATGACCGTGGGCCGCAAGTACGGCCACGACATCACCGACACCGGCGTGATCGAAAAGCACGCCATGGGCGAGTTCATCCACGAATCGCCCGAGAGGCTGGCGGAACACGGCATCGATCCTGCGCTCTTCGATGGCCGCAAGAAGCTCGGCTTCATCGGCCGCAACGAGCTCTACACCGTGCACGGCTCCATCGGCTGGCAGGAAGCGGTGGAGAAGGGCGGCGGCAGGTACGAGTACCAGCACGACTGGGCGGTGCTCTATCCCTTCGGCACCACGGACTTCGCGCCCCACGTCGCGAAGCTCGCCGAGCAGGACCCCGACATCGTCCTCATGGACGCCTACATCTTCCCCGACATGTTGGCGATCATGAATGAGATGAAGAAGCAGGGGCTCAACTACGAGACCGGCGAGATCATTCTGCTGGGCAACGACGTGCTGATGCTCCAGATCTTCGTCGACGTGGCCAAGGATCAAGGCATCAACATGTCGTCGGGCAACGTCTGGGGCTGGCAGGAGCACAACCCGGCGCAGGACGAGGCGACACTCGCGCGCGTCGAAAAGTACGTGCCCATCTACAACGCGAAGTACGGCGACACCGAGGTCGGGAACTCGAGCCCCTTCGATCGCGGCGCCTACGACGCCGCCATCTGGTTCCTCTACGGCGTGCAGGCCTCGGGCGACCACACCGACAACGACAAGATCGTGGAAGCCTGGCGCAGCCTGAAGATCAACGGCCTGCGCGGGCCGACCAACGAGTTCTTCACGAGGCCCGATACCGGCGAGAAGACCGGCCAGCTGTTCGCGACCGAGTACATCATCGGCGTCGCGGACGAGAAGGTCTGGTACACCGGCATCAGCTATCGCGACGAGCTCTTCTACGGGCCCTACGTCTACGGCGACAAGTTGCCGAAATAAGTTCGCCGCGGGGACGGTCCAGGCCGGGTTCCGCAGGTTGAGAAGACGCTGGGGCGGCGCCTGCCCGCGAGGGTGTGCGCCGCCCCATCTTTGCCCTCGATCGCCGGGCGCTGACGCGCAGCCGGAGCGGCTTCGCCTGTGACCGCATTCGCCCAGCAGCTCATCTACGGCGCCTCCTACGGCATGAATCTTGCCGTGGCGGCGGCAGGGCTGGCCCTCATCTTTGGTGTCTACAGGGTCATCAACCTCGCTCACGGGCAGCTCATCATGCTCGGCGGCTTCGTGGCCTACGTGGTCGCGACGCAGCTCGGCACGCATTTCTTCGTGGGCTTCTTCGCCGCCATGATCGTCATGGGTCTGCTCAGCATCGTGCTGGAGAACGCGGTCTTCCGCTTTCTCCAGCGCCGTCCGCTGACCGACCAGCTGCTGGCGTCGCTCGGCCTCTACATGGTTCTCGGCACCACGGCGCTCCGCATCTGGGGCGACTTCGAGGCGCGGCCGATCGCCATGCCGGGGGAGGATTGGGCGCTCACAGCAGGCGACATCCGTATCGACGGCGCGCGACTGGTCACCATTGCCATCACGCTCGTCCTGTTCGCATTGCTCTATTTCGTCGTCTATCGCACCCACCTCGGGCGCA
Organism: Alphaproteobacteria bacterium; assembly: GCA_965243315.1. Classification (GTDB taxonomy): domain Bacteria; phylum Pseudomonadota; class Alphaproteobacteria; order UBA828; family UBA828; genus WTGU01. Next base: position 238,688 of record CBDEUP010000005.1, read on the forward strand.
CCATGCGCGCCACCGCGCAGGGGGAGGAAACCGCCGCCCTGATGGGCATCAAGAAGCGCCGGGTGGCGGCGATCGTGTTCTTCCTGGGCGGCGCGCTTGGGGGCGCTGCCGGCGCCATGCTCGGCGCGCTCTTCAACGTCAGGCCGGACATGGGCTTCCAGCCCCTGCTGATGGCGCTGGTCATCATCATCTTCGGCGGGATGGGCAGCATCGCGGGCTCAATCGTCGCCGGCCTTATCCTCGGCATTCTGTACAACCTCACGGTCTTCTACGTCGGCTCCAAGCTGGGCGACCTGGTGCCCTTCCTGGTGCTTCTCGCGATTCTAATGATCCGCCCGCAAGGGCTCTTCGGCCTGCCGGATCGCAACGCATGACGCTCTTCCGAGCCCAGCCGATATCGCTCCGAGACCGTAGCACGCGGGCCGTGATCGGCTGGCTCATCCTGCTCGCCTTCCTCGGCATTCTCTGGGCGACGGTCGACAACAACTATCACCTGCGCCTGCTGGTGGGCGCGGGCACGGCGATGATCGCGGTCATCCCCTTCGGGCTGCTCATGGGCCACATGGGCTACCTCGCCATGGGGCAGGGCGGCTTCGTCGGCGTCGGCGCCTACGTGGTGGGTGTGCTCACGGTCCAACGGCTCGAATTCGACTTCTGGGCCGCACTGCCCTGCGCTATCGTCATCACCTGCGCTCTGGCTTACCTGCTGAGCTACCCGCTGTTCCGGCTGCGCGGTTACCACTTCGCCATCGGCACGCTCGCCGTCGGCCAGCTTCTCTACATCATGTTCGACAGCTGGGAGTGGTTCACCGGCGGCCCGCACGGCACCGCCGGCATCCCGAGGCCCGCGCTCGGCGACTACGCCTTCGTCACCAATGCGCGCTTCCTCATCGTGGTGCTTTTCTTCCTCGTGATCGCGGCGTTCTCCTCGTGGTGGCTCGCGCGCGGCCACGTGGGGCGCGCCTTGAGCGCGATTCGCCAGGACGAGGACCTTGCGGCTGCGCGCGGCCTCGATGTCTTCCGCTACAAGCAGCTTGTCTTCGTCTTTGCCGCCGGCTTCGCGGGCCTCTCCGGCGCACTCTATGCCTCCATGCAGATCGCCATCGACCCGAGCTCATTCACCATCTGGAGCTCTTTCCAATACGTGATCTACGTCATCATCGGCGGCTCGGGCACGCTGTTGGGGCCCGCTATCGGAGTCGTCTTCCTGGTGGTTCTCGATCAGTTCATCCAGGATTTCGGCAAGTGGAACCAAATCGTCCTCGGCGGGCTGATCGTGTTCACGGTGTTGTTCTTTCGCGGCGGGCTCTGGGGCGGCGCCAATCTGCTTTGGCGCTTCGCCCTCGAGTCCGTCGGCATCAGGCAGAGAGTGGCCGAGGCACTCGTCGCCGCACCGAGGGGACAATAGCGGCCTATGGACGCCATCCTCGAGGTCCGCAACCTGAGCAAGCGCTTCGGCGGCGTCGAGGCCGTGCGCGACGTGAGCTTCGACGTGCCGCGCGGCGCCCTGGTCGGCCTGATCGGGCCCAACGGCGCCGGCAAGACCACCTTCGTCAACCTCGTCACCAAGCACGCGGCGCCCGACACGGGCACGGTGACACTGGACTCGAAGCCGATCCACCGCCTGCCGTCCTACAAGGTCGCGCGCAGCGGCCTCAGCCGCACCTACCAGAAGAACCGCCTCTTTACCGAAGAGTCGGTGGAGGAGAACATCAGGACCGCAATGATCTGGGGCGGTCGGCATGGCGGCCGCGACTTGAGCTACCCCGGCTGCGCCGGCGACGAGGATGCGCGATGCGACGCGCTACTCGAATTCTTCGAGCTGGAGGCCGTGCGCGGCGACCTGCCAACCGATCTCAGTCACCTGCTGCGCCGGCGCGCCGAGATTGCGCAGGCGCTGGCACTCGGCCCCAAGGTCCTCCTGCTGGACGAGCCCTTCGCCGGCTTCAGCCGGGAGGAGTCCTTCGACCTGATCGAGCACCTGCGCGAATGCCAGCGCGGCGGGCTCACCACGCTCCTGATCGACCACAACATGGAAGTGGTCATGGACGTGTGCGAATACCTGTTCGTCATGCACCACGGCGCACTGCTGGTCTCGGGAACGCCTGACGAGATCCGCTCGAACGAGCAGGTGGTCAGCATATATCTCGGCGGTGAGCACTGAGATGTTAGCGATCGACGACCTGACGCTCGCCTACGGTGTGAACCGCGTGGTGCGCGGTTTCAGCCTGTCGGTCGATCAGGGGGAAGTCTGCGCATTGCTCGGACCCAACGGCGCGGGCAAGACCTCGATCCTGCGGGCGATCAGCGGCCTCATGCGTCCGCTCACGGGAGACATCAATTTCGAAGGGAATTCGCTCCTCAAGCGATCGCCGGACCGGATCGTGCTGGACGGAATCGCTCACGTACCCGAGGGGCGGCGCATCTTCCCGGAGATGAGCGTGCTCGACAATCTGCTGGTGGGCGCCACGGTGCACATCCGCGAGCGGCAGAAAACACGCGAGCTGATCGAGCGGAACTACGCGATGTTCCCCATCCTGAAGGAGCGCTCCCGGCAGGCGGGCGGCACGCTCTCGGGCGGCGAGCAGCAGCAGCTCACCATCGCGCGCGGCTTGATGGCGCAGCCCAGGCTGCTCATGGTGGATGAGCCGACGCTCGGGCTCGCGCCCGCCATCATCAACACGCTCGTCGACACCTTCCGAGCACTGAAGTCGCTGGGGCTCACCATCATCGTTGCCGAACAGAACGCCGAGTTTGCGCTCCGGGTCGCCGACAACGGGACCGTCATTTCCGGCGGCGAAGTGAGCTTCCGCGGCACCGTGGACGCGCTCAGGGATTCGGATCGTCTCAAGCGCGCATACCTGGGCGCCTGAGGGACGCTCACCGCCCGAAACAGGAGGACCGCGCCATGGGCTTCGTGAAAACGCCTGAGGAGGTGAAACGCATTGAGGCGGTGATGAAGCGGCCGCGCTTCGTCGGCGCCGAGATGCTGATGATCGATTTCCTCACGCGGCCGGAGACCGTGGCCGAGGTCCTGCCGCCGGGGCTGGAGCCCGTGGCGGAGCCGCTGGTGACCGCGATGGTGGGCCGCTGGCGCTCCAACTGCGTCGCCGACTTCACCGGCGGCGCCATCTACGTCATGGCCCGGCACGGGGAGATCGAGGCGCCCTACGTGCTCGCGATGTTCATGGATCAGGACCACGCGATCATCTTCGGGCGCGACCTCTTCGGCGAGCCGAAGAAGCAGGCCACGACGCGCCTGCAGCGCCGCGGCGGTTCCATGCAAGGCTATGTCGAGCGGCTCGGTACTCGCGTGATCGAGATCGAGGCGACGCTGCCGAACGAGCGCGGGCCCAGCCGCGAGACGGGCGCCAACTTCAACATCAAGGCGCTGCCTTCCTGCACCGGAACAGGCCTCGAGGACGACCCCGTCCTCACGCTCGCCGAATTCGATAACCACCTGACTGTGCGGCGGGAGGGAACGGGCACGCTCTCACTTCGCTCGACCGTCCACGATCCGCTGGCCGATATAGAGGTCTGCGAGGTGCGCGGCGCCTCCTACATCGAGGGCGACCTGCTTTCCACTTGCCGCCCGCTCGCGCGGCTCTCGGCAGACGAATTCGTGCCCTACCTCTACGGCCGACTCGACGACTGGTCCGCGCTCGACACGGAAAACGGCTAGGCCCGCGCGCGAGGGAGACCCGCCATGGACATCGCCACCTTCAAGCGCCACTTCAGCATGCCGTTGGGCGGCCCGATGTATGAGGCCCCACCCTATCCTTTCCGCGGCGTGCAGGACCTCATGATCCGGTACGAGGCCGACAGCGCGGCGGTGATGGAGCTGCTGCCGCCCCATCTGGAGCCGGCGGACGATCCTGTAATCTGCACCTCGTGGGCTCGCTGGGTCCCGTTCTCTGCCTTTGGCCCCTATCACGAGGCCTTCGTCATGGTCGACGTGATGCTCCACGGCACGCGCTACATGTATCAGCCGTCGATCCTGGTGGATAACGACATTCCCCTCGGCGCTGGCCGCGAAATCTGGGGCTATGCAAAGAAGATCGCCGTGATCGAGCACAACTGGGGCGGCGATGACATGCCCTACATGGAGCAGCTTCTGCTCACGGTGGAGCGGCCGCGCGGGCAGCGCCTGATGACCGCCTCGATGGTGTGCGACCGCAAGGCCTCGCCCGACGAGCTTGCCGAATCGCCGGTGCTCTCATACCGCCACATCCCAAGCGCGGAAACGGCGGAGCGGCCAAGCGTCTCGGAGCTGGTGCGCCTCGATGTCACCGGTGCGCTGCACAAGAGCGCCGACGGCAGCCCCGAGCTCTACGCAGGTCGTGCCGCGCTCACGCTCGCGAGCACCGCCGCCGATTCATGGCATCAGCTGGCGCCCGTGCGCATCCTGGGCGGCTTCTTCGCCGTCGTCGACTTCGACCTGAACTTCGGCCGCGTGGTGCACGACTACCTCAAGGATCCCGCGGTCTGGGGCTAAGCATCGTCCTCCGACCCGATCGGGCAGTGCGTCTTTTCGAGCTGGAGCATCGCCAGCATCCGACCGAAGCCTATGTACTGGCCGATCATCATCATGAGTTCGAGGGTCTCGGCCTGCGAGAAGTGTTGACGCAACGCGCGCATCGCCCCGTCGTCGAAGTTATGGTGGTCGAGCGCCATCTGCTCGGCGAGGGCGAGCGCGGCGCGTTCCCGCGCTGAAAACTCCATGTCGGCCGGGTCGTCGACTCCGACCGCCGCCTCCCGCTCGCTCACGTCGCCCGGCGCGAGCCGGGCGGCCTTGCAGGTCTTGCAGCCGTTGAGGGTGGCGATGCGAAGCCGCACCAACTCTTTGATGCGGCGGTCCAGGACGCTCCCCGCATCGCCCGCGTGGAATGGGTAGTAGAAGGCGAGGTAGCTCTCCAAAATGCCCGGATGCGCCGCGAAGGCGCGCGCGCAATGGCGGGTGGACCAGTCGTTCTCCGTGGCATCGTCGTGCATGCTCTTGAGGAAGGGCGGCAGGTCTTGCGGATCGGCGAGGAGCACTCTGGACATGGGCGGCGGTCCCGATTGTCAGCTGATTGCCGTCTCGGAACTGGTATATGACCGGGTCGTGTTTGGTCAACGGCGCCGGTGAGCCAACGAGCTTGTTGGATGTTCTCGTGCCATCAGAGAGGGTATTGAACCCCAAGTTGGCTCCGGAGATTCAGAAAGGTGGTTCAGGCGAATTCCAACGTATGACGGAGGAATTCAGATGAGTGTTGTTAAGCCCGCAGATTGGACGCCGATCGGCGCGGCAACGTATTGATTCTCTTGGATGCCGGGGGGTCAAACGCCGGCGCTTAACAACAGTCAGCAAGACCATGTCTCGGGCGGCCGGGCCGGTGACGAGAAGTAGGATTGCTGCCTAAGCGTCGCTCGCCTCACGAAAGCGCGCCACCGTATCGGCGGCCGACGCGGCGAGGAACCGTGCATCGGACGAGATCGCGACGAAGCGGGCCCCTTGCTGAACGATCTGCGCTGCATAGTCCCACGTGCCCGTGAAGATGCCGCACGTGATGTCGGTCGCTCTCGCGGTCTCGATGATGTGCGCGATCGCGGGGGCGACCACCGGGTCATCTGTATCGAGGCGCGGCACACGACCGAGCGACTTCGCAAGGTCGTTGGGGCCTATGAAGAGTCCGTCGAGACCGGGAACCGCCGCGATCTCCTTCACGTTGTCGAGCGCTTCCTCAGTCTCGATCATCGCCAGGAGGACGATCTCGTCGTTGGCGTTCTCGACATAGTCGGCGCCACCGTAGATCGCGGCCCGGATCGGTCCGAAGCTCCGCGTGCCGGCCGGCGGATAGCGTCCCGCGCGGACCAGGTTCTCCGCGTCCTCCCGGGTGTTCACCATCGGGCAGATGATGCCGTAGGCGCCGGCGTCGAGCAGCTTCATGATCAGGCCGAACTCCAGCCACGGGACGCGGGCGAGCGGAACGGTCTCGGTGGTCGAAATCGCCGTCAGCATGTCGACGGCGGTCTGATAGTCGATCAGGCCGTGCTGAAGATCGACGGTGAGCGCATCCCACTCCTGGTGCGCCATGATCTCCGCCGAAAACGGCGCGGGGATGGAAAGCCATCCGCTCACGGCCGGCCGGCCCTCTCTCCACAGTGTCTTGAGGCGGTTCGTTCTCATGTTCCCTGACCGGTTGATGATTGTTCGAGCGGGCCGAAACGGTTGGGCGGGAGTCCCCTGATGCCGGTGTCGAGGCGGAAGAGGCTGCCGGCCAACCCCCGCTCATCGCGGTTCTGAAGGTTGTGATTGATCGACGTCATGTACATCACGTCCAGCGATGGCCCGCCGAACACGACCTTTGAGGGTTTCTCGGTCGGGACTTCGATCGTCCGATCGATCCGCCCCTCGGGATCGAAGCGCACGAGACATCGTCCGCCCACGTTGGCCGACCAGTAGAAGCCGTCGGCATCGACCGTGCCGCCGTCGGGGCGTCCGGGAAGATCGTGCGTCGTCGCGAAGACCCGCCGGTTCGAGAGGGCACCGTCGTCCAGGTCGTAGTCGAAGGCCCAGATCGTTTGCGCGGACGGGTGGGAATCGGAGAGGTAGAACGTCCCCCCATCGGGGCTGAAGGCCATTCCGTTCGGAACGAGAAAGCCATCCAGCACACGGGCGATCGTGCCGTCTGCGGAGAAGAGGAACAGAGCCCCCACCGCGTGCCGAACCGGCTCCTCCATCGCCATCGAACCGATCCACAGCCGGCCGCGCGGATCGCAGGTGCCGTCGTTGAAGCGCTGGCCCACGATGTCCGCCTTGATGTCGCAGAGGGTACTCAGCGCGCCGGTCTCGGGCACGAAGTGGCGCAGCCCTCCTTCCAGCGCGACGAGCAAGCCGCCGCCGTCGACGAGCACGAGGTTGCCGACCTGCTCGGGCATCCGCCAATAGCGATTGGAGCCTGAGTCCGTCTCGTAGCGGTGGACGAGGCCGCCAAAAATGTCGACCCAGTAGATGCAGCGATCGGCCTCGGACCAAACCGGGCTCTCGCCGACGATTGCGCGTACCGCACCGACCGGCCGGGCGGGCTCGCTCATGCACCTGTCGCCGCAGGAGCGGCAGTGAGGGCCTCAATCTCGGCCGTGCTCATGCCGACGCTCTTGGCCGCGTCGACGCACTGGGCCCAGGTCGTTTCGTCGAAGGAGAGCCCGGCCTCGGTAGTTTTCCGCCGGCTTCGGACCTCCACCTCGCCGGGCACCAGGACCTCGCCGCCGGCCACAGGTGGTGAGGCCCTGACCCAATCGATGAACCGCCCCGCCTCCGCTTCGAAGGCGCTGGCATCGCCGATCGATTCGGGATCGATCAAGATACTCAGCTGATTGTTCACCAGCACATCGACATCCGGTTTGGAGCACGCGCCGCCTATGAGGGCGCCCGCCAGGAGATCCGTAACGATCGCCAGACCGTAGCCCTTGTATCCGCCGAAAGGCACCACCGCACCACCGGCCAGCAGCGCATTTGGATCGGTGGTCGGCGTACCGTCCTTGTCGAGCAGACAGCCGGGCGGGAGATCATCGCCCTTGTTGGCGGCGACCCAAATCTTGCCGACCGCGATGACCGATGTCGCGGCATCCCATATGACAGGCGGTGCGTTCTCGCGCGGTACGCCGACGCAAACCGGGTTGGTCGAGAGTCTCCGATCCGTGCCGCCATATGGTGCGACCCACAGTCCGTATCCGCCGGTATTGACGAAATGGATCGATGCCTGACCGGCGTCCGCGGCGAGCTCGGCGTAGTGTCCCAACCGGCCGCAATGCGACATGTTGCGCATCGCGATCAGCGCCATCCCATGCCGTCTCGCCTTTTCGATCCCTTGCGCGATCCCGTGTTCGGCGACGACCTGGCCGAATCCCAGGTGCCCATCGAGGACCAGCAAGGTCTCGGTGTCGACCACGGGATCGCCGCGGTTGCCGGGGATAATCTCGCGGTCGCGCAGTCTTTCCAGATAAACCGGAAGCCGAATGGTGCCGTGGGACGAATGTCCGCTCATGTCGGAGAGGACGAAGTGCTGTGCGACCGTCGTCGCTTCGTCCGCACTGCAGCCTGCTCGCTCGAACACACGCTCGAGAAACGCTTGCAAGCAGGCGGCGGCAATGACGACCGGCATGTCGCTCGTTCCTACATCGCGCCTGGGCCTAAGCGGCGTGATCGGCCGCATCCCGTGAGTCGCTTCGACCTGGGGGACGTCTGGGGTTCACGCACTGGGACTTGATCCGAACCCGTCACTTGTGCGATATTCGCACGACTGGAGTTTTATCGCACGCAATCTGGCCCACGGTGCGCAATACGTCAACTCGATCCCGCTTAACGGCGCCGCAAGGCGCGTGCCCGTGCTCTCGCGCGGGTGCTGCAGTGTCGCCGTGAGCACGGGCATTCAAAAGCGCGACTTCGCCCAGACCCTTGCCCGCGGCCTGGAGGTCCTGCAGGCCTTCAGCGTCGAGCGTCCGCACGCCACGACCACACAGATCGCCGAGATTGCGGGGATCAGCCGAGCTGCGGCGCGGCGCATCCTCCTGACGCTCAGGGAACTGGGATACGTGGAGGAGGTGACGACCCACTATTGGCGCCTGACGCCAAAGGTGCTGAGGCTGGGTTTCGCGTTCTTCTCGTCTCAATCGATTTGGTCCGTGATCGCGGACGACGTGCGCGCGCTCGCCCAGGAGGTCAACGAACCCTGCGCCGTCGCCGTGCTCGACGGCACCGACATTCTTTATGTCATCCGGGATTCGACGCGCCGGATCATATCGACCCACGTCTCGCCGGGAGAGCGACTGCCGGCTTACGCCGCATCGTTGGGAAAGGTTCTTCTGGCCGCGTCGCCGGAACCGGAGCTCGAGCGCTACTTCGAGCTGGCAACTCTCCCGCGCCGAACGAAGAAAACCATCACGTCGAAGCAGGCGTTGCGCCGGGCCCTGACCAAGGTGCGAAGCGAGGACTACGCGATCGCCGACGAAGAAATGGAAGATGGCCTGATTTCGGTCGCCGTCCCGATCCATGTATCGAGCGGTGAGGTGATCGCCGCGATCAATCTGTCCTCCCACACATCCAGGATGTCGTTGGACGAGCTCGTGTCGAGCATGCTTCCCAAGCTGCGGCGCGCGGCGGAGCGGATCGACGAGACGGTCAGTATGCTTGAATCGAGCGGCGGCCTGCGGCGCCGTTAGTGCGTTAGCGCCCGTCCGTCAAAGACGGACGGGCGCTAGGCCGCGACTGCGGCCCGCCGCGCTAGCGGCGCCCTCGCGGAGGCGCCGGCCGTAGGCCGGCTGCCGTGAGCGATAAATGGCTAAAGCGTTTCCGTGTGAAGCGGGAACGATTTAGCCGCCGCGTGTTTGGGTAGCCAGAACGCGAAAGCGACGCCCACGCTCACAGCCTGCTGCGCTTGACACCGCTTCGACTTGACCGGTAGCATTGTGCGGCATGTCTTCGAGTGTGCGATATGCGCGCAGCACAGAAATAACAGCCGTCTCGCGGAGCCCAACGACAATAATGGGAGAGCGAGTTGGGTCCGCGCGCAGGGGAGGAAACAATGAACATCTTCAAGACCATGTTGGGGGCCGGAATCGCGCTCGCGATTGTCGCGGCAATCCCGTCCTACGCCGAAGCCAAAGACTGTCCCGAAGATCCGGTCAGAGTAACCCATATCATCTGGACAGAATCGTCCAATGCGGCATGGGCTCCGATGATCAAGGGAGTCGAAGAAGCCGCTGAATACACTTGCGCCGACGTCGATATCCAGTACGGCGACGCCGATCCCGAAAAGCAAAACAGCATCATGCAGACGGCGATCGCCAACGAAGTCGATGCCGTCACCGGCTCGCTTTTCGTTTCGGACGCGTTCATCGACAGCATCCGTCAGATGACCGAGGCCGGGATCCTTTTCATCAACAACAATATCAATGACCCGGTTGCCAACGCCGAAGCGATGCATCCGACGTTTGTCGGCCAGGACCTTGAGCTGGCCGGCTATCTCATGGGTAAAGCCATGATCAAGAAGTACGGCATGGAGAACGGCGATCACATCTTCATGCCGGTCGAATATCCCGAGGCGGCTTATGCCCAGCTGAGGCACGACGGCGTGTTGCGCGCCGTTGCGGACGCCGGCCTCGAAGTAACGACCGAGCGTCTGGGAACGACGGCTTCGTTCGAAAACGCATTGCCGGTGGTGACGCAGTACTTGATCGGCCACCCGGAGACCGACTTCGTCATCTCGCTCGGCGGGACACCCGGTGGCATCGCCGCTCAGGCCATCGAAGAGGCGGGGCTCGAGAACATTCCCAACGGAACGTTCGATATCAACACGCGGGTGCTGCGAGCAATCAAAGAGGGCAAGACCTTCGGCACCGTGGATCAGCAGTTCTACATCCAGGGCTTTATGCCGGTTCTGTGGGCGCACCTGTGGAAGCTCTACGGCATCCAGCCCAGCACCTACTACGCGGGCAATGCGATCGTTACTCAGGACAACGTGCAATACGCGGAGGAGTGGTCCGGCGAATACCGCTAGTCGGCGGTTGCCCCAGTTTCCTGATATAAAGACCTGCCACTATCGCGGGCGTTCGGTGTGAACTTGCGCGGAGCCTGAGAGAAGGGGCAGCAACAACGTGAATGCGATAGAACGCATTCGACGCCATCCAGCCGGCAACATCGCCGTGGTCTTCACGGTGGTGTTGGCCGGCTGCATCATTGCCGGCCTCGCCATCCCCGACGATTTCCGTTTCCTGCACAGCGCGAACATCGCCATCCTGCTGCGCACCATCCCACTCCTCGGGATCCTCGCCATCGGTGTCGGCCTGCTGATGATCACCGGCGAGTTCGACCTCTCCGTCGGCTCGGTGTTCGGTTTCAGCGCGCTGGTGGCGGCCATGCTCTTTCGCGAGGAGTGGCCGCTGTGGCTGGCCATCATCATCGGCCTTGCCGCCGGCGGGACCATCGGCTTTGTCAACGGCCTCATCGTCACGCGAACGGCAATTCCATCGTTCATTGCCACACTCGGCTCCATGTTGGTCGTGCGCGGGCTAATTCGGGCGCTTAATGACAGTCGACCGGTATCCTTTTATCCCGGAGAGACATTTGAAGCGGTCCTGACCGGGTCGCTAGGCCTGATGAAAGCTCAGTTTCTTTGGTTTCTGTTTATCGGTGCGGTTGCCTTCTACTTCCTGCACCTCCATCGGTACGGCAATCACCTGTTCGCGGTCGGCGGCAACCGGCAAGCCGCCACGGCGACCGGAATCAATGTCAACCGGACCAAGATGATTGCGTTCACGATCTCGGGGTTGCTCGCGGGATTTGCCGGCATCATTGGGGCGACCCGTGTCAATTCGGCGGTCGTCACGCAGGGAACGGGACTCGAGCTTGAAGCAATTGCAGCGTGCGTTATCGGTGCACTGTTCCTCATGGGCGGCCGCGGCACTTTAATCGGCATCATGCTCGGCGCGACCCTGATCCATCTGGTCGAAGACATCCTCCTGCTTTCCCGCGCGCCGGGCTATTACCACGAGACCTTCGTGGGAGCGATCATCATCATCGCGGTGCTGATGAACCAAGTGGTGGCCAAGCGAGACTGAGAAATGGCGGCGACTGAAGAGAGGCACGACACACCCCTCGCCACGCACGACGACGATGGTCAGGCTCTTTTCGCCTGCCGCGGCGTGGTGAAATCTTATGGCCATGTCGACGCGCTCAAGGGCGTCGATTTTTCGCTAAACCGCAACGAGGTCGTCGGCTTGGTCGGCGACAACGGCGCCGGCAAGTCGACCTTGATCAAGATCATGTCGGGGGTGGTGCAGCCGGATCGCGGCGAGTTCTTTTACGAAGGCGAACAGGTCCCTCTCCGTTCGCGTCGCGACTCCGAGAAGCTGGGAATTGAGACGATCTATCAAGACATAGCCCTGGTCGGTTCCATGTCCGTGATGCGCAACATCTTCTGCGGCCGGGAAATCACCGACAGGTTCGGTGGCTTGCGTCTGCGCGAAATGCGCAGGATCGCGATGGACGTTCTCGAGCATACTGTCGAGATCGCCGGGATCACATCACCCGACCAGGCGGTGGAGGGTCTTTCCGGCGGCCAGCAGCAGGCCGTGGCGATCGCGCGCGCGGTTTATTTCAAGAACAAGATGCTCCTGCTCGACGAGCCCACCAGCGCTCTCTCCGTCCGCGAAACGGAGAAAGTTCTCACCTACGTCACCCAGTTACGGGCCGACGGCGTGTCCTGCGTTTTCGTTACGCACAACCTCTATCACGCGTTTCAAGTCTGCGACCGTTTCGTCGTGATGGCGCACGGAGAGGTCATCACCAACGTCAAGCGCGAGGACACGACGCTCGAAGAAGTCACAAGAATTATCGTTTCTTATTGACACTGGTCGCCGCGCCGCAAACGAGGCGGCCGGAACACGGCAGGGGCAACGCCATGGCGTTTCCACTCATAACCGAACAGGATGTCAGCGCATTTCAAGACGACGGCTACGTGTTCAAGCGCGCCTTCTTCGACGATGAGGAAGTGGCCCTGCTCCGGCGAGGCATCGCAGAAGATCCGGCGATCCGGCAACGCGCCTATGCGCTGGAGGACAGCAAAGGCGGCGCGACGGACGTTGCAGTCTGGAATCATCCGGGGGAGGACTTATTCGGCGCCGTCGCACGGTGCCGGCGCATGGTCGAGGGCGCGGCGCGCCTCCTCGGCGGCGAGGTTTACCACTACCATTCGAAGGTGACGCTCAAGCGTCCCGGCGGCGGCGGCACCTGGGATTGGCATCAGGATTACGGCTATTGGTACAAGAACGGCTGCTTGTTTCCCGACCTGTTGAGTGTCGCGATCTCGGTCAACCCGGCGACCCGTGAGAATGGCTGCCTCCAGGTGCTCAAGGGCAGTCACAAGATGGGGCGGATCGAACACGTGATCCATGGCGGCCAGAATGGCGCAGACATGGAGCGCGTCACGCAAGCGATGAAGCAGCTAGAGCACATCTATGTGGAAACACAGCCGGGCGATGCCTTCTTCTTCCACAGCAACATGCTCCATAGCTCGGATCCGAATATGTCCGACACGGCGCGGGACATTCTGATCTGTTGCTACAATCGCGTGTCGAACAATCCCTTCAAGCTGCACCACCACCCGCAATACACGCCGCTGGAGATGCTCCCCGATACGGCCATCAAGGACAGCGGCCTGACACTTGCAGGTGACGACCGGGTGTTCATGGATCCTGACACCGATATCAGTATTGGCGAGCATCGGCGTTCTGACTTCGCGTCGTGACTTCTGGCCTAGATGGGAGACGCTGACGGATGGCGCAGGTCGATTACGCAGGCCAGTTCGCAGGCAAGCACGCGATCGTTACCGGCGGCACCATGGGGATCGGCGAGGCGACGGCGCGTCTCTTCGCCACGCGCGGGATGGCCGGCCAGGTGATTTGCGGCCGCAGTACCGATCGTGGCAGCACGGTGGCGCGTTCATTATCTGATAGCGGTTGCGAGACGCATTTTGTCCAGACCGACCTGACCCGCGAGGCGGATTGTCGTGCGGTCGTTGCCGCAGCCGATGAGGCCTTCGGCAAGGTCGATGTCCTGATCAACGTGGCCGCGACTTCGGATCGCGGCACACTTCTCGATACATCGGCCGAACTATTCGATCGAATTTTCGCCCTTAATGTTCGTGCCCCCTTCCTGCTGATGCAGGATGTTGCGAAGATCATGATCCGCGAAAAGATCGAAGGCGCGATCGTCAATATTCTCAGCACGGCGGGCTACGGTGGCCTCCCCTACATATCGGCGTACAGTGGTTCGAAAGGTGCCATGGTAACGCTCACGAAGAACGCGGCTTGTTCTCTCACGCGCCACCGCATTCGCGTGAACGGCCTCAACAACGGCTGGACCGATACGCCGGGCGAGCACGCGCAACGGACGGGCTACCACGGCCTCGACGAAAACTGGATCGACGGGGCGAACGCGACCCAGCCCTTCGGTCGGCTCATCCAGCCGGAGGAGGTGGCGCAGGCCGTCGCTTTCTTGAGCGCCGATGACTCCGGGATCATGACCGGCTCGATCGTCGACTACGATCAATACGTCATCGGGACCGCCGAAGATCCGTCTGACACCTAGTCACCTGAATCTAGGGTGTTGTTCGGCGCGTAGATTGGACGCCGATCGGCGTGGCAACGTGTTGATTCCCTTTGATTCCGAGGGGTCAAACGACGACGCTTAACAACAAGAAGAGCGAGCCTCGCGGATGTTGCACTGGACGGAGAAGTGACGAGAGGAGCATTGACCCGAGGGCCCCGAACAGAGAAGAAGTTTCCCCCTGCGGCCTCCTTGAGGATCTGCTTGTCCAGTGTCAGGTCCGAGACCGCACGGCGCAGCTGCTCGTTCTGCTTCTCGCGCTCCTTCAGACGGCGAAGCTGATCGCCGCTCATCCCGGCGTACTCCTTGCGCCACCTGTAGAAGGTAACCTCGCTGATCCCGAGCTGCCAGATCGCGTCCGCCATCGACAGGCCCTGGCCGTGCAGGACTTCTGCCTGCCTCAGCAGGCTCACGATCTCCTCCGGCTTGTAACGCTTCCTCGCCATCGTCGGCCCTCCTCTTTCCATAACCTAAGGGTGGACCACTTCGATGGGGGAGGATCAGAGCCGGAAGGCTCCGAGATTCGGGCCGGAGATACAGTTCTGGTTCGCTACGTTTCAGGCGTAGAGGGCAGCTTGAAGGTAACCCTCAGCGACAAGGTAACCGATCCAGACAAAGGCATCATCCATACCGCCAGCCCTTTGGGTCAGACGCTTCTGGGCATGGAGGAAGGAGACGAAGTCGAGGTGCTCGTCCGAAATCGAGTGCGGATAGCGGAAATAGAAAGTGTGAGCCGGGCGTGACCTGCCCCCATTCAATCGGGGTGGGTCGGCGGCTCATTCTCTTCCCTTGGTCCCGGATCAATACTGAGGCGCGCGTAATCCCTTCGTGCTGAATGTGCCTCTGTCGATACGGACTTCGCACGTCTTGACCTGGATTCGGCAGGGTCGTCATAGTGGACCAACAAGCGGTGCGAGCTGGTGTGAGCTGGTGTGCGAATGCAACTCGCGGGAACTGATCTACGTGTCTTGAGGGTGTTCGACGCCGTGGTGCGCCACGGTGGGTTTGCTGCGGCACAGGCTGAGCTCAACGTCAGTCAGCCGACCATATCCAATCACATCACTGCACTTGAGCAGCGTTTGGGAGTCAGCGTGTGTCAACGGGGCCGCACTGGCTTTCGGCTGACAGAGAAGGGCGAGATGGTGTTTGCCGCAACACAGCGGCTGCTGAAGGCGCTCGACGACTTTTCCGAGGAGGTCGGCAGCCTGAAGGGTCAACTTGCCGGTGATCTCAAGGTGGGAGTCGTCGACTGCATCGCGACGGATCCCAACTGCAGGCTTCAGGACGTTATCGGTCGCTTCTCGGCCCGTCCGAACGAGGTGACACTGTGTTTGAGTCAGGAGTTTCCGCAGAACCTTCAGGAAAAAGTCCTCAAGGGTGATCTGCATATCGGAATCGGAAGTTTTCCCCACAAGATCAAGGGACTGGATTACACGCCTCTCTATGAGGAGACGCACGGTCTCTATTGCGGTCGAGGCCACCACCTATTCGACGTCGAGGATTGCGAACTCGATATGGAGACTCTGCGAAACGAGCCGATCGTCAGCCGTGCCTATTGGCGTGACGAGCACCGCAGGGCGCTGGGATTCAATAACGTTGCCGCCGTCGTCTACCAAATTGAACCTCAGCTCATTTCGGTGATGAGTGGGCGCTACATCGGCTTTCTTCCCGAGCACTATGCACGGTCATGGGTCGAGAGCGGCGCGTTACGCCGTCTGGCGTCGGGTGCGGTGTTGTATGTTTGTGGCTTCGATATGATCCTGAGGTCCGGATATCGCCAGACGCAGGTCGTGGAGACCTTCGCCGGCGATCTCAGAAGTGCATACGGCAAGTAGTTACATTCGTGTTCGTCAAACCAAGGTTTCCGTGAGCGCTATCCAATCGCTAAGCCTTGCGGCCTAGAGTGGGTGCCGGTGGCCATGCGCCCTGGCGCGAGGGAGGGGGCCGATGAGGCGGAGGACAGCGATCCGCCGACCTGCGCCCGCCAGGCGTGTTCACGCAGTGAGCTGGCAGCCAAGAGTCTCTGCCGCTTGCTGTTCTCTTCAGGTGGCCACGGGTTTAGCGTTTCCGGGCGCCAACGGTCTCGCCCACGACCACCACCACCACCTTCTCTGATCAGGAGATGCGAGATGCAAGGACGATACAAGCTCACGCGAAGGGCCTTCCTGGCGAGTTCCGCTTCCACTCTCGGCGCGTCAATCGTTGCTGCGCCTTTCGTGCGGCGGGCGGCTTCTGCCGAGCCGCTGAAGGTCGGCACCTACGGCGGCTATTTTCAGGACTCTTTTGACCAGCACATTTATCCGGACTTCACCGCGGAGACGGGCATCGAGATCGAATCGATCGGCCAGCCGACGGGCGAGGCCTGGGTCGTGCAGCTCGAGAGCGCGGCCCGGGGCGGTGAGGCGCCTGCGGATATCTCGATGATGGCGCATGTGCCGCGGCTGAAGGGACAAAACAGCCGGCTCTGGGCGCCGCTCGACGAGGCAAGGCTTCCCAACACGAAGAACCTGCCCGATCACTTCGTCCATCGCTACGATGACGGATCGATCAGCGGGATCGGCGCGGTTTCCTGGTACATAACGCTTGTGACCAATACCGACACGTACCCCGAGGCGCCGACAAGCTGGAAGGCGCTCTGGGACCCGGCCAACGAGGACAGTATCGCGCTGCTCGCGCTCGTGACCAACTCGTACCTGCTGGAGGTGACCGCGGCGACCTGGTTCGGCGGCACAGGGATTCTCGATACCGAAGAGGGAATCCTTCAGGTCATGGACAAGCTCGCGGAAGTGAAGCCCAACGTCCGTCTGTGGTATCGCGACGAAGGTCAATTCCAACAGGCGCTGGAAACCGGCGAGATCCCGATGGGGCAGTACTACCATGACGTGACGGGTCTTGCGGCGGCCGACGGTCAGCCGGTTCGATCGACCTTCCCGGTGGAAGGCGGGGTGCTGGACTCCGGCTCCTGGAGCGTCTCGAAGGCATCGGAGAGACTGGAAGAGGCGCATGTGTTCATCGACTACATGTGCCAACCGTCTATTCAGTCGAAGCTGTCACGGTACGTGGGAACGGCACCGACCATCAGGCGGGAGCTGACGGATCTCACTGATGAAGAGTTCGCCGCGGTCTCGAGCGACATTCCTCCGATCCTGCCCCGCTACGACATTTACGAAGCTCGCGGCGATTGGCTGAACCAGAAGTGGTCCGAACTGATCGTCGGCTAGCGTTCGCGCCGTTTCGAGGACGGGAGGCTCCTGCGGCCTCCCGTCCGCGTGCTAGATGTAGGCGGTGACGTCTCTCCGTACCCAGGGCCTATCCAAGACATTCGGCGGGCTGACCGCCGTTGACGACGTCACCATCGAAATTCCGGACGGCCAATTCGTCTGCCTTCTCGGCCCTTCCGGCTGCGGCAAGACCACACTCCTGCGCCTCATCGCGGGCCTCGAGATTCCGAGCGCCGGCCAGATACTGCTTGACGGGGTCGACCAGTCCGGCATTTCTGCCCACAGGCGCGGCTTCGGAATGGTGTTTCAATCGCTCGCCTTGTTTCCTCACCTCACGGTCGCCGAGAATATCGCCTATCCGCTGAGAATTCGGGGAGTGGCACGAGCGAGTTGCGACGCGCGCGTGGATGAGCTGCTCGATCTCGTGAAGCTTCCCGACGTGCAGGACCGGCGCGTTCATCAGTTGTCGGGCGGCCAACGACAACGGGTCGCGATCGCGCGCGCGCTTGCCATAGAGCCGACGCTCTTCCTTCTGGACGAGCCGTTGTCAGCGCTGGATACCAAGCTCCGGGAGCACATGCAGATCGAGCTGCGCCTGCTTCAGCAGAAGCTCGGCATCACGACCATCGTCGTGACCCACGACCAGCGCGAGGCCATGACGATGGCCGATCTGGTCGTGGTGATGGACATGGGCCGCATTCTTCAAGCCGCGCCGCCGATCGACATCTACCGCAACCCTGCGGACTCCTTCGTCGCAGACTTCATCGGCACGAGCAATCTCGTCACGTGTCGCCGGGTCGGCGCGGATGCGGTCGAGATATTCGGTCGTACCGTCGCCGTTCCTGAAGCGCGGACGCACGACATCGCCATCGGTGCCGAAGGGGTTCTCTCAATCCGGCCCGAGGACGTGGCGCTGAGCGCCAACTTTGTCGACGGCGATTTCGAGGGCGTCGTCGAGTTCATCCGCGATCTGGGAGCCAGCGTCGAGATTTCCGTTGCCGTGAACGGTCTCACGATACTCTCGGTTTCCTCACCCAGGGATCGACCAAACGTCGGCGTGGGACAGCGGGTGGGCATCACCTTCCACACCGGGCGCGCAGCGCTGACCCCACCATGATTCACCGACGGGAAGAGGCCGCCTCGTGGCCCCAGGCGTTCTTCCCCGCCCTGGTGCTGCTCGTGTTCTTCGTCATCCCGTTCGCAATCATGCTGACCGTCAGCTTCTTCAAGCGCATCGAGGGTGGCTTCTTCGAGCCATCCTTCGAGCTCTCCAACTACATACGCTTCTTGTCGCCGTTCTTCGGGAAGATCCTGTTTACCTCGATCGCACTTGCCGCGGGAGCGGCCGCGATCGTCGTCGTGATCGCATTTCCCTTCACCTACATCGTGAGCCGGATGGACCGCCACACCCAAACGATCATCCTGGTGTTCATCCTCTCGGTTCTTTCGCTGTCGGAAGTCATCATCGGCTTTGCCTGGTCGACCCTCCTGTCTCGAACGGCCGGTATCGGAAACCTGATCGCATGGCTCGGCCTGAGCGATGGTCCCCGGGCCTACACGCCGGGCCTCGTGGCCCTGATCCTGGGACTGAGCTATCTCGGCTTCCCGTACGCGGTGCTCACGATGTATCCCGCGGTCTCGCGGCTCGACCCCGAACTGCCGGAGGCGGCCCGCATGTCCGGCGCATCGCCGCTCAGGGCGTTCGTGAGCGTGACGCTGCCGATCATGCGGCGCACCATCACCGGCGCCCTGATCCTCGTGTTCGTCTTCACCCTCGGCGCCTACCTGCTTCCCCAGGTGCTGGGGCGGCCCGCGCACTGGACCCTGCCGGTCCACATCACCGACCAGGCCATCTTCCAATCGAACATTCCCTTCGGCGCCGCGATGGCAATGTTCTTCCTTCTCGTATCGCTCGCACTGGTCGGCCTGGCCCTCGCTGTGAGCGGCGACCGCAAAGGCAGCCAGCCATGACGGGTTGGCTCGGCAAGGCATTCGTTGCCGGCGTCCTGGTTTTCCTGGCCGCGCCCCTCGTCGTGGTTGCCGGGGTATCCGTCAACCAGCCCAGGCGTCTCCTGTTCCCGCCGGAGGGATTCTCCTTGAAGTGGTACGGCGAGCTCTTCACCAAGAGCGACTGGGCCGGCTCGCTCACCAACTCGGCGATCATCGCCGTGCTTGCCAGTCTTCTCGCCGTATCCGTCGCGCTGCCGCTGGCCCTCTATATCTGGTCTCGCGGCGGTCTTCTGGGGCGCGTCCTGTTCGGGCTCGGCATCGCGCCGTTCCTTCTGCCGCCGGTCATCTCCGCCCTCGGGTTCATGGTGTTCTGGATCTCGGCCGGCCTTTACGGGCACATTCTCGCGACGATCATTTCGCACGCCGTGTTCCTGGTCGCGCTGCCGCTGGTCACCATCTCGCTCGGCCTCGAAAGTATCGACCGCTCGTTGGTTGAAGCCGCCCGGACCATGGGTGCAAACCGGCGAACGGTGTTTCTGACCGTGGTCTTTCCCCTGGTCCGGCCCTACGTCGTGTCGGGCTTTGCCTTCGCCGTCGTCCTCAGCCTGAACGAATACATCATTGCCTACATGGTCGCAGGCTTCTCCGCCGAGACGCTGCCGATCAAGATATTCAACTCCCTTCGATACGGGTACACGCCCGTCATGGCATCCGCTGCCGTCCTCTTCGTCCTCATCGCCGTGGTTGTGTTCGGAGCAATTGCGCGATTCGGCGACCTGCCGCGCCTCCTGGGTGCGCATCGCAGCCAGGACGCATGACCGCCTCGGAGGCAATCCTCACTGTCGGCGTATGGCAGGACTCCGGTGTGCTGGGGGACGTTGCTACCAACATGGCGACCATTTCGCAGGTGACCGCTCAGGCGTCGCGGCGCGATGGAGGTGGAATTCGGACTCACCCGTAACCCACTGTATAAACGGGGCATTTCGGCCTGAGTTTCTGCAAGCCCCACACGCTGCCCAACACAACCAATCGGAAAACGTCGGACGTACCAGACCGAGTCCACACCAAGTTGCGTCGGCGACCGCAACGCGGTCCAGGATTCTGCCGCCGCTCCTCACCAAACCAACAAGGGATCATGGATGGCGCAATGGTGTGTCGCTGGAATCGCATTCACCGTCTGCATCGGAAGGAACATTACCGGTCCGGTAAAGATGCCCAGCAGTCAAGCCTGAATGGAGTCACGCACTCTCCCGCTTGCGCAGCAGGATCATCAAGCTGACGAAGACGATCGAGACTGTTGTTAAGCGTCGTCGGTTGACCCCTCACGATCCAGCAAGATCAAAGAGTTAGCACGCCGATCGGCGTCCAACCTAAGCGCCGGTCAACAGCAAGGACAAGAGCGACGGCGGCAGCGGCGGCAAAGGCGAGGCGGTGAAACATGGTCCCTCTTCTATTGTTTGAGATGGCCGTGTGCCGAAATATGGCGATCTTCGAAAATCATGTGGCATACAACGGGTAGCCGCAATGTGTTGCGATAAAAACGCGGCTACCTATGCCCCGTTCGGATGCAGCTTCCGTTGCATCGTCACTGCCAACCGTGTTGATCGGCGCGTGGATTTGACGCCGATCAGTGATCCTCCCCCATCGAATTGGCCCACCCTTAGGTTATGGAAAGAGGAGGACCGACGATGGCAAGGAAGCGTTACAAGCCTGAGGAGATCGTCAGGCTGCTGAGGCAGGCAGAAGTCCTGCACGGCCAGGGCATGTCGATGGCGGACGCGATCCGGCAGCTCGGGATCAGCGAGGTGACGTTCTATCGCTGGCGCAAGGAGTACGCCGGGATGAGCGGCGATCAGCTCCGTCGCCTCAAGGATCTTGAGAAGGAGAACGAGCGGCTGCGCCGTGCGGTCTCCGATCTGACGCTGGACAAGCAGATCCTGAAGGCTGAGCGCATGCACGCCACTGGTCCGAGTGCATGCGCGAATGCAGGGGGGGAACTTCTAAGCCCCTCGCGCCGCCGGGCGTGCATCGATCATGTCTGCGGCCGGCTCGGGGTCTCGGAACGGCGGGCCTGCCGCGTGCTGGGGCAGCACCGCTCGACCCAGCGCCGCATCCCGCGCGGCCGAGACGACGAGGACCGCCTGGTCGCGGACATGGTCGAGTTGGCCCGCCAGTACGGCCGTTACAGCTATCGCCGGATCGCAGCCCTGCTGCGCGACGCCGGCTGGCAGGTCAACGACAAGCGGGTCGAGCGCCTGTGGCGGCGCGAGGGGCTGACGGTACCTACCAAGCAACCGAAGCGGGGCCGTCTGTGGCTGAACGACGGCTCCTGTATCCGGCTGCGCGCCGATGGGGTGGACCATGTCTGGTCCTACGACTTCGTCCATCACCGGACGTATGACGGCAGGGCCTTCCGCATGCTCACCGTGCTGGACGAGTTCACCCGCGAAAGCCTGGCGATCCGGGTCCGGCGCAAGCTCTCCTCGACCGACGTCATCGACGTGCTGAACGACCTGTTCATTCTGCGCGGCATCCCGGCCTGGATCCGTTCCGACAATGGCCCGGAGTTCGTCGCCGGGGCCGTGCGCCGGTGGATCGCCGCAGTCGGAGCTCAAACCGCCTTCATCGAGCCCGGCTCGCCCTGGGAGAATGGCTATATCGAGAGCTTCAACGCCCGGCTACGCGACGAGCTCCTGAGCGGGGAGATATTTTGCACTCTGAAGGAAGCCCAGGTTCTCATCGAATCTTGGCGCTGCCATTACAATGTCGTACGCCCACATGGCAGCCTGGGATACCGGCCGCCGGCCCCGGAGACGATCATCATGCCAAGCTGGCTGCCCGGCTCCGCTACGCCGGCCACCCAGCTTGGCCGGCAAACCCGCAATGCACTAACATTCGACTTGGACCAGTCGAAGGGGGCAGGTCACTCGCGTTGATTGAGGAAGGCCTCGGCGTATGGGATGGAAAGGCTCGAAACAATGGACTCCGCCGGCTGGCTGGCACCTGGACCGAGGAGGAGTTTATGCGTTTCGATGAGGCGGTTGCCCCCTCTGGGAAGACTGACGAAGACCTCTGGCGGTGACACAACTCTGCGGGAACACGTCGACATGCAACCATCTCCGACGCTTGGGGACACGCGTCTGCAAGTCTCCGATGCTTCGACACACTCTCGTTCCCGATAAGTCGCGCCACTCGACTGGCGCTGCCCGCAAAGCGACCGCGGCGACCCTCAACACCGGGAACCACGCGACATGAGCGGATACCGGCTCGGGGTGGACATCGGCGGCACCTTCACCGACTTCGCGCTCTTCGACGAGGCGGGAGGGTCGCTTTGCATCCACAAGTGCCTCACCACGCCGGAAGATCCCTCGCGGGCGGTTATCGAGGGAGCGGTAGCCCTGCTCGAACGCGAATCGGTGGACGTCGCCAATCTTCGCGAAGTAGTGCACGGCACCACGCTCGTCACGAATGCGGTCATCGAGCGCAAGGGCGCACGCACCGGAATGCTCATCACCGAGGGATTCCGCGACATTCCGGACATGCGCGAAGAGAAGCGCTACGACGTCTTCGATCTGCGCATTACCTTTCCCGAGCCGATCGTGGCGCGTGCGCGACGCCGAGAAGTATCGGAACGCATGCGCTACGACGGCACGGTGGAACGGCCGCTCGACCTCGAGTCGGCCCGCTCCGCGGTGCAAGCGCTGGTGCGGGAGGAAGGCATCGAGGCGCTCGCGATCTGCCTGCTGCACGCCTACGCCAATCCCGCCCACGAGGAGGCGCTGCGTCGTATGACCGAAGCGTCCTTCCCGGGGCTCTTCGTCTCCACCTCAGCAGAAGTCTTCCCGGGATGGAGGGAGTTCGAGCGCTTCACCACCACCGGCATCAACGCCTTCACCGGACCGATGTTCGACCGTTACCTCGAGCGCATCGAGAGCGGACTCTCCACGCTCGGTTTCCGCGGCCGCCTCTACGTGATGAGCGCGAGCGGCGGCGCCCTGACGCCGACGCATGCCCGCCGCCTGCCCGTGCGCGTCATCGAGTCGGGTCCCGCCGCCGGCGCGCAGATGTCGGCGGTCCACGGCCGCGCTCTCACCCTGCCGAACCTGCTCTCCTTCGACATGGGGGGCACCACGGCAAAAGGGGCCCTGGTCCGCGAGGGCGCAGCGATGAAGGTCTATTCGCTCGAAGTCGCGCGAGCGCACGAGTTCAAGGCCGGAAGCGGGCTGCCGGTACGCACCCCGGTCATCGACATGATCGAGATCGGCGCAGGCGGCGGCAGCATCGCGGAGCCTGACACGCGCGGGACGATCCGCGTCGGCCCGAAGAGCGCGGGCGCCCGGCCGGGACCCGCCTGCTACGGACAGGGAGGAAGGGAGGCCACCCTGAGCGACGCCAACCTCGTCCTTGGCTACCTCGACCCGGACTACTTTCTGGGCGGAGCAATGCGCCTCGACCCTTCCCGCGCGGAAACGGCAATCACGGAACGAATAGCGAAGCCGCTCGGCCTGTCGCTCGAGCGGGCAGCCTTCGGCATCCACGACATCGTGAGCGAAGACGTGGCGCGAGCCTTCCGCATCCACGCCTCGGAGCGCGGTTTCGATTACCGTTCCTCGTCGATGGTCGCCTTCGGCGGAAGCGGTCCCGTGCACGCAATTCGGGTGGCAAGAAAGCTCGGCATCCCCCGAGTGGTGTTTCCGGTTGCGGCGGGGGTGATGTCCGCGATCGGGCTGCTCGCGAGCCCGCTCGCCTTCGAGGTCGCGCTCACCCGAGAACGATTCGTGCGAGAAACTGACGACGCAGAGTTCTTGGTGACCTTCGCGGAGGTCGAATCGGAAGCGTCGGCGCCGCTTGTCGACGCGGGCCTCAATGCTTCCCGGATCACGCTGGAGCGGCGTCTGGACATGCACTACCACGGGCAGGGACACGAGATAGAAGTCACTCTGCCCCACGCCGGATTCGGCGTTTCGCGCCTTGCCGGGCTCTTTCGCGAACGCTACGAGGCACTCTACGCGTTCGCCCCGCTCGACGCTCCGCTCGTCATCACCACGTGGAAGGTGGAAGCGCGCGCTCCCGATCCAGGCATCTCCGCCGGCTACTCGATCGATCGTCCGTCTTCCGACGCCCGGCCGGCGCGGACCGGCGAGCGCCGGGCCTGGTTTCCCGACTCGGATGCCTGGGTGAGCGCCGCCGTCTACGACCGCAACGCGCTCCCCACCGGCTGCGTGGTGGAAGGTCCGGCGTTCGTCGAGGAGCGAGAGTCCACCGTCGTCATCGGTCCGGGCGATCGCGCGGAGGTGGATGCGAGCGGCAACCTCGTTGCGGAACTAGACGGGGCCCGGCCCGCGGACAGCCCCCCTCGTAGGGGTGACGCCCGGCCGGGCGCCCGGCGCGTGGCGCGAGACGCAGGCGCTTCGGCGCGAGAAGAAGCACAAGGGGGCAGGCAGTGAACCATCCTGCATCCCCCGGCAGTTCGTCCTCCGACAGCCCCCTCGATGCGGTGAGCGTCGGCATCCTGTGGGACCGGCTGATCACCATCGCGGACGAGATCGTGTCCGCTCTGGTACGCACATCGTTCTCGACCATCGTGAGCGAGAGCTACGACCTGACCGTCGCGGTGCTCGACGCGGACGGCGAGTTGATGGCCCAGGGCACCTATTCCCTGCCCGTGTTCATGGGAACCGCACCGGCGACATTGCGCCACATGCTCGAGCGCTTCCCGGCCGAGGCCCTGCAACCGGGCGACGTGGTGATCACCAACGACCCGTGGCAGGGCACCGGTCACATCTTCGACGTCAACGTGATGCGCCCCGTGTTCCGGGAGGGGCGCATCGTCGCCTATGTCATCAGCATCACCCATCTGCCCGACATCGGCGGGCTCGGGTTCGGCGCCGCGGGCGAAGAGATCTTCCACGAGGGGCTCCGATTGCCGATCTGCAGGCTCTTCGAAGCGGGACGCTGCAATGACCTCATCCTGGACATCGTGCGCACCAATGTCCGGGCGCCGGACGAGGTGATCGGGGACCTGATGGCGAACGTGACCGCGACCGCGATCGGAGAACGCATGCTGCTCGATTTCCTGGACGAGCACGCGCTCGCGGACTTTCGCGCGCTCTCCGCCGAGATTCGGGGGCGCTCCGAGCGTGCCATGCGCGAACGCCTCGACGCCATGCGGCCCGGCGTCTATCGGAATCGGGTGCACATCGAAGGTCCGGATGGCGCGATCGCGCTTGCGGTCGAGATCCGGGTGAGCGAAGGACGCCTGCACGCCGACTTTTCGGGAACCGGAGCCAGTGTGCGCCGGGGAATCAACGTGCCCTTCTGCTACACCCGGGCAATGACCCTCTACAGCGTCAAGTGCGTAAGCGTGCCCGAACTTCCCAACAACGGCGGCATGAGCGCGCCCATCAGCGCAGTCGCCCCGCCCGGATGTCTCCTCAACGCGGAGCCGCCTTCGCCCACCGGCGCCCGCCACATGATCGGCCACTACGTTGCGCCGCTCGTGTTCGGGGCGCTGGCGGAGGCGGCGCCGGATCGGGTGCAGGCGGACTGCGGCATGATCAACCTGCTCACCGTCCAGGGTCGCCATCACGACGGGCGAGCGGTTTCGACCATCTACTTCGCGGCCGGCGGGTTCGGCGCGCTGCGAAACCATGACGGGGCCGAGACCCTGCCCGGCCCCTCCAACATGGCGGTGGTGCCGGTCGAAGTGTGGGAGACGCTCACCGGCACCACGATCGAGCGCAAGCGCCTGCTCCCCGACTCCGGCGGGGCCGGGGCGGCGCGTGGCGGACTCGGCCAGGAGGTCGTCATCCGCAACAACACCGGACATCCCCTCACCGTGCTATGCATGGCGAACCGCACCGAGTTCGTGGCCCAGGGACTCGCGGGAGGCCGCCCCGGCGCCCCGCGCGAACACCGCATCAACGGCGAAGTGGTCGATCCCCGGGGACGCCTGCAGCTCGCACCCGGCGATCGCATCACCCTGCTCGAGGCGGGCGGCGGGGGATACGGCGACCCCCGGGAGCGCGAGCGCGAGAGCGTGCGCCGCGACGTGGCGAACGGCTTCGTGACCCCCGAGGTGGCGCGACGCGAGTACGGCCTCGAGTACTGAACGCCCCGGCTTGCGCGGGCCGGCAGGCCGCCGCCCTGCGCGTAGGCGGTCGCTCATCGGCCATTGCGTGCGGTCGACGAGCCTTGCCGCAGGTTTGGCCCGCAAGACAGGTCGCGCCGTAAACTTCCCCTGAGGGTAGACAGATTGGAGCTGGAATTTTCAGGCACGATAGTCGAGCCAGGAGGTTCCCATGAGACGCAGCCGATTCACCGAGACGCAGATCGTCTCGATATTGAAGGAAGCCGATGCAGGCGCATCGGTGAAGGACATCTGTAAGCATCCGCCGAAGACCGCGGGCGATTTCGGGCTGAGTTTGTCGGCGGGGCGATGCTGGCGATTAAGCGCCGGGCGGGGTCCGGCCCCGCCTTCGCGGGGGCCGGCTCTATGCGGCGCGATCGAGCTTTGCTCCGGGACCCAGTTCCGGGGGAGGTGTTCGTCGAGCCGGCTCTGCGGCGTCTCGGCGATGCGGCCGAGCACATCGGCGAGCCAGGCCTGAGGATCGACATCGTTGAGCTTGGCGGTGCCGATGAGCGTGTACATCGCCGCGGCGCGGGTGCCGCCGCGGTCCGAGCCGGCGAACAACCAACTGCGTCTTCCGAGGGCGATACCCCTGAGCGCCCTCTCGGCCGCGTTATTGGTCAGGCAGATGCGGCCGTCGTCGAGGAAGCGGGCGAACAGCTCCCAGCGCCGGAGCATATAGTCCATGGCCTTGGCCACCGGGGAATGGCGCGACAGCTTCCTGCGCTCGGCCTGCATCCAGTCCTTGAGTTCGGCCAGCACCGGCGCGCTCAGTTCCTTGCGTACGGCAAGGCGATGGTTGGCGGATTCGCCGTTGATCCCGCGCTCGATGTCGAACAGCAGGTCGACCCGCTTCACCGCCTCCAAAGCCACGGGCGAGATCGGCGGCGCGTTTTTGCCCCTTCGGCGCTCGCTCACCGCGATGTCGGCGAGCTCGTAGAACTTCCTCCGGGAATGCGCCCAACACGCCCCGCCGACGATGGGCCCCGGCGATCTGCCGGCCGCATAGAGGCGGTTGAATCCGGCGTAGATGTCGGCCTGCAGGATGCCGGCGAAGGTCTTCAGGTGCTCGACCGGGTGATCGCCGGACCGGTCCCGCGAGTAGCGGAACAGCGCCGCCGGCGGGTCCGGACCGCCGAACGGCCTGTCGTCGCGCACATAGACCCAGGCTCGCCCTGTGGCGGTCTTGCCCTTGGCGAGGACCGGCACAGGTGTGTCGTCGGCGTGCAGCCGTTGCGCCGCCAGCACATGCGCCGATATCAGGTCGTGCAGCGGTCTGAGCGCCACCGTGCATGCGCCCACCTGGTCGGCCAGCGTCGACAGGCTCAGATCGACGCCTTCGCGCGCGTAGCGATCGCGCTGGCGGTTCAACGGCTGGTGCGCCCCATACTTCTCGAACAGGATCATCGCCAGCAGGTTGGGGCCCGCCCAGCCCCGCGGCGTCGCATGGAACGGCGCCGGCGGCCATCCACGATCGATCACTCTCGCCGAATCCCGCCAAACCAGAAAGGCGGTCCTCAGCGGAGGGTTACGCCTGAGTGCGACGAGGACGAAGAGCAGTACAATGAGAACTGAAGCGGATCGCGCCGACGACAAACGATCAGATGATGGTGCCAACATGAAACTCATAGCCCGTACCCTCTCCGCCGTGGCCTTCGTAGCCGCTTCGCTTCTTGCCAGCCACGGAACAGCCGGAAGCGTGGATGATGTTGTAAAGGCAGCAGAAGAGATTGCGCTGCATGACGCAGCGGGCCGTGTCGAGGCAGGCGGGCGTGCGGGGTTTGTTCCGACGGCGCTGCTGGCCGAAGCGGACGTGGGGCCGAAGGCGGGGGAAACATTCCGGGATTGCCCGTCCTGCCCAGAAATGGTGGTGGTGCCGGCGGGTTCGTTCGTCATGGGCTCGCCGAGGTCGGAAGAAGGCCGTGACGGAGATGAAGTCCTGCAGCATGAGGTGACGATCTCGCAACCCTTTGCGGTGGGCAAACACGAGGTGACGTTTGCGGAATGGGATACCTGCGTATCCGCTGGCGGGTGCGACGGGTATCGCCCCGATGACAAGGGCTGGGGCCGTGGAAGTCGGCCGGTCATCCATGTGACCTGGAACGAAGCGCGGTCGTATGTCGCGTGGCTGTCGCGGAAGACGGGGAAGGAGTACCGGCTGTTGACGGAGGCGGAGTGGGAATATGCGGCGCGCGCGAAGACGCGGACGCGCTATAGCTGGGGGGATTCGGTGGGTCGGAACCGGGCGAACTGCCGCGGCTGCGGCAGCCGCTGGGACGGCCGTGAAACGGCTCCGGCGGGTTCGTTTGCGGCGAACGGTTTCGGCTTGCATGACATGTCGGGCAATGTATCGGAATGGGTCGAGGACTGCTGGCACAATGACTATGCGGGCGCGCCGTCGGACGGCAGCGCTTGGGTGGCGGGCGGTGATTGCGGGCAGCGCGTATTGCGCGGCGGTTCGTGGAGCAACATACCGTGGTTCCTCCGTTCCGCCATCCGCCTCGGGTACAGCGTCGGGAACCGGGTCGTCACCTTCGGCTTCCGCGTTGCCCGGACGCTTACGCCTTGAGTCCTTACTTGTTTACCTCGGGGGTCCGGGGGCGGAGCCCCCGGCAGGATTATTTCGCGGGTCCGACCCGGGAACTGGGCATGGAAGGGGAGCCGCGCAAATCTTTAGGGTTCAGCAGGTTCGCATGAGCGAGCCTGCTGAACCTGTTTGAACGAAGCCGCGGCCCCCGAGAGGGGGTGCTGGCTATGTGGAAAGTGCGCTGGTGGCGCGCTTACGAAGGGGCGAGTGGCGGGCTGCCTGTTGTCGGGCGTGCTGTTTTGGCCCGGGCTGCGATGGCCTTGGGCGCGTGAATCGGTGAGATCGGTCGGTTCGAGCGGCGGTGCTTCGCTGATGATCGGGATCGAGCACGAGTTGCCCGACTTGCCGGCGTGACGGCGCCGACGCACCGGGCTGAAGCGAGGGGATCACTCACGGCTGCGACCCGTGGTTCGGCCGCTCGCTGGGTGGCGCCCGGCTCGCGTGGGCGGGGCGCTGGCGAGGGATATCGCGGACCAGACGCAGCGCCGCGCCGCAATGGGGACAGGCCACGGGGGCGGCCACGGGCTCCGCTATTTGGTCGCGCTCGCGTTCGCCTTCGGGCGCATGGTCATCCATATACTCATCGGGACAGCCGATAGAGCCGAGGGCTTCGCGCGCGCTCTCCAGCGTCCTGGCGCGGCATCCGTTGGCGAGGATGCCGAAGTGACGGATGCGGTGCATCCCGTCGGTAACCATCCGCCGAGTATGCATCCGGAAAGGACCGCGACGTAATGGTGTTGACCCAACTGGATCGGAGGGCTCAGCCATGAACGGGGCGGTGGAGAGTGGGGCTTACGCCGCCAAGGCCTGCTGCCGCTCGGCCTTCCAGTTCCAGGGGAGGAGTTCGTGCAGCCGGGACTGCGGCAGGTCGGCGATCCGGTCGAGGACGTCGGCGAGCCAGGCCTGAGGGTCGACGTCGTTCAACTTGGCGGTGCCGATGAGGGTGTACATGGCCGCGGCCCGCGCGCCGCCTCGGTCGGACCCGGCGAAGAGCCAGGAACGTCTTCCGAGGCATAGGGGCCGCAGGGCCCGCTCGGCGGCGTTGTTCGTCGTGCAGATGCGGCCGTCGTCGAGGAAGCGGGTGAAGCCGTCCCAGCGCTTGAGCATGTAATCCATCGCCTTGGCCACGGCGGCGTGGCGCGAGAGCGCGGCACGCTCGGTCCGCATCCAGGCCTCGAACTCCGCGACGAGCGGCGCGCCCCGCTCATGGTGTCAATCGGCTTTGAAGATTGACCCCCTATCGGCGTGCAAAATTGACCCCCCTTTGAGGCACGGTGGAGGGTGTCCCGGTAGCCAATAGGGGGGACCCGCGCGGCTTCGTGTAGCGCTTCCCGCTACGCGAAGCGAAGCCGCGTAGGGGGGCCCTGTTGGCCCACCGGGGCAACCGGGCCGCAGGCACGGCCGCGCTGGGTCAGGAGCGGTTCTTGAAGCGCCAGCTCTCGTTGCCGGTCTCGATGATCTCGCAGTGGTGGGTGAGACGGTCGAGCAGCGCGGTGGTCATCTTGGGGTCGCCGAAGACCGAGGGCCACTCGCCGAAGGCGAGGTTTGTGGTGATGACGGTGGAGGTGCGCTCATAGAGCCGGCTCATGAGGTGGAAGAGGAGCTGGCCGCCTGCCTGTGCGAAGGGCAGGTAGCCGAGCTCGTCGAGGATGACGAAGTCGCGGCGAGTGAGCTGCTCTGCGGTGCGGCCCTGGCGCCCGGCGCGGAGCTCGGCCTCGAGGTGGTTGACCAGGTCGACGACGTTGTAGCACCGGCCGCGGGCGCCCTTTCGGATGCAGGCGCGCGTACTCGTGGCTCCAGTCGAACTGGTAGGCCTCGCCGGGGTCGAAGCTCAGCGGCACATAGGCCTGCGACGGCGACGACAGACGCCGCCGCCGGCGCCACGCCTTGGCATAGCGGCGCACCGCGTCGTAGCCGCCCTTGTAGCCGAGCGCCGCAAGGTCCTCGTGGATCCGCAGCAGAGATAGCCGGTCCCGGCGTGGCTTCCTCTCGTTGGCCTCAAGCTGGCGCTCAAGCTCCTCCACCCACGGCCCGAGCTTCGGCATCGGCTGGATCTTGCGCTCATACGTGTGCGAGGTCGCATCGCCCCGCACAACCTTGCGTATCGTGTTCTTCGAAACCCTCAAATCCCGGGCGAGCTTCTTGATCGGAACGCCCTTCACCAGATGATCCCGACGGATCCGCGCAATCGTCTCCACAACCAGCATCTCCCCCCGCCCCGTCCGTCCAATGACGGGGCGTGTTCATGGACACATTCAGAGGGGGGTCAATTTTGGACGCCGATCACCCCCAATAGGGGGTCAATTTTCCACGCTTAACAACACTTTGATCCGCCCCGGTTATCCAGCGCCTCCTGCCTCTGGCCTCGTTGAAATACGTCGGCGGCCCGGATACGGGCGGGTGGTGTCAGTCGGACGAGCTGGCCCAACTACCCCCCAAAGCCTGCGCGATAGTCACCCCGATGCGCTCCGCCGCCGCCTCGGTCTCGCGGTCGCTGACGTGCGCATAGCGCAGCGTCATGCTCGAGCGCTTGTGGCCGAGCAAGCGCGAGACGACCGGCAGCGGAATGCCCTGCAGCACGGCGTGGCTCGCGAACGTGTGGCGCAGGTCGTGTAGACGCACGTCCTCAATCCGGGCTTCTTTGCGCACCCGATACCAGAACGGCAGGCCGGAAGACATTGGCCGCCGGGGATCGAGCGGCGAGGGGAAGACGTAAACGCTCTCCGATCGCAGCTGACGCTCCAGGATGGCGCGCGCCGGGGCATTCAGAAAAACCTTTCTCGGACCCGTCTTGGCAGCGCCCAGATTGAGCGTGCCCCCGTCGACATCCCGCCAGCGCAGGGTCACGATCTCGCTCTTGCGGCAGCCGGTCAGCAACAGGAGGCGGATGATGTCCGCCTGTCGCGCCCGTGACGGCCGCGCTCTGCCAATATCCTCCAGCTTGTGGAGGAGGCGACGGACCTCATCGCGCGACAGGAAGAGGGTGAGCTTTGGGCAGGGGTTCCGCTTGATACCACGGGTCGGGTTCGTGTCGAGATGACCGCAGGTGACCGCGTGGTTCAGCATCCTGCGAAGCAGGTCCAGCGCGTAGTTGGCTCCGCCCGGTGCGGTCCGGCTGTACCCATCGAACCATCGGGTCACGCCGGCACGGTTGATCCGGTCCAGCGGCAACGATCCGAAGGCAGGCAACAAGCGCGCGCTCAACATCCAGCGCACAGCCTTTTGCGTCGATGGCTTGCAACGGTCGATGCACACCCGCCCCGGACCCGCGACGAACTCCCCGAACGTCGGGGCCGCGCCGCGCTCCGTTCGGTCGGGCCGTACTTGGGACTCGATGGCGAGGCACTGGCGTCGCGCCTCCCCAACGCTCGTCAGCGCCGCAGGCCCGAGCGTGATCCTGCGCGCACGGCCACTATCCTTCGGGCAATAGACGAAGCTCCGATGCCCGGAGGGCCGGACCCGTACACCGAGGCCTGCGAAATGGGAGTCCCAGACCATGTATTCGCGGGCCGCCGGTGTGAGCCTCGCAACGTTGGCGTCGGTCAGACGCCGCCTCTTCGCAGCCATATCTCAGCTCTCCAGGGCCGCGCCGACCCTATCCGCCGCCTCGCGCACAATGGCGTCGTCGAGGTGGATGTACTTGAGGGTCGTCGCGGGACTACGGTGGCCGAGCAGCCGGCCGATGGTCAGCACCGTCTCACCCTGCGCGAGCGCCATGCTGGCGTACGTGTGGCGCAGATCGTGGAGGCGGACGTCGCTCAAGCCCGCTTGCGCCCTCACGGAATGCCAGACCCGCGCGACCGTCATCACGTTCAGACATCTGCCCGTTGTCGGCGAGGGGAAGACCCAATGCGCCGTGCGGGGCAGGCCGTCGAGGATCGCGCGTGCGGCGGACGAGAGCCAGACGGTGCGCGGCCCCGCCTTGCTGTCCGGCAGAAACAACTTGCCCTCGCGGTAGAAGCGCCACTTCAGAGTGACGATCTCGCTCTTGCGGCACCCAGTGAGCAGTAGCAGCCGAACGATCACCACGACCTGCGGGTGGTCGGCTTCATGGCGTGCCAGCACCGTGCCGAGCCGGCGAATCTCGGCGACCGACAGGAAGCGCTCCCGCCCTTGGCGGCGATATCGCTTGATGCCCGTGCACGGATTGGTTCCCTCCGGCCGGTAGCCATAGACCTCGGCCTGGCGCATGATGACCGACAGGACGGGAGCCGAACGGTCCGCAGCCACCGGTGTTTCGTGGAGCGACGCAAACCAGCGCTGGACGTCGCGGGTGGTGATGCCGCCGATCGGGCGTCCCCTGAACCAGGGTACGATTTGGTTGCGATAGTAGCCCCGGTTGACCCTGAGCGTCGGCGGCTTCCAGTTTCTGGCGTAGCGCTCGAAGACTTCGTCGGCGACCGTCTCGAAGGCTGTTTCGGACGGCGCCGCAGCCTTCTCATCGTTTCCTTCCCGAATGGCGGCCAACAGGGTCTTGGCCTGCGCGCGGGCATCGTCTGCGCCCATGGAGCCCACTTGACCGACAATTTTCCAGACCCGCCGGCCCTGGTGCTGGCTGTGGACGAAATAGCGCTTGGCGCCCGAGGGCAGGACCCTGACGCCGAAGCCCCTCAGGTCGCGGTCGCGAATGTCGTAGGCGGACTTTCGCGGCTTGAGTTTGTCGACACGGCGTTGGTCGAGGCGAACCGTTGCCATGGAATTCCCTCCTGCGTTCGGTTGCAGCCGGGGAGAAAACGCGGACCGATTCTGCGTTTCCCGGCAAGATCAGGAGGAAAGAAGCAACACTGTATCAGTACGTTAGAACCGAAGGTGCGCGAATCGGTGTGTGAGCCGATCCCGAGGCGCAGCCCTTCCGAGTCGGTGCCCGGCTCCGGCGCGGGATAGTGGAGCAGCCGCAGGTTCGACGTGGGCTTCGTGAACATCGGCGCGAACGTGTCTTCCGGGAGGTCGAGGGCGCGGGCGAAGGCGGGGAGCAGCCGGCGCCCGAAGGCCATCACCGTCTCGTAGTAGCCGCCGACGGTCGCGCGAAAGCCCGGTAGTTCGGGCCATATGTTGGGGCCGAGGAAGCGATAGCCCGTGACGTAGTCCGAATCGTTGGCGGGCAGGTCGGCGGCGAGGTCGAAGGATGCCTTGCGGCCCACGCCCGGCTCGTCGCCGTAGTCCTCTTCCCCCAGCGGCACGTAGCCCCGGTGGTTGCGCGAGTTAGCGATGTGGTGGCGCTGCTTCTCCTCGACCGGCAGCGCGTGGAAGCGCGCGGCCTGCTCGTAGGTGGCGGCGATCAGCGTCTCCGGCACGCCGTGACCGGTGACGTAGAAGAACCCCGTTCCCCGGCACGCCTCGCCGATCGCATCGCAGAGCGCGCGGCGGGCGGCGCTCTCTCCATCATCGAGAGCGCCCGCGTCGATGACCGGGATCACGCGCCGGCCAGGCGGAAGACCTCGGCGAAGGCCGGATGGATGCCCGCCGCGCCGAAGGCCTCCAGGTCGCTCGAGCACGAGTTCTGGCTGAGCACGGCGGTGATCCCGCTCGCCGCGTGGTGGCCGGCCATGGTGACATGACCGCGCAGCTGCCCAAGGTGGCCCTCAATCGTGAGGTCGCCGAAGCGGGAGACCAGCACCCCGTGGCCGCAATGAGTGATGTTGGTGCCTGGGAAGGAGGCCGGCAGCAGCGGACCGCGCAGCATGGCGAGGGCGCCAGAGTCCAGCACCTGCCCGGTGAACAGCGCGTGGAAGCCCCGCGCGAGATCGCGCGGTGTCGTGACCAGGTCGCCGGCAGCGCTGATGCCGGAGAGCGGGAACCAGTCCGATGAGTCCTCCGGCGGCGCCTCGGGCCTGGTGGAATCGAAGACGTATTGGCGGGCCAGACGCTCGCGCGGGAAGGCTTCGTCGCCTCCACTCCAGGTCTCGCTCATGCCGGCTGGCCCGAAGACCGCGCGCCTGAGCCATTGGGAGAGCGTCTCGCCCCGCTCGATTGCGACGATCTCGCCCGCCAGCACGTAGCCGGGGTTGGAATAGATGAAGGCCTCGCCTGGCCCGATCTGCGCGCCGTTGGCGAGCGCGAAGTCGATGATCCGCTCCGGCGTCCAGTCGTCCGCCGCACACTTGGGCATGGAGGCCTCGTATTCGGGCAGGCCGCTCCGGTGACTGAGCAGGTGACGCACGCGGATCTCGTCCGCCCGCGGCAGGTGCGGGAACCACCCTTCAATGGTCTGGTCGAAACCGATGCGCCCTTCGCTCACCAGCGCAAGCACGGCGACGGCGGTCCAGGTTTTCTTGGTGCTCGCGGTCTTGAACAGGTGGTCGGGGGTAAGCGGTGCTCCCGTCGCCCGGTCGGCGCAGCCGGCGGCGAGGGTCAGCACTTCTTCCTCCGGCCGGACGAGGCCAAGGGAGGCGCCGACGATGCCCCGCCCCACGTGCTCGTTCAGCCCCCGGTCGAGCTGAGATACCAGAACGTCGGTCTCCGGCTTCAACATCCTCGGCCTCCGCCCTATTTCGCGCCTGCCCTCACCTTAGCATGCGCCCGGCGCCGAGGGTGGACGCCCAGTCGCCCGCTCACTAGCCTGCCTGCGGCGATCTGCAGTCGCCATAGCGAAGGGGGAGCACGCATGGCGCACGTCGGCGCGGCGCACACACGCCTGGAGGACGACCGCTTTCTGACCGGCCGAGGCCGGTTCGTGGACGACATCCGCCTGCCGGGGGAGGCGTATGCTGCCTTTGTCCGCAGCCCTCACGCCCGCGCCCGCATCGCGGCGATCGCCACGGTGCGTGCGCGCGCCATGCCGGGGGTGCTGGCGGTGCTCACCGGCGCGGACTGGCGGCGCGACGGCGGCGGCGACACCGACATCCTGTGGGACGTGAACTCCCACGACGATACCCCGATGGCGCTCGCCCGCCGGCCGGTGTTCGCCACCGGCGAGGCGCGCCACGTGGGGGACACGGTGGCCCTCGTCATCGCCGAAGACCCGCACACTGCCGCCGACGCCGCGGCCGCCGTCGAGGTCGCATGGGAGCCGCTCTCCTCGATCACCGATCTGGCCGCTGCGGTCGAGGCGGATGCGCCGCTGGTCCATGAGGAGTTCGGCAGCAACATCGCCTACGACTGGCGGCTCGGCGACGCCGAGGCGACGGAAGCCGCCTTCGCGGCTGCCGCCCACGTCACCTCGCTCAAGCTCGTCAACAACCGTCTCGCGCCGAGCGCCATGGAGCCGCGCGCGGCCATCGGCGCGTACGATCGCGGCAGCGAGCGCTATACCCTCTGGTCCACCACGCAGAACCCGCATCTGGTCCGCCAGTGGCTCTCGCGCGACACGCTGCGCGCGCCCGAGCACGCGATCAGGGTGGTGGCGCCCGATGTGGGCGGCGGCTTCGGCCAGAAGACCTATCACTACCCCGAGGAGGCGAGCCTCCCCTGGGCCGCGCGCCTGGTAGGCCGCCCGGTGCGCTGGACCGCGACCCGCGCCGAGACGCTCGCGGTGGACATCCACGCCCGCGATCACGTCACCGAGGCGCGCATGGCCTTCGACGCCGAAGGGCGCATCGCCGCCGTCGAGGCCAACATCATCGCCAATCTCGGCGCCTACCAGAGCCAGTTCGCCGCCTGCATCCCGACGCTCTTCTGCGTCAGCATGTTCTCCGGCCAATACGCGATCCCCGCGCTGCATTGCAGGGTGCTCGGCGTCTACACCAACACCACGCCGATCGACGCCTATCGCGGCGCCGGCAATCCCGAGATTACCTACGTCATCGAGCGCCTGATCGAGAACGGGGCGCGGGAAATGGCCGGCGATTCGGTCGAGGCCCGCGCGCGCAACCTCGTACCCGCCGCCAACATGCCCTATGCGAGCGCGACCGGCGTCACCTACGACGTGGGCGACTTCCCCGCGGTGCTTGGCAAGGCCCGCGCACTCGCCGATCTCGACGCGCTCAGAGCCGAGCAGGGACGGCTCCGGGCCGACGGCGTGCTGATGGGCATTGGGATGGCCGCCTTCGTCCGCTCGGGCGGCGCCGGGCCGAGCAGGCTTGCCGCCGCCCTCGGCAGCCGCATGGGGCTCTGGGACGTGGCCACCGTGCGGGTCCATCCCAGCGGCAAGATCACCGTGCTCTGCGGCAGCCACAACCACGGCCAGTCCCACGCCACCACCTACGCGCAGATCGTGGCCGACCGCTTCGGCTGCGAGCTTGCCGACATCGAGATCGTGGAGGGCGACACGGACCGGATTCCCCACGGCCTCGGCACCTGGGCCTC
Organism: Alphaproteobacteria bacterium; assembly: GCA_965243315.1. Taxonomy (GTDB): domain Bacteria; phylum Pseudomonadota; class Alphaproteobacteria; order UBA828; family UBA828; genus WTGU01. The sequence continues at coordinate 275,968 of CBDEUP010000005.1, forward strand.
GCGCTCGATCACCGTGGTGGGCTCGGCGCTCGCCGTGGCCTCCGACCGCATCATCGACAAGGGCCGCCGCCTCGCCGCCCACCTCATGGAGTGCGCCGTGGACGATATCGATTTCGGGGCCGGCGCCTATTCCGTGCGCGGTACCGACCGGCGCATGACCTTCGTCGAGATCGCCGACATGGCCTATCGCGGCGCCGACTATCCCGAGGGCTTCGAGCTTGGGCTGGAAGAGGCCGCGTTCTTCGACCCGGACGACTTCAACTATCCCTACGGCACCCACGTCGCGACGGTCACGGTCGATGCCGAGACCGGCGCGGTGCAACTCACCGGCTACTACTCGGTGGAGGACGTGGGCCTCGTGATCAACCCGCTGGTGGTGGACGGCCAGCGTCACGGGGCCGCGGCCCAGGGCATCGGACAGGCCCTGCTGGAGGACGTGCGCTACGAGCCGGAGACGGGCCAGCTGCTCACCGGCTCCTTCATGGACTACACGATGCCCCGCGCCGACGATCTGCCCGACTTCACGCTGGACGGCCACGTGACGTTGACTGAGACCAACCCGCTCGGCGTCAAGGGCGTGGGCGAGCTCGGCACCTCCGGGCCGCCGGCCGCGATCGGCAACGCCATCCTCGACGCCCTCTGGCACCTCGGCGTCCGGCATGTGGAGATGCCGTTCACGGCGGAGCGCGTCTGGCGCGCGATTCGCGCGGCCTCCGCCTAAGCCTGCCGCGCCCCGCTATCGCAGGAACAGCCGGTACGCGGGGTTGTCGGTCTCCTCCCGGTAGTCGTACCCCACCTGCTCCAAGAACGACTGGAAGTCGGCGCGTTCGGCCTGCGGCACCTGCAGGCCGATCAGCACCCGGCCGTAGTCCGAGCCGTGGTTGCGGTAGTGGAACATGCTGATGTTCCAAGGCCTGCGGCCCATCTGCGTGAGAAAGTGCATGAGTGCGCCCGGCCGCTCGGGGAAGTCGAAACGATAGAGCACCTCGTCCAGCTCACCCGGCGCGTGGCCGCCCACCATGTGGCGCACGTGGAGCTTGGCCATCTCGTTGTCGGTCAGGTCCAGGACGGGATAGCCGTCGCACTCCAGCGCGTCCACGAGCGCGCGCTTGTCCGCGCCGGCATCGCTGATCTCGACGCCGACGAAGATATGTGCGTCCACCTCGTCGGCGTAGCGGTAGTTGAACTCGGTGATCGAGCGGTTGCCGATCAGCTCGCAGAAGCGCATGAGACTTCCGGGCCGCTCGGGGATGGTCACCGCGAGCAGGCTCTCCCGCTGCTCGCCGAGCTGGGCCCGTTGGGCGATGTGGCGGAGGCGGTCGAAATTGACGTTGGCGCCGCTCACCACCGCCGCGAAGCGCCCGCTGTCCGCTCCGCCCTCCCGCTCGACGTAGCGCTTGAGGCCCGCCACCGCGAGCGCGCCGGCGGGCTCCGCGATCGAGCGGGTGTCCTCGAAGATGTCCTTGATCGCCGCGCAGATTTCGTCGGTGGAGACCAGCACGACCTCGTCGACGCATTCCTGCGCGATGCGGAAGGGCTCTGCGCCGATCTGCTTTACCGCGACTCCGTCCGCGAAGATTCCGACACTGTCCAGCACCACCCGCTCGCCTGCCGCGAGTGCCGCGTGCAGGGTCGGAGTCTCCTGCGGCTCGACGCCCACGATGCGGGTCTCCGGCCACAGCGCCTTGATGTAGGCGGCTACGCCGGCGATGAGCCCGCCGCCGCCGACGCTGACGAAGATGGCATCGAAGGGCTCGCCCTGCTGGCGCACGATCTCCATCCCCACCGTGCCCTGGCCTGCGATGACGTGCTCGTCATCGTAAGGCGGAATCAGCACCATGCCGCGCTCGGCGGCGAGGGCTTCTGCCGTCTCCTTCGCCTCGTCGTATGAGGAGCCGGCGAGCAGCACCTCGGCGCCGAGACGCTCGACCGCCTCCACCTTGATGCGGGGCGCGGTCTCCGGCATGACGATGAGCGCCTGGGCGCCGAGCCTGCGCGCAGCCAGCGCGACCCCTTGGGCGTGATTGCCGGCCGACGACGCGATCACCCCCCGCGCGCGCTTCTCGGGCGTGAGCGAGGCGAGCTTGTTGTAGGCGCCCCGGAGCTTGAACGAGAAGACCGGCTGCAGGTCCTCCCGCTTGAGCCAGACTTCACAGCCGAGCCGGGAGGAGAGTTTCGGTGCACGTTCGAGGGGCGTCTCGCGCGCGACGTCGTAGACGCGCGCCTTCAGGATCTTCGTGACGTAGTCTCGGGACATGGGGCGGGCTCGTTCGCATGTGTGATGTCGCGACAGCCGGCACTCCGCCAGCAACTGCGCCGCGACGCATTCACATGGGAACGCGGCGGAATCAAATCAATGATCTGGGACGGCTGGAATCGCGCTGTCTACAGTCAGGGGCTATAGCGCGTCCGTCTTTGACGGGCGCGCTACAGGCCGCGACCGCGGCCCGCCGCCAATGCGGCGCCCACACGGAGGCGCCGGCCGCAGGCCGGCTGCCGTGAGCGGTAAACGCCCTAGCCGTAGATGGGGCGCAGGTCCTCGGCCATCGTCGCGAGCGGCTCGGGCGCGACGATGACGCCGTCTTCGAGGATCTGCTGTCCCTCGATCCACATGGACTGCATCGAGATCACGCAGTCGGGGTGGTTCTCGCCGCCGCCCGGCACCCAGAACGGCAGCCCGAGCCCGATGGCGTTGTAGCCCGCGACGCGCTGGTCCTCGATGAAGCACTTGCCGGTGTAGCGCGCCGCCGGATGAAAGCCGCAGGTGAAGTGAACGACGTAGCCGAACTCGCCGTTCCCCGCCCGCGTCAGGGCGCGGCGCATGACCTTGTTCTCCGGCCCGCCGCCGATGACCTCCTGGACTTTGCCGTCGATCTTCAACGTCATCGGTTCGGCAAGCTCGGTGTAGTACTCGTGGAACATGTTGCTGGTGACCACCGAGCCCACGACCGACTCCATCTCCGGCAGCATCATCACCGTGCCGGGCACGAAGTAGCCGCCAGGCTCGGTCGCGCGGGCGAAGGCGAAGCCCTCGGGCTTGGCCAGCGTAAAGCCGACATCGGTGCCGTGCGCGTTGGTGATGCGGCAATCCTTGCCGGCGGACTCCGCGAGCAGCGCGCCGAACGCGTCGCCGAGCTGGAACAGCCCGTCGAGATCGGCGCCACCCATGAGGCGCACCATCTCGTCGGCGCCGACGTCGGCACCGAGAAAGTAGCGGACGCGGTTCTTCTCCATCGCTTCGTCGAAGGCCTTGGAGCCGGCCAGATAGGGCATGCAGAGATCGATCCAGACATCGCACGCGCCGGTGGCCGCCTTGACGTGATCCGGCAGATATTCGTCCGCCAGCCCGCCCTGGAAGGGCACCGGCGGCGCCAGCGTGATCGAGGCGACCTTGGCGCCGAGCCGGTAGGCCGCGTCCTGGATCGCCTGGACGCCAACGGTATCGGTCCCCGTGTCGGTCGTGATGAGGACGCTTTCGCCCGCCTCGATGCACATCATGTCCCGCGTGAGTACGTCGGCGGCGCGCGCCAGCTTCGGTCCGATCCCTGCATCGGGCATGGCTCATCCCCTCGGTCTGGAGGTTGAGACTTCGCAGGACCCAACGAATGTCTTCTGGCCGGCAGTATACCGTAGTGAGAATTCCTGGCTCACCTTAAGGTACGCGCGACGAATTCCGAGGCGGGGTGTGGGCCGATGACGAAGCGCTCGGGCGCAGAAGTTCTCGCGGAGATGCTGCAGGGCTACGGCGTCACGCATGTGTTCATGGTGCCCTCGATTCTGCGGCGCGCCCTGGTCGAGATGGAGCGGCGGACCACGATCCGGCGCATCCAGGTCCACGCCGAGAAGTCCGCCGCCTATATGGCCGACGGCTACGCGCGCGCCAGCGGACGCCCCGGCATATGCATGGCTCAGGTGGTGGGCGCGCTCAACCTCGCTGCCGGTCTCCGCGATGCATGGCTCGCCAACTCGCCGGTGATCGCGATGACCGGCGGGCGCGACCCGCACACCAAGTTCCGCAAGGCGTACCAGGATCTGGACGACGTGCCGGCGTTCGAGCCGGTGACCAAGTTCAACGCGACCGTGGACGAGGTCACGCGCATTCCCGACCTGGTGCGCCAGGCCTTTAGGGTCGCCGTCTCGGGCAAGCCCGGCCCGGTGCACCTGCAGTTCCGGGGCAACGAGGGGCAGATCGACTACGAGGAAGCCGAGATGGAGGCCCTCGCCGAAGAGCTGTTCGCACGGGTGCCGCCCTTCAGGCCGGCGCCTGCGCCCGAGCATGCGCGCGGGGCGCTCGACGCGATCGAGGCAGCGGAGCGGCCGGTGTTCGTCGCCGGTGGCGGGGTTCGCGCATCGGGGGCGGGGGCCGCGCTGGTGGCGCTCGCCGAGCGTCTCGCCGTCCCGGTCGCGACCTCTCTCAACGGCAAGGACACCATTACAGGCGATCATCCGCTCTCGGTCGGCGTCGTCGGAACCTACTCGCGTGAGACCGCCAACCGGGTCGTGGGCGAGGCCGATCTCGTCTGCTTCGTCGGCTCCGAGACCGGCGGCATGACCACGCATTTCTGGCAGGTGCCGCCCATCGGCACACCCGCCGTGCAGATCGACATCGAGCCCCAGTCGCTCGGCCGCAACTACCCGCTCAGGGCGGCGGTCTGCGCCGATGCCAAGTTGGCGCTCGACTGGATGCTGGCCCATGCCGATCCCCGGTCGGCCGAGCGTCGGACGGTGTGGGCCGCCCGCGCCCGCCAGATCGTGGCGGAATGGCACGATCGCTACCGGCCGCTCCTGGAATCGGACGCCGTGCCCATCCAGCCGGAACGCATCTGCCAAGAGCTCACACGGCATCTGCCGGAGGACGCCATCGTCATGGCCGACACCGGACATTCCGGCATGTGGATGGGCGGGATGTACGACCTTCGCTCGCCCCGGCAAAGCTACATCCGGAGCGCCGGTCACCTCGGCTGGGCCTTCCCCGCCGGCCTGGGTGCGAAGTGCGCCGCGCCGGACCGCCCCGTCTTCGTCTTCACGGGCGACGCGGGCTTCTGGTACCACCTGAGCGAGATCGAGACCGCCGTGCGCTGCGGCATCAACACGGTCACCCTGGTGAACAACAACAGCTCGGGCAATCAGGGCTCGCCCGGCTTCGACCGCGCCTACGGCGGGCAACAGTCCGAGCAGGGGCGCGAGCTTTGGACCTACAACGACGTCAACTTCGCCACCATCGCCGAGGCTATGGGGGCGCTGGGCCTCCGCGTCGAGAATCCTGCCGACATCCCCGGCGCGCTCGAGACCGCCTTCGCCGCCGACCGGCCGGCGGTGATCGACGTGGTGAGCGATATCGAAGCCCAGGCCCCGCTCGCGGTGATCAGCGTCGGCGGCTGAGGTGCCGGGCGGCACGCCCTCTGGTCGCGCGCCGCCCGGCCTCAAAACGAAACAGCTACTTCTTCAGGCGGGTCCACATTGTGTCGTAGACCTCCTGGGTCGCCTGATCGCACACCGCGACAAAGGTGCCGGCGGGTGCATCGGCGGGCGGCACCGATTCAGGCTGGGTGGCGAGCTCCGGATCCAGATGCGGCGTCACGCCCTTCACGCCGGCGGCGTAGCGCGCGTAGTTGGTCACCGCAGCGATATTCTCCGGCTCCAGCAGGAAGTCCATGAACTTGAGTGCGCTGGCCCGGTTGGGCGCGTCCTTCAGCAGCACGACATTGTCCATCCAGACGACGTAGCCCTGGCGCGGATAGGCGTACTCGATGTTGGCGCCCTCCGCCCTAGCCTTGGCGCCGAAGCCGTTCCAGATCATGCCCACAGCGGCGTCGCCGGAGACGAGCACATCCTTGGCCCCGTCGGAGTTGAAGGAGGCCCAGTGAGGCTTGGCCGCCTGCAGCAGCGCATCGAGCGCCTTGAGCTGCTCGCGGTCGGTCGAGCACTGCGGAATGCCGAGATGGAGCGAGGCCAGCAGCATGACCTCGCCCTGGGCGTCGAGCACGTTGATCTTGCCCTTCAGCTCATCCGGCGGGTCGTAGACGATGCTGGTGTCGTTGATGTCGCCTTGATAGACGTCCCGGTTCACCGAGAAGCTGGTCGAGCCCCACTGGTAGGGGATCGAGTGCTTGCGGCCCATGTCGAAGGGCACGTCCACCCACTGCGGCTCCATGTTGGCGAAGTTGGCGAGCTCGCCCTCGGCGATGGTGTCGAGCATTCCTTCGCCGATCATGATCTCGACCATGTAGTCGCCCGGCACCGCCACATCGTAAGAGCCGAGCTTGCCGGCCTTGAGCGAGGCCAGCATCGCCTCGTTGGAATCGAAGGTGTCCATGGTCACCTCGATCCCGGTCTCGGCCGAGAACTTATCCAGCAGCTCCTGCGGGATGTACTCGAACCAGTGGTAGATCAAGAGCTTCTCCTGAGCCTGTGCCGCGCCTGCGACAAAGGTCAGGGCTAACGCCGCTATTCCGGCTTTGAGAATGGTCCGCATGTCTCCCTCCTTGGTTGCGGTGGTTTACGTGAGGTTTACGCCTCCGCCTTCGTCCCCTGACGCCCGTAACGACTGATGAAATACGAGAGCGTCACGATGATGATCGAGACGGAGAGCATGAGCGTACTGAGCGCCATGATGTTGGGTTTGATCCCCTGCTTCACGGCCCCGAATATGGCCGTGGGCAGGGTCTCGATACCGGCGCCCTTGATGAAGTTGGTGATGATGAAATCGTCCAGAGAGATGATGAATGCCAGCAGAAAGCCCGCGAGAATGCCGGGCGCCATCAACGGCATGAGAACGCGCAGGAACGCCTGGAAGCGACTTGCGTAAAGGTCCTGCGCGGCCTCCTCATAACTGCCGTCGATGCCCTGCAGGCGGGCCGCAATGGGCAGGTACGCAAAGGGAATGCAGAAGACGATGTGCGCGACGAGGATAGACAGATAACCGAGCGTGAATCCGATGGCGCTGAAGAACACCAGCGTCGCCACAGCGGTGACGATCTCCGGCACCATGATCGGCATGCTGATCAGCGCGAGGTTCAGCGCCTTCCCCTTAAAGGCGCCGCCCCGAACCATCGCCACCGCTGCGGCCGTCGCGATGATGGTGCTGGCAACGGCGGCAGAGAGCGCGATGGTGAGCGAGTTCCAGGCGGCGTCCTTGAACTTGGCCGATTCCGGCCCGGTGAAGATGTCCATGTACCAGCGGAAGCTGAACCCGCCCCAGCGGGTGATCGAGAGCGAGTCGTTAAAGCTGTAGACCATCACCACCAGGAGCGGCGCGTAGAGCACCACCAGGCAGAGGATCGTCACCGGCAGGAAGCCGGGATAGCGCCTGATGTTGAGGCTTCGCCGCATCTCAGGCCTGCTTCGCGCTGCGCAGCGCCTGCCGGCGCGCGTAGATGAAGAGCGCGATGAGCACGAGCGAGAGCAGGATCATCGACGCGGCTGCGCCGAAGGGCCAGTTGCCGGCGTTGCCCTTGAACTGCTCCTCGATGAGCGAGCCGATCAGGAAGTTCTTAGCGCCGCCGAGGAGATCGGGTGCGAGAAAGGCGCCGAGGCTCGGCACGAAGACCAGGATGCAGCCGGCCACGATGCCGGGCCGCACGATGGGCAGGATCACCCGGCGCAGGATCGTCCAGCGATTGGCATAGAGATCGGCCGCCGCTTCGGAGAGCGCAAAGTCGTAGCGCTCCACCGAGGCATAGATGGGCAGCACCATGAAGGGCAGGTACGAGTAGAAAAGCCCGAGCTGCACCGCGAAGTCGGTGTTGATGAGCGCAATGGGCTCGCTGATGACGCCCAAGCCCATCAGGGCTTCGTTGAGCGGCCCGTTGTCCCGGATCAGGAACTTCATGGAGACCGTGCGGATCAGCAGGTTCACCCAGTAGGGCACCGTCACCAGGAAAAGCCACATCGAGCGCGTCGCGGGCGAGCGCGTCGCGATGAAGTAGGCGGTCGGGAAGCCGATGATCAGGCAGAGCAGCGTCGCGACGGCGGCCTGGATGATCGAGCGGACGAAGATCACGATGTAGGTCCACTCAATCTGCGGCGGCTCGTCGCCGAAGAGGCCGCGGTCGAAGATGAACTGGTCGTAGGCCGCGAGCGAGAACTCCCAGATCACGCCGCCCCGGAACTCCTTCGTCAGGAAGGAGTAGGCGAGCATCATCAGCACCGGCGCCACGAGGAAGAAGCCGATGATCACCCAGGTCGGAATCAGCAAGGGGGTGCGCACCGGCGCGAAGGTGCGCGAGACCGCGCGTGTACTGGCGAGCTCGCCGGCCATCAGTCCACCAGCAGCCGGGCGCCGCCGGGCGCGATGGCGAGGCCCACGCGGTCGCCGGTGCGGTAGGGAACCGCGTCGGCGCCGACATTTTGCGCGCGCACCAGGATATCCGGTCCCTCGTCCAGCCGGACTCCGTACTGGATGTCAGTGCCAAGATAGACGGTCTGGTCCACCACGCCGGTGAGGCCGGAATCGCACGCGGCCTCGGCCACGAGGGAGAGCCGTTCCGGGCGGATCAGCACGTGCGCGGCGGCGCCGTCCACGGGCGGCGTACCGGCGGCCTCACAGGGAAACACCGCGCCGTTGGGGAGCCGGCAAGAACAGCCGCCGTCCGGTTCCCGCCGCACGGTCACGTCGAGGACGTTGGTCTCACCGATGAAGTTGGCCACGAAGCGGTCGATGGGCGCCTCGTAGATCTCGTGCGGCGTTCCTACCTGCCGGATCTCGCCCGCCGACATCACGGCGATGCGGTCAGACATCGTTAGCGCCTCCTCCTGGTCGTGGGTCACGAACACAAAGGTGATGCCGGTTTCCTCCTGAATTTGCTTCAACTCGATGCGCATGGCCTGGCGGAGCTTGAGGTCAAGCGCCGACAGCGGCTCGTCGAGCAGGAGCACCTTGGGCCGGGGCGCCATGGCGCGGGCGAGCGCGACGCGCTGCTGCTGCCCGCCGGAGAGCTGCGCCGGCCTGCGGGCTGCGAGGTCGCCCAGCTTCACCAGGTCGAGGATGCGTCCGGTCTGGTCCTCGATATCGGCCTTGCTCCAGCCGAGGCGGCGCATGCCGAAGGCCACGTTCTCCGCCACCGTCATGTGTGGAAAGAGCGCGTAGTGCTGAAAGACGGTGTTGATTGGGCGCCTGTTGGGGGGCAGCGTCCCGATGTCCTCGCCGTAGAGGAGGATTGCGCCCTCGGTGATCTCTTCGAAGCCGGCGATCAGGCGGAGCAGGGTGGTCTTGCCGCAGCCCGAGGGGCCGAGCAGCGTGAAGAACTCGTTGTCCCTGATCGTCAGCGACACGCCGGCGAGCGCGGTCACCGCGCCGAAGCGCTTGACGGCACTGCGCACGTCGATGGCGATGTTCTCCTCGGACAACGTGCGTCTCCTTCCGCCCGTGATCCGCGCCTAGTGGAGAGGGATATTCGGCCCGGTCAGGGTCTTGAGCGCGTAGTCGGGCTCGTCGACCCTGGAGAAGCCGACCCTGGATAACCACTCATCCGTGGAAAGCCCGAGGATCTCCGTTTCCGAAGTCATGTTCGTGAACGCGCCGGACGGCAGGGTCACGTAGGGCGCGCAGGCGAGCGCACAGCCCACGTGGTTCTTCGGAATGTGGGACGCCTTCCAGCCGATATAGATCTTCTTGTAGCGTGCGCCCTGATTCTCGCCGCAGAGATACGCCGCATAGGCGATCCTGTTGAGCCTGTTGTCGAGCCTGGTTCTCACCGACTCGTCCTCGTCTCCAGCGAGGCGCATAATTCCCGTGTCCTCCATGAAGAGGCACGCGTGATTCTCGCGGTCTTCAGCAATCGCAAATCCCAGCGCGCACCAGATCCACATGTTGCCGTCCGAGACCATGCTGGTGCGGTACTTTTCCGCACAGACCACCATGGCGCCCTCTTGCGGAGGGAAGTGCCGCGCGTCGGCAACGCCGAAGAGCTGCCGGGTCGCATCGCGCAGGGGAATGAGGGAATAAATCGGAATGTTCTCGATGCGGCCTACGGGATAGGTCTTGCCGATGCGGGAATCGACCGCCAGGTCGTAACCCCAAATCGCCCCGTTGACGCCGCTGAACGACGACGCCTGCAGCATATTGACCTGGCCGATATAGGAATCGTTACACTCGGCGCGATCGTAGGACACGATCTCGGCCATGCCCTGGTCCAGGTCCTCTTCGAATGGAAATCCGGGAAACTGCTCCAGGTTCACGGCGCCTGTCGAAAGCAGAATGGTCGAGATGTAGGACCCCGGCTGACCCGTGGCCGTCGGTTCCTGATATCCCCCGCAGCTTCTCGCCGTCGTGTTCCGGCAATTCCGAACGATCTCTGTCAAACGATCGTCAGTCATCGCGTCGTTCCTTCAGGCCGTGAAGCCGAGCCTTCTGCCGAGATCAGCAGCGGCCTCGGCCAGTTTCTGCTTGATGCGGGTGGGCTCCATGGGCCGAAAACGGTCCGCAAGCCCGGTGATGCCGACCGAGTAGAGAACGTATCCGCCGTTCACGCGGATCGGATGGCCGTAGCTCAGCACGCCCGCATCGAGTTCGTTGTCGCAGACCGCCACGCCGTCGGCGCGGATCTGCGCGAGCTCGTCGAGGATGTCGGCCTCCTCGACCTTGGTCTTGTCCGTGAAGCGCGGGCGCGGGCGCGACAGATAGCGCGCCACGAACGCTTCGTCCTGGAACGCCAGGATCGCCTTGCCTGACGCCGCCGCGTGCAACGGCAGCTGCCGCCCCGGCTGCACGAAGGCGCGGTCCGAACCCGAAGGCTGCTCCATCAGCACGGACTCGGCGAAGTCGCCGTTCAGCCGGGCCAGATGGGCGGTCTCACCGAACTCCGCGACCAGCCCGTCGAGCACCGACTTGGCGAGCCCGGCATAGCCCGCACGGTCCATGGTGGTGTGAAGCAGGGTCTGCAGGCGCGGCCCGATCACGTAGCTCTTGGTGCCGGGCGCGCTGCGCAACAGGTCGAGGTCGGAGAGCCCGCGGATCAGGCGATGCGCCGTCCCCGGCTGCAAGTCGAGCTCCCGCGCGATCTCCGTGAGCGTCACGCCGGTCTTGGCGCGCGCGACCGTCTCCAGAACCCGGATGTAGCGCCCGAGCGGCTTGTCGTTGCTATCGGCCATCGTCCGCAGAGCCGGTCTGGTCAGGAGGCATCGCGCTGCTGCAACGCCGTCACCACCCGTTCCGGCGTAATCGGCATCTCGAAGACGCGCACGCCGATGGCGTCGGCGACGGCGTTGGCGATGGCCGGCGCTACGGCAGTCATGGCCGGCTCGCCGATGCCCTTGGCTCCGAAGGGCCCGACGCCGCTGCGGGATTCGAGGATGATGCACTCCACGTTGGGCATATCCATCGCCGTCGGCATCAGGTATTCGCTGAAGGACGGCGTGACCAGGCGGCCCTCCTCGTAGAGCATCTCCTCGCTGAGCGCGTAACCCTGGCCGTTCTGCGCGCCGCCCTGGATCTGGCCCTCGACCGCCGCCGGGTTGATGCACTGGCCGACATCGTGGGCGGCGACGCTCTTCAGCACCTCGACCTCGCCGGTCTCCACGTCCACTGAGACCTCCACGGCATGGGCGCCGTAGGCATAGTCCGGGTGGGCCTGGCCCTGCCCGGTCTCCGGGTCGAGAAAGTCTGAGAACGGCGCTCGGAAGATCGCGAGCTCCGAGCGATGGATACCCTCCGCCGCGCACATGCGCACCAGCTCGACCAGCGGCATGGTCTTTTCCGGCCTGTCGATGACGAAGACCTCGTTGAAGGCCATGTCGATCTCGTCGGGCGCGACGCCGAAGTGTTGCGCCGCCCGTTCGACGAGCCGGGCGCGCAGCCCCTCGGCCGCCTGCTTGGCGGCGTTGCCGGTCATGTAGAGCGCGCGCGTCGCCGTGGTCGTGCCGGCCAGCGGGGTGACAGCGGAATCGCTGTTGTAGATGACGACGTTGTCGAGGGTGACGCCCAGCACCTCCACCGCGATCTGGCCGAGCGCCGAGATCTGCCCGGCGCCGATGTCGGTGACGCCGGAGCGCACCACCACGGTGCCGTCCATCTCGACGCCCACCCAGGCCTCCGAGGTATCGTGAAGGAAGGTGAGGCGGCCGTAACTCTGCTGGTAGCAGGCGAGGCCGCGGCCGGTTCGGATCGGCCCTTCATCCGGTGTGGGCTCGCCCAGCGCGGCCCAGGCCTGCTCGGCGCACTGCTCTGTCCAGATCGCGCTCGGCGGCACGAAACCGGTGGACATGGGCTCGCCAGTCTTGAGGTAGTTCCGCCTGCGCAGCTCCAGGCGGTCGATGCCGAGCGCCTTGGCGATCTCGTCCATCTGCTGCTCGTAGGCCGAGCAGGCCTGCAGCGCGCCGAAGCCGCGAAACGCGCTCGTGTACATGTTGTTGGTTGCGACGGCCTGGGCGAAGACGTTGAGGTTGTCCACGCGATAGGGGCCGGGCGCGGCCACCAGCGCGTAGAGAACGACGTAGGGGCTCAGGAACACGTAAGCCCCGGCGTCGGCGATCATCTGCACGTCGAGCGCCGTGATCTTGCCTTCCTTCGTGACACCGGTGCGGTAGGTCAGGATGAAGGGGTGGCGCTTGCCGTGGCCGACGAAGGAGTCCTCGCGCGAGTATTCCAGCCGCACCGGCCGGCCGGTCTGCTTGGCGAGCAGTGCGAGATAGACCTCGACGGTCATGTCTTCCTTGCCGCCGAAACCGCCGCCCACCAGCGCACCGCGCACGCGGACCTTGTTGTGCGGCACGCCGAGGGCATCGGCGATGGGCCGGAAGTGCTCGATCACCTGGGTCGAGACGCGGATGTTGACCACGTCGTTTTCGTCGACCCAGGCGAGGCCCACCTCGGGCTCCAGGAAGGCGTGCTCCTGGAACGGCGTGCGATAGGTGTTCTCGACGATCAGATCGGCCTTGGCGAAGCCCGCCTCGACGTCGCCCTTCTTGATCTTGCGCTCGGCGACGATGTTGTCCGAGCCATAGACCTTGGGCGCGCCCGGCTTCAGCGCCTCCAGCGGGTCGTAAACGCCGGGGATCGGCTCCAGCTCGAACTCGATCAGCTCCGCCGCGTGGTCGGCCTGATCGCGGGTTTCCGCCGCGACTAGCGCCAGCGGCTCGCCGAAGTAGCGCACCCGGTCCCTCACGAGGATCGGCTGGTCGGTATCCAGCCGCTTCTGGCCGGTCTGGCCGGGGATGTCGGTGGCCGCCGTGCGGTCGGCGAGGTCGTCGGCGGTGAGCACGCAGGCGACGCCCCGGAGCGCGCGCGCCTTCGTCACGTCGAGGCGCGCAAGTCGGGCGCTCGCGATATCGGCGCGGACCACCCGCATGTGCAGCATGTTCGGCATCACGTAGTCGCCGGCGTAGGGCGTCCGCCCGGTGACCTTGCCGGGCGCATCGGTGCGGGTCAGCGGCTTGCCGACCTGCCGGAACTGGACGTTGGCGAGCGTCCCCGGATCGATCTCGGCGCGGGTCATGGTGCACCCCCCTCTGCGCGCATTTCCTTGGCGGCGTCGGCGATAGCCTCGAAGATCTTGGTGTAGCCGGTGCAGCGGCAGAGGTTGCCGCTGAGGCCCAAGCGTATGTCGTCCTCGCTCGGCTCCGGGTGCTCGTCGATGATCGCCTTCGCCGCAACGATGATTCCGGGAATACAGTAGCCGCACTGGGCGGCGCCGCCGTCGGCGAAGGCCTTCTGCAACGGATGCTGCGAGTCCAGGTCGCCGAGGCCGGAGACGGTGGTGACCTCCTTGCCCGCCGCCATCCAGGCCAGCGTCAGGCAGCTGTCTACCGCCATGCCGTCGAGCAGCACGGCGCAGGCGCCGCAGTCGCCCTTCTCGCAGCCGCACTTTACCTCCATGTGGCCGAGGTGGCGCAGCGCCTCCAGCAGCGTGCGATGGGTAGGGAAGCGCCCCTCCTCGTCGCGGCCGTTGATGCGGAGCGTGATAGTGCGTTCGTCAGGCATATGCGTCACTCCCTCGGGCCAGCCGGTCCCACGCCTGGGTCACCAAGCGGCGGGTGAGCGCCCGGACCGTGTGGCGGCGGTAGCCGGCGGAGGCCCGGATGTCGTCGATAGGTGTGCACGTCTCGGCCGCCGCCTCCGCCGCCTCGTCGATGAGCGCCGGCTTGAGCGCCTGGCCTTCCAGCACCGCCTCGGCCCGCTTGGCGCGGAGCACGACGGGCGCGACGGAGGCCAGAGAGATCCGCGCCCTGGTGCACGTGCCGTCGGCTACGGTGAGCGCCACCGCGACGCCGGTGACGGTGATGGCATCGCCCTTGCGCCGCGCGAGCTTGTAGAAGGTGTTCGCCGAGTTCTCCGGCAGCCTGGGCCAGGAAATCCGGGTGATCAGCTCGTCCGGCCGCCGCGCGTCCTGCTTGTAGCCGAGGTAGTAGTCGTCCAGCGCCAGCGTCCGCGTGCCCGACACACTCGCCAGCGTCAGCTCGGCGTCGAGCACCAGCAGTGGCGGCACCAGGTCGGCCGCCGGCGAGCCGCTCGCGATGTTGCCGGCGACTGTGCCCGTGTTGCGCACCATAAGCCCGCCGAAGAGGCGCGCGGCTTCGATCAGCGACGGCGCCTCCCGCGCGATCTCGGGCGAGCGCAGCAGGTCGCTTACCGTTGTGCGGCCGCCGATGGAGATGCGCTCGGGCCCGAACTCCATGCCGAGCAGCTCGTCGACCTCGCCGAGGCCCACCATCCGGTCGGGCCGCTCCCGCTTCGCGCGGATATCGACGATCAGGTTGGTGCCGCCGGCGATGGGCAGCACGGTCTCGCCGCTACCGTTGGAGAGCGCCGCCAGGGCGCCGTCCAGGTCCGTCGGAATGTCCAATTCGAAGGGCGCGTACATCGCCGTCACTCCTGCTTCAACCGCGCTACACGTCCCAGCCGCCGTCGACCGTGATGGCTTGCCCGGTGATCTGGCGGCTCTCCTCGCTCGCCATGAACAGCACGGCGTTGGCCACGTCCTGGCAGGTGGTGACGCGCTTCAGGCACATTTCCTGAACGTACTCGTCGTAGACCTCGTCGATGGTCCAGCCGCGCACGCGGGCTTTCTCCTCGCAGAGCTTCTGCATGCGCGGTGTCTCGACGATGCCGGGGCAGACCGCGTTGACGTTGACGTTGTACTTGCCGACCTCCAGCGCGACCGTGCGCGTGATCCCGCGCACCGCCCACTTGGACGCGCTGTAGGCGGTTCGCATGGCGTAGCCGCGCAGGCCCGAGGTGCCGCCGATGTTGACGATCTTTCCGTTCCGCTGCTCGATCATGGTCGGCACGACGTACTTGATGGGCAGAAAGGTGCCGATCTCGTTGTTTCTGATGACGTAGTCGAAGTCGGCCACGTCGATGTCCTGCACCGGCGTCTCGATCGGGCCGGTGACGCCCGCGATGTTCACCAAAATGTCGATACGCCCGTCGAAGGCCGCGAGCGCCTGATCCACCATCGCCTTCACCTGCGCATCGTCGGTGACGTCGCAGCCCACGACATGAGCCGCGCGCCCCAGCGCGCGCACCTCGTCCGCGACCTCTTCGAGCGGCGCGGTATCGCGGGCGGTTAGCATGACGTCGGCGCCCTCGCGCGCCAGCGTTGTCGTGATGGCCGCGCCCATGCCCTTCGCGGCGCCGGTGACGATCGCCTTCTTGCCATCCACTTTCACTGCACTATTCCCCTGATTGAGTGGGTCATCGGTTCGTCGTCTCAGGCTGCCCGTATCCGCCGCCGCCGCAGCTCTCGACGATCACCACGTCGTCCCTGTCGAGGCGGAGGTTCGCCTTGCCTGGCATGTCCTCCCGGCGGCCGTCCGCCCGCGCGATGGTGACGCGGAAGGGCGCGCCGTCCTCGCCGCCCTGCAGGCCGTAAGGCGGCACCACGCGGCGCTCGAACATCGAGGTCACCGACATGTCGTCGGTGAGCACGCGGTACGCGCGGTGCAGTCCCTCGCCGCCCTGCCGCCGGCCGGCACCGCCCGAGCCCTGGCGCAGGCGCTGGCTCTCGATGCGGATGGGGAACTCGGCCTCCACCACTTCGGCCGGCGTGTTCATCACGTTGGACATGTGGACGCGCACCACCGGCGCGCCGTCGCGGTCGTGCCGCGCGCC
This sequence comes from Alphaproteobacteria bacterium, assembly GCA_965243315.1. Taxonomy (GTDB): domain Bacteria; phylum Pseudomonadota; class Alphaproteobacteria; order UBA828; family UBA828; genus WTGU01. The sequence continues at coordinate 292,016 of CBDEUP010000005.1, forward strand.
CTCGCCGCCGCCGTGGACCTCGTAGAGCGTGGTCCACGCGCCGTCGGCCCGCCTGCCGCCGAACAGCACCAATCCAGACGTGGTCGGCCCGCCGGCGGAGATGCGCTCCGGCCCCACGGCTTCGAAGGCCCTGAACACAGCGTCGGCGATCCTCTGCGAGGTCTCGTGGTTGCCTCCCACCACGGGGCTCTCCGGGGGCGGATCGAGCAGCGAGCCGGGCCGGGTCACGATCTCGAGCGGGCGGTAGCAGCCGCCGCTCGGCTGGATCTCGGGCCCGAACAGGGTCTTCATCACGTAGAAGACCGAGGCCGCGGCGATGAAGGGCGTGGTGTTCACTGGCCCCCGCGCCGCGTCGTCGGTCCCGGAGAAATCGAAGCGGGCGCCGTCGCCAGCGACGGTGACGCGCACGCGTACGGCGACCGGTCCGCCGCCGCCGGCATCGTCATCCAGCCAGTCTTCGCCTTCGTAGGTGCCGTCGGGAACGGCTGCGAGCGCTGCCCGCATCTGCGCCTCGGCCCGGTCGTGGATCGCGGCGATGGCGGCGAGCACCGTATCCGTGCCGTGCTCGACGCAAATCTGGTGTACGCGCTCCTCGGCCGCCCGGCTCGCGGCGACCTGCGCCAGGATGTCGCCCTCACGCTCGTCGGCGCCCCGCACGTTGGCGCAGACCACGTCGAGCTTCTCGCGATCGGGGCCTTCGGCGGTGAAGAGCCGGAAGGGCGGAATGCGCAGCCCTTCTTGCCAGGCGTCGGTGGCGCCGGCGACGTAGCTGCCGGGCACTGCGCCGCCGATATCCGCCCAGTGCGCCAAGCTCGCCGCGAAAGCAACGATGGTGCCCTCCACGAAGATCGGCCGGATCGCCTTCACGTCGGGCAGGTGGTTGCCGCCGACCTCGGGCAAGTTCAGGAACCAGACGTCGCCCGGCTCCAGCCGTTCGCGGGGCACGCGTTTGAGGAACTCCCGCACGGTGAAGCTCATCACCCCCATGTGCATGGGGATGTCGCGGCCCTGGGCGATGAGGTGGCCGTCGGCGTCGGTCAGCGCGGAGGAGAGATCGCCCGCCTCGCGCAGCAGCGGCGAGCGTGCCGAGCGCATCACCACCAGCGACATCTCCTCCGCCGTCGCGCTCAGCGCGTGGCGGATCACCTCCAGGGTGATCGGGTCCACGGCGCCGCTCATGCGCCAGCTCCGGTCGCGATGTGGAGATGGCCGGCGTCGTCGGCGGTGAGCGTCGCGCCCGGCGGCACGACCACCGTCGACCACGCATCGTCGACAATCACCGGCCCTTCGAGCGCGCTGCCAGGCCCGAGGCCCGCGCGGTCGTATCGCGGCGTCGGCACCGGCTCGCCGGCCTCGAACGTCGCCGGCAGCGTCTTGGTGGGGGAGGGGGCCTCGTTGGTCTTGGCAACAAGGGAATGGACCGCGCCATTGCGGGGCGCCGAGACCCGCATCCTGATCGAGACCAGCTCCCACGGCTCCTCGGTGGCGAAGCCGTAGAGCGCCCGGTGACGCTCCTTGAAGGCGCGGCCCAGCGCCGCCGGATCGTCGAAAGCTGCATCCGCGATCTCGATGGCGTAGCTCTGGCCGCTATAGCGGACCGACGCGACCTCCTCCACCGCGAGCGCACCGTCCTCGTGGCCTGCGGCGGAAAGCGGCGCGGCAAGGGTCGCGCGGAGCTCCCGCCTGGCGCGGTTCACACGCTCTCGATCCCAACCGTCGGCAGCTACGTGCAGCGTTCGCTGCTGCGCGTAGCTCATCTCCGCACCGACGCAGCCGAGCGCCGAGAAGATGCTGGAATGCGCCGGCACCACCACCTTGTCGATGGAGAAGGCCCGCGCCAGCGCCACCGCGTGCATCGGACCCGCTCCGCCGAAAGCCAAGAGAGTGCAGGTGCGCCCGTCCACGCCGCGCTCCACCGTGACGCGGCGGAGCGCCCGCAGCATCGCCGCGTTGGCGACCTTGACCACGCCCAGGGCCGCAGCCTCCGCCGTCATGCCCATGGCATTGCCGAGCGGCGCCAGGGCACCGTGGGCCGCGTCGGTGTCCAGGTGAACGTCGCCACCGAGGACGCGCTCCGCATCCATGTAGCCGAGCGTGAGGTTGGCGTCGGTCACGGTCGGCCGCTCGCCCCCCTTGGCGTAGCAGGCGGGGCCCGGGCGAGCGCCGGCGCTCTCGGGACCCACCATGAGCGAGCCGTGTTCGAGCCGGGCGATGGAGCCGCCGCCGGCACCGATGGATTCCACCGCCACCATGGGCTGGCGCAGCGGCCGCCCGCCCAGGGAGCGGTCGCTCGCGATCTGCGCCTCGCCGCCCTGGATCAGGCAGACATCGGTGGTGGTGCCGCCCATGTCGAAGCTGATGGCGCGCTCGATCCCCAACGCCTGAGCCATGCGGCCGGCGGCGGCGACTCCTGCGGCTGGGCCCGAGGCGGCGAGCCCCAATGGCAGGTCGCGCAGCGCCGCCGGCGATGCCATGCCGCCGGCGGAGTGGAACAGGTGCAGCCTGGAGTCATCCGGCTTCGTCGTCTCCAGGTCGTCGAGATAGGCCGCTGCCAGCGGCATGACGCCGGCGCTTAGCGCCGTGGTCGCCGTCCGCTCGTACTCCCGCGCCTCGGGATTGACCCGATGCGAGAGCGCGACGAACGGGAAGCGCTCGCGCAGCCGCGCGCCCAGGGCCTCCTCGTGGGCGGGGTTGGCGTAGGAGTGCAGCAGCGAGACGGCGACCGCCTCGGCCCCACTCGCCTCGACGCTCCCGATCGCGTCCGCCACCGAGTCCGGGTTCAGCGCGACCATGACCCCGCCGTCGTGATCGAGCCGTTCCGTCACCTCGAAGCGGCGCTCGGCGGGCACTTGCGGTTCGAGCTTAGGCGGCAGGTCGAGGCGGTAGAGGTGGCGTCGGTTCTGACGCCCGATCGCGAGCGTGTCCGAGAAGCCGCGCGTCGCGATCAGCGCGACCTTCGCGTGGTCGCCCTGGACGATGGCGTTGGTGACGATGGTGGTGCCGTGGATCAGGTCGTCCACGTCGGGCCATTCGAGATCGACTGCGTGAAGCGCCGCGAGAAGGCCGGCGATGCGGTCGTCCGTGCGGGAAGGGACCTTCGCGGCCCTGATCTCTCCGCGCGCCCGGTGGTGGGCGATCACGTCGGTAAACGTGCCGCCGACATCGATACCGACTTGCCATCCCTTCGGCACGGCGCCGCCTCCGGATGCCTTGTCGCCGGGCGGCCTCTTTGCGGGCAGTCTCGGGCGACTAAGTTACCGAATATCGAAAATATTTTCGATAACCCGATAAAGATGCGCCGTCTCCGCGCCGCCCGTCAACAGGATTTTTTGGGAGCGTTAGTGTGTACCGCGGTATTCCGGCGTGATTCGCGATAATCCGGCGCGAAGTGCCGCCACCGGCGCCGCGATCCGCTGCTACGTGACGCCGGAAATGCCGTTACCCGAAGCGATGTGAGGTGTGGCGCGCGGGCCACCGCGCGGTGCCAAGTGCCGCAATCTGCCGGGTGGCCGGCGTCTCGGCGGCCTTCTCGCCACGCGCTCGGCGTATAGAAGACCGCGGTTGGCCGGTGCTACGTAGCCGGCGGCTCGTCGTCAGTGCCGGCGGTCGCGTCGCCGCCAGACGCGTCGTCGGGTTCCGCCAAGCTCTCCAAGGCAGCGGTGAAGCGCGCGATGTCCTTGCTCTCAACATCGCCAAGATGGCGGTTGAAGACTCGCGAGACGCGGAATAACTCCTCCGGGTCGTCACACTTGGACGGGTCGAATGCGTCCGCGAATGGCCCGTAACACTTGATCAGTACCGAGGCCACCGACTCCGCGCCCTTTGCCAAGTCATCCTCCGTCGGTAGCGCAGACTCACGGAGCTTGCCCGCCTGGCGCAACACCAATTCGATGGCGAGGCGCAAGGCCCACGGACTGATCGTCTCGCCCTTCCAACGAACGTACAGCTCGAAGCCCAATGCGTCGGCAATTTCGCCGGCGCGAGACAGGCCAGGATTGCTCCCCTGCAAGACATTCACGATTGCCTTTCGCTGGAGACCGGCGCGCGTAGCGGCCGCTTCGGCGGATCGTCCGGCCAGAGCGGTCTCCACCGCTTGGCGGAATGTATCGAGGATGGCCATGCGCGTGAATCTGACATAGGCGAAAGCGCCCGTCAAATGATCTAATGGTAATTATATTAACCATAACGCCAACGTGTGTTTCGATGGACCCATGGCTGCCCGAGAGGCTGAGCATCAGGAATCCGCTGCGAGGACGTGGCTCACCACGGCCGCCTTCGCCGCCACAGCCGGCATTACCGAGCGCGCCGCGCGCAAGGCCCTGGCCCGCGCCTTCGAGGGCCAGCGATGGCGCGGCAAGGTGCTCATCGTCCGCAGGGTGCCCTCGCGTGGCGGCGCCGGTGGGAGGGCATTCGAGGTGCTTGCGGAGAGTGTGCATGGCGATGTGGAAGGCGCTCTGCCCGCCGTTCCCGCCGCTCCGCCCACGACCGCCGTTCCGCCCGCGCGCTCCTCGGCGGCACCCCCACCCGCGCCGCAACCGCCACCGACCTGCGCTGGCGCCTTGCAGCGCTACGAGATCATCCGCCCCGTTCTCCGTCATCCGCCCGGCTCGGCCGAGCGCGGCCGCGCCACCCGCGAAGCGGCACGGCAGGCCGGCGTCCGCGAGCAAGGAATCCGCGCGTGGATCGCCGCCTACGAGGCCGGCGGCATCGCCGCTCTCAAGCGCCGGCCGCGCGAGGACCAGGGGCGGCGCAGACACACTATCTCCGCCGCCTGGGACTCGTCGGCCGCCGACGCACAGCTCTCCGACGCCACCAAGGCACGAATCGCGGCGGACCTGGACCGCTATGTGCGCTCGCTTTGGGCGAAGACGACCGAGCATGGCGCGCGGCGGATCGCGCTGCTGGCGAGCGACAGACTGGCGGAGCTCACCGAGGCGGCCGGGTTCGAGGGCGACGCCCGCCGGCTCAAGACGACCTGCAAGCTCAGCCTGCGATTCGTCAGACGCCATAGCCACCACCGCGCCGTGGCGATCTACGACCAGGACGCGAAACAATGGCACGACAAGCACCACCCGCGCATCCAGCGCACCCGAGAGGGCCGCCTGCCCATGGGCGTCGTGATCGGCGACGTTCACCATCAGGACGTGCTGCTGCCCCGCGCCGACGGCTCCACCTTCACGGCCAAGCTGGTCGCGTTCCTGGACTGGGCGACCAATCGAGTCTTCGTCCACCCGGTCTTTCCGGCGAAAGGCGAGGGCGTGCGCCAGGAGCACGTCATCGAGGCGTTCATCGCCATGACGCAGGATTCCGGCTGGGGCGTGCCGGAGATTCTGTATCTCGACAATGGCAAGGAGTACGCCTGCCTCGACCGTATGGTTGACGCGCTGCAACTCGTCTCCCAAATGCGCGCGCTCGACGACGCACCGGGGCTTGTCCCGGCCGCCCCTCAGCGCTTCCGCCCGATCGTCAAGGCGATGCCTTACAACGCCGCCGCAAAGTCAATCGAACCCGCCTTCAGGGTGCTTGAACAGGGCTTCTTCTCGCTGTTGCCGGGGTGGATCGGCGGCGACCGGATGGCCAAGAAGACCGCCAACGTGGGGCGGGAGCCGATACCATATCCGCACGGCAGGGAGGCGTTTCTCGCCGACCTGCGGACGTGCACGAACGCCTACCATGCGACCCCGCAAACCGGCGCGCTGGACGGCCGCACGCCGAACGAAGCGTTCAATGCGGCCGTGGGCGCGGGCTGGCAACGCATGGACATCGCGCGTGGCGCGCTGCTCGCCGCCTTCGGCAAGGACGAGTTTCGCACGCTGCGTCAGGGCAGCTTCCGATACGAGAGCCGCTGGTACACGCACCCCGCGCTCCAGGAGCTTGGCGCGGATCGCCGTCTCCACCTTCGCATTCCGCCGTTCGGCGACCTGCCCGAGATACCCGTCATGGACGAGTGCGGCCGCGAGCTGCTTTGCATGGCCGCGGCGGACCGCCGTTACGACGTGCTTGACACCGAGGGCGCGCGGGAAGCCGGCCGCCGCGTCGCCAGGGCGCGCGCCGGCGTGGCCAAGCTGCGCGCCGACACCGACCCGGTTGACGTACTTGAGGCCGAGGCCCGCCGCGCCGCACGGGAGGCGCCCGCCGCCACCCCACGGAGCGCCGGCGTGATCCGCCTGAACGACGGCATGGAGGCCGTCGGCCGCGCGCTGGAGGGCGCCCCGGCCGAGCGCCCGGCAGTCGATGACGAGCGCGAAGAGATTTCGAGGGAACGCGCCCGCGCGCTGCGCGCCACCTTCCTTCGGAAGGTGAGGGCGACCGGATGATTGCGCATCCGCCCGCCCTCTTAGTGCAACCCCGATCCCAGTGTCCCGATCACGAAGTTCCGATGATCAGGCACCATGCCCCCCTCTCGTCATGGCCGGGCTTGTCCCGGCCATCCACGTGTTTGACCGACGCATGGCGTACCCGGCTGGGAGAGATGCCCGGAACACCCTCGGACTTGATCCGGGGGCTGGGCATGACGAGTGAGGAAGCGGGGCTCGGGAGACCGCACAGCCAACCCGAAATCAAGCGCAATTCTCGATCGGGACACCAGGAGAGACACCGATGCAAGTTTATCGGCTACCGCGAGTGCCGAAAGGGCCTTCGCAATTCTGCCGCACACCAGCTGCGGAAGACATGCTCCAGGTCGTCGAAATGACCATCGAAATGCGGGTGATCGGCATCATTATCGCCCCGCCCGGCGCAGGCAAGACGACAACGCTGCTCAACTACAACAAGGGCAATCCCGGCTCGCGCTACTGCGCGATGAACGCCGCACAGTGCTCCACGATGTACGGCATGTTGAAGGTGGTCTGCGAGGCCCTGTCTCTCGCCCCGGACCGCGGAATTCATAACCACTACAGGGCCATCTGCCGGGCGCTCAAATACCATGTCGAAGTCCTCCTCATCGACGAAGCGCAGCACGCGGACGACCGCTGCCTCGATGCGCTGCGCAGCATCCATGACGAGACCAAGGTTGCCTTGATACTCGCCGGCAACGAAACCCTGCGCAGTCGCTTCAACTCGACGCAGGTGGCCTCATTCGCGCAGCTCACCTCGCGCATTGGGCCGAGGCTGGAGTTGAAGGCGACCGCACCGGCAGACGTGGAGGCCCTGGCGGGCCACTACGGCATTGCGGACCCGGATGCCGTGCGGTGGCTCAAGCAACGGTGCTCCGGCCACGGCGGGCTGCGCACCATGGCGCGCCTGGCCAAGATCGCGAAGGACAACGCCGAGAACGGCGAGCTTCGGCTGGACCACCTGAAGGACGCGGCCGGCATCCTGCGGGGGGCGTCGCAATGAGTGGCCGATCCGCGACGGTGAAGGGGTGGAGCGGGAACGCTGAGGGCCAGGCGGCCAGCTTCGCACCGGCCGGAGGCGGCGGACTGGATGCCAGGACGCAAGGGCGCCTGCCTATTGCCGGGGGCCCCTGACCGATGGCGCTGACCAGGAAGCAAATTGCGCTGATCCACGTTGCCAAAACGCAGCTCGGGTTGGACAACGACGACTACCGGGCGGTCCTTCGGGACGAGGCGGGCGTCGGGAGCTCCAGGGACCTCGACAACGACGGCTTCGACGCCGTCATGGCGCGGTTCAAGGCTCTGGGCTTCAGACCCACCGCCACGCCGCCCACCTACGGCCAGCGGGCCGGCATGGCGACCCCGGCGCAGGCGGCCTACATCCGCTCGCTCTGGCAGGAGTACACCGACGGCGTGGGCGACGACCGCAGCCTGGGCAAGTGGCTCCAGCGGACCGTAAAGGTCTCCGACCTGCGGTTCGTGAGCTTCGCCGCGGCCCGCAAGGCGATCACCGGGCTACGCGCGATGGTGGAGAAGAGGAAGGCCGCATGAGGGCGGCGCAACGCAACATGAGGACGAAGGGATGCACGACAGTTTGATGCCGTTGCAGGTGCTGGGCCTGCGGTGGGTGATGCTTCAGGCGGTCTTCGCCGGCTCCATACACGGCGCGACCGATCGGATGTGCTGCGACGCGGCCTTCGCGGGTTATCCGGCGGCAAGCCTGGAGCGCGTGCGGGCCGAGCTGGATTACCTGGAGGCGGCCGGCCTGGTTACGCTGAAGCGCTCCCAGGTCAAGCCCTGGACGGCGAAGCTGACACAGGCCGGGCGCGACGTGGTGGACTACGTGGCGGACGAGCCGGAGGGCATCCTGCGGCCGCAGCAGCCGGCCTGGCGGGGCTGACATGCCGCCCCGCAGCACGGTCTACACCCTGGACGAATCGGTGCGCGCCGCGCTCGACCGGCGCATCGTCGCCGCCGGCTTCGGGCGCTATGCCGATCACGCCGCCTGGCTCTCAGGCCAGGGCTACGCGATCAGCGAGGCTGCGATCCAGCGCTACGGCAAGCGCCTGCGGCGCAGCGCCGAGCGCGACACCGCGCGGGCGAGCGAGGCTGCAGCGGGCGCGATTGCGCGCATCCGCCACAGCACCGAGATGGCACGGGCCATCAACGAGGCCGCCGGCGACGACCCCCTGGCCATGTCGGCGCGGGCGGCGGAGCTCTGCATGGTCCGCCTGTACGAGATCGCGGCGAGCGAGGACATCGACGCCAAGACCCTCCAGGCGATATCGCGCTCACTCAACGACAGCCTGCGCGCCGTCACGGCCATCCGCTCCGAGCGGGAGGAAGTGCGCAAGGAGGCCCTGCGCGAAGCGCGGCAGAGGGCCGGCGCGGAAATGAAGCGGCGCGGCCTCAGCCCCGACGCCACCGCCGCGATCCGCGCCGCGATCGAGGGCGCGCCCGACGACGCCGAGCCGGAACCCCGGCGCCGGGGTCTCAGCCCGGAAACCGCCGCCGCGATCCGCGCCACGGTCGCCCCCAGGCCGGAATGAGCGGCAGCCCCCACCCGCCGCGCGCGCCTACCATTGTCGCGATCCAGCGGCACGTGGCGGCGCACTACGGCCTCCCGGTGGGCGACCTCACGTCTGCGTGCAAGGAGCGCCGCGCGACCCGCGCGCGCCACATCGCCATGTGGCTCGCCCGCGCACTGACGCAGCACGGGGCGACGACGATCGGCAGGGCGTTCGGCGGGCGCGATCACTCGACCGTGGCGTCGGCCTGGCGCGGGCTGGAGCGGCGCATGGCGGCTAACGCCGGCCTGAAGGCGGAGATCGAGGCCCTGCGCGTCGCGATCCTCGCCGCCGGGCGCGCGCAGGCCGACGCCGCCGCCCCGACCCTCCAGCAGCTCGCTCTCGCCGCCTTCGACCAAGCCCGGATCGCCGAGGACGCGGTCGCCCAATGGCGCTCGGCCAACGCCGCCCTCTTCGCGGCCCTCGAAGCGCGCGGGTATGTGGAAGGGCAGGTGCCGGAGGGGGGCGCGCCGCCTGAGCCGGGAGCAAACAGCCCCCGATCATCATGACCCCAGAGAAGCCTTGTGCGTCCCAGTCCCATTATTGCTCAATTTCCTGTTCGATTTCCTGCTCAAGCACGGCGCTCTCCACAAACGTCCCCAGGGCCTGCACCGTGGAGTCGTAGATCGAGCGGCGTTTTTCGCCGCTCCATAGGGTAAGAACAAAGGCGACTTCCTGAGGACCGGCTTGGCTATGGTGGTGCCAGCCGAACTGATAAAGATCCCGGGTAAAGACCCGAGCGTAGAGTCGGAAAGAATTCCCTGCGAACTGGCGACCTCGTCTGGTGAAATCCGCGGAGTGGCGCCGCACCGGATACCACTTCTTCAATTCCTCGCGCGCTTCGTTCTCGCGGATGGTCGATTCCTTCATGGACCCAAGAAGCGATCTCCATTCTGCTCCCGGTTTGTCGACATACTGGAGCGCTGTTTCCAGCCGCGAGGAGAAGTAGTTCGCGCTTGCGAAGGGAGAAACAAGGGGGTTCAGGACGGCGGTCAGACGCGCCTTTCCGAAGAGCCGATCGTTGCGAACGAGCTCTGGCGGGATGGGAATATCGTTCCAATAGTAGGCCGCACCGGGTTCCAATCGAGCGCGCCAAGCCAAAGTCACACTGCCCGGCGCGCAGCCCCACGGCATGTGCCCATTGTAGGGCGTTCCCCACCCAAGGGCGGGATCGTGCTCATCGAGTTCTGCAGCGTTGATGAGCAAGGCTCTCACTAGGTCGGGCGTTGGGCTGCGCAACGCGTCAAACGTATGCGCGGCAAGCGAGGAAATGAGCGGCGTGGCGTAACTACTACCGGTGTCTATCGTGCCACCCAGCATCCTGAGCTTGGAGAACCAGGAAACGTCCGGTCTCAGCATTCCGTCCGGTCCGGGCCCAGAAAGGCAGACGGAACAGGCTTGTGCAGGGTTGCCGTCATTGTCAGCTTCCCGGCCGCCAACAACAATCGCAGCTTCACAGTCGGCCGGCGGGTCTGGGCGGTCGGAGTTGTGACGTCCGACATTGCCGATGGAGATGATCGGCAGGATGTTGTGCTCCCGCGCGATGCGTCTCAGGCCGTCTCCCAGGACGCTGATGACCTCATGATCCAGCCCGGGACCGCTCTGGTTGGCGGATATGTTCCATACATGCCCCCCGGGACGCGCTCGGGCGATGTTATCGAGGTAGTCGATCAACTCCTGCTCGTCGAAGGGGTGCGCGCTGTTCTTGTGAGGAACCGCCTGCACTGTCCCGATCCGGCATTCCAGAGCCGGAAGATTCCGCTTGTTGTTCCACGCATGCGCATGGACGGCAAGGGAGCTCACCCCATTGCCGTGCTGCCGGTCAGCTTTGAGCGCACACTCAGTAGTTGATGGCGGGGTTTTCGGATTATTCGATGGTCGAGATGCGGCACTTTGTTGATCCACGAGAGCATTGAGCGGCCGGTCTTTCATCGGGACCGCAGCAGGATTTCGTTCCAGTCCTTTGCGCCGCGAGGGCGCAGTCTGATCACTCTGGGGTCGTTGGCGGCGAGCCGCTCGGCGGCGCCGTCACCGGCGCTGTCGGCGTCGTAGGCGCAGATGATGCGCTTCGGTTTCCAGTCTTCGATCCAGATCGGGATCGAGTTGGCGATGCCGGCGGTTGAGGCGACGACGGCGCCGGTCTCACGGGTCCCCTCGACGCGCAGGCTTCGAGCGGAGATGGCGTCGACGGCGCTCTCGGTGAGGATGACCAGAGCGGGCCGGTTTCGGTCGCAGGGGAGCCAGAAGCCGCCACGCGCCTTGCGCGATCCCGGCGCCATGCCCCTGAAGCGCCTTGTGCCGGCGTGCGCCGCGGTGCCGAGGATCTCGGCGCCGGTGGGGCGCCCGCTGGCGTTGCGGCAGACGAAGACGGCATTGAGCCTGTCATCGGCGTGTAGCAGGCCTCGGCCGTGGCAGGCCTCGAGCACGTCGGCGCGGAGGGCGCGCTGACGGGCGAGGGCGTCGCGGACCCTGGGCCATGCGCTCGGACTGGGCCTTGGCAGGCGCAGGCATCGCGGGGCGGCTGGGCTGGCGGTGGTCTTCTCCCGCCCCTCATGCCCTCCGAGGAAGCGCAGGGCTTCCGGGAATCGGCATCCCGTCGCATGGATGACGAGGTCGATGGCGCCACCCCCTCCGGTGCCGCGCAGGTGATCGAAGAACTTCGCGCCGTTGATGCTGATGACCGAGCCCTCGCGCTTGAAGCGCGCCCGGTCGGCGGGGTCTCTTCGGTAGCCGAGGGCGGCGGCGACCCGGTCGAGGGGGATGTTGCGGCAGGTGGCGAGGGGATCGCCGCCGCTCATTGCCGGATTCCGGCGAAGGGCTACTCGGAAGGGAGGCTGGCGGCGTTCCCGTTCCCGTACCCTTCAACGCTTAAGGGTTGCGGGAACAGGAACGGGAACGGCCTCATCCCGCGCTTCCATTGGTGGCGGCAGGGGGCTGCGGCTCCCGGTGCGCCTCGGCGGCTGCGAGGCGATAGCGGCCCCTGGGCGCCCGTTCGATGCGCCCCTCGCGGGTGAGCCTCTCGATGGCGGCAACGACGCTTGCGTTGCGGGCAGCGGCGCGTGAGCGGATCTGGGCTTTCGAGAGCGGCTCTTCGGCTTCTGCGATTGCCTTCACGATGCGCTGCTCGACGGTGGCGGGCTCGGGCCTGTCTTCATCCGCTGCTTGCCGGTGCAGCCGGAAGGCCGGTCCATGGCCGTCATCGACGAGGTCGAGCTCGATGTCGTTGAGGCCCCGGGCGTCGCGATGCTCGACCGTCATGACGATCTTCTTGTCGCGCCGGCGCAGGTAGAGATTCGAGTCACCCCATGCGTGCAGCTCGCTGCTCCCGCGCAGGGCCTGCCCCGGCCGGGCGCCCCCGCTCTTGCGGGCGTGGTGGACGAGGAGGACGGCGGTTTCGAAGCGGCGCTGCAGCTCGCGCAGGAAGCCGAGGATGGGGGCGACCTCGCCGGCGGCGTTCTCGTCTACGCCATGCAGGCGGACCAGGGGGTCGAGGATCAGGAGGCGCGGTTCGATGCGCTCCACGGTCTGCTGCAGGCGTTGACGGTCGCTGGGCTGGTCGAGACGCAGGGTGGGCACGTCGATGACGGCGATGTCGAGTTCGTCGAAGGGAGTGTCGGCGGCGCGGGCGATCCCCTGCAGGCGCTTGCGCACCCTGTGACCGGCATCCTCGGCGGCGAACAGCAGCACGGTGCCGCTTCCGGTGGCGCGGTAGTGGCGCAGGCATGGGACGCCGGTTGCCACGGCGACGGCGAGATCGAGGGCGAGCAAGGATTTGCCGCACTTGGGCTCGCCGCCGACGATGCCGACGGCCTGCTCGGACCACAGCGTGTCCACCATCCACTGCTGCGCCCGGGGGCGATCCTCGAGCTCCACCGGTGCCCGTGTCGGGAAGCCCTTCACCGCCGTGCCCTCCTGGGCTGTGCATCCTCGCCCCAGGTCTCCAGGAAGAGCTTTTCGTCGAGCTGCTCGCGATCCTGTTCGGCGCCGGCGGCGAGCAGGCCGTCGGCCATGATGGCGAGCGCCCTGGCATTGCCGTCGGCATGAGCGACGAGGGTGTCCTTGAGCCCGGCCGTCATCAGGGCGGGATTGCCGGCCTGCTCAAGCAGGTGGTCGAGGAGGCGGGCGAGTTCGCCGGGTTCGGAGCGGGTGATGAGCAGGCGCTGTCGGATGCGCGAGGCGATGGGCAGCAGCTCGGGGTTGCGCAGTTTTGTCAGAAGACGATTGTCGCCCACGAGAACGACGCTCAGGATGGCGCGGGAGTCGAAGTCGGTTGAGCTGAGCAGGCGCATCTCGGTCAACACCGGGTTGACCAGCTCCTGTGCCTCGTCGACGAGCAGGAGCGGGTGCAGGCGGGTGTCCTCCAGGTGGGCGAGCCAGTGCTGGCGCAGCCACTTGAAGCCGAGCCAGCGGTTGTTGTGGACCAGAGTGATGCCGAAGTGATCGGCGAGTTCGTGGTAGAAGTCGGCGACGCTGGCCGACGGATAGGTCAGCACCGCGAGGCCCAGGCCCTCGGTGCGCTCGAGGCGGTTGGCGAGCAGGCGCAGGGCTACGCTCTTGCCGGTGCCGGGCTCGCCGGCGATCATCGCGAAGCCGCCCTGGCGCATGAGCTGGCTCTCGATCCTGCGGCAGAAGCTGTCGATGGCAGGGGTGGGCATGAGGGCTTCGACCGGCAGGTCGGTGGCGAAGGGATTCCACTTGAGCCCGTAGAGCGTGAGCAGTTCGCGGTTCATGACGTCTCTCCCTGATCGTCGTCCTCGCCCGGATCGGGCGTTTGGTTATGGGGTACCCAGGGCGGCGGCAGGCCGGTTGCGGCCTGGGCGTCGAGCATGCCCTGGAGCAGCGGCGGAAGTTGGCCCGCACCCGCGCTGCCGCCGCCATCGTCGCCGCCGGAACCGGCGGGACGGCGGACGCCATCGGCGTTGCCGCGCTTGTCGAGGGGGTACATCGTGCACAGGGGCTCGCCGCTTCGGCCTTCGACCAGATCGACGCTTGAGAGGTCCCAGCGTGCGTAGCGGACCCAGGCCTCGCGCAGGTGGCGCCACGGCTGGGGCACCTGGTAGCGGATGCCCTCGACCGAGACGGTGGCGTCCGAGCGCCGCACCGTGCGCTTCCTGGTGATACGGAAGGCCGCCTTGAGCTCGGCCGAGCCGGGGCAGGGCCTCGATGCGTTGACGCTCTCGGCCAGCCGTTCGTGCGGCGTCATGCCGAGCTCGCGGTGCTTGCGCCGATGGTAGTCCTGCTCCAGCCAGGCTATGGTGGCGTCGTTGAGCATCTTCAGGGTGAGCGCGTCGACGCCTTCGAGCTGAGCCATCAGACGCGATTCGACGGTGCCCCAGAATGACTCGATCTTGCCGTTCTGATGGGGGCTGTAGGCGAGTGTGGTGGCCCCCACGATGCCGAGCCGAAGCAGCCCCTCCTCGACCTCGCCCGCCGTCATCGGCCCACCGTTGTCGGTAAGCAGGGACCTCACGAGGCCCCGCTTCATGAAGGCTTGGCACAGCCCGTGCACGAAGACCTCGGCGGTCTCCTCCAGGTACCACTGAAGGTGACAGCCGAGCCTGGAGTGGTCGTCGAGGAAGCCGAGCAGGATGGGCGTCTGCCATTCGCCCGACGGCGTCAGCACCCGGCGCTTGCCGTGGTGAAAGTCCCCATGCCAGAGGGCGTGGCTGCGGGACACCTCGTAGCTCAGGACCTCGCGGGCTTCGGCCGCCGGCCTGTCCTCGCCCTCGTGCCACTTCCTGGGACGCTTGCGGACCAGGCCGCGATTGCGCATCGCCCGCGTCAGCGTCGCGTAGGACGGCATCGGGCCCAGCTCGGGCTTCTTCTTCACAAGCGCCAGAAGATTGTCGTAGTGCAGCTGTGCCGACCACGAGGGATGCACCCGGTACTGCTCGCGCAGCGCCGCGATCAACCCCGCCGACATGGCCCGCTCGCGACCGACGTCGGCCCGAAGCTTCTGGCGAAGCGCCTTGACCGGGTCCCGCTCCTCTGCCCGCGCCCGGTAGTACCAGCGCTCGATCGTGGACACCGCGAAGCGCACCGGGCCCTTGCCCGATGGGTGCTGCCACTCCCGCTGCGCAAGCCGCTCGAGCTCGGCCCGCAGTTGGCCTGCAGGGGGCGGCGAAGCCAGAAGCGGCCCCACCACCGCAAAGCGCAGCCGGGCCCACTTCTCGCGCCTGGCGCCTGCGTCGTCCTTGTCCATTCCGGCATCCCTCCCTCGCCGCATCGGAGAGATGCCCATGTACGACGCCCTATCCCTACCTGACAGAAGCACCTTCTGCGGGAACCGCCGGGCCATCGGCGAGCGCGCAATGGCCCGTCCACGGCATCAGCCAGATCAGGCCCCGCGACAGACGGGCACGCAGGGTGCGGCCCCGCATGGTGCGCAGAAGCCAGCGCAGCGGCGCCTCCTCGGGCGGCGCTGCAAGCTCGCCCCGCTTCGCCTGCCACTCCCGGGTCAGAGGGAAGGCTTGCAGCCACCACCGCCGCCAGCGGCGCAGTGTGGCCACCGGAATCCCCCACTTCCGCTTGATCGTCTGCAAACGCACGCCGCCTCTCAGCACCAGCGCGCTCACCAGAACGAACAGGGCGCCCAGATAGAAGCGCCGCCCAAAGAATCGCGCCGACGGAGGCTTCACACGGCGCCTGCAAACCGAACAGCAGAGGCTGAAGCGTCGGACATCGTCCCGAAGATCCGCCGCCAGACCGTACGGCTTGCGCGGGTAGGTCGCGCTGTGTAGCGCCCCGCCACAGCGCGGACAGCCCGCCTCACGGCAGGTCTCCGCCTCGGCCGCATCGACCGCCTCCAGAAAGGACCAGACCCGGGCATCGGAAAGAATGGAGTGGCGGCACGGCTTGTGCGACATTGGGGCCGTCTCTGGTTGATTACACCGTCACCGAGACAAAGCCCCTCGGCGAACTTCTTGCAAGATCGCCGAGGGGCACCCGCTCCAAAACCTCAACTAATTCGAGCGGATCAGGCCCCAATCCCCGCTGAAAGCCTGTGTGCGCTCAGCTTCATTGTCCGGGACCAGCGGCGGAACGCGCCATGCTTCTGCAGGCTGGTAGGTGGAGGCGTGAAGGCCACCATCAATTACAGCTATGATCGGGACGTTCCCGAGCTGAAGCGGGGGCGCCGGATGCGGTCCCTCGCCCGGAGAAGTGGACGCGAGCCGGCGAACAGGATCAATCCTCGAAGAGGCGCCGGAAGCGACAAGGACCGCCAGACTATCCTTGTCCGACACCCGCACGGTTGCATAGCCGACGCCGGTATTTCGATAGCTTCGCATCGCACGCGCAATGTTCGCTTGCCGCGGTACCACCGCCGGTCGAGTTTCCGTTGTCGCGTCGTCTGCGGACATGGGCGGGAGACCCCTGGAAAACACCGGCAGCAGGGTACGGTCGTTACTCAATCCGGTGATCTTCTCGAAGAGCGCTTCCCGGGCCTGGCGATCGCGGAACGGCGTCAGCCAGACAACAAAGAGTCGGCCGCCTTCGCTCTCTGGCGCCGCCTCCCAAAGGTCATCGAGGGAACGGCCGCGCAGGCGCGCCTCGTCGTCGAACACTTCTATGTCGGAGACGCGCGAGATGTCTGCCTGAACAGCATAGCCGCGAGGATTCCGGATCTCCGCAGCAATGCTACCGAATTGGCCGAGGTCGACCTCGATCAGGTAGCCCTTGTGCAGCGGCGCCACGAACCGGCAACCGTTCACCGGAGCAAAAAGGTCCGTCGGCGTGTGGCTTGGGGCCAGAGAGTCGGAGAACATGCGTATAATCAGCAGTGTCTTTCCGCCAAACGTCACGAATTCTGCACGGGAGGCATGAAGCGCTTGCGCCTGGCCGCCGAGCTTTTCCTTCTGCTCGTCGAGACGACCATGGACGACACTGTGTCGCCCCTTTCCTCCACCGGTACGACTCTCAAGCGCCGGTTCCATCTGAAGGCTGAGTACGGGGTTGAGAAGTGGGAGATCGTGTTCTTCAGCCATGTTCTACCTCTTCGTCTTGCCTGAGATAGCTATAGACAGCCTGGCGTGTGACGCCGATCAGGCGGCTGATGTTGGCACCGTTCAGATGGTCTCGATCGCTCAGTTTCTGAGCGAGGGTCTTTTTCTGAGTCGCGTTTAGTTCAGTGGGCTGTGGCAGAACCGTTTTGCTCCCCTGCGATTCAACGACGGCTAGTGCTACGGAAGCGAGGTTTACGGGCCTGGCGTCGAGTACTGCGTGGCGCCGGGCGGTTAGGCTGATTGCTTCAATGTCTGCGCCTGACAGGTAGTCCGAGATGGTTGCGAGCAGTTCCGACAAACTGTGATCGTCGTGATCCTCGAAGAGAAAGTGCCGCCAAAGATCTTCCCGGACGCCAGTATCCGGAAATCCTAGGTCGATCTTGTATGGGAATCGGCGCCAAATGGCCGGATCCAGCAAGTGTGGATGATTAGTGGCCGCGATGACCACGGCGTGAAAGTCAAGACTGTCGAGCCCTTGAATCACAGTGTTGACAACTCTTTTAAGCTCTCCGAGTTCATGGCGGTCGTCCCGCAGCTTGGCCACGGCGTCCATCTCGTCGAGGAGAAGAACCGCGTTCTGCGAAGGGACGAAGTCAAAGACAGTTCGGACGTTTTTGGCCGTATCGCCCAGTAGGGACGAGATCACGGCATCGAGACGCACGACGTAGAACGGGCGGGACAACTGGGTAGCCACATGGGCGGCCATCAGAGTCTTGCCCGTTCCGGGCGGCCCGGACAGAAGGAGGCCTAGACGGGAAGCCAGTCCCTTGGCGCTCAACTCATCGACATGCTGGGCGGCCCTCACGAAGTCATGGAAGGCTTGGCTCGCTTCCTTACCCAGGAATAGCGGTGCCTCAGGCCACGGCTGCTCCTCCAGGAGAGGGAGGCGCGACTTAGCGTCAACCGGCACGGTTTCGATGTAGCCCGATGCTCTGAGCGGCACTCCTCGCTTGCGTACGACCGAGCGGAGCTGCTTGGCGGCCGCATCCTCACCTGCCGTTGAGAGCCCGCGGGCAATCAGGTTCGCGGCACGACGAACACGCGTGTAGTCGGCAGCCAGAGCGGCATCCGTTAGTTCAATGACATGCTTTGGATCGACGGTCACACGAGTTCCTCCCTATATCTGTCCCGTCAGCAATGGTAACAGATAATTGGTTATTGACAATCATATTTCGCGTAATGTAAAAGAAAATCTCCACAATGGTAAGGAGTTCGGAGAAATGCCCAAGAAGAATCAGCATGTCGTACCCCATGATCGGGGCTGGGCCGTCAAACCGGCGGGCGGGTCGAAAGCGTCTTCGGTCCATGACACCCAACAAGAGGCGATCGATAGGGCTCGGGGCATCGCCCGAAATCAGGGATCCGAACTGTTCATCCACCGGCGGGACGGGACCATCCGCGAGCGCGACTCGCATGGAAATGACCCATTTCCGCCGAGAGGCTAATCAAGCCTTTGATTCCCAGGCGGCAGATCGGGGGGCTCTTGATTTCCCGATCTGCTGCCGGCTGCCATCCGTCCGGCGCTTGCGGGCCCAGGAACTCCAGGCCGAGCGCCGCCACCCGGTCCCAGAAGGCGCGCTCGCGCACGGGCAGCGCCAGGGTATTGCCCGTCGCGCCATAGATCATGTTGAGATCGCCGGCCGCGAGGATGCGGTGCCTGGACGGGTCCTCATGACCGATTAACCCGCACTTCTCACCACGGTCATGGTCTGCGCGGCGC
The DNA here is from genome assembly GCA_965243315.1 of Alphaproteobacteria bacterium. Classification (GTDB taxonomy): domain Bacteria; phylum Pseudomonadota; class Alphaproteobacteria; order UBA828; family UBA828; genus WTGU01. The sequence goes on from CBDEUP010000005.1 coordinate 310,641, forward strand.
TCTCCGGCCGACAGGGTAGGAATGGCGCGCAGCGCGATGCGGGGACATCGGGCAAGCGGCGTGACGCACGCTGTCGGCCGGAGAGCGCCGCCCTTCGGGTCGCGCCCAAGCGCCCGCCCGCGTCGTCGCGGGCCTCAACCGTATTCCCCGATACGCTTTTCGGCCCACTCCTGGCGGATCGAACGCCTGGGTGCGACGCAGGCCGTATCCGTGGTGAGAAGTGCGGGTTCACGCCGAGATGTCCGAGAGGATGCGGTGTGCCGACACGTCGGGGGCACCCACCCGCCACGGCGTGCCCGTCGACGGGTGAGGCTTGATGTACCGCGCATACATGGAGACCGCGATGAACCCGTCCTCCACCGGCCGGCCGCGCGGCCTCACCCTGGCGGCGGCGATGGTCCCGATGCCGCTGATGGCGATGTCGCGTTCGCCCAGCTCGCTGATGGGCGGGACCGCCCTGAACCATTCGACCTCCACCCGGTCGGACAACTGCACCACCAGGGACCAGCGGTCATAGATCGGGCGGCCCTCGTGCTGCCGGCCCTTCCAGAATTCGTCGCTTCCGCATCGAACCGGCTGCGCCAGATCGGGCGGCGGGTTCCCCGCTTCCTGCAAGAGGGCGACATCGGCCTCGCCCTGCTGCGCCATCTCGACCAGCACGTGCCAAGGCGGCCACTTCTTGAAGATATTCCAGCTCACGACCCTGATCATTCCGCCACGCCCCTTCGTGCGGTTGGCGGCGCACTATGCATGGCGGTCATAGTCGTTGCACGGCGATCCAGGACTGCGTTGATTCTGCGGGAAGCGATGCAAGGGATTGTTCGACGAGCGCAGGACGGCTCGCCCCGCAAACTCCCCGGAATCCCTTTGATCGCCCGGCGTACTCCCCGAAATACCCGCGTCGCGGGGCCTTCCGTATCTTCTGCCCCGCCCGGGTCCGGGCAATCATGCGTGCTCCCATTTGGTCCGAGTCAGGAGTCGACGATGCACATGCAGACGGAGCTTCACAGGCTCAACGAGAGGCTCGACAATTCGCGAGAGTGGCTCGCCGAGAACGAGGCGCTCCGCGACGACTGGTGCGCCGAGACCGAAGGAGCGACGCTGCCGGCGCTGGTCGCGTTCGCGGACTCGCTCGCCACGGTCCGCCGCGAGCTGGACGCCGCCGCCGCGAGCGTCGCGGCGCTTGAGCGCCTGTCGCCGGTGATCGAGACGCCCCGCGATGCGCCGGAGCGGAAGCGCAACATCCGGCTGTACAACGCGGCGCGCAGCGCCCTGGAGCGACGCCTCAGTGATGATGGCCCGGTGATCGCGGCCACCAACGAGACGCTCGGCCGGGTCGACGCGGCCGAGGACGCAGTGAGGGCGGAGATCGCCGGCCGCCTCTTCGACGCGGCGGAGAAGGAGGCCGCGCGCCGGAAGGCGGAGGAGCGCCGGAAGGCCGAGGAGCAGAAGCAGAACGCGCTGGCCGATGCCGAGGCCGCGCAGGCGGCGTTGGCCGAAGCGATCCCCGAGGTCGAGGCCGCACTTGCGGCCGAGACCGCAGAGGCGGCCTAGGCGATGACGGAGACCGTCTGCCTCGTCATGCCGGCTGCGATGCTGGCGACTCCCACCCCCTCACCCGCGGGCCCGCGCGGGGCTTCAGGCGCGCGGGACTTCAAGCGGGACGCGGCAGCATCTCTTGCCACGGCTGAGGCGGAGCTTCGCAAGGCCGAAGTCCGGGCGCGGGCGCGGGCGGATGCACGGGCAAGCACGTCCACCGAGGCGATCGTGGCAAGGGCGCGGCAGTTGATGGCCGAATCCGGCGGCACGCCTAACGTGATCGAGGCCGTGAACCGCGCCCGTGCCGAGGCCGGCCAGCCGCCGACCACACCCAGGGGAGCGGCGCAGGAGGCTGCGGCGGCCAACGACGCGATCGTGGCGAGAGCACGCGAGCTGATGGCCGAGTCCGGCGGCACGCTCAGCGTCATCACGGCCGTGGACCAGGCCAGCGACGAGGCGGCGTCTCTCGCATCGGAAAACAGGAAGGCACGCGAGCACGAGGCGTGGCAGCGGCGTCGCGATCAATGGAACCGCCTCGATGAGACCATGGGAGACACTGCCCTCGCGCTGGAGCGCCGCCTCATGGCCCACGCCCGCGAGCTGATCGCGGCGGCGCGGCGGGCGATGGCAGACGACCCGTTGAAGGCCCGCGAGCTCGCGATTCGGGCGAGGGAGGCGATGGCGGCGATCGATACGCTGTTCGGCAAGAAGCCGGACCACGAGCCGGCGCGCCGCATCTTGCAGGGCGCGCGGGCCCGGACTGCCTGACGCCCGTGGCGCGTTCCCCGGCTGCGGCGCGCAGTCGGCCAAGGGCATCGAGCGCGTCGGTCCTCGACAGATGCGCGAAAGGCCGCGACCGCGGCCCGCCGCTAATGCGGCGCGCCCGCGCAGGCGCCGGCCGCAGGCCGGCTGCCGTGAGCGATAGGGAACTGGAGCGTTTCCGTGTGAAACGGAAACGCTCCAGATGACAGCGCCGGACCTGGAGCAGGTGCTGCGCGAGGTCTCCACGTCGGCGCAGCGGGCAGGCGATCTGGCGCTCGGCTCGCCGGACTTTCCTGCCCATGAGGCCGCCACAATCCTGGAAGCGCTGACCGGAGCGCGGCTCGACTGGCAGCGGGTCGCTGAGCTTGGGCCGGAGCGCGCCGGCGCCGTGCACTTCGCCAAGTCCATCGTCGTGCTGGCGTCGATGCTGGGGGCGCGGCACGGCTTGAACATCGGCATGGCGGGCGTGCTCGACGATCTGCGGACGCCGACACGGGCGCGGGGCGGCAACGGCTACGATCCGGCCAGCCGGGTCTGCCTGCGCTGTGGGCGGGCCTTCGCGAGCGACTGGCGCGGCCATCGCATCTGCAGCGCTTGCACGCCGCTGATGGCGGGTGGCTCGCTCGACGTGGAGAGCGCGGCTTGCATGGGAGTTGCGGGGCGCCTGCACGGTCGATGAACGCCCCTTGCATGGGCCATGCAGGCGCCATGCGAAGCCCTGCCAGCGGCTGCTCCGGGCCTCCGCAGCAGGTTCCGCAATAGGTTCCGCAATCGGCCCACGCGGCCGCTAAGCCTTTGAAATTGCGAGAGACAGGATTGCGGAACCGGCGATTCGCTTTATTCCGGCCCGGAAATCCGCTAAGGCATTGCCGTTACACGTTTTTCGGCTGATCTAGAGGTTCCGCAGTCGCCCTGCGCCATGCCGGATTATCGCGAATCATTCTAGCGTCGGCTTCTTGCGTTCAGGCCGGGATCATCCGGTCTGTGAGATTGGCAATCCGAGCAGGAAACGACGGCTGCTCGCCATCTCACGGCGCCGCTTCAGATCCATGGTGCAGCCCTCGGCGGCATCCAGCGCGCGCACGGCGCTCTCGTAGAGCGGGAGCGCCGCGGCGACGGCGATGGAAGGCCGGATGCGCTCCACGGTGAAGTCCAGTTTTTCGCGCGCCTGCGCGATGGTGTAGCGGCCGTCCCGCACCCAGTCGACGGTGATCCAATCCAGGGTCTCCAAGAACGAGAGCGAGTCCGCCGCCTGCACGAAGTCGGCCTCCCAGCCGCCGCCGATCTCATGCCGCAGGATGAGTCGGCGCACGCGGCGGATGAACGCCTCGTCCGGCGCCGGCGTGCGGCTTCGCATCCACTCCTCCACGATGTTCGCCGAGCGGGTGGAGTGCGCGAAGAGATAATCGGGATCGTCGAAGCCATTGCTTGGCGTGCTGGACGGCCCGCCGGGGAAGAAGCGCTCGGCGTCATGCGTCAGCGCTGCGAATTTCACCTCGGGCGAGGCCTCGGGGCAGATCTTGATGGCCCACATCCGCGTCGCGATCAGGTGCTCCAACTGGTAGAAGCCGTCCAGCCACGCCATCGCATCGTCTTCCAGCGGCGAGAGGCCGGCGTTGGCATAGCGCCCGCGGGCGGGATACTCCATCTCGGCTACCTCACCTCATTGTAGCTCGTGGGCCGCGCGGGCATCCCGTGCTGCCGATAGCGCTTGCCAGACGCGCTCCGGCGTGAGCGGCAGGGTCGAGAGTTCGACGCGGTCGTCCGCCAGCGCATCGCAGAGGGCGTTGGTGACCGCCGCCGCCGGCGGGATCGTGCCGACCTCGCCGACGCCGCGCACGCCGAAGGGCGTGACCGCAGACGGGACCTCGGTGTGCAGCAGGTCGATGGGCGGCACGTCCATGATGGTGGGCGCGAAGTAGTCCAGCATGCTGCCGCTCACGAGCTGGCCCGTGCCCGCGTCGTAGCGCAGTTCCTCCGCCAGCGCCGCGCCCAGCCCCTGCACCAGACCGCCCCGCACCTGGCCCTCCACCAGCGGCGGGTTGACCACAACGCCGCAGTCGTGCGCCATCACGAAGCGCTCGACGTCGAACTCACCGCTCTCGGGATCGACCGAGACCACCGCCGCGGCGGTCCCGAACGAGAACGACGCGTGCGAGGGCTCGAAGTGCGCGGCCGCCTCCAGGCCCGGCTCCTCGTCTTCCGGAATCCCTTGCCCGATGATCGCGCGGGTGAAGATATCGGCGAGCGGCACGGTGCGGCCGGGCTCGGCTGCGACGCGCACCACGCGCCCGCTCACCTCCAGCGCGTCCGGCGTCGATTGCAGGACCATGGCGGCGATGCGCAGCGTCTTCTCGCGCAGCGCGTCCGCGGCCTCGCGGATGGCGCCGGCGGCGGCAATCAACGTGCGAGAGGCGAAGGCGCCGGTGTTGAGCGGCGATGCCCCGCTGTCGCCGGCGTGAACGGTGATGGCCTCGTAGTCAATGCCGAAGACCTCGACGCAGATTTGGGCGAACGCCGTCTCGCTGCCCTGGCCGAAGGTCGAGACGCCGGTGTAGAGGTCGATGCCGCCGGAGCGGTTTGCGCGCAGCACGACGCTCTCGTGGGCGCCGAAGCGAGAGCCCCGGCCTGCGAGGAAGCGCGCGCTCGCATAGCCTGTGCGCTCGACGAAGGAGGCGAAGCCGATACCCGTCAGCCGCTCGTCGTCCCGGTTGTTGCGGCGGCCGGCGCGATGGGAGTTGTAGTCGACGGCGTCGGCGGCCAGCTGCAGAGTCTTGAGATAGTCGCCGTTGTCGTAGACCGCCCGGCTCGGCGTGGTCCAGGGCAGGTCTTCCGGCCGGAGCATGTTCTTCCGCCGCAGCTCCAGTGGGTCGATCTCGAGCCGGCGCGCCAGCCGGTCGATCAGGACCTCCAGCGCGAAGTTGACCTCCGGCTGGCCGTAGCCGCGATAGGCCCCGATCGGCGTCTTGTTGGTGAGCGCGACGCGGCGTTCCACTGCCGCATCCGCCACCTTGTAGGGGCCGGTGAAGACCACGCTGGAGAGCTGCGCCGAGCCATACGTTGAGTTCCAGGCGCCGAGGTCGGTGGTGTACTGGTTGGTGATCGCGACGATGCGGCCGTCGGCCTCGGCACCGATGCGGACGTCGAACACGGCCTCCCTTGCGTGCGTGCTGGCCCGGAAGAATTCCAGGCGGTCTTCGATCCACTTGACCGGACGCCGCAGCGCCATCGCATGCAGCGCCGTCAGCACGTCCTCGGGATAGATCCCGAGCTTCATACCGAAGCCGCCGCCGACATCGGAGGCGATGACCCGAATGCTGCTTTCGTCGAGCGGTAAGGATTCCGCCAGCTGCTGCCGAATCAGGTGCGGCGTCTGGGTGGAGGCGTAGACCTCCAGCATGCGGGCGCCGGCGCGCCACCGGGCGACGATGCCGCGCGCCTCCATCGGCAGCGCGCTCACCCGGTTCACGCGGAAGCGCCCTTCGACCACGACCGGGGCCCCCGCCATGCGGCTCCCGGGCTCGCCGGCGCGGTCCACGTTGCTGGTCAAGAGGTTCGAGGGCAGCGTCTCGGGGTGCAGAACGGGCGCGTCGTCGGCGAGCGCGCCCAGCGTATCGGTCACATGCGGAAGCGGCTCGTAGTCGATGTCGATCAGCTCCAGCGCGTCCTCGGCGATTGCGCGGCTGGTCGCGGCCACGCTCACCACCGGCTGGCCCTCGTGGATCGCCTCGTCGCCCGCCAGCGCGTAATAGGGCAGCAGCGGCGCGCCGGGCACGGGCCTCAGCACCGTCAGCGGCTCGCTCGCGGCGCGCACCTCTGCGCCCGTCAGGATGTGGCGGACGCCGGGGAGAGCACGGGCCTCGCTCACGTCGATCGCGCCGATCGCGGCGCGGGGGAAGGGACAGCGGCCGACCGCCATCTCCAGCTGATGTGCGAGCTGCACGTCGTCGGTGAAGAGGCCATCGCCCCGCAGCAGGCGGTCGTCCTCCTTGCGCGGGAGGTGGGCGCCGATGAGGCTCTGGCGTGGCGCGCTCACGGTGGCGCCTCGGACTCGTCCGAGCCTAAATATTCCGCCACCGCGCGCAGGATGTTCTCGTAGCCGGTGCAGCGGCAGAGCACGCCGGTGAGTTCTTCCCGGATTTCGGCGCGGGAAAGGGTGCGCCCGCTGACCTTCAGGCTCTCCGCCAGCATCAGGAAGCCGGGCGTGCAGTAGCCGCACTGCAGCGCATGGTGCCGCTTGAAGGCCTCCTGCAAGTCGTTGAGGCGGTCGCCCTCGGCCAGGGCTTCGACCGTCCTCACTTCGGTACCGTCGAGCTGCACGGCGAGCATCAGGCAGGACTTGATGGCGGCGCCATCCACCAGGATCGTGCACATGCCGCAGACGCCCTGCTCGCAGCCGACGTGGGTGCCGGTCCAGCCCATGCGGTGGCGCAGGAAGTCGGCTGCGTGCATGCGGACCGGCACCTCGGCCGAGACCGCCTCGCCGTTCAGGCGGAAGGCGATGGCTAGCTCATCGCCGCTCAACGGCTGTCTCCTCGGGCTGGGGCCCCGCGCACTGCTTGTCGGCGGCCGAAAGCGTCTGCTCTAGATTGGCGGCGAATTCGGCGGTCACCTTCGCGGCGTGCTTGTTGATGACCGCGCTGCCGACGGTCCCGAGCACGCCGGCGAGCGCTACTTCACCCTCCACCGCGACGCGGGTCTCGCCGCCAGCCTCCGTCAGCGTGACCGCGTTCTGCGCCCGGAAGTTGCCGACTGCACCGCGCACCGCCTTGCCGGTTGCGGTGAATGCGATGCGCGCGCCGGCGACGCGCTCGGTGATGCGCACCTTGGCCTGGAAGGTCGTCGACATCGGCCCGAGTTTTTGCGTCGCGCGGACGGAATAGGCGTCGTCCTTGCCTTCCATCGGTTCCGCTTGCTCGACGCCGGGCATGCACTTTGCGACTTCCAGCGGCTGCTCGAAGAAGAGCCACACCTTGTCGCGGGGCTCACGCACGCGGAATTCGTGGCGATACTTCATCGCGCGGCCGCCCGCGCCGAGGCGCGCAGGTCGCGCAGCACCCGCGTGAGGTAGAGCGGCACGAGGTGGGCGCGGTATTCGGCCGAGCCCCGGATGTCGTCCGGCGGGTCGATAACTTCGAGCGCGGCTTGGCCCGCCGCGGCGATGTCCTCATCGTCGAGGCGGCTTCCCTCCAGCAGAGCCATGCCGGCCTTGGCCAGGACCGGCGTGTCGTTGACTCCGCCGAGCCCGATGCGGAGCCCGCTCCAGCGGCCGTCGTCAGCAACCTGCCCGGTCGCTGCCACCGAGAGCACGCAGAAATCGTTGTGCCGGCGGCAGCACTCTCGAAATGCGAAGCGCGGCGGGTGCGGCGGAAACCGAACCTCCGTCAGCACCTCGTCGGACGCGAGCGTGGTGGCGTAGGCGCCCTCGTAGAGGCTTCCCATGGCGATTGTGCGCGCGCCGGAGGGACCGAGGGCGCTCACCGTCGCGCCGAGCACCAGGCAGCCGAGCGGCATTTCGCCCGTCGGGTCGCCCTGCACCAGGCTGCCGCCGATGGTTCCTCGATTGCGCACCTGCCGGTCGCCGACGAAGGCGACCATGGCCTTGATGAGCGGCAGCCGCTCGGCGACGAGGGGCGAGAACTCCAGCGTGGAATAGCGGACCAGCGCGCCGATCCGCGTCTCGTCGCCCTCGACCGTCAGTTGGGCGAGGTCGGTGAGCCCGTTGATGTCGACCACCGCGTCCGGCCGCCAGAGCCGCATGTTCATCATCGGCATCAGGCTCTGCCCGCCGGCCAGAACGCGGGCGCCGCCGTCGTAGTCTTGCAGGCAGCGCACCGCTTCGGCGATGTCGCTCGGCCGGTGGTAGGCGAAGTCGGCGCTCTTCACGGGTCTCGCTGTCCGGGGCCCGCCGTCGCCACCCGGCCGCCCGAGAGCCGGGCGAGCACGTGCCCGACTGCGCTCCTGCTTTCGGAGACGAGGCCGGCGCTCTCTCGCTGGCTCCACACCGTTTCGGGCCGGACCTGGAGGACCCGCACTTCGCCGTCGGCGTCGATGGCCCACTCGACGTCTTGCGCCGCGCCGCGATGCCCCTCGATCCGCTTGGCGAGCCGAGCCAGCGCGAGCGCCTCGGCGTCGTCGATACAGGCGGTTTGCCTTTGCTCGGGCGCGAGCGGCATCAATCTCACGGCGCCCGCGTCGGCATCGAAGCAGTATTCCTCAGCCTGCGGCATGATGTCCCGCTGGACGATCTCCAGCGTCACCTTGTCGACGGTGAAGCGGCTCGGCGTCACGTCGCCCTTCACCACGCCCTCGCCGAGGCCCCAGCAGGCCTCCATGACGATCTTCGAGCGATCGCCGTTCAACGGGTCGAGAGTGAACATGACGCCGGCGGCGCGCGCTTCCACCATCTGCTGGACGCCGACACAGATGCCGTCGCTGTCCGCGACTGTCGCGCCGTCACCGGCCCGGTAGGAGAGGGCCGTATCGCCGAACATGCTGGCCCAGCACGCCCGGACATGACGCAGCACCGCGTCGGCGCCGGTTATCCAGAGATAGGTGTCGTATTGGCCGGCGAAGCTCGCGTCGGCAAGGTCTTCGGCCTCCCCGCTTGACCGCACGGCCACCGGCACGCCGGACCGGCCGGTCTTCTCCTCCAGGATCGCGTAGTTGCGCCGGATCGCGGTCTCCAGCGCCTCCGGCATCGAGGCCGCGCCGATGGCCTCCACGAGCCGCGCCCGCGTGCTCCCGATATCTGCGAGCGCCGTGCGGCGGGCGGCCTCCCGCACGAACGCGGCCTTATCGTCGAGGCCCGCGTGGGCCATGAAGACGCGGTAGGCGGTGGTGGTCACGCCGAACCCCATAGGGACCGCGAAGCCGGCCGCCCACATCTCGGCGAGGCTCGCGAACTTGCCGCCGAGCAGTGGGTTTCCCGGCGCGCCCTCGTAATCCAGCCACAGGATGTGGGGATCGCCGGTCACGGCGCGGCGCGCTCTAGCACCGTCACCGTGCCCTCGTTGCCGTCGACCTCGACCCGGTCGCCGGTCCTGATCGTCGCCGTGGCGAAGCCCACGCCGACCACGGCGGGGAGCCCGTACTCGCGCGAGATGATCGCGGTGTGGGCCATCATGCCGCCGACGTCGGAGACCGCCGCGCCGATACGGCCGAAGACGGTCGCCCAGCTGGGCGCCGTGATGCGGCAGACCAGGATCTCGCCCTCATCGACGCCGTAGAGGTCCTCGGTGCGGGTGATCACGCGGGCCGGCCCGCTTACCCTGCCGGCCGACGCGGGCACGCCGCGCAGGACATCGCCGGCGGCGGCGGGGTCGACTCCAAGCCATTCCTCGATCGTCTTCTCGGTGATGCCCCACAGCATGATGGTGATGGGCTCGGTGACGACATCCGGCGGGGTTCCCAGCGCCGGCGGCGGCGTCCACTGGCAAAGCGAATCCCGGATGCGCCGGCGCCGCTCGACCACCGGCCGCCAATAGACCTCGCCGCGCGGCGGCGTGCCCGTGGCCCAGCCGATCAGCAGGTCGTAGAGCGCGTCGTAGACTTCGTGGCGGTGCAGATAGAAGAGGTCCTCGCGGTCGTCGAAGAAGCCGTGTGTGACAAAGACATCCGCTAGTTCCCGCACCTTCGACCAGAAGATCGTGTGATGCCAGTGCTCGACGTAGAAGTTGTGATCCTCGACGTAGGGGAAGACCTTGCAGGTGAGCGCGAGCAGGCCGTCGAACGCCTCGCGGTCCTGATCGGTGGGGAGCAGCGCGCGGTACTCCGCCGTCACCCGCTCCCGCTCCGCCAGCAGCTGCTCGAGCGGGCGGCGGATGTCCTCGCCCCGTCCCAGCGCCTCGACGTAGCCGCGCAGCGCGATGAACGGCAGCCGCAGGTCGTCGATCCACACCGGGTCGGAGTGGTCGTAGCCGACGCCGGTGGAAAAGTGGAACCAGGGCTCCTTCGCCGCCTCGAAGGCTTCCAGCCACTCGGCCCCGCCCTCCGCCTTCGCCATGGCGGCCAGCATCGCGTCCGGGTCGTCATTCTCCAGGACGATGCCGGCGAGATTGCGCTGGACGGCCAGCTCCGCCAGCTCGCGCACCTTGTCGTCTGGCCGCAGCAGCAGGTTGTCGATGCCGCAGACAATTTGCGTGAGCGTGCGGTCGGTGATTCCGGGGAACGCCTGCTGGCAGAACTCGCGAAAGGTCAGGTAAGCGCCGTAGCCGAGGTTCAGCATTTCGAAATGGTAGGAGCCCATTTCGAGCATGTTCTCGATCAACCGGTTGTAGGCGCTGAGCAGGTCGTGGGAGGAGTAGACGCCGCGGTGGCCGAAGACGTTCTCCTCCGGCTCCAGCTCCGGCAGCGGGCGGAACTCGATCTGGTTGAGGCGCGCGATGCAGTCCTTCGCCTTATCGGCCCAGTTGCCGTAGATCTCGTCCCAGTTCTCGAAATAGTGGCCGGCGCGTCGGGCGAAGTGCTCGTGCCGCGCGGCGATCTGGTCCGGGTCGGTGACGCTGTTGGGGCTGACGTAGATGTAGCCGTTGACCAGGCGCTGATCGATCCCCATGGCGACCGGAATCGGCCAGACCCGGCTCGCCATCTGGCTGGCGGCCACCCACCAGTTCTCGGTCATGATGGTATCGAAGGGATAGAGCGGCTCCGGGTTGTGCATCCCGTCGAAGAACCAGAACTTTCCCTCCTCCATCGCGCGGCGTTCGTCGCTGATCAGGCAGTAGTAGGGATAAAGCTCTTCCCAGCCCTCGGCGCCATCGGGCGTGGGCAGCTCGAAGGGGCTCGGGAAGCCCCGGTTGGGAGGCGGCGTCGCCGCGGCTGAGGCCGCCTGTGCCGTGTCGCCGCTCTCGGGTGATTCAGTCATGCGTGGCACCTCGCGTCCTGCCGCCCGGCATCATGCCACGCGCATGCCCTGCGGTTCACGACCATAGGGCGAGGCGGATCGTGCGGGGGCGCTACTCGGCGGCGGCTGCGACCTCCTGCGGCTCCCACTCGGGGATGCGGCCGTCGTAGTAGGGCATCTGCTCCACCCGAGGCGTCCACGAGCCGTCGTCGATGCACGTGCGCACGTGGCGCGCGATCTCGTCCATGGTCGCGAACCAGACGCCGCCCTTCTTCTGCAGCGCCTCGATCCACGCGGCCACGCGGTTCATTCGGGCGAGCCGGCCGGAGACGAAGGGGTGCCAGACGGTGATCAGCATGCCGCCGTGCTCGTACATCGCTTCGAACTCAGAATCGAAGACCCGCATGGCCTCGTCCGGCGACTTGATGGTCATGGTGTAGTGGAAATCGAGGCTGTGCATGTAGTGCGGCCAGTCGTCCATGCCCCAGTGGGAGGGCAAGCAGATGACCTCGCCCTTGGGCGTGTTCAGCACGTAGGGCACGTCGTCGCCCATCAGGCTCGCGTCGTAGAGCATGCCGCGTTCGGCCAGCAGCGTCGGCGAATGCTTGGAGGCGTTGTAGAGCGGCGCGCGCCAGCCGCTTGGGGGCTGGCCGGTCATGCGCTTGATCACGTCGATCTGCCGGTCGAGCCAGTATTCCTGCCGGTCGCGGGATTCGTCGTTGGGGTTCTCGTGGAGGTAGCCGTGGGCCGCGATCTCGTGCCCGCCTTCGAGGATCGCGTCCACCAGATGCGGATAACGCTCCATGCACCAGGCCGGATAGAAAAAGGTCTGCTTGATGCCGTAGTGCGCGTAGACCTTGAGAATTCGCGGGATCGCCACCTCGTCGTACTTCAGGAACGAGTTGGCCGAGAGCATGTTCTCGGCCTTGTCGGGGAAGTCGAGGTGCAGGATGCTGTCGGTATCGATGTCGAAGGTGATGGCCACGGCGCACCGCGCCCCATCCGGCCACGGCACCGGATTCTCGATCAGCTTGAGCGTCATCGCTTCCCTCCTCGCGGCAGCCTTTGCGGCGACCTTACACGCGGCATGGAGCGAATCCAAGGATTCGAAATTCGTGAATTCACTGGCTTACATTGACGGAATTCCAGGCCATAGCTAGACTGCCGTGAGGATTTCGGCGAACCAGGGCGTTCTGGGAGCCGGAATCCGCTGACCGCACGAGAGGTTGGCATGGGCACCTCGAAACCATCCTCGCAGGCGAAGGGGAGCAACCGGGAGCCTCGGCTTCGCGCGCTGGCGGAGGGCGAGCCCGCGCCGGTCATGGGGCTGCGCCAGGTCGGGATGGCGGACCTGCAGGGCGATGCGGTCGCCCCTGCCTCGATCCCTCATATCGAGGGGCTCAACCGGGAGATCGTGGCGCTCTTGCAGGAGGACGGCCGGATGCCGTTCTCTTCCATCGCGCGCACGCTCGGCGTCTCCGAGGGGACCGTGCGTTCCCGCGTGGGCCAGATGCACAAGGCCAACCTGATCCACTTCATCACGGTGGTGAACCCGCTGGCGCTGGGCTACACGGCCTGGTCGATGCTCGGCATCAAGGTTGCGCGCGGCGCGAGCGCCCACGAGGTGGCGTCCCACTTCCGCGATCGGCCGGAGGTCGTCTACGTCATGCGCGTCGCCGCGCGTTTCGACCTGCTGGCCGAGGTGGTGTGCGGCTCGCCCGACGAGCTGCGCGAGTTCCTCGACGCCCATTGCTACGGCTCGGACGATATCGCCCAGGTGGAGCCGATGATGGGGCTGGGCCTCTACAAGAGCCTGTTCAAGTGGGACAAGCCGCTCGGCGCGGGCAACGGCCGCGGCAAGTCGGGCGAGCGCAACAGCCGGTAGCGGCCAGCGCATAAGAAGAAAAGGGAGATAAGCCGCCATGAGCAAGCGCCGCATCATGCCTACCGGGCACTGGGACTGGAGCATGCCGGTCACGCTCTCGCAGGGCTGGCGACTGGGCGACCTGGTCGTGGTCGGCGGGCAGATCTCGGCGGACGCGAAGGGCCGCACGGTCGGCGGCGACATCGAGACCCAGACCCGCAACATCATGGAGTTCATCGGCCGCGTCCTGCACGAGGCCGGCGCCGATTTCGCCGACGTGGTGAAGCAGAACGTCTACTACGTGGTCGATAACGAGAGCCCGCCGGCGGACGAGATCGTGCGCCGCATCGACGCGGTGCAGGCCGAATACCTCTCCGCGCCGGGTCCGGTTACGACCGAGACACCTGTTTCCGGCCTCGCCTACGAGGGGCTCCTGCTGGAGATCGATGCCTTCGCCGTGGTGGGCGGGGGCAAGCGCCCGCTCATGCCCGAGGGCCACTGGTCGCGCAGCAATGGCATCGCCTGCGTGCAGGGCTGGCAGGCGGGCGACTGGGTCTTCGTCGGCGGCCAGCGCTCGCTCAACGGGGACGGCTCGCTCAGGGATGCCGGCGACATCGAGGCGCAGACCCGCAACTGCTTCAACGGCATGGCAGGCGTCCTCGCCGAGGCGGGCGCCTCGATGAACGACCTCTTGCGCCTCAACACCTACTACCGGCAAGAGACCACGGGCGATGACGTGACCGCGTTTTGGGAGGCGCTGACCCGGGTGCGCATGGAGCACCTGCCGAACCCGGGGCCCGCAGGCACGGGGCTCAGAGTCAAAGATTTCTCCAACCCGGAGGAGCTGATTCAGATCGAGGGCGTCGCGCACCTCGGCCAGGAGCGCCGGCGGATCATGCCGGCGGGCCACTGGGATTGGAGCATGCCGGTGCCGTTCTCCCAGGGCTGGCGGGTCGGCAACGTCGTCTTCGCCGGCGGGCAGATCTCCGCCGATCAGAAGGGGCGGACGGTCGGCCCCGGCGACATCGCCCGGCAGACCGAGAACGTGTTCGAGAGCCTGATCGCGGTGCTCAAGGAAGCCGGCGCCGAGATGAGCGACGTGGTCAAGCTCAACACCTACTACCAGTACGACGACGGCGATGACTCACCCACGGAGTACTGGGAGAAGTTGACCGAGGTGCGACGGCGCTACTTCCCGCCGCTCGGGCCGGCGGCGACGGCGGTCCGCGTGGACGGCTACGCCTTCGAGGACCTGTTGATCGAGATCGAGGCGATCGCTGTGGTGGAGGGATGATGCGGACTGGGCCTTCCGCACATGACCACCGGCCTCCGGGGTGACATGAATGGCGCAAAGGCAAGCCGGGGGCACGCCGCCGTCCGATGCGAACACGCATCCGGGCGAGGCTGCACCCGCGCCGGTCTTCAAGCCGCCGCGCCAGCCCTTCCTGGAGGTGCTCGGCTCGCTCACCCAGCGACGCACCGTGGTGCTGGGGGTTGCCGGCGTCATCATCTTCTTCGCGGTCTGGGAGGTCGCCCACTACGTCACGCCGGAGGAGAAGCAGCGCTTTCTGCCCGCCGTCGAGCAGGTGGTGGCCGAGATCGCCTATCTCTTCGCCGAGAAGAACTTCATCGCCGATGTCGGCACCAGCCTCTACCGCATCTATGCGAGCTTCTTCGTCGCCAGCCTGATCGCCGTGCCGCTCGGCGTCTTCATGGGCTGCTTCGTCAAGGCACGGGCGCTCATCAGCCCCACCACGGGTGGCTGGCGTTATCTGCCGGCGGCTTCCTTCGCGCCGCTCCTGCTGGTGTGGTTCGGCCCGACCGACTTCGCCAAGATGGCGCTGCTCTTCCTCGGCTGCTTCTTCTTTCTCGTGGCGCTGATCCTCGACAACACGCTCGCGGTCCAGCGCGAGCTGGTCGAGTCCGGCCTCACCATGGGGGCCAAGCGGCGGCAGGTGGTGGGCATCACCTTCCGCGCCGCAGCACCCGCCATCCTCGATTCCATGCGCAACATGATCGCGGTCGCCTGGACCTATCTGGTGATCGCCGAGATCATCGTGGCGACCGACGGCATCGGTGCGGTGATGATGCGGGCCGCGCGCTTCCTCCACGTCGACATCATGATGGGCGGCATCCTCACCATCGGCGTGCTCGGCGTGCTGACCGACATCACGTTCCGCGTCGCGAGCCGCATTCTCTTCCCGTACCTGCGGGTCAGGCGCTAGGTGGCGGCGGGATGGCGGTCTTCGGCTTGCGGAGAACGGCGGCGGCGCAAACGGGTGCGAACGCCCCGGTGGAAGGCGCGCCGCCCTTCCGCGCCAACCGGGTCACCAAGAGCTACCTGAAGGAGACCGTGATCGCTCTGAACGACGTCTCCTTCGACGTCCATGCCAACCAGGTCACGGCGATGATCGGCCCCTCGGGCTGCGGTAAGACGACGATGCTCAGGCTGATGGCCGGGCTCGAATACCCCTCGCGCGGTGACGTGACCATGTTCGGCCGGCCGATCATGGGGCCGGGGCCCGAGCGCGGCATGGTGTTCCAGGCCTACACGTCGTTCCCGTGGCTCACGACGCGGGCCAACATCGAGTACGGGCTGAAGCTCCAGGGTCTCGCCAAGGCGGAGCGGCGCGAGCGCGCCGAACACTTCCTCGAGCTGGTTCATCTGGAGGGGTTCGCCAACGCCTACCCGGCCGAGCTTTCCGGCGGCATGAAGCAGCGCGTCTCCATCGCGCGCACGCTGGCGCAGAACCCGGCGCTGCTGCTGCTGGACGAGCCTTTCGGCGCGCTCGACGCCCAGGTCACCTGGGAAATGGAAGAGATGATCATCGAGATCATCGAGCGCGAGAACAAGACGGTCGTCGTGGTCACCCACGACATCCAGGAGGCGATCTACCTCGCCGATAGGATCATTTTCTACACGCGCCAGCCGGGGCGGATCAAAGCCGACCTGCCGATGGCGTTCAAGGAAGGCCGCCGCTTTCAGAAGAAGGAGGAGATGCTCGTGCATCCAGGCTACGTGGACATGGAGCGGCAGCTTTACGCGATGATGCGCGAGGAAATCCGGGGACGGGTCAGCTAAGGCCCGCCTCCACGGTCAACGGGAAGGAAAAGGGAGAAACGAACATGCTGTGGCGAACATCGATAATGACACTGGCGGCCTGCGCGCTCGCGCTCGGCATCGTCGGTGCCGCAAGCGCGAAGGACACGGTCCGTGTCGCGCACTTCAGCTGGCCGGGCTACGGCTTCCTGCACATCGCCAAGGCGAAAGGCATGCTGCCGGAGAACGTCGACCTCGAAATCTCGATCATCGAGGATCCGGTGCAGAGCATGGGCCTGCTCGCGAGCGGCCAGCTCGACATCGTGACCAGCACCATCGAGTTCGGCCCCATCGCGCTCGCAGAGGACATGCCGGTGAAGCTGCTCGGCCTCACTAACCTCGGCAACGGCTCTGACCGCATCATCGTGGGCCCCGACATCAAGGAGCCGGGGGACCTCAGGGGCAAGCAGATCGGGGTCATCGAAGGCGGGCTGTCGCAGATCTACATGGCGATCTGGCTGGAGCTGCAGGGCATCAAGTGGGACGAGGTTGAGATGGTGAACCTGTTCCCGGATGCCGCCGCAGCCGCGATGATAGCGGGTCAGCTCGACGCCGCCGAGCTCTGGGACCCCTACGGCCCGCAGGTGCTGGAAGAACTTCCCGGCTCGCGCCAGATGAGCCATTCCGGCGAGGAGTACTGGCTCAAGGAGGGCCTGATCGCCGACGCCATCTTCGTCTCGGATGCGTTCATCGCCGAGAACCGCGACCTGCTGGTGGCGCTGATCAAGGCCCGCTACGAGGCGGTCGAGTGGTGGCGCGAGAACCCGACCGAGGGCAACGCGATGATCGACGAGGTGCTGCAGTGGGGCGTCGCGGAGATAGAGCCGATCCTCGGCGGCGTGAACAACCCCGACGACGGCACGCTCTACATGTACACTCTGGAGGAATCGGCGCAGTTCTGCGGCGTTGCCGAGGGCGAGCCGCCCTTCGGCCAGCGCAACGGCCAGCTCACCGACCACTGGGAGCTCACCAACAAGTGGTGGTTGACCTTCGGCCTGATGACCGAGACGGTTGATCCGGCGGTGGGGATCGATTGCTCGATCCTCAAGGACGCGCTCGGCGGGTAAGGTTGGGGTGCGGGCGGCGCTACAGGCGCGCCGCCCGTCTCGCCCGGTATCGACCAGGGAGACGATCGAATGGCGCTGCTTGAGATGCACGAATGGTACGACCTCACGCGGGATACCAACTGGACTCCGGGCTACGTCGCCGAGGATGAGATCTTTCCGCCCGAGCTCAGCGATCCCTTCGGGATTCCGGTTGAGCAGTGGGAGACCTTCGACGAGCCCTACAAGGTCTGCTACCGGGACTATGTCGAGACCCAGCGCGACAAGGACATCGGCGCCTATTCGGTGAAGTCGGCGCTGGCCCGCGCGGACTTCTTCAAGAAGGCCTCACCGCACTGGAAGGCGCTGCTCGCGCTGCACTTCAGCCCGATCGGCTTCGCCGAGTTCCATTCGGCGTCGGCCTTCGCCCGCATGACCCGGTTCAGCCGCGCACCGGGGATGCGCAACATGGCGACCTTCGGCACGCTGGACGAAATGCGTCACGGCCAGATCCAGATGTATTTCGCCTACGAGTTCATCAAGCAGGACCGCGTCTTCGACTGGGCGCACAAGTCGTCCAAGACCGAGAACTGGATCATCATCAGCCTGCGTCACGCGCTGGACGACATCGAGCACACCCGCGATGCCATCAGCGCCGCGATCATGACCAACTTCGCCTTCGAGCAGGGCTTTACCAACCTGCAATTCATCGGCCTTTCGGCGGACGCGGCCAAGGCCGGCGATCACACGTTCGCCACCATGCTGCAAAGCATCCAGACCGACGAGGCGCGGCACGCGCAGATCGGCACGCCGCTCATCAGCATCATGATCGAGAACGGGCGCAAGGCGGAGGCGCAGCGGCTGGTCGATATCGGCTTCTGGCGCATCTGGAAGCAGTTCTCGGCCCTCAGCGGCATCTCCATGGACTACTACACGCCGCTGGAGTTCCGCGAGCACTCGCTCAAGGAGTTCATGCACGAGTGGGTGGTGGACCAGTTCGCCCGCAACATGAAGGCGATCGGACTCGACCTGCCCTGGTACTGGGACTATTTCCTCCACGATATCGAGACCTTCCACCACTCGCAGCAGATCGGCGTCTACGTTTACCGCGCGACCGAGTGGTGGCGGCCCATCGCCTGCGTCTCGCCGGCAGAACGTGACTGGCTGGAGGAGAAATATCCGGGCTGGAACGATACCTACGGCAAGTGCTGGGACGTGGTGATCGACAATATCCGGAACGGCCGCTTCGAGAGGACGGTGCCCGAGGTGCCCCCGCTGATCTGCAACATGTGCGGGCTGGAGGTGACCGGGGTCGCCGGCGTCGGCCGGCAGGTGAACGGCCACAGGTGGAACGCCACGGACTTCCACCTCGACCACGAGGGCCGGCGCTATCACTTCTGCTCCGAGCCCTGCAAGTGGGTCTTCGAGCTGGAGCCCACCCGTTATCAGGGGCACCGCAGCATCATCGACCGGGTGCTGGACGGCACCGTGCCGCCGGGGCCCGATGCCTTCTACGAGTACATGGGCCAGAGCTTCGAGGAGCGCGGCGTCTGCGGCTACGACTATCAGTGGATCGACGGCTACGACTTGCCGCGCGCCGCGGCGGCGGAGTAGGGGGGGGTCGCAATGGCCGACATCCCGCTCGCCGTCCTGCTCGAAGGCGACTACGGCTACAAGGTGCAGGTCTTCGACACCAGCGACACCATGGCGGCGCTGGCGGAGAAGGTCGCGGACCAGGTCGCGGGCGTCCTGGTGGCGCCGTTCCCGCCCGAGGCCGTTCTCAGGGTCCGGGTGCAGGGCAGCGACGACCCGCTGCCCGACGAGCTCACCATCGCCGATGCCGGCTTCGTCGAGATGGAAGCCGTGGAAGTCTACCGCGCCGGCTGAACGGGCTTTGGTAAGGAGAAGACGAGCATGACGACGGCAGACGACGCCGGCAATCTCGTGGGTCCCGTAATGCGCGCAGGCGATATCGCGGACGCGGTGGTCGAAGCGATCCAGGAGGACAACGAGGGGCGCGAGGTCATCACCGAGACCCACGCGTCCTACGTCAGGATCAAGGTCGCGGACGAGTGCTTCGTGCGCTTCGAGACCGTGGGCGACGTGCTCGGACGCACCGTCACCCGCGGCGACATCGAGGCGAACATGCCGAGCTTCGCAGGGTTCATTCGCACCGAGCCGGACGGGATCCGGTTCGTCGCGCGCTAGGGGGAAGCACCGTGGCGGTCGAAGTCAAAGGCATGAAGACGTGGAGCGGCCTCGCCAAGAAGAGGCGGCGGCCCAGCGAGTACGAAGTCGTCACCACCAACCTGCAGACCCGGACGCGGCACCCGGACCAGGCCTACGAGCTCTCGCCGGCGCCGGACTTGGGGATGAACGAGTTCTACAAGCAGAACGTCTCGGAGAGCCCGCTGCAGCATCCGGACTGGGAAGGTTTTCGCGACCCGGACGAGATGATCTACCGCGTCTACACGCGGATTCAGGACCAGCAGGAGCAGTACGTCGACGGCCTGCTCGACGAGCACAACGAGATCGGCCACGACGCGACGCTCAGCGATGCCTGGCTCGAGGTGCTGGAGCGGCTCTATACGCCCCGGCGCTTCCTGCAGATGGCGCTGCAGATGGGCGCGGCCTACCTGGTGCAGATCGCGCCGGCGAGCACGATCACCGCCTGCGCCGGCTTTCAGGACGGCGACGAGTTCCGCTGGCTTTCCCGCTGCGCCTACCGCGCGCGCGAGCTCCAACGTGCGCATCCTTCGCGCGGCTTCGGGCAGACTGAGCGCCGGACCTGGGAGGAAGAGCCCGCCTGGCAGGGCTTCCGCGAACTGCTGGAGAAGACCCTCGCCACCTACGACTGGGGCGAGCACTTCGTCGCGCTCAACCTGGTGGCGAAGCCGGCCGCCGACGAGGCGCACCGGCAGCTCGGCCGCATCGGGCGCCGCTTCGACGACGGGCTGCTCGGGCTGCTCGCCGACAACCAGATGCGGGACAGCGGGCGCTCACGGCGCTGGAGCGCAGCGCTCGTCGCATTCTCGCTGGAGAACGAAAGCAACGCCGCCGTGCTCAGCGGCTGGATCGAAGAGTGGATGCCGCTCGCGCGCCAGGCGGTCATCGCTTATTGCGGCGCTCTGCCGGAGCAGGACGACGCGGCGGATGCGGCGCTCGCCGCTGTCGAGGCCTTCCACCGGAGCCTAGGACTGGACGCGTAGGGCGTTCCCGCCATTACCACGGGATGATGGTGCGCTCGGGCGCGTGCCAGAAGGCGGGCTGACCGCCGGGCTCGAGGGGCTCGACCTGATCGATTCGCTCGATCAGGGCGGCGGCGGCATCCTCCGGCGCGCGCGCTTCGTGGCGCTCGTCGTCGAAGGTCATGGCGGTCGCCACCATGCCGGGGTGCAGCACCACCGCCGCGATGCCCCGCTTCGCGAGATCGTGGGCGAGGTTGACCGCCACCATGTTGGCCGCGCACTTGGAGATGCGGTAGCCGTAGAGCCCGCCCGAGTGGTTGTCGCCGAGCGAGCCGATCCGGCTGGTGATGAAGGCGACCATGGATCCCGGCTTGAGGCGGCCCAGCAGCGCCTCAGTCACGCGAAGCGGCCCTAGGGTATTGACCTCGATCTGCCGCCGGATGGCGTCGTAGTCGAGCGCACCGAGTGTGTCCCGCTCGGCGATCCCGGCATTGCTGATGAGCACGTCGATGGTGGTATCCGTGCCGGCGAGGCGCTGGGCGAGGCCTTGCACTGCCTTGTCGGAGGTCACGTCCACGCCGGGCTCGACCCGAATCCCGAGCGCCCTTAGCTCGTCCGAGTCACCCAGGCAGGCCGCGAGCACCTCGTCGCCGCGCGCGTGAAAGGCGCGGCAGAGCGCGTGGCCAATGCCGCGATCGGCGCCCGTGGCCAGGACGGTACTCACGGAACGACGGGCGGCAGCTACGCGACGCGGAGCGTGGGCTGCTCGTTGCGCGCCTGCCCCGGCACCTCCCAGTGGGCCGCGGTGCGGCGCCTCAGCATGTCACGGAACTGCCGGGTAGTGGTGGGCAGAAGCTCGCCGGTGCCCCAGTCCACGATCACGCCGTACTGACGGATCAGGTCGAGCGCGTCGAGCTCCTTGCTGCGGTACTTGGCCGCGATGTCTTCCGCATCCACGTCGAGCCAGCCGTGGCGCTCAGCCCGGATGCGCTCACGCTGGGTTTCGGTCGCCGCTTCGTCGACCTCGAATTCCGCAAGGTCGGCATCGATCTCGCGGACCACGACGCCGTAGTCCTTCTTCGCCCGCTCGATGGAGACGTAGCCGTCGGCCACGTCATCGCACACGGTTTCGGGATCGCGGGTCAACGGATCGCCGAGGCCGCCGCCGCCGGCGGAGGGCCGCGTCACGGTATCGCCCGCCTCCACCGGCACGCCCGAGAAGATCGAGCCCAGGTAGCGCTCGCCTTGCGTGCCGGGATTGACCCAAACCCCGTGGGGGATCGAGGGCAGCCCGCCCCAGAGCCCCCAGGTTACCGAGCGCTCGCGGTCACAGCAGTAGGATACAACCGAGCGCTCCGCCTTGGTGAGGATCGCGCCCTTCTCGACGCCGAGGCCTCCGCGCGAGTTGCCGGGCCCGCCGGAATCGACGATGAGCTCGTGGCCGGTGGTCAGCACCGGGGCGAGCCGCTCCTGCCCCTCGAAGGGCTGCGTACCGAGCTGGACGCCGAAGACCGGGCCGGTCGCGCCCCAGCCGTCCCGGCCGTTGCGTGCGCCCCAGCCGCCCACCATCCAGTCGTACCACATGAAGTAGGGGCGATCCTCCTTGCGGCCGTCGCGCCCGCCGATCAGCAGGTATTCCAGGTTGAAGGTGCAGGCCATGGCGCGCTCGGGCAGGATTTCGGCCCAGAGCTCGAACACCGAGTTCATGATCTTCTCGAAGGGGCCCGAGCAGAAGCCCGCGACCGGCGTCGGCCAGTCCGCGTTCACCACGGTCCCCTTGGGCCCGAGATCGACCGTGACCACCCGGTAGAAGCCCGAGTTCAGCGGAATGTCGGGCGATTGCATCTTGGTGCCCGCGACGATCGCCGCGAACGCGCCGCCGTAGCAGCAGTTGAGGAAGGTCGAGATCGTCTTCGGATGCGAGCCGGAGAGATCGTAGTGCACGCTGTCGCCGTCGATGGTCATCTTGATGCGGATCGGGATCAGCCCCTCGCCGGCGACCGGGTCCACGTCGATGTAGTCCTCGGTCTCCCACACGCCGTCGGGCAGCTTCGCGATGCGCTGGCGGGTCAGCGTCTCGACGTAGTCCTGCACCTCGGCGAACGAGGTCTGGATCACGTCGACGCCGTACTTGTCGCAGAGCCGGCCGACCTCCCGCTCGGCGACGTTGCAGGCCTCCGCCTGGGCCTGGAGGTCGCCGATGATGTCGGCGGGTGCGCGGGTGTTGTTGGCGATCAGCTCCGCCACGTCGGAGAGGTACTCGCCCTTGCTGTAGACGCGGACCGGCGTGATGCGGAGCCCTTCGGCCATGTGGTCGAGCGCGCTCACGTTGAACGAGCCCGGCACCGCGCCGCCGACATCGGCCCAGTGGCCGTTGGCCTGGGAGAAGCCGAGGTGGATGCCCTTGTAGAAGATGGGTCGGACGATGCGCGTGTCGTTGAAGTGGGTGCCGCCCTGGTAGACGTCGTTCACGACGAAGGTGTCGCCGGGGTGGATGTCGTCGCCGAACTTGTTGATGACGGCCTGGGCGGTGTAGTGCAGCGTGCCCACGTGGGCGGCGATGTCGCCCGAGCCCTGCATGATGGTGTTGCCCTCGGTGTCGCAGATCGCCGAGGAAAAGTCCCGCGACCAGATGACGAATGAATAGCAGGTGCGGAAGATCTGCTCCGCCATCTGGTCGACGATGTTGACGTAGGCGTTCTTGAGCACCTCGAAGGTCACGGGGTCGAGCGTGTAGCCTTCTCCGTTCTGACTCATCGTTTCTTCCTCGCTCTCTGCGTCAACTCTCGGCCTGCGGAATATGCATGACGATGGTGTGCCAGGGGTCGACCTCGGCCTTGAGGCCGGGCGGCACCAGCACCGTGGAATCGAGCTGCTCGATGATCGCGGGCCCCTCGACGACTGCGCCGGCGTGCAGGGCGTCGCGGTCGTAGATCGGGGTCCTTATCGCCTCGGGCGCCTCGTCGAAGACCACGAGCCGCTCGGTCTCGGGCGCCGGTGCCGAGCGGTCCATCTCTTCCCTGGCGAACTCGGCCTTCTGCGAGAGTCCGGTGGCGGTGACGGTGAGGCGGTAGATCTCGACCGGCGCGTCGGGCCTCGAATAGTTGTGCTCGCGGCCGTGCTCCTCGTGGAACTGCGCGATGGCGGCTTCGAGCGAGCCGGCTCGCGCGTCCAGCTTGATCGACATGGAGCGCCACTGGCCGAGGTAGCGCATGTCGACGAAGCGCTCGAACTGCATGCGGTCCTCGGTCACACCCTCGTGCAGAAGCCGCTGGCGGCCTTCGTCCTCGAGCGTGCTGAAGGTCTGCTCGATCTCCTCGATCTTCGCGTCGTCGGTGGAGCGCAGATACATCTGCGACATGTCGTGCTTGATATCCACCAGCAGGCAGCCGAGCGCAGACGTGACGCCGGGGTTGGGCGGCACCAGCACAGTGGGGATCGAAAGGTCGCGGGCGAGCGCCACGCCATGCAGCGGCCCTGCGCCGCCGAACACGGTGAGCGCGAAGTCGCGCGGGTCGTAGCCCCGTCGGATCGAGACCAGGCGCACGGCGTCCGCCATGTTGGCGTTGGCCACTTGGAGGATGGAGACCGCGGCTTCCTGCACCGTGAGCCCGAGCGGGTCTGCGATGCGTCGCTTGATGGCCTCCTCGGCGAGCGAACGGTCGAGGGTGACGGCGCCGCCCGCGAGCCGGTCGCTGATGCGGCCGAGGACGATGTTGGCGTCCGAGTTGGTGGGCTCCACGCCGCCCCGGCCATAGCACGCGGGCCCCGGAGAGGACCCGGCCGATTGCGGCCCGTTGCGGAGCGAGTTGGCCTCGTCGATCCAGGCGAGCGAGCCGCCGCCTGCACCGATGGTCAGCACCTCGATGCTGGGGAAGCAGATGGGATAGCCGTACTGCACGTACCAATCGGTGGTGACGCGCAGGTTGCCCCGGTCGCAGAGCGAGACGTCGGTGCTGGTGCCGCCCATGTCGAGGCTGATAGAGTTTTCGTAGCCCGCGAGCTGGGCCACAAAGCGGCTCGCGATGGCGCCTGCCGCGATGCCCGAGGCGGCGAGCCGGGCCGCGAACTTGGACGCCGTGCTCTCGGTCATCACCCCGCCACCGGAGTGGAGCAGCAGGATGTCCTCGTCGTAGCCGCCGTCGCGTAGCCGCGTGGCGAGGCGCGTCACGTACTCGCCGGCGACAGGCGCGAGCACCGCGTTGGCAACGGTCGTCGAGAAGCGCTCGTGCTCGAAGATCTCCGGCATGATCTCGCTGGAGAGCGAGATGGACGCGCCGGGGACCTCCTCCTCGAGAATATCGCGCATGCGGCGCTCGTTCTCGGGATTGGCGAAGGCGTTGGCGAAGCAGACCGCGATGGTCGTCACGCCCCGCTTGTTGATGATGCGGGCGGCCTCGCGCGCCTCCGCCTCGTTCACCGGCTCGATGACCGCGCCGCTGTAGTCGATGCGCTCGCTCACCACCAGGCGGTTGCGGCGCTGGATGTAGGGCGGCGCCATCTCCTTGTAGGTGTCCCAGAGGTCGTCGCGGGTGCCCCGGCGGATCTCGATCACGTCGCGGAAGCCCTTGGTGGTGACCATGATCGCGGGCGGGAAATTGCGCGTGATCAGGGCGTTGGTGGCGAGCGTGGTGCCGTGGGCGAAGAGAACCATGTCCTTGAGGTCGACCCCGCCGGCCTTGATGCCTTCCAGCACGCCGTCGATGGGGTCGGGCGTGGTCGGGGTCTTGGCGACGCGCATCTGGCCGCTCGCCTCGTCCAGCACGCACACGTCGGTGAAGGTGCCGCCGACATCGCACGCGACGCGAACGGCCGCCCTCGACACGTCATTCATACTCTTTGTCCCCCGGCTCTTGCCCTATCGGCCGACTGCCCCGTTTCATCCGGCGGCGCAGCATAGGCCGTGAGGGTTCCGAGACCTAGGGTGAGTGGTTGGGCTAACACTTGAGGATGGGGCGGGCGGCCTTGCCGGCAAGCGCGGGGCGGAGCGCGGTCCAGGCGTTGAAGAGGGCTTCATGGGCCTGCCAGGTCTCGTGGCTCAGGATGCGGACGATCACCAGGTTGCCGATGCGGGTGACGCCGGCCTCGGTGCCCGCGACACCGTCGATCGCCTCGTGCACGTCGTCCTCGACCGCCGGTGGCAGGTCCGGCGCGTAGGCGAACGCGGTCGCCATGTGCAGCCGCTCCTGCCAGAGCCGCTGCAGCGCCGCGATGGACTCGGGCTCGGTCGCGACCAGACGGTCGAGGGTGACCAGACGGCCGCCGAGCGTGATGCGGAACTCGGAGACCAGGTGGTGGAATCGGAAGACCTCGCCGTCGCCATAGTGCACGCGGCCCGCCGACACCATGTCGGTGGCGAAGAGCCGGGAGGACGGCTCCAGCGCGATCCGGTTGATCCGGTGCACCCGGCTGCGGGCGAAGGGGATCGCCTCGTCCGGGCAGAACTCCAGCAGCGCGTCCTCGCCCACGTGGAGGTCCACGATCTCGCGCGAGATGGCGCCGCCCGGGCACTTGTAGAACTTGCTCGACGCCGTGGTGGTGAAGAGGGCGCGGGTGCCGGGCTCCAGCACACCGTGGAAGTGCGAGACGTCGCCCTCGACGAAGCCGCCGCCGCTGTTGACCAGCAGCATGAACGGCTGATCGTCGTGGTCTTGGTAGTGGTAGCCCTGCCACTGGAAGGGGATGCGCCAGCAGAGCGGGTCGATCTCCGTGCGCCCGAGCCGGCTCGATGCGCGGACGTTCATCAGCGCGTACTTACCGACGATCCATTCGGGATCAGGCTGTACGGGCGCGCTGCTCGGCTCCGTCATGCCCATCCATCAGGAGAACGTCGCGCTCGATCCAGGCGATCACCTCGGCAAGGCCATCGCCGGCGCGCAGGTTGGTGAAGAGGAAGGGTCGCGCGCCCCGCATCTTCTTCGAATCGCGCTCCATGACGCCGAGGTCGGCGCCCACCATCGGCGCGAGGTCGATCTTGTTGATGACCAGCAGCGGCGACTTGGTGATGCCGGGCCCGCCCTTGCGCGGGATCTTGTCGCCCTCGGCCACGTCGATGACGTAGATGTAGCTGTCCACCAGCTCGGGGCTGAAGGTCGCCGCGAGATTGTCGCCTCCGCTCTCGACGAAGACGATATCGAGGTCGGGGTGCAGCGCAGCCATCTCCTCGATGGCGTGGGCGTTCATCGAGACATCCTCGCGGATCGCAGTGTGGGGGCAGCCGCCGGTCTCGACGCCGGCCACGCGCTCGGGCGCGATGGCGCCGGACTTGATGACGAACTCGGCGTCCTCCTTGGTGTAGATGTCGTTGGTGATGGCGGCCAGCGAGTGGCGCCCCCCCATGCTGCGGCAGAGCGATACCAGCAGCGCCGTCTTGCCCGAGCCCACCGGCCCGCCGATGCCGATCCTGACCGGCTTGCGCATTCGTGAAGCCTCCCCAATTTCCTCGCGTCTACCCTATGACATGCAGAGCCGCGTGTGCAGGCGCTCGTGCCGCATGCTGGCGACGTCCAGGCCGGCGGTGGCGCTGCCGAGAGTGTCGATCTCCATGGCGCAGGCCTGTCTGGCCCCTTCCGTCAGCAGCGGCCAGGCCTCCCTGACGATCCGCTGGCTCTCGATCTGGCCGAGGGGGATCAGCCGCGCGCCCACGCTGACCAGGTTGGAGAGCGCTGCGTGAAGGAAGGCGAGCACCGCGTCCTCCGTGCCGATTCCCTGCGCCTCCGCCGCCGCGCCGAAGATGACCGCCTGATGCCCTTCGCAGCGCCCCTCGCGCACCGCCTCGGCAAAGCGCGCGAGGGAGTCGGCCGAGAAGATGTCGCGGTAGGCGCCGAGCAGCGCGCGGCCGGTCTTGAACGAGGCCTCGCGCGATTCCCGGCTGAGCTTGAGCGCGCCGACGATGTGGTCGAGGTCCACGAGCCCGTCGAGATCGCCGGCGGCGGCGCGGCGGTGGGCGTGGGCGACTGCCGCGCCGTCAGTGGGCACGCAGGCGTAGCGGAGCCAGTCCCGGCAGGCGCTCTCGAAGCTCGCGGCGTTGTCGAGGGCGCCGCTGTCGATCCAGGTCTCGAAGCCGTAGGAGTGGTTGAACGCGCCGGTCGGGAAGGAGGCGTTCGCCACCTGCAGCAAGTAGAGCAGGCGGTCCGGTGCGTTAGTGTTCATGGTGATGGTCGTGGTGATCGTGATGATGGTGGGCGCCGTGGGCGCCGTAGCGGCGGCCGACGAAGGGCATCTCCCGCTCCTCGAAGGCGATGCCGAGCCGCGTGAGCAGGTCGGCCACCATGGGGTCGGCCGGCGTCAGCATGCCGTCATCGGTGAAGCGCACGGGCCGGTGCAGGTTGCCGAGCTGATAGCCGGCGACGCCCCAGGTGTAGGCATCGTCCGGACTGACCACATAGAGCGCTTCCGGCGCGGCCCGCGCCACCACCGCCGTGGCGCCCTCCAGCGCAAGCACGTCGCCATCGTTGATCTCGGTGCCGCGCGGGAGCGAGATGCGCACGTCCCGCCCGCCTTCCGAGCGGCCCACCAGGTGGGCGCTCGCGCGTTCCTCGGAGTTGAGCAGGACCGGGTCCTCGCTCTCGAAGCGACCGCGCAAGGTCTCGACGGTGCCGAGAACCGCGGTGACCACCGCCATGCGCGTCGCGGCCTAGGCCGGCTCCCTAGCGGAAGTAGAAGAGCTGGGTCAGCGGCAGGGTCTTCGCCGGCTTCACCGTGATGCGTTCGCCGTCGACGTAAACGTTGTAGGTCTCGGGGTCGATCTCGATATCCGGCAGCGCGTCGTTGTGGATCATGTCGCGCTTCGAGATCGTGCGGCAGCGCTTCACCGGCACCAGCCTCTGGGTCTCGATCTGGTCCGCGAGCCCGTTGTCGAGCGCGGCCTTGGTCACGAAGGAGTAGCTGGTGCGCTTCGGGTTGACGCCGAGTGAGCCGTACTGCGGGCGGTACTTGAGCGGCTGGCCGGTCATCAGCGAGCCCGCCGGGTCGCCCATCACCGCGTGCGAGATGAAGCCGCCCTTCAGCGTCACCTCGGGCTTGGCGATGAAGAACTCGGGCCGCCAGAAGACCAGGTCCGCGAGCTTGCCCGGCGTGATCGAGCCCACGTAGGAATCGACACCGAAGCAGATCGAGGGGTTGATGGTCACCTTGGCGAGGTAACGCTTGATCCTGAAGTTGTCGTTGCCGGAGCCGTCCTCCGAGAGCCGCCCGAAGCGCACCTTGTTCACCGCCGCGAGCTGGAAGGAGCGCTGCGCGCTCTCCGCCGCGCGGCCGACGCCCTGACTGTCGGAGCCGATCATGCTGATCGCGCCCATGTCGTGCAGCACGTCCTCGGCCCGCATGGTCTCGGCCCTGGCGCGGCCCTGAATGAAGGCGATGTCGGTCGGCACGCTCTTGTTTAGGTTGTGGCAGGTGATCAACATGTCGATCTCTTCGTCGTACGTGTTGATCGAGAACGGGTTGGTCGGGTTGGTGGAACTCGGCAGCAAGTTGGGCTCGCCGCAGACCCGCATCATGTCCGGCGCGTTGCCGCCGCCCGCGCCCTCGCAGTGATAGATGTGCATGACGCGGCCGTTGATCGCGGCGATGGTGTCCTCGTAGTAGCCGGTCTCGTTGAGCGTGTCGGCGTGGATCTGGACCTGGAAGTCGTACTCGTCCGCAAGCTCCATCGTGGTCTCGATGGCGGCGGGCGAGGAGGACCAATCCTCGTGGATCTTGAGCCCGGTGGCGCCGGCCAGGATCTGCTCTACCAGCGAACCCGGCGTCGCCGCGTTGCCCTTGCCGAAGTTGCCGAAGTTGAGCGGGATGTCCGCCATCGCCTCCAGCATGCGCTGGATGTTGAAGACGCCGGGGCACTCGATGCCGACCGTCTTCGGGCCCGAGCCGCCGCCGATCACCGTGGTGAAGCCCGCGTTCTGGTACTCGTAGAGCTGCTGCACGGAATCGAAGTGGGGGTGGATGTCGACGAAGCCCGGCGTGCAGATCATCCCTTCCACCGAGAGGATGTCGGTGTTGGGCGAGACGATGAGCCCCGGCGTGATGTTCATGGTGTCCGGGTTGCCGGACTTGCCGACGCCGACGATCTCGCCGTCCAGCACGCCGATGTCGCCCTTCACGACGCCGAGGATGGGATCGATGATCACGGCGTTCGTGATCACCATGTCGAGCCCGCCGTCGCTCTGCTTCCACTTCGAGGCCTGGCCCATGCCGTCGCGGATGGTCTTGCCGCCGCCGAAGACGAGCTCGTCACCGTAGGTGGTGTAGTCGTGCTCGATCTCGGCCACGAGGCCGGTGTCGGCGAGGTGGATCTTGTCTCCGGTGGTCGGCCCGTACTGCGCGGCGTAGTCCGGGCGGGCGATCTTCATGCTCATGTCTTACTTCCCCACTCCTGGCGCGGCCGGCGCCTACACGGCACCGGCGCTGCCAACCTCAGTCGCCGTCCTTGCCGCCGAACTTCTCGTCGGGCGGTGTTTGCACCGGATAGCGCTCGCCTTCGAAGCAGTAACCCTCGGCCCTGAGGCGGCGCATGGTCTGCTCCTTGATGATGCCGGAGCGGACCGAGCCGTTGGTCATGTTGTTCATGCCGTAGGCGACCTGGCGGCCGACGTAGCCGGTGATCTGCACCTTGCGGCTCTGGCCGGGCTCGAAGCGCACCGCGCTGCCGCTGGGCACGTCGAGGCGCATGCCGAAGGCCGCCTCCCGGTCGAAGGCCATCGCCCTGTTGCACTCGGCGAGGTGGTAGTGGGCGCCGATCTGGATCGGCCGGTCGCCGGTGTTGACCATGACGATCTCGATCGCCGGCCGGTCCGCGTTGATCTCGATGTCGCCGTCGGCGAAGTCGATGGCGCCGCACTTCTCCGGCTCGCCCACCTCGAACGCCTCGTCCGGCACGATCGATTCCGGCAGCGGCGGCGGGCTCCATTTTCTCTCAGCCATGGCTGTTCTCCACGCTTGGCCCGCGCTACTCGCGGATTGGGTTCATGACCGTGACGAGCTTGGTCCCGTCGGGGAACATGGCTTCGACCTGGACGATCTTCATCATCTCGGGCACGCCGGTCATCACGTCCTCGCGCTTCAGGATGGTGGCGCCGTATTCCATCATATCGGTCAGCATCGGGATGCTGCCCTCGCGCGCGCGCTCGAGGATCTCGTCGCAGATCAGCGCGATCGCCTCGGGGTAGTTCAGCTTGACACCCCGATCCAGCCGGCGCCTCGCCATCTCCGCCGCGGCCCAGATCTGGATCCGTTCCTCTTCCCGTACAGTGAGATGCATGAGCCCCCGCTCCCTCTAACGCGCGCCCTTCGCAAAACTCGGGCGACGGTCCGATTCCATGTGACTGGCGCCTCTGTGGAAAGTCCCCGAAAGTATATACCAGAACGAGTAGAGTAACCCCGAGCGGCCCGAAGAGCGCAGCCTTCCGGCCCGTGTATCGTACGTCGCACCCGCTGCGGTCGATGCGGCGTCGCCCTCGTCCCTCACGGCCGGTCCCCCGCGGCCCCTGTTGGATGTACGTGTCGAAGGCGTTAGGCTTGAAGCAGGTACTCCATGATATTGAGCTTCGTACCCGCGACGTCGCAGGACGCCGTTGAACGAGGCGGGGAGGCTGGCCATGAACAGCCGGATGGAGTGGTGTTCGCGCGAGCTGGAAAAGGCCGGCTCCTTCGATCAGGCGCTGGACATCCTTGCCCAGACGACGACTGACATGGGCTACACGCAGGTACTTTATGCCTATCAGCGGACGGCGCGTCTCGCGGACGGCGAGTGGGTTCCGCTCAAGCTCAACGTCCGGAACTTCCCTGCAGGCTGGGAGCATCAGTGGGAGGCATTCGGCTCGCACGATCCGTACTACCGAGCGTGTTTCGAGACGACCCTGCCCTTCGATTGGTGCGACGTACAGCGGCGCGAGCATCTTCATCCGGCCCAGGCAAAGGCCTGGCGCTACCTCGCGGACCTCGGGCTCGGTCGCGGAATGACCATACCGGTGCATCTCCCCTGGGGGCGATTTGCGGTGGTCAGCGCCATCGTCGACCGGACGACGGGCAGTTGGCCGCACATCAGGGATACGACAAGGGACCCCATGTTCCACCTCACGCACCTGTTCCACGATACCGTGCAGCGCAATGGATTCGAGGATCAGGTGCAGGTTGCGGCATGTGTCCGGCTCAGCCCGCGGGAAACGGAGTGCCTGCAATGGTCGGCGGCGGGCAAAACCTCGCCGGAGATTGCCCGAATCATCGATCGGTCGGTGGAGACTGTACGTCTCCATCTGAAAAACGCGATCCACAAGCTTGGTGCGAACAACAAGGGTCATGCGATCGGCAAGGCTGTGCAGCTCGGGCTGGTCGAACCAATCGACCGCCACTGACTACCCATTTGTGTTAACGTAATTGTGGAGCCTTGTTCGGGGAGTGTCGGCTCAACAGAATTTTGCCTAGCCTGCCGGCTGGACGGCCGTATCAGGCCGGCTGCGGGTGCAGGCCGGGCGGTCGGAACCGAGACATCAGGGAGATGATCGATGCGACCAAGACTTAGGTTCGGAAGACTGTTCGGCGCGGCTCTTGCCGCGGTCGGCATGGTGGGACTGGCAGGCCTGGCCGACAATACGGCGCAGGCCGCGACCGATGAGGAGATTATCCTCTGCACGATTGACGATCTCTCGGGCGACTTCTCGATCATGGCCACACCCAAGACCTACGGCTATCAGCTGGCGGTCAAAGAGGTGAATGAGGCCGGCGGCATCATGGTGGATGGCGCCCAGAAGATGATCAAGCTGATCACCTACGACGGGCAATCCCAGGTGAAGCGCTATCAGGAACTGGCGCAGAAGTGCATCTTCGACGACGAGGCCGATGTCGTGATGGCGGCGTATACGGGCGCCGAACGGGAAGCGGCCCGCCGCGAAGTTGTCCGTAACGAGGTCATCTACTGGCATAACAACCAGGGCGAGGGCGGAATCGCCGACAGATACTCGTTCTTCTCCGGTCCCACGCCGGAGCAGCAGGTCCTGCCCGCGCTCAAGTGGATGATCGAAAATTACGGCACGCGCATGATCTACATCGGTGCCGATTACAACTTCTGCCGCGCGATCGGGATGTGGACGCGAACAGCCGCCAATCTCTATGGCGGGACCATCGAGTACGAGGAGTATTTCCCCTTCGGCGTTTCGCAATGGCAAGCAACGATCGACAAGATCCAGAAGGTCGCGCCCGACTTCCAAGTCCATTGCCTCGTTGGTGCGGAGCATGTGCAGTTCTATCCGCAGGCGCAGTCGGCCGGCCTCTCGACACCGACATGGTCCAACGTGACCATCGCGGACGGCTACGAGCACAAGCGTTTTGCACCGCCGTCGCTGGCAAACATGCATGTCTCGCCGGGCTACATCGAGGATGTGCCCCACGAGAACAGTGTGGAGTTCGTCCGCAAGCTGCGCGAGATGTTCCCCGACATGCTGTACGCCAATGAGCACGCGGGCTTCGGCTATGTGGCGGTGAAGGCGATGGCCAACGCTTGGGCCAAGGCCGGCACGACGGACACCGACGCGGTGATCGACGCCTTGCAGTCGGATATCGAAGTGCCCGAAGCGCCGGGCGGTCCGTGGAAGCTCCATGGCGACCAGCATCACGGCGCCATGCACTCATACCTGTTCAAGGTGAACGACGACCACAGCCTGACGCTGATCGCCGACCTCGGCTACACCGAGCCGACGTTCCTCAGCGACATCGGCGTGAACATGCGTGAGAAGGCTCCAGGCCGTCAGTATCTGCCGCCGGATAATCCGGCGTGGGCGCCGTTCTTCGAGGGTCAGGATCGCGTCGGGCAGTGAATTGCCCCGGCGCCGGCGGCCGGCATAATGCCGGCCGCCCCGCCCTGTCCCGCGGCGGGGCTCCGGAACATGGCAGCGGGTGCGGGTAAGGCGCCATGGATGTCGCGGCCGACGTCTTCAGCTACGCCTATCAGTATTTCGACAATATCGGATTTCTGATCCTCTCGGCGTCCGGCCTCATCATCATTTTCGGGATGATGGGCGTCATCAACATGGCTCATGGCGAGTTGATGATGATCGGCGCCTATATCACGGCGTTCTCCTACCACGCCGGTGTTCCAGCGCCGCTCGCCGTAATCTTCGCCGGCATCGGCGCGGGCGTTGCCGGCATGATCCTGGAACGCCTGGTCATACGGCACTTCTACAAGCAGCTCCTCTCGTCGCTGGTGGTGACATGGGGGCTCAGCCTGATGATCAGTCAGGGATTCCTGCTGATTTTCGGGCCGACGATCCTCAACGTGCCGACCCCCTTCGGCAACTTCCCTGTGGCAGAGCAGACGTTCGGAATCTATCGGCTTGTCCTGTTCGGCAGTGCGCTCGCCATCGTCGCCACCGTGTGGGCCGTGTTTGCCTTCACCAAGTTCGGCACCCATGCCAGGGCCACGATGGAAGACCCTGACATGGCCGACGCGCTCGGCGTCAACACGCGTAACATCTACGTGCTGACCTTCGGTATCGGTGCGGCCATGGGCGGCGTCGCGGGCGGCATGTTCGCGCTCACGGCGACGATCTCGCCGTTCTTCGGAATCAACTACACGCCGCTCGCCTTCATCACCGTCGTGGTGGGCGGCGGCGCCAATGTCATCACCGGGCTTCTGTCGAGCGTGATGGCTCTCGCCGGTGTGCAGACGGCGGTCAACAACCTGGTCAATGTCTATGTCGGTTATGTCGCCATGATGGGCGCGGCGTTCTTCATCCTGCTCCTGCTCCCGAGGGGAATTTCGGAGTATCTCGAGCGCCGCAAGATACGCACGGAGCGAAACGGCCGTGGCGCAACGGCATAGCGTCCTGGACCGCTACCTCGGCCCCCTGAATGGCCCGCACACGATGGGCCGGGGGGTCGCCTTCTGGGTCGGCTTCGTGATCGTCGTTGCCGTGCTCGCGAGCTTTCCCGAGTACATGCGCCGCTACGACATCATCAATCTCAGCAACTTCCTGATCTCGGGCTTTCTCGCCCTCAGCCTCAGCCTGCTCTGGGGCTATTGCGGTGTGCTCAGCCTCGGCCAGGCCGCGTTCCACGGCATCGGGGGCTACGCCTACGGCATCGTCGCGCTCAACCTCTTCAACGCGCACGGCAATACCGACCTCGCGTTCTTCGCGGGAATTGCGATCCCGGTCGTCTTCGCCGCGATCATCGGCGGGATCATGTTCTTCGCGCGATTGCGAGGCGTCTACATCGCGATCTTGATGCTCGTGGTCTCGTTGCTGATCGGCACGTTTATGCGCCAGACGGCCGATCCGAGCTACACCATCGGTGCGGCCTATCTGGGCGGCATGAACGGGCTGAGGCCCGCCTCCGTCGACGATCCGCTGCTTCCCAGCCTGATCTTCGGTCTCGGCGAGACGGTGATCGAGCTGGACGGTCGCCGTCCTGCCTTTTTCTACTTCGTTCTTGGACTGTTGGTGGTGGTTTATTTGGGCCTCCGCTGCCTCGTGAATTCCAGCTACGGCTACTGGTTGGTGGGCTGCCGGGAAGATCCGAACAGGACGGAGACCTTCGGCTACGACGTACGTCTGATTCAGCTCGGCGTCTTCTGCATAGCCGCCGCGATCGCAGGGCTCTCCGGCGTGCTCTACACGGCGTGGGGAACGTACATCCACCCGGACGGCTTCGGCGTCGCACCCAACATTCTTGTCGTCATCTGGGTCGCGGTCGGCGGCCGCAAGGATCTCGGCGCCGCGATCGCGGGCGCGATCGTGCTCGAATGGGTGTCGCTCAGACTTGCGGCGGAGGGCGAGATCGCGTTCCTCGTGCTCGGCGCTATTCTCGTCGGAGTCATGCTGATCGCGCCGAACGGCCTTGGCATCACAATCGGCGACTACATCCGGCGGGGCCACGACCGCGCGATTGCCTGGGTGCGCGCACGGTGAACGCGGTAGCCGAAAAGAGCACCGCCGCGGGCGCTATCGTCGAGACCCGGGCGCTGACCAAGATTTTCGGTGGCGTGCGGGCTGTGGACGGCCTCGATCTCGTGATCGAGGACGGTGAAATCCATTGCATCATCGGGCCAAACGGCGCCGGCAAGAGCACCCTATTCAAGCTCCTCATGGGGATCGAGCGTCCGACGGCGGGAACGATCACCTTCGACGATCACGATATCACACGCATGGCGCCGCACCTTCGTGCGCGCCGTGGATTGGCCATCAAGTTCCAGGCGATGCAAGTCTATCAGGACCTCACGGTCTATCAGAATCTATTCATTCCCTTGCGCCGTCACCACCGTCCGCGGGAGATTCCCGATCTTTGCGCCCAGCTGCTTGCCCAATTGCAGCTCACGGGTACCGAGGAGCGGATCGTCGGCGATCTCTCCCACGGTCAGCAACAGTGGCTGGCCATCGGCATGTCGATGGCGGTGGATCCCAAGGTGCTGCTCCTCGATGAGCCGACCGCCGGCATGTCACCGGAGGAGACGCGGCAGACGGCGGCCATTATGCGTCAGCTCAACGAGGCAGGCGTGACAATTGCAGTCATCGAGCACGACATGGCGTTCGTGCGCGACCTCGATACGCGCACCACGGTGCTGCACTACGGCAAGGTGTTCGCCCAGGGTGCGTTCGCGGATATCGAGCGCGACGAGGACGTGCATCGCATTTACCTGGGGAAGATCTGAGGAGGCGCGTGCGATGCTGCTCGAGGTCGGCGACCTGACCTCCGGTTACGGCAAGGTCCGTATCGTCAACGACGTCTCGCTCAGCGTCGAGGAGCGGGAAATTGTAGCGGTGATCGGCCGCAACGGCGTCGGCAAGACTACGTTGATGAAGACTCTGGTCGGGCTTGTGCGTGGTTTCGCCGGCACGGTGGAATTTCGTGGCCAGGATGTGACCCGCATGCGGGCCGCCCAGCGGGCGCAGCTTGGTATGGGCTACGTGCCGCAAGGGCGCGGCATCTTCGCGCGCCTCTCGGTGGCCGACAATTTGCGCATGGGGGAGCAGATCGGGGGCAAGGGCAAGGCGCCCGACTATGCCCGGGTGCATCAATACTTCCCGATCTTGAAAGAGCGCCAAGCGCAGAAGGCTGGCTCCCTCAGCGGCGGCGAACAGCAGCAGCTCGCGATCGGCAGGGTTCTCGTCGGCCATCCCGAGCTCGTGCTGCTGGACGAACCATCGGAGGGGATTCAGCCGAGCATCGTCCAGTCGATCGGCGAGATCATCAAGCGGCTGCGGACCGAAGTCGGATTGACCTTCGTAATCGTAGAACAAAACCTTGATCTCATAAATGCTGTGGCCGACCGCTGCCTGGTCATCGACAAGGGATCGATCATCGCACGCCTGGACCCCACAGAGTTGGCAGACCCAGAAATCGCCCGAAAGTACCTGGCCATCTGATTAATCCTCGGTTGTCACCAGCACAAGGCGGGCGGGGAGACAAAGGTCCTCCCATGTACGAAGAGTCTCTGGCGCCCTAGGATCGCGTGGTCAGCAACTCTTCGAACGGAGTCACGGTTCCATGACGGACGGTTCAACCGGCAACGGCACCCGAGGCCCGCGCGTGGTCGTCGTCGGCGGGTCCATGGGCGGCCTGCTCGCCGGCAGCATGCTCTACCGCGCCGGCTGCGACGTGACGGTGCACGAGCGCATCGCCACCGAGCTAGCGGAGCGGGGTGTCGGCATCGCGACCCACCCCGAGCTTCACGCCGCGCTCGAGAGCCTGGGGCTTTCCATCGACGGGGCGTACGGCGCGCGGCTCGAGGAGCGCATTACCCTGGGCACCGACGGCAGCATTCTCGCGCGCTATCACTGTCCTCAGATCCAGGCGTCCTGGGGGCACCTCTATGGCCTGCTGCGCAGCAACTTCCCCGATGAGCGCTACATCGCCGGCGCCAACTTCACAGGCTTCGAGCCCTGTGGCGACGGCGTGCGCGCGCACTTCGAGGACGGCACGAGCATCGAGGCCGATCTCCTGATCGGCGCCGACGGCGTGCGCTCCACCGTTCGCCCCCAGCTCTGGCCGGATGCGGTGCCCAAGTACGCGGGCTACGTAGCCTGGCGCGGCATCGTCGATGAGGATCAGCTCTCGGCGGAGTGGCGCGACATGCTGATGGCGCATTTCATCGTCTACCTGCCGCCAGGCGAGCACGTGGTTGCCTACCCGGTGGCGGGCGCGAACGGCGACCTCAGCCCCGGCAAACGCCGCTTCAACATCGTCTGGTACACGCTGACCCCGGCCGAGAAGCTGCGACGTATGCAGACCGACGCCACCGGCCACTATCACGAGGCGGGTATCGCGCCGCACCTCATCCTCCCGTCGTTCATCGACGAGGTCCATCAGGCGGCGGCCGAGCGCCTGCCGCCGTCGCTCGCCGAGCCGATGACCCTCGCGCAGGGGCTCTTCTTCCAGAC
Source organism: Alphaproteobacteria bacterium (assembly GCA_965243315.1). Lineage (GTDB taxonomy): Bacteria > Pseudomonadota > Alphaproteobacteria > UBA828 > UBA828 > WTGU01. Next base: position 348,351 of record CBDEUP010000005.1, read on the forward strand.
CATCGTGGACCTGGAGGTGCCCCGGATGGTGCAGGGGCGCGTCGCCATGCTGGGCGACTCGGCGTTCTCCGCCCGGCCGCACACCGGCATGGGCGTGGTCAAGGCGACCGGCGATGCTAATTCCCTCGCCCGGGCCATCGAGGCCCATCCCGGCGATCTTGCGCGCGCTCTCTCGGCTTACGACGAGGAGCGGACCCGCTACGGCCGCTCCCTGGTTCGCTTCGGCCGCCGCCTGGGCACGCATATCGAGACCCCGGAGCGGAGCGACGAGGACTGCGCGTTCGGCGACTACCTGCGCGAGCCCTTGACGGTGATCCAGGCCATCTCGATCCCCCCGCCCTGCTCGCCGCTCGCGGTGTTCAGGGAGGACCCGGAGATCGTCTGCGAACAGCGCTGGAGCGCGTCCGCGTAAGGCTGAAGCGCTCCAGACCGCCGCGGGCTCAGCCGGCCGGCCGGTCGACGCTACGGAACGGGTGGCGGGCGCGCAGCGTGTTCACCGCGTCGAACACGGCCGGGAAGGTGGGCCGCTCGACGTAGGCGCCCTCGCCCGGCTCGGCGCGGATTTCCGAGCCGTCCCACACATGCCGGCCCCGGCTTACGGTGGCGCGCGCGACGCCGGTCACCGTCATCCCCTCGTAGATGTTGAAATCGTTGTTCTGCAGATGGGTCTTGGCCGAGATCGTGCGTGTGGCCTTGGGGTCCCAGACCACGATGTCGGCGTCCGCGCCCACCCTGATCGCCCCCTTGCGCGGATAGACGTTGAAGATCTTGGCGGCGTTGGTGGACGTAATCGCGACGTACTCGTTGGCCGTGATCCGGCCGGTCTCGACACCCTGGTCCCAGAGCACCGACATGCGGTCCTCGATGCCGCTGGTGCCGTTCGGGATCCTGGAAAAGTCGTCCTTGCCCATCTCCTTCTGCCAGTTGCAGTAGGCGCAGTGATCGGTCCCGGTGGTTTGCAGGTTGCCGGATTGCAGGCCGCGCCAGAGGTCCTCCTGGTGGTCCTTGGGCCGGAACGGCGGGCTCATCACGTAGCCGCGGGCGACCTCCGGGTCGGGGTCGTAGTAGACGCTATCGTCGATCACCAGGTGCTGCGCCAGGCACTCGCCATAGACCCGCTGGCCCTCCAGGCGGGCGCGGGTGATCGCCTCCAGCGCCTCCCGGCAGGTGACGTGGACGATGTAGATCGGCGCCTTGAGCAGCTGCGCGATGCGGATCGCGCGGTTGGTGGCCTCGCCCTCGACCTCCGGCGGGCGCGATTGCGGGTGGCCCTCCGGGCCGGTGACGCCTGCCTTGAGCAGCTCCTGCTGCATCATCCAGACCAGATGGCCGTCCTCGCAATGGACGGTGCAGAGCGCGCCGAGGTCCCGCGCCCGCGCGAAGCTGTTCATCATCTTCTCCGCATCGAGCATGACCTCGCCCTTGTAGGCCATGAAGTGCTTGAAGCTGTTGACGCCGTGATCGCGGGTCAGCGTCTCCATGTCCTCGTGAATCTCGTCGTTCCAGTTGGTGATGGCGACGTGGAAGGAATAGTCCGACGGCGCCTTCGCCGCCCGCTGCTGCCAGATCCGGTAGGCGTCCATCGGCCGCTGGTCGGGTGCGGGGATGACGAAGTCGATGATCATGGTGGTGCCGCCCGAGAGGCCGGCGGCGGGGCCGGTATAGAAGTCGTCGCCGGTCACGGTATCCATGAACGGCGTCTCCATATGGGTGTGGGGGTCGATGCCGCCCGGCATGACCAGCGCCTCTCCGGCATCGACGGTCGCCGTGCCCGCAGGCACGTCGAGGCCGGTCCCGATCTCCTGAATCTTGCCGTCCGCGCAATAGACATCGGCCGGGTAACGCTCGTCTGCGGTCACCACCGTGCCGCCCCTGATCAACGTCGACATGGCTGCCTCCCTTCTCGGCGCGGGCGGTGCCGGCCGCCGGCGCTCCCCTGGTGGACCGGGACGGACCGTTGCCGCGCGATATCCGCTGCCCCACACTACCTTATCTGTGGCGTGCGATGGCGATCTTCACCGAACCGGAGGTCCGAGAATGGAGCAGAGCTGCGAGCAGGAGGTGAGGGAGTTTCACGCCTTCCTGCGCGACTGGCTGGCCGGTGCCGTGCCACGCACGGCCGGAACCTTCGCCCGGTTCTCCGGCGTGATCGGCGAGGGGCTCGAGGTCATCGGCCCTCGTGGGACGGTGACCGGGCGGGAGGCGCTGGTAACCGAGTTCGAAGGACTGCACGGCGAGCTCGCCGCCGATGCCGACGCATTCGAGATCTGGATCGAGAATTTTCGGTGCCGCTGGGCCGTGGGCGATCATGCGCTGGTGACCTACGAGGAATGGCACCGGCGGCAGGGCGTGGAATCGGCGCGCCTCTCGACCGCGCTCTTCGGCCGCGCGAAGGCGACGCCCTGCGGTGTGGTATGGCTGCACGTTCACGAGACCTGGCTGCCGGGCCGCGCGCCGGGGGGCGGCGAGCGCTTCCCAGAAACCGACTGAGCACGCCGGAACGACCGCGGCGCCCCATGAATACACTCACGACCACCGAGCCTTCGAGCCCTGCGGCACCGCCCGTAGCTGTGCCGCTCGACGCGGTCCACACCCGCGAGCGCCAGTTCACCCGCATCTTCACGACGATGTACGGCCAGAAACACCGCGCCCGGAACCGCCTGCCGGTCAAGACGCAGGCCGTGCGCATGCACGAGCCCGGCGGGCCGGAGGTGCTGCGCGTCGAAGATTTCTGGGTGCCGGACCCCGGCGCCACCGAGGTGCGGATCGCTCAGAGAGCAGTCGGCCTCAACTTCCTCGACACCTATCAGCGGCGCGGTACCTTCCCCTCGCCGGGGCTGCCCTGGGTCATCGGCTTCGAGGGCGCGGGCGTTGTCGAGGCTGTCGGTGGCGCGGTGACGGCGTTCAAGGAGGGCGACCGCGTGGCTTACGCGAGCGCCCCGCCCGACGCCTACGCGGGGCTTCGCACCATCGCGGCGGACTCACTGGTAAAGCTGCCCGACGCCATCGGCTTCGAGCAGGCCGCTGCCGCCATGCTCAAGGGCATGACGGCGGAGTACCTGGTCCACAAGAGCGGCGCGGTGCAACCGGGAGACACCGTGCTGGTCCATGCGGCGGCGGGGGGCACCGGCCTGCTGCTCTGCCAATGGCTCGCGCATGCGGGCGCCACCGTCATCGGCTGTGCCGGCGGCGACAAGAAGTGCGGGCTCGCCACGGCCCACGGTTGCCGCCACGCCATCGACTACCGGCGGGAGGACGTTGCCGCCCGCGTCGCCGAAATCACCGGCGGTGAGGGCATTGCCGTGGTCTACGACTCCGTCGGCCGGGATACCGCCGAGGCCTCCGTCGCCTGCCTTCGCCCCGGCGGCACGCTGGTGCTCTACGGCAGCTCGTCGGGTGCTCCGGCGCAGAGCACCCTTGCCGCCGCGGCGGCGAAGTCGATCAGGGTCGTGCGCCCCGGCCTCTTCCAGGAGAACGACACGTCGGCGGCGCTGCAGGCCCGCGCCAGTGCACTTTTCGAGGTGCTGGAGAGCGGCGCGGTCGCTCCTCTTATCGACCGGCGCTATCCGCTGGCCGATGCGGCAGACGCCCATCGCGACCTCGAAGCAAGACGCACCACCGGCCAGAGCGTGCTGATCCCGGCTTAGCCCCCGGCGCTTCAGGCGCGTTGAGAGTGCCGGGGATATGCACTATCACGGGGCCGCATTCACATCGCCCTGCGGGCACGGGAGACTTTCATGAGCAAGCCGACAGTCATGATCACGGGCGCCGGAATCGGCATCGGCCATGCCACCGCCTTGGCCTTCGGCCGGACCGGCTATCACGTCTACGTCACCGACGTGCTCGACGAAGAAGGGCAGGGAACCGTCGCCGCGATCGAGGCGGACGGCGGCAGCGCGAGCTTCAGCCACGTGGACGTGACCGACAGCGCCAACGTGAACGACGCGGTCGCGGCTGCCGAGGCTGCCACCGGCCCGCTCGACGCCGCCATCGCCAACGCCGGCATCGCCCACAAGGTGCCGCTCACCGAGATGAGCGACGAGAAGTGGGACCACACCCTCGATGTCGACCTCTCGGGCGTGTTCCGGCTGCTGCGCGCCGCAGCGCCGGGGATGCGCGAGGCCAAGCGCGGCGCGATGGTGGCCGTCTCCTCGGTCATGGGGACGACCTGGGGCTGGCACGACCACGTGCAGTACAACGCGGCCAAGTCGGGTGTGGTGGGGCTCGTGCGCGGCATGGCCTGCGACCTGGGCGGCGACGGCATCCGCGTCAACGGCATCGCCCCCGGCTTCATCAAGACCGCACAGGCGCTCAGCAACGTGCACTCGCTCGGCCTCGCGGGGCTGGAGGCGGCCGCCGAGTACATTCCCCTCGGCCGCTACGGCGAGGCGGACGACATCGCCGACGTGATCTTCTTCCTATGCTCGGACGGCGCGCGCTACGTCAGCGGCCAGACCATCATCGTCGACGGCGGGGTTACGGTGGGACGGTATTGAGGGGAGGCGCGAAGGGCGCCTGCGTCAGTCTTTCTCCGCGCCGAAGGAGCCGATGACGGCTCCGTTGGTGAACTGACCGTCGAAGATGCCGGCCACGCCGGACGGGAACGTGTACTGGTTGCCCGGCGTGGTAATGTCGTTGTCGACGGCGACGGGTCCGAAGAACTGGCCGCTCCAGTCGCCCATCATGTCTTCGTCGCCCTCGGTCGCGCCACTGAACACGTTGCCGTTGGTGCCCGTGAGGCTCGCGCCCGGTTGATTGCCGAACAGCGCTGCCTCCAGCTCGACGCTCCAGCCGGAGTGGATGGCGCTGCTATGCCGGTCCACGAAGTCTGTGATCATGCCGACGATCGAGTAGTGCCTGTTGACGGCCACGTCGTCACCGCCAAAGTAGGCCGTCAGCATCGCATCGGCGGTGAACTGTCCGCCCGTTCGGCTCTCGACCACACCGTCTGGCGTGAAGGTCCTCTTCACGTAGAGACCCGCCGCCGCCCCGGTGTAGGTCGCGCTGCCTTCCAGAGCTTGAACGTCGCCGATCGCGGTCTCGTGGTTTCCGCCGGCGAAAGCGGCGACCTCGATGACAGGCTGATCGTTCTCTTCCGCCTCGTTCATCCAGTAGCCGAAATGGAGGAAGTCGCTGTCCTCCACCGGCACATCTTCAGAAGGGTCGTCGGGTGTAAAGGTCCAGTCGCCGCCGACGGCGACCAACTCCGCATTTGAGTCGGTCGACAGCGTGCACATCGAGATGCACGTGTAGGTGCCCGGTGCGCCGTCGAACATGCCCATGAACTCATCGTCGACCATGAACTCCACCTCCACCTGATTGACTGCCGATGGGAACTCGGCCACGCCGCTGACCATCCCCACGTTTGAGGTGTTGAGGACCAAGGAGTCATCGCTGTCGAGCGCGTGAACCATATGAAACGCGGTGGGCGTGGGCTCGTCTTTGTTGCCGTAAACCACGAACGTATCGGTTGAATCTGACTCATTCGTTCGCTCGTACACTGTGTCGGCCCAGCCGTCGATCTTGGCTCTGGCCGCGTCCGCCGTCTCCTCGAGCATGGAGTTTTCGGCGGGCGTTCCCGAGCCGTCCGCGTTCAGCAAGTTCGGTGCCGTTGACGGGGGATCCGCGGTGATCGCCGCATCGAGCGCCTCACCGCTAACCACGGGCATCGGCGGAGGGGACGACCCGCCACCGGACCCGCCGCCGCCACCGCAAGCGGACAGCCCTCCAGCCACGCCGCCAGCCATCAGGAGTACCGTTACCGAGCAAAGGGATTCGATTCCGCGTGTCATGGCATCCTGTTCCTCAGATAGCGCGCCTTGGTCGGCGGTTGCGGGCCTGGCAAATGCTTGCCGTTCAGGAAGCGACCTCTCGAAGCAATAGAATTGCGTTGCGACTCGAGAGGAACGTCGCGGAAACGGTGGGATGCTCGGTAAAGCAAGTCAATACGGCGCGGGGGGAGGAGCTACCCGAGCGCCGGCGTCGTGCCGCGATGGCGTAGCGTTGGCGAGACTAGAGGACTGCGTCCTTGCCCAGCAGCGCTGCGCGAAAGCGGTTCTTGAGGTAGGCACCGTCGCGGGGCGGGAGGACGCGGGGGAGCGGCTGGGCGTGCACCTTCACCGTGAGGAAGGTGGGTCCCGGCACCTCATGCACCAGCGGCAGCGCGGCGCGGAGGCCGGCTTCGTCCGCGACCTGCCGCGTCTCGGCGAAGCCGCACGCGGCGGCTGCGGCGGCGAGGTCGGTGCGGTGCGCGGTATGCGTGGGCTGCATTCCGGTCTCGCCGTGCCGCTCGTTGTCGAGCACGACGAGGGCGAGATTGGGCGGCGCCTGGGTCGCGATGGTGGCGAGGCTCGCGAGCCCCATCAACATGTCGCCGTCGCCCGTCAGCACCAGCACGCGGCGCGCGGGCTGCGCCAGCGCGAGGCCGAGTCCGATCATCGAGGCGTTGCCCATGGCGCCCCAGAGCGAGAAGTGCAGCGGGTTGTCGCCGAGCGCGGCGCAGTCCCAGGTCGCAGACCCCAGGCCGGGGACCACCAGCACGTCGTCGCGGCCTTCGAGCAGAACCGCCGTCGCCGTGCGCCGGTCCAGGGTCGTCTCCGGCTGCGCGCGACGCGTCATCCGTCGAAGCTCTTGGCGCCGATCACGCGCTGGCCGATCAGGACCGCAGCGGCCGCCTGGCTTTCGAAGGCGATGGCGGTTGCGGCAGCGATGGTCTCGAACGCGTCATCCGGATCGTCCACGCGGGAGACGATCACGCCGCATTCTTCGAGGTGCGGCGCCGTCCCCTGGCCCATGGGGAGCTGCCACGGATTGGTCTCGCCCCATTCGCCCCGCATGGTGACGATGCTGAGGAAGGGGAAGCGGCAGGTGCGGATCAGAGAGAGCGCGGCGATGCAGTTGCCGGCCCCGCTCGATTGCATGAGCAGCGCCGCGCGCTCGCCGCCGAGCCAGGCACCGGCGATCAGCGCCGGGCCTTCCTGCTCGTGGGCCAGCAGCACCGTGCGCATGTTCTCGTCGGCCTCGCACAGGGTGAGCAGCGTAGAGAGGCCGGCATCCGGCACATAGGCGACCTGGCGCACGCCCGCCGCGCGCAGCGCCCGATGGGCGTGGGCGCCCCAACCGGAGGCAGTTGCGCTCACCGGCGGTCCCGTACGTCGAGAAATGAAAGAAAGCGCGCGGGCTATTCGGCGCTGACCTGGCCCTTCGCCTCGTCCAGCAGGCGCTCCATCTGGGTGCGGATCAGATGATCGTCGGCCTCGATGCCCTTCTGGGTCAGGTCGCCGACCACCTTGCGCACCACGTCGTCGTCGCCCGGCTCCTCGAAGTCGGCCATGACCACCTGCTTGGCGTAGGCCTCGGCATCGTCGCCCGCGATACCCATCTTCTCCGCCGCCCACAGGCCGAGAAGCTTGTTGCGCCGGGCGATGACCTTGAACTGAAACTCCTGATCGTGCTTGAACTTCGCCTCGGCGGCTTTCTTGCGGTCATCGAACGTGTTCATACCCCAGGCTCCCAGCCGATGATTGGACGCGCGCGCATTGTGCCAGAGCGGCCCGCGCCGGTCCACGGCGGGCGCGGCCCGTTCGGCAGGTAAGGCGGCATGTGCACACTCGTGATCCTGCGGCGCCCCGGCCACGACTGGCCGGTCGCGATCGCCGCCAACCGCGACGAGATGATCGACCGCCCCTGGCTCGGGCCGGGCCGCCACTGGCCCGACCGGGCGCACGTGACCGCAGGCCAGGATGAGCTCGCCGGCGGAAGCTGGCTTGGGGTCAACGACGACGGCCTCTGCGCCGGCATCCTGAACCGCACCGGCGCGCTCGGGCCCGCGGCGGGCAAGCGCTCGCGCGGCGAGCTGGTGCTGGATGCGCTGGACCATGCCGACGCTGCGGCTGCGGTCATGGCGCTCGCCGATATCGACGGCGCGGCCTATCGCCCCTTCAACCTCGTGGTCGCGGATTCCGAGGAGGCGTTCTGGCTGCGCCACGACGGCGGCAAGGCGCCGGTCTTTCATGCGCTGCCGGAGGGACTCTCCATGTTCACCGCGCGCGAGCGCAACGACTTCGAATCGGCGCGAATTCGCACGCATCTTGCGGACTTTGAGGCCGCGGCACCGCCGGAACCCGAGCGTGGCACTTGGGACGACTGGGCCGCTCTGCTCGCGCGAGGCGCGGGCGACTCGGCTGGCGACCCGGAGGCCGCCATGTGCATCGAACCCGTGGGCGGATTCGGTACAGTCAACGCGTCGCTGATCGCTCTGCCCCGTCCCGGCCGCCCCGATGCAACCCCCGTCTGGCTCTTCGCGCAAGGGCCACCGAACCGTCATCCATTTGAAAACGTTGTATTTTAGTGCTTCATGCCGGCGGCCGGCTCTTGCGGCCCGCCCGGAACAACTTACCACAGGCAATTGTACTGGCCCCTCGTTCTGACTATGTTGACAAGGTAACGGGCGGGCACAGCGCCGACCCGGCGCAACGCCCCCCACATTGAGGATCCCCACCATGTCCCGTCGCAGGCGGATCTACGAAGGCAAGGCGAAGGTCCTTTACGAGGGGCCCGAGCCCGGCACCCTGGTGCAGTACTTCAAGGACGACGCCACCGCCTTCAACAACAAGAAGCAGGGGGTGATAACCGGCAAGGGCGTGCTCAACAACCGCATCTCCGAGCACCTCATGTCGCGTCTCAACGAGATCGGCGTGCCCACCCATTTCATGCGCCGGCTCAACATGCGCGAGCAGTTGATTCGCGAGGTGGAGATCATCCCGGTCGAGGTGATCATCCGCAACTACGCCGGCGGCACGCTGGTCAAGAGGCTCGGCCTGAAGGAAGGCGTCCAGTTGCCGCGCTCCATCGTCGAGTACTGCTACAAGAACGACGAGCTGGACGACCCGCTGGTATCGGAGGAGCACATCACCGCCTTTGGCTGGGCGACGCCGCAGGAGCTCGACGACATCCTCTCCATGTCGCTCCGCATCAACGATTTCCTCAGCGGGCTGTTCCACGGCATCGGCATCAGGCTGGTGGACTTCAAGCTGGAGTTCGGCCGCCTCTGGCACGGCGAGGACATGCGCATCGTGCTCGCCGACGAGATCACGCCCGACAGCTGCCGGCTCTGGGATATCGAGACCAACGAGAAGCTGGACAAGGACCGCTTCCGCCGCGATCTCGGGCGGGTCTCCGAGGCCTATCAGGAGGTCGCCCGGCGGCTCGGCTTGATGCCGGAGACGGTGGTGCAGGAAGTGAACGGCGCCGGCAACGACGACGAGCGCGCGTGAGACCGCGTGCGAGCCCGAGTCCACATCACCCTCAAGCCCGGCGTTCTCGACCCCCAAGGCAAGGCGATCGCGAGCACCCTCGCGCGCATGGGATTCGCGGGCGTCGAAGACGTGCGCCAGGGCAAGTACCTGGAGCTCGATCTTGCCGAGACCGACCCGGCGGCCGCCAGGGAGCAGCTCGACGCCATGTGTGCGCGCCTGCTCGCGAACACCGTGATCGAGGACTACACCATCGACCTCGCCGAATGAGCCGGCGCGCCGCGATATCGATTTTCGACCCACCTCCCCCTGTCCCCCTCCCCCCTGAAGGGCGGAGGGGGGACGTAGGCGGCAACCAGCTTCTCTCTTCGTCAGCCTCCCCGGACCATGGTGCGATGCACAGGGGCGCGTTTCCACGTCATGATCGCGCTATGCAATGCGAGAGGGAGAGGGCCGCGGCGGTCGGAGGGAGGATGCTCGGGCGTACGTCGGCGGAGATGGCGAAGCTCATCGTCCGTTCCGACTACGGGCCTTGCGACCGGGTCGCCTGTCCCACGGAATCCCGCTTATCCCGCGAAATCCCACTTATCTCACGGAATCCCACTTATCCCACCGAATCCCACTTATCCCACGGGATCCCACTTAATCGCGACGAATCCCGCATTAGAGTCTTTTGTTCCATCCCACCTCCCCCTGTCCCCCTCCCCCCAAAGGGCGGAGGGGGGACGTGGTGGCGCCATCAACTCCCCCTCTCCGCCCCTGGGGGCGGAGAGGGCCGGGGTGAGGTGGGGGCGCTTGTTCGTGCTCTCCTTGCGGAGGGATCGCGATGAAGGCGGCGGTCATCGTCTTTCCCGGCTCCAACTGCGACCGCGATGTCATGGTCGCGCTGGAGGCCAGTACGGGCCGGGCGCCGGCGATGGTCTGGCACGACGAGACCGCGCTGCCGGCCTGCGACCTGATCGTGTTGCCCGGCGGCTTTGCCCACGGCGACTACCTGCGCGCGGGCGCCATGGCGGCCCGCTCGCCGGTGATGGCGGAAGTCGTGAGGCAGGCCAAGGCGGGCGTGCATGTCCTGGCCATCTGCAACGGCTTTCAAGTGGCGACCGAGGCCGGGCTGCTGCCCGGTGCGCTGATGCGCAACGCAGGCCTCCGCTTCGTCTGCCGCTGGGTGAGCCTGCGCGTTGAGGAGGCCGAGAGCCCGTTCACCGCCGGCTACGAAGCAGGCCAGGTGGTACGGATGCCGGTCGCCCACCACGAGGGCAACTATTGCGCCGATGAGGAGACGCTGGCGCGGCTGGAAGGCGAGGGGCTGGTCGCCTTCCGCTACGTGGGAGAGGGCGGCGCGGCCAACGGCGAGGCCAACCCCAACGGCTCCGCCGCCGATATCGCAGGCATCCTCAGTCCGGCGCGGACGGTGCTGGGCCTCATGCCGCATCCCGAGCGCGCGGCGGAGCCTGCGCTGGGCGGCACCGACGGGCGCGCGATGTTCGATTGCCTGGTGGAGGCGCTCTCGTGAGCGGTGCGGTGCGCGCGATGCCCGACGTGCCGATCACGCCGGCGCTTGTCGCCGAGCACGGACTGAGCGAGGACGAGTACGCGCGCATCGAGCGGGTCATGGGACGCGCGCCCAACCTGACCGAGCTCGGCATCTTCTCGGCCATGTGGAACGAGCACTGCTCCTACAAGTCGTCCCGAGTGTGGCTGCGCAAGCTGCCGACCGCGGCGCCCTGGGTCATCTGTGGGCCCGGCGAGAACGCCGGCGTGGTGGATATCGGCGACGGGCAGGCGGCGGTCTTCAAGATGGAGAGTCACAACCACCCGTCCTTCATCGAACCCTATCAGGGCGCGGCGACGGGGGTCGGCGGCATCCTGCGCGACGTGTTCACCATGGGCGCGAGGCCCGTGGCGAGCCTCGATGCGCTCCGCTTCGGCGCGCCCGGCCACCCCAAGACGCGCCATCTGGTGGCGGGCGTGGTCGCCGGCATCGGCGGCTACGGCAACTGCATCGGCGTGCCCACCGTGGGTGGCTCCTGCGCCTTCGATGCGGCCTACGACGGCAACATCCTGGTCAACGCCATGACCGTGGGCGTGGCGCCGGCGGACCGCATCTTCTATGCCGCTGCCGAAAACGCGGTCGGCAATCCCGTGGTCTACGTCGGCGCCAAGACCGGGCGCGACGGCATCCATGGTGCCACCATGGCGTCGGCCGCCTTCGTTGAGGGCACGGAGGAGAAGCGCCCGACCGTTCAGGTGGGCGATCCCTTCACCGAGAAGCTGCTGATGGAGGCCTGCCTCGCCTTGATGGAATCCGATGCGATCATCGCGATCCAGGACATGGGTGCGGCGGGGCTCACGTGCTCCTCGGTCGAGATGGCGGACAAGGGCGGAGCCGGGATCGAGCTCGACCTCGACAAGGTGCCGGTGCGCGAGAGTGCCATGACGCCCTACGAGATCATGCTGTCGGAGAGCCAGGAGCGCATGCTCATGGTGATCCGCCCGGAGGCGGCGGCCGACGCGAGGGCGGTCTTCGAGAAGTGGGGCGTCGATTTCGCCGTGATCGGCCGGGTGACGGAGACGGGGCGCTTCGTGCTCAAGGCCGGCGGCGCGGTGGTGGGCGACCTGCCGGTGCGCCCGCTGGTGGACGAGGCGCCTATCTACGAGCGGCCCTACGAGCTGACGCCGAGGCCCGCACCGCTGACGCTCGTGCCGGGCGACAGGGCGGGCGCGCCCGAGCCGATGGAGGTGTTGCAAACGCTACTCGCCGCGCCCGATCTCTGCTCCAAGCGCTGGATCTGGGAGCAGTACGACCACATGGTGATGGCGGACACGGTGCAGCCGCCGGGTGGCGATGCCGCCGTGGTGCGGGTCCACGGCACGGGCAAGGGCCTCGCGCTCACCGCCGACTGCACGCCGCGTTACTGCGCCGCCGACCCGGCCGCGGGCGGGGCCCAGGCGGTGGCCGAGGCCTGGCGCAACCTCACCGCCGTGGGTGCGCGGCCATTGGCTATCACCGACTGCCTCAACTTCGGCAATCCCGAACGGCCGCAGGTCATGGGCCAGTTCGCGGGCTGCATCGAGGGCATGGCCGAGGCCTGCCGGGCGCTGGACTTCCCGGTCGTCTCGGGCAACGTCTCCTTCTACAACGAGACCGAGGGTGCCGGCATTCTGCCCACGCCGTCCGTCGGCGGCCTCGGCCTGATCGCCGATCTGGAGCACATGTGCGATCCCGCCTTCAAGGCACCGGGCGAGGCGCTGCTGCTGGTAGGCGGCGACGGCGACCATCTGGGCCGCTCTCTCTATCAGCGCGAGATCGAGGACCGCGAGGAGGGACCGCCACCCGCCGTCGATCTCGCCGCCGAGCGGCGCCACGGCGACTTCGTGCGGCACCAGATCGAGGCCGGCGTGGTTTCCGCCTGCCACGACATCTCCGATGGCGGGCTCCTGGTGGCGCTCGCCGAGATGGCGCTCGCGGCGCTCGGTGCAGGCCGCACCGTCGGCGCCCGGATCGCCGTGCCGGCGGGGGTGCCCAGCGCGACCGGCTGGCTCTTCGGCGAGGACCAGGGGCGCTACCTCGTCAGCGTGCCGCAGGACCGCGTCACAGCTCTCGCGACGGAGGCGGAGGGCGCGGGCGTGCCGATCTCCGCTATTGGCTTCACAGGCGGGGCTGCGTTGACACTCGACGGCGCAGGTGCCATATCGATATCCACGCTCCGCCGCATCCACGAAGAGTGGTTGCCGGCCTACATGGCCGGCGAGGTGGAGCACGAATGCTGAGCGCACCACCGGAGAAGTCCGCCGATGCCCATGGACGTTCAGGAGATCGAGCAGCTCATTCGAGAGGCGCTCCCGGACGCCCAGATCCATATCGACGACCTGCGCGGCGACGGCGACCACTACGCGGCGCGCGTGGTTTCGGCCGCGTTTGCCGGCAAGTCGCGGGTGGAGCAGCATCAGATGGTCTATCGCGCGCTGCGCGGGCGCATGGGCGATCAGCTGCACGCGCTCGCGCTCCAAACCAGCGTCCCCGCGGACGCCTAAATTGTTGAAAACGAAAGGGGATTTCGCATGATCGAGGCCACGACCAGCGCACCGGTCGAGAATCGCATCCGGGGCCTCATCGACGAGCACGATGTCGTCCTGTTCATGAAGGGGACGCCGGTGTTCCCGCAGTGCGGTTTCTCCGCCACGGTGGTGCAGATGCTCTCGCTGCTCGGCGTCCGCTTCAAGGGCTTCGACGTGCTCGAGGACCCCGAGGTGCGCCAGGGCATCAAGAGCTTCAGCGACTGGCCGACGATCCCGCAGCTCTACGTCAAGGGCGAGTTCGTGGGCGGCTGCGACATCGTCCGCGAGATGTACGAGACCGGCGAGCTCTCGGAGTTCCTGAGCACCAGGGGTGTCAGCGTCGAGCCGCGCGCTTGACCCCAGTGCAGCCGGCGGTCATCGCCAGCTATCACGCCCACATTTACTACGACCAGGCGACGCGGCCGACCGCTGCGGCGGTCAGGACCGACCTGATCGCGCGGTTCCCCGTGCGGCTCGGTCGCTGGCGCGACAAGCTGGTCGGTCCGCATCCCATGCACATGTACCAGGCGGCCTTCGAGCCGGACTTGTTCCCGGAGGTCGTGCCCTGGCTGATGCTCAACCGGCGGGGTCACTCGGTGCTGGTCCATCCCAACACCGGCGACGATCTCGCCGACCACCGCGACTACCCGCTCTGGCTCGGCGAGAAGCTTGCCCTCGACTACAGCGTGTTCGATTGAGGAGGGCGCTCAACCCTCCAGCCAGAGGTCGGCCACGGGGCCGCTGCCGCCCGCCAGCGGGTCGGTCGCGGGCAGCGGGACCGCGGCAATGGAGGCCCTGATCGCGGGCATCTCCGTATCGCCGACGACCTTGAGCTCTAGGCCCTCCGTATCGTCACGTGCGTTCGAGACCTCGGCGTCCTGGTTCGACAGCACGCAGAGGTCGGGCTGCTGGCCCGGCGGATAGGCGCCGACACTGACGTAGCCAGGTTTGTCGTCGAGCCGGCGATGCACCACGCCTGCCGGGATCAGGACGGCGTCACCGGCCTTCACGTCGACCACCGGCCCCTCCGGCCCGCCGAACTGGAGCTGCGCCGCGCCGCGCGCGCAGCCCACAACCTCGTGGGCGATGGAGTGGTAGTGGTGGAAGGGAAAGGTATCGCCGCGAAAGCCGTCACCCCAGCCGTTGGTGTCGAAGTGCCGCTCGACCGCCGCTTCCGGCGCGTCGCCGCCGACATCGATGGCGCCCCGATAGACGATGAGCGGCAACGCCCCGTTGTTGGGGCTCGTGCCGGCTTCCTTCAGCAGATGATGCTCGAATGCCAACGTGCCCATCACGCTCCTCCCTTACCCTCGGATTCCCTGGGTAGACAAAAGCCGGGATGGGGCGCCCTGTCAATCGAGAGCGCAGGGAAGTGTGTACGCGCGGGGGTTACCGCGAGTAGTACTCAATGACGAGATTGGGCTCCATCGTCACCGGATAGGGCACGTCGGCGAACTTGGGCGCGCGGATGAAGCGGCCCTCCATCCGGTCATGGTCGACCTCCAGGTAGTCCGGCACGTCGCGCTCCGGCGAATCTATCGCCTCCAGTACCAGCGGCAGCTGCTTCGAGCGCTCGCGCACCGTGATGCGGTCCTCGTCCTTGACCAGGTAGCTCGGGATCGTGACCCGGCGGCCGTTGACCAGGATGTGGCCGTGGTTCACGAACTGCCGCGCCGCGAACACGGTGGGCACAAACTTCATGCGATAGACGACGGCATCGAGGCGCCGTTCCAGCAGCCCGACCAGGTTCTCGCCGGTGTCGCCCTTGCGGTCGCCGGCGATGTGGTAGTAGCGGCGGAACTGCTTCTCGGTGATGTTGCCGTAGTAGCCGCGCAGGCGCTGCTTGGCCGCGAGCTGCACGCCGAAATCCGACGGCTTGCGCCGCCGCTGACCGTGCTGCCCCGGCCCGTAGTCGCGCCGGTTGGTGGGGCTCTTGGGGCGGCCCCAGAGATTGACGCCGAGGCGCCGGCAAATCTTGTACTTCGACTGCTGTCGCTTGCTCATCGTGCCCGTGCCGGTGGGAGAATCGCGGGTGCCCGCGGCCTCCGGCGGCGAGCCGGGCGCACTATAGCCGCAGGCGGTGGGGTGTCAATCGGCCGAGCCGGGCGGTTCGCGCCGCCGGGTCCGCTCGCCGGTGAGCGCGCGCACGACGCCTCGCAGGGTCTGCACGTCCTGGCGGGTCATCGAGATGCGCTCGAACATGGTCCGCATGTTCTGCACCATCTTGGGCCGCATCTCGGGCGTCGGGAAGAAGTCGCGGTCGTCGAGCGCGCCCTCCAGATGTCGGAAGAAGTGCAGCAGCTCGTCCTTGGTAGCGGGCCGGGCGCTCCCCGTGGGTGGCGGCTGTTCCTCTTCGTCTTCCAGCGGCACGGTCGCGAGGCGCCACTCGTAGGCCATGATCAGAACCGCCTGCGCCAGGTTGAGCGAGGCGAAGGCGGGATTGAGGGGAATGCGGACGATGGCGTCGGCCAGCACCAGCTCCTCGTTCTTGAGGCCGGCCTTCTCCGGACCGAAGAGCAGGCCGAGGCGCGCGCCCCGGCGCCCCGCATCGCTCAACGCCGTGACCGCTTTGCGCGGCGCGAGCTCCGGCTTCAGCAGCTCGCGCGGCCTGGCCGTGGTGGCGTGGACCAGGTTGAGGTCGGCCACGGCCTCCTCCACGGTGGTGCAAAGCCTCACGCCGTTCAGCACCGCGTCCGCGCCCGAGGCCGCGCCCAGCGCCTTCACGTTGGGCCAGCCGTCGCGGGGCTGGACCAGGCGCAGGTCGGAGAGACCGCAGTTCAGCATGGCGCGGGCGGCGGCGCCGATATTCTCGCCGAGTTGGGTGCGCACGAGGATCACCGCCGGCGCCCCCGCATCGACGTGGGCCGCCGCGCAGGCCTTGCGCCGGTCGGTCCCCGCCACGGCCTAGCCTGCCGGGGCGCGGGTGTTGCGTGCGCCGCCCTTCACGCGCGGCGCCACAGCGTGCCCTCCGGCTTGTCTTCGAGGACGATGCCGTCTAAGGCCATCGCGTCGCGGATGCGGTCGGCCTCGGCGAAGTCGCGCTGGGCCCGCGCGGCGGCGCGGGCCGCGATCAGCGCCTCGATCTCGGCATCGCTCATGCCGTCTTCCTGCCCTGTACCGCGGAACCAGGCCTCGGGGTCCGCTTGCAGCAGCCCGAGCAGGGCGCCGGAGCCGCGCAGCGCGGCGCAGGCCCGCGCCTTCGCCGCCTCGTCGCCAGCCCGGTTGAGATCGCCGGCAAGCCGGTGGAGCACGGCCAGCGCCTTCGGCGTATTGAGATCGTCGCAGAGCGCCGCCTCGACCTCGGGATCGACGGTGTCTTCCACGCCGTTCGCCGCGGCGCCCGCATTGCGCAACGCCGTATAGAGGCGGTCCAGGTTGGCGCGGGCCTGGGCGATGCCATCGGCAGTCCAGTCCATCGGGTGGCGATAGTGCGTGCTCAGGAGTACCAGCCGGTTCACCTCGCCCGGTGCCTCGGCGAGCGCGTCCCGGATGGTGATGAAGTTGCCGAGGGACTTCGACATCTTCTCGCCCTCCACGGTGAGCCAGCCGTTGTGCACCCAGTGGCGGGCGAAGGGCGGGCCGGGGCAGGCGCATTCGCTCTGCGCGATCTCGTTCTCGTGGTGGGGGAAGACCAGGTCGAGACCGCCGCCGTGGATGTCGAGGGTTTCGCCGAGATAGGCGCGGCTCATGGCAGAGCACTCGATGTGCCAGCCGGGCCGCCCGCGGCCCCAGGGGCTCTCCCACCCCGGCAGGGTCTCGTCGCTCGGCTTCCACAGGACGAAGTCGGCGGGGTCCCGCTTGTAGGGCGCGACCTCGACACGGGCGCCCGCGATCATCTCGTCACGGTTGCGGCCGGAGAGGGCGCCGTAGCGGGGCGCCGAGGGCACGTGGAAGAGCACGTGGCCCTCCGCCTCGTAGGCGTTGCCGGCCGCGATCAAGGCCTCGATGAGCGCGATCATCTGCGGTATGTGCCCGGTCGCCCGCGGCTCCACGTCGGGCGGCAGCGCGCCCAGCGCGGCGATGTCCTCGTGGAACGCCTTGGTGGTGCGCGCGGTGATGGACTCGATGGGCTCGCCGGTCCGGCGCGACGCCTCGTTGATCTTGTCGTCGACGTCCGTGATGTTCCGGACGTAGGTGACGGACGGGTAGAGCCGCTTCAGCACCCGGTAGAGTACGTCGAACACCACGATGGGCCGCGCGTTGCCGATGTGGGCGAGGTCGTAGACCGTGGGCCCGCAGACGTACATGCCGACATGGCCGGGGCGCACGGGGTCAAGCGGCTCGCGCTTGCGGGTCAGCGTGTTGTAAAGCGTGAGCGTCATGGCTCAACCGGCCCCTCGGTAACGATTGGTGATGGGATAGCGGCGGTCCTTGCCGAAGGAGCGCAGCGTGAGCTTGATGCCTGGCGGCGCCTGGCGCCGCTTATACTCCGCAATGTCGAGCATCCGCCAGATGCGCGCCGCAGTCTCCGCCTCATGGCCGCGCGCCACGATCTCCTCGGTCGAGCGCTCCTCTTCCACAAGGCCGCGTAGCACGTCGTCCAGCACCTCGTAAGGCGGCAGCGAGTCCTGGTCGGTCTGGTCGGGGCGAAGCTCCGCGCTCGGCGGCTTGTCGATGATCGGCTCGGGAATTACGCGCCCCTGCGGCCCCTCGAGACCCTCCATCCAGTTGCCGTTGCGCCAGCGCGCCATCTCGAACACGTCGGTCTTGTAGACGTCCTTCAGAACCGAATAGCCGCCGCACATGTCGCCGTAGAGCGTGGCGTAGCCCACTGACATCTCCGACTTGTTGCCGGTGGTGAGCACCATGTGGCCGAGCTTGTTGCTGATCGCCATCAGGATGACGCCGCGCACCCGCGCCTGGATGTTCTCCTCGGTCTCGTCCGCCGCGCGGCCGGCGAAGATCGGCGCCAGCGTTTCGCCGAGCGCGTCCACCGCCGGCTCGATCCCTACCTCCTCGTGGCGGACTCCGAGCAGGCGCGCACATTCGGCCGCGTCGTCGAGCGAGGACTGCGCGGTGTAGCGTGACGGCATGGCGACGCAGAAGACCCGGTCGGCGCCCAGGGCATCGACGGCGACGGCGGCCGTCAGCGCGGAATCGATGCCACCGGAAAGCCCGATCAGCACGCCGGGGAAGCCGTTCTTCCCGACATAGTCGCGCAACCCCAACGTCATGGCGCGGTAGGTCGCCGCGTGGCCATCGGGCAGCGTGGCGCGGGGCACCGGAGCGCACCGCCAACCGTCACTCTCGCGCGTCCACCGGGTAAGCAAGACCGATTCTTGGAAGGCCGGCGCCTGGGCGGCGAGGCCGTGGTCGGCATTGAGGACGAAGGAAGCGCCGTCGAATACCAGCTCGTCCTGGCCGCCCACCTGGTTCACGTAGATCAACGGCAGTTCGGTCTCCACAATCCGGGCCACGGCGAGGTTGAGGCGGGTGTCGCCCTTGTCGCTTTCGAAGGGCGAGCCGTTGATCGCGATCATGATCTCGGCGCCCGATTCCGCTAGGCACTCGGCGACCTCGGGGAACCACATGTCCTCGCAGATCATGGCGCCCAGGCGGACGCCGCGAAACGGAATCGGCCCCGGCAGACCGGCGCGGGCGAAAACCCGCACCTCGTCGAAAACGCCGTAGTTGGGCAGTTCGTACTTGTAGCGCTGCGCCGCGATGCGGCCGTCTTCGAGCAGCAGGACGGCGTTGTAGAGCTTGCCGTCGTCCACCCAGGGCGCGCCGATGAGGAGCGCCGGTCCACCGTCCGCGGTCGCTACGGCGAGCGCCTCCACGACAGCCCGCGACTGCTCCTGGAACATCGGCTTGAGCACCAGATCCTCGGGCGGGTAGCCGGTCACCACGAGCTCGGTGCAGACCACGAGGTGGGCGCCCTCGGCCGCGGCCTCGGCGCGGGCGCGCAGGATCAGCGCCTTGTTGCCCTCCAGGTCTCCTACCGTGGGGTTGAGCTGGGCGAGCGCGATGGCGAGCGTGTCGGTCATGGTTCGATGAGCGTCAACGGAAGCGCCGGCGGATACCGGCGCACTCTAGCGCGAGCGGGGCGTTCCGTCTGCGCCGTTGCGCAGCAGGAACTCGCGGCCGAGCTTGACCCGTGCGGTGCCGTTGTAGTCGACGACGTCCGCCGTCGCGAAGGTCTCGGACCAGTTCTCCGGCAGGAACGAGCCCGTGCCGATCACGTCGATGGGGGCATTCACGCTAGCCATGACTCGGCACTTGGCCGGGCCGAAGCCCGAACTCGCGACGATCTTCACCTTCTCGAAACCGGCCTGATCGAGCGCCGCACGCAGATGGAAGAGTGCTGCGGCGCTGACGCCGGTGCCGTGCAGCCAGCGCAGCTCCGCCTCGGTGCGGTATTCGCGCACGGCGTTCGGGCAGTAGCGCTCCAGCACGGCGTATGACTTCGCCATGTCCAGGCCCTCGACATAGCGGCTGCCGTGGGTATCGAGGCGGAAGCTCAGCTCGCCTCGCGCGACGAGGTCGGGGAAGCGCCGGCACACGGCAAGCGCATCGGTGATCTCCTGCCCGTAGTAGTCGACGAGCACGGTCATCGGCTCGCCCGCGAAAATCTCGTGATACATCTCCGCAGCGCGGAGCGTGGAGCCCGCGTAGCCGATGAAGGCGTGGGGCATGGTGCCGTAGCCCCGCTGATTGCCGAAGTAGTGGGCGGTCGCGTCGGTGGCGTTGCCGATAAAGCCGACGGCGCCGCACTCCTGCTTGGCCGCGTTCGAGCCGACGCTCGCCGCGTAGGCCATCATCTCGGCCATCTCGATGCCCGCGCAATGGCGCGCGTCCATCGCGAGAAACGCGACCTTGGGCAGGCTGCGGGACATGGCGTAGGCGTTGTAGGCGGCGACGCAGACGGCGCCCAGTCGCTGCAGGTAAAGCGTCTCCAGATCGACGAGATGACGGAAGGAGCCCGAGAGGTAAATGAGCGGCTCGCCGGCGCCGACCCAATCGCCTTCCTCGAACCGGCAGTCGATGGTGAATTCCGTGTCGCGCTCAGCCGCGACCGAGTTCAGCCACTCGATCATCAGGCGGGGCGCGAAGCAGACCGGCCGACGCATGAACAGCGCGTAGGTCACCTTGGCGTCGCCGAAGCGGCCGATGGCCTTGCGCGTGCGCGTGAAGTAGTGGTCGGTGTAGCGGGTGACCTCGCTGTCGCGGGGTCCGTCGTGGGGTAACATCGCGACCCCCTTCCGCACCCCTAGCCGTGCAGCGCCCTTGGCTGGGCGGTGGCCGCTCGTTCCTCCCTCAGATGCTCGGAGATCAGGAAGGCGAGCTCCAGCGCCTGCGAGGCGTTGAGCCGCGGGTCGCAGTGGGTGTGGTAGCGGCTGGAGAGGTCCTCCTCGGTGATCGCCTGGGCGCCGCCGAGGCACTCGGTCACGTCCTGGCCGGTCATCTCGAAGTGGACGCCGCCGGGGTACGTGCCCTCGGCCCGGTGCACCGCGAAGAAGCCGCGCACCTCCGCCAGGACCTGGTCGAAGACGCGGGTCTTGTAGCCGTTGGACGACTTGATCGTGTTCCCGTGCATCGGATCGCAGGCCCAGACCACGTGCCGCCCTTCTCCCTGGACCGCACGCACGAGGGGCGGCAGCTTGGCCTCGACCGCGTCGTGCCCCATGCGCGCGATCACTGTGAGCTTGCCGGGCTCGTTATGCGGGTTGAGCCGGTCGATCAGGGCGAGCAGGTCGTCCGGCGTGATGCTGGGCCCGGCCTTGAGCCCGATCGGGTTGCCGACCCCGCTCAGGAAGTCGACATGGGCGCCGTCCACCTGACGCGTGCGATCGCCGATCCAGAGCATGTGCGCGCTGCAGTCGTACCACCCGCCCGTGGTCGAATCGACGCGGGTCAGCGCCTGCTCGTATTCCAGAATCAGGGCCTCGTGGGAGGTATAGAACTCGGTCTCGCGGATCTGCGGCGACGTCTCCTCGGTAAGCCCGCAGGCGGCCATGAAGTCGAGCGTGTCGCCGATCTGATTGGCCAGCGCCTCGTAGCGCGCGCCTTGGGTGCTCTCGGCGACGAAGCCCAGGTTCCAGCGATGCACCGCGTGGAGGTCGGCATAGCCGCCGTGGGCCAGCGCGCGCAGCAGGTTGAGCGTCGACGCTGACTGGCTGTAGGCCCGGAGCAGGCGTTGGGGCACCGGCGTGCGCTCTTCCTCGTTGAAGGCCATGCCATTGATCATGTCGCCGCGGTAGGCGGGGAGCGTCGTGTCGCCCACGGTCTCGGTGTCCGACGAGCGCGGCTTGGCGAATTGGCCCGCGAGGCGTCCGACCTTGACCACCGGCAACTTGGCCCCGTAGGTCAGCACCACCGCCATCTGAAGCAGCACGCGGAAGGTGTCTCGCACCGTGTCGGGGTGAAACTCCGCGAAGCTCTCGGCGCAATCGCCGCCCTGCAACAGGAAGGCGCGGCCCTCGCAGACCCGCGCCAGACGATCCTGCAACCTGCGCGCTTCGCCGGCGAAGACCAGCGGCGGCGAGGTCTTCAGACGTTCCTCGGCCGAGGCGAGCGCGGCCGCGTCGGGCCATTGCGGCTGCTGCTTGATCGGCAGCCCTTGCCAGCGGCCGGGGTTCCACGTGCCGGGCATGTCGTTCTCCCGCGGAAATTATCGCGTTGTTGCCGTGCTATACGCCCGAACCGCCCGTCGTGCCAGCATTTTCCTGTTTGGCAGCGGTATCTGCCGGCGCGGTGCGCTCCGATAGGCTATTGGGCGGCGTCGGCGACGGGCTCGGGAACCGGCTCGTACATGGTAACGAACTCCTCCGCCGCCGTCGGGTGCACCGCCATGGTCGCATCGAACTGGGCCTTAGTGGCGCC
Organism: Alphaproteobacteria bacterium; assembly: GCA_965243315.1. Lineage (GTDB taxonomy): Bacteria > Pseudomonadota > Alphaproteobacteria > UBA828 > UBA828 > WTGU01. The sequence goes on from CBDEUP010000005.1 coordinate 370,490, forward strand.
CGCCTTGACCGCGATGCCGAGAAGCTGCACGGCCTCGCCTGCGCCGTCGCCCACCATGTGGCAGCCCACCACCCGGTCGGACGCGCGGTCGACCACGAGCTTCATGAAAACGGTCTCCTCCCTCGTCGTGAGGGTGTGCTTGAGCGGGCGGAAGCGGGTCTTGTAGATGTCCAGCGCGGGGAAGACCTGCCGGGCTTCCTCCTCGGTGAGCCCCACCGTGCCGAGCTCGGGCGTGGTGAAGACCGCCGTCGCCACGTCGCGGTGGTCCGGGTTCTGCGGGTTGTCGTTGTAGAGGGTCTCGGCAATGCAGCGGCCTTCGTGAATCGCCACCGGCGTCAGGTTGATGCGGTCGGTGACATCGCCGATGGCATAGATGTTGCCGGCGCCCGTGTGCGATGACTCATTGACCGGGATGGCGCCGCCCTCGGCGGACTCGATGCCGGTGGTCTCGAGCCCGAGACCGGCGACGTTGGGCTTCCGCCCGGTGGCGAACAGCACCTGGTTCGCCTCGATGGTCTCGCCGGTCGTGGTCGTGACCGCGATCGCCGACCCGTTGCGGGCGAGGGAGGCCGCGTTGGTGTTGAGCCTGAGGTCGACCCCGCCCTTGCGCATCTCCTCGCAGAGCACTTCGCGCAGGTCGTGGTCGAAACCCCGGAGCGGCAGGTCGCGCCGGTAGAGCTGGGTCACGGTCGAGCCGAGGCCCTGCATGATGCAGGCGAACTCGCAGGCGATGTAGCCGCCACCCACGATCACGATGCGCTCGGGCAGCGCCGACAGGTCGAACATCTCGTCGGAGCTGATGGCGAGCTCGATGCCGGGGATGTCGGGCATGGTGGGCCGGCCGCCGGTGGCGAGCACGATGGTCTCGGCGCTGTGTTGCTCATCGCCAACGGCGACGGTATGGGTGTCGAGCAGGCGGCCGGTGCCGCGGATATGGGTGGCGCCGGCGTTGCGCAGCAGGCGCTCGTAGATGCCCTCCAGGCGGTCAAGCTCGGTCGATTTGGCCTGCACCATCGCCGGCCAGTCGAAGGCGCGCTTGCCCACGGTCCAGCCGTATCCGGCAGCGTCCTCGAAGTCGTGGCTGAAATGCGAAGCGTAGACCAGGAGCTTCTTCGGGATGCAGCCGCGGTGCACGCAGGTACCGCCGAGCCGGTCGTTCTCGACCACCGCCGCCTTGGCGCCATAGCCCGCCGCGCGGCGGGCGCAGGCCACGCCGCCCGAGCCGCCACCGATCACAAGGAGATCGAAATCCGCCATGATTCGCTCTCTTGTTCTGTTCCCTCAGTCGCCGGTCGCTCGCTCCGCTCGAGTCAGGGGCGGTGCATATACGGTTTCTCGACTGATTGCACCGGCTGGGCGGGAGTTGGTGGGCCCGGCAGGACTCGAACCTGCAACAACGCCGTTATGAGCGGCGGGTTCTAACCAGTTGAACTACGGGCCCGGAGGGCGGGAAGCCGCCCCCATCATAGCGCGCTCACGCCCGTACGGCGACGAAATGAGGGGTTGTGATGCGAGAACAAATAGAGTACATTTGCCTTATCGGAGTCGCATTGCATCGGTTTTACCTGTGTGGAATAAGGAGGCGGCAATGGCCAATACGGCGCTTCGCGTGGTGTCAGAGGGTTCAATGGATAAACAGAAGGCATTAGACGCGGCGCTCGGCCAGATCGAGCGGGCGTTCGGCAAGGGCTCGATCATGAAGCTCGGCGATGGCGCCGCGGTCGAGGTCGAGGCGATCCCGACCGGCTCCATCGGTCTCGACGTGGCGCTCGGCATTGGCGGGCTGCCGCGCGGGCGGATCGTCGAGATCTACGGACCCGAAAGCTCGGGCAAGACCACGCTGGCGCTCTCCTGCGTCGCCGAAGCCCAGAAGCTCGGCGGCACCTGCGCCTTCATCGATGCCGAGCATGCGCTCGATCCGGTCTATGCCGGCAAGCTCCACGTCAATGTGGACGATCTCTTGATCGCGCAGCCAGATGCCGGCGAGCAGGCGCTGGAGATTGCGGACACGCTGGTCCGCTCCGGCGCCATCGACTTGGTGGTGATCGACAGTGTCGCCGCGCTCGTACCCCGCGCCGAGCTCGAAGGCGAGATGGGCGATTCCCATGTCGGCCTTCAGGCGCGGCTGATGAGCCAGGCGCTGCGCAAGCTCACGGCCTCGATCGCGCGCTCGCGCTGCTGCGTCATCTTCATCAACCAGATCCGCATGAAGATCGGCGTGATGTACGGCAGCCCCGAGACCACGACCGGCGGCAACGCGCTGAAGTTCTACGCCTCTGTGCGGCTCGACATCCGCCGCATCGGCGCCGTCAAGGACCGGGACGAAGTGGTCGGCAACCAGACGCGGGTTAAGGTGGTCAAGAACAAGCTCGCGCCGCCCTTCCGCTTGGTCGAGTTCGATATCATGTACGGCGAGGGCATCTCGCGCACCGGCGAGCTCATCGATCACGGGCTCAAGGCCGGCGTCATCGAGAAGTCGGGCTCCTGGTATTCCCACGACAGCGAGCGCATCGGCCAGGGCCGCGAGAACGCGAAGCGCTTTCTCGCCGAGAACGCGGAGGCGGCGAACGCGATCAACCAGGCGATCCGCCGGCACGCCGGGCTGGACGGCGAGGACGAGGCACCGCCCGTCGCCGAGGTCTACGCCGCGCCTCTTGGCCAGGAGCAATAGCGCGCCAATCTGGACAGCCCGACTAAGGCACACTAAGTAGCACGGCACGCTTCCAAGCCCCGGGCCGCCTGCGGCCCGGGGAACCATGCAGGGCCGCCCCATGCCGAGCGTCAACGATATTCGCGCGCAGTTTCTCGACTATTTCGCCGCCAACGAGCACGAGGTCGTGGACTCGAGCCCGCTTGTGCCGCGCAACGACCCGACGTTGATGTTCACCAACGCCGGCATGGTGCAGTTCAAGAACGTCTTCACCGGCGCCGAGTCCCGGCCTTACCGGCGTGCCGCCACCTCCCAGAAGTGCGTGCGGGCGGGCGGCAAGCACAACGACCTCGACAACGTCGGCTACACCGCGCGCCACCACACCTTCTTCGAGATGCTGGGCAACTTCTCGTTCGGCGACTACTTCAAGGAGCGCGCCATCGAGCTCGCCTGGCGGCTGGTTACAAAGGACTACGGCCTGCCGGAAGAGCGCCTCATGGTCACGGTCTTCGCCGAGGACGACGAGGCCTACGGGCTCTGGCGCAGGATCGCAGGGCTGCCCGAAGAGCGCGTCATTCGCATCCCGACCTCGGACAATTTCTGGGCCATGGGCGAGACCGGCCCCTGCGGCCCCTGCTCGGAGATCTTCTACGATCACGGCCCGCACGTGGCAGGCGGTCCGCCCGGCAGCGCCGATCAGGACGGCGACCGTTTCGTCGAAATCTGGAACCTGGTGTTCATGCAGTTCGAGCAGGTCACGCCCGACGAGCGGATCGACCTGCCCAGGCCCTCGATCGACACCGGCATGGGTCTGGAGCGGATCGCCGCGATCCTGCAGGGCACCCACGACAACTACGAGACCGACCTGTTCAAGCACCTGATCGACGCGAGCGTCGAGCTGAGTGGCGCGCCGGCCGACGGCCCGCACCGCGCCTCTCATCGCGTGGTGGCCGATCACCTGCGGGCGAGCGCCTTCCTCATCGCCGACGGCGTGATGCCGTCGAACGAAGGGCGGGGCTACGTGCTCAGGCGCATCATGCGGCGCGCCATGCGCCACGCCCACCTGATGGGCTGTACCGAGCCGCTGATGTGGCGCCTGGTGCCGACGCTGGTGCGCGAGATGGGCCAGGCCTTCGGCGAGCTGGTGCGCGCCGAGCCGCTGATTAGCGAGACCCTGAAGTTGGAGGAGACCCGCTTCAAGGAAACCCTCGCCAGGGGCCTGCGCCTGCTGGACGACGCGACCTCGGGCCTCGCGGCCGACGCGCCCCTGCCGGGGGAGACGGCATTCAAGCTCTATGACACCTACGGCTTCCCCCTCGATCTCACCGAGGACGCGCTCCGCGCCCAGGGGCGCGCGGTCGAACGCGAGGGCTTCGAGGTCTGCATGGAACGGCAGCGCGAGGCGGCGCGCCGGGCCTGGGCGGGCTCTGGCGATGCGGCGAGCGATGCCGTCTGGTTCGGGATTCGCGAGCGCGTCGGCGCCACCGAGTTCCTGGGCTACGGCACAGAGAGTGCCGAAGGCGTCATTCAGGCGCTGGTGACGGGTGGCGAGGAGGCCGCGCGCGCCGAGGCCGGCGATTCGGTGGCGCTGGTCGTCAACCAGACGCCCTTCTACGCCGAGGCCGGTGGGCAGGTCGGCGACACGGGCACCATCGTCTCGGCCGAAGGCGGCCGGGCGCGCGTGAACGACACGCGGCGGGAAGCGGATGGCCTGCACGTCCACCACGCCGTCGTCGAAGAAGGCACGCTCGCCGTCGGCGACGCGGCGGTGCTCGCCGTGGACGGTTCGCGGCGCACCATGCTCCGCGCAAACCACTCGGCTACCCACCTGCTCCACGCGGCGCTCCGCCGCGCCCTCGGCGATCACGTGACCCAAAAGGGCTCGCTGGTGGCACCCGATCGTCTGCGTTTCGACATCAGCCACCCCGGCGCGGTCCCGGCCGATGCGCTCGACGACAGCGAGGCGGAGGTCAACAGGCTGATCCGCCAGAACACACCGCTGGTCACCCGCCTGATGAGCCCGGAAGAGGCCACCTCTGCCGGCGCGCTCGCACTCTTCGGCGAGAAATATGGCGAGGAGGTGCGCGTCGTCTCCATGGGCAACGACGAGAATGGCGCGGATGCGCCCTACTCGGTCGAGCTCTGTGGCGGCACCCACGTGGAGCGCACCGGGGACATCGGGCTCTTCCGCATCGTGAGCGAATCGGCGACCGCCGCCGGTGTTCGGCGCATCGAGGCGCTCACCGGTGAGGCGGCGCGCCGGTACGGCGTCGAGCTCGAAGCCGCCCTTAGGGAGGCCGCAGCGGTGCTCAAGGTGCCGCCGGCCGAGCTCGCCGGCCGCATCGGCTCGCTGATGGATGAGCACAAGAAGCTCGAACGCACGCTCGAGGAGACCCGCCACGCGCTCGCCACCGGCGGCGGCAGCGCCACGGAGGATGCCCGCGAGATTGCTGGGGTCTCCTTCGTCGGCCGCTCGCTCGATGGCGCACGGCCGAAGGAGCTGCGCGCCATGGTGGATGACTTGAAGCAGCGCATGGGCTCCGGCGTCTACGCCGTGGTGAGCCGGACCGATGGCAAGGCAGCGCTCACGGTCGGCGTCAGCGACGACCTCACCGAACGCGTGAGCGCCGTCGATCTCGCTCGTGCGGGCGCTGCAGCAGTCGGCGGCAAGGGCGGAGGTGGCCGGGCCGACATGGCACAAGCTGGCGGGCCCGACGGCGAGCGCCTGGACGACGCGCTCAAGGCCATCGAGAGGGCGCTCGCGGACGCCGCCTGAGCACCCACCGCCTGTGCCGTCAATTGGCGGGGCGGCAATACCCGCTATTCTCCGCTCCCATGAGTAACGAGGCCACGCCGCGTTCACAGCTGCCGGTGGGTGTGCGATCCGCTGACCTGCGCCGCTATTGCTGCGAGTTCATCGGCACGTTCTCGCTCGTGTTTTTCGCCGCCGGCGCCGTGGTGGTGGACGCCAAGACAGGCGGCACGCTCGGCGCCATCGGTCCCGGCCTGATCTCGGGCCTGATCATCACCGTTGTCATCTATACCTTCGGCCATGTCTCGGGCGCCCACGTCAATCCGGCGCTCTCCATCGCGGCGGCGCTGATCGGCCATCTCGATTGGCGCCTCGTCCCCGGCTACGCACTGGCCCAGTTCGCGGGCTCGGTGCTGGCGGGGATGTGCCTACTCTGGGCGCTCGGCGACTACGGCGCGATGGGCGCGAACCTGCCCAATGCGGCCATCGGCATCACGCCGGTTACCGCGTTCCTGATCGAGCTCTTTCTCGCGTTCCTGCTGATGTGGGTGGTTGCCGGCGTCGGTCTCGACAAGCGGGCGCACGGCCCCTTCGCGGGCGTCGCCGTGGGCGCGGTCGTCGGCATCGAGGTGATGCTGATGGGCCCGGTCGCGGGTGCTGCGATGAATCCCGCGCGGGCTCTCGGTCCCTACGTCGCGATGGGCGATTTTTCGTACTACTGGATCTACGTCGCCGGCCCCTTGATCGGCATGGCGCTCGGTGCCTACGCTTGGCGCTTCACCCATGGTGGGCGAGAGCGCACCGGGTAACGCGCCCTTCGCCGGCTCGCGTAGGGTGCAACGTCCGTTCAAGCCGCGCCAGGGCCCGCCGCTGCGGCTAGGCGGGGAGGCGCGTTCATGATCTTTGCGGAGCCGGTCTTCAGGCCCGGCGGCGACCGCTTCATCGAGATGGAGCTCGGCGACGAGATGAGCTTCGATCTCAACTTCCGCGTGCACAGCGTCTCCAGGCTGATCCGCGAGAGCGGCCCTGCCGGGATCATCGAGATCGTTCCCGAGCTCACCTCGATCATGATCAGCTACGACTTCGAGCGCATCTCCTACGCCGATGTCGTGGCCGAGGTGACGGCGCTGTTCCACACCGTGGGCCCGCTCGACGGCCTGGAGCTCGACAGCCGGATCTTCTACCTGCCGATCCGCTACTTCGACCCGTGGACGCGCGAGTGCTACGACGACTACTGCGCGAAGATCGCGCCCAAGGAGCGCGACCCGGAGCTGGTGGCGCGCCTCAACGGCCTCGCCGATCTCGCGCAGCTCACGCGCGTCCACTCCGGCACCGACTACTGGGTGGCGGCACTCGGCTTCTATCCCGGCCTGGTCTCGTTGATGCCGCTCGACCCGCGCTGCCGGCTGACCGCGCCCAAGTATGACCCGCCGCGCACCTGGACCTACAAGGGCACCATCGGCATCGGCGGCGCGCTCTGCTCGATCTATCCCGACCGGACGCCAGGCGGCTACCAGATGATCGCGCGGACCCCGGTGCCGATCTGGGACCCTGCGCAGCGGCTCGCTGCCTTCGCTGAGAGCCTCGCGCTCTTCCGGCCCGGCGATCGCGTGCGCTTCATCCCGGCGAGCGCCGAGGAATACGACCAGGTCGCCGCTCAGGTCGAGGCCGGCACTTACCTCCACAACGTGGCCGAGTATCAGCGCTTTTCGATCAGCAACTACCACCGGTGGCTCGGCACCATCGACGAGACGGTCAGGTTCTAGCCATGCTGGAGGTGATCAAGCCCGGACTCGAGACCACGGTGCAGGACTGGCCGGGGCGGATCGGCTATTGGGAGCAGGGGTTTCCGTTCTCGGGCCCGATGGACGACTGGTCCTTCCGCCTCGCCAACCTGCTGGTGGGTAACCCGCCGGACGCCGCCGGGCTCGAATGCCAGTTCACCGGGCCTGCACTGCGCTTCGGCCGGGACGCCATGGTTGCTGTCACCGGCGCGGATATGCAGCCCGCCCTCGACAACGCCCCGGCGCCCATGTGGCAGAGCCTGCCGCTCAGTGGCGATACGGGCAGCGGCACGCCGGGTCGGAGGGTGCGAGAAGAATGCCGGCCGCCGCTCAGTGGCGAGCGTGTGTGGCAGATGGAGGCAGTGCCCGGCCCCAACGACGACTGGATCGACGAGGCCGGCCACCGCAGGTTCTTGGAGAGCGACTGGACCGTGCAGACGCGGAGCAACCGCACAGGCTTTCGCCTCGACGGGCCGGCCTGGAGTTTCACGGAGAGGGCGACCGACAAGCGCCCCGAGCACGGCGAGGACCCCTCCAACATCCTCGACCATGGCTATCCGGTCGGCGCGGTCAATCTCTGCGGCCAGACACCGATCATTCTGGTCAACGACGGGCCGAGCACCGGCGGCTTCATCAACCCCTACACCGTGCCCTCTGCGGCGTTCTGGAAGCTCGCGCAGTCGAAGCCTGGGGATGTCTACCGCTTCAACGCCGTCTCCGTGGACGAGGCGCAGGACAAGCGCCGCGCGATCAACCGCCTCATCGCGGAGGTGAGCATCGAGACGGTCTGAGCCCGACCGGCGTTGGCCGGGCGCCGGATCAGTTCATGCCGACGAAATCGTCCGCCGTGACCAGATCGGCGTAGAGCGGCAGGATCTCCACCATGGCGTCGTAGTTCTGGTCGGTGAAGCCGCTGGTGCAGTCCTTCAAGACCGAGGCGCTGTAGCCCATGTTGACGGCGCGTTTCACCGTCGTCGCGACGACGTGCTCGATGCACTGGCCGACGACATAGACTCGCTTGATCCCCCGGTTCCTGAGGATCAGATCGAGATCGGTGCCCTCGAAGCTGTCCGAACCGAAGTTGATGACGATGATCTCGTTGCCCTCGGGCTTGAGCTCGTCGATCACGTCCGCGCCCCACGAGCCGACCAGGCACTCGTTGTTGTCCTTGGCCTCCTTGAGCAAGCCGCAGGTATCGTCCGGCAGCTCGGGAAAGCCCGGCCGCCAAGCGATGTTCACGTAGATGACCAGCATCCCGCGCTGCCGGGCGGCGTCCAACGCCCGCTTCGCATTGCCCACCGATCCGTTCTTCTCCACTTGCGGGAACAGGTACTTGCCCCACACGCCATCGGGATGGGCGACGCCGTTCTGGAAATGCAACACGAGTAATGCGGAGTCTGACATGGCTGGTCTTCCTTTCGTCTGAGGGTGGCAACCGTATTCGGTTCCATTGCGTTATGACAGGTCGAGGCGGCCGAGAAAGCGGGCAATGGCCGCATTGACGACCGCGGGCTGCTCCAGGTTCACCGAATGGCCGGCTTCTGCGACGCGCGCGAAGGTTGCATCGGGCAGGGCCTCCGCCATCGCCGCCGCGCGTTCGATGGGGAGCGGCACGTCCTCCTCGCCATGGATCACGAGGGCCGGCACGCGCACGGCCGCGAGGCGCCCAGTGATATCCGCCTTGTCGAGCCAGGAACGGCCTTGGAAGAGCACCGCGCGCGCCGGCAACTTCGTTGCCCAGCGGTCGACCCAGTGCTCCACGAGCGGTTTGTTGCTGACGAGCGTCGTCTCGCCAAAACAGAACGGCGCCACCCACTCGGCAAAGTCTCGCGGCACCACGCCGTCGATATCCAGCTTGTCGAACTGGCGGTGGTAGGCCTCCCGCTCCTCGGCCGTATAGTCCTTCGACGTGGCGGCAATGAGGATCAGCCCGTTCAACCGCTCCGGATGGGCGAGGGCAAATTCCAGGGCCATGAAGCCGCCGACCGACATGCCCGCGAGCACGTATTTCTGAATTCCGAGATCGTCCAGGAGCGCGCGGCAATCCTCCACCAGATCGCCCAGCGTATGCGCGGCGGGCGCCCCTGTGAGCACGCGGCTGTTATAGGCGATGGCCCGGTAGCCCCGCTCGGACAGATGGTCGAGCTGGGGGGCGAACATAGTCGCATCCATGAGCGTGCCGTGGCTGAAGACGACCGCTGGTCCCGCTCCCCTCTCGATATGGCGTTCGTGATAGCCCACCCTGTGTTCTCCTGTCTGCGTTGCGCGCTGTTCGGCCAGGCGTTCAGAAGCGCGAGCGGTGATCCGCCTCGGCTTCCGCCTCGCCGAAGCCGAAGTAGGCCTGCTCGACGCGCTCGTCGGTGAGCGCGCTGCAGTCGCCTTCGAGCTCGATCTGGCCGGAGCGGATAATGTAGATGCGATCGCCGTTCTCCAACGCCCGGTGGGTGCTCTGCTCGACCACCAGCAGCGTGATGCCCTCGTCGCGCAGTCCCTTGAGAATCTCGTAGACGGTATCCACCACCATCGGCGCGAGCCCGAGCGAGGGCTCGTCGAGCAGGATCAGCCGGGGCCGAGTCATCAGCGCGCGGGCGATGACCAACTGCTGCTGCTCGCCGCCCGAGAGCTTGCCGCCGGGAGTGGCAAGCCGCCCGCGCAGGAAGGGGAAGCTCTCCAGCATGCGCTCGAAGTCGGCCCTCACCTGCTTGCGGTCGCGCCGCATCTGGCTGCCCAGCAGGATGTTCTCCTCCACCGTGAGCTGGGTGAACACGTGGCGCCCCTCCGGCACCATGGAGAGGCCCAGGCGCGCGATGGTCTCCGGCGCAAGGCCTTTGACCGAGCGGCCGGCGAGCTTGATGTCGCCCTCCGACGGCGGGTGCAGGCCCGCAATGCTGCGCAGCGTGCTCGACTTGCCGGCGCCGTTGGGGCCCACCAGGCAGACGATCTCGCCCTCGCTCACGGTGAGCGACACGCCGCGCACCGCGCGCAGCCGCCGATAGCGGACGTGCAGGTTCTCAACCTCGAGCATCGGCCGACTTGGTCCCCAGGTAGGCGCGCAACACGTCGGGGTTTACCTGGATCTCCTCCGGCGAGCCCTCGGCCACAGTGCGCCCGCTCTCGATCACGTGGATGCGGTGACAGGCCCCCATGATGACCCGCATGTTGTGCTCGATCAGCAGCACCCCGCAGCCGAAGACCCGAGGGATTTCCGCGATCAGCCCCATGAGCTCGTCGCATTCCGCGTCGCTGAGACCCGCTGCCGGCTCGTCCAGCAGCACGAAGCGGGGTGCCATGGCGAGCGCGCGGCCGATGCCGACCCGGCGCTCGTCGCCGTAGGGCAACGTGTCCGCCCAGTCGTCCGCCCTGTGCGAGAACCTCATCCAGGCGAGGATGCGCGAGGCCCGGCGCGCGGCCTCGCGGCGGCCGAGGCCGGTGCCAACCGCAGCCGCCTCGAGGTTGTCGATCACCGGCATGTCGCGGAAGAGACGCACCGCCTGGAATGTGCGTGCAAGCCCCCGGCGCCCCAGCTCGTGCGCACTGAGCCCCGTCACGTCCTCGCCGCCCAGCACAACCCGCCCCCGTGTCGGCCGCTGGAAGCCGGTCATCGCGTTGACGAGCGTGGTCTTGCCGGCGCCATTGGGTCCGATCAGCCCAAACACCTCGCCGTTCCTCATCGAGATCGAGACCCCGTCCACGGCCGCGAGCCCCTCGAAGTGGACCGTGACATCGAAGGCTTCCAGCGTGTCCTCGGGCGTGCCGGCAAGGGCCAGGGACGCCGCGCTGGGCCGCGCCGGGATCAGCCTGCGGGCGAGCCGCTCCATCATGGTGCGCCATCCCGATGGGCGAGGCCCCGTCGCAGCGGGTCGTCCTCGCTCTCGACCGCGCCGGGGTCCCTCACAATCCGTCCGGCCTTGCCGAACGGCCACGGCACCTCGCGCCCACCCATGATCCCGTCAGGCCGGAACACCAGGATGATGATCATGAGGCCGGCGATGGTGAGCTCCTGCGCGCCGATCGGCACCGAGAGCACGGCGATGCCCACGTTCATGCCGGCTTCGAGGGAGTTCAATATCTCGATCAGGGTCGAGATCACCACCACGCCCACAATGGCACCGCTCAAGCTCCGCTGGCCGCCCACGATCAGCATGGCCAGAAGAATGAAGGTGATGGTGAGCCAGAAATTCTTGACCGCGATGGTGCCGAGATAGTGCGCCTCAAGCACCCCGCCGATGCCCATGAAGAAGGCGCTCAGCACGAAGGCAACGAGGCGCTGGCGCGGGATGTTGATGCCCGCTGCGCGGGCCGCGAACTCGTCCTCCCGCGAGGCGCGGAGCGCGAGGCCGTATTTCGAGCGCTGGTAGATGTAGGCGGCGAAGAGCGCCACCACGACCCAGGCGAGCGCGATCCACATGTCGACGTAGATCGGAATGCCCGGCATGGTCGCGGCACCCAGGGTCCATTCGCTCCAGTTGGAGTAGAAGGTCTTGAACATGCCGAGCACGGCGAGCGTCGCGATGGCCGCCGCGATGCCTGAGAGCCGCATGATCGGGATGCCGACGACGAAGGCGACGATGGCTGCCAGCAGCGCCGCTGCAATCGCCGACGGCAGCAGCGGGTACTGGTGCGCCGCCAGGAACTCCGGCAGCTGCAGCGCGAAACTCTTGTTGAAGGGGCGGAGCGTCAGCCATGCCACGCCATAGGCGCCCACCATCATGAAGGTGGCGTGGCCGAAGGCCAGCACGCCCGAGTTGCCGATGAAGATGTAGAGCCCGATCACCATCACGGCGCGGATCAGCGCGGCGGTCACCGCGAGCGCCAGCACCGTGTCGCCGCTCGCCCACACTGCAAGCACAATGACGAGCATGCCGAGGGAGAGCACGATGGGCGTCCAGAACGTGCGCAGGCCCACGATAGGCAGGCGCAGGATCAGGTCGCTCCGCTCCGGCCCGGCCATCTCAGACCTTCTCCTCGATCGACTTCACCTTCACCAGGCCGGAGGGCCGCATCAGCAGGATCAGCAGGATCAGTCCGTAGACGAAGACGTCGCGATCAGGCCGCATGGCCACCGGCAGCGCCACCTGCAGGATCACGCTCGCGACGCCCACCACGAAGCCGCCGAGTACCGCGCCCGTGAGGCTCCCCATGCCGCCCACCACGGTGGCGACGAAGGCGAACAGCACCAGCGGGATACCCATGCTGTAGGTGAGCGCTCCCACCTGCGAGACGTAGAGCAGCGAGACCACGGCGGCGAGCAGTCCGCTGATGGCGAAGGCCACGGCGATGACTCGGTTGGCGCGGACGCCCAGCAACCGCGCCGTGGAGAAATCCTCCGACGCCGCCCGCATCTGGATGCCCATGGGGGTGCGCTTGAGGAAGACCACCAGAAGCACCAGCAGCCCGATGGTGACCCCGATGGTGACGATCTGCAGATACGGAATGCGCACGCCGCTGATGGGCAAGACCTCCAGCAGCTCGGGCCAGATGCTCACGGCCTTGACCCGGCCGCCGTAGATCATCACCACCAGGTGCTCGAGGAAGAAGCTGAGCGCGAACGAGGTGATCAGCAGCACCGAGGGATCGGCGCGGCGAAGGGGGCGGAAGGCCAGCCGCTCGCAGGCCAATGCGAACAGCATGACGATGAAGACGATGGCGGCGACCATCGCAGGCGCCGGCCAGGCGCCGATAAAGGCGACCGCTGCCGCCGCGCTCGACGGCACGATCAGCGCATAGCCGCCTATCATGATCAGGTCGCCATGGGCGAAGTTGATCAGCCGCATGACGCCGAAGATCAGCCCGATGCCCAGCGCCGTCAGCGCGTACAGGCTGCCCAACGCAAGCGCGTCGATGGCGTTCTGGACCAGTCCGGTCACGGCGGCCCCTGGAAGACAACCACGAGAGTGCCGAAGGCCGGCCCGCCGCGCGGCGGACCGGCCTTCAGGTAACGCAGACTAGTTCTCGTAAAGGTCCTCGGTGAAGTCCGGGAAGATCAGCTGCAGCGCCGGCGGGTTCTCGGCACCGCCCTGGCCTGCGTAGCTACCGTTGCCGTCCTGGATCTGGATGATGGTCAGGACGTGCGTGAGGTCGATGTGGGTGTCGGCCGTATACGTGGTCGGACCCCAGAGCAGCGGCTCCTTGTCGAACTTGTTCATCTCAGCCAGCACTGCATCGGAATCGAGGGAGCCCGCCCGCTCGGCCGCCACCTTGATCGCCTGGATCACGCTGTAGCCGTTGAGCGGGAACGAGGTCTCGGGCTCGCCGTACTTCTCCCGGTAGCGGTCGAAGAACTCGTTGACCTCCGGCCGGGGATCGTCTCCCCAGATCGAGCCGAAGGAGGACGCGTAGTGGTCGCTCAGGCCCGGCACCGCCTCGGCCCAGTAGTCGCCGTCCATGGAATCGCCGCCCCCGATGGGCACGTCGATGCCGGCCGCGCGGATCTGCCGGATCGCGCTCACCGCGCCAGCGCCGTAGGAGCAGAGATAGAGGAACTCGGGCTCGCCGCGTTCCGCCGCAAGCTCCTTATAGCGCGTGATCTGCGAGGCGATGGAGGCGTCCTCCTGCATGTAGCTGTCGACGCCGATCACCTCACCGCCATAGTCCTTCCACTGCTCCAGGAAGCCGTGGCAGATGCTCTTGTCGTACTCAATCGAGGCATCGAGAAGTAAAAAGGCCTTGCGCCAGCCGCGATCCACGTAGGCGTACTTGGCCATGCCCGCGCCTTCGCCCTGGCCGTAGGTGTTGAGTGTGAAGGCGTAAGGCCCAATGCCCTGCACGCCCATCTTGGCGTCCGATGCGCACGACGAGATCGAGATCATGTTGTTGCTGTTGGCGACCGTCGCGGCAGGTGCGCCCATGTCGTAGTCGCAGGAGACCACCATGAACTGCGCGCCTTGCGCCACCACGTCGGCGCCGGCCTTGGCGCCCTGCACCGTGTCGGTCTTGGTGTCGGACGTGACCGCCCGGATCTGCTTGCCGAGGATGCCACCTTGTTCGTTGAACTCCTCGATCGCCATCAGCGAGCCCTGATAGGGCGGGCCGTCGTACTGGTTCATCCAGCCGCTGAAAGCGATCGCGAAGCCAATGACAACCTCGTGGTCGTCAGCCTTGGCCTGCTGTTGATGGGCCAACGGCGCGGCAACTAATGCGCCGAGCGCCAGAAGAGCAAAGAATCTTCCTAGCATCGTTCCTTCCCTCCCATCTTGTCCGGGCGCCATCGGGTTCTTGGTTTTGCTTCGCCGTGCGCCGGGGACGTTCACTATAACGCACTACCATAGGCCGTCCACGCGCCCGGTTGTGCGCCGGACTGCCTCGCTCCTAGGCTTCGATGCCGAGGAAACGAGGGAGGCGGCGATGAGGCTCGAGGGACGCGTGGCTTTAGTGACCGGTGCAGCTTCGGGCATCGGCCGCGCGGTCGCGCTTCGCTTCGCCAGGGAGGGCGCGCGCGTCGCGCTGCTCGACAAGGCGGACGAGCCGATGCTGGACTCAGTGGCCGAGGAGATCGGGGGCGCGGGGGGCCGCGCGGTGAACCTCGTGGCCGACGTGAGCGATGCGGCGGCGGTGGGCGATGCCGTTGCACGAGCGTCGCAGGAGATCGGGCCGATCGACATCGCGGTCAACGCCGCCGGCATCTGGCACGCGAACCCGGTGACCGAGAGCGACCCCGCCGCCTTCGACCGCATCATCGATATCAACCTGAAGGGCACCTACTACGTTTGTCAGGCCGTCGTGCCGGGCATGATCGAAGCCGGCGCGGGCCACATCGTCAATTTTTCTTCGGTGGCCGGTGTGGTCGGGCTTTCGCAGTCTTCGGCCTACGCGGCGAGCAAGGGCGGCGTGATCCTGCTCACCCGCTCGCTCGGCACCGAGCTTGCCGGCTACGGCATTCACGTGAACGCGATCGCGCCGGGCAACGTGCGCACGCCGATGAACGACTGGATGCGTGAGCCGGAGAACGAAGAGGTGGTCCGGCGCTTCGAGCAGCTCAACCCGAGCGGTCGCGCCTTCGCCGAGCCCGAGGATATGGTCAACACGGCGCTCTTCCTCTGCACCGCCGATTCGGCCGCGTTCTACGGTGCCGTTCTGGTGGCGGACGAGGGCCTCATCGCCAGCATTTCGCCTCTCTGAAAGACGACCCGCAGGCGGGTTCTGGGCGCTTGGCCGCCTTGGCCATTTGTGTATAGTGCGCGCCAACTCGATAGGGGTCGCGATGCAGCTTCGAGAAGCGCTCACCTTCGACGACGTGACCCTGATCCCCGCGGCCTCCACGGTACTGCCGACCGAGACGGCGGTCGGCACCAAGGTCACCAACGAAATCAGCCTCGGCATCCCGCTGCTGTCGGCCGCCATGGACACGGTGACCGAAGGCCGGCTTGCCATCGCCATGGCGCAAGCGGGCGGCCTCGGCATCATCCACAAGAACATGACGCCCGAGTCCCAGGCGCAGGAGGTGCGCCGGGTCAAGAAGTTCGAGGCCGGCATGGTGGTCAACCCGCTCACCATCACGCCCGACCGCCCGGTGAGCGAGGCGCTCCGTCTCAAGGACGAGCACGGAATCTCCGGCATCCCCGTGGTCGAGGAGGATAGCGGCCGGCTGGTGGGTATTCTCACCAACCGCGACGTGCGCTTCGAGACAAACCCCGACCGGCCGGTGCGCGAGATCATGACCGCCGAGAACCTCATCACGGTGCGCGAGGACGTGGACCGGGACGAGGCGAAGCGGCTGCTCCACCGCCACCGGATCGAGAAGCTGGTGGTGGTGGACGACGACTATCGCTGCGTCGGCCTGGTCACGGTCAAGGACATCGAGCGGGCGCAGGCCTTCCCCCACGCGTGCAAGGACGCACACGGCAGGCTGCGCGCAGGCGCCGCGACCGGCGTCGGGACGGATGGGCTGGCGCGGGCCGAGGCGCTGCTCGACGCCGAATGCGACCTGATTGTTGTCGACACGGCGCATGGCCACGGCGAGGCAGTGGCGCGCGCGGTGAAGGACATCAAGAGCTTGAGCAACTATGCCCAGGTGGTAGCCGGCAACGTTGCGACGGCAGAGGGCGCACGGTCGCTGATCGATGCCGGTGCCGATGCGATCAAGGTGGGCATCGGGCCCGGCTCCATCTGCACCACGCGCGTCATCGCGGGCGTGGGCGTGCCCCAGCTCACGGCGATCATCGACGCGGTGGAGGTGGCGCGCGAGCACGGCGTCACCGTGATCGCCGACGGCGGCATCAAGTTCTCGGGCGATCTCGCCAAGGCGATGGCCGCCGGCGCGGACTGCGCCATGATCGGCTCGCTCTTCGCAGGCACCGAAGAGAGCCCCGGCGAGGTGTTCCTCTACCAGGGCCGCTCCTACAAGTCCTACCGCGGCATGGGCTCGCTCGGCGCCATGGCGCGCGGCTCGGCCGACCGTTACTTCCAGGCTGAGATCAGCGACCGGCTCAAGCTGGTGCCGGAGGGGATCGAGGGGCGGGTGCCCTTCAAGGGCCCGCTCAGCCAGGTGATCCATCAGCTCGTGGGCGGCTTGCGCGCGGCGATGGGCTACACCGGCTGCGCCACGCTCGCCGAGATGCAGCGCAACTGCCAGTTCGCGCGGGTCTCGGCGGCGGGCCTGCGCGAGAGCCACATTCACGATGTCGGGGTGATGCGCGAGCCGCCGAACTATCAGCCGCCGCACTGAGGCCGGCGGCGTGGTCAGGCCGGACGAGGCCGTCGACCCAACTCAGCCGCAGAGGTGCGACATGACGCTACGGATTAGACTCTTCGCATTCATAGTGTTGCTGGGCGGTGCCCTGGCCATACTTCCCGCGACGGACGCCATTGCTGCGGGGAGCTCAAGCAGCACGAGCAACGCGGCGTCCCAGGCCGACCAGCGCAACATCGAGCGCGGCAAGCAGGCGATCGAGGCCGGCGACTGGGAGCGCGCGGCGATGTTTCTGGAGCGCGCGGCCGGCTCCAACCCGCGCAACGCGGATGTCTTCAATCTGCTCGCCTATAGCTATCGCCATCTCGATAGGATCGATGAGGCATTCGAGAACTATGGGCGGGCGCTCGACCTCGACCCGAAGCACCTGGGCGCCCACGAATATATCGGCGAGGCCTATCTGATCGTCGGCGACTTGGCCAAGGCTGAAGGGCACCTCGCGACCCTGCAGGAAATCTGCGCGTCCTGCGAAGAGACCGAGGAGCTGGCGGAGGCCATCGCGAAGTTCAAAGAAGGCAACGCGGCGCAGTAGATTGGGCGGACGTTCCGCGCGTCGGGGTATGGCAGGTGCTTGACGGGCGCAGGCGCGCGCCCAAGAATCGCTACCTGACCGCGGCCTGACCGATCCACCGGGGAACGCGATGAGCGCGCCGCCTCTGATCGAGATGCGCAACATCTACAAGAGCTTCGGCGGCACCCACGCGGTCGAGGATGTCTCGGTCACGGTCCAGGGCGGCGAGGTGCTCGGCGTCGTCGGCCACAACGGCGCCGGCAAGTCGACGCTCATCAAGATTCTCGCCGGCGCCTACCGCATGGACAGCGGCGAGATCTACATGCAGGGCGAGAAGGTCTCGATCCACAATCCCCGCGATGCCAGGGACCTCGGCATCGAAACGCTCTATCAGGACCTGGCGCTCGCCGATCATCTCGACGCGGTGGCAAATCTGTTTCTCGGCCGCGAGATCATGACCCGCTGGGCGACCCTCGACGGCAACGCCATGGAGAAGGCCACCCGCGAGGTCATCGCCCGCATCAACCCCAACTTCGTCAACCTGCGGGAGCCGGTGCAGCGGCTCTCCGGCGGGCAGCGCCAGTCCGTGGCGATCGGGCGGGCGCTCTATTTCGACACCAAGGTCCTGATCATGGACGAGCCGACCGCCGCGCTCGGGCACCGCGAGACCAGGGTCTTCAAGGAGCTGGTGATCCGGCTCAAGTCCGAGGGGATCGGCATGGTCCTGATCTCCCACGACATTCACGACGTGTTCGATTTGTCGGACCGGATCACGGTGATGACCAACGGCCGTCAGATCGGCACCCATCGCACCGCCGAGGTCACCAAGGACCAGGTGCTGAGCATGATCATTCTCGGCAAGCAGCCCGGCGAGGAGACCGCCGAGGACATCGCGACGCTGCATTGACGTGACCTAGGCGGCCGCGCGGGGCCGCGCTTGACAAGGCGTCCGGTTCCGTGCGCTTTTCCGGCGCGGCTCCGCCCGTCCCGGAACCACCCTCCGCTCCACGCTCCACAGGGCCTCCCGCCATGCATCGATTTCGAACGCATACCTGCGGCGCGCTCAGGCCGTCCGATGTCGGCTCGACCGTGCGCCTCTCCGGCTGGGTCCATCGGGTGCGCGATCACGGCCACCTCGTCTTTGTGGACCTGCGCGACCACTACGGCATCACTCAGTGCGTCGCCGAGGCAGGCGAGCCGCTCTTCGACGCGGTGACGGCCCTCAAGCCCGAGACGGTGGTGACGCTGACCGGCCCGGTGGTGACGCGCGACGAAGAGACCGTGAACCCCAAGATACCCACCGGCGAGGTCGAGGTTCGGATCGCCGAGCTTGAGGTGCAGAACGCGGCCGAGACGCTGCCTCTGCCGGTTCATGGCGAGCACGACTATGGCGAGGAGGTACGGCTGCGCTACCGCTTCCTCGATCTCAGGCGCGAGCGCATGCACCAGAACATGGTGCGCCGCAGCGCCATCGTCGCCAGCATCCGTCGGCACATGGTGGACCAGGGCTTCATGGAGTGTCACACGCCGATTCTCACCGCGAGCTCGCCCGAGGGCGCGCGCGACTTCCTGGTGCCGAGCCGGCTGCATCCCGGCACCTTCTACGCGCTGCCGCAGGCACCGCAGCAGTTCAAGCAGCTTGTGATGGCGTCCGGATTCGACCGTTACTTTCAGATCGCGCCCTGCTTCCGCGATGAGGATGCGCGCGCCGACCGCTCCCCCGGCGAGTTCTACCAGCTCGATGTCGAGATGGCGTTCGTCGAGCAGGAGGACGTCTTCGATGCGCTGGAGCCGGTGATGCACGGCGTCTTTACGGAGTTCACCGAGCGCGCGGTCACGAAGCCGCCGTTCCCGCGCTTCGCTTACAAGGACGCGATGCTGCGCTACGGCACCGACAAGCCGGACCTGCGCATCCCCATCGAGATCGTCGACCTCACCGCACCGTTCGGGCGCGACGAGGTCACGTTCAAGGCCTTCAAGGGCACGATTGCCAAGGGGGGCGTCGTGCGCGGCATTCCGGTGAAGGGGATTGCCGACCGGCCGCGCAGCTTCTTCGACCGGATGATCGAATTCGCCCAGAGCCTGGGGGCGCCCGGCCTCGGCTACATCACGTTTGCCGACGGCGCCGGCAAGGGGCCCATCGCGAAGTTCGTGCCGGACTCGGTGCAGCAGGAGATTCGCTCGATCGCGGGTCTCGAGGACGGCGATGCAGTGTTCCTGAGCTGCGATAAGCCCGACGCCGCCGCGCGCTACGCCGGCGCCGTGAGGCTGGAGCTCGGCAAGCGGCTCGACCTGGTCGATGAAGACCAGTTCGCGTTCTGCTGGATCGTCGACTACCCGATGTTCGAGCGCGACGGGGAGACCGGGGCCATCGGCTTCAGCCACAACCCCTTCTCCATGCCGCAGGGCGGAATGGAGGCGCTGGAGAGCGACGATCCGCTCGGCGTGCTCGCCTACCAGTACGATATCGTCTGCAACGGCGTGGAGCTTTCCAGCGGCGCGATCCGCAATCACCAGCCCGATCTCATGGTCAAGGCGTTCGAGATTGCGGGGTACGGCGAGGACGAGGTGAAGCGCCGCTTCGGCGCGCTCTACCACGCCTTCCAGTACGGCGCGCCGCCCCACGGCGGCATCGCGCCGGGGATCGATCGGATCGTCATGCTGCTCTCGGACGAGCCCAACATCCGCGAGGTCATCATGTTCCCGCTGAACCAGACGGCGCAGGACCTGATGATGGGGGCGCCGGCGACCGTGCCGGACAAGCACCTCAAGGAGCTGAGCCTCAAGCTCGACCTGCCGCCCGTGCGGGAGAAGGGGGAGGACGGGTAGCGGCTCATTTGACCCGGCGGCGTGCCGCCTAGGCGGTTATTCACTTGTAGATTTCCTCAGCCCATCTATATAATGTTGATTATATAGATGGAGGTTCTCCGTGCTCTCCTTCAAGATCACTACCGTCGGCGCATCGTCTGGCGTCATCCTCACCAAGGAGGCGATGGCGCGCCTTCGCGTGAAGAAGGGCGATACGCTCTATCTGACCGAAGCGCCGGACGGCGGCTACCGGCTAACCCCGTACGACCCTGACTTCGCGCGCCAGATGGCGCTTGCCGAAGAGATCATGCACGACGACCGCGAGGTACTGCGGGCGCTCGCGAAGTGAGCGCTGAAGGTCATGATCCTTGGAACTGGATCGGGCTGAACGTTGTCTTGGCCGTCCACGACCGTCAAATTGCCGAACACGGCGGCTCAGACGGCATACGCGATCTTGGAGCGATCGAGTCGGCCTTAGCCCGCCCGGTGAATCTCGCAGCGTACGGCGATCCCGATGCCGCCGCGCTGGCCGCCACCTACATGTATGGGTTGGCCAAGAATCACGGCTTCGTCGACGGCAACAAGCGAGTGGCCTGGGTCGTCGGGCGCCTGTTTTTACTGGATAACGATTACCGCCTCGTCTTCGATCCTTTGGAAGCGATCCACATGATGGAGGGCGTCGCGGCCGGCCGCGCCGGTGAGGCTGAGCTTGCCAAGTGGTTGCGGGCTCGCTTGCTCGATTGATCGAGACGGAAGCGCGTCCCCTCAGTGCTGCGGGTTGAAGTGCAGGGGGTCGCAGGCCTCGATGACCTCGCGGCGCTTATAGATCTCCACGAGATTGGCGACCTCCACCAGCGATAGGGTGAGCAGGTAGAGGCGGTGTGCGGGCGCCGGCCTGTCGTCGCTCGGAACGCCATCCAGGTAGGCGATGATCTCCTCCATGCGCGGCATCATGGCGTCGTAGAGGGCGCGGAGCTCCTCCATCGAAGCCGCCATCTTCTTCGCCGTGCGCGCGTGCTCGGAGTCCAGCGCCCAGTCGAGCCAGGGGACGAGGTCTTCGAACGCCTCCGGTAACGCGGCGTCCGCCATGGTGCGTGCTTCCTCCGTCTCGCCGGCTCTTCTCACCCGGTGGTATAGAAGCCGACGTGATCCTCCAGCACCTTGTGGAAGTAGCGGATCGGCGCTTCCTCATCTTGCAGGATCACATGCGATTTCGCGCGCGAGGCGAGGCCCGCATGAATGTTCTCGTGAGCGAACGCGTCCTCCTGCAGCGCGTCGCGGATGATGCACTTGAAATATTCTTGCTGTAGCCGCTCGCGCGTGGATCCGGGCTCCCTAAAGTGCATGCGGATCTCCCAGATTGTCCGGTCGACGGCCAGCGGCCAGAAATTGTAGCTGATGTAGCTCGTCGAGTTGCCCACCTCGAACAGCAGCAACACGAAGTTCGGAAACACCACGAAGAAGTCGAACTCGCCGATCATTTGCGGGATGCGGTTTACGGGTCCCCCGTCGTCGCCGTCGAACAGCATGCTCTCCAACGGCGGCAGTGCGCGGGTCGGGTTGTTTTCGCACGACCAGACGGAGTGATAGTTGTAGAGATTGACGTCCTGGAACCGGATGAGGCCCTTGTCGTTCTTCACGAAGGCATCGCCCACGAGGAGGCGATGCTGGAACGGCAGGTGATAGAGCTCGTTCTGCGCGTCGAGCGCCACCTTCCAGTTGGCCTGTTCATCCACCTTGTAGGTCTGCATCAGCGCCATCTCATGGAACGGGCAGCCGTCGAGCTGGTCGGCAGCGCCGCCGAGATATTGCCGGAGCGTCTCTGCAGGTTCCGGGTCAAGGTGGACGAAGACGAAACCCTCCCAGATGTCCATATTCACCGGCGTCAGCCCATGCTCGCTCTTGTCGAGGTCGAAGAAGTTCTCCTCGTCGGGCACGCGGATAAGCTCGCCAGTGTCGCTATAAATCCAGTTGTGGAAGTGGCAGTAGACGCTGCCGGGGCACGAGCCGCGCTCGTCCAGCACCAGCGTGTTGCCGCGGTGGGAGCAGACGTTGAAGAAGCCGCGCACGACGCCATCCGAACCCCGGATGATCAGCACGGAGACCTTGCAGATGGCGATCTCGCGCACGAAATAGTCGCCCGGATTCGGGATCTCGTCGAGCCGTCCGACGTTGATCCAACATCGCCGGAAGATGCGCTCGCGCTCGAGCTCGTAATGCTCGTCGGAGACGTAGGGCTCGGAGGGCACCGGGCCCACACCCAGGTCAGGGTATTTCTCGGCCCATTGCTTGTCGCGTATGACCGTCTTCATCCACCCCTCCTGCACGCGGCGGTGCGGCTCCCGATCGGCTGTCGCCATCGCGAGCCGCAACGATAACACGGCCCATCGCGCTCGCGCAGCAACCGCAGCCGACACTGCTCTTGTCGGCAAGCGCAAAAGCCTATACGGGGTCCGTAGCCGGCGAAACCGGCCGAGGGGCCGCAAGGGACCGGGAGGGAGTTCGAATGAGCAATAGCTACCAAGAGATCACCGACGTGGTGCAGGTCTATTTCGACGGGCTTTACGAGTGCGACACCGAGAAGCTCGCCACGATCTTTCACCCGTCCAGCCGCCTTTTTGCGAACATGGACGGCGAATTCGTCGACTGGCCGCGCGAGGAGTGGTTCGAGATCGTGAGGGGCCGCGTGCCGCCGGCGTCAACGGGGCAGGCGCGCTTCGACAAGATCCTTTCCATCGACATGTCGGACGAGAACACCGCTGTCGTGACCTGCGAGTGCGCGATTCATCCGCGCTACTTCACGGACTTCCTAAGCCTCGTCAAGATCGACGGCGAGTGGAAGATCGTCTCGAAGTCGTTCCGCTTCGACGTGCACGAGTGGTACCGGCCGGCGTCCGCCGGCAGCGCTTAATCGCCGCCCGCTCAGCCCGCGCGGTGCCAGGCAGCGAGGGAGGCGAGGTCGGTGAAGGTGATGTCCGGCTCCACGTCGACCGGCGGCGTCGCACCGCCGGGGCGTCCCGCGCGGCGGTCGATCCAGCATGTGGAAAGGCCCGCCGCGCGGCCCGGCAGCACATCGTGGAAGAGGCTCTGGGCCACGTGGAGAACCTCGCCGGGCGCAATCCCTTCGTCCGCGAGCAGCGACTTGGCATGCTCGAAGTGCGCGGGTGCGGGCTTGTAGCTCCCGACATCCTCGGCGGTGACGACTGCGTGGAAGGGATCGCCCAGGCGCCTCGCGCTATGGGCGAAGGACGCGCGATCCACGTTCGAGAGCGCCATCAGCAGTCCATGCTCGCGCAGATAGGCGAGGGCCTCGACTGAGTCAGGGAAGGGCGGCCAGTCGGCGATCGAGGCACCGAACGCGGTGGCCTGCTCATCCGTCGCGGCCTGCCCGAAGTCGGCCGAGATCGCCCTGCAGGCGTGACTCAATACCTCGGGGTAGCGCATCGCCGGGTGCTGCTCCTGGATCGTGTGCTCGTGCCGGGCGAAGGCGGCGAGCAGTGCGTCGTCGTCGCCGTCGATTCCAGCGAGCGTGCGGAGCGCCTGGAGCATCCCTTGTTCCCAGTCGATGAGGGTGCCGTAGCAATCGAAGGTGAAGGCGCGAAAGGCGCTCGGCGTCATCGTGTCATCCTGCGGTTCGGTTGGAGACAGGCGCGGGTAGGCGCGCTCAAACGTAACGGGTTCGAGGCGCGCGGACTACTCCGCGAGCGCGAAGGCGGCGCGCAAAAGGTTCCCGAAGCCGGAGTTGCCCGCGGCGTCGACGCCCTCGCCGGCCGAGGCCGGATACGGCCCGCCAAGGTGTTTCGCGAAGAAGGCAAGCATGCGCGCCTGCGAATCTCGCCGCGCGCTGTGGTTTCCCTGTACCGTATGGAAGCGGCCGTTCATGCCCTCCACGTAATAGGGCCCCCGCATGGGCAGGTCGAAGGAATGGTGCGCGTCGGGATAGACCACCAGTTCCATGTCGGGTGCCGCTATCTCGGCAAGCGAGTGCATGGCGATACACCGCGACGCGGGCGTCCAGTCGTCTTTCTCGCCGATCAGTACGAGGAAGGGGCGCACCAGCTCGAAGGCCCTGGGGCCCTCGCACCAGGGATAGTAGGCGACGAGCGCCGCGTACGACCCTTGCCCCTCTCTGGTGCGGGAATCGACGGTCGATCCCAGCGCCAGCCGCAGCGCGGTGCCGCCGCCAAGGGATTGGCCGACAAAGCCGATGCGGTCGGCATCCACGAACGGCAGCGATGCCAGGTGGTCAAAAGCGGCGTGGGCGTCGCTGACCTGCAAGGGGTAGTACTTGCCGCCAGTCTGGCAGCCGTCGGTGATGCGGCGCTGCCCGAAGCTGTCGACGATGAGCGTGACGTAGCCGTAGTCGTTCAGCAGAGCGGCATGGCCGTTCAAGCCACGCCAGACCGTTTGATGAGAGGTGTTTCTCTCGGTTCCGCTGCAACCGTGCGTCAGGACGACGGCAGGGAAGGGGCCGTCGCCTTCGGGCTTGGCGAGCCAGGATGTGAACGCCTCCTCTCCCTTGTCGGTGACAAGCGAGGTCATCGTTCCCGCCGTCTGACACGCCGCGAGGCCCATCACCAGAGCCACAGCCAAGGTGCCTAGCAAGCCGAGTCTCTTGGTGATGCTCATCGGTGTGCCTCTGCTCAAGCCTCCTAATGGTGCCGCCGTCGACTGCTTTGGTGTTCAATTCTGATATATCATCGTTATTCAGGCCGCTTGACGGCTCCGGCAAAGGGCGCTGCAATAGGCGAAGGAAAGAAGGGGAGTGCGCATTGCACGCACTCCCCAGTGCCAGTGGTTCATGACCGCGGGAGATGGACGGTCGTCAGGAACAACCACTGGTAGCGCCACAAGTCACACACTTCATGCAGGTCCCGTTACGGACCAGCGTGAAATTTCCGCAATCGCCGCAGGCCTCGCCCTCGTAACCCTTGCCACGTGCTTGGGTTTGGGGCGCGCGGCCGCCCGTCACCGCGCCGCTCGCCGCAGGCTCGCTCCGCCGCTCGTGCCAGGGTCGCACTGCGGCAACCTCGGCGTCGTGCGCCGTGCCCGCGCGGCGGGCGGTTGCCAGGCTGCTCTCGTCGTCGCCCGCGCCGCCGGCACCGCCGTTCAGCACCAGCAGGTTGGAGCGCACGTAGCCGGCGCTCACCGGGTCGTCGGTGCCGCCGTTCGCACCGGCACGCCCGCCTCTGTCGGGCAGCATGGGTGCGCGCACGGTCTGCTCTTCGCCGCCGCCGATGGTATCCGGCAGCAGGTCCTCGGCCTCCGCATGGGCGAGGTCGCTGCGCCCGAGATAGGAGATGGCGAGCTCGCGGAAGATGTAGTCGAGGATCGACGTGCTCATCTTGATGGCGTCGTTATTGACTACCATCCCCGCCGGCTCGAACCGGGTGAAGGTGAAGGCGTCCACGTACTCGTCCAGCGGCACGCCATATTGCAGGCCGATCGAGATCGAAATCGCGAAGTTGTTCATCAGACTGCGGAAGGACGCCCCTTCCTTGTGCATGTCGATGAAGATTTCGCCAAGCCCACCGTCCTCGAACTCGCCGGTCCTGAGGTAGACCTTGTGTCCGCCGACGATGGCCTTCTGGGTGTAGCCGCGCCGCCGATGGGGCAGGCGCCGCCGCTCGCCCTCGCGGATGACCTGCTTGACGATGCGCTCGGCCACGGCGAGCGGGTCGGGCCGGCTCGCCACGGCCGGCGGCGCGTCGGCTGTCTCTTCCTCCGCCGCCTCGTCGAGCCCGTCTCCGAGGGCCAGCGCGGTCAGCGGCTGGGAGAGCTTGGAGCCGTCGCGGTAGAGCGCGTTGGCCTTGAGGCCGAGGCGCCAGGAGAGCTCGTAAGCCCGGCGGCAATCCTCGACGGTAGCGTCCATCGGCAGGTTGATGGTCTTCGAGATCGCGCCGGAGATGAAGGGCTGGGCCGCCGCCATCATGCGCACGTGGCTCTCGGTCGAGAGGCAGCGATTGGAGCCGGTGCGCCCGCAGGGATTGGCGCAGTCGAAGACCGGCAGGTGCTCGTCCTTGAGGTGCGGCGCGCCCTCCAGCGTCATGGCGCCGCAGCAGTAGAGGGTGGCCGCCTCGATCTCGCGCGCGCTGAAGCCGATGGCGCCGAGCATGTCGAAGTCGGGCCGGTCGAGATCGCTGGCGTCGAGGCCGAGCGTGCCGGTGCAGAAGTCTTCGCCAAGCGTCCACTTGTTGAACGCGAGGTTGAGGTCGAAGGCGGCGTCGAGAGCACCTTCGACCTTCGCGATGACGTCCGGCGTGAAGCCCTTGCGCGCGAGCGCCGCGTGGTCGATCGCCGGCGCCCCTTTGAGGGTGCCGCTGCCAACGGCATAGGCGACGATCGCGCGAATCTGCGGCGCCGTGTAGCCGAGGGTCTTCAGTGCCTTCGGCACCGTGCCGTTGATGATCTTGAAGTGCCCGCCGCCGGCGAGCTTCTTGAACTTGACCAGAGCGAAATCGGGCTCAATGCCGGTGGTGTCGCAGTCCATCACCAGCCCGATGGTGCCGGTGGGCGCGATCACCGTCGCCTGGGCGTTGCGGTAGCCGTGTCTCTCGCCGAGCTTCACGGCCCGGTCCCAGGCACGCTTCGCGGCCTTGCCGAGCGCTTTGTCGGGCAGGTTGGCGTGATCCAGCGGCACCGGCCGGATATCGAGGCCTTCAAATTTGCCGGTCTCGCCGCGGGCGGCCGCGCGGTGGTTGCGCATCACCCGGAGCATGGCGTCGCGGTTATCGTCGAACGCGGGGAAGGAGCCGCGCTCGCCGGCCATCTCCGCCGAGGCTGCGTAGGAAGTACCCGTCATGAGCGCGCTGATGGCGCCGCCAAGCGCCCGGCCCGCCTCGCTGTCGTAGGAGAGCCCGAGCGACATGAGAAGCCCGCCGAGATTGGCGAAGCCCAGTCCCAGCGTGCGGTGCCGATAGGACCGGAGCGCGATCTCGCGCGAGGGGAACTGCGCCATCACCACCGCGATCTCGAGCACGACGGTCCACAGCTTGACCGCGTGCTCGAAGCCCTCGATGTCGAAGCTGCCGTCCTCGCGGCGGAAGGTGATCAGGTTGAGCGAGGCGAGGTTGCACGCGGTGTCATCGAGGAACATGTACTCGGAGCAGGGGTTGGACGCGTTGATGCGCCCCCCCGCCGGGCAGGTGTGCCAGGCGTTGATGGTGCTGTCGAACTGGATGCCGGGGTCGGCCGAGGCCCAGGCCGCCTCCGAGATCTGGTCCCAGAGCCCGCTCGCGTCGATGGTCTTCGCCACCTTGCCGTCGGTGCGGCGGATCAGGTCCCAGGTACCGCCGGCCTCCACCTGCCGTAGGAACGCGTCGGTCACGCGGATCGAGTTGTTGGAGTTCTGGCCCGAGACGGTGAGGTAGGCCTCGGACTGCCAGTCGGTGTCGTAGATGCGGAAGTCGATCTCGGTGAAGCCCTGCTCGGCCCAGCGGATCGCGCGGTGGATGCAGGTCTCCGGCACCAGCGCGTTGCGCGCCTCGCGGACCGCGTCGCTGAGCGCCGGGTTCGACTTGGGCTCGAAGCGATCGGCGCCGCTGCCCGTGTGGCAGGCATCGACGATGGCGTTGAGGCGGGTGTGGAGAAGCTGCGATCCGCTCACCAGCGCCGCGACCTTCTGCTCCTCCACCACCTTCCAGGAGACGAAATCCTCGATGTCGGGGTGGTCGACGTCGACGATGACCATCTTGGCGGCGCGCCGGGTGGTGCCGCCCGACTTGATGGCGCCGGCGGCGCGGTCGCCGATCTTGAGGAAGCTCATCAGGCCCGAGGACTTGCCCCCGCCTGAGAGCGACTCGCCCTCGCCGCGCAGGTTGGAGAAGTTGGTGCCCGTGCCCGAGCCGTACTTGAATAGCCGCGCCTCGCGCACCCAGAGGTCCATGATCCCGCCCTCGTTGACGAGGTCGTCCTGGATGCTCTGAATGAAGCAGGCGTGCGGCTGGGGGTGCTCGTAGGCCGACTCGGCCTCCGCCAGATCGCCGCTCTCGTGATCGACGTAGTAGTGCCCCTGGGCCGGGCCGTCGATGCCGTAGGCCCAGTTCAGCCCGGTGTTGAACCACTGTGGCGAGTTCGGCGCGGCCACCTGGAGCGCCAGCATGGCCACCAGCTCGTCATAGAAGGCGCGGGCGTCGGACTCGGCGTCGAAGTAGCCGGCCTTCCAGCCCCAGTAGGTCCAGGTGCCGGCAAGGCGGTGGAACACCTCCTTGGCCGAGCGCTCGCCTCCCGTCGGGCGCTCGTCGTCGGCGCCGGCGGCGTCCGGGTCGGGCTCGCTCCGCCACAGCCACTCGGGCACGCCGGCCTCGGGCACCGACCTGCGCCGGGCCGCGATGCCGGCCTTGCGGAAGTATTTCTGGGCGAGGACATCGCAGGCGACCTGCGACCAGCCGGCCGGGACCTCGACATCCTCCTGCGCGAACACCACCGAGCCGTCGGGGTTGCGGATCTCGCACGAGGTCGTGCGGTACGCGACCTCCTCGCGCGGCGCTCCGTCGTCCGTCGTATAGTGGCGCTGGATGCGCATGAAGACCCCCAAACCCGACCAACTCGAAAATGTGCGCAGTCACCACCCACACGACATATCGCGTGTTAGGGCGACATGACCGCAACCTATGGTAGGAGACGCCAAGTCTCGTAGGTCTGTCAACACATTTTTGGATAATTCTTGGAATTGGCCAGACCGGTTATTGTCTGTGCGGCCGTCATGGCGCCGTATCGGGCTCTCCAATTCGCAGGCTGACCTCGAAGCAGGCGCCGCCGCCCTCGCGCGGCAGGCAACGCGCATCGCCGCCGTGGCGCCGCGCAATCTGGCGGACCAGACTGAGCCCGAGCCCGACGCCCCGGTCATCGTCCAAATCCTCCCGCCTGCCTTCGCGGCGGTAGAAGGGCTCGAAGATGCGCTCGCGCTCCGCCTCGGGCACGCCGGGCCCGCGGTCGAGCACGCGGAGCAGGGCTTGGTCGTCCTGCACCTCTAGTTCGACCTGGATGGGGCTGCCCGGCGCGTGGCGCGCCGCATTGTCGAGCAGATTGCGGATCAGGCGGGCGAGCAGCCGGCCTTCGCCTTCCATCGTCGCGGGCCCGTCCTCGAACGTGGCCCCGGCGCGCGCGGCCTCCTCGGTGCAAAGCGCCTGCAGGTCGATTCGCTCCAGGTGCGTGGGCCGCTCCAAGGTGCTGAGGCGGCTCGCCAGCAAGATCTCCTCGATCAGCTCGTCCAAGTCCTCGATGTCGCGCTCGATGCGCTGACGCAGCGTCGGATCGCCGTTCTCCGCCAGCAGTTCCACCGCCATACGGATGCGGGCGAGGGGGGAGCGCAGCTCGTGCGACGCGGCGGCGAGGGTATCGCGCTGCGCTTCGACGAGGGCCTGGATGCGCTCCGCAGCCTGGTTGAAGCTGCGCGCGAGCGCCGCAATCTCGTCCTTGCCTTCCACGTCGACTCGGGCGGCCAGATCGCCCGCGCCCAGGGCCTCGACTCGGGCCTGCAGGCGCTCCAGCCGCCGCGCGAGGCGGCGGGCGAGGGGCCAGGCGCCGACAGCGACGGCGAACGCCAGGATGCCGAGGGCGGCGAGGAAGCCGATCGCCGGCGTAGGGAATACGTCGTCGCGCTTGGGGCGGACCTTGACGACACGGCCGTCCGGCAGCGGCAACGCGAAGACCTTGCCTTTCCCCTTGCGCGAGCCCGAGGGTCGTTCCTGGGGCGCTCGCAAGGGCCGGCCCAGGCTGCCGAGCAACTCGCCTTCCGGCCCGAAGACGCTGATGCGGGCGTTGAAATCCTGGCCGAGGCGCGCGAGGGCGGCATCGGTCTCCGCCCGAGTCGCGCCGGGCGGCGGTAGCAGCTCGACCAGGAGCGCACCGACGCTCCGGCGAAAGTCCGCGTCCGGGCGCTCGTCGTCCGTCAGCCACCAGCCGAGGACGGCAAGCGCGCCGAAGAGCACGATGATGCCGAGCAGCGTCAGATAGACCTGGAGGAAGAGGCGCCGTCTCATGGCTCCTAGTCCTGCCGGGGGGTAAAGAGATAGCCGGCACCCCGCAAGGTGACGATGTGGCGCGGATTCTTCGGATCGTCCTCGATCGCCGCGCGAATTCGCGAGATATGGACGTCGATGCTGCGGTCGAAGGCCTCCAGCGCCTCGCCCCGTACTCGGTCCATGAGCTGCTCGCGGCTGAGCACGCGGCCCGCGCTCTCGGCCAGCGCGCAGAGGATGTCGAACTGGTGGCCGGTGAGCGACCGCTCCTCGCCGTCGACGAGCACCCGCCGCGCCGCGCGGTCGATGACGAGCCTGCCGAAGCTCAGCGTCTCGCCTGCCGCGGCCCGACTGCCCGGAGTGCGGCGGCGCATGATGGCGCGCAGCCGGGCCAGCAGCTCGCGCGGGTTGAAGGGCTTTGGCAGGTAGTCGTCGGCGCCGATCTCCAGGCCCACGATGCGGTCGGCCTCCTCGCCCCGCGCCGTCAGCATGAGGATCGGCACGTCTGAGCGGGCGCGGATCGCCCGGCAGAGCTCCAGTCCGTCGCCGTCGGGCAGCATCAGGTCCAGGATCACCGCGTCGTAGCCGCCTTGAAGGGCGGCCGCGAGACCTGCCTCGGCGCTCTCCCGATGTTCGAGGGTCATTCCGGCGCGGCCGAGATAGGTCGCCACCATCTCGGCGAGCGCGCGGTCGTCCTCGATCATCAGCAGGCGGGTGGTGGCGCCATGCCCCTTCATCGCCGTGCCGTCCCTTCTCCGTGCTCCCCGTACCCATCGGCGAACTGGATTAGCCCGGCGAAGAGCGCCGGGTCGTTGACGATGCGGGGCACCTTGTTCTGGCCGCCGAGCTTGCCGCGGCTCTTCATCCACGCCGCGAAGCCGCCGGCAGGGAGAAAGCGCACGCGGGCGGCGTCCATGCCATAGCCGCCCGAACGGTGGGTCGCGTAATCGTCGTTGAGGCGGCAGAGCGTCGCGTCGAGCTCTTCGGCGAAGCGCGCCTGTCGCGCGGCGTCGAGGCCCGTTTCCGCGCGTTCCGCACCCAACTCGACGATGTAGAGGTGCCCGCCGCGCGTGCCGGTTTCGTCGGGAAACACGCTTCCGGCGGTGAAATCGGTGACGGTCGCGCAGATGGCGCGCGCCGCCTCCGCCACGGCCCGTTCGACCTCTGCGCCGATCACGTGCTCGCCGAAGGCGGAGAGCATGTAGCTCGTCCGCCCGGTGACGAGGACGCGCGGCGGGTCGCGCTCGACCACGGTTACCGTGTCGCCCACGAGGTAGCGCCAGAGGCCGGCGCAGGTGGTCACCGCCAGCGCGTAGTTGACCCCCGGCTCGACGTCGCCGATCCAGCGGCAGTCCGGGTGCGTGCTGTCGAGTTGGTCGACGGGGATGAACTCGTAGAAGATACCGGCGTCGAGCCGCAGCCGGAGGCCCTCGCCGTCGGCGCGATCGGCAATGGCGAAGAAGCCTTCGCTCGCCGGGTAGACCTCGCGCGTCTCCGCACGGCTGCCTTCGAGCAACGCGGCGAATCGGTCGCGATAGGGCGCCCAGGCGACGCCGCCGTGCCCGAGCAATTCGAGATCGGGATAAATGTCGGCGATGCGCCGCGCCGCGCCGCGCCGCTGGGCGCGCGCGACTTCGGCCAGTCGCTCGAAGTAGATCAGCAGCCAGCTCGGCGTACCCGCGACCGCCGAAATCTCCGTATCCAGGGAGCGTTCGGCGAAGCGGTCAATCTTAAGCTGCCAGTCGTCGATGTTTTCGAGGTCGCGCGGCGGGAAGTAGCGCAGCCGCGCCCAGCCCGGCATGGCGGCCGCCTCGATTCCGCTGATGTCGCCGCTGAAGACCCCCGGCGCTTGGCGCACCAACCCGGTCGAGCCGCCAAGCATGAAGACACGCCCGGCAAGCACCCGGCTCTGTGGCCGATTGGCGAGATGGTGGGTCATCAGATCGGCGCCCGCGCGCACGTTCGAGCGGTGCATCTCCCGGCTCACGGGAATGTACTTCGTGGTGCCGGTGGCCGTCCCCGACGACACGGCGAACCAGGGAATGAGTCCGGGCCACGTGCAATCGGTAAGGCGCGGGAAGGGCGCCTTCCAATAGTCCTCCCAGAAGGCATCGTAATCGCGCATCGGCACGCGCGCGCGGTAATCGTCGAGGGACCAGGCGGTGGCAAACCCGTGGTCTCGCCCGAATTTCGTATGGCGCGCGCGCCGGATGAGGGAGGACAGCACGCGGCGTTGCGTCCGCTGCGGCTCCATCGCCTCAAGCTGCCGCAGGCGCCGCCGGGCATAGAGCCGCAGCATCCAGGTCGCGTCGTACATGGTTTAGCGCGTTGCCCCGGAAACACGCACAAGCATGCCCGCCCCCCTCCGTTATGCCCGGACTTGATCCGGGCATCTCGTCGTGCCGGGCCAGACCGGGGGCCTCCCGTGGATGGCCGGGTCAAGCCCGGCCATGACGAGAAGGGAAATGCTAGCGTTATTCATGCTTGTATTCAGGTCGCTGTACCAGTTGCGGGCGCTTCCACCACATCGAGTCAGTTCTCCAGCGAGAGCACGTGCGGGAAGCTCGCGTGCACCGCGTCGAGCGTCAGCGGCACGCGGACGTAGTCGCCGCGGCGCCAAAGCTCCCACTGATCCAGGATGGTCGTGCTGTTGAACCAGCCATCCTGCCCGCCCAGCAGCACGAAATAGTTCTCGTCCGGGTCCGTCATGTCGGAGATGTGCCGCGCGTTGGAGCCGTAGTCGACGGTGTGACGCTCGGCGGTGGAATCGTGCGCGGTCTTCATCAGCGTGGCCGAGCTGCCTCCTACACCGGCCTCGGCGAACTCGTAACGGCCGCCGATGAGCGGGACGTAGGAGAGGGGATGCGCGAGACTGAGGCGGTGCATTTCGCCCCAGTCGGCGAACGACTCCAGGCCATCGACAGCCGCCTCCAGCCCGGCGGCAAGGGCCGCGCGCAGCGTCTTCCCATCGGCGGCGGCGATCTCCTCGCCCAGCAGCGCTGTGCGACGGTCGACCGAAGCAAATGCCTGCCCGTCGTCCTCTCCATAGAGCAGGGTGTAGAAGCGGGGGGTGAAGCCGTGGCGGAACTGCTCGAACGTCACGGCGCCGCGCGAGTCGGCCCGGTATTCTCCGTCCCAATCACGCAGCCGGCTGATCGCCTCCTTGCCCTTGGCGTCGGCTGCCGCGGCCATTTCCAGCGCATCGAGCTTGGCTATGAAGAGATCGCGCAGCGCCACGGACGACGCCATGTAGACATCCTGCTGCACCGTCTTGAGCGTCTCGACGCCTACGGCGGATTCGGCCTCGATGAGAGCGTGCATGCGGTTGACCCGGTCGTCGCGCGAGAAGAAGAATCCTATCGGGCTGCTCGTCGCCGGCGGCCGGTCGTTGGCGGAGACCAGGTAGCCCGAGGCCGGGTTGAAGCTGTAGGGGAGATCCGCGGCGGTGCGCATGGCGCCCCACGAGGCGTCGTGGCCGGCCGTGTCGAGGGTGATGTCGGCGGGCGGGCCGTTGCGGCTGGGGAGGCGGACTGCCAGTACCCTGCCGATGTTCCCGTCTGCATCCGCGTAGAGCATGTTCTGGCCCGGCACGGCGAAGCCGTCGAACGCCGCGCGGAACTCATCGAAGGTGCGCGCCCGGCTCACCGCGAGCATGGCGCCGATTTCGTCGCTGGCATCGTGGCCGGTCCATCGCAGCGCGAGCGGCGGCAGGTCGAAGCCGGCGAGGAGCGGCACGTCGGTCACGATCGGCCCCCACTCCGTCTCGCGAACGCTCACATCGCTGTCGAACCACCAGCGCACGCCGATGCTCTCGCGCCGCTCGTCGATCTGCGAGGTCGGCACGTCGCTGACATCGTAGAGGTCGCTCGAGGCTGCGCGCATGTTCGTGCCGCCCCAGGCGATGTGCGGATTGCGGCCGATGGCGAAGATCGGCAGCCCCGGCGCCATCAGCCCCACCGCGTGATAGGAGGGCGAGCGCACGCCGGCGATCAGCCAGACGTTGGGGACCATAATGCCGAGATGGGGGTCGTTGGCCATGAGCGCACCGCCAGTATCGGTGCGATGGCCTGCGACGGCGAGGCTGTTGCTGCC
The DNA here is from genome assembly GCA_965243315.1 of Alphaproteobacteria bacterium. Classification (GTDB taxonomy): domain Bacteria; phylum Pseudomonadota; class Alphaproteobacteria; order UBA828; family UBA828; genus WTGU01. The sequence goes on from CBDEUP010000005.1 coordinate 404,737, forward strand.
GGACTTCGAGAGACCGCCGAGCCATCGCTGCGCCCGGGCGGCGTCCCCGTCGCCGCCGGAACTGGCGACCGAGACCGCGCCGCCCTCCACCAGGCGCGCCCAGAGCTCGTCCCAGCCCGCCCGTGCGCGCAGCGGGAGCAGGTCCATCCAGACCAGCCAGTTCACGTCCGTGCCGGCGAGGCGCCCCATGGCGAACACGTCCTCGACCGTCCAAGGCTCGGGCTCCAGGTTGAGAACGTCGAAGTCGTGCGGCAGCTCGGCGGCGGTGTCCTGGTAATGGTTGATGCCGTCCACGAAGCGCTGGACCCAGAGCCGCGTCGCCGCATCCATGCTGCGCTCGATCTCAGGCGCCGCGCGGCCATAGTCCAGAGTGCGCAAGCCGTGGTCGATGTCGACCCCAAGGGGGCCGATCATCTCGGACACCCGCCCCCGCGCGATCATCCGCATGGTCGCCATCTGGCCCAGCCGCAGGTGAGCGTGGACGAGGCCCAGCGCGAACGCCGCGTCTCCGTCGCTCTCCGCCTCGATGAAGGGAATCTGCTGCTTGCTCCAGTGGATCGTCATGGCCCCGTCGAGCGGCAGGCCGGCGGTGGGGAACGCCGCCAGACGCTCGGCGACGTCCTTCTGCTTCGGCAAGGGGGTGAGCAGCGCGCACGCGGATAGCGCGACGGCCGCCGTGCCGAGGGCAAGCCAGGCGGCGAGGGGGGAAAGAAAGGACACCATGCGCTCCTCCAGGCGGCGACGTGCTCTCTATATACGCCCAATGGCGCCAGTTCGGAGAGGGGCGGGCGGAACCCCCTTACGCAGGGAGGACGCAAGGGGGCTCCACCCGGGCCGCGGGAGGCCTAATCGTGCCGGTGATGGTGCCGCCAGTGGGATTCCAGTTCTGCCGCGAGTTCCTGGCGCTGTGCGGGTGTCAGCACCTCGGCCGTGTCGGCGAGCGCCGTGAGCAGGCGCTGGCTGGCGCGGTCGGCCGTGGCGAGCTTGTTCTGACGCAGCGTTTCGAGCGCCTCGCGGTCGACGGTCTCCTGGGTGAGCGCCTCGACCAACGCCTGCCGGCCCTCGCGCTTGAAGTCGCGGAACTCCTCCATGTCGGCCAGAGCGGCGGTCGTGATCGCACGCACTTGCTCGCGCTGCTCGTCGGTGGCGTCGACCTCGTCGAGCATGTCGTCGATCTTCCACTCCACGAACCGCTCCATCTTGTCGCCGTCCCAGGACTTGCCGGAATGGGCCACCGCGCCCCAGGTCATGCCGCCGACGACCAGGACGAGGGCGACCGCAATGCTCATGAGAATCCAGCGCGGGCGCGCCTTGCGGCGGGGGGCGCGGTCGGGGGTGTTCTCTGTCTTGTCGTCGTCGGTCATGTCTCTGTCTCTCTTGCAAAGGGTTGTCGGACACGACTCAAGATGGGGACGCGCGGTTTCGCGTGGTTTGCCGGCAGGTAAAGAATTGTAAAGGCCGGGCTGCTTGATATTTTTCCCTCAGGCGCCGGGTGCTCGCTCTGGGTCTCTGGACGGATGCCGGGCGGCCGTGGCATAAGCGGCGGCGGCGGGCTGAAACGGGTGCGGGAGTACCGGCGGGAACGATGGCGACGATCGGCACACGGCTCTACACCCTTCTGTGCGGTGCGCTGGTGGGCGAGGACGACGCCGGCAACCGCTACTATCGCGAGCGGTGGGGGCGGTCGGGGCCCGGCCAGCGCGAACGGCGCTGGGTCGTCTACGAGGGCGAGGTAGAGGCGTCCCGCGTGCCGCCGGAGTGGCACCGCTGGCTCCACCACAGCACCAACGAGCCGCCGACGGAGGCGCCGCTCCGGTCGCAGCCGTGGGAGAAGCCGCACGTGCCCAATCTCACCGGCACCGCCGCCGCCTACCGGCCGCCGGGTCACATCCTGGGGCGCGGCAAGCGCGACCGCGCGACCGGCGACTACGAGCCGTGGCAGCCCGACGAGGGGCAAGCCAACGGCTGAGAGAGGCGCGCTGGCGGTTGGTCAGCTAGGCCGGGCGGATCAGGGCGTGACGCTTCTTGCCGGCAGAGAGCTTGATCTGCCCGTCGGCGCCGATGTCGCTGGGGCCGATGGCGCGCGTTTCAGACTCGATCACCATACCGTTGATGCGGGCGCCGCCGCCCCGGATGAGCCGCCGTGCTGCCCCGCCCGATTCGCAGAGCCCCGCCTTCTGAAACAGCACGATGGCGGGGATGCCGGCTTCGATTTCGCTCCGCGCTGCGTCGATGACCGGGAGGTCCGCGCCGGCCGCGCCTTCCTCGAAGGTCCGCCGGGCCGTCTCGGCGGCGTTGGCGGTGGCCTCGGGACCGTGGCAGAGGGCCGTCGCCTCGTTCGCCAGCAGCTTCTTCGATTCGTTCAGCTCGGCGCCTTCGAGCGCTTCGTGACGCGCGATCTCGTCCAGCGGAAGCTCGGTGAAGAGCCGCATGAAACGGCCGACGTCGGCATCGTCGGTGTTGCGCCAATACTGCCAGTAATCGTAGGCGGAAAGCCGGTCGGCGTTGAGCCAGACCGCTCCCTGGGCGGTCTTGCCCATCTTCGCGCCGGAGGCCAGCGTGATGAGCGGCGTGGTGAGCCCGTAGAGCTGGCGCCCGTCGATGCGCCGCGCAAGCTCCACGCCGTTCACGATGTTGCCCCACTGGTCCGAGCCGCCCATCTGGAGGCGGCAGTCGACACGGCGCGAAAGCTCCAGAAAGTCGTATGCCTGGAGGATCATGTAGTTGAACTCCAGGAAGCTCAGCGGTTGCTCGCGGTCGAGGCGCAGGCGCACGCTGTCGAAGGTGAGCATCCGGTTGATCGAGAAGTGCGCGCCGATGTCGCGCAGGAGCGGGATGTAGCCGAGCGCGTCGAGCCAGTCGGCGTTGTCGACCAGGAGCGCGTCGGTGGGGCCGTCGCCGAAGGAAAGGAAGCGGTCGAACGAGCGCCGGATGCCCGTCTTGTTGGCGACAATGGCGTCTTCGGTGAGCAGCGCGCGGGATTCGTCGCGCCCGCTCGGGTCGCCGATCTTGGTGGTGCCGCCGCCGAGCAGCACGATGGGCCGATGGCCCGTCTTCTGAAGCCAGCGCAGCATCATGATCTGCACCAGGCTGCCCACGTGCAGGCTGTCGGCGGTGCAGTCGAAGCCGATGTAGGCGGTGACGCGCTCGTGCGCGGCGAGCGCGTCCAGCGCCGCGTCGTCGGTGCACTGGTGGATGTAGCCGCGCTCCGACAGCACGCGCATGAAATCGGAGGAGAACACCGTCGCTCGACCCGCTGGCTGCCGTTCCGCCCGGCGGCCCGCGCAGGGCGCCGAGGCGCGCGGTCATGTATCACACGGCCCGTGTGCGGACAACGCGGCAGCCGTTCGTCCGCGTGGCGCCGATGAGCGGGGCGCCGCCGGAGGGGCCGGTCTGGGCCCTCGGCCTGATGAGCGGCACCTCGCTCGACGGCGTCGATGCCGCGCTGATCGAGACTGACGGCGTCACCGTCTCGGGCTTCGGCCCGTGGCGCACCGTGCCTTATTCCGCCGCGCTGCGCGAGCAGCTCCGGTCGGTGATCGAGGGGCGGGGCGGGCGCGAGGAGGCGGAGCACGCGCTGACCGCCTTCCACGCGGAAGTCGCCGAGGCGTTGCTGGCCGACGCCGGCGTGCGCCGAGACAACGTTGCGCTGGTCGGTTTCCCCGGCCACACGGTCCGCCACGAGCCCGAATTTGGGCGGACCGACCAGATCGGCGACGGCGCGGCGCTCGCCCGCCGGCTCGGGATCGACGTGGTGAACGATTTTCGCAGCAACGACGTGCGAGCAGGCGGGCAGGGGGCGCCGCTGGTGCCGCTCTTTCATGCGGCGCTCGCCCGGCGGAGCGGGCTCGCCGCTCCGCTTGCCGTGCTCAATCTCGGTGGCGTCGCCAACGTCACCTGGATCGGCGGAACCGACGACGAGGACCTGCTGGCCTTCGACACAGGGCCGGGGTGCGCGCTGATCGACGACTGGGTGCGGCAGAAAACCGAGGCCGCGTTCGACCGCGACGGTCGGCTGGCCCGCTCGGGAACGCCCGACCGCGCCGCGCTGGATGCCCTGCTGGCGCAGCCCTATTTCGACGCCAAGCCGCCCAAGTCGCTGGATCGCAACGCATTCGACCCGGCGCCCGTCGGCGGATTATCGGCGGGCGACGGCGCCGCCACCCTGGTGGCTTTCACGGCGGAGGCCGTGCGCCGTGCGCTCGCACACATGCCGGCGGCGCCTCTGTGCTGGTTGGTGAGCGGCGGCGGGCGGCACAACCCGGCGCTCATGGCGGCGCTCGCCGAACGTCTGGGCGCACCTTGCGATGCGGTGGAAAGCGTGGGCTGGCAGGGCGATGCGCTGGAGGCGCAGGCCTTCGGCTTTCTCGCCGTGCGCAATCGTAAGGGGCTCGCGCTCAGCCTGCCGCGCACCACGGGCGTTCCCCACCCCGTGAGCGGCGGGGAGTTTCACCCGGCGCCGCGGCGCAGCAGCGGGGTGGTCTGAGGCGCGAGCGGCCGCGGCCGCTCAAGCGGCGGCGGGCTCGGGCTGGAGTCGGCGGGCGACGTAGCGCTCGACCATCTCCGACAGGGTGTCGAGCTCGCGCTCGTAGAAATGGCCGGCGCTCTCGATGATTTCGTAATCGATCTCGATCTGGCGCTGGCTCTGCAATTTGCCTGCGAGCTCCGCCACTTCAGGCTCGGGCACCAGATCGTCGGCGCCGCCGTGGACGATCAGGCCCGACGACGGGCATGGCGCGAGGAAGGTGAAGTCGAACTTGTTGGCGGGTGGCGAGACCGCGACGAAGCCTTCGATCTCCGGCCGGCGCATGAGCAGCTGCATGGCGATCCAGGCGCCGAAGGAGAAGCCGGCGATCCAGCAGCGGTCGGCGCCCGGATTCTGTATCTGCAGCCAGTCGAGCACCGAGGCCGCGTCGCTCAGCTCGCCCTGGCCGTGGTCGTACTGGCCCTGGGAGCGGCCGACGCCCCGAAAGTTGAAGCGGATCACCGAGAACGACTGCCGGCGGAAGGCGTGGTAGAGCGCGTGGACGATCTTGTTGTTCATCGTGCCGCCGTGCTGCGGGTGCGGGTGCAGCATCAGCGCGATGGGCGCGCGCGGATCCTCGGCCTGCTGGTAGCGCGCCTGGAGGCGGCCCTCGGGCCCGTTGATCATCACTTCCGGCATGGGCGACTCATGGGCTCCGAACGCTGCTGAACAGGATCGTGGCGCGACCGGTGCCGGCGACGCATGGCGGCCAAGCCTCCCCGCCTAGCATGGCACAGCGGAGATACTTGACCCCCTGAGTCGGGAACTCTATATCCCGTCCATCACACGGGTATAATGTCCGGCGGCGGCGCTCCGCGCCGGCCATTGATATACGGACGGCTGCGCCATGTTCAAGCGAATTTGGGAAGACATCGGTTGCGTGTTCGGCCGCGACCCGGCGGTCCGCTCCAGGATCGAGGTGTTCTTCTGTTATCCGGGGTTCCACGCGCTGCTGTTCTATCACGTGTCGCACTGGCTCTGGCAGAGCGGCTTCCGCCTGCTCGGCCGCTTCGTGTCCCACGTGGGACGCATGGTCACGGGCATCGAGATCCATCCCGGCGCCCAGATCGGCCGCCGCCTCTTCATCGACCACGGCATGGGCGTGGTCATCGGCGAGACCTCGGTGATCGGCGACGACGTGACGCTCTATCACCACGTGACCCTTGGTGGCGTTACCTGGTCGCCGGGCAAGCGGCACCCGACGGTGGGCGACGGCGTGGTGATGGGAGCGGGCGCTCAGGTGCTGGGCCCGATTACGGTGGGCCGCGATGCGCGGATCGGCGCCAACGCGGTGGTACTCAAGGACGTGCCGCCCGGTGCCACCATGGTGGGCATTCCCGCACGCGTTGCCGGGCCCACCGCAGCGAAGCAGGAGGCATCGTCATTCGATGCCTATGGCACGCCGTCGCCGGACATTGCCGATCCCACCACCCGCGCCGTCGATAAGCTGCTTGCCGAGGTCCGCGCCCTGAGAGACCGCGTGGAGGAGCTGGAGCAGGCGGCCGCCGTGCAGCCCGAGGCCGCACCGTCGTCCGACAGCGAAGCCGGGACCGAGGCCCAAGCCGAGGAGGCCGCGACGCCGTTGGGCCGAGCCGCGAGCGGCTAGGGGCCGTCACGTGAAACTCGGCACCAAGGGCCGTTACGCGGTGATGGCGATGGCGGAGCTCGCAATGCGCTCGGGCGGCGCGGGCGAGGCCCAGTCCGTCACGCTGGCCGAGATCGCCGCGCGGCAGGAGATTTCGCAGTCCTATCTGGAACAGCTCTTCGGCCGGCTGCGCCGGGCCGGCTTGGTGCGGAGCGCGCGCGGGCCGGGCGGAGGCTACCGGCTGGCGCGGCCTGCAGCGGAGCTCCGCATCGCGGACATCGTGGTGGCGGTGGACGAGAACTTGCGCGCGACGCGCTGCCCGCCGGGCACCGGCAAGGGCTGCATGAAGGACGCGAACCGCTGCGTCACCCACGACCTGTGGGACGAGCTCGGCATCCACATCCACGGCTTTCTCAGCGCGGTCTCGCTCGAAGACGTCTGCACGCGACGGGTGCTCGGCATGAGCGACCGGCTCTCGGGCGGCGGGCGTGACCTGATGGAGCAGGCGGCGGAATGAGCGACGCGGGCCCGATCTATCTCGATTACAACGCAACGGCGCCGATCAAGCCGCAGGTCGTGGAAGCGGTGGCGGAGGCGATGCTGCTGGCCGGCAATCCGTCATCGGTCCACGGCTTTGGCCGCGACGTGCGCAAGCGCATCGAGGACGCGCGCGAGCAGATCGCGGCTCTGGTTAACTGCACACCGTCGGAACTGGTCTTCACTGCGGGCGGCACCGAGGCCAACAACACCGCGCTGAGGGGTGCCGGCCGGCGGGCAGTCATCGTCAGCGCCATCGAGCACGCGGCGATCCTGCGTACGGCCGAGGCCGTGGCCGACGATCTGGTGGTCCTCCCGGTGGATGGCGATGGCGTGCTCGATTTGGGCGCGCTCGATGCGGCGCTTGGGAATCACGGGCCGGAGGCGCTGGTCTCGGTCATGCTCGCCAACAACGAGACCGGCGTGATTCAGCCTGTGGTCGAGATCGCGGCGCGGGCACGGGCCGCGGGCGCGCTGGTCCATTGCGACGCGGTACAGGCACCGGGCCGAATTCCGGTCTCGTTCGCCGGGCTCGGCGTCGACATGATGAGCGTCGCCGCCCACAAGTTCGCCGGCCCCAAGGGGATCGGCGCGCTGGTCGTGCGCTCGGGGTTGGATATCGCGCCCCTCATCACCGGCGGCGGGCAGGAGCGGGGCCTGCGTGGCGGCACCGAGAACGCCGCCGGCATCGTCGGCTTCGGCGCGGCGGCCGCCCTGGCGCGGGACGACCTCGCGCGGGCGGGCGAGATCGCGGCGCTGCGCGATCGACTGGAGGCGCGGCTGCGTGAGACCGAGCCCGATGTGGTCATCTTCAGCGAAGGGGCGTCGCGCCTGCCCAACACCAGCTGCCTCACCATGCCGGGCGTGCAGAGCGAGACGCAAGTCATGGGCCTCGATCTCGCGGGCGTCGCGGTGAGCGCGGGCTCCGCCTGCTCCTCCGGCAAGGTGGAGCCCAGTCATGTGCTGCGCGCGCTCGGCGCGCCGGACGGCATCGGCGGCTGCGCCATCCGGGTCAGCATGGGGTGGGCGACGACCGAGGACGAAATCGAGCGCTTCCTGGGCGCTTGGCGGGCGCTCTATGCGGGCCTCACCAACCGCTGGAAGGCCGGCGTTTCGGCCGCCGCAGGATAGGTCGCACTTAGCCCGTGCCCACCATGACCTTCATCGACCCCGATGGCACGCGCCACGAGGTCGAGGCGCCCGTCGGCGACTCCGTGCTGGACATCGCGTTCCGCCACGGCATCGATATCGAGGGCGCGTGCGAGGGCGCCATGGCCTGCTCGACCTGCCACGTCATCGTCGACCCGGCCTGGTACCGCAAGCTGGAGGAGAAGTGCGAGGACGAGGAGGACATGCTCGATCTCGCGCTGGGCCTCACGCGAACCTCGCGCCTCGGCTGCCAGATCGTCATCACCGAGGCGCTGGACGGGCTGGTGGTGACGCTGCCGGCCGAAACCAGCAACATGATGTGATGGGGCAGGGGCGTCCGACGCCCTATCCCACGCAGGCCAGGCGAGAGGCGCGGCAATGACGCAGGCAGAGACGGGTTTTTTCGCCGGGCTCCGAGAGGCAGCGGGGGACGACTGGCGGAAGTACGTCGAGCACCCCTTCGTGCAGGAGCTCGGCGACGGTACCCTGCCCGAGGCCGCGTTCCGCCACTACTTGATCCAGGACTACCTGTTCCTGATCCAGTTCGCTCGCGCCTACGGGCTCGCCGCCTACAAGGCGGACACCCTCGCCGAGATTCGCGCGGCTGCGGACGGGCTCAAGGCCCTGGTCGAGGTCGAGATGGACCTGCACCGCGCCTATTGCGCGGATTGGGGCATCGCGGAAGCGGCGCTCGAAGCGGTCGAGCCCGATGGCGCGACGCTCGCCTATACGGCCTACGTGCTGGAGCGCGGGCTCGCGGGCGACCTGCTCGATCTGCGCGTCGCGCTCGCGCCCTGCGTCATCGGCTACGGCGAGATCGGCGCCCGCCTCGCGGCCGACCCCGCCACCCGAACCGACGGCAACCCCTACGCACCCTGGATCGAGATGTACGCCGGCGAGGAGTATCAGGGGTTCATGCGGACAGAGATTGAGGCGCTGGGCGCGCTCGCGGCGCGTCGGGGCGGTTCTGGGCGATTTGCACGGCTCGCCGAGACCTTCCGCACCGCGACACGGCTGGAGGCGGCGTTCTGGCAGGCCGGCCTCGACGTGGTCTGAGGCCAGCGATCGAAACGCACTCATCTCCCCCGATTAATCATTTCCCTCAATCGCCGGGCGCTCGCTCCGCTCGCTTGGCTCCGCGCCTTCGGCGCGCGGCGCATTCGCGCCGTCCGGGCCTGCGGCCCGGTTCGCATCAACGGCGAACTCCTCGTTGGTTGCCGGCAAATCCCCCCGGACCATGGTCCGGTGCACAGCACTCGGCGCCCCTGCCAGGATTGCGCCATGACGTGCGACGGCGAACGGAACAGTGCCATTGCGATGAGTGGGCGCCCCTCGCTTCAGCTGCAGCCGCATGAAGTCTGCAACGCCGTCGATTGCCCCTCGGCATCCCACTGGTCCCGCTCAATCCCACTTGTCCCGCTCAATCCCGCTCAATCCCACTTGTCCCACCCCATCCCGCCTTATCCCGATTAATCCCACTTAATCCCGGCGAATCCCGCCAACGACTATGGTTTCCCATCCCGCGCAGGCCGGGGGACGGATGGTTGCGCCGCTCCCGCCGGCCCCTATAGTGCGCGCCATGCTCGCAGGCACCCTCGATCTCGGCATCGGCTGTGGAGCGCGCGTCGTCGTCGCCATGTCCGGCGGCGTCGATTCGTCCGTCACTGCGGCCCTGCTGGTCGAGGCGGGCTACGAGGTGGTCGGCATCACGCTGCAGCTCTATGCGGCGGGTGCGCCGAGGGCCCGGCCCGGCGCCTGCTGCGCCGGGGAGGACATATATGACGCCCGCCGGGTCGCGGACCGGCTCGGCATCCGCCACTACGTGCTCGACTACGAGGTGCGCTTCAAGGAGGCGGTGATCGACGATTTCGCCGACTCCTACCTGCGCGGCGAGACGCCGATCCCCTGTGTACGCTGCAATGAGCGGGTGAAGTTCCGTGATCTGCTGGCGCTCGCCCGTGACCTCGGCGCGGATGCCCTCGCCACCGGGCACTATGTGCGCCGCGTGGCGGGGCCGAAGGGGCCCCAGCTCCACCGCGCGGTCGATGGCGCCAGGGATCAGAGCTACTTCCTCTTCGCCACCACGCCGGAGCAGCTCGAATTCCTGCGCTTTCCCTTGGGCGACATGCCGAAGGAGAGCGTGCGGGCGCACGCGGAGCGGCTGGGCCTCGCCGTCGCGGACAAGCCGGACAGTCAGGACATCTGCTTCGTGCCCTCAGGCCGCTATGCCGGCGTGATCGAGCGGCTCCGCCCCGGTGCCGCCGAGCCGGGCGATATCGTGGACCAGGACGGCCGGGTGCTGGGCCGCCACGAGGGCATCATCCACTACACCGTGGGTCAGCGCCGCGGTCTCGGCATCGCCGGGCCTGAGCCGCTCTACGTGCTCGCGGTGGACGCCGCGCGCCGCGCGGTTGTGGTCGGCCCGCGGGCTGCGCTGCTTCGCGACCGGGTCTTCACCGGCCCGCTCGCCTGGATCGGTGGGGACGCGCCCGCACCGGGCGAGGCGCGGGCGGTGGTGGCGCGGCTTCGCTCCAGCCATCCCGGGGCATCGGCGCGGTTCGTGCAAAGAGCCGACGACACTGCCGAGGTCACATTGGATGAGCCGGAGCCCGCGACCGCGCCGGGGCAGGCCTGCGTCCTCCATGACGGGGACCGGGTGCTCGGCGGCGGCTGGATTACCGGCACTGCGCGGAGTGCCTTGCCTGCGAGCCGCGACGGGCACGCCGACCTGGCCGAAATGGCCGCCGCCTGACGCCGCGCTCGTGAGTCCCGACTTCTCGGCCCTCGTCCTGCGCGATATGGCCGGCGCACGCGGCTCAGGCCCATGACCAAGCCCCGGCTGATTACCGAGAGCGCCCCGCTCGCCGAACTCTGCGAGGCGTGGCAGAGGGCCGATTTCGTCACGGTCGATACCGAGTTCATGCGCGAGAGCACCTATCGCGCCAAGCTCTGCCTGCTACAGATCGGGCCGGCGGAGGGGGAGCCGGTCGCCGTCGATCCGCTCGCGAACGGTATCGATCTCGGGCCGCTTTGCGATTTGCTGGTCCGTGCGCCGGTGCTCAAGGTCTTCCACGCGGCCAGGCAGGATGTCGAGGTGCTGCTGCCGCTCGCCGGTGGCGTGCCGCATCCGCTCTTCGACACCCAGATTGCCGCCATGGTGTGCGGCTTCGGGGAATCGGTCGGCTACGAGACGCTGGTCGCCAGGCTCGCGCGCGGGCGCATCGACAAGACCCAGCGCTTCACCGACTGGGCGCGCCGCCCGCTCACCGACCGCCAGTTGCGCTACGCGCTCTCCGACGTGAGCCACCTGCGCGTGGTCTACCAGAAGCTCGCGGCGAAGCTGGAGCGCACCGGCCGGCGCTCGTGGCTCGACGAGGAACTGGCGACGCTCACGGACCCCGCTACCTACGAGACGCCGCCCGAGGAGGCGTGGCGGAAGATCAAGGTGCGCGGGGGCAACTCGCGCTTCCTCGCAATTCTGCGCGAGCTCGCGGCCTGGCGCGAAACCGAGGCGGGCCGGCGCGACAAGCCCCGCCCGTGGGTCATGCGCGACACGGCGCTGACCGAAATCGCGGCACAGCGCCCGCGCACGGTAAAGGAGCTCGCCAAGCTGCGCTCGGTGAGCCAGAGAACCGCCGAGGGCGGTATGGGCGCGGCGCTGCTGGCCGCAGTTGAGCGCGGCCTGGCGCTCCCCGAAGAGGACTGTCCGAAGCCACCGCCCCGGCCCGAAAAGCCCGCGGCGCCAGCGGCTTTGACCGACCTCCTCAAGGTTCTCCTCACCTTCAAGAGCGAAGAGACCGGCGTTGCCCGCAAGCTGATCGCCAGCGCCGACGACTTGGAGAGGATCGCGCGCGGCGAGACCAACGGCGTGCCGGCGTTGCAAGGCTGGCGGCGGGCACTCTTCGGTGACGCCGCCCTCGATTTAGTGAACGGCCGGCTCGCGCTCACCGTGGAGCGCGGAGTGCTGCGCCTGCTCCCTTGCGAGGGTGACGGCGACCGCGCGCAGACGACGGTTCAACCGTTGGCAGCGGCGGAGCGGCGGTGAGCGCGCGAGGCGCTTGGTTCGATCGGTCGCGGCTCAGCGCCGACGACCCCCGGCCCTTCTCCCGAATCGGGCCGGTCAGCGTTCATCCGTATTTCGTCCTGGTTTGCGATCATGCGAGCAACGCGGTCCCGGCCCACATGGAGCGCCTCGGCCTCGACCAGGCGGAGCTCGACCGCCACATCGGCTGGGACATTGGTGCGGCGGCGGTCACCCGATCGCTCAGTGGTTGGCTCGACGCACCGGCCTATTTCTCGGGCTATTCGCGCTTGGTGGTCGATTGCAACCGCCCGGTGGGGAGCCCGACGGCGATGCCCGCGGTGAGCGACGGCACGGTCGTGCCCGCCAACCAATCGATCTCGCCGGAGGAGGCCGCGGCGCGGACGGACGCGTTCTTCCGCCCCTATCACGACGCCATCGCCGCGTGCCTCGACCGCGCCATCGGGTTCGGCGCGGTGCCGATCCTGGTCGCCGTTCACAGCTTTACGCCGGTCTTCCAGGGCTTTGCCCGGCCGTGGAAGGTGGGGTTGCTCTACGAGCACGACGACCGGCTGGTACAGCCGCTGAAGCAGGCGCTGGCAGCGCTCCGCCCCGGGCTCACCATCGGCGACAACGAGCCCTACGCCATCGTCGGCCCGTCCGACTATTCGATTCCGGTGCACGGCCAGGGGCGTGGCCTGCCCCATATCGAGATCGAGCTGCGCCAGGATCTGATCGACACGCAGGAGGGTGCCGAGGCCTGGGCCGAGACGCTGGCAGTCGCGTTCAAGCAGGTGCGGACGGCATTGACGCCGCTCGCGATCGAGAACCGGATGCCGCCGTAAGTATCCCCCTCCTCACCCCGACCCTCTCCTCCCCCGCGGGGAGGAGAGGGAGGGTAGGCGCCGTGCAGCCCTACTCGGGCTGCGGCACGATCCTGAGGTAAGGCTTCGGCGCCTTCCAGCCGTCCGGATAGGCCTTCCGGGCCTCCTCGTCGGAGACCGCCGGCACGATGATCACGTCCTCGCCCTGCTTCCAGTTCACCGGCGTCGCCACCTTGTGCTTCGCCGTGAGCTGACAGGAATCGAGCACGCGCAACACCTCGTCGAAGTTGCGGCCGGTGCTCATCGGGTAGGTGAGGGAGAGCTTGATCTTCTTGTCTGGCCCGACGAGGAAGACAGTGCGGACGGTGAGGTTGTCGACCGCCGTGCGCCCCTCCGAGGTCGTGCCGGCGCCCGCCGGCAGCATCTCGTAGAGGGTCGCGATCTTGAGCTCGGGGTCGCCGATCAGCGGGTAGTTGACCGCGTGACCTTGGGTTTCCTCGATGTCCTTCGACCAGGCGTGGTGATCGCTCACGCCGTCCACGCTGAGCCCGAGGACCTTGCAGTTGCGCTTCTCGAACTCCGACTTGAGCCCGGCCATGTAGCCGAGCTCGGTGGTGCAGACCGGCGTGAAGTCCTTGGGGTGGGAGAAAAGAATGGCCCAGCCGTCGCCGATCCAGTCGTGAAAGTCGATCGAGCCCTCGGTCGTGTCTGCCGTGAAGTTGGGTGCTTCGTCGCCGATCCTCAATGCCATTGCCTGATGTCTCCTCCTGAGCGATCGCGCGCCGGCCGTTGCGCCGGCTACGGTCTGGTCAAACTGGGGTCGAGCGGCCCCCCGCGCGCCGTGGCGGCCGCCGATAGACGACAATGTGGTGAGCGCAGCCCGCCGCGCAAGCGCCTTTTGCGGGCGGCTGCGCCGGGGATAGCCGGATCAGAGCTGCGTGAGCATGTGCTCCGCGCTGCTCACGTCCATCTCCGCCGGATTCTCCTCCACGTTGAGGGTGGTGATCGTGCCGTCGTCGACGATCATGGAGAAGCGGGTCGTCCGCTCGCCGAGCCCGAAGCCGGTGCCGTCGAGGGTCAGCCCCGTGGCCCGCGCGAACTCGCCGTTGCCGTCCGCCAGCATGTCGATGGTATCGCCGCTGCCGGTGTCCTCGCCCCAGGCCTTCATCACGAACGCGTCGTTGACCGACACGCAGGCGATCTGGTCCACGCCCTTGGCCTTGAGCGCATCGGCCTGCGCCAGGAAGCTCGGCACGTGCTTCGCCGAGCAGGTCGGCGTGAATGCACCGGGGACGGCGAAGAGCGCCGTCCTCTTGCCCCCAAAATAGTCGTCGCTCGCTACGTCGCTGAGCCCGTCTGCCGTCAGCATCTTGAAGTTGACCGACGGCACCTTGTCGCCCGCGCTAACTGCCATTGTCTCCCTCTCCTCTGGCACGTTGGATCGCCGGGGCCACCCCGGTTGGCGCGCACTATGCGAAGAGCGCCGCCTGAATGCAAACCCCGCCGGTGCCCACAGCGGCTGCCACATCGGCGTGTCCCGCCCGCTCCGTTTTCCGCTGCGCGCGGCCGTGCTAGGGAATCCGGTGGCAGCGCGTTGTGGCGTGACTAGGAGGGCCCGGTGCGGGCGAGGATGCAATGACCGAGGCGTTACCGACCCAGGCCCAGGTGGTGATCGTCGGCGGCGGCATCATCGGCTGCAGCATGGCTTACCATCTGACCAAGCTCGGTCTGCGCGACGTGGTCCTCCTGGAGCGGGGCCATCTCACCGGCGGCACCTCGTGGCACGCAGCAGGCCTGGTGAACCAGCTCCGCGCGACATCGACGTTGACCGAACTCGCGCGCTACGCGGTCGGCCTTTACGAGACGCTGGAGGCCGAGACCGGCCAGGCGACGGGCTTTCGCCGCAAGGGCAGCCTGCCCATCGCCCGCACCGAAGAACGGCTCACCGAGATCAGGCGCACGGCCGCGCTCGGCGACTGCTTCGGCGTCGAGGCCTACGAGGTCGGGCTGAACGAGGTGAAGGCGCTCTACCCCTTGATGGACGTGTCGCGGATCAAGGGTGCGATTTACATTCCCGGCGACGGCCAGACCAATCCCGTCGATACCGCGATGGCGCTCGCCAAAGGCGCCCGTAACCGCGGCGCGCGCATCTTCGAGGAGACCGCCGTCACCGGCTTCGAGCGCAGGAACGGCGCGGTCTCCGGTGTCTGCACCGCGCAAGGCACCATCGCTTGCGAGACCGTCGTCAACTGTGGCGGTGTCTGGGCGCGCGAGATCGGGCTGATGGCGGGCGTGAACGTGCCGCTCTACGCCGCCGAGCACATGTACGTGGTCACCGAGCCGATCGAGGGGCTCTCGCCCGATGCGCCGATCATTCGCGACACCGACGGCTACATCTACGTGAAGGAGGACGCCGGCCGCCTGCTCGTGGGCTCATTCGAGCCGGTGGCCAAGCCGCTCCCGCTGGAGAAGCTGCCCGAGGGCGCTGAGTTCGTCGAGCTGCCCGAGGACTGGGACCACTTCGAGCTGCCGATGACCAACGCCATCGAGCTCCTGCCAGTGCTGGAGCGAGCGCCGATCCGCCGCTTCATGAACGGGCCTGAGAGCTTCACGCCGGACAACAAGTTCGTGCTCGGCGAGGCGCCGGAGCTCGCGCGCTTCTTCGTCGCCGCCGGCTTCAACTCGCAAGGCATCCTCACCGCCGCCGGCGCCGGCAAGGTGATGTCGGAGTGGATCGTGGAGGGGGCGCCCACAGTGGACCTCGCCGAGCTCGACATCTCCCGCTTCGCCCGGTTCCAGAACAACCGCCGCTATCTGGTCGACCGCACGAAAGAGAGCTTGGGCCTGCTGTTCCAGATGCACTGGCCATATCGCCAGGTAGAGACCGCACGCCCCGTGCGGCTCAGCCCGCTTCATGCTCGACTTGCCGCCCACAACGCCTGCTTCGGCGAGACGGCAGGCTGGGAGCGCGCCAACTGGTTCGCGCCCGATGGCGCGGAACCGGCATACGACTACGCCTATGGCAAGCAGAACTGGTTCGACTGCGTGCGGGAGGAGCACCGCGCCGTGCGCCAGGCGGTCGGCATCCTCGACATGAGCTCGTTCGCGAAATACCTGGTGCAGGGGCCGGATGCCGAGCGCGAGCTGCAGCGCCTCTGCGCCAACGATGTCGCGGTGCCGGCGGGCAAGATCGTCTACACCCAGCTCCTCAACAGGCGGGGCGGGATCGAGGCGGACCTCACCGTGACCCGGCTCGCCGACGACCGCTATCTGGTGGTGACCTCGGCGGCCTCCCAGACCCGCGACCTCACCTGGATCGAGCGGAACCTGAGCGACGGCGCGCGGGTCTACGTGACAGACTTGACCTCCGGCTCCGGCGTGCTCGCCGTGATGGGGCCCAACGCCAGGACGTTGCTCGGGCGGGTCAGCGATGCCGACCTCTCCAACGAGGCCTTCCCATTCGGCACCTGCCGCGAGATCGATATCGGCTACGCCCACGCAAGGGCGATGCGGGTCTCCTACGTTGGTGAATTAGGCTGGGAGCTGCACATCGCGACCGAATACATGGTTCCGATCTTCGACCGGTTGATGGAGGCGGGCGCCGACCTCGGCGTGGGGCTCTGCGGCATTCACGCAATGGATTCGCTCAGGAGCGAAAAGGGCTACCGCCATTGGGGCCACGACATCACCCAGGCCGAGACCCCGCTGGAAGCCGGTCTCGGCTTCGCTGTCTCATTCAGGAAGGATGCCGACTTCATCGGCCGCGCGGCGCTGGAACGACAACGCGAGGAGGGGCTCACGTCGCGCCTCGTGCACGTGATGCTCGATCGCGAAGAGCCCTTCATGTTCCACGACGAGACGATCTATCAGGACGACAGGGTTGCCGGCCGGATCACCTCGGCAGCCTTCGGCTACGGCTTCGACCGGCCGGTCGGCATGGGTTACCTGCTAAGCGAGCAGCCGCGCCGGTGGCAGACGCTCGACGACGGCGCCTACGAGGTCGATATCGCCGGCGAGCGCGTGCCGGCGACGATGTCGCTCACGCCCTTCTACGATCCGGCGGGCAAGCGGTTGCGGAGCTAGGAGCGGCAGGACGCGGCATGGGCGACTGGTATCCGAAGGAGCGGCTGGGGGACCTGCCGGCGGAGGCTGCCCGGCAATGGCGCGCGCGCGAGGCGCTGGTCTGCGACGGCGCGCGCTGGACCTACCGCGAATACGACCGGGAGGTGGACCGCGTCGCCAAAGGGCTGATGGCGCTCGGTGTCGAGAGCGGCGAGCACGTCGCGCTCTGGATGAACAACCGGCCCGAATGGCTCTTCCTCACCTTCGCTATCGCCAAGGTCGGTGCCGTGCTGGTGCCGCTCAACACCCGCTACCGCACCGACGACGTGGCTTACACGGTGCGCCAATCCGATAGCGGCACCTGGATCAGTGTCGAGCGCTCCGGTCCGGTCGACTACGCGACCATGGTGGCGGAGGTGCTGCCGGGGCTCGCGGGGCAAGACCCGCGTGCAGCCGCGATCGAGGGTTTCCCCCGGCTTCGTCGCGTGGTCATCATCGGCGAGAGCGACGTGCCTGGCACGGTGGGCTGGGAGGCGATGCTCGCCGGCGGCGCGGCGGTGAGTGATGCCGCGCTCGCTTCCCGTGCGGAGGCGGTCGATCCCGACGAGCCGGTGATGATCGGCTACACCTCCGGCACCACCGGGCACCCCAAAGGCGTGCTCCACACCCACCTGATGATTCGCAACATGCGCGAGCGGGCCAATCGCATCGGCCTCACCTTCGAGGACGTGATCATCAACCCGCTGCCGCTTTTCCATATGTACGGCTTCAGCGAAGCCGGGCTGATCGCCGTGATCGCGGGCTGCAAGCACGTGCTGCTGGACCGCTTCGACGCCGACGAGTGCATACGGCTGGTCGAGGCCGAGAAAGGCACCATCACCCACGGCTTCGATACCCATTACAAGGAGTATCTCGACTCGCTCGAGCGGACCCCACGGGACATCTCCAGCCTGCGTTTCGGCACCTTCCCCTCGGGCATGACCAGCTCCGCCCGCATCGCGCGGCGGGTGCAGTCCGAGATGGTGCCCACCTTCACCGGCTGGGGCATGACCGAGACCTTCACCTTCGCCACCATGTCGTTCGGCAACTCGACGCCGGAGCAGCGCTCGGATGCCTCGGGCTATCCGGCGCCCGGCTTCGAGATCAAGGTCGTGGATTCCGAGACCGGCCAGGAGGTCGCGGCCGGGGAGGAAGGCGAGCTTCTGATTCGCGGCTACATGATTACCCAGGGCTACTACAGGAAACCCGAGGAGACCGCCGAGGCCATCGACGGCGAAGGCTGGCTGCATACCGGCGACACGGTGGTGCTCCGCGCCGACGGGCACATTCGCTTCGTCGGCCGCTACAAGGACCAGCTCCGGGTCGGCGGCGAGAACGTGTCTCCGGCGGAGGTCGAGGCCTTCCTCATGGCTCACGAGGCGATCGACCAGGTGGCGGTGGTGGGGTATCCCGACCCGCGGCTGAACGAGGTCGCCGTGGCCTTCGTTGTCACCGCTCCGGGCAAGATGGTCACCGGCGAGGAAATCGCCGCCTACTGCAAGGGCCGGATCGCGAGCTTCAAGAGCCCGCGCCACGTGCTCTCGGTCGAGGCGTTTCCCATGACCGCGAGCGGCAAGGTGCAGAAGCACAAGCTGCGCAAGCTCGCGCTCGAAAGGCTGGGCGACCCCACCGCCGATCAGGCCGCGGAATAGACGCTGGCGACCCTGCGCTTACGCTGCCTTGGCAAGTCCCCGCAACACGTAGTGCAGGATTCCGCCGTGGCGGTAGTAATCGGCCTCGTCGGCGGTGTCGATCCGGCAGCGGAGCGGGACCTCCTGCACCGAGCCGTCGACACGGCGGATCCGGCAGATCACGGTCATGCGGGGCGTGATGCCGCCGGCAATGCCCTCCAGGTCGATCTGCTCGCTGCCGTCGAGTTCCAGGCTCTTACGCGTGGCGCCCTCGGTGAACTCCAGCGGCAGCACGCCCATGCCAACCAGGTTCGAGCGGTGAATGCGCTCGAAGCTCTCTGCGATGACCGCACGCACGCCGAGCAGCCGCGTGCCCTTGGCCGCCCAGTCGCGCGAGGAGCCGGTGCCGTATTCCTTGCCCGCAAACACGACGAGCGGTACGCCCTCGGCCTGGTACGCCATGGCCGCGTCGTAGACCGGCATCTGGGTTCCGTCGGGCATGTGGCGGGTGATGCCGCCCTCGGTGTCGGGCGCTAGCTCGTTGCGGATGCGGATGTTGGCGAAGGTGCCCCGCATCATCACGTCGTGATTGCCCCGCCGCGCGCCGTAGGAGTTGAAGTCCCGGCGCGCAATCTGTCGCTCCAGCAGGTACGCCCCGCCCGGCGTCTCAGCGCCGATGGCGCCGGCCGGCGAGATGTGGTCGGTGGTGATGGTGTCGCCAAGGAGGCAGAGTATCCGCGCGCCCCTGATGTCCTCCGGCGACTGCGGCTCCGCCGCCATGCCCTGGAAGTAGGGCGGATGCTGAACGTAAGTGCTGCCCGCGTCCCAGGCGTAGGTCTGGCCAGCCGGCGCCTCGATCGAGCGCCAGTCATCGTCGCCGGTGAAGACATCACCGTAGCGGGTTCGGAACATATCGGGCGTGACGGCGCGCGCGATGGTGTCGCGCACCTCCGCCGCCGTCGGCCAGATGTCCCGAAGGTAGACCAGCTCGCCGTCGCGGCCGGTGCCCAGCGGATCCGTGCCGAGGTCTCGCGTCATGGAGCCCGCGATCGCATAGGCCACCACCAGCGGTGGCGATGCCAGGTAGTTGGCCTTCACGTGGGGGCTGATCCGCCCCTCGAAGTTGCGGTTCCCGGAGAGCACCGAGCACACCACCAGGTCGCCGCTCTCGACCGCTTCGGCGATCGGTGGCGTCAACGGTCCCGAATTGCCGATGCAGGTCGTACAGCCATAGCCCACGAGGTTGAAACCGAGGGCATCGAGATCGTCCTGCAAGTCGGCGCTCGCGAGGTAATCGGAGACCACCTTGGAGCCGGGCGCGAGCGAGGTCTTGACCCAGGGCTTTACCCGCAAACCTCGCGCGACCGCGTTGCGGGCGAGCAGTCCGGCGCCCACCATCACGCTCGGGTTGGAAGTGTTAGTGCAGCTCGTGATGGCGGCGATCACGACGTCGCCGTGCCCGAGTTCGTAGTCGGTGTCGGCGACCGGCATGCGCCGGCTCGCCGCATCGCCCGCGACGCCGAAGGTCGAGGCCAGCGTACTGGCGAAGGCAGGCTTGGCGTCGGAAAGCCGAATCTTGTCTTGCGGCCGCTTTGGGCCGGCGATGCTGGGTTCGACCTCGCCCAGATCGAGCTGCAAGGTGTCGGTGAAGACAGGATCGGGCGTGCCGGCCTCGCGCCACATGCCCTGCGCCCTGGCATAGGCTTCGACCAGCGCGATGCGCTCGGGCTCCCGGGCGCTCCCGGTGAGGTAGTTGATGGTCTCGCGGTCGATGGGGAAGAAGCCGCAGGTGGCACCGTATTCTGGCGCCATGTTGGCGATGGTGGCGCGGTCGGCGAGCCCGAGGTCGTCGAGGCCGGGCCCGAAGAACTCCACGAACTTCCCAACCACGCCGCGCTCGCGCAGCATCTGGGTTACGGTCAACACCAGGTCGGTCGCGGTCGCGCCTTCCCGCAGCCGGCCCGAGAGCTTGAAGCCGATCACGTCAGGCAGCAGCATCGAGATCGGCTGGCCGAGCATCGCCGCCTCGGCCTCGATCCCGCCGACGCCCCAGCCCAGCACGGCGAGGCCGTTGACCATCGTCGTGTGGCTGTCGGTGCCCACCAGCGTGTCGGGATAGGCGATGGTGGCGCCGTCCACCTCGTCGGTCCACACCACCTGGGCGAGGTATTCCAGATTGACCTGATGGCAGATGCCGGTGCCGGGCGGCACGACGCGGAAATTCTCAAACGCTTGCTGACCCCAGCGCAGGAAGGCGTAGCGCTCACCGTTGCGCGCCATCTCCAGGGCCACGTTCTGCCCGAATGCCTGGGTCGTGCCGAAATGGTCCACCATGACCGAGTGGTCGATGACGAGATCGACCGGCGTGAGAGGATTGATGCGGCCGGCGTCGCCGCCAAGGGCGGTCACCGCGGCGCGCATCGCGGCGAGGTCCACCACCGCCGGCACACCGGTGAAGTCCTGCATCAAGACGCGCGCCGGGCGGTAGGCGATCTCTCCTCCACCGCGCCCCTCGTCCAGCCAGCTCGCGACCGCGCGGACATCGTCGACGCTGACGCTGCGGCCATCCTCAAAGCGGAGCAGGTTCTCCAACAGCACCTTGAGGGAGAACGGCAAGCGGGCAATGTCGCCAAGGCCGGCCTCGGCTGCGGCCGGCAGGCTGTAGTAGTCATATGACCGCCCGCCGACGCTCAGCGTGCGGCGGGTTCGCAGGGTGTCCTGTCCCAAGGCGATCAATGCGCTACCCCCTCTAGCAGTCCGGCCCCCCGGCGCTACCGCGCGGCCATGTGCGCGGCTTCTTGCCGCGTGCACGCGCCGCCGATAGGCTGGGTCGTCCCTTCTAGGCTCGACCGGAGAGGGGTGCAAGATTCCCGGCCCGGCTAGCCCGCATATTTCCCCAGGGTCACCCACTGCGCCGCGCGCCGCCTGCTTCGAGGCGCACGACGTGTCCTGCATCCGCGGGGAGCGCCCAGTCTTCTCCGGGGTTTCGTTCTCCTTGGATCGAGGCGGCGCGCTCGTCCTCGTCGGACCCAACGGCTCGGGCAAGTCGAGCCTGCTCCGAATTCTCTGCGGCCTGTTGCGGCCGGCTGGCGGAACTCTCACCTGGGAGGGCGCGCCGGTCGAGGGCGACTGGCCCGCGCATCGCGGCCGGCTCCACTATGTGGGCCACCTCGATGCGGTGAAGCCGACGCTCACCGTGGCGGAAAACCTGAACCACTGGGCGCGCTTCAGGGGCGTCGCCCAGGCCGCTCCTTACGCGCTTCAGGCCCTCGGCATTGAGGACCTCGCCGACGTACCGGGCCGCTATCTCTCGGCGGGGCAGAGACGGCGACTCGCGCTTGCGCGTGTTCTGGCGACTCCGGCGCCGCTCTGGTTGCTTGATGAGCCCACCGTCACGCTCGACGCGGACTCCGCAGTCCGCGTCGACGCCATGATCGTTGCGCACCGGAGCGATGGCGGCATGGTGGTCGCGGCCACGCATGGCGAGATCGCCCTCGAGGGCGCCCAACGCCTCGATCTCGGCAAACACGCAATCGCGGCGGACACGTTGCTGGCCGCAGGCGACGAAGAGCCGGAGGGGGAGATGTGGTAGGCGTCTTCCTCGGGCTCATCGGGCGCGAGCTGACGCTTGCGGTGCGGGGTGGCATCAGCTCGCTGATGGCGGTGGTCTTCTTCGTCCTGGCAGTGACGCTCTTTCCCCTCGGAATCGGTCCGGAACTCGGGTTGCTCAGCCGAATTG
The DNA here is from genome assembly GCA_965243315.1 of Alphaproteobacteria bacterium. Taxonomy (GTDB): domain Bacteria; phylum Pseudomonadota; class Alphaproteobacteria; order UBA828; family UBA828; genus WTGU01. Next base: position 426,849 of record CBDEUP010000005.1, read on the forward strand.
CACCCGGCACTGTCTGGGTCGCGGCCCTGCTCGCGGCCCTCCTGTCCCTGGATCGCCTTTTCGTCGCCGATCATGAGGACGGAAGCCTCGAGCAACTGATGCTCGGCACGCTTCCGCTGGAGTTGGTCGTGCTGGCCAAGACCGCCGCGCATTGGCTGACGACCGGGCTACCACTCGCCATTGCCGCGCCGGTGCTCGCGCTCCTCTTGAACATGAGCACGGACGGCCTTGTTATCCTGATCGTCTCACTCCTGCTGGGGACGCCGATCCTCAGCCTGATCGGAGCAGTGGGAGCGGCGCTCACCGTCGGCCTGCGACGCGGCGGCGCCCTGGTCGCGCTTCTGGTCTTGCCGCTCTATGTTCCCGTTCTCATATTCGGCGTGGGCGCGGTGGAAGGCGCGGTGTTCGACGTGGGCGTGCATGCGAACCTGTCCATTCTTGCGGGCGGACTCGTGGGCGCGCTGGTCCTGGCACCGCTGGCGGCGGCAGCGGCGCTTCGAATGACGGTGGAATAGGGTACGAGGCCAAGCATGGCGACAAGGGCGACGAGCGCGACGAGGCGAGGGAGAGTCGGATGGACCAGCATCCACTTCTTCGCCAACCCGGCGCGCTTCCTCCGCGTCGCCCGTGCTGTCTATCCCTGGGCGGCGGGTGCGACTGCGGCGCTGATCGTCGCCGGCCTGGTGCTCGGCCTGTATGTGGCGCCGCCGGACTACCAGCAGGGCGACGCCTACCGGATCATCTTCGTTCACGTGCCGGCGGCGTGGATGTCGCTCTTCGTCTACGTCGTCATCGCGCTTTGCAGCGCCGCCAGCCTCGTCTGGCGTCATCCGCTGGCGGACCTGGTGGCAAAGTCGAGTGCCCCGGTGGGCGCTGCCTTCACGTTCATCACACTGTTGAGCGGGTCGCTTTGGGGGCAGCCGATGTGGGGCACATGGTGGGTGTGGGACGCGCGCCTCACCTCAATGCTGATCCTGTTCTTCCTCTATCTCAGCTATATCGCCCTGCACGCCGCCTTCGACGATCCCGCCAAGGGTGCCCGCGTCGCCGCGATCCTGGCGCTGGTGGGCGTGGTCAACGTGCCCATCGTCAAGTTCTCGGTCGATTGGTGGAACACCCTGCACCAGCCGGCGACGATCTCGAAGATTGACGCGCCGTCCATCGACAGCTCCATGGTCGCGCCACTGCTGCTGATGGCGGCGGGCTTCATGGCCTACTACCTAACGGTGCTGATCCCACGCGTGCGCGCCGAGATTGCGAGCCGGCGCATCCGGAATTTGCGTATGGCCCAGGTCTCTCGATAGGGCCACGCGGGTACAGGTGAGGCGGGTGTCGCGCTAGCTTTCGGCGACGGCGCCCAGCTCCAGGTACTTCTCCCGTCGCTGACTACGCAGGGCCGCGCCGTCGAGGTCGCGCAGGTCGGCGAACGCCTCCTCCAACGCCGAACCGGCCCGATCGATCGTGCTTGCCGCATCCCGATGGGCGCCGCCCACGGGCTCCGGCACGATGCCGTCGATCACGCCGAGCGCGTGCAGGTCCTCCGCCGTCAGTCGCAACGCCTCCGCCGCCGTCTCCGCGAGAGCCGCGTCACGCCACAGGATGGAGGCACAGCCTTCGGGCGAGATCACCGAATAAATCGCGTGCTCCATCATCAGCACGCGGTTGGCGACCCCGAGCGCAATCGCCCCGCCCGAGCCGCCCTCGCCGACGATCAGCGCAACCACCGGCACCCTGACATCGAGACAGGCCTCGATGCAGCGGGCGATGGCCTCGGCTTGCCCGCGTTCCTCCGCGCCGATGCCGGGATAGGCGCCCGGCGTGTCGATCAGCGTCAGCACGGGCACCTGAAAGCGCTCCGCCAGCCGCAGCAGGCGCGACGCCTTGCGGTAGCCTTCGGGGTTGGCCATACCGAAGTTGTGGGCGACCCGGCCCTCGGTATCGGACCCCTTCTCCTGGCCGATGATCATGACGGTGTGGCCCTGGAAGCGCCCCAGCCCTCCGATCACCGCCCGGTCTTCGCCGAAGGCACGGTCGCCGGCAAGCGGCAGGAAGTCCGTGATGAGGCGCGCGATGTAGTCGGAGCAGTGGGGCCTGAGCTGATGGCGGGCGACCTGCGTCTTCTGCCACGGGGTGAGGCGGCTGTAGGTCTGCTTGAGCAGCCGGTCGACCTTGCCCTCGAGGCGAGAGACCTCGTCGAGCATGTTGACGCCGCTGTCGTCGCTGAGGTGGCGAAGCTCCTGGAGCTTGCCTTCGATCTCCGCGATCGGCTTCTCGAAGTCGAGATAACTGTTCATCGACTCGCCCACTAACCCGCTTCATGTATAGCACGAGGCAACGATCCGACAATCGGAACCTCGAATAAGATTTATCGGTGCCTATCTCTCGTCGCGACGGGCGCTCTTGGCAAGCGGCTCCCGCTGCTGGCGCCATATGGGGTGCGCACGGGCGACGTGCAACCCGACCCTTGCAGCACGTGCGAGCGGGGCCATTGCTTCAGGCGTCGTGGCCTCTGGCAGCGCGGGAGCGCGGGATTACCCGGAGCCGGGTGATCTGATTACGCCTGCGGGCGCGAACCTCGAATGTGAAGCCGTAGAGCGAGAAGGACTCGCCGATCTCGGGAATCTCTTGTGCCTCGTTCAGCACGAGGCCCGCGATGGTGGCCGCCTCCTCGTCGGGAAGATCCCAGTCGTAACGCCGATTGAGATCGCGAATCGCGACGGTTCCGGGGATCAGGAACGAGCCGTCGTCGCTCTCCACCACCTCGCTGAGGGCGACATCGTGCTCGTCGACGATCTCGCCCACGATCTCCTCGATTATATCCTCCAGGGTCACGAGACCCATCAGCGAGCCGTACTCGTCGACGATCAGCGCGAAGTGAGCCCGACGCTCTCGGAACGAGTGGAGCTGCTCGTCGAGCGGCGTGGTCTCGGGCACGAACCAGGGCTCGGTCACGATTGACATGACGTCGAGACGGTCGAGGTCGGCAAGGTTCGCATGCATCGCCCGCAGCAGGTCCTTGGCATGCAGAACGCCCACGATGTTGTCCGGCTCGCCCTTCCAGACCGGCAGGCGCGTGTGGGGGCTGCGAACGACCTGATTGAGGATGTCGGCGGGCGCCGCGTCGGCGTCGATCATCTCCATGGTCTTGCGGTGAGTCATGACCGCGCCGACCTCGATCTCCTCCAGGTCGAGAATGCTGCGGAGCATGTCGCGCTCATGCTTGACCATGGCGCCTTCCTGCGCCTGCAGGGCGATAGTGCCACGAAGCTCCTCCTCGGCGGCGCTCGCTGTCCTCGGCCCTTGCGAGGCTCCGGCCGCGCTAAGCGTTGCCGAGACGACCAGCCTTACGGCGCCGACGATGGGGGAGAGCAACCACACGATGGGGCGAAGCACCGGCGCCACCCTGAGCGCGACCCGGTCGGCATCGCGGATCGCGTAGGTCTTCGGCAGCACCTCCGCGAAAACCAGAATGACCAGGGTCATGCCGATCGTCGCATAGGCCACGCCGGCGTCCCCGACCACCGAAATCAGAACGCTGGTGGCCAGTGCAGAAGCAAGGATGTTGACGGCATTGTTGCCGAGCAGGATCGCGCCGATCAGTCGCTCTCGATCGTCGGTAAGCCGCTCGACCGCGCGCGCACGTCTGTCGCCAGCGCCTGCCAGATGGTGCATGCGAGGGCGGGAGGCCGCGGTCAGGGCCGTCTCGGAGCCTGAGAAGAAACCCGATAGCGCGATCAGCAGGCCAATCGCGCCGATGGTGATGGCAGTCTCGGTCGTCATGGGTGTGTCGTTGAGGATTGTGGAGGGATGTAATTCGGAGGCGCAGTGGACCTCATTCGCCGAAGGCTTGGTCAAGCAGGGCGCCGAGTGCCTCCGGGGGGACGTCCCGGCTGAGGAAGGCGTGCCCGATGCCGCGTGTCAGGACGAACGTCATCCGTCCGCCCCGCACCTTCTTGTCATGTTTCATTCGCTCGATCAGCGCGGCTGAGTTCCACCGAATCGCGGGAAGAGCGTCTGCCTCGCTGGGCAGCCCGACCGCGCGGAAATGGGCCGCGACCCGCCCGGCGTCATCCTCGCCGCACAGGCCGAGGGCTGCTGAGAGTCGGTGCGCGAGCACCATGCCATAGGCCACCGCCTCGCCGTGTAGGAGCGATCCGTCGTAGCCTGCCTCCGCCTCCAGGGCATGGGCGAAGGTGTGGCCCAGATTGAGCAAGGCCCGGTTGCCGCTCTCGCGCTCGTCGGCGGCAACGATGCGCGCCTTGGCCCGGCACGAATGGGCCACGGCGGTTCGCAGAACGTCCGGATCGCCGTCGAGGAGTGCTGGTCCGTTGGTTTCGAGCCAGGCGAAGAACGCGGGGTCGTCGATGAGGCCGTACTTCACGACCTCGGCGTAGCCTGCCCTGCGCTCGCGCAGCGGCAGCGTGGCCAGCGTCGCCACATCGGCGAGCACCAGGCGCGGCTGATAAAACGTCCCGATCAGGTTCTTGCCGTGGGTGCTGTTCACGCCGGTCTTGCCGCCGACACCGCTGTCCACCTGGGCAAGAAGCGTTGTCGGTATCTGAACGAAAGGGACGCCGCGCAGCAGGATGCTCGCGGCGAAGCCGGTCAGGTCGCCCACGACCCCGCCGCCCAGTGCTACCAGCGCGGTCGACCGCTCGATCCCGCGAACCAGGATGTCGTCCAGCACGCTACCCAGCGTCGCCAGGTCCTTGCTGCGCTCCCCCGACTCGACGATCAGGTGGGAGGGCGCGAAGCCTGCCGTCCGCAGGGCGTCGAGCGTCGCGTCGAGATAGAGCCCGGCCACGACGCGGTCGGTGACCACAACCGCCGAGCGGCCTGCCAGGAGCGGCGCCATAAGCCGTCCCGCCTCGCTGACGAGGCCGGCACCCACCATGACGTCGTAGCTGCGCGGTCCGAGTTCGACGCGCACCGTCTCCCGGTCATGGTCGGTTCGTAGGTCGGGGTCCGCCGTGCTCACCGGGTCAGGCCTCGATGCTTGCCGGTGACGAATCGGGACCCGGCTCTCGCCGCTGCGCCTCGACATGCGCGCCGAGCGCGCCAAGCACCGCTTCCACCGTCTGCTCGTGCGGTCCGTCCCCGCTCTCCACGACGACGTCGGCCTCGGCATAGATCGGGTGACGCTCGTTCATCAGCCGCTGCAGGATTTCGCGCGGATCGCCTCCGGCCAGCAGCGGGCGGTTGTTGCGCCGCGAGACGCGGGAGACCAGCAGGTCGAGGTCGGCGCGCAGCCACACCGAAATGCCGCACGCCCGGATCGCCGCGCGCGTTTCGGGATCCATGAACGCCCCGCCGCCCGTCGCCAGCACGTGCGGCGGGCGGGTCAGCAGCCGGGCGATGACCCGCCGCTCACCATCGCGGAATGCCGCTTCGCCGTGTATCTCGAAGATGTCCGAGATCGAGCATCCCGCGGCGCGTTCGATCTCTTCGTCCGCGTCGACGAACGGAATGCCGAGTCGGCTAGCGAGCCGGCGTCCGATCGCGCTCTTGCCCGCACCCATCAGTCCCACGAGGACGACCGAGCAGTCTATCCGTGGGCACCCCAATTCTGCCGTCATTGGCTCAGCGGCACACTCCGCCCCGCACGGCTGCGTGTCGTTGAAGCGCCGCGCCCGCGCCGATAGACTGCCACACCATCGCCATATTCCGATTCTAACACACAAGCGTCGGATGCCTCGCGGCTGATTCAGCGTCGACGCGTGTTCAGGAGTGAAGGCACGTCCCGTTGAAAGTCCTCGTCATCATCCTCTTGCTCATCATCGGCGGCGGAATCGGATTTCTTTTGACCTGGGACATCCCCCCGCCGCCCGGTCCGGTCGAAAAGGTGCTGTCCAATGATCGCTTCGAGAAGTGAGAGCGCCGACAGCCCGCATTTCTCACTAGGGTCACGGCCTGCGTCGCGCCCAGGCGCCCGCCCACTTCGTCGCGGGCTTCAATCGTATTACCTGATACGCTTTTCGGCCCGCTCCTGGCGGAACGAACGCCTGGGCGCGACGCAGGCCGTGACCCTAGTGAGAAATGCGGGCTAGGTAGTCGGATGTTCCGACTGCCTCTTTGCCATTCGCCACCTGGCCGGAAGCCTTGGTCCGCACTTGTCGGCGCAATCTTTCCTACCGTCCTGCTACTGATCGCGACCGCGAGCGTCGGCATCGCTCAGGAGTCCGATGAGCCGTTGCGGCTGATCCCGCAGCAGCAGAGCAAGGACGGCGAGGGGAGTGGTTCGAAGCCGGGCGAGGGCGAAAGCGCGTCCCCAAACATCGATTCTGTCGGAGGCGCGGAGGGCACCGCCGAGACCGACTCGGCCGCTCCCGCGTCGGACGAAGGCGGCATCCATGTGGGCGCGCTTGAGGCCATCGATCCTGATGCGGCTGGCATTCCGGTCGAGGGAATCGAGCCGTTTCCAGGCGATCTCTGGTCTGGGTCGCGTCGCTCGCGGGTCGAAGCCCTGCTGCCGCGCCTGCCCGTCGCGGCACCTTCCTTCGCCATGCGGCGGCTCGCGTTGGGGTTGCTCACCTCGCCGGCGCAACCGCCTGCTGGTGAGGGTGAGGCCGGTGCGCTCGCCCTCGCGCGGGCCGAGCGCCTCGTGGCCATGGGTGCGCGCGACGCTGCTCTTGCGCTGCTGGAGAGCGCCGGTCCGGCCGGGGGCCAGAGCCTCACCGCCCGGATCGAGAACGACCGCCTTCTCGCTGCGTTCGACCTCGACACCGCTTGCGCGCAAATCCTCGGCAAGGCGGGTCGGGCCGGCGACGGCTATTGGCGCCGCGTGCGCATTCTCTGTCAGGCACACGCCGGCTTGATCGAGGCCGCGACGCTCGGCCTGGAGCTGCTGCTGGAAACGGATTCCACGCCCGACCAGGTGTTCGACGACACGATCTATGCCATGGCGGGGTTGGCCGAGCCGGTCGTGGATTCGATGGCCGATCCGACTCCCCTGCGCGTCGCCGCCTGGCGGCTCGCGCAGCTTCCGATCCCGGTGGAAGCGGTGGCGAGAGCAGCGCCCGATGTGCTGCCGGCGATTGTGGTCGCGCCGGAATCCCCGCCGGGGGCACGGCTTCTGGCGGCGGAGCGCGCGGCGGCAACCGGCACGCTCCCCATTGAAGCCCTTCGCGATCTCTATCGAACCATGTCGTTCTCGTCGGAGGAGCGTGCCGATGCCCTGGCGCAGGTCGAATCGCTGGAACCGCCGCTCGGCCGCGCCTTGATGCTCCAGGCGATCGAGACAGAGACGGCGCCTGCGCTCAGGGCGGAGCTGCTGGCGGAAGCGCTCTTTCTTGCCGAGGCTCAAGGGGCTCACGGGACTGCGGCGCGAGCGTTCGCGCATCTGGTGGGCACGGTGCCGCCCGCGCCGACGCATGTCTGGTTCAGCGCGGCGGCCGGGCGAGCCCTCATCGCGGCCGGCGAGCTTGACGCGGCCGCACGCTGGTACGCATTGGCCACGGACCATGGCTCGCGCAACCCCGAAGCGTTACGCGCCTCGTTGCGGCTCTGGCCGTTGATGCTTCTGAGCGGCGATGACGACCATCTGACGACGGCCAAGTTCGACGCGTGGCTTTCTTTGCGGGCCGATGAGGGCGGGCGGACCGTTGCGGTCGCGCGGGCGAACTGGCTGGCGATTCTGGTCGATGCGCTCGGGGGCGGCGTAGACCCGGAGGTGTGGGATCGCCTCTTGCTCGACGAGCAGCCCGTGGCAGCGCGGGGGCCCGCGCTGGCGCTGGCGAACGGACTGTTGAAAGCAGCCGAGGGTGCGCAGCTCGGCGAAACCGTCCTGTTGGGGCTGCTTCTGCTCGGCGACGCGGGCCCTGCCGCTGCCGGCATCGCGACCGTCGGGCCCGTGGTCTCCAGCCTCGTTTCTACCGACTTGCAGGAAGAGGCGCGGGCGATCGCCCTGGAAGCGGCGCTCGCGGCGGGGCTTTGACGCGGCGAGGGCGGCCAGCGACGGCCGAAGCCGCGCTCCGCGAGGGCGACACGGCCGCTATCGAGGCGTTTCTCGAAATGGCCGCGGCAGAGCGCGGGCTCGCCCGCAACTCGATCGACGCCTACCGGCGAGACCTGGCCTGCTTTGCCTCCTATCTCGCGCCCTCCCGTGTGCCGTTGGCCGAAGCCGACACCGCGTCGATCCGGGGGTTCGTGGCGGAACAACGCCGCTCCGGCGTTGCGGCGCGCACCGCGTCGCGTCGGCTCTCCTGCCTGCGCCAGTTCTATCGGTTTCTGCTGACCGACGGCCGGCGCGACGACGATCCCACCACGACGGTGGATTCGCCGACGCTCCCTCGCACGCTCCCCGGCGTCCTCAGCGAGGAGGAGGTGGCGAGGCTGCTAGCGGCAGCGTGGCCTGATGAGGATGCGGCGGAGATGTCGTCCAAGCGCGAGGCCGACGGGCTTCGCCTGCGGGCCATGATCGAGCTGCTTTACGGTAGCGGGCTTCGTGTCTCGGAGCTGGTGTCGATGCCGCTCCACGCGGTCTCCGCCGAGACCCAGAGCCTGCTGGTGCGGGGCAAGGGCGACAAGGAACGACTGGTTCCGCTCGGGGTGCCGGCCCGCCGGGCGCTCGACGCTTATCTCGCGGTGCGCGATTGCCACCTGGCGGACGGAGCGCCGTCCCGCTGGCTGTTCCCTTCGCGCGGCGCGAGCGGTCACCTGACGCGGCATCGCCTTGCGCAGATGCTCAAGGCGTTGGCCCAGGCGGCGGGGATCGAGCCGAGCTGGGTCTCTCCCCACGCATTGCGCCATGCCTTCGCCAGCCATCTGCTCGCCCACGGGGCGGACCTGAGGGCGGTGCAAAAGATGCTCGGTCACGCCGACATCGCGACGACGGAAATCTACACCCATGTCCTCGACGAGCGGCTCAAGCGGCTGGTTGAGGCCGGGCATCCCCTCGCCGTCGCGGGCCGCGCGCGCTCGGGCGGCTAAAGACATGCTCGAGCGGGCACATTTCAGGTCTGTATCCAGGCCGCCGGTTGTCGGCCTGCGGCGCGCTGTACTAATGTGCCCGACTGCCGCGGGCCATGCGACCGCCGCAGGGGAAGAGCCGTCTGGATGGGCCTGCGAGCGATCATGGAGCACAGATTCGGCGTTCCAGGGATGACGGACAGGCGATGAGCGGGCAGCGGCCATTCCTGATTCGCATGAGCCTTTTCCTGGCCCTCGTGGTCGGGGTGGTCGTCGTGCTGAGCGACACTCTGGGCGATGCGTTCTTCGCCAATTCGATTCTGAACGGCGTCATCCTTGGCGCGCTGGTCATCGGCATCGTCTACAACTTCCGCCAGGTCCTGCTGCTGAAGCCGGATACCGCCTGGCTCGCGGCGGTGAAGAGCGACGACGTGCCGGGCGCGGCACCGCCGGCGGCGGCGCGCAAGCCGCGCCTCCTGGCGCCCCTGGCGACGATGCTGGCTGACCGGCGCGGCCGCATGACGCTCTCTGCCGTTTCGCTCCGCAGCCTGCTCGACGGCATCGGCTCGCGGCTCGACGAATCGCGCGACCTCTCGCGCTACATGATCGGCCTGCTGATCTTCCTGGGCCTGCTGGGCACGTTCTGGGGCCTGCTCCAGACCGTGACCTCGGTCGGCGACGTGATTGGCGACCTTTCGGTGGCCAATCAGGACATGCTCGGCGTCTTCGACGACCTCAAGGGCGGCCTCGAAGCCCCGCTCGAAGGGATGGGCACGGCCTTCAGCTCCTCGCTCTTCGGTCTCGCGGGCTCGCTCATTCTCGGCTTCCTCGACCTGCAGGCGAACCAGGCGCGGAACCGCTTCTACAACGAGCTGGAAGACTGGCTCTCCTCCTACACGCGGCTTACCGGCGGCACGCTGGGCGTGGAGGGCGATCAGTCGGTTCCGGCCTATGTCAGTGCGCTCCTGGAGAAGACCGCCGACAGCCTGGAAGAGCTGCAGCGCACGCTCGCGCGTGGCGAAGAGCAGCGCGCAGCCTCTTCGACCAACCTGCTTTCGCTGACCGAGCGTCTGGCCACGCTCACCGACCACATGCGCTCCGAGCAGGACCTCATGGTCAAGCTGGTCGAGAACCAGCTGGAGATGCGGCCGGTGCTTGAGCGCCTCGCGGCGGGCGCCACCCGCCAGGGCGGCCTTGACGAGCCCAGCCGCGCGCATTTGCGCAACCTCGACGTCTATCTCCAGCGGCTCTTGGAGGAGATGGTCTCCGGCCGCGAGCAGTCAGTCGCGGAGCTTCGCAGCGAGATCAAGCTCCTCGCACGGACCATAGCGGCGGTCGCCGAGAACGATCGGCGCCAGAACTGAGCGCGGGAGGCCCGCCCGGTGTTTGCCGCATCCCGCCTGAAACGAAGGGGTTCTAGCGCCGACTACTGGCCGGGCTTCGTCGACCTGATGTCGACGCTGCTCCTGGTGATGATCTTCCTGCTCGTCGTCTACATGCTGGCGCAGTACTTCCTGCAGCGGACGCTCTCCGAGGAGACCGAGGCGAAGGACGACCTCAACGCCCAGCTCAGCAGTCTCGACGAGACGCTTGCCCTTGAGCAGCAGGCCAACGCTGACCTCAGGATCAACATCGCCCAATTGGCGGACCAGCTTCAGAGCTCCCTCTCGGTCCGGGACCAGCTCATCGCCGAGCTTTCGATGATTACCGGCGAGCGCGACACGCTGCAGCTCCGCCTCAGGGAGATGACGGGTGCTGGGCAAACCGCGATGGCGGAAGCAGCCGAGGCCTCCATCAGGGCCGAGGCCGGCGAAGAGAGAATCAAGGTCATGCTCGCCGACGTCGAGCGCCTGCGCCGCGATATCGACGCGCTGAACGCGGTGCGCCGGGATCTCGAGTCCAAGGTCGGGATAATGGCGGCGGCGCTGATCGAGAGCCGGGGCGAGCTCGGCCAGAGCGAAGAGGAGACGGCGGCCGTGCGCGCCGACCTCTCGGCGCTGCGCGACACCACGGCCGAGCTCGAAGCGCGCCTCTCCGACGAGCAGGAGCGCACGGTGCTCGCCCAGCGCACGCTGGAGGAGCGGGAAATCCGCCTCGCCGAAGTGCAGGCCCTTCACCTCGCGGCCCAGTCCTCGCTCGATGCCAACGAAGCGGCGCTGACCGAGAACCGCCAGCTCAGCGCGCGTCAGCGCGACCAGATTGCCGTGCTCAACCAGCAGATCAACGCGCTCAGAGAGCAGCTCGGGCGCGTCGAGGAAGCCCTGCAGATCTCGGAGCGCAAGACAGAGGAGCAGGACGTCACCATCGCCAACCTGGGTCAGCGCCTCAACATGGCCCTCGCCGCCAAGGTGGAGGAGCTCGCCGCCTATCGCTCCGAGTTCTTCGGCCGGCTCCGGGAGGTGCTGAGCGACCGCCGCGACTTCACCATCATCGGCGACCGTTTCGTCTTCCAGTCCGAGGTCCTGTTCGCCCCCGCCTCCGACGAGCTGGGGCCGGAAGGTCACGACAAGTTGGCGAAGTTTGCGCAGGTCCTCAGGGAGGTGATGGTTCAGATTCCGTCTGAGTTGCCCTGGATTCTGCAGGTTGACGGCCACACCGACAGCCGGCCGATACAGACGGCCCGCTTCCCCTCCAACTGGGAGCTCTCGGCGGCGCGCGCGATCTCGGTGGTGAACTTCCTCATCGCTCTCGGCATCCCGCCCGAGCACCTGAGCGCCGCCGGCTACGGCGAGTTCCAGCCCCTCGACGCGCGCGAGGACGAAATCGCCTATCGCCGCAACCGCCGCATCGAGTTGAAGTTAACTCAGCGCTAGACGATCACCCGGCGGCGCTGCGGGGCGGGGCGGCGAGGGCGTCCTGGGCTGCGTCGCCTTCACGCCCGTCGTCGAACTGGAGCGCGGCGAGCCTCGCGTAGAGCCCGCCGCGCGCCATCAGCGCCCGGTGCGTCCCCTCGGCGACCACGCGGCCTTCGTCCATCACCACGATGCGGTCCGCCTTCTGCACGGTGGCCAAGCGGTGCGCGATGACGATGGTGGTCCGCCCCGCCATCAGCCGCTCCAGCGCCGCCTGCACCGCGCGCTCGCTCTCGGCGTCCAGCGCACTGGTCGCCTCATCGAGCAGCAGCACGGCCGGGTTGCGCAGCACGGCGCGGGCGAGCGCGAGCCGCTGCTTCTGCCCGCCCGAGAGCCTGGTGCCCTTCTCGCCGAGGAAGGTATCGAAGCCCTCCGGCAGGCTGTCGAGGAAGGCCGCAGCACCCGCCGCCTCGGCCGCGGCGCGGACCTCGTCGTCGCTCGCCTCGGGCCGGCCGAAGCGGATGTTCTCCCGCGCGCTAGCGGCGAAGATCACCGCGTCCTGCGGCACCAGCGCGAAGGAGCGTCGCACCGCCTCGAGCGAGGCCTCCCGTAGATCGACCCCGTCCAGCGCGACGCGCCCGTCCTCCGGGTCGTAAAAGCGAAGCAGCAAGTTGAACACGGTCGACTTGCCCGCGCCCGAGGGGCCCACCAGGGCCACCGTCTCCCCCGGCGCCACGGCGAGTGAGAACCCCTCCAGCGCCGGTGCGTCCGGCCGCGCGGGGTAGTGGAAGGTGGCCCGATCCAGCTCGACCGCGCCCTGCTGTGGCTCGGGCAGCGGCTTCGCCACAGCCGGCGCGGGCGCAAGCGCGGGCTCTTCGTTGAGCAGCTCGGCCAGCCGCTCGGCCGCGCCTGCCGCGTGCTGCATATCGCCGTAGACCTCGCTCAGCGAGCCCACCGAGCCCGCCACCACCACGGCATAGAACATGAAGGCGGTCATCTCGCCACCGGTCATCTCGCCCTGGAGCACGGTGGTGCCGGCGATCCAGAGCACGAGGCCCACGCCGAAGAAGACCAGCAGGATCACGATCGCCGTCAGCATCGCCCGCGCCTGCACGCGCCGCAGCGCCGCGCGGAACGCCGCCTCCACGTGGTCGCCGAAGCGCTCGCCGCTCCGCTCCTCCTGGCCGAAGGCCTGCACAGTGCGGATGCCGCCGAGCGCCTCCTCCATGTGGCCGCCTATATCGCCCACGCGGTCCTGGGCGAGGCGGGAGTAGCGGCGCACGCGCCGGCCGAGCACGACGATGGGGATCACCACCACGGGCACCATCAGCACCACGAAGCCGGTGAGCGTCGGGCTCGTCACCACCAGCATCGCGCTGGCGCCTAGGAAGAGCAGCAGGTTGCGCAGCGCCGACGACGCCTGCTGGCCAATCACGGTCTGCAGCAGGGTGGTGTCGGTGGTGATGCGCGAGAGCAGCTCCCCCACCTTGTTGATCTCGAAGAAGGCCGGGCTCAGCCCGACGAGGCGGCGGAAGACCGCGCGCCTGATGTCGGCCACCACCCGCTCGCCGAGCCAGGAGACGAGATAGAAGCGCGCGAACGAGCCGCCCGCCAGCAGCGCCACCATGCCCGCCATGTAGATCAACGCCTCGTGGAGCCGCGAGACCTCCTCCGCGCTGAGGCCGTCGTCGATCAGCACCCGAAGCCCCTGGCCCATGGCGAGTACCGCCGCGGCGCTGACGCAGAGCGCGAAGACCGCCGCCACGATCACACCGCGGTAGGCTCGGAGGAAGCGGAACAGGTAGCGGATGCGGCGGATTTCGCCACGGGGCGGCAGGGCAGACGATGCCGGCGAATCACCGGTGCGCCGCCGCCTCGCTTCCGATCCGAAGATGCTCACCGCTGCCGCCTCCTGCGCTCGCGGCGCGACGATATCCGAGTCGCGGGCGAACCAATAGCCGCTTGCGCCTTGCGCCCCTCAGCTATATGAAAGCCGCTCGGCAAGCGGGGCCCGCCATGAAGAAAGACATTCATCCCGACTACCACGAGATCACCGTCGTCCGGACCGACGGCAGCACCTTTACCACGCGGTCCACGTGGGGCAAGGCGGGCGACACGCTCACTCTCGACATCGACCCGCTCTCGCACCCGGTGTGGACCGGCGGTGCCCAGCGACTGGTCGATCGCGGTGGCCAGGTCTCGCGCTTCAACAAGCGCTTCGGGGACTTCGGTCTGAACTGAAGTCGCTCGGGCTTGCAAGGTCCCGCGCACGCAATCATGGGGTCCCGCGCACCCTGATCGACCGCGCCTGAGTCGCGCCCGCGCCAAGTCAAGCGCCGCCCCACGCCTCCCGCGCTGTCTCCCCTCTGTGAGACAAGACCGAACTATTTTGGCGGGATAAACCGGGATTAACTGGGATCAACTGGGATTAACCGGGATTCGGCGGGATGAGCGGGATAAGTGTGACGTCCTGCACGCGAGGCGCGCATGCCAGCGGGATCGTACGCGCGATACAACGTCGCGCGGGTCTGGGCGGCGCCCCGCATTCCCCAAGTCTTGAACCGCTCCCCCACCGCATGGCGCGATCCTGACGCAGGCACCGCGCCCTGTGCACCGCACCATGGTCCGGGGGAAGGCTCCGGGGGAGGTCCCCCTACCACGTCATGTGCCGGCGGGGCGGTGTGTGTCAGCGATCGTATCGGAGCGCGTGCGGGTTCTCGATCAGATGCAGTCGAAGTGGAAATGCTTGATGGTGCAGGCCTCGTCCTTGCATTGAACCCTGGTGGGCTGCGCGACCTTGCCGTGAACTGCGCATCCCCTCTCGGCCGCGCTCCACACCCTTTGTTCTTGGGTCAAGTAGCCCGCCTTTATGACGATGTTGCCGCTGTCGAGGTGTTCGACGACCGACGCGGACCGAGCGCAACCGGCAACGGCCAAGGCGACGATCCCAACGACCAGCAGGCGCCTCATCGTTCCCTCCCTGCGTTGATCGCGCGCCTCGGTCTTGCCGCCAAGGGTCGCAGGCGATGCGCGGCGCATCAGGTTGTCTCATGCTGCACCGCTCGCGCCGCTTGCCGCCATTATAGGGCTGTCCCTGGCCTCTCGTGTCTTGTTTTGAATATTCGTCTTGTTTTGAATATTCGCCGGAAGCTGGGTCGGCGCGCGTTCCCTCCGCCCCGTCAATCACTAACACCGTCTTGCCCGGACTCGTTCCGGACATCTCTATCGGCCAGTCCGCTTGTGCATGGGCGGGCACATGGATTGCGCGTCGGTCGGTGCGATAAGCTGTTGAAATGGCTAGATTCTACGAGGCAGAATTCGCACGCCAAACAGCAATCAGTGACTCACGCGGCGGCCCAGTGGGAGCCTTCGATCCCGCCGACCCGCCGGCCCGCCTTGATGTGGATGCGGCGGCCAGGGAGGCGCCGCAGGACATCGACCAGGTTCGTTGCCTCGAACACCACCAGATCGGCGGAGGAGCCCGCGGCAACCTCGGGCACGGGCGCGCCGATGATCCTTGCCGCGCGCGCGGTCACCATCTCGAAGCCCTCGCGGACCTCCTCGTCGAGCCTCATGCCGGCGCTGTGCACGGTCATGTAGGCGAGCTCCACCGGGTCCATCCGATTGAAGCGGTACCAGATGTCGTACATGTTGTCGGCGCCGGCGGCGACGTTGATTCCGGCGTCGAGCATCTCCTTCACCCGTGACGAGCCCCGGTTCTGGGGCGTCCGGCCCTCACCGCCCAGCATCTGGAGATTGGCGATCGGCAGCACGGTGACCGCCATGTCGGCGTCCAGCACCTTGTCGATCACCCGCGTCGCCTCCCCGTCGGGGTAGACCGCCAGCGCATTGCAGTGGCTGGCGACGACCCGGCCCTGCATGCCGTGGGCGACCGTGGCCTCGGCCAGCATCTCCAGCGTCTTGAGCTCGGCCCGGTCCATGTAGTCGGCGTGCATCTCCACGCCCACGTCGAACTCGGCGGCGAGATCGAGCACCGTTTCGACGTGGGTGCGCTGGTCCTCGATCGAGGCCTCGACCTCCGGCAGGCCGCCGACCGCCGCAGCGCCCATGCCGAGTGCCTCGCGCAGCAGCGCCGGCGCCTCCGGGTCCGCGACGATCCCTTCCTGGGGGAAGGCCACGAGGGTGACGTCCACGACGCCGGCGAAGCGATCGCGTGCGCGCATCACGCCTTCGAAGGAGACCAGCTTGGTGGCGAAATCCACGTCGATCTGGGCGTGCAGGCGGCCGATGCCGTGGGCCGCGGCGAGCCTGAGGGCGGTGCTGGCGCGCTCCTCCACGTCGGCGACGGTGAAATGGATCTTGGCCTCGCGGGCGCGGTCCAGGGCTTCCTGCGGTCCGCGCGCACCGAGCAGGTCGCGGCTCAGCACCTTGTCGATGTGAAAGTGGGGATCGACGAAGGAGGGCGTAACCAGCCCGCCGCGCGCGTCGATACGCGCCGCCGCGTGGCCGTCAAGGGAGGGCGCGACCGCCTCGATGCGCCCGTCGCGAATGCCGATGGCGACCGGCGCCGCATCGTCGAGACGTACCGCGTCGTGGATAAGAAGGTCCCACTCGGGGCCCGGAGCCGCGTCCGTCATGTCTCCTCCGCCGTCAATGATTTCGTCGAGTCCGCGCCGTCACTCCCAGTAGATCGGCGAGGTGGTGATGACCTCGACGCTGTCCTTGTGGACGATCAGGTTCTGCTCGAAGCCCACTGCGCCGATCCCCTCCCAGGCGAGGAAAGCCTCGGAGCTGCACACCATGTTTTCCTGGATGAGCTGGTCCTCGTCGCAGGTCGAAAGGCCGTACATCGGGTTCTCGAACATCATGTCGCAGAGGTGGCCGTAGAGCGGCCATTGCAGGCCGGCCTGGTCGACTGTGTCGCCGCCGCCCGCTTCCCTGGTCAGCCGGTCGCCCTCGCGCGCGAGCTCGTGGGGCGAGACGCCGGGGCGAATCTTCGCCATCACGCCGTCGACGATGCCCATGCAGGCCTCCATCAGCTCGCGCTGAGTGTTGCTCGGCCGCCGCCCGCACACCGCAGTCCGGCCCGGGTCCAGGAAGTAGCCGTGGCGCATCGGCCCCATGATCCAGGCGCGCACGAAGTCGCCCTCCACCGGCGCGGAATCGGGATCGGCGCCGCTCAGCGGATACCGGCTGAAATTATTCATCTCGTCGCCGGTGCCGTGGGAGAGGCGGATGATCGCGGGAATGCCGCCCCGGCGCACCACTTCGGCGGCGCCGGCGGCGGCGGCCTCGGCTTCGGTCTGGCCCGAGACCAACCCCTCCATGATGAGCGTGAGTGCGCGGCTCGCGATATCGCCGGCCTCGCGGAAGACATCGAGTTCGCGCGGGCTCTTGACATGCTGCACCGACTTGACGAGGTCGTCCTCCGGGCACCAGTCGATACGCGGGCACCATTCGCGCAGCCAGTCCATGTACTTGCAGGGCAGAAAGTCCGTGCCGACGATAGCGACCGGGCCGGTGATCTCCTGCGCGTTGAGCGCGTCGGCGGTGCCCTTGATCGGGTTCTGGTGCCAGTGCCAGTTGTCGGTCGCAAGCCAATCCGCCGGCTCCAGCAGCTCGTCGTTGTGCAGCTCCGGCTCCCGGCCCGCCCGCATGATCACGGCGTTGTGGCCGCGCCCCTGCCAGAGGTTGTTGTCCGGCGTCTGGCCGGGGTGCCCCGAATAGTGGTTCACCAGCCAAAGCAAATTGGCGCAGCGGTCGTAGGAGCTCGCGCCTCGGGACCAGATGACGGCGGTTTCGTAGCCGCGCCGGGCCATCTCGCCCTGCACCTTGGCCCAGCGCGCCTCGTATTCCTCTCTGGGAAAGACCTGGCTCGTCATGGCCGCCCCCTTCGACCTGCCTTCAGGGGAGGTTACTGCCATCGCCGGCATTCCACCAACTGGCGAGGGCGCCGCAGGAACGGCGGGCCGCAGTCGCGGCCTGTCGGGAGTCCGTCAAAGACGGACCCGCTCTACTGCCGCCTCCTAGACCACAGTCGGGCGCCTGAGCCCCTCCGCTCGGCGACGGTGAGCCGCTCGGCCGCGACCAAGGCGTCCAGCGCCTCCCGGAGCGAGCGGCCGGATATCAGGTACTTGCTGATCTTGCCGGGCGGGAGCGTCAGATCGCGCCCCTTGAGCGCGCCCGAGACATACGCGCGTATCTCGGCGAAGGAGCGGGGCTCGGCGAGGATCGGCGCGAGCAGGCCGTCGAGCTCGTCGAGCGCAAGCGCCGTCTCCCATTCGACCGTGATCTTCTGCTCGAAGCTGTAGCTGCCTTCCAGCAGGATCGCATCGGGGCTCGGCGGGCCGGCCCGCCTAGCGCGGCGCGCCTGAGCCATGGGCCACCGCCTTGGGCCCCAACACCTTCGTCCGGGTCAGCCTGCGGTCGAGCACGTCGACCATGGCGGCCGTCAGCGCGCGAATGGCGCCGGTCGCCCCGGCGGGATTCCAGAAGAGGCCGATATCGAAGTCGTCGAGAGCGGGCAGCTCCGCGCACGGTGGCAACGGGCGGAGCGTGGGCGGCACCGTGCTCTGTGAAATCGCCGTGAGGCCGAGGCCGCTTTCGATCGCCGCCTGATTGCCGGCGAGATTCGAGCTGGAATAGACGATCCTGTAGGGAATGTCCCGGCGCCGCAGCGCGCTGAGCACGCGTAGCCGGTACTGGCAGCCATCCGGGAAGAGAACCAATGGGAGCGGGCGCCGCGCGCGCAGATCGTGGGCCTGGCTGCCGACCCAGGC
Organism: Alphaproteobacteria bacterium; assembly: GCA_965243315.1. Lineage (GTDB taxonomy): Bacteria > Pseudomonadota > Alphaproteobacteria > UBA828 > UBA828 > WTGU01. Next base: position 445,288 of record CBDEUP010000005.1, read on the forward strand.
CATCGGCTCGCGCCACTGATCCGTCAGATGGGCCGTCGATCGGTCGTCGTGCACGGCGAGCACGACGTCGAACGCGTTCCGGGCGAGCCCGCCGATCAAGTCACGGCTCAGCTCGCAGGTCACGTCGAGCGCGACATCCGGGTGGGTTTCGGAGAACCGGCCGAGCAGTTGGGGCAGGAACGAGAGCGCGAAATCGCTCGGAATTCCGACGCGGATCGTCCCGGTCAGGATGCCGCCGTCCAGACGGCCGACGCACTCGTCGTTCAGCGCGACGATCTGCTTGGCGTACTCGAGCACGATCTCGCCCTGCTGTGTGAGACCGAAGGACTTGCCCGAATTGGTGAGGATCGGCGAGCCGACGATCTGCTGCAGCCGCCGCATCTGCAGGCTCACCGCCGACTGCGAGCGGCCGATCTCTTCGCCGGTGCGCGAGAAGCTCTGCGTTCGCGCCAGAACGAGCAGCGTTCTCAACAGGTCGATCGGGAGGATGCGTTCCATTCGTGCATCATAAGAGGCGCTCATGGAACTATATTGACTATTAATGCGGATAATCAATCGCTCGGTGCTATTGGTGGTCGCTGCCGCCTCGTAAACTAACGGGCTTCATTGCCGGGAATGACAACAGTGCGGAGGGGGGCGCCGTGACCGACACGGAAAAGATCACCACGCAGAGGGTCTGGAGCGTCGGCGAAATGCAACGTCGCCTGCGCAATCTGCACGCGCTTATGGACGAGCGATCGCTCGACGCCGTGATCCTGACCAGCCTTCACAACGTCCTCTACTACACCGGGTTCTTCTGCCCGCCCTTCGGCCGGCTGCACTCTGCGGTGATCCCGAGGAACGGCGAGCCCGCGCTCATCGTCTCCCTCATCGAGGATGTCCGGCCCCAGCACTGCTGCTACTACGAGGACATCCGGTTGTTCCATGACTGGGAGATGAGCCCGCTCGAAAACAACGTGCGGCTCTTCGACGAGGTGCTGCGCGACAATGGCATCATGAGCGGCCGCCTGGGCTACGAGGAAGATTCGGTCTCGGTCGCCTTCAAGGCGATGATCGACCGTGCGCTCACCGGCTTCGAGTTCGCCGACGTGGCCTACGACACCATGCGCCAGCGTCTGATCAAGTCAGAGGAGGAGATCGCCCTCATCCGGCAGGGCGTCAAAATCTGCGAAGTCGGCGGCTACGCCGCGCTGGAGGCCATGAAGCCTGGCGTGACCGAGGTCGAGATGGCGCGCGCCGCCAATTCCGCGATCGACGACGAGCTCCGCCGGCTCTTCCCCGACATCGAGGTCGACAACGTCAACATGTGCTGGATTCAGACCGGCCCTTACCGCAGCCGTGTCGGCCACATCATGAACGCTCATCGGGTGGTGCAGAAGGGCGAGATGATCAGCGTGAACCCCTACGCGATCATCGGCGGCTACTACCACGTCCTCGAACGGAGCCTCTATTGGGGGCACATCCCCGATGACGCCCTCGCGGCCTTCAAGACCAACGTCGAGGCGCATCACGCGGGCCTGCGCACCTTGCGCGCTGGCATCAAGTGCTCCGATGTGGACAAGGTGATCAACCCGATCTACCGCGAAGCGGGCTTGCTGGAGGGGCGCTCCTTCGGCGCGGGGCACTCGGTCGGCATCATGTGCATCTGGTACGGGCGCGAGGAGGGGGGCGAGCTGCGCCAGTACAACGACACGGTGCTCGAAGAGAACATGGTCGTGACCATGGAGCCGATGGTGAACGTCGACGGTCTCGGCGGCTTCCGGCACCACGACATCTGCCGCATCACCGCCGACGGCATCGAGAACCTTAACACCTTCCCGCGCGGCGTCCTGCTGGTGCAGGACGACGGGAGCCTGGAGGAGCTTTGGCTGCCTTCCTAAATTGGGTCATTGGCTCGATGCATCGTGCGGTGCGATGACTGCCCGGCTTGCCGCGGACATCGGCGGCACCTTCACCGACCTGGTGCTGCTGGACTCCGGCGGAGGCGTGCATGTCGCCAAGACCCTGTCGACGCCGGGCGATTTCAAGGAAGGCGTGCTGAGCGGCGTCGAGCGAATCCTGTCCGATGCCGGAGCGGTGCGGGAGCAGGACATCGCGCTCGCCGATGTCGATTACTTCGTGCATGGCGCAACCGTCGTGCTCAACGCACTGTTGGAGCGGAAGCTGCCGCAGGCTGCGCTGGTGACCACGGCGGGGTTTCGGGATGTGCTGGAGATCATGCGCACCAACAACCCGCGCATGTACGACCTCAAATGGATCAAGCCGAAGCCGATCATCCCGCGCCATCTGCGCTTCGAAGTCGCCGAGCGCGTCCGTCACACCGGCGAGGTGCTGCGTGCGCTGGATGAGGAAGGCACCCGCGAAGTAGCGCGCCGGATCGCGGCGCTCGGCATTCGCTCCGTCGCGCTCTGCTTCCTCCATGCCTACGCCAACCCGGACCATGAGCGCCGCGCCCGGGAACTCATCCTGGAGGAGTACCCGGCCGCGCACGTCACGATCTCCTCCGATGTCGCGAGCGAGCTGAGGGAGTTCGAGCGCACGTCGACGGTCGCGATCAACGCGAGCACGATCCCCATCATCTCGGCCTATCTGGACGGCCTGTCGCAGGCGCTGAGCGACCGGGGCCTGGAGCGGGAGCTCTTCGTGATGCAGTCGAACGGCGGCGTCATCACGAGCCGGACCGCCCGGCACCTGCCGGTCCGCACCGTGATGTCGGGTCCGGCCGGCGGTGTCGTCGGCGCTCAGTTTATTGCGAACCGCATGGGCCTGCGTGACGTTGCGACCATCGACATCGGCGGCACCAGCAGCGACATGGGCGTCATATCCGACGGCCTGGCGCGGACGGTCGACCAGAGCGCGGTCGAAGGCTGGCCGATCATGGCGCCCACCATCGAGATTCTGGCCATCGGGGCTGGCGGCGGCAGCATCGCCTGGGTCGATGCCGGAGGGGCGCTCCGCGTGGGGCCGCAGAGCGCGGGCGCCCGGCCTGGGCCCGCGTGCTACGGTCTCGGCGGCATGGAGCCCACCGTCTCCGACGCCTGTGTCGCCCTCAATCGGCTGAACCCGGATTACTTCCTCGCAGGCGAGATGGTGCTCGACCGCGACGCTGCCGAGCGCGCCATCCGCGAGCGCATCGCCGAGCCCCTCGGGATGGAGGTTGCCGAAGCCGCCGAAGGCATCCTCCGGGTCGTCACCGCCAACATGAACAAGGCGATTCGCTCGATCCTCATTGCGCGGGGCTTCGATGTCCGCCAGTTCACGCTCATGGCGTTCGGCGGCGCGGGCGGCATGGTGGCGGGCGAGCTGCTCCGCATCGGCGACGTGCAGCGGCTCGTCGTGCCGAGCAATCCCGGTGCGGTTTCCGCCATCGGGATGCTCGCCACCGACCTCCGTCACGACTTTGCGCAGTCCAATGTCCAATCGCTCGCCGATGCCGCGTGGGGCGAGGTTGAGCTTGCCCTGCGCCGGCTGCGAGAGCGGGGCGCGGAACGGCTCAAGGCGGACGGCGTGGACAAGGCGGCAATGCATTTCGACGACGCGCTCGACCTGCGCTACGTCGGGCAGGACTATTACCTGCGCGTCTACGTCGATATTGACGACCTCGACGACGAGCGCATCCGGTCCGACTTCGACCGGCTGCACGAGCACACCTACGGTTTCGCCAACCCTGAGTTCGAGGTCGAGATGGTCAATGCGCGGGTCTTCGCGATCGGCGCGTTCGAGCGGCCGCAGTTACCGGAGATCGGCGCCCGTGGCTCGTCGGACCGCCAGCTCGCGCCGAAGGCGCGTCGTCCGGTGTTCTTCGACGGTGCGTTCGTGGAGGCGGACATCTACGATGTAATGGCGCTCTGCGCCGACGATGCCATCGCCGGTCCGTGCATCATCGAGGATCCGCGCTCGACGATCGTCGTCATGCCGGGCCAGAGCGCGACGGTCGACCGGTTTCGCAATCTTTCGATCGAGGTCGCGGCTTAGGGCCGCGCGGCGGGCCGGAATAGGGAGCACCATGGCCAAGGCAGTGCATCTCGCCGAGGAGGCCCTGCAAGAGACGGTCGATCCGGTCACGCTCGAGGTCGTCCGTGCCGGCCTGCACTCGATCATCAGCGAGATGTCGATCACGCTGAACAGGACCTCCTATTCGACGATCCTCCGCGAGATCAACGACTACAGCTGCGTCCTGTTCGACAGCCGAGGCCGGCTTCTGGCTCAGGCCGAAGGCATCCCGATCTTCAACGGCAGCATGAACTTCGTGGTCGACGCGGTGATCGACAAGTTTCCCCTCGCCGATATGAGGGAGGGGGACATCTTCCTCTCCAACGATCCCTACACGGCAGGCGGCACGCACAAGAACGACATCAATGTGGTCATGCCGATCTTCTGGCAGGGCGCGCTGGTGATGCTGGCGGCGAACAAGGCGCATCATCTGGACATCGGCGGCAAGGACCCGGGTAGCTGGTCGGCGGATGCCCGCAACACCTATCAGGAGGGCCTCTGCCTTCCCGCTTTGAGACTCGCGCGCAGCGGCGTGATGAACGAGGAGCTGGTCGAGGTCCTGATGGCCAACCTGCGCACGCCGACGCTGTCGCGCGGCGACTTCTCAGCGCAGATCGCCGCGCTCAAGACCGCAGAAGTCAGGACTCACGAATGGCTGGAGAAGAACGGTGCCGATGCGCTGACCCAGACGGCGGACGCGCTGCTGGACCACGGCGAGCGTGTCGTCCGTGCGGCCATCGAGCGAATCCCGGACGGGGTCTACAAGGCATCTGGCTTCGCCGATGGGGACGGCGTCTCCGACGAGCCCATTCCCATCGCGGTCACCGTCACGGTCGACGGCGGCGACATCTACATCGACTACGCTGGCAGCGGCGCCCAGAGAGAAGGCTCGGCGGGGAACGCCCATTGGGTCGTGACCGTCTCGATGACACGCCAGGCGATGATGTTCTTCACCGACACCGCGCTCGGCGGCAACGAGGGCTCGTACCGGCCGATCCATGTGTCGGCGCCGGCCGGCTGCGTCTTCAACCCCGAGTACCCGGCGCCGGTGACGACCGGCATGGGCAACATGGGCACGCGGCTGATCGAGCTGATCTTTCAGGCGCTGGCCGACGTCATTCCCGAAGAGGTCATCGGCGGCACCTTCGGCTGCTTCAGCTGCATGACCCTCGGCGGCAATGACCCCGAGACCGACGGCGAGTTCGTGCACTTCGAGTGCTATTCCGGCGGCTGGGGCGGGCGCGATCATGCCGACGGAAACAGCGCGACCGTCTCGCTCGGCAGCGGCGATGCCTACAACATTCCGGTGGAGGTGATGGAGACCACCACGCCGATCCTGCTCTGCGAGAAGTTCGCCCTGCAGGAGGGCTCCGCCGGGGCCGGCAGGCATCGCGGCGGCTTCGGCACCGAGATCGACTACCGGATGATGGGCGAGGCCGAGCTCGCCATCGCGCTGGACCGCGAGACCTTCAAGCCCTACGGGCTGTTCGGCGGGCTGGAGGGGCAGGGCAGCGAGCTCCTGGTCGAGCCCGGCACCGCGTCGGAAGAACGTTACGTCCGCGCAAGCGGGGTGAAAGTGGCTGAGGGCGCGCTCGTCCGTCACCGGACGGCGGGCGGGGGCGGCTACGGCCCACCGACCGAGCGCGATCCGGCCCTGGTTGCGGACGATTGCCTGAACGGACTGATCACCATTGAGGATGCACGCGAGCTTTATGGCGTGGCGATCGATCCCGGCACCTTCGCGCCGGACCTCGACGCCACGGCCGCGCTCCGGCGGGCGCATCGATGCGAAGACGGCTCTTCGCCGAAGCCGGGCGGGGACGGGCAGGTTCAGTGATGTTGAAACGCGAGAAAACCGAAGGGGAGGGATGCATCATGTGGAAATGGCTCACAGGCGCCATCGCAGCAGTCGCGGTAAGCGCGTTCGCCGTCTCGACGTCGCAGGCGGCATTCAAGCTGGAGGGCGAGCCCAAGATCGCGATGCTCCAGCTCGCCACCGTCAATGACGGCGGCTGGTCGGAGGCGCTCGAATACGCGCGCGCCAAGACCGAAGAGGCGCTCGGCGTCGAGATCGCCTACACCGAGAACGTGCCCGAGGATAACTCGGAGATCCTGCGCACCATCGATCTCTATGTGAACCGGGGTCACAACATCATCATCGGCACCTCGTGGGGCTATGGCGACGCCTTTCTCGAAGCCGCCACCAAGTACCCCAACGTGGCCTTCGTGAACTGCGCCGGCGAGACCAACAACTCGGTCAACCTGGAGAGCTTCTACGCCCGCAGCTATCAGGGCTGGTATCTCGCCGGGATCGTCGCCGGCCATCTGACCCAGTCCAAGAAGGTCGGCTCCATCGGCGGCTATCCGCTAGGCGTGGTGAATTGGGACCTCAACGCCTTCCTGCGCGGTGCACAGTCGGTGGACCCCGAAATCGAGATGGTCGGCGTCTTCGTCAACACCTGGTACGACCCAGTGAAGGAGACTCAGGCGGCGGAGGCCCTGCTAGAGCAGGGCGTCGACGTGCTGGGCTCCAACATGAGCACGCCAGGCCCCCATCTCGCATTCCAGGAGCAGGGCAAGTGGTCGGTCGGCTTCCAGATCGACGTGTCCGACCAGGCGCCGGATGCGGTGGCGACCTCGATGGTCTACAAGTGGGAGGCCTATTTCATCCCGACAATCTCTGCGATCATCGAAGGCACCTGGGAGCCTGGTGAGTGGGGCTGGTGGGAAGGAATCGATACCGGTCTCTTCGACGTCGATCCCATCGCGGACTGGGTGCCGGCGGCGGCGGTGGCGGATGTCGATGCGGCGCGCGCAGCGATGATCGCGGGCACGCTCGATCCCTTCCAGGGGCCGCTCCACCGTCAGGACGGCTCGCTGGCGGTGCCCGAGGGCGAGGTTCTCTCCGACGAGAACCTGTGGGGGATGAACTACTTCATCCAGGGCTCCATCGGCACCATGCCGGCAGAGTAAACCTGCCGGGCCGGTTACGGCCCGCACATAGTGCCGGCGTGACGGGGTGAGTCATGCCCTGGAAATCGCCGGCGCAAGCAAGTCGTTCGACGGCCGCCCGGCGCTGAGGCGGGCGTCGTTCGCCTGCGACTGGGGCGAGGTCCACGCCCTGCTCGGAGAGAACGGAGCCGGCAAGTCGACGCTGATGAACGTCGCCTGCGGGCTCTATGCTCCCGACGAAGGGGCGATCGCGGTCGACGGCCAGCCGGCCGCGATCACCGCTCCGGCCGACGCCGCCAGGCTCGGCATCGGCATGGTTCACCAGCACTACAAGCTGGTGAAGCGCTTCACCATCGCTGAGAACATCGTGCTTGCCTGCCGCAACGCGCTCGGCGTGCGCCGCCCGCGGGACGCGGCCGAGGCGCTGTCGGCCAAGGCGGCGGAGGTGGGCTTCGACATCGACCCCGACGCCGTCGTCGGCGACCTCTCCATCGCCGAGCAGCAGCGCGTCGAAATCCTCAAGGTGCTGCTCCTCGGCGCCCGAATCCTCATCCTCGACGAGCCCACCTCGGTGCTGACCGACCAAGAGTCGGTCGCGGCGCTTACCTTCATGCGTCGCCTTGCCGGGGACGGTCACGCCGTGATCCTCATCACCCACAAGCTGCGGGAGGTGATCGGCTATTCGTCGCGGGTGACGGTGATGCGCGGCGGCGAAACGGTGCTCGCCGGCGCCGAGACGGCGGGCCTGGACGCCGAGACCCTCGCCCGGACCATGGTGGGGGAGGAGGGCGAGACGACCGAACGCAACGCCCGGACGCTCGGCGAGGTCCGGCTCCGGGTCGAGGACCTGAGCGTGCGCGGCGCAGGCGGCATCGGCGTGGACAGTGTCGGCTTCGCCGTGCGCGGCGGTGAGATCTATGGGATCGCAGGCGTCGGCGGCAACGGGCAGCAGGAGCTCGCCGATGCGCTCACCGGGCTGCGCCCGCCCACCCGTGGCCGCATCGCGATCGATGACGACGAGATCGCGGGCAGGGACGTCCCCGCCTTCCGCCGTCGCGGGATGCGCGCCGTGCCCGCCGACCGCTTCCGCACCGGCCTCCTGGCGGAGCTCGCGGTCTACGAGAACCACGGCGTGACGGGCGTGCCGGCCGGCGAGTACGGCAACCCGGCGCTGGTGCGTCGCGGCGCCATGAAGGCGGCGGCGGCGAGCGCCATCGAGACCTACAACATCCAGGGTGCGGCGCCCGCCACGCTCTCCAGGCTGCTTTCCGGCGGCAACGCCCAAAAGCTTCTGCTCGCACGCGAGCTCCGGGGCGAGGCCAGCGTGCTGATCGCCCACTCTCCCACCCGCGGCCTCGACGTGAGCGCCTGCCGCACCGTCCACGACCTGCTGCAAGGCGCGGCGGACGCGGGCACCGCGTGCGTGCTGATTAGCGAAGACCTGGAGGAGGTGCTCGCGCTCTCCACCACCATCGCCGTGATCAGCCGGGGCAGGCTGGTCGGCGAATTCGCCGCAGGCGAGGTGAGCCGCGCCGAGATCGGCCGCCTGATGCTGGGCCACGCATGATGAGATATGCGGGCCTCAGCCCGATCTACCTCGTGCCCCGCCAACAGGCGCCGCTCTGGATGCGGGCGGCGACGTTCGTCGGCGGCATCGCGCTCGGCCTGCTCATCGCCTTCGGAATCCTCATCGCCTACGGCGTCTCCGCCGGTGAGATCATCAACGAGTTCATCGTATTCGTGTTCCTCGACCTGAATGGCTTGGCTCAGGTCGTGACCGCGTCGACGCCGTTGGTGCTCGTTGGCCTTGCGTCGGCGGCGGCGCTCAAGCTCAGGTTCTGGAACATCGGTGTCGAGGGCCAGATGTGGCTGGGCTGCATCGCCGCGACCGGCGTCGCCCTCTTCGACATCGGCCCCGATTTCTTCCGCCTGCCGCTCATGTTCATCGCCGCCGCGGCAGCCGGCGCCTGCTGGATCGGTATTCCCGCCTTCCTCAAGCTCCGCTTCCGGGTCAACGAGATCATCACCTCGCTGCTGCTCACCTATGTCGCCTATCAGCTGGTCCAGCATCTGCTGTTCGGCCCGTGGCATGACCCCGGCAGCGCCTTTCCTAACTCGCGGCACTATGACGAGGGGATCGAGCGCCTGGCGCGGCTCGGCTGGGGCTCCTCCCACACGGGCATCTGGATCGCTTTGGGTTGTGGGGCCCTGCTCTGGTTCACCATGGCCCGCTCCCGGCTCGGCTTCTACATGGACGCGATCGGCGCCAACGTGGAGGCGGCGCGGGCGGCGGGTATCCCGGTCGTGCTCACCACCGCATTCGCCGCCGCCATGTCCGGCGGGCTCGCAGGCGTCGCCGGAGCGGGGCTCGCCGCAGGGCAGGAATACCGCATGACGCTCTTCATCGCCGGCGGCTACACCTTCAGCGGCATCGTCATCGCCTTCATCGGGCGCTTCCGGCCGGTCCCCGTCATCATCACCGCGTTCGTGGTGGGCGGCGTCTACACGGCCGGCGACACGCTCAAGGTGTTCTATCAACTGCCTGCGGCGATCACGACGCTGATCGAGGCGGTGATCCTCTTCACCTTCGTCGTCGTCGAGTTCTTCAGCCGCTACCGCCTCAGCTGGGGCGTGCGGGAGCACGCCTGATGGCGGCTGACTTCGTCCAGAACTGGCTCGCCACCACGCCGGGCTTCGCCACGCCCTACCTGCTCGCGGCGCTCGGCCTGATCATCAACGAGCGCGCTGGCGTCCTCAATCTCGGCTGCGAGGGCATGATGCTGGTGGGCGCGATGGTGGGCGCGGTCGTGAGCTTCAACACCGGGCTGGCCGGTGCCGGCGTGCCCGTGGCCATGCTGGCGGGCGCCCTGGTCGGTCTCGTGTTCGGGATCGCCGTCGTCGTCTTCCGCACCGATCAGGTGTTGACCGGGCTCATCATCGTCGCCTTGGGCGACGGGCTGACCGGGGTCGTCGGCCGGCCTTACATGTTCGAGAAGGTGGCTGGCTTCCGCGACCTCGATCTCGGCGTGCTCAGCGACATCCCGTGGCTCGGCCCGATCGTCTTCCAGCAGGACATCCTGGTCTACGCCGCTGCGGCGCTCGCCATCGCGGTGTGGTGGGGCCTCGACCGCTCGGACGCGGGGCTCAGGCTCCGCGCCGTTGGCGAGGACCCCGCGACGGCCGATGTCGCCGGAGTCAACGTCCAGCTCTTCCGTATTGCTGCCGTGATGCTGGGGGGCGCGCTCTGCGGAATCGCCGGGGCCTACCTGTCGCTCGCCTCCAGCTTCGTCTGGACCGAGCATATGGTCGCCGGCCGCGGCTGGATCGTCATCGCGCTCGTCATCTTCTCCGGCTGGCGGCCGGGGCGCGCGGTGATCGGCGCGCTGATCTTCGGCGGCGCCGAGGCGTTGATCCCGCGCGTCCAGGCGATCGGCCTCGACGTGCCCATCTATATCGTCGGCATGCTGCCTTACGTGCTGACGCTCGCGGTGCTGATCGTGCCCACGATCCTGCGCGGCGAGCGCTCGCCCGCGCCGAGCGGGCTGTTGCTCAACTATCTGCGCCAAGATAGGCGTTAGACCGACTTCAGGAAGAGACGGCGATCATCGTCATCGACATCGAATGGGAGGCTAGACATGTCAGGCTTGGCAACGGTGCGCGAGACCCACGAGGTAGCGGCGCGCACGGGCAAATCGTTCGAGGTGGCAACCGGAGACCTGATCCGGATCACGGACCTGGAAGGCTCGCAGCCGGTGGATTTCTGGGCCTTCAGCAAGGAGGACCACCTGGAGTTTCTCTCTTGCGAGCACACCAAGCCCTCGATCGAGAAGCTGTTTCCGCACGTCGGCGATTCGGCCTACACCAATCGGCGCCAAAAAATCGTCACGGTGGTGGACGACACCTCGCCCGGCCAGCACGACATGCAGTACGCCGCCTGCGACCCCACGCGCTACGCGGAGCTGGGTGTCGAGGGTTATCACGAGAGCTGCCAGGAGAACCTTCACCTGGCGCTCGACGATTTCGGCATCGTGCTCGACTTCACGCCGCAGCCCTGGAACCTGTTCACCAACTTCTTCATCAACCCGGACGGCACCTTCACCATCAAGGCGCCTGAATCGAAGTCGGGCGATCACATCGTGCTGCGGGCCGAGATGGACGCCACCATCGTCGTCTCGGCCTGCCCCCAGGATCAGAACCCCACCTGCGGCGGCCAGCCCACGGACATCCGCGTCGAGGTCGGCCGCTGAGCCGGGCGGTTCAATGCTCTCCGAATTTGCCGGAAAACCCCCGGCCCACGACAGACGGCCGGGGGATATCGAGAGACGGAATCGATTCCCCTTAATGGTCATCAAGTGTCCTGTTTCTGAAGTTAATTCCCACGCAGTCGGACCTGTGAGCGATCCCTCCAACCGCGGTTTTCTTACACGTCGTCATGCCCAGACTTGATCCGGGGTCGCACGATACCATAGCCAATCCCCGCCATCATCCGCCGTTTGACGCCGGGAGAATGATACATCGTTGTAATAGTTTGTGATTTTCTATTCTCCCCGGTTTCGCGGCCTTGACTTGCCGCCAGCCATCGCCTTCAATCGACCCCGACTTGATGCCGCCCGTATGCGGTTTGATGACTGGAACTCGCGGCAATTTTCGAGAGGCCGCGTTCGGTCTGAAACCGTTCGGTCAAAGGGTGACGATGATGAGGACGACGATGCTAACTCCGCGTTCAACCGGGCTTCGGCCGGCTTCGCTCTGTGCCATCGTCCCCTCCATCACTGCGTGACCGAACGCTTTCTTCGGTCTCGCGGTGACGGAAAGGGAGGAAGAGGCCGGCGGCGGTTGGGGTGGACAGGTGGAGGCGGAGCCCGGAGTTGCCATCGACTTCCTCATCCCCGCCATCCTTCGCACCAACGCCTTCGGGAGAGACAACCATGCCGAAACGGAGCACCCTCAGGCTGACCAAGCGGAGTGTGGACGCGCTCAAGCCCGGCGGCAAGGACGCGATCTTCTGGGACCGCGACCTCGCCGGCTTCGGTGTGCGCGTCCATGCCACCGGGCGCAAGCTCTGCATCGTCCAGTCGCGGGGGCCGGCGGGCCTGAAGCGGGCCACCCTGGGATCGGTCGGCGACAGGACCGTCGAGGAGTATCGCCGCGAGGCGGCGGCGACCATCGACCGCATCAAGCGGGGCGAGGACCCGAGGCCGCCGGAGCCGGCGTCCGAGCCCACCGTTGCCGATCTGGCGGCGCTCTGTCTGAAGGACCACGTCGCCGCGCGCTGCAAGCCGGCGACGGCGGAGAACTACCGGAAGTCCATCGAGCGCCACATCCTGCCGGCGCTAGGGTGCAAGGCGTTGAAGGACGTCGCGCCGGAAGACGCCGCCGATCTTCACCACGCGCTCCGCGAGACGCCGGCGGCGGCCAACCAGGCGATCTGGGTTCTCTCGAAGATGTTTTCGCTGGCCGAGAGCTGGGAGATGGTCCCGCCGGGGCGCAACCCGTGCCGGCATGTCCGCCACTACCGCGCCACGCCCCGCGAGCGCTTCCTGACGCCGGACGAGTTCCGGCGCATCGGCGATGCGCTGAAGGCGTTCGAGGCCAAGCGCTCGATGCAGCCCTCCGCCATCGCGGCGATCCGCCTGCTGATGCTGACCGGCTGCCGCTCGGACGAGATCCTCACCCTGCAATGGGACGACATCGACCGCGCGGCGCGGGTCATCCGGCTCCGCGATTCGAAAACGGGTCCGCGCATGGTGCCGCTGACCGGGCCGGTGCTGACGGTGCTGGACCGCATCGAGCGGCAGGACGGCGTTCCCTGGGTCTTGCGGGGCGCGAAGCCGAAGACCCGGCTCACCTGCCTCTCCTGGCACTGGCGGAAGGTCAGGAAGGCGACCGGGCTCAACGATGTGCGGCTTCACGACTGCCGGCACAGCTACGCCAGCAGGGCGCTGGCGCTGGGCGAGGGCCTGCCGGTGATCGGGCGCCTCCTCGGCCATGCAAGGGTCGGCACCACCGCCAAATACGCCCATCTGGTGCGCGACGCCGAGAAGGCGGCCGCCGCCCGGACCGGCGGCACCATCGCCGCCTGGATCATGCCCGGCGACGCCGAGGCGGCGTGAGGGGAAGAGCAATGCAGCAGAGGACGATCTCCAACCGCTCGGTGGCCGCCATGTCGGTCGAGCGCGACACGGTGTTCTGGGACCGGACCGTGACCGGCTTCGGGGTGCGGGTCTATCCGACCGGCGGCAAGGTCTATATCGCCCAGGCCAGGGGGCCGGAGGGGCCGAAGCGGGTGACGGTGGGCCGGCACGGCGTACTGAATGCCGACGAGGCGCGCCGGCGGGCGGCGCTGATCGTGACGCGCATCAAGGCGGGCGAGGACCCGGTGCCGCTGCCGCTGGCGGCCCGGGCCAGGGCCAATGGGAGTCCGACCGTGGCCGACCTTGCGGCGCGCTATCTGAAGGATCATGTCGAGGTCCGGCTCAAGCCGCAGACGCGGGCCAAGACCCGCGGCGTGCTGCGTCGCCACATCCTGCCCGCGCTCGGCAGGATGCCGGTGGAGACGGTGGAGCGCCGGCACGCGGTCGAGCTGCACCGGGGGCTGAGCGACCGCCCGGTGACGGCGAACCGGGCGGTCAAGACGCTTTCGCACATGTACCGCCTGGGCGAGGGCTGGGGCTTGGTGCCGCCAGGCTGCAACCCGTGCCGGTCGATCGAGAAGTATCCCGAGCGCGGCCGCGAGCGCTTCCTGACCGACGCCGAGTTCGCGCGATTGGGACAGGTGCTGGACGAGGCCGTGGAGGCCGGCACCGTCCCGCCCATGGCGGCGGCGGCGATCCGCCTGCTGATGCTGACCGGCTGCCGCAAGGGCGAGGTGCTGGCGCTGCGCTGGACGGACGTCGATTTCGACGCCGGCGAGCTCCGCCTTCCCGACGCGAAGTCCGGTCCGCGTGCGGTGCAGCTGCCGCCGCCGGCGGTGCGGCTGCTGGAGGACCTGCCGCGCCGGGCGGGCAACCCGTTTGTGTTTCCCGGCAGGGACCGGGACGGGCGCTACAGCGCGGGCGGTCTCGACCATGCCTGGCACGCCGTGCGCGAGGCCGCGAAGCTGGAGGACGTGCGGATCCACGACCTCCGGCACAGCTTCGCTTCGCGCGCGCTGGCGCTCGGCGAGACGCTGCCGGTGATCGGCAAGCTGCTGGGTCACAACGACATCGAGACGACCGCGAGATACGCCCATCTGGCGCAGGATTCCGTCCACGAGGCGGCGGAGAGAATCGCCGCAAGTATCGCGGCGGATGTATTGTAACGTCTATGTCTCGCTTCCCGACGCCCGACCGCGCCGGATGGACCGTATTCGCGCCCTTCAAGACGCAGCCGACCGCTAGAAGACGCCACAGCCACACACGCCTCAAAGTTGACGGCGGACGAATCCAAGGCTTAGATGCGAACCAATTTCCATCTCGGGAACTGGTTGCTCGCGACGGGCCACAGAAGGCACGGAATGCGCGACTAACGAGAACGACCAGCGTCCCGAGACAGACACGCTGATCTGCTCAGACTTAGGAGGGGTTTTGGAGATGGCTGATGCCGCGTTAAGTTCGGAGCATCAAAACGGTATGAAGCTTGCTCTTCAGGAGTATATTCGGAAGCATGACCTTTGGAAGCTCGCTGGTCCCTGCTTCGTAATCTTTGGTCCGGATGGTGAACGGATCGAGGTTTGTCCGGAACCCGATATTCTTGGTCCCGAAACCGATCATCCCGGCGGTCCTGTCTAGAACGGTGCTACAGCGGCTGAACGCGGCCTAACAACACGCCCCGGTCGTTCATCGCCTGAGGAGGCACATCGCCATTTCAATCACTGTGGCGACGACGAAACCGGTGCCGGCGAAATACAGGGCTGCGTAGTCCGGCACCGAGCGACAGATTACAGCCCAGACGGCGGCGATGCCCAGCGATACCGGTATCGCGATACCGAGCAGCGGGAAGATGCCCAGCCACTTACCCTTTAACAGTGAATATTGTGGCGTTCCGGGGCTCGATCCGACCGCTGTGAGTTCGATCAAGTGTATGGTCATTCTCGCCGGCTTGTGCTTGTTGAGCCACTTCTGCCAGCCCTTGACATGCTTCGGATCGGCGACGACCCAAACTATGGATCGTTTGAGGAGGCTACACCAGGCCGCCGAACCAGGCGGCTGATGCGTGGTCAGCGTGACATCGGGCAAATCGTCGACGATTAGTACCTCGGCTCCGGAGACGGAATGCAGTTCGGAATCGCTTGTCGGGGCCGACCTGACGGTGAGTTCGTCGGCCAGTTTCGCCGCCGAAACGTAGCGCACCACGGTGGGACCTGTACCGGGCTGGCGGGTGATCGTCATGCCGCAGCCGATACCGACGGCCAGCGTCGTCTTGCGAGCGGCGGGCGGGCCGTGGATCAGCAGATGCGCATTGCGGCTCGTGTCATCGATGAAAGTGCGGATGCGTGACGGATCGCTCGAGTTGGCGAATTCGCCGTCGAAGGTCGGCAGGCGGAAAAAGTAGGGCAGCCCGCTGCGGTCGAAGGCGGTTTTTTCACGACTGTAATGTCGGACGGGCACGAACATCACGGCGAACATGAAGAGCGTGATGCCGAGCAGCAGCCATGAGCCCCAGGAAGGAAACACGACCAACCGGCTCATCAGCGTTAGCGACAGCATCATGCCGAACAACCAGAAAAAGCCATCGGTCGCGGCATCGCAGGCAAGTTCACGCAGGTTTACCGGAAAGGCTTGCGTATTCCTGGAGGCGCGTGCCCGGTCGAGCAGCAGGTCGGTCAGGTCCTTCGAGACGGGGATGGCGGCGAAGCCCAGCGCCCAGAGCGGGCTCCGGCCCAACGACAGCGCACCGACCGCCAGCAGGGTGGTGCCGGCGAACCCCATCATGGCATGCGCCATCTGGTTGGACCGCCAAGTGTATTTCGCCGTGTAGGCGATGTAGACGTCGGAACCGAACCAGCCGGACAGCATCATTTTTCTCTTTGTGCGCGGTGACTCAGGCGTCGCTCGCCGACGCTGGCGCGTGGCATTGTCCGAAACGATAGGCCAGCGCGCCGGCATTGGCGAGTTATGCGCGAAAGTTGGTTACGCATGATCAGGCGGCGGTTTGAAGTTGGCGGGGGCCGTCGCGGAACTCAAACGCATGGATGATCTCTGGCTCTCCTTTTCGAGCACGGCGCTGGCGCTCGGCGAATCGCTGTAGATGATCGGCAGGCTGCTGGCTCACAGCAAGGCCGCCGCTTCCAATGCAACGCGCCAACCTCACGAGAGCTTGCGGGCATTGCGTGGCATCGCGCTTGGAGGCCTGACCTAAACGGTAATCGAGATCGCCACCGGCTAGTACCCAGTCCCTACAACCGCGCGGCGGATGTACCGCTCTGCCTCGTCTCCGAGAAGGCGGGGCGCCACGAGGTCGAGGTGCTATGCGACGCCGGCCCCATGGCGACCGTGACCGCTATACAAAGCCCTGCACAGCGGTCACAGCGATCATCAGGAACATATCGCCGACATCGCCCAGAGTTGTCTTTCTTTGCCCGATGAGGTCAAGCATCATTCAGGCACCGCTTCGCAAACGGCTTCGACTCCAAGAGCGCGATGATACAACCCGACCCACTTCAACAAATCTACAACCGGACGAGCCTCGAAGTCTGGATGGCAGATATGCCGCGAGAATTCGTCGCCGTCATTGGCACTCGGGCGGCTCTGCGTGCGCTCCCCATGCTCGCATGCGACTTCACCGGCAACATACGTGACGAGTTTGCGGCCATATTGCTGCGGAGCCTTCGAGCCTTGTCCACTGCTAGCGCCGGAGCGACGTGGCCGCGTCGAGTCTCGGAAATCTGGGAAATCGCGGCCAACGCAGAGCCCAATGTCCAAGCCGCCGGTTCGATCGCTGAACGCGGTCGCCATGTCATGGCAGGGCGGCTCTGCCCGGCCTTCGCAGACACCCTCCGGCTATTTGCCCATCCGCCTGCCTACATTCTTCATTCGGCCAACGCTACGACGGCTTCGGCCGAGACCGTGGGCGCCGGCTCATGGGAAGCCGTCTCCTGGGATGCCCATCAATTGCCGGTTGAATGGACGGGAGCAGGTAGCGCGGCCCTTCTTGCTGCCGGTCTGCACGTTCGGCCCTTATGGCCGAAGGGTTCCCCGTCTCAGGTCAGCCGCGCCTGGTCCGACTTGAAGAACGCACTTCCAGCCGATGAAGACTGGTGGGTTTGGACCCGTTGGTATGAGGATCATCTCGCCGGTCGTCCACCCAATCAATCCTTGGACTTCGCCAGGGTGGCCATTCCCGAAGAGGACTGGGAACGCGGGCCAAAACACGTCAATGGGATCATCGCCAAGCTGACAGACGCGAGGCCGCCTACGCCCCGCAATCCGCCTGCCCGGACACCGGATGCGGACGGGGATTCTACCATACCCGACGCCCTGCGGCTCCTGGACCAGGTGTCGATCCTTGACGAATCGATCGATCACCCGATCCCCGATCTGCCCGCTCCGCTGCCTTCCCCGGTCAACTTCCGGTTCCGCGATGGCGCCTTGCACACAGAGAAACCGTCAACGTCACAATTGCCCGACTTCCGGGAGCGTTCAGTCCAAGAAGCGTGGCAGGCCCTCGCGGCGATGCTCTCCGACCTCCTCGACGGCTCAGCTGGACGAAACAACCCCACACTGCAACGAGTTCTCAACGCCTGTCGAGACGCGTTGGGGAAGTCATTCGACGGGCTGCAACCCATCCTACTCGGCGTTCACGCCTGTCGCCTTCACCAGCTTGCCGGGCGAGCCGATGAAATCCTGTTGCCCGACTCCGCCGCCGAATTGACCGCTTTGAGCAGTCAACTCGAACTGTTCCTCGAAAAGTTTCCCGACTGGCGGGACTATGCCAAACGATCATCGCAGGCTCTCGGGACGCCGGAAGCTGAGGACCAGGCTGCGCGTGAAGGAGCCGCCGCATTGGCTGCGATCAAGCAAGCATCTCCCGATGTTATTGCGCCGGAGGCAAAGCAGGCTCTCGAACAACTGCGAGAGGCGGCGATCACGGACACTGCCGCTGATGGCCAGAACCCTGCTCCCCCGCTCTCTCGCCGTTCCTGGCTGCGCGCCGTGCATAACGCACTGAGAAGCCTTTTTGCCGGCGCACTTGCCCCCATACGCGAAGGTTTGCAAACCGGCATCAAGGTGTTTGCGACATCGGCCACGGTCGTGGCACTCGTGGAGGCAGCGCAGTATCTGTCGGCGATGGAGCGAGCATTGCCAAGTGTATTCGGCTGGCTGTCCAGATTCATCGCCTACTTGCAGAGCTTGCTTTGAGTACGACCATGTCCACCCGTTCCGCGAGGGCAACGGCCGCACGCAGCTCCAGTATCTGAAGCGGCTTGCCGCGCGCGCCGGTCACGTCCTCGACCTTGCCCGGATCGACCGCACCGCGTGGCTCGACGCCTCGCGCCGGTCCGATACGGGCGATCATGCAACCATGACCCGCTGCATCCGCGACGCGCTGATATAGCCGGCCGCGCTTCCATCCGCCGGCGCTGACGGCTGGGGCCTGCCGCGCCGAAGCCCGGATCAGTGCAGCGTTTCCTGCCCGATCCCGGCCAGGGCGGGATCGAACTCCAGGAACCGGTCGAACAGCGGGGTCTTGCGCCATTCGCCGTGACCCCGCCGCGTCGCATCCTCGCCCCGGCATTCGACCAGACCGAACCAACGCAGCGGCCGCAACACCCGCAGCACGAACAACACCGGCGCCACCCAGTCCGGATTGCGCAGCACCGCCTCGTCGGGCAGCACGCTGAGCCGCATCAGCGTCTCGGTGTCCTGCCAACGGTCCCCGGTCGTCGACAGCGACCACAGGGCCGGCCCGATCAGCCCCTGGGGCCAGGAGCCGCACTCGGGCTCCCCGAACAGGTCGAGGCTCACTTCCCAGAAGCAGTTGCGGAAGAAGTTCGCCTGAAGGCGCTCGCGGTGCCCCTTGAGCGCCCGGCGCCCGGTGGCCCCGACCCGGAGCCTGCCGTGCTTGCGGATCAACAGGCTCTCCATCGTCACCAACTCCCTGAGCAGCCGCAATTCCTCGACATGACCCTCGCGTAGCTGCTTGCCGGCGCGCCATTTCTCCTCGAACAGGCAGCCGGGCCAGTACATCGCCGCGCGCATCGCCGCCACCGTCTCGCGGGTCAGGTTGCCCTTCGCGGTCAGCGCGAGTCCGTCCGCCGTCTCAGCGGCGCGCATGAGCACGAACGCGTTTCGCAGCATCGGCGATCCCGCGATTTCGTCGTCCGTCAGGTCGATCGCGAGACGGATAGCACCGTCCTCATGGGGCGGCTTCCCGAGCAGCGAGTCGATGCGGCTGGCATCGAGGCTCGTCCAGGTCGGCACCACGCCGCCCAGCCATTCCTCGAAAACCGGCGGCATGTCCGGAATCTTCAGCATGTTGCCCCCCTTCCGGCCTCCGCAGCATCGCTCGCCCGTGACCGGCATTCCCCATCGGTCGGACCGGCCGCGTCAATCCCCGACAGCCGCGGGAGCCGCCTGCCCGCTCCGACAACGCCGTGCCGGCGGGCGCATCGACAGCACGCCGCAATTTCGCACGCCGGGCCGGCCGCATGAAGGCCGTGCGGCCGCAATTGTCGCTTTGGCCGCAGCGCGGACGGGGCCGACGACACCAGGAGGCGGTGGCCGGCCCCTTTCGGGGCGAATTCCGGGGGCCGGAGAGTGGCTTCCGCGTCGCCAACCGGGAGACCGCCCCATGGCCAGCCGCATCGCCAACCTTCCCGTGCCGCACGCGTGCCGGGAGACCATCCGCGCCGGCGCGCTTGTCGCCATCAATACCTCGGGCGGCAAGGACAGTCAGGCGATGACGATCCTGCTGTCCCGGATCGTTCCCCGCAGCCAAATGGTGGCGGTCCACGCCCCGCTCGGTGAGGTCGAGTGGCCGGGCACGGTCGAGCATATCGAGGCGACGCTGCCCGCCGGCGTGCCGCTGATCTTCGCGCCGGTCGCATCCGGCAAGTCGCTGCTCGACCGGGTCGAGGAGCGCGGCATGTTCCCCGGGGTCCGCCAGAGATGGTGTACGGCCGGGCACAAGCGCGGGCCGATCGAGCGCGAGCTGCGCCGCTATCTGAAGGCCCATCCGCGCTTCGGCGGGCGGCTCGTCAACTGCCTCGGGCTCCGCCGCGACGAGAGCGCCGCGCGCGCGAAGCGCGTCCCCTGGCGGCGCAACGAGCGTATGAGCGCGGCCGGGCGCGAGGTCTTCGACTGGCTGCCGGTCTTCGGCCTCTCGACCGCCGACGTGTTTCGCGTCATCCGCGCCGCCGGCCAGAAGCCGCACTGGATCTACAACCACCTGCGGCGGTGCAGCTGCTCGTTCTGCATCTTCTCCTCGCCGGAGGATTTGCGGCGGGCGGCCGAACTCCGTCCGGACCTCTATGCCCGCTATGCGGAGACCGAGCGCCGCATCGGCCACACCCTCTCACCGTCCGGCGTTTCCCTGCCGGAGCTGACCGGCATTCCGCCGGCCCCGGCGGCAACGACCCCACTGGCCTGAACCACGCCTGACCCTGGGCTCGTGCCCCGCGCCGCCGACCGGCCGCCGGCCCCCGTCCCCTGCCTCCCGACACGAAGAGCGGAGCGGCGCTGCCGTCCGGGCGAAGGCCGGGCGCCCGGAGGGAGCCCGCGTCCCCGTTCCGTCATTCCGGAGGCCGCCCATGACCGATCCCGACACCGTTTCCGCCGACTACACGCTGCGCCCGAGCGAGCTCGCGGCGACCCTGGCGCTGCTGGTCGAGGCCCGCCAGCCCACGATCCTGTGGGGCGCCCCGGGCTGCGCCAAGAGCGCGCTCGCCCAACAGGTCGCGGCCGAAGCGAGCCGCCACTATCTCGACGTGCGAGCGCTGCTGCTGGATCCCGTCGATCTGCGCGGCATCCCCTGGCGCGATGCCGACGGCCGCACCCGCTGGGCGCCGCCGGCCTTCCTGCCGCCCGCCGGCGATCCCGGCCGCTGGCTCGTCAACCTGGAGGAGCTGCCCTCGGCGGTGCCCATGGTGCAGGCCGCGCTCTACCAGCTGGTGCTCGACCGCAAGGTGGGCGAGTACGAACTGCCCGAGGGCGCGTCGCTGATCGCCTGCGGCAACCGCGAGAGCGACCGGGGCGTGGTCCATCGGATGCCGACGCCGCTGGCGTCCCGCTTCGTCCATCTGGAGATCCGGGTCGACGCCGAGGACTGGCTCGCCTGGGGCGCCGCCAACGGCATCGCGCCCGAGGTGCTGTTCTACATCCAGATGCGCCCCGACCTGCTGCATGCCTTCGATCCGCAGGCGAAGGAGAAGGCGTTCTGCTGTCCCCGGACCTGGGAGATCGTCTCCAACGTCGTCAACGAGCGCGGCAATCTCGATCCGACGGTGGAGCGCGCCGTATTCCGGGGCACGGTCGGCGAGGCGGCGGCAGTGGAGTTCTCGGCCTTCCTCAAGGTCTGGCGCGAGTTGCCCCACCCCCGGGCCGTCCTCGACGATCCCGAGAACGCGATCGTGCCGGACAACGCCAGCGCGCTGATCGCGCTCTGCGGCTCGCTCTACCGCATGGCCGACGACATCACGCTGGCTTCCATAGTCACCTACGCCCAGCGCCTGCGGCGCGAGGTCGGCGAGTTCCTGGTCGGGTCCTGTATCCGCCGCGATCCGCACCTCCAGCGCTCGCCCGCCTTCATCCGCTGGGCCGCCGCGCGCACGCAGTAGCAACTCGATCAGGAGATCTTCCATGAACCTCACCCACGACGCCATGCTGGTCAGCCTCAGGATCACCGCCTGGTCGGGTCGGCTCTACGACCGCCAGGCCTCGACGCATGTCGCGGTCCACCACGAGGCCAGCACCGCCGCCGGCCGCTACAACAAGTGCCTGCTGCCGAAGACCGCGTTCGCGGCGATCAATTCGACCATGAGCGCGGCGCGCACGGCCCACTACGCTCAATCCCTGCCCTGGGACGATCAGGGGAGCCGGCTGCTCCCCGTCGCCAACTACGAGCGTTACACGGAGCTGATGGACGGACTGCGGGAGCGCATGATCCGCGAGCGCGCCCGCTTCATCGAGGACTACGAGGACAATATCGACAAGGCCCGCCTCGACCTCGGCAAGCTGTTCCGCATCGCGGAGTATCCCTCCCGGGATGACCTGCACGGCAAATTCGGCATGCGCTACCGCATTATCCCGGTGCCGGACGCCGACCATTTCATGGCGAAGCTCGCCTCCGACGACACCGACCGCGTGAAGCGCGACATCGAGAGCCAGATCGAGGAGCGGCTGCACGACGCGGTGGGCGACCTCTACCGCCGTCTCGGCGAGGCGGTCGAGCGGGTGTCCGAACGCCTGCGCGAGGACGACGAAGGCAAGCCGCTGGTGTTCCGGGACTCGATGATCGGCAATATCCGCGAGCTGGTCGACATCGTGCCGCGCCTCAACATCTTCGGCGACGAGACCCTGGCCCAGCTCTGTGGCCAGGTGAAGGAGAAGATCGCCGGCGTCGAGCCGGACGCGCTCAGGCCGTCCAAGAGCTTCGATCCGGTGGCGCGCGCGAACGTCAAGCGCGAGGCCGACGCGCTGGCGGAGAAGTTCGCGGGGTATTTCGCGCCGTCGGCCGGCACCGCCGACGAGCCCGCACGGGAGGCGGCGTGATGGCCGGTCGCGCCCACAGGGAATCGGCCGAGCGGGTCAGCCGTTGCGTGACCGCCCTGCTGCGCGAGCAGCCCTTCTTCGGCTCCCTCGCGCTCCGGCTGCCGGTGCGCCCCGACACCGGCCGCGAGACGCTGGCGAGCGACGGGCGGGAGATCCGCTATTCGCCGCAATGGATCGCGGAGACCGACGCCCACGTCATCGAGACCGCGATCGCCCGCGTGGTGCTGGCCTGCGCGCTGAAACACCATACCCGGCGGGGCGAGCGCGACCCGGAACGCTGGCAGCGCGCCTCCCAGCTGGTCACCCACGGCCTGCTGCGGGACGCCGGCTTCACCCTGCCGCCCGACTCGGAAGCGTGGGACGGGATCAGCGTCGAGCAGGCCTACGACCGGTTGCCCGAGCCGGACGAAGGCGACTCCGGCGGCGGCGATCCGCCGGGCGCCGGGGGCGGTTCCGGCGCCGATGCAGCCGGCGCTCCAACGGATGACGGGCGCGACCCGTCCAACCGGGGCGATGACGGCGAGCAATCCGGCGACGGCG
>CBDEUP010000006.1:0-1616967 GCA_965243315.1 Alphaproteobacteria bacterium
CGTACGCAGGCTTGATCGGCGATTCTCGCCACCGACTGGTCCAGCAATCTCTCGGCCTGGCGCTTCGCGAGACGCCGAGCGCGGCGGCGAAGATCGAATTCCTCGAGCGACCGGCGAGCGACCGCGCGCTGATGTTCACGCTGTGGAGCCGGCTGTGATTTACGCGCACGTGCACTCGTTCACGCCCCATACCGGTGGACCGGTTCGCCGGACGATCGACGCGTTCGGTGCGAAGTTCGCGGCGTTCGAGTGACGGGCGCGCCGGGACCGCTGGAGAGACGCATGGCCGACATCGCCATTCATATCGCGGAGGCTGCCGCGTGCGCGCTGTTCGCCGTAAGCGTCGCGACGGATCTGCGTCGCCGCGAGGTCCCGAATGCGTTGCCCTTGCTGCTGCTCGGTCTCTTCGCGCTCTACGCGGCGGCGGGCGCCGTGAGGCCGGTGGCGGACCTCTGGCAGCACGTTGCGATCGGCGCGGCGGTTCTCGCCGCCGGGTTCGGGCTCTACCTGACCGGGCGCTTCGGGGCGGGCGACGCGAAGCTGCTGGCGGTCGCCGGGGTCTGGATCGGGCCTGCGCTGTTCCACCTGACGCTCTTCATGTTCGGCATGGCGGCGTTCGCGCTTGCGCTCGTCATGGCCGCGCTTCTGCCGTTAGAGAGGATGCGGCGAATGCGGCGGGAGCTGCCGTTCGCCGTCGCCATCGCGCCGCCTGCCGTGATCGTGCTCGCCCTGCGGGCGCTGTCGGACGGGATATGACCGGGAAGGAATGCTGACATGAGACGCTACCGCACCGTCATCATCGTCGCGCTTCTGGGCATCGTTCCCATGATCGGGGCCGTGTTCGTGATGCGCTTCGTCCTGCCGGACGCAGAGCCCGTGCAGACCCAGGCGGCGGTGCCTGCACAGCAGGTTGCACCGCCGGTCGTGGAGGAGGAGCCGGATGTGATCATGGTGCTGGCGGCCGCGCGGCCGCTTCCGGTGGGCACGCTGCTCACGGAAGAGCACTTCACAGAGGCCGGCATCGAGGAGGATCTGGTCAGGCGGCGGCATATCGAGACCGAAGACCTGGACCAGGACGAGATGCCTTACGGCTACGTGGTTCGCGAGTCGATAGCAGCCGGCGCGTCGGTGACCTGGTCATCCCTGGTCGGGCCGCGCCAGAGGGGCTTCCTGGCAGCGGTGCTGAAGCCCGGCATGCGCGCGCTCACGGTCAAGCTCGGCGCGGGCACGCGCCACTCGGGCCTCGTCGATCCAGGGGATCGGGTGGACGTGGTGCTGACCGCCCATTCGCGCGAGCGCGACCAGGCGAACGTGCTGGCGCGAACGATCCTGGAGGACGTGCGCGTGGTTGCGGTCGACCGGCGGATCGGCAGTGCGGCGGGGGCGTCCGCGCCGGGGCACGAGGTGGAGCGCAAGGAGATCGTGACGGCGACGCTGGAGGTCCTGCCCTCTCAGACGGGACTTCTCGCGCTCGGCGAGCTCGAGGGCGAGCTCTCGCTTGCGGTGCGCCCGCTTGCGGCCGCCGGAGCGCCGGCCGAGCCGCTCGATGTGGTGGACATGCAGAGCCTGTTGGCGCTGCCGGAGGAAAACCTTCGACAGAAGACGGTAAGGGTCGTGCGCGGCAGTGCGGTCAGCGAGGTGACGTTCGGGAACGAGGCGAGGCCTCTTTCCCGCAACGAGGCGATGGCCGATGCACGTCCCGAATAGGCCGGTCCGAGGATTGCCTTGCCATCGCCACGTAGGTGGCGTGGCCGGCACCGTCACCAACCCCGGGCAATCGTAACCCGCAGAACCGCAGAAAGACCTCAGGAGAAACGACGTTGAACATGGAGAAACTTTTCACCCGCGCCGTTTCGGCGCTTCCCCAGGCGGTTAGGCAGCGTCTGGACTCCGGAACCCCGCTGGACTGGTACGTTCTGGAGGACCCCGGAACCGGGGCCAGGCTCGCCGATGCTGCGCGCACCCACGGGCGCCTTCCGGAGGCTGTGGAAGACCTGGTCAGTCGGCTCGTCGGCGACGTCGGTATCGTCCCGGCCGATCTCGCCGAGGGGGTGGAGCGGTGGCGAAACCCCGCCGCCTGGACCGTCCGGGCCGCAATCGAGGCGGAGGGAGAGAGCTACCGCATCCGCAACATCCACGGCGGCGAGGTGCACGCGGGTGTGCGTCCGGAGGCCGTCGCGGGATACGCGATGCTGGCGCTGGAGATTGCGGCGGCGGTGCACGAGGCCGCAGAGCGCTGGAACGAGGCGGGTGAGCGGCACGCGGAGGTGGCCGGGGGCGCGTCGAGTCTCCTTGGGCTCTGCGCCGTGCGGATGCGCGAGCGGCTGCGGTCACCGGCGGGAGCGGATGCGCAGCGCCGGACGACGGCCGAGCTCGCCAGCGTGCTCGAGCGGGCCTGGAACACGCAGGATATCAAGACGCGCGCCGCGCTGTCCGCGGTCCGCCTGCACGGCGGACGCGGAATGCGTGGCACGCGCGGCGCGCAGGCACCCAGGCGAAGCTACTACGCGCCGATGACGAGCTACCGCCTGCGTTCCTTCGACCTTGGCGAGATCCTCTGGCTGCGGGCTCTCGCGGAGCAGGCGGTGGAAGCGGCCAGCGCGGAGAACAGGGAAGAGGAGCGCCCCAGGGTGCCCACGCCGACGGTGCCTCCTCCTGTGGCGGCTCCGCCCAAGCCCGCCGCAGCGGAAGTTTCGGACGCGAACGACATCTCCGCGCTGGAGGCGCGCATCCGGGCGGCGAACGAAGGGACAGGAAGGCTCATGCAACTGGGTTCTCCTGTGGACGAACTTGCGCCCGACCGGGAGCTTGTCGGCCTGAGGGAGGCCGCGGACAGGCTTCCCGAAGGCGTTCGGCGCCGCCTCCGTGAGACCTATGGTATCGGCTTCGCCCATGCGCTCTCGCGGCTGCGCAGCGCCGACGATGCCGAGGCGGTGCGGGCGGAGCTCGACAAGGCCCTGGCGCGGCAGGGCGTCCCGCGCTGGCTGGAAGAGCTTGCGACCGCGCTGCTTGTCGATGCGGGCGCGCAGACCCGGGAGGGGACGCGGACGACGGGTATCCGGCTGCATCCGGAGGAGGAGGCGGAGGCCGGATACCGCGCGATCGAGGTCGAGGGGGGCGCGGCCGGGCGCCTTACGGCGCTGGGGCTGGTCGAGCAGGTACGCCTCGGCCTCATCTTCGCCACGGACGCCTGGCGCGGCCACAGCGCGATGCGCAGCGCCGGCAGGGAAGGCGGCTGGGCCCTGGACAAGGGAGAGGCCGAGGGCAGCGCGTTCTCGGTGGAAGAGCGCGAGACCCTGGAGGCGGCGCGGCGGATGGAGCAGGCGCTCGACCGTATCCAGCGCTGCCGCGGCTTCGACGCGCCGACGGCGCTGGAGGAGGCGTCCATGACCGCGGACACGTTCAGGGGGATCGGAACGGCGACGCGCACGGCGGCGGGATGGCCCGGCGGCGCCGAGGTCCCGGACTCCAGGGTTCCGGGGGATGTCGAGCGCATCGCGACCGTCTCGGAGGCGCTGTACGAGCGCATCCGCTCGATCGCCAACAGGCACATCGCGAGCTGGATCGCGGGCAACGGGGACTCCGACGTCGCAAGCAAGGGCCGTCCGGCGATGCCGGGACGGGACGAGGCCCGCACCACGGCGTGAGGGGCAGGACCCCGGCCGCGGCGAAGGAGAGCGGAGGAGAGCATGACCAGGATCGGCAAGGCGTTGGTTGCGTCCGTGGCATTGGCGGCGGTGCTGCTGTCCGCCGCCGCAGCGGCCGGCGACGGCTTCGACCGCGCGCTCTCGCTCGCGTCCGAGGGGCGTCATGCGGACGCGCGGCGCCTTCTCGGCCCGCTGCTGGCGAGTGAGCCCGGCGATCCGCAGCTGCGGCTCCTGGACGGGATCCTGCAGATGCAGGAAGGGCGCAGGAACGAGGCCATCGCCGTCTTCTCCGGCCTTGCGCGTCAGTATCCGGACATGTTCGAGGCGCACAACAACCTGGCCGTGGCCTATGTCGAGGAAGGCCGGCTGGAAGAGGCGCGCGCGATTCTGGCCGCGGTTCTGGAACGCAAGCCCTCCGCTATCGGCTACCGCAACCTCGGCGACATCTACGTTCAGCTGGCCCGCCGAGCGTTTTCGCTCAGCCGCGGACTCGGCGGCACGGCCGGAGACGGCGATCAGGGTCGCGATGCCGGCGGAGGGCTCGTGCACGCGAGCGAATCGGCGGCTTCGCCCTCACGAACGAGGGACGTGCAAGAACAGCCTCCTGCCACAGAGCCGGACGCAGCACCGGAGAAGCCGGCTCAGGCCGTCGCGGCCCTCGCAGAATTCTGTGTCGCGACCGCGGAACTCTCGGATATGGCCGCAGTCGAGGAGGCAAGGCAATGGCTCCGGGCGCACGGTGCCGAGAGCGTGCACGTTGCCCGCGGGAGCCGCGAGACGGTCAGGGACTACCGGGTCTACCTGCCGCCCCTGGAAAGCCGCAGCAGCGCCAGCGAGAAGATGCGCGAGCTCCAGGAAAAGGGTGTGCACGACCTCGCCGTCGTGCTGAGCGGCGCGCTCAGGAACGCGGTCTCGCTCGGCATCTACGCCCGCGAGGCGAATGCGAAGCGGCGCGTGGCGCAGATCGAGGCGCTCGGATATGCGCCCGTGCTGGAGCCAAACACCAGGGAGGTCGCCGAATACGCGGCCGTCGAGGCCCGCGTCGGCGGCTCGTACGACGCGCTGAGCGATGCGTGGGCATCGCGTTTCCCCAACCAACCCGTGCGGCAGGTGGATTGTGACTGAAGCCCCCGGCCCGTCCCGGAGCCCGATCATGACGACACCACACTCCGAGAGACATCCGCTCCCGCCCGGCTCGGGGCGCCCCGAGTCGCATGCGCTGGGCAGCCCGTTCGCGGCCGTTCGGCGTGCTGCGGCGATGGCTGTGGTCCTGTTCTCCCTTGCGGCCTGCTGGGGACTGCCTGGCGAGAGCCGCTCGCCGGGAGGCGAGCAGGTGTTGCAGAACAACCTGTCAGTCGCGTCGGCCGCGCTTGCGGCCGGCCAGCCTGCGGTGGCGCAGAGGCTCTACCTCGCGCTCGCCGAGCGCTTCGAGGATGCGCCGGAGCCGGCTCTCGGACTGGGCTACGTTGCGCTGCAGGGAAACAATCCGGGCGAGGCAAGAGACCGGTTCCTGCGTGCCGCGTCGCTCGCGGACGATGCGCCCGGCATGAAGGCCGAGGCGCTGCTCGGCGCCGCCCGCGCGTCTCTCGCGCTGGGAGACAGCCGCACGGCCCGGGGGCATCTGATTCGAGCGCGCGATCTTGCCCGGAACCCCTCGACCGTCGCCTGGATCGAGAACGGCCTCGCCGTCGCCGCGGTCTTCGAAGAAGACTACCGGACGGCCAGGGCGCATTACGAGCGCGCGCTCCGTCAGCCCTCCACGCACCCCCGTATCGCGGCCAACTACGTGCGCATGCTGGTCGCGTCCGAGCAGATCGACGATGCGGCGCGGACGTTCGCGGCGCATGCGCCGTCCTGGTGGGAAGAGAGCGACCGGCAGGCGCTTCAGACCCTGATAGCGGAGGCCCGCCGCCCGCCGTCGGTGCCTGAGCGGCTCGATCCCCGTCTTCTGCTGCGCATGCCCGAGACCGAGCCGCTGCCCACGGGGATGGCCGAGCGGGCGGATGGCGGTGCACGTCCCGCCGTGCACGGGCTTCATAGCGATTCCTCGAGTCTTATGCTCTTGGTCGGGGACATGGCTCTCCCGCTTCAAGGGCTGAGGACGACTGCCGGCTCCGGTCCTGCACCTGCTGACCGAAGCTCTTTGAAGCGGGGACCGGGCGAGGAGGCATATCCCGTCCCGTCCTCGCCCGGGACCGCACCGGAGGGCTCGGTCTCGATTCGGGTGCCCGAGCATGCGGGTGACCTGCACCCGGGTCCGAAGACCACTGAACCGGAACTGGATCGTCCGGCAACCCGGGCTTCCTTGAGCCGGCCGAATTGGCACGAGTCTCTGGCGTTGCGGATTGGTCCGGCGACGGCGGCATCCGAAGGGACGCGGGATATGGATGCGGAACCGGATTCGGGCTCGCACTCGGTGCGGGCTGCCGACGCCGGCTTGATGCCTGGTGCGAACGCTCTTCTCGTGATCGGCGACCTGCGGCTGCTGTCGCTTGCAGAGACCTCGCGTGTGCTGGCTTCGCGCGGGGTCGCCGCCACCTCCGGATCCATCGCGGCCACGGCACCCGTTGAAGGGACGTTGGAGGCCGAAGCGGCACCGGCCGCGGGCTCGCCTGTGGCCACGGGCGAAACGTGGGCGCACCATCTGGGGCCCGACCCGGCGCAGGCTGCGAACGCACTTTTCCCGGCGGCCGCCTCCCGCTACGACCGGGGTTCGCACCTCGCCTATTCGGAATTGCCGTCATCGCCGGTGTCCCTCAGACCGAAGTCCGTCGCTGCTACGGCAAAAGCTGACGGGACGCGGCGCCTGGCGGCGGCACCGGCTTCCGACCTGCAATCGACGACGCTCGAAGACGAGGGACGGAACGATCCAGGGCGCGCCCGGGCACTGGTGGAGGGCGCAGCGTCTTCGCCCCATGTGCTCCTGTTGCATCGCGACGCGACGAGAGCAGCGCTCGGAGCAGGCCCGGATGCTGTCACCGCGTCCGGCACGGCCCCGCTCCGGATTGCGGGCGAATTCCGGCCGTTGCGTTGGGACACGGGCCCGGCGCCGATGGAGAGCGTCGCCGTCCCGAGCGACTACGAGAACCACGATCCGTTCTCCGCTTCGCCGGCCTCCTACAGGCCGATCCTGCTGGCCTCCGCCTCGCCGCATCTGGATGACTATCTGTGGCAGTCCGAATGGATGCAGGCGGGCAAAGCGACGCACTCCCGCCACACAACCATGGTGGCCGTGCACGCTGCGAATGACCCGCTTGCGCAGATGGCCGACGCCGGAACGGGAGCGCCGACGCCGGGCGGCGAGTGGTCCGTCCTGCTGGGAACGGGGCAGCGGCTGAGCCTCGAGGCGGCCGCTGCGGCGGTTGCGGTGGCCTCGCCCGACATTGCCGACGTGCAGCTGCTCTCCCCCCGCGTGCTGTTCGTCATGGGCCGGAGCCTGGGCCGCACCACCGTCTCGGTGCTCGGCGAGGACGGGTCCGTGTTCGAGCGGGACGTGGTGATCGTGCTCGACCTCGAGCCCCTGCGCCAGCTGCTGGCAGGGGAGCCCGGGCTGCAGGGCGTGCGCGTGGACGGCCTTGCCCGCGGGGTAGCCCTTTCAGGCGACGCAGGTTCGCAGGAAGCGGCGGACCGCGCTCTTCGGCTGGCTGCGGCGTCGCTCCCCGAGGGCGTGCCGGTCGAGAACAACCTGGACATCGGGATGGACCTCTCGCCGCTCCGCGCACTTCTGGCGGGAGAACCCGGGCTTGGCGGCGTCGAGGTGCGCAGGATCGGTCGCAGCGTCGCGCTGACCGGAGAGGTCGCTGCGGCAGAGACTGCGGATCGGGCGCATCGACTGGCCGTGGCTTCGCTTCCGGCAGACGCAACAGTGGAAAACAACCTGCGGGTGGTCTTCGACGTCGAGCCCCTGCGCGCGGTTCTGGCCGCAGAGCCCGGACTCGAACAGGTACAGGTGAAGCGCCTGACCCGTGGCGTCGCTCTGGGCGGCGAGGTCGACTCGCCGGAGGCTGCGGATCGCGCGCTCCGGCTAGCAAGCGCGTCTCTCCCGGAGGGCCTGCTGGTCGAGAACAACCTGAACGTGGAACTGGATCTCTTGCCGCTGCGCGCGGCGCTGGCCGGCGAGCCCGGGCTGCACCGCGTGCATGCGCGGCGGCTTGCCCGCGGGGTGGCGCTCACGGGCGAAGTGGACACGCCCGAGATGGCGGACCGGGCGCTCCGCATGGCCGCCGCCTCTCTGCCGGAAGGCGTTCCGGTGGAGAGCAATCTGGAGCTGCAGCTGGACCTGTCGCCTCTCATCACCCTCATTGCCGGTGAGCTGGGCCTGGAAGGTGTCGAGGTGCAACGGGAGGGCCGCGGCGTGGCGCTGACCGGCAAGGTTGCCTCGATCGAGGCGGCCGATCGGGCTCGGCGGCTTGCCGCGGCCTCTCTCCCGGACGGTACGCCGGTGGAGGACAACCTGCAGCTGGCGCTCGATGCCGCCCCTCTGCGCGCGGCCTTGGAAAGCGAGCCCGGACTGGGTCGCGTGCAGGTGCAACGACTTGCACGCAGCGTCGTTCTTTCGGGCGACGTCGACTCGCCCGAAGCGGAGAGCCGCGCGCTACGGCTTGCCGCGGCCTCTCTCCCGGAAGGCGTCCCGGTGGAGAACGAGCTGGATGTCGGGCTGGATCTGGAGCCGCTGCGTGCACTCCTGGCCGGCGAGCCCGGTCTCGCCGAAGTCGAGTTGCAACGCGTGGGCCGCGGTGTCGCGCTGACCGGCGAGGTCGCGTCGGCAGAGGCAGCCGGCCGAGCGCATCGCCTCGCCGTGGCCTCGCTCCCGGAAACCTCTCTCGTGGAGAACAATCTGCGGTTGGTGTTCGACATCGAGCCGCTGCAGGCCGTTCTGGCGGGCGAGTCCGGACTGGACCGGGTGCAGGTGCAGAGGCTCGCCCGCGGCGTCGCTCTTGCGGGAGAGGTCGATTCGCCGGCGGCGGCGGACCGGGCTCTCCGCCTGGCCACGGCATCCCTGCCGGACGGCCTCCTGGTCGAGAACAATCTGAACGTCGAGCTGGACCTCGAACCTGTGCGCGCCCTCATGGCGGACGAGCCGGGCTTTCGCAACGTGCAGGTGCAACGGACCGGCCGGGGCGTGTTGCTGACCGGCCACGTCGCTTCGGCATCGGCCTCCGACCGCGCACACCGTCTCGCCGCGACATCCCTCCCGGAGGGCGTGCCTCTGGAAAACGACCTGCGCGTAGCGGACCTTGAGCCTCTGCGCCAGCTCCTCGCCGCTGAAGACGGCCTGCAAGGCGTTCGCGCGGACGGCCTCGATCAAGGGGTGACCCTTGCAGGCGAAGTCGCCTCGAAGGCCGCGGCGGATCGGGCGCTCGAGCTGGGCGCCGCTTCGCTCCCGGAAGGCATGCCGGTGGCGAGCAACCTGAGGCTGGTGGACCTCGAGCCTCTGCGCGCGAACCTGGCTGCAGAGCTCGGCCTGCAAGGCGTTCGCGCGGACGGCCACGCCCTCGGAGTGACCCTCGCAGGCGAGGTCGCCTCGCAGGCGGCGGTTGAACGGGCGCTCGAGCTGGCCGCCGCCTCGCTCCCGGAGGGCATGCCGGTGACGAGCAACCTTAGGCTGGTGGACCTCGAGCCTTTGCGGGCGGCCCTGACTGCGGAGCCCGGCCTGCAGGGCATCCGCGCGGAAGGCTTCGCCCACGGGGTGACCCTCGCAGGCGAGGTCGCCTCGCAGGCGGCGGTTGAACGGGCGCTCGAGCTGGCCGCCGCCTCGCTTCCGGAAGGCATGCCGGCGCAGAATGAACTGCGGCTGGTGGACCTCGAGCCTTTGCGGGCGGCCCTGACTGCGGAGCCCGGCCTGCAGGGCATCCGCGCGGAAGGCCTCGATTTCGGAGTGACTATTGCAGGCGAAGTTGCCTCGCAGGCTGCGGTGGATCGGGCGCTCGATTTGGCCGCCGCTTCGCTTCCGAAAGGCATGCCGGTCGCGAGCGATCTTCGTCTGGTGGACCTCGGGCCTCTTCGGGCGGCCCTGGCTGCGGAGTCCGGTCTGGATCGCGTGCGGGTGCAAGGATCGCGCCGCAGCGTGTCTCTCTCCGGGGATGTCGACTCGCCGGAACTGGCGGATCGCGCACTCCGTCTGGCCGCGCACTCCCTGCCGGAAGGCATTCCGGTGGACGACAACCTGAACGTCGGGCTGGGCCTCGCTTCGCTTCGCGCTGTGCTGTCGGGCGAGGAGGGTCTGGAGGACGTCCAGGTGCAGCGGGTGGGCCGCGGCGTGGCAATGACCGGTTCGGTTGCATCGGCGGACGCTGCCGAGCGGGCCTATCGGCTAGCGGCCGCCTCGCTTCCCGACGGCACGCCGGTTGCGAACAATCTTCGCGTCGGGTTCGATATCGAGCCTCTTCGGGCGGCCCTGGCTGCGGAGCCCGGTCTTGAGCGCGTGCAGGTCCGCCGCCTGGCGCGCGGCGTCGCCCTTGCGGGCGAGGTCGACTCAGCGGCCGATGCAGACCGCGCGCTCCGTATCGCTGCCGCGTCTCTGCCGGAGGGATTGCCGGTGGAGAACAACCTGAGCGTCGGGCTGGATCTCGGTGCGCTTCGCGCCCTGCTGGCGGGCGAGCCCGGTTCGCAGGATCTCTCGCCACTGGGTGCATTCATCGCCGGCCAGCCGGGCCTCGAGGATGTCGCGGTGCAGCGGGTGGGCCGCGGCGTCGCGCTGACCGGCGAGGTCGCGTCGGCAGAGGCTGCCGACCGGGCGTTCGGGCTTGCCGTCGCCTCGCTGCCGGAGGGCCTGCCGGTCGAGAACAACCTGCGCGTCGTGTTCGACATCGAGCCTCTACGCACCGTTCTGGCCTCAGAGCCCGGACTGGAACGCGTGCGGGCGAAGCGGCTCGCACGAGGCGTTGCCCTCGCGGGAGAGGTCGCTTCGGCGGATAGGACCGATCGCGCGCTCCGGCTTGCCAGGGCGTCCCTGCCGGAAGGCCTGCTGGTGGAGGACAATCTTAGCGTGGTGTGGGACGTCGAGCCGACCCGCGCACTCCTGGCAGTCGAGCCGGGCCTGGAGGGCGTGCTGGTGCAGCGGTTGGACCGCGGGCTCGCACTGACCGGCGAGGTTGCTTCCGAACAGGCCGCCGATCGTGCGCACCGTCTCGCCGCGGCATCGCTCCCGGAGGGCGTGGCAGTCGAGAACAACCTTCGCGTGGTGTTCGACTTCGCGCCTCTGCGCGCGCTCCTGGCCGGAGAGCCGGAGCTGGTTCGCGTGCAGGTGCAGGGGCTGGCCGGCGGCGTCGTCCTGACCGGCGAGGTCGCTTCCGCAGAGGCGGCCGAAAGGGCGCAGCGGATCGCATCGGCATCGCTGCCAGAGGGCGTGCCGGTCGAGAACGGCCTGCGGGTGCTGCCGGATATCGAGGCCCTGCGCCTGGCCTTGGCTGCGGAGCCCGGGCTGGAGCGTGTGCAGGTGCAGCGCCTCGCGCGCGGCGTTGCCCTCTCCGGGGAGGTCGATTCGCCTGTGGCGGAGGACCGCGCGCTGCGCCTTGCGGCGGCTTCGCTTCCCAAGGGCGTCCCGGTGGAGAGCAACCTGAACGTGGGCTTGGACCTCGGGCCGCTCCGCTCGGTCGTCGCCGGCGATCCCGATCTTGCCGGCATCCGGGTGGAACGGACCGGCCGGGGCGTCGCGCTGATCGGCGAGGTGGGCTCTGCAGCGGCGGCCGAGCAGGCGTCCCGCCTCGCTGCCGCGCTGCTCCCGGAAGGCACCCCTGTCGAGACCGGCCTGCGCGTGGTGCTGGATATCGGGCCTCTGCGCGCGCTGCTGGCCGGAGCGCCGGAACTGCATCGGGTCGAAGTGCAGCTGCTCGCGCGGGGCGTGGCGCTGACCGGGGATGTCGACTCGCATGCGGCGGCCGACCTTGCGCTCCGTCTCGCGACCGCGTCGCTTCCGGAAGGAATGCTGGTGGAGAGCAGCCTGAACGTGCGCCTGGATCTCGCGCCCTTACGTGTGCTCCTGGCCGGCGATCCGGAGCTGCGCAACGTCCGGGTGAAGCGTGTCGGCTGGGGCGTTGCTCTTACCGGGGAGGCGGGCTCGGCCGTGGCGTCGGACAGGGCTGCCCGTCTCGCAACCGCCGCGCTTCCGGAAGGGATTGCGGTGGAGAACAACCTGCGCTTGGCGCCTGACGTGGAGCCGCTCCGCGCGCTTCTCGCCGGGGAGCCCGGGCTGGAGCGGGTGCAGGTCCAGAAGCTCGTGCGCGGCGTTGCGCTCGCGGGCGACGTGGCTTCGCCGGAGGCTGCCGGGCGGGCGCTGCGCCTGGCGGCCGCTTCTCTGCCGGAAGGCATGCTGGTGGAGGACAACCTGACGGTGGGGCTGGACCTGGCGCCGCTCCGGACGCTCATGGCCGCCGAAGTCGGCTTCGAGGCGATCCTGGTGAAGCGGGTCGAGCGCGGCGTTGCGCTCACGGGCAAAGTGGGGTCGCAGGTGGACTCCGAACGAGCCGCTCGGCTTGCGGCTGCCACGCTGCCCGAAGGCGCCCTGGTCGAAAACAACCTGCGCACGGTGCTGGACATCGCGCCTCTTCGCGCGGCCCTTGGAACGGACCCGGAGTTCGACGGAGTGCGCGTGCGCGCCCTGGAGCACGGCGTTTCGCTGCTGGGCGAGGTCAGCTCGGCGGCAGCCGCCGACCGCGCGCAGCGGCTTGCCGCGGTCTCGCTGCCGCCCGACACGCCGGTGGAGAACGGACTTC
Source organism: Alphaproteobacteria bacterium (assembly GCA_965243315.1). Classification (GTDB taxonomy): domain Bacteria; phylum Pseudomonadota; class Alphaproteobacteria; order UBA828; family UBA828; genus WTGU01. Next base: position 12,362 of record CBDEUP010000006.1, read on the forward strand.
GTATCGGAGGCCCGCTGCAGGTTAATCTGGAGGTGCAGATCGCGGAAGTGCAGCGCTCGATCGCCGAGGAATTCGGCTTCAACTGGGAGCTGTTCGGGCGTTCCGCCGAGGGCGACCTGGGTGGCGGCTTCCGGATCGGGCGGCAGCTGCCGCTTCCGTCGGCGCTGGGCGGAGTCGGGGCTCCCGGAACGATCCCGCCAACGGTCGTGGACGGCCTTACGTCGCCGTCGCTCGTTCTCTCCAGGACATGGGAGAAGATCGGGATCACCGGCATGGTCGACGCCCTGGCGAAGGCGGGGCTGGCGAACGTGCTGGCGCGGCCGAACGTCACCGCGAACTCGGGCGAGACGGCGTCGTTCTTCTCGGGCGGCGAGTTTCCGCTGCCGTCCGGCTTCAAGGATGGCGTGATCGTCTTCGAGTACAAGAAGTACGGAGTCGTTCTCGACTTCGTTCCCACCATCGTCGACGAGGGTCGGATCGAGCTGACCGTTCGGCCCGAGGTCTCGGAGCCTTCGCAGGACAACTCAGTGCAGGTTGCCGGCGGGGTCACCGTTCCCGTGATCAACGTGCGGCGTGCGGAGACAACCGTCGCCATGGGCGACGGGGAGTCGGTCGTGATCGCCGGTCTCTTCAGCAGCGCGTCCAACGAGGTGCAGTCGGGCGTGCCCGTGCTCAAGGACCTACCGCTCGTGGGGGGAGTGTTCGGGCACACCTCGACCCGGGCGGACGAGCTGGAACTGATCGTCACCGTCACCGCCCGGCTGGTGGAAGCTGGCCCGGCTCCTCGTGAGGCGGTCACGGCTGGGTCCGGGCAGACCCTCAACAGCTACTACTACTAGGCACATCGTCGTGTCGATCGAGCCCGGCCTTCGCATCCGAGTGGCATGCCGCCTCATGGCGAGCCCACCGTTGCTGCAGCCGAATTCCGCTTCGCCGGTGCTGCGGCCGGGGCGCAGTCCGGCGCGCCGGAACGGATGCGAGAGCCGGCCCGATTGCGGCCGGAGCGGAGGCTGAAAGGGCATGAGCGAACATCCGTCACTGGCCGAGTTCTCCTTGGACGTCATCGAGATGCTGCGGCCTCTCATACACCTGTTCGAAGGTGTCGATCTCATGAGGCTCAGATCGTCACACCGGCCGGGAAACGGAATGGAAGTGTCATGATTACCGACCCGATTCGAGAGACGTCTACACGCATGCTGCAGGCCGATCGGCCGCAGCGGCGAAGAGGCAGCAATATGAAACCCGGTGCACGAAAACATGCCGCGAGAAGCCCGCGGCGCCCCCGCGTCGCTGCACTGATCGCCATGGTACTGCCGCTCGCGGTGCTCGTAGCGGGCTGCCAGGAGCGGCTTGCGCAAAGGGACGCCTACTTCGCGCCGCTGAGCGGGCTCAGCGTGTCGCTTCATGCGGAGACGGAACACCTGGTCAATTACCACCGGGCCCTGCAGGCCGCCCGGCTTGGATGCATCGGGAGCCACCGTGCCGCCGCACCGCCGGACGATGAGGGTTTGGGCAGCGTGTGGGCCGAGGAAGCAGGAAGGGACGGAGCCCACACGGACCTTTGCGGATCTTCAGGCATGACGCACGCCGCGCACGGTGCCGCCCTGAACGGCTACCAACGCTGGGTGGGAGACAGGGTCCGCCCGCTGCCGGCCCCGTCCGAGACCGCGTCGTCGATCGGAGGCGGCTCCTGATGCGGGCGCGCAGCTCCCGCACCCCCTGCCGGCCGTAGGCACGACCATGGCTCTCTCGCCCGACAGCCTCTACGCCCGCGGATTCGCCGCCGACGGCGGTACCCTGCAGGCTCTCCGCACGGGCCTTGCGGACCGCAAGGCGAGGGTTCAGCGCGGGCGTCTCGCAGCGGCATTGCGGAGTCTCGCAGGCGAGCCGGCGTCCCGGGTGCTCTTCGTCGATCTGGACGGCGTCTCCGAGCCGGGTCGGGCCGTCAGGGAGCTGGCGTCCGTGTGTGCCTTCGAGACCGCGGTGATCGCCATCGGCTCGACCGACACGGCACAGTACACGCGGGAGTTGTTCCAGAACGGCATAGCGGACTACCTGGTCAAGCCAATATCGGCCTCCCTCGTACGCGAGGCCTGCGCGTCGCTGACGGACGAGGCTGATGAGCGCCCCTACGCCGGCCGGGTGATCGCATTCGCGGGCAGCGCCGGCAGCGGGACCTCCACCCTCGTCGCCGCGCTCGCCCGCGCTGCTGGCATCGACGGCCGCACCGCGTCCGTGGTCGATCTCGATCCTGTCGCAGGCCGTCTTCCGGGGCTGCTGGGCGTCGAGCCGGCCGAGGGTCTTTCGGAGCTCTTCGCCGCACTCGGTTCCCAGACGGCGGGCGGCGATGCAGGCACCGCGGCGGACCGGATCGAAGGGGTCCGTGTCACGGCCGAACCCGGGTTGTCGCTGATCGCGTATGCGCTGACGCCTACCCTTCCGCCGCCGCCATCGCCCGACGCGGTGTCGCGGCTCGTCGCGCACCTCGCCAACCGGACACACCTGGTGCTGGTGACGGGTTTCCCGGATCCCGTCCTGCAGCTCGAGGTGTTGCAGCGCGCTGACGCCCGCGTTCTGCTCTACGAGCCGTCGCTCGCCAGCCTGAGCGCGGCGGTGCGCTCGCTTGCGCTGCTGGGCACCAGTCATCCCGCAACCCTGGTGCAGTCCTCGCCGCGAATGGCCAGAAGCGGGCTGTCGCCGGCCCACATCCGCTACGCACTCGGCGACCGCAGACCGGATGTCGCGGTGCCCTTCGATACGGCCCTTCACGCCGCGGCCACCGGGGGCAAATCGAAGCAGCCTGGCCGCGCCTGGCGCAACGCCGTGGGGAAGGTGCTCGAGTACGTGCTGGAGAGCGCGGCCGTGCCCCAGGGGGCAGAGGGTGGCTGACCGCAGATGCAGGGTACGCCGCGGGCGCGGTATCCGGGCGTGCCGCGGCATGGTGCGCACGATTGCGGCATGCGTCTTTCTCTCCATCGTCGTCCCATGGGGATCGGTACACCCGGACGTGTCGGGCCGGGCGTCGGTAATCGACGGCGACACCATCGACGTGGACGGCGAGCGTATCCGGCTGCATGGCATCGACGCGCCGGAGAGCGAGCAGCTCTGCCGTGCCGGCGGCACGAATTGGCGGTGCGGCCGCGAGGCAAGCATTGCGCTGGCCAGTCGTGTCGACGGCCGCCTCGTGGTCTGCGAAGAGCGCGGCCGGGACCGCTACGGGCGCATCGTGGCACTCTGCCGCGCCGACGGCCACGACCTCGGCGCCTGGCTGGTCTCCCGGGGGTGGGCGCTCGCCTACCGCCGGTACTCGACCGACTATGTGACGGAGGAAGCATCGGGGAGAGCGGCGCGCCGGGGCGTCTGGCGCGGGGAGTTCGCCCTTCCCTGGGACTGGCGATCGGGCGTTCGCCTGGCTCCGTTCCGTCACGATGACAAGCGGGATGACGGCAACTGCCGCATCAAGGGCAACGTCTCCCGCGGCGGCGAGCGCATCTATCATCTCTCGGGAGGCCAATACTACGACCGGACCCGGATCGATCCGGCGAAGGGAGAGCGCTGGTTCTGCACCGAGGGCGAGGCCCGGGCGGCAGGGTGGCGGAGGTCGCGCCGGTGATGCGTGACGCAGCGATTCCGACCCTGTCCATGCGAGCGGCTCACAGGCGCTCGATGAGGCCGCGCTCGTCTTGGGCCTCCCGAGGCTCGACTCCTGAACAACTACGGGGGCTCGATTGTGCTGCCGTCGTCGAGAAGCCCGTCATGCGGATCCGGTGGCTGCTCGCGGCGCTCAAGGTCCGCAAGGCTGGGTGCCGCTATCGCCGCAGTGCCGGGGATCATGGCGCTGTGATGCCGATCCGTATCGAAATGATCGGCTTCGCCCACCGCCATGCTTCGCCGCATCTTCTGTTGGGCGGCAGGTCCGTGCTGACCACAGGGAGGGGGAGGCACTCTGCCGCCGTAACCAACCGCTCAGAGCAAGGTGCTCGCCCCCCAAACGATCCGGCGACCACCCCCACCCCGCGCGTACACCGCGGTCGCCGGGCCCGTGCGCAGCCGCACGCAGGGACGCTGGTGAGCCAATGACTTTCTTTTCCCCTGACGCAACGTGCATCGAGGACCCTGGATCAATGACAAGACGCGGTCTGGAACGTAACCCGGCAGCTCTGACCGCCGCCCGACACCTCAAGGAGTTCGGATTCATCGGCTGGCACCTGAGACAGAACAAGCACTTCCCCCGCCCGCCGGGCGCCGTGGTAGACGGAGCGGACCGCGTGGAGCGGCAACTGGTGCAGGCCGATCACCATGCCGCCGAGCAGTTCCCGCAACAGGACGGCTCCGCAGTGTTCCTGTTGTTGGGCCCGCCACGCCCCGAGGCCGGCGACGGGCTGATCGCGCTGACGCGCTATTGGGAGATCGAAGAGGTCAACGTGATGCACCGGGACAGGGACGATGCGATCTATGCCGTCTACTGCGTGTAGCTCCGCAGCTATGGCGCTCGCCGACGATGGCGCAACGAACGTTCTCCGCCACAAGCTCAGAGCAGTTGCCGGGGTGAGCCGTCACCGCGACCTAGCGGCCCAGCCGCTCGTCTGACCTTCCTGACGCATAACGATAGTAGCAGTGGCTATAGCCCTTTCGCGCACGTTTGCCTTGGCGGCCGCTGCGTCGTGGCTCTCGGTTCTTGCGGCTGCGGCCGCGTCGGCTGCACCGTCGGTGACGGACGTGCGCCTCGGCCCATACGGCGAGGGAACCCGCTTGGTCGTCGAGTTGACCGGGACGGTGGAGTTCGAGGTCTTCACCCTGGCAAGTCCTGAGCGGCTGGTGATCGATCTCCCACCCGTGAGCTGGCATCTGCCGGAGCGGACGCTGGCCTTCGGCCGCGACGGCGTGGCCCAGATACGCTTCGGCCAGTTCCGTGCGGATACGTCGCGTATCGTGATCGACCTGGCCCGGCCGCTGATCCTGGGTGGGGCGCAGTGGCAGGAGGCGGATGCGGTGTCCGGGACACCCTACCGGCTGATCCTGAATCTCGCCCCGGTGCCGTCCGTCGCGTTCCTGGCCTCCGTCCGTATGGAGACTTCTGAGCCTTCACCGCTGCCGCAGCGGAAGACGCTGGCCTTGTCGATGCGCCGGCTGATCGCCCTCGACCCCGGCCACGGCGGGCGCGATCCCGGGGCGGTCTCGCTGGAGGGCGTGAAGGAGAAAGCCGTCGTGCTCACCTTTGCGCGTGAACTCCGCGCCGCTCTCGAGGTGTCGGGCCGCTACCGGGTGGCGATGACCCGTGACGGCGATAACAGGGTGGGTCTCTGGCAGCGCGTTGCGATCGCCCGCAACGCAGGCGCCGAAGTCCTGCTCTCGATCCATGTGGATCGCGCGGACGACCCGCAACTGCGCGGAGCGGCGGTCTATACCCTTTCCGAGGAGGCTTCCGATGCCGAAACCGCCGAGCTCGCCCGGCTGGAGAACAGGGCCGATACCGTGGCCGGCACGTTCGAGCCGGAGAGCCACGATCCGGATGTGGCCGCGGTGCTGGCCTCCATGGTTCAGCAAGGTACGATGAACTGTTCGGCGGCGCTCGCGAAACAGCTTGTGCCGGAACTCGCTAGCGTGACACCACTGGTCAATCGCCCCCACAGATTTGCGGCGTTCCGCGTTCTCAAGGCGCCGGACGTTCCGTCGGTTCTCATCGAGCTCGGCTTTCTGTCCAACGAACGGGATGCGGAGCGCCTTGAGAGCGACGATCAAAGGAGGGCGCTGGCCAGAGCGATCGTCAGCGCGCTCGACGAGTATTTTCAGGAACCCTGCTGATCGCGTGGCACGAGAGTCGGCCGCTGTGCCGTGCCTCTTCACCTGCACAATCGAGAAAGAAACATGCTGCGAACCATGACGATTTTCCGGCGAAGTTACGAACCCCGGCGCGATGGCGTCCTGCGATCGGTCTCGATCGGCGGCGCATTGCAGGCGCTCGATATTCCCGATCCACTCGCGCGCGTCGCACCGCCGGTCTGGCTCTACGGGCTCGCCGTCTTCGCCGGTGCCTGGCTGGTGTTCTGGATCCAGCCGCTCGCGGTGCGGGGTGTCCTGCCCGCTCTCGGCGGCGCGCCTGCGGTGTGGAACACGGCGATGGTGTTCTTCCAGGCGGCGCTCCTGGCAGGCTATGCCTTCGCCCATTTCCTGGTGCGCCGCCTCCCGCCCACCGGGCAGCTCGCCCTCCTCTGCCTCCTCTGGATCGGGGTCGCCGTCACGGCGCCAGCCGGAGGACTCCGCCCGCTGGGTGAGGCGCCCGGCGAGCTGCCGCCGGTGCTCTGGCTTCTCGGCACCATGACGGGCACGCTCGGGGTGGCGTTCGTCGCAGCCTCCTCGCTCACGCCCCTGGTCCAGGCCTGGCTCGCGCGCTCCGGCAGCGGCCGGGCCTCGGCCGACCCTTACGTCCTCTACGCGGCCTCCAACGCAGGCTCCGTCGGCGCCCTCCTGGCCTATCCGCTCTTGCTTGAGCCCGCCATCGGCCTGGAGAACCAGGCATGGCTCTGGAGCGCGGTCCTGCTCGGGCTCGGCCCCATCCTCATCGTGCTCTGGCTGGCGACGAACCGCGAGGGTTCATCTGTCGCCGCCACAGCCCCTACACACGGCGCACCCTCCGCTTCGACCTCGGCCAAGCTCCCGGCGGTGCGCATCCTCGCGCTCGCGGCGGTGCCGAGCGCCCTGCTGCTTGCGGTCACACGCTACATCACAACCGACATCGCGTCCGTGCCACTGCTCTGGATCGTGCCGCTGGCGCTCTACCTCGGCACGTTTATTCACGCCTTCGCCCGGCGCCAGCTCATCTCCCATGCACTTTCGGCGCGCATCCTCCCGCTGCTGCTGATCTGCATCGCGGTCGTCTACCCGCTGAGCCGCACGGTGTTCGCGTTCGGTGCGGCGCACCTGCTGATCTTCGTCCTTGCCGCCCTCTACTGCCACGGGACAATCGCTCGCCTGCGTCCGCCGGCAGCCGACCTGACCCGGTACTACCTCCTGATCTCGACAGGCGGTCTCGTCGGCGGCCTGCTGGTCGCGCTGGTGGCTCCGCTAGTCTTCGTCGACGTCTACGAGCACCCCATCGTGCTTGCCCTCGTCGCCGCGCTCGTACCAGCGGCCTCGTCCCACCTGCGCCGCGGCCGTCTGATCGTGGCGGCCTTCGCGCTGGTCGTGGTCGTCGCCGGACTTTCCTTTGTGCTTACCGAAGGATTCGGCAGAGAAAGCTGGCTCTGGATGGGAACACTCGCCCTTGCCGCGCTGTGCGCGCCCGCGCTGGGAATCCTGCGTGCACGGCCTGTTCTTCTCGCAGGTGCTCTTCTCACGGTCTTTCTCGCTCCCGCTGCGATCTCAGGCAGCTCCAACGGCGATATCGCACGGGAGCGCTCGTTCTTCGGCGTCTACCGGATCGGCGAGGCAGACGGCGTGCGCATCTTCAGGCACGGGACTACGCTGCACGGCGCCGAGTGGCGGCGGCCCGACGGCTCGATCGAGAGCCGCACCACCTACTATGGGATCGGCACCCCCTACCACGAGCTCTTCGCGGCGCTCGCACGCAGGCCCTCGCCCAACGCCATCGGGATGGTCGGACTCGGCACCGGCTCGCTTGCCTGCTACGCCCGCACCGGCGACGAGGTGCGCATCTACGAGATCGACCCGGTCGTCGTGCGGCTCGCGCGGGAACACTTTGCGGCGCTCCGCACCTGTGCGCCCGATGCGACCGTCGCCGTCGGCGACGCGCGCCTGCTCCTCGACCGCGAGCTGGCGAGGCTCGACGTCCTTGCGCTGGACGCCTTCACCTCGGACGCGATCCCCGTCCACCTTCTCACACAGGAGGCATTCCGCGTCTACCTGCGCACCCTGGCACCCGAGGGCGTGATCGCGGTCCACATCAGCAACCGGCATCTCGACCTGGAGCCCGTTCTGGCGGCGCTGGCGGAACGCATGGGTCTCGCCGGGCGCATCAAGCGCTATCGGGCGCCGGAAGGCGTGACGCCGCCCGAGCTGGTCAAATCGTCCGAAGTGGCGGTCCTCGCCCGCGACGAGGATGTGCTGGCGGCGCTCGATCTCGATCCGGGCTGGGTGGCGCTCGGCCCATCCGACCAAGTTCCGGTGTGGACCGACGATTACGCCAGCATCGTGCCCGTACTGCGACATTGGTAAGTCAACACGGCGGCACAGGACCGGTGCTTCCGTTGCGGCGACCCGCGATTTCCAGCCCTGGCCCGAGAGAACTGCAGCAATTTCGATTGCACGGATCGGGCTGCGGAATTGGCGCCCGGCTTGCGCCGCTATCCACGTTCCTCAGGTGAAAGACAGAGACAGGTGCCGAGGAAAGAGGCGCATATCCCCATCCATCCAGACGCCGAGCCCCGTATCCTCGGCGCCATAGGCTTCAGGTCCGGGTCAGAACGGGCTAGACGACCGCCCGGATCGTAGTATCGGTTGCGGGGACCGGGTTCTCGCGGCAGGGTTGCCCCACCGAGGCAGCAAGTTCCTCGCGTAGCCAGTCGCGGAACGCCCGTATGTCGCTTCGCTCGCTCACGGCCCTTCGGATCAGGAGCCAGTAGCCGTGCTTAGTTTCCATGCTGTGGGGGATGGGGCGTACGAGGCGTCCCGAGGCCAAGTCGTCGTGAGCGATGGTGCCGACGACCAGCGCCACTCCCATGCCCTCGCGCGCGGCACCCATGACCAGGCCGCCGCTGATGCCCGGACCGGATTGGGAAGCGGGAACGTCGGGCCCATCGAGTCCGACCGCCGCCAGGAACTCGGGCCAGCTCGGAAAGTTGTAGCGGCTCGGGAAATCCTGACGATGCAGGAGGGTGGCCCCGGCAAGGCCGGCATTCGGGCACGCCGTCGGACTGCATACCGGGATGACGGTCTCCACCGTCAGCCTCTCGGCGATGAGGTCGTCGGTGTTGTCGAAGGTTCCCCATTCGATGGCGGCGTCGGAGCCGCGGGCACCATTGGCAGTCTGTTCGAACCTGTCGGAAATCGCGATATCGACCTTGGGTTCGGCCCGAACGAAGCGATGCAGGCGGGGGATCATCCAGAATGTCGCAAAGAGCGGAACGGTTGCCAGCCGCAACCTGCTGCGGCCCAGGCTGCGGCGAGTGCTCTGCACACTGTTGTTGATCATGGTGAAGGCCTGATGCAGTCCGCTCTTCAAACACTTGCCGTCGGAAGTCAGGCGCACGCCGCGACCGTCCCGTTCCAGGACCGTGACGCCGAGACTGGATTCGAGTTCCTTGAGCTGGCGGCTCACGGCGCCCGGCGAGACGGAAAGCTCGCTGCTCGCTAATGATACGGATCCGAGGCGGGCTACCGCCTCGAAGGCGCGCAGGGCGTTGAATGAAGGCAAGTGTTTCATTGGGCGCGCTCCCTATGCGGAGATGGGAAACGAACCAATTGCACGCCCCCTAACCGCTCGCGGGGGGGGGGGGGGGGGGGTAGAAATCGTGTCCTCACGGCGATTCGCAAGGGCACGAATTGTGCAAGGTCGTTGGGAGATGGATGCGGTCATTGTTGGCCTCGTTCAAGCTGGTTCGGTTGGCAGTTTCATTCCGCCGGTTCAATCCATGATCGCTCACTCCGGCTGCTTTGGTGACGCCGCCTGCTACCAACCCGTTGGTCAGTACGGGGCGTCTGCATCGCCATTCGGGATAGAGAATGCTGGGGCGCTCGACTGTCGAACGGCTTGACTGCGCGGAAGCTATGCGCGATCGGACCGCACATGTTGGCGACGATGAAAAAAGCGCGCTAAACACGCTTGCACACCTGCCAAAGGCCAGAACCATCCGCGACGGTAGCGATCATGCCGATTCAAAGTCAGGGTATGCTTATGTATTGCGAAATCTCCGCAACCATTACCTGAGGAGTCGACGCAAGTCAAGAGCCAGAATTCCGAACGTTTGGTTGCGTTATGCGAAAATTTCGGGAGACAGATACACCTTAGAAGGTTTCTATAGTTGAGAAAATAGAAACTGTTTTTGACCGGCAACGGAACCATGAGCAGCCTCCCATGCTTCAATGTCCTGCTCTCCTGCGACGCCGCATCGTGCTCGCACTCGGTATCTGTCTCAGCATCCGAATTTGCCGTTACACCAAGTGCCGTCACCTACATCTGAGCAATAGGCGTTGCCAGGATCGCAACTCTGGCAGAGAACGACTTGCCGACGGCAGGAAGCGCAACTGAAGACTCGCGCGGAGTTCTCCATAATGGTACCCGGCGTGGAGAATTGAAAGTTGGCTAGAACGGTTATCGCAGTTACTGGGTTTCGACAGAATTTCTATAATTGAAATAATATATCGAAATACGGAAATTTGTTGGGGCACATCTACGCGCGGGTTCGATTTGAAGTGGTGCCTATTTGGTATCTGTAAATTGTGAGCAAGATATGAAGAACAGAGGGTAGCCCATAATACATTGTTTTATAGTCATAATTTGAAGAGAGATTCCGAGCTTCTCGGCTGCTTGGGCTGAAGACGCGGATTTCAATGGACTATGGTGCGGTGCACGGCGCGCAACGGCTCTGTCACGTTTGCGCCATGAAACACGAGCGCACAAACGGCACGAGCGGCATGAGCGGGCGCGCGTCAGCCAAGACACGACTGCCCGCTCTCAGCGACGACCATCGTACGCGCGCGGCGGAGCGGTTGGCGGGCGCGCTGGAAGGGCGCGTCGAGGGCCGCACCAGCCTGCTTTTGATCGAAACCCTGCGGATGATGGTACTGAACTACGTTGCGAGCCTCAGCGAGCGTGAGGAGCCGGTGAAGACGGAGGAGCTCGCCCGCCTTGCGCTCATCCTGAACCGCATCGAAGACACCGACAAGCTCAGGCGCGAGCGGGAGCGCATGCCCGCGAAAGCCGCTTCCCGCGACGGCGGGCTCTCGGCAGAGACCGTCTTCGCCATCCGACGGGCTGCAGAGGGAAAGTGCCATTGACAGGCTGTCGTCGGTGGCTCTCTGGCCGGCGCCTGCTTGCCGCGATCCCGCTTCATCCCGTCTTGTCCCACTTAATCCCACCGAATCTCGCTTTGTCCCGCTTTATCCCACTTTGTCCCGCCTTATCCCACTTATCCCACTTATCCCGCCGCATCCCGCGTTATCCCACTTTGTCCCGCCTTATCCCGCCTCATCCGACTTTCGCGTCTCGCGCCGGGGGAGGACGACGCGGCGGCGGCGCGGGCTTGACGGGCGACGGCGCCTGCCCATGAATGTGGGCCTCCCGCCGAGGTGCCCATGGCCTATCGATCGCTGCGCGACTTCATCGCCCGCCTGGAAGGCGCGGGCCGGCTGAGCCGGGTCTCGGCGCCAGTCTCGCCCCATCTGGAGATGACCGAAATCCAGACTCGGCTCATCGCGGACGAGGGGCCGGCGGTGCTGTTCGAGAACGTCGTTGGCGAGGACGGCACGCGCTTCGACATGCCGGTGCTGGTCAACCTCTTCGGCACCGTCGAGCGGGTGGCGTGGGGCATGAACCGCGAGCCCGATGCGCTGCGCGAGGTGGGTGAGACGCTGGCCTTCCTGCGCCAGCCGGAGCCGCCGAGCGGCTGGCGCGAGGCGGTCGAGATGCTGCCGCTGCTCAACACGGTCCGGGCGATGAAGCCGCGCACGGTGGGAGACGGGCCGGTGCAGGAGGTGGTGCTCACGGGCGACGACATCGATCTCGCCCGACTGCCGATCCAGACCTGCTGGCCGGGGGAGCCCGCGCCGCTGATCACCTGGCCGCTGGTGGTCACCAAGGGGCCGAGCAAGTCGCGCATCGACAACTACAACCTCGGCATCTACCGGATGCAGGTGACGGGCCGGGACACGACGCTGATGCGCTGGCTCGCGCACCGGGGCGGCGCCCAGCAGCATCGGCGCTGGGCGGCGGAGAAACGCGAGCCGCTGCCGGCTGCGGCGGTGATCGGCGCCGATCCCGGCACGATCCTCGCGGCGGTGACGCCGGTGCCGGACACGCTGTCCGAGTATCAGTTCGCGGGCCTCCTGCGCGGCCAGAAGGTCGAGCTCGTGCGGGCCAAGACCGTGCCGCTCGAGGTTCCGGCCGAAGCCGAGATCGTCATCGAGGGCCATGTCAGCCTCGACGACTATGAGGACGAAGGTCCCTTCGGCGATCATACGGGCTACTACAACGCGGTCGAGCCGTTCCCCGTGTTCACGGTCTCCGCCATCACCATGCGGCGCGAGCCGATCTACCTCTCGACCTACACCGGGCGTCCGCCGGACGAGCCGAGCATCCTGGGCGAGGCGCTCAACGAGGTGTTCGTTCCGCTGCTGGTCCAGCAGTTCCCGGAGATCGTGGATTTCTGGTTGCCGCCGGAGGGCTGCAGCTACCGCATCGCCGTCGTCTCGATCAAGAAGTCGTACGCAGGCCACGCCAAGCGGGTGATGATGGCCGTCTGGTCCTATCTGCGGCAGTTCATGTATACGAAATGGGTGATCGTGGTGGACGACGATATCGACGCGCGCGACTGGAAGGACGTGATGTGGGCGGTCTCCACCCGCATGGACCCGGCGCGCGACATCACCATGGTCGAGAACACGCCCATCGACTATCTCGACTTCGCGAGCCCGGAGCCGGGGCTCGGCGCCAAGGTCGGCCTGGATGCGACGACCAAGATCGGGCCCGAGACCAGCCGAACCTGGGGCACGCGCATTCGCATGGCGGACGAGATCGTGGAACGGGTGACGGGCAAGTGGGACTCTTACGGCCTGCCGGGCTCCGGCAAGCCGATCTGGCGCTAAGCCGCACGTAATCGGGGAATCAGGCATGACTGGAAAGACCGCGTTCGTCACGGGCGCATCGGGCTTCATCGGAACCAACCTGGTGAAGCAGCTGGGTGAGGCCGGCTGGTCGGTGATCGCGATGCACCGCGAGACCTCGGACCTCACCTACCTGAGTCGGTTCCCGGCCACGTTGGTGGTGGGCGACATCGGGGACCGGGCGTTTCTCGAGAGCGCGATTCCCGATGGCGTGGATGCCTTGTTCCACGTGGCCGGCAACGTGAGCTTCGATTCCGCCGGAGACGAGGCCCAGACCCATGCGAACGTAGCGGGCACGCGCGCCATCGTCGAGGCGGCGCAGGCCAGGAACGTCGGGCGCTTCATCCATACGTCGACGGGCGCGACGTGGGGCCTACACGATGGCATGCCCATCGACGAGACGGCGCCGTCGAACGCCGACGAGCTGCCGGTCAACTATTGCCGCACCAAGAAGGCGGCCGAGGACATCGTGCTGGAGGCGGTGGCCAATGGCCTCGATGCGGTCTGCGTCAACCCCGGAAACGTGGTCGGCCCCTACGATCGGGTGATCTGGGGTCCCTTCGTGCAGGCGATCGCGAGCGGCGCGATGACCACCGTGGGCGTCGGCGGCGGCTCCTTCTGCCATATCGACGAGACCGCGAAGGCGCATATCAGCGCCTACGAGCGGGGTCGGAGAGGGGAGCGCTATATCCTCGGCGGCGCCAACGAGAAGTTCGCCACCGCAGCCGGCATCGTGGCCGAGATCGTCGGCGTCGAGCCGCCGCAGCCCACGAGCGAGCGCAACCCCGACGCCAGCGACGAGATCCACTTCGTCACGAACCTGGATCAGATCATGCTGTGCGACAAGGCGATACGGGAGCTCGGCTTCAAGCCGGTGCCGCTCCGCACCATGTTCGAAGATCTCTGCCGCTGGATGCGCGGGGAGGGGATGCTGCCCGCTGCCCCGGCTGGCGCCTGAGCAGGCTCCCTACGGAACGATGCCGCCGGCCGAGAGGCCCGCGAGGACGCCGATGATGAGGACGGCGAGGCCGAGCCCCACCACATAAGGGATTCGTGCCCGTGTCAGCTCCTCGAGCGAGGGGCCGTGCTCGTCGCTCATCGACGTCCACTCCTCTGGTTAGCGCTCTGCGACTCCTTGGAGGCGCGACGCCGGAAGATGCCCCAACCGGCGCCGCGTTTCCAGTCCCTTACTCGGCGGCCTGATGCAGCGTCGGCGCCGGGGTCAGCGGCTCCAGCGTGTAGCCGTGTTCCGTAAGGGTCGCGCCGATGGTGGTGGCGAGATCGACCGCGTTCGGCCCGTCGCCGTGCAGGCAGATGCTGCGCGCCGAGATCGGCACCCGCGCGCCGTCGATGCTGAGGGTGTTGCCTGTCTCCAGGAAGAGACCGAGCTTGTGCCGGGTGTCGTCCAGGTCCGCGCCCTCGTTGGAGCGCTTGAGCACCAGCGTGCCGTCATCGTCGTAGGGCAGGTCGAAGTAGAGCTCGCCCACCACGTCGATGCCCATGCCGGCGGCGATCTTGGTGACCGCGTGGCGTTCCACCGGCGCGGGGTAATACATCATGGGCTCGGGACAGAGATCGATGACCGCGCGGGCGAAGGCCTCGCCCAGCGCCTCGTCGTCGTTGAGCATGCGGTAGAGGGCGCCGTGGGGCTTGACGTGGTGTAGCGCCATGCCATTGGCCTCCAGCGCCGATTTCAGCGCGCCGGTCTGGTAGATCACGTAGGCGTAGAGCTCGTCCGGCGTGATCGCCATAACCCGGCGGCCGAAGCCCATGAGGTCCGGCAGCCCCGGATGGGAGCCCACGGCCACGCCGTTCTCCTTGGCGAGCGCGATGGTCTTCATCATGGTCATGGGGTCGCCGGCATGGAAGCCGCAGGCGACGTTCGCGGTGGTGATGTGGGGCATGAGCGCCTCGTCCGCCCCCATCACCCAGTTGCCGAAGCTCTCGCCGCAATCGATGTTGATGTCGAAGGTGCCGGCCATGCCTCGATCTCCTCGTCAGGCGTGTGTCTCGCGCCATCATGCCCCGGTCTAGCGCTGGCTGGAAGGGTGAAGGGCGCGGCCCGTCGAGGCTGGCAGCCAAAGGCGGTTCTTGCTACAAGGCGCCGTTCTCCCCGGATCATCGGTCTCAGGCATGAGCCAGCCCACGCGCACGGCCCGCGTCGAGCGGGTTACCAAGGAGACGAGCATTACCGTCGCCGTCGATCTCGACGGGTGCGGCCGCTCGCAGATTGCCACGGGGATCGGTTTCTTCGATCACATGCTGGAGCAGCTTTCGCGCCACAGCCTGATCGATATCGACTGCGACGCGAAGGGCGATATCGACGTGACGCTGCACCACACCGTCGAGGACACCGGAATCACCATCGGCGAGGCAGTGAGCAAGGCGCTGGGCGATCGGCGCGGCATCCGGCGCTACGGCAGCGCGGTGATCCCGATGGACGAGGCGTGTGCGCGCGTCTCCCTCGACGCGAGCAATCGGCCCTATCTGATCTGGCGGGTCACGTTCCAGAAGCCGCGCCTCGACGGCATGGACACCGAGCACTTCAAGGAGTGGTTCCAGGCCTTCGCGCAGGCGGCGGGGCTCACGCTCCACGTCGAGGTCATGTACGGCGAGAACAGCCATCACATGATCGAGGCCTGCTACAAGGGCCTCGCGCGGGCGCTGCGCCAGGCGATCGAGCCCGACCCCCGCATGGCGGGCGAGGTGCCGTCCACCAAGGGCGTGCTGGGCGGCAGCCTGGAGGCCTAGGGTGCGCTTCTACACAGTCCACATAGCGGCTGGCGGGAGCAGCGGGGACGACGGCGTGCTGGGCCGCGCCGTGCTTGTGCGCGAAGGCTTCAACTGGCTCGCGTTCTTCTTCGCGCCGTTCTGGGCACTCGCGGAGGGGCTGTGGCTTGCCGCCCTGCCGCTGATTGCCACGTTGGCCGCGATCGTCGCCGTGCCGCTGGTGCTGGGCCTCGGGCCGGTCTTGCCGGTGGTGCTCGGACTGGGCTATGCCGTGCTCGCTGGCATGTCGGCCAACGACCTTCGCCGGGCCGGGCTTGCCGCCCGCGGCTACCGCCTGGCCGAAGTGGTGGCGGCGCCGGGCCGTGCGCACGCGCTCATCCGCTACGCCGAGGCCGTGGCGCAGGCGTCGACGCCACGGCCGGCATTCGGCGCCGCGGCACCGTCGTCCTGGTCGCGCAGTCCCGACCCGAATCCCGGCTTCTGGAGCTGACGCACCGTGACCACCGCGATCATCGACTATGGCTCGGGCAATCTGCGCTCCGCCGCCAAGGCCTTCGAGCGCGCTGCGGCGGACGCGACCCCAACGGAGCCGGTGCTGGTGACCGACGATCCCGACCGGGTGAGCCAGGCAGAAAGGATCGTCTTGCCCGGCGTCGGCGCCTTCGCCGACTGCAAGGCCGGGCTTGCCGCCCGCGAGGGCATGATCGAGGCGCTGGAGGATGCCGTGCTGCGCCGGGGCGTGCCCTTCCTCGGCATCTGCGTCGGCATGCAGCTCATGGCGCGCGTCGGCCACGAGCACGGCGAGCACGAGGGGCTCGGCTGGATCGATGGCGAGGTAGGCCCGCTCACGCCCGACGACGAGGCACTGAAGGTCCCCCACATGGGGTGGAACGATCTCGCTTTGGAAGGCGAGGCGCATCCGGTCCTGAGCGGCCTGTCGGGCGATGCCCATGCCTATTTCGTGCACAGCTACGGACTAACCTGCCGCAAGCCCGACGAGGTCTTCGCGACCGTAGACTACGGCGGCCCGGTCACCGCGGTCGCGGGCCGCGACAACATGGTGGGCACGCAGTTTCATCCCGAGAAGAGCCAAGAGGTGGGCCTGACAGTGATCGGTAACTTCCTTCGGTGGCAGCCATGAGCCAGCTCGCGACAGTCGGCCCACGCATCGAGGTCGGCACGGTCGAGCGGCTGCGCAAGCGCGAGCTTGCCGAGCTTTGCGAGGCTGCCGCCGCCGCGATCAACGACGGCGCCGGATTCGGCTGGGTGCGCCCGCCCCAGCCTGCCGCCTTCGAGCGCTACTGGCGGGGCGTGACCGTGGTGCCCGAGCGGCTGCTCTTCATTGGCCGCATGGACGGCGTGGTGGCGGGGTCGGTCCAGCTCGTGTCGGCGCCGCCCCAGAAAGAGGCGTGGCGCCTCTCCTGCCTCATCGACACGCACTTCGTCGCGCCCTGGGCGCGCGGGCATGGCCTCGCCCGGCTGCTGCTGGAAGCGGCCGAGGCGGAAGCGCGCGCACGCGGCTACAAGGTTGTGAACCTGAGCGTGCGCGAGACCCAGGAGGCGGCCATCGCACTCTACGAGTCGCTCGGTTTCGAGCGCTGGGGCACGCATCCCAAGTACGCGTTCGTGGACGGCGGGCCGATCGCCGGCCACTACTACTGCAAGGACCTGACCGATCTGACGGACCGGCCGCCGGACCCGGCGCCGTGATCCTCTTCCCTGCGATCGACCTCAAGGGGGGCGCTTGCGTCAGGCTCGTGCAGGGCGACATGGCGCGGGCCACGGTCTTCTCCGACGACCCCCCGGCGCAGGCGCGAGCCTTCGCCGCTGCCGGCTTCGCCTGGCTTCACATCGTCGATCTGGATGGCGCGTTCGCAGGCAAGCCGGTCAACGCCGATGCGGTGGGGGCGATCCTCGAAGCAGTCGATCTCCCGGTCCAGCTTGGTGGCGGCATCAGGGACATGGCGACCATCGAGGCGTGGCTCGGGCGCGGCGTGCGCCGGGTGATCCTCGGCACCGTGGCAGTGCGCGATCCCGACCTGGTGCGCGATGCCTGCCGGGTCTTCCCCGGCCGCGTCGCGGTCGGAATCGACGCGCGCGACGGGCGGGTCGCGGTGGAAGGCTGGGCCGAGACAGTCGACATGGCAGCGCTGGAGCTGGCGCGGCGGTTTGAAGACGCCGGCGCTGCCGC
Source organism: Alphaproteobacteria bacterium (assembly GCA_965243315.1). Lineage (GTDB taxonomy): Bacteria > Pseudomonadota > Alphaproteobacteria > UBA828 > UBA828 > WTGU01. The sequence continues at coordinate 30,063 of CBDEUP010000006.1, forward strand.
GATCATCCACACCGACATCGCGCGTGACGGGGCGCTGGAGGGCGTCGCGGCGGCGGCGACCGGGGCGCTGGCGCAGGCGCTGGAGACGCCGGTCATCGCGTCCGGCGGCGTTGCCTCCCACGCCGATCTCGAAGCGCTCAAGGCCTACGAGGCGGACGGGGTCTGCGGCGTGATTTGCGGCCGGGCTCTCTATGACGGCCGCATCGACCCGGCGCAGGCACTCGCGCTGCTTGCCGCCTGAACGCGCCGATCGCGCTCTCGCGCCATGCTGAAGATGCGCGTCATCCCGTGCCTCGACGTCCACGCCGGGCGGGTGGTCAAGGGCGTGAACTTCGTCGATTTGGTGGATGCCGGCGACCCGGTGGAGCAGGCCAGGGTCTACGACGCGCAGGGGGCGGACGAGCTTTGCTTCCTCGATATCACCGCCTCCCACGAGCAACGCGACACCATCTACGACGTCGTCGCCGGTACCGCCGAGGTCTGCTTCATGCCGCTCACCGTGGGCGGCGGGGTGCGCGCCATCGAGGATGTCCGCGCGCTGCTGCTGGCGGGTGCCGACAAGGTCTCGATCAACACGGCGGCCGTGCACAACCCGGCGTTCGTCGCCGAGGCGGCGGAGAAATTCGGCACCCAATGCATCGTCGTCGCCATCGACGCCAAGCGGGTCGAAGGCGGCTTCGAGATCTTCACCCATGGCGGGCGCAAGCCAACGGGAATCGAAGCCATCGGGTGGGCCCGGCGCATGGCGGATGCGGGCGCCGGCGAAATCCTGCTGACCTCGATGGACCGCGACGGCACCCGCGTGGGCTTCGATCTCGAACTGACGCGCGCCGTGGCGGACGCTGTGACGATCCCGGTGATCGCCTCGGGCGGGGTCGGCACACTGGATCATCTGGTGGAGGGCATCCGCGACGGCCACGCGACGGCGGTGCTGGCGGCCTCCATCTTCCATTTCGGCGAGCACTCCATCGGTGAGGCGAAGGCCCACATGCGCGCCGCCGGCATCCCGATGCGGCCATGACGGCGCCGGTGAATTCTGATACCCAACGCGCGAACCGGGATGGGGCGGCAGGATGAAGGGCGCACAGGCCGGCAGCGTCATCGAGGAGCTGTACGGCGTCATCGAAAAGCGGAAGGGTGGCGACCCGGAGACCTCCTATGTCGCACGCACCTTCGCCCGCGGCCAAGAGCACGTGGCGAAGAAGGTGGGGGAGGAGGGCGTCGAGGTGGCGCTCGCCGGTGCCATCGGCGACAAGAAGGGCCTTGTCTCCGAGAGCGCGGACCTGCTGTTCCACCTGCTGATCCTGTGGTCGGCCGCGGGCGTGAAGCCGGCCGACGTGTTCGGCGAACTCTCGAAGAGGCGCGGCACATCGGGCCTCGCGCGCGAGGCCGGGAAGCGAACGGCCGGGGACAAGAAATGAGCTACGACAACGACAATATCTTCGCCAAAATTCTGCGCGGCGAGATTCCGAACGATACCATCTACGAGGACGACGCTGTTCTGGCCTTTCGCGACATCGCGCCGCAGGCGCCGGTGCATGTGCTGGTGATCCCAAAGGGCGCTTACGTCTCCCTCGACGACTTCACGCAGAAGGCCTCGGCCGAGGAGGTCGGGCGCTTCTTCAAGACGGTGGGCGAGATCGCCCGCTCGCTGGGGCTCGAGCCGGATGGCTTCCGCACCATCGCCAACACCGGCTTGAACGGCGGCCAGGAAGTGCCGCACTTCCACGTTCACATCTGCGGCGGTCGGCGCCTCGGGCGCATGATCGCTAAGGCCTGATCGCGGCCGGGGCGTCTCGCCCGGCGCGTCCCATTATCCGTAAGGGCCGATGCGGCGGTAGGAGAGCGCCTCGGCGATATGCCGGCGCGCCACGGTCTCCACGCCGGCCAAGTCCGCAATCGTGCGCGCGACCTTGAGCACGCGGTGGTGGCCGCGTGCGGATAATCGCAGTCGATCGGTCGCCTCGGCGAGAAGGTCCCGTCCTCCTTCATCCGGTGTCGCAATTCGGGTGAGTGGCTCGCCCTCGGCCTCCGCATTGGTGCGGATGTCGGGCGGCGCATCCAGGGCGCGGAAGCGCGCCCGCTGCGCCGCACGGGCGGCCGCGACCCGTGCTGCGACCTCGTGCGAGCCCTCTGCGGGCGGCGGCAGCGTGAGGTCGGCGGCGGAAAGCTCCGGCACGTCCACGTGGAGGTCGATCCGGTCATAGAGGGGACCCGAGATACGCGTCTGGTAGTCCTGCGCGCAGCGGGGCGCGCGGGTGCAGGCGCGCACTGGGTCCGACAGGTAGCCGCAGCGACAGGGGTTCATCGCGGCGACGAGCTGGAAGCGTGCGGGATAGCGCACGTGGGCGTTGGCGCGGGCCACCGCCACCGCGCCGCTCTCGATGGGCTGGCGCAGCGCGTCGAGCACGGGGCGGGGGAACTCCGGCAGCTCGTCCAGGAACAGGACCCCGAGATGGGCGAGCGAGACCTCGCCGGGGCTGGCGCGGACGCCGCCGCCCACCATCGCCGCCATCGAGGCCGAATGGTGCGGATCGCGGAAGGGCCGGCTGCGGGTCAGCCCGTTGTCCCCCAAGAGGCCCGCGACCGAGGCGATCATGCTGACGCTTAGCGCTTCCTCCGGCGCGAGCGGCGGCAGGATGCCGGGAAGGCGCGATGCCAGCATCGACTTGCCGGTGCCCGGCGGGCCGATCATGAGCAGGTTGTGACCGCCGGCGGCGGCCACCTCGAGAGCGCGCTTGGCAGTCTCCTGCCCCTTGATGTCGCGGAGGTCGGAGTAGCGCGGGGGCGCGGCGAGCGCTGCCGCCTTGGGCGGCGCCTGAAGCTGCGTCCCCTTGAAGTGGTTGATGAGCGCGAGCAGGTCAGCGGGTGCCACGACCTCGCCGCCACCGGCCCAGGCGGCCTCCGTGCCGTTGGCAGCCGGGCAGATCAGGCCGCGCTCACGCGCGTTGGCGCCGATGGCGGCCGGCAGCACGCCCGCCACCGGTATCAGCGCGCCGTCAAGACCGAGCTCGCCGAGCGCGACGTAGGTGGCGAGATCGTCCGCCGACAGCACCTCCATCGCCACCAGCAACCCGAGCGCGATGGGAAGGTCGAAGTGGCTGCCCTCCTTCTGCATGTCCGCCGGCGCGAGGTTCACGATGATCCGCCTTGCCGGCAGCGCGAGTCCGAGACCGGCGAGCGCGCCGCGCACCCGCTCCCGGCTTTCCGCCACCGCCTTGTCAGGAAGGCCCACCACCATGAACGCGGGCATTCCCCCGCCGATATGCACCTGCACGTCGACCGGCAACGCCTCGATGCCCTGGAAGGCGACGGTCTCGACGTGGGCAACCATGGGGCAACTCTGGACTGACCCACCCGCCCGATGACTGGCGGGCGCACGTGCTCGCCTGATTTCATATCAGAATCGGTATGATCGCGCAGCTTCTACGGCAAGCGGGTGAGTTCGACGCTGGTCCGGCGGCGGGGCGGGGGCTATGCTCGCGCCATGCCCGGGACCGTCGAACGCTGGGGCGCAAGCACCGATCTCGCCGTGCTGGACCAACTGGTGCTGGTGCACGGTCAATCGCTCGTCGATGTCGGCTGCGGTGGAGGCGCGCTGGCCCGATCGCTGGCCGAGCGCGGCGCCACGGTTCTGGGCGTCGAGCCGGACCCGGTCCAGGCCGAGCGCAACCGCGCAGCGCCGGAGACCGAGGGCGCGACCTTCGTTGAGGGGCGGGCCGAATCGCTTCCAGCAGGCGACGGCACGGTCGATGGCGTAATCTTCGGGCGCTCTCTGCATCACGTGCCCCAGGACGCCATGCGCCCCGCGCTCGCCGAGGCGCGCCGCGTGCTCGCACCGGGCGGCTACGTCTACGTGATGGAGCCGGTGATGGAAGGACCGTTCTCGGCCGTCATCAAGCCCTTCCACGACGAGACCGAGGTCCGCGCCCAGGCGCGCGAAGCGGTGTGCGAGTCGGCGCCCCTCTTCGCCCGCGCGCGCGAGGTCCACTACGACATCGAGCGGCGCTTCGAGAGCCACGACGAGTTCGTCGAGCTCTTCTCGGGCCTCACCTACAACAGCTACGGCGCCGATGCGGTGCGGAGCGAGACCGTCAGGCGCCTGTTCGAGGCCGGCCGCACGGACGCCGGCGATTACGCCTTCGTGCAACCGATGCGGGTCGATCTGCTCTTCGCCGACTCCGAATGAGCGACGCCGGCGCTCTCGCGCTCATTTCCGTTGCCGAGATGTATGAGGCCGACGCGGCGGCGGCGCGCGCGGGTACGCCCGGACTCACACTGATGGAGAACGCCGGGCGGGCGGTGGCGGAGGCGATCGTGCGGCGCTGGGCGCCGCGGCCGGTGGCGGTGCTCTGCGGCCCCGGCAACAACGGCGGCGACGGCTTCGTCGTGGCGCGATTGTTGGCGGAGGCCGGCTGGCCGGTACGGCTCGGGCTCCTGGGCGCCCGCGAACGCCTCAAGGGTGATGCCGCGGCGATGGCCGCGCGCTGGGAAGGCTCAGTCGAACCGCTCGCTCCGGCGCTGCTCGAGGGCGAGCCGCTGGTGGTCGACGCGCTGTTCGGCGCCGGGCTGGCACGGCCGCTGCAGGGCGAGGCACTGGCGCTCGCCGAGGCATGTGCGGTGCGCGACCTGCCTTGCGTCGCGGTGGACATGCCGAGCGGCGTCCACGGCGACACCGGCGACGTGTTGGGCGGGTCCTTCGAGGCGGCGGTGACCGTGACCTTCGGCCGGCGGAAATACGGGCACCTGCTGTTGCCGGGGCGCGAGCGTGCCGGGGAGGTGGTGGTTGCCGACATCGGCATTCCGGAGGCGGCGATCGACGCGCTGGGACTCCGAGTGCACGAGAATGGGCTGGCACTCTGGCAAGGGCTGCTGCCCGGCCCCGAAGCGGCCGATCACAAGTACAGCCGCGGCCATGCGCTCGTGGTGGGCGGCGACGGCACCCATTCAGGCGCGGCGCGACTCGCGGCCCGCGCGGCACTTCGGGCCGGCGCCGGGCTGGTCACGGTCCACGCGCCCGAAGCCGCGCTGCCCGTCTATGCGTCCCAGTTAACCGCCGTCATGGTTGCGTCCCTGGACGACCTGGGGACGGCGATTGCCGACGAGCGCCGCAACGCGCTGCTGATCGGCCCCGGCTGCGGCGTGAGTCCCGCGACCCGGGCGCGCACGCTGCAGGCGCTCGGTGCGGGAAAGCGCTGCGTGCTGGATGCCGACGCGCTCACAGCGTTTCAGGACGAGCCGGCGGCGCTCTTCACGGTGCTCGGACCCGATGCGGTGCTGACCCCGCACGAGGGCGAGTACCGGCGCCTCTTCGCCTACGAGGGCGACAAGCTCTCCCGTGCCCGCGCCGCGGCGGCGGAATGCGGGGCCGTGGTGGTTCTGAAAGGCGCGGACTCTGTGGTCGCGGCGCCCGACGGCCGCGCGGTAATCAATGCCAACGCGCCGCCCACTCTTGCGACGGCAGGCTCCGGCGACGTCCTGGCAGGGTTCATTCTCGGTCTGCTGACGCAGGGGATGCCGGCGTTCGAGGCGGCGGCCGCAGGGGTCTGGCTGCACGGTGCGGCGGCGGCCACCTTCGGCCCCGGGTTGATCGCCGATGATCTGAGCGAATCGCTGCCGGGTGTGTTCCAAAGCCTGACTCTATGAGCAGATGACGAATTCGACCGGTACAGGAGCGAGCGAGGCCAACAGCACGGGCCCTGCCGCTCTTGGATGGGAAAATCCGCTACATCAAAAGACTATGGGCATAACTTCAGACCGGTGCGGGGGCCGTTTTCGAGCGCATTTGACAGCCCCGGCGAACGTGGTCATGGTTCGCGAAACCGTGAAAAATGGGCAGGGACCCGGCTATGCGGCAGGAGTATAGAAGTACACGCGGAATAGTACCGAAGCTTACTTTCGCAAGCCTTTCACCCTTCAGATTCACCGGTAGATCCCGCTGGCGGACCGCCGGTCTGGTCCTCGTCTTCACCCTCTCGCTGGTGTTCGTGGTGCCGCAGGCCTACGCCGCGGTCACCGCCGAGACTCAGTTCATCCTCAACAGCTTCTCGTTCCTGATCTGGGGCGCGCTGGTGATGTGGATGTGCGCCGGCTTCACCATGCTGGAAGCCGGGTCGGTTCGCACCAAGAACGCGTCCGTCATCTGCCTCAAGAACATCGGCCTCTATTCCATCGCCGGCCTCACCTACTACCTGGTCGGCTACAACCTCATGTACGTCGATGTGGTGAGCTGGGTCGGGTCGTTCGCGCTGCCCTATTCGACGACGCCCGAGGAGATCGCTCTGCTCGGCGGCGACGAAGGCGCGGCGGAGGCCGTCATAGAGGGCGGCTATTCCACGATGTCCGACTGGTTCTTCCAGATGGTGTTCGTGGCGACCACCGCCTCGATCGTCTCCGGCACCCTGGCCGAACGCGTGAAGCTCTGGTCTTTCTTCATCTTCATCGCGCTGCTGACCGCCTTCATCTATCCGGTGATCGGCTCCTGGACCTGGGGTGGCGGCTGGCTCTCCCAGATGGGGTTCCAGGACTTCGCCGGGTCCACGATCGTGCATTCGACCGGCGGCTGGGCGGCTCTCGCCGGCGCCATGATCGTCGGCGCACGGAAGGGCAAGTTCCGCGCCGATGGCAGCGTAAAGGTGACGTCGCCCTCCAACGTGCCCGCGGTCACCCTCGGCGTCTTCATCCTCTGGCTCGGCTGGTTCGGGTTCAACGGGGGCTCGCAGCTCGCGCTGAGCGGGGCGATCGACGCCGTGGCGTTGAGTAACATCCTGGCAAACACCAATCTTGCGGCGGCGGCCGGCGTTCTGGCGGCGATCACGCTCTCGCGGCCGATCATGGGTCGTGTCGACCTGATCACCAGCCTGAACGGCGCCATCGCCGGCCTGGTGGCGATCACCGCCGGGCCCGACATCGTCGATCACTACTTCGCGGTCATCATCGGTGCAATCGGCGGCGCGATCGTCGTGCTCGGCGTGAAGTTCCTGGAGATCGTCAAGGTGGACGATGTCGTCGGCGCGGTCCCGGCTCACCTCTTCGCCGGGGTGTGGGGGACGCTCGCAGTCTGCATCGCGGCCGGCGGCGACCCCGGCGTGCAGATCATCGGTATCCTCGCGATCGGCGCCTTCGTCTTCGGCACCTCGTACCTGGCGTGGTTCATCCTCGACAAGTCCCCGCTCCGGGCACGGATCCCAGAGGCGCACGAGGAGCTTGGCCAGGATGCGGCAGAGCTCGGCATTGAGTCTTACCCGGAATTCGTGCTAATGCCCGAAACAGACGACTGACGCCGTCGCGCCACGGTGTGCGGGGAGGGCCGCGGCGCTTTGGAATCCATGCGAGTTGGAGTGTGGCGCGCCCCCAAACAAGGTACATGATCGTACCAGCACGGTCTTAGGAGACGACGGCAATGGAGTTGACGATCGAACGCGACGATAACGCCCTGACCGCCAGCGTGAATGGGCGCATCGACAGCACCAATGCCCGTGATTTCGAGGAAGCGATCCGAACCAAGATCGAAGACGGCGACCGCGCCGTGATCATGGACTTCGAAAACCTCTCCTACATAAGCAGTGCGGGGCTCCGCGCCGTGCTGATGACCGCCAAGACCCTGTGGAAGCGGGACGCCAAATTCGCGCTCTGCTCGCTCTCGGGCCCGGTCAAGGAAGTGTTCGAGATCAGCGGTTTCGACAAGATCATCCCGATCCACGATACCCGCGAAGGGGCGCTGAGCTCACTCGACAATTAGCGCCGCCCGCAGACGGGCCATCAGCCCGTCGGCAGTCACAATACCTGAAGGAGAGATCGACACGCCTGCGGCGCGCAGTATGCGCGCCGTCCACGTGTTGCACGTGTTGAAGAGGTGGAATTCGCCGCGGGCATTGTAGAAGCGGCTGCCGGGGTAGAGACCGCGAGAGACGGACGCGGCACGGCCGCCGGAAGGGCGTTCGAACTCCGCCGCAAGCGCCTCGACCAGATTGAGGAATCCCGCGTCGGTTAGCGGCACGGCGACGACCTCGCGGCCGGAACCGCCGTCTCTCGGCGCAGCCGCGAGCCCCGCCATGTGCATCACCGCCGGCGTGGGAACGAGCGCTGCGGAGAGGGTCATGCCGATGGTCTTCTCCTTCGCCGGGTAGTAGACGCGATCTCCCCACCCGAACTCGAAAAACGCGGCGCCGGGAAAATCCTCCGCCTCGGGCAGCGAGCCGGTGGCCGCGAGCGCGGGAGCCGGCACGACGATCGCCGTGTGCCAGCCGTTGCTGGCGACCTGAATGACGTGGGTGCGCGGTGCCTCGTTGTCGGCGGGCGGTGGAGGCGCGGTCTCACAGGTGGCAAGCCAGAGAGCGCAGAGCGCAAGCGCCGGCCCGATGAGCCAGCGCCTCACGATGCGCCTCCCGCCGGCGGTCCCTGCTAGAGCAGTTCCTCGGCGAGGAAGCGGATTTCCTCATGCCCGGCGCCGGCGAGCAGAAGCGCCGTCACCGAGCCTTCGGCCTCCGCCTGCTTCCATGCCGCGAGGCGCTCCCTGATGTGCGCTTTCGGCCCGACCAGGGCGATGCCGTCGGCGAACTCGTCGGGCACGGCCGCCACCGCGCCCTGCTTGTCGCCGGAGAGGAACCGGTCCTGGATGGCTTCGGCGGCATCGCCGAAACCGAGCCGGCGCGCATAGTCGTTGTAAAAGTTGCGGCCCCGCGCGCCCATGCCGCCGACATAGAGCGCGAGTGATTGCTTGACCGCGAGCAGGGCACGCGCGTGGTCGTCGTCGATCTTCACGTCGACGAAGGGGGCGATGGCGAAGGCCTTGCGCCGCTCGCCGTGGCCGCCCCTGCGGAAGCCTTCGACCAGCGGCTCGCGATAGACGTGGGCGCGCTCCGGCATCATGAAGAGCGGGAACAGGCCGTCGGTGATCTCGCCTGCCAGCCGAAGCCCGGCCGGCGAGACAGAGCCGGTGTAGATCGGCAGCGGGTGGCGGGCGTGGATGATGCTTTTCAGCGGCTTGCCGAGCCCGGTGGAATCCGGTCCGCGATAGGGCATGGCGTAGTGCATGCCTTCGTGAACGACCGGCTCTTCCCGCGCAACAATGCGGCGCACGATCGAGACGTATTCCCGCAGCCGCTCGTGCGGCTTGCCGTAAGCGACCCCGTGCCAGCCTTCGATCACCTGCGGACCCGACGGCCCGACGCCGAGGACGAAGCGGCCGTCCGAGAGCGCCTGCAGGGTCATCGCGGTCATCGCGGCGCAGGCCGGCGTGCGCGCCGGCATCTGCATCAGCGCGGTGCCCACCGTCATTCGCTCGGTCTGGGCCAGAATCCAGGCGGCCGGCGTCACCGCGTCCGAGCCATAGGCCTCCGAGGTCCAGATCGACTGGTAGCCGAGAGACTCGGCCTCGCGGATCAGGTCGATGTCGATGGCGAAGTCCCGGCCCGAATAGCCGAGCACGAGCCCGAGTTGCAGCACTTCTCTTCTCCCGTGACGCGCGGTGAGGAAGCCGCGCCGTGACTGTGGGGAGATAGGCCAGTTCTGCTACAATCGCCAGAGAACAAATTGGGGAGGAGACAATGGGCAACATGTGGAACAGCGACCCGCGCGGCTGGCGCCTGTCACGGCGCGGATTCATGAAGGGTGCGACCGCGCTCGCCGGCACGGCGGCGCTCTCCAGCACCTTCGCGGGCCGGAATGCCGGGGCACAGGAAAATACGCTCACTTATCTGAGCTGGCCGGGCCATGCCGACCCGTTCATCGTCGAGCCCTTCGAGCAAGAGCACGGCGTGAAGGTTGTCGGCAAGGAGTATGTAGGCGGCGAGCAGATGCTTGCGCTCGTCAACCAGTCGCCGCCCGGCACCTACGACGTCATTCTCTCGGATCGCGAGTATATCGTGCAGCTGCGGGACGCCGGCTTCATCGACAAGATGGACCCGGCCGACTACCCCTTCGACGAGTTCTGGCCCGAATTCCAGAATCTCGAGGGCCACTGGCTGGACGGCGACCTCTATTCGGTTATGCAGTCCTTCGGTTATCTCGGCCTGGTCCACAACACTGAGCACCTCAGCGAGGCGGACTGCAGCAGCTACGGCGTGATGTGGGAAGATAGAGTGAAGGGCAAGGTCGGCCACTTCGACTGGTACCTGCCGACCATGGGTTGCCTCAGCCTCTACAACGGCAACAAGGATCCGTTCAACATCGACGACGCGGCGTTCGACAAGTTGCGCGATACCACCTTCTCGCTGGCGCCGCAGCTTGCCGGCTTCTACGCCATGGCCGACGTGTTCACCTCGATGACCAACCAGGATGCCTGGGTCATGCCGGGCATCGGCGAGTGGATTTCGATCATCCTGCATCGGGGTGGCCTGCCGATCACCACGACCATCCCGGACGAGGGCGGCATCCAGTGGACCGAGTCGTGCTCGATCGGCAAGGGATCAGAGAATCAGGAGCTGGCCAAGAAATTCATCCAGTATCTTGTAAGTCCCGAAGGGCAGTGGCGCGTCGCCGCCAAGCCGTCCTACAACGCCTCGATCCCGAACAAGAAGGGCTGGGAGGCACTCAACGAGAACGATCCCGAATTGTCCGAGCTGCTGCGGCACCGGTTCGACAAGCGGAACGTCATGGACGAGTACAAGGACGGCAAGATCCAGCTTCGCAAGACCCCGGTGCAGCAGTCGATCGACGACTGGACCGAGGTCTGGAACGAGTACAAGAACATTTAGCGTCAAGCGGGGGCCGCGCGTTTGCGGCCCCCTAACTTTCGGGTGCCCGCACACGACCTAATTCATGGTTGTTGCCGAGACTGAAGGCGTAACGGCCTCCGCCGGCCGCAACGCTCCTCGGCCCGACGGCTACGCGCTCTTCTGGGGCCTGCCGCTCGCGCTCTGGCAGGGGATGTTTTTCCTCGCCCCGCTCGCCTTCCTCGTCGTGATGACCTTCTGGACGGTGGAGAGCTTCCGGCTCGAGCCGGCGTTCGAAACCGTCAACTGGGTCAAGATGTGGAGCAAGGGCTATGTCGTGGACACCTACCTGCGCACGCTCGGCTACGCCGTGCTCGCGGCGGTGGTGTGCAGCGTCCTGGCGTTTCCCGCAGCCTACGCGCTCGCATTCAAGGTCTCGCCCGCGACGCGGCGCCTCGGGGTCTTCCTGCTCATCACGCCCTTCTTCACCAGCTACGTCGTGCGTGTCTATTCGTGGCAGGCGGTGATCTCCGACAACGGCATCCTAAACACGGTCTTCGACTTTCTCGGGTTCGGCCCGGTGGAGATGCTGAACACGCTGTTCGGCACCGTGGTCGGCTACATGACGCTCTGCCTGCCGCTGGTGATCCTGCTCCAGCTCTTCAGCCTGGCGAACGTCGACCGCAGCCTGATCGAGGCCGCCCATAATTTGGGCTGCGGGCGGATCAGGACCATCTTCCTGGTGATCGTTCCTTCGGCCAAGGTGGGCCTGATCCTGGCCGCGACCTTCACCTTCATCCTCTGCTTCGGTGACTTCGTGAGTCCGGTCAGCCTGGGCGGGAGCAAGCCCCCGACGCTAAGCATCCTGATCGTGGACACGGTGAAGCAGGGCAACCACTGGCCGCGCGCTGCGGTGGTGGCGGTCACCATGGTGGCGACGCTCATCGTGGTCGCCTTCACCGCGCTCTACTTCGCCTACGGCCACGGGCGGGCGCGCAAGTGAGCCTCGACCGCATCATTCGCGGCTCTCTCCTCGGCTACGTGTTCGTGGCGCTGGGCTTCGTGTTCGTGCCGATCGTGATCAGCTTCATCTTCTCCTTCAACGAAGGGCGCTTCCCGGTCCTGCCCATCGAGAACTTCTCCACGGTCTGGTACGAGGCGATCTGGAACGAGGCGCCGGTGCCGCGCGCCTTCCGCTTCAGCATCATCGTCGGCCTTTCGGTGGCGGCCATCTCGACCTTCATCGGCTTCGCAACCGCGTACACCGACTTCCGCTACCGCTTCTTCGGCAAGAACGTCTACCTCGCGCTCGCCCTGCTGCCGCCGACGATTCCTGTGCTGATCCTGGGGCTGGTCATGCTGATGTTCCTGGGCCGCGTGAGCCTGGTGGGCGAGCTCCACTCGGTGATCTTTTCCCACGTGGTCTACTGCACGCCCTTTGCCATGGCGCTGATCCGGCTGCGCCTCTCGCAGATGGACCCGGACCTGGAGCGGGCCGCCTGGAACCTCGGCGCCAACAACTGGCGGGGAATGCTCTTCGTGATCCTGCCTTTCACCATGCCCTCGATCTTCGCCGCCCTTTTTCTCACCGCAGCTGTGTCGTTCGACGAGTTTATGATCGCGTTCTTCGTGGGCGGCGTGAACGAGACGCTGCCCGTGCGTGTGCTCAACATGATGCAGGGGCAAGTGAGCCCCCGCATCAACGCGGTCGGCAGCGTCGTCTTCGCGGTTTCCATCACGCTCGTTATTCTGGCGCAGGTCTTTCTGTTGACCCGCCGCGGCACCGGCCGCCTCAAGGCACCGGTGTAGGAGACACGGTCATGTATGGTCCGCTTGACCTCGTTACCTTACTATATTACGATTATGGTAAGGCATCAGGTGGAGATACGACATGTACGTGAAGATCACGTCGAAGCGCCAAGTCACATTTCCAGCCCGCGTGTTGGAGGCGCTCGGGGTGAAGCCCGGCGACCAGCTGGAGTTGCAAGAGAGCCCGAGCGGCTTCCTGTTGCGCCCTCGGCGCATCGATTCTGATCGCCTCGCGCCACTGCGCGACAAACTTCGGCGCGGACAAGGCTCCTTCGACATCGAACGGTTCCGCGAGGAGGCTCATGACCCAGCGCTTCGGGATTGATACCTCGATCCTCGTGCGACTGCTGACGGGTGATCCCGAACTCGAATTCGCGCGTTGCAAACAACGGCTGACCACTCTGATCGAAAATGACGGCGCCGAGGTTTTCGCCTCCAATCAGGTGATCGGCGAGGCCTACGTGGCGGTGCAGCATCACTATGGTGTCTCCAAGACGGATTGCCGGGGCGGCCTCGCGGCAGTGCTGCGGAGTGGCCTCGTGGCCCCGCTCGGCGGTGACGCCACGCTGGAGATCCTCGGTCAAACCAGCGGCGCCGGTTTGGTCGATCGCTTTATCGCCGCGGGCTATGCCAGGGCCGGACTGGATGTCCTTACACTCGATCGAAAGATGGCGGGCCTTCCCGATGCTCGGCTTCTGTAGCGGCCTCTGCCGGGGCACATGCGATGGCTGAAGCCCTGCTGGAGCTCGATGGCCTGACCAAGCGCTTCGGCGAGCACGAGGCCGTCAGCGGGATCGACCTGAAGATCGCTGAGGGCGAGTTCGTCGCGCTCATGGGGCCGTCCGGCTGCGGCAAGACCACGACGCTGCGCATGATCGCGGGTCTCGAAGAACCGACGAGCGGGGAGGTGCGCCTCGACGGCGAGCGGGTGAACGAACGCAAGCCCTGGGAGCGCGACACGCCGATGGTGTGGCAGAGCCTCGCGCTCTTCCCCTATCTCAGCGTGCGCGGGAACGTGGAGTTCGGACTCAAGATGCGCAGCATACCGGCCAGGGAACGCCGCGCACGGGCGCTCAAATGGCTGGAGCAGGTGGGCATCGCCGATTACGCGAACCGCAACATCGCACAGCTCTCTGGCGGCGAGCGGCAGCGGGTGGCGCTCGCCCGCGCACTGGTGACCGAGCCGCGTATCCTCCTACTCGACGAGCCGCTGAGCGCGCTCGACGCCCATCTCAGGGTGCGCATGCAGGCGGAGATCACCGAGCTTCAGCGCCGGCTTGGCATCACCTTCGTCTATGTGACCCACAACCAGTCCGAGGCCTTCGCCATGGCGAGCCGCGTCGTCATCATGGACGCGGGTCGCATCCAGCAGATCGGCGCGCCGCGCGAGGTCTACCGCGCGCCGGCCAACCGTTTCGTCGCCGAGTTCGTCGGCACCAACAACCTCATCGAGGGGCGCGTGAAGACGGCCGAGAGCGGGCGCATCGGCGTGGAGTCGGTCCACGGTGACATCCAGGCCGCCGTGTCGTCCGTACGCGCGCCATCAGTGGGCGATTCCGTCAATCTGGTGGTGAGTGCCGACCGGGTCGCGCTCAACGCAGAGTCGGAGACGCACAACAACGCCGTCACCGGCACCGTGATCAGCGAGGAATTCATCGGCTCGGTGGTGACGCTGCACCTGGATGTCGGCGGCGGCGCGGTGTTCCGCGTCCAGAAGCAGGCGCACGAACTCGACACGGTCGACATTACGCCGGGCCAGACGTTCCGTGCGTCCTGGCGGGCGGAGGACACCTATGTGCTGCCGGCGTGACCAGGCGGCGCCCGAAACGGGGGAGGGAAGTGCATGTCAATACTGATTGAGGGTGCCACCATCGTCTCGATGGACCCGGAGCACGGGAGCGAGCCGTTCCAGGGCAACATCCTGATCGAAGGCGAGCGCATCACCGCCATCGGCGAGACAGGCGCCGACGTGGAGGCCGATCGCGTGATCTCTGGTGAGGGAAAGCTGGTGATCCCCGGCCTCATCAACGGTCACATCCACACGCCGGAGGCTTTCGCCAAGGGGCGCTACGACAACATGCCGCTGGAGCTCTGGATGACGCTCGCCTACGGCATCCTCGGCGCGGCCGAACTCACCCCCCGCATGATCTACCTGCGCTCCGCGCTCTGCGCCATGGACGCGATCAAGACGGGCGTCACTTTCTTCTCCGACGACATTCTCGAATTCCCGCTGCAGTCCATGGAGACCATCGGCGCGGTATTCCAGGCCTACGAGGACGTGGGCCTCCGTGCCTCGATCTCGGGCCACGTGATCAACCGCAAGCTGCCCGACACCATCGTCTACCTGAACGATCTTCTGCCGGGCGATCTCAAGGACGAGATCGACGAGATGGTGCCGCCGACGGCGGACGAGTTCACCGCGTTTTGCGAGGAGGCGCTCGGCCTCTATCACAACCGTGCCGGCCGGCTCCGCTTCATGCCGGCGCCTTCCGGCCCCCAGCGCTGCACGGAACCGCTCATGCACGCGGCCGACGAGTTCGCCCGTGCGAACGGGCTGCCTTTCCACACCCACATTCTCGAATCGAAGGTGCAGGCGGTCACCGGCCGCGAGCTCTACGGCAAGACCCTGATCCAATACATGCACGATCTCGGCCTGCTCAATCGCAACACGACCATCGCACACGGCATCTGGCTCACGGACGACGACATCGCGCTGATGGGCGAGGCGCGCTGCTCGGTGGTGCACAACGCGCTCTCCAACCTCAAGCTCGGCTCGGGCATCTGCGCGGTGCGCCGGCTGCTCGATGCGGGCGTCAATCTCGCGCTGGGGTCGGACGGGATCTCCACCAGCGACACGCCGCGCATGTTCAGCGTGATGCAGTGCGCGGGCCTGATGCACAACATCTCCTCGCCCGACAACGCCTACTGGCTCGACGCCCACGAGGTGCTGCACGCGGCGACCCTCGGCGGCGCCTACAGCGTGCTCTTGGAGGACGAGATCGGCTCGCTGGAGCCCGGCAAGCGCGCCGACATGGCGATCCTCGACATGCGGACGGCCAACTTCACGCCGCTCAACGACGTGCGCAACCACCTCGTCTATTGCGAGAACGGCTCCTCGGTGGAGACGGTGATCGTCAATGGCGAGATCATGGTGGAGGACGGCCGGCTCACACGGGTCGACGAAGAAGCGCTGATGGACGAGCTGCGCGACATGATGCCGGCCATCCAGGCCGGCCAGGAGCGGCTGGAGGCCAAGAACAAGGCGTTCATCCCGCCGCTCGCCGAGGTCTGGCGCCGCTGCGCCGAGACCGATATCGGCATCAACCGCTGGGGCAGCGACAATCAGCCGCGCTGGCCGACCAACCGCTAGCGGCGCCAGCCGAGCGCGAAGAGGAGGCCGCCATGACCCGCCCCGTGCGCGTCGCGGAGATCAACTGGACCGAGTACGACCGGCGGGTGCGGGAGGAGCAGCCGGTGGTGATCCTCCCGGTGGGCTCGCTGGAGCAGCACGGCCCGCACCTGCCCATGAACTGCGACGCCGCGATCCCGACCGCGCTCGCCGAGCGGGTCGCGGCGCGCACCGGCGACCTGGTCGCGCCAACCCTCTGCTACGGCTACAAGTCGCAGCCGAAATCCGGCGGCGGCAATCACTTTCCTGGCACTACCAGCCTCGACGGCGAGACCCTGATCCGCATGGTCCGCGACATCGTCAGCGAATTCGCCCGCCACGGCGTGCGCCGCATGGCGGTGGTGGACGGCCACTACGAGAACAACATGTTCCTGGTGGAGGGCATCGACCTCGCGCTGCGGGGACTCCGGCGTGACGGCATCGACGACATGCGGATCGCCAAGATTCCCTACTGGGAATATGTCACCGAGGAGACCATGGAAGCCGCCTGGCCCGAGGGCTTCCCCGGATGGCCGCTCGAACATGCGGGCCTGATGGAAACCTCGGTCATGCTGCACCTCTACCCCGACCTCGTGGATATGACGAAGGCGCCCGACCATCCGTCCGCCGACTTTCCGCTCTATGACATCTATCCGACGGACACCTCCCGGGTGCCCTGGACCGGCGCGCTCTCACCGTCGGTCGCGGCGACGGCGGAGAAGGGCGAACGCTTCGTTGGCGACTACGTGGACGGTATGACCGCCGCGCTGATCGAGATTTTCGGGTCGAGGCGCCAGGACATCGCGGCCGAATAGAAGGGAACGCCACCCATGAGCGAGGGCTTCTACGAGCCGGTCAGCGGCATGGACATGCCGCGCTTCAGCGCGATGCCGACCTTCATGCGGCTCCCCCATGTCACTGACTTCTCCGCCGTGGATATAGCGCTGGTGGGTGTGCCCTGGGACAACGGCACCACCAACCGCGCCGGCGCCCGTCACGGCCCACGCGAGATCCGCAACATGTCGAGCCTGATGCGGCGCACCCATCACACCCTCGGCATCTGCCCCTACGAGCTCTGCCGGGTCGCCGACTGCGGCGACGCCAGCATCAATCCCATCGACCTGCACGACACCATCGGGCGCATCGAGCGGTTCTTCACCGACCTGCACGCGACCGGCGCGGTGCCGCTCTCGGCCGGCGGCG
Source organism: Alphaproteobacteria bacterium (assembly GCA_965243315.1). Taxonomy (GTDB): domain Bacteria; phylum Pseudomonadota; class Alphaproteobacteria; order UBA828; family UBA828; genus WTGU01. The sequence continues at coordinate 47,118 of CBDEUP010000006.1, forward strand.
ATCACCTGATCACACTGCCGATCATGCGCGCCATCGCCAGGGACCGCCCGGTCGGCATGATTCACTTCGACGCCCATTCCGATACCTGGGACAGCTACTTCGGCGGCCACACGATCACCCACGGCACGCTTTTCCGCCGCGCGGTGGAGGAGGGGCTGCTCGACCCGAAGCGCACCATCCAGATCGGCATTCGCGGCTCGGTCTACGACCTCCACGACCTGGACTTCGCGCGCGACTCGGGCATGCGCGTGGTCACCATCGAGGAGTATTTCGATGTCGGCTGGGAGAAGGTGATAGCCGAGGCACGCGCCGTGGTCGGCGACGGCCCGACCTACATCAGCTTCGACGTGGACGGGCTCGATCCGGTCTATGCGCCCGGTACCGGCACGCCCGAAATCGGCGGCTTCTCCACCCACGAGGCGCAGCGAATGCTGCGCGGCACGCGCGACCTCAACCTGGTGGGCGGCGACGTGGTGGAGGTCGCACCGCCCTTCGACCCCAGCGGCAACACGGCGCTGGTGGGGGCTACCATGATGTTCGAAATCCTGTGCGTGCTGGCGGAGGCGGTGGCCGAGGCCAAACGCTGACGAAGGAGGGGACCATGGACGACGAAGGCTACATGCGGCGCGCTATTGCGCTCTGCGAAGAGAAGATGGCGGCGGGCGAAGGCGGCTACTGCGCGACGCTCATCGTGCGGGACGACGAGGTGATCGGCGAAGGCTGGAACAACGTGGCCGAGAACCACGACGCAACCGGCCATTGCGAGATCAACGCCATCCGCGATGCGGGGCAGCGTACACGCAATTGGGACCTCTCCGGCTCGACCCTCTACACGACCTGGGAGCCTTGTGTCATGTGCGCGGCGGCGATCTGGTGGGCGCGAATCGACCAAGTGTTCTACGGCAATCTCCTCTCCCACGCGGCCGACCTCGGCATCGACCTCGCGGGGCTGGATGCCGAGGTCGCGACTCCGAGCGAGCAACGCGGCCGCCCATACCGGCGCCTGCTGGGCGACGAGACCTACGCCATGTTCAGGGCGTGGTGGGACAGCGGGGACCGCACCACCATCTAATGTTGCTTGCACGGCTGAGACGGGCGCGCCATATACGAAGCGTCGTCAACAACGAAAGGAGGTGATCCAGTGTCTGACTATCGTAAACCGCGATCGGCGGTCATCGTTGACTGGGTCTCCCCCTGCGATGGGGCCCACGGCTGACGGTGACGACGCGATCTGCGGATCGCGGATTGACGGGGAAGGGCCGCCCCAGCCGGGCGGCCCTTCCAACGTTCCAGGCACATGACTGAAGAAGGGCCCGAGGAAGGCGTCATCGGCGTCATTCCCGCCGGGTTCTGGCGGCGGGTTGCGGCGTGGGTCATCGACACGATCATCGTGCTGGTGGGCACCTACTTGGTCGGATCGTTCCTCTGGCCCGATCTGGTGGAGACCACGACGCATGTCTCGGAGAGCGACGGCGCGCGCCTGGAGGTCGTGAGCTACGCGCTTTCCTGGCTCGGCTCCATCGTCTTCGGCATCGCGCTGGGGGTCTATACGGCGTTGCAGGAGGCTGGACCGGCCCAGGCGACCGTCGGCAAGCGCATGTTGGGGCTTCGAGTCACGGGGCTCGACGGCGGGCGAATCTCGCTGCTCACGGCGGTTCTTCGCTGTTGGCCGCTCTGGCTCCCTGGCCTCGTCAGCATGGTCGTCGGCCTCAATTTCGTCGTGGGCTTCGCCGCCATCGCCGCCTGCCTGGCCGTCCCCTTCACCCGCCGCAAGCAGGGTCTGCACGACATGCTGGTGTGCTGCCTGGTGGTGCGCCGGCCGCCGCGTGTCATATAAGGGCGCGCTGAGGGCACTCGCACCCGCCGGGCTTTTGCGCCATGATCGCGCGCCGGCGAGCGGAGGAGTCGCCGGGGGCAGGGGGCGAAGACATGGTCGTCGAGCGCGCGAACGAGCGGGTCTGCTACTTCAACGGGGAGATCGTCCCGGAGAGCCGGGCCCTGGTCTCCTTTCGCGATAGAAGTTTCCGTTATGGCGACGGCGCCTTCGACACCACCCGCACCTTCGGGCATCGCCTGTTCAAGCTCGAAGAGCACATCGTGCGCTTCTACAAGACGCTGCGGTATCTGCGGATCGACCCCGGCATGGCGCCCTCGGAGATGAAGCGCCACACCGAGGAGGTGCTCGCCCGCAACCTGCACCTGCTGGGGCCGGACGAGGACTACTGGGTGTTCCAGCGCATCTCACGCGGTCTCGAGCCGGCGGGCGGCGATTTCCACGGCTCGACCGACCCGGTGCTCATCATCGACTGCACGCCGCTGCCGATCCCCCAGCGCGCCCACTATTTCCGCGACGGGATTCCGCTGATGGTTCCCTCGAACCGCCGCGCGGCACCGGATTCGCTCTCCCCCAGAGCGAAGACCCACAACTACCTGAGCCTGTTCGTGGGGAACGACGAGGTTCGCCGCATCGACCCCAATGCCCTGGCGTTGTTCCTCGACCACAACGGCAATCTCAGCGAGGGCGTCGGCTCCAACATCTTCCTCGTCACCGACGATGTGCTCTACACCCCACAGGACCGCTACGTGCTCAACGGCATCAGCCGCGAGACCGTGCTGGAGCTTGCGGCGGACGCGGACATCGAGGTGGTGAAGTGCGACCTTGATCTGTTCGACGCGCACGGCGCCGACGAAGCCTTCATCACGTCGACGAGCTACTGCGTCTGCCCGGTGGCGAGCATCAACGGGGTGCCCTTCGGCGAGCGGAAGATCCCCGGCCCGGTGACGGAGCGTCTGATGGGGCTCTACTGCAAGCTCATCGGCTTCGATTTCGTGGACCAGTACCTCAAGCACCTTCACTAGTGCGCTAGGAGACCTCGACCATGCTTGAGATCGTCAAGCCGGGACTCGAGACCAGCATTCAGGACTTCCCCGGCCGCGTCGGCTACTGGAATCAGGGCTTCCCGCCCTCGGGTCCGATGGACATGTGGTCGTTCCGCCTTGCCAATCTGGTGGTCGGCAACGACGAGGGCGCGCCGGGTCTCGAGGCCCAGTTCATGGGGCCGACCATCCGCTTCCAGCGAGACGGCGTGATCGCCGTGACCGGCGCCAACATGCGCCCTATCTTGGACGGACAGCCGATCCCCGCGTGGGAGAGCGTGGCGGTGGAAGCCGGGCAGACCCTGGTGATGGGGCCGGCGGTCGCCGGCGCGCGCGGCTATCTCGCGGTGGCGGGCGGTATCGACGCGCCGGAGTGGCTCGGCTCGGCGTCCACCTTTCACAAGGCGGGCGTGGGCGGGCTCGACGGCCACGCGGTGAAGGTAGGGCAGGTGCTCCCGGTGAAGGAGGCCGCAGGCACGCCGGGGCGGCGGGTCGCCGATCGCGCGCGGCCGACCTTCCCCGGCGGCAAGACCTGGGAAATCCAGGCGGTGCGGGGCCCCAACGACGACTGGATCGACGACGCCGGCCACGAGCGCTTCATCGAGACCGCGTGGATGCTGGAGGCGCGGAGCGACCGCACCGGCTATCGCCTGCGCGGCCCGGATTGGACCTTCACCGAGAAAGCCACGAACAAGGCGCCAGAGCACGGCGACTTCCCGTCCAACATCATCGACCAGGGCTATCCGCTGGGCGCGGTCAACCTGGGCGGCCAGACCCCCATCATCCTGATGAACGACGGCCCCAGCATGGGCGGCTTCATCTGCCCCTACACGGTGCCGTCCGCCGGCTTCTGGAAGCTCGGTCAGATGAAGCCCAACGAATACATCAAGTTTCGCGAGGTCTCGGTAGGGGAGGCGCAGGAGCTGCGCTTCGCCCTCGACGAGACCTGCACGCTCGACAGCATCGAATAAGAGGAGATCGGTCGATGGCGGAGGAGGTTCTGACCCAGGCGCCGGGCAACGTGTGGAAGGTGCTGGTGAAGGAGGGCGATTCGGTCAAGGCCGGAGACACACTGTTCATCCTCGAGGTGATGAAGACCGAGGTACCCCACGACGCCGAAAGCGGCGGCACGGTCAAAGCGCTCCACGTCAAGGAGGAGGACGCCGTCGACGTGGGCCAGCTCGCGGTGGTGATCGAATAGACCGCGCGCACGCGGTTCCGCTGGCGGCCGGGGGCGGGGCGTGCGGGTCCTGGTGCTCGGTGCCGGGGTCGTCGGCACTGCCGCGGCCTACTTCCTGAACGAGGCCGGCCACGAGGTCACCGTGGTGGAGCGCCAAGCCGGCACCGGATTGGAGACCAGCTTTGCCAACGGCGGCATCGTCGGCGCCTACAGCTCGCGGCCCTGGGCCCACCCCGAAGTGCCGCGCATGTTGGTCAAGTGGTTCGGGCGCGAGGATGCACCCTATCTGTTTCGCCTCCGCCCCGACCTCGCCCAGTGGCGCTGGGCCGTAAGCTTCCTGCGCCATTGCACGCGGGCGCAATTTGAACGCTCCCAGCAGGTTTCGCTCAGGCTGTCGACATACAGCTACGACTGCCTGAAGGCGCTGCGCGAGAAGGAGGGGATCGCCTACGACCAGCGGGCGGAAGGGGTGCTCCACCTTTACCGTGATGCCGCGTCGCTGGATGCGTCCTACAAGTACGAGACGCGGATGGCGGACAGCCGCTTCCATCCCGAGCGGCTGGATCGCGACCAGATGCTCGAGGCCGAGCCCGCGCTGCAGCAGACCGCAGACCAGTTCGCGGGCGCCACTTTCTTCCGCAATGACGAATCGGGCGACGCGCACAAGTTCGCGGCGGCTCTCGCCGCGGCTGCGGCCGCGAACGGCGTGACCTTCCGCTTCGGTGAGACGGTGCAGCGGCTGAGCGGCGATCGCCGGCGCGTGACCGGCGCGGAGACCGACAAGGGCGCCATCGAGGCCGACGCTGTCGTGATGAGCCTGGCGAGCTACAGCCCGCGTTTCCTCAAGCGGCTCGGCGTGCGAGCGCCAATCTACCCGCTCAAGGGCTATTCGGTGACCATCTCCACCGAGGGTTACAACGGTGCACCGACCCGCGCCATCCACGACGGCCACCGGCGCATCGTCATGAGCCGGCTCGGCGACCGCCTGCGCTGCGCCGGCACCGCCGAGCTTGACGGCCACAACACGACCATCCGCGTCGACCGCGCGACGGCGACGCTGGACGCGGCGATGGCGGTGTTCCCGAGCTGCGGTGACCGGGCCAAAGCCGAGCGCTGGATCGGCTTCAGGCCGATGACGCCGGACTGCCTACCGATCATCGGCAAGACGCGGGTTCCGGGGCTCTATCTGGACACGGGCCACGGCAGCACCGGCTGGACCTATTCCTCCGGCTCCGGCCGGATCATCGCGGACATCGTTTCAGGCCGCGCGCCCGAGATCGACATGACGGGACTTAGGCCGGATCGCTTTTAGCGTCTCTGCGGTCTAGGGGCGGGCAGGATTCCCCGCCGGTCAGGCGTCGCCGTTCCCCAATATGCGATCGTAGTGGCCGGCGGTGCGGGCTGTGGTCTCGCGCATCGCCTCCTTGAGCGAGTCGATGCCGCTCACGTCGCATGCACGCTCGATCACCGCGAGCAGCGCTGGCGGCGCCGTCGCCTCGACGAAGCCTTCTTCCACCGTCAGGCTCAGGATGCCGTGCAGGTTGCGCCAAAGCGTCGCCGCATCGGCGAGCTCCTGCGCGGCTTCGGGCTCGATCAGGCCGTGGCTGCCCGCAGCCTCGAAGACCGAGGCCGAGTCGCCGGCGAAAACGCCGTCGGTCTCCGCGGCATGCGACAGTTGCAGGTACTGCGCGACGTATTCCGTGTCGATCAGGCCGCCACGCTTCTGTTCGATCGCCCAGATATCTTCGTCGGCACTCTCGCCCCGCGCGTCCTCGCGCAAGGTCGCGAGCTGGGCGGCGAGGTCTTCGCGCCGAGGTGCGTTCGCGAGCGCGGCGCGGCGCGCCTCTTCGAAACGCTCTCCCAGATCGCCCTCCGCCCAGACTACCCGCGCGCGAGTGAGCGCTTGGTGCTGCCAGGCCGGGACGGCCGTGCCGAAGTGCTCGATGAAGGACGCAAGCGAGGTGACGATGGGCCCGGCGTTGCCGGACGGGCGCGGGCGCATGTCCACGTCGTAGAGCGTGCCCTCGGCCGTCGCCGCCCTGATTGCCGCGACGTAGCGCCGGCTCAGCTGGCCGTAATAGCGATCGGGTGCCAAAGCCTTGCGCCCGTCTGACTCCGCCGCGTTCGCCGGATGGTCGTAGACCAGCATGAGGTCGAGCGGCGAGGTCACCGTCATTTCCCGACTTCCGAGGCGGCCCAATGCGACCACGGCGAGTTGGCCGCCGGGAACGCGGCCGTGGGTGGCTGCGAAGGCCTTGGCGACGACGGGCCACGTCGCGCCGAGGCAGGCGTCCGCGATGTCGGAGAGTGGCGTGGCGGCTTCGACCGGGAAGAGGAGGCCGCGCAACATGTGAACGCCGATATGGAAGATCTTGTCGTTGGCCCAGCGCCGCTCGGCATCGAGGAAGTCCTGCAGATCCCGTTCCCGCGACGCGATGTCGCCGAGCTCGGCCTTCATTTCCTCGGTTCCGAATTCGCGCTGGTAGAACACGCGAACGAGGCCGCGGCGCGCGATGGTCGCGAGCTCCGGCCCCAAGTCGTCGGCGTCCGGTACGTCCAGGTCGGAGAACTCGCGGCTCAGCACGCTGTCGAGCAGCATGGGTCGATGCTCCAGCCAGCCTGCGAGGCGGGGGGCGGAGCCCATGATCTCCGTGATCAGGTCGAACAGCTCGGGATGAGCGGCGAACATGGAGAAGAGGTGAGAGCCGGCGGGCAGGCGAGCGAGGAAGCCGTCGAAGAGAGCGAGCGCAGAATCGGGATCGGGCCAAGCGGCGAAGACGTCCAGGATCGTCGGCAGCAACTCGGCCAGCCGCTCGCGGGCCTCCTCATTGCGCACGGCGCGGTAGCGGCCCTCGTGCCAGGCCTTGAGCGTCTCGAACGCTCGCTCCGGATGGGCGTAGCCCATGCTGGCCAGTGTCTCCAGCGTGGCATCGCCGTCGCCCTCGGGGCTGAGGTCGAGGGTGCCGGTTGCGCTGAGCGACGGCTCGTCCTCGAACAGCGTCGTGTAGTGGCGCTCTACCGTGCGCAGACGGGTGAGCAGCGCCTCGGTAAAGTCGTCGAGCGTATCGAAACCGAGGAACGTGGCGACTTGAGCCACGCCCTCCTCGTCGTCCGGCAGGCTGTGGGTCTGGCGGTCGTCTGCCATCTGAAGCCGGTGCTCGACGGTGCGGTGGAAGGTGTAGGCTTCCATTAACTCTTCCACCGCCTGACGGCGCATGTGGCCGGCTTCCACCAGGAGGTCGAAGGCCTGCCGCGTCCCGCGCACCCGTAGCGCCAGGTCGCGCCCACCCCAGATGAGCTGCTGGGTCTGCGCCAGGAACTCGATCTCGCGGATGCCGCCGCGCCCGAGCTTGACGTTGTGGCCGACCACGGCGATCTGGCCGATACCGCGGTAGGCGTCGATTTGGCGCTTGATCGCACGGATGTTCTGAATGGCGGCGAAGTCGAGGTGCCGGCGCCAGACGAAGGGCTGCAGCCGCTCGAGGAAACCATTCCCGGCCTCGATGTCGCCGGCCACGGGCTTCGCCTTGATCATGGCGGCCCGCTCCCAGTTCTCGCCGGTGGTGGCGTAGTAGGCCTCGGCGGCGCGAACCGAGAGGGCCGCGGCGGTCGAGCCGGGATCGGGGCGGAGGCGAAGGTCGGTGCGGAAGACGTAACCGTCCGCCGTCCGTTCGTCCATGATGGTGACCAGGTGGCGGGCGAGGCGGGCGAAGATCTGCTGCAGCCCGTCGCCGCTCGGGTCGGACGCGATCTCCTCGTCGAAGAGGACGATGATGTCGACGTCGCTCGAATAGTTAAGCTCACCCGCGCCGAGCTTGCCCATGCCGAGGATGATGAGGCCGGAGCCTTGCTCGGGCGCCTCCGGGTCGGGCAGGGCGAGCTTGCCGCGATCGTTCAGGTTCCGCAGTAGGTGGGCACAGACGGCGCTGAGCGTGACCGAGGCGATGTCGGAGAGCGCCCCGGTCACCCGCTCCAGTGGCCAGACCGCAGCGATGTCGGCCATGCCGATGGCGAGACTCGCGCGGCGCTTGGCGACACGCAAGCGCTTCATCACCTCTTGTCGCGATTCCTCGCCGAGGACGCTGGTATCCGCTGCCATCTCGCGAGCGGCGGCGTAGGCGGCGTCCGGCCCCTGCTCGATCAGCAGGCGCGCGAACTCCTGATCGGCGGTGACGCAGTGGCTGAGGTAGCGGCTGTTGCCGAAGAGCGCGGCGAGCAGTGCGTTGGCGGTGGCATCGCCCTCGCATGCCTCAGCGAAGGCGATGAGGCCGTCGTCCTCGCTCCGGGCCGCGTTATCGCGCCAGCGCTCCCAGCAGAGAGCGAGCGCTGCCTCATCCGCAGGCAGGGGAGGCCGCGCCGCTTCCTTCCATTCAGACGCTATGTTCACGGGCGCTCTCGGGCCATCATGCAACCGAGCCCCGGACGAAGGGGGCAGGTGAGGGGGAGGAGTTCGTCATGCCGAAGGTCATGGCCAACGGAATCAATATGTACTACGAGCTGATGGGCAAAGGCGACCCGTTGGCGCTGATCGGCGGCTCGCTCTTCGGGCGCCAGAACTTCGCGATGGTCTGGGATGGGCTCGCCGAATCCTTCCAGCTCATCAGCTACGACCAGCGCGGCTACGGCCAGACCGACCGCCCCCTGATGCGCTACGACTTGGATATCTGGGCCGACGATCTGGCGGCGCTGCTCGACGAGCTTCAGATCGAGCGCGCCCATGTGATGGGCACCTCGGCCGGCGGCATGATCGCGCTGAAGTTCGCGGCGAAGTATCCCGACCGCTGCATCGGCGTGGTCAGCGACTGCGCGTTTGCGAAGTGCGACACCATGCGCCGGATCATGTTCCGCACCTGGCGCCACATGGCGCAGACCTGGGGCTGTGGCCCGGAACTCGCCGATCACGTGGTAACCCAGGCGGTCGGCGCCGATTACCTCGACGGACCCAACGGCCAGCCGCTGATCGATATGGTGCGGACCATCGTGGGGTTGAATGCGGTGGAGACCGTGGTCCAGGCCTGCATCGCCATGGAGGAGATGGACCTGCGCGAGGACTGCAAGAAGATCAGGAACCCGACGCTGGTGATCACGGCGGCGAAGGACATGCTCACCCCCATGGTGACGGGGCCGGACGGCGCCGGTGCGCAGTGGGTGGTGGACAACGTGCCCGGCTGCGAGGCGATCGTCTACGAGGACATCGGCCATGCCGACCTGGTGGAGTGCCCGGAGAAGACCATCGCGTCGGCCACGGCCTTCCTCCACCGCGCGAGGGAGACGGTGCTGGGGTAGGGGCGGTGGCTGGCATCGGCGGGCTATGGTAGACAGCGGCCGGTGGAGTCCCCGGCCGGCTGGAGGAGCGGATATGGCGACGAACGGCTCCGGTGAGGGACGGCGCGACAGCGTCGGTGTTAGGGTCGGCAGCGTCACGATCGGCGGAGGCGCGCCGATCGTCGTCCAGTCCATGACCAACACCGATACCGAAGACGCCCGCGCCACGGCGGAGCAGGTCAAGGCGCTGGCCGACGCGGGTTCCGAGATCGTGCGTATCACCGTCAACACGCCCGAGGCCGCCGCCGCGGTGCCGGACATCCGCGAGCGGCTGGAGGCGGCGGGGTGCCGCGTGCCGCTGGTCGGCGACTTTCACTACAACGGCCATCGGCTGCTCACCGAGTATCCGGCCTGCGCCGAGGCGCTCGCCAAGTACCGGATCAATCCGGGCAACGTCGGCTTCCGCGAGAAGCGCGACCGGCAGTTCCAGACCATGATCGAGGTCGCGCTCAAGTACGACCGGCCGGTGCGCATCGGGGTCAACTGGGGCAGCCTCGACCAGGACCTGCTGGCCCAGCTCATGGACGAAAACGCCGCCCGGCCCGAGCCCAAGGACGCCGCCGGGGTCATGCGCGAGGCGCTAGTCGAGTCGGGCCTGCGCAGCGCGGCGCTCGCCGAAGAGATCGGGCTCGCGCGGGACAAGATCGTGATCTCGGCCAAGGTCTCGCAGGTGCAGGACCTGATCGCCGTCTACGGCGAGCTCGGCCGGCGCAGCGACTACGCGCTCCATCTCGGGCTCACCGAGGCGGGCATGGGCTCCAAGGGCATCGTGGCCTCCACCGCCGCGCTCTCAGTGCTGCTGCAGCAGGGCATCGGCGACACAATCCGCATCTCGCTCACGCCCGAGCCCGGCGGCGATCGTACGCAAGAGGTGATCGTCGCGCAGGAAATTCTCCAGACCATGGGGTTCCGCTCCTTCGTGCCCCTGGTGGCGGCCTGCCCTGGCTGCGGGCGCACCACGAGCACGGTGTTCCAGGAGCTCGCCGAGCGGATCCAGGACTACGTGCGCCGGCAGATGCCGATCTGGCGCGAGACCTATGATGGAGTCGAGTCCATGCAGCTCGCGGTCATGGGCTGCATCGTCAACGGCCCCGGCGAGAGCAAGCACGCCGATATCGGCATCAGCCTGCCGGGGACCGGCGAAGCGCCGGCGGCGCCGGTCTTCATCGACGGCAAAAAGGCGGTGACGCTGCGTGGCGCGGGCATCGCCGAGGAATTCCAGAAGATCGTCGCCGACTACGTGGAGAGCCGTTATCCGCGTCGCGCCGAAGCGGGCGGCGCGAGCGATGCGGACGGGGCAGGGGACAGCGACCGCTCCGCCCAGCATCCCGGCGCCTAGCGCGCCCGCAGCCGCTCTCGCTGCCTCCTTCCGACGCTAGCGTGGACGCCGCGGCCCTCCGGCCTGCCCGACGCGGCGGAATCGCACGCGAACGTATCGCGCGCAGCCGCCGCAGCGTCGCCTACTGGCTGCTTGCTCTTGCCGGCCTCGTACTTGCGATGGTCGTGCTCGGTGGGATCACGCGGCTCCACCACGCGGGCCTCTCGATCGTGGACTGGAGGCCGCTGGTGGGCGTGCTGCCGCCGTTCGGGGAGGAGGCGTGGCAGGCGCTCTTCGCCGACTACAAGCGCTTCCCCGAGTACCAGGAAATCAACCGGGGCATGACCCTCGGGGAGTTCAAGGAAATCTTCTGGCTCGAGTACGCACACCGGCTGCTCGGGCGCATCGTCGGCGTCGCCTTCGCGCTGCCCTTCCTCTGGTTCCTGATCCGGCGCGCCTTCGACTGGCCGCTGGGTCTCAAGGTGCTGGCCATCGGAATCCTCGGCGGGCTCCAGGGGCTGCTCGGCTGGTACATGGTGCAGAGCGGGCTGGTCGACCAGCCCGACGTGAGCCCCTATCGGCTCGCTGCCCACCTCGGACTCGCCGTGGCGATCTACGGCTGCCTTCTTTGGGTCGCGCTCGGGCTCTTGATGGGGGACACGGTCGAGCGCGTTTGCCACGCAAACCGATGGCGGAGTGCCGTGTGGGGCGCCACGGGACTGGTGTTCCTGACGATCATTTCGGGCGCCTTCGTCGCCGGCAACGACGCGGGCCTCGCCTATAACACCTTCCCGCTGATGGCCGAAGCCATCGTGCCGCCGGATATCTTACTGATCGAGCCGCTATGGCGGAACTTCTTCGAAAACGTGCCGCTGGTGCAGCTCGATCACCGCCTGCTGGCGATGCTCACCGCGCTGGTCGTGATCCTGCTCTGGGCCGCTGCGCTACGCTGGCTGGGGCTGAGGCCGGCCCGGGTCGCGCTTCACGCAGCGACAGGGGCGGTGCTCGGCCAGTTCGTGCTCGGAATCGCCACCTTGCTCACCTTCGTGCCGGTGCCGCTCGGCGCAGCGCACCAAGTAGGCGCGGTGGTGGTATTTACGGCGATCCTGGTCGCGCTTCGCCTACTGTATCCGGTGCGGGCGGCTCCGCCTCCTGCGCCGCCTTCCGGCCCTTGACGAAGCGCTTGATCAGCCGGGGCATGAAGCCGATCAGGCCGAGCACCGCGAGGCCGAGCAGGGCGTTCTGAACCAGGTCGCCGTCGCCGGTCGCGAGCGAGCGCCCGGCATGGCCGAGGTAGGCGTAGGCCGCAGCGCCCGGAGCCATGAAGACGACCGACGCCAACGCATAGGCCACGAGGCGGATGCGCGTGAGCCCCAGCGCGTAGTTCAACGCGTTGAAGGGGATAAACGGGATCAGCCGGGTCATGGCGACGAAGCGCCAGCCTTCGTCTTCGACGCCTTCGATCACCCGCTGCACCCGCGCGGGCGTGCGCGCGGCGATCCAGTCGGCCAGCACGTAACGCGCCACGAGGAAGGCGATGGTCGCGCCCACCGTCGCGCCGATCAGGGCGATGAGCGTGCCGACGTAGGGGCCGAAGAGCGCGCCGGCCGCAAGCGTGAACAGCAGACCAGGCAGGAAGAGCACCGTGGCGAGCACATAAGCGAGGAAGAAGACCGCCGGCGCCCAGGGGCCGAAGCCGGTGATCCAGGCCTCAAGGGCGGCCGAATCGATGCTGTCCCGGTACAGCACCGCGACGGCGATGCCCGCGAGAACTGCGGCCAGCAGTAGGAGGCGCGGCAACGCCTTGCGCAGGCGCTGGAGGCGGGGGATTTGGGGGGAGGTACTCACAGTCGTGGTCATGCGCGAACTCCTTCTGCGGCCGGCGCCGCAGCGCGATCGAGACCGAACAGGGGACGAAGGCGCGCGCCGAGTGCCGCGCCGGGAAGGGCGGCGAGTAGCCAGAGCCAGCCGTGCACGCTGCCTGAGGCGATGCCGCTGAAGAGAGCGCCGATGTTGCAGCCGAAGGCCAACCGCGCGCCATAGCCGAGCAAGAGGCCGCCGATCACTGCGCTCGCCACGGCGCCGAGTGTGAGCCGGCTGCGGGAGGCGAAGCGGCCGGCGAGAGCGGCGCCCAGCAGCGCACCCAGGATCAGGCCCACGTTCATCACCGAGACGGTGTCTTGTTCGACTCCGGCGGCGAGTTTTCGTGCGGGGCCCGGCCACTGCCAGAAAGTCCAGTCCGCGATGCCGAAGCCCAAGGCATCCGCCAGCGAGGCGCCCCAGAGCGCGAAGCCCCAGGTGACGCTCCACGGATGGCCTGCGATCAGCAGCGTCGCGATATTGAGGAGCGCCAGAGCGAGCGCGCCCCAGGCGAGCGGCCAGCCGCCGTGCAGCAACCGCTCGCGCCAGTCGCCGCCGGCGCCCCATACCAGCGGCTCGTGGGCGCCGTGGCGCCGCCGCTCCAGGTAGAGCGCGCCCAGCACGAGGACACCGATGGCGGCAAGCTGGACCGCGAGGCCCGCCGGCCAGCCAAGCGAGTTGGGAATCGAGAGCGCGGCGAGTCGGGGCTGATCGAGCCACCAGGGCAGGTGCGCCGTTCCGATCACCGAGCCTGCGATGAAGGCGCCAAGCGTGATCGCCATGCGCAGGCTGCCGGTGCCGGCGCCGCTGAGGGTGCCGGAGGCGCAGCCGCCGCCGAGCTGCATGCCGATGCCGAACAGGAAGGCCCCAAGCGCGACCGAGACACCGACCGGCGCGAGCGCGCCGCCGAGCCCCTGGCCGAATGCGCTGCCGCCGGCGAGCAGCGGTGCGAAGGCGATGCTTGCTGCGGCGATCATCAGGAGCTGCGCCCTGACGCCCGCGCCGCGGCGCTCCAAGAGAAAGCGCCGGGTCGAGGCGGAGAACCCGAAGAGCGCGTGGTGGAGGGCCAGGCCCGCTAGCCCGCCCACGACCAGCAGCGCGGCCAGCCTGCCGTCCACGGTGACCGCGAGCGCGACCACGCCGGCGGCGATCAGCACGCCGGCCACGGCCACCACCGCAACTTGCGGTCGTGCTGAGGGCGTAGCGGTGGCCGTTGGCATGGCGGTGCTCATGGAATTGACTATTGGGCGCGTGCCGGGCGCGCGCCAATAACATTATCTTGAGGGTGCTATTACCAAACGAACGTCGATAGCGCCTTGCTCGGCCTTACCCCCGCCGCCCGGCAAGCCTCCTCTAACGCGCGGGCGCTCGGCGCCTCTCCCGGCGCGAGGTCGAGCGCGTCGGCCAGCAGGCCGCCGGTAATCAGCAGCGAATCGAGGCCGGCGGCGGCAGCGCCGGCGATATCGGTGGCGAGGCCGTCGCCGACCGCAAGCACGCGGGACGGTGGGAGGCCGAGCGCCGCCAGAGCCAAATCGTAGACCTCGGGGTAGGGCTTTCCAAAATAGTGCACGCGGCCGCCGAGTTCTTCGTAGCGGGCAGCAAGCGCGCCGGCGCAGGGCTCCTGCACGCCGAGCCGGATCACGACGAGGTCTGGATTGACGCAAATCATGGGCAGGTCGCGGGCGGCTGCGGCCTGCAGGATCGGCTCGTGGACCTCCACCGTGTTGCAACCGTCGTCGAGGCCGATGCCCAGCAGAAATTCCGCCTCGGCGATGTCGGCGGCTGGGGCATAGCCCAGACCGTCGATCACGTCGTCGGACCAGGGCGGCCCGAGCAAGTGGTAGCGGGTGCCGAGGCCGTCTGCGGCCGGGTGCGACCGGTCGGCGAGGGCTTGCCGCGTGGCGTCGCCGGACGCGACCACGGCGTCGTATAGAGCGGCGTCGACCCCCTTGCCGTTGAGTACCGTTTCGACCTGATGAGCGAGCCGCGGCGCGTTGGAGAGGAACACCACCTTCTTGCCGGCCTCACGCAGCCGACGCACACAGGCGATCGCCTCGGGGTAGGCCGGCCCGCCCTGGTGCATCACGCCCCAGACATCGAGGATGTAGCCGTCGTATTCGGCTGCAAGCGCGGATAGTCCGGCCAGGATGGGAATTCCGGCAGGGTCGTTCATGGGGCGCCCTTGTCCCATCCGCTGCGCCGATTTGCAAAGCACGCTGGCAAATAGGCGGCATTCGAGGGATGCACGAAACGCATCGGTGGCCTGCGGCGGATGCGGTTTTCCTCGCTCGGGAACCGCTCTAGAGTGTTATGCGCGCGAGGCCAATGACAGAAAAGGGAGGGTGGTCATGAGAATTCGTCACTTGATGATCGGAGTCGCCGCGGCAGCGTAGCCGTCTGGTCGCTTACGACGGCAGCGCCCGCTGCCGACCCCATCAAAGTCGGTTACATCGGTTCCTTCGATACCGATACCGGCAAGAGCACGATCCGGGGCACCGAGATCGCCATCGAGGAGTTGAACGCCAACGGCGGCGTGCTCGGCGGACGCATGATCGAGCTGGTCATGGCCGATACGCGCGAGGACGTGCAGGAGGGCATCCGGGCCTACGAGTATCTCAACGAAGTCGAGAACGTGGACTTCATCATCTCGGGCTGCATCGACGACGTGTCGCTGGGCTGGCTCGAGCGCATGGCGGAGTATCGGACGCCGACCCTCGACACCTGGACCTCTTACGTCGGCATCATCGACAAGGTCGTCGAGGAGTACGAGAAGTACAAGATGTACTTCATGAACGTCTCCAACGACTACGCGCTCGCGATTCTCTACGTCGACTTCGGCAAGGACGTGCTTGCCAAGAAGATGGGCTGGAAGACGGTGTACGTGCTGCAGGAAGACACCGCGTTCGGCGGCGGTGTCTACGAGCTGATCGAGCAGGTGCTGGCACCTGAGGCCGGTATCGAGATCATCGGCCACACCGTCTACGACACCAACACGGTCGACTTCGGGCCGATCTACAACAAGGCGGTGGCGGCGGAGCCCGATTTCATCTACTCGATTGCGGCGGTGCGCAGCCAGGTGCCTGCCTCGCAGTACGTGAAGCTCGAGGTGCCGGTGCCGATGACCGGGATCAACGTCTCGGCCTTCGCCCGGGAGTTCTGGGACGATACCGGCGGCCTCGGCGGCGGCATCTCGACGCTGAGCCCGGTGCCCTCGATCGGTTCGGAAATCGACCCGCGTACCCAGGACTTCCTCGATAGATACGCCGCCAAGTACGGCGATTCGCGGCCGGTCTTCCCGCATTTCAACGGCTTCAATGCCTACTACGGGATGCTCAACGCCTTCGCCGCGGCCGAGCGTGCCGGAGGCTTCGCGCCGCTCGACGACTGGGTGCGCGAGATGTAGAACGACGACATCGTCGTCGAGAAGGACGGCGAGATCTGGCTCCGCTACGCCTTCTGGAAGCCGGGCGAGATCGAGCCCCGGACCCAGCGGGAGTACACCCACAACATCAAGTTCGACATCAACCCGCCCTATGACGAAGGGGCGCCGTCGATGGTCGTCATCCAGTGGTACTCGGATGGCACGACCAAGGTGGTCTATCCGCCGAAATACGCCAACGGCGAGTTCGAAGTGCCGGACTGGCTGAAGTAGGCGACGTTGTTTCGCCGGGCGCGGCGTCACGGGTCGCGCCCGGTCTAGTTTGTCTGTAGCCTGTCGGTAGCCGGCCGGAGCAAAGCGTGATCGCGCTGCTTCGGCCGCTACACGACTGTCGATTCGACGGCGGGTGAGCCGACCCGGATGGCGCTCCAGATCCTGATCCAGGGGTTTGTCCTCAGCGGCCTTTATGCGCTGATCGCCGTCGGTTTCACCATGATCTTCAGCGTGGGCCGGGTGCTGAACCTTGCCTACGACGTCTACATCATGCTCGGCGGCTACATCTACTACGCGGCCCTCCAGGGCGCGGGGCTGCCGGTCTTTGCGAGCTTCATTCTGGCGATATTGGCGGGCGTGACCTTCGGCCTGCTCACCTACCTGCTCCTTGTCCGCCGGTTGGAAGACAACCCGATCGCGGTCGAGATATCGACGCTGATCCTCGCCGTCGTCATGCAGGCGCTGATCGTGGTGATCTTCGGCGCGGCGCCCAAGACCATGTGGCCGGTGATCCGGGGCGTGCTCCGGTTCGAGGGCATCTCGGTCACCATGAACATCCTGCTCGCCACGGGCGTGAGCTGGATCGTGCTCGGCGGCCTCATGGCCTTCGTGCGCTACACCCACCTCGGCCGCGCAATCCGTGCGGTCTCCATGGACCGCAAGGGCGCGGTGATCTCGGGCATTGAGCCGAGCTTCATCAGCATGGTGACCTGGGCGCTCTCCGGCGCCTTCGGGGCCATCGCCGGGGTCTTCTTCGCGACCTTCACCCAACTCGACTCCCACATGTGGGTGTTCCCGCTCATCATCTCGGTCGCCGTGGTAATCGTCGGCGGCATCGGCAGCATCGTGGGCAGCCTGATCGCGGCGCACATCATCGGCTTCGTGGAGACCATCACGACCACGATGATCGCGGCCGAGCTGCGTGGCGTCTCCACCATGCTGCTCATCATTCTGGTCCTGCTGATCCGGCCCAAGGGCCTGTTCGGCAGGGCGGAGCTCTGAGCCATGGCGATCGACCGCGAGACGCTGCGCTATCTGGGCTGGTGGCTCGCCTTCGGCGTGCTGATGTGCCTGCTGCCGTTTGTGGTCGGCACCGGCACGCTGCGCATCCTGATCTTCGCCCACTTCCTGGCGATGTTCGCCATGAGCTGGGATTTTCTCTCAGGCCGGACGGGCTATATCAGCTTCGGCCATCCCTTCCTGATCGGCATCGCCGGCTACACCACAGCGATCTTGAGCTTCCGCTTCGACGTGCCGATCTACTACAGCATTCCGGCGGCGGTCGTCGCGACCATGGTAGGCGGCACGCTCTTCTTCCTGCCGGCGCTGCGTATCCGCGGCACCTATTTCGCGCTGGTGACGCTCGCGTTCATGGAGATTCTCTACCAGCTCACCAAGGTGGTGGCGCCCAAGATCACCGGCGGCACGCGGGGCATGTCGGGCCTCGAAAGCATCGTTACCGGCGCCGTCAACAACTACTACCTGAGCTTCGGCATCATGTTCGTGACCGGCGTGGTGCTCTGGCTGCTCATCCGCACACGGCTGGGAATTGCGCTGAGCGCCATCCGGATGAACGAGGAGGCGGTCCGCAGCACCGGCCACAACACCACCAAGCTCAAGCTTTTCGCCTTCACCGTGAGCGCCGCGGTCTCCGGCATCGGCGGCGCCTTCTATGTCCACTACATCGGCTCGATCGCGCCGCGCGGCATGTTCGAGATCAACTTCCTCTTCACCATCCTGGTGGCGGCCTTGCTTGGTGGGGCGGAGACCATCATCGGCCCGATCATGGGCGCCTATTTCCTGACTTTGCTGCTCGAGTATCTGCGGCCGGTAATGCCCGGTATGGAACGCTATCTCCTCTACGGTGCGATCGCGCTGGTGCTCTACGTCGTCAGGCCCGAAGGCATCTACAGCATCATCGCTGACGCAGGCCGCAAGGTGGAGGAGTGGCGGCGATGACGGAGACGGTGGGCCCGCTGCTGGAGGTGCGCGACCTCCACATGACTTTCGGCGGCATCCGCGCCGTGCAGGGAATCTCCTTCCAGGTGGCGGAAGGCGAGACGCTGGGCCTGATCGGCCCCAACGGCGCCGGCAAGACCACCGTCTTCAACATGATCATGGCGGAGCTCAAGCCCACCAGTGGCGAGATCTGGTTCAAGGGCGAGAACGTCACCCGCGTGCCGACCTACGAGCGGGTAAAGCGCGGCATCGCGCGCACCTATCAGGTGCCCCAGCCCTTCGGCGAGATGTCGGTGGGCGCCAACATCCGCGTCGGCATGGCGCCGGACGACATCTGGAAGCTGGTCAGCGAGGGAGCGGACCACGCGGCCGAGGCGGACATCGGCCGCAGCGTCGGCTTTTCGGACGAGCAGATCGACATGCTGCCGAGCGAACTCGCCATGGGGGACCTGCGCCGGCTGGAGATGGCGCGCAACGTCGCCGTCTCGCCCACGCTGCTGCTGCTGGACGAGGTCTTCGCCGGCCTGACACTGCGCGAGATCGCCCAGATTTCCGAGCTGCTGGTGGAGAAGAAACGCAAGGACGGGCTCACCTACATCATCGTGAGCCACGACCTGCGCGCGCTTGCGCCGCTGGTGGATCGGGTCATCGTGATGTCCTTTGGCGAGATCATCGCGGAGGGCACCTTCGACGAGGTGGTGCGAGACGAGGCGGTGCGCGACGCCTACCTGGGGCAATAAGAGCGGGGAGGGGAGACGACCGTGGCGCTGCTGAGCATTGGCGAGCTCGACGTGCATTACGGCCGCGCGCAGGCGCTGCACGGCGTGTCGCTCGAGGTGGAAGCCGGCCAGATCGTCGCCGTCGTCGGGCCCAACGGCGCCGGCAAATCGACGCTGCTCGATTCGATCATCGGGCTCACCCGGCGGCGCGGCCGGATCGAGTTCGAGGGGCGCGACATCAGCCGCATGGCGCCGGCGCGGATCGTCCGCCTCGGCATCGGCTACGCGCCGGAGCGCGGCAACCTCTTCCCCTTCATGGGCGTAAAGGAGAACCTGCTGGTCGGCGCCTACCGCAAGCGCGACGCGATCGAGGAGAATCTCAGGACCGTCTTCGATCTTTTCCCGCGCCTGGAGGAACGGCAGAGCCAGGAGACCGCGACGCAATCGGGCGGCGAGCGCCAGATGGCCTCGCTTGGCCGAGCGCTGATGTCGAGCCCGAAGCTCCTGATGGTCGACGAGCCGACGCTTGGTCTCGCACCCAAGGTATGCCTCGACATTGCCGCCGTTCTCAGGGACTGCAACGAGCGATTAGGCCTTACGATAATCATCACCGAGCAGAACGCGAACTTCGCCATGAGCCTCGCGCAGGAGGTCTACCTGCTGGAAACCGGCCACATGGGCGAGAAGCGGACGCCGGAGGAGCTGCGCGAATCCGCCGACATCGCGGCGGCCTATTTCGGGGACTGAGGGCGGGCCACCGGCAAGGCAAGGCGGATGGGCCGCCTAAGTTCCTTCGGACTTCTTGTGCTGAGCGATCAATTTTTCCTCGGGCGTCCTGCCCCGGCCGATATGAAATCTGTCGACGAATAGAGGTCTCTTCGACCCCTCCCGATACCAGCTCATCACCATCGGCACGCCTGCCATTCTGAACAGGCCGATCTGAGGGCAGCGGCGGTCGGTTTCCCTGGCGAGTTCCTTCACCCGATCCGTCTTCTCCCGGGTCTTCACGTGGAGATCGAAATTGATCTGCTCGTATTTGGGCTGCAGGTGGAGATCGAAGAAGAAGCCGCGGATATCGATGAGAGAGCGAATGTCCGTTCTCAGGTCCTGATACTTGAAGCCCTGGTCGCGGGCCACCACGGTGATGGTGATCGAGGTGCAGGAAGCGAGAGCGCAGAGCTGCGCGTGGACCGGGGTCCAGCCGCGTGATTTCCCCTGAAGATCGGGCGGGTCGCCGATATCGAAACCCTCGGGCTCGTCGAACATGATGGAAGGCTGGCCGTCGAAGTAGCCCTCCACGCGCATGTGCTCGAAGGATTTCGTGCTCACGTTCGAGATGCCGATGTAATCAGGATAGCGCGCTTCCCGTTCCATGGGGTGCTCCCTTGATCCCGTTCGCTCAGTCGTAGACGGCGCTCAGGCCGCCGATATCCGCGTTGTCCAGCGTCCCTCTAACGGCGTCCGAACAGACGTTCGATATCGGCGAGCTTGAGCTCCACGTAGGTGGGCCGGCCGTGGTTGCACTGGCCGGCGTGGGGGGTCGCCTCCATCTGGCGCAGGAGCGCGTTCATCTCGTCTGCGTTGAGCCTACGGCCAGCACGGACGCTGCCATGGCAGGCGAGGGTGCTGCAGACGTCGCCGAGCCGCTGGCGCAGCGTCGTCGCCTCGTCCCAATCGGCGAGCTCGTCGGCGAGGTCGCGGACCAGGCCCTGCGTGTCGCCGTTGCCGATGAGCGCAGGCACCTCGCGCACCACCACGGCGCCCGGCCCGAAGCGTTCCAGCACCAGGCCGAGATCGGCGAACTCGCTTGCCCGCGCCTCCAGCCTGCCCACCGCCGTCTCGTCGAGCTCGATCACCTCCGGGATCAGCAGAATCTGGCGCTGGATGCCGGTATCGGCGAGTGCGGCCTTCATGCGCTCATAGACGATGCGCTCGTGGGCGGCGTGCTGGTCGACGATGACGATGCCGTCCTCGGTCTGGGCCACGACGTAGGTGCCGTGCACATGCCCGCGGGCGACGCCCAGGGGAAAGGCGACGGGCGGGCCGTCGTCGGCCTCGCCCGCCGGCGGGATGGTCTCGTCGGCCGGCGGCGGGCTCTCGATCCGGGCGGAGGGCGCATCCAGGGGCGCCTGAAAGCGGGTGTGGGCCTCGGCGAGCAGCGGTGCCCTGGCTGGCGGCGGCGGGTCGTAGCCGCGGCCGGCAGGCGCTCGTGCCGGGCCGCCGGCGCTGCCCTGCGGCCGCATCGCGGCGAGGGTGTCGTCGGCGACCGTGGTTGCGGCGTGATGGCCGGCGGCGGCGAGCGCCCGCTTGAGTGAGCCGACGATGAGCCCGCGCACCAGCGCCGCGTCGCGGAAGCGGACCTCGGCCTTGGTCGGGTGGACGTTGACGTCCACCATGTCGGGCGCGAGGTCGACGAAGAGCGCCGCCATAGGGTGACGCCCGCGGTGCAGCAGGTCTGCGTAGGCCGCGCGCACGGCGCCGTGCAGCAGTCGGTCGCGCACCGGCCGGCCGTTGACGAAGAGATACTGATGTTGGGCGCTGGCGCGGTTGAGGGTGGGGAGCGCGGCGTAGCCAGTGAGCCGCACGCCCTCGCGCTCGGCGTCGATGGGGAGCGCGTTCTGGGCGAATTCGCGCCCCATGACCAGCGCGAGACGCGCGAGACGCCCGGCCGGCGCGTCTTCGTGGGGCCCGTCGCGCAGCAGCGTGCGGCTGCCATCGACCAGGGTGAAGCCGATGGCCGGATGGCACATGGCGAGGCGGTTCACGACATCCGCCGCGTGGCCCACCTCCGTGCGCGGCGCCTTGAGGAACTTGAGCCGCGCCGGCGTGGCATAGAAGAGGTCCGCCACCGTGACCGTGGTTCCCTGTGGGCGGGCGGTAGGCGCGGGAGCGCCCGGCTTGCCGCCGGCGGCTTCGATGGACCAGGCGTTGTCCGACCCGGCGGCGCGGCTCGCGAGCGTGAGCCGGCTGACCGCGGCGATGGAGGGCAGCGCCTCGCCGCGGAAGCCGAGGGTCGCGATGGACCAGAGATCGCCGTCCTCGGCGAGCTTGGAGGTGGCGTGGCGGGCGAGCGCCAGCGGCAGCTCGTCGCGGTCCATGCCGCGGCCGTCGTCGGCGACCCGGATCAAGCGACGGCCGCTCTCCTCCAGCGTGATCTCAATGGAGCGCGCGCCTGCGTCGATGGCGTTCTCGACCAGCTCCTTGACCACGGACGCCGGCCGCTCGATCACCTCGCCGGCCGCGATGCGGTTGATCACGCCTTCGGGCAGGAGACGGATCGTCATGGCTTGGCCTCCAGGTCGCGGCGCGCCAGCTCCTTGCCCCGCTCCACCGCCGGCTGGTCGAAGGGATTGACGCCGAGCAGGTGCGCGGCCACCACGGTCTCTAGCATGAAGTGCATCATCAGGGCACCGACGGCGCGGGCGTCGGCCGCCGGGACGCTGAGGCGGCGCACCGGGCGGCCGGCGTCGGTCAACATCGTGGCCGTGGCCCGCGCCTGGGCCGCGATCAAATCGCCGAGACGGTGCCCGCCCAGGTAGCCAGCCCCGATCGCGTCGGCCAACGCGGCGTCCACCCTGCGGGGTGCGGTCTCCGGCGCTTCGAGGATGGTGAAGAGGTTGCCGCTGGGGCCGTCCAGGAATAGCTGCAGCTGGCTGTGCTGGTCCACCGGGCCGGGGGCCAGTATCGGAGTCGAGCCGTGCCCGTCCTTGCCGAGGGACTCGGCCCAGAGCTGACGGTACCACAGCCCCAAGTGGTAGAGGTTGGGGCCATAGGGCATGAGCACCATGTTGGCCGCGGGCCAGGCCTGCATGGCGGCGACCGCGAGCGCGGCGCCCAGTGCCGGTGACGACTCTTCGGGCGCGCGCGCCTCCAGCGCCGCCGTGAGCACCGCTTGCGCGCCGTCGCGGGCGGCCGCGCCGTCCACCCCGGCGAACATCGCGGGCAGGAGTCCGACTAGGGAAAGTGCCGAGAACCGGCCGCCGAGCGCCGGGTCGTGATCGAGGACCGTGATCGCGAACCGCGACGCGAGGCGGTGCAGGGGGCTCGCACCGGGCTGGGTGATGACGGCGGCAACGTTGACGGGCTCCGTACCGCCCAGCACGAGGAGCGCCTGGGCTAGGGTCTCGGCGGTGGCGCCCGACTTCGAGATGACGAGGAACCCGGTGCTGTCGAGATCCGGCCCGCTCAGCACGCGATCGAGGCGGTCGCCGTCGCCGTTATCCAGGAACAGCAGCCGTTCACTCTCCGGGCCGACTGCGGCGAGGGCCTGGCCGCCCAGGTTGGCGCCGCCGGTGCCGAGCACGACGAGGCGGCGAAAGTGCCGGCGCCATTCACTGGCCAACGTTACCAGCGCAGCGAGATCGTCGCGCGCGTCAGCGTACGCGAGGAAGGGTTGCGTCCCGGCCGCACGTGCGCGCCGCAAAGCTGCGAGCGCCTGCTCCGCCTCGGGCAACAGCCCCTCAAGCGCGTCTTGGGCGATCCCACCGGGCCCGACGGCTTCGGCGAGACAAGTCGTGATGTCCTGATGCACGGCCGGCGCGACGACGGACGGCGCTCCCTCGCAGCCTTGCCGGGTCATTTAGAAGAGGTCTTCGAGAAGCGCCTTCTCGCGCCGCTTGATCGTCGGCGTCTCGCCCGCCGTCACGGGTTCGCCCGCTTCGATGGTCTCGCGCAGCCGCTCGGCCTCGGCCTCCGCGTCTACTACCTCGCCCGGCGGCTGCTCTTCCCGCCAGAACATGAGGGATTCGACGAAGCTTTCGTCCTCGGTGGCGTAGCCCGAGAACTCGCGGTCGACGATCCGCCGGATGTTCGGGTCCACGTCGGCCGCGCCGGCTCGTTCGATGAAGGCGGTCTCGCCGCTGGTCGCGGTCGGGCTCCCGGCAGTGCCAGCGCCGGACTCCCGCAACAAAGCGTCCTGGGCCTGCTCGCGCACCGAGGCCTCGTTGGCGTTGGGCGCGCCGGGCCGGGGCGGGCGCAACGTGAGGTCGGGCGGCAGCGTGAGCGGCGCGCTGCGCACGACCGCGAACTCGTCCGGCGCATTCTTGCCGAGGCCGAAGGCGCTGCCGATGTTGTCGCAGGCTGAGAGCGACGCAGCCAGCGCCAGCGCACCGAGGCCCGCCGCAATGCCGCGGTCAACGCTCCAATGCCGGATCGTTGGGTGTGCCCCTTGCCTCATGACTCACTTCTAGGCGCTTTGCGCGGCTTCATCAAGAAGCCGTGCACGATCAGCATGACGACGCCGACGGTAATCGCGGAATCGGCGAGGTTGAAGGCCGGCCAGTGATAGCCGCCGCCGTGAAAGTCGAGGAAGTCGATGACCCAGCCGAGGCGGAGGCGATCGACCACGTTGCCGATCGCGCCGCCGATGACGAGACCGAGCGCGCAGCCCTGCCAGCGGGAGCGGCTGCGGTGCAGCCAGACACCGAGTCCCACCGAGATTGCCAGCGCGAGGCCCACGATCAGCAGCATGCCGGCGCCCTCGCTCTGGAACAGGCCGAAGCTGATACCCTTGTTCTCGGCGGGAACGAGGTTGAAAAAGGAGGTCACCTCGATGCGCCGGAGCGGGTCCCACAGCGCATCGCGGGCGGCCCACTTGGTGATCTGATCGGCGGCAATGGCGGCGGCCGCGACTGCCAGTCCGAGGCGGAGCACGGCCGCCGTTCCGACTTCGGGCTAGGCGGCCGCCGGGCGGGCAGCCTCGACGGCGCTCACGCAGCGCCCGCAAATGTCCGGATAGCGCTCGTCGCGACCGACCTCGGGCAGGAGCCGCCAGCAGCGGGCGCACTTCTCGTGCGCTGCCGGCGCGAACAGCACGCCGACCTCGGGCACCTCGGGCAGCGTGACGAGACTGTTTCCATCGGGCGCCTCGCTCCACGGCGCGATGGACGCCTCGGAGGTGATGAAGAGCGTCGCGCAATCGTCGTCCTCGAAGGCGAGCGCGTCGCGGTAGCGCTCGTGCACGAACACCGTGGGCGCGGCCTCCAGCGAGGAGCCGATGATCTTGGCGGCGCGAGCCTGTTCCAGCGCCTTGGTGACGACGCGGCGCACCACGCGCATGCGCTCGATCCGCTCGGCCAACGCGTCGTCCTGCCAGTCGGCCGGCAGCGCGGGGAAGACGCGCAGATGCACGCTGGTGTCGTCCGGGTAGCGGGCGAGCCAGGCTTCCTCCGCCGTGAAGCAAATGAAGGGCGCGAGCCAGGCGGTCAGGCAGTCGAACAGCCGATCGAGCACGGTGCGGACGGCGCGGCGGCGAGTCGAGTGCGCCGGGTCGCAATAGAGAGAATCCTTGCGGACATCGAAGTAGAAGGCCGAGAGATCGACCGCGCAGAAGTGATGCAGCGCCACGAACATCTCGTGGAAGGCGAAGTCCTCGCACCAGCGGCGAACGTCGCGGTCAAGGCCGTGGAGCCGGTGCAGCACCCAGCGCTCCAGCGCGGGCAGCTCGGATTCGGGCAGTCGCTCGCTAGCGTGAAAATCAGCGAGGTTGCCCAGGAGGTAACGCAGCGTGTTGCGTAGCCGCCGGTAGGAATCGACCTGGTGACGCAAGATCTCGTCACTGATCCTGAGATCTTCGGCGTAGTCCGTGCTCACCACCCAGAGCCGGAGGATGTCGGCGCCGTAGCGCTCGTTCACCTGCTGCGGCGCGATGACGTTGCCGAGCGACTTCGACATCTTGCGCCCCTCGCCGTCGACCACGAAGCCGTGGGTGAGCACGGCGTCGTAGGGCGCACGGCCGCGGGTGCCGCAGGATTCGAGAAGCGAGCTGTGGAACCAGCCCCGGTGCTGGTCCGAGCCTTCGAGGTAGAGCGAGGCGGGCCACATCAGCTCCGGCCGCTGCTCGAGGACGAAGCTGTGGGTGGTGCCGCTCTCGAACCAGACGTCGAGGATGTCCGTGACCTTGTCGTAGGCGTCCGGGTCATAATCCGGCGCGAGGAAGCGCGCCTTGTCGCTGGTGAACCAGGCGTCGGCGCCTTCCTGCTCGACCACGGCGGCGATGCGCTCGACAACCTGCGGGTCGCGCAGCGGCGTGCCGTCCTCGCACGAGACGAAGACCGTGATCGGCACGCCCCAGACGCGCTGGCGCGAGAGCACCCAGTCCGGCCGGGTCTCGATCATCGAGCGGATGCGGGCGCGGCCGGTCGGCGGCACCCAGCGCACATTGTCGATGGCGTCGAGCGCGGTGCTGCGGAGGCCGGTCGTCTCCATGCTGATGAACCACTGGCTCGTGTTGCGGAAGATCAGCGGCGCCTTGGAGCGCCAGGAGTGGGGGTAGGAGTGCACCAGCTCGCCGCGCGCGAGCAGCCGGCCGGAGTCGGCCAGCGCATCGGCGATCTCGCCGTTCACCTTGTAGACGTGCTTGCCGGCGAAGCCCGGCACGTGATCGTAGAAGCAGCCGTCGTCGTCCACCGTGGCGGGGGTCTCGATCGGTTTGCGATCGCCGCCGCCTGCAGCGAGGCCTGCGTTGTAGAGTGCGACCGCCTCGAAGTCCTCGGCGCCGTGGCCCGGCGCGATGTGGACGAAGCCGGTGCCCTGCTCGGTGGTGACGTGGTCGGCGGGGATCAGCGGCACCGGAAAGTCGTAGCCCCTACCGCGCAGGGGGTGGGCGCAGACGGTGCCGGCGAGGGCGGTGCCGGGAAGGTCGGACGCGATCAGTCGGTGGCCGGTGATTCCGCTCTCCGCGCAGAGTGTGGGCGCCAGCGCCTCGGCGACGGCGATGCGGGTGCCGGGCTTCGCTGCGGCGCCGTCCGCGACCTCCGTTACTTCGAACACCAAGTAACGCACGGCTTCGCCGTAGGCGATGCAGCGGTTGCCGGGGATGGTCCAGGGCGTCGTCGTCCAGATGACAATGCTGGCGCCGTCGAGGGCTTCGAGCGGGCTCTGGATTACCGGGAAGGCAACGGTGATCACCACGGACTTGTGATCGTGATACTCGATCTCAGCCTCGGCGAGCGCCGTCTTTTCGACCGGAGACCACATCACCGGCCGGGCGCCCAGGTAGAGGCTGCCGTCGACCAGGAAGCGCCCGAGCTCGCGCACGATCTGCGCCTCGGCCGCGTAGTTCATGGTGGTGTAGGGATCGTCCCAGTCGCCGATCACGCCGAGCCGCTTGAACTCGTTGCGTTGCACGTCGATCCAGTGCTCGGCGAAGGCGCGGCAATCGGCGCGGAACTCGCTGACCGGCACGGAATCCTTGTCGCGGCCCTCCTTGCGGTAGGCCTGCTCCACCTGCCACTCGATGGGCAGGCCGTGGCAATCCCAGCCCGGCACGTAGACGGAATCCTTGCCCAGCATCTGCTGGGAGCGGACGACGACATCCTTGAGGATTTTGTTCAATGCGGTGCCGAGGTGAAGGTGGCCGTTGGCGTAGGGCGGGCCGTCGTGCAGCACGAACTTGGGCCGCCCGGCCGAATCCTCCCTCAGGCGATCATAGAGGCCGATCTCCTCCCAACGCGCGGCCATATCCGGCTCGCGCTCGGGCAGCCGCGCCTTCATGGGGAATGCGGTGCGCGGCATAAGGACGGTATCGCGGTAGTCGGCGGTCATGAGCGGGCCTGGCGACGGGGCTGGGCGGCGGACTCTTCTGCGTCCGGCGCGGGCAGGCGGGCGAGGATGGCGCGGGCGGTGTCGCAGTCATCGGCGATCTGCGCCTTGAGCGCCTCGATGCCGTCGAAGCGGCGCTCGGGGCGGACCCGGTCGGCGAAGGCGGCGCGCAGCCGCCTGCCGTAGAGATCGGCGGCGTAATCGAAGATGTGCACTTCGAGCAGGTCCTCCGTCTTGTCGAAGGTTGGCCGGCGGCCGAGATTGGCCACTGCCGGGTACCAGTGTTCGTCGCCGTCGGGCTGGGCCCAGAGCGCGTAGACCCCGCGCGCCGGGTGCAGAATGCCGGCGCAGCGCAGGTTGGCGGTGGGGAAGCCGATGGTCCGGCCGCGGCGATCGCCTGCGATGACGTGGCCGTCGATCTCCCAATAGCGGCCGAGCACTTCGGGCAGCGCGGCGACCTCGCCGTCAGCCAGCAGGCGCCGCGCCCGGCTCGCCGAATGAATCGTAGTGCCCGTGCCGGCGGCTTCGATGATGGTCACGCCGACTCCGAGCGAACTGCCCACCTCGGTGAGCAGGGCGACCGTGCCAGCGCGCCCGCGGCCGAATGCAAAGTCGTGGCCGACCACGACGTGGCGGGCGCCGATGCCGGCTGCCACCACGTCCGCGACGAACGACGCGGGCTCGCGAGCCGCGAAGGCGCGGTCGAAGCGCGCGACGTAGAGAAACCCGACGCCGAGGGAGTCGAGATGGCGAGCCTTGACCCGGAACGGCGTGAGTCTGAAGGGCTCTTCGGGGGCGGCGAGAACCTGGCGCGGGTGGGGCTCGAAGGTGAGCACGGCGAGCGGCGCGCCGAGGGCACGGGCGATGCGCCGGCTTTCCTCGATGACGGCGCGATGGCCCAGGTGGACGCCATCGAAATTGCCGATGGCGACCACCGCGCCCCGCGCGTCTGCGGGCGTGCTTTGCCAGTGTCGAACGATGCGCATGGGCGCGTTACCCCAATCCGAGCGGGCGGGAGAATAGCCGCGGCGCTCAGGCGCGTCGATGGGTGTTGAGTTAATTTGGGGCGCCGCGCCTCACCACATGCGGAGGCCCACCAGCAGGACGTGCTGGGTCATATCGCCGTAGTCGTTGAGGTCGCCGGTCTTGAGGTATCGGTAGCCGACATGCCAGCCCTGGAAGTGGATGCCTAGGCCGAGCTGATAGGCGAATTCCGTGTCCGTCCCGTCGCCACTGCCCTGGAGCGCGTTTTGCGCTCTATCGAAAATATGGTGGCTGGTGTCGGCGAACAGCATGCCGACGCCGCCACCGCCATAGAGACCCCAGGTGGTGCCGGCGCCGAGGTCGATCCAGGAGTTCAGCATCACCCCATAGGTGCGGACATCGCCGGAGACCGATGCGCTGATCGCCTGCTCCTGTTGCTCGCTTCCCGATGCCGTGTCGATGTCGAAGAACACCTCGGCCTCGGCCCGAAGCATCTCGGTAATCCCCATGCCCATGACGCCGCTGACGCGAAAGTTGGTGTCGTTGTAGCTCGGGGACGCGATGTCGTCGCAGCTGCCATTGTTGCACCCCTCGAACTCCGACAGCTTGCCGGGCAGATCGAAATCGAACAGTCCGACATCGATGCCGAAGTAGAGACCGGCCTGTTCGGCCTGGCTCGGGGCGGACAACGTCGCCAGGGCGACGAAGGCGCTCCCGGCCACGGCTGACAGAATTGCTCTCATCCCAATTCCCCTCGTGCGGCGGGCCGAGCCATTCCGACTCGGCGGAAGAAAGCGCTCCGACGTTCCACGCGCGCGGCACGCGCGTCAATACGGTCGTCTGCCGAGACACCGACGAGAGGGGGAAAGAAGGGGAGGGAGCGCCGGTCGCGCCCCCTCCATGTAAAGAGTTCGGATCAGTCGAACGGATAGGCCGCCGGCTTGGAGGACCACTGCATGTAGGCCTCGCGCTGATTGTCGACTCCCACCTTCTCGGTGAGTTCGTCCCACGCAGCGGCTACGCCGTCGAGCTCCTCCTGCGGGTCGGCACCGCCCATCACCGCCTGAAGCCCGATCGCCAGCGAATCCTCGTACGCGAACGTGTTGATGATCGAGAGATCGAGCAGGCCCGAGACCGCGCCTGCCTGCAGCGCGTCGAGGTATTCCTTCGCATCCGGCCAGAGCGACTGGTACTCCGGCGACGAGAAGTGCGACTTGCGGAAGGGATCGCGCAGCGTGTACGGCAGCTGCACCCGCTGGCCGCTGATGTCGATGCTGTTGATCCACTGGATGTAGAGGTAGGCCGCGTCTTTGTTCTTGCTGTCGGACGAGACCGCCATCGAGAATCCGGCAGCGAGCTGCGGATGGCCGCCCGGCGGCAGCGCATAGCCCACGTTGCCTGCGACCACCGACGGCGGGACCCACTGCATGGCAATGTCGTCGGTGCCGTAGCCCGCCGACCAGCGGCCGACCGGCGGCCACCACTGGGTCATGGCGATCTGGCCGGCGTTGAAGGCGGCGAGCGACTCGATCGCGCCCCACTGCTCCACACCGGGCGGCATGGTGGTGTTGTCCTTGACCATGCCGGCGAGCGCTTTGACGCAGCCGGGTCCGTTGATCGTCGCCTTCATGGTCTCCGCGTCGAAGAACTTGCAGCCCTCGTTGCGTGCCCGCTCCTGATAGAAGTAGTGCAGGAGGCCGCGCACCCGCATGAAGCCGGCGCCGTAGACCTCCGGCGCCTTGGCGTCGGTGATCGCCTTGCTGACCTCGTAGAACTCGTCCCACGTGGTCGGCACCGAGAGGCCCATCTCCTCGAAGATGTCCTTGCGGTAATAGAGGATCAGCACGTCGCCATCATCCGGGAAGCCGTAGATGGTGTCGCCGATCCGCATCTGGTTCTCACGGTAGACGTCGCCGATGTCTTCCAACTCCTCGCGATAGCCGTACTTGTCGACGTACTCGTCGAGCGGCTCGACCGCACCGGCGCGCACCATGTCGCCCATCCATGCCGGAACCACGCTCAGCACGTCATAGGCGCCGGTCCCCGCGCGATGCTCTTGCAGCATCTTCGGGAACATCTCGTTCACCTGGGATTCGATCACGTTGACCTTGATTCCTGTGAGCTCTTCCCACTTCGGGCCGGAGAAGTTCTGCGGGCCGAGCGACTGGAGCCCAGCCTCCCAGATCACGTTGATCTCGGTGCCGGCGTATTGCTTGGCCTCGCGCACTGCGATCTCCGCTGCGCTCTCGGCCCAGGCGGCGCTCGAACCCGCTCCGAGCAGAGCGAGTGCGGCGAGACCGCCCATCAATGACCGCATCGATTTGATTGCCATTGTTTACCTCCCCTGGTTCGGCGCGACGGCGCCAGAAAATAAATGGGGAGGGAACGATATCCCTCCCCAAAGAACTCCGGGATCAGTCGCCCGGATAAGCCGCAGGCTTGGAGGCCCACTCCATGTAGGCCTCTCGCTGCGCATCGACGCCCACCTTCTCGGTGAGCGCGTCCCACTTCTCGGCGACGCCGTCGAGCTCCTCCTGCGGATCGCCACCAGCCATCACCGACTGCAACCCGGCCGCGAGCGCATCGATGTAGGCGAAGGTGTTGATGATCGAGAGATCGAGCAGGCCCGAGACCGCGCCCTTCTCAGCCGCTTCGAGATAGTATTTCGCGTCCGGCCAGCGCGACTGGTACTCCGGAGACGAGAAGTGCGACTTGCGGAAGGGATCGCGCAGCGCGTAGGGCAGCTGCACCCGCTGGTGGCTGATGTCGATGCTGTTGATCCACTGGATGTAGAGATAGGCCGCATCCTTGTTCTTGCTGCTGGACGAGACCGCCATGGCGAACCCGGCAGCGAGCTGCGGATGGCCGCCCGGCGGCAGTGCGTAGCCCACCTTGCCTGCGACCACCGACGGCGGCACCCACTGCATGGCGATGTCGTCGGTGCCGTAGCCCGCCGACCAGCGGCCGACCGGCGGCCATGACTGGAGCATGGCAGACTGGCCCGCGTTGAAGGCAGCCAGCGTCTCGACGAAGCCCCACGCCTCGATGCCGGGCGGCATGGTCGTGTTGTCCTTGACCATGCCGGCGAGCGCCTTGACGCAGCCGGGGCCGTTGATCGTCGCCTTCATGGTCTCGGCGTCGAAGAACTTGCAGCCCTCGACCCGTGCCCGCTCCTGGTAGAAATACTGCAGGAGGCCGCGCGCACGCATGAAGGCGGAACCATACATGTCCGGCGCCTTGGCGTCGGTGATCGCCTTGCTGACCTCGTAGAACTCGTCCCACGTGGTCGGCACAGAGAGGCCCATCTCCTCGAAGACGTCCTTGCGGTAATAGAGGATGAACACGTCGCCATCATCCGGGAAGCCGTAGATGGTGTCGCCGATCCGCATCTGGTTCTCGCGATAGACGTCGCCGATATCGTCGAGCTCCGCCCGATAGCCGTACTTGTCCACGTAGTCGTCGAGCGGCTCGACCGCACCGGCGCGCACCATGTCACCCATCCAGGCAGGCACGACGTTCAGGACGTCATAGGCGCCGGTG
This sequence comes from Alphaproteobacteria bacterium, assembly GCA_965243315.1. GTDB lineage: Bacteria > Pseudomonadota > Alphaproteobacteria > UBA828 > UBA828 > WTGU01. Next base: position 79,073 of record CBDEUP010000006.1, read on the forward strand.
CCGCCCCGATGCTCCTGCATCATCTTGGGGAACATCTCGTCGTGCTGGGCTTCGATGATGTTCACCTTGATCCCGGTGAGTTCCTCCCAGAGCGGGCCGGAGAAGTTCTGCGGACCCAGCGCCTGCAGCCCGGCTTCCCAGAACACGTTGATCGTGGTACCGGAATACTTCTGGGCCTCGCGCACTGCGATCTCGGCAGCGCTTTCTGCCCAGGCGGCGCTTGACCCCACGCCAAGTAATGCGAGCGCGGCGAGCCCGCCGATCGCGGACCGTATGGACATGGTTGCCATTGATGGCCTCCCCTTGTTCAGCGCGGCGGCGCCGCGCTCTCCTCCAAACTAACGCTGGCCAGCGACGCCTGTACGCGGACCGCGGCATGCCTTGCGCAGCGCGGCAATGCCCTCCGCGACACCGCGCTGCACCAGCCAGCTGTCGCCAGAATAGCATAGGAAATCGAAGCCCAGATCATGCAGCGCAACGCCAGTCTGGGTATCGTCGTAGATGCGTCCAAGCGACTTGCCGTGTTGCGCGCACGCTGCGGCGACGCGCTGCATCGCCGCCTGGAATCTCGGGTGATCGAACTTCGCCGGGATGCCCATGGCGACCGAGAGGTCGAAATGGCCGATCCAGATGCCGTCGACTCCCTTGAGCGCTGCGATCGCTTCGATCTCGTCAATTGCTTCCGGCGTCTCGACCTTTGGGAAAAAGACCACGTCCCGGTTGGCGGCGCGGAGCGCCGGCGCCGCCGGGCGCTGATGGTAGCGGTCGTGGGCGATGCCGACCGCCACCCCCCGCGCGCCCTTCGGCGCGTAGCGCACGTGATCGATGATGGTGCGGGCTTCGGCGGCGCTGCCGACCTTGGCGGGCTGGATGCCGTCGGCCCCCATGTCGAGCGCACGGGCCACCATGTCGTAGTCGCCGCCGACGGTGGAGACGATGACCGGCAGGTCGGCCGCCTGATAGTAGCGCAGCATCCGCTTGAGCTGGTCGTAGCCGAAGCCGGAGTGCTCCAGGTCGAGGAGCGCATACTCGCAGCCGGCGGCCTTGAGGATCTGCCCCATGCCGGGGCTGTCGAACTCGATCACGAACGTGCCGAACTTGGGCCGCTTGGTGCCCATCATTGCGCGCAGCGCGGGACTCGGCATTCCTCTGTTCCTATCCCTTCCGCCGGCCGGCGAGCGCGGCCTTCAGATCGTCGATGCCGTGGCGCAGCGTCTCCCGCATCAGCCAGACGTCGCCGGAGTAGCAGATCATGTCGTAGCCCCTGTGGTAGGCGGCCACGCCGCTCTCGACATTCATGACGAGGCAGCCGAAGGACTTCTTGTTCTTGACGCAGGCCCGCGCGACCCGCTCCTCCGCCGCAATGACATCGGGGTGGTCGAGCTGGCCGGGAACGCCCAGGGACGTGCTGAGATCGAAATGGCCGATCCAGATGCCGTCGACTCCGTCCGTGGCGGCAATTGCTTCCACGTTTTCCACGCCCTGCCGGGTCTCGACGATCAGGAACACGGCAACCCGGCGGTTGGCGGCGCGCAGCTTGGTCACCGGGACACCGGGCGCGTAGCGATCGTGGGCGACGCCGAGCGCTACCCCCCGATGGCCGTGCGGCGGGTACTTAGCGTGCGCCACGATGCGCGCAGCCTCTTCGCCCGAGCCCACCATCGGCAGCAGGATGCCCTCGGCGCCCATGTCGAGGGCACGGGCGATGTGGTGATAGTGGCGGGACGGCGGGCGCACGACCGTCGGCAGCTCCGCAGCCTCCATATAGCGCAGGACCTGCTTCACCGTGTCGAAGCCGAAGCCGGAATGCTCCATGTCGAGGAATGTGAACTGGGCGCCGGCGGCTTTGAGGATGTAGCCGATGCCGGGCGAGGCCAGCTCGATGACCAGCGTACCGAACTTGGCCCGCCGCGTCCCCGCCATCTCCTTCAACGTGCTCAACGCCATCCGCAGTCTCCGCCCCGGCTCGTGCGTTGCGCCGGTCGGCACGCGATTCCGCCAGCGCGGGCCGAATGTTAGCAGCAATGGCGCGGTCCGCCGAATCGGTATAGGACGTGGCCTGACGATACGCTCGGGGTCGCTTGTTCGTTATCGGCGCCGGGTGGCGTGCGCGACGCGGATGGGCTCATGTGGGGGTTGAAGAAGAGTAACAATCTGTTCATTTTTCTTATGATTTCATAACAATTTCTTCACAATTGTCATAACGTTCGGGTGGCTCAGACAGGGAGAGCGCCATGGCCGCCTCAGTCAGCCGAGTGATGACGATCATTACGGCCGCCGCCCTGCTGGGGGGCGTGCTCTCGGCCTGCAGCGATCCCGCGCCTCAGGACGATTCCATTGTCGTCGGTGGATTCGTCGCCAGTCCGTTGGGGTCCTGGTACGCGGATGGCGGCCAGGACACGCTGGCAAGTCTGGAAGGCTTGGCGTTTTCGCCGCTTTCCGTTCACGTCAGACGGGACTACGCGGCGGATACGAGAGGCGTGTCATCGCCGGAAGACGACAGCGCCTACATCGAGTCCATCGTGAGAACCAGCACGGGAAAGGTCGTGGTCAGTTACGTCTTGGAGGGCGAGCGAACCAGCATTGATTTCGAGACGAGAGAGATCACGGCATTCGACAGCATTTTCGGCGAGACGACCCACGAGGGCCATGCGTACGCCGTGCAGCTTTACACCGATCTCGGCACCGCCAACGCTCCCGCACCGAGGGATTACGTAGCCACCGCGCGGTGGTACACGTTCGAGCAGAGACCCGGTGTATCTCCTTATGATGGAATAGTTTATGAGTTTTTCGGCACCTACGGTGTGAGGACGCCGTCCGAGTCTCTGTCGGCCCTCGGCAGCGCCAGCTATGAGGGCAATATCCTGGGCAACACTTGGGATACGGGTGATCCCAACCGCCGTACCGGTAGCGAGCTCCTGGAAGGATCCTTATCCCTTCGTGCGGACTTGGATAGCGGGGAGATTGGTGGACAAGTCACCGACTTTACTCGGTTCGACCGTGACGCGACCCACTTGGGCAGGCAGCCGCTCGCCGATACGAACGTGATCGACATAATGGGCAGCATCATGGATGGGCGCTTCACCGCCGATTGGGAAGGCCATGACAGTGGCGGCACGCCTGCTGAAGACAGTGTTGGGGGCTTCACCGGGACGATGCTCGGCGAGTTCTACGGACCCGCCGGTGAGGAGTTGGGTGGCGTGCTGCGCGGCCATCGCGGCGCGACCGCCACGACGCCCGAGCAGATCTTCAACGGGTTTTTCAGCGCCGGCAGGGAACTGAAGGCGGGGCAATAGGCGCGACGCTACCGAAGAGATTAGCGGGAGCCGAGAGCCGCCACGACCTCGTCCGCGCTCATCACGTCGCCGAATTGCTGGATGATGGTCTCCAGCGCGTTGCGGTGCTCCTCGTCGGAGAGGGCGGCGCAGCAGTCGGCGAGCATCACGGTCTTGAAGTCGAGCATCATGGCGTCGCGAGCGGTCGATTCGCAGCAGACATCGGTCTTGGTGCCGCCGATGAGCAGCGTGTCGATGCTGCGACCCCGCACCATCGTCTCCAGCGACGAGGAGCCCGCGATCAGCGCGCTGTAGCGGTTCTTGAAGAGGACCGTGTCGTCGTCGGCGACTTCCAATTCGGGCCAGAGTTGTTGGCCGTCGGCACCGGGGGCGAGGCCGGCGATGGTGCGCTCCCGCGCTTCGGCAGCGACGAAATGGTCGAAGAAGCCCGGCCAATCGGATGCGTCGTGGCGGCTCGTGTTGGCGTGGGCCACCCAATAGATCGGGACGCCGAGTGCCCTGAGCCGCGCGTTGAGGCCATTGATTTGCGGCACGATGGCGCGCGCCATCGGCACCTCCACGGGCGCGCCCGGTGCGAGGAAGGTGACCTGCATGTCGATATAGACAGCCGCGGTGCGCGCCGGGTCGAGCCGCTCGAAGAGGCGCACCCGCCCGCGCCGCTTCACGACGCGCTCGACGATCTCCGGACGGATGGCGATGTCGTGCATACTTGTGACCCTCAGACTCGCACGATGTCGGTGAGGAAGGGGTCGCCGGCGAGTGCCGATTCGGTGTCGAGCAGGGCACCGCAGTTGGGGCAGAAGAAGCGGCGCAGCAGCACTCGCTCGGCATTGCTGTAGGGCGCGCCGCCGGCGCCCTGCATCGGCCCTTCTTCCAGCCGCGCGGCCTCCTTCCAGGGTTCTCCGGCGGGGCCGAGCGCGTAACCGCAGGCCATGCAGGCGATGGCGCGGTCGTCGTTTACCACGAGCCTGGCGGATATGCGGATCCCGCTCATTCGGCGGCCATCGGCGCTGCGAGCCGGGCGGTACGCATGGTCTCGCGGCGCGCTGCGGTCGCGTCCTCATCCACCGCACCCGCTGCCAGCACCACGCCGTAGACCGAGGCCGCGACGCCTTCCGAGACCATGCCGGCCTCGATGTCGGCCTGCACCCGCGCGGGCTCGCGCTCCAGCGGGTCACCGAAGCCGCCGCCGCCGTCGGAACGGACGTAGAGCGCGTCCTCGCCCTTGAGCGGGAAGACGCCCCACGAGATCGTCTCGGCCTCGCCGGTCATCTCGTCGAGCGACGAGGGGAAGGGATTGACGTTGCGCCCGGCCTCGCCGGCTTCGTTGTTGTGCACCCAGCGGTAAGCGCAGGGCGCGCCGGCGTAGCCGCCGCCCAGCCCCTCGCTCATGGAGAACTCGGTGCCTTTGCCGGAGACCACGTAGTTGATGCCACCCTCGGGCGAATCGTGCTGCACCAGGGCGAACTCGATGGAATTGCCGCCGCGCCAGCGCCCCGGCCCGCCGGTATCCGGCCGCGCGCGGCGGAAGAGGTAGCGCACCGGGAAAGTCGCCTCCGTGGTCTCGACATTGGCCATGCGGCCGATGGGGTTGGGGATCTCGCCGCCAACATCGATGCCATCGGCCCAGGTGCGCGCCCCGCCTGCGCCGCCGAAGGTCTCGGTCAGGATGCCGATGGCTTCCTGCCGGCGCTGGTTGAGGCCGAACATGAAGATGGCGAAGTGGCTGCCGTGCCAGACCGCCGTCGCCTCCTTGGCGTATTTCTCGCTCGCCGACAGCATCTTCGCGATACAGGTGCAGGCGGCGTTGTTGACCGACTGGATCGCGCCCACGGTCGCGAGCGAGACCGGCGCCGGCCGCGTGCAGTTCACCACGGAGCCTTCCGGCGCAATCATCCTGATCGGCCTGAGCACGCCGTCGTTCCAGGTGATGTCGTAACAGAGGAGGGGAAATAGGGGGGCGAAGAAGCCGCCCCAGGAGGCCCAGTAGGTACAATTGATGCCGTAGTGCGATTGCGGGCTGGAGCCGGTGAAGTCGAAGGTGAGCTCGTCGCCCTCCTTGGTCATGGCGAGCAACACCCGGCAGGTCTCGCCCTCGATGTCGAAATACTGCCGCGCCTCCCAGCGGCCGTCCGGCAACTCGCGCAGGCGCTTACGGAGCAGAGACTCCGACTGATCGACCAGCGCCGCGCACGCTTCGTCCACGGGCCCGGCACCGTATTTGTCGATCAGCGCGCCCATGCGCTCCCGCGCCACGTTGTTGGCGGCGATCATGGAGGAGAGGTCGAGCGCCACCATCTCGGGCGCGCGGACCATGTTGAGCAGTGTGTCCATGACGTCACGCCGCATCTCGCCGCCCTCGACCAGCTTGATGCCGGGGGAGCTGAAGCCCTCGGTGAAGATGTCGCGCGAATCCGGGCTGAAGCCGCCGGGCACCATGGCGCCGATGTCGTAGACGTGGACGAAGCAGGCGCTCCAGGCGACCAGCCGGCCGTGGTGGTGGATCGGGGCCACGAGGTAGATGTCCGAGGTGTGGAGCGCCGCCGTGTAGGGGCAGTTGGTGAGGAACACGTCGCCTTCGCCGATGTCGCCTTCGAAGCGGCGAATGACCGCCTTGCACGCCTCGGCGGCGCTGGTCAGGTGGTGGAGGAAGCCGACGCCCCCCATGAGCAGCGAGCCGTCCGCGCGGTAGAGGGAGACCATGAGGTCGTGGCCCTCGTTGGTGATCGCGCTGCCCGAGACGTGCTTCAGCGTGATCACCGCCTCGTCGATCACGCGGAAGAGGCGATGGCGGATGATGGAGAAGGTGATCGGGTCCATGGCGGGCCTCAGCCGAGTTCGATGGAGATGTTGCGGTAGGCGTCCACCCGGCCGGCCTGGCCGGCCTGGACGACGATGGTCGTGATCGGAGTGTGGATCACGGCGGGGCCGGCGACGACGTTTCCCGGCGCGAGCCGCTCGAAGTCGTAGATGTTGGCTGCTGCGAAGCCGCCCTCCGCTTCCACGAAGATGTCACGCTTGCCGATTTGCGCCCGCTTCGGATTGGCGCCGTCGAGCGCCGCCCGATCGATGCGGGGCCGTTCCACCATGCCGCGAGCGGTGAGCCGGAACATCGTCATCTCCATGCCGGCGGCGCGGTAGGCCGAGCCCTTGCCGAACTTGCGCTCGTAAAGCGCCTCGAAGTCCGCAGCGAGGCGGCCGACGGCATCGTCGTCCATCGGCCTGCCGCCCGCGACCGGCGTCGTCACCTCGTGCACCTGGCGTCCGTAGCGCAGGTCGATCGACCAGTCGAGGGCGATGGCGTCGTCGGCGAAGCCTTCCGTCGCAAGCTGATCGCGGGCGCGCTCCACCATCGGTGCGTAAACCTCGTTGATTTCCGCGGCCGGGCTCGGAACTGGCAGCGTCTTGGTGACGCTGTACTCGTGGACGATATCGGCGGAGAGCAGGCCGAAGGCGGCGTTGACCGAGGCCGTGTAGGGCACGACGATCCGCTTGACGCCAAGCTCCGAGCCGAACACGCCGCAAAGCAGGCCGCAGGTGCCGCCGAAGGCGTGCAGCACGAAATCCCTGGGGTCGAGGCCGCGCTCCACGGTGATCTCGTGGATCAGGTCGCTGATCTGCGCCGCAGCGATGCGGTAGATGCCGATGGCGGCCTCTTCCACGCTCATGCTGAGCGGCCGAGCGACCGTCTCCGCGAAGACCCGCCGGGCGGCCTCGGCATCGAGGGCGATGGTGCCGCCCAGGAAGGTGCCGGGGTCCATGTAGCCCACCAGCAGCATGACGTCGGTGAGCGTGGGTTGCTCTCCGCCGAGGCCGTAGCAGACCGGCCCCGGCCGGGCACCCGCGCTGGTCGGGCCCACGCCCGGCACGCCGGTGGCCGGGTCCAACGCGACGATGCTGCCGCCGCCAGCGCCGATGGAGACCACCTCGATCTTGGGTGCCACGTAGTGGTAGCGGTCGACCATGGGCTCGCGGGCGTAATCGATGGCACCGCCCTGGATCACGCCCACCTTGAAGGTCGTGCCGCCCATGTCACAGGCGATGATGTCCTCGTCTTCCATGAGCCGGCCGAGATGGCGGCTGCCGATGACGCCTGCTGCGGGCCCGCATTCGAGCATGCCGACGGCCCGCTCGGCCGCTTCCTCCGCCGGCAGCAGGCCGCCATAGCCCTGCATGACAAGGAGCGGCCCGTCGTAGCCGCGACCCCGGAGCAACGCTTGCAGGCTGGTGATGTAGTCGCTGGCGATCCGCCCCGCGTAGGCGTTGATGACGGTCGTCGACGCGCGCTCGTACTCTCCGGGTACCGGCGCGATCTCGCTGGAGAGCGTGACGTAGATGTCGGGCGCGACCTCGCGGATCAGCTCGCCCACCCGCTGCTCATGCGTGGCGTTGTAGAAGGACCAGAGGAAGGAGACCGCGAGCGCCTCGACCTGGTCGTCGTCGACCAGCGAGCGGACCGCCTGGCGCACCGCGTCTTCGTCCAGCGCGCGCAACACGGCGCCCTTGTAGTCCACCCGCTCCGGCACGCCCCTGGTGCGCGATCCCGGAACCAGTGGCGGGGCGCGGTCGGTCGCCACCGGGTGCTTGATGCCGTCCTCGGTGAGGCCGGCCCAGCGACCATAGGCGCCGCGGGTGATGACCAGCGTGTCCTCGAAGCCTTCGGTGGTGATCAGGCCGGTCCGTGCGCCTGAGCGGGTGAACAGCGTGTTGTCCACAACCGTTGAGCCGTGCATGAAGAGCGCCGTCCGCGCCAGCAGCGCGTCCGTGGATAGGCCGATGCCCTCCGCCGCGGCGCCCACGGCGGCAAGCACGCCGTCCGCGAAATCGGGCGGGGTTGAGAGCGCCTTGCCGAGACGCACCGGCTCGCCGGCGGCAAACAGCACCGCGTCCGTGCAGGTGCCGCCGACATCTGTCGCGACCACGTAGCGCGCGCCGCCTGACTCGCTCATCCCGTGCCTTTCCTCTACCGGGCGCCATCTTGCGCGGCATGCAGGCGAACGCAAGCGGGCAACCGGTGGACACGGGGGCGTGGCTGGTGTATTTAATGTGTATGACGCGCACCAATGTGGACATTGACGACGCGGCTTGCGCGGAGGTCATGCGCCGCTACCGCCTGGCGACGAAGCGGGAGGCGATCAATTACGCATTGCGCACCGTCGCCGCGGAGCCGCTCGGCGTCGATGAGGCCCGCGGGCTGCGCGGCTCGGGGTGGGAGGGCGATCTGAACGAGCTGCGCTCCGACCGCGCATCGTGATCCTGATCGACACCTCCGCCTGGATCGAGTTTCTTCGAGACACCGGATCGCCCACCTGCAACCGCGTCGATGAAGTGCTGAGCGGCGAGATTGCCACCTGCGATGCGGTGCGGATGGAAGTGCTCTGCGGCGCACGCAACGAGCAGCACCTGCAGAGCCTACGCCGCCTCCTCTCGCGTGCGGTTGCGATCCCCATCGAACCCGCCGACTACGACGAGGCGGCTGCGCTCCACCGCCTGTGCCGCCGAGAGGGCGAAACGGTTCGCAGACTAATTGACTGCCTCATTGCCGCCGTCGCCATCCGTGCCGATGTCGCCGTCCTCCACAACGACTCGGATTTCGACACGCTCGCGCGCCACGCGGGCCTGAAGGTCGATTTACATCGATAGATGCGGGCGGTCGCAGTCGCCGGCAATTGGCGATGGCGGCGGGGGGCGGGGAGGGGTAGGCTTCGGGGCAGGGCAAAACAAACAACACAAGAGCAGGGGGGCGGTGATGAGAAAACGGACATGGATCGCGGGCGTTATGGCTGTGGCGCTAGGGCTGGCGGTATTCGCCGGATCCGGCGTGGCGAGCGCCCAGGAGGATCACTCGGCCGCGGTCAAGGCGCGCCAGGCCCACATGCAGCTCAACGGTTTCTTCATGGGCCAGCTTGCGGCGATCGCAAAGGGGCAGGTCCCTTACGACGCGGCGCAGGCGACCGGGGTTGTCAACAGCCTGCTGGCTCTCAACACCATGGACACCGGCGCGATGTGGCCGCCCGGCTCAGACAACCAGGCACTTCCCGGCAAGACCCGGGCCCTGCCCGAGATTTGGAGCACCTTTCCGGCGGTGATGGAGAAGGCCAACGCGCTCACCGCGGCGCTGGAGGCGATGGTCGTGGCGGCCGGGACCGATCTTGCCAGCCTTCAGGGTGCGTTCGGCGCGGTCGGTGCCGGCTGCGGCGGTTGCCACCGCCCCTTCCGCGCCGAGAAGTTCTAAAGCGGGATTTTTTCTTAGCTGTTAGGCCCCTGACGGCCAGACGAGGGGAAACTCGGGGTCGTCGAGGGGATCGCCGTCGCTGAGCCGCTTGTGCACCTCGGGGAAGGGCGGCGAGACCTCGCCGGGGCGCACCTTGAAGCGCACGTCGTCTCCGACCCAGCGGTGAACGAAGGCGCGGCGCCGTGCCGACGCCGACTCGTTGCCCGCCGCCCCGTGCACGGTGAGGAAGTGGAAGGCGATGGCGTCGCCCGGCGCCATGTCGAAGGACGCGATCTCGTACTCGTCCCGGCGACCATCAATGTCCGGCATGGTGTCGAGCGCTTCGCCCTCGCGCTGGTAGTCCACGCCGATAAACTTCCTCGGCATGAACGACTTGCCCCAACGGTGCGAGCCCACGACAAGCTCCAGGCACACCGCGCGGGGGACGGGGTCGAGCGCGGTCCAGAAACTCACGCATTGCGTCCCGTCGATGCAGTAATAGGGCAGGTCGTGGTGCCACGGCGTGCGTGACTCGGTCTTGGGCTCCTTCACCAGCACGTGCTCGTGGAAGAACCGCGCCGTGTGCGAGCCCATGAGCTGTGCGGCCAGCGCCGCCGCGTGCGAGTTGAAGACGAAATCCCGATACTCGGGCACGCGGGCCCAGTTGCAGTAATCGCCGAAGAAGTAGCCCTTCGAGCCCTCCGGCTCGTACTCGCGCGTGTAGGGGCCGGGAGTGCGCATGTTGCGCTCGACCCCGGCGCGGAGGGGATCGAGCCAGTCCGCGAACGCACCCTCCAAATAGACGACGCCGTCCCGCTGGAAGCGCTCGGCAGCGGCGCGATCGATGCCAGTCTCTGCAGTGCTCATGCGCGACTCGGGCTCGCCCGCACCCGCCTCAGAAGTCGACCTGATCGCCGCCCTTGAGGCCCAGCATCTCGCGTGCTTCGGCGGGCGTCGCCACCTCCAGGGAAAGCTCCTCCACGATGCGTCTGGCCTTGGCCACTTGGGCGGCGTTGGAGGGTGCAAGCTCGCCCTTGCCGATGAAGAGACTGTCCTCCAGCCCCACGCGAATGTTGCCGCCCATCATCGCGCCCATGGTGACGAAGCTCATCTGGTGGCGGCCGGCGGCCAGGATCGACCAGCGGTAGTCGTCGCCGAACAGCTTGTTGGCGATGCGGCGCATGTGCATCAGGTTCTCGTGGTCGGCGCCGATGCCGCCCAGGATGCCGAAGATGGTCTGCACGAAGAGCGGCGGCTTGACCAGGCCACGGTCGACGAAATGGGCCAGGTTGTAGAGGTGGCCGACGTCGTAGCACTCGAACTCGAAGCGCACGCCGTGGCCTTCACCCAGATCCTTCATAATGTATTCGATGTCTTTGAATGTATTTCTGAAAATGAAGTCCTTGGTGCCCTCCAGATGGGGCCTCTCCCAGTCGTACTTGAACTCCTTGTAGCGGTTCAGCATCGGATAGATGCCGAAGTTCATGGAGCCCATGTTGAGCGAGGTCATCTCCGGGCTTGCGCGGCGCGGCGCCGCGAGACGCTCGTCAAGGGTCATGCCGAGCCCGCCGCCCGTGGTGATGTTGATGACCGCGTCCGACTGCTGCTTGATGCGCGGCAGGAAGGCCATGAAGACGTCCGGATCGGGCGTCGGGCGGCCGTCGTTCGGGTCGCGGGCGTGGAGGTGGAGGATCGAGGCGCCGGCCTCGGCAGCCGCCACGCCGTCGGCCGCGATCTCGTCCGGCGTGACCGGCAGGTGCGGCGACATGGTGGGGGTATGGATCGACCCCGTGACCGCGCAGGTGATGATGACTTTGCTCATGGCCCGTGGCCTCCCGCTCAATGTTCGCCGCGCCGCGCCGGCGGCTGCGACGGTTCTAACCGCCCGCTACGGGCCTCGACAAGCGCGGTTTAGAGCAGGGTGCGCAACAGCTCGTGGAGGGCGGCCTTGCGCTCGAAGCCGGCGCCGGGCGCGTCGCCGAGGCGGACCCGGCCGTCCTCGACCGGGGTCTCGTCGGCGAAGCCGCCGAAGGGCTGGAACACGCCGGGATAGGACTCGCAGCCGCCGAGCGAGAGGCTGCCGGCGACGGAGAGCGCCAGCAGGTTGCCGCCGTGGGGCAGGAAGCGGCGCGGTGACCAGCCTTCCTCCGCCATCATGGCGACGATGTCGATGGTCTCGCCCACGCCATAGGCCAAGGCGGGGTCGAACTGGACGTAATCGATTTCGGGCCGCATCCCGCCGAAGCGGAGCAGGTTGCGGGCGTCCTGGAGCGAGAGCAGGTTCTCGCCGGTCGCGATCGGGTCGGGGTGGGTCGCCACCACCGCCGCGTTGAGGGAAAAATCCAGGGGGTCGCCCGGCTCCTCGTACCAGGCGAGACCGTAAGGGACGAGGGCGCCCGCATAGCGGCGGGCGGTCTGCTCATCGAAGCGGCCGTTGGCATCCACCGCGAGGCGCGAACCGTCGCCGCCCAGCAGCGCGAGCACCGCCTCGATCCGGTCGCGGTCTTCGTCGATGGTGGCGCCGCCGATCTTGATTTTCACCTGGGTGTAGCCCTGATCCAGATAGCGCTGCATCTCGGCGACAAGGCCATCGATACCCTTCTCCGGGTCGTAGTAGCCGCCGGCGGCGTAGACCGGGATGCTCCGCGCCGGCGCCGGGTTGCCGGCATCCTCGGCGATCATGGCCCAAAGTGGCATGTCGCGGAGCTTGGCGGCGGCGTCCCAGACCGCGATATCGAGCGCCGCCACCGCGACCGCACGCTCGCCGTGACCACCGGGCTTCTCGTTCCGCATCATCAGGCGGCGGACGGCGCGGGGGTCGAGCGTGGTGCCGTCGGCGCTCGCGTGCTCCTCCGGCGCTTCCAGCACGCGTGGCGCCAGGCGTTCGCGGATCACGGCGCTCTGGGCATAGCGGCCGTTGGCGTTGAAGCCGAAGCCCACCACCGGCTTGCCGCCGCGCACCACGTCGGTCACCACCGCGACGGCGCTCACGGTCATCCTGCTGAAGTCGATGACGGCGTTCCGCATCGGCGCGCCCATGGGCACGGCGATGTCCCGAATCTCGACGATCCTCATGGCGATCCACCGGGTGCCAGTGAGTCCGCCGTGCAAAGCGCGGCGATGCGGCGGCGCTCGGCTTGCGCTTCGGCCACCGAGACCTGGCGGAAGCGATAGGTCTCGTTGGGGCGCGACTGGCCGAGCTTCCACCAGGCGCAGGTGGGCACGGTGTAGGGGTTGATGAAGCCGCCGAGGGTGAGCGTGTCCACCATCAGGATAATGGGGGTCTGGCCGCAGAGGTTGATGGCGCCGATAGGATAGCCGTGGTCGATCACGTTGGAAGGATGCTCGCCGTTCTCCGGCGCCTTGTCGGTCGCCTTCTCGGTGAAGGTCCATTCCGGACCCTCGAGCCTGAAGCCGACGCGGTTGCTCTTGGGCGAGAGCTTCCAGTCGCTCTCCAGGAAGCGGCGCCTGCCGGCCTCGTCGATCCAGTCGTCGTTGGGACCAGCCACCACCTCGATCTCCCAAACGCCGCCAGCGGGGGCAGGGGGGCGCACACCCTCTTTCAGCCGGCGGCCGGGTGCGGCGTTGTCGGGCGTTCCGAGCGGGATGGTCTGCCCTTCCTTGAGCGCGGTGCCGTCGAGCCCGCCGCAGGCACCGATGACGAAGGTCGCGCGGGAGCCAAGGAAGGGCGCCACGTCGATGCCGCCGGCAAACGCGATGTAGGTGCGGGCGCCGGTGACGGCGGACCCCAATACCAGCGTCTGCCCGGCGGCTACGCCGATGCTCTCCCAGAGCGGCACGGGGTCTCCGTCTAGGGTGGCCCGCATGTCGGCGCCGGTCAGCGCGATCACGGCGTCCCGATCGAAGCGCAGCACGGGCCCGATGAAAGCGCATTCCAGCGCCGCCGCGCCCGGGGCGTTGCCGACTAGGAAGTTGGCGAGGCGGAACGACCAGTGATCGATGGGACCCGAGGGTGGGAAGCCCATGCCGAAGGCGCCCTTGCGGCCGGGATAGTCCTGCACCGTGGTCTCGAGCCCGCCCTTGATGACCGTGACCGCCATGACATGTGCTCCTGCGCGCGTTCCGCGCGACTCAGAATCGCTCGTTCGGATCGAGGGAGGCAGCCCAGGCCTTGTAGGCGCGGACCGAGAAACGCTGGTAGCCGGTCACGTTGAAGGCGTAGGTGCCCTCGGCCACGCGGCGCTCGATGTACTCGAACTCCTCCAGCTCGACGGGCACGAACTTGACCCGGTCGGCGGCGTCCAGCAGCACCACACGATCACGGTAGGCGGGGAGCTTCGCCTCAGTGTCCCAGAGCGGCACCGGGGTGCGGCCGATCAGGTTATAGCCGCCCGGCCCCGGCGTCGTGTAGATCGAGGTGGAGAGCCCACCCACGCCGATGGCGCCCAAAGTGGTCCAGGTGCGGGGCGGGTTGTATTTGGGCGAGGTGATGGCACAGCGCGGGTCGAGCGCCACCATGAGCGGCAGACCCGGCGTCGAGCAGACGGCGACCACCCAGTGCTCGGTGCCGGAATGGACGCGCGCGAGCTGGGCTGCGTCCTCCAGCCCGTTGATCCGGGCCACGAACTCGGGGTCGCCGTCGCGCGGCGCGATGCGCTGGGCATAATCCTCGACGCAGGCCTTGGTCCAGGGGTCGCGGTACATCACGGGCAGGTAGGCGAGGCGGCTCTCAAGCTCCAGGTCCTCGACCGAGCCGAGGCCCTCGATCAGGCGGCGAAGCTCACGCTCGAGATCGTCCGCACCGATCAGGTCGGGGTCGTACTCGACCACCACCGAATTGTAGGAGGGGTTGGTGTCGATCACGCCCTTGGTGCCGGCCTCGCGCAACGCGGCGGTGAGGCCGAGCGCCATGAAGTTGAGGTCGATGCGCGCGTCGTCGCCGAACTGCACCAGCACGAAGGTATCGCCGCCCGGCAGGAAGCGCGGCTCGTCGTAGATCACCCGGCGTCCTCCAGGCTCGATTCGGTGCAGAGCGCGTCGATGGCGCGTCGTGCAGCCTGCGCCTCCGTTACCGAGACGAGGTGGAAGCGGTAGGTGTCGTTCGGTTTCGACTGGGCGAGCTTCCAGAACGCCGCCGAGGGCACCGTGTAGGGGTTGATGAAGCCGCCGGCAGACGGCCCGTCGTTGACTAGGATGATCGGTGTCTGGCCGCAGAGGTTCACGGCGCCCACGGGATAGCCGTGGTCCAAAATGTTGGAGGGGTGTTCGCCGTGCTCCGGCCCCTTGTCGGTCGCGCGGGCGGCGAAGGTCCACTCGGGGCCAGTGAGGCGGAAGCCGGTGCGGTTGCTGCGGGCCTGGAGCGTCCAGTCGCTCCCCAGAAACATGCGCTGGCCCGCCTCGTCGATCCAGTCGTCGTTGGGGCCGGCGACGACCTCGATCTGCCAGCTGTTCTCCTCCGGGATGGGCGGGCGGCAGTCGTCCTTCACCCGCCGGCGGGGCCGGACGCCGTCACCGCCTGCGCCGAGGGGCAGGTGCTGGCCGTCCTCGATTGCATGTCCCTCCATGCCCCCGACGCCCGCCATGTGGAAGGTGGAGCGGGAGCCCAGCACCGGCGCCGTCTCGATGCCGCCGGCGACGGCGAGATAGGCGCGTGCGCCCACGCGCGCGAAGCCGGTCTCCAGCACCGCGCCGGCGGGGACGGCAACGCTTTCCCACTGAGGGATAGGGGCGCCGCCGAGCTTGGGCGCCATGGTGGCTCCGGTGAGTGCAATCACGGTGTCGCTCTCGAAGCGGAGCGTCGGGCCGAGGAACTGGACCTCCAGCCCCGCCGCTTCCGGCGAATTGCCGACCAGCAGGTTGGCGAGGCGGAACGACCACATGTCGAAGGGTCCGGAGGGCGGAAAGCCTTGCTCCCAGAAGCCGTAGCGGCCGGGAAAGTCCTGCACGCTGGTCTCCAGCCCGGCCTTGACCACCTCGATCATCAGAACCTCACGCTCATGTCGAGGGTCTCGAGCCAGGCGTGGTAGGCGCGGATCGAGAACTTGGCGTAGGCCGCCACCTGGTGCTCGTAGTCGCCGCTCTCCACCTGGGCCTCCACGTGGTCGTATTCCTCGCGGCTCACGGGGAAGAAGCGCACGCGGTCGCCCGGTTTGAGCAAGGCGAGGCGGTCGCGGAAGGCGCGAAGGCGCTGCTCCAGGTCGACCACCGGCACCGGCGAATGGCCGATGATCTGATAGCCGCCGGGGGTGCGGGCCGGATAGAGGCAGGTGACGGAACCGCCGTAACCGAGCGTGCCCTTGGGCGTCCAAGTGCGGGGCGGGTTGTACTTCGGTGCCGTCAGGCGGCAGCGCGGGTCGAGCGCGATGAGTGAGGCGAGGCCGGGATAGAAGCCCAATGCCGCGACCCAGTACTCGGTGCCCGAATGGATACGGGCAAGCTGCGCAAGGCTCTCCAGATTGTTGAGCCGCACCATGAGGTCGGGGTCGTATTCCTTCTCGACGATGCGGGCGCAGTAGTCCTCCCAGCAGGCGCGGGTGACGTGATCGAAATAGAGCACGGGGAAGGTGTAGAGCGGGCTTGGCAGCTCCACATCCTCCAGCGAGCCGAGCGAGGCGAAGATCCCGCCGATCTCGCGCACCACGTCGTCATAGGCGATCCGGTCCGGATCGTAACTGATGACGATGGAGGCCATGTTGGGTAGCAGTTCGATGATGCCGTCGAAGTCGGCCTCGCGCACCCGCGAGGTCAGCGCGTGGACCAGGAAGTTGAGGTCGAAATTGAGCTCGTCCCCCAACTCCATCTCGATGAAGCGGTCGCCGCCCGGCGTGAATCGCGGCTCGTCGTAGATCATCGTGCGCGCCGGCCTCCGCCGCGTCTCCCTCCCGGCGAAGCTGCCGGTGCGTTGGGTTCTAGCGCGATCGACGGTCAGGCGCCAATCGCTCCGGCCCTCCCGCCCGGATCGCCGGCTCTGCTATAACGGGCCTGGCACGCCGGAGCGGGCAGGGGAGAGCGCCATGCCGACAATGGAACCGATGATCTCCGAGACTCCGTGGCACCGTCTCGTCGCCGACGAGGACGACTGGCGGAGCGAGGACCCGCAGGTCCTGGCCTATCTGCTGGAGCAGCTCCTCCTCATCCGCCGCTTCGAGGAGCGCATTCTCGAACTCTTCAAGGCAGGCTGCGTGCATGGGCCCGCGCACGCGAGCATCGGCCAGGAAGGCGGCGCGGTCGGCGCCATGTCGACCTTGACCGATGTCGACAAGATCAACGCCACCCACCGCGCCCATCATCAGTTCCTCGCCAAGTTCCTGAACCACGTCGCGCCGTCGGACTACGACCCGCGCGAGGACGACTGGCCTGAGGCCATGCAGGAGGTCGTGCACCGCTCCATGGCCGAGATCATGGGGCTCTCGCCCGGCTATTGCGGCGGTCGCGGCGGCTCTATGCACATGCGCTGGGACGAGGCCGGCGTGCTCGGCACCAACGCCATCGTCGGCGGCAACCCGCCGCAGGCGATCGGCTACGCGCTGGCCGAGAAGCTGAAGCGGAGCGGCAACCTCACGGTCACCTTCTTCGGCGACGGCGCGATGCAGAACGGCGCGGCCTACGAATCCCTCAACATGGCCGCCCTCTACGACCTGCCGATCATCTTCTTCGTCGAGAACAACCTCTATGGCGTCTCCACCCATGTCTCGGAGACAACGCGGGAGACGCGGCTCTCGGCGCGGGGGCAGGGGCTCGCAGTGCCCTCGGTCGAGGTCGATGGCATGGACGTGATGGCGGTGCGCAAGGCCATGCAGTGGGCGCGCGGCCAGATCGAGGACGAGAAGGGGCCGGCGCTGGTCGAATCGCTCACCTACCGCTACTTCCACCAGCACGGGCCGATGAAGGGCAGCGCCTTCGGCTATCGTGACAAGGACGAGGAGGAGGCCTGGCACGCCCGCGACCCGGTTACCACCATGCCGAAGCGGCTGATCGAGGCCGGCGTCATGGACGAGACCGGTGTCGCGGCGCTGGAGGATCGGGCCCGGATCGCCGTGGAGAGCGCCGCCCAGGCGCTGACCGAGACCGAGCCGGGCTCGAATCTCCTTCGCGTCGTACCGGCGCTCTGGCCGGACACGGCGGAAATCGACATCGGCATCCGCGGCGATCTCTCGGAGCTCGACGGTGTGCCGCGCATGGAGCCCGAGGACGTGGACCCCGACGCGGCGCAGGAGATGACCTACATCGAATCGATCGCTGCCGCGCAGTTCCACGCGATGGAGCGGGACGACAGCGTGATCGTGCTGGGCGAGGACGTGCACCGGCTCAAGGGCGGCACCGTGGGTGCCACCAAGGGGATCGGCGAGGCGTACCCTGAGCGCCTGATCGGCACGCCCATCGCGGAGAACGGGTTTTGCGGCATGGGCCTCGGCGCTGCGGTCAACGGGCTGCGCCCTATCGTCGAGATCATGTACGCCGACTTCTGCCTGGTCGCGGCGGACCAGCTCTTCAACCAGGCGGCCAAGGTGCGCCACATGTTCGGCGGCGGCCATGACGCGCCGCTGATCCTGCGCGCCCGCGTCGCGGCCGGCGGAGGCTACGGCTCGCAGCATTCGATGGACCCGTCCGGCGTCTTCGCACTTTGGCCCGGCTGGCGCATCATCGCGCCGACCACGCCCTTCGACTACGTGGGGCTCTTCAACAGCGCGGTCCGCTGCAACGATCCGGTGGCGATCATCGAATGCCAGGCGCTCTACCAGGAGAAGAGCCTGGTGCCGGAGGACCTCGACTACTGCATCCCCTTCGGCAAGGCGCGCGTCGTCCGCCCCGGAAGTGCGTGCACGGTGGTGACCTGCGCCAACATGGTGCCGGTGAGCGTCGCCGCCGCAGAGGCCGCCGGGATCGACGCCGAGGTGATCGACCTGCGCACCCTCGACCCGTTCGGTATGGATTGGGAGACCATCGGCGCCAGCGTGCAACGCACCAACCGGCTGCTGATCGTGGAGCAGACCGCGCGCGGGCCCTCGCTCGGCGCCCGCATCGCGCAGGAGGCGCAGGAACGGCTCTTCGACTGGCTCGACCACGAGATCCTGCGGGTCTCGGGCTCGCAGGCGGCGCCCGTCGTCTCCAAGGTGCTGGAGACCGCCGCGCTTGCGCAGGAAGACGACGTGATCGCAGGCCTGCGCGCCGTCACCGAAGCCGCGCCGTTGCCCGACGCGGCGGAGTAGTGCCCCGCAGCTTCGGCCGCTTCGAAGAGGGACAGGCCCGCACCGCGGTCGAATCGGCCGCCCGAAACTATTCGGACGTTGGGTTGCGCTCCGAAGTTGGGTCCGGTCAGCGACCGACCTCTCTGTGACCCAAGCGAAGAATACCGATGCTTAACGTGAAAGGCGCAGGACAGGGAGCATCTAGGCACCCCGCCCTGCGCACGAGAGGCTATTTCGCGAGCCAGGTGTTGAACACCTCGTCGAGCTCCGCCCGGTGGTCGGCCCACCAGACGTAGTCGAAGTCGAAGAGGGTCTTGGCATTGTTGGGATCGGTCGGCATGTGGGGCTTCATGTCGATGCCGAGATCGGCGTGATTGCCCACCAGCGGCGCCGACGAATAGCGCGCCGGGCCGTAGGAGATGAACTTCGCCTGGTCCGCCAGACGCTGCGTGTCGGTGGCGAAGTAGAGATACGCCTTCACCGCGTCGAGGTCTTTGACGCCCACCGGCACAACCCAGCCGTCGAGATCGAACACCTGGCGGTCCCACAGCATGGCGATGGGTTGGTTCTTCTCCGCGATGGCCGAGAAGAGACGGCCGTTGTAGGCCGACGCTATGACGACCTCGCCGTCCGCCAGAAGCTGCGGCGGCTGGGCGCCCTTGGTCCACCAGACCACCTGGTCCTTGATGGTGTCGAGCTTGGCCAGGGCCCGCGCCACGCCCTCGTCCGTGCTCAGCATCGCGTAGACGTCCGCAGGTGCCACACCGTCGGCAAGCAGCGCCCATTCGAGATTGTTGATGGGCCGGCGCTCCAGCGAGCGCTTGCCGGGGAACTTCTCCAGGTCGAACACGTCGGCGATCGTGGACGGCTGCTCACCCTCGAAGACATCCGTGCGGTAGCCGAAGGTCGTGGAATAGACGATCTGCGGGATGAAGCAGTTGGTACCGCCCGGTGACAGCGTGCCGGCGAAGAAGTCCTCCGACGCAGGGGTCCCGTCCGGCGCAGGCGCGAGCCACGTGTCCGGATCGATCTCCATGATCAGGCCTTCGTCGCACGCGGTGATCGCGTCGGCCGCCACCATGTCGACGATATCCCAGGTGACGTTGTTCGACTCCACCTGCGCCCTGACTTTGGCCAGTCCCTCAGCGGCGTTGTCGTCATTGATGATGTTGATGTCGGGGTTCGCCGCCATGTAGGGATCGTGATAGGCCTTCTGCTGGCTCGCCGTATAGGCGCCGCCCCACGACACGATCGTGAGGTCGAGTGCCTGGGCGCTCCCCGCCGCCAACGCCACGCCGGCGGCGACGATCGTGGAGCCCATCAACAGCCTCACTGCCTTGAGTCTCATTGCTTTTCCTCCTTGCCTTGAGGGTGGGATCGACCGGCCGATTCTCAACGACCGCGCCTCCCATTGCATTTTTGAACCAATCTAATACTATATTGTCTATTCTATCACATAAAATACTATTGTATAGCAGTTCAAACGCAGTTTCTTGCAAAATTCGACCTGGTGGACGCCATGTGCATGATCGTCGAAACACCCGGCGGCCGGTGGATGGCCGCGCCGAGATACGCTAGGCTCCGCGCCGATGCGTCCTATACGACTTGAGGCGAATGACGTGATTGCCAACCTCGCCGAGAGTTGCCGAATGACGTCCGCAAGGGAGAAGTCTGGGCGTCCCCCGACCGGTTCGCCGAGCCTGCTGCGCCACCGTCCGATTAGCCGATCTCGGGGCTGTGGATCGTATTGCCCTCATTGGGCAGGCTGATCGCGACCGACTCGGGCAGACACGGGACTCATGAACCAGCAAGAAGCACCGCCGCCGCAAGCGGCCGCCACGTCGACAGGCGGCAGCATGCCGAGCCCGCTTCAGCTCGAGATGGCGCGAAACATCCTGGAATATCTGTGCCGCCGCGAGATGAGTGCAGGAAATCACCTCACCGAGCAGGAGCTGGTGCACGAGTTCCAGGTGTCGCGATCGCCCATCCGGGGCGCGCTGTCGTACCTGGCAAACATGGGGATCGTCGAACGACGGCCCAACCGCGGATACTTCGTCAAGCAGAGCGGCAGCGAGCTCCGCCTCGACAGTCTTGAACTGCCCAGAACGGACGACGAAGAGCTCCTGCTCACGGTGGTGGAGGATTGGTTCGAGAAGAGAGTGCCGCAGTCGTTTTCCGAAGCGGAGTTCCGCAGACGCTACGGGCTGGGCAAGATGACCGCCTCGCGCATCCTCCTGAAGTTGTCCGAGGATGGCATCATTTCGCGAAATCGCGGCCACGGGTGGCGTTTCGAGCCAGCGCTCAACACCAAGGGTGCGCGCGACGAGAGCTTCGCCTTCCGAATGGCCCTGGAGCCGGCCGCGATTTGCTCGCCGACCTTCGAGCTGGATCGAGGCCTGGCCGACATGTGTCGTCGCAGGCACGACACGGCGCTGCGGCGGCGGGAACAGCCTTCGTACAGTACGTTGATCGAAATCGACGCCATGTTTCACCGACTGATCGGTGTCTCATCGCGCAACAGATATTTCCTGGTGGCCATCGAACGACAAATCTCTCTCCGGCGCAGCCTGGAGTATGCAACCTGGACTGCCGTGAGAGCGCGAGTGATCGAGTCTTGTGGCGAGCACATGAAAATCCTGGACGCGCTGGAGATAAATCGGCGCGATGACGCCGCCGAGATGATGCGACTCCACCTCGCCGGCTCCCACGACCTCACCACCTGGCGCGAGCTCGACAACGCCGATTGAATCACGGCGTCCAGCGTAACGGAGGCCGGGAGCCTCAGTCGTTGAAGGGGACGTGGGCGATGCTGTCCTCGACCTCGATGCCGAGCACGGCGCAGAAGCTGCCGAGCAGCTGGTAGTAGCTGATCATCACCACGAGATCGACGAGCCCCGCGTCGCCGAGCTCTGCACGCAGCCCGGCCACCAGCGCATCGTCCACATCTTCGCCGCTGGCGACGAGGCGGGCGAGGCGGAGCGCCGGCCCCACCGGCGCAGGCTCGGCCTCCACGGCCGGCGTGCCAACCAAGCTCCGGAAGCGCTCCGGCACCTTGTTGATGTGATGGTCCCACTCGAAGACGTTGCCCACGGCTTGCGAGACGGTGCAAATGATCATCTCGCGCAGGTCGTCATCGAGCGCCGAGTGCCAGCGCACGTGCTCGCCCACCGAAGCCACCGCCTCGAGCGCGCCGGGGCTCCGCCCCATCACCGCGAACATGTTGGGCATGAAGCCAAGCTTGCGGGTCTCGACCACGTGGTCCCAGATCGACACCTGCTCGGCTGAGAAGTCGCTGCGCTCCGCCCGCGGCAGGCGCGGGGCTGCGGCATAGCTGGTCATAGATTGGTCCTCCCCGGCGCAGCGGATCAGTCGGCGAACGCGTCGATCATCGCCTCGTGGTTGGCCAAAGATTCCTCGCGGTCGATGAAGGGCATCGGACAGTAGAGCAGCAGGGTCTCGAACAGCCCTTCGAAGCGGTCGAGCTGGCTGCGCACGTCGTCGGGCGTGCCGGCGAGCACGAGGGCGTCCACCATGTCGTCGGTCACGAGGTCGGTCATGGCGGCGAGGTCGGCGCGGGCCCAGGCATCGCGGATCGCCATCTTCTCGCGCGTGAAGCCTGCCGGGTCGAGCACCTGGTCGAAATAGGGCAGGCAAGAATAGAACGCGATCGGCCCCCGCGCGCGCCGGCGCGCACGCTCCCGGTCCCGGTCCACCGAGCAGACCTTGAGCGAGCCAAGCTCGATATCGGCGCGTGTGCGCCCGGCCTTGGCAAGCCCCTTGTCGATGTTCGGGAGCACGATGTCAGTGAAGTAGCGCGGCGTGTTCAGCAGATTGGCGAGCAGGCCGTCGGCGATCTCGCCGGTGAGCTGCAGCATCGCCGGCTGCACGGCGGCGAGGTAGATCGGTGGCGGCGCGCAGGGCGGCGCCAGCACGCGGCGGTAGTCGCGGATCGTGATGATCTCGCCTTCGTACTCGATCGGCGCCTCGGGGCTCGCGGTCCACATCAGCCGGATCGCCTCGACGTATTCCCGCATGCGCCGCACCGGCCGGCGGTAGGGAAGGCCGTGCCAGTTCTCGTTCCACGCCGGCGGCGCGGTGCCGAGGCCGAGCACGAAGCGCCCCTCGGTCAGCTCCGCCATGGACATGGCGCTGATCTCGGTAAGGGCGGGCGGCCGGGCGAAGACGGCGACGCCGGTGCCGAGGCGGGCGCGCTTGCACCGGGCCGCCATGCCGGCGAGCGGGACGAAGGCATCGCGGCCGAGCTCTGTGGTCCAGACGCTCTCGGCACCTGCGTCCTCGGCCTTGGCCGCGAAGTCGATGGTCTCGGCCAGCGTCAGGTTGTCGCCGCTGAAGAGCACGCCCCATTTCCACTTGCGGGCCATCGGAATTCTCTCCTGTCAGCGCGGCTCGGCGCGGAGTTTGGCGGTGGCGGCTTCGTCGACCGCGCCATCGGCGGCGATGGCAACGCCGTACTCGTCCCGCGCGCGCTCGGCCGAGAGGTAGCCGTCCTCGACATCGGCGGCCACCGCGTCCGCAGGACGGGTGAGGGGGTCGCCGAAGCCGCCGCCGCCGCCGGTCACCACGGCGACGCGGTCGCCCTCGCTCAGCGCCTGATAGGGGATGCGCGCGACCCGCTTGACGCTGCCGTTACTCTCGATCCGCATGTAGTTGTTGGAGCCTTCGCGGCCGCCTTCCAGCCCCCAGGGGCGCTCGATGGAGCGGCCGATGCTGCAATAGGTATGGGCTTCGTTGCCGGCCACCTCGAACTCGCGCACAACGCCGAAGCCGCCCCGGTGGCGGCCTGCGCCGGCGCCGTCCTCCACGTTGAGGGCGTAGCGGCGGATGGCGAGGGGGAACTTCGCCTCGAACAGCTCGACCGAGTAGTTGTAGGTGTCGCCGTCGGTGGTGGCGATCAGCGCGCTGGTGCCGTCGCCCGAGGCCGTCGCGCCCCAGCCGCCGATAGCGGGCTCGATGTGGACGTAGACCTCGCCGCTCTCGGGGTCCCGGCCGTAGAAGTAGGTGCCGGCGAGGCTCATGTAGGAGCCCGCGCTGAAGCGCTCAGGCGCGACTTCGGCGAGCGCCTTCCAGGCGAGTTCGGAGGCGTGGGCGGAGCCTTCGTAGTACCAGCCGGTGGGCGCGGGCTTCTCGGCCGTGAACACGGTGCCTGGCGGGCAGACCAGACTCACCGGGCGGAACCAGCCCTCATTGGAGGGCGCCTGCGGGTCCACCAGCGACTTGAACACGGTCTTGACCGCCGAATCGAGGGCGCCGAAGGCACAGTTGATCGGCCCCGCCACCATCGGGCTCGTGCCGGTGAAGTCGAAGGTGATGGTGTCGCCCCGGATGCGCACGCTGACCGCGACGCGGAAGCGCTCCTCGGAGATGCCGTCGCCGTCGATCCAGTCCTCGGCCGTGTAGTCGCCATCCGGCAGCGCGGCGACGGCGGCCCTGCTCAGGCGCTCGCTGGCCTCGAGGATATGGCCGAAGGTGGCCTCGACCGCCTGGGTGCCGTAGCGGGCGAGGACCTCGCGCAGCCGAGTCTCGGCAATGCGCACGGCGGCGAGGCCCGCGTTGAAATCGCCGAGGGACTGCACCGGGAGGCGCACGTTCTCGCGGATCAGCGCGATCACGTCGTCGATGGTCTCGTCGTCGCGACAGACGCGGATGCCGGGGAAGCGCACGCCCTCCTGATAGATCTCGGTGGCGGTTGGCGAGATGCTGCCCGGCACGGCGCCGCCCACCTCGCTCCAATGGGCCACGGAGATGGCGAAGGCGAAGAGCCGGCCCTCCACGAAGATCGGCTTGATCAGCGCGATGTCGCAGCTGTGGGTGCCGCCCTCGAAGGGGTCGTTGGTCATGAAGACGTCGCCCGGCTGCATGGTCTCGCCGTGGCGGCGCACGATGGAGCGCACCTGCGGCGCGAAAGTGCCGGTGAAGAGGGTGATGCCGTTGGTCTGCACCACCAGCTCGCCATCGGCGTCGCAGAGGCCGCAGGCGAAGTCCAGCACCTCGTAGATCACGGGGCTCATGGAGGTCTTGGCGATGACGATCCCCATCTCGTCGGCAAGCGCGAGCAGCTTGCCGCGGATGATCTCGCGGGTGACCGGATCGGCGGCGGACTGGTTATCGGGTGCGGTCATGGTCCCTCCCGGCGCGGGATTGTTCCCGAGGCTCCGGTGTCGCGCAAGCGACCCGCGGCGGAGCGCGTTGCGCTCGCCAGCATCACGGTCGGAGCGGATCAATGCGCCGCGGCACCAAGCGTTCTATCGCCTCGTCAGCCGTCATCACGTCGCCGTAGCTCGCGAGGCAGACGGCATAGGTCCAGGCGTCTTCCTCCGCCGACCGGCCGCCGTTGGCGTCCGAGATCATGACCGTCTTGAAGTCGTAGGCGGCGGCCTCGCGCGCCGTGGTCTCGCAGCAAACGTTCGTGACCGTGCCGACGATGAGCACCGTGTCGACCCCGAGATCGTGCAGCACGCACTGGAGACGCCCCTGGCTGCCGATGAAGCCGCCGAAGCGGTTCTTATGTACGACCGGATCGTTGTCGCGCGTGTCGAGCGCCGGCCAGATCGCGTGGCCGTTCGCGCCCTCGCTGAGGCCGGCGCGGAAGACCGCCGCCGCCTCTTCTCCCAGGATGGTGTCAAGGTTGGCCCAGTTCCTGTCTTCCTCCGGACCGTAGGTGGAGACCACCCAGACGACATGGCCGCCGCTCGCCCGGAGCGCGCCGGCCAGCCGATTCACAGTCGGCACGATCGCTCTTGCGTGCGGGATCTCAGACGGGCTGCCCTCGCGCATGAAGTGGACTTGGAGGTCCACCACCAGCAGCGCCGTGCGCGCCGCGTCCAGGCTCTCGTAGGCGTGAAGCCGGCCGCGCCGGCGCAGCACGCGATCGATGACGTGCTGGGGGATATTGGCCGGCTCCATAGCGCCCTCCCGTCTCCGCTGAGTCGCCGGCATTCTGACCCGACTGGCTCGTGTGCGAAACGCGCCGGACTTTGGTCGAGGTGGGTGAGGTTCCGGCCTCTATTCGCAGACCACCCCGTCACCGTCACCGTCGCGCATGAAGCGATAGGCCGGATGGCCGCGCGGCACGGGCGCGATGCCGTGACGCCGTGCCTCCGCGCACGTGATGCGGCCGTTGCGATTGTCGTCATAAAGAGCGAGCACGTCGGACGCCGAGACGGTGCGAGGCTGTGTGTCCGAGGCGGTGCGGGTGGGCTCAATCGCCAGCGATGCGGTGAAGATCATCTCGGTGGACCTGCAGCCCGAAAGAACCCGTTCGAGTGCGGTAGCCTCACGCCGGTCGACAGTCAGTGCGTACGCGCGCTTGACCGCGACGATGCGCGCCGCGTACCAGCAGCGGTTCATAGGCGGCAGCCAATCTGCGAAATCGAAGCCGCATTTTCCGCCGCTTCCGCAGCGGTTCACCTCGGGCGCAGCCAGGGTCAGGTTGAGCAGGTCGGAAGCGAAGCGCCGCCGAAGATCGGGGCCGGCGGCGCAGAGCCCGCTGTCATGAGCCTCGGAGACGGCGACGATGTGCTCGATATCGGTTTGTCGCGTGGTTGAATAGTGCCGCCCCGTGTAGGGCCCGTAAATCCTGCCTCCCATGGTGGCGACGATCTCGGCCTCGACCGACTGCGAATAGGGGTAGTCGCCCCTGTCGTAAGGTGCGCAGCGGTGCTCCGGCGCGACGACGAGGCCGCGCCAGGTCTCGGCGCCCGAGGCCCGGCCGCCATTGGCGATGCCGGCGGCTGCGATCGCGAGCACGGCAAGCAGGACTGCCGCCGTGCGGCAGGCGAAACCGTATGGCCGGGTCATGGCGATACCCCCGATGAATTTCGTGAATCGAACTAATCATTTGGTGATCCAAATTGAGCCATACGATTCAGATTCGTCGACCAATTTTTTGGCCGCGACGACGCAGGTTTCTTCAAGTTTCAGTGGGGAGACGCGTGCCCGGAGTGGCGTGTGCGCGGGATGAGGAGGCGGGAGGGAAGGCGCGGCTTGCGGGCTGCCCCGCCGGGGCTTAGCTTCGGCGCGCTACCGCCGTGGCCCGCGACAGGGGAGGGAGAAGAGATGGCGAAGATTGTCGAGGTTCGCGCGAGCGCACATTCGTGCCCGTTCGAGAGCAACTTCGTGCGCCTTGGCCTCGGCACCAACACAAAGCGCGACATCGTGCTGGTTCGGGTCACCGACGAGAGCGGCGCGGTCGGCCTGGGCGAGGCCCATCACGGCCAGAACCCCACGGCGATGGCGACGGTGATCCAGGACGGCCTCGGCTCGCTCATCATCGGCGCCGACCCGCTGGACAGCGAGGGAATCTGGCATCGGCTCGAGCGCCAGCAGATCGTGACCCACGGGCTCGGCGCCGGCAGCATCACCGCGCTCGCGGGCATCGACAACGCGCTCTGGGACCTCAAGGGCAAGCTGCTGGGGCAGCCGGTCTACCGGCTTCTGGGCGGCTCAAAGAAGCGTATCCGCGCTTACGCAGGTGGTTTAAGTCTGGGCTTCAAACCGCCGGAAGAGCTGGAGAAAGAGGTCACCGCGCTGGTGGCCGAAGGCTACACGGCGATCAAGATGCGCGTCGGCGATCACCCGGCGCGGGACGCCATGCGGGTCGGCCACATCCGCAAGACCTTCGGCGACGATCTCGACATCGCGGTGGATGCCGCCACCCGCTACGACCTGCTCGATATCCCGGAGGTGCTGCGCTACTGCGAGGAGAACCGGGTGTACTGGCTGGAGGAGCCATTCACGCCGGACAACATCCCGGCCTATGCGGAGCTTCGCACGCGCACCGCGATCCCCATCGCCGCCGGCGAGAACCACTACGGGAGGCCGGCGTTCCGCGCGCTCTTCGAGGCGCGGGCGATCTCGATCTGCCAGGCCGACTTCTGCAAGTCGGGCGGGCTCAGCGAGCTCAAGAAGATTTCCGACATGGCCGCCGCCTGGCACATCCCCATGGCGCCGCACACCAGCCACAGCATTCTGAGCGCCGCCGGCAACGCGCATCTGCTGTGCGCGATCCCGAACGGGCTGATCTACGAGGCGGACGTGGCGGCGGTGAACCCGTTTCGCACCGACCTCGCCAAGGGGTACACGGGCGTGGTCGACGGCCACATCGAGCCGCCCGACGGGCCGGGCATCGGGATCGAGATCGACGAGACAGTGCTGGAGCGCTATCCGGCGATTCCGGGGCCCTGCTACATTCCCGGCTGGGCCAGGGAGTAGGGCAGAGAGGCCAAGGCGGGGGAGGGTGCCATGACGCCGGAAATCACGCCGACCAACGCCACCCTTGGCGCGGTGGTCAGCAACGTCCGGCTGAATGCGCTCGACGACGAGGCGTTCGCGGCCATCGAGGAGGCATGGCACGCCCACGCGGTCCTGGTCTTCCCCGGCCAACACCTCTCGGAGGAGGAGCAGGTCGATTTCAGCCGCCGCTTCGGCCCGCTGGAGCGGAGCCTCACCAAGACCCACACCCAAGGCGACCCGGCGATCATCCACCTCTCCAACGTCAAGAAGGACGGCACGCTCTGGGGCGCCGACAGCGATACCGGGAGGCTGCTGAAGGGCAACAACTATTGGCACACCGACAGCTCCTACAAGCGCATCCCGGCCAAGGCCTCGCTGCTGACGGCGAAGATCGTACCCAAGACCGGAGGCGAGACCGCCTTCGCCGACATGCGCGCGGCCTACGACGCCCTCGATCAAGCTATGCGGGACTGGCTGTCGGGCAAGATCGCCGTGCACAGCTACGCCTACAGCCAGGGCAAGGTCGGCGGTATGGGCGGCATCACCCAGGACGAGTGGGACGATTTGCCGCCGGTGGAGCAGCCCTTGATTCGGACCCACCCGGCGACCGGACGGCGCAACCTCTATATTGGCCGCCATGCCAGCCACATCGTGGGCGAGGACCACGACGAGAGCCGCAAGCTTCTGGAGGAGCTTTGTGTCGAGGCCTGCCGGCCGCCGCGCATCCACATCCACAAGTGGCAGGTGGGCGACCTGGTCATCTGGGACAACCGCTGCGTGCTGCACCGGGGCCTCGGCCATCCTCCCGACCAGCCCCGCCGCATGGTGCGCACCACCGTCGCCGGCGACAGCGACGAAGCCAACGAGTGGGTTGCGTGAGGCTGCGGCAAGTTGGCCAAGCGCGCAGATTTATTGTTGAAAATCGTGCACCAGACGCTCGATAAACAACAATAAATCGAGCGCCGGAAACTGTCGATCGCACTCGTGCAGAGCCGCGACTAAGGCGGCCGGCGGGGCGTGCTAAGGTTGGGCGCCGCCTGTATGGTGGCGGCGCTGCGGCGGGACGGAGAGGGAGAAGCGAAATGGTTGAGCTGCCGGACCTGGCCAGACGGCTGCTGGACGGGAAGAACTTCGCGACCGTAGCCACCGTGATGGGCGACGGCCGGCCGCAGGCGTCGGTCATCTGGATTCACACCGACGGTCCGCACATCGTCTTCAACACGGCGGAAGGGCGCGTGAAGCCCAAGAACATGCGCCGCGACGCGCGGGTCGCGATCGCCGTGTTCGACATGGAGAATCCGTATCAGCAGGCCATGATCCAGGGCCGCGTGGTGGCGATGGAGCACGAGGGCGCAGACGCGCACATCGACGCGATGGCCAAGAAGTACCTGGATCTGGACAGCTATCCCTACCGCCAGGAGGGCGAGCAGCGTGTGATCGTCAAGATCGCACCGGAGAAGGTCGCGCTGATGGAATAGGCGCTGCCAGCGCTACGACGAGGGGAGATGAGCGATGAGGCTAGAGGGCAAGCGGGCACTGATCACGGGCGCGATGGGCGGCATCGGCCGCAAGGTCGCCGAGCGCTTTGCCGCCGAGGGAGCCGAGCTGGCGCTGGCGGACGCAGTCGCGGGCGAGAGCCCGGTGGCAGGCGCACGCTGCTATCAGGTCGACCTTAGCAGCGTCGCGGAGTGCCGTAGGCTGGCCGCCGAGGTGGAGGCCGACCTCGGACCCATCGACCTGCTCGCCAACTGCGTCGGCGTGTTCGAGCAGGCGTCGTTCGACGAAACCACCGAGGAAAACTGGGACCGCAACATCGATATCAACTTGAAGGGCGTGTTCTTCCTCATCCAAGCGGTCGTGCCGCAGATGCGCGCGCGCGGCGGCGGGCGCGTCGTCAACATCACGTCGATCGCCGCGATCCAAGGCTTCGGTACCGCCCAGGCCTACTGCGCGGCGAAGGGCGGGCTCCTCAACCTCACACAGGCATTGGCCATGGCGCTCGCGCCCGACGGCATCAACGTCAATGCGGTGGGACCCGGCTTCATCCGCACGCAGATGACCGAGCACCAATGGACCGATGACGCCTTCAACGCCGGTCTCGCCCGTATGCTGGCGACCCGCAAGGGCTACATGGAGCCCGAAAACATCGCCGCAGCCGTGCTCTTCCTCTGCTCCGACGATGCCGCCCATATCCACGGCACCAACCTGCGCGTGGACGACGGCTGGCTCTCCGGAATCTCAGGCGCCGCGTTCTCGGACACCCACGCCTGACGCCCGAGACCTCAGACACGACGAGGACGGCGCGATGAAGTTCGGTCTGCTCTTCGCTCACCAGGTGCCGCCGGAGAGCGGCATCGCGAGCCAGGACACCTATCAGGACATGCTGCGCTGCCTGCCGCGGGCGGAGGAGCTGGGCTACGTCTCGGCTTTCCAGTGCTCCCACCATGTCCAGAAGGACAGTTTTTGCCCTGGCCCGCTGGTGGCGATGGCCGGCGCCGCGGCGGTCACCGAGCGGATGCGGATCGGCACCGCGGTGCTGCTGGTGCCGCTCTACGCGCCGCTCAGGCTCGCCGAGGATGTCGCGGTGATCGACAACCTCTCGGGCGGGCGCTTCGTCTTCGGCGTCGCGCCGGGGTACGTGTCGCAGGAGTTCACCGCCCACGACGTGCCGCGGGAGGAGCGCGTCGGCCGCTTCGAGGAGGCGCTGGACCTGATGATCCAGGCCTGGACCGGGGAGCAGTTTTCTTTTGAGGGGCGCTACTACCGGGTGCTGGAGGGGCGGGTGACGCCGAAGCCGGTGCAAAGCCCGCATCCGCCGATCTGGTACGGGGTCTCGGCGCCCGGCTCGCTGCGCCGGGCGGCGGCGCGGCGGTGCGTGCAGATCATGTCGCCGCGCCACGGGCTTGCCGAGCTGGAAGACCATTACCGGCCCTACGAGGCCGCCGCTGCCGATGCCGGCTGGGAGATTCCTGAGCGGCCGGTGATCCGCCAGGTCTTCGTCGCGCCGACCATGGCGGAGGCCGAGGCGAAGGCCGCGCCTGCGGTGGACTACCTCTATCGCGTTCTTTACGGCGCTGCGTCCGCCGCCGGCGACCGGGTGCTGCGGCGGGACGACGGCAGCGTGATCGACGACCCCACCGAGGTCGCATTCGCGACCTTCAAGGACCGCTACATTATCGGCGATCCGGAGTTCGCCATCCGCCGTATCCAGGACTACCGCGCGGCGGTCGATCCGAGCGAGATGATCTGCTGGATGCACATGCCGGGCGTGACCGGCGCCGACGCGATGGCCTCGGCCGAGCTCTTCGCCAGCGAGGTCATGCCGCAGTTCCAATAGCCGCCGGTTTCAGAACAATCATTGTGGTCACACTGTGGTCTTGCGCGGAGGAATCCGCGACGTAGGGTCCGCAGATCGGTCAGCCGTTGAAAGTACCGGCCATGGAATACGCCTTGCGCGACGCGAGAGCACACCTTTCCAAGCTCGTTAGGGACGCCCAGAACGGCGAGCGCGTGGTCATCACCGAGCACGGCAAGCCGGTGGTCGAGCTCGTACGCTGCGCTGGGCGCGGCGGATTCGACCTCGACAAGTTGGAGGCGGACCGTCGGCGCCTTGGGATCGAGGACGCGTCCCCGGAGGAGGCCGAGGCGATGGTGGCTGCCTTTCACGATTCCGCGCTCAGCCGACGGGTGCTCGGACTCGAGGGTGAGAAATAGTGAAGAAGAAGCAAGGCATAACATGAGCGCAGGCGACGATTTCATTCGGGCGGTGGTCCGCGCCGACTTGGCCGCCGGGCGGCATGACGAGGTGGTGACGCGCTTCCCGCCCGAGCCCAACGGCTATCTGCATATCGGGCACGCCAAGTCGATCTGCCTCAACTTCGGTGTGCCCCAGGAATTCGGCGGGCGCTGCCACATGCGCTTCGACGACACCAACCCCACCAAGGAGGAGCACGAGTTCATCGAGGCGATCATGGAGGACGTGCGCTGGCTCGGCTTCGACTGGGGCAGCCATCTCTATTTCGCTTCAGACCACTTCGAGCGGCTCTACGAATGGGCCGAACATCTGATCCAGAGTGGCGACGCCTACGTGGACGATCTCTCGGCCGAGGAGATCCGCGCGCACCGCGGTACCCTCACCGAGCCGGGGCGCGATAGCCCCTATCGGACGCGGCCTGCGGCGGAAAGCCTCGATCTCTTCCGCCGTATGCGCGCGGGCGAGTTCCCCGAAGGCGCGCGGGTGCTCCGTGCGAAGATCGACATGGCGTCGGGCAACATCAACATGCGGGACCCCGTGCTCTACCGCATCCTGCACGCCGCCCATCCGCGCACCGGCGAGGACTGGTGCATCTACCCCACCTACGACTTCGCCCACGGGCAGTCGGACGCGATCGAGGGCGTGACCCATTCGCTGTGCACGCTCGAGTTCGAGGATCACCGCCCGCTCTACGACTGGCTGATCGAGCACCTGCCGGTGCCGATGGTGCCGCGGCAGTACGAGTTCTCGCGCCTCAACCTGAGCCACACCGTGCTCTCCAAGCGGCGGCTTACGCAGATGGTGGAGGAGGGCCGGGTGCACGGCTGGGACGACCCCCGGATGCCGACCCTGCGCGGCCTGCGCCGGCGCGGCGTGCCGCCCGAGGCGATTCGCGACTTCGTGGGCCTGCTGGCCATCTCCAAGACCAGCGACAACCTGGTGGAGCAGGCGATGCTCGACCACGCCGTGCGCGAGCGGCTGAACAAGAACGCGCCACGCCGCTTCGGGGTGCTGCGCCCGCTCAAGCTCACGATCGAGAACTACCCGGAAGGCGAGGGCGAGTGGGTCGACGCCCTCAACAACCCCGAGGACCCAGATGCCGGCACCCGGCAGGTCCGATTCAGCCGCACCCTCTACGTCGAGGCCGACGACTTCATGGAGGACCCGCCCAAGAAATTCTTCCGGCTGGCGCCGTGCCGCGAGGTGCGGCTGCGCTACGGCTACCTCGTGACCTGCCGGGAGGCGGTCAAGGATGCGTCAGGCGCGGTCACCGAGCTGCGCTGCACCTACGACCCCGAGACCCGAGGCGGCCAGGCGCCGGACGGGCGCAAGGTGAGGGGGGCGCTGCACTGGGTCTCGGCGCATGACTCGGTGGAGGCGGAGGTGCGACTCTATGACTCCCTCTTCGCCAAGCCGCTGCCGGGTGCCGACGGCGGCGCGCTGTGGGACGACCTCAATCCGGCATCGCGCACCGTGCTGGCCGGCTGTCGGCTCGAGCCGGGCCTCGCGGTCGCGGCGCCGGGGGAGACCGTGCAGTTCGAGCGGCAGGGCTATTTCTGTCCCGATCCGGTCTCCACGCCGGACGCGCCGGTCTTCAACCGGACGGTAGGCCTGCGCGATTCCTGGGCGCGGGCGCAGAAGCGGGCTGCGAGCAAGAACTGAGGCGCAGGAGGTACGCTCTCCGGCAAGTGCGCGGCGGCGACGGCGCCGACGAGGCGGGCGGTTGCGCCCGGAGGCAGGCTGAAATTCGCGCGATTCACTGCCGCGACGTCCATGACCAGCGATCCGACCCTCGTCCAGCGCCCCGGACCATGGTGCGGTGCACGGTGCGTGCTACCTGCGTCAAGATCGCGCCATGTTGATCGAGAGCGATCTGGGCGTCGCGGGCCGCAGCTTGGGCGGGAACGGCCGGTTGCGGGGCAGCGGCGCACCGCCGCCGGCACTTTGCCTCGTTGCGACCGGTACGCATGCCGCAGAATCCCACTTATCCCGCTTAATCCCACTCATCCCAGTTAATCCCACCTCATCCCGGCGAATCCCGGTTTCGCCACGCGCTTGCCAGCGCCGGGCGGGCCGCGCGGCGGTCGCAGGCTGCGGGCATTCATGCCATCATCGCCCGAGGGGCATCGGCTCCGGCGGTGCGATGCGGGAGAGGGGGGACATGGCGCGCAAGGTTATCATCACCTGTGCGGTGACGGGTTCGGCGGACACGGTGGCCAAGAACCCGGCGGTGCCGGTAGCCCCAGCCGAGATCGCGCAATCCGCGCTCGATGCGGCTAAGGCCGGTGCCGCCATCGTGCATGTCCACGTCCGCGACCCGGAGAGCGGGAAGGCCAGCATGGAGCTGGATCATTATCGCGAGACTGCCGGCCGCATCCGCCAGAGCGAGACCGATGTCGTGCTGAACCTCACCACGGGCTATGGCGCGCGGCTCAGCCCCGGCGTGGAGGACCCCTTCGATTACGGACCCGGCACGACCTTCACGGCGCCGGCGCGGCGGATCGCCCACGTAGGCGAGCTCCGGCCCGAGATTTGCAGCCTGGACGTTGCGACCATGAACTCGGGCGGCGTGCGCGACGACAGCGTCATGATCAACTCGCCGCCGCAGCTCCGCTACATGGCCGATAACATGCGGGAGTGGGGAGTCGTGCCGGAGCTGGAGGTCTTCGACGTGGGCGGTGTGCGGCTCGCGGCGAACCTGATCGAGAAGGGCCATGTCCCGGAGCCGGGGTTCTTCCAGCTCTGCTTAGGGATCGAGTGGGGTGCGCCGGCCACCCCGGAGGCGCTCTCCTACATGAAGAGCCTGCTGCCGGAGGGCGCGCACTGGGCGGCCTTCGGTATCTCCCGCGACCAGCTTCCCATCGCCGGCCTCTCGGTGCTGAGCGGCGGCCACGTGCGCACCGGGCTCGAAGACAATCTATACCTGGAGCGCGGCACGCTCGCGCCCTCCAACGCGGCGCTGGTGGAGCAGGCGGTGGCGCTGGTCCGCATGCTGGGGGCGGAGCCGGCGACACCGGCGGAGGCCCGCGAGATACTCGGCACGCGCAACTAAGCCGGCCGGAGCGCGGTACGGCCTGCAGCAGGTGCGCGGTATCCGGCGCTGGGGTAGAAACCGCTCCCGAACCGCGATGACGAGCGACAGGCCATGATCCCGCTGATCGATATCGAACCCTTCCTCCACGGCTCCCAGGCCGACAAGGCGCACACGGCGAGAGCGCTCGACGACGCCTGTCGCGAGTTCGGATGGCTGGTCGTTGCCGGCCACGGGGTGCCGAAATCGCTGATCGACGAGATGCACGCCGTCTCGCGCGGCTTCTTCTCGCGGCCCCACTGGGAAAAAATGAAGCACAAGATGCCGGCCGACCGTTATCGGGGCTACACGCCGCCGGGGACGGAAAGCCTAGCCTACAGCCTGGATGAGGAGCGCCCGCCGGACCTCAAGGAAGCCTACAGCATGGGGCCGGTGGATGCGGCTTACGACGAGTATCACTACGGCACGGCCGGCGCGCGCTATTTCGCGCCTAACATCTGGCCGGACCGGCCTGCGGACATGCCCAGGGTGTGGGAGGCCTACTATCGCGAGATGACGCGCCTCTCCGCCGACATCATGCGAATCTTCGCCGTGGCGCTGGATATGCCTGAGGACTTCTTCCAGGCCAAGATCGACGAGCACATCACCAATTTCAGCGCCATCTACTATCCGTCCCAGCCGGATGCGCCACAGCCGGAGCAGCTTCGCGGCGGCGCCCATACCGACTACGGCAGCCTCACGCTGGTGCATTGCGACACCGCGGTGGGCGGGCTGCAGATTGAGACCGAGTCAGGCGAATGGGAGGACGTGCCCTGGTTCCCGGACAGCTTCTCGGTCAATCTCGGCGACCTGATGGCCGAATGGACCAACGACCGCTGGCGCTCGACCATGCACCGCATCGCCAATCCGCCCCGGGACAAGGCGCATCTTGATCGGCTATCGCTGATCTTCTTTCACCAACCCAACTACGACGCCGAGGTCGAGTGCCTGCCGAGCTGCGTGAGCGCTGACAATCCGGCGCGCTACGGGCGCACGACCTCGGGCGATCACATCACGATGAAGCTGACCAAGCAGCGCGCACCGGGGCTGGAGGTAGAGGCGGCCGGCGAGTCGTCCGGGCGCCCCAAGGCGTGGCTCTATCCGCCTGAGCCGGAGACAGAAGAGCGCGCGGGCTGAGCGACGCGGCGCATCCTTCACCCAAACGTGATTGGCCTTGCGATTTCGTCAGGCGCCCGCGGTGCTACCATCGCGCCATGATTGTGAAAATGAAGCTTGGCGCTCTTCTCCTCGCTGCGGCGCTCGTGGCCGTTCCGGCTGCGGTGCGCGCAGACGATCCGAAAGTGGTTCTGGAGTTGTTCACGTCCCAGGGCTGCTCATCGTGCCCGTCGGCCGATGCCTATCTCGGGGAGCTGGCGGCGACGCGGGACGACGTGGTCGCGCTCTCGTTCCACGTCGACTACTGGGACTACATCGGCTGGGAGGATCGCTTCGCGACCGAGGAGACGACGGAACGGCAGCGAGACTACGCGCGTGCGCTCGGTATCGCCTACGTCTATACGCCGCAACTCGTGATCGACGGCGCGCGTCACGCGGTAGGGTCCAACAAACGGGCCGTGAGCGACGCCATCGCCGTGTCGAAGTCCGTGAAGGCGAGGCGGGTCCCCGTGGCGCTCACGTCGGGCGGCCCTGGCCAACTAACCGTCGAGATCGGACACTCCGACGGATACTACGGAGACGCCACGGTCTGGCTCGTTTCCATCGATCGAGAGCACAAGACCGCGGTCGATGCCGGCGAGAACCGGGGACGCACGCTGACCAACTATCACGTGGTGCGCGATTTTCGCTCCATCGGGCGCTGGACCGGTGGCGCCATGACACTCGAGTTCGGGCCGGACGAGCTATCGGGGCGGTCCGATAGCATGGGCGACGGCTGCGCCGTCCTTGTCCAGGAGAATCGTGGCAAGGGCCGCATCATGGGCGCGGACATCGTCTGGCTCGACAAGAGCTAACTGGTAGTTTCGTTAGCCAGGGCGCAAGGCCCGTCGGTCACTCCGTCAGCGCGCGCGACACCAGTCCCGATAGACGCTTGGTGAAGGCCGTAGGGTCGGGCACCGGCTCGCCTTCGAGGATGAGCGCCTGATCCATCAACAGGTGCGCGGCGTCCTCGAGCGCCTCGCTCGCCCCCTTCTGCCCGACCATCCGCGCCAGCGCGCGGGTCAGGTCGTGCGAAGGGTTGATCTCCAGCACGCGCTTCTGCTCCGGCAGCTCGTGCTTGTGCTGGCGCAGCAGCCGCTCCAGATGCATGTCGAGATCGCCCTCGTCGGCGACGAGGCAGACCGGGCTGTCGGTCAGACGTTCTGAGGTCCGCACGTCCTTCACGGCGTCGGCCAGCGTCAGCTTCACCAGGGCGATCAGCTTGTCCATCTCGCCGGGCGGCGTGGCGTCGGCCTCGTCCGGCTTGGCCTCGTCGCTTACCGCAAACTTGTCCAGGTCCGCCGCGCCCTGGGTGACCGAGCGGAACGGCTTCTCCTTGTAGGTGCCGATCACAGGCAGCCAGAACTGATCAACCGGGTCGACCATGAGCAGCACATCGACGCCGCGCGCGCGGAAGCCCTCGATCTGCGGACTGCGGCGCAGCGCGTCCGCGTCCTCTCCACTCATGTAGTAGATGGCCTCCTGCTGCTCCGGCATCGCGTCGACGTAGTCGTCGAGCGAGAGCCAGCGCTCGGCGCCGCCCGTGGAGCGGAAGCGGACGAGGGGAAGCAGCCGGTCCTTCTGCTCGGCGTCTTCGTACAGTCCCTCCTTCAGCACCGCGCCGAAATTCTCCCAGAACGACGTGTATTCCTCAGGCGTCTTCTTGGCGCGCTTCTCAAGCTCGGAGAATACACGCTTGACCAGGCCGGTCCTGATCTTCGCCAGGATGGGATCGTTCTGCAGGGTCTCGCGGCTGACGTTGAGCGCGAGATCGCTGGAGTCCACCACGCCCCGCATGAAGCGGAGGTAGGGCGGGATCAGCCCCTCGCACTCGTCAGTGATGAAGACCCGCCTGACGTAGAGGCGCACCCGGTGCCGGCGGATCGGGTCGAACAGATCGAAGGGCGTGGTGTCCGGCACGAAGAGCAATGCCGTGTATTCGATTCGCCCTTCGGCGTGCAGGTGGATGGTGTGCCAGGGGTCGCCCGGCATATGGGCGATGTGGTGGTAGAACTCGCGGTACTGGTCTTCGTCGATGTCGCTCCTCGGCCGGCTCCAGAGCGCCGAGCCCTCGTTGACCATCTCCTTCTGGCCGTTCTCGTTCTCGAGCCAGATCGGCAGGCCGACGTGGTCGGAGTAGGCCTTGACGATGGTGCGGATGCGGAGCGGCTCCAGGAACTCCCGGTCGTCCTTGCGCAGGTGGAGCTCGATCCTGGTGCCGCGGGCGGCGTCGGCCTCCGGCGCGATGGAGAACGACCCGGATCCGTCTGAGCGCCAGCGCCAGCCCTCGGCCTCGTCTGCCCTGCGGGTCACGACCTCGACGCGCTTCGCCACCATGAAGGACGAGTAGAAGCCGACGCCGAACTGACCGATGAGCCCGGCTGCCGGGCCATCTTGTCCGTCCTGCCCACTCTGCTCTCCCTGCACCTCCTGCCCGTCGCCGGCCTGCGAGTCGGCCATCTGCTTGACGAAGGCCTCGGTGCCGGAGCGCGCGATGGTGCCCAGGTTGTCGATCAGCTCCTGGCGATTCATGCCGATGCCGTTGTCAGCCACGACCAGCGCGCTGCTCTTGCTGTCGGGCGTGATGGTCACCGCGAGCGCGGCATCGTCGCCCAGCAGGTCGGGCTGGGTGATTGCTGAGTAGCGCAACTTGTCGCAGGCGTCGGACGCGTTGGAGATCAACTCGCGCAGGAAGATCTCCTTGTCGCGATAAAGCGAGTTGGCCATGAGGCCGAGCAACTTGCTGACCTCGGCCTGGAACGCGTGGCGTTCCCCGCTGGTGTTCGCCATCAACCCCTCCGATGCGCCCGTCCGCCGTCGATTCGGAGCGCTATATGTGACGAAGCTGCGGGCGGTTCAAGCCCGTGCTTGCCGGATGGGGAGGCGAGGCAGGCGCGGCGAAGGCCTATTCCAGCTCGTCGAGCTGTTCCCCTTCGAGAAATCGTTCCATGACGATGCCGTCGGACTGTTCGTACCGGCCATCGCCCAGCGGCGCGACGGACTTGCAGAATTCCTTGGGGCCAAGTGGAATTCCTGGGTAGTTCGTGCAGAATTGGCCAAGGTCATCGAAGAAATATGTTCCGTCGTAGTTGAAAGTCCCGAATGGCGTCTTCGCCTTCAATTTCGCTGTCCCATCGGAAGAGAAATACTCTGCCGCCGTGATATTTCTTTTGTCTTCGACGCTGATGACGGTGTTTCCCACGATAAGCTTCTGAATTTCCGCGACGCTCATCGTATCGGACGGAGCGGCTGCATCTTGAGTTGCAGCGTCTTGAGTCGTCGCAGCCATCTCATACGGCTGGCATGCGGCAACAGCGAGACCGAGGGTCGTGGCCGCCAAGCCGGCGGCTCCAATCTTCCAAAGACGAGCCATTAGATTACCTCCCAACGAGTAGAACGTGTTCACCACGCACAATCATTTTAGCCGACTGCGAGGTTTGATATAGCCGCGATTGTCGAACGCTGCGCTTCATGAGGTCGCTCCTTGGGGTTGCCAAATTGGCTGGGAGCGGCAAACTTTCTGACATGGTTCGGCACGACGCCGAAAACGCCGCCGTCACCGCGCTGCTCGGCCCGACCAACACGGGCAAGACCCATCTGGCGGTCGAGCGCATGTTGGCCCATCGCACCGGGATGATGGGCTTCCCGCTCCGCCTCCTCGCCCGAGAAGTCTATGACCGGGTGGTCGAAGAGAAGGGGGAGCAAGCCGTTGCCCTGGTGACGGGCGAAGAGAGGCGAGTCCCGGAGGAGCCCCGCTACTTCGTCTGCACTGTCGAGTCGATGCCCCTGGACAGGGAGGTCGAGTTCGTCGGCGTGGACGAGATCCAGTTGGCGGGCGATCGCGAGCGTGGCCACGTCTTCACCGACCGGCTCTTGCGTGCGCGCGGCACGGCGGAGACCATGTTCCTCGGGGCGGACACCATGCGCCCGCTGATCCGCACACTCGTCCCCGACGCGCGGTTCACGAGCCGCCCGCGGCTCTCCACGCTCGCACACGAGGGCCACTGCAAGCTGGCGCGTCTCGCGCCCCGCAACGCGGTAATCGCGTTCTCGACCGAATCCGTCTACGCGTTGGCCGAGCGCATCCGAGGGCTCCGGGGCGGATGCGCTGTCGTGCTGGGGGCACTGAGCCCGCGCACGCGCAACGCGCAGGTGGGGCTCTACCAGGCAGGCGAGGTGGACAGCCTGGTGGCGACCGATGCCATTGGCATGGGCCTCAACCTGGACCTGGATCACGTCGTGTTCTCGGCCTACCAGAAGTTCGACGGCCGCACGACACGGATGCTCACGTCTGCCGAGATCGCGCAGATCGCTGGTCGCGCCGGCCGCCACCTCAGGGACGGCAGCTTCGGCACGACCGGGGGTGTGGAACCCTTCGAGCCTTCCCTCGTTCAGGCGGTCGAGAATCACCGGTTTCCGCCGGTGCGCCGGGCCTATTGGCGCAACGCCGCGCTCTGCTTCGAGTCGCTGCGCGCGCTGGTCGAGTCGTTGGCTGAACCGCCTCCATTGCCCGGCCTCCGGCGGACCCAGGATGCGGACGACCATCGCACGTTGCTCGTGTTGGCCCGCGATCCGGCTATCGCGGAGACGCTGACCGGTGCGGACCGCGTCGCGCTCCTCTGGGAGGCCTGCCAGATACCCGATTTTCGGAAGACCCTGGCGGAGGATCACATCGGCCTCGTGCGCCGAATCTACCTCTCCCTGGTCGAAAGCGGACGCCTGCCGCCGGACTGGGTCGGTCGGTCGATCGAGCGGCTGGCGCCCACCGAGGGCGACATCGATACGCTGACCGCCCGAATTAGCCATGTGCGGACCTGGACCTACGTATCCCACCGCCCCGATTGGGTGGACGACGCGCGCGGTTGGCAGGAGCGTACACGAGCGCTCGAGGATTCGCTCTCCGACGCCCTCCATACGCAGTTGACCCAGCTCTTCGTCAATCGGAGAGCGCGAATGGCCCGTCTCGGCCGGCGCGCGGACGAGGCGCTCTTTGCGCTGGTCGGCGAGGGCGGGGCGGTGACGGTGGAAGGTGAACGGGCCGGCGTCTTCGACGGCTTTCGCTTTCGACCGGATACGGAGGCCGAGCGCAGTCGCGAGATTCTCGCAGCCGCCAACCGCGTGGTCGAGCGCGAGGTAGCGCGGCGGGTCGCGGCCGCGGTGGCGGATGGCGACGGTGCGTTTACGCTCGGGCTTGAGGCAGGACGGGAAGACGCGCCCCGCTGGGGCGAGATCGCCTGGCAAGGCGCCGCCATCGCTCGCCTCGGGCAGGGCGACACGCCACTCCGACCGCAGATTGCACTGATCGGCGAGGATCATCTGAGCGCAGCGCAACGCGAGCGTGTGCGCCGGCGCCTTCAGTCGTGGCTCGATCATCGTATCGCGCGCGACGCGGGGCCCCTGGCATCGCTTCGCGAGGCGGCGCTGGAGGGCTCGGCCCGCGGTGTCGCGTTTGCGCTGAGCGAGGCGCTCGGTTGCGTGCCCAGGCGCTCGCTTGCACCCCAGATCGCTGCGCTGGACGCTGCTGGGCGACGCGCCCTCGCCGAGGCCGGCGTGCGGCTTGGCGCGCTCAGCGTGTTCTTGCCCGCCATGTTGAAGCCGACTCGCTCGCGCTGCGCCGGCCTACTGTGGTGGGCCTGGAGCGGCGCCGCCACGCCGCCACCCATACCGGGCTCGGCGGTCTCGATGGACCGCGATCCTGCCTTGCCCGACGAGTGCTACGCAGCGCTCGGCCTGGTCCCCTTAGGCTCCCAGGTGGTTCGTGCCGACATCGCGGAGCGCCTCGCCGGACGGTTGCGCAAGGCGGCCCGCAAGGAGCCCTTCGCCGTCGATCCCGGTTTGCTCAAGCTGGCCGCCTGCAAGCGCGCGAAGTTCGACGACATTCTCGCCGCCCTCGGCTACGCGATGGTGGGGCTCGGCACCGAAGGTCTGCCGCGCTATGGGCGGAGCAGCACGCGCCCAAGCCGGACGGCAGAGAGGACGCGCCGCAGGGGGAGGAGGGTGGACCCCGATTCTCCCTTCGCGAAGCTCCGCGAGCTTGCCAGCGGCGCCGCGCGTTCGTCGTGACGCGCGACGAACCCGCTCTCGCCGCGAGCCGGCTGGACAAGTGGCTCTGGTATGCGCGCTTCTTCAAGACACGGGGCCTCGCGCAAAGGGCCTGCGAGACGGGACGCATTCGCGTCAACGGGCGCCGCATCACCAAGGCTCACCGGAGCGTCGGTCCCGGCGACGTGCTCACCTTTGTGCAGGGTAGGATGGTGAGAATCGTGCGAATCCTGGCTGTGGCGGAGCGGCGGGGGCCAGCGCCCGAAGCGCGGAAACTCTACGAGGAAATCGAGCAGGAGTAGGACAAATCCGATATGGCGGGGCGCATCCCGGCACCCCTTGAGTCGGTCGCCGCCGTTATGATACGCAGCGCCCGTGATCGACAGAATCAAGTCTCTTCTGAGCGGTGCCGATGCGATCGGCGCCGAGTCAGCCGAACCCGACGTCCCGAAACTCGCGGCGGCGGCGCTTCTGGTCGAGGCAGCGTGCATGGACGGGCACTTCGACGGCGACGAGCGTGACGCGGTTTGTTCGGCCCTGGGCGCGCACTTCGGGCTCAACGAAGCCGAGGCCGGCACCCTGATTGAAGAGGCAGAGGCCGTCCACCACGAAGCGACCGATCTGCACCGCTTCACGCGCGCCATAAACGACCGCTACGATCACGCGGACCGTCTCGCAGTGATGGAGATGCTGTGGGAGGTGGTTTATGCTGACGGCCGGCTTCACGCATACGAAGCCAATCTGATTCGCCGCGTCGGCGGCTTGCTTCACATCACGGACCGGGAACGGGGGGAAGCGCGCAAACGTGTCCTCGCCCGCGTCGGACAGGGAGCGGAGCGAGCAGCCGCCACGTGAGCAGCCGGCCGCGGCGCACGCACAAGCGAAGCACGGAGCACAAAGCGAATGACGTATCTGGTGACCGAGTCCTGCATTCGGTGCAAGTACATGGACTGCATCGAAGTGTGCCCGGTGGATTGCTTCTATGAAGGCGAAAACATGCTGGTGATCCACCCGGACGAGTGCATCGACTGCGGCGTGTGCGAGCCGGAATGTCCGGTCGAGGCAATAATTCCCGATACCGCCGGCGACGACGATGAGGGGAAGTGGCTGGAGATCAACCAAAAGTTTGCCGAGATTTGGCCCAACATCACGCGTAAAGGCGAGCCGCCGGGGGACGCGGACGACTACAAAGACGAATCGGGCAAGTTCGAGAAGTATTTTTCGGACAAGCCGGGGGAAGGAGATTAAAGGCTCGGGCCAAACCCTGGAAATTGCACCGCGACTCTGGTATGGTGTCACCCATTGCGGCGGGGCGGTAGGCGCCCGGCCGACTGCGACGGAGCGCTGAGCGACCGCCGCTGGCGTAGGGCCGCCTGAGTGCGGCCTTATCCCAATTGGATAAGGAATTTTGGACACAGTGAGCAGCAAGGCGCCGTCGAAATCGAAGACTTCCGCTAAAGAACAGACCGCCGCCAAGGCCCGCAAACGGTCTTCCTCCTCCCCGAGTACAGCAGCGCGAACGAAGGCATCGGCGCGCACTCGGACGGCAGCCAAGAAGACCTCCGGCACGGCGTCTGGCGCGCGGCGCCCCGCGGCGCGGCCGGAGGCGAAGCAGCCGGAGGCACAGGAGGGGGATACGGTCAAGCCGGCAGGTGCGGCCGGGCGCGCGAAGAGCGCCAAGGCCGCCAAAACCGGCAGGGTCACCAAGACCGCCAAAGAGACCAGGGCCAGAAGTGGAGCGAAGGCCAAGCGGACCACCAAGGCCAGCGTCACGGCCAAGGCGGGCGCGGGTGCCGAAGCGCGGCGCAAGAAGAAGGCCCCGACCGAGGTCAACGGA
Organism: Alphaproteobacteria bacterium; assembly: GCA_965243315.1. Lineage (GTDB taxonomy): Bacteria > Pseudomonadota > Alphaproteobacteria > UBA828 > UBA828 > WTGU01. The sequence goes on from CBDEUP010000006.1 coordinate 122,842, forward strand.
TTCGCGGTAGGTGATCACGTGGTCTATCCGGCCCACGGGGTCGGGCGGATCACCGGCATCGACGAACGGGCGGTCGCCGACCAGACCCTGCAGATGTTCGTCGTGGCCTTCGAGAAGGACAAGATGACGCTCATGGTCCCGACCGACAAGGTGGAGTCGGCCGGTATGCGCCGGTTGAGCTCGAAAGAGACCATGGATGCGGCGATCACGACCCTGCGAGGTCGCGCACGCCAGCGCCGCGTCATGTGGAGCCGGCGCGCCCAGGAGTATGAGGCGAAGCTGAACTCCGGCGATCCGGTCTCGATCGCTGAAGTCGTGCGGGACCTGCACCGCAACGTGGGCCAGCCGGACCAGAGCTACAGCGAGCGCCAGATGTACGAGGCGGCGCTGGACCGCCTGGCGCGGGAGTTCGCGGCGGTCGACAATACCGACACCGAGCAAGCCGCGAACAAGCTCGAGGACGTCCTACGCGCAGCGTAGGAGCGGGCCTCCCCCCAACCACGTGGGCTGCGCCACCAACGAACGGTTCGTAACGATCCGCAGCGGCGGCCGTATTTGGGCTGTCGGCGCCATCCACGGTGAAGCATCGAGGCTGGCCGAGCTGCACGCCAGGATCGAAGAGCGGTTCGAGGCCGGCGACCGCATCGTCTATCTCGGTAATTTCCTCGGTCACGGCCGCGAGGTCGCCGCCACTTTGGACGAGATGGTGGCCTTCCGCAGCGCGTTGCTCGCGGTGCCGCACATGAACGTCTGCGACGTGGCCTACCTGCGTGGCAGCCAAGAGGAGATGTGGCAGAAGCTGTTCCGCCTCCACCTCTCGGTCGAGCCGTCGGACGTATTGGCCTGGATGATGAATCAAGGCGTACAGCAGACTCTCGCGGCCTATGGGTGGGGGGAAACCCAGGCGCAGGAGCGGGTCAGCAACGGCTCCCAGGAGATCGCGCGCTGGCTTGGAGAAGTGCGCGCAAGGATGGAGCTCTATCCAGGGCATCAGGAACTGCTCGCCAGCGTGCGGCAGGCGGCCGTCACCGACGATGGGGCGCTGCTCTTCGTGAATTCGGGGCTCGATCCATCGCGTCCGATCGATGCTCAGAGAGACGCTTTTTGGTGGGGTGCCGATCAGCTCGCGCAGCTCACGCCGCCCTACGCCGAATACAGGAAGATTATTCGGGGCTTCGACCCGTCGCAGGGTGGAGTCAGCCTCGACGACTATGTGGCGACGGTGGATGGTGGCGCAGGGTTCGGCGGCACCTTGACCGCTGCCTGCTTCGATTCCGAAGGCAGGGCGCTCGATCGAATCGATGCTTGATAACTACAGCTGCGGCTAGAGGGTGAGGGCCTGCGATGGCGTCTGCGGGACGATCGGCCAACGACGTCGACGGTGGCATCAAGGAGCGGATGGAGGCGGCCACCGTGTGGGCGCTGCCTGCGCGCTGGTACGCCGATCCCGACATCTATCAGATCGAGCGACGGAGCATCTTCTCGCGCCATTGGCTTTGGATCGGGCGTGAGGGCGACGTGGCCGAGCCGGGACAGTACATCACGGCCGCTCCGGCAGAGTTTCCGCTCTTCGTGCGGCGCTCGGAAGACGGCGCGCTCCGCGGCTTCCACAACGTGTGCCGACACCGGGCTTCCAAGCTGCTCACGGAATCGAACGGGAGGTGCCACGCCATCGAATGCCCCTATCACGGCTGGCGTTATCGCTCGGACGGCGCGCTCGACCATGTGCCGCTGTTCGGCGAGGCGCCGGACTTCCCGAAGGACGAGCTGTCTCTCTTCCCCATTTCGGTCGACGTCTGGCGCGGCCAGATCTTCGTGTGCCTGGACCCGGAGGCGCCGCCGCTCATCGAGTGGCTCGGCCCGATCGAGGACGTGGTGGAACGGACCGCGCCAGCGCAGGTCGATTTCGGCCGTCACCTTGAGTTTCTTGTCGACTGCAACTGGAAGACTTATGTCGACAATTATCAGGAGGGCTATCACATCCCGCCGCTGCATCCGGGACTGAACCGTGATCTCGACTGGAAGCGCTACAGGGTCATCAATTTCGAGGGCGGCAGCCTCCACGACGGGCCGGTCAAAGGAAACTCGAACCACCCCGGCGCTTTCGGTTGGCGTTTTCCTCATTTTGCGTTCAACTCGTACCCGGACGGGCTTTCCTTCATGCGGATGGAGCCGGTCGGCCCGCGCCAGACGCGACTGGTCTACGACTACTGGCGGCCGGACTCGGTCAGCATGGAGGACTTCGAGGCGACGCTGGAATACGGCATCCAGGTTTCGAAGGAGGACCAATGGATCACGCCGATCATTCAGGAGAACTTAGAAGCCGGCGTCTACGACGCGGGCCCGCTCAGCCCGCTGCACGAGAACGGCGTGTTCTACTTTCACGAGTTGGTGCGGGAGGCCGTCGGCTCCGCAGCGTAAGGCGGCAGCCGCGCTCCATTCGCGTCACTTGGGACGACGGCGCCACAGGGACATTTCACCACCTCTGGCTGCGGGACAACTGTTGGTGTTCGCAATGCCGGCACCCGGACACCCTTGAGCGAATCCTCGATCCGCTCTCCGTGCCGTCCGATCTGGACGCCGGATCGGTCTCGATCACCGACGCGGGTGGGTTGCGGGTCCAATGGCAGCCCGAAGGCCATGTCAGCGAATACGATGCGGACTGGCTCAGGGGACATCGCGGCGGCGGCGAAGCTTCGCCATGCGGCCCGGCGCCGGCGACGTGGGGCGCCGAGCTTTCCGAAGCCATGCCGGGCGCGGACTACGACGAGGTCACCAGCAGCAATGACGCGCTGCTCGACTGGCTCCGCCTCCTGCGCGACTACGGAGTGGCTGTCCTGCGCAATACCCCGCGCGAGCCGCTCAGCGTTCTCGCCCTCGCGGGCCTCATAGGCCCGGCACGGGCGACCAATTTCGGCGAGCATTTCGATGTCGTCTCGAAGCAGGAGCCCAACAGCAACGCTTATACGGCACTCGGGCTGCTCTGCCACACCGATCTGCCCAACTGGGAGCGCCCGCCCGACTACCAGTTGCTGCATTGCCTTCAGAACGACGCCGACGGTGGCGACTCCGTTCTCGTGGACGGCTTCCTAGCGGCGGAGACGTTGCGCAAGCAGAAGCCCGCCGCCTTTCGATTGCTCAGCCGGTCCCCAATCGAATTCCGTTTTCAGGACAGCGAGTCGGACATTCGCTTCCGAGCCCCCACGATCGCGCTAGACGATAACGATGAGGTCTCGGAGATACGGTTCAACTTCGCCGTGATGGATGCGATCGACGCCCCGACCAAGCGCATGGGGGCGCTTTGCCGCGCGTTGCGCGCCTTCGCGGAAGTAATTCGCGACCCGGCGCTGGAGTGCCACTATCGGCTCAGTCCCGGCGAGCTTTTGATCTTCGATAACCGGCGGGTTCTACATGGACGCGCTGCGTTCGACCCCACGACCGGGGGGCGGCATCTGCAGGGCTGCTATGTGGATCGCGACCAGTTATTCAGCCGCATTCGCGTCCTGGAGCGCGCGTCGCCCTTGCAGTGACGGCCGAGCCGCGGGTCAGTTGAACTCGCGCTCGAGCGCCTCAGCGAGTTCGAAGATGTCCACGCAGGCGCCGTGGTGGGCGACGTTGAAGATGGGCGCCTCCGGGTCGGTGTTGACCGCGATGATGGTGTCCACGTGCTTCATGCCGGCTAGGTGCTGAACCGCGCCGGAGATACCCAAAGCCAGATAGAGCGAGCAATTGGCCGCGATCGTGCCGGACTGTCCGACTTGGTGGGCTTTGGGCAGCCAGCCCGAATCCGCAACCGGGCGCGAACAGCCGAGAGTGGCGCCCAGCCGATCCGCGAGCGCCGCGAACTGAGGCAGGTTGTTGTCTTCGCCGAGGGCGCGGCCGACCGAGAGGATGAACTCCGCCTTGCCGATGTCCACGTCGGCGGGCGGGGCCGGCAGATAGTCGATGTGGCGGCCGGCGCCGGGCACGGCGTCCAGCTCGACCGCGAAGGGCACTATGCTCGCGTCGCTCGTCGCCTCGGGCGCCTTGAAGGTCGCGCCCCGCAGGGTCAGAACGATCACGGGCTTGTCCGGAAAGGCGAGGTCCATCGAGACCTTGCCACCGTAGCCGCCGCGGGTCGCGATGGGCTCGCCGCCGTCCGCCGAGAGCCCGAAGACGTCCGACGCGAAGCCCGAGCCGAGCCGCGCGGCGACCGCCGGCCCAAATGCCATACCGGCGGCGGTGTGGCCGATCAGCACCAGTCGGACCTGTCGCGCTTCGGCGACGGCGCACACCGCCTCCTCATAGAGCGCGGGATCGAAATGGGCACCGGGTTGCGCGACGGTGACGATCTCGTCGACGCCATCCCAGTTGGCAGCGGAGGCAAGCGCATCCACATCCTGGCCGATGACAAGCACGGCGAGCGGCCCGCCAAGATCGTTTTTGATCTCCGCAGCGGCGCCGATCATCTCCTGCGTGACATCGCGCAGGACACCGTCGAAGTGCTCAGCGACGACGAGGATTCCGGCCATCACACCTCTCCCCGCCTGTCTCGAATAATGTCGGCGATCGCTTTCGCGACAGCTTCTGCGTCACCCTCGATCATCGCGGCACGCCCGGACTTGGGCGGCTCGTAGAGCCGGCGCACGACGGCGCCCGCCTGGTCGAGACCAACGCTCGCTCCATCCACCACCGCGATCGGCTTCTTCCTGGCCTGCTTGATCATGCGCATGGTGGCGTAGCGCGGCGTGCTGCCGCCGGTCTGCACGGTAAGCAGCGCCGGCGCCGGCAATGAGAACTGCTGGCGCGTGCCGCCCTCAAGCTCGCGGGTGACGGTCATCGTTTCCGTACCGTCCCACTCGATATCGAGAACGACGGCCGCATGCGGCAGGTCCAGGATGCGGGCCAACGCAGAGCCCGTGGCACCGTGGCCGAGATCGGCCGACTGCGCGCCGGTGAGCAGGATGTCCGGCGATTCCTGTGCGGCTACTCCCGCGAGCACACGGGCGAGGGTCACCGGGTCGGCGTCGCGCAGGCTCTCATCCCACACCCTGACGCCCCGATGCGCCCCCTTGGCGAGCGCACGGCGCAGGGTCTCCTCGGCATCGTCCGGGCCAATGGTGACGGCGACGACCTCGCCGGTGCCGAGCTTCTCGGTCAGCAGCAGCGCTTCCTCCAGCGCCGCTTCGTCCCACTCGTTCAGCTCGTATTCGAAGTGCTCGTCAGCGATCGTGCAGCCGGCTTCGTCGATGGCGAAGTCGGGGTTCAGCTCGCCCACTCGCTTGACCGCGACGAGGATGCGGGGGCCATCCTTCGCCGGCACCTCGTAAGCAGGCAGCTCCGCCGCGCTGACCGGTGCCGGGCGCCATGGACCGGCGGCGGGTGGCGCCTCCGGCTGCTCTTGCGGCTCGCCGGCTGGCGCGGGCTGGGGCGCGGCGGCTGCGGCAACAGTGGGCGCGCGTGCGGCGAGCTCGGTCAGCACCCGCTCCGTCACGGTATCGGCGAGGCGCTCAGCCAGCCGGTCCGCCACGGTATCGGCGATGCGGGTCGCTGCGGCCTCGGTGATGCGCTCGACCAGCGCCGGCACCTCCTTGAGGGCGATGCTCTTGAGATCGATCGCCTCGGCGACCAGCTCCGCCAGGTCCTGAACGACGAAGTCGCCTTCGTGGCCACTGGTCTTGCGGGCGTCCTCGAACATGGTCAGGTCCTTGGGGCAACAGACGACGAAGGCGTCGAGACTACCGAGAGACGCCGCTTCGTGCATCCGGTTCTCGGCAGGGCGCTCCTTGCCGACGGGATCGGGCATCCAGATGCGTCCGCCGCCGGCGCCGCAGCAGAACGAGTTGTCGCGGCAGCGGGGCATATCGATCAGCTCGCAGCCGATCAGCTCCAGCACCCGGCGCGGCTCGTCGTAGTGGCCGTTGAGCCGGCCGAGATGGCAAGGGTCGTGGAGTGTTACCCGCTTGCCGAGGGGTTTCGTGACGGTGAGACGTCCGCTCTCCAGCAGCTCAGCGAGGACACTCGTGTAGTGGCGGATCGGCGCGACATCGCCGAAGTCGGGATACTCGTTGCGGATGGTGTTGTAGCTATGGGGGTCGGTGGTCACGATCGCGTCGAACTGCCTGGCCGCGCCCATCGCCGTCAGATTGTGCTCGGCCAGTGATTCGAAGAGCCCTTCCTCGCCGACTCGGCGCACGTCGTTGCCGGCGGTCCGCTCGCTCTCGTAGAGCAGGCCGAAGTCGAGTCCGGCGGCGCGGAAAAGGCGCGCGACCGTGCGCGAGACGTCCTGATTGCGCGGGTCGTAGGAGGCATAGTCGCCCACGAACCAGAGGTTCTCGGCCGGCTCGGCCCGGATATCCTTGACCGGGAACTCCAGGGCCGCGGTCCAGCCGCCGCGGCTGCGCGCGCTCTCGCCGAAGCTATTGCCGCGGTTGGCGATCATGTCGAGGGTGTCGCGGAGCTGCTGCTCCATGGCGCCGTCCTCGACCAACTGGCGACGCATCTGCACGATCATCGGCGGGTGCTCAATGCCGACCGGGCAGATCTCCATGCAGGCGCCGCAGGAGCGGCAGGACCAGAGGGTCTCTGCCTCGATCACGTCGCCGATCAGCGCCGCGCCGTTCGTTCCCGGCTTGAAGGCGCTGCGCGCGGCGTGGGAACGCAGGTCGAGGATCAGGTCGCGCGGGCTGAGCGGTGCGCCGCTGGCAGTGGCGGGGCAGGCCTCGTGGCAACGTCCGCACTTGGTGCAGGCGTCGAGGTTGAGCAGGTCCTTCCATGAGAACTGACCGATGCTGCCAAAGCCGACTTCCGGCTCGGCGTCGTCTGCCACGGCTCCACGAGGAGGAGCAGGCTTGGGAAGGCGGCGCAGGGCGAGGGAGTCGCGGGTCGACAGAGAGCCGAGCACGGCGATGATGTGCTTCGCCTTGGTCCAGGGAATGCCAGCGATGAAAGCCAGTGCCGCGATGCCGTGTATCCACCAGTTGGCCCGGCGCACGGCGGCGGCGGCGGCCTCGTCCATACCGAGCCCGAGAAAGATCTGGGCGAGCACCCAGCCTACGGGCGACCACGCCCCCCACGGCGGCTGATCCATGGCGAGCCGCACGCCCTCCTGCAGGAAGCCGGTCACCCCGATCAGAAGCAGCGCCCACAGGAACAGCGTGTCGTCCCACTCCCAGGCGCGGGCGTCCGGCCGCGTCTCCATCTCGCCGCGATAGTTCCGCCGGTAGGCGAGCTTCGGCGGCCGGACCTGCCAGCGCCGCCACATCATGTAGACGACACCGACGATGAGGCCTAAGCCGGCGAGGTCGGCGATCAGGCTGAAGGCGAGGTAGAAGTCGCCGTGCCAGAAGGTGAAGCCGAAGAAGGGCTCCGAGATGTCGTACTCGACCGTGATGATGCTGGTGGCGGCCAGCAGCAGGAGGAAGCCGTACATGATCGGCGTGTGCGCATGGCCGGCGCGTCGATCGCGCCGGTGCACGGTCCGCTGCGAGAAGACGTCGAACACCATGCGCCAGAAGCCGCGCCACGGATGGACCGGCACCGGACTGCGCCGCGCACGGGCGTAGCGGTAGACGTGCCAGGCGACGCCGGCCGCAGCCACCGCCATCGCCAACCCCGCCACCACGAAGAAGAGGGTGTGGCCTAGGGAGGTGATCTCCCAGAAAAGCTCGCGGGTTTCCAACCGCTCACCCGGCCTTCATGAGGCCCAGCCGCTAACCGCCGAGATACACCTTGCGGACGTGCTGGTCGTCGCGAATCCGCTCGGCCTCGCCCTCGAGCGCGACGCGGCCGGTCTCCAGCACGTAAGCGTAGCGCGCGAGCTTGAGCGCGAGTTCCGCATTCTGTTCGACCAGCACCACGGGCACGCCGCGCGCATTGATATCGACGATGATCTTGGCGATCTCCTGCACCATCACTGGCGAGAGCCCGAGGGAAGGCTCGTCTAACAGTAGCAGCTTGGGCCGCGCCATCAGGGCCCGGCCGATCGCGAGCATCTGCTGCTCGCCGCCGGAGAGGGTCTTGCCGTACTGGGTTCGCCGCTCCTTGAGCCGGGGGAAGCGCTCGTAGACGGCTTCGAGGTCCTGTCTGATCCCGTCCTTGTCGCGCCGCAGGAAGGCGCCCGTGTTCAGGTTCTCGAAGACCGTAAGCTCGGGGAAGACGTGCCGGCCCTCGGGCACGTGGGCGATGCCGCGCTTGACCACTTCGTCGGCCGGGAGCTTGTCGATGCGCGCGCCGTCGAACCAGATCTCGCCTGCGCTCGCGCGCACGAGGCCCGAGACTGTGCGCAGCGTCGTGCTCTTGCCCGCGCCGTTGGCCCCGATCAGGGTCACGATGTCGCCTTCGTCGACCTCCATCGAGACCGCGCGCAAGGCCCTCACCTTGTTGTAGTGGACCGAGAGCGACTTGATCTCGAATAGCATTCAGGCGGTACCCAAGTAGGCTTCGATCACGGCCGGATCGGCCCGGATCTGTTCGGGCGTGCCTTCCGCCAGCAGCTCGCCGAAGCTCAGCACCGTGATCTGGTCGCACAGCCCCATGACCGCCTGCATGTCGTGCTCCACGAGCAGGATGGTGACACCCTGGCCGCGCACGCGCTCGACCAGCACCATCATCTGCCGCGTCTCTTCGGGGTTCATGCCGGTGAAGGGCTCGTCAAGCAGAATCAGCTTGGGCTCGGCTGCCAGTGCCACCGCGATGCCGAGGGCCCGCTGATGGCCGTGCGGCAGGTTGACCGTTTCATCGTCGCGGCGGTCGCCCAGGCCCATGAAATCGAGGACTTCTATGGCGCGCGCCTCCGACTCCCGTTCGGCGTGACGACTGGTGCCGAGCAGCGCGCTGAACGGCCCCACTCTCGACTGCATGTGGCAGCCGATCAGCACATTCTCCAAGACAGTGAGCTCCTGGAAGAGCGTGGTCGCCTGGAAGGTGCGGACCACGCCCCGCGCCGCGATCCGGCTCGGGCGCAGCCCGGAAATCTTGCGGCCGCCGAAGACGACGTCGCCGGCCGTCGGCTTGTAGAAGCCACTGATGACGTTAAAGGTCGTGGTCTTGCCGGCGCCGTTGGGGCCGATCAGCCCGTGAATCGCGCCCTCGTCCACGGTGAAGGTGAGGTTGTTCACGGCGGCCAAGCCGCCGAAATGCCGAGACAGTTCGCGAACTTCGAGCAGGCTCATGAGCGTCGCTGCGGATCGGACTCGCTATCGTGACACGCGGCAGCCTAAACCCGCTCCGCGCGCGGCGCCATAAAAGATCGAATGCGGGGGCGACTTAGCCTCCGGCTGCAGCCAGCGCCTGCTCAAGGTCGGCGCGCAGGTCTTCCTCCGCCTCCAGCCCGACCGAGAGGCGGACGAGGCCGTCGCTAATTCCGAGCGTTGCCCGTACGTCCGCGCCGATCTTCTGATGCGTTGTGCTGGCGGGGTGGGTGGCGAGGCTCTTGGCATCGCCCAGGTTGTTGGAAATGTCGATCAGCTCCAACGCATCGAGAAAGCGGAAGGCGGCGTCCCACCCGCCCCTGAGCTCGAACGCGATCACGCTGCCGCCCCGGCTCATCTGCCGTACCGCAAGTGCATGCTGGGGATGGCTCGCGAGTCCGGGGTAGTGCACGGCAGCCACGGCCGGGTGGGCTTCGAGAAACGCCGCGAGCCGCTCCGCCGTGTCGCACATGCGGGCCGTGCGCAGCTCCAGGGTCTCCAGGCCCTTGAGCATGACCCACGCGTTGAAGGGGCTCATGACCGGCCCCGTGGTGCGCATGAAGGGCACGAGATCGTCTGAGAAGAACGTCTCGTCGCCCAGGATGGCGCCGCCCAGGCAGCGGCCCTGGCCGTCGATGTGCTTAGTGGTGGAATAGACGACGACGTCGGCACCGAGGGCGAGGGGGCGCTGAACCATCGGCATGCCGAGCACGTTGTCCACGACGACGCGGGCGCCGACGCCGTGGGCAAGCGCGGAGACCGCGGCGATGTCCACGACTGGCATGGTCGGGTTGCCGGGGCTCTCGAGAAAGACGCAGCGGGTCTCCGGCCTAAGCGCGCGCTCCCACGCATCGATGTCGGTGCCATCCACGAGGTCGGTCTCGATGCCGTAGCGCGGCAATAGCTGGTTGATCACCACGTAGCAGGCGCCGAACATGACGCGCGACGCGACAACGTGATCGCCCGCGCGAAGCTGGCTCATCAGGGCCGTGAAGACCGCCGCCATGCCGGTGGCGGTTGCCTGGCAGGCGTCGGCGCCCTCGATCAGCGCGAGACGGTCCTCGAACATGGTGACGGTGGGGTTACCGAAGCGGCCGTAGACGTAGCCGTCCTCTTCGTCCGCTGTGCGCGCATTGCCCTGTGCAGCGGACTCGTAGACGAAGCCCGAGGTCAGGTAGAGCGCCTCGTTCGTTTCGCCATGTTGCGAGCGCTCGGTCCCGCCCCGCACCAGCTGGGTGGCCTGCGCCCAGGCCCGCTCTCGTTCCCGACGCCCCATATGCAAAAAACCCCGGCCGCGCTGGCCGGGGTCCCTCCCTTCGACCTTTTAGCGCGTTTGTTTAGCGTGGCCGCAAGCCGGTCGCTCAAATCGCCACGTGAATGAACTAGAAACCACGACAAGGCCCCGAGTCAAGGACTTGGCGCAAGCACTTGCCTCTGGCGCCAGGCGCTGATGCGAAGAATTGGCCGTGCCCGGAGCCGGGCGCTATAGTGCGCGCGGTCCTGCGGCAGCGATACGCGGCGTCGTGCGGGCCGGTCGGAGCGTGGCGCAGCCTGGTAGCGCACTTGACTGGGGGTCAAGGGGTCGGCGGTTCGAATCCGCCCGCTCCGACCATTTTCCTGCCAACCCAAGGCCAGAGTCCGCGCTGTGGTGGCGGGGCAGGGGGCAGACGGCCATGCGCGGTGTGACGACTTGGCAGGAGGAACGTGCGCGATGAGCATTCGGCAAGGGTTGGCCGACCGATGAGCGCACGCAGCTACTTCACGCCGGTGGCCGGCCTTCCGCCGCAGCAGGCGCTGTTGACCGACCGCGCCGTGGTTACCGAGGCGTACACGGTGATTCCGCGCGGTGTGCTGCGCGACATTGTCACCAGCTACTTCCCGCACTGGCAAGGCGCTCGCGCGTGGGTGCTGTCGCGCCCGGTCGCGGGATTCGCGACGACGTTTTCCCAGTCGATCGTCGAGCTTGAGCCCGGCGGCGGCAGCGAGCGGCCAGAGCCGAACGGCCACGTCGAATGCGTGCTGTTCGTCATGGCCGGCGAATTGCGGCTCACGCTGGACAACGCAGAGCACACGCTCTCGCCCGGCGGCTATGCCTATGTGGCGCCGGGCACGCGCTGGACGATCGCGAACGCAGGAAGCGAGCCCGCCTGCTTCCACTGGATCCGAAAGGCGTATCAGCCCCTGGATGGTGTCGATGCGCCCGAGTGCTTCGTGACGTCCGACCATGACGTCGAGCCGGTGCCGATGCCTGACACCGACGGCGCCTGGGCGACGACACGTTTCGTGTTTTCGGACGACATGCGCCACGACATGCACGTGAACATCGTGACCTTCCAGCCCGGCGGGTCAATTCCCTTCGCCGAGACCCATGTCATGGAGCACGGGCTTTACGTGCTCGAGGGCAAGGCGGTGTACCGGCTCAACCAGGACTGGGTGGAGGTCGAGGCCGGCGACTACATGTGGCTGCGCGCCTTCTGTCCGCAAGCCTGCTACGCCGGCGGACCGGGGCTCTTTCGTTACCTGCTGTACAAGGATGTGAATCGCATCCCGACGCTTCCCGTCCCCGGAGCGCCCCCGCCCGCGTAGGGCCCGGCGATCGGTCGCCGGCGGAAGTCCTGGGCGAGGGGCGCCCGGAACCGACTGTCCCGCTGTCGTGGACGACGGACACCCTGCACATGCCCCTGGCGCAGATCGAAGGCGGCGACATCCACTACGAGGAAAGCGGCAGCGGCGCGGTGCTGGCGATGCTGCTGCCGCAGAGCGCCGGGCCGATCGGCGTGGGGCCGTTTTGCGACAGATTGGCGGGACGCTTCCGGGTGGTGCGCTACGACCAGCGCGGCACCGGCCGTAGCGCACCCGTGGCCGTGCCCGAGGGCATGACCATGGCGGGCCGCGCGGCAGAGCTTGCGCAGCTTTTCGACGCGCTGGAGATCGACAGAGCGCACCTGTTTTGCCACTCCACCGGCTGCGGCATCGGCCTGTCGCTGGCTGCGGCCTGCCCGGACCGGGTCGCCGGGCTGGTCCTGGCTAATCCGTGGAGTCGCGGCGACGCGCATCTGACGACGATGCAACATCTGCGCGTGGCCGCCGCGCGGGCGCTCGACCCGTACCGCTACGCCTGGTTCAACGCCAGCCTGCTGTTCCCGCCCGACTACCGCCGCGTGAGCGCGGAGGCATTCGAGAAGCTGGCTCGGAACGCGGCGCCGCAGGATGCCGACCGGATCGAGGGCAGGCTGGAGGCGATCCTGGCTTTCGACGCTCGCCCGCTGGCGCAGGGCCTGAACTGCCCTACCCTGGTCGTGACCGCGGCCGACGACCAACTGATGCCGCCCTGGTTCGGCGCGGAACTCGCGGCGCTGATCCCCGGTGCGGCTCACTGCGCACTGGAAGGCGGCGGCCACATGCTGCCGGAGACTCGTGGCGACGCGCTGGCCGACGCGATTACGGAATTTCTTAACACGGTTGCCTGAACTCTTCAGCCGCGTCGGAGTGGCTCGGGTTCGTCTCTTCGAGAGGCAGGGGCGCTACGTACCTCTGAACTGGCAGAAGGATCGTTCCGCGTGCGACGGGATCGATGTCAGCATGTAGACGCTGGCCGGCCAGGTGGACGTTCGGTCTCGTCCCTAGCGAGGTGGCGGAACAGCTCCTCCTCACGTGCCTGGAGCAGCGCCGCGCCGTCGCGCGCGCTCCAGTCGTACACCCCCCGGCCCGACGGCAGGCCGCGATCCCCTGCCTCCACGAGCGCGGTCACCGCCGACGCGGGTTGGGAGCCCGTCGTCAGGTGCGGGATCAAATACGCGCCGAATGCATGCAGCGTATCGAGGCCGCCGACGTCGGCGGACTCGATGGGGCCGGTGATCGCGAGGCGCCGCCCTATGGACGCCTTCACCACCGTGTCGATCGCTTCGGCCGACGCCGCTCCCTCCGCCCATAGCGCCCAGGCCTCGCGCAGGATCGCGTATTGAAGCCGGTTGCCGATGAAGCCCGGAACCTCCTTGTCGACGATCACAGGCTCCTTCCCGGCTGCCCGCAGAACGTCGCATAGCCAGGGCGCCACGTCCGGGTCGGTCTCCGGCCCGGCGCAGACTTCGACCAGCGGAATGAGCTGCGGCGGGTACCAGAAGTGGGCTGCGACCACACGCCCGCGGTGCGTAACGTTCGAGACAAGCTCGCTTGCGGGCTGTCCGCTCCCGGAGGCGAAGACGGCGGGCGGCGCGCAGATTTCGTCGAGCCGGCTGTACACCTCGTCCTGGACCGCACGATCGGCTGGCACCGCCTCAAGGACGAGCTGCGCCTCGCCGGCGTCCTTGAGATCGGTCGAGGTCCGGATGCGTCCGAGGGTGGCGCTGATTTCGCCGGACGTGACGAGCCCGTGTGCTTCGAAGGCGGCGAGGCTCTTCGCAATCCGGTCCATCGCCGCGGCGAGGCTCTCCTCGCGCCGGCCGATCATGACGACCCGGTGACCCGCAGCCGCGAAGATCTGGGCCATTCCATGGCCGACGAGGCCGTTGCCCACGACGGCAACCGTATCGAGCGTTGAGGGGACAGTCATTGACCTCTCCTTCCCATGCGGTTGCCGCCGCGGTGGGCTAATCCTCGAGCCGCAAAGCTACCGCCAACACCGTCAGCATAAGCGAGGCTGGTGTTCTTTTAGCGCCATACCGCGCGGACCACGCGCAACTAGTTTTACCCAGAATGCCGCGCTCCCCGCTCTCAGCATAATCACGCTTGAGCAGGCCTTCCGTCACCTCGCGCAGTTGCTCGGGCTGCAAGAACGCGGTCAGCGGCTTTCCGTTGTCTACCCAGTATTTTTCCTTGTTTCCCTCGAAGAAGCGGGAGAAGCCTTCGATGGCGTAGACGAGGTAAATCCCGAGCGCGACACGTTCGGGGCCCATCCAATAGGCGGCGGGATTGAGGGCGATAGCGATACGCGTATTGCTTGCTAATCGTGGCCCCTGTGAGCGCCATCGTTGGGGGTGGAGGCGGGAGCCTCCGCGCCGGGAGGCCAGGTGTCGCTGAGCCGATAGCCCTCCGGCCACGGATCGCGCGGGTCGAGGTGGAGCTGGGTCGTACCGGTCAGCCAGGCACGACCCGAGACCGACGGCAGAATCGCCGGGCGTCCGTCCAACGTGGTTTCCCCCTCGATGCGGCAGTCGAAGACGGAATCGATGATCGACACCCCGCGGAAGTGGTCGCCGACCCCAAGCTCGCCCCGCGCGTGCAGCACCGCCATGCGTGCTGAGCAGCCGGTGCCGGTCGGACTGCGGTCGATCTTGCCTGGCCGGATTACCACAGCGTTGCGGCCCGTCGGAACGCCTCCGACATCCCGGACCGGTGCCGCGATCTGGCAAAACGAGATATGGCGCCAATCGGGGTTTTCGGGATGGGCGAAACCCAGTTGTTTGTTGGCGGCACGGGTGATGCGGATGCCCGTCTCGACAATGTCACGCGCTTCGTCGGGGGTGAGGGCGAAGCCGAGCGCCTCCGAATCGACCAGTACGAAGCTGTCGCCACCATATGCGGTGTCCACAGTGTGCGTTCCGAGCCCCTCGACCTCGAGCGCAGCCCCGAGCCGCACCGCGAAGGAGGCCACGTTGTGTACGCGGACGGAGTCGACCCGCCCGTCGCTGCAGGCGGCATGCACCCAAATGAGCCCGCCCGGTGCTTCCAGAGTCATCACCGTCTCGGGTTCGGTCATCGGCAGGATGCCTGTTTCCAGCAGCACCGTGGCGACGCAGAGGCTGTTCGATCCCGACATCGGCGGCGTGTCTTCGGGCTCCATGATGATGAAGCCCATGTCGGCGCGAGGATCCTTCGGCGGCACCAGCAGGTTGACGTGGCGGAAGACGCCGCCGCGGGGCTCGTTCAACACGAAGCGGCGGAGCGACTGGTCGCGGGCGATGAAGCGGGACTGTTCCCAGAGCGTGTCGCCGGGCGGCGGGGCGACGCCGCCGATGATGACATCGCCCACCTCGCCTTCCGCATGGCAGCCAACGACTTGCACAAGGCGTTGCGATCGCATTGTTCACTCCACGATGATGTCGGAGCCAGCGTTGATCTCTGCGCCCGAGTCGCGGGCCGCGGGCAATAGTCTAGCCCCCGTCCGATTGCTCGAGAGTGATCGTCGCGCACGCGCTCATGGAGGAGCGTCGTCGCTTATTCAATCCCCATGACCAGCCTGGGCAGTGCTAGCGAGAGGTCGGGGATGAATGTGACGATCAGCACCATGGGCAGATGACCCAAACACAATAGCTTCATAGTCGGGACGACATACTTGTCCAGCGAGAGCTTGCTGATCCCCGCAGCCATGTAAAGCATGGGCGCGCAGGGCGGTGAGACATTCCCGAGGCCGAGGTTGGTACCGACGATCGCGGCGAAGTGAATGGGATGGACGCCGATCTCCTTCGCCACGGGCAGCAGCACGATCGCCGCGAGCACGCTGCCCGACACGTCGTCCACGATCATGCCGATCAGCAGCAGGATTAGATTGATCATCAACAGGACGAAGATGCGGTTTTCCGTCAGCGCGATCAGCGCGTCCGCCACGTCCTTCGGCACCTGCTCCAGGACCATCGCCCGGCTCATGACGAACAGGAAGAACAGCACCGCGATGATCGAGCCGGTGGTCACCGCCGCGCGCCCGATGGCCTTGGGGAAGTTCTGTAGCGTCAAGCCGCGATAGAACACGAAGCCCACGACCACCTTGTAGACGAAGGCGATCGCGGCGGCCTCGGTGGGTGTGGCGATGCCGGAGTAGATGCTACCCAGGATGAAGACCGGCAGCAGCAGCGCCCAGAAGGCCTTGATTCCCGTCGTGCCCACACGGTGCACCGCGAGGCGGACCGGGACCCGCTCCTCGACCGTGATGGTCTTGACCTTCCGCAGGAACAGGAAGTTCAGGCCGACGTAGACGCCTGCCAGCAGGATGCCGGGTATGATGGTGGAGAGAAAGGCGGCGCCTACCGATATTCCGCCGGTGACCGCAAAGACGATCATCGGAATGGAGGGCGGGATCATCAGCGCGAGCACCGAGGAGCAGGCCACGAGCGCGGTCGCATGGCCGGGCGGGTATCCCTCCCGGACCATGCGCGGGATCATGATTGACCCGATGGCGGCGATGGCGGCGGACGACGAGCCGGAGATCGCACCGAACAGCGCACAGGTGACGATAGTCACGGCGCCGAGCCCGCCCTTGAGCCTGCCGACCAGCGCGTTCACGAAGGCGAGCAGGCGGTCGGACATCCCCCCTTCGGCCATGATGGTGCCGGCCATGACGAAGAGCGGCAGCGCGAGCAGGGCGAAGCTCGAGGTCGTCTGATACGCGAAAGGGATGAGAAAGGAGATGTCCGAACCCGAGGCGAGGCCGAACACCAACGCGCCGATGCCGAAGGCGAACGCGATCGGCATCTCCGAAAGCAACAAGATGACAACGAGCGCGATGGAGCCGAGAAAGATGAGCACGGCTATCTCCGCCCAGGCGTGCGGAGGCGAGCTTGCACATCCAGGAACTGATGGACCGCTTGGAGAACCATATAGATGGTGGTGCCGACGAAGCCGAAGATGAGAGAGGCCGACCACAACCCCTTGGGCCAGCGCATGTACGAGCTGAGCCGTCCAGTCTCGATCTCGAAAAGCGCGTACTTGATCGCGAAGTAGCCAAAGACCGCGCACGCGCCGACGCCGAACGCCGTCACGACCAGACGAACGCCCTGCACGGCGGTCGGATTACGCACCACCATGGTCAGAATGCCGCCGTGGATGTGCTCGCCGTCGCGCGTGACGTAAGCGATTCCCAGGAAGTAGAACCAGGCGCCGAAGAGCAGGGACAGCTCCTCAATTCCCACGAATGGCGAGGCGAAGGCGTACCGCAACACCACCTGGGTGAACATCAGCCCGGCAAGGCTGAGACCGAACGCAACGATGAAAACGTAGAGGATGCGCTGGACGATCGCCTCGGTCGCGATCACCCAGCGCAGTTTTGCCGCCAGCGCGCCCTTGGGCAGGGCGGTGAGACGTTCGGGCGGCTCAACTTGACCACGTTCCGGATCGGAAATCGCCAGCGCCGCATCCTCGGCGGATGGGGGGCGCTGCTCCGGCTTCCGAACCATGGTCACGTGTCCCCAATCGAGAAGCGGTCCGGGTGCCGAAACACCCGGACGCTTTGACTGGAGGACACTTGGGCGCTCTTACTCGACGCCCACGACTTGCCGGATCTTGTCCATGATGTCCTTGCCGACGACACCCTCCATCATCGGCCACTCTTTCTCATAGACGATCTGCTTGGCGGCGCTCATCTGCTCGTCGCTCAGCTCGACGACGTTGATGCCGGCGTCGCGCGCCTTCTGCAGGAACTCGTCACTCTTGCTCTTGGCCTCCTTCCAGGACCAGCCGATCGTGTTGTCGGCCGCGGCCTGCAAGGCGTTGCGCACGTCTTCGGGGAGGCCGTCCCACCAGTCCTTGTTCACGAGCCAGAATGCGACCTCGAAGTAGTCGTTGGTGAGGATGTTGGCTTCAAGGACGTCGCGCAGCGTGTAGGTCTCGACTGCGGTCGAGAACGACCGCGCATCTACGGTCCCGAGTTGCAGGGCCGTGTGAACTTCCGAGAGCGGAATGGGCACCGCGGCGAAGCCGAAGTTGTTGAACCGATCGACGGCAATGGCGAGCCCCGGAACGCGAATCTTCATGCCTTCCGGATCTGCGGGGAAGTTCATCGGAAGTTTGCCCACGCCCTTCCGGATCACCACCGAGCCGAAGTCAGTCGGGATGATTCCGAGGGCGTGGAGACCAAGGTCGGCCAGCATGTCGTTGTAGACATCGAGCATGCCGGCACCGGGGCCATAAAGCCGCTCCGCGTCCTCCCAGTTGGAGACGATGTAGCCCAAGTAAATCAGGTCGAGCCGCGAATCGAATTCAGACGACGCCCAGGTGAGTGTCATCGGCACGACGCCCTGCATCGCCTGCTCGAACAGCGACGTCCAGTCTCCAAGATCGCCGCCGCCTCGGCCTTCTGCGTGTCGGCCTGGTAGGCCATCGCACCGAACGCGATAGCTGCCGCGGTTACACCGGGCAGAAGCAGTTTGCGGATTGGGTTCTGCATGGTTCCGTCTCCTCCTTGTTGCATTGGTTGCGGGCACAATCCCCAGGGTCGCTTCGGGGGAGGGCGCTAGACCTTCACGTAGACCTCGCCGTTCTCCGTCTTCACGGGATAGGTGTTGAGATCGTCGAAAGGCGGCGGCGAGATCACCTCGCCCGTCCTGATGTCGAAGCGACCCTGGTGAAGGGGGCACTCGATGACATGGCCGATCAGAAGCCCCTCTTCGAGGTGCTCCTCCTCGTGCGTGCACATGCCGTCGGTGCAGTAAAAGCCGTCCTTGGCCTTGTAGATCGCGTATGTGCGGCCTTCGTGGTCCCAGCGGATGAGGTCCTCGTCCTCGATGTCGTTGCAGGCGCAGGCGCGGACCCAGTCGGCCATCGTTGCCCTCCTAGGCGTTGAAAACCGGGCGCGCATCCAGCGCCTCAAGGAGTTTTTGGTGCTCGTCCGGCTGCATCGAGACCGAGGTCGCGGTGTCGGGATAGGCGCCGGTCATGACTGCGTGCCGGTATTCGCTCAGAGCGCGCCGGCGCTCCACGGCGAGATGCGCGCGAATCGAGTTGAGATCGGCGAAGGCCTTGGCGTGACCCGGCGGCCGCTCGGATTCACCGCAGATGTCTACGAGGAACATGAAGATGACGTCGCCGGCGGAACCGGCGCCGATGGAGTGGGTAACCAGCTTCGTCAGTGGATTAATCGCTGCAAGCGCCTCGGCCGCCACGCACTCGACCTCGGCGGCGTAGGCGCCGGCATCCTCGAGGCGGCGAAATTCCTCCGCGAGCTCGATCGCCTCGTCCGCCGTCTTGCCGACGATTCGCAAGCCTCCGCGCTGTGTGGAGAGCCTCGGCACGAGCCCGAGATGGCCCTGAACGGCGAGCCCCTCCTTGGCCAGCATCTCGACCATGCGCAGGCTGCGCGGCGTGTAGACCGCGTCCGCGCCGACCTCCGCCGCCCTGACGGCGGCGCGCATGATGTCGTCGGGCGTCTGGTGCGCCGTCATCGGGAGATCCGCGATGATGAAGGTCTCGGGCGCGCCGGCTCGCACTGCGGGAAGGTCCGCGTCCGAAGTGTTCAGCACGTCGATGCCGACGGCTTCGCAGGCTGCTGCTTCCTCTTCCGTCGCTGGGCAGGTCTGACAGAGCTTGACCGTGCCCTTGAGCGCGATCAGATCGGCCACGGTGAAGTTGCGCCGGGCCGGCTTGCCGCCGTAGGTGTAGATGCGCTTCCGCGTCACTGCATTGTCGCCTTCGAGATCGTCACGGGGGCGCCGGCGCTCACCATGTGCGGCGCCTGCCGTATCCAGGCGGCCTTGGTGCTGCGCCCGAGCGAGCGCCGGATGACGACCCAGAGAAGATCGAGATTGGTGAGCCAGAAGCCCGGATCGGGCTCCGGCGTCCTGTCGGCGACGGCCTCGTGAAGCTTGGGGAGCGAGTAAAACGGCACCTGCGGGTAGAGGTGATGCTCCACGTGGTTGTTCATGTTGAGATAGAGAAAGCGCCCCACCCGGTTCGTCCGGAAGGTCCGCGTGCTATCGACGATTGAGGACGAGTTCTCCTGCATCTCGGCGTGCTGGATGATGTTGAACATCAGCATGATCGGGCCGCCGATGAGCCGCGGCAGCACGTAGAACCAGAGCAGCGGCCAGCCGTAGCCGGAGGCGATCAGGGCAATGACACCGAGGTAGATGAGGCAGAAGAGGCGGGCGTTGCGGGTCATCTTCGGCAGCTCCGCCGCCGGCGACACCTCCCGCATCAGCGGCGTGTATTGCTTGGTCGCGAGCTGCCAGAGCACCCGGAACTGGAACCTGTGAATCGACAGCCCACTGATGTCGTAGAGCCAGCCCTTGAATGTAAGCGGCGTGTCGAAGGGCATCTGGCTGTCGAGGCGTACGTACCAGGTGTACGTGTGGTGATTGGTGTGGGTGTAACGCCGGTGCAGCGGCTCTTCGCCGTAGAGCAGCGACGTGAACCAGAAGACGGTCTCGTTGAGCCAGCGCGTGCGAAAGGCGGTTCCGTGCGCCGTCTCATGGCTGAGCGCATAGGACGGCACCGACATGACGACGCCAAAGACGAAGATGCCCGCCCAGACGTAAAGGCTGCCCAAGGCGACCCAGAGCGCTGCGCCGGTTAACGCCAGCACCAGCGCCCAGAGAGCCAGATAGGTGAGGCCCGGCCTGTCGCTGCGGCGGGCAAGCGACTTCAACTGTGCGCGGTCGATCCTGATGCCGGTGGACGCGGCATTGGTGACGACGGCGATTTCGGTCAGCGCGTTCATGATCTAGCGCGGCATCACCGCGCCTTCGGAGGCGGGCGCCACATGCTCGGCGTAGTGCTTGAGATAGCCGCGCGAGACGCGAGCAGGCATGGGTAAGAGATTGCGCCAGCGGGTCGTAAGAATCTCGGGGGCCACACGAAAATCCAACCTGCGCCGCGCCAGGTCGATCCGTATCGGGTCCCCGTCCTCCACGACTGCAATGGGCCCGCCCCGTGCTGCCTCCGGCGTGACGTAGCCGATGGCAGGGCCGTGCGTTGCACCGGAGAAGCGCCCGTCGGTGACGAGCGCGCAACTGTCACCGAGCCCGGCTCCCATCAGCGCGGAGGTGGCGCCCAGCATCTCGCGCATGCCGGGCCCGCCCCGCGTTCCCTCGTTGCGGATCACGACGCACGTGCCCGGTTGGATCGCGTTGCCGCGCAGGGCGTCGATCGCACCCTCTTCGTCTTCGAAGACGCGCGCCGGCAACACGACATCCCACATGTCGCGGCTGACGCCGGAGGCCTTTACGACCGCGCCGCCGGGGGCGAGGCTGCCCTTGAGAATGTAGATCGAGCCGTCTGCTTCAACGGGATCATTCTTGTCGCGAATGCACTCGGGATTCTCGATTTGCGCCCGGGCGATCAGTTCCCCGGCCGTCTTTCCGCTCACGGTGGACGTATCCGGGTGCATGAGATCGCCCAACGCCCTCATCACGGCGGGCGTGCCGCCCGCCTCGCCGAGGTCCGTCACGCCCCACGGCCCCGACGGCGCGAGCTTGACCAGGGTCGGGGTCTCGCGACTGAGGCGATCCCAGGTGTCGAAGCTCACCTCGAGACCGGCTTCCTTCGCCATCGCGATCATGTGAAGGACCATGTTGGTGGAGCCGCCGACCGCCAACCCGACACGCATGGCGTTCTCGAACGCACCCCGTGTCAGAATCTTCGATGGACGCAGGTCTTCGCGCACCAGGTCCATGATTCGCATTCCGGTGTATTTCGCCGCGCGAAGCTGGTAGTTGCTTCCCGCTGGACAAGTACCCGAATGGGGTAGTGAGAGACCCAGCGCTTCAGTATAGATACCGGCGGTATTGCCGGACGTCGCTGTGTCGCAAGCGCCGGAAAACGGGAAGTGATTGTCTTCCAGACCCTTTAATTCCTGTTCAGTAATCTTTCCGAGAAGGTGCTCGCCGACACTGTCATAAACCGTCTCCAGAAACACTTTTTTGTTCTTGTAAGTGCCGGCTTTCGTGGGGCCGCCGTAAAGCACAATGGCAGGTATGTCGATACGTGCCGCCGCCATGACCATTCCGGGCATAACCTTGTCGCCCGAGCCGATCAGCACCATTGCATCGAAGCGATGGCCTTCGACCATGAGCTCGATCATGTCGGCAACCAGGTCACGGCTCGGCAGCACGTAACGCATGCCAACGGAGGCAAAGGTCTCGCTGTCGGTGACATGGAACGTATTGAATTCGCATGGCGTTCCGCCTGCCATGCGAATTCCTGCCTTGACCGCCTCGCCGACTTGCCGGAGGTGAATGTTCTCCGGCGAAAACTCCTGATAAGTGTTGACGACAGCGATCATGGGCTGCTCGAACTCTTCGTCGATCAGCCCTGCTCCCTTCGCCCAAGCACGCTGTAGTGAGCGCTCGATTCCGAGATATTGCTCGTCGCTGCGCATTGGTGCTTTCTCTTTATGTCGCGGTCTGCAAGGCGGTTGGACATTCGCCTTGCGCCTCGATCAATTTCTTGGTGATAAAAACCTACCGCTCCACCCGAAGAGCACCTACATACAGTTTAGAAACGTTTTGGGCACAGAGAGCTGCGTACAGTTGAGTAATTTTGTGGGTACAGAGACTGCGGATGCCGAGACGCGCTTGATGGCGCGGTCGCTCGCACGCTAACCGTGACGTGAACGGCAATCGCTCCGTGGAGCGTGAGGCCTGACGACGATGTACGAGAACATGATCGTGATCGACCGCGGGGCGCCGGAGAGCCTGCAGAAGCAAATCCGGCGTCAGATCGCGATCGGCATCGTCAATCGGCAATACCCGCTGCACCGACCGCTCCCGTCCATTCGCCAGCTGTCCGCCGACCTCGGCGTGAGCGTGACGACGGTGACGCTGGCTTACGAGGCGCTGAAGCAAGACGGGTTCGTCGAGGCCAGGAACCGCTCGGGGTACTACGTCAATCAGGACGTGCTGACCGAACCGGGGCACGCGCTCAAGCCCGACGTGCCGGCCGACCTTGCTCCACCGCCAGCGACCCTCGACTACGGGGCGTTCTTCAGGGAACGGAGCTTCAATCTTCTGCGCGTCGTGAAGCCTTCGGATGTTCTGGTCAGATATCGCTATCCGTTCGTCTGCGGTCTGACTGACCCGTCACTCTTCCCCATCACGAGCTGGCGCGAGTGCGTGCGCGATTCCGTCAATGTCATCGAGCTCGCCAATTGGGCGACCGACTACTCCGCAATCGACGATGAGATGCTGATCGAGCAACTAATCCAACGCGTGCTCGCCAAGCGCGGCATCGTCGCTCATCCCGACGAAGTCCTCGTCACGGTTGGCGGCCAGCAGGCGCTCTATATTGCGATCAAGCTTCTCCTGAAGCCCGGCGAAATATTCGGTGTAGAGGATCCCGGTTATCCGGATGTGATCAACATGGCAGAAATTGAGGGAGTTTCGGTAAGACGGTTTCCCATTGACCAAAAGGGCCTCGTTCTCTCCAGCGATGTTTCCGGTTGCAAATGCCTGTTTGTGACACCGAGTCACCAGTTTCCGACAACCGTTACGATGCCGCTCGACCGTAAGGTCGAATTGCTCGCTTTCACGAAGAGAAACGGCCAGTTCGTCATCGAAGACGATTACGAATCCGACATCAGCTTCAACAAGACACCCCCGCGTGCTCTCAAAAGCCTCGATGCTTGGGGCAATGTCATCTACACGGGAAGCCTCTCAAAATCCCTGTTGCCTGGATTACGCATCGGCTACTTAGTTGCCGATCGCGAATTCGTCCGTGAAGCGAGGGCGATGCGGCACCACATCCTGCGACACCCACCGGTCAACAATCAGAGAAGCGTCGCGCTGTTCCTGCAACGCGGCTATTTCGACCGTTTTGTCGCCAAGATCACGGGCATCTACAAGGAGCGCTGCGCCGTGATGCACGAAGCGCTCGAAAAGCACTTTCCGGGCGCCTCCACCAAGCCTGACTATGGCGGGGGGAGTATCTGGCTCAGGCTGCCGGACGGGGCGGATGCCAGCATTCTTCGCCAGATAGTAGACGCAGAGGGCGTGTTCTTCGAGACAGGCGGGTTCACGTTTTCCGATGAAAGAAACAACCGAAATCACATTCGGTTGGGATACTCGGTGATCGAGAAGTCGCTCATAACGGAAGGCATCGACAAGATCGCCAAAGCGGTGCCCAACGCGCGGGTTTCGTAATCCGGCACGGGTTAGTCGGCTAGAGCGAACCAGTTCGCCTTTACGTCATCGCAATTGACTAGGAGGAAGTGATCATGAGGACTGTAAGCGCCGTCCCCCTTGCTCCATCGATCGCCGAGGAGCCGGACATCGGCCCGGTGCCGGGCGCCCGTCGCCAGGGCCGCGGTCCCGCCATCTGGCTCGCCGGCGACCCGGACGACCTCAAGGAGTGGATGCCCCTCGGCATCGCCGGGATCGTCACCAATACGGTCGTGCACAATCAGTACGCGAAGGCCAATGGCGGGGCCATCGACGTGATCAAGAAGTACCTCGACCTCACAGACAAGCCCATCGTCGTCGAAATCGACGGGCACTCGCTCGACGAGCTTCTGGAGGTGGGCAAGGCGTTCACCGATCTTTCCGACCAGATCGTTCTGAAGATCCCGTGCTCGGTGAACGCGCTGAAGGCGTTCGCCGCGCTCCGGGAAGAGGGCGTGGAGACCTGCTGCACCACGGTCTTTTCCCTGCCCCAAGCCGTCGCCGTTGCCCAGGCCGGCGTCGATCACATCCTCCCCTTCTGCGAGCCGGTCAAGGAGGCGGGTGGCGACCCCACGAAGCTGATCCGCGAGTGCGCCCAGGTGTTCGGCGGCTGGGAGCAGCGGCCCTTCATCATGGCCGCCCTGGTGCGCACGGTGGAGACGGCGTATGCCGCCTTCCGCGACGGTGCCGACGAACTCGTCACCATGTGGACGGTCTACCGCGACATGATGGACCACCCGATGACCGCGCAGTGGAACAAGGTCTTCATGGACGCCTGGGAGGATATGGACCGGAACGGGCTCCTGGAAGGTGTGCCTGTCCAGCGGGAATAGTCCACAGTTGTGGTTAGGCATCGAACTCTGCCTCACCCAGAGACAAGCCTTCTTGATTGGCTGCAGTACCGAACGGCGTCCAACTCCCGCGCTGAACAGCGGACATGGTCTTGCTGACAGCCTTCCACTAACATTCGAGCCGAACCGTCCCATGGAAGCCGGGCGCATTGGTGTGCCGCCCGACGAGGAACGAAAGGCCAGACCATGAAGCAGATCAGTTACGTCATCCAGTTTCGCGGAACTGCGGGTCCCAAAGAGGGCGTGGAAGGTGTCTTGAGCGCCTCGACGAGCGGGTCAGCGTCGAGGATTTCCACGACCGTGGACGACGGCGCGGTTGACGCCACCATCGAGGCCATCGCGGGAAACAGCGTGAGCTTCGAATCGGACGTCTTTCCCAATGAGGATGGCAGCTTCACGGAATCGGGTACGATCGACTTCGGCGGAGGCAACAGCTTCACCTTCAGCACGCGCGGAACGGGGGCCATGGGGCCGAGCGCGGATTCGAACCTGACGCACGGCGGGATCTGCTGGCAGGTCGATTCCGGCGCCGGCATCTTCGAAGGCGCGTCCGGAATCATTACCTCCAATTTTACAGTCAGCGGCTCTGGCGATGTGGTCGATAACCAGTGGG
Source organism: Alphaproteobacteria bacterium (assembly GCA_965243315.1). Classification (GTDB taxonomy): domain Bacteria; phylum Pseudomonadota; class Alphaproteobacteria; order UBA828; family UBA828; genus WTGU01. The sequence goes on from CBDEUP010000006.1 coordinate 148,277, forward strand.
GCGTGATCTTCTTGAAGTAGTGCCGCACCCCGCGATGGGCCAGGACCCAGTTCGCGGACTCCGCATCTCGATTGCGTCCGGCCGAATAAACTGTCGCTGAATTAGTTGGCGCGCCCGGCAGGACTCGAACCTGCGACCCCTTGATTAGGAATCAAGTGCTCTATCCGGCTGAGCTACGGGCGCTCCGGTGCCATCGATAGCGGCGGCTGGGCGTTTGTCAATCGGGCCGGTTCGGCGCGGGGCGATGCCGCGTCAGGCATCGGCGAGGGCGGCCGGGCTCTCCGGCAGGATCTGCCCGCCGTCGAGCACTAGCGCCTGGCCGGTGATGTAGCGCGCCTGGTCGCTGGCGAGGTAGACGGCGGCGTAGGCGATGTCCTCGGTCTCGCCGATGTACCCGGCTGGAATGACTGACCTGATTTCCTCCACCTGTTCCCCGCCGAGCTCCACCAGGCCCGGCGTCATGATCGAGCCGGGGGAGATCGCGTTGACCGTGATGTTGTGCTTGGCGAGCTCCAGCGCTGCGCCCATGACGAAGGCGTTCACGCCGCCCTTGGACGCCATGTAGTGGGCAAGCCCCGGCCAGCCGACATTGGGGCCGGTGATCGACGAGATCACGACGATGCGGCCCTGCGCCTGCACCTTCATCTGCGGGATGCAGGCCTGAACCCCGTAGAAGACGCCCTTGAGGTTGGTGTCGATCACGTCGTTCCAGGTCTCATCGTCCATGTCCACGATGTGGGAGGTGGGAAAGACCCCGGCGTTGGCGCAGAAGACGTCGATGGCGCCGTAGCGCTCGATACAGGCCGCCGCCATCCGCTCCATGTCGCCGCGTTGCTTGACGTCGGCCTGGAGGAACGATGCCTCGCCGCCGGCGGCCGTGATCTCATCGGCCGTGGCCTGACCCGCCTCGGCGCTGCGGTTCACAACCAGCACCCTGGCGCCCTCATTCGCGAATACCGTCGCGATGCCCTTGCCGATGCCGCGGCCCGCGCCGGTCACGATCGCGGCCTTGTCCTGTAACGTGATGGCCATGCTTCCCTCCCGCCGGTTGCGGCCGGACGATAGCATGACTCGCTACCCGCCCCGCCTTAGAGTGGCGGCGCGGCAAGGCGAGGGCGTGGATGCGGGGCGAGGAGCTGGTCTTTTTCGGATGGCCCGATCTGGCCGGCCTCATGCGCGGGCGGGGCTTCCCGGCGGCCGATCTCGATAAGCGTCTGGAGACCGGCATCGGCTGGGTGCCGGTGGCGCAGGCGATCGGCCCGCTCTCCACGCTGGCGCCGAGCCCGTGGGGCGCGGTCGGCGATGTCTGGCTCGTGCCCGACCGCGACGCCCACGCCAGGGTCGACCTTTGGCCCGAGCACCCTCCGTTCCATGCCTACATCTGCGACGGCATAGCACCGGACGGCGCGCCCTGGGAGGCGTGCCTCAGGGCCCTGCTGCGAAGCGCGCTGGAAGCTCTTGAACAGGAGTTCGGGCTGCGGCTCATGGCTGCCTTCGAGCAGGAGTTCTACCTGCTGGAAGGGCTGGAGCGGCCCGGCCCCAACTACAGCATCATCGCCCACGAGCGGGCGCTCGGCTTCGGTGCCGTGCTGATGGCGGCGCTGCGGGCGGCGGGCCTGGAGCCCGAGACCTTCGAGCCGGAAGGTGGCCCTGGCCAGTACGAGGTGAACTGTCGCCCTGTACTTGGCCTTGCCGCCGCCGACCGGGCGCTCTTGGTGCGCGAGCTGGTGCGTGCCGTGGCCACGCGCGAGGGATACCGCGCGACCTTCACGCCGATGATCGCGGCGCAGGGCTTCGGCAACGGCGTTCACGTGCACCTGAGCCTGCAGGATCTCGACGGTGCGCCGGTCTCCCACGATCCAGCGCAGCCGACCGGGGTCGCGGCGCAAGCCGGCAGCTTCGTCGCGGGGATCATGCGCCGCCTACCGGCGCTCACCGCTTTCACAGCGCCCTCGCCGGTCTCCTACCTGCGGCTCGCGCCGGGTCACTGGGCGGGGGCCGCCGCAGCCTTCGGCGCCGACAACCGCGAGGCGGCGCTCCGCATCTGCGCGGGCCGGCACGGCCCCGGCGGAGTCGACCCAAACCAGTACAACGTCGAGTTTCGCCCCGCCGATGCCGCCGCCTCGCCCCACGTGACGCTGGCTGTCCTGGTTCAGGCGGGGCTGGAGGGCCTGCGCGATAGCCTGCCGACGCCGCCGCTGGTCGAGCGCGACCCCTCCGATCTCAGCGATGAGGAGCGCGAGGCCCTCGACGTGCGCTGGCTGCCGCGCTCGCTGGAAGAGGCGCTTGCGGCGGCGGAAGCGGAGGAGACAGTGCGCGGATGGTTTTCAGATCCCCTCTGGCAGGCCTATGTTTCGCTCAAGCGCCATGAGCTCGCGGCGGTGACCGAGCGTTCTCCCGACACTGTGATTCGGAGTTATCTCGATGCCTATTAGCGACATTACCGAGACGCTGCCGCTGGTGGACCATCACTGCCACGGCCTATTTCCTGTGGACCTGAACGACGAGCGGCTCGCCGATTCGCTGAGCGAGGCCTTCGCGCCGGCACCGTCTGGTACGAACCACTGGGACAAGCCGGTCGCGCTCAGCCTGCGGCGCCGGTGCGCGCCGCTCCTGGACCTGGAGCCGTTCTGTGCGCCCGCCGAATATGCCGAGCGCCGGCGCGCGATCGGCGCGGAAGAGGTGAACCGGCGCTTCCTCGCCGCGTCGGGGATCGGCACCTATGTCGTGGATAGCGGCAACCGGCCGGAGGAGCTCTGCAGCGTTGCCGAGGTGGGCGCGATTGCCGATCAGCCGGCGCGGGAAATCGTGCGCATGGAATCGGTCGCCGAGAGGGTCGCGGAAAGCGGCGTCTCCGCGGCAGGCTTCGCGCAGGCGTTCGAAGCGGCGTTGCGCGGCTCCCTCGGGGACGAGGTCGTCGGCCTCAAGTCGATCCTGGCCTACCGCGCGACGCTCCGCATCGACTACCAGAAACCGGCGCTCGCCGAGGTCGAGGCGGCGGCGGGGCGCTGGCTCGCCGAGATCGAGCGGACCGGCACGGTGCGCCTGACTGATCCCGTGCTCGAGCGGCATCTGATCTGGACCGGCGCCGATATCGCGCGGGAGCGGGGCTTCCCGCTCCAGTTCCATATCGGCATCGGCGACCCCGACATCGAGCTGCATCGCGTGGACCCGAGCCATCTCACGCCCTGGATCAAGGCGGTGGAGCCCTGGGGCTTCCCCATCACGCTGCTGCACTGCTACCCCTTCCACCGCGAAGCGGGGCTGATGTCGGAGAACTTCCCGTGCGTCTACTTCGACGTGGGCTTCGCGCTGAACTGGGTGGGGCCAAGCTACCAGCGAATCATGGACGAGGCGCTGGAGCTCGTGCCCTTCACGAAGCAGCTCTTCAGCACCGATGCCTTCGGCCTCGCGGAGCTCTACTACCTGGGAGCGCTGCGCTTCCGCACCGCGCTCGCCCGCGCGCTCGGCCGTTGGATAGAGGATGACGAGTGCTCGGTGGCAGACGCCGAGCGAATCGCATCGCTGATCGGTGTCGAGAACGCCCGGCGCATCTACAAGGTCTAGTCGTGCCGATGCCTGCGACGCTGCTGGGGCCCGACGACCCTCCGCCCTTCGAGACCCTCAACGAGGGAAGCACGTCGCGCGTGCTGCTGGTCTGCGACCACGCGAGCTGCCGGGTTCCCGCCGCGCTCGACAACCTCGGCCTGAGCGAGACCGAGCGCACCGAGCACATCGGCTGGGACATCGGGGCGGGGGCCGTGGCCCGGAGGCTCTCGGCGCTGCTCGGCGCACCGGCGATACTCGCCGGCTACTCCCGCCTGGTGATCGACTGCAACCGGCCCGTGGGCGCGCCGGACAGGATCCCGCCGGTGAGCGACACGGTGCCGGTGCCGGGCAACATGGACCTCGAGCAGACGGCAGTGGACGCGCGGATCGAGGAGATATTCGAGCCCTATCACCACGCGATCGCCGCTGCGCTGGACCGTATGGCTGCTGCTGATCAGGTGCCGTTTCTGGTCGCGGTCCACAGCTTCACCCCGCAGCTCGCTGGCGGCGATCCGCGGCCCTGGGAAATCGGTATCTGCTGGGACAAGGACCAGCGCATGTCAAAGCCCTTGATCGAGCGCCTGCGGGCGGAGGGGCTCGTCGTCGGCGCCAACGAGCCTTACGACTTCGGCGTGCTCACCGACCACACGCTACCCGTTCACGCCGAGAAGCGCGGGCTGCCGTCGCTGCTCATCGAAATTCGCAACAACGAAATCCGCACGTCGGAGGCGGTCGAGGCCTGGGCGGAGCGACTCGCCGGCCACATCCGCGCGCTGCTTACGCTGCCTGAGTCACAGCGCCTGGAGTACGTCTTGGGCTGACGCCGTTGCGGCGACCGATTACTCGTAGGGGAGTGGATCAAGGCCGCTCCTGGGCTCGGCCGGGCTGATCCTGCGCGACAGGTAGCGGCGCAGGAACTCCTTCTCCCAAGCGCGGGTGCGCTTGAGCGCCCTCGTCAGCTCCGGCTCTTCCATCGTCATCATCACGATGTAGGCGTAGTTCTCGGCAGCGGCACCGATATCCTGCAGGTTGGCCTCCGGATCGCCGGCGATGATCGTCGCGGTGCTGAGCAGGAAGATCGCTTCCTCATCGTCCTTCGGCACGCCGAGGCCGCGCGCATAGAGCACGCCGAGATTGAAGCGGCTGGCCGCATCGTCCTGCTCGGCCGCGCGCCCGAACCACTTCGCGGCCGCCTTGTAGTCGCGCTCGACGCCGAGGCCGCCGGCATAGATGGTGCCCATGTTGAACTGCCCGGTGACGTCGCCCTGCTCGGCGGCAAGCCGGGTCCAGCGCAGCGCCTCGGCATAGTCGACCGCGACCCCCCGGCCGTGGATGTAGAGGCTGCCGATCGCCGCCTGCGCCCGCGCATCACCCGCCTCGGCGAGCGGCTGCCACGCCTCGAGCGCAGCGGCGATGTCGCCCCGCTCGAAGGCAGCCTGGCCCGTGTCCCAGTCCGCGGCGGCGGGCCCAGTGCCAAGCGCGAGCGCCGCGACGACGAGGGCCGCGAGCGCCCAGCGTGTGCGCCAGCGCATTCGCCTGTTCACTCCCATTCGATGGTTCCCGGCGGTTTCGAGGTCACGTCGTAGACCACGCGGTTGATGCCCTTCACTTCGTTGACGATGCGGTTCGCGACCCCGCCGAGGAAGCCCATGTCGAAGTGATAGAAGTCGGCGGTCATGCCGTCTGCCGAGGTGACGGCGCGCAGTGCACAGACGTGTTCGTAGGTGCGCGCGTCGCCCATCACCCCAACCGTCTGGACCGGCAGCAGGACCGCGAAGGCCTGCCAGATGGCGTCGTAGAGGCCGGCGCTCCGGATTTCCTCGATGAAGATGGCGTCGGCCTGCTGCAGGACTGCGACCTTCTCGGCCGTCACCTCGCCCGGAATTCGGATCGCGAGGCCGGGGCCGGGAAAGGGGTGGCGCCCGGTCAGCGCCTCCGGCATCCCGAGGGCGCGGCCGAGGGCGCGCACCTCGTCCTTGAAGAGCGAGCGCAGCGGCTCGACCAGGCTGAGGTTCATCCGCTCGGGCAGCCCGCCGACATTGTGGTGCGACTTGATGACGACGCTCGGCCCGCTGACGGAGACCGATTCGATCACGTCCGGGTAGAGCGTTCCCTGGGCAAGGAAGTCGGCGTCGCCCACACCGCGCGCGGTCTTTTCGAACACGTCGATGAAGGTGGCGCCGATGATCTTGCGCTTCTCCTCGGGCTCGGTGACGCCAGCAAGCCGCTTCAGGAACACGGCCTGTGCGTCCTCGTGGACGAGGGGAATGTTGTAGCTGCCGCGAAAGAGGCTGGTGACCTCCTCGGCTTCGCGGTGGCGCATGAGGCCGGTGTCGACGAACACGCAGGTGAGCTGGTCGCCGATCGCTTCGTGCAGGAGCACCGCCACCACCGAGGAATCGACGCCGCCTGAGAGCCCGCAAATCACCCGTCCGTCGCCCACTTGCGCCCGGATTGCCCCGATGGCGCTGGCGCGGAACGAGGCCATGGTCCAGGTGCCGTGACAGCCCGCGACCCGGCGCGCGAAGTTCTGCAGGAGTGCCGCGCCGTGGGGCGTGTGCACCACTTCCGGATGGAACTGGATGCCGTAGAAGTGGCGTTCGACGTCGGCGATGGCCGCGAACGGGGCAGAGTCGGTGCGGGCCACCACCCGAAAGCCCTCCGGCACCGCCGCTACCGCGTCGCCGTGGCTCATCCAGACCTGCTCGCGCGCGCCCACCTGCCAGACCCCGTCGAAGAGCGCGCAGGACTCGACGATATCGAGGTGCGCCCGGCCGAACTCGCGCTGCGAGGTGGATTCCACGGCGCCGCCTAGCGCCGCGCACATCGCCTGCTGGCCGTAGCAGATGCCGAGCAGAGGGATGCCGAGCGTGTAGATCGCCTCGTCGGGGCGCGGTGCCTCGGCCTCGGTGACCGATGCCGGGCCGCCCGAGAGGATGACTCCCTGGGGCGCCAGGCGCTCGATCTCGGTCGCGGGAGTCGTGAAGGGCCTGATCTCGCAATAGATCCCGGCCTCGCGCACCCGGCGGGCGATCAGCTGGGTCACCTGCGAGCCGAAGTCGAGGATCAAAATTTGCTCGGTCATGAGTCGCCCTTCGGCGCGACCTTCAGCGTGCGATGGACTGCGGTGCGGTTGCCGCCTATCGTAAAGCGGCACGGGAAGCGGAAAGGTCGCGGTCGTGGATAGCACGGCACTTGCCGAGCCAAAAGTGCCCGCGACGGCATGGCTCAGGCGGACGGCGATCGCATGCAGTGTGCTGGCGGCCATGGCGTGCGACGTTGCGCTCGCCGGTGACCCGATCACGGACGCACTCTCCCTGGTCGCCCAGGAGCGCTATGCGGAAGCGCACGAAGCGCTCGAACCGCTGGTCGAGCGGGAGCCCAATGCGCCCGGCGTGCGGCTCATTCGAGGCATCCTGAATGCACGCGAAGGAAACTTCGTCGAGGCGATCGCCATATTCGAAAGCCTTCGGGACGATCATCCCGTGATGTTCGAGGCGCACAACAATCTTGCCGTGCTCTACGCCAAACTCGGACGGTTGGACGATGCGCGGGAGACGCTCATCGCGGCACTGGAGCTGAGACCCGATGCGGTCGTGTACGCCAATCTGGGTGACGTTTACTTGCAGCTCGCCGAGAAGGCCTACGTGCGTGCCCATGAGCTTCGCGTGGAGGGCTCTCCGGCGGCTGAGGGGAGCGAGCAGGCCGCCGCGAGCCCAGAGCCGACGGCGACGGCGGAAGAGCCTGCCGCAGTTCCGACGACGCAGGCCGAAGAGCCTGCCTCGGTCCCAACGACGCAGGAAGAAGTGCAGAAGGTGACCGCGGAAGCGGAGACGCCCGAAGTTCCCGAGGAGCTCGAAGCACCGCCCACCGAAGCTGTAGTCGCGGAATGCGTTCGGGCGGAATGGTTCAAGGACTCCGATGCTGCTTACGAGGCGGCGGCATGGATGCGCGCCCGCAAGGCAACAGAAATCAAGGTACGTCAGGAGGAGCGCGAGGCGGTCAAGAACCACCACGTGTATATTCCGCCGCTTGAGAGCCGCGCAGCGGCCGCCCAGAAGGCAGACGAGCTTCGAAGCCGGGGCGTCAGCGACATCTGGATCATCGGTAGGGGCGAGCGGGCCAACGGGATTTCGTTGGGCGTCTTCCGGAACGAGCGTTACATGCGCCGCCGCGTCGCTGAGATCAGGGCGCTGGGCTATCCGGTCGTGTCCGCGCCGAACATGAAGGCCGTCAGCGTCCATGTGGTCGAGGCGGGCGTGGAAGGCGACCGCTCCGCCATCGACGAAGCCTGGAAGACGGCGTTTCCGGAACAGGCCATCCGCACCATCGATTGCGCTGGACGGAGCTGAGGCGCCGTCCGGCACCATACCTGCGTTCACGACTCCCTTCGGATCGTTCGTCCGCTGCATCGGAACGCGTATGCTGTCGACAGCGAGAAGGGGGACGGAAAGCGGGGCGGGCATTCCGATGGAACGATGCAACACGCACGCGTGGCGGACGCCGGTTGTCGGCGATGCAGCGCTCGTGTGCGACGTCTGTGAACACCGGATGGACCTCGCGCGCGACATCACTGCTGAGGTGAAGGTGGAGATTCTGCGTGAATACCGCCGGCACTACGGACCCATCGTGGGCGGTCACTTCGAGGAGTCGCTGGAAGCTGCCCTGGCGGCGGCACGGCAGCGTGCCTTGGGTGTCAACCCGGAGTCATTGGGGGAGGGGAGCGCGTAGCGTGAAGCGCTTCCTGAGGGACGCCGCCGTCGCGCTGTTCGTCGGCGCCGTCCTCGTTGTGCTAGCCATGATGCTCAGGCAGCCGGCCGACGAAGGCACCTCCGGCACGGGCCCCGCGCCGGCCCAAGAGTCGCCGACGCGGTAGAGCATTTCAAACTTACGCCTTCAGGCGGCTGCCGAGATAGTCGATGGCGGCCGAGACGCCGCCTTTGCCGTGGGGGATGTCGAGCGCGGCGAGGCCGGTCTCGATGGCGCCGAGCGTGCCGAGCATCATAGGCGCGTTCACATGACCCATGTGGGCGATACGGAACGCGTGGCCGGAGAGTAGCGGCCCGAGCCCGATGCCGAGGCTGACGTTGCAGACCTTCCCGACCCAGTCGAGCAAACGGCCCAGATGGGGTTCTTCCAAAAGAATTGTGGTCACAGTGGGTGAGCGCTCGGCGGGCTCCGGGACGTTGAAGGCGAGAGCGCCGGCCTTGCTCCAGCGGCCCACAGCCGCCTGGGTGGCGCCGGCCAGAAGCTCGTGCCGGCGGAAGGCCGCCTGCAGCCCTTCCTCGAAGAGCATGTCGAGGGACTTACGCAACCCGAACAGCAAGTGCACCGGCGGCGTGCCGCAGTACTTCATGTAGTGAAGCTCGCCTTCGCGCACGGTCCAGTCCCAGTAGCGGGTGCGGAGCCCGGCATCGGCGTGGGCGGCCAACGCCTTCTCGCTTGCGGCGATGAAGCTCAGGCCGGGCGTCATCATGAGCCCCTTCTGGGCGCCGGCGACAGCGACATCGACGCTCCAGTCGTCCATCTCGAACGGCATCGAGCCGAGCGAGGCGATGACATCGACCATAAAGAGCGCACCGTGGCCGCTCGCCTCGATGGTGGCGCCCAACGCGGGAATGTCGTTCGCGATACCGGAGGCGGTGTCCACCTGCACCACCAGGATGGCCTTGATCTCGCCCGCGCTATCGGCGCGGAGGCGCCGTTCCAGCGCCTCGGGCGACGCCGCCCGCTGGGGTTCCGCCTCGAGTACCTCCACCTCGATGCCGAGCGGCTCCGCCATCTCGCCCCAGCCGACGGCGAAGCGCCCGCTCTCCAGCACCAGCACCTTGTCGCCGCGGGAGAGCACGTTGGAGAGCGCGGCCTCCCAGGCGCCGTGGCCGTTGGCGATGTAGATGTAGGTGCGGCCTTGCTCGGTTCGAAAGACGCGGCGCAGATCGTCGAGGCAGCTGTCAGTGACGGCGGTCAGCTCCTCGCCGTAGATGTCCACGGCCGGGCGCTGCATGGCCTGGAGCACCTCGTAGGGCACGGTGGTGGGGCCGGGAAGGGCCAGGAAATCGCGGCCGCGGCTTACGGTCATGGCGCACCTCGTGGAGTTCGGCGGCCAGGCGGGCCGCCGGCGCTTGCCCTACCGCTCCCGTGGCGGTTCGGCAAGCCCGTTGTCCATACGCTCGGCGGCACAGAGTGTGTTGGGGGGCGAGGACCCCTTCCTCACAACCCCATCTGAGCGAGCGCGACCTGGGTGAGGGCGCTGCCGGGGCGGCCCATCTCGCTCACCACGTTGTAGTGGTGGAGGCCCTCGATCTCCATGACCGTGGCCTCGAAGCCGCGCGCCTGCCAGGCTTCGGCGAAGGCCCGGTTCTGGGCGACGAACGCGGGCGTTTCTGCCGCGCCAACCGCCGCGATCAAAGGCGCGCCTGCCTCGGGCAAGTGATGGATCGGACTGTTGCGCGCGGCCGATGCGTTATCCAGCCGGACATCGTCGTTGATGCTGGTCTCCATGATCGGGGCCAGGTCGAAGATGCCGGAAATCGCAGTGCCGCCCTTCACCAGGCCGGCTGGACGCCCGCGCGCCGCCCAATCGGTGCAGAGCATCATGGCGGTGAGGTGCCCGCCGGCGGAATGGCCGGAGACGAAGATGCGGTCCGGATCGCCATTGAGCCGGCCGGCGTTGTCGACGAGCCATTCGATTGCGGTGCGGCACTGCTCGACGATGGTATCCAGCGTCACCGCCGGCGCCAGCGCGTAGTTGAGCGAGACAGCGGCGCCGCCTGCGGCGACGAAGCCCTCGGCGGGAAACGAATGCACGTCCTTGTCCATGGCGCGCCAATAGCCGCCGTGGATGAAGACCTGGATCGGCGCGCCAGCCGCCGGCGCCGGGAACAGGTCGGCGGTCATGTTGGGGCCCGCGCCGTAGCGGACATCGAGTGTGCAGGTAAGGGACTCACGCACCCGCTCGCTCTCGGCCTCCCAGACCGCGAAGTAGTCCTCGAAGTCCGGGTGGCGCAGTCGCAGGTTGTAGCCGGCCTCCTGCGGGAGATGCCGTTGCTCGGTCATGGTCTTGCTCCCGTAACCTGACAGTCGTCAGCGCAACATCTTGACGGGGCCGCCCGGCGCCGTCATTGCCGTTCGTGCAAGGATGGCTGCCATTGCTGTGCGGCATAGCGCACGAGCTTCCGAGTGAGCGTCGGGAGCGCATGTTCCGAAAAGCGCGAGGGCGGGCACCAGATGGCGTCGTCATCCGCATTGGCGGCCCCGTCCTCGGTCTCCGCGACGGCCACCAGCAGCTCGATCTCGAAGTGGGTGAAGCCGTGGCGGACCGGCTCCGGCAGCGCCTGCCACGGCAAGGGCTGCGGCGCATGGGCCGAGGCTTCTGCCAAGTTCCAGGGCTCGTCGCGCCAAGGCGTGGTGGGCAGTTCGATCATCCCGCCGAGCAGGCCCTTATCCGGCCGGCGGCGCAGCAGCACGGCGCCGTCTGCCCGCATGAGCCAGAAGGAGACGCCGTGGCGTAGCGGGCGCTCTCGCTTTGGCGACCGGCGCGGCAGGCTCTCCGCCATGCCTCCCGCACGGCCCTCGCAGGTGTCCTGCCAGGGGCAGGCGAGGCAGCCCGGATTGCGCGGCGTGCAGACGCCCGCGCCGAGGTCCATCAGCGCCTGCGCGTAGTCGCCGGGCCTGATCTCAGGTGTAAGCTCGGCAGCGAGGGCGTAGAGCTTGGGCTTCGCCGCCGGCAACGGGGTTTCCACCGCGCGCAGGCGGGCGATCACCCGCTCGACATTGCCATCGACCACGGTCGCCGACTGGTCGAAGGCGATGGCCGCGATCGCTGCTGCGGTGTAGCGCCCGATCCCCGGCAGGGCCCGCAGCGCTTTCTCGTCGGCCGGGAAGCGCCCGCCGTGCTCGTCCAGCACGAGGCGCGCGCAGGCGTGCAGGTTGCGGGCGCGGGCGTAGTAGCCAAGCCCCTGCCAAGCGTGGAGCACGTCGTCGAGCTCGGCCTGCGCGAGCGATTCGAGGGTCGGCCAGCGCTCTAGGAACCGCTGAAAATAGCCGGCGACCACCGGAACAGTGGTTTGCTGCAGCATGATCTCGCTGAGCCAGACTCGGTAGGGGTCCGGCCGTACGCCGGGGGCGGCGCGCCAGGGCAGCCGGCGGCGGTGGCGGTCGTACCAGTCGAGCAGCGCCTGGGCTAGCTGTGCGGGCGAGGCGGGCCGGACGGCGCTCATGGCTGGCGGCGCTTCACAGCCGGCGCCGGAGGGCGTACACCCTTGGCCTGGACCCTGCGACTCCCGGCCTCAGCCATGCGCAAATCCCGCCAAGCGCGGCCGCTCTCCGCGCTGATCGGCAAGATCACCGCCAGGTCCTTCGAGGCGCGCGGGCTGGTGGCGGCGGGGATCGCCACCGAATGGCCGGCGATCGTGGGTGAGGCCGTCGCCGCCTCTTCGTGGCCCGAGCGTCTGGGGCGGGACGGGACGCTCAGGGTCTGCGTCTCCGGGCCGGTCGCGGTCGAGCTTCAGCATCTCGAACCCCAGATTCTGGAGCGGATCGCCGCCTTCTACGGCTACCGCGCGGTGACGCGGATCACCTATGTAAACCGCGCGCCATCGCCAAAGCCAGCGCGGGATTCAGAGCGCCGGGCACCGCCGAAAATCGACTCGGAGTCGGCCGCACGTGTCGAAACTGCCGTCGATTCCACCGGGGACCATCGTCTGAAGTCAGCCCTCGCGGCTTTGGGCCGAGCGGTCCTCGCTCGCCCACAGAGCAAGTAACTTATTGATAATGAACATATAGATCGAGTGAAGCGACAGCGCGTCGGCGCGATACGGTCGCTGCTCCACTTGCAAATCTATACTTTTCGTAGCGGGCGCGTACAGTTCCGCCCGAATGGTGAACGAAATCGCCACGCCTCTGGACGAGTCGCCGGGCACGGAAAGTGTCTCGGTGTTCTCATCCGTGCGGCAGGTGGACCAGCCGCCATTGGCGCTGCCGCCGGGCCTCGTCTTCGATTGCCGGCTGGAGATGGAGGGGTTGCGTTCATGAATTTCTTGCTCTGCAACGTTGTTCCGGTTATGTTCTCGCATTCGCAGTTTCATCGTGGTGTAGCAATCTGACCGTGGAGTAGACGATGTCTCGCAAAGCGCAGGAGCGGATAGAGCCCATCGACTCTTCGCTGGACCTGTTTGCGGGAACGGTGTTTTCCAATCATCGGACTGTCCAAGCACCCGAGGTCGAATTGCCGCCAGAGCTTGAGCCGAACATCCGGCTTCAGATGGACGGGCTGGAGTTCTTGGCACTTCTCCCTGAGAACGCAGTCCCCGTCGCCTTTTTCGATCCGCAGTACCGAGGAGTGCTGGAAAAACTAGCGTACGGCAACGAGGGCAAAGACAGAGGCCGTCGCCGTTGTGCACTCGAGCAGATGTCGGAAGCAGTCATCGGTCGTTTCATCCGAGGGATAGACCGAGCTTTGACGCCATCCGGCCATCTGTTCCTGTGGGTGGACAAGTTTCACCTCTGCCAAGGCGTCAGCGAATGGCGGCGCGGAACCACCCTTGACATTGTAGACATGCTGACCTGGGACAAGGGAACGTTCGGTATGGGTTACCGGACACGCCGCCGCGCAGAGTATTGTATTGTCTTACAAAAGCAGCCGCGCAAGGCTAAAGGCGTCTGGAAGGTTCACAACATTCCCGATGTCGTGCAAGAGCAAGTTTCACAACGAGAGCATCCGCACGCCAAGCCTATTGATCTTCAGGGAGAGCTAATTACTGCCGTGAGTGACCAAGGAGATTACGTGATCGATCCTGCAGCGGGCTCGTTCTCCGTCCTGCATGCGGCGCAGAAGCAAGGGCGCAACTTTCTTGGCTGCGACCTAGACGGTTGAGCATTATGGCTCGTCTTAGAAACGCCAATCCCAAGAACACATCGGGCTCATATGAGCGAATATTTGGCAACGCTGCATTAGGTGAATTGGCCAGCAAAGTTCAATCTACTGCAATATCATCAGGAACTGAACTAGAAAGAATTATAGTTGACATGGTTGCGAATATTGATGATTTGGATGCGTTTCTTACGCAGGACATTATGCCAGATGGAGTATTTTTGGCTCGGAAAGCTCAGATCAAGAAAAGCGAAGTCTTAGATTTCGCCGGATCGGAACCAGATTTCATGGTGTTCAAGAGGCGTGACGGAAATCAGGTATACCACATCATCGAACTGAAGGACGGCCATGTGTTCGATACGAAAAAGGCTGGCGCAGAACACGAGGCTATGCATGGATTCATCGAACGCAATGCCCAGCACATCCCATACCGGTTTAGAGCACACTTCTGTGCCTTCAATAGGGAAGACACAGAAGAGATTTGGGAAGGTTTCAAGAGAAAGATTGCTCGTGAAGAGGCGATGACGGGTCGTGAACTATGCGAATTGTTGGAAATCGACTACGACGCCATCGTGGAACAACGGCGAGCGGACGGGCCCGATAACATGGAGTTCTTTCTGTCTGAGTTGGTCGGGATTGAGCCCGCCAGGCGACGATTGTTGGAACTGCTCAATGGTTAGACCGTTCACGCACGCAATTGTTCTCCGTGATGGAGGCGTGTCGGCAGAAGGGGCGAACCTTCCTCGGATGCGACATCAATGGGTGAGGATAACGTCATGATATCCCGACGGATCCTGGTTGGGGCGATGGCTGCGATTCCGGCCGCCGCGGTGCTGGCGCCGTTCGCGCCTGCCCGCGCCGCCGGCATCGGCGAGAGGCCCGGCGACCTCGCGGTCGGCGACCCCGACGCGCCGGTCACGGTGATCGAGTTCCTCTCGCTCACCTGCCCCAGTTGCTTGCGGTTCCACAAGAACGTCTACAACCGCTTGAAGCCGGAGTACGTAGACACCGGCAAGGTGCGCTTCGTGGCGCGTGACTTCCCGCTCAACGCGCCCGCGTTGCAGGCAGCGGTGCTCGCCCACTGCGCCGGCCGGGACCGTTACTTCACCTTCATCGACGTGCTGTTCCAGACCTTCGACGATTGGGCGAGTTCGCGGGACTACACCGACAAGCTCGCGCAAATCGGTGAGCTTGGCGGTGTGAGCCGGGATCAGTTCGCGGACTGCCTCGCAGACACGGACCTCGAGAACACGATTTTCCAGTCGATAGCGGACGGCCAGGCCGAATACGACGTGAGCGGGACACCGACACTGGTCGTCAACGGCGCAAAATATGACGGCAAGATGACCTTCGATGCGCTTTCCAGGCACATCGACCGTCTCCTCGCGGGGTCGTAGACGGAGCCCACGGCCGTGCAGGTAACGAAGCTCAGGGTGGCGGGCTTCAAGTCCTTCGTCGAGCCGACCGAACTGCACATCGAACAGGGGCTGACAGGAATCGTCGGCCCCAACGGCTGCGGCAAGTCGAACCTCGTCGAGGCGATGCGCTGGGTCATGGGCGAGACCGCGCCCCGCCAGATGCGCGGCGGCGGCATGGAGGACGTGATCTTCGGCGGCACCACCCGCCGCCCGGCGCATGACATCGCCGGGGTCACGCTCTGCCTGGACAACTCGGACGGGACGGCGCCGCGCGAATTGAGCGACGCCGCCGAGATTGAAGTGACCCGCCTCATCGAGCGCGGCGAGGGCTCGACCTATACCGTGAACGGCAACGAGGTCCGCGCTCGCGACGTGCAGCTCCTGTTTGCCGACGCCGCTACCGGCGCGCACAGCGCTGCGCTGGTGGGGCAGGGGCGCATCGGCGACATCATCGGGGCGAAGCCGGCCCAGCGCCGCGCCTTGCTCGAAGAGGCGGCCGGCATTACCGGCCTGCACGCCAGGCGGCATGAAGCAGAACTCAAGCTCAGGGCGGCGGAAACCAACCTGGAACGCCTTCAGGACGTGATCGGCACTCTGGAGACTCAACTGCGCGATCTCGAACGCCAGGCACGCCATGCCAAGCGCTACAAGCGTCTCTCCGAGAGGATTCGCGAGACCGAGGCGGCGCTGCTGTTGGTGCGCTGGCTGGCGGCCCGAGCCCGTGTCGAGGAGGTGACGCGCCAGGCCGATGACGCCGCCCGCCGGGTTGCCGAGGCGACCGAAGCCGCCGCACAGGCCGCGCGCCGCCAGGCGGACGCCGAGGCGGTCCTGCCCGAGCGCCGCCAGCAGGAAGCCGAGCGCGCCGCGGCACTGCATCGATTGCGCATCGAGCATGAGCGGCTGGCCGAGGAGGAGGAGCGCTTCGCGCGCGCCCGTGAGGAGAATGCGCGCAAGCGTTCCCAGATCGCCGCCGATGTCGAGCGTGAAGAGGCGCTCGCGCGGGATGCGGAGACGGCGCAGGAACGTGTCGATGAGATCCGCGAGAGGCTCGCCCGTGCGGCCGAGGGCGACGCCGCGGCTGAGGCGGCGGCGCGCAGCTCGCGGGAGGAGGCGCGCACCGAGGTCGACGCGGTCGAGCAACGCCTTGCGGCGCTGGCCCAGACACAGGCTAGGGCCGAGGCGGAGCGCGAGGGGCTCGGCAGGAGAATCGAGGAAGCGCGAACCCGACGTTCTCGGCTTGAGCACGACCTTGCGCGGACGCGGGAGGAGCGCGCCGCGCTGGAGCGGGATGCGCCCGCCGATGGGCGGCTGTCGGAAGCCGCGGAAGAAGAACGTGTCCGGACCGAGAGCTTCGAGGCGGCGCGCGCCACTCTGCTAGAGGCAGAGACGGCGCGGGCGGAGACCGTAGACCACGAACGCGCACTGCGCGAGAGACTGCGCGAGGCGGACGCTGCGCTTGCAGGCAGCGAGGCCGAGCGGGCGGCCCTCGCCGCGCTGCTCGACGACCCGTCCGCCGGCGCCGGTCGGGCGCTCTGGGATCGGGTCACGGTCAAGCCTGGCTTCGAGGCGGCCGTGGGCGCCGCGCTCGGCGACGACCTTCAGGCCAGCACGGACACCGACGCACCGGTCCATTGGCGCACACTGGCGCCGGCGAGCGACTCGGCGTCGCTGCCCGATGGCGCTGCGCCGCTGGCGGAAGCGGTGCGCGCGCCCGAAGCGTTGGCCGCGCGCCTCGCCCAGATCGGGGTGGTGGCGGAGGCGGATGGGGCCCGCCTGCAGGCGGAGCTTCGCACGGGCCAGCGCTTGGTGAGCCGGGAAGGTTCGCTCTGGCGCTGGGACGGCTTCTCGGTGGCGGCCGAGGCGCCGACGGCTGCGGCCCGCCGTCTGGAAGCGCGCAACCGGCTCGCGACTCTGGCCGAGACCTGCGCAAAGGCCGAGAGCGAGAAGCGCACAGCCGAGAACGCCGCAGCAGCGGCGGCCACAGCGAGGGCGAAGGCGGAATTCGCGTGCGAACGAAACAGGGCGGCGGCTGACGAGGCGGCTGAGGCGTTGCGGATTGCACGGGAGGTGCGCGCGACGGCCTCTGCCGAGGATACGGCCACTCGCTCGCGTCTCGCCGCGCTTGACGAAACCGCGGCGCGGCTCGAACACGAGATCGCAGAGACCAGGGAGGTGGAGCGCGCAGCCCGTGCTGTGCTGGACGCGCTGCCGGCAGAGGGCGCCGAGGGCGAGGACGAAAGCGAGCGGCTGCGCACCGCTCTCGTGGGACTGCGCGCGCGCCACGACGAGGCAGCACAGCGCCATCACCAGGTGGCGCAGGCGGCGGACGGGCGCGGCGCCCGGATCGCCGAGCTGGTGCGGGAAAGCGAGGGCTGGGCAGCGCGCGCAGGCAGCGCGCGGAAGCGGCTCAGCGAGCTTGCCGACCGTCTTGACGAGGCTCAAACCGAGCAAGCGGCGCTCGACGCCCGGCCAGCAGAGCTCGAGGCGCGGCGCGCCGGGCTTCTCGGCTCCATCGAGCAGGCGCAGGGCGAGCACCGCGCCGCTGTCGATAACCTGGCGAGCGCTGAGAGGGAGGCGAAGGAGACCGCGGGCGCCCTCAAGCAGGCCGAGGCGGCACTGGGCGAGGCGCGCGAGGCTGCGGCCCGGCTGGACGGTCTCATGACCGAGGCCGGGCAGGCAGAGACGGTCGCCGGCGCCCAGATCACGGAACGCCTCGACGTCGCGCCCGAACAGGCTCAGGAGATCGCTGGGATCGATCCCGATGCCGAGCTACCCGATGCCGAAGCCGTGGAGATCAAGCTGCAGCGGCTGATCCGCGAGCGCGAGAACATCGGCGCCGTCAACCTGCGGGCGGAGGAGGAGGCGAGTGAGCTCGACGAGCGTATCCGGGAGATGCAGGAGTCCCGCGCCGACCTGCTGGAGGCGATTGGGCGCCTGCGCCGGGGCATCACCGGCCTCAACCGCGAGGGGCGGGAGCGGATGCGGGCGGCGTACGAAACGATCGACGGGCACTTTCGGAAGCTCTTCACGGAGCTTTTCGCCGGCGGCAAGGCGCATCTTGCTTTGGTTGATTCGGACGATCCCCTGGAGGCCGGCTTGGAAGTCGTGGCGAGCCCGCCCGGCAAGCGGCCGCAGTCGCTCTCGCTGCTTTCCGGCGGCGAAAAGGCTCTGACTGCCATCGCGCTGCTCTTCGCCGCGTTCCTCACCAACCCGGCGCCGATCTGCGTGCTCGACGAGGTGGACGCGCCGCTCGATGACAGCAACGTGGAGCGCTTCTGCACGCTCATCACACGGCTGGCGGAGGAAACCGACACGCGCTTCATCGTCGTTACCCACCATCGCATCACCATGGCCCGTGTCGACCGGCTATTCGGCGTCACCATGGTGGAGCAGGGGGTCTCCGAACTCGTCTCGGTCGATCTTGAGCGCGCCGTGCAATTGCGCGAGACCGCCTGAGCGCCCACACGCAATTTCTGGCGACGCAAATTCCTAAGCTATTTCAGTCTTCTAAGGCGCTTTCCGGCGCCGTTTCCTCGGCTTGACAGGGGGCAGGGCAGTCCCTATGGTGCGGGCGCTTTTCGACTGCGGGGCCTGCGCGTGCCCTGGCCGAGCGGGTTTGCATGGACGACAAACCACGGCCATCCCTGGAGGATCTGGACTCCCGGCTGCGCAAAGCCCGAGGCGGAAACGAGTCGGGCAATCGTGGCCGGTTGCCCGGCACGCGTCTTGGGCAAGCGCTGCACCTCGCGATCGAGATGGCGGCCGCGCTGGCCGTCGGCGGCGGCATCGGCTGGTTGCTCGACGAATGGCTCGGTACAAGGCCGTGGCTGTTCGTGGTCTTCATCTTTGTGGGGATCGCGGCCGGCATCCTGAACGCGTTTCGGGCGGCGCAGAGAATGGGGGCCACGCCGTTGTCCCGCGAAAGCGCGGGAGAGCGGGGTGAAGGACAAGACGGGCGAAGCCAGGGGTAGGACGGCCAGTGGCAACGACGGATAACGGCGCCGGACATAACGGCGACGCGCATCACGGCCCGCTCGATCAATTCGCGATCAACCGCTACGTCGAGATCGACCTCGGCGGTTTCGACGCGTCGTTCACCAACTCAGCGCTGATGATGTGCGTGACCGTGATCATCATCACGCTGCTCACCACGGTGGGCATGGGCCGCGGGCGGCTGGTACCGGGGCGGGTGCAGTCCATTGTGGAGATGAGCTACGAGATGATCGCCCGAATGCTGGGCGACATCGTGGGCGGCCGCGGCGCGCAGAAATTCTTCCCGTTCGTGTTCAGCCTGTTCATGTTCCTGCTGCTCGGCAACGTGCTCGGGCTGATTCCCTATTCCTTCACCTTCACCAGCCACATCATCGTGACGCTCGCGTTCGCGCTGGTGGTCTTCGTCGGTGTGACGATCCTCGCCATCGTCATCCACAAGCACCGCTTCCTGACCTTCTTCCTGCCGCCCGGCGTGCCGATGTGGATGGCGCCGCTGCTGGTGCCGATCGAGGTCGTCTCCTACATGGCGCGGCCGATCAGCCTCTCCGTGCGGCTCTTCGCCAACATGATGGCGGGGCACTCGATCCTGCACGTGTTCGGCGCCTTCGTCTTCGTCCTGAGCTTCGCCGGCGTTCTGCCCTTCGCGTTCATCGTTGCGCTCTACGGGCTGGAACTGCTGGTCGCCGTGCTCCAGGCCTACGTCTTCACCATTCTGACCTGCCTCTACATCCGCGACGCGATCGAGTTGCATCACTAAGCGGCAAGACGCGGGTCGCAAGCCACAAACTCCGAACAAACCGAGGGAACCAGGATCATGGAAGCAGATGCAGCGAAACTGCTCGGTCAGCTTATCGGCGGCGGTCTCGCCACGATCGGCGTGGCGGGCTCCGGTGTCGGCATCGGCATCATCTTCGGCAACTACGTCTCGGCAGCGGGACGCAACCCGGCGGCGGCGCCGAAGCTGTTCGGTAACGTGCTGCTGGGCTTCGCGCTGACCGAGGCGATCGCGCTGTTCGCGCTCGTCATGGCCTTCATCATCCTGTTCGGCTCCTGATCGACGGCAGTCCGGCTGCCTGAGACGGAGGCAGGAGGCGTCCCATGCCACAACTCGAGATGGGGGACTACGCGCCCCAGATCTTCTGGCTGGTCGTCACCTTCGTCGCGCTCATGGTGATCATGTGGTCCGTGGGCCTGCCGCGGATCCGCCGCGTCATCGAGGCGCGCGAAAACAAGATCAGCGAGGACCTGGCGGACGCGGAGAGCGCCAAGGGCAAGGCGGAAGCCGCGCTCAAGGCCTATGAGGAGGCGCTGGCAGAGGCGCGCTCCAAGGCCCACGGCGTGCTCGCCGAGACCCAGGCGAAGCTCTCGGCAGAGGCGGACGCGCTGCGCGCGGAGCTTGACGCCGATCTCGCGGCCAGGGCGGCGGAAGCCGAGGCGCGCATCCAGGAGACGCGCGTCCAGGCGCTCGCCAGCCTGCGCGACGTCGCTGGCGACGTGGCGCGTGCCGCGACCGAGCGGCTGGTCGGCACCGCGCCGTCGGAGGCCGCGGCCCGTGCGGCGGTGGAAGCCAGCATGGGCGAGGGGCGCTGAGCCATGAAGAAGATGGTCCGCAAGCCCGAGTTCTGGATCATCGTCGCGGCCTGCGTCTTCGTCGTCGTCGGCAGCCAGATCACCGAGTCGGCCAACTTCTGGATCCTGATCGCCTTCATCACCTTCTTCGGCGCCTTCGGCCGCGCGGCCTACAAGAAGGTGACCGAGATCCTCGACAAGCGGGCGGAGCGGATCAAGAACGAGCTCGACGAGGCGGCGGCGCTCCGTGCCGAGGCCCAGGCGCTGCTGGCGGAGCATGAGCGCAAGCGTCAGGAGGCCGAGGAAGAGGCGCGCCAGATGGTTGAGCACGCGAAGGCGGAGGCCGAGCGCCACGCAGCGGAAGCGCGCGCCGCGCTCGAGGAGACGATGAAGCGCCGCGCCGCGCTTGCCGAGCAGCGCATCGCACGCGCCGAGGAGGAGGCGATGCGGGAGGTGCGCCAGACCGCCGCGGTGCTGGCGATCGAGGCCGCGCGCCGTCTGATGAGCGAGACGATCGACGAAGACCGCGCCAACCGCATGATCGAGGAATCGATCCAAGAGGTTCGCGACCGGCTGAACTGACCCACGCGCCGGGCAACGTTAACCCGCATCTGTCACAATAGTCGCGCCGCCGGCGCGGCGCGGGAGGCGCGACTGTGTACAAGGGCATGTACACGTACCCCTGGGATCTGGTGGACGAGAGCATCGGCACCGCCACGGGTCGGATGCGCGACTGCGGCATCAATACGGTGACGCTGGCCGCGAGCTACCATGCCGGCAAGTTCCTGCGGCCCCACTCACCGGCGGGGAAGGTCTACTTTCCCGAGGACGGCACGGTCTACGTGCGCCCGCGCATGGACCGCTATGGCGCGATCAAGCCGATCCAGAGCAAGCTCGCCGGCGAGCGCGACGTCTTCGCCGAGCTCAAGGCGGGAGCGCCGGACATGGGGCGGGTCGCGTGGACGGTGTGCCTGCACAACACGCCGCTCGGCATGCGCCACCCCGAGTTCACGGTGCGCAACTGCTACGGCGATTCCTACGTCTACAGCCTGTGCCCGGCTTATGAGGAGGTACGCCAATACGTGGTGACGCTCTGCGTCGACATGGCCGAGCGCTACGAGCTGGACGGGCTGGCGCTGGAGACCCCCGGGTTCCTGCCCTTCGATCACGGCTTCCACCACGAGTTCTTTCTGCTGCCGATGAACCGCTGGGCCGGCTGGCTGCTCGGGCTCTGCTTCTCCGAGGGCACCATCGCCGCCGCCGAGGCCCGCGGCATCGATGCCGAGCGGCTGCGTTGGCAGGCCTGCGCCGCGCTCGACGGCTTCTTCGCCCGGCCTGAACCGGTGCCTGACCACGTTGCCGCCGAGTGGTGGATCGCGGACCTGATCGCGGATCCCGAATGGGCGGTGTTCCTGAGCTGGCGCTGCCAGCTCGTGGCTGACCTGGTGGCGGAAGTCCGCGCGGCGTTGCCCAAGGAAACCTCGCTCGCGGTGATCCCGACGGTGCAGCGGCCGACGGCTGCGGCCTGGTCGGAAGGAACCGACCTGCGCCTGCTGGCCGAGGCGGCGGATACGCTGGAAGTCCCGGCCTACGAGGCGGGCGCGGCAGCCGTGGCGATGGACGCGGGCGATGTGCGCCGCCGGGCGGGCGCGGATGCGCGGATCAGCTACATCCTGCGCCCGGCCCACCCCGACCTCGCGAACGGGGCGGAGACCGCCGCTGCCGCGCGCGCGCTCAAGGCGGGCGGGCTTCATGGCATCGCGTTCTACAACTACGGCCACCTCGCGCTCAGCGCGCTTGAGCGGGTGCGCGAGGCGCTGGCCGTGCTGGAGGAGGCGTCATGACGCGCTTCGAGGGGAAGGTGGCGCTGGTGACTGGCGGGGGCGGCGGCATCGGCAGTGCCATCGCGCTGCGGCTGGCAGAGGAGGGCGCCGTCGTCGGCGTGCTCGACCGGCGGGGCGACGCGGCGACGGACGTGGCAGCGCGTGTGGAGGCGGCGGGAGGGCGTGCGCTGGCGCTCACGGCCGAGATCACCGACCCGGACTCCGTCGCCGCGGCGCTCGCGCAGATGACCGAGGCCGTCGGCGCGCCGGACGTGCTGGTCAACAACGCCGTCTGGGCTACGAAGGGCGACCTGGAAAGCACCGGGCTCGACGACTGGCGGGCGGAGCTGGAGGTCGGCCTGGACGGTCAGTTCGTGTGCGCCAAGGCCGTGCTGCCCGAGATGGTCGCGCGCAGGAAGGGCGCCATCGTCAACATAGGCTCTGTGAACGGCCTGATGGCGCTCGGCAACCCCGCCTACAGCGCGGCCAAGGCGGGGCTCTTGAGCTTCACCCGCTCGCTCGCGATCGAGTATGGGCCCAAGGGCATCCGCACCAACATGGTCTCGCCCGGCACGGTGGAGACGGGGATCGAGACCTGGAAACTCCGGCGGCAGAAGAACCCGCAAATCTTCGAGCAGCTGGCCCGCTGGTATCCCGTGGGGCGCGTCGGCCAGCCGGAGGACATCGCCGCCGCCGTCGCCTTCGTCGCGGCCGACGAGGCGGGCTTCGTCAATGGCGCCAACCTGGTGGTCGACGGTGGGCTCACCGCCGGGCTCCCGGTGATGATCGAGGAGCTGATCCTCGAATAGGCGTACCCCCGGCCTCCCTTTCCTTTACTGAACAAACAGGTTCCCTTGCGCGCTCTTCCGGCGTCCCCTACTAGAGAACGAAGGGGCTTGATTATCGAGGGAGGTATCCATGCCCGAGACGCTCTCTGGCGGCTGCCTCTGCGGCGACGTGCGCTACGAGGTCACAGGCGAGCCGGTGTACGTTTTCCATTGCCATTGCTCGATGTGCCGCCGGGCGGGCGGCACTGCGTTCCAGACCTGGGCGGGCTTTGAGGACGACGCCATCACGGTTACGCAAGGAGCGGCGGAACGCTACAAGTCCTCGTCTTTTGCGACCCGGAGTTTCTGCGGACGCTGTGGGGGACAGTTATTCTACAATTACACCGGGGAACAGACCCCGTCAGTGTGGGTCACGGTGGGAACGCTCGATCACCCGGAGTCGATGACACCCGAACGCCACGTGTTTTCGGCCGACGGCGTCCCGTGGCTGCATATGGAGGACGGACTGCCACGGACTGAAGGAGATCCGGAACTCTAGCGGGTGGCGCGGCCGAGAACGGCAGCGGACGCGATGCAAGACTTTCTCGATTCGACCGAGCTAGTGGGCGACGGGCCGGCGCTGGCCGAACGGCTCCGGCGCGACGGCTATCTCTTTCTGCGTGGACTGTTGCCGCGCGAGACCGTGCTACAGGTTCGCCGGCGCCTGCTGGAGAAGGCGGCGGCAGGGGGCTGGCTCGACCCCGCGTGCCCGCAGCAGGATGGCATCGCCAACCCGGATGCGGCTTGCAAGGACCCCGAGGAGGCCTACATGGCGGTGTTCCGCGGCATCTGGGCCGACGAGACGCTACATCGGCTCAAAACCCATCCGGCCGTGCTGGCACTCTTCGAAAGCATCTTCGGCGAGCCTGCACTCGCGCATCCGATGTTCGTCCAGCGCAACATCTTCCCGCAAAGCGATAGCTTCGACTTCACCACCGGCCCACACCAGGACAAGGTCCACATCGGCGGTGCAACCAATCACGCGATGTGGGTTCCGTTGGGCGATTGCCCGCGAGAGAAGGGGGCGCTGGCGGTGGCGGCCGGCTCGCATCTGGCAGGCGTGCTGGACACGAAGGTCGGCAGCGGCGCCGGCGGCATGGACATCTGTGTGCCGATCCCCGGCCAATGGGTAAGCGGCTCTTTCGAGGCAGGGGACGTGCTGATTTTTTCGGATACCACCGTGCATCGCGCGCTGCCCAATCTTTCGGCTGAGCTGCGGCAGTCCTTCGACGCCCGTTATCAGCCCGCAAGCCAGCCTGTAGCCGATACCAACATGGTCCCGTATTCCGGTTGCGGAACCTGGGAGGAGGTCTATGCGGGCTGGTCCTCCGACGACGAGAAGTACTACTGGACGGCGCTCTCCCCCCAAGTCGTGCCGCTCGACCGCAGCTATTACGAGCGTCGCGACCAGATGGCGTTCGAGATGGCGGAGAGCGGTGACGTTACGGCGCGGGATACGCTGCTGCGCATCGTCCAGCGTGACCCAAGCGAGGAAAAGCGGCAGCGCGCGGAAACCCTGCTGCGCCGACTGGACGAGAAAGATATCCCCGCCATCTCAGCGTGATGGCGGGGGAATCTAGAAGTGATCTCTCAACAGGTTGTCCACCCGGGACCGATTTTCGGAAGCTGATGGGTGACAATCAGGGAGTTGATCCTCGCAATTCGCGTGCCTCTGACTTGCGCGCAGGCAGGGAAGGGGAGTCAGTGAGGACAACGGTGCGGTGCATAGCGTTCGGCGCCGAAACTTACGTCGGTGCAACAGTCAATGATCAGTATGGATTAGGGACGTGTAGTCGGATACAGCCAGGGCCAGACCAGATAGCCGTCTCGGTCGGCGCGCTCCACTACGATTTCCGCTGACAATCGATCATCCATCGCATTCACCAGGGCTTCCTCTCGTTCGCGGATTAGCCCTCGACGTTCAAAGTCGTGCTCCCAAAGCAGTGCTTCCTTGTATTCCAAGATCGCCGCACGCTCCGCCATGACTCTTGGATGGACGTGCAGCCATCGCAGAAACGCCACTGCTCCGGGCGTCCTGCACCACAGGTCGCCGTATTGCAGGACGTATTCGCGCGCCAGGGCCGGTTCGGCAAAGTTCGAGCCATGCCAGATCGCAAGCGGAAGCGGATCCGGAGTTCCACACAGCATTTCTGCGATATAACCGTTCTCAATAAAGCCGCGGCGCAAGCTGGTCGCCGCGGCCTTATGGTTTCCCTCATTCAGCAGGAGCAACGCCATCTCGTACCGGGAAGGTGGGAAATAGTCATCCCGGACCTCCCATGCGGCGCGGGCCTCGTCCAACTTACCAGCACGCAAGTACGCAGAGCCAATTAAGTGGCGGATTCCCTGATTGTCCTCTGGATTCCAGGAGAGCATTCTTTCCATCATTAGAAGCGCCTTGCACCACTGGCGTAGTCGCACGTAGCATGAAACGGCACCATGCGTGGCACGCAGAAAGGGCCGATTTTCAAGCCAACCCCACTCGATGACACCCCCATAGCCAGCGGGGATGGCAGCTTCGCCAATCGCGATGCCCTCTTGGTAAGCCTCAAGCGCACGCCTGGTCTTCCCCTGCTTCAGTAGAGCCAAGCCGATGTGCGCATGGACATCCATGAACCACGGGTAGCGTGTGGCGAGGTTCTGCAGTCTGCTCAGGTACTTCCTGGCACTCAGCTGACCTGCATCGCTCTCGTCCAAAAGACGATCGAACTCTTTAACGCATTGGTCATATTCTGGGGGGTATTGAAAGACGGCACCGTCTTCCACGCGCTCCAGGCTGACTGCCATTACTTGTCCTCAATGGAGAGTGTATCGGAGACGCGCGCGGTCATGTGGCCGGCAGGAAGGGGACGCTGCCTGCGGTTAGCCCTGTTGCCTCACCAGTTGTGGGGGCAGCGGGGCTCCCGAGCCAGGAACATGTCTCGAGACAGAGTCGTCCCCGCCTATTGCCGGAATGTTCGGCCTTAGAGAGACCGTGCAGCACTATTCGGCGGCTTGGTCGAGTTCTGCGATGGCGTCGTTCCAGTGGGCGGCGGAGCGCTTCTTCATCATCGTGCGGAACTCGGCGGTGGTCTTGGGGAAGTACTCGCCGGTGCCCCAGTCCACGATGACGCCGTAGCGGCGCACCATGTCGAACTCGTCGAGCTCACCGTTGCGGTAGCGCTCGGCGACGGCGGCGCCGTCCTCCTCCAGCCAGCTGCGCCGTGCCTTGGCGATGGCGGCACGCTCGGCGCGCGTGGCTTCGACGTCGACTTCGTAGCTCGCGAGGTCTTGGTCGATGACCTTGAGCACGACGCCGTAGTCCTTGCGCGCGCGCGCGATCGAGACGTAGTCGTCCTCCACATCCCGCATCACCAGCGCGGGGTCGCGCTCGAGCGGATCGCCCAGGCCGCCGCCACCAGCGGTCGGCCGCGAGAAGATATCACCGGACTCGATTGGCACGTCGGAGAAGATCGAGCCCAGCCACTCGCGCTCGTTCTTGCCCTTGCGCTGGATGTAGAGCCCGTGAGGCATGGACGGCAGCCCGCCCTTGATGCCCCAGACGATCGCCCGCTCGCGGTCGCAGATGTAGGAGATGACGGTGCTCTCGGCGTCCTGCAGCGTGCTGGTCTTAACCACGCCGGCGCCGCCCCGCCACCTGCCCGGGCCCGGAGAATCCGTGTTGATCTGGTACTCGTTGGCGATGATCGGGCAGAGCCGCTCCTGGCCTTCCACCGGCTGGGTCATCAGGCCGGTGCCGAAGCAGGCGGTGGTGACGTTGCAGCCGTCCTTGCCGTTGCGCCCGCCCCAGCCGCCGGGCAGCCAGTCGTAGAACATGAAGATGTTGCGGTCCTCGGTACGCAGATCGCGGCCGCCCGTGAGCAGATACTCCAGGTTGAAGGCGCAGGCGATCGCGCGCTCGGGCATGATGTCCGACCAGATCTCGTAGATCGAGTTCATGATCTTCTCGAACGGCATCAGGAAGCCCGTCACCGCGACCGGCCACTTGGCGTCCACGATGGAGTTTTCGGGCGCGATCACGTTGATCGGCCGGTAGAAGCCGGAGTTGAGCGGAAGATCCGGGAAGTAGGTCTTCATGCCCGCGACCACGGCGGAGAAGGTGCCACCGAAGGCGGAGTTGTAGAGGGTGCTGATGGTGTCGTGGCTGCCGGTGAAGTCGTAGGTGACCTCGTCGCCTTTGATGGTGAGCTTCACCTTGATCGGAATCATGCCTTCGCCGAGAGCGGGGTCTCGATCGATGTAGTCGACATTCTCCCAGGTGCCGTCGGGAAGCTCGGCGATGCGCTGACGGGTGGCCAGCTCAACGTAGTCCTGCACCTCCTTGCAGCCGGTGACGACGGTGTCCTTGCCGTACTTCTCGACCAGCCGCAGGATTTCGCGCTCGGCGACGCGCGTGGCCTCGGCCTGCGCGTTCATGTCGCCGATGATCGATTCGGGATCGCGCGTGTTCGCGGCGATCATCTCGGCGAAGTCGTGGCGCCACTTGCCAGCGTCGATGAGACGGGTCGGCGTGATGCGGATGCCCTCGCGGAACATCTCTTTCGCAAGCACGTCGAAGGAGCCGGGCGTGCTGCCGCCGACATCGGACCAGTGGCCGTTGGACTGGGCGAAGGCGATGATCTCGTCACCCACGAACACCGGGCGGATGATGCGCACGTCGTTGAAGTGGGTGCCGCCGGCGTAGGGGTCGTTGGTCATGAACACGTCGCCCGGCCGCATGTCGTCCTTGAACGTGTCGATGACCGCCTTGCAGGTGTAGTGCAGCGTGCCGACGTGGACCGCGATGTCCATGTTGCCCTGGGCGATGGAATCGCCGTTGGCGTCGTTGAGGGCAGAGGAGAAGTCGCGGTTGTAGATGACAAAGGAGTAGCAGGTCCGGAGGATCTGCTCCGCCATCTGATCGACGGTCGTGATGAAGGAGTTCTTCAGGACCTCGAAGGTGACCGGATCGAGCGTGATGCCAGTGCCGTTGGTGCTCATCTTCATGCCTCCGCTACGTGGATCCGAATGTTGAGCCACTCGTCCACTTCTGCGCGTACGCCGGGCGGGATAACGGTCGTCGAATCGAGCTGCTCGACGATTGCCGGCCCCTCGATCGTGACACCCGCCGGAAGCCCTTCGTGGGAGTATATCGGGGTCTCGACAGCGCCCTCAACCTCGTCGAAGTCGACCATCCGGGAGGATTCGGCCACCGCCTTGGCACCGTTCGCCGCATGGCTCATCAGCTCGGCCTTGGGCACCGTGCCTATGGCGGTGACGCTGAGCCGGAAGAGCTCTACCGGCGTGTCGTCCCGGCGGAAGGCGTATTCCCGGTCGTGGTCGGCGTGGAAGGCGGCGACCGCATCCGGAACGGACGTGAAGGGCGAGACCACCGGCACCTGAAGCGAGCGCCACTGGCCCTGGTACATCATGTCGATGCTGCGCTGCAGGACCATGTCGGCCTCCGCCACGCCTTCCTTCACCAGCCGGCTATGCGCCTCCGCCTCCATCTCACCGAAGCGGGACTCGATATCGGCGGGGTCGGCCTCGGCCGCGAGCGCGAGGTAGGTCTGCGAGAGATCGTGGCGCACGTCCACGAGCAGGCAGCCCAGCGCCGAGGTGACGCCCGGATTGGGCGGCACGATCACGGTCGGGATGGAAAGCTCCTTCGCGAGCGCCACGCCGTGCAACGCGCCCGCGCCGCCGAAGGCGACGAGCGCGAAGTCGCGCGGATCGTAGCCCCGACTGATGGAGATGAGCCGCACCGCATCCGCCATGTTGGCGTTGGCGACGCTGACGATGGCCTTGGCCGCGGTGACAGGGTCCATTCCGAGCGGCTCGGCGACGCCGGAGCGGACGGCGGTCTCGGACGCCGCCTTGTCGAGCTCGATCTGCCCGCCGGCGAGCGAGGTGCCGAGGCGGCCGAGGGCGAGGTTCGCATCGGTGTTGGTGGGGGTGGTGTTGCCGCGGCCGTAGCAGGCCGGCCCCGGATCGGCGCCCGCCGACTGCGGCCCGTTGTGCAGCGAGCCCGCGTCGTCGATCCAGGCAAGCGAGCCGCCGCCTGCGCCGATGGTCAGCACCTCGATGCTGGGGAAGCGGATCGGGTAGCCGAACTCGATGTGCCAGTCCTTGGTGACGCGAGATTCGCCACCGAACACGAGTGAGACGTCGCAGCTGGTGCCGCCCATGTCGAGACCGATGGAGTTCTCGTAGCCGCAGAGCATGGCGATGTGGCGGCTCGCGATGGCGCCGGCGGCGATGCCGGAGCCGGCGAGGCGGCCTGCGAACTGGCCCGCGGTGGCGGGCGTCATCACGCCGCCGCCGGAGTGCAGCATGAGCAGGTCGCTGGCGTAGCCGCCTTGCTGCAGCGCGTCGTTCATGCGCTTGACGTAGCCGCCGACGACCGGGCTCAGGATCGCGTTCACCACCGTGGTGGAGAAGCGCTCGTGCTCGAAGATCTCGGGCAAGGTCTCGGAGGACGTGGTGATCTCCACGCCCGGCAGCTCCTCCTGCAAGATCTCCTTCATGCGCGCCTCGTGCTGGGGGTTGATAAAGGAGTTCATGAAGCAGACGGCGACGGCCTCGACGCCCCGCTTGCGCAGGATTCTGGCTTTCTCGCGCGCGTCCGATTCGTCCAGCGGAATCGCCACCCGGCCGCCGTGGTCGATGCGCTCGCGCACGGTGAGCCTGTCGCGGCGCCTAATGTAGGGCTGGGCCACGTCGTTATAGGTGTCCCAGAGGTCTTCCTTGTTGGAGCGCCTGATCTCGATGACGTCGCGGTAGCCCTCGGTGCAGATCATCGCGGCGGGTGGCAGCCGGCGCGTAATCAGCGCGTTTGTGGCAACGGTGGTGCCGTGGGAGAAGAGGGTCACATCCTTGAGCGAGACCTCCGCCTCATCCAACCCCCGCATCGCGCCGATCAGCGGATCGTCGGGCGTCGATGCCGTCTTCGCGACCCTGAGGGCGCCCGAGTCCTCGTCGAGAATACAGATATCGGTGAACGTACCGCCGATATCGACCGCTACCCTGAGCTTTGTCACGAAGTCCTCCCGCCACTCTATCCGTTGCTGTCGCTGCGCCGGAGACGCAGCGCTGTGATTCTACCGCTCCCCCGCGTCACCCCGCAGCAGACGCCCGGCCGCCCCGAAGGTCGAGCTCCGGCGGCAGGATGGTCCGCTCGTCGAGCGTCGCCGCCTCAAGCTGCGCCAGCGTGAGATTGCGCACCTCGCCCAGGTCGGCGCCGGAGAGATCGGCTTCCGCCAGGGCCACGCCGCCGAAATAGGCGCTCCTCAGCGACGCATGGCGAAAGCTGGTGCCGGGGAACTCAGCGCCCACCAGCATGGCGCCTTCCAGGTTCGCCTGCTCGAAGCTGGCACGGCCCGCCCAGGTGCCGTGCAGGTCGGCGCGGGTGAGGGTGGCGTGCTCCAGATGCGCGCGGCCGAGCCAGGCGCGCTGCAGGCTGGCCTCGACCAGCGAGGCGTGCTCCATGCGCGCGTCGCCGAGCGCCGCGTCGGAGAGATCGGTCTTGTCCAACACCGCGCCTTGGAGCGTGGAGCCGGCGAGGTCGGCGCGGTTCAGGTTGGCGCCGGTGAAGTCGGCCTCGGAGAGATCAGCACCCGCGAAGTCGGCGCGGAAGAGGTTGGCGTCGGCGAAGAGCGCGCGGCGCAAGTCTGCGCCGGGGAAGCGAACGTCGGAGAGCTCCATGCCGGAGAAGTCGGCGCGCGCGCCGTCGGCCCCGTCGCTCTCGAGCCAGCGTGCGTGGTCCGCACGCAGCCGCGCGATCGCGTCGAGGTCGGGCTTCTCGCCCTTCGCCGCGCCCCCAGGCGGCTCTACCATCGCGCAAACTCCCTTGCCCCGCGCAGCCACGTCCCGGCGCCGCACAGGGTCCTCCCGCAAATCGAGGCTATCCAATAGCGATAGAAGGCGTTTCGATCAATGGTGGATGCGGCATCCGCGCACCATGAGGCCCTCGAGCGGCGGGACTTAACGCTCGTGACTTCTGAGCAATGCTCGTTGCTTGCGTCAAATCCTCCCTAGAGCGACAATCTGAATAGCTGCTCTTCAACCCTATGCACGGCAGTTTACGGTGCCAGCCATTCCGCCACTTGCCAGAGTACAACAAGAACTGTAAACAATGCTCCGAGAAAACCAACTATTTTTGCAAACCTGCTCTCAAATAGTTTATCAAGCTTAACTCCCCAATCTTTGGATTTTGTTTGAAGTTTTCCACCGATCATTGCTCGGGTCGCGTCGCCAAAGAACTCAACTTTTGACAAAGTTGAGCTATGCATTCTAATGAACTCACAATTGTTGAATGCCTCCACCTCTTGTAGCCCTGTAAGGTAGTTGCGATGTAATCCTCCGTTCAACTCCATTAATGATTGCATTTTTGGGTTGGGCACG
Organism: Alphaproteobacteria bacterium; assembly: GCA_965243315.1. Lineage (GTDB taxonomy): Bacteria > Pseudomonadota > Alphaproteobacteria > UBA828 > UBA828 > WTGU01. The sequence goes on from CBDEUP010000006.1 coordinate 179,709, forward strand.
TATGAATCCCCATATCGATCCTTAATCATGTCGTTAAGGTTTATGCGACGCTCCACCGGTATCGCTAGGGGATTATTTCCCCCTAGTGTCAAAAAGCGATGTTCAAGATGTTCAAATCCGTAAGTTAGGTTTCGCATATTCCAGTGAATCCAGTATCTATCTCGCCGGTCTCGAACAAACTCATAGAAGTCACTAAGCAATTCAAGCTCAATGTCATCAAATCTTTCTCGGACAGAGTTGCGTTCAATTCCTAAGCTTTCTGCAACCGCATGTGTCGAAAAACTAACAGTCTGTCCTGTTGCAAAATGACTCACGGCAATCGAAGTGATACGGGGAGAAAGACCTTCGTTATCATCGTATAAGCTCTGGCACGAATAATGTATGATGTAAAAGTATTCGGGCACTTCCTTAAGTTTTCGGATGAATTGTCCGCCATTTGATATGCTCATGCGCGATCTCCAAACTCTCAAGTGAGAGGTGAGTCAAATTTCCAGAAGGAGGAGCTGGCACTGACGATGACAGTAGCGCGGGACTATGAAGCGGCGGGCCCGTGATAGCAAGTGAATTAACAAAAAGTGGAAGTATGTGACCGATTGACAATTAAGGGATGCACTGACAAGGCGAGGAGAAACTTGAGACCAGGCTGCCAAAAAGCGAGAAGAGGAAGGCATCAGGGATCTATTTCTTGTATTCTGGATGAAGGACTTCCTAGAGGGTGACCCAGACGCCGAGGACGCACGGGTCCGCTCCGGCGCAGCACAGGGTCCTCTCGCAAATCGAGGCTATCTAATTGCGCCACAAGGCGCTTCGATCGACGGTGGATGGGAAAAGAGGGACTACATAGATAGAAGGATAGACGGGGCAATCACCATGTCCAGTATTGGTCGCGGAGGCGCTCGGTCACGGCTTTCTGGGACTCGTCGATCTCTCGGATATCGGTTTGCTCGCGGGCCATCTCTTCGGCCGTACTCAGATCGGACTGCGCTGCAAGATGGTCTGGCGCGTCCGGGGCTGCGAGCCTGAGCGGCGCAGGAGTCTCCGGCGCCTCGATAACGCCGATAGTACGCAAGGCAATACTAGGGGTCTGAAGTCGAGCGTGCAGGGCGGCGCGTGCGGCTTGCATGTGCCTTTGCCACGCCGCCGCGAGGTGCTGGAGCCCGGCCAGGAACTCGAAGAACGACTGCGCCTCGGCTTTCTGGGGCTGCATTGCGCATTCCTCTGTCGGTCGGCGTGGGGTCTCGGCTTCGGTCTTCGCGGGCCACCGCGATGCGTCGCGGTCACAAAACCGCAATATATAGGGGTAAGTCGGTGCGTCAACCGCTTTCACTGGTATTCCGGCCCGAGAGAAGGGTTCGAGACTGCGGGTCCGGCTTGGTGCGTGTGGCCTATCCGGCGCCCGGTGCGTCGGCGAGGCGGTGGGCGGGGACGAGCACGCGGCCTTCCATCAGGCGGCGGGCGGTGCGGGTCACGCTGAGGCGGGCGATGTGGGGCGGGTCGGCGGCGACGAGATCGACCGCGACTTCGGCGACGCCCGAAGGATGGCCGAGACGGACGGGGTCGCTAACGTCGGGACGGGCGGTCTCGGCGGCGAGGGTGCCGGGGATGCGCGCAGCTGCGGCGAGCGCGAGCGCGGCGGTCAGCGGCAGCGCCCGGTGGGAACGACCCATGGAGATCGCGCGCGCGGTGAGATCGACCGCGTCGGCTGCAAGGCGCGTGCCGCTTAAGGTCGAAGCGTCGGCTGGCGGGGCGACGAAGGCGACCTTGGGCACGCTCGCGGTCTCCGGCGCGAGCCCCATGGCCAAGGCGCCAGCGCGGCGGATCGCCTCCAGCCGCGCGGTGAGCGTGGGGGCGGCTTCGATGGCGTCGGGCAGCTCGACGCCGGTCAGACCCAACGCCTCGGCGCGGACGATGACCAGGGCGGTCGAGGCGTCGGTCAGCGTGGCCTCGATCGGGCCTTCGCCCGGCACGTCGAGCACATCGCGCGCATGCCCCGTGGGCAGCAGACGGCCAGTGACGGCACCGCCCGGTTCCAAGAAGGAAAGCCGGATGGGCGCGCCCGGGCCGGAGACGCCGTCCAGCACGGCCCGGCCCTCCACCACCGCGCGGCCGTTCGCGACCTCGAAGCGGGTCTCGATGCGTTGGTCCAGGTTGCAGTTGTGGAGGGTGAGGGCGGCCTCACCGTCTGCCGCCTGCACCAGTCCTTCGTCGACGGCGAAGGGACCCACGGCGGCCGAGAGGTTGCCGCAGTTGCTGCCGTAGTCGACCAGCGCGCGGTCGACCGCCACCTGGCCGAAGAGATAGTCGATGTCGACGCCGGCGCGCGCGCTCGGGTTCACCACCACCACCTTGCTGAGCGAGGAAATGCCGCCGCCCATGCCGTCAAGCTGGCGGCCGTGCGGGTCGGGGCTGCCGAGGGCGGCGAGGAAGAGCGCGTCCCATTGGGCACGCTCCGCCGGCAGGTCGCGGCGGTGGAAGAAGAGGCCCTTGCTGGTGCCACCCCGCATGAAGACGGCGGGGAGCGCGATCTGGCTCACCGTGACCCTGGCTATGGCCGGTTCCTGCGCGCCGCGTCGAGGCCGGCGATCCGGCCGAAGACGGCGCCCCGCATCACCGAGGTGGAGCCGGTGTAGGTGCGGTAGTAGAGGCCGGCGGTCTCGCCCGCGGCGTAGAGGCCAGGGATGGTCTCGCCGTCGGTGTTGAGCACTTGCGCTACCGGGTTGATCTTAAGCCCGCCGAAGGTGAAGCAGTTGGCGGCGATGATCGGCCAGGCGCGGTAGGGCGGCCGGTCCACGGGGCGTGCCCAGTTGGATTTTCGCGGCACGAGGCCGTCGGTGCCGAGCCCGTCGAGGGCGAGGGGGGTGAAGCCGTTCTCGCTGCGGCAGGCGCCGTTGTAGGCCACAAGCGTCTGCGCGAGTCCTTCGGCGTCGATGCCGAGGGCGTGGGCGAGGGCGGCCGGGGTCTCCGCCTGCACTGGCGGCTGGTCGGTGCGGACCGACTTCTGCCAGTTGGGCACGTCGTCGAGCCGGGCGTCGGTGATAGCGAAGGCGATACCCTCGGTCTGCGCCATCATGCGCCGCGACGACGCCTCGTAGCTTGCGTCCACCGTCGCAGGCGCCTCGTCGACGAAGCGGCGGCCCTCGCGGTTCACCAGGATGCCGTAGGGGTAGTTGAGCACCACCGGCTCGTGTTGGCCGGAGCGTGGATCGACTGGCTGGGCGTGGAAGCTGCCATAGTCGCCGCAGGGGGCGGCGCCGATCTCCAGCGCCATGCGGATGCCTTCGCCCCGGTTGTAGTAGCCGCCGCGCGCGACCGGGCGGATGAACTGGCTCTGCGGGCCGAGATAGCGGCTCAGCATCTCGGGGTTGCCCTCGAAGCCGCCGGCGGCGAGCACGATGGCGCGCCCGTGCAGGCGCGTGGTGTGGTTGTTGGCGCCGGTCGCCTCGACACCGTTGACGCGGCCCGCGTCGTCCTGAATAAGGCGCTGCGCCGTGGTCTCGTAGTGGAACACGATGCGGTCCGGCACGGTCTCCGCGTGGGCGGCGAGCCCCTCTACCAGTGCGAGGCCGCCGCCCGCCGGCGCCATGCGGGTGGTGCTCTCGGTGATGAAGTAGTTGGGCAGGAAGTCGAACGCGACGCCGAAGCCGGTGAGCCAGCGAAGCGTCGGGCCGGCGTTGTCGGCGAGGATCGTGACCAGCTCGGGATCGATGAAGCCGAGGCCGCGCAGGAGCCTTGGCCATTGTTCGTAGGGCCTGACGCTATCCTCGATCACTGCGGGATCGAGGTGGCCTCCGGCGTTCTCGGCGAAGCGCTCCAAAAAGTCTTCCGAGACCTCATCGTGGCTTTGCATCCGCCAGAAGGACTCGGTGTAGCGGGTGTTGCCGCCGCGCTCCTCCTTCGGCGCGCGCTCCAGCAACGCCACGCGGGCACCGGCCTGCTGGGCGCTGACGGCGGCCGAGAGGCCGGCGATGCCGCAGCCCACCACGATCACGTCGTAGCCGTCGTCCCCGCCTGCCACGCCTTCGCGTCTCCCGCCTCGTCCCGCTTTGTTCCGACCGATCCCGCTGTTTGCGGCCGGGCGCCCGGCTATCTAACGTGCGCGCGCACGCACGGCAATGCGGGGGCGGGATGACGGACGGTATCGGCGGGGCGGAGCGGCGAACGGAGGACGAGCGATTCCTCACCGGCCGCGGGCGCTATCTCGACGACCTCGCGCAGCCACGCCAATCCCGGGGTGCGGTAGTGCGTTCGCCCCACGCCCATGCCGTGTTGGGCGCGATCGACACGAGTGCCGCGCTGGCGATGCCGGGGGTGCTGGCGGTCTACACGGCTGCCGACCTGGCCGAGGCCGGGATCGGTGGGATCCCCTGCGTGATGAAGCCCAAGGGTGCGGACGGCAGCGAGAGCGCGACGCCGCCCCGCCCGGTGCTCGCGTCGGGGCGCGTGCGGATGGTGGGAGACCCGGTGGCCTTCGTCGTGGCCGAGAGCGCCGAAGCGGCCGGTGCGGCGGCCGAGGCCGTCGCCGTCGAGTATTCTCCGCTCTCGGCGGTGACCGATGCGGAGGCCGCGCTGCAGCCCGGCGCGCCGCTGCTGCACGACGACGCGCCCGGCAATCTCTGCCTGTATTGGGAGCTGGGCGACCGGGCTGCGGTAGAGGAGGCGATAGCCGCGGCGGCCCACCGCATCAGCCTGGAGACCCGCAATCAGCGGGTCAGCGTCTGCCCCATGGAGACCAGGGCGGCGCTCGGCGACTACGATCCCGGCAGCGGCACCTACACGCTGACCGCAGGCACGCAGGGCGTCCACCTGGTGCGGAACGTCTTGGCCAAGTACGTGCTGAAGGTGCCGGCGCAGCAGGTGCGCGTGGTGACACCGGATGTGGGCGGCGCCTTCGGGGTCAAGCTCTGGGTCTATCCCGAATACGCGCTGGTGCTGTTCGCGGCACGCAGGCTCGGGCGCCCGGTCAAGTGGGTGGCGGAGCGGGGCGAGGCCATGGCGAGCGATCACCAGGGCCGGGACCTCTGCTCGCGGGCGACGCTCGCGCTGGACGCCGACGGGCGGTTCCTGGCATTGGCCATCGAGAGCGTCGCCAATCTCGGCGCCTATGCCTCCAACTACGGGCCTTCCGTCGCCACCGTGGGCGGGACGCGCGCGCTGATCGGCCCTTACCGGACGCCTGCGCTCCACGTCCGCGTGCGCGCCGCCTACACCAACACTGCGCCGACCGACGCCTATCGCGGCGCGGGCAGGCCCGAGAACGTCTATCTGCTGGAGCGTCTGATCGACAAGGCGGCCCACCAGCTCGGCCTCGATCCCGCCGCGCTGCGCCGCCGCAACCTGGTCGCCGCCGACGCCATGCCCTACCGCACCCCGCTGGGGCACACCTACGATTCCGGCGACTTCCCCGCAATTCTGGAGAAGGCATGCGATGCGAGCGGCTGGCGCGCGGCGCGCGGGCGAGGGGCCGGAGCGGGGGAGGGGACGCACCTGCGCGGCATCGGGCTCGCGCTCTACGTCGACCCATGCGGTGCCAACCGCAACCAGTGGGTGGCGCTGCGCTTCGACCCGGAAGGCGCCGCGACGCTGCTGATCGGCAGCCAGTCGACAGGGCAGGGGCACGAGACGGCGTTTGCCCAGATCGTCGCCGATCACCTCGGCATGCCCGTGAGCCACGTGCGCGTGCGGCAGGGCGATACCGACCTCATCGCCCACGGCAGTGGCTCCAGCGGCTCGCGCAGCCTCCCTTACGGCGGCAACGCCGTACTGCGCGCGGCGGAGGAGGCGGCAGAGAAGGGCCGCGCCGTCGCCGCCGTGCTACTGGAGGCGCGGGAGGCGGACGTGCGCTTCGAGGGCGGGCACTATCGCATCGTCGGCACCGACCGTTCGGCGGGCTTCGCCGAGGTCGCGCGCGCCTCGTTCGATCCGACGCTCCGGCCGGAGGCAGAGACGCTCGGCCTCGATTGCGAGATCAACCACGTGGCCAGCACCGTGACCTTCGCCAACGGCTGCCACGTGTGCGAGGTAGAAATCGAGCGGGCCACAGGCCAGGTGCGGATCGTACGCTACACCGCCGTGGACGACTTCGGGCGGATCCTCAATCCGCTGCTGGCGGAGGGCCAGAACCACGGCGCCGTCGCCCAGGGGATTGGCCAGGCGCTGTGCGAGCACGCAGCCTACGACGAGAGGAGCGGGCAACTCCTCGCCGGCTCGTTCATGGACTACACGCTGCCCCGCGCCGACGATCTGCCGCTCTTCGCAGGCCAGTTCGCCGTGGTACCGTGCCTGACTAACCCGCTCGGCGTGAAGGGCTGCGGCGAGGCCGGCTCGATCGTTGCGCCTGCGGCGGTGATGAACGCGGTGGCCGATGCGCTGCGCGACCGCGGCGGCCACGAGAAGGTCGCGATGCCGGCGACGCCCGAAGCGATCTGGCGCATTCTGCACGGGCAAACGGAATCCGGACCAAAGGAAGGAACCGACGCAACATGACCAGTTGGCGCAACCGCAAGACCCTGATCCTGAGCCGCACCGACATGATGGGCCTGCTGGAGCCCGGCGAGTACGTCGACTGCGTCGAGACCGCGTTCCGACGGCACGGCGAGGGACGCTGCTACCTGGAGCCCAAGGGCCACATCGTGCTCGACAAGTATCCGGGCGAGTGGGAGGTCATGCCCTCCTACATCGAAGAGCCGGCGGGGGCGGGCGTGACCGAGGCCGCCGCCTGCAAGTGGGTCTCGATCCGCGAGCACAACCGCGCCAAGTTCGACCTGCCTACGGTGTTCTCGATCCTGGTCTATACCGAGCCCGAGACCGGCTTTCCGCTCGCCATCGTGGACGGCAGCTACCACACCATGATGCGCACCGGGGCGTCCGCGGCGGTTTCGATCCGTTGGCTCGCGCGCAAGGATGCGTCGGTGCTGGCGTTGGTAGGCGCGGGCGACGTTGGCATCGGCTCGCTCCGGACCTGCGCGGCCGAGCGCGACTGGTCCGAGGTGCGCGTTTGGAGCCGCACCCAGGCGACGCTCGACGCCTTCATGGAGAGCGAGGCGCCGCGCCATCCCGGGCTCAACCTGGTGCCGTCAACCAATCTAGAAGAGGTGGTGCGGGGCGCCGATGCGGTGGTCACCACTACGACCGGCGCAGAACCCGTGGTTCGCGACGAATGGATCGGGGCGGGCACCCACATCGCGGCCTTGGGCTCCGATCTTGCTGGCAATCAGGAGCTGGAAAGCGCGATCGCGGCCCGCGCGCGCATCTTCGTGGACGACATCCGGCAGTGCGTGCCCGACGGCGAGATCAACGTGCCGATCGCCGACGGCGTGATTGCGGCGGACGACGTGGCCGGCGAGATCGGCGCCGTCATCTGCGGCCGGCTGGAGGGCCGGCGGGACGACGCCGAGATCACGCTTTTCGATTCGACCGGAATCGCGATCCAGGATTCGGCGACCGTGCCGCTCGAATATCAGCGCGCGGTCGAGGCCGGTGTCGGCATCGAGAAGAAGATGATCTCGACCTGATCAGCGCCCCGCGACCAGCGTTCGCCTAACCGTTGTCCCAAATTACCTTGGGGTAGGGCACGACCCAGGAGGCCTTCAGGTACCAGGTCTCCAGGATCTCGACCGGCGCGAGCTTGTGAAGATGCGGGTAGAGGCCGGAACGACCGAGCTCCAGGTGACCGGTGCCGGTCCAAATCTCGTGCAACGCAAAATCCTCGGGCCGGATCAGGAGCAGCTGCTTGATCGGCTTGCCGCCTTCCTCGGGGTTGGGGATCTTGCGGATCTGCAGGAAGTCGGCGTCTACCAGCTCTGCGAAGCGGTCCGCGATGGCGCTGTCGGCGCGGCGGATCGGCGGCGGGCTGGTGACATTCATGCTGAGCCGCATGAGGCACTCGCCGGCGCGGTCACAGTGGCCGATCACCTGGCTGCCATAGAACCTGAGCGGCGTGGTGTCGCACAGGTTTGCTGGCCAGCCGTAGATCTCGCGCTCGAAGGTGAGCGCCATGTCGTTGTCGACCCAGATGTAGTTGATGTACCAGCCGGTCCACTCCTTGTAGCGGACCATGATGCCTGTCAGGCACTCGTGATAGAGCTCGACCGAATGGGTCGGCTGGCCCATGTCGCCGAGCCAGGCGAGCACGAGGTTGGGCTCGACCGGCTCCAGCGGCTCCGGCACCTCGAAGGCGACCGCGTCGGGGTCGGCGCGGTAGGCCATCATCAGGATCTTGCTGTCGGGCGTGGCATAGAACGGCGGCTTCGTGAAGGTCGGCGCCGCGAGCGGCATCGAATAGCCTTCTTCGTGCTCTTTCATGGTCTCCCTCTCGTCGTCTGCTTCGGCCGCCCGCGCGGCGCGGCGAGTGTGGTGGCGATGGCTGGGGTGGTCAAATTGAGGTCGGCTAATATGTCGCACGGCCGCCGGACAGGTCGAACACGCCGCCGGTCGAAAACGAGCAATCCTCGGAGCAGAGCCAAGCGACCATGGCGGCGATCTCCTGCGGGAGGCCAAAGCGGCCGAGCGGAATCTTCGACTTCATCATGTCGATGTGGATCTGGGTCATCTGGTCGAAGATGCGGGTCTCCACGGCCGCCGGCGTCACGCAGTTCACCAGCACGCCGGAGCCTGCAAGCTCCTTGCCGAGGCTCTTGGTAAGCGCGATCAGACCGCCCTTCGCCGCGCTGTAGGCGGGCGCGTTGGGGTTGCCCTCCTTGCCGGCCACCGAGGCAATGTTGACGATCCGCCCCCAGCCTGCCTCCCTCATCAGCGGCACCACGGCGCGACTCATCAGGAAGGGGCCGTTCAGGTCGATGTCGATGACTCGGCGCCAGTCGTCGACGGGGTATTCCCAAGTTGGCATGTTGGGGCCGGAGATGCCTGCGTTGTTCACCAGAATGTCGACGCCGCCCGCGGCGGCCTGGGTCTCGCGAAGCGCGGCCTCCACCGCATCAGGGTCCGAGACATCGACCTCGATCCACCCCGCCGGGCCGCCCGCCGGCCAGTCCGTTTGCGCCTCCGCCATGGCGGCTGTGTCGAAGTCCCAGACGTAGACGGCGGCGCCCGAGGCCTGCAGCCGCTCACCGATCGCGCGCCCGAGCCCTTGGGCTGCGCCGGTCACGATGGCCCGCCTGCCGTTCAGGTCGATGCTATTCATGGGGTTACCTTTCCTGGCTTTCGAGCGCTATGTGTCGGCTGGCAGCAACGCCACCTCATAATCGGCAATTCGGTGGTCACTGGTGACGATCGTCAGGCCTTCTGTGAGCGCCTGGGCGATCAGCATGCGGTCGAATGGGTCGCGGTGAAAATACGGGAGTGCCAACAAGTGGTCGATATGTCTGAACGCTATCGGAAGGGGTCGAAACCCGCTTTCTGTAATGCCATCCTCGAACGGAACATCGAGCTTGAGCTTTCCAATGGAGACCTTGATCGCCGCTTCCCACGCCGAGGCCATGCTGACGTAAACGGTCTCAGCCTCGGCGATGACTTGTCGTGCTGCCGGCCCGAGGCGCGAAGGCGCACTCCGCCACCAGAGAAACGCGTGAGTATCAAGTAGCAGGCGGGTCGCCGCTGTCACCGCCATAGAACGCGTCCTCCAGCTCCTTCGGGAGTGGGGCGTCGAAGTCATCGGCCATCCAGACCTGACCTTCCCAGCCGCCGGGCTTGCGTGGGCGCGCCGAAGTCTCCAGCGCGACAAGACGCGCCACTGGCCGGTTGTGCTTGGCGATGACGATCTCTTCGCCGCCGGCTGCCTCTTCGACGAGGCGCGACAGATGGGTCTTCGCTTGATGGATATTGACAGTTCGCATATAGCTAAACTAAGTCAAACTAAGTTTGTTGTCAACCTTCATTCCTCCCTCCGGTAACGTCAAGAGTTATGTGTCAGGGAGACGGGGGTGCTGATTCCCTGAGACTTGTTTTCGTGGATGAATACCGCGTAGAGGACGCGGTCCATTGAGGTCCGGTCCTGGAAGGTTCCCATGGGCCGGGTTCGTCTGCGGACCTCCCGGAACCTTCGTTCGATGGCGTTGGTGGTCCTGACCCGCTTTCGCTCATCGAGGGTCCGGTAGCGGAAGCAGGTGAGCAGCTCGTCGAGATCGCTGCGCAGGCAGGCGACGGCCTTGGGGTAGGTGCTTTGCCAGCGGTCGGCGAAGCGTCGGGCGGCGCTCTGGGCCTTGCGGCGGCTCTTTGCATTCATGACGGCGTGGACATCGGCCTTGACGGCCTCCTGGTCGGCCTTGCGGACCTTGTTGAGGATGTTGCGCATCTTGTGCGCCCAGCACCTCTGAACCGGGATGCCGGGATAGACGAACGGCAAGGCAGCCAGCAGGCCCTTGCCGCCATCGACGCAGATCATCTCAAGGCCTTCGCCGGTGAGCCCGCGGTGGTACAGCCGGTTGAGGAACGCTTCCCACTCGCGGGCGCCTTCGCTGACGGCGAGATGGAAGTCGATGATCTCCTTCTTGCCGTCGGGGCGGATGCCGAGCGCCACCAGGACCGGCCTCCTGAGCGCGCCGGCGCCGGTCTTGCGGGCCAGCACCACGCCGTCGAGCATCAGCGCCTTGTAGGCGTTCTTCAGCGGCCTGCGGTGGAAGGCCTCGACCGCCATGTCGAGCGTCTTGGAGACCCGGCTCACCGTCGCGGCCGAGACCGGGCGCCCGAGCAGGGCCAGCAGGACCTCGCCCACCTTGCGCGTCGAAAGCCCCAGCACGAAGCCGGCCAGGATGGCACGGTCGATCTCCGGCGCGCGCCTTGCGTAGCTCTTCACAACCCCGGTCGGGCAGAAGTGCCGGGTGCGCGGCACGTTGAGCTCGATGTCGCCGAGCTCGCTCAGCAGGCAGCGGCGGTAGGTCCCGTTGCGCCGGTCGCGCATCGCGCCGGCGTCGAGGTTGTCGAGCCAGCGATCCACCGCCTCGGCCATCCGGCCCTCGATGATCTCGGCCAGCGCCTGGCGGCCGAGCGGGCGGTAGCCTTCGCCCCAGTCCAGTCCGCCTGCCTGCATCTCCTTCACCACCTCAAAGGCCTGGGGTAGGCTCATGATCGTCGCAGCTTGCTGGGACATGCGGGGTGCTCCTGTTTGTGGTTGTCGTCACCACAGGGAGTACCCCCTTCCCACCTGACACATAAATTCTTACGTCACCCTCCCTCCGCCACCCTGGCGCCGGCGGCGGTCTCGGGCCACCATGCGGGCCACTATGAACCGGATCGTCGACGCTCACCACCACATCTGGCGCCAGCGTGACTTGCCATGGCTTATGGGCCCGATGCAGCCGCGTATCTTCGGCCCCTACGAGCCGATTCGACGCGACTACGCGATCGAGGAGTATCTGAGCGACATCGAGGGGAGCGGCGTCGCGCAGTCGATATACGTGCAAGCCAATTGGGCGCCCACGCAGGCGGTCGACGAGGTGGCGTGGGTGCAAGCGGAGGCCGACCGCACCGGCTACCCTCACGCCATCGTGGGCTATGCCGACCTGCGCGACCCGGACGTGGGTTCGGTTCTCAAGGCGCAGAGCCAGTACCCGCTACTGCGCGGTATCCGCATGCAGCTCCACTGGCACAAGAACGAGCAATATCGCTTCGCCGACGGACCCGCCGTGATGAACGATGAAGCGCTGCGCCGCAATGTCGGGCTGCTGGCCGAGCACGGCCTCGTCTTCGAGCTGCAGGTCTTCACCGCGCAGAAGGAAGACGGCGCTGCCTTCGCCGAAGCCTTCCCCGACGTACCGATGGTGCTGGCCCACTGTGGAATGCCCGAGGACCTCACGCCTGAGGGGTGGCGCGCGTGGCGCGCGGGCATGGAGAGGCTCGCTGCCGTGCCCAGCGTCTCCGTCAAGCTCTCGGGCCTCGGCACCTTCATTCATCGGGTCGACCAAGCCCACATCGAGCGCACGGTGCGCGAAACGGTCGAGCTCTTCGGGCCGGAGCGTTGCCTCTGGGGCAGTAACTTCCCCATCGAGAAGCTGTGGACCGATTACGCGAGCCTGCTCGATGCCTACCGCAAGGCGCTGGCACACTTGAGCGAGGCGGACCAGACGCAGATATTCGCGGGCACCGCGCAGCGACTCTATCGGCTGTGACCGGTTCTCCGTCGCAGCCCACAAACACCAGAAACGGAGAGGACATACGATAATGGCGATCGAACGCGTGCTGACGCCCCACGTGGCCGAGCCGGCGCCCGGCCTCTGGTCAAACTGCCTGCGCTGCGGCAATCAGGTCTATATCGCGGGGCTCGTGGCGGTGGACGCGGATTTCAACGTGCTCGCGGTGGGTGATCCAGGCGAGCAATCGCGCATCATCTTCCGCAACATCCGGCACTACCTGGAAGCGGCAGGCGGCAGCCTTGCCGACATCGTCCGGATGCGCGTCTATCTCTCGAACCTGGAGCGCGACCGCCCGGCCTTCCTCGAAGCGCGGCGGGAGTTCTTCACGGGCGACTTCCCGTGCTCGACTCTGGTGGAGGTGGCGGCGCTGGTCTCGCCGGAGATGCTGGTCGAGGTCGATGCCGATGCCATCATCGGTGCGGGCGCGGCATAGCATCGGCGACGCGGCGTGATAGGATCGGGCCGCCGCCGGGTGCGAACGAGGCGCGCTGCCGCAAAGGGAGATGAGAAGATGATCGAGGTCAATTCACCGAGGCTGCTGGACCTCGTGGCCGAGGATGCCAGCGTCGACCAGATTTGCACGGGCTTCACGTTCACCGAGGGGCCGATCTGGCACCCCGGCGAGCAGTGCCTCTACTTCAGCGACATCCCGGAGGACAAGCGCAGGCGCTGGAGCGCGGCGGACGGCGCGAGCGACGTGCGCCACCCAAACAACAAGGGCAACGGCATGACGCTGGACGCCGACCTCAACCTTTACATATGCGAGCACGTGACCAGCGTGCTGGCGCGCGAGACGCCGTCAGGCGAGCGTCAGGTGCTGGCCTCGCACTACAACGGCAAGGAGCTGAACAGCCCCAACGACGTGGTGGTGAAGTCAGACGGCTCGGTCTATTTCTCCGATCCGTGGTATGGCCGCATGCCGGTCTTCGGGGAGGAGCGCGAGCGGGAATTGGGTTTCCAGGCGGTCTTCCGGGTCGCGACCAATGGCGAAGTCCACTGCGAGGTCGACGACTTCGACCAGCCCAATGGCCTCTGCTTCTCGCCGGACGAGAGCATCCTCTACGTCAACGACACGACCCGTGCGCACATCCGGGTGTTCGACGTGGGCGAGGATGGCTCCCTCTCCAACGGGCGCATGTTCGCCGAGAACGTCGGCGACGGTGTGCTCGAGAACGGCGTGGTCGACGGCATGAAGTGTGACGAGCAGGGCAACGTCTACGTCACCGGTCCGCGCGGCTTCTGGGTCTTCGCGCCGGACGGCGAGCACCTCGGCGTGATCGGGATGCCGGAGCACTCGGCCAACCTCAACTGGGGCGGCACCGGGTGGAACGAGCTCTACTGCACTTGCTCGACCTCAGTCTATCGGATCGCGCTCAAGGTCGCCGGCAATCGCCTGGCTTACATGTAGGGGAGGGAGCCATGGCCTTCGAACTGGACCCTGCGCGCAGCGCGCTGATTATTCAGGACCTGCAGAACGACGTGATCGCGGAGGGCGGCGCCTTCGCCGATTCCGGCGCGCCGGCGCACGCGGCCTCGCAGAACGTGGTGGAGAACGTGAAGTTTCTGGCCGCGGCCGCGCGCAAGGCCGGCATGGCGGTAATCCACGTCCACTACATCGTGGAGGAGGGCGCCCCCGGCCTGAAGCAGAACGCGCCGCTCTTCCAGGGCCTCGCCGAGGCGAAGGCGCTGGTGCGCGGCAGCTGGGGCGCTGCGGCCGTGGAGGGGCTGGAGCCGCAGGCGGGCGATCTGGTGGTCGAGAAGATGCGCATGAACGCCTTCCACGACACGCATCTCGAGACCATCCTTAAGGGGCTCGGCGTGGACACCATCGTGATCTCCGGCGCATGGACCAATTTCTCGGTCGAGCACACCGCGCGTCACGGCGCCGATGCCGGCTACCGCGCCGTCGTGCTCACCGACGGCACCTCCACCATCAACGACGAGTGGCACAACGCCGGCCTCAACTACGCGCTGGAGAATATCGCCGAGCGCGTCACCTGCGCCGAGGCTGCGGCGGCTTTGGGGGGCTAAGGCAGCCACACATCGAGGCGAGACCGTCTAAGACGGTCTCGCGATAGGCCGCGACCGCGGCCCGCCGCTTAGCGGCGCCCTCGCGGAGGCGCCGGCCGGAGGCCGGCTGCCGTGAGCGAAAAAGCTCAGTCCTCCAACGGTGCGAGGAGGTCGTTGCGGGCGCTGAGGAAGTTGACGACCACGCGCATGTTCTCCTCGGTGTTGTCGAAGAGCGTCGAGTGGTTCGAGCCCCGGATCACGTGCTTGACCGCGTTCGGGATGTTCTCGGCGAGCCAAGTCTGGCCGGCGCCGGTCTCGCCCACCTCCCACGGCGTCATAATGTCCTCGTCGCCGCCGATCACCAGCGTCGGCGCCTTGATCTCTTTGGCGTAGGGCCGGAGGTCCATCTCCATCATCGCGCGGCAAGCGCGCTGGTAGACCTCCCGGCGGTTCGAGCGTTCCAGGATGTCCTGGATCATGTCGACCGCACCGGGGCCGTTCGGACCGTCGAGGAACTTCCGCGATAGCGCCTGGACCGCGATCAGCTCGGCCAAGGTGCGGCTGCCGCAGCCGTAGGCCTCCGAGATGTCGATCCAGTTCTGAAAGGTGAGGCGGCCGGCAAGGTCGAGTTTCGCGGCCGAGCAGTTGATGACGAGGCGGTCGGTCCGCTCGGCGTACTTGGCGCCGAAGACCTGAGCGATCATCCCGCCCATCGACGTGCCGTGGATATGGGCGCGCTCGATCTTCAACTCGTCCATGAGGCCGGCCACGTCGTCGGCCCAGACCTCCATGTCGTAGGGCTGGATGGGCTTGTCGGACTGCCCGTAGCCGCGCATGTCGAAGTCGATGCAGCGGAAATACTTGGACGCGATCGGAGTCGCGGTGGCGAAGTTGAAATGGCCGAAGCCCGCGCCGTGGATGTGAACCACGGGCGTGCCTTCCCCTGTCGTCTCGTACCAGAGCTTGACGCCGTTGACCTCCGCAAACGCCATGACCGCCTCCCTTTGTCAGCCTCGCGTGCCGTGAGCGGCCGATCTTACACCGGCGGGCCCATGAATTAACGCGCGGTTGTCATCGTTTCGCGCGAATCTGTTTGCTATCCAGGGACGTTGCGACCAAAGTCCCGCCCGCGTCGCGCTGCGGAAACAGGGAGGAGCACGCCATGGCGGAGGACCTGCGCCAAGCGGCGCTCGACTATCACCGCGAACCGAAGCCGGGCAAGCTCGGCATCCACGCCACCAAGCGCATGGGCACGCAGCGCGACCTGGCTCTCGCCTACAGCCCGGGCGTGGCCGCGCCCTGTATGGAAATCGCGGAGGACCCGGCGCGGGTCTGGGATTATACCGCCAAGGCCAACCTGGTCGCGGTGATCAGCAACGGCAGCGCGGTGCTGGGCCTTGGCGCCATCGGCGCGCTTGCTTCCAAGCCGGTGATGGAAGGCAAGGCGGTTCTCTTCAAGAAGTTCGCTAACATCGACGTCTTCGACATTGAGGTCGACGAAAGCGACGTCGATGCGCTGGTGGAGACCGTCGCCCGGCTGGAACCGACCTTCGGCGCAATCAACCTGGAGGACATCAAGGCGCCCGAGTGCTTTGAGATCGAGCGCCGTCTCAAGGAGCGCCTCAACATCCCGGTGTTCCACGACGACCAGCACGGCACCGCGATCTGCGTCGCCGCCGCCGCGCTTAACGCGCTTCGGATCGTGGGTAAGGAGTTGGGCGCGGTGAGGGTGGTGTGCTCGGGCGCAGGCGCTGCGGCGATCGCCTGCCTCGACCTCCTGCGAGAGCTCGGCGTGGCCCGCCCCAACATCACCGTGTGCGACAGCAGGGGCGTGGTGCACACGGGCCGGACGGACCTGAACGAGCAGAAGACGCGCTACGCGCTCGACACGGATGCGCGCACGCTCGACGACGCGATCGCGGACGCCGACATCTTTCTCGGACTCTCGGGCCCCGGCACCATGACCCAGGCGATGGTGCGGAGCATGGGCCCGAAGCCCATCATCCTCGCGCTCGCGAACCCGACACCAGAAATTATGCCCGAGGACGCGCTCGCGGCGCGGCCCGACGCGATCATCGCGACCGGGCGCTCGGATTATCCGAACCAGGTCAACAACGTGCTCTGCTTCCCGTTCATCTTCCGGGGCGCGCTCGATTGCGGTGCGACAGAGATCAACACGGCGATGAAGCTCGCCTGCGTGCGCGCGATCGCTGATCTCGCGACCGCCGAATCCTCCGACGTCGTGGCGGCGGCCTACGGCGACCAGTCTCAGAAATTCGGCCCTGACTACATCATCCCCAAGCCCTTCGATCCGCGCCTGATCGAGACCGTGCCGGCCGCCGTTGCAGAGGCGGCGATGCGGAGCGGCGTCGCAGCCCGTCCGATCGCCGACCTCGCGACTTACCGCCAGGAGCTCGCAGGCCTGGTGTTCCGCACCGGCTATCTGATGAAGGTGGTCATCGACCAGGCCAAGAAGGACCCGCAACGGGTGGTCTACGCCGCCGGCGAGAACGAGCGCGTGCTGCGCGCCGCCCAGCAGGCGATCGACGAGGGCATTGCGCGGCCGATCCTGATCGGGCGGCCCTCGCGCATCGAGGAGCGGATCGACCGGCTCTCACTCAGGCTCGAGCCCGGCGCCAACGTCGACGTCATCAATCCGGCGGACTACGAGAAGTACGACACGTATTGGCGGCTCTATCACGAGCTGATGGGGCGGCGCGGGGTAGCACCCGCGGCGGCGCGCACGACGCTCCGTAACCAGCCCTCGGTGATCGCGTCGATGATGGTGCGCTGCGGTGACGCCGACGCGCTGCTGGCCGGCCCGGCTCCGCGCTTCCGGCCTGAGCTCAACTACGTGCTCGACGTCATCGGGCTTCGGCCCGGCGTCGACTCGGCAGCGGCGCTGCGGGTCCTGATCCTGACCAAGGGCATCTTCTTCATTGCCGACACCGACATCATGGAGGATCCGAGCCCGTCGCAGATTTGCCAATCGGCCGTGCTGACGGCCAGGCAAGTGAGGCGCTTCGGCATGGCGCCGAAGATCGCATTGCTTTCCGCTTCCAACTTCGGCAGCAACGACCTCGCATCGTCGGTGAAGATGCGGGAAGCGCTGCATCTGCTGCACCGGCACGCGCCCGAGCTGGAGGCCGAGGGCGAAATGAACGCGGATGCCGCACTCGACGAGGCGATCCGCGCGGAGAGGTTCCCCAATTCACGGCTCAAGGGCCAGGCCAATACCCTGATCCTGCCGGACCTCACCTCGGCCAACATCGCCTACGGCATGCTCAAGGTGCTGGCCGACGGCATCTCTGTCGGCCCGATCCTGCTGGGGCTCGCCGCTCCGGCCTACGTGCTCCACGGCTCCGCTACCACCCGTGGCGTGCTCAACATGACCGCCGTTGCCGCTGTCGAAGCCCAGAGCCGGGCCGAGGAGGGCGACTCCGCAATCGTCGCCGACGCGGCGGTCTAAGAGAGCCTCCGGTGGCACACTCCGATTTGCCGCCGGAGACAGGCACGGCGCCCGAGCGAAGCAGGCGGGAAGGGCTCTACGGCCTCACCACAGAGCTCGTCAGTGCCGTGCGTGTAGCGCTCGCGGATTTGGACGGCGATCGTGTCCGCGCCCTGGTGGCGCCCCTGCACGAAGCCGACATCGCCGACTTGGTCGAGCGGTTCAGCGCCGGAGAGCGCCGCCGCCTCGTCGCCGTCGCCCACGATGTATTGAGCGGCGATGTGCTCCCTCATATCGAGGACGATATCCGCGAGGAACTGATCGGCGAGATCGGGGCGGAGCGCGCCGCCGAAGCCATCGCGGACATGGAGAGCGACGACGCCGTCGCCGTTCTCGAAGACCTCGATGACCCTCAGCGCAAGGAAATCCTCGACGCAATCTCCAGCGAGGAGCGGGCCGGCGTCGCGGAAAGCCTGACCCATCCCGAGGACAGCGCCGGCCGCCTGATGCAGCGGGAGCTGGTGGCGCTGCCGGCGTTCTGGACCGTGGGCCAGACCATTGACCACATGCGCGAGACCGGCGGCGACATGCCGGACGATTTCTACGAGATTTACGTCATCGACCCGCACCACCGACCGATCGGGCGAATCCCGCTGCACAGGCTGCTGCGCACCCGCCGCCCGGTGCGACTGCGCACCATCATGGCGACGGATGTCAGGGCGATTCCCGCCGACACGGACCAGGAAGAGGTGGGCCACGTCTTCGACCAGTACGACCTCGTCTCCGCGCCGGTGATCGGTGCGACCGGGCGCCTGATCGGCGTGATCACCGTCGACGACGTGGTCGACGTCATCCAGGAGGAAGCGGAGGAGGACATCTTGCGCCTCAGCGGCGTGCGGGAGCCGGACATCTACCGCGCGGCGCTGCGCACCGCGACCGGGCGCTTCACCTGGCTGCTGGTCAACCTCGGCACCGCGATCCTGGCATCGCTCGTGATCTATCAGTTCGACGGGACCATCGATCAGATGGTGGCGCTCGCGGTACTCATGCCCATCGTCGCCTCCATGGGCGGCAACGCCGGCACCCAGACCATGACCGTGGCGGTGCGCGCCATCGCCACCAAGGACCTGACGGCGGCCAACTTTCTCAGGGTGCTGTGGAAGGAGGCGCTGGTCGGCGGCTTCAACGGTGTGGTCTTCGCCGTGCTCATCGGCGTTGCGGCCGCGGCCTGGTACGACAACATCGCGCTCGGCATCGTGATCGCCGCTGCGATGATCATCAACATGCTGGTCGCCGGTCTATTCGGCCTGGTGATTCCGGTGGCGCTGTGGCGGCTCCGGATCGACCCGGCGACGGCCGCCGGCGTGGTGCTTACCACCGTCACGGACGTGATCGGCTTCCTCGCCTTCCTCGGCCTGGCCGCGCTGCTGCTGGTGTGACGGCGGCCCGACGGCCTCCGCTGGCGGAGTTGCGTGGCCGTTGATAAATTTCGAGGAGGCGCGCGTACGTTCCGACTCTTGCTCGGCGCCCGCCTCACCGGACTGACAGGGAACCGGACCCAACGAATGAGGTATCGAACCATGGCGCATGCCGCGAAACGCGCAGCCGTTGCCCTTGCTTCCGCAGCGCTGCTCTCGATCTCCCTGACCGCGACTTCTGCCGCCGAGACGGAATGGGACCTGCCGCTCGCGTGGCCCGACGGCAACTTCCACGTTGAGAACGCCAAGACCTTCGCCAAGGTGGTGGGGCAGGTCACCGGCGGCGAAGTCACCATCAACATTCACCCGGGCGGGTCCCTCGGCTTCAAGGGGCCGGAGATGCTGAACGCGGTCGGCGACGGCCTCGTGCCCATCGGCGAGATGCTGCTCAACCAGCAGGTGGGGGAGCGGAAGATCCTCGGTCTGGAGACGCAGCCCTACATCATCGAGGACCTCGATCAACTCGCGGTCTTCCACAAGCACTTCCGCCCGGCCATCGAGAGGGTGGCGGCGGAGTACAACCAGAGGGTGCTCTACGTCGTGCCGTGGCCGCGCCAGTACGTCTACACCAAGGTAGGGGCGACGGGGGTGGCTGACCTCGCCGGCATCAAGATCCGCACCTACAACGACACGACGACCGAGATGTTCAACCGCATCGGCATGACCTCGGTGCAGTTGCCCTGGGGCGAGGTGGTGCCCTCGCTCGCGGCTGGCACCATCGACGCGGTCACGACCTCAGCGAGTTCGGGTGTGGACGGGAAGTTCTGGGAGTTCCTCACGCACATGTACCCGACGAGCCACGTCTGGTCGTCGAACGCGGTCTCCGTCAACCTCAATGCCTGGAGCGACCTCACCGAGGGCCAGCGCGACGCCATCGAGTCCGCAGCCCGGATGCTGGAGCCGGTGTTCTGGCAGGTCAGCAAGGCGGAGGACGCGGCCAAGTCGAAGATCCTGAACGAGCGCGGGGTCGCGATGGCCGAGGTGCCGGCGGCGATGCTGGCCGACATGCAGGCCGCGACCGAACCGATGCTGGCCGAGGCGCTGACAGAGCTCGGCGACGAGGGCCAAGCCATCATCGACGGCTTCCTCCAGGACATCGGGCGTTAGCCGGGCGCCATTCCGGTGCCCGGCGGGTCGTCGTCGGCGCCGGGTTCCGGTCCGGATAGCCCGGAGCGGGCAGGGGAAGGCAGCTCCTTGTCCGTCTTTGCACGGGTTCTCGCAGGCGTCGACGCGCTGTCGCGCGCCTGCGGCTATGTCGCGGCCGGGCTGGTGCTGGGGATCGCTGGGCTGATCCTCGCCGAGATCTTCTGCCGCACCGCGCTCAACGTCAGCCTCTCCTTCGCCTGGGAGTACGCCGCGTACTGCTTCGCCATCGCGATCTTCCTGGGCGCGGCGTTCGCGTTGCGCACAGGCGGGCACGTGCGCGTGATGCTGCTCTCGCAGAGCGTCTCCCCCAGATTGGCGCACTGGCTCGATGTCGCCGCCACCGTGGTCGGAACCTTGATCGCCGGTTTCCTTGCGTGGGCGCTGACCGCCTTCGCCGCCCGGTCATGGGTGAGCGGCAGCACGTCACCCACCATCGACGAGACACCACTGGTCTATCCGCAGGCGGCGATGGCCTTCGGCGCGACCCTGCTGACGCTGCAGCTCGTGGCCCGGGCGCTGCGACTGGTCGTCGGCGAGCCGCCCGAGGACGAGGCCGCAAAGGACGAGTTCGGCGCGGGATGAGGCCGTGACCGTCGCAGCCGCCGGCGCCGTTCTCGGTGTGCTCGCCCTGGTCCTAGGTGCCGGAGTCTGGGTGGGGCTCGCGCTGTACGCCCCCGGTCTCGCCGGCCTCGCCATCTTCCGCAGCCTGCCGGTGGACAAGCTGCTCGCCCAGCTCACCTGGAACGCGACCACCACGCCGGAGCTGATCGCGCTCCCGCTCTTCATCCTGATGGCGGAAATCCTGTTCCACTCGCGGCTTTCGGCCTCGCTCTTCACCGGGCTCGCGCCGTGGACGACGCGCCTGCCGGGGCGGCTGCTGCACGTGAACGTGCTGGGCTGTACGATGTTCGCGGCAATCTCTGGCTCTTCGGCGGCGACCACGGCGACCGTGGGCCGCATTACGCTGACGGAGCTCCTGCGCCGCGGCTACGACCGCGACCTGGCGATGGGCTCGCTCGCGGGCGCCGGCACCTTGGGTTTCCTGATTCCGCCCAGCATCATCCTCATCATCTACGGCGTGCTCGCAGAGACCTCGATCCTCAAGCTCTTTCTCGCGGGCATCATTCCGGGGCTCATGCTTGCAGCGCTCTACATGACCTGGCTCGGCATCCGTGCGAGCTGGAAGGCCTCGCTCGCGCCGGACGAGTCGGAGACCATGAGCCTCGCCGACAAGCTGCTCGGCCTGCGGCACCTGGGCCCCGTGGTGTTCCTGATTCTCGCGGTTCTGGGCTCGATGTACGGCGGCATAGCCAGCCCCTCCGAGGCCGCGGCGGTCGGCGTGCTCGGCGCGCTGATCGTGAGCGCCGCGCAGGGGACGCTCAACTGGGAGACGATTCGGAAGGCCAGCCTCGGCGCGGTCCGGACCATCAGCATGATCGGCCTGATCGTGGCCGGCGCCTACTTCCTCTCTATCGCCATGGGTTTTCTGGGCGTGCCCCGCATGATCGCGGGCGAGATCGCAGCGCTCGATCTCTCGCCCATCGCGCTGATCGTCTTGTTGCTCGTCTTCTACGCGATCCTCGGCTGCGTGCTCGAGGGCCTGTCGAGTATCGTCATGACGCTGCCGATCACGCTGCCGCTGGTGACGGCGGCGGGCTTCGACAAGATCTGGTTCGGGGTGTTCCTGGTGATCGTGGTGGAGATGGCCCAGATCACGCCGCCCGTCGGCTTCAACCTGTTCGTGATTCAGGGGATGACCGGCGAGCGGATCGGTCGCATCGCCCGCGCGACCTTCCCGTTCTTCCTGATCATGGCGGGGCTCGCGCTACTCATCACCTTCGTGCCCGAGGTCGTGACCTTCCTGCCGAACGCCATTCGCCTCGGTCACTGATCGGCCGGGAGGAAGTACATGGCGTGACTGTTAACTCACTGTTCACCACGTTCACCCTCGCTGTGAACTTGCTGCCTCCCTCGGCTTGGTGAGGACGCTCTTGGTGTGATGCCAGCATCGACTTAGACCGAGCGTGATTGCGACACGGCCTTTGATGCAAATTTAGCCCCTGATTTCGATGTTCGTGCCCCTAAACCTGTGTGACCTATTTTCCTGTGTAACTTGTTCTCGCCCACTCATGTCCAGAACTCTGGTGCTTGGACTACCGTAGATAGTGGGCTTCGGTGCGATTACCGGAGGGAATGGTGGTACTTCCAACGTCGTACCCCAAATGTGTTGATCCTTTTTTCTACAGGGAAGCCAAATCTGGATCAAACAATTGCCGAAGCCAAGAATTAGGAATATGTACGGCAAATTATTCGATTGGGGCTTTCGGCGCAGCAGTCTAGGAACGATTACATTGCTTGGCATGGGTCCAGGTACAAATGTATAGACTATCGAACAATTCTTAACGAAGCCAGTGGAATGATCAGGATTTCTTACCCAAGACAGTGTTTCGGAGAAGTTCTTGACCTCTTCGTCCGGGAGAAGAGTCAATCCTATTTTTGCAAATGCCTTAAAGACTGCTATAGGTGTGTATGAACCTCCCCTCAGCTCCAATTTGACTTCCTTAAGCTCCTCATCAATTGATGCCGTAGAGCAGCTGCCGTATTCCTTATAAGATAGGCCACTTTCACTTCGCGTGATTCTCCAAGATAAGTTGGAGCCCCCTCCCTTAAGTGTTGGAATTTTCCTTTTGCCACGAATTCCACTTAAAGTACGATTGACTATTGACCAGTTTCCCAAAACATTATCTATAGTCTTCCCAAAGTGCTGGTTGCAATCATCGCATTCATATGCGGAGTACAGGCACTTGTTGCCGAGGGACTCCGGGATTGCGTGAGCTTTATGGCTGAAGGACACATCAGGTTCAATTTGACTGCAAAACCGACACACGCGATTGCATCTATCCCCGAGAAAAATAGGAGTCATATCAGGTGACAAGTAGCTAGGGGTCGACAAATACACATAGTGTTCCTGGTAAAAGCCTATCGGCCTGGGTGGAGTTGAAGCCTGGACTACCACGTAATGAGCACCTAGCACCGCGCAACCGGGCGGAGATTCACGTTCCGGCATTCATTTCTGATAGACCGAAAAGTAACTGGGCTGCGATTGGTGACGAGACCATAGTCAGTCATGCCGGCTATTCCTCCCGCAGCCAGCGGGTCGCGTGTGCGGGCTCATGGTCGGAGTCGAACTCAAAGAGCTCCAGCAGTACGTCGTCGGGTGCGGCGCACATGATGTAACGCCAGGTGCCGAACTCGCGAATATCGCTGCGAAACGCGACGCCTCGCTCCTTCATGCGCGCGACCAGGGTGCGCAGGTCGTCGCTGCGGATACCGATGTGATGGACCGCGCCGCGCCCTTCGTCGCGGGGCGGCTGGTCGTAGAGGTGCAGCCCGCCGCTGCCGATCCGCATGAAGACGTTGCGGGAGCCCGCCAGCACCCCGTCGTAGACCAGCTCGCCGCCCAGCATGTCGTGCCACCAGGCGATGGTCGCGTCGACGTCGCTGGCGAAGATGTGAACGTGATGGAGGCTCTCGGTCATCGCGGGGGAGGGGAGCCGATCTAAGCGCTACCTTCGACCAGCGGCACCACCTCCTCGGCGAAGAGGCGCATGCTGTCGGTGACCTGGGCGTGGGGCATGCCGAGCCAGTCCATGCCGAGGATGAAGGTGGTGATCCCCAAGCGGCGGTCATAGCCCGCGATTTGCTCGGCGACTTCTTCTGGCGAGCCGAAGAGGAAGCGGTCGCGCATCAGCTCCTCGAAGTCGAGCGAGAGGTCGTCGTCGCCCTTGGGCATGGCCTTGTCCTGCCCCCACTGGTGATAGGTCTTGTACTTCTCCTCAAGGTAGGGGCGGGCAAGGCGCTCCGCCTCCGCCCTAGTCCGGGCGACGAAGATCTCGCGCATGAGCGGAAGCTCGTCAGGGAAGGGCTTGCCCGCCCCGTCGAGAGCGCGCCGGTAGATCGCGAGCTGGCGCTCGGTGGTCTCCATGCGCTGGTGCGGGTTGATGAACCAGGTATCGCCGAGCCGGGCGGCGCGCTCGACCGCGGCGTCCGCGTTGGCACCAAGCCAGATCGGCGGGTGCGGCTGCTGCATCGGCTTGAGCGACACGGTCGCGTCGTCGAGGGTGAAGTGGGAGCCCGTCATGTTGACGCCGTCCTCGGTCCAGAGGCGGACTATGGCTTCGAGGTTTTCCTCCAGCCGCGCGACGCGCTCGGCCTGAGTGGTGCCGAAGCCCTTGAACTCCACCTCGCGGTAGCCGAGGCCTGCGCCGAAGATCATGCGCCCGCCGGACATCACGTCGAGCGTCGCGACCTGCTCGGCGATATCGAGCGGTTTGTGCAGCGAGAGCAGGATGATCCCCGGCAGCAGGCGGCAGCGCGGCGCCTCGACCATGAGGCGCGCCAGCAGCGGGATCTGCTGATACTGCTGCAGGGGGTAGGCGGCGTAGTGCATGCCGGTGGCGAGGATGTCGAAGCCCAGCTCGTCCGCGAGCCGCGCCTGGGCGCAGAGGTCCGCGAAGCGCGCGTTCATGTCCTCGCCGCGGCGGAACTGGCCGCGGATGAAGAATCCATACTTCATGGTGCTCCTCAGCCTGCCGCCGGCTCCTGCGAGAGCGTGCGGAGGCAACCGTCGTCCAAGGGCTCGATCGCCGACCAGTCGCGGGTGCAGTGATGCTCGGCGCGCTCGAACCTGGTGGGCGGGTTATCGGTGGCGGCGACGTTGAGATAGAAGATGCGGCGCGGCCACGGCGTGATGTTGCCGGCCGAGCCGTGGACCATGTTGGCGTGGCTGATCAGCACCGAGCCGGCAGGGCCGGTGACCTGCTCGATGCCGCCCGCGTCCACGATGTGGGTGAGGTGCTCGTCTGAGATGACGAAGAGCGTGTAGCCGGGCGATTCCTCGTTGTCCGCAGCCTCGGCGATCAGCCCGTAGTGGTGCGAGCCCGGCACCAGCATGAGCGGGCCGTTGGCGGCGTTGGCTTCGTCCAGCAGGATCGCAACCATGAAGGCTCTGGGCTCCTTGAGCCCGTCGCGGTCCGACCAGGTGGCGTAGTCCTGATGCCAGTCCCACGGGCCGCCGTGGAACGCCGCCTTGGGATTGAGACGCGACTGGTGGATGTAGACCGGCCCGCCCATCAGCTCCTGCACCGGCGCCAGCCAGCGGGGATGGCGGGAGAGGCGATGGAACGCCTCGTTGAAGCGGTGGGCGCCGTAGACGAGCCGCACCGCGTCCGACTCTGCCTCCGCCACCACCTCGGGGCCTTCGCGCGCCGCTACCGTTTCGACCTCGGCCCGCAGGGGGGCGATCTCGTCTTCGGAGAAGAGGGCAGGGAGGAGCAAGTACCCGTGGTCCTCGAATTCGCGCCGCTGGGCGTCCGTGAGCGCGGGCATGGCCAGAGACTTCGGTCCCCGTCCTAGCCGCCCATGCCGACGAACTCGGCGACGAGGTCGGGATCGGAGAGCTGCGACGGCGAGACTTCGCTGGTGAACTGGCCGCGCTGGATGATGAGCACGCGCTGGGACAGCTCGGCGATGAAGTCGAGGTTCTGCTCCACCAGGACGACGGTTAGTTTGCGCCGCGCCTGTAGGGTCTTGAGAATCTCCACGATCTCTTCGACGATCGAGGGCTGGATGCCCTCGGTCGGCTCGTCAAGGAGGATCAGGCGGGGGCGCCCGCAGAGGCAGCGTGCCAGCGCCAGAATCTGCTGCTCGCCGCCGGAGAGCACGCGGCCGGCGCGGTCGAGCAGCGGCTTGAGGCGCGGGAACTCCTCAAGCACCTCGTCGAGCACCTCCTGCTCGTCCACCTTCTGCACCGCGAAACCCAGCCTGAGATTGTCGCGCACGCTAACGTTGGGGAAGATCTCGCGGCCCTGGGGCACGTAGCCGATGCCGCGCCGGTTGCGCCTGTGCGGCGGCTCCCGCGTGATCGTCTCGCCCTCGAAAGTGATCGTGCCGTCGGTGGTCTTGACCAGGCCGATCAGGGTTTTGAGCAGCGTGGTCTTGCCCATCCCGTTGTGGCCCAGGATGCCGACGAACTCGCCCTCCTGCACCTCCAGGTCGATGCCGTGCAGGATCGGGATCCTGCCGTAGCTCGCGCGAATGCCCTCGGCGCTCAGCATGGCTCAGGCCGCGTGCTGCTTGCCGAGGTAGATGTCGCGCACCTGCTGGTTCTGCTCCAGGTTCGCCATGGTGTCCTCGATCAGGATTGCTCCTTGATGGAACACGGTCACGCGTTTCGCGATCGACTTGATGAACTGCATGTCATGCTCGACGACGATCATCGACGTGGTCTTGTTGATTTCGAGAATCAGGTCGGTGGTTTGGTTGACCTCTTCATGAGTCATGCCTGCCGTCGGCTCGTCGAGCAGGATCAACTCGGGCTCGCCGGTGAGCACGGTGCCGAGCTCGACCCGCTGGCGCTCGCCGTGAGCAAGCTGGCCGACGACGCGACGAGCGAGGGCACTGAGGCGAAGGCGTTCCAGAATTTCGTCGACGATGCGATTGGCCTCGCGGCGACCGTGATGGCGGCGGGCCGCGACCCAGATGTTCTCGTGCACGCTCAACCCGTCGAACACACTCGGCACCTGCGTCTTGATGCCAATGCCGCGGCGCGCGATCTGATAAGTGTGGGAGCCGGTGATGTCGGCGCCACGGAATTGGACGCGCCCGGCGGACGCCTTGTACTGGTGGGTCAGGCACTTGAAGAAAGTGCTCTTGCCGGCACCGTTGGGGCCGATCAGACAGCGCAGCTCGCCTTCGGACATAGAGAAATTGACGTCGTCGACCGCGACCACGCCGCCGAAGCGCATGGTCAGCCCGCGTGTCTCCAGGATGGGCACCGCGTTCGTCGCTGCGTCTGTCACTGCGCCGCCTCCCGCCTACTCTGAGCCTCCGCGCCGCCCAAACCTAACCCGGGCAGGAAACGATCCGCCAGTTGGCGCGCGGTGGGCAGCAGCCCGGCCGGCACCGCCAGCACGAACACCATAATGATCCCGCCAAAGATCAGGTAGGTGTTGGTGATCTGCTGCTGGCCGATTTCGAACTTTAGCATCAGAAGGCCGATGCAGCCGATCATCGGCCCGACCAGCGTGCCGAGGCCGCCGATCAGCGTCCACATGATGATCTCGGCCGCGAAGTTGAGCGCGAACACGTCCGGGTTGACGAAGGAGTTGAAGTTGACGCCGAGGCAGCCTGCGAGCCCCGCCATTCCGCCGCCGATAGTGAAAGTCTGCAGCTTGTGCAGGCGGACATCGTAGCCGAGCAGCTCGGCGCGTAATTCATTCTCCCGAATCGCGACGGCGACCCGGCCGAAGTGCGAGCGGTTTAGGAGTTTCAAGCCGGCATAGCACAGAATGAGACACCCCATGGCGAGGTGGAATATCTCGTCCGGGAAGAGCAGTGCGTTGCCGTCCCCCGGCCAGTTGATGGGCTGGATCGACGAGATGCCGTTGAAGCCCATCAGCCGCTGCGCGCCGATGGCGTATTCCTCGCCCGCCGTCGAGCGCATGAAGTTGTAGAGGATGAGCGTGACCGCGAGCGTCACCACCGCGAGATAGACGTCGCTGAGCCGTCCATAGAACATGAAATAGCCGAGCAGGGCAGCGAAGGCGGCGGGCACGATGATCGCGAGGAAGAAGGGCGCCGTGCTCTCGCCGATGTTGCCCACCGCGATGGCGTAGGTGTAGGCGCCGAGGCCGTAGAAGGCTGACTGACCGAAGCAGAGGATGCCGCCGTAGCCCCAGATGAAGCCCATGGAGAGCGCCAGGATCGCCATGGCGACGAAGAGCGTGACCTTGAAGAGCAAGAACAAGTCGAAGATGTGTGGGCCGGCGAACAGCAGCACCACCATGACCACGAGGACCAGGATGGTGCCGAGGGCCTCCCAGCTTCGCAGGTTGACGCCGAGCACGGTCACAGCGAGCGCCTGAAGATCTTGCCGGTAATGCCTTGCGGCAGCAGCCGCAGCATCACCACCGCGACGATCAGCAGGCCGACGCCGCCGAGGACCGGCGTGAACTCGTAGCTGAGCAGCTGCCGCACGGTGCCGAAGACGCCGGAGGCGACCAGCGTGCCGGTCACGGCGCCGGTGCCGCCGGTGATGACGGTGATGAAGGTCTGCGCGACGTAGGCCGCGCCCGCCGTCGGGATCACCTGCGAGATCGGCGCCAGCAGGCCGCCCGCGAGACCGGTCAACCCTGCGCCGACCGCAAACGTCACCATGTAGACGCGCTGCGTGCTGATGCCGAGCACAGAGGCCTGCGCCGGGTTCTGCATAGTGCCGCGCGCGATGAGGCCGAGCTTGGTGCGGGTCAGCACCACGAAGACCCCGATGAACAGCAGGATCACGATGCCGATGAGCACCATTCGGTACTGGGAGACGTTGTAGACGCCGACCTCGAAGCTGCCCATCGGCGCGGACACGCCTTCGATGATGTTGCCGAAGATCGCGGTGACGATGCCGATGAGCAGCAGGCTGAGGCCCCAGGTCGCGATCAGCGTGTCGATCATGCGGCCGTAGAAGAAGCGGATGAAGGTCCGCTCCACGATGATGCCGATGATCCCGACGA
Organism: Alphaproteobacteria bacterium; assembly: GCA_965243315.1. Taxonomy (GTDB): domain Bacteria; phylum Pseudomonadota; class Alphaproteobacteria; order UBA828; family UBA828; genus WTGU01. The sequence goes on from CBDEUP010000006.1 coordinate 208,441, forward strand.
CGATCGGCGAGATGATCAGCATCGAAATCCAGATGTTGATGCCGAGGGTCTTGGTGCACACCACCGTGGTGTAGGCGCCCAGCATCATGAACTCGCCGTGGGCGAAGTTGATCACCCGCATCATGCCAAAGATGATCGCCAGCCCGGCGCAGGCGAGCGCCAGGCTGGCAATCCCGTTCAGCACTTCGATGATCAGGAGCGCAGCGGTGTCCACGGCGCGCCCGTCGTTAAGCGTGCTATCGCACTCGTTATGCTGCGGCCTTCGGAACGCCTAGATGATCGGCTCCAGATGGGCGTTCATGTCGGGGTCCTTGGTCAGGTCGCAGCGGTCGATCACGTCGCTCGGGTACATCTGCGAGTAGCTTTCGAAGATGTTCCAGGTCTGGTTCTGGCACTCGGCCATGTGCATGTCCTGGATGACGTGGTTGGTGACCGGGTCGACCACCATGTGCCCGGCCGGGCCGTCCCAGGCGATGTCGCCGCTGCGCAGCGCCTCGATCACGTCCTCGCGCTCGTGGCTGCCGGCGGCCTTGACGCCGAGCGACCAGAGCATAGTGCCCAGGTAGCCGCCGATACCCACCGAGTTGAGGTACTGGGCCTCGTCGCCGAAACGCTCCTGATAGCGCTTCACGAACTCGACGTTGGCGGGGAGCTGCAGCTCCTGGAAGTAGGGCTGGGCGCTGACGATGCCGTTGCCTTCCTCCGCACTGAGCTGGACGTGCTCGTTGCCGACGCCGAAGGTGACCGAGACGATCGGGATCTCGTTCAGCATGCCGGCCGCGTACCACTGGCGGTAGAAGCCGGTGTGCGCCGCACCCACGAGGCAGGTGGAGAGCCAGTCGGGCTTCGCTTCCTGGATCTTGGCGATGGCCGGGCCGAACTCCGCCACGTCGAGGGGGAAGAAGTCCTTGGTGACGACCTCGGCGCCCTGTTCCTTGGCGAAGACCTCGGTCCACTTGCCGATGATCTGGGGCGCGTTGTAGTCGGCGCCGATGTAGTAGCAGCGCTTGCCGTGGGTCTTGAAGCCGTAGTCGGCCATCGGCTTCACCCACTGCACGGCGGTCACGCCGCTGACGAAGTTGTTGATGTCGCAGACGCCGCCCTCGTAGATCACGCTGTACCAGAGCAGGGTCTTGAAGCGCCGCAGGATCGGCCGGATGACCTCGCGCGAGGCGCTGGTGATGGCGCCGTGCACCAGGTCGACGCGCTCCTTCAGCGCGGCCTCCTGGGCGTATTGGGCATAGAGCTCCATGTTGGACTGCGGGTCGTACTTGATCAGCCGGATCTTCTTGCCGAGCAGGCCGCCGGCCGCGTTGATCTCCTCGACCGCGAGCTCGCAGGTCTGGGTCATCGGCGTGCCATAAATGTCAAGACCGCCGGACTGGTCGAAGATACTGGCGACGACGATCTCGTCGTCGTCCGCGAAAGCCTTGGGTGAGGCAGCAAGACCCGCCGCTACCAGTGATGCGGCACTGCCGACCGTGCCCTTGAGCAAACCTCTCCGAGTGATGTCAAACATGGATTCTAGCCCCTCCCTAAGTTCGTCGAATGCGCGCCCCCGCGCCCCGGCGGAAGGTTAGGCGCACGGCGGCGGCGACGCAACGGCGTGGCTTGGCGTGGTGCTAGCCCTTGAAGCCCAGAGATCGCTCGACGAAGGCGCGAAGGATCAGCGCCGCGTCTACCATCTCTGCGAGGGGGATGAACTCGTTGGCCGCGTGGCTCACGGCGCCGTCGCCAGGCCCGAAATTGACGATCTCGATGCCGTCGCAGGCGAAGAAGCGGCCGTCGCTCGCGGCGAGGGCGTTGAGCACCTCGGGCGGCCTGCCCCTGTGCGCCTCGATGGCCGTTATCAGTGCCGAGACGAAGGGACCGTCGAGGGGCGCGGAGAAGCCGTTAGTGCCGACCAAGCGGCGAACGGTGTAGGAGCCAGCGGGCTCGCCGACGGCGGCCAGCACGGCCTCCATCTCAGCCACCGCCTCTTCGACGGGCTCGTCGGGCAGCAGGCGGCGGTCGATGCGGGCCGTGCAGCGGTCGGGCACCACGTTGGGGTTCTCGCCGCCGTGGAGCGTGCCGATATTCATGGTCGAGACCTTCCCGCCGCTGCGCCTTGCATCCAGTCTCGGTCCAAGCTCGGTCTGCAGCCTCTCCAAAAGGCGCATCATGCGGAGGATGGCGTTGTCGCCGGCCGGCGGATCGCCACCGTGAGCGGCACGGCCCGTGGTCTCGATTTCGACCCAGAGGATGCCGCGCTCCTCGACGATGATGTGGTTCTCCGTGGGCGAGCCGAGCACCAGGGCATCGGGCTCGATCAACCCTTCCTCACGGAGGTACGCGGTGCCTTCCGGGCCCAAGCGCTCTTCGTCGCCGGCGAGCACGAAAACCACGCTGCCCTGCGCGGGTCCGCCCAGGCGCGCCACCTCGTCCGCGAGCCAGAGATGGACCGCCGCCGAGCCCTTGCAGTTGTTGGCGCCGAGCCCGTAGATGAGGCCCTTCTCCATCGTCGCAGCGAAGGGATCAGTGCGCCAGGCTGCGCGGTCCCCGGTGCCGACCGTGTCGATATGGGAATTGAACACCACGCAGGGCGAACCCTCTCCCAGCCGCGCGACCAGGTTGGCGATCGGCGGGGTCCGCATGGGCATGGAGACGTCTTAGCCGGCCGCCTTGAAGTGCTCACCGGCGGCTTCGCAAATCGCCCGCGTGTCACCCGGCGGCGTGGTGGACGGTATCGCGATCAGCTCGGCAAGGAGCGCGTGCAGCGATTGAGCGATGGCTTTTTCGCCGTCTGACATGGTCAGTCTTTGTCGGTCCGGATAATCGACGTGCCGCCGAGCGAGCGCGGGTCGCGCGTGCCCCAGCGGCCGTTCTCAACCTGGGCGAAGAATTCCGCGCAGGCTTGGTTGAAGGCGTCGGGCTCTTCGAGGTTGATGGTATGGCCGGACTTCGGAATCACCAGCAGGCCGGCGGTCGGGATCGTGCGCTTGAGGTAGAGGTTGGCGTCGAGACAGGGCTCGTCCTCGTCCCCGGTGATCAGCAGCGTCGGCACGGCCAGAGCGGCGAGGCCCTCTTCCAGATCGTATAGCGAGGGACGACGGGACTGCACGCCGCGCAGCGTGTTGGCCGTGCCCTTGGCGGAGTGGTCGGCGAGCCGGTCGCGGAAGGTGGCCCAGCCGCGCGGGTCCTTGGCCTCGAACTGCACGCGGGTGGGGCCCAAGGCGTAGTCGGCGCCGACCGGGCCGGCGCCCTCGCGCTCCAGGCGGTCGGCTACGGCGTGGGTCTCGCGCTGGAAGTCGGTGCGGGCGTCTTTGGGCGCACCGTAGCCGCAGCCGGCGACCACGAGGGCTGACGCGCGCGCCGGGTGCTTGAGGCCGAAATGGATGGTCGCGAACCCGCCCATGCTCAAGCCCACGACGTGGGCGCGCTCGATGCCGAGATGGTCGAGGACGGCGATGGCGTCCGCCACCGCGTGGTCCTGGCTGTAGGCACCCGCGTCCTCCGGTACGTCAGACGGCGGATAGCCGCGGGCGTTGTAGGCAATGCAGCGATAACGCCGCGAGAAATGGCAGAGCTGCGGCTCCCAGCTCAGGCGGTCGCCCGCGAACTCATGGATGAAGAGCACCGGATGGCCTGACCCGACTTCCTCGTAGTAAAGCCTGGTTCCATCCGGCGACGGCGCGTAGGGCATGGCTGCTATTCCTCCCGCGCGCACCATAGATAGGGGCGTGGCGGCGCGCGAGTCCGGGATTCGTGGTATAGTGACTTATCGCAAGACGAATGAGCGGGACTTAGCGCATGTGCGGAATAGCGGGCGTGATGTTCAAGCACGGGAGCGCGGGACTTGGCACCGGTCAGGCTCTGATCGACATGCTGGATGGCTGCCAGCACCGTGGTCCGGATTCCACCGGCTTCGCGCTCTACGAGGATGTCGAACCGGGCAAGCTCCGGCTCCGCTTTCTCGTGGAGGAGGAGAACGGCGCGGGCGACGGCGTTGGCCATAACAGCGGTGTCGAGGCCGCGATCGCGGACATTCGTACCACGCTTGAGGACCACGGCGCCGAAATCGTGGAAGACGAGCACGTGGGCAACAGCTACCGGGTAGTCGTGCGCTTCTCCGGCGACGTGCGGAAGCTCACCTATGACATGGAGCATGCGGCGACCCTGATCTCGATCGGCGAGAGTCTGGATATCCGAAAGGACGTGGGCGGCGCCCACGACGTGGACGATGTGTTCCACGTGCGCGAGGTGCAGGGCACCCACGGTCTGGGTCACGTCCGGCTCGCGACCGAATCCGAAGTGAAGCCCGAGGCCGCGCATCCCTTCTGGGCGACCGGTTTCACCGACATCGCGATCGTGCACAACGGCCAGATCACGAACTACTGGAAGATGCGGCGCAGGCTCGAGCGCCGGGGCTTCGAGTTCCACACGGACAACGACAGCGAGCTGATCGCGGTCTATCTGGCGGACAAGCTCGCCAACGAGGTGCCGCTTGAAGACGCGCTCAAGACCTCGATCGACGACCTCGACGGCACGTTCTCGTTCCTGGTCTCGACCAAGGACGAGATCGGCTACGCCAAGGACCACCTCGCGGCGAAGCCGATGATCATGTACGAGAACGACGACCTGATCGCGATCGCCTCGGAGGAGGTTTCATTGAACCGCCTCTTCCCGGGCCGCGCGCTCGATACTAGGGAACCGCCGCCGGGGAGCTACGGTACATGGTCCAGATTGACCTAGGACAGGTTTCGGTCCGGGACGCCAACGAGCAAATCCGAAAGTGGGGGGCTGAGGGCGAGGACATCGAGGTCCTCAACCCCGACGCGCGCCACCATATCGGCGTCGGACTGATCCACCCGGTCAGAGTGCATATCCAGGGCTCTGCGGGCTACTTCTGCGCAGGGCTCGCGGATCAGGCGCGCTTCGAAATCGACAACAACGTTGGCTGGGGCCTCGGCGACAACATGTACGCCGGCACCGTGACGGTGCGCGGCAACGCCGGCGCGATCGCGGGCGTGGCGATCCGGGGCGCCGAGATCGTGGTGCACGGCAACGTGGGCTCGCGTGCGGGCCAGGTGATGAAGGCGGGCACGCTCTGCTGCGTCGGCAACGCCAACTTCATGGCCGGCTACATGATGTACGGCGGTCGCATCATCATCCTGGGCGAGTCCGGCGAACGCGTGGGCGAGGACATGGCCGCCGGCGATATCTACGTCGGCGGCGCGGTGCGCTCTCTGGGCTCCGATGCCCAACTGACCGATATCGAGGAGGCCGAGATCGAAGATGTCCGTGCGTTCCTGGATCGCCACGAGATTGCCTACAAGGGCGGCTTCCAGAAGATCGTGAATGCCGGCAAGCGGCTGCGCTACGCCACAAGCGAGCAGCAGGTGCGCAGCATTCCCTTCTTCACCTTCTCGGGCACGTCGGACTACTGGAACCCGAAGGTGCAGGAGGACGTCTACATCAAGTCGCAGATCGGCCGTTACCGGGTGCGGGGCTACGGCGGCGCGCGCACGCTGCCGCATCTCTCGGACCTCGCGTTCAAGCGCGATCTGTCCGGTGCCGGCATGGCGGGCGATCCGGTGGCAGCGGTCGAGATGTATACGGAGATCGGGGGCCTTAACGGTGCACGGCCGCTCAAGCTCTCGATGCCGGTGATGATCGCGCCGATGAGCTATGGCGCGCTCTCGCGCTCCACCAAACAGGCGGTGGGCATGGCGTCGAGCATGGCCGGCATTGCCGAGAACACCGGCGAAGGCGGCATGAGCGACGCCCAGCGGGGCGCGGCGGAGCAGCTGGTGTTCCAGTGCCTGGGCGGGCGGCTCGGCTGGAACATTCACGACATGAACCGGGCCGACGGGCTCGAGATCTACATCAGCCAGGGGGCCAAGCCCGGCTTCGGCGGTCAGCTCATGGCGAAGAAAGTGACCAAGGAGCTTGCCACCATCCGGGGCATCCCCGAGGGCATCGACCTGCGCTCGCCCTCGCGCCACCCGGACATCCTCGGCGCCGACGACCTGGTCATCAAGGTGGAGGAGTTCCGCGAGGCCACGGGTTATCGCATCCCGGTGAGCGTGAAGCTCGGCGCAGGCCGAGTGAGGGACGACATCAAGATCGCCTACAAGGACGGCTTCGACTTCGTCGAGCTCGACGGGATGCAGGGCTCCACCGGCGCTGGCGGCGCCGAAGTGATGGAGCACGTGGGCGTGCCCACGCTCGCGGCCATCACCCAAGCGATGGCGGCGCTGGAGGAGGTGGAAGGCCTCGGCAAGATGGAAGTCGTGCTGATGGGCGGCGTCCGGGACGGCATCGACGCGGTGAAGGGCCTCTGCCTCGGCGCCAATGCGGTCGCGATGGGAACGGCAGTGATCATTGCCGGGGGATGTATCGCCTGCATGCAGTGCCACGTGGGCCAATGCGTCACCGGGATCGCGACCCAGGACCCGCAGCACGAGCGGCGCTACAACCCGGTGGCGGAGGCGCGCAACATCCACCGCTATCTGGAGGGCGTGCGCTGGCAGCTCGCAGCGCTGACCCAGGCGCTGGGGTATGGCAGCACCACTCAACTCTCTCGCGACGACCTAGTGGCCCTCACGCGCGATGCGGCGGAGATGACCGGGCTGCCCTACGCACCGGAATACCGCGAGCGCGAGCTGGCGCTGCGCGGCAGGGTGGGCTGAGCCATGGCGATCCTGAAGGAGATGGAGGCGGGCGGGCAGCTTCTCGCGGAGCTGCCCGACGACACGGACGACGCGCACTTCGTGCCGGCGCCCTGCCAGATCGCCTGTCCGGTTGGCACCGACGCGCCGTCGTATATCGCTTATATCTGGGAGCGGAAGTTCGAAGAGGCGTTCGAGGCGATCACGGCGACCAACCCGTTCAGCTCGATCTGTGGGCGGGTGTGCGATGCGCCGTGCGAGCCGGCGTGCCGGCGGACAGATTCCGACGGGCCGGTGCAAATTCGCAACCTGAAGCGCTTCGTCATGGACGAGGTGGGGCACGACTACGACCCGCCGGCGGTGCCGGTGCGCCACGAGCAGAGCGTCGCCGTGGTGGGCTCAGGCCCGGCGGGGCTGACGGCGGCGCACGAGCTCTCGGTCGCAGGCTACCGGGTCCACGTCTACGAGATGACCGACCGGCTCGGCGGTATGATGATCTGGGGCATTCCGGCGTTTCGCCTGCCGCCCGGAATCATCCAAGAGGACATCGACCGCATGGCCCGGCGCTGCCCGGGCATGGAGGTCCACCTCAACACCGCGCTCGGTCGCGACGTGACGCTGGACGAGCTCAAGGATCGTCACGATGCGGTGGTTCTCGCCATCGGCGCATGGTGGGGCAAGAACATGGGCATTCCGGGCGAGGACGACACGCGCGTGATCGACGGCGTGCAGTTCCTGCGCGACGTGAACGAGGGCGCGCGGCCCGAGATGCCGGAGACGGTCGTGGTGATCGGCGGCGGCGACGTCGCCATGGACGCCTGCCGGGTCGCGAAGCGTCTGCCCGGCTGCAAGGACGTGAAGGTGGTCTACCGGCGCGGCCCGGCCGAGATCCCGGCGCGTAAGATCGAGCTTGAGGGCGCGATCGAGGAGGGGATCGAGTTCATCTACCACACCCAGCAGACCGCGATCGTGCCGCAGGGCAACGGGCTTGGGGTGCGCTGCGTGCAGACGACGCTGGGAGACCCGGACGAGTCGGGCCGGCGCGCGCCGGTGAATGTGCCGGGCACAGAGCACGACATCGCCTGCGGCATGGTGATCGCCTCGGTGGGGCAGGAGGGTCTCTGCGACGACCTCGACCGGCGCGGCATGATGCTCTCGGACCGGGTGCGGACCGAGTGGGAAGGCATGCGCACCAGCGATCCCAAGGTGTTCGCGGCCGGCGACGGGGCCTTCGGCGGGTCCACCATCGTGATGGCGATGAACCACGGTCAGCGGGTGGCCTACTACGTGAAGGCGTTCCTCGAAGGGCGCGAAGACCCGTTGCCCTATCGCACGCCGCACCGGACGCGCCGCGTGCCGGTGGCCCAAGACCTGGAATGGGAGCTGCTGCCGGTGCAGCACCCCGACTTCCTCGGCCTCGGCGAGAACCCGGTGTCGTTCCCGGAGATCGAGACGACGTATGGCTGGGAGGCGGCACGCAAGGAGGCGGCGCGGTGCTTCCGCTGCGATGCGGAGACCGGCTCGGCCGACTACGCGGTGGACCATCGCGAGGACATCTTCGTGATGGCCCGCACCAGCCCCGACGATACGGTGCGCCAGAAGGCGATGCTGGAGAAGCGCATGGTCGAGCGCGGCGATCCTTTCCCGGAGGAGCTTCCAGGAGTGCTGGACGATATCGCGTTCTTGCCGGCGAACCTGTCGCGGCTGGTGATCGACCCCTACCGGGAGGCCTGCCGCATCGGCACCACCGTCGGCGGTACCGATCTGGCGCTGCCTTTCATGGTGACCGGCTTCGATGACGCGCCCGAAGAAGTGCGCGCTGCGGTCGGGCAGGGCATCGCCGAGGTGGACGCGAGCTATCTGGGGCTGCGGCCCATCGGCGGCGATGCGCGCTGGTTCCAGCTCGTGCTGCCGGGGCAGATCGCGCCGAGTGCGGACGCAGCCGGCCTGATCCATGCCCTCGGTCACCGCTTCCAGCCGATAGAGGCGACGCGGGCAGCCGAGGGCCAAGTGCTGGGGCTTTCGGTCTCCTCGCCGATGGTCTTGGAAGAAGCGATTCCCTACGCGCTCGATGCCGGCTTCGACATGCTGCTGCTGGACGGCAGTGCCGGGCTCGGCACCCCCTGGGCGGAACTCACGGGTGCGCCCGACCTCACGATCCTGCGCGATGCCGTGGCGATCCTGCGGCGGCTGGACCGGGAGGAGGAGATCGACCTGGTCTACTTCGGCGGGGTGCGTTCCGGCACCGACGCGGCCAAGGTGATCGCTCTCGGCACCGTCGCCGTGGTGCTGGGCGTCGCCGTGGCCCTCGCCGCCGGCGGTGCCATTACCGGCAGCCGGGAGCTCTCGTTCTCGGCGGATCGCAGCGACGAGGACCGCACGGCCGGCGCCGCCAACATCATCAAGGCGACCGCATCCGAAGCCTCGATGATGGCGCGCTGCACCGGCAAGACGAACCTCCAGAACGTCGAACCTGAAGATCTCCGCGCGCTCACCGTCGCAACCGCAACCGCAACCGGCATCCCGCTCGCCGGAACGAAGTAGCGTCGGGGGGGGGGGCTGCCGTTGCGTCCAGTGATGGCTTAGGCTGGCCGAATGCGCGTTCACCTGAATTACGGCCGGGGGCAGCGGGCGGTGGATCTGCCCGATACGCTCGACGTCACCGTGATCGCCAAGCAGGCGATGCCGCTGCTTGCGGACCCGGAGGCGGCAATAGACCAGGCGCTCGCTCAGCCCGTGGGCTGCGCGCCGCTCGCAGCTGAGGCCGCGCGTGCCGAGAGCGCCTGCATCCTCATCTGCGACTTCACGCGCCCGGTGCCCAACGGCGTGATCTTGCCGCCGCTGATCCGCACTCTGCTCGATGCCGGGATGGCGCCAGAGCGGATCACGGTGCTGGTGGCGACCGGGCTGCACCGGCCCAACGAGGGCGAGGAGCTCGCCGCCCTGGTGGGCGATCCCTGGGTGCTGGAGGCGGTGACTGTCGCGAATCACTTCGCGCGCGAGGACGCCGACCACGTGCTGATCGGCACGACGGAGCGCGGCACCGTGGTGCGGCTCGACCGGCGCTTCATCGAGGCAGATTTGCGCATCGCGACCGGCCTGGTGGAGCCGCACTTCATGGCCGGCTGGTCCGGCGGGCGCAAGGTGATCGCGCCCGGCGTCGCCCACGCCGAGACCATTACCACCTTCCACAGCGCGCGCTTCATGGAGCATCCCAACTGCACAAACTGCGTGCTGGAGGGCAACCCGCTGCACGAGGAGCAGCTGGCGATAATGGCGATGATCGGCGGCGCGCGGGCGGTCAACAGCGTGATCGACGACGAGCGCCGTGTGACCTTCCTCAACTACGGCGAGGTGGTGGCGAGCCACGCGGCGGCGGTCGCCTTCGCGGAGCAATACTGCACCGTCCCGGTGGCCGAGCGGTTCAGCACCGTGCTGACCAGCTCGGCCGGCTATCCGCTCGACGCGACCTACTATCAGACCGTCAAGGGCATGGTCGGGCCGCTCGAAATCCTGGAGCCGGGCGGCGATCTCATTGTTGCGTCGGCCTGTTCGGAGGGCTTGGGCTCGGCGCACTACGCGGACGCGCAGCGCCGGCTGGTGGAGAACGGCCCAGATCACTTCCTCGACGAGATCAGCGCCAAGACCCACGCGGCCATCGACGAGTGGCAGACCGAGATGCAGCTCCGCCCCATGCGGGCCGGCACGGTCCACCTCTTCACCGAGGGCCTGGCGCTGGAAGACCGCGCGCTTACCGGAGTCCGGATGACCGAGTCGATCGCGGATTCGGTGGCGGAAAGCGCCGCCCGGCACGGCGACCCGCGTGTCGCCGTGATTCCCGAAGGGCCCTATCTGGTGCCCGTCCACCGCCCGGCTGCATAACTTACTTCGTCTCGTCGCCCGCGCCCGCCGCGCCCTTGGCGAACGGCGAATCCGGGGGTACGTTTCTCGCATGCGGCCCGGCTCGGCCGTTCGACATCAGGGGGGGACTACGATGGCTTGGCAAGGCAGACTGTTGCGGGTTGACCTCACCGCCGGCACCTGCACCGAAGAGGCGCTCAACATGGAGTGGGCGCAGACCTATCTGGGCAGCAGGGGCCTTGCCAGCAAGTACCTCGTGGAGGAGATGGACCCGAAGGCGGATCCGCTCTCGCCCGAGAACATCCTCATCTTCGCGACCGGCCCCCTGACCGGGACCACGGCGCCGACCGCAGGGCGCTACACGGTGGTCACCAAGGGGGCGCTTACCGACGCCATCGCCTGCTCGAACTCGGGTGGCTACTTCGGCGGGGAGCTCAAGCTCGCGGGTTGGGACATGGTGCTCTGCCAGGGCCGCTCGCCGCGCCCGGTCTATCTCTACATCAAGGACGACCACGCTGAGCTGATCGACGCCGAAGACTTCATCTGGGGCAAATCGGTCTGGGATACCGAGCCCGCGATCAAGGCGTGTCATCAGGACGGCGCGATCAAGATCGCCTCCATCGGCCGGGCGGGGGAGAACCTGAACCGCTACGCCTGCGTGATGAACGACCTCGACCGCGCCGCCGGGCGCTCCGGCGTCGGCGCCGTGATGGGGTCCAAGAACCTGAAAGCCATCGCGGTGCGCGGCACCCGGGGCGTCGCGGTGGACGATGACGACGCCTTCGCCGATGCCGTGGAGCAGGCCGCCGGCGCGCTCGCCGCGAGCCAGACCCGCGCAGACCTTGCGCGCACCGGCACGCTTTCCATGATCGACGTGACCCAGGCCTTCGGCAGCCTGCCCACCCGTAACAACCAGGACGTGCAGTTCGAGGGCACCGGCAACCTGGGCCCCGACGCGATGGCGAAGGTTCGCCGCTCGGACGGTGCCGCCAATCTAGTCGCGAATCGCGCGTGCTTCGCCTGCACCATCGGCTGCCAGCGCGCGTCCAAGATGGAGCCCAACCACTTCGCGATCAAGGACCGGGATCGCTACAAGAAGGTGAGCGGCGGGCTTGAGTACGAATCGGCCTACTCGCTCGGCCCCATGGTGGGCGTGGACGACATCGAGGCCGCGACCTTCGCCAACTTCGTCTGCAACGAGGACGGGATGGACCCGATCTCCTTCGGGGCCACCGTCGCCGCCGCCATGGAGCTCTATGAGGAGGGCGCCATCACCGACGCCGAGACCGGCGGCATCGCCTACAACTTCGGCTCGGCCGAGGCGCTCTGCAGGGCGGCGGAGGACGCCGGCACGGGCACGGGCTTCGGCAAGGACTTAGGGCTAGGCGCCAAGCGGCTCTGCGAGAAGTACGGCCGGCCCGAGCTCGCCATGGTCGCCAAGGGGCAGGAGTTCCCCGGCTACGACGGCCGCTCGATGCAGGGCATGGGCCTCGCGTATGCCACCAGCAACCGCGGCGCTTGCCACCTGCGCGCCGACCCCTACGAGGACGATTTCTCGGGCGGCAAGCTGGAGGGCAAGGCGAAGATCGTGAAGGACAGCCAGGATTCGAACGCGGCCATCGATTCCGTCGGCATCTGCGCCTTCCCCATGATGATCTGGGGGCTCGACGAGGTCGCCAACCTGGTCAATGCCGGCTGCGCAGGCGAGTGGACCGTGGACCGGCTGAACGAGACCGGCGAGCGCATCTGGAACATGGAGCGCCAGTTCAACCTCGACGCCGGCATGACCGCCGCCGACGACACGCTGCCGCAGCGCATCCTCAAGGAGGCGGTCAAGAGCGGCTCGGGCAAGGGCAAGGTCTGCGAGCTCGAAACCATGCTGCCGCAGTACTACGAGCTGCGCGGCTGGACCGCCGAAGGCCGGCCGACGACCGCGACCATGGAGCGCCTCGGCCTCGGCTGAGAGTCAACCAGCAATCAAGCCGCGCTGGAGATTGCGCCTACCTCATTGTCGACGATCACCGGCGATTCGAAATACTCGATCGAAGGCTCGGCGCCCAGGCGCTCGCGAATGCCGGCCCTCCAGGCCTCGCTATAGAGGCGCTCTGCGTCCTCGCGCGACTCGAAGAGATACACCCCGCCGCCGGTCCGACCGTCCTCGGACAGGAGATAGTATTTTCGAACCAGGCCCTCGACGCCCTGGTAGAGCGGGGCGGACGCTTCGAATGCGGCCTTTGCCGCCTCGCGCGTCTTGCCCTCGGGCAGCGCGAAGCGAACGATCGCGGTTACCGCCATGGCTGATGTCTCCTCGGTTCGTCGTTCGGGGCGGAGGATAGCAGCCGCCGCGCCCGCGCGGCTACCGCTCCTGACCGGGCGCCCCGCCGCTCTTTGCCGTCAATCGACGCCCTCGACCACCCGGAAGTCACGCTCCACGGCGCCTTCGAGCTTCGCGAGGGCGGCCTGGTAGGCGGCACCGTCGTGAGTGGCGAGCGCCTGTTCGAAGCTCTCGAACTCGACGACGACGGTGCGTCCGGCAATGCCGGCGTCGAAGGCCTGGACCTTGCCGCCGCGCGCCAGGAACGTGCCGCCGCCGGCCAGGATCGCAGGCCCTGCGAGCTTGGCGTACTCCGCCAGCGCGTCGGAATCCTTGATCTCCCGGTAACAACTGACCCAGTAACCCTTCGCCATTGTGTTCTCCTTTCAATCATGCGTCCGACGCGTCCGGCTCATCGGGATACCGATACGGCCGTTGCAAGGCAAGACCGAACGAATACCATTGGCGGCGTTCGCACTGTCGAACACTTGCATCTGTCATGTGACAGGCGGCGTGGCGACTTGGGAACTGGTGAGACATGCGGGTCAAGGTCGAGCTTATCGCGATCGAGCTTCCCCAATTCGGCAGCGCGAAGAGCCGCGTTCTCGACCTGGAGGCGGGCGCGAACGTCGCGGACGCGCTCTCCGGCCTCGGCGTGGACGCCGACCCTGCTCTCCTTGCCATGGTGAACGGCGAGGCCGTGCCCCGCGATCAGTGGCCCGAGACGCCGCTAGGCCACGACGACACGATCAGCCTTTTCCGCCCCTTCAAGGGGGGCTAACTGGCGTCGGCGTTCAGCGCCTGCACCGCCTCCAACACCTTCTCAACGTGGCCGGCGACCTTCACCTTGCGCCAGACCTTGGTGACGGTGCCGTCGGAGTCGATGAGGAAGGTCGCGCGCTCGATCCCCATGTAGGTCTTGCCGTAGTTCTTCTTCTCGACCCAGACGCCGTAGCGCTCGCAGATGTCGCTCTCGGCATCGGAGACCAGGGTGAAGGGGAGGCCGTACTTCTCCCGGAACTTGTCGTGCTTGGCGGCGGCGTCCTTGGAGACGCCGACGATCTCCGCGCCGGCTGCCGCGAACTCCGGCAGGGCCTCGGTGAACTCCTGCGCCTCGCGGGTGCAGCCGGGCGTGTCGTCGCGCGGGTAGAAGTAGAGCACCACCGCCTTGCCGCGCAGGCTGTCGAGGCTCAGCGAGCCGCCATCGTTGGTGGGTGCCGTGAACCCCGGCGCGGGGCTGCCGGCTTCTATCGCCGTCGTCATGGTCGTTCTCCTCTCACTCTTCGCTCTTGCGGTCGAGCGTCGCCGCAGGTGCCGCGACCAGGCGATGATAGGCGGCGCGGACGCGATCCTGAATGGCGACGATCCGTCCTTCAAGGGCGGCGAAATCGTCTGTCCCCATGGCCCGCGCGAGGGTCTCGCGAACGCCGGGCGTGAAGCGGTCGACCTCCCGGTTGGTGCCGACGGTGAGCCGGAGCAGGCCCTGGAGGCGCTGGAGGAAGGCGAGCATCTCGGCCAGCTCGCCGGCATCGTCGGAGGCGAGGACGCCGGCCTCGCCGAGCCTGCGATACATCGACTGCGTGGATTGAACGAGGATGGACGGGTGGCGCGCGGCGTGGCGCAGCAGGTGGTACTGGGCGATGAATTCGAGGTCGAGCAGACCGCCCCGCACGTGCTTGAGGCGCCAGCGGTTCTCGGTGTGGCGCTCGCCCTCGATGCGCTCGCGCATGGCGGCGACGTCGGCCAGCAGCGTGTCCGCATCGCGCGGGGCGCAGAGGACGGCCCGGATATCCGCCATCACCGACGCAGCGAGGTCGGGATCGCCTGCCACGGGCCTCGCGCGCGTGAGCGCCATGTGCTCCCAGGTCCAAGAGTCCTCTTCGTGGTAGCGGCGGAAGGCGGCGGCCTCGGTGGCGATCGGCCCGGAGGAGCCGGCGGGGCGCAAGCGCGTGTCGATCTCGTAGAGGCGCCCTTCGGCGGTGAGCGCGCTCACGGCGTTGGACAGGCGCTTGGTGAAGCGGGTGTAGTAATGGCTCGGCGCGAGGCCCTGGGCGCCGTCGGACCCCAGGTTCGCTTCGTCCGGCACACCGTAGAGGAAGACCACGTCGAGGTCGCTGTCGAAGGTGAGCTCGCGGCTGCCGAGCTTGCCCATGCCGAGCACGGCGAAGGCTGCGCCTGGCACCGAACCGTGGCGACGGGCGAAATCCCGGTGCACCCGCGGCAGCAGGGTCTCGATCACCGTATCGGCGATGTCCGAGAGCGCGGCGGACAATTGGTCGACCGCCACGTCGCCCCGGAGGATCTGCATGCCCACCTGGAACTCGCGCTCGTGCTGCCAGCGCCGCACGCCGTCGAGCACGTCGTCGTAGTCGCTGGCCGGCGCGAGCGCTTGCGCGAGGTCGTCGATCAACTCGTCCCGGTTCGGCAGCCGTTGGTGCAGGTCGCCGCTGATGAGGCCTTCGAGCAGGTCCGGGCTGCGGCTCAGGTGCTCGGCGATGCGGGGCGCGCTGCCCAGGATCTCGGCGAGCTGGGTGAGCAATCCGGGGTTGTCGTGCAGCAGCAGGAAAGGTTGGACCCCCGACGGCAGCCCGGCGAGAAATTCGTCGAGCTTGCGGAAGGCGGAGTCGGGATCAGCGGTGTGGGAGAGCGCGCGGAGCAGAGCCGGCATGAGCTCGGTCAACAGCTCGCGTGCGCGCGTACTGCGGGTCGCCTGGATCCGGCCGTGATGCCAGCGGCGCACCGTCGCCGAGACGCCAGAGGCGTCGCCGAAGCCCATACGCTCCAGGCTCGCGAGGGTGCCGGGGTCGTCGTCGGTGCCCGTGAACACGAGGTTGCCGCCCTCGTCGCCGAGGTCAGGCTCGTCCTCGAAGAGCGCGGCGTAGTGCTCCTCTACGGTGCGTACATGGCTGCGCAGCGCATCGGCGAGGCCCGCTTCGTCGGCGAAGCCCATGAGGCGGGCGAGCGCGGCGCGGGCATCGGCGTCGTCGGGAATTCGTAGAGCCGGCTCGTCGTCGATCATTTCGATGCGGTGCTCGAGCCGGCGGAGGAAGCGGTACGAGTCGATCAGCGCCTCCACCGCAACCCCGCTCGTGCGCTCGGCGGCGGCGAGTGCCTTGAGCGCGTCGCAGGTGGCGCGGGAGCGGAGCGAGTCGTCGCGGCCGCCCCAGATGAGCTGCTGAGTCTGCGCGTAGAGCTCGATCTGGCGAATGCCGCCCCGGCCACGCTCGATGTCGTGTCCGGCGACGTCGAAGTGTTGGCGGCTGGGCTCGGCATTAATCTGGCGCTTGATCGACTGGATGTCCTGGATGGCAGAGAGGTCGAGGTACTTGCGCCAGATGAAGGGGCGCAGACGCTCGATCATGTCGGCGCCGACCGCCATGTCACCGGCGGCCGGGCGTGCCTTGATCATCGCGGCGCGCTCCCAGTTCTGTCCGTGGCTCTCGTAGTACTGCTCCGCCGCCGCCGTCGAGAGCGCGAGCGGCGTGGAGCCCGTGTTGGGCCTGAACTTGAGATCGGTGCGATAGACGCAGCCGTCGTCGGCGCGCTCACCGAGCAGAGTGGCGAGATCGCGCACGAGTCGGTGCAGAGCTTCGGCGGGCTCGCCCCGGCCCTGGTGCCGCACGCGTTCGGGGTCGAAGAGCACGAGCAGGTCGAGTTCGCTCGAATAGGTTAGCTCGCCTGCGCCGAGCCCGCCCACGCCGAAGACGGTCAGCCCGGATGCCATCGGTTCGTCCTGCTTTGGGGGTGCGAGAGTGCCCCGTGCGGCGGCTTCCCGAAGCAGGTGGTCGAGAGTGCTCGCGAGCACGGCATCGGCGAGCCGGGTGAGGGCTTGGGCGACCCGATCCAGAGGCCAGGCGCCGGCCAAATCGGCGAGCGCTACGGTCAGTGACGCCCGCCGCTTGGCTCCACGAAGCCGCCGGGCGAAGACACGGCGGTCGCCACTTACGCGGGCGGCGTCCGATATCTCGTCGAGCGCGCTCGCGAACGCGGTGTTGGGGCCTTGCTCGGCCATTAGGCGGAGCTGGGCCGGCTCGCGGACCAACGCCCGGCCGAGCGCAGGGGCGTTGCCGAACACGCCATCGAGGAAGTCGCAGGCGCGCGAGTCGTCTACAAGCGCGTTCGCGAACGATTCGTCGGCGCCGCCGAGCTCGGTAGCGGCCGCGCGCCATTCCTCACGGCGCGCGCGCGCGCGGTCGCCCGAGGCTGGCTCGGGACACATCGCATCGTCTGTCAGGAAGGGCAGTCGCGACACCGTGCGGCGATTGTATTACAAGGTTCGCTGCGGGGAAGAGGCAAAGGGGGCCGCACTGGCGGCCGTCTCCGGATCATCGATATGAGCTCGACTGCCCGAATCGCTCTCCAGGCTTTGGGCGCCCTGTTCGGCGTGCTCGCCATCCTCTTCGGCCTGGCCGCGTGGCGGCTTTCGACCGGCCCGATCTCGCTCGGTTTCCTCTCTCCCTATATGCAGGAGGCGCTGGAAGGCGAAGACCTCTCCTATCATTTCGAGTTCGAGGACACCGTGCTCGTCTGGCCCGGCTGGGGCGAGGGGCTCGAAGTCCATTTGACCGATCTCCGGATCGCCGACGCGAGCGGCGCGACCTTGGCGGCGATGCCGGAGGCGTCTCTGGGATTGAGCGGCGCAGCCCTGTTGAGCGGGACGATCGCGCCGACGTCGATCGAGCTGATCGGGCTGAGCCTTGCCCTAGTTCGCGACGCGGACGGGCGCGTGCGCCTCGCCGGCAGCGACGAGGCCGGCGTGGCGGACGACGACGCGGCCGATTCCCTGGTCGACGATCTGCTCGACCCGCCCCGCGAGGATCACCCGATGGCGCGGTTGAAGCGGGTCAGCCTGCGCGATGCCTCCATCGTCCTGGTCGACGAGACGACCGATTTCACCTGGACCGCGCCGAGCGCCGACCTCACGCTCAATCTCGACGACGCCGCGATCCTCGGGCACCTGTCGGCGGAATTGCTGGTGCGGGACCTCGAGACCCATCTGGAGGTGGAGCTCTTCCATCACCGAGAGAGCAAGATGGGCAGCGCCGCCATCGGCTTCTCCGGGCTTAACCTGCTCAAGCTTTCCTTCATCGCCCCTGAACTGGAGGAGTTCGCCGGGTTTCGCGTTCCGCTCTCCGGAACGATCGCGATCGATGTGGCGCCCGGCGGCATTCTTGGTGGCGCCGTGTTCGATATCGCGAGTGGGGAGGGAGAGATCGCCTTGCCCGAGGTCTTTCCCGCGCCGGTCTCAGTGCGCCGGCTCGCCGCGACGGGCTCGGTGGACGGGGAGCTGTCCTGGCTTAGCCTCGAAAGGTTCGAGGTCGATACCGATGGTCCGCGTTTCTCCCTCGATGGCGACCTCTGGCAGACGGATGCCGGCGTCGGCGTCAAGGGACGGTTTCAGGCGCACAACATGCCGTTCAAGTCGCTTGGCGACTACTGGCCGGAGGCGTTCATCCCGCCCGGACGTCGATGGATCGTCGAGAATGTGACTGATGGCGTGCTCACCCGCTTCGATGCCGAGCTCGATATCAAGCCCGGCGATTTCGAGAACGACCGCTTCAGCGCGGCGTCTGCGACGGGCATACTCGCGTTCGAGAACTCGGAAATCCATTACCTGCGCCCCATGCCGCCGGTGACGGGAGTTGCTGGCACCGGTCGGTTCACGGGCGAATCGCTCGACCTCACCATGAGCGACGGCCGCATCGCAGAAATCGTGGCGTCGCGCGGAACCGCCTCGCTAAGCGAGATCCATTCCTCGATCCCCCGCATGGCGGTAACGATCGAGGGGGAAGGGCCGGCGGGAGACGCCCTCGCATTGCTGGATCATCCGCGGCTCGGTTTGGTGAGCAAGATCGGGCTGCTGCCGGCCGAGGCGGGCGGCACGGTGCACACCCTGTTCGCGCTCGAACTGCCGCTGCTCCAATCGGTCGAGGCCGAGCAGATCGACGTCAACGCCGTCGCGCGGATTCAGAATGCCGCGATCGAGCAAATCGGGGATGTCGTGGACATGACCGAGGGCGTACTCCGCCTCGGCGTCGACAACGTGAGCTTGGACCTGCGCGGCACGGCCAGGCTTCAGGACATGCCCGCGACGATCGCGTGGCGCGAGAATTTCGATGATGGCGCGCGGTTCGCGCGCCGCTTCGACGTGACAACGACCTTGACGCCGGAAGCACAGGTTGCGCTGGGGTTCGACATGGCGCCTTACGTGCAGGGCACCCTCGCGCTCGAGGGGAGGTATTCCGATCCAGGAGGCGGCCTGTGGCCGCGCACGACGCTTCACGTCGATGCGACCGAGGCGCAACTCGCGATACCGGAGCTGCACTGGGCCAAGCCAGCGGGTGCGCCTGGAACGATACAGGTTCTTGCCAGCGTTCCTCCGGAAGGGCCAGTCGAGCTCACCAGGGTCGAGGTCGAGACGGAGACGCTCTATGGCCTCGGCCGGGCCGTGCTCGCCGGTGACGCCGGCGGCATTCGTGAAATCACGATCGAGAGGATGCGGCACGGCACGACGGACATCTCAGGCACGATCGTGATCGAGGACGTGGTTACACGGATCGCGATTGAGGGCGCCAGTCTCGACGCCCGACCCTACATCGAGGATCTGATGGGGGATGACGCGCTGCATTCCGGCCAGCTCCTCCTCGACCTCGATGTCGACCGCGTCATGACCGCCGGCGATCGGGAGCTGACGGACCTGCGTGCTCGCTTTGAGACCGATAGCGAAGGCAGACACATCGGGTTCATGGAGGGCACACTGGCCACAGGCGCGCCCATGTCCTTCTCCCTGGAGCCGCAGGGGAGCAAGCGCCTGATAACGGTCCGCTCGCGCGACGCGGGCGCCGTGGCCCGGACCTTCAAGATTTACGACAACGCCGGCGGCGGCGACCTCGTGATGGAAGCCGTGCTGCACGACGACCAGCCGGGCGCGCCCGTCACCGGCACGGTCAAGATCGACGACTACCGCGTGATCAACGCGCCGACGCTGGCAAGGCTGCTCACCGTGGCAACCCTGACAGGCATCCTCAGTGAACTGCGGGGCAAGGGGATACGCTTTTCGCGCTTCGAGATGCCCTTCACCCTCGAAGAGAACGTTCTCACCATTCGGGACGCGCAGACATCGGGCTTTTCCGTAGGCGTCAACGCCGAGGGGACAGTCGATCTCGAATCGGATCGGGTGGACATCAGTGGCACGGTCGTCCCCGCCTACACCTTCAACACCCTGATAG
This sequence comes from Alphaproteobacteria bacterium, assembly GCA_965243315.1. GTDB lineage: Bacteria > Pseudomonadota > Alphaproteobacteria > UBA828 > UBA828 > WTGU01. Next base: position 228,495 of record CBDEUP010000006.1, read on the forward strand.
ACGTCATCCCCGTGCTGGGGGAGCTGCTGACCGGCGGAGAAGGGGAGGGGTTGTTCGCGGCTGACTACCGGGTTGGTGGGACGACCGCTGAGCCGGATATCTCGGTCAACCCGCTATCGGTCCTGGCGCCGGGCTTCCTACGCAAGCTGTTCTCGTCCGAGAAAGAGAAGGAGGCGGAATAAGCGCGCCGGCGTGGCAGCAGCGCGTCCGTCGCCCGCCTACGTCGCAGGAGGCGAGGCCTCGGCGGGTGTCTCGGACGCAGCGGCGGCGAGCTCGAATACCCGCTCGAAGACGTCAGGCGTTTGCGCGCCGGTGACCGCATAGCGACGCTCGAAGATGAAGCAGGGCACGCCGGAGATGCCCGCGCGGCTCGCCGCCTCGCTCTCATTCTTGACTTCCTCGACCCCGTCACTCCCGTCCAGATAGCGGCGCAATTCGGCCTCGTCGAGACCGCCGTCAACGCCGGCAGCAGTGAGTACGCCGTGGTCGCTGATGTCTTCGCCCTGTTCGAAATAGCGGTGGAACAAAGCCTCGACCACCCCATCCTGCGCCCCGCGCTGGCCGGCGAACTCGATCAGCCGGTGCGAATCGACGGTGTTGGGGGTGCGCCCAATCTGGTCGAAGACGAATTGGATGCCTTCGGCCTCGCCGGCCTCTTCGATCGCCGTGAAGATCTCGGCGACCCGCTCTTCGGAGCCAAACTTGGCCACCAGGTATGGGAGCCGCTCGACGCCCTCGGCCGGCATATCCGGATTGAGTTGGTACGGGCGCCACTCGACGGCGAGGTCGGTCGGCCGGCCGGCGTTGGCACGCTCGAAGCGGCGCTTGCCGATGTAGCACCAGGGACAGATCGTGTCGGAGACGATGGCGACGTGCATGGCGCGAGTATAGCCGCCGGTTGTCCGTAGCGCGAACCCACTCCTCACATCGGGCCGGCACCGCGCCGGTTCTTGACGCCGTGTCGGGCGAGCGTCGACCATGACGATCATCACCGAAGGAGCCGATTGGTGTCCGACAACAACCGCTACGAGCGCGGACTCGAACGGGGACCCGCCAACCACGTCCCGCTGACCCCATGCGATTTCATGGCGCGGGCGGCCGCGATCTATCCGGCACGGACGGCCGTGGTGCACGGCGCGCTCAGGCGAAGCTATGCAGAGACCTACGCGCGGTGCCGCCGGCTGGCTGGCGCGCTCGCGGCGCACGGTGTCGGCATCGGCGACACGGTCTCGATCCTGGCGCCCAACGTGCCGGCCATGCTGGAGGCCCATTTCGGCGTGCCGATGGCGGGCGCCGTGCTCAATGCTCTCAACATCCGCCTGGATGCGGCCTCCATCGCCGCGATGCTGGAACACGCGCGCTCTCGCGTGCTCATCGCCGATGCAGGGTTTGCGAATGTTGTGGAGGACGCGCTGGCGCAACTGGACCGGCGTCCGCACGTGGTGGCGATCGACGACTCTGCGGAAACGGAGGGGGAGGGAAGGGGCTTCGCCGACGAGAGCTACGAGGAACTGCTTGCCTCCGGGGCGCCTGATTTCGCGTGGCCTTGGCCGGAGGACGAGTGGCAGGCGGTCTCGCTCAACTACACGTCGGGCACGACCGGGCAGCCGAAGGGGGTCGTCTATCACCACCGGGGCGCCTACCTGAACGCGCTCAGCAACGTGCTGATGAACGGGTTCACCCGTGATTCGGTCTACCTCTGGACCCTCCCGATGTTCCATTGCAACGGCTGGACCCACACTTGGGCCGTGACCGCTGCCGCCGGCGCGCACATCTGCCTGCCCCGGATTGAGCCGGCGGAGGTCTTCCGCCTGATCACCGAGGAGCGCGTGACCCACATGGCGGGCGCCCCTGTGGTGCTCGGCATGCTGATCAACGCGCCGGAGGGCGACAAGCGCCACTTCTATCACGTGGTCGAGGTGGCGACCGGGGGCGCGGCGCCGCCGGCACCGGTGATCGCAGCCATGGAGGAGATGGGCTTCAACGTCACCCATCTCTACGGTTTGACGGAGGTTTATGGGCCGGCGCTGGTGGCGGCGCCGCAGGAGGACTGGCCGGACCTGCCGCTCGACGACCGTGCCGCGCTGATGGCGCGCCAGGGCGTGCGGCATCACGCGATCCAAGGCGCGATGGTGGCCGACCCGGAGACCCTCGCGCCGGTGCCGGCGGACGGCGCCACGGTGGGCGAGATCATGCTGCGCGGGAACACGGTGATGAAGGGCTATCTCGACGACGCCAGGGCCACAGGCGAGGCTTTCGGCGGGGGCTGGTTCCATACCGGCGACCTCGCAGTGACCCACCCCGACGGCTACATCCAGATCACCGACCGGGCCAAGGACATCATCATCTCTGGCGGCGAGAACATTTCGAGCATCGAGGTCGAAAACGCCCTCTACAGCCACGAGGCCGTGCTCGAAGCGGCGGTGGTGGCGCGGCCCGACGAGAGGTGGGGCGAGACGCCGTGCGCCTTTGTCGCGCTGAAGCCCGATGCGAAGGCGGTCTCGGCCGAGGCGCTGATCGACCATTGCCGGGCCCGCATGGCTCGCTTCAAGGTGCCGCGCACGTTCGTCTTCGGCGAATTGCCAAAGACGGCCACGGGCAAGATCATGAAATTCGAGCTGCGCGAGCGCGCCCTCGCGGTGTCCTCCGAAGCACCAAAGGAAGAGGTGACAGGCACGGGATGAGTGCCTTCGTCTCGACCATTATGACTGAGTAATATTGCTAATATTCAGTGAAGTATCTAATTTTTCTCCAGCAAAAATTGAAATGACGCGCGGCCGATCTTCAGGCCTGCACCAAGCCTCTTCACTGACCGTTCGCGTACCGCGCCAAGTGCCGTTGTGCGAATATTAGTTAGCTAGGCATTTATTCCGCAGAGGCGGCGAGGGGGACTGGTCCCATGCCCTCGCGGGCGGCCGCGTCGGCGAACTCATCCAGCACCGCGCCAAGCGTCGTCATCATCTCTTCGACTTGCTCATGCGTGATGATGAACGGCGGGGCGACGATGACCGAATCGCCGATCGGGCGCGTGATGAGCCCGCGGGCGTAGGCCATCTCCACGATACGCTCGCCGATGGCGTGCTCCGGCGCGAAGGGACGCTTGCCGTCCTTGTCCGCGACGATCTCAAGCGCGCCGATCAGCCCGACATGCCGCACCTCGCCGACCAGCGGGTGGTCCTCGAACCGACTCAGTGCCGCCTCCAGGGTGGGCCCCACGGCCCGCACATTGTCGAGCAGGCCGCCCGGCTCGGTAATCAACGCGATGGTTTCCAGCGCGACCGCCGCTGCGGCCGGGCTGCCGCCGGTGGTGAAGCCGTGGGGAAACTCCTCGATTTCCTCCGCCGCCCGATGCAAGCGGCGGTCCATCTCCGGCGAAAGCAACACCGCCGCCATCGGGTAGTAGCCCGAGGTGAGCGCCTTCGAGGTGACCAGGATGTCCGGTGTGAACTCATACGTTTCCGCGCCCCACAGATTCCCGGTACGTCCCAGCCCGGTGACCACCTCGTCGGCCACCATCGGGATGCCGTGGCGATTGAGCACGGCCTGGATTTTCGGGAAGTAGCCGGCGGGCGGCGGTACCGCACCGCCGGCACCCATCACAGGTTCCGCGAAGAAGCCCGCGAAGGTCTCGGGCCCCTCGGCCTCGATCAGGCTCTCCAACTCGCCCGCCAGGCGCTCCGAGTACGCTTCCTCGCTCTCGCCGGGATGGGCGTTGCGCCAGTAGTGCGGCGCCTCGACATAGCGCACCTCCGGCAGCGGCAGCCCGAACGCGCCGATGTAGGGCTTGCCGTTCAGGCTGCACGAGGCGACGGTCGTGCCGTGATAGGCCATGGCGCGGGAGATCAGCTTGCGCCGCTCGGGCTCGCCGGCTCCTTTGGCCATCATCCAGAGCATCTTGATCGTGGTGTCGTTGGCCTCCGAGCCCGAGTTGACGAAGTAGACCCGCGACACCTCCATCGGCGCGATCTCCACCAGCTTCTCGGCGAGCACGACCGGGGGCAGAGCGGTGCGCCCGAAGAAGGTGTGGTAGGCCGGCATCTGCTTGAGGGCCTCCTGACTTCGATGGTTGAATCACGTAAGTAGTTGATATTGGCCGGTTCTCATTTCCGGCTAGGCACTACACTCGGCATTTCTTCGAGCCCGGGCCGGGCTTCGCCGGCGCTCAGACGAGTTGGTACGGGGTGATCGTCAGGGGCAGCCCCATGGTTGCGTAGATCTGCTCGGCCGCCGGCGTCGGCTTCGACGGGATGACGTAGCGGTTGCCCGATTGCGCGCAGCGCAGGACCGAGCATTGGCGGTGGACGAGGGCGGAGCGGATCACTTCCGGGGACATCCGCCTCTTCTGGACGGCGACACGGTAGGCAAGGTGGCGGACGCAGGCGAAGGCCATGAAGGCGATGGCGATGTGGGCGCGGATCCGGTTCTCGTTCCAGTGCCAGATCGGCCGCACCTTCAGGTCGTGCTTGGTGATCCGAAAGCTCTCCTCGACCTGCCAGAGCCCGTGGTAGTGGGCCATCACTTCGGTGACGCTGGCGTCGCGCAGATTGGTGATGACGCCGGCGAGCCCGTCCCATCGCTCGGCCTCGGCGATCTTCTCCGGGTTCACCGTGAGCCGCGCGTCGCCCTCGACGGCGATGAAGCGCTTGGCGCCGTGATTGGAGAGCAGCTCCTTGGGATTGTCGCTGCGCTCCAGCTTGTCGAGCAGGCGCGCCACCGCCTGGCGGCGCTCGTGTGCGTCCTTGCGCGCGCGCTCGGGGCAGAAGACGACGATCAGGCGCCGGCCCTTGTGCTCCCATTCGCCGACCCGGCGGTTCTCCGATCCCTCGAGAGGACCATAGGCGTCCAGATCGAGAACCTTCTTCTTCAGCGCGGCCGGCAGCTTGCGCAGCCGGGCGCCGAGCACGTACTCGCCGCGGATGTCGTCCATGGCGTCGAGGTTGTCTGCGCTCAGCATGCCCCGGTCGGCCACACAGACCGTGCGCTCCACCTGGTGGCGGCGCTGCATGTCCTGCAGGACCGGGACCAGGCTCTTCCCCTCGTAGGTGGAGCCGGGGAAGACCTCGTAGCTGATCGGCAGCCCTTCGCGCGTCACCATCAGGGCCAGCAGGACCTGCGAGTCCCTGTGCTTGCCGTCCTTGCTGAAGCCGTGCTGGCGAAGCTCGTCCTCAATCGCGGTCTCGAAGTAGAGCGTGGTGCAATCGAAGAAGAGCACCGCCACCGGCTCCGGCAGCAGCGAGCGGCTCGCCTCGCCCACGCGCGTGCGCAGATGGTTGATCACGGGCGCGTCGAGCTGGTCCATCATCCGGTAGACCTTCTCGAGGGGAAGGCTCACGCCGAAGTCCTCCTCGAGCCGGCGCACGCTGCCCCGCTTGCTGTCGGGGTTGGCGATGCGTGCCATCACCACGTGGAACAGCGCGTCGTGCGAGGCGCGGTAGCGCGATCGCCGCAGCAGCCCGTCGAGGCCCAGCAGCCGGTACATCTCGCCGTAGACCTCGTGGATGCCCGTGATCAGCCACTGCTCCTCTTCGAGTTGCTTGAGATCGACGGGAAGCTCTTGCTTGCCGTCCCCTTGGCGTCCGACGCGGATCACCTGGTCTGCGATCTTCTCGGGCGCGAACAGCAAGGGCTGGCGCTCGTCCTCCAGCTTCGCCTTGACGTACTCGCCGAGCTGCCTCAGGCGCTCCAGCTCGTCCTCGTCCATGGCCACGCCGATGTGGCGGACGATGCGCTGGCGGACCTTGCCGCCGTCGCGCACGGCCTCGACGAGCTGGACCGAGCGGCGCGGGCTGTTGGGGGTGGTCTTGATACGCACGAACATGGTGGGAGTGTAGCGCGGGGCGGGGATATCGACAATCCAATATATCCACTAGGCACTACAACGCGACTTGACCGCACCGCAACCGCTAAGTCATTGTCTTCGCTGAAATCTCCAGACGGGAGATCGGCCAGAATCAGGCCCAACCGTCGAAGTCAGGAAGTATCTAATTTTTCTCCAGCAAAAATTGAAATGACGCGCGGCCGATCTTCAGGCCTGCACCAAGCCTCTTCACTGACCGTTCGCGTACCGCGCCAAGTGCCGTTGTGCGAATATTAGTTAGCTAGGCATTTATTCCGCAGAGGCGGCGAGGGGGACTGGTCCCATGCCCTCGCGGGCGGCCGCGTCGGCGAACTCATCCAGCACCGCGCCAAGCGTCGTCATCATCTCTTCGACTTGCTCATGCGTGATGATGAACGGCGGGGCGACGATGACCGAATCGCCGATCGGGCGCGTGATGAGCCCGCGGGCGTAGGCCATCTCCACGATACGCTCGCCGATGGCGTGCTCCGGCGCGAAGGGACGCTTGCCGTCCTTGTCCGCGACGATCTCAAGCGCGCCGATCAGCCCGACATGCCGCACCTCGCCGACCAGCGGGTGGTCCTCGAACCGACTCAGTGCCGCCTCCAGGGTGGGCCCCACGGCCCGCACATTGTCGAGCAGGCCGCCCGGCTCGGTAATCAACGCGATGGTTTCCAGCGCGACCGCCGCTGCGGCCGGGCTGCCGCCGGTGGTGAAGCCGTGGGGAAACTCCTCGATTTCCTCCGCCGCCCGATGCAAGCGGCGGTCCATCTCCGGCGAAAGCAACACCGCCGCCATCGGGTAGTAGCCCGAGGTGAGCGCCTTCGAGGTGACCAGGATGTCCGGTGTGAACTCATACGTTTCCGCGCCCCACAGATTCCCGGTACGTCCCAGCCCGGTGACCACCTCGTCGGCCACCATCGGGATGCCGTGGCGATTGAGCACGGCCTGGATTTTCGGGAAGTAGCCGGCGGGCGGCGGTACCGCACCGCCGGCACCCATCACAGGTTCCGCGAAGAAGCCCGCGAAGGTCTCGGGCCCCTCGGCCTCGATCAGGCTCTCCAACTCGCCCGCCAGGCGCTCCGAGTACGCTTCCTCGCTCTCGCCGGGATGGGCGTTGCGCCAGTAGTGCGGCGCCTCGACATAGCGCACCTCCGGCAGCGGCAGCCCGAACGCGCCGATGTAGGGCTTGCCGTTCAGGCTGCACGAGGCGACGGTCGTGCCGTGATAGGCCATGGCGCGGGAGATCAGCTTGCGCCGCTCGGGCTCGCCGGCTCCTTTGGCCATCATCCAGAGCATCTTGATCGTGGTGTCGTTGGCCTCCGAGCCCGAGTTGACGAAGTAGACCCGCGACACCTCCATCGGCGCGATCTCCACCAGCTTCTCGGCGAGCACGACCGGGGGCAGAGCGGTGCGCCCGAAGAAGGTGTGGTAGGCCGGCATCTGCTTGAGGGCCTCGTGGGCCGCCTGCACCAGCCTGGGCTCGCTGAAGCCGACCACCACGTTCCACAGACCCGAGACGCTTTCGAGATAGCGCTTGCCATGCGTGTCGTGGACGTAGATACCTTCGCCCCGCTCCAGCACGAGCGGGCCATCCCGCTCCAAGCTGGGGAGATGGGTGTAGGAATGAAGATGATGCGCAAGATCGCGCGCCTCGGGGGAGTTCAGCGCCATCGCTCGGGACCTCGGATCGTTCCGTGGGTTGAGGCAGGCCCCGCCGACCGCCGCGTTCGACCGCGAGCAGCGGAGCCACCATGCCGAAGGTAATCATACACGATGCGATCGACGAGGCAGGCGTCGATCTCCTGAAGAGCCGCGCCGACCTGGAAATCTGCGAGGTGGAACGGGACGACGACGACACGCTGCGCCGTGAGATTGCGGACGCCGATGGGCTCATCCTGCGCTATCTGCCGTTGCGGGCCGAGATGCTGGAAGCATCGACCCGACTCAAGGTCATCGCACGGCACGGCGTCGGCTGCGACAACATCGACCTGGAGGTCGCGACCGCGCGGAAGATCCCGGTGGCCACGGTGGGCGACGCCAACGCCGTGACGGTCGCCGAGCTCACCCTCTATTTCATGCTCGCGGCGTCGAAGAAGGCGCGCCATTACGACGAGTCGGTGCGGCGCGGCGAGTTTCTTGTCCGCGAGGCCGCCGATCATCTCGAGCTTTACGGGCGCACCGTTCTGATTATCGGCTTCGGGCGCATCGGGCGGCGGGTGGCGGCGCGCTGCAAGGCCTTCGAGATGAGGGTCGAGTGCTGCGACCCCTACATTCCGCAGATGGAGATTATCGATGCCGGCTGCACGCCGGTCGCCGATCTCGCCGAGGCGCTACCGCGGGCAGACTACGTCAGCGTGCACGTGCCGCTCAACGACGAGACCCGACACATGATCGACCGGGCGGCGCTCGCGCGGATGAAGCCGGGTGCAATTCTCGCCAATGCGGCGCGCGGGCCGATCGTCGATGGGGCAGCTCTCCACGAGGCGCTCCAATCGGGGCATCTGGCGGGGGCGGGCCTCGATGTGTTCGACGAGGAGCCACCGCGACTCGACGACCCGTTGCTCAGCCATCCGGCCACCGTGCTCATGCCGCACATGGGAGGCTCGTCCCGCGGCGCCTTTATCCGCATGGCGACGCGGTGCGCGCAGAACGTGCTCGACGCGTTGGACGAAAAGCTCGATTCTTCCTTTGTATTCAATCCCGAAGCGCTGGATTGAAGCTGCTTCCCGACACGGCCTGCGGGCCTCCGATCACCAACGCTTGAATTGTGCCTGGACAATTGGGGGCTTGGCGCGCGCGTAACAGGCGTGTCATAGGGGCCCGCCATGAAACGGTGCGAGTCGCGAATCGGGTTGAGATCCGCACGTATGGTGGCCAGTGCGGCGCTCATCGGCGTGCTGCTAGCCAGTGGAGCAATGGCACAGGAAGAGGGTGCCGAGAACTTCGCCGAATGGCGCGAGGGGGTGCGCAGCGAGGCGCTGAGCCAGGGCATCAGCGCCGCCATCTTCGATGCGGCGTTTGAAGGAATCGAGCCGATCCCGCGCGTCATCGAGCTGGACCGCTCCCAGCCGGAAGTCACCATAACTTTCGCCGAGTATCTGGAGCGCGTGGTGCCCGAGTCACGCGTCGCGCAGGGCCGGGAACTGCTCGCCAAGCACCGGGACCTGCTCGAGCCGATCGGGCGCGAGTACGGGGTGCCACCCCGCTTCATCGTCGCGCTCTGGGGCATCGAGACCAGCTTCGGCAGGTTTCTCGGCGGATTCCCGGTGATCGGCGCCCTCGCGACCCTTGCCCATGACGGTCGGCGCAGCGCCTATTTCCGCGGGGAGCTGTTGCACGCGCTCCGCATCCTGGAGGACGGCCACATCACACCGGACGCCATGGTCGGCAGCTGGGCCGGCGCCATGGGGCAGAGCCAGTTCATGCCGTCGAGCTTCGTGCGCTACGCCGTGGACTACGACGGCGACGGCAAGCGCGACATCTGGGGCACCCAGGAAGACGTCTTCGCCTCAGCGGCGAATTACTTGGTGCAGGCCGGTTGGCGTAACGGCGAGACCTGGGGACGGCAGGTGCAGTTGCCGGCCGGCTTCGATCAGGGGCTCGCCGACTTGAAGGTGAAGAAGACCCTCGCCGAATGGCAGGCCCTGGGTCTTCGTCGCGCCGATGGCAGCGACCTACCGCAAGCCGCCATGAGCGGCTCGGTGGTGCTGCCCGGTGGGGAAGGGGGGCCGGCTTACCTCGTCTACGACAACTACCGGACGATCATGCGGTGGAACCGCTCGTTCTACTTTGCGACGTCCGTCGGCCTTCTGGCCGACAGGATCGGGAGGCGGTAGCGGCCGGCGGGTCCGGCCGATGACCAAAAAGCCGCTTCTCCTCGCCTCGCTGGCGCTCTGCTTGCTCGCAATCGCGGGCTGCAGCGAGGTGAAGCTCGCCCTTCACGTCGTCAAGAAGTTCAACCTGGAGACGAAGGACGAGGAGGAAAAGCCGCCGGTTCGCGTTGCGAAGCCGCACTACAAGCTCGGCTCGCCCTACCAGGTCAACCATGTCTGGCATTATCCGAGCTACGATCCCAACTATGACAGGACTGGCGTCGCCTCGTGGTACGGGCCCGCGTTCCATGGCCGGCCCACGGCGAACGGCGAACGCTTCGACATGAACGGGGTGAGCGCCGCGCACCCGACGCTGCCGCTGCCCAGCCGTGTGCGCGTGACCAACCTCGAAAACGGGCGGCAACTGGAACTGCGGGTGAACGACCGGGGCCCGTTCGTCAACGGCCGGATTATCGACCTCTCCCGCCGTGCCGCGCAGCTTCTCGGCTTCAAGAGCCAGGGTTTGGCCAAAGTGCGCGTGCAGTACCTCGGCCTGGACCGCCTCGGGCCGCCGGCGGTGCCGCAACCCGCCGCCCAGCCGGTCGTCGTTGCCGCCGTCTCGCCCGATGTCCCGCTCAAGCCCCGCTGGACGAAACCGTCCAACGGAACGGTGGTGCTGCCACCGGCCAAACCGATACGCGCGGCGGCAAGCGTGGGCCCGCCAGAGACGCCGAAACGGGAGACTGCCAGCGTCACGTCGCGGCGGCTCCTGGTCGAGGCGGCTGTCCTCAACGGGCGCGACGATGCCGACCGTCTGGGCGATCAGGTGCGGACACTCGGCGCGGTTGCGGTCGAGCCGGAACGGCGCAACGGCCGTGTGGTCTACGCAGTGCGCATCGGCCCGGTGGACACGGACGACGAGGCGGCGTTCATCCTGGCTGAGCTCAACCGCGCAGGCTTCACCAGCTCTCACATCGTCGCTGCGGGGTACCGCTGACGAGAGTGGCGCTTGGCCCGGCACCCGGCGAGGGTGTACACCTTGACACCTTGCGATCCGCCCTGATGCGGAGGAGCCGGAACCAGATGGCCGATCGAAACCCCGTGCGCCGGCGTGCCGGGCTTGCCGTTCTCTACTGCGTGCTGTGTCTCTGCCTGCTGAGCGGCGCCTTCATCGCCGCGTCCCAGCCGCGCCCTGCTGAAGCGGTCGACACCGAGGCGAAGCAGTTCATCCTGATGGATGCAGGGACCGGCATGGTGCTCGCCGAAAAGAACGCGGACGAGCCCATGTATCCGGCCTCCATGAGCAAGATCATGACGCTCTACGTCGTCTTCGAGCACCTGGCGGACGGCCAGCTCGCTCTGGAAGACACCTTCACGGTGAGCAAGAAAGCGTGGCGTATGAAAGGCTCACGCATGTTTCTTGAGGTCAACAAGAAAGTAACGGTCAGCGAGTTGCTGCGCGGGGTCATCGTGCAGTCGGGCAACGACGCCAGCATCGTGCTGGCTGAGGGGCTGGCGGGCTCGGAGGCCGCCTTCGCCGACCTGATGAACGAGAAGGCCGACGAACTCGGCCTCGCCGACAGCCACTTCATCAACTCCACCGGATGGCCGGATCCCGAGCACATCACGACGGCGCGGGATGTCGCCGAGCTGTCCCGGCGCATCATCGTGGACTTTCCCGAGTACTACCCGATGTTCGCCGAGAAGAGCTTCACCTATAACGGCATCAAGCAGGGCAACCGCAACCCGCTGCTCTACCGCTACGACGGGGCTGACGGCCTCAAGACGGGATACACGCAAGCGTCGGGCCACGGCCTCGCGGCATCGGCGAAGCGCGGCGAGCAGCGCCTGGTGCTGGTCGTGAACGGCATCAACGGCGTCGATGCCCGGGCGCGGGAATCGGAACGGCTGCTCAGTTACGGCTTTCGGGCGTTCAAGACTTACGTGCTGTTCCGCGCGGGCCAGGTGGTGGACAACTTCGAGGTCTGGCTTGGGGAGGCCGACGAGTTGCCCCTGGTAACCGAGAGCGACGTCGTGCTGATGATGCCGCGCAAGTCCCGCAAGAGCATGGAGGTGAAGATCGTGGCCGAGGGCCCGATCGCGGCGCCGGTCGAGAAGGGCGCGCGGGTGGCCACGCTGGTGGTGAGCGCGCCGAACGTGGAGACGCGCGAGTGGCCGCTATTGGCGGGCGCCTCGGTGGACAGCCTCTCCGGCTTCGGCCGAATCGGGGCCGCGATAGACGCGCTGATCTGGGGCCGGGGCGGATAGGGCCGCCGTTCCGCGGCATGTCGCGCGGACGCTTCATTACGCTCGAAGGCGGCGAAGGCGCTGGAAAGACCGTTCAGGCCGCGCGGCTTCGCGATGCGCTCGAAGACCGTGGCGTCGGGACGGTCCTGACCCGTGAACCCGGCGGCTCTCCAGGTGCCGAAGAGATCCGAAGGCTTCTCGTCTCAGGCCCCGTGGAACGCTGGGAGCCGCTGGCCGAGGCCATGCTCCACGCGGCGGCGCGGCGCGATCACCTGCTTCACACCATCGAGCCGGCGCTGGAGCGCGGCCTCTGGGTCATCTCCGACCGCTTCGTGGATTCGATGATCGTCTACCAGGGCTACGGCCAGGGCGCCGACCTCGGTGTCATGGAACGGCTCAGTGACCTCTCCCTCGGCGGCTTCGCGCCGGACTTGACGGTGGTGCTCGATATTCCGGTGGCGGAGGGGCTCCAGCGGGCCGGCAAGCGCTCTGGGTCGAACCGCTACGAGCGCATGGGCACCGATTTTCACGAGACGGTGCGACGGGGCTTCCTCGCCCGCGCAGAAGTGGATAGGAAGCGTTACGCGGTGGTAGACGCGACCGAGGATCCAGATGCAGTCGGCAGCGCGATCCTAAGGGTCGTGCTGGAGCGCCTTACAGTCCCGTTAAATGACTGAAAGCGCCGATTCGGCCTTCGTCTGGCCGAGCCCGCGCGAGAATCCGCATCTCGTCGGGCACGAGGCGGCCGCCGGCGCGCTGGTGGAGGCCTGGGGCAGCGGGCGGCTCGCCCACGCCTGGCTGATCGCGGGCCCGCGCGGCATCGGCAAGGCGACGCTGGCCTACCGCTTCGCCCGCTTCGTGCTGGCAGGCGGGGAGGGGGGTAGCGACGGGCTGGCGATGGCGTCGGAGCATCCGGTCTTCCAGCGAACCGCTGCGGGCGGGCACAGCGACCTTGCGGTGATCGAACGGGGCCTCGGCGACCGCGGGCGGCTCCGCGCCGAGATCGTGGTGGACGACGTGCGCAAGGCCAACGCCTTCCTCTCGCTCACGGCGGGCGAGGGCGGCTGGCGCGTGGTGATCGTCGATGCGGCCGACGAGATGAACCGCAACGCCGCCAACGCCCTGCTCAAGCGCCTGGAGGAGCCGCCCAGCCAAGTACTGTTCCTCCTGGTCAGCCACGCGCCGAGCCGGATGCCGGCGACGCTCCGCTCGCGCTGCCGCCTGCTCACGCTCGCACCACTGCCCGCGCCGGCGCTGGACGGGCTGTTGGCCGACGCGATGCCCGGCTTGCCGGCGGCGGAGCGCCGCGTGCTCGGGCTGCTCGCCGAAGGCAGCTCCGGCCGTGCTGCGGCGCTGGCGGAGCAGGGTGGGGTCGCGCTCTACCGGCGGCTCATCGGCCTCGTCGGCGCGCTGCCTGCGCTCGATGCGCGCCCGCTGCACGAGCTCGCCGACGGGCTCTCGGGTCGGGACGGGGTCGACCGCATGCGCACGCTCAGCGAGCTGATCCTCTGGTGGCTCGGCCGCTCGATCCGGGCGGCCGCGCGCGGCGAGCTCGAGTCCATGGAGGAAGTCGTGCCGGGCGAGAGGGCGAGCGCGGCGCTCATGCAGGGAGCGGCGCTTGATCGCTGGGTCGGCGTGTGGGAAAACCTCGGCCGCTCGTTCGCGGAGGCGGACGGGCTCAACCTTGACCCCCGGCAGGTCCTGATCGGCGCGTTCACATCGCTGCAGGAGGCCGCGCGGGCCTGAACCGCAGGACCGGAAGCCGATGGCGCCCCGAGCGGCCTACTACCTCAGCACCCCAATATACTACGTGAACGATTCGCCCCACATTGGGCACGCCTACACCTCGCTCGCCTGCGACGTGCTGGCCCGCTTCATGCGGCTCGACGGCCGCGACGTGATGTTCCTCACCGGCACCGACGAGCACGGCCAGAAGGTCCAGAAATCCGCGATTGCCGCCGGCATGGAGCCGCAAGACTTCGTGGACCAGGTTTCGGAGCGCTTCCGCGCGCTCGGCGGGGTGATGGGCTACAGCAACGACGACTTCATCCGCACCACCGAGGAGCGCCACACGCGCTCGTGCCAGGAGCTGTGGCGCCGCATCGCGGCCAACGGCCACATCTACCTCGACAAGTACGCGGGCTGGTACTCGGTGCGGGACGAGGCGTTCTGCACCGAGGCGGAGGTCACGGACGGCCCCGACGGCGGCAAGGTGACGGTGGCGGACGGCTCGCCGGTGGAATGGGTCGAGGAGCCGAGCTACTTCTTCCGCCTCTCCGACTGGCAGGAGCGGCTGCTGGAGTTCTACGAGAAGAACCCGCAGGCGGTGGCGCCCGAGAGCCGGCGCAACGAGGTTATCAGCTTCGTCTCCGGCGGGCTGAACGACCTCTCCGTCTCGCGCGCGAGCCTGAAATGGGGCATTCCGGTGCCCGACGACCCCGACCACACCATGTACGTGTGGCTGGACGCGCTCACCAACTACATCAGCGCCGCCGGCTTCCCCGACACCGAGTGCGACACCTGGCGCACCTACTGGCCCGCCGATCTGCACATGGTGGGCAAGGACATCCTGCGCTTTCACACGGTCTACTGGCCCGCCTTCCTGATGGCGGCGGACGTCGAGCCGCCGACACGGGTCTTCGCCCACGGCTGGTGGACCAACGAAGGCCAGAAGATGTCGAAATCGCTCGGCAACGTGATCGAGCCGCACCAGATCGTCGCGCGCTACGGGCTGGACGCCGTGCGCTACTTCCTGCTGCGGGCGCTGCCCTTCGGCAGCGACGGCGACTTCTCGCACCGCGCGATCGTCGGCCGCATGAACGACGACCTCGCCAACGACTACGGCAATCTGGCGCAACGGGTGCTGACCATGGCCTACCGCAACTGCGATGCTGCGGTGCCCGAGCCCGGCGCCTTCACGGCGGCGGATGAAGCGCTGCTGGGTGCGGCGGAGGCGCTGGTGGAGACGATGCGCGCGGACATCGGCGAGCAGTCGTTCCACCGGGCGCTGATCCACATCTGGGAGGTGGTGGGCCAGGCCAACCGCTACGTGGACGAGCAAGCGCCCTGGGTGCTGCGCAAGGAGGACCCTGCGCGCATGGCGACGGTGCTCTACGTGGTGATCGAGACCCTGCGCCATCTCGCGGTGCTGACGCAGGCGTTCATGCCGGACTCCAGCGGGCGGATGCTCGACCAGCTGGGCGTGGCGGCGGAAGCGCGCGATCTGGCGTCGCTCGGCGCGGGCGGGCGGCTCGCGCCCGGAACGCCGCTGCCGAGACCCGAGCCGGTTTTCCCGCGATTCGTTGAGGATAGCCCGGACTCCTGAGACTATATGTGAGTGCGCGGATGCTGGTCGACAGCCACTGCCATCTCGACTTTCCCGATTTCGGCGACGACATCGAGGGCGTGCTCGCCCGTGCGGCCGAGGCCGGCGTCGGCACCCTGCAGACGATCTGCACGCGCGTCACGCAGTTCGATGCCGTGCGGGGGATGGCCGAGGCACATGCGCCGATCTGGTGCTCGGTCGGGATCCATCCGCATCATGTGGCCGAGGAGCCGGCGGTAACGGCGGACCACCTGGTGCGCATGGCGGACCACCCCAAGGTCATCGGGATCGGCGAGACCGGGCTGGATTTCCACTACAACAACAGCCCGAGGCCGCAGCAGGAGGCGAGCTTTCGCCAGCACATCGCGGCGGCGCGCGAGACCGGGCTGCCGCTGATCGTGCACACGCGTTCTGCGGACGAGGACACTTGCCGAATCCTGCGCGACGAGGCAGGGAAGGGGGCCTTCCCCGGTGTCATCCACTGCTTCAGCGCCGGTCCCGCGGTGGCGGAGACGGCGCTGGATATCGGGTTTCACGTTTCGTTCTCCGGCATCCTGACCTTCAAGAATGCCGAGGAGGTGCGCGCCGTCGCCCGCGACGTTCCGGTGGAGCGCCTCCTGGTGGAGACCGATGCGCCTTATCTCGCGCCGGTGCCCCATCGCGGCCGGCGCAACGAGCCCGCACACGTGGTGCATACCGCCGCCCGGCTTGCCGAGATCAAGGGGCTGGACGAGGCCGAGTTGGCCCGCGCAACGACCGATAATTTCTTCAGACTGTTCTCTAAAGCCACAAAGCAACTCACTGAACAGGCATGAAAGTCACGGTCCTCGGCTGCGGCACGTCGAGCGGGGTCCCGGTGATCGGCTGCGACTGCGCGGTGTGCCGTTCGACCGACCCTCGCAACCGCCGGCGCCGGGTCTCGGTGCTGGTCGAATCGGCGGGCACGCGGCTCCTTATCGACACGCCGCCGGATCTGCACGCGCAATTGGTGGATGCGGAGGTCGCGCACCTGGACGCGGTGCTCTACACCCACGGCCACGCGGACCACGTGCACGGGATCGACGACCTGCGCTCGATAAACTTTCATACGGGGCGGGAGCTCGACGCCTACGGCTCCGCCGCCACGCTGGCGGCCATAAAGGGGCGTTTTGCCTACGCATTCGAGCCCATGGGGACGCGCGGATGGGCCAAGCCGAGCCTCAATCCGGTCCCGGTCGAGGGGCCGTTCGAGGCCGGCGGCATCGAGGTGACGCCGTTTCCGCAGGAACACGGGCGCAGCCTCACCACCGGCTACAGGATCGGGGCCATGGCGTACTCGACCGACGTGAAGGTGCTGCCGGAGGAAGCCTTCGCCGCACTCGCGGGCGTCAAGCTCTGGGTCGTCGACTGCCTGGGCTATCGCGAGCATCCCACGCACGCGCATCTCGACATCACGCTGGAGTGGATCGCGCGGGTGCGGCCGGCGCTTGCGGTGCTGACGCACATGTCGCATCAGTTCGACTACGAGACGCTGCACGCGGCATTGCCGGCCAGCGTGGTGCCGGGGCACGACGGGCTCGTAATCGAGACGGATGCGCTGTGATGCGGTCCATAAGCCATTGCGGCGACACACACTCTGGAAACTGCCCATTATTTACCATAATATATCTTATGCGAATTAAGTCTTGGGGTAGCCAAGAGGACCGGTCGGCTCGCGTGGGTCTGCCCGGCCGTAGGCGCGTCCCCTCATTTCTGTCCGCGGCCGCGACGGACACGGAACGATGAGCAACGACGTTCCGGACGCACCGCCGGCCGGCGCCGGCATCGATCGGCTGCTGGACGTAATGGCGCGGCTGCGCGACCCGGCGGCCGGCTGCCCGTGGGACCTCGAACAGAGTTTTGCGACCATCGCGCCCTATACCATCGAGGAAGCCTACGAGGTCGCCGAGGCGATCCGGCAGGACGACCGGGTGGCGCTCCGCGACGAACTGGGCGATTTGCTGCTGCAGGTGGTTTTTCATGCCCAGATGGCGCGGGAGGACGGCAGCTTCGACTTCGACGAGGTCGCGCGCGGCATCGCGGACAAGATGATCCGCCGCCACCCCAATGTCTTCGGCGACGAGGAAACCGAGGCACGGCACTCGGCGCCCGCGCAGATGCGCTCCTGGGAGGCCCAGAAAGCCGAGGAACGCGAGGCCAGGGCCGAGGCCGAAGGGCGCCGGGCCAGCGCGCTGGACGGAGTGGCGCTGGCCCTCCCTGCCCTGCTCCGCGCCCAAAAACTGCAGAAGCGCGCGGCCCGCGTCGGCTTCGACTGGCCGGGGCCCGCGCCGGTCTTCGACAAGGTGCTCGAAGAGGTGGCCGAGCTGCGCGATGCCACGGGGGCGCCGGCGGCACGCGATCCGGATGCGGTTGCCGAGGAGGTCGGCGACCTGCTGTTCGCCTGCGTCAACCTCGCCCGCCACGTGGGCGTGGACCCCGAGGCCGCGCTCCGCGCCGCAAACGCCAAGTTCACCGCGCGTTTCCACGGCATCGAGGCCGCCCTGGCGGCGTCAGGCCAGAGCGCCCGAGACGTTGGCCTCGCCGAGCTTGAACGGCTGTGGGAAGAAGCGAAGCAAGCGGAGCGCGGGCGGGCGGCGTCTGGTACGGCAGCGACCGATAAAACGGGGGACAAGTAGAGCGCGGCTATCCTCCTCCCCGCCAGCTATTCTCCATTTCTCAACAGCCGGACGGACGTACGCAACGAAGAAGGGGGCCATGCGGCCCCCTCCCCGTCTCGGTGCGATGGAGCGCGCGGGCTTACATGCCCATGCCGCCCATACCACCCATTCCACCCATACCGCCCATGCCACCCATACCCATGTCGCCCATTCCGGGCATGCCACCGCCGCCGGGCGGCATCGGCGGGGCCTTCTCGGGAATCTCGACGACACCGGCCTCGGTCGCGATCAGCAGGCCCGCGATGGATGCGGCGTCCTGAAGGGCGGAGCGGACGACCTTCGCCGGATCCAGAATGCCGGCTTCGATCATGTCGCAATAGCGACCCTCCTGGGCGTCGTATCCTCGGGTCGCGCCGCGCCCGTCGAGCAGCTTTCCCACGACGAGCGAGCCGTCGGCGCCGGCGTTCTCCGCGATATGGCGCGTGGGCGAGCGGATCGCGCTCCGCACGATCGCAATGCCGCGATCCTGGTCGGCGTTGTCCCCCTTCAGCTTGTCGAGCTTGCGCGAGGCCGCGAGCAGCGCCACGCCGCCGCCAGGGACGACCCCCTCTTCTACCGCCGCGCGCGTGGCGCGCATGGCGTCTTCGACGAGCTCCTTCTTCTCCTTGACCTCGATCTCGGAATCGGCGCCGACCCTCAGAATTGCGACTCCCCCAACCAGCTTGGCGAGCCGCTCCTCGAAGCGCTCCTGGTCGTACTCGGAATCGGTGGTCTCGATTTCGGTGCGGAGTTGCTGGCAGCGTTCCGCGATGGCTTTCTTGGTGCCGCCCCCGCCGACGATCACAGTCTCGTCCTTGCTCATCTCGACCCGCTTGGCCGTGCCGAGTTGGTCGAGCGTGATGCTCTCCAGCTTGATGCCCTGCTCTTTGTTTACCACGGTGCCGCCAGTGAGCACGGCGATATCCTCGAGCATGGCCTTGCGTCTGTCGCCGAAGGCCGGCGCCTTGGCCGCCGCGGCCTTGAGGCCGCCGCGCAGCCGGTTGACCACCAGGGTCGCCAGCGCCTCGCCGTCCACGTCTTCGGCGATGATCGCGAGCGGCTTGCCGGTCTGACCCACCTTCTCCAGCACCGGCAGCAGCTCCTGCATGCTGGTGAGCTTCTCCTGGTGCACCAGGACGTAGGCATCGTCGAGCTCGACCGTCATGCGCTCGGCATTGGTCACGAAATAGGGCGACACGTAGCCCTTGTCGAAGTTCATGCCTTCGACGACATCGAGCTCGGAGTCGATGCCGGCCGCTTCCTCGATGGTGATGACGCCGCGCTCGCCCACCTCTTCCATGGCCTGCGAGATCATGTCGCCCACCACCGGGTCATTGTTTGCGGCCACGGTCGCCACTTGCGTGATCTCCTCGCGGGTCTTCACCCGCTTGGAGCGCTTGCCGATCTCCTCGACCACCGCATCGACGGCACGGTCGATGCCGCGGCGCAGGTCCATCGGGTTCATGCCGGCGGCGACCGCCTTCGTGCCTTCACGCACGAGCGCACGAGCGAGGATGGTCGCGGTGGTGGTGCCATCGCCGGCATCCTTCTCCGTCCGGGTCGCAGCCTCGCGAACGAGCCGGGCGCCGATGTCCTGCATCCGGTCCTCGAGCTCGATCTCCTTGGCGACAGTCACGCCGTCCTTCGTGATTCGCCCGTCGCCGCCCGCCGTCTGATAGACCACGGTGCGGCCCTTCGGGCCGAGCGTGACCGATACGGCGTCGGTGAGGATGTCGACACCTTCGAGAAGGCGCTCGCGGGCCTCCTCGGCTTGATGGATTTGCTTCTTGGCCATCGCCCAACGCTCCAGATTAAATCTATGCCTACGCCAGCGTGTGCCGAGCTACTCGATCACGCCCATGATGTCGGACTCCTTCATGATCAACAGCTCCTCGCCGTCGACCTTGACCTCGGTGCCCGACCACTTGCCGAACAGGATGCGGTCGCCCGCCTTGACGTCGAGGGGGTTGAGCCTGCCGTCCTCCCCGCGCTCGCCGGGTCCTGCGGCGACGACCTCGCCTTCCTGCGGTTTCTCCTGGGCGGTGTCGGGTATGATGATGCCGCCCGCCGTCGTCTGATCCTGCTCGATCCGCCGCACCAGCACGCGGTCGTGCAAAGGCCTGATGTTCATGCCGCCCTCCGAGACGTGACCGTGTTCAATTCCGCCAGAGTTCCGCTGCGAGCGCTTGTTAGCGCTCTCGCGTGGCGAGTGCTAACGCTTAATAGGGAGACGGCGTGTCGGTGTCAACAGCAAGCGGGGCCGACAGAGGGCCTAACACGTGAGCCGTAGTTTCCCAATTGTTCTTCGTTCATCCCATACCAAATCTTGGCCTCTGGGACCCTTTCGGACCCGCGTAACGCGTGGATGCCGGGCGTCCTCGCGCATTCTCCCTCTGCTCGGTCAGAGTTCATTGAGTGAGGAAAGCATATGAAATTCAGTAAATTATAAAACAATTCTTCGATTATACGTTATGTAAATTATCAGTGATTCAAGCGTGGCCATGGAGAAAATCAGCGGTCGGCGAGCGAGATGCCGGGGCGCCGCTCCAGGCGGCCCGCGTCCGCCGGCGTGAGGCCAACCCTGAGACGGGCCTCGCCATCGTCGTCGGCGTGCTCCAGGACTTCGCCGTGGCTGTAGAGCCAGGCCAGAGTCGCGCCGTCGGCATACGGCACTCGCACCTCGACGATGAGTCGCGCCGCCGTCAGTCGGGCGTCGATCGCCCGGATCAGATCGTCGACCCCTTCGCCGGTGAGCGCCGATGCAGCGACGACGCTCTGGTGATCGGTGAGGCCGTTTGCGCCGTTGCCCCCTTCCCTCCCCCGCTCCACGAGGCAAGCGCGCTGGCGCGCCTCGAGCAGGTCGAGCTTGTTGAGCACCTCGACGACGCCGGTCCCGAGGCGGTCTTCGAGCCCGAGCTCGGTCAGCACCCGGAGCACGTCGGCGCGTTGCTCGGCACTGTCCGCATGGGCGCAGTCGCGGACATGCACGATGAGGTCGGCGGCGACCACCTCCTCAAGGGTCGCGCGGAATGCCGCCACCAAGTCGTGCGGCAGGTCGGAGACGAAGCCCACGGTATCGGAGAGGATGACGCGCTGGCCCGATGGCAGCACGACCCCGCGCATGGTCGGATCGAGGGTCGCGAAGAGCTGGTCGCGCGCGACCGCCGAGGCCCCGGTCAGCCGGTTGAAAAGCGTGGTCTTGCCGGCGTTGGTGTAGCCGACCAGGGCGATCACGGGATAGGGGACGCGCTGGCGGGCGGCACGATGCAGGCCGCGCGTGCGCTTGACCCCGTCGAGCGCGCGCTCCAGGCGGTCGATGCGGACGCTAATCTGGCGCCGGTCGGCCTCGATCTGGGTCTCGCCTGGCCCGCCCACGAAGCCGAGGCCGCCGCGCTGGCGCTCCAGGTGCGTCCAGGACCGCACCAGGCGACTCCGCTGGTAGCGAAGGGCGGCGAGTTCGACCTGGAGCCGGCCCTCACGGGTGCGGGCCCGCGCCGCGAAGATTTCGAGGATGAGCGCGGTGCGGTCGATGACCTTGCAGTGCCACGCGCGTTCGAGATTGCGCTGCTGGACCGGGGTGAGCGCCCCATCCACGACGACCAGTCCGAGCTCGTGCGTGGACACGACGTCCGCCACCGCCTCCACGCGTCCGGGACCGAACAGGGTGGCCGGCCGCGGCTTCTGCACGGGCACGATGTCGGCCTCGGCGACATCGAGATCGATGGCGCAGGCGAGGCTCACCGCCTCGGCGAGGCGACTCTCGGGCTCGCGCATGCGCTCGAACGCATTCCCGGCCGCCGGCGGACGGGCCAGCACCGGATGCAGGACGCAGGTGCGCGGTGGCGAATTAGCGTCGCGCGGGACGCTGACGCTCGCCACTTATGTATCGTCCTCCTCTGCCGGCTCAGCTCCCTGATCGAACAACTGGATCGGCTGGACCGGCATGACCGTGGAAATCGCATGCTTGTAGACAAGCTGCGAATGGTCATCGCGTTTGAGCAAAACACAGAAATTGTCGAACCAGGTGATAATTCCCTGAAGCTTGACACCGTTCACGAGAAAGATCGTGACCGGCATTTTTCCTTTGCGCACGTGATTGAGGAAGACGTCCTGGAGACTGTGAGATCCCTTGCCAGTCATGTGTTTCTCTATCCTTGCCTGCCCCCGCCTCCGAGGGGCCGGGCGCCTGGCATGCTCATGCAAGCATGCCGCCGTTGACTATATGGTGATTCCGTGCTCCCGCAAGAAGCCATGTAGCCCCGCGTGATCGGCGACCTGATGATCCGGCACGCGCGGGCAGTCGCCATCACGGGGCGGGTCGGAACTGACGATCACCGCGGCGCAGCCCGAATTTCGGGCGCAGGTCACGTCAATTCCCGTGTCGCCGACATACCAAACGTCCGGGCCGGGCGTAATCTCGGTGCCGTCGAGCGCCAGTGTGACGGCCTCCGGCGCGGGCTTGTCCACCGGCCCATCGTCGGCGCCGACGATGCGCCCGAAGTAGTCGCTCCAACCCAAATGTTCCGCTTCCTCCCGGACCAGGTTGCCCTGCTTGCTGCTGACCACCCCGAGAGGCAGACCATTGCGGAGGAGCGCGTCCAAGGTTTCTGCGGCGCCGGTGAGCGGGGTCAGCCGATGCAGGTGATGCGCCCGGTAATGCCGGTAGAATGCGTGTTCCGCCCGCACCGCGTCGGCTCCGAAGAGGTCGGGGAACGAATCCCGCATGGAGCGCCGCACCCAGGCCTTGGTCTGATCGAAGCTCCAGGGCTCGCGCTCCAGGTCGAGGAAAGTCCGCCGCAGGCTTTCGTGGATGATGTCCCAGCTCTCGACCAGCGTGTTGTCCCAGTCGAACAGGACGGCGCGCGGCCTCGTCAACCTCACTGGTTGGCGAGCCCGCCGCGGCAATAGGTGAGATAGAGATCGCGCAGCCGCAGGGTCACCGGTCCTGGCTCTCCGGTGCCGACCGGCTGGCCGTCAATGCGAACGATGGCCCGGACGAAGGACGTGGTGCTGGTGAGGAAGGCCTCGGGCGCGGCCTGCGCTTCGGCCAGCGTGAACGGCCGTTCGTCGACCTCGATCCCCGCTTCGCGAGCCAGCCGGAGCACGGTCTGGCGCGTGATGCCGCCGAGGATGTTCGATTCGAGATCGCGCGTCACCACGCGGCCCGTGCCGTCGACGATCCAGGCGTTGGTCGAGGAGCCCTCGGTGACGCGACCTTGCGGATCGATGAACCAGGCCTCGTAGGCGCCCTGCTCGCGCGCGTCCTGCTTGGCCAGGACGTTGGGAAGTAGCGAGACCGACTTGACGTCGCAGCGGCCCCAGCGACCGTCCGGAATCGAGACGACCTCGGCACCGCGATCTGCTTCCGCTGTCTCGGGCCATTGAACTGAACGCGCAGTGAGAACGACGGCGCCCTCAGCGTCCTCCGGGAAAGGATGATCCCGCGTTGCCGCGCCGCGCGTGACCTGCAGGTAGACCATGCCGTCACTCACCCGGTTCCGGCGCAGCACCTCGCGGGTCACCAGCTTGAGCGCGTTGCGTGGGATCGGCAGGTCCATCCTTAGCTCGTGAAGCGAGCGCTCCAGCCGATCCAGGTGCGGCTCCTCGTCGATCACCCGGCCGCCGAAGACGGCGGCCACCTCGTAGACCCCGTCCGAGAACTGATATCCTCGGTCCTCGACATGGACGTGCGCCAAGTCGTGGCGCACATAGCGGCCGTTCACGTAAGCGATGCGGGACATGCGGGCCTCCGGTCAGAAGAACTCCAGGCGCACGGCGAACATCTGCTCGATCTTCTTCACCGCGCGCGCCGCCGCCAGCATCACGACTCGGTCATGCTCCTGAACGACCGTCTGCGGGCGCGGGATGATAACCTCGTCGCCGCGCACGATCGCACCCACGATGATGCCGGTGGGCAGCTTGGTCTCCATGAGCGGTTGGCCGACGATGGGAGACGTCCCGAGAGCTTCGGCCTCGATGATTTCGGCGGCGCCGTCGCGGATCGAATGCACGGCCAAAATACGGCCACGCCGGATGCGCTGGAGAATGGTCGAGACCGTCGACTCGCGCGGACTGACCGCAACGTCGACTCCGAGGCTCCCCATCAGCGGCCCGTAGCTGGAGTTGTTGACAAGCGAGATTGCGGTCCTGCAGCCGGCACGCTTCGCCAGCAGCGCCGCTAGGATGTTCACTTCGTCGTCGTTGGAGACCGCGATCACCGCCTCGGCGAGTCCGATATTGATCTCGATGAAAATCTCGGGGTCCAGCGCGTCTCCCCCGATGACAGTGGCACGGCTGAGCCGCTCGGCCAAGTAGCGCGCACGCTCCGGCAGCAACTCGACAATCTTTACGTCCAGTCCTGGATGAGTCTCCTCCAGCTCCTGCGTCAGGAAGTAGCCGATGTTGCCGCCGCCAATAATGACGACCCGGCGCGCCTCCGGTTCCTCGTGCCCGAACACGGCCATGCCGCGCACCACGTGCTCAGCGTCGACCGCGAAATAGACTTCGTCCCCGATAAGCATCTGGTCGTCGCCGCGCGGCACTATGAGCCGCGAATCTCGACTGATCGCAAGCACCATGATGTTGAGTTCGGGAAAGAGCTCGGTGAGCTGGCGGAGCGGCGTGTTGATGATGGGACAGCCTTCCTCGCAGCGCACCGCAATCACGCGCAAACGCCCGCCGCCGAATGGCAGCATGTCGAGGGCGCCCGGTACTTGAAGCCGGCGCTCGATGGCACGGGCGACCTCGATCTCGGGCGAGATGATCAGGTCGATCGGCATATGGTCGCGGCTGTAGAGCTCGGCCCAAGCCGGGTTCAGGTAGCTCTGTTGCCTCACCCGCGCGATCTTTTCGGGTACGTCGAAGAGGGAATGGGCAACCTGGCAGGCCACCATGTTGACCTCGTCCGAGTGGGTCACGGCAACGATCATCTCGGCGGTCTTGGCGCCTGCCTCTTCGAGCACGTCGGGGAGCGATGCGTTGCCGACGATTGCCCGCGCGTCCACCGTGTCGGACAAGCGCTGAACGACCGTCCGGTCGCTGTCGATCACGGTCACGTCGTTCGCCTCGTTGGCAAGTTGACGCGCGATGTTGGCGCCGACCTGGCCGGCGCCGCAGACGATCACCTTCATGGGTTGTTCGGCTGGTCGATGCCGGCGGGGCTCGTGTCCGTACCTCCCCTCCCGTCGCCCCCGTGCCTATCGTGCTCTCGGTCCAGCACTCCCAGCGAACGCAGCTTGCGATGCAGTGCCGAGCGCTCCATGCCGACGAATTGAGCGGTGCGCGAGATATTGCCGCCGAATCGTTTGATTTGAGCGTGCAGATAGTTTTGCTCGAACTGCCGTCGAGCGTCGCGCAAAGACAGCGTCATCAGGTCGGCCTGGCTTGAGAGCGCCTGCGCCACCCCAGGCCTCGGCCTGAGAGCTGCCCGGATCATGTCCGCACCAATCGGCCCGTTGGCGGGCATCGGTGCCATGATGAGTAGCCATTCCACGAAGTTGCGGAGCTGACGCACGTTGCCCGGCCAATCAAACGACTGCAGCATCGCGATCCCGTCGCTACCAATCTCGCGCGGCGACACCCCGGCACTGTCTGCCGCCTGGCGAATGAAGAAATTTGCCAACTCGGGAATATCCTCCCGGCGGTCTCGGAGCGCCGGCACCTCGATGGGCGTGACCAGCAACCGATAGTAAAGGTCTTCGCGGAAGCGCCCCTGTTCTATCTCATTCTCCATGTCCCGCGTCGTCGCCGCCATGACGCGGATGTCGACCTCGATCCGCTGCGAACCACCTTCGCGCTCGAACGTGTGCGCCTGCAGGGCACGCGCAATCTTGCCCTGAGTTTCAAGGGGCATGTCGGCGATCTCATCGAAGAAGAGCGTGCCGCGGTGGGCGCGCTCGAACGTGCCAATCTTGCGTGAACCGGCGGCGGCAGCCCCGTTTCCCTCGCTACCAAACAGCTCCAGCTCCACACGGTCGGGTCTCATCATTGCTGCGTTGGCCACAACAAACGGCCCCGACGAGCGGCGCGAGCGACCGTGGATCAGGCGCGCGAGCACCTCCTTTCCAGCCCCGGCAGGGCCGGTAATGAAGACTCGTCTGTCGGTTGGCGCCGCGCGCTCCGCAACCGTTCTAATTTGTTTGATTGCAGGCGAGGAACCGACCAGCTCCGTTGTTTCGCCGGCGCGCAACTTCAACTCAGCGACCTCCCGCCTTAATTCGGCTGCCTCAAGGGCGCGCGCAACCGTAATAAGCAGCCGATCGCTGTCGAGCGGCTTCTCGATGAATTCGTAAGCCCCCTTCTTGATGGCGGCGACGGCGGTATCGATGGTGCTGTGTCCGCTGATCATGATGACGGGCACTTCGGGATGCCGGTTCATAACCCCGTCCAGAACGTCCATTCCGTCAAGCTCGCTTCCCTCCAGCCAGACGTCGAGAATGACGAGTGACGGCAGTGGTCCGGAATCGATTGCCTCGATTGCGGCAGCGCCATCGGCGGCATCACGCGGCGTATACCCGCCGTCCTCCAGGATCCCGGCAATGGATTTGCGGACGTAGGGTTCGTCGTCGACGATCAGAATATCGTGGGCCATTGGCTCTCACCCCTCGCCGGCAAGGGAGGCTCCGTCCCGGCCGCGGCGAAGACGAGCGTGACTCGAGCACCACCTTCGGCCCCGTTCTCGAGGATCAACCGGCCACCGTGATCCTCCATGATCCTTCGCACGATCGCGAGGCCGAGGCCCGTGCCATCGGCGCGGTTGGTCACATAGGGCTCAGTCAATCTGTCGCGCAGCTCGGCGGGTAGCCCCGGCCCGTTGTCCTCGACCTCCACCCGCCAGTGCCCGTCGACGTCACGCACGCGGATGACGATGCGCCCTGGTGGGCTGGCGTCGGGTGCTCGGTTCTCGATCGCTTCGACGGCGTTCTTGAGCACGTTGGTAAGCGCCCGGCCCATCTGGTGAACGTCGCAGTCGAGGTGGACGTCGTCGTCGGGACGCTCGATCTTGATGGCGATCTCGGGGTTCGCCAGGCGGTGCAGGGCGGTCGCTTGCTCGACGATGCCCGTCAACTCCGCCCGTTCGATCACGGGCGCCGGCATCCGCGCAAATGACGAGAATGCATCGATCATTTGGCGTATGTCACCGACCTGACGGACGATGATGTCGGTGCAGTCCTCGAATACTTCCGGTTCGGTGCTGATCTCGCCGAGATATCGACGCTTCAGCCGCTGGGCGGAGAGTTGGATTGGGGTCAACGGATTCTTGATCTCGTGGGCGATGCGCTGGGCCACGTCGGCCCATGCTGCCCGCCGCTGGGCCGACACCAGAGCGGAGATGTCGTCGAAGGTAACGACGAAGCCGTCGATCTCTTGGCCATCGCGTTCGGTCACGATACGCACGAGCAAGGTTCGTCTGCGCTCGCCGCGAACCAATTCGACCTGATCCTCGACCAAGGGCTGGGGCTGCGTTCGCGCCTGGGTCAGCAGGTCGGCCATTTCGGGGACTGCCTCCTGGAACGCGCGGCCGGAGAGGTCGTCTTGCCTCGCGCCCAGCAACGCAAGCGCAGACGGGTTGGGCAGCGTAATCAGCCCGTCCGCGTCCAGGCCGATGACGCCGGCGGAGACGCCGGCAAGCACCGCCTCGGTGAAACGCCGCCTTTCGTCCAGTTGCAAGTTGGCGTCTTGCAACTCCTGCTGCTGGCTGTGGATTTGACCGGTCATCCGATTGAAGGCGCGGCTGAGAGAGCCCATTTCGTCGTCTTGCGGGGGTTCGTCGACACGCGCTGCAAGCTCGCCGGCGCGAACCCGGTCCGCAGCAGCGATGAGGCCGCCGATTGGATGGGCGATGCGGTTTGCGAATTGGAGCCCGAGCCATACTGCTGAGAGCAGGACAAGAAGGGCGACCAGGATGAAGATCATCACGAAAGTGATTTGGATGCCGTAGCGCTCATCCTCGAGACGCTGGTAGTCCCTCGTCACGGCCTGAATTTGGCGGGTGTGAGCGATCACGTCTGGTTGCAGCGACCGTGCCACATAGAGGTAGCTGTCGATGAATCCGCCGAGCTTGATCAGCGCACGCACGCGGTCTTCCTCGGCCGGAAGGATCACGAGGCGCCCCTCGGCTGCGGCATTCATGGCCCAATCGGGAACGGGATCGATCACTGCAGCGAGGCCCAGGTCGCTACGGGCCAGGATATCCCCGTTGCGGCGGAGGATAACCGCGTCGGTAAGCGAGAGCGCATTGGCAGTGTCGTTCAGGAGCCGAGGCATGAGCTGAGGACGTCGTGCAAGATGAACGGCCTGACCGTTGAGCTGCATGGCCGCAGCCAGGGTGCTGATGCGAATGCTGTCGCCCTGCTCCTGCACGTAGGTCTGCGCGACGACGAGAGAGCGGTTGAGCGCAGTCGAGACCTTCTCGCTGAACCAGGACTGCATCCCGAAATGGAGAAAGAGCGCCGAGAACACGGCGACGACGATGGTCGGCGTCAAAGCCACGAGGCTGAACAGCGCCGCCATGCGGATATGCATGCGCGCGCCGGCTGCCCCGCGGCGGCGCTCCATCCAGAGCTTCACCAGCTGCGAAGCGACCAACGCACCGAGCAGAAGCAACAGCACCAGGTCGATGTTGAGGAGAATCAGGATGGTCTGGGGCTCGGGGCCGAACGGCGCCGAGCCGCTCATCGTGGCGTAGGTGATCGCACCGCAAATCACTGCGGCGCTGGCCAGCCCGATGGCGAGCCAGCGCCGCACATCGGGACGCTGCAACCACGACACCAAACGCCGGCGCAACGCGCTGCCCGCTTGGCGCGGGTCCGCGCTCGCGGACGCCTCGGTTCGGATCAACGCCTCGTCAGCCATTGCTCCTACCGCTTGCCCGACCGGCGACCAAGGTCAGCTATCGGCCTCGCCGCCGGGCGGACCATAGAACACAACCCACACGTAAAGGTCGTCACTGAAGTCCTCGAAGACGTGCCGTACACCGGCGGGCACGAACAGCACATCGCCGGGCTGGAAGGGATGGCTCACAGCCCCGTTGCGGAAGGTCCCCCGCCCGCTCATGACGACGTAGACCTCGTCCTGGTCGTGGGGCTGCTGCGGGTCGGTGCCGCGCGGCGCGTAGAGTCCGACACGGAGCGTCCCGCGGGAAATCAGCTCGGCCCAGGGCCTACCGCCCGCCGGAACCTCGGCGAGGGCCGCCACCGCCTGGGCCAGCGTGACCTGGCCCGGAGCATCCATCGTGTTCTCCCTCATGCAGTCTTCAGCCCTCGTCCCAGACCCAGGCGATCTGCTCGGTGTCCTCGTACGCCTGCCAATGAACGATGGCGCCATCCTTGATGCGGAAGTGCCAAGCCGTCTCCTGGTGAAGGAGACGGCCCGTGTTCTTGGCGGCCGATGTCTCGTCGATGAGCACCATCACGTTCTCGCCCTCACCGAACATCAGCGTCACCGTGTGATCGCGGATATCGAGCAGTGCCCCGATCGCCTGGAAACACTGCTTGATCGGCTCGTGCCCTTGCCAGCGGCCCGCCCACGCGACCTTGAACGAGCCTGGCAGGACCACCACGGCGTCCTCGGCAAGCAGGCTCATCATGGTCTGGCCGTCGCCGCCCTTGATCGCATCCAGGAACTGCTGAACGACCCTCTTCGGTTCGTCGTCTGCCATGATCGTCTGCTCCCTGCCGTGGATGCTGATCCGCCCGCCGCTCTACGCGCCGCAGGCCTCCGTCGAGAGGTGCGAGCGGTCGCGCTTGGCTGACGAAAGCTTCATTGCCACGCTCCCGGTTCGACGCAGGGGGCCCCCTGCCTTCACCGGCCATATGGTGACGCCCGCTCATATTGCACCCCTGCCCGAGTGCTGTATACAGGGCCGTCCCTCGCCGCCGCGCCAGTGAGGTGCCCCGCATGGCCAGGATTTCCGACGATCTCATCGCCGCCCAGGCCGTGTCGGCGGGGCGCAAACCGCCGAGCACGGAACGCGCAGCAGCGCTCGCTGCCGCCGTGGAGCTGATGGTGCAAGCGGCCGACGACGCGGCTTCCGGGCTCGATTTCGAAAGCGAGCCGTCGGGCATTCTGATCGCCATGGACGAGACCGCGGCGCACTGACATGAGCGACGACATCCACCTGTTGAGCCTGGTCGAGCTCGCCGACGCGATCGCCGCACGGCAGCTCTCCGCCGTCGAGGTGATGACGGCGACCGCCGCCCGTGCTGAGCGGCTTCAGCCGGTGCTCAACTGCTTCATATCGCTGCAGGCGGAGGCGGCGTTGGAGAGCGCCGCGGCAGCCGATGCCGCGCTCGCGCGGGGCGAGGCAGCGGGCCTGCTACACGGCGTGCCCCTCGCCCACAAGGACATGTTCTACCGCGCGGGCCACGTCACCACCTGCGGCTCGCGCATCCGCAAGAACTTCGTGCCCGACCAGGACAGCACCGCCCTCGCCCGCCTTCATGGCGCCGGCGCGATCTACCTCGGCGGACTCAACATGGCGGAGTTCGCCACCGGGCCGACCGGCCACAACGAGCATTGGGGCGACTGCCGCAACCCCTGGAACCAGGACCACATCTCCGGCGGTTCGTCGAGCGGCTGCGGCTCCGCGGTGGCGGGCCGCGTGATCTTCGGCGCCCTCGGCTCCGACACGGGCGGCTCGGTGCGGCTGCCGTCGGCCTGCAACGGCGTCGTCGGACTGAAGCCGACAGCCGGCCTGGTCAGCCGCCACGGAATCATGCCCCTCTCCCACACCTTGGACACCGTGGGGCCGCTCGTTCGCACAGTGCGCGATGCGGCGCGAATCGTGAGCGTGATCGCCGGCCACGATCCGCGCGATCCGACCAGCAGCAGCCGGCCGGTGCCAGATTACGAGGCGGCACTGGCGGAGAGCGCTCGGGGCCTCAAGATCGGCGTGCCGACGAGTTACTTCTACGACCTCGCCACCGACGAGGTGCGCACGCTGATGGAGCAGAGCCTCGACGTGTTGCGCGATTGCGGCGTCACCGTCGTCGAGGTCTCGGTACCCGACATCGAGCGCATCAACAATCTCTCCAACGTGATCCTCTCCACCGAAGCAGCGGCGATCCACGAGCCTTGGCTGGTCAGCAGGCCCGAGGGCTACCAGGAACAGGTACGCAACCGGTATGAGCCCGGCCTGCACGTGCCGGCGGTGAAATACATCCAGGCGCTTTCCGCCCGCGCGGGGCTGCTGCGGGAGTTCGTCGATACCGCGCTCGCGGGAGTCGACGCGCTGCACACGCCGGCCATCCCCTTCCCCATCCCCACGCGGGAGGAGACCAATGTCGGCGGCGGCGACCGCATGGCCGCGATGGTCGCGGGCTTGAGCACGTGCACCCGTGCCGCCAACTACCTCGGCGGCCCCGGCCTGATCGTACCCTGCGGCTTTACCGAAAGCGGCCTGCCCGCCGCCTTCCAGTTGATGGGGCGTCCGTTCTCCGAGGCGACGCTGTTCCGCCTCGGTCACGCCTATCAGCAAGCGACCGACTGGCACACCCGGGCGCCCAACCTGTAATCCCCGGTCCACGCCCTGCGGGCGGGGCGCGGTCAACACAACTCAGGAATCTCCACGGAGGGCGAAAGCGATCCCGATGAAGGCACACGGTACATTCTTCTGGAACGAGCTGATGACCCGGAGCGTCGACAAGGCCAAGGCGTTCTACGGGGAAACCCTGGGCTGGCAGTACGAGTCGCATCCGATGGCGGACGGCGGCACCTACACGCTCTGCAAGGCCGGCGAGGCCATGGCCGCCGGCATCTTCGAGATGAAGTCGGGCGCGGGCTTTGACGGCGTCCCGGACCATTGGTTCTCGTACATCGCCGTGGACGATATCGACGCCCGGCTTGCAGGGGTCGAGGCGGCGGGCGGCGAGATCATGCGCCCGGCCTTCGACGTGCCCGACGTCGGCCGCTTCGCCGTGGTCAAGGACAGCGCCGGCGCCTCCATCGGCTGGATCACCCCCTTCGAGTGCAGCGAATGATCTAGGAGGCACGCGATCTACGACGCGATCGTCGTCGGCGCCCGCTGCGCGGGTGCACCCACGGCCATGCTCCTGGCTCGCAAGGGCCACAGCGTGCTGCTGCTCGACCGCGATCGCTTCCCCAGCGAGATGGGGCAATCGACGCACCTGATCCATCCGCTGGGCGCCGCTCATCTGCGCGACTGGGGCGTGTTGCCAAAGATCGCGACGCGCGCCGAGCCCTTCACCGACTGGCGGGTCGACCTGCACGGCATCGTGCTTGAGGGCGCGCCGCCTGCGGTGGACGGCCATAACGAGTCCTACGGACCACGGCGACAACTGCTCGACGGTACGCTGGCGGAGGCGGCAGTCGCCGCCGGCGCGGAGTTCCGCGACGGCATGCGCGTGGTCGATCTGGTCGAGGATGGCGGCACGGTCGCCGGCGTCGTGACCTTGGGCCAGGACGGCAAGCGGCAAACCGAGCGCGCACGCCTGGTCATCGGTGCGGACGGGCCCGCCTCGGTCGTCGCGCGCTGTACCGGCGCGAAAGAGTCCCTCCGCGAGCCGGTCGTGCAGAGCAACATCTGGAGCTATTGGGAGGGCATCCCACTCGACCACGTCAGGCTTTACATCCGAGAGCACAAGGGCGCCTTCGCCTTCCCCGCGAGCGACGGCACCGTGCTGGTCGCCGCCAACCTGATGCACGACGAGTTCGTGGCCGCCCGGCGCGACCGGGAGGCCGCGTTCTACGCGAGGCTCGACGAGGTCGCGCCCGACCTTCGCGATATGCTGCCCGGCGCCAGCCGGGTCGAGGGTTTTCATGGCGGCTGCACGCGGGCCTTCGTGCGCGAGGCCGCCGGCGCCGGCTGGGCCCTGGTCGGCGATGCGGGCATGAAGAAGGATCCGGTGACCGCGCAGGGCATCTCGACCGCGTTCCGCTGCGCCGAGATGCTGGCTGAGGCTGCCGACGACGGGCTCAACGGCCGGCGTTCGCTCGACGAGGCGCTTGCTGCCTACGGCGAGGCGCGCGACGCGTGGCTGCTACCCTACTACCACTTCACCGCCCAGCTCGCCCGCTTCGCCAGGCCGACCGACGAGCTGGCAGCCTACTACCGCGCGATCCAGCCCGATCCCGCCGCGACCGCTCGCCTCTTCGGTTGCGTCGCCCTCACCCACTCGCCCGAGGACGTGCTTCCCCAGGCTTAGTCCGATTCCCTCGCTACGGATATGGTCTCGACCCAAGGCGGGCCGTGACCGACGGGAGAATTCCAGGCTAGTCTAGCCAGCGTCAGGTGGCTGCTCCCGACGAGCGGCGGGCGAGAGACGGCAGGCGGACATGAGCGAAACGCAGCCGGCGAGCACTGTGACGGACAATCGCGAGGCGGCGCTTGCCGCCCTCTACGACGATGTCCACAGCGGCAACATGTTTCCGTTCTGGGCGACCACCACCGACGTCGCGCACGACGAGATCAAGCAGCTCATGGGGAATCGGGGCGCGGTCCCCTATCTCTGGTCTTACGAGAGCGAGATCGGGCCCCTGCTGCGCCGCTCGGCCGAGCTGGTCTCGATGTCGGATTCCGAGCGCCGCTCGCTGATTCTGGTGAACCCCGGCCTCGCGCCCACCCGCGCGACCGTCTCCACCATGTACTCCGCCTACCGCCTCAACGACCCCAACGAGGTGATGCCGCCTCACCGGCACTCGCCCAATGCCATCCGCCTCGGGCTCACGGGCTCGATGAACTTCACCGGCGTCGAGGGCGAGGACATCGTGTTCGGCCCCGGCGACATGGTGCTGACCCCGCAGGACACCTGGCACAACCACGGCAACAAGGGCGACGAGCCGGCCGTCAACCTCTCCGTGCTCGACCTGCCGCTGGTGGAGGTGCTCAACGCGATTTACTTCGAGCACGACTACAAGGAGGACCGCGACGGGCGCGACATCGCGGTCAAGGAGCAGTCAGCCCGCTTCAGCGCCGACTATTCGGCGGAGGTGTACGGCAGCGGCGGCCTGATGCCCTGCTTCGTGCCCCACGGGCGCGGCAGCGGCACCGGCTCGCCGATGTACGTCTACCGCTGGGAGCCGATGCGCGAGATGCTGGAGGCGCATCGCGACCGGGACGGCGACCCCCACGAGGCCCTGATGGTGGAATACGTCGACCCCACCCGCGGCGGTCCGGTGTTCAGGACCATGACCTTCTACGCCCAGATGCTGCGGCCCGGAGAGAAGACCCGGCCGCTGCGGCAGACCGCGAGCTTGCTGGTCTCTCCGCTCGAAGGGGCCGGCCACAGCTTCGTGGGCGAGACCCGATTCGACTGGCGGCCCTTCGACACGCTCGCGGTGCCGGGCGGCCAATGGTGCCATCACGTCAACGCTTCGGAGACCGAGCCCGCCATCCTCTTCGTGGCGAGCGACAAGCCGGCGCTCGCCGCACTCGGTCACTTCAAGAAATGGGGCCGCGACGAGACCGGCGATACCGTCCGCCTCGCCTGAGGCGGGCCAGCCCGCGGCGACATCTACCAGAGGGAGTACCACGGACATGACCACGGCAGCGGTGATCGGCCTCGGCACCATGGGGCCCGGCATGGCGGCAACGCTCGCGCGCGGCGGGCTCACGGTGCGCGCCTTCGATACCGAAGCGGCGCAGCTCGAGAAGGCGCCGGCCACCGCCGGCATTGCCTTCGGCGTGCTGGAAAAGCTGGGCATGCCCGACCGCGGCGCGGCCGAGCTGATCAGCTACCACGACACCCTGGCCGACGCCGTTGCGGGCTGCGATCTCGTGCTGGAGAGCGTGCCCGAGAAGGTCGAGATCAAGCGCGCCGTGTTCGCCGATCTCGACAAGCTGGTCTCGAAGGAGTGCATCCTCGCCTCCAACACCTCCGGCATTCCGGTGACCACGCTGCAGGAGGGCAACTCCGCGCCCGGCCGCGTGGTCGGCATGCACTGGTCCAACCCGCCCTTCATCATCCCGGTGATCGAGGTCATCGCTGGCGCCGAGACCACGCAGGCCACATGCGATGCGATGGTGCAGGCGATCAAGGACCTCAACCTGTTGCCCGTGGTGGTGAAGAAAGACGTGCCCGGCTTCGTCGAGAACCGCATCCTCTATGCGATCATGCGTGAGGCCTGCGATCTGGTGGAGAACGGCGTGATCGAGCCGGAGGGGCTCGACACCTGCGTCTCCTGGGGCATCGGCTACAAGCTCGCGGTCGTGGGGCCCATGTCTCTGCTCGACATGGCCGGCCTCGACATCTACCAGGCGGTCGGCAGCTACCTGAACGCAGACCTCTGTAACCGCGACAACGTGAGCACTTACATCACGGAGCGGACAGAGAAAGGCGATCTCGGCATGAAGACCGGGACCGGAATCTTCTCCTACACGCCAGACGACATCAAAGCCCTGCAGGGCAAGCGGGCTGGCCAGCTCGTCGCCGTCCGCCGCGCGCTCGAAGGCCGCTCGTAGCGAGCGGCGCGGCACGATGGCCGACGCGCACCGCACCCGCCGGCTCGCCCATATCGACTGCCCCGGCGGCGGTCAGGTCTGGGTCGACGGCACCACGCTCTACATCGGCCACATGCGCTGGCCGTCGGGCACCACCATCGTCGACGTGGCCGACCCGGCGAACCCGCGCACGCTCGCGCGCATCGATCTGCCGGAGGGCTGGCACTCGCACAAGGTCCGCACCTCCGACGGCGTCATGCTGGTCAATCACGAGCGCCTCGGCGGCGGTGGCAACGACGCCAACGGCTTCGGCGGCGGGCTCGGCATCTACGACGTCTCGAACCCCGCCGAGCCCAAGCTCATCACCAAGTGGCGCACCGCCGGCAAGGGTGTGCACCGCTTCACCTTCGACGGCCGCTACGCCTACATCTCGCCGACCGTCGAGGGCTATGTCGGCAACATCGTGATGATCCTCGATCTCGCCGACCCGGCGCGGCCTGAAGAGGTCGGCCGTTGGTGGATTCCCGGCCAGTGGCAGGCGGGCGGCGAGGAGTATCCCTGGAACGAGTGGGTGGCGCCCCGCTGCCACCACCCGCTCCGGCTCGGCGACCGGCTCTACGTCAGCTACTGGCACCACGGCCTCTTCATACTCGACATCGAGGACATGACCCGGCCCAAGCACGTGGCTGGCGTCAATACCAGCCCCGCCTTCCCGCACCCGACCCACACCTGCCTGCCTTTCCCCTACAGGCTCAAGGGCCGGCACATCATGGTGGTGGCGGACGAGGACGTGGCGAAGCTCTGGCCGTCGCCGCCCGCCTTCGCCTGGGTCTACGACATCACCGAAGAGCGCTGCCCCATCCCCATCAGCACCATTGACGTGGATGGAGTCGATCAGGACGGCAGCCCCCAGCCCGACATGACCGGCTGCCACCAGCCGTCGGACCGGTTCACCGGCAACGTCGTGCCCTTCGCCTGGTTCGCCCAGGGCCTGCGCCTGGTGGACGTGTCGGACCCCTTCGCGCCGCGCGAGGTCGCGCGCTACGTCCCCGACCCGCCGGAGGGCTGCGAGCGCGCCTCCTCCAACGACGTCACTGTGGACGACCGCGGCCTCATCTACCTGATCGACCGTCAGCGTGGCGTCGACATCATCGAGACCGATGCCCTCTAGCCCACAGAGCCCCCTCACCTCACGCAGGCGGGCCGTGGCGTCCCGCCGGATTTCGGGCTAGGGTCCGCCCGCCCGGCGAGCCAGACCGTCGGGAGGGGAGAGCCATCTGACACGGCGGGAGAGCCATGCGATTTGCGGTCGATACCGGGGGAACCTTCACCGACCTTGTCGTCGAGTCCGACGACGGGGGCCTGCGCATGTACAAGGCGCCGACCACGCCGTCGGACCCGGTCGCCGGCGTGCTGGAAACGCTCACCCATGCCGCCGACGACCTCGGCGAGAGCCGCGAGGCCCTGCTCGCCCGCGGCGAGATGCTGATCCACGGCACCACCCACGCGATCAACGCCATCGTCACCGGCAACACCGCCCGCGCGGCCTTCCTCACCACCAAGGGGCATCCCGACGTGCTGGTGTTTCGCGAGGGCGGGCGCATCGAACCTTTCAACTTCACCGTGCCCTACCCCGAGCCCTACGTGCCGCGCTCGCTCACCTACGAGGTGCCCGAGCGGGTGGCCTACGACGGCACCGTCACCGAGCCGCTGGACGAAGCTGCCGTCGTCTCGACCATCGAAGAGCTCAAGGGTCAGGAGATTGAGGCGGTCGGCGTCTGCCTGCTCTGGTCCATCGTGAACCCCGCGCACGAGCTTCGTGTCGGCGAGCTGCTGGAGCGCCACTTGCCGGGCGTGCCCTACACCCTCTCCCACGTGCTCAACCCCTCGCTTCGCGAATACCGGCGCGCGTCGTCGACCTGCATCGATGCCTCGCTCAAGCCGCTCATGGGCAGCTATCTCGGCGGCCTGGAATCGCGCCTGCGCGACGCGGGCTTCGGCGGCCGGGTCCTGGTGGTCACGACCCAGGGTGGCGCCATGGATGCGGCCGACATGTCGAGCGCGCCGATCCATTCGATCAACTCCGGCCCCGCGATGGCGCCGATCGCCGGCCGCGCTTACGCCCAGGCCGACAGCGGCGTCGACACCGCCATCATCGCCGATACCGGCGGCACCACCTTCGACGTGAGCCTGGTGCGCGGCGGGCGCATCCCGTGGACCAGAGAGACCTGGATCGGCCAGCCCTACCGCGGCCACATGACCGGCTTCCCGGCGGTGGACGTGAAGAGCATCGGCGCGGGCGGCGGCAGCATCGCCTGGGTCGATGAGGGCGGCCTGCTCCACGTCGGCCCGAAGAGCGCCGGCGCCGTGCCCGGCCCGGTCTGCTACGGCGCAGGCGGCACGGAGCCAACGGTGACGGACGCATCGGTGATCCTCGGCTGGATCGACCCCGCCTACTTCCTCGGCGGCACCATGGCGCTGGAGACTGAGGCGGCCGCGAACGCCATCGAGACCCACGTCGCCCAGAAACTCGGCCTCTCGCTTCACGAGGCGGCGGCGGCGATCATGAGCGTCGCCACCGAGAACATGGTGCACGCCATCGAGGACATCACGGTCAACCAGGGCATCGACCCGCGCGAGGCCGCCATCGTCGGCGGCGGCGGTGCGGCCGGCCTCAATGCGGTCGCCATTGCGCGCCGGCTCGGCTGCGCGCAGGTGATCCTGCCGGAGGTCGCGGCTGCGCTCAGCGCCCACGGCGCACTGATCTCCGATCTCAGGGCCGAGTACAGCGGCACGCTCTACACCTCCACCGGCGATTTCGACTTCAACGGCGTGAACGCGCTGTTGGAGGAGCTGGAGCAGAAGTGCCGGGCCTTCATCGAGGGACCGGGCGCGGGCTCCCTGGAGCAGGTCGTGGAGTTCACCGCAGAGGCGCGCTATCCCAGCCAGATCTGGGAGATCGAGGTGCCGCTGCGCGCCGATCGGATCGAAAACGAACACGCACTCACGGACTTCATCGAGGACTTCCACAAGACCCACGAGGCGCTGTTCACCTTCGCCGACATCGAATCGACCATCGAAACCGTCGGCTGGCGCGCTAACGTGCGCTGCCGGCTCAGGGACGGCGTAAACCTGAGCGTGGAAAGCGCCGGCGGCGGGCCGGAGATCGCGCACAGCCGCTCGGTCTATTTCCCGGACTCAGGGCTGGTCGAGGCGCGCGTCGTGCACTTCGACGGCATGGGCTCGGGCGAGACCGTGGAAGGGCCCGCGATCATCGAATCGTCCTTCACCACCGTTGTGATCGACCCCGGGGCCAAGGCCGAGCGCCGGCCCTCGGGCAGTCTCCTGATAACGCCGTGACCCAGGGAGCCGGGCAATGGCTAGGAACACGCTGACTCTCAACGCAGACGGCACGCTCGACGGCGTGCAGATGGCGATCATCAACAAGCGGATGGAGGCCATCTGCGCCAAGATGGCCAACACGCTGCTGCGCACCGGGCGTTCCGGCGTGCTCAACAGCGCGCGCGACTTCTCCTGCTGCATCGTGACTGCGGAGAACCGCCTGCTCACCGTCAACGAGAGCCTGCCGATCCACGTCCTGCGCGGCGCCGACATGATGTGCGAGTCGATGCAGGAGTTTCACGCCGACCTCAAGCGGGGCGACGCCTATCTGCACAACTCGCCCTATCACGGCTGCTCGCACCCCGCCGACCACACCATCCTCGCGCCGGTGGTGGACGACGAAGGCGTGCACCGCTTCACCATGGTCGCCAAGGCCCATCAGGCGGACTGCGGCAACTCCATCGCCACCACCTATCATGGCAGCGCGCGCGACGTTTACGAGGAAGGCGCGCTGATCTTCCCGGCGGTCCAGATCCAGCGCGACTACGAGGACATCGAGGACATCGTGCGCATGTGCCGGCTCCGCATCCGCGTGCCGGAGCAGTGGTGGGGCGACTACCTCGCGGAACTCGGCGCGGCGCGGATCGGCGAGCGCGAGATCATGGCCTTCGGCAACGAGATCGGCTGGGACACGCTTGCGCAGTTCGCCGAGCAGTGGTTCGACTACAGCGAGCAGCTGATGATCGCGGCCGTGCGCAAGATGCCGGGCGGGCGCGCAGTAACCACCTCGAAGCACGACCCCTTTCCCAATGCGGAGGACGGCATCCCGGTCAAGATCGTGGTCGACGTCGACCCCGACGAGGCGATGATCGACATCGACCTCCGCGATAACCCGGACGCGATGCCCTGCGGCCTCAACCTCTCGCAGGCCTGCTGCGAGAGCACGCTGCTGCTTGGCGTCTTCAATAGCATTCCGGATGCGGTGCCGACCAACACCGGCTCCTTCCGCCGTGTGCGCATGCACCTCAAGGAGAACACCGTCTGCGGCATTCCCAAGCATCCGACCAGCTGCTCGGTAGCGACAACCAATCTCGCAGACCGCGTGGGCAACGCGGTGAGCCGGGCGATCGCGGACTTGGGCGACGGCTACGGCATGGCGAGCACGGGTTCAATCATCCCGCCCTCCCTCGGCGTCATCTCCGGCCACAGCGAGAAGACCAAGGGCGCTTACGTCAATCAGATCTTCCTCGGCTGGGGTGGCGGTGCGGCCAGCGCCCAGGCTGACGCCTGGATCTCGATCGGCCATCTGGGCAACGCCGGCATGTCCTATCAGGATTCCATCGAGCTCGACGAGATGCGCTTCCCGCTCACCGTGCGGGGCCGCCACTTCATCACCGACTCCGGCGGCCACGGCCGCACGCGGGGTGGCTCGGGGGTCTATTGCGAGTTCGGGCCGACCGAGGGCGATCTGGAGGTGGGCTACGTCAGCGACGGCAACGTCACGGCACCCGAGGGCGCGCGTGGTGGCACCGCAGGCGGGCG
The DNA here is from genome assembly GCA_965243315.1 of Alphaproteobacteria bacterium. Lineage (GTDB taxonomy): Bacteria > Pseudomonadota > Alphaproteobacteria > UBA828 > UBA828 > WTGU01. The sequence continues at coordinate 268,675 of CBDEUP010000006.1, forward strand.
AGCCAACCAGTTCCGGCGCGATGCCAACGGCGATCTGCACCAGCTCGACCCCTGCGCCCAGGCGATCATCCCCGAAGGCCACACCATCGTCTCTTATTCCTGCGGCGGTGGCGGCTACGGCGCGCCGACGGAGCGTCCGGCGGAGCAGGTCGCGACCGACGTGCGCGAGCGCTGGGTCTCGCCCGAGGCCGCCCGCGAGACCTACGGCGTGGCCCTCGACGACGCCGGCGGGCTCGACAAGGCCGCGACAGAGCAGCTGCGCAACGGCTAGCCTTGCCTTCTGGGCGCCGTCACAGCGCTTGGGGAGTCGGGCGATCAGGCCTCGTACAGGTTTCTGGCAACGACTTCTTCGTTCCAGTCCAGGCCCACCCCAGGCACATCCGGAATGTGCAAATGGCTGTCCTTGATCTCGTAGGGCCTTTGCAGGATCGGATCGGCCCAATCCTGCCACTCCAGCCAATGCGCGGTTTCGGTCGCCCGCATCACATGGGCGCCGAACTCGGGATAGAGGTGCGTTGACATCGGGATGCCGGCCGCACCGGCAATGGCTGCCGCGCGCATCCATCCAGTGACGCCGCCGATGCGCATGAAATCTGGCATCACAAGGTCGCAGGCCTGGGCACGCAATGCCTTGTGCAGATCGCGCGGTCCGTAGAAATTCTCACCGATTTGCAGGGGCGTCTTGAGCTCTCGCGCGAGTTGGGCGTATCCGCCGAAATTGTCATAAACAACCGGCTCTTCCAGCCAGGTCAATCCAAGATCGTCGAGCATGTGGCATCGGCGTAATGCCTCCGCCATGTCCAGGCCCTGGTTGAAATCGATCATCAAGTGCATGTCTTCGCCAACCGTCTTGCGAACCGCATCGATCGTGGCGAGGTCGTCCCTGGGCTCTTCCCGGCCGAGACGCAGTTTCACGCCGTCGAACTGTCCTTCATCGCGGATCTCGATGGCCTCGGCGGCAACTTCGGGCGGAGACTTGAGCCAGAGCCCATTGCTGTTGTAGGCGCGCACCGGGCCGGGCGAGGCGCCGAGCAATGTGCAGAGCGGCATGCTTGCGGCTCTGGCCAGGGTGTCCCAGGCTGCCATGTCGATGCCGGAAACGGCGATCATTGCCATCCCTTCGTAACCGACAAAGTGCAGCGACTTTCGTGCGGTTTCGTAGATTTCGGACGGCGCCAACTTATGGCCCTTGAGCATCGCTCCCATGTCGCGCAAGGCCGGCACGAGATAGTTCATCGACTTGACGATGTAGGGCTCCAGATAGCTGCGCCCGACGACCCCTTCCTCGGTCTTCAGATCGATCAGGATAAGCGGCCAATCCGTAATGGTCGCGATCTTGGCGACGACGGGGCGCCTCAGCTTGAGAACGACAGCGCGCACTTCGACGCTGTGGAAGGTCAGTGTTTCAGGCGTCATTGATCGGGACTCCATCGGCGTTGCGGGGGCTCTTAGCGTGTTGACGCTCAACTGGTTTGCGGCATTGCCGGCCGGCATCCCGGCCAGACCAGAGTATCCCAGTTCCACGACCTGTAGGGCGCCTTCCCGGTGACGTATCCGCTCGCTAAGTTGAAAGCAGCAACGTGGGAGGAGTACTCATGACCCGGAAAACGCTTCGCAGCCGAAGCTGGTTCAACGATCCGCTCGATCCCGGCATGACCGCACTCTATATCGAGCGCTACATGAACTTCGGCCTGACGCGCGAAGAGCTGCAATCCGGCAAGCCCATCGTCGGGATCGCGCAGACAGGGTCCGACCTCTCGCCCTGCAACCGCATCCACCAGAGCCTGGCGGAACGCATGCGGGCCGGCATCCGCGAGGCGGGCGGCATCCCGCTCGAATTTCCGGTTCACCCGATCCAGGAAAGCGGCCGACGGCCAACGGCCGCGATCGACCGCAATCTCGCCTACCTGGGCCTCGTGGAGATCCTGCACGGCTATCCGATCGACGGCGTCATCCTGACGACGGGCTGCGACAAGACCACGCCGGCGATGATCATGGCGGCGGCGACGGCGAACCTTCCCGCGATCTCGCTCAATGGCGGCCCGATGCTGAACGGCTGGTGGGAGGGCCGCCGCGCCGGATCGGGCACCATCCTCTGGGAAGCCCGCCGACTACTCGCCGCCGGAGAAATTACGGACGAGGAGTTCATCGAGATGGTGGCCTCGTCGGCGCCGAGCCCTGGCCACTGCAACACCATGGGAACGGCGTCCACCATGAACTCGCTCGCCGAGGCGCTCGGCATGTCGCTGCTGGGGTCGGCCACGCCGCCCGCACCGAACAAGGAGCGCGCCCAGTACGCCTACCAGACCGGCCGGAGAATCGTCTCGATGATCCACGAGGATCTCACGCCCGTGAAGGTCCTGACCCGCGCCGCCTTCGAGAACGCCATCGCGGTCAACAGCGCGATCGGCGGTTCCACCAACGCGCCCATCCACATCAACGCGATTGCGCGTCACATCGGCGTCGAACTCACGCTCGAGGACTGGCAGGCGGTGGGCTACGACGTGCCGCTGCTGGTCAATTGCCAGCCCGCCGGCGACTACCTGGCTGAGGACTATCATCGCGCCGGCGGCGTGCCCGCCGTCATGGGGGAACTCCTGCGCGCGGGAAAGCTGAACGGCGATGCGTTCACGGTAAACGGCAGGACGGTGGCGGAGAACGTCGCCCGAGCCGCGCCGTCCGACGAGGATGTGATCCGCCCGTTCGACAGGCCTCTGAAGGAACGGGCCGGATTCGTTGTCATGGGCGGCAATCTCTTCAACGCCGCGATCATGAAGACGAGCGGGATCTCCGACAGCTTTCGCGCCCGTTTTCTCGAGTCCGCCGACGATCCCGACGCGTTCGAGGGGAAAGCCATCGTCTTCGACGGCCCGGAGGACTATCGAGCCCGCATCGACGACCCGACGCTCGGGATCGACGAGACCAGCATCCTGGTGATGCGCGGCACCGGGCCCGTGGGATATCCCGGATCGGCGGAAGTCGTGAACATGCAGCCGCCGGCGGAACTCATCCGGGCAGGCATTCACGAGCTGCCGACCATCGGCGACGGGCGGCAGTCCGGTACCTCCGGCAGCCCCTCGATCCTGAACGCCAGCCCCGAAAGCGCTGTCGGCGGCAACCTCGCAATCCTGGAGACTGGCGACCGGCTCAGGGTCGACCTCAGCCGCCGCCGGGTCGACATTCTGCTGTCCGAGGAAACCCTGGCGGCCCGTCGCGCCGCCCACACCCCGGCCGAACTCGAACACCACACGCCGTGGGAGGAACTCTATCGCGCTCACGTCGGACAGCTGGCGGATGGCGGCTGTCTGGAGTTCGCGACCCGCTACCGTTCCGTGTCGGCGAAGCTGCCCCGGCACTCTCACTAGATAGGGCCGTAAGTCAGGCGGGAAATGCGGGCTAAATTCGGGGCAGGTCGGCGCCACCCGTCACGTTGAAATTGGCGCCGGTGATGAAGCTTCCGGCATCCGAACACAGCAAGAGCGCGGCACCCACGAGATCCTCCGGCAGTCCGGCCCGGCCCATAGGGCTCGCCCGCTCGATCGTCGCCTGCCAGTCGGCCTCGGTGCGCCGCAGGAAGCGGTTGCGATCCGTATCTATGAGGCCCGGTGAGAGGTTGTTGATGGTGACCCCCGACTTCTCGTACTCGCGGCTCAAATTCCTGACCAGGTTGTACTGAGCGCTCTTCAGGCCGGCGTAGACCGCGAGTTCGATCATCGGGGCGGCCTGCTGCACGCTGCCGATGGTCAAGACGCGGCCCCAGCCGTGTTCCGCCATCGGGGGCAGCGCGCGCTGGAGGAACTGAATGGGCATGCGGTAATTCATCCGGCATTGGAGATCGATCTGCTCGGCCGTGACTTCCTCGAAAGCGCAAGGAATCTGGATGTTGGCGTTGCTCACGAGGATATCGACGCGACCCAGGGTCGAGACCGCCCGGTCGTATGCATCGAATACGGCGCCGTCCACCGAGAGGTCGCCCTCGATTGCGAAGGCTTCGACCCCGTGGGACTTCGTTTCGGCGACCAGTTCGCTCGCCGCATCCGGAAAGCCGACCTCGGCATCGAACGCCGACGTGTGGTTGATCGCCACGTCGGCGCCGTGCTCGGCCAGCGCCAGTGCGATGGCGCGGCCAATTCCCCGGCTCGCGCCCGTGACGAACGCGGTTCGACCGGAAACGTCGAAACGATCGCCCAATTTCCCCTCCTCTTCGTGGCCCTGTGACAACCTGCAATATGCCACACCGTCCGGGCCGTGGATCAACAACCTGGCCACCCATCCGGTGGCCGCTTCCGGCGCCGCGGCCGGTCAGTGCACCGTGCGCGCGATGCTATACTGGCGAGTCGCGGGGATATGATGGCGGGCTTCCAACCAGGGGTTCACGGATGCAATCGCTTGATCTCGCCATCATCGGGAACTGCACCTATGCGGGCCTGCTCGACTCGCGGGCACGTCTGGTCTGGGCTTGCATGCCCCGTTTTGACGGCAACCCGGTATTCTGCGACCTGCTGCAGCCGGTCGAACCCGTCGGCTTCTATGAGGTGGAGCTCGACGACCTCGCCACCAGCGAGCAGCGTTATCTGCCGAATACGGCGATCGTCGAAACGACGCTACGCAGCAAGTCCGGCGATGCGCTGAAAATCCAGGACTTCGCACCACGCTTCAAGCGGCACGGCCGCCTCGCCCGCCCCCTGACGCTGGTCCGCCGGCTGATTCCGCTCTCCGGCAGCCCGTACGTCCGCGTAAGGCTGCGGCCGGCCGGGAACTACGGTGCCGAACGGCCGACCGTCACGCGCGGCAGCAATCACGTGCGTTACGTCCTGCCCGACCACGTCCTGCGGCTCACCACCAATGTGCCGGTTTCTTTCGTGCTCGAGGAGACGGCGTTCCTGCTGAACCGCCCATTGGACCTCATTCTCGGCCCCGATGACTCCCTCGAACGGGGCATCGCGGAGCTTTCCCGGGAGTTCTTGGAAAGGACGGAGGACTATTGGCGGGAATGGGTCCGTTACCTCGCGCTGCCGTTCGAATGGCAGAATTCCGTAATCCGGGCGGCCATTACTCTCAAGCTATGCGAAGTCGAAGAGACCGGAGCCATGGTGGCCGCCATCACCACCTCCATACCCGAGGCAAACGGAACCTCCCGCACCTGGGATTACCGCTTCTGCTGGCTGCGCGATTCCTATTTCGTCGTACGCGCATTCAATCGCCTGGGCATCACCCGCACCATGGAGGAGTATCTCAACTACATCCTGAACATCGTGGCCGCGAGCCCGGACGGCACGCTCCAACCGGTGTTCGGCATCAACATGGAGACCGAGCTCACGGAGCGCGAGATCGAATCGCTCCGGGGCTATCGCGATCACCAGCCGGTGCGCGCCGGCAATCTCGCCTATGTCCAGACCCAGAACGACGTCTACGGCACCGTCATCCTCGCCTGCGCACAGGCGTTCTTCGACGAGCGAATCGATCTGCGGGGAGACGAGAGCCTGTTCCGCGTTCTGGAACGAGTCGGCGAGGCAGCGTTCCGGCTCTACGACAAGGTGGACGCGGGGATCTGGGAGCTTCGCGGCACCGAGCGCGTCCATACGTTTTCCGTCCTCATGTGCTGGGCGGCCTGCGACCGCCTCGCGCTCATCGCCCGCCGTCTCGATCTCGAGGATCGCGCCGAGCTGTGGGCCACGCGCGCCGATACGATCAGGGAATGCATCGAGCGCGAGGCCTGGAACGAGGAGAAGCGGTGCTATGTGAGCGCGTTCGGAGGCAGCGAGATCGACGCGGCTTTGTTGCTGATGCACGAGATTTCGTATTGCAGCGCCTGGTATCCACGCTTCAGTGACACCGTGGCAGCGGTCGAGCGCGAACTGCGCCGCGGCGACCACGTTTTTCGCTATGTCGAAACGGACGATTTTGGGGCGCCGGAGAATGCGTTCAACGTTTGCACGTTTTGGTACATCGATGCCATCGCGGCCCTCGGCCGGCGGGACGAGGCGCGGCGGCTGTTCGAAAACATGCTCGCCTCATGCAACTCGATGGGCCTCTTGTCGGAGGATCTCGATCCGAAGACGGGAGAATTGTGGGGGAATTTCCCACAGACCTACAGCATGGTGGGGTTGATCACCTCGGCGATCAAGCTCTCCCGGCCATGGGAAGATGCGTTCTGATGGTATGATTCGGGCGCCTGTCACCGCCGAAGTTCCGTCGTTGGGACAGGTCGAATGATTCCATTCGTGGGGTACCGCGACACCCATGACGAACCGCATTGTCGTCGTTTCCAACCGGGTTGCGCCGGTCAACGAAGGCAAGACTGCCGCGGGCGGTCTGGCCGTAGCGGTGCTTGCGGCCTTGAGGCGCTCCGGAGGTGTCTGGTTCGGTTGGAGCGGCGAGGTGGTCGCCGTTCCCGATGAGACCGTAAGGCTAGTCGAGAGCGGACGGCTTGCCCGCGCCACCGTGGATCTCAGCGAGCGCGACTACGAGGAGTATTACAACCGCTTCGCCAACTCCACGCTCTGGCCGCTCTTTCATTACCGTGTCGATCTCGTCAACTTCGACCGCGGCAACTACGCCGGCTATCGGCGCGTCAACAGGGAGTTCGCCCGCAGGCTGGTCGGTCTGCTGCGGCCCGACGACCTGATCTGGGTCCACGATTACCACCTGATTCCGCTCGGTCAGGAACTGCGCCGGCTCGGGATACGGAACCGGCTCGGCCTCTTCCTGCACACACCCCTGCCGCCCCGGGAGCTCCTGGCGACCCTGCCGGTACACAAGGAGCTCATGCGCTGCTTCTCCTTCTTCGACCTAGTCGGCTTCCAGACGGAGACGGATCGCAGTCACCTTCTCGACTATCTGGTTCGCGAGGCGAAAGCCCGGGTGGAGGACCGAGAGGGAGGCGCCGTCGTTCGCGCCTTCCGGAGGGTCTTCAGGGTTGAGACCCATCCGATCGGCATCGACACTCGTTATGTCGAGCGCAACGCGGCCAGGGCCGAGAACAGCCGGGAGTTCGAGCGCCTTCGGGTCAGCCTCGCCGGCCGCCGGTTGATCATCGGCGTGGACCGGCTCGACTATTCGAAGGGACTGGTGCAGCGCTTCGATGCGTTTGCACATTTTCTGCGGGCCTATCCCCGCCAGCTCAACCGCGTCTCTCTGATGCAGGTCGCGCCCCCCAGCCGCGGCGGCATCGCCGAGTATTCCGAGATCCGGCGCACGCTCGAGACGCTGGCCGGACACGTGAACGGTGAGTTGGCGGACGTCGACTGGGTACCGATTCGCTACCTGAACAAGAGCTTCGGCAGGCGCACCCTGTTCGGCTTTTTGCGTCTCGCGCAGGTCGGCCTGGTCACGCCCTTGCGCGATGGCATGAATCTCGTCGCCATGGAGTATCTGGCATCCCAGCCGCCGAATAATCCGGGGGTCCTTGTACTTTCGCGCTTCGCCGGTGCGGCCGAACATCTGCCGGACGCGTTGATCGTGAATCCCTATGACGTGGAGGGTGTCGCCAAGACCATCCAGACGGCACTCATGATGCCTGCCGAGGAGCGGAGTGAGCGCTGGCGGAGCTCCATGCAGGTTCTCCGATCGAATAGTGTGGAGGCTTGGTTCGAGCGCTTCGTCACCCGGCTCTCGGAGGCATAGGCCGAGAGGCCCCGGCCACCCGCGTCAACCAATCCAGTAGTTCGCCGACCGTATCGACCTGCGCCGTTGCTCGCGTGGCCGCGCCTTTGCCGACGCGAATGCTCATGCCGCCCCGTGCGTTGACGACCTCGAATCCGTCTTCGTCGGTGATATCGTCACCGCAGAACACCGGCGTTCGCCCGAGGAATGGCGCTTCGCCCATGAACGCCTCTATGGCTGTACCCTTGTTGTGCTCGCACGGTCTGATTTCGAATACGAACTTGCCTTCGATAACCTGCCAGCCCTGCGGGATGTCCTTGAGGGCGGCGTTCAAGACATCCCTGCAATCATCCCGCAGCGAGGGGGCAAGGCGATAGTGCAGGGCGAGGGTGAATTGCTTATCTTCGACGAGAACACCCGGACGTTCCGCCGCGAACTCCTCCAGCTGCACTCGGAGAACGTGCAAGTCATCGCGAGGCGGGGGAGGACGTAAAATCACGCCATCAGCGGTGCGCCGTTCAAGCCCGTGCAATCCGGCAACAGCTGGGACCGCAGTACCCAGAAAGCCGTCGATCTGCTCGATGGGTCGGCCCGATACGATCGCAACGGCTCCGCCCAACGCCTCGCGCAACGCGACCAGCAGAGAAGGCAGGCGGTCTGGAACGTCAACGGCCTCCGGTGTCGGCGCGATATCGACGATGCAGCCGTCGAAGTCGAGAAACAATGCCCAATCCAGGCACGGCTCAGGCAGACTACCGGCGTTCAAGGTGTCGATAGGCGCCGAACTTTGCCCCTAGCCGGGACGGCCCGTCCTCCACTCCCATGGCCGGACCTGCACGTCGGCGAAGATGTCCGCCTTGCCATAGGGGCTGTCGGCCAGAAATGCGCGCGTGGCCTCGAGAGAAGGCGCTTCGGCGATCAGGAGCAGACCGACGATAGACTCCGAGTCATCGTCGAGAGTGGGGCCGGCGTTATGGACGACAACGCCGGGATGGTCAGGATGATTACGCAGATAGTCGATAAAGGCGCCCTGAATTTCGCTGCCTGCCTCAACCCGTCCCGGCTTGTGAGTGACGAAAGCGACGACGTGCATCGGTATCCTCCCTGTCCCTTGGGTATCCCATTTCAATCACGCTAGGCCGGCTCGTCGCTCCCTGTCAATCGACGGTTTCAGACGGAAGTTCCAGACCCCATCCAGGCCGCTCGCGTGACGGCGCGAAGAGCCTAGATCCCCCGGGCGATCCTCGCCCCTGGCAGCTCCACACGGACGGTCACGATGTCCGTGTCGTGGTATTGCTGATGACGGACCGAGGAGGCCAGGTGACGCAGCAGCCGCAACGAAACCTCCCGCTCGATCATCGCGCCGGCGCTGGCCTCGCCCAGCAGCGTAATCCGGTCCTGAATGTTCTCCTCGCCTTTCGAGGCGACGAACTCCAGCACCGCTCCGCCGTCCTCGCTGCGCGCGGTGAGGAGCAGCCGCCGACGCTCCATGTCCGCACCGGGCTCATCCTCTTGCTGGAGCGTCAGCAGCGTCTCTTCGCAGACGGCATCGAGACGCTCCGCCATCTGCGCATCCCAGCCTCTCCGCGATGCGAACGCAGCGATGAACTTCCGGATCTCGTGCAGGGCGGAGGGATCGAACTCGACCTCTAGCCGGCGGCGGCGTGGCTTCGTCAGCTCGACGAACATGGTCATGATGATCGCTGCGATGCCTCCGGTCAGCATCCCGTTCTTCAGGAGAGTGCCGGCGAACGCCGAGACATGCTCGGGAAAAATTGCCTCGTTCTGAAAGCCCACGCCGATCCAGAACGAGACCCCGGCAATCAGGCCTTTGCGGTAATCGATACCGTCCTGAATGATCACCCTCATGCCGATGATAAAGATCGTCGCCATCGTGACGCCGACGAACGATGTGATGACCGGACCCGGTATCGCAAGGATCACGGCTAGCGCCTTGGGAACGAACGCTAAGACGATGAACGCCGCCCCGAGCGCGAGGCCGATACGGCGGGAGCTGATCCCGGTGATCTCGACCATTGACGCGCCCGTCGGCCGGAAGCCGAGGGGCATCGTGCCCGCCAGGCCCGACAGCAGATTGCCCACCCCGTCGGCAGCCACTGCGCCCTGCACCGCCCGGAAGTCCACCGCCCGGCTCCCGGCCCACGAAACCCTCTGGATCGCAACGGCACCGCTGATGGTTTGAATCGTGGCGACTAGGGCGATAAATACGAAGGCTGGAAGCAGCGCCCAGAAGTCGGGCTTGAAGCGCAGGTCCGGGGCCGACCATTCGGGCGTCGGAATACCGATCCACGAAGCCTGGACGATGCGGTCGACGTCGTAGAGACCGAACACGCCCGCGACGAACGAGCCCGCGACGATTCCGATGACCGGCGCCCACAGGCGCACCCGTCCCTTGGCCGTCAGCGTGACGCCGACGATGACGACCAGGGTGACCGCCGCGCTGAGAGGCGCGGCAAGCGGCGGCGTGCCGCTCGGCACGTTCTTCAACTGGTCGAACATGACCGGCATAATTGTCACCGGCGTGAGCATCAGGACCGTCCCCGTGACGGTCGGCGTGAGGATGCGCCGGAACGGCGAGAGGCGCGCGGAGAAGACGAACTGGACCAGGGCGAGGATAACGACCAGAGTCGCGAGCAACGCCGGGCCGCCCGCGGAGAGGGCGGTAATGCTGACCGCGATGGCGACCCCGGATGTGCCGATTGCGAGGATGTAGCCGGCGCCGAACCGGCCGATCCGCCGTGCCTGGAGCATCGCGGTCACGCCGCAGAGCACGACGGAGGCGAACACGGCCCACAGCAGGACATTCTCGGGCTGGCCGGCGGCCCTGAACACGACCGTCGGAATCATCACCGCGCCCGGCAGGACCAGGCAGGCAATCTGCAGGGCGAGGCCTACGCTGAGCGGAACCGGGATCTTCGCGTCGGGGTGACGCCGGTTCTCCGGGCGTTGGTCGGACTCGTCGAGTCCCATGCCCTGATCCCTGTTGCCTGCGGAGAGCGCGACGACGATTGCCGGGCATCGTCCGCCTTGCGACGAACTCGCTAACGCGTTGGGTGACCTCAACGAGCAGAATCCTGCCCGTTGAGACATCCTCGCGCACGCATTAGCCGCTCACATTCAACGGCAAATGCGCGGGCGGCGCAAAGAAGTGCTAAGCCAGACCCGGCAGCCAGAGGCAGATGGCAGGGAGCGACAGAATGATCGCGAGGAGCACCACCGCGCTCAGAACGAACGGCACGACGCCCTTGAATGACTCACCCAGCCGGGTCTTTCCGTCCAGCGCGTTGATCACGTAGACGTTGAGACCGATGGGCGGGGTGATCAGGCCGATCTCGACGGCGATCAGGGCCAGAATACCGAACCAGATGGCGATCTCTTCCTCGGTGTAGCCGAAGTCGAGTCCGGTCACCAACGGGAAGAAGACCGGGACCGTCAGCAGGATCATGGCGAGACTGTCCATGACGCAGCCGAGGATCAGGTAGACCAGCACGATCCCGACCATGATCGATATCGGCGCGAGCCCCGAGGCCTTCAGCGAGTCCGCCAGCGCGGTGGTGACCTGGGTCAGCGCGAGGAAGCTGTTGAAGATCTCGGCGCTGATCAGGATGAGAAAGATCATCGCGGTAGCCTGCGCGGTCTCGAGCAGGCTCGATACGAAGGCCGACCAGCTCAGCCGCCCGGATACGAGCGCAACCAGGGCGGTCGCCGCAGCCCCGATCGCGGCCGCCTCCGTCGGGGTGAAGACGCCGAAGTAGATTCCGCCGATGACCGCGAAGAAGATCGCCACCACCGGCCACACCGCGCCGAGGCTTCGGATGCGTGCGCGGTAGGGCAGGGCCGGCGCCACCGGGCCCGCCTCGGGCCTGAGCCGGACATAGACGGCGATCGCGACCGCGTAGCCGAGTGTTGCGACGAGGCCCGGGATCAGCGCAGCCAGAAAGAGCTTGCCGACCGACTGCTCCGTGATGACCGCGTAGATCACCAGGATCACCGACGGCGGAATCAAAATGCCGAGCGTTCCGCCGGCGGCCAGTGTGCCCGTGGCCAGCGCCCCGGAATAGCCGTGGCGCCGCATCTCGGGCAGCGCCACCGAGGCCATCGTCGCTCCGGTCGCGATGGAGGATCCGCAAATCGAGCCGAATGCCGCGCATCCGAAGACGGTGGAGACGGCCAGTCCGCCGCGGCGGTGGCCGACCCAGGCCCGGGCCGCATCGAAAAGCGCGCGGCTGAGCCCGGATCGGGTCGCCAGCTGGCCCATCAATAGGAACAGCGGCAGCACCGAGAGCGTGTAGCTGGATACCCGGCCGAACGGGGCGGTGTTTAGCAGGTTGAGGAACGCCGACCACCCCGCGAGCGAGGCGAAGCCGAAGCCGCCGACGACGAACATCGCCACCGCGACCGGCATCCTGAGCGCAATCAGCACCAGGCAGACGCCGAACAGGAGCCCGCCGAACTCGATATCGGTCATCGCCTCAGGGCGTGCACGTGGCGGTAGACCACCAGGACGCAGATCGCGGTCAGCAATCCCGCGCCGAGCAGTGCGGAGAAGTAGGCCCAATGGATCGGGATGCCCAGGAACAGCGTCGTCTCGCCGTCCTCCAGCTTGTGCATGCCGCCGACGAACAGGCGCCACGTGATCAGGCCGGCGACCAGCGTGAAGACGATGTTGTGAACCGTGCCCAGTGCCGTCTTGTGGCGCGTCGGCAATCCGCCGGTGAAGAACTCCACGACGATATTGCCGCTCCTGGCGTGGCAGTACGGGAAGAAGGCGAACACCGCGATGCCGCAGGCGAGCTCGGTGAGCTCGTAATCGCCGGGGATCGGGGCGTTGAAGAGATAACGCCCGAGGACGCTGATCACGGTCATCAACACGACCGCGATCAGCAGCATGCCTCCGGCAATCGCTACCAATCGCGCCAGCCGTTCCAGGCGGTCTCCGATGCCGTGACCGGAAAGGTATGGGGCCGGGCCGCGCGCCGTATCGCCCGCCTCGAGGTCCTCTTCCGGCCTACCGGTGGAGCTCATCGCCGTACTTGGCGACGAGGCGCCTCGCGTCGGCGAGCATGGCCTCCCCGTCGTGCCCCGTGGCGTTGACCTTCTCGACCCAGCCGTCGATCACCGGCTGCGCCGCCGTCCGCCACCGCTCGCGCTCTGCGTCCGTGAGCGTAACGATCGAATGGCCCTGCTCCAGCGCGATCGTGCGGCCCGGCTCCTCGTCGTCCTGCCAGAGACGACCGAGGCGCCTGGCCAGCGCTATTCCCGTGGTCTCGTCGATGATCGCCCGAATGTCCTCCGGCAGCCCGTCGTAGCGCGCCTTGTTCATGGTCATCAGGAAGAGGACGCAGGAGAGAGAGACCTCGGTGTGGTACTGGGTCACCTCATGCAGGCGGAAGGGCCGCATGATGGTCCACGGGATCCAGGCGCCCTCCACCACGCCCCGCGAGAGCGCCTCGTAGACCTTCGGGACGGGCATGCCGATCGGCACGGCGCCGAGCGCTTTCAGCATCGCCGCGCTGGCCCGCGACGGGGCACGCATCTTCAATCCTTCGAGGTCTTCGAGGGTGCGGACCTCCCGGTCGGCGGTGTGGATATGGCCGGGCGCGGCAGTATGGAAGACCAGCGGCTGGGTATCCCTGTACTCGTCTCGCAACCACGTCCGGTAGAAGTCGTTCAAGGCCTGGCTGGTCGCCTCCGCGTCCGCGCAGATGAAGGGCAGCTCGAACGCTTCGGTCAGCGGAAACCGCCCCGCCGAGTAGCCGGGCAGGGTCCAGACGATATCGACCACGCCGTCGCGGGCCTGCCCGTAGAGGTCCGACGGCTTGCCACCGAGCTGCATCGCCGGGAAGACCTGCACCTCGACCCGGCCCTCGGTTCTCTCCCCGATCTCCTCGGCCCATGGCTGCAGAAACAGCCGAACGGCGATGGACTTGGGCGAGTTGAAGGTGTGCAGCCGAAGCGTGATCGGCTCCGCGCCTGCGCTGTTCGAGAACGCACAGAATAGTGCCGCAGCAAGGGATGGAAGCAGCGCACAGACGATGGCTCGGCGAATCACGCCCATCGGTTGCCTCCCTTGAGCCCTGTAATCGAAACCCAATACGCTCGAACGAACCCGCCGTAAGGACGGGTGACGGTCATCCGGGCGCCATGGAGCACCGGCTGGCTCCTGTCGGGTGGACCAATGTGAATGTTAGTTGAGCGCTGACGGCGAGGCCATGTTTGAAGTGGCCGGTCGCGCGCCGGCGCCAGCCAAACTGTCAAGTGATTACCAACTCAGAACAGACCGCATTTGCGGTCGGTGATCAAACAGGATCGTCCAGTAGAGTGGGTCCTTGGGGTCGGACAGGTGGCTTGAATTGAGGACTGGTGCCGCAGGAGAGATTCGAACTCCCGACCCATGCATTACGAATGCATTGCTCTACCGACTGAGCTACTGCGGCCCGGCTCCGCGCCGGACTATCGTCAAGGCGCGCTGCATTGTAAAGGCGCTGTCCTAGTTCATGGGTTATGAGACGGCTGGGTATCGCGGGCTGTGATCTGAGCAAGGTATTCGGCTGGTGTTTGTCCGCCAAGGGCGTGGTGCGGCCTGAATGTGTTGAACTCGTCGGCGAAGGCGTCGATCCATCGGTTGATGTCGTCGAGGTTGTTGGTGGGCAGTTCCCAAGTGGCGTAGAACTCGTAGCGCCAGGCCCCGTTGTTGCGCTCGACATGGCCGTTGAGCGCGGGCGTGCGGGGCGGCAGCTCGTAGAGCGCGATGCCGCGCCGCGCACATTCGGCTTCGAAGTCGGCCTTGAACTCCGATCCGCCATCGACCTGGATGGCCTGGATGGGGAAGGGCATGTCGGCCTGGAGCTTGTCGAGGAAGTCTTTGGCGTTGTGCGCGCTGGCGCGTCGGAAGGCTTGGGCGCAGGTCCACTTGGCGAGCGGGTCGCAGGCGGTGAACTGCTTGAGCGAGCGGTGGTCTGCGCCGAGAGAGACGCTGAGCGTGTCGAGCTGGACGATCTCGCCGGGGCGGCTCGGCCTCAGGCCCTTGGGCAGAGGTCTGGCGTGGGGCCGCTCGCGGCGGACGCTGCCGTGTCGCCGGCGGCGCAGGACGGGCACGGGCACGACCCGGCCTCGGGCGACCAGCATCGCCAGGATGCGGCCTGTGGTGCTCTCCGAGACGACCCAGCCCTCGCGGCGCAACAGGACGACCAGCTTGGCCTTGCCCCACATCGGATAGTCGCGGCGCATAGCCTCGACCGCATCCACCAGCGCCGGCGGCCAGTTCGGCCGGCGCAGCCGGTGAGGCCGCCGCGAGCCAGGCTCGGGACGCTTCGCCCAGCGATAGAGGGTGGCACGCGGCACGCCGACCGCCTCTGCGGCATCAGCGGCACCCAGTCCCCGCGCCCGGGCACGCTGCCAACGGATGAGCGCATCGCGCCTGATCGCCGCTGCGCTGTCGTGGGGCTCCGCGCCGATCAGGCGCGACGCGGCGTTGGCGTTCCGGATAACATGGCGGGGCAGGCTTCGTACCTGCATGGGGGCCTCCTTCCGGCTGCTTCGGTTCGCACCAACAGCCTCGGAGACCCCCAACCCCACTTCAAGGGAACCGTCTCACATCTCTCTGAACTTGGTCAGGCGCCAATCGCAGGTCGACCCTGGCTTCCCGCAAGAACGGTCACTCGGCGGCGGTGCCTGCGGCCGCCGGTACTGGCTGCTCTTCGTCGTCGTCGCCATCGGCGGCGGTATCTGGCGGCAAGGCGCTTGCTTCGACGCGGGACGGTGTGCGCCACTCGATCGAATCGAAGGCGCCGCAGCGATCGCAGACGATCGACCATGCGGGGCTCGCGCTGGCGCAGCGGGTGCAGAGCCAGGCCGGATCGGGCGGCGCCTCGCTCGCCTGCTGGAGGTGCCGGCGGACCGCCTCGCCGTCCCCCGTCTCGGCCTCCTCCAAGCGTGCCAGCAAGCGGTAGATGCCGGCGCTGGGGCACTTAATCGCAGCGCGCTCCAGGTACTGGCGCGCCGTTCCCCATTGTTTCGCATCGAGTGCCTGATTCGCGAGCAGCATGAGGCTCTCGGCGTGGTCGCTGTTGTTGGCTACCAGCGTCTCGATCCGCTTCCGCTGCTCTG
The DNA here is from genome assembly GCA_965243315.1 of Alphaproteobacteria bacterium. GTDB lineage: Bacteria > Pseudomonadota > Alphaproteobacteria > UBA828 > UBA828 > WTGU01. The sequence continues at coordinate 284,410 of CBDEUP010000006.1, forward strand.
CGGCCGAACTGTCGGCGTGGAGCGCGAGAAAGAGCCGGCCGAGCGCCGGGTGTGGACAGTGACGCCAGGCATCGATCACCGCCCGCTGTGCAGCACTGTCTCGGCCGGCTTCCTTGGCGAGTCCGGCGCCTAGCAGCGCTGCGGGCAGGAACGCCGAATCCGCCGCGCGCGCTTCATCGGCGACGCGCAGCGCCTCCCTCACCTCGCCCTGCTCGCGCAACGCTCGCGCACGCTCAAACAGCAGCCCTGCCTGGCGTCGGCGGCCGATCTCCTCGCTCACCGCGCCGTGGCGGAGGGCCTGCTTGACCGTGTTGAGCGCGTCGGACCAGCGCCCCGCCCGCGTCTGCATCTCCAGCAGTGCTGTCAGCACCCAGGGCGTCTCTGGCCGGAGCGCGAAAGCCTGCTCCGCAAGCTCCAGCGCCTTGGCCGTGTCGCCGGTGCGCTCGGCCTGAACGAGCAAGCCGCGCAATCCGAGGAACGCCGTCGCCGGCTGGTCGAGCATGGCCTCGAAGTAGCCGCGCGCAGCGTGGTCGTCGCCCTCGAGCTGCGCCGCCTGGGCCGAGAGCAGGAGCGTTAGGGGAGGCTCCTCCAGCAGCGCATCGGCGCGGCGCGCAAAACGGCGGGCGCGTTTGGGATCACCCGCCGCCGCGGCGACCAGCCCCTGGGTCAGCGCGCGATAACCCAGCCGTTCGCGGCGCCGCCGGCGCGCCAGCGCGACCCGGCGCGGGCCGATCCAGACGAAACGAACCACGGCGGCAATCACCAGGACGACGGCCGCAGCCACGGCGACGGCCGCCGCCAAAGCCCCCGGCGAGGTCTCGACCATGTAGTCGCCCCAAGCGATCTCGACACGGCCGGGCGGCTCCGAGATCCAGGTCGCGGCCGCCGCCACGACGATCACCGCGACGACGAAGGCGATGATGCGAATCATTGCGCCCCGCCGGTCGTTGCCCAGCGGGCGCCGATGCGGGCGTGGACGGCGGCGACCAGAGCGGCGAGCGCCTCGTCGGCCTCCTGACGGGCGCGGGCGTCGCGCAGCCAGGTTTGGGCGCTGATGGCCTCGGCGGCGCCGGGCATCGTCGCCTCGACGATGGCGATCGCGCGCACGAGATCGCCGGTCGCGAGCGCCGATTCGGCCTCGACCAGGCGGCCGTCGAGGCTCTGAGGATCGATGGCGCCTCTAGTCTTGCGGATGGTCACGAGCTGGCTCAGCCGGGTGACCGTCTCGTCGATCCAGTCGGCGTCCTCGGTCGCGGGCGCGGCGCGGGCGATGGCGTTGGCGGCCTCGGGAAAGCGCACGAGGAGCCCGTCGATGGTCGGCACGCCGGCGGCAGCGAACGGCGCCAAGCGCGCGAGGGCGCCCTCGATCTTCGGGTCTTCGCCGGCGATACCGCGAAACGTGTCGAGCGCAGGCGCGAAGCTGCGGGAGGAGCCGAGAGCCGCCGTAAGCTCGCCGGTCGCCAGCACCAGCGTCACCAGGCGCCCGTCGGTGGCGGCCTGTCGTGCCGCGTCTTCCTCGAAGAGCGCGAGCCGCGCGCTCACCTCGGCGAGTGCGGTCTCCAGCGCTGCGCGCTGCTCTCCCCACGCGGCGAGCGCCTCCCCGAGGGGCTCGCGAGTCGGGTCGTCCTCGAGTGCCCGAACCCGCTGCTCCAGGGCGATCACCGCAGCGCCGGCGCCGATGGCACTGGTGGACTCCGCCTCCAGGGCCTCCAGCCGGGTGTTGAGCGCCCCGAGGGCGTCGCTGCCGAGATCGGCTTGAGCGGTCGGCCGGGTGGCAGGTTGGGACTCGTCGACCGCAACCAGAGATGCTTCGGCAGCAACGGCGGTCACGCTCTCGGGCACGACTTGCTCCTCGGTGTGTGCGGGGGCAACGGCCGGAGTCGCCGGCGGATCGTCTGCGGCAAGTACCGGCGATGGCGACGGGGGATCGGCTGCGGGCGCTGCCGGGTCGGGCGTCGCGGTCTCCGGTGAAGCGGTCTCGTTGTCCTGTGGAGCAACGACCGATGGCGCCTCCTCTGCCAGGCCGGCCTTGGCGTTCTCGTCCTCCACCTCTGCGACGGCGAGTGGAGCCCCGGCACCGTCGGCAGGGGAAGACGTCGCCGTGCTCTCGCCCGACGGACCGTCACCGTTTCGTTCGGCGACGGGCGTGGTCGCGACGGGGGCCGAGGCGACAGTCTGCTCCCCGCCCGCGCCGAAGATGTCGGATCCGAACTCCGACCACGCGGCGTAAAGCCCGACGCAAACGAGAGCCACGGCCAGACCGATGGCCGCCAGCAGCGGGACACGGCGGCCCTTCGGGCGATCCGCCGCGGCATCGGGGGCGGGTGCATCGGGAGCGTCCGTGCTCTCCGGCGCACCCCGCGTCGCCGGCAATCGCCAGATCACGCCTGGCCGGCCGCCTGCCGGCGGCTCCTGGCCGTCGTCCTTCCGCGCCGCCATGTGTCTCTCGTTACGCCTGTCGCGGCCTCTTCGGCGCCGGGACGATCTCTTGCTCACCGTCGCTGCTCACCCGTTCGCGGACTCGACGCCAGCGCGCTCACGACGCAGGCGATGAGCGCATCCTGTCGCGGCGCGGCGGCCACGGAGACGCGTTTCCAGGGAAGAGATGCTGCCGCTTCGGCCACCGCTTGGCTCAGGCAGAACGCGGTGAGTGTCCGCGCCGTCGAGTCGAGTCCCGACTCGCGCGCGAGCTTAGCAAAGAGGCGCGCGGTGCGGGGAGAGTAAAACGCGGCGCCGGCGAGGGCTTGCGACTCCAGCGCCTCGCGCGCCGACGCCGACAGGGCACGAGAGGCGACCGCGTCGTAGAGAGCCACGCGCTCCGCCTCGAAGCCGGCGGCGCGCAGCCGGGGCGCGAGATCGCCTGTGCTGACCCGGCCGGCCACGTGCACGAGGCGGCCGGAGTCGGGATCGAGCCGGGCGGTGGCGAGCGTCGCCAACGCGTCCACGTCGCCGTCTGCCTTCACCACCGAGCGGAAGCCGGCATCTCGCGCGGCCTGCGCCGTGACGCAGCCTACTGCCAGGACCGGGAGCAGGCGCGCCTCCTCGTCCGGCGACGCCGCCGCAAGCGCCCGCGCACCGTTCGCGCTAGTGAGGAGGATCGCCTGGGCGCCCGAAAGATCCAGCCGCGTATCATCCTCGATGCGGATCGTCATCGTCGGCTCGATCAGCGACTCAATGCCATACCGTGCCAGTTCCTCCGCGAGCGCGACAGAATCCTGGTGTGGGCGGGTCAGCAGCAGACGAGGGTCGCTCACGACTCGAACCAGCCGGGACCGCCGGCCGCACGCAGCGCGGCGCCGGCGTCGCGGCCGATGGCGGTCGCGTCCGCCATGGCTCCAGCGCGCTCGACCCGGTGGCAGACGCTGCCGTCGGGCCGCGCGATCAGGGCATCGAGGCGGAGCCCGCCCGAGTCACCCGCCACGGCGAGACCCGCGATCGGCATGCGGCAGGAGCCGTCGAGCACCTCCAGCAACGCCCGCTCGCACTTGACCTCGGCGGTCGTCGACGGATCGACGATGGGCTGCAGAATCTCCTGCATCCGCTCGTCGCCGGTCCGGCACTCGATGCCGAGGGCACCCTGGCCCACGGCGGGCAGCATCTCCGCCGGCTCCAGCACCGCCATTCCGTCGACCTTCTCGCCCAGCCGCTTGAGGCCGGCCAGCGCCAGCAGCGTGGCGTCGGCCGCGCCGTCGGCCAGCTTGCGCAGCCGGGTCCCGACGTTGCCCCGCATCGGCACGATGTCGATATCTGGGCGGCGCGCCAACACTTGCGCTTGGCGGCGGAGCGATCCGGTCCCGACCCGTGCACGCTGCTGCAGGTCGGCAAGGCCGGCAGGACCCGGCCCGTCGCGCGCGATCAGCACGTCACGCGGGTCCTCCCGCTCGGGGATCGCCGCGATCTCCAGCCCATCCGGCAGCCACGTCGGCACGTCCTTCATCGAGTGCACCGCGAGATCGATGCGCCCGTCCAGAAGCGCCTCCTCGATCTCCTTGGTGAAGAGCCCCTTGCCGCCGATCTCGGCGAGCGGTCGGTCGGTGAAGCGATCGCCCGAGGTGGTGATGGTCTCGGTGCGCAGCGCACCGTCCTCGGCCAGCGCGGGATGGGCCGCAACCAGCCGGGCGCAGACGTGGCGGGTCTGGGCGATGGCGAGCGGGCTGCCCCGCGTCCCGACGACTATTGGCAGGCGCACGTCCACGGCACCGAATCGGAGCGTCGCGCCCCTTCTACACAGCAGACCCGGCCGATGCGAGCGCTTTCGGGCCGCGCGAAGTCGGGATCGTTGCGGCGCCGACCGCTCTCGGCTTAGGTTCGCCCATGATCGTCCTCGGCATCGAGACGAGTTGCGACGAGACGGCGGCCGCGGTCGTGACCGGCGAGCGCCGGGTGCTGTCCGACATCGTGCTCTCCCAGATCGCCGACCACGCGCCCTACGGCGGCGTGGTGCCGGAGATCGCCGCGCGCAGTCACGTCGAGCACCTCGACGGCCTCATCGCCCGCGCGATGAAAGAGGCCGAGGTCGGTTTCGCCGAGCTTGACGGCGTGGCCGCCACCGCCGGCCCCGGCCTGATCGGCGCGGTCATGGTTGGGCTGATGACCGGCAAGGCGATCGCCGCCGTCCACGACAAGCCGTTGCTCGCCGTCAACCACCTGGAGGGGCACGCGCTCAGCCCTCGGCTGATCGCTCCCGACCTCGAATTCCCCTATCTGCTGCTGCTGGTCTCGGGCGGGCATTGCCAACTACTCCTGGTCGAGGAGGTCGACTGCTACCGGCGGCTCGGCACCACCATCGACGACGCGGTGGGCGAGGCCTTCGACAAGGCGGCGATGCTGCTGGAGCTCGGCTATCCGGGCGGGCCCGCCATCGAGCGCACGGCGAAGGACGGCGACTTGGAACGTGTCTCCCTGCCACGCCCCCTGCGCGGGCGGCCCGGCTGCGACTTCTCGTTTTCGGGGCTCAAGACGGCGCTGCTCCACGCCGTTCAGGCGATGGGCACGCCGTCGGAGGACGACCGCGCCGACCTCGCGGCATCGTTCCAGACTGCGGTTACCGACGTGCTCGTCGACCGCACGGCGAACGCGATCGCCATGCTCCGGGACTCGAACGTGGAGCCGACGGCGCTGGTGGTGGCCGGCGGCGTCGCGGCCAACAGCGAGATCAGGCGCCGCATCGAAGGGCTGGCGGCGGCGCGCGGCCTCGCCCTCAACATCCCGCCGCCCCGGCTTTGCACCGACAATGCAGCGATGATCGCCTGGGCCGGGATCGAGCGGCTCGCGCGTGGACTCACCGACCCGCTCGACGCGTCGCCACGTGCGCGCTGGCCCCTCGACGAAGAGGCCGGGCTGGCCAAAGGCGCCGGCGTGCCGGGACGGTTGGGGCGGAAGGCCTGAAGCTCGCAACCGTCCCGGAGCTTACGGATCGCCGGCGCAGCGAAACCCCACCATGTCGAGGCCGATGTCGGGCGGGTTCTCGTGGCGGTAGCTCACCCGCAGGCAGAACGGATTGTTGCCCCAGCCGCCGCCGCGAATCACGAACTTGCCGGTATCGCCGTCGGGGCTCGAGGTCCACTCCCAGACGTTGCCGGCCATGTCGTGAAGGCCGAAGGGCGAGGCGCCGGCGGGGTAGGAGCCGACGGGCGCGGTCTCATGGTAGCCGTCGGTCATGTCTGCCGCGCAGCACGTGTTGGTGCCATAGTTGGCGCGCCGCTCGCCGCCCTCGTCCGGCGCCGCGTCGCCCCAGGGGAAAATGCGCCCGTCGGTGCCGCGCGCGGCGAATTCCCACTCCTCTTCGCTCGGCAGGCGAAGCCCATAGTGGCGGCAGAAGGCGCGGGCGTCCTGCCAGCTCACCTGTACCACCGGATGGTCGTCGAGGCCGATGGGATTCGAGGCCGGGCCGCTGCGATGCCGCCAGTCGGCGCCCGGCACCTTGGTCCAGCGTCCCGGCCAGACGTAGCCGAAGCCGCGCCGCTCCGGATCGGTGACGTGCCCGGTCTCCGCGACAAAGGCGGTGAATTGGACGTTCGTCACCTCGAAGAGCATGAGCCGAAACGGCGCGACGATCGCCGGTCGGGGTGCTTCGTCCGGCCGGCCGTCGGGATCGCCCATCTCGAAACCGCCGCCGGGGATATCCACCATCTCGAAGGGAGCGTCAGCCTGCCCGTCGGTGGCAGCCGTCATCGCAGCGAGCGCGACGGCAAGAAGACCCCCGAGTGCCGATACCGCCTGCATCATGCGCCCCTCCCCTCACACCGCCTTGTTTCCGATTGTACGCGCCACCCGCTGCGGCGTCTGTTGCCGCGTCGTGTTCCCGACTCGGCGGCGTCCGCTAAACTGCGCGGCATGGGACGCGAACCTCCGGCGGCCGCACGAGAGCGATGAACCGTATCGGCGTGATCGGCGGCGGCGCCTGGGGCACGGCGCTCGCCGCAGTTGCGGCACGGGCCGGCCGGTCGGTGATCCTCTGGGCGCGCGAGACCGACGTCATCGAGAGCATCAACGACCACCACGAGAACAGGCGCTTCCTGCCCGGCGTCCCCCTCGAGCACGCGATTAGGGCGACCGCCGACCTGGACGAGGCGACGAACGCCGATCTCCTGCTCCTGGTGACGCCGGCGCAGCATCTTGCGGAGGCAACGGCGCAGGTGGCCAAAGCGACCGGCTGCGCAATTCCCGCCGTCATCTGTCCCAAGGGAATCGAGCGGGGCACCGGCGCGCTGATGAGCGAAGCGGTGCGCCGGGTGGCACCGGACATGCCCATCGCCGTGCTCTCGGGCCCCACCTTCGCGCGCGAGGTTGCAGACGGCCTGCCTGCCGCAGTCTCGCTCGCCTGCGAGGACGCGCGCCTGGGCGGGGCGGTGGTGAAGGCGCTCGGCGTCCCGGCCTTCCGTCCCTATCTCACGGACGATGTGATCGGCGTGCAGATCGGCGGCGCGGTCAAGAACGTGATCGCGATCGCCGCCGGAATTGCCATAGGCCGGGGCCTCGGCGACAACGCCCGCGCCGCCATTATCGCGCGTGGTTTCGCCGAGCTTGTGCGCCTCGCGGTCGCCAAGGGCGCACGGATGGAAACGCTCGCCGGACTCGCGGGCCTCGGCGATCTGGTGCTGACCTGCACCGGCGAGCAATCGCGCAACTTCAGCTTCGGCCGCGCGATTGGCGAAGGGACAGCGCCCAAGACAGCGCTCGACTCCAGCGAGGCGGTCACCGAGGGCCACGAGAGCGCGCCGGCGGTGGTGACGATGGCGTCGAGTCTCGGGGTCGAAATGCCGATCGCGAGCGCGGTGCATGCGGTGCTGCATCGGGGCGCGTCGGTCGACGATGCGATCGGGGGCCTGCTCTCCCGCCCGTTCAAGCTCGAGGCCGGCGCCAGCCGCTGACGGCCAGCGGGGATGCAGCTTATCGTGGCTTGACAAGGCGCTGCCTTACCTTGTTTTCTCCGCCCCGCCCGCTCTTTGAGCAGGGGTGTCTTGCGGCTGTGGCGGAACTGGTAGACGCGCAGCGTTGAGGGCGCTGTGGGGGCGACCCCGTGGAGGTTCGAGTCCTCTCAGCCGCACCATCTGACCTGGCGGTCGTGGCGGAATTGGTAGACGCGCTAGCCTCAGGAGCTAGTGGGGGCAACCCCGTGGAGGTTCGAGTCCTCTCGACCGCACCAGATGGAGAGACGCCGGCGGGCGATCAGCCCTTGGGCCGCTTGTCGCCCGAGAGAAAGGCACCGAGCATCTTGCCCGCTTCGCGCGCGGGGTCCTTGGCGGCCGCGACATCCGCGACCTTGTCGGCGGCCTTGTCCATTTTCCGGTCGACGGCCCGAAACGCCTGCCCTGCCTTCTTCTGCACGCGCGGGTCCGACGCGGCGCGGCGCGCGAGCGACCAGAGCACTGTGCGCAGGATAGCCATGGCGCCATTCTAACGCGCCGGCGCCTGATCCGATCAAGATTCTCTCCCTCGACTCCTGCGCGCCCCTTGGGCACAACGGGCGGCCACAAGGAGAACCCGCGATGAAGCTGCCGTCCAAGATCGTCGATATCTCCCAGCCCCTCGACAACGAAACCGTCGTGGACCCGGATTTCATGCGGCCCTCGATCCGCTACGTGACGGGCAAGGAGAGCGCGGCGATGATGTGCGAGCTGTTCCCCGGCCTCAAGGAGGAGCAACTGCCGGGCGGCGAGGGCTGGGCAATCGAGTTCATCGAGCTCGCCACTCACAACGGCACCCACATGGACGCGCCCTACCACTTTAACTCGCGGGATTCGAAGGGCAACCGGATGCCGACCATCGACGAGATGCCGCTGGACTGGTACTTCCGGCCGGGGGTCAAGCTGGACCTCCGCCATCTCGACGACGGCTACGTCGCCACGCCCGACGACATCGAGGCCGAGCTGAAGCGGATCGACTACGAGCTGCAGCCCATGGACATCGTGCTGGTGAATACGCGGGCCGGCGAGCGCTACGGCTACGACGACTACATCCATTCCGGCTGCGGCGTCGGCCGCGAGGGGACCCACTACCTGACCGAGCGCGGTGTGCGCGTGACCGGCATCGACGGCTGGAGCTGGGATGCGCCCTTCTCAGCCACCCGCGAGCGCTGGCTCAAGTCGCGCGATCCCAAGATCATCTGGGAAGGACATTACGCCGGGATCGACACGCCCTACTGCCACATGGAGAAGCTCAGGCACCTGGAAGAGCTGCCGCCCTTCGGCTTCACGGTCGCGTGCTTCCCCTGCAAGATCAAAGCAGCCTCCGGCGGCTGGACCAGGGCCGTCGCCCTCTTCGACTGACATCCCTTCATCCACCACTAACCTCCCCAAGAGCCTCCATGAGCACCCATCTCTGCGGCATCGACATCGGCGGCACATTCACCGATTGCGTTGTGGTGGACGAGGCAGGCCGCGTCACCACCGGCAAGGCGCCGTCCACGCCGGCCGATTTCGGTGAGGGGCTGATCGCGGCCCTCGACATCGTCGCCGGCAAGCTCGGGAGGCCGCTCGACGCGCTGTGCAGCGAGCTTGCGGTGCTGGCCCACGGCACCACGGTCGGCACCAACGCGATCATCCAGAAGCGGGGCGCCAAGGTCGGCCTGATCACAACCAAGGGCCACAACGACGTCATCCACATCATGCGCGGCTCGCGCGGCCTCACCGGGCGCGACATCCGCCTGGTCGTCCATATCCCGGAGAGCAGCAAGCCCGACCCCATCGTGCCCAAGTTCTTGATCGAAGGCGTGTCGGAGCGTGTCGACTGCTTCGGCAAGGTGGTGGTCGAGTTGAACGAGGAGGAGGCCGAGCAGGCGATCCGCCGGCTGGTCGCGGACGGCGTGGAAGCGCTCGCGATCTGCTTCCTCTGGTCCTTCCTCGCGCCCGAGCACGAGCAGCGGGTGAAGGCGATGGTTGAGCGCATCGCGCCTGACCTCTTCGTAACCTGCTCGTCCGAGTTGGTGCCCAAGTGGGGCGAGTACGAGCGCACCGCTGCAGTCGCGCTCAACGCCTACATTGGGCCGCTGGTGACCGGGTATCTCGCGCGCATGGACCGGCGCACCACCGATCTCGGCTATCACCACCCGCTGCAGATCACCCAGTGCGCCGGCGGCACGATCCCCGTCGCCAAGGCGATGGGAGCGCCGCTGCTCACCCTCGATTCCGGCCCCGTCTCCGGCGTCACCGGCTCGCGCTACGCCGGCGGCATCATGGGCTACGACAACGTAATCACCACCGACATGGGCGGCACCTCATTCGACGTCGGCATCATCCACGGCGGCGAACCAGCGTTCTCCTACCGGAGCCTGGTCCACCAGTACGAGTACTACCTCTCCAAGGTGGACATCCAGGTGATCGGCGCGGGCGGCGGCAGCATGGCGCGGATCGACGAGGCCACGGGCGCCTTCCGCGTTGGGCCGGAGAGCGCCGGCGCCGACCCCGGCCCAGTCTGCTATGGGCGGGGCGGCACGGTGCCCACCGTGACCGACGCCGATCTGGTCCTCGGCTATCTCGACCCCGACAACTTCGCAGGCGGGGCGATCAGGCTGGACCGCGATGCCGCAGCGCGGGCGCTCGCGCCCATGGGCGAACGCCTTGGCCTCGGCCTCGACGAGACCGCGAGCGGCATCGCCCGCATCGCGGAGTTCCAGATGGCCGATCTGATCCGCAAGGTGACGATCCAGAAGGGCCATGACCCGCGCGATTTCGTGCTCTTCGCCTTCGGTGGCGCGGGCCCGGCCCACGCGGGGGTATTCGCGCAGGAATTGGGGGTCTCCAAGGTCATCGTCCCGCAACGCGAGACCGCCTCGGTCTGGTGCGCCTTTGGCGCGGCGGCGGCTGATCTGCTGCACGTTCACGAGCGGGTCAACATCATGCGCTCGCCCTTCGATGCGGCGGAGATCAACGCGATGCTCGCGCAGCTCAAGGCGCGGGGCGCCGCCGATCTGGCAGCCGACGACGTCCCGCCGGCGGATCGTCACTACCGCTTCACCCTGGACATGCGGCACAAGGGGCAGATCAACGAGGTCGAGGTGGAGTTGGAGGGCGAGGCCGTCGCCGCCGACGCGATCGACGCGCTGCACGAGGAGTTCCGCCAGCGCTACGAGGCGCTCTATGGCCGGGGTGCGGCACTGCCGGGCGCGCAGCTGGAGATCGTCACCTTCCGTTGCCGCGCCTCGGGCGCAACCCGCAAGCCCCTGTTGTCGACGGCCGAGATGCTCGACCCCGAGCCCGCGCCGGAGGCCCGGCGTCCCTCCCGGTCGGTCTATTGGGCGTCGTGGGACCGCCGGGCCGAGACCCCGATCTTCGAGGGCGCGCGCCTCGCGCCGGGTAACCGGATCGAGGGGCCAGCGGTGATCGATACTGAGGTCACCACGGTGGTGGTCCATCCAGGACAGACACTCACGGTCGATTCCTACGGTAATTTCGAGATCACATTGGCTCCGAACGCGGACGCCGCCGGGTAAGCCGAACGGGAGGCGTGCCATGGACATGGCCACATTCGAACGCTCGCTCGAGGGCGCCGCGCCGCCAACCGGCCTTAGCAAGCCGCTCCAGGCGCTCTGGCAGGAGGCGAAGGGCGCGTGGGACGAGGCCCATTCTCTCGCCCAGGCGGACAAGGGGCCGGACGGCGCCTGGGTTCACGCCTACCTCCACCGGGTCGAGGGCGACCTGCGCAACGCGGGCTACTGGTACCGACGCGCCGGCCGTCCGGCGTCAGAGCAGGCGCTGCGCGACGAATGGCGCGCCATCGCGATCGCGCTGCTGGCTGAGAATTAGTGCGAGGCCGAGTCCGCGCACGGGGCCCCGTTGACGGTCACCCGAGCGCTCCCTACATTTCGATTGTCGCCGCCTGGAGGAGTATCGATGAGCGTTTCCCACGTCACCGACGCCGAGTTCGAAGAGAAGGTCCTCAACGCCGAAGGCCCGGTCCTGGTCGACTTCTGGGCCGACTGGTGCGGCCCCTGCAAGGCGATCGCGCCCGCGCTCGAAGAGATCGCGGGCGAGATGAGCGATTCGCTCTCGGTCGCCAAGCTGGACGTGGACTCGAACCCCTCGACGCCGGCGAAGTACGGCATCCGGGGCATTCCGACGCTGATCCTCTTCAAGGACGGCGAGGTGGCCGACACCAAGGTCGGTGCACTGCCCAAGGCCAAGCTCGCCGAGTGGCTGCGCGGCGCGGTCTGACGCTCTCCCCTCAGGCGGCCGGCACGCCTGCCGTCGCCAGCACGCTTCCCACGAGATAGAGCGAGCCGCACACCAGGATGCGTCCTGGTGTGGCCGCACCTGATGAGAGGCGCGCGACGGCCTCGCCGACGCTGGCGTCTGTCTTTGAATTGATTCCGAGAGCACGTGCGGTCGAGTCGATCTCGGCCGCGGTCCTGCTCGCGGCCTGATCGGGAATCGCTACTGTCGCCAGCCGCCGCACGAAGGGCGCAAGCGGCCTCAGATAATCCTCGGGCGGCCTCGTGTTCAGCATGCCGACCACCAGATCCAGGGGCCGGTCGGCCCAGCCTTCGGCGACGCGGGCGAGCGCCATCGCGGCTGCCTCGTTGTGGCCGCCATCGATCCATAGCTCCCAGTCCTCGGCGAGGCTGGCCCAGGGGATACGCTGGAGCCGCCCCGGCCAGCGCGCTTCCTGCAGCCCCTGGACGACGGAGGCATCGCCGACATCGAAGCCGGGAAGCAACCGGGCGCAGACGGCGGCAAGCGCCGCGTTCTCGACCTGGTGGCCGCCGGCGAGGACGGGTAGCGGGTAGCACCCACTGCCGCTGCCATCTTGGACGACCAGCTGCGTTCCGGCGCGCTTGAACGACCACTCCCGGCCGAGTCTTGCGAGCGGCGCCCCTACCCGATCAGCAACCAATTCGATGACCGCGCCAGCTTCTGCCTCCTGACACCCGATCACGCCGGTCACGCCCTGCTTAAGGATGCCGGCCTTCTCGGCGGCAATCAGCGGGAGCGTCTCACCCAGGTAGTGGGTGTGGTCGATGGAGACCGGGGTGATGACGGTGAGCGCCGGGCGCGCGATCACGTTGGTGGCGTCGAGCCGGCCGCCGAGGCCGACTTCCAGCAACAGCACGTCCGAGGGATGGCGCTCGAAGGCGTGGAACGCCGCAGCCGTTGTGATCTCGAAGAAGGTGATCGGCGCCCCGTCGTTGACCACCTCGCAATGGGCGAGGCTCGCGCGCAACGTCTCTTCGGCAATTGGCACGCCGTCCAGCCTGATCCGCTCGGCGAAGCGAACCAGGTGCGGCGAGACGTAGCTGTTCGCCCGATAGCCCGCCGCGCGCAGCATCGCGTCGAGATAGGCGACGACGCTGCCCTTGCCGTTGGTGCCGGCCACGTGGATCACCGGCGGCATGGCGCGCTCCGGGTTTCCGAGCGCGTCGAGCAGCCGGGTCATACGCCCAAGCGAGAGATCGATGGCCTTGGGGTGGAGATCGAGCAGCCGGGCGAGAATGGCGTCGCTCTCGCGCGGCGAAACAGGCTCAGATGCCACGCTCACATGATCCGGCAAGAGGAGGCGGTGGAGGACGTGACGGAGTGCTTCTTACTCGGCGCCGGCGGATGCGGTCTCGCCCTTGCCCTCGCTCGCGCCGGTTGCGTCGCGATGCAGCGAAATGATCTCCGCCGCGGGCTTCTTGTCGCGCAGCAGCGACAGCAGCAGCGACAGGGTCTCGCGCAGCTTGCGGCGGTGCACCACCATGTCGACCATGCCGTGATCGCGCAGGTACTCGGCGCGCTGGAACCCCTCGGGCAGCCGCTCGCGGATCGTCTCCTCGATCACGCGGGGTCCTGCGAAACCGATCACGGCACCCGGCTCGGCGATGGCGATGTCCCCGAGCATGGCGAACGACGCCGTTACGCCGCCGGTCGTCGGGTTGGTGAGCAGCACGATATAGGGCACGCCCGCTTCCTTGAGCTCATCCACCGCGATGATGGTCCGTGCCATCTGCATCAGCGAAAGCACGCCTTCCTGCATCCGTGCGCCGCCCGAGGACGGAATAACGATCAAGGGTGCTTCCTGCAGGATGGCGAGCCGGGCTGCGGCTAGCAGGCTTTCGCCGACGGCGGTGCCCATTGAGCCGCCGAGAAAGCCGAAGTCGAACGCGGCGGCGACCGCTGGCGCGCCGCCGATCTTGCCATGAGCGACCACGATGGCGTCGTCGTGGCCAGTGTTGCTGCGCGCTTCGCGCAAGCGGTCCGAATAGCGCTTGCGGTCGCGGAACCGGAGGGGGTCCTCGTCCACCGCCGGCAGCTCGATGGTCTGATATTCCCCCCCGTCGAAGAGCAATGTCAGGCGCTGGTCGGCGCCGAGCCGCATGTGATGGTCGCAGCGCGGGCAGACCCGGAGATTGCTCTCCAGCTCCCGGTGGAAAATCATCTGCTCGCACTTCTCGCACTTCTCCCACAGGTCGTGCGGGATGTCGGGCTTGCGAAACAGGCCGCTCACCTTGGGGCGGGCGAAGCGTTCGAGCCAGCTCACGATGCAGCCTCCTGCCGCGCCGCGCGCACGCCGTCGCCGAGCGCGCGCACCAGCGCGAGCGCGTTGTCGCGGCAGGCGGCCGTCGCCCCGCCGTCCGCGTCCAATCCGTCCTCGATCGCCGAGACCAGTGCGGAGCCGACGACCGCGGCATCCGCCACCCGCGCGACCTCCGCCGCCTGATCCGGCGTCTTGATGCCGAAGCCCACCGCGATGGGGAGTGCGGTGTGGCGCCGCAGCCGGTCGACCGCTTGCTGCGTCGCGGCGGTGGCGGCGCCGGCGGCGCCGGTGATCCCGGTGATCGAGATGTAATAGACGAAGCCGCTGGTGTTGGTGAGGACTGCCGGCAGACGGGCCTCGTCGGTCGTGGGCGCCACCAGGCGCACGAAAGAGAGCCCGGCGTCGAGCGCCGGCCGACAGAGTTCGGAGTCCTCCTCGGGCGGCAGATCGACCACGATCATGCCGTCGAGCCCAGCCTCCAGCGCGTCGTTCAGGAAGCGCTCCACGCCGTAGATGTAGATCGGGTTGTAGTAGCCCATCAGAACCAGCGGCGTCGCGTCGTCTTGAGCCCGGAAGCGCCGCGCCAGCTCGAGCGACTTGCCGAGCGTGATGCCGGCTCGGAGCGCGCGCTGCCCAGCGCGCTGGATCACCGGCCCGTCGGCCATCGGGTCGGTGAAGGGCGAGCCGATCTCGATGACGTCGGCACCGGCCTCAGCGAGCCCTTCCAGGATGGCGTAGGAGGTTTCGATGTCCGGGTCGCCCATCATCGTGAAGGTGACGAGCCCGGCGCGGCCTTCCTCGGCGAGCGCCGCGAAGCGCCGCTCGATACGGCCGCTCACAGCGATGCGCCCATCGTATCGGCGACAGTGAAGATGTCCTTGTCGCCCCGGCCGCACATGTTCATGACGAGTATGTGGTCGTTCGAGAGGCCCGGCGCCAGCTCCACCACGTGGGCCAGCGCGTGGGCGGGCTCTAGAGCAGGAAGGATTCCCTCCATCCGCGCGCACAGGTGAAAGGCATCCAAAGCCTGGTCGTCGGTGATCGCCACGTAGGCTACGCGGCCCGAGTCGCGCAACCAGGCGTGCTCCGGCCCGATGCCGGGATAGTCGAGCCCGGCGGAGATCGAGTGCGCCTCGATGATCTGGCCGTGCTCGTCCTGCAGCAGATAGGTCCGGTTGCCGTGCAGCACGCCCGGCGAGCCGGCCGTCAGCGACGCAGCATGCTTGCCGCTCTCGACGCCGTGGCCGGCGGCCTCGACGCCGACCATCCGCACGCCCTCTTCGTCGAGGAAGGGGTGGAACAGACCGATGGCGTTGGAACCGCCGCCGACGCAGGCGACCAGCGTGTCCGGCAGCCGACCCTCCGCCGCCATGATCTGCTCCCGGGTCTCGCGCCCGATCACCGACTGGAAGTCGCGCACCATGGCGGGATAGGGATGAGGGCCCGCGACCGTGCCGATCAGGTAGAACGTCGTCTCGACGTTGGTCACCCAATCGCGCAGCGCCTCGTTCATGGCGTCCTTCAGCGTGCGCGAGCCCGAGTCCACGGGCACCACCTCGGCGCCCAGCAGCTTCATGCGGAAGACGTTGGGCTGCTGCCGCTCAATATCGGTCTCGCCCATGTAGACGGTGCAGGGCAGGCCGAAGAGCGCGCAGACGGTCGCCGTCGCAACGCCATGCTGGCCCGCCCCGGTCTCGGCGATGATGCGGGTCTTGCCCATGCGGCGCGCCAGCAGGATCTGGCCGATGCAGTTGTTGATCTTGTGCGCGCCGGTGTGGTTGAGCTCGTCTCGCTTGAAGTAGATGCGCGCGCCGCCGAGATGTTCGCTGAGGCGCTCGGCGTGATAGAGCGGGCTGGGCCGGCCGACGTAGTGGCCGAGCAGGCGCTCGAACTCCTGGGTGAACTCGGGATCGTCCTTGGCCTGCTCGTAAGCCTTCTCCAGATCGAGGATGAGCGGCATCAGCGTCTCGGCGACGTAGCGGCCGCCGTAGATGCCGAAGTGTCCCTCCGCATCCGGGCCGGGCCGATTGGCGCCGCGTGCGCTCATGCCTGTGCCTCATTCGGTGTCGGGTTGGTCGCGGCCGCCGCCGCGGCGAGGAAGGCGCTGATCTTCTCCGGGTCCTTGCGCCCCGGCGCGGATTCGATGCCGGACGACACATCGACCGCGTGGGCACCTGTAATCCTGATGGCCTCGCCGACGTTCGCCGCGTCCAGCCCGCCCGACAGCAGCCACCCGGTCGATGGCGGCGGCGCGGCCCCGAACAGCCTCCAGTCGAAGGTCCGCGCATTGCCGCCGGGGCGGGTGTCGTCGGCCTTTGCCCTGGCGTCGAATAGAATCAGGTCGGCGCTTTCGCCGTAGTCGTCGGCACGGGCGATGTCGGAGGCTTGGGACACGCTGATCGCCTTGATAATGCGGCAGCCGGTGCGTGCACGAACGGCCTCTGCCCGCGCCGGGCTCTCGTTTCCGTGGAGTTGGATATAGTCGAGTCGCATCTCGGAGAGAATAGCTTCGAGAAAGTCGTCGTCCGGCTCGACCATGACGCCGACGGTGGCCACGCCGTCCGGCAGGCCCGCACTCAGGGCCGCGGCCCGCCCAGGCGCCACGTCGCGCGGCGAGGGCGGAAAGAACACGAATCCCAAGAACCGCGCGCCGCCGGCCAGCGCCGCATCGACGGCCGCACGATCGCTCAGTCCGCAGGTCTTGACCGCAACAAGCATGGCCTACCCTACCCCGCAACTCTCACCGTGTCGCTGGCGGGAAACCGGGCCTAGGCGAGATCCTTGGGCGAGAGAGACACGGGCGCGGCCGGCGCGACCGTCGCCCGCTGGGCGCGGACCGTCTCGTCGAGCTTCTCGCGCGCCCGCGCCAGCTCCTGCTCCAGCGCGCGCGTGCGCCTGCGGCCCCGGCGCGCCGTGCTGCGCACCTTGTGGTCGAGCAGCCAGCGGACCAGGGCGCCGGTCAGGAACCCCACCAACAGCGCCCCCACTGCCAGCGCCCACATCGGAATCTCGAGCGTGTAGGGGAACGGCGCCACGCTGATCGTCACGGGGCCGCGGTTCGCCACGGCGAAGGCGATGACGATCACCGCCACCGCCCCTGCGATCGCCCAGGCGAGTATCCTCATGGGCTTGCTCTTCTGCGCCGCATTGCACGGCCCGTCAACCGCGACGTTCGGCGGTCGTGGCCTCGGACCGCCGCGCGCCGTTCAAGCCGCGGCGCTCATTCGCGGTTGAGCCGCTCGCGCAGTTCCTTGCTGGTCTTGAAGAACGGCAGGAATTTCTTGTCGACCCGTACCGCAGCGCCCGTGCGCGGATTGCGGCCCACGCGTGCGCCCCGCGGGCGGACCGAGAACGCGCCAAAGCCGCGAAGCTCGACCCTGTCGCCCTGCGCGAGCGCATCGCTGATCTCGTTGAAAATCCGGTTCACCACGCGCTGATAATCGCGGTGGTAAAGGTGCTGATCGGCATGCTTTTCCGCCAGCAGCTGAATGAGTTCGGACTTTGTCATTCCAGAGGCACTCCACCATGTGCACGTTCCCAGCGTGTGTGCCGAGTTGCCGAGAACGTCGTCATTTCAGTCCGATAACTCAGGGTGCCAAACGGCGATCAGACCGTCAAGCGCTAGCGTTCGCACCGGCAGGCTTCGCTTGAGCGCCGCGTCGAGGGTGCCCAGCAGGCCGCCCTCGTCGCCGGTCGTCACGTCGGTTGCCGGAACGCTCTTCGGCACGCCGTGAGCCTGCGCCAGCCACGCCCGCGCTTCCTCTTCGCCGCCGATGGCATCGACCAGGCCCGCCTGCACCGCTTGGCGGCCGGTGAACACCCGTCCGTCGGCCAACGTCAGCGCCGTCTCGCGGTCGAGGGAGCGCCGCTCCATCAACAGGCGGAGAAAATACTCGTAGATATCGCTCACCATACTCCGCACGGCCTGGCGGGTCGGGTCGTCCAGTTCCTCGTAAGGCATCGGTTTCGCCTTCAGCGGTCCGCTGCGGATCGCCTCCGCACGCACCCCGATTTCCTCCAGGAGTGCGGTGAACTCGGCGGTCTGGAACAGAACCCCGATCGAGCCCGTCAGCGATGATTCGCGAGCCAGCAAGCGATCTGCGGCGAGCGCCGCCATGTAGGCCGCCGAAGTCGCCGTCGTGCCGAGAACAGCGACCACCGGCTTCTTTTCGGCGAGGGAACGCAGGCTGAGATAGAGCGCTTCGCCGCCGACCGCCGTGCCGCCTGCCGAATCGAGCCGCAGAACCACCGCCTTGACCGTATCATCGTCACGGAGATCGGCGACTATACGGTCGCGCCCGGGATCGTCCTCGATGAACCCGCTGACCCAGAGCCGGGCCACGCGCTCGCCCTCGTCAAGGGCGAAGGGCATCGCGCCGACCAGGGCGGCAGCAACCAGTGCGACGATGGCAAGCGCACGCCAGATTGCGACGCCCCGCTTGAGACGGCGGCGGTCGAGCAACCTGTCTGGTTCCAGGCTCGCCATCTCCCTCCTGGATCGCGAGCTAGAGGGTCAAGGTGCGCGCCTCAACTCTCGTCGTCGGACGCGTCCTTGGCCTCCGCTGCGCGCGCGGCCTCTTCCTGCGTTTTGCGGTCGAGCGCGGCGCCCAGGATGTCGCCGAGGCTCGCGCCGCTGTCAGTCGAGCCGTACTCCTCCATCGCCTGCTTCTCTTCCTGGACCTCAAGGGCCTTGATGGAGAGCGTGACGCGCCGGTTGTTGCGGTCGATCTGCAGCAGCTTGGCGTCCACCTTGTCGCCCGCCGCGAAGCGCGAGGGGCGCTGCTCGTCGCGGTCACGGGCAAGCTCGGAGCGCTTGATGTCGCCCGGCAGCGAGCCGAAGATTTCGACCTCGACGCTGTGCTCGTGCACCGCGGTGACGGTGCAGGTCACCGTCTTGCCGCGCCGCGCGTCCGCGCCCTGGAAGGGATCGTCGTCAAGCTGCTTGAGGCCGAGGCCGATCCGCTCCTTCTCCACGTCGACGGTCAGCACCTTGGCTTTGACCTCCTCGCCCTTCTTGAACCGCTTCAGGGCCTCTTCGCCGGGCGTCAGCCAGTCGAGATCGGAGAGATGCGCCATGCCGTAGATCTCGCCCGGCAGCTCGATGAACAGGCCGAACTCGGTGATGTTCTTGATCTCGCCTTCGACGATCGCGCCCTCCGGATGGGTGTCGGCGAAGACGATCCAGGGGTTGTCCAGGCACTGCTTGAGGCCGAGGCTCACGCGGCGCTTCTCGGGATCGACGTCGAGCACCATCACCTCGACCTCCTGGCTGGTCGAGATGATCTTGCCCGGATGCACGTTCTTCTTGGTCCAGCTCATTTCGGAGACGTGGACCAGGCCTTCCACGCCCGGCTCCAACTCCACGAACGCGCCGTAATCGGTGATGTTCGTCACGCGGCCGGTGAACTTGGTCCTGACCGGATACTTCGCCTCGACCCCTTCCCACGGGTCGGCTTCGAGCTGCTTCATGCCGAGGGAGATGCGCTGGGTCTCCGGATTGAACCGGATCACCTGGACGTTGACCGTCTGGCCGATCTGCAAGGCGTCCGCCGGATGGTTGACCCGGCGCCACGAGATGTCGGTCACGTGCAACAGGCCGTCCACGCCGCCGAGATCGACGAAGGCGCCGTAGTCGGTGATGTTCTTGACCACGCCTTCGAGCACCTGCCCCTCGTGCAGGTTGGCGATCAGCTCGTTGCGCTGCTCGGCACGGGTGTCCTCCAGCACGGCGCGGCGGGAGACTACGATATTTCCGCGCCGGCGATCCATCTTGAGGATCTGGAAGGGCTGGTCTGTTCCGACCAGGGGCGCGATGTCGCGCACCGGCCGAATATCCACCTGACTACCCGGCAGGAACGCCACGGCGCCGTCAAGATCGACCGTGAAGCCGCCCTTGACCCGGCCGAAGATGACGCCTGTGACCCGCTCGCCGTCCTTATAGGCCTGCTCAAGCTTCTCCCAGGCCTCCTCACGGCGCGCCCGCTCACGGCTAAGCGAGGCCTCGCCGCGCGCGGTCTCGAAGCGCTCGATATAGACCTCGACCTCGTCGCCGACCTTGACCTCGGCCGCCTGTCCAGGCGCGGAGAACTCCTTGAGGGGGACCCGGCCTTCCACCTTGAGGCCGACATCGATGAGGGCGGCGTCGTTCTCGATCGCAAGAACGGTGCCCTTGACGACGCTCCCCTCGAAGCGGGGCTTGTCGTCCAAGAACGAGTCGAGCATGTCGGCGAAGGACTCTTTGGGCGCGCCGGCCTGCTCTGTTGTTTCCGTTGTCTCTGCTGTCATCTGATCTCCGGAATGGTCGGTGGGCGCTTTCGCGCAAGGCTTGCCCGGCATAGGCCGCGGGCCGTGATGGGTGGGCGCGTTTCCGCGGTGTGAGTTCCGCTACGTACCGCTACGTGGAGGAAAGACGCGAGTCGACGATTGCCACCGCCTGCTCGAACACCTCGTCGGGTCCGAGGGCGGTGGTATCGATCCGACTTGCGTCTGCCGCCGGCTTCAACGGTGCGGCGCTACGCCGGCTGTCGCGGACGTCGCGAGCGATTATTTCTTCCAAAACGCTGGATTCTATACTCTCGACGCCGCGTGACCGCAACTCACAAAGGCGGCGCTGCGCCCGCACTTCGGCGGTCGCCTCCAGGTAGAGCTTCACCTGCGCCTCCGGGCAGACGACGGTGCCGATATCCCGTCCGTCCAGCACGGCACCGGGCGGCTCAGCGGCGAAGGTCCGCTGATAGTCGAGCAGAGCCACACGTACAGCGCCGTGGACCGCGACGACCGAGGCCGCCTGCCCCACGTCTTCTTCACGCAGCGCCGGATTGTCCAGGTCGGTGGCCGTGATCTTGCGTGCCGCCTCTGCCGCCTCCGCCTCCTGTGTCGGATCGCCATTTGCGCGCAGCAGGCGGAGCGCCGTCGCGCGATAGAGCGCGCCTGTATCGAGGTGCCGCAGCCCGTAGTGCGCCGCCAGCCGGCGGGCGAGGGTTCCCTTCCCTGCCGCCGCCGGACCGTCGACCGCGATGACCAGCGGTGCCGGCTCACTGCTCGACAATCGAGGCTCCCAGACGATTCATGTCTTCGACGAAGCCCGGATAGCTCGTGCCGATCATCGACCCGTCGTCGACGGTCATCGGCTTCCCGCTCGCCATCCCGAGAATCAGGAAGGCCATGGCGATGCGATGATCGAGATGGGTTGCGACCTGTCCGCCGCCGGGCGGCGGACCGCCGCAGCCCACGATGTCGAGCCCGTCCCCCCGCTCGGCCACCGTCACGCCGGCCGCGCGCAAGCCCGCAGCCGTCGCGCCCAGCCTGTCGCTCTCCTTGACGCGCAGCTCGGCGAGGCCGTTGAGCCGCGTGGTGCCCTCGGCACAGGCGGCGACGGCGCTCAGGACGGGATATTCGTCGATCATGCTGGGCGCCCGCGCCGCCGGCACCTCGACCCCGCGCAGCGGCCCGGCGCGCACCGAGATATCGGCAAGCGGCTCGCCCCCTAACTCGCGACGCGGCCCCACTTCGATCTTGGCACCCATCTCCCGCAGGGTCTTGAACATGCCGATTCTGCCGGGATTGACGCCCACCCGGCGGATCACGATGTCGGAGCCTGGCACCATCAAGGCGGCGGCCATCGGAAACGCCGCCGCGCTCGGGTCGCCCGGCACGGTAAGCGCGCAAGGTTGGAGCTCCGGATAGCCGGTGACGGCGATGACGCTGCCGCCATCCGCGTGTGCTTCCACGCCGACCTGCGCGCCGAAGCGGCGCAGCATGCGCTCGGTGTGATCGCGGCTCGGCGCAGGCTCGATCACGCGGGTCTCTCCCGGCGCATTGAGACCGGCGAGCAACACCGCTGACTTCACCTGCGCCGACGCTACCGGCAGCCGATACTCGATGGGCAGTGGCTGGTCGGCGCCGATCAGCGCGAACGGCAACCGGCCGCCGCTGCGGGCCTCGAAACGCGCGCCCATCCGCTCCAGCGGCTCGATGATCCGGCCCATCGGCCGCCGCCTGAGCGAGGCATCGCCGGTCATGACCGTGGTGAACCCGTGGCTCGCGCAGATGCCCGCGAGCAGGCGCACCGCGGTGCCGGAGTTGCCGAGGTCGAGCACCGCGTCCGGCTCGGCCAACCCGCCGACGCCGACGCCATGCACGCGCCAGCTTCCGTCGTCGGCCCGCTCGATGGTCGCCCCAAGGGCGCGGAGCGCCGCCGCCGTCGCCGCCACGTCTTCCCCCTCCAGGAGGCCGCTGACGCGAGTCTCGCCGACCGCGAGTGCGCCGAGCATGAGTGCACGGTGGGAGATGGACTTGTCGCCGGGCACCGAGCAGGTTCCCTTCAGGGGGCCGGCAGCCGAGGAGATCAGGGGGTGCGGCACGTGCTCTCCGGCGCGGTCCTCGCGCTGCGCGCGTGGCGTGGCAATGGTGTCGGACGCGCCACGTCTCTAGCACAGCGCAGGGCGGCGTCAAGCGGCGCCAAATCCGTATCAAGTTTGATTTTGACAGGCGGGCGGCGAACTGGCATTGGCGACGGCCACAATAGGCATAGGAGAACGGGAGGCACGGGCGTGGCGAAGCGGGAATGGGGCGCCAAGCACACCTGCATGGCTTGCGGCGTGAAGTTCTACGACTTGCATCGCAGCCCAATCAAATGCCCCAATTGCGGCACCGAGGTCGAAGTCGAGACGACCCGGCCGAATCGCCGTCGGCCACCGGCGCAGCCGGAACCGCCGCCACCGCACACGCCGCCCGCCAATGACGACGACGTCGGGGTTGGCGCGGTGGCTGAGGCCACCGACGATAACGACGACATGATCGACGACATCGCTGACGGCGACGACGGTCTAGTCGAAGGCATCGACAAGGCCGAGCCCACACAGGGGTAACGTCAAGAGTTATGTGTCAGGGAGACGGGGGTGCTGATTCCCTGAGACTTGTTTTCGTGGATGAATACCGCGTAGAGGACGCGGTCCATTGAGGTCCGGTCCTGGAAGGTTCCCATGGGCCGGGTTCGTCTGCGGACCTCCCGGAACCTTCGTTCGATGGCGTTGGTGGTCCTGACCCGCTTTCGCTCATCGAGGGTCCGGTAGCGGAAGCAGGTGAGCAGCTCGTCGAGATCGCTGCGCAGGCAGGCGACGGCCTTGGGGTAGGTGCTTTGCCAGCGGTCGGCGAAGCGTCGGGCGGCGCTCTGGGCCTTGCGGCGGCTCTTTGCATTCATGACGGCGTGGACATCGGCCTTGACGGCCTCCTGGTCGGCCTTGCGGACCTTGTTGAGGATGTTGCGCATCTTGTGCGCCCAGCACCTCTGAACCGGGATGCCGGGATAGACGAACGGCAAGGCAGCCAGCAGGCCCTTGCCGCCATCGACGCAGATCATCTCAAGGCCTTCGCCGGTGAGCCCGCGGTGGTACAGCCGGTTGAGGAACGCTTCCCACTCGCGGGCGCCTTCGCTGACGGCGAGATGGAAGTCGATGATCTCCTTCTTGCCGTCGGGGCGGATGCCGAGCGCCACCAGGACCGGCCTCCTGAGCGCGCCGGCGCCGGTCTTGCGGGCCAGCACCACGCCGTCGAGCATCAGCGCCTTGTAGGCGTTCTTCAGCGGCCTGCGGTGGAAGGCCTCGACCGCCATGTCGAGCGTCTTGGAGACCCGGCTCACCGTCGCGGCCGAGACCGGGCGCCCGAGCAGGGCCAGCAGGACCTCGCCCACCTTGCGCGTCGAAAGCCCCAGCACGAAGCCGGCCAGGATGGCACGGTCGATCTCCGGCGCGCGCCTTGCGTAGCTCTTCACAACCCCGGTCGGGCAGAAGTGCCGGGTGCGCGGCACGTTGAGCTCGATGTCGCCGAGCTCGCTCAGCAGGCAGCGGCGGTAGGTCCCGTTGCGCCGGTCGCGCATCGCGCCGGCGTCGAGGTTGTCGAGCCAGCGATCCACCGCCTCGGCCATCCGGCCCTCGATGATCTCGGCCAGCGCCTGGCGGCCGAGCGGGCGGTAGCCTTCGCCCCAGTCCAGTCCGCCTGCCTGCATCTCCTTCACCACCTCAAAGGCCTGGGGTAGGCTCATGATCGTCGCAGCTTGCTGGGACATGCGGGGTGCTCCTGTTTGTGGTTGTCGTCACCACAGGGAGTACCCCCTTCCCACCTGACACATAAATTCTTACGTCACCCACACAGGCCGAGTCTTGACCCGCGGCGGACCCTGCCTAATTCTTGTTTCACCTTGCGTCGTGAGCGGCGGAGCGCCTAGGGTTCACCCGCCGCGCGGCGCGGCCGGAATTGCGGGGCCATAGCTCAGTTGGGAGAGCGCTTGAATGGCATTCAAGAGGTCGGGGGTTCGACTCCCCCTGGCTCCACCATTCCGGCCGCCGAGGTGGCGCTAGCGTGAGCGCCCAGAAGAACATCCTGATCGTCGACGACGACCAGGCGCTGCGCCAGTCCCTCGCCGAGCAGCTGCACATGTACGAGGAGTTTTCGGCCAGCGAGGCCGGGACCGGCCGCGCGGCCCTCGATGCCGTCAAGAGCGGCCGCTTCGATCTCATCCTGCTGGACCTCGGCCTGCCCGACATGGATGGCCGCGAGCTCTGCAAGCTCATGCGCCGGAGCGGCGTCGCAGTGCCGATCATCATGCTGACCGCCGCCGATAGTGAGGCCGACACGATTCTCGGTCTCGACTCTGGCGCCAACGACTACGTCACCAAGCCCTTCCGTCTCGGCGCCCTGCTCGCGCGCATCCGTGCCCAACTGCGCCAGCACGAGCATAGCGAGGACGCGACCTTCACCATCGGCAAGTTCACCTTCAAGCCCGCGTCGAAGCTCCTGCTCAAGCCCGACGGCAAGGGCAAGATTCGCCTGACCGAGAAAGAAGCCGCGATCCTGAAGTACCTCTACCGCGCGCGCGACCGGGTGATCGCCCGCGACGTGCTGTTGAGCGAGGTGTGGGGCTATAACGCCAACGTCGCGACCCACACGCTGGAGACCCACATTTACAGGCTGCGCCAGAAGATCGAGGTCGAGCCCTCCGAGCCCCGCCTGTTGATCACCGAGGGCGGCGGCTACCGGCTGGTGGCGTAGGAATCACGCCGCCTGCGGAGCGGCAACCGTCAATCGACGAAAAATTCCTTGAGTGCGTCGAGGGTCGCGTCGGGCTCCTCGTCGAGCATGATGTGGCCGGCCTGCGGAATCACCACCGTGGTCGAGTTAGGCAACATCCCAGCGAGCGCGTGTCCGCGCTTCGCCGGCGTCATCAGGTCGCGCGCGCCGATCACCACGAGGGTGGGACAGGCAACGGCCGCGGCGGCTGCTTCTCCGCCTTCGTAGGCATTGGTCGCAACCAGGTCGTTGTGCAGCACGCCAGGCGCGGCACGCTCCAGGGTGCGCAAGCCGCCGCCGGTCATCCAGATCCCCGGCATCTTGTGGACGCCATAGTGCGCGCGCCGGCCGTAGCCCCAGCCCGTGAGCAGCTCCAGCGCGTGGTGGTCGTCCTCGGCCGAGCGGCTGAGCAGCAGGTCGTTGACCGGGATCGCGGGCGCCGCGCCGAGCAGCGCGAGCTTGCGCGCTCGCGCGCCGTGGCGCGCCGCGGCGTCCATCGCAACCAGCGCGCCCATGCTGTGGCCGACGAGGTTGGCCTCGCCGACTCTCGCCGCATCCAAGAGCGCGACGAGCCAGTCCGCCATCGCCGGGATCGTAGGGCGGGGCGGCCCCTCCGAGCGGCCGTGGCCGGGCAGGTCGATCGCCAGCACGCTGCCGCCGTTCCAGGCGAAGTAGCGCGCCTGCAGCTTCCACACCGTGTGATCGAAGGCAGCGCCGTGCACGAACACGGTCACCGGCTGGCTTGGATCGAACGCCCGGCCGCCGGTAGCGGCGAAGGCGCGCGCGCCGTTGACCTGAATGTCCACGGCTAGCGGCCCTTCGCGGCCCGGGCGGCCGCCCGCAGGCCGCGTTCGAGGTCGGCGATCAGGTCCTCCGGGTCTTCCAGCCCGATGGAGAGCCGCACCATGTCCTCGCCGACCCCCGCGGCCTCCAGCGCCGCGGCGTCCATCTGCTGATGGGTGGTGCTGGCGGGATGGATGACGAGGCTCTTGGCATCGCCGACGTTGGCGAGGTGCGAAAGCAGCTCTACCGCCTCGATGAAGGCCCGCCCCGCCTCGCGGCCACCTTTCACGCCGAAGCAGAAGATCGCGCCTGACCCCTGAGGTAGAAGGGTTTTCGCGCGCTCGTGATCGGGGTGGGACGGCAGCTCCGGATAGCTCACCCAGGAGACCGCATCGTGCCCTTCGAGAAAGGCCACGATCTTGCGCGCGTTCTCGACATGGCGCGCCATGCGGACCGGCAGGCTCTCGACGCCCTGCAGGATGTGAAAGGCGTTGGTGGGGCTCATGCACGCCCCGAAATCCCGCAGGCCCTCGGCCCTGGCGCGCGCGATGAAGGCCGCCGGGCCGAACTCCTCGGCGAAGTCGATGCCGTGATAGCCCAGATAGGGCTCGGTGAGCGTCGGAAACTTGCCCGAAGCCTCCCAATCCAATTTTCCGGCGTCGACGATCACGCCGCCGATGGCAACCCCATGCCCGCCCAAAAACTTGGTCGCCGAGTGCATGACGATGTCGCAGCCGTGCTCGATCGGGCGGCAGAGGCACGGCGTGGCAAAGGTGCTGTCGATCATCAGCGGAATGCCGGCCTCATGGGCGACGGCGGCGACGGCCGGCATGTCCATGATCTCAAGGCCGGGGTTGCCCAGGGTCTCGCCGAAGACCATGCGCGTCTCCGCCCGGATCGCCTTGCGGAAGCCTTCGGTGTCGCGCGGGTGGACGAAGGTCGTCTCGATGCCGAAGCGCGGCAGGGTGTGGGTGAAGAGGTTGTGGCTGCCGCCGTAGATCGACGCAGACGAGACGATGTGCGCGCCGGCATCCATCACGGTCGCCACCGCGAGATGGAGCGCCGCCTGCCCGCTCGCCGTGCAGACCGCACCGACGCCCCCTTCCAGCGCGGCGATCCGCTCCTCCAGCACGGCGACCGTCGGGTTCGAGATGCGCGTGTAGATGTGGCCGGCGCGCTCCAGGTTGAACAGCGAGGCGGCCTGCTCGGTATCGTCGAAGACGTAAGAAGTGGTCTGGTAGATCGGCACCGCGCGCGCGCCGGTCGTGGGGTCCGGCTTCTGGCCCGCGTGCAGGCTCAGCGTGTCGCGCTTGAAGGCCAGTGGGTCAGCCATCATCCCGTCTCCCGGTGCCTTGCCACACGGCATACCGCCGCGCGGCGCGAGGCTCCGCCATCCATGCTACGTTGGCAAGTGGCATGACGAGTGACCGTCGAAAGGGCGAACCGGACGCTCCCCGCGCTGGCAAGCGGCCCGAGCGCGAGGCGCGGCTCGCCGCCGCGCTCCGGGAAAACCTGCGCCGGCGCAAGCGCCAGAAGAGCGAACGCAAGATCGTCGCTGCGCCGCCGCCAGATCGGGGAGACGACGGCGCGTAAGGCAGGCGCGAGACCGGGAGCGCCGCGCTCACAGCATCACGTCGCCCGAGTTGGGGCCGAGGGTCTGGCCGACGTAGATGGCCCCGCCGGGGCCGGCGAGAAACGCCACGGTCTCGGCAATCTCCCACGCCTCGCCGAAACGCCCGAGCGGCAGCTCGGCCGCCTTCGCCTCCTGCCACTCCTCCGAGATGTCGTTGAGGATCGGCGTGTTGCAGGGGCCGGGGCCGATGGCGTTGACTCGCACGCCGCGGCTCGAGACTTCCAGCGCCAACGACTTGGTGAGCCCGATTACGCCGGCCTTGGCCGCCGCGTAGTGGGCCATCTCATTGGCACCCTTGTGGCCGAGCTGCGAGGCGGTGTTGATGATCACGCCCTCGCCCTTCTCTAGCATCGGGCCGAGCGCCTCGCGGTCGCAGAGGAAGACGCCGCGCAGCAGCACCGCCACCATGCGGTCGAAGTCCTCCGTTTTCATCTCTACGAACGGCGAGAGCTGGGCGTAGCCGGCATTGGCGAAGAGCAGCGTGCAGTCGCCGAAGGCGTTGCGGCAGGCCGCGAACATCGCCTTCACGTCGGACTCGCTCGCTACATCGCCGCCGATCGCCTCGGCTCGGCCGTTGCCTTCTCGGATCTTGGCGGCCGTGCGCTGGGCGTTCTCCTCGTTGATGTCCTGGCAGAAGATCGGCATCCCCTCCCGCGCGAGCCTGAACGCGCTAGCCTCGCCGAAGCCGCTGCCGGCACCGGTGATTACGGCGATGTGGTCCTGCATCTCGATCATGACCGTCCACTCCCTTTCATTGTCGGTCGTTCACTCCGTCCGCCCGAACACGCGGGCGAAGATGGTATCGACGTGTGTGAGGTACGGCTCAGGCGCGAACAGAGCAGTGAGTTCCGCGCGGTCGAGCACGGCCGCGATCCGCGATTCCGAAGCAAGCGCGGTCTCAAAACTTCCCCCGCTTTCCCAGATTTTTAGCGCGATTTCCTGAACCATAGAGTAAGCTTCTTCACGCGACATGCCGCGCTCGATCAGCGCCAGCAACACGCGTTGGCTGTAGACCAGCCCGCCGCGGCTCTCCAGGTTGCGGCGCATGGCCGCCTCGTCGACCACGAGGCCGTCGACGACGCCAGCGAGTCGCGTTAGCGCGAAGTCCAGCGCGATGGTCGCGTCCGGCGCGAACACGCGCTCCACCGCCGAATGGCTGATGTCGCGCTCGTGCCAGAGCGCGATGTTCTCCAGCGCCGGCACCACGGCCGCCCGCACGATGCGCGCGAGGCCGGTCAGGTTCTCGGTCAAGATCGGATTTTTCTTGTGGGGCATGGCCGAAGAGCCTTTTTGGCCCTTGCCGAAGGCCTCGGCTGCCTCTCCCACCTCGCTGCGCTGCAGGTGCCTGATCTCCACCGCCAGCCGCTCGATCGCGCCGGCGATGACGCCGAGCACGGCGAAGTACATGGCGTGGCGATCGCGCGGGATGACCTGGGTCGAGACCGGCTCCGGCGTGAGCCCCATCTGCTCCGCGACATGGGCCTCGACAGCAGGATCGACGCTCGCGAATGTGCCGACCGGGCCCGAGATGGCGCAGGTGGCGATTTCACGGCGCGCCGCCTTCAGTCGCTCTCCGGCACGGGTGAATTCCGCGTAATGGCCCGCGAGCTTGAGCCCGAAGCTGGTGGGCTCGGCATGGACGCCGTGGCTCCGGCCCACGCAGAGCGTGTTCTTGTGCTCGAAGGCGCGGCGTTCCAGCGCCGCGGCCACGGCATCAACGCCGTCCACCAACAGGGCGCCGGCGCGGTCGAGCTGCACCGCGAAGCAGGTGTCGAGAACGTCGGAGGACGTCAGCCCCTGGTGGATGAAGCGCGCCTCCGGCCCCACGTGGTCCGCGAGGTTGGTGAGAAAGGCGATCACGTCGTGTCGGGTCTCGTGCTCGATCGCCTCGATTTTTTGGGGACCGACGAGCGCGTCGGGGTGCTCGGCGATGGCATGTGCGAGTGCGTCGGCCGCCGCCTGCGGCGCGTGCCCGAGCGCGACCTGGGCGTCGAGTGCGTGGCGCTCGATCTCCAGCCAGATGGCGAATTTGGTTTCCGGTGCCCAGACCGCCGCCATCTCCGGACGTGAGTAACGCGGGATCATGGGATATCGCGGCGGGGGATCGACCCTCTCCTCAGGTGCCGGCGGCAGGGCTTGGCTGGGGCGCCAGGATTCGAACCTGGGATCACGGGACCAAAACCCGTTGCCTTACCGCTTGGCTACGCCCCAGGCGGGGCGGCTTTTAGCACGGTGCGAAGCGGCGCGGAAGCGAAGGGCTTGGAGCGTTTCCGTATTGCACGGAAACGCTCCAACGACTCTTCGCTCACGGCAGCCGGCCGTCCTGGAATTCCGCGCGCCTTCCGGCGCGACCGGCCGGCGCCTCCGCGAGGGCGCCGCGGGGCGGCGGGCCGCAGTCGCGGCCTGTCGCGCGTCCGTCAAAGACGGACGCGCTCTAGCCTGACTGGGACGCGAACCCCTCCCCAGGGCGGGAGGCCAGCAAGCCGAATAACTGCAAGTCTGGTGGTCCGGGTAGCTTCGTGATTCCGGCAAGTGGTAGATTGTGGGTAGTGGTCGGCATTGCCGACCGATAACGACCCATCAAGGGCGCATCAAGGGAGGCTTCAAATGAAGCGAGTCTACGCCAAGACCACGGCCGCTGCCGTGGGCGCCATCGCCGCTGTCGCGGTGATGACATTAATGAGTGGAGCCCAGGCCCAGGGTCTGGATGCCGCTCGTCAGATGATCGAGGAACACCGCGCCAAGCCGGTGTTTTCCGCCCCAGGGCCCGCGTTCGACGCGAAGTCCTGCGCAGCCGGAAAGCGCGTCCTGACCATCCCCGTCTCCAGCGCGAACCCGTTCACCAAGAACATCGCCCTGGCAATGATCGAGGCCGGAACCGAAGCCGGCGTCGAGGTGACGGAGTGGGAGAACCAGGCGCAACCCTCGCAATGGGTGCAGGGCATCAACTTCGCGATCAACGAAGGCTTCGACCTGATCGATCTTCTCGGTGGCGTCGATCCCAGTGTGATCGTGCCGCAAATCCAGGCGGCGACGGGCGCCGGTATCGTCGTCAAGACGTCGCACTTCTATGACCTGACTCAGACGCCGCACGAGAGTGTCGACGGCGCCGTGCCGTTGAGCTTCTACAAGGTCGGCCAGATCCTCGCGAACTGGGCTATCAGCCAGACCGAGGGCAAGGCCAACGTCGTCATCATCGGTTCTGACGAGATCGTTCCGACGGCGCCGTTCGTCCAGGGTATCCGCGACACGCTCGCGGCGAATTGTCCGGACTGTCAGGAAGTGGCCTACATCAATGCGCCGGTGCCCGAGTGGGCCACCAAGATTCAGCCCAGCGTGCAGTCGGCGCTGCTCGCGAACCCGGACGTCAACTACCTCATACCGATCTACGACTCGATGTCGCAGTTCGTCGTACCTGCCGTCCGCGTGGCCGGCAAGACGGGGCAGGTCAACATCGCGACGTTCAACGGCACACCCTTCGTCATCGATCTGATCCAGCAAGGGCAGGTGGAGATGGATGTCGGTGAGTCGCTCGGCTGGATTGCACGCGGCATCCTCGATTCGCACATGCGAACGCTGTGCGGGTTGGCCGAGCCGGCCGAGCTGAACGTACCCTTTTATATTTTCGACAGCAGCAACGCGAACGATGCCGGCACCCCGGCGGACTACGACCGCGGTTACGGCGACGTTCACGTCTCCGGCTTCCGCACGCTGTGGGGCCTTGAGTAGCAGTCACTCCGATCTCGGAACGGGGGCGCCGGACACCAGCGCCCCCGCTCTGTTTGCGGAGCACGTTTCCAAGACGTTCGGCGGCGAGAAGGCGCTCAGCGACGTCGCCTTCACAGTTGCCCCGCGCGAAGTTCACGGGCTCCTGGGCCAAAACGGCTCGGGCAAGTCGACCCTGATCAAGATTCTCGCGGGCTTTCATGCCCCGGACACCGGGGCAACCCTGCAAGTCTTCGGACGCCCCGTTCCATTGCCTCTGGCGCCCGGCCAATTTCGCGGGCTGGGGCTCGCCTTCGTGCACCAGCACCTCGGTCTCATGCCCAGCCTGACCGTGCTTGAAAACCTGATGCTCAGCGAGCTAGCAACGCGTGCCGGCGCCTACATCAATTGGGCGCGGGAACGACAGCGCGCCAGAGAGGTCTTCGCGCGCTTCGGCCTCGACCTCGACCCGTCGGCCAAGGTGGAAGACCTGCCACAGGTGGAGCGCGCGCTCCTCGCCATCGTTCGCGCCTTCGACGACATCCGCGGCGAACGCGCGACGCACGACACACCGGGCATCCTCTTTCTCGACGAGCCCACGCCGTTTCTGCCGAAGGAAGGAGTCAGCCAACTCTTCGGGCTGGTGCGTGGCATCGTCGACGAGGGCGCGAGCGTCATCTTCGTCTCGCACGATGTCGACGAGGTGCTCGAAATCACCGACCGCGCCACCATTCTGCGCGATGGCCGCGTTGCCGGGACCCTCGAAACGGCGAACGCCTTGTACGCCGACTTCGTGGAGTTGATCATCGGACGCCGTATCGAGGCATTCCAGGCCGAGGCGCACGACCTTCGCGGGGCGGAAGTCGATGTGGCCGTGAGCGGCCTGACCGGCGGCACCGTCGTCGATCTCTCCGTGAACCTGCACCGCGGTGAAGTTCTTGGCCTGACCGGTTTGATCGGCTCCGGTTTCGACGAGGTGCCCTACCTGTTGTTCGGCGCTTCGCGGGCCGACTCGGGCACGCTCCAACTGCAGGACAAGGCGTACGACCTGCACAACATGTCGCCGCAGCGGGCGATGGAGGGAGGCGTTGCGCTGCTTCCCGGCGACCGCCTCGGGACGGCAGGCGTCGGCGACCTGACGCTCATCGACAACATCACCCTGCCTGTCCTCTCTTCATTCCACGGCCTGACCGGCCTGAAGCGTCGTGCGATGCGGCGCAGAGCGTCCGAGCTGGGCAGGGAATTCGACGTGCGGCCCAACGTGCCGGAGAGGGAACTGGAGTCTCTCTCCGGCGGCAACCAGCAGAAGGTCCTGCTCGCGAAGTGGATGCAGACGAGCCCGTCCCTCATGCTGCTGGACGAGCCGACCCAGGGCGTGGACGTTGGCGCCCGGCAGCAGGTCTTCGAGGCAATCCGCGACGTGGCGGAGCAGGGTGCGGCGGTGATCTGCGCCAGCACCGACTACGGTCAACTCGCGGCGATCTGCGATCGCGTGCTGATTTTTGCGCGGGGTCGTGTGGTCCGAGAGCTCGTGGGCGGCGATGTCACCAAGGACCGCATCGCCGAGCAGACGGTCCTCAGTCTGGCATTGGGCAATCAGGGAGAAGCCGGCACGGCGGGTCACTCAACGGAGCAGGTCCATGGCTAAAGGGACCGAGGTATCTGCCAAGGAGAAGGGCATCGATTGGCTACTCGTGCTGGAAAAGTATGCGCTGATCCTGGCCTGGATCGCGTTGATCGTGGTTTTCGCCTTCGTGGCCCCGGCATCTTTTCTCCAATGGCCGACCTTCTCCTCAATCATATTCGGCTCCCAAGCCGTTCTGGTCGTGCTGACCCTGGGCCTGATCATCCCGCTTACGGCGGGCGACTTCGACGTTTCGGTCGCCGCCGTTCTCACCTTCTCGGCGATGATTCTCGCCGTGCTGAACGCCAAGATGGGCTTGCCGCTCTGGCAGGCCGTTCTGGCGTGCCTCGCCATGGGGCTGATCGTCGGCTTCCTCAATGCGTTCTTCATTATCTTCTTTCGAATACACTCCTTGATCGTGACCCTTGGCACGGCGTCGGTCATCCAGGGTCTCATTCTGTGGATCAGCAGCTCGCAAACGCTGAGCGGCGTGTCCCCCGGCCTGATCGACTGGGTCATCGTCAATCGTCTCTTCGATATTCCGCTGGCCTTCTACTACGCGATGGCTCTGGGTGTGATCATCTGGTACGTCTTCGAGTTCACACCCATCGGCCGGCGTCTCCTGTTCGTGGGCCGCGGACGCGAAGTGGCCCGCCTGTCCGGCATCAGCGTGGTGCGCGTCCGCGGCGTTGCTCTCGTGGCGTCCAGCGTCATCGCAACACTTGCCGGCATCATCAACGTGGGCACGACAGGCGGCGCCGACCCGCTGTCGGGTCTCACCTTCCTGCTCCCGGCCTTTGCGGCCGCATTCCTCGGCGCGACGAGCATCGTTCCCGGACGGTTCAATCCGCTGGGCTCCATCATCGCGGTGTTTTTCCTGGTGACCGGGATCACCGGGCTTAACTTCCTGGGCGTCGACACGTTCGTGCAGAACATGTTCAACGGGGCTGCGCTGATCCTGGCCGTGTCCCTCTCGCAGCTCGTGCGCGGGCGGAAGGAACAGGGGCTGACCTGACCGAGACTGTTCAGCAGGTCTCTTCGTGGAAGAAGCGGAGCCGGTGAGCGGCGACACGGCCGAAGCGAATCGCCTGCTTGCGGCGCAGCCCTTGCGCCATAGGTTGGAGCGGCGCCTCGCGCCTGATCTCGGCGCCGAAGCGGTCGGCGACGATCACGCCGACATCCGCCGGCAGCACGTCGAGAGGGAACTCGCTCCCCACCGCGAAGTAGAGCCGGTCGCAATGGTTTCGATAGTCCCACCACTTGGTGTCGGTGCGGAAGTCGGCGAGCCCGCTCTTGATCTCGACGATGACGAAGCGCCCCTTGCCGTCCTGCCCCAGCACATCCGCCCGCCGGCCCGTGCCGAGCGGCACTTCCACGAGCGGGCAAATCCCCATCTCATCGAGCAGCCGGCACACGCCACGGGCCAGCCCCTCGGCCCGACCCTCGGCGATACAGGGCCGCGCGAGGTCCAGGGCGAGCTGGGCCGACGCGGATTCGGAGACGGAAACGGACATGAACACCACGGCCGTGATGGACCCAATGTTCCTAGTTTAGTCCAATTTGGTTTTATTCATACCCTCAGTCGCCGGGCGCTCGCTCCGCTCGCTTGGCTACGCGCTTCGCGCGCGGCGCAGTCGCGCCGTCCGGGCCTCCGGCCCGGCTCTCTTCGCAATCCACAACCCGCCGAGCCCCTCACGCATCGTCGAACTGCGCTGGTTTTTCCTTGCCGAGGCGGGTCCAGTATTCCGCCGGGATCAGCTCGGGCTTCTTGTAGAAGTGCCAGCGGCAGGGCTTGGAATGGTCGGGGTCGAAGTCGGTGACCCAGAGCGGCGCGCCGCCCCACTCGATGGGCAGGATCTCGTTAAGCGCGCAGTGGACGCAGTAATAGGGCACGTCCTTGCGGCCCCAGCTCCACCAGTGCGCCTCCTGGGTCGAGCCGAAGTTGTAGGGCGGGCCAAGGCGCGAGGGGGTCTTGTCCATGGGATCGCCTCGGCGCATGCGGCCGCCGCTGCCGCAGGGGTCCATGACGATGGTGTAGCGCTCGGCGTCTTCCAGCACGTCGATGTCGCCCTCCTGCCTGGGGCCGCAGCGGTGCGCGCGCATCATCTCGGCGGTGAGCGTGACCTGGCGCTCCACGGGCATCCTGCGGAATCCCTTCCAGGTCCGCTTCATCATCCAGGTCTCCTGGGTCGCGCGCAGCATGACGTAGACCTCGCCCTCGCCGAACTTGCGGCCGATCTTGGTCAGCATGTCCCAGACCCAGTCGCAGTAGAGATCGTGCAGGCCCTTCCATTCGTGGATCAGGTTGCGCGCAAGGGTCTTGGCCTCATCCGTGCGGCCCTCGTCGATGGCCTCCTCGATCACCTCCCCGGTGGGCCGGCCCAGATCGTCGAGGTCGTCCTCGCGCAGCGCCCGGCCCGCGAAATCGGAAAGCCTGAGCATGTCGTCTCCCCTTCCCTAACTGCTATGCGCCTTGCGCGGGGCGAACGGCGCCGACGAGGCGGCCCGCCCAGTTGCGCAAGGGCTTGTCCAGCATATCGACCAGCGCCTCTCGGTCCCGGTCGTCGAGGACGCCGAGACGGTCGAGCATGGCCGCAATCGCGGCGTCCGCCGCGCGGGTCGCGCCGTCGCGCACCTTCAGCGCGAGGCCGAGGCCACTCTCGTATAGCGCAGCGTAGAACACGCCTTCCGCGCCGAACTTCACCAGCACGCGCTCGCCTGCCGTTTCGATGATGCGCGTACACGCACGGCCGTCGCCCGCGACCATGAAAGGATGCCCGGCGACCGCGCGGCGCACCCGCGCGATCGCGGCCCGGCGTTCTTCAGCGAGACCTGAGGGGTCCGCGATGTTGGCCGCGGCGCGCGCGAGGCCGGAGAGAGGCAGGCCGATGGTCGGGATGCTGCAGCCGTCGATCGCCCACGGCGCCCGGTCAAGATCGCAGCCGGAGAGGTCGGCGATGGCGGCCGACACCCGCTGCTGCACCGGATGGTCACGCGCGATGTAGCCCCTTGTCGGCTCGCCCAGCGCCCGCGCCGTCACCAGGAAGGCGCTGTGCTTGCCCGAGCACATGTTGTGGACCGCGTGCCCGGCCTCGCCCGCGCGCACGCAGACGTGGGCGGAGGGCGTGTGGTATGGCAGGTGCGGGCCGCATTCGAGGTCGTCCTCGCCGAGCCCGGCGCGTTCGAGCCAGTTCCGCACGACCGCGACGTGCGCCGGCTGTCCGTTGTGCGAGGAGCAGGCAAGCGCGACCTCCTCGTCGCTCACCGCGTAGTGCTCGGCAGCGCCGGTCTCCAGCAGCGGCAGGACCTGCACCGACTTGATGGCCGAGCGCGGATAAACCACCGCATCGGTCTCGCCCCAGCCCTGCACGAGGCGCCCGGCCGGGTCGACCACGGCTGCATCCACCAGATGCCGGCTTTCGACCGCTGGACCGCGGGTGCACTCGATAGCCAGCGGCCCCTGCCGTTCCGTATCCACCCTTGCCTCGCCTTACTGCCGCATCCGGACAAAGCGGGAGCGTAGCACGCCGGCCCGACGACTACGTGTCGCTGGCCGCCGTCAGCACCTCGCTCGCCCACCACAGGCGCCGCGCGGTCTCCGCATCGCGTGAGGCGCGGGACGGGCGGGTCGGCTTGCGTTTCACGAAGTACTCCCCGCTCACCTCGGCAAGCTCGGGCGCGGTGGCGAGATAAATCATCGTGTCCGCGCCCCGCTCGGGGCTGAGCACGAGCGGGCTGGTCAGGATGAAGCGTATCCAGCCCGGCACGTTGCGGAAGATGCCCGTCGCGACGACGCCGGGGTGCAGGCAGTTGGCCGTGACGCCGGTGCCCTCCAGCCGGCGCGACAGCTCTTGCGTGAAGAGAATATTCGCGAGCTTGGAGCGGCCGTAGGCGCCGAAGCCGGAATAGCGCCGCTCGCCCTGCAGGTCCTCCAGGTCGAGAGTGAAGCTCTTGTGCGCTGCGGAGCTTACGGTCACCACGCGTGACGGTGCGCTCGCCTTGAGCGTGTCGAGCAGAAGGTTGGTCAGCAGGAACGGAGCCAGATGGTTCACCGCGAACGTCGCCTCCAGTCCGTCTTCGGTCTCGAGCCTGGTGCCCCAGCCTGCGACGCCCGCGTTGTTGATCAGCACGTCGAGACGGTCGAACCGCTTCAGGAAAGCCGCCACCACCTCGCGCACCTGCCGCTGGGACGCGAGGTCGGCGATGAGCAGCGCCGCGTCACCGCCGCGCTGCCCGATCTCTTCCACCACAGTGGAGCCGCTCGCGTGGTTGCGGCAGATGAGCACGACGGTCGCGCCCCGCCCTGCGAGGTCGATGGCCGCCACCCTGCCAATCCCCGAGT
Source organism: Alphaproteobacteria bacterium (assembly GCA_965243315.1). Taxonomy (GTDB): domain Bacteria; phylum Pseudomonadota; class Alphaproteobacteria; order UBA828; family UBA828; genus WTGU01. The sequence goes on from CBDEUP010000006.1 coordinate 321,517, forward strand.
TCGCGCCGGTGACGACGCAGACCTTTCCGTGCATCTCAGGTTGCATTGGCGATGCTCAGTGCGGTCTTGCCCAAGTGCTCGGGGCGTCAGGCTGCCACGGCGGCCGGGGCGAGAATTTCGAGCGCGGGCGCGTGCAGGCGGCGGTCGCCCACCGCCAGCACCTGGCCGTCGGCGCCGACCGGGCCGCCACTCCACGAGGTCACGATGCCGCCGGCGCCCTCGACGATGGGAATCAGCGCCGCGATGTCCCAGGGGTTCATGCTGGCCTCGACCACCAGATCGACGAAGCCGGCGGCAAGCATCCCGTAGGCGTAGCAGTCGGCGCCGAAGCGGCGGAGCCGCACCCGTGCGGCCAACGAATCGAACGCAGCGAGCTCGGCCGGCGTGAACATGTTGGGCTCGGTGGCGTAGAGAGTGGCCCCGCTCAGATCGGGGCACGGGCGCACGGCGAGCTGGCGGTCACCGAGGTAGGCGCCCTCGCCGTGGCCGATGAAGCGCTCGCGCAGAAAGGGCTGATCCAGCACGCCAATGATGCCCCGGCCGCGGTCCTGCAGCGCGATCAGGGTGCCCCAGGTCGGCATTCCGGAGATGAACGCCTTGGTGCCGTCGATGGGATCGATGACCCAGGTGAAGCGGGCGTCGGGCCGCTCGTGCCCGTGCTCCTCGCCGAGGATGCCGTGGTCGGGGCAACTCTCGTTGATCAGCGCGCGGATCGCGGCCTCGGCCTCGCGGTCAGCCGCCGTGACCGGCGAGTAGCCCGCGACGTGCTCCTTGTCCTCGATCGCAAGCGATTGCCGGAAATAGCGCAGGATGACCGCCCCGGACGCATCGGCGAGTCGATGCGCCAAGGGTAGATGCGTGCGCCAAGCCTCCGTCTCCGCCACACCCTTCCCCTCCTTTTCCCGCATGTCCTCCCGACCATAACAGCACCGCCCCGCCGCCCGCCATCGTGGTACCGATTGGTAAGAGGAGACGGCGCTTGCACGGTCGCATCGTTTGGCCGACGCTCAGGCCGCTTGAGAATCAGAAGCAACGAATTCAGTACGGAGAGATCGTATGCACTGCGCGTTTCGCGAAATGCTGCCGAAGCGTCCTCGCCTCGTGCTCCCACTCGTCGCGGTTTTCATGGCGGCGGTGCTGACGACTCCGGCGTATTGCGAGGAAGCTGACGCGGACACCTCCGTGGGCAGCCTGATTTCGAGCGTGCCGGTGGGCAATTTGCGGCCCGTTACCGTGATCGACCGCGATGACATCGCCCTCTCCGGAATGCGCAACGTCTGGGACCTCCTGGCAAGCCGGGACGAATACAACTACTTCGGCCTGCATCGCCCATTTAAGCTCGGCGGGCTCCGCACCGCGATCCTGATCGACGGCCGGCGAATTTCAGACTCGTTCTATGACCTGGATGCGCTACCCATATCGGCTATCGAGCGCATCGAGATTCTCAGCTCAAGCGCTGTTGCCATCCATGGGGCTCAAGCCATCTCCGGCGCGATCAATATCGTGCTGAGGAGAGGCTTCGAGGGAGTCGAGGCCCAGCTTCACGGGGAAAGCCCGCGGGACTCTGGCGGCGAGGCAGGCATCGCCTCCGCGCTGTGGGGCGGCAGCATCGGTGCGGGACACCTGACTGTCGGCGCGGACGTCTTCAGCCGTAACGAGGTTCGTTCAGTCGATCGCACCTACAGCCGCGCCTCGTGGACTCCCGGCGGCTCCTTCGACGATGCGTTTGCCGTCTCGGTGGGGGGCAACACCATCTTCACACGTACCGAGGAGGGTTTCGTCGCCAGATCGCTAGGCCCCTGCGAGGGCAGCGAGTACACCGGTCCGCTTTCGGCACCCTACGGCATCCCCGGTGAGGGATGCGGGTTCGCCTACGGCAACATTGAGTGGAATTGGGAACGGCGGGATCGGGAAACTGCCTTCCTCATGGGGGATTACCCCGTCGGCCAGGACCTGTCCCTCTACCTCGATGCGCGGGTGGCCGACAGCGACTACACAAGCCGTTACATGGCCCCGTTGCCCGGCAGGCTCCCTCTGCCCGGCGGATTCGTCTTCCACCGCTTTGTGAGCCACGGCGATCGCGTCTGGCGCTGGACGGCGCAAGAGCACGACATCACGCTCGGCGTCGAAGGACACCTCACGAACGATATCCGCTACGACGCGCACCTGCGCTCGTTCTCGAACGACGACATCTTGCAGGGCGGAACCTTCGTGCACGAACCCACGATCCTGGAGGCGTTAGCAGCCGGCAGCTACGATCTCCGCAACCCGCTCTCCACCGATCCTGGCCACCTTCAGGTAGTCCGGAACACGGGCGTCACCCGCTTTGTCGACAATCTCACGAGGCGCAGCGAGGCGCGGGTCGCGTTCGATGGATCGGGTTTCGCCATCGGCGGCCGGCCCATCGGCTGGGCTGCGGGAGCGGAGTGGGTTCGCGAGAGCCGTGACTGGCTCACGACGTACGTCAGCGGTGCCGGGGACGTGATCGAGGAGCAGAAGGACGTCATGGGCTCCTTCGGCGTCAGCTTTGCCGGGGAGCGCGACAGCGTCTCGCCATTCCTGGAGGTTTCGCTCCCGCTCCACGAGATCTGGGACGTCGGCCTCGCCGGGCGCTACAGCGACCACGACGACGTCGGCTCAACCACAGCCACTCAGATGGAAACGATCTTCGAGCTGAGCCCGGACTTCGCGCTCCGGGGCAATTGGAGCATGGCCGACAGGGCGCCTTACCTGGGCGGCCTGCACACGGCGCGCGTTACTTCGGTTCCCCGCATCTCCGACTACTCGACGGGGCGGCGTTACCAGGTCGAGGCGGTCAATTTCGGGAATCCCGACCTCGGGCCCGACCGGGCCGAGAGCTACGGTGCGGGAGTCGTCACCAGGCTCGGCCCCGTCTCGGTGAGCGTCGACTGGTACTGGACCAGGCTTTCCAAGCTTCTGACGGTCGTCGAAGCGCAGGACATCGTCGACTATGAGTACGAACATGGGTCATTGCCACCCAGCACCGTCATCCACCGCGCGCCGCCGCTCGTTCCTGACACGCCGGGGCTGATCACAAGAATCGAAAAGCCGATCCTCAGCGACGGCGAGGTCGATATTTCGGGACTCAACATTCATGCCCACACGGCGTGGTCGGTCGATTGGGCGGATTTCGACCTCGACGCCCGCTGGTCTCACGTGCAGGACTTCGAAGAGCGCGCCCTCGACTTCGTGGGGCCGGACGACTTTGCCCGCAACCGCCTCCACGTCGCGCTGAGCGGCACGCGGGGCAAGGTTACGGCCCAGTGGAACATCTACGGGACCACTGGATACAGAGGGAGCGTCGGCCGCTTCGGCTCGTGGGTGGGCCACGACGTTTCCGTGCGCTGGCGCAACCCTTACGACTTCGATGGCGTCGAGCTCATGGGCGGCATTTTCAACGTCTTCGACGCCGAACCGTCGATCAACCCCGAGATTCCCGAGGAGCCGGACGACAGCCTGGATTCGATCCGTGGCCGGACGTTCTTCGTGACCGTCAAGAAGGTCTGGTGATCGGAGGCCGCATCCCGATACGTGCCGCCGGCGCAGCAGCGCTTGCGATCGGAGCGCTTGCGTTCGCCGCAGCGCTGACGCTGGCGCCGGCCAGCGGGACGGCGGCCGAGCGCACGTGCGAGGGGCCGGGCATCAACCACTTGCCAGAGCCGGCGGCCTCCGACGACGTGCTGAGCGTCCTCGCCTACAACGTCTACCTGCTGCCTTCGCACGTCCGCAATATTCCCTTCATGGGCGAGCGCTTTGCTCTCGCGCAGGAGGAGCGGGCTGCCCTCATCCCGCGCTTCCTCGCCCCCTACGACGTGGTCATCCTGTCGGAGGCCTACGACGACGGCGCACGGGCGACGCTGCTGGCCGGGCTGAGGGCGCAGGGCTTTCGCTACGCCACACGCATCCTGGGCACCGCCTGCCGCGCCGCTTCAAGCTGCGAGAAAGGCGCGGTCTACGAACAGCCGCTCACCGACGACGCGCCGCGTGGCGGCGAGGGCGACACCTGGTTCGGCGAGGACGGCGGCGTGCTCATCGCCAGCAGGCATCCCATCGGTGCCGCCAAGGAATTGGTTTACGCCGACTGCGTGGAGCCCGACTGCAACGCCGCCAAAGGCTTCGTCTACGCCCGCATCGACAAGGGCAGCGCGCGCTATCACGTCATCGGCACGCACGCGCAGTTCGGCTGGAGCAGGGAGCAGCGCACGGCCAAGGCGGCGCAGTTCCGCGCCATCCGGCGGTTCATCGAGGAGCATTCGGGGATCCCGCGCTCGGAGCCGATCATCGTCGGTGGCGACTTCAACGTGCTTAGCCACGCGTTCGACAGCCTGCTCGACGACGAGCCGCTCGGTGTGCTGGCTCCGGCCTTTCGCGGCCACCGTTTCACCCGCGAATCGCGCAGCGACTGGGCGCGGCGCGGCAACGGCTACGTCGACTACGTGCTCGCCAAGAGGGGCTGGCGCGAGCCGCGCTACCACAGCAACTGCCCGATGGTGTTCCGCAGCCTCTTCGACTTCGAGGACCGCACGTTGTTCTCGGCCGTGCGCGGGCAGGGCTACTGCGACCTCTCGGACCACTGGGCGGTCTGGGGCTATTTCGACTACCGCGACAAGGCCGCCGAGCCGCCCGACTGCCCGGTGCCCAAGTTCCCGCCGGGCTCGGCCCCGACCCTGCGGCGATAAGGCCAGCGCCCTCCCCTACTCCGCGGCGTCGAGGCGGCGTTCCTGCTGCATCCAGCGCGGCTTGCTGGTTGCGTGCTCACGCACGAAGCTCTGGGTCGGCATCCGCGGATCCTCCCAGTAGAGCATGGGCTTTTCCCAGTTGTAGCGCGCGGGCTCGGGGATCGGCGCCTCGGTGTCGACGACGGCGCCGTCCTTCATCACGACGGCGAGGCGCTGGCGGTCCTGCAGCGCGGCGATGTCGGCGAGCGGGTCGCCGTCCACCACGATGATGTCGGCGAGCTTGCCCTCCTCCAGCGTGCCGATTTCGTCCTGCATACCGAGGGTCAGCGCCGCGTTGGCGGTGCCCGCACGGATCGCCTCCATGGCGCTCAAGCCGCCATAGGTCATCAGGTGCTCCATCTCGCGGGCGTGCCATTCGCCGTAGGGTACCGAGCCCTGGCCGCTGTCGGTACCGGCGATGATGGTGATTCCCTCGGCATGGGCACGGGAGACGACGTTGGCAAGCCGCTCGACCTCATCCTTGTAGGCGTCAAGGATGAAGTCGGAACAGCCGAGGTCCGGGCCCCATTCGAGGGTGTTTGCGAGCAGCGAGAAGGTGGGAATCAGCGGCGTCGGGTTGCGGAAGAGCACGTCCAGATCGGCGTCGGACATGTAGGAGCCGTGGATGATCCAGTCGAAGCCGGCGCGGATTGCGTCGGCCGCCGCGCGGCCCGAGCGCGCGTGGATGGTGCAGACCTTGCCGAGGCGGTGGGTGACTTCGGCGATGGCGCGCAGGTCGTCGAGCCCGATGCTGCCGGCGAGTTCCGCGTCGCCGGTCAACACGTCGCCATCGCCCGCCACCTTGACGATGTCGACGCCCTCCTTGATCTCGCGGCGTGCTTCCGTGACCATTTCTTCGCGCGTGTTGCAGAGCACGGCGAACGACGACTTCGGGTGCTCCATCCATGACGGCCAGGGCGAGCCGATCGCGTTGAAGGTGGTGATGTAGCGCCCGGCCGAGGCCATGCGCGGCCCCTCGATCAGGCCGGCGTTGATGGCATCGCGGACCGCTACCGAGATGTTCCAGGTGGAGCCTGGATCGGAGAACGCGGTGACGCCCGCGCGCAACACCTTGCGCGCGTTGTTGGCGGCGCGCAGCGTCCGGTACTCCACGCCCGCGTAGAGGTCGAGCTCCTCGAACGAGAGGATGTCGCCGTAGGAAATGTGGCAATGGGCGTCGATCATGCCGGGCATGACGGTGTGGCCCGCAGCATTGATGGTCCGGTAGCCGCCCAGGGTCTCGGCTGCGGCCACGACCTCCCGGTCCGGGCCGATCTTGCGGATGCGGTTGCCCTCCACCAGCACCGAGACGCCGTCCTGCGGCGCAGCCCCGGTCGCGTCGAGCAGCCGCCCGCCGGTGATCAGATATCCGCCCATGGCACTGCCCTCCCCGCGCACCCGCACTCCTTGGTGCCTCGCCCATCGGGGCCGGCCCGCGCATGGAGGCAGGTTTGGATTCGCCCTTCGCCCTCTGTACGATCAGCGGCAGCTTCAGGCAACCGAATAGCCGGGGAGACAAGGGCATGAGCAGAGTTGGCGTCGCGTTCTCGGCTGGGTTGAACGCGTCCGAGACCGTCGAGTGTGCACAGCTCGCCGAATCGCTCGGCTACGACTCGGTGTGGATGGCGGAAGGGCACGGCGGCGACCAATTCGCCGTGCTCTCCGCAGTCGCGGCGCAGACCAGCAGAGTGCAGCTCGGCACCTGCATCTCCAGCGTCTTCGTGCGCTCGGCACCCACCATCGCGATGTCGGCGGCGGTGGTGGATCAGCTTTCCGAAGGGCGGTTCATTCTGGGCCTCGGCTCCAGCCACAAGGTCCAAGTCGAGCCCGAGCACGGCCTCACCTACAGCAAGCCGGTGACGCGGGTGCGGGAGACCGCCGAAGTCGTGCGCCGCCTGCTCAGGGACGGCCAGGTGTCCTACCAGGGCGAGACCGTCACCATCGAGAACTACGAGCTCTGGTTCCAGCCGTTCCGCCCCAGCCTCCCCATCTACTACGCGGCGGTCTTTCCCAAGATGATCGGAATCTGCGGAGAGGAGGCGGACGGCCTGATCCTGACCCGCACCACGCTCGATGTCGGCGCGGAGGCGCGCGGGTACATCGCCGCCGGCGCCGAGTCTGCGGGGCGCGACCCCGGCGCGGTCGACGTAACCTCGCTGATCCCGACCGCGGCCGCCGAGGACCCGGCCGATGCCTACGATGCGCTCCGGCCCGGCGTTGCGATGTATACGGGGTTCTTCCCTCGCTACAACCGAATGTGCGTGGAGCAGGGCTTCGGCGAGGAGGCAGCAACGATCGCTGAGCTATGGGGGCGCGGTGACCGCGCGGCGGCGACCCGAGCGGTGAGCGACGCGCACATCGACGCGGTCTGCATCGCCGGCACGCCCGAACACTGCCGCGAACGAATTGAAGAGTATCGCGCCTCGGGTCTCGACCTGCCGATGATCGCGCCGATGGCCGCCGGTCCCAACGGCAAGGCCATGGCCGAGGCCACGATCAGGGCCTGCGCCCCGCGCTGAGAGGGCCGTCGTGCCGCTGCCCGAGAGCCTGAGCGTCCCATCAGGGGAGGCGCGGGCGTGACCGGCGCGATGCGCGGCTACATCCTGGTCGTGGACACGGTCAACCGCCGCGTCGGGCGGATCATCATGTACGGCATGTTTGCGATCATGGCGATTCTGCTGTGGTCGTCACTGTCGAAGACGTTTTTCAACCCCTCTCTGTGGACACTCGAAATGGCCCAGTTCGCGATGGTGGGCTATTACATTTTGGGCGGGCCTTACGCGATCCAAACGGACGCGAACGTGCGGATGGACCTGTTTTACGGCTCCTGGTCCGCGCGGCGCAAGGCGTGGTTCGACGTTTTCACGGTGTTCTTTCTACTCTTCTATCTGGCGGTTCTTCTCTGGGGCGGAATCGACTCGACGATCTACAGTTTCCAGTACGGCGGCGAGCGGAGCCCCAGCGCGTGGCGGCCTTATCTCTGGCCGATCAAGGTGGTCATGGTCACCGGCATTGTCTTGATGGTTTTCCAGGCAGTTTCCGAGTTCTTCAAGGACATCCTGCGACTTCGGCGCGAGGAATTTTGATGTCCTACGAGCTCATCACGATCCTGATGTTCGCGCTGATGATGCTGATGCTGGCGACCGGCCAGCGCGTCTTCGCCGCCATCGGTTTCGTCGCGGTTCTCTCCGCGCTCCTGCTCTGGGGCGATCGCGGCGGTTACGACCTGGGCTTCGCCGCCGCGATGAAGCTCATGAAATGGTACCCGCTGCTGACGCTGCCGATGTTCATTTTCATGGGCTACGTGCTCTCGGAATCGAGGATCGCGGACGACCTCTACCGCATGTTCCACGTCTGGACCGGCGGCATGGCCGGCGGGCTCGCCGTGGGCACGATCGGGCTCATGGTGCTGGTCTCGGCGATGAACGGGCTCAGCGTCGCGGGCATGGCCATCGGGGCGACCATCGCGCTCCCCGAGCTGCTCAAGCGCAACTACGACAAGCGTATGGTGACCGGCGTCATCCAGGCCGGAAGCTCGCTCGGCATCCTCGTGCCGCCATCGGTGGTGCTGGTGCTCTATGCCATGATCGCGCGTCAGCCCGTGGGGCAGCTCTGGCTCGCGGGGATCTTCCCCGGTCTGATGATGGCGGGCCTTTTCGTCCTCTACATCACGGTGCGCTGCTGGATCACGCCGGAACTGGGTCCGGTTCTCCCCAAGGCGGAGCGCGACGTGCCTCGGGCCGAGAAGCTCAAGCTCCTTCGCGCCGGCCTGCTGCCGCTGTTCATCTATGCGGTGATGATCGTGCCCTTCGTCACCGGCTCGACTTCGCTCGTCGAATCCTCGGCCATCGGCGCGCTCGCCGCGTTCCTCGCCGCCGTGGTCAGGCGGCGCATGACCCGGCAGGTCTTCGAGAACTCGGTGCGCAACACGCTCCGCATCACCTGCATGTTCATGTGGATCATTCTTGCGGCGCTGGCCTTCGGCTCGGTGTTCGACGGGCTTGGGGCCGCCAAATCGATCGAAAGCCTCTTCACCGATCAAATGGGGTTCTCGCCCTGGATGGTCCTCATCCTCATGCAGCTTTCGTTCCTGGTGATGGGAACCTTCCTCGACGACACGGCGATGCTCGTGATTGTTGCCCCGCTCTACGTCCCGCTCGTCGATGCCCTGGGGTTCAACCTGATCTGGTACGGCATCCTCTACACCATCACCACGCAGATCGCGTACATGACGCCGCCCTTCGGCTACAACCTGTTCCTGATGCGGGCGATGGCCCCACCCGAAGTTACCTTGCGCGACATTTACCGATCTATCATCCCCTTCGTCGGCGTGATGATCGTAGCACTCGCGATCATCATGATTTTCCCGGAAATCGCCCTGTGGTTCCCGGCGCATGTTTACGGCAACTAATGCCTGGTTCGGTTCGTTGAAACTTCAACCCGGAAGGAGAAAAAACCATGACGACACGGCGTAATCTTCTCAAGGCCGCCGCCACGGTCCCGGTCGCGGCTGCAGCCGCTTCCATCGTGAAGCCTGCGGTCGCGCAGGCGCAGATCACCTGGCGGATGCAGACCTATGCCGGCCCTGCTCTGGCCGAGCACGTGGTGGTCCCCGCGATCAACATGTTCAACAAGATCGCGGGTGAGCGCATGCAGATCGAGCTGTTCTTCTCCGATCAGATCGTGCCGACGGGCGAGCTCTTCCGCGCCATGCAGCGCGGCACCATCGACGCGGTGCAGTCCGACGACGACTCCATGGCTTCGCCGACCGAGGTCACCGTCTTCGGCGGGTACTTCCCGTTCGCCTCGCGCTATTCGCTCGACGTGCCCGTGCTCTTCAACCAGTACGGCCTGAACGATATCTGGGCAGCGGAGTACGAGAAGGTCGGCATCAAGCACATCTCGGCAGGCGCCTGGGACCCCTGCCACTTCGCGACCAAGGACCCGATCCATTCGCTTGCCGACTTGGAAGGCAAGCGGGTCTTCACCTTCCCCACCGCCGGCCGGTTCCTGACCCAGTTCGGGGTGGTGCCGGTGACGCTGCCGTGGGAGGACATCGAGGTCGCCGTGCAGACCGGAGAGCTCGACGGCGTCGCCTGGTCCGGGATCACCGAGGACTACACGGTGGGCTGGGCCGACGTGACCAACTACTTCCTCACCAACAACATCTCGGGCGCCTGGATCGGCCACTTCTACGCCAACATGGAGCGCTGGAACGAGGTGCCTGAGGACCTGCAGACGCTGCTGCGCGTGATCTGCGACCAGTCCCACTACTACCGCCAGTGGTGGTACTGGGGCGGCGAGGCCAGCCTGCGCGTGCACGGCACCAAGATGCAGCTGACCTCGATCCCGGACGAGGAATGGGCGCAGGTGGAGGCCGCGGCGCGCAAGTTCTGGGACGATATCGCGGCGGAATCGGAGACCAAGGCCAAGGTGGTCGAGGTCTTCAAGCAGTACAACGCGGACATGGAGAGGGCGGGACGCCCCTACCGCTACGCTTGATCCGCGAGCGGCGACCCCGCGCCATGCGCGGGGTCGCCGACCTTACCACCCAGCCGCCAGTTCACAGCCTTGGCGGAATCTCTGGTCAGTCAACGGCATGCTAGGTAACGTCAAGAGTTATGTGTCAGGGAGACGGGGGTGCTGATTCCCTGAGACTTGTTTTCGTGGATGAATACCGCGTAGAGGACGCGGTCCATTGAGGTCCGGTCCTGGAAGGTTCCCATGGGCCGGGTTCGTCTGCGGACCTCCCGGAACCTTCGTTCGATGGCGTTGGTGGTCCTGACCCGCTTTCGCTCATCGAGGGTCCGGTAGCGGAAGCAGGTGAGCAGCTCGTCGAGATCGCTGCGCAGGCAGGCGACGGCCTTGGGGTAGGTGCTTTGCCAGCGGTCGGCGAAGCGTCGGGCGGCGCTCTGGGCCTTGCGGCGGCTCTTTGCATTCATGACGGCGTGGACATCGGCCTTGACGGCCTCCTGGTCGGCCTTGCGGACCTTGTTGAGGATGTTGCGCATCTTGTGCGCCCAGCACCTCTGAACCGGGATGCCGGGATAGACGAACGGCAAGGCAGCCAGCAGGCCCTTGCCGCCATCGACGCAGATCATCTCAAGGCCTTCGCCGGTGAGCCCGCGGTGGTACAGCCGGTTGAGGAACGCTTCCCACTCGCGGGCGCCTTCGCTGACGGCGAGATGGAAGTCGATGATCTCCTTCTTGCCGTCGGGGCGGATGCCGAGCGCCACCAGGACCGGCCTCCTGAGCGCGCCGGCGCCGGTCTTGCGGGCCAGCACCACGCCGTCGAGCATCAGCGCCTTGTAGGCGTTCTTCAGCGGCCTGCGGTGGAAGGCCTCGACCGCCATGTCGAGCGTCTTGGAGACCCGGCTCACCGTCGCGGCCGAGACCGGGCGCCCGAGCAGGGCCAGCAGGACCTCGCCCACCTTGCGCGTCGAAAGCCCCAGCACGAAGCCGGCCAGGATGGCACGGTCGATCTCCGGCGCGCGCCTTGCGTAGCTCTTCACAACCCCGGTCGGGCAGAAGTGCCGGGTGCGCGGCACGTTGAGCTCGATGTCGCCGAGCTCGCTCAGCAGGCAGCGGCGGTAGGTCCCGTTGCGCCGGTCGCGCATCGCGCCGGCGTCGAGGTTGTCGAGCCAGCGATCCACCGCCTCGGCCATCCGGCCCTCGATGATCTCGGCCAGCGCCTGGCGGCCGAGCGGGCGGTAGCCTTCGCCCCAGTCCAGTCCGCCTGCCTGCATCTCCTTCACCACCTCAAAGGCCTGGGGTAGGCTCATGATCGTCGCAGCTTGCTGGGACATGCGGGGTGCTCCTGTTTGTGGTTGTCGTCACCACAGGGAGTACCCCCTTCCCACCTGACACATAAATTCTTACGTCACCGCATGCTACCGCCATTGACGTATTGACGTGAATCGGATAGAGTGCCCCTGGAATCGGAACCCACGTTTCAACCAAATGAAGGCGGCCCGACGGACGTTCCGTTTTCTCGCAAACGAGAGAGCCAAAGTCCCCTAGCGCCGCCTATCCCTTATGGGGCCGCCTGTTTGGGCGGCCCCAAGTATTTCTGAGGCTTCGGAACAAACTTCAAGTAATTGCCAAAGACGCGGTACTTCAGGTCACTCCGCGATTTCTTTGATAATTTGTTGGGATAAGAGGGCTTAGGCCGCGTAACTTCGTGTTCAGGATCAAGTGTATCGATCATTGCATGAATTACTATTCCATATCTCAATAGCCTTTGGCGTTCAGAAGTATGCCGCATTCTAGACAACACATGAATCAGGGGTGACAGCCAATTCTCCACTTCAGCATCGCTTTTCCATAACTTCATAAACTCTATGAATAGAATTGTATCAATGGTCCCGTCTTTTCGATGGGTCAACATCAACTCTCCAACCGCGCGTTGCGAAATCCTATCAACAATTCGAAGCCCGCGAGATTGACTGCAGTCAATAAAGCTTTGTAGACGTCGACCTCGCTCATCCTTTGCGAGGGATACAGATAACCCTTCACGGCGGATTATCTCTACATGAGCCCAAAGTTTAGCAATGAGAAAGACTAAACTTGAAAAGTCATTGACATTATGATGTTGCGAATATGGATTGACACCCTGTATACTCTTAAAGTCCTCTCTCGCCAGTGATAAGAGTTTTCCTACTAATTCATCAGCAGCCTTAAGTAGCGGATCCAGGTGCTGATCAACGAACTGCTTGGCTGCATCTTGGCTCTCAGAGCGACGGCGAAACTCTTGGTAGGAGATATCGAAGACTTTTACGATAAGCCCTCCTAAAATACCTGCAATCAGTGGGCTGAGCCAATCTTTCAGTTCCATAGGCTTTTCCTGAGAAAGCAATAACGGAATGATGCTGTTGTTGCCACATTTTGACTATGAGAAACGAATAACGAGAATCTCGCCAAAATTCAATTCATTTTAGGAGAATGTTAATTATTCAACTGTTGCGCAAATTCAGCTAAGGCGCCAACTCGAACGAGTGAGTGCCTTCTACACCGTAGATACAGGCAAGAGTCCGAGGCCCGCGAGGTAATGGAGCAATTCCTAAGCACCATAAGGGCTTACGCCCCTCGCCAACCACCAGAATCTCCGGGGCCGCTACCACCCGGCGTAGGCGGCGATGTCTTTGTCGGAGACGCGGCCTGCCGCCACGTCCTCCAGCGCCCGGTCGAGGATGGAGAGGCCCTCGTCGATCTCGTCTTCGGAGATGGTGAGCGGCGGGGTGAGCTCGAGCACGTTGGACTCCATGCCGACGTAATAGAAGATCAGCCCGAGCTGGTGGGCGCGGAAGGCGACTTTCGCCGTCTCGCTGCTTGCGGGCTCCTTGCTCACCGGGTCGCGGACCAGCTCGACGCCGCAGGTGAGGCCGCGCCCCCGCACGTGGCCGATCAGCATGTGGCGCTGGGCGAGCCGGGCGAGCCCCGCCAGCAGCTGCTCGCCCCTGAGGGAAGCCCTGGCCATCAGGTCCTCCTCCCCAATGGTGCGCATGACGGCGCGGCCGGCGGCGGCGCAGACCGGATTGCCGGCGGCGGTCATGATGGCGAAGGCAGGCTGAAGGTTCATCAGCTCGGCCGGGCCGATGATTGCGGAGATCGGCAAGCCCCCGCCCAGGCCCTTGCCGTAGACCACGATGTCCGGGCTCAGGCCCTCGGCCTCGAAGGCATGGAAGAGGCCGGTGCGGCCCATGCCGACCTTGACCTCGTCCACCACGATCAGGATGCCGTGGGCGCGGCAGCGCTCCTCCAGCCCCTTGAGGAAGCCCGCGGGCGGCACGATGAGGCCGCCGTCCGACTGGATCGGCTCGATGAAGACGGCGGCGATCTCGTCGGGCGCAAGCTCGCTTTCGAAGCGCCAGTCGAGATCGGCGAGCGCGCCTTCGACCAGATCGGGGGTGAACTGCGGCCGGTAGGGGTCGGGGTAGACCAGCCGCGTGAGGCCCGCGCGTGCCGGCGCATGGGCCTGGGAGCTGTGGCCCGAGACCGACATCGAGGCAGCGCTGCCGCCGTGATAGGCGCCGACGAAGGAGAGGATGCCGCGGCGGGGCGTCGCCGCCTCCAGCAGGCGCACCACGGCGTCGTTGGCGTCGGAGCCGGCATGGCCGAACCAGACCCGCCGGTCGCGGTCGTCCGGCAGGCGCGCCAGCAGATCCTCAGCCAGCCCGACCGCGTTCCCGACCGCGCACGAAGCGAGGCTGACCGCGCCCATGTTGCGCACGGCGTCGCTCACCGCCTCGGCCAGCGCCGGGTGGCCGTAGCCCAGGCACGCCGCGCCCCACGACGCGCTGAAGTCGAGCACGCGCCGACCGCCCTCCTCGATCACATAGGAGCCCTCGCCGCCCACGGTCGTTGCCGGAAAGAAGCGAATCCGCTCGATGTCGGCGATGGTGCGCCCGTCTCGGGTCAACAGGTCGTCGGTCATGGTTCGATCCCGGTTTCGAGTTTTGCCGTGCGTGCTCGGCGGATCAGAGCGGCGGCAGCACGTCCCGCCACGGATTGGCCGCCTCATAGGCCGCAGCAGCCTGAAAGACGCTGAGATCGTCGTAGGTCCGCCCGACGATCTGAATGCCGGTGGGCAGGCCGCCGGCGGTGAGCCCGCTTGGCACCGCGATCACCGGGCACTGGCTCACCATGTTGAAGGGATAGCAGAGGTTCCAGCCGAGATAGGCGTGGACCGGCTTGCCGTTGACCCGGAAGTCCTCCGCGCCGCAGTCGTGCGCCGCCGCCACCGTCGGCACGCCGAGCGACGGGCAGACCAGGATGTTGCAGTCCTCCAGGATCGGCGCGAGCGAGCGGTACATCGCGCCCCGCACGATGTTGCAGCGATAGATCGTCTCCGCCGAGTGCGCGCGGCCGTTCTCGATGATGCCGACCATGTAGGGGTCCATCTGGTCCCGCCACTCGTCGACCATGTCGCCGAGGCTCGAGGCTGCCATGCCCTCCCAATAGCGCAGGTAGGGATGGGGCAGGTCGAACCCGTTCCAGTCGGGCGTTACCTCGCGGATGGTGCAGCCGAGGCTGCGAAACACGTCTACGGCGGCCTCCGTGTTGCGGGCGACCTCGGGATCGATCTCGAACATGCCGAGGTCCATCGAGACGCCGACGGTCCAGCTCTCGATGGGCGGATAGCTCTCGGGCAGGACGAGCCGCTCCCTGAGCGAGCACATGTCGTCGCCGTGGGCGCCCGACATCACGTTCTGCATCAGCGCGGCGTCGCCGACGCTCCGCGACATCGGCCCGTAATGGAGCAGCGATTCGATGGGATGGTCGACGTCCAGGGGGTTGCGGCCGAACGGCGGCTTGTAGCCCACGATGTTGCAGGCTGCGGCCGGGATGCGGACCGAGCCGCCGGCGTCGGTGCCGTCGGCCAGCACGGTCATGCCTGCGGCGAGCGCGGCGCCTGCGCCGCCCGACGAGCCGCCGGGGGAATGCTCCAGGCTCCACGGGTTGCGGGTGACACCCCAGAGCGGACTCGCAGTGATCGGCGCGTAGGCGAACTCGGGCGTGGTCGTGCGCGCGTGCATGATGCCGCCGGCGTCGAGCAGCCGGGCGACGGTGGGCGCGGTGCGCTCGGGCCTGTGGTCGGCGAACGCCTTGGAGCCGAAGGTGGTGAGCTCGCCCGCAACCGGGTGAAAGTCCTTGATGGCGATCGGGATTCCTTCCAGGGGCCGCGCTTCTCCATGCGCATAGGCGGTTCCGGCCGCGCGGGCTTGGTCGAGTGCACGCTCGGAATGGACCTCGGTGAAGGCGTTGAGCGCGGGGTTGACGGCCTCGATCCGCGCCAGCGTCGCTTCCATGAGCGCGACCGGCGAGAGCGTGCCGGCTTTGAACCCGGCGATTGCGTCCGTGGCGGTGAGGGTGCAGAGCTCTCGGGTGGATATGGCCATGTGCTCTCCGCTCGGCTCTACGGCGCAGCCCCAGCCAGGTGGCTAGCTGCGCGCGCCGCCGTAGCGCCGCTCGCGGCGCTGGAACTCGCCGATCGCCTGATCGAGGTGATCGAGCGTGAAGTCGGGCCAGAGCGTCGGCACGAAGACGAGCTCCGTGTAGGCCGACTGCCACAGCAGGAAGTTGCTGAGGCGCTGCTCGCCGCTGGTGCGGATCACGAGATCGAGGTCCGGCAGGTCGCGGGTCTGGAGGTGGCGCTGGAACGTCTCTTCCGAGAGCGCGTCCGCATCCAGCACACCGTTGCGGACCTGCTCGGCAATGCGGCGCACCGTATCGACGATCTCCTGGCGCCCGCCATAGTTGACCGCGACAGTGAGCGTAATCGTGGCGTTGTGCCGGGTGCTCTCCTCGGCCTCGTCGATGAGTGAGTTGATCTCCCGGCTCAGCCGCGAGCGGTCGCCGATGAAGGCGATCCGGACGCCATTGCCGTGCAGGTCGGCGACCTCGCGGCGCAGGTAGAGCCGCAGCAGCCCCATGAGGTCCGCGACCTCGCCCTCGGGCCGTTTCCAGTTTTCCGATGAGAACGCGTAGATGGTGAGGTAGCGGATGCCGCGATCCGGGCAGCCCCGCAGGATTTTCTTCACGACCTCGGCACCGCGACGGTGCCCTGCCGCTCTCGGCAAACCCCGTGCCCGTGCCCAGCGTCCGTTTCCGTCCAAAATGATGCCGACGTGCAGGCCGGAATCCTGCTGGTCGGCGAATGACCGCGCGAGAGCCATGTTCAGACCTGCAAAATCTCCTGCTCCTTGGCCTCGAACATCTCGGTCATCTTCTTGACGAACCCGTCGGTCATCTCCTGAATTTCACCCGCCCACAGCCGCGATTCGTCCTCGCCGAGATCGCCGGCGCGCTCCATCTTCTTGAGTTGATCCATGCCGTCGCGCCGGACGTTGCGCACCGCCACCTTGGCCTGCTCCGCATACTTGCCGGCAACTTTGGCGAGTTCGCGGCGGCGTTCCTCGTTCAGCTCCGGGATCGGGATGCGGAGAGACTGGCCGTCGACGATCGGGTTGAGCCCGAGATCGGAGGAGCGGATCGCCTTCTCCACCGCCTTTACCTGCGTCTTGTCCCAGACCTGGACTGAGAGCATGCGTGGCTCAGGGATATTGATGGTCGCGACCTGGTTGAGGGGCATCTCCGTCTCGTAGGCCTCGACCACGATGGGCTCCAGCAGGCTCAAGGACGCCCGCCCGGTGCGGAGGCCGCCCAACTCCTTCCGAAGCGCCTCGACGGCACCGTTCATCCGGCGTTCCAAGTCGTCGAGATCAGGATCGGCCATCGCGGCAGCCCTAGTCAGAGATGACGGTGAAGGGTCCGTTCCCGTCCAGTACGGCGGCGAGCCCGCCCTTCTTCTGAATGGAGAATACCACAATCGGAATGTCGTTTTCCCGCGCCAGCGAGATCGCCGACGCGTCCATGGCCTTCAGGTCCTTGGAGAGTACGTCCATGTAGGAGAGCCGCTCGAAGCGGGTCGCGGCGGCATCCACCTCGGGGTCGGCGGCGTAGACGCCGTCGACCTTGGTGCCCTTGAGCAGGGCGTCGCAGCCCATTTCCGCGGCTCGCAGCGCCGCTGCCGTGTCCGTGGTGAAGAAGGGATTGCCGGTGCCGCCGGCGAACAGCACGATCCGCCCCTTCTCCAGATGGCGCTGCCCGCGCCGGCGGATATAGGGCTCGCAGACCGGCGCGATGGGAAGCGCGGAGAGGACCCGGGTCTCCTTGCCCATGCGCTCCAGCGCATGCTGCATGGCGACCGCGTTCATCACCGTCGCCAGCATGCCGATGTAATCGGCAGTCGCGCGCTCCATGCCGGCGGCCTCGTGGGAGGAGCCGCGGAAGATGTTGCCGCCGCCGACGACGGCGCAGACCTCGACGCCGCTCTCATGAACGTCGGCGATCTCGCCCGCGAGTCGCTCCACCGCGTCGCCGTTGATGCCGTAAGGCTCGTCTCCCCGCAGCGCCTCGCCGGAAATCTTCAGCAGGATGCGCTTGAAGCGGGGAGAGGCGGTCATCGCGGGCTCCGGGACTAGGCGCGCACTCTCACGAGCCGAGCTGCTCGGCGACTTCGGCGGCGAAGTCCTTGTTCTCCCGCTCGATCCCCTCGCCAAGCTGGTAGCGGACGAAGCCACTCACCGAGACCGGGGTGCCGAGCTCTTCGGCAAGCCGCTCCACCACCGCCTTCACGCGGGTCTCGCCGTCGAGGATCCAGGTTTGCTCGAGCAGAACGACCTCCTCGAAGAACTTGCGCAGCCTGCCCTCGATCATCTTCTCGATGATCTTCTCGGGCTTGCCTTCGGCGCGCGCCTGCTCCGCGAGGACCGCGCGCTCGCGCTCGACCATCGCCTGATCGAGCGAGTCGCGCGAGACCGCGTGCGGGCTGGCGGCCGCGACGTGCATGGCGAACTCGTGGGCGGGACGAGAGAGGCTCTCGGCAGGCGCGTCGGATTCGACCGCGACGATCACGCCGAGCCGGCCCAGACCCGGCGTTGCCGGCATGTGGATGTAATCGCCGACGGCGCCCACCGGCGCGGAGAGGACCGTGGTCCGCCTCAACTGGATGTTCTCGCCGATGGTGGCGACGAGATTGGTGATCTCCTCGGCGACCGTGCGGCCGGTGCCCGGATAGGAGGCGGCGGAAAGACGCTCGACATCGCCCTCGCAATCCAGCGCCAATGTCGCGACCTCGCGCACCACCGCCTGGAAGTCGCCGTTGCGCGCGACGAAATCCGTCTCGGCGTTGATCTCGACCATCGCCGCCTTGCCGGGCGCCGTCGCCAGCCCGACCAGCCCTTCGGCTGCGGTGCGGCCAGCCTTGCGCTGGGCCTGGGCCAGGCCGCTCTTGCGCAGCCAGTCGACCGCCGCCTCAAGCTCGCCGTCGGTCTCGGTCAGCGCCTTCTTGCAATCCATCATGCCGGCGCCGGTCTTGTCGCGCAGCTGCTTGACCAGCGCGGCCGTGATTTGAGCCATCGTCGTCTACTCCCAACTGTGCGGCGCGCTCACGCGCCCGCCGCCTGCTCCGCCTCGCCGCCCTCCGGCGCTGCCGGAGCCTCGGTGGCTTCTGCTGCGGGCGCCTCTGCTGCAGGCGATTCGGTTGCCTCGGCTTCCTTGGGTGCGTCCGCCGGGGGCGTCTCGGCCGCCTGCGCTTCCTGGGACGCATCCGCCGGCGCCGACGGCTCGGTTGCTTCCGCTACTTCGGTTGAGGCCGCCGGTGCGGGCGCCTCGGCCGGCGCTTCCTTCGATGCCTCGGCGTCGACTGGCGGCAGGTCCTCGGCCAGCCCCTCCTCTGCAGCGCCGATGTCGGCGCCGGAGGCGGCGAGCTCCTCTTGCAGGCCGTCGATGACCGCGCGGGCGAACAGGTCGCAGTAGAGATTGATCGCGCGGATCGCATCGTCGTTGCCGGGAACCGGGTGGGTGATGAGGTCGGGATCGCAATTGCTGTCGATGATCGCGACCACCGGGATGCCCAGCTTGCGCGCCTCAAGAATCGCGATGTCTTCCTTGTTGGTGTCGATGACCACGAGCATGTCCGGCACGCCGCCCATGTCGCGAATGCCGCCGAGCGCGAGGTCGAGCTTGTTGCGGCGCCGGACCAGTTGCAGCATCTCCTTCTTGGTCAGGCCCGCGCTTTCGTCGGCAAGCGTCGCTTCGAGGTCGGCGAGGGTCTTGATTGAGCCCGAGATCGCCTTCCAGTTGGTCAGCATGCCGCCCAGCCAGCGGTGGTTCACGTAGTACTGGCCGCAACGCTTGGCGGTCTCCGCGATCGGGCGCGAGGCCTGACGCTTGGTGCCGACGAAGAGGATGCGCCCGCCGCCTGCGGCTACGTCGCGCAGCGCGACCAGCGACTGGTGAAGCAGCGGCACGGTCTGCTCCAGATCGATGACGTGAACGCCGTTGCGTGCGCCGAACAGATAGGGGCGCATCTTCGGGTTCCAACGCCTGGTCTGGTGCCCGAAATGCACGCCGGCTTCGAGAAGCTGGCGCATGTTGAATTCTGGCAATGCCATTTGGCCGTCCTTTCTCCGGTTCCTCCTCCGCGGAACGTGTCCCGGCTGGGCCGGGCACCGGATCGGCACGCTCTCCGAGAGTGCCGTCTTCCGCGTGTGAATTCCCGCTTTACGCAGGTGGGCGCTTGATAACGCCGGCGCCTCCGGCACGCAAGGCCTGAGCCGAAATTAGCTGGCCCGCGCCGCCGGAAGTTCCTGGACGGTTGTGACGCCGGTGAGTGCGCCGATCTCGCTCTTGAGCGAGGGGCCCAGCGCATAGGCTGCGGGCAGCTCGATCTCGACCGTGGCGTCCCCGCCGGTCTCAACGAAGAGCGCGATGCGCCCTCTGCCCTCCTGCTGGCCTGCGAGAAGGTCGCCGAGCGGCGCCACCGCATCCGGATCGCTCAAATGCACCGCGAGGCCGCCGACGCTGCGCGCGAGTCTCGCGTCCAGATCGTCGAAGCCCTGGGCGGAGAGCTTGACCTCCTCGCCCTCGATCCGGGCCTGCGCCGTGACCAGCACAGGCCTGCCGGGCTCCAGCACATCGCGCCCCTCGCCGTAGGTCTCGCGGAAAGCGGCTACCTCGAAGCTGCCGCTCGGGTCGGAAAGCTGGATGAAGGCGTAGCGTCGCGACCCCGGCCCGCGTTCCCTGACGTTCAGCACCATGCCAGCCAGGCGGAAGCGCGTGATGCCCCGCGCCACCTGCTGCGCCACCTCGGTGGCGGGCGTGACCGAAAGGCCCTTGAGGGCGTCCTGGTAAGAATCTAGGGGGTGAGCGGAGAGATAGAAGCCGACCGCCTCTTGCTCGGCGGTCAGCCTCTCGTTCTCGTCCCAATCCTCCTGCTCCGGCAGGCTCGGCCTGGGCGCGAGCGTCGCGTCGGACTCGTCAAAGAGCGAGGCCTGGGAGCGCGATAGCTTGGCCTGGCTCGAATGGGCGAGAAGGACCTCGGCTCCCTCCGCCACCTGCTTGCGGTTGGGCGTGAGGCTGTCGAAGGCGCCGGCCCTGGCCAGATTCTCGATTTGTCGGCGGTTGATCTGGTGCGGATCGACCCGGCCCGCGAAATCGAAGGGATCGGCGAACGGCCCGTTGGCCGCCCGCTCGTCCGCAAGCACCGTCATCGCCTGCACGCCGACGTTCCTGATCGCGCCGAGCGCATAGCGGATCGCCTTGGTGTTGTCCGCCTGGCTCTCGACCGAGAAGGTCGCCCGCGAGGCGTTGATGTCGGGCGGCAGCAATGGAATTCCGAGCCGCTCCAGCTCACGGCGGAACAGCTCGAGTCGATCAGTGTTGTTGATCTCCAGGCTCATGGAGGCGGCCATGAACTCGACCGGATGGTTGGCCTTGAGATAGGCGGTCTGGTAGGCGACCAGCGCGTAGGCCGCCGCGTGGGACTTGTTGAAGCCGTAGCCGGCGAACTTCGCCACCAGCTCGAAGATACGGGTCGCATCGTTGCGGGCGACGTCGTTGGCAAGGGCGCCGTTCACGAAGGTCTCCCGCTGGGCGTCCATCTCCGCCTTGATCTTCTTGCCCATGGCGCGGCGCAGGAGATCGGCGGAGCCCAGGCTGTAGCCGGCCAGAACCTTGGCAATTTCCATCACCTGCTCCTGGTAGATGATGACGCCGAAGGTTTCCTCCAGCAGGCCGGTCAGCATCGGGTGCAGATAGTCGGGCTTCTCCTTGCCGTGCTTGCAGGCGATGTAGCGGGGAATGTTGTCCATCGGGCCTGGGCGGTAGAGCGCGACGAGGGCGATGATGTCCTCGATGGAGTCGGGCTTGAGGCTGCGGAGCGCGTCCCTCATGCCCGAGCTCTCCAGCTGGAACACCCCCATGGCAGCGCCGCTGCCCAGCATCTCGTAGGTCTTCCCGTCGTCGAGCGGGAGCGCATCGATGTCGATTTCGACACCGGCCTCGCGCAGCATCGCGCCCGCATGATCGAGCACCGTGAGGGTCTTGAGGCCCAGCAGGTCGAACTTCACCAGCCCGGACATCTCGGCGTACTTCATCGAGAACTGGGTCGCCGGCATCTCGGAGCGCGGATCGCGATAGAGGGGAACCAGCTCGCTCAGCGGCCGGTCGCCGATCACGATGCCTGCGGCGTGGGTCGAGGCGTGGCGGTACAGCCCTTCGAGCTGGAGCGAGATCTCGATCAGCCGCGCGACAGTCGCATCGTCGTCGCGCTCGGCCTTGAGCCGGGGCTCGTTGTCCAGCGCCTGCTGCAGGGTCACCGGGTTGGCGGGATTGTAGGGGACCAGCTTGCAGAGCCGGTCCACGCGGCCGTAGCCGAGGCCGAGCACGCGCCCGACATCGCGCAGCACCGCGCGGGCCTGGAGCTTGCCGAAGGTGATGATCTGGGCGACGCGGTCCTTGCCGTAGCGCCGGCACACGTACTCGATGACCTCGTCCCGGCGCTCGGGGCAGAAGTCGATATCGAAATCCGGCATCGACACGCGCTCGGGATTCAGAAAGCGCTCGAACAGGAGGCCGAAGCGGAGCGGGTCGAGATCGGTGATGGTGAGCGACCACGCCACCACGGAGCCCGCGCCCGAGCCCCGGCCGGGGCCGACCGGAATCCCCTCCCCTCTCGCCCAGCCCACGATGTCGGCGACGATGAGGAAGTAGCCCGCGAACTGCATCTCGATGATGACGCCGAGCTCGTAGGTGAGCCGCTCGCGATAGGGCGCCGCGGCTGCCAAACGTGCCGCGTCGTCCATGTCGGAGCCGTAGGCCTGCGCCTCCAGGCGGCGCTCCAGCCCCTCCTCCGCCTGGGCGCGCAAGGCGTCGGCCTCGCTCGCGTCGCCGGCGGTGGGGAAGACCGGCAGGATCGGCTTTCGCGTCGGCGCCATGACGGCGCAGCGCCGGGCGACGGCCAGGGTGTTGTCGACGGCCTCCGGCACATCGGCGAACAGCGTGCGCATCTCGTCGGCCGGGCGGAAGCGGTGCTGCGGGGTGAGCCGGCGCCGGTTCTCGTCCTCGACGTGGCTGTTCTGGGCGATGCAGAGGAGCGCGTCGTGGGCCTCGTATGTCTCCGCGCGCAGGAAGTAGGCGTCGTTGGTCGCGACTAGCGGCAGATCGAGCTCGTCGGCGAACGCGATCAGCTGCGCCTCGATCTGCTCCTCCTCCGGCAGGCCGTGGCGCATGAGCTCGACATAGAGCCGGCCGGGAAAGATCTCGCCCAGCCGCTCCAGCAGCGCGTGCGCGGCCTTGTCCTGGCCGTCGATGAGCAGACGGCCGACCGGCCCGGCGGGGCCGCCCGTGAGTGCCAGCAGTCCTTCCGCCCGTGCCGCGAGCTCGTCGAGGGTGACGAGAGGTCGCCCGCCCGCGCCGTCTTGCAGGTGGGCGTCGCTGGTCAGCGCGGTCAGGTTTCGGTAGCCGGTCTCGTCCTGGGCAAGCAGCAGAAGCCACGATGCCGCGCGGCCCTGTTGGCCGGGTTGCTCTTCGCGCGTGCCGATCGCGAGGTCGCAGCCGACGATCGGCTGCACGCCGGCCTCGCTGCAGGCCTCCGAGAAGGCCAGGGCGCCGAACATGTTGCCGCGATCGGCGATGGCGCAGGCGGGCATCCGCCACTCGCGGCAGGTCTCGACCAGCTCGTCGAGCCTGATCGCGCCCTCCAGCAGCGAGTAGGCGGTGCGGACCCTGAGGTGGACGAAATCGGCGTGGCTCATGGCAGGGTCCTAACGAATCGGTGGAAGACGCAGACACCCGATAGATGCCACAGGGCGGCGCCACGGTCACGCGCTGCGGCCATGCGGGGACGGCGGGACAGTGAGCGATGGCCCGACGGGGTTCACTTTGCTAGACTCTGCGGATTCTAGGGAATGAACCGGGGGCCGGGCGCGATGGACGACACCGGAGAGACACGCGTTTTCGAGCAGGAAAACGACCTGCGCGAGACCATGGGCGAGACCATGGAAATCTCGGTGAAGAAGTGCATCCCCTCGCTGGACAAGCACTGCAAGGATTTCATCAGCCGCTCGCCCTTCCTTTGCATCGGAACCAGCGGCGAAAGCGGCCGGGCCGACGTCTCGCCGCGCGGCGACCCGCCGGGCTTCGTCCAGGTGCTGGACGACAACACGCTCTTCATCCCGGATCGGCCCGGCAACAACCGGCTCGACACGATGACCAACATCATCGAGAACCCGAACGTCGGCCTGCTGTTTCTGGTGCCGGGCTTTGACGACACGCTGCGGGTGAACGGCAAGGCGACCATCGTCCGTGATGAGGCGCTGGCCAAGGCCACCGTGGTCAAGGGCAAGGAGCCTAAGGTCGGCATCAAGGTCGAGGTCCAGGAAGCCTTTCTGCACTGCGCCAAGGCGTTCAAGCGCTCGCGGCTCTGGGACGAGGAGAGCAGGCAGAATCGCCGCGAGATGCCGTCGCTGGGCCGGATCATCCTGGAGCAGACGGCGCCGCCGGAAGAGCCGCCCACGGAAGAGACGGTCAAGGAGACCGACGAGTTCGTCGAGGAGAACTACCGCACCGAGCTCTACTGAGGCGGCGGTGCAGGACAGCAGCAGGAGCTTCGCCATGGAACGGATCGATGTCAGCCCCGAATACATGGAAAGCGAGCGAGTCGCCCGCTACAAGGACCTGAAGTCGAGCGCCCACGCGTTCGTCGATGCACTCATTCCGGGCTACGAGCGCGACATCTACAACATCATCGGCCGCGGCGTGGTCGAGGACAAAGAGCTCAAGCCCCCGATCACCGACAACCGCGACTTCAACGTCGGCCTGATCAAGGCCGACCCCGGCAAGGGCGCCTCGTTGCACATTCACGAGACCAACGAGGTGTTCATTCCGCTCACCGGCAAGTGGGGCATCTACTGGCAGAACAGCGACGGCCAGCGGCACGAGGTGGTGCTGGAGCCCTACGACACCGCGTCGGTTCCCATCGGCGCGAGCCGGGGCTTCCGCAACGTCGGCGACGAGACGGCGCTGATGCTGGCGGTGGTCGGCGGCACCGACCCGGGCAAGGTGCACTGGCCCGAGGAGACCATCGAGGAGGGGCGGCGCCACGGCATCGGCCTCGACGAGCATGGCGACCTCGTGCTGCTCGAAGGGTCGCAAGCGGCGGAGTAAGGCCGGCCTCGGCCGCGGCGTGGAAGTTTCGAGTGCCGGGCCGCAGGCCCGGACGGCGCGAGAGCGCCGCGCGCCGAAGGCGCGTAGCCAAGCGAGTGGAGCGAGCGCCCGGCGATTGAGGGAATTGAATAGGCGCAGCGGAGCGCCTCGCGTTCCGCTGCCGCTTGACACCTTGTAATCACACGGTAATGTCGCCGCGTCCGCGACACCAAATAGCCGAGCGTAACCAATGGCCAAGGCCAACAGCATCCTGATCAAGCTCGTCAGCTCGGCGGGTACGGGGTTCTACTACACGACACGCAAGAACCCGCGCACCCAGACCGAGAAGCTTTCGCTCCGCAAGTTCGACCCCGTCGCCCGCAAGCACGTGGTCTTCAAGGAAGCGAAGATCAAATAGAACCCGCAGGATCCTGCATGTCTTCCGGGCTGCACCGCCGGCGCGCCGGCGGGGCGTTGGCGCTTGCGGCAGGATTGCTTCTGTCGCTGGCGCTCGTGCACGCATCCGCCCCCGCACGGGCGGACATGCAGGCCGGCTGGCAGGCGTACACGGCCGGCGACTACGAGACGGCCATCGGCGAATGGCAGCCGCTGGCCGAAGCCGGCAATTTTCAGGCGGCATACGCGCTCGGCATGGCCTATCAGGTCAAGGGCGAGCCCGCACAGGCGGTGCCCTGGTATGAGCAGGCGGCGAGCGCCGGGCTGACCGAGGCACAGATACTGCTCGGCACGATGTATGCGCGCGGCAGCGAGGTGCCCCGCGACCTCGTGCGTGCCTACGCCTGGCTCCACCGGGCGGCCGAGAAGGAAAGCCCGAACGCCCAGCTCATTCTCGATTCCGTCGCAGCGCTGATGACCGCCGAAGAGATCGAAGAGGCGAAGGCGCTGAGCGCAACGCTTTAGGGGCGCTTCTCCTCCAGCAGAGCCTCACCCGCCGGGCCACGACAGTGCCCCTATGGAGACGTTCGACCCCATTGACGAGACACCCCAATTCACGTCATGGCCGGGCTTGATCCGGCCATCCACGTGTTGGTCCAAACTTCGGCGGATCTGGCTGAACGAGATGCGCGGATACCCGGATCGAGTCCGGGCATGGCCGCGCATGACGAGACAAGTAGGCGGGCGGGGGAGACCGGGCGGGATCACGGCGCGCCGGGCCGCGCCGCACGGGCCGAAATTGCGCCCCTGGGCGCTCTTGCCTAGAGTCGACTTCGGTAGGTTGCGCGAGGGTACGCATTGGCTCGTCAAGATCTGACGACCCGCTTCCTGGGCTTGGACCCGAAGTCGCCGGCCGGGCGCCTCCTTGGCGCGGCGGAACGCGCGATCATCGACAATCCCACCGTCTTCACCGCCGGCATCCTGCTCCTGCTGTGGCTGATCCTGTCGCAGCTCTCGCCCTACTTCTTCACCGTCAGCAACCTGTTCGAGATCACGGTCCAGGCCGCCGTGATCGCGCTGATCGCGGTCGGGCAGACCTTCGTCATCCTCTCCAAGGGGATCGACCTCTCGGTCGGCGCGATCCTCGCCGCCTCCGCGGTCACGTCGACCATGGTGATGGACGCCGGCTACGGTCTTGCTGCCGGCGTGATTGCCGGGATCGTCGTCGGCGCCTTCTTCGGCGCGGCGAACGGAGTCGCGGTCGGCTACATGCGGATTCCGCCGTTCGTCGCGACGCTCGGCATGATGGGGATCGCCCGCGGCTACGCGCTGATCATCACCGAGGGCATTCCCATCTTCCGGGTGGCGGACGGCTTCGAGATTCTCGGCCAGGGCCGGGTCTGGGGGGTGGTGCCGGTGCCGACCATCGCTACGCTCGGGCTCTATGCCGTCGGCGTGTTCGTGCTGCTCCGCACCCGGCTCGGGCGCTACACCGTCTCGATCGGGAGCAACGAGCAGGCCACCAAGGTCTCGGGCGTCAACGTCCCGCTCTACCTGATCCTGATCTACGGCCTGAGCGGCGTCACTGCCGGGATCGCGGGACTCACCGAAGCCTCGCGCATCGGCAGCGGCCAGCCGGCGGGCGGTGTCGGCTACGAGCTCGACTCGATCGCCGCCGTGGTGATCGGCGGCACCAGCCTCTTCGGCGGACAGGGCAGCCTGATCGCATCGTGGATCGGGGCACTCATCATCGCCACCTTACGCAACGGGCTCAACATACTCGGCGTCTACGCCTTCTGGCAGCTAGTGGCCATCGGTGCTATCCTCATTGCCGCCGTCTACATCGACAATTGGCGGCGTCTGAGGCGCGGTGGAGAACAATAACGAGGCCACGCGTCGTGAAGCAGCGCGTGTGCCGTCACTGGGAGGAGAAACCATGAAATTGCGCGTTTCCATCATCAGGTCTCTACGCACGGTGGCCGCAGCCGCCGTGATTGCCGCCGTGTCGGCGGCAGGGTTTGGCTCCGATGCGTTCGCGGCCGACAAGACGTTGGCGTGGATCCCGAAATCGACGGACTCGTCGTTCTGGCTCGCCATCAAGCGCGGCGCGGAGAAAGCCGGCGCGGAGCTCGGCTACGAGGTCCTCTATGTCGGCACCCAGGACCAGACGCAGATCGCGGGCCAGATCAACCTGGTCAACGACATGGTGACGCGCAGGATCGACGGCATCCTCATCGCCGCGACCGATGCCAAGGCGCTGTCCGACCCGGTGACCAAGGCCATCGAGGCCGGTGTGCCGGTGATCACGGTGGATTCCGGCATCGACCCCGATACCTCGCTCGCCTACATCGCCACCGACAACATCGGCGCCGCGAGGGCCGCTGCAAAGCACCTCGCGGGTCTGATCGGCGGCAAGGGCAAGGTCGGCGACATCGGCATCACCGCCGGCTCCCAGACCGGGTACGAGCGCGAGAACGGCTTCGTCGAGGAGATGAAGAACTATCCCGACATCGAGGTGCTGCCGGTGCAGTACTCGGAGTGCAAGCCGGCCAAGGCGCTGAACATCGCCACCGACATGCACACCGGCAATCCCGACCTCGTCGGCTTCTATGGCGCCTGCGACGGCGCCGGCACCGGCGCGGGTCAGCTGGCCAAGCAGCGGGAGCTCGATCTCCGCATCGTCGCCTTTGACAGCTCGGCCGAAGAATTCGAGCTGTTCAAGGAGGGCTACATCGACGCGCTCGTCCTGCAGGACCCGTTCAGGATGGGCTATGACGGCGTTTACACCTTGGACAAGATCATCAATGGCGAGACGGTGGAGCCGCGCGTCGTGGCCATCCCGGCGGCGGTCGTCACGCTGGAGAACATGAACGAGCCCGAGATCCAGAAGCTGCTGAGCGACATGGAGCTTCTGTAGCAGTAACCATCGCCGGGCGCGGCGCGCGGCCGCCTGTCCGGTGACGCGAACGAGAACGGGCCTCCGTCGCAGCTAGACGCGGCGGAGGCCCACGTCGCCATAGCAAGGGGAGAACCGACGATGAAACCGAAGTTGCACAGAATGGCCGTATCGGCGCTCGCAGCGATCGGTCTGGCCGCGGTGATCAGCGGTGCTCAGGCGCAGGAGATCGACACGATCGCGGTCCTGGTGCCCGAGCAGGGCACCGACTACGGCTGGAACCAGCAGGGCGTCGATGCAGCCAAGGCGGTCGGTGCCGCCATGGGCCTCGAGGTCATCTCGGCCGAAGGCCTCGGCTACGGCGACGTGCGTCCGACGCTGCGCGAGCTGGCGGCCGAAGGCGCCGACCTGATGATCGCCCACGCCAGCGGCTACAACACCGCAGCACCCGAGATCGCCGCCGAGACCAACGTCGCGGTCGCGATCGTCGACAATCCCGGCGCGGCAGCGGCGGGCCTCGTCGCCGACTACACCGTGAGCGGACACCAGGGCGCCTATCTCGCCGGCATGCTGGCGGCGCAGCTCTCGCGCACGGGCACGCTCGGCATCGTCGTCTCCGGCGAGCCGCCGTCCTGGAACTCGCAGTCCGCCGGCTTCGCCATGGGCGCGCGGGCGGCCAACGCGGACGTCCAGCTCGTTTACGCGGTGATCGGGCCTGCGGCCTATGCCGATGCGGCGGGCGGCAAGCGTGTCACGGAATCGGTGATCGCGGCCGGTGCCGATATCGTCTTCGGCCAGGGCGACGGCTCCACCTTCGGCATGCTCCAGGCGGTGGAGACGGTGCCTGCCTCCGACGGCGGCAAGGTGCTGTTCATCGACGTCATCGGCGACAAGACCGAGATCGACAAGGGGCACCTGCTCTCGTCGGTCGTCTGGAACCTGGTGCCGGTCTACTCCGCGATGGTCGAGGACATGAAGAGCGGCGCGTTCGGCACCGTGAACTACGCCATCCAGTTGGCTGACGACTCAGTCCAGCTCCTGCGCACCGCGCACATCTCCGACGAGATGTGGGCGGGGCTGATGGACGCCCGGGCCAAGATCGTCGCGGGCGAGATCGAGGTGCCCGCGATCTGGGAGGCCACGGACGTGCGCGCGATGATGTCGTCGGTCGAGGCGGCTGAGTAGCGCACGCAGAGAACGCAGGCGGCGCCCGGCGGCGGAGACTAACCGCGCACCGGGCGCGCCTGCCCCCTTTCCCCGGCGGCCGGCGCCGCGGCGCCGTTCAGCCTGACCGGGCGCACGTGGGCCTGACTATGGCCTCCCTCCCCCTTGAGCACGCTGGCGGCACGGCCGCGCCGATCGTCGTGCTGCGGGACATCACCAAGCGCTTCCCCGGCGTGGTTGCCAACGACGCGGTCTCGCTCGCCGTCTACCCGGCGGAGGTCCACGCGCTGCTGGGCGAGAACGGCGCCGGCAAATCGACGCTGATCTCGATTCTCTCGGGCATGCAGCGGCCCGATCACGGCACGATCGAGATACGCGGGCGCGAGACCCGGATCGCGAGCCCGCGCACGGCGCTCGACCTCGGCATCGGTACCGTCTACCAGCACCCGACCCTGGTGCCGACGCTCACCGTGCTCGAGAACCTGATGCTGGGTGCCTCCTGGCGCGCACGGATGAACCGGGCTGCGACACGCGCGAGGCTGAGCGAGATCACCGGTCTGCTCGGCATCGCGCTGCCGGAGGACGCGCCGCTGGGCTCGCTCTCCCTCGGCCAGCAGCAGCTCGTCGAAATCGTCAAGGCGCTGTGGCGGGGCGAGAGCGTGCTAATCCTGGACGAGGCGACCTCGATGCTCACGCCGCAGGGAGTCGAGGATCTGGGTCGGGTGATCGGGCGGCTGCGCGACGCCGGCATCGCGGTCCTCTTCATCACCCACAAGCTGCACGAGGCTGTGCAGTTCGGCGACCGGGTCTCGGTGCTGAGACAAGGCCGCAAGGTGGGCGAGTTGCCGCCGGAGACGCTTGGCCAACTCGCGCTGCAGGAGGCCATCGACCACATCGTCGACCTGATGTTCGGCGCCGCTGCCGACGGGACGGCGCCGGAACGGAGCCGCGCCCAGCGCGAGGCCGCACCGGGCGAGCGGGTGGTGATCGAGGTGGATGGTCTCTGCCCGACCGGCAGCCCTGGGGCGGCGGGCGACGCGGGCGTGAGCTTCGCGGTGCGCGAAGGCGAAATCTTCGGGATCGCGGGAGTCGACGGCAACGGCCAGAAGCAGCTCGCCGAGGCCATCGCCGGGCAGCGCCACGTGGACGCCGGGCGCATCGTGCTCGACGGCGCAGCCATCGAGGGGCTGAGCGTGCGCCAGCGCCAACACGCAGGGCTCCGTTACGTCACCGACGACCGGCTCGGCGAGGGCACCGTCTCCGCCTTTCCCGTCGGCCTCAACCTGCTGCTGAAGCGGATCGGCGATGAGCCGTTCTGGCGCCACGGCATCGTCCGCAACGCCGAGGTGGAACGCCATGCGCGCACGCTCATCGCCGAGCACGACGTGCGCGTGCCGGGCCCCGAGACCCCGCTCGGGCATCTCTCCGGCGGCAACGTGCAGAAGGCGCTGCTCGCCCGCGAGCTCGACGACCAGCCGATGGCGGTGATCTACAACAAGCCCACCTATGGGCTCGACCTCAACAACATCCGCCGCGCTCGCCGCGCGATCTGCGAGAACGCCGATGCGGGCGTGGCGACGATTCTGATCTCGACCGACCTCGACGAGATTCTGGAGCTGTCGGACCGGATCGGGGTGATGCTCGACGGCCGCCTGGTCGGCGTCGTGGAGAACGACGGCGACGCGGCACGCCGGGTCGGCGAGCTCATGATCGGGGTCGGTAGCCGGGCCTGAGCGCGCGATGACACACGCGCCGACGGCTCATGAGGAGCGGCTCTCGTCCGGCACGACCGCGTTGCGCCGCTGGGCCGCGCCGGTTGCGGCGGCGTTGCTGCCCATCGTGCTCGCGCTCGGTGTCGGCGCGCTGATCCTGCTGGTGCTCGGGGCCGACCCCGGCGCCTTCTACTACCACATCGTCCGGCGCGGCCTGCTGAGCTGGATCGGGCTGCAGGACACGATCACACGCTGCGCGCCGCTGCTGCTGCTCGGCGCGAGCCTGATCGTGGCCTTCCGTGCCGGTCTCTGGAATCTCGGGGTCGACGGGCAGTTCCTGCTGGCCGCGGTGATCTCCGCCGCGCTCGCGCCGGCGCTGGTCACCGTGCTGCCGGTCTGGCTGGTGCTGCCGCTGGTGATGGTGGTGGCGATGGTCGTCGGCGCCGCCTGGTCGCTGCTGCCGGCGCTGCTCAAGGCCTACTACGGGGTCAACGAGATCGTGACCACGCTGATGATGAGTTTTCTGGGCATCAGCGCGGCCAACGTGCTCATCAAGCTGCCCTTCGATGACCCCACCACCACCGTGCCGCAGACCGAGACGCTGGCCACCGACGACCGCCTGCCGCGCCTCTTCGGCAGCACGATCAACGTGGGCGTGATCGTGGGCCTCGTCGTGATCCTGTTCATCCACTGGCTGATGACGCGGACGGCCTTCGGCCTGCGGCTGCGCCTCGTGGGCGCGAACCCGCGCGCGGCGGTGCATGTGGGGCTGCCGCTCGGCGCGCTGATGGTCGCCGTGTTCGCGCTGAGCGCCGGCCTCGCCGGACTTGCGGGCTCGGTCGAGATCCTCGGCGTCTGGGGCAACGTGCGGGCTGACTGGAACCCGGCCTACGGCCTGATGATCATTCCCCTCGTTTTCCTCGCCCGCTTCAACGGCATCGCGGTGATCGGCTTCGTCTTCTTCTTCGCCGTGCTCTCCATCGGCGGCGAGACCGCTTCGCGCAAGGCGGGGCTGCCCAACTACTTCATCCTGGTGCTGGTGGCGCTGATGCTGATCTTCCTGGCGCTCACCGAGTGGCTCGGCCAGCGCCGCCAAATGGCGGCACGAGACTGACCGGCGATGTCCCAGGGCCTGCTCAGCGACGCTTTCCTGATCTCGCTGATCGCGGGCGCGGTCGCGGCCGGCGTGCCGCTGCTGCTGGCCGGGCTCGGCGAGCAGGTCTCGGAGAAGGCCGGCGTGCTCAACATCGGCATCGAGGGGATGATGCTGTTCGGCGCCTACGCCGGCTTCGCCACCGCCTTCGGCACGAACTCGCTCTGGCTAGGCTTCCTCGCGGGCGCCGCCGGGGGCCTCGTGATGGCGATGCTGATGGCGCTCTTCTGCGTGCGCCTAGGCCTCAACCAGATCGTGATCGGGATCGCGCTCACCCTCGGCGCGGACGGCATCACCGCCCTCCTCCACCACGTGCAGTTCAGCCGCACCTATCCGCGCCTGCCGCGCGTGGAGACCCTGGACATTCCGGGGCTGAGCGAGATTCCGATCATAGGTCCCAGCCTCTTCGCCCGGCACCCGATGGTCTACATCGCGGTCTTCCTCGTGCTGGTGCTCGCCTATCTGTTCCGGAACACCCATGTCGGGCTCAACCTGCAGGCGGCGGGCGACAAGCCCGATGCGCTGGACGCAGCCGGCATCAGCGTGACCGCGACGCGCACCTGGTCGGTGCTCTTCACCGGCGTGATGGCGGGGCTGGGCGGCGCCTACATGGCGATGATCGGCGCCGGTATCTTCGTGCCCTTCATGACCGGGGGCGCCGGCTTCATCGCCATCGTGCTGGCGATGCTCGCGCGCGGGCGGCCGATCTGGGTGCTGGTCGGCGCCTTTCTGTTCGGCGCGAGCCTCTCGCTCACCACGGCGCTGCAGGTGGGCGGCGTCAACGTGCCCACGGACGTGGTGCAGATGCTGCCCTTCCTCATGGTGATGATCGTGCTGGTGCTGTTCGCCCGGCGCGCGAGCCTGCCCGCAGCTCTCGGCCTGCCCTACGTGCGCGGGCAGCGGTAGACTGGAGAGGCACAGGGAGCGAGGCGATGAAAGAGACGCGGGTCTTCATCCTGGACGGCGGCACGCTGGTAATCGACGGCTTCCACATCTACTGGAACCGGGGGCCAGCGGGCGAGGTGCGCTTCCCCGTCTACAGCGTGCTGATCGATCACGCCGACGGGCTCTACCTCTTTGATACCGGCTTCGACTGCGACCACGTCAACGCCGTGCTGCCCTTCGAGAAGCCGATCCAGTCGGAGAAACAGACCCTGGTGGGCGCGCTGGCGCTCGCCGGCTACCGGGCGCAAGACGTCGATTACGTCGTCAATTCGCACTACCACTTCGATCACTGCGGCGGGAATCGCCACCTGCGCGAGGCCTGCACGGTCTGCCACGCGCTCGAGTTTGCCCAGTGCTCGTCGCCCGCGCCCTTCGAGATGCTGGGCTACTCCGACCTGAGCTTCCACGCCGACCTCTACCGCGAGCGGTTGAGAAGCGAGGGGCGCGACGTGCCGGACGACCCGGAGAGCGACATCTGGACCCCACGGGTCGAACTCGTGAGCGGCGATCAGGAGATCGCCAAGGGCGTGCACCTGATTGAGACGCCGGGCCACACCGCCGGGCACTACAGCCTGCTGGTGGAACTTGCCGGCCGGCGCCCCATGCTCTTCACCGCAGATGCTGCCTACACGCGCAAGGGACTGGAGCAGGAGATCATCCCGAGCTTCCACCTGGACCCGGTGAAGGCGGTCGCCTCGATGAAGCGGCTCAAGGATGTCGCGCTGGAGCGGGACGCCGAGATTTTCGTCGGCCACGACGGCGACGCCTTCGCGGGATACGACACCGCGCCCGCCTGGTATAGCTGAGCGCCCCTTTCCAGTTCGGCACCCGGCTCGTATTCCGCCATGATGGTCCGATGACGACACGTATCGCGTCCGCGGTTCGCGCACTCGCATCGGAGCTGCGGGCCGACGCCGGCTCTGCCATGTTGCCGGCGGCGCTCTCCACGGGCCTCATTACTGCCGTGATCGTATTGATGGGCGAGGCCGCCATCGCCTCCATCATCTTCTCGGGCCCGCTCGCCCCGCTCGTCCCCAGGGGCACGGGCGCGATCCTGTTCGGCACCGTCGTCATGTGCTTTCTCACGGCGCTGGCGTGTACCTACAAGGGCACGATCTCCGTCCCCCACTTCGCGCCGGCGGCGGTGCTGCTGACGATCGGCGCTGCGGTCGCCGCCGTCATGGTTTCCGCCAGCGGCGAGGCCGTGTTCGCGACGATGATCGTCATCGTCGGTCTGTCGACCGTGGCGACGGCGATCTGCTACCTGCTCATCGGGTGGTTCGGGCTCGCCCATCTGTTCCGCTTCATGCCCTACCCCCTGGTGGGCGGATTCCTTGCAGGGATCGGCTGGTTCCTGGTCAAGAGCAGCGTCGCGGTGGCGAGCGGAATCACGATGACGTGGGAGGCGCTGCCCACGCTGGGCGAGATCGACACGATCCAGAAGTGGGCGCCGGGCGTGTTCTATGGCGCCTTGCTGCTCGTGGTCACCAAGATCCGGCCCCACTACCTCATCCTGCCCGTATCGGCGGTGGTCGCGATCGGGGTCTGCCACGCAGTGCTCTTCGCACTCGACATTCCCCTCGCGGAAGCCACTGCGTCGGGCCTCTTGTTCGCGGGTATTCCGGCGGGCTCCGCCTGGCCTCCCATCGGGCTGGACGATCTCGCTCTCGTGGACTGGGGTGTGGTGACGTCCCAGCTTCCCGGAATCCTGGCCGTGATGCTGGTCGCCATCATCAGCCTCGTGTTCTGCGCAGGCGGACTGGAGCTGATCAGTGGCGTCGAGATCAACCTGAACAGGGAGTTCCGCGCAGAGGGCGTGTCCAGCCTGTTGGCCGGGCTCGGCGGCAGCGCCCCTGGCTGCAACTCGATCCCCAACTCCGCGGTCAGTCATGCGACCGGGGCTGCGACCCGGCTGACCGGAATCACGGTCGCGTTCATCGTCGGCATGATTCTCTTCGTTGGAGGGGAGGTGCTGGCGCTGCTCCCGACGCCCGTGCTCGCCGGCCTCGTGCTGTTCGTCGGGTTCAACCTGCTCTACGAAGTGCTGATCTCCAGCCGCAAGACGCTGCCGTTGCTGGATTACGGCATTGTCCTCGCGGTCTCGCTCGTCATCGTCTTCGTCGGGTTTCTGGAAGGCGTGGCCGTGGGTCTCGCGGCGGCCGTGATCTTCTTCGTCGTGCGCTTCAGCAAGGTGAGTGTCGTCGAGGCCGCCTTTACCTTGCGTGAGCGTCGCAGCAAGAGGACCCGTTCCGCCACCCATCACGCCATTCTCCGCCACTGGGGCGAGCGGGTGCAGGCCTATCGGCTGCGCGGCTACGTCATCTTCGGAAACGCCGCAGCCATCGGCGACCGCCTCGGTCGAGCACTCAAGACCGACCCGCCTCCCCTGTGCGTGCTGCTGGACTTCGCGCAGGTCTCGGGCTTCGACAGTTCGGCCGCAAATGTCATGGGCCGCGC
The DNA here is from genome assembly GCA_965243315.1 of Alphaproteobacteria bacterium. Classification (GTDB taxonomy): domain Bacteria; phylum Pseudomonadota; class Alphaproteobacteria; order UBA828; family UBA828; genus WTGU01. The sequence goes on from CBDEUP010000006.1 coordinate 356,968, forward strand.
GGTCCGGGCTGCGCACGCGCGGGGCACGCGGATCGTGCTCAGCGCCGCGGCCGAGCACGTCCGCTCCATCCTGCATCGCGGCCTGCCTGCCCCCTTGCGGGACTCGCTGATCCTGGTCGAGGACCTCGACCGTGCGCTGGAACGCTGCGAGGACCTCGTCATCGCCGAGTGGGACCGCCAGCGCGGCGATTCGGATGCGGCGCGGGAGGAGCTGTTCGGGCTCTCCTTCGATCACGCCATGCGCGACCTCGACAGGCAGGCTCGGTTCGAGGCGCTCCTGCATCGGCTTGCGCCCTGGCTGGAGACCCGCAGCTACGAAGCCGGCGAGACCATGGTGGCGCGCGACGAGGTGATGGACGGCATGCTCCTCGTGACCGAGGGCCGCGCCGTCGCCCGCGAGGACGACTCCGGCTCAAGGGTGGAGGAGTACGGCCCCGGCGATGCGCTTGTCGCCGAAGCGGCGCTCGCGCCGCATGTGCCGCGGACGCCGGTGATCGCGGCGGTGCCCTGCCGCGCCGCCCTGATGACACCCGCCGCCCGCGAGGCTCTGGAGCGCGATGATTTGGCGCTTGTCGTCGAGCTCGACCGTTACCTCATCGAGACGATGTCGGCGGATTAGGGTCTGTTCACACCTTCGCTCTCCCCCGGACAAGCGCACGTCGCGCCCAAGGCGCGCGTGTCCGCGCGACGCGCCGGAGAGGCGCAAGCTGCTGCGCCGTCTCGGTCGTCAGCACGCCAGCCCGGCCCTGCTGATGGACCGTGCCCACGAGGGCGACGAGAGACGCCAACTGGCGCTCGATCTCGGCTTTCACACCCGTGGTTCCACCGCTCAAGACCCGGCGTGAGCCCCGGGAGTACGACCGTGAGTTGTACAAGCGGCGCAACGAGATCGAGCGCCTGTTCAGGAGGCTCAAGGGCTTCCGGCGCATCTTCTTGCGCTTCGAGATACTCGACGCACTGTTCCTCGGCTTCATCCACTTCGCACTCACCTATAATGCCGTGCGTTAGTGTGAACAGACACTAGCCGATCTCCTGTCCGCGGCTGGGGAACGGGAGGAAGGAACCGGCGCGGCTCTCCGTGCCGAGCCGGTCAATCGGAAAAGAACTTCGATCGCAGTTCGTCGCTTGGAATGAAACGTGCCGCCTGCCGGTAGATTGCACGAACCGTACCTATAGCAAGTTGCGAATGCACCGGAACCGTCAGCACCTGCCGTTCGCCGGAGGCCGATACGCGAACGAGCTTGGCGTGGCTACCACGCGTCGAGACGACTTCGAAACCATAGCCACGGAGGATCCTCAGCACTTCTCTCGATGACAGCCGTCTAAGGCGGGGCATTAGTCGACAAAGGCATTTGTCTCGAGGTTCACGACGAGCCGTAGCGTCGGCGCTAGACCTGCCCGGGCCAGTTCTTCATCGTCGAGATGCAGTTCCAGTGCGCTCCTCAGGTTCGCCAGCGTTTCATCCAGAGACCGACCCTGGGTAACCACCGCGACCTCCAAACATTCTGCCACGTACCAGCCTTCGCTTTCCGACACCAAGACATGAATGGCCGATCGCGGATCGACTTCCGTATCCGGTGCCGTCGCATTGCCGCTCCGACCGTCGCCGACGCGCTCTTCGCGTGTCGACGATCCACCGCGCTCCGTTCGGCGAAATGGTGGCAAGATTTCGTAGACGCCCCTCCTCACGCGGCGAAAATATGGCCATCGGTGCGGGTGGTTCTCCGGTGCGTTCTCACAGCACCGGCTGACGACGTGAGTGCGGACCGAACTCTCGTTCAGATGCGGCAAGGCGCGCACGATCTCATGCGGACTGAATGTCCAGTCGTCCCGGTGGCAAAGGCGCTGAGCTGCGGCAAGGACCTCCGCATGGATCGGCACGCCCTCGCGCCTGTCCCGACCGTTTCCAGCCATTTCCACCCCCTTGCATACGAAAAGAGACAACCTTCGCTTTATCTTCACCTTGTAATATTTGATTGTCAAGACCGAGGGTCGAGACTGCAGCCGTGTGCCCGGACCATGGTGCGGTGCATGGCGCGGGGCTACTGGGGCAGCATCGGGGGATGAGCCAGGAAACATCCCGCGAGCGCATCCACGCCATGCAGAACGAAACCCGACAATCCACGCCGGCGGCGGCATTCAGCCGCTCCTCTATCAAGCGCCTGCCCACCGAACTCCGCGAGGCCGTGGATCAGGCCGTCGCGGACGGCGCCACCATCGACGAGATCACCGAGCGTATTCGAGCCGAGGGCGAGACATGCTCGCGCTCGGCGGTCGGCCGCTACGCCAAGGACATGCGCGACCTGATCCGCAAGCAGCAGGGGACCGACCGCACCATCAAGGCGTGGGTGGACGCGCTGGGAGAGCGGCCGGAGGGCGGCGCGGGGCCCATCCTGATCGAGACCCTGCAGACCATGGTGCTCGCCACCGTGGCCTCCCTCAGCGCGCGGGAAGAGCCCGCGTCCCTGCAGGAGCTTGACCGCCTCTCCCACATCCTCAAACGCATCGAGAGCACCGAGAAGCTCCGCAAAGACCGGGAGCGCGCGACGGAGAAGGAGAAGGCGGAGAAGGCCAAGTCCGCCGGCCGGGCCAAGGGCCAGGGCGGGCTCTCGCCGGAGGCCGTCGCCATCATCCGGGCGGAGGTGGAGGGCAGGCCCCCGCCGTCGCCTGCTCCCCGCACCGTCACATCGGTGCCGGTGGACCCGTGGAATCCCGCAGAGTTCCCTGCAGTCCCGGTTAATCCCGGCGAATCCCACTCAATCCCGGATAATCCCGACAAATCTCACTTGAGCCCGGCTAATCACTATGAATCCTGGACGGAAATCGCTCCGCGGGTGTATCGCACCAGCCCCACATCGATCCTGTCCCTCGGGCCGGCGGATGGAGATGCGCGGACACCCGGATCGAGTCCGGGCATGGCCGGGCATAACGATGGGAGAGGCGGAGCCGGCAAGGTCGGACACCGCCAGTGGATGCGCGGATACCCGGATCAAGTCCGGGTAGGTCCGCGCATGACGATGTGAGGGAGGGGGCGCTCGTTCAATCAGTTCCCTCAGTCGCCGGGCGCTGACTATTTCATTTCCCTCAACGGCGGGTGCTTACTCCGTTCGCTTGCCTACGCGCTTACGCGCGCGGCGCAGTCGCGCCGTCCGGGACTTAATCATTTCCCTCAGTCGCCGGGCGCTCGCTCCACTCGCTTGGCTACGCGCCTTCGGCGCGGCGCGCGGTCGCGCGCTCCGGGCTGCTGCGCAGCCCGGTCCCTGTATTGGTCGAACTCCTCGTGGGTCGTCGGGCGCGGGGCTGGGGGAGGTGTGGAGGGAAGAACCTTTCAGGCGTCGGGAAGGCGGTAATCCTGGAACATCTCGCGCAGGCGCGACTTCTGAATTTTGCCGGTGGCGGTGAGCGGCAGCTCGTCGACCAGCACCACGTCGTCGGGCAGCCACCACTTGGCCACCCTGGCGGCGAGGTAGGCGTTGATGGTGTCCTTGTCGGGCGCACAGCCGTCCCGCGGCACGACCACCATGAGCGGGCGCTCCTCCCACTTGGGATGGAAGACGCCGATGACCGCGGCCTGGCTGACGTCGGGGTGGCCCACGGCCGCGTTCTCAAGATCGATGGAGCTGATCCACTCGCCGCCCGACTTGATCACGTCCTTGGTGCGGTCGGTGATGCGCATGAAGCCGTGCTCGTCCAGGGTGGCGACGTCTCCCGTCGGGAACCAGCCGTCCTCGTCGAGCCTATCGCCGCCCTCGCCCCTGAAATAGCCGCTGGCGGCCCAGTTGCCGCGCACCCACATATCGCCAAAGGTCTTGCCGTCGCGCGGCACAGGTGCGCCGTCGGCATCGGTGATCTTGAGCTCTAGGCCGAACTGCACGCGTCCCTGCTGGCTGAGCACCGCCTGCCGCTCCTCCTCGGTGAGCGCGTCGATGGCCGGCGTCGCCGTCGCCATGGTGCCGAGCGGCGAGGTCTCGGTCATGCCCCAGAGCTGGTGCACGGTGACGCCGTAGGGGTCGGCCAGGCGCTCGATCATCGCGCGCGGCACCGCCGAGCCGCCGATGGCGACGCGCTCCAGGCTGTCCACCCTCTTGTCGCTCTCGTCCAGATGGTCGATCAGCATGGTGAACACCGTCGGCACGCCCAAGGCGAAGGTCACCCCCTCCCCTTCGATCAGCTCCTGCAGGCTCTGGCCGTCCATCTTGGTGCCCGGCAGCACCAGGCCCGCGCCGGAGAGAGGGCCGAGGTAGGGAAGCGACCAGGCGTTGCCGTGGTACATCGGCGCGATCGGCATCAGCACGTCGTGGGCGGAAATCCCCATGGCGCTGTTCTGGCAGGCGGCCATGGCGTGCAGCAGGGTCGAGCGGTGGCTGTAGAGCACGCCCTTGGGGTTGCCCGTCGTGCCCGAGGTGTAGCAGAGCGAGGACGCGGCGCGCTCGTCGAAGAGCGGCCAGGCGTAGTCCTCGCTCTCGCCCGCGAGCAGGCTCTCGTAGCAGAGGACGTTCGGCAGCGCGGTTGTGGGCATGTGCGCTTCGTCGGTCATCACCACGACCTGCTCGACCGTCGTGAGCTGGTTCGCGATGCGCTCCACCAGCTCGACGAAGGTGAGGTCCACGAACAGCACCCGGTCCTCGGCGTGGTTGATGATGTAGACGATCTGCTCGGTGAAGAGCCGGGGATTCACCGTGTGCAGCACGGCGCCCATGCCGGAGACGCCGTAGAAGAGCTCCTGGTGGCGGTAGCCGTTCCAGGCCAGCGTGCCGACCCGGTCGCCGTGGCCGATCCCGAGCCGCGCCATGAGGTTGGCGACGCGCCGCGCGCGCCGCTCGCACTCCGCATAGCCGTAGCGGTGTATCGGGCCTTCGACGGTGCGCGAGACCACCTGGCGGTCGCCATGATATTCCGCCGCGTAGCGGATCAGCGACGAGATCATCAGCGGGATCTCCTGCATCAGGCCGTGCATGGCTCCTCCCCTCGCTCGGTCGGCCGGGGCCGCGCGCGCCCCGCGCCATTATCGGCCGCCGCCGCGCTGGTCGAAAGACTTTCCCGTGAGTCGCTGATATTCTCGCCGCCCTTGCAGGGAGCGGCATGCGTTCACGCTGCGCAACGAGAGACCGGGGAGGAGAGGATCGTGAAACTGGAGGGAAAGACGGCGCTGGTCACCGGAGGCTCCTCGGGCATCGGCGAGGCGATCGCGGTCAGGTTCGCGGCGGAGGGCGCGCGCGTCGCGGTCGTCGGCTCCTCCGATCTGGCCAAGGCGCAGCAGGTCGTGGAGAAGATCGAGGCGGCGGGCGGCGCGGCCCAGGCCTTCGTCGCCGACGTGCGCGACGTGGATGCGGTGAAGGCGCTAGTCGGCGCCGTGAAGGACGCCTTCGGGCGCATCGACATCCTGGTCAACTCGGCCAGCATCTTCGAGCCGACGCCCATCGGCGAGACCACCGAGGCCGAGTACGACGCGACCATGGACATCAACGTGAAGGGCACCTTCTTCGCCATCAACGAGGTGGCGCCGGTCATGATCGCGCAGGGCGGCGGCAAGATCGTCAACCTCTCGTCGGTGACGGGGGTGATGGGGTTCAAGACATTCTCGATCTATTGCGCGTCGAAAGCGGCGGTGAACTATCTCACCCGTGCGCTGGCGCTGGAGCTGAGCCCGCACAACATCGCGGTGAATGCGATCCTGCCCGGCAACACGGCGACGCCGATGAACGTGAAGATCCGCACCGAGCCGCAGTTCGAGGAAATGCTGGAGGGCATGACCGCGGTGACGCCGAGCAACCGCACCTATTCCGACGCCGACGACATGGCGTCCGCCGCGCTCTTCCTCTGCTCGGACGACGGCCGCGCCGCCCACGGCTCGCTCCTGCTGCTGGACGAGGGCATCTCCTGCGGTCTCTGAGCGACGGCATGCGCGCGCCTGCGGCGGAGGACGTTCCCGCCGGCAAGCTCTACACGGTGATCACCCATCTCGCGATGGAGGCGCCGCCGGTGCTGGAGCCCCCTCCCCGACCGGCACCCGGGATCACCCTCGATCGGCGGGAGACGATTTCGGTCGCCGACTACCTGCGTCTCTATCACGCGATCGGCGACGACTGGCTCTGGTGGAGCCGGCTGACGTGGGACGAGCCGAGGCTCGCGGCCTATCTGGCGGAGGAGGAGACGGAGGTCTGCGTGGCCGAGGCCGACGGCGAGGAGATCGGCCTGATCGAGCTGAACCTGCGGCCCAGGCCGGATATCGAGCTGCGCTATTTCGGAGTCATTCCCTCGTGGATCGGCAAGGGTCTCGGCGGCTGGCTGCTTGGCCATGCGCTCGCTGCTGCCGGGCGACACCGGCCGAAGCGCATGATCCTCAACACCTGCACCCTAGATCATCCCGGCGCCCTCGCCTTCTATCAAAAGCACGGCTTCGCCATCACCCACAGCGAGGTGGATATCGTGGACGACCCCCGCCTCATCGGCCTCCTGCCCCGCGACGCCGCGCCCCAGATCCCGCTGGCGCGGCCCGCCGAGGGTCGATGAGGCGCGCTTGTCGCGCGGCCTGCCCTCTCGCTAGATTGGACGCATGAGCGAATCGAAGAGCGACGCGGCGGCGCAGGCCATCTGGACGGCCTGGAGCGGCCATCACCTGATCGACGGCCTGCCCGAGTCGTGCAGGCCGAACTCATCCGCCGAGGGCTACGACGTGCAAGCCGCGCTCATGCGCCTCGCCGGGGCGCAACCGGTGGGCTGGAAGATCGCGGCCACCAGCGCGGCCGGCCAGAAGCACATCGGCGTGGACGGCCCACTCGCCGGGCGGCTCTGGGAAAGCAAGCTGCACCAGAGCGGAACCAAGCTGCCGGCAGGCCACCTGCACATGGCGGTCGTCGAGGCGGAGTTCGCGTTCCGCTTAGGGTCGGACCTGCCCGGCGGCAACGGCGACTACACGGTGGATGCGGTGATGGATGCGGTGGCAGCGCTGCATCCGGCCATCGAGATTCCGGATTCACGGTTCCGGGACTTCACCGTCGTGGGCGCCGCCCAGCTCATCGCCGACAACGGCTGCACCGAGTACTGCGTGCTGGGGCCCGAGGCGCCGGAGGGCTGGCGCGAGGTCGATCTCGCCGCCCATCCGGTCGTGGCCTCCATCGACGACGAAGAGGCGGCGACGGGCAAGGGCGCGAACGCCCTGGGCGATCCGCGCATCGCGCTGACCTGGCTTGCCAACGACCGCGTCCGCCACGGCGTGCCGCTCGCGACCGGAGACGTGGTCATCACCGGCACCTGCATCGTGCCGGCGCCGATTGCGCACAAGAAACACGTGCGCGCCGATTTCGGCGCACTCGGCGCGGTCGAGGTGGCGCTGGCTTCCTTTTAGCCCCGCCCGCGGCGGCAAATAATCGGCGCCGACGCGCCACAGGGAGAGCGCAGTGGGCCGGCTGGCGACCGATATCGGCGGGACCTTCACCGATCTCGTCTACTTCGACGAGGAGACCGGCGCGCTCAGTGTCGCCAAGTCGCTCAGCACGCCGGACGATCTCACGCGGGGCGTGCTCGACACCATCGACCAGGCCGCGCTCGACGCCGATGCGGTGGATTACTTCGTCCACGGCGGGACGACCGTGATCAACGCCATCACCGAGCGGACCGGCGCGAAGACCGCGCTGGTCACCACCGAGGGCTTTCGCGACGTGCTGGAGATCGCGCGTGGCAACCGCCCCGATCTCTACAACCTGCGCTACCGCAAGGAGGTCCCCTTCGTGCCGCGCCGGCTGCGCTTCGAGGTGCGCGAACGGGTCGACGCCAAGGGGCGCGTCCGCGTGCCACTGCATCTCGAAGACCTGGATCGTGTGGTCGAGGTATGCCGGGCGCAGGAGGTCGAAGCCATTGCGATCCAGTTTCTCCACTCCTACGCCGCGCCCGCGCACGAGGAGGAGACGGCCGCCTACCTGCGCGAGCGGCTCAACGGCGTCGCGATCACCGCCTCCCACGAGATCACCCGCGAGTGGCGCGAGTACGAGCGCGCCAACACCGCGGTGCTCAACGCCTACGTGCAGCCCATCGTGCAGCGCTACTTCGACACCCTGGAGGCCGGCATCGACAGGCTCGGGCTCGACTGCCCGATGCTGGCGATGCAGTCGAACGGCGGCACGACGAGCTTCGGCTGGGCCAGGGAGCACCCGATCACGCTGCTGGAGTCGGGGCCGGCGGCGGGCGTCAACGGCGCCGCGCTGATCGGCCGGCTCTGCGACGAGCCCGACGTGATCTATCTCGACATCGGCGGCACCACCGCCAAGTGCTCGACCATCGAGGGCGGCGAGCCCAAGGTCACCACCGACTACCGGCTGGAAGCGACGCGCATCCGCTACGGTTACCCGGTTCGGGTGCCGGTGATCGACATCGTGGAGATCGGCGCGGGCGGCGGCTCCATCGCCTGGTTCGACGAGGGTGGCACGCTCTGCGTGGGCCCCCGCAGCGCCGGCGCCGATCCGGGGCCCGCGTGCTACGGCCGCGGCGGAACCGAGCCCACCGTGACCGACGCCAAGCTCATCACTGGCGTGCTGAATCCCGCGAACTTCGCGGGCGGGCAGTTCTCCCTCGATGTCGGCCGCGCGCGCGCCGCCATGGGCAAGATCGCCGACGGGTTGGGCTGCAGCGTCGACGAAGCCGCGGTCGCCGTGATTCGTCTGGTCGACGCCAACATGATCAACGCGCTCAAGCTGGTCTCGATCCAGCGCGGGCACGATCCCAACGACTTCGCGCTGATGGTGGGCGGCGGCGGTGGCGCCATGCACGGCGCGAGTCTCGGCCGCGAACTGGGGGTGAATGAGATCGTGGTGCCGCGCTATCCGGGCCTCTTCTCGGCCTGGGGCATGCTGGCGACCGCGCCCCGGCGGGATTTCTTGCGCACCGCGCTGCAGCGGGCGGACACGCTCGAAATCGCGAACGTGCGCGCGCTTTTCGCCGAGCTGCAGGAGGAAGCAGAGCGTTACTTCGCCTCCGAGGGCGGGCGCGGCACCTTCACCGCCGCCTGCCATCTCGACATGCGCTATTTCGGGCAGGAACACGCGGTGACGATCCCGATCGACCTCGACCGGGCAAGCCGCGAGTCGATCCTCGACACGTTCCACGCCGCGCACGAGCGTGCCTACACCTTCCGCCTCGCGGAGACGCCGGTCGAGCTGGTCACCTTCCGTCTCACCGCCACTGCCGATGTCGCCCGGCCGGAACTGACCCCGTGGACCGAGGACGGGCGCTCGGCAGATGCAGCGGCGCGGGAGGGGCGCACGGTCGATTTCGGCGAGGACGGCAGGCACGAAACCCGTGTCTACGACCGCGACTTGCTGCCGCCGGGTTTCGAGGCGGACGGCCCGGTTATCGTCGAGGAGCCGTCGTCGACCACTTTGGTTTGCCCTGGCCAACGCGTCCGGGTGGACGACCTGGGCTTCCTCAGAATCACCGAGGCGTGAGCCGGCGGTGACCGGGGCTGCCGCCATGCGGGCCATGGTTTATCGCGGCAGCAGTCCTGCGCTCACCCTGGAGAGGCGGCCGGTGCCCGAGCCCGGTGCGGGCGAAGTCCTGGTTCATGTTTCGGCCTGCGGGGTCTGCCGCACCGATCTCCACGTGGTGGACGGCGACCTCACCGAGCCCCGACTCCCGGTCGTGCCAGGCCACGAGATCGTGGGGCGCGTTGCGGCGCTCGGTGTGGGCGTCGAGCGGTTCAGCGAAGGGGAACGCGTCGGCATCCCGTGGCTCGGCTGGACCTGCGGCGCCTGCCGCTATTGCGCGAGCGGCCGGGAGAACCTGTGCCCGGATGCGCGCTTCACCGGCTACACCCTGGACGGCGGCTACGGCGACTACTGCATCGCCGACGAGCGCTACTGCTTCCCCCTCCCCGGCGAGCGCGACGATGCTCATTCGGCGCCACTGCTTTGCGCCGGGCTGATCGGCTACCGGGCGCTCACCATGGCGGGCGATGCCGAGCGCCTCGGGCTTTACGGCTTCGGCGCGGCGGCGCACATCATCGCCCAGGTGGCGCGGGCGCAGGGACGGCGGGTGTTCGCCTTCGTGCGGCCGGGCGATCAGTCGGCGATCGACTTCGCCCGCGGCCTCGGCGCCGAATGGGCCGGCGCATCGGACGAGACGCCGCCGGAGGAGCTGGACGCAGCGCTGCTCTTCGCGCCTGTGGGTGCCCTCGTGCCGGCTGCACTCCGCGCCATCGCGCCGGGCGGCACCGTGGTCTGCGCCGGCATTCACATGAGCGACATCCCCGCCTTCCCCTACGAGCTTCTCTGGCGGGAGCGGCGTATCGTCTCGGTCGCCAACCTTACGCGCCGCGACGGCGAGGAATTCCTGGCGCTCGCTGCACGGACATCAATAGAGATGCACATCGAGCCCATGCCGCTCGCCGAGGCCAACACCGCGCTCGACCGCCTGCGCGCGGGACAACTCCAGGGCGCTGCGGTGCTCACGATGGACTGAGGTTCACTAAGGCACGCCCATCTGCGCCATCGTCGCCCGCGTCAGATCACTGTCGGGCTCGCGAAGCTGGTCGGCCATGGTGAAGTGATTGAAGCCGGGAAGCTCAAGCCGGCTGAGCGGGTAGTCGTGTGATTCCCACACCGCCGTCATGGCATTGGCTTGGCGCTCGTACTCGTCGGACTCGATGTCACCCGATACCAGCATCAGCGGGGCCGCCACAGGGTAGCGCTGTGCCACCGGGCTGTTCCGCCGCGCCTCGGCCTCGTCCATGCCAACCTTGTCGTTGAGGTAGCAAAGCCGGATCGGCTCCAGGTCGTAGATGCCCGAGATCGAGACCGCGCTCTTGACGAGGTCAGCGGGCAAACCGGCGCCGAAGGCGGGCCAGTCGGTCGCGAGCAGCATGGCGGCGAGGTGGCCGCCTGCCGACTGTCCGAGCGCGTGGATGCGCCTCGGATCGCCGCCGATCGAAGCGGCGTTGCGCCAGACCCAGGCCGCTGCGGCGCGGTTCTGCCGCACGATTTCGTCCATGCGGTAGTCGGGAGCGAGGCCGTAGTTGATGACGACGGTGGCGACCCCGTGGGGCCGACAGCCCTCGGCCACGAAACTGTCGTGATGCTTGTCGAGCGAATACCAGTAGCCGCCGTGGATCATGATGAGGATCGGGGCGTCATGCCGCTCCGCCGGAAAGATGTCGAGGGTCTCGACCGGGAGATCGCCGTAAGCGATGTCCCGCCCGCCAGGCAGCGCCGCGCGGGTCTCGGCGCTCCAGTCCAGCCAGCGGTCAAAATAGTCGACATATTCGGGGATCCGCGCGCGGTTGTTGTACTGCGCGTCCAGCGCCGCCCGATCGTAGCCGCGGTAGATGGCCGCTCCGCTCATCCCGCTCTCCCGATAGCTGCCTCTCGCGAGTGTAGCCGTATTCCGTCCCGGCCATCGACCGCAGCGGTGCGGCGCACTACATTACGGGGACGGCGAGTGAAGCGAGAGGGGCACGCCCATGCACCGCATGTTCCGCACGGTGGTCGCCGCTGCCGCCGCTATCGGCGCAAACTTGTGGATCGGAGTGCCGGCCGCGCACGCCGCCTCTATCGGAGGCCCCTTCGAACTCATCGACCACACCGGACAGACGGTCACCGAGGAGAGCTTCGACGACCGCTACCTGCTGGTCTACTTCGGCTACGCCTATTGCCCGGACATTTGCCCGACCGAGCTGCTCATCATGGGCCAGGCCGTGGACGAGCTCGGCGACCTCGGCGACGAGGTGCAGCCGCTCTTCGTCACGGTCGACCCGGCGCGCGATACGGTCGAATACCTGGCCCAGTACGTGCCCTCGTTCCACCCCCGTCTGGTCGGGCTGACCGGCAGCGACGAGCAGATCCACGCCGCAGCCAGGGCCTACCGCGTCTACTACCGGCTCAACGAGCCGGACGAAGACGGTGCCTATCTGGTCGATCACACCTCGTACATCTACTTCATGGACCCCGACGGCGACTATCTGACCCACTTCGTCTTCGGCCAGGGGCCGGAAAAGATGGCGGAGATCATCCGCAAGCACTTGGACTGAGCGGGCGGTACCGAGCGGGCGAATGGCGGACTCTGGAGGGAACGCCGGCGCGATCGCCGCAGCGCGGGAGCGCGAGGAACGCCTGCGCTCGATCACCCGGACGGCTCCAGACGCCATCGTCATCATCGACGAGAGCGGCATAATCGATACGGTCAACCCGGCGGCGGAACGCCTGTTCGGCTATTCCAGCGCCGAGCTGGTTGGCCAGAACGTCAAGATGCTGATGCCCTCGCCCCACCGGGAAGCGCACGATGCCCACCTGTCGCGCTACCGCGAGACCGGCGAGAAGCGCGTCATCGGCATCGGCCGCGTCGTGGTCGGCAGGCGCAAGGACGGCACCACGTTCCCGGCGCGTCTCGCGATCGGCGAAATCACGCTCGAACAGGGGCGGCTCTTCACCGGGTTTCTCCACGACGTGACCGAGCGGGAGAACATTCAACGCCGCGCCGGCATCCTCCAGCAGGAGCTCATGCACGCCTCGCGGCTCTCCGCCATGGGGGAGATGGCGTCGGGCATCGCGCATGAGCTGAATCAGCCGCTGACAGCCGTCATGAACTACACGCGGGCGGCGCGAAGGCGGCTCGACCGCGATGAGGTGGATCCTACGCCCATCGCCGATCTCGTGGACAAGGCCGGGCAGCAGGCCGAGCGGGCGGCGGAGATCATCAAGCGGCTGCGGGGCTTCATCAAGAAGGACGAGAGCGAGCGTCGCTTGGAGCCGATCAACGCGGTCGTGGAGGAGGCGGCGGCGCTGGCCCTGATCGGCGCGAGCGACCGTGACATCGAATTGATCTTCTCCTTGGACGATGCACTGCCGCCCGTCCTGATCGACCGCATCGAGGTACAGCAGGTCGTGCTCAACATTCTGCGCAACGCGATCGAAGCGTTCGAGGGGCCGGGGGAGCGAAAGATTCGCATTGCCACGTGGGCAGCCAGCTCCCGGCAAATCCAGGTCGATATCAAGGACAACGGCCCTGGCCTCGCGCCAGGCGTCGAGGACAATCCGTTCCGCCCTTTCCAGACCACCAAGGAAGACGGCTTGGGGATCGGGCTCGCCATCAGCCGCACGATCATCGATGCCCACGGCGGACGGCTCTGGGCCGAGAACGCGCCGGAGGGCGGCGCCGCCTTCCGTTTCCTGCTGCCGGTCGGGGGCGGGGCCGATGAATGACCGGGCCGAGGCGGTCGCCGTCATCGACGACGACGACGCGGTGCGCGATTCCCTGAGCGCGCTGCTGGAGGCCGCCGGCTACGACGTCGATACCTATGGCTCGGGGCGGGCTTTCCTGAACGCCCTGCCCCAGGCCTTGCCTGCCTGCGCTCTCGTCGACGTGCGAATGCCGGAAATGGACGGGCTGGAGCTGCAGCAGCGGCTCGTCGAAGCAGCACCGCAACTGCCCGTTATCATCATCACCGGTCACGGCGACATCGCGATGGCGGTGAGGGCGATCAAAGCCGGCGCCGTCGATTTCGTCGAGAAGCCGTTTACGGATCGCACCATTCTCGACGGCATCGCGCAGGCTCTGGCACTGCGCGAGGAGACGCTGAGCCGCGAGGCGCGGCGCCTCGACGTGGGCCGGCGGCTGGATCGGCTCACCGCTCGGGAGCGTGAGGTCTTCGAGCGGCTCGCCCGAGGCAGTGCCAACAAGGTCATCGCCCGCGAACTCGGCATCAGTCCGCGCACCGTCGAGGTACACCGCGCGCGGGTCATGGAGAAATTGCAGGCGCCGAGCCTCTCGCACCTGGTCCGCATGGCCGTGATCGCGCAGGTGGACATGGGCGACATCTGATCGCCCGCGGCGCATAGCGGCGCGCCGCCACCGGATGCCATTCGTGCTGCCCCGTAGGGAGAATTCCTTACGCAACCACCCCAATTGCGCGGCCAGGCGAAAACCACGAAATACCCGTCCGGGAAGCCCGCAATGGCTGCGGGAAGGGACGATCACCATGAGCGTTGCTGCTAGGAATCGGGCGGTGCATCCGGCCACTGCCGGGGAGCCGCCCGCCGGGTTCGACCGGCTCGACGGAATTGGCGTGATCAAGCATCTGGTGCCGCATGAATCGCTGGCGCTCGAAGGCGACACGGCCGATCGCCTCCACCGGGTGCTGAGGGGCACCATCGCCGGCTACAAGGCGACGGCAGACGGGCGCAGGCAGATCCTGACGTTCTTCTTCCCAGGCGATTTGGTGGGGCTCACTGTGGGCGAGCGCTACGCTTACAGCGCCGAAGCTATCGATCACGCCAGTGTCCGTTCGGTCCCTCATGCGCGGCTGAGAGAACTTGCGGCGCAAACGCCGGCGCTGCAGGAAAGTCTGCTTTCGGCTCTACGCTGGGAGGTTGCGGCCGCACAGGAACGGCTCCTGTGGCTGGGGCGCAAGACGGCGCGAGAGCGACTCGCCGGCTTCCTCCTGGAATGCGATGGCCGCGTCGGGCTGCACGACAAGGACGGGCGGCGGATCGTTCCGCTGCCGATGAGTCAGTTGGAGATTGGCGACTATCTGGGTCTCGCCTCCGAGACGGTGAGCCGGGCGCTCGCCGAGCTGGTGCGGGGTGGCACCATCGAGATCGTGCGTCCCTTCGCCGGCGTCGTCATCCGTGACCGCCGGTGCTTGGAGCGCGCGGCGGACGAGGGCGGCCCTCCCCCCTACTCTGCCCCGCTCTACGCAGGATCGAAGCCGTAGCGCGCCACTGCCGCGGTCGAGACATAGCCCTCGCGGAGATCCTCCGAGACCATCTCGGGCTCTCTCATGCCCGGATCGCCGTATCCACCACCGCCGCAGGTGGTGAGTCGCACCCGGTCGCCGCGCCGGATCGCCACATTGGCGAACTTCGACGGCGAGACCTTGCCCCAGGCCGCGCACGCGTCCTGCCAGTTCTCTGAATTCGCTCGCCGGACGAGGAGCGAGGCGGCTCCTCCCTCTCCTCCGCCCAGCAGCCCCCACGGCCCGGTCCGATGGCGGTCCCCCATGTGGCTGATCGTGATCTCGTCGGCCTGGCAGACGAGGGTCTTGGTGCTGCCGAGGCCGCCTCTGAAGCGGCCGGGACCGCCGGAATCTTCGACCAGGGAAAGGGTCTCCACCAGCCACGGAAAGCGCGTCTCGTAGACCTCGACGGGTACGGTGCGACAGTTGCCGTTGATGCAATTGCAGGTGTCGTGGCCGTCGGCGAACGGGCGTCCGCCCCAGCCGCCGATCATGAAATCGTAGCAGACGTAGTATTCGCCGGTCGCAGGGTGCTGACCGCCGAACAGGAAGTTGCAATGGGTGCCCGCGTCGGGGGCGAACGTTCGCTCGGGCACGCGCTCCGACAGCGCGGCGATGACGGCGTAGCAGAGCCTGAGATGGGTCTCGGTGTTGCCGCCGACCTCGGGCGCCGGATAGTCCACGTTGGCGACGCTGCCGGGGCGCGCGAGAACGCGGATGGGGCGATAGCACCCGGCGTTGCGCGGGATCGACGGGTCGGTGACGTGGAGCATCGCGTTGAAGGTGGCCGACCAGGTGACTCCGAGAGTGGCGTTGATCGCGCCGCGCGCCTGCGGGTCGCTGCGTGCAAAATCGGCGACCAGCTCGTCTCCCTGCACGAAGACATCGACCGCGACCCTGCGCGGCCGGTCCTCGATGCCGTCGTCCTCCATGTGGTCCTCGAAGCTGTAGCGCCCGTCCGGGATGGCCGCGATCTCCGCGCGCATGCGGCCTTCGGAATAGCGGATGAGCGCATCGGTCAGCGCCGAGAAGCGCGCCTTGCCGTATTTCTCGATCAGCGCACTCATGCGGCTCGCGCCGATCTCGCAGGCGCTGATCATCGCGCGGTAATCGCCGTAGTTGTGGCGCGGCGTGCGCACGTTCGCGAGGACAAGCTTCCAGACTTCCTTGACATCCTCGCCGCGCCGCTTGATGTGCACCGGCGGCACGCGCATGCCCTCGTGAAAGATTTCCGTGCCTTCGCTGGCGAAGCTGCCGGGAACCATGCCGCCGATCTCCGCCACGTGGCCGATGGAGACGGCGTAGCCCATCAGCTCGCCGTCCACGAAGAACGGCATGAAGAAGGTGTGGTCCGGCGTGTGCAGGCCGCCTCGGTAAGGGTCGTTGTGCATGATGACATCGCCCTCAGCCAGCACCTCACGCGCCATCTCGCGCACGCAGCTCTTGATGACGACTGGCATGCCGCCGATATGAGCCGGGCAGAAATCTGCCGCCGCAATCATGTCGCCCTTGGCGTCGGCGAGGACGCAGGTGAAGTCGAGGGCCTCGTTGAAGATCGTCGAGTACGACGTCTTCATCAGGGTGATGCCCATTTCCCGGCAAATGGAGAGCATCGTGCCCTCGAGGATGCTCATCGCCACGACATCCTCGGTTGGCCGCTCACTCATGGTGGGCCCCCTTCACGCGTCGTCCCAATACCTGCCGGGGCTCATGCGACCCGCGGGTGTTGGAATCGTTCACGACAGTGTGGGAGCCGTCAAATGGCCGGATCGGGCCGCGCACGCCCGGTCGCAGATTCTCGGTGCTATCGGCCCTCAGCCGTCGCGGTGGGTGCGCTCGTGGCGCTCGTGACGCTCCTGCGCCTCGACACTGAGGGTCGCGATGGGGCGGGCTTCCAGGCGACGGATGCTGATGGGCTCGGCGGTTTCCTCGCAGTAGCCGTAGGAGCCGTCGTCGATCCGCTGGAGCGCTGCCTCGATCTTCGAAACGAGCTTGCGGGCCCGGTCCCGGGTGCGAAGCTGGACCGAGCGTTCCGATTCGACGGCGGCGCGATCCCCCAGGTCGGGCTCCTGGCTGGTGTCGAGCCTGAGCTTCTCGAGAGTCGCGTCGGTTTCGTCGAGGATGTCGTGCCGCCACGTTTCCAGCTTGCGCCGGAAATACTCCCGCATCCGCGGCGACATGAACTCTTCTTTGCTCGTCGGCTTGTACTTGGCCGGGAGCTTCACCCGATTTTGCGCCACTGCCCTGCCGCATCCCCCTGGAAATGGGCGCGGAGTATAGAAATGGACCGGCGCCTCGGCAAGCCGTTCTGACGCCCTTCCGCAACGACGAAGAAGACCTGGGATTCGCGAGAGTTTTCTCTCTAATTCAACGATCTGGAATAAATTTCTCAGCGTGTAGTGGAGCGCCTTGGCGCTCCAAAATGGTCGACGGATCGTCACGCGGCTATCATGCCGGCGCCGCAGCGACGCCAAGCGGAGAGAGAACAGCGATGGTCGAGGGCCTCGCGCCAGGCGACTGGGTCAGAAACCCGCACGCACCGGACTGGGGCCTCGGCCAGGTGCAATCCGTGATCGGCGACCGGGTGACGGCGAACTTCGAAAATGCGGGCAAACGCCTGATCAACGCTGCCGTGGTCAGCCTCACCAAGGTCGAATCGCCCGCGCCGCTCGACGAGGACCCGTTCTGAGCGCGCGCGGTCACTGCCTCGCCACGCGGTGCACCTGGACCAACATTCAAACTAATTCTCGACCGTCGACCGGCTAGGTGTTAGGCATCGGGGCCAGTTTGTCATACCGCCCGCCGACCTCGGCGGCCCAACAATCGTCGGAGACCGTGAGTGGCCCAATCGGCCGGAAATCAGGCGCCCAGACACCCCGGTAGCGGGAGGCGCAGGGCGCGTTACACCGAGAAGGGCCGGCAGGTCGAACCGGCGGCGCAGGCGGAGATCCGCGCGCTGCTGGGAGACGAGCCCAGACGCCAAGACCTGCTGATCGAGCATCTGCACAAGATCCAGGACCACTACGGCTGCCTTTCAGCCCGTCACCTCGCGGCGCTCGCGGCCGAGATGCGCCTCGCCATGGCCGAGGTCTACGAGGTCGCGACCTTCTACGCCCATTTCGACGTCGTGATGGAGGGCGAGAGCCCGCCGCCGCCGCTCACGGTCCGGGTCTGCGACAGCCTTACCTGCGAATGCCTCGGCGCGCCCGCGCTGCTGGAGGCGCTCCCCGATGCTGTGGGGGATGCCGTGCGGGTGGTGCGGGCGCCCTGCATGGGCCGCTGCGAGGAAGCGCCGGTGGCCGAGGTGGGCCATCGCCACGTGACCCAAGCGACCGTCGATTCAATCCTCGCCTGTATCGAGGGGGAAGGGCACTCACCGGCCATTCCCCCCTACATTGATTTCGACGCATACGTCGCGAACGGCGGCTACTCCGTGCTCAAGGAATGCCTGTCGGGCGCGCGGACCGTCAACGACGTGATCGCGGCGCTGGAGGAGAGCGGCCTCAAGGGCAAGGGCGGCGCGGGCTTCCCCACGGGGCGCAAGTGGCGCTTCGTCCGCGCCGAGACCGGCCCCCGGCTGATGGCGGTGAACGCGGACGAAGGCGAGCCGGGCACGATCAAGGACCGGGTCTACATGGAGCAGGACCCGCATCGCTTCCTCGAAGGCTCGCTGATCGCCGGCTGGGCGGTGGAAGCCGCCGAGTGCTACATCTACCTGCGCGACGAGTATCCCGGCATCCGCGAGGTGCTGCTGGAGGAAATCGCGAAGCTGGACGCCGCTGGCCTCACAGCCCAGACCCGGCTCATCCTCCGACGCGGCGCAGGTGCATACATCTGCGGCGAAGAATCCGCGATGCTGGAGAGCATCGAAGGCAAGCGTGGCGAGCCTCGGCACAAGCCCCCCTTCCCCTCCCAGGTTGGTCTCTGGGGCCGGCCCACGCTCATCAACAATGTCGAGACGCTGCACTGGGTGCGCGACATCCTGGAGCGGGGGCCGCGCTGGTTCGCCGACGAAGGCCGCAACGGGCGCTCCGGTTTCCACAGCTTCTCGGTGTCAGGCCGGGTGAAGGAGCCTGGCGTCAAGCTGGCGCCGGCGGGCATCACCATGAACGAGCTGCTGGCCGAGTATTGCGGTGGCATGGCCGAGGGCCACACCTTCCGCGCCTACCTGCCCGGCGGCGCCTCGGGCGGCATCCTGCCCGCTTCGATGGCCGACCTCCCGCTCGACTTTGGCACCCTAGAGGAGCACGGCTGCTTCATTGGCTCGGCTGCGGTCATGGTGCTCTCCGACCAGGACGACCTGAAAGGCGCGGCGCTGAACCTGATGCGGTTCTTCGAGGACGAGAGCTGCGGGCAATGCACGCCTTGCCGGGTCGGCTGCGAGAAGGCGGCCATCATGATGAGTAACGGCCACTGGGATGCGCCGCTCTTGCGCGAGCTGAGCGCCGCCATGGCCGACGCCTCGATTTGTGGGCTCGGGCAGGCGGCGCCGAACCCGCTGCTCTCGATCCTGCGCTACTTCCCGGAGGAGCTCGCATGAGCGACGTCATCCGCTTCACCCTCGACGGCCGCGCCGTCACCGCGCAGCCGGACGAGACCATCTGGCAGGTCGCCAAGCGGACCGGGATCGACATTCCTCACCTCTGCTACACGCCGGAGCCGGGCTACCGGCCCGACGGCAACTGCCGAGTCTGCATGGTGGAGATCGAAGGCGAGCGCGTGCTCGCGGCCTCCTGCATTCGCAAGCCGGCGGACGGGATGGTGGTTCGCGTCGATGCGGAGCGCGCGGTACGCTCCCGCGACATGGTGATGGAGCTGCTGCTCGCCGATCAGCCCCCGCCAGAGTCCAGCCACGACCCGTCCTGCGAGCTCTGGGACTGGGCGGGGACAATGGGGCTGTCGACGAGTCGCTTCGAACCGCGGCAGTCGCCGGCCCCCGACCTTACCCACACCGCGATGGCGGTCAACCTCGATGCCTGCATCCATTGCACCCGCTGCGTCCGCGCCTGCCGCGAGGTGCAGGTCAACGACGTGATCGGCATGGCGGGTCGGGGCGCGCGCAACAAGATCGTTTTCGACTTCGACGACCCGATGGGCGAGAGCACTTGCGTCGCCTGCGGCGAATGCGTGCAGGCCTGCCCGACAGGCGCTCTCATGCCCGCCAAGGAAGTCGGCAAGGAGACGCCCGCCAGGCAGGTTGACAGCGTCTGCCCCTACTGCGGCGTCGGCTGCCAGCTCACCTTCAACGTCAAGGACAACAAGATCCTCTGGGTGGACGGCAGGGACGGCCCGGCCAACCACGGCAGGCTCTGCGTCAAGGGCCGCTTCGGCTTCGACTATGTGAACCATCGGCACCGGCTGACCACGCCGTTGATCCGCCGCGAGGACGCGCCGAAATCTGCCGATATCGACATCGACCCGGCGAATCCATTCACCCATTTCCGCGAGGCCAGTTGGGACGAGGCGCTCGACGTGGCGGCGGCGGGTCTCAGGAAAATTCGCGACCAGCACGGACCCGGCGCGCTCGCCGGTTTCGGCTCCGCCAAGGGATCCAACGAAGAGGCCTATCTCTTCCAGAAGCTCGTGCGCGCGGGCTTCGGCACCAACAACGTCGATCACTGCACCAGGCTCTGCCATGCCTCGTCGGTGGCGGCGTTGCTGGAATGCATCGGCTCCGGCGCGGTCACCGCGAGCTTCAACCAGGTCGAGCATTCCGACGTCATCATCGTGATCGGCGCTCAGCCGACCGCGAACCATCCGGTGGCTGCAACCTTCTTCAAGAACGCGGCGAAACGCGGCGCCAAGCTGATCGTGATCGACCCGCGCGGCTCGGCCCTCTCGCGCCACGCGAGCCACTTCATGCAGTTCAAACCCGGCACGGACGTGGCGCTGCTCAACGCGCTGATGCACGTCATCGTCGAGGAAGAGCTTTACGACCGGCAGTACGTCTCGGCCCACACGGAAGGGTTCGAGCAGCTCCGCAACCACCTCAAGGACTACGCGCCGGAGGAGATGGGGCCGGTCTGCGGCATAGAGCCCGACGTGCTGCGCGAGGTCGCGCGCCTCTATGGGCGTGCCGAGGCGGCGATCATCTTCTGGGGCATGGGCATCTCCCAGCACATCCACGGCACCGACAACGCGCGCTGCCTGATCTCGCTGGCGCTGATCGCGGGACAGGTAGGCCGCCCCGGCACCGGCCTGCACCCGCTACGCGGGCAGAACAACGTGCAGGGCGCGTCGGACGCCGGGCTCATCCCCATGATGTACCCGGACTACCAGCGGGTGACCGATCCCATCCTGCGCGACGAGTTCTCGGAATTTTGGGGCGCCGAGCTCGACCCCAACGCCGGCCTCACCGTGGTCGAGGTGATGAACGCCGCCCACGAGGGCCAAGTCAGGGGCATGTACATCATGGGTGAGAACCCGGCGATGTCGGACCCCAACCTGCGGCACGTGCGCGAGGCCCTCGCCTCGCTCGATCATCTCGTTATACAGGAGCTCTTCCTCACCGAGACCGCCTGGCACGCCGACGTGGTGCTGCCGGCCTCCGCATGGCCGGAGAAGGACGGCACAGTCACCAACACCAACCGCCAGGTCCAGATGGGCCGCGTCGCGCTCACCGCGCCAGACGGCGTCAAGCAGGACTGGTGGATCATCCAGGAAATCGCGCGCCGCATCGGGCTCGACTGGAACTATGGCGGCCCGGCCGATGTCTTCGCCGAGATGAAGGGCTGCATGCCCTCCCTCGACAACATCAGCTGGGAGCGGCTGCGCCGCGAGGGGGGCGTGACCTATCCGTGCGAGGGTGAGGACGAGCCCGGCCGCGACGTGATCTTCGAAGACGGCTATCCGACCCCGAGCAAGCGCGGCAAGCTCGTGCCCGCCGGGATCGTGCCGCCGGACGAGACGCCCGACGACGAGTTCCCCATGGTGCTCACGACCGGCCGCATGCTCGAGCACTGGCACACGGGCGCGATGACCCGGCGCGCTTCGGTGCTCGACCACCTGGAGCCCGAAGCGGTCGCCCATCTCGCGCCGGCGGAGCTTGAGCGCATGCGGATCGAGCCCGGCGCACCGATCACGATCGAGACCCGGCGGGGCGCCATCGGCCTTCGTGCCCGTGCTGACGCCGGGGTGCCAGCAGGCGTGGTCTTCGTCCCCTTCTGCTTCGCCGAGGCCGCCAGCAACATGCTGACCAACCCGGCCCTCGATCCCTTCGGCAAGATTCCCGAGTTCAAGTACTGCGCCGCCCGCGTCACCCCGGCGGAAGCCCCTGCCGAAGCGGCTGAGTAGCGCTTACAGAGCGCTCTTCGCGCCACCGCCGACCGCACAAAGCTGTCAGCCCGGCTGCCCAAACGCCTTGGAACATCGTGCGCTGCACAGAGCGCGGCGTGCGAGGCATTGTCGCGCCATGCAAGCCAAGAGCGGACGCGCAGCAGCGGGCAGAGACAGAATTGGCGGACCCCCTCGCTGGAGCGGTTGCTCTCCGCAATCCGGGCTACCGCCGTCGACGCCCCCGTCGAAGACGGCGGCTATCTTCACTCCGGAATCCCGGTTATCTCACTTAGTCCCACTTAGTCCCGGCAAATCCCGGCTATCCCACTCAATCCCGCTGAATCCCGCAGAAAGGAATTGATGCCATCTCACCTCCGCGTGACAAAGGGGGAGTGAGGCTGGCCGCGACGGCGTCGAGAATTCCGAGTCGGGGGCAGCGGCGGGTTGTGCCCGCCGACGCTGCTATGCCGGCCCGCCCCGGCTGGAGAGCGGCACGACCGTTGTCGAGACCGCCTCGTGGGAGTCATCCTCCTCGGACTCTTCGGCAGCATCGGGCTCCGACCCGCCCTCCTCCAACGCCATCTGAGCGGGCGCCTCCCCTGCCCCTTCCGCCGCCGGATCGGGCGTGTCGAGCAGGCCCGCAGCCTCCAGCTCGTCGACTCCGGGAAGGTCTTCGAGGCTTTCCAGCCCGAAGTGCTCCATGAATGCCGGCGTGGTTACCCAGGTGACCGGACGGCCGGGCGTGCGCCGGCGCCCCTTCGGCGCGATCCAGCCGGCCTCCAGCAGGATGTCGAGCGTGCCCCGCCCCAGGTGGACGCCGCGAATCTCCTCCACCTCCGCCCGCGTCACCGGCTGGTGGTAGGCGATGATGGCGAGCGTCTCCAGGGCCGCGCGAGAGAGACGGCGACGGACAACTCGATGCACCGCCAAGTGATCGGCCAGGTCCTGAGCGGTGCGGAAGGTCCAGCCGCCCGCGACCTTCACGAGCTGGATGCCGCGGTGCTCGTAGAATGCCGCGAGCGCGGCGAGCTCGCCTTCGACATCGGTGCCCTTCGGCACCTGCGCCGCAAGCGATGCGGCGTCGACCGGCCGGCCCGCCGCGAAAATCATCGCCTCCATGATGCGGCGCGCACGGGCCGCGCGCTCCTCATCCTCGGTGGGCTCTGCGGTCAGTGACAACTCGGGCGAATCGGTCATGTGTCTTCCCGCCTCCGGCGGAGGTAGATCGGGCCGAACGGTTCCATCTGGCGAAGCTGCAACTGGCCCTCGCGCGCAAGCTCCAGCGACGCAGCCAATGTGCTCGCGACGCCCGAGCGCGCGGCTGCATCGCTCTCGGGGCCAGAGCCGCGGGGCAGAAAGCGCTCCAGGATCTCCCAGTCCGGCGTGCTGCCCAGCAATTGAGTCAGCCGCTTGTAGGCGTCTTCCATCGAGTGATAGGCGCTGAGCTCGATCAGCAGGCCGCGCGGCTTGCGGCGGATACGATGGGCGGCGTAGGCCCGCAGCAACTCGACGAGCGTGCCCTCGTGCAGCGCCTCCTCATGGACCGGCAGGCCCTCGGCCGCGCCGGCGGCGAAGACGTCCCGTCCGAGTTGCGGCCGGTCCATCAGGATCGCAGCGGCGTCGCGCATCGCGGCCAGACGACGCAGCCTGAGGGCGAGCGCGGCAGCCATCTCGGGGCCGCTCGGCTCCTCGTCTTCGGTCTCCTCGTCAGGCAGGAGAAGGCGCGACTTGAGGTACGCGAGCCACGCCGCCATGACCAGATAGTTGGCCGCAAGCTCGAGGCGAAGCCGCCGGGCTTGCGCGACGTAGTCCAGGTACTGCTCGGCCAGCGCCAATATCGAGATGCGGGCGAGGTCGACCTTCTGGTTGCGGGCCAGCGTGAGCAGCAGGTCGAGCGGCCCCTCGAACCCATCGAGATTGACGATCAGCGTGGGCTCGTCGCCGGCCACTCCGGGCGTGCGCGCGGCCGAGCCCTCCGCGCTCGCGTCGTCTCCGAACGGTGTCAGATCAGCCATGACACCAACGCCTCCACGCCGAACAGGCCGACGATCAACTCGAAACCTGCTGCCGTCGGCGGCAGGATGATCGCCGCCAGCGGGTTGAACGCGCTGCCGAACTCCGCCGCCGCCAGCGGCACCAGAAAGAACGCGACCAATACTGCAATTATACCGAAGCGCTCGAGTCGCGCGAAACGCTCGGCATGGCGCGGCGGAAGCAGCCCGTGCACCACGCGGCCGCCGTCGAGCGGCGGCACCGGCAGCATGTTGAAGATGGCCAGCACCAGATTGATGACGATGCCGAGGGTGAAGGTCGCCTGCCACCATTCGGCCAGCGATGCCGGAAGGGCCGTTGCCACGTGGAGCAGCAAGGCCGAGAGGCAGGCCAGCAGGATGTTCATCCCCGGCCCCGCGAGTGCCACCAGGACCATGCCGCCCCTGGGGTTGCGCAGCCTCGCTGGATTGACCGGCACGGGCTTCGCGAAGCCGAAGACGAAGGGCGCGCCGACGGCGATGAGCGCGCCCGGCAGCAGAATCGTGCCCACCGGGTGCACGTGCTTGATCGGGTTGAGCGTGACTCTGCCGAGCCGTTTAGCGGTGTCGTCGCCGAGCTTGAGCGCCGCCCAGCCGTGCGCGGCCTCGTGCAGTGTGATGGCGAGCAGCACCGGTATCACCCAGACCGACGCAGCCAGAATCCACGCCTCAATCACGGGGCCGACACCCGGGCCAGCAGGGCCTCCAGCTCGCGGCGTCCATCGACCTGGTCGAAGGGATCGGGTTCGTGCCGCGACGCCAGCATGAGGTCGAATCGCTCCTGCGCGCGGCCCTCGATCCGGGGTACGGCCGCCGCGACATCCTCCATTTCGTCGCGGTTTCCGTTGCAGTGAAGGGCCAGGTCGCAACCGGCCGCGAGCGCGGCACGGGCTCGCTCGCCGATCGGCCCGGTCAAGGCGCCCATGGAAAGATCGTCGCTGAAGAGCAGGCCGTCGAAGCCGATCGCGCCTCTCACGGCCTCCTCTATCACGGTCCTGGACAGTGTACCGGGCCGGTCGGGGTCGAGTGCCTCACAGCACACGTGGGCCGTCAGCCCCGCCGGCGTGTCGCGAAGCGCACGAAACGGCACGAAATCGGAAGCGCGCAGTACCTCGAGCGACGCGTCGACACGCGGCAGCACCGCGTGGCTGTCGGCAGCCGCGCGTCCGTGACCCGGCAAGTGCTTGATGGCCGGCACGATGCCGCCTGCGGTAAGGCCGTCACAGACCGCCCGGCCCAGTTGCCCCACCAGGTGCGGATCGGTGCCGAACGAACGGTCGCCGATGGCATTGCCGGCATGGCCGAAGTGGAGGTCCAAGACCGGCGCGCAGTTGACCGTGATTCCGAGGGGATTCAGGTCGGCCGCCACCAAACGGGCACTAAGCCAGGCCGCGCGTGCACCGGCGGTCTCGTCGATCTTGGCCAAGGCGCCGAACAGCGCCGGTGCGGGCGGCACACGCCACTGCGGAGAGCCGAGGCGGGCCACGCGGCCGCCTTCCTGATCGATCAACACCGGCGCGTCGGGGCGCGCGACGGCCTCGCGGAGTGCCGAGACCAGCGCCCGCACTTGTTCGGGGGTCTCGCAGTTGCGCTTGAATAGGATGAAGCCGGCCGGATCGGCGTCGGCCATAAAGCGGTGCTCGTCCGCGTCGAGAACCGGGCCCGCGCAGCCGAGAATCACCGCCCGCGGCTGGGCGCGCGGCGTCACGCCGGTTTCAGTCTCGCGCAACGAAACAGTCGCGCCCGCGTGCCTTCAGCCGCTCGCAGACCCTCTGCGCCGCAGCCACGTCGGTGAGCGGACCGGCGCGCAGCCGATAGAAGATGCCGTTGTCGCCACGATCGACCGGCATGATCAGCGGGCTAAGGCCGGTGAGTGCATCGTCGTGGCGGCGGCGGAGCGTTTCCCAGAGCGTCTCCAATGGGCTTCTGGCGTTCGCGGTGCCGAGCTGAACGTAACGCCAGGCGCGGGGTTGATCCGTTGCCGGTGAAGCGAGCCCTTCGCGAGCCGGCTCCACCCGCGCCAAGCGGCGCGGCTTGTACGGGGGCAGCGGCACCGGGTCTACCTCTTCAGCCTGGGAGGACGCGGCAGGCGTCTCGATGTCTCGTTGCAGCACTTCTTCGACCAAAGCCAACGTGTCAGCCTCCAGCTCCAGCGCTGGCTCGACTGCCGACGGTGGCTCGGCTTCCCGCGTGGGGACTTCGACCGTCGCGGGCTCATCGAGCTCAGACAGTCGTGCCTCCTCGGCCAGTATGGCCGCAAGCGTTCCCGGCTTGGGCGGCGGTGGCAACAGAACCCCGTCGATTTCCGAAATCTCGAGATCGAGCGGGGCCGCTTCCTCGACCGCTGCGAGTTCCGGGGGGGCATCAGGCTCGTGCGGGGCTGCCTCGTCGAGCGAGATGGGTTCCGTCGGTGCCCCCGGCTCCGGGGGTGTCGGCTCTCCGGTCGTTGGGGGGAGCGCAGGATCTTCGACGCCGCCTGCATCGGGTTCTAGCGCTGCCACCGCGGTATCTGCGCCGGACCCCGCCACCGCGAGTGCTTCGGCGCTATCGGGCTCCGGCTTCGGCGGAGCCAGCGGCTCCTCCGGTGGCGGCAAGACTCGCTCCGGCGCTTCCTCGGGCTCGGCGGTCGACAGCGTTTCGTAAATCAGCGTGCCCTGATTCGGGATTTTCAACCCGCCCGGATCGTCGGGACGCACCTTCCAGGGCTCCGCTGAGGCGGTGATGAGCGGCACCGAAGCCTCGTCAGGAGGCGGCCCTCCTCCGCCCCCCACCCGCTCGGTCACAGCCCAGGCGCCGCCCGCGAGCACGGCAGCGCCCAGAAGAATCCACACCGGAAGCAGCCGAGGGCGCCGACTCTCCGCCCGCCCCTCGTCGGCTTGCTCGACCGGCTCCTGAGGTGCCGCCGGCGTCTCCGCCTCCGGCGACTCGGGCGCGGGCGGAGTCTCGGACGCCGACGGGGTCTCCGAGCCGTCTTCGCCGCCGCTCATCGCATCTCCTGCACCGGCTCGACTCCGAACAGCGCCAGCCCCTCCGCAATAACGATCCTGACGCCGCTGATCAACGCAAGGCGCGCGCGCGTCTCCGACGGCCGTTCTGCATCGACGAAGCGCAGCCGCGCGTCGTCCTTCCCTCTGGTCCAGAGCAGATGGAAGGCGCCCGCAAGCTCTTGCAGATGATAGGCGATGCGGTGCGGTTCATGGGCCAGCGTGGCGCCCGCCAGCACCCGAGGCCATTGGCAAAGCCGCCGAATCACGTCGAGCTCGGCCGGGTCGTCCAGGGATGTGAGATCGGCGCCAGCGAGAGCGGCAGGCGTGAGCTCGCTCTCGGGCACGATCTCGGCTCCGCGGCGCAATGCCGAACACGCCCTGGCGTGGGCGTACTGGACGTAGAAGACCGGGTTGTCGCGCGACTGCTCCAAGACTTTACGAAGGTCGAACTCGAGCGGGGCGTCGTTGCGACGGGTGAGCATGATGAAGCGCACCACGTCGCGGCCGACCTCGTCGACGACATCGCGCAGCGTCACGAAGCGCCCGGCGCGCTTCGACATCGCCACCGGCTCGCCGTCGTCGAGCAGCTTCACCATCTGGCAGATCTTCACGTCGAGTGTCGCCGACTCGTTGGAAATCGCCGCGACGGCGGCCTTCATGCGCTTGACGTAGCCGCCGTGGTCGGCCCCCCACACGTCGATCAGATCAGCGAAGCCGCGCTCGATCTTGTCGCGGTGATAGGCGATGTCAGTGGCGAAGTAGGTCCAGGTGCCATCCGACTTCCTCAACGGCCGGTCCGTGTCGTCGCCGAATTCGGTGGCGCGGAAAAGACTCTGCTCGCGCGGCTCCCAGTCATCGTCGCGCTTGCCCTTGGGCGGCTCCAGCACACCGCTGTAGATGAGCCCGGCACCCTCCAGCGCCGCGTATGCGTCGTCGACCCGGCCCTCGCCGACCAGCGCGCGCTCCGAGCGGAAGAGATCGTGCCGCACCCCGAGTGCGTCGAGGTCTTCACGCACGAGGTCCATCATGGCGTCGATGGCGAAGCTGCGGACCTCAGGCAGCCAGACCGATTCGGGCTCCTCCAGCCAACGCCGGCCGTCGCGGGCGGCGAGCGCCTCGCCCACGGGCACCAGATAGTTGCCGGGATAGAGCCCTTCGGGGATGGTCCCGATCGCCTCCCCGCACGCCTCGCGGTAGCGGGCATGGACCGAGCGGGCGAGGGTATCGACCTGCGCGCCGGCATCGTTCACGTAATATTCCCGCGTCACGGCGAAGCCCATGTGTGCGAGCAGGTTGGCGAGGGCGTCGCCCACCACCGCCCCCCTGGCATGGCCGACGTGGAGCGGCCCCGTGGGGTTGGCGGAAACATATTCCACGTTGATGCGCTGCCCTTGACCCAGGTCATCGGCGCCGTATCCGGGCCCGGTCGCGAGGAGCTCGGCCAGTCGCGCCAACCAGAAGTCGTCCGTCAGCCTCAGGTTGACGAAGCCGGGGCCAGCGACCTCGACCGCATGGATTTCCGGGTGTATTTGCAATCGCTCCGCGAGATGCTCGGCGATCTCGCGCGGCTTGCGGCGCGCCTGCTTGGCCAGCACCAGCGCCGCGTTGCAGGCCGCATCACCGTGCTCCGCCTCGCGCGGCGGTTCCACCTGGACAGCCGAGAGATCGATCCCGTCAGGCAACGCGCCGGCATCGCACATCTCCTCGATTTCTTTGTGAACAACTTCTGACAAATGACTGAAAACATTCATCTCCACAGCACCGTATCGAAGAGATTGCGATGTTCCTGAATGGCGAATCGGTCCGTCATCCCGGCGACGTAATCGGCAACCACGCGCGCCGTGTTGAGCGTTCGCGGTCCGTCGCAACGAGCCCACCACTCCTCAGGCAGACATTGCGGCTCGTCGATGAAGAGCTCAAATAGCTCGCCCACCGTTCTGCGTGCCTTGCTGGCCATCCGGTTGACCTTGTGATGACGATACATGCGCTCGCGCAGGAACGCCTTCAACCCCTCGCCGTGGGCTTGCATGGCCTCGGAGAAGGCGATCAGCGGTGCGCCGTGGCTGCGCACGGCCTCGACATTGGCCGGCCCGACCTCCTCCAGGCGCTGCCGGCTGGCATCGATCACGTCTTCGACCATGGCGCCGATCATGCGCCGAACCGTCTCGTGAATCCGGCGGCTCTCCTCGCCGCCAGGATGATCGGTGGCGACCTCATCCAGTATTTCGCCAACCAATGGGACGTCTTGCAGATCCTCGACTGCGAAGAGGCCCGCGCGCAGCCCGTCGTCCACGTCGTGGTTGTCGTAAGCGATATCATCCGCCAAGGCCGCGATCTGAGCCTCCAGCCCGGCGTGGGTGTGAAGCTCAAGGTCGTGCCGCGCCGAATAAGCCTCGATGGCACCAGGGCTCGCATCTGCCTGACGCGGACCATTGTGCTTCGCCACTCCTTCCAGGGTCTCCCAGGTGAGGTTCAGGCCGTCGAAGTCGTTGTAGCGCTGCTCCAGCGCGGTCAGGATGCGCATGGTCTGCGCGTTGTGGTCGAAACCGCCGTAGGGCTCCATCGCCAGGTCGAGCGCAGCTTCACCGGCATGGCCGAAGGGCGGGTGCCCGAGGTCGTGGGCCAGCGCCAACGCCTCGGCGAGGTCCTCGTCCACCCCGAGAACACGGCTGATCGAGCGCGCGATCTGCGCCACCTCCAGACTGTGAGTGAGGCGCGTGCGGTAGTGATCCCCCTCGTGATAGACGAAGACTTGGGTCTTGTGCTGGAGCCGGCGGAACGCCGCGCAGTGGATAATGCGATCGCGGTCGCGCTGGAAGGCCGTTCGCGTGCGGCTTTCCGGTTCTGGATAGAGACGCCCACGGCTCCTCTTCGGAAACGAGGCGTAGGGCGCAGCCGCGCGGGGCATGGCCGGCGCAGTTGCGTTGCTGGTGCTCACGCTCACATCTCGCCCGCAGGACCGCGGATGGCGTGGAGCCGCTTCGTCGGCAGCAGGAGCGGCGGGGGTACGGCATAGAAGTTGTTGGCCCCTGTCGCTTCCTCCTCCGGTGCATCCACGTCGCTGCCTTCTTCCGCCCTCTGGATTACCACATCGTGACCAGAGCGCCGGGTCTCGCGCATGACCGACTGAAGCCGCTGGGCTGCCGCCTGGTCCCACGGCAATGCGTAGAAGCGGGGCGTCCCCTCGATGGAAAGCCAGAGATAGATCGCCTCGTCCTCGCGCAGTGCGGCCGAAAGGACATGCGCTCCGGACACGTCCATCATGTCCAGAGAAATCGGCTTCGGCCGTGAGAGCAGCATGGAATAGCTGAAATAGCCGATCACGACGAGGGCGGCGAGCAGGCCGACGGCGACGGCCTTCCACTGCGCCCTGCGCCTGGACCAGACCGCAATGCTGGCGAGCGCGGCTCCCACCAGCGCCAGCGCGACGTACAGATAGGCGAAGCTATCCACCCGGGCGCTCCCGGAGCAGACGGTTGTGGGCCCGGGCGTACTCCATAATGAGGGAGTGTTTGACGTCGTTGACGCTGCCGTGCACAAGCGCGCCCTTGCCGGTCAGCGCGAAGCGGAACACGGTCAGCTCATGGCGGAGGAAGCGTAGCTCGACCTCCTTCTTCAGGATCGGCGTCGGCCTGTCCTCGCCCTCGCGCTTGACGCTAACGACCACCTGGACCTCGACCGGCGTAGGCTGGATCGGGTCCTCAAGCCGGTAGGCCTGAACGTTGACGATCCATTCGCCTGCCACGATGCCGCGACTGTAGACGATCTCGTAATTGATGTCGGTAAGGTCTTGAAATAAGCCGAGATCGTCGCGCAGCAGATTGACCACCTCGTTACCCTTGTTGGGAAAACCCACCGGCGCCCGCTCCGGCGCCTTGACCCAGAGATCGATGTCGGCGTCTCGGTCCGACGCCCACAGGAGCTCGATGATTACGTTGCCGGGGTCGCTGATCCCGTCGGCCTCGCTCTCAACCTCTGCACCTGTATTGAGGAACGGCAGCAGCATGAGCACCATCGCGACGAAAGCGGCGAGCGCGAGTAGCGTGACGTCGCGAAAGATCGTGCCGCTGTCGTCGTCAAACTCGTCCATTGGCCGCAAGGAGCTCGCTGTAGAGGGTGGACGTGCCGGTTGCCAGCATACGGTAGTTGACGGTGAGCCAGAGGCCCAGAATGGCGCCTTCGAGGGTCGTGTAGAGCGCGACCGACATGCCGCTGATGAGGGTCGAGATCATCGGCTGCACGGCGGCAAGGGTGCCGGCCTCCTCCGCCGAGACGCCGGAGAGCGCGATGATGAAGCCCGCCACCGTACCGATCAGCCCGAGCACCACCAGCGCGGCAGCGATCTGCCTTACCACCGCGATACGACTGAAGAGCCGCGCCTTGAGCGCCTCGGCCATCAGCTCCGGGCGGACGGAGGGACTGGTCCAGTCGGCGGGGAGGTCGACCGTCTCGCCTTCTTCCAGCCTGTTGAGGGCGGCGCTTGTCTTGAACAGACGGTAACCGCAAAGCGCGAGGCCGACCGCGAAGACGCCGAAGATGACGAAAACGAGGCCGGTGGGGTCCGCCTCGGCAATCCGCGCGATCCAGCCCTGGGCGCCCGCGAGTCCGAGCAGCGCCGCGCCCACGATATTGACGATCAGGAATCGGTATAGGAGCAGATAGCGGCGCAACCGGTCGACTCCTGGGTCGTGGCGGCGGCACGCGCGGGCGCAACGCGCCTAGACCAGCGCGTCCGACCGTCTATCGAACGTAGGCGCCTGTCAATGGCGGCGTCCCTGTCCTACAGACGATGCTAAAGGCGGATGCCGGGCCATCAGGCCGCTGCAAAGCGCTCCACTTTAATTCGCTGAGCGCGGTCGCGGGCCTGCCAAAGATCATAAGCCACTTGCATCCCAAGCCATGTCTCGGGCGTCGAACCGAAGGCTTTCGACAACCTTATTGCCATGTCGACTGAAACGCCCGTGCGCTCGTTAATGAGTTCGGAGAGTGCTTGGCGTGTGACCCCAAGTCCCTGAGCAGCCCGTGTCACGGTAAGCCCCAAGGGCTCCAGACATTGCCGCTTCACGATCCCTCCCGGATGCGGCGGGTTGTGCATCGCCATATCCCGTCTCCTCAGTGATAGTCGACGTAATCGACGTCGACCGCCGACCCGTCCACGAACCGAAATGTCACACGCCAGTTTCGCGATACCGAAACTGCGCAATGACCCTTCAATCGTCCACTCAACTCATGCAGCCGGAATCCTGGCAGGTTCATGCCCTCCGGCCCACGACTGCTTTCGAGTGCCGCCAATATGTCCCTCAGCCTCTGGACGTGCTCCGGCGCCACCCATCGAGCCGTTCGGCCATCGTAGAGCGCCTTCAAGCCCCGATGCCGGAACGACTCAATCATCGTCTAAACCTAAACTGTCGCCTGACAGTTGACAACTGTCAGCGCTCCCAATTCGGACCAGTGCCGCCCAGCCTTGTGCGGGTCTATCATGTCCCAAATATCTAGTTGCCGGGGAAACCCAGATGATTGCGGCCGACGCCTTCCTCCAACCCGCGCGGGAACGCGGGTACTCGTTCTACACTGGCGTCCCCTGCTCCTTCCTCACCCCGCTGATCAACCGGGTGATCTCCGATCCAGCGCTGGCCTACGTCGGCGCGGCGAGCGAGGGCGAGGCCGTGGCGGTGGCGGCGGGCGCCTGGCTCGCCGGTAAGCGCACGGTCGTGATGTGCCAGAACTCCGGCCTCGGAAATACCGTCAACCCGCTGACCTCACTCAGTTATCCCTTCCGCATCCCGACTCTGTTGATCGTCACATGGCGGGGGCAACCGGGGCTCAAGGACGAACCCCAACACGAGCTGATGGGCGAGGTGACCGGATCGCTTCTTGAGACCATCGCCATCGGCCATACCGGCTTTCCCAGGGAGACCCAGGCCGTGTCGTCGGCGTTCGACCGAGCCGAGCGGGCCATGGAGGCCGACGAGCTCCCCTTCGCTCTCATCATGGAAAAGGGCAGCGTGCGTGATGACGGCCTCGATCAGCCGGACCAGCCGATTCGCCCGCGCGGCACGATCGAGGACTTGCGCCAAGGCGATGAGCGCCCGGCACGGATCGATCTCCTGCGCTGCGTTCAGACACTCGTGCCGGCGGAAGCTGCGGTGGTCGCGACCACCGGCAAGACAGGACGCGAGTTGTTCACCCTCGAAGACCGTCCGCAACAACTTTACCAGGTGGGCTCAATGGGCTGCGCCTCGGCGATGGGTCTCGGCATCGCGCTCAACTCGACGCGGCCAGTGCTGGTGCTGGACGGCGACGGCGCCGCGCTGATGAAGCTCGGCACCATGGCGACCATCGGCGCCTACGCCCCCGGTAATCTGATCCACGTTGTGCTCGACAACGGCGTGCACGATTCGACCGGCGGGCAGGCCACCGTCGCCCCCAACGTCGATTTTGCCGCCGTCGCCCAGGCCTGCGGCTATCCCCGCGCCTACCGCTGCAACACCGAAGCCGGCTTCACCCAAGCCCTGGAGGCCGCCATCGCCAACGACCCAAGGCCGGCGCTGATCCATGCGCAGATCGCTCCCGGCTCCCTCAACGGACTGGGCCGCCCCACGATATCGCCCCGCGACGTGGCACGTCGCTTCCGCACCTTCATAACAGGATGAGCTGAATCGGTTCGACCCGCGAACCACCATCATGTACCTAGTCAACTTTGACGTATAATGTATGGACATCGAACTCGCAGGGAGGACAGATCATGAAGCTACTCAGACTCACCACATGCGCGCTGGCCGCCGTGGCCCTCATGGGCGCGACTTTCAGCGCTGCCGACGAGGCGAGCGCGCAAGAGAAGAAGTTCATCTCAATCGGTACTGGTGGCCCGACCGGAGTCTATTTCGTGGTCGGTAACTCGGTTTGCCGAATGGTTCACAAGGAGGCCGCCGAGGGCCGCAAGGAAGGCCGCAAGCACGGCATTCGCTGCGCCGCACCGTCGACAGGCGGCTCGACCTATAATATCGGTCAAATCTGTCAGGGTGAGCTCGACTTCGGCGTCGCCCAGTCCGATTGGCAATTCCATGCCGTCAACGGCAGTTCCGAGAAGGTCACGAATTGCCCAGGTCTACGCGCGGTATTCTCCGTGCACGGCGAGCCCTTCCACCTGATCGCCGGCGCGGGCACGGAGATCGGCTCCTTCACCGACACCAAGGGCATGCGTATGAACATCGGCAACCCCGGCTCCGGCCAGCGCGGTACGACCGAAGTGCTGATGGAAGGTTACGGCATCACCACAGACGACTATGCGGCGGCGACCGAGCTGACCTCGACCGAGCAATCGCAGGCGCTCTGTGATGGCAAGATCGACGCCTACGGCTATACGGTCGGCGTGCCCAATGCCGGTGTGGCCGTGGCAACCGACGGCTGCGGCGCCTACATCGTCGACCTCATGGGCGAGGTCGAACAGAAGCTGGTGGCTGACAATCCTTACTACGCCTTCACAACCATCCCGGCCGGGACCTACAAGACCACGGCCGCCGATGTGACAACCTTTGGCGTGATGGCGACCTTCGTCAGCCACGAGAACGTGCCCGAAGATGTGGTCTACGAGGTCACCCGTGCGGTGATGGAGAACCTGGACGACTTCGGGTCGCTGCATCCCGCCTTCGCCAATCTCGATCCCGCGAACATGATCAAGAACGGTCTGTCCGCCCCGATTCATGCCGGTGCGGCCAAGTACTACGCGGAACAGGGCTGGTAGCAGCTCTCGCGATCATGACGGCCGGCACCCCTGAACGGGTGCCGGCCGTTCGCTTTCTGGCTGTCCTGAGCGGGACAGAGCGAAGGAGCGCACGCGCCGGACAGGGGCGCCCGTGACGAACAGCGAGCCGAACGCGGCGGCCACTCCCGCCGACGTTCAGAAGACTCTAGAGAAGGTCGAGTACCAGGGGCGCCGGCAGGGGCCGCGCCTGGCACTGCTCATAAGTCTGCTTTGCTTCCTGTGGTCGGTCTACCAACTGTGGATCGCTTCGCCTCTGCCCTTCATGTTCAACTTCGCCATTATCGGCGACGTGCCGGCACGCGGCATCCATCTCTCGTTCGCGCTGCTGCTTTGCTTCCTGATGTATCCGGTGACGCGCCGCTGGAGCGAACGCGGCTTGCCGCCCTGGGACATCGCCTGCGCCCTCGCTGGCTGCGTCGCGGCCCTCTACCTGTTCTTCGGCTGGGACGGTCTCGTCTCCCGTCACGGGCTCCTATACGTCTGGAACGGCATTCCGGTCGAAGCCATCCTCGGCGGAGTTGGCATTCTGCTGCTGCTGGACGCGACGCGTCGCGCCATTGGGATACCGCTCGTCATCGTCTGCGCGGTCTTCCTCGTCTACTCGATCTTTGGCCAGTCGATGCCGGACGTCATCTCGCACAAGGGGCTGAGCCTGAACCGGCTGATCGGCTATCAGTGGCTCACGGGCGAGGCGATCTTCGGCATTCCGCTCAGCGTCTCGGTCAGCTTCGTGTTCTTGTTCGTGCTGTTCGGCGCGTTGCTCGACAAGGCGGGCGCGGGGCAGTACTTCCTCGCGCTTTCCTTCGCCATGGTGGGGCGCTTCACCGGCGGGCCGGCCAAGGCAGCAATCCTCGCGTCGGGCATGACCGGCATGGTCTCCGGCTCGTCGATCGCCAACGTCGTCACGACCGGGACCTTCACCATCCCCGTCATGCGGCGGATCGGCATGCCCGCGGTCAAGGCCGGCGCCATCGAGGTCGCGGCGTCCACCAACGGCCAACTCATGCCGCCGATCATGGGAGCGGCCGCCTTCATCATCGCCGAGTTCATCGGCATCTCGTATTTCGACGTGGTCGCGGCGGCGGCGATCCCGGCGGTGCTCAGCTACCTCGCTCTGCTCTACATTTCCCACTTGGAGGCTAAGAAACTCGGGCTCAAGGGCTTGCCACGGGTCGAGATTCCGCCGTTTCGCAAGACCTTCCTCAGCGGCGCCCACCACCTGATACCCATTTTCGTTCTGGTCTATCTGTTGATGGTGGAGCGCTGGAGCGCGCACAGCGCAGTCTTCTATTCGATCGTTTCGGTGATGGTGATCATCTTAGCTCGACGGATCATCGCGTCCGTCCGCGGCGGCGGCCAGCCGACGGGCGAGGCAGTGCGCGACGGCTTCACAGAGATTTACGTCGGCATGGTCGCGGGCGCGCGCAACATGATCGGCATCGCGGTCGCCGTGGCGGCGGCCGGCATCATCGTCGGCGCAGTCTCTTCCACTGGCCTCAACAACGCCATGGTTGGTGTGGTCGAAGCGATCGCCGGCGGCAACGTCTACATCCTGCTCGGGCTGACTGCGATCCTATGCATCATCCTCGGCATGGGCCTGCCGACGACCGCCAACTACCTCGTGGTCGCCTCCCTGCTGGCGGGCGTGCTGGTGGAACTTGGGAGCGCGGCGGGCCTCGTTCTGCCGCTCATCGCCGTTCACCTCTACGTTTTCTATTACGGCTTGCTGGCGGATTCGACGCCACCCGTATGCCTCGCCGCCTTCGCAGCCTCAGCCATATCCAGGGCCGATCCGCTGAAGACTGGCGTGCAGTCTTTCATGTACGACATCCGCACGGCCATCCTGCCACTGGTCTTCCTGTTCAACACGGAGCTGCTGCTGATCGGCATCGAGAGCATCTGGCACGGCGCTCTGGTAGCGATCATGTCGCTGTTGGCGATCCTGGCATTCAGCTCGCTCACCCAGGGTTGGATGTTCGTCAAGGTGCGCTGGTACGAGGCGATTCTGCTCGCTGCGGCCTGCTTCATGTTGTTCCGACCCGGCTTCTTCATGGATCATATCGCACCGCCCTTCGAGCCGGTTGCGTTCCAGTCCTTCGTCTCCAGCACTTTCACGCCGGAGCCAGGCCGCCAAGTTCGCCTTCATGTGACGCGGGAGACCGACTACGGCGAGCGCTACAAGCTGTTCGTGCTGGAGACCCCGATGGAGCAGGCGACGACACCGGCGAAGACCTTCGGCGTCGGGCTGGAGCGGGAGGAAGACGGCCGCTACGCCGTGGTCGATCTGGCCTGGAACGGGATGGCTGAGCAGGCGGGGATCGACTGGGGCGATTACGTCACGGGCGTCGACGTGGAGCAGACGGACCTGCCGCCCAAGGAGCTCATCTATCCTGCCGGTCTGGCGTTGCTGGGCCTGGTCTTTTTGTCGCAACTCGTGCGTGGGCGGCGCGCGGCGCGCGCGTCTCAGTAACGGGCGCAGTCCGCATGGCTGCGCCCTACGCCAACGTCTACAAGGTGCGGCAAAGGCGGAACGCGTCGAGCACGGCGGCGTAGATGTTTCGGCTGGAGACCGCGTCGCCGATGCGGAAAAGCACGAAGCCGTCACTCCCACTCTCCGGCTGCGGCGCGCCCGCGAGCAGGGCGCGCTGATCGACCACGCCGCTGTTCGAGGACCGCTGCACGAGGCCGTGGAAGAGAGCGTCGGCGGGGCGTGTCCCATGCTCGACCACGATGCGTCCGGTCTCGTGTTCCTCCGCCTCGTCCGTAAGCTCGTTGCGAAAGATCACTCGCAGCCGGTTGCCCTCGCGTTCGACACGCTCCAGGCGCCGATCAAGCCTGGGCTCGATGCCGAGCTCGTAAGTGCGCCGACGCCAGATGACCTGCTCCGCGTAGGACATCTCCATCGCGAGATGGCCGTCGAGACCAAAGAACGCGACCTCCCCGCCCGCTTGCCTGATCGCCTCCGCCGCCGTGAGCGCCGCGTGGCGGCCGGTCCCGTCGTAGACGATCGAGTCC
Source organism: Alphaproteobacteria bacterium (assembly GCA_965243315.1). GTDB lineage: Bacteria > Pseudomonadota > Alphaproteobacteria > UBA828 > UBA828 > WTGU01. The sequence continues at coordinate 394,759 of CBDEUP010000006.1, forward strand.
TCGGCCCCGCTGACTGCGTCTGTGAGGACATCCCACACGCTGGTGCAGTGCTCCGCGCCATCGATCCAGTCAAGGTCGGGAACGCCGCCGGTGGCGACGATGACGATATCCGCATCGTCCTCGACCGAGCCGGGCTCGACGGGATAATTCAGGCAGACCTCCACCCCGAGCCTCTCCAGCTCCCGGCTACGCCACTCGATAATCCCCGCCAGTTCTCCACGCCAGCTTGCTTGCGCGGCCAGTAGCACCTGTCCACCGAGTCTCTCCGAGGCCTCGTAAAGCTGCACATCGTGGCCGCGCTCGGCGCACACTCGCGCGGCTTCCAGGCCGGCCGGACCGCCGCCCGCGACCAGCACCCGCCGCTTCGTCGCCGCTGGCTCGATTGCGTGCGGCAACGCCGCTTCGTGGCCTGTGGAGGGATTGTGGATGCAGGTGGGGCGCAGCGGGCTCATGCAATGGGTCGCGCCCACACAGGGGCGGACGCGCTCCCCTTCGCCGCGCACGAGCTTTGCCACCAGATTCGGATCCGCAATATGCGCGCGGGTCATCGCCACCATGTCGAGCAGCCCGTCGCGAATCGCCCGCCGCGCTGTCTCCAGCGAGGTGATGCGCGTGGCATGAAAGACCGGAAGCCCCACCGCCTGCTTGAAGGCTCCGGCGCGGGCCAGGAACGGCGCCTCCGGCGAGGCCATGCCCGGCATGCAGTCCGCCGCGAGCTTGAACTCCGTATCGATGCGGCCGTAGATCGCGTTGAAGAAGTCGATGGTGCCCGATGCCTCGAAGATGGTGGCGATCTTCAGGCCGTCCTCGAACGTGAGGCGGTGCGGCCCCGCCTCGTCGATCACGAAGCGAATGCCGACGATGAAGTCGTCACCGACGCGCTTGCGGATCGCCTCGTGCACCATGAGCCCGAAGCGGCAGCGGTTCTCGACCGAGCCGCCGAACCTGTCACCGCGGCAATTGGTGGATGGCGAGAGGAATTGCCCGATGAGGTGGGCGCCGGCGAAGGTCTCGATACCGTCGAGACCGCCCTCCTTGCACCGCGCGGCTGCCTCTGCGAAGTCGGCCACGACACGCGCGATGTCGTGTTCGTCCATCTCCCTGGCGAAGGCCCGGTGCAGCGTCTCGCGGACGGGCGACGGGCCGATTGGCGCCAGCGCCGCGCCAGCATAGGGCTCGCCCCGCCCGCCAACATGACTCACCTGACACATCAGGGCCGCACCGTGGTCGTGGATGCGCTGCGCAAACCGCTGGAAATGCCCGACGACGCGCTCGTCGTACAGGTTGATCTGCGGCAACTGCCAGGCGGATTCGGGCGAGACGTTGGACGAGCCTCCGAACATGGTGAGCGCGAGCCCGCCCTTCGCCTTCACCTCGTGATAGCGCTGGTAGCGCTCGCTCGGCATGCCATCCTCGACGAGGCCGCAGGCATGACTGGTGCTCATGATGCGATTCTTGAGCGTGAGGTGCTTCAGCCTGAAGGGCTGCAGCAGCGGATCGTTCGTGGCGTCCTGGGATACCGGCGCCGTTTTGTCCATGTTCCTGCTCTCCACGACAGGGCGCACGCCTGTCGTCTATAGGCGCGTCCAGGATAGCCGCACCGCGTTCCCGCAGCGACAGTGGAGCCCCTGGAATCCTGTTGCGCGCGTTCGATAACCGTGCGCCAAATGCGCCGCCTCCTCTTTGGAGCCTGACGCATGGAACGCTTTCTCGGGCGCCTGGGCGCCGACGCCTTTGAGGACGTGCCCCACTTCGGCCACTACGACGTGATCGTTGTTGGAGGCGGTCCTGCTGGAATCGCCGCCTCCACCACCGCCGCCGAGCTGGGCCACAAGACGCTCCTGATCGAGCGCCTCGGCTATTGCGGCGGCGCGGCGGTCTCCGGCATGTCAGGCACCGTTTGCGGGCTCTACATGACCGTGCACGAACCGCGCATGGCGCAACCGCAACAAGTCATCTTCGGGTTCTCCGAGCGTTTTCGTGCTGCGCTCGAAGCCGAGGGCGGCATCACCCGGCCGCAGATCTACGGCAAGACCTGGGTCGTGACCCACGACTGCGCCACGTACAAGCGAGTGGCCACCGATCTGGTCCGGGGTGCGGGTGTCGATGCCCTTTACCACACTCAGATGATCGACGTGATCGTCGAGGACGACGCGTTGGCCGGCCTCATTCTCCACGCCAAGTCCGGCTACACCCGAGTGAGCGCCGAGCGGGTCATCGATGCGAGCGGCGACGCCGATGCCGTCTTCAAGATGGGTCTGCACACGACCAAGGGCAACAACGGCGTCATCCAGAACCCAACCATGATGTTCAAGGTCGGTAACGTCGATGTCGAACGCTATCTCGACTATTGGGGTGAAGACACGATTTCACCGCCCAAGGTAATTTCGATGCTTGAAGCGCGCGACGAACTCGTGCGCAAGAAGGTGTGGCTGTTCCCCACCGTCAATCCTCGGGAGCTCCTGGTCAACGCGACTAAAATAACCGGCTTCGATGGGCGTGCGCTCGACGTTACCGATCCCGTCGACCATACCGAGGCGGAGCAGTTCTCAATCTATCAGGCACGTGCCTTTTTCAAATTCCTCAGGGAAAACGTGCCCGGTTGCGAAGACGCCTATTTCATCGATTACGGCGCCGAGGTCGGCGTGCGCCAGACGCGTTCCATCGACGGGATGGCGCGCCTCATGAACGCCGATGTCGTAGGCACGAGAAAGAGGGCGGACGCCATCGCCCGCTCGAGCTGGCCCATCGAGCTTCACTACGGCGCCAAGCCGGAGACGGAATGGCTGGTCGACGACTACTACGAGGTGCCCTTTGGCACCCTGGTGCCCAAGGAAGGCCGCAACATTATCATCGCCGGCCGCTGCTTGAGCGCCGAGCATGAGGCGCTGGCGAGCTGCCGCGTCACGGCACAGTGCTTCGAGTACGGCCGCGCCGCCGCGATCGCAGCCGATATGTCCATCAGAGACGAACTGACCTTCCAGGAGATCGACGGTGTGGCGGTTGCCGAGCGAATGAAGGCGGGAACAGTCGTATAGAAAGCAATTCTTTTGCAAGTGCTGATTACGTGAATTTCTTCATCTGCTGAGATAGCGTCCATGACCTCCGTGATCGTCGAACGAATCGAGTTGCTGGCGATCGGGCCCGATAGCGAGAAGGTGACGTGGTCATCGCATCTCGGACCCATGTACGAGGCGATGGTCGTGGTGCGACTGTTCCTCTCCAATGGCATGGAGGCCATCGCCGGGACCACGACTTACACGGAGCACGAGTTTGACAGGGCGACATTCTCCGCCACCGCCCTGATGGCGCCGTTCGTGCTGGGGCGCGACGCGTTCGACATCCGCGCGGTCTATAAGGATATGCGAAAGCGCTACGTCCCACTCGGGCATATAGCGACGTCGCTCTTCGACATTGCGCTGCATGACGGCAAAGGGAAGTCCAAGAATATTCCAATTTACCGAATGCTGGGTGCCGCCCGGCGCGAAATCCGCGCCTACGCGTCGAGCCCGTTACTGCCGACGGATCAGGCCTATGTCGACTACTGCCACGACATGCTGAAGCTTGGCTACCGGACAATCAAAATTCATCCCTATTGCGTATTCGGTGACGATGTACGTTTGGTCAGTACGCTCACAGAGCAATTCGTGGGACAAAACATAAAATTGAGCCTGGACGTGGATGGAATGTATTCGTTCGATCAGGCGTTTTATGTGGGAAGACTTTTGGATAATTCTGGTTGGGAATTCTTCGAGGCGCCGCTTCCTGATGGGGACTTAGGCAACTACAAGAAGCTCGCCGCCTCGCTCGAATTGGACGTGATCTGCGGCGGAAACAGCCTCCCCAGTGTACAGCTCATCGAATTCGCATTGGAGGCGGGCGCGTGGGACCGAAGCCGCTTCGATGTGACTGGTATCGGCGGGTTCACCGGCGCCGGAGAGGTGGCAGAGGTCACGCGCGCCCACGGCAAGACCTGCGAGGTGCAAAGCTGGGGATACACGCTTACGCAGGCGGCGAACCTGCACTTCATGCTCGCTCATCCGAACTGCACCTATTTCGAACAGGCGGCGCCGTTCGAAAAGTACGAGTTCGGCGCGCGGCAGGTCATCCGCCCAGACGCAGATGGCCTCGTTCGCCCGAGCGAGTTGCCGGGACTCGGGGTTGAAATGGACTGGGATCGGATTGAGCCCTGCGTCTATGCCCGCCGCGTGTTCTCGACATGACCGTGACCGTCGAACGGGTGGAGGTCCTCTGTCTCCAGGACCCGCAGGCCGCCTATTACCGCTTTGAGGGTAGCTACCGGAACGTCGTCGTGCTCGTGCATGGCGACAACGGGCTCGTGGGCATCGGCGAGAGCGACGCACCGCCCGAGATCGTGAGGGCCCTGATCGAGATGCCGCCCTACAACCATCGGTCCGAGGGGCTCGCCGACATCGTCACCGGGCAGGCGGTGGACGACCCGCGCCGTCTCTGGGACGAGATGTATACGCGCACGCAGTGGCACGGCCGTCGCGGCGCCGCGATGCACGCGATCAGCGCGCTCGACATCGCCATCTGGGACCTCTTCGCCCAGTCGCAGGGCCTTTCGGTTTGCGAGGCTCTGGGCGGCTCTCGTCACGATCGCCTCCCCGCCTACGCAACCCTCTATCCCCTCGAAGGCACGCCCGCACGCATCGATGCGCTGGTCGTGCCGCTGCTGGAACAGGGCTTCCGTCACCTCAAGATTTGCGTCGAGCCGTGGTGGAACGAGCCGGACCGAGTGCGGCAGAATCTGACTCACCTGCGCGAGCTGCTGGGAGCCGATCGCGGCCTGATGCTCGACGTCGCACAAGAGTTCACCCATCTTGAGCAGCTTGAGCCCTATCTCGACGTACTGGCCGAGCTGGACTTCGCCTGGATCGAAGCGCCCTTCCCGCTCGACGAGGTGGAGGAGCACGCGCGGCTCCGCACCGCGACGCGAATCCCCATCGGTGTCGGCGATCTGGGCCTCACCACTTGCAGGGAGTTCGAGCCATTTCTCGCGTCCGACGGCTTCGACATCGCGCAGCCCGATCTCACCAACTTGGGCGGTTTCACCGAGGCGCTGCGGCTCGTGCGGATTCTGGACGGCACCGGCCGGCGGATCGTGCCGCATGCCTACAACACCGACATCACCATCGCGGCCAATCTTCACTTCCTGGCCACGCGGCCGGAGATGGAACTCGTGGAGTATTCGACGAGTCCTTCGCGCCTGCGGCAGGGCCTGGTACGCGGTCTCGCGCCGATCGACGCGGACGGGATGATCTCGGTTCCCACCGGCCCTGGGCTCGGCGTGACGCTGAACGCCGATGCGGTTGCCGAATTCGCGGTCAATCGCGCCGCTGAAGCATCCCGTTGATGGTGAGCCCGACCGCGAGGATGATTCCGCCCAGCACGACCGTGATGAGCCCGACCGCCGGCACCATGGGCGTGTAGCCGCCGATCATCTTGCCGTAGAGCCATTCGGGCACGGTGACATCGGCCCCGCTGGTAAAATAGGCGAGCGGGAAGTTGCCCCACGAGAGCAGCACCGCGAACAGGAACCCGGCGAAGATGCCGGGCCCGAGCAAGGGCAGCGTGATGGTTCGGAAGATCTGCCAGCGCGAGGCACCCAGGTCGTAGGCGGCCTCCTCCACCGCCGAATCATAGCCATAGGCCTGGATCGCGATCACCAGTGTCACGATCGGCACGATCCAGACGAGCTGGGCGAACACCGTCGACTGCCAGGACATCTGGATGCCGATGGAGTTGAACCAGAGCTGCAGCGCGAGTCCGAGCACCGCTTGGGGGAAAAAGATCGGGATCAGCAACACCTGCTGGAAGAGCTTGCGCCCGCGCCAGTCGTAGCGGGCGTAGGCGAGCGCACCGAAGAAGGCCAGGATTACAGAGATCAGCGCCACGCACACTGCGATGGTCAATGACGTGAGGAAACTCTCGTGCACCTGCAGCGAGTCCCACGTCATTTCGTACCATTTCGACGAGGTTCGCTTCATCGGGAACAGGAAGAAGCGAGACTTGGAGATCGACGCCAGCCCGACGATCACCATCGGGATGTACATGATCACTAGAATGACGGCGATGTAAGCAGCCAGCAGTCGACGGGTGAGCAGCCTGTCAGTGGTGCCCACGGCCTAGCGTTTTCCCAGCATGCGGTCGAGGTTCACCCGCCGCATCGCAAGCCACACGGCGGACCCCGCCAGCACGATCATCAGCACCGAGAGCGCGGAGCCGCGCGGCCAGTTCTGCCCGAAGGTGAAGGCGGATTCGATGTCCTGCGCGACGGTGACGATGACGCCCTTGCCCAGGAACTTGGCCTCGTTGAAGGCGCCGAGCGAGATCACGAAGCAGAGCAGCGAGCCGATCAGGATTCCCGGCATCGCCAGCGGCAGCTCGATGTCGCGAAAGACCCGCCAGCGCGACCCACCCAGGTCGTAGGCCGCCTCGCGCGCCTCCCTGGGCACGTTGCCCAGCCCCAGCAGGATGGGGAACAGCATGAAGGGCAAATAGATGTAGCAAATGCCGAAGACGATGGCCGGCACGTTGTTGACCAGGCTCCCGGTCTCCAGACCCGTCACCACCTTGAGCGCGCCGTCGAGAAAGCCTCCCTTGTCGAAGAACAACACCCAACCCTGCAGCCGGATGTTCTCGGCGACGAAGAGCGGCGCCACGATTAGCAGCGTCAAAAGATGGGCCCGGCGTCCCTTGATTCGCCTCAGCGCCACCGCCAGCGGATAGCAGACGATGAGCAAGATCACGACGCTGATGAAAGCAAGGAAGAGCGACCAAGCGAAGGAGATGTAGAAGTCCTGCTCGACGATATCGACGTAGTTCTCCAGCGACGGCGACCCCGGAACGGAGAAGCTGCCGCGTGGCATGAAGCTGTAGATCAGCACCAGCGCCATCGGGCCGATGAAGCCGATGAACAGAAGGATGATGATCGGCAGCGCCGCGACGAAGCCTTCGGAAAGCTTCAAGGGAAGAATCCTGCGCCGCGGGCGTTCAGGTTCCTCCGCCAGGGCTTCGATCGCCGCCTCGGTCATTCCGGGAAGACCATCGAATCGCCCGGTTGCCACGAGAGCGTCACTTCTGCACCCGGCAGGCGGGCGACGGCATCGGCACGCAGCTCCTCGATGAGGAACACCATCGCACCGCTTCTCACCTGGTATTGGATGCGGGAGCCAAGCAGATACTCGTTGAAGAGTTCACCCCGGATCAGGTTCCCAGCCGCCGCCGGCGCAGGGTCGTCCGAGATCGCGACGTTCTCCGGTCTCACGATCAGCACGCCGCGGTTGAATCCCGGCGGCAATTCGGCGGGCGGCTCAAAGCTGGCATCGAGCGCCTCGCAGTGGAGCCGTCCGTCATCGGCGAGACGCACCGGGAGCGAGTTCACCTCGCCCATGAACTCGGTGACGAAGCGGTTCTCCGGCTGGGTGTAGATCGTCGCGGGGCTGCCGACCTGGGAGAGCTTGCCTTCGCGCATGACGCCGATGCGGTCGGACATCACCATCGCTTCCTCCAGGCTGTGGGTGATGTAGACGAAGGTCTTGCCCGTCTCGCGCTGAATGTCCTTGAGCTCCTTTTCCAGCGTCTTGCGCAGACGGTAATCGATTGCGGACAGAGGCTCATCGAAGAACAGGATCTCGGGGTTGAAGGCCAGTGCTCTGGCTAACGCCACCCGCTGACGCTCGCCGCCCGAGCACTGCGTGACCGGCTTGTCGTAATAAGTCTGCGGCAGGTGAGAGAGCTTCAGGCACTCGGCGGCGCGCTCCCGCCGCTCCTTCTTCCCGATGCCCTTGCACTTGGCCGAATACTCGACGTTCTCGCCGACGCTCATGTGGGGGAAGAGCGCCAACGACTGGAACACCATGCAGGTCGGGCGCTTGTTGGCGGGCACGTCGTTGATCCGCTTGCCCCTGAGCAAAATGTCGCCGGCGGTCGGCCTGTCCATGCCGACCAGCATGCGGATGAGCGTCGTCTTGCCCGACCCCGAGGGGCCGACGATGGTGAAGAGCTCGCCCTCCTCGATGTCGAGGCTCACCCCGTCGACCGCATTCAGGCTGCCGAAGCTCTTGACGATGTTCCTGAGTTGCAAGATGGGCGGGGCTGCGGCCATCGCGCATTAGGCTCCCGGTATGCGGGCGCGTCGGTGCGGGCGGCGGACCGCCCGCACCGACAGGTGACGATCAGGCGCCGCGAGCGCGCTTCGCCTGGGTGTAGAGGTCGTGCATCGCGTCGTAGTCGGGGTTGATGTCGAAGTCGATGCAGCGATCGACCAGCGAGGCCAACCAGCTCCCTTCCTCGCCCCAATGCACGGCGTCGAGCTCGTCCTGGGAGAACTGGCTCAACACCTCCGGCGCACCCATTTGCACCACCGGGTTCAGCGTACCGGGCGCCTTGGCAGCCACCTTGTAGGCGGCCTCGGGCGTGTGACAGTAGATCAGGAACGCCTCGGCCAGCGGCGTCGGATTCGGGTTGTTGACGAGCGATGTGATCTTGATCCAGACAATCCCGCCCTGGCCATTCGGCCGCTCGGCAGTCTTGGTTTCCTCTGGTCCTTCCGCTGGCACGACGTTCACGAGCTGGGTCTCGCCTTCGAGCCTAGCGGCCGAGACGGTGTAGACCGAGCCGGGATAGGTCCCGATGATCTCGCCGGTGATCATGTCACGGGCCAGCGCCGCCTGGTCGTCCGAGACCTTCTTGGCGTTCTCGAAGAGCTTGAAGATGTTCTCCTCGAATTTCGCCATCTCATCAGCGGTGTGCTCGCGGAAGGGGATGAAACCCGACGCGATACAGGTGTGCATGATCACCCAGTTCTCGTAGTCGAGAATGCCGTACTGGCCTTTGGCGCCCTCGATCATCTCCATGTAGCCGCCGCTCTCCATCGTCTGCGGATCGACGGCGTCGGTACTTACCGCCAGGCCCGCGGGGCCATAGCGCTGGAGCATTCCGAGCAGGTGCTCGCCGCTCTCGTCGAGCGCCCAGTGGTAGGGCCACTCGAAGCCCGCCACGTTCATATCGTAGAGCGGCGCGAACTTGTCCTTGTCGAGCGGCGTGATCAACCCCTCGGGAAAGAGCTGATTGCGCTGCCATGAGTTGTTGAGGTTGATCACGTCCCAGGTCGAGGTGCCGCCGCCGCGCAGGTTGTTCACGGCCGCGGGGTCCGAGATCAGCATCTGCGGGTTGACGTTCGCCCCGGTCTGGCGACTGAAGGGATCAAGCACGGGCTCCTCGGTGTAGCCCTCCCAGGAGTGCAAGTTGAGGTCCATGCGGATATCGCTCATGCCGGCGAGATTGGCCTTGGTCTTTTCCCAAAGCTCGTCCGCGTAGGCCGCGCCCGCCGCCGCTCTGGCGCTGCCTGCGCCTGCGCTGAGGGCCGCCGGCGCTACGCCGACCGCCGCAGCCAGCGCTGCCGATTGCTTGAGGAACTGTCGGCGCGAAGAGCTGAAGTTTCTGAAAATGTTCCCGCTGTTCATGTCGTCCTCCCAATTGCCGTTCCGTCTCACACAACGTAGTCCGCCTCGAATGCTAGTTGATGCCGGGGGCCGTCTCCAGTGCGTTCGACGCCGAATGGTTTGCTGAGTTGGAACACCCCCGAGCGCTGGCGCGCATATCTCCCTTGGTGCCCTATGGTGCTCAAAGAGACACTATCGGAGGGCGTCGCGATCAAGACAATTTGTTGCGGATTCGCAGTAGCCGCGGCGGTCCGCGCCGCGATAGCCTGAACTGATGGGTGGACGCGGCCCCCGACACACGTGGAGAACACGGCCATGACAGACCATTGGTGGGAAAGCAGCACGGGCGTGAGCACCACCCTCGCGAACGTGATGCGCCCCATCGAGGAGTGGGCGAGCGGGCTGCCGAACGAGGCCTACGTCTCGGAGGCGTTCGCCGCGTGGGAGCAGGATGTGTTGCTGGCCCGCACCTGGGCCTGCATCGGCACCGGCAGGCGCGTGCCCGAGGTGGGCGATGCCATGCCAATCGAATTCGCCGGCCTGCCGCTCTTCATGCTGCGCGGGCGCGACGGCGAGGTGCGCGTCTTCCACAACGTGTGCAGCCACCGCGGCATGGTGCTGATGGAAAAGCCCACGCGGACGCGCGGCGCCATCCGCTGCCCCTACCATTCCTGGACCTACGAACTCGACGGCTCGCTTCGCTCCACGCCCATGATCGGCGGCACCGATAAGAACACATGCCCAGGCTTCGATTCGGGGAAGTACGGGCTCAAGCCGGTGCGGGCCACCACGTGGTTCGACGCCATATTCGTCAACCTGAGCGGCGATGCACCGCCCTTCGAGAGCTTCATCGCGCCGGTAGCGGAGCGCTGGAAGGATTTCGACTCCGCCGCGCTCCGCTACGAGGCGCGCGATTCCTCCTACACGCTGGATGTCGCGTGCAACTGGAAGCTCGCGGTGGAGAACTTCTGCGAGGCCTATCACCTGCCGTGGATCCATCCCAACCTCAACAGCTACTCGCGGCTCGAGGATCACTACCAAATCGCGGAGGAAGAGGACGGCTACGCGGGACAAGGCAGCACGGCCTACCGGCCGCAGCTCGTGGAAAACGGAGAGGCCTTCCCGACGATGCCGGACCTTCCGACACGCTGGTACGGGACGGCGGAATACGTCGCGCTGTTCCCGACCGCGCTGTTCGGCGTCCACGCCGATCACTTCTATACCGTCACACTGGAGCCCAAGGGTCCGGGCCGGACCATCGAGCGAATGGATATCTATTACTTCGCTGACGAGGCGTTGGACGAGGCCCACACGGAGTTGCGGCAGGCCAACGCGCGGCTCTGGCAAGGCATCTTCGAGGAGGACCGCTTCGTCGTCGAAGGCATGCAGCGGGGACGCGCCTCACCAGCCTACAAGGGCGGTGTGCTTTCTCCGGCACTGGAGCGCACCACCCACTGCTTCTATCGCTGGGTGGCGCGGAAAATGCTGGAGGCGAACGGGGCGGACCGCGCTGCGTGAGCGGCAGAGTTCTCGGTCAGATTTCGCAGGCGTCGCCGTTGCAGCCCTGCTTGCCTTTACCGAGCAGGATGCGGATCGGTGGAAGGTAGAGCGCGAGGCCATAGAGAAAGAGTAGGGGTACCCGCAGGCACACCTGGCGCGTAGCGTAGACGCCTGTGAAGACCTTTTTGCGTTGCTCGTTAACCACGACGATTTCGCCGACGGGGACCTCGCCCAACGGCGAGTCGTCTGTTCTGAGTTCGATCCAGCCCAGCCAGTCCATGCGCGCCGTAAACGCCGCCTGCCGCACGCAGTCGGGACAGCGCGGGTTGTAGAAGAGAGCGACAGTCATCGGCTTGCCGGTGCTTGACTACGTGCGCGGATGCTGGGCCAAGACTCCGCCCTGCACGGGGCCGGTTCGCCCATAGAAACCCAGGCGCTCTTTGTCGCTGAAGGTAACGTCCGGCGTCTCGTAATACGAGAACACAGAGATGATCCTGGCGCGCTCGCCTTCGACCGGCGTCACCCGGTGCGCCGTGTTCTTGCCCTTGAAGACGTTGAGCGTACCGGGTGTCAGCGGCAGCGTGCGCACATGCTTGTCGTTTCCCGCGAGGAGCCGGGCGACGCCGTCGTAGTTCGGGTTGGTATCGCCCCTCAGCCCGCTGCGGTATTGAAAGTTCCCGCCCCCGGTCGGCGACTGCAAGAGCACGGTGATGGTGAATTCGGCGCGGTCAAAATGCCAGTTGAGGCGTTCTCTCGCACGATAAGTCATGACGTTGAGCCGGCCGAGGGGATCGGCCATCGGGTAGAGGCGGGGCCTTTCCGTGGCCACCGCCAGGAAATCGACAAGCGGCTGCCACTCGTAGATGCGCGTGACCAGGCTACCCGGAATCTGGTCGCCGCAGATCGTGCGGTTGACGGTGGTAAACCGGGCGAGCGCCGGATGACCCGCCTCCAGGCCTTCGATCTCGTCGTCGAAGTAGATGTTGTGGTCGCGAGCGTGGAGGAAAGAGGCCGTGTCGAAGAGCGGCTCGACTTCCGCGACGCAAGTTTCGAGTGCCTCGGATCGAACTAGCCCTTCGAGGCTGAACATGCCGGCGTCGTGTAGGTCCTTCTGGCAACGCGCAACCAGCTCTCGTCCCTGCGCGCCATCGAGCGCGTCCACCGGCCAGCGATCGAGATTGAGAACGTGCTTCATGGTCACCAGAACTTGAACGGCATCGCCCCGTCCCCTGCTACAGCCAGTCCTCCTCCATCGGATACGACGAGAGTTGCTCGTGGCCATCGGCCGTTATCAGCACCTGCTCCTCCAGCTTGACCGATTCACGGCCGCCGGCGGGCGAGGTGAGAGCCTCCACACAGAGCACCATGCCTTCGCGGAGCACGCCGTCGTCGCCCGGCTCCCAGTCCTGCGGATAGTGGATGACCGGATATTCGTCGCAGAGCCCTACCCCGTGCATCGCTGCCACGTAGCGCTGATCGACGAACTCGTCGCCAAGGGGACGCAGCTCCTCGGTCACTTCTCGAAAGGTCACGCCCGGTTTCAACAGTGCCCTGTTTTCCTGAATGTGGGCGTAGGCCTCGGCGTAGAGGCGTCGCTGCTCGTCGCTTGGGCGCGCATCGCACACCCAGGTGCGCGAGATGTCGCTGCAGTAGCCGTAGGGGCCCACGAGGTCGGTGTCGAAGGCTACGATATCGCCGCGCTCGATGACCCGCATCGAGCATTCGCGGAACCACGGGTTGGTGCGCGGCCCGGACGCGAGCAGCCGGCACTCGATCCACTCGCCGCCGCCGGCGATGTTCCCGCGGTGGAGCTCGGCCCAAAGCGCGTTCTCGGTGATGCCGGGCTTGAGCGCCTCGCGCATCTGCGCGATGGCCTGCTCACACACCGCAATCGAGTGGCGCATCAGGACGATCTCACCCGGCGACTTGATGATTCGGGCGTTCTCCATCACCTCGAAGCCGTCAACGATCTCGTAGCCCAGCCGCTGCAATTCGAAGACTCCGAGCGGCATGACGCGGTCGAGCGCGATACGCTGGTTGCCGCCACTGTGCTCACGGATGACCGAGTCTATGTCGGCGGCCCAGGCCTTTGACTTGTCCTCGTGACGCTGGCCGGCGATGAAGTAGAGGAAGGAGATGGTGGGTCGAACCTCGTCGACGGTGGGCAACCCTGTGGTGAGCAGGTCACTGCCGCCGCCGAATTCGAAGAGGCACGTCGGACCCTCGGTCGGCACCCAAAGGTAGCGGGCTTCGTTGCGAAAGCACCAGACCTCCATGTTCGACGAGTCGACGGCGTAGCGGACATTTACCGGGTCGTAGAGAATGATGCCGGCAAGATCGCGCGCAGCCAGCGCCTCTCTGACGCGCCCGAGCCGGTATTGGCGCACCTCGTCGAGATCACACGGCGGAATCGTGTGTTCCATCGCGCCGTGTTGGCGGCCGGTATTGGTATGCTCGTCGCTGCGTGTCATGAGGCAACTCCAGGCCAGTACGGGAAACGCGATTGGTGCGCCGTTCTTTGGATTCGCTGGGCGACATTTTTGTTTGGCTGGGCCATAGCTTTGCTTTCTATTTGCTACCGCAATCCAAATGATCTTTCCGTCTTGAAGATTTCGAATTTCATACTCTGGCAAAATGCCATGAGGTTGTACTGTTTTTTTCGTGCATACCATAAATGTCACGCAAGCTTCGGGGCTTCTCATTTTCCTTCAAATCAGAACCTCGCAAATACATGCTCAGCAAAGCTCTAATCACACCTTTGGCGCCGTGTCCCCACGCAGCGCTCTTACCCTGCCATTCTTTGCAATCACTAAGATGTTTACGGGTCATTCGTTTCATGTCCCCATTTTGTCCACTTATGATCAGTGAACCTTAGCCCATCCGATTCACGTGCAAATAACTCAATCTTTCTGAACTGAGGAAACATTGCCTCAATACGCAGTCTCACCTCGTCCGGCTTTTGCGAGTGAGCCTCCCGCTTGGCGGTGACAAGCTGACGGACGTTCCTGGCGCCGCGCGGAGACGGGATCTTTCCTTTCTTGAACACGAGGCACAACTCGCATTGGCTCATGGTATAAAAGCCGGGATTTACCCTTACCTTATCCCACACGAAGGCCACGGTTGCCCACGCAAAGCCCCACGCCTTACCCAGGTCGATTGCCTGATCAAGGTGCGGATTTGTCGCCCACATGAACAGGAGACTGTCTTGTGCTGAAATGCTCGGCACGTTCAACGTCTTGAGGTCATCCAGGGTCACGGTCGGATAGTGCCTGACCGCACCTCCCGTATCCTGGCTGCCTTCGCCGGCGTGCTGAAGCTGCCCTTTGTAGTCCCAGGGCGGATCGGCATAAATGATGTCGAACGGACCGGAGGGTAGCGGCGGAAAGAGCGTCCTCATCGTCACAGCGCGCGGCCGAGCAACCTCTCGTCGAAGGGGAACGTGCTCATTAGCTCGACGCCGGACTCGGTGACTAGGACCTGCTGTTCCAACTTCACTCCCTCGCCGCCCTTTTCGTGGCCGATGAAGCTCTCGATGCACAAGGTCATGTTGGGTTCGACGACGCCGTCGTAGTCCTTCCCGCTGTCGTAGTCGGCTTCGTACACGATATACGGGTACTCGCCGGTGGCACCGATACCGTGAATCATCAGGTAGTACCGCCGGGCGTAATATGGAGCCGGAATCTCCCACGCTGCTTCCGTAATTTCCCTGAAAGTCCGCCCCGCCCGGATCAGCGCCATGTTGTGATCAATCTGCTCATGGGCTAGGCGGTAGAGCGTCCGCTGCTCCGGCGTCGGCCTACCGTCGCCGCAGAGGAATGTGCGCGAGAAATCCGCGTAATAGCCGTGCGGCCCGACGACATCAGTGTCGTGGGCGACGAGCTCGCCGGCGCAAATCACGCGCTCTCCGGTCTCTTGAAACCAGGGGTTGGTTCTCTCGCCCGAGCTGAGCAACCGCGTCTCGACGTAGTCTGCATCATTGGCGATCACGTGCCGATGGAACTCTGCCCAGAGCGCGTTCTCGGTAATCCCAGGCTCGATGGCCTCCTCCAACGCCGTCTCTGCCTGCATGACGCACGCCATCGAACGCTTCGAGCAGATAATTTCCTCCGGCGTCTTGATTGCTCGCGCCCTCTCCGCCGGCGCCTGGGCGTCGAGGATCGTGAAGCCTTGATCCGCCAGATGGCCGACGGCCCGTGCATCGATGCGCTCCAAGCCGATCCGCGTCTCGCCCGGACAGTGCTGGCGCATCAGCGCCGCGATCTCTGCAGCCCAGACCTTGGCCGTCTCATCGAGCAGCGGCCCGCGCGCCACGTAAGAGACCGTTGTGGAAACTCGGACCTCGTCGATCGCGGGATTGTCGCGTTCCAGGTGCTCGCAACCCGCGAACTCGAACAACACAACCGGTCCTTCCAGGGGCACGAACACGTACCGCGCCGGATTGCGCAGAACGAAGGGCATCATGTTCCGTGCGCCGGTGGCGTAGCGGACGTTGTGCGGGTCGGTCAGCACCAGCGCAGCGAAGTCCATCCGCGCCATTTCCGCGCGGAGTCGCCGGAGCCTGCCCAGCCGAAGCGCCGTCTCGTCGGGCGCCGGCGGCACCTCAATCATGGGCTTACTGTTCAGCGTGGAGCTCGTCGCGGTCGGGGATGGTGATCACCGGCTCCACATCGCGAAGCTCCTCGAGCGGGATGTGGCAGGCGATGACGTGGCGATCGGCGTTGGCCTGGAGAGGTGGGGGTTCGGTATCGCAGATTTCGCCGAGCTTGCGCGGGCAGCGGGTGGAGAAGGGACACCCCTTGGGCGGGTTGAGCGGGCTCGGCAGCGTGCCTTCCAGCACGATGCGGCGCCGCTCCACCTCGGGGTCCGCGATCGGCACCGCAGAGAGCAGCGCTTCAGTGTAGGGGTGATAGGGCGGCGCGAAGATTTGCTCCGTCGAGCCGCGCTCCATGATCTGCCCGAGATACATCACCACCACGCGGTCGGAGAGATACCGCACCGCGGAGAGGTCGTGGCTGATGAAGAGCAACGTCGTTCGGTGCTCGCGCTGAATATCCATCAGCAGTTCCGTAACCGCTGCGGCGACCGAAACGTCCAACGCCGAGATCGGCTCGTCCGCGATCACCGTTTTCGGGTTGCCGGCGAAGGCGCGGGCGATACCCACCCGTTGCTTCTGCCCGCCCGAAAGCTGCCGCGGCTTCCGGGTCATGAAGGCGCGCGGCAGCTTCACCGTGTCGAGCAGCTCGTACACGCGATCCTTCCGCTTGATGGAATCGCGCTCGATGCCGAAGCGCTTGATCACCCGGCCGATCTGATAGCCGACCGAGTGCGACGGGTTGAGGGTGTCGTTCGGGTTCTGGAACACCATCTGGAGCGAGGCGAGCTGGTCTGCCGAGCGCTTGTTGACCGGGATGCTGCCGAGGTCGGTCCCGTCGAGCACGACCTCGCCGTCGGTCGCGGTCTCCAGCCCCATCAGCACCTTGGCGAACGTGGACTTGCCGCAGCCGGACTCGCCGACGATGGCAACCGTCTCGCCCTCGCCCGCGCGGAAGCTGATGCTCTCGTTCGCCTTGACCTCGCGCACAGCACCGCCGGAGACGAGCGCCGCCAACGAGCGGTCTCGCACCTTGTAATACTTGCGCATGTCAGCGACCTCGAGAACCGTCTCGCCGACCTCGATGGGCTCGCGGACGTCATCGACACGCACCGCCTCGCTGACATCAATTCCCTCCCAGCGCATACATCGCACCCGATGCGCCGGGTCGTCGTCGGTGTGCACGCCCTCCATCGGGATCAGGCCCCCGTCACACCGCCCTTGCTCGAAGAACCCGCAGCGCGGCCCAAAGTTGCAGCCCTCGGGCCGCTCGTGCGGGAGCGGAAGCTGGCCCTTGATCGAGACCAAGGGGCGCGCGTTCTTGTCCGCATGCGGCAGCGGAATGCAGCCGAAGAGGCCCTGGGTATAGGGATGCTTGGGCCAGGAGAAGATGGAGTCGATCGTGCCCTCCTCCACCACCTCGCCCGAGTACATCACGCAGATGCGGTCGCAGACCTCCAGCATCAGGCCGAGATTGTGGGAGATGTAGAGCAGCGAGGAGCCGGTCTCGCGGCTGAGCTCGGCGATCAGCTCGACGATGCCCGCCTCCACCGTCACGTCGAGCGCCGTCGTTGGCTCGTCCAGCAACAGCAGCGCGGGCCGTGAAAGCAGCGCCATGGCAATCACCACGCGCTGCTGCTGGCCGCCCGAGACCTGGTGGGGATAGGAGATCATCAGCCGCTTCGGGTCCGGGATGTGCACGGCCGACAGCATGTCGTAGGCGCGCTGGAAGGCCTCGGCCCGGCTCACGCCCTCATGGATTATCGGAACTTCCATGAGCTGCTGACCGATGGTCAGGCTCGGATTGAGCGAGGCCATCGGCTCCTGGTAGATCATGGCGATGTCCTTGCCGCGCACCCGGCGGATTTCCTCTTCAGACATCTCGGCCATGTCGCGGCCCTTGAACTTGATGGTGCCGCCGACGATGTCGCCGTTGTGCCCCATGTAGCGCATGATGCCGTTGGCGACAGTGGACTTGCCGCAGCCGGATTCGCCGACGAGGCCGACCGATTCGCCCTTGGCCACGGTAAGATCGAAGTCGTAGACGGCGGGAACCTCGGCGGCCCGTGTGTAGTAGCTGAGGCAGAGGCCGGTGATCTCGAGAACTGGCGGGTCTGAAGTCTGATCGGACATTCCGCCTCCTAGTCCCTGAGCGACACTTCGCGCAGGCCGTCGGCCAGCAGATTGAACCCGAGCACCAGCAGCGATACCGCGCAGGCGGGCAGGATCGCCATGTGCGGGAAGCCGCCGGAGACGAAGGCGCGGGTTTCGGTGATCATACCGCCCCAGTCAGGATCTGGCGGTGGCAGACCGAGGCCAAGGAAGCCAAGTGCACCGATAGTGATGGTCGTGTAGCCCATGCGCAGGCAGAAATCGACGATCAGCGGCCCGCGCGCGTTGGGCAGGATTTCCATCAGCATGATGTACCAGGGGCCCTCGCCCCGGGTCTGGGCTGCCGCGATGTAATCGCGCGTCGCGATGTCCATGGTCACGCCCCGCACGATGCGCATGATGCCGGGCGAGGACGCGAAGACGACGGCGAAGATGATGTTGATTCCCGAGGCACCGACCTTGGCGATGATCAGCACGTAGAGAACCATGATGGGGAAGGAGAGGATGACGTTGGCAACGAAGGACAGGATCTCGTCGAGATAGCCCCGGAAGTACCCCGCGGCCAAGCCCATGAGGATACCCACGACGTAGGCGCAGGCCGTGGCCACAGTGGCGTAGAAGAGAACCCGCTGTCCTCCGAAGATGATCCTGGACAGGATGTCGCGCCCCAGATGATCGGTGCCGAGCAGGAAGATGCCACCGTCCGGCGCCGCCGCGCCTGGGAAGGCGAAGGGAACCATCGTCGCATTGGGATCGAAGGGCGCGATGAATTCGGCGAAGATCGCCAGAATCACGAAACCGAGGACGATTCCGCCCCCGACCATGCCGACCGGGCTCTCCCTTAGCAGAAAGACAGGTCTGAGCGACGCCGCGAAGC
The DNA here is from genome assembly GCA_965243315.1 of Alphaproteobacteria bacterium. Classification (GTDB taxonomy): domain Bacteria; phylum Pseudomonadota; class Alphaproteobacteria; order UBA828; family UBA828; genus WTGU01. Next base: position 413,309 of record CBDEUP010000006.1, read on the forward strand.
TCGCGCCGAGCCTAGAGAGCGGCGTGCTGACGGCGTTCGTGCGCGGCACGTCGCTCACTTGAACCTGATCCTCGGGTTCAGATAGGTGTAGCCGAGATCGCCAACGGTCTGGGTGAAGACCGCGACGAAGACCGCCGCGACGCCGCAGGCCTCGATGACGAAGATGTCGCGTCTGAGCGCCGCCTCCAGCAGCAGCGCGCCGAACCCCTTGTAACCGAATGCGAACTCGGTCACGACCACGCCGGACAGCAGCCAATTGATCTGCAGCATGATCACGGTGAAGGGTGCTATCAGCGCGTTTCTCAGCGCGTGCTTCAGGATAATGTGCCGGTAGGGCAGTCCCTTCAGCACTGCCGTTCGGATGTAAGGCGTGGTCATCACCTCGGCCATGGAGGCGCGGGTCATGCGCGCGATGTAGCCAAAGCCGTACAAGGTCAGCACCAACACTGGCAGGATCATCTGGACCGGGTCGAACCCGGACGTCATCGACGAGGTTCCTGGCAGAATGCCAAGCCAGAAGACGAAGATGCCGACCAGAAAGACCGCGCTCGCGTATTCAGGGATCGAGGTGGTGATGATCGAGAAGACCGAGATCGCCCTGTCCTGCAGGGAGCCTTCCTTCATGCCCGCCAGCACGCCGAGGGTCAGCGCGATCAGAACCATGATGACGAAGGTGACGCCGGCGAGGATGCCGGTGTTGCCGAGGCGGTCCCAAAAAATCTCGCTGACTGGCCGCTTATAGATGACGGAGTCACCTAGATCGCCGGCAAATATTCGGCCAATCCACTCGAAGTAGCGGACAATAACGGAACGGTCGTAGCCGTTCTCTATGACCCAGGCGTCGAGCTGCTGGTCCTGTGCGTAGGGGCCGAGAATGCTGCGGGCGATGAGCCGGGGGTCGCCCTCGTTGATCAGGAAGAGCAGCAGGGCCACAACCAGCATGATAAGGATCATCATGCCGATCCGCCGAATGATCAGTTGGACCATGCGGTGCTCCGGCTCCTAGAGATGGTGCCTCTCGACGGGTGCCTCCCGCGCCCGCTGCAACCAAGAATACGGCACGGGAACCCGAAGATCCCCGTGCCGCGCTTCGGTCAACCGTCCAGCCAAACGTTGTGGAACTGGTGGTACAGCGTCGGGTGGGTGTGGTGGCCCTTCACCCGCTTGTTCGCCGCCTTGTAGACCGAGCGCCAGAAGGGCTGCGGGATGATCGCGTCGTCCTGCAGGAGCTTCTGGCAGACCTCCATCTTCTTCCTGCGCTCCTCGACGTCGAGGGTGCCTTCCGCATCGTCGAGCGCCGCGTCGAAGGCCGGATTGTCGTAGGCGACCTCATTCCACGGCACACCTTTCCGGTAGGCAAGCCCCAATACCATGGTGCCGAGCGGGCGGTGCGTCCATGCGGTGTAGCCCCACGGCGCCTTGTCCCAGACCTCCCAGTACTGGTTGGCCGGCATCTTGTTGATGTTAATGGTGATGCCGGCGGGCGCCGCCTGATTCTTGAAGATCGCGCAGGCGTCGGTCATCCACGGTCCCTCGGTATCGCCGTTGGCGATCTCCAGAGTGATCCCGTCGGGATAGCCCGCCTCAGCCAATAGCGCCTTCGCCTTTTCGATGTCCCGCTTGAGCGGCGGCAGCGCCGCGTATTCGGGATGGATCGGGCAAACATGATGGTTCTCGGCAATCTGGCCCCGGCCCTGGAACGCCTTGTCCAGAATCTCCTGGTGGTCCATGCAGGCCACGACCGCTTGGCGTAGCTTCAGATTGTCGAAAGGCGCCTCGGTGATCCGGAACCTCATGACCGCGGTCTGTGCCGTCGTCACCGGATGAATGTCCACGAACGGCAGAGCCTGCGCCGCATCGATAAGATTGTTCGGCAGGCGGAAGACCATGTCCACCTGCTGCGAGGCCAGCGCTGCGATCCAGGCGTTGGTGTCCTCGCCATGGTCGAAATAGTGGATTTCATCCAGGTAGAACGCCCCGGCCCACCAGTCTCGCGCACGCCGCATGATGGCCCTCTCGCCCAGCGCGTACTCGGCGAGCTCGAACGGGCCCGTGCCGATGGGGTTCTGCGAGAGATCCGCTTCGTAATCCACGCCGAAGCCCCGATGCACGATGGCGGTCGGGTAGTTGTAGAAGTTCTCTGGCATGGCCAGCGCAGGCTGCTTCAGATTGAACTGGATCGTGTGATCGTCGATTACCTCGACCGCGCCGGGGATGCCGCGCGGCTGGCCATCCTCACCCTCCTCGACCATGGCGCCAAAGAGCCCGAGGTTCGACGAGCCGACCGCCGGATCCAGCCAGCGGTTGACTGTGTGGGCGACATCGGCCGAGGTGAAGGCATCGCCGTTCGACCAGGTGATGCCCTCGTTCAGGTGGAACACCCAGGTCGCGAGGTCGTCGGAGGCCTCCCAACTCTTGGCGAGATAGGGGACCGTGACGTTGTCCGACTGGGTCCGAGTCAGATACTCCACCATGAAGCGCGAGACGTTCGACCTCTCTGTCCAAGGGAAGGTCGCCGGATCGGTCATTTCCTGCACGCGCATGGAAACCCTGAGCGTGCCGCCGGCCTTGGGCATCTCGTCCGCCATCGCCGAGCCGATGATTCCACTACCGCCGCCCAGCTTGTCGGCCATGGCGTAGACGGTGCCAGTCGCCATGCCGAGCAACGCCGCCTGACGCAGGAAGTCGCGCCGGTTGATCTTGCCTGTCTGCAACTGATCGCAGAGCTCGGGCAGGTAGGAATGCGTATCGGCGCCCAACGCGCGCTCCGACGGCAGCGTGTAGCGCCGCGGATCACGGCTTAGCACTTTTCTGTCTTTCATCTGCTTTTCCTCCGAGTGTTGCTCTGTGCCGGCACCGCTGCACCGCTCTTGGAAAGAGATACGCGGCCCCATTCTCCCCGCCCGAAACGAACTGGCCGACCAAGCCTAGCCCATTGCTAATGCCCTGTCGCCCCTGGCTCCGTCGGGAAAGCGCGTCGTCGCACCAGGAACTCAGTAAGCGGTAGTCGACGACGATCATGGTGACGATTCAGCTCCGCATTCTCCCGCCGTTGGGGTCATAGAGCGGCGTGGTTTGAACGCGCGCCGGGAACATCTCTCCCAAGATCTCGACGTCGAAGCGTTCGTCAGTCGCCGCCATGTCCGTCGGCACATAACCCATCGCCATGGACTGCCCGACATGATGCGCGTAGCCGCCGGAACTCACGTATCCAACCGCCGTGCCGTTACGCATAATTGCCTCGTCGTTGGAAACGTCGATGGGTTCGCCGTCGATTGACGGGGAGTCGATAACCAGCGGCACCAGGCGCCTGGCAGGCCCTGCCTGCCGCTCGGCTTCCGCCGCCGCCTTGCCGACAAACTCCTTGTCCCACTGGATGAAGGCGTCGAGCCCGCTCTCGGCTGCCGTGAAGTCGGGCCGGTAGTCTAGTGTCCAGACGCCCCACGCCTTTTCCAGCCGAAGCGACATCAGTGTCCGCGCCCCATACCAGCGCAGCCCAAGATCAGCGCCGGCCTCTTCGATCGCTTCCGCCAACGCGATCTGGAACTGCGGCGCGACATAGATCTCGTAGCCGAGCTCACCGGAGAAGCTGAGCCGCGAGACGATGGCCGGAACCCCGCCGACGAAGCTCTCGCGGATGTCGCGGAATCGGAAACTGTCCGCCGACACATCGTCGCGGGTAATGCGCGCGAGCACATCGCGTGAGTTCGGGCCGGAGAGCGCGATGCCATGCAACGCGTCTGAGAGATTCCGGTATTCGACACCGATGCCGAGGCGCTGCTGGAACCAACGCCGGTGCGCTTCCTGCATGACCCCTGAGCCGACCAGCAGGAAGCGATCTTCATCAAGGCACGCGACGGTGAGGTCGCCGTAGAGCTTTCCCTTCTCCGTCAGCATCGGCGTTAACGCGATACGGCCGGGCTTCGGCACGCGGCCAGCCAGCACGCGATCCAGGAAGGCGCGGGTGCCGGGGCCCTCGAAGCCGTGCTTGGAATAGTTGGCGATCTCGATGCAGCCGACGGCCTCGCGCACCGCCTTCACTTCGCGCGCGACGTACTCGTGGGCGCGGGAGCGGCGGAAGGACGGGTCCTCGCGGGCGTCCTCCGGCCCGTCGGCGAACCAGAGCGCGTGCTCCAACCCGAAGCCCTGATCCATCACCGCGCCCTTCGCGACCAGCCGGTCGTAGAGCGCGGTGGTCTTCTGGCGCCGGCCCTTCGGTAGGGTCTCGTTGGGGAAGGTCATCACGAAGCGGCGCTCGTAATTCTCCGCCGACTTGACCGTGCCCCACTCGGGTGTCGCGAACTCGCCGAAGCGGGCGATGTCCATCGCCCACACGTCGATCGAAGGCTCGCCGTCAATCATCCACTCGGCCATGCTGCGTCCGACCCCGCCGCCCTGGCAAAAGCCCGCCATGACACCCACGGCCACCCAGTAGTTCCGCACTCCCGGCACCGGGCCGATCATGGGGTTGCCGTCGGGGCCAAAGGTGAAGGGGCCGCAGATGATGTCCTTGATCCCCGCTTCGCCGAGCGCCGGAATGCGCTCGAACGACATCTCTAGCCGGTCGGCGATGCGGTCGAGATCGTGCGGCAACAGCTCTTGGCCGAAGTCGAGCGGCGTGCCGGAGACGTTCCACGGCGTGGACTTGGGCTCATATGTGCCGAGCAGGACGCCGTGCCGCTCCTGCCGGAAGTAGATGTTGGCCTCGTAGTCGATGCCCGCCGGCAAATGGCCGGCACCGCCTTCCCCCATCCTCTCCGAGATCACGGGGATCGTGTCAGTGATGAGGTAATGGTGCTCCATTGGCTGGACCGGGAGCGCGACGCCCGCCAGCCGGCCCACCTCGCGCGCCCAGAGCCCGCCGCAGTTCACGATGTGCTCGGCGTTCACCGTGCCGCGCGGCGTGACCACGTCCCACGAGCCGTCCGGCTGTTGGTTGGTCTCCACCACCGGAGTCCGCGTGAAATACTGGGCGCCGTGGACGCGCGCGGACTTGGCGAAGGCGTAGGTCGCGCCGGAGGGGTCGACGTCCCCGTCGAGCTCGTCCCAGAGCGCCGCGTAGTAGTGCCTCGGGTCGATCAGGGGATGACGCTCCGCGACCTCCTTCGGCGAGATGAATTCCTGGTCGAGATCCATGTAGCGCGCCTTGGAGCGCTCGCGCTTCAGGTAGTCGTACCAGTCCCTGGTGGAGGCGAGGTAGAAGCCGCCGGTGTTGTGCATGCCAACGGATTGGCCCGAAGTCTCCTCGATCTCCTTGTAGAGATTGATCGTGTAGCCCTGCAGGCGGGAAATGTTGGGATCCGACGAAAGCGTGTGAATCATCCCGGCCGCGTGCCAGGACGATCCGGCGGTGAGCTCTTCCCGCTCCAGCAGGATCACGTCCTTCCAGCCGAACTTGGCGAGGTGGAAGAGGATCGAACACCCCACCACGCCACCGCCGATTACGACGACCCTGGCGTGGCTGGGCAGCGGTTTGCCGGCGCCCCCGCCGCTGTCGTCCCTCATGATCTCGGGCATGGCGGAACTCTCTCGGTTTCGCGAGAGTCAGCGCGCGCATCCCTAAGGGGCCGCCCTACCTCCCCGTTCCTCATACCACTAGGGGGTTCGCAAATGTCGGCCTTGATGCGACGTGGATGCTTCGGATTCCGACAGGATCAGCCGCCCGCTTCGGCCGCGGCGCGCCAATAGGGCTCGGTGGCAGCGAAGGCGTGCCAATCTTCGGTGATCCGACTCCGGGTTTCTTCGCGGGCACGAGCGTGCCAACCGATCACCTCTCCGGCGCCCACTCCGAGCGCGGCGAGATTGCTGCTTTTGCGCTGGACGTCGAGGAGCTGTTTCAGGCGGCTCTCGGCAACAGCGGCGTCGTTGAGTTGGCCGAGGTCATCCTGCAGCCGACGCAACGCCCTGATGTAGGGACGCGGCTTGCCGTCTGGGAACTGGGCCGCGAAGAACTCGCCCGCGTAGCGTAGCTTCTTGAGCGAGATCCTGAGCCGGTGCAGGTCGGCGTCCGACAGTTGCTCAAAGTCGCGCCCGCGCTTCAATACGCGCTTGTGGCGCTTGTCTAGCAGGCGCCCCCCAAGATGCGCGAGCGGCTGATCGAGCGCGCCGTGGCTCGCAGCTTCACGCCAGCCCGCCGTCTCTATCCACCGGCCGAAGCGCAGCAGGAATTCCGTGTAGTCTGGTGCGCGCAGCGCCTCCGCTTGCTCGTAGGCGCGGGCGCGCTCCCTCTCGGCCGCTTCGGCAAGACGCTCCAGTGACTCGTCATCCGGCCGGGCAGCCCGGACGGTCGCGAGCGTCTCGGTGATGAATACGTCCCAATCGCGTGCCGGACCGAGCACGTCGATGAGACGGCTGGCTTCCCTGTTCAGCCAGGCAGTGTGTTCTGGCGGAAGAACCGTCTTGAAGACCACGAGGGCCGAACGCATCCGGCGCAACGCGACACGAAACTGGTGCACGCCTTCGGGATCGCCACGGTCCAGCACGGCGTCCTGATTCGCCGCACACTGATTGGCACATACGCGAAAGATCTTGCCCAGGGCCTCGTTTGCGGAGATGCCCCGCGCAAACGCGAGCGCCGGCGCCTTGTAGCCGGCGTAGCCCTCCCCGCCGGCAAGGACGTAGCCGCGCTTGGCCTTGCTCGCCGTCTGTATGCGGAGCGGCGCAGAGGCCTGCAACGTCATGGCGAGCTCGTAGAGAGCGCTCGCCGGCCCCTTGATCAGTTCCAGCTCCAGCTCGGAGACGGTGTCGCGCCTGCCCCTCGCCTCGATTTCTCCGCTGTCGAGCGCGAGCTCGACGAGGGCGGTGCTGTGATCCGAGGCGGCAACCTCGACCATGGCGGTGCGGCGCATCACGTCGGTGGAGAACGTCGGCGCTAGTTCGGCGGATTTGAGCGGCCCCACTGCATCGCGCACCGCTGGATCAGGCGCGACGGGGAGGCTCGGCACCGGCTTCTCGACCGTGCGGGTCCACTCGTTGCGCTTGAGCACGGCAGCGGCTGAGGACGGCCCATCTGATTTCAGTGTCTGGACCAGCCGTTCCCCATCCTCACGAATGCGCAGCGTAAAACCGCGCCGGCGCAGGCGGAAGTCTCCGGTATCGTAATAAGTGCTGCGCAGCCGTTGTGCAGGTCCCTCACCGTCGGCGGGGACCGCAGCGCGCCAACCGCGATCGAGGGCGGCGGGATCGCCGCCGAGCGTCAGCTCGACCTCAAGTACAGGACCGCCATCCCCGGCGGCTGCCCTCCCGCCGCCGTCTCCCTTGCCCATCGGTTGCCGTTCCCGGTGATGGATGCTGTCACCGCGTTCGGCGGCGTGCTCAAAGACGATAGTCACGAATCTTGCGTGGAACGGTCAAGACTCGGACGCAGCGGCATCAATCGGACCCGCCTCCGGCGAGCGCTTTCGGCGGTGGCGGCTTGAGACCGTGTCGCCATGCAGCGGCCGCCAGCACACAGCCACGACGATGTGCCCGTAAGCGCCGCAGCGGCAAAGATTGCCGGCCAGCGCCTAGCGCACTTCAGCCTCGCTCGGGTTTGTATTGTCCTCAAGCAAGTCCGCCGCCGTCATCAACATGCCGCTCACGCAATAGCCGCGTTGCACCGCATGATAGTCACGGAAGGCCCGCTGCAGCCGGTGCGGCTTCCCGTTCGTACCCAGGCCTTCGACGGTCGTGACCGCGCGGCCGTCCGCCTGCACGGCGAGCACCATGCAGGACTTGATCGCGCGGCCGTCGATGTGAATGGTGCAGGCGCCGCAGCGTCCATCATGGGCAAAGGCGCTGCGCGTGCCCGTGAGCCCGCACGCGTCCCGGATGAAATCCGCCAGCAGCAGCCGCAGCGGCTCGGTCAGGGCGAAGGCGGTGCCGTTGACCGTCACGGCGATCGCCCGGCTCATTACACCATTCACGGTGCCACTCATGGCGGCGGGTCCCCAAAAAGCCTTGTCGCGGGCACGGGCATAGGCGCGCTCGATCACCGCACGCCCGAGGCTGCGAACGAGCGCCTGTCGATAGCCGGTATCGGACGAGCCGCCGGATGCAGACGCCAGCGCATCCGCCGCCGCTGCGGTCGCGCCCGCCCCGGCCGCGTCAATGACGCCGCCGCAGAGCAGCGCCGCCGCGTCCTAGAGGAGGCGCGCAGACGGCGCCAGGCCGCCGACCGCGAGGCGGGCGCCGCGGCACAGTCCCTCGGCGCCAACTTCGATGGAGTCGGCGACACCGGCGAGCGGCGGGCCGCCGGCACTGCGCGGGGCCTTCTTATAGGCGCTCGCCGCGCCGGGTTCCGCTCGCGGCAGGCGAATCTCAATCAGGAGCTCTGGTCCGCACCCGTCCGCTCCCGCCGTGTACGCCACGAACTCGGACGACGGCACCGTCCACTCCGCCCCGCCGGAGGAACGCAGCGCCAGCACGGCATCGAGACAGAGCGCCGCTGTCGCCATGCAGGCGGTGCCGGCATTGCGTACCTGGCGGTCGCCCATAGTCGCGGCAGCATCGACGAGCGCCTGATGGGCGCCGTGGAGGGCGGAGCCTCGGCAATCGTCGCCGGCCACTCGTAGCTTTCGATCGGTGCCGGGTACATCGCCTCATCCGAAGAGAAGCGCTTGCACACTGCTCTCCCCGTTTTGTGAGTTGCTGGCGGCGCTTGCATCCCCATTGAGCGGGGCAAGGCGAGGCTCTGACAGCAGTACATCCTGCGCCGCATCGACCGGCTCAGACTGAAGCCAGTCCCTGCATGACGGTACGACAATCGACCATGCAGCCTCGCCAAGGGATGGCTATGCCCGAAGCATAACCAGAACAGTGTCATCGGACGCTGCGGCGACCAATGTCCGCTCCTACGCAGTGCGTCAGTGGAATGCACGTCCCCAAGAGCGCCGGTATGTTGCCTGTCGGGTTGTAATGGGGCACTTTCAACCCCGATGAAGGATTTAAAGTGGAGAAATCCAATTAATTCTGGCGTGATGCCGCCAACCCAGGCACTCCGCAAGGAAAGCTCCTTTCTCGACAATGCGAAATTCCGCGATTCGCATAACACGGCGGACGGTCAGGCGCGCGCGCGCGTGGCACTTAGGGCGCTGGAGACCCTGTGGTTCAACACCGGCACCCTCTGCAACCTGACCTGCCGCAACTGCTATATCGAATCGAGCCCGACCAACGACCGGCTGAGCTACCTCACGGCCGGAGATGTCGACGGTTTTCTCCGTGAGATTGCGCGCGAGGACCTGCCAGTTCGCACCATCGGCCTGACCGGCGGCGAGCCCTTCATGAATCCGGCGATCGTGCCGATTCTGGACTGTATCCTTTCCGCCGGCCACGAAGCGCTGATCCTAACCAACGCGATGCGGCCGATGATGCGGCGCGCGGCGGTGCTTATCAATCTGCGGGAACGATTCGGCAGCCGGCTCCGCCTGCGCGTCTCCATCGACCATTATGCCCAAGCACTGCACCAATTGGAACGCGGGCCGCGCTCCTGGGCGCCAGTGATCCACGGTCTGAAATTCCTGTCGGACAACGGCTTCGCCCTCACTGCCGCGGGCCGGACGGTGTGGAACGAGAGCGAGGCCGAATTGCGCGCCGGCTATGCCCGGTTGTTCGAGAAAGAGGGCATCCGGATCAACGCGCAGGACCCGACCGCGCTGATCCTGTTCCCGGAAATGGACGAGACTCTCGATGTGCCGGAAATCACCGCGGCCTGCTGGGACATCCTGGACGCCGATCCGGGCAGCATGATGTGCGCCTCCTCGCGTATGGTGGTCAAACGCAAGGGCGAGAGCCGGCCGGTCGTGATGCCCTGCACGCTGCTGCCTTACGAAGAAGATTTCATCCTTGGCCGGTCGCTGAAAGAAGCAGCGGGCGACGTGCCGCTCAACCACCCACACTGCGCGCGCTTCTGCGTCCTTGGAGGTGGCAGTTGCTCCGGATGATTCGCCGCGCCGGGCCGGCGTCCCCGGCACACTGAAGGGGCGGCATTGCAGGGGTCGGCCGAATCGCTGACCGCTGGACAGGGGGCGGGCCTCCAGTAAGCGTCAGCCCTGTGATCGCCGACCGGCTTTCTTCCCGGCGCGCCGGCGCCCGCAGCGCATCCGGATTGAAGAAGGACTGCGCTGGCCGACGAGCAACACCGACCGGTCGTGGCGCACTGCAGGGCACGTTAGAAGCGCCAGCAGAAACGGGGTGATCCGGGTTAAGGTTTATCCCGGTTGCAACTCACGCTGCCAGAGCCCGGTTCGATCGCTCTTACTACTGTTGCGCCTCTGGGGATGTGGGCAAGACGACTTGACGTAAGCATACCGCAAGCGAAGTCAATGCAACGTGTGGTGGGCAGAGGCAACGCGTGGCCATGGGCCGCGCGCTGGTGCGAGAGCCCATCGCCTTCCTCTTCGACGAGCCGCTCTCCAACCTCGACGCCCAGCTGCGCGTTCAGATGCGGACCGAGATCCGAGAGCTGCACCAGCGGCTACAGACGACCATGATCTACGTCACCCACGATCAGGTGGAGGCGATGACGCTCGCCGATCGCATTGTCGTCATGCGTGACGGCTACATAGAGCAGATCGGCACGCCCGAGCGCGTTTACGACCGGCCGGCCAACACCTTCGTCGCGGGCTTCATCGGCTCGCCCCAGATGAACATGCTGCCCGGCACGCTCGGGCCGGACGGCACCATCGTTCTGGAAGGCGGATTCACTGTGCGGCACGCGGAAAGCCTCGAGGCGCAGTCCGGCCGCAGCGTGCTCTACGGCATTCGGCCGGAGGACCTCCAGCTCGTCGGCGAAGGCGAGGGCTTTGCGCTCGGTGTCGACGTGGTCGAGACGACCGGGCGGGAGATCGAGCTGTTCGGCAACCTCGGGTCGCGACGGATCTGCGTGCTGCTGCAGGCGCGCGCGTCCGTCCGGCCGGGCGACACCGTGTGGATCAGCCCGGCGCCCGAACGCGCGCACATCTTCGATGCGGAGAACGGCGTCCGCCTGGACGCAGCCGACCAAGCCTGAGGCGAGTGCCATGGCCCCGCGCACCAACCACGACCACGCCGACGTCGTTATCGTGGGCTCCGGCCCCGGCGGCGTCATTCCCGCCACCGTGCTGGCCGGGAAAGGAATCAAGGTAGTCTGCCTGGAGCAGGGCACGTGGTTTCCGCCGGCCGAGCGCCCGCACTTCGGCCGGGACTGGGAATGGCGGCGCGCCACCGACTGGTCGATCGCCGTCAACGTGCGCGCGCAGCCGCACGACTACCCGGTGGACAGCACGGACGAGACGACGCTGATGTGGAACGGCGTCGGCGGCTCCACCGGCATCTACACCGCCACCTGGCCACGCTACCGCCCCTCCGATTTCCGCAAGGGGACCGAACACGGTCTCGCGCCGGACTGGCCCATCTCCTACGAGGACCTCGCGCCCTATTTCGAGATGGCGGACGAGGCCTGCGGCGTCTCTGGCTGGCCGGGCGACCCAGCGATGCCGCCGCGCGGCTCGTTCCAGACCAGACCCGGCCCGCGCGGCGCCATGGGCGAGGTCGTGGCGCGCGGCTTCGACAAGCTCGGCTGGCACTGGTGGCCCATGCCCTGCGCCATCCTGGCGGAGGGGTACGACGGCCGCCTCGCCTGCAACAACTGCGGCGCCTGTCAGAGCGGTTGCCCGCGCGGCTCGCTCAACGACATGGCCGTGACCCACTGGCCGAAGGCGCTTGCAGCTGGCGTCGAGCTGCGCACCGACAGCCGGGTCGAGCGCATCGAGACCGACGCGTCGGGCCGCGCCACGGGCGTGATTTACGTCGAACGCAACACGGGCGTGCGTCATATCCAGACGGCGGACATCGTGATCCTTGCGGCCAACGGCGTCGGCACGCCGCGCCTGCTGCTGCTCTCGGAGAGTGCGGCGCATCCGAGAGGGCTCGCCAACCGCTCCGATCAGGTGGGACGCAACCTGATGCACCACACGCTCGGCATGGTGGAGTGCTGGGTCGACGCGCCGACGGAGGCGCACAAGGGCCTGATCTCCGCCATCGCGATCTGCGAGGAATTTGCGGAGAGTGACACGTCGCGCGGCTTCGTCAACGGCTTCACCCTCCACATCGTGCGGCAGAACGGCGCGGGCTATCAGGCGCTGGGCTCGCACTCGGGCAACGTGGCGCCGTGGGGCGCGGCGCATCATGACTGGTTCGCCCGACACTTCGGGCACGGCATCGGTATCCTCATCGTGGGCGACGACCTGCCGCGCCCCGAGAACCGCGTCACCCTCTCCGACATCCTCGTCGACTCGTCGGGGCTGCCAGCACCGCGCATCGCCTATGGCATGTGCGAGAACGATGCACGGCTTGCCCGCTTTGGTATCGACCGTGCCGTGGAGCTGGCGGGCGCGATGGATGCCTGGGACATCAAGATCAATCCCTTCCGCGATGAGAACGGCGTCTACGCACCGCCCGCCTGGCACCTGCTCGGCACGGCACGCATGGGGGCCGCCCCCGAGACCTCCGTCGTCACCAAGTGGCACCAGGCCTGGGACTGCCCCAATCTCTACATCACCGACGGCAGCGTCATGGCGACCGGCGCCGCCATTAACTCGACCAGCACCATCTCGGCCCTCGCCTATCGCGCCGCCCACCATCTCGCCGATAACTTTGCCGAGGCCCGCCGGGCGCAACGTCCCTTGCTCGACGGCTGAGAAATCCGGGTTAAGATGCGCTCGCGTCGGCACCGGGCGGAGGAAACCATGGCCGGCTACACCAGCGAAGAGTTGCGGGCGATGGTGCAGCCCGACAGGGTGCACCGCGCCATCTACACCGACCCGGCGATCTTTGAGATCGAGATGGAGAAGATCTTTCGCCGGGTCTGGCTCTACGTCGGCCACGAGAGCCTGGTGCCGAACCCCGGCGACTATTATTGCACCCTCCTAGCGCGCCAGCCGGTGGTGCTGAGTCGGCACAAGGACGACGGAATCTGCGTTCTGTTCAACCGCTGCGGCCACCGCGGCGCCAAGGTGCTCAACCGCGAGCGCGGCAATGCCAAAGTCTTCACCTGCATGTACCACGGCTGGAGCTTTCGGCCGAACGGCGCGCTCGCCGGCGTGCCGATGCGCCAGGACTTCCCCGAAGGGCCGCTCGCGGACCCGCAATTTGGCATGGCGCAGCTGCCACGCGTGGAGAGCTATCGGGGCTTCGTGTTCGCATCCTTCAACCCCGATGTAGAGCCGCTGCTCGACTATCTCGCGGAAGCACGGCATGGCATCGACGAACTCGCGGACCGCTCGCCCGAAGGCGAGGTGGCGCTCTCCGCCGGCTGCCACCGCTACCACTATCGCGGCAACTGGAAGCTCCAGCTCGAGAACCTGGCGGACATGTACCACCCCGCCGCCTGCCACGCGTCGACCGTCGGCCCCGACGGCAGGCAGTTCAAGCGTCGCGCCGGCGACGAAGGCGGCGATGCGGCGTTCTTCGCTCCCAACGGCGAGGCCATCGTCGCCCAGACGGGTGTGCGCGGCCTCAACAACCGCCATAGCTCCGAGGCGTCGCTCTTCGACAAGGAGCAGTCTGGCGGGCACTGGGACGACTACCGCGCCATATTGGTGCAGCGCTACGGCGAGGAGCGCACGACAGACATTCTCAAGAACCGACGTCACAGCATGACCTTCTTCCCGAGCTCCGACATCCTGCTGGCGCAGACGTCGGTGCGGGTGATCCGCCCGGTTGCAGTGGACTTCACCGAGGTCGAGGTCTGGCCGGTCCGCCTCGTGGGCGCGCCCGAGAGCATCTCCGACGACCTCGTGCGCTTCGTGAACATCACGCATGCCGCCGCCTCGTTCATCCAGTCCGACGACATGGAGGCGTTCGAGCGCTGCCAGGAGGGGCTCCGAACCCAGGGCACCGATTGGGTGCTCGTCGCCCGCGGCCTCGGCGCCGAGATCGACGAGGGCAACGGCGTGTTCTTCGGCCCCCGCTCCAGCGAGGTCGGCCAGCGCGCCCAACACGAGGCATGGCGCGACCTGATGGGCGCATGAGCGTCACAGCCGATGCCCGCGCCATTGCGGGGTCGAATACGGTGCGCCTGGAGGAGCTGCGCTGCTTTCTCGAGCACGAGGCGGAGCTGCTGGACGAGCGGCGCTTCGACGAGTGGTGCGACCTCTACACCGAGGACGCCACCTACTGGGTGCCCGCCAATCCAGAGCAGGAGAACTGGCGCGATCACGTGTCGCTCTTCTACGACGACAAGCACACGATGCGGACCCGAGTCCAACGGCTCAACCACCCCCGTATTCACTGCCAGAGCCCGCCCTCCCGCTGCGTGCGCGTGATCTCGGGCGTCCGCCTCGACGACGTGACGGCGGAAGGCGGCTGGCTGGTGCGCTCGAAGTTCGTGATGGTCGAGGACCGCCCCGGCAACCCGCAGCGCGTCTTCGGCGGCCGCTACTCCCACACCGTCGTTCTTGAGGACGATCGACTGCGCATCCGGCTCAAGCGAGTCGACCTCACGAACTGCGATCAAAGCTTCCCCATGCTCACGCAGCCGTTCTGACCCGTGCACGAAAAGCCGCCTGGTTCGGCCAGGCAAATTCCCTCCCGCTTGTCCCCATGAGAATGCACCGCCTATGATTGCGGTGCCGGAAAGGGAGGCGTGTCCGCCAATGGTCAACAACACGAATGCGCGCGCGGCCGGCGAAACAAACAGGAGGTTACCGAAATGAGGAAAATTCTGCGCAATGCGGCGCTTGGGGCCGCGGCACTGGCGTTTCTCGCGGGCGGCATGGCGCCGGTCGCAACCGCCACCGCGGAAGAGAAGATCAAGGTCTATGTGAGCTTGGGTTTCGAGGGCAACACCTGGATGGACGCGTCCACCAACCTGCTGAGCTCGATAGCAGGGACCAAGGAATACAAGGACCGGGTGGACATCGAAATCCAGTCCGCGCGCGGCAATGCGCAGACCCAAATCCAGCAGATCAATGCGATGGTCCAGGCAGGCGCACAAGTGATCGTCGCCTGGGCGATTTCGCCGACGGCGCTCAACCGCGCCATCCGTAACGCCTGTCGCCGGGACGTGGTCTTTATCACCTTCGACGCCCAGGTTACCGAGCCTTGCGCCCATCACGTCGGCATCAATCAGGACTGGGCCGGCGCGGGCCCGGCCGAATGGCTTGCCGAGGAGCTTGGCGGCAAGGGCAACATCGTCTTCATGGGCGGCATCCCCGGCAACATGGTCGACCTGCGGCGGAACTCCGCGGCCAAGGCGGTGTTCGCCGAGTTCCCGGACATTACGATCATCGCGGACACGCCGAGCATGTGGAACAACGCCACGGCGAAGCAGAAGCTGACCGAGATCGTGGCCACCCACGGCTGGGACAAGATCGACGGCCTGTGGACCCAGACCGGCTGCTACGTCTTCACCCAGATGCAGGTGGACGCGGGACGCGGCGACCAACTCAAGCCTTGCGCAGGCAACGGCACTAACGGTCACCGTGTGGCCCAGCTCGAGCCGGGAACGACCGAGGGCGCCTACGGGCTGCGCAGCGCCTCCATGGGCTCGCCGCCCTGGGCCGCGCCGTATGCCTTCAAGCTCGGGATGGCAAAGTTCGACGGCGCCGAGATTCCGCGCTTCGCCGAAATTCCGATGCCCCTGGTCACGCCAGGGCAGACGGAGCTCTGCGACACGGGGGACAAGACCGAGCTCACCGCCAAGGAGTGGTCCTGCAATGCGGTGCCGCTCTCCGTTGCACCGTCCAACTACTTTATCGACGTGTGGCATTCACAAGTGCCCGAGCTCGACGTCTATTCCGCGCTCGAGGGCAAGGTGCCCGAGGGAAGCTGATCCCGACGGACGAGAAACGGCTCTGAGTCGGGCCGTTCCCGGTAGGATCCGAGGCGTAAGGGGCGCGGCGCTGTTCGCCGCGCCCCGTGCCCCTGGTTTGACCGGGCGGCAGCGCGCGGAAGCCGGCCATGGATGAGCAGGCGCCGGCGGTCGAAACCCACGGCCTGAGCAAGGCGTTCGGCGCGACCGTTGCGCTCGACGACGTCTCGTTCGCCATTCCGCGCGGCGAGGTCCATGCGCTCCTCGGCGAGAACGGTGCGGGCAAGTCGACGCTGGTGAAAATCCTGAGCGGGCTCAGCCGGCCGGACGCAGGCGAGATCGCCTTGTTCGACAGCCCCGCGCACATCCATACACCAAGGGATTCCCATCGGCTTGGAATTCAGACTGCCTATCAGGAAATCTCGCTGATCGGCGACCTCACGGTCGTGCAGAACATGCTGCTGCCCTACGAGCCGACTGGCCCGAGCGGGTACATCAGGCGGCGCGAGTCGGAGCAGCACGTGCGGCGCGCCCTTGCCGACCTCGGCCTCGACGATATCGACCCCCACGCCGAGGTGCGGACGCTGGCGCTGCCGACGCAGCAGAAGATCGAGATCGCGCGCGCGGTCTCCCGCAAGCCGCAATTGCTGCTGCTCGACGAGCCCACCTCGTCCCTCTCCGGCAACGACGTGCAATGGCTCGGCGCGCTGTTCGACCGGCTGCGCGCCGAGGGCACAACCATCGTCTTCATCTCGCACCGGATGCAGGAGGTGCGGGATTTTTGCGACAGCCTGACCATCCTGCGCAACGGCCGCATGGTGGGGAGCTTCAGGGCGGACGAAATCTCCGACGACCGCGTGATCGAGCTGGTGATCGGGCGCTCCCTCGCAGCCACCTTTCCGCCCAAGCCGGAACAACCGGAACGGCGCGGGGAGACGCCAATCCTGGCCGGCGACGGATTGTCGATCGAAGGCGGCGTCCAGGACTTCTCCTTCGACCTCTGGCCCGGTGAAATTCTCGGCGTCGGCGGGCTGGAAGGCATGGGCCAGCGCGACCTCTTTCTCGCGCTCTTCGGCATGGTCGGGCTAAGCGCTGGCGACATCCGAATCGGCGACCAGCGGGTGACGCTGCGCACTCCGAAGGACGCCGTGAACAGCCGCATCGGCATCAGCTTCGTGCCGGAAGACCGCAAGACGGAAGCGCTCTTCCTCGCGCTGACGGGGCGGGAAAACATCTCGCTCCCGATCATCGACCGCTGCGTGCGTTTCGGCCTCGTGAACCTGGAGCAGGAAGCGCAGGCCGTGGGCCGTGCGCTCGACATGGTGCAGGTCGATCGCCGCGCACTCTACAGCGCCTGCAACGTCTTCAGCGGCGGCAACCAGCAGAAGATCGCCATCGCCAAGTGGCTGCTGGCCGAGAGCCGCGTGCTGCTCATGTACGACCCGACGCGTGGCGTCGATGTCGGCACCAAGGCAGAGATCTACGCCCTCATGCGGGCCTACGCGGACGCCGGCGGCGCGGTGCTCTACTACTCGACGGACGTGCCGGAGCTGGTGAACCTCTGCGACTCCGTGATGGTGATCTACCGCGGCCGCAAGGCGGCCTCGCTCACAGGCGCCGAGATCACCGAGGCCAGCATCATGCGCGCAGCACTCGGCGAGGGCTCCCGATGACCCCGCTGGGCGCGCTACGCGCACCTTACTTGCCGCCATTCAGCTGGTCGCGCCAGCGCGGCACGATCATCGCCATCGCGGTGTTCGCAGCGACCATGATCGCGCTGCAGCTCATCACCGGCCAGGGCATCGCCTATTTCGACATCAGCAGCATCAGTGCGAGCGCGGCGACCCTCGCGCTCGCTGCCCTGGGCGAGACCATCGTCATCCTTGCCGGCGGGCTCGACCTCTCGGCGGGCGCCGTGATCTCTCTGGTGAACGTAGTTCTGGTTACCCAGCTCGGGCCCGTCGCCGACATGGGGACCGGCCTCTTCACCCTGGTTGCGCTGGTCATCGCGCTCGGCCTGGGTGCCGCCATCGGCGCGCTTAACGGCTTCCTCGTCGCATACGTGCGCCTGCAGTCGATCGTGGTGACTCTCGCCACCATGTTCATCGCCCAAGGCGCTGCGCTGCTGGTGCTCAAGTTCCCCGGCGGCGAAATGCCGTGGGACTTCAGCCTGGTCTTCACCGGCGACGTCATAACCGAGGGCCTGCCCGCCCCCGTCGTCGTACTCGCGGTCGCCATCCTGTTCTGGCTGCTGCTCAAGAACACGCGGATCGGCACCGGCATCTACGCCATCGGCAGCGATGCGGGATCGGCCGAGGCCAATGGCGTCGATGTCCGCCGCACGCGCTTCCTCACCTTCACCTTCGCCGGGATGTGCTACGGCGCCGCCGGCCTCTTCATCACCGCCAACATGGGCGGCGGCGACCCGCTGATCGGCGCCAAGATGCTGCTGCAGATCTTCGCCGCCGTGGTGCTGGGCGGCACGCTCATCGGCGGCGGCCGGGGCGGCGCCGTCGGCACCATCTTCGGCGCCCTGACTCTCACCGTCGTGGTCAACATCTTCCTCGTGCTCGGCGTGCGCACCTACTACACGCCGATCGTCGAGGGCGTGATCCTGCTGCTTGCCGTGCTCGGCTTCTCGCTCGGCCGCGACTCGCCGGTGGTCGAGATCACCCGCTTCTGGCGAGCGACGCTGCGGGCGCTCAAGGAGTCCTCCCTGCCCTCCAAGCTGCGGGTGGTGGGCGAACCGATCCGCCTCGGCGGGCTGGACCCACCGGCGGGCGGCGCCGGCCCCATTGCCGTCCCCTGGCTCGACCGGCACCGAGCGGTGCTGCGCTTCGCCGTGCCCGCCTACCTCATCTACGTCGTGATCCTGGGTGCGACGATCGGCATCTTCGGCGGCGACTTCTCGCCGCTGGCCTACCTCAACGCCATGCTGATCCTGACCGCCTTCCTGGCGATTCTCGGGCTCGGCCAGGGCACGGTCATCATCACCGGCGGGCTCGATCTCTCGGTCCCCTGGACCATGACCTTCCCGGCCATCGTGGTCACCACGCTCTGCAACGGCGTCGACGCGCCAGCGGTGTGGGTAATCCCGGTGGCACTCGGGATCGGGATCGCCATCGGCTTCCTCAACGGCATGACCATCCTCCTCTTCGGGCTCTCGCCGATCATCGTGACGCTCGCCATGAACGGGATTCTGGAGGGCGTGTCGCTGCTGTTCAGCTCGGGCGCGCCCATCGGCAAGGCGCCGCCGGCGCTGGCGTGGTTCGTGACCGGGCGCATCGCCGGAATCGCACCGATCGGCTGGTTCCTCATCGCCTTCGTCGTCGTCGCGACCCTCTACCTGAACAGGAGCGCGCCGGGCCGGCGCATCTTCGCGGTCGGCAACAGCGAGCGCGTGAGCCGCCTCTCCGGCGTGCGCACCGGCTTCCCCATCGTCGGCGCCTACGTGCTGAGCGGCTTCTGCTCCGCGCTGGTCGGTGTCTTCCTCGCGGGCTTCAGTGCCCAGGCGTTCTACGGCATGGGCGATCCCTACCTGCTGTCCTCCATCGCCGTGGTGGTGCTGGGCGGCACGTTGATCACCGGGGGCCGCGGCCACTATCTCGGCATCCTGGGCGGCGCGATCCTCTTCACCGGCCTCGGCATCATGCTGTCCGGCACGGTGCTGCCCGAGGCGGTGCGCAACATCATCTACGGCCTCGTCCTGCTTGGCGCCATCGTCGCGCTTCGAGAGCGCGCGAGTGCATAACGCGCTGCGCGAGCGCTCGACCGCCTAACGCCCCAACCCGCATTTCTCACCTTGGCCAAGCAGGCGGTAGTGTGAGGCATGGGGCAGCAGACTCCGCAGGCGACATCAGAGCCAGGCGGGCCGGCGCGCACGGGTCAGGCGCACGCGCACGCGCTTGCCTTCCTGATCATCGTCGTCATTTCCACCTCGTTTCCCCTGGGCGAGCACATCACCCACGGCCTCGACCCGGCGGTGATGATGTGCCTCCGCTTCGTTCTCGCGGCACTGCTCATGGCGCCAATCGTGGCCTGGCGCGAAGGGCTGGCGTGGCCGTCGGCCCTGTCATTTCTGCGCTACCTCGCGCTCGGTGCGCCGTTGGCCTTTTTCTTCTGGTGCATGTTCGAGGCGCTGCGCACCACGAGCGGACTCAACACCAGCGCGATCTTCACCATCGTGCCGGGCCTTGCCGCGCTCTTCGGTGCGGTTCTGGTGGGCGAGCGGCTCGGCCTCCACCGGCTGGCCGCGCTTTTCCTCGGCATGATCGGCGCGCTCTGGGTGATCTTCCGGGGCGATCCCGACCGCCTCACCAATCTCGAGGTCACCATCGGCGACGGCATATTCCTCGCCGGGTGCCTGGGCTACGCGGTTTACAGCTCGCTCATCAAGTTCCTGCATCGGGGCGAGCCGATCCTGGTGCAGTCCTTCTGGACCATGGTGGCGGCAGCGCTCTGGCTGTTGGCGGCGAGCAACGTCAAGCTCTGGCGCACCGACTGGTCGGGGGTCGAAACGGTGGTGCTTGGCGGCATCGTCTATCTCGCGGTCCTGCCGACTCTCATCACCTTCTTCCTCACCCAGTACACCACGCTCCGCCTCGGCCCGACCCGGGTGCAGGCATACGGCTACGCGCTGCCGGCGATCGTTCTCCTCCTCGACCTCGCACTCGGCAAGCCCGCGCCGCCGCTGATGACCGTGCCCGGCCTCGCGATCGTGCTGCTGGCAAGCCTGGTGGTGCAGCGCGGCACGATCCGCGAGTTCCGCTAACCCGAAAACGCGCAGGAGTGCGCGTCGCGTGGGATGGGATTGACCAAACTTTGCCGGGATTCGGTGAGATTAGTTGGGATCAAGTGGGATAAGTGGGATAAGTGGGATTCGGCGGGATTATTCGGGATTTGGTGGGATGAGCGGGATTCGGTGGGATTTGCCGGGATAAGCGGGATGTCGCGCACGCCCGAAGGATCGTGCGCACGGAACATGGTCCCGCTCCCATTACTCCCCCCGCGTGGCGTGGCTTGATCGCTCGTGCACTCCATGACGCGATACTGGCGCGTCCGCCGCGCGCTGTGCACCGCACCATGGTCCGGGTCTCGCGCTCAGACGATGAGCGTAGCAGAAACGCTGCATGGAATCGTTCCGCTAACGCTGACGCAGGCGGTCGAGCGCGCCCTGCAGGATGTAGGCCGCCGCCACCTGGTCGACCTTGCGCGCCCGCTTGCGGCGCGAGAGATCCGCGTCGAGCATCGCGCGCTCGGCGGCGACGGTGGACCAGCGCTCGTCCCAGAAGACAACCGGCAGCGCCAACACCTCGGCAAGGCGCGCGGCCGTGTCGCGGGCGGACTGCGCACGCGGGCCTTCGCTGCCGTCCATGTTGACCGGGAGCCCCACGACGATGCCGCCGATCCTTTCAGCTTCGATCAGCGCCCGCAGGGTCTCGATGTCGCGGGAGAGCTTGGTGCGGCGGAGCGTCGTGCGCGCCGTCGCGATCGTGCGGCTTACGTCGGAGACCGCGACGCCGATGGTCTTGGCGCCGAGATCGAGCCCCATCAGGCGTGCGTCCGCCGGCAGCAGACCGTTCAACGCGCTCAGTTCGCAGATCGCCATGACTCGCCGGCGGCGTCGATCAGGGAGGACCGGCCGTGGCGTCTGGCATCGGGCAGAGCGTCGACACGGGTAACGCCTTACGCGAACGGCAGGAGCACCGCCGAGCCGGTGGTGCGGCGTTCCTCGATGGCGCGGTGCACCTCGGCGACCTCGCGCAACGGATGGCGGTGGTGGACGGTGATCGTCACCGCCCCCGAAGAGACAACGTCGAACAACTCCTGCGCCGCAGCGACCAGGTCCTCGCGTTCTTCCATGTAGTGCATGAGCGCCGGGCGGGTGACGAACAGCGAGCCGCGCGCGCCTAGTTCCACGACATCGACCGGGTCCGGCGCGCCCGAAGCATGGCCGTAGCACGCCATGATGCCGAGCGGGCGCAAGCAGTCCAGCGAGCGGGTGAAGGTGTCCTTGCCGATGCTGTCGTAGACCGCCGGGCAGCCCTTGCCGTCGGTCACCTCCATGACCAGCGGCACGAAGTCCTCGCGCGAATAGACCGCGACGTGGTCGGCACCGTGGGTCTTGGCGAGCGCCGCCTTCTCGTCCGTAGAGACGGTGCCGATCACGGTGGCGCCCAGGTGCCTGGCCCACTGGCACAGAATCAGCCCCATGCCGCCTGCCGCCGCGTGGACCAGCACCGGATCGCCGGGCTGCACGCGGTAGGTTCGGCGCAGCAGATACTGGGCGGTGAGGCCCTTGAGCGTGATGCCGGCGGCGTCTTCGTCGGAGATGCTGTCGGGCAGCCTGACCAGCCGCCTGGCCGGCATCACCCGGCGCTGCGCGTAGGCGCCGTGGGGCGGGCTGGCATAGGTAACCCGGTCGCCGACCGCGCACTCGGTCACTCCCTCGCCCACCGCTTCGACCGTGCCTGCGCCCTCGATCCCCAGCACGACGGGGAGCGGTGGCACGGGCCACGGATGCGGCATGCCGCGCCGGTTGTAGGTGTCGATGTAGTTCACCCCGACGGCACCGTGGCGGATCAGGGCTTCGCCCGGTCCCGGCTCGCCGACCGGCCAGTCCTCCCAGCGGAAGACGTCGGGCGTGCCCTTCTCGTGGATGACTGCGGCTTTGTTGCTCATGGTTTCTCCCGGTTCGACCCGCGGCCTGAAGCCCTAGTCCCGGCCTTCTCTACCATGCGGCTCTGGGCCGGTTATAGTCCGGCAGCGGAACACGAGGAGAGTCGGCCATGGATGTTCCCTTCGGCGGCGCCTGCGCATGCGGCGCCATTCGTTACGAGTGCGCGGGGGCCCCGCGCTACATGGGCAACTGCCATTGCCGCGACTGCCAGCAGGCGACTGGCGGAGCCTATATGCCGGTGGTGGTGGTGAAGGAGAGCGAGTTCACCCTGCTCAGTGGCGAGCCAAGCTGGTTCGAGAGAACCGCCGACAGCGGAAATCTCATGGGCCGCGCATTCTGCCCCGCGTGCGGCTCGCCGATGTTTCTGACCAACAACAGTCACACGGGGATTCGGGCTCTCTATGCGGGAAGCCTGGACGACCCGAGCGCGTACCAGCCGAGCCGGGAGATCTACGTGGCGAGCGCGCAGCCCTGGTGTCTCCTGCACCCGGACCTCACCCACGACGAAGGCATGCCGTCGAGAATGCGCTAGTCGTTCCCGGCCAAAGCGCCGCGGAGCGCTTCGTCGGGTCCTCACCCCTAATTCAGTCGCCGTCACCAGGGAAAAACACGCCATGAGGCAAGTATCCGCTGACTCCGAAAGCGATGCGGGTATAGGATGAGTTAGTGGCATGGCGGCTGCGGCGGATCGACGGTTCGTGGCGGCCCGAGGCGCGAGCTCCGAACCGCACGGAGTCGGTCGGATCAAATTCGAATTTCATCGAAGGAGGGAGAAGCAGATGTTGGATAGCAAGCTAGTCAGGCTCGGCGCCATCGCCGCGCTCGCGGTGGGCGCGAGCTTCGGGGTGCAGAGCGAGGCGTTCTCGGCAGAAAAGACTGTGCAGATCGCCGGCTTCGGCGCCAAGTCGGGCGTCGTTCGCTCTTTCGGCATCAACACGGAAGCGGTGTTGATCGGCGCGATCGAGGCCGTCAACGCGGCGGGCGGCGTCACGCTGGCCGACGGCTCCAAGGCCAAGATGGAGCTGTCGTTCTACGACGACCGCTGCAACGCGGAAGAGGGCATTTCGGTGCTACGCCGCATCGCCGGCAGCGGTGCGGTAGTCGCCATCGGCCCCACCTGCTCGAACGTTGCCGAGCCGCTCTTCGGCATCCTGCAGAAGACGGTGGACGATGAAGGCGATTCCGGGCTGCAAATCCCGGTCTTCACCGACACCGCCATCAAGGGCGGGCTGGCGAAGATCTCCCAGTGGGCGTTCCGCAACGTTCCCAATGAGAGCGAGATGTACAGGGCACTGTTCCAGTGGATCGCGGCGGAGCATCCTGACCTCAAGACCGTCTATGGCGGCGTCGAGGAGGATTTCGCCCATTCCCGCTTCACCTGGCACAAGGTGATGAAGGAGCGCTCGCCCGAGGCCGGCTACGAGGTCCTCGGCGAGTCCAAGTGGCTCCTCAACGACACCAACTTCACCACGCAGGTGCGCCAGATGAAGAAGGCGAAGGCCGATATCGTCGCCATCTCGGCCCATCCCTTCACAACCTGCGGCGTGCTGAAGGAGATGAAGCGCCAGCGGGTCAAGCCAAGTCTGCTGGTCGGGCTTACCAGCTCGTCGAGCATGGAGACGCTGCAGGGCTGCGCCGAGCAGGCCGAGGGCATCATCATTCCAACGAGCTTCGCGCCGGTGACGGAAGCCGCCAAGGCTGCGGCCGACGCGGCGGCGAAGCACGAAGGCAGCGCGGATCTGCACAGCGCCGCCGCCTGGGAAATCGTGATGATCCTCAAGGACGTCATGGAAGGCGCGGGCATCTCGGCCGACGGCGATTCGGTGGAGGCTGACCGGCGCAAGATCCGCGACGGGCTGGCCAACCTGAAGGAGACCGACGGGCTCCTCGGCAAGATCCAGCGCACGGACGAGGGCGAGGCGGTCAAGCCTTACCTCTACGTGCACGCCCAGGCCGGGGAGTGGGCGATCCTCCACGACCCGTCGCAGTAAGCGTTATCGGGCGGGTGTGCGCCAAACGCGCGGCGCACATCCGACCCTTTTTCGCCGACGCCTCTTGAGCGGGGGATGATCGGGTGGACTGGCTCGACTTCTTTCAGTCGATCACCGACGGAGTGCTGTTCGGTTCCATCTACGCGCTCATCGGCATCGGCTTCACCCTGATTTTCGGGGTGATGCACAAGATCAACCTGGCTTATGGCGCGGCTTCGATCGCCGGCGCCTACGTCAGCATCGCTGTGGCCGCCTATGTGCCGTTGCCCGCCCTGGTCACGTTCCTCGTCGCCGCCATTGGCTCAGGCGCGATCGCGTTCCTGATCTATCTCCTCAATTTCCGCTTCATTCCGCTCGCGAGCCCGCTGGCCACGCTGATGGCGACCGTTGGCATGCTGATCCTGATCGACGAGATCGTTGTCCATGCGACCGACGGAATGCCCCAGCCTTACCCGGCGCTCTTCGCGGACATCTATATCGAGTGGGGTGACTTCGGCCTGCGCGGCGATCTGATCTTCATCTTCGTGCTCTCGCTGATCGCCATGGTCGTGCTCATGTACATGCTCTACCGCACGCGCCTCGGCATCGCGACGCGTGCGGTGGCGCAACAGCCGGTCGCAGCCCAGCTCGCAGGCATCAGCCTGGACCGCACGAACGCGCTCACCTTCGTCATCACGGGCCTCCTAGGCGGGCTCGCCGGCGCCATGATCGGCGCCTCGGTCGGCGTGCTCTCGCCCCTGCTGGTCGTCCCGATCACGGTCAAGGGACTCATCGTCTGCGTCATCGGCGGCCTCGGCAGCATCCCCGGCGCCATCATCGCCGGCCTCGCGGTCGGCGCCTTCGAGAACTTCTTCCTGGCTTTCAGGGGCGTCACCGAACGGGACATGTACGTGATGCTGCTGCTGTTCGTGTTCCTGGTGTTCCGGCCCGGCGGTATCTTTTCGCGCTCGGTGGCGCGCGACTGAGCGGGGGAGAAGGCGATGGACTTCTTCTTCGGGCTCCTCCAGATCATCGGCGTCCACACGCTCCTCGGGCTGTCCGCCTATGTCGTCTTGCAGACCGGCCAGGTCACGTTGGCGCAGGCGGGCTTCTTCTCCATCGGCGCCTACGTCTCGGCGATGCTCACGGTGCTGGCGGGCTGGCACATCATTCCGGCGCTTCTGGTCTCAGCCACGCTCGCCGGCATCGTGGCCGGCATCGTCGGGTTTCCTGCGCTCAGGATTAAGGGCCTGATGCTGGTGGTGGCGACCATCGCCTTCGGCGAGTTCATCCGGCTCTTCTGGTTCAACTTCGACTACCAGATCGAAAAGAAGGGCATCGTCGTCGGCCCGCAGGGCGGCGAAGGGTTCAAGCAGATCCGATTCTTCCCCGAGAACGGCTGGAGCACCCTGGATGTCGCGATCTTCATCTGGGTGATCGTCGCTCTCGTCATGCTGGCGCTGTGGTGGACCGACCGTTCGCGCGCCGGCACCGTGCTCAGGGCGGTGGGCGAGGACGAGCTTGCGGCGCAGAGCGTCGGCATCAACCTGACGGCGGTGAAGGTCGGCGCGTTCGCCGCAGGCGGCTTCATCGCCGGCATCGGCGGCGCGATCTACGCCCACTACACGACGCACATCGAGCACCTGAACTTCGGCGTCATGCTGGCGACCTTCGCCATCGCCTATCCAATCCTGGGCGGGCTCCGCAATGTCTTCGGCACCCTCGTGGCGGTGATCTTCATCCAGGGATTTCTTGTCGAGGGTCTGCGCTTCATGGGCGATTGGCGAAACCTGCTGTTCGGGGCGCTGATCGTTCTCGCCATGAACATCCAGCCGCGCGGACTGATCGACGAGCGCTCCGTGAAGCTCGTCCGCGGGCTGTTCACCCGCGACACCCGCAACTAGCGCGATGCCGATACTGGAGCTCACATCCCTCACCAAACACTTCGGCGGAGTCCATGCCGTCGACGAGCTCGACCTCGCAGTGGAGGAAGGCGAGATCTTCGGCCTGATCGGCCCCAACGGCTCGGGCAAAAGCACCACGGTGAACTTGATCTGCGGTGTCGTATCGGTCACCGCCGGGCGGGTCGCCTTCGAGGGGCGCGACATCACCGGCTCCGCACCGCACCGGGTGCTGGCGGCGGGCGTGGCGCGCACCTTCCAGAACATCCGGCTGTTCGACCACCTCACGGTCTGGCAGAACCTCTGGGTGGCGCAGAATTCCGTCGAGGACCGACGCAGCGAGAATTTCGCGAAGCGATGGTTCTTCGGCTCGGGCGCGGCGCGCGATGCCGTGGACGAGCAACTCGAATTCGCCGGGCTTGCCGGCAAGCGGAACGAGCCCGCCGCCAACCTGGCCTTCGGCGAGCAGCGCCGGCTGGAGCTGGCCCGCGCGCTCGCCACCAAGCCCCGGCTCCTGCTGCTCGACGAGCCCGCCGCCGGCATGAACCTGGAGGAGGTGCACGCGCTCGACGGTCGCTTGCGGGCGCTTCAGAAGGCGGGCATGACGATCGTGCTGGTCGAGCACGTCATGGAGCTGGTCATGGGCGTGACCGACCGCATCGCGGTGCTCAACTTCGGGCGCAAGATCGCCGAAGGCCTGCCGGCCGCGATCCAGGAGGACCCAGCGGTCCAGCAGGCCTATCTCGGCGGCGGCGTGGAGACGGCGCATGCTTGAGATCGACGGCATCGCCGCCGCTTACGGCAACATCGAGGCCCTGCGCGGTGTCGACCTCTCGGTCGAGGAGGGCGGGATCACCTGCCTGCTGGGCCCGAACGGCGCCGGCAAGACCACGCTGATGATGACCATCGCCGGCATTCTGAAGCCGAGACGGGGCACCATCAGCTTCCTCGATCGGAACATTACCGGCATGACGCCGAGCGGAGTCGTGCGGCGGGGGATCGCGCTGGTGCCGGAGAACCGGCTCGTCTTCCCCGACATGAACGTGCACGAGAATCTCGTCGCCGGCGCCTATCTCCGACTGGGCAAAAGCAGGTCGCAGGTGAACCAGGACATCGAGCACGTCTTCGCCCGGTTCCCCAGATTGCAGGAACGGTCCAGGCAGATGGCGGGCACGCTATCCGGCGGCGAGCAGCAGATGCTGGCGGTCGCGCGTGCCCTGATGGCACGGCCCAAACTGCTGATGATGGACGAGCCGTCGCTCGGCTTGGCACCTCTCGTCGTCGAGGAGATCTTCCGGATCATCAGCGATCTCAACGCGGACGGCACCACGATCTTCCTGGTCGAGCAGAACGCGCACATGGCGCTGCAGGTAGCCCATCACTTCTTCCTGTTGGAGCAGGGGGAAGTGACGTTCAGCGGCAAGCCCGGCCAGCTCTCCGAACACGAGGTGATCCAGCGCGCCTATCTGGGAAAGGGCCCCCAGCGCGAACGGGCGGCACAGGATCGAGACCACCCCGGCGGGACGACACACCAGGGCGGCTGACGCCAGTGGCCGGACCTCCGACAGCGATGCGGGAAGAGGCCGGTGGTTGATTTCATCCAGAACTGCCTCGACGGCATCATGCTGGGCTCGTCCTATGCGCTGCTCGCCATAGGGTTCACCCTGATCTTCGGCGTCATGCGCCGGCTCAACCTCTCCTACGGGCCGTCGATCATGGTCGGCGCGTTCGTCGGCACGCTGGTCTATCTCGAATTCAAGGCCAACGCCGTCGCGATCGCCGCGGCCACCGTGGTGGGCGCCG
Source organism: Alphaproteobacteria bacterium (assembly GCA_965243315.1). Taxonomy (GTDB): domain Bacteria; phylum Pseudomonadota; class Alphaproteobacteria; order UBA828; family UBA828; genus WTGU01. The sequence continues at coordinate 441,431 of CBDEUP010000006.1, forward strand.
TGATCGTCGGCATCTACGTCGAGCGTCTGTGCTTCAGGGCCATTCGCCGGGGCGCGGCGGTGGCGTCGATGGTCTCGAGCTTCGTCATATGGATGCAGCTCGAAGAGATCGTGACCGTGGTGTTCCCGGACCGGACCTACTTCTTCCCGCCTATGGTCACCGCCGACCCGATCGACCTGGGGCCGTTCTTCTTCAAGGTGGAGAACATCGTGATGTTCGCCGTTGCGGCGGTCATGACCGTGCTGCTCCACTGGCTGCTGCAGTACACGCGATTTGGCTTGGCGCTCCGCGCCGTCTCCGAGAACCCGCGCGCGGCGCTCTTCATGGGCATCAATGTCGGCGCGGTCATGTTCCTGGCCTTCGTCATCGCGTCCGCCTTCGGCGGCGTCGCCGCCTATCTGATCGTCAGCGCGGACGGCCAGATCACGCCGCTGTTCGGGCTCTGGGCCACGTTCAAGGGGTTGATCGCCATGATGCTGGGCGGCATGGGCTCGATCCCGGGTGCCGTCCTCGGCGGGCTGCTGCTCGGCGTCGTCGAAGCCCAGAGCATCTGGTATCTCGGCACCGAGTACCGGGACCTCTCCGCCTACTTCCTGCTCTTCCTGTTCCTGGTGTTCCGCCCCGGCGGCCTCATGGGCCAGCTCGCCGTCGAGCGCGAACTGGCGGCGACGCGGCGCGTCTGAACGATGGACGACCTCTATCTCATCACGGTCCTCTCCAACATCGGAATGATCTCGTTCATCGCGCTCTCGGCCTATCTGCTGCTTGTGGTTGGCGAGATCTCGTTCGGACAGCAGGCCTTCTTCGCCGTGAGCGCCTACGGCTCCGGCATCGCGACCGCGATGTGGGGCTGGCCGATCTGGCTCGGCCTGCTGTGGGGCGCGCTGGTGGCCGGGGCGGCGGCGCTGGTGGTGGCGATCCCGACCGTGCGGCTCAGGGGGCTCTACTTCTCGGTGGCGACGCTCGCCTTCGCCGAGATGGTGCGGCTGATCTTCGAGATCTTCAGGTACCAGGTGGAGATCGACGGCGAGTTGGTTGGCCCCGACGGCTCCGACGGTTTTCGCGACATCCGCGCCATCTACGACAGCAACGTCTCGGCCTTCGAGTACATGCTGATCATCTACGGGCTGCTGGCGGTGGTGCTCATCGTTTTCCTCATCCTCGAACGCTCCCGCCTCGGCGCCATCCTCCGGATGATCGGCGAGGACCCGATGCTGACCGAGATGCAGGGGCTCAACGTCACCAAGTACAAGATCCTTGCCGTCGTCATGGCCGGCATCGTCGCAGGCATCGGCGGCGCCCTCTACGCGCACCTTGCGACCTACGTCGAGCCCAAGATCTTCAACGTCATGCTGGGCGTGCACGCGCTGGCATACGGCCTGATCGGCGGGCTGGGCACGGCGTTCGGGCCGCTGATCGGAGTCGCCATCGATATCGGCCTGCTGGAATCGATCCGTGCGATCTCCGGCTACCGCATGATCGTCTTCGGCGGCCTCGTCGCCCTGCTGCTCATCGTGCGCCCGCGCGGGCTGCTGGACGAAGCCGCCATGCACTGGCTGCGCGGACGCTGGCGAGGGTTGGTCCGTGCTGAGGATTGAGGGGCTGAGCCGGTCCTTCGGGGGCGTTGCCGCCCTGGAGGCGCTCGATCTCGCGATCGCGGACGGCGAGGTGGTGGGCCTTATCGGCCCCAACGGCTCCGGCAAGACGACGTTGTTCAACGTGATCACCGGCGTTCACCAGGCAGACACCGGCCGCGTCCTGCTGCGTGACGAGGACATCACCCGGAGCACGCCGGCCGGAATCGTCCGCCTCGGCATCGCGCGAACCTTCCAGAACCTCCGCATCTTCCAACGCATGAGCGTGCGCGAGAACGTCTGGGTGGCACAGCACAGCCTGCACGATGTCGGGCCGCTGGCGCTGCTGTCGAACCGGTCCGCGGCCGAACGGGCACGGCAGGCGGAGGTCGACCGGCTGCTCGACGCGGTGGGACTCGCGGATCGACGGAATGTGCTTGCCGGCAGCCTGCCGCTGCCCGATCAGCGCCGGCTCGAGTTGGCCCGTGCGCTCGTGCGTTCTCCCGCGCTGCTGCTGCTCGACGAGCCTGCGGGCGGCATGACCCCGGCCGAGACCGCGGAGATGGCCGCCCTCATCCGCGACTTCGCGGTGCCGGGGCGCACCTGCATCGTCATCGAGCACAAGCTCGACCTGATCTCGACGCTCTGCCAGCGCCTCTGCGTCCTCAATTTCGGCCGCAAGATCGCGGACGGCGAGCCGGGCCGGGTCCTGGAGCACCCCGAAGTGCTGGAAGCCTATCTCGGGCGGGACGCGCTGGATGCTTGAGATCCGCGACCTGCACCTCAGCTACGGCAAGGTGCGCGCCGTCCAGGGCGTGTCGCTGGAGGTCGCGGAAGGCGAGATCGTCGCCCTGATCGGCGCAAACGGCGCGGGCAAGAGCTCGACAATGCATGCGGTGTGCGGCATCGAGCGGCCGTCCAGCGGGCAGATTCGCTTTCTCAGCCAGGCGATCACCCGTATGCCGCCTCACCGGATCATGCGCCGCGGCATCGTGCAGGTGCCGGAGGGGCGCTTGATCTTCGGCGGACTGACCGTCGCGCAGAACCTGCGGCTCGGGGCCCACAACGTGGCAGGCCGCGCCAGGACCGAGGCAGACATCGAGCGCGTGCTGGAATCCTTCCCGATGCTGCGGGAGCGGCTCGACGAGCCGGGTGCTGCGCTCAGCGGCGGCCAGGCGCAGATGCTGGCGCTGGCCCGCGGGCTGATGGCGCGGCCGAAGCTCCTGATACTCGACGAGCCGTCCCTCGGTCTCGCCCCGATCGCCGCGCTCGACGTCTTCGCCCTGATCCCCCGGCTCAGGGACGCAGGCGTCACGATCCTGCTGGTCGAGCAGAACGTGCGCCAGGCGCTCGCGATCGCGGACAGGGGCTACGTGCTGGAAAGCGGGCGTATCATACTGGACGGCAAGGCAGCCGAGCTCGCCGAACACGAGCTGCTGGTCAGCGCCTATCTGGGTCTAACGAGGGGAGAATGAACGATGCGTACCTTCATCGCAGGTCTGACTCTGTCGGCGATGCTGATGGCGGGCGGTGCCGCCCTGGCGGGCGAGCGGGTCGCGGCCGACGTGAGCTGCACGGCGACGGCGGAGAGGCTGACCTACGACTGCATGATCATGCTCAAGGGCAAGAAGAGCGGCGAGCCCGTGGCGGGCGCCGAGGTCGTGGTCAAGGCCGACATGCCGTCGATGCCGCTCGCGCACAACGTGCGGCCCGTGAAGGCGGCGGCGGGCGCGATGCCGGGCCACTACACCGCCACGCTGGAGCTGGAGATGCTGGGCGAATGGGCGCTCACCCTCGACGTCAGCGGCCCGACCCGTGACCGCGTCGTCAAGAAGCTGGATTTCGGCCCACCCTCCGGCGATTCCGGGCACGAGCACGGAGAGATGAAGGACCACGGCGGCCACATGGATCACGGCGAGATGAAGATGGAGGAGGCGCAGTAGTCGGTCGCGTGGGGATGCGCCACGCGGGGAGCAGAGCCGGCTTCGCATGCTATCGTGCCCGCCTCGAACAAGCGGAGGCAGGGCATGAGGCTTGAGGGCAAGGTCGCGATCGTCACCGGCGGCTCGCGCGGGATTGGCGCCAGCATCGCGCGCCGGCTCGCCGCGGACGGCGCCGTGATCGCGGTGGTCGCACACACGGCGCGTGCGAAGGCGGAGGCCGTGGCTCAGGAGATCGTGGACGCCGGCGGCCGCGCCGCACCGTTCCAGGCGGACGTTTCGCAGGTGGCGGACTGCGAGCGGCTGACGGCGGAGGTGGTCGACGCCTTCGGAACCATCGACATCCTCATCAACAACGCCGGCGTTTACCACCCGCTGCCCATGGAGGAGACCACCGAGGCGCTCTGGGACGCGCAGATCGACATCAACCTCAAGGGCAGCTTCTTCATGGCCAAGGCGGTGGCGCCGGTGATGAAGGCGAAAGGCGCGGGCAAGATCGTCAACATCACGTCCACCCTCGGCGTCGTCGGCTCGAGCGCCGGCGCGGCCTATTGCGCGTCGAAGGGCGGCCAGATGCTGCTGACCAAGGCGCTCGGCCTGGAGCTCGGGCCGCACGGCATCAACGTCAACGCAGTGGGGCCCGGTGCCACAAGAACCGACATGAACGCGGCGATCCGCGCCCAGCCCGGCAGGGAGGAGCGGATGGAGGCCATCGCGCCGATGGGCCGCTACTGGATGGAGGCCGACGACGTCTCGGGCGCTGTGGCCTACCTCGTGTCGTCGGAGGCCGATGCAGTACACGGCGCGCACCTCATGATCGACCTCGGCTGGACCGCCTGGTAGGCCGCGCACCGGCCGGCACCCCGACCCACCTCCGTACACCCGTGATCCTGCTGCCCGAGGCTTACGACCCCTGGCTCGCGGGCGGCTCCGTCCCCCTCGCCCCCTACCTTGCGGACGCCATGACCTTCCTCCCTGTGAGCACGCTGGTCAACAAACCCCCTAACCATGATGAGAGGTGTTGAGGCGATTGATGACGCCCGGCTCGGTTCCAGACAGGGGCCTCGCTCAGCAGTGGCCGTAGCACGTCAGGCCTAGACTCATCGCGCTTGACGTCGACTCCCCACACAGCCAAACGCAAGATCGGTATTGGAACTCGTCAGGACAGCTGCAAGCGTTCTCGAACTCTGTTGATGGCGCTTTGATTTAATCGGCGTGCTTGAGGAGAATTGGGGGGTATTTTGACGCCAGAACTGGCGATCCACACGAAACGGATATTACTGCAAGTCAGGTTGGTCATTTGGCTGAGTTGCTCGGCGTTACCATTCAACCAGTCCCGCAGCCATTGCAGCTTCCTTAGGACAGCCGAAACCTCCTTCGTAGTCGCCGAATGCACCTCGATCCAAACTGCGCGCTCCGGCCCATTGGTAGCCCGATAACCCAAACCATAATCCCAACGAGGCGCTTGGGCGTGGGCGGGCTCTTGCCTGAGCGCCGAGTCTAGATGGATGCTTCCGGTCAGCCGCCTCGGCTCGGCGCACGTCACAAGATTTCGATGTCTGTTCTCTAGCGCCCGCTTGCCGGGATGATACGCGCCGCTCACCGGGGGCGGCGCCGCTTCTACTGCCTCCCTAAAGGTCATTGCGTCTCGGCCGGCGAGCGGCCCGCGACCTCCGCAACGACATCCCCGACCCTACCGGAGAATTCGGTAAGACCTCCCCACCCCCCTTCGGCAATATCGTCCGATCCAGGATCGAGGCCGGATATATCGCGAACCATCCCATCACGCCCAAAGTAATAGGTTCTCAACTCGCTATCGAGCGCGGCCGTTGCAATTTTCTTGGTCTTTGGTCGGGAAGCTAGATTGAGCAGCCTCAACACATCGTTAACGCCTCCACCATTCTCTTGAAGGAAGCGAAGAGCCCAAACAATATCGAGGACATGGGGCGAATGGGTCGAAAGACAAATGCGATATCCCCGCAACTTCAGCTCTATGACAAGATTAATTACGGCACCGATGCCGTTCGGATGAAGCCCCATCTCTGGTTCTTCGATGACAACCCATCTGAGATGGTTCCGGCGCGGCACTCTCGACGGCGGCAGCAACCAATAGAGTCCCAACAACAGGGGCACGAATTCACGCTGTCCCGCCGACCATACGAGGTATGGCAATGGTCGACCTGCAACTCGACTCAAGACTAGACGCCCCTGTTGCTCGGACGCGTCAGTGCGAAGCCGGAATCCACCAAAAATGTGTTCTTCCAGTGGCTCTCTTAGGGCCGCTGCTATGCGTTGCGGGCGCGGAAAAACATTTTCGCCGAGACCGATTTCGGTCTGTACTATGCTATGAAGTTTCTCACTGAAATCGCGAAGTACGAAAGGATCACCAGCCCTATAATCCGTGAAGGGTCGCGTCATACCATCGCGCAGGCTCATCACTCTTTGCGCGGGGATATAGAACATACTTTCCGGACTATAGGACCGTCCTGAACGTGAGTAGATCATCAAGTCTGTTGATCTTCTTGCGTCCCCTAGTTTCAGATTGCTTCTTCCGTCGGACCAAATGGAGGCCATTCCTTGGCCGAAATAGAGGTCGAGAAAATGGCTCGAACTACCGCGCTTGGTTAACCCAAAATGCTGCATAGTCTTGTGAATAGAATATCGATCCGCAAGTAGCTTAAGAAGTTGCAGAAATATGCTCTTTCCGGTTGCCTGTGGACCTACAAAAATGGTTACATCTCCAAACCGTATGTCGGCCCTTCTGACTGGCCCAACTCTCTTTACTCGTATCCGCTCGATCATTCCAGGTCTTCCCCAATGACGTCCAGCTCAATGCTAAACAAGCATACTTGATTCACAATAGTGCGACAATTTGAGGATTTACTCCACCAGAGTTCCAAAACTCGAACCAGAGCTACAGGTGGAATTCCCTACCGTACGAGGTCCGGGCGGCAGTCTCTAAATGCCTGGCCATACCCCTTCGTGCCCCGCGCGCTCCCGCTCGAACTCAGATGCGTAATAGCGTCAGCAATCAGCACCTCTCAGACCCCCACCCAAGAACTCATCCTTGAGCGCAGGCCGTGGATTACTTAGCCCCGGCGGCTCTCCGGAGCTGGGCAGAGGGACGGAAGCGGAGGGCCTTGGAGGCCCGGATGCGGATCGCCTCGCCGGTTTGCGGGTTGCGGCCCTTGCGCCCGGGGCGCTTGACGATGGTGAAGGTGCCGAAGTTGCCGATGGTGTAGCGGCCTTCCTTCTTCGACTTCTTGATCCCGGCCTCGATCTCGCCCAGCACCAGGTCCACGGTGCGCTTGGCCTCGGCCTTGCTCATCTTGCCCTTCTTGGCCACGTTCTCGATGAATGCGGCTCTGCTCATGGTCGGAAGCCCCTCTGTCGTTCCTCTGGCGACTCGAATGTGACTAAACCGCTACATATAGCGGCTTTTTACCGTGTGGCTACCAGAAATGCCCAGCGGGCCGCGGATTTGTCAGCCCTCGGGCGCCGGCCGCTATTGGCGAACCACGGTGGACCGGCCCTCGTCGATCCATCCCAGGATGCCGTCGCGCGCAGTGTAGACGTGCCGGTATCCGAACTGCTCGTCCAGCATGCGGGCGACCTTGCCGCTGCGCTTGCCGCTACGGCAGATGAGCGCGACGGGCTGGTCGGATTCCGCGATCGCAGCGAGCGCCGGCAGCCACTGGTCCAAGTCGTAGCGTCCCTTCTTGTCGAAGAAGGTCATCAAGTGGCTGCCTTCGATGACGCCGGTCTTGCGCCACTCCTCCGGCCTGCGGACGTCGATGACGGCGACCCCCTCAGCCCGCAGCCGCTCGAGTCCAGCGCTGTCCACCTGAATGACGTCCGCATGAAGCGGCATGGCGCCAACGACCAGCAAGGCGCAGAAAACGACAATCCTCAGCATTGCCCGAGCCCTCCGCAGGTGGTCACCCTACAGATGGGCCGACACGTCGACATTTGCAACGGATTTCGCCCGTACTCATTCCCTTCCCTCAGGCGCCGGGCGCTCACTCCGTTCGCTTGGCTTCGCGCCTTCGGCGCGGCGCGCAGTCGCGCCGTCCGGGCCGCTGCGCGGCCCGGCCCCCTCAATCCGCGCGGCAGGTGATGCGCCAGTCGATGGCGCCGGCCTTGTCGCGTCGGGCGTAACTCACGCGGGATTTCTTGAGCTCGGCGCTCGCGATCTCGACCAGGCCGTCCTTGAGTTCGGGCGGCAGCGTGTCGAGGTCGAGGGTGACGGTGATGGGCTCGCGGCGCTTGCGCGGCTTCGCGGTCCGGCTCGCCCGCGCCGCCCGACGCTGGCGCGGCGTCTCGTCTTCGTCCGCGCCGTTCTTGCCGTTCTCGCTGCCCCAGATCGCGTCCCAGCCACTGCGGTATTCAGGTGTTCGCACACTGGAGAAGTAGCCGTAGTGAACGTCGGCCTTGCCGCCGGCCGAGTCACGCGCGGACTTGCCGGCCTCCTTGCCACTGTCCTTGCCCGAGTCCTTGGCGCTATCCGTCGACTTGGCGTCGGAGGTTTCGGCGGGCGAGCTCGCCTTGTTGTTGTCCTTGGCCTTGGTGTCGGCGCTTTTGCTCACGCTCTTGCTCTCGGCCTTGGGCGCTGACTCGGTCTTCGCCTTCGATGCCTTCTTGCTGCTCTTGGCTTCGCTCATCTCTCTCGCTCGACGAGGTCTCCATTCCGCGGCCCTGAGGGGCGCAACGGCCGGGATATAAGAGCAACGCCGGCCTCTATCAAGACCGGCGTTTGCCTGGTGGAAGGGCGCGCGGGCGGCCCGGCGCCTACTCGGCCGCGGCCTGCTGGCGCTGGCGGGCACCCGGCTCCTTGTAGACCGCGCCGTCCTTCATGATCATGACGATTCGGTCGGTGTCCTGCAGGATACGAACATCCGCGAGCGGGTCGCTGTCGACCATGATGAGGTCGGCGAGATAACCCTCCTCGACCAAGCCCACCGCGTCGCCGAAGCACTCGCCGCCGTAGCGCGTCGCCATGGTGAGCAGGTCGATGGCGGAAAAACCCATGAGCTCCTGCCAGAGCTCCAGGTCGCGGGCGTCGCGGCCCACCGGGTTCCACTCGAAGCCGTAATCGCCGAAGGGCAGCACCCGTACGCCGCGCCGGTGCAGCTCCTTCGTGACCGCGATGGCGCCGTCGAGCTCGCGCTTGAAGCCCCATTCTTCGGCCTTCTCCTGCGGCATGCCGTAGTCCGCCATCTCGTAGAGGGTGGTGTAGGTGAGGCCAATGGCGGGGTTGACGAAGAAACGGTCCTTGTTCGCCTCTAGCAGGTCCAGCCCCTCCTCGTCGCAGAAGTTGGCGTGATAGATCAGGTCGATCCCGTGCTTGACGCAGCGCTTCACCGCTTCCGCCGTGCGCGCATGCGCGATGACGCGCCGCTTGTGGATGTGGGCGATGCTGGTGCAGGCGACGATCTCGTCCTCCTGCATCACGGTCATGCCGCCGGTGGCGGTATCGTGGACGAAGAAGTCGCCGGAGATCATCAGCTTGAGGCTGTCCGCGCCCTCGCGGATCATCAGGCGGGAGAACTTGCGGATCTCCTCGGGCCCGTCGCAGACCACCGCGAAGCCCTCGTGGTACATGTGGTACTGGCGCAGGTCGCCGAGCCCGCCGGTGACCGTGATCTCGGGCGTGGCCGCGCGCATCCGGGGGCCGGGGATGCCGCCGGCGTCGATCTCGTTGCGGGTCGCGATGTCGAGCCGGGCCTTGGCCGATGAGCCGTTGACCGAGGCGGTGAAGCCCGCGTCCAGCATCGCCTTCACGTTGTGCATGGTGCGGTAGACGTGCTCCTCCACCGGGAGCTCGCCGGTCGAGTAGAAGTCCGCGCCCATGTTGGGGTAGGTCGGGTGCCCGTGGCAGTTGACCAGGCCCGGCATCAGCGTTGCGCCGCCGCCGTCGATGACCCGGTCCGCCGCCGTGCCGCTGGGGAAGCCGCCGGCCGCCACCTTGGCGATGCGGTTGCCCTGCACCAGGACCTCGCCCGCGAAGGGCTCGCGGCCGGAGCCGTCGAAGATCGTCACATCGGTGATGAGAATACGTGCCATTTCGCTCTCCTCCCCCTCCTCAGTCGCCGCCGCCGGGGCACGACGATCGCGGGCACCTTTGTTGTTTCTTCTTGCCGCGCCGGGTGATCGAGGAGTCATGTTAGCACGCGCCGCTCCACCACCGGCCCTGCTTGGAGGAGATTGGCAAATGTGGAACACTCCGGCGCCCAAGCGGGAGGGAGATGCAGGCCATGATGGACGATCGCGCGCCGGACGAGACCATCAACGTCACCGTCGACGGCTACAACGTCGTGGCCTACAGCTTCGGCTCCGGTGACGAGGTGCTGTTCTGCGTCAACGGCGGGCCGGGGCTGCCCTGCGACTACGTGCGCGACGCGCACTCCTGGCTCGCGGACAAGGGCTACCGAGTGGTGGCCTTCGACCAACTCGGCACCGGCAAGTCGGACCGGCCGGACGATGCCTCCCTCTGGACCATCGAGCGCTACGTCGAGGAGACGGAGACCGTGCGCACCGCGCTCGGGCTCGGCCCTGTCCACTATTACGGGCAATCCTGGGGCACTTGGCTCGGCCAGGAGTGGGCGCTGGCCTACCCCGAGAGCTTCAAGACCATCACGCTTGCCAACGGGGCTGGCGACATCCCGCATCTGGTGAGCGAGCTGCACCGCCTGCGCCATGCCCTCGGGCCTGAGACCGAGGCGATGATGCAGCGCCACGAGGCGGAGGGCACCCTCGACCACCCCACCTATCAAGCCGCGATCACCATCCTCAACTACCGCCACGTCTGCCGGCTCGACACGTGGCCGCCCCCAGTCATGCGCTCCCTCGGCGACTGGAACATGGGGCCTTACGAGGCGATCCAGGGCCCCAACGAGTTCTGCTATACCGGCAGCATCAAGGACAAGAACTGGCTGCCCGAGCTGCACCGCATCCATCAGCCGGCGTTGGTGCTCTGCGGCCAGCACGACGAGCTGACGCCGTCCTGCTCAATGAAGATTCACGCGGCGCTGCCCAATTCCCGGATCAAGGTCTTCCCCAACTCCTCCCACCTGCCGATGTACGAGGAGCCGGAGGCCTACTTCGAGACCCTGCTGGGCTTTCTGGACGCCCACCGCGGGTGATCCCGCGCGGCCAGCGCCCCGAGACGGAGGACCACGACCATGAGTGCGAACGAGAAGCGCGCCGCGCTCGCCGGCGCGATCAGGGACGGCCAGTTCGTCGTGGCGCCGGGCGTCTACGACATGATCTCCGCCAAGGTCGCGGACGGCATGGGTTTTCGGGCGCTCTACATGACCGGCTATGGCGTCGCGGCCTCGCATCTCGGGCTCCCCGATGCCGGCATCGCGAGCTACGCCGATGTCGTGAGCCGCGTGCGCACCATCGCCGGCGGCACGGCCTCGCCGCTGATCTGCGACGCGGATACGGGCTTCGGCGGCCTCCTCAACGTCCGCCACACTGTGCAGGGCTACGAGGACGCGGGCTGCAGCGCGATCCAGCTCGAAGACCAGGAGATCCCCAAGAAGTGCGGCCACACGCCGGGGCGCCGCGTGGTCCCGGTCGAGGACATGGTGGAGAAGATCAGGGTCGCCGCCGACGCGCGCAGCGACCCCAATTTCCTGATCATCGCGCGCACCGATGCGCGCACCAACCTCGGGCTCGACGAGGCTCTCGCCAGGGGCCAAGCTTTCGCCGAGGCGGGCGCCGACGTGATCTTCATCGAGGCGCCGGAGAACGAGGACGAAATCGCCCGGATCGGCGAGACCTTCGACAAGCCGCTGCTCGCCAACATGGTGGACAGCGGCAAGACCCCGATCGTGCCGGCGGATCGCCTTGCGGCCTTGGGCTTCAACATCGCGATCTATCCCGCCATCGGCATGTTGCCCGCAGCCGGCGCCATGAAGAGCGCCTTCGCGGCCCTCAAGCGCGACGGCTCCACCGCAAACGTCGATGCGCCGATGATCTCGTTGCCCGAGATGCACGCGCTCATGGGCTTCGAGGACGTCTGGGCCTTTGAGCGCCGCTGGGCCCGCCCCGAGGCAGAGGCTGCCGAATAGACGGCAGCGGCCCCCGCCGCGCCTCTCTCATTTCGCCCACGGGTCCTCGACCCGCGGCCAGTAAGGCTTCGCCAGCTTGGTGTAGGGGATCGCCGCGAAGTCGGGCGCGATGGCGCCGGGAGCCGCGACGTAGAGGATTTCTTTCGCGATGGGCGCGAAGCCGGCATGAAAATGCTGGGTGGACTTCACCACCACGATCTTCTTGCCCGCCGGATCGAGCCCTACGGCAGCGAACGCAAGGGGATGGAAGACCTGCGTCCGCACCGTGTTGAGCACGAGGTCGAGGCCGCCTCCCGCGCGTACCCACACGGCATCGCCGATCCTGTTGCGGACCCCGCCGAAGGTCTGCTCGGCACCGGTGACGATGCGCTCGACTGCAACCGTCAGGTCCACTGGGTTGCCCGAGTCCGGGCCGCACTTGCCGCCGATGCGGAGCCGGAGCGAGGCCCCCTCCCCCGCCTCCATGCAGAAGCGCACCGCCACCGGGTCCCAGTAGAGGCCGCTCGCCGCATCGCCGACGCCGCGCGCAATCAGGCGCTCCAGGATGAAGGTGGAATCGCTCGGCGCGCCGCCGCCGGCATTGTCCGAGACGTCTGCCAGCACCACCGGCCCGCCGTCGATCGCCAACGCCCGGTCTATCGCCTCGTCGATCCCGATTGCGGTGGGCCGCGTCTCCTCGCGCATGGCCCAGAGCCGGGCGCCGAGATCGGCGGCCAGCGCCGCCGCCTTGCCCTGATCGCCGTCGGCCACCACCAGGGTCTTGGCGCCCACCTCCGCCACGTCGCCCCAGGGGAAGCCGTGGCCGAAGGAGACGGCGAGGATTCCATTGCTGCCCTCGCGCACCTTCATGCGGTTGACGAAGGTCCGCATCGGCTCATCCGTGGTGCGCCACATGCTGATCATGCGGCAGTCGTGAGCGGCCATCACCGGCCGGGTGCGCCCGTGTGCCGCGTCGTGGCAGAGCCGGAACAGGTCGCCTGCCCGCTCGCCGATGTCGGTGTGGGGATACTCCTTGTAGGTGACCAGCGCCGTCGCGGCCTCCAGCATCAGCGGCGTGATGTGGCAGTGGAGGTCGAGCTCGCCGCCGATCACCGCGTCGGGGCCCACCACCGCGCGCAGGCCGGTCAGCAGATCGCCTTCGCAGTCGTCGTAGCCCTCCGCCACCATGGCGCCGTGCATGTTGACCAGCACGAGGTCGAGCGGTAGCGCGGCCTCGGCCTGCTCGAGGATGCGGTCGCGATAGCCCTCGTAGACGCGGCGGATCGTCCGCCCTGCCGGCTGGGCGAAGGCGCAGAGCCCTTCGATGACCCCGTGCCCCTCCGCCTCGGCGCGCTCGCGCCAGATGTGCAGCGGCAGGCTGAAGGGATTGGGCGGATGGCGCGTCGCATCGCCGTCGAAGACGGCCGTGTCCCGATAGGTCTGCTCCCCCGTCGGCAACGATGAGAAGGTGTTGGTCTCGGTCCCGAGACACGCAATGAACACACGCATGGCCGCCTACTCTCCCCGTCTATCCTCGTCCACCCAGGCCCTGCGGCTCCCCGTGCTACAATTGCTGTTCCCAACGGAGTTACGCAATGGCTGCGCCGGTTCCACTGATCGACTTCGCCCCTTTCCTCAACGGCGGTGCCGACGAGCGGCGGCGCGTGGCGAGCGCGATCGGGCAAGCCTGCGAGGACATCGGCTTCTTCATGCTGACCGGCCACGGCGTGCCGCAGACCCTGATCGACGAGTTGGTCTCGGTCTCCTATCGCTACTTCGCGCTGCCAGAGGACGAGAAGCGGCGCATCACCATGCCGCCCGACCGCTACCGCGGCTATATCCCGCTGCGCGGCGACAACGCGGCGGCGAGCCTGGATGACGGCAGCCCCTCACTGCCCGATCTGAAGGAATCCTTCAGCATCGGCCCCTTCGACATGCCCGACGACCCCTATTGCCGGGCGCCGGCCGCCGGCACGTTTTTCGCGCCCAATATATGGCCCGCTCACCCCGCGGAATGGCGCGAACTCTGGGAAGAGTACTACCGGCACATGGAGCGGCTCGCGCCCGCCATCATGCAGAGCTTCGCGCTGGCGCTCGAGCAGCCGGTGGACTATTTCGCCGACCGCATCGACCGCCATATCACCAACTCGAGCGTCATCCACTACCCGCCGCAGCCGAACACGCCCGCCGCGGACGAAGCGCGCGCCGGCGCTCATTCCGACCTAGGCAGCCTCACGATCATTTATTCCGATACGGACACTGGTGGCATCGAGGTGCTGACCCGGGACGGCGACTGGTTTCGCGTGCCGCGCGTGCCCGGCGCGCTCACGGTCAACCTCGGCGACCTGATGGCGGAGTGGACCAACGACCGATGGGTCTCCACCAGCCATCGGGTCGTGAACCCGCCGCGCGCGCAGGCGGACCAGGCGCGGATTTCGCTCTGCTTCTTCCACCAGCCGAACTATGACGCACGGATCGAGTGCATCCCGTCATGCCACGGGCCGGACAACCCGCCTCGATACGGCGCCACGACGTCTGGCGCCTACATCAAGCGCAAGCTGGACCTGACCCGTGAAGCGCCCATCCGCGACGATTCTGCCAGCGGACCCTCCCCGGCGTGATCCCGAGCCGGCGGTGATCCTACCGCCGCCCGGCCGCGGTAGCGGGAGCGATATGACGGCGGCATAATCGCGCCGCGCCGCAAACCGGGCGAACGAAAGGGAATGCATCATGGAAGTCGGTCTTTATGGAAACACCCACGGTCAATCCTACCGGGACGACGTCAACATGTTCCTCCACCACACGCCGGCGGAGCAGATGGACCCGATCCGGGTCGCCCAGACCGCCGAGCGCGCGGGCATCCACTCCATCTGGTATCCTGACCATGTCTGCATGCCCTACGATTCCGAGAGCCACCATACCGCGAACGTGTCCGGCCAGCGCGCCTACCAGCGCCGCCACAACATGCTGGACGCCGCCGTGGTCATGGGCGCCGTCGCGGTGCAGACCACGACGCTGAAGCTCGCCACTAGCGTGCTCATCGCGCCCTATCGCCACCCCCTCTCGGACGCGCGCCAGTTCATGACCGTCGATCAGCTCTCGAACGGCCGGCTCATTCTGGGCGTCGGCGTCGGCTGGATGGTCGAGGAGTTCGACGCGGTCGGCATCGACTACGAGGAGCGCAACCGGCGCACCGAGGAGTGCATCCAGATCTACAAGGCGTCCTGGACCGGCGACCTCGCCACCTTCGAGGGCAACTACTACAGCTTCAAGGACGTCTCCCAGGACCCGAAGCCGGTGCAGCAGGACCCGCACCCGCCGATCGTCTTCGGCGGCAACACCGTCCGGGGTGCCCAGCGCGCGGCACGCTTCTGCGACGGCATCTATCCGCTCTTCCTCGATTCATACACGCAAGCTGACCGCTACACGGGCCTCCAGGACGAGGTGCGCCGCGAGCTGGAGGCGCAAGGCCGCAGCCCGTCCGACTTCCTGATGCTCTGCGCCGCCACCGCGCGTATTACCGACGCCAGCGACCCGGCCTCTCAGGCCAATCCGCGCCAAACCTGTACCGGTACGGCTGAGCAGATTCTCGAGGACCTCGCGGCGCTGGCCGACGCCGGCTTCTCGATGGCGGTCTGCATGCTGGACTGCCCCTCGGGCGCGCTCTCCGAGCAACTCGACCAGATCGAGCGTTTCGGCGCCGAGGTGATCCCCGAAGCCAAGAGGCTCAAGCCGGCGGGAGACTGGAAGCCCGTCGACTGATGGGTGGTCGGTTTGCGCCGACGGCCGGGGCAACCATCTAACGGCTACTGACTACGGTTGTTCCCAAATGTTCTGGGAAATACCTGGACTTGCCCGACCACATACTGAGTCAGCGGGCATCCAGCCCTTCCGGCAGAGCGCTTGTACGTGCTGACCAAATGAATTCGGAGAGGCTTATGCCTACAAGATTTGAGCGTGCGATTTTGAACGCGGCGGTTTCTGCTCAAGAGTTTCACATCGATATGACTGGCGGGCAGTACCTTTGGGAATCACACGAATCATTCCTCCAGAATTACATTGCGTTTCGATTTGCCAAATTCGACGCTAAGGGGCGATTTAAGCCGAATGGATACTGCGTATATATTGATTCGACACCAAAAAGGATACGACAAGGATTGTGTAATGCATATCCAGGGAAGACGCCCATCAGAAGGAATAGATTCGATCTCGTTTTTTGGTTCAAGACTAAAGACGAAGTGAAGGCCATTCTCGAAATTAAACGCGCTTGGACGAAGAAACCAACAGAGGATGACATCGCGAAAATCACAAACTTCCTCGGGAAGTCAATGGCTCAAAATATTGGAGCTGGATACGTTCTACATTACACGGACTGCAGGAGCGACAAAGACTGTGTGATTACAAGGCGCTTTAACGGGATGGCTGGCTTTCGGGGATGCAAGCTGGTGGACTATTGCGTCAAGGGTTCGGGGGAGGACCATCGATGGGGCTTCGCCCTGTATAAGTGCGCGAAGCCGTCGTAGGCCTTCGACGTGGCTCTTCTTCTCGACGTCGTGTGGATGGTGCGAAGCGGGGGCGCCTCCCCTCAACCCGGTGCGGGGCGTGCCCGCTGGTTGTAGAGCAGCGCGCGCCGCCGCGCCTTCTCCTCGTCGGAGAGGGTGTCGGGGTCCTCGGGCAAATCTTCACCAGCCGCCATGCCCCGCTGCACCGCTTCCCGTTCAGACAATTCCTCAAACCAGCGCTTGAAGTATTTGAATTCGTTTATGTCCTGCCCCTGCGATTCCCAGTAGACGGCCCAGGGATAGGAGATCATGTCGGCGATCGTGTACTCCTCACCCGCAAGATAGGCCCGGTCGTAGAGCCGGTTGTTCATGACGCCGTAGAGCCGGTTGACCTCGTTGCCGAAGCGCGTGATGGCGTAGGTCTGGTCGCCCTCGTCGTCCCCCAGCCGGCGGAAATGGCCGAACTCGCCGAACTTCGGCCCCTGGTTCGCCATCTGCCACATGATCCACTGGATGACCTCGTAGCGGCCGTGCAGGTCCTGCGGATAGAAGCGGCCGGCCTTCTCGGCGATGTACATCATCATCGCGCCCGATTCGAAGACGCTCACCGGCGTGCCGCCGCCGGGCGGGTCGTCGTCCACCAGCGCAGGCATGCGATTGTTCGGGCTGATGCTGAGGAACGAGTCCTCGAACTGATCGCCCTTCCCGATGTGGCAGGGGACGAGGCGATAGGGCATCCCGCATTCTTCCAGCAGGATGGTCACCTTCTTGCCGTTGGGGGTCGGCCAGTAGTGCAGGTCGATCATGGTTCTTCTCTCCCGCCAGGGTCAGTCCGTGGGCTGCGTTGCGGCGACGCTCGGCCGGCTCTGGATGCCTTCGTACCACGCCGTGAGTTCGGGGCAGTCCGCCCGCCACGAGTCGTCGTGACGGAACTCCAGGTGACCGATGCCGCA
Source organism: Alphaproteobacteria bacterium (assembly GCA_965243315.1). Classification (GTDB taxonomy): domain Bacteria; phylum Pseudomonadota; class Alphaproteobacteria; order UBA828; family UBA828; genus WTGU01. Next base: position 458,454 of record CBDEUP010000006.1, read on the forward strand.
AATGACCGCGATGTGGTCTATGCGGAACTGCGCGGCGGCCAGCGTATCCACCTCGGCCTCGAGCGCCGCGGTGATGCGCCGCACCCGCTTCACGTAATGGGTCTTGAGGTTGTCGCTCTGTTGGTCCGCCGGCTGACGCTTCTGGAAGAGCCACAGGACACTCGACTCCGTGAGCGCCGTGCCGAGGGTCATGCGGCGCTGCCAGCCCCAGCGGTCGTCGTCGGGATAGAGCGAAGGCCCCTCCCCGACCCCGTCGAAATAGGCACAGATCGCGTGGCTGTCGTAGAGCACGGTGCCGTCGTCCATCGCCAGCACCGGGATGAGCTTGATCGGATTGAGCCGCTCCAGCTCCTCCGACTCGAAGGGGTTCACATTCACGATGTCGAGCGCGATGCCGTGCTCGCGCGCGACGATCGCCGCCTTGCGGCCGAACGGCGTCGCCGGGCTGGAATAGAGCTTCATGGGTTTTCCTCCGGGCTGGAGAGCGCGTCTTAGCCCGGATTTCTCATCAATGTCACGGCCCGCATCGCGCGTTCAGGCGTCCGAACCGCATTGAGGGACGCAAAAACAACGCGCAGAAATCGATCGCCGGCGCCGGATAGCGATTGCGGGCGCCGGAATGGGCGCATAAGGTGTTCGCAGCGGCGTGCGTCGTGTGCAGCGGCACGTCGAACCGAACACTGAGGCGTGCGGCACGGGGAGTCAGAGGAGCGCACGCCCGAGGCGGAGGCTGAGACAATGGCAGAGACTCTCTTCAAGAATGTGATGATTTTCGACGGCAACGCCAAGCGCCCGTTCGCGGGCGAGGTGAAGCTGCAGGGCAACCTCATCAAGAAGGTCGCGCGCGGCAAGGGCAAGATCAGGGCCAACGGCGCCACCGTGGTGGACGGTGCCGGCGCCACCCTGATGCCGGGGCTGATCGAGCCCCACTCCCACGTCTGCTACATCGACTCGACGACACTTCCGGAGATCGGGGCGCTCCCGCCAGAGGAGCACATGGTGCTCGCGCTCGACAATGCGCGAACGATGATCGATCACGGCTTTACGAGCCTCTTCTCGGCTGCCGGTGTCGGCTACAACAAGATTCGAATTGAGCCGGTGCTGCGCGACGTGATCAATGCCGGGCGCTATCCGGGTCCGCGCATCAAGGCGGCCTCGCCCGAGATCGTGTCGTCAGGCGGGCTCGGCGACGAGCGCAAGTGGCACATGCACCAGGAGTCGGTGGGCTTCATCGCCGACGGGCCGGACGAGGTGCGCAAGGCCTGCCGGCTTTGCGTGCGCGAAGGCGTGGACAACCTGAAGATCAACATCTCGGGCGACGAATTCTGCCAGCCCGGTCAGTCCGAGAAGATCACCTACTTCGATTCCGAGGTCGCCGCGGCGGCCGAAGTGGCGCGCGAAGCGGGCGTTAACATCATCACCCACGCCAGGGCGGACAAGGCGGTGCGGCTCGCGCTCAAGCACGGCATCAACATCATCTACCACGCCGACTACGCGACCAATAAGACCCTCGACATGCTGGAAGCCAAGAAGAAGGACATCTTCATGGCCCCGGCCTTCGGCATCGTCTACACGTTCGCGCACGAGGCCGGCGAGTGGGGCATCACCCGCGAGATCGCCGAGAGCTACAACATGTTCTACAAGATGGAGCACACGGTCCGCACATATCAGGAAGTGCGGAAACGCGGCATCCGGGCCATGCCGGGCGGCGACTACGGCTTCGCCTGGAACCCCATCGGCGCCAATGCCCGCGACATGGAGCACTTCGTCAACCACTTCGGCTACTCGCCGGCGGAGGCGCTGATCGGCGCCACGAAGTGGGGCGGCGAGCTCATGGGGCTCAATGTCGGCATGGTCAAGGAAGGCTACCTCGCCGACCTGCTGCTGGTGGACGGTGACCCGACCAAGGACGTCTCCATCATGCAGGACGCCGACAACCTGCTCATGATCATGAAGGACGGCGCCTATCACCGCGCGCCGAACGAGATCGCGCTGGCCAAGCGCCGGCGGGCCGTCACGCCCGCAGCCGCCGAATAGGCTGTCGCGATCCGCAACGGGGTTCGGGGCTTCTCCCTGCCGCTGGCGGGAGAGCCCCGCTCTCTTCTCGCCTGGGACTGTGAGCGGGCGGCGAGGCCGGCCCGTTGAAGCTGAACGACGAGCAGCTTGAGGTCTTCCGCCGGGACGGCCTACTGATCCTCCCCGGCCTCTTCTCCGCGGTCGAGGTGGCGGCGATCCGTGCCGTCCTGCCGCCGCTCTTCGACGAGGAGAGCGAGGCCAACATCGGGGAAAAGACGGGCACCGCAGCCCGCACCATCATGGGGCTGCACCAGCGGAGCGACCTCATCGACCGCCTCGTGCGCCATCCGCGCCTGGTCGTGCCGGCGCGGCAGATCGCGGGTCCCGACCTCTACATCCAGCAGGTCAAGGTCAACGTGAAGGCGGCGTTCGAGGGCGATGTCTGGCAGTGGCACTACGACTTCGCCACCCATCACCGGGACGACGGCGTGCCGGCCCCGCGGGCGCTCAACCTGCACATCTTGCTGGACGAGGTGAGCCACTATAACGGGCCGCTCTATTTCATTCCCGGCTCCCACCGGCACGAGCCGCTGCCGACCTTCCACGACGTGACGAGCACGAGCTATCCGCTCTGGGTGGTGGACCGCGAGACCGTCACGAACCTTATCGACGTGGGCGGCATTACGCCCGCGCTCGGCCCGCCCGGCACGGTTCTCATCTTCGGCGACCTGATGGTCCACGGCTCACCGGGCAACATGTCGCCGTGGGACCGCGCGATCTTCTCGCTCATCCTCAACCCGGTCGCCAACGCCCAGACCGCGTTTGCCCGGCCCGAGTACAAGCACCACACCGACTTCTCGCCGGTGGTGCCGCTTGCCGACGATTGCCTGCTCGAATCGGCAGCCGCCCAATGAGCGACACCCCGGCGCGCGAGCCGGGTTACTTTCTCGATCATCTGCGTACAGTCGACCCGGAGGTCCATGCGGCCCTCGCTGGCGAGCTTACACGCCAGCAGGACGGGATCGAGCTGATCGCGTCGGAAAACCTGGTGAGCCGCGCGAGTCTCGATGCGTTGGGCTCCGTTATCGTCAACAAGACCGTCGAAGGCCGGCCGGGCGCCCGCTACTACGGCGGCGCAGCGTTCGCCGACAAGGTCGAGTCCCTCGCCATCGAGCGCGCCAAGCAGCTCTTCGGCTGCGCCTTCGCCAACGTCCAACCCCATTCCGGCAGCCAGGCCAATCAGGCGGTCTTCCTCGCGCTGCTCCAGCCGGGCGATACGGTGCTGAGCATGGCTCTCGATGCCGGCGGCCACCTGAGCCACGGCGCAGCAGTGAACCTGACCGGCAAGTGGTTCAATCCGGTCCGCTATCGTACCGATGCTTCCGGCTTCATCGACATGGGCGAGGTCGAGCGACTGGCGCAAGAGCACCGGCCCAAGCTCATCATCTGCGGCGGCTCGGCCTATCCGCGCGCGATCGATTTTGCCGGCTTCCGTGTCATCGCCGATTCGGTCGGCGCCACCCTGCTCGCCGACATGGCGCACTTCGCCGGGCTGGTCGCCGGAGGCGCGCATCCGAGCCCCCTGCCCCATGCCCACGTCACCACGGCGACGACCTACAAGAACCTGCGCGGCGCACGCGGCGGCATCATCCTCACCGATGACGCGGCACTCGCGCGCAAGCTGGACAGTGCGGTCTTTCCCGGCGTGCAGGGCAGCGTGATCCTCAACGCGGTCGCGGCGAAGGCGGTCTGCCTGGGCGAAGCGCTGAAGCCCGAATTCAAGGCCTACGCAGCCCAGGTGCTGGCCAATGCGCGCGCACTCGCCGATACGCTCATGGAGCGGGACATCGCCATCGTCGCGGGTGGCACCGACACGCCGCTGCTGGTGGCGGACTTGCGTCCGCTGGGGCTGACCGGGGCGGCCGCATCCGACAGCCTGGAGGCCGCCGGCCTTACCTGCAACAAGAACGCGGTGCCCGGCGACACGCAGCCGCCCCGGGTGACCTCGGGTCTGCGTTTCGGCTCGGCAGCCGGGACCACGCGGGGCTTCGGCGAAGATGAGTTCCACCGCATCGGCGGCTGGATCGCCGACGTACTGCACGCGATGGCATCGTCGGGCGCGCGCGACGAGGCAGTCGAGCACGCCGTCCGTGCCGAGGTGCGGACGCTCTGCCGCGCCTTCCCCATCTACCCCGGTCTAGGCACGGAGCCCCCGGACGGGCAATAAACGGGCTGCTGCCGCGGCAGCAATCCATGACCCTGGTGAGAAATCTAGAGCGCATCCGACTTTTACGGACGCGCGACAGGCCGCGACTGCGGCCCGCCGCTTATGCGGCGCGCCCGCGCAGGCGCCGGCCGTAGGCCGGCTGCCGTGAGCGACAAATGCTGGAGCGTTTCCGTGTAATACGGAAACGCTCTAAGGTCCGGCGCCATGACCAAGGGAGTCGCCGTCGCGCCCGAGCGGCCGGCCAGCCAGGCCATGTCGTTCGAGCGCCATCTGATTCGGACCGCCCGGTTCGCCGGCCCGGTGATCCTCGCGCGCGCGGGCCTGCTCGTGATGGTCGCGATCGATTCCGCCATGCTGGGCCACTACGGCACCGCATCGCTCGCCTACTACGCGGCAGCGAATGCCGCGCAGGTGGTAATGATCCTGATCGGCGTGGGCCTGCTGCAGGGAACGGTGATCGTGGTCTCCCAGGCGCACGGCGCGCGCGACTACGAAGCCTGCGGCACCTATTGGCGCGTGAGCATCATCCACGGCGCGTTCCTCGGCGTCGTCATGGGCCTCGTCTGCCTGCTCGGCCGCTACACCCTCGAAGCAACCGGGCAGGAGCCCCAAGTCGTCATCGGCGGCGGCCGCGTGCTCGACATGATCGCCTGGGGCTCGCCGCCGTTGATGATGTGGGTGGTATGCACCCACTTCCTGGAGGGCCTCAGCCGGCCGATCCCCGGCATGCTGGTCATGTTCGGCGCCGTGCTGCTCAACGCGCTGCTCAACTGGATCTTAATCTTCGGCAACCTGGGCGGGCCGGAGATGGGGGCGGAAGGCGCCGCCATTGCGACCTCGCTCGTACGCTGGGTCATGTTCGGGGCCCTGCTGCTCGTCGTGCTGCGCCAGGCGGACGCCCGCGCGCTCGGCATACACCGGCCCGTCACCGACTTCTGGGCGATCTCGAAGCGGCTGAGGCGCATCGGCTATCCGCTCGGCGCGGCGCGGGGGCTCGAGACCGCGGCATTCGCCGCGCTGGTCATGTTCGCCGGACATCTGGGCACGGTATCGCTCGCCGCCTATCAGATCGGCTACAACCTGATCGGACTCGTCTTCATGGTCGCCATCGGCACCGCAGGCGCGAGCATGGTCCGGGTCGGGAACGCGGTCGGCCGGCGCAACGCCACCGATATCGTGCGCGCCGGCTGGGCCGGCGTCCTGCTCATCGCCTGCCTCATGGCCTGTTTCGCCGGCCCATTCCTCGGCCTCGGCCTGCCGCTAGCGAAGCTCTACACCGACGATCCCGCCGTGCTGCCGCTCGCCGCGTCGGCCATCGGCATTTGCGGTATCATTCTGGTGTTCGACGGGATGCAGGCGGTGCTGATGGGCGCGCTGCGCGGCGTCGCCGACGTGTGGGTGCCGCCAGGGCTTCAGCTCATCTCCTGGTGGTGCATCACGGTGCCCATCGGATACGTGCTGGCCTTCTTGGTGGGGATCGGCGTCGACGGCCTGATGTGGGGCATATTGGCGGGCGCGCTCAGTGCGAGCATTCTCCTCTCTGGCCGCTTTCTCGCCGTCGCGCGGCGGCCGATCGCCCGCTACTGACGCGACCTGCCGATCCGGCGCCCCAAAATCGCCACAGTGAGGCCATACCTGGGGCTGCCGCAGGAGGAGGAGGGATTAAGGTGCCTGCGACCATCGCGCTCGTCGACGACGACCAGCACCTGCTCACCTCGGTCACCATGGCGCTCGAGGCGGAGGGATTCGTGGTCCGGCCCCACAGCGACCCGGTGAAGGCGCTGCAGGACCTGCTGAGCCGGCCGGTCGACCTCGCGGTGCTCGACATCAAGATGCCGCAGATGGACGGCCTGGAGCTTCTGGCGCAGCTGCGGGAGCATTCGACGCTTCCTGTGGTGTTCCTGACCTCGAAGGACGCCGAGGACGACCAGCTCTACGGGCTGAGCCAGGGCGCCGACGACTACATCACCAAGCCTTTCTCGGTTCGCCTCCTGGTTGAGCGGATCAGGGCGGTCCTGCGGCGCGCCGAGCCGGCCCAGAGCGCCGACGGGACCGCGCTCATGGTGCGGGGCGAGCTGGTGCTGGACGAGGACCGTCACCTCTGCACCTGGCAGGGCAAGGCGCTCTCCCTTACGGTGACCGAATTCTTGCTCCTGAAGGCGCTCGCCCAGCGCCCCGGCCACGTCAAGAGCCGGAATCAGTTGATGGATGCCGCCTACGGCGACCAAATCTACGTCGAGGACCGCACCATCGACAGTCACGTGAAGCGCATCCGCAAGAAGTTCAGGGTCATCGATCCGGCCTTTTCGCAGATCGAGACGCTCTATGGTGTCGGCTACCGATACACCACGCCGTGATCCGGTCGAAGACGATCTGAAGGCGACGCCGACCGCGCCTCGGACGCAGGCCGGTCGAGGCCGGCGGCGGCGCATGGCCTTTCCGCTCACGGCCCGGATCCTCGCCATCAACATGATGGCGCTGGGGGTCTTGGTGGCGGGCTTCTTCTATCTCGACCAGCTCCAGCGCGATCTGATGGACGACAGGCTGGATGCGCTCGCGCGCGAAGCCACCCTATTGGCCGCTGCGCTCGGCGAAAGCGCGGTGGACACCGGCAACCCGTCGGAGGCGGGTCTCGGCCCCACCGACGCCGCGACCCTGATCTACCGCCTGAACCTGCCGGTCGATACGCGCGCGCTGCTCTTCAACGCCGACGGGACCCTCGCCGTCGATTCATGGCGGCTGCCGATGGCACCGGTGCAGACGACGGAGTTGCCGCCCCCGGAGGAAGGCCGCGGAGTCCTCGGCCGGGCGGCGGACGCGGCCTACGACTGGATCACCGCGCGTCTGCCTCCGCGTACGACGGTGCCGCTCTACATCGAGCCGCTCACCCCGCAGGCGGCCGACTTTCCGAAGGTGCTGAGCGCGCTGCAGGGTACCGCCGGCCGCGCCATGCACAGAACGCAGGACGCCCGACTGGTCGCCGTCGTGTCCGCGCCGATCCAGCCGTTCCGCCGCGTGCAGGGCGCCCTGCTGCTGGTGGCGGACGCGAACGACGTGCTGGAAAGCGTCCGCAATGCTCGCTTCACCATCCTCCAGGCGTTCTGCATCGCACTCGGGATCACCATCCTCCTCAGCCTATACTTCGCCGGCACGATCACCCGGCCCGTGCGCCGGCTTGCGCGGGCGGCGGAGCGGGTGCGCGCCGGCGGCGGGCGCAAGGTGGCGATCCCCGACTTCACCGCGCGGAACGACGAGATCGGGCGGCTCTCCGGTGCGCTGCGCGACATGACTGAGGCGCTCTGGGTGCGTATGGACGCAATCGAGCGCTTCGTCGCCGACGTGGCGCACGAAGTGAAGAATCCGCTGAGCTCGGTGCTGACGGCCGTCGACACCGCCCGACGCGTCGACGATGAGGAGAAGCGCGCGAAGCTGCTTGCGCTCGTCGGCGAGGATGTGAAGCGGCTCGACCGCTTGCTCAGCCAAATCGCCGATGCCTCCAAGATCGATACCGAACTGTTCCGCGCCCGGCTGGAGCCGGTCGATGTCGGCGCCATGCTGGCGACGCTAGCGGAGATGCACGGCACCGCCTCGATGGGCGAAAGTGCCACGGCAGTACGCGTCGAGGTCGAGGGTGAGGGACCGTTCACGGTGCTCGGCGTCGAGGACCGCCTTGCCCAGGTGCTGCAGAACCTCGTCAGCAACGCCCGCTCGTTCAGCCCGCCGGGCGGGACCATCACGCTCGGGCTGCGCCGGGAGGGCACCGCGGTCATGGTCGGCGTGCATGATGACGGCCCCGGCGTGCCGGCCGGCATGGAGGAGGCGATCTTCCGGCGCTTCTATACCGACCGCCCCGAAGGGGAGCCGTTCGGCGCCCATTCCGGTCTCGGGCTCAGTATCTCGCGCCAGATCGCCGAGGCCCACGGCGGCCGGCTGAGTTGCGTCAACCGGCGCGACGGTGCGGGCGCCATCGTCGGCGCAAGTTTCCGACTTGAGCTTCCCGCCGCGGACTCTGTTAGGCCGACAGACTCGGGCTGAACGCGCTACTCAGTGGACGCTGAGTGGCTCCAGCTGGTGCTGGCGGGCCGAGGCGAACGCGAGATCGCGGTCCGGCGCGACGCCAAGGAGACGGCCGTCCGGCGCATGGATGCCGTAGACGGCGGCGCCGTCCACCACAACTTCCCGGATGTAGGCTTCGTTGCCGGTGAGGAAGTGGACGTACTCCCTCCGCTCGCCGACAGTCGCCCGCTCGCCATCATTCATGACTATGCTCCTTTAGCCCGCACATCTCACCACGGTCATGGTCTGCGCGGCGCTGTCCGGCCGACAGAGTAGGAACGGCGCGCAGCGCGATGTGGTGCATCGGGCAAGCGCCGTGACGCACACTGTCGGCCGGAGAGCGTCGCCCTTCGGGTCGCGCCCAGGCGCCCGCCCGCGGCGTCGCGGGCCTCAACCGTATATCCTGATACGCTTTTCGGCCCGCTCCTGGCGGATCGAACGCTTGGACGCGACGCAGGCCGTGACCCTGGTGAGATGTATGGGCTTAGCTTTGGCGCGGAAGCCGCAGCAGCGCCCGCCGCGCCGGTTATGTTCGAAGCTCCTCCCTCAGTCATTGTCTGCCCCGTTGCCGCTCTTGATCGCGATGGTACTCACGATTTCAGGTGTGGTGGGGCGAGTCAGCTCGATGTGAAGCAATCCGTTGTCGAGGCGCGCGCCCTCGATCTCGATCCCCTCCGCGAGCAGGAACGTGCGGTGGAACTGGCGCGCCGCGATGCCCTGATACAGGTAGATGGCGCCGTTGTCCTCGGCCTGCCGACCCCTGATATGCAGCTCGTTGCGCTCGACTGTAACGTCGAGATTGTCCTCGTCGAAGCCGGCGACGGCGAGGCTGATGCGCAGCCGCTCATCCCCGAGATGCACGACGTTGTACGGGGGATATCCGTCGGTCGAGGAGCGGCTGAGCCGGTCGACCATTTCCTCCAGGCGGTCGAAGCCGAGCAGAAGAGGGCTGCTGAACGGTGAAACTCGTGCCATCGCCTTGCCCTCCTCCGTCGAGCGAGTGTCCCCGGACGCGCCCGGTGGCGGCGCGCGCCCTGAAGCGATCGATCGCGATAGTCCCAATGCGGCCGGCCGCCTTTCATTCCTCCATGTGGGAACGGCGTTGACCTGAATCAAGCCGTTTTGGCATACAGACTACTCTGTGTTACAGAGCCAATTCGGCTATACTTCCCTTCATCACACATCTTGAAGCGCGGAGAGAGCCATGACCATGAGCAAGGATGAGGCCTCCTCGGCGCTGCACGACATCGAGGCGACGGAACACCGCAGCCGGACGCTGTTTGGCTACAGTCTGGCGAGCCCCTATCTCCTGATGTGGGGCGTGCTATGGCTGATCGCCGGTGTCGTGGGTGCAGTATCGCCCGCACATACCGGCATCGGCTGGTCCGTCGTCGATATGGTCGGCCTCGTCGGCACCGCATATTTGATCGTCCGTCACGCGCGGCGCTGCGGCGAGCGCAGCGACCGTATCCATCTCCTCCGCTATGTGGGATCGGCCGCCGTCCTAGCGGCGTTCATCGGGCTGATTCTGATGATCTTCGGGCCCGTCAAAGGCGGCGAGATCACGATGCTCTTCACCCTACTGGTCGCGGCAGGCTACGCCATCGCGGGGTGCTGGATAGGTCTCCGCTATGCGGTGATTGGCGTTGCACTGGGTGGCCTCGCTGTCGGGGTATTCCTCCTCGCGCCCGCGCACTTGCACCTGATCGTTCCATTCGCAGGTGGAGCAGCTCTCATCCTCGGCGGCGTCTGGATGCGGCGCGCCTGATGAGCGCTCCCGATGAGATCGTCCACCAGTCGACGCGGCTCAAGATCATGTCGGCGCTCAACGCCCTGCCCCGTCGCGAGATGCTGGAATTCGTTCGGCTCAAGGCGATCACCGGCGCAACCGACGGAAATCTCGGGTCCCACCTCACGACCCTGGAGAAGACCGGATACGTGACCGTCGTGAAGGATTTTGTGGGCAAGCGGCCGCGAACTCGCGTCCGCATCACCGCGCCGGGCCGGCGCGCCTTCCAAAACCATGTCGCCTATCTGCGCGACATTCTGGAGAGCGAAGGCGCCGGCGCCTGAACCAAAGGGAGAGACGACATGCACATCATGACGAACCGTGGGCGCCGGGGCGGTCTCGTGCTCGGCGTCATCGTGCTGCTGGCGGCGCTCATCTTCGTCCCCCCTGCCGGAGCGCAAGAGCCGGAGCGCTTCGACGAAAAGGTCCGAGAACTCTTCTTCGCGGGCTTCGCCGGAAACCAGGACGCGCTGCAACGCGGCATGGCGATGTGCGAGGAGACACTCGCAGACGACCCGGATCATCCGGGCGCCCTGGTCTGGCAGGCCTCGGGCTGGTTCTACGAGTCGAGCTTCGCATTTGCCCAGGGCGATGTGGAAGCGGGCATGGCGCTCTACAACAAGAGCGTCGCCCAATTCGACCGCGCCGTGTCTCTGGCGCCGGACAGCCTGCAGACGCTGATCCCGCGAGCGGCGGTCTACCTCTCCACTGCTCCCTACGTCTCACACGCCCCGACCCGTATCGCGCTCCTGGAGACGGTGGTCGGCGATTACACCAAGGTTCTCAAAATCCGCGCGCCCGTATTCGACTCCCTCACAGTACACAGCCGGGGCGAGTTGCTGGGCGCGCTCGCCGAAGCCCTGTGGCTGTTGGAAAGACGCGACGAGTCGAAGGTCTATCTGAACCGCATCCTCGCCGAGCTGCCGGAGTCGCCATACGCACTCATGGCGCAGCGCCAGCTCGACAACCCGGAAGAGCGCGCTCAGCTCACTTGCCTCGGCTGCCACAAGTACTGAGACGGCGGCGACCGGCAGTCGCGTTCGCACCCGCCTCCTGGGCTGTGGGGACCCGGCCGATGTGGCATGGTGGCATAGGAGAACGCATCCGCCGCCTGTTCACATAGATACTCGCTCACCTATTGAGCGCCAGGCGGGCGGCGCAGGGGAGCAAGCCGCCCGCCATGAGCACGCAGCCGACGGACCGGGCGGGCGGCCGCGCCATCGGGCGCACCTGGGAAGGGGTGCTCCTGATGGTCTTCACCTGCGCCTGCTTCGCCGGCATGTCGGCGGCGATCCGCCACATCTCGGCGGAAATCTCGGTGTTTCAGATCGCTTTCATCCGCAACGGCATCGGCACCCTGATCCTGGTGCCCTTCATGTTTCGCGTCGGCTTCGGCTCGTTCGAGCTGGGCCGCTTCCGCCTCTTCGCCGTTCGCGCCGTGATCGGCGTCTGCGCCATGTGGGCCTGGTATTCGGCGCTGCAGATCACGCCGCTCGCCGAAGCCATCACGCTGAATTTCACGGTCTCGCTCTGGATGATTCCGGTCGCCATCCTGATGCTGGGCGAACGCGTCGGCCCGCGCCGCTGGGTCGCCACCATCGTGGGCTTCGCAGGTGTCCTGATCGTGCTGCAACCGGGCGCGGAGACCATCTCCATCGGTGGCCTGCTCGCGATCTTCGCAGCGCTGCTCTTTGCCACCTCCATGGCGCTGGTGCGCCTTCTGGCACGTTCGGAATCGCCGCTGGCTATCGTCTTCTACATGAACCTGATCATGACGCCGCTCTCGCTGGGCCCCGCGCTCTGGTGGTGGCAGATGCCGACGATGGAACAGCTCGGCTGGCTGCTCGGCATCGGCTGCGTGCTCACGATTGCGCACTTCTCGATGGCGCGCGCACTCTCGATCATGGAAGCGACGGCGATCGTGCCGCTGGACTTCACCCGCCTTCCCTTCGCGGTGCTGCTCGGCTGGTTCGCATTTGGTGAGTTTCCCGGCATCTGGACCTGGGTGGGCGCGGTCTTCATCGTCGCCAGCGCCGTCTACATCGCCCGCCGCGAGGCGCTTCTGGCCGGCCGCCGCCCTACCGCCATCGGCCCTTAGCCTACCGCTCGCCCCGCGTCTTTTGTGCGCACCGGTGGTTTGCTATGTAGACGCCCGGAATTCGGAGGGAGTTGGACATGAACATCAGCGGGCAAACGGCGATCGTCACTGGCGGCGCGTCGGGGCTAGGCGAGGCGACGGCGCGGCATTTGGCGGCCGCCGGCGCCAAGGTCGGCATCCTCGACATGAACGAGGAACTGGCGCAGAAGGTCGGGCCGAGATCGGCGGCGCGGCAGCCGTCTGTGACGTGGTCGATGCGGCGAGCCACGAGGCCGCCGTCGCCCAGGTGCGGGACGCGCTCGGGCCCGCGCGAATCATGGTCGCCTGCGCCGGCATCGCGCCGGGTGCCAAGCTGGTCGGCCGGGACGGCAACGCAAACCCTCTGGACAGGCTCACCCGCGCGGTCCACGTCAACCTAATCGGCACGATCAACTCTTGCCGCCTCGCCGCCGCCGACATGGCCGCGATGGACCCGATGGAGGACAACGAGCGCGGCTGCATCATCACCACCGCTTCGGTCGCGGCCTTCGAGGGGCAGATCGGCCAACTCGACTACGCGGCCTCCAAGGGGGGCGTGGCGGCGATGACGATCCCGATGGCGCGTGAGCTCGCCCGCGAGGGCATCCGCGTCAATTGCATCGCGCCGGGGCTGATGGACACGCCGATGATGGCGGGCCTCTCCGAGCCGGTGAAGCAGTCCCTGCTGGAGACGACGGTCTATCCGAAGCGCCTCGGAGCCGCAGATGAGTACGGCGCGCTCGCCGTCCACATTGCCGAGAACACCTTCATGAACGGCTCGGTGATCCGCTTCGACGGCGCGCTCCGCATGGCGCCCAAGTAACCTCCGGCACCCGGCGGCACCCGAAGCCTCCGCTCATTCGGGAGACCAGGGCGCGATCCGGGTCTCCCACGAAGGACTGTCCGCCGGGCTGAAGAGCTTGAGCGTGAGGTCGATGCGGGCGAACTTCCAGGCGCCGTCCTCCTTGCGCAACTGGGAGTCGTACCAGCCGCCGATCCAGGTATCGCGAGTCGCGCTGCCCTCTTCCGTCGTCACCTTGGCGAGCTCCCACAGATAGTGGTTGGAAGTGGCGCTCAGCCCGTCGGGCGCCACCTCCACGATCGGCTGGGTCATGTAGTGCATGGCCCAGGGCATGAAGGTGGTGCAGTTGGGGCGAATGTCGCGGATGATGCCCGCCCGCGTCTCCCAGTGGCCGATGCCCTCGCAATGCCACACCGCGTCCTCGGTGAAGAGCGGCTCGACCAGCGCGGGGTCGCCGTTGTGATCCACCGCCTTCGCGTAGCGCGCGATCAGCTGGTTGATCGCCTCGATATCCTCGAGGCGCTGCAACCGCTCTTCAATACTCACCGGCACCTCCCTCGCGAGGTTAGCCCTTCCAGGGCGGGATCGGCGTCTCCCACGACGGTGCGTTGGCGGGGCTCAGCAGTTTGAGTATCAGCTCGATGTGGCTGAACTTCCAATCGCCGCCCTCCTTGCGGAACTTCGACTCGTACCAGCCACCGATCCAAGTGTCCTGGTCCGGGCTGCCGTCTTCCTGCACCGCCTTGGCAAGCTCCCACAGGTAGTACTCGCCGGTGGCGCTCTGGCCGTCGTCCGCCACCTCGATGATCGGCTGGGTCGCGTAATGCAGCGCCCACGAGAGCACCTTGGTAGAGGTCTCGTGCAGACCCTGAACGATATTGTCCCGGCCCTCCCAACGCCCGATCCCTTCGGCGTTCCAGACCGCGTCCTCGGTGAAACAGGGCTCCATCAACTCCGGATCGCCATTCTTATCCGCCGCCGTCATGTAGCGGGCGATGAGCTGCTTGATTGCCTCGATATCTTCCAGACGCTGAAGGCGTTGTTCGACGGACATGATCTGATTTTCCCTTGGCTGTTCAGGTCATTGGTTCAGTTTGCGACGCGTTTTGGCGGCGCCGGTGCCTCCGCCGGCTCCTTGCACCCGATGGGGCAACACCGCCCCGGCTGGCGGTCGCGGCTCTCCGCCCCGCTCTCGTCGGCGAGCACGCCCCGGTCGAGCAGCTTCTCGACCAGCGCCACCTTGTCCTCGATCGGGTAGCTGCGGAAGATTTCGAGTCCTGTCGCCTGCGGTGAGCCGCCGCCGTGCAGGCTGATGACCGAATACCAGCCAGCGGTGCCGGAGGCGGTCAAGTCCTCGATCAGGCGCGCGACCTCCATGCGCTCGCCGTAGGGGAGGTCCTCCCTCCCCTTCAACATCTTGGCGAGCGTGCCGGCGGTCGCCGGATTGTGGTCCTCGTCCGGCCCCGGCAGGGCCACCACCAGCCCGCCCGAGACCTCGTGGGCAATGCGGTGCATGTCGTAGATCTGCGTCGAGAGCAACAGCTTGCCGATGTTGGCGAACACGCGGTCGGGCTCGACGCAGCCGGAGCCGTCCGCCGTCGCATACACGGAGCTTGCCACGCCGCAGGCGTAGAAGCCCTCGACGATCTTGATCAGCTCCACCATGCGGTCGCGCAGGTGCGACGTGCTCTCGACCTCGAGCCCGTTGGCCTCGGCCATCAACACACCGGCGCCGATCAGCAGGTCGCCAAAACCCGCGCGCGCGCCGATGCACGAGTGCCGGTGGTGGGTGGCGTAGGCCTGGGTGAGGGATTGCGAGTGCTCCCACTCGCCAGCCAGGAACACGCGCTCCCACGGCACGAACACGTCGTCGAAGATCACCACGCCGGTGGACTGGCCGTAGCGGGCGCTGAACGTGGCAGCCTTCTCCCCCGGCCGCCCCGCTGGTCGCGCAACGACGGTGACACCGTCGGCATCTACCGGCACCGCGCAGCAAAGCGCAAAATCCTTGTCGTCCTCGGTCATGTTGCGGCACGGCATGACGAGGTACTCGTGGACGTAGGGCGCGGCGGTGACGATGGCCTTGGCCCCCCGGATCACGATGCCGTCGGGCCGGCGCCGGGCGATGTGGACATACGAGTCGCGCACGGTCTGGGAGTGCGGGCGGCGGGAGCGGTCGCCCTTGCCGTCGGTC
The DNA here is from genome assembly GCA_965243315.1 of Alphaproteobacteria bacterium. Classification (GTDB taxonomy): domain Bacteria; phylum Pseudomonadota; class Alphaproteobacteria; order UBA828; family UBA828; genus WTGU01. The sequence goes on from CBDEUP010000006.1 coordinate 473,654, forward strand.
ATAGCGACGCCGAGGGTGAGGTCCTCCGCTTGCACCCGATGGAGGTACGCGAGGAAGCGCTCGTGCAGCGCGCTGCCGGTCTCCTGATCGATCCGCCAGGTCGTCTGGTGAATGGCGTTGAGGCCGTCCTGGGTCAGATAGCGCTGGGCGCAGCCGGTGTACTGGCACACCAGACGCACCGCTTCCAGCTTGTGGAGCTGGTCGGTGGTCGAGCGGTTGATGTGGAGAAATCGGTGGACCTTGGCGCCGGTGCTCTCCTCCGCCGCCGCCATAACGTGGCTGTGGCGCTCGTCCCGCGCGAAGTCGTACACCAGCCCCAGCGCCGCAACCCCCGGTCCAAAGTGGGGCTCGTCCGCAACGGACGCGACCTCATCGCCATCGACATAGACCCTGGGCGTGAGCCGCCTGAGCGACTCCCGGTACTCCTCACCGGACATCAACATCCCGCGTCTCCCGTTCAGCCGGCCGCCTGCGCGTCCCGCTGCCGGATCGCCTCGGCAATCCGCAGCACCCGCTCGGCCTTCTCGTAGATCGGGTAATCGATGAAGTAGCCATCGACCTGAATCGAGGCGGAGCCCGCAGCCTCCGCTTCCTTGAAGGCGGCGACATGCTTTTCCGCCTGGGCCACGGCGTCGGCGCTCGGCGTGAACACGCGGTTCACCGGCTCCACCTGCTTGGGGTGGATGCAGAGCTTGCCCTGAAAGCCGAAGCTGAGTGCGGTCTGAGCCGAGCGCTCCAGGTTCTCGGCGTCGGCCAAGTCGATGAAAACCGTATCGACGGGCGCCTCCAGCCCGCCGACGTGGGAGGCCAGCACGATGGAGGCGCGCGCGTGCGCAAGCTCGGCCTCTGCTCCGGTCCAGACCATGCCCATGTCGCGGGTGTAGTCGCCGGCCCCGAAGGAGAGTCGGAGTACCCGCGTCTCCGCACCGGCGATCGCCTGGGCAGCGGCGACGCCCTGGCCGGTCTCGATGATCGGCAACAGGTCGATCGCGCCCTGCTCCAGCCCCCGCTCGCGCTCCAGCTGGCCGAGCAGCCAGTCCACCGTCTCCAACTGGCTCGCTGCCTCGACCTTCGGCAGCAGGATGCCGTCCACGCCCGCCGCCACGACGGCCTGAAGATCGCCGTAACAATAATCGGTATCGAGCCCGTTCACCCGCACGTAGCCGAGGCAGGGGCGCGGCGCCTGCAGCGCCTCAACGACCACCGCCCGCGTGGCCTCCTTCTCCGCCGCAGCCACCGCGTCTTCTAGGTCGAGGACCACCGCGTCGGCGCCGGCGCCAAAGACCTTGGCGACCTTGCGCGGGTGATTGCCGGGAGCGAACAAATAGGTGCGGTGCAGATTCATGGGAACTCGCGGGTGGCTCGGGCCAAACAACCACAGCCCCCCGCCCCGATCAAGGCGGCCGCCGCTACTCGGGGTGGAACGCCAACTCTCCGTACCAGGCGCGGGCGCTCTGCCCGCAGTTGTCCGAATCGGTCATGACCGCGATGCCTTCGAGCTCGTCCACCTCCATGTCGAACAGGCGGAGGAAGTCGGCGCGGACGTCCCGCCGGTGGGTCCGCCAGGTGCCCGCGTCGGCATCCCCGGTATCCATCGCGACCATCATCACCTTGGAGGTGAACGGGTTGGGCCAGCTCTCGCCGACCCCCGCGCGGTTGGCCCACACGTAGTTGATCGCTCGGGGCAGACCGAACAGTCCCTCTCCGGGCGCCACCACGTAGACCCGGGCGGCGTAGTCGTCGCCGTCCTTGATCCGCTCGTCGTCCACCGCGAGCGGCCTCTCGATCCGCCAGCTCCATTCGAGGATCGGCGTCGCCTCGATATCGATCTCCCGCTCGAGATAGAGGCTGGACGCGGTGGCAGTGCTGTCGGCCTCCAGCACGCGCCGCCCGTCGAGCTTGACGACGCGATAGCGGGTCTCGCCCTCGAACTCCTCGATCTCCCAGTCCCCGTTATCGCCGCGCGAGGGCCATTCGAGAACCAGCGGTTCGGCGTGCGCCGGCAGCGCCAACAGCAGCATCGTCAGGAGTAGGGGAATGCAGCGTCTCACGGCGCGAGCACGGGGTGGCTGGAGTTCTGCGCCATGTTCATTCCCGTTCATCCGACCGGTGTCGTCGATCGCGTGCGCCTGCAAGGGCTGCCCTCTCCGACGAAGTCTCGCCAAAACGAGCAACGGGGACAACCGCTTCCGACGTGGCGCCATATCGCAATTCTTACCACGGTCGCAGCCTGCATCGTGCGCCCATGCACTTCACAGTCTCAAGCCGGGGGCGCCGGCTCCCACGCTCCTCGACGGCCGTGTAAGATCAGGGCGGTCCCGATCGTCGAGCGTCCCAGAATTCCCGCGAGGAGACACCAAATGGCTGCACACGAGATTCGCATCGACCAGTCCAAGACGCTCTCCGACGAGCCGGGGACCGGCCACAACCGCTGGCATCCCGACATCCCGCCCATCCTCACCATCGAGCCGGGCGACGAGGTGCTCATGGAGACGCGGGACGGCGGCGATGCGCTCATCTCACGAGACTCCACCCTCGATGATCTGCTGAGCCTCGATCTCAATCTCGTGCATCCGCTGACCGGCCCTATCTACATCGAGGGTGCGGAGCCCGGCGATCTGCTGGCCTTGGAAATCCTGGACGTGATCCCCGGCGACTATGGATTCACGCTCTCCCTTCCGGGCTTCGGCTACCTGCGGGACGTCTTCGACGAGCCCTTCTGCGCGAAATGGGAGCAGCATGCCGAGGGCGCCGTCTGCGACGAGATACCGGGCGTGCGCATCCCCGGCGCGCCGTTCATGGGCGTGATGGGGGTGGCGCCCTCGCGCGACTTGCTGACGCGCATCGCTGCGCGGGAGAACGACCTCATCGCCGCCGGTGGGATGGCGCTGCCGCCTTCGGCCGAGGGCGCGATCACCCGCAATCCCGTCATCGACGGCGAGGCGCTGCGGACCATGCCGCCCCGCGAGCACGGCGGCAATTTCGACACCAAGCAGATGACTGCCGGCACCACAGTCTACTTCCCGGTCTACACCGAAGGTGCGCTGTTCTCGGCCGGCGACGGCCATTTCGCCCAGGGCAGCAGCGAGTGCTGCGGCACGGCCATCGAGACCAACACGACCCTCCACGCGCGCTTCGACCTTCGCAAGGGCCTCGCCGCCGAGCGCGGCATCCGCGACATCCACTACTCGCGCAAGGACACGGCGCCGGTGGGCCACGCGCTCGACCGCGGAGGCTACTACGCCACCACCGGGCTCCCCATTCAGGAGGACGGCGTGAACCTCGCCGAAAACATCAACCTTGCGACCAAGAACGCGCTGCTCAACGTGATCGACCATCTGGTTAACGAGCGTGGCTTCACGCGGATGCAGGCCTACGTGATCGCGAGCGTCGGCGTCGACGTGACCGTGGACGGCATCGCGGCGGTGCCCAACACTGTGGTCTCCGCGATCCTGCCCGACGACATCTTCGTCTGATCCGGTGCGGCGAGCGGGAGACAACGGATGAGCCGCGATACGGTCAACGCGATCTGCGAGACGTTTCCCGGCGCCGAGCTGTCGGACCCCTGGGGCGGCGGGCACGACGCCTGGAAGGTGGGCGGCAAGATGTTCGCCTGCATCGGCTCGAAGCTGCCGGGCGTCAACATCAAGACCGACAGCATCGAGACCGCCGAAATGCTCATCGAGATGGGCGTCGGCTGCAAGGCGCCCTACTTCCACCGCTCGTGGGTCAACGTTCCCTTGGACCTGCCGGAAGACGAGCTGCGCCAGCGGCTCGCCGACTCCTACCGCATCGTGCGCAAGGGCCTGACGCGCAAGGCGCAGGCAAGCCTCGCCCCCTTCGATTGATCGCTTAGCCGCCGCATAGGAGGTCCCGTCCATGGACATGGTCACCATGAACATCATCGATTCCACGATGGTGTCCATCTGTCGCGAGATGGGCATCACGATGATGAAGACCTCCTACTCGACCATCTTCAACGAGGGCCTGGATTTCACCTGCGGCCTCGGCAACACGCGGGGCGACCTGATCGGCGTTGCCGAGTTCAACCCCTCGCAGATCGGCGGATTGCCGCTCGTCCTGCAGACTTCGGCCCAGGAAATCCCCCACGACGAGGTCGAGGAAGGGGACGTCATCGTCCACAACGACCCCTACCGGGGCGGCATGCACACGCCGGAGCACACCTTCATCAAGCCCGTGTTCTACCGGGGCGAGCTTATGGGCTACGCCGTCGCCATCGGCCACGTGGCGGAGGTAGGCGGCATGGTGCCCGGTGGCTTCGCCGGCGAGGCCACCGAGATCTTTCACGAGGGCATGCGCGTCCCCCCGGTCAAGATCAAGGAACGCGGCGAGGACGTGGTCGAGGTGTGGAAGCTGCTGCTCGCCAACTACCGCACGCCCCGCACCAACTACGGCGACTTCCGCGCGCTCATCAGCGCCGTCGACGTGGGCGCGGCCAGGCTCACCGCGCTGATCGAGAAGTACGGGCCCGAGACCTTCCGCCAGACCGCGAACGATCTGATGGACTACGCCGAGGCCCGCATGCGGGCGGAACTCTCAGCCTTCCGCGACGGAGTCTACAGCTTCGAAGACTACATGGAGGACGACGGCATCGAGGACCGGCCGTACAAGATCCACGTCGACGTTCACGTGCAGGGCGACGAGGTGGTGGTCGACTACGGCGGCTCGGACCCGCAAGCGCAGGGTCCGATCAACGCGGTGCTCTCGGTCGCGTGGTCCTCGGCCTACAACGCGATCCTGCACCTCACCGACCCGTCGATCCCTAAGAACTCGGGCTGCTTCCGCCCGATCAAGATCGTGGCGCCCGGCGGCTCCATGGTGAACGCGGATTATCCGGCCACCTGCGTCGGCGGCAACACCGAGACCCATATCCGCATCGCCTACACGATCATCGCGGCGCTGGCGCAATGCGTGCCGGACCGCGCCTTCGCCACCGACGCGGGCACCCACAGCAACTTCCTGTTCGGCGCCACCGACCCGCGCTCCGGCGACTACGTGGTCTGCTACGACTTCACCTGCGCCGCCTGGGGGCGGGCGCTCCTTCGCAGACGGCAACGAGGTCATCAACTGCATCAACGGCAACTCGCGCATGGTGCCGATCGAGGTGTTCGAGGTGCGCTATCCGTGGATCATCGAGGAGTACGCGCTGCAGCCGGACACTGGCGGGCCCGGCCAGTACCGGGGCGCCCATGCGCTGGCCAAGATCCTCCGCTGCATGGACACCGAGATCACGGTGAGCTCCGTCTCCGACCGCCACAAGATGCGGCCCTGGGGCCTGCTCGGCGGCGGGCCGGGGGCGACGGGCGGGCTCTTCTATCAGGAAGCCGACGGCAACGGCTGGCGCCCCTTCACCGAAGCCTTCGGCAAGACCTCGCCAAGCAAGTTCGCCAACGCGACCATCGGCCCCGGCGATCGAGTCCGGCTGATCGCGCCGGGCGCGGGCGGCTACGGCGATCCCGCCGAGCGCGACCCGGCCATGATCGCCGAAGACCTGAGCGAGGGCTGGATCACGCCAGAAGGCGCACGCCGCGACTACCGCTACCGCTGAGTGGCCGCGCCCTGCGCGTCGCTTGAGCGACCCTCAGAGCAGCGCGACGCCCGCCGCAGCGCACTCCTCGTCCTCCTCGCCGGTGCCGCCGCCCACGCCGCAGGCGCCGATGACCTGGCCGTCGCGGATGATCGGCACGGCGCCGCGGCCGAGAATCATGTGGCCGCCGTCTTTCGCGACGATGCCGCGGAAGGTCGGGTGGTCCGCCCGCTCGGTCAGGTCGCCACTGGGGCGGCCGAAGGCGGCCGACGCGGCGGCCTTGCCCTGGCAGCCGTAGACGGCGGCCCAGATGGCGCCGTCCATGCGCTGAAACGAGACCAGCTTGCCGCCCGCATCGCAGACCGCGACGCAGACCAGGATATCGATGCTCCGCGCGTGTTCCATCGCGCCCTCGGCAACACGGTTGGCTTCGTCGAGCGTTAGCGTCATGGCAGTCCTCCCTTGGATACTCGTTTAGCTCAGCGTCACTCGGCTGCTTCCGGCAACGGCTCCGCCCGCTCCGCCGCAGGCCCGTAGCCGCCTCCGGTCGGGGTCTGGAGAACGAAAACGTCGCCGGCACTGACATGGGTGCTGTCGCGGCCCGAAAGCTCGAGCACGGTGCCGTCCGCGCGTTCGACCCAGTTGCGGCCGCACTGGCCGGGCTCGCCGCCGGCCATGCCGTAGGGCGGCACGATGCGGTGGTTGGAGACGATGACCAGCTCCATGTCCTCCAGGAAGCGGATGCGCCGGTCGCAGCCCGAGCCGCCGACGTAGGCGCCCGCGCCACCGGAGCCGTGCCGCACCGAGAACGTGTCGAGCATCACCGGGTAGCGCCACTCCAGCACCTCCGGGTCGGTCAAGCGCGTGTTAGTCATGTGCGTGTGCACGGCCGAGGTGCCGTCGAAGCCCGGCCCCGCGCCCGATCCGCCGCACACGGTCTCATAGTACTGGTGCGTATCGTTGCCGAAGATGACGTTGTTCATCGTCCCCTGGCTCGCCGCGAGCACGCCGAGGGCGCCGTACAGCGCGTCGGTCACGGCCTGGCTGGTCTCGGTGTTGCCGGCGACGACGGCGGCCGGATATTCCGGCGCCAGCATGGAGCCCTCGGGGATAACGATGTTGATCGGCTTGAGACAGCCCTCGTTGAGCGGAATGTTGTCGTCCACCAGGGTGCGGAAGACGTAGAGCACGGCCGAGCGGCAGACCGCCGACGGCGCGTTGAAGTTGGTTGGCCGCTGCGCGCTGGTGCCGGTGAAATCGACGATCGCCTCCCGCTTCTCCTTGTCGAAGCTGATCTTGACCTTGATCTCGCCGCCCTCGTCCAGCGGATAGGTGAACTCGCCGTCCGCCATCACGTCGATGACGCGGCGCACCTGCTCCTCCGCATTGTCCTGCACGTGGCGCATGTAGGCGTGGACCACGTCGAGACCGAACTGCTCGATCATCTTGTGGACCTCGCCGACGCCCCTGTTGCCGGCGGCAATCTGCGCCTTGAGGTCGGCGACATTGTGGTCGGGCTGGCGCGCGGGGTAACGGCCGGCGGCGAGGTGCGCGCGTAGCTTGTCCTCCAGGAACTCGCCGGCATCCACCAGCTTGAAGTTGTCGAAGAGGATGCCCTCCTCCTCCACGGTGCGGCTGTCCGGCGGCGTCGAGCCAGGCGTGCGCCCGCCGATATCGGCGTGGTGGCCGCGGCTCGCGACGAAGAACAGGATCTCCTCCCCCGCCTCGTCGAAGATCGGCGTGATGACCGTAACGTCCGGCAGGTGGGTGCCGCCGTTGTAGGGCGCATTCACAACGTAGACATCGCCGGGCTTTAGGGCGCCGCGGTTCTCCTGCAGCACCGTGCGCACCGACTGGCCCATCGAGCCCAGGTGGATCGGGATGTGCGGCGCGTTGGCGACCAGATTGCCGTCCGGGTCGAACATCGCGCAGGAGAAATCGAGCCGCTCCTTGATGTTCACGGAATAGGCGGTGTTCTCCAGGGTCACGCCCATCTGCTCGGCGATGGACATGAAGAGGTTGTTGAAGACCTCGAGCATCACCGGATCGCACTCAGTGCCCACCGCGAAGGTCCGCTCCAGGGGGACGACACGGGTGAGAACGAGGTGGCCCTTCGCCGTCAGCTCCGCCTGCCAGCCGGGCTCTACTACCGTAGTCGCCGTCTGCTCGCGGATGATGGCGGGGCCGGTGACGCGGTGGCCGGGCAGCATGGCGTCACGGTCGAACACCGGTGTGTCGTGCGTGCGCCCGTCCATGTGGGCCTGCACCGTCGCCAGTTGCGGAAGCGCGTGCGCCGCCGCCCTATCGGCGCGGTCCGGCTCCTGCGTCTCAGCCATCACGCCGATGCCTTCGACCGCCGCCGCTTCGACGATCAGCCTCTTCTGCGGCATGATGAAGCCGTAGTGCCGGTGATGCGCGTCCTCGAAGCGCGCCTGCATCTCCTGCGGCGTTCCGAACTCGATGGCGTGCGGCGTGTCGCTCCCGTCGTAGCGAATGTGCGCGCGGCGCAGGACCTCGATGCGCGAGTCGGGGATGTCCTGCTCGCGCAGCTCCGTCTCGGCCTGGGCGGCGAGATCGTCGAGCACCGACGCAAGCTCCGGCATCAGCGAGTCGTCCAGCGGCGCCTCGACTGCCCTCTCCCGGAGCGCGCGAATGTCGGCGAGGCCCATGCCGTAGGCCGAGAGCACGCCGGCGAAGGGGTGGATTAGCACCGTCGTCATGCCGAGCGCGTCGGCGACCAGGCAGGCGTGCTGACCGCCCGCGCCGCCGAAGCAGTTGAGTGTATAGCCGGTCACGTCATAGCCGCGCTGCACGGAAATCTTCTTGATCGCGTTCGCCATGTTCTCGACCGCGATCTTGAGGAAGCCGGCGGCGACCTCGGTGGGCGTGCGCTCGTCCCCCGTGGCTTCGCGAATCTCGTCAGCCAGGCCTGCGAACTTCTCGCGCACCACGTCGGCATCCAGCGCCTCGTCCTGGCCGGGGCCGAAGACGTGCGGGAAGAACTCCGGCTGCAGCGTGCCCAGCATGACGTTGCAGTCGGTGACGCAGAGCGGCCCGCCCCGCCGGTAGCTCGCGGGACCGGGATCGGCGCCCGCCGACTCAGGCCCCACGCGATAGCGCGCGCCATCGAAGAAGCAGATGGAGCCGCCGCCCGCCGCCACGGTGTGGATCAGCATCATCGGCGCCCGCATGCGCACGCCCGCCACCAGCGTCTCGAAGGCACGCTCGTAGGCGCCGTCGTAGTGCGCGACGTCGGTCGAGGTGCCGCCCATGTCGAAGGAGATGATCTTGTCGAAGCCGGCCTGGCCCGCAGTCTCTACCGCACCGACGATGCCGCCGGCCGGCCCGCTCAGGATCGCGTCTTTGCCCTGGAAGAGCGTGGCGTCGGTCAGGCCCCCGCTCGACTGCATGAACATGAGCGGCGTGCCGCCCAGCTCCGCCGCCACCTGATCGACGTAGCGGCGCAGCAGGGGCGAGAGATAGGCATCGACCACGGTCGTGTCGCCGCGGCTCACCAGCTTCATCAGCGGGCTGGTCTCGTAACTGGTCGATATCTGGGTGAAGCCGATCTCGCGCGCGAGCTCCGCCGCTGCCTGCTCGTGCGCGGGGAAGCGATAGCCGTGCATGAAGACGATTGCGACGGAGCGGATGCCGTCGTCGTGGGCTGCCTGGAGCAGGGGCCGCGCCGCCGCCTTGTCCAGCGCGCGCAGTACGGTGCCGTCAGCCATGACCCGCTCGTCCACCTCGACGACGCGCTCGTACAGCATCGAGGGCAGCACGATCTGGCGGTCGAAGAGGTTGGGCCGCGTCTGGTAGCCGATGCGGAGCGCGTCGGCGAACCCCGTGGTCGTGACCAGCAGCGTGCGGTCACCTTCGCGCTCCAGCAGCGCGTTGGTCGCCACCGTGGTGCCCATCTTGACCACGTCGATCTCGTCGCCGGGGATCGTCGCGCCGTCCGCGACGCCCATCAGCTCGCGAATGCCCTGGATCGCGGCGTCCCGGTAGTGCTCCGGGTTCTCCGAGAGCAGCTTGCGCGTCACCAAGGCACCGGCTGGGCTATGCCCCACGATGTCGGTAAAGGTTCCGCCCCGGTCGATCCAGAATTGCCAGCGCGGCTGGGAGTCAGCCATGTCGCGATACTCCAACTATCGAAAGAACGGCGGCCGGGCTGCCGCCTTCAGTCCACCAGTGCGATCTCGTCGCCGGCCTTGACCGGCCCCTCCTTGATGACCGCCGCGTAGACCCCGGCGAAGCCGTCCCGCGTGCGGTTGACGTGCTTGAGCAAGGCAGGCGTGGTCTCGGCGGTTTCAGGGTGGATGGTGATGAACTTGCAGCGGGGGTCGCGCTCCACCACCATCAACTCGACCGCATCGCCCACAGTGACCCGCTTGCCCACCAGCTCATCCTCGTAGAAGCCGCCCTGCTCGCTCCAATCGACGTAGAGGTTGGAGCGGAACTGCAGCTTGTGGACATCGATGCCGGTCTCATCGGCAAGCTGGCCCACGGTCTGGAGCGAGAAGAGCGTGACCGGCCGGCAATCGACCAGGCTCCGCTGGGTGAAACGCAGCGAGAGATCGCCCTTGGACCTGTCCTTGATCCCGTCCAGGAAGGCCGGATCCTCGATATCCAGCACCGAGCCGTCCGGGCGCTCGACCTCGACGGCAAAGGCGTCCGCCTCCGGAAAGGGCGCGTGGATATTGGCGGGGTGGCCCATCGCCTCTTCCATGTTGTCGGGCTTGAGCGTGCCGTCGCGCTGCTTGAAGCGCGCCTGGTAGAGCACCAGGTCCTCCTGTTCCCGCGCGGTATGCCAGGGGAACGCCGGGTCCGCGGCGGAGGACGCGATCGCATAGACCCGATCGCCCATCAGTCCGGTGAAGGCGACGAAGATCTCGGCGACCTCCTCGCCACGCATGCTCTTCACCGGATACCGCCAGATGCTCTCCACCCTACCCAACATCGTTCCGTCCTTTCCCGTTGACGTGACTGCCGCCGGCCGCCCCTTACGCCCCTGTGTACACCATTAGCGGACGTTCTTCCGGGATGAAGCGGGAGCTTTCGCGCTAGCCGTTGCCCTAGTCGGGCGACTTGTAAGTCAACGCCACGCTGTTGGGCCGCCCCGGCACGGAGAGCTCCGTCACGGTCTCCGGGGTACGCGCAACGACCTCGCCACGGCGGATCACCGCGAGCCGCGTCGCCCGCAGTCGAATCGCCTCCAGCGGGTCAGTGGCCTGGAGCACGACCATGTCGGCGTGGCAGCCGGGCTCCAGCCCGTAACCCTCGAGGTGCATCATCCTGGCGGGGTTCACGGTGATCGCGTCGAAGCAGGCCCGCACCTCGTCCTCCTTGAACATCGCCGCCACGTGCGAACCCATGTGCGCGACCTCCAGCATGTCGGCGCTGCCGTAGACGTACCACGGGTCCATCATGCAATCCTGACCGAAGGCTATAGTGATGCCGGCCTCTCTCAGCTCCGGCACGCGCGTCATGCCGCGCCATTTCGGATAGCTGCCGTTGTTGTGCCCCCACGCTGCGATGTTGGTGAGAGGGTTGGGGGTCACGCCGATCTCGGACTCGGCGATCAACGGGATCAGCTTGCTGACGTAGTAGTTGTCCATGACGTGCATGGAGGCCAGATGCGAGGCCGTCACCCGCCCCTGCAGGCCGAGACGGTGGGTCTCCCTGGAAAGCGTCTCGATGTGGCGCGACATCGGATCGTCGGTCTCGTCGCAATGCATGTCGACAAGCAGCCCGCGGTCCGCCGCAATCTCCAGAAGCTCGGTCACCGACGCGGTGCCGTCGGCCATCGAGCGCTCGAAATGCGGGATGCCGCCGACCACCTCGACGCCCATGTCGAGCGCCCGCCGCAGGAGCGCCTGCGCGTTGGGGTAGCGGTAGTAGCCCATCTGCGGGAAGGCGATGAGCTGCAGGTCGATGTACGGCGCAACCCGACGCTTGACCTCCAGCAGCGCCTCCACGCCGGTCAACCTGTCGTCGCAGACGTCGACATGGCTGCGAATCGCCTGAATCCCCTGGGCGAGCGCCATGTCGCAATAGGTCAGTGCCCGCTCGGCAACCGCCTCCGGGGTTAATTGCCGCTTCAGCTCATCCCACAGATAGATGCCCTCGAAGAGGAGGCCGGACTGGTCGGGACGCGGCAGAGCGTCCGTCAGAGCGCGGGCCAGCGTCGCGTCCATGTGGAAGTGAGCGTCGATGAAGGGCGGCGAGACCAGCCGGTCCGTGGCGTCGATCTCCTGCCCCGCCTCCGCCTTGAGCGCGGGCTCCACGGCGACGATGCGCCCATCCTGCACGCCGATGTCCACGCCGGTCTGCCCATCGGGCAGATTGGCGCCGCGCACGATCAAGTCCATCGCCATGTCATCTCCCCCTTTTTCGCTTCACTTGAAGCGACGCATGCCGCGGCCGTGGTGAGAAATGCGAGCCAAGCCCGCCGTCGACACGAGACCAGTATAAGGTTGAGGCGGCGCAGGCGCCCTGCGCCGCGCCGCGCCGCCTCCTGCAGTCCCTATATTCCGGGCAACTCCCGCGAGACCGCCACAAGCCTCATTTGGCGGTCATGACGAGCCGACTTCGGGGTGTTTGTCCCCTACTCCGCCGCGGCGCCGGCCTCGGCGGCCTTGGCCTCACGCTCCTGCAGGAAGCGCAGCACGCGCCGGTTGAACTCCGGCGGCTTGGGCGGCGCAAGCTCGGTCTCCTCCAGGCAGCGCTCGCGCAGCTCCTCCACGGTCCCGCCGCGATCGAAGAGCTGCACCTCGCCCCGCGCCGCGCGCATCTTGTCGCGGAGCGCCGTGGTCGCCTCCTCGTCGACCATCAGGTCGTCACGCAGCACCACGCCGTAGCGCTCGGCGCCGGCGCGCGTGACCAGCCCGCGCTCGACCTCCAGCGCCACCAGTGCCGGGTCGCGCTCCAGGGGGTCGCCCCAGCCGCCGCCGCCCCAGGTCTTGAAGAGCAGCAGGTCGCCGGTCTCGACCTTCACGTGATCGCACTTCGACGGCAGCACCTCGAAGGAGCCGTCGGCGCGGTGGATTTCCTTACGGCTCCGCCCGCCCGGCAGGCCGCCGTTGACGCCCCAGGGATAAGTCAGCCAGCGGTCGTCGTGCAGCGACATCTCGCCGGGCTCAAGCGCGCGGTAGCCGATGGTGACGCCGTTGCCGCCGCGATGGAGGCCGGGCCCGCCGGAATCCGCGATGGTCTCGTAGACCTCGATGCGGAGCGGGAAGTAGGCCTCCAGGAACTCGTTGGGGACGTTGGTGAACGAGGGCCAGAGCGAGTGCCCGTCGGGGCCGTCGCCCGCCGGCCGGCCGGGGATGCCGCCGAAGCCAATCTGATAGAGCTGATACCACTCGCCCTCGCTGGAATAGCCCGAATACATGAAGTGCGGGCTGTCGGAAAAGCCGGCCGCCACCATGAGGTTGGGCGCGCGCTGGCCGAGCAGGCCGCCGAGCACGTCGAATATGCGCCCGAGGGCGTGGGTGCGGGACGAAAGCGCCGCCGGCTTCAGCGGCTTCAGCAGCGTGCCCGGCGGTATCCGCACGTCGACGTGATCGTAGAAGCCGTCGTTGAACATGATCTGCGGATCGAAGACGTTGATCATGTAGACGCCGACGAACATCTTGAACATTTCTTCGTTGAGGAAGAAGTTGATCGAGCTTTCCGACTGCGGATCGGTGCCGTCGAAGTCGAAGACCAGCACGTCGCCGTCGCGCCACATCTTGCAGGCCATCTTGTAGGGGCCCATGCCGAGGCCGTCGTCGCAGATGTAGTCCTCGAAGTAGAGGGTCTCGTCCTCGCCCACGGTGTTGCGGATCAGGTGCAGCATCGCGCGGCGGTTGCGCTCAAGCAGCTCGTCCATCGCGGCGATCACGGTATCCACGCCGAAACGATCGCAGAGCTCGTGAATGCGCTTCTCGGCGAGGCGCACGGCGGCGATCAGCGCGTTGAAATCGCTCCGGTTCCACTGCGGCATCCGGCACTGATGCAGGATCACCTTGAGCACGTCTTCCTGCAGCTCGTCGTCCTTGTAGATCTTGACGATCGGGATGACGACGCCTTCCTCGTAGATCTGGTTGGCATCCGTCGGGAGGCTCCCCGGCACCTTGCCGCCGACATCGGTCATGTGACCGAACATCGAGGCATAGGCGATGAGGCGGCCGTCCCGATAGACCGGGCGCAGGATGAGCCAGTCCGGCGCATGGCTGATGGCGCCGGCGCAGCTGTAGGGATCGGAGGTGAGGAAAATGTCCCCCTCCTCGATGGTGCCGTCGTATTCGCGCTTGAAGCCGTGGATGAAGGAGCCGAACTGGCCGACGACCATCTTGCCGTCGGGGTTCGCGATCATTGGGAACTCGTCGTGCTGCTCGCGGATTCCCGGAGACATGGCGGTGCGGTAGAGCACGGCGTCCATCTCGTAGCGGGCGCTGCGCAGCGCGCTCTCGATGATGTCGAGAGTGATCGGGTCCATGTCGACCGGCTCGAAGGGCGCGTCGTTGGTCTGGACGATAGTGACTGGCATCTCGCTTCTCCCCGCCTCAGTGGCCGACCGGGTTGATGATGATGTTGCCGTAGCCGTCGACCACGCCCACGTGGCCCGGCAATACCAGCGTGGTCGAATCCATCTCGGTCACGATCGCCGGCCCCTCGATCCGGTTGCCGGCCTGGAGCCTGCCGCGGTCGTAGATGGCGGCCTCCTGATCGCGATTGTCGACGTAAACCGAAGCGCTCGCAACCTTGGCCGCCGATGGATCGGCGCCGCCCTCGGCTACGTGACCGGCCTCCACGAAGGTCTCCGCACCGCGCATGATGGCGCGCAGCGTCACGATCTCGTGCTCGGCGTCGAGGGCGAAGGTGAAGAGCTGGGTGTGCTCGTCGTCGAACTGCTTGGCGAGCCAGGCGAGCCCCTCGCGCTCGAACTCCTCGGCCGTGAAGCTCACAGGTAACTGCAGCCCCTGGCCGTGGTAGCGCAGGTCCACCTCGTACTGCACGGTCTGGTCCTCGCGTGCGATGCCCTCGGCATCGAGCTCCTGTCGGGCGCGAGCCTCGAGGTCGTCGAGGATGCCGCGCACCTCGGCGTCCGAGGTCTCGGAGAAGCGTCGCACGAAGCTCATCGAGGCCTCGTCGGTCACCCGCGTCGTAGCGTCGCCGTAGGCGCAGAGAACGCCGGGCGAAGGCGGGATGATAACCGGCCACGAGTTCATCAGCTTGGCGAGCGCGTTGGCGTGCAGCGGTCCGGCCCCGCCGAAGGCGATCAGCGCGAAGTCGCGCGGATCGAACCCCTGCTGCACCGAGACCAGCCGGAGCGCACCGAACATGTTCTCGTTGACGATATCGATGATGCCGGCCGCAGCCCGCTTGAGATCGAGGTCCAAAGCCGTGGCGACGGTCTGTACCGCGTTGACGGCGGCATCGACATCGAGCTTCATCTCGCCGCCGATCAGCTCGCTCGGCAGATAGCCGAGCACGACATTGGCATCGGTGACCGTCGGCTGGTCGCCGCCCATCCCATAGGCCGCAGGCCCCGGATCGGCGCCCGCACTCTGCGGCCCGACACGAAGCGCGCGCGTGATTTCGGGCACGTGAGCGATCGAGCCGCCGCCCGCGCCCACGGTACGCACGTCGAGCGAAGGTGCGCGCACGGTGACGTCACCCACCGTGGTCTCGCGCCGCTTGCGCGGCACGCCGTCGAGGATCAACGCGACATCGGTGGACGTGCCGCCCATGTCGAGCGTGAGCAGGTTCTGGTAGCCGGCCTGCTTGGCGATCCAGAGCGCGCCGGCGACACCGCCGGCAGGCCCGCTCATCAGCACGTTCACCGGCGAGTTGCGGCTGGCCTCGACCGAGGCGAGGCCGCCGTCCGAACGCAGGATGTGAAGATGGGCGTCGATCTTGCGCTGCTTCAGCTCCTGCTCCAGGTTGCGGACGTAGACCTGGACCACCGGCGCCACGTAGGAGTTGGCAACCGTGGTGATCGCCCGCTCGTACTCGTACATCTCCGGCAGGACCTCGGACGAAATCGAGACCGGCACGCCGGGCATCACCTCGTGGGCGATCTCGCGAATCTGCTCTTCGTGAATGCCGCCGGCGTAGGCGTTCATCAGGCAGACGGTCAGCGCCTCGATCCCTTTCGTCTTGAGATGGGTGAGCTTCTCGCGCAGGTCGTCTTCGTTCAGCTCGCGGACCACGTCGCCCCGCGCGCCGGTACGCTCTTTCGCCTCCACGGTGAGATCCAGCGGCGCGAGCGGCTCGGGCTTGGGCCAGATGATCCAGCCGGCGAGGATGCCGGGAACGAAGGAGCGGGCGATCTGCAGCATCTGCCCGTAACCCTCGGTGGTCACGATTCCGACGCGGGCGCCCTTCCCTTCCAGGATGGTGTTGGTCGCGACCGTGGTGCCGTGCATCACGTGGGTGATAGTGGCCGGCTCGACGCCCGCGTTCTCGCACACCCGCTCGATGCCGTTGAGCACGCCGATCGAGGAATCCTGCGGGGTGGACGGCACCTTCGCGCGGTAGGTGCCGCCACTCGATTCGTCGATCAGCAAGAGATCGGTGAACGTCCCGCCGACGTCCACCCCTAAGCGATAAGCCATTCTTCGTCCTCCCGATCGCCGGGTCTGCTCAAGACCGGGCTGGCGCGCAACAGCGACCGGTGGCCGGCTCCTGCCGGCACCGGCCCGCGCCCGCGGCCCGAATTAACTGCTGTCCGCCTTTGCGGCCTTCCGGGCGATGCCCAAACCAGCGCCGGTCCGCCGCTTCTGGATGATGTAGACGGCGAGGAAGCTCGCGAAGATGACCGCGAGCGAGAACAGCGTGGTCATGGTTCCGATCGCATAGATGACCGGTGTCGCGGCGATGTTGATCGTGTTCATCACCTCGACCGGCAGCGTGTTGAACTCGCCCACGATGGTCGAGGTGCGCGGGTACTCGTCGTAGGAGAGCGTGAACCCGAAGAGCGCCACGCCGATCAGGCCGGGCAAAGTAATCGGCACGATTACATTGCGCAGAGTCTGCCACTCGGTCGCGCCCTGATCGCGTGCGGCCTCTTCCAGCGACGGGTCCAGGCGGCTGAAGATCGCCAGCATGATCAGAACGCCGAACGGCAGCGTCCAGCTCAGGTGCGCGCCGAGGGCGCCGGTATACCACTGGCTCTGCAGGCCGAGCTCGTTGAAGCCCAGCCCGATGCCGAGGCTTATCAACGCCGACGGCGCGATCAGGCTCGCCACCACGACGTAGAAGATGACGATGTTGCCCTTGAAGCTCTTGCGGAAGGCCAGCCCCGCCAGGAACGAAAGCCCCATCGTCAGGACCATGACGATGATGGCGAGAATGAGCGAGCGCACGAAGGGCATACGAAAATCCTGGCGGCTGAACCCGCCCGGATCGACCACCTCGCTGAACCAGTGAAGAGAGAGCCCCTGCATCGGGAACGTCATCGACGCCAGCGGTCCCTGGAACGACAGCACGGCGATGATCAGGATCGGCCCGTAGAGGAACAGCAAGTACAGGTAGAACAGCGCCGCCCGCGGCCAGTAGCCGGGCGCCCGGCGGAATTCCGCTCTCTGGCTCACAGCTGTTTCCTCACGTCCACCATGCGCATGATTCCGCCCACGATCAGGAGAACCACGACCAGCAGGATCATTCCCGTCGCGCTGCTGGGGGGATATTGCGCCATGTTCATCTGAATGATCATGGAGATCGAAACGGTGCCGACGCGCTGGCCACCGAGGAGGCTGACCGCCGCGAAATCGCTGGCCACCAGGCTGACGACGAAGATCGTGCCGATGGCGATGCCGGGCTTGCAGAGCGGGATAATCACGTGCCACAGGATTTGAAGCCCGGAGGCGCCGTTGTCCCGCGCCGCCTCGATCAGGTCGCGGTTGATCCGGGCCATGACGTTGAAGAGCGGCGCCATCATGAACAGCGTGAAGATCTGGATGTAGGAGAGGAACACGGCGAATTCGGAAAACAGGAGGAACTGGAGCGGCTCGGCGGAAATGCCGGTCCAGATCACGAACTTATTGATGATGCCTTCCTTGCCGAGGAAGGGGACCCACGCCACCATCCGAATGACGCTGGAGGTCCAGAACGGCACCACGCATAGCAGGAACAGCAGCAGCTTCGTTCGCAACTCGACAAGATCGAAGACCAGGAAATAGGCCAAGGTGAAACCGAGGACCAGGGTCACCACCCAGGTGATCCCGACCATCTTCAGGGTTTGCAGGTAGTTGATGCCCGTCAGGCTTGAGGTGAACAGCTCGATGTAATTTTCGAGCGTGGCATCCGGGACGGTCATGAACCCGGTAAACTCGTAGAAGCTCATGATCATGATCATGATCACGGGCCCTACGAGGAAGAACAGCAGCGCCAGACTGAGCGGCGAGATCTGCAGCGCAGCGCGATATCGCAACACTGAAGTGATCACGCGCACCATCGAACAGCTCTCATCGACATTGAAGGCCTGTCAGGGGGCAATGCAGGAAAAAGAGTGTGGGGCGTCCGGAGACGCCCCACATCCGGTTTCGCTGACTACGCGGCGATGAACTCGGCCCACCGCTTGGTGAGGTACTTGTTCTCGTCCATGGTGGAGTTCCAGATGGCGACACGGCCCATGCGGTTCTTGTACGAGCCGCCGTCGCGGATCGTGCCGGGCTTCTCCATCAGGTTGCCGAACGGGTCGTAGATTTCGACCGTCGCCGGCTTGCCCTCGTACCAGAAATCCCACTCCGCCTCGGGCAGCACCTTCCTGGTGTTGTCAGGCGTCACCACGTAGTAGCCCTGCTTGGCGAACATCGCGCCGACACGACCCGTGTGATACCAGGTCACGTAATCGTAGGCGGCACCGATCATCTTGCCCTCAACATGATCGGGCATGACGTGGCCGGTGGTCCAGGAGCGATACCCTTCCTTCAGGTCCTGATAGATGCAAGGCACGCCCTGGGCCCGCACGGCGGTGACCGCCGGCGACCACATGGACTGGATCACCACCTCGCCGTTGACCATGAGCTGAACCGACTCGTTGAAGGCCGACCAAAGCGCACGCCAGTGGCCGTCGTTCTTGAGCTGGATGAGACGCTCGACACTGTAGTCGATCTCGTCCCTGGTCATGTTGCCCTTGTCGCCGTAGGTGATCTCGCCGGCCGCCTCGAACGCGGTCGCAGCGTCCATCAGGCCGATGGTCGGGAAGCTCACCAGCGCCGCCTTGCCGGCAAATTCCGGATTGATCAGCTCGGCCCAGGAATCGATGGGCCGTCCGATCAGGTCGGGCCGGATGCCGAGCGTGTCGGCATTGTGCAGCACCGGATGGGCCGTGAGCCACTGGGTCGAGCCCGGCTCCACGAAGTCGGAGCCGTCGGGCCCCGACGTATAGGACACGGTGCTCGGGTTCTGCCCCTGGCCGAACCACGCATCGGGCCAGATCTTGCCCGGCGCCTTGTAGAGGTCGACCACCTTGTCCCACTCGGGCAGCTTGGTGGTGTCCCAAGGCCTGAACTTGCCGGTGGGCCAGAAGAACTTCATCTGCAGATAGGCCGGCTCGAACAGGTCGGACGACCCGGTCTGAGTCAGCCCCCGCTTCTGAATCTCGTCGAGGCCGACGGGAGTGAGCTGGACCGTGAAGTCGAGGTCCTCGTTGGCCATGTTCTCCAGAAGCTGGAAGTGCGACCACGGCCCGCCGGTCGATCGGAGGGTCAGGTCCTTGATGTCCTGCGACCATACGGTCGGGAAGCCTCCGCTAAGCTGGGTTGCCGCGGCGACACCGGCCACGGCCGCCGTCGCCTTGAGCACCGAGCGGCGGCTCACGCCCGTCTTGCTCTTGTCGCTACTGATCTTGCGCATGCTTTCCTCCCTCGCCTGCGTTCCTCGAATACTCGCCCCCTCGCCGGCCTGGGCGACGTTCCTCGGTCGATGCAGTGCGACGGCTGCCGGCGGCCGCCACTGAACAAAAGCTAGTCGAAACTCTCTCCGATCAGGTTCTGGGCGCCGGTTGCGCGCTCCATCACGCGCACGTCCTCGCTCGCCCATGTGACGGTGACCTGGTCGCCCACCTTGGTCGGGTTGGCGAAGTACTCACGGTCCTCGATCACCGCCACGAGATCCCGCTTCTGCTCTCGGGTCATGGTGAGCTTGACCCAGTTGCCCTGGTATTCGATCGCGTGGACCGTGCCGCCCAACGCGTTGCCGCGGTCCAGATCAATGCTCCCGCCCGCCAGATGCACCTTGTCGCGGCGGACGCCGAAGTTGACCTCCTGACCAACCTGGTAGCCGTTGCGCGGCAGGTGGAAGTTATCGCCCTCGGTGCCAGCCACCGTCGCAACCTCGTTCTCGATCCCGGACACCCTGCCGGCGAACACGTTCCAGCCGCCCATGAACTCGGCCACGTAGGTGGTGCGCGGCTCGTCGTAGATCTCCGGCCCCGTGGCAGCTTGCTCGATACGGCCGGTGTCCATCACCACGACCATGTCGGCGATCGCCAGCGCCTCCGGCTGGGTGTGGGTCACGTGGATGAAGGTGATGCCGAGATCGATCTGGATGAACTTCAGCTCGGCGCGCATCTGCAGACGCAGGAACTCGTCCAGCGCCGACAGCGGCTCGTCGAGCAGCAGCACCTTGGGGTTGGTGATCAGCGAGCGAGCGAGTGCGACACGCTGCTGCTGCCCACCCGAGAGCTGCGCCGGCATGCGGTCGGCCAGCGGGTCGAGCTGCACGCGCTTCAGCACCTCGTAGGCGCGCTCGCGGCGCTCGCCCTTGGCAACTCTCTTCATCTTCAGGCTGAAGGCGACATTGTCCAGCACGGTCAGGTGCGGGAAGAGCGCGTAGCTCTGGAACATCATCGACGTGCCGCGCTGGCCGGTGGGCTTGCCGATCACCGACTCCCCGCCGATCAGCACGTCGCCCTCCGTGGGCACCTCATGGCCCGCGATGATGCGGAGCAGAGTCGTCTTGCCGCAGCCGCTCGGCCCGAGCAGGCAACAGTAAGAGCCGTCGGGAATCGTGATGTTGATATCTTCGACGGCAACCGTGGGGCCGAACCGCTTGGTCACGCCCCTGATTTCTACATCGCCACTTTCCGCCATGGCTCCCTGAGTCCCTTTCGCCCGCGCGGGGGTCTCGTCGCTCCCTTGGGGCAAGCGTCGTCAATGCCAAGACAGATTGACATACCGCCCGCGCGGCACGGCCTCAAGTATTTTCTCGCCCATGCCGGCGGGATATGCTCGCCGCCCGCGCACCGAATGACGGGAGTTAGTCGCAATGGCGAGCCATGCCGAGACCGTGGACAAGGAACAGGAAGCACTAATACTCGATGGTATTGAGCGCTTCCTGGACCGCGACGTTCGACCCCACGTCGCCGCGCTCGAGCATGACGACATCTACCCGGAGGACATCGTCGAGAAGATGAAGGAGATGGGCCTCTTCGGCGCTACCATCTCCGAAGACTATGGCGGCCTCGGCCTGCCGATTACGACTTACGCCAAGATCATCGAGCGGCTTTCTCACGCCTGGATGTCGGTCAGCGGGCTCATCAACTCCCACCTCATCATGGCCGCCGCCGTCGAGCGCTTCGGCACCGACGAGCAGCGCGACTCCTACCTGCCCCGCTTCGCCAGCGGCGAGCTGCGGGGCGGGCTCGCGCTCACCGAGCCCGACTGCGGCACCGACCTGCAGGCGATTCGCACGACGGCCAAGCGCGAGGGCAACAACGCCTACGTGATCAACGGTGCCAAGACCTGGATCACCAACAGCATTCACGGCTCCTGTCTCGCGCTGCTGGTCAAGACCGACCCGGGCGCCGAGCCCCGTCACAAGGGCATGAGCCTATTCCTCGCCGAGAAGGGCGAAGGCTTCCGGGTCAGCCGCAAGCTCCAGAAGCTCGGCTATCGAGGGATCGACACCGCCGAGCTCGCCTTCGAGGACTATCGCGTGGATGCCGACAAGCTCATCGGCGGAGTCGAGGGCAAGGGCCTGCAGCACGCGCTGAGCGGCCTGGAGCTGGGCCGCATCAACGTGGCCGCGCGCGGCGTCGGAGTCGCCCAGTCTTGCCTGGACGAAGCCGTGCGCTACTCCCAGGAGCGCAAGACCTTCGGCAAGCCGATCGCCCAGCATCAGGCGATCCAGATCAAGCTCGCCGACATGGTGACCCGCACGGAGGCCGCGCGGCTGCTCACCGAGCGCGCGGCGGTCGCCTACGAGACCGGGCAGCGCTGCGACATGGAGGCGGGCATCGCCAAGCTCTTCGCCACGGAGGCGGCGCTCGAGAACAGCATCGAGGCCATGCGCATCCACGGCGGCTACGGCTACTCCAAGGAGTTCCCCATCGAGCGCATGTACCGCGACGCCCCGTTGCTCTGCATCGGCGAGGGCACCAACGAGATTCAGCGGCTGATCATCGCGCGTCAGCTGATCGAGCGAAATCCGGCGTGAGCGACGACGCTGCCGCGGGACCGCCGGCGGCCCCAATCCGGCCGCTCGAAGGGCTCACCGTCGTCTCGATCGAGCAATACGGTGCGGCGCCCTTCGGCACCATGTACCTCGCCGACCTCGGCGCCGAAGTCATCAAGATCGAGAACCACAAGGCCGGCGGCGAGATGGGCCGCCATGTCCTGCCTTACGCCGAGGACGGCGACAGCCTCTTCTTCCAGACCTTCAGCTGCAACAAGCGCTGCCTGGCGCTGGACCTCAAGCAACCGCGCGGCCGGGAGATTCTGGAGCGGCTGGCGAAGCGCGCCGACGCCTTGATCAACAATCTGAGGGGCGACCTGCCGGGCACGCTCGGGCTCGACTACGCGAGCCTGAAGGCGGTCAACCCGCGCCTCGTCTGCGTGCACCTCTCGGCCTACGGCCGCGACAACGAGCGCGCCGCCTGGCCCGGCCTCGACTACGTGATGCAAGCGGAGGCCGGCTATCTCTCCATGACCGGGGAGCCGGACAGCGTGCCGACCCGCTTCGGGCTTTCGGTCGTGGATTTCATGGGCGGTCTGACTGCGGCGCTGGCGCTGGTCTCCGGCGTCATGCGGGCGCGCATATCGGGCCAAGGCATGGACATCGACACGCCGCTCTACGACGTGGCCATGAACAACCTGAGCTACCCGGCGACCTGGCACCTAAACGAAGGCTTCGAACCGAAACGGGTGGCGCGGTCGGGTCATCCCTCGCTGGTGCCGAGCGAGCTCTACCGCACCGCCGACGGTTGGATCTTCGTGATGGCCAACAAGGCGAACTTCTGGCCCGCGCTCTGCCAGGCCATGGAGCGGCCGGAGTGGATCGACGATCCCCTGATGCGCGACTTCGCGGCGCGCTACAAGAACCGGGACGAGGTCGTGCGGCGTCTGGAGGCGGTGTTCCTGACCCGCAGCACCGAGGCATGGCTGGAGCGGCTCGCCGGCGTCCTCCCCTGCGCGCCGGTCAACGACGTAGCTGGCGCGCTCGCGAGCGACTTCGCCGAGCGCCGGTGCATGGTGCAGGAGGTCGCCCATCCCGAACGGGGCGCGATGCGCCTGGTGCGCCAGCCGATAACCGTGGACGGCGCCGTCATGCCGCGCCGCGCGGCGCCGGCGCTCGGTGCCGACACAGCCGCCATCCTCACAGAGCTCGGCTACGATTCGGACGAGATCGAGGGTCTGGAGGCCGACGGCACGATCCACCGCGCCAGGGGCGCTTAGTTCCGACGGTTCCGCGGTCCAGTTGCCGCGTCAAGCCGCATAGACGGTCTCGGCCGACTGGAGAATTGCCCTGCGGCGTATGTAGTTCCTGCTCGTCTCTATCCCCGCGCGTTCGGCCAGGTCCACCCCCCGTCCGAAAAGCGTCTTGAGTTCCTCCTCCATGCGAGCCAAGTCGAAGAGCGTATGCCGAGCCGCCTGGTCAAACGAGACAAGCACGTCGATGTCGCTGTCCGGGCCGAAGTCGTCGCGCAGGACGGAGCCGAACAGCGCCAGCTCCGTCACCTGCCAGCGCTCGCAGAAGGCGGCGATCCCGTCGGCGGGTATGGCGATTCGGGCGGTCATGCCGTAGGGGCCGAGACTCTACCCGATCAGGCGAGGCTGAGGAGTGCCGCGACCTCCCCCGGCGTCGAGTCCCGGTCGAGCGACATCACGGCGTCGAGGGCGCGCTCCGCCCGGTCGGGCGCCAGCGTCATCGCGGCGTTGTCGCGGTACTTGGCGACGATCTCGTCGGCGGAGAGCGGGCGGGTGTCGGCGCCGCGGTTGACCTGCTCGCGGTGTCGCAGCGTCCGGCCATCGGTGGTGCGGATCGCCACCTCGCCCGAATAGTAGGTCGGGAACGCCGAATCGGGATCGACGCGGTAGCTGATCTTGTCGCAGAGCGCGAGCACAGCCGGATCGGTGTAGGCCTCGGGCTCTAGCTCGGCGAGAGTGAAGCGTCCGCGCGAGAGCACGCTCGCGATCATGTAGTGGGCGCTGAACTGGGCCTCGTAGGCGCTCGCCGGGCGGCGCTTGGCGGTCTCCGGCTCGCACACCACGCTGACGCAGCCCTCGCCGATCAGCGCGTCCACGCTCTCGACATTGGCCGGCGAGAGTCCGTGCTCATCGCGCAGCGCCTGCGCCGCATCGCCCAGCGCGTGGACCAGGTGGCAAGCCGGGTAAGGCTTGATGCCGATTCGCAGCATCTCCCAGTCCTCGCCGAGGCCGGCGGTGCACATCGCCCAGTCGATCTCGGCATCGTGGGCGCCATAGAGCGCGTAGAGGCCGAAGCGCCCCTCGTAGGGCTCGGCCGGACCCTGAAAACCTTGTTGGGCCAGCGCCGCAGCACTGATGCCGGCAACCGCCGCCCAGCCGGGGTGCATCCGCTTGGTCCAGGCGCCGTCGTCCAGGAATTGCAGGCTGCCGGAAGCCATGCTGAGCGCGATGCCCTGGGCGTGCGCAAGCTGCGCCTCGGTCATGCCGGCCAGCCGGCCAGCGGCCAGCGCCGCGCCGAACACGCCGACCATGCCGGTGGGATGGAAGCCTAACCGATGGAAGCCGCCCTGCGCCGCAGCAGCGATCCGGGCTGCCCCCTCGATGGCCACAAGATAGGCCTCCAGCAACTCGCGCCCCGAGGCGCCGTGCCGTTGGCCTGCCGCCAGTATCGTCGGGACCGCGCTCGTCGTGGCGTGGATCACGCCGCCGACGTGGGTGTCGTCGTAATCGAGGCCGTGGATCAGGAAGCCGTTCATCTGTGCGGCATCGCGCAGCGGCAGGCGCGCGGGCATCCCGATGACCGGATAGGGCCCGTCGCCGGCAAGCCCGTGGATGGCGGTCAGCGTCTTGTGGCTGAAGTCGTAGCGGGAGGCCGCGAGGCCGATGCCCACCGCGTCGAGGATGTGCAGTTTGGCGCGCTCGACCACCGCGTCGGGCACGTCGTCGAGCGTGAGGCTGCGGGCGAAGCGCGCGAGCGTGCGTGCGATCGGCTCGCTCGGCGCGGGTTCGGGCTGCGGGGCGGTTGCTTCGGCGAGGGCCATCGGAATTCTCGGTCGTTGTGGCGGATCACTTGCCCCGCAATCTAGCACGACGGCACTGCTCTTTGGACGCCGCCCCCGCTGTGCGATGGTGCGAGGGCAACGCCCCGCAGTACAAGAAGGTGGCCATGACCGCGCAACTCATCACACCCGCCCTCTTCGACTTCCTGCGCGAGCTCAAGGACAACAACGAGCGGCCGTGGTTCGAGGAGAACAAGGCGCGCTACCGGGCCGAGGTGCGCGACCCCATGCTCGACTTCATCCAGGCCTTCGCCGAGCCACTGGCGGAGATCAGCCCGCACTTCCGCGCCGATCCCAGGGCCAACGGCGGCTCACTCTTCCGCATCTATCGGGACACACGGTTCTCGAAGGACAAGACGCCTTACAAGACCAACGTCGGCGCGCACTTTCGCCACGCCGCCGGCAAGGACGCCCACGCGCCCGGCTTCTATCTGCACCTGGAGCCCGGCATGTGCTTCGCCGGCTGCGGCGTCTGGCACCCGGACAGTCCGACGCTCGGCAAGATACGCGACGCAATTGTCGAGAAGCCGGAGGAATGGACGCGCATCACCACGTCAGGCGCCTTCTGCCAGACCTTCCGACTGGCGGGCGACGCGCTCAAGCGCCCGCCGCGCGGCTACGACCCCGAGCATCCCCTGGTCGAGGACCTCAAGCGAAAGGATTTCGTCGTGATCGCCGACGTGGAGGAGGCCGAGGCGGTCCGCCCAGACTTCCTCGACCGCTTCGCGGCGATCGCCCGCGCCGGTGCCGCCTTCACCGGCTACCTGTGCAAGGCCGTCGGCGTGCCCTTCTAGTTTGGGCGTGGTTCAGGACTCCAGCCGGACGACTCCATCCTCCACCAGCACGCGGCCATCGAGGCGGATGGTAGGGCGGTAGATGACCATGTCGAGGTGAACGGGGCAGCGCACCATGCCGCCGTAATAGATATTGTCGCCGAACGCGATGTGGACGTTGCCGCGCGCCTTCTTCTCTTCCTGAAAGCTGCCGTTGCGCAGGCAGGCGCCGTTGAGGCCGATGCCGAACTCGGCGATGTTGTCGGCATCGGGCACCGTCTCCAGGATGTGGCGGAGATGCGCTGCCTCGGGCCCCTCGCCGGTGACGCTCACGGCCCTACCCGCCCGAACCTCGACTTGGATCGGGGTTGCCGGCCGGGCAATGCCGGTGCCTGGCCCGTCAATCACGATCACGCCTGCCGCCTCGCCTTCGAGCGGGCGGGAGGAGACCTCGCCGTCTGAGAAGGCCGCGTTCTTTCCCGGCTCGGTCGCGTAGCCGCACTCCACGACTACCGTGTCGAATCCGATCGGCGCTGCGATATCGGTGCCGGCTTCCGCCGTGATGTGCATGGTGCGACCGGCAGCCCAGAGCGCCGCCAGCGCTTGGCCTTCGGCGTAGAGCGCCCGGTAATCGGTCAGCGCGCCGCCGCTGGTGAAATTGTCGAGGCTGCGCATCACCATGGACATGGTGCGTATCCGCTTCTCCGTCAGAAGTTCCTTGACGCGAGCGGAATAGGCCGGCGCGCCGCCGGAGCCGGTCAGGCTGATGAGCACGTCCGTCTTCTCGAACGCCGCCTCGATCATCGGGCTGAGCTCGTTCTTTCGCTCCGGCGGGCGCGAGGGCTGGCGGAGGATGGCGCAGTCGGCGCCGACGCTGCCTGCAACAGCGGCGAGCGCGTGGACCATTTCCATCGCGCTGTGATCGTCGATGACGATCGCCACGTTCTCGCCGGGCTTGATCGCGAGCAACTCGCGCCCGACGAGATCGGCGCTCTCAGCTACGCTGATGGCCGCCGGCGCCATGGCTCGAGTCTCTGGCGGGTAACTCGGTCCTAGTTCGCCGGCGGCGAGCCCTTGTCGAACTCTGGTAATCCGTCCGGGAACCTGACCCAGGGATGCCGGCTCTCGTTCCAGACCACGCGGGAGGGCTCGCCGAAGCCGGGCTCGCCGAAGCAGCCCACCGCGACGCCGTAGTGATCGGGGCGAAGCTCGGCGAACCAGTAGACGTTCGTGCCGCACGAGGGGCAGAAGTTGAGCGAGACCGTCAGGCCCGAATCCGCCACCCGCGTGTAGGTCCCCGCCCTGCCCTCGGCCGAGACCGTCTCCTTGCGGAAGTACGCGCCGACGCCGAAGGGGCTGCCGGTGCGGCGCTGGCAGGCGATGCAGCTGCAGGCAACGACGAGGTCCGGATCACCAACCGTCGTCACCTGCAGCCCGCCGCATCCGCACGTCGCCTGGTGAGTGTCGTCGCCTGTCATGGGAGCCTCCGCCGGTCGATCCGATTAGCTCACCATAGCCGCCCGGTTGGCGCTCGCATACCGCCCGGATAGGGTTCAAGCACAATGCGCCCGGCAATTCTCAATCCGCTGTTCGCGCCGGCGACGGTGCTGCCGGGGGTCGGCGCACGCACCGCCGCGGCCTACGAGCGCCTGGCCGGGCCGCTGGTGGTGCATCTGCTCTGGCATCTGCCCTCAGGATTGATCGACCGGCGCCATGCGCCCAAAGTCGCTGAGGCCGAGGCCGGCACCACGGCGACGCTGACGGTGCGGGTCGATCGCCACCAGCCGGCGCCGGATCGGCGGCGCCCCACCAAGGTCTACTGCTCGGACGAGACGGGGACTCTCACGCTGGTCTTCTTCCACGCGAAGGGCGACTGGCTGCGGCAACGGCTGCCCGAGGGATCGGTGCGGGTGGTGAGCGGGCGCGTCGAGCACTACGGCAGCGAAGTCCAGATGGCGCACCCCGACCACATCGCGCCGCTGGATCAGCGCGAGAGCGTGCAGACGGTCGAGCCCATCTATCCGCTGACGGCGGGCGTCACGCTGAAGCCGATGACGCGTGCGGTGCGCGCTGCCCTGGCGCGGGCGCCGGCAGTGCCGGAATGGATCGAGCCCCGCCTGGTGGAGGCGCGCCAGTGGCCGGCCTGGAACCAGGCGCTCGCGACCGCGCACGCGCCCGAGAGCGGCGCTGACCTGGAGCCCGACACCCCTGCCCGCTCCCGCCTCGCCTACGACGAGCTGCTGGCTAACCAGCTGGCGCTGGCGCTGGTTCGACGCTCCGCCAGAGGCGGGCGCGGCCGTTCTATCGAGGGCGACGGCCGGCTCCGCCGCGCGGTCGAGGACGCGCTTCCCTTCCGCCTCACGGAGAGCCAGCGGGCCGCCGCCGCAGAAATCGCCGAGGACCTCGCCAAGGAACGCCGCATGCTCCGCCTCCTCCAGGGCGACGTCGGCAGCGGCAAGACCGTGGTGGCGCTGCTCGCCATGCTGGTTGCGGTCGAGGCCGGCGCGCAGGCCGCGCTCATGGTGCCGACCGAGCTGCTGGCCAACCAGCACGCGGAGACCCTGGGCACGCTGCTGGAGGGCAGCGGGGTCTCCCTCGCACTGCTCACGGGGCGGGAGAAGGGCCGCGCCCGCGAGAAGACACTGGCGGCGCTGGCCGCCGGCGAGGTCGATATCCTGGTCGGCACCCACGCACTCTTCCAGAAGGGCGTGGCGTTCAAGGACCTGGCGCTCGCCGTGGTCGACGAGCAGCACCGCTTCGGCGTGCACCAGCGCATGCTGCTCGCGCGCAAGGGGCCGGCTGCGGACCTGCTGGTGATGACCGCGACACCGATCCCTCGTTCGCTCGTGCTCACCGCCTACGGCGACATGGATGTCTCACGCATCGAGGGGCGGCTGCCGGGCCGCGCCGCCGTCGCGACCCGCGCCTTGCCGCTGGAGCGGCTGGAAGAGGTCGTCGCTGCCGTGTGCCGGGCGCTCGCCACCGGCGCCAAGGTCTACTGGGTCTGCCCGCTGGTGGAGGAGTCGGAGGCCGTGGACCTCGCCGCCGCGACCGACCGTCACGCGAAGCTGGCGGAGGCCTTCGGCCCCCGCGTCGCGCTGATCCACGGCCGCATGAAGGGGCCGGAGAAGGACGCGGCCATGGCCGCCTTCGCGGGCGACGGCGCGGACATCCTGGTGGCGACAACGGTGGTCGAGGTCGGAGTCGACGTGCACGCGGCCACCATCATGATTGTCGAGCACGCGGAGCGATTCGGTCTCGCCCAGCTGCATCAGCTGCGCGGCCGGGTCGGGCGCGGGGCGAAGCCGGGGACCTGCCTGCTGCTCTATGCCGCGCCGCTCGGCGAGACGGCGCGGTCGCGCATCAACATTCTGCGCGAGACCGACGACGGTTTTCGGATTGCCGAGGAAGACTTGCGTCTCAGGGGCGCCGGCGAGCTGCTGGGCACGCGCCAGAGCGGCATGCCGGCCTTCCACCTTGCCGATCTTGCGGTGCACGAAGAGCTGCTGGCGGTCGCGCGCGACGACGTGCGCCTCGTTCTCGAGCGCGACCCCGAGCTCGAATCCGAACGCGGCCAGGCGCTGCGCACCTTGCTCTATCTCTTCGAGCGCGACATGGCGGTGCGCTACCTACGCTCCGGTTGACCCGCACCATGGTGCGGTGCACGGGGCGCGGCGCCTGCGTCAGGATCGCGCCATGCAGCGCACGAGCGAACCGCCCGCACTCCACGCCATTGCCGCCGCTGGTCCCGGGGATTCCCACTCATCTCACTTAATCCCGCGTATCCCACATGAATCCCACTTGATCCCGCATATCCCAGGGAATCCCACTTGTCCCAGCTAAATCCCACTTCGTCCCGGCTGATCCCGGCCAATCCCGCATGAAATTCAGACATGCCGCGGTGGGATGCGGAACCGGACAGGGGGCGCGGTGAGACGTTCGGGTTAGCCGGTCAGCGTCGCGAAGGGATTGCGGCCCTCGGGGTCCTCGACCTCGACGATCCAGACATCCGGATCGAAGTCGACTTCCCGCACGAGCCGGGCCTCGGCCTCCTCCTCCGGAATCCAGCCCTCGCCGGTAGCGCGGCGCCAGGCAAGGTCGCCGTCGAGCGATTGAGTCCGGGCGAAGACCGCCGCCGTGCCGTCGAGGCGGCTGACCTTGACCAGAAGCGCGCCCGCGTCGGCGTCGCCGCGCCGCCTGAGCGCAGCGAACAGCAGCGCCTGTTGGCAATAGCGGAAGCCCGCCTGCACCAGCACCTCGGTCTTGAGACTGGCCGTGCTCACGGCTGCTCGATCAGCCCGTGGCGCAGGCGGTCGCCGGGCGCGATCCCGAGGCGCTGGGCGCTGCCCCCGATCATTTCAAGCACGAAGCGGACCGGCTGGCCCGAGCGGATCCGCTTCTCGGAGAGCGGCGTGGTCCGCTCGGCGATGGTGACGATGCGTCCGTCGCTCTCGGCGAAGAACATGTCCAGCGGAATCAACGTGTTCTTCATCCACATCGTGGCCGGCCGTGTGGTCCCGTAGTCGAAGAGCATGCCGCGGTCAGGCGCGAGCTCGGTACGGTGCATCAGGCCGATGCTGCGCTCTTCCGGCGTCCGCGCAACCTCGACCTGGATGGCGTGGACGCCCGTGCCCGTCTCGATCGTCAGCAGCTCGAGCGGACCGCTCTCCGCCCGGCCGGCCGAGGCAAACCCTGCAACCGTAAGGATGGTCCCCAGCGCAACCGCGAGAACCGCGTGCCGGATGCGGACGATCCTCACGGCACGACCACGATGTTGCCGACGTGACGCTTGTCGATAAACGCCTGCTGGGCGGCGCGCAGCTCGCGCAGCGGATAGGTTGCGGCCAGCACTGGCTTGATCTCGCCCCGCTCGATGTAACCGACAACGTCATTGAAGACATGGCTCGGCACCACCGTCGATCCGGTGAAGGTGAGATCGCGCAGGTAGAACGTGCGGAGGTCGAGCGTGACGATAGGCCCGGCGATGGCGCCGGAGCAGGTGTAGCGTCCACCCCGCTCCAGAACGTCGATCAGCGTCGGCCAGTAGGGCCCGCCCACGATGTCAGCCACGACCGTGACCCGCTCGCCATCCAGCGCCTCACGCAGGTTCTCCGGCGCGCGCGGCAGGACTCGATCGGGGCCGAGCCTCGCCACATCGGCGTGCTTGGCTTCGGCGGCCATTGCGATCACCCGCGCGCCGCGGCGCTTGGCAAGCTGGACCAGCGCGCCGCCCACACCGCCCGAAGCGCCCGGGACGAGCACCGTGTCTTCCGACCCCGTATCCGCGCGATTCAGCATGCCTTCGGCGGTTGTGTAGGAGCACGAGAACGTCGCGAGCTCGGCATCGGTGAGCGTGGAACTGACGACCGCCATGCTGCGCACGTCGCAGGTGGTGTATTCGGCGAAGCCGCCGTCGACCTCCGACCCGAAGTAGCCGGCTTTGTCCATGTTCTCCGGATCGGACCAGTCGCGCTGCCAGCCGTCGACCATGACCCGCTTGCCCACCATACCCGGATCGGCGGCCGTACCGACGGCGACCACTTCGCCCACCGCATCCGCTCCCTGAATGCGCGGGAAGACGATGGGCCGCCCACCCCAGGTCGGGTCGCTGCCATCCACGTCTGCGTGCGCCGCGCCGGTGGTGGCCTCCGTCACGGTCTTGGAATACCAGCCCGTGCGGGTGTTAACGTCGGTGTTGTTGAGCCCGCAGGCGCCGACCCTGATGAGCGCCTCCATCGGTCCCGGCTCCGGCATGGGCCAGTCCTCGTGCCACGCGTACCTGTCGAGGCCGCCGTGGCCGGTCAGCACCATGGCCTTCATCACGCGACTCATCCGCCGGTCACCCCTCCAACCAAGTGTCCTGTATGGACTTTCTGCTGGGCTGCGAACAGGTCTTTCGCCTATCGTGGCCGCTGCCTGTTCCGTAACGCCCCTCGTGGCAAGGATCGTCGGGGATGACCGGTCAAGACCCGCCAGCGCCCGTCCGTTCGCTCGCCGCGCGCTATTACACCGATCCGGCCATCTTCGAGAAGGAGCGTCAGGGCCTGCTCTCCCGCACGTGGCAGTTTGCAGGGCACGAAAGCCAGGCGCGCAATCCCGGCGACTATTTCACGTGCGAGGTCGCGGGCGAGAGCCTGTTCTGCGTTCGCGGGCGCGACGGCGTGCTGCGCGCCTTCTACAACGTGTGCCAGCACCGGGGGCATCGGCTGGTGGAGGGCGCCGGCTCGGCCCGCGCGATCGTCTGCCCCTACCACGCCTGGTCCTACGAGCTGACCGGCGCGTTCCGTAGCGGGCCGAACGTGAAATCAGTTCCGGGTTTCGACGGCGCATCGATCCGCCTGACGGCGGTGCGGAGCGAGAGCCTCCACGGCTTCGTCTTCGTCAACCTCGATCACGACGCCGCGCCGATGGAGGCGTGGTATCCCGGCGTGCGGGAGGAACTCGCGGACTACGTGCCCGGCATCGGGGCGCTCGCGCCGCTGGAATGGTTCGAGGTCCTGGAGAGGTGCAACTGGAAGACCTCGGTCGAGAACTATTCCGAGTGCTACCACTGCGCGTTGCGCCATCCGACCTTCGCGACCGGCGTGATCCGGCCCGAGACCTACGACATCCGGCCGTCAGAAGAGGGCTACGTCCTGCGGCACACGACCGAGTGCCAGGACCTGGAGCGGATGTCTTACCCGATCGACCTGTCGGTCCCGCACGCCGGCGAATACCGCTCGTTCTTCCTCTGGCCGATGTTCTCGTTCCAGGTCTATCCGGGCAACGTGCTGAACACCTACCACTGGCGCGCGCACGACGTGGACACCTGCACCGTCTGGCGCGGCTGGTACACCCCCGGCGGGGCAGAGAGCGCGGTGATCCAGGAGCTTGCCGCACAAGACCGGCAAACCACGGTCGCGGAGGATCTCCGGCTGGTCGAGAGCGTGGCAAAGGGAGTGAAGAGCCGCGGTTACCGCCCCGGACCTTTGGTGGTCGATCCAGTCGGCGGGCTCAACTCCGAGCACTCCATCCGGGCACTCCAGCAATGGATGCGGGAGGCCGTGGACGTTTAGCGCGGCGATCTCACTGGGGTCAGTTGACGAAGCGCGTCTCGGTGTCTCCGGTACCGAACTTCTCGCTGTCCTCGTCGTCCCACTCGCGGCCGCTCTCCTGGCTGGAGAATTTCTCGAGCATGTAGTCGCCGGCCGTAATCGGCGGGTATTTGGCCGGCTGGTCCGGCCCGCTGCAGGTCGGCAGACACTCGATCAGCGCGTCGTAGTTGGGCTCGATGAAGTGGCAGAACGACATGCGGTCCCCGGATGCGTGCGGCGGGTTGAGCACGCGGTGCCGGGTGGACTTCCAGCGGTCGTTGGTCCAGCGCATCAGGAAATCGCCGATGTTGACCACGAACGAGCCGGGGATGGCCGGCACGTTCACCCAGGCGCCGTCCGGGCCGCGTGCCTGCAGGCCGCCCGGCTTGTCCTCGATCAGACAGATGGTGAGGTTGTCGTAGTCCGAGTGCTCGCCGGCGCGAAACTGCCCCTCCTTGGGCGCATTTTGCTGCTCCGGATAGTTCAGCACGCGGAGGATGCTGAACCCCCGTTCGAGCAAGGCATCGAAGTGGTCCTCGGGCAGATCGAAGGCGATGGCCGCGAGCCGGTGCAGATGCCACCCGAGCAGGTCGAGGGCCCGGATGTAGTCCTCGATCGTCTGGCGGAGCCCCGACGGCTGCGGCGGATAGATATTGGGCGCGTAGCAGGGCGCGGCCGCCTCGGTGTGGCAGGACGGATGGTCCGGCACGTCAATCGGCCCGAACGAGATCGATTCCTTCAGGTCGGGCGGCGCCTCCACGCCGATCGTCGCCGAGAGGTGCTCCGTGCCCACCGGCTCGTAGCCTCGGACCGCCAGATCGCCCCCTGGCTTCCTGATGGCGAGCTTCTCCTCCATCGTAAGGCCGAAGAATTCGACGGATTCGCGGCGCGCTCGATCGATAAGCGCCGGGTCGACCCCATGGCCCGAGACCATGAAGAAGCCGATCCGCTCGCAGGCGCGGCTGATCTCCTCCGCGACCCGGCGTTTGTCGGTTGGATCGCCCGCGAAATAGGGGCTGAGGTCAATGAGCGGTATTTCCGCGAGGGTTCCGGTCGACATGGGAGCTCCTTTCGCTGCGCTTCAGGCCTGCCGCCGCCACCAGCGCCCGAGGGCGCCGGCGATAGCGGTGCCCTTTGCGTCCTCCGTCTATTCTGCCGCCTGCGCGCCTTCAGTCGTGCCGTTGAAGGGATGGCGGCGTTTGAAGTCCTCGGCCATCTCGCGCATCGTGATCATGCGCACACCGGTGTGCGCGAGTATATGGTCGAAGATCCGCTCCAGCATCATCAGCACCTGCGGCTTGCCCGCGCAGTCCGGATGGATCACGCAGGTGTAGATCGCATAGTCGTAGTGGCGGTAGATCCAGTCGAACTGATCGCGCCAGATGTCCTCGACATCCCGCGGATTGACCCAGCCGTGGCTGTTCGGGAAGGTCTTCACGAACATCATGGGCGGCGCATCGTCGAGGTACCAGCTCGCCGGCAGCTCGACCAGGTCGACCGCCTCCCCTGGCTGCCAAGGCTTCATCCACGTCTTGGCTTCCTGTGTGTAGTCGATCTTGGTCCAGCTATCGCCACTGCGCAGGTAGTGCGGCGTGTAGTCGTCCTCCATGACGCTGCGGTCATAGAGAAAACCGCGATCGAGCAGCAGGTCGATGGTGTTGGGGCTGAGCTCCCACCACGGCGCGACGTAGCCGACCGGACGCACGCCGCAGAGGTCGGTCACCAGCTCGATGCACTTGTCGAGCACGTCCGCCTCCTGCTGGCGGGACATGGCGAGCGGGTTCTCGTGGGTGTAGCCGTGCACGCCCAACTCGTGGCCGTACTTCACGATCAACTCGGATTCCTTCGGAAAGCTCTCGATCGAGTGGCCGGTGATGTCCCACGTGGTCTTGATGCCGTACCGGTCCATCATCTCCAGAATGCGCGGCACCCCCTGCCGCGCCGCGAAGACGCCGCGCGAGATGTCGCAGGGCGAATCGGCGCCGCCGAACGATCCGATCCAGAGCGAAACCGAATCGAAATGGGGATTGAAACAAACCTGAATGTCTTTCTTCGTGGCCATGGTTTCGCCTCCCTCTGTCACCGCTTCGCGGCGGATGTCCGGTGCCGGCGCCTCCGGCCCTATGCGTCCGCGCGCTCCCTAAGCGAGTCACGCATCCGCGCGCTCCCTGAGCGCGACGATAGCGCCGAGCAGCACGAGTCCGTAGATGATACTGCGCACCGCCTCCGGCAGCATCGTTCCTGTCAGCAGCGAGCCGAGCGCCGTGAACAGCAGAGCGCCGCCTAGGATGCCGACGAAGTGGCCGCGCCCACCGGTGATCAGCGTGCCGCCCAGCACCACCACCGCGATGGATTGCAGCAGGAACGGATCGCCCATGCCGAAGAACGCCTGCCCGCTGAAGCCTGAGAGCAGGACGCCCACCAGCGCAGAGCAGAAGCCGCTCAGCATGTAGGCGCCGACGATGACCGAGCCGGTCCAGACGCCCGAAAGCCGCGCCACGGTGACGCTGTTGCCCACCGTGTAGAGCCTGCGCCCGAAGGCGGTCCGGTTGAGGAAGATCGTCGCCGCGATCGCGAACGCGATCAGGAACCAGCCGATGGGCGCGATGCCTAGCAGCCGGCCGGATACGAACCAGCGCAGCACCGGCGGCGAGCCGCCGATGGGCGCGCCGTCGCTGAAGATGAGCGAGATGCCTTCGAGCATGCCGGCCATCGCCAGCGTGACGATGATCGGCGACATCCTGAAGAGCACGATCATGAGGCCGTTCAGACAGCCGATCGCGAGCCCGATCGCGAGCGCCAGCGGCACCGCCCAGTAGGCCGGTCCGTTCTCGCCGAAGCAGAACGTGGTGACGACGATCGCCGGAAAGGTGATCGCCCAAGCCACCGAAAGATCGAGCCCACCCGAGATGATGACCGCCCCCTGGCCCAAGCCCAGGATCGCGAGAAAGGCGGTGAACAGCAGCAGGACGTTGAGATATTCGAGCGCCGACAGGTCCTTACCGAAAATCACCACTGTGGCAATCACGATCACGGCGAACATGACGTAGGTGGGGGAGATGTAGCGGAGCGTGGCCTGGTTGCGGGTGAACCAGCCCGCAGTCGGACGGGTCAGGTCGGGGCCGCCGCGCGCGGCCGTTCGGCCTAGCAGGTCTTGCAGCAGCCCGTCGCCCCCCAGGCCGACCGACGGCACGACCGGCGCCCGCCAACGCGTGCGGAGCGCCTGCCGCCAGCCGCGCACGACATCCACCACCGGCAGGTCCCGGCTCATCGAGAGCCCCAGCACGGCGAAGATCAGGATCGCCCCCTCCGCGAGCGGCACGTACCAGGTGCGCATGCCGAGCAACAGGAAGATCGTGAGGATGATGGTGAGCGTCAGCGCGCCGAAGACGGTGCCGACGCAGCCGCCGCGACCGCCGCCGATCAGTGTCCCGCCGATGACCACGGCGGCGAATATCTTGAGCAGGAACTTGGCGCCGATCAGCGGGTCTCCGGCGCCGATCTGGGCGGTCATGAACATGCCGGCCGCGCCGTAGCAGACGCCGGCGATGGTGTAGGTCCAGAACTTCGTCATCCGCACGTCGGTGCCGCTCGCCAGCGCCGACTTCTCGTCGCTGCCGATGGCGTAGATGCCCGTGCCCAAGCGTGAGTTGCGAAGCAGTAGCCAGAGCACGATGACGACCGCGAGTACGATGATGGGCGCTGGCAGCACGCCGGCGATGGCCTCGCCGGTGAAGAACATGCTGAACTCCCACGGCGCCTCGCCGCCCGCGTGGGTCATCACCAGCAGTGCCGCTCCCTGCGCAATGAACATCGTGGCGAGAGTTACGACGATTGCCGACAGGCCTAGAAAGGCGATCAGGAAGCCGTTGATCGCTCCGATCGCCGCGCCCACCGCAAGCGCGAGCGCGAGCGCCGCCCCTATGAACTCGGCGCCCGAAAGCGCGGCGACGTCGGAGGAGAATTCCGACCCTCCGCCGAGGAACTGAATGATCATCACGTTGACCAGCGAGATCACCGCGCCGGCCGAGAGATCGAAGCCGCCGGCCAGAATGACGATGGTCTCGCCCACGGCCGCCAGCGCGAGCGTGGTCGCCCCCGTGGTAATCGAGCTTACGTCGAAGTAGCTGATCCCCTCGCCCTTCACGAGCTGAAGGATGATCAGCATCACCAGGAACACGCCGACCGAGATCAGGAGGCCACGCTGGCGCTGCCAATTCACGACCGGGAGGCTGGCGCGATCCAATCGCGGCAGCGGCAACAGCGGTCTGCCGTTCACGGCGCCCCGCCCTCGCCCAGCGCCGCGCGCATGACGGCCGGCTCCGAGAGCGCATCGCCGCTCAGCGTCGCCGCCGTGCGGCCCCCATAGACGACCTTGACCTCATCGCAGAGGTTGACCAGCTCCGACACGTCGGTGGAGTAGAACAGCACCGCGCCACCCGCGCTCGCGTAGGCCCGGATCATCACGTAGATCTCGGCCTTGGTACCGACATCGACGCCGCGGGTCGGGTCGTACATGAGCAGGATGCGATTCTCGGTCAGCAGCCACTTGGCGATGGCGAGCTTCTGCTGGTTACCGCCGCTGAAGACCTTGCAGGCGGTATGGAGCGCGCGGCGGTCCACCTGCACCAGATCCAGGACCTGAGACACGGCTGCGGACTCCGCCGCCGTGTCGATGACCCCGAAGCGCCTGAACCGCTCGATGACTGGCAGCGAGACGTTCTCCCGCCCGGTCATCTCGAGCGCCAGCGCCTCCGTCTTGCGCTCCTCCGGCACCAGGCTGATGCCGATGTCGGCGCGCAGCGCATCGCGCGGCGACTTCAGGGTGACCGGCTTGCCATAGACCGAGACCGTGCCGGCCGTGGGCCTGATCATCCCGAACAGCGCGAGGAACAACTCGCGTTGGCCCATCCCCTCGAGCCCCGCGACGCCGAGCACGTCGCCGGGTCGCAATTCGAACGACAGGTCCCTGAGCCTGCCGCCGGCCGCGAGTCCTTCGGCCGAAAGAACCGGCTCCGCCGCCCCTCCCGCCGCGCGCGGCGGCTTCTCCGGGAAGGTTGCGGCCAGCGAGCGGCCGATCACCAGC
The DNA here is from genome assembly GCA_965243315.1 of Alphaproteobacteria bacterium. Taxonomy (GTDB): domain Bacteria; phylum Pseudomonadota; class Alphaproteobacteria; order UBA828; family UBA828; genus WTGU01. The sequence goes on from CBDEUP010000006.1 coordinate 511,611, forward strand.
GCGATGACTTCCTCTTCCGAGATGTCAGAGACCGCGAAGCTCCCCACGTTGGCACCGTTGCGCAGCACGGTCAGGTTGTCGCAGAAGCGCCGAACCTCCTGCATGCGGTGGGAGATGAAGACCGTGGTCACGCCGCGCTCCCGCAACGCATTGACCTGGCCGTGCAGCCACTCGACATCCTTGCCGGAGAGCGCCGATGTCGGCTCGTCCAGCAGCAGGATCCTCGGTTCGCGCGAGATGGCGCGGGCAATCTCGATCCGCTGCTGGGTGGAGAGATCGAGCGTCGCGACCTCCACGCGCGGGTCGATATCGTCCAGGCCGAGGCTCTGGAGAATCTCGCGCACCAACTCTTCGGACCGCCGTCGGCGCACCTGCCCGCCCGGGTACGCAGGCTCGTAGGGCAGCAGCATGTTCTGCGTGACCGTGAGGTCCTTGATCAGCGAGATTTCCTGATAGGCGGTCTGGATGCCGGCGCGGTGCGCGGTGCGTGGGTCGCCGAGCCGGGCCGGCTCGCCGAACAATTGGATGTCGCCGGCGTCGGCCCGGATCAGACCGCTGAGAATCTTGACGAGTGTGGACTTGCCTGCGCCGTTCTCGCCCAGCAACGCGTGAACGTCGCCCGACCCGACGGCCAGCGACACGTCATCCAGGGCAATCGTGGCGCCGAAATGCTTTCTTAGTCCGACGACCTCGAATGCGGTAGGCGCCTCGCTCCCGCTCTCTTCCACGGCAGCGCGTCAGACCTGTCGGAGGCGTCCGTGCGGGACCCGCTTGCGCAGGCCCCGCACGGTAGAAGGTGCCTCCCTGTTAGGCCTTTTCTTACTGACCTTCCGGCACCTTGCCTTCGAGCGCTGAGAACAGGTCGAGCTCACTCACCCAGGGATGCCACACATCGACGAAGTAGTTCGGCGGCACCCCGAGATCGGGATGGTAGGTGTTGCAGTTGCGCGCGAGCAGCTCTTCGCGCGTCCCCTCCGTACACACCACCACTTGGCCCGGCTCGACCAGCGGCATCGGCACCTGGGTGAAGCGCGGCGGCTCCGCACCGCCGTCGGCATAGGCGACGGCGATCTTGAGCGCGTAGGCACCGAGCCAATTGGGCGAGCCCATGGAGCTGCTCTTCATGCCCAGCGCACCCGGCACCGTGCCGGGCTCGGCGATAGCGATGCGGTGGCCGTTTGTGCCGTTACCGGCGCAGGGCACCAACTGATCCGCACGGCCGGCCTCGACCTGGATCTGCGAGAACATGTAGCAGCCGACTTGCGTCCACAGCCCGTCGATATTGTCCCAGCCGTGGGTGGCGACGATCTTGGTCAGCTCCTGCCTGGCGTGCGCATTGTTCCAGTTGCTGTAGGCATGAACCAGGACCTCGATTTCGGGATATGCGGCGAAGACCTCCATGGCGCCGTCGGTACGGGCATGATCGATGTAGTGGCCTGGGTAGCCGCCCATGACGATGATGCTGCCCTTGCCGCCCAGTTCCTCGGCCAGATATTCCGCTGGCCCCGCGCCGGCCCAGGTCTGATCCAGGCCGATGTGGTACGCGCAGGGCTCGGTCACTGATGCGTCGAAGGTCATCACGATGATGCCCCTCTGGCACGCCTGACGGATTGAGCGGTTGAGCGCGGTGCGCGAGTTCGGCCACAGGATGATGATGTCGGCATCGCCCTGGACCATCGCGTTGACCTGCTGGATCTGAGTCTGGATATCGGCCCGCGCCGATTGCATGTTGAGCTCCACCCGGTCCTTGAAGGCCTTGGTCTTGGCCATGGAGCGGATCAGGTTCTGTGCCGCATCCATCCAGGTGTTGCCCTCGAATCCCACGCTGACGAAGACCTTGTACTTGTCCTCTTGAGCCGAAGCCGGCGATGGACCGAAGATGCCTCCCACCGCCAGTGCCAGGGCAGCGAGCGCCAGCACCGCAAGTCTCGCCCGTTTGATCATGTTTGCCTCCCTTGGGTTTCGAGCCTTAACGGCTCCTTGGTCGTTACTTGAAGCGCCGTTCGGCGCCTTATGGCTGATCGGACGCCCGTTGGCCCGAGGCACCGATGGCGGTCATCATCAGGAACTTGTCCAGCAAGTTCTTGCTTGTGGTGACCGGCGGGTACTTGGCCGGATTGTCGTCGCTCTGACATGTCGGGAAGCATTCGATGATGCAGTCGTAGTTCGTGTAGAAGAAGAAGATCATCGACTGCCGGCGGCTGTCGTTCGCCTTGTCCCGCGGCGGGTTGATCACCCGGTGCAGGGTGGACACCCACTGGTCGTTGGTCCACATCTGCATCTGGTCGCCGAGATTGATACTGAACGCATCAGGTACCACCGGCACGTCCACCCACTCGCCATCACGGTTCATGGCCTGGAGACCGCCGGGTCTGTCCTCGATCGCACAGATCGTGCACGCACCGAAGTCGGAGTGCGCGCTGGCACGGAACTGGTTGTCCAGCGGCGGGTCCGGCTGGTCCGGGTAGTTGAGCACTCGGAACTGGCTGACGTGCCTGTCCATCCGCTTCTCGAAGTAATCTTCGTCGAGATCGAGCGCGAGAGCGAAGATACGCATCAGCGTGAACGCGAGTTGCTCCATGGCGTCCCAGTAAGCGATCCACGTCTCCTTGAGCTCGGCGGGCCGCGTCGGCCAGCGGTTCTCGACGAAGTGCTGGCCGGCCTCGGTGCAGTGATAGTAGGGCTCGTCCGGTACAAAGGGCGGGCCTACCGTCAGCGATTCCTTGAGATCGCCCGGTCCACGCTCGCCGCGGCTTTCGGCCAAGCATTCCTTGAGGGCTGGGCTGTAACCCCTGATGACGTCGTCCGCCCAGCGTTCGATCGTCATCTTCTCTTCCAGCGGAAGATCGAAGAAGCACCGGCTGACATCGTGGGTTGCCTTGGTCACTGACGGGTCGACCCCGTGACCAGTGATGACGAAGAAGCCGATGTCCTCACACGCCTGCTTGACCTCGGCTGCCACCCGCGCTTTCCCGTCGCGCTCGCCGCCGAGGAATGGCGCGATGTCGATAACGGGAACCTGCTGAAGGGTCATGGTGCTGCCCTCGCATCCCGAAAGTTGCGAAAGCTTGCCCGTTCGCGCGTTAACCCGTCAAGGCGCAATCGCGCCGCAGCGGGCGGCGGTCAATCGGTGTCGTTCTCGATTTGGGGAAGCGAGCGCACATAGGCGAGGATCGCGCTGAGGTCCTGGCGATCCATCGTATCGTAGCGCGCGTAGGGCATCGGCGGGCCGAGCTCGTCGCCGTCTGGCCTCAGCCCCTTGGTAATGGCCGTGCGCATCTTGCGGCTGTTCCAACGGCCGAGACCGGTACCCCAATCCGGGGTGATGTTGCGCGCTACCGTCTCGCCCCAGGGGCCTTCCATCTCGTGACCGCCGGCGCCCAGCATGTTCTCGTAATCCCGCCAGCCGTCTTCGATCGGTGTATGGCAGTACGTGCAATTGGCGATCGGTCCCGCCAGGTATTCGCCGTAGGCGCCGAGATCGTAGTACGCGACCTCTGGCACCTCGCCGAGCGGCGGGCCGTAATCGGCAGGCAATTCCATGTCGTACTCGGAGGCCGGCACCTCGTTCTTGATCGGCGGGATCGAGCGCAGATAGGCGACGATCGCCCGCGCATCCTTGTCCGAAATGCCGCGGTATAGCCTGATCGGCATGGCCGGGCCGATGAGCGAGCCGTCCGGCCGTTTGCCTTCCCGGATCGCGACGATGATCTCCTCGTCGCTCCAGCCGCCGATACCGGTCTCGGGGTCGGGCGTGATGTTGGACGCGTAGGCCGTGTAGTCATCCTCTTCGAACACGAGGCCGCCCGCGAAGTGCATGTCGGCGATCTGGCCGTCCTCACTCCACGGCGTGTGACAGACCGGGCAGGCGGCCATGGTCTCCATCAGGTAGGTGCCCCGCTCGAGCAGGGTCTCGGCGGCGCTCGTCCCGGCGAGCAGAACCGTCGCCAGGATGACCGAAAGGGTCGCTGGTATCGTCTTCATGGCGGCCTCCCACCGGTGGTGCCGCCTCCCCGCTTCTCGGGGAAGCGGCACGTCCCAACGCCGCAACGGTAGCACGAGAGCACCGCCCGCGCCTTGCCCGCGTCTGCGTGGGATCACGCGTGCCGCACGGCAGGTCCGCCTTCTTTCCACCTTCTCTTGCTTCAGTCGCCGCGCTATTCTCCGCTGGCAACGAATTCGACCGGCTCGATCGTGCGACAAAGAACAAGCGATCAATTCGCACGACGAGACCACGCAGGAGGCGATCGATGACCAAACCAGTGCTCAACTTGACCGGCGATCCCAGGGATCGCGGCCGTGCCCACGGCGAGATCATGTCGAAGGAGATCAGCCAGAACCTCGAGCGCTATCTCAAGCGCTTCCAAATCTTGGGCTTCGAGAAAGATGCGCTGATGGCCGAATCGGCCAGGTGGGCCGAGGCGCTGAGGCCCAAGGACCCGATCTTCTGGGACGAGATCGACGGCGTGGTCGAGGGTTCGGACCGCAGCCTGGAGGAGATCACCCTCCTCAACGTGCGCTACGAGATGCTCGTCAACATGATGAAGAGCAGCGCGCAGGAGCAGTTCCAGCCCTTCGCCATGGACGCCTGCACATCCTTCGCCGTTCTGCCCGAGCGCTCGAAGAACGGCGACACCATGATCGGGCAGAACTGGGACTGGGTGAAGGACATCAACACCGTGGTCTCGCGGGTGCATCGGGACGACGGGCCGGACTTCATCCACATCGGCGAGGTCGGCACCATCGGCGGCCTCCAGGGCGTCAACGAGAACGGCATCGGCGTGGTCATCAACGCGCTGCTGACGCCGGAGGACGGCAAGTACGAGTACGAGAAGCCCTACCGCATGCGGGTGCGCGACATTCTCAATGCGCGCAACATGCAGGAGGCGATCCTCGGCGTCTGCGGCACCAATCGCTCGGTCAGCATGAACTTCCTTATCGCGCATGAGGACGGCATCGCCATCGACATCGAGACCAGCCCGGACAAGGAGGCCTTCATCTACCCCGATGACGGGCTGCTTACCCACTCCAACCACTTCTGCAAGCTCGACGTGGAGTCGGAGGTGGTGAAGCTCTGGCCCAACACGATGTACCGCCATGTCCGTCTGGAGCGGCTGCTGCGCCAGTCGCAGGAGCTCGATTCGGACGCCATCAGGTCGGCGATGGCGGACCACTTCGGCTATCCGCACTCGATCTGCGCGCACTACGACGATGACGAGCCGGAGACGCTGCGGCTGCAGACCAATCACTCGATCATGATCTCGCTGAAGCAGCGGACGCTTCACATCACCGACACGCATCCCTGCGAGTCCGACTACGAGGAATATCCGCTCGCCGCTTAACCAAGCGTCGGCGCTCCGGCATCGGCGGTATCCGCCGGCGCCGGAGCAGTCGCGCTGACCGGGCTTCCGGCCCGGTACTATTGAGACGCCTTACCTCGCCGGACGTGCGCTTCCGCCGGCGGCCCCAAGAGACGGAGACGGCCCGTGATGGACGATGCCAGCAGCAGACCCGATAACGGCGGCAGCGAGAGCGCCGCGCCGATCAGCAAGCCGAACTCACTCGGAGCGCGCAACGTGGCTCACGTCGCCCACGGCTACGGCAATCTCGACGCGCTGGAGAGGACGCCGCCGCTGGTCGTCACCCGCGGCGACGGTGTCTCCATCATCGACGAGGAGGGCCGTGATTACATCGAGGGCGTCGCCGGCATGTGGTGCGCCAACTTCGGCTTCAGCGAGAGTGAACTGGTGGACGCCGCGATCGAGCAGTTTCGGGCGCTGCCCTACTATCACTCGCTGATCGACAAGACGACCGAGCCCATGGGCCGCCTCGCCGAGAAGCTCAAGGGCTCGACCCACGTGCCCATGGCTCGGGTCTTCTTCGCCAACTCGGGCTCGGAGGCGAACGACACGCTGGTCAAACTCGCCTGGTACTACCACAACGCTATCGGCAAGCCGGAGAAGAAGAAGATCATCTCCCGCTTCATGGGTTTTCACGGCGTGACCTGCGGCGCTGCCAGCGTCACCGGCATCCCGCAGATGCACACGGACTTCGACCTGCCGGTCAACGACCTCTTCCTCAAGACCGATTGCCCGCACTTCTACCGTTACGGCGAGCCGGGTGAGAGCGAGGAGGACTATGCCTCCAGGCTTGCCAACAATCTCGAAGAGCTGATCGTGAAGGAGGGACCGGAGACCGTCGCGGCCTTCTTCGCCGAGCCCGTGATGGGCGGCGGCGGCTGCATCGTGCCGCCCAAGACCTACTTCGAGAAGGTGCAGGCGGTCCTCGACAAGTACGAGATTCTGTTCTTCGCCGACGAGGTCATCACCGGCTCAGGCCGGACCGGCAGTTGGCTCGGGTCGGAGACATTCAACATCAGGCCGGACGGCCTCTCGCTCGCCAAGGGGCTGGCCAGCGCCTACCAGCCGATCTCGGCGGTGATGATCAACCAGAAGCTCTACGACGCGATGCTCGCCGAGAGTCGCAAGCTGGGCTTCTTCGCCCACGCTTTCACCACCACCGGCCACCCGGTTGCGGTCGCCGTAGCGCTTCGCTGCCAGGAGCTGATGGAGGAGCGCGACGTGCTCGGCAACGTGCGCCGCGCGGGAAGCCTGCTGCAGGAGCGCATCCGAGGCTTCGCCGATCACCCATTGGTGGGAACCACTCGCGGCGTCGGCATGATGGGTGCCATCGAGCTGGTGGCTGACAAGGAGACCCGGCGCTCCTTCGATCCGTCGTTCGGCGTGAAGACCTATGCGGTGGACCGCGCCCGCGAGCACGGCCTCATCATCAGGAGCGCGCTTGCCGGCGACAGCCTCGCCTTCGCCCCGCCCCTGGTAATGACCGAGGCCGAGGTCGAGGAGATGATGCGCCGCTTCACTCTGGCGCTGGACGACACCACCCGCTGGGTCGAGGAAAACGGCCTGCAAACGAAGCAGGCGGCCTAGGGGCCGCCTGCTCGTCCGGGCACCCGCCGCGTGAAGGCGAACGCCCGATTGCGCTGAGCGCGATCGCTCAGCTTGCCGGGCTGAAGCCGTACTCCGACTTGAGGTCGGCCGTCAGCTTGTCGAGGCCGCGGGAGAAGCGGTCGATCACGTCGTCCACCTGATCGCGCGTGATCGAGAGCGGCGGCGCGAACGAGGTCGAGTTGTGGCCGAAGAAGCCGCGCGTGATCAGCTTCTCCTCAAGGCAGAGATCGAAGAGCCGGTGTGAGCAGTCCCACTCCAGGTTGAGCTCCTCCTTGGTCTCCTTGTTCGCCACCAGCTCGATCGCCAGCATCAGGCCATCGCCGCGAATCTCCCCCATCAGAGGGTGAGGCCCGACACGCTCCTCGAGCTGTTGCTTGAAGTAGGCGCCGGTGGAGGCCGCGTTCCCCACCATGTCCTCCTGCTCCATCAGCGCGAGGTTGGCGTTGGCGGCGGCGCAGGCGAGCGGATGGGCGCTGGCTGTGTGCCCGTGGGCGAAGATGGGAATGTCCTTCGAGCCCTCGTGCAGAACCTCCCACACCCGGTCCGAGATCACCGAGGCCGAAAGCGGCACGTAGGCGCTGGTGATGCCCTTCGACAGCGTCATCAGATCGGGGTCGAGGCCGTACTTCTCGGTCGCGAACCAGGAGCCGAGGCGCCCAAAGCCGGTGATCACCTCGTCGGCGATGAAGAGCACGTCGTGGCGCTTGAGGACTGCCTGGATCTCCTCGAAGTAACCCTCGGGCGGCGATACGCAGGCGGCGGCCCCCATCACGGGCTCGGCGATGAAGGCGCAGACGGTCTCCGGCCCCTCCTGGATGATTAGCTCCTCCAGGGCGGCGGCCATACGCTTGGAAAAGTCCCGCTCGCTTTCGCCGGCCTCGCCTTCCCAGAAGTAGTGGCCCTTCTCGGTATGCAGGAAGCCCGGCAGCGGCAGCCCGAAGGCCTCGTGCATGAGCGGCAGGCCGGAGAGGTTGGTCGCGATGCCGGTCACGCCGTGATAGCCCATGCTCCGCGCGATCATCTTGCGCTTCTCGGGCTTGCCGCGGCAGCGCTGGTACATCCATGCGAGCTTGACGTTGGCGTCGTTCGCCTCCGAGCCCGAACTGGCGTAAAGAATGCGGCTCATGTTGTCCGGCAATATGTCCATGAGCCGGTCGCTCAGCCTGATCTGCTGCTCGTTGGCGTGGCCCGCCATGGTGTGGAAGTAGGGGAAGCTCCGGGCCTGATCAGCGATCGCCTCGCCAATTTCGGTCCGCCCATAGCCCGCGTTGACGCAGAAGAGCGAGGCCATCGCGTCGATATAGGTGTCGCCCTTGTTGTCGGTAACGTAGATGCCGTCGCCGTTTGTGATGATGTGCGGGCCAGATTTCTCGTGCTCGTGGATCGGCGTGAAGGCGTGGAGCGTTGTCTCCACATCCATTTGCTCGAGGCTCAGATTGGTTGCGGCTTGCCCTTCCATCGGTCCCTCCCTTCCGCGCTCGGCGTCCATCCGCCGCGCGGGTCGACGCCGATGCTAACCGACACGCCACACCGAGTCATGGCAGCATCGCGCACGGGCTGAGAGTGGGCGGACGAGGCGTGCACGGCGGCGAGCGACAGGAGCGAGGCGGGCGCCGCCGGTTGCGATTCCCGGTGCCAGCGGCATAGCTTTGTCCCGTGGCGACACACGCAGGGCTGCAGCGGGAGACGACGCGGCCCCTCATGCGCCATTTCCTAAACACGAATGCTGCGTCGAGCCGATGGAGACGAAACCCGTAACGGTCTTCGGGGGATCGGGATTTCTGGGCCGCCAGATCGTCAAATGCATGGCTGAGGCGGGCTACCGCGTGCGCGTGGCCGTTCGCCACCCGGACCGCGCAACCTTCCTCTCCGGGTTTGGCCCGGACGGTCGGATCGAGCTCGTGCGGGCTGATGTCTGGAACGAGGCGACGGTCGCGCGTGCCGTGGAGGGGTCAGCCTCGGTCGTCAATACCGTGGGTCATTACGTCGAGAAGGGTGGCGCGACATTCGATAGGGTCCACGGCCAGGGGGCCCTGCATGTTGCGCGACAGGCGAAGCAGGCGGGGGCCGAGCGGTTGGTCCACATATCGGGAGTAGGCGCCGATCCCGAAGCGCCCTCACCCTACGTTCGCGCCCGGGGGATCGGAGAAACGCTGGTCAAGGACGCGTTCGACGACGTCACGATCCTGCGCCCGAGCGTGATATTCGGGGCGGGTGATTCCCTCCTCAACACGCTCGCGCGCATGACGCAGCAATCTCCGATCATGCCCCTGTTCGGAACGGGGAGCACCAGACTGCAGCCCGTGTTCGTCGGCAACGTCGCCGAAGCCTGCATACGGGTGCTGGCAGATCCCTCCACGCGCGGCAGGGTGTACGAGCTCGGGGGGCCAAGGATCTACACGTACAGAGAGCTGGTGCGATTGGTGCGCGACCGGGTGGCCGGACGAGCGCTCATGGTCCCGTGCCCCTTCCTTGTATGGGACGTTCTGGCGGCCGCGATGGCAACGCACCCCGATCCGCCGCTCACTCGCGACCAGGTAACTCTGATGAAGCGAGACAATGTCGTCGACGGGCAGGCGTCGACCCTGGACGACCTGGGCATTCGCCCGGTCTCGGTGGAGGAGGCCATGCCCACCTGCATCGACGCGGTGCCTTCCTGACACCTGGGTGACCGCCGCCGTCCTCCTCAGATCGGCGAAGCGACCGGTTTAAGAACCTCGAAATCACGGCGTACCACCCAATCGGGGCGCCGCGAGCGGCCGTGTTTGTTGTCAATCGCGTTGTAGGTGATCGAGGCCATCGTGCGCGGCCAGGGCGACATGTTCGGCCCCGAGCCATGCACGATGTTGGTGTGAGCGAAGATCACCGAGCCGGGCCCGCCCTTCGGCGCTTCGATCCCGCGTTCGCCCGCGAGCCTGGCGACGACCGCATCATCCGCCGCCCGCAGCGGGTAGCTGGTGGTGGTGTCATCCACGGCGGTCTCGTAGGCCGGCGCCCTGTGGCTGGCGGGGATGAGCATCAGCGACCCGTTGAATTCCCGCACCTCGTCGATGAAGACCAGCACGTTGACCAAGCGCGGCTCGGGCATCGCGTCATCGTGGAAATAGGTCGGGAAATCCTGGTGCCATTGCCAGACCGCGCCGTGGAACGGGCGCTTCATGTTGATCACGCACTGGAACAGGTAGGTCTCACGCTCCAGAAGTTGACGCACCGGGCCGAGGAGAGCCGGAAGCCGCACGAAGCGCCCGAACAGATCGCTGAACGCCTGCGGGTTCATCACCGAGCGCACCGTGCGGCCGTCATTCTCCAGGATCACCTCATCGCGGGTGAGCCAGCACAGCCCGTCGAGCTCGGCCCGCACCCGTGCGATATCCGCCTCCGAAACGAGATTTGGCACGAACACGAAGCCGTCGTCGCGGTAGCGGGCGCACTGCTCCTCGCTCAGCCGAGGGAGATCGGGATGGCTCATCATCGGGCCTCGCTTCGGAGCGGAGTCGGTTCGGCCGCCCCGCCTGCTGCGTCACGGTAGCGCGCGGGCAGCCGGCCGGAGAGCGCCATTACCGTATCGAGCGGCGTCATCCCGAACCACGCGGCGAGCTCGTCCAACCCGATCGCCGCGTCACCTTCGCCTCCGAGTAGCCGGACCGCATCGCCGATCGCGACGTCCTCCACGTCGGTAAGGTCCAGCACCATGTGCTCGAGCGATACCGCCAGGATCGGCGCCCGATGGCCGCGTATGAGCGCCCGCGGCCGGCTGCCCGGCACGGGCCGAACCAAACCTTGAGCGACGCCGATCGGCGCGACGCCGGTGCGTCGGCCATGCCGTATGCTGTAGCTGCCGCCAATCGCGATATCGCTGCCTTGTGGGTGGTCGGAGACCTGTATCAGCCGGCTCCCGATCTCGGCCAGGACAGGCCGGTACCCAGAGAGGTCCGCGAGCGAGTCATCGGCGACTGGCGAGAGGCCGTAGAGCAGATGGCCGACGCAAACCGCGTTGGCCTTATCGGACAGTCCGGCGGCGACGCAAGCACTTGCACGTGCCTGGGTGACCGGCGGCACGAGACTGCGCGCCGCGAGGCGCACCAGCAGTGCATCGAAGGCGGCGAGCCTTTGCTCCGCCCAGTCGCGCCCCTGCGCGTCGCCGAATGGCAGATGCGTGTAGAGCCCTTGGACGTCGAGGTCGGGCATGGCGGCCAGTTCATCGAGAAAGGCTTCGGCCGTCTCAAGCGGCACGCCGAGCCGTCCCAATCCGGCATTGACCTTGACGTAGACCGGAACCGCGTCACCAGCCGGCGCCGCGCGCGCCGCGGCTTCGGCGCTCGCCCGATCGACCACCGTCGGCACCAGCCCGGCGCCGACGAGATCGACCATCCCGGTCGGCAGTGCGCCAGCGAACATGACGACCGGGGTACGCAGCTCTTCCGCACGCAACCGGCAGGCCTCGTCGAAGGAGCCGGTCATGAACGCCGCCAGCCCCTCGCCGTCGAGCGCCCTGGCCACGGGCACCGCGCCATGTCCGTAGGCGTCGCCCTTGAGCGCGGCGATGCAAGCCTGATCGGGCCCGGTGCGGCGGCGAATCTCGGTGAGGTTCGCGCGCAGCCGATCCAGATCGTATACCGCCCAGCAGGGATGTGCGTCGTCCGTCATGCGACCGCTCTACCCCAACCTTCCACCAGCACCCCATGCTAGCGAGACTCGCGATCCGGGAGAAATCGCCCGAAACCATCCACAGGCGCGGCCGAAGGCGCTATCTTGGTCGGTCCCAGCCTAAAGATTGGACCGGAAGACGTCATGACGGCGCTCGAAGACCTGCCTTACACGATTAGCGACCACGACATCATCACCGAAGCCGATGGCATGCGCGTGCAAGTCATGACCATCGGCGCAGGCGAGGAAGTCCCCTGGCACTACCACACGGTCGTCACCGACGTCTTCGTCGGCCTCGAAGGAACGGTGGTGATCGAGACCCGGGCACCGCGCTCCCGCCACGAGCTTGCACCCGGCGACCACTGCGTCGTGCTACCCATGAACGCGCACCGGGTCTCAGGCAAGGACGGCCGAGGCTGCCGGGTCACCCTCGTTCAAGGCGTGGGCGAGCATGATTTCAATCCAGTCGGCAAGGCTACGACGCAGGGCTAGGTGGATCGGAATCATCCACAGTCGTGTTCGGCGGTGAGGTCGTCATGATTCGCACCCACGGCCGCTACCCCTATTCCAACATAACCACGCGCCCGGTCTACGACTGGCCGAACGGCACCCGCCTCGCCGTCTACGTCGCGGTCAACATCGAGCAGTTCAGCTTCGGCGAGGGCAAGGGCGCGGCCATCGCCCCGCCGGACCAGGCCAACAGCCACAGCGTCTTCTCCTGGCGCGATTACGGCAACCGGGTCGGCATCTGGCGCCTGCTCGAGTTGTTCGATGCTTTCGATATCCCGATCGAAGCCCAGATGAACCTCGGCGTCTACGAGCACTGTCCCGACATTCCGAAGACGCTCAGGCAGCGCGGCGACGAGATCCTGGGCCACGGCATCACCAACTCGGACATGCAGGAGCACCTCGACGAGGCGGCCGAGGCCGCGCTGATCGCCGAGGTCACCGAGACCATCGCCCGCCACGAAGGCAGCCGCCCAGCGGGCTGGATGAGCCCCTGGCTCTCCAACAGCGCGGTCACACCCGACCTGCTGCAGGAGGCGGGCTATCGCTACTTCATGGACTGGACTTGCGACGACCAACCAATCTGGATGACGACGCGCGCGGGCCGCATCCTGGCGATGCCCTACCCGGTCGAGTGCAACGACACCCGCAGCATCGTCTGGTACGGCCACACCGCGCGCGAGTTCGTGGACATGCTGATCGACGGCTTCGACGAGATGCTGGCGCAGAGCGAGCAGCAACCCCTGGTATTCCCGATCTCGATCCACCCCTTCGTGATGGGGCGGCCCTACCGCGTGCGCCACCTTCGCCGCTTCTTCGAGCACATCGGAGCCCACCGCGATCGCATATGGCTGTCCCGCCCGCGCGATATCTGCGCCCACATCGAAAGCCTGCCTTGGGGCACCGTTCCCGGCGATTCGTGAGCCGCAGGGCGCCCCGCCACACTCCGTTCGCCATCTGAAAGGAGACGCCGCCGATGCCGGTCATTCGCCTCGAAGTCCCCGCCGGTACGCCTGCAGACACGCAGGAAACCATCCGCATTGCGGTCAAGGCGGCGGTGCTTAAGACCCTCGCGCCCAAGCAGACCAAGTACGATTACGTCGCCGTGCGGGAGGTGGTCGCCGAGATCGGCGACGGCGTGCCCCTGGTCGAGATCGACCTGCGGCCGGGCCGCGAGCCTGAACGCAAGAAGGCGCTGGTCGATGCCATCGCCGAAATCCTGAACGACACGATGGGCGTCGACGCCGCCGACATCTATGTCGTGTTCCGCGAGAACCCGGCGGAGAACCACTATTGCGGCGGGGAGCCTCTTCCCCCTTGGGTGCCGGCCGACACGTAGCCTCCGGCGTGTCGTTCGCCGCCCGATTTGAGCGATCAAAGAGGGTCAGTGGGTGAAGCGCGATTCGGTGTCCGCGGTGCCGAACTTCTCGCTGTCTTCGTCGCTCCACTCTTCGCCGGACGACTGGCTCTCGAATTTCTCGATCATGTAGTCGCCGGCGAGGATCGGCGGGTACTTCGCCGGCTGATCGGCTCCGTGGCAGGTCGGCAGACACTCGATCAGCGCATCGTGGTTGGGCATGATGAAGTGGCAGGCGGAGAGGCGCTCACCGGCGGCGAGCGGTGGGTTGACCACACGATGCCGCGTGGACTTCCAGCGGTCGTTGGTCCAGCGCATCAGGAAGTCGCCGATATTGACCACGAAGGATCCAGCGACGAACGGCACGTCCACCCAGGCACCGCTTGGGCTCCGCGCCTGCAGGCCGCCCGGCTTGTCCTCGATCAGACAGATGGTGAGATTGTCGTAGTCTGAGTGTTCGCCGGCACGGAGCTGACCCTCCTCGGGTTCCTCCCTCTGATCCGGATAGTTGAGCACGCGGAGGATGCTGAAACCCCGGTCGATTTTGTCCTCGAAGTGATCCTCGGGTAGGTCGAAGGCGATCGCCGCGAGCCGGTGCAGGTGCTCGCTTAGCTGGTCCAGCGCCCTGATGTACGCCTCGTATACGGGACGGAGCGCGGGCGGGCTCTCAGGCCACATATTGGGCCTGAAGAGGGGCAAAGCCTCCTCGGTGCGGCAGGAGGGATGGTCCGGCACCGCCAGCGGCCCGATCGAGAGCGATTCCTTGAGGTCGGGCGGCGTTTCCACGCCGATCGTCGCCGATAGCTGCTCCGTGCCGACCGGCTCGTAGCCCCGGCTTCCCTTCTCCTCCTTCCGCTGCTTGATTTCGAGCTTCTCCTGAAGCGGCAGACCGAAGAACGCCTTCGACTCGCGTTGCACGCCCTCGATGAGCGCTGGGTCTACCCCATGGCCTGAGACCAGGAAGAAGCCGATATGCTCGCAGGCACGGCTCATCTCGTCCGCGACCCGCTTCCTATCGGCGTGGCTGCCCCCGAAATAGGGGCCGATGTCGATTAAAGGAATTTCCGAGAGGGGGTTGGCCGGCATGGGAGCTCCTCGCGCCGTGCTTCACGCCTTCCACCGCGCGCACCGTCGCGTCCCGGCTGCCGAGGTGCGGTCCGTAGCCTGCGCGGCGGCCTTGACAGTACGGCAGCCTAGCCCGGATTTCTCGCCGCTGTCACGGCCCGCGCGGGGCCGTCCCGTCCAGCCGGCGCGCGGCTCCGCTACGCGCCGATGTCGATCTCGAAGTCGCCGTAGCGGTTGACCGTGAGCCGCTGATCCTTCCAGACCACCAGGGTCGAACCCTCGGTCTCGATGATCGCGGTGCCGGCGATGCGGTTGCCGGGCTCGAGTCTCTCGCCATCGAAGGTCTCGACCGGCTCGAAGCGCCCGTCGTCGGGCAGATAGGCGAGGCGAGACCCCTTCGCCGCCGCCGAGGGGGAAGGCCCGGCCGCCGGCAACTCTTCCGGAGTCACCGCATCGACCCGTCCGACCGCCTCCACCCGGCATGACACGAACTCCGCCGGATAGCCCTCCATGCGGTAGTGATAGAGCACCTCGTGGGCGTCCTCGAAGGCGGAGACGATGGCCTTGAGATGGTCCGCCGTCAGGGCCTCGGCCGACGGCACGGGCGTCTCGATCTCGTAGACCTGGCCGGAGTAGCGGGTGTCGATGAAGCGCCTGAGCGTCATGTCGTCCGGTGCTATTCCCTCCTCCGCCAGCGTGCGGGTGAGGGCGCGCTCCATCTCCGCGTAGAGGGCGGAGAGCCTGGCGAGGTCTGCTGCTTCCGCTGTGGTGTTGAAGGAGCGCACAAGGTTGTGCGTCACATCCGCCCGCATCAGCCCCGACGCGCAGAGCACGCCCGGCCAGCGCGGCACGATCACGCGGGAAATGCCGAGTCTGCTGGCAAGTGTGCCGGCCTGCAGCGGCCCAGCACCGCCGCCCACCAGCAGCGTGTAGGGCCGCGGGTCGATGCCGCGCTCGACCGAGAGGAGCCGCATGGCGCCCGCGAGCCGGCTGTTCATGATCTCGACGATTCGCGCAGCGGCGCCGGTGAGATCGAGCCCGAGAGGCTCGGCGATCCTCTTCTGGATGGCCCCGTCGGCGAGCGCCGGCTGAAGCGCCGTGCGCCCACCCAGGAAGTAGTCCGGGTTGATGTAGCCGAGATGCACGAACGCATCGGTGAGCGTCGGCTCGGTTCCGCCCCGGCCGTAGCAGGCGGGGCCCGGATTGGCGCCCGCGCTCTGCGGTCCTACGCGGAGCGCGCCGCCCGCATCGAGCCATGCGATCGAACCGCCGCCCGCGCCGATGGTGTGGACATCGACCGAGGGGATGGAGATTGGCTCGGTGTCGAGGCGCTTCGCCCTGGTAATCGGGATCGAACGGCCCGGCAGCACGCACACGTCGAAGCTGGTGCCGCCGGTGTCGATGGTCATGACGTCCGCGCTGTCAGTCAGCTCGCCGTAATAGACGCCGGCGAGCGCGCCGCCCGCTGGGCCGCTCGCCACCAGCGGAAGCGGGTTTCTCAGGATGGCGTCGATCGTCGCGTGGCCGCCGTTGCACTGCATCACCAGCGGCTCGCCCTGAAGGCCGAGCTCGCTCATGCGGACCCGAAAACTCTCCAGATGCCCGCGGACCTCCACCATGATCCCCGCGCTGAGCACGGTGCAAAACGTGCGCTCCCACTCGCGGATCACGGGCAGGACGTCGACGCTGGCGAGCACCGGCACGCCGTCTCCCAGCTCCTCGCGCGCGATTTCCTGAGCGCGCCGCTCGTGCGCCGGGTTGATGAACGACCAGAGGAAGGCGATGGCGACCGCCTCGACCCCTTCGTCCCGCAACGTCCTGGCCGCCTCGCGAACGTCTTGCTCCTCCAGCGGCACGATCACGTCGCCGGACTGATCGACCCGCTCGCGAACGGGCCGCCGCAGGTGGCGGTCCAGCAGCGACCACGGCGGAGGCGTGCGGAGGTTCCAGCGGTCGGGCTTGTTTCCCTCGCGGAACCACAGAATGTCGCGGTGCCCGTGAGTGCAGAGCAGCCCGGTTTTCGGCAAGCGGCGCTGAACGAAGATGTTGGTAGCCGTGGTCGAGCCGTACACGAAGCGGTCGCAGGCGCCGAGCAGCTCCGCGAGATCGGCGCCGAACTTGTCGGCCAGCATCTCCAGGCCGTTGATCACGCCATCGGTCGGGTCCTCGGTGGTCGGCACCTTGGCCGAGTGGACGGCGCGGCCGTCGGAGGCGACGCAGTCCGTGTGGGTTCCGCCGATGTCGATGGCTGCGACATAGGCCATGGACGGCTCCTCGTGTGTGGTCCGCGGCTGTGCGGGGAGGCTAACGGCCGTAGAGGTCCGGTGAGGAATCCTCGGCGGGATCGCGGTCGAGGTCGGTGAAGGTATCGCGGTTGGTCATCAGGCTCTGGCGGAGCGTCGAGGTGCCGGGCTCCATCGGCGAATTGAGCGGCGCAGGGCCGCGGTCCGCCTTGAGCCTGGCGCGGAGTGCTGCTGTCGCCGCCTCGTCCACCACGAGGGTTTCGGCATCGAGCACCACGCCATAGTCAAGCCGCGCGGCCTCGATGCTCACGATTTCGTCGCGGACGTCCTCGGCTACTGCGGTGGGGTCGCGGTCGTAGGGATCGCCGTAGCCGCCGCCCCCGCTCGCGATCACCACATACTCCCAACCCTTGGGCAGCTGGAACTTGCCGAGCCCGGAATAGAAGTGCCGTTCATCAGGCTTCGCCGGATCGAAGGCGTAGACCGTGCCGCCGATGCCGCCGCAGCCGCCGACGGTGCCGTGGCTGAGGTTATTGTGCCCCCAGCAGGAGGTGTAGACATCCATCACGCTCGACCCGTGCCCGGTGATGTGGGTGGTCACGCCGGGCCCGCCGCGCCATTCGCCGGCGCCCTGAGAATCGGTCCTGATTTCCTGCTGCTTGACCATGATGGGATAGAGCCATTCCTCCATCTCCGTGCTCATGAAGGTCATGGCGCCGGCAACGCCCATCTCCATCATGCAGGGGCTGCCATCGACACCGCCGGCTGCGCCGCCGCCGCCGCATTCGTTGAAGTTCGCATAGGCCCAGAGCTTATTGTCGCCGTTGCGCTCGTCGACGCCGATGTAGACGCTCCATTGGATCAGCGTGCTGCCGGCCGCGCTCATCTCGGGCGTGGCGCCTGCGGCCGCGCGCATCAGCGCCCGGTACACCACCTCGCCCGCGCCAGAGGTCGAGTGCTGGGTCGAGAACGGTGGGGTCGCGCTGCAGATCGTCCCTTCCGGACAGATGATTTCCACGTGGCGGTGAAAGCCTTCGTTCTTCGGGATGCTCGGGTCGACGCAAAAGGCAAGCGTGCCGACAACGGCGGCCTCGGTGGCACCGTGGAGCGATGAGTTGAGCGTGCCAATCATCTGCGGCGGACACTCCGAGAGGTCGACGATCCACATGTCGTCTTCGATGGTCAGCTTGGTGCGTACCGGCACGTTCTTGGTGCCGTAGCCGTTACTGTCCATCCAGTCCTCGCCGTAGTAGGTGCCGGGCCGCATCTTGCGGACATCGGCGCCGACGCGGCGCGAGGTGTAGTCGAGCAGCTCGGTGGTATAGCGCCGCACGGTCTCCGGCCCGTAGCGCTCGATCAGGGACGTGAGCTGCTCCTTGCCGCGCCAGGTGCAAGCCACGTGCGCCATCAGGTCGCCGTGGCTGTTGTTGCGCGCGCGCAGATTGCCCAGGTAAAGCTCAAGCACGTCCCTGCGCAGCTTGCCGCGCTCGAACAGCTTGATCGGCGGGATCTTGAGGCCCTCGCTGTAGAGGTCCTTGGAAAAAGGGTAGGTAGGCACGAAGGCCGGCGTGCCCATGTCCGCGAGATGGCCGCGCGCCATAGACCAGAACATCAGCTCGCCCTCGTGGAACACCGGGCTCGCCAGCAGCGGCTCGCCCATATGGGTGTTGCCGAGATAGGCGAGATTGCACATCAGCACGTCGCCGTCCTCGATCTCGCCTTCGAAGAACTCGGCGGTGCTCTTCATGATCCGCTGCATGGTCATGGCCTGGACCGGCAGCGCCGTATCCGGCACCGCGACCAAATTGCAGGCGTCGTCCGCGATACCGACGGAGAAGTCGCGGCAGAGATTGATGATCGACGTCCAGGCCGAACGCTCGAGCGTGATCATCATCTCGCGCCCGATGTTCTCGTACATGCCCATGATGACGCTGAAGGTTCCGGGGTCGATCTCGCCCGGAGCCTCGAAGGCTTCGGCGCTCAGGAGTGTGGCCATCGCTATCCCCCATCCCTCTCCGCAGCAACGACGCATTTTCCTTACGCAGCCAAGCATAACACACGCACCAGGGGGCACGAGTGCAACGCCCTTCCAATGCCACGCCATTCCGGCACGCGCGAAGGCGAAACCTGCTCGGTGTGAACCGTTAATGGTAAGTATTGACAAGTGGGACGCCGGGAGCCGAGCGATGAAAAGCTTCGACATCAACATCGACTGCGGAGAGAGCTACGGCATCTGGAAGATGGGCGCGGACGAGGAGTTGATGCCCATCGTATCGACGGCCAACCTAGCCTGCGGCTTTCATGCCGGCGACCCGATGACCATGGTGCGTACCATCGAGCTTGCGAAGGCGAACGGCGTCTCCGTCGGCGCCCATCCGGGGTTACCCGACGTCGTGGGCTTCGGGCGGCGGCGCATCGATGTGAGTCCGGACGAAACCTACGCCATATTCTGCTATCAGATCGGCGCCCTGCAGGCCCTTTTGCGGACCAGGGGCATGGCGCTGCATCACGTCAAGTCCCACGGCGCCTATTACGCCATCCTCAACGAGGACAGGGCGCAGGCCGAAGCCGTGATCCAGGCCGTGATCGATACCTGCGACGCCCCGATGCTCTACTACCCGGCGCCGATGCGGACCCATCTGCTGACCCAAGTCGCTCTCGACAGGGGTGTCGATGTGGTGCAGGAGATCTATTTCGACCTGCCTTACGACCGCCACGGTAACCTCGTCCTTGAGCGCGCGCAGAACAAGGGCGCAGACCTTGCAGAGACGCGCCACCGCCTCGCCGACTACCTCGACAGCGGAGAGCTCGTCGCAGTCACGGGCGAGCGCATCGACATGAGCGAGGCGCGCAGTATCTGCCTGCACGGCGACGGCGCCAATGCACCGGCACTCGCAAAGGTGCTGCGCGAGGTGCTTGTGGAGCGCAACTACGCGCTCGAGGCAGCAGCGGCACCCGATCCCAGACGCAGCCAGGCCGCCGAATAGCGCGAACGCCGTCCGCCATGTTCGAGGTTCTTGACGGCGGCGTGCAGACGACCGTGCAGGATGGTGGACGGCCAGGCTATCTCGCTGCCGGCTATCCGCCGGCCGGCGCGCAAGACTACTATGCTCTTTCGATAGCAAATCTCCTGGTCGGGAACCAGTTGACTCCGCCGCCCATGAGCGCTGCGCCTCCGGGCCACGCCGGCCTCGAGATGCTGATCAAGGGGGCGAGCCTGCGTTTCGAGGCGGATGCCGTGTTCGCGTTGGCCGGCGCCGATATGGGCGGGACCCTGGACGGCAAGCCCGTGGCGCGGTACCGGCCCGTCCGGGCCGCATCGGGCTCGGTGCTGCAGCTCGGCTTCGTCAGGTCGGGCGCCCGCGGCTATTTCGCGATCGCCGGCGGCATCGACGTGCCGCTCTGCCTGAAGAGCCGGTCCACCTACATTCGGACGCAGCGCGGCGGGCTGGAGGGCCGGCCGCTCCGCGCCGGCGACCGGTTGAAGCTGGGGGAGCCTACGGCATCGCTGGCAATGCTCGCCGAAAGGCGGCTCCCGCCCGATCTCCCTTCGGAGCCTGCCGAGCCCCGATCGATCCGCGTCGTGCTGGGGCCGCAGGACTACATGTTCACGGCGGACAGCATCGAAACGTTCCTCACGCACGACTGGGAGCTTTCGCCCGTCTCGGATCGCATGGGAATGCGTCTGATCGGACCGCCGCTTGCGCTGCACGAGCGGCCCGAATACCTCGTTCGGGACGCGGGAACGGGCGTGGCAGACATCGTCGACGACATAATCCCGATCGGCGGCATCCAGGTGCCGGGCGGCATCGAGCCGATCGTCATGGGAGTCGAGAACCCCACCGCCGGCGGATACGCCAAGATCGCAACGGTCATATCGACCGACCTCGGCAAGATGGGTCAGATCATGCCGCGACAGACTCTGCGCTTCGCCGCGGTCAGCCAGGCGGAGGCGAATGCGATCCGCAAGAGCCAGTGGCG
This sequence comes from Alphaproteobacteria bacterium, assembly GCA_965243315.1. Classification (GTDB taxonomy): domain Bacteria; phylum Pseudomonadota; class Alphaproteobacteria; order UBA828; family UBA828; genus WTGU01. The sequence goes on from CBDEUP010000006.1 coordinate 532,379, forward strand.
CGCGCTGAAGGAGAGCGACGCGGCACTGCGATCAGGCCAGGGGGCCGGATATCGGGAATGATCTATGAACCGCCGAAGATCCGGCCTCTGGGCGATTGTTACCTTGGCGTCGAGTTTGGCGACGAGGGCCATCTTCCGCTCAGCTTCCGCGTGCTTGCCCTCGCTGATTTGCTGGCCCGGGAGGCGATAGACGGCATCCTCGAAATCGTTCCCACCTTGCGACAGCTTGGGGTCGTTCTCGACGGCGAGGCCGCTGTGACGGAGAGTGTGCTCGGACGCATCGAGGCGTTGCTGCCGTCGGTCGCCGCCCCGAAGAGCGTGCCGTCCCGGTTGATCCGAATTCCGGTGTGGTACGACGATCCCTGGGGTGCCGCGATCGCCGAGCGCTACGCGGTGCCGAAGAACATCGATTACGTCGCCGGGCTTAACGGCATGACCGTGACGGAGCTGATCGCTTCGCATTGCTCCACGGATTACTGGGTGGCCTGTGTCGGCTTCGCGCCGGGCTGCTATTTCTCCTGCCCCATGGATCGCAGCAAATCGCTGATCGCGCCCAAGTACGAGACGCCCCGGGACTATACGCCCGCGCGCATGATCTCGACTGCGGGCATCTTCAGCTGTGCCTATCCCGTGGCGAGTCCCGGCGGCTATCAGCTCCTGGGCCGGATGGCAGTGAACATATATGAGCCGACGCCCAAAAACGCCGCGTTCAACGAAGAGGGCGTGCTCTTTCGCGCCGGCGATCGGCTGCGCTACTACCCGGTCGATGCCCTGGACTACGACGTCATTTGGGAAGCCGTCCAGGCAGGCAAGTACGAGTACGACATCACCGAGGAAGATTTCGACGTCGAGGCCTATCTTGCCTCGATGCCAATGTCGTCGGCGGGCGACCAGCCTGCATTTTGACCGGGGATGCGGTCTGCGCGGCGTAGTCCCGCCGACGGGACCGGAAAGCCGTGCAGCGCATCGGGTGCCCAGCCTTGTCAAGTGGTGGCCCAAGTCCGTAGCATTGTATGGCACGCGAGAAGCCTAAACAGGGGAGGCAAACAAGATGCGGCGATTGCTCATAGCCGCGGTGTCGTTGCTGGCGATTTCATTCGCCAGTGCGGCAGCGCAGGCCGAAGACACCCTCAAGATCGGGCTCCAGTCAGCGATGACGGGATGGGGTGCCGCATGGGGGCAGCCTTTCCGGGCGACCACGGAGATGTATGTCGACGAGATCAACGCCGGTGGCGGGCTGGAGGTCGGCGGCAAGAATTACATGATCGAGCTGTTCGTCGACGACCACAAGGCGGACACCAAGCTCGCCAAGGCCGGTCTGGAGCGTTTCATCCATCAGGAAGGCATCAAAATCCTGATGATCCATTTCGATAACGGCCCGGACGCCTGGCTCGGCCTGCCGGACGACGTGCGGGAAGGACTCGTTCACGTCTCGCCGATATGGCGGCCGGATGTGTTCTCGCCACCGCACAACGGCTTCGGCACGCTCAATCTGCCGCCGAATTTCGCGCCGGTTTTATTCGGGCAGGTTGTCTCCGATCACCCGGACCTCAAGACGGTCGTCGAGCTTTCCCCGCGCGGACCGTTCCCGGAGATGGCTGTGGAGAACGACAGGGCCGCGGTGAAGTCCCTCGGTCTCGAGTGGCTCGGTGTCGAATACTTCGACCCCGACCTCGCGGACCCGCTGCCGGTTGTGACCAAGGTGCTCGCGCAGAACCCTGACATGCTCAACATGGGTTGTGTGGGTCAGACCGGGCCGCAACTCCTGAAGCTTGCCCGCCAGCTTGGCTACAAGGGCGTGATGAGTTGCAGCTGCGAGGACGATATCAACCTCTACCTCAATCACGCAGGACCCGAGGCTGCCGAGGGCTTCTATATCATCGGCTCTCACGGCTTCCCCGAGGGCCCCGAGCTCCTGGCATTCCGCGAGCAATACACGGAGCGGGAAGGCGAATGGACCGCCGTTGCGCTCGCCTACTACCAGGGGATCAGGGTGCTTCTCGCCGGCATCCAGAAAGCCGGATCGATCGACGACATTCCGGCGATCGTGGAGGGAATCCGGCAGTCCTCGGTGGTCCAGGAGCTGTTGCCTGGCACTCCAGTCATCACCTGGGGCGGCACCGAGACTTGGGGCCAGGCGCACCAGATGCAGGTGCCCGTCGTGCTCAACAGGATCGAGGGCGGGAAGGCTACGACCGTCGCCGTGATACCGCCGACGGTGCCGTGAGCCGCAGCGTGTGAGGGCGGGCCGGCACGGGGGCGGCTAGGTCGTTCGCTCCCGGCCGGCTCACGCCCGCCAGTATCCAGGACGGGTGCCGTCGGTCATGCTGCTCGAGGTCAAGGACCTGTGGGTTCATCATGGGCGGGCGCCCGCGCTCAAGGGAGTGACCCTCGCCGTCTCCGAGGGGAGCCTGGTCGCGCTGGTCGGACCCAACGGGGCCGGAAAGTCCACCCTCGTGCGCACGATCTCGGGCCTCAAGCGGGCCAGCGCCGGCGAAATCCTGTTCGACGGCAAGCGTATCGACCGCGTGCCCGCCCACAAGATCGTCGGCTTGGGCATCGCGCACGTGCCGGAGGGGCGCCGCGTCTTCCCGGACATGACCGTGTTCGAGAATTTGCGGATGGGCGCCTATCGAAGGCTCCGCCGGGGCAAGCTGATGCTCAGGGATTCAGCCTTCGACGACGACCTCGCCCTGACCTACGAGCATTTCCCGCGGCTCAAGGAGCGCTCCCGCCAGCGCGCGGGCAGCCTCAGCGGCGGCGAGCAGCAGATGCTCGCCATCGGACGGGCGCTCATGGCCCGTCCCCGCCTTCTCCTGCTGGATGAGCCTTCGATCGGTCTCGCGCCCCGGATGGTTCAGGAGATCGCCCAGGTCATCGCGGCGATCACGCGGCGCTGGCGAGTCGGTATCCTGCTCATCGAGCAGAACGCGCGCATGGCCTTCCGCATCGCCCAACACGCTTACGTCCTCGAAACCGGGCAGGTGGTGATCACCGGCGCGACCGACGCGCTGGCCCAGAACGAGGAAGTCAAGCGCGTGTATCTGGGTTAACGTTCCGCACGCGCCGGCGCGCAAGCCATGGCACTCCTCGAGCTCACGGGAATCGGCAAGAACTTCGGCGGCCTCGCGGCGCTCGGCGGAGTCGACCTCACCGTCGAAGAGGGCGAGATTCTCGGCCTGATTGGGCCCAACGGTGCCGGCAAGACCACCCTTTTCAACGTCATCAGCGGCGTCCTGCCGGCGAGCGCCGGGCGCATCGTCTACGACGGCACGGACATCACGCGCTGGTCCCTGCACCGCATTGCACGGCACGGCCTGGTGCGCACCTTCCAGCAGACCGAGCTGTTCATGGAAATGACCGTGCTCGAGAACGTCCAGGTGAGCGCGCGCGCCCACAGCGGTATCAGCTTCCGGCGTATGAGTAGTCGCGAGGCAGCGAGGCGGATGTCCGTGCACGAGATCGTCGAGCTCGTGGGCCTGAGCGATCTCGCTGATGAGCAAGCCGAGAACCTGCCGCACGGCTACCGCCGGGCGCTCGGTATCGCGCTTGCGCTGGCAGCCGCGCCGTCGCTGCTTTTGCTCGACGAGCCGCTGACCGGCATGGACGCCGGCGAGACGGAGGCGATGGTCTCCACCATCGAGCGGATTCGTGCGCGGGACACGACCGTCATGCTGGTCGAGCACAACATGCGCGCCGTCATGCGCTGCTGCGACCGCATCGCGGTCCTCGACTTCGGCAAGCTGATCGCCGAGGGGCCGCCGCAGCAAATTCAGAACGATCCGCGCGTCATCGACGCCTATCTCGGCGCCGACGAGGACATTCATGGAATCGAGCAGGCGCCGGCCTGAGCGGCAGGGCCGGCCCACCGCAGCTGGCGCTGGGCGCCCGCAGCCGGGGGTCGTTCGCTCATGACCGCCATGCTCTACGGCCAGGTCGCGGTCAACGCGCTCATGCTGGGCGCCACCTACGCACTGATCGCCGTCGGGCTCAGCCTCGTCTTCAGCATCATGCGGGTGATCCAGTTCGCCCACGGCCACCTCTACATGCTGGGCGCCTTTTGCGTGTTCTACCTGGCGACCGAGCTGGGCGTGAACTACTTCGCCGCGCTCTTCATAGCCGCCATCGCCGTGGGTGTGCTCGGCATGATCCTCGATCGCATATTCTTGCGGCCGCTGCGCGGGCAGGACCTGCCGAGCATGATCGTCACGCTCGGGATTCTCCTTCTCATCGAAGGCAGCGCGCTGCTCACGTTCGGCGAGCGCGACAAGCGCTTTCGCAGCCCGGTGGACGGCGCCGTCTGGTTTTTCGACACCATCGTCATCCCCAGCGAGCGGCTGATGATCCTGGGCGTCGCAGCGCCCCTCATCGCTCTCCTCTTCCTGTTCGTCTGGCGCAGCAAGGAGGGCCAGGCGATGCGCGCTGTCGCGCAGGATCGGGAGGCGGCGATGCTGCAAGGCATCAACGTCGACTGGATCAGCGCGCTCGGCATGTTCATCGGCAGCGCACTGGCGGCGGCGGCGGCGGGCCTGCTGCTGCCGATCCAGGTGCTGACGCCGGCCGTCGGCGGCCCCGTCGTCATCAAGGCCTTCATGGTGGTGATCCTGGGCGGCCTCGGCAGTATTCCCGGGGCGGTGGTGGGCTCCCTCGCCTTCGGCGCGTTGGAGAGCTTCGGCACCACCTTCTTCGGCGGGTATTCGTCGCTCGCCGCATTCAGCGCCGTGATGCTGATCCTGATCTTCCGGCCGCGCGGGTTGCTGGGCCGTGCTTAAGTGGTTTGCGATCGCTGCGCTGGTCGTGCTGACCGGGTTGATCCCGGTCATCACGCAGCACCCTTATTACCTGCACGTCTTCATCACCATCGCGGTGTTCACAATCGTCTCGCTGGGCGTTCGGCTGGTCCTGATTATCGGCCAGTGGACCTTCGGTCAGGCGGCATTCATGACCATCGGCTCATACGCCTCGGCCATGCTCGCCGGCCATCTGGGCTGGTCGTTCTGGGCGGCGATGCCCGTGGCCGGGCTGATCGCGGCGGTAGCCGCAGCGCTCTTCGGCTTTCCGGCACTGCGCCTGACCGGCGCCTACTTCGCCATGGTGACGCTGGTGCTCAACATCGTGATCCGCCAGATCATCCTGGTGACCCCCGACTTCACCGGCGGCAGCATGGGCATGGGGGTCATGGTCGACATCCAGCCGCCCGACCCGATACCGCTGCCCTTCGGCGGCGGCACGATCACGTTCACGGACAAGACGTCCTACTACTACCTCATCTGGCTGCTCGGACTCGTCGCCGTCGGAATCGCGTATTGGATCGACCGCTCGCCCATGGGCGCGGTTCTGCGCGCGGTTCGCCAAAGCGAGATCCTGGCGCGGAGCGTCGGCGTCGACAGCGCGATCTACAAGCTCATCGCCTTCGTCATCGCCTGCTTCTTCGCCGGGATCGCGGGCAGCTTCTACGCGCATTATCTGATCCTGGCCCATCCCAATGCGTTCTCGCTCTGGGATTCGATCTACGCGGTGGCCTATGTGGTGATCGGCGGCACGAGCACCGCGCTCGGCCCGATTTTGGGAACCGTCCTGCTGATCGGCGGCTTCGAGCTGCTGCGCGAGGCCTCCGCATACCAGACCGTGGGCTATGCGCTGATCCTGTTGCTGGTCACACGCTTCCTCCCCGGCGGCTTGATCAGCCTCGGGCCCATGTCAGCCGACTTCTTCTCCGGCCAACGGCGCGGGACGCCGGATCATGAGCGCGACACGAGCCCGCTGTCTGGGCTCCGTTCATACCTGCGCCGCTGATGGAGCGACGCCGGCGGCAAGTGAAGCGGGGCTAGCCGGGTGCGTCCTCCACGGCCTTCCCCATGAGCCGCACCCGCGCGCCGGCCAGCAGGTCGCGCAGCTTCGCGCGGATCGCCCAGAGACACACGAGGGACGGAATCACCATCAGCGTCGTGATCACAAAGAACGTGCCCCAGTCCCCCTCCAGCCAGTCCACCAACTCGCCCGATGACGCCGCGAGGAGTGTCCGGCCCGCGGTGCCGAGCGAGGCCAACAACGCGTATTGGGTAGCGGTATAGGTCCGATCCACCAGCATCGAGATGAAGGCGACGAAGGTGACGGTCGCGAACGCGCTCGTGAGATCGTCCATCACGACCGCAGCGGCGAACAGCACCTCCGATTTCCCGGACCACGCCAGCAGCGCGAACATGAGATTGGTGAGCGCCATGGCGATCCCGGACGCGAACATGGCCCGGATGAGGCCGATTCGGACCGCGATGAGGCCGCCCAGCAGCGTGAAACCCACGGTGACGATCCAGCCGAGGCCCTTGGAATAGAGCGCGATGTCGGACTTGGTGAAGCCGATCTCCGTGTAGAAGACGAGCGACATGCGCCCCAGGAAGGCCTCGCCGATCTTGAACAGGAAGACGAAACCTAGAACCGCTAAGGCGATCGCAACCCCGTTCTTCACGAAGAAGCGCATGAGCGGACTGAAGACTGTGCCCCCCAGCCACGTCGCGACTCGCCCGAGCGGGCCGGGCACGCGCAGGCGCGCGGCAATCCGCTCCTCGTCCTCGGCCTGGGCGGCGATACGCGCCACCGCGGCAGCCTCCCTCACGAACAGGAGGCCGACGTTGCAGAGCACGACCACGACCCCGAGCACGAGAAACGTGATCTGCCAGTAGTTCTCGACTCCGGCGGTCTGGAAGGCCTCGGCGGTTTCAAGCGCGACGATGCCGCCGAGCTTGAAGCCGCTCCACCAGCCGACCACCGCCACGGCCGCGCCCGCGGCCATCGCCTCACCCTCGGTCTTCTCCATCTGTTCGATTCTGAGCGCGTCAATGGCGATGTCCTGGGTCGCAGACGCCACGGCGATGGCAAGGCCGATGGCGATGACAGAGCCCAAGTTTTCGGAGGGGTCCAGCGCGCTCCACAACACGAGGCACAGCAGGACCGCGGCCTGGAGGACGAGGATCCAGGCGCGCCGGTGCCCGAGCCGCCGCGATAGCCACGGCAGCCGGACGCGGTCGATCAGCGGGGCCCAGAGGAAGTTGAACGCGTAGACGCCGAAGATCAGGCCGGCCCAGCCGATGGTGCTGCGGCTCAGCCCGTCTTCCGTGAGCCAAAGGGTCAAGCTGCTGCCGATGAGCACCCAGGGGAAACCGCTGATGATCCCGAGGAGGAGGATGCGGGCCATCCGTCGCTCGAAATAGACGGCGAGCGATTCCGCTAATCCTTGCACGGCGTCCCCTTGGGCGACTCGGTGCGCGATCGAGGATGACCTTAGCGGCGCGTCCCCCGCCCGGCCAATGACATCCCCTCACCTCGCCGCGAGCGCTTGGAATAGCGCGTCGGCGCCATGGCGCGCGCGGCAATCACGGGGTATGTCGGCGCCAACCGAGAGCGAACCCGCGCATGGAGGCGACCCATGAAACTCGAAGGGATCAGAGTTCTGGACCTCTCCCGGTTCCTGCCCGGCCCGCATCTCGCGATGATGATGGCCGATCACGGCGCCGACGTGGTCAAGGTGGAGGACCCGAAGAGCGGTGATCCCGCGCGCGTCATCGGCCCGGTCCAGGCCGGCCACACTGTCTATTTCCGCAACGCGAACCGGGGCAAGCGCAGCCTCGCCGTCGATCTCAAGAGCGAGGTCGGGCGCGAGGCCTTCATGCGCCTCGCCGAGACCGCCGACGTGGTGCTCGAGACCTTCCGACCCGGCGTGGTCGACCGCCTAGGGATCGGCTACGAGGCCGTGAGCGCACGCGCGCCGCAGGTGGTCTACGCATCAATCTCCGCCTTCGGCCAGTCCGGGCCCTACCGCGACCGGCCCGCCCACGACCTCAGCGTCAACGCGCTCGCCGGCGTCGCCAGCCTCAGCGTCAATGACGACGGCAAGCCCGCCATGGCCTGCCTGCCGCCGTCGGACATGGGCGGCTCGCTGATGGCACTCGCCGGCATCCTCATGGCCCTGCTGCGCCGCCAGGCCACCGGGCGCGGCGACTACCTCGATCTCGCCATGTTCGACACGGTGGTGTCGTGGACATCACACGTGGCCGGTCGCGTGTTCGCCGACGGCCGCGCGCCGGAGCCCTCAGTCGAGCGAACCCAAGGCGGCGCCGCCTTCTACCGCCCCTACCGCACCAAGGACGGCCGCTACATCACCCTGGGAGGCGGCGAGATGAAGTTCGTCGTCAACTTCCTGGAGGGGGTGGGACGGCCGGACTTGATCCCCCTCGGCCGCGAGCCCGCAGGCCCTGCCCAGGCCCCGCTCCACGCCTTCCTCGAAGAGACTTTCGCCGAGCGCACCCAAGCCGAGTGGGTCGACTGGTTCGCCGGCCGCGACATCTGCTTCGCCCCGGTCCTCGACCTCAAGGAAGCCTTCGACGATCCCCACCTCGCCGCACGGGACATGGTGATGCAGTCAGACGACGGCGCCTCCCATCTCGGCCTCCCGATCAAGTTCCAGGAGGAGCCGGGGCACATCGAAACCGACGTTCCCGCTCTCGGTCAGCACAGCACCGCGATCCTGCGCGAGCTCGGATACGACGAGGCTGCCTGCGCGGCGCTCGCCCGCGACGGGGTCGTTCGGCAGTCGGAATAACGTCAAGCGGCAGCCGTACCCTGCCCCGCACCTAGCAGGTGGATGACCTCCGCCGTGGGCTTAACGTGGCAGAAGTTGCCGTCGAGATACTCGACCGCGTTGGCGTGGCCGCTCGGCGACATCGCGGCACACGAGTCCTCGGGCATCAGGCAGCGGAAGTCGAGGTCGCCCGCAAGCCGGATCGTGCCTTCGACACAGCTGTTGGTGAAGATGCCGCTCACCACGATGGTGGTGATTCCCTTCACGCGCAGCAGATGCTCGCAGTTGGTCGAGGGGAAGACCGCCGAGCCCGACTTGGTCAGCATGATGTCGCCCTCCTGCGGCTCCAATGGCGCGAGAATCTGCGCGTCCTTCGAGTCGACGGTGGTGACCACGCCGAAGTGGCGGTGGCGCCAGGTCTGGTCGGAGCCGTCGCCCACCAAGGAGGCGCAGCGCGTGTAGATCACCGGCGCGCCCACCTCACGGAACGCCGCGATGAGCTCCACCAGGTTCGGCACCACCACGCGGTCGATCCGGTCGAGATAGTAGGAAAGGTCGTCCTCCAGCCCCGCCTCGATGATCCGCTTGCAGAGCCCGTAGTCGCGGTGGGCCTGCTGGTAGGTCATGTCGATCACGATGAGCGCGGTCTTGTTCGCCTCGACCGGGAACTCGGGGATGCGCGCGAAGCTCCACCAGGCGCTCCACCCCTCCTTGACGTTGCCCCTATCGCTGTCGCCCATCGCGCACCTCCCTCTCCACGCCCGAAAGACGGTTTAATCCGGGATATTCCGGGATGAGGCCGGCCGGCTCAAGGCGTTTGGCGCGCTACGGCCGGTGGGCGGCGAGAGCCTGCCAGTCGAACACGATGCCGTGGCCCGGCCGGTCCGGCGCGCGCGCATGGCCGTCTTCGACGGTCAGCGGGTCCTCCATGAACCTCTCGAGGCCGAAGGCATGCCACTCCAGATAGGCCGCGTTCGGTGCCGCCGCCAGCAAGTGGATGTGCAGGTCGTGCGCGCCGTGGCTCATCACCGGCAGGCCGTGCGCCTCGGCGAGATGCGCGATCTTCATGAAGGGCGTGATGCCTCCGCACGTGGTGAGGTCGGGCTCCGGGAAATCGACTCCGCCGGCCCCGATCAGCGCCGCAAACTCCGCGAGCGTGTGGTGGTTCTCGCCCACCGCCAGCGGCACCTTGCCGAGCGAGCGCAGATGGGCATAGCCGGCGGTATTGTCGGGCGCGATGGGCTCCTCCAGCCAGACGAGGTCGAAGGGCTCGAGCAGCGCCATGGCACGCACCGCTTGATCCACCCGCCAGGCCTCGTTCGCGTCCGCCATCAACTCGATGTCGTCGGGCAGATGGTTGCGCATCGCGTCGACGCGGGCGATGTCCTCGGCGATGGTCGGGCGGCCGAGCCGCATCTTGACCGACCGGAACCCCTCTTCGACGCTCGCCATGCCGCCTTCCAGCAGCCTGTCCACCGGGAAGTTCAGGTCGATATTGCCTGCATAGGCCCTGACCGTGGGATTGGCGCCGCCGAGCAGCCGCCAGAGCGGCGTGCCGAGCCGGTTGCCCTTCAGGTCCCAGAGCGCGACATCCACCGCCGCCAGCGCGAAACCCACGGGTCCGCCCCGGCCGGCATAGTGGTGGCGCTTGTAGATGTCCCGCCAGATGGTCTCGATCAGGTCCGGGTCGCGACCCTCGATGCTCGACCGGAAGGTTCCGTCACAGAGCGCCGCGATGGGCCCGCCCTGCCCTTCGTGCATCACGGTGTAGCCCACACCCGTGACGCCGTCGCTGTCCGTGATCCGCGCCGCAACCATGTCGAAGGCGGTCATCACACCCGCCGCGGCGGCCCCCATCGCCACCGGCAGCGGCAGACGGAACAGGTCGATTTCCAGCTTGTCGATTCTCGGCACGCGTCCCCCTTTTGTGCGTCCGCGGGTCGTGGCGCGGGGACAATTCACCATGCGTCATGGGGAGGCAACCGGAAGCGAGTCACCCGTCCGACACGTTGCCGAATGACAGCCGCTCTCGGAATGCGGCTGGAGACCGTATGGGCACGGAAAATGCCTTCGCGAGCGCCAGGATGTCGGCGTCGCCGGTCACCAGCGCATCGGTCCGTCCGGTAAGTGCCAACTCCAGAAACATCCGGTCGAACGGGTCACGGCACTCGGGGACCACCGGCGGCAGCTTGGGCACAGCGACGGTCTCGCAGAAAGGAAGATAATCGTCGAGAAGGTCTTGCCGCTCTCCGTCGCTCAGCGCGAATTTTGGATAGGCGAGGACGCGGATCAACTCGGCCGTCGTCTGCCTCCCGACGAGCGGCCGGATGCGGCCGGAGCGCCAGGCGCCGCGCAGCCACGACAGTGCGCCTGCGTGAAACAGCAGCGCCGAGATCAAGACGTTCGTGTCAAGGACTGGACGGACCGGCGTCATTCACGCGACCGAGCCCAGGCCACCGCGTCCTTGACATCGGTCTCGGAGAGCCCGAGCTCGGCCAGCTTCGCACGCACGCCATCAGCCCGGTTGACGCGAACCGGCGTAAGCACAATCCGGCCATTCTCCGTGGTCACATCGAAATACTCGGTGGCTTCCACGGCGGCGGTGACCGCCTTTGGCAGAGTCAACTGGTTCTTGGAGGTCAGCTTGGCGAGCACGATCATCCCCAGCGCGGATGGTTCAAAGTAAGGAAACAATACTTCCTTGTTTACGCACTTGCAAGAGCCGAACTCGCAGCGCTCGCCAGGCCACTATCCCCCCATCCGTCCCGGTTCGTGTCATAGTGGGGCGGCGCCGGCGCCTTCGGAGCCGCGCGTCCCATTGCCCGACCGGGCCGCCGACTGTCTCTCTGTCCCCTCAACCCTGCCGCCCAACGCGAGTCGCCATCGATGATTCTGCCGCGCCGGTTGACCGAGCTTCTGGGCGACCGCCTCTATTTGCGCCTTTGGCTCATCGGCCTCCTCAGCATGGGCTCCCGCTGGCTGGAGCTGCTGGTGGTCGGCGTCTTCGCCGTCGAGACGACGGGGTCGCCGGTGCTGGTAGCGCTTCTCGTCATCCTGCGCATGCTGCCGCTCGCCGTGTTCGGCCCCATCGTCGGCACCTTCGCCGACCACCTGGCCCCGCGAATTCTGCTCTATAGCTCGCTCGGGCTCGCGGCGCTGGTCTCGCTTGCCGTCCTCGCCCTCGCGCTCTCGGGCATCGCCGCCTATTGGCACATTGCGCTGGCGACCTTCCTCTCCGGCGTCGTCTGGACCACGGACATGCCGGTCAGGCGGCGGATGATCGGCGATGCTGCCGGGGCGGAGCGGATCGCCGCCGGCATGAGCCTCGACAGCGCCACCAGCAACGCCATGCGGCTCATCGGTCCGTTGTTCGGCGGGCTGCTCTATCAGTGGCTGGGTCTTGGCGGTGCCTTCGGCCTGGCGGCTGCGCTCTATGCTCTCTGCCTGACCCTGACGACGGGCGTACCCAAGGCCTTCGTTGCTTCCGGCGTCGGGCAGCGCTCGGCGAGGCTGCTGGGCGATTTCCGTGAGGGTTTCCGCTTCCTCGCCCGCGAGCCCGAAGTCCGCCGCATCCTCTATGTCACGGTGATCTTCAACATCTGGGGCTTTCCCTTCGTGTCGATGATCCCGGTCATCGGCACGGAGAACCTGGGCCTGAACGCCGCCGCCATCGGCGGCCTCGCCGCGCTGGAGGGTGGCGGCGCCTTTGCCGGCGCGCTGCTGATCGCCGCCGTCGGCGTGCGGCCGGGGGCGTACCGGCGGCTCTACTTCTTCGGCACAGCGAGTTACTCCGCGCTCGCCTTCGTCGCGAGCTGGATGACGGATGTCGCACCGATGGCGATCGTGATCTTCTTCGTAGGCCTCGGCGCGGCCGGCTTCTCCACCATGCAGACCGTCTTGATTTACGGAATGGCGCCGCCGGAGATGCGCGGCCGCCTGCTTGGCATCCTCTCGCTTACGATTGGCGCAGGCGTGATCGGCTTCACCAACATCGGGCTCATGGGCGAGCTTTTCGGCGGCGCCAATGCCGTGCGCATCGTCGCGGCCGAGGGCCTGGTCGCCGCCCTCCTCCTCGGCCTGACCTGGCCCCGACTCTGGCGTGATGACGTAGTCCCCTGACCATTGCAGAGACCGACTCGAACAGCGTATCTTTGCGACGCGTGCCGCCGAGCGCGGGTAACCCAAAGCGGAGAGTGAGGCCGCGATGGACATCGCTGAAAGGACCGAGGGAGCAGCCGTCGTCGTCTCCCTTAACGGCCGCCTGGACGGAGCGACTGCGCCGGACCTAGAGGCCACGATTACCGCGATTGTGGAGCGTGGAGACGTTCGTGTGGCACTGGATTGCGCGGAGATGGGCTACGTGAGCAGCGCGGGGCTGCGGGCATTGCTGGTCAGCGCGAGGAAATGCCAGCAAGGCGGCGGGAAACTGACCGTGGCCGCCCTGCAGCCCGATTGTCGATCGGTCATGGAAATGAGCGGATTTCTAGCGATCATCGAGTGCCACGACACGAGTGAGGCTGCTATTGCGGCGCTTGCATGAGGTGCCACCCTCGCAGTCTCCAGCCCTGACCTGACTCCGGAATTCGGTGCCATGCTGACATTCTACGAAGAAATCATGGTGCTGCTTCTCCACGACGAGAACGGCACCTTCCTGCCAGTGAGTGAGCACACGCTCAACCGTGCGCTGACGGGCGCGGTCCTGATGGACCTGGCGTTCGCGAACCGGATCGATACCGACCCCGAGCAACTGATGGTCATCGATTCCAACCCGACGGGCGATCCCTTGCTGGACCGCACGCTGGCCCGGATCGCAGGCGAAAAGAGTACGGCGGACAGCAGGGCGTGGATCGAGACTCTCTCCGCCGAGGAAGCATCCGCCAGTCACGACGCGACGATTCGGGCGACCGCGCTCGAAAAACTGGTGGAGCGCGGCGTGTTGCAGCGTCAGGAGGAGAAATTCCTCTGGGTCTTTCGCTCCCGTCGCTACCCGACCATCGACGGCAAGGTGGAGCAGGAGGCGAAAAAGCGAATCTCGGACGTGCTGTTCTCGGACGAGATTCCCGACCCGCGTGATGTCGCCCTCATCTGCCTCGTCGATAGTTGCAACATCCTGCGGACGATCTACTCGAAGCGGGAGATCGACCGGGTCGAGCCGCGCATCGAGCAGATTCGCAAGATGGACCTGATCGGCCGCGAGATGGCCGGCGCCATCGCCGATATCGAGCGGGCCATCGCGATCGCGGCAGCCCACACGTTTTGATCTTGGAGCGCGTCCGACCTTGACGGGCGCGCGACAGGCCGCGACCGCGGCCCCTACGGCGCCCTCGCGGAGGCGCCGGACGTAGGCCGGCTGCCGTGAGCGACAAAGAGAGAGCGTTACCGCGTGAAACGGAAACGCTCTCGGGGCCGGTTCGAGCCGGCCCTACGTAACGTCAGCCCTCTGACGAAACGACGCGGCGCACAAGCTCGCCGCCCCAGCGTTCGCCCAGATTGAGCTTGAGCCCGAACTGGTCCAGCGCCCTAGCGACGGTGTAGTCGACGACCTCGTCGACCGATCCCGGCTCGTTGTAGAAGGCTGGAACCGGGGGAAGGATCGTCACCCCAAGCCGTGCCAGCTTGAGCATGTTCTCCAGGTGGATGGCGCTGAGCGGCGTCTCGCGCACCATGAGGACGAGCGGCCGGCGCTCCTTGATCATGACGTCGGCCGCGCGGTGGATCAGGTTCTCGCTGAGCCCGCAGGCGATCGCCGCGAGGCTCCGCGCCGAGCAGGGCGCGACGACCATGCCGTCGATGGCTGCCGAGCCCGACGACATCAGCGCCGCCATGTCGCCCGCTCCGTAGTGATGGTCCGCGAGCGCGCGCAGGTCGCCGAGGCTCCGGCCGGTCTCGTGCTCCAGCGTCCGCTGCCCCCACTTGCTGACGACGAGGTGGGTTTCGACCGGCGTCTCGTGCAGCGCCTCAAGCAGGCGCACGCCATAGACGGCGCCGCTCGCGCCGGTCACGCCGACGATCAAGCTATTGACCAAATCACCGCTCCGCGCTGGCGAGCCAGAGCGCGAGGAAGCGTCCGAGCCAGTCGTGCATCGCCCGATGATAGCGCGCATGATTGGCGCGCTGCACCGCTACCGCCTGCGCGCCATTGCGCTCCAGGTCTTCGGGTGGCGGTTCCTGGTTGAGCCAACGCCCGAGCACCGCGTCGTTGACCTCCGGATGGAACTGAACGCCCCAGGTCGTCGCGCCGTAGCGAAACGCCTGGTTTTCAAACACGTCACGCCGCGCAAGCCGGCGCGCGCCGGCGGGCAGCGTGAACGCCTCGCCGTGGCGATGCGCCACGTTGAGCGTCCCGTCTAGGGCGAGGTCTTCAGCCGCACCGTCCACCGGCTCGATCGGGTAGTAGCCGAACTCGTAGAGGCCGTTCGGATCGGGTCCCACCGTTGCGCCCAGGGTACGGGCCACCATCTGACTGCCGAGACATATGCCGAGCAGCGGCACACCGGCCGCCATCACGCGCGGGATCCAATCGAGCTCCGCGCGCACGTAGTCGATGTGATCGTCGTTCGCGCTCTGCGGTCCGCCGAAGCTGACAACGCCGCCAAGCGCTTCGACATCCTCCGGAAACGGCTCGCCCTTGTTGGCCCGCATCACCCGCGACGCCTGCCCCAGGTCGGCGAGCAGGTCAGGGATCGCGCCCACGTCGATGGCCGTGACGTGGGTCACGAGCAGCACGGGCGCGGGTCTTGGATCTGAGGTCATCGGTTCAGAGCGAGACGAGGACACCGTTCTCCAGCGCGAGTCGTCGGTCCATGCGCTCGGCTAGCGCCATGTTGTGGGTGGCGACGAGCGCGGCGAGCCCGGTCGTGCGCACGATATCGAGAAGCGCAGCGAACACCGAGTCCGCCGTGTCGTGGTCGAGATTGCCGGTGGGCTCGTCCGCGAGCAGCACCGCCGGCGCGTTGGCGATGGCGCGCGCGATGGCGACACGCTGCTGCTCGCCGCCCGAGAGGCGTGAGGGCCGGTGCCCCTCGCGCGCATCGAGCCCGAGGCGACCCAGTAGCTCGCGCGCACGCTCCCGCGCCGCTCGTTTGGAGCAGCCCGCGATCATCTGCGGCAGCACCACATTCTCCAGCGCCGAGAACTCGGCCAGCAGGTGGTGGAACTGGTAGACGAAGCCCAGTCGCTCGCGCCGGAGCCTGGTCCGGCGGCGGTCGGGCAAGCCCTCGCAACGCTCGCCCGCGATGGCGACCTCACCGGCATGCGGGCGCTCAAGCAGCCCGGCGATCTGCAGCAGCGTCGACTTGCCTGCGCCCGACGGCCCGACCAGCGCCACCATCTCCCCCGGCGAGACCGAGAGCGAGGCGCCCTTCAGCACCTCGATGGCGTTGCCCGCCTGATAGAAAGTCTGCACCACCTCGCGCAATTCTAACGAGGGCGCGCTGCTCGCAGCGGTGCTACTCATAGCGGAGCGCCTCCACCGGATCGAGCCGCGCCGCCCGCCAGGCGGGATAGATCGTCGCCAGGAACGAGAGGCCGATCGCCATCGCCGCCACTATCACCACCTCGGTCGGATCGGTCCGCGACGGGAGCTGGGAGAGGAAGCGGATTTCAGCCGGGAACAGCGACGTATCGGTCAAGCCCTCCAGCCAGACCCGAATGGTGTCGATATTGGCGGCGAAGGCGATGCCACCTCCGACACCCAGCACGGTCCCCACCACCCCGATCGCTGCGCCGTTCATGAAGAAGATGCGCAGGATTTGCCCGCGCGTCGCCCCCATCGTTCGCAAGATCGCGATATCGCGGCCCTTGTCCTTCACCACCATGATCAGCCCGGCGATGATGTTGAAGGCAGCCACTAGCACGATCAGAGTCAGGATCACGAACATGACGTTGCGCTCGACCTGAAGCGCATTGACGAACTGCGCGTTGGCCCGGCGCCAGTCGACGATCCATCCCTGACCGCCCACAACCCCCTTCACCTCGGCCTCGACCTCCCGTATGCGCTCGGGATCGGCGACCGTCATTTCGATGGCGGTGACCGCGCCCTTCTTCCGGAAGTAGATCTGGGCCAGGTCGAGCGGCATGAAGACGAACGTATTGTCGTACTCGAACATGCCGATTTCGAAGATCGCCGCCACGGGGTAGGCGCGTGAGCGCGGCACCGACCCCATCAGGGTGGTCCGGCCCTCGGGCGAGAGCAGCGTGATCGAATCACCGACGCCGACACCGATCCTGCGGGCCATGCGGTTGCCAATTACGACGCCTTCGCCAGCGGCGAAACCGTCCAGCGTGCCCGCAACCACGTTCCCCGTCAGCAGCGGCCGTGCCTCCAGGTGAGCCTCGCGCACGCCGCGCACTTGGCCGAAGGTGGCCCTGCCGTTCGCCGCCGCGATCACCTGCCCGGTGACGATGGGCGAGACCGTGACGATGCCGTCCACCGCCTCGATCCGTCCCGCGAGCGTATCGAAGTCGGTAAAGCCTTCCTCGAAGGCGTAGGTCGTCATGTGACCGTTGAGCCCGAGAATCCGGGTCAGCAGCTCCTCGCGAAATCCGTTCATCACCGACATGACGATGATGAGCGTGGCGACGCCGAGGAATATACCGATCAGCGAGAACGCCGCGATGACCGAGACGAGGCCTTCCTGCCGGCGGGCGCGCAGGTAGCGAAACGCGACGAGGCGTTCGAAGGCCGAGAACATGCGTGTGGGTTAGCCCCCGATCAAGCGTGCCGACACCGACTCGAACGAGAGCGCCTCGGCCTCGCCGCCAGCCCGCGCCTTCAGCTCCGCCGTGCCCGCCTTGACGCCGCGCGGGCCGACCGCGACCTGCCAGGGCAGCCCGATCAACTCCATCTCGGCGAACTTGACGCCCGCGCGCTCGTCCCGGTCGTCGTAGAGGACCTCGACTCCCGCCTCAACGAGCCGGGAATAGAGCGCTTCGCAGGCCTCATCACATGCCGCATCGCCCGCGCGCAGGTTGATGAGGCCCACCTTGAAGGGGGCCGCGACCTCGGGCCAGATGATGCCGGCCTCGTCGTGGCTCGCCTCGATGATCGCGCCCGCGAGGCGCGAGACGCCGATGCCATAGGAGCCCATCTCGACCGCGACCTCGGCACCATCTGGGTCGGTCACCGTGGCGCCCATGGCCTTCGAGTACTTGGTTCCGAAATAGAAGATGTGGCCGACCTCGATGCCGCGCCCCTGGTAGAGCGCATCCTCGGGTACCGGGCAGGCGGCGGGATCATGCTTGTCGTCGGTGGCGGCGTAGAGCCGGGTCCACTCGTCCACGATAGGCTGCAAGTCCGCCTCGTAGTCGATCCCCAACGCGAGCGGGTCGGTGTCGAGCCAGGCGCGGTCGCAATAGACGGCGCTTTCGCCGGTGTCCGCCAGCACGATGAACTCGTGGCTGTAGTCGCCGCCGATAGCGCCGCTCTCCGCCTGCATCGGGATCGAGGTGAGACCGAGCCGGGCGAAGGTGCGCAGGTACGCCACGAACATCTTGTTGTAGGAGCGCACGGCGCCGGCATGGTCGATGTCGAAGGAGTAGTTGTCCTTCATGTAGAACTCGCGGCCGCGCATGATGCCGAAGCGCGGGCGCAGCTCGTCCCGAAACTTCCACTGAATCTGATAGAGGTTCTGCGGCAGGTCGCGATAGCTGCGCACGGAGTTGCGGAAGATGTCGGTCACGACCTCTTCATGCGTGGGTCCGAACAGCATCGGGCGCTCGTGCCGGTCGGTGATACGCAGCATCTCCTTCCCGTAGTCCTGGTAGCGGCCGCTCTCTTCCCAAAGCTCGGCCGGCTGGATTGCCGGCATCAGGATCTCCTGGCAGCCAGCGGCATCCATCTCCTCACGCACCACCTGCTCGATCTTGCGCAACACCCGGTGGCCCAGCGGCAGCCAGCTGTAGATGCCGGCGCTCGACTGCCGGATCATGCCGGCGCGCAGCATCAGCCGGTGCGAGACGATCTGCGCCTCGGCCGGGTTCTCTCTCAGAGTCGGCAGGAAGTAACGTGAGCGCCGCATGACCGTCGCCTCGCTCCCAACGAATGCGCCGCGTTTATGCCCAAGGCTGGATCAAAGCGCAATGCGGGCGCGCCGCCGGCCGAACCTCGGAGACCTACATTGGCGGCGTGCGCTCGGCCCAGGGGCGGACCGCTTCGAGCGCAGCCCCGATTCGCAGCACCCCGTTGTCGTCGTGGCGCCGGCCGACGATCTGCAGGCTGGTCGGCAGCCCCGACCTGGTGACCCCGGACGGCACCGCGAGCGCCGGGCACTGGTGCAGGAAGTTGAACGGGTAGGTCATGTAGAGCCCGCAGAAGCGCTCCTGCTCGTCCACACGATAGTAGTCGGGATCCAACGTGTCGTTCGGCGGGGGCGGCTGCACGCAGGTGGGCGTCAGCAGCGCGTCGTACTCGGCAAAGATCGGCCGCAGGTCCTCCCACATCTGCGTGCGGAAGATCTCGATATTCTTGAAATCGACCGCGCTCATGGCCAGGCCCCTGTCCATGTAGGAGACGAGCACGGGGTCCATCTGATCTCGCCACTCCCCGAGATGCTGGCCGAAGCAGGCGGCCTGCAGCACGCCCCAGTGATCGACCCACCGATCGATGACGTCGCGCGTCCAGGCGATCTTCACTTCTTCGACCGTGGCGCCGGCGTCTTCGAGTGCATGCACGGCTTCTTGGGTCTGGGCACGCACGTCGTCGTCGATGGCGTAGAAGCCGAAGTCGTAATTCACCGCGAGCTTGAGACCCCGTACGTCCGACGGCGGCGGAACCCGGATTTCGGGCCCGGCCGGCAACGAAAGAAAATCGCGATCGTCGGGACCCTGGGTGACACTGAGGAACAACGCGGCGTCCGCAACCGTGCGCGAGAGCGGGCCGAAATGAAGCAGGTCGTCGAATGCGGTCGGCAGCATCTGCAGCGGGATGCGCCCGAATGTCGGTTTCAGACCGACGGTGCCGCAATAGGCCGCCGGGATTCGGACCGAGCCTCCCGCGTCGGTGCCCTCGGCGAGAGGCACGCAACCGGTCGCGACCGCAGCGCCCGATCCGCCGGACGAGCCGCCCGGCGAACGCATCGTATCCCAGGGATTGTTGGTGTCACCCCAGAGCGCGCTCTTGCAAAAGCCGGCATAGGCGAACTCAGGCGTCGTGGTCTTTCCCACCAGAATGCTGCCTGCGGTGCGCAAGCGCTCGACAATGGGCACATCGAAATCCGGCACCCAGTTCTCGTAGATCTTGGAACCCAAAGTGGTTCGCTTCCCCTTGGTGGGAGTCAGGTCCTTGATCGCGATCGGCACGCCGTGCAACGGCCCGAGTGGCTCGCCTGCCATGACCGCGCGCTCGGCCTCCCGCGCCTGAGCCAGCGCCTCCTCCGGATAGGTGAAACAGAAGGCATTGAGCGCGCCGTTCACCTCCTCGATGCGGGCGAGACTGTTCTGTACCACCTCGACGGGCGAGACCTTCTTCTCCCTGATCAGCCCGGCAAGCGTCGTCGCCGGCGTATAGGCGAGGGCCAAATCGCTCATAACATCCTCCGTCGTGAGGCAGCCGCGCGGACCCTTACCGCGGTCACCCGGCCTCGGTCAGCCGCGCCTCGAGCTCGCGCCCGATGGTATCCCCGTCGTAGATCGCGTGCTGGAGCAGGCGGGGCGCCCGGCAGTCTCCAATACGGAAGGTGGGCAGCCGCTCCCGCAACGCCCAGTAGAGCGCGTCGTTGGATCGGCGCCCGATGGCGAGCACGATCGTATCGACATCGCGGAGGGTCCGTTCCTCGTTGGTGTGGACGTCGACGACGACCACGCCGCCCGGCCCGATCGAGCGGATGTCCGCGTGCAAGATAATGCGAAGCCCGCGCGGCCGGACGCGCTGGTAAAACAGCGCGGCGTTGCTCGGTTCGAGGTCAGCTCCGGCGGCCCCGAGCGGCGTCACGAACTCCACCTGCCGGCCCGCCTCCAACAGGTACTCGGCGGTGCCGCACACCTCCCAGTGCGCGTTGCGGTCGAGCACCACCACGTTTTGCCCCGCGTCGATGCGTCCCGACATCACGTCGTCGGTCGAAACCACCCTTGGATCGTCGGCAACGCCGGGGACGAGCCCGCCCATCGAGGCCCAAAGACCTTCCGTTGCAAGGGGCGGGCTCGGTCCGTCGCGGGCATCGCGCCCCGGCAGATAGGGACGAGAGCCGGTGGCGACAACTACCGCGTCGGGACTTAGCGCTTCGATCGTATCTACGCTCGCCTCCACCCCCAGCCGTATGTCGACCTGAAGCCGTTCCGACTCCGAAGCGAGATGCAGCACTGACTCCCCGATTTCAGCGTGAAGCGGCTGGCGTGCGGCGAGCCGAATGAGACCACCCGGCTCGTCCTCGCGCTCGAACAGGGTGACGCGATGGCCGCGCCGCGCAAGGGTCACCGCAGCGCTCAACCCGGCCGGACCGCCGCCGAGCACCGCTACGTGACGGGGCGCCGTTGCCGGCGTCAAGGCGCCACGCCGCAGTTCGCGCCCGGCCGCGGGGTTTGATACGCAACGGATCGGGTCTCGCTGCATGACCTGATAGATGCAGGCGTCGTTGCAGGCGATACAGGGCCGCACTTCGCGGAGGCGACCCTCGCGGACCTTGTTGGGGAGCTCCGGGTCCGCGATGAGCTGGCGCGCCATACCGATGAGGTCCGCGTCGCCCTCCCGGAGAATCCGCTCCGCGTCCGCCGGTTTCTTGATCCGGCCGAAGGCGACCACCGGCAGAGGGGTCGCGCGCTTCAGGGCAGCGTTCAGGTCGTTGAAGGCGAGCTGCGGCACCGCTGCCGGCGGGACCTCCATCCAGAAGCTGCTGAACGATCCCGCGTCGGAGCAGAAGAGATCGACGTGCCCGCTTGCTGCGAGCGCCTGGCCCACCTCGAGACCGTAGTCGAGACCGTAGCCGAACGGGGTGTACTCGTGCAGGCAGAGGCGGACCGAGATGGGCCAGTCGGGGCCGACCGCGTCCCGCATTGCCGCGAGCACTTCGAGCGGAAGGCGCATGCGGTTCTCGAAGGAGCCGCCGTAGGCATCTTCCCTGCGGTTGAAGAATGGCGAAACGAAGCTACGCAGGAGGCCGTCGTGGCCGACCTTGATCTCGACTCCGTCGTAGCCCGCTTCGCGCATGTTGACCGCCGACGCCGCGAATCCCTCGACGACCGCCTCGATCTCCGCCGGCCCCATCTCGACCGTGTTGTAGCGCGAATAGGGCTCGGGCATCTGCGAGGGCGCCCAGAGCTCCCGCGGCGGGTGGCTCAGGCTGGTGTGCCCGGCGTGGCTGAGCTGGGCGAAGACATGCGCGCCGTGGGGATGGACGGCGTCGACGAGGCGCCGGTAAGCCGGAATTGCCTCCCGGTCCCACGCCCGGCCGTAATTCGGGCTCATCTGGCCGACCGGATGCATGGCATGACTTCCGGTCACGATGAGACCGGCCCCGCCCCTTGCCCGCGTCGCATAGTAGGCGGCGAGGTCCTCCGTCGGCGTCCCGTCCGGCGCGTCAAGCCCATTCCAGTGGGCCAGCAAGACGAAGCGGTTGCGAAGCTCAAGCTCGCGCAGCCGAAACGGCGTCCACAGCAGCGAGTCGCCGGCCATCGCTTTACGCTTTTCCTCCGGGGAGGGGGAAAGGGTGGGGTTGGTTGCGGATCAGCCGCGCATCTGTTCCGCACCCGCGTAGAGCACGGCATTATGGCTCGCGTTCGCGGCCTCATAGGCCGCCAGCGCCTCGGGCTCCAGGTCGCGCTCGGGCCGACGCTCGGCATCGAAGTAGCCGTATTCGTCGACGCCGCGCACCAGGGCCGCGAAGTCGCGGCCGACGACATTGTGCACATGGGTCGGTATGTAGCGGATGGCGAAGCCGATGCGCCGGTCGTCGGAGTTGTTGGGGCCGGAGCCGTGGATCAGGCGCACGTGGTGCAGCGAGGCCTCGCCCGGCTGCAGCACGACATCGACCGCCTCGTCCTCATCCACCTCGTGCTCGACGATCTGGCCGCGCGTGAGCATGTTGTGCTCTCCGTAAGCATCGCGGTGGGAGATCTGATCCAGCTTGTGAGTGCCGGGCGCGACCCGCATGGCACCCGATTCCACCGTGCTGGGAGAGAGCGCGATCCAGGCGGTCACCACCTCAAGGCTGCTCAGGCCCCAGTAGGTCGAATCCTGATGCCAGGAGACGTAGGCCGGATCATGCGCGTCCTTGGTGAAGAAAAGCGAGGTCCAGCAGAGGAGGTTGGTGCCCAGCAGGTCCTCCACCGCATCAAGCACCGTCTCGTTGCGGATCAGACGATCGAGCGCCGTCACCAGCAGGTGCGGCCGATGGCGCATCCGCTCGCCCCGCTCGGCGAAGTGCCGCTCGGCGGCCTCGACATCGGCCCGGGCGGCGCGCGCTTCCGCCGCCGAAATGGCCTGGACCGGGAAGTGGAAGCCGTCGCGCTCGTATTGGGCGACGGCCTCGGCGGAAAGGTGCTTGGGCACGACCTCCTCCCTCAGGCGCTCGCCGCCGCGGCAGGCCCATTGGGTGCGAACGCGGCTTCCATCGCGCGCCGGGTGCGCACCGCCTCCGCCGCCGTATCGTCTTCGTCGGCGGTCACATCGTCCCAGGTGAGCGGCGTGTCCGGCTCCACGGCGCGGGTCAACCTGACGCCGTGAGCGAGGCCGATGGGCAGGTGGCCCCCGGCGAGGCTCGCTGCCGCCGGCATCAGCCGGCCGTAGACGGTATAGCCCCCTTCCCCGTCGAGCCGCGTGCCTGCCTGTAAATGCGCCTTGGTGCAGGCCACCGCATCGGCCCGGAACCCGGTGGGCGCGCCAGTGGGCTCCCCGCGAAGCGCGACGGACGCCACCGAGATGCCGAGCTCCAGTCCGATCAAGTGATAGGGCTTGTACATCGAGGCGTAGCGCCCCGTGGCATCGGTACAGAGCCCGTATTCCCGGAAGCAGGTGGCGACATAGTCGGTGCCGGCCTCGAACACCGCATAGACGCCCCAGCGCAAGTGCCCGTCGAGAGCGCTGCCATCCCGCGCCTCGCTCGCGATCACCTCGACCTGGCCCTTGTGGTGCAGCGTGCCGCCGTCTGCGCGCGGCCGGAGCACCGTCGGCAGGTCGTCGACCCCGCAGGGCGGGAAGCGCAGCCCCTGGGGCGCGGGCGTGAGCCCTGTGGCGTTGGCGACGGCGGTCATCTCGATCGCCGACTTTGTGCCGTCAAGGAAGGAGTTGAACATCTGCGGGTTCATGCCGCCGGCTTCGGCCTCCGCCGGGGTGAGCCCGTAGTGGGTCCAGACATCGTCGGGCGTCACGTGGTGAAAGCCCGGCTGGTAGCGCGTGCCCTTGCCGGCCGCGACGACATCGAGGCCCGAAGCCCGCGCCCAATCGACCATCTCCGCGATCAGCGCCGGCTGATCGCCGTAGGCGAGCGAGTAGACCACACCGGCCTTCGCCGCTTCCCTGGCGAGCAGCGGCCCGGCGAGGCAGTCGGCCTCGACGTTGACCATCACCACGTGGCGCCCGGCGGCAAAGCACGCACGGGCATGGGCGATGCCTGCGGCCGGGTGCCCGGTCGCATCGATCACCACGTCGAGGCCGTCCACCCCGATCAGCGCGAACGCGTCGTCGCAGACGTGGGTGCCGCCGCTTTGCATGGCCTGGGCGAAGGAGCGCACGCGGCGCTCGCCCTCCTCCCAACCGGCGCGGGCGAGCGCGGCATCGGCGCGGGCGGAATCGAGGTCGGCCACCGCCATCACGTGAAGGCCGGGGGTGCGCCTGGCCTGGGCCAAGAACATGGTGCCGAACTTGCCGGCCCCGATCAGTCCGACGCGCACGGGCTTTCCGGCGCGCGCGCGTTCCTCAAGCATCCGATGAAGGTTCATGGCGCGTTATTATAACAGGCCCTCGCGATGTCGAACGGCCTTGCCCTCTCCGCCATCGGCAGCCCGCTCCAACACTCCGAAACTGGCTCCATCGAGGGAGGACTCGTTGCACCCGACAGCCGCCCCAGTCAAAGACCGAGCTCGCTGTGGGAGCCCAGACGTACGAGGTCGAGATGGTCGGTATCCGGCTTGCGATAGATCAAGACCAGATCGGGCCGAACGTGGCAGTCGCGATGGTCCTTCCACGGCCCGGTCAACGCGTGATCGTGATGACGTTGCGGCAAGGGCCGATCAGCTGCCAGATCGGCTACGACATTCTTGACCTCCAGGTCGAGGGTCTTGGCGAAGCGGCCTCTCTTCTCGCGTCTGTAGTCTCGTTTGAACGCAGCGGTCCGTCTAATCGTCCGCATTCAGATCGGCCATCAGCTCAGACACGCCGCCGACAGCGATCAAGTCGCCGCGCCGAGCAGCTCTCATGGCTTCGATCGTCTCGTCATTGGGCACCAGGGGCTCGAAGGGCAGTCGCTTCTCAGCGGCGATCCGCACCATCATCAAGCGAAAGGCGTCGGACACTGTAAGGCCGATCGCGGCCAGCACGGCAGAGGCCTCGTCCTTGGTCTTTTCGTCTATACGGGCGCGGACAACGGTGTTCATGGTCCGATCCTCAAGGATGTACTGCCGGGCTACAATGTAGCTCATCACCACGCCCTCGTCCACGCTGACGCCGGTTCGCAGACGCACTCCCGCTCCTTCCGAACTGCACGGCAAGGGGGTTGCGCGGTGCCGGCAACGATTTTGTACCATGACCATCGCTCCCCGGACGCAAGGCGCCAAAACGAAGGAGGCATTCATGGCGGACAAGACGGTCGACACGGTTGCTCAGCGCGAAATGTGGGACGAGTGGTGGTACGACCAGTTCGAGATCCCCAACGACATCCCCGACAGCTTCCGTCGCTTCGAGATCGAGATCGACGGCGAGGTCTGCGTCGGCGCGCTGCTGGAGACCGCAGCGCCCAAGACCTGCGATGCCTTCTGGGACCTGATGCCGATCGACGCCTACATCATTCACTGCGCCTTCTTCGGCCACGCGGCGTTCTATCTGGACCGTGTCGACATGGTGCCGGCGCTCGGCTACGAGCTGGAGAATCGGCAGACCAAGATGGCCCCCGGCGACTTCATCTGGGATCCCTGGCTCAAGGAAGTCACCTTCGCCTATGGCCGCCACGCCGGGATGCGCTTCCCCACCACGCTCTGGTACGGCGACACACCGCACCCCAACCAGGGCTGCATCTTCGCCCGGATCGTGGAGAACCTCGACGGCTTCGCCCGGCTCTGCAAGAGCCTCCGCTACGAGGGAACCAAGCGCATGGTGACCCGCCAACGGGCCTGAACCGGCGCGATTACGGCGCCTACGCTCCCGGCCCCTTGCGCAGGGCGCGCTGGCGCCGCGCCTGGATCAAGCCGATGGCGGTCAGCGAGATGAGGATGATGAAGAAGGAGATCGCCGTCGTCACGGTGCCGAGAGCATAGAGCGCCGGCGAGGTGATGTTGGTGGTCATGCTCCAGATTTCCAGCGGCAACGTGTTGCGCGCACCGACGGTAAACGTGCTGCGCGGGAACTCGTCGTAAGAGAGCGTGAAGCCAAAGAGCGCCACCGCGATGATGCCCGGCAGCAGGATCGGGATCATCACGTAGCGCAGGGACTGCAGGCTGCTCGCACCGAGGTCGCGCGCCGCTTCCTCCACGCGCGGATCGAAGCGGCTCAACACGGCGAACATGATGAGCAGCCCGAAGGGCAGCGTCCAGGTGAGGTGCGCGCCGAGCGCAGACGAGTACCAATGCGCGTTCCAGCCCAGCAGCTGGAGCAGCAGCGTGATGCCGACGCCGAGTACGAGGCCCGGCACCACGAGGCTCCCGATCGCCGTGTAGAAGATCACCGAGTTGCCGAAGAACCGGCTGCGGAACGCGAGCCCCGCCGCCACCGAGAAGAGCACGGTGATACCCAGGATGATGAGCGAGAGCGGCAGCGAGCGCCCGAACGCGCCACCCACGTCGCCGGTCCGCGCCTGGCCGAACAGGGCCTCGAACCAGTGCAGCGAGACGCCCTGCATGGGGAACACCAGCGAGGCGTTCGGCCCCTGGAACGAAAGGATGTAGATGCAGAACATCGGCCCGTAGAGGAACAGCACGAAGATCCCGAAGAACACCGCCAGCGGATAGAAGGTCCAGGGCCGAGGTTTATGGGTCTTCGCCGATCGCGCCATGCCTTTGCTCCTACGAACTGCCCGCGAGTTCCCTGCGGATGTTGACCACCCGCAGCACGCCCATCACCATCAGCACGACGACGATCAGCAAAAGCACGGCACTCGCCGCCCCCGACGGGTAGAGCAGCACGTTAATGTCCTCAAAGATGGAGGAAACGACGGAGGCGCTGCGCCCGCCGCTCATCACCTTGATGACGAAGAAGTCGCCCATCACGAGCACGATGACGAAGATCGAGCCCAAGGCGATGCCGCTGCGGGAGAGCGGAACGATGACCTCCCACATGATACGAAGAGAGCTCGCACCCGCGTCCCGTGCCGCCTCGATCAGCGCTTTGTCGATGCGCGCCATCGAGTTGAAGATCGGCACGATCATGAACAGCGTGAACAGGTGGACGTAGCTCAACACCACCGAGAAGTCGGAGAAGAGCAGCCACTCGACCGGATCGTCGACGATGCCGAGCCCCATCAGCGCCTGGTTGACCAGTCCCTGCTTACCCAGCAGTGGGATCCACGAAATCATCCGGATGATGTTGGAGGTCCAGAACGGAACGGTGCAAAGCAGAAATAGACCGATCGCGATCAAAAGCGAGCGGACGTGGAACACCAGGAAATAGGCGATGGTGAAACCGATCAGAAGCGTAACGGCCCAAACGATCGCTGCAAATTTCAACGTGCTCAGATAGAGCCAGAGCGTGTTCATGGTGGTGAACAGCTCGATATAACTCTCCGGCGTGAGCGCAGGCCGCATGCCGAAGATCATGTCGTTCTCGAAGAAGCTGACCGCCAGCAGCACGCCTAGCGGCAGGATGAAGAAGACTCCCAAAGCGAAGCCGAGCGGCGCCGCCTTCATCCCCGGCCTCCGCTTGGCGCCGGGGCCGCTGCTCAGTGAAAGTCTGAGTCGCATCGGGCGAAAGATCGGGGCGGGGCCGGTTCACCAGCCCCGCCCGCAGGGATAACGATACTTAGGCCGTCTGCAGCTCGGTCCACTTCTTGAGCAGGAACTGGTGGTTGTCCATGAGCGTGTTCCAGCACGCCATGTTGCCGAACCGCTGCGAGAACGAGCCGCCGTCGCGCACGTGCCCCGCTTTCTCCATCGGGGTGCCGTAAGGATCGTGGATCGTATCTTCGGCCGGCTTGCCCTCGTACCAGTAATCCCACTCGAAGGGCTCCATGAAGGCCTTCGCGGTCTCCGAGACACCGAGATAGTAGCCCTGCTTCGCGATGAAGGCGCCCATCCAACCGCTGTAGTACCAGTTGAGATAGTCGTAGGCCGCGCCGAGCCTCTTGCCTTCGAGGTGGCTCATCAGGCTGAGCCCGTTGCCCCAGCCCCGGTAGCCCTCGGCGAGCGGCTGGTAGACGCAGGGCACGCCCTGGGCGCGCACAGCGGTCACCGCCGGCGACCACATCGACTGGATCACCACCTCGCCCGAGGTCATCAACTGCACCGACTGGTCGAAGGTGCCCCAGAGCGCCCGCCAATGACCCTTCTTCTTGAGATCGATGAGCCGGTCCACGGTCATCGTGATCTCTTCCTTGGTCATGTTGCCCTTGTCGGCATAGGTATATTCACCGGTCGATTCGATGGCGAGCGCCGCGTCCATGATCATGATGGGCGGGATGTCCATGCCCGCTGCGCGGCCGTTGAACTCGTCGTTGAAGAGCTCGTGCCAGTTGTTGATCGGACGGCCGATCTCGACCGGCTGGATGCCGAGCGTATCGGCGTTGAACACGCCCGGAATCATGGTCGCGTAATCGGTGTTGCCGTCGGCGAGCGCGTTCGCGTCGGCATCGGTGAAGTACATCACCTCATGGGGCGAGACCCCCTGACGCGAGATCTGCTTGCCCTCCAGCTGGCCGTCCCGATAGATCGTGGTTGCCTTGTCCCAATGCGTGATCTTGGCCGGATCGACCGCTTGGTAGATGCCGCGCGGCACGGTGATGACCCGCATCCACAGCTCGATATCGGCGACATCGATGGAATCGGACTGCGTGGTCAGCCGGTTGAGCATGCCGGCGTGATCGGTGACGGACATCTCCACCGTGAACGGCAGATCCACCGTCGCCTGCTCGGCGATCTGGATGATCGTCGAGTACGACATGCCGGAGTGGTTGATCGTGATGTCTTTCGTGTCCTGCGCCCAGATTGTTGGAAACCCGCCGAGCGCCTTGGTGCCGGCCGCAACGCCGGCCACTGCAGCAGCGCCCTTGAGGATCGAACGCCGGCTCGGTCCCAATTTCCGATGCTTCGAGGTCTTTGCCATGATTGCCTCCTCCCTGTGTTAGGCGTCAGCCAAGGCTCGTTGCGCCGTGCGCCGACAGCCCGCTGGCTGATAGCCTAGCCCGGAATTCTCTCCGATGTCATGGCCTACGCGACCAAATTGCCGCGGGCGTTCCGCGTGACGCACGCATGGCAATAGCCGGTGCGGGCCGCTATAAGGTCTTGCGTCAATGCCGTAAGAGCGGCAGCGCGCGCGGCACACGTCTCACTGCCTCGGATTGCACACACCTCAGCATGATTGGCACAGCGTGACGAAGGCGACGCCACGCTCGGGGAGCAGGCGCCGCGGACGCCTGCGCAGTTGCGCGCCACGCGGGTTGTGCCGCATCGCAGGGGTATTACTGGTCGCTGCGTCGCTACTGGTTGGCACCCAGGCGAACGCCGAAACGGACACCCTGAAGATCGGCGTGCTCGCGACCCTTGAAGGGGCATTCGAGCCGCTCGGGCAGGATGCCCTGCGCGGCTACGAAATTGCCGTGCAGGAGCACGAGGAGGGCGACGACAAACGCCCCATCGAGACCCTCATCGAGTCCACGGAAGGGTCGTCGGACTCGGTGGTCGCGAAGGCGCGCCTGCTGATCGACCGCGGTGCCCGCATCGTCATTGGCCCCCTCGCCGGCATCGAGGGCATCGCAATCCGCGATTTCGCCAAGAGCGTGCCGGAAGTGACATTCATCAACGGGGCCTCAGCCGCGCAAGACGCCACCTTGCGTGCGCCGGCCGAAAACTTCTTCCGCTTCAACCCCGACAGCATGCAGTGGATCGGGGGGCTGGGTCACTATGCCTACGACGAGAAGGACATCCGCACGATCGTCACGATCGGAGAGGATTATTCCCTGCCCTACACCCAACTCATGGGCTTCATGCTGGACTATTGCGCCGCAGGCGGCCGCGTGCTGGGGAATCACTGGGTCTCCCCCGGCGCGAGCGATGCCGCACGTCTCGCAGAGAGGGTCGCCCGTGCCGAGACGGACGCGCTACTCCTGGCGCTGGACCCCCGCACGGCGAAGAGCTTTCTCGAAGCCTATGGCGAGGCCGGCGGTCAGGCCGCCATCGTGGCGAGCTCGACGACGCTCAGCGGCAGCCTCTTGCGCGCGGGCGACGCCATCCGCCCCTTGCTGGAAGGTGCGATTTCGGCGCTGCCCGTCTCCGAAAGCGACGACAACGACGACTGGGAGGCGTTCACGGAGCGCTACCGCGAGCGCTTTCCGGACGCAGGCCCGGCGCCGAGCCTCTTCGCGCTTTCCTATTACGTCAACGCCAAGGCGTTGTTTCTCGCCCTGGAAGAGATCGACGGTGAGATCGGAGATGGTCACGAGCAACTGCGCGAGGCCCTCGCTGAGCTGGAGTTCGACACGCCGTTTGGCGGGCCGGTGACGCTCGACGAGAACCGGCAGGCCGTGACCACCACCTTCATCGTCGAAGTCGCTGAGGCGGAGGAGGGCTTCCTTGAACTACGCACGGTCGAAGAGGTGGAGGAGATCGGCCAGACCCTCGGCCTGCCGCACGACGCGTTCCTCGCCCTCGGCCCGCCCGGTCGCGACACCGCGCGCTGCTTCGAACACGCCCTGCCCGAAGCCGAAGTCCAGCCCGAGCGGCCGGAGACGGTGGCGGAGCCCATGCAGCCAGAGGCGGAGGAGCAGCCTCCGCCGCCGGCCCCAGAGGCGGAGGCTGAGGCCGAACGCCCCGCCGAGCACCCCCTACTTCAACGCATGAAGGATGCCGATATGGCCGCACACGCCCCCTCAATTATTCCCTGCCTCCGCTACAGCGACGCGCCCGCGGCAATCGAATGGCTCAAGAGAGCCTTTGGCTTCACCGAGAACTTCATCGTTCCGGGCCCCGACAACACGATCGCCCACGCCCAGCTCGCCTACGGCACTGGCATGATCATGGTGGGCTCTCAACAGGACGACGCACTCGCAATGCGAAGCCCGTGCGACCTCGGCGGCATCAGCGGGTCCATCTATATCGTGGTCGAGGATACGGACGCCCACTATGCCCGCGCCGTTGAGGCCGGTGCCGAAATCGTGCGCGAGTTGGAGGACACGCCCTACGGCTCCCGCGACTATTCGGCGCGCGATCCCGAAGGGCACCTCTGGAACTTTGGCACCTACCGGCCGACCATCGGCGAATAGGCCGGGGCCGCTCCCCGGCCCAAATCAGTCGCAGGGCTCGCCCGCCCTGTTGGTGAAGCGGACCTTGCCGCCGCGCTTCTCGTAGACGAGGTCGATGTCCGGATACTGGCAGCGCTCCTCGCTGGCGCGTGTGCCGATCTCCAGCACCACGGCATCCTCCGCCGAGCGGTTCAACAGGTAGTGGCCATCGGCGTGGCCGGCCTTGAACGTCGCCGCCTCCCCTGCCCCGAGCGGGGTTTCGCCGCCCTCTTCGATCAGCACCAGCTCGCCAGAGACGACGAAGACCAGCTCGTCCTCGGCCTCGTGCCAATGGCGCTGTGCGCTGGCGGCGCCCGGCGGCAGGCGCGTCAGATTGACCCCGAACTGGGTCAATCCGCCCGCATCGCCCAGCGCCTGCTTGATGCGTCCGTCCGCCATCACATTGTAGGGCGGCGGATAGAGCGAACCGGTCTTCACCGGCACCCGGTCGATGTCGATCTTGGGCATGGGTGCCCCCTTTTCTAAGCCGCGGACGGGAGCGTGCCGGTCATCGCGTAGCGCAGCAGCTTGACCACCTGCTCGGGCGTTTCGGCGACGGCGAGCGCGGCGCCGTCCACCTCCTTCAGCGCATGGGTCAGCGCAGGCTCGTGCAGCGTGATGATCGGCTTGTCGAGCGCCGCGGCGTAGCCGGCGTCGAAGGCCGCGTTCCACTGCCGGTACTTGTCGCCGAAGCGCACCACCACGATATCCGCGCGCCGGATCAGGGTGCGGTTGCGGATCGCGTTGACCCGCGCACCCTTGTGGTCCCTCCAGAACGGCGTCTCCTCGGCACCGAGGATGGCGACGCCACAATCGTCGCTCGCCGCGTGATCGGTAACCGGGGAGACGAACGCAATGTCGAGACCCTGCGCCTCAGCGCCGGCGCGAATCTCTTCGCGCCAGTCGGTATGGATCTCGCCGGAGAGGTAGACCGTCCACTCGGCGTCCGCCATCGCCGCCTCCCCCGATCACCGCCGAATCGGCTCAGTACTGCACGCCGTCAGTGAGCGCGCCGTCCACTTTGATGTTGGTGCCGGTGATGAAGCTCGCCCTGGGGCTCGCGAGGAACACCGTCGCGTTGGCCACTTCCTCGGCCGTCGCCATGCGCCCGGTCTTGTTGAGGCTCAAGGCCAGATTGAACAGGTCCGGATTGCCTTTTTCGATGTCCTGCCAGAAGCCACCCTCGAAGTAGGTGTTGCCAGGCGAGACCGAGTTGGCGCGGATGCCCTTGGGTGCGAGCTGGCGGGCAAGGCCTGCGGCATAGTGGATCAGCGCCGCCTTGAATACGCCGTAGGGGCCAGCGGCAAAGTCGATCTCGATGCCCGAGACGCTCGAAATGACCACGATGGAGCCCGCATCGGATTTCTCGAGGTGCGGCAGCGCCGCCTCCACCGCATGCACGGTGTGCATCATGTCGACATTGAATTCCTTCTGCCAGGACTCCAGGTCCGGGCTGGCCGCAAGCGCGCTGACATTGGGCACCACAATGTCGAGCCCGCCGAACTCGGCGGCCACGTCGTCGACCCACTGACGGACCGCCGGCCCGTCGCCGACATCGAGCGCGCGGCCCGAGGCGCGCACGCCGGTCGCGGCAAGCGCGGAAACCGCCTCCTCCACATCGGCCTCGGTGCGCGCGCAGATCGCGACGTCCGAGCCCTCCGCCGCGAGTTCGTCCGC
The DNA here is from genome assembly GCA_965243315.1 of Alphaproteobacteria bacterium. Lineage (GTDB taxonomy): Bacteria > Pseudomonadota > Alphaproteobacteria > UBA828 > UBA828 > WTGU01. The sequence goes on from CBDEUP010000006.1 coordinate 565,199, forward strand.
TATCGCGCGGCCGATTCCCTTCGTGCCGCCGGTCACCAGCGATTTCCTGCCCTTCAAGCCGAGGTCCATGTGTCATCTCCCTGGTTTGCAACGCTGCGCGGAAACGGCGACGCGTCGTTGCTCTCGCCCGGCCTAGCGCAAATGTTTGCTGCGCCGCCGAGGCCTGTGCTGCGCGGCATGGTGAACCATCGTGAGTGCCAAGACCAGCGCCATTCGCCGGCTGACTCTGGCTCGCATTTGAGGCGCTTGTTAGGATGCCGCCGCCGCGCGGGCCGTGGTTCACAGCCAGAAATTAACGTTTAGATTGGAAGGACTTATGAAAGAGTTGAAGATCGGTCTCATCGGCGCGGGCTGGATGGGCAAGACCCACGCCATGTGCTATCGCGCCCAGCCACTCGCCTTCGGCGGCGAGCCGGCGGTTCCGGTGCTGGAGGTCGTCGCCGAGGTGAACGAGGAGCTGGCGAGCCGCGCGGCGCGAGAGCTCGGCTTCAACCGCCATACGGCGGATTGGCAGGATATCATCGACGACCCGACCATCGACATCGTCGACATCGACACCCCGAACGATCTCCACTTCGAGATGGCGATGGCCGCGATCGCCGCCGGCAAGCACGTCTATTGCGAGAAGCCGCTCGCCAACGACGCGAAGGAAGCATTCGCGATGGCGGATGCAGCCGAGGAGGCGGGCGTCATCACCATGGTCGGCTTCAACTACATCAAGAATCCGATCCAGACGTTGGCCAGGCGGCTGGTCGCGGACGGCGAGATCGGCGCGCCGAGCTACTACCGCGGCTCCTTCAGCGCCGACTTCCTGGGCCGGCCGGACGTCCCCTTCTCCTGGCGCAACGACAAGGCGCAGGCCGGCTCCGGCGTGATCGGCGACATCGGCGCGCATTCCTTCGCCTATCTGCAGCACCTCGTCGGCCAACCGGTCGAGGAGGTGGTGTGCAATCTTGAGATCGTCATCCCGGAACGTCCGGCACCGGCGGCGCACGGCGGCTTCAGCATGGATGCCGGTGGTGGCAGCGGCCAGATGATGCAGGTGGAGACGGACGACCTCGCTACCGCAATGTTCAGGACTTCGGGCGGACTGAACGGGCACATGGAGATGAGCCGCGTCTCGGTCGGCAAGCGCATGGACATCGGCTACGAGCTGACCGGCAGCCAGGGCGCAATCCGCTACTTCTACGACCGCATCAACGACTTGCAGGTCTACAAGGAGGACGGCGATCCCGGTACGAGGGGCTTAAAGCATATCTCGATGGGGCCGAACGACCCGCGCTACGGGGCGTTCTACCCGGTTCCGGGCATTGGCGCCGGCTACAACGACTTCAAGGTGATGGAGGTTCAGGACCTTATCGAAGCGGTTGCCGCTGGCAAGCCGGCCTATCCCGATTTCAGATTTGCCGCGGAGGTCCAGCGCGTAATCGACGCCTGCATTCTCTCGGACGCCGAGCGGCGCTGGGTGAGAGTGGACGAGATTACTGTTTAGCCCGGATCAGGCGCGAGACCAGGGCGGCCCCTGTTTCATGATCTCGTCGTAGACTGGGCAGTCCGGCCGGTGGGCGCCTTCCAGATAGCCGGTGGACAGCAGGAACTCACGGCAAATCTCACCGCCCGTGAACTTGAAGTGAGCCTTGAAGAGCTTCACCCAGTCCGCGTGAAGCCTCGGATGATGCGTGTCGAGCCAAGCGGCGAAGGAGCCGTGAGACTCCTGTAGCGCCGTGATGCGCTTGGCGTTCTCGATGGCGGCATCGACCTTGAGCCGGTTACGGATGATGCCCGCATCGGCCAGCAGCCGCGCCCGCTCCCCCTCGCCGTATTCCGCAACCCGCGCGATCTCGAACCCCTCGAAGGCCGCGATGAAGGCCTGTTTCTTCTTCAGGATCGTGAGCCATGAGAGTCCGGCCTGGTTGATTTCCAGGATGAGGCGCTCGAACAGCCGGTCGTCGTCCCGCACCGGGAAGCCGTATTCCCGGTCGTGATAGGGCCCGTGGAAGGGATGCCCCGGCGCGATATCGCAATAGCTGGTCACGACCCCTGCTCCGGTCCGAGCCTATTCCGCGAAGGTCTCGAGCGAGAGCCAGCCGGCCTCGACGATACCGACGATGACGCCGGTGATCAGGCTGCCGGCTGCGGTGGCAATCGCCGCCTTGCGCCAGAGCCGCGGACGTTGAGGGGCGCCGGGCGCGTGGCCGGGCTCCGGATTCTCGATCGGCCGGATCCCGAAGGGCAAGGCGACGAAGAAGCTGAGCCACCAAGCGATCACGAAGACGACGATGATGCCGAAGGCGTCCACGGCGGCGGCCTCAGACCTGCTCCAGCTCGATCAGCGTGCCGCAGAAATCCTTGGGGTGGAGGAAAATCACGGGCTTGCCGTGCGCGCCCGCGCGCGGCTCACCGTCCCCCAACACCCGCGCGCCTTCCGCCACCAGGCGGTCGCGCGCGGCGCCGATGTCGTCCACCTCGTAGCAGAGATGATGGATTCCGCCCGCCGGGTTCTTGGCCAGAAAACCCGCAATCGGCGAGCTCTCGCCCAGCGGATGCAGCAGTTCGAGCTTGGTGTTGGGCAGCGCGACGAAGACCGTCGTCACCCCGTGCTCCGGCAGGTCCAGGGGTTCAGAGACCTCGGCGCCCAGGGTCCCGCGATAGAGCGCGCCCGCCGCCGCAAGGTCCGGCACGGCGATAGCGACATGGTTCAGGCGTCCGATCATGGTCCCGCTCCGCTCAGCCCGGCACCCGCGCGATCTGCACGTCGATCACCGGGCGCTTGCCGTGGCTCTCGCGCAGCGCGCGCCGGATGGCTCGCCGCGCTGCCTGCTCGATGGCGCTCTCCTCGCGCGCCTGCGCCCGCGGCAGCGAGTCCACTGCGTCCGCCACGTCCGCCGCAATCGCCTCTCGCGCGGGCTGCTCGTCCTCCCCGTCCAGAATGCCCCGGCCCGAGACCTGGGGCGAGACCAGGGTACGCCCGCTGCGGTCGACCACGACCGAGACGAAGACCGCCCCATTGTGCATCAGCTTGCGGCGCGCGCCGATCGAGACGTGATCGGTCGCAACGATCTGCTCGCCGTCCAGCGCGAGCCGGCCGGCCGGCGCGCGGCCGATCACCGTGGCCGGCCCCGGTGCGAGCCGCAGCAGGTCGCCGTTCTCGACGAGGACAGGCTCCGGCACCTGCAGCGCGTGGGCCAGCTCGCCATGCGCCTGCATGTGGCGCGCCTCGCCGTGCACCGGCACCGCGATCTGCGGCCGGATCCACTGGTACATCTGGCGCAGCTCGCCTCGGCAGGGATGGCCGGAGACGTGCACATCCGCATCCATCTCCGTGATCACCTCGATACCGCGCCGCAGCAGCCGGTTGTGCAGGTCGCCGATGGTCCGCTCGTTCCCGGGAATGATCTTCGACGAGAAGATCACCGTATCGCCTTCGCCGAGGCTCACGCGCGGGTGGCTGTCGCCGGCGATCCGGGCCATCGCGGCTCGCGGCTCGCCCTGGCAGCCGGTGCAGAGATAGACCACTTGGCTTGAGTGCAGCGGCGCGCCTTCGTCTTCCGTGAGCAGCCGGACGCCCTCGAGATAGCCGCACGAACGCGCCGCCCGCACGTAGCGATGGAGCGAGCGCCCCGCCAGCACCGGCTCGCGCCCCGCATCCCGCGCCGCCAGCGCCACCGATTCCAGCCGGGCGACATTGGAGGCGAAGAGGGTGACGGCGAGGCCGTGCTCGCGCTCGGCGATGAGACGCGCGAGGGTTTCGCGCACCTCGCCCTCCGAGCCTGACTCGCCCTCGACCGTCGCGTTGGTGGAATCGCCGACCAGCGCGAGCACGCCGGCCTCACCCGCCTGCCGCAACGCGTCTTCGTCCAGGTTCTCGCCGACCAGCGGCTCGGGATCGATCTTCCAGTCGCCGGTGTGCATGACACGCCCGTAGGGCGTCTCGATGAGCAGGGCATTCGGCTCCGGGATCGAATGGGTGAGCGAGATGAAGGTGAGCGTGAACGGGCCGAGATCGAGCCGGCTCGAGAGCGCCACCTCGGTCAGCGGCACTTCCGAAAGAAGCTTCGCGTCCGCCAGCTTCTCGCGCAGCACCGCGGCGGCGAACGGGGTCGCGTACACAGGGCAGCGCAACCTCGGCCAGAGATAGGCGACCGCGCCCAGATGGTCCTCGTGGGCATGGGTCAGCACGATGGCGAGCAGGTCCTTCCGGCGCTCCTCGATGAAGGCCGGGTCCGGCATGAGCACGTCGATGCCGGGCAGCGTGTCGCCGGCGAAGGTGATGCCGAGATCGACCATCAGCCACTGGCCCTGGCAGGCGTAGAGGTTGAGGTTCATGCCTATCTCACCGGCCCCGCCGAGGGGCAGGAAGTGCAGCGCGTCGCGCTGGACACTAGGTGTGGCGGGCGCGGGCGCGTTCACGGCGCTCTCCGGTTGCGCCGGTGGATCTCGCGCAGGCCTCGGATGGTCAGGTCGGGATCGACCCTGTCAATCGCATCCGTCGTATCGCCGAAAAGGCTGGCCAGCCCGCCGGTCGCGACCGTGGTCACGGGAGCCGCGATCTCGGTCTTCATACGCGCGACGATACCCTCGATCAGCCCGACGTAGCCCCAGTAGATGCCGGACTGCATGGCCGGCACCGTCGCCTTGGCGATCACCTGCTCGGGGCGCTTGACCGCGATGCGCGGCAGTTGGGCGGCAGCCTGGTGCAGCGCCTCCAGCGAGAGGCCGATTCCGGGAGCAATAATGCCGCCCTCGTAAGCCCCCTCGGCGCTCACGGAGTCGAAGGTGGTCGCGGTACCGAAATCGAGAATGATGAGCGCGCCTGCATGTCGGATATGGGCGCCGACTGTGTTCACCAGCCGGTCGGCCCCCACCTCCTCCGGCCGGGGCACGTTGACCGCGATGCCGAGCTCGACCTCCGGCTCGCCGACCACCTGCGCCTCGCAGCCGCAATGGTCGGCGCAAAGCGACTTCAACGCGCCGATCCCCTGCGGCACCACGCTAGAGACGATGGCTTCGTCGATATCGGAGAGGCGCACGCCGGCCTGGGCCAGGAGCTGCCCGAGCCAGACAGCGTATTCGTCGCTCGTGCGGCGCGCATCGGTCATGGCCCGCCACTGGCCGCGCGGTGCCTCGTCCCCTTCTCCGCCACTCTCGAACACGGCGAAGACGGTGTTGGTGTTGCCGGCGTCAACCGCGAGCAGCATGCGCCGCCTCCGCATCGCCGAAGAAGACATCGCCGGCCGCGATCGAGAGCGGGCCCGTGCCCGGCCGAGCGAGCACCAGCGCGCCCTCCTCATCGAGGTCCTCGAACACGCCTGTCAGCCGCCGCTCGCCCTTCGCGACCGTCACCGGGCCGCCGAGCCCGTGGGCACGGGCGATCCAGGAACTTCGTACCGCCGCGAAGCCCTGCGTCTCCCATTCTCGTCTGCGCCGAGTGAGCGCCGCCAGCAGCGAGGGCAGCGCATCCTCCGGCGCCAGCACCGAGGCACCGGCGTCAGCAACGCTCGTGGACGGGACTGGCCCTTCAATGCCGGGATGGCTTGAGAGGTTCACGCCGATTCCGAGCACCACCCAGTCCACTCGCCCCCCCGGGCCGAGCGCGGACTCCAGAAGAACGCCGGCCACCTTACCGCCATCCACAAGGATATCGTTCGGCCACTTGCAGCGCGCCCGGCCGGGCAGCACGCCGTCCACCAGGTCGTGGACAGCGAGCGCGGCGACGAAGGAGAGCTGCGCGACGCTCCGCGTCTCGCAGACCGGGCGGAGGATTACCGAGACATAGAGATTCCCCGGCGGCGAGACCCAGGAGCGGCCTCGTCTGCCACGCCCCGCCCGCTGCACCCGCGCCCAAACCACCACGCCCTCCGGCGCGCCGGCGCTCGCCCGCTCCTTGGCCTCGTCGTTGGTGCTGCCGGCCTCGTCGAGCGCGATCAGAGCGTAGCCCGGCGGCAACGTCGCCGGCGGCATGGGCGTGGTGGCGGGGGTCGCGCTCAGGGCATGAGCGCCGCGGCAGCGGCTTCCGCCCCGGCCAGAATCGGCGCCGGGTAGGCGAAGAAGAGCAGCGTGATGATGCCCGTGCCCGCGAGCACGGCAGAAAGCTCCACGCCGACCGGGCGGTCGAAGCCTTCCGCCGGCTTGTCGAAGTACATCACCTTGACGATCCGGATGTAGTAGTAGGCGCCGACGACGCTCGCCAGCACCCCGAAGATTGCGAGCCCGTAGAGCCCCGTATCAACCGCGGCCAGGAACACGTAAAGCTTGCCGAAGAAGCCGGCGAGCGGCGGAATTCCCGCCATCGAGAACATGAAGATCGCGAGCGCCAACGCGAGCGTCGGGTTGGTCTTGGAAAGGCCGGAGAGGTCGCTGATTTCCTCCACCATCTGGCCGCGCTGGCGCATGGCGAGGATGCAGGCGAAGCCGCCGAGCGTCATCACCATGTAGATCAGCATGTAGACCAGCACGCCCCGGATGCCCTCGGGCGTGCCGGCCGAGAGCCCGACCAGCGCATAGCCAACATGGCCGATGGAGCTGTACGCCATCAGCCGCTTGATGTTCTTCTGGCCGATGGCGGCGAAGGCGCCGAGCCCCATGGAGGCGATCGAGACGAAGATGATGATCTGGTCCCACTGGCCGGCGAGCTCGTGGAAGGGGCCGAGGAAGACCCGGAGCAGCAGCGCCATCGCGGCGACCTTGGGCGCTGCGGCGAAGAAGGCGGTAACAGGAGTCGGCGCGCCCTCATAAACGTCCGGCGTCCACATGTGGAAGGGCACCGCGGACACCTTGAAAGCCAGCGCCGCGGCAATGAATACGAGCCCGATCAGGACGCCCGTCTCCGCCGCCACGTTGCCGGGCACGGTCGTCGCCAGCGCCTCCGCAATCCCCTCGAAGCCGGTCACGCCGGTGAAGCCGTAGATCATGGAGCAGCCGTAGAGCAGCAGGCCCGACGAGATCGCGCCCAGCACGAAATACTTGAGGCCGGCCTCGGTCGAGCGCAGCGAATCCCGGCGGAATGCGGCAACGATGTAGAGCGAGAGGCTCTGAAGCTCGAGCCCCACGTAGAGCGCGATCAGGTCATTCGCCGAGATCATCAGCAGCATGCCGAGAGTGGCGAAGACGATCAGCACCGGGAACTCGAAGCGGTTCATCCCCTCGCGCTTCACGTAGCCGAGGCCGACGATGAGCGTCACCGCCGCCCCCACCAGCACCAGGCACTTCATGAACGCGGCGAAGCGGTCGACCACAAAGAGGCCGAAGAACGTCGTCGTTCGCTCGTCGGGGAGCACCAGAACCATGACGAAGGCGGCCGCCATGGCGACGCAGGCGAGCCAGGTCATCAGCCGGGTCGAGCGGTCCCCGATGAAGACGCCCGCCATCAGCAGCGTGACCGAGGCCCCTGCGAGGAAGAGCTCCGGGAGGGCGGGCAGATAGTCCGGCTCGACGAAGGGTTGCATCGCCCTGCCTCTAGTTCAGCGCCGCGAGCGCCGCCAGCGGTCCGCGCGCCGGCGCCTTAGCAATAGGAAGGTCGGGCGCCCCGTTGGTCTGCGCGATCAGGTTCTCGACCGATACGTGCAGCACGTCGAGGAAGGGCTCCGGATAGAGCCCGAGCACCAGCGCCAGCGAGACCAGCGGCGCGAAGATGCCGACCTCGCGCCAGTTGAGGTCGGTGATCGACTTGAGGTTCTCCTTGGTGAGATCGCCGAAGATCACGCGCCGGTAGAGCCAGAGCATGTATGCGGCGCCCAGAATCACGCCGGTCAGCGCCAGCATGGCGACCCAGGTGTTGGACTGGAATGCGCCCACCAGCACCATGAACTCGCCGACGAATCCGCTGGTGCCGGGCAAGCCGATCGCGGCAAGCGTGAACACCATGAGCACGAAGGCGTACATGGGCATGCGGTGCACCAGCCCGCCGTAGTCCGCGATCTCGCGGGTGTGGGTGCGGTCGTAGACGACGCCCACGCAGAGGAAGAGCGCCGCCGAGACGATGCCGTGGCTCAGCATCTGGATGATGCCGCCCTCGATACCCTGGCCGGTGAAGGTGAAGATGCCGATGGTCACTATCCCCATGTGGGCGACCGAGGAATAGGCGATCAGCTTCTTCATGTCTTGCTGCATGAGCGCGACCAGCGAGGTGTAGATGATCGCGACCACGCTCAGCGAGTAGATGAAGGGCACGAAGAAGGCGCTCGCGTCCGGCAGCATCGGCAGCGAAAAGCGCAGGAAGCCGTAGCCCCCCATCTTCAGCAGGATGCCGGCAAGGATCACCGAGCCCGCTGTCGGCGCCTCCACGTGGGCGTCCGGCAGCCAGGTGTGGAACGGCCACATCGGCAGCTTGACAGCGAAGGAGGCAAAGAGCGCGAGCCAGAGCCAGGTCTGCACCGCCGGCGCGAACTCGTGCACGAGCAGCATCGGGATGTCGGTGGTGCCAGCATCGAGATACATGAAGAGGATCGCGAGCAGGAACAGCACCGAGCCCACCAGCGTGTAGAGGAAGAACTTGAACGCCGAGTAGACCCGCCGCGCGCCGCCCCAGATGCCGATGATCAGGAACATCGGGATCAGCTGCCCCTCGAAGAAAATGTAGAACATCACGAAGTCGAGGGAGCAGAAGACACCGACGATCAGCGTCTCCATCGCCAGGAAGGCGATCATGAATTCGCGCACGCGCGTCTGGATCGCCTCCCACGAGGCAAGGATGCAGAGCGGGATCAGGAACGTGGTCAGGATCAGAAAGAAGATCGAGATCCCGTCCACGCCCAGGTGGTAGCCGATGTTGTGCTCCGGCAGCCAAGGCACGAACTCGACGAACTGGAACTCTGCCGTCGTCGTGTCGAAGTCGGCGATCAGGACGATCGAGAGCGCGAACGTGACGACCGAGGTCCAGAGCGCCACGTGGCGGGAATTCGCCGCGATCTGCCGCTCGTCCCCGCGGATCAGCAGGATGAAGAAGACGCCCACCAGCGGCAGGAACGTCACGGTGGACAGGATCGGCCAATCGGTCATGCCGTTACCTGCCCGCGATCAGATACCAGGTGACGATAGCCGCAAGTCCCAGCAACATCGCGAAGGCGTAGTGATAGACGTAGCCTGACTGCAGCTTCACCGCGCGGCGCGCGATCGAGAGCGTGGCGGCGGCGAAGCCGTCCGGCCCGATGCCGTCGATCACGGCGCCGTCACCCTGCTTCCAGAGGTTGCGCCCGAGATACTTGGCCGAGCGCACGAAGAGGATGTCGTAGAGTTCGTCGAAGTACCACTTGTTGAGCAGGAACAGGTAGACCGGCCGCGCACGGTTGGCGAGCCGGCCGGGAAGCTCCGGCTTCAGCACGTAGAACAGGAAGGCGCCTGCGATCCCGAGCACGCCCACGGCCATGGGCAGCGCCTTGACCCAGAAGTCGACGTGGTGCGCCTCCTCCAGCGCGTTGTGGATCGGCAGGACGAGGATCGAGGTTCCCCAGAAGTCGATGTCGGTCGCCACCATCGGCAACATCAGGTAGCCGATCACCACGGCGCCGATGGCCAGCCCCACCAGCGGCACCCACATCACCGGCGGCGCCTCGTGCACGTGGGCCATCACCTTCTCATCGGCACGCGGCTTGCCGTGGAAGGTCAGGAACAGCAGCCGCCAGGAATAGAACGCAGTCAGGAATGCCGCCAGGATGCCGAGCCCGAAGGCGTACATGCCGAGCCCGGTGTGCGAGGCGAAGGCGGATTCCAGGATGATGTCCTTCGAGAAGAAACCCGAGAATGGGAAGATCCCCGCAAGCGCCAGATTGCCGATCCACATCAGCACGTAGGTCACCGGGATCATGCGCCAGATGCCGCCCATCTTGCGCATGTCCTGCTCGTCCGACATGGCGTGGATCACCGCGCCTGCGCCGAGGAAGAGCAGCGCCTTGAAGAAGGCGTGCGTGGTCAGGTGGAAGATGCCGGCGCCATAGGCTGAGACACCGCAGGCGAAGAACATGTAGCCGAGCTGGCTGCAGGTCGAGTACGCGATCACCCGCTTGATGTCGTTCTGGGTGATCGCGATGGTCGCAGCGAAGATCGCAGTCGTCGCGCCGAAGAACGTCACCACCGAGAGCGCGATGGGCGCGTATTCGAAGATCGGCGAGAGCCGCGCCACCATGAAGACGCCTGCGGTCACCATGGTCGCGGCGTGGATCAGCGCCGAGACCGGCGTCGGTCCCTCCATCGCGTCAGGCAGCCAGGTGTGCAGCAGGAACTGTGCCGACTTCCCCATGGCACCGACGAAGAGCAGGATGCAGGCGACCTCCAGGAAGTCGAAGGAATGGCCGAGGAAGGTGACCTCGGCGTCCACCATGCCCGGCGCGCCGGCGAACACGGCGTCGAACGAGACGGTGTCGAACATCAGGAAGATCGCGAGGATACCGAGCGCGAAGCCGAAGTCGCCCACCCGGTTGACGATGAAGGCCTTGATCGCCGCCGCGTTCGCCGAGGGCCGCTTGTACCAGAACCCGATCAGCAGATAGGAGACGAGGCCGACACCCTCCCAGCCGAAGAACATCTGGAGGAAGTTGTCGGCGCTGACCAGCGCCAGCATGAAGAAGGTGAAGAGCGAGAGGTAGGCGAAGAAGCGCGGCACATGGGGGTCATGCGCCATGTAGCCGATGGAATAGACGTGGATCAGGAACGAGACCACGCAGACGACGAAGACCATCACCCCGGTCAACTCGTCGAACCTTAGCAGCCAGTCGACGTCGAGATCGCCAGAGGCGAACCAGTCGAAGAGGACGATGGTCGCGGTCTCGCCCTGGAGCACGACCTCGGTGAAGACCACGATCGCCATCACCGCGGCGACGCCCATCGCGCCGCAGCTCACGAGCTGCGAGGCGCGCGCGCCAAGCACCCGGCCGAACAGGCCGACGATCACCGCCCCGAAGAGGGGCAGGAATATGGGCGCGGCGTAATAGAGCACCGACGCCTAACCCTTCATCACGTTGACGTCCTCGACGGCGATGCTGCCGCGATTGCGGAAGTAGACGACCAGGATGGCGAGACCGATCGCAGCCTCGGCGGCCGCGACCGTGAGCACGAGCATGGCGAAGACCTGGCCCACCATGTCGTTGAGGAAGGTCGAGAAGGCGACCAGGTTGATATTGACGGCGAGCAGCATCAGCTCGATCGCCATCAGGATGATGATGACGTTCTTGCGGTTGAGGAAGATGCCGACGACGCCGAGGGTGAACAGGACCGCGGCCACGGTGAGGTAATGGGTCAGTCCGATTTCCATGTCCCCTCCGCACCCGGCTCGATGTCGGTGACCTGAACGGCCGCCTTGGGATCGCGCGCCACCTGATCGGCGATGCGTTGGCGCCTCACGTCGGCACGGCGCCGATGTGTGAGCACGATGGCGCCCACCATCGCGATCAGCAGGATGAAGCCCGCGCCCTGGAACAGGTAGGCGTAGTGCGTGTAGAGCACGTCGCCCAGCGCCTGGGTGTTGGTGACTTCGTCAGCCGGCGGCGTCGGCGATGCGACCGTCGTCGGCACCTCGATGTCGATGGCGCCCGACGCGAAGACCAGCACCAGCTCGGCGAGCAGTATGATTCCTATGACACCGCCGATGGGCAGATACTGGAGGAAGCCCGCGCGCAGCTCCGCGAAGTTGATGTTCAGCATCATCACGACGAAGAGGAAGAGCACGGCGACGGCGCCGACGTAGACGATGATCAGAATCATCGCCAGGAACTCGGCGCCCATCATCACGAAGAGCCCGGCCGAGTTGAAGAACGCCAGAATCAGGAACAGCACCGAGTGAACCGGGTTGCGCGACGCGATCACCATGACGCCCGCCCCCACCGTCACCACGGCGAGGACGTAGAACATGATCGTCTGGATGATCATCGTGCCGCGATCCCGCTTGGCTTACCGTTCCGCCCCTGCCGATCCCGGCTCAGCGGTAAGGTGCCTCCGCGCTCAGGTTGGCGGCGATCTCCCGCTCCCAGCGGTCGCCGTTATCGAGCAGCTTTTCCTTGTTGTAGAGCAGCTCCTCGCGGGTCTCGGCGGCAAACTCGAAATTAGGCCCCTCGACGATGGCGTCGACCGGGCAGGCCTCCTGACAAAAGCCGCAGTAGATGCACTTCACCATGTCGATGTCGTAGCGGGTGGTGCGCCGGCTGCCGTCCTCCCTCGGCTCCGCCTCGATGGTGATCGCCTGCGCGGGGCAGATCGCCTCGCACAGCTTGCAGGCGATGCAGCGCTCCTCGCCGTTGGGATAGCGGCGAAGCGCATGCTCGCCGCGAAAGCGCGGGCTCAGCATGCCCTTCTCGTAGGGGTAGTTGAGCGTCGCCTTGCGCTTGAACATCGACTTGAAAGTCACGCCGAGCCCGACCGCCAGCTCGGTCAGGAGCAAGGATCGAACCGTCTGCTCAATCGCTGGCATGGCGACCTCCTGTTTGGCGCCGGGCGCGGCCATAGCACAGGCCGTCTGCCGTCGCCACGGTGACTTACCTCGGCAACCAGTCGAACGCGTGCAGCGCGCCTGCGACGATCACGACCATGGCGAGCGAGGCCGGCAGAAACACCTTCCAGCCGAGCCGCATGAGCTGATCGTAGCGGTAGCGCGGCAGCGTCGCGCGGGTCCAGGTGAAGAAAAAGACGACGACCGCAGTCTTCAGCAGGAACCAGACCACGCCGGGGACCGCCATCAGGGGCTCGACGTGGAACGGCGGCAACCAGCCGCCCAGGAACAGGATCACGCTGAGCCCGCTCAAAAGGACGATGTTGGCGTACTCTCCCATCATGAAGAGCAGCCAGGTCATCGACGAGTATTCCACCTGGTAGCCGGCAACCAGCTCGCCTTCGGCCTCGGGCAGGTCGAAGGGCGTGCGGTTGGTCTCGGCCAGCGCGGATACCACGTAGATCACGAACATCGGGAACAGCGGGATGAAGAACCAGAGGCCCCTCTGCGCCTCGACGATGTCGTTGAGGTTGAGCGAGCCGACGCAGAGCAGCACCGTCACCAGCACGAAGCCGATGGAGACCTCGTAGGAAACCATCTGCGCCGCCGAGCGCAGCGCGCCGAGAAAGGCGTACTTCGAGTTGCTGGCCCAGCCCGCGATGATGATGCCGTAGACCCCGAGCGAGGAGACCGCGAAGAGGTAGAGCAGCCCGACGTTGAGGTCGGCGAGCACGAGGTGCTGGTCGAAGGGGATGACCGCCCAGCCAATGAGGCCCAGGCTGAAGGTGACCATCGGCGCCAGCACGAAGAGCATGCGGTTGGCGCCGGCAGGAACGATGGTCTCCTTGAACAGACACTTGATACCGTCGGCCACCGGCTGCAGCAGGCCGAAGGGGCCTACCACGTTGGGTCCCTTGCGAATCTGGATCGCCGCCCAGACCTTGCGCTCGAAATAAGTGATAAAGGCCAGCACCAGCAGCAGCGGCACCACGATCGCGAGGATGTACCCGATGGTCAGGAACAGCGGGTAGAAGTAGGTGCTCCAGACGCCCGCCTCAGCCATCGGTGCGGGCCTCCACCGCCGCGACGAACGCCGCACTGCACTCGGTCATGGTCTGGGAGGCGCGGGTTATAGGATCGGTCCGGTAGAAGTCCCCGATGGGGCACGCGAACGACGACTCGTCCATGGCGCCGGCGGCACCGAATTCGCCCCAGGTCGCCGCCGCCACTTCACCGACCGCGGCGAGCACCGGCGCCCGCTCGACCATCCGGGCACGAAGCTCGTCCAGCGTGTCGTAAGCCAGCGGCTTGCCGAGACGAGCCGAGAGAGCGCGCAGGATGCGCCAGTCCTCCCGCGCCTCGCCGAGCGGCGCGCTCGCCGCATAGGCCCGCTGCGGCCGGCCTTCGAGATTGACGTAGGTGCCGTCCTTCTCGGTGTAGGCGGCGCCCGGCAGGATCACGTCGGCGATCCGCGCGCCCGCGTCGCCGTGGTGGCCCTGGTAGACGACGAAGCAGCCCTTGGGCCGTTCCAGCGATAGCTCATCGGCCCCCAGCAGATAGAGCAGGCGGATCGCGCCCTCGCCGGCGCCTTCGCAAATCGCCGCAGTGTCGCGACCTCCCTCCCCCGGCACGAAGCCGAGATCAAGGCCGCCGACGCGGGATGCCGCCGTGTGCAGCACGTTGAACCCGTTCCAGCCGTCGACGACCATGCCCGTCGCATCCGCCGCCGCTCTGGCGTGGGCCAGCACCTGTGCGCCGTCGGACCGCGTGAGCGCCCCCATGCCGACGATCAGCATCGGCCGCTCAGCCATCTTCAGCACGTCGGCGAAGGCGTCGCCGCCCTTTGCCAGCGCAGCGAGGCTCTCCGGCCCATCGCCCAAGTGGTGATAGGGGTAGGTCAGCTCGACCTCCGGGCCGATGACGCCGACCTTGAGCCCGCCCCGGCGCCAGCGCTTGCGGATGCGCGCGTTGACCAGCGACGCCTCCCAACGCGGGTTGGTACCGATCAGGAGGATCGCATCCGCCTCCTCGATGCCCGCGATGGTGGTGTTGAAGAGGTAGGAGACGCGGCTCGTCGCATCGAGCTTCGCGCCGTCCTGCCGGCAGTCGAGATGGGACGAGCCCAGCGCCGCCATGAGATCTGCGAGCGCGGTCATCGCCTCGCAATCCGCCGTGTCGCCCGCAAGCCCCGCGATCTGATTGCCGTCCAGGCCCTTTGCCGCAGCCGCGATGGCGTCGAACGCCTCGGCCCAGCTTGCGGCTTCGAGCGCGCCATTGCGGCGCACGTAGCAGCGGTCGAGACGGCGCCGGCGCAGCCCGTCGTAGGCGAAGCGGCTCTTGTCCGAGAGCCACTCCTCGTTGATGTCGTCGTGCATGCGCGGCACCACCCGCAGTACCTCGGTGCCCCGCGCATCCACTCGGATGTTGGAGCCCACCGCGTCGAGCACATCGACCGTCTCGGTGGTGCGCAGCTCCCACGAGCGCGCGACGAAGGCGTAGGGCTTCGAGGTCAGCGCGCCGACCGGGCAGAGGTCGATCATGTTGCCGCTGAGCTCGGAGGACACCGCCTTCTCGACGTAGGTGCCGATCTCCATGTGCTCGCCGCGGAAGACCGCGCCGAACTCCTCGACACCCGCAATCTCGTCGGCGAAGCGGATACAGCGCGTGCAGTGGATGCAGCGCGTCATGATGGTCTCGATCAGCGGTCCGACATCCTTGTCGCGTACCGCGCGCTTGCCCTCGTCGAAGCGGCTGAAGTGCCGGCCATAGGCCATGGCCTGATCCTGCAGGTCGCACTCGCCGCCCTGGTCGCAGATCGGGCAGTCGAGCGGGTGATTGATGAGCAGGAACTCCATCACCCCTTCCCGCGCCTTCTTGACCTGTTCCGTGTCGGTGCGGATCACCATGCCGTCCGCCGCCGGCATCGCGCACGACGCGATCGGCTTGGGCGAGCGCTCCATCTCCACCAGGCACATGCGGCAGTTGCCGGCGATGGAGAGCCGGTCGTGATAGCAGAAGTGCGGAATCTCCTTGCCGGCCTGCACGCAGGCCTGCATCACGGTCGAGCCTGGCTCGACCGTGATCTCGGCGCCGTCGATGGTGAGCGTGGTCATCGGATGCGTCCTCAGGCTGCCGCAGCGGCGGCGCCGCCGACTTTGGCCGCGAGGATGCGCCGCTCAAGCTCTGGCCGGAAGTGGCGGATAAGCCCCTGTACCGGCCACGCGGCGGCATCGCCGAGGGCGCAGATGGTGTGGCCTTCGATCTGCCCCACCACGTCCCACAGCATGTCGATTTCTTCGACTGACGCCTCGCCCCTGATCAGGCGCAGCATCACGCGATAGACCCAGCCGGTGCCCTCGCGGCAGGGCGTACACTGGCCACAGCTCTCGTGCATGTAGAAGTGAGAGAGCCGGGCGATGGCTTCGACCACGTCGGCCGACTTGTCCATCACGATCACCGCCGCCGTGCCGAGCCCCGATTTCTCGGCCATCAGCGAATCGAAATCCATCAGCACGTCGTCGCAGATCGACTTCGGCAACAGCGGCACCGATGCGCCGCCGGGGATCACCGCCTGCAGGTTGTCCCAGCCGCCGCGCACCCCACCCGCGTGCTTCTCGATCAGCTCGCGCATGGGGATGCCCATTTCCTCTTCCACATTACACGGCTGGTTGACGTGGCCGGAGATGCAAAAGACCTTGGTGCCGGTGTTCTTGGGCCGGCCGATGCCGGCGAACCACTCGGCGCCGCGCCGTAGGATGGTGGGCACGACCGCGATGGTCTCGACGTTGTTGACCGTCGACGGGCAGCCGTAGAGCCCGACCGCCGCCGGGAAGGGCGGCTTGAGTCGGGGCCTGCCCGGCTTGCCCTCCAGGCTCTCGAGCAGCCCGGTCTCCTCGCCACAGATGTAGGCGCCGGCGCCGCGGTGCAGGTAGACGTCGAAGGGCCAGTCGGTGCCGCACGGGTTCTTGCCGATGAGGCCCGCGTCGTAGGCCTCGTCGATCGCCGCCTGAAGCGCGACCGCCTCGTCGTAGAACTCGCCGCGAATGTAGATGTAGGCGGCATGGGCTCGCATGGCGAAGCCCGAGAGCAGGCACCCCTCGATCAGCTTCTGCGGATCGTGGCGCATCATGTCCCGGTCCTTGCAGGTGCCGGGCTCGCTCTCGTCGGCGTTGACCACGAGGTAGTGCGGGCGGCCGGGGGCCTCCTCCTTCGGCATGAAGGACCATTTCAGCCCGGTCGGGAAGCCGGCGCCGCCGCGCCCGCGCAGGCCCGATTCCTTGATCTGATCGATGATCCAGTCGTGACCCTTGGCGATCAGCGCCGCCGTGCCGTCCCAGTCGCCCCGCGCGCGGGCGCCGGCGAGGCGCCAGTCCTGGGCTCCGTAGAGGTTGGTGAAGATGCGGTCGGAATCGCTGAGCATGCTCAAAACTCGGTCAGTGTGGTCAGGCCGGAGGCAGGCGCCGAGGTCTGGCGGCCGGTCTGCGGTCCCGGCTCGGGCGGGCTCCCGGCCCTGAACGCGCGCAGGATCTCTTTCATTCGCGTCGGATCGAGGTCTTCGTAGAAGTGATCGTTGATCTGGACCATGGGCGCATTGACGCAGGCGCCCAGGCACTCGACCTCGGTCAGCGTAAAGAGGCCGTCTTCAGTTGTGCCGCCCAAACCGATCCCGAGCTCCTCGCGGCAGGCGTCACGCAGCGCGTCGGAGCCCCGCAGCCAGCACGGCGTGGTGCGGCAAAGCTGGACGTGATAGCGGCCGACCGGCTCCAGGTTCAGCATCGTATAGAAGGTCGCGACCTCGTAGACCCGGATCGACGCCATGTCGAGCAGCTCGGCGACGTGTTCCATGACTGCCTGGGAGATCCAGCCGCCGTTCTGGCGCTGGGCCAAGTCGAGCAGCGGCAGCACCGCGCTGGCCTGGCAGTTCGCCGGATACTTGGCGATCACGGCATCCGCCTTGGCCCGGTTCTCGGGCGTGAAGACGAAGGCCTCGCCGCCGTTGCCGGCTGCGCCCGTCACCGGTCGATCTCCCCGAACACGATGTCCATGCTCGCGAGGTTGGCCACGGTGTCCGCCAGCATGTGGCCCTTGCTCATGTGGTCGAGCACCTGCAAGTGCGCGAAGCCCGGCGCCCGAATCTTGCAGCGGTAGGGCCGGTTGGTGCCGTCAGCCACGAGGTAGACCCCGAACTCGCCCTTCGGCGCTTCCACGGCACAGTAGGCCTCGCCCGCCGGCACATGGTAGCCCTCGGTGTAGAGCTTGAAGTGATGGATCAGCGCTTCCATCGACTCCTTCATCACGGCCCTGGACGGAGGCGTGATCTTGTTGTCCTGAACCTTGACCGGACCTTCCGGCATTTTTTCAAGGCATTGCGCGATTATTTTCACACATTGTCTCATCTCTTCCATGCGGACGAGATAGCGCTCGTAGCAATCGCCGTTGGAGCCGATAGGCACCCCGAAGTCGAGCTCGCTATAGACCTCGTAGGGCTGGTTTCGGCGCAGGTCCCAGGACACGCCGGACGCGCGCAGCACCGGTCCGGTCAATCCCCAGTCGAAGCACTCCTGCGCGCTGAGGATGCCGATGTCGACCGTCCGCTGCTTGAAGATGCGGTTCTCGGTCAGCACGTTCTCGATGTCGTCGATGACCTTGGGGAACTTCTCGTTCCAAGCACCGATATCCGAGAGCAGGTCCGGGGCGAGATCGTAGGCGACACCGCCCGGCCGGAAGTAGGCGGCATGGAGGCGCGAGCCCGAGGCCCGCTCGTAGAACTCCATGGTGAGCTCGCGCTCCTCGAAGCCCCAGAAGAAAGGGGTCATCGCGCCGACGTCGAGCGCCATGGTGCAGATGTTCATCAGGTGGTTGGCGATGCGCGAAATCTCGCTGTAGAGCACGCGGATGTACTGCGCCCTCTTGGGGATCTCGAGCCCGAGCAGGGCCTCGACAGCGAGCGCGTAGGCGTGCTCCTGGTTCATCGGCGCGACATAGTCGAGCCGGTCGAAGTAGGGCACCGCCTGCAGGTAAGTCTTGTATTCGATCAGCTTCTCGGTGCCGCGGTGGAGCAGCCCGATGTGCGGGTCCGCGCGCTCGACCACCTCGCCGTCCATCTCCAGCACCAGGCGCAGCACGCCGTGCGCCGCCGGATGCTGCGGCCCGAAGTTCACGGTCATGTTGCGGATCTGGCGCTCGCTCATGGTCAGCGCCCGTCCTCGCCGGCTTCTTCGGCCTTCTCGTCGCCCGGCAACGGGTAGGACGCGCCCTCCCAGGGGCTCAGGAAATCGAAGCGGCGGAATTCCTGGGTGAGCTTCACCGGCTCGTACACCACCCGCTTCTGCTCTGAGTCATAGCGCAGCTCCACGTAGCCCGTGAGCGGAAAATCCTTGCGCAGCGGATGGCCGTCGAAGCCGTAGTCGGTGAGCAGCCGGCGCAGGTCCGGATTGCCGGCAAAGTAGATGCCGTAGAGGTCCCAGGTCTCGCGCTCCCACCATCCGGCGGAGGGATACACGTCCGTCGCCGACGGCACCGGCTGGTCCTCGTTGACGCCGACTTTGAGGCGCAGCCGGCAATTGTGGCTCATGCTGAGCAGGTGGTAGACGACATCGAAGCGCGGGTCACGCTCCGGGTAGTCGACGCCGCAAAGGTCGGTGAGCTGCTCGAAGCGGCAGCGTGGATCGTCCTTCAGGAACTTCAACACACGCACGACCTGGTCCGCGCGCGCATCCACGGTAAGCTCGTCGCGGGTGACCTCGGCTGCGAACACGTAGTCGCTGAGACTCGTCGCGACGTGTTCGCCGAGGTCGCGTAATCCGGCCGTATCCATCTCCTCGCCCGCTCTCGACGCGCGCTAGCGCGCGATGGTCCCCGTGCGCCGGATCTTCCGCTGCAATTGCATGATGCCGTAAAGCAGCGCCTCGGCCGTGGGCGGACACCCGGGGACATAGACATCCACCGGGACGACACGGTCGCAGCCCCGCACCACCGAATAGGAGTAGTGATAGTAGCCGCCGCCGTTGGCGCAGCTTCCCATGGAGATGACGTAACGGGGCTCCGGCATCTGGTCGTAAACCCGCCGGAACGCGGGCGCCATCTTGTTGCAGAGGGTACCGGCGACGATCATCACGTCCGACTGGCGCGGGCTCGCGCGCGGCACCATGCCGATGCGGTCGATATCGTAGCGGGACGCGATGGTCTGCATGAACTCGACCGCACAACAGGCGAGCCCGAAGGTCATCGGCCAGAGCGAGCCGGTGCGCGCCCAATTGATGATGCTGTCAAGCTGGGCGACGACGAAGCCCTTGTCGTTCAACTCGTCGCTGACCAGCGCAAGCGCCTGGTCCTGGGCCTCACCCGGCGACAGCGGCTTACCGGGCAGGCCGACCGTGGAGGTCTCTACTCCCATTCGAGCGCGCCCTTCTTCCACTCATAGACGAAGCCGATGGTCAGTAGCCCAAGGAAGACGATCATCGACCAGAAACCGTAGAGCCCGATCTCGCTGAACGAGACCGCCCACGGAAACAGGTACGCTACCTCGAGATCGAAGATGATGAAGAGGATCGCCACGAGATAGAAGCGGACGTCGAAGCGCCCGCGTGCATCCTCGAAGGCGTCGAAGCCGCACTCGTAGGCGGCGATCTTGTCCCGGTCAGGCCGTTGCGGCGCAAGCACGTAGGAGCCAGCGATGGCGGCGATCGCCATCACGCCGGCAATGCCGAGAAAGATGACGATCGGCAGGTATTCGAGGAGGAGGTCGGTCGACGCGGTCATCGGCAACGAATCCCCGACCGGCCGCACACGGACTTCCTACGGCATTCGCGGCGCCGCAGCCTTCCTCGGCCGCTCCCGAATCCCGAAGCCTGCTTCAAAGCGGCACCCCGTTGCAGCTCTTCCCGTCCCGGCGCTCCAGAACGGCGCCCCGGGGATATGGCGGGAGTGACGGGACTCGAACCCGCGACCTCCGGCGTGACAGGCCGGCGCTCTAAACCAAGCTGAGCTACACCCCCGACGGATCCGGCGGCGTGCCGTCGCCGCGCCGGCCGTCACCATGTAGAGCAGGGGTCCAGCGGGGTCAAGTTGCTTCGCGGCGACTCCGGGAGGAAGGGGTATCGCCCACATCGAGGCGCGGCGACTGCTGGCGAGTCTCCGCGTCTCGCACCCCTGGAACTACCAACGCATGGTGGGCGGTGACGGGATCGAACCGCCGACCTCTTGGGTGTAAACCAAGCGCTCTCCCAGCTGAGCTAACCGCCCGCGCCGGCCAGCGGAACCCCGATCAGGCGTTGACCGCGTCCTTGAGCGTCTTGCCGGCCTTGAACTTCGGCTGCTTGGAGGCGGCAATCGAAATCGATTCACCGGTGCGCGGGTTTCGTCCGGTCGTGGCCTTCCTTTCGACGACGCTGAACGAACCAAATCCCGCCAGTCTGACATCCGAGCCGCTTCGCAGCGTGTCGGTAATGGCACCGAACACGCTGTCCACCGCGCGCGCCGCGTCGGCGCTGGAGATGTCCGCGCTGCTCGCGACAGCCTTGATCAGCTCAGCCTTGTTCATCGCTCGCTCCCATTCCGCTCTTGGGGTTCGATACAGTTTTTCGTGAACACCGATTCGACTGCCAGAGTTTGGGCATCACTATGAGAAGCGTCAACAGTTACGACTGGCTATAACACCATGCCGGCAAGGGCATAGGTCGACTGCAACCGCTTGCTCACCACCACCCTGGTACGCGTCATTCTGCTTGCCCAGGCAGCGACGGACCTGATCCGACTCTTACAACTCCGTTACGAACAGATGACATCAGAATGTATGGCGCCAGCCAGCGAGGAGTGTGAGATCGGGATTCGCCGAGGCCGCATGTCCCGGATGACGGGTCCAGGCCGCGCCGAGACGCAACTCGCCGCCCGTCGCGAGCGCCTGCCGCCACTGGGCCGCAACTTCGATTTCTCGGCCGGAGGGCATGAGGTCGGCCGTCATCGAATCGCGGCGCACCAAGCCATCCTTCGTACGACCCACGGGAACCGAAAGACGGGCGCTGCCGGCCTCGACCCGGAGAGGTTGCGAGAGCGAGAGCCTGAGCGCGCTCTCGCCGGCGAACGACCGCGTCGCGTGCAGGGAGAAGGCGCTCGTGGTGAGTGGCGAGATATCGCTGATCAGCCTGCCCCGCACCGACGCATTGACCGTGCCGATCTCAGCGTTGGCGCCGAGATGCCACGCACCGATTCGCTCGCTCACCTCCACACCAGCGAAGGCCGAAGCGGCTGCCATCCGCCCGAAGGCGCCGGCCACGTTGGAGCCGAGAAGGCCCTCTCGCTCGCCCACCAAGCCGCCGCGCAGGCCGAGCGCCGCTCCCTCCGGCCGCCAGGCAATCGTGGCTCCTGAAACCGGCGCCTGCCCGTCCAGGCCTTCTGTCGAAAAGGTGGCAGCGACGAGTCCCGCCTGCCCCGCCGTGCTCAATCCCAGCGCCCGCCCGGCAAGCGATAGATGCCCGCCGTAGCCCCCCAGCCGAGGCGCGGCCATCAGGCCCAGCCGTAGCCCGGCGGCGGCGCTGGCACCTTCGTCCCTCTCGACCGACCCAAGGACGGGGCGCCACGAGCCGACTTCGTCGCTCGTGTGCGCTGGCGACATGAAGCCGCGCAACCGCGCACGTGCAGAGGGACCCTCCGCAGCTTCGGCGAGAGAGCTGAGCAAATACCAAAATGGCGCGCCGAGTTCGTCGAAGGCCACCACCTCTTTCCCGGCGAGCACCCGCGTGAGCCCGTCGCCGAGGGCGTCGCCCAGTTCAAGCCCGGTCGCGGCCAGACTGACACCAACGCCCTCGACCCGCTGATCGAGTGCAATGCTGGGCGTGCCGGCGGGTGATGTCGCGGCCGCGAGGTCCAGCAAGCCCTGGCCGTAAACATCCGCGTCGGCATAGACGCCGCCCTTGTTGGCGGTCGCCAGGAGCCGCGCGACCAGATCAGTGTTGTACAGCTCGTCGCGGAAGTAATCTTTCATCACCACCAGCGCGCCCGTCACCATGGGCGCGGCAACGGAGGTGCCGCTAGCGTTCGCGTTGCGCCGCGCTCCCGCTGTCCCCTCGTAGGGTCCGAAATAGGCCACCCGGACGTCCTCGCCGGGCGCGGCGATGCACCAGTCCTTGGCTATGCCGCAGCGATTGGAGAAGTCGGCGATCTCGTGGCCCCCGTCCCCGTCGCTGTCGGGCGCAACGGCCACGACGGCGATGAGGTGCCCGCGCAACTCGGCAATGCGCGCCGGCCAGCCGGGCATGAATTCGACCGATTTGGCGTTGATGGTCTCGTTTACACACAAGTCCGGGTTGTTCGGGAAGTCGGCCGCGTGGCAGGGGTCTCCGTGCGCGTTGCCAGCGGCCCAAACGAAGACCGTCTTGTCGGTCACGCCCGCCTGCGCAATCGCGGCGATCGAAGCACCGAAACCGTCGCGAATTTCCTGCTCGCTGTATTGGTCGATGATCCCGTGATACCCGACGCTCACGTTGGCGAAATTGAGTGTCCTCCCACCGCTCGACCAGTCGATTAGGTGATTGAACCTGGCCGCCCATCGTTCGTCGGCACTAGTTTGACCCGTTAACGGTAGGGGATGATAGGTGCCGCCCCCTGCACCGGTCGGAACAGCGAACATCGCGATATCGGCACCCCAAGCGACGCCGTGCGCGGGGCTCGCGCTAGCGTAGTCGAACACGGCGTCTCGACGTGCCGCGATGACACTCGCGACCGCCGTACCGTGGGAAAATTCTTCGCCAGTCTCAACCGCTGCCGAGTCGAAGAAATGCTCGCTTATCGTCTTGCCGGCGAACACCGGGTGCCCTGCATCGATCCCGGTATCGATCAGACCAACCGACTGGCCGCTGCCAACGTCCCTATCAATATCGTGCTTTAGCTGGAGTTGCGCGTAGGCAAGGTCGGCCCGGATCGGCGTCAAGCCCCACTGATTCTTGAAGTCGTCCAAGGCGCTGTGCGCGTCAGCGATCGTCCGGCGCTCCGCTTCATAACTCTCCTGCACCAAGCAACCGATGACGGTTTCGACGCATGCAGGCAAGACAACCGGGGGCTCTGGCTCTGGCTCTGGCTCTGGCTCTGGCTCTGGCTCTGGCTCTGGCTCTGGCTCTGGCTCCGGCTCGGGCGGCGGGTCCGGCGGTGGCGGTGGGTCCGGCGGTGGCGGTGGGTCCGGTGTGGGTAGCGGGTCCGGCGTAGGCGGGACTGTTGTTTGCGGGTTGGGATCGCCGCCCCCGCCGCCGCAGGCCCCGACCAATGTGACCCCTGTCAGCAGCAGAATTGCGACTACTACCGTTCGCATCCGTCGCCGATCCACAGGTCCCGTCACCAACGCGTCATCTCTCGCCGAGTGTGTTGTGCGGGCGCCGGACGCCGGTATGACAGCCCAGCATATCCAACGTTTATGGACATTTGTTTGGCACATTGTCGGAGGTCAATCTTGGGCGCCTGACGACAGCCCTACTGCGTAGGTAGAGAGAGTCACGCCTGAGTTGGGGGCAAGCCGAGCGAATCATGACGGCACAAGATATAAGGGGGCAACAACAGGAATACCTATGGGAGACAGTGAATGAAGGCAGTGGTGTTGACTGACGAGGGTCTGGCGCTCCGCGAGGTGCCGGTACCGGAGCCTAAGCCAAACGAGATTCTGGTCAAGGTCGCCGCCAGCGGCCTGAACCGGGCCGACCTGATAATGGCGGCAGGGCGGCCCCACGGGTCTCTCGGAGGCGCGGGCGCGATCGCGGGCCTCGAGTGGGCGGGCGAGGTCGAGGCTGTGGGCGCCGAAGTGCCGGAGTTCCGGCCCGGCGATCAGGTCATGTGCTCGGGCGCCGGCGGCTATGCCGAGTATGCCGTTACCGACTGGGGACGAGCATGCCCCGTGCCCAGGGCAGCATCCGGTCCAGTCGAAGCGGCGACGCTGCCCATCGCGCTCCAGACCATGCACGACGCGCTCATCACCAACGGCCGCCTCGCCGCGGGAGAGTCCGTCCTGATCCAGGGCGCGAGCTCCGGTGTCGGGATCATGGCGATCCAGATCGCCCGCCTGAAGGGCGCCGGCACGGTGATCGCCACCTCACGCGATACCGGCCGGCGCGCGCGCCTTGCCGAGGTCGGAGCGGACCTGGTGCTGGACCCCGGCGACCCCGGCTGGGTTGAGCAGGCGCGAGAAGCCACAGGCGGCGAGGGTGTGGACCTCACCATCGACCAGGTCTCCGGTAGCCTCGCCAATCAGACCATGCAGGCGGCGGCAGTGCTGGGGCGCATCGTCAACGTGGGCCGCCTCGGCGGCTTCACTGCCGAGTTCGACTTCGACCTGCATGCGCTGAAGCGCATCGACTATATCGGCGTGACCTTCCGCACCCGCTCAGTGGAGGAAGTGCGTGCGATCAACGCCGCCATGCGTGCCGACATCTGGGATGCGGTGGAGGACGGAACGCTGAGCCTGCCTATCGACCGCACCTTCCCGCTGGAGCAAGCGGCGGAGGCGCAGGCTCACATGCGCGCCAACGCACACTTCGGCAAGATCGTCCTGACCGTTTAGAGCGCGTCCGACTCTGACGGACGAGCGGCAGGCCGCAACCGCGGCCCGCCGCTCCTGCCGCGCTCAGGCGGGCGGTGGCTCCACGCCGGTCTGGCTGGAGATAAGGCCGTAGTGCTCGATGCGCCGGTGCGCAGCGAAGTTGAAGATGGTCTCGCGAATATAGACCCCGCGCTCCAGATCGATCGGTGCGACGATCACCTCGTCGCCCTCGGTCTGGGCCTGGGCCACGATCTCACCGGTGGGAGCAATGATGCAGCTCCCGCCCATGTGGTGGATCCCCTCCTCCATGCCGGCCTTGGCCGAAGCGACCACCCAGGTGCCGTTCTGATAGGCGCCCGCCTGCATGGAGAGGTGGTTGTGGAACATGCCGAGATGCGGCGCCTCCTGTCCCTTGGCGAAGGGATTAGTGCTCGGCGTGTTGTAGCCGAGCATCACCAGCTCGACCCCCTGGAGACCCATTACCCGGTAGGTCTCGGGCCAGCGCCGGTCGTTGCAGATGCACATCCCCATCACGCCGTCCATGGTGCGGAACACTGGGAAGCCCATATCGCCGGGCTCGAAGTAGCGCTTTTCGAGATGCTGGTGCGACTGGCCGGGCTGCGGCTCGGCATGGCCGGGAATATGGACCTTGCGGTACTTCCCGGCGATCTGTCCATCGCGGTCGACGATGATGGCCGTATTGAAATAGCGCTTTGAACCGTCGTCCTCGATGACCATCTCAGCGTAGCCGAGGTGGAATCCGACACCGAGTTCCTGCGCGGCGGCGAAGAGCGGCTGGGTCTCGTTGTTGGGCATCTCGGTCTCGAAATAGCTGTCGAGTTCTTCGGGATCGTCGATGACCCAACGCGGAAAGAAAGTGGTGAGCGCCAGTTCAGGAAACACCACGAGCGTGGCACCGGCCTGGTGCGCGGAGTGCAGCATCGCAATCAGCCGGTCGATGACCTGTGAGCGCGTCTCGGCGCGCGCAACGGGCCCCATTTGAGCCGCGGCGACGGTGAGTTGTCTGGACATCGGCTCCTCCCCTCAAGCTGCGCACGGTCCCCGCCGGTTCGCAGCCTCAGCCTTGCCGGCGGCCACGCGAAGGCGCGCCGTGTGGAGCCATGATAGGCGCCGCGTCGCACCCCGCCAAGCAGCCTCAGACG
The DNA here is from genome assembly GCA_965243315.1 of Alphaproteobacteria bacterium. Taxonomy (GTDB): domain Bacteria; phylum Pseudomonadota; class Alphaproteobacteria; order UBA828; family UBA828; genus WTGU01. Next base: position 591,297 of record CBDEUP010000006.1, read on the forward strand.
GTCGGGCAGCGCGTCAAGTTCGGCGTTGCCCCACAACGAATAATCTGGCGACAACGCTGAGCGGCAGGTACACAGGGAACGGCACAAGCGGGACCGCGGGACCATGACGAGCACGCTCGATCGCCCCGAGGGGCCTGGTCGACGGCGCTACCTCCCGAGATGAACGAGAGCACGCCGCCCCCTCGTCTCATCCAGCCGCCACGCAGGCGCGGCCTCATCGCGCGCCTCAGGACGTACTTCCTGACTGGCGTCGTCGTCACCGCGCCGATCGGCATCACCTTATGGCTGCTCTGGCTGGTGGTCGACCTGTTCGATCGCGCGGTCGTCCCGCTCATCCCCGACGCTTACAACCCCACCGACATTCTGGGCCGGAACGTCCCCGGCGTCGGCATCGTGATCGTGCTGATCCTGGTCACGCTGGTAGGCGCCTTGTTCACCAACGTCGCCGGCCGTTTCCTGGTCCGATTCGGCGAGCGCCTAGTCTCGCGCGTGCCCGTGGTGCGCACGATCTATGGCGTGCTCAAGCAGATCTTTGACGCGGTCCTGGCACAGTCCGCCAACGCCTTCCGCGAAGTCGTGCTGATCGAGTATCCGCGCCGGGGCATCTGGGTCATCGGCTTCATCACCAGCCCCACGCGGGGCGAGGTGCAGCGGGTCACGGAGGAGGAGATGGTCAACGTCTTCCTGCCGACCACGCCCAATCCGACCTCAGGTTTCCTCCTGTTCGTGCCACGCAAGGACTGCATCCCGCTGGACATGACCGTGGAGGAAGGCGTCAAGCTCGTGATCTCCGGCGGCATCGTCAGCCCGCCTGATGCCAGGCCAGGAGCCAAGGCGGAAGAAGACGAAGACGACTCCGAAGCCGAAAGCTCCACACCCCCGACCGATCGACCAAAGGAATAGGGTCATCGGACAGTACGCTTGCGGCATGGTCGCGAGGCTCTTATGACTCGCGCAGGAATTCGAACCGGTACGGGGTGTAAAAGCAAAACAAAAAATGGCGGGGTGCGTCACTGGTTGAGGTAGGTCGCTTTTCCTCCTGGTTAAGTGTGACCATACTGGTGGTTAGGGATTTTCGCAAGAGAATTCTTGCGGTTCTGGGCTGATGTAAGAGATGGCGGAATTCAAGGCTCAGTTGCACTCTGGGAAGTAAATGCGTATGTCTGAGTTGACTGATCTGCCTGTGCGGATGGCGAGGCGGTGGATATGCGCTTGGATAGAGGGAGTAAGGCGGTGACTGAGATCGACGTACTCGGATGGACCAGCGGCATTTTCATTATTAGGTATTTTGCAGGTGATCGGCGCCATAATGCGACTCCGGCAAGTTGCGTCAGGCCTCGCTACAGGGTCCCCGGGGCGCCCTCATGAGCCGCCGGCCTAAGGAACGCCGCACCCAGCACGCGGTGATGGCGACGGCCAGCGAATGGGCACGCATTCGCGAACTGGCGGAACAGGCGGACATGGATCTCTCGCGCTACATCGTGCACCGGGCAACCGTCCCGGACCCGCTGCCGGATACGGTGCTGCGCCGCGCGGTACGCGAGCTCCTGCTGCTCGCCAAGACCGAGGAACAGCGGATGGCCGATATGGGGCTGGAGGATCGCTGGAAGGCGCTCGGCGACGCGGTCGATGCGTGGCTCGACCGGGAGGCGGAGCTCGACCGGCTGACCGATCCGGGCGCCGCCGAACGCTGGCGGGCGGTCTCCGGCAGCGCCGATCCGGAGGGCGGCCCCGCGCCGCAGCCCTGAGCGATGGCAAGCGTGGTGCGCCGTACGCTGCGCTGCAGCCGGGCCGAGAGGGCCGAGATCAGGGATCGCGCGGAAGCGCTCGGCATGTCCGTCTCGGGATACCTGGTTGCCTGCGCACTGCACGAGGACGCGGGCGGGCCGCGCCGGGACGAGCCGCGGCTGGTGCTGTCGGAAGAGCAGCAGCGGACCCTGTACCAGCGGGTGGAGGAGATGGACCGGGTGCGCCGCGCGCTGGGAGAGTCAATTCCGGGATTGAAGCTCTCGCTAATCGGGGCGATCGCCTTCATACAGCACGCGATCCAGTCGCGCCGGCCGGGCCCGTGATGGCGGAGCGGCGCGCGACGCCCCGGGCGCGGCTCGCGATCTCCTGCCTGGAGGCTGAGTGGGAACGGATCCGCGAGATCGCGGAGAGCCGCAACACGTCGATCAACGATCACGTGATCTCGGCCGGGCTGAACGTGGCGCTCGATCCTGCGCAGACGGACTCACCGGCCCTGGCGCTGAGCGAGGCGGAACAGCGCCGGCTGCTCGACCGGGTGGACCGCCTGGCCGAGAGCATGCTGTCGGCGTCATCCGGGGAGTCGATCGAACGGCTGCTGCAGTCGGTCGAGCTGCTGCTCATGACGGCGTTGCACGACCTTGCCCGGCAGGGCCGGTCGCGTGAGCTCGGGCCGCTGCTGGCGGCGGTGTTCGGCCCCGAAGACGGGCCGGTCATCGAACGGCAGTTCCGGGAGTGGAGTGTGAACAAGTCGCGGCTGCTCCGTCGACTGGCGCTGCGATCGTCCCCGGACGCGTCCCCAGACGGCGAGGCGTAGGCTCCCACGCTGGCTGCCGCTCCTCACATGCCGATGCCTCTGCCGTGGGAGCGCCTGTGGCGCGGTGTCAGGGTCTGCTCCTGGACCTCCTCCTTCGGCGGGTCGAGTATGCGCTCGCGCCGGGTCTCGTCGGACCAGGCGGCGCGGAAGCAGCCGCGCGCAGTCACCTCCGCTGCGGTCCGCCGGATCGAGCCGCCGGGGTCCGGCGCGTCGGGACCTGAGGCGCGGATCGTCCGCAGCGCGATCTCGTGCCCGTCGGGGGTCCCGGTCCGCGTGGCGACCACGGCCTCGATCGTCCGCACCTCTCCCGTCCGGCCGGCGGCCTCGGTCCAGGCGATGCGGTCGCCCTCGACGGGTTCGGAACAGGCGAGCCGGCAGGCGGCGCTGGGCACGGAGTACTGCCGGGCTACTTCCAGCCGCCTGAGCCCTTCGTCGGACCAGGCGGCGCGGACGCATCCGACGTCCCGCAGAGCCCGAGCGCGCATCTCGACGATCCGGCCTGCATCGTCGGGAGCCGTCCCGTCCGCCGGCGCCGCGAATCTCAGCAGAAGCGTGTCGCTCTTGAGCGTGTCGCTCTTGCGTGTGCCGCCCGTCTCCCCCGGGAACGCTACCGCCGCGCGGTGCTCCGTGCCGCCCGCGCGCCAGGAGATGCAGTCGCCCGCGACCAGCGGCGCGTCACCGGTCCACGTGATCCAGCGCTCCGGTGCCGGCGGCCGGGCGAGCCGGGCGATTTGCTGCCCGATGGCCGCCCTCACGGCAGGCAGGAACGCGGCCTCGCGGAAGGCCTCGGGGAGGGCCTCTGGGAGGGCCTCGGAGAGGGTCTCGGAGAGACCGGCCGTGTCGACCTCCCGTTCCTGCGCTTCGGTAAGTTTCCGGGCCGAGGCGAGCTCCTCCATCCAGCCCCGGTCGCGGTCGAGCCACGCGGCCGCCTCATGGCGTGCCGCTTCCGGCAAGGCCGCGCGGCTCGCCAGCGTCTGCGCCATCGCGGTTGCATGGCCATAGCCCTCGGCGTAGAGCGGCAGCGTTTCGTGCCGCCTGGCGCGCCTCTCGACCGTGGCCGCAAGTTTTTGGAACTCCGCGGCCTCGTCGCGCAGCTCCAGGACCTCCAGCCGGTCCAGCACCTCCCGCACGCGGCCCTGAAGCCGCGGCATCTCGGCGAGTCTGGCCGCGGCCTGCGTTTCCCGGGTGCCGGCCGGCGACTCTCCCAGAAGGCTCAGCGCGGTCCCGCGAAGCTCCTGCGAGCGTTCGCGCCAGGCCGGGATCGCGTCCGGAGACGCAAGGTCGCGGCCGCGATCCCCTTCGTCCAGCGCCGCCCGCCGATCCAGGTGCAGGGCGCCATCCTCGATGAACGCCCTGACGGGAGCGATCTCGGCGTCGACGCGTGCACCGCGGGCGAGCACCGCATCGACTTCTTCCCGCGCTTCCGGTGCGAGCCCCGCCTCGCCCCGGAGCGCCTCGGCGCGAGCCCGCAGGGTCTCCCATGCCGGCAGGTCGACGGGATCGGAGCGCGCTTCACGGCCCTGCCGGGCGACGCTCCGGCTGAGTTCCAGGAACGCCTGCGACCGGAGCGCCTGCACCTCCGCCCCCAGCGCGTCCACGGCCTCGCGCACCCGTTCGCGTTCGTCCGCCTCACGGGACAGCCGCGCCCGTGCCGGATCGTCGAGCTTCGCGCCCTCGCCCTCGCCGAGCAGCCGCAGTCCCTCGCGGCGAAGTTTCTCGGCTGTGTCGATCCGCGGGTCCAGCGCTTCCGTGCCAGGCGCGGCCGCATTCAGCCATTGCCGGCAGTCCCGCAGGAACGCCTCGATCCGGCGGCCGGCCTCCTCGTGATCCGGGCGCACCCGGCGCACCGTTTCCTGGGCAGGCGTCTCGGGTTCCGGAGTCCAGGCACGGACCGTTTGGCGGACGGATTCGGGGAGTTCGTGGCGTCCCAGCACCTTCGCCCGTTGCACGAGCCCCGTCGCCCCCGCCATGCCGCCGGGGCCGATTCCCAGTCGCTGCGCCTCTGCCTCGTGGCGCGCGGCCGCTTCGCGGAACCGCTCCCCCTCGTCGAGCCGGAAGCCCTGCGCGATCCGCCCGAGCGCGGCCGCGATCCGCGCGACGAAGCCCGGGGCCTCCTGCATCCGGCGTCCGCTCTCCTCGAGTGCCGCGCCCTCGGCCAGCCACGCCGCATGCTCCGGAAGCTCCGATACCGGCAGGCCGCGCTCCTCGGCCGCCCACTTGAGGAAGGGCTGTCGGCGGCAGTGCATCTCCGCCTTCTGCACGAAGGCGAGCGCGTCGCGCCGCCGCTCCACCATCCGGGCGTCCTGCTCTCGCACTTCGTCGACGAAGGCCTGCATCTCAGGCGGCAGGTCCAGGCCGGCCGCAAGCGCCTCCACGCCGGTCACGATCCGGGCGTAATCGTCCATCCGGTCGATCTCGGTTGTCTCGGCGTCGGCCCGCGCCAGCAGGGCACGCCAGTCATCCCGCAGATCGGTCAGCATCCGGATCGCCGCATCCGGCGGGCGGGCGGGCGTATCCGTCTCCCCCACCGCCTCCCGCGCGGTCAGACGCCTGCCGTCGTTCTCCTCCAGCGCGTCCTCCAGGCTCTCGCGGTTGTCGGTCACTAGCGCGAAGCGGTCCCGCGCCCGGCTCGCCTCGACGTAGAGCCCCGCCTGGCCGGTCAGCCGGCCGTGTCCGGTATCCAGAACGCCGATCGCCGCGTCGCACGTCATTCCCTGCGCCCCGTGCACGGTCGTGCTCCAGGCGTGGTCGATATGGCGGAGCTGGGGGTCGTCGCGGGCGAACGACAGCGGCTTGCCGCCGCCACGGTCGAACCGCACCCGGCGGGAGTCGATCCCGAGCACCACCGCCTCCTCCCCGTTGACGAGGCCGTGCCGCTTGTCGTTCCTGGTCCAGCGCACCCGGTCGCCCGCCCGGATCCGGATGCGCGCCGTCTCGTAGATCCCGAACCGGTAGCGCACCCAGCTGTCGCCCGGCCGGATGCGGACCGTGCGCCCCGAGGGGTGATCGAGGAACACCCGTCCAGCCTCGGCGCGGACGATCCGGCAGGCATCCCCTTCGTCCACCCGCAGCGGCGGCACCCGCGAGTGGAAGATCACGACGTCGCCCGGCTCGTGGTTGCGGACGTCCGCCCTCTGGGCCGCCGTCAGGTGCCGGTTCACGTAGCGCTCGATCTCGATCTCGCGGCCGTGCAGCACCCCTTCACGGGCAAGCCCCTCGCGCACCACGCGGTGGATCTCGGCACGGATGAAGTGGGTGGGCGCGAGGATCGCCGTTCCTTTGCGCCGCTCCTCGTCGAGCGCAAGCCAGAGCCTGCCCGCCTCCGCGCCCAGCTCCTCGTGCGGCACCTCGCGCACCTCGCCGAGCCCCCGCACCGCCTCCGCCGCCCGGCCCTGTTGCAGGGCCTCCACGGCGCGCCTGTGGTCCGGATCGCGCTGGCGCAGGATCTCGTCCATCTCGGCCCTGGGGATGCCCGCATCCTGCAGGGCACGGAACGGCTCGCCCGCGCCGACCGCGCGCAGCTGGCCGCGGTCGCCCACCAGCACCAGCCGGGCGACGCGCAGGCGCTCCGAGATCCGCATCAGCAAATGCATCTGCGCCGTCGACGTCATCGACGCCTCGTCCAGCACCAGCACCGAGCCCTCGTGCTCGCGCCTAGCGATGGCCATCTTCTCCGCGTTGCCGACGTCGCCGTAGCGCGTCAGGAACCATTGCAGGGTGCGCGCCCTGGCGCCGGTGTCTTCGGCCAGCACCCGGGCCGCACCGGCCGACGGCGCGAGCAGGATCGCCTTCCGCTCGCCGAGCAGGCCCAGCGCCTCGCGCAGCATCGTCGTCTTGCCCGCCCCTGCCGCGCCCTGCACCGCCACGATCCGGTCGCGCGACAGCAGCATCGTGCGCACCGCCTCCCTCTGTCCCTCGGTGAGGGTGGTCCCGTCCAGACGCTCCGACACGCGCGCTTCTTCCGCCAGCGCCTCCGCAGCGCCGATCCCGTCGCGCATGCGGGCCACGATCTCGCGCTCGGAGCGCAGCGCGTCGGCCGTCACGAAGGAGCGTCCGCCCCTGACGTTCGCCTCCACCAGGTGGCCGTCGGCCAGCAGCCCCGTCACCGCCGCGTCGATCTCTCCGAGTTCGTGCCGGCCCGGCGCATGGCTCAGCGCGATCGCGCGAAGGTCGCTCTCACGCAATACCGACGCGCGCTCCGCCAAATGCTCCACCGCCCGCCAGACCACCTCGCGGACGCTGAGCCCCGGAGGCTCGGGCCGAAGCTCCTGTTCCGTCCGGATATAGGGCCGGCCTCGGGAGGTCTTGCGTGACTGGCGACCGTCTTGCACGCGATTCTGCCGGGCAAGGCTGCGGTCGTGGGCGATCCCCTCCGCCCTTGCGCGCCACTCCGTCTTCAGCGTGTCGAGGTCCTTCTGGACCTTGCGCTTGCGGGTGATCAGCGCAGCCTGCTGCGTCAGCGACGCGCTGTACGGAAGGCCGTGCGCGTCCAGCCAGGCAAGGATCTCGCGGCGCCGCAACGAGAACGTATCCAGCATCGCGCGCGGGTAGCCCGCGATCTCGAAGCCCGGAATCCCGCCGATCATCGTCGTCTCGATGCGGTAGCCCAGCTCGATCAGCCGCCGGGCCAGCTCCTGGCGGTAATAGGCGCCGATCAGCTTCGCGTTGCGGCGAATCTGCGTCGCCTCCACGCTGCGCCACTCCCCGGCACGGTTCCGCGTCATGTTGGCCAGGATGCAGTGCGTGTGCAGCTGCGGGTCCTGGTCCCGGCTCGTCAGGTGCCGGAACCCCGCCGCCACCAGACCGTTCGCCGCCACCCGCGGGCGCCGCCCCGTCGCCGGGTCGTAGCCCCGCGTCTGCAACAGCTCCGCCTCGACCCAGTCCAGCGTCGACCTCGCCGCCGCGTCGTGGGCCCCCATCACCTGGCGGTTGCCGTAGAGCAGCGCTTCCAGCGATACCGACTTCGGCGCCGACAGCGTGAGATCGAGCCCCGGGCGGTGCTGGTGCTCACCGTCGCGAGCCCGGCCGAGCCGGATCTCCGTCCCCGGCACGTAACCGGCAAGAACGCGCTCGAAGGTCCGGGGCGAGACGTGCTGCGGCAGATCGAGCGCTACTGCCCCCTCGCCGTGCCAGAAGCTCGCCCGCCGGTGCCGGAGGTCGTTCTTCGCGTAGTAGCCCTCCGCCTCGAAATACGCGACCGTCGCGGCCGACGAGCTGAGATCGCTCAGACTCGCGACCACCGCCGCCCCTCAGCCCGCCGCGACACGGACCGCCGCGCGGCCCATCGTAGCGCCGATCACGGGTACTCGACGTCGAAGCTGCATTCGATTACCTGTCCCGTCCGATAAGAATCGAGCATGCAGTTCTTGACCTTCTGGCCATAGCGATCCCACACGCCGTCCTTCCAGCCCAACGTGTCGTCATAGCGCTCGAAGACGCCGTACTCGCTCTGCCCAAGCGCGCCCGCAAGCACGAACAGCGGCGCGGCGAGCACCAGGGCGATTGCCAGCGCCGGTAGCGTCCAGCGCCGAATGTGCGTCCACTCCTGCCGGGCCTCCCCCAGCGCCTCCCCCCTGGCCGTGGCGAACTCCTCAAGGAACTCGGAGCCCGTCGTGGCGAGCTGCGTCACGTTGCCGGCGGTCTTCTCGGCGGCATCGCGCTGCGCCGCGCTGTTCGCCCCGATGCTTTCCTCCATCCGCTGGGTCCAGGGTCCGATCGCCTTCTCCAGCCGGGTCACCATGTGGTCGCCCGCGTCGAGCCGCTTCGACAGCGCCTTCATCTCGGCGAGGCTGGTCTTCGCCTCGGCGGTCCAGTCCCCGTAATACTTGGCGAGCTCCTGCTTGACCGCCCCCAGCTCCGACGATCTCTCGTCGAGGCCCTTCGCCGTGGCGTCGAGCTCTTGCACGACCTTGTCCAGCCCCTCCTTCAGGATGGTCAGACGCGCCAACGCCGCGTTGTGAGTGTTCTGCGCGCTCTTCAGCCCTTCGATCTGCTGGCCGGTCGACGCAAAGACCGTCGAAGCGGTCGCCTGGATGCCGTTGACCCACTCGGTCGCCGCGGCGATCTGCTCGGCGATGGTCCGGGCCAATGCGGCTAGATCGGCCTCGCGCGCCGCAGGGCCCGCGAGCGTCGCCGACTGATCCTCCAGCAGGGCGAGAATCTGCTGCAGGACCGCGTCGGACGTCGAGGCCGGCCCGGCGCGGCCCGCAGGGTCCGGCGGCGGTTCCACGGCCGCATCGGCCGCGGGCGGGGAAGTCCGGGATGGCAGCGGCGAGGCGCTCGCGCCCGAACGGTGCGGCTTCTCCCCGTCCCCTGCCGGCTCCGTTCCCTCCTTCGGCGAACCGAACAGAAGACTTCGATCCTCGTCCTCCGACGGCGGCGGCTCGTTTCCATTGTTGCCGGTAGGATTCATGGCGCGGTCCTCCCCTGCAGACATGCGAAAGGCACGTCAGCAATGCCGGCCGCCGCGCCTTCTCCCTAATCCGCGTGACGCGGACCACGGGACGGCCAATCGGTAGGCAGAATAACACCCATCGCCGATGACCGTTCCCAACAATCGAGGAAAAGGCGGGAGCAGGCTGCCGACGGCCAGGTTGGCGCCGGAGAGGCGCGCGGCGATCGAACACCTCGCCAGAGCCAGCCCGTGAGAGTTCGGAGACGAATCGGGGGGCGTTCCATTCCGGCCGCACCGCATTCCCGGAGCCGGGCAGGCACTGCATCTCGGAACTCGATTTCGGCGGCGATCCAGGAGCAGTAGACCGTGGAATGACGCGCAAGGAACGCGCTCGTGGGCAACCAAGGACAGGGTGCGGCCGTCTTTCCTGCCGCGTTATTTGCAGCACGTCAGGCCGCTACGGGCCTCTTGTGAACAAGCAATGAGTTGGAATTCCGCTACGGTACCCCGGTTGCGATCACGGCATCGCCGTCAGCTGGAAGGTCGACAACCACCACCGGGTTGAGGGGCTCCTGGTAGCCGGCGCTAGCCGAGGCGTTGACGTGAAGCGTTCTCCCGAGGCGCCGCCACCCATGGCCATGGTGAATGTGGCCGATGACATGGAGCCGCGGGCACGTGCGCTCCGTCGCGTCCCTCAACTCCTTGCAGCCGACGTTCTCGTCCGTCTCGGTCCGGTCGAGCACGAATTGGGGCGGGCCGTGGGTGATGCGGAAGCTCAGTCGCTTGGCCTGGCCATCAGTGACCGAACCCTCTCCGCCAAGGCGTCGTTGGTCGCGGCATAGGCGGGCTCGAGCCAGTCCGAGCTCCAGAACCAGAGGCCGATGCCGCGGTCCACTTCGTGCTGGATGACCCTCGTGCCACCCTCCACGGGCTCCAGCAGCCAGCGATGATCGAAGGTCAGGACACCGGGGAGTCCCCCCGACTGCCGCAGCTCCGCACCGGGCACGAGCGTCTCTACCGTCGCGGTCATTTCGAGGATCTTTCCGCTCGGCTCGCGGACCCTGTTCAGCACCTCCTTCCCCTCCGCATAGACACCGGCGACCTCGATGAAGACCGGGTTCCACTCTGGATAGGATTCAGCATCCATCAGCACCTCCCACACCGCTTCGGGCGGCGCGGGGATCGTGATCTCCACGCGGAAGGTCTTGCGGGTGAGGAGCGAGCCCGCCACCGCGACGATCAGGACGATCGAGAGGGCCGCGACGCCCCATTTGACGCGGGAACGCAACATCGACGCCTCACAGGGGTTTGCCGAACCGGCCGGTCAACGCGCCGCGGCGTGGCTGGCGGGGGGCAAAAGCATGGCGCCAAGCTGATCCAGGAAGGCTTGGCGCTTGTCCTGACCCATCATCGCAGTCAGCATCTCGGCATCGGCGCCGGTCGGGTTGTTGATCGGCGCGTCGCCCGCGACGCAGTGGAAGATGCGGTCGGCGACCTCCTGCGGATCGGCAAGGTTGCCGCCCCGGTTGGCCATCTCTTCGCCCACCGCCGTGATCTGCGCCCGCAGGCGCCTGGAGAACTCGACGAGCTGGTCATCGCCAACCTCGAGCCGATTGTCGGTGTTGGCGCCGAACGCGGTGGTCGGATAGACGCCGGGCGCGACAGAGTAGATGCGCACGCCCAGCGGCCTGTACTCCAGCGCCATGCTCTCCGTCAGTCCGATCAGCGCGTGCTTCGAGGCGGCGTAGACCGCGTGCCCCGGCAGGCCCATATGGCCCGCCATCGAGGTCACGTTGACGATGGCGCCGGACCCGGCTGCTCTCATCCCGGGCAACGCCTCGCGCATCACGTTCATCGGGCCGAACACGTTGGTCTCGAACATCGCGCGGATATCCGCGTCGCTGGCCTGCTCGAACAGGCCGTCGCCACCATAGCCGGCGTTGTTCACGACAGCGTCCACGCGGCCGAATCGTGCGCGCGCGGCCGCGAAGGCGCTGGAGACGCTGTCGGGGTCGGTCACATCCAGCTTCAGGACCAGCATTCTGTCGCCGTCGGCAAGCTCACGCGCCTTTTCCGGCGCACGCATGCTGGCGACGACGTTCCATTCCGCCCCGAGGAAAGTCTGGGCGGTCAGCTTGCCGAAGCCGCTGGAGCATCCGGTGATGAGAACGGTCTGGGTCATGGCGGGCTCTTACATCTCTACATATTGTGACAAGGTGTATGGTCTATCTTACACCCCGCCGCTCGTTGTCAAGTCGTAAGCTTTGAGATATCTCCCGTTGCATGAACGAACTCCGTCCCGCTCCCCTCTCCGAGACCGAAGCACGGATCATCGAGGCCGCGATCGGCACCTTTGTCCGCTACGGTGCGAAGAAGACGACGATGGCGGACATCGCCGAGGCCGCCGGGGTGTCGCGCCAGACCGTCTATGCCTCGTTCGGCGACAAGGACGGGATCATCGTGGCGTGCATCCGCCACGTCTCGGAGGCGTCGTTGGCGGCGATCCGGGCGCGGCTCGGCGGTTGTGCCACATTGGCCGAGCAACTCACCGTCTATTTCGAGGAGACGGTGGTGAAGTCCTTCGAGATGCTGCAGGAGGCGGGCGATCCGGAGGACTTGATCAGCGGTCACAACGAGGCAGGCAAGGCGGCGATCAAGGAGGCTCACGCCCGGCAGGCGGCGTTGATCGCCGAATTGCTTGAGCCCTACGCCGACGCGATCGCACGCACAGGCCAGACGCCCGCCCAGCTGGCGAGATTTGTCGTGACCGTTGCGATGGACCTGAAGTACGGCTCCGAGGATCGCAGCAGGCTCGACGAACTCCTTCACTCGCTCCGCAGCAGCGTGATCGCGTTGACGGCCTCCGAGTAGGCCTGCCCGAATCCGTCGACCGGGCAATCGGGCGGGCGGCTCTCTCGAATCTGATCCGTCCCATTCAACCGGCGAGCACCGAGGAAACCGCAGGGCCAGCGGCGGCAAGCACCAATCAAGCCACCGCCGTCGCCATCCTCTCCCAATCGTACCAAACGGCCTTCACCGGCTTTCAATTACCCACATCTTGATGCTGTTACCGACAGTTGCCGCAATTTCTTGTGTTTATGGATGAGTACGTGATTGCTTTTCCCGCACTGAATCGCGGTCGAAGAGGTGCGGATCATGGAGGAACGGTGGTTCGACGAGGAGCTCACGGGTTGTCGGCTCGGCGACGGCCAGTTGGACCGCCGCCTTCGTCAACTGGTCGAACGCATGGAGATCGGTTTTGGAGAGAGCATCCCGCTGGCCTGCCAGGACTGGGCCGGCACGAAAGCGGCCTATCGCTTCTTCTCAAACGAGCGAGTGAGCGAAGAGGACATTCTTCGCGGCCATTTCGATGCGACGCGTCGCAGGTTTGCCGCTAGCGACGGCCCGATCCTGGTGCTCCACGACACGACGGAGTTCTCCTGGCGGCGCAAGCGCCCAGAGGCCGTGGGTTTCACCACAACGGTGAACAGCGGCAGGGATAAGGCGGGGCGCGACCGCCTGCACACGGTCTGCGGGCTACTGATGCATTCGAGCCTGGCGGTGACGACGGACGGGCTGCCCCTGGGGATGGTCGCAGTCAAGTTCTGGAACCGCAAGAAGTTCAAAGGCACGGCAGCGCTGAAGAGGAAGGTCAATCCGACGCGCGTGCCGATCGAGGGCAAGGAGAGCATGCGCTGGCTGGCCAACCTGCGCCAGTCCACCGAACTGCTCGGCGAGGCGGCACGCTGCGTTCACATCGCCGACCGCGAGGGCGACATCTGGGAGTTGTTCTGCCTGGTCCGGGAACTGGACACCCACTTCCTCGTCCGGCGCTGTGTCGACCGGCTCGCCGGCGACGGCTCCCACAAGGTGTCCGACGCGATGGCCGAGGTGAAGGTCCAGGGACTGCACCGGGTCGCCGTCCGCGACGACACGGGCAAGCCCGGCATCGCGCACGTCGAGGTCTCATATTGCCGCATGACGGTCCGGCCTCCAATCGGCAAGCAGAGGCGCTATCCGACGCTCGTCCTCACGCTGCTACACGCCCGTGAGCCGAAGCAGCCGGAGGGCCGCCCACGCATCGACTGGAAGCTGATCACCGATTTGCCGGTCGACAGCCACGATGACGCCGTGGAGAAGCTGCAGTGGTACGCCATGCGTTGGAAGATCGAGGTCTTCCACAAAATCCTGAAATCGGGTTGTCGGGCAGAGCAAGCACGTTTGCGGACCGCCGAACGACTGGTCAGGCTGATCGCGTTGTTCTGTATCCTGAGCTGGCGCGTGTTCTGGCTGACGATGCTCAACCGGGTCGAGCCGAACCTCGAACCCACCCTCGTGCTCAGCGAGCTCGAAACGAGCATCCTCGATCGCCTGATGCCCAACCCGGCTCACCGTCCTCCCGCAACCAGGACGCTCTCGCTCTATCTCACAAAGATCGCCCGGCTCGGCGGTTATCTCGCCCGTGCCAAGGATCCGCCGCCCGGAAACATCGTCATGTGGCGCGGTCTCTCCCGTCTGAACGACATAACCCTGGGAGCAACCCTGCAAACCGACATTGTGGGTAATTGAAAGCTTCACCGGATGGTTACCAAAATCTCGCCTCCTTTGACATAGCGCGCCTGGCGCTTCAGCTAGCCTTCGCTTCCCCTAGCGCGGTCCGGCTGCTTTGCCTCGAAGGCCTGTCGTACGAACTCCATCGCGCAAGTTATCTGGCGGGCGTCATGCACCTTCACCTGAACGTCGCCATTGCCCCAGAGCCCGAGATTGGTGAGATCAGCGGCAAGCCCGCGCGAGTCGGAGATTTCGTCGAAGCGCATATTGAGGGTGAAAAGGAGCCGGCACTTCTGCAGCACAAGTCTGTTACACTACCGAGCACCTGCGACTCGCGAGCAATCCAGGAGAACGCGACCATGAACAACGAAGCGCCATCGCCCCGGATAGATGAAACCGCATTGACGAAGGGACAACGCCGAAAACTCAATGCTCTGAGAAAATCGGTCGGCGATGCGATTGGAGAGCAGGCGTTTGTGGAGTGGCTTGCCTCGCAGTCCTCGAGCAAGGACAGCAATGACGAGAACGCAGCATTGATCGTAGACATGCTTTGGCCGCTCGTTCAGCAGGGCAAACTGTCCGTCCCGCGCGGTGGCTATCACATCCGGCGCGGACGCGGACGAATCATCGTCGAGAGAGCCAAGGCTTAGCCCAAGTTTAGGAGATCATATACGGAGCTTGACGATGGGGCTCATTCGGGAAAGCTATAGCAGTAGATACCTGCTCCTATAAGGCTGTGGGGTCGTTGGGATAACAAAGAATCCTGTTGAGTTCCTCCAACTGCTTCAACATGCGCTGGAGTTCCTCGAAATCTTCAAGAGGATTGCGGACGCCCTTCAGGACTGTCAGTGATTCAGCGTCACTAGGATCTGAAGCTAAGGTATAGAGAGCTCTCCCGGTATCCTTAATTTTTTCCTTAAGCCCTTCTATACCCTGGTTCAGCTTCTGGCTCTCCCGGTATGCTCGTCCGATTTCTCGGTCTCTATCGTCGTCTGTCATGGTTTCCTCCTACAGCCTGAAAACCCGGCCCGCACTTGCGGGCGGGGCCTCTCGCCAGCGTATGCGACGGATCGTGCGCGCAGTACGCACCCGCGTCATTACTCGCACCGTCGTCTTCACGGGCACTCGGATGGTCCGCCTGACCGTCCTGGTTCGGCGAATAGCCATATTGGCCTCCATCGTTCGAGCGCGGAGGCCGCTTGATCGGTGGGTCCACGCCCTAATGGAGGGTGCAGGATAGCTTGATGCCCTGACTATACACGCAAGTTCTTGAAGCGCCGTTGGAGTCGATGACGGTTATCCGACCGTGCAAGTACCCGTCACGCATTTCGCCCTCGTATCGGGCACCGTCTGGTCTTACGTGAATCCCCCACCCTTGCGCTTTTCCTTCCCACATCGAGCCTTCGTACACCCACTCGCCATCCGGAGTGCTCCAAACTTTTCGCCCTTCGCCCGAGATCTTTCCATCGACGCAATCACCTGACCAAGTAATCGTCGTCTCTGAATCCGCTCCGGGCGCCCACACGCGGCATGGCTGATTTTTCACCAAAATCCAGTCGGATTCGAACGACTTCTCGCTTTCTTCCTCCGCCCATAACGGCGGGCCACTGTACAACTTACAGGTCAGGGGATCGACAACACCGTGTTCAAACTTGCACTCATAGGTCTGTCCGTTCGGAAGGGTAGAGGCGAGACGACCGTGCGGCAGACCTTCGTGAAATTGCCCTACTGATGTAGAACCGTCGAAAGATTCCATTTTCCAGAGTCCGTGCGTCTTGCCAGCTCGCATGACGCCCTTGCCGATAAACTTGCCTCGGTCAAAATTCAACTCTCCTTCACCCGAGACCTTGCCGTCGATACAGGTGCCCGTCCAGGTAGCCGTTTCAACCTTTTGTTCGGGGTCGGCGTACCAGACTTGGCACGGCTGGTTTTCCACGACTATCCAGCCGAATCCAAACGGCTCGATCTCTACGTCCCCTGCCTTGGCCGTCGACCACTCCATTGTCACGGCAATCGCCGCCACCAGTGCTGCAAGAAACTTCATGGCATGCCTCCTCGCCTCTCCTGGACTACAAGTTCAGGTGAGCCCGGCTATTGCCTGTACACTGAGGTCATTCGAGCGGGGAGACTTGCTGCCTTCCACGCGGCGATGCCGCCACGATACCAGTAGAGGTTCTCGTAGCCGAGCGCGTGGAGACGCAGGGCGGCGTTGTAGGACAGCCAACAGTTGGCATCCAGGCAGTAGACCACGATCGGTCGTGCAAAATCGTTGTCGGTGAGATTCCCGAGCGTCGACGTCAGCTGTGTCTGAATGTCGTCGTCGAACGTACCGCCTTGACCCGAAGCAGGCAGCCAGATCGAGCCCGGAATGGACGTGACCTGGTTGTTGCCGGACACGGCGTTCATCGTCACCGGCGGGTTGGGGCCGATAAGCATTGCATGAAGGTCCTGGGTGTTGATGACGGCGGCGGTCGGATGCGTTGTCGGCGTCGGGGCGTGATAGGCGTCCTGACGGAGCTCATCCGTCGCAGGGACGCCCCAGTCCTCGGCCTCGATGCCGAAGGTTGGCTGGGAGACGGTGGCTTCCTCAAGCGTGACGGCTTTGCACGCTGACAAGGCGACCAGCAAGATCGCCAGCATGGGAATATGTCTGATGACCATGACACCCTCCGCGTCGTTTCGTTCGACCCGGCGGGTGCCGGGCCGTTGCTAACGACACACGGGTGTGTGAGGTCCCCGCCTATTCACCGGAGCGCGGGGAGCTACCCCGCACCGGAATCGGCTGTTGTATTCGACGGGCGGCCCGACGCAGCGGGCACCCGTGGTCGTTAGCGAAAACGAGCCTAGGGGTGGTGGGGTTGGCGCGCAAGCCGAAAGGAGCTTTGGGGTATCAGGGAACTCCGCGTAGAACCCCCTTCGGCCCCTGCCATCCGGCCTCCGGACATCGATATTAGTATCGATATAAGAAGCGGGCATTTGATATCGGCCAGGAGGAGGCCATTGTGCCAGGTGGCAAGAGGTGCCGCGGGGCGGCATCCGACAATGGCGATCTTGAGGGACGCGACTTGACGTCGGGCCGTCGGAAGCGTGACCGGGCAGGCCGACCACCTGAACCACACGAGCGCCCTCGTCACGGCCGCAGCCGCCTTCCTCGCCGAACTCGCTGCCGACCTGCGAAGCGCCGCATCCAGCAAAGAGAACGAAACGAGTCGCAACCCGCCAATCGCCGCCTGATGCTCCTCGCAGCCCTCGGTCCCCGAAATCCAAACCCCTCTCGCCCGCGTGATATTCAAACCCTCGCACAAGTGCTTCCAACATCATCCCGTGGTCTCTGTGGCGACGACAACGCCAAGAGCCTCGTTGCCGTGCTGGAGCCGGGCATCGTCATCAACGTGAGCAAGTCGTGTCGGACTTGCAGCATCTCGAACGTCTAAAGTGAGACCACCGCACAGGGGAGTGAACGATGCAGTACGCAATATTGATCTATGGGATGGAAGACCTATTCGAACGTCTGCCTGAGAACGAACAGGATGCTGCGATGGAGCGCCATCGCGAGCTGCAGCGGGAACACGGCGCAAAGGGAACGCTCGGTGCCGTCGCCAAGCTGATGGGCACTTCGGCAGCCGTGACGGTCAGGAAGCGGGGCGACAGCGTGCTTGTTCTGGATGGCCCGTTTGCCGAGTCAAAGGAGCAACTGCTCGGACTCTATATTCTTGAATGCGAGAGTATCGAGGATGCGATCGAGCAGGCAAAGAAGCTGCCGCAGGGCATCGCCGCGTACGAGGTCCGTCCGATAGGCTGGGGCGGCGGCACGATCTCGGAAGAGAACGGCGAAGGCAACTGACCCGGTGCTGCGAGAAAGCGAAATCGCCGCACACCTCGTCATGGCCAAGCCGCGTGTCGTCGCGGCGCTGATGCGGCGGTTTTCCGATCTCAACATGGCCGAAGAGGCCTATCAGGAGGCGTGTGTAAGAGCGCTCGAGCGCTGGCCATCAGCCGGTTTGCCGAACGATCCCTCGGCCTGGCTGCTGATCGCGGGACGAAACACGACCATCGACCGGATTCGTCGAGACAAGCGGATCAGCTTCAGCGAGACGCTGCCTGAGAGTCCCGTCGAGACCGAGAACGTCGAAGCCGAATGGGCCGAGCGGATTGACATGTCCGAACTCCGCGACGACGTGCTTCGGCTGATGTTCATGTGCTGTCATCCGGAACTCAGCCTTCAGGACCAGCTGGCGCTAGCGCTGAAGGTCATCGGCGGCCTTTCGGTCGAGAAAATAGCCAGGGCCTTCGTCGTCAAGCCCAAGGCCATGGAGCAGCGCATCACGCGGGCCAAGAAAAGAGCCGGGGCAGTCGCTGCCAGGCTGGATGTGCCCAGCCTGCAAGAGCGCGCCGCACGGCTCGATGCCGTGTGCGTCATGGCCTATCTGCTATTCAACGAAGGATACTCGGCAAGCGGCGGTGGTGTGCACATTCGCACCGAGCTGTGCGACGAGGCCATTCGCCTCGTGAGACTGCTGCTGGCGCTATTCCCTTCTCAGGCCGAGGTCATGGGGCTTCTCGCGCTTTTCCTGCTTCAGCATTCCCGACGAAGGGCGCGGCTCGACGCTGACGATGGCCTGGTTCCGCTGGACCGTCAGGACAGGGCGCTCTGGAACCGCCAGGAAATCTCGGAAGGGCGGGTTCTGCTGGAAAAAGCGCTGCGCCACGGCCGAGCCGGACCCTATCAAATCCAGGCTGCCATTGCGGCATTGCATTGTGCTGCCGAAACCGCCGATACGACCGACTGGCATGAGATCGAGAAGCTGTACGCCGCCCTGGAACAGGTTCAGCCATCGCCGGTCGTCTCGCTCAACCGGGCCGTGGCACTGTCCAAGGTGAGGGACGCGCAGGCCGGGCTGGACTACCTGGCGTCTCTGTCCGAGACGCTTGAGAATTATCTCTACTTCCATACGACCCATGCCTCGTTGCTGAGCGAAGCCGGACATCCGCAACAGGCAGTGGCGGCCTACGAGCGTGCCCTGCAGCTCGAACCCAATGGACAGGAAGCCGACTACATCCGCGAGCAGATCGGACTGCGCGATCAGGGGCAGAAGAATTCTGAGCAAGTGTAGGATTCGTCGATGGGCATTCGTCCTCGGATCATCGAAGAAGAACCCTCGAGGAGAAACCGATGACCAATCCCATGCATACACACGGTGCCGCGAGCTGGATTCAACACAGCGGCAAGGACCCCGCCGGTGCCCGCAAGTTCTACGAATCGGTTCTCGATTGGAACGTGAACGACATGCCGATGCAGGATGGCTCGTCCTATGCCGGCATCGTGGTTGGCGAAAAGCCGATCGGCGGTTTCATGCCGGTCCCGGTTCAGGACGGCGAATGGACAATCTACATTACCGTCGACGATGTCGACGCGCGCTTCCAGGCCGCCCTCGACAACGGCGCGGAAGGCATCAACGAACCGGCAGATTTTCCGGGTGTCGGGCGAATGGCGAAATTCCGCGATCCGTACGGAGCGTCCATTTCGCTGATCACCTACGAGAGCATGCGCTAGGGTTCGGCCGGTGCGGCTTGCCGCGCCGGCCCCCTGGGCTGACCAGCACGAGGACTCTCTGGTGACGGCCAGGATCACCATCTCTTGCTCGTCGGCGTCGATTGGGACGGCTTCGTCCGCAGCCGCAAGTGCGGGTCGGGCCGGATTGGGGGAGTAAACCGTGGCATACGATCCGCGTCTGGCGGCGTTGATGCGCAAAGCGCTCGCGGGCATGGCGGGCATTACCGAACGAAACATGTTCGGTGGCGTATGCTTTCTGCTAAACGGCAACATGCTCGCGGGCGTTGCCAATCACGACAGGTTCATGTTTCGCGTCGGCAAGGACCAGGAGGCCGAGGCGCTGGCGAGACCGGGTGTTGTCTCGCACATTGTTTGACGGCGAGATTCCCGGATTATTTCGCGCGATGGACGGGCAGATTTCCCGGATTGTTGGATCGTTTCGATAGCGTGCTGGCGGGGTGTCGGCCGGCCGTCGGCGCGTCAAGCCGCTACGCGGCTCCTCCGCTGCGCTCCGGCCCTTCGGGTGACCCGCCGCCGTCCGCCCGACTGAGTGCATGCATGGCCGTAAGCGGAGCTTTCGGCCATGGGCCGATCGCTCGACGCATTGTCGTGGCGGGCGCCTGACGGTCGGTTGGGGGGCGGTTCCCGAGGGCGGTTCCGCCTCGAACCCCTAGGCGTGAGCGGCGGGAACCGGGAACCGTGCGGCGTCGGGGTCGCTGCCGTTGGCGGCCGGTGCGGCCTTGTCGGGCTGGCTTGCGACGATGCTGTAGCCGCCCTCGGCGTTGCGCTCGATGCGCCCCTCCTGGACGAGCTTTCGCAGGATTGCGCCGACGGTCTTGTGGCGGGTCGCGGCGCGTTCGCGGATCTGGCGCTGCGAGAGCGGTGCCTGGGCCTCGACGAGGGCCTTGAGGATGCGCCGTTCGGGGGTTTCGGGCTGAGGCGCCCCGCCGGCCGGTGGCGGCTGGCGCAGCCGGAAGGCGGGCTGCTCTCCGTCCTCCATGAGCTCGATCTCGATATCCTCGAGGCCGCGAGCGGCGCGATGCTCGACGGTCATGAGGGTCTGCCGGTCCCGGCGGCGCAGGTAGAGATTACTGTCCCCCCAGGCGTGCAGCTCACTGCTTCCCCGCAGGGCCTGGCCCGGCCTCGTAGCGCCGCTCTTGCGCGCGTGGTGGACGAGGAGCACGGCGGTCTCGAAGCGGCGTTGCAGGTCGCGCAGGAAGCCGAGGATGGGGGCGACGTCGGCGACGGTGTTCTCGTCCACGCCGTGCAGGCGCACCAAGGGGTCGAGGATCACGAGGCGCGGTGCGATGCGCTCCACGGTCTCCTGCAGGCGGCGCCGGTCGTCGAGATGGTCGAGGCGCAGTGTCGGCACGTCGATGACGGCGATGTCGAGGGTCTCGAAGCGGGCGCCGGCGGCGCGGGCGATCCCGTGCAGCCGTTTGCGCACGAGGTGGCCTGCGTCCTCTGCGGCGAAGAGCAGGACCGGACCTGGCCGGGCCGGGGCGAAGTGCCGCAGGCACGGGACGCCGGCGGCGACCGCGACGGCGAGGTCCAGCGCCAGGATGGACTTGCCGCACTTGGGCTCGCCGCCGACGATGCCGACGGCCTGCTCGCCCCATAGGGTGTCGACCAGCCACTGCTGCTCGCGCGGCCGCTCCTCCAGCTCGATCGGGGCGCGCGTCGGGAAGCCGTTCATGGCCGCAACTCCTCGAGCGCGTGCTGCAGGTGGTCGGCGTTGACGGTCCTTGCCTTGTCGAGGGCGGCGGCGGCCAGCGCGTAGTGGGCGATGCGGTTGATCTGGCGCGGCAGGCCGCGTGCGCTCTGGAACAGGGCCTCGACGGCGGGCTCTTCGAACAGCGGCAGCTCGCATCCCGAGAGCCTGAGGCGGTGCTTGATATAGGCGTCCACCTCGTCACGATCGAGGCCGCTGAGATGATGGCGGACGACGAGGCGCTGGCTGAGGGATTCGTGCACCGCCATGGACAGCCTGCGCCTGAGCTCGGTCAGGCCTACGAGCACGAGGCACAGGCGCTGCTCTGCATCCATGGCGAAGTTGGTGAGCAGGCGCAGGTCCTCGAGCACGTCGTTGCGCAGATGATGGGCCTCGTCGACGACGAGGACGGGCAGCTGCTTGGCCTCGTTCGCAAGCCGGGTGATCTCGGTCCTGATCGCGTGGTGGGCCGAGGATCGCGAGCGCTCGACGGTGATGCCGATCTCCCACGCGATGGACTTGTACATGTCGAGCACGTTGCCTGTGGTGAGCGAGACGTAGTGGACCCGGTAGAGGCCGGGGTGGAGCTGCGCGGTCAGATGCCGGCAGACGGTGGTCTTGCCGGAGCCCACCTCGCCGGTGAGCATGCCGATGCCGCGCAACTCGACGAGGTGGCCGAGCCTGGCCTCGGCCTCGCGGCGGGCTGAGGACTCGAACAGCTCGTCGGTCTCTGCCAGGGTCTCGAAGGGCAGGCGGGTGAAGGCGAAGTGGCGCAGGTACATCAGTTGTCCTCCTGCTTCTTCTTGAAGTTGCGCATGGCCAGCGGCGAGGGCGGCGGCTCCGGCGCCGGGTCGTCAGTCTCGATCTGCTTGGTGCAGTGGCCGCGCTTCACGGCGGTATTTGCGTAGGCGTCGAGGCGGGTTGCCTTGCCGGCGGGCTTGCCCTCACAGACGACGTCGAGGGGGCGTGAGGGCGGCGCGTCGGGGTCGTAGCGCAAGGTGACGCTGCGGCCGACGAGGAGGGGATCGACCTCGTAGAGGCGGCCGTTCAGGCTGACGGTGCGGTCCTTCTGGACCCGCCGCCTGACCTCGAAGAGGAAGATCTCGTCGAGGTCGAGAGTGGGCTCGGGATAGCGCACGCCTGCGCTCGCCTGTGCCCACTGCTCGAGCGGTGTGCGCCCGTCCAGGCTGCGATGGGGGGAGTTGTGATACTCCCCCTCGATCCAGGCCCAGAGGCTGCGGTTGAGCGCCTGGAGGCTGTCCAGGGCCTCGGGCTCGAGGTGGGCGAGCCAGCTGGCTCGAAGCGTTCTGAACCAGCGTTCGATCTTGCCCTTTCCCGCTGGCTGATACGCCCGGGCGTGGACCAGGGCGATGCCGAGCTTTGCGCAGACCAGGGCGAGCTGGCGGGAGCGGTAGGCGGCACCGTTGTCGACGTACAGGCGCGCTGCGAATCCGCGCCGGACGAGGGCGCTCTTGAACACCGGCAGGAAGGCCTGGACGTTCTCGGCCAAGGCGCAGGCGGCAAAGGGAATGACACGGGTGGCGTCGTCGATGAAGGCGATGAGGTAGGTCTTGCGCCGGGTTCGCCCGTGCCGGACCTTGGGCCCGTGCATGACGTCGCTCATCCACAGCTCGCCGGCCTCCTTGAAGGCGAAGCGGCGGCGGTCGGCACCGTCGGGCGGCTTCTTGTCGAACAGGCCCTCGCGGCTCAGCAGCCGATGCACGGTGGACGGGGCGAGGGGATGATCCACCCCGGCCTCGCGGGCCTTCTGGATGACCCTGCGCACCGACCATGCCGGATTGTCAGTCTTCAGCTCGATGAGCTGAGCGGCGACCTCGGGCGGAATCCGCCGGGGCTGCCCCCGGTCGGTGCGCGGCTTGGGGTAGAGCGCATCGAAGCCGCCGTAGCGGTAGCGCTTGATCCACCCCCGGATCGTGTTGACGGCGACATGGGTCCGGTCGCTTCCGGGGATGGTGTAGGTCTGGCTGGCCTTGTCGCGCAGCTTCTCGCCGATGCCCTGCGTACCCACCGGCAGGTGCACCAGATCGACGATGATGCCGTATCGGAAGAGCGCGACCTCCTGGCGAAGGTCGTCGTCTGAGTTGTTCATGGTGCGATCCTCGTTCGTGGGGCTCGCTGGCCCCGGGATCGTCACGCTACGAACTGACCTGCGGCGGGTCTGGCCCCGCCCGTTGTTGGAACGCAGATTTGCGACCCACCATGTCGATTCCGTGGGGTTGGAAGCCCAAAGGCGCGGGCAGCGTCTCAAGCTGCCCGGCGACAAGGCCGCGCAGCGCCATCAACGCGCTGTCGCTCTTCAGCCGCTTGCGCACCGCGCTCATGGTGGGCGCGCAGCCCGCGAGCTTGTCGGGGATCAGGCCGATGACACGGGTAAGCACGTCGTAGACGAGATCCAGCCGCCGTCGTAGCCAGCGCAGGGCGCCGGGAAGCTCGATGGCGTCATCGTCCTCGGGGCAGCGCACCTCGTTCGCCGCTTCCTCCAGGCTGCCGGCCTTCTCCGCCGCAACAACAACCGCTTCCAGATCGTCGAGCGTGCCCGGCAGCCGCGACGACAGGCAGTCGTCCAGCAGGCCGATGGTCGTATGGCTCTCACGGCAATACCAGCGAGGAACCTTCGCGCCGGGCGGGGTCTTGCGCTCGTAGGTGCCGTGGCTTGCCACAGAACATCCGCCGTGCGGGTGATTCGGGCAGCGCTCAAGCCTTGCGTCGCGCCACGCCTCGGTCCTAACGTACTCCTCGCTGGTGAGCCCCGAATCGTAGCGAAGCTGCACCGGCACCATGGCCCGGCGGGAGTTCAGTCCCCCGGGCCTCTCTTTGTCGTTTAGCGAGAGGCCAAGAGACTACGGACGCTCCCCGGCGCCGCCAAGCGGCGAAGACTTTGCTGAGAATCAAAAAAAGCGCCGCAGGCAGCGTCCTTCCCGCACTCGGACACCATCCCGGGAAATCCGCCGCCGGATCAATGTGAACAAAAGACCTGGACTTCTATCGACCTAGAGCAGGAAACAACACCGTCGTGCCACAATAGTTTGACGAGATCGCCTTTGCGTCCCCGGAAGACAAAAAGATCGCCCGCGTGGGGATCGCGCCCGAGGTCCTCCTGAACCTGCAGTGCCAGCGTGTTCATGCCGCGCCGCATGTCCGTCACGCCGGTCGCGAGCCACACCCGTACCCCGCTCGGAACCGGGATCATCGCCGCTCCAGGACCCCGATCACACGCGCCAGCGCCGAGCCGTCGACCGCCCGGTCGACGATCACCCGGCGCCCACCCGCCAGCACGATCTCCATCCGGCCCGCCGCGGGCGGAACCTGCGCGACACCATCGTCGGACGGCGGGCCCATCGTCTCGACGCCCGCACCAGGGCCTCGTGCCGCCTCGACGACTATCGGCACGAACCGGCCGACCCCGACATCGCCCGCCGGCTCGCGAAACAGCCGACGCCACCTGAACACCTGATTGGCGTCGAGGTTGTAACGCTGCGCGACCATCGGCACCGAGACCCCAGGCTCATGGGTCTCCGCCACAATCTGCCGCTTCTGCGCCTCGCTCCACCGCCGGCGCCGGCGGCGAACCGATCCGCCGCCCGCCGCGCCCGGCTCGTCCTCAGAAACCGACATCAGCTAAGTGTCCAGTTAGCAATAAGTGGACACCTACGAAGCGCCCACTGCCCGAGCGCTCACCCTGCCAGAGCTCACGCAACGGGAACAGGCGGCCTACGCCGGATGGTTACGATGCTCGCTGTGAAGGAGACGTTCTATCACTTCTTCGTTCACCTCCAGACGGCCCGGCTTGGCCGATGCCACCCGATCAAGACAGGCGGCCTACCCCGGATGGATACCCTGGAAGTGTCCGGAGGTGTCCAGAGGTTACAAAAAAGCGGTACCGGTATGGTACCTGGCGAAAATCATCCAATGTGGCTTGAAATGAAATACCCCGCTAACTATCTGTGTTAGCGGGGTATTTTCGGCTGGTTTTGGTTGCGGGGGCTCGCTACAGCCGAGACCGACACGCGCTTGTCGTCGATATCTGATCCCTGCGCGGCGTTGGCGATTGTAGCGCGTTTGCGGCGGTTTGTGGCGGCGTTTCGCCTTCAGTGTTGGCGGGACGATATCGGTCACGTCCGGGTCGCCATCTCCCGGTACTGCTTGAGGATCGCCCTGGCGCGCCGGCGCCTGCGCTTGAGACGCCCGAGCATCCAGCCGTCCGACCACCACTCGTCCGCGACCCGTTCGGCGCCCCAGAGCCGGACCGCGACCTCGCGCTGGGTGAGCCCTTCCGCCTCGCTCTCCAGCGCCAGCAGAAGCTCGCCGTCGCCGCCGTCCCCCGTTCCCGCCCCGGCCGAGGGACCGGGGCGCCGAGCCAGACATCCTCGATGCGGACCACCTCGCGGATCAGCCGCAGGCCGCCGTCCTCGGGGAAGACGGTGCCGGCGGGGAAGCGGACCAGGACCGAGCGGCCGGGCTGCTCGATCCTCAGCATCAGCGCGCCGCCGGCGAGCCGCAGCCCGGAAAGCGCCGCCCCGCCCTCGGCCGCGAGCCGGACCAGCGGCGCGGCGTCCCGCGCCACCTGGCCGTCCATCACGCCGGCGCTCGACCAGAAAGGGGAGAGCGGAAGGTCCGCACAGGGGTCCTCCCATGCCGCCATGCCCCAGGCCATGGCGGCGAGATCGGCCGCGGTCTGGAGGCGGATCGGGAACGGGCCGCGTTCCGGCAGGCCGGGCATCGGGCGGCGCTTCCGCCACGCCGTGCGATACGCCTTGCTCGCGCGGATGAAGCGCCACGCCCGCAGGGGGTCCCATCCGACGACCCGCCGCGCCATGGTCAGGCACCGTGCCTCACCATCTGAGGGTCGCCTCGAACCCGGCGGTGTGCTCGGGCGCCGCTCCGTCGCTCTCCCTGCGGGTGGCCTTGAGGCCGAAGGAGACATCGGGCGCGCTCGCGGCCTCCGGCGTGAGCCGCCAGCCGATGGTGTAGTCGCGCGCCGCCGTCGCCAGCCCGAAGCCCACATGCGGGCTGCCGGTGAAGCGCCCGCCCAGGACCGGCAGGCCGTATGCGGCTTCCATGGCCCAGCGCGAGGTCGCCTCGCCGCTGCCCGTCCGGTCCTCCAGCGGGTCCGGCGCGAACAGCGCGTCGAGGCCGCCTTGCGCCTGTCCGCCCCAGTCCTGGGTGAGCGTCAGCGACGGACCCCGCTTCGTCGCCGGGGCGGGGTCGTACGCGAGCGAGGCCGAATACCCCCGGTCCTCCAGGTCGTCGTTGCCGTGCGCGATCAGCGTGCGGCCCGAAAGATCGAGCGAGAGACCCAGCTTGGGATCGACCCAGGCGATGCCGCCGCCCAACTCCACCCCGAACCCGGTCTCGGCGTCGCCCCCGTCATGGCGCGCGCCCACCTCCAGCTTGGGCGTCAGGTGGCCGCCCTCTTCGAGGGCGACGCGGTAGCTCCCCTCCAGCCCGAGCCGC
The DNA here is from genome assembly GCA_965243315.1 of Alphaproteobacteria bacterium. GTDB lineage: Bacteria > Pseudomonadota > Alphaproteobacteria > UBA828 > UBA828 > WTGU01. The sequence goes on from CBDEUP010000006.1 coordinate 617,545, forward strand.
AGCCGGGTCACGTCGGACTCCGACGCCGCAAGGTCCTGCGACTTGTCCGACGATGTGCGCGCCCACAAGGCGTCCGAGGTCACCGCCAAAGCAGGGCCGGAGCCTTCCTTCGGCGGCGCGATCACGTCGCCCCGCAGGCCCGCCGCCGCCATGGTCCAGTCGATGTCGGCCCTGTAGCTGCCGCCCATCTGCGGCTTCAGCGTCACCTCGCCCGTGCCGTAGCCCGCCGCGCCCCAGAGCTTGAGGCGCTCCGAGGCCTGCAACGCCGCATAGGGCACCGCCGCCGTCAGCGACGCCTCGACCTTGCCGTCGCCTTCCCGGACCGCGCCGTTGCACGCCTTCTGCCTCGCCGGGTCCGTGTCTTCGGCATCCTTGCACATCTGCGCCAGGGCGCGGGACGCGGCGTCGCGCCTGGGACCCGTATCCCGGTAGCCGCCCTCGCCGGCGCTCTGCATCAAGGCGAGCCCGACCAGCCAGTTGCCCCGCGCATAGTCCGCGCCCAGCATCGCCGTGGTGGCATCGCCGTCGAGCGAGAACGCCCCCTCGCGCCCGTCGAAGCTGCCTTGCGCCGCCCGGCCCCAGAAGGCCAGGCTGCCGCCCGCGCCGTCCTTCGCCCCCGTCGCCGTGAAGCTGCTGCCGAGCAGCGCCTCCTGCATCGTCATGGTCTGCGATTGACCCGCGCCGCTGCCGAACCCGTGGGCAGTGCCGAGGCCATGGGCATTGACCAGGCCGCCCGCGCCGAAGCGGTTGTCATGCGCGCCGAAGCCGGGGCCGAACCCGCCGGCCAAGCCGTTGCCCGACGGGTTGTCCATGGCGGCAATCCCGTTCGCCGGGCCGCCCAGCCCGCCGGAGCCGCCGCTGCCGTTGCCGGACCTGCCGGGATCGTAGCTGATCGCCTGACCGGCGACGACGCCCTGCGCGCCGGGGGTGCGCGGCGCCGCCATACGCCCCGCGATGCCGTCCAGCGCCTGCTCCGCAACCGTGCGCCCGAAGCGCGCCAGCCACGCCGCCGGCATCGGGTCCGAGTTCACGATCGTCCCCACCGCAACACCGTCCGCGACGCCCACACCCTCGGTCTGGCTCTCCAGCACCAGCTCGAAGGTCTCCGCACCCTCGTCGTGGCTGTCGTCGAAGACGTAGATCAACACCTCCTGCTCGGTCTCCGTCGGCCCGAAGCGGAGACTTGAGCCGAGGCTCACATAGTCCTCGTACTGCCGCGCCGAGACCGGCGTCGAGTGGCGCGTTTGGTAGCCAACCCACACGGTCTTCCCCGCCGCCTTCGACAGCCTGACCGTGAACCGGATCAGCCGGTCCTTCTCCTGCGCCGTCGCGTCGTCCACCGAGAGCATCGCTCCCGCCGGGGCGTCGTCGTCGTCGGCCACCTTGACCGAGGCCGCATCGCCCGGCGACGCCGCCACCGTGTAGGCCCCGCCGTTCCCGCCGAGGCTCACCGTCACGCTGCCGTCGGGCTCGTCCGCCGTGTCGTCCACCGTCGCCACCGTGAACGCGGCCTCGGTCCCGCCCTTCGGGATCGTCACCGTGGCCGCGCCCTCGTTATCCGCCGCCACGAAATCGGAGCCGGCGGCCTCCGAGACCGCGAGCTTGACCGCGAGGTCCGCCTCCGGCGCCCGGTTCGCCCTCACCGTGAACGCGGCGTCCGCGCCCTCGGTGATGGAGGCGGTCTTCGCCGCAATCGAGACCTCGGGCGGCGGCTCCAGGATCGTGAAGCTCACCGTGCCATCGCCCTCGACCGCGCCGTGGAAGCCCGCCGCCGAGATCGTCCCCAGACCCACCGTCACCGTCTCGCCCGAACCCTCGTTCACGCTGTCGGCGGCCGCCGTCAGTAACAGCTTCGCCGTCGATGCCGAGGGGCCGGTGAAGGTGAGCGTCGGCGCCCCGGGACCCGCGAGGTTGGCATGGCTCACCCCTTGCGGGGCCGGGTTCTGCGCCGACAGCGTGTAGTCGGTCCCGAGCGCCGCCGCGCCGGCGAAGGCGAGCGGCACCCGCAGCGCCTCGCCTTCCTCGAGCGCGCGGCCCAGAAACACCGTCAGGGTCTTGCGGCCCCCCGCCTCGGACACGTCGCCCGGGGGAGTCGCGTACAGATACACCCCCGGAGCGGCGCCGGCCGTCCCCGTCCCCTCCAGGCATGCCAGCGCGTCGCCGAACCGTTTCCAGCCGCGCTGGCGCGCCGAGGCCGCCGTCATCGGCGCGATCGTCCGCCCGTCCGCCGTCCACTGGTCCGGGGTCCGCTCCCCGAACGCCACCAGCACGCTGAACCAGTTCTCCGCATGGTGCGGCGGCTTGTGGCGGTTCCGCTCGTAGAGCCGCTTCGCTGTCGCCATCAGCTCGTCGGAGACGCACTCAGAGACCGTGGGCGAGGGCGCCGCCGTCTCGTCGTTGTCCGCCACTTCCACGGCGAGGCTGCTGGCCGCGCCGAGCGTGTAGCCGCTGCCCGCCACCAGCGCCGCCGTCACCGTCCCGGCGAGCTCGTCCGCATCGTCGTCCACCGTCGGGACGCTCACCGTCACGCTGCCGCTGGTGGGCACCGTCACCGTGCGCGAGCCGAGGTTCCCCGCCGCCACATGGTCGCCGTCCTGGCTCACCGTCAGCGTCACGTCGAACGGCGAGGCGGGTGCGGGCACCGCCTGGAGCGTGAACTGGACCGCCTCGCCCTCCGTGCCCCCGGTCCCGGCGGAGACCTGCACCGCCGGCTCCGCCTTCGAATGCTCCACGATCTCGTGGTTCAGGATGACGAAGGTGAGGCTGTCCTTGCCGTAGCTGACCTTGGGTTCGACCAACTCGCCGCCGCGGAGCGAGCCGCCGCCGAACAGGTTGGTGTTGTAGGGCTTGGAGACCGAGATCACGATGGTCTCGCCCGAATCCTCGTGGGCGTCGTCGATGGGCTCGACGGAGAACCACGACCGGTTGCTGCCCGCCGGCACCGCGGTGCCATAGGCCGCGCTGTTGCGCGCCGTGCAGCCGTTGCCGTCCAGCGTGAGCACCGCGCCGTTGCGGGCCTTCACCCGGTAGTCCGCGCCCCAGGTCGCGGTGCCGGCGAAGCAGAGCCGGAACCCCCAGGCGTCGGGGATGGTGCCGTTGTTGGCCTTCCTCAGCCGGTGCACCGCGAAGTCCGGGCCCCGGCGGTCGTGCTCCTGGTGCTGGAGCTCCTCGAAGGTCCCCAGGACGAGGAAGTCGCTGTCGGAGAGCGGGTCCGCCTCCGGGTCCTCGCTCACGATGGTCACCGTCGCCTGGAGGTTGCCCCCCGCCTTCGCCGTCACCCCGGCGGGCAGCGAGGAAGTGTCGATGGCGATCGTTAAGGTCTCGTCGACCGGCTCGTAGTCGGCGTCGTTGATGATCGTGATGTCGAAATTCTGGGTCGCATCCCTCCCGGCCGGGAAGCTCACGGTCCGCGCCGCCGCGCTCTCGTAGTCCTCGCCGCGCACCGCCGTGCCGTCGCTCACCGTCACCGGTATCGCGACGTCGCTGCGCGGCACCTCGGAGAGCCGCAGCACCGGCTGCAACGGACCGTCGGGCTCGTCGACCGTGAACGCGGACCGGGCGAACTCGACCGTGAGCGACTGCGAGACGTCGTCGTCGTACAGCGTGACCTGGGCGTTGCCTTGCTTGTCGGGCCTGACCGTGCCGACGGTGCTGGTCGCCGCCCCGACGCCCAGCGTCACCGTCTCGTCCGTCGTGTCGGTGTCGTCGGGCGCGAAGACGCGCAGATAGAGCAGCCTCCTCGGCCCGGGGCCGGTGATCGTCACCGTGCTCCCGCTCAGCACCGCCGACGCGAACCCGGGGTTGGGGTCGACCGAGAGCGTGAAGTCCGTCCCCAGCGTCCCGCCCGTGAAGGACAGCGGCACCGTCACCGTCTCGCCCGAGCGCAGCGCCCGGTTGAACGGGTACAGGTAGAACTCCCCGTACCCCGTCGTGCTGCCCTCCGGCGCGTTGGCCCGCCCCGCGCCGTAGCGGAGCGTCAGCGCCGCGCCGTCGTCGTCGCGGATCCAGTGCGTCGCCTCCGACGTGCCCAGGGTCACGCCGGTGGGCGTGGTGCCGGCAAGCGACAGCGTCGCGATGACCGACTCGTCGAACTCGGCCTCGGTGTCGCCCTTGATGCGGATGCCGACATATTTGCTGGTGACCTGCCCGGCCTGGACGGTGCCGATGATGCACTTCGAAGACTGTGGACTGTGAAAGGAACCGTCGGAGGTAGGCTGGTAATCCGCACTGGCGGGAATCGTGGCGGCGGCGGTCAGATCGGCGGTCGCCGTGCCGGAGAAGCAGACCTGATAGGCGACGGTGCTCGACACCGGCTCGCTCAGGGTCACCGTGAAGCTCAGGTCGCGCGTGTCCGCGTCGCCCTCGGCCGCGTCCCCAGGGGCGGTGATGGAGAGGGTGGGCACCGGATTCGCCGTGCCGTTGATCTGGATCTGGATGTTGTAATCGTTGTCGCTACTCCAGGAGTTGGCATTCCAGTTGCGATACAAAGATGCGTCGCCGATGCTCCAGCCGGACGCGGCGCCGGCGTCCTCGGAGTCCGAGGTCGTAAGAGCAATGTCTTCAGCATTACTCAAGCTCCCGACTGCGGTAATGTCGAACACGAACCAGTACTGGGTGTTCGCCGCAAGGTCGAGGCCCGAGCCGGACGCCGCGAAGGTGATTGTCTGGTCGCTCCCCGTCGAGATGGAGGGAACCGTCAGGGTGCCGACCTGGGTGCCCGGGCTGCCGCTGGAATCTTCGTGGATGGCGACGGTTAAGGTCGAATGGGTGCCTGCCTGCAGTATTGTGTCGAACTTCAGTTCGACGCCGGTCAGCTTGTAGCCCGTGGGGTTGCCGCCGGTCGTGAACGCCTGAGCGCTGTCTTGGTCGAGTCTAGCTGTTACGGTAGCACTGGTTGTCTGACCGAGGTTGCTGACGAATGCCGTCGCGGTCTGGGCGGCGGCATACGGGGCGAAGGGCGCGAGCAGCGGCAGGAACAGCAGCGCCGCCACCAGGCCATGCCGCAGGCGGCGGGCGGCAAGGCGGACGCCCGCGGCCGTTCGGGCGGGGAAGGAAGTCGAACTGTCGGAGGAAGAAGCGGGCCGGCCCGTATCGGAGCGCCGGCCGGAGGCGGAAGATTCAGGCGGAGAGGCTGGCGGGCGGGAGCGGTCCCGCGATGCGGGCGCGCTCATGACCGAACGCGAACACAGGTAGGGCGACCCGGCGACCCGGCGACCCGGCGACCCGGCGACCCGGCGACCCGGCGACCCGGCGACCCGGCGACCCGGCGACCCGGCTTATTGTCGGATCATCGGGGCCTGTCAAGCCCTTGCGCCAACGGATTGCGCTCATCACCGTGCCGTCAAGAGCCTCCGCGAGCGCGGCCCCGGTCATACGCAATCCGTCACCGAACCTGTCCAGCATGGTCATCGTAGCGCCTCCGAACCTGTGGACCGGCAGCCGCGCAAGGCGCATTCCGCCGATCATCGCCTGTTCCATCGTCAATTTGTAAGCCGATTCAGGCGCAAACACAAACACGGATTGCCGGTGCGCGCCTCATCGGCGACGGCCTTGCCGCTGTCCGATGCCCGGACATCGCCGGCGACCGCGACACGAACACCCGGCGCCGCGCGCTCGCCGGCGCCGGCGACGAGAGCATCGACGACCGGGACGACAGCATTGCCAACAGGACGGTCCGCAGCGATGCCGAACCCGGTGCAGCCGGTCCTGTCATCGCTCGCGGCAGGCGCGGCGACAGTGCAGACGGATGCCGTGATGGACCTCGTGCCCGTCGCGGTGCACCGTGATCGTCTTCCGCGCTTCCTATACTGACCCGCTGCAAGCCGCTCGCGGATCGCAGCGTCAATCCCTCACGCGTTCGGGCCGATTCCCGTTCAAGCGCCACTTGGGCTAAAGCCTTGAACCGCCTTGTTGCCATCGTCCGACATTGAGGCTGAACGCCCAATTCCAATTGACTCGCTGACGCGAGTTAAGGTCTTCACACCTGCCGCACCATGGTGTCCTGTCATCCCCTGTCACCCTGTGGCTCCCTCAGGCTCCCCCCTGTCCCCCTATGTCCCCGATAATTCTCCGGAGAACCCTTGGGAAAATGCGTATGCTCCGGAGACACACGCCGTGTTGCGATGTAACACGCTACGAACACATCGCGGAATTTCAACGGGTTAGAGGCTTCCGGTGCGCTTCCCTGGAGAACCGTGGCTCGCGGCGGCTTCCCGGCGCATGTCGCACCGATACACGCCGCCGCGCCCGCCGATCACGACTTTTCCATGATACTCCTGTCGCCTTCGGGCCGACCCAGGACACGCGACAGCGGCTCCGTCGCCGCGCGGCCGGCTCTGGCCCCCGCTGACCGATTCAGTAGGGCGCGGCGGCCATGATGCGAGCCGGGTTGACGCGGTAGGGAGCGGTTGCTACCTTCCCGGCATGAGATCGGTCGGCATCAAGGTTCTGAACAACAAGCTGAGCGAATACGTCCGGCTTGCGTCCTCCGGCGAGACGATCTTGGTCACTGACCGGGATCAGGTGGTGGCGGAGCTCGGACCGCTCCGGGAGACCCGGAGCCCGATCCTCGCCGACGCCTTTCTGGCCGAAGCGGTGCGGTCCGGCGTGCTGACGCCGCCGAGGCTGACCGCTTCGGGACCGCCGCCCAAGCCCAAGCCCGTCGCCACGCTGGAAGAAATCCTGGCCGATCTGGACGAGAGCCGGCGCGACCGGTGATCTACCTCGATTCGTCCGTCGCGCTCGCGCATCTTCTGGCCGAGAACCGGCAGCCGCCCGCTTCGCTGTGGGACGAGACGCTGTTTTCCAGCCGGCTGCTGGAATACGAGATATGGACCCCGCTGCATGCGCGCGGGCTCGCGGAGTCCTACGGCGAGGCGGCGCGCTGGCTGACCGGGCGGGTGGCGATGCTGGAGCTATCGCCTTCGGTGCTGGCGCGGGCGCTGGACGCCTTTCCCGGCCCCGGCGCGCTGCGCACCCTCGACGCCCTGCATCTGGCGTCGTGCGCCTATCTGGCCGAACACGGGCAGGGGGTCGCGTTGGCGAGCTACGACCGGCGGATGAACGACGTGGCCCGCGCGATGGATATTCCGCTGTTCGACCTGGAAGCGCCGCGATCCGCATGATCGGCGCACGACCGATAGGAGACCCTGGACCATGACGCTTCGCTGCGCACTCTATGCCCGCTACTCGTCCGACCAGCAGCGGGCCGCTTCCATCGAGGACCAGTTCCGGGTCTGCCGCGAGCGCGCGGAACGCGAAGGCTGGAAGGTCGTCGGGACCTACAAGGATTCCGCCATCTCGGGCGACAGCGTGATCCTCCGCCCCGGCGTCCAGGCGCTGCTTGAGGACGCGCGGCGGGGCGCGTTCGAGATCGTCGTCGCCGAGGCGCTGGACCGGGTGAGCCGCGACCAGGCCGACGTGGCGACCCTCTACAAGCATCTGCGCTTCGCCGGCGTGATGATCTTCACGCTCTCGGCAGGCGAAGGCGAGATCAACGAGCTTCACGTCGGCCTCAAGGGCACGATGAACGCGCTGTTCCTGAAGGACCTCGCGGCGAAGACGCGCCGGGGCCTGCGGGGCCGGGTCGAGGCCGGCAAGTCGGGCGGCGGCATCTGCTACGGCTACGACGTGGTGAAGCTGCACGATGACGCCGGCGAGCGCATCCGCGGCGAGCGCGAGATCGACGAGGCCGAGGCGGAGATCGTCCGGCGCATCTTCCGCGAGTTCGCGCAAGGCACCAGCCCGCGCGCGATCGCGCGGCGTCTCAACGAGGACGGCATCCCCGGCGCATCCGGCAAGCTGTGGACCGATTCCGTCCTGCGCGGCCACGCGAAGCGGGGAACCGGATTGCTCAACAACGAGCTCTATATCGGCCGGCTGGTATGGAACCGGCAGCGCTTCCTGAAGAACCCCGACACCGGCAAGCGGGTCGCGCGCCTCAACCCGCCCGAGGAGTGGATAATCGTCGAGGTTCCCGAACTCCGCATCGTGGACGACGAACTGTGGCAGGCGGCGAAGGCCCGGCAGGGCGAGATATCGGAGAAATACGCCACATCCATCGCGGCGACCCGCGCGGCCCAGGCCAACTACCTCAACAGCACCCACCGGCCCCGCTATCTGCTGTCGGGTCTTCTGGAGTGCGGCATGTGCGGCGGCTCCTACGCCAAGCGCGGCCAGGACCGCTACGCCTGCTCCAACTACATCATGTCGGGTTCGTGTTCCAACAGCCGGACCGTCCGGCGCGTCGAGATCGAGGAGCGGGTCATGGCGGGGCTCCGGGAGAAGCTGATGGCTCCCGAGGCCGCCGCCGAGGCGATGAAGGCGTATGCCGAGGAGACCAACCGGCTCAACCGCGAGCGCCGCGCGTCGGGCGCGACGGACCGCAAGGAGCTGGCCGACATCGGGAAGAAGATCGCCACCATGCTCGACGTGATCGAGGACGGCGGCTATGCGCGCGGCATGATGGACCGCATGCGCGAGCTGGAAGCCCGCCAGGACGAGATCGCCGAACGGCTGTCAGCCGCTCCGGTCGATCTTCCCGACATCCACTCGAACATCGCCACCGTCTACCGGCGCAAGGTGGAGCGGCTGGCCGAGGCGCTGGCCGACCCGCGCGACCGCGACGAGGCGGCGGACGCGATCCGGGGGCTGATCGAGCGCATCGTGCTCACCCCCGGCGCGAAGCGCGGCGAGATGGCCGCCGCGCTTCACGGCGACCTCGGCACCATCCTCGAATGGGCCGGAAACGGCAGGGGGAAAGGGGCGACCGACACTCCCAGGTCGGGAATGTCGGTCTCGGTGGTAGCGGGGGCAGGATTTGAACCTGCGACCTTCAGGTTATGAGCCGGATCATCCAACTCTGATCCGCCCCGGTTATCCGGGTCTCTTGGCTCTGGCCTCGCTAAAGCGCGTCGCTGGTCCAGATACGGACGCGTCGAGTCTGTCAGATGAGCTGGTGTCGCGGCCACTCAGCGCCTGCGCGATGGCGGCGCCGATGCGTTCCGCCGCCGCCTCGATCTCGCGGTCGCCGACGTGGGCATAGCGGAGCGTCATGCTCGGCCGCTTGTGGCCGAGCAGGCGCGAGACGACCGGCAGCGGGATGCCCTGCAGCACGGCGTGGCTCGCGAACGTGTGGCGCAGGTCGTGCAGGCGCACATCCTCGATCCCTGCTTCCTTGCGTACCCGGTACCAGAGCGGCAGGTCGGACGCCATTGGCCGCCCGGGATCGCGCGGAGAGGGGAAGACATGGACGCTCCCCGATCGTGGCTGACGCTCCAGGATGGCGCGTGCCGGTGCGTTGAGAAAGACCCGTCTCGGGCCGGTCTTGGCGTCGACCAGATTAAGCACATCTCCATCAATGTCCTGCCAGCGCAGGGTCACGACCTCGCTCTTGCGACAGCCTGTCAGCAACAGGAGCTGGATGATGTCCGCTTGCCGCGCCTGTGAGGGTCGCGCACTGCCATAGTCGTCCAACGCGCGGTGAAGGCGACGGACTTCCGTGCGCGACAGGAAGCGGGTGAGCCTCGGGCGGGAGTTCCGCTTGATGCCCTGGGCCGGGTTCGTCTGGAGATGACCGCAGTCAACCGCGCGGTTCAATATTCTGCGGAGCAGGCTCAAGGCGTGATTGGCCCCACCCGGCGCAGTCCGGCTGTACTCGTCGAACCAGCGGGTCACGCCGGCACGGGTAATCTGATCCAGCGGCAGCGAGCCGAAGGCCGGCAGCAGGCGAGTCCTCAAGACCAAATGCTCGGCCTTCCTGGTCGACGGTTTGTATCGGTCGAGGCGCACGCCCCCCGAGTCCGCGAAGAATTCCCTGAAGGTCGGGACCGGGGCGCGCGCCGTTCGGTCCGGCCGTACCCCGGTATCGATGGCGAGGCACCTGCGGCGCGCCTCCTCGACGCTCGTCAACGCGGCCGACCCGAGCGTGATCCTGCGCGCACCGTCATCGCCCTTCCGGCAATACACGAAGCTCCGGTGTCCCGACGACCTCACCCGCACACCGAGACCTGCATGGCGCGAGTCCCAAACCGTGTACTCGCGGGACGTCGGCATCAGCTTCGCGACGTTGGCGTCGGTCAGGCGCCGCCTCTTCGCCGTCATGCCTCAGCCCTCCAGAGCTGCGCCGACGGTATCGGCCGCTTGGCGCACCATCGAATCGGCGAGGTGGGTGTACTTGAGTGTCGTCTCCGGATCGCGGTGCCCGAGCAGTCGACCGATCGTCAGCACCGTCTCGCCCTGCGCCATAGCGATGCTAGCGTACGAGTGACGGAGATCGTGAAGGCGGACATCACGCAGGTCCGCTTCCGCCCTCACGCGATACCAGAACTCGTCGACCCGCGACGCGGTCAGGTGGCTGTCCGTCCGCGGCGAGGGGAAAATCCAGACCGCCCTGCGGGGCCGACCGTCGAGGAGTGCGCGAGCAGCCGACGAGAGCCAGACCGTGCGCGGCCCGGTCTTGCTGTCGGGCAGGAACAGCTTGCCCTCACAATAGTAGCGCCATTTCAGGGAAACGATCTCGCCCTTGCGACAGCCGGTGAGCAGCAGCAGCCGGATGATCGCCACGGTTTGCGGGTGATCGGTCTCATGGCATACCAACACTTCGCCCAGCCGGCGGAACTCGGGGGTCGACAGGAACCGCTCCCGCCCCTGACGGCGATAGCGCCTGATGCCCGCGCACGGGTTGGTTCCCGCCGGCCGGTAGCCGTAGACCTCGGCCTCGCGCATGATGACCGACAGGATGGGGGCTGACCGGTCCGCCGACACCGGGGTATTATGGAGCGACGCGAACCAGTGCCGGACATCATTAGTGGTGATTTCGGCGATCGGACGCCCCCCGAACCAGGGCAGGATATGGTTGCGGTAGTAGTTCCGGTTGATCTTGAGGGTCGAGGGCTTCCAGTTCCGGGCGTAGCGCCGGAACACTTCGTCGGCGACGGCCTCGAACAGGATGTTGGGCGCCGCCGCGGCCTGCGCGTCGGTTCCCTCTCTGATCGCGGCCAGCATGACCCTGGCCCGAGCGCGGGCTTCGTCCGCACGGAAGGACCCGGCCTGACCGACTATCTTCCAGACCCGCCGGCCGCGGTGCTGACTATGTATGAAGTATCGCTTGGCACCTGAGGGCAAAACCCTTATGCCGAAACCCTTGAGTTCGCGGTCGCGGACGTCGTAGGTAGACTTGCGAGGCTCTAGTGAATGGACACGGCTTTCGTTGAGGCGCACGGTTGTCATTGGTTCTCCTCCTGCGCTCTGTTGCAGCCGGGGAGAAATCGCGGACCGATTCTGCGTCTTCCGGCCAAATCAGGAGGAAAAAGAACAGGTTTATCAATAGGTTAGCACCGGAGGTGCGATACGGGGTGTGGCGCAGCCAGGTAGCGCATCTGCTTTGGGAGCAGAGGGTCGCCGGTTCAAATCCGGCCACCCCGACCAGCGTCAGGTGGAAACTCTTCCCACCGTCAGGCTTCAGTTGACGGCGAAGCTCTCGCCGCAGCCGCAGGTGCTGGTGACGTTGGGGTTGTTGAAGACGAAGGTGGCGCTGAGCTTGTCCTCGCTGAAGTCGAGCTCGGTGCCGATCAGAAACATCACCGCAGCCGGGTCCACCACCACCGTCACGCCCCGCTGCGTGATTACCTCGGCGGCAGGCGGCACCTCCTCCGCATAGTCCATGGTGTAGGACATGCCGGAGCAGCCGGCGTTCCTGACCCCGATCTTGATGCCGACGGCGGGCTCGGAATCGTCCGGCCGGAGCGACATAAGGTGATCGATGCGCGCCGCTGCGCGCTCGCTGATGGTGAGTATGTCCTTCATCGCAAGTTCCGCGCGTCCGATAGCGGCTACATGAAGCCGAGTTCGAGCTGGGCGGCCTCCGACATCATGTCCGGGGACCAGGGGGGATCCCACACCAGATCGACCTCCACATCGCCGATCCCCTCCACCATGGTCGCGACCGCGTGTTCGACCATGCTGGGCATGCTGCCGGCCACCGGGCAGCCCGGCGTTGTCAACGTCATCGATATGCGGGCGTCGTTGGCCTCGTTCAAGGCCACGTCGTAAACCAGGCCGAGCTGGTAAATGTCCACCGGGATTTCCGGGTCGTAGACCGAGCTCAAGGCCCGCGCGATCTGCCCCGCAAGCGGATGGTCGGGACTCAGGCCCGGCGGTGTCGGCAGAGTCTCGGCCGCCTCGGGCGCGGCCTCGACCAGCTGCGGCGCGAGCCCGCCGCCGCCGATGGCACCCGGCGGTCCGTCCGGCGACCAAGCTTCGTAGCTCTGCGGCGCGGCTGCCGGCGGAGAAGGCGGCGCGGCGGGAGGCTCGACCGCTTCGGGCGGACTGGCAGGCTCGGGGTCCGGCTCGGGCGGGCGCTTCTTGCGGAACAGGTTCATCATTCCGTCGTCACCTCCTCGCCCTCGCCGTCGAGCGCCGCCTTCAGCGTATGCCAGGGGAGCGTCGCACACTTGACCCGCATCGGGAACTCCCGCACGCCGGCGAGCACGATCAGCTTGTCTAGATCCGGCGTCTCGAAGCCCGCCTCGCAGGCCGGCTCCGCCGACGCCACCAGAGCGTGGAACTCGGCGAACATCGCCTGCACCTCGTTGAGGGACTTGCCGCGCAGCATCTCGGTCATCATCGAGGCCGACGCCATGGAGATGGCGCAGCCCCTGCCCTCGAAGCCGATGTCCGTGACCACGCCATCGGCAACGTCCACGTAGATCGTCACCGTATCGCCGCAGAGCGGGTTGTGGCCGTGGGATTCGCCCGTCACCACCGGCGGCCTGCCGAAATTGCGCGGTGACTTGCCGTGATCGAGGATCACCTCCTGATAGAGCTCGCGCAGCTCGGACATCAGCCGAAGATCTCCCGCACCTCGTCGAGCCCGTTGATCAGCCGGTCGATATCGCCTCGCGTGTTGTAGAGGCCGAAGGAGGCTCGCACGGTGCCGGCGATATCAAAGTGGTCCATCAGCGGTTGCGCGCAGTGATGTCCGACCCGCACCGCAACCCCCGCTCGGTCGAGGATCGTGCCGATGTCGTGGGGATGCACGCCGTCCATGGTGAAGGAGACGATGGCAGCCTTCCCCGGCGCCGTGCCGTAGAGGCGCACGCTGTTCAGCGCGCCGAGTCGCTCGGTCGCGTAGGCGAGCAGGTCGTGCTCGTGGGCGGCGACGGCCGCTGGGTCGAATGATGCGACATAGTCGATCGCGGCATGAAGGCCGACCGTGCCGGCAATGGGCGGCGTACCGGCCTCGAACCGCGCCGGCGGCGGGGCGAACGTCGTGCGCTCGAAAGTGACGCGCTCGATCATGTCGCCGCCGCCCTGGTAGGGCGGCATGGCGGCGAGCAGCGCCTCCTTGCCATAGAGCACGCCGATGCCGCTCGGCCCGTACAGCTTGTGGCCGGAGAAACAGTAGAAGTCCACGTCCAGCGCTTGTACATCCACGGGTTGATGGACGATCCCCTGGGCGCCGTCGATCAGCACCTTGGCGCCGTTGGCGTGGGCGATGTGCACGACCTCGGCGACGGGGACCACGGTGCCCAGCACGTTGGAGACGTGGGTGAGCGCGACCAGCTTGGTGCGCGGCCCGACCAGCGCCTCGTAGGCATCGAGCGGAAAGCCACCGCACTCGTCGGTCGGCACCACCTTGAGCACGATGCCCGTGCGCTCGCGCAGCAGCTGCCAGGGCACGATGTTGGCGTGGTGCTCCAGCACCGAGAGCACGACCTCGTCGCCCTCACCAAGAAAGGCCCCGCCCCAGCTCGTGGCGACCAGGTTGATGGCTTCCGTCGTCCCCTTGGTGAAGACGATCTCGCTCGCCGAGCGCGCGTTGACGAAGCGCTGCACCCTGGCGCGCGCACCTTCGTAGGCCTCGGTCGCCTTTGCGCTCAGCTCGTAGACGCCGCGGTGGATGTTGGCGTACTCGGCCTCGTAACAACGCGAAATCGCGTCGATCACCTGACGCGGCTTCTGGGCGCTGGCGCCGCTATCCAAAAACGTCAGCGGCTTGCCGTGAACGCTACGCGAGAGAATGGGAAAGTCCGCGCGCGCGCGCTCGGCATCGAACGGAGTCGATGCGGCGGTCTGCTGGTCGAGGCGTTGTGCGGGCGCGGTGTTCACAGGCCCAGGTCTCCCTCGATCCAATCCGCGACGCGCTCAGCCAAAGCCGCCTGCACCGGCTCGTGGCCGATCTCTTCCAGCAGCTCACCCATGAAGCCCTCGACGATCAGCGCAAGCGCGGTCCTGTGATCGAGACCGCGCGAGCGCAGGTAGAAGAGCTGGTCTGCTTCCGGCTCGCCGGCAGTAGCCCCGTGGCTGCACTTGACGTCATCGGCGTAGATTTCGAGCTCGGGCTTGGTGTCGATCTCGGCCTTGCGTGAGAGCAGCAGCGTGCGGCTGAGCTGGTGGCCGTCGGTCTTCTGGGCGTCCTGGCGCACGATGACTTTGCCCTGGAAGACCCCGCGCGCCGTATCGTCGAGCACGCCCTTGTACACTTCGCGGCTCTCGCAGTGCGGCATGGCGTGGTCGATCACCGTCGTGTTGTCGATGTGCTGGCTGCCGCGCGCCATGTAGCCGCCGCGGAGTTGGCAATTTGCGCCCTCGCCGTCAAAGCGGACGTGAATTTCGTGGCGCGCGAGGCGGGCGCCCAAGGCCAGCAGGTGGCTCTCGTAGCGGGCCTCGCCGGCCAGCGACGCCTTGGTCAGCGCGGTGTGATAGGCGCTCTCGCCTTCGATCTGCAGCTTGACGTGGCTGAGCCTGGCTCCCTCGCAGACCTGGATGTCTACGAGCGGATTGGACCACGTCGGCGCGCCCGCCGGTCCCTCATGGCACTCGATCAGGGTGAGCCGGCTGCCCGCGCCCAATCGAACGATCAAGCGAGGATGATAGGCGAGCGGCTCGCTTCGCGGCGCGGCCACAAAGCGGAGCAGAACCGGTTGGTCTACGGTGGCTCCCGGCTTGGTTTCGACGATGCATCCGTCGGCAGCAAAGGCCACGTTGAAGGCGGCTAGCGGGTCGCCGTTTGGCGTCGCATCACCGATCAGCGCCTCGATCTCGCCCGAATTGTCGGCAAGGCCTTGGGCCAGCCCGCGCACGCGCAGCCCCGCCGGCAGCCCTTCGAAGCGCGAATGGCGCGTGGAGAGCCGCCCGTTGACGAACACCAGCGATGGCCCCTCCAGCCCATCGAGGGCACCGGGTCCGAGATCGGCCCGCGCGGCCTCCGCTTCGAACGCTGCCGGGTGCGGGAATTCGAGTTCGGTTAGCGGTGCGAGACTGGTGTACTTCCACGCTTCCGTGCGGGTGCTCGGCAGCCCATCCGCGCTCAGCCGGCGGCCCTCGTCGCGAAGCGCATCAAGCCACGGCAGGCCCGCTCCCGGCAGCGCCGCCGCTGCGGCACCGGGTGCGGGATAGTCGAAGGGAATAGTCCGCCGGCTGGGCATGGCGCGTGGCCCCCGCTCAGGCCGCCGCGCTCGGCTCGAGCCCGAGGCCGGCATAGCCGCGGCTCTCGAGCTCCAGCGCGAGCTCACTCCCGCCCGAGCGGACGATGCGGCCGCCAGCAAGCACGTGCACCTTGTCCGGCACGACGTGATCGAGCAGCCGCTGATAGTGGGTGATGACCACCATCGCCCGCTCCGGCCCTCGCAGTGCATTGATGCCGTCGGCGACCACCTTCAGCGCGTCGATGTCGAGGCCGGAATCGGTCTCGTCGAGGATAGCGAGGGCGGGCTCCAGCAGCGCCATCTGGAGCATCTCGTTGCGCTTCTTCTCGCCGCCGGAGAAGCCGACGTTGAGGGCGCGCCGCATCATGCCGTCTTCGATGCCGAGCGCCGCGCGCTTGGCCTTGACCAGCTTGAGGAACTCCATCGCGTCGTATTCCTGCTCACCGCGATGCTTGCGGGCCGCGTTGACCGCTGTCTTGAGAAAGGTCGCGCTGCCTACGCCCGGGATCTCCACCGGATACTGGAAGGCGAGGAAGACGCCGCTGCACGCCCGCTCCTCCACGCTCATGGCGAGCAGGTCCTCGCCCCGATAGCGGATCGAGCCCTGGGTCACCTCGTATCCCTCGCGGCCAGCGATCACGTAGGCGAGCGTGCTCTTGCCGGAGCCGTTGGGCCCCATCACCGCGTGCACCTCGCCCTCGTTCACTGCGAGGTCGAGGCCGTTCAGAATCGGCTTGCCATCGACGGTCGTGTGCAGGTTTTCGATCACTAACATGGAATTGGGCATGGCTGTTCCGTACTGTCCGTCCTAGCCGACACTGCCTTCGAGGCTGATGGCCACCAATTTTTGGGCCTCGACCGCGAACTCCATCGGCAGCTCCTGCAACACCTCGCGGCAGAAGCCGTTCACGATCAGCGCCACCGCGTCTTCCTCATCGATGCCGCGCTGGCGGCAGTAGAAGAGCTGATCCTCGCTGATCTTGGATGTGGTCGCCTCGTGCTCGACCCGCGCCGTCGGGTTGCGCGATTCGATGTAGGGCACGGTGTGGGCGCCGCATTCCGCACCGATCAGGAGCGAATCGCACTGGGTATGGTTGCGCGCGCCCTCGGCCTTCGGCTGGATGCGGACCAGGCCGCGATAGGTGCTGTCCGACCGCCCGGCCGCGATGCCCTTGGAGACGATCCGGCTCTTCGTGTTGCGGCCCATGTGGATCATCTTGGTGCCGGTATCGGCCTGCTGGCGATTGTTGGTGATGGCGATGGAGTAGAACTCGCCCACCGAATTGTCGCCCTGGAGGATGCAGCTCGGATACTTCCAGGTGATCGCAGACCCGGTCTCCACCTGGGTCCAGGAGATCTTGGCGTTGGCGCCGCGGCAGGCGCCGCGCTTGGTGACGAAGTTGTAGATCCCGCCCTTGCCTTCGGCGTCGCCCGGATACCAGTTCTGCACCGTGGAGTACTTGATCTCGGCGTCATCGAGCGCGATCAGCTCGACCACTGCCGCATGAAGCTGGTTCTCGTCCCGCATGGGCGCCGTACAGCCTTCGAGGTAGCTCACGTAGGAGCCCTCGTCGGCGATGATCAGCGTGCGCTCGAACTGGCCGGTGTTGGCCGCGTTGATGCGGAAGTAGGTGGAAAGCTCCATCGGGCAGCGCACGCCCTGAGGCACGTAGACGAAGGAGCCGTCAGTGAAGACCGCCGAATTAAGCGTCGCGAAGAAGTTGTCCGAGTAGGGCACCACGGAGCCGAGATAGCGCTGCACCAGCTCGGGGTGCTCCTTCACCGCCTCCGAGATCGAGCAGAAGATGATGCCCATCTCGGCGAGCTTGTCCTTGAAAGTGGTGGCGACCGAGACGCTGTCGAACACCGCGTCCACCGCGACACCCGCGAGCATCTCCTGCTCCTGGAGCGGGATGCCGAGCTTCTCGTAGGTCTTCAGCAGCTCTGGGTCGACCTCATCCAGGCTCTTCGGCCGATCCGCACCGGACTTGGGCGCCGAGTAGTAGCAGGCGTCCTGATAATCGATGGGCGGATAGTGCAGCTTGGCCCAGGTCGGCTCCTCATCTTCCATCTCAAGCCAGCGCTCGAACGCTTTGAGACGCCATGCCAACAGCCACTCGGGCTCGCCCTTCTTGGCCGAGATGAAGCGGATGGTGTCATGGTCTAGACCGGGGGGCGCGGAGTCGGCCTCGACGTCGGTGACGAAGCCGTACTTGTAGCGCTCGCCGGCGTAGGACTCGACCGCTTGCGCGGCTTCCTGCTGGGCACTCATGATACGTGCTCCCGGCCCGCGGTCTGCGCCGGCACGGGTCGTTCGCCCGCGCCCTCTGCGGCCTGGGCCATATCGGCCAACGTGACCTCCTCCAGTGCGACACGAATCGCGTCGCTGATCTTCTGCCAGGGGCCGCGCACCGAGCAGAAGCTCTCCAGCTCACAGATGCCGGAGGGGCCGTCGAGGCAGTCGGCGAGCGAGATCGGCCCGTCCACGGCGGCCACCAAATCCGCCACCGAGACCTGATCCGGGGCATGCGCCAAGACATAGCCGCCCTTGGCACCCCGGTGCGAGGTCAAGATGCCGGCCCTCGCCAGCAATTTCAGAAGCTTGCTCGCGCTCGGCTGGGGCACGCCGGTCCGTGCGGCGATGCTCGCGGCGGTGTGCCGGGCGCGCGGTTCGCGCGCGATGTGGGTCATGGCCACGACACCATAGTCGGCCATGCGGCTGACGCGGATCATGCTGTACCCCCTCGCAATCGCCTCGCCCGCGCTCTCGCCGGGCGTGCGTGACGGGCATATAGGACGAATTCAGTCCGCTTTCAATAGGGAATATCGCTGGAATGTCAACAGACGCGGGGATCGACGAATGCTTGCAATCCACATCTAGCAAGCTTATGCTTGCATCACACGAGTCGCAAGCAGAGGATGTCATGACCAATAGTAAGCAGTCGGCCGGAGGCCGGGCACGCGCTGCCAATCTCTCTGCAAAGCGGAGGTCGGCAATCGCCCGAAAGGCGGCTGAGTCCAGATGGACCGCGAGTCTTCCGGAAGCGGACTTTGAGGGTAGCTTCGAAATCGGCGGGAAAACAGTCTTAGCCGCAGTTCTACGGGATGAGCGAAGGATCATTACGCAGGCTACATTCCTGCGGGCGTTGGGGCGGTCGAGGTCGCCGAAGGCGGGGACGGGCGTACTCTCGACTGTCGACGAACTACCCAGTTTTCTTCAAGCAAAGGCGCTAAAGCCGTTTATTGACAACGATTTAGTTCTGTCGACCAAACCTGTGTTTTATCGCACGAAATCAGGCAGTAAGGGCGTTGGGTACGATGCCTCGCTCGTTCGCAAGGTGGCGGAGGTGTACCTGAGATATCGCGACCACTGCATGACTGCGCGTGGCTCGGTGCCCGTGCGTTACCAAAATATGGTTCGGGCCGCTGAGGCTATTAGAGCAGCACTAGCAGATGTGGGTATCATCGCTCTGATAGATGAGGCGACAGGTTACCAAGATGTCCGCAATCGCTACGCACTTCAAGAAATCCTGGATGCCTATTTGCGCAAAGAGCTTGCGGCGTGGGCCAAACGGTTCCCTGACGACTTCTACAAGCAGATCTATCGCCTACGAGGTTGGGAGTGGAAGGGCCGAAAATTCAACCCCTCACAGGTTGTCGCTCATTACACTACCGACTTTGTGTATGAAAGGTTAGCACCTGGCATCCGGGATGAGCTTGAGCGTCGCATGCCTCGCACATCTAGTGGCAATAAGAAAGGGAAACTACATCAGCTATTTACTGACGATATTGGGCATCCCGCGCTAGCTCAGCATATCCACGCCGTCACGACGTTAATGAAGGCATCGACAACTTGGAATCAGTTCAAATCTATGTTGGATCGATCCTTGCCCAAGCGCGGCGATAATCTTCAGCTGCCCTTTGTAGAAGAAAGCTGAGCCAATCGCTTTGTCGCAGCCTCTTTGGGACAATCCTCTGTAGCCGTTCTGACGACAACTATGCAGCGCGGGTCTTGCCGCGTTCGGCCGACCAACTCAGGGTCAATCTTCGGCAGTGCTGCATTTTGAAATTTGAGCGTTGACTTGTTAGCACTGCGCTATTTACACTGTAAAGCAGGTGTGTACGCTCAAAAAGGAGATACATTAATGGCACGCGGACCACAAGGGCAGTGGCGCCCGGACGATGATATCGCCTGCGCCATTCACACCATGAAGATCGCCACGGGCGAGATTGAAGAGACGTTTGTTGATGAAAAAGAAGAGAAAGAATTTGAGAAACTGAACGAAAGTTTTAAGGAATAAGAGGGGCCGGAAAGTGAGAACCCCGACCCGAGCAGGTTAGTTATAGTATTTTGTAGGAAAGTATCGAGAGCACCCGGCTTCCATTACCGGCTTTGTGGCGTTCACTATGCCGACAAGGTTGAACAAACTTACCAAATATGTTCCTTCCTTTGTCCACACTCTGATTGCAAGTTTCTTGTGCATGTCCTCTAAAAGCTGTTTGAGGAACCGCGAAGGAGCCAAGTGAAAGACAGCATCACCAGTGGTGCTGCCAGACCACTCCTGCGTCACCGGTTCTTCTTTTCCAACGCGAGTTGTAACCAGTAAATTCTCGTCTAATTGTTCGTCGAACGCTACCAGTATTTCAAGTTTACGGTCGTGACACCATATACCAAGATAAGATTGCTCTCCCTCTGTACTGCCGATCCATGCTTCCGCCTTTTGCATGTCAGTAAATGGATCAGTTTCACTATTGGTTTCCCAAGATTGAGCTAAAGCGTTTGATCCACTTAGCGCTGTAGCCAGTATGCCGACCGCAAGAGCCTTAGCCATTCTCATTTTGATCTCCACCGTCGCGCGTTTGTTGCGCCGGCACGCTGGTGCCGGGCCGTGCAAACAACACACGCGAACGTGGAAGTCCCACCTATTCGCCCAGTCCGGGTAGCTACAACCGGACTAGTGTCAGGCTCTTCTATTCGGCGGGCGACCCGACTTAGCGGGTGCACGCGTGTTGTTTGCAGGATCAAGGCTAAGAGGATGCGGCTATAGCTGTCAAGCTCATACGATATAGGGCAGTTCTGCTTACCTAATTTTCGACAGTTGGTAAACGGTTCGAGGCCCCTACTGTGGATGAAGCCAAAGAGACGTTGGAAGAAGAGCTAACCAAGCCCACGGTCGATGGCCCCGACACGATTGCCGACAAGGAGGCACGTCGGCTCAAGCGGAGAGCCAAACGCAAGCGTGGCGATGGTCAGATCACCGTGGCGCCGGGCGAAAGGGCTGAGGCCAGCTTTAAAGCGCTCCGCAAGCTGCTCAACAAACGTAATCAGTCAATGAGGAAGTGAGATGATACAAGCAAATGAAATCCGTGAGGTTGAGCCTGATCATATGTCAGCTTGGCATTGCAATCAGCGCCTTTATAATACGTTGAAGGGAATGGGCCTGTACGTTACTCCGATACCACACAAACGCGATTGTAGTAAGATAGACTATATTCAAGTATCGACTGTGGCGCCAGGCTATACGGTTCCGAGCGATTAAACAGCCTATCCGCGATCCCTATTGGCGTTCCACTGAAGCGGGCGCAAGTTATAGAGTTCGTTAGAGCCTCCGTCAGCAACCCGCTGAATGTGATCAATCTCCCATCCGTAATCTGAATTGGTATTGCCGTGCTCATCATACTTGATGGCGTTGCCCAAGTCATCTCGACGCCATACTGCGGGATCATAACCGGCAATTTCATGTCCTTTAGTCCACACTAGATAAATGTCTTCTGGGCTCCAGCCATTACTCATACTCGACTTCTTGTGTTGGATATTCACCACCGGGCCGCTCACATGCCAGCTTACAAGCGCCTTGTCAAGCGCAAAGACATACTAGGACTAGTATAGACAAAAGTCTTGACTATACTACGTTTTTCTAGTATAATGCAGTGTCACTATAAAGGACGGAGACACTGCCTATGGCCAATCAACTTGACACTGCAAGGCGCGCCAAGATTCTCCACTTGCTGCTCGAAGGCAACTCCATGCGGGCGATTTGTCGGCTGGAGGGCGTTTCTTGGCGCACCGTAGACAAGCTGCTCAATGATGCGGCGCGCATCTGCCGCAACCATCACCGCACGACCGTCCAAGGCATCAAGGCTTACGAGATCCAGTGCGACGAGCTCTGGTCGTTCTGTTACGTCAAGCAGAAGCGGGTGAAAGACGCCAAAGCCGCGCCCAAAGGCGCCGGGGACGTCTGGACTTGGACCGCGATCGAGGCCGAGGACAAGTTACTGATTGCCTACAAGGTCGGCAGCCGCACCGACCGCGCATGTGATAGCTTTGTGAAGGACTTGCGCTCGCGGGTCGTGGCGGTACGGCACCTGAGTATCTGCACCGATGGCAACGCCTCGTACGTCAAGGCGATCAAGCGCTACTTTGGGCGGGACGTTACGTATTCACAGTTGGTCAAGGACTTTTCCGGCAGCAACGTGGGCATTCAATCGCGGCAGGTGTTGGGCCGGCACACGACCGAGAAGGCCAGCACCTCCTATGTCGAGCGGCTCAACCTAACCATCCGCATGTGCATCCGCCGTTACACCCGCAAGACCAATGGCTTTTCCAAGACGCTGGCGAACCACAAGAACATGACCCATCTGTTCGCCACCTATTACAACTTTATCCGGATTCATCAGACCCTGGAGACGACCCCCGCCGTCGAAATCGGGCTGGCTGAGTACCCCTATTCAATGGAGTGGATTGTTGAAATGATCGACCGTAAAGCCAAAAAGCCGCAGCGACCGAAAGCGTACCGCAAGCGGGGGACTGTAAAGGCTGAGGGGTAGCTCAAATTTCAAAATGCAGCACTGCCCAATCTTCGCCACCCGGGCGGTGGCCTGCCGATAATCTCGAACTGGCGTTCAACCGCCGCGCGTAGCATTGCGTCGCGCTCATAGTCCTGGAACGCCTTGTCGGCGGTGAACTCCGTCAGCAACTCGACGGCCCGCCAAATGTCGTACAGATACTTCCTTGCTTCAGGCTTCATGAAGCAGTGCGCTGGTCTGCTCGACCGACTGACGGAAATACGGATTCTTGATGGCCGGTTCCACCACTAACTCCACCGGCCCGCCGAGAAGTCGCTCCAAGTCCTCCAACAAGCCAAAGTAGCTGTCAGCGTAGATACCGGCCGGAAGCGGTTGAAACTCCACGACGAAGTCGAAGTCGCTCGTGCCCGAGCGATGCCCGCCGGTTGCTGCCGAGCCGAACAGTGCGAGCCTCAAGACGTGGTGCCTGCCGCACAGCCGCTCGATTTCGGCTGTGCGCTCTGCGACGGCGGCGATCATTCGGTGCCTCTCACATCTCGCTAGGCAATACAGAGAACGAAAGATTCATCAGTTTACAGGACGCGATGGTGTGTGCCTGCGCCGATACTCTTGCCTCTCACTATACCCCATCGGGTCTCCCGTTCGGCGCGGGAGACTGCTATGAGGGCGCGGCAACCGTGGGAGGGGCCATGACCGAGCCACTTTGGACGCCGTCGCCGGAGCGCCTGAAGAGTGCCCGTCTGGGCCGCTTCATGGCCGAAGTGCGCGTCACATGGGGCGTCGATGCCGCCGACTACGGCGCGCTGCACGCCTGGTCGATGGCCGAGCCGGCGCAATTCTGGCGCTCGATGTGGGATTTTGCGGGCATCATCGGCGACGGGCCGGGCGAGCGCATCGTGGTCGACGGCGACAAAATGCCGGGCGCACGCTGGTTTCCGGACGCGAAGCTCAACTACGCCGAGAACCTGCTGCGTCGGCGGGACGAAGCGGACGCGCTGGTCTTCTGGGGCGAGGAGCGCGTCAGGCGGCGACTCAGCTTCGCAGAGTTGCACGATCAAGTCTCGCGTATGGCCCAGGCGTTGGCGGACCGTGGGGTCCGCCGGGGCGACCGGGTCGCGGGCTACCTACCGAACATGCCGGAGACCATCATCTCGGCGCTGGCGGCGGCGAGCCTCGGCGCAGTCTGGTCCTCGTGCTCGTCGGATTTCGGCACACGCGGTGTGCTCGACCGCTTCGGCCAGATCGCACCCAAGGTTCTGATCGCCGCCGACGGCTACTTCTACAACGGCAAGACCTTCGACCGCAGGCCGCAGGTGCGCGAAATCCTGGCCGAGCTTCCCACTGTCGAGCACGTGATCTTGGTGCTTTACGCGGATTACAGCCCCTCGCACGACGACGTCCCGGGCGCCGAGGACTATGGCGAAGCGCTTGGCGAGCAGGAGGGCGGGCCGATCGATTTCGTGCGCGTGCCCTTCGACCACCCGCTGGTCATCATGTTCTCGTCCGGCACCACCGGCGCGCCGAAGTGCATCGTCCACGGTACCGGCGGCACCCTGCTGCAGCACATGAAGGAGCACGCGCTGCAGAGCGACATCGGGCGCGGCGACCGGGTGTTCTATGCCACCACCTGCGGCTGGATGATGTGGAACTGGCTGGTGAGCGCGCTCGCCTCCGAGGCGACGCTGCTGCTCTACGACGGCTCGCCCTTCCACCCCGACGGCAACGTGCTCTTCGACTATGCCGATGCCGAAGGCATGACGCTCTTCGGCACCTCTGCCAAGTACCTCGATGCCGCCGCCAAGGCCGGGCTGGAGCCGAAGCACAGCCACGACCTCGGTACGCTCCGCACCATGACCTCCACCGGCTCGCCGCTCGCGCCGGAAGGGTTCGAATACGTCTACCGCGCCATCAAGGACGACCTGCATCTCGCCTCGATCTCGGGCGGCACTGACATCATCTCTTGCTTCGCGCTGGGCAACCCCATGGGCCCGGTCCGGCGCGGCGAGCTGCAGGCTTTCGGTCTCGGCATGGCAGTCGACGTCTTCGACGATGCCGGCAAGCCCGTGCGCGGCGAGCCGGGGGAGCTCGTATGCACGCAGCCCTTCCCCTCCATGCCGATCTCGTTCTGGAACGACCCGGACGGCGCCAAGTATCACGGCGCCTATTTCGACCGCTTTGCAGGCGTCTGGTGCCACGGCGACTGGGTGACGCGCACCGAGCACGACGGGCTGGTCATCCACGGTCGCTCGGACGCGGTGCTGAACCCCGGCGGCGTGCGCATCGGCACGGCGGAGATCTACCGCCAGGTCGAGCTGTGCGACGAGGTGCTGGAGGCCATCTGCATCGGCCAGGACTGGGAGGACGACCAGCGCATCGTGCTCTTCGTCCGCCTGCGCGAAGGCATCGCGCTAGACGACGCGCTCGTGGACCGGATCAAGGCGCGCATCCGCCGCGAATGCACGCCCCGCCACGTGCCGGCAAAGGTGATCCAGATCGCCGATATCCCGCGCACCCGCTCCGGCAAGATCACCGAACTCGCGGTCCGCGACGTGATCCACGGCCGCGCGATCAAGAACCGCGAGGCGCTGGCGAATCCGGAGGCGCTGGCGCTGTTCGAGGACCTGCCTGCCCTCCAGACGTAGCGCCGCGACAGGCGGCTACCGCGCCCGATTGGCGCTGCCATTGACACCCGGAAAACAAACGTTCAGTTTGCATCGTGCCGGCGGAGGGAGACCGCGCGGGGGCCTCCCGCGTGGGTCGCGAACCTCACACCGTCCCGCCCATATGACGCCATTGCCCGACACTCGCCAAGGAGGAGCAAAGCATGTTCTCTATGCCCAAGAAGGCGCTGTACAAGCCGATCAGTCGCCGCAAATTCCTCGAGCTCGGAGGCGGTGTCGCAACCGCACTCGGCGCGGGCTCGATCGCGGTCGGCATGAACTCGGTCATTACGCGCCGCCCCGTCTACGCCTATTCGTCCGATGAAGCCAAGTGGCGCCAGTACGAGGGCTCGAAGCTCGTCTTCATGTCCGAGAACACGCCGCCTTCCTTCGCAATCCGCGACAACATCCAGGCGTTCTACGATCTCACCGGGATCGAGGTGGAAATCCTCACCGACGGCCTGCCCACTGTGCAGCAGAAGGTCGGTATCGACCTCAGGAGCGGCCAGGCCGACTATCACCTGAACTACGTGCAAGACAAGCCGATCGGCTCGCCCTTCGCCGACTTCTACGCCGACCTCAACGAGTTCTCGGTGGACGACACGCTGCCGCTCGACCCGCAGGGCTACGGCAGCGATGTCTGGTTCGAGAATTACCTGGATGCCTGCGGCGTCTACTACGAGCGCGGCCCGATCCGTGCCTTCCCCTACGACTGCGCGGTGTCCTGCACCTTCTACCGGCAGGACCTGTTCGAGAAGCTGACCAAGGACTTCGAGGCCGACTACGGCTACCGCCTCGAGTTCACCGACGAGACGACCTACAAGGACATGGTCGATATCACCGAGTTCTTTGGGAAGATGCACGAGCGCGATTCGTCCATCCCCTACGGCTACGCGCAGCATCACGGCTCGTTCGGCTGGACCACGCAGCTCGACATCCAGCGGCACATGTACGCGCAGAACCAGTGGCTCGACTTCGCGGTCGATGACACGCTCGGCTCGAAGAACCCCGGCCCGACCAACTGGGGCGATGCGCAGTCGGTCAAGGCGATGGAAGGCTACAAGGCGCTCGCCGACGTCAGCCATCCCGACAACCTGACCAACGGCACCCTGGAGCTGAACACGGTCTACGCCGCCGGCGGCGTCGCCATGCAGATCCAGTACCACGAGTTTGCGGCCTCGGTGGAGGACCCCGAGCAGTCCGTCGCGGCGGGCGGCAAGACAGGCTACGCCATGGGGCCGAAGGGCGCCCTCGAGTGGAACGTCGACGGCAGCGACAACGTCGTCAACGCCACCAACTGCGGCATCGGCGGCATCGGCATCAACGCCGGCGCGGACATGGACCTGCAGCGTGCGGCGTTCATCTTCGCCAGCTGGGCCTGCAGCCACGACACGCAGCTCATGGTGCTGCGCGGCGTCGGCGGCACGCCCACCCGCAGGTCCGTCCTCGACGTGCCGGAGGTCCAGGAGGCGCGCAACCGGCCGACCACCATGCCGAACGCGCTTACTTTTGAGGCGGTCTACGACAAGGGCATCCGCACACCCAACATGGTGCTCGGGCCGAAGCTGCCGAAGTCGAACGAGTATCACGAGATCGTTCGCGTCGGGACGCAGCAATGCATCTCCGGCGAGCTTTCGGCTCAGGAGGCGTGCGACTCCATCCGGGACGAGCTGGACGCCATCCACGACGTCTAGACGCTAACCCTGCTGCCCGGGAGGCGTCGGCGCTTCGGCGCCTCCCGGGCAGATCTTGGCTTCTGACCAACACTGGCAGTAGCCGTCCGCCGGCAGCGAAACGGCGCGGAGACCCAGCGCATGGCCAACATCGCGAACATGGATGTCGCGGGTGGCGTCGTGCGCGGTGTACGGACGATCGATTACGTGCCGGAGGGCTTCAACCGCCGGCCGCCGCGCTATTACCTGCTGTGGCTGATGCTGCCGGCGATCCTGCTGCTGGCGGCGATCTCACTCTATCCCCTGGTCTGGCTGGTCTACATGACCCTGCACGAGGTGCAGCTCGCGCCGGGCAAGTCGGATGTTTGGGCCGGTATCGATAACTTCTCCCGGCTGGCGAGCGACAAGAAGTTCCTGCGCGGGTGGCTCACGCTCTTCAAGTACAGCGCGCTCTGCCTTTCCGTGGAGATTGGCCTCGGCGTCCTGGTCGCGGTCATCCTCAACAACAACCGTTTCGAGAAGATCCTCGTCACCATCTTCCTGATGCCGATGATGATGGCGCCCGTTATCGCCGGCTTCCTTTACATGTTTCTCTACAACGGCACCTTCGGCTGGTACTTCTGGCTGCTGCAGAGCATCGGCCTGCTCGAAAGCGGCTCGATCCTCGGCAACAAGTTCTGGGCGATGTTCGCCATCGTCGCGACCGACGTCTGGCAGTGGACGCCGCTCATCGCGCTGATCACGCTCGCCGGGCTCAAGCGCGTGCCGCAGGACCAGCTCGAGGCTCACATGGTCGACGGCGCCGGGCCCTTCCGGAACTTCTTCAGCGTGGCGCTGCCCAACCTCTACCCGTTCCTGCTGATCGCGATCCTGCTCCGCTTCATGGATAATTTCAGGTTCATCGACCACATCCTGATCATGACCGGCGGCGGCCCCGCCAACGCGACCAAGATTCTGCCCACCTATCTGTTCGACGTGTCGTTCAAGTTCTTCGAGCTCGGCCGCGGTGCCGCGATCGCGTTCACCCTGCTGCTGCTGACGATCCTGCTGGGCTTCGTGCTGACCAAGGTGTTCGAGGACCCCACCCGCAAGATCAGGACGCAGGGCGAGGACTAGCCGATGGCCTCGCGCGAGATCGTCCGCTACCGCTCGCCGCTGAGGAGCGCGCTGCAGGGGCTCTCGATCCTGTTCCTGATCTTCTTCTTCGTCTGGACCGTGCTGCCGCTCTTCATCATGGTGGTCTCGTCCTTCAAGGACCTGCTGGATGCGTTCCAGCTGCCGGAAGTCGGCGATTGGGGCGACATCGGCGTGATGTTCGACTTCAAGCCGACCGGCGCGCACTATGTCGAGCTCTTTACCGAAAAGCATTTCGGCACCTACCTGCGCAACAGCCTGATCGCATCGCTGGGCTCTGCGGCGGTCTCGGTTTCGCTCGGCTCGATGGCAGCCTACGCCCTCTCCAGGGCGGAGTTCCGCGGCAAGCGGGACCTCCTGTTCTGGATCATCTCGACCCGCATGGCGCCGGTGGTGGCGGTCATGGTGCCGCTCTACGTGATCTTCCGCTCGTCCGGGCTGGTCGGCACCCTGCCCGGCCTGATCCTCGCCTACACGACCTTCAACCTCCCCTTCGCCATCTGGATTCTGAAGGGCTTCTTCGACAACGTCCCCTACGCGATCGAGGAAGCGGCGCAATGCGACGGCTGCACCCGCTGGCAGGCGTTCAGACTGATCATCCCGCTGGTGGCGCCGGGGATCGGCGCCTTCATCGTGCTCTGCGTGCTCTTCGGCTGGAACGACTTCCTGTTCGCCTCGATCATTGGCTCGGGCGGCGCCAAGACCTTGCCGGTGGCCACGGCGGAGCTGGTGCAACCCGTGAAGATTCAGTGGGGCATGATCATGGCCGCCGGCGTGGTCACGACCGTGCCGATGATGTTCCTGGGCCTTCTGATCCGACGCTATCTGGTCGCGGGCCTGACTATGGGCGCGGTCAGGGAATAGGGCCGGAGAGCAGACGAATGCCTGTCTGGAGGTACTGATGGCTACGGTGACGATCTCCGACGTCTGGAAGTATTACGGCAAGACCATGGCCGTGAAGGAGCTAAATCTCGAGATCAAGAACAACGAGTTCATGTGTATCCTCGGGCCCTCCGGCTGCGGAAAGTCATCGACGCTGCGCATGCTCGCGGGCCTGGAGTTCATCTCCTCCGGCGACATCTACTTCGACGACGTGCGCGTGAACGACCTGCCGCCGCGCGACCGCGACATCGCCATGGTGTTCGAGAACTACGCCCTCTATCCCCACAAGACCGTCTACGAGAACATGGCGAACCCGCTCAAGCTGCGCCGGACGCCGAAGGACGAGATCGAGCGCCGCGTGCGTCGCGCCGCCGAGATTCTGGAGATCGACCCCCTGCTCGGCCGCAAGCCGGTGGAGCTCAGCGGCGGGCAGAAGCAGCGCACGGCGATCGGCCGCGCCATCGTGCGCGAGCCCAAGGTCTTCCTCTTCGACGAGCCCATCGCCCATCTGGACGCCAAGCTGCGCTCCCACATGCGGGGCGAGCTCAAGCACCTGCAGCGCGACCTCGAAACCACGACCGTCTACGTCACCCATGACCAGCTCGAGGGCATGTCCATGGCGGACCGGATCGCGGTGATGCACGAAGGCGTGCTGCAGCAGCTCGGCACGCCCGAGGAAATCTACAACCAGCCTTCCAACGAGTTCGTGGCGGGATTCGTCGGTGAGCCGCCGATGAACTTCCTCGACTGCACTCTGGAGCAAACCAACGTCGGGCTCACGGTCGTGCATTCGGGCTTCCGGCTCGCGCTCACCGAGCAGCAGGCCAGCCTGCTCACGGCGAGCGGCGCGGACGCCAACGTACGGATCGGCATCCGGCCGGACAATCTGGCCATCGAGTCCGGCGCCGATAGCGCACTGGACGTGCCAGGAGAGATCTTCGTGATCGAGCCGCTCGGCGGCGACATGATCGTCGAAGTCACCATCGGCAGCGATCGGGTCATGGTGAAGACCAAGATCGGACCCATGGGCGGGCCCGGTGATCCCTGCCGCATCGGCTTCGATGTGGACAAGTTGCACGTCTTCGACATTAACACTGGCGTCGCCTATTTTTAGGGCCGAACGCCACCACGCAGGCTAAGGGGAGCAACTCGTATGCAGCTCAGCAGAGACGAATTGTTGACGGCTTACAGGACCATGCGCACGATCCGCGAGTTCGAGGAACGGCTACACGTCGAGTTCGCGACCGGTGAAATCCCCGGTTTCGTGCACCTCTATGCCGGCGAGGAGGCGAGCGGCGTCGGCGTGTGCTTGCACCTCGACGATCGCGACCGCATCGCCAGCACCCATCGCGGCCACGGCCACTGCATCGCCAAGGGCTGCGACGTGGACGGCATGATGGCGGAGATTTACGGCCGCAAGGACGGCCTCTGCGCCGGCAAGGGCGGCTCCATGCACATCGCCGACCTCGACAAGGGCATGATGGGCGCGAACGGCATCGTAGGCGGCGGCCCGCCGCTCATCTGCGGCGCGGGCCTGGCTGCGAAGCAGCTCGGCACCGGCGGCGTCGCCATCGCGTTCGTGGGCGACGGCGGCTCCAACCAGGGCACCACCTTCGAGAGCCTCAATCTCGCCTCGGTCTGGAACCTACCCTGCATCTTCGTGATCGAGAACAACGGCTACGCGGAGTCGACCTCTTCCAAGTGGTCGATCGCCTGCGACGATGCCGCCGACCGCGCCAGCGGCTTCAACATGCCGGGCGTCGTGATCGACGGGCATGACTTCTTCGCGGTCCACGAGGCCGCCGGCGAGGCCATCAAGCGCGCCCGCGAGGGCGGCGGCCCGAGCCTGCTGGAATGCAAGCTCAACCGCTACTACGGGCACTTCGAGGGCGACGCCCAGACCTACCGCGGACCCGATGAGGTGAAGAAGCTGCGCGAATCGCGCGACTGCCTCACCATGTTCCGCGAGAGGGTGACCGAAGCCGGTCTGCTCGGCGCGAGCGACCTCGACGCGATCGACAGCGAGGCCGAGAGCCTGATCGACGGCGCGGTCGCCAAGGCCAAGGTAGCGCCGCCGCCGACCGCCGCCGATCTTCTGACCGACGTCTACGTTACCTACTGAGCGAGGGAGGCAGTCATGGCACGTACAGTCACTTATCAACAGGCGATCAACGAAGCCCTCGCGCAGGAGATGGAGCGCGACGAGACCGTCGTCGTCATGGGCGAGGACGTGGCCGGCGGGCTCGGCACCGATGGCGAGCGCGACGCCTGGGGCGGACCGCTCGGCATCACCAAGGGGCTTTACGGCAAGTACGGCGATCGGGTGATGGACACCCCGATCAGCGAATCCGCATTTATCGGTGCCGCAGTTGGTGCTGCGACCTCGGGGCTCCGCCCGGTCGCGGAGCTGATGTTCATCGACTTCATGGGCGTCTGCTTCGACCAGATCTTCAACCAGGCGGCAAAGTTCCGCTACATGTTCGGCGGCAAGGCCGAGACCCCGGTGGTGATCCGCACCATGTACGGTGCCGGGCTACGGGCCGCCGCCCAGCACTCGCAGTGCCTCTATCCGGTGTTCACCCACATCCCCGGACTCAAGGTCGTGACCCCGGCCACGCCCTACGACGCCAAGGGACTGCTGATCCAGGCGATCCGCGACAACGACCCGGTGATCTTCTGCGAGCACAAGGCGCTCTACACCCTCGAAGGCGATGTGCCGGAGGAGCCCTATGCGCTGCCCTTCGGCGAAGCCAACATCGTGCGCGAGGGCGATGATGTCTCGATCGTGACGCTGGGCCGCATGGTCCATGTCGCGAACGAGGCAGCGGAGGCGCTCTCCGGCGACGGCATCGAGTGCGAGATCGTCGACCTGCGCACGACGTCGCCCATGGACGAGGACACGATCCTTGAGACGGTGGAGAACACCGGACGGCTGGTGGTGCTCGACGAGTCGCACCCGCGCTGCAACATGGCCACCGATATCGCGGCCATGGTCTGCGAGAAGGCCTTCGATTCGCTCAAGGGGCCGATCAAGCAGGTGACCGCCCCGCACACCCCGGTGCCGTTCTCGGATACGCTCGAGGATCTCTACATCCCCGACGCGGCTGCGGTGCAGAAGGCCGTGAAAGCGGTGATGGAGTCCAGCAAATGAGCGAGGGCATTCGCACCGTTTGCATGCCCAAATGGGGCCTCTCCATGAAGGAGGGGAAGGTGGCCGGATGGCTTGTGGATGAGGGCGATTCGATCACGCCGGGCGATGAGATCATCGACATCGAGACCGAGAAGATCTCAAGCGCGGTCGAGGCGGCGGATGCAGGCGTGCTCCGCCGCTGCGTCGCCCAGGAGGGCGACGTGCTTCCGGTCGGCGGCCTGCTCGGCATCGTCGCCGACGAGAGCGTCGCCGACGCCGATATCGACGCCTTCGTCACCGACTTTCAAGCCAACTTCGTGCCGCCCGAGGACGACGATGAGGACGGCGGCCCGGCGACCGAGTCTGTGGAAATCGCCGGGCGAACGATTCGCTACCTCACGCGGGGCGAAGGCGGCACGCCGGTCATCCTGATCCACGGCTTCGGCGGCGACCTCAACAACTGGCTCTTCAACCACGAGGCATTGGCGGCCAAGCGGGTGGTCCATGCCCTCGACCTGCCAGGGCACGGCAGCTCCAGCAAGGACGTGGGCGACGGCTCCATCGGCTTCTTCGCCGATATCGTCACCGGCTTCGCCGATGCGTTGGAGATCGAGTCCGCCCATCTCGTGGGCCACTCCATGGGCGGCGCCATTGCGCTCGCCGTGGCCCGCGCGGCGCCGGGGCGGGTCGCGTCGATCACCCTGATCGGGAGCGCCGGCCTGGGTTCGGATATCGACGGGGACTATCTGCAGGGCTTTATCTCGGCCGAGCGCCGGAAGGACCTCAAGCCCCACGTCGAGAAGCTGTTCTCCGACCCGGCGCTGGTGACCCGCCAGCTCGTCAACGACCTGCTCGCCTTCAAGCGGATCGACGGGGTGACTGACGCGCTTAGCACCATCAAGAGTGCCTTCGCACCCGATGGCGCGCAGACCGAAGACCTGCGCGACGTGGCCGGAACCGTGTCGACGCTCGTCATCTGGGGCGCGGGCGATCAGATCATCCCTGCCTCCCATGCCGACGGCCTGCCGGACGGTGTGGACTGCACGGTGATGGAGGGTCAAGGCCACATGGTGCAGATGGAGAACGCCACCGAGGTGAACCGGCTGATCGACGAGCGTATCGGCTGATCCCTCGGACCGACCTGTTCGGGTATCGGGCCGCGTCCGCGTTGGCGGGTGCGGCCCATTCCTTTTGGCGCCGGATGCGAGCCGCTACTCCTTCGCTTGGCTATACTGGACGCATGAGCGAATCGCAGGCACCGGTCGCCGGGCGGCCGCCGCAGCTCTTCTGTGGCGACATCGACATCAGGATCGCAGGCGACGGCACGTGGTTCCACGAGGGCTGCCCAATCGGCCGGCTGCCGCTGGTCAAGCTGTTCGCGAGCGTGCTCAGACGAGAGGACGGCGATTACTGGCTCATCACGCCGGTGGAGAAAGCGCGCATCACCGTGGATGACGTGCCCTTCATCGCCGTCGAGATGGAGGTCGAGGGCGACGGCGAGGCGCAGCACCTGCGCTTCCGCACCAATCTGGATGAGTGGGTGAGCGCCGACGCCGCGCACCCCCTCGCCTTTCGCTCCCTGCCGGGGTCGGAGGAGAAGGCGCCCTACCTCACCGTCCGCGACGGGCTGGAGGCGCGGGTCGCGCGCGCTGCCTACTATCCCTTGGTGGAGCTCTGCGTCGAGCGGGAGATCGAGGGCCGGCCTGTACTCGGCGTCTGGAGTGACGGCGTGTTCTTCCCTTTTGGCGACACAGCCTGAACGCCTGACGAGCCCTGTCGATGCAGGCCGACATTCTGCGCGCCGTGGTGCGTGGTGCGCCGGGCGCGCCGGACCAGCCGTGGGAGGCGGTCATCGCCGCGGCGGAGCGGGCGCCTGCGTCCCGCGTGCCGGGCTCGCTTCGTCACAGCGAAGAGTCCTGGGGCCGCCTGCCGCCGTCCGAGCCGATCATGCCGGCCGCCGTGCTCGTCGCCGTCATCGAGCGCGCCGGCGCGCTCTCAGTACTGCTCACCCGCCGGGCCGAGCGCCTCGCACGCCACGCGGGCCAGATCAGCTTTCCCGGCGGCCGTGCCGACCCCGAGGACGGAACCCCGCAGAAGACGGCGCTGCGAGAAGCCGAGGAGGAGATCGGCCTTCCCGCGTCGCAGGTCGAGATCGCCGGCCGGCTGGACGACTATCTGGTGGGGACCGGCTACCGCATCACGCCGGTCGTCGGATTCGTCGCGGCACCGCCATCCTTTGAGGCGGATACCCGCGAGGTCGCAGAGGTCTTCGAGGTGCCGCTGCCCTTCGTGCTGGAGCCCGCCAACTACCGCCGCGACAAGATGACCATCGGCGGCGTCGAGCGCCGTTTTTACGTGCTGCCCTACGAGGCGTATCATATCTGGGGCGCTACGGCGGCGATCC
Source organism: Alphaproteobacteria bacterium (assembly GCA_965243315.1). Taxonomy (GTDB): domain Bacteria; phylum Pseudomonadota; class Alphaproteobacteria; order UBA828; family UBA828; genus WTGU01. The sequence goes on from CBDEUP010000006.1 coordinate 651,663, forward strand.
TCGTCAACTTCCGGGATGTGGTGCGCGCATCATGCTGAGAACCACCCTGATCCATATCCTGATCCTGCTCGCGCCCACGATCCTTTACTTCGCCTTCCTCATACTGTCGCGCCGGGTTCAGCTGAGCCGCAGCAGTGCGGCGGCAGCGCTCCAAAAGATGCCGTGGGTCAGGTTGCTCGGCAGCGGTCTCATCCTGGCGGCGGCGAGCCTGGTGGTGTGGGCGTTGACCGCTGGAGGCGATCCCGAGGGCACCTACGTGCCGGCGCGAATCGTCGACGGCGAGATCGTCCCCGGCGAGGTCATCGACTGAGCCCCAGCGGGGTGGCGAGCACCGTAAACGCACCCTGGATGACAACGCCCGCAACGCGGGCGGTTGTGGAAGCTCTCACCGCTGATGATGCCGATGTCCGCTTCGTGGGCGGCTGTGTGCGCGACGCGCTGCTCGGGCGCGAGAGCAACGATATCGACATCGGCACGCCAGATCCGCCCGAGCGGGTGTTGGGGCTACTGGAGGGCGCCGGCATCGAGACCCGCACCGTCCCGCGTGGCATCGAGCACGGTACGGTGACCGCGCTTGCCGGCGGCGAGCGCTACGAGATCACCACGCTCCGGCGCGACGAGCGGACCGACGGCCGCCACGCCGAGGTCGCCTTCACCGACGACTGGCGGGAAGACGCCGCGCGGCGCGACTTCACCATTAACGCCATGAGCACCACGCCTGACGGCGCGCTATTCGACTATTTCGGCGGACAGGAGGACCTCGCGGCCGGGCGCGTGCGCTTCGTCGGCGACCCCGCCGCCCGCATCGCCGAGGACCACCTGCGCCTGCTCCGCTTTTTCCGATTCTACGCCTGGTACGGGCGCGGTGTGCCGGACGCGGCCGCGCTCGCGGCCTGCGCCGACGCGGCCGACACGTTCACGCTGGGATCCTACGAGCGAATTCCGAGCGAAATGCTGAAGCTGCTGGCAGCCGATGATCCCGTGCCAGCGATAACTGCGATGCATGAGGCCGGCGTTCTCGACGAACTGTTGCTCGTTGTGAAGCTTTTGGAGGTGTTCCCCCGTCTCGTCGGACTCGAACGGCTTTACGCCTCACTCGACCCGATCAGGCGCCTCGCTGCTCTGATCGCGGATAGCGGCGTAGCGAAGACCGCGACCGCCATCAGAGATATTGCCGACCGGTGGCGGCTATCCGCAACCGAAGGTGAACGACTTGCCGAACTCGTAAGACCGCCGGTTTCTCCCAGTCCCCGTCTTGATCGCCGTATTCAGCACCGCCTCCTCTACCAGTTGGGACGCGAGCGTTACCGCGACCTCTTGTTGCTTGCCTGGGCCAAGCAAAAGACCGGTGAGAAGGGCACGTCCTTGCAGGCGATGCTGGAGGCCGCCAACTCGTGGGAGGCACCGACGTTTCCATTGACGGGTGCCGACGTTCTGGCGCGCGGTGTCCCGGAGGGGCCGGAGGTCGGTCGGCTACTCCGTGAGGTCGAGGAGTGGTGGATTGAGCGCGACTTCGCGCCAGATCGCGCGGCCCTGCTTGACCGGCTCGACGCTCTGGTTGCGGAGCGCCGCCGGGAGTAGCTGCCTGCCCCTATTCTGCCGCTTCGGCAGCGCCTTCCAGGCCATAGTGCTCCCGCGCTGAGGCGGGGGAGATATAGCCCTCGGCCACGTCCTCGATCACCTGCTCGCGCGAGCGTTGTCGCGGATCGCCCCAGCCACCGCCGCCGGGGGTCTGAAAGCGGATCGAATCGCCCGGCCGGATGCGGACGTTGCTCCACTTGCTGGGGCTGGCCTTGCCGAAAGCCTCGTCGATCATGTGCCAGGAGGTGGTATTGGCCTGCTGATGCCAGGTGCCGGCGAGGCCGCCGGGCTGGCCACCGTGCAGCCCCCACGGGCGGTTGCGGTGGCGGTCGGACATCTGGCTGCCCATGATCTCGGTGTTCAGGCTCTTGAGCGTGCGCTGCGTGCTGAGCCCGCCGCGGTTCAGGCCGGCCCCGCCGGAATCCTGCACCAGGATGTAGGACTCGGTGCGGAAGGGGAAGCGGGTCTCGAACACCTCCACCGGCACCACCCGGCAGTTGCCGTTGATCGAATCGGTGGCATCGTTGCCGTCGGCGAAGCTGCGCCCGCCCCAGCCCGAAAGCTCGATGGCGTAGCAGACGAAGGCCTCGCCGCTCTCCTCATCGGTGCCGCCGAAGACGAAGTTGGTATGCGTCGCGCCTTCCGCCGCCATGGTGCGATCCGGCAGCGCCGGCGCCAACGCGCCGATCACGGCACCAGCGATCTTGCAGTGCGTCTCGGTGTTGCCGCCGACCTCGGGTCCGGGATAGTCCACGTTGAGCAGAGTGCCGGGCGGCGAGACCACGCGGATCGGACGGAAGCAGCCTGAGTTCTTCGGGATGGTCTCGTCGGTGACCTGCAGGATGCCGTTGTAGGCGGCAGAATAAGAGACGCCGAGGGTGGCGTTGATCGGACCTAGCGCCTGCGGCGAAGTGCCCGAATAATCGATCACCACTTCGCCGCCCTGGACGTGGACGGCCACCTTGATGGTGTAGGGCTTGCTCTCGATGCCGTCGTCCTCGACCTGATCCTGGAAGCGATAGACGCCGTCCTCGATGGCCCCGATCTCCGCCCGCATGCGGCTCTCGGAGTAGTCCATCAGGTCCAACACGTTGCGGCGGAAGGTATCCTTGCCGTACTTGCGGATGAGCTTGGCGAGGCCGCGCTCGCCCACATCCACGCCCGCGATAAGCGCGCGCAGGTCGCCGTAGTTGTAGCGGGGAGTGCGGACGTTCGCGAGGAGCAGCTTCCACACTTCCTCCACGTCCTCGCCGCGGCTCTTGATCTTCACCGGCGGCACGCGGATGCCCTCGTGGAAGATCTCGGTCGCCTCGCCGGCGAATGCGCCCGGCACCATGCCACCGATTTCCTGTAGATGACCGATGGTCATGGCGAAGCCCATGAGCTCGTCATCGACGAAGACCGGCTTGATCAGCGTGTGCTCGGGGCAGTGCAGGCCGCCGCGATAGGGGTCGTTGTGGCAGATCACGTCGCCGGGCTCGAGAGTCTCCAGCGGGATCTCCTTGACGCAGCTGCGCACCAGCAGGGGCACGCCGCCGATCATCGACGGGCAATACTCGGCCTGAGCGATCATCTCCCCCTGGGGGCTCGCGAGCGCACAGGTGAAGTCCAGCGCCTCGTTGAAGATCGTCGAGTACGACGTCTTCATAAGCACGATGCCCATCTCGCGGCAGACCGCGGTCATGGTGGAGTCGATGATCGACATGGCGACCATGTCGACGTCGGGCTTCTGGGTCATGATCAGGACTCCTCGGCGATGCGGCCGATCAGAAGATTGCCGTACTGATCCACCTTCATGGGTTGTCCGGGGCGCAGCACGGTCACCGAAACCGGCTCCTCGATGACCGCGGGCCCGGTGATCGCGTGGCCGTCGCGTAGTTGGGCGCGGTTGTAGATCGGCGTGTCGTGGCGCCCGTCGTCGAACACGACCGAGCGCGTGGTCACGACCTCAGCCTCGCCCTCCGCCTTGCCGATGGTGGCGAGGTCGGGCTTCTCGGTGAGCGAGACGACGGTGGCCTTGACGGTGATGACCTCGATCACCTCGCGCGGGATGTTGAAGCCGAATCTTGCGAGGTGCATGTCGTGGAACGCCTGCCAGACCTTGGGCGTGGTCTCGTCGGTAAATGAGTCGAACGCGACCGGAATCTCCAACTCGTAGTTCTGGCCGAGATAGCGCATCTCCAGCGAGCGGTATATCTCGATGTTCTTGACGTAGCCCTGCGCCTTCAGCTCGGCGATGCCGGTCTCGATCAGCGCGCTCATCACCTCCGACGCGCGTGCCTGGTCGAAGCGCTTGGACGTCATCTGCACCGTGCGTTGCACGTCAACGCGGGCGTCGGTGAGGATGAAACCGAAGGCCGAGAACTGGCCGGGATAGTTGGGAATGACGCCCGAGGGGATGCCGGCGTCGTTCATCAGGTCGGCCGCGTGCAGCGGGCCGGCGCCGCCGAAAGCCAACAGCGCAAAGTCGCGGGGGTCGAGGCCGCGCTCGATCAGCACCGAGCGGAGCGCGCCGACCATGTTGTTATTGGCGATCTGCACGATGGCCAGTGCCGTCTCCTCGGCGGTGCGACCCAGCGGCCCGGCGACGCTCGCGATCGCCTTCTCGGCCGCCGCGAGGTCGAGGGCCATTTCGCCGCCGAGGAAATTCTCGGGGTTGATCCGGCCCAGCAACAGGTTGGCGTCGGTCACCGCAGGCCGCTCGCCGCCGGTGCCATAGCAGGCGGGGCCTGGGTTCGCGCCCGCACTCTCAGGCCCGACCCGCAGCATCCCGCCCTTGTCGATCCAGGCGATGGAGCCGCCGCCCGCGCCGATGGTGCGGATGTCGATCATGGGAATCTGAATGGGGACGCCGAACTCCACCTCGTAATCGGTGGTGAAGTTCTCCTGCCCGCCCACGATGGTCGACGTGTCGGTCGAGGTGCCACCCATGTCGAGGGTAACGAGATGGCTGATCCCGCTGAGCTTGGCGACATGTTTGCCCGCGATCACGCCGCCGGTGGGACCGGAAACGGTCATCTGGATCGGCGTCCGCTGCGCCGCCTCCAACGTCATCTCGCCGCCGTTCGACTTGATGACCACAGCCTGATCGGTGATGCCGCTCTCCTTGAAGCGCTCGCGCAGGTTCGCGACCTGGCTATTCACCACTGGCTTGACGTAGGCATCCGCGATGGTGGTGGACGCGCGCTCGTATTCCTTCCACTTCGGCAGCACGTCGTAGGAAATGGAGATCGGAATGTCCGGCAGTTCCTCCTCCAGGATTTCCTTGGCGCGCCTTTCATGATCCGGCGTCACGTACGAGAACAGGAAGTTGACCGCCACCGCATCGATGGAGCCTTCCTCCCTGATCTGCTGCGCGATGGCGCGGACCCCGTCCTCGTCCAGCGGCACGTGGACCGTGCCGTCGGACATGATCCGCTCGTTCACCTCGTAGCAGTTACGGCGCTTCACCAGCGGCTTCGGCTTGATCCAGGTGATGTCGTAGTGGCTGCGCCGGTTGCCACGCTGGATGAAGGGGATGTCGCGAAAGCCCTCGGTGGTCACGTAGGCGACCTTTGCGCCCTTGCGCTCCAGGATCGCGTTGGTCGCCACCGTCGTGCCAAGCCTGATGTTGCGGATGTCCGACGGCGCCTCGAAGCGCCCGAGACCGCCCAGGATTCCCTCGTTGGGGTCGTGGGGCGTGGATAGGATCTTCCAAACATCGACCGCCCTGGTCTCCGAATTGTAGCTCACGAAATCCGTGAACGTACCGCCGACGTCGATACCGACCAGATAATCTGCCAACGCCACTCTCCCACGCGTTAGAGCACGCACCGGGCCGCTCCGGCTCGGCGACGCACCAATTCGATCATGGCCCGGCCTCCCCGTGTGCCGGGCGGCAGGATGTTATGGGGAGAGCGGCCCGGAGGCAACTGCCGGGCACTCGATCGAAAGCAGACGCGGCGCGGCGCGGCTTTGGATTTGCGTTGAGAACGTCATACCGCTTCGGCGGAGGCAGCCGGCCCGGCCTGACGCGCGGCCTCAGTGCTGTCTACGGCGACGGCGGCGCCCTCTATTCGCCGCCGTTCCGCTAGGCGAGACTGCCCTTTCTGCAGTGCGCTTGACAGGCGGCGAGGGCGCCGCGTATAGCGGTGCGCTTCCGGCTCCTGGGGCGGGGTAGCTCAGTCGGTAGAGCAGTGGAATCATAATCCATGGGTCGGGGGTTCGAGTCCCTCCCCCGCTACCACCGAGACCGACATTCCCGATTTGGGAATGTCGGTCGCCCCCTTCCCCCTGCCGTTTCCGGCCCATTCGAGGATGGTGCCGAGGTCGCCATGGAGCGCGGCGTCCATCTCGCCGCGCTTCTCGCCGGGGGTGAGCACGATCCGCTCGATCAGCCCCCTTATGGCGTCCGCCGCCTCGTCGCGGTCGCGCGGGTCGGCCAGCGCCTCGGCGAGCCGCTCCACCTTGCGGTGGTAGACGATAGCGATGTTCGGGTGGATGTCGGGAAGATCGACCGGAGCGGCTGACAGCCGTTCGGCGATCTCGTCCTGGCGGGCTTCCAGCTCGCGCAGCCTGTCGGACATGCCACGTACATAGCCGCCTTCCTCAATGGCCGCGATCATCGACGCGATCCGTTTCTCGATGTCGGCCAATTCCTTCCGGTCCGTCGCGCCCGACGCGCGCCGCTCGCGGTTGAGCCGGTTGGTCTCCTCGGCATACGCCGTCATCGCCTCGGCGGCGGCCTCGGGAGCCATCAGCTTCTCCCGGAGCCCCGCCATGACCCGCTCCTCGATCTCGACGCGCCGGACGGTCCGGCTGTTGGAACACGAACCCGACATGATGTAGTTGGAACAGGCGTAGCGGTCCTGGCCGCGCTTGGCGTAGGAGCCGCCGCACATGCCGCACTCCAGAAGACCCGACAGCAGATAGCGGGGCCGGTGGGTGCTGTTGAGGTAGTTGGCCTGGGCCGCGCGGGTCGCCGCGATGGATGTGGCGTATTTCTCCGATATCTCCCCCTGCCGGGCCTTCGCGGCCTGCCACAGCGCGTCGTCCAGGATGCGAAGCTCCGGAACCTCGGCGACGATCCATTCCTCGGGCGGGTTGAGGCGCGCGACCCGCTTGCCGGTGTCGGGGTTCTTCAGGAAGCGCTGGCGGTTCCACACCAACCGGCCGATATAGAGCTCGTTGTTGAGCAGCCCCGTGCCGCGTTTCGCGTGGCCGCGCAGCACGGAATCGGTCCAGAGCTTCCCCTTGGGGCCGGGGATGCCGTCCTCGTTGAGACGCCGCGCGATCGCGCGCGGGCTGGTGCCTTGCGCGAACTCGCGGAAGATGCGCCGGACGATCTCCGCCTCGGCCTCGTCGATCTCGCGCTCGCCGCGGATGCGCTCGCCGGCGTCATCGTGCAGCTTCACCACGTCGTAGCCGTAGCAGATGCCGCCGCCCGACTTGCCGGCCTCGACCCGGCCCCGCAGCCCCCGGCGCGTCTTCGCCGCGAGGTCCTTCAGGAACAGCGCGTTCATCGTGCCCTTGAGGCCGACGTGAAGCTCGTTGATCTCGCCTTCGCCTGCCGAGAGCGTGAAGATCATCACGCCGGCGAAGCGCAGATGCTTGTAGAGCGTCGCCACGTCGGCCTGGTCGCGGCTCACCCGGTCCAGCGCCTCGGCGACGACGATCTCGAACGCGCCCCGCCGCGCGTCCTCAAGCAGCGCCTGGACGCCGGGCCGGAGGATCACGCTGTCGCCCGAGATGGCGGAATCCTTGTAGGTCCCGACGACCTTCCAGCCTTCGCGCTCGGCGCGCTCGCGGCAGACCCGGAACTGGTCCTCGATGGAAGCGGCCCGCTGCTGGTCGGACGAATAGCGGGCATAGAGTGCGCAGCGCAGGGTCATGGTCCAGGGTCTCCTATCGGTCGTGCGCCTCCTTCTCCGGCGGCGCATTGTCGTTGGCGGCTTCCTGCCGGGCGAACTGCTCGCGCGCGATCTGGCGCCCGAGCAGGCGGGCGAGCCGCATCACGGCGGCGTCGATCCGCGCTTCCGCCCCGCCGCCCGTCCCGGCCTTCGAGCCGGGGTTGTCGTTCGCGGCAACGCGGGAAACTCCCTCCCGCTCGCGGCCCTTTCCGTCTCTCCGCATCGCCTCCGCCTTCCCGGATTTCGTGACCCTGGAAGGGAGATTTGAACCTGCGAACAGGGCTTGTCAAACCGTCGGGCAAGGGAATTTCCTGCATGGAATCAACCTCTTGGGGCCTCCTGTCACCCCTTGGCGTGACAGGAGGCGACAGGAGGCACCAGGAGGATGATCGAAAGAATCTGAAAAAATTTCGCGATCATTGCGTTTCCGCGTAATCGGCCAGCGTCAGGACGGAATCGCCGTGCTCGGTCGGCGCCACGGCATTCGCGAATCGGCGGTCCGCCGTCACCACCGTCGCGCCGATGCGGTGCGCCAGCGCGAGATAAACGCAGTCGTATATCGGGTGGTCGAGGGCCAGCGCCAGACGAGCCGCATCGGGGGAGAGGATTTCGTCGGCGCCCCAGCGGACCGGCATGTCCTGCACGTCCCCCAGCAGGATACCGGCGGCACGGCGCTCTATCTCGCCCGTCCGCGCCTTGCGCCACAGCGCATTGGCGACCTCGGAAGCCATCAGGCGCGGCGCGTGCAGGTCGTGGCCGCCGTTCGCCAGTTCCTCCGCGATATCCGCCTCGTCTTCGGCGACCAGCCACTTGACCGCCACGCTCGCATCGACCACGAAGCGCATCAGAAATCGTCGCGATGGCCGCGGTCGCGGTCCTCGCGGATCAGCACTTCCGCCGGTGTGTGCTTGCGCCCTTCGGTCAGGGGACGCCGCAGCTTGATGGTCTCCGCGAAAGCCGCGCGCTTCGCCGCCATGTCGTCGTCGGCGGCGCATTGCAGAATGTGGCGTGCCTCGCCCTCCAGGGAGCGGTTGTTGCGCGAGGCGCGCTGCTTGAGGCGGTCCACCACATCGTCGTCGAGCCGCCGCACATTGATCGTCACCATGGGTTCGCCTCCAAACATCGGTTATCAAACTGTTATCAAGTTATCGCGGCTTATGCAAGCTCCTCCGGGGATGATATTCGACGACTTTTGCGGCCATGAGAGGCCATGAGGGGACAGGAGGATGAGACCGTTCGTTCAATCCTTGTTCCGCCGGTCGCGAGCGCCCATCTTGCCGGCATGGACAGTCAGGAATCCGCCCGTTTCTACTCCGTCGCGAGGCTGCCGCGATGGTAGCGTCCATCGGCAAGATCGCCTCGCCGTCGCAGGGCGTGGGCTATTTCGAGCGCGATGGCTACTACGCCAGGGACGACGGCGCGCACAAGGAGGCGAGCGCCTGGGCGGGCAAGGGCGCCGAGGCGCTCGGCCTCTCCGGGCCGGTCGATCCCGAACGCTTCCGGGCGGTGCTCGAAGGCGAGGTTCCCCGGATCGGGTCCGGGGCAGGCCAGGGCGGGCGCCGTCTCGGGCGCAAGGAGATCGACGGCTCCATCACGCACCGGCCCGGCCGGGACGTGACGCTGAGCGCGCCCAAGTCCGTCAGCCTGATGGCGATGGTGGGCGGCGACGACCGGATCGTCGAGGCGCACGACCGGGCGGTGGCGGCGACGCTGGGCTGGGTCGAGAAGAACGCCATAGAGACAAGGATGCGCGACCCGGCCACGGGGGCGATGGTCCGCGCCGGGGACCAGAAGATGGTCGCGGCCACGTTCCGTCATGACACGTCCCGCAATCTCGATCCCCAGCTTCACACCCATGCCGTCGTCGCGAACATGGTCCAGGGCGAGGATTCCAAATGGCGCACGATGGTCGATGACGGGCTGTTCAACGGCAAGATGGCCATCGGGGCGATCTACCGGGCGGAACTGGCGCAGGGGCTGAAGGGCCTCGGCTACGGCATCGACAAGACTCATGGCGATGGCCGGTTCGAGATCGAGGGCGTCTCCCGCGAAGTGATCGACGCCTTCTCGACCCGCCGGGCGGAGATCGAGGCGGCGATGGCCGAACGCGGCATGGGGGAGTCGAAGGACAACCCCCATCTGGCGGCGCGGGCGGCGCTGATGACGCGGGCGGCGAAGCGGGATATCGACCGGGGCGAGCTCGGCCGCTCGTGGCAGCGCCAGGCGAAGGCGCTGGGCTTTTCGGCCGCCAAGGTGCGGGCGAACGCCCGCAAGGCGGAGCGCGGCCTGCTCGGCCCGGACCTGTTCGCGGGGCCGGGCTATGCGGCGGGCGACGCGGCGGCCTGGGCGGTGGCGCACCTTGCCGAGCGCCAGGCGGTGTTCGGCCATGCCGACCTGCTGGCCGCGACGCTGGCCCGCGAGCCGGGCGCGGTCACCGTCGATGCGGCGGAGCGCGCGATTGCAGCCCTCGAACGCGACGGCGCGCTCCATGCCGCGCGGGGCCTCGACCACGGCCGGCACTGGTCCACGGACGCGGCGCTGGCGCGGGAATCCGAGACCATCGCGCTGATGCGCGCGGGCCAGGGGGCCGAGAAGACGGTGATGCGCCGCTGGGTGGCGGAAACCAGGCTCCACCGGGGCCGGCTCAACGAAGGGCAGAAGGAAGCGGTCAAGACGATCCTCGCCGGCAAGGATCGCGTGGTCGCGGTCCAGGGCTACGCCGGCACCGGCAAGACGACGATGTTGAAACGCCTGCGGGCGCTCGCGGCAAGCCAGGGCTACCGCACCGTCGGCCTCGCGCCCTCGGCCTCGGCGGCGAAGACGCTGGCGAACGAATCCGGCATCGAATCCGAGACCCTGCAACGCTACCTCGCGCGCCATGACGGGATCGCGCACGGGCGGGGCACGGCGGCGGGTCTGCGCAAGCTCCGCGCCGCCAATGCGAAGACGGTGCTGGTGGTGGATGAGTCCTCGCTCGCCTCCAGCGAGCAAATGCGCAACCTGTTCCGTATCGCGACGGCCTTGCGCCTGCCCCGCGTGGTGCTGGTCGGCGACGAAAAGCAGCTCGGCGCGGTCGAGGCGGGCAAGCCGTTCGAGCAACTGAAGGCCGCCGGGATGACCACGGCGGTGATGGACGACATCCTCCGCCAGCGCGATGCCGAGCTCAAGGCGGCGGTCAAGGCGAGCCTGACGGGTGACGTGAAGGGCGCCTTCGCGAAGCTCGGCGACAACATCCGGCAGGTCGAGTACGGCGACATAGGGGTCGAGACCGCGCGGCGCTGGCTCAACCTGCCGCATGAACAGCGCGCGGCGACCGGGGTGATCGCCCCGACGCGGGCGCTGCGCGACGGTATCAACGCCACCATACGCGTGGGCCTGGTCGCCGAAGGTGCGATCTCCGGCCCCGCCCGGCCGGGCGAGAAGCTGGTCGCGCGCGATCTCACCCGCGCACAGATGGCCCGCGCGTCCAACTACAGCATCGGCGACACGGTGATCTTCACCCGCCCCTACAAGACGCTCGGGGTGGAGAAGGGCGACGAGCGCAGGGTCGTCGGCATCGACCGGCGCTGGGGCGTGCTGCGCCTGGAGGACGCCAAGGGCAACCTGATGCCGTGGCGGCCGGAACGCATCGCCGCCGCAAAGGGCGGGGTGGAGGTCTACAAGAGCGAGGCGATGGAGCTTCGCCGGGGCGACCGGGTGCGCTTCACGCGCAACGATCCCGCCTCCGGTCTCACCAACGGCGAGACCGCGACGGTCGAAGCCGTCGGCCGGGACGGCGTTCGCTTCCGTCTGGAGAACGGTTCGCTGGCCACACTCTGGCAGAACGACCCGCAACTCCGGCATATCGACCGTGCGTTCGCGGCGACGGTGCACGCCTTCCAGGGCCGCACGGTGGATCGCATCCTTGCGGCGCTGCCCGTGGGCAACCCGAAGCTGACCGACCAGCGGGCCTTCTATGTCGCCATCAGCCGGGCGCGGGAGACCGCGATGCTGGTCACCGACGATGCCCACAAGCTCGCCGACCAGCTCCAGCGCGCGACCGGGGAACGCCTCGCGGCGCTCGATGCGACCGCGAAACAGGCCGCCTGGGCGGCCGTGTTCGAGCGCGGCGCGGGCCATGACCGGGAGGCGAATCGCCTGACACGCGCTTCTGACGCGATGGATCGCGGGGCGGAAATCGCCCGCGACGGGCAGGACGGGCACGGACGCGAGCGCCAATTTGATCGCGGACCGGGCCGCGAAACCCGCCGCGAACGCGAGCGCGAGGATCGGATCGCTCGCGAAACCGGCCGGGACCGCGACGGCAAATCGGCTGAGCGCTCCACGGATCGCGAGCGCAGCGGGAAGGAATCGACCGGCAAGGATCGCGGACTCGACCGCGGCGGTGTCTCCCGGCAGCAAAGTTCCCGCGAGTCCGAACTCGAAAAGGCCGCCGGCGCGAAGCAGAAGTCGCGCGACTTCGACATGGGCCTGTAGCCTCTCCTTCTCCTTCCGGCCAAATCAGCGTCCCGCACGGAGCAAAATCCGTCGAGAAGCGCGCCCGTCACGGCCACCGCTCCCAATTGAATCGGTCAGCGGAGCCCAGACCCGGCCGCGCGGTGACGGGGCCGTTCTCGCGGCTCCCAGGGTGGCCCGAAGGGGACGGGAGTATCATGGAAAAGTGCGAACCCCGCCAGACTCCGAGCGTGTATCGCTCGTGTATCGGTCCAGGACCGCGGAGAGCTCACGGTTCTCCAGAGCCATCACCCCCGCGCTGGCAGCCTCTAACCCCTTGAAATTCCGCGATGTGTTTTTCGCGTGTTACATCGCAACACGGCGTGTGTCTCCAGAGCATACGCGTTTTCCCAAGGGGTTCTCCGGAGCATACATGGGGACACAAGGGGACAGGGCGTAGCCTGAGGGAGACACAGGGTGACAGGGGATGACAGGGCAGCATGCTGCGGTAGGTGTGCTCCTTCTTAACTCGCGTCAGCGAGTCAATTGGAATTGGCGTTCAGCCTCAATGTCGAACGATGGCAGCAAGGCGGTTCAACGCTTTAGCCCGAGTGGCGTCTGAACGGGAATCTGCCCGAACGGGTGAGGGATTGACGCTGCAATCCGCGAGCGGCTTGCAGAGTGTCAGTATAGGAAGCGCGGAAGACGATCACGGTGCACCGCGACGGGCACGAGGTCCATCACGGCATCCGGCGGCACTGTCGGCGCGCCTGCCGCGAGCGATGACGGGACCGGCTGCACCGGGCTCGGCATCGCTGCGGACCGTCCTGTCGGCGGTGCTGTCGTCCCGGTCGTCGATGCTCTCGTCGCCGGTGACGGCAAGCGCGCGGCGCCTGGCGTTCGTGTCGCAATCGCCTTTGCCGGCGATGTCCGGGCGGCGGACAGCGGCGAGGGGATCGCCGAAGACGCGCAGACGCGACCGGTTGTTGCCTTGCGCTCCAGGCGGTTGCGGCTTACGGTACGCGAAATCGGAACAGGCGACGCTCGGCAGAAGTGCGCGCCGCACGGGGTGCCATGCCGGGCGACAGGTGCGGAGGCGATGCGATGAACCCGATGACCATGTTGAACGACGGTGTGGCGGCGCTTCGTGCCATGACGGCGGACGGGTTGAACCGCTGGTCCGGCATTTTGCGCTTGACTTCCGCAACTGACGCTCCGGGTATAATGCCGGTCGCCGGTCGCCGGGTCGCCTCATCTGTGTGCGCGTTCGGTCATGAGCGCGCCCGCATCGCGGGACCGCTCCCGCCCGCCGGCCTCCCCGCCTGAATCTTCCGCCTCAGCCGGTCGGCGCTCCGATACGGCCCGGCCCGCTTCTTCCCCTGACAGCTTCGGTTCGCCTCACACCCGCACGGCCGCGGGTATCCGCCCTGCCGCCCGCCTTCTGCGGCTCGGGCTCGGTGTCGCGCTCCTCTCGCTGCCCTTGCTGGCCGGCCTCACCGCCGGGGCGCAGGCGCAGACGGCGGTGGAGTGCACCTCGGCCAATGCAGACGGCTCCTACAACGTTCCGAGCGACTGGGCGCTGAAGCCTTCGGGGCTTGGCGCCGGCGATACGTTCCGGCTGCTGTTCATCACCTCGACGAAGCGCAACGCGCAGTCCACGGACATCGGCGTCTACAACACGTTCGTTCAGACCGCCGCCAAGGCCGGCCACAGCGCGATCAGCGACAGCTGCGGCAACCGGTTCACGGCGGTCGCCTCGACCGCGACGGTGGACGCGCGCACCAACATCTCGCTGCCGAACGCCGCGAGCGGCGGGCCGGTGTACTGGCTGGGCGGCCCGAAGATTGCCGACCACGGCCAGGACTTCTGGGACGGGAGCTGGGACAACGAGGCCGCCGCGGACTGGCGGAGCGCCTCCGGCAGCGTGATCACGCTCTCCACGGGCGCCGACCGCGAGATCTGGACCGGCACCAGCGGCGGCGGCGTCAAGGGCGCCACCGGGCATCTCGGAACCACCACCGACTCCAATCTCCGGGCGCTGGTCGGCCAGCCCGGGGCGGCCGGCGCCGGCCCGGTCGACGGCGCCCGGTTCTCGGCCATCTCCAACACGCACCGGTTCTACGGCATCTCCCCGGTGTTCAAGGTGGCCGCGGTCACCGTCACCACGCCGGTCTTCTCGTCCACGCACATCGTCGAGGGCGAGACCAAGACCTTCACCGTCACCATCCCCTCAAGCTGGACCGGTACGCCGGGGGTCACGGTTAGTACCGACTTCCAAGGTATTACTAATATCGGTAACGTCTCCATATCAACCGACGACTTTAGTTGCACGGATTATCTGCAGCTATCTGATGCTTGTATCGACCATACCACTATCTCCTGGAACAGCGCGACCCGCACGCTGACCTTCAACCTACAAGCGCGTAGTGACACGGCGGAGGGCATCGAGCGGTTCCGCCTGAAGTTCACGGACTCGGCTTCCTCCACCCGGACCTTCTCCCAGATTTTCTCCGTCTCGGACAGCGCGGTTCCCGAGCTCTCCATCGCGCTGCCGAACGTGGAGGGCGTGAGCCGCAACGCGATGGGCCAGCAGGTGTACGAAGAGGTGGGCGGTCCGGGCGGGCTGACCTTGAGCTTCGACGTGAGCCTGACGCCGGCGCCGTCGGCGGCGCAGTCGGTGTGCGTGCGGGTGACGGAGACCGGCGGCAGCCGGGTGGCGTCGGCGGACAAGGGGGTGCGGACGGTGAGCGTCCCGACCACGGGGTCGACGGCCATCACGGTCTCGTGGACGGACAACGCGGTCGACGACGCCGACAGCGTGATTACGGTCGAGGCGGTGGGGCCGTGGGATTCGTCCTGCTCGGCGACGGGCTACGTGCTGTCTTCGACGTCGGGCTCGGACGAGGCGCTGCTGACCGACGACGACCCGACGACGGTGGAGCTCACGGGGACGGACCTGATGATGACCGAGGGCAGCGCCTCGGACACGGCGGCGGTCACGGTGACGCTCGGGCGGCAGCTCTATGCGGGCGAGGTCGTGGTGGCGCCGCTCAAGTTCATTAGCTCCACCGGGGCGCGGCTGCCGGGGAGCATGGACAGCGGCACCCCCAACCACGACTTCACGGTGTCGGCGTCGGGCATGGGCGTGGCGCTCACCGGCGGGGACACGGCCAATCCGGTGCTCACCTTCACGGGCCACGACACGAACACGGTGCGGACGGCGACGGTGACGCTGACGCCGGTGGCGAGCCGCGACGACGGCGACACCACGAACGAGGCCATCACCTTGCAGGTGGCGTCGGGGATCGGCGGGACGGGCACCGGCACCAATGTGGGCGGCGGGGCGTCCCGGCACGCGACGAACTGGCGGGTGAGCGTGGTCCTGGCCGACGACGAGGGCGGCGGCGGCAGCGTCGGCTTCTCGACGAGCGAGGTGCGTCTTCTGGAGACCGGCACCGCGACCTACACGGTGGTGCTGACGGCGGAGCCGACCGCCGCCGTGACCATGATGATCACCAGGACCGGCACGCACACCGGCGCGGCGACGATAAGCCCGTCGTCCCATACCTTCACCAGCGGCACGAACGGCACCTGGGACGATCCGGTGACCATCACGGTGACCGGCGTGGACCAGTCGGGGACCAACGCCAACCGCGAGCTGACGCTGAGCCATACGTTCACCTCGACGGACAGCACCTACGGCGGCGCCACCGGGAACCTGCCGGTGAAGGTGGACGACGCGCCCGAGGTCGAGGCGTGGGAGGGCTGGAAGTGGAACCACGGCGCGCTCGATCCCAACCGGAAGATGGAGCGCCCGCGGACCGTCACCTCGACGCCGGGCCTGTCGCTGGGGCAGGACATCGTTGCCGGCCCGCTGGACTACGTGATCCGGCTGTCGAACCGCCCGGCGACGGGGGGCACGGTGACGGTGACGGCGACGGTGGGGGATTCGAACCTGGCGGGGATTTCGCTGACCCGTGACGGGGCGCCGCGGAGTTCGCTGACGCTGACCTTCAAGGACCGCGACCCCGCCCCGCACTGCAACAACGGGCTCGGCAACGACGGCGAGGACTATGACAATACGGCGGAATCGTCGTGGCAGTGCTGGCGCCGGGTCTATGTGCACGACCTCGCTGCCGGCAAGACCGGGGTGCTCGGCTGCACCGACATCACCCACACGGCGACGGGCGGCGGGGTGCGCGGCATGACCGGCCCGCACACCTGGTCCGTCGGCACCATCCGCGCCCACATGTTCAGCCAGAGCCGCCGGGTCGCGAGCGTACAGGAGTTCCGCTGCCCCTTCATCACCGGCAGGGGGACGGACCCGGGCATGGGCAGCACGTCGAACGCGCCGCTCACGGTATCCGGGCCGCCGACGGAGCCGGTGTCGAACCTCCAGCTTGCGGCCGTGGACGCATCGAGCGCAAAGGCGACCTGGGACGCGGTGGCGGGAGCCACGGGCTACCGGGTGGAATGGGAGGCGACGGACGGGCTCAACGCGGCCGCCGGGGTCCGGGACGGGGTGACGGAGACCGCGTTCACCATCGCCCACAACATGCCCGCGGCGACGTCGCTGACGGTCAAGGTCATCCCGGAGCATGTGGACGGCGAGGGCAACCCGCAGGCGCTGGATGCGCTCGCGGGCACGGCGGTGCTGGCGCTGGGGTCGGGGCCGTCCGATTCCGTCGCGCTCCAGGACGCCACGCCCCAGGGTCCCACGGAGGCCGCGCTCAAGGCCTGCGTGCCGGACGGGCTGATGGCGACGGCGGAGCGGCTCTACGAGCGGAACCGCGGTAAGCCGCCGCACCATGCGGAGAACTGGTTCAGCGTGCTGATGGCGTTCGGGCAGCGGACGCCCGCGCAGTGGACGGCGGACGACCGGCTGCTGACGCCGATGAGTGCGGCCTCGGCGCGCCAGCGCGGCTGGAAACGGTTCGGCGACGCGCTGGAATGCCTGGAGAAGGCGGCACCGGGAATCCAGGCCATACCGGGGACGCCGCTGCCGTCGGTGCGCATCGCGGCGGGCGCGGCGGTGACGGAAGGCGCGGCGGCGGGCTTCACGCTGGAGGTCCAGCCGGCGCCTGCGTCCGACCTCGCGGTGACGGTGGAGGTGGCGCAGACCGGCGCGGTGCTGGCGGCAGCGGCGCTGGGAACGCGCACGGTGACGGTCCCGGCGGGCAAGACCGAGGCCGCGTTCACGGTGGCGACGGCGGCCGACGACACGGACGAGCCGGCGGGCGCGGTGACGGCGACGGTGGTCAAGCAGGACGGCTACGCGGTGGACAAGGAGAACGGCGGCGCGTCGGCCACGGTGGCGGTGGCGGACGACGACGCGACGGCGGTGGCGCTGTCGGCGCCGGCGGGCGACGTGCCCGAGGCGGGCGGCGGCAAGACCCTGACGGTGACGCTCGGAAGATCGCTGGTGGAGGGCGAGCGCCTGACGGCGCCGCTGCTGTTCGGCGGCGCGGCGACCTTGGGGAGCGACTACACGCTCTCGGCGCCGCAGACGGCGCCCCAGGGGGTGGCCTATGCCAACCTTGCGAGCACCGACAAGACCAACCCGCCGGCGCTGACCTTCACTGGCCCGTCGGCGGCCTCGGCGACGGTGATCCTGACGGCCGCGGCCGACAGCGCGGCGGAGGGCGAGAGCGAGACGGTGACGGTGGGGCTGGGCACGCTCGCGGCCACCGGCCTCGGCGGCGGGGCCGAAGGCTCCGGCACGGTCGGCTTCGCCATCCTGGAGCCGCCGCCGGAGATATCCATCGCGGCCAAGACGGCCTCCATCACGGAAGGCGCGGACGCAACGTTCACGGTGACGGCGAGCCGGGCGCCGGGCGCCGACCTCACGGTCAGGCTGACGGTCTCGGAGTCCTCGGGCTCCGACTTCGTGGCGGCGGACCACGAGGGCGCGGCCACGGTGACCATCCCGAAGGGCAAGACCGAGGCCGCGTTCACGGTGGCGACGGTGGACGACGCGGCGGACGAGCCCGACGGGACGGTGACGGCGACGCTTGCCGGGGACGGCGCGGAGGGGCTGCGCTACACGGTGGCGGCAGCGCCCAATGATGCGGCCTCGGTGGCGGTGGCCGACGACGACGCGGCCTCGACCCTGCCGATGCTCTCGATCGGCGACGTGACGGTCAACGAGAAGGACGGGCTGATGTGGTTCACGGTCCGGCTCTCGAAGCCGGCGGGCAAGCCGGTCTCGGTGAACTACCGCACGCGCCAGTCCACGCCGGTCTCGGCGCGCGAGGGCGTGGACTATCTGCGGGCGGGCTGGCATCTCGACTTCGGGCCGACGGACACCGAGAAGCGGTTCTGGGTCTATGTCTACGACGACAACCACAACGAGGACCCGGAGACCTTCGAGGTGGTGCTGTCGCGCCAGACCGAAGGGGTGGGCATGGCGGACGGGGTTGCGGTGGGGACCATCGTGAACGCGGACCCGATGCCGGCGGCGTGGCTGTCGCGGTTCGGGCGCACGGTGGCGGAGCAGGCGCTGGACGGCATCGCCGGGCGCATGGCGGCGCCGCGCACGCCCGGCGCCCAGGGCACCGTCGCCGGGCAGGCGATCAACCTTTCGACAGGCTCAAGGCAGGCTCTGAATCCCGGCAAGTCCGGGTCCGGGGCAGGCGGGGCAGGTTCCGGCGATACGGGCAAGGCCGTGTTCGTCGGCCCGGACGGCAAGCCGCTGTCCGGCAACGGCCTCTCCGGCAACGGTATGGCCGGAGGCTTCGGCGACCGTGACGGCGGCTTCGGCCCCGGCATCGCCGGCCATGGCGACCGCTTCGGCGCCGATGGCTTCGGCAATGCCCACGGGTTCGGCAGCAGTAGCGGCCAATCGCAGACCATGACGATGCAGGAGGCGCTGCTGGGATCGAGCTTCACGGCGACGGGGGCGAAGGACGGCACGGGCGGCAGCCTGGCCTTCTGGGGCCGGGCGGCGCAGGGCAGCTTCGACGGGCGCGAGGGGGCGTTCTCGCTCGACGGCGATGCCACCACGGCGATGCTGGGCGCGGACTATGCGCGCGGCAACTGGCTGGTCGGGCTGGCGCTCATGCAGAGCGCCGGCGAGGGCGGCTACCAGGATACGGGTCCCAGGCGCGGCGACGCATCCCGCGTCCTGGCGCAGATGTGCAAGGATGCCGAAGACACGGACCCGGCAAGGCAGAAGGCCTGCGACGGCGCGGTCCGGGAAGGCGACGGCAGTGTGGAGGCGTCGCTGACGGCGGCGGTTCCCTATGCGGCGTTGCAGGCCTCGGAGCGCCTCAAGCTCTGGGGCGCGGCGGGCTACGGCACCGGCGAGGTGACGCTGAAGCCGCAGGTGGGCGGCAGCTACAAGGCCGACATCGACTGGACCATGGCGGCGGCGGGGCTCAGGGGCGACGTGATCGCGCCGCCGAAGGAAGGAAACGGTCCCGCCCTTGCGGTGACCTCGGACGCCTTGTGGGCGCGCACGACCTCGGACAAGACGCGCGATCTGGCGGCGTCGGAGTCCGACGTGACCCGGCTGCGGGTCGGGCTGGAGGGGAGCTGGCGCGTCGCCCTTGAGGAAGGCGGCCACCTGACGCCGAAGCTGGAGGTGGGCGCGCGCCATGACGGGGGCGACGCCGAGACCGGCTCAGGTTTGGAGCTCGGCGGCGGCATCGCCTGGGTCGATCCCAAGCTGGGTCTCTCGCTCGATCTCTCGGGCCGCACGCTGATCGCGCACGGCAACGACGACCTGGAGGACCGGGGGTATTCGGCGTCGCTGTCATACGACCCGGCCCCGGCGACGAAGCGGGGTCCGTCGCTGACGCTCACCCAGGACTGGGGCGGACAGGCGCAAGGCGGGTTGGATGCGCTGTTTACCCCCGACCCGCTGGAGGACCGCACCGGCAGCGGCGAGGCGGCCTCGCGCTGGGCCATGGAAGCCGCATACGGCCTGCCGGTCCTCGGCGGGCGCTTTACCGGCAGCCCGCATGTGGGCTTCGGGCTCGCCACGGCGGCGCGCGACTACACCATCGGCTGGCGCCTCACGCCGGAGGCCGCCACCGCGCCCGATGTCACCTTCGGGCTGAAGGCGACCCGCAGGGAGAGCGACGGGGCGGAGTCCGAGCACACCGCCGGGTTCGAGATTACCGCCAAGTGGTGAGGCACGGTGCCTGACCATGGCGCGGCGGGTCGTCGGATGGGACCCCCTCAGGGCGTGGCGCTTCATCCGCGCGAGCAAGGCGTATCGCACGGCGTGGCGGAAGCGCCGCCCGATGCCCGGCCTGCCGGAACGCGGCCCGTTCCCCATACGCCTCCAGACCGCGGCGGACCTCACCGCCATGGCCTGGGGCATGATGGCATGGGAGGACCCCTGTGCGGCCCTTCCGCTCTCCCCTTTCTGGGCGCGGGCCGGCGTGATGGACGGCCAGGTGGCGCGGGACGCCGCGCCGCTGGTCCGGCTCGCGGCCGAGGGCGGGGCGGCGCTCTCCGGGCTGCGCCTCGCCGACAGCGCGCTGATGCTGAGGATCGAGCAGCCCGGCCGCTCGGTCCTGGTCCGTCTGCCGCCCGGCACCGTCTTCCCCGAGGACGGCGGCCTGCGGCTGATCCGCGAGGTGGTCCGCATCGAGGATGTCTGGCTCGGCGCCCCGGTCCCTCGGCCGGGGCGGGAACGGGGGACGGCGGCGACGGCGAGCTTCTGCTGGCGCTGGAGAGCGAGGCGGAAGGGCTCACGCAGCGCGAGGTCGCGGTTCGGCTCTGGGGCGCCCAACGGGTCGCGGACGAGTGGTGGTCGGACGGCTGGATGCTCGGGCGTCTCAAGCGCAGGCGCCGGCGCGCCAGGGCGATCCTCAAGCAGTACCGGGAGATGGCGACCCGGACGTGACGGATACCGTTCCGTCGGCACCGAAGGCGAAACGCCGCCACAAACCGCCGCAAACGCGCTACAATCGCCAACGCCGCGCAGGGATCAGATATCGACGACAAGCGCGTGTCGGTCTCGGCTGTAGCGAGCCCCCGCTACCACACCAGAGTTCCGGAACATTCTCTCGAATTCCCTCAAGTTCATGTAAGTCCCAAAAACACGGGGCTTTTTTGTACAAATTCTGCTTACATACTCGGTCCGATTCCCGTGTTTTCCCTGATGGAGCGTGAGGTCGCACGTGGGGAAGACATGGGAAAACTCACCTCTGCGAAGGCCAAATCCATCACCAAGCCGGGTCCGCATGTTGTTCGGCGCGTGTTTGTTCGGTTAGCACGCGGGATCGACGACTGCCGACCGCAGAGAAGCGATCTGGTGCCAACGCTGGCAAGATGCGAGAAGCGGGAAGGCCAAGTTCTGTAGCCAGAAGGGTAACCTCGATCGGGTGCCTATTGCCGCTTCGCGCCGAACGCGCCGACGATGTCGGACTGCTCGAAGATGCCCGCCGCCTCGGCGTGGCCGGGACCGAAGAAGCCGCCCTGAATGCGCGCGCCGGCCTCGCCCCTTGCGAAGGTCCCGTCCGGGTCGACCGCGACGTTCTCGAACAGCAGCGCCTCGACCGTGTGCGCCGTCCCGCGGTCGATGTTACTGATGCCGCCGAACGCGACGTCGAGGGAAGCCGCAGACCCGTCGGCGCCGAAGGGGAAGTCATAGGTGAGCGCCGCGTCGCCCACGAGCCGCTCGCCGCGCGCCTCTCCGGCAATGGGCGTTCCCACCATGAGCCCGAGCCAGGTCGCGCTCCCGGCGTGTTGTGCGGGCAGGTCCGTCCCGGTGTCGTGCGTAAAGTCCGGGGTCTCGCGAATTTCCGAGGCATCGCCCAGGGCGATCCCGTAGAGGACATCGACCGTGCCCTCCTCGCCGGTCTGGCTCTCGCTCAGGATCGCAAACGTACTGTGCTCCAGCCATGCGCCGAGACTGGCAAGGTCCGCCCCCGTATGCGTCGAGCCCTCCGACACCAGGGTGATGCCGTGCTTCGAGCCGATGGCGGTGGCGGCGCCGTGCCTGAGGGGGGTGTTGGCAAGCTCGATCGTATCGACGGCGCCGCTTAGCGGCTCGGTCACGGTACACTGCGTTCCGCTGCACTGTGTCGCATGGCGGAACGTGGGAAACTCCACGTTGCCCGTTTCCCCATGGATCGTGGACAGGATCAGGGAATCGGCGCGCGCGAAGATGTCCAAGCTGCGTGCCTGCGCCGCCTCCCCGGTCTCGACCGGCGCCGACAGACCGGTCAGCACCCTGATTTCGCCGACGTTGAGCGGTCCCTCGGACACTGAGTCGCCGCCTCCGCCGCAGGCCGTGAGCGAGAGCACGGCGGACGCCGTCAGGACGCAGGCAAGATGGTATCTCATGTCGGTGTCCTCCAGAAAAAAGCGATCGAGGAGTCGAAACGGCGCATCAACGGCCGAGCGCCGCCAGCGCGTCGGCACTCGTCGGATAGATCGCGATGATCCTGTCGAAGCCGCTGGTCCCGAACGCAGCGCGGACGATGTCGGAAAGGGAGCACAGCGCGAACCCGACGTCCCGGCTGCGGAGGCTCTTCGCGGTCATGAGCACGGCCCGAAGTCCGGAGCTGCTGATGTAGACCAGCCGCTCGAAATCCATGATCACCGCGCGGTCGCCGTCTTCAGTGGCGCCTCGGACAGTCTCCATGAACTGCCGGACGTTGGCGCCGTCTATTCGCCCCTGCACGCGCACGGACAGGATGCCGCCCTCCCGATCTGCGCTCACCTCCATTGCCGCGACCTCCACCGCTGAAGCCGGCAGAACCTCACTTCCCGTACGTAACGCCCGCCGTCCTCGCCGCCAGACCGCAGGCAGAACGGACCCTCATGCTGGTCGACACCAAAAAAGCGGCCGCCCGCCCACGGCAGCACAGCAAGGCGTCACGAGGATGGGGCAGGCGGCCGAGTGGTCCCGACCCCATATTGGGGACCGAACCCTGAGATGGGGCCGTCCGCCAGTGAGGACGTTCCCGCCGCGACTGCAGGAACAAGGCAGACGGCCCCAAGGGACGGAAGCCGAGACAGGGATCGAGCTGATGCTCCAAAGGCTCCCGCCCTTTCCGTAATGCCAATGCTTCTTCTACCCAAAGGGCCCGGCTTTCCCGGAGCAGGCCTTCGATGAGGGCAAGGCGTTGGCTGACCGAGCCCAGGTCTCTGCCGCGACCAAGCATGGCTCAACGCAGGCTTCATGCGACGTCTGCGGCCGCAACACCCACGAGGATGGCGACGAATTCGCGTATCCGCATCGTTCGACGCCTCGCGTTGGTCACCAACCCACCACCTTCGGCAGGACCACACCAGGACCGGTTTTCGGCACGACGCCGTCACCGTCGGTTGCCCGCTTCGTTCCGGGCGCGTGAAGAGTGTCCTGCCATTCCTGCTTCTGCATGCGCGACACGCGCGAACGAGTGCCCTGGAGGGCAATTCCTACCGAACTATTTGTAAATTGTGTGTACCGAGCTTGGTCATGTTGGTGTTTTTTTTGTAAATGTTTGAATACGCTGGCCCCGGCGCACTTGTGCCGCCAACATAGCCGCGGCCGAAGCCTAGCCGAGCGTGCGTCCGGTGCGCCGCAGCAGGCGACCGGTTGCTGCGGGAACCGGGGTACAGACAGGGTCGGCAAAGGAGGAGGGGGTGAACGAGAGCAGCGAACCGCGGCAGGAGGTCGAGGCGCTGCGCGAGCGGATCTCGGCGCTCAGCGCGGCGGTGCTGCGCATCAGCGCGAGCCTCGACGTCACCACCGTGCTGCAGGAGGCGGCCGACAGCGCCCGCGCGCTGACCGCTGCGCGCTACGGCATCATCACCACCATCGACGAGGCGGGCGAGGTGCGCGAGTTCGTCACCTCGGGCTTCACCCCCGACGAGCAGCGCCAGTTCGTCGACTGGCCGGACGGGCCGAAGCTGTTCGCGCATTTCCGCGACCTGCCCGGCCCGATCCGGCTCACCGACCTCCCCGCACTGGTTCGCTCCCTCGGCTTTTCCCCGGACCTGATGCGCTCCAAGACCTTCCAAGGCACGCCGATGCGCCACCGGGGAGTCCATGTCGGCAACTTCTTCCTCGGCGAGAAGGAAGGCGCGCCCGCGTTCACCGACGAGGACGAGGAGATCCTGCTCCTGTTCGCAAGCCAGGCGGCGTCGGCG
Organism: Alphaproteobacteria bacterium; assembly: GCA_965243315.1. Classification (GTDB taxonomy): domain Bacteria; phylum Pseudomonadota; class Alphaproteobacteria; order UBA828; family UBA828; genus WTGU01. Next base: position 675,659 of record CBDEUP010000006.1, read on the forward strand.
ATCGCCAATGCGCGCGCGCATCGCGACGAGCGCCAGGCGCGGGCTGACCTTGAGGCCCTCATCGAAACCTCGCCGGTCGGCGTGGTGGTGTTCGATGCCCGGAGCGGCCGGCCGGTGTCGTTCAACCGCGAGGCGAGGCGCATCGTCGAGGGCCTGCGCACGGCGGGCCACCCGCCCGAGGAGCTGCTAGAGGTGGTCTCCTTCCGCCGCGCCGACGGACCCGAAGTCTCGCTCAGCGAGTTTCCCATCGCGCAGTATCTCAGCACCGGCGAGACGGTGCGCGCGGAGGAGGTCGTGCTCTCGGTGCCCGACGGGCGCAGCGTCCGGACGCTGATCAACGCGACCCCGATCCATTCCGCCGACGACGGGGTCGCCACGGTGGTCGTCACCATGCAGGACCTGGCGCCGCTCGAGGAGCTTGAGCGGCTACGTGCAGAGTTCCTCGGTTTGGTGAGCCACGAGCTGCGCGCCCCGCTGACTTCCATTTTGGGCTCGGCCGCAACGCTTCTGGAAGAGTCGGCGGACCTCGATCCGGCCGAGATGCACGAGTTCCATCGCATCATCCGCGAGCAAGCCGGGCACATGCGCGGCCTCATCGGCGCCCTGCTCGATGCCGGGCGCATTGAAGCGGGCACGCTCTCGGTCTCGCCGGAACCCTCGGAGATGGCCGCGCTTGTGGACCGTGCGCGGAACACCTTCCTTTCCGGCGGCGGCCGGCACACCGTGCTCATCGACCTGCCGCTCGACTTGCCGCCTGTGATGGCCGACCGCCGGCGCATCGATCAGGTTCTGAACAACCTGATCACCAACGCCGCGAGCCACTCGCCCGACTCCTCCCCCATCCAGATCTCGGCCGAGCGCGACGGCGTCCACGTCGCGGTCTCGGTCTCGGACGAAGGCAGGGGCATCGCGCCCGGGCAGCTACCGCATCTGTTCCGCAAGTACGCCGGCTCCGCCGGCGGCAGCGAACGCGCGACCGCAGGAACCGGCCTCGGGCTCGTCATCTGCAGGGGTCTCGTGGAGGCTCACGGGGGCCGCATTCGCGCCGAGAGCGCAGGCCTGGGCCAGGGCAGCCGCTTCACCTTTACCCTGCCGGCGGTCGAAGACACCCGAGAAGGCGAAGCCCCCAGTTCCGGCCGTCGCTCCACCGATCCGGCGTCCGATCCGCGCGAGCCCACCCGCATCCTGGTGGTGGACGACGACCCGAAGACACTTCGCTACGTGCGCGACATCCTCAGCGGAGCGGGCCACGCCCCCCTCGTAACGGGCGAACACACAGAACTCTCCCACATCATCCGGACCGAGAAGCCATCCCTTGTCCTGCTCGACCTCATGCTGCCCGGCATCGACGGGATTGCGCTGTTGGAGAGCGTGCCGGAGCTCGCCGATCTGCCGGTGGTTTTCATATCGGGCTACGGCCGCGACGAGACCATCGCGCGGGCGTTGAAGGCGGGCGCCGCCGACTACGTCGTCAAGCCGTTCTCGCCCACCGAGCTCATCGCCAGGGTCGGCGCGGCCCTTCGCCGCGTCGCCCGGCCTGAGCCCTTCGCGCTCGGCGCGCTCGCCATCCACTACGAATCGCGCCGGGTCACGGTCGCCGGGCGCGAAATAACGCTCACCGCGACGGAATACGAGCTGCTGCGCGTCCTCTCGCTCAACGCGGGACGGGTCGTGACCTACGAAGCGCTGCTGCGCCAAGTCTGGGGCGGGCGTGAGGAACTCCGATCCTTTGTCGGTAAGGAACTTAGTCCTCTCCGGGTTTCGGCATGCGGTAGCCGACGCCGCGAACGTTGAATATCCAGGTCGGGTTCGCCGCGTCCTCGCCGAGCTTGGCGCGGAGCTTCTTGACGAAATTGCGCACGAGGTCGAGGTCGCCCGCCTCGCGCCCGCTCCAGACCTTGCGTAGCAGGGCTTCGTAGGTCACCACCCGTCCGGCGTCGAGCGAGAGCACACGCAGAAGCTCGTACTCGGTTGCGGTCAACTCGACCTTGCGTCCGGCCACCGTCACCCGGCGCTCCTCGTGGTGGATGGCGAGCGCGCCGAGTTCGAAGGGCTCAGGCCGGGAGACGCGGCGAAGGGCCGCGCCGACCCGGGCAGCGAGCTCGGTCGGCGAGAACGGCTTGACGATGTAGTCGGCGGCGCCCGCCTGCAAGACTTCCGCGATGGTCTCGTCGCGGCCGTAGCCCGAGATGAAAACCACCGGTAGATCGGCGAGCTCAGGGACGCTTGCCATCAGCTCGATGCCGTCGGTGCCCGGCAGCATCAAGTCGAGCAGGACCAGGCGGGGATTCTCGGTACGGATGATCTGCGAGAGCTCCGCATGCTCGCCGGTCACCACCACGGTGTACCCGGCCTTGGCGAGGGCGTCGCGCGCGATGCGCAGCGTCTGCGGGTCGTCGTCGACGACCAGGATGCGGGCGGACTCGGTCGGTTCCGGGCTCGAGCGCGGGCCGGCGGACCCGCTCTGCGTGACAACCTTCACCACAGGTAAGGTGAAGGTGAAACGGGCGCCCTGGCCGATACCGCCGCTCTCGGCGCTGATGCGGCCCCCGTGCGCCTCCACCAGCCCCTTGCAGATGACGAGCCCGAGGCCCGTGCCCGCGATCGCCCGCGCGCCGCCGGCGCCCCCGTACTTGCGGAACAGGTGGGGCAGCAGCTCGGGCGCCACGCCCCTTCCCTCGTCCGAGACAGAGACCGCGACGTGGACGCCGTCGCGTTCGGCCGAGACCCGGATAGGGGCGGACTCCGGTGAGTGCCGCGCCGCGTTGGCGAGCATGTTGTTCAGCACCTGCACGATGCGTCGGTGGTCGGCCATCACCGGCGGCAGATTCGGCGGCAAGTCGATGTGCACGGTGTGCCGGGCACCGCCGGACAGAAACGTGTTCCGCGCCCGGTCGACCAGCGCGGCCACCTCGGACGGTTCGGGGGCGACCGAGAGCATGCCCGCCTCGATGCGACCCGCATCGAGCAGGTCGCCGATCAGGCTGCGCATGTGCGCGGCCTGATCGTGGATGATGCGGTAGAACTCGTGGCGCTCGGCCGGGTCGAGCTCGGCCGATTGGTCGAGCAGTGTCACCGCCGAGCCCACGATGGAAGTGAGCGGCGCGCGCAACTCGTGGCTCACCAGGCCGAGGAACTCGGACCGCAACCGCTCCAGCTCCTGCAGCGGCGCCAGGTCCTGCATGGTGACTACCACCGAGTCAACCTCGCCTTCTTCGGAGTGGATCGAGGTTGCGTTGAGGAGCGTCGTGACGCTGCGCCCGTCCGGGACCGAGAACACGATCTCTTCGGCGCGCAGCGTCTCGCCGATTCGCAGCAGCTCCGCGATGGGGAACTCGCTGAGCGACACCTCGCGGCCGTCTCCGCGTCGAAAGGACATCGTCTCCAGCAGTTCCTCCACCGGTCGGTCTGCCGTGCGCAGGCCCTCCACGATGCGCCGGGCCTCGCGGTTGACCGACACCGGACGGCCGGTTCGGGAATCGAAGACCACGACACCGACCGGCGAGGTCTCGATCAGGGCCTCGAGGTCCGCGCGCGCGCGGCGCTCGTCGCGGTGGGTGCGGGCGTTGGCGATCGCGGCTGCCGCCTGCGAGGCGAAAAGCGCCATCACCTCCTCGTCCTCGTCGGTGAACTCTGGTCCCGTCTCCTTCTCGCCGAGGAAGAAGTTGCCGACCTGCGCGCCGCGGTGGCGCATCGGCGTGCCCTGGAAGGTGTTGATGATTACCCCGTCGGTGGAAAAGCCAAGCGCGCCGACATAGGCGGGCATGTCGGCCACCCGCAGCGGCGAGGGCAGATCGCGCAGCGCCTCGAAGACCCGCAGGCTGTCCGTCCACTCCACCACCTGACGCTTCTCCTCGGGCGTGAAGCCGGAGAGGACGGCGTCCTCGAGCTGCCCGGCGTCGTCGATGGTGGTGATGACGGCGTAGCGGGCGCCAGTCAGCGCGCGGGCGGCTTCGGCGATCTCGTGAAGTACTGTGTCGAGGTCGAGGCTCGCGCTGATACGCAGGAAGGCCGCGGTGAGCGCGGAGATCCGTTCGCGCAGGGCCTTGATCTGCCGGGCCGGTTCGGTCGGCTCGCTCAACGGGTTCTCCTCCTCGGATCCGGCCTGGATTGGCCTTCGATCGCCTGGCGCCGGCGCGCCGAAGGCGCACGGCACAGGACAGTCGCGACCCTGGGGTGCCGACGATCCGGCCGGATCGTAAACGATCCATCCTAATGATTATAAAAAAGATATCATATTAATCAAACTAGGCACGAATAAGTTATTTATTGCCTTTCAAATACTGGTTTTGCCCACGGTTCGGCGTCACCCGGAGAACGGAGAAGATGACCGGGTGGTTCGGGGTGGGGCCTGTCGGAACGCCGCGGCGGTCGGTGCTCCCCGATGGAAATGCCGGAAGAGATGAACTTCCAGAGCGTTCTCTTCGCGTCGATGGCCGCGCCGGCACCGTAGCGCCCGCCGGCGCGCGCGTGTTGCCGGCCACATCCTGCATAAGCCCGGCGACGTCGAGTCGCGCGTTGATGGGGAGGCGCTGGACGTCTTGGGGAGCAGGGCCGCCTGGAGGCGACGCTGAACGCGCTCTACCCCTACGGGTGTCAATCGGCATCAATATTGCCCCCACCCTGGAGTGGGCCCCTGGGGTCGGACAGGTGGCCTGAAATGATTTGACCGGTGCGTCGGGCATTCGAAGGATCGATGGCAAACGGGCAATGGACTCATGGCGTGCCTCTTGTCATGCGCCAATCCCGTTGTCAGCGAGGAAGCCGCTGAACAGAGCGAAGCACCGTTCCGGCTCCTCGAGCTGTAGAAGGTGGCTGGTATCGGGCACGACGGCGTAGTCGATGCCGAACGTATCGCAGAATAGCCTGCAGCAGGGCGCGGTCTTCGCCGCGTCCTCAGGCTCCGGGTCGGAGCCGACGATCAGCAGCGGGCGCGCCGGTGGGGCCGGCTTCCGCCAGATCGGCAGCCCAGCGACCTCGACATAGAGATCGGCCTCGACCGGGCCGGGGCAGCAGAGCAGCCATTCGCCGCTCGCGGGATCGAAGCGCAGCACCGAGCGCGCGTTGAGTTCCGCCACCCCCTTCCGCAGGCGGCGGAAGCGGTGCAGGTGACGGAACACGTCGGCCAGTCCGCCGGGGTCCGGGAACCGGTTCTGGCGGTTCAGGGCGGCATCGCGCAGCACCTCGCCCTCGGTCATCAGCAGGCCGCGCAGCGGGTTCCCTTCCGGCGGGACCACCGGCGGGTCGAACAGCACCAGCGCATCCCAGTGCCAGACGCCGTCGACCACCGCGAGCAGCGCCGCGATCGCCGACATCGAGTGGAATACACCGATCGTGGTTTTCCCGCCCCATTCCTTCGCGATCGCGCCATGCACCGCCGCGTTGTCGCGCGCGAAGCGCGGGTAGTCATGCGGCTTAGCAGCGTGGAACGGGTTGCGCCCGCAGTTGCGAAGATCGAACAAGGCGAGGTCGAACCGCTCCAGCATCAGCCGCCAGAACGGGAAGTAGGAATCGCTGGCGAAGCCGTTGCCATGGCTCAGCACCACGCGCGGCCCGGACGGGTTGCCATGGCGCACGACGCGTATCGGCGCGCCGTCGTCCATCCCGAGATCGAGAGTTGCGGAGGGCTCCGGCAGGGTGAACTCGACCGTTTCCCGGCGGCCCTCCACATCGGAAACTGACTGACCGGTCAGCTGTTGGTGACTCCCGCAACAGCGATCCCGGCAATACGCTCACGGATCATCGACGAACTCCTCAAAATCAGAGTGATCTCTGCAGATACGCCTCGGAAGCGTCCGCTTCCCAGATCGCTCATCCTGTCCGAGTTCCCGCGATCGAAACAGGCGGCCTCCGCCGGACGAATATGCCTCTCCTCGCGCAGCGTTGGCTCGTTCTGCGCAAGCACTTCCTTCCCGCTTTCGGCTCCTTGCCACACCTCCGCCATCGCAGAAATGAACAAGAGCCAAGTCGCTAGCTCCGCGTAGCGGCCCGTTCAATTCATACGGGGTGCAATTCGGTCACGAACCAGATGCTCTCGGTAATCGAGTAGTAGCGGTGCCAGGCGTAGGCAAACTCGTTCTCTCCGGCCACCGTGCAGAACGGTTCATGGGTGAAGCCCGGCGCCATGATCACATCCTCGTATAGCGTGGATGCATCCGGTTCGCGGAACTTCTGCAGCCGCCCCGTTCCGTGCACCTGGGTGTGCAGTTCTAGGAACGTATGCTCGTTATGTATGAGGCAGTCCGTTTCATTGGGTGACCACCAGCACTTGACCACGATGTCAAAGGGCTGGAGCTGCTCCCGACTCTCACGCTCCATCGTGAACGCCAACGGATCCTCTTCTGTGCGGCCTACATTGTCGACGGGCGCCAGGTACAAGGGCGTTTGTCTGGGAAATCCATCGAACACGTCGCCAAACCATTCCCATCCGCGGAACATGACACCGCCGAGGTTCTCGAGCTCCGTGATGCGCAAGACCGCAATCCGCTCGGCCTCGACAACCCGGTTTCCGTGAATGATCGTCGACCGCCACGGCTGGATGGCCGTTCGGACGTCTCCCTCCACATGAATTGCTCGTGCGGACAAATTGACGACGATGCCGTCCACCTCCAGAAGCTCCACATCGGTGTACAGCTTTGCCGAGAGATGACTGTCGGCGAACGCCAAGTCACGCGACACGTTCCGGTTCGACGGCATTTGAGACTCTCCTGTCGAAGAGGCCTTGTCGAGACCTCGGTGGTGGACTCTTGCGACCGTTCCCGCACTCGACGGTCGAGCCACGTCCCTCGTTTAGCATCTCGACACACACGTCGCCAAGTTGAGGCCTGTGCGCTGCATTCGGAGATCTAGCGCGAGATTGGAGAGACACAGGAGCTTCATGTCGCGGGTGGTAGCGCGCTCCGATCTGGCCTACGCGGTTCGCAGCCTTCGCATTGTCCAGTAGGCCCTCGGTCAGCCGTTACAGCATCGAGCGCGAGTCGGCGCCGTCCGGCCGCGAGCGCGTCCATCGTGACCAGCCGTTGCTCCATGTTTGGAGTGGACCCGGTTCAAGCAGCGTTATCGGTCGCGCCGTCGCGTTTGCCATTTTCGCCGCCCCCTGCGGCGCGCTTCAAGCGACACAGATTCCGCATTGCTAGCGATTCGAGGCAGCAACCTCTTCATTCATAGATCACAATCTAGATATTACTCTGTGAATATAACGTGTCTTGTTGAAAACAATCTGTGTTTTTATCGTGCCTCCCCTGTCTGAGAACGTTACTCTCTTACTTTGCGCACCCGGCTTCCTCTGCGCACCCGGCTTCGGCCGGCGCTCCTGCGCCGTCGCCAATGCGCGCCGGCTTCTGTTCCATTCCGCACAGATACGCCAATGACCAGCCCCGAAGAGATTGACCGCGAACTCCAAGCGCTCAGGGAGCGCATCTCTGCGCTCAGTGCGGCGATCCTGCGGATCAGCGCGAGCCTCGACCTCGCCACAGTACTGCAAGAAGTCGTCGACAGCGCGCGCGCTCACCGGCGCGCGCTACGGTATCATCACGACCATCAACGAGGTGGGCGAAGTGCGGGAGTTCGTCACCTCGGGCTTCACCTCTGAGGAGAAACATCAGTTCGCAGCGTGGTCCGACGGCCCTCGGCTGTTCGCCCACCTGCGTGACCTATCGGGCCCAGTGCGGCTCGCTGACCTCCCGTCCTACGTCCGCGACCTCGGCTTCTCAGCGGACCTGATGCGGTCCAGGACCTTCCAGGGCACCCCAATGCACCACGGAGGTGTGCATGTGGGCAACTTCTTCCTCGCCGAGAAGAAGGGCGCGCCGGCGTTCACCGACGAAGACGAGGAGGTGCTCATGCTCTTCGCTTCGCAGGCCGCGACCGCCATCGCCAACGCCCGCGCCCACCGCGACGAGCAACGCGCGCGGGCCGACCTCGAAGCCCTGGTCGAGACCTCGCCGGTCGGCGTGGTGGTGTTCGATGCGAGGACCGGCCGTCCGATGTCGGCTAACCGCGAGGTGCGGCGCATCGTCGAGGGCTTGCGCACCGGGGACCGCCCCCCGGAGGAGCTGCTCGAAGTGCTGACCTGCCGCTTCGCCGACGGAAGCGAGGTCGAGCTCGCGGAGTTCCCCCTGGTCCGCGCCCTCGGCAACGCGACCACGATGCGTGCCGAGGAGATCGTACTCTCGGTGCCCGACGGGCGCAGCGTCAGGGCACTCATTAACGTGACCCCGATCCGCGGCGAGGACGGCGAGGTCGTCTCGGTCGTCGTCACGATCCAGGACCTGGCGCCGCTCGACGAGCTCGAGCGGCAGCGCGCGGAGTTCCTGGGCATGGTGAGCCACGAACTGCGCGCGCCGCTCACCTCCATCAAGGGCTCGACGGCCGCGGTGCTGTGCGCGGCGCCCGCCCTGCCGCGAGCCGAACTGATGCAGTTCTTCCGCATCATCGACGGTCAGGCCGACCACATGCAGGGCCTCATCGGCAACCTCCTCGATGCGGGGCGCATCGAGACAGGGACGCTGTCCGTGGATCCGGAGCCCTCCGATGTCGCCGCGCTTGTGGACCGGGCGAGGAACACCTTCCTGAGCGGCGGCGCCAGACACACGGTCATGATTGACCTGCCGCCCCACCTTCCGCGGGTGATGGCGGACCGCGAGCGCGTCGTGCAGGTGCTGAACAACCTGCTTTCCAACGCGGCCCGGCACTCTCCGGAAACCTCCCCGATCCGCGTTGAGGCGGCGCGCGAAGGGGTGCACGTGGCGGTCGCGGTCTCGGACCAGGGCCAGGGAGTGCCCCCTGAGATACTGGCGAATCTCTTTCACAAGCATGTGGCGCTTGCCGGCATTGACGGCGAGAGCGGGATCGGGGCGACAGGGCTCGGGCTTACAATCTGCAAGGGGCTGGTGGAGGCGCACGGGGGCCGTATCCGCGCCGAGAGCGCAGGCCTCGGCCAGGGCACAAGGTTTACCTTCACGCTTCCGCTTTGCGACGATGGCTTCGGCGAGGCCCCATCCGGTCAAGCTCGCGCGCGCGCCGCCGGCGACTCCGGGCAGAAGCCGCGCATTCTCGTCGTGGACGATGACCCGACGACCCTGCGCTACGTTCGCGACGCGCTTTCCCGCGCGGGCTACGTCACGCTGGTCACGGGCGAGCCAGGGGAGCTTGCGAACCTGATTCGCACGGAGAGGCCCAGGCTCGTGCTCCTGGATCTCCTGTTGCCCGGCACCGACGGCATCGAACTGATGGCGCAGGTCCCGGAGCTCTCCGACCTACCGGTGATCTTCATCTCAGGTTACGGCCGCGACGAGACGATCGCGCGGGCCTTTGAAAGCGGCGCCGCCGACTACATTGTCAAACCCTTCTCGCCGACGGAGCTGGTGGCGCGGGTCGGGGCAGCACTACGAAGCCGTGCCGGCGCCGACCCCTTCGTTCTGGGAGCACTCGCCATCGACTACGAGCGGCGCAGAGTGGCGGTGGAGGGGCGCGCGGTGGCGCTTACCGCCACCGAGTACGAGCTGTTGCGCATCCTCTCGATCAATGCCGGACAGGTGGTGACCTCCGACTCGCTGCTTCGCCAGGTGTGGGGCGCACGCGCGCCCGGAGACACCGAGCCCGTGCGTGCCTTTGTCAAGAAGCTTCGGGCCAAGCTCGGCGACAGCGCGGCGAGCCCCACGTACATCTTCAACGAGCGAGGCGTCGGCTACCGCATGCCGAAACCCGGAGAGGACTGAGTACCTTCCCTTAGCGCTCGCTCACGCGCGCGCGGCCTTATCCGTCAGGGTGCCGAGGGCGTCGAGACACCGGCGGGCCGCCCGCCGTTGGCGTCCGCGTCTGGTGAGCCGGGCAAAGCAGCTCCGGTTGGATTCGACGAAGTCGTCCACGACCGTGACCAGCGTCCCTGCGTTGAGGTAGCGGTCGATGAAGTGACGCCAGCCCAGCGCGAGGCCCTGCCCGTCGACGGCCTCTTCGAGCAGGTAGATGTAGTCGTCGATGCCGATGTACCGGGGCGCCGGCGCCGGATATCCGGCCGCTTCGAACCAGTCATGCCAAGTCGCCCAGGCTCGCGGGGATCGGGCGAGCCTGAGAAACGGCAGCGAGCTCCACTCCGCGACGGGTCGGGCCAAGACGTGCGCGTGGGTTGCGGCGAAGCCGGGCGAGCAAACCGGCGTGACGGCCTCTTCGAAAACCGTCACCCAATCCGCGGGCGCGCGGTCAGTTTCATCGAAGGCGATCACCAGATCGGCCTCATCGTCGCCCAACCGGTCGAGCATGTCGGGGTCGAGCGTGAGGACGCGCAGGCAGGCGTCCTCGCCGATCGCCTGGCGCAGGTCTTGGAAGTGCGGCATCATAAACTGGTACGAGGTTCCAGGGCCGCAGGCGACGACCACCCGCTGGTCCTCCGAGACGCTCGAAGCCGCACGCGCACCCGCAGCGATGCGTTCCAGGCCGATGGCGACGGCGCGATGGAAGACTTCTCCCGCCGGAGTGAGGCTTACGGCGCGGTGGCTGCGTTCGAACAGCCGGACGCCGATCTCGTGCTCCAGCTCCGCAATGTAACGACTGACGGAGGGCTGGTGGGTCCCCAGCTCCTCGGCGGCACGGTTGAAGCTCGAATGGCGCGCGGCAGCGTCAAACGCACGCAGGGCGTGCATCCGCGGTAGCGGTCCTTCAGGATTCTTTAGCATAACAAAATTGGTATCGATTCACCGATAATTTTGTATTACACAAAGACGGTGCGTTTCCGTCTACTCGCACACGTCCCGGTCTGAATCAAGGGGTTGGCAGAGCGCCGGAGCGGATGGAGCATCGGGAACGACAGCCGCTGGCGCGGCGCAACCGACACAGTACCGTAAGCCACCTATAGCGGATGGGAGATCACTTTCGCCCTTGCCAGCTCTAAACGAACCCACATCGCGGCGAGGTGCAATCTGATGGGCTGCACCTGCACCGTCACGAGCCGCGGATGAGCTTAAAATGACCCGCGGCCACCCGATTATCGGGGGACGAGAAGAAGACGGCCGCATCAGCGAAAGGGGCCGCCGGAGCCGTCAGTCGGTTCTCGCGCAAATCCTGCTGTCCGGACCAATATCCAGAACCGCAATTGCGGAGAGAGTCGGCCTGACCGCAGGCGCGGTGTCGCGCATCGCGCGTCCACTAATCAATGAAGGCCTGGTGCGGGAATTGCCGGAGAAGCTTCCCGATGGTCCGGTCAGACCGGGCCGCCGCACAATACGCCTGGATATCGACCCCCAAGGAGGCCAGGTGCTGGGAATCGGCATTGACCCGAGCTTCCTGACAGTCACATTGGCCGATATCAAGAATAGTACCATTGCGACCAGCGGTGTTGAGCTCGATACCGTCGAAGAGCCCGACTTGGTCATCCGGCGCGTGGCGCGAGAGAGTCGACGCCTGATTGGAGCGCATCTCGATGACCGAAGGCGCCTGATCGGCGGTGTTCTAACGATTGCGGGCGCGGTGGACCCAGTGCGAGGAGACCTCCTGGATTCACCTCATCTAGGATGGGGGCGTTTTCCACTGCGCGCGAGGCTTGCAGACGTTCTCGACCTGCCGGTGAGAGTCCGATCAATGGCGGCCGCCATCGCGCAGGGGGAGACGCTCTTCGGCGCGGCACGAGGTTTCAACAACGTGCTGACGCTGGTCTGCGGGCTGGGGATCGACGCGATCGTAATATTGGCAGGTCGACTGGTTGATCGAGAAGGATTCCCTGGCGGGGGGATCGGACAAACGGAAGTGACCGGAGAGAACGGTATCGTCTCGACGCTTGACCAGCTGGGGGGCGGGCTCGGCATGCTGCGGTGCTTGCATGGCGAAGTCATGACGCCGTCACGATCGTCGCCCTCTTCTGTAGCGCAAGCCCTTCGCGGAGCCGTAGAGCGTGACCAAGCCGACGATCCGATGGTTAGAGCATTGATGTCGAGAGCGGGTCGCGAGTTCGGTCGCGTCGTTGTTCAGCTCGCCCGTCTGTTCGTCCCTGACGTCATATTGCTTGCCGGCCCATTGTCGGAAGCGCCTGGCTACGTCGATGCGGCTAGGCAAGTCGTTGCCGGGGGGATAGCGCCGCGTCGTGCCGAGGTCATCACCGGCATCCTCGCGGGCCCCTCCTCTGAGAGGTCGGTGAGTTGTGCGATGGCCATCCACGAATATCTGCTTGGAGGCGCCCTCAATCTGGACCGTCCGCACCTCCGACTCGGATGAACGACAACGCCCTCACAAAAACCCTCGACGCGGCCTCTGACTCCGGGACGAGGGATGCGGTGAGTCATTCCATCGCCTTCATTGTCTTTGCAGCTCGCCGAGGGGCAGTCGCGCGCCAGCGCACAAAAGACAAGCGACACCTCCCACGCCGCAGCAGCCGTGGCCGTGAATGGCACCGAGCCTGATTGAAAGCAGTGATCAAGTATCCAGCATGTGAAGCGGTTCAAGGAGGAGAGAACGCTTCTTCTCGGACGAGGAGTATCAGCGCCTGGGCGCAGCGCTGAAGGAGATCGAGCAGGAGGGCTCGGAGACGGCCCACGCCATTGCCGCGCCGTGAGCGATAAAGAGCGAGAACCTTCTACTTGCGGGAGAGCAGGCGCAGCGGGTCCTGTGGCTCGCCGTCGCGCCGGATTTCGAAATGGGCCTGCGGGCGCGAGACGCCGCCCGACCTGCCCGAGCGCGAGATCACCTGGCCGCGCCGCACCACGTCGCCCTTCCCCACCAGGAGGGAGTCGTTGTGGGCGTAGGCCGTCATCCAGCCGCCGTCGTGCCGGATGAGCACGAGGTTGCCGTAGCCCCTGAGCTCGTTGCCGGCATAGGCCACCACGCCGTTCTGCGAGGCGCGCACCTCGCTGCCGACAGGCACGGCGATGTTGATCCCGTCGTTGTGCTTGCCGCCAGGCTTGGCGCCGAAGCCGGAGATCACCCGGCCTTCGAGCGGCCAGAGGAAGGAGTTGCGGGTGGGCGGCAGCGGCACGTGGTCCGGTCCGGTCTGCCGCGCCAGCGCGTAGAGCGTGGGTCGGGGCGGGGTCGCTTCCGGCTCCGCTTGCGCCACGCGCCGACCGGGGGAAGGCGGGGGCTCGGGCGCCGCGGTCTCCGCCTGGACCGGCGGCTCCGGTGCCGCAGACCCCGCCCGGGCCGGCGCCGCGGTCTCCACGGGCTGCACATGGATGCTCGGAGTGGGCGCCGCAGTCACTGTACGCGCGGGTTTTTCGGGCTCTAGGCGGGCTGACGCTGCGGGCTCGGCCTCGATCCCGGCGACCGTTGTACCGTTCCGAGCGAAGGGCGGCGTCTCCCCCGTCGACGCGCGATGCCGGGCAACGGCAAGAGCTTTCTCTGGAAGCCGAAGCCGCTGCCCCGTTTGCAGCCAGTAGGGGTAGGTCAGGCCGTTCAGCTTGATGATCGCGACCGTCGCCACACCGTAGCGGTGGGCAATTTCGCTGACCGTGTCGCCGGCGCCGACCGTCAGCACGAGTGCCGGCTTCTCGCGCGGTGGCGACTGGGGCTCGGCCGCCTGGAAGGGCGGCGGCATCCTCTCTTCGGGCGTAGGGCCGACACGCGGCTCCGCCGGAACCGGATCGACTTGGGCAGTCTCCTGTTTCATCAGCTCTTCAACGCTGACCTTAAGTTCGGAGCAGGCGCTCACGCCAACGAGCGCAACCGCCATCAGCGAAGCGCCCACGACAGGCGCGATCGAGCCGGTCTCACGCAGGTGTCTCATCATTCGATGACCTCCCGCAGCAATGTCAGGGTCCGCCGATGGGTGAGGTCCATATGGAGCGGCGTGACCGAGACGTAGCCCTCGTCGAGCGCGCCCATGTCGGTGCCACGCTGTCCCGCGACTGCCGTCGGCAACGGCGCGCCGATCCAGTAGTAGGGCGCCCCGCGCGGGTCCATCCGTTCGTCCAGGGTGTCATCGATCTCGTGCAGGCCCTGACGCGCGACCTTGATCCCGCGCACCTTGTCGGACACCAGATCCGGGAAGTTCACGTTGATGAGGACGCGTGCGGGCCATCCGCGCTCGATCAAGGTGCGCAGCAGGCGGCCGCCCCAATGCTCGGCGGTCGCCCAGTGATGCCTGCGGCCGTCGCCATAGGCCTGGCTGAAGGCGACCGCGGGCACGCCAAAGAGCGTCGCCTCCATCGCCGCCGCGATGGTGCCGGAATAGGTCACGTCCTCACCAACATTGGGGCCGTCGTTGACGCCGGAAAGCACCAGGTCGGGCCGGCCGTCGGCCATGATCTTGTTGAAGGCGAGGAAGACGCAGTCGGTGGGCGTGCCGTTGACCGCATGGCGGCGCTTCGAGATGCGGCGGATGCGGAGCGGCCGGTGCAGCGTGAGCGAATGGGAGGCCGCGCTCTGCTGGGTCTCGGGCGCCACCACCCAGACGTCTTTGGAGAGGCCGCGCGCAATTCGCTCCAGCACCTTGATGCCGGGCGCCTCGATGCCGTCGTCGTTGGAGACGAGGATGCGCATCAGCCGATCGCCTCCAGGCCGCCGAGATAGGGGCGGAGCGCTTCGGGCACGGTCACGCTACCGTCCTCCCGTTGGTAGTTTTCGAGCACGGCAACCAAGGTGCGGCCGACCGCGAGCGCCGAGCCGTTGAGGGTGTGAACGAAGTGCGTCTGCCGTTCGCCGGCCTTGCGGTAGCGCGCGTTCATGCGCCGCGCCTGAAAATCCCAGCAGTTGGAGCAGCTCGAGATTTCGCGGTAGCGCCCCTGCCCCGGCAGCCAGACCTCGATGTCGTAGGTCTTTCGGGCGGAGAAGCCCATGTCGCCGCTGCACAGCACGACCACCCGGTAGGCGAGGCCGAGACGCTTCAGCGCCTCCTCGGCGCACGCGGTCATGCGCTCGTGCTCTGCCTCCGAGTCCTCCGGCCGGGTCACGCTCACCAGCTCGACCTTGGAGAACTGGTGCTGGCGCAGCATGCCTCTGGTGTCCTTGCCGGCGGCGCCCGCCTCGGCCCGGAAGCAGGGCGTATAGGCGGTGAACCGGAGCGGCAGCGCGTCTTCGTCGAGGATCTCACCGGCCGCGAGGTTCGTGAGCGGCATCTCGGCGGTGGGAATCAGCCAGAAGCCGTCCGTGGTGTGGAACAGGTCATCCTTGAACTTCGGCAGGTTGCCGGTGCCGAAGGCGGCGGCATCGCGCACCAGTAGCGGCGGCGCGGTCTCGGTGTAGCCGAACTCGGTGGTATGCATGTCCAGCATGAAGGCGGCCAGCGCCCGCTCCAGCCGCGCGAACGCGCCCGAGAGCACGACGAAGCGCGAGCCCGAGAGCTTGGCCGCCCGCTCGAAATCCATCAGGCCGAGCGCCTCGCCAATCTCGAAGTGCTGCTTTACATCACCCTGTGAAAAGTCCGGTTTGCCCCAGTGCCTGATCTCGACGTTGGCGCTCTCGTCGTCACCGACGGGCACGTCGTCCGCCGGTAAGTTCGGGAGGCCGGCCAGCAAGGCGTCGAGCTTGGTGGCAAGCGACTTCTCCTCACGCTCCAACGCCTGGGCCGCGTCCTTGAGCCCTGCGACTTCGGCCATGAGGTCGGATACATCTTCGCCGCGGGCGCGAGCAGCGCCGATCTGCTTCGACTTTTGGTTGCGCTCCTTCTGGCAATTCTGGAACGCGGTTTGAATCCCACGCCGTTGTGCATCGAGGTCTTGCACCTGGGCCGCATGGGGTTCGAGGCCCCGCCGGATGAGGCCGAGGTCGAGTAAATCTCCGTACTCGCGAATCCACCGGGCGCTGAACATGACGGCCGGGCTTGTAACCCTGGGATACCAATTGTCAATACGTCAACGCACAGAATGGTTTCGGGCTTTGAGCTATCAGCCTGTGCGCAATTGTGCGCTTATGCCCGTAAAACAAGGCAAATTGGGCGCATCGGCGGTCATAGTGGCGACGGGAAGACTGCCCTAGACCCTGCCCACGAATTGCGCTTTGCGGCGTCGAATCCTGTACAAGTCTTCGCATAATGATCGCCGAGTCGCGGCCCGCTCGGGGCACCGCGGGAGCGGCGGCTTCGACGGGGTCGGAAAGGAGCTGGCGGGTGGCCGAGAGGCAAGGGGAACGGGCGCTCTCCATCGGCGACGCCGTGCGCTTCAGCCATCGCGGGCGGACGATTCACGGCCACCTCCTCCGCCGGCCGGGGCACAGGCGCCTCGCGACGGTGATCGACGGCGAAGACCAGACCTGGAAGGTGTCGGAGGCGGCGCTCTCGCCCTCCGGCCGCGCCCGCCGCGCGACGATGCTGACACCGCAAGACGCAGCACGCGCCCGCTGGAGGGTGGGCGATCGAGTGACGTTCGCCAGCACCGACGGCGCTCTTCAGGGCAAGATCGTGAAGCTCAACCCGACCCAGGCCAGAGTGCGTGCGGGCCGGAGCCTGTGGAACGTGCTCTACGCGGGCCTGAGCGACGCGGGCACCGGAAAAGGCCGTTTGCGAAACGGTGCAGAGCGCCTGACCCGCATCGCCGCGATGGCGCGCGGGCTCATGGACGAGCACGGCCTCGACGCGTGGACCTTTGCCTTCCTCGAAGCCGAGAGGCGCCTCGGCGACTGCAACTTCCAGGACCGCGTGATCCGCATCGGCCGCGCCCATGCCTTGGACTCAAGCGAGGCCGAGATCAGGGATACGATCCTGCACGAGATCGCCCATGCGCTGGCAGGCCCCGAAGCCCGCCACGGCGCCCGGTGGAAGGCCATCGCCCGACGCATCGGCGCCACCCCGAGAGCCAACGTATACGAACGCAGGGGACGCTGAGGGCAGGCGGGCGGCGCGTCGACTACGCCGTGATCCGCACCTGCAGTCCCAACGCCCGCGCGACGTCGCTCAAAGCAGCGCGGATCAGACTGCCGTCGCCCGGGTCTTCCTCCGCGCAGGCTTCCAGGTAGAGGCGCGCGTCTTCGCGGGTGCGGAGGTGCTCGGTCACGTCCCATTTGGTGAACGCTTCTGTCATCGTTGCCTCCACTCCGTGACGAGCCTGGCGGCGCGTTCGATACCGCGGTGCTCTCCGGTCGTCTATTCCTTCGTGCCGACGAAGGAGCCGAGGAAGGCGCCCTCGCTCCCGCCGGCGCTGGTCGCTTCAGCGCCAAAGGTGCCGGCAACCAGGCGGGGATCGCCGACGCCGTCTGCAATATTCGAGAATCGACCGCCCCACGCACCCTCCGTGCTCGCGATCGAAATGACCGGGTGCTCCAGGCGCATCTGCTGACCGAGGAACGTGCCGTTCGGGTCGAGGACGGTGGAGTCGAGGTGCAGCCGGTAACCCGAATCCTCAAACATGACTTCGGTGCTATCACCGGTGTCTGCGTCGTAAAGCTCCCCGAACAGCGCGACCCCATCGCGGCAACCCACACATCCGGAAATGGTGTTGGCCGCGAAATCGGCCGCGAGCTGGACGGTCGAATCGAACATGCCGCTCTCCGTCGAGCCAGGGACAACCCCCGTGTCGGTGCCATGGAGGACGCTGTAGGCGCCCGACGCCGGCCCGTAATACGACGCCGTTCCCCCGGCAGGCAGATTGGCCGGCGAGGCAGGGGAGAGCTCAGGCCCATCGACGAACGCTCCGATCTCCGCGCCGGTGAAGCTTAATTCGGCCACATCGACAGCGATGTGCATCCAATGACCCACGGTCAGGTAGTCGGCCGCATCGTCCTCGTTCGCGGTCACCGTTGCGATCGCGACCGACATGCCGTCAGTGGTGGGCTCAAACAGGACCCAACTTTGAGCGCTATGGCCAGCAATCGGGGAGTCGACAGGTTCAGAAGTCTCTGACGCATCGCTCCCCGTGTTCAGCGTCAGCGCGCTACCATCCTCGCGCGATATCGTGACGGTGAGGTCAGTGCCGTCGAAGCTCGTGGAAACGCCGGAAGCGGTCGCGACGCCGACGCCTGCGGACTGAACAACGCCTCCGCCCTCGGATTGAGGCGGCGACAGTGCCGCGGCACCGGTCACGTCCAGGATTTCGGCCGCGTTGGTCCCGCGCAAATCGTCGAAAGTTTCTGTGGACCCGTCCGTTTCGCCGGTTGCAGGACGCTCGGAGTCGTCGTGAAAGCAGGCCGAGAGTGCCAACAGGCCGATCATGGCCAGCATCGCTGCGCCTGTGGTTGCCTTCATGGTTGTCCTCCGTGGTTATCGCGCCTTCCACGACGGGCTCACGTCCGTTAGCGCGGGAAAGACGCTCCGTTGATGTCGATAACGGTGCCGGTCGCATGGCGGGCCGCGCCCGAGGCGAGGAAGGTCACGATGTTCGCCACCTCCTCGGGCGGGATCAGCGTGCCCAGAGCGTTCTCGCCGAGCGGGCCGCGATCGCCGGTCTCGTTAATGTAGTCCCACGACATGTCGGTGCCGACCCAGCCCGGCGCTACCGCGTAGGAGAGGATGCCGTCGCCGCCGTGGGTGCGGGCCAGTGTATGACTCAGAGCGTTGAGGGCGCCCTTGCTCGCCGCATAGGAGCCGAGCAGCGGCTTTTCGCCCCGATGCGCGGCCCGGCTCGAGAGGTGGATCAGAATGCCGCCCTCGCTGCGCTTGCGGAAGTGCGCGACTGCGCGTGTGCCAAGCTCGGCAGGCGCCAGGAGATTAAGCTGCAGGGTGCGCTGCCAGACCGCGCGCCAAGCCTCGGGCCAAGCATCGTCTTCGGCAAAGGCGGGCTCGGCCTCATAGACCGCTGCGTTGTTGACCAGCACGTCGATCCGGCCCTGCCAGGCGAGCGCCTGTCGCCAGAGCGCCTCGGGCGCCGCCTCATCCGTGAGATCGGCCCCTACAAGATGGCAGCGTTCGGGCGCCGCTTCGGCCAGCGCCTCAGCTGCCACCCGGTTCTGGTTGTAGTGGATGACGACGGACGCGCCGCCGTCGAGCAGCGCACGCACGCAACAGGCGCCGATGCCGCGCGATGCGCCGGTGATGAGCACGACCTTGTCCTCCACGCCGACCGTCCCGCGTGCTGCACGATCCTCCGCCATCGCCTCCCCCGTCGGTCACCGAAACGACTCGAGGATTTCGACCATATAGAATGGGCAATCTCGCCGGCACGTCACGCGCATTTCGCAGCCGGCGCGGGCGTGCCATGCTGGTTCGCGACCCCGGAGGCGGACGCCGATGAAGAAGCGCATCCACCTCAACGCGTTCTCGATGAACTGCGTCTCCCACATCCAGCACGGCCTCTGGGTGAGGGACGACACGCGCCAGCGCGAGTTCAACCGGATCGAACCCTGGATCGAGCTCGCCCGGCTGCTGGAGAAGGGCGGCTTCGACGCGCTCTTCCTCGCCGACGTGATCGGCACCTACGACCTCTATCGCGGCGGGCCGGAGACCGCGATCCAAGAAGCGGTGCAGATCCCGGCCAACGACCCCATGCCGCTCATCCCGGCCATGGCGATGGCGACCGAGCACCTCGGCTTCGCCTTCACCAGCTCCGTGCTCCAGGTGCCGCCCTTCACCTTCGCCCGCCAGATCTCGACGCTGGATCACATCACCGGCGGTCGGATCGCCTGGAACATCGTGACTTCCTACCTGCCGAACGCGGGCACCAATCTCGGCCTCGGCGGGCTTCCGCCCCATGACGAGCGCTACGCCCGCGCCGAGGAGTATCTGGAGGTCACCTACAAGCTCTGGGAAGGAAGCTGGGAGGAGGACGCGGTGCTGTGCGACACCGCGCGCGGCCGCTATGCCAATCCCGCCAAAATCCATCCCATCGACCACGCCGGCGCGTACTACGAGGTCGAGGGACCGCATCTCTCCGAGCCTTCGCTGCAGCGGACGCCGCTGCTCTTCCAGGCGGGCTCCTCGGAGCGTGGACGGGAGTTCGCCGCCACCCATGCCGAGTGCGTCTTCATGTTCGCCTCCATGCGGAGCCTCAAGGCTTCCACCGGCGTTGTGCAGGACATTCGCGCCCGCGCCGTGCGCCGGGGGCGGGACCCTGGGGACATCCTGTTCTTCCAGGGCGTGACGCCCGTGGTGGGCGGAACGGAGGCAGAGGCTGAGGCCAAGGCGGCGGACTACGCCGCGCAGTCGAGCGTCGAGGGCGGACTCGCGCACATGAGCGGCAGCGTCGGCGTAGACCTCGGCGCGATCGACCTCGATGCGCCGCTCGCGAGCCTCGAGACCGATGCCATGCAGGGTGTAGTCCGGGGGTTGATCGAATCTGCGCCCGACAAGTCGGTTACCTTCCGCGACCTCATCCGCTCCCGCGCCTCCGGCCAGTTCCTCGTCGGCACGCCCGAGCAGATCGCGGACAAATTCCAGGCCTGGCACGAGGCGGGCGTGGACGGCTTCAATATCGTCTACGCGGTGACGCCCGGCACCTTCGCGGACTTCATCGAGGGTGTGGTGCCCGAGCTGCGCCGCCGCGGACTTGTCCAATCCGACTACGCGCCGGGGACGCTGCGCGAAAAACTGTTCGGCGCGGCGCGGCTCTCGGCGCGCCACCCCGCCGCCGCCTATCGACGTTAGAAAGGATTCACACCATGGATGCCGACCAACTCAGATCGCTTCAGGCGCCGCTCAAGGAGCGCTACCGCGAGGACGCCGATGCCGCCCTCATCGTGCTCAAGGCCGCAGGTACGGTGGACGATTCCGGGATCGCGTGCTCGGTCGATACCGGCAAGGCGCTGGTCGAAGCCGGTCTGCACCCCTCGGGCGGCGGCACCGGGCTCCAGGCATGCTCCGGCGACATGCTGCTCCAGGCTCTCGTCGCCTGCGCCGGCGTGACGCTGCGGGCGGTTGCGACCGCGCTCTCCATCGACATCCGGGACGCGCAGGTGAGCGCCGAGGGCGATCTCGACGTGCGCGGCACGCTCGGCGTCGACCGCGACGCGCCGGTGGGCTTTCGCGCGATCCGCCTGCACTTCGCGCTCGAAAGCGATGCCGCGCCGGAGGACCTCGACCGGCTCTACAAGCTGACCGAACGCTACTGCGTGGTCTACCAGACGCTCACTGGTAGCGCCCCGGTGACCATCAGCAGGAGCGACCGCGTCGGCTCGGGCTGAGGGCGCGCCGCCGTGGCGAATCCGGGGTGAGCGGGGTAGAACCCCGGCCATGAGAAGCGAGCACGCATATCGTCCCGTCGTCCTCTGCGTGCTGGACGGGTGGGGTCATCGGGCCGAGACGGAGCACAACGCCATCGCGCTCGCCGAGACGCCCGTGTGGGACCGTCTAACCGCCGCGCGCCCTTACGGCCTGCTCGCCACCTCCGGCGTCGCCGTGGGCCTGCCGGAGGGCCAGATGGGCAACTCCGAGGTCGGCCACATGACCATCGGCGCGGGCCGGGTGATCCTGCAGGACCTGCCCCGCATCGATGCCGCCGTGGCGGACGGCTCGCTCGCGCGCAACCCGGCGCTCCTCTCGTGCATCGAGCGGCTGCGGGAGAGCGGCGGCCGCTGCCACCTGATGGGGCTGATCTCGCCGGGCGGCGTGCACTCGCACCAGGATCACGTCGTCGCGCTCGCACGAGTCGTGAGCGGGGCGGACGTACCGGTGACGATCCACGCCTTCCTCGACGGCCGCGACGTGCCGCCGCGTTCGGCCATCGACAACCTGCCAGACTTCGAAGACGCGCTCGCCGATCTTCCGAACGTGCAGATCGCGACGGTCGCCGGCCGCTACTACGCCATGGATCGGGACAGGCGGTGGGAGCGGACCGTCCGGGCCTACGACGCGGTGGTCTCCGGGTGGGGCCGGTCGTCAACGAGCGCGTCAGAAGCCGTGAGCGCCAGCTATGCGGAGGACATCGGCGACGAGTTCGTCGAGCCCGCGGTAATCGCCGCTTACGAGGGAATGGCCGACGGCGACGGGCTGATCATGGCTAACTTCCGCGCGGACCGCGCACGCCAGATCATGACGGCGCTACTAGACCCGGCCTTCGACGGCTTCGCACGTACCCGTCGCGTCCGCTTCGCCGCAGCCTGCGGCATGTGCAGCTATTCCGAGATCCTGGGTGGCCTGGCCGGCACACTCTTTCCGCCGCTCGCGGTGACGGACCACCTGGGCGAAATCGTCTCCCGCGCCGGTTTGCGGCAGCTGCGCGTCGCCGAGACGGAGAAATACGCCCACGTCACCTTCTTCTTCAACGGCGGCGAGGAGAAGGAGATGCCGGGGGAGGAGCGGGTGCTCGTGCCCTCGCCCAAGGTCGCAACCTACGACCTCAAGCCCGAGATGTCGGCGCCGGCGGTCACCGACCGCGCGGTCGAGGCGATCGCGGGAGGACTCTTCGACCTGATCGTCGTGAACTACGCCAACACCGACATGGTGGGCCACAGCGGCAACCTCAACGCGGCGATGGCGGCGGTCGTCGCCGTGGACCGCTGCCTCGGCCGGCTCACCGACGCCGTGGAGGAGGCAGGCGGCGCGCTGCTCATCACCGCCGATCACGGCAATGCCGAGCGGATGTGTGGCGCCGACGGCGCGACCCCCCACACGGCCCACACCGACGGCCCCGTCCCCGCCGTGCTCGTCGGCGCGCCGGGCTTGGCGCTCGGCGACGGTGGGCTTCCCGATATCGCGCCGACCGTGCTCGACCTCATGGGCCTGCCCGCGCCGGCGGCGATGACCGGGCGCTCATTAACGATTTCCGACCCGGCAGAAGATGCGGCGCGGGTCACGCGTCGGAGCCAAGCACAGGCTCGATAGCACTCCCCAGGCGTAGCAAGCGCTCCTCGTCGCCGGGCGGAGCCATCAGCATGAGACCCACCGGCACGCTATTGCCGTCCCGCCCGCAGGGAAGCGTCAGCGCGCAGCACCCCAAGTAATTCGCGAGACGCGTGTTGCGCAGGATCGCGACGTTGGCCGACTTGTAGACCTCGATGTCGGCTTCGAGGTCGGCGATGGGCGGCGGGCTCACCGCCACCGTAGGCATGACGAGGACGCCGTGCCGCTTGATCCGCGCGTGGAGGCGTTCGGCGATTGCGCCGAGCCCCTGCTTGACCCGCGCGGCATCGGTGGCCGACATCTCCGCGCCCGAGCGGATGCGCTTCAGGATGGGTGTGTAGACCAGCTCGGGCCACGACTCGATCACGTCGTACCAGAGCGCGTGGCATTCGGCGGCGTGATAGGGGCCGAGCCGGCCGACCAGCGCCTCGGCCTCGTCGAACTCGGGCACCGGCGTCTCGTCGATGGCGCAGCCGGCGGCGCGCAAGCGTTCCAACGCACCGCGCCCCGCGGCTTCGACGCCGGTATCGAGGGATTCCCACACGAGGGTGGTCGGCAGCGCGAAGCGATCGCGGTCGAGCGCGGCGCCGTCGAGGTCGGGAGCCGGGCGGTTGCCGGCGCCGAAGCGCCCGTCGAGCACCGCGAAAAGCGCCGCGGCGTCGGCCACGTCGCGGGTCAGCGGGCCGACCGTGTCCATGCTGGTGCTGAGCCCGAGCACGCCATTGAGCGGCAGCAGCCCGAAACTCGTCTTGAGGCCGACGAGTCTGTTCCAGGCGGCCGGCACCCGCACCGAGCCGCCGGTGTCCGAGCCGATGGCGGCGGCGGCGAGGCCGCGCGAGAGGGAGACGGCCGCGCCCGAGGACGACCCGCCGGGCAGGCGGTCGACGGTGGCGTCGAAGGGATTGGGCGGCGTGCCCAGCTTGGGATTGAGGCCGAGGATGGAGAAGGCGAACTCGCTCTGGTTGGTCTTGCCGAGGCAGACCAGGCCCGCGCGGGTGGCGCGCGCCAGAACCGTCGCGTCGCGTCGGGCGACGCGATCGGCCAGCGCAGGCGTACCGTGGCCGGTGACGTCGCCGGCGCTGTCGTAGAGGTCCTTCCACGAGATCGGCACGCCGTCGAGCGGCGATCGTCTGAGGCCGGCCTGGGCGCGCCGGTGCGCGGCCTCGGCTTCGGCGCGGGCCCGCTCGGCGGTGAGGCGCAGGTAAATCGCGCGGTCGCCGTCGGCAGCCTCGATTCGCTCGAGGAAGAACTCGGTGAGCGCGCGCGGGTCGATGGCGCCGCTCCCGATGCCTGCACCAAGCGCAAGCGCGCTCATCCGATGCCAGTCTTCGCTCACGGCCATATGCCTCCCGCCACTGCCGTCACCGCGCCCGCCCTTGTAGACCCTCCCGCGGTCGCATGACAGCCGGAGCGTTCGGATTTAGCGAACAGTCGTACCCGTCTCTTTCGGATCGTCGACTTTGCGCGCTTGCACCGTCTGCGGCGCCCTCGCTAAACTCGTATTCACAACTTGAAGACTCGGTCGGCGCGGCGCTTCGCCCGTCGGCCAGTGTGCGACCTTCGAACCACAAGCAAGGGGAGGCGGCTCGATGGAGTGGTTTCACAAACGGAAGCAGACGAAGAAGCAGAAGTTCGACGAGGAGATCAAGGCCAAGGGTGGCCTGATCGATCCGCTGAACCCGTCGCGGCGCGGCTTCATGTCGATGGCCGGCACTGCGGCGATCGGCGCGATGGGCGTGGCCGGGGCCAACACCCTGATCGCGCTTAACAACGGCGCGAAGGCCGACGGCGAGCCGATCCCGGTCGGCGCCATGCTGCCCTACACCGGATGGGGCGCGGAGGATTCGCGCAACTTCGAGGCGGGCATCACCTTGGCGGTGGAGGAGATCAACTCCTACGGCGGCATTCACGGCCGGCCCATCGAGGTCCACTACGAGGACACCAAGGAGATCACAGCCGAGACGGTGACCTCGGCCGCGCGGCGCCTGATCGACCGGCACGAGGTGCACGCCATCATCAACGGCTACAACTCGCTCTCGGTTCGGGCCGAGTACGACACCATCGCGGATGCGGGCATTCCCTACATGCACGACAACACGCAGTACGGGCACCAGTTCGCGGTGAGAGACAATCCGGATCGCTACTGGTGCATCTTCCAGGACGACCCGTCCGAGTACTACTACGGCTCGGGCCTGATCTACTTCCTCGATGAGCTCGAGAAGCTCGGCAAGTGGAAGCGCCCGAACAACAAGTTTGTGCTCTTCTCGGGCAGTATCGACTATGCGATCACCATTGCCGCTGCGGTGCGCGACACGGCTCCGCAGTTCGGCTGGGAGCTCGCGATCGATGATGTCGTGACCCAGCCGGTCGATGACTGGGGACCGGCACTGGTGCGTGCGCGGGAGGCCGACCCCGCAATCATCGCGGCGACTCACGGATTCCCGACCGATCAGACCGGTCTCGTCACCGGCTTCGCCGAGAACCCGACCAACAGCCTGGTCTACGTGCAGTACGCGCTGCAGCAGCGGGCCTTCCTGGACATCGTCAAGGAGACCGGCCAGGGCGTGTTCTGCTCGACCACCATCGGCACCCTGCAGGACGAGATCGGCAACACCTTCTCGAGGAAGATTCGCGACCGGTGGGGCGAGGACATGACCCCGATGGTCGGGGGGCAGGTGTATGACTCGTACTTCCTGTGGGCGATTGCGGCGTGCCGCGCCGGCGGCTCGGGCGTGCCCTACGACGGCATCGAGCAGAACAAGAAGGTCTGCACGCTCATGCGCGAATCGATCTATCGCGGCGTGGTAGGCACCATCAAGTTCATGTGGGGCCAGGCAGCGCAGCCCTATCCGGCGGAGACACCGGATCCCTCGCTCGGCATGCCGACGATCATGATGCAGTGTCAGGACTGGACCAAGGACGTGGTCTTCGTCGGGCCGGATCTCTACGCCACGGCCGACTGGATGACCCCGCCGTGGCTCACCAGCTAGGCTCCATCGCCCCGGAAGCATAGGAACACGGTTCAATCGATGGTTTCCGGGGAGAGTACACCGCTGCTGGCGTGCCGAAACATTTTCAAGTATTTCGGCGCGCTGGTGGCGGTGAACGATTTCGATCTCGACGTTCACCCGGGCGACGTGGTTGGTATCGGCGGCCCCAATGGCGCCGGCAAGACCACGTTCCTCGACGTGATCTCCGGCATCAACCCGGCGACCAGCGGCGAGATCAAATTAGAGGGGCGGGATATTTCGAAGCTTCGTCCCGACCTCATCTGCCATCGGGGGATGGCGCGGACCTTCCAGCTCAATGCGGGCTTCGATTCGCTGACGATTCGGGAGAATGTCCTGATCGGCTCGGCCTTCGGTCTCGGCGATCACGGCATACCGGCGGTGACTTTCTCGCGGGCGATGCGGGAGCGGGTGGACCGCGCGCTGGAGCTCTGCCGGCTCATCGACCGCGCCGATGCGGTCGCCCGCGACGTGCCGGTGCTGGAACGCAAGCTCCTGATGCTCGCGAGCGCGGTCGCGACTGAGCCCAAGCTGCTGCTCATCGACGAACCGGTGGGCGGCCTCAACCCGCACGAAGTCGACGACGTGATGGAGATCGTCGATGGACTCGCCGCCGAAGGCATGACGATTATCCTGATCGAGCACGTGATGCGCTTCCTGCTTCAGATTTCCTCGCGGGTCGTCATCATGCACCACGGCGAAAAGATCTATGAGGGGGACACGCAAGGGCTGCTGAGCGACCGACGCGTCGTCGAGGTCTATCTCGGCGAAGGCACGGCGGACCGCCTGCAGCACATGCTGGCAGATCGGGCGGCAGCCGATGGCTGAGGCGCTCCTCTCCGTCCAAAACCTGTACGCGGGGTACGAAGGACAGAGCGTCCTCAAGGACGTCTCGTTCGACGTGCCCGAAGGCGGGCTTATCACCCTCCTTGGCCCCAACGGGCACGGCAAGACCACGCTGCTGCGCTGTATCGCCGGCCTGCTCCGGCCGAGCGGCGGCCAGATCCAGCTCGCGGGCCGTCGGATCGAGGGCGCCGAGGCGGAGACAGTGGTCGGGCTCGGCGTCGTCCTGATCCCTCAGGGCGACATGCTGTTCCCAGACATGAGCGTCTACGACAACCTCAAGATGGGCGCCTACCTGCCACGGGTGCGCAAGACCTTCGACCGGGAGGTCGAGCACATCTACGAGATTCTGCCTCGGCTGAAGGAGCGGACGACGCAGCTCGCGCGCACCCTTTCGGGCGGCGAGCGACGCATGCTGGCCATCGGCCGCGGGCTGCTCGCCGGCGGGCGCATCCTCATGATCGACGAGCCCTCGCTCGGCCTCGCGCCGATCGTCATCGACCAGATCTACGAGATCATCACCGACCTCAAGGCATCGGGGCGCACGATGCTGCTGGTCGAGGAGAATGCGAGCCGCATCATCGACCTTGCCGATCGCATCCACCTGCTGGACACGGGCCAGATCGTGTGGGCGGGAGACGGCGAGGAACTCCACAACAACCAGCAAATCCTCGAGACCTATCTCGGCGGCTGAAGGTATCGGGCGCGCACAGTGAACTTCTTTATCCAGATCGTCGTCAGTGGCCTCACCTTTGGCGCGATGTACGCGTTGGCGGCGGTCGGGCTCGCCCTCGTCTGGGGCGCGTTCAACATGCTCAACATGGCCCACGGCATCATCATGACCCTCGGCGCCTACTTCGTCCTGGTCTGGGCGGAGCTGTTCGGTCTGCCGCTGTGGTTCGCCGGCCCCTTCGCCTTCATCGCGGGCGGGATCGTGGGCGCAGTGATTTACTTCATCTCGGCCCATTGGATGCTGACGCAGAAGAACTTCGAGGTGACGATCATCATCGCCACCTTCGGCCTCGGGATGGCGCTGGAAGCCGGCCTGCTGAAGCTGCTGCGCGAGCTGTTCCAGGCCGCGCCCTACGCCCAGCCGCTCTCGCTGGGCGCCGATTCGTTCCTCTTGGGCGACGTCCCGGTCAGCTATCAGCGCCTCATCATCTGGGCGGTCGCGGTTGTCCTGATCGTGCTCGTCGCGCTCTTCTTGACCCGCACCACCATGGGCCGCGCAATCCGGGCGACCGCGCAGAACCGCGACGCCGCGCGCCTGATGGGTGTGAAGGTGAAGCGCGTCTACGTCATCGTGCTGGCGCTCGCGAGCGGCCTCGCCGGAGTCGCCGGCATCATGCTGAGCTCGTTCAAGGACGTGGTGCCGCTGATGGGCCAGACGCCGATGCTCAAGGCGTTCATCGTGATCGTGCTGGCGGGCCTCGGCAACATGACCGGCGCGCTCTATGCCGCGCTTCTGATTGGCATGGTGGAAGCGGCGGTTAAGGTGCTCTTCGCCGACAAATGGGGCTTCCTCGCCATGCTCGTCGTGGTGGTCATCGCCATCATTTGGCGCCCCGCAGGGCTCTTCGGCAAACACCAGATTGCGCGGCAGTGAAGGCGATGCGATGAAGACGCGCGACTACGTCATCTTCGCGATCCTGCTGGCGGTCGCCGCGGCGTTCCCCTTCATGGGGATACCCCGCTACATCATCGCGAGCGCGCTGCTGATGTTCTGCTACGCGACGGTGGTCAGCCAGTGGAACCTGGTGTTCGGCGTCGCCGGCATCTTCTCGCTGGCGCAGCTCGCGATCTTCGCCTTCGGCGCCTACACGTCGGCGCTCATGGGCCGGTATCTGGACTGGAGCCTGTGGCCCACCTTCCCGGTCGCCGGCGCCGCGGGCGTGGTGTTCAGCATCTTCATCGGCCTCGCCTGCCTGCGAATGCGGGGCATCTACGTCGCGCTGCTGACGCTCGCCATCTCGCAGACCATGTTCGTGCTGATCCAGACGGACTCCGACTGCAGCGCCCTCAACAAGGTCATCAACCCCGCAACCTGCGTCTCGTTTACCGGCGGGGCGCAAGGGCTCGGCGATTTCGGCACCTTCGGCTGGCGCGAGGTGCTGGGCGGCCGCAACTGGATGATGGGCGACTACTACACGATGCTCGGCCTCCTGATCGTCGCGCTCGTCTTCACGGCGGCGATGACCCAGAGCCGCATCGGCCTCGCCTTCAAGGCGCTGCGCGACAACGAGGAGCTCGCCACCTCCCGCGGCGTCAGCGTCTTCAAGTACCAGCTGATCGTATTCGCGGCATCGGCCTTCCTGACCTCCATGGCCGGCGCTTTCTACGCCTCGCACTTCGGCTCGGTGGGGTCCAACCTGGTGGGCTTCGCGCTGCTGCTCTTCCTGATCTCGATGCTCGTGGTGGGCGGTATCGGGCGCCTCTGGGGGCCGCTGCTGGGCGCGGGGCTTCTGATGGTCGCCGACGAATTCTTCAAGGAGTTCTCCGACTTGCGGAACGTCGGCCTCGGGCTGGTGGTGCTGCTCTTCATGATCTTCCTGCCGGAAGGCGTGGCCGGCGCTATCGAGTCGATTTGCAAGCGCCTTCAGCGCATACCACTGGTCCAACGCATCGAGCAGCAATTGGCCGAGAGACTGCGACGACGCTCGGCTGCTCCCGACTAGACTCTCCGAGGACCGAACTCCATGGCGCGGTGGCATAAGCGTGCAAGCGCAGCCATCGCGACGCTGGCCGTGCTCGCGGTGGCTGCAGGCGCGGCCGGCTCGCGGGCTGCCGACATCACCGAGCCTGTTGCACCGCGCTTCGTCGATGTCGCTGCCACGGCCGGGGTGGAGCACGCCTATACCGGCGACTGGACGCATTACGTGGGTGGTGGTGTCGCCGCATTCGATTGCGATCTCGACGGCGACCCGGACCTCT
Source organism: Alphaproteobacteria bacterium (assembly GCA_965243315.1). Classification (GTDB taxonomy): domain Bacteria; phylum Pseudomonadota; class Alphaproteobacteria; order UBA828; family UBA828; genus WTGU01. Next base: position 705,062 of record CBDEUP010000006.1, read on the forward strand.
TCTTTGCGGGCGGTGCAAGCTCGGCCCGGCTCTACCGTAACGACAGTGCGCCGGGCACGTTGCGCTTCACAGCTGTGGACGACAGTCAACTCGTCGAAACCGCCGTGACCGGGGCCTACCCGCTGGATATCGACGGCGACGGCATGATGGACCTCGCCGTGCTCCGGCTGGGCCCGAACCGGCTCTATCGCGGGCTCGGCGACTGCCGCTTCGCGCGGGCCGGCGGGGCCTGGGGCGTTGCCGGCGGCGACGGCTGGACCACCGCTTTCAGCGCCGTCTGGGAGGGCGACAACCGGCTGCCGACCCTCGCCTTCGGCGACTACGTCGACCGCGACATGTGGGCAGCCATGCACACACCCTTCGGCGATTCGGCGGCTGGGGAGGCGCCGACGCCGGCCTGCCCGAATAACGTGCTCTTCCGCTCGGCCAGCGCGGAGGCCGGGCACTACGCGCCGGCGACACCCCTCAGTCCGGGCCATTGTCCGCTCTCGATGCTGTTCTCAGACTGGAGCCGCACGGGGCGCCCGGACCTGCGCGTCAGCAACGACCGCTTCTATCACGAGGACACCGGCGAGGAGCAGCTCTGGCACCTGGGCGCCGAGCCCCGGCTCTACGGCCGGGCCGACGGCTGGCCGCGCCTCAGAATCTGGGGCATGGGGATCGCCAGCTACGACCTCACAGGCGATGGGCTGCCCGACTACTTCCTCTCCAACATGGGGGCGAACAGGCTGCGCACGCTCGCGCCCGGCGCCATCGCCGGGCCGGAGTTCCGCGAGACCGCCTTCGAGCGCGGCGTGGAGGCCAAACGACCCCACGCCGGCGATGACGAGCGTCCGTCCACCGCCTGGCATTCGCAGTTCGCCGACGTGAACAACGACGGCTGGATCGACCTCTTCGTCGCCAAGGGCAACGTGGAGGAGATGGAGGAGGCCGCGGCGGACGACCCGAACAACCTGCTCTTAGGTGGCCCCGACGGTCGCTTCCGCGAAGCCTCGGTGGAGGCGGGCGCGGCCAGCATGGGGCGGAGCCGAGGCGGTGCCGTGATCGACCTCGACCTCGACGGTCTGCTCGATATCGTCGTCGTGAACCGCATGACCAACGTCGAGCTTCTGCACAACCGGAGCCGTCTCGGCGGTCACTGGCTTCAGCTGATGCTGCAGCAGGAAAGCGCGAACCGGAACGCCATCGGCGCGTGGATCGAGGTGCGTGCCACCGGCCGCATCCAGCGCCACGAGGTGGTGGTCGGCGGCGGCCACGTCAGCGGGCAGGCCGGCTGGATTCACTTCGGCCTTGGCCCGCATGAGTCCGCGGAGATTCGGGTCCAGTGGCCGGACGGAACCTGGAGCCCGTGGCAACACACCGCCGCGAATCGCTTCCTGTTGATCGAGCGTGGGCGTACAGTGGTCGACGCGCGTCGAACCGGGTGACGTGATGGACGACTGGATTGCCCGCAAGGACCTGATCGAGGCGCCACAGCTCAAGGCACTGTCGCGCCGCTCCGACCTCCTGGGCTGGCTCCAGACCCTGAGCCAGCTTGGCGCGGCGGGGCTCATCGGGTACGCGATCCATGCGCTGTGGGGGAGCTGGTGGGTCGCACCGCTGTTCGTGGCCCAGGGCGTGATCCTCTGGGGCTTCTGCTACGCCGGCCAACACGAGCTCGGGCATTGGACGGTCTTCCGCAACCGGACGCTCAACGACGCCTTCGGCCACCTGGCGAGCTTCCCACGCTTCTACGCCCACAACTATCAGCGCTTCTTCCATTTCGCCCATCACCGCCACACCAAGGTCGCTGGTCACGATCCGGAACTCCTGGTTCAAAAGCCCTGGACGTTCTGGCGCTATCTCAAATTCGTGGCCGGTCTGGCCCTCTGGATCGCACTGATCCGCAACACCGTGGAACACGCTTTCGGTCATGCGCCCGAACCCTTCCTCAAGAAGAAGGAGCGGCACATCGTGATCCGCGAGGCGCGACTCTATCTACTCGGCTACGCGGCTGTCGTGGCTCTCTCGGTCTATTTCGATAGCTGGGCGGCGCTGATCTGCGTGTGGGGGCCGATGATCGTCACCACGTGCTTCTATCGCCTCTACGTCGCGGCCGAGCACCACGGCCTACCCAATGGGCAGGGCGTCATCGGGAGCACGCGCACGACCCGCGCCGGCCCAATCCTGCGCTGGCTGATGTGGCAGATGCCCTACCACACCGAACATCACCTCTTCCCCGGCGTGCCCTTTCACAAGCTGGGCGCGCTGAACCGGGAGCTGCGCGAGCGGCCGGACTCCAAGCTCGCCGGGATCAACGATGTCGCGCCCGGCTACGTCGCCGTGAACCTCGAGCTCCTCGCCATGCTCCGGCGCGGCAAGGACCCCACATTCCTGGCCGAAGCGGCGCGGGCGTAGCGAGCGGCAGGGAGGGCCCCTCGTGAGCGAAACCGACACAGCGGTCGGCGTGCGCACCATTCACGCCAGCCATCAGCACATGACCTGGGACAACGCCCGCGAGCCGGCGGCCACGGTCGCGCCGGGGGAGACGATTGCCTTCGAAGAGGTCGATGCGGTGTGCGGGCAGCTCGCCCCCGATTCCACCCCGGAGGCGATCGCCAACCTCGACTTTGACCGGGTCAACCCCATCGCCGGGCCGATCTACGTGGACGGGGCCGAGCCCGGCGACACCATCAAGGCGACCCTGGTGGACCTCACGCCCTCGGGCTGGGCGTGGACGGCGATCGTTCCGGGCTTCGGCCTGCTGGCGGACGACTTCCCGGAACCATCGCTCAACATCTGGTCCTACGACACGAGCTTTCGCGAGCCCGCCGCCTACTCCGGGATCGCGCGTGTGCCGCTCAAGCCCTTCTGCGGCACCATCGGGCTCGCCCGCGCGGAGCCCGGCGGCTTCAGCACCGTGCCGCCCTACGAGAGCGGCGGCAACATGGACATTCGCGACCTCACCATTGGCGTCGATCTCTATCTGCCGGTGCAGGTGCCGGGCGGGCTCTTCTCCATCGGCGACCCGCATTGCGCCCAGGGCGACGGCGAGGTCTGCGGCACGGCAATCGAATCGCCGATGGCGCCGGTCGTCCGCCTCGACCTGATCAAGGGCGAGGGGCTGCTCTTCCCGCGCTTCGAGACGCCGGGCCCGGTCTCGCGCCATCTCGACGCCAAGGGTTATGAGGTCACCACGGGGATCGGCCCGGACCTGATGGAGGCGGCGCAGAACGCGGTGCGCGGCATGATAGACCGGCTCGGCGCCTCCCGCGGCCTGGCGGCGGACGAGGCCTACATGCTGTGCAGCGTCTGCGCCGACCTGCGCATCAGCGAGATCGTGGATCGGCCCAACTGGGTGGTTTCCTGCTATCTGCCGCGCATCGTCTTCGAGTAACGGCGTCCCGCGCGGTCCGGGGTTTCAGCGAAGGGAGGACTACGATGAAGGTGGACGGCGCCTGCTTCTGCGGGCAGATCAGCTACGAAGCGGAGCTCAACACGGACCGAATCCTCATTTGCAACTGCACGGATTGTCAGACGCTCTCCGGCTCGGCCTTCCGCACTGTCGCCTTCACGAAGGAAGACGCCTTCACCCTGCTCACCGGCGAGATCAAGGTCTACGTCAAGGTTGCGGATAGCGGCAACCGGCGCCAGCAGGGCTTCTGCGGGACCTGCGGCTCGCCCATCTATGCGACCTCGGACCCGGCCGGACCCTTCTACGGCATCCGCGTCGGCACCATCAAACAGCGCGATGAGCTGGTTCCAAAGGTCCACATCTACAACCGCTCGAAGCAGCACTGGCTCGACCAGATTCCGTCGCTCCCCACCATCGAGCAAATGCCCTAAGGGAAACCCTGTGCGGAACCTCTCTCGCCCACTCCGGTGTGCCGTGGGATAAGACCCGATCGAAGGCGCCTCCTGTCGAGGACCGCGCTTAAGCAACGAGAAGGGAGACGAGCATGATCGGCTACATCACCGTCGGCACCAACGACCTGGAGCGCGCGGCGACGTTCTGGGACGAACTATTGGCCGATTTGGGCGCCAAGCGCGCGCTGGAATCGGACCGCTACGTCGGCTGGTCCGACGGCGACGGCGCCATGTTCATGATCATCAAGCCCGCCGACGGCAACGACTCGCAGCCCGGCAACGGCACCATGACCGCCTTCGATGTCGGCAGCAACGACAGGGTCGATGCGCTGTACGCCAAGGCCATCTCGCTCGGCGCCACCGACGAAGGTGAACCGGGTCCCCGTGGGGGATCATTCTATGGCGGCTACTTCCGCGACCTGGACGGCAACAAGCACGTTTTCTTCAACTCGTGATCGCCTGTCCCGCCCGTGTAGCAACGTCGCGGACGGGACGGCGAATTGGTTCTCTCAGCGCGTGAAGCGCTCGTCGATCACCGTGAGCGAGGCGTCCAGCGCATCCGCTGCGGTGTCGATCTCCTCCTGGGTGATCGTGAATGGCGGGCCGACCTTGATCGTGTTGGGCGAGAAGCCGCCCATGAAGACGCCGCGCTTCGCGTTCTCGGCCGCGACGATGACGTTGGGATGCGTGCCGAGATCGCCGGTAAAGGGCGAGTAGCGGTCCTCGGGCACGATGGGCTCGCCGTTCTTGTCGACCAGATCGAGCGTGTAGAAGAGACCGCGCCCCGACACGCGGCCGACGCAGGGATGCCCTTCCTTCAGCCCGTCGAGCCGGTCCTTTAGGTAGGCGCCGCGCTGGCGCACCTGCTGCATGATGTCGTTGGCGAGCATGTATTCGAGGTTGCCGACGATGGTTGCGCAGATCAGCGGATGGCCGTCCCACGTGCTGCCGGTCCACCAGCGAGCCTTCTCGAAGAAGTCGGCGATAGGCGCGCTGGCAATCACGGCGCCGACCGGCAGCGCGGAACCGTTGATGCCCTTGCCGGCCGCCATCAGGTCCGGCTTCACGCCGGGCCAGTGCATGTAGCCAAACCATTCGCCGAGCCGCCCGAAGCCCGTGATCACCTCGTCGTCGATCCAGAGGAAGCCGTACTTGTCGCAGAGGGCGCGGAGCCCCGGCAGGTAGTCCATGTGCGGCAAGGTGCCGCCCGCGCCGAACATCGGCTCGCTGATGACGGCGGCGATGTTCTCGGGGCCGACCGCGCGCACGATATGCTCGGTCGCTTCGAGCGAGGGCAGAGGCCCCTCGCTCGCCCAGTCCTCGTGCTCCGGCGGCGGGATCGGGATGTAGCCGTGCGGCGGCCAACCCGGAACGTCAGCGACATCCGCAAAGCCATCGTCGGTCGAGATGTTGTTGCGGTAGCCGCGCATCATGGTCGCGCCCACGGTCATGCCGTGGAAGGAGTGAGCCTGGGTCAGAATGACGCTGCGCCCGGTGTAGAGCCGCGCCATGGTGATGCAGCTCTCCGTCGCCTCAGTGCCGGAGGGCAGAACACGCAGCCTGCCGGCCCAGCCCTCCTGTCCCAGGATGTCCTCGATCACCAGCTTCGCGGCGCGGGCGCGGTACTCGTTCGCCATCGTGTAGGTGACGTGGCCGTAGCGCTCCATGGCCTCGGTCAGCGCGCCGTGGATCGCCGGATGCCGGTGCCCCAGGTTGTCGGAGATCAGCTGGCTCATGAAGTCGAGCAGCCGCGTGCCGTCGGCAAGCGTGAGATAGTTGCCGTCGGTGCTGTCGACCGCCGTGATGCTGAGTTCGTCCTCGGCCTGGAGGCCGTGCAGGTAGTAGGCACGGTCCCAGCGCTCGAGCTCGTTCCAATCGCGTGTCATGACACCCTCCCCGAAGCCAACCACGGAACGCGGTCAGGGTAGCTCACCCGCGCGGATCGCCCTACCCGTCCCTCTCCCGCCGCCGGTTTGACCGCAGGGGCCTGCTGCCTATCATGCGCGCCGTCCGGGCGCAGCCCGCAGCAAATCGAAGGGGAGATCAGGGAATGGCGAAGGGTAAGGCGGTCGTCGTCGGCGGCCTCGGCATGATCGGGCGCAACATCATCCAGGCACTCGAGGCCGAAGGCGGATGGGACATCGTCGGGCTCTCACGGCGGCCGGCGAATTTCGAGACCAAAGCCACCTTCATCTCTGTCGACTTGCTGGACAACGCCGGCGCCAAGGAAAAGCTCGCCGGCCTCACCGACGTGACCCACATCTTCTTCGCCGGGCTTTCCGGCGGCCTCGAGGCCGAGAACGTGGACGACAACCTCGCGCTGGTGGCCAACTCCGCCGGCGTGATCGAGCCGATTTCACCCACGTTGGAGCGCGTCATCCTGGTCCAGGGCGGTAAGTACTATGGCGTCCACCTCGGCCTGCACAAGACGCCGTCCAAGGAGACTGACCCGCGCACCCTGCCGCCCAACTTCTATTACGCCCAGCAGGACTTCCTCGCCGACATTCAGAAAGGGAAGTCGTGGAACTACACCTGTTTGCGCCCGGAGGCGGTAATCGGGCATGCCGAGGGCATCCCGCTCAACACCGCATCTCTGGTCGCGGTCTATGCGTGCGTGTGCAAGGCGATGGACGTGCCGCTCAACTTTCCGGGGCCGGAAGCGGGCTTCACGGCCTACAACAAGTTCGTCGACGCCAGGCTGCTCGGGCGCTGTGCAGCCTGGGCGGCCCAGAACCCCGCCTGCGCAGGCGAGGCCTTCAACGTGACCAACGTCTCGGGCATGCGCTGGTGCAACCTGTGGCCGGCCTTCACCGAGTATTTCGGCTGCCGGCCGGGCACGGTGACGCCGATGAGGCTCGCCGACTTCATGGGAGACATGGGCCCGGTTTGGGACGACATCGCCCGCGACCACCAGCTCAAGCCGATGGCCTACACCGACCTCGGCGACTGGAGCTTCGCCGACTGGAATTTTGGGCGCACCTGGGACACCATCCTCGAAGACACCAAGCGCCTGCAGTACGGCTTCACCGAAGCCATCGACACCGAGCAGAATTTCCTCGAGATTTTTGACGACATGCGCGCCGCGCGGGTGATCCCGGCGGGCTAACGGGCCGAAGGCCCGGACGGCGCGAATGCGCCGCGCGCGTAGCGCGTAGCCAAGCGAGCAGAGCGAGCGCCCGCCGACTGAGGGAACTGAAAAAGTGATGAGGAGAGGTCAGCCCTTGAAGCGGGGCTCCGGCAGACCGGTGCAGCCCGTGCCGGTGACGGCGAAGATGCTGCCGGCCTGCTCCTGGCCCGCGAGCACGTCGTCACTCAGGTTCACGCGGGCACCGGTGACGTAGAGCACGTCGAGGTCCGCACCGCCGAACATCGGGCAGGTCACTTGCTGGAAGGGCATCTCGATGGTGCGGTCGAGCGTACCGTCCGGCGCGAAGCGGGCCACGCACCAGCCGTTCCAGCGCGCGTTCCAGAGGTAGCCCTCGGCATCGACTGTGGAGCCGTCGGGGATGCCCGGCGCGCTGCCGGGGCCGACGAAGACGCGCTTGTTGGAGATCGCGCCTGAAGCGATGTCGAGGTCGTAGGCCCAGATCACGTCCTGATCGAGGTCGGCGTAGTACATGGTCTCGCCCTCGGGGCTGAAGGCGATCGAGTTTGAGACGACGATGCCGGTCTCGGTCTTGTGCAGGCTGAGGTCGTGGTCCAGCCGATAGAGCGAGCCCAAAGGGCGGCCCGTCATCGCGTCGTCCATGCTGCCGGCCCAGAAGCGGCCCTGCCGGTCGCAGCGGCCGTCGTTCATGCGGCTATCGGGCTGGTCGGCCTCGACCTCGTGGATGGTCTCGACCGCGCCGGTCTCGGGGTCGAAGAAGCGGAAGCCGCCGTAGAACGCGACAACCATGCCGCCCTGCTCGCGCAGCACCAGCGAGCCCGGCTGCTCGTCCACCGGCACCTTCTCGTACGCGCCCGTCCCAGGCGCAAACCAGCTGATCGACTGGCCCTTGATGTCGAGCCAGTAGAGGCGCTGGTCGACGGGGCACCAGACCGGGCACTCGCCGAGCTGGTCCCGGCAATCGACCACGCATGCGACCTCGGCCATCGTTCTCGCTCCCGCTGAGTTGCCGCCCGGATGGCGCGGCTGGATCGCCGCATCGCGGCGGCGGCAGGCCGGGCTGGTGGGCGCTGCTGGATTTGAACCAGCGACCCCCGCCGTGTGAAGACGGTGCTCTCCCGCTGAGCTAAGCGCCCGCCCGGCAGGCGGATTAGAAGAATCGCGCCCGCCCCTGTCAAGGCGCGACGCATCCGTGCGTGAGCTAATCGTAGAGAACGATGCAGCGCACCTCGATGCTCCAGCGGTCGGGCGCGTCGGGCGGAGTCGTCGGGTCCTCGAAGGCTGTGTGGAAGCTGAAGGTGCAGGGCGCGTCGGGACTCATCGCGTCCGCCGCCGCACCCTCCGAGCGCGCCATGCCCCCGGCCGAATCCCACTGCTTGATCAGCAGCGCTTCGTCGCGGGTGAGCGCGGGATAGAAATACCAGCGATGAGCGTCGGCGTGCTTGGCGAAGTAGTTCTCACCGATCCGGTCCGCGTAGTGGATCTCGAACACGACCAGATCGTCCGGGTGCACGCTGGACGCGTCGCAGAGCGCAAGCGGATTGGTCGCGACCGGCTCGTCTGCGATGTTCCGCCAGAGATTGATGAGCGCGAAGCGGCCCGAGTCGAGGGCGCGCGCGACATCCGCCTCGTCCAGCAGCGTTTCGCCTTCCGCGAGCTGCGTTCGGTACGTGTCGTTGACGGTGGGTGGGTTCGCCAGATCGCGCAGGCGTTGCGGCCCGCTGGTCAGCGTGTAATCGCCGTGTACCACGTGCGCGGGGCGCTGCACCTGCTGCCCGCCCGCGATGCGCCTCCCGCTCAGCTTGCCCGTGGCCGAGCGCACGTTGTGGTCAAAGGCCTTGACGATGCGCGCGCCGGTGTGCTGCCGGACGATGTCGGCGCAATGCGGGTAATAGCGGCGCACGACCTGCTCGTGATCCAGAAAGTCGAGGTCGGGCGTCGCCAGCGGCCGTTCGAGCATCTCGAAGCCATTGGCCTCGAGCGTGCGGCGCTCCGGCTCCGCCAAGCCGCGCGCGTCATGAATTAGCACCTGCCGCTTGTCCCGCTCGGTGCCCTCCCACGGGGTGTCGTTGCCGTCGCTGTTCCTGCGCACGAGCACCTTGCCGTTGCGGTAGAGCGAGGTCTCCACCGACGCCGCCAGGTAGGTCACCGCCCCGGTTCGCACCGCGTCGGTCTGTGCTTGTTCCGCCACGTTCATGAGCATTCCTTATGCAAGCCAGCGCGCGAGATTAGCACGCACGTAGTCGTCGTCGGTGAGGTGCGGGTAGGCCGCCGAGACCCGGTCGATCTCCGCCGCCTGGCCGGGGCTCAGCCCCTCCTCCGGGTCGAGGCACCAGATGCCGCGCATGAGACCCTGGCGGCGCAGCACCTCGTGGCAGCCCGCGATGCAGCCCCGGAAGTCGTTGGCGACGTCGAAGAGCGCGGCGTTGCAGTCGGTGATCTGGGAGTCGAGCGCGAGGAAGTCCGGGTCGATGGTGCCGGCCTTCGCCGCTGCGTGGGCGCGGTCGAGCGTTTCCACGGCCCGCTTGACCCAGACACTCCAATGTCCGAGCAGCCCGCCCTTGATGCGCACCGTGACGGGCTCGCCGCCGCGCATGAGGCGCCAGGGCGTCACCAGGTCGAGCAGGATGTGATCGTCGTTGCCGGTGTAGAGGGTCACGCGATCCTCGGCACCGGCCTCAACCACGCCCCGCACCACGTCCAGCGTGCGATAGCGGTTGAAGGGCGCGATCTTGATCGCCACCACGTTCTCCAGCGCAGCGAGGCGGCACCAGAATGAAGGCCCCAGCACCACACCGCCCACCGCCGGCTGCAGGTAGAAGCCGACCAGCGGGATGCGCCGGGCAAGCCGGGCGCAATGCTCCAGCCGCTCGTCTTCGCTGGCGCCGCCGAAGGCGGCGAGGCTCACCATCCCTGCGTGATAGCCGAGGGCCAGCGCAATGTTCGCCTCGGCCAGTGCCTGCTCGGTCCGCCCGACCAGGCCCGCGATCCGCACCAGCGGCCGCTCGGTCCAGGCATCGGCGGTCTCGGCGGCGAGCTTCAACACCGGCTCGTAAAGACCGGCCTCCCTGATCGCGAACTGCGTGGTGTGAACGCCGACGGCAAGCCCGCCTGCGCCGGCGTCGATGTAGTAGCGGGAGAGCGCGCGCTGCCGCTCGGCATCCAGCCGGCGCTCGGCATCGAGCGCGAGCGGATGCGCCGGGATCACGACGCCCCTGGCGAGCGTCGCCCGTATCGGCGCCGGCACGTCGCCCCAGGCGAGACTCACGATGCTGCCGGCGCGGAGAACACGCCGTCCCTCACCTCGTACTGTGTGGGCTTGGCGAGGCTCGGCATGTCGCGCGCGACCCAGTCCGCCACCCAGTCGATCATCCGGCCGAGCGGCACGCGCGGATAGCCGAACAGCGCGAAGGCGCGCTCGGCGTTGGTGAGCCAGCCGGATGGCGCCTCCTCGCCTTGGAACACGGGCTCCCGGCCGAGCCGCCCGCCGAGGGCCGCCGCCAGCGCGCGGATGCTCACGGTCTCGGGCCCGCTCACGTTGAGCGGCGCGGCCGGCACGGTGCAATGCTCGAAGCATCGCAGCGCCATGGCGTTGGCGTCTCCTTGCCAGATGACGTTGACGTGGCCGCTGGCAAGGTCGATCGGCACTCGGTCCCGCACCTTGCGGGCCACGTCGTGCAGCACGCCATAGCGCATGTCGATCGCGTAGTTGAGCCGCACCAGGCACCCCGGCGTGCCGTGACGGCGCGAGAAATACTGGATCAGCCGCTCGCGGCCGACGCAGGAATTGGCGTACTCGCCGGAGGGTGGGGTTGGTGGCGTCTCCTCGGTCGCGCCCTGGTGGCGGACATCGACGAAGGGATAGACGCAACCGGTGGATAACGCGACGATCCGCGACTGGTGGAACGTCTCGGCGACGATGGCGGGCACGTAGGCGTTCATCGCCCAGGTCAGGTCGTCGTCGCCGACCGCGTTGAACTTGCGGCCGGCCATAAACACCACGTTGGGAAGCTGCGGCAGTGCCGCCACCGCATCGCGGTCGAGCAGATCGCACTGGATGGCCTCGACATCCCAGGCTGCGAGTTTCTGTGGCACGCGCGGGTCGGTGAAGCGGGCGACGCCGATAACGCGCTTCTCCGGCGCGGCGCGCTTGGCGAGGCCCGCCAGCGTCGGCCCCATCTTGCCGCCGACACCGAGCACGATGATATCACCGTCCACACGCGCGAGAGACGCGCGGAGCGCCTCGTCCGGCGTCGTCATCAGGTCTTCGAGCGCGGCCTCGTCGGCGATGCGCGCGGGCCACGTTGTCGCGTCGGCGGCGCTCATCCGGTCATTTCGGGTCGGCGGTCTGCGCGATAGGTGGCGATGGCGCGCCAGCGGTCGAGGTCCTCCTGCGCGACATCGATTCGCGCCACGGCCATCCCCTCCCCCTCGGTGAGCGCGGCCAGAATCTTGCCGGAGGGGCCGGCAATGCAGGAATGGCCGAGACTTTTGAAGGAGAGTTCCGGCGTCAACGCCTCCTCGCCGATGCGGTTGGCCATCGCCACGAACGTGCCGTTCTCCAGCGCCCGCGTCGCCGCTAAGCTTTGCGTCACCGGCCCGCTCCAGCCCCAGGTCTCGCGCTGGTAGGCGTCGGCGATCCAGTTGGTGCTGTTGACGATGAGATCGGCGCCGAGGTCGCCCAGGCGCCGCACGTAGTCGGCGAAGATGAAGTCGTAGCAGACCGTCATGCCAACCTTGCCGAGCGGAGTCTCGACCACCCGCGCCTCGTCGCCGGCGCGGCAGCTCTCGCGCTCGCTCGCGAAGAGATGCGCCTTGTCGTAGACCGCGAGGCATTGCCCGTCGGGCCCGAACAGAAGCTGCGAATCGTATATGGCGCCGTCGCGCTGCGTGTAGGCGCCGACCGCCATGGTGAGCCGGTTCTCCCGCGCGATTTCGCCGAGGCGCTGCGCGCTCGGCCCGTCGGGCGGCTCCGCCAGGTCCGCGAGCCGGTCGCCCACGAAGTAGCCGGTCGTGGCGCATTCGGGAAAGACCACGAGGTCGACATGCTGGATCGCGGCCTCGCCGGCGAAGCGGGCGATGGTCGCGAGGTTTCCTTCCGTGTCGCCGGTGGCGCAGTCCATCTGCACCACGGCTAGGGTCCAGGCTACGCCGCTCATGTTGCCTCCCCCATCACGCCCCTTCTTTCGTCATGCCCGGACATGCCCGGACTCGATCCGGGTATCCGGGCATCTCCCTCAGCCAGGTCTGTCGGAGGTCGGACGAACTAGTGGATGGCCGGATCAAGTCCGGCCATGACAAAGGGGAAACGAGGCGCCGAGACATGCGAGTCCCTCTTGCGGAGCGCTAACTCCTGAGCGGCTTGCCGGTCTCCAGCATGTGCTCCATGCGGGCGATGGTGCCGGGCGTGCGGATCAGCGCGAGCAGCGCTTCGCACTCCAGTTCGGAGAGGCGGTCCTCGGGAATCTCGCGGACCGCGTCGGTCTCACCGCCGGTAAGCACGTTGCCGAGATGCTCCACCACCACCAGATCGTGCGCGGTCGCCTTGCGGGTCTTCGCGAGCCCCTTGACCGCCATCTTGAGCGCGACGCGCCCGGTCTTGCCCGGCAGCTTCACCGTGGCGGGCTCGGGCGGCGTGTAGTCCTGCGCCAGCGCGAGCGCCTTGGCCTTGGCATCGGCCAGCAGCCGGTCTCGGTTGGCGGTGATGCCGTCGCCTTCCCGCAGGAAGCCGAGACTCTGCGCCTGCTTGGCCGAGCGCGAGACCTTGGCGAGGCCGATGGTCTCGAACACCTTGGAGATTGCCGGCATCGCGCCGCCGAATCCTTGCCGGCCGCCGGAGTTGAGGCCCCGCAGCATCATCTCCTTGCACCCGCCCCATCCGGGCACGAGCCCGACGCCGACCTCGACCAAACCCATGTAGCTCTCGGCATGGGCCTGCACCGCGTCGCAGTGCAGCAGCACCTCGCAGCCGCCTCCGAGCGCCATGCCCGACGGCGCGCCGACAACCGGGAAGGGCGCGAACTTGAGGCCCCTGAAGGCGGCCTGACCCTGTTTGACCGTCTCCTCGATCATCGGCCACGCGCCGACGTTCACGACGAAGAGGGCCAGGCCCAAGTTCATGCCGACGGAGAAGTTACTGCCCTCGTTGTGGATGACCAGCGCCTTCATGCGCTCGCCGACGATCTCCAGCGACTGCTCGACCAGCGCCATGATCTCGGTGTCGAGCGCGTTCATCTTGGCGTGGAATTCGAGGCAGGCGACCCCGTCACCGATGTCCCAAAGGCTCGCCGAGGCGTTGCGGGCGAGCGGCTTGGTGCTGCGCTTGATGTCGGAGAGGAGCAGCACGCCGTCCGGCCGCGTAAGCGGCGTGTACTTGCGATTGCCGGCAAGATGGTTGGCCTCGCCGTCGATGATCCGGTAGAAGCCGTCACTATCCGCCGCCGCCCGCAGCAGGGGCGGCACCTCCCTGCCCTCTTGGGCGAGCTTGTCGGCAAACCAGCCGGCGCCGACCTCGTCGATCAGCTCGAACGGCCCGCGCTTCCAGTTGTAGCCGAGGCGCATGGCGCGATCGACCGCCTCGACGTCGTCGGCGATCTCCGGCACCAGGCCGGCGGCATAGGCGAGCGTGCCCGACATCACCTGCCAGGCGTAGGCGCCGGTCTTGTCCGGGTGCTCGAAGAGCGCGCGGAGCGAGCGCCCGGCCTGCTCGATGCTCTCCAGCCGCGGGCGTTGGGCGGGCCCGTACTGGCCGGTGGCGAGGTCGCGCACCTCCTTCTCTTTCTTCTCCGAGTCGGGCTTCAGCCTGTAGAAGCCGCCCTTGCCCTTGCGGCCTATGTAGCCGCTCTCGATCATCTCCTTGATGAACTCGGGCTCGTCGTAGACCGCGTGGAAGGCATCGCCCTCGGGCAGCGCATCCCGCAGGCTGCGGCCGACCAGCGGCATCAGGTCGAGGCCCACCAGGTCGATCAGGCCGAACACGCCGGTCTTGGGCACGCCGATGGGGCGGCTCAGCACGGCGTCCGCCTCCTCCACCGTCACTCCGTTCTCGACCGCCGCGCGCACGGCGGCGACGAGCCAGTAGGTGCCGATCCGATTGGCAATGAAGCCTGGCGTGTCGTTGCAGGGCACCACGCCCTTGCCGAGCTTGCGGTCGGCGAAGTCGCAGACCTCCGCCACCGCCTCTGCCCGGGTCTCGGGCCCCGCCACCACCTCCAGCAGCCGCATGTAGCGAGGCGGGTTGAAGAAGTGGGTAATGAGAAAGTCCCGCGCGAACGCCTCCGGCAGGCCGTCGAGCAGTGTGCTGGAGGGGATGGTCGAAGTATTGGACGAGACGATCGAGCCCGTCTTCCGCACCGAATCGATCTTGCGGTAGATGGCCTGCTTGGCGTCCACCTTTTCGATCACCGCCTCGACGATCCAGTCCGCATCGCCGAGCAGGTTCAGGTGGTCTTCGACATTGCCGGTGGTGATGCGCTTGGCGTCCGACTTCGCCATGAAAGGCGCGGGGTCGGTCTTGAGCATCCGCGCCACGGAGCCCTCGGCGAGCACGTTCCGGTCTTTCGCGCCATCGGGCACGATGTCGAGCAGCACCACGTCATGGCCTGCATTGGCGATGTGGGCGGCGATGCCGCCGCCCATCAGTCCCGCCCCGATGACGGCGGCCTTCTGGATCGCCATCAGGCGGCCTCGAGCACGGTGGAGATACCCTGGCCGCCGCCGATGCACTGGGTGGCGAGCGCGTAGCGCTTGTCCTCGCGGCGGAGGATCTGGGCCGCCTTGCCGGTGATCCGCGCGCCGGTGGCGCCGAGCGGATGGCCGATGGCGATGGCGCCGCCGTCGATGTTCATGCGCTCCAGGTCGATGGATAGCTCGCGCACGCAGGCGAGCGCCTGCACCGCAAAGGCCTCGTTGAGTTCGATGATGTCGACGTCGGACATCTTGAGCCCGGCGCGGGCCAGCGCCTTCTCCGACGAGACCACCGGGCCGTAGCCCATGATCTCCGGCGCGCAGCCGGCAACCGCGATCGCCTTGATACGGGCGAGCACGCTAAGCCCGTTGCGCTGAGCGTACTCCTCGGTGCAGACCAGCACGGCGGCGGCGCCATCGGTGAGCGGCGACGAGGTGCCGGCGGTCACCGTGCCCTCGGCATCGAAGGCAGGCTCGAGCCCGGCCAGCACCTCGGCACTGGTGCCGGGGCGGATGCAGCCGTCGCGTTCCACCGTACCGTCTCCGGTCTCAACCGCGATCACCTCGCCGGCGTACTTGCCGTCGTCCCAGGCGGCGGAGGCGCGGGCGTGGCTCGCGACCGCGAGCGACTCCTGCTCCTCACGGGTGATCTGATACTTGCGGGCGAGGTTCTCGGCGGTCTCGCCCATGGACATGTAGGCGCCCTCGTTCTTCTCATAGAGGTCGGGGTTGGGCGCTGGGTTGAACCCGCCCATGGGCACGCGGCTCATGGATTCCACGCCGGCGCAGATGAAGGCCTCACCGGCGTCCATGCGGATCGCACCGGCGGCGATGTGGATTGCCTGCATGGAGGAGCCGCAGAAGCGGTTGACGGTGGCGCCGGCGACCGAGATCGGCAGCTCCGCGATCAGCGCCACGATGCGGCCCATGTTGAATCCCTGCTCGCCCTCGGGGAAGGCGCAGCCGATGATCAGGTCCTCGATCTCGGCAGGATCGACGCCGGTCTGAGCGAGCAGACCCTGCACGACCTCGGCGGCGAGATCGTCGGGGCGCTTCTCGACCAGCGCGCCCTTGTGGGCGAAGTGAAAGGGCGAGCGGACATAGCCGGCAATGACGGCGTTCTTCATGGGCTGGGGCCTCTTGCTTTGTCAGATGCTATGTGTGGCGGCGCCGGGCCGCGTTCAACCCGCGCCGGCGGCAGCCGCGCCCTGCTTGGCGGCCTCTTCGGCCACCAGCTCCTTCTTGGAGAGCTTGCCGATGATGGTCTTCGGCAGCTCGTCGCGGAACTCGATCTGCTTGGGCATCTCGATGGGCGAAAGCTTGTCCTTGAGGAAGTCCGTCAGCGCGTCGTCAGTCAGGCTCTCGCCGTCCTTGAGGCGGACGAAGGCCTTGACGGTCTGCTGGCGGCGGGCGTCGTCGACGCCAATCACCGTCACCTCCAGCACGGACGGATGCTTGTAGATCGCCTCTTCCACGTGGCGCGGATAGATGTTGTAGCCGCCGGCGATGATGACCTCCTTGAGCCGGTCGATGAGATAGACGTAGCCGTCCTCGTCGATCCGGCCGACGTCGCCGGTGTGGAAGCGCCCGCCGGCGAAGGCGCGCTCGTTCTCCTCGTCGCGCTTCCAGTAGCCCTTCATCACCTGCGGGCCGGAGATGCAGATCTCGCCGATCTCGCCCTGCGGCAGCACCTTCTCCGGCTCGTCGATGGAGCAGATGTCGACCACCGTACCGGGCACGGGCACGCCGAGCGAGCCTTCGCGGCTGCCGCCGGGCGTGGTCGGGTTGCAGGTCGCGATCGGTGCGGTCTCGCTCAGGCCATACCCTTCCACCAGCGTGCAGCCGGAGAGTTCCTGGAACTTCTCCTGCACCTCGCGCGGCAGCGAAGCGCCGCCCGAGAGGCAGAGCTTGATGGAGGAGAGATCGTACTTGCCCGCGGCGACGTCCGGGTGCCCGTTGATGGCGATGTAAATCGTCGGCACCGCCGGGAAGAAGCTCGGCCGCTTCTTGTCGATGACCTTGAGCACGGTATCGAGCTCGAAGCGCGGCAGCAGGATCATCTTGGCGCCGATCTTGATGCTGAAATTCATCACCACGGCCATGGCGAAGACGTGGAAGAGCGGCAGCACGCCGACCATAACCTCGGAGCCTTCGTCGGCACCGGGCATCATCATCGCCCCCTGCGCCACGTTGGCGCTGAGGTTAGCGTGGGTGAGCATGGCGCCCTTGGACGTGCCGGTGGTGCCGCCGGTGTACTGAAGCACCGCGATGTCTTCCTTGGCGTCGATCTCGATCGGCGTGGGCCGGCCGGCATTGTCGAGCAGCGCGCTGAAGCGGAGATGACGGGAATCGCGCGGCACCTTGGCGATCTCGCTGCGCTTGACGATGGGGAAGAGCAGCTTCTTGAGGCCCGGCAGCATCTCCGCCATGGAAACGATCACGAGGTGGGTGAGGCGCGTCTGATCGAGGGCGAGTCGGGCCTTGTCGTAGAGAATTGAAAGGTCGAGGGTGACCAGGATGTCGGTCTCCGAATCCTCGATCTGATTCTTGATCTCTTCGATGGCGTAGAGCGGGTTGTAGTTGACCACCGTCCCGCCGGCCTTGAGCACGCCGTAATAGACGGCGACGAAGGCCGGGCAGTTGGGCAGGAAGATCCCGACCTTCTTGCCCTTGCCGACGCCGAGCTTCTGGAATCCCTCGGCCGCCTTGTTCGCCTGCTCGCCGAGTTCCCGGTAGCTCGTGACCTTGTCCATGAAGTCGATCGCGGGCCGGTCGCCGAAGCGGGCGACGGCATCATCGAGCAATCGGTGAAGCGCCCCAGTGGGCAGAGGCGCGTTCCAGTCGACGTTCTCCGGGTACGACTTCTCCCAGGGATGGACACTGCCTTGCGCTTCGCTTTCAGCCATGCGCTCCGCTCCTTTGGCCTGGGATTCGCGGCCCCGCTCCGCCCTGTCCAGACGCGGGGAACACACTTCCGCGCACTATGGAAACCCGGTCTTCCGCCGTCAAGGCGGGAAACTGCGTACCTTAACCTGCGGGCGTTGACATAGACCGGCCGGTCACCATTCTGGCGGTATGACGACCAGTGGCGCGCGATGCTGACCATCGGCAAGGAGCCCGAGACCTGGCTGGTTCACCGCGTCCTCGAGCGGCGCGCGGCCGAGCGCCCCGACCACCCGGTGATGCACTGGTCCGGGCTTGATTACAGCTACGCCGCCATCAACCGCGAGGCCAACCGCATCGCAGCCGGCCTGGAGGCGCGGGGCATCGAGCCCGGCCAGCGCTGCGCCGTGATGATGCAGAACTCGCCGGCGCACGTTTTCGTCTGGTTCGCCACCGCCAAGCTCGGCATCGTCGAGGTGCCGATCAACACCGCCTATCGGGGCGACATCCTCACCCACATCGTGACCAGCGCGCGCGTGACCGCGATGGTGCTGGACCCCGAGTTCGTGCCGGTGGTCGCGCGAATCGCCGACCGTTGCCCCGGCCTCGGCACCTTCATCGTGGCCGGCGACGACCTGGAGGACGCGCGGCGCACGCTGCCGGGCGTCGTGCTCTCGCTGGACGAGGTCGCCACCGGCGATGGTGCGGACGTGGAGCGCAGCGTCGTGGCGACCACCACGGCCTGCATCATGTTCACCTCGGGCACCACGGGGCCGTCGAAGGGCGTCGTCATCAACAACCATTTCGAGCTGTCGTTCGCCGTCGTCTTCAACGAGATCGTGTCGCTGCGCGCCGACGACGTGACCTACAACTTCCTCCCCTTCTTCCACATCGCTGGCAAGTTCATCCTGCTCGGCACCATGCTGGCCGATTGCCGCATGCTGCTGCGGCCGCGCTTCAGCGCGGGCCAATTCTGGCCGGACGTGCGGGCGCACGGTGCGACCGTGACGGTGGGCGTCGGCGGCATCTGCCACATGCTCTGGGCCGAGCCGCATAAGCCCGACGACGCGGACAACCCGCTGCGCATGATCTATTCGGTGCCCAATCCGCACGAAGTGCAGGAGGAATTCCTCGAACGCTTTGATCTGCAGCTAACCGAGGGGTATGGCTCGACCGAGGCCAACATCGTGGTCTACACGCGGCCGGACGAGCCGACGCCGAAGGGCACGGCCGGCCGCGCCGCGCCCTATTACGAGGTGGCGATCTTCGACGAGATGGACCGCCTGGTGCCCCCCGGCACCTCGGGCGAGATCGTGGTCCGGGCCAGGCACCCATACATCCTGATGGAGGGTTACGACGGCCTGCCGGAGCCGACGCTGGCTGCGTTCCGCAACCTCTGGTTCCACAGCGGCGACCGCGGCCACATGGACGAGAACGGCTTCCTCTTCTTTCACGACCGGATGAAGGACGCGATCCGCCGCCGGGGCGAGAACATCTCTTCCTTCGAGGTGGAGCGGATCGTCAACAAGCACGCGGACGTCGCCGAGACCGCCGCCATCGCGGTCCCCGCCGACGTGGGCGAGGACGAGGTGAAGATCGTGGTCGTGCGGAACCCCGGCGCCGCGCTGACCGAGGAGGCGTTGCTGCGCCACTGCGCGGCCGAGATGCCCTACTTCATGGTCCCGCGCTTCATCGAGTTCAAGGCGGACCTGCCGCGCACGCCCACACAGAAGGTGCGCAAGGTGGTGCTGCGCGAAGACGGCATCACGCCCGCGACCTGGGACCGCGAGGCGGCTGGGTTCAAGGTGACCCGTGACGGGCTCAAGCGGCGTCTCTGAGCGGCAGCCGCGCGCCAGCGCGGCATTCGCCGCGTACCAGGCGGGCAGGGCCGGCGAGGCGGAGGCCATCGGTCGCGCCATCCTCGCCCGCGACCCGCACGATGCCGGGGCACACTACGTCTGCGGCCTCGTCGCCGCCGACCGCGGCGCACTTAACCGGGCACGGCAAGCCTTCGAGACCGCCGCGGCACTCGCACCGGACAAGGCGAGCCTGCGCATTACCCTCGGCAATCTGGCGCTCCGCCAAGGGGACGACGAGGCGGCCGAGCGGGCCTTTCGCCAGGCGCTCGTGCAGGCGCCGGGCTCAGTGGCCGCCCACACCAATCTCGGCGCGGCGTTGAAGCGGCAAGGGCGGCTGGAAGAGGCCGTGCAGTGCTACCGCGCAGGCCTCGCGCTCTATCGGGGCTCCGCCTGGTGGGGCACAGATCCAGCGACCGGCACCGCCGTGCTCGACCCCGCCCAGCAGGCGACCTTCGAGAACGCGTCGCGGGTCAAGCTTGAGCACGACCTCGCGCAGCTCGACTATCTGCTGGAGCGAGGCGGGCTGCCGCCCGAGCTTGCCGAGACATGCGAGAGCCTGCGCCGGGTGCTCGCCAGATTCGGCAACGAAGACCAGCCGAGCGCGCCGCGCCCACTCACGGCGGCCGAGAGACGGCTGATCGGCCCGCTCTACAACCGGGTGATCCACCGCCCGCCGGAGGAGACGGTCACACCCGCGCTCAACCCGAGCCTCGATGTTGACGCGATCGAACGGCGCTACCACGAGACCTTGCCTTCCGTCGTCGTCGTGGACGATTTTCTCAGCGCGCCGGCCCTGGCCGCCCTTCAGCGCTTCTGCCTGGAGGCGACGATCTGGTTCGACTGCAAGGAGCATGGCGGCTATCTCGGGGCCTATCTTCACGAGGGCTTCGACCACCCGGTGCTGATCGCGCTGGCCCGCGAGTTGGGAGAGCGGCTGAGCGGCATCATCGGCGAACACCGACTCGCGCAGATGTGGGCGTTCTCCTACGGGCAGGCGGGCGGCGGCACGCGCAAGCACGCGGACAAGGCCGCCATCAACATCAACCTCTGGATCACGCCGGACAGCGCCTGTCCCGACCCCGAGGCGGCCGGCTTGGTGGTGCACGATGTCGCCGCGCCGCCGGATTGGGGCTTTTCGGACTACAATCTGGACCCGGCGCTGCTGGAGCGTCTCGTGGCGCGCGAAGGGCGGGCGCCGGTGCGGGTTCCCTATCGTTGCAACCGGGCGGTCATCTTCGATTCGAGTCTCATTCACGAGAGTGGCGGAGTTTGCTTCCAGAGCGGCTATGCGAACCGGCGGATCAACGTGACCCTGCTCTTCGGCGAGCGCGCGGAGAACGGGTGAGCCGATGATCCCGATCACCGATGAGCTGATCGACGAGATGGTTGAGGCCATCGTTGCGGAGGTCGATCCCGAGCAGGTGATCCTCTTCGGCTCCCGTGCACGCGGCGAGGAAGGGGAAAGATCGGACGTCGACCTAATCGTCGTGGAAGCCGAGCCCTTCGGCGCGGCGCGCAGCCGCCACAAGGAACTGGTCAGGCTTTATCATGCGATCGCGGGGTTTCCCGTCGCCGCCGATGTGCTCGTCTATTCCCGCGAGGACGTGGATTACTGGCGCGACTCTCTCAACCACGTACTCGCGCGAGCGCTCAGGGAAGGTAAGGTGCTTTATGAGCGACCCTAAGTGCGCACGCATGCTCGTGAACGCCGCCGAACGCGACATCGAAGCGCTCCGCATTATGCGTGGTTCGGACGCGATCCCCGCGGAGATATTCGGCTTTCACGTACAGCAGGGAGCGGAGAAGCTGCTCAAGGCCTGGATCGCGCTCCTGGGCGACAGCTATCCGCTCACCCACAGCATTGAGACGCTGCTGGCGCTCCTCGCTGATCGAGGCGCTGCGACCGAGGCTTTCAACGATCTCACTGCGTATACGCCCTACGCGGTTGAGTTTCGGTATGCGGGCGTCGGCCCGAATGCCGAGCCCATCGACCGCTCCCGCGCGCTCGCGCTCGTGGAAGCGCTCTTGGAAGTGGTCGGGAATCACCTGCCTAAAGAATAGGATCGTGGCGAACCAAAGATTCATCCTCGTCGGACGAGCAACGGAGCAAACGAATGCTTAGCCATTGGCTGACCGAAGCCGGCCTTTCCACGGACGACGCGGCGCCGGCCCTCGAGGGCGACACGCGCGCGGACGTTTGCATCATCGGCGGCGGCTTTTGCGGGCTGTGGACGGCGATCCGCCTGAAACAGCGCGACCCCTCCATCGACATCGCCATCGTCGAACAGGGCCTCTGCGGCAGCGGTGCGAGCGGGCGCAACGGCGGCTTCGTGCTGAGCTGGTGGGCCAAGTTCGGTTCGCTTTGCAAGATCTGCCCCTCGGACGAGGCGGTCCGCCTCGCCCGCGCTTCCGCCGATGCCGTGGGCGAAATTGGCCAGTTCTGCGCGGACAACGGGATCGACGCGCACTATCGCGGCGACGGGTGGCTCTGGGCTGCGACCAGCACGCCGCAGGTCGGCTCGTGGGACACCCTGGTCAACACCCTGGAACGCTACCAGGAGCATCCGTTCGAACTCTGGAAGCCGGAGACGGTCAAGCGCCGTTCGGGCACAGACAAGCACATCGCCGGCGTCTACGAGCCGACCGGTGCCACCGTGCAACCGGCCATGCTGGCGCATGGGCTCAGGCGCACGGCGCTCTCGCTGGGCGTCCGCATATTCGAGCGGACGCCGATGATGAGCCTGCACCGCGGCCGCCCGCCGCGCGTGGTGACGCCGAGGGGCATCGTGACGGCGGAGAAGGTGGTCATCGCCATGAACGCCTGGTCCACGATGTTTCCGGAATTGCGACGGACCGTCGTCGTGATCGCTAGCGACATCGTGGCGACCCGGCCGATGCCCGAACGCCTCGCCGAATCGGGCTACAGCGGCGGAATGTGCATCTCCGATTCCCGAACCCTGGTGAACTATTACCGGCCAACCATGGACGGGCGCTTCATCTTCGGCATGGGCGGCGGGCGGCTCTCCTTCGGCAACCGGGTCGATGACCGCTTCAACGGCGCCTCGCCGCGCTCACGCGAGGTCGAGGAAAACTTCCGCCGGATTTATCCCAACTTCAAGGACGCGCCGATCGCGACCAGCTGGACGGGGCCGGTTGATCGCTCCCTTAGTGGACTGCCCTTCTTCGGCCGCCTCGACGGCCGGGACGACCTGCTCTACGGCCTCGGCTTCTCGGGCAACGGCGTGGGGCCGACCTCCGTGGGCGGGCGCATCCTTGCTTCCCTCGCTCTTGGCACCAAGGACGAGTGGTCGGAGTGCAGCCTGGTGCGCGAGGGCGTGGGGCTCTTCCCCCGCGAGCCGGTGCGCTACGTCGGCGGCCGCATGGTGATTGCGGCGAACCGGCGCAAGGAGCGGTTCGAGGACGAAGGCCGCACGCCAGGCCCGCTGACGGCCAAGCTCGCCGGTCTCGCGCCTGCCGGCCTCGTTCCGGTCAAGGGAGTCGATGCGCCAGCGGCGAAGGCCTGAGGTGTGACCGCGGAGTCGCCGGCACAGCTTGGGACGCTCACCGCCCACGACGGCTTCCCGCTCCGCACAGTGGTCTGGCCCGCACCACCCAGCGGCGGGCGGGGAACGGTGGTGCTGCTGCAAGGCAGAGCCGAGTTCATCGAGAAGTATGGTGAGACCGTGGGCGACCTCGGGGCCCGCGGCTTCGCCGTCTATGCGCTGGACTGGCGGGGCCAAGGCCGCTCCGGCCGGGTGCTGAAGGATCCGCGCAAGGGTCACGTCGTCCGCTACGACGACTTTCTCAAGGACTTCGATCTGTTCCTGGAGCGGCTGGTGGTCCCCGAAGCCCCGCGCCCCATCGTGGTGCTGGCCCATTCTATGGGCGGCCACATCGTGCTGCGCCACCGGGCGGAGTATGACACCCGCGCCGGGCCCTATTTCGCTGAAGGGATCGCCCTCTCCGCCCCCATGGTGGACATCCTGATGACCCCCGCGGAGCGGGCCCTAGGCGCGGTGCTCACGGTTGCCGCCATGAGCGTCGGTCTCAGAAACCAGTACGTGCCGGTGCGCGGGACCTTCCCGCCGCCCTACGCCGGCAATCCGCTGACCCGCGACCGCGCGCGGTACGAGCGCATGGAGACGCTAATGCGCGAGAACCCGGCGCTCGCCATCGGCTGGCCGACGGTGGGCTGGCTTGCCGCCACCCGACGCTCGGTGGCGATCCTGCTCAGCCGAGGCTATCCCGAGCGCATCGCGACGCCGGTGCTGATGATCAGCGCGGAGGCCGACAGGGTGGTCTCGAACACGGCCCAGGCGCGCCTCGCCGCACGGCTGCCCGACTGCCGCCTCGAGACCATTCCCGACTCCCGCCACGAGCCCCTGATGGAAACGGACGAGGTCCGGGCGCAGGTCTTCGCCCTCTTCGATGCGTTCGTGGGCGAGGTGCTGGGGAGAGTGGGCTAAAGCGAGCCCGTCGCAGACGGGATCGCGGCAGGCCGCGACTGCGGCCCGCCGCCCCTGCGACGCCATCCCGCGCCCGCGCGCGTGGACGCCGGCCACAGGCCGTCTGCCGTGAGCGAAAAGAGTCTACTCCAGCCGATAGAAGCGCACCGCGTTGTCGTGGAAGAGCGCTCGCTGCTCGCCCGCCGTGAGGTCGGCCACGATGGTCTTGAACGAATCGTAGATCGCGTCGGCGCCGCCGTGCAACGCCGCCACCGGAAAATCGCTCGCGAACATGCAGCGCTCGGTGCCGAAGGCATCGATGGTGTGGCGGATGAAGGGCCGCGTGCTCTCGGTCGTCCAATTGTGGTCGTAGGCGCCGAGGTCGGAGATCTTGACCGCGACGTTGGCGGCGCCGGCCAGCGCGCTGATCCCTGCGCGCCAGGCCGCGATGGCATCGTCGTCCCGGTCGGCAGGGCTGCCAGTGTGGTTGAGGATGATCTGCGTGTCTGGGAAGGCCCGGGCGAGGTCAAGCGCGTCGCCGAGCTGGCCGGAATAGATCATCATGTCAAAGGAAAGATTGAATCTCTTAAGCAGGCCGAAGCCGCGCCGCCACGCCGCGTCCTGCATCAGGTCCGAGCGCTCGTGGAAGGTCCAGGCCGGGTTCTCGTGCCAGCTCAGGATTTGACGGATGCCGCGCATGTTGGAATGCGCACAGTGGGCCTCCAGCACCGCCTCGGCATCCGGTTCTTCGAGCAGGGCATAGGCGACGATGCCGTGGGGGAAGCCGTGCTCGTCGGCGATGCCTTGCAGCCAGCGCGTCTCGGCCACCGGGTCCTCGTAGAAACTCGCCTGGATGTGGACCGACTTGACTAGCCCGATGCCAGCCATGTCCGCCAGATAGTCGGGGAGCAGGTAGTCCCGGATGAGCGGCGCGGTGCTGCCGAACACCACTTCGCGCGGGCCGTCCGTGAGCCACGAGTAGCGGCCGGAGCCCAGGTCCCAGAGATGGTGGTGGGCGTCGATGATGGGGCCGTCGTAGAGACTGCTCATGGCCTGCTCCGCTCTTCAGTCCGGCGTGCGCCGATGGCCGCATACGGGCGCCGTCAAGTCAAGACGAGGGCGGCCGGCGCATGAGGATGTGGACGATCTCGTAGCTCAGCACCGGCTCGTCCCGTTGGTTGCGCACCTCGTAGGCCATGCGCACGTAGCCGCGGTCGGGCTTCGAGCGCGAGGGCCGGATCTCGGCGACGACCGCGATGGCGTGGATGGTGTCGCCCGGCCGCGCCGGCCGGTGGAAGCGGACGTTGTCGATCCCCGGCCCGCCGATGCAGGCCTCGTTGATCACGCCGAGCTCGTAGAAGAGGCGGAACCCCAGCGCCATGGTCTGGAAGCCGCTGGCGATCAGGCCGCCATAGGGGCCGTCGTCCGCGCGTGCGGTATCGACGTGGATCGGTTGAGGGTCGAATTCCTGCGCGAAGGCGACGATCTCCGCCTCGTCGAGGGTCCATTCGCCCGTGACGAAGCGCTCGCCTTCCTTCAAATCATCAAAATAACGCGGGGAAACGCGGTGCGCCGTCACAGCGTCGGGTTGTCGATCTCGAGCCCGTAGAGCATCCGCCCGTAGGTCGTGAAGTTCACGTCCTTGCTCTGGGTGAAGTGCTGGTTGGCGACCAACATGTCGGTATAGAGGTTGCCGAGCGAGCTTCGGGTGTAGACGCTGGCAGCGCCCGAGAGGTCCCAGATGGCGCGCGAGGCGTCCATCGCGATATTGCCGGCATAGGTCGCGAAGGCGCGGCAGCGGGCGCGCTCCTCCAGGTTCGGCACGCGGCCCTCCTCGACGGCGATGGCGCTGATCTCGTCGGCCGCGACCCTCAGCAGCTGCTTGGCGCCGTCGACCGCGCACTTGGATTCGGCGAAGCGGATGTGCTGCGAGGCGAAGGCGGAGACCTTCTTCTCCGCCATGATCGAGCCCTTCTTGCGCGCGATCTCGTTGTATTCCGCGACCATCTCCTGCGCGATGCCGACCGCGCCGCTGGTGATGCCGCAGCCGAAAATGGGGTAGCTGGGGAGCAGGTAGAGCGGCGTTTCGCGCCAGTGGCCGCCGGGCGATTCGCCCCCGCGCAACGCCTCCATCGAGAGCGCCCGGTGTTCGGGCACGAAGAACTCCTTGAGCTGCACGTCGTTGGTGCCGCTGCCGCGCAGGCCCAGCGCGTGCCAGGTGTCGAGAATCTCGATTTCCTCGCGCTTGATGAGGAAGTGCAGGTGGCTGTCGTGCTCGCCCACCCGGCCTTCTTCGTAGGCCGAGACGATGCACCAGTCGCAGGTGTCCACGCCGGTGACGAAGGGCCAGCGGCCGCTCACCCGGTAGCCGCCGTCGGCCCGCACGTAGCGGCCCAGGCTCTGGATCAGGATACCGGCGACCAGGGCCTTGGGATCGTCGCCCCAGACCTCGTCCTGCCCCTCCCGCGGCCACTGGGCCACCATGAAGGGGTGGACGACGTACTGCACCACCGCCCAACCAGTCGAGCCGCAAGCTGCGCCGATCTGGGAGACGGCCTCCACGATGTCGCGCAGCGGCCCGCCGGCCCCGCCATAGGCCGGAGGCTGAAGAATGCGGGCGACGTCCGATTCCCGGACCATCTCCCTGATCTCGGGCAGGACCGTGCGGTTCTCGCGGGTCTCGTCCCGCCGCTCGCGAAGGGCGGGCAACAGGGCATCGAGATCGGCGCGCATGGCTTCCTTTCCGTGCTCCACGAAGGTGCCGGGAGCGGGTCCCCCGCCGGCCGGCGACCCCGGCGGGCGCATCATGGCCGCGCCTAGCGGCGGGGACAAGACTGGGAGCGGCCCCTTAGTCCCCCTCCCACACGCACAATCCGACGTAGGCACGGCTTGACCCCGTAACCCACGCGAGCCGGGGAGTTAGCTTGGACCAAGCCTTGACCAAGGATACGTCGAGGACTATGTGTTGAAGCCCAGGAGTGATAGCGCCGTTGCGGGAGAGCACTATGCCTCACTCAGTCAATGTCGGAGACGCTAAGGCACGGTTGTCGCACCTAATCGCGCGTGCGGAGGCTGGCGACGACGTAATCATCGCGCGAGACGGCGTGCCTGCTGCCCGCATCGTGCCCTTGGAACGACCCGTTGGCGAAACCATCGCTCTCATGCGCCGGGAGCGCGCGCAACGGCCGCATGTCCCCGCCGCGGACATTCGCGCCGCCAAGGAGCAGGGCCGGGCCTGATGGCGATTGTCTTGGACGTGTCCATCGCTGCTGCCTGGTGCTTTCCCGATGAGCAGGCCGACGCTGCCGAGCAGGCACTCGACGAGTTGCCGCAGCTTGGCGGTGTGATCCCAGGCATCTTCCGATACGAAATTCGCAATGTCTTGGTCGTGAACGAGCGCCGCGGGCGCATCGATCAGGCGGGCAGCGCCCGGTTCCTGATGCGCTTGCGAGACTTGCGCCTGCAGCAGGACGACGCTCACGACGAGGACACGGTCATGGCGCTCGCGCGCAAGCATGGATTGAGTGCCTACGACGCCGCCTACCTAGAGACTGCGCTTCGTCGCGGCGACAGTTTGGCGACCCTGGACCGGGACTTAGCGAACGCTGCCTCAGCCGAGGGCGTTGCCCTGATCCGTTGACGCACTGATGGCAAATTGCATGGCGCTGCCGGTGGAAGGCTGTACTCTCCCGGCGCGCGGCGGTGGGCCGGGATTGAGACGATAGGGAGAGCGCCATGGGTAAGACGGCGATCGTGATCGGTGTGGGTGCGGGCGAAGGGCTGGGCGCGGCGGTCTGCCGCATGGCGGCGAGCGAAGGGCTCCACGTCTTCGTCGGCGGCCGTACCGAGGTCAAGGTGGAGGAGGTTGCCGAGGCGATCAGTGAAGCCGGTGGGCAGGCCACCGCTATCGTCGCCGATACCACCGACGAAGCCTCGGTCACCGCCTTCGTCGAGACGGCGGAAGCGCAAGGGGCGATCGACCTCGCCATCTTCAACGCCGGCAACAACATGCCGGGAAATCCGCTCGAGATGGAGGCGGAGTACTTCGAGACCTGCTGGCGCATCGGCTGCTATGGCGGCTTCCTGTTCAGCCGCGAGGTGCTACGCCGTATGGTGCCGCGCGGCGAAGGCACGTTGCTGCTCACCGGCGCGAGCGCCTCCATGCGCGGCAAGCCCAACTTCGCCGCCTTCACCTCCGCCAAGGCCGGTCTCCGGGCGCTCGGCCAGAGCCTCGCACGCGAGTTCGGCCCGCAAGGCATTCACGTGGCGCACGTCGTGGTCGACGGCGGCATCGACGGATACCGGCTCAAGACCCGCGCCCCCGACTTCGCCGCGCGCATGGGCGAAGGCGGGCTCATCGGCCTCGACGGACTCGCGGAGTCCTATCGCTTCCTCTACCGCCAGCCGCGCAACGCGTGGACGCAGGAGCTCGATCTGCGCACGCACAAGGAGCAGTACTGAGGTCCGGGCGGCGATTGACATGCGGGCCTAAACGCCGCTTTCTGCCGCCATGACCGAGAAGCTGCCGCTCCACGGCGTCCGCGTCATCGACCTCGCGACCTTCATCGCGGGGCCGTTCACAGCTGCGTTGCTCAGCGAGTTCGGCGCCGAGGTCATCAAGGTCGAGCAGCCGGGGCTTGGCGATCCGCTGCGCAAGTTCGGCTCGCCCAGCCAGCGGGGCGACGGCTACGCCTGGCTCTCGGAGCAGCGCAACAAGAAGTCGGTCACCCTCGACCTGCGCCAGCCCGAAGGCGCGGCGCTCTTCAAGCGGCTGATCGCCGAGGCCGACATCCTGTGCGAGAATTTTCGGCCGGGCACCATGGAGAAGTGGGGCCTCGGGCCGGACGCGCTCAAAGCCGTCAACCCCGGCCTCGTCATGGTGCGCATTTCGGGCTACGGCCAGCAGGGCCCCTACAAGGACCGCCCCGGCTTCGCCCGCATCGCTCATGCCTTCGGCGGACTGACGCACCTGACCGGCGTGCCGGGCGGGCCGCCGCTCACGCCGGGCTCCACCTCGCTCGCCGACTACATCTCGGGCCTCTACGGCGCGGTCGGTGCGCTCATGGCCCTGCGCACCCGCGAAGACGTTGGCGGGCAGGTGATCGACATCGCGCTCTACGAATCGATCTTCCGCGTGCTCGACGAAATGGCGCCGCTCTACGCCGCCACCGGCTTCGTCCGCCCCAGGCTCGGGCTGATGACCAGCAACGTCTGCCCCCACGGTCACTTCGAGTGCGGCGACGGCGGCTGGGTCGCGATCGCGTGCACCAGCGACAAGATGTGGCGCCGCATGGCCGCCGTGCTCGGACGCGAGGAGCTGGGCGAGGACGAGCGCTACGCCACCAGCGCCAAGCGGGTGGAGAACCGGGACGATGTGGAGGCCATGGTCACGGCCTATACGCTCTCGCTACCGCGCGACAGGGTGGTGGAGACCTGCAACGCGGGCGGCGTGCCGACATCGCCGGTCTATTCCATTGCCGACATCTTCGAGGACCCGCACTATCAGGCGCGGGGCACCCTGAAGGACGTGGTCGAGCCGGAGACCGGCGAGCATGTCCACGTGCCGAACGTTCTCCCCGCCATGTCCGAGACGCCCGGGCGGATCGAGAGCCTCGGCCCCAGGCTCGGCGCCCACAACGACGAAGTCTACGGCGGCCTGCTCGGCCTCTCGGACGAAGAACGCGACGCCCTGCGGGAGAAGGGCGTGATCTGAATGAGGGATCCGTGCCGGCTCTACCTGATCACCCCGCCCCAGATCGAGCTTGAAACCTTTGCACCTCAGCTTGAGGCGGCGCTGGACGCAGGCGATGTCGCCTGCCTTCAACTGCGGCTGAAGGAGGCGGACGACGACGCGGTGCGCCGGGCGGGCGAACGCCTGCTGCCGATCTGCCAGACGCGCGAGGTGCCGCTGCTCATCAACGACCGGCCCGATCTGGCGGCGGAGATCGGCGCCGACGGCGCCCATGTCGGCGCCGACGACGCGAGTTATGCGGAAGCACGCGAGCGGGTGGGCGCGGACGGGATGGTGGGCGTGAGCTGCTACGATTCCCGCCACCGGGCCATGGAGGCGGCGGCCTCGGGCGCGGACTACGTCGCCTTCGGCGCCTTCTTCCCCACCGAGACCAAGACGGCGCGTGCCAAGGCGGACATCCACCTGCTCAAGTGGTGGCACACGCTGATGGTGGTGCCCTGCGTCGCCATCGGCGGCATCACCGCCGAGAACTGCGGACCCCTGGTGGAGAACGGCGCTGATTTCCTCGCAGTGATCGGCGGGGTCTGGTCGCATCCCGAAGGGCCGGAGGCTGGCGTCAAGGCGATCAACCGCGCCATTGCCAGCGCGGGGGCGAGTTGATATAGCCTGCTGCCTCTCTCCGGCGGCAGAACCCATGAAGATCAACGGCAACGCCATCCGCCCCGGCATGGTGATCGAGCACCTGGATCGCCTCTGGGTCGCGGTGAAAATTCAGCACACCCAGCCCGGCAAGGGCGGCGCCTACCTCCAGGTCGAGCTCAAGGACCTGCGCGACGGGACCAAGCTCAACGAGCGCTTCAGGGCGTCGGAGAACGTGGAGCGCGCGCGCCTCGACCAGAAGCGCTACCAGTACCTCTACGAGGACGGCGACCTGCTCCACTTCATGGACCAGGACACCTACGAGCAAACCAGTCTCGCGCGCGACATGATCGGCGAGCGCATGGTCTTCATGCACGAGGGCATGATCGTCACTATCGAATCCCACGAGGGCTCGCCGCTCGGGGTGACGCTGCCGGATACGGTGGTGCAGACCGTTACCGAGACCGAGCCGGTGGTGAAGGGCCAGACGGCCGCGGCCTCCTACAAGCCCGCGCTGCTCGACAACGGCGTCAGGACGATGGTGCCGCCCCACATCTCCGAAGGCGAGCGCGTGGTAATAAGCACCGCCGATTCGACCTATGTCGAGCGCGCCCGCGACTGAGCGGGCGGCCCGCGGGCGCGGCCGGCGCCCGCCTTCCCTCCTCTACACGACGGTCGCCACACCATGTCCCGCCGCTCGCCGCTGATCACGGTCATGGTCAACGCCGCCTACAAGGCGGCGCGCGACCTGATCCGCGACTTCGGCGAGGTCGAGAACCTGCAGGTCTCGCAAAAGGGACCGGCGGATTTCGTTTCGGCCGCAGACCACCGGGCGGAAAAGACGCTGGTCGCGGAGCTCGGCCGGGCGCGCCCGCGCTTCGGCTTCCTGCTGGAGGAAGGCGGCGCGGTCGCGGGCGAGGACAGCTCCAACCGCTGGGTCGTCGATCCCCTGGACGGAACCACAAACTTCCTGCACGGACTGCCTCATTTCGCGATCTCGATCGGGCTGGAGCGCGACAATAAACCCTATGCCGGCGTGATATACGATCCGGTGCGGGACGAGCTGTTCTGGGCGGAGAACGGCGCCGGCGCCTTTCTCAACAACCAGCGGCTCAGGGTCTCCGCCCGGCGCGCGTTGCCCACCGCGCTGCTTGCGACCGGGCTGCCCTTCGGCGCGCGTCCGCGCTATCCGGGCCATCCCGCCATGGTTCGCCGGCTCGCAGGCGAGACGGCGGGCGTGCGGCGGACGGGCTCGACTGCGCTCGACCTCGCCTACGTGGCGGCCGGGCGGCTCGACGGCTACTGGGGCTTTGGCATGGAGCCCTGGGACCTCGCGGCCGGGATCGCCATCGTGCGCGAGGCCGGCGGTATCGTCACCGAGGTCGGCGGCGGCGCGGACTCCATGACCAGCGGTGACGTGCTGGCCGCCAACGGCCACCTGCACGGGCTGTTGCGGGAAGAACTGGCGCGGGCGGGCGGCTAGGCGCGGCTCTGAGGGGCTCTTGCAGGGGCCTGCACTGAGAAACGAGGGCTAAAGGTCGCGCCAGGCCTTCTCGTCCTCGGGCGAGAGCCATTCGTCCATGACCGCGCCGAGGCCGTGCAGGTACTCGTGCCGGCCAGGAACGACCTTGTGCACCATCAGGCGGCCGCCTTCGATCTCGAAGGCGATCTCGTCGCCTTCGCGCAGGCTCGCTGCCTCCCGAATGGCCTTGGGGATCGTCGTCCGACCGTGTGCTCCGATCTTGGCAAGTTCCATCTGTCCGCTTCCCGCTACGCAGAGCATGTGACGATCCAAATTAGCAGACAACGCCGCTGTGCGCCCGGCTGGCGGTCGCGCGCGCCTTGGGCGAAAATGCCGGCGCTTGTGAGACGCGGGCCTCGTGCCCACATGGGGGACAGCCGGGTATGGACATCATTCTGAAGAACGCTCTCGTGGCGCACGAGGACCAGCCGGTGCGGGCGGCCGACATCGCCATCGAGGGCGAGCGTATCGTGGCGGTCGAGCCGGGGATCGCGGCGGAGGCCGGCGAGACGATCGACTGCGGCGGGCGCCTCGTCTCGGGCCCTCTGATCGACCCGCATGTCCATCTCGACGCCGTGCTCACGGCGAACCTGGAGCCCAACGTCACTGGCACGCTGCACGAGGGCATCGCCAATTGGGCCAAGCAGAAGAAGATCCGCGACCTCGAATCGGTCAAGGCGCGGGCCAGGCAGGCGATCGACTGGGAGGTCGCGCAAGGCGCGGGCTTCATCCGCACCCACGCCGACACCTCTGACGAGGGCCAGCTCTCGATGCGGGCGCTGCTGGAGGTCAAGGATGAGGTGAGCGACCGGGTCGACCTGCAGATCGTGGCCTTCCCCCAGGACGGCATCCACTCCCACCCCGGCGGGCCGGAGCTTTTCATCCGTGCGCTCGACATGGGGCCGGACGTGATCGGCGGCATCCCCCACAACGAGGCGACGCGGGAGGCGGGCGTCGCCAGCCTCAAGCTGATCTTCGACGAGGCGGAGAAGCGGGGCCTCCTGATCGACGCCCATTGCGACGAGGTCGACGACCCCAACTCGCGCTTCACGGAAGTGATGGCGCACGAGACCTATTACCGCGGCATGCAGGGCCGGGTGACTGCGAGCCACTGCGCGGCCATGCACTCCTACGCTAATGCCTACGCTTTTCGGCTGTTCGGCTGGCTGGAGAAGGGCGGGCTCAACGTCATCGCCAACCCCTTCGACAACCTGATCCTGCTGGCGCGAGAGGACAGCTACCCTAAGCGCCGCGCGATGACGCGGGTGAAGGAGCTGTGGCAGGCTGGGATCACGGTCGGCATCGGCCACGATTCGATCATGGATCCGTGGTATCCGCTCGGGCGGGGCGACATGGTGCAGGCAGCCTCGGTGGCGCTCCACGTCTGCCAGATGTCCGGCACGGCGGAGATCGACGCCTGCTTCGATATGGTGACCTGGAAGAACGCCGAGATCCTCGCGCTGGAGGACTATGGCGCGGCGCCCGGCTGCCGCGCCGACCTCGCGGTGTTCGATGCCGCCAGCAAGGCCGACGTGCTGCGCATCAACCCGGCGTGCACCCACGTCTTCAAGCGCGGCAAGCTGGTTGCGGCGACCACGCCGGCAAGCCGCACGGTGATGGGGCACGCGGTCGACCTCACGCTCGGCAACTGAGCGCGGCATTTCGGAGAATGGAGAGAAACGATGGTGCAGACCTATAACGCGCCGCTTCGCGACATGCGCTTCGTGCTCAACGAGCTGCTCGACGTGGGCGAGATCGCCACGCTGCCGGGCTACGAGGATGCGACGCCCGACGTGATCGACGCCATGATCGAGGAGGGCGCCAAGCTCTGCGAGAACACGCTGCTGCCGCTCAATCGCCCGGCGGACGAGGAAGGCTGCCACTACGAGAACGGGGTGGTGCGCACACCGCAAGGCTACAAGGAGGCCTACAAGACCTTCGTCGATGCCGGCTGGACCGGCGTCACCATGTCGCCGGACTATGGCGGCAAGGGGCTGCCGCAGCTCATCAGCATGGTCTTCGACGAGATGGTGTGCTCGACGAATCTGGCCTTCGGCGTCTACCCGCTGCTCTCCAACGGCGCCGCCTCGGTGATCGAGCTGCACGCTACGGAAGCGCTGAAGCAGGCCTATCTGCCACGCTTGGGCGACGGCACCTGGAGCGGCACCATGTGCCTGACCGAGCCTCACTGCGGCACGGACCTGGGCCTGATCCGCACCAAGGCGGTGCCGACGGGCGAGGGCCGCTACGCGCTCTCCGGCACCAAGATCTTCATCTCGGCCGGCGAGCACGACCTGACCGAGAACATCGTTCACCTCGTGCTGGCGAAGCTACCCGACGCGCCGCCTGGCGTGCGCGGCATCAGCCTGTTCCTGGTGCCGAAGCGCACGCTGAAGGATGACGGCACGCCGGGCCAGGCCAACGGCGTGTCCTGTGGCTCCATCGAGGAGAAGATGGGCATCCACGGCTCGGCCACCTGCGTGATGCACTTCGACGAGGCCGAGGGCTATCTAATCGGCAAGCCGCACAAGGGCCTGCGCTGCATGTTCACGATGATGAACGGGGCCCGCCTCGGCGTCGGGCTGCAGGGCCTGGGCCTGGGCGAGACCGCCTATCAGAGCGCGACGGCCTACGCGAAGGACCGCCGCCAGGGACGCGGGCTCAAGGGCGCCGAAGAGCCGGAGGCGGCGGCGGACCCCATCATCGTCCACCCCGACGTGCGCCGCATGCTGCTCACCCAGCGCGCCATTAACGAGGGTGCGCGTGCGCTCGCCTACTGGACCGCGCTGCAGCTCGACATCTCGCGCAGCCACGAGGACGCCTCGGTACGCGAGGATGCGGACGAGCTGGTGCAGCTGATGACGCCGATCATCAAGGCCTTCTTCACCGACTACGGCTTCGAGGCCACCAACCTCGCGGTCCAGGTCCACGGCGGCCACGGCTATATCCGCGAGCATGGCATGGAGCAGCTGGTGCGCGACGCGCGGATCAGCCAGATCTACGAGGGCGCGAACGGCATCCAGGCACTCGACCTGGTGGGGCGCAAGCTGCCCCGGCGAGCCGGGCGCTACCTGCGGCACTTCTTCCACCCGGCCGTCGACTTTATCGAGGAGAACAAGGACGACCCCGAACTCGCCGACATCGTGGGCCCGGTGGGCAAGGCGCTCGGCAAGCTGCAGACCGCAACGCTGGTCATCGCCCAGCGTGGCCTGGGCGACCCGGAGGAAGCCGGTGCCGCGGCCTCCGACTACTTGCGGATGTTCGGGCTGGTGGCGGTCGGCTACATGTGGTGCCAAATGGCGAAGCTCGCCCGCGACAAGCGGAACGGCGATGCCTTCTACGACACCAAGCTCAAGACCGCGCGGTTCTACGTGCAGAAGGTTCTGCCGGATTCCGCGGGGCTTTTCCTCAAGATCATGGCGGGCAAGGGCACCGTCATGGCCCACGGCGCCGAGGAGTTCTGAGCGGGTCGGGCGCGCGCGATGACCGAGACCCTCTCCCTCGACCGGCTCGCGGGCCGGATCGCTGACGGCGCCATGCTGGCGCTGCCGCCGGACTATTCCTTCGTGCCGATGGCGGCGGTCCGCGCGCTGGTGCGGCGCGGCGTGCGCGGCCTACATCTCGTCACGGTGCCGCAGGCCGGCATCGCGGCGGACCTGCTGATCGGTGCGGGTTGCGTCGCCACCGTCGAGACCGCGGCGGTGAGCCTCGGCGAGCTGGGCAACGCACCTCGCTTCTCAGCGGCGGTCGAGGGCGGCACGGTGGCGATCCAGGAGTCCACCTGCCCGGCGATCCACGCCGCGCTTCAGGCGGCCGAGAAGGGTGTGCCCTTCATGCCGCTGCGGGGGCTCATCGGCTCGGACCTGCTGCGCGTGCGCCCGGACTGGCAGGTGATCGACAATCCGCTGGCGGACGGTGGGGGCGATCCCATCGTCCTGCTGCCGGCGCTCAGGCCCGACGTCGCGCTGTTCCACGCGCCCTTCGCCGACGAGCACGGCAACGTCTGGCTCGGCGCGCGCCGCGAGCTGGTGACCATGGCTCACGCCGCGAGCGAAACCCTGGTCACGGTCGAGGAGATCTGCCCCGGTGACCTGCTGGCCGACGAGACGCTGGCGGCGGGTTCGCTGCCTGCGCTCTATGTCACGGCGCTGGCCGAGGCGGCGCTGGGTGCCTGGCCCCTGGGCCTCGAAGGTCGCTACGAGCCCGACCGCGCCCATCTCACCGACTACGCCCGGCTTGCCAAGAGCGAGGAGGGCTTTGCGGCCTACTGTGAAGCGCATGTGACGGGCGACGCGACGGACGAGACGCCCGGCCTTATCGCCGCCGAATGAGCCCGGACAAGACCGCACTTCTGATCGACGTTATCGCGGGGATGCTCGAAGGGCTCGGCCGTGTCGCGGTCGGGGCCTCGTCGCCCATTCCCGCCGCGGCCGCATGGCTCGCGCGCGAGCGGGGCGGCGGCCGGCCCGCAGTGAGCGTGCTCGGCAGCGGCGCACACAGTGACATGACCGACGGCGGGCGGGAGCTTTTCGACCGCGCCGGCCAAGGCCGCATCGATGCCTTCTTCCTGGGCGGCGTTCAGATCGACGGCGGCGCCAACATCAATCTGATCGGCACCGGCCCGCATCCCATCGCAGACAAGCGCTTTCCCGGCTCCTACGGGTCCGCCTACCTCTATTTCGTGGTGCCCCGCGTCATCCTGTTCCGCGTCGAACACACGCCCCGGACGCTGGTGGAAAAGGTGGATTTCGTGAGCGCACCGGGTACGAGCGCGCCCGGCGTCTACCGTCCGGGCGGGCCTTACGCGCTGGTGACGGGGCGCTGCGTCTTCCGCTTCGACGCGGCGCGCGGGCGCTTCCGCCTCGCCTCGCTGCACCCCGGCCATAGCCTCGACGAGGTGCGCGCCGCGACCGGCTTCGAATTCGACTGCGCCGACGATCCACCCGTCACCGCTGCCCCGAGCGCGGAGACCATGGCGCTGATCCGCGGCCCCGTGGGCGCGTCGCTCGCCGAGGTCTACCCCCGCTTCGCCGCCACATTTCTGGGCGACGGGGCGACGGCGTAATCACCTCCACTCACCCCGGCCCAGGCTGCCGTGCGGCTCTCGCGGCGGCCCGGCTCCGACTTCACGCATCGCCGCGCGCGCTTTCTCGCGCAGCCAACGCCCACGGTGCGAACTCAGGCGGCCGCGGCGCGGGGAGGCCGGTCTCCTCCGCGCAGCGGGCCACGATCTCGTCGATGTCGCCGCCCATATCGAAGAGGTCGGGGTTGCCACGCTCCAGCCGCATGCTCTCGCGTAGTGCCCGCGTGGCGTCCTCGTCGACGGCAAAGTCCTCGTCCACGACCACGCCGTAACGTCGCGCACCCGCGGGCGTGACGAGGCCGGCTGCCACGTCGAACGCAACCTTCTCGACCGGCCGCTCCAGCGGGTCGCCCCAGCCGCCGCCGCCCCACGTGCAGTAGTGCACGACATCCCCTGGCTCGACCCGCACGCGATCGCACTTCGAGGGGAGAACCTCGATTGTTCCATCCGTGCGCTCGACGTATTTGCGGCTTCGTTCGCCCGGCAGCCCGCCCCGCACGCCCCACGGGTACGAAAGCCAGCGGTCGTCGTGAATTGAAACATCGCCCGCGTTGAGGATGCGATAGGCGGTATGCACGCCATTGCCGCCGCGGTGCAGTCCGGGGCCTCCCGAATCGGGAATCACCTCGTGAGCGTCCATGCGCAGCGGGCAAATCGCTTCGAGGTATTCGCACGGCACGTTCGTGAAGTCCGGCCACATGCCGTGGCCATCGGCGCCGTCGCCCGAGGGCGCGGCTGCGATGCCGCCGAACGCGATGTGAAAGAGCTGGAACCACTCGCCGCGCGAATCGTATCCCGAATAGAGGAAATGCGGACTCGCCGAGAATCCGGCCGCGCACATGTAGTCGGGGTTGCTCTGCCCGAACAGTCCGGCAAGCACATCCATGCAGCGCGCCAGACCGTGCGTTCTGCAGGAGAGCGCCGCGGGCTTGATGGGCTTGTACAGCGTGCCCTCGGGGATGCGCACCTCCAT
This sequence comes from Alphaproteobacteria bacterium, assembly GCA_965243315.1. Lineage (GTDB taxonomy): Bacteria > Pseudomonadota > Alphaproteobacteria > UBA828 > UBA828 > WTGU01. Next base: position 742,796 of record CBDEUP010000006.1, read on the forward strand.
CAGATCGTAGAAGCCGTCGTTGAAAAGGATCTGGGGGTCCGCGAGCATGATGAGGAATACGCCGCAATGCATCTTGGTCATTTCTTCGTTGCAATAGAAGTTGATCGAACTCTGCGACTGCGGATCGGTTCCCTCGAAATCGATGATCATCTTGTCGTCTTCGCGCCACATGGTGCAGGCGATCTTGTACGGGCCCATGCCGACGCCGTCGTCGTCCAGATAGTCCTCGAAGTACTGCTTTTCCTCGGAGATTCCCGTGAGGATGATGTGGCGCATTGCGCGGCGCGTGCGCTCCAGCAGCTCCTCCAAGGCGGAAAAATAGGTGTCGTCTCCGAAGCGATCCGACAGCTCGATGACACGTATCGCTGCGAGCCGGCAGCCCGCGATCAGCGCGTCCAGATCGCTCCGGTTCCAGTGCGGCATGCGGCAGTTGTGCAGGATGAGTTGCAAAATTTCTTCCTGACGCTCGCCGCGCCGATAAATCCTGGTGGGGGGGATGATGATGCCCTCTTCGAAAATCTGCTGAGCATCCGTCGGCATGCTGCCGGGGACGCGTCCTCCTGTATCGGTCATGTGGCCGAACATCGCGGCCCAGCCGATCACCCGTCCGTTCTTGAAGATGGGCAGCAGCACCAGCCAATCGGGCGTGTGGCTGATGGCGCCGTCACAGGAATAGGGATCGTTGGTCAGAAAGACATCGCCCTCGTGAATCTCGCCTTCGTATGAGTTGAGAAACACGTTGATGAAGGCGCCGAATTGCCCAACCACCATCTTGCCGTCGCGGTTGGCGATCAGGGGAAACTCGTCGTGTTGCTCGCGAATGCCGGGCGACATGGCGGTGCGGAAGAGAACGGCATCCATTTCGTGGCGCGCGTTGCGCAGCGCGTTCTCGATGATGTCGAGATCGACCGGATCGACCTCGACCCGGCGAAAGGGTGTGTGATTGCTCTCGATGACGGTCGCCGGCATGGTCGTCCCTCGTTCACGCCGCCTTTCGCGGGCGGATCAGAATGTTCCCGATCGCGTCGATTTCGCCATCGTGTTCGGGCAGCAGGACGGTGGTGGAATCGAGCTGCATCACGATCGCCGGGCCCTCCAGGACGTTGCCTGCCGCGAGCTTGGCACGGTCGTAGACCGGCACGTCGCGGTGGGCGCCGTCCACGTAGACGGTCTGGCTTCCCGCCCGTGCGGCGGAGGCGTCGCGCGTGCCGGGCATCATGCGCGGTGCGCGGAGGGGCGTCTCCCTGCCTTGCACGATGGCGCGCAGGTTGATGATTTCCCGATCCATGTCGAGCGCGAACGTGTAGAGACGTTCGTGCAGCGCATCGAACGCCTCTTCGATGCAGCCGAGCCCGCTTAGGCGAAGTGCCTCCATCTCCACGGTCACCGTCAGATGAAGCACCTGCCCGGCATAACGCACGTCGATCTCGAAGTGCGCGGATTGGTCTGAGCGGGGGATTCCCTCGGCATCGAGGGACTTCGAGGCTTGCTCCGCCAACTCTTCCAGGATCGCCAGCACGTCCGTCTGACTGGTCTCGGAAAACCGCCGCATGAGGCTGCGCGACGCTTCGTCCCTGGTTCGCGTGGTCGCGTCACCGTAGGCGCAGAGCACGCCGGGACTCGGCGGCACGATCGCCGGCCAGCAGCCGAGGATGCGCGCCAACGCGTTGGCATGCATCGGGCCTGCGCCACCGAACGCGACCAGCGCAAAATCGCGCGGATCGAATCCCTGCTGCACGGATACCAGGCGCAGCGCGCCGATCATGGTCTCGTTGACGATGTCGTAGATGCCTGCCGCGGCCCGCTCGGTCGAGAAACCGAGCGCACGCGCGACCTTGTCGACCGCGTCCGCCGATTTTTCCCGGTCGAGCGCGAGGTCACCGCCGAGCAGCGAGGCCTCGGGCAAATGGCCGAGGACGATGTTCGCGTCGGTCACGGTCGGCTCCGTGCCTCCCTTGCCGTAGCCCGCCGGGCCGGGATCGGCACCGGCACTCTCAGGTCCCACGCGAAGCGCCTTCGTCAGCTCGGGCACATGGGCTATCGAGCCGCCGCCCGCGCCGACGGAGCGCACGTCGACCGACGAGGCGCGCACGGTGAGATCGCCGACCGTCGTCTCGCGCCGGATTTGCGCGACACCATCCCTGACGAGGCACACGTCCGTCGAGGTGCCGCCCATGTCGAAAGTGAGAAGGTTGTCGAAGCCGGCCTGCCGCGCGATCCAGAGCGCGCCGGTGACGCCGCCGGCGGGGCCGCTCATCAGCAGGTTGACGGGAACCGTCTCGGCGCCAACCGGGGAGGTCAGGCCTCCGTCGGAGCGCAAGATGTGCAGGTTCACATCACCGGATATCGTGCCGAGTTCCCGGCTCAGGTTGCGGACGTAACGTGAGACGATCGGGCGAACGTAGGAGTTACATACCGTCGTGATCGTGCGTTCGTACTCCTGCATTTCAGGGATCACTTGCGAGGAGAGCGAGATCGGAATACCCGGCAGCTCCTCCGCCGCTATGCGGCCGGCAGTCTTCTCGTGCGAGTCGTTCGTGTAGGAGTTGATCAGCGAAATCGTTAGCGCGTCGATCCCTTTTTTCTTTAGTGCTCGCAGTGACTCGCGCAGATCGTCCTCGTCGAGCGTCTCGATGATCTCGCCTTTCGCGTCAATGCGCTCATTCGCTTCCACCGTGAGCGCCAGGGGCGCAAGGGGGGGCGTCTTGTTGAAGATGACCCAGGCGCCGAGGCCGCCGGGGACGAAGGAGCGGGCGATTTGCAGGACGTGCCGATAGCCTCTCGTCGTGACCAGGCCCACGCGCGCGCCCTTGCCGGTCAAGATCGCGTTGGTCGCGACCGTTGTCCCGTGCATGACGTTTTGAATCGCGCTGGGCTGGATATCGGCCAACTCGCAAACGCGGGCGATGCCATTGAGTACGCCAATCGATGAGTCTGCGGGGGTGGACGGGACCTTGGCGACGTGAAAGCTGCTGTCCGCTTCGTTGATCAGGAGCACGTCGGTGAAGGTGCCTCCCACGTCGACACCCAGGCGATACGCCATCGTCGCACGACCTCGGTCGGTAACGGTCAGTTCGCCTTCGGCCCGCCGGCCGCGCCGCTACCGGTTGGCCAAGGGTTCCAGGTCGTCCAGATAGGCAAGCACCCGATCGAGCGGCTCGACGTCGCAATACTTCATGTCGATGTCGAACAGGTTCCACTCCACCGCAGCAGGCACGCGGTCGCCGACGCACTCGCGCACCACGACGGTGCGGAAACCCTCGCCCAGCGCATCTTCCACGGTATGCCTGACGCAGCCCGCCATGGTGACGCCGGTGCAGATGAGCGTGTCGATGCCGCCGGCGCGCAGGATGCCGCCGAGATGGGTGCCGGCGAAGGCGCTCGGTCTCTTCTTCACGATCACCGTGTCGACGCCCGTCTCCGGCCGGATGCGGTCGTCGATCTCGCACGCCGGCGTGCCCAGCATGAGGTCCTCGAATGGCGTCTTGAGCGGGAAGGCCCCCATGTCGAAGCGGCTGCAGAAAGCGGTGGTGGTGTAGATGATCGGCACCTGCTTGGCCCGCGCGGCTTCGAGCAGGCGCTGCACGCCGGGGATGATCTGCTCGTCCATGTCATCGCAGGAGAAGCGGTAGCCGGGGCGAGTCCAGGCGTTGGCGAGGTCGATGTTCAAGAGCGCGGGCCGTGTGCCGAAGCCCGAGCGCTGGTTCCAGCCGCGCTTCTGGTAGAGCCCAGCGTCGCCGGAGAAGATGGTGTCGAGCGCTTTGCGAACGTCGTCATCCAGCGGCATCGCTGTCTCCCTCCGTTGCCTACCCATGGTATGCCACGGTGAGGCCAGGGGCGACGGGTTTGATTCGGCGCCGGCCGCTCTCTAGCCTAGCCGACGAGGTCGAACGGGAGGCACGCGCCATGGCGAACGTCGACCCCATCACCGTGCAGGTGATCGGCGGCGCCCTGCATACGATCGCGAAGGAGATGGGGCACATGCTCTACCGCATGTCCTACTCCACGATCATCCGGGAATCGGAGGATCTCGGCGCAGGGCTCTTCGACCGCAGCTTCAACACGCTCTGCGAATCGGATTCGACGCCGATGCATATCGGCTCGATCCCCGGCTATCTGCGGGGCGCCGAAAGCACCATGCACGACACGTGGCGGCCCGGCGATGTCGTGCTGCACAACCATCCCTATCGCGGCGCGAGCCATGTGCCGGACATCTGCTGCATCGCACCGGTGTTCCACGAGGACGAGCTGGTCGGCTTCTCGGCCAACACGGCGCATCACGTCGACCTCGGTGCCGCGACCCCGGGCATCGTCATCGACATCCCTGACGTGTTCGCCGAGGGCATGCTCTTCTCGGGCGTGAAGCTCTACGAGGAGGACAAGCTGAACCGCGCGCTCTGGCAGCACATCGAGACCAACACGCGCGTGCCGCGTGACGTGCTGGGGGATATCGAGGCGCAGGTCGCCTCCGCCCAACTGGGCGTCCGCCGCTTCCAGGAACTCTACGAAACCTACGGAAAGGCGACGCTCGAAGCCGCCACGGCCGAGCTGATGGACTATTCGGAGCGGATGCTGCGCCGGCGCATCCGGGAGATTCCCGACGGGGACTATGTCGCCGAAGGCTTCCTGGACGACGACGGCGTCAACCGGGAGGTACGCCTGCCGGTCAAGGTCACCGTGCGGATCAGGGGCGATTCGGCGGTGGTCGACACGACTGGCTCCGCGGCCCAGGTAGCGACCGCTTACAACGTCCCCTTCGAGGGGTCGACCAAGGTGACGTGCTATTTCGCGTTCCGCGCGCTCCTGCTCGATACGAGCACCACCACCGAATACATTCCCCAGAACCAGGGCTCGTTCCGCCCGATCGAGGTGGTCTCGCCCGAAGGCTCGATCTTCAACCCGAAGTTTCCGGCCGCCTGCCAGTCGCGCTTCGCCCAGTGCCAGCGCCTGGTCGACCTCATCAGCAAGGCGCTCGCGCCGGCGATCCCGGACAAGGTGACGGCCGGCTGCGGCGCGACCCTCTCGGCCTTCGCCTATTCCGGCGTGCGGCCCAGCGGCGACTATTGGATTCTGGTCGAGATCAATGAGTCCGCTTATGGCGGGCGTCCGGCGTCCGACGGACCGGATTCGATCGACGAGTTGATGCGCAACACCCGCAACAACCCGATCGAGGATCTCGGCATGCACCTGCCTCTGATCTGCGACCGCTACGAGCTTCGAGACGACGTGGCACCGGGCGCCGGGCGCCATCGCGGCGGGCTCGGCATCGTCAAGGTGCAGCGCTTCCTCACGCCGGGCTACGTCGTTCACGAGGCGGACCGGCACGAGGATGTGCCTTGGGGCTTCCGGGGCGGTGCGCCCGGCACCGTCGGCAGGCTCGAGAAATGGAACGCCGCGGCGCCGGACGAGGTGGAGAGCTGGCCGGCCAAGGTGCCGGCGACGCCGACCGAGGCCGGCGACTGCATCGCCGTCTACACGCCGGGCGGAGGCGGCTACGGCGACCCGCTCGACCGCTCGGCCGCGCAGGTGTGCGACGACGTGGCCGACGGGTTCTACACGCCCGCCGAGGCGCGCGAGAGCTACGGCGTGGTCATGGACGACTCGCTGACCGTCGACGAGGCAGCGACCGTGGCGCTCCGCACCGCACTTCGCAGCGCGAGGGCTTGAGCGCGGTTGCGGCGGGCGTCTTCGGACCGCGCGCGCGTCTTGCTTGGCGCGTAGCTCTGGGGAATACTTTCGTCAGTCGCGGTCGGGATCGCGCGTGGCGGTGCAAAGACGCCGGCGGAAGACAAGCGCAGCCGGCCGCGAGGGAGGCGAGAGCGCGGCCGCGGGCCGTAGCGACCCGCAGGCGTCAGCGCCGCAGCACTAGCTGGCGGGAGACGACGCGATGAAAAAGTCACGTTCCAAGAAGCTTCTTCCATCCATTACCCGGCGTTCGGCCTTGAAAGGCGGCGCCGCGGCCGTTGCTGCAACGGCGCTTGGTGGTTTCCCCACCATCTGGGCGCAGGATATCGAGGACATCGAGATCCACATGCTGGGATCGGCGGTGTCGCACATCAAGGAGCTGGAGCTGATGGCCGAGGAAGCGCTCGGCTTCCAGATCCTGCAGACGGTGGTCGATTTCGCCACGCTGGGTCAGCGCGCCGCGACTCAACCGCGCTCCTTCGACACGGTCGAGCCGGCCTATCAGCAGATCAACGCCATTTGGCCGACCGGGAACTTCCAGGCGGTCGACACCACCAAGCTGGCCTATTGGGACCAGACCATCGGCCTCTACAAGAAGGAAGGCAAGATCTGGCCGGACGCCTGGTACGGGCAGGGGCAGCACCCGACCCAGGTGCAGTACACCTCCGCCATCGACAGTCGTGATTTCGTCGAGCCGGAGACCCAGTGGCTGACCATGATTCCGACCAACCACAATGCCGATACCCTCGGCATCCGGCCCGACCTGATCGGCCGGCCGATCAAGTCCTGGGCGGAATTCATCAACCCCGAGTTCGAGGGCCGGGCGGCGCTCCAGAACTTCCCGCAAATCGGCCTCATGGACCTCGCCATGGCGATCGAGGCCCAGGGCATGATGACCTACGGCAACAAGGGCAACATGACCCGGGACGAGATCGATACGACCATCGATTTCCTGATCGAGCTCAAGAAGAAGGGCCACTTCCGCGCGTTCTGGGGGACCTTCAGCGAGTCGGTGAACCTGATGCTCTCGGGCGAGGTCGTGATCCAGTCGATGTGGTCGCCAGCGGTGACTGCGGTCCGCTCCCAGGGCGTGCCCTGCATCTACAGTGACTTGGACGAGGGCTACCGCTCCTGGGGTATCGGCTTCCTGCTCTCGAAGTTCGTCGAAGGCAAGAAGCTGGGCGCGGTCTACGACTTCTTCGATTGGTACTATTCGGGACCCGCCGGCGCCTTCTTCGCGCGCCAGGGCTACTACATGCCGACTCCCGAGCAGACCAGGCAGCACCTGCCGGCCGACGAATGGGATTTCTGGTTCGAAGGCAAGCCTGCCGTGAACGAGATCAAGGATCCCTTCGGCAACGTCATGGAGAAGCCGGGCGCCGTGCGCGACGGCGGCTCCTGGAAGAACCGCATGGGCCGGGTCGCCATCTGGAACTCGACGATGGCCGAGAACGCCTACGTCATCCAGCGCTGGAACGAGTTCCTGACGGCATAGCGGTGCGCGATTCGGTCGCGACCGTGAGTACGTTTGATGACCTTGCCGCCCCCGCGACGCCGGCTCTTCGGCGCTTGGCGGGGGCGGCAGCGCGGGTGTCCGGGCGGAGCGGCGCGCAAGCGCGTGCTCCGTCCGGCTCCGCCGCCTGAGGCGGGTCCGCTCACGCGATGAACGGTGCCGTTGCCGCGCTGACCCCTTACCTCAAGCGCTACAGCTCGGCGCTGCAGGTCACGCCGCTCAGCATCGTGCTGCTGCTGTTTCTGGTCGGCCCGGTCATCGTCATCCTGATTTTCAGCTTCTATTTTTTCAACGGGTTCTTCATGGAACCCGGTTTCGTTACCGACAACTACGAAGGCATTTTCACATCGTTCAATACGTTAGAAGCGTATTTGGCCACGTTCAAAATAGCGGCTATAACCTGGGCTGTTACTTTAGTATTCGGATTTATACTTAGCTACTACTTCGTCTTCGACATAATTGCATTCCGCTGGAAGATTTTTCTCTTCCTGCTGAGCGTGGTGCCGTTCTGGACCTCCGGCGTGGTCCGCATGATCTCGTGGATCCCCTTCCTCGGCAAAGAGGGGCTGCTCAACCGCGCGCTGCAGGGCATCGGGGTGATCGACGATCCGCTCGAGTTCCTGCTGTTCTCCGAGTTCGCGGTGATCGTCTCCTACGTCCACATGTACACGCTGTTCATGGTGGCGCCGCTCTTCAACGTGATGGCGAAGATCGACCGCTCCTTGATCGAGGCAGCGCGCGATTCCGGCGCCTCCGCCATTCAGATCTTCTTCAACATCATCGTTCCGCTCTGCAAGCCCGGCATCGCGATTGGCACGATCTTCGTGGTCGCGCTGGTGATGGGCGATTTCGTCTCGATCCGGGTGCTGAGTGGCGGCCAGGCCGGCACGGTGCTCATGTCCATGCGCAATCAGGTGGACGTGCTGCAATATCCCTTCGCCTGCGCCAGCGCCGTTCTGCTGTTGATCGTGCTGTTGATGATCGTCGGCGGGATCATGAGCGTGGTGGACGTGAGGAAGCAGCTATGAAGAGTGGCGAGAAGGTCCGCCGTGCGCCGGGCTTCATTCCGCGCACGATCTTCTTCTGGCTGTTCATGCTGTTCCTCTACGGCCCGATCGCGGTGATTGCCATTCTCTCCTTCCAGGGGCCGCAGGGCGGGCTCACCTTCCCGATGACCGGGTTCTCGCTTCACTGGTTCAAGGACGTCATCGATCCCACCTACATCGGCGATTTCCGATGGCCGTTCGGCCGCTCGGTGATCCTGGCGCTGATCGTGATGGCGCTGACGGTCCTGGTCTCGTTCCTTGCCGGCCTCGCCTATCGCAAGGGGTTTGTGGGCGGCACGGTGCTCTTCTATCTCGTGATCACCTGCCTGGTGGCGCCCTCCTTCCTGGTGAGCCTCGGCATCGGCCTCGGTTTCGCCAACCTGGAGATGCAGACGCAGTGGTGGTCCGGCGGGCTCGGCGCTCACCTGAGCTGGACCATCCCGATCGGGGTGCTGATCATGCTGGCGGTGTTCGCCCGCTTCGACCGCTCGCTCGAGGAAGCGGCGCGCGACCTCGGCGCGACCGAATGGCAGAATCTGCGCAACGTGGTCATTCCGATTATGGCGCCGGGGATGATCGCCGTCGGCCTCTTCGGCTTCACCCTCTCCTACGACGAGTTTCCGCGCACCTCGCTGGTGACCGGGACCGCTAACACGTTGCCGGTCGAGATGGTCGCCGTCACCGGCACCGCGGCGACGCCCTCGCTCTACGCGGTCGGCACCATGACCACGGTGTTCTCGCTCGCCGTCATCATCATCAGCTTCGTCGCGATCTACTTCGTGCAGGCGCGCCGCGCGGGCCGCGCCCGATCGATACAGGCGCAATACGGGAAGAAACCCGACGAATCAGGCTGAGCCCAGCCAGCACTTTTCACCACGGTCATGGTCTGCGCGGCATTGTCCAGCCGACAGGGTAGGAACGGCGCGCGCTGCGGTAGCACGGGCCGGCGGAACGGAGTATCACTGCCGGCGCGAGCAGCAGGCGGCGGAGTGACGAACATGAAGCGCGTCCACATCAACATCACGGTCACTGACCTCGACCGCTCGGTCGGGTTCTACACGACCCTCTTCGGTACCGGGCCGACGGTGCTGAAGCAGGACTACGCCAAGTGGATGCTGGAGGATCCCCGCCTCAACCTCTCGATCTCGACCCGCTGCTGCAACACCCCCGGCGTCGACCATCTGGGCATCCAGACCGAGAGCGCCGACGAGCTGGACACGCTCGCCGGGCGGCTCAAGGCGGCGGGCGAGCGTCACGTCGATCAGGAGGACGCGAACTGCTGCTACGCGCGCGGCGACAAGACCTGGGTCTTCGATCCCGAGGGCGTGGCGTGGGAGACCTTCCACACCACCGGCGCCATCACGCACTACGGTGAGGACCTGGGGCCCGCGACAGAGGCGCCCGCGGCCACCGCCTGACCACACCTATTCGCGTTCTTCAGGGAGAGCCTCATGTCGTCATCCAATCCGGCATTCCTCACCGCCTGCGAGGCGTCCGAAGCGATCCAGGCCGGGCGGCTCAGCCCGGTCGAGCTGGTGGACGCCCTGCTCAACCGGATCGACGTGCACGAGGAGCGGCTGCACGCCTTCGCTGCGGTCTACCGGGACGAAGCGCGCGCCGCAGCCGAGGCCGCGCACACGGCCATCCGCTCAGGGCACGGCATCGGGCCCTGGCACGGGGTGCCGATCGCACTGAAGGACATCATCGACATTGAGGGCCGCGTCACCACGATCGGCAGCAAGCATTGGGCGGACCGCATCTCTCCCACGACCGCGACGCTCGCGCGCCGGCTGATCGAGGCCGGGATGATCGTCATCGGCAAAGCCAACACCGTGGAATTCGCCATGGGCGGCTGGGGCACCAACCGGCACATGGGGACGCCGCGCAACCCGTGGGATGCCGAGGAGCACCGCGCGCCCGGCGGCTCCAGCAGCGGCTCGGGCGTCTCCGTCGCCGCGCGCCTCGCGCCCTGGGCCATCGGCACGGACACCGGCGGCTCCGTGCGCATTCCCGCCGCGTGGTGCGGGCTCGCCGGCCTCAAGGTCACCATCGGACAGATCAGCGCTGCGGGCGTGGCGCCGCTCTCCCACTCGCTCGACACGCCTGGTCCCATGACCCGCTCGGTTGAGGACGCGGCCTGGCTTTACATGGTGTTGCAGGGACCCGATCCCGCCGATCCGACGACGCTGCGCCATGTGCCTGCGGACCCGATGCCCGCGCTGCGGCGGGGCGTCGCGGGTTTGAGACTGGGGGTGATGGCCGAGGCCGAGCGGCACGGCGTGGACGCCGACGTGCTCGCCGCCTACGACGCCGCCGTGGAGGTTCTCGAGCAGGCCGGCGCGCGGTGCGAAACGCTCGAACTGCCGCGCTCTGTCGCGGAATACGGAAATCGCGTGGGCAAACTGATCGGCACGGAGGGTTACTTCCAAGTGGGCGCGCTGGTGGACGATGAGGCGCTCCCCATCGACGACGACGTGCGCCCGCGCATCCAGCTGGGACGCGGCGTCTCTGCGGTGGAGTACATGGCGATGATGCGCGCGCGCGACGACGACAAGCGGGCCGCGCTCGCGGCGATGGAGGGCTTCGACGCCCTGCTCACGCCGGGCACGCTGACGCCGGCGCCAGTGGTGGACGAGATCGACCAGAGCAAGACGCCCGCCCACTTCACGCGCATGGTCAACTGGCTGGAGTGGTGCGCCCTGGTGGTGCCCAACGGTGCCGCGGCGAACGGTCTGCCGACCTCGCTGCACATCGTCTGCCGCGGCCGGGACGAGGCGACGGCGCTCCGCATCGGCTGGGCCTACGAACAGGCCACCGACTGGCACCTGCGTGCGCCGCCCGGCCTCGAGGCGTAGGCGGCCCGCCACTCGTCCGGGCATGCCCCGGACCATGGTGCGGTGCACGGGGCGCGGCGTGTGCGCCAGGATCGCGCCATGGTAATGAAGATCGAAAGGGTGCCGCAGTTGTGGCGATACAGCGCCTCCCGGTCAAGTGGCCGCAGCCCGCGTCGGCCGCTGCTCGTCCCGCGGAATCTCACTTGTCCCACCTAATCCCACTCAATCCCGGATAATCCCGGCAAATCTCACTTCTCTGCCGAGCGCCCCCACCTCACCTCGACCCTCTCCTCCCCAGGGAGGAGAGGGAGAGAAAGTTGATGCACCTCGCGCCTTCACCACTGTAAAGGACCGTTGGAAATGAGCCCTCACCCTCTCCACCTGCGTTCCCCTTCCGTCATTGGGGGAGGGGGACAGGGGGGAGGTGGGCGTCATCGGTACGGACTGGATAGATAGGTAACAGAATGGACCGGATAGATGGGTGACAGGTTATGGCTGGACCAGGAGGTGGCCTATGCCCTGGAAGGAGACCTGCCCCCATGGACGAGAAGATGTCATTTGTCGCCGAGTGTCTTCGTGGCGATGTGCCGATGGCGGCGCTGTGCGAGGACTACGGGATCAGCCGCAAGACGGGCTACAAGTGGCTGGGTCGCTATCGCGAGCACGGCCCGGCGGGCCTTGAAGATCGCTCCCGTGCTCCGCACCGCGAGGGCCGCATCGCCTTCGCCGGCCGAGACCTCGCGCGCCTGCCTTCGCACCGGGCGGCCTGGCTCGGCCTCGGGCTGGTGCCGGAGGGCCGGCGCTGCTTCCCGACGCTGACGGTGCGGGAGAACCTGACGGCCGCCGCCCGCCCCGGTCACTGGAACGAGGAGCGGGTGATCGCGCTCTTTCCCCAACTGGCGGAGCGCCGCAATCAGAGGGCCAACACCCTCTCCGGCGGCGAGCAACAGATGCTCGCCATCGGCCGGGCGCTGATGACCAATCCCCGGCTGCTCATCCTGGACGAGGCGACGGAGGGGCTGGGCCCCCTCATCCGCCGCGAAATCTGGTCGGTGATCGCGACGCTCAAGGAGGCCGGCCTCTCCATCCTCGTGGTCGACAAGTCGCTCAAGGAGCTCACGGCCGTCGCCGAGCGCTGCGTCATCCTGGAGAAAGGCGCGACCTGCTGGTCCGGCGCGAGCGCCGACCTCACGCCCGCGCTGACGGACCGATACCTGGGAGTTTGAGGCCGCCGCGCCTCAGAAGCTGATCGCCTTGAAAGCCGTGGTTTGCGCGGTCATGGCCACCTCGGTGGGCAGGCGCTCCATGCTGCTGGCACCGTAGAAGCCGTGCACGTGCGTGGCGTTCTGCAGCACGAACGTCGCGTCCTCGGGCGAGGCGATGGGCCCGCCGTGGCAGAGCACGATCACGTCCTCGCGCACGGCCTTGGCGGCAAGCGCCCACGCATCGATCAGCGTCACGCATTCCTCCAGCGACTTCGCCGTCTGCGCACCGATGCTGCCGCTGGTGGTGAGCCCCATGTGGCAGACGATGATGTCGGCGCCGGCTTGTGTCATGGCGACCGCATCGTCCTCCGAGAAGACGTAAGGCGTGGTGAGCAGGTCTGCCTCATGGGCCGCGCGGATCATGTCGACCTCCAGTACGAAGCCCATGCCGGTTTCTTCCAGGTTGGCGCGGAAGACGCCGTCGATGAGTCCCACGGTCGGGAAGTTCTGCACGCCTGAGAAACCTAAAGACTTGAGCTCGTCCAGGAAGCGGTCGAGCACCATGAAGGGGTCGGTCCCGTTGACGCCAGCGAGCACCGGCGTCTCCCGCACCACCGGGATCACCTCGTGCGCCATCTCCTTCACGATTTCGTTGGCGTTGCCATAGGCCAAGAGGCCCGCCAGCGAGCCGCGCCCCGCCATGCGGTAGCGGCCGGAGTTGTAGATCACGATGAGGTCGATGCCACCGGCCTCTTCGCACTTGGCAGAGAGCCCGGTGCCCGCGCCGCCGCCGATGATCGGCTCGCGGCGCGCAACCATGCCGTGAAACTTCTCCAAGAGCGTTCGGCGGTCCATGCCCGGCACTGGCGGTCTCCTCGGGTCTCAGTCAGGCGGCGATCTCGTTCCAGCTCTCGACCAGAGCCTGGGCGAAATCGGCGTCGTTGATGTGAAGCGGCAGGCTAACCAGGCGTCTTGCGTCGGTCTGCTCGACCGTCCGCTCCAGCGCCTCGAAAAGCGCGGCGTCAGCGTCCGGGTCGTGGAACGGCATCCCCGGCGCATCGATCAGCGAAACTCCCTGCTCCGGGATCAGGAAGCGCACCGGCCCCTCGCAGGCGTTGAGCTTGGCACCAATCCATTCGCCCATGGCCCGGTTCTCGTCCGCCGTTGTGCGCATGAGCGTCACGTTGGGATTGTGTATGTGGAAGGTGCGGCCCTCGTACTGCGCCGGCACGGTCTCGCGCGCGCCGAAGTTCACCATGTCGAGCGCCCCGCACGAGCCCACGTAGGGCAGGCCGGTCCGGGCGGAGGCGCCAAGCCGGTCCCCGCCCGCGCTGAAGACACCGCCCATCAGGTGGTCGCACACCTCGGTCGTGGTGCTGTCGATGCAGCCCAGCACCAGGCCTGAATCGACCAGCTTCTCCATCGATCGCCCGCCGGTTCCGGTCGCGTGAAAGACCAGGCAATCGTGACGCGCCTCCAGGGCTGCGCGGACCATGTCGACACAGGGCGTGGTGACGCCGAACATGGTGAGCCCGATGGCGGGCTTGTCCTCCGCCGCCGGCGCCTCGCCCCGCATCATGCCGGCGAGCGCGTGTGCCGCGTTGGCGAGCACCACGCGCGAAATACGGTTGAGCCCGGCGATGTCCACCACCGAGTACATCATCGTGATGTCGTTGGGCCCGACGTAGGGCGCGACGTTGCCCGAGGCCACGGTGGAGACCAGCACCCTCGGCACCCCGATGGGAAGCGCCTGCATGCCGATGGAAACCAGCGCGGTGTTGCCGGACCCCCCGGCCCCGATCACGCCGCCGATGTCGTCGCGCGTCGGCAGGAAGCGCGCCAGAGCCTCGCCCATGGCAGCGACCGCCTGGCCGCGGTCCTCCAGGCTGAGCACCGCATCGGCGCCGTCGGGATGGTGGGCGGCGACCTCGGCGGCACTCACGTCGACGCCGGCGGGCCGGTCTGCGCCGCCGGTGCCCACGTCAACGACGCAGGCCTGCACGCCATCCGCCGCGAGCAGGTCGCTGATGTAGAGCAGTTCGTCCCCCTTGGTATCGAGGGTGCCGACGATATAGGCCCGCGTCATCCCGCCGCTCCCGCGTGTGCCCTGCGCGCGCTCAGTCCAACGTCTTCAGCACGCCGCCGATGGTATCGAAGATCCGGTCGATCTGGTTCTTCTCGACGATCAGCGGCGGTGAGAGCGCGATGGTGTCGGCGGTGACCCGGATCAGCACGCCCTCGTCGAAGCACTTGTGGAAGGTCTCGACGGCGCGCGCGGTGGGCGCGCCTGGCCGCGGCTCCAGCTCGATGCCGGCGACGATGCCGAGGTTGCGCAGGTCGATCACGTGGTGGCCGCCCCTGAGCGACCAGAGCGCGTCCTCCCAATAAGGCGCAAGCTCGGCCGCGCGCTCGAACAGCCCCTCCTCGCGGTAGACGTCGAGGGTCGCGATCCCCGCCGCCGACGCGAGCGGATGGCCTGAGTAGGTGTAGCCATGGAAGAGTTCGATCCCCTGCTTGGTGTTCTCGATGAAGGCGTCGTAGATCTTGCTGCGGCAGAACACCGCGCCCATGGGTACGGTCGCGTTCGTCAGCCCCTTGGCGGTGGTGAGGATGTCCGGCTGCACGTCGAAGTGGTCGGCCGCGAAGTTCGCGCCGAGGCGGCCGAAGCCGGTGATCACCTCGTCGAAGATCAGCAGGATGTCGTGCTTGTTGCAGATTTCGCGTAGCCGGCGCAGGTAGCCCTTGGGCGGCACGAGCACGCCGGTGGAGCCGGCCACGGGCTCCACGATCACCGCGGCGATGGTGGAGGGATCGTGCAGCGCCGCCAGCCGCTCCAGGTCGTCCGCCAGGTGTACGCCCCACTCGGGCTCGCCGCGGCTGAAGGCCTGGTGCTCCAGGTCGTGGGTGTGGCGGATGTGATCGACGCCCGAAAGCAGGCCGCCGTAGAACATCCTGTTCTTGACGATGCCGCCCACGGACGTGCCGCCGAAGTTGGTGCCGTGATAGCCGCGCTCGCGCCCGATCAGTCGGGTCTTCGAGCCCTTGCCCCGCACGTAGTGGTAGCCGAGGGCGATCTTGAGCGCGGTATCAGCCGACTCCGAGCCCGAGTTGGTGAAGAACACATGGTCGAGGTCGCCGGGCGCGAGATCGACCAGCCGGTTCGCGAACTCGAAGGCCGCCGGGTGACCAAGCTGGAAGGTCGGCGCGAAGTCCATGCGCTCGGCTTGCGCCTTGATCGCCGCCACGATCTTCTCGTGCCCGTGGCCTGCGTTGCAGCACCAGAGCCCGGCAGTGCCATCCAGGATCTCGCGACCGCCGGGCGTGTAGTAGTGCATGCCCTTGGCGCGCGTCATCAGGCGCGGCTTCTGCTTGTAGCCCTTGTTTGCCGTGAACGGCATCCAGAAGGCTTCGAGATCGTTGGGGTTCTCGGGATAGTTGAAGTCGTCGAGGGGCATGGACTGGGCACCTGGGATCATGGTTGGCGATGAGGCGCGCGATCCTAGCACGCGACCGCTCGAATAGGACGCCCGAGGCCGGGCGACCCGTCGAAGCGGCCCCACGCTTGAGCGCCGCGTTGTGTCAGTTCCGTTGGCCTTGAATTGAGGAACGCAGCGATTATATATTGTCTCATATGAGACAATAGTGCATCACAACTCCATGTCCGACAGACCTCTCAGACTCTCGACGCGGCAGGCCATTCTCGATTCGGCCATCGATACCTTCGCCCGCAATCCCGGCGCGTCCCTTTCCGAGGTCGCGACCCGCGCGGGCGTCGGCCGGGCGAGCCTGCACCGCCATTTCTCCTCTCGTGGCGATCTCATCGCCGCCGCCTCCAGGCAGTGCATGGACGAGATCGATGCCGCGACCGCCGAAGCGCTCAAGGACGCGCACACCGCACGGGATCGCCTGTCGCGGATGCTGGAAGCAATCGTGCCGCTCGGCGACCGCTATCACTTCCTCGTCTCCGAGACCGTCGACGACGAGAGCGTGCGCAAGCGCTACGAGGACGAGCTCGACTGGCTCGCGCACCTGGTGGACGACCTGAAGGCGGAAGGTGTGATCGCCGCCGACGCGCCGCGCAGCTGGGCGGTCGCCAATATCGATGCGCAGGTCTGGCTCGCGTGGTCCGAAGTCGCCGCGGGAAATCTCGCGCCCGCCCACGCGGCCGACCTGGCGCTTCGCACGTTGCTCGAAGGATTGGGTCCATGATGAACGCCATCGCGAAACGACTTCGCGCCCTGCTCGTGCTCGGTTGCCTGTTGGCGCTGTCACCGACGGTCGCTCTCGCGGCGCCGGGCGCAGGCGACACGGTCGATCTGATCGGCGTCCGCGTGACCGACGTCAAAGGCCAGCATCACCGGATCGGCGTCTCGATGGGCAAGGTGCAACCGGCGGTGCTGGTGTTCCTGGATACCGCGTGCCCCGTCGCCACCCGCTACGTGCCGACGCTCAACAAGCTCCACGGCGATGCGCGGGCGAATGGCGTGGCGCTTTACGGGGTCCTCTCCAACCCCGCCATCAACTGGCAGGCGAGCGCGGACTTCGTGGACGACTTCGGGGTCACGTTCCCGGTCATCCTCGACAGCGCGGGCGATCTGGCGCTCCGCCTCGGTCCCCGCGTGATGTCGGAATCCTTCGTGATCTCCACTGGCGACCGCGTCCTCTACCGGGGTCGCATCGACGATCGCTTCGCCGCCGTGGGCAAGCTGCGCTCCCGGATCAGCTCGCACGACCTGCGCACCGTCATCCAGGCGATGGCCGGCGGCGGCCAGCCCGAACCGTACGAAACCGAGGCCGTCGGATGCTTTCACCACGACTGGAGCCGGACCGGTGCGAGCGTCACGGGCCTCGACGGGATCACCTACAACCGCCACATCGCGCCGCTGCTCGAAGCCAACTGTGTCGAGTGTCACCGGGATGGCGGCATCGCCCCCTTCTCTCTCGAAGGCTACGACAACGCGAGACGCTGGCACCGCATGGTCAGCTTCATGGCCGGCGAGCGCCTGATGCCGCCGTGGCGCGCGGTGCAAGGCTTCGGCGCGTTCCGCGATGCGCGCCGCCTCAGCGACCACCAGATCGCGCTTCTTGCTTCCTGGTCGGAGAACGGCGCCCGGCTGGGCGATGCCGACGACACCATGCCGGCCTCGGCTCGCTCCCCCTCCAAGTGGCGCCTGGGCGAGCCGGACCTGGTGCTCAGCATGGCCGAGCCCTTCCCGGTGCCGGCGGACGGCGAGGACATCTACCGCTACTTCGTCATCCCCACCGGCTTTGCCGAGGACAAGGTGGTGACGGCCCTCGAATTCAGCCCCGGCGACGCCAAGGTGGTGCATCACGCCAACTACCTCATGGACTACAGCGGGCGCGCCAGGGCCGAGGACGCGAAGGACGACGAGCCGGGGTTCTCCGTCTTCGGCACAGGCGCCTTCCTCGACTACAACGCCTGGGGCATCGGCGGCTGGGCGCCCGGCGTGGAGCCCTACGTCCTCGACAAGGGGCTCGCCATGTGGCTGCCCAAGGGCGGGGACCTGGTGCTGGAGGTGCACTATCACCTGAACGGCAAGGCCACGACCGACCGGAGCGAGGTGGGCTTCTACTTCGCCAAGGAGCCCGTCTCCCGCTACGTCGACGGCGTGGTCATCGGCACGCAGAACCTGCGCATTCCGCCGGGCGAGGAGAATTATTGGCGGCTCTTCTCGATGGACGTCCCCTCCGGCATGACGCTGACGGACGTGACCCCGCACATGCACTTTCTCGGGCGCGAGTTCATCGCCATCGCGACCCTGCCCGACGGCAGCGAGACGCCGCTCATCCGCATCGCCGACTGGGATTTCCGCTGGCAGAACACCTTCGCCTACCGGGAGCCGGTCCATCTGCCGGCGGGCAGCCGCATCGACGCCTGGATGCGCTACGACAACTCGGCCGACAACCCGCAGAATCCGGCGCTGGAGCCCGAGACCGTGACCTGGGGCTGGGAAACCACGGACGAGATGAGCGAGCTCTGGATCGGCTTCGTTCCCGATGTGCCGGCGGACCGGCAGAAGATCGTGAGCGCGTCTGAGCGATCCTGGTACCGCCCGGCTCACGTGAGCGACGCCGAGATCGCCCGGCTTCTCGCGCGCCTTTCGGCATTCGAGTAGGCGTCCGGCCCGCACGATCGCCTCCGACCGTCGCAACCCACAGTCCGGGGTTCATGCGATGGGCATGCTGCTGAGGCGCTTCGCCGGCCGCGTTGCGCTGACTCTCTTTCTGATCGTGCTCGAGTCCGCTGGCTGGATCCTGTTTCCGCTGGTCATCGGCCGGGCCATCGACGGCATCCTGGCGGACTCGTGGCAAGGCCTCTACGAGCTGGCCATTCTCGGCATCGCCGCCATGGGGATCGCCATCCTCCGGCGGATCGTGGACAGCCGGGCCTACGCCCGCATCTACGCGACGCTCGGCGAGGAGCTGGTCGGCCGTCAATCCGAGAGCACCACGTCGACCAAGACGGCGCGCCTCGGGATGCTCCGCGAGATCGTCGAGTTTCTCGAGAACTCCCTCCCCGAGCTCATTCTCAACGTCCTTCAGCTCGCCGGCGTGGTTCTCATCCTGTCGACCCTGAACCTGCCGATCTTCGGCGGCTGCATCGTCGTCATCGGCGTGACGGTGGCGGTCTACGTGCTCACCGGGCGGCTGACCACGCGCTTCAACCGAAGCTACAACGACCGGTACGAGCAGCAGGTCGACGCCGTCGAGAGCGGCGATGCCGCGCGTGTCGGCCGCCACATCCGCGACATGATGCGCTGGAACATCAAGCTCTCCGACCTCGAAGCCGCCAACTTCGGGATCGTCTGGCTGTTCATGATCGCCCTGCTGGTCTTCTCGATCGGGGCGGCTGCGGACGACATCGTCGAGTACGGCAAGGTCTTCGCCATCGTCATGTACGTCTTCCAGTTCATGGAAGCGGTGATGGCGCTCCCCCTCTACTACCAGCAGTGGCTCCGCCTGCGCGAGATTTCAGGTCGCCTCACCGCCATGGTGGCGCCGTCCCCGGCAAGCACCGAAGCACCGCCCGCAGGCGCCCGGTGAGACGGGTGAGCACAACTGCATGCGGAACTAACTGAGATTCGGCGGGACAAAGTGGGATTAGGTGGGACAAGCGGGATGCGCCGGGACAATGTGGGATCAAGTGGGATACGCGGGATGCGCCGGGACAAAGTGGGACTAAGTGGGACAAGCGGGATTCGCCGGAATTAACTGGGATAGAGTGGGATAAGTGGGATTCCGCGGGACGGGCAGCGGCCGCCGCGGGCTGCGGCCACTCGACCGGGAAGCCCCTTGTTGCAACTGTCACGCGCTGTTCGCCCTCGTTCCGCATGGCGCGATCATGGCGCAGACGCCACGCGCCGTGCACCGCACCATGGTCCGGAGAAATCACGCCTTAGGGCGCGTCTCCCCGCTCGCGCCAATGACGGGCGATGTCGATGCCGCGGCAGAGCCAGACCCGGTCGTGGGCCAGCACATGGTCCACAAAGCGCCTGAGTGCGGCGTAGCGGCCGGGCCGACCGACGAGCCGGCTGTGCAGGCCGATGCTCATCATGCCGGGCTGCTCGCTGCCCTCCTCGTAGAGCACGTCGAAGGCATCGCGCAGGTAGGCGAAGAAGGGCTCGCCCCAGTCGAAACCGGGCGCGGTCGCGAAGCGGTGGTCGTTGTGGTCCGCCGTGTAGGGGATCATCAGCAGGGGCCGGCCGGCCTCCTCCACCCAGTACGGCAGCTCGTCGGCGTAGGAGTCCTGGCTGTAGAGGAAGCCCCCCTCCTCCGCCACGAGGCGCACCGTATTCGGGCTGCGCCGGCCGAGGAAGTAGCCGAGCGGGCGCGTGCCGGTAAGCTCCTGCTGGATCGCGATCACCTTCTCGATGTGCGCGCGCTCCTCGGCCTCGGGCACGGCGTGGTAGTCGATCCAGCGGTAGCCGTGGCTCGCGATCTCCCAGTCCGCCTCGACCATCGCGGCGACCGCCTCCGGGTTGCGCGCGAGCGCCATGGCGACGCCGAAGATCGTGACCGGCACGCCCCGCTCCGTGAACAGCCGATGCAGGCGCCAGAAGCCGACGCGGCTGCCGAACTCGTACATGGATTCGATGGGGAGCGCGCGCTCGCCGATGCGGGGCTCGGCGAAGCCGAACTCGGTCAGCAGCGTCTCCGAGGCGGCATCGCCGTGGAGCACGGTGTTCTCCGCGCCCTCCTCGTAGTTGATCACGAACTGCACGGCGATGCGCGCGTCACCGGGCCAGCGCGGGTGTGGGCGGTGCCGCCCGTAGCCCGCCATGTCGCGGGGATAGGGGGTGTCGGTCATCGGCCTTGCCGCCCTACTGGAAGAGCGCCGCGTTCTCGCGCGCGAAGGTGCGGAAGTCGCGGGGCGCGCGCCCGGTCACCCGCTCGACCACGTCGGTCACCGGCGCCCCAAAACCCGTGCGGAACAGGCCGTCGATCTCGACCAGCGCGTGCGCCGCCTTGGGCCCGATGCCGGCCTCGACCAGTGCGGCCCGCGCGTCCTTGTCGCTGACCGAGATGTAGCGCACCTCCCGGCCCAGCTCCTCCGAGAGGATCGCCGCGCACTCGGCATAGGAGATCGCCGCCGGCCCGGTGATCTCGTAGGTCTCGCCCTCGTGCCCGTCCTCCGCCAGGGCTGCGACCGTCACCGCGGCCACGTCCTCGATCTCCACCAGCGAGATCCGGGCGTCGCCCACCGGTGCGTAGAACTCTCCCCGCTCCCTGATGAGCGGCGCGAAGCGCCGAAAATTCTGCATGAAGGCGTTGGGCCAGAGGTGGGTGCGCGGGATGCCGCTCTCGTCGATGCGCCGCTCGATCTCCCCGTGCCAGCGGCGGATCGTGGTCGGCGCGTCGGGCGCGGCCTTGATCGCCGACATCTTGACGATGCGGCGAATGCCCGCGCGCTCGGCAGCCTCCACCGCGTTCAACTCGAGCCCAACCATCGCTTCGGAGAAGGCGCAGAGCAGCGAAAGGGTCTCGATCCCCTCGAACGCGGCATCGAGGGTCCGGGGCTCGGCGAAATCGCCTTCGACATAGTCGAGGTCGTCGCCGAACTGCCGCCTCGCACGCGCCACGTCGCGGCTCATGATGCGGAAGGGTCGGCCCGTCGCGCGCAGTTGCGCGACGGTCGGGGTGCCGGTGGTTCCGGTCGCCCCGGTCAGCAGGATCATGGCAGGCCCCCGACGGGATCAGTCCCGCCCGGATGCTAGACGATGCCTTGCCGCCCCTCCAGCGTTCCGGCGTCGCGGCGCCATGCTAACTCCTAATGGTCGTGACCGGCGTGGCCGCCCAGGCTCACCGTGTATTGCAGGATGACCTGATCGTCCTCCGCGCCGTGCGCCAGCGATTCCCGGTTGTACTGCAGGCGCAGCTGCCCGAACCGGTCGCTGGTCCAGTCGCCCATGATGGCGAGCGCGCTCGGGTCGTGGTCCACCTGCGCCGCGCTTGACGGGCTGAGGCGCGCATAGCGGGCGCCGATCCGCCATTCGGGCGCGAACTTGTAGACCGCCTGCGCATACCAGCCGGCGCTCCTGCCGTCGGTCGCCAGCTCGTGCTCCTCCATCTCATCGTCCGCCAGCGTGTAGGCGCCGTCGTCGGTCTGCCAGAGGTACTCGCTCTGGAAGATGAGCTGGCTCTGCCTCGCATTGCCGGTCGGCGCCCAGGCAAAGCGGAAATCGGTTCCGAACAGCGCGCGGTCGCCGCTGAACACACCGTCCGAGAAGAACGAGGACGGGATCATCTCATCGTCGTGGCCGTGCTCGTCTTCGTGATCGTGCTCGTCTTCGTGATCGTGCTCGTCCTCGTGGTCGTGCTCGTCCTCGTGGTCGTGCTCGTCCTCGTGATCGTGCTCGTCTTCGTGATCGTGCTCGTCCTCGTGGTCGTGCTCGTCCTCGTGGTCGTGCTCGTCCTCGTGGTCGTGCTCGTCCTCGTGGTCGTGCTCGTCTTCGTGCCCGTGGTCATCGTGCGCGTGCGCGTGGCCGCCGCCAGCACCCATGACCTCTGCACTCAAGAAGGAGGCGCCGATTCGCCAGGACGAATCGCGGCCCATGTCGCCCCCGACCCGCGCATAGGCCGAGAGCGCCCGGCGGCCGTTGTCGGAACCGCCGAAGGGTTGATCGTCGCCGCGGAAGAAGCCGCCGCCGATCTCCGTGCGGACATCGCCGGGCAACGCGAGCGAAAGCTGGATACCGTCGTCGTTGAAGCCGTTGTCGAGAAAGGCCCGGTAAGGCAAGGGGCGGTCGGCGAAGTCGTCTTCGTGCGCATGACGTTCGTTGAGATAGCCGAACGACCACAACTTGCGGCCCGCCGTTATGGTGAAGTTCTCGGACAGTCCTAAGCCCGGCAGGGTCTGGATATAGGCCTCCTCGAGCTCAAGCTCCGCCGGCTCGCCGGGGTGCGCGCCGATGCCGAGCGTGAGATTGCCGCGGACCATATTGCTGACATGGCTCGACAGCACGAGTTCGCTATGCCCGAGAGAGAGCCCCTCCGGTGCGCGCTCGCTCTCGTGACCGAACGGCGGGAACCCGGCGATCTCCGACTCTTCAGCCGAGTATGAGGCGTACATGCCCCTGAGCACCGCACTGACCTGGGGGGCGAGCATGGCCCCGTGGTCGTCGTGCTCTGCCATGCCGTGGCCGTGATCGTCATGATCGTCGTCGTCCATGTGGTCGTCATGGCCGTGGTCGTCGTGGCCGTGATCGTCATGGTCGGCCATCTCGCCGGCGGAGCCGGACTGCAGCGCCCTGACCTGCTCTTCCAGCGCCCTGATGCGTGCCTCGTATTGCTCCCGCAGCGTCGCGATCTCGACGGCAAGAATGGCGGCCATCGGCGTATCGTCGTCCGACTGAGCTTGTGCCGGAGGCGGTGCCAGGGAAACCGCCATCGCCGCGGCCGCAGCGGTCATCGCAGTCGTGCCAAGGAGCATCTTGTAGCGCATGTCACCACTCCATCGCTGGTGGATAAGGTCGCTCGAAGGAAGGGCAATCGATATGAAATATTATAACACTACAGAATAACGTTGCAAGAGTGGCCGTCGACGCACGAGCCGGGCGGCCCCGGAGTCAGTGTCCCGCCCAGCCTTGCTCAGTAAGGCGCGCCCGAAAGCGCCATCGCCACGGTATGCTCGATGTCAGAGATCGCGTTCGCCAGCTCGCGGCCGATCAGGTCCATCTGGCGCAACTGATCGATGCGCGGGCGGCACTGCTCCATGTCCTTGCCGGGGAAGATCTCGTCCAGAATATCGCAGGCATCCACCAGGCCGATCAGGGCGACATCGCGCGGGTCGGGGATGTCATCGGAGAACAGCACCTCCCCGATGCGCAGCTTGACTTCCTGCTCCACGTTGCCGTCGATCGTGGGATAGCGGCGGGTGCGGAAGGCCCACATCACCCTCTCTTCGCGCACCTGCACGATGCCGCGTGCGACGAGGCTCTCCAACGCCTGCTCGCGAATGGCGGGCGCATCCTCGACGGAGAGCACCCTGATCCAGGTCCGCGTATCCGATTCGCTCCCCTGAGCCGCGATCTTCGCGAGCGTGTCGTCGAGCATGGGGTTGCCGGTCGGCGTCGCGTCGTTGACCACGAGCGCCTTCGGGTCGGTGTCGATGCGATAGGCAAACGCCAAGTCCATCAGCACGGCGCCCCCGATGGCACACCCGAGGTTGGCGTTCGGGATCGGCACGAACGTTCCATCCTCGTCGTCCAGCAGCAGCAGCAGAATTTCTTCGGTGAAGGTCAGCATGGCGTGATCCAGTTCGATCGTCGTCGCGAGCCGATACGATCAATGGATTGCGCGTGCGGCTCTGTCAACGGCCACCCCGCGCCGCCGCACCGAGCAGGGGGCCTCGGTGAAGCCGAACGGGATCAGATGCGGGGTTGGCGGTCGGTTGCGATCAGACCGGCCACGAGGCCGAGACCGGCGCCCGAGACCGCGAGCATCACCCACCAGGAGGCGGCCCAACTGCCGAGGCCCTCGACCGCGGCGGCCATCACCGGAGGGCCGAGCAGGCTGCCGATCGCCGCACCCTGCACCACGAAGCCGCTGGCCATGGCGACGAAGGCGGCGCGCGGCGCATGCGCCGCGGCACCGGCGATCGCTGCCGCCGGCAGCAAGCCGCCGACGCCGCTGAACACGAAGGCGAGCACGATCTTGAGATCGCCCGGCGTGCCGGAGAGGAAGATCCCGGCCGACGACCCGCCCATGGCGCAGTAGGCGACCCCGATCAGCGCCCAGCGCGGCACCCGCCGGTGCATCAGCCAGGCGGCAGCGAAGTTGCCGAGGGCGTTGGCCGCCACCACCATCGCGCCCCAGATCGCCGCACCGGCGGCACTCCGCCCCTGCGTCTCGATCAGGAAGGTGGGCAGCCAGGCCGTGATGGCGAACCACTGCAGCGTGTAGAAGGCGAACGAGAGGCCGAAGAGCCAGAGCGCCGCGCGCACCAGGGTCTCCCCCACGCCGCTCCAGTCCAGCGCCTGGGCGTCGAAGGCCACCGGCCAGCGCCTGGGGTGCAGGCTCCAGCCCAGCGCCGCCATGAAGAGCGCGACCAGCGCTGCGCTGACCAGCCAGAAGCCGCGCCAGCCGATGGCATCGAGCAGCGCCGGCGCGATCAGCATGGCGATTGCCATGCCGAGCGGCATGTAGGCGCCCCAGATGCCGAAGGCGAGGCCGTAGTCGCGGGGCCGCGCCGCCGAGGCGATCAGCTTCGGCGCGGTCACCGTGACGCCCACGAACCCGAACCCCTCGATGAAGCGCGCGACCAGGATCCAGGCGCTGCCGCTCACCAGCCCGCCCATCAGGCTGCCCAGGCCGAGGAAGGCCACGCCGGCGAGCATGAGCCGGCGCGGGCCGGCGCGGTCGGAGAGCAGTCCGACCGCGACGCCGACGGCGGCGCCGATCGCGTAGTAGATCGAGGTGAGCCAGCCGGCAGTGACGAGGTCGAGGCCGAGGCTTTCGCGCAGAATCGGCAAGGCCGGCGGCACCTTTCCGACCTGAAAGCCGGCGAGAATGCCGGCGCCCAGGGCCATCAGCACGATGTCCCATCGAGTGGCCTCGGCGGGCGTCGCCTCCTGACTCATGGCGCGCGCGGGTGCGTCGTCACCCGGTTGCTGCGTCCCGCACCGCGCGGGCGATCCGCCTGGCCGCCGCCTCGTCGAGGTCCGCGTGCATCGGCAGGCTCAGCACTTGCCGGCTCAGACGCTCGCTCACCGGCAGCGAGCCGGGGCCCTCGCCGTACTCGCTATAGGCCGGCTGCAGGTGCATCGGCACCGGGTAGTGGATCGCGGTCGGAATCTCCTGCGCCGCGAGCGCAGCCTGCACCTCGTCGCGCCGTTCCAGCCGGATCGTGTATTGCGCCCAGGTCGAGCGCCGCCCCGGCAGCCGACCGGGCAACTCGACGGCACCGTCGAGCACCGAATCGTAGAGCATCGCCACCCGTTCGCGGGCATCGATCTCGGCATCGAAGGCAGCGAGCTTGACCAGCAGAATCACGGCCTGAAGGGTATCGAGGCGGCTGTTGAGGCCGACCCGAACGATGTCGTACTTGGCCTCACCCTGGCCGTGCTGGCAGATCGAGCGCCAGCGCGCCGCCCGTTCCGCGTCGTCGGTGAAGAGCGCACCGCCGTCGCCATAGGCGCCGAGCGGCTTGGCCGGATAGAAGCTGGTGGTAGTGACCGGCGCGAGCGCGCCAACCGGCCGGCCGCCGCTCGCCCCGCCAAAACTCTGGGCCGCGTCGTCGATCAGCAGCAGGCCCCGCTCCACCGCGAGTGGCGCGAGCGCGTCGTAGTCCGCCGCCTGGCCGAACAGGTCCGCCGCGATCACCGCCCGCGGCGTGAGCCGCCCCTCCGCCGTCACGCGGTCGATGCGCGCCGCGAGGTCGGCGGGGTCCATCATGCAGCTCTCTTCCGCCACGTCGACGAAGACCGGCGTCGCCCCCACCAGGGCCACCACGCCCGCCGTCGCGGGAAAGGTGAAGCCGGGGACGAAGACCGCATCGCCCGGCCCGATCCCCTCGCCCATCAACGCGATCTGAAGGGCGTCGGTACCGCTCGCGCAGGTGATGGCGTGGGCGACGCCGGCGCGCGCGGCGAGCGCCGTCTCCAACTCAGCCACCGCCGGCCCCAGGACGAAGCGGCCGTCTTCCAGCACCCGCGCTATCGCAGCGTCGATATCCGCCTTGAGGCGCCGGTACTGCGCGTCCAGGTCAATGAAGGCGATGGGGTCGCGGCTGGCGTCGTGATCGGCGGGTGACATGCGGCTCCGTCTTTGTCGGTCGTGTCGGGAGATGCCGCGGCGGTCGCGGCCTTGGCAACATGGGCGGTGCGCCGGTGCGCGTCGCACTCCCAATAGAGGCAGGGTCCAGGGCGCCGCATTGCATCGGCACCGGCTTGTCGTTACCCTTTTATATCATCGTGATACCGCAGGTTCATGGACGAACGGGCGACGAACCGGCGATTTCTCATGGCGGCGAGACTACCCATCGGCAGCGCTGACGCGCCGACGCAGCCGGCCTCGAAGGCCGAGCGGCTACGCGTCCTGCTGCAGGCCCCCGACCTCTCCTTCATCATGGAGGCGCATAACGGCCTCTCCGCCAAGATCGTGGAGGAGGCCGGGTTCGAAGGTATCTGGGCCTCGGGCCTCTCGATGTCGGCGGCGCTTGGCGTGCGCGACAATAACGAGGCCTCCTGGACCCAGGTCCTCGAAATGCTGGAGTTCATGGCCGACGCCACCACGATCCCGATCCTGGTGGACGGCGACACCGGCTACGGTAACTTCAACAATGTCCGCCGCCTGGTGCGGAAGCTCTGCCAGCGCGGCATCGGCGGGGTCTGCATCGAGGACAAGCTGTTCCCCAAGACCAACTCCTTCATCGGCGAGAACCAGCCGCTCGCGGACGTGGAGGAATTCTGCGGCCGCATCAAGGCTGGCAAGGACAGCCAGAGCGACGACGACTTCCAGCTCGTGGCGCGCGTCGAGGCGCTGATCGCCGGCTGGGGCATGGACGAGGCGCTGCGCCGGGCGGAGGCCTACCACGAGGCCGGGGCTGACGCGGTGCTGATCCACTCCAAGAAGGCGACCGCCGACGAGATCACCGGCTTCTGCGAATCCTGGGGCGGCCGCGCGCCGGTGGTGATCGTGCCGACCATGTATCACCGGACGCCGACGCAGACCTTCCGCGAGGCCGGCGTCTCCATGGTGATCTGGGCCAACCACAACATGCGCGCGGCAATATCGGCGATGCGCTCGGTGTGCCAGACCATCAAGGAGAGCGAGTCGCTCACCGCCGTCGAGGACGAGATCGCGCCGGTGCGGGAGGTGTTCGCCCTCACCGGCCAGGAGGAGCTTGCGGCGGCAGAGGCGCGCTACCTCGCCGCCGCCGGCGGCCCCCGCGCGATCCTGCTCGCAGCCTCGCGCGGCGAGGAGCTCGGCCCGCTCACCGAGCGGCGCCCAAAGTGCATGATCGACGTGCGCGGCGAGCCCCTGCTTCAACGTCTCGTCCGGACGCTGAACGGGAGCGGCCTGCGCGACGTCACCGTAGTGCGCGGCTACCGCAAGGAGGCGATCGACCTCGCCGGCATCGGGTCGGTGGACAACGACCGCTACGACGAGACCGGCGAGGCCGCCTCCCTCGCCTGCGCCTACAACCGCCTCTACGGGCCCTGCCTGATCTCCTACGGCGATATCCTGTTCCGCCAGCACGTGCTGGACGGTCTCCTTGCTGCCGAGGGCGACATCGTGACGGTGGTCGATGCCAGGCGGCGCAGCGACAGCGCCCGCTCTCCCGACCGTTCGGTCGATTGGGTGCGCTGCTCGCGGCCCTTCACCGGCAGCTACCTGGACGACGACCGCGTGACTCTGGAGGCGATCGGGAGCGACGCAGCGGAGCCGGAGGCCGCCCACGGCGAGTTCATCGGCCTCACCAGGCTGAGCGAGAACGGCGCCATCCTGGTGCGGGGCGCGCTCGACGCCATGAGCAAGGACGGCAGCCTCGATTCCGCCGACCTGCCGGAGCTTTTGGCCCGCCTCGTCGCCCAGGGTGCCGCCATCGACGTGCTCTACGTCACCGGCCACTGGCTCGACGTGGACGACGCCTTCGACCTCGCGTCCCTTCGCAACCTGGTTTAGCCGCTCCCTTACTCTCCCCGAGTCTTGGGACCTCCAGGTCCATTGGGCGCGCGGTCGAAGAGCCGCGCCCGGAGCGCAGAGGGTTGCGCTGCGCGTCCGTTCCGGAGACAAAACGACGATGCCCAAGGTGCTGACAGAAGCTGCGGTCGCGCATTACCGGCGGGATGGCTACTGCGCGCCGTTCGGCTTGCTCCGACCGGAGGAAACCGCCGCAATGCGCGGCGCGCTGGAGCGGCTGGAGACGAAACGCGGAGGGCCCCGCAAGGACGCATTTCGCATCAAGGGCCACCTGCTCCTCCGCTGGATGACGGACCTGGTCCGCAATCCTCGCCTTCTGGACGCGGTGGAGGACCTCATCGGCCCCGACATCCTCTGCTGGACCAGCCAATGGTGGATCAAGGAGCCGCACTCGCCCCAGTTCGTCTCCTGGCACCAGGACAGCAACTACTGGGGCCTGGATACGGACCACCTGGTGAGCGCGTGGGTGGCCCTCTCGCCGGCCACGGTGGAGAGCGGATGCATGCGCTTCATGCCCGGCAGCCACCTCGGCCCCAGGCTGCCGCACCGCGAGACCTGGCACGACGACAACATGCTGTCCCGCGGACAGGCGATCAGCGCGGGGATCGACGAAGCCCATGCTGTCAACATGGAGGTCGCCACTGGCGAGGCAGCGCTCTTCTCGTACCGCCTCGCGCATGCCTCTCACCCCAATCGCAGCGACGACCGGCGCATCGGGATCGCCATTCGCTACATGCCGACCGATGCGCGCCAGACCCTGGCCGACTGGGACAGCGCGACGCTCGTCAGAGGCGAGGATCAGTTCGGCTACTTCGAGCATGAGCCGACGCCGGCCTGTGACTTCGATCCGGTCGCGGTCGCGTACCACAAGCGCACGGAACTCAACCACCGCCGGATCGTCTACCACGGCACGGTCCGGACGGAGCACCGCATCTAGCCCTCCTTCGGCCGGGCTGTCCCGATGGACGCCGCGGCGGGAATTTGGCACTCTCGCCGGCGCCCGGCGAAGCTCGTGCCGGGCCTTCGGGAATAGCCGCCATGGAAGACCTGCCCTACTCCGAATCCGATACGATCACCGTTGGCGGCGGCGCCATGTCGGCCGCGGCGCCGGACTTCGACCCGATGCTGCTCTCGGTGCTCTCCAGCCGCTTCGGCGCCATCCTGCGCGAGATGAGCAACGGCGTGCTACGCGCGAGCAAGTCCGGCGTCATCAAGATTGCGCGCGACATGTCCTGCGCCATCCTCACCTACGACCACCGGCTGGTCTGCATCGAGGAGTGCATCCCGGTGCACGCGGCGGCCATCGACCTCACCACCCGGCCGCTCACCGAGTTCTTCGACGACATCGAGGAGGGCGACGCCTTCCTCAACAACTGCCCCTACACCGGCGTCACGCACCACGCGGACCTCACGCTGTGCGTGCCGGTGTTCTTCGACGGCAAGCCGCTCTTCTGGACCGTCTCGCGCGCCCACCACGCCGATGTCGGCGCGCCGATCCCGTCCACCTACCTGCCCTACGCCAAGACCATCTTCGAGGAGGGGCTGCACTTCCCCGGCGTGCGGGTCGAGCGGGGCTACAAGGAAATCCGCGACATCATCCGCATGGCCAAGATCAAGGTGCGGGTGCCCGACCTCTGGTACGGCGACTATCTGGCGCAGGTGGGTGCCTGCCGCACCGCCGAGCGCCGGATCAAGGAGCTGGTGGAGAAGTACGGGCCAGAGACCATCGCCGCGTTCGTCGAGGCCTGGATGGCCTACGGCGAGCGCCGCGCCGCCGCCGCCATCCGAACGCTGCCAGCGGGCACCTGGTCTTACGAGAACCGGCACGACCCGCTACCGGGCGTCGCCGACGAGGGAATACCGGTCAGGACGCGGGTAACGGTCGATCCCGACGAGGCGATGATCACGGTAGATGTGCGCGACAATATCGACTGCATCGACGGCGGGCTGAACCTGAGTGAGACCTGCTCCATCGCCGCCTGCCGCGCGGGCGTCTTCTACAACATCGACCACACCATCCCGCATAACGAGGGCAGCGCGCGCCGCATCCGGGTACTGCTGCGCGATGGCTGCATCGTCGGCCGGCCGCGCTATCCCGTCGGCACCTCGGTCGCCACCACCAACGTCACCGACCGGCTGGTGAACGCGGTCTCCTGCTGCTTCGCCCAGATAGGCCCCACGCATGGCATGGCCGAAGGCGGCTATCAGCAGGCGCTGGGACTCGCCGTGATCTCGGGCGAGGACCCGCGTCGCGACGGTCAGACTTACGTCAACCAGATGTTCATCGGCTTCGGCGGCGGGCCGGGGCTGCCGGGCCACGACGGCTGGGTTACCTACGGCGGGCCAGTGGACGGCGGCATGCAGATTCTCTCGCCGACCGAGGTGGACGAGAGCATGTTCCCCATTCACTTCGAGTGCCGGGAGCTCGCCATCGACACCCTCGGCCACGGCGAGTGGGACGGCGCGCCGGGCACGCTCGCCGTCTATGGCCCCGTCGCGGGCGAGATGACCGCGGTCTATTGCAGCGATGGCGACACTTACCCCTCGAAGGGTGTGCGCGGCGGTAGCGACGGCGCGCCTTCGGTCAACCAGAAGCGCACGGCCGACGGCACCCTCGTCACCCTCCCTTCCTTCCACGAGGAGCTCTGCGCGCCCGGCGAGATGTTTCGCTTCGTCACCACCGCCGGCGGCGGCTACGGCGAACCTGCGCGGCGCGAGCCCGCGGCGGTGGCGCGCGCGGTGGACAACGGCTGGCTAAGCCCGGAGAAAGCATCGGAGGTCTACGCCGTCGCTCTCCGGCTCGCGGCCGACGGCATCGGGCATGAGGTGGACGCCGAGGACACCGCACGGCTCCGGCAGGCACACAACGGCGGGGCCGGCGAATAGATGGCCGAAGTTTCCCCGCCCGGAGACTTCCGGGTCTGTATCGATATCGGCGGCACCTTTACCGACTGTGTCGTCGCGCAAGACGCGCGCGGAGAACAAGGCTCGGACCCGGACCAGCGTCTGCGCATCTTCAAGACGCCCTCCACGCCGGCCGCGTTCGAAGAGGGCTTCATGAACGCGCTCGGCCTCGCGGCCGAAGGCTACGGGCTGGAACGCGCCGACTTCATGGCCCGGGTGGCGCGCATCGTCCACGGCACCACGGTCTCGACCAACGCGCTGCTGGAAGGCAAGCACGCGACCGTCGGGTTGATCTGCACCCACGGCTTCCGCGACATCCTCACGCTGCGCGAAGCGCCTCGCAAACCGCCGTTCCGGTGGCGCCTGACCTACCCCGAGCCCTTTGTGCCCCGGATCCGGACGCGCGGCGTGCGCGGACGGATCGACGCCACCGGCGCGGAGCACACGCCGCTGGAAGAGGACGACGTTCTCGCGGCGGTCGAAGATTTCCGAAAGCTCGGCGTGGAGGCGGTCGCGGTCTGCCTGCTCTGGTCGGTGGTGAACGGCAGCCACGAGGAGCGCGTGGGCGAGATCGTGCAGGGCGCCTGGCCCGAGGTGCCGGTCACCCTCAGCCACCGGCTCAACCCCATCGCCCGCGAGTATCGCCGCGCCGTCTCCGCCGCGATCGACGCCGCGCTGCGCCCGGTGGTGAGCGCCTACGTCCACGCGCTTGATGGGGGCTTGAGGGAGAGCGGCTACGGCAACGAGCTGATGATCGCGAATTGCCTGGGCGGCATGATGCCGCCGGACGAAATCGCCGAGCGGCCGATCTACAGTGTGATGTCGGGGCCGACGCTGGCCCCGGTCGCAGCAAAGCGGCTCACGGACGCGCCCGATCTCGTGGTCGTGGACATGGGCGGCACCTCGTTCGATGTGTCCGCGGTGCGCGACGGCCAGCTCGTCATCTCGCCCGAAGCGATGCTGACCGAGTTCGACATGTTGGGCATCCCCAAGGTGGACGTGCGCTCGGTTGGCGCGGGCGGCGGCTCCATCGCGCACGTGGACGCGGGCGGGCTGCTGCGCGTGGGGCCCGAGAGCGCGGGCGCCGACCCCGGCCCCGCCTGCTACGGCCTCGGCGGCACCCGGCCCACCGTGACGGACGCCGACGTGGTGCTCGGCATCATCGACCCGGACTACTTCCTGGGCGGCCGAATGCGCCTCGACAAGGCGGCGGCGGAGCGGGCGGTCGGCACCATCGCCCAAGCGCTGGGCATCGAGCTTGCGGCGGCGGCCCGCGCCATCGCCAGCACGGTGGATCACACCATGATCGCCGCCATCGAGGACATTACCGTGCAGGAGGGGATCGACCCGCGCGAGAGCTACTTCGTGGCCGGCGGCGGGGCCACCGCCGTGCATATGGGCCAGATGGCGCGGGTGCTCGGCATCAAGGGATACATGGTGCCCAAATTCTCCGCCGGCTTGAGCGCCTTCGGCGGCCTGATCTCCGACATCGTCTGGGAGGAGACCGCGACGCTGGTGACCGACGCCGCGCGCTTCGACGTGGCAGGCGTCAACGGGGTGCTGGCCACGTTGGTGGAGCGGGGCCGTGCCTTCCTCGCCCGCGCGGGCATCGCCGAGGCCGACCAGCGCTTCGAGTACGCCTATCTCGGGCGCTACCAGTATCAGTCATGGGAGATCGAGGTGCCGTTTGCGACGCGGGACGGCGTGCTTGATGCCGACGACGTGCCCGGACTGGCCGAGGGCTTCCACCGGATGCACGAGCGCATCTACACGATCAAGAACGAGAACGATCTGGTCGAGTTCACCACCTGGAAGGTGCGCGCCATCGGCCCGGCTGCCGCCGAGCTCGCCGTGGCAGAGGGCTCGGCAAAGGCAGCAGCGGCGGAGCCGCACGGCACGCGCCGGGTTCATCTGCCCGGCCGGGACGCGCCCGAGACGGTACCGGTCTATCGCGGCAACGACCTCGCGCCCGGTGCCACGATCCAGGGCCCCGCCATCGTCGAGGAAGCGACGACCACCGTCCTCGTGCCCGAGGACGCCGAAGCCGTCATCGACCCGCTCGGCAACTACTGTGTGACGCTGAAATAGCCGCGTAGGGTTACGCCTTCCGCCCGATCGCCTCGCCCCAGGCGAAGGCGGCGAAGGCGCCGGGCTCCGTCACCCACTCCTCCAGGGACTGACGCCAGCCCTCGAACTGCTCCTGCGTCGCGAGCCCGTGCTTGATGGCCGCTTCCATGGTCGTCGGCGCAAAGAACCAGCCGATGATCAAGCCCCGCAGAAACGCGAGGTCGTCAGCCGTGTTGTAGGGCTCGAAGGACGCCGTCGCGTGGATGTCCGTGAATCCGGCATCGAAGAGAGCGCGCTTCAGCTCCTTGCCCATCTGCGGGTGGCCGCCATTGGCCGCGAGCATCTTGAGGAACGTCGACCATCCGCTGATCCCCATGTCGAACGCCGGCTCGAAGAGTGATGAATCGCCGATCACCTCCCGCGCGGCGAAGAGACCGCCGGGCTTCAGCACGCGCTTGACCTCGGCAAGCACCGCCTGCGTGTCGGGGGCGTGGTTGAGCAGAGCGTGGCAGTGGGCCACGTCGAAGGACGCGTCCTCGAAGGGAAGGTCGGTCGCATCGCCCACTTGAAAGACCGCTTTGCCGTGCCCGCCGGCCTTGGCGGCCGCGTTGGCCATCTCAATCTGGGAGGCCTCCATGTCGATGCCGTGCAGCGCGCCGGGCGCGACGGCAGCCGCCAGCCCCACCGAAATCGTGCCGGGACCGCAGCCGAGGTCGAGCAGGCGCATGCCGGGTCTGAGGTGCGGCAGCAGGTGGGCGGCGCAGTCCGCCGCGTTCCTCCGCTCGAGCATCTTCTGGAATTCGGGGCCGTAGCCCATGGTGTAGGTGGACGTGGACTCGTTCGAGACTTCGTTGCGGTCCATCGATGGCTCCCGGTCTGAGATTGTTTGCTTTACCGGCATATGGCGAATGCGCGACGCTGCGCAAGAGACGTGTCACGGGTCGACGCGAAAGCGCCGCGACGAAGAAGGGAGATTTCCGTGGCAAAGACCTTGGAAGGCGCCTGTCATTGCGGCGTGATCGGCGTCGCGCTGGAAGTCGAGGACGACACCGCCCTCTCGCCGCGCCATTGCGGCTGCAGCTTCTGTCACAAGCACGGCAGCCTCTACGTCTCCGCGCCGTCCGGCCGCCTCACGATTGCGCTCGCCGAGCCCGACCGCGTGAGTCGCTACGCCTTCGGCCACGAGACCGCGACCTTTCTCGTCTGTGGCCGCTGCGGCGTGATCGCCGCGGCCGTCTGCGAGATGGAGGGGCGCCTCTATTCGGTCCTGAATTCAAACCTGCTGGAGCCGCCGCTCGACGTGGACCGGGCGTCCGTCCCCATTGCGGATTACGAAGCGGAGGACGTCCCCGGCCGGCTCGCAAGGCGCAAGCAGCGCTGGATCGGGAACGTCACCATCGTCGAGCAATAGCCGAATCGCGATCAGAGTCCCGAAAGAAACTCCGCCAGAGTTGCGTTGAACCGCTCGGGATACTCCCAGAACATCATGTGGCCGCCGAAAGCCTCGACCCGCGAGTTGGGGCAATGCTTGGCGAGGAACGGCTTGGCGGTCTCGGCCCAGTGGTCGGCGACGTAGAAGATCGACGGAATGTTCGCATCCACTAGCTTCGCCTCTTCCAGGTAGTTCGCGAAGCACACGTCGGCGATGAGATTGGCGGCGATGAGCGGCGGCGTCGCGAGCGACTGCTCGACGATCCAGGCGGTCACCTCCGGCGACATCTCGCCTTCGATCATCACGTTGTCAGCGTACCAGATGACGACGCCGCGCTGGCCTTGCGCGGTCTGCACCCCCTGGAAGAACCCGGCCAAAGCGTCGATCGCCCCCTCGACCCAGTCGCTCTGGTCGTAGCTCATCCCGAGCGGCGGCATGTCGATGGAGACGAGCGCGCGAATGCCGTCCGTGCCCCGATTGCGGACATGATGCCACGCGGTCAGCGAGCCCGCGGACCAGCCTGCAACAACCGGATTCTCGACTTCGAGGTGTTCGAGAAGCGCGGCGAGATCGGCCGCATGCGTGGCGTAGTTGTTGCCGTCGCTGGTCACGGTCGAGCGGCCGTGACTGCGCGGATCGAACGAGATCACTCGGTAACGATCCGAGAATGCCGCGAATTGATGGTCGAAAACCCTGGTTGTGAAGGTCCAGCCGGGAATGAGAACCAGCGGCGGCCCCTCCCCCTCGTCCTCGTAGTAGATGTCGACGCCGGGGGCGACCTCGACGTAGGCACCGATGCGTTGAGCGGCCATGACTCTCTCCTGCGTAGGACCGACCGGCAGCGCCGTCGCCGGCGGCTAACCGTTGCGATAGATGTAGCTGTATCCGTTGATGGCGGGCACGCCGCCGAGATGGGCGTAGAGCACCTTCGAGCCTGCCGGGAAGTACCCCTTCCGCGCGAGGTCGATCATGCCCTGCATGGATTTCCCCTCGTAGACCGGGTCGGTCATCAGCCCTTCCGTGCGGGCGGCGAGGCGGATGGCATCGTTGGTCTCCGCTGACGGCACGCCGTAGGCGGGATAGGCGTAGTCCTCGATGAGAACGAGATCCTCGTCGGCGATGGCGCGGCCGAGTTCCACCAGCGCCGCCGTGTCGCGGGCGATGTCCATAACCTGCGCGCGGGTCTGCGCCGGCGTTCCCGATGCGTCGATGCCGACGACTCGATCAGCACGCCCGTCCTTCGCGAATCCCACCAGCATGCCGGCGTGGGTGGAGCCGGTGACGGTGCAGACGATGACGTAGTCGAACCTGACGCCGAGCTCCGCCTCCTGCGCCCGCACCTCTTCGGCAAAGCCGACGTAGCCGAGGCCGCCGAACTTGTGGACCGACGCGCCGGCCGGGATGGCGTAGGGCTTCCCGCCCTTCGCTTTCACGTCCTCGAGCGCCCGCTCCCAGCTCTCCCGAATGCCGATGTCGAAGCCTTCGTCGACCAGCTCGATCTCCGCCCCCATCACGCGGCTCATCAGGATGTTCCCGACCCGGTCGTAGACGGCGTCCTCGAACGGCACCCAGCTCTCCTGAACCAAGCGGCACTTCATGCCGAGCTTGGCGGCGACCGCAGCGACCTGCCGCGTGTGGTTCGACTGCACGCCGCCGATGGTGACGAGGGTATCGGCGTTGGACGCGATGGCGTCGGGCACGATGTATTCCAGCTTGCGGATCTTGTTGCCGCCGAAGGCGAGCCCGGAATTGCAATCGTCGCGCTTGGCGTAGAGCTCGACCGCCCCACCCAGATGCTCGGAGAGCCGATCCAGCTTTTCGATCGGCGTCGGGCCGAAGGTCAGCGGATAACGTTCGAACTTCTCCAGCATGAGGGTCTCCGCTCCTCTTCGGGTCCGCGCTCGCTCCGCACCGCTCGGCGTTTGCCGCGCCCGTGCGGTTAGTGCGAGAGGCAGTGTTATGATTTATCGAATGGGATGACCCGCCGCAACGCGGCCTTGGTCGCCGGCGAGAAAGAGTAGAGGCGCCGATCGTGCCGGATCGCGAAGACGACAGGCTGAGCGGGCGGGTGCGCCGCTACGCGCGGGTCGGCACCTCGGTGGGCGGCATCGCGGCGCGCATGGCGGGCCAGCGCTATCTCGGCCTGCCTGCCGATCGCGAGCGGAACGCCGAGGACCTCAAGCGCGCCCTCGGCGGCCTCAAGGGGCCGCTGATGAAGGTCGCGCAACTGCTGTCGACGATCCCCGGCGGCCTTCCCGAGGAATACGCGGACGCCCTCGGCGCCCTCCAATCGAAGGCGCCGGCGATGGGCTGGGGCTTCGTCAAGCGGCGCATGGCCGCCGAACTCGGCCCCGACTGGCGCTCCGCATTCGCCGACTTCGAGACGGAGGCGGTGGCCGCGGCCTCTCTCGGCCAAGTTCACCGCGCCACGGCCCACGACGGCACGGCGCTCGCCTGCAAGCTGCAATACCCGGACATGGCATCCGCCGTGGCGGCCGACATCCGCCAGCTCAAGCTGATCTTCGCCGTCTACGCCCGCTACGACCCGGCCATCGAGACCGGCGAGATTCACGCTGAGATCGCGGCGCGGCTCCGCGAAGAGCTGGACTACGAGCGCGAGGCCCGCCACATGGCCCTCTACGGCGAGATGCTGCGCGACGATCCCGGCGTTCACGTACCGGTGGTGGACGCCGGGCTATCGACCGGGCGGCTGCTCACCATGAACTGGCTCGATGGCGCCCCGCTGCTCGACTTCAAGGAGGCCCCGGCCGAGCAGCGCAACGACATCGCGCGCCACATGTTCAACGCCTGGTATGTGCCGCTGTACCGCTATGGCGTGCTCCACGGGGACCCGCACCTCGGCAACTACACGGTGCGCCCCGACGGCACGATCAATCTCCTCGATTACGGCTGCATCCGCGTGTTCGGCGGCCGCTTCGTGCAGGGCATCATCGACCTTTACCACGCGGTGCGGGACGAGGACCGCGACCTTGCGGTGCACGCCTACGAGTCCTGGGGGTTCACCGACCTGTCGAATGAGATGGTGGATGCGCTCAACATCTGGGCCAACTACATCTACGGGCCGCTGCTGGAAGACCGCACCCGGATGATCGACGAGTCCGGCAACGCCCGCTACGGCGGCGCGGTCGCGGCCAAGACGCATCGGGAGCTCAGGCGCCTCGGCGGCGTCACGCCACCGCGCGAGTTCGTGCTGATCGACCGCTCGGCGATCGGCCTCGGCTCGGTCTACCTGCACCTCAAGGCAGAGCTCAACTGGCACCGGCTCTACGAGGCGCTGATCGAGGATTTCGACGCCGCGCAGTTGACCCGCCGACAGGCCACCGCACTGGAGGGCTGCGGGGTGCCCGAGGCAGCCTGACACGCGCCCGCAACGCGCCTCGCACGCCCGGATCAACCCTCCGTGAGAACCCGCGCCCCCGGCCTTGGCAAACCGCACCGAGCGGGGCATTGTGGCGCCGCTCCCGGGCAGGCGGAGTCGATGCGCGTATGAGGATCGGGGTTCCGAAGGAAATCGTCCCGGGCGAGACCCGCATTGCCGCCTCCCCGGACTCGATCAGGAAATTCACCGCGCTCGGCGTTGAGGTGCTGGTGGAGAGCGGCGCCGGCGTCGGTGCCCAGATGTCGGACGAAGTGCTGGCGGAGGCGGGCGCCCACATCGTCGTCGACGCAAGAACCGTCTACGGCGACGCCGACCTCGTCACCAAGGTCCGCGCCCCGCTCTGTGACGGAAACGCGGCCGACGAACTCTCTTTCATGAATTCCGACACGGTGCTAGTGGGCCTGCTCGCACCGTTGCAGCAGCGCGAGCAGGTCGGCCGCTACGCGTCACACGGCGTCACCTCCTTCGCGATGGAGCTGATCCCGCGCATCAGCCGCGCGCAATCGATGGACGCGCTCTCGTCGCAGAGCAACATAGCGGGCTACAAGGCGGTGATCGACGCCGCCGACCATTTCGGCCGGATCCTTCCGATGATGATGACCGCGGCCGGCACCGTGGCCCCGGCGCGGGTCGTCGTACTTGGCGCGGGCGTTGCCGGCCTGCAGGCGATCGCGACCGCCAAGCGACTGGGCGGGCTGGTCTCCGCCTTCGACGTGCGCCCCGCCGTGAAGGAGCAGGTCGAGAGCCTGGGCGCCAAGTTCATCTCGGTCGATGCCGATGCCGGCGACGCCGAGACCGCCGGCGGCTACGCCAGAGAGATGGGCGATCTCTACAAGGCGCGTCAGGCTGCACTGATCCACGAAACGCTCACGAAACAGGACATCTGCATCACCACCGCGCAGATTCCGGGCAAGCCCGCCCCTGAGCTGATCACCGAAGCGATGGTCAAGGACATGAAGCCCGGCTCGGTGATCGTCGATCTGGCCGTCGAGAGCGGCGGCAATTGCGCGCTGAGCGCCTACGACCAGGTGGTCGTGCGCCACGGAGTCACCATCATCGGCCACGCCAACTACCCGGCGCGGGTCCCGGTCGATACCAGCACGCTCTATGCGCGCAACCTGTTCAACTTCATCAAGCCGATGGTCAATCAGGAGAGCCACGCACTGGAAATCGACTGGGAAGACGAGGTGGTGCGGGGGGCCTTGCTGACGAAGGGCGGCGAGGTCGTAAACCCGGTGCTCAAAGGCGAGGAAATGTAGCCGTGGAGCACGTGCTCGAGCTGCATCCCCTGGTCATCGCCGTCACGGTCTTCGTGCTCGCCGTATTCATCGGATACTACGTGGTGTGGAGCGTTACGCCCGCGCTGCACACGCCGCTCATGTCGGTCACGAACGCCATTTCGAGCGTGATCATCGTGGGTGCGCTGTTGGCGGCGACGCCGGCTGAGGGCAGCGTCCTGGCCAAGATATTGGGCGGTGTCGCCGTCGGACTTGCGGCCGTCAACATATTCGGAGGATTCACGGTCACACAACGAATGCTGTCGATGTTCAAGAAGAAGAAATAGGCGGCGCTCCCCATGACCTCCAATCTGGCAGCGATTCTCTATCTGATCGCTGGCGTCTGTTTCATCATGGCCCTGCGCGGCCTTTCGTCGCCCGCGACCGCGCGCAGCGGCAACATCTTCGGCATCGCCGGCATGGTGATCGCCATCGGCACGACCCTCGGCCAGCCGGGGGTCGAAGACTATTTGTGGATCGGTGTCGGCATCGTCGTCGGCGGATTGGTTGGCACGGTGATTGCGCTCCGCATCCGCATGACCGCGATGCCCCAGCTCGTGGCCGGGTTCCACAGCCTGGTGGGGCTCGCCGCCGTGCTGGTCGCAGGCGCAGCGCTCTACGCGCCGGAGACCTTCCACATCGGCACGCCCGGCGACATCAGGCTGGTGAGCCGGATCGAGATGTGCTTCGGCGTGGTGATCGGCGCGCTGACCTTCACGGGATCGGTCGTCGCCTTCGCCAAGCTGCAGGAATTGATGACCGGCGCGCCGCTCGTCTTCCGCGGCCAGCACCTGCTCAACCTCGCCCTCATCATCGCGATCATCGCCCTCGGAGTGGTGTTCTCCATCGAGCAGCAGGAGAGCGTGTTCTGGGTCATGACCGGCCTCGCGCTGCTCCTTGGCATCCTTCTGATCGTCCCCATTGGTGGCGCCGACATGCCGGTGGTCATCTCGATGCTGAACTCCTACTCGGGATGGGCAGCTGCGGGCATCGGCTTCACCCTGGAGAACACGGTGCTCATCGTGGTCGGCGCCCTGGTGGGCTCGGCCGGCGCGATCCTCAGCTACATCATGTGCCGCGCGATGAACCGCTCCTTCATCAGCGTCATCCTCGGCGGCTTCGGCACCGATTCCTCGAAGTCCGTCTCCGCGACCGACCGCACCCACAAGTCGGGCAGCGCCGACGACGCCGCCTTCATCATGCGCAACGCCGGCTCGGTGGTGATCGTGCCGGGCTATGGCCTCGCCGTCGCCCAAGCCCAGCACGCCATACGCGAGATGGCGGGCATGCTCCAAAAGGAGGGGGTCGACGTCCGCTACGCCATCCATCCCGTGGCCGGCCGTATGCCGGGCCACATGAACGTGCTGCTGGCCGAGGCCAACGTTCCCTACGACGAAGTCTTCGAGCTTGAGGACATCAACAGCGACATGCCCAACACCGATGTCGCCCTCGTGATCGGCGCCAACGACGTGGTCAATCCGGTTGCGAAGACCGACCCGCAAAGCCCGATTGCGGGCATGCCGATCCTCGATGTGGAGCTCTGCAAGACGGTGCTGTTCGTCAAGCGCTCGCTGGCGCCGGGCTATGCGGGCATCGACAACCCGGTGTTCTACCGCGACAACACGATGATGCTTTTCGGCGACGCCAAGAAAATGGTCGAGGAAATCGTCAAGTCCCTCTAACCCAGGCTTATTTCACGCAGAATGGCCGGCACGCCGCCGCATTCGGACCGGCGTGAGAGACATTCAATAGAATTAACGGCTTCGCGGAGCCGCGCTTTGGAGGGGTTATTCCTCCCGCTGGGCGCGCTTGCGAGCGAGTTTCCGGGCACGGCGAACCGCTTCCGCCTTTTCC
The DNA here is from genome assembly GCA_965243315.1 of Alphaproteobacteria bacterium. Lineage (GTDB taxonomy): Bacteria > Pseudomonadota > Alphaproteobacteria > UBA828 > UBA828 > WTGU01. The sequence goes on from CBDEUP010000006.1 coordinate 784,177, forward strand.
CGTGCCCGCCGCTCCGAGGGCTTCTCGTAGTGGCGGCGCATCTTCATTTCCCGGAAAATTCCCTCGCGCTGCATCTTCTTTTTAAGTGCCTTCAGCGCTTGATCGACATTGTTTTCGCGTACGACTACATGGACCAAATTTCTGCTTCCCTTCCTCAGAATTCGGGTTTCATTCCTGGGCGGGCGGCTCTATAGCACGCCGCGCCTAGGCTGTGAAGGCGGCCTGGGTACTGCCCGCGGCCGCTCGGTGGCGGTAAAGTAGCACGCCGCGCCTCAATTTGTGAGCCGTAACGGGAGAACGCCATGAGCGAGACCGCCGCCCTTGTCGGGATCATCATGGGGAGCCAGTCGGACTGGGAGACCATGCGCCACGCCGCCGAGACCCTGGAGGCGCTCGGCGTCCCGTTCGAGACCCGGATCGTCTCCGCGCACCGCACGCCCAAGCGGCTCTATGCCTACGCCGAGGAAGCCCGCGGCCGGGGCCTCAAGGTGATCGTCGCCGGCGCCGGCGGTGCGGCGCATCTGCCCGGCATGACCGCCTCGATGACGCCGTTGCCCGTCATCGGCGTCCCGGTCGAGAGCAAGAGCTTGAAGGGCATGGACAGCCTGCTTTCCATCGTCCAGATGCCGGCGGGCGTGCCGGTCGGCACGGTCGCCATCGGGCGTGCCGGTGCGGTCAACGCGGCGCTGCTCGCCGCTGCGATCGTGGCCCTCAGCGACGAGCAGGTGGCCGCCGCGCTCGATGAGTGGCGGGCCAATCAGACCGCGGCGGTCGCCGAATCACCGGAATCGTGATCGCGCCGGGTGCCACCATCGGCATTCTGGGCGGCGGCCAGCTCGGCCGGATGCTGGCGCTCGCCGCAGCACCCCTCGGCTACCGCTGCCACATCTTCTCGCCCGAGCCCGGCGGCCCCGCCGCGCAGGTTTCGGCCGCCGAGACCGTCGCAGCCTACGATAACCCCGCGGCTCTCGATGCCTTCGGCGCGGCGGTGGATGTCGTCACCACCGAGTTCGAGAACGTGCCGGCGTCGGCGCTGGAACGGCTCGCTGAGCGGGTCCCGGTGCGGCCCGGCGCGCGCTCGCTCCGCATCGCGCAGAACCGAATCGCCGAGAAGGACTTCGTGTGCGGCCTCGGGCTGGAGACGACGCCCTATGCGGCGATCGAGGTGGGTGCCGACAACGCAGCTGCCGATGCGCGGATCGGCCGGCCCGCCGTGCTCAAGACCCAGACCCTAGGCTACGACGGCAAGGGGCAGGTCGTGCTGGCGGCGGGCGACGACCTGCTCATGGCGTGGCGCGACACGCTCGGCGGCCGGCCCGCGATCCTCGAAGCGCTGGCCCCGATCCAACGCGAGGTCTCGGTGATCGTGGCCCGCGCACCGGACGGGCAGGTCGCATGCTTCGATCCCGTCGAGAACCGCCACGTGAACGGCATCCTGGACGTGACGCTGGCACCGGCGGACATCCCCCCTACCCTGGCCCAGGCCGCGCGAGAGGGCGCCGAGCGCGTCGCCCAGGCGCTCGACCATGTGGGCGTGCTCTGCGTCGAGCTCTTCGTCACCGAGGACGGCCGGCTGCTGGTCAACGAGATCGCCCCTCGCGTCCACAACTCGGGCCACTGGACCATCGAGGGCTGCGAGACCAGCCAGTTCGCGCAGCACATCCGCGCCGTCTGCGGCCTGCCGCTGGGTTCCACGGCACGGCAGGCCAACGCCACCATGAAGAACCTGATCGGCGCCGACGTCGAGCGCTGGCCGGCGCTCGCCGCGGACCCGGCCGCGCACCTCCACCTTTACGGCAAGGCGGAGACTCGAGACGGCCGCAAGATGGGCCACGTCACCTGGCTTGGCCCCCTGGATGCTCCCCCTCCGGCGCCCGACTGGCCGCCGGAGGGCGCCGCCTAACGGTTGCGCACCAGCGCCATGAAGTTGTCGTAGAGGATGCGGGCGTTGCGGTTGAAGGACGGCATGTGCCGCGCGGCCTCGGCCGCGAACGGCGCGAGACCGCCGGGGCCCAGTGCACGGTCCAGCGAGTCCTGGTAGGCCGGCACGTCGCCCCAGTCGGAGACCGTGGTCGGCGTCAGCTCCACGTGATACTGCAGCCCGTAGGCGTGGCGCCCGACGCGGAATGCCTGGACCGCGCACAGCGGCGACGACGCGAGGCTGACGCCGCCTTCGGGCATCGTGGTTACGGCGCAGCCATGCCATTGCAGGCAGGTCACGGTCGGATCGAGCCCGGCGAGCAGCGGGTCCGCCTGCCCCGCCTCGGTGAGGTCCACCGTCATAATGCCGACCTCGGGCTCGGCCATGGTCTCCACCCGGCCGCCGAGCGCATCGGCAAGAAGCTGATGGCCGAGGCAGACGCCGAAGAAGGGCATGTCGCGCTCCGCCACGGCCTCGCGAATGGCCACCTTCTCGTCGGCGAGCCAGGGATGCTCCTCCTCCTCGAAGACATCCATCGGCCCGCCCATGGAGATCAGCGCGTCGTATCCCTCCAGCGGCGGGATCGCCTCGCCCTCGTCGAGCTCCACCGCATCCCAGACGACTCCGTCTTCGCGCATGAAGTCGCGAAATATGCCGGGATGCTCGATATCAATGTGCTGGAGCACGAGGAACTTCATCGCCGGTCTCTCCAATGTGTCACGCTATCGCGGGGCGTCCGACGGCTGCGGCGGGACCATAGCGGCCAAGGCATAGAGCACCAAAGCACAGCCGAGCACGGGCGTGAAGCCGACATGGAGCGCGATGAAGGTCGCGAGCGAGGCGCTCACCACGGAGGCGCAGGCATTGATTCCCCAAGCCCAGGGCACCAACGCGGGCGCGCGGGCGCCGAGGGCCTTGAGGCCGAGCGGGAACGGCATCCCGAGGAAGAAGCCGATGGGGCCGAGCAGCGCGAGCGCCACGCCGAGGCGCGCTGCGGTCGGCCAGCCCTGCGCCGCCTCGAACACCCAGGGCAGGAGCCCAATGTAGGCGCCGCCCACGACGATGATCCCGGCCGCGACGAGAACGATGGGCGGCCGACGGCCGGCGAGGCGCGTGAGGCCGTCAATCACGCCGGCGCCCAGGCCGGCGAAGACCAGGAGGCCGGCGAGCACCACCGCGATGGCGTAGAGCGGATGTCCGAGAAACACCGCGAAGCGCTGCATGAAGGCGATCTCGATGAAGAGGAAAGCCAATCCGAGGCACGCGAAGAAGAGCACCACCCGCCAGCGGGCGGGCGGGCGCGCTTCCGTCGTGCGCGGGGTGCGAAGCGCGAGCAGCGGCGCCAGGATCAACAAGGCCGCGGCCACGAACGCCTGCACCAGCGTCGCGACGAGGATCACGAAGCCCCATTCGATCAGCGGCAACCCGCCCTGCGTGCGCAGCGCGAGCAGCTCGGGCAGGGTCGACCACTTGAGCGTGTGAAAGAAGAACGGCCGGTCGTCGGTCGCAGGCGTGAGCGCGAACTTGTAGCGGGCGGCGTAGCCCTCCGGGTCGGGCCCCAGTATCGCTGAGGCGCCGCGATAGAATTCGGGCTGGGCCAGGCGGTTGTGGCGGTTGGCGTCGCCCTCGGCGATTTCCGGATGCCATACCAGATCGAACGCGTAGTCCTCGGCGAACCTGCGCAGCCCCGCGATTGCATTCACACCGAAGGGCCGAGCCCCGATCACCAGCGTCGTCGTCTTCCAGCCGCGAATCATGACGAGGTGCGAGGCCGGATCGGCGACGCCCCGCGCCTCCAACGCCCGGCGCGCGGTCCAGAGCAGCCTGAGCGAATCCCGCGGCGGCAGCTTGAGCCAGCGGGTGACGGCCAATACGCCGCCCGGCGCGAGACGGTCCAGGAAGGTCTCGAACGCCTCCACTGTGTAGAGCAACGATTCGTCGAGCGCGTGCACGCCCGCCGCTGCCGCGCTGAAGGAATCCACCAACGCGATCTGGATCAGGTCCCACTGTTCGGAAGAGCGCGCGGCGAAGCTGCGGGCGTCGGCCACGTGCGTTTGGACGCCATCGCCCTCCCATTGACCGCCCGGCGCGCCTGCGAGCACGCCGCGCACGACATCGAGCACGTCCGGGTTCAGCTCCACCGCGTCGATTGCGCCGGCGCCGTGGCGCAATGCCCGCAGGACTTCCGCACCGCCGCCGGCACCCAGCACCAGCACTCGCGGGCGCTCCACCAAATGGTACGGGAGCGCGGCGGTCTCGGCCTCCAGATAGCGCAGGTCGGCATCGGCGCGGGTGATCGCGCTGGGAGCGCCGCCGTCGGTGAAGAGCCCGACCTGCTCCGGCGGGCCAGCCGGCGCCATCAGGCTGAGGCCGGGTGCGTGGCGGAAGGGCACACGCGGGCTCTCAACCGCGGCGAGCCAGCCGAGCGGGCCGTGGCGCTCCGCCATGATGCGCGCATCAGGCGCGGTCAGCGCCAGGCTCAGCCCCTTGTAGGGCGAGGGGTGCGGGCGCAACCAGTGATCGGGGAGCGCCGCGGGCATGGCGAGCCCGGCGCACACCGCCAGCAGTGCACCACCCCGCGCGAGCCGGCGGACGCTCCCGGTCAGCAGGACCAACCCGCCCGCAGCGGCACCCAACGCGCCCACGACCCGCAGCGCGTCGGCGAGCGGCAGCGCATCGAGCAGGAAGACCATTCCCAAGGCGCCGAGGCCTGCGCCAACCAGGTCCATGCGGTAGAGCGCGCCGGCGCGCTCGGCATGTGCCCGGAAGGCCAGTGCCAGAGCCAGCGCCGCGCTGAAGAACGGCACTGACAACACGAGGTAGAGAGCGAATAGCCAGCCGAGCTGCGCGCGGTCCCAGGCGATCTCGAGCGCGTTGAAGGGGAGCGACTGCGCGAGCGCGAAGGCGAGCGGCGCCCCCACCCCGAAGCCCAATGCCGCGCCGCCGAAGGCCCAGCGAAAGTGCGCGAGGAGTCTGTGTTGCAGAACCGCGACCACACTGCCCGCCGCGCCGAAGCCCAGCAGCGCCACGGCGATGATCATGTACGCGAAGTGGTGCCAGTGGACGATCGCCAGCAGGCGCGCGAGCAGGATCTCGTAGCCCAGAATGCCGGCCGCGAGCAGGGCCACGGCGAAGAAGACGCCGGCCCGTGAGAGGCCGTGCGCGGCCTCGCCCGCCACGTATCGTCAGTGCCCGCCGGTCAGCGGAACGAAGATGACCGGCAAAATCTGGCGGCTGGTGACGGCGCCGTCCTCCCCCTTCTGGATGAGCAGCAGTTGCTGGGTAAGGAACGGGCTGCCCACGGGGATCACCATGCGCCCGCCCGGCTTGAGCTGGGCGATGAGCGGCGGCGGCACGTGGCTCGCGGCCGCGGTCACCACGATGATGTCGAAGGGCGCGCGCTCGGGCCAGCCGAAGTAGCCGTCGCCGGCCCGCACGGTCACGTTGTCGTAGCCGAGCGCGTCGAGCCGGTCCGTGGCACTCGCCGCCAGCGGCTCAACGATCTCTACCGTGTAGACCTCGGCCACCAGTTCGGCCAGCACCGCCGCCTGATAGCTCGACCCGGTGCCGAGCTCGAACGCGACATCGCCGGGCTCCGGCGCAAGCAGGTCGGTCATCAAGGCGACGATGTACGGCTGCGAGATGGTCTGGCCGTAGCCGATGGGGAGCGGCCTGTTCAGGTAGCCGAGGTGCTGCAGCTCCGGCTGCACGAAGAGGTGGCGCGGCACCCGCCCCATCGCCTCCATCACGCGAGGCGACAGCACCTCCTTGCCGATCCACTCGGCGGTGCGCTCGGCGTCTAGCGCCACGGCGCGCACCATCGCGGCCCGTGCCTCGGCGTACAGATCGTCATCGGCCGTAGCGGGGGCAGAACCGGCGAAAAGCAGCAGCGCCACCGTGGCAAGCGCGACGAGGCCGGGCAGGGTCGGTCGCATCGCTCGCCCGGCCACCCGGCGCCGCGTCAGAGCGCGGCGGCGCGCTCCCTCAGCACGTACTTCTGGACCTTGCCGGTCGAGGTCTTGGGCAGCCCGCCGAACACCACGGTCTTCGGGCACTTGTAGCGCGCCAGCTCGCCCCGGCAGAAGTCGATCAGCGCGGCCTCGTCGACCTGCTCGCCGTCCTTCAGCGTGACGAAGGCGCAGGGCGTCTCGCCCCAGGTCTCGTCGGGCCGCGCCACCACTGCGGCTTCGAGCACTGCCGGGTGGCGGTAGAGCGCACCCTCGACCTCGATGGTGGAGATGTTCTCGCCGCCCAAGATGATGATGTCCTTCGCCCGGTCCCTGAGCTCGATGTAGCCGTTGGCGTGAACCACGCCGAGGTCGCCGGTGTGGAACCAGCCGCCGGCGAAGGCTTCCTCGGTCGCCTTGGGATTGGCGAGGTATCCCTTCATCACGGTGTTGCCGCGCATGAAGACCTCACCCATGGTCTCGCCGTCCGGCGGCACCGGCTCCAGCGTCCTGGAGTCGGCCACCATGAGCCCGTCGAGGGTGGGGTAAGCGACGCCCTGGCGGGCCTTGAGCGCCGCCTGTTCCTGGGGCGGCAGCGCATCCCATTCGTCGTGCCAGGCGCACACGGTGGCCGGGCCGTAGACCTCGGTAAGCCCATAGACGTGCGTGACGTGGAAGCCGGCCGCCTCGATGCGCGCGATGACAGCGGCGGGCGGCGGGGCTGCGGCGGTCATCACCTCGACCCGGTGGTCGAAGGGCACGCGCTCATCCTCGCTCGCGTTGCTGAGCAGGTTGAGCACGATGGGCGCGCCGCAGAAATGCGTGACCCCGTGCTCGGCTATTGCCTGAAAGATGGCGCCTGCCTCGACCTTGCGCAGGCACACGTGCGTCCCCGCATAGGCGCTGATCGCCCAGGTGAAGCACCAGCCGTTGCAGTGGAACATGGGCAGCGTCCAGAGATAGACGGGCCCATGCGGCATGGCCCAGGTGGCGCCGTCGCCAAGCGAGTTCAGATAGGCGCCCCTGTGATGATAGACGACGCCCTTGGGATTGCCCGTGGTACCGGAGGTGTAGTTGAGCGAGATCGCCTCCCACTCGTCCTCGGGCCAGCGCCAGTCGTGGTCGGGGTCGCCGTCGGCCAACAACGCCTCGTATTCGATCCCGCCGAGCAGGTCGCCGCCTTCCTCGGGCGCATCGTCGATATCGATGACCAGCGGCGCTGTTTCGGCCCGCGCGAGCGCGTCGGCGATCACGGGCGAGAACGAGCGGTCCGTGAGCAGCACCTTTGCCTTGGCGTGGTCGAGGATGAAGCCGAGCGAGGCGGCGTCCAGCCGGTAGTTGAGCGCGTTGAGCACGGCGCCGCACATGGGAACGCCGTAGTGCGCCTCCAACATCGCCGGCGTGTTGGGAGACATGATCGCGACCGTGTCGCCGGGGCCGATGCCGCGCTTCACCAATGCCGAGGCGAGGCGCCGGCAGCGCGCGTAGAACTCGGCATAGCTTGCTCGACGGCTGCCGTGAATCCAGGCCGTTCGCTCGGGAAATACCGCCGCAGCGCGGCGCAGGAAGGAGAGCGGGGTCAGCGGGACGTAGTTCGCGTCGTTGCGCTCGAGCCCGGCCTCATACGGGCTCTTGTCGGTGCGCGTGCCGCCCATCATGATCTCCCCATCGCCGAAACGGGGCGCGATTCTGGTCGCGCGCCACCGCGATTGCAAACGGCGAATACGAGCGGACCGGCGAGCGTGAACGAGGAGGCGGTGTGCGGCGGCTCTACCTGATGCGCCACGGCAAGGCGCAGGCCGGCATGCCGCCCGGCGGCGGCGACCTCGAGCGCGCGCTGGTCGGCAGGGGTCGGAAAGAAAGCCAGTGGATGGGCGCCTTCTGCCGCGATCAGGCCCAGCCGCCGACGCTGATCCTCTGCTCGCCCTCGCGGCGCACCGTGGAGACCTGCGAGTCCTTTTGCGAGGGATTTGGCGAGAGCCTGCCCTACCGGATCGTTGACGGCATCTACATGGGCAGCCCGTCGGCGCTCCTGTATGCGGTGGCCGAGGCCGGCGGCAGCGAGCCCGGCGTCATCCTCATCGGCCACAATCCCGGCATTCACGCGCTGGCGCTCGCGCTCGGCCGACACGGACCGGGGCCGACGCGGGCGCGGCTCTCCACGCGCTTTCCGACGGCGGCGCTTGCCGTGTTCGAGACCGGCATCGACGACTGGGCCGCGTTCAGGGACGGGAGCGCACGACTGGTGGCCTTCAAGATGCCGAAGGAGATGCGCTGACTCGCGACTGAGCGTGCTTTCGACTCAGTGTGCTCTTTCGGTGCAGAAATCCACTACGTCGAGCAGGGCGTCCTTCGCCTCGGACGCGGGGAACAGGCCCAGCGCATCGCGGGCCATTGCACTGTAGTGGCGCGCCCGCTCCACCGAATCGGCGATCGCGTCGTGGCGCGTGAGCAAGGCCATAGCCCGTGCGAAGTCGCCGTCTTCCTGCTCCTCGTCCTCCATGGTGCGCCGCCAGAAGGCGCGCTCCTCGTCATCGCCCCGGCGAAACGCCAGCACCACCGGCAGCGTGATCTTGCCTTCGCGGAAATCGTCGCCCACTGACTTGCCGAGCACCGCTTCGCGGGCGCCGTAGTCGAGGGCATCGTCAACCAGCTGATAGGCGATACCGAGGTTGAGCCCGAAGCTCCTGAGCGCCTCCTCCTCGGCGGCGGAGCGCTCGGCCACCACCGCGCCGAGCTGGCAGGCGGCGGCGAAGAGCGCCGCGGTCTTCGCGGTCACCACCTTGAGATAGGCGGCCTCGCTGGTCTCGGTGTCGTTGGAGGTGGTGAGCTGCATCACCTCGCCTTCGGCGAGGGTGGCGGCGGTATCGGCCAGGATTCCGAGCACGCGGAGCGAGCCGTCGGCGACCGAAATCTGAAACGCGCGGCTGAACAGAAAGTCGCCCACCAGCACGCTCGGCTTGTTGCCCCAGACCGCGTTGGCGGTCGCCGTGCCCCGCCTGAGCGCACTGTCGTCGACGACGTCGTCGTGGAGCAGGGTCGCGGTGTGAATGAACTCGACGCAGGCGGCGAGGTCGATGTGGCGCTTGCCGGTGTAGCCGCAAAGCCGGGCTGAGCCGAGGGTCATCATCGGCCGGAGACGCTTTCCGCCGGCTGCGACGATGTGCGCGGCAAGCTCCGAAATGAGCATCACCGAGCTTTCCATGTTGTCCAGAATGACGCCGTTGACGGCACGCAGGTCGTCCGCGACCAGCCCGTGCAGCGGGTCCAGCGAGGCCCCGGAGGCCGCCTTGCGCCGTGCAGCAGCCCGCCCTTCGAGCGGAACGACCGTGTCCGACATTGACCCTCTCGCTTGACGGCGCGCGCGCGCAAGGGCATCCATGCGCAACCGCGTTGCCCATAACCTAGCAGCTAGGGCGCGGCTGGACACGGGAGTCGGGACAGAATGGTCGAGCTCCTGCGCACGAACGACCTGGTGCAGCTCTCGTTCCTCGGCGCCGTCCTGAGAGACGGCGGGATCGAGCCCATCGTGCTCGATCAGCACATGAGCGTGCTGGAGGGGAGCGCAGGGGCGATCCCGCGACGCCTCATGGTCGCCGACGAGGACGCCGACGCGGCACGGCGCATTCTGAGGGAGGTCGGCGCGCTCGATGACTGAGACCGAGTCCGCGCGGGTCACCAGCGACACGTTGCTCGGCGGCAGGGTCGCGCTGAACCAGCCGGCGGCGGGCTATCGGGTCGCGATCGATCCGGTCCTGCTCGCGGCCGCCGTGCCGGCCTCGGACGGCGAGCGCGCGCTCGATGTCGGCTGCGGCGTGGGCGCCGGCGCGCTTTGCCTCGCGAGCCGCGTGAGGGGCCTGCACGTCACGGGGATTGAGATAGACCGCGTCGTCGCCCAGCTCGCCAAGGACAACGCCGTGCTCAACGGGCTGGAGGAGCGGCTCGATGTGTGGGTCGGCGATTTCGCGCACCCTCCCCCCAAGCTGTCGCCGAAGGGCTACGACCACGTGTTCGCGAATCCGCCGTTCTTCGAGGAGGGCGCGAATCAGCCGCCGGCCTCCCGCAGCCGCGCGCAGGCGACGGTGGAAGGCGCGACCGGGCTCGACGCCTGGATCGAGTTCTGCGCCCGTATGGTCCGCCCCGGCGGCTCCATCACGATCATCCACCGGCCGGAGCGTCTGACCCAGATTTTGGGCGGCCTGTCACAGGCGCGGGCCGGCGCCATCGTCGTCTATCCGCTGTGGTCCCATAATCCCTTCAGCGGCGCGCGCACGAAGAAGACCGCAAATCGCATCATCGTGCAGGCGACGGCCGAGCACGGCGGGTCTTTGCAGATCGCCTGCGGCATGATCCTGCACGACGACGACGGCAGCTACTCCCACGCGGCGGACAAAGTCCTGCGCGGCGGCGGCGCGCTCACCCTCCTGGAGGAAGAGTCCTGATGAGGCGGTTGCTGGCGCGGCTCACGTTCCGGAAACCGCCGCCGGTGGTCTCGGTCGTGCGGCTTTCCGGCGTGATCGGACGGCCCGGCATGTTCGGTGGCCGCATCAGCATGGAGGGAGTCGCTCCCGTGCTGCAACGGGCCTTCCGCCAGCCGGGGCTGAAGGCTGTGGCGCTCGAGATCAACTCGCCGGGAGGCTCCGCGGCGCAGTCGGCGCTGATCCACAACCGGATTCGCGCCCTTGCGACGGAGCGCGACGTGCCGGTGATGGCCTTCGTGGAGGATGTCGCCGCTTCGGGCGGGTATTGGCTGGCTGCGGCGGCCGACGAGATCTTCGTGGACGACAATTCCATCCTCGGCAGCATCGGCGTCATCTATACGGGCTTCGGCTTCCACGAAGCCATCGAGAAGCTCGGCGTCGAGCGGCGGCTCTACACCGCCGGCGAGAAGAAGTCGCTGCTCGACCCCTTCCTCGCCGTGCGGCCCGACGACCTCGATCGCCTGCGCCGGGTGCAGGGGGACATCCACGACAACTTCAAGGAGCTGATACGCGCCAGACGCGGCGCGCGCCTCGCCGAGAGCGATCCCGACCTCTTCAGCGGCGAGTTCTGGTTGGGCCGGAAGGCGATCGGGTTGGGGCTCGCCGACGGCGTCGGCGATATCCGGAGCGTGCTGCGCGAGCGCTACGGCCGGAAGGTCGTCATGCGCAAGATCGGCCGCCCGCGCGGATGGCTGGCGCGGCGCTTGCGGCCGGGCCTCCTTCTCGGGGGCGATGGCGAAGAAGCCGGCTCGCTCGCGGGCGACCTGCTCGGCGCGATCGAAGCCCGCCTCTGGTGGTCCCGCTACGGGCTCTGAGCGGCCTAACTCCCCCTATCAATGGCGTTCCGCCCCCGATCTTGCTGGAGGCGGTTCCGGGCATCGACTAACATCCCAATCAGGCTGCCCGTAAAGGGCCGGTCGGCGACTACAGGAGAGGGCCAATGATTGCGTTGAAGATCAACGGCGTCAGTCGCCAATTCCACGGCGATCCTGACATGCCGCTTCTCTGGTATGTCCGAGACGAGCTCGGACTGACAGGGAGCAAGTTCGGCTGCGGCGCAGCGCTCTGCGGCGCATGCACAATTCACGTGGACGGCGAGGCCGTCCGCTCCTGCGTCACCCCGGTATCGGAGGCTGACGGCAGGGACGTCACCACCATCGAGGGTCTCGATCCCGAGGGCAACCACCCCGTGCAACGGGCGTGGCGCGCACACAACGTGCCGCAGTGCGGCTACTGCCAGTCCGGGCAGATCATGTCGGCGGCGGCGCTGCTCAACGAGAACCCCGACCCCAGCGATGAAGAGATCGTGGACGGCATGGCCGGCAACATCTGTCGCTGCGGCACCTACCAGCGGATCTTCGCGGCGGTCCGCACAGCGGCGCAGGAGGTCTGACCATGTTCGGCATACAGAACATCAGCCGGCGCACCTTCCTGAAGTCCGCCGGCGTCACAGGCGCCTTCGTGCTCGGCGCCAACGTCTCCACCGGCTCCCTGATTTCGACGGCGAGCGGCCAGGCCAACGGCAACTCGGTCAAGCCCAATCTCTTCGTCGAGATTGCCGACGACGGAACGGTCACGCTGACGTGCAGCCGCTCCGAGATGGGTCAGGGTGTGCGCACCGGCATCCCGATGATCCTGGCCGACGAGCTCGAAGCCGACTGGCAGCGGGTCAAGATCTGGCAGGCACCGGGTGACGAGACCAAGTTCGACCCCGCCGGCAAGGACCAGCAGAACACCGACGGCTCACGCAGCACCCGCCACCATTTCGAGATAATGCGCGAGCTGGGCGCGGCCGGCCGCTACGTGCTGGAGCAGGCGGCTGCCAAGAAGTGGGGCGTCGATCCCAGCGAGGTCTATGCCAAGGACCATCGCCTGTATCACTCCGGCACGGGCGAGTGGTTCGACTTTGGCGACGTGGTGGACGCCGCGGCCGACATCGCGGTGCCGACCGGCGACGCGGCGCCGAAGCTCAAACACCCGTCGCAATGGAAGTACATCGGCCGCGACATGCCGGTGGTCGACAACTACGACATGAGCACCGGCGGCGCCACCTACGGCGCCGACATCAGCGTCCCCGGCATGAAGATCGCCGTCGTGGCGCGCCCGCCGGTCTACCGCGGCAAGGTGAAATCGTTCGACGCCAGCGAAGCGCTCAAGGTTGCAGGCGTCGAGCAGGTGATCGAGATCCCGGCGCTGGCCGACGACAAGCCGGCCGAGTTCCGGGCGTTGGGTGGCGTCGCGGTGATCGGCACCAACACCTGGTCGGTGATGGAAGGGCGTGACCGGCTCGTCATCGAGTGGGATGGCGGCCCCAACGTCAAGCACGATTCGAGCACCTACAACGACGAGCTCATGGCTTCGGCCCGTGCCGGCGGTCACGTCATCCGCGATCGCGGCAACGTCGACGAGGCGCTGGGCTCGGCGGCCCAGGTGATGGAGGCAGAGTACTTCGTGCCCTACTTCATCCACACGCCGATGGAGCCGCCGGTGGCGCTCGCTGACGCCACGCAGATGCCGGTTAAGGTCGTGACCTCGACCCAGGCACCCAACTGGGTCCGGCAATACGTGGCAGATGCGTTGGGCATCGAGCAGACCGATGTCGAGTGCGAGGTAACGCTGCTTGGCGGCGGCTTCGGCCGCAAGTCTAAGCCCGACTTCGCGTGCGAGGCGGCGATCCTTTCCAGCAAGGTCGGCGCCCCGGTGCGGGTTCAGTGGACGCGCGAGGACGAGATCCAGCAGGGCTTTTATCACGCTGCGAGCGCCCACAAGCTCAGGGCGGGTCTCGACGATTCGGGCAATGTCACGGCGTGGCATCACTCGGGCGCGTGGCCCACGCTCATCGCGCTCTGGGCACCGACGATGCGGACCGGCCATGCGCTCGAATACGGGCTCGGCCTCATCGACACCCCCTATAACCAGGTGCCAAACCTCCGTATCGAGAACGGCGAGGCCGACGCCATGATCCGGGTCGGCTGGTATCGCTCGGTCAACAACATCCAGCACGCGTACGCGATGAACTGCTTCGCGAACGAGCTGGCGGAGGCTGCCGGCCGCGATCCGGTCGAGTTCCTGCTGGAGCTGATCGGCGATGCGGACGTCATGGACCTCACCCAGGACGGCGTCCCGGAGCACTGGAACTACGGCGACTCGATCGAGGACTGGCCGATCATGCCGAAGCGGCTCTCCAACGTGCTCCGCGCGGTGGCCGAGAAGTCGGGCTACGGCAAGGGGATGCCGCCAGGTCACGGCCTGGGTATCGCGTGCCACCGCAGCTTCCACAGCTACGTGGGGTGTGCGGTGCATGTTGTCGTCCGGGACGACGGCTCTCTTCACATCCCGCAGGTGGACATGGCGATCGACTGCGGCCGCTACGTCAATCCCGAGGGGGTGAAGAAGCAGATGGAGGGTGCTGCCATCTACGGCCATTCGGTCGCGATGCACGGGCAGATCACCACCACCCATGGAGCGGTCGACCAGAGCAACTTCCACGACTACACGATCACCCGCATGGACGATGCGCCTCTCGATGTGCGCACGCACATCGTCGAGGACTTCACGCATCTGCGCCCGTGCGGGGTGGGCGAGCCTGGCGTGCCGCCATACACGCCGGCGCTGGTCAACGCGATCTTTAACGCCACCGGCAAGCGCATCCGCAGGCTGCCGATCGGCGATCAACTCATGTCTGCGTAACGTCGCGGACGACGGGGCGGCGGGGGATGCGAAACCCCCCGCCGCCTCTTTTATGTCTTGTCGGGCGATTCGGCCCTACTCGACCAATGAGTTGAGCCCGGACCATGGTGCGGTGCACGGCGCGCGGCGGGCGCGTCAGACTCGCGCCATGCGAAACCAAGGTGACGGTCGCCGCAGTGGCGGCGAGACAGCGCTTCTCGGTCGAGGGGCTGCGGCCCGCGTGGGCCGTTGCTCGTCCCGCGGAATCTCGCTTATCCCACCGAATCCCACTTATCCCACTTGATCCCACATAATCCCGGCGAATCCCGCATGAAATTAAGCTCGCCCCAGGCGGGACGCCAATCCGATCGCGACGATGGCGGGAAGTGCGTGCTAGAAGCGCTCGAGCCAGAGATCGAGAAAGCCATCCAACCAGCGGTGCACCGCCGGGTCGTAGCGCACGGAGTCGGCGCGCTGCCGGTCGGCGGACGGAACCTCCGGCCGCGAAAAGTATTTCTGGGCCTTCGGGTTGTTGAGCCAGCGCTCTTGCGTCACCGGCATCATCTCCGGGTGAAACTGGACCCCGAACGCCCGCTCGCCGTGGCTGAACGCCTGGTTCTCGAAAATGACGCCCCGCGCCAGCAGCTCCGCCCCAGGCGGCAGGTCGAAGCCTTCGCGGTGCCAGTGATAGACGTGGATGGGCGACGGGAACAGCGGACAATCCTCGTTGGCGGGATTGAGCGGCTGATAGCCGACCTCGCACAACCCTTCGGGATGGGGATAGACGCGCCCGCCGAGGGCGCGGGCCATGATCTGGGCGCCGAGACAGATGCCGAGAAGCGGCGCGTCGGCCGCGAGCTGCGCGGAGATCCATTCGGTCTCTTCACGCAGGAACGCATGCTCGTCGACATCGCATGCGCTCATCGGGCCGCCGAACACCGCGGCCCCGTCGTAGCCTTGCAGGCGGCCGCCGTTCATGGGCGGGAGCGCCGCGCCGCCGGCCACGAAGCAGACCTCGGTCTCGCAGCCCCGCGCATGCAGCGCCTCACGCACCTTGCCGGGATTGGCACGCTCCGAATGGGTCACCAGGACGATCCGCGTCACGGTACTCGTGTTCTCCCTTTCCGCACTGGTCATGCGGTTGCCCCTCCGCTGCGGCTGTTTGCCTCATTGCGGCGCGGCCGGCAAGAGCGCGGGCGTGGTCCGGTGTGGCCCCGCGTCTGCCGCCGTGACACCATGGCCGCGCCATGAGCGAGAGCGCCGTTCCCGTCGTCGACATCGCGCCGTTCCTGAGCGGTGACGACGCCGAAAAGGCGGCCGTGGCGAAGGCCGTTGATGAAGCCTGCCGCCGCATCGGCTTCCTGATCGTCGCCGGCCACGGCGTCCCGCCCGCAGTCATCGACGACTGCCTGGCGGCGACCTGGGCGTTCTTCGACATGGACGACGCCGAGAAGCGCCGCTGGATATCGGCGAAGGGCGACTTCCGACGGGGCTACCTGCCGGTCGGCGGCAACGCGCTGGCCTACACCCTCGACCGCGAGTCGCCGCCCGACCTGATCGAGGCGTTCACCTTCGGGCGCTTCGATCTGCCGGAGGCCCCCTACTACACCACCCACCACGAGACCTGGTTCGAGCCCAACATCTGGCCCAGCCGGCCGGCCGGCTTCCGGCAGAGCCTCTGCACCTACTACCGCGCGATGGAGCGCCTCGCCGACATCCTCATGCGCATCTTCGCGCTGGCGCTCGACATGCCCGAGACATTCTTCGCCGACAAGATCGACCGCCACATCACCGCCATGCGCCTCAACCACTATGCGGAGGCCGAGGGCCCTCCCCTGCCCGGCCAGCTGCGCGCGGGCGCGCATACGGACTACGGGAGCCTCACGATCCTGCTGGCGACGGAAGCAGCGGGTGGCCTGCAGGTGCGCGGCAGCGATGGGACCTGGAGCGATGTCACGCCCGTGCCGGACTCATTCATCGTCAACCTCGGCGACCTCATGGCGCAGTGGACCAACGACCGCTGGGTCTCGACGCTGCACCGCGTGGTCAACCCGCCGGCGGATCGGCGCGCGGGCAGCCGGCGCGCGTCCATCGCCTTCTTCCACCAGCCGAATTACGACGCCCTGATCGAGTGCCTGCCGACCTGCCAGAGCCCGGAGGAGCCGGCGCGCTACGCGCCGACGACCTCGGGCGCACATCTGCTGGCGAAGACCGCGAAGGAAACCGGGACGGCTGCTGACGGCTCGGGCGGTGCCGGATGAGACGGAAACGTGCGCGGCCCGGCGGCTATAGCATCGACGGCGCGAAGGCCAGGAACGCCGCCATCGTGAGCGCCAACAGTATCCACAGGACCCAGCCCATGACCGAGGCAGCCGCGCGCACGCCGTCGCGGGCCTCCGACGTGGACGAATGCCCGGACTCGTTTGCCGCGCTGCCAGTCCCAGCGACCGCAGCAGGCGCCGCCGCCGATCGGGCGGCAACCCCGTTGCCGGTCTGATGCGCCGACATCGGCACGACGCGAACGGACCGCACCACGACGACTGGCGCGGTGGGTCGTGCTTTCGAGACTTGTACAACCATGATTCGGAGTCCTCGTGTCCCCCATCCGAATGACCCTTCAAAAGGGGTGTTCTGAGGACTCACTTAGTCGGCATAGCCATAATGCCAAATACGATTTATGGAGGTCCTTCATAAGGTTATCGAATAGTCCCGCTTCGGCGAATCGCGGGTCCATCCTCGCGACTGGAAAGATCCGCCCCGCGACCCTAGATCGGTACGTATGGGCGGCATCGCGATAGGCTGGCTTGGGCCTCTTCCGCGCAGCGCGAGGGAGAGCCGTGGGGTAGTCCGGCCGGACCCGCCATGAGCGCCGAACGCAGCCCCTGGAGCCGCTTGCGCCGGGAGACCGGCTGGCATCGGCTGGGGTCGCCGCCACAGCCCCCGCCACCGCCGCGAAAGCCCGCGTCCGGCGCGCTGCTGCGCCGGCTTCGTCACGCTGCAATCTGGCTCGCGCTCGCCGGCATTCTGGCGATCGGCTACAGCTATCGCTTCGAGCTTACGGACCTGGTGAACCGGCTGGGCGGAGAGATCGTCCCTTACGCGGCGGTGACCACCGAGGACGGCGCCGTGCGCGTCCGCGCCCACCGCGACGGCCACTTCTACATCGATTCCCGCGTGAACGGGGCCGAGGTCAGGTTCCTGATCGATACCGGTGCGAGCGTGGTGGCGCTCAGCCCGGAGGACGCCGAGCGCATCGGCTTCGAACGCTCACAACTGAACTTCTCCCAACGCCTGCACACCGCCGGCGGCATCGTGCGCGCCGCGCCGGTCGTCATCCGCTCGCTCGAGCTCGGCGACATCCGCCTGAGCAACGTGCGGGCCGTGGTCAACGGCGAGCGGCTGCCGTATTCGCTGCTCGGGATCAGCGCGCTCGAGCGGCTCGGCGGCTACGAGGTCCGCGACGGCACCCTCACGCTGAGGCCCTAGCCTTCCTACTCCCCCCAGGCCTCGGCGAGGAAGCGCAGCCAGTTCTCGCCCATCACCTTGCGGATGCGCCCCTCGGTCCAGCCTGCGCGCTCCATGGCCGCCGTGAGGTTGGGGAGCTGCCCGATGGTCTCGACGCCCTTCGGGTTCGAAAGCGGGGTGAACTTGATGAGCGAGCGGGCGTCGCCCTTGTCGTTGGTGATCCAGTCGAAGAAGTCCTGGCCGTAGCCCTGGGTGAAATCGGTGCCGAAGGCGACCGAGTCCTCGCCCGCGACCGCGATCACGTGCTCGATCGCCTCCACATAGTCGTCCACCGTCGAGTTCTCGCCGCCCTTGAGGAACGCCGGGAACATGGTGACCCCGATCATGCCACCCTGCTCGGCGATGAAGCGAAGCTCGCTGTCGCCCTTGTTGCGCGGGTGCGGCTTGAGCGCCGACGGCAGGCAGTGGGTGTAGGCGACCGGCTTGGCGGATTCGCGGATCGTCTCCTCGGACGTGCGGGAGCCCACGTGGCTCAAGTCGATCAGCATCCCCACCCGGTTCATCTCCGCCACCAGCTCGCGGCCCCAGTCGCTGAGCCCCGAGTCGCGGCTCTCGTAGCAGCCGGAGCCCGCCAGATTCTGCGTGTTGTAGGTGAGCTGGGCGATACCGACGCCCACGTCCTTGAAGAGCTGGACCGCGCCCAGCTTGTCCTCGAAGGCGGAGGTGTTCTGGAAGCCGAGGACGATCGCCGTGCGCTCGTCTGCCTTCGCCTTGCGAATATCGGCTGTGGTGCGCGCCTTGACGATCAGGTCGTCGTGCTCGCGGAACCAGCCGTTCCAGCGGGCGATGTTGGCCATGGTCTCGGCGAAGCCCTCCCACACGCAGCAGGTGCAGTTGGCCGCGGTGAGCCCGCCTTTGCGCATGTCGCGGAACACGTCCTCCGACCAGTTGGAAACGATGAGCCCGTCGATGACGATCAGATCCTCGTGCAGCGTACTCACGTCGCGTTCCTCCTCCGATGCGCCGCGCCTGGCGGGCGTGCTTCCGCCCGATTTGAGCCGCCCGGCGCGGAAGCCCGTTGTCTCGCCGTTCGGACAGGCTAAGATACGGCCACGTTCTGCGCGCGCGAAGGAGAGATGCCATGCCCTTGCTCGACCTGCACCACGTGGCCATCAAGTCCAAGAACCTTGAAGAGACGGTGGAGTTCTACCGTGACGTGCTCGGCATGGAGCAGGTCGAACGCCCGGAATTCCCGTTCCCTGGCGCCTGGCTCCAGATGGGCGAGACCATGTTCCACATCTATGGGGGCGACCCCGCCAAGACCCACAGCGGGAACTACAAGTACAGCCAGCGGGTTTCGCCGATAGACCATATCGCGCTCCGGGCTACGGGCTTCGACGACATGAAAACGAAGCTGAGGAAGCACAAGTGCGAGTGGCGCCAGATGAACATCCCGGACTTCAGGCTCTGGCAGCTCTTCGTGCTGGACCCGAGCGGGGTGGTCATCGAGCTGAACTTCGAGGTGGACAGCGAGCCCAAGGGCAGCAAGGGTCCGAGCGGGCAGAAGAAGTACGAATTCGGCATGTTCCGCGCCGCCGCCTGAGGCGGTCGCGCGACGCGGGGCGGCGAGGCCGTCCGCCCCGCAAGAATCCAATCGGTAAGGAGCGGCGCGGGCCGACTTAGCCCCGCGGGACCCGTGGTACGCCGCGCGGCAGGGTGTCGTGGCGCGGCAGGTCGTCCGCGACCGGCAGCCACGGCATGCTCTCGCGGACGAAGACGTGCCGCTCCGGTACGAGTGGCTCCGGCTCGTCGAGCGTGCCCGCCATGATGTGGACCTCGCCGGGGTAGACCGCCGCCTCGTAGGTGAGCGGGGTGCCGCAAGCGCCGCAGAACTTCCGCACGACATCCGGCGAGCTTTCGTAGGCGCCGGGCGTGCCCGCGACGAAGGCGAACCCGGTGTCGCGCACGCCAACGAAGGTCGAGACCGGCGCGCCGGAAGACCGCCGGCACTCCTCGCAGTGGCAGTGGGAGACCCAGAGCGTCCCGCCCTCGGCCCGGTAGCGCACCGCGCCGCAGCGGCAGCCGCCCTCGATGATGGATGCGTCGCTCATTCCCTGAGCGTGCACCAGATCGGCGTGTGGTCCGAGGCCTTCACGCCGCCGCGCGGACCTGGGTCGATCTCACAGGCCTCCAGCCGGTCCGCCGCCTCTGGCGAGAGCAGCAAGTGGTCGATCCGCAATCCCTCGCCCCTTTGCCAGCGCCCGGCCTGATAATCCCAGAAGGTGTAGGCCCGCCGGTGCGGGTGCAGCGTGCGGAACGCCTCCACGTAGCCGGAATAGAGCAGCGTGCGGAAGCGCGCCCGCGATTCCGGTTGGCATAGCGCGTCGTTACGCCAAGCTTTGGGGTCGTAGCAGTCGAGATCGGCCGGAATGACGTTGTAGTCGCCGCCGAGCACGACCGGCTCCTCGTGCCCGAGCAGCTCGTCTGCGCGTGCGGTAAGCCGGTCCATCCACGCGAGCTTGTAGGGAAACTTCTCGGTCGCGACCGGATTGCCGTTGGGCAAGTAGATCGAGGCGACCCGGACGCCGCCAGTCGTGGCCTCGACGTAGCGTGCCTGCTCGTCCGCCTCGTCGCCGGGGAGGCCGACGAAGACATCCTCCAGCGGCCGTTTGCTCAGGATCGCGACGCCGTTGTAGGTCTTCTGCCCGTGGACAAGGAGGTTGTAGCCGCAGTCTTCGATCTCGAGGCGCGGGAAGGCCTCGTCCAGCGACTTGGTCTCCTGCAGCAGCACCACGTCGGGCTCGGCGCTGCCGAGCCACTCCAGCACGGCGGGCAGGCGGACCTTGATGGAATTGACGTTCCAGGTCGCGATCTTGAGCACGGGCTCAGACGAGCGAGAAGGACGTACCGCAGCCGCAGCCGGAAACCGCGTTCGGGTTCTTCACCTGGAAGGAGGCGCCGATCAGGTCCTCCACGTAGTCGATCTCCGAGCCCGCCATGTAGCCGGCCGAGACCCGGTCCACCAGCGCGACGACGCCGTCCCGCTCGATGGCGATGTCGTCCGGCCCCTGCTCGGTCTCGAAGGCGAAACCGTACTGAAAGCCGGAGCAGCCGCCACCCGAGACGCTGACCCTGAGCATCGTCCCCGCATCGGCCTCGTCGGCGATCAGCACTGCGATCCGCCGCGCGGCACTGGCCGAGAGCGTGATCTCATCGTCACCGGCGGCGATCGGTTGAACTGCGTCGAATGAACGTGCCATGGCGTCGCTGGCCCTGCCTGAACCCTTGTGGATTAGATAGCGCCGCCCGAGCGCTTGTCAATCGACGGACTGAATCGGTCGCTCACCGTGGCCTCCGCCGTCCTCCCGTGTTACGTGCCCTTGGGAACCGGTGAGAGTGAGTCATGGCCTATCTTCTCGTGATCCATGACTTGGGACCTGGAAATCGCGACTCCCGGCGATATCGTAAGGAGGCTCACTCCATGACCGATCCCCGGCGCTACAAGTATCCGCTGCAATTACCGGCGTCCTTGAAAGACACGGCTGCTCGCCTTGCTCGGGAGGATGGCGTGTCTCTCAACCAGTGGATCGCCGCTGCAGTCGCGCAAAAGATCGGTGCGGTCGAGACCGCGGAGGCGTTTCTTCGGGAACGAGCGTCGGGCGCGGTCGCAGGCGACTTGACTCGGTATTTGGAAAACACGCCCGATTCCCCGCCCGAGCCGGGTGACGAACTGCCGCGATGACTGTCACCGTCCGTCCCCTTCTGCGAGCCCGCCGTTTACCGAACGAGAGTGAGTCATGGCCTATCTTCTCGCGATCCATGTCCTGAGCGCCGTCGTCTGGGTGGGCGGCATGTTCTTCGCCCTGCTCGTGCTGCGGCCGGCGGTGGGCCCGCTGGAGCCTGCGGTGAGGCTCGCGCTTTGGCGCCGGGTGTTCGCACGCTTTTTCCCGGCCGTGGGCGTCTCCGTGCTGGCACTGCTCGCGACCGGCCACGCGATGATCCTGGTCGAGCTTGGCGGTTTCGGCGCGATCGGGATGTCGGTTCACCTGATGCAGGGCATCGGCGTGCTGATGGCGCTGCTCTATCTGCACCTTCTCGTCGGCCCCTACCGCCGCTTCCTGAAGGCGCTGGATGCGGGAACGCTGCCAGCCGCCGGCCGCGCGATTGAGGGCATCCGCTGGATCATCACCGTCAACCTGGCCCTCGGCGTCGTGACCCTGGTGATTGCCACCACCGGCCACTATTGGGGGTGAAATCTTCTCACTCACCCTCAAGATCGGCACTTAATACTCATTCGTGAATTGGATGTGAAGAATGGCGTCTAATTCTATTCTGAATTACACATTAGTATTTCTCATTACAAATGACGCCAAGACTACATTCTCGCTCAATTACAAGAATTACATTACCAAGTGTTAATTTGACAATTCAATCCTTCACGGCCGATATGTGTCGAGGGAGGTTTCATGTTTCGATCATTCTTTCTTTCCCGCGAATGGGCGCTCTGGGCCTGGGGCGGCATGGCCATCATCATCGGCGGCACCTGGTATCAGGTGCAGATTGACGTCCAGATCAACGAGTGGTTCGGGGAATTCTACGACGGCGTGCAGAAGGCGCTGGGCGAACCCGGCAGCATGACCATCGAAGAGTTCTACGCGCTGCTGCTCTCCTTCGGTCGCATCGCCGGCATCTACATCGTCGTCGCCGTGATGCTCAGCTTCTTCACCAAGCATTGGGTGTTCCGCTGGCGCCATGCGATGAACAACTTCTACATGGACCGCTGGGAGCGCCTGCGGCATATCGAGGGCGCGAGCCAGCGCATCCAGGAGGATACCCGCCGCTTCGCGATCATCATGGAATCCCTGGGCAGCCGCCTGCTCGATTCCCTCATGACGCTGATCGCCTTCCTGCCGATCCTCTGGCAGCTCTCGAAGTCGATCAAGGTGGTGCCGGTGATCGGCGAGCTGGATCATGCGCTGGTCTACGCCGCCATCATCTTCGCACTGTTCGGCACGGCCGTGCTGGCGGTTGTCGGAATCAGACTGCCGGGACTCGAGTTCAACAACCAGGTGGTCGAGGCTGCTTACAGAAAGGAACTCGTATACGGCGAGGACCACGAAGAGCGCGCCGATCCACCGACGGTGCGGGAGTTGTTTTTCAACGTCAGACGAAATTATTTCCGACTATTCTTCCACTACATGTACTTCGATATCGCGAAGTGGTCGTATCTCCAGTTCGGCGTTCTCGTTCCCTATATCGCCCTTGCGCCCACCATCGTCGCCGGCGCCATCACCCTCGGTGTGATGCAACAGATCGTCCGTGCCTTCGGACGTGTGGAGGGCTCGTTTCAGTACCTCGTGCACAGCTGGACGGTCATCGTCGAACTGATCTCGGTCTATAAGCGCCTGCGTGCTTTCGAGGCGGCGCTCTACGACCGGGGGCCTTATAGGGAACCCCCTCCATGCGGCCCAAGTCGATTCGGCCGTTAGCCCGCATTTCTCACCACGGTCACGGCCTGCGTCGCATCCAGGCGTTCGATCCGCCAGGAGCGGGCCGAAAAGCGTATCAGGGAATACGGTTGAGGCCCGCGACGCCGCGGGCGGGCGCCTGGGCACGACCCGAAGGGCGGCGCTCTCCGCCCGACAGCGTGCGTCACGGCGTTTGCCCGATGCACCACATCGCGCTGCACGCCGTTCCTACTCTATCGGGCGGACAGCGCCGCGCAGACCATGACCCTGGTGAGAAAGGCGGGCTGGCGCTCAGTCGAACACCGGTGTGCCGTGCGCGCCCGACTCCCGCAGCGCCCAATAGAGCCGGTCGAGCCGCTCAGTGACCGGGCCAGGGCAAGGCTGCGGCAGCCGGCGGCCGGCAATCTCGCGCACCGCCAAGGCGCCGCCGGCAGTGCTGCAGGTGAAGACCTCGTCCGCCGCATAGAGGTCGAAGGCGGTGAGGTCGCATTCCTGAAGCGGAAGCCCCGCGTTCCTGGCAAGCTCGATGAAGGTCTGGCGCGTGATGCCGCGCAGCACGTTGCGCCCCGGCGTGTGCACCACCCCGTCCTTCACCGCGAAAATGTTCGACGCCGGCCCCTCGCAGGCATAGCCCGCCTGGTCGAGCCAGATCACGTCGTCGTAGCCGGCCTCCAGCGCTTCCAGCCGCGCCATCTGCGAATGCAGCCGGTCGAGGCATTTGTAACGGGCATCGAGCGTGTCGGGGGAGAACGCCCGCAGATGGGTGATGTGGAGGCGAATCCCCGAGCGCCGCGTCTCCTCGTCGGCGAGGAAGATATAGGGCGCGGCCCAGACGATGCGTGTCGGCTCGAAGTCGCGCGGGTCGGCGACGACGGCATTAGGCGCCCCGCGGGTCACGATGAAGCGGATGCTGGCATCGCGCAGCCCGTTGCGCCGGCAGGTCTGGACGATCGCTGCACGCCAGTTGTCGCGGGTCATCTGGGTTTCCAGCCGCGTCGCCCGCAGCGAATCGAAGAATCGGTCGATGTGCTCGTCGAGCTTGAAGATCGAGCCACGCCAGGCCGAGACCACGTCGAACACTCCGTCGCCGAGGAGGAACCCCTGGTCGAGCACGGAGATCTTGGCCTCGCTCAGAGGCACGAAGTCGCCGCTCAGGTAGACGATTGGCTCGTTGGGTGTCTCTACCATTGCGCGCGCTCCGCGGGCTCTCTTGAGACGCCGAGTAAAGCCCTCACTCGCGTCGCTCCTCGCCCGCACGTCTGGCGGCGGGACGGCCCAAGCCTCCCCGCAACGCGAGCACTTGCCGGCGCCCCCAGTCCCACACCTGCTCCAGCCCGCCTGCGGCCCCTTGGGGCAGGAGCACGACGATGGCGACGATCAGGGCGCCGTAGCCCATGTTCCTGATTTCGACGAAGTCCTTCATCCCTTCGTCCGCCATCATGACTAGCGCGGCGCCAAGGATCGGCCCCCAGGCACGCCCCAACCCGCCGACCACCATCATCGAGATCAGGAAGAGAAGCAGGGGAAGCGACAGGACATTGGCGCCGATGACCCGGAAGTGTCCGGCGAAGACGCCGCCAGCGAGCCCGGTGAAGAAGGCCGTCATGGCGAACACGAGGAGTTGGTACTTGAAGCGGTTGAGGCCCCGCGAGATGCCGTATTCCGGATTGTCCCGCAGTGCCCGGAAGGCGAAGCCGAGCGGACTGCGGATGATGGCGAAGGAGAAGCCAGTCGCCAGCACGAGCAGGAAGAGGGAGAGGTAATAGTCGCCCTTCAGGTACTCGCGTCGCCCGAGCATTTCACGGAAGCCAAAGTCGCCGAACTTTGCGAGGCCCCGCGTCCCGCCGGTGAAATTGCGGCAGGTCACGCCCTCCATATAGAAGCAGGCGGTGTCGGTGATGATAAGCAGGTACATCACCTGCGCGATGGCCAGAGTGAGCAGCGCCACGTAGGGCCCTCGCAGCCTGAGGCAGGCGAGCCCAATGACGAGGCTGAACAGGATCGCGCCGATGCCGGCGAGCGGCAGCGCGACCCAGAGCGAAAGGTCCAGATAGAGCCCCAACATGCCGGTCGCAAAGCCACCGAAGGCGAAAATCGCCATCTGCGCGAGCGAGAAGATGCCGGCGACGCCGAACACCAGGTTCCACTGCGAGACCACCGTCGCCCAAATGAAGAAGAGCGTGAGCTGGCCGATGAAATAGCGCGACGGCCCGAGGAACGGGATCGCGACCATCACCGCGATCAGCACCACGCCGAAGGCGGCGTCCCGCCGCCAGTTGGGGCCCGTCTCGAACATCAGACGCGGCGGACCTGGCGGCGCCCGAACACGCCGTAAGGGCGCCAGATCAGCGCGATAATGACCAGCAACAGCAACGCCGGAAACCCGAAGCGAACGCCGACGGCGAACTGCACCACGGACTCGAACAGGCCGAGGACGAAGGCGGCGATAAGCGCGCCGGGCACGTTACCGAGCCCCGCGATGACGCAGATGATGAAGGCCTTGAGCATGGGGTCGTAGCCCATGGTCGGCGCGAGCGTCGTGATCGAGCTCAGCATGACGCCCGAAATCGCGGCCACGACGCCGGCGATCCCCATCACCTGGGCGAAGACCCGCCCAACGTTGACCCCCATGAGCTGGGCCGCCTCGCGATTCAGCGCCGTCGCGCGGATGGCGCGGCCCATGCGCGTGCGCGAGAGCAGCGCCGCGATCAGCAGCATGGTGACGACCGCGAGGACCAGGATCACCACGTTCTGGAAGCGGATGAAGACGCCGGAGACGAAGAAGCCTTCCTCGATGGAGAAGGGCTGGAGGAATGGATAGGCGCCGTAGATCAGCAGCGTCACCTGCTCAAGAAAGATGGCGAGGCCGACGGTCGCGATGATGACGTTGGTCTCGAACGCCGGGTGCCGGTACATGAAGCGGAAGATGATGTGGTAGATCAGGAGCCCCACCACGAAGCTCACGATCATCGCCGCCGGCAGGCCGAGGTACCAGGGCAGGCCCAGATGGATCACCGCCGAATAGGAGGCGTAGCCCCCGATGGTGAGCAGAGCGCCGTGGGCCATGTTGAGCACGCCCATCGCGCCCCACACCAGCGACAGCCCGATGGTGCTGGCTGCGTACATGGCGCCGAGCGTGAGCCCGCTGACCAGAATCTGAACGAATGTCTCCACTACGCCGCCTCAGGCTCCGAGATAGGTCTCGATGATCTCCTCGTGGAGATCGAGCTCGCTGGCAGTGCCCTGCCAGACGAATTCACCGTGATCGAGCAGGAAAATGCGATCGGCAAGATCGGCGACCCGACTCGCATTCTCCTCCACCAGCAGAATCGTCCGGCCCGCTTCCTTGAGTGTCTGGATCAGGCCGTAGATGGTGTCGATCGCGATGGGAGCGAGGCCCAAAGAAGGCTCGTCGATCAGCAGGATGCGCCCGCCGGTCATCATCCCGCGCCCGATCGCCAGCATCCGCCGCTCGCCGCCGGAGAGCGTGGACGCGATCTGGCCCTCGCGCTCCTCGAGCCTGGGCAGCAGCGCATAGACCTCCTTGAGGTTCGCGTCGGCCTGTCGGAAGGGCACGGGCAGGTAGGCCCCCATCAAGAGATTGTCGCGCACCGTCATCTCCGAGAAGATCATGTCGCCCTGCGGGATGTGCACGATGCCGCGCGCCACGATCTGGTCGACCCGCGCGCGGCCCAGCGCCTTGCCGTCGAAACGAATCTCTCCCGCCATCGGATGGATCAGACCGGAGACGGCGCGCAGCAGCGTCGTCTTGCCGTGGCCGTTGGGGCCGATGATGGTGATGAGGCCGCCGTCGGGCACCCCGAACGAGATGTCGCGCAGCACGCGCTGGCCGTGATAGCCGGCGTCGAGCGAATCGACCTCGAGCAACGGCTCGCTCATGCTCCCCCTCACGCGCCGCTCAGGGGGCGCCCGGCGCGCCCTCATCGGGCGACGGCTGGTCTTCGAGCAGATGCCTGAGCCGCCGCGACGAGCCCTCCCCTAGATAAACGTCCACCACGGTCTTGTCGTAGACGAGGCCGGAGGCGGAGCCTTCGAAGATCTTCTCGCCGTGGTGCATGATCAGCACACGGTCCGAGAGCCGCACAAGAAATCGCATCACGTGCTCGATGAGCATGATGGTGAGGCCGCGCTCCTTGAGCCGCCGGACGAGCGCCATCACATCGTCGATTTCCTGAGGGTTGAGGCCGCCGACCGGCTCGTCCATCAGCAGCATCTTCGGCTGAGTCGCAAGCGCGCCCGCCACCATCAGGAGCTTGCGGTGGTAGACGGGAAGCGTCTGCGTCGCTTCGTGGGCGACCTCATCGAGGCCGACGAACTCCATCGCCTCGTCGGCGAGCCGCTGGGTTTCCCGGTCGAACTTCATGCCGGGAATCAGCCGATTGTGGCGCCCGAAATAGGCCGCGATCAGCGTGTTTTCACGCGCCGTCAGCGTGTCGAACCCGGCGTTGAGCTGAAAGGTACGCGCCATGCCGAGCTGGCAGGTGCGGTCCGGTGTCGCGCGCGTAATGGTCCTGCCGTCGAAGGTAATGCTGCCGGCGGTCGCCGGGTTCAGGCCCGAAATGACGTCGAACAGTGTCGTCTTGCCGGCGCCGTTAGGGCCGCCGATCCCGAGCGCCTCGCCCGGGAAGACGTCGAAGGTCATATCGCGAACGGCGGCCAGGGCGCCGAAATACTTGTCGACGCCCTGGCAGGAGAGCAGCGGCTCGGACGCCGTCCGCTCCATGGCGGGTCTTAGCCGCTAATCCACGGCGGGATCTGGAACGCCGCCGTCTCGTAAGGCTCCGGCGCGATCAGCTTGCCCTGCTCCAGGTGGTTCTGAACCTGGAGGAATTGGTGGGGCATGCCGAGCGAGGCATCGCGAGTCTCGGTCGGATAGGTCCGGGCCGCCTGGTAAGGCAGCACGAACGCCGTCGCTCCCTGCACGCCGCGATAGATGTTGCGGCGAATGCGATCGCACACCTTCTCGTTCTGCTCGAACTCGCCGGGCGCCCCGGTGCCGCCGGCCATGGCCGACGCGATGGCCCAATAGTGGCACGAGTCGTAGGGCTGAGAGCCCGTGAGCGGGCTCGCGCTCTCTCCGAACTTCGCGTTGAACCGCGCGGAGTAATCCTGGCCGATCTCGTCCTGCAGCGCGCCGACCACGGTGGCGAAGAGCACGCCGTTGGTGGCCTCCTTGCCGATCTCCCGGAAGGCCGCGAGCAGCGGGCCATACTGCATGTAGACCAGGCTCGGCGTCGGGTTGGGCACGAACTGCATCATGAACTGCGCGAGATCTTGGGGCACCCAGTGGGTGATCGCGATGGCCGCCGGCGGGTCGTTGCGGATCTTCTGCAGTGTCGGCCCCCACTCGGAAATCGGCACCACCACGGTCTCGTAGAGGCTGATCTCCCAGCCGTACTTCTCCGCTGAATCGCGCATCGCGTTGGCGATGACCACGCTGTAGTTCTGCGAGCCAGTGACGATGGCGACCTTCCGGTTGGGCGCCTCCCACTTGCCGGTGTCGTTGAGGTCGCTGATGAACTTCATGAAGCCCTCGCCGTACCAGTACTCGGCGGGGTCGGCCATGAAGTTGCTGAAATAGAGCTCCGGATCGCTGCCCACCGTCTCGTGATGCACGATGTCGGTGTTGTGGTGGAGGTAGGGCACACCGGCATCGGCGATGGTGTCGTACTCCGCCGTGACCGCGCCGGTGTTGTAGCCGTTGATGATGGCGTGCACCTCGTGGCGGTCGATCAGGCGCTGCATCGCCGGGATGATGTTGTCGGCGCCCTGCTCCTTGCTGTCCTCGAAGACGGGCGCGAGCGGCCGGCCGAGGATGCCGCCCATCATGTTGATCTCCTCGCACGCGAGCTCGAGCCCGCTCTTGAACGAGAGACCATCGGCAGCGGCCCAGCCCGTGAGCGGCACGCAGCCGCCGACCGGGATGGGCTCGCCCTCAGCGCGGACGCCATCGTTGATGTCGGCAAGCAGGCCGCTCGACATGGCGGCGGCGCCGAAACCGGCAAGCCCCGCGCCCTTCATGAAGTTGCGCCGACTCGCGATGAAGCGCTTGCGCGCCCCTTCCTCTCTCCGTGTTCCACGGCGTTTGATGATCATGGTCGCTTTCCTCCCTCTATGCGCGCCGGCTTTCGGCCTCGGCGCAGGTCAACTCTATCGGCGCGCAGCCGCCCTCTCGACAACCGGGAGCCTTTCGCCGCCGCGCGCTGTCGGCGGGAGTCTGCCCGGCTATGCAGCAGTTCGCAATTGGGGAACGCGTATTGTCATAACGGTTGGCGCGCCAGTTGTAACCGCCAGGGGCAGCGCCCACCTCAGGCGCAAGGGGAGGCGTGGAGGAACTCACTCCCCCGCGCGGCACGAAACAGGCGGAGTAGCGCGTCGCGTCCTCCCGCCTCTGAAGGAGAATCGGCACATGAAGTATCTCTTTGGGTTGACGGCAATGGCTGCCCTCGTTGGCCTGACGACCGGCGTGAGCCTCGCGTCCTCGCATATGTCCTACGAGGTCACGGTGACCAACAACATGGAAGACGAGCTGCTCGCCCCGGTGCTGGTGGCGCCGGTTTCCGAAGACGGCAAGATCTTCGTCGAGCGTTATGTCTCGCCGGAAGCGGAGCACCAGATTCTGACCGGAGACCCCGGAATGCTCGCGGAGGCCATCGGCGACGAGGCCGCAGTGGCCCACGGCATGGACGGCCCCCCAGGCGTTCTGCTCGCGCCCGGCAAGTCCATCACATTCGAGGTGGCGAGCCACGCGGAGGAAGTCCGTGTCCTGGCGATGGTAGCGCCCACCATGTACGAGGACCACTACGTGACGGCGGTCGTGCAGTTGAACGGCGAGCCCATGTCCGTCGGTCTCGACCGCTTCGACATCGGCTACGATGAGGGCCGCAAGACGATCGAGGCCGTCGCCGACGCGGTCGCGACCGTGCAAGTCAGCGTAAAGCAGGATTTCAGCGCGAAGCAGGATTACTGAACACTTGTTGCGCGCCGGCCGGCCGGGCAACCGATCGGCCGGCGTCGCATGTTCAGGGCAACGTCGCTATCGTCGGGGCGCACGGTCGGAACGGCGGGAGCGAGGCATGGCGCGGGAACACAGCTACAGCGCAACGGTGACTTGGACAGGAAACAGCGGTCAGGGCACGACAGGCTACAAAACGTACACGCGCGACTACGACATCGCCTGCCCCGGCAAGCCGACGATTGCGGGATCGGCGGACCCCGCCTATCGGGGCGACGCGGGCCGGCACAATCCCGAGGACCTGCTGGTGGCGGCGCTCTCCGCCTGTCACATGCTCTGGTATCTACACCTCTGTTCGGCCGCTGGCGTCGTGGTCACTGCTTACGAGGACGCGGCCGATGGTGTGATGCAGACCCATCCCCCCGGCGGCGAAGGCGAGTTCACGCGGGTTACGCTCAGGCCCCGCGTGACCATCACGCCCGAGAGCGATGCCGATGCTGCGGAGCGCCTGCACGAGCAGGCCAGCGCCAACTGCTTCGTTGCCCGCTCGGTCAACTTCTCGGTGGATCACCAGGCGACGATCGTGAAGGCTTAGCGAGCGCCGTCGAGAACCTCCGCGGGACGATCGCCGGAAGGGGCCCAGACTACTCCCGACGGCCCTCGATGATCATCACCAACGCCGGCAGCACGAACAGGATCGAGAGGGTGGAGAACGTCAGGCCACCCAACATGCTGACGACGAAGGGGACGAAGCCGATCAGCTCGTCGCCGCGCTCATAGAGCAGGGGCGAGAGCCCCAGCAGCGTGGTGAGGGTCGTCAGGAATACCGGCCGGAATCGTTGCCGCGTCGCCGCTGCCGCGGCAGCGATGGCGGGGATCATCGCGTTGTCTCGCCGGATCGCGTTGTAGCGGTCCAGCAGCACGAGAGCGTCGTTCACGACCACGCCACCGACGGCGATCATGCCGAAGAGCGACATGGTGGTGAGATCCCACCCCAGTATCCAGTGGCTCACGACCGCGCCCGCGAAGGCGATCGGAATCCCCACCACCGCGATCACCGGCTTCCAGTAGCTGCGCAAGAAGGCCGCAATGAGCGCGTAGATCGCGATCAGCACAATGGGGACGAGAAACGCCAGCGTCTCGAGCATGTCGCCCTCGTCCCGAGCGCCGGCCTCGACCTCGACGGCGAGGCCGGGATACGTCGCCAGAAGGTCGGGGATGACTCGTTCGCGAACCTCTCGCCGCGCCTGAATTGGCGTGATCTGCGTAGTGTCCGCCCGGCCGTTGACGCGCGCGGCCCGCTTGCCGTCGATCCGCGTCAACGTCGCCGGCTCGCGCTTCTCGGTAATGTTCGCCACCAGCGAGAGCGGCATTTCGCCGCCGCCCGGCCGTTGGATCCGTTCGCTGGCGAGCTCGCTCAGGCTACGCCGCCGCTCGGCCGGATACCTGACCACCACGTTGATTTCCTCGCGGCCCCGCTGGATTCGCTGGACATCCGCGCCGTGGAAGCTGGAGCGCAGCTGCTTGCCGATGAGTGCCGGCGTCAGCCCTGCGGCCCTCCCTGCCGGGGTCAACTCGATCTCGAAGTGGCGTTTCCCCGGCGCCAGGTCGTCATGGATGCCGTAGATGCCCGGCACGGTCGCCATCCCGGCCCTCAACTCGGCGGCAGCGCTCTTCAACGTCTCCGTGTCGTCGTGCTTGAGCGAATAGGAAACGCTCGGCCTCACCTCGATGCGCCTGGAGCGGAATTCGGCCTTCTCCAGGTTCGTCACGGAACCGATGGCCTCGCGCCACGCGCGCTCGATTTGGACCGGGCTCGCGCTGCGGTCGGCCTGGTCGCTGAGATGCAGACGCACGGTGGCGAGATGGCTGCTGTTCAGCCTCTCCGCGACTTTCCGCGCCGTCTCGATGTTGCCGACGATCATGCTCACCGCGTCGACGGGGGTGCCCTCCAGCCGGTCGTTGAGGCTGTGCGCCGCCTCGACGAAGCGATCGGCTACCGCAAGCGTATCCTCGAACGGCGCGCCCACCGGCAGATAGATGTCTGCCTGCACGTTGTCGGTGCTGCTCAGGTTCTCGTCGAAGAGGACGATCCGAACGGTATCGGAGCCGAGGAGCAGAATTGCGGCGACCAGAACGAGGAGTGCGCCGATGATCGACAGCCAGACGTTGCGCACGGCCCATGAGGCCGCAGGCGCCACGACCCTGTCGCGTACCTCGTCCAGCCATCCGCCGACCTGGCTCTGCACGTCGCTCAGCGGTGAGAGGCTCCAGCGCCTCCCGTGCGAGAGATGCGCCGGGAGAATGAAGAACGCCGCCACCAGGGAGACGAGCAGAACGAAGATCGCGACATAGGGGAACACGTTCACGATCTGGAACGCGGGCGAGGTGATGAAGAGGAACGGCAGGAAGGCCAGAATCGTCGTGATGGCGCCGATGGTGAGCGGCCCGACCATGGCCCGCGCGCCCGAAATTGCCGCGTCGAGCGCACCT
Organism: Alphaproteobacteria bacterium; assembly: GCA_965243315.1. Lineage (GTDB taxonomy): Bacteria > Pseudomonadota > Alphaproteobacteria > UBA828 > UBA828 > WTGU01. The sequence goes on from CBDEUP010000006.1 coordinate 816,597, forward strand.
TTCCCCTTCTCGCGTTCCGACGCGATGCTTTCGCCCACCACGACGGAATCGTCCACGACGATGCCCACCAGGAGGAAGAAGCCGAAAATCGTGCCGAGATTGAGCGTGAGGTCCGCAGCATCGAAGAAAAGCAGCGAGCCCACGAAGGACAACGGGATGCCGACGGTCATCCACAATGCGATGCGGAGCTCGAAGACCAGAATGAGGCTGATGAACACCAGGATCGTGCCGATCGCCCCGTTTTTCACGATCTCCAGCAGCCGGTCGAATATGGGGCTGGCATTGTCGTTCCAGATGCTGACGCTCACGCCTTCGGGCGGGTTGTAGACCGCGAGCAGATTCCTGATGTCCTCGGCCATCTCGACGACGGACTGCTCCTCGGTCGCATCGATGCGAACGAGCACCGCCGGATGGCCGTTGACCTCGGTGACCACGTCCTCGTCGACGAACCCGTCGCGAATGGTGGCAACGTCACCGAGCGTCACGTTGGTGCCGTCGAGCTGGGTTATGAGCGAAATGTCTTCGAAATCCTCACCCACGCTCTTCTTGGCAACGGTTTGCAAAATTACGCTGCCCGTGTCCGTCCGTATCTCGCCCATGGTGAGGTTGAGGGACGCCCGTCTCACCTTTCTGGACACTTCAGCGATGGTAAGGCTGTGGCGGCGCAATTCCTCCTCGCTCAGTTCGATCGTGATCTCGCGGTCCCGGGTGCCTTTAAGCCCCACCTGAGAGACGGACGGCAGCGCCAGCACGCTGTCGCGCAGGTCTTCCGCCGCGAGGCGGAGTCCGTCCTCGGAAAGGCTGGACGACACGACCGCCAGCGTCATGACTTCGTGGGTGACTTTGAGAAGCTCCACGTCCGGCTGTTCCGCCCTGACCGGTGGGAAGTTCTCGATGCTGTCGATCGCGCTCTGAATGTCGTTGAAGACGGCGTCGGAGTCCGCGAAGGTCGCCATCTCTGCCGTGACCTTGCCGATGCCCTGGCTCGCGGTCGACACCACGCGCTCGACGCCCGGCAGCCCGACGACGGCCTCCTCGATGCGGCGGTTGATGTCCTCCTCGACCTCCTGGGGTGAGGCGCCCGGATACAGCACCGAAACGGCGGCCCGCCGCGCTTCGATATCCGGGTAGTACTGGACGATGAGTTGAAGCCCCGAAAGCACGCCGCCGACGATCAGAAGAATCATCAGCAGGTTGGCGGCAACCGGATTGCCGGCGAAATAGGCGATCAGCCCCGACTTGAGGCCAGTCGGGCTCGGCTGCGCCGCGGGCGCGGCGTCGGTGCTGCCGGCGTCGGTCATGCTCATGGCCCGGCTCCGCTATTCCGACGCCTGCGCGGCGCTGACCTCGACGGCCAATCCCTCTCGCGCTCCCGGCAAGGAGCCGACGACGATGCCGTCGCCCACGTCGAACGCCTCCACCACCACGCCGCCGTCAGCGTGTCCCAGAGTGCGCGGCATGACGGCCTTCAGCGCGCCGCCTTCGACGATCCAGACACTGCCCCGTTCCTGCATCGCCGCTTCCGGCAGGACGAGCACGTTGTCGTGCACGGGCCCCGCGATCGAAACCTCCACGAACGAACCGGGGAGCGGCAGCGTCTCGGCCGGGTGAGCCGCTGCGAACTTCAGGAAGACCCTCGCCAGACGAGACTTGGGACCGATGATCGCGGATGTGCGCTCCACCACGGCGTCGTAGGTGCCTGACGCAGTCCGAATAGTGGCGGAGCGACCGATGGCCGGCGCGAGATAGGCGAGGCTGTCCTGCTCGATGGGCGCTCTGACCTGGAGCGCGTCGGTCCGGTAGACAGAGCCGAATGAAGAGGCACGGCCGACCAGTTCGGCGGGGCCAACGAATTGGCCGACATCGATGTCCGCCGCTGCGACCCGGACGTCGTGAGGAAGGGAGATCTCAGTCCGGTCGAGCCGGAGCTGGGCCAGCTTCATGTTGGCCTCGGCCTTCATGAGCGCGGCTTCCGCCTTCGCTATGTGCGGCGCGCGGTGCACCCTCTCGGGGATGTCGGCTGCGGGGTTCTCGCGTGCGAAGGTGGCCGCGGCTTCCTCCGCCTCGGCCCTTTCGATCTGTAGCCGGGCGTCGGCCTTTGCGACCCGCGCGGCGGCGACTTCGAGCTCAAGCTCGTACTCGGCCGGATCGATCCTGACGATGGTCTCGTTTGCGGCGATCGACCCGCCGTTTCTGAAATTGGGCGAGACCCAGACCACGCGCCCGCCGACTTCGGAGGAGACCCTCACGTTTCCGTGCAGGGTGACCCCCCCTGTCAGGTCGACCCTCAGCGCCTGTTCGGTCGGCGCCGGCTGAATCATGGCGACGGTTGGCTTGGCCTGGTCGAGCGCCATGTCGGAGATCGGGTTGCGCTCCACGCGGCTCGGCGCCTGCGCGAAGTAGAGGGCGACTCCGATGGCGGCCAATATCAGGATCAGCTGCGCATAGCCCATCCATTTCGGACGGCCGGATCTACCTTGGGGCTCTGTCGTTTCTTGTGCCATCGCTCATTCCGGGTGCATCTGACTAGGGCTCCGCCGATCCGATCACGTCAAGCACACAGCCCGCGGCGTCGGACGTTGTCATCCGCCCCGCTTCCCTCGTATTCGACGGTGAGTCACGTGCATCGCAGGGGATTTCGAAACCGTCGCCCTTGAGCTCGGCAACGGCTTGACTGCTGAGCGCCGCTTCGCTGAGTCCGACGGCCCTCAGTGTCCCCAGCCTCCGTCGTGACTCCTCGCCAGTCAATCGGGACGGCTTATTTTTTACCGTCGCAACGCTCGCACCCCACATTGCCGGCTGTCAAGGCGGACGCCGCCCGGGTAACGTCAAGAGTTATGTGTCAGGGAGACGGGGGTGCTGATTCCCTGAGACTTGTTTTCGTGGATGAATACCGCGTAGAGGACGCGGTCCATTGAGGTCCGGTCCTGGAAGGTTCCCATGGGGCGGGTTCGTCTGCGGACCTCGCGGAATCTTCGTTCGATGGCGTTTGTGGTCCTGACCTGCTTTCGCTCATCGAGGGTCCGGTAGCGGAAGCAGGTGAGCAGCTCGTCGAGATCGCTGCGCAGGCAGGCGACGGCCTTGGGGTAGGTGCTTTGCCAGCGGTCGGCGAAGCGTCGGGCGGCGCTCTGGGCCTTGCGGCGGCTCTTTGCATTCATGACGGCGTGGACATCGGCCTTGACGGCCTCCTGGTCGGCCTTGCGGACCTTGTTGAGGATGTTGCGCATCTTGTGCGCCCAGCACCTCTGAACCGGGATGCCGGGATAGACGAACGGCAAGGCAGCCAGCAGGCCCTTGCCGCCATCGACGCAGATCATCTCAAGGCCTTCGCCGGTGAGCCCGCGGTGGTACAGTCGGTTGAGGAACGCTTCCCACTCGCGGGTGCCTTCGCTGACGGCGAGATGGAAGTCGATGATCTCCTTCTTGCCGTCGGGGCGGATGCCGAGCGCCACCAGGACCGGCCTCCTGAGTGCGCCGGCGCCGGTCTTGCGGGCCAGCACCACGCCGTCGAGCATCAGCGCCTTGTAGGCGTTCTTCAGCGGCCTGCGGTGGAAAGCCTCGACCGCCATGTCGAGCGTCTTGGCGACCCGGCTCACCGTCGCGGCCGAGACCGGGCGCCCGAGCAGGGCCAGCAGGACCTCGCCCACCTTGCGCGTCGAAAGCCCCAGCACGAAGCCGGCCAGGATGGCACGGTCGATCTCCGGCGCGCGCCTTGCGTAGCTCTTCACAACCCCGGTCGGGCAGAAGTGCCGGGTGCGCGGCACGTTGAGCTCGATGTCGCCGAGCTCGCTCAGCAGGCAGCGGCGGTAGGTCCCGTTGCGCCGGTCGCGCATCGCGCCGGCGTCGAGGTTGTCGAGCCAGCGATCCACCGCCTCGGCCATCCGGCCCTCGATGATCTCGGCCAGCGCCTGGCGGCCGAGCGGGCGGTAGCCCTCGCCCCAGTCCAGTCCGCCTGCCTGCATCTCCTTCACCACCTCAAAGGCCTGGGGTAGGCTCATGATCGTCGCAGCTTGCTGGGACATGCGGGGTGCTCCTGTTTGTGGTTGTCGTCACCACAGGGAGTACCCCCTTCCCACCTGACACATAAATTCTTACGTCACCGCCGCCCGCGCCGGAATCTCGCGGCCCGACAGGGGGCGACCACGCGCCCGTGCGGGATTCTGCGCGACGCGTGCCCTGCGACTCGGGCCGCAACCGTGGCGAGAAAACCCGGCCGCGGCGCGCTATGGTGCGTCATTCAGTCGAAGGGAGCAGCGGGGACGAACGATGGGCGGGTTCGCGGAGTACGAGTCATATGACGCGCTCGGTCTCGCGGCGCTGGTGAAGGCCGGCGAGGTCAGCGCGACCGAGGTGCTGGAGGCCGCGATTGCGCGCGTGGAATCGCGCAACGCGACCATCAACGCGGTCGTGATGGAGCTCTACGACCACGCCACGCGGGCGATCGAGGCAGGCCTGCCGGACGGCCCGCTCAAGGGCGTGCCGTTCCTGCTCAAGGATCTCGGCTCCGCGCTCGCAGGCGCGAGGACCGCGCGCGGCAGCCGCTTCTTCGCCGACCTGCCGCCCGCGACCGAGGACAGCGTGCACGTCACCCGGCTCAAGCAGGCCGGCATGGTGATCTACGGCAAGACCAGCACCTGCGAGCTCGGCCTCAGCCTCACCTGCGAGCCGCAGCTCTACGGCCCCTCGCGCAACCCCTGGGACCTGGAACGGACTCCGGCGGGCTCCAGCGGCGGCGCTTCGGCAGCTGTCTCGGCCCGATTGCTGCCGATCGCCCATGCCTCCGACGGCTTCGGCTCGATCCGCGCGCCGGCGGCCTCCTGCGGCCTCGTGGGGCTGCGCCCGACACGGGCGCGCAACACCATGGCGCCCTACTTCGGCGAATCGCTCGGCGGGCTCGCCATCGAGCACGCGGTGTCGCTCACGGTCCGCGACAGCGCGGCGCTCCTCGATGCCACGTCAGGCCCCGCGCCGGGCGATCCCTACATCGCGCCGCCGCCGGCCCGCCCGTTCCTCGAAGAGGTGGGCGCCGATCCCGGCACGCTTCGGATCGCATTCACCAGCAACGCGCCCAACGGCGCGCCCGTGGTAGACGACTCACTCCGCGTCCTGCACGAGACCGCGTCACTTTGCGAAGACCTCGGCCACCAGGTAGCGGAGGCCGATCCCGCAATCGACCGGGCCGACGTGATACCAACCTTCCGCACCATCAGCGCGATCCAGATCCTGTACCTGTTGCGTGCACATCCCTCGGGCCGTACGCCTGCGCCGGGCAAGCTGGAGACCGTGGTCGCGGACACGGCCAAACTCGCCGAGACCATCGACGGGGCGAGCTACATGGCGGCGGTCCACACGGCGCACCGCATCGGCCGCCAGATGGCTGCGTTCCATGCGGACTGGGACGTGCTGCTCACCCCCGGCCTCGGCACGCTGCCGCCCAAGCTCGGCTGGCTCGACATGATGATGGACAACCTGGAGGAATACTGGCGCCGGGTGTTCGAGTTCAGCCCGTTCACGGTGTGGTTCAATCTCACCGGCCAGCCGGCCATGATGATCCCGCTTGGCACGACCGAGAGCGGCTTCCCGGTCGCGGTGCAGGCGGTCGCCCGCCACGGCGACGAGGCCACGCTCTTCCGTCTCGCCTCCCAGTTGGAAGAGGCGCGTCCCTGGATCGACCGCCGGCCGGCGTGGACTACATCCTGACGCGTTTCTTCTCGGGATCGTAGAAGGGGAACGGCACCACAGTCGCCTCGAGGCGCTTCTGCACGCCGTCGAGCTGGCCCACTTCTGCGGAGGTGCCGAGTTCAGCGTGCTCCACCGCCATGCGGCAGAGCGCGATTGACTTGCCGGTCATCGGCGAGCGGGTGCCCGACGTGACCACGCCCACCCGATGGCGGCCGACGAACACGCCGTCGCCGTGGCCCGCCACCTCGTCGCCCGAGAGCTCAAGTCCGACGAGGACACGCTGCGGGTTGGCCTTGCGCTTGACCAGCGCCGCCTTGCCGCAAAACTCGTCCTCCTTGGACTTGAGCGGCACCGTGAAGCCGATCCCGGCCTCGAAGGGGTCGGTCTGATCGTCGAACTCGTAGCCTGAGAAGATCAGCCCCGCCTCAATCCGCAGGATATCGAGGGCCTCCAGGCCGAGCGGGCTGAGCCCGTGCGGCTCGCCCGCCGCGCAGACCGCGTCCCACACCGCCTCGCAGTCGGTCGGGTGACAGAATATCTCGTAGCCGAGTTCCCCGGTGTAGCCCGTACGCGAGACCACGAGCGCCGGCCCGTCCGCATCGCCCAGCCGGCCGACGGAGAAGCGGAACCATCCGAGCTCGTCGATGCTTGGCTGGGCCGGCGGAGTCCACACCACCTCGTTCACCACATTCCGGCTCAACGGCCCCTGGACCGAGAGGTTGTGGAGCTGGTCGGTGGACGAGCGCACCCACACGTCGAGGCCGAGCTTTTCGGCCTGCTCGCGCAGCCAGACGCCTCCCTGGTCGCAGCCGCCGATCCAACGGAAGTTGTCCTGGCCCAGCCGGAACAGGGTTCCGTCGTCGAGCATGGTGCCGGTGTCGTAGCACATGGCGGTGTAGACCACCTGGCCCACCGCGAGCTTCCGCACGTTGCGGGTCAGACAGTGCTGCAGCAGCGCCTCCGCTCCTGGCCCCAGCACCTCGAACTTGCGGAGCGGCGAGAGATCGATGGCGGCGACCCGCTCGCGGCAGGCCCAGTATTCCGCGATCGGACCGACGCCGGTGTAGCTGTTGGGCAGCCAGTAGCCGTTGTACTCGATATAGTCGCGCGTGCAGCCGCTGGTGCGGGCGTGAAAGCCGGTTTCCTTGGTCATGGTCACGTCCGCATCCGGTTGCTTGTAGTGGCCGACGGCGCGCGAAAAGGATTCCGTCTCCGGATAGACGCGCACGTGAATGTCGGTGGGGTTCCAGCCGTTCGCCGCGTCGATATCGTCCGGGCAAGCGGAGGAGACGCAGACCAGGTCGGTCAGCGCCCGCAGCAGAACGTAGTCGCCGGGGCGCGACCACGGCTCGTCGAGGACGAACAGGTTCTGGCCATCGACCTCGGTGTTGTAGAAGAAGTTCATGGCCATCCAGCCGCGCCGAGGCTGAACCGCGTATGACTCCAGCGCCATGTTGAAGTTGTCCGAGCAGTTGGCGTGGCCCGGATAGCCCTGGTCCTCGTAATATTTGGCCGCGCAGGCGAGGCCGAAGGCGTCGTGGCGCATGCAGGTGTCCTGCACCACCTCGATGAGCGCCACGAAATCCTGGTCCAGATACTTGGCCCTCTGCCCCGGATGGGGATAGCCGAGCCCCATCAGCGAGCGGGTGGTGGTCACGTCGAGGCAGCGCTCCACGCCCTCGTCCAGGCGCGCGCGATGAAAGGCCTGGAAGTCGGTGCACTGGCGCCCTTCGACATCGATGATCTGAATCCACTCGCCCGCGCGCACCTCGTAGCTGGCGGCCGTGCGACGGTCGATCCGCTCGTCGAGGCGCGGGTCCGCCAGCGGCTCGGGCAACACCGCCTCGCCCGCCGGCGCGGCACCTGCGACACGCTCGACGAACACCACGATGGGCGTCGGCGGGTCCTGCCCGTCGGGCGCCATCGGCGCGCCCGGCGTCGCCACGATCATGGTACCCGCGCCGCTCGCAGTGAATGACACCTCCTCGCCGGAGCGGCTCTCGGGCCCGAACAGGTCCAGGGACGAGGCACCCGCGAGGTTGCGGTCGACGCGCGTGACGCCTTCGGCAACCAGCCGACGGAGACCAGCGGCGTGTCCCCCTGCCCTCTCCCCCAGCAGGCTCTCGGTAAACCGGCCCTCGTCCGTCACGCAGACAAGCTCGCAGGCCTGCCCGCCTTCGGCGTCGACGAGGCGGATCGTGTCGCCGCCGGCGACCCGGATGGCCCGCGCGCTCCGCCCCGGAACGACGTAGCGCTCCACTCCTGATGGGAGCGCGAGAATGCCCGGCCGTCGCACGCCGCGCGGAACGCGAACCCCACTGGCTGAAACGAGTTCCATAACGCGCGCCTTTCGTCGATTCCGCTCAGGCCAGACCCAGCTGGCGCCGGCGCTGCTCCGACCACTCCACGACCAGGCGATCGACCGTGAGCCCGATAAAGGCAACGCAAAGGCCAATGACGAGACCCTTTCCGGCATCGGCGAAGGTGAGCGCCCGGAAGATCTCCTGGCCCAGGTCCTTGGTCCCGATGAAGGCGGCGATGATCACCATGAAGAGCCCGAACATGATGGTCTGGTTGACCCCCAGCATGATCTCGGGGAAGGCCAGCGGCATCCGCACCTTCCACAGGATCTGCCGGGGCGTGCAGCCGGCGGTGATCGCCGCCTCGATGGTCTCGCTGGGCACGCCGCGCAGGCCGAAGATCGTGTAGCGGACAATGGGGATCGCCGCGTAGATCACGATGGCGGTGATCGCCGCCACGTCTCCCACCTGGAACAGCATGATCACCGGGATCAGGTAGATGAACGACGGGAAGGTCTGGAAGGTATCGCAGAGGAGCTGCACGAACCGGGTGCGCCCCGCGGTTTTCGATGCCCAGATACCCAAAGGCAGCCCGAAAATCAGGCAAAGGATCAGCGCGAAGAAGACCATGTAGGCGGTGATCGACGCGCGCTCCCAGAAGCCCGTGAGCGCGATGAAGCAGACGAAGCCCGCCGCCGTCGCCGCCAACCTCGGGCCCGCGAGGCGCCAGCCGATGGCGCCGGCCAGCGACGCCACCGCGATCCACGGCATCCACTGGAAACCAGTGCGCAGCGGAATCAGCACGTGGACGAGCAGGCCGTCGCGAATGACGGAAAGTGGGTCGTAGAGCGTGAACGTGATGAATTCGACGACCATGTCCCAGAAGGGCGCGGTGGTGATCGTCGCGGACTTGGGCAGCGTCTGGGCATAGGGCGTCAGCAGCGACAGGACAATCGAGACGACGATGATAAGAGCTGCCACCATCAGATAGGGATGCACGCGCCAGAAGGGGCCGTCTGGGCGACGCTCGGGCTGCTTCTCGGAGAGCGCCCGGCTCAGCCGGTCGAGCATCACCGCCATCAGCACCACGGCGACGCCGTTCTCCAGCGCCTGCCCGAGACGCAGGCTCTGCAGGCGGAACAGCAGGTCCTGCCCCAGCCCCTTGGCACCGACGAAGGAGGCGATCACGACCATCGCCAGGCACTGCATGATGACCTGGTTGACGCCCAGCATGAGCGAATCGCGGGCGGCCGGAATCTCCACCCTGAAGAGCATCTGCCAGCGCGTGCAGCCGGCCATCACGCCGGCCTCGCGCACTTCCTCGGAGACGCCCTTGAGCCCAAGAAGCGTGAGCCGCGTCATCGGCGGTATGGCGAAGAGAATGGTCGCAATCGCGCCGGCCCGGTGCGAGACGCCGATGAAGAGCGCCACCGGGATCAGGTAGGAGAAGTGCGGCAGCGACTGCATGACGTTGAGCAGCGGCCAGAGCGCCCGCTCGAAGGGCCGCGACTTGGCCCCCGCCACGCCAAGTGCGACGCCGACGGCGGCTGCGATCGGCGCCGCCACCAGGACGACGGAGAGCGTCGTCATCGAGAGCGACCACTTGCCGAAGACGGCGAAGTAGACGATGCAGCCGCCAGCCAGCAGCGCGAGCCGCCAGCCCTTCAGCCACCAGCCGAAGACCGCGGCGAGGCCTGCGATCATGATCCACGGGATGGCGGGGATGCCGATCGACCTGAAGCCGCCCACGAGCAGGCCGTGCACGATGTCGAGTGGCCACTCGATGCCGAAGGCGATCGCCCGCGTCACGTCCTTGACCGTGAAGACGCCGAAGATCTCGTGCTTGTGGAAGACGTCGACGACGACGTTGATCCAGTCGATGAAGGGCACCGCGATGTCCCTGGGCCAGACGATCCCGGCCTCGGGTAGGATGGGCTTGAGCGCGAGCAGAACGACGAAGGGCACCAGAACGAGCAGCGGCCCGACCCCCGGCGTGCGCCAGAGGCGACGTGTCGTCGCGACCGACCCTGCGATCGATCCTCCGAGGGTCCGCTCTGCGGCCATGACTTACGAGCGGTCGGCGTACATCGCGTCGACGAGGCCGTAGCGGTCGACCACGCCGACCGCGCGGCCTTTCTCGTCGACGACCGCCACCGGGCGCTCGGCTTCGATCACCTGCGGCGCGACGTCCGCCAGGGTGGCGTCCGCCTTGACCTCGCCTTGCGTTGTCTCGCCCGCGGCAGCGGGGCGCACCGCCGTCGCCACTGTGAGCAGGCGATCCCGCGCCACGTCCTTGGTGAATTCGCGCACGTAGTCGGTCTCCGGGTTCTCGATCAGCTCGGTGGCTGTGCCGGCCTGCTCGATGATGCCGTCCTTCATGATGATGATGCGGTCCGCAAGCCGGATGGCCTCGTCGAAGTCATGGGTGATGAAAAGGATCGTCTTGTGCAGCATGTTCTGCAGGCGCAGGAACTCGTTCTGCATTTCGCGGCGGATGAGCGGATCGAGGGCGGAGAACGGCTCGTCGAGGAACCAGAGTTCGGGCCCCACCGCGAGCGAGCGGGCGATCCCGACACGCTGCTGCTGCCCGCCGGAGAGCTCGCGCGGGTAATAGCGCTCGCGGCCTTCGAGGCCGACAAGCTCGATCATCTCGCGGGCACGAGTCTCACGTGTGCGGCGGTCGATGCCCTGGACCTCGAGCGGGAAGGCGACGTTCTGCAGCACCGTGCGGTGGGGCAGCAGCGCGAAGTGCTGAAACACCATGCCCATCTTGTGGCGGCGCAGCTGCGTGAGCTCCCGGTTGGTCGCCTTGAGCAGGTCTTGGCCCTCGAACATGATCGCGCCGGCGGTCGGCTCGATCAGGCGCGCGAGGCAACGGAGCAGCGTGGACTTGCCGGAGCCCGAGAGCCCCATGATCACCAGAATTTCGCCGGCGTTGACCTCCAGCGAGGCGTCGCGCACGGCGGGGATGTAGCCCTCGTCCAGAATGGCGGCGAGGCCGGGCGCGCCCCCGTGCCTCTCCATGAACGGCCGGGGTTTGGGGCCGAACAGCTTCCAGACGCTGCTGCACGTGAGAATAGGTTCGGCCAAATCGCACCTCCCCGCCACGGCAGAGCGCGTGCCGCTACCCCACCTCGTCGGCGCCTCGCTCCATCGTTGGCGGCGATGGGCGCGAATACTATGTGCCGGCAGGGGCATGAAATAAAGCGAGGGCGCCGCCACAGGGAGATAGGACGGCGCCCTCGTAGCCAGGGACTCTAGGTTAGTTAACCCAGGACATCCACTTGGCTTCGTTGTCGGCGAGCCACTTGTCGGCCGCCTCTTCGACCTCCATGCCGTCGATGTCGACGAGCTTGGACATCACCGCGATATCGAGATTGGTCAGGTTCATCTTCGAGATGATGGCGTAAACCGTCGGCCACTTGTCGGGCATGCCGTTCCAGACACCGATCTTGAGATAGCCGTCCTTCGGGTTGCCGCAGTCATGGGTCATGTCGGGATTGGGACCCCAGGCCGGGTCGTCTTTGCAGCCCTCGCCGTACTCCGGGAACTCGACGAACTTGCCGTCGTAGATCGCCTCGATGAAATTGGGCGTCCAGTTGAAGTGCACGATCGGCGCCTTGCGCTCGAACGCCGATGCCAGCTCCGCCCAGATGGCCGCAGCCGAGCCAGCGTTCACCACCTCGAAGTCCATGCCGAGGCCTTCGACACGCTCGGCGTCGTGCTTCAACCAGTCGACCGGCCCGCCGAGGAAGCGACCCTTCGGGGCCGTCTCGGCAGTCGCGAACATCTCGGCGCAGGCATTCAGCGCCTCCCAGTCGGGCAGGCCAGGGCACTGCTCCTCGACATAACTGGGATACCACCACTCTTCGCGGGTCTTCGCGTCATGTGTCGCGGCGTCGATCACGCAGTCTTGGGCAACGACCGCCTCGAACGCCACGCCGAACGCGCCCTGCCAGACCTCGTGAACCACATCGATGTCACCCTCGCACATGGAGGTGTAAACCACCTGGCTGTCGGCAGGGATGAACTCCGTCTCAAAGCCTTGGCCGTTCAGAATCTTGCCCAAGACGTGGGCGCCCACGATCTGGCTTGACCAGTTATGGATCGGGATCTTGATCGGGTCGTCGGAGTCCGCAGCCTGAGCCACGCCGGACACGGCGCCCGACAGGCCGATCGCGGCCCCTGCGACGAGCGCGATTACCCACCGCCTTAAATCTGTACCCACCATAGTCGCCTCCTCGTTTGTGCTCGCATGAGCGTGTCTCGTGCGCGAACCCTCCGCGCCGAGCCTGCAAGCCTAGAGGGGCGTTGTGAACAAGACAGACCCTTGCCATAAACAGCCTGTAAAAGATCATGAAAGATGTGAAAATGGCGCCGGAACTGAGATGCGGGGCCTAGAGATGACGGACCCGTACCACATTGTCGTGGTCGAGGACGATGCCGTCACCCGCACCAAGCTGGCCGGTTACGCCCAGGCGGCAGGCCACCGGGTGAGCGAGGCGGAGGACGGCGATCGCATGTGGCGCATCCTGGAGCGGGATGCCGCCGACCTCATCCTGCTCGACATCAACCTGCCGCGTGAAGACGGCCTCGATCTGACCCGCAAGCTAAGAGCACAGAGCAACGTCGGGATCATCCTCGTCACGGTGCGCGACGACGACGTGGACCGGATCCTGGGTCTCGAGATCGGCGCCGACGATTACATCACCAAGCCCTTCAACCCGCGCGAGCTGCTGGCGCGCGTCAAGAGCGTTCTGCGCCGCGCCAAGGAAGGCACACGGGAGCCCTTCTCGGGGCGCCGCTTCGCCGGTTGGGAGTTCTCTTCAGCGGCGCGCAAGCTGGTCTCGCCGGAGGGCGAGACCGTGCAGCTGACCCGGGCCGAGCACGAGCTGCTCGCGGCCTTGGTAGATCATCCGGGCCAGGTGCTTTCGCGGGAACGCCTGCTCGCGCTGATCACTCACCGGTCCTGGGAGCCGGGCGACCGGACCATCGACGTCCTGATCCGGCGGCTCAGGCGGAAGATCGAGCAGAACCCGAAGAACCCCGAGATCATCGTGACCGCGCACGGTGAGGGCTACCTGTTCACCCCGGCGGTCACCACCTGACCCTCGCGCTCGGCCGTTTCGAGGCCCGCCCAGAGCGTCACCAACGCCTCGCGCGATTCGTCGAACAAGCGGTCCAGCCCCTCGGCAACTGCCGCCGCCTCGGGCGTGCGGGCGCGCGCTTCGAGCACGCCGCAGCGGTCCGCGAGGCGGCGCAGCCCGAGGCTGCCGGCGGCTCCTCTCAGCGCGTGGGCAAGGTCCGCCGCCCGCTCGGCTCTTCCCTCGGCCAGCGCCTGCCTGATGCCCTCAATCTGCGCCGGCGCCGTCTCGATAAAGGTATCGACCATGAGTCCGCCGCGCTCCGCCCCCAGCACCGCGCGATCCTGCGCGAGAACAGCGGGATCGATGATCGACTCCCCTCTGTCATCGGCACGGCCGCCATCCAAGGCGGCGCGCGCGCCAGGCGAGCGTCCCAGAACGCTGGCAATGGTCTGCGCCAGGCCGTCGGGTGCGATGGGCTTGCCGATGAAGGCATCCATGCCTGACTGCAGGTGCTGGGCGACCTCGTTGTCGAACACGTGGGCCGACATGGCGATGACAGGTAGCGAGCGGATCATCGCATCGGCGTGGGCGCGGATGCGTTGCGTCGCCTCGATGCCGTCGATGCCGGGCAGGCTGATGTCCATGAGGACGAGATCGAACGCCTGTTCCTCCAGCAGCTCGAGCCCCTCTTCCGCGGTGGGCGCGACCAGCGGCCTATGCCCCATCCGACTGACGAAGGCCTCGACCACCATGGCGTTCACCACGTTGTCTTCGACGATGAGGACGTCCAGGGCCCGGCCGGTGCCGATCGCCTCGTAGGCTGCCGCCTCGACCGGCGGCTGGATGGCGGCTTCGCCCTGCGGCAGCGGCAGCGTGACGGAGAAGCAGCTGCCCTCCCCCGGTTCCGTCTCCACCTCGACGCGCCCTCCCATCGCGGTGACCAGGCGCTTGGAGATGGCGAGGCCGAGCCCGGTGCCGGTCTGCTGCCCGTGACGGCGCGATGCGGCTGCCTGATAGAAAGGCTCGAAAAGATGAGCGAGGTCGGCCTCGGCGATACCGGGGCCGGTGTCCTGCACGGCCAGACGCACCGCATCGGGCTCCGCGCCGTTCGAGACCTCGAGCGCGACCGCGCCCCGATCCGTGAACTTGATGCCGTTGCCGAGCAGGTTGAGCAGCACCTGGCTCAGCTTCTGGCGATCGCCGGTCACCGCCGCCGGCACGCCCTCCGCAATCGCCAGGTCGAGGGCGAGCTCCTTCTCTCTGGCCCGGCCCTGCATAAGCACCACGATGTCCTCGACCAACTCGTGCAGGTCGAAGACCGCGCTCTCCACCTCAATCTCACCCGATTCGACCCGCGAGTAGTCGAGGATGTCGTTGAGGATACCGAGCAGAATTTCGCTCGACGAGCGCATGACCCTGACTTGCTGGCGCTGCCGCTCGTTGAGCGGACCGTCGGCCATGAGCCGCAGCATGCCGAGAACCCCGTTCATCGGGGTGCGGATCTCGTGGCTCATGGTGGCAAGGAACTCCGACTTGGCACGGCTCGCCTGCTCGGCGCGGGCGCGGGCGCGATCATGGTTCCGCACCTCCTCGACCAGCCGGGCATTGGCCTCGGTCAGCTGCGCGGTGCGTTCGGCGACCAGTCTCTCCAGGTGCTCCTTGTGCTGCCGCAACTCGGCGTTGGTCTGTTCCCGCTCCTTCTCAAGCTCCCGCTTGTCGATCGCCTGGTCGCGGAAGACGCGCACCGTGTCGGCCATGTCGGAGAGCTCGTCCTTCCCTCCCCTCGGTACATCGACGTCGAGCCGCCCGGCCGCCAGGCTCTGCATGACCCGGTGCAGCGCCGTGAGCCGGTGAACGATGTTGCGGTGCACATAGAGCCAGGCGATGGCGCCCGCGATGGCGATGAACAGCACGATTTGGAGCAGGACAGTGAGGCCACCGAACTCGACGGCACTGTCCGCCGCCTCGGATGCGTCGGCGGCGATCTGCTGGGAGCGGGAGACGACGGCGGCGACACCCTCGTTCATCTGGTCCGTCAACGCGCGGTTGTCCTCCGCCAGGGCGGCGAGCGCTGCATCGAGGTCCAGCGACCGGCGGCGTTGATCGAATAGACCGATAGTGCCGGGCGGCCCGTCGGATGCGAGTGCGGCAACCAGCGCTTCCCCCTGCTCGCGGCGGGTCGGGTCGTCGATCAGCGCCACCCGGCGCTCCAGAATGCGGAGGTTGCCGCTGTAGCGCTCCTCGATCCAACCGATCTCGCTGGCATCCCGCGCGCGGCCGAGCTGGTTCAGCAGCAGCCCTTGCTCGGAGGCGCGCATCCGGAGCTCGAACATCCGCTCCAGCAGGAAGAGGTCCGCCTCGACCAGCCGGTCGAAGGCGTCCAGCATGGACGCCAGGCGTGCCGTGTCTTCGGCGAGCTCGTAGAGATTGGAGATGACGACCGTCGCGCCGGACGCCGCGTTGGAGGTGAGCGTCTCGGAAAGCGCGGAGAGCTCGCCGGCCGCATCCAGTGTGCGCGCGACCGAAGCGGCCAGCACGGCATTCATCCCGATGCGCGCGGCGACGATCTCGTCCTGCCGATCCAGGTTCGCGGCAAGCGCCGACACCACGCCGCGCAGCTCCGCCACTTCCTGCTCGGGAAAGCCGTAGCCTTCCAGCACGTCGAGGCGGGCAGAGAGCAAATCGGTCGTGGACCGCAGGATATTGGCCTGGGCCTGCCGCTCCGCCTGGCTTTCGGCAGTGGCAAGCAGGGCGCCGTGCGCCGCAATCTGAGTGGAGGTTTCGGCGATGATCCGCCCCTCGGCGATCGCCGGCAGGGCCTCATCCACGATGGTGGTCTGCGCGGTGTCGACGTTGCGCAGCACGACCCAGCCGATGATCCCGGCTGCGATGGAGAGGGCCGCCACCCCCGCAAACGAAACGAACAGGCGGCTCGCGATGCCGAAGCGGCCGAACATCGCGAAATTAGAACACCGGTTGGAATCGAAAGGCAATCGGCCGCATCATGCCCGCCATGAGACCGTGGCGCCTGCCAAGAACGGTTGTTGGCCTCCTTGCGGGCCTGGCGCTGGCCGCAGGCCCAGCGCTCGGGTCCGGGCAAGAGGCGGTGGAGGGGCCTACCTCCCCCGCCGCGTGGGCACTCGAAATCTGGTCGCCGCCCTTCGATTTCCGCAGCCCGACGACGACCATCACCTATCGCCCCCTCGAGCGCGCGTCGCAGAAGTGGCGCATCTGCGCCTCATACCCCCACCTCAAGGATTCGTACTGGCTGAGCGTCAACTACGGCATGGTCGAGGAAGCGAAGCGGCTGGGCGTCGCGCTCCGCGTGGTCGAGGCCGGCGGCTACCCCAACCTCGAACGCCAGATCGCCCAGATCACCGAATGCGCCCAAGACGCGGACATCCTGGCGCTGGGCGCGGTGAGCTTCGACGGGCTGACCGAGGCGGTTCTTGCGATCAGCGAGGCGATCCCGGTGATCGCCGTGGTCAACGACATCGCCGACCCCGGCATCAGTGCCAAGGCCGCCGTCTCCTGGGTCACGATGGGGGAGGTCCCTGGCGCCTATCTCGCTAGCCTCCACCCGGCCGGCACGCCAACCGTCAAGGTGGCGTGGTTCGCCGGCCCGCGGGAATCGCAATGGGCCCATTTCGTCGAGGAGGGATTCACCGAGGCGCTCGCCGGCAGCGCGGTCGACATTGTCGTGAGGAAGTGGGGCGATACCGGCCGCGAAATCCAGCTGATCCTGGTCGAGGAAGCGCTGGAGGAACGCCCCGATGTCGACTACATCGTGGGCAGCGCGGTCACCGCCGGCGCGGCGGTAAGCCTGCTCAGAGCGCGCGGCCTTACGGGCCAAATACAGGTACTCGCGAACTACTTCACCCACGCGGTCTATCGCGGCATCAAGCGTGAAAAGATCCTCGCGGCGCCTACCGACTTTCCGGCCTTGCAGGGCCGGATGGGCATCGAGATGGCCGTGCGGCTCCTGGAAGGCAAGCTCGAATACCCGCACGCCGGGCCTTTGATTCACATCGTCGAGCAGGCCAATCTCGACTCCTTCAGCCCGCGCCTTTCGCTGGCACCCGCCGACTTCTCCCCGACATTCGTCGTCGAGTAGGCGTCGGCGGGCGACGCGAGCCGGGCGCGGCGACCCTCTCCCGGCTTTGCCCTTTGGCTTCTCTTTGGCATGATGCGCCCGCAAATCTGGCGCGCCGGTGGAGATTAGGCCGCTGGTGGGCGCGCTGGAGCCGCGTTGAGGGGGCCTGGAGAAGTGCAAGCATCCTTGGAGAGCTGCCCAGCCCTCGTGCTCAACGCCGATTACCGGCCGCTTAGCTACTTCCCGCTCTCCGTCTGGGGCTGGCAGGACGCGGTCAAGGCAGCGTTCCTCGACCGGGTGACCATCCTCTCCACATACGACCGTGCGATCCGCTCGCCGAGCACGGCGATCCGCTTGCCGAGCGTCGTCGCGCTCAAGCGCTACCGTCCGCTCGCGCGCCGGCCCGCCTTCACGCGGTTCAACGTCTTCCTGCGGGATTCGTTCACCTGCCAGTATTGCGTGGCGCCCTTCCCGGTGGAGGACCTCACCTTCGACCACCTGGTGCCGCGCTCGCGTGGAGGGCGCACCACCTGGGACAACGTCGTCACAGCCTGCAGCGCCTGCAACCTCGCCAAGAGCAACCGGCTGCCGCGAGAGTGCGGGATGCGGCCGGCACGCAAGCCGCGTCCGCCCAGCGCCTACGATCTGCACCAGGCGGGCCGGCGCTTCCCGCCCCGCTACCTGCACGAGAGCTGGGGCGACTACCTCTACTGGGATTCCGAGCTGGACCCCGACTAGCGCCGCACGCGCGGGAGATTGCACATGCTCGTCGAGCAAGTCTGGACAGCCAACGCCTACCGCAACTTCAACTACTTGATCGCTTGCCCGGAGACCGGCGAGGCGCTCGCGGTCGACCCACTGGACCACAAGCGCTGCCTCAAGGCGGCCAAGGACAAGGGCTGGCAGATCACCCAGATCCTCAACACCCACGAGCACGGCGATCACACCGGCGGCAACAAGGCGATGATCAAGGCGACCGGCGCCAGCCTGCTCGCCCACGCCAACGCCAAGGGCAAGATCCCCGATATCGACCGCGGGCTCGGGGCGGGCGACGTCATCAATGTTGGGGCCACGGTGGAGCTTGAGGCGCTGGACACCCCCGGCCACACCATGAGCCACGTGTGCCTGCTGTCCCGCACAGACACGCCGGCGCTCTTCTGCGGCGACACCCTCTTCAACGCCGGCGCCGGCAACTGCCACTCCGGCGGCCATCCCGCCGAGCTCTACGAGACCTTCGCAGGCCAGCTCGCGAAGCTGCCGGACGAGACCCTGATCTACCCGGGCCACGACTACATCGCGCACAACCTGGGCTTCACCCTGGACCGGGAGCCGGACAACGAGCGGGCGGCATCGCTGCTTGAGGAGATAGGGCCGCAGGACCCCGACGACGCCCTGGTCTCGACGCTCGCGCTGGAGAAGGAAATCAACACCTTCTTCCGCCTCCACAGCCCAAGCGTGATCGCACGTCTGCGCGAGGCCTTCCCCGATCTCTCGGACGACCCCGGCCCGCGCGAGGTCTTTCTCAAGCTCCGTGAGCTCCGCAACAGCTGGTAGGAGCACGCCCCGAGGCCGCGACGAATGGATACGACCGGCGAAGCCCGCTGGCGTCAACGCACGGTCAATTTCGGTGCAGCCCTCGCGCGGTTGGACGAAGCCTGCGCGCAGCCGTCCTACACGAACCTCGAACGGGCGGGACTGGTGCAGACGTTCGTGTTCTCCTACGAACTCGGCTGGAAGGTCCTGAGGGATCTGCTCCTTCACGAGGGATATGATCCCAACAGTCCGCGCGACGTGATCCGCCAGGGCTTTGAGGCCGGGTACCTCGACGAGGACGACTGCGAGACCTTTCTCGATGCCGTCGGCAGGCGCAATCTATTGACCCACACCTACCGGGACGAGACGGCCCGTGAGGCGGAAGCGTTGATCAAGAAGCGATATCACCCAATGCTGCGCAGGCTATACCAGGCGCTGGAAGCAAAGCGCACCGCATGACCGACGGCCTGAAGGAGCGGCATCGCAGGGCCGTCATCGACATCATCGCAGCCAACGCCAGGGTGGAGCGGGCCGTGTTGTTCGGCTCGCGCGCCACGGGGACCTTCCGCCCGGCCTCGGACGTGGACCTCGCGCTGTTCGGTGACCGTCTGTCCATGAGCGATCAGGTGAACCTCACCGCCGCCATCGACGATCTGACGATCCCGCAGCGCGTCCATTTGCTCCTCTACGGAACGATCGACAGCATCGCCCTGCGCAACCGGATCGAGACGCAGGGCGTGGAGTGGTACAGGCGGCGAGCCTCGGACGCGGGCGACCGGCCTGGTCCCGACGCCGGCGCGAGCTAACCCCTTCGAGGCGTGCCTCGCATCAATCGAAGAGCGCCTGGGCCATGAACTTTCGCGCGTCGATGTTGGTGCCGCAGACGATGACTGCGGTGCGCTTGCCCCGCAGCCGGCCGGAAAGCGGGCCGAGCAGCGCGGCCGTCGCCGCAGCACCCGCCGGCTCCACGGCGAGCTTCATCTCGGCGAAGAGCAGCCCCATGGCGCGGCGCATGGCCTCGTCGTCGATCGTCACCAGCTCGTCGACGTAGCGCCGGCAGAGTCCGAACGAGTAGGGCTGGGCGTAAGGCGCGCCGAGGCTGTCGGCGATTGTGGTCACCTTGTCGATGGCCTGGGGCGAGCCGGCCGCGAAGCTGCGGTGCATGGTATCGGCGCCTTCCGGTTCGACCCCATAGACGCGGCACCGCGGCTGCACCGCCTTGATGGCGCAGGAGACGCCAGCGCAGAGCCCGCCGCCGCCGATGGGCACGATCACCGCATCCAGCGCCGGCACCTGCCGCGCGAGCTCCAGGCCCACGGTCGCGGTGCCGAGCGCGACCGTCCGCCCCTCGAAAGGATGGATGAAGGCGCGCCCCTCGTCGGCCTCGATGGCGCGCACGGCCTCGAATGCCGCGTGCACGTCCGGCACGAGCACCAGTTCCGCGCCGCAGCGGCGCACCTGGGCGACGCGGAAGGGATCGGCGCCCTCCATCATCACCACCTTGGCCGACGTGCCGACGCGGTCGGCGGCGAAGGCCACGGCGATGGCGTGGTTGCCGGCGCTCACCGCCGTGACGCCGCGCCCCCGCGCCGCCTCGTCGAGAGCCAACGCATTGAGCAGCGCGCCCCGCGCCTTGAAGGTGCCAGTGCGCTGGAACAATTCGAGCTTGAGGAAGACTTCGCTCTCCGGCCCGAGCGCGTCCGAAACCGGCGCCGCCCGCCAGCGGTGGACGGGCGTTTCGACGACAAGGTCGCCGAGCGTCGCCCGCGCCGCCTCGATCGCCGCGAGGTCCGGCGGGGCCTCGCTCTCTGCCGCCACCGTGCTAGCGCCCCTGAAAGCGTGGCGCGCGCTTCTCGACGAACGCCTTTACCGCCTCACGGTGATCGTCGGTGGAGCCGAGCACGCCGTAGGTGGCCGAGGCGCGGTCGAGCCCGGCGCGAAGATCGCCTCCGATGCCGTCGCGCACCAGCCGCTTGATGGCGCGGATGGCCAACGTCGGTCCGTCCGCCAGTTGGCGCGCGAGTTCCATGGTCTGGGGGATCAGCTCGTCGTCGGGGCAGACCCGGTTGACCAGGCCGATGCGCTCGGCCTCCGCCGCGTCGATGGCCTCGCCCGTCCACAGCAGCTCCAGCGCCTTCGCCTGCCCCACCACCCGCGGCAGCCAGTGCGCGCCGCCAGCGCCCGGCGCGAGCCCGACCTTGACGTAGGTCTCCGCGAACCTGGCCGAGGCCGCGGCGAAGCGCAGGTCCATCGCGAGCGCGAGGTCGAGGCCCGCGCCGATGGCCGCGCCGTTGATCGCCGCAATCACCGGCTTGTCCATGTCGGCGAGGGTGAGCGGGATGCGATGCACGTGCTCGCCGATCGTCGCCCGCTGCTCGGCCGACGCCTGCTCCAGGCCCTCCCCCATCAGCTCCTTGATGTCGCCGCCGCTGCAGAAGGCCTTGCCCGCACCGGTCACCACCACCACGTTCACGTCCTCGCGGTCGCGACAGTCCGCGAGCGCTGCCGCCCAGGCGTCGATCATGGAGCGGGTGAAGGCGTTGCGCCGCTCTGGCCGGTTGAGCGTGATCGTCGCGATACGCTCCGCGACCTCCAGGCGGATCTCGTCGCTCACGGGCGATCTCCTTCCTCTACTGCCGTGCCACCGGCGGCTTCTGCTACCGCGCTGCCGGAGGTAGCGACCATCGCGGGCCAGAGCGCCGCGCCGCCACCCCGCGCGGTCTCGGCGCCGAGCACCTGCCACCAGTGGGCCTCGTTGCCGCACTCGTCGCGCCAAGCCCAGAGCCGTTTGGTCCAATGGTGCAGGTCGTGCTCGGCGGTGTAGCCAATGGCGCCGTGCACCTGATGCGCGAGGCGGGCGACCGTTCCTGCCGCCTGACTCGCCCGCGCCTTGGCAGCGGCGAAGGCGAAGGGGGTCCCTGCCTCTACCGCGGCATCCACAGCAGCCCCTGTGGCCGCCGCTTCGCCGGCGATTTCAGCCAGATAGTGTTGAATCGCCTGGAAGCGCTTGAGCGGGCGGCCGAACTGCACGCGCTCGCCCGCGTAGCGCACGCTCATGTCGAGCACCTGCTCCATCGCGCCCCGCAGCTGGGCTGAGCGGGCGAGCGCCATGAGTGCGAAGCCGTCCACCTCCGGTGGCAGGGAGACCAAGAGGTCCGGCGGGCCGGAGACGGAGACATCGTCGCGCGGCTCGCCAGCCAGGTTCACACCCTCGACCACGTTGCTGGGCGTGAGGAAAGCCAGGCCATGGCCTGGTGCGCCCACCGCCAGCACGGTGGCGATCCGCGCCCACGGCACCCTCAGCAGGATGGCGGCGTCGATATCGTCCTGCACCACTGGCTGCGCAGCCAGCGCGCCGGTCGGCGGCGCATAGAGGGTGAGCGGGCCGTCCGGCGCCTCGACCCCGGCGCGGTGGCAAAGCAGGGTCCCGATCATCGTTTCCGCGACCGGGATCGGCGCGGCATGGCGGCCCGCTGCGCGCAACACCGCGAGCCCCGCCGCGAGGCCGGCGCCGCCCGCCTCCTCCGGCAATGCCGCTTGTGCGAGCCCCGTCTCGGCGAATATCTGCCAGAGCTGTTCGGGCCAGGAGCCTTCCGCGAGCGTCGCGCGCGCAGCCTCGCTCTCCGCCGCGAACAGATCGTCGGCCGTCTGCTCGATCAGGCGCGTCGTCTCGTCGCTCATCGCACCTTCACCTGACTCCCAGGCCACGGGCGATGATCGAGCGCAGGATTTCGTTGGTGCCGCCGCGCAGCGTGAACGAAGGCAGCCCCAGCACCGTCGCACCCAACGCGGCTTCGAGCGACGGCGCGTTGGCGCTTCCGCCCGCGACCGGTTCCAGCGGCACGGCCCGGCGCAGCGTCTCGACGACCTCGGCCTCGAACCGCGTTCCCATGTCCTTGACGATGGCGGCCTCGACCTCCAGGAACTCCCCCTTCTCCAGCTGGCCGGCGACCGCGAGCGACATGGCGCGCAGCGCATAGAACTCCGCCGCAAGCCGTCCGATCGCCTCGGCGAGCCTCGGTTCGGGCTCCGGCCCCGCCGCCTCGACCAGCGCGGCGAAGAGATGGAGGGTGCTGAGAACGCGCTCAGGGCCACTCCGCTCCAGCGCAAGCTCGCCCGTGACCTGACGCCAGCCGTCGCCCTCCTGGCCAATTAGCCGGTCGGCAGGAATCACCACGTCCTCGAAGACGCATTCGTTGAAGTCGTGCTTGCCGGCCAAGTTGACGATCGGGCTGACCTTCACGCCATCAGCTTCGAGGTCGATCAGGAATTGGCTGAGGCCTTCGTGGCGGCTGTCCCCGGCGGGCCCCGTGCGACAGAGCGCGATCATGTACTGCGAGCGATGCGCGTTGCTGGTCCACACCTTGGTGCCGTTGATGCGCCAGCCCTCCGCCGCCCGCTCCGCGCGGGTGCGTACCGAGGCGAGGTCGGAGCCTGAATCGGGCTCGCTCATGCCAATCGCGAAGTAGCACTCCCCGGCGGCGATTCCGGGGAGAATCGCCTGGCGCTGCTCCTCGCTGCCGAAGCGCAGCAGCAGCGGGCCGCTTTGCCGGTCCGCCACCCAGTGGGCGTAGACCGGCGCACCGGCTGCCAGCAGCTCCTCGACCACGACGTAGCGCTCGAGCGCCGAGCGCTCGTGCCCGCCATAGCGCTTGGGCCAGCACATGCCGATCCACCCGCGCGCACCAAGGGAACGGCTGAAGGTGGCCGACCAGTCCGAGCCGAAGTCGGAATCGGGCCGCCAGCCCTCGGCCGCCTGCGATTCCGCGAGGAACGCGCGGACTTCGTCGCGCAGCGCATCCGTGCCGGCCGGCATGGCCGGCGGCGGGAAGTCGAAGCCCGTCACGGCGCGCTTCCCGCGTTCCCGCCCACGCCAGGAGCGTGGATCGTCGTGGCCAACAACATGCGAATGTTGCGGAGGGCGATCAGCGGCTGAAGGTCTCGGCGTAGCGCGCGAGCTTGGCTCTCCAGGCCGCGTTGTCCAGAATCTCGCGGTTGACGACTGCCGCAGGCGCCTCGCCCCGCATCAACGCCTTGCAGGCGACGATGTCGTCGGCGCCGAGGCCCGCGAAGCATTGGTCGGTCCAGGCCAGCGCATGCGGCGCGAACACCACGTTGTCGAGCTTGAGGATGGGGTCATTGGGATCTGGCGGCTCCGGATCGAGCACGTCGAGGCCGGCGCCCGCGATCCGCCCTTCCTGCAGCGCCGCCGTCAGCGCCTTCTGGTCGACCGTGCCGCCGCGCGAGGTGTTCACGAAATAGGCCGTGGGCTTCATCAGGCCGATCAGGCGCTCATCGACGATGTGGTGGGTCTCGTCGCTTAAGGGGCAGTTCACGGTCAGGATGTCCGACTCGCGACAGACCGTGTCGAGATCGACCATCTGCACCCCCAGCTCTTCCGCCACCGCCGGGTCGGCGTAGGGGTCGCAGGCCATGAAGTTCATGTCGAAGGGGGCGGCCATGCGGAACATCTCGGCCCCGATGTTGCCGATGCCGACCGAGCCGAGCGTCTTGCCGACGAGGCCCACCCCCATGTGGGCGCCCTTGCGGGCGAAGCCCGGCGGGCCCTTCAGGGTGAGCTGGTGCTTGAGCAGGAGTTTGCAGGTGACCGCGAGGATCAGCGCGATGATGGCGACCGCCACCGGCCGGCGCACGCCGTTGGGCGTGATGACCAGCGCGATGTCGTTGTCGGTGCAGGCGGGTACGTCCACGCTGTCGTAGCCGACGCCGAAGCGCGCGACCATGGCGAGCCGGCCGTCGCTCGGCACGCTGGAGCGGTCGAAGCGCTGGGCCAGCAGGATCAGCGCGTCGTGCCCGGCGAGTTCGGATGCGTCCACCGGCCCTTCACCGTTATCGAGATAGCGCCACTCGATATCGGGGTCGTCGTCCAGCGGCGTGCGGTCAAACATAGGGAAGAGCGGCTCGCCCTCCGCCGTGAGAAAATCCCTGCTCAGTGCAACTCTGAACTTTTCAGACATAACCTGTTGATCTCCCTTATCTCTTAGGCCGCCACCGGCCGGCGCACGCCGTTTGGCGTGATGACCAGCGCGATGTCGTTGTCGGTGCAGGCGGGCACGTCCACGCTGTCGTAGCCGACGCCGAAGCGCGCGACCATGGCGAGCCGGCCGTCGCTCGGCACGCTGGAACGGTCGAAGCGCTGGGCCAGCAGGATCAGCGCGTCGTGCCCGGCGAGCTCGGATGCGTCCACCGCCCCCTCGCCGTTATCGAGATAGCGCCACTCGATATCGGGGTCGTCGTCCAGCGGCGTGCGATCGAACATGGGAAAGAGCGGCTCGCCCTCCGCCGTGAGAAAATCCCTGCTCAGTGCAACCTTAAACTTTTCAGCCATAACCCGTTGATCTCCCTTATCTCTTCGGTCGCCGCCGGCCGCGCTTGCATTGCGCGCGCAGGCCCTCTGCGCCCTCGCGCATGGACTGCTGCAACAGCCAGACATCGCCCGAATAGCAGATGAAGTCGAACCCTTCGTTGAACAGCGCCACGCCTGTCTCGACGTTCGGCACCAGCCGGCCCAGAGACTTGTTGTTCTTCTTCGCCGCCTGCACCACGCGCGCCACCGCCGCCTTGAAGTCGGGATGGTCGAACTGGCCCGCGATGCCCATGGAGACCGAGAGGTCGAAGTGGCCGATCCAGAGCACATCCACGTCCTCGATCGCCGCGATGTCGTCGACGTTCTCGATGCCCTCGGCAGTCTCGATCAGGGCAACGAAGGTGCAGCGCCGGTTGGCGTCGCGCAGCTTCTTCTTCGTGTCCCCCGGCGCGTAGCGGTCGTGCGCGATCTGCAGCGCGACGCCGCGCTCGCCCTCCGGCGCGTACTTGACGTAGCTGAGCAGCTCCCGCGCCACCTTCGCCGAGCCCACCATTGGCAGCATGATGCCCTCGGCCCCCATGTCCATGGCCCGCGCCGCGTGGTGGTATTCGCGCGAGGGCACGCGGACGATCGCCGGCATGTCGCCCGCCTGCATGTAGCGCAGCATCTGCTTCAGCGTGTCGAAGCCGAAGCCCGAATGCTCCATGTCGAGCAGCACGTACTCGCAGCCGGCGGCTTTGAGAATTTGCCCGATTCCCGGCGTGCTGAACTCGACCACGAAGGTGCCGACCTTCAGCCGGCCGTGGCGGGACATCTCCTTGAGGGCGTGTTCTGCCATTTCCTTCCCTTTTTCGATCCGTCGGAATGCTCTGTCGGCTACGCGCCAATCTGGATGCGCGAGACCGCGAACGGCGCCAATTCGAGGCGGCTGGGGTCGCCGGGGTGGCCTGGGCTTGCGGCGAAGCCCGCCGGGTCGGTCACCGCGTCCACGAAGTTGCTTGCATCCAGCCGGCCGATGGTGGCCGTGCCGCCTGTGAGGCCCGAGACGCTTACCGTTTGCGGCGCCGGGGTAAGGTTGGCGAGCCAGAGCAGCGTCCCGCCCCCGTGCTCGTAAGCGAGCCCCAGCACCCGCGTCGCATCGCCGCTGGTCACCACGCGCACCGCCGCTCCCTTCGCCGCCGCCAGCGCCGCCACGATGTGATAGAGCGGCATCACCGCCGGGCCTGAGAGATCGTCGAACCAGGGCTGCGGGTGCTCGGTCCTGCGATAGACCATGCCGAGCGCGCCGGAGGGCTGGCCGATCGCCAGTGCTTCCAGGCCGAGCGGCGCTACGCGGGCGGCGTAGCCGAGGGTGAAGGCCGAGCCGAGCAGCGCGCGGTGGCGTGGGTCCTGGCGGTTGAAGGAATAGCGCCCGTTGTCGCCGTTCTGGTGGACGTCCGGCCCGTAGGGGTTGAAGCGCATGCCGATGGCGCTCGGCGCGATGCGGTACGGCTTGCCGCCGGCGAGCGCCTTCGCCGAGGCGACGATGTCCGGCAGCGTCTGCAGGGTCTCGATCACCGAGAGGTCGTCGGGCTCGTGCACCACGGCGCTGGTGGCGTGGGTCAGAAAGTCGAACAGGTCCGGCGTGGCGCAGTTGCGGTTGAGCTCGGTGAAGTTGGTGAAGACGCCGCCGCCCAGGCGCACGCCGGGGAAGGCCGCGCGCGCAGCCCCGTAGACCTCGTCGAAGTCGGGGATGCCGAGGGCCGCGATCTTCTCCAGGGTGAACTTCAGGAGCCGCGCCTGCTCGGGCACGATGGCGGCAGGCGCGAGCCCGGCGCGGGCCGCGATCTCTGCAGCCTGCGCCAGCTCATCGGCCACCGGCTGCTCGCAGGGGACCGTGATCTCCAGCACGACCTCGGCATCGAGGGCCTCGGCCAGCCCACGGCCCACGGCCAGCGCGTCCGCTGCATCGGGATCGCGTGGGTCGCATTCGCAGACGAGGTGTCCGGGCCCAAGCGCCTTGAGCAGTTCGAGCCCGTGGTCCAAGTGGGCGCGCTCCAGGTTAGCGACGCCGAGCCCGATCTCCGGCATCTGCGTTCCGGTTGCGTCGTCGACGGCGATCTCGATCGCCCCGTCGCCGCCCGCCCCGGTCGCCACGGCGGCGGAGCCCCCCTCTATCGTGAGCGTCGCGACCTGCCGCAGCCGCTCGCCGGCAGCCAGCGTGTAGGGGAAGGGCAGCGCGAGCGGGCGGTAGTAGGTCTTGTAGGACGCATCGGTCCAGTTGCGTTGGTCCTCGGTCTCCCACGGATCGGCGCCTTCGAATGCGCAAGTGAGCCAGACCCCCGGCGAGACCCGGTGGCGCATGGCGGCAATGTCGTAGAAGGGCTGAAACGGGCTTATCAGGCCGGGGAACGTGGTCTCCTCCACCGTGCCGTCGCTATGGGTGATTGAGCAGGCCTCGCCAGCCACGCCTTCCACCGGATGCAGCACGACGAAGCCCGTCCGGCTGGTCCTGAACTCGGTCTCCGGCTCGAACTCGACCGTGAAAACCAGGCTCCGCTCGTCCTCGGCCACGATGTCGGCGCGGAAGGCGAGCACACCGTCGCTAGACTCGATCCGCCCGTCGTAGCCCGCGCGAAAGCCGCCGCCCTCTTCCTTGATCTCCAGGTTGGCGATCTGCGGCGCGCGGGTCTCCCAGCCCGCGCCACGTACGACGAAGGCGAGGCCGCGCAGCGCTTCCACGCCGCCGTAGCGAATCCAGCGCAGCTTGCCGGCCTCGAGCGTGGCCGTGAGCGCGCCGGCGGTGATGGTCCGCGCTTCCGGCGCCTCCTGCTCGGTGCCGTAGAGCGTGAGCGCCTCGCTTGGTGCCGTCGTCATGTCCCCTTCCCTGCCCCGGTCGGTTCCGGCCCGTTATAGCAGCGACTGCATTCTCGCGCTGCCGGAGGCAGCGACCGCAGCCCGCAACACCGGGCGCTCAGGCGCCGACCTCCTCCCACCGGCCGCTCTCGCCGGAGCGCGCGAGCGCATCCAGTGCTCGCATCATCTTGACCGACTCCTCCAGGGGAAACGCCGGCGGCGCCTCGCCCCGCACCGCCGCGCAGAACGCCTCGGCCTGCGGCACGTACTGGTTGACCCGTTCCAGGGTCTCGACCTCCTCGTTAAGCGGCTCCCAGATCTGGCGCGGCCCGAGGATCGAGATGCTGGCCTCGCGGGTCGGCGACTGGGCGAAGGGGTCGGGCAGCTCGATCCGCCCCTCTGTGCCGTGGATCGCCATGTGCTGATGGACCGCGGACAGCGTGCCGCAGGTGAAGCTCAGAATGCCGTTCGGGAACTGCAGCACCGCGCTGGCCAGCACGTCCGTTCCCCATTCGGGATGCCGCTCGACGGCGGCGAAGGCGCGGATCGGGTCGGCCTCGAACACGTAGCGCGCGGTCAGCAGCGGATAGACGCCGATGTCGAGCAGCCCGCCGCCGCCCATCTCCCGCTTGTTGCGGATATTCTCGGGGTCATCCAGCCAATAGCTGACCCAGCCCTGGATCGCCCGGACGGGCCCGATGCGGCCCGCGCGCACCAGCTCCCGCACCCGCTTCCACTGCGGATGATGGGTGACGACATAAGCCTCCTGAATCTGCACGCCAGTCTCGTCGCGCACGGCGATAAGCTGCGCCGCCTCGTCAGCGTCGAGCGCGATGGGTTTCTCGCAGAGCACGTGCTTGCCGGCCCGCGCCGCCTTCGCCGTCCAGGGCACGTGGAGGTGATTGGGCAGCGGGTTGAAGACCACGTCGATGGCGGGATCGGCCAGCATGGACTCGTAGTCGCCATAGGCCTGCGCCAGACCGAAGCGCTCGGCCACCGCCTCTGCCTTGGCCAGCTCGCGGCTCGCGATGCCGTGGACGCGGAGACCGGGCGTCTGCTGCAGCGCCGGGATCATGTGCTCGATGGCGAAGAACGAAGCACCGAGCACACCCCAGGAAAGTTCCGTCATGCCTCTACTCCCCGCCCCAGCAGAGCGCCGCCATCCTGCGTGAAGCCCCCTGCCCGCTCAAGTGACGGCGGCCGTCTCAAGCCGCGACCCGGCACACCGTCTCGTTGCCGCGGCCCGTGATGACGCGGCGCCAGCCGGTAAGCGCCTCATCGAGCGCGGGATCGCCGGTATCGACATGAAGCGTGCCGTCTCGCAGCGACGCGATCTTTTCGGGCGTCGCCGCGACGAGCAGCCGGTCGAGGCCCACCGCCCGCACCACGCGCGCGCCGATCTGCTGGTTGCCACGCCCGAGAAAGTGCCCCTGACCACCGATGGGCGTGACGACGATAGCACCGGGCCGGCTCTCCGACAGCGCGCGCAGAATTCCCTCCTCGGTCACGTCGGCGCCGATCACCGCCCCGTCCCGCACCAGGTCAACGCCGAGCAGGGCCTTGGGCAGGCCGAGTGCGTCAGAGACCGCGCGCGTGGTGGTGCCGGGCCCCAGGATGTAGAGCCGCTCGGCCTCCATCCGCCCCGTAATCTCGACGGCGATTCCTGCCAGCGCCTCGCGGTCGCTGCTGACTCCGCCCGCCTTCACGCTTTGTGTGAGGTCGGGCGCATAAGGAACTGGCAAATAGCCATAAAGCTTCGCCGAGACGGCTCCGGCGCGGAACGCCTCCTCGTCGATATCCATCACCTCGCGCGGTCGCGCGTCGATGTCCTGGGCCAGCGCCCTGAGCGCCAAGTCGGCGGCGGCGCGGGGGCTGGTGGCGTAGACCGCCGAGTGCATCTTCACGCCTGCCGGCACGCCGATCACGGGCACCCGGTCGCCAAGCGCCGCCGCCATATCGCGCGCGGTGCCGTCGCCGCCAGCGAAGACGATGAGCCGGGCGCCGGCGGCCGCCATCGCGTCGGCTGCGGCACGCGTGTCCGCCGCGCTGGTTGCCCCCTCGGCCAGGGCGCCCACGACGGTGGGACGGAGGCCCGCGTCTCGCGCGATCCCCTCGCCCATGTCGCCGGGGGCCACCAGGAGTTCCAGTCCGGGCCGGGCGGCGGCGAGCGCATCCAGCACTACCGCCGCGCGTGCGCCCGCCTGTGGCACCGCGCCACGGGCGCGCGCTTCGCTCAGGATCGCCGCCGTGTCCGTGCCCTTGAGCCCGACGCTGCCGCCCATGCCGGCGATCGGGTTGACGATGAGGCCGAGCGCGGGCCGGCCCATCGAGCGCAGCTCAGCTGTAGCCGCCGCCGTGGCCGCCCAGGCCGCGCTTGACGTTGGCCCAGTTCCCCCGCTTGCGCCGGTAGGCGCGCGACGTGAAGGCCCAGCAGTCCGGGTCCTCCGGCACGTCGCCGTCGATCGGCCGGATGGCAGCGCTGTGCGGGGCCGCAGTCACGTGCTCCGGCGTGTTGCGGGCCTCCTCGGCGATCCGCCGCAGCGCGCCGAGCACGTGGTCCATCTCCGCGATGGTGAGCGATTCGCCCGGCTCCAGGGTGAAGGGCTGCGGCACCAGCATCGGCACGTGGCTCTCCATGTAATGCTGCACGCCGAAATCGACCATCCGGTTCAGCACGTCGTGGCTGGCGACGCCGGTCTCCTCGTAGAGCGGCTCCCAGCTGTAGCGGACTTGCTCCAGCTTGGGATAGGTGTTCTTCGGCCACGGGATGGTCGTGCCCTCCATCTGCCTGATGTTGTGCAGCATGTAGTTGTTGTTGAGCACCGCGGTCTCGGCCACCGCGCGCAGGCCTTCGGCGCCCAGGCTGCGGACCCAGGCATAGGCCTTGAGCACCGCATGCACGTTGCCGATGAAGGCGCGAATCTTCTCGATCCCCTCCCCCGGTTCGTGGTCCAGACCGTAGCGCTCCCCGTCGTAGGTGACGATGGGGCGCGGCAGGAAGCGCTCCAGGTGCTCCTTGACGCCGACTGCAGCGCAGCCGAGGCCGAGCGCGCCGTGCGGCGCAGAGAAGGTCTTGTGCAGGTTGAACTGGCACATGTCGAAGCCGGTGTCGCCTGCGCGCACGATCCCGAGCAGCGGATTGCCGTTGGCCTGGTCGTAGGCGCAAAGTCCGCCGGCCTCGTGCACGATGTCCACGAACGCGCGGATGTGCGGGTTGTACTGCCCGGTGTCCTCGGGGTTGGTCAGCATCAGGCCGGCGGTGCGCTCCGAGACCGCGGCCTTGAGCGCATCGACCTCGGCGAAGCCCATCTCGCCCGGCATCAGCGTGATGACCTTGAACCCCGCGACCGCCGGCGTCGCCGCATCCGCCGGGTGCGAGAACGCGGTGGTGATGATCTCGTCGCGCTTGCCGCCGTCGCCGCGCGACTCGTGATAGGCGCGGATCAGGCAGGCGTTGGTGTAGATGCCTTGCGCCCCGCTCGCCGGCTGGAAGGTGAAGGCATCCATGCCCGCGATCTCGCACATCATGCGGTTGAAGCGGTAGAGGATCTCCAGCGTGCCCTGCAGCGTCTCCGGGTCCTGCAGCGGATGCACGTCGGCGAAGGCCGGCAGGCGCGCGACATATTCGTGCACCTTGGGGCTGTATTTCATGGTGCAGGTGCCCATCATGTCGACGGTGACGTCGAAGCCCATGGCCATCTGCGAGAGCCGCAAGAAGTGCCGGAGCACCCGGTGCTGCGGCAGCTGGGGCAGCGCCGGCGGGGTGGCGCGGCGCACCCCTTGGGGCAGCGCGGCGGCGACATCGCCGACCGCATCGGCGATGGTGTCGTCCACCTTGGGCGGTAGCAGGCCGCGCCCGCCGTCGCCAGGGATTTCGTCGATCAGGGGCTCGTCCCAGTGCGCGGCGTGGAAGCCGCTTCCCGCGCGGTCTGTCATCGGACCGCCTCCCCGAGCGCAGAGACCAGTCTCTCGATCTCGGCCGCCCCGTGCAGCTCGGTCACGCAATAGAGGGCCGACTGGCCCAGCGCCGGGAACTCCCCGCTCAGGTCCTTGCCGCCGTGAATCTCGGCCTCAAGCAGCGCCGCGTTGATGGTGGCAACCGTCTTGCCTGTGCCCGAGAAGTCGACCGCGAACTCCTTGAAGAACGGCTGCCCCAGGTGCGGCACCGTGACACCGGGCAGCCCCGCGATCCGCTCCGCCGCGTAGCACGCGCGCTGCATGATGCCGCGGCCCAGCTCCGCCATGCCCTCTGGCCCCATGAGCGAGAGATAGACCGCAGCCCCGATGGCCCAGACCCACTGGGTCGTGCCCGCGTAGTCAGTCGCGTCGTGGCGAGTGTCGTAGGACGTGCGCTCCATGGTCGACCAGGCGAAGCCAAAGCCCTCTCCCTCCACCGCCGGCGCAATGCTGAACATGATCGTGGGGTATTCGGCGACGAAGCGCGCCTCGTCCCGGCTCGCGATGAAGCCCCCGTTGCCGCCGCCCGCGTACATGTGAATGCCGAGCGGCTGCAGGTCGCCGACCACGAGGTCCGCACCGCAATCGGCGGGTGCGGCAAGCACGCCGAGGGATATAGGATCGACGCCGACGATCAGCATGGCGCCGGCCTCGTGGACGATATCGGCGATGGCCTGGGCCTCGGTCTCGATCAGGCCGAGATAGCCGGGACTCTCGATCACCACCGCGGCGGTCTCGGCCGAGAGCTTGGCGCCGAGGTCGGCGAGGTCGGTGCATCCGGTCGCGGGATCGTGGGCGACGGTCTCGATCGTCGCGAAGGGCTTGGCGAAGCCATGGAGCTGCGAGCGTTTATCGGCGCTCATGGTCTCCGGCACCAGCACGCCACGCCGGCCGGTGATGCGGCAGGCCATGGTCACGGCGCTGCCGGTGGCGGCGCCGGCATCGTAGGTGGGGGTCGAAACCACCTCCATGCCCACCAGCTCGCCGATCAGGCTCTGAAACTCGAAGAGCGCCTGGTTCTTGCCGTGGTCGGAGTAGGTGCCGCCGCCGTAAGCGGTGAGAAACTCGCCACGATGGACGATCTCGTCCACGATCGCCGGCACGTAATGCTGGGCGCAGCCGGCGCCGCAGAAGTTGAGCCACGACCCGGTGCAGGGCTGGTTGCGGGCGACGATCTCCTCAAGATGCCGCCGCAGGTCCTGCTCGCCGGGCAGCGCCGGCGGCAGGTCGAGCAGCCCCTTGACCCTGAGCGCCTCCGGAATCGCCGCGTAGAGCTCCGTCACGTCGCCGACGCCGATGGCATCCAGCAGCTTTCGCCGCGGCTCAGGCGCCGCATTCGGCACGTAAGGATGAGTGAACCCGTCGCCCATGTCTCGCCTCCCCTCCCGATCCCGGCCAGTCTATCGCGGGGTCGAAGGTGCACCAACGGCGCCCCGCCTGCTTTGACTGCCCGGCTGCGCCCGTGCAGTGTTCTGCGCCGAAGCGGATCGGGAGCCCGTCATGGCGATTACCATCAACTGCGACATCGGCGAGGGGTACGGCCTCTACACATTCGGCAACGACGAGCGGATCATGCCCTTCATCAGCATCGCCAACGTCGCGTGCGGCTTTCATGCGTTGGACCCTTCGGTGATGCACGCGACCGTGCGCCTTGCCCTCGAACACGGGGTCAAGGTCGGCGCGCACCCGTCGCTGCCCGACCGCCAGGGCTTCGGGCGGCGGGAGATGCAGATGGAGCGCGACGAGCTGCGCGATCTGCTGATCTACCAGGTGGGCGCGCTCAGCGGTTTCCTCAAGGCTGTGGGCGCTACCCTCAACCACATCAAGCCCCACGGCGCGCTCTTCGGCATGACTTCGAAGTACGAGCACTGCGCCGAGGCCGCAGCCGATGCGGCCGAAGTTTTCGGCGTGCCGCTGATCGGCCAGGGCCGCACGATGCACGACACCGTCTACACCCGGCGCGGCCTGCCCTGGTGGCCCGAGTTCTACGCCGATCTGGAGTACGACCAAGAGTGCAACCTCATCATCACGCGCGAGCACCAGCCTTACGAGCCGGCCGCGACGGCGAGCCGCACGCTTCGCGCCATCGAGGAGGGCATGGTCACGTCGGTCGAGGGCGTCGACGTGCCAATCCGGGCGGAGACGGTGTGCATCCATTCCGACACGCCAGGCATCGACGCGGTCGCGCCGGTCCTGCGCGAGGCGCTCGCGCCGCACATGGCGTAATCCGCTCGCTCTCCGGCGGATGGGGGCGCACGGAAGCGCAACGACGGAGGCAAGGTATGGCGACCTCGAACCTGACGCTCGGCGAGCGTGACGACGCCGCGATCGCCGGCATTCAGAAGCTCCGCTTCAACCCACTGGCGGCGCGCGGCGGGCACGGCTCCTACCTCACGGCCGACGACGGCCGCGCCATCCTCGACCTCTCCGCCTCGGCGACGGCGGCGAGCCTCGGCTACGGCCATCCCGCCGTGATCGAGGCCGTGACCAAGGCGATGGCCGACATGGCGGGCGCGAGCCTGCTGATGTATCCGAACGAGTCGGCCGCCGCGCTCGCCGAGGCACTGCTGGAGACGCTGCCGGGCGATGCCGAGCGGCGCGTCTGGTACGGCCACTCCGGCTCCGACGCCAACGACGCGGCCTCCCGCGTGCTTGAGGCGGCGACCGGCCGCCATCGCTTCATCTCCTTCATCGGCTCCTATCACGGTGGCGTCGCGGGCTCGATGAGCATCTCGGGCCACACGGCAATGACCCACACCCTGCCCCGGCCGGGCCTGGTACTGCTGCCCTACCCCGACCCCTACCGGCCGCGCTTTTCCGCCGACGACGTGCTCGACATGCTGGATTACCAGTTCGCGACGACCTGCCCCCCTGAACAGGTGGCGGCCGTCTTCATCGAGCCGATCATGTCCGACGGCGGCCTGATCGTGCCGCCCGCAGGCTTCCTCAAGGCCCTGGAAGAGCGCTGCCAGCGCCACGGCATCCTCACCGTCCTCGACGAGGTCAAGGTCGGCCTGGGCCGCTCGGGCGCGCTCCACGCCTTCAGCCACGAGGGGCTGGAGCCCGACATGGTCGTCCTCGGCAAGGGTATCGGCGGCGGCCTGCCGCTCTCCGCACTGATCGGCCCCGCTTCGATCATGGACCATCGTCCCGCCTTCGCGATCCAGACGACGGGCGGCAATCCGGTCTGCACCGCCGCCGGCCTCGCGGTGCTCCGCACCGTGCTCGACGAGGATCTCCCGAGCCGTGCGGAGCACGTGGGCACGGTGCTGGCGGACGGTCTCAGGCGGCTCGCCGAGCGGCACGAGATGATCGGCGACGTGCGCGGGCGCGGCCTCGCCATCGGGGTCGACTTGGTGGAGGACCGGGAGAACCGCACGCCGGTCCCCGCGACCACCACGGCCAAGGTGATCGTCCGCGCCTACGAGCTCGGTGCGAGCTTCATCTACGTCGGTCTCGCGGCGAATGTGCTGGAGATCACCCCGCCGCTCACCCTGAGCGATGCGGAGTGCGAGGAGGGCCTCGGCATCATCGACCGGGCGCTCGGCGATGTCGCGGCCGGCCTGATCCCGGACGAGGCCGTTCAGGCCTACATGAACTGGTAAGGAGCGACATCAATGCCCACCGCCTCCCGCCCCATGGGCGTCTTCATCCTGGGCGACGTCGCGCCCTCCGATATTGTGAGCCTGAGCCGGCAGGTGGAGCGTTGCGGCTTCTCCGACCTCTGGTTCGCCGAGGACTATTTCATGCTCTCGGGCTTCGCCAGCGCCGCGATGGCCCTCCAAGCCACCGAGACAGTGGACGTGGGCATCGGCGCGGTCTCCAACCGGGCGCGTCATCCGGCCGTCACCGCCATGGAAGCCTCGACGCTGGCGAATGCCTATCCGGGCCGCTTCACACTCGGTATCGGCCATGGCGTGCCGTTCTGGGTTGCGCAAATGCACCTCACGCCGAAATCCGTGCTGGGCTCGATGCACGAGGCGATCACCGGCGTGAAGCGCCTTTTCGAGGGCGAGACCCTCACGCAGACCGGCGATTACTATGGTTACGATGCGGTCTCGCTCACCCATCCCGCGCCCGACCTTCAGGTGCTGGGCGCCGCCGTCGGGCCTAAATCGGTCGATCTCTGCGCCGAGATCGCCGACGGAATGGTGCTCTCCGCAATGGCAGGCCCGCGCTATGTCGCGACCGTCCGGGAGCGGATTGCGAAGGTCCGGCGCGAGCGAGGGTTGCCGGAGGACTTCCAACTCGTCACCTATGCCATCACCAGCGTCGGCGAGGATCGCGCCGCCGCGCGTGCCAAAGTGCGCCCCTTGATCGCCCTTTATCTTGGGGCCATGGGCCCGACGCTGATCACAGGTGTCTACGATGCCAACGACGCGCTGGTCGGAATGATCGAAGAGGGCGGCGGCGGCGCGATCGAAGCCGACATGCCGGACGACTGGCTCGACTGGCTCGCGGTCGCCGGCCGCCCGGAGGACTGCCGCAGCGGCGTCGAGGCGCTGTTCGACGCCGGCGCGACGAAGGTCGTGCTCTGCGTCGTTCCCTCCGAGGAGCTGCCGACGCAGCTGGAGATTCTCGGGAGCGAGGTGCTGCCGGGGATTTAGAACTTTGTCGCTCACGGCAGCCGGCCTACGGCCGGCGCCTCCGCGTCGCGCGTCCACGCGCGCGGGCACGCGATGGCGCCGCTAACGCGGCGGGCCGCAGTCGCGGCCTGTCGCGTGTCCGTCAAAGACGGACCCGCTCTAACCCGCGCCGTCGATCACCGCGAGCGCCGCTTCGACCCCCGCCCCAACGTCGGCCTTTCCGCCCAGCGACGCGACGGCGCCGCCGAGCGCGGTCACAGCCACGGTCGCGAAGATCGGCCGTGCCACCGGCCCCATGTGGCCGATCCGCACCAGCTTGCCCAGCAGCGAGCCGCGGCCGGCGGAGAAGACCACGCCGTAGAGCCGGCGCGCCGCCTGCCGAATCGCGGCGTCCTCCAGCCCCTCCGGCACCCGCACCGTGGTCGCTGTATCGGCGCAGATCGTTTCGCGCGCTGGCCAGAGGCCGAGGCCCATGGCACGCACGCCCGCGCGACAAGCGCGCGCCGTCAGCGCATGGCGTGCCCACACCGCCTCCGGCCCCTCGTCGAGGTAGTTCTGCACCGCGGCATCCAGCGCGTGTACCTCGGAGACGGAGGGCGTGTACGGGAACAGCACGTCGGCGCGCCAAGCGTCGCGCCAGTCCTTGAGGCTTAGCACGGAGTCAGTGGGCGCGGCGGGGTTGGCGTCGATCTTCGCCCAGGCGCGCTTGCTGACGTGAACAATGGAGAGCCCCGTGCTGCCGCCGAGGCACTTGTTGGGGCCGGTCACGAAGATGTCGGCGCCAATGTCCTCGGGGTGAACGTCCATCCCGCCGAAGGAGGAAACCGCGTCCACGATGGTCAGCACGTCATGGTCACGGCAAATCGCGCCGATCTCGCGCACCGGATTGACCGTTCCCGACGGCGTGTCGTGATGGCAGACGGAGAGCACGCGGATATCCGGCCGGGCCTTCAGCATGTCGCTGACCGCGTCCGGGTCGATGGCGTCATCGTAGGGCGCCACAATCTCGACCAGCTCCCGGCAATGACGCGCCGCCCAGATGCCGAAGCCTTTGCCGTACTCGCCGGAGGCGAGATTCAGTACCACGTCATCGGCGCCGATCAGGGCAGCGGCGGCGGCTTCCAGCCCCAGCACCGGCTCGCCGTGCAGGATCACCGGCGGCAGCGCCGTGCGTAGCGACTCGGCGGTCTTGCGGACGGTCGTTTCGTAGAATTGCTGGAAGGAAGGGTCGAAGTCGTAGGTGACGGGCCGCGACAGCGCGCGCAGGACTACCGGGTACGCGTCGACCGGCCCCGCGCTCAGCGTGATGACCGGGAGATCGTCGTCGATATTTCGCATTTTTGAGGCTGGCTCAAGGGCTTGGACGAGACCTCAGGATACATCGCCGGATCGCCTTCCCCAAGGCGGTGCATGGTGCAATTATAGGGCCCGAGACAGGCCCAAATCGTGCTCATGCACCCATGACGGCGGCCTATGACAGGCCGATTGACGCCTATGTCCGTTGTAGTACGGTTGTCATGTTGGTCTCGTGAGAATCGCGTCGCGCGACGGGCCGAACGGTGACTCGACTGGGAGAGGGAGCCATGCCGGAGACGCCGCATCTGGACCGCGTGAAGAGCCCCGAAGACCTGCGCAACCTTTCGGTCAAGGAACTCAAGAAGGTTGCCGAGGAGCTTCGCACCGAGACCGTCGATGCCGTCTCGGTGACCGGTGGCCATCTGGGCGCAGGGCTTGGTGTGGTCGAGCTGACGGTGGCCCTCCACCATGTGTTCGACACCCCGCGCGATCGCCTGATCTGGGACGTGGGGCATCAGTCCTACCCGCACAAGATCATCACCGGGCGGCGCGACCGCATCCGCACCATTCGCCAGCCGGGCGGGCTCTACGGCTTCACCAAGCGGACCGAGAGCGAGTACGACCCCTTCGGCGCGGCACACTCCTCCACCTCCATTTCCGCCGGCCTTGGCATGGCGGTGGCGAGCGAGCTGACCGGCGAGCCGCGCAACGTGATCTGCGTCATCGGCGACGGCGCCATGTCGGGCGGCATGGCCTACGAGGCGATGAACAACGCGGGCTCGATGCCGCCCCGCCTCATCGTCATCCTCAACGACAACGAGATGTCGATCGCGCCGGCGGTGGGTGCGCTCAACGCCTACCTCTCGCGTCTGCTCTCCAGCCACCAGTTCCGCAGCCTGCGCGAGCTCGGCAAGCAGTGGGCGCGCCGGCTGCCCAAGGCGATGGGAGACGCCGCGATGCGGGCCGAGGAGTATTCCCGCGGCATGGTCACCGGCGGCACTCTCTTCGAGGAATTGGGTTTCTTCTATATCGGGCCGATCGACGGCCACAATCTCGACCATCTGGTCCCGGTGCTGCGCAACGTGCGCAAGGACGAGACGCCTGGCCCCGTGCTGCTCCACGTCGTCACCAGCAAGGGCAAGGGCTACGAGCCGGCCGAGAACGCGCCGGACCGCGGCCATGCTCTCGGCAAGTTCGACGTGGTGACGGGCGAGCAGAAGAAGAGCAAGCCCAAGGCGCCGAGCTACACCAGCGTCTTCGCCCAGAGCCTGATCAAGGAGGCGGACCGGGACGAGAAGATCGTGGCGCTGACCGCCGCTATGCCGTCCGGCACCGGGCTCGACAAGTTCGCGAAGGCGCACCCCGACCGCTGCTTCGATGTCGGCATCGCCGAGCAGCATTGCGTCACCTTCGCGGCAGGGATGGCGACCGAAGGCCTGAGACCCTTTGCCGCGATCTATTCCACCTTCCTTCAGCGCGCCTACGACCAGATCGTGCACGACGTGGCGATCCAGAAGCTGCCGGTCCGCTTCGCCATCGACCGCGCCGGCCTGGTGGGCGCCGACGGCCCCACGCACGCGGGCAGCTTCGACATCACCTATCTCGCGACCCTGCCGGGCTTCGTCGTGATGGCTGCGGCGGACGAAGCCGAGCTGGTCCACATGGTGCACACGGCGGCAAAGCTCGACGACTGTCCGAGCGCTTTTCGCTATCCGCGCGGCGAGGGCGTCGGCGTGCCGCTGCCGGAGACACCCAAGATGCTGGAGATCGGCAGAGGGCGGATCGTACGCGAAGGCACGTCGATCGCGATTATCTCCCTCGGCGCCCGCTTGCAGGAGGCCCTGGCTGCCGCCGACGAGCTGCAGACGCGGGGGCTCTCCACCACCGTCGCCGATGCCCGCTTCGCCAAGCCCCTCGACGAGGACCTGATCCGCAGGCTGGCGCGGGAGCACGAGGTGGTGATCACCGTCGAGGAAGGCTCGATCGGCGGCTTCGGCGCCCACGTCATGCAGTTCCTGGCCACAGCGGGCTACCTCGACGGCGGGCTCAAGATCCGGCCGATGCTCCTGCCCGACCGTTTCGTCGCCCACGGCACGCCCGCCGGCATGTACGAGGACGCCGGGCTGACAGCGCGCGACATCGTCGACACGGCGCTAGGCGCCCTCGGCAGCAACTCGGCCACCCTGCCGCAACGCGCCTGACGCCCATGGAGGTTGCGCGCGCCGGGCCAGACCGGCGGAGTGAAACCATCTTCCGCCAGCCGTCGGACAGTCAGGACGGCTCCGTTCCCGCCCCCGACATCGAGCAGATCATCGAGGATGCCGCCGCCGGCCTGCGCGGCCTCCAGCACGACGACGGCCATTGGCTGTTTGAGCTCGAGGCCGACGCGACCATCCCGGCCGAGTACATCCTTCTCAACCACTTCCTCGACGAGATCGATGCCGAGACCGAGGCGCGCCTTGGCAACTACATCCGGGACCGGCAGGCCGATCACGGCGGCTGGCCGCTCTTCCCCGGCGGTGCCTTCGACATAAGCTGCACCGTCAAGGCCTACTACGCCCTCAAGCTGATCGGCGACGACCCGGAGACCCCGCACATGGTGCGGGCGCGCCAGGCCGTGCTCGCCGCCGGCGGCGCGGCCCGGTGCAACGTGTTCACGCGGATTACGCTCGCGCTCTTCGGCCAGGTACCGTGGCGCGCCGCGCCGGCGATGCCGGTGGAGATCATGAACCTGCCCAGGTGGTTCCCCTTCCACCTGGACAAGGTCTCCTACTGGTCGCGTACCACCATCGTGCCGCTGACGATCCTGCTCGCGCTCAAGCCCCGCGCAAAGAACCCGCGGGGCGTCGGCATCGCCGAGCTGTTCACGACCCCGCCGGAGCGGGAATGGCACTATTTCCCGCGGGAGACCGCCACGCAGTGGTCCTTCCTGACCCTCGACCGCGTGCTCACGGTCGGCGAGAAGGCGATACCGGGCGGCGTGCGGCGTCGCGCCATCGAAAAGGCGCTCGACTGGTGCATGACGCGCCTCAACGGCGAGGACGGCCTGGGCGGGATTTTCCCGCCGATGGCCAACGTGGTCATGGCCTTCGATGCGCTGGGCTACGGGTCCGATCATCCGCCGCGCCGCACCGCTCGCCGCGCGCTCGACCTCCTGCTGACCGAGCCGGTGAACGGCAGCCAGTACTGCCAGCCCTGCGTCTCGCCGGTCTGGGACACCGGGCTCGCCGCGCTGAGCCTCATGGAATGCGACGGCGAGGAAGACCGCCGCGCAGCGGACGGATCCCTCCTCTGGCTCGCCGATCTCCAGATTCTCGATGTCGCGGGCGACTGGGCGGCGATGCGGCCGGCCGCCCCGCCGGGCGGCTGGGCCTTCCAGTACCGCAACGATTACTACCCCGACGTGGACGATACGGCGGTGGTCGCGATGGCCCTCCACCGCGCCGACCCCGAGGCGCACCGCGAGGCGATCGAACGGGCGGCCGACTGGATCGTCGCCATGCAGAACGAGAACGGCGGCTGGGGCGCCTTCGACGCTGAGAACGAACACTACGCGCTCAACCACATCCCCTTCGCCGACCACGGCGCCCTGCTCGACCCCGCGACCGCCGATGTCAGCGCGCGCTGCGTGAGCTTCCTCTGTCAGATCGGGTATTCGAGGCAGCACGACACCGTCGCCAGGGGCCTCGCCTATCTCCGCGCCGAGCAGGAAGAGAACGGCTCCTGGTTCGGCCGCTGGGGCACTAACTACATCTACGGCACCTGGTCGGTGCTTTGCGCACTGAACGTCGCCGGCGAGGACCCGACTTCGCCCGCCGTCCGCAAGGCGATCGCCTGGCTCGAAGACAAGCAGCGCGCCGACGGTGGCTGGGGCGAGACCGGGGACAGCTACTACGCCGAGCGCATCGAGCCTGCGTTCGACGTGATCTCCACTCCGTCGCAGACCGCATGGGCACTTCTGGCACTCATGGCCGCAGGCGAGGTGCGGAGCGATGCCGTGCAGCGCGGCATCGACTATCTCTGCCGCGCCGAGCGCGAGGGCGCGAAGTGGCTGGAGGACGACTACACCGCCGTCGGTTTCCCGCGCGTCTTCTACCTCCGCTACCACGGCTACAGCGCCTACTTCCCGCTGTGGGCGCTGGCGCGCTACCGCTCGCTCACGCGCGGCAACGACCACCGCCCGCGCCACGGCATGTAGCAACCCAGCAGACCGGGGGCGCATGGCTGACCGGTCCCGCATCGGCATCGTCACGGGCCTCGTGGCAGAGGCCGCGACCCTGCCCGAAGGCGATTTCTGGGTCGCTGTCTCGGCAGCCGACCCGGCGCGCGCGGCACAGGCGGCCGATACGATGGTTGCGGGCGGTGTGCGATTGCTGGTGAGCTACGGGCTCGCCGCCGGGATCGACCCGCGGCTCGGCCCCGGCACCCTGGTGCTGCCCGAGTCGGTGATTGCCCATGAGGGGGAGGTCGAAGCGCCCGACAGAGGCGGCGTCCGCGACCAGCTCCAGCGGATGACCTCCTTCAAGCGAGAGGAGGGGCGAGGCACGCCGGAACCGCCGCCGGAGGAAGACTACCTGCCGGTGGACGCCACCGTGCGCGAGGCGCTTTCCCAGGGTCTCGGGGAACGCGCCGAAGGCGGCGCGCTCGCCGGCGTCGATCACCCGTTGACGTACGGCGACCAGAAGCTCTCGCTCTTCGCACAGACCCGCGCCAGGGCCGCGGACATGGAGAGCCACGTCGTCGCCCGCGCTGCTGCGGCAGCCGGTGTGCCCTTCGTGGTGATCCGCGTCGTCAGCGACCCGAGCAACCGCGCGCTTCCGCGAGCGGCCATTGTCGGAGTTACCGAGGACGGCCGCATCAATGGCGGCGCGGTCGCGGGCGCGCTGCTGCGGCGCCCGTGGGAATGTATGGATATGCTGACGCTCGCGCTCGACGGGGCGCAGGCGATGCGCCGGCTACGCCGCGTTGGTCGCCGGCTGGCGCCCCTTCTCGCGGACCTCTGACGCCGCCTCTTCGGCGAGGCGGACTTCGCGCAGCTTCTCCTGCACGTGTCGGTCGAACATGTACTGGGCGGGGCGTGCCTTGGTCAGGTCGATCTCTGGCGCCATTGGCCCGGTCGTCCTGATCCCGCGCAGCTTGACCATCAGCGCCGTCCAGGGCCGTGACAGCGAGTGTTCCGCCGCCGTCGGCTCGTAGCCGCAGTGGACCATGCAGTCGGCGCACTTCTCGTAGCGGCCGGTGCCATAGGAGTCCCAGTCGGTCTCCTCCATCAGCGCGCGGAAGCTCCCGGTGTAGCCCTCGCCAATCAGGTAGCAGGGCTTCTGCCAGCCGAAGACGTTGCGGGTCGGGTTGCCCCAGGGCGTGCACTGGAAGTCCTGATTGCCCG
This sequence comes from Alphaproteobacteria bacterium, assembly GCA_965243315.1. Taxonomy (GTDB): domain Bacteria; phylum Pseudomonadota; class Alphaproteobacteria; order UBA828; family UBA828; genus WTGU01. The sequence continues at coordinate 859,680 of CBDEUP010000006.1, forward strand.
CTAAGAAATCCAGGAAGAGGCTGGACTGGCTGAAGCGCCATTTCTTGTCCGCACCGCGCGCGAAGATGTCGCGGAACAACTCCTTGGTCTTGCTACGGTTGAGGAAGTGCTGCTGGTCGGGCGCACGCTCGTAGGAGTAGCCGGGCGAGACCGTGATCGCCTCGACGCCGAGCTCATCGGTGACGAAGTCAAAGAACGCGGCAAGCCGCTCCGCCGGGTGGCCGTCGAACACGGTGGCGTTGACGTTGACCCGGAAGCCCCGGCTGCGGGCCTCCTTGATCGCGGCCACCGCGCGCTTGAACGTGCCCGGCTGATCGACCGCGTGGTCGTGCTCCTCCTCCAGTCCGTCGAGGTGGACGGAGAAGGTCAGGTACTTGGTCGGCGTGAAGAGATCGAGCTTCTTCTTGAGCAGCAGCGCGTTCGTGCACAGGTATACGAACTTCTTGCGCGCGATGATGGCCGAGACGATCTCGCCGATCTCGGGGTGGATCAGCGGCTCGCCGCCGGGGATCGAGACCATCGGCGCGCCGCACTCGTCGACTGCCTGCAGGCACTCGTCGACGCTCAAGCGCTGGTTCAGGATCTCGGGTGGGTAGTCGATCTTGCCGCAGCCGGGACACGCGAGGTTGCAGCGGAACAGTGGCTCCAGCATGAGCACCAGCGGATAGCGCCGCTCGCCCGAGAGCTTCTTGCCGACGATATAGGCGCCGACGCGGATTTTCTGGATCAGCGGGACGGACATGAGCCCCTACTCGGCGGGCGCCGAACCGGCGGCCGGCTCCTGCGCCTTGCCGTTGCCGCTCGCCTCAACCAGCTCGGCCGGCAGCTTGAAGCGCACCCGCTCCTTGATGCCGTCCTGGATCTGCAGCTCGACCGCGTTGATCTCCCGCAGCCGGGCGACCAGGTCCTGCACCAGCTCTTCCGGCGCCGATGCGCCGGCCGTCACACCCACGCGGCGCACGCCGTCGAACCACGTCGGGTCGAGATCGCGGGCGTCGTCGATCAGGTGGGTCGGCACGCCCATCTCCTCGCCGATCTCGCGCAGGCGGTTGGAGTTGGAGCTGTTGCGTGCGCCCACCACGAGGATCAGCTCCACCTCTTCCGCGAGCTTGCGCACAGAGGCCTGCCGGTTCTGCGTCGCGTAGCAGATGTCCTTCACGTCGGGGCCGGAGATGCTAGGGAAGCGTGAGGTCAGCGCCTCGATCACGTCGCGCGTGTCGTCGACGCTGAGCGTGGTCTGGGTGACGTAGGCGACCTTCTCGGGATTGGCCACCTCCAGCTTGTCCACATCGGCCGGCGTCGCCACGATGTGCACCCCGTTCTTCACGCGGCCGCTGGTGCCCTCGACCTCGGGATGCCCGTCGTGGCCGATCAGGATGATCTCGCGGCCTTCGCGCTCGTAGCGCCTGGCCTCGATGTGCACCTTGGCCACCAGCGGGCAGGTGGCGTCGATCACCGGCAGGTTCCGGCCTGCCGCCTCGCTCTCCACCTTCTCGGAGACGCCGTGGGCGCTGAAGATGGTGACCGCGCCTTCGGGCACCTCGTCGATCTCCTCGACGAAGACCGCGCCCTTCTTGCGCAGATCGTCCACCACCCGCTTGTTGTGCACGATCTCGTGGCGGACGTAGACCGGCGGGCCGAAGACTTCGAGCGCGCGCTCGACGATCTCGATCGCCCGCTCGACGCCCGCGCAGAAGCCCCTGGGTTCCGCCAGGATGACCTGCATGCTGCCGATGTCGCCCACGTTAGGCCCTCGCTCAATCATGGGGGTGCTCGGGGCGGGATCGTCGACTCCGCGCCCGGAGCCACCGGCTGCACCCTATCGCAGACCCGTGATTCCGACAACACGCGGGTTCCCCGCCGGCATATCCGCCAGCGCGGTCCGTCCCCACACCCTTCAGGCCTCATGCGCTCCGCCCATGGGCAGATCAACCTGCGTGGAGCGCCTGGGCGGAGGATGCGGGATTCCGCGAAGTGACGCCGGATGAAGTGGGGTAAAGCGGGATTCTCCGGGATAACGCGGGATTCTCCGGGATTAACTGGGATTGAGTGGGATAAGTGGGATTCTACGGGACCGGCAGCGGCCGACGCGGGCCGCGGCCACTCGACCGAGAAGCGCCGTCTCGCCGCAACTGCAGCACCCCGTCCGCCCTCGTTCCACATGGCGCGATCCTGACGCGACCGCCCCGAGCCTTGCACCGCACCATGGTCCGGTGACACGTAAGCTTCGAGGCCACGCCTCCTCCTCTTGCTTTACCGCTGGCCCATTCGTCCGCCGGGCGCGACGCGCGGTATCGTTGGGCGAGCGTTCGGAAACCACAGGAGGGCCGAGGGATGGCGCACGTTGCGGTCTGCGTGACCGCCCCGAGCCGGGCCGAGGCCGAGGCCATCGGCCGCGCCCTGGTCGAAGCGCGCCTTGCGGCGTCGGTCAACATCGTGCCGGGCGTGTCATCCTTCTACTGGTGGGAGGGTGCGTTTCGCGAAGGCGACGAAGCGATGCTCTGGGCGAAGACCCGCGCCGATCTTGTCGAGCCGCTCACCGCCAAGGTCAAAGCGCTGCACAGCTACGACTGCCCCTGCGTGATCGCGCTGCCCATCACGGGCGGCAATCCCGACTACCTCGCCTGGATCGACAAAGAGACGGCACCCGCCGGTTCCGACCGGGTGTGATGCCGACGACGAAGGGCCAAGCCTTATCGGAGGAATGTGCGGGTAAGGAGGGGAAGCTTCACTTTGCCTCGCCACCGCCCTCGAACGCCGCCAGCAGATCATCAGGCAGCGGCTCGAAGAAGGCGGCCGGGATGGTCATCCCGCGGTCTATGCCGACCGGGCGCGGCTCGCGCGTCCGCTTGGGGAGCGCCCGAATTTCGGCAATCGGCACGTTGCGCCGGCACAGGACAACCGTCTCGCCTCGCTCGACACGCTTGAGATAACGCGAGAGGTGAGTCTTGGCCTCAGTCATGTTGATCCAAGTCATGGTGCGCTCGTTGATCATTTCCCGGTCAGTTGTGAGACGTGTGAGACGCTGCTCACCACTGCCGATCGACGCCGATAGCGTCGAAGACCTCGTCGGCCGAGGCCAGCGCGCAGTTCTCCAGTCGTGCCTGGGCCGCAAGCAAGCGGTCCCACGGATCGCGGTGGCCCCAATCGAGCTGCGCCGCATATTCGGCATGATCGTGGGTGATGGGAAGGTCCTCTACGTCGTTGCGTCTGAGTGCCGCTCGCAGCTCCTGCGGCGGCAGGGCGATGCGGCTGCGCTGCGCCTTCCACTCAAGCTCGTAGATCGAGACCGCGCTGACCAGCACGGCGTTCTCACGATCCAGGATCAGCCCCCTGGCGGTAGCGGACAGCCGCGGACTGCCCGCAACCCACCAGTAGACGGCATGGCTATCGAGAAGCAGCCTCACGAAGCCTTCGGTGGGCTGCGCCAGATGCCGAGGGTATCGCTGTAGCTGCCGGCGTCGATCATGGCCTGCTCCCGATCCTCGTGGTCGAAGAGATCATCGGGCAGGTTGAGGTGCTTGAGTGGCGCGGCCTCCCGTTGCGCGGCCTCGGCCGGCGGCACGATGCGCGCCTGCGGTTCGCTTCCCTTGGTAATCATGATCTCTTCTCCCTCCTTGGCGCGCGCCAGAAGGCTCGAGAAGCTGGCACGGGCTTCGGCAACCTTGAAGATCTTGGTCGGCATGGCCCAATTCCCCTATTCGCGCCAGCGACGAACAACAAGCTCGCCCCTTCCCTGCAATATGTACAAGATAGTTGGTCATATTTCAAGAGAAATGGAGCCAACATCCGCCGCTGCGGGCAGTTTGACGCGGCCAGCAGGGTGCCCATGATGGCGGGGCGAAAACGGCGGGGGCGAAATGGTCTACGACGAGCCGATCTTCAAGACGCTGGGCGATACCGCGATCAACGTCGAGTTCGGCGACGAATCGAGCATTCCCCTCAACTTCCGCATCCTGGCGCTCGACTACGCGCTCCGCGAGGAGCCCCCGAAGGGGCTGGTCGAGACCAACCCGCAAGTGCGCACCCTCGGCCTCGTCTTCGACCCGCTGACGACCACCCAGGCACGCATCGTCGACCACGTGAAGGCGCTGATCGCCGCCCAGGGCGCGGTGGCGACGCTGCCGAGCCGACGCGTGATCATCCCGGCGCTCTACGACGACCCCTGGTCGCTCGAGTGCGCCGAGGCCTTCGGCGTGCGCAACAACATCGAATACATCGCCGAGTTCAACGACATGACGGTCGCCCAGGTGATCGAGACCCACACCGGCTGCGACTACTGGGTCACCGGCGTAGGCTTCGTCCCCGGCGCCTTCATGTCCTACGCCATGGACCCCGCGAAGCGCTTCGGCGCGCCGCTCTACCGCACGCCCCGCACCTGGACCCACGCCAGGCTGCTCAACTTCGGCGGGCTCACCTCCACCATCTATCCGATCCGCGTGCCGGGCGGCGGCCAGCTCTTCGGCCGTACCCCCATCGAAATCTTCGATCCGCGGGAGCTCAGCCCGGCCTTCGCCGACGGCCCGGTGCTCGCCCGCGCGGGCGACCGGCACCGCTACGAGTCAATCGCGCGCGAGGAGTACGACGCGATCCGCGCCAAGGTGGAGGCCGGCACCTACGAGTACCGCGTCGAGGACGGCACCTTCGACTGCGCGGGCTACGAGACGTGGCTCGCGGAGATCGGGGAGCCTGCGGAGAAGCTGGACCCCGAGAGCACGTGGGAGCCGGCCTGATGCTGAAGGTTATCGACGGCGGACTGCGCACCACGGTCCAGGACATGGGGCGTCGCGGCGGTCAGGCCTTGGGCATTCCTCCTTCCGGCGCGCAGGACGGCTTCGCGCTTCGGGTTGCAAACCTGCTCGTCGGCAACCCGCCGGGTGGTCCGCTGGTGGTGCGCGACGACCCCGGCGCGGCGGGGCTCGAATTGACCCTCGGCCGCTTGAAGCTGAGAGCCCTTCAGGACCACGTGCTGTCGCTTACCGGTGCGGACACCGGCGCGACCGTAGACGGTGAGGCGGTACCTTGCTGGACGAGCTTCGTCCTGCGCAAGGGCCAGACGCTCGCCTGCGGCCTGGCCCAGAGCGGCGCGCGCGCCTACCTCGCGGTCCACGGCGGCATCGATGTGCCGCTCTACCGGGGCAGCCGCGCGACCCATGTCAGCGGCGGCTTCGGCGGGCTGATGGGGCGCCCCTTGGAGAACGGCGATCATCTGCCCGTGGGCGCGGCGACGGCTGCGCCAGCGAACCTCGCCGGGCGCCGGCTGCGGCCCGACCTGGCGCCGGCTTACGCGCCGCCCATGCAGGTGCGCACGGTCGCCGGCCCCGAGGAGCATCACTTCACCGCCGACAGCGTCGAGGCCTTCTACGCCACCCACTGGAAGCTCAACCCCAAGGCCGACCGGACGGGGATGCGCTTCATCGGGCCCGAGCTCTCCTTCAGGCCGGGGCGCTCTCATTACTTGATCGAGGACGCGGGCAAGGACCCCTCCAACATCGTCATCGACCCCGGCGCACCCGTCGGCACCGTGCAGGTGCCGTCCGGCGTCGAGCCGATCGTTCTCTGCGTCGATTCGCCCAGCATCGGCGGCTACGCGCGGATTGCCATCGTGATCTCCTCCGACATGGCGCGCATCGGGCAGGTCCGCCCGTTCGAGGAGACCCGCTTCGTCCGCATCTCTCACGAGGATGCGGTGGCGGTTCTCGCCGAGCAGGAAGCCCTGATCGCGAACACGAACATCATCGTCTGACGAACAGCAAAGCAGGGGGCATGACATGCAGCGAGCGATGGATATCAACAGCGACGTCGGCGAGAGCTTCGGCAACTACTCCTTCGGTGCCGACGCCGAGATCATTCCGCATCTCTCTTCGGTCAACGTGGCCTGCGGCTTTCACGCGGGCGATCCCGTGCACATGGAGCGCACGGTGACGCTGGCCAAGGACAACGACGTCGCCGTCGGCGTGCACTGGGGCCTGCCGGACGTCAACGGCTTCGGCCGGCGCGAGATGAAGATTTCAACCGACGAGGCGCGCTGCCTCACCCTCTACCAGATCGGCGCGCTGCGCCAGATCGCATCATCGGTGGGCGCCACCATCGACCATCTGGTCCCTCACGGCGCGCTCTACCCGATGCTGGCGCGGGACGAGAAGATCGGCGGCGCCATGGTCGATGCGATCAACAGCGTGGGTGAGCCCTGGGTGCTCTACTGGCCGACTCCGCTGGAGCGGCACCGTTTCTACGAGATCGCCGGGCGCGAAGGCATCCCCATCATCCACGAGATCTGCATCGACCTGGACTACCGTGCCGACGGCTCACTCATCGTGGAACGGGTGAAGCAGGCCAGAGACCCCGGTTACATCGCCGACCGGGTCCAGCGCTTCGTCGAGGAGAGCAAGCTGCGCACAGTCGACGACACCGACCTGGAGTTCGAGGCGCAGGCGGTCCTGCTCCACGGCGACGGCCCCAACGCATCTGAGGTGGTCAGCGCGGTGCGGACGACGCTGGAACGCATGCAGGTCGCGGTACAGCCCGCCAGCACGCTCGTGCATTAGCTCTTTATCGCTCGCGGCAGCCGGCCTGCGGCCGGCGCCTCCGCGTCGCGCGTCCACGCGCGCGGGCGCGCGTTGGCGCTGCTGGCGCGGCGAGCCTCGGTCGCGAGAAGTGGTCCTGACGGCGGCCCGTAAATCTAACTCGGGAATGGGTGGGTTATATTCGCGCGAATCCCTCCCATGCGATAAGGAGACAAGACACATGTCGATAAGTCCGTTCAGATTCCTGCGGAGCATTCACCAGGGCCGGGACGTCAGCAGTCGCGTCGCACGCTTTCGCGGTTGGCCCGACAGAATGAGGCAGGCCGAAGCCGATGGCAGCAATTACGACTTCACCGAGACGGTGAACGATTACTATTCATTGTGCAACGAAATCATGCAATTCGGGTGGAGCGAGTCCCTGCACTTTGCGCCATTGACGCGCGATGAATCGCTGGAGGAATCGATCGCTCGCCATCAGCGCCTGATGATCGAAAAGCTGGGCTTGCGAGAGGGCATGGTGGTCGTCGATGTCGGCTGCGGAGTGGGTGGCCCCATGCGGCGGGTCGCCCGCGAAAGCGGCGCCAGGGTCGTATGCATCAACAATAACGAACAGCAGTTGGAAGAGGCCAGACGGAGGAACATCGAGGCGGGGCTCGACGATTTGGCCGAGTACATCAAGTGCGACTTCATGGACATGAGCGCGATCGAAGCCGACTCGTTCGATTCGGGTTATGCGATCGAATCGACGTGCCACGCGCCGGACAAGGAGCGCGCGTTTGCGGAGATCTATCGTGTGCTGAAACCGGGAGCCCTGCTGTGGGGGCAGGAGATGTGCATGACGGAAAAGTTCGACCCCGACGACAGTCTTCACCGCACCGTCAAGCACGAACTCAAGCTTGGAATTGCCCTGAAAGAGATCGCCACGTTCTCGGAAGTGAATCGCGCGCTCGAGTCTGCGGGATACGACGTCATCGAAGCAGCGGACAGGGACAACAAGGAAGGCCAAGGCATACCCTGGTATCGGCCCATGGAAGGTCAGAGCGGGACATTGCGCAATCTGTTTCGCAGGACGCCCCTAGGCCGCAAGGCGATATTCGCGGGTCTGCGATTGGCGGAGGCGTTCCGGCTCTTTCCGAACGGTGCCGCGGACCTTATTCAATTGATGGACAGAACGGCCAACGCCTACGTCGCGGGCGGCAGGACGGGCACATTCACGCCGCTCTATTGTTTCGTCGCCCGCAAACCCGGCTGAGTCGCCTCGTGTCGATGTCGCGATGCGAGGTGCGGACCTCCCCGCAACATCCCGCTCTCGGGACCCCGGCGGGGTGCCGGGGTCCCGGTTCGTGCTCCGGCGCGGCGGAAGCGGGGTCGCCCCCTACTCCGCCGCCATCTTCTGCGGCTCGGGGATGCCGTCGATGGGGCAACCCGTGACGCCGATGGAGTCGCGGGTAATCGCTTCGACCATCTGCTGCGCCCGGCGCGGGTCCTGCACCCAGGTGCGATAGAAGTCGAACGGGCACTCGGCCACGCCCTTGTCGCCGTCGCCCGAGGCATAAACGCCGGTGTAGCCCCGGTGCATCAACTTGAAGAGGTGGTTCTGCGCCTGATCGTTGGCGCGAGAATCGCGGATCTGCGAGACGGAGAGCTGGGCGTACTGGATGCCGTTCTCCTCCTCGCCACACTCGCCGAGCGTGCGGCCGTCGAAGCCGACGATCGCGGAGTGGCCGAAGTAGGTGTAGACGCCGTCGTTGCCGGCGGCATTGGCGACCGCCACGTAGCAGCAGTTGGACCAGGCCATCGCCTTCGCCATCATGATCTGCTGGTCCTTCGCCGGGTACATGTAGCCCTGGCAGCGGACGATCAGCTCGGCGCCCTTGACCGCGCAATCGCGCCAGATCTCGGGATAGTTGCCGTCATCGCAGATGATGAGGCTGATCTTCATGCCTTTGGGCCCGGTGCTCACATAGGTGTTGTTGCCGGGATACCAGCCTTCGATCGGGCACCAGGGCAGGATCTTCCGGTATTTCTGAACGATCTCGCCCTCGTTGTTCATCAGGATGAGGGTGTTGTACGGATTCTTGTTGGGATGATCCTCGTGCACCTCGCCGGTCAGCGAGAAAACGCCCCAGGTGTTTGCCTCGCGGCAGGCCTCGGCGAAGATGTCGGTCTCAGGCCCCGGGATCGAGGACGCGGTGTCGAACATCTCCTGGCGGTCGTACATGATCCCGTGCGTGCTGTATTCCGGGAAGATCGCGAGATCCATCCCCGGCAGCCCGACCTTCGCGCCGACGATGAGATCGGCGATCTTCTTCGAGTTGTCGATCACCTCCTGGCGCGTGTGCAGGCGCGGCATCTTGTACTGAAAGACCGCGCAACCCACGGTATCCGGGCTACTGACGATATCGCCGTGTCTCATGGCATGACCTCCCTAGTCATCCGTTTCCTGCGCGCGTTTATACCGCGCCCCGAAGCCGCAACCAACCGCGCGCTACGCTAGCCGCAGCAGCGGACGAGAGACGGCAAGTGTAGGGCGTGTCGTCAGACGGAAAGGTGCGCGGCTACCAGGTCGTCGGTGAGCTGCGCGATGTCGCCGCTGACGACGATCCGCCCGTTTTCCATGATCGCGAACTGCTCGGTGACTTCGCGCACGAAGAAGAGGTTCTGCTCGACTAACAAGATCGAGCAATTCCGCTCCGCGTGGATGCGGCGGATGATCTGGTCGATCTCCTCCACCACCGAGGGCTGCAACCCCTCCGTCGGCTCGTCGAGGAGCAGCAGGTCGGGCTCCTGAACGAGGGCGCGCGCGATCGCCACTTGCTGCTGTTGCCCGCCGCTGAGCACGCCGCCCCGCCGACCCATGAGAGGCCGGATCATGGGGAACAGGTCGTAGACGAAATCCGGCACCCTGGTGGAGCGCATCCCCTTGGCGAACATCGCGACTTCGAGATTCTGCGCGACCGTCATGTCGGCGATGATCTCGCGCCCCTGCGGCACGTAAGCGACGCCGAGCCGGGCGCGGCGGTGGCCGCTCATCCGGGTGAGATCGCGGCCATTGAAGGTGATGCTCCCCCGGCGCGGCGGGTTCAGCCCGATGATGCTGCGGAGCAGTGTGCTCTTGCCGACGCCGTTGCGCCCGAGCACGCTGATCATGGCGCCGTCGGGAATGGTCAGCGATAGGTCGTGCAGGATGTGGCTGGTCCCGTAGAAGGTGTTGATCTTTTCGATCTCAAGCACCGCCGAACTTCCCCTGCCCGAGATAGACCTGCTTCACCTCCTCGTTGGCGACGACATCGCCCAAGGGACCCTCCGCCAGGATCCCGCCCTGATGCAGCACTGTGACGAAGTTCCCGAGCCGGCGCACCACGTGCATGTCGTGCTCGACCAGGAGGACTGTGTGCCGCTCCGCGATGCGCTGGATCAGATCGGCGGTCTTCTGCTTGTCCGCCTCGGTCATGCCGGTTGTCGGCTCGTCGAGCAGAAGCAGCTTCGGGTCCGCCGCGATCAGCATGCCCATCTCTAGCCACTGGCGCTCGCCGTGGGAGAGCGCATCCGCCGGGAACCCGGCTTTCTCGGCGAGTCCGATAAACTCCAGAATCTCCACCACGCGATCCTGATCGGCGACGGTGTGCTTGTGGAACAGGGACTGGACCACAAGCCTGTGGCCGGCCAGCGAGATCATCACGTTGTCGAACACCGACAGCGTCTCGTACATGTTGGGAACCTGGAACTTGCGGCAGATCCCGCGCTTGAAGATCTTATGCGGCGCCAACCCCGTGATGTCGCGGTTCTCGAAGATTATCTTTCCCCCGGTCGGCTTGTAGCGGCCGGAGATCATGTCGATCAGCGTCGTCTTTCCGGCTCCGTTGGGACCGAGCAGTACACGCAGCTCGTTCTCCTCAACGGAGAAGTAGAGGTCGTCCAGGATCGTGTAGCCGGAGACCCGCGTGGTAAGGCCGGTGATCTCGAGGATGTTCCCGCTCATCGGCGATCCCTCGCTGCCACCGCGCGCCCTCAGTCCCGCCGGCCGCTGCGGCCCAGCAGATTGTCCATGAAACCCCGGTTGCCGTCGGCGAAGGCCCCACGCAGCCGCGTGATGACGGCCATCGGGCCGCTCTGGTAGGCGTCCTCGGACTCAGCGTAGGCGGCGCGCTGGCGACCCATGGCGATGGACTTGCCGATGGTGCCCATGATCCCGTCGGGCATGAACTTGACGACGAAGATGAAGAGCAGCCCCATGACCAGCTGCCACGCCCAGGCGAGCTGCTGGCTGAGGAAAAACTCCGCACCCTTGACGAGGAAGGTTCCGATGAAGGGTCCGATGACAGTCGCGCGCCCGCCCACCGCGGCCCAGATTACGCCCTCGATCGAGAGGATAGGCCCGGTGTCGAGGTGCGAAACGATTCCCATCCACGCCGCATAGAGGCCGCCTGCGATCGCTGCCATCATGGACGCGAAGCAGAAGACGAAAATGCGGTAGTTGGCAACCTCATAGCCGTTGAACTCCGCGCGCACGTCGTTGTCGCGCACCGATTTCAACACGGTGCCGATGCGGGAGTGGGTCAGCAGGCGGCTTACGCCGAAGAGCAGCACGGCAATACCCAGGATGACCCAGAGAAAGTACATGTTGTTGTACGTTTCGTAGTCGGTGATGCCGTTGAACCCGCCGGTATAGGCCTGATACTCGATAATGAATTCCTGGAGGATCAACGCTTCGGCCAGCGTGATGACGGCGCAGTAGACACCGTAGATGTGGCGCTTGAAGGTGATCACCCCAAAGATGAACGCGAGCAAAGTGGGGAAGAACAACAGGCAAACAATGGCAACCTCGATATGCATGAGGGGCGCCATGATCGTGGGCACCTCGGTGAGGCCGTTCCACTCCATGTAGTCCGGTATCGTGCCGCCGTAGCGAGTCGGGTTCTCGGCGGCGTAGCTCAGCTTGAGCGAGAGCGCGATGAAGTACGCCCCCATCCCGAAATAGATCGCCTGGCCGAGGCTTAAAATCCCCGCGAAGCCCCAGATCAGGCTGATGCTGAGTGCGAAGATCGAGAAGCACACGAACATGCCCAGCAGGTTCATGACATATTCGGTGCCGTAGAGCGGATAGGTGGCGAGGATCGCCACCACGGCGGTGACGCCTGCGATCGACCAGAGCGGGAACATCGGCTCCCGGCGCAGGTTGAGCCTGCCGGCGGTGGCGACCGTCGTCATGGCAAGCGCAATCCTCCGCCGATTCGCCCGGCGCTCACCGCCTGTGCCCCAGCGTACGCTCCTGGTAGCCGAAGATGCCTCTCGGCACGATGCGGATCACCAGGACGATCAGCAAGAACACCAACAGCTTGCCGATCACGCTGTTGAACAGGAACGCGAGAATGGTCTCGCCCTCGCCGATGATCGCGGCGCCAACCGGGACTCCCATCAGGTTGCCGACGCCGCCCATGACCAGGACCATGAAAGAGTCGACGGCGTAGGGGAAACCCATGGTGGGCGAGACGGTCTTGATCGGAGCCAGCACCGCACCGGCGACGCCGGCGAGGCCGGAGCCATAGGCGAAAATCAGCATGTCGACGCGGGCAGTGTTGATCCCCATCGCCTCGCTCATCGAGCGATTGCGCCGCACGGCTCTCACCGCCAGCCCGAACTTGGTGCGGAAGAAGAGCACGAAAGTGAGAACCAGCAAGAGGATCGACAGCAGGATCAGGAACAGCCGGTACCACGGGAAGGGTAGGTTGCCCGGCGCGGGGAAGCCGCCCTGGAGCATCTCCGGCGAGCCCACATAGTGCAGCTCCGTTCCGAAGATCATCTTGATGATTACGATTAGGATTAACGACACCCCCCACGTCGCGAGGAGTGTCTCCAATGGTCGGTCGTAGAGTCCTCGTATCACCGTTCGTTCGATGACGAGGCCAAGGAGGCCCACGGCGACGAAGCAGATCGGGATCGACCAGAAGGTGTTGCCGCCGAGGCCGCTCTGGACCACCGAAGCAACATAGGCGCCGACCATGATGAACTCGCCGTGGGCCATATTGATGACCCCGGCGACGCCGAAAATGACTGCGAGCCCCAGCGCCGCGATGATCAGAATTGCGACCAGGCTGAAGCCGCTGAAGAATTGTGTAAGGACCGCGTCGCCCATCTCAACCCGCGCTCAACCGATGTCCGTGCCTGCCAGCCGGTGGGCGCCGGGACGCCCCGAAGCGAAGCGTCCCGACACCCGGCGTGGATTGAGCGTCAAATATCGATCGTTCCCGAACGATCCCTGTCGCCCGACTTGATGCGATCGATCACACGCTGATCGGTGAAGTCGCAGTCCTTGTCGGGATAGAGCAGATCGACCCACGGGTCGGGCCGGATCCAGTCTTCCGACTTCCAGACGATGTCGAACTGACCGTCCTCGCGAGCCTGACCGATGCGCGCCCACAGATAGGTGTGGTGGTTCTTTTCGTCGATCTTGACCTTGCCCTGCGGCGCCTGGAACTCCTGACCCGGCAAGCCTTCCGTGATCAGCGCGTCGGCGTCGGTGGAGCCCGTCTGGTCGAGTGCCTGCGCCAGGAAGTAGGTCTGGAAATAGGCCGCCTCCATCACCGCGTTGGTCACCTCGTCCTCGCCATAGGTCGCTTTGTAACGGGCGACGAACTCGTGATTCTCGGGCGAGTCCACCGTCTGGAAATAGTTGAAGGACGTGTAGTGGCCGAGCGCGTATTCCGGCCCCATGCCCTTGATTTCCTGCTCGGTGGTGATCGGCGTGCAGATCGGGATGTCCTCGGCGGTGATGCCGAATTGCTTGAACTGCTTGTAGAAGGCAACGATCTGGTCGCCCACCAGAGTGGAGAACACCACGTCGGGCTGGAGCGAGGCGATCTTGTTGATGTTGGTCGCGAACTCGGTGTGCCCGAGCGGCGCGTACTCCTCGGCCACGGTCTCGCCGCCGTGGTTGTCGAGCAGGGCCTTCCACTCGCGGTTGGTCTCCTTGGGATAGATGTAGTTGGCACCGATGAGGTAGTGCCGGGGCCCGAACTTGTCGATCACCCACGGCGCAAAGTCGTCGAGCTGCTGGTTGGGCACGGCGCCGGTGTAGAAGCAGTTGTAGCTGCATTCCTGCGCCTCGTAGAGTGTCGGATACAGCAGGATGCCGTTGTTGTTTTCGAACTCCGGCAGCACCGACTGACGGCTGGCCGAGGTGTAGCAGCCGAGCACGGCTACCACCTTGTCCTGGAGCAGGAGCTTCTTGGCCTTTTGGCGGAACACCCGAACCACCGATTGCGGGTCCTCAACCACAGGCACCAGCTTCTTGCCGCCCATGACGCCGCCTTTGGCGTTGATCTCCTCGATCGCCATCAGCTCGGCGTTGTGCAGCGAGCGTTCGATGATCGCGATTGTACCGCTCAAGGAGTGGAGGATGCCGACCTTGATCTCGTCGCTTTCCTCCGCCTTGGCGAATTTCTGCGTGTAGAAGTAGGGGAAGGCGGCAGCGGTTGTGCCAGTGAGGGCCGCAGTTTTGAGGAACCTTCGCCGATTGATCTTCATGTCTCGTCTCCTCCCTGTGACGTCCATGCCTCACGAATGGCAGGTACTTCACCCAGCCGTTCGATGCGGATCGCCGCGAGACAGGGAGATAGATCCGAACGGTGCCTTCAGGTGTTGTCCACCTGACCAGCCGATCCGTCGCCCCGCTCGCTCGCGTGCTATACGGCGCCCGGAAGGAGCCAACCTTCGCGCGGCACCGACGCACGCGCATGCACACCGTGGCACTTCTCGTGATTGTTACATTAGCACCCGTCAATCCCTGGCGTAAACCGCGTGTCCCAACGCACGGTGGACCGGCGAGTCGCCGGGGCAACGGCACCGCAATGCGCGCAACGAGGCGCTGGACCCACCGGCACGAACGCGCCCATACTTCGTAGCAACGAATAAAATTCACGACAGGGAATGGAGGGGACGATGGACCTGATTCTGGCGAATGGCAAAATCGTGACCGCCCACGAGAGCTACAACGCCGATATCGGGATCGAGAACGGCGTCATCAAGCAGATCGGCCACGGCCTCGGGCCGGCCGGCCACACGGTCGATTGCAGCGGCAAGATCCTGTTTCCCGGCGGCGTCGACGTGCACACCCACGTCGAGTTCGAGCTGATGGGCCAGGAGACCGCCGACGACTTCCACTCGTCCACGGTGGCCGCCGCCTGCGGTGGCATCACGACGATCTGCGACTACGCCTTCCCGGAGCCCGGCCAGTCTCTGCAGGACTGTCTCGTCGTCTGGAACAAGCGGGGCGAGAAGTCGGTGATCGACTATGGCCTGCACCCGACCATCTTCCAGCCGGGCGAGCACACCCTTAGCCAGATGCGAGACTGCGTCGCCGACGGCTACACCAGCTTCAAGATCTTCATGGTCGGCTTCGCTGAGTTCGACAAGTATGCGGCCGAGTACCTGCGCTGCATGGAGGAAGCCGGCAAGCTCGGCGCGATGGTCAACATCCACTGCGAAGACCAGTGCTGTATCTCCTACATGACCCAGAAGCTTGAGGAGGAGAACAACTCCAACGTCCGCACCTTCCCGGATTCCAGGCCGCGCATCTCGGAGGGGCTGGCCGCCCAGCGAGCGCTCTGGATGGCCCACGTAGCCGACGTTCCGGCCTACCTCGTCCACCTCTCGTGCCAGGAGGGACTGGATGCGCTGAACGACGCGCGCGCGCGCGGCCAGACCTGCTACGGCGAGACCCGGCCCATCTACCTCCACCTCTCGCGCGAGCGCTTCAACGAGGAGGTGGACCCCGAGCGCTACGTCGGCTGGCCACCGCTGCGCGAGGCCGATCAGATGGACGTGATGTGGCAGGCGCTCGACAGCAACGTGCTGCAGACCGTCGCCACCGATCACGTCGGCTGGAACATGAAGCAGAAGAAGGCGACCGTGACCGTGGACGAGCTGCTGCCCGGCATGTCGAACCTGGAGACGGTGCTTCCCATGCTCTATTCCGAGGGCGTGCGCCAGGGCCGTCTCTCACTCAACCGCTTCGTCGACGTGAGCGCCACCAAGCCGGCCAAGCTCATGGGCATGTATCCGCAGAAGGGGACCATCGCGGTCGGCTCCGACGCCGACGTCACGGTGTTCGATCCGGACAAGCCGGTCACCATCCGCCAGCGCGATATGCACTCCAATCAGGACTGGGAGCTGCACGAGGGCTTCGAGGTCACCGGCTGGCCGACCATGACGATCTCCCGCGGCGACATCATCGTGGAGAACGGCAAGGTCAATGCGGAGGCCGGCCGGGGCAAGCTGGTCAAGCGCCGCACCTACACCTCCTGACCGGCGGAGCCACCGGCCCGGTCACGCCCACGCTCTAAGGTGAAGGACAAGAAGCAACGACAAGACAGGAGGGGAACATGGATCTGATCCTGGCGAACGGCGAAATCGTCACCGCGCACGAGAGCTACCGCGCCGATATCGGGATCGAGAACGGCGTCATCAAGCAGATCGGCCATGGGCTCGGGCCCGCCGGCCGCACGGTCGACTGCAGCGGCAAAATCCTCTTCCCCGGCGGCGTCGACGTGCACACCCACGTCGAGTTCGAGTGGATGGGACACGAGACCACCGACGACTTCCACTCGTCCACGGTGGCCGCCGCCTGCGGCGGGATCACCACGATCTGCGACTACGCGGTCCCCGCGCCCGGTCAGTCGCTGCATGACTGCCTCGCCACCTGGAACAAGCGGGGCGAGAAGTCGGTGGTCGACTACGGCCTTCACCCGACTCTGTTCGAGCCCGGCGAGCACACGCTCAGCCAGATGCGGGACTGCGTCGCCGACGGCTACACCAGCTTCAAGATCTTCATGACCGAGCTGTCCCAGTTCGATCACTACGCGCCCCAGTACCTGCGCTGCATGGAGGAAGCCGGCAAGCTCGGGGCGATGATCAACATTCACTGCGAGGACCAGTGCTGCATCAGCTACATGACCCAGAAGCTCGCGGAGGAGAACAACTCCAACGTCCGCACCTTCCCCGATTCCAGGCCGCGCATCTCCGAGGGGATCGCGGCCCAGCGAGCGCTCTGGATGGCCCACGTGGCCGATGTGCCCGCCTACCTCGTCCACCTCTCGTGCCAGGAGGGGCTGGACGCTCTGAATGACGCCCGCGCCCGCGGCCAGACCTGCTACGGCGAGACCCGGCCGATCTACCTCCACCTTTCGCGCGACCGTTTCAACGAGGAGGTGTTTCCCGAGCAATATGTCGGCTGGCCGCCGCTGCGCGACGCCGACCAGATGGAGGTGCTCTGGCAGGCGCTGGACAGCAACGTGCTCCAGGTGGTCGCCACCGACCACGTCGGCTGGAGCACCAAGCAGAAGACGGAGGGGAAGACCGTGGACGAACTGCTGCCCGGCATGTCGAACCTGGAGACGGTGCTGCCCATGCTCTACTCCGAAGGCGTGCGCAAGGGCCGACTCACCGCCAACCGCTTCGTCGAGGTCAGCGCCACCACGCCTGCCAAGCTCTTCGGTCTCTATCCGCAAAAAGGGACGATTGCGGTGGGCTCCGACGCCGACATCACGGTGTTCGACACGGAGAAGCCCGTCACCATCCGCCAGCGCGACATGCACTCGAAGCAGGACTGGGAGCTGCACGAGGGTTTCGAGGTCACTGGCTGGCCGGCGATGACGATCTCGCGCGGCGACATCATCGTGGAGAATGGCAAGGTGAATGCCGAAGCCGGACGCGGCAAGTTGGTCAAGCGCCGCACGTTCACCTCGTAGCCGCGAACGGAACCGGTCGGGTGGCACAGGCGCTCGCGGCCGCCAGCCCGCAAGACGAGGTGCGGGCGGAGCCCGGCACAGCGCTCCAGGTGGACGACCTTTACAAGAGCTTCGGCGACCTGGAGGTGCTCAAGGGCGTCTCGCTGACGGCCTACGAACACGATGTCATCGCCGTCCTGGGCGCCAGCGGCTCCGGCAAGAGCACGCTGCTCCGCTGCATTAACCTGCTGGATGTCCCCGACTCAGGCGAGGTCCACGTCGGCGGCGAGCTGATCCGCATGAAGCGTGACCGGCACGGACGAGCGCTGCCGGCGGACCGGCGCCAGGTTGACCGCATCCGTGCCCGCCTCGGCATGGTGTTCCAGCAGTTCAACCTGTGGTCCCATCTGACCGTGCTGCAGAACGTGATCGAGGCGCCCATCCACGTGCTCAAGCTGCCCCGGCGCGAGGCGGTGGACAGGGCGCGGGCGCTGCTCGACAAGGTGGGCCTCGCGGACAAGCACGACTACTTCCCCGCCCACCTCTCGGGCGGGCAGGAGCAGCGCGCCGCGATCGCTCGCGCGCTCGCGATGGAGCCCGACGTCATGCTCTTCGACGAGCCGACTTCGGCGCTCGACCCGGAGCTCGTTGGCGAGGTGCTGAAGGTCATCCGCGATCTCGCGGAGGAAGGCCGGACCATGCTGATCGTCACCCACGAAGTCGGTTTCGCCCGCGAGGTTTCGTCACGCACCGTGTTCCTGCACGAAGGGCAGATCGAAGAGGAAGGCCCGTCGCGGGCCGTGCTCGACGATCCGCAATCGCCGAGGCTCCAGCGGTTCCTCTCGGGCGAGCGCAGCGACGCCCTGCCCACGTAAACGACTCAACCACTAGCAAGGGAGAACGGAGAGATGAAGAAACTCACATTCTTGGGCGTGCTCGCGGCGCTCGCGCTCGCGGCCGGCACGGCGGCGGCGGACATGAAGAAGGTCACGCTCGGCACAGAAGGCGCTTACCCGCCCTTCAATTGGATCGACGAGAACGGCGATCTGCAGGGCTTCGACGTCGAGATCGGCAACGCGCTCTGCGCCGCCGCCAACCTGGAGTGCACCTGGGCGGTGCAGGACTGGGACGGCATCATCCCCGGCCTGCTGGCCAAGAAGTACGACGCCATCGTCGCCTCGATGTCGATCACCGAGGAGCGCAAGAAGAAGGTCGACTTCACCGGCAAGTACTACACCACGCCGGCCAAGTTCGTCCGCATGGTGGGCTCGGGCATCGAGATCACGAACGAGGGCCTGGACGGGTTGGCCGTCGGCGTGCAGCGGGCGACCATCCACGAGAACTTCCTGCGCGATAACTACGGCGACATCGTCACCATCAGGGCCTACGCCACCCAGGACGAGGCCAACCTCGACTTCGTCGCAGGCCGCGTCGATCTGCTGCTTGCGGATTCGATGGCCCTGCAGGGAGGCTTCCTCGACACGCCGGACGGCGAGAACGCGGAGTTCGTGGGGCCCGACTTCACCGATCCGCGCTGGTTCGGCGACGGCGCGGGCATCGCGGTGCGCAAGGGCGAGACCGAGCTGCTCGACGCGCTCAACGGCGCCATCGCAGCGATCCGCGCCGACGGCACCTACAAGACGATCAACGACAAGTATTTCGATTTCGACGTCTACGGCGACTGATCGCCTCAGACACACGGGCGGGCGGCTGTTCCACGCCGCCCGCCCCCCTTTGAGTTAGCAGCTCGGGCCGATGCTCGATCTCAGGGGCTACGGCTGGATGCTGTGGCAGGGCCTCGAGCTCACCATTCTGGTCGGGCTCGGGGCCATGGCTGTGGCCTTGGCACTCGGCCTCATCGGCGCCTGGGGCAAGCTCTCACGCGCACGGGCCGGCCGCTGGGCCGCCGGCACCTACACCACCGTCATCCGCGGGGTGCCGGAGCTGCTGCTCATCCTCCTCGTCTATTACGGCGTACCCACGCTGATCCAGGACATCGCCGAAGGCGTCGGCTACGAGATCATCGTTGACCTCAACCCCTTCGTCGCCGGCGTCGTCACAATCGGATTCATTTACGGCGCTTTCGCCACCGAGGTGTTCCGCGGCGCCTTCCTGGCGGTACCGCGCGGCCAGATCGAGGCGGCGCGCGCCATCGGCATGAGCCGCGCGCTCACCTTCCGCCGCATCGTGCTGCCGCAGATGTGGCGCTTCGCGCTGCCCGGGCTCGGCAACGTGTGGATGGTACTGATCAAGGCCACAGCGCTGATCTCGGTGATCCAGCTCCCGGAACTCATGCGCAACGCCCAGATCGCCATGGGCGCGACCAAGCTGCCGTTCACCTTCTTCTTCGTGGCCTCACTCTTCTATCTCGGCATCACCATCGTCTCGATGGTGGTGCAGCGCCGCGCCGAGGCGTGGGCCAACCGCGGCGTACGGCGCGCCTGAGGCGATCGGCGATGGACCTCAGCATCGTATGGGAGAGCCTGCCCCGCCTGCTTGACGGCGCGGCGCTCACGGTCGAAATCACCGTCATCAGCCTGGCGATCGGCCTGGCGCTGGCCGTGCCGCTTGCGATCCTGCGTCTCTCGCCCAACCCGCTGCTGTGGATGCCGGTCTACGGCTACATCTTCTACTTCCGCGGGACCCCGCTGCTGGTGCAGCTCTTCCTGGTCTACTACGGCTCGGGCCAGTTCCGACCCTTCCTCGACTCGATCGGGCTCTGGGTGCTGTTCCGCGAGGCTTATTTCTGCGCCGTGCTGACGCTCACCCTAAACACCGCCGCCTACACCGCCGAGATTCTGCGAGGCGCGATCCAGGGCGTGCCGCGCGGCGATATCGAGGCGGCGCGGGCTCTCGGGTATTCGGGCACCCTGCTCTATCGCCGTATCGTGCTGCCCAAGGCCTTCCGGCTCGCGCTGCCCGCCTACACCAACGAGGTGGTGTTCCTGCTGCAGGCGACCTCGCTGGTCTCGATCATCACGCTGCTGGACCTCACGGGCGTTGCCCGCATCATCGTCGCCCGCAGCTTCGAGCCCTATAAGCTCTACATCACCGCCGGCCTGATGTACCTCGTGATGAGCTACTTCTTCATCCTGCTCTCGCGCTACATCGAGCACCGCCTGTCCGGCCACATGCGCGACCGCCCCGCGAGCGGCAGCGCCGCCTCCGCGCCGCGCTAATCTCGGAACGCGAGGTAAGACGACCCTTGATCACGAGCCGACTTGTCATATCCTTTTTTGCTCTATGTCCCTCAGCCAAACAACCGGAGAACTCCCTCATGGCAGTCACTGTTTTTAAAGACGCCACCTACAACGTGACCGGTCTTCTATCCCGAATCCAGCACGGCGAGATCGCCTTGCCCGACATTCAACGCCCCTTCGTTTGGTCAAACGCGCGAGTTCGAGATTTATTTGATTCTATGTACAAAGGATTTCCCGTCGGTTACCTGTTGCTTTGGTCCACAGGCGCCAACGCAGGTGCCAGACAGATTGGAACAGACAATAAGCAGACCGTTCCATCCCTACTGATTGTCGATGGGCAACAGCGCTTGACGTCGCTGTACGCTGTAATCACCGGAACACGTATTGTACGCAAAGACTATACCGAGGGACTCATACGGATTGCATTTCGACCGCATGATCAGACCTTCGAGGTAACTGACGCTGCAGTAGAAAATGACCCGGAATTCATACCTGATATTTCGGAGGTATTTGGAGGTGCGTTCCATACATTCACCAGTCGATACCTCGAAAGAGTTGCAGCCTATAGAAATGTCGAGCTGCATGAAGACGAAAAGAACCGGTTGGTTGAGAACATCGATCGACTTAAGGACCTTCAGAATTATCCCTTTCAGGCAATCGAACTTGATCGCACTGTTGACGAAGAACACGTCGCTGAAGTATTCGTTCGCATCAATAGTGAGGGTGTGCGACTTAACAACGCCGACTTTATATTGACCTTAATGTCCGTTTTTTGGGAAAATGGGCGCCGTGAGCTAGAAGATTTTTCTCGACTTGCGCAAATCCCAAATACCACTACCCAACCCTCCCCCTTTAATCACTTCATTGAGCCGTCTCCTGATCAATTGCTGCGCTCTTCTGTAGGGCTAGCATTCCGGCGAGGTCGTTTGCGTTATGTATACTCCATCCTCCGTGGAAAAGACTTAG
Organism: Alphaproteobacteria bacterium; assembly: GCA_965243315.1. Classification (GTDB taxonomy): domain Bacteria; phylum Pseudomonadota; class Alphaproteobacteria; order UBA828; family UBA828; genus WTGU01. The sequence goes on from CBDEUP010000006.1 coordinate 881,100, forward strand.
ATACCGGTCAATTCAGTCCGGAGCGTCGTGACACACAATTTGCAAAGCTCCAAGTTGCACACGAGGCCACATTGGATCTCACGAATTGGCATGAATATTTGAAGTGCCTTCAGCATGCTGGATTCCGATCTAGCCGGATGGTGTCCTCTGAAACCGCACTCATGTTTGTTTACATCTTGTGGTTGCTCGGACGTACTGACTACGGCGTAGAACTTAGGCAATTGCGAGAGGTAATTTCACGCTGGTGGTTCATGGCGCACACGACCGGTCGCTATACGGGATCATCCGAAACGCAATTGGAAGCTGATCTAAATCGCATTGGAGTTATACCAGCCGGACATGCTGAAAAGTTTTGCCAAACGCTCGATCGTATTGTACGGGATACTTTTACTCAAGACTATTGGGACATAACACTTCCCAACAGGCTTGACACATCATCCCCAAAATCGCCACCACTTGCAGCCTATTAGGCGGCTTTGAATATTCTGGAAGCTGATGTGCTTTTCTCAGAACAGAGGGTGACCTCCATGCTAGACCCGGTTGTCACGCCGGTAAAGGACATGGAGCGTCATCACCTCTTCCCAAGACGGTATCTAGCTGAACTCGGCATTACCGAAAACTCCCGAGTCAATGCGATCGCGAACATGGTATTTATTGATTGGGCGGATAACATAGCTATTTCCAGCAAGTCACCGGCAGTTTACTGGGCACAGATGGCTGAAGAATTGGACGCAGAGCGACTGAAGAGGCAAGAGCATTGGCATGCCTTACCAATCGGGTGGCAACAGCTAGACTACGATGAGTTCTGTGAGAGACGGCGAAAACTAATAAGCCGAGTAGTCAAGGAGGGATTTGAACGGCTATGGGAGAGCCACGTCGAACTACCATCAACGAAGGCCGCTATACAAGAGCTGGTAGAGAATGGCGAATCAAATGTTCTCGAATTCAAGGAGCGAGCTCGATGGAGTCATGGAACCGATAAGAAGGGTAAGAGTGAGCAGATCATAGTCAAGAGTATCGCCGGATTCATGAATAGCGAAGGGGGTTCACTCTTAATTGGTGTAGACGATGCAGGAATCATTACGGGACTTGAGGAGGACTACACAACTTTAGCTAAAGGAAACCGTGACGGATTCGAGCTTTTCCTCACGCAACTTATCGGGGATAAAATCTCTGGACCTTCCCCATCATTGTGTCGGGTTTCGTTCCATAGTGTGGGAGACAAGGAAGTCTGTCGAGTCGACGTATCTGCTTCGTCAAAACCAGTATTTTCTCGTCCTTTGAATAGCAAGAAATTCACGGACTTCTGGGTACGGCAGGGAAACAAGACTGAGCAATTCCACGGCAGCGAGATGATAGATTACAAGGACGATCACTGGAGTTAAATTAGGTGGACTCCCTCATATCCTTGAACGCGTTGCGGTAGTCGTCGTCGGTCAGGACGCTCGCGCCCGTGAGGCGGAGTTCTCTGCGCGCGGGCGCCAGCGACGGGTCGGCAATGGCAGCGCGGAGCCCCTCGCGCATCTTCGCGATCTCTTCGTCCGGCGTCGCGGCGGCAGTGACGTAGGGCAAGGCCGGTGCAGTCGGCGACGACGTCAGGATCCGGGTGCCACGCAACGTCTCCGGTACTTGATCGGAGAGCAGCGCATGCGTGACGCAATCGACTGCGCACGCGCCCGCTTCGCCTGCCGCGACGAGGCAGATGCTGGCGCGATGGGACCCGGAGGCGACGATTTCTCCGAAGAAGGACCGCACGTCGTCGCCGGCGGGCAGGATGTTCCGCCAGACATGGTAGCCCGAATAGGAGGTCATGCCGTTGACGGCCAAGCGGCAGCCCCGCAGGTCGCGGACCGACTGCGCCTCCGCACTCTCGCGGACAATCACGTGCGCGCCATAGCCGGCGCGCTCGCATCCGGGCGCGTCGTAACTGGGGGTCGCGATCAGCTTCACCGCCGAGCCGAGGACGTTCACATAGGGATAGCCGCAGGTCTGGCTGAACAGGAGTCCCGGTGAGCGCCAATGGCCCTGATAGTCGTCGGGCCAGGTCAGCGTCTCGGGAACGCCCTCCACGCCGCATTCCCGCAGATGCCGGGCGAGGCCCGCCCACCAGCGCTCCGTCGCGGGACGGACCTCGTCCTCGCAGTACATCGGCAGGCTGGCGAGGCGCGTTTCGGCAGTCATCGGCTACGAGGCGATCGAACCGGACCGTTCCGCATCAGCCCGTGACGATGGGGCTCCGGCCCGCGGCGTCGTCCTCGGCCTTGAGCTTCTCGGCCGCAGCCAGCGCCGCCTCCGGCTTATCGAAGCGCATGTCCTCGAACATGATCAGCGGCTTGGCACGGTCCGCCGCAAGCTGGCCCACGCACCATTCCTCGTCCGGCTTGGTGCAGACCACGACGTAGAAGCCGGGGATCGGTCCGAGCTTGTGCGCGTTCAGTGCGAACAGCACCTCGGAGAGGTCGTTGAGCTTGTCGGGGTCGAGGTCGCCGAGCAGCGCCTCCTCCAGCGCGGTCGCCTGCGCGCGGGTGGGCAGCATCTTCTTGCCCGGCGGGGGCATGATCATGGGCATGAGAGAGCTGCGGGTCTTGTCCGAAATGCTCATCCGCAGACTCTCTCCGCCCGGCCTGAGGCGGCCTTGCGCTGCCGCCGGTCGTCTCGCCTCCTCCGGGTCAGGGCAGCGGCCCGTCCTTGAGGAAGCCGTTGATCACGTTCTCCATGATCTTGGAGACGTTGTTGTCGTAGTTGTTGTGCGAGAGGCTGCCGCACCAGACCAGAGAGCCGGGCCCGAACACCGCGCCGTCGTTCGGCGTCTTGTAGTAGATCATGTCGGCCCGGATCTGCGGGTTCTCGTGCCCGCCGCCGTAGTAGCCGCGGCAGGCGAAGTGAATCTCCTCGTTGACCTGGAGCATCAGGTCGGTGTGGCCCTCGGAGCGGGCGAGCAGATAGCCGCGGTGCGGCGTGCCGAACTCGAGGTCGTAGCGGTCGAGCTCCAGCCCCGCGGCGCCGCCGCCGACGAGGCCGAAGTCGCCGATGATCTCGTCATCGCCGATGCCGTCGAAGATCCACTCGCACTCGGTGCGGAAGCTGTCGGCCTCGCGCCGGTAGTAGGACGACACGTCGAAGCCGTAGGCCGTGAAGGTGAGGCCGCAGACCTTGCTGGGGATGCGCCCCCGCGCCCGCCACATGCCGCCGAACTTGCCGTCGAAGGCATTGTTGTACTCGCCGGGATTGGCGGTCCAGGCGCGGGTGCCGGCCTCGCCCTTGCGCACCTCGATGATATTGCCGTTGTCGGGATGGTACTGGCTGCACCAGTAGAACCCGTCGGCACCGAGGTAGAGCCAGCGGCCGCCCTGATGCTGGTAGGCCTCGTAGGCGTCGATCATGGCCTCGGACGAGTACTCTGGATGCGAGCCCGTCAGCACCACGCGATACTGGTTGAGCAGCGCCACGCCCTCGCGGTCCAGGTCCTCGTCGGTGTGCAGGTCGTAGTCGAAGCCCACGGCCTCCAGCCAGTCGGTGAGGTGCAGGTCGCCGTTGAGCTGCCAGAGCGAGGGCGAGAGCCAGTGGCGGTACTTCGGCCGCATGTTGAGGATCGGCCGGAGCCGCGATGAGTAGCAGACGCCGCTCCCATCCGAATGCAGCGAGTAAGTGGAGAGCCCGTACTCGCGGTGCTCGTTGAGGTAGAGGTCGGAGGCTTGCATCAGCGGCACCTTGCCGGCCAAGAGCTGCGCCACCACCGAGTTGGTCGCCAGGTTGTCGTTGGAATACGCGAGGTAGCTGTTGGTCGGGATGATGACCGCGACCTTCGCCGAAGGCTGGTCCTTGGGCGGGCGTACCACGAAGGGGATGTAGTCCTCGGTCGCCGAGGACTCCACCCCGCCGATGCGGAGCCTCGCGGCGTAGAAGCCGCTCTTCAGCCCCTCCGGCGCAGTGAAGGTGAAGTCCGCGTCCCACCGGGCGTCGTCGATATCATCGTCGTGGAAGTGAATGGCGCCGTATTCCTCCGGCGCGTGGTGGTAGACGATCTCGTCGGCGGTCCAGTTGTAGCCGGTCATGCCGCGCGCCGGCAGGTTGATCGCAAAGCCGTTCAGCACGTTGGGCGAGGTGTCGATGATGTAGGAGGATGCGATGTTCTTGGTGATGTTGGCCTGGAAGTCCCAGGCGCCGACCACGCTGCGCCGCAAGTCCGCCGGGCAACCCTTGAAGCCGCGCGCCAGCGCATCGATCTCGTGCTTGCCGAGTGCGGCAGCGGAGAGCCGCGGGCGGTCGATCTTGCCGTTGTAGGTGTCGCACTGCTCCGGCAGCCCCACCGGGATCAGCGCCTCCTTGTAGTGCGCACCACAGATCGAGCGGCCCGAATCCGAGACTTTGGTCGATGCCGCCATCAGGAAGGGCGCATCGTTGGCGCCGGGTCCGGTGCTACAGCTGTCCGAGACCTCGGCCGAGGTCTCCTCTGCCGGATGCAGCAGCGCCATGCCGAGGCCACCGTTCGCCGACGTAACCACCGGCTCCTGATAGAGATGCACTTCGCCGCTCTCGGCATCGTAGGAGGCGGCTGCGAGATACCAGACCTTGCGCAGCAGCGGCTTGCCGCTGGAAAGCTTGTGCACCTGGTTTCCGTCGCCGATGCAGACCGCGAGGCTGCCGTCGACGTCCACGAAGAGCCCGTAGCCGGTGTCGTTCACCCACTTGGTCAGAATGCCCTGGCGGCCCTTGGTCGGCGTGGTCGGGAAGATGAAAGCCTGGATGGTGAAGCTCGACACGGACATGCGCTCGTCGTGCGGAATGATCACGTACGAGCCGCCGTGGATCTTCTGGTTGCGCCCCGTGTAGCTGCCGTCGAACGGCGCCGCGATCTCTTCTTCCTTGTAGCCCGGCCCGTCGGGGTTGGTGTCGCCGTGGATGAGGCGGACGAGCTTGGCCTCGTAGTCTTCGTCGTTCTCGGAGTTCACATAGAATGTGATGTCATCGCCCGGACGGATCGAGTAGCGGTCGCTGTATCCGGTGATCCGCAGCATGTCGTGTCTCCCAACCGTGTGTTCGTTGAAACCTGGACCAGACGCCTACGACTCGTAGCCGTAGAGCGAGAGCAGGTCGTGCACCCGCTTCACGAAGATCGCGTGCTCGCACGCGTCCTCGCTCGGATACGACTCGTCCTCCAGGATCTTGACCGGCTCCCCGCGCACGCCGGAGGTAATGCCGATGCGGTATTCCTCGTGAGGCTTGGCGCAGATCCGCACGTACTTGCCCGTCATCGGCGCGCGCCGCAGCTTGTCGATCACCGTGATGAGATCGGGGCTGTGGCCGACGCCGGCCTTGCCCGCCTTGCCGGGCTTGCCCACCGGGTTGTTGCGGTGCTCCTCGATCAGCCGCGCCCGCGTCTCAGGGTCGCTGAGCAGCGGCAGCACATAGGTGCGGGTGATGAAGTCATCGGTCGAGGCCCGGCCCTGGTCGAGCTGAATGCCGGTCTCTTCGGGGATATTCGGTCGCATCGTTTCCTCCCTAACGCGCGTCCCGCCTCTCCCTCAGGCTCAAGAGGCAGGACGGCCGACGGAACCGGCGGCAATCTGCCCGATGGTTCGGCATCAGGCAAGGAAATCCCAGGACAGCATCACGGCACGCGGGGCCGGCATACAGGGAAGCGGCGTCCGGCGCCGCACCGGATCCCGGCGCCAACGCCGGGATCACACCTCAATCGATCCAATGACCAAAATTTAGTCGTTGACGCAGACCAGTTATGCTGAATTGATATATCAAATAAGACATTTCATCCATTCGGCATGAGATTGTGCAGGAGGCTGACATGAGAGCTTGGCTCGCAATAGCGCTTCTGACAGCGGCAATTGTGGGGGCCACGTGGGCACCGAGCGCTGCCCTCGCTTGTCCCCAAGGCTACGTGGCGTGCGGGGAAAACGGCGAGTTCTGTTGCTAGGCATGAGGCCGAGGTTTAGGCAGAACCACTGAGGCCACGTCGCCCGCATTCCGGCGTGGCTGTCGGAGAAGGGGCATGTTCAGGAAGGGATATTGCGGCCGTCTGCTGGCGGTCATGGGTGCAACAATCTTAGTGTCTGGATGTCTCGGCATCGATGACCAGGGTCCGGTCACTATAACGGTCTCTAAACTTCGTTATTTTGAGATCGTCCCGCCCTCCGAGCTTCATTTTCCAGGCTCAATCAGCTCTGTCGAAGTCTTGGGTCACGGACAGGTTGTTCTCCACCCTACCTGCGAGGTCGACCAAAATGAAATTATGGCCGTAGCCCGGAAATCGCGGGTGCCCCAGAGCCAGTGGAGCCAAATTGAAGAGGTGAGTCTGAGCATAAAGGGGTTTATCGAGGATCTCATCGGCGCAGGAGGATCGGGCAGTGAGACGAAGGACGTCTCCATCGAAATCAAGAATCCCGAAATTCTCGTTATATCGGATGCCAAGCTACGAGAACTGAAGATCGCGGCTTTGGAGAAGAAATCTTGCGAGAACGCGGTCAGAGAGCTAGTCAAGAATGGAACAAAGGTCTGCCAAATAAGGGCGGCACTAAAGGGCGACTTGAAGTATAGCATTGCTGTTTCGGAGGAAATGTCGTTAGGAGCGGAGGCCAAAGTAACTCCGGGTACGTCGGCAGATATAAGAGTGGACGACGGAGTAACAGGCTCAAGTCAAACATCTGGAGAAGATATGATCTTCGCAGTGAGACTCAGCGAAGATGGACTATTCTTCAATGATCAGGTCTCCCATGATGAAGACATAGGCCCCGAACTCTTTGAGATTCCAAAATGCCCACAGTTGTAGGCCCTCTACTCTTTGACCCGCCGGAGCCAATATAAGGACGTGCGGCCCCGAATGACAACGTCTCCCCGATAAGCCATCGTCCCTGATCCCATCGTCAGCGCTTTGGATTGTTGGGGCCGTTCCCCGCGATCGTGCGCCAAAGCTTCGAAATCCAGCCCTCCTTCCCCGCAGCCGCCTCGCTGGCCTTGGCGCGGCATTCCTCCATGACGTGGCGGGGCGTCAGCCGATAGGCGAGCCAGAGCGCGATCGCAGCCACCGCAAGGTCGTCGAGCATCCCGAGCACAGGAATCACGTCGGGGATGAGGTCGATGGGACTCGCGAGGTAGGCCAGCAGGAGGATCAGCACCGCCTTGACCGGCCAGGGGGTCTCGTGATGCCGGAACACCAGCCAGAGGGTGTGGACCTCCAGCGCCAGCCGCCGCGCCAGCCGGTCGAGAAAGGCGATCAGCCCGTCGGCGACCTCGCCGGCCTCCGGCTTGTCCGGCTCAGGCTCAGCCGGCGCCACGGTCGGGGTCGAGCGGCTCCCGGCTCTTGAGCAGGACGTAGAGCGCGCCGGTGCCGCCGCTGCTCTCGGGCGCGTTGGTGATGGCGATGATGTGCCGGCGCAGCGCGGGCTCGTTGAGCCAGCGCGGCACCATCTGCCGCAGCACGCCGCCCTTGCCGCTCGCGACCGAGCCCTTGCCGGTGATGACCAGCACGCAGCGCCGGCGCGCCATGCGACTCTCCTCGACGAAGCTCTGGAGCGCGTCGTGCGCCTGGTCCTGCGTCCTGCCATGGAGGTCGAGCCGCGCCTCGACCGGGAGCTGCCCGCGCTTCAACCGCCGCGCCGTGCGCCGGTCGACTCCGGCGGGAGCCGCTAGGTCGAGTTCGGGGAGTGTCGGCGGAGGGGGCGGCGGCGGGGTCGCTGCCGGCACCCTCTTTACGCGCGCTTTGACCTTCTTCGGAGGTGACGGCGGCGGGGCCTCCTCCTCCAGCGCTTCCGCTTCTTCCGGCGCTACGACGATGCGGGGGAGCGGCGTCACGTCGCGGGAGATGCGCTGCCAGAGCGCCGCCTCCTCGTCCCGTATGCGACGGCCGCCTTCGCTCATGACTCGTCGCCTTCCACGATGACGATATGCAGGCGACGCGGCCCGTGGGCGCCGAGCGTGATGGTCTGCTCGATGTCGGCGGTGCGCGACGGGCCCGTGACGAGGTTGACCGTGCGCGGCATGAAGCCGCCGTCCCCGTCCGGCCCGCCTTCCGCGCGCAAGTGTGCCCAGCCCTCCTCGTAGGCACCGCCGATCCGCTCCGCCGGCAGCACCACGATGTGGGTCTCGGGCAGGAAGTTGAGCGTGGAGGGATGGTCCGGGCCGGAGGCCATCATCAGGGTGCCGGTCTCGGCGAAGCCCATCACCGCGCCGGTGACGCCGACGCGGTCGGACTCCTCTGCCCTGCCCCGGCGGATTGCGAGCATGGGCCGCTCGCCCCAGGGATAGGCGTCGAGTGTGGGATCTGGCGCCATCACCAGCGCCGGCGGCAGGTTGTGCTGCGCCAGATAGTCGGCGACCGCACCCGGAACCGCGTCGGCGCCGGAGACGCGGTCGACGGTCGCGAACACCGCCTCCGCCATCGAGGTGAAGAGTTCGACTCTCTCGTCCTGGGAAATATCGGTCCGCGCCGGCACGAGGTTGGGCGTGGGCTTCGCGATGCGCTCGTCGAGCGCGGCCTGCGCGGCCTGGTCCAGCGGCCCGCGGCCGAGCGAGCGGCGGATCGAGCCGAGGATGGCGTCGCGCCCGTTTGCCGCGCTCATGCCCGCCGCCCCTTGCGCCAGAGCGCGTGGAAGGTCGCCCCTTCCGGCGCCGGCAGGTCGCGCGCAGCGGTCCAGCCGCCGGCGAGCGGCAGCCGCGTGAAGCGCCCGCGCCGCCGGCCCAGCGCGCCCAGCACCCGGATGCCGAGGCCCGTCAGGCAGCGATAGAGCGCGGGCCGCCGGGCGAGCCAGGCCCAGGCGCCGATCCCGCTGCGGATGCTTGCCGGGTTCAGTCGGCGCTCGAACTCCTGTTCCCTGAGCTTGCGCATCAGCCCCGGCAGCGGGATGCGCATGGGGCAGACCTCTTCGCAGCGGCCGCAGAAGCTCGACGCATTGGGCAGGTGGCGCGCCTCTTCGAGGCCGATCAGGTTGGGCGTCAGCACCGCGCCGACCGGCCCCGGATAGACCCAGCCGTAGGCGTGGCCGCCCACCGTGCCATACACCGGACAGTGGTTCATGCAGGCGCCGCACTTGATGCAGCGCAGTACCTCCCGGAACTCGGAGCCCAGCATCCGCGAACGGCCGTTGTCGAGCAGCACCACGTGATAGGCGTCGGGGCCATCCACATCGTCCGGCCGGCGCGGGCCGGTCGAGACGGTCGTATAGGTGGAGAACTCCTGCCCCGTCGCCGAGCGCGCGAGCACGCGCATGATCGTGGTCGCGTCCTCCAGCGTCGGCACCACCTTCTCGAGCGTCGCGATCACGATGTGCATGCGCGGCAAGATCTGGGTGAGATCCCCGTTGCCCTCGTTGGTGACGATGGTGGACGACCCGGTCTCCGCGATCAGGAAGTTCGCGCCCGTGATCCCGACATCGGCCGCAAGATAGCGCGGGCGCAGCACCTCGCGCGCCTCTTCCACTAGCTCTTCGACTCGCTCGAGCCGGCGGGTGCGGCCGAGCGGCGTGTGCTTCTCGTGAAAGAGGTCGGCGACCTGATCCCTGGTCTTGTGCACCGCCGGCGCGATGATGTGGCTCGGCCGTTCGTCGGCGAGCTGCACCACGTACTCGCCAAGGTCGGTCTCCACTGGCTCGATGCCATGCTCTTCGAGGAAGGGGTTGAGCTCCATCTCCTCGGCGATCATGGACTTGCTCTTGGTCACCGTCTTGGCGCCGGCCTCCTGGCAAAGGGCGAGGATGACCTGCCGCGCGTCCTCCGGCGTCTGGCACCAGTGGACGGTCCCACCCGCCGCCGTCACCTGCTCTTCGTAGCGCTCCAGGTAGTGGTCGAGGTGAGCAAGCGTGTGGTCCTTGATGGCGCGCGCCTCGTCGCGCAGCGCCTCGAACTCCGGCAGACGCTTCGCGGCCTCCACGCGCTTGACCTGAAAGCCGCCCTGGAAGCGCGCGAGCGAGGTCTGCAGATCGGCGTCCTGCAGCCCGACGCGCGCGTTGGCGATGAACGTGCGGCTGGTCGTCTCCATCCGTCGGCGCCCCTGCGCGGCTCTCAACGGCCCCGCGCCGGCTGGCCGATGGCCGGGCGGTCGACCATGCCCGCCAGCACCTCGGCGACGTGACGCGCCTCCACACGCGAGCCCTCGCGGCTCAGCCGGCCTGCGATGTTGAGCAGGCAGCCCATGTCGCCGGCGAGCACCGTGTCCGCGCCGGTGGCGGCGATGTCCTTCGCCTTGTCCGCCACCATGCGGCCCGAGATATCGGGGTACTTGACGCAGAAGGTGCCGCCGAAGCCGCAGCACACGTCGGGCGCCGAGAGCTCGGCAAGCTCCAACCCTTCGACGCTCTTGAGCAGGCGCCGCGGCTGCGCTCGGACCCCGAGCTCGCGCAGGCTGGAACAGGAGTCGTGGTAGGTGACGGTCCCGCTGTGACGCGCATCCACCGTGTCCACGCCGCACTGATCGGTCAGGAACGACACCAATTCGAAGGTGCGTGCGGCGAGGCGCTGGGCGCGCGGCTCCCACGTCGGATCGCCGGCGAAGAGCGCTGGGTAGTGGCGCTTGATCATGCCCGCACAGGAACCTGACGGCGCCACCGTCGCTTCGAAGGGCTCGAACGCCGCGATCACGTTTCGGGCGATCGCCTTGGTATCGGCGCGGTCGCCGGAGTTGTAGGCAGGCTGGCCGCAGCAGACCTGCGCCTTCGGCACGACCACCTCGCAGCCGGCGCGCTCCAGCAGCGTCGCCGCGGCGAAGCCCACCGTCGGCCGGAACAGGTCGACGAGGCACGTCACGAAGAGGCCGACCCGGCGAGGCGTTGCGGGCATGGACGGCTCTACAGCTTGGGAAAACGGACCGGGAGGTTAGTCCAGGTGCGCGCTCACGTCGAGACCGCGGGGCAGAAGCAGCCAGTAGCGGCCCACGTGCTTCATGCGCCCGGCCACCGCACCGGCCTCGTCGCCCGTGCCCCAGAAGACGTCACCGCGCACCGGGCCGCGGATCGCGCCACCCGTGTCCTGCGCCACCATGAGGCGCCTGAGCAGTCGATCCTCCTTGGCGGGATCGGGGTGGGGCGCCGCGCTCTCCAACCAGATCGGCACGCTCATCGGCACGAAGCGGCGGTCCACCGCGAGCGAGCGCCCGGCGGTGAGCGCCACGCCCTGGGTGCCGACCGGGCCTTCCGTCGCCTGCTCCTCCTCGAGCCAGCGGAAGAACACGTAGGACGCGTTCTCGTGCATGACCTCGGACGCCCGTTCGGGGTTCGCCGCCAGCCAGTCCCGAATGGTCTGCATCGATACGTCCTCGCGGCTGAGCGCACCGAGATCGACCAGCCGCCGGCCGATGGCGAAGTAGTTGTGTCCGTTGGTGGCGGCATAGGCGACGCGGCGGGTCGTGCCATCCTCGAAGACGATCCGGCCGGAGCCCTGGATGTGCAGGAAGAAGGCGTCGATGGGGTCGTCCACCCAGACAAGCTCCAGCCCCTGGGCCACCAGAGCGCCGCCGTCGATTTCGGCCCGCGTCGCGTAGGGCTCCAGCGTGCCGTCCGCCACCCGCCCCGCCAGCCGCTCACCGGCGAGCGCGGACCGGAACAGGCCGAGATCGACCGTCACCAGATCGTCCGGGCGCGCGTAGAGGGGCACGCCGTAGCGGCCGCCAGCCTCCGTCGCGCCGCGCAGCTCCGGCTCGAAGTAGCCGGTGAAGAGGCCCTCGGCCTCTGCGCCGTTGCGCGCCTCGTAGGGTGCGAAGTGTGCCTCGAAGAATTCGCGGGCCTGATCTGCGCCTTCCAACCCCGCGGAGGCTGCGCAGACCTCGCGCCAGTCGCCCACGCGCCCGCCCAGCGGTGCGATATCCAGCGGCTCGTCGTCGGCACGTTCTGCCAGCGCCGCGCACGAACGTCTCAACGCCTGCAGCGCCGCCCCCTGGTCGTCGGCCTCCCACCCCGGCAGGTCGTCGAACGAGACGGCCCGCAGCACCAGCCGGTCCGGTTCAGCCTTTTCGGGTCCGGGGGCGCAGGCCTGCATCAGGATCAGGGCCAACGCTAGCAGCCACGACCAGCGCCGAAGGTTGGCGCTCAATTGGGGATGGTGGTCTCGATCAGCGCCCAGTTGGGGTCGGACGAGCGGGTGTTGCGCGCGAAGATCCAGATGTCGGTGACCCGCTCGATCAGGCTGGAGTCGCCGCCGACCTCCTCGCCATCCTTGTCCCGCACCACGTTGATCTGCTGGCTCACGAACTTCACCGTCACCCGCGCGGTGCTGGAGCGCATCTCGGCGCTGATGATCTCGGCCGCATCGAGGGCGACGATGGTGGTCTCCTGAACGTGGCCGTCCGCCATGCGCTCGCGGATGGCCGCCGCGAACTCGTCGTAGACATCGTCGCCCAGGAGAGGCCGGAGCGTCGCCGTATCGCCCTTGGCGAAGGCGTCCACCACCATCTCGAAGGCAGCCTGCGCGCCTTGGACGAAGCGCTTGGGCGAGAACTCGTGGTCCGCCCGCCTGATCTGCTCCAGGCCGGCCCTCAGCCCGCCGATGGCCTCGTCCCGGTCCGCCGTCGCGTCGCGTGCCGGCGCCTCGTTCTTCTCCGCGAACGCCGGGCGCGGTGCGGCTGGCTCCGGTTCTTCGTCCTGCGGTGCCACGTCCTGCGGCGCTTCGCGCGCGGGCCGGGTGCGATCGGGCAGGTGGACGATCTCGCCCTGGCCTTGGCTCGGCCCCTGACCCTGGCTTTCCTCAGGCGGTTGCTCGGTCCGAGCGAAACGATCGGGATGGCGCTGGCGATGCTGGCCGGTGCGCCGGCCGAGAACGCCGCGCAGGCGCAAGATAATGAAGATCGCGATCAGCGCGAAAAATATGATGTCGTAGAATTGAAATCCGTCGGACATGTCCCGAACCTTGTGGGCAGGCGGCGTTCCGTCGCACAATGCTGCCGAATTCGGCCACCAGATCCCGGGCCACCGTCGGCGGCGCTCGCCGGCGACCCCGGCGTGAGCGACGGTCCCGCCGAAGCCCGGCGCGGGGAGCCGACACAACGCAAGATAGGTAGAGCGCCGCGCGAGCGCAAGCACGGAGCACACCGCCTTTATGCCCCTTCTTCTGCTGTTGCTGGCGATTCCGGTCGGCGAGGTGTTTATCTTCCTCGAAGTCGGGAGCGTCATCGGGACGTGGCCGACCATCGGATTGATCGTCGGCACGGCCGTGGTCGGCGGGCTGATCCTGCGCTGGCAGGGTTTGCAGACTCTGGCGCGGGCGCGCCAGCAGCTCGCAGCGAATCGCCTGCCGGTGGCCGAGATGGCCGAAGGCGCGGCGCTGGCACTCGCGGCGGTGCTGCTGCTCACGCCCGGCTTCTTCACCGACGCGCTGGGGACCCTGTTGTTGCTGCCGCCGCTCCGCCGTAGTCTCCTGCGCCCCCTGCTGGCCCGTTTCGCGCCGCACGCCCGCCATGCCGGCTCCGATGCCGGCCCGGCGTCGGCCACCGATGGGGGGCGAGTGATCGACGGCGAATACACAGTGCTCGACGAGAAACCCGAACCCGGCCCCCGGAACGTGCGCCCCCAAGGAGAGCAATAATGGCTGACGAGACCGGCACCACACCCCCCACGTCGGCCGCCGCAGGCGCGGGCAACGCGCAAGGGGCGCAGGAAACACGCCCGCAACTCGGGATACAGACCCAATACGTGAAGGACCTCTCGTTCGAGAACCCCTCTGCCCTGGAGCGCCCCCCCGAGGCGGAGCGTTCGCCGCAAATCACGGTCAACGTGCAGGTCGAGGCGCGCCGGTTGAACGAGCAGACCTTCGAGGTCGTCCTCCAGATCACCGCGCAAGCCAGCCACGAAGAGAAGCCGGTCTTCCTGGTGGAGCTGAGCTATGCCGGGGTCTTCAACTTCATCAGCATCCCCGAGAACGCGATGGAGCCGGCGTTGCTGATCGAATGCCCGCGACTGCTCTTCCCGTTCGCGCGGCGCATCGTCGCGGATGTCACCCGCGACGGCGGCTTCCCCCCGCTCCTGCTCGCGCCGATTGACTTCCTCGCCCTCTACCGCAACCGCCAGCAGCAGGCGGCGCAGGCAGGCGAGGCGGTGGGCGCCGAGGCCCGGCCGCCCGAGGTGGAGCCGGACTTCGTCGAACCGGCTGAGGTCGTGCCTTCCGTCGACGGCGGCGGCATCGGGGGAGATTAGCCCACGGCTTTCGCCACGCTTACAACTCCCCTACCGCGTCATGGCCGGACTCGTTCCGGCCATCCACGTGTATGCCCAGCGTCCGGTGGTCTGGCTGAGAGAGATGCCCGGAACGAGTCCCCGTTTTAGCCGAGACCGACAATCCCGAGCCGGGCGTGCCGTTCCCGCCCTTTCCGCCGCCGTTTTCGGTCCATTCGACGATGGTGGCGAGGTCGCCGTGCAGCGTGGCGTGGACCTCGCCCCATTTCTCGCCGGGGGTGAGCACGATCCGCTCGATCAGCCCCCGGATGGCGTCCGCCGCCTCGGCGCGCTCGTCGGGGCGCTTCAGCGCCTCGGCAAGCCGCTCGACCTTGCGCCGGTAGATCGCCGCGACGTTGGGATGGATGTCCGGCAGGTCGGCCGGGACGGCGGCGAGAAGGGCGGTCAGCTCGTCCTGGCGCGCTTCCAGCTCGCGCAGCCGGTCCGACATGCCTCGCACATAGCCGCCGTCCTCGATGGCCGCGATCATCGAAGCGATCTTCTTCCCGATGGCGGCAAGTTCCCTGCGGTCGCTCGCGCCCGAAGCGCGACGCTCGCGGTTGAGCCGGTTGGTCTCCTCGGCGTAGGCCCGCATCGCCGCCTCGGCCGCCTCGGGAGCCATCAGCCGGTGCTTCAGCCCCGTCAGCACCCGCTCCTCGATGACGGTCCTGCGGATGCCCCTGCGGTTCGTGCAGCCGCCCGTGACATGGCCGGTGCAGGAATAGCGGTCCTGGCCGCGCATCGCATACGGCCCGCCGCACACGGCGCATTCGAGCAGGCCCGACAGCAGGTGGCGGGGCCGGTGGGCCGCGTTCAGCCGGTTCACGTTCGCCGCGCGCACCCCCGCGATCACCGCCGCGTATTTCTCCGCCTGTTCCGCCTGCCGGTCCTTCACCGCCTGCCACAGCGCGTCGTCTACGATGCGGAGTTCGGGAACCTCGACCTCGATCCACTCCTCCGGCGGGTTGAGCCGCGTCACCCGCCTGCCGGTCTCCGGGTCCTTCATCCCGCGAAGCCGGTTCCACACCAGCCGCCCGATATAGAGCGGGTTGTTGAGCACGCCCGTGCCCGCGCTCGCATGGCCGCGCACCGTGCTGTCGCTCCACCGCTTGCCCGTGGGGCCGGGGATGCCCTCCGCGTTCAGGCCCCGCGCGATCGCGCGGGGGCTCATTCCTGCGGCATACTCCCGGAAGATGCGCCGCACGACTTCGGCCTGGCCCTCGTTGACGGTGCGCTCGCCGCGTATCCGCTCGCCTGCGGCATCGAGCGCCTTCACCACGTCGTAGCCGTAGCTGCGGCCCCCGCCCGCCTTGCCGGCCTCCACGCGGCCCCGGATGCCCCGGTGCGTCTTCGCCGCGAGGTCCTTCAGGAACAGAGCGTTCATCGTGCCCTTGAGGCCGACGTGAAGCTCGTTGATCTCGCCCTCGGCCAGCGTCACCACCGGCACGCCCGCGAAGCGAAGATGCTTGTAGAGGATCGCAACGTCGGCCTGGTCGCGGCTCACCCGGTCCAGCGCCTCGGCCACCACGACCTCGAACGCGCCCCGCCGCGCGTCCTCAAGCAGCGCCTGGACGCCGGGGCGGAGGATCACGCTGTCGCCCGAGATGGCGGAGTCCTTGTAGGTCCCGACGACCTTCCAGCCTTCGCGTTCGGCACGCTCGCGGCAGACCCGGAACTGGTCCTCGATGGAAGCCGCCCGCTGCTGGTCGGACGAATAGCGGGCATAGAGCGCACAGCGAAGGGTCATGGTCCAGGGTCTCCTATTCCTCGTGCGCCTCCTTCTCCGGCGGCGCATTGTCGTTGGCGGCTTCGGACTGCCGGAACTGCTCGCGCGCGATCTGGCGCCCGAGAAGCCGGGCGAGCCGCATCACGGCGGCGTCGATCCGCGCTTCCGGCTCGCTGCCCGTCCCGGCCTTCGAGCCGGGGTTGTCGTTCGCGGCAACGCGGGAAACTCCCTCCCGCTCGCGGCCGTTTCCGTCTCTCCGCATCGCCTCCGCCTTCCCGGATTCCATGACCCTGGAAGGGAGATTTGAACCTGCGAACAAGCCTTGTCAAACGGTCGGGCAAGGGGATTTCCTGCATGGAATCAACCTCTTGGGGCCTCATGGCATCCCTTGGCGGAACAGGAGGCGACAGGAGGCACCAGGAGGATGATCGAAAAAATCCGAAAAAGATTTCGCGATCATCGCGTTTTCGCGTAATCGGCCAGGGTCAGGACGGATTCGCCGTGCTCGGTCGGCGCCACGGCATTCGCGAATCGGCGGTCCGCCGTCACCACCGTCGCGCCGATGCGGTGCGCCAGCGCGAGATACACGCAGTCGTAGATCGGGTGGTCGAGGACCAGCGCCAGACGCACGGCATCGGCGGAAACGAACTCGTCGGCACTCCAGCGCACCGGGATGTCCGGCAGGTTGTCCAGCAGGACGCCCGCAGCATGGCGTTCCATCCCGCCTGTCCGCGCCTTGCGCCAGATAGCATTGGCGACCTCCGAAGCCATCAGGCGCGGCGCGTGCAGGTCGTGGCCGCTCGTCGCCAGCTCCCGCGCAACGTCCGCATCCTCTTCGACGACCAGCCACTTGACCGCCACGCTCGCATCGACCACGAAGCGCATCAGTAGTCGTCGCGATGGCCACGGTCGCGGTCCTCGCGGATCAGCACTTCCGCCGGGGTCTGCTTGCGTCCTTCGGTCAACGGGCGCAGCCGGTCCATGGTCTCCGCGAACGCGGCACGCTTCGCCGCCATGTCGTCATCGGCGGCGCATTGCAGAATGTGGCGGGCCTCGCCCTCCAGCGAGCGGTTGTTCAGGGCGGCGCGGCGCTTGAGACGTTCCACCACATCGTCGTCGAGCCGCCGCACGTTGATCGTCACCATCGGTCTGTCTCCAAGTGTCGGTTGTCAAATTGTTATCAGATTGACGCGACCCCTGCAAGCACCTGCGGGGAGGATATTCGCCGAAAGTTGAGGCCATGAGAGGACAGGAGATGACTCCAGGATGAGACCGTTCGTTCGGCCCTTGTTCCGTAGCTCGCGAGCGCATATCTGGCCTTTATGGACAGGCACCAACCCTCGAAATCCGTCCCTGCCCGAGCGCCCCGGCGATGGTAGCGTCCATCGGCGTGATCGCCTCGCCGTCGCAGGGCGCGGCCTATTTCGAACGCGACGGATACTATTCGAAGGACGACCCGGCGCACCGGGAAGCGAGCGCCTGGGCGGGCAAGGGCGCGGCGGCGCTCGGTCTCTCCGGCCCGGTGGATTCCGCCGCCTTCAAGGCGGTCCTCGAAGGCCGGGTGCCGGACGGGCCGCGCTTGGGCAAGCGCGGCAAGGACGGGGAGATAACCCACCGTCCCGGCCGGGACGTGACCCTGAGCGCGCCCAAATCCGTCAGCCTCATGGCGATGGTGGGCGGCGACGCGCGCATCGTCGAGGCGCATGACAAAGCGGTGACGGCGACGCTCGGCTGGATCGAGAAGAACGCCGTGCTCACCCGGATGCAGGACAAGGCCAGCAGCGCCATGGTCCACGCGGACGGCCAGAAGATGGTCGCGGCCACGTTCAGGCATGACACGTCCCGCAATCTGGATCCCCAGCTTCACACGCACGCCGTCATCGCCAACATGGTCCAGGACGACGCTGGCAAGTGGAGAACGATGGTCAATGACGGCCTTTACCGCAACAAGATGGCCATCGGGGCGATCTACCGGGCGGAACTGGCACAGGGTCTCGGCGATCTCGGCTACAAGATCGAGAAGTCCCACGCCGACGGGCGCTTCGAGATAGCGGGGGTCTCCCGCGAAGTCATCGAGGCCTATTCCACGCGCCGGGCGGAGATCGAGACCGCGATGGCCGAACGCGGGATGGGCGAATCGAAGGACAACCCCCATCTGGCGGACCGCGCGGCGCTGCTGACGCGGGCGGCCAAGCACGACGTGGACAAGGCGGCGCTGCACAGGACATGGCAGCGCCAGGCGAAGGCGCTCGGCTTCTCGGCGGGGAAGGTGCTCTCGCAAGCCCGCAAGGCGGAGCGGAACCTTCTCGGCCCGGACCTGTTCGCGGGTCCGGGCTATGCGGCGGGCGACGCGGCGGCCTGGGCGGTGGCGCACCTTGCCGAGCGCCAAGCGGTGTTCGGCCATGCCGACCTGCTGGCGGCAACCCTCGCCCGCGAGCCGGGCGCGGTGACGGTCGATGCCGCCGAGCGGGCCATCGCGGCGCTCGAACGCGACGGCGCGCTTCATGCCGCGCGCGGCCTCGACCACGGAAGGCACTGGTCCACGGACGCGGCGCTGGCGCGGGAATCCGAGACCATCGCGCTGATGCGCGCGGGCCAGGGGGCGGAGAAGACGGTGATGCGCCGCTGGGTCGCGGAAACGAAACTGCACCGGGGCCGGCTCAACGAGGGCCAGAAGGAAGCCGTCAAGACCGTCCTCGCCGGCAAGGATCGCGTGGTCGCGGTCCAGGGCTACGCGGGCACGGGGAAGACGACGATGCTGAAGCGCCTCCGGGTGCTGGCCGCGAGCCAGGGCTACCGCACCATCGGTCTCGCGCCCTCGGCCTCGGCGGCGAAGACGCTTCAGAACGAATCCGGCATCGAATCGGAGACGCTGCAACGCTACCTCGCGCGCCATGACGGGATCGCGCACGGGCGCGGCACGGCGGCGGGGCTGCGCAAGCTCCGCGCCGCCAACGCGAAGACGATGCTGGTGGTGGACGAATCTTCGCTCGCCTCCAGCGAGCAAGTCCGCAATCTCCTGCGCATCGCGACGGCGCTGCGCCTGCCCCGCGTGGTGCTGGTCGGCGACGAGAAACAGCTCGGCGCGGTCGAGGCCGGCAAGCCGTTCGAGCAACTGAAGGCCGCCGGGATGACCACGGCGGTGATGGGCGACATCGTGCGCCAGCGCGATGCCGAGCTCAAGGCGGCGGTCAAGGCGAGCCTGACGGGTGACGTAAAGGGCGCCTTCGCGAAGCTCGGCGACAATATCCGGCAGGTCGAATACGGCGAACTCGGCACCGAGACCGCGCGGCGCTGGCTCGACCTGTCGCATGAACAGCGCGCGGCGACCGGGGTGATCGCCCCGACGCGGGCTCTGCGCGACGGTATCAACGCCACCATACGCGAGGGCCTGGTCGCCGAAGGCGCGATCTCCGGCCCCGCCCGGCCGGGCGAGAAGCTGGTGCCGCGCGATCTCACCCGCGCGCAAATGGCCCGCGCCGCGAACTACGCAGCGGGCGATACGGTGATCTTCACCCGCCCCTACAAGACGCTCGGGGTCGAGAAGGGCGACGAGCGGACGGTCGCGCGCTTCATCCACAACGGCCATACCGTCGTCCTCGCCGACGCGAGGGGCACCGAAACGGAGTGGAAGCCCTACATGATCGCCGGCGCCAAGGGCGGGGTGGAGGTCTTCAGGGGCGAGGCGATGGAGCTTCGCCGGGGCGACCGGGTGCGGTTCACGCGCAACGATCCCGCCTCCGGTCTCACGAACGGCGAGACCGCGACGGTCGAAGTGGTGGGCCGGGACGGCGTTCGCTTCCGCCTGGAGAACGGAACGCTCGCCACGCTGTGGCAGAACGACCCGCAACTCCGGCATATCGACCGCGCGTTCGCGGCGACGGTCCATGCGTTCCAGGGCCGCACGGTGGACCGGATCGTCGCGGCGATGCCCGTGGGCAACCCGAAGCTGACCGACCAGCGCGCCTTCTATGTGGCGATCAGCCGGGCGCGGGAGACCGCGATGCTGGTCACCGACGACGCCCACAAGCTCGCCGACCAGCTCCAGCGGGCGACGGGCGAGCGCCTCGCGGCGCTCGATGCGACCGCGAAACAGGCCGCGCACGAGGCCGTGTTCGAGCGCGGCGCGGGTCCCGACAGGGGCGGCGATCACCTGACACGCGCTTCTGACGCGATGGATCGCGGCCATGAAACCGCCCGCGACGGGCAGGACGGGCAGGTTCGCGAGCGGCATCTGGATCGCGGAACGGGCCGCGAAGTCCGCCGCGAACGCGAGCGCGAACATCGGATCGGGCGCGAAGCCGGCCGGGACCGCGACGGAAAATCCGCCGCGCGCTCCACGAATCGCGAGCGCAGCGGGAAGGAATCGAGCGGCAAGGATCGCGGACTCGACCGTAGCAGTGTCTCCCGGCAGCAAACTTCCCGCGAGTCCGAACTCGAAAAGGCCGCCGGCGCGAAGCAGAAGTCGCGCGATTTCGATATGGGGCTGTAGCCTCCCCTCTCCCTTTCCGGCCAACACGACACCGGGGACGGACCAGGACTCCGTCGCGAGGCGCGTCCGTCACGGCCGCCGATTTTCCTGAAACCGGCCAGGGGTGGCCAGCGAGGGCAGCGCGATGCCGGGGCCGTTCCCCCATGTCCTGGGGCGGCTGGAAGTGGACAGAAGTATCATGGAAAAGTCGCGATCGCCGGGCGCGGCGGCGTGTATCGGTGCGACATGCGCCGGGAAGCCGCCGGGAGCCACGATTCCCTGGAGAACCGCGCCGGGCGGTCCTAACCCTTTGAAATTGCGGCATGTGTTTGAAGCGCAATACGCCGTGTTGCGCCGGTGGTTCCCCAGAGCCATCGCCTTTTCCAAGGGGTCTCCAGAGAATTATCGGGGACATAAGGGGACAGAGCGTCGCCTGAGGGAGACAGAGGGTGACAGGGGATGACAGGGCAGCACGCTGCGTCAGGTGTGAAGCTCTTAACTCGCGTCAGCGAGTCAATTGGAATTGGCGTTCAGCCTCAATGTCGAACGATGGCAGCAAGGCGGTTCAACGCTTTAGCCCGAGTGGCGTCTGAACGGGAATCTGCCCGAACGGGTGAGGGATTGACGCTGCAATCCGCGAGCGGCTTGCAGAGGGTCAGTATAGGAAGCGCGGAAGACGATCACGGTGCACCGCGACGGGCACGAGGTCCATCACGGCATCCGGCGGCACTGTCGGCGCGCCTGCCGCGAGCGATGACGGGACCGGCTGCACCGGGTTCGGCATCGCTGCGGACCGTCCTGTTGGCAATGCTGTCGTCCCGGTCGTCGATGCTCTCGTCGCCGGTGACGGCAAGCGCGCGGCGCCGGGCGTTCGTGTCGCAATCGCCTTTGCCGGCGATGTCCGGGCGGCGGACAGCGGCGAGGGGATCGCCGAAGACGCGCAGACGCGACCGGTGGTGACGTAAGAATTTATGTGTCAGGTGGGAAGGGGGTACTCCCTGTGGTGACGACAACCACAAACAGGAGCACCCCGCATGTCCCAGCAAGCTGCGACGATCATGAGCCTACCCCAGGCCTTTGAGGTGGTGAAGGAGATGCAGGCAGGCGGACTGGACTGGGGCGAGGGCTACCGCCCGCTCGGCCGCCAGGCGCTGGCCGAGATCATCGAGGGCCGGATGGCCGAGGCGGTGGATCGCTGGCTCGACAACCTCGACGCCGGCGCGATGCGCGACCGGCGCAACGGGACCTACCGCCGCTGCCTGCTGAGCGAGCTCGGCGACATCGAGCTCAACGTGCCGCGCACCCGGCACTTCTGCCCGACCGGGGTTGTGAAGAGCTACGCAAGGCGCGCGCCGGAGATCGACCGTGCCATCCTGGCCGGCTTCGTGCTGGGGCTTTCGACGCGCAAGGTGGGCGAGGTCCTGCTGGCCCTGCTCGGGCGCCCGGTCTCGGCCGCGACGGTGAGCCGGGTCTCCAAGACGCTCGACATGGCGGTCGAGGCCTTCCACCGCAGGCCGCTGAAGAACGCCTACAAGGCGCTGATGCTCGACGGCGTGGTGCTGGCCCGCAAGACCGGCGCCGGCGCGCTCAGGAGGCCGGTCCTGGTGGCGCTCGGCATCCGCCCCGACGGCAAGAAGGAGATCATCGACTTCCATCTCGCCGTCAGCGAAGGCGCCCGCGAGTGGGAAGTGTTCCTCAACCGGCTGTACCACCGCGGGCTCACCGGCGAAGGCCTTGAGATGATCTGCGTCGATGGCGGCAAGGGCCTGCTGGCTGCCTTGCCGTTCGTCTATCCCGGCATCCCGGTTCAGAGGTGCTGGGCGCACAAGATGCGCAACATCCTCAACAAGGTCCGCAAGGCCGACCAGGAGGCCGTCAAGGCCGATGTCCACGCCGTCATGAATGCAAAGAGCCGCCGCAAGGCCCAGAGCGCCGCCCGACGCTTCGCCGACCGCTGGCAAAGCACCTACCCCAAGGCCGTCGCCTGCCTGCGCAGCGATCTCGACGAGCTGCTCACCTGCTTCCGCTACCGGACCCTCGATGAGCGAAAGCGGGTCAGGACCACCAACGCCATCGAACGAAGGTTCCGGGAGGTCCGCAGACGAACCCGGCCCATGGGAACCTTCCAGGACCGGACCTCAATGGACCGCGTCCTCTACGCGGTATTCATCCACGAAAACAAGTCTCAGGGAATCAGCACCCCCGTCTCCCTGACACATAACTCTTGACGTTACCCGACCGGTTGTTGCCTTGCGCTCCAGGCGGTTGCGGCTTACGGTACGCGAAATCGGAACAGGCGACGCTCGGCAGAAGTGCGCGCCGCACGGGGTGCCATGCCGGGCGACAGGTGCGGAGGCGACGCGATGAACCCGATGACCATGTTGAGCGACGGTGTGGCGGCGCTTCGTGCCATGACGGCGGACGGGTTGAACCGCTGGTCCGGCATTTTGCGCTTGACTTCCGCAACTGACGCTCCGGGTATAATGCCGGTCGCCGGTCGCCGGTCGCCGGTCGCCGGTCGCCGGTCGCCGGTCGCCGGTCGCCGGTCGCCGGTCGCCGGTCGCCGGTCGCCGGTCGCCGGTCGCCGGGTCGCCTCACCTGTGTCTGCGTTCGGTCATGAGCGCGCCTGCATCGCGGGACCGCTCCCGCCCGCCAGCCTCTCCGCCTGAGTCTTCCGCCTCCGGCCGGCGCTCCGATACAGCCCGGCTCGCTTCTTCCTTCGACAGTCTCGGTTCTACCACCGCCCGCACGGTCGCGGGCGTCCGCCCTGCCGCACGCCGCCTGCGGCCTGTCCTTGCCGCCGCGCTGCTGTGCCTGCCGCTGCTGGCCAGCCTGCCAGCGGTGGCGCAGGGGCAGACTACCTTCGTCAAAAACACCGGGCAGACAACCATCGGCAACACCCTGAGAGCCTTCACCAGAGATACTGCACAGGCGTTCACCACGGGCAGCAGCGCCACGGGCTACAAGCTGACCAGCGTCGTATTCAAGTTCCATACGCTATACAACGACCCGCCTTCATTCACCGTTGCCATCCATGCCGATTCCGGCGGCAGTCCGGGCAGTTCGCTCGGCACGCTGACAAATCCCGCCCTGACGGCGGGGTCCAACCAGAAATTCACCTTCACGGCGTCCGGCCAGGGCATCGACCTTGCGGCGAACACGCAGTACTGGATTGTGATAGACAACACTTCGACCAGTGTTCTTGATACCACCGCAGGCTGGGCTATAACGGCCTCGGACAGCGAGGACGCGGGTGCGGCGTCCGGCTGGAGCATCGCCAACAACAGTGCCGACCGCGCCTCGAGCTCCACGGGCAGTTTCACAACTCACGCTGACGCCCTCCAGGTCGAGATCGTCGGCGTGGCGAAGTCCGCCGACCTGGCCACCTCCGTCACCTTCTCGATGAGCGAACTCTCGACGAGCACGCTGCGGCTGCTGGAGACCGGCAGCGCGACCTACACGGTGGTGCTGGACGCGCAGCCGACCGCCGACGTGACCATGAGCATCAGCAGGACCGGCACGCACACCGGCGCGGCGAATGTGAGCCCCACGTCCCATACCTTCACCAGCGGCACGAACGGCACCTGGGACGATCCGGTGACCATCACGGTGACCGGCGTGGACCTGAACACGGGGGGCAACCGCAACCGCAACCACGAGCTGACGCTGAGCCACGCGTTCACCTCGACGGACAGCCGCTACAACAACATCTCGCGCTCCCTGCCGGTGAAGGTTGACGACGCGCCCGAGGTCGAGGCGTGGGAGGGCTGGGTGCGCACCGTCTACGGCCCCAGCATATGGCTGGACCGCCCGAAGACCATCACCGCGACCCGGGGCATCAACATCCGGCAGGACATCGTTGTCGGCCCGCTGGACTACGTGATCCGGCTGTCGAACCGCCCGGCGACGGGGGGCACGGTGACGGTGACGGCGACGGTGGGGGATTCGAACCTGGCGGGGATATCGCTGACCCCGAACGGGACGCCGCAGAGTTCGCTGACGCTGACCTTCAAGGACCGCGACCCCGCCCCGCACTGCAACAACGGGCTCGGCAACGACGGCGAGGACTATGACAATACGGCGGAATCGTCGTGGCAGTGCTGGCGCCGGGTCTATGTGCACGACCTCGCGGCCGGCAAGACCGGGGTGCTCGGCTGCACCGACATCACCCACACGGCCTCGGGCGGCGGGGTGCGCGGCACGACCGGCCCGCACAGCTGGTCCGTCGGCACCATCCGCGCCCACATGTTCAGCCAGAGCCGCCGGGTCGCGAGCGTACAGGAGTTCCGCTGCCCCTTCATCACCGGCAGGGGGACGGACCCGGGCATGGGCAGCACGTCGAACGCGCCGCTCCAGGTCTCCGGGCCGCCGACGGACCCGGTGTCGAACCTCCAGCTTGCGGCCGTGGACGCATCGAGCGCAAAGGCGACCTGGGACGCGGTGGCGGGGGCCACGGGCTACCGGGTGGAATGGGAGGCGACGGACGGCCTCAACGCGGCCGCCGGTGTCCGGGACGGGGTGACGGAGACCGCGTTCACCATCGCCCACAACATGCCCGCGGCGACGTCGCTGACGGTCAAGGTCATCCCGGAGCATGTGGACGGCGAGGGACAGACGCAGGTCCTCGACAAGCTCGCGGGCACGGCGGTGCTGGCGCTGGGGTCGGGGCCGTCCGATTCCGTCGCGCTCCAGGACGCCACGCCCCAGGGTCCCACGGAGGCCGCGCTCAAGGCCTGCGTGTCTGACGGGCTGATGGCGACGGCGGAGCGGCTCTACGAGCGGAACCGGCAAAAGCCGCCGCATTATGCGGAGAACTGGTTCAGCGTGCTGATGGCGTTCGGGCAGCGGACGCCTGCGCAGTGGACGGCGGACGACCGGCTGCTGACGCCGATGAGTGCGGCCTCGGCGCGCCAGCGCGGCTGGAAACGGTTCGGCGACGCGCTGGAATGCCTGGAGACGTATTCGCCGCCGGCCGAGGTCCCGTCGGCCGAGGGCGACGGGATTCCGCTGCCGTCGGTGCGCATCGCGGCGGGCGCGGCGGTGACCGAAGGCGCGGCGGCGTCGTTCACGCTGGAGGTCGGCCCCGCGCCGGCATCCGACCTCGCGGTGACGGTGGAGGTGGCGCAGACCGGCGCGGTGCTGGCGGCGGCGGCGCTCGGCGCGCGCATAGTGACGGTCCCGGCGGGCAAGACCGAGGCCGCGTTCACGGTGGCGACGGCGGCCGACGACACGGACGAGCCGGCGGGCGCGGTGACCGCGACGGTGGTCAGGCAGGACGGCTACGCGGTGGACAAGGAGAATGGCGGCGCGTCGGCCACGGTGGCGGTCGCGGACGACGACGCGACGGCGGTGGCGCTGTCGGCGCCTTCGGGCGACGTGCCCGAGGCGGGCGGCGGCAAGACCCTGACGGTGACGCTCGGAAGATCGCTGGCCGAGGGCGAGCGCCTGACGGCGCCGCTCCTGTTCGGCGGCAAGGCGGCCTTGGGGAGCGACTACACGCTCTCGGCGCCGCAGACGGCGCCCCAGGGGGTGGCCTATGCCAACCTTGCGAGCACCGACAAGACCAACCCGCCGGCGCTGACCTTCACGGGTCCCTCGGCGGCCTCGGCGACCGTGATCCTGACGGCGACGGCCGACAGCGCGGCGGAGGGCGAGAGCGAGACGGTGACGGTGGGGCTGGGCACGCTCGCCGCCACCGGCCTCGGCGGCGGGGCCGAAGGCTCGGGCACGGTCGGCTTCGCCATCCTGGAGCCGCCGCCGGAGGTCTCGATAGCGGCGAAGACGGCCTCGATCACGGAAGGCGCGGACGCCGCGTTCACGGTGACGGCGAGCCGGGCGCCGGGTTCGGACCTCACGGTCAGGCTCACGGTCTCGGAGGCGTCAGGCTCCGACTTCGTGGCGGCGGACCATGAGGGCGCGGCGACGGTGACGATCCCCAAGGGCAAGACCGAGGCCGCCTTCACGGTGGCGACGGTGGACGATGCGGCGGACGAGCCCGACGGGACGGTGACGGCGACGCTCGCCGGGGACGGCGCGGACGGGCTGCGCTACACGGTGGCGGCAGCGCCCAATGATGCGGCCTCGGTGGCGGTGGCCGACGACGACGCGGCCTCGACCCTGCCGATGCTCTCGATCGGCAACGAGACGGTCAACGAGAAGGACGGGCTGATGTGGTTCACGGTCCGGCTGTCGAAGCCTGCGGGCAAGCCGGTCTCGGTGAACTACCGCACGCGGCACTCCACACCGGTGTCTGCGCGCGAGGGCGTGGACTACATGAAGGCGGCCTGGCATCTCGACTTCGGGCCGACGGACACCGAGAAGCGGTTCTGGGTCTATGTCTACGACGACAACCACAACGAGGACCCGGAGACCTTCGAGGTGGTGCTGTCGCGCCAGACCGAAGGGGTGGGCATGGCGGACGGTGTTGCGATGGGGACCATCGTGAACGCGGACCCGATGCCGGCGGCGTGGCTGTCGCGGTTCGGGCGCACGGTGGCGGAGCAGGCGCTGGACGGCATCGCCGGGCGCATGGCGGCGCCGCGCACGCCCGGCGCCCAGGGCACCGTCGCCGGGCAGGCGATCAGCCTTTCGACAGGCTCAAGACAGGCTCTCGATCCCGGCAAGTCCGGGAACGGCGGAACAGGTCCCGGCGATACGGGCAAGGCCGTGTTCGTCGGCCCGGACGGCAAGGCGCTGTCCGGCAACGGCCTCTCCGGCAACGGTATGGCCGGCTTCGGATCGCAGTCCGGGGCAAGCCTGGCCGGCTTCGATGATCGGGCCGGCGGATTCGGCCCCGGCTTCGGCGGCCATAGCGACCGCTTCGGCGCCGATGGCTTCGGCAACGCCCACGGGTTCGGCAGCAGTAGCGGCCAATCGCAGACCATGACGATGCAGGAGGCGCTGCTCGGCAGCAGCTTCACGGCGACGGGGGCGAAGGACGGCGCGGGCGGCAGCCTGGCCTTCTGGGGCCGGGCGGCGCAGGGCAGCTTCGACGGGCGCGAGGGGGCGTTCTCGCTCGACGGCGATGCCACGACCGCGATGCTGGGCGCGGACTATGCGCGCGGCAACTGGCTGGTCGGGCTGGCGCTGATGCAGAGCGCCGGCGAGGGCGGCTACCGGGATACGGGTCCCAGGCGCGGCGACGCATCCCGCGCCCTGGCGCAGATGTGCAAGGATGCCGAAGACACGGACCCGGCGAGGCAGAAGGCCTGCGGCGGCGCGGTCCGGGAAGGCGACGGCAAGGTTGAGGCGTCGCTGACGGCGGCGGTGCCCTATGCGGCGTTGCAGGCCTCGGAGCGGCTCAAGCTCTGGGGCGCGGCGGGCTACGGCACCGGCGAGGTGACGCTCAAGCCGCAGATGGGCGGCAGCTACAAGGCCGACATCGACTGGACCATGGCGGCGGCGGGCCTAAGGGGCGACGTGATCGCGCTGCCCATGGAAGGCTCCGGCCTTGCCCTCGCGGTGACCTCGGACGCCATGTGGGCGCGCACGGCCTCGGAGAAGACACGGGACCTTGCGGCGTCTGAGTCCGACGTGACTCGGCTGCGGCTCGGGCTGGAGGGGAGCTACCGCGTCGCCCTCGAAGAGGGCGGCAGCATCACGCCCAAGCTGGAGGTGGGCGCGCGCCATGACGGGGGCGACGCCGAGACCGGGTTCGGGGTGGAGTTGGGCGGCGGCATCGCCTGGGTCGATCCGAAGCTCGGTCTCTCGCTCGATCTCTCGGGCCGCACGCTGATCGCGCACGGCAACGACGACCTGGAGGACCGGGGCTTCGCGGCGTCGCTGTCATACGACCCGGCCCCGGCGACGAGGCGGGGTCCGTCGCTGACGCTCACCCAGGACTGGGGCGGTCAAGCGCAAGGCGGCCTCGATGCGCTGTTTACCCCCGACCCGCTGGAGGACCGCACGGGCAATGCCGAGCCGACCTCCCGCTGGGCGATGGAGGCGGCATACGGCCTGCCCGTCCTCGGCGGGCGCTTCACCGGCAGCCCGCATGTGGGCTTCGGGCTGGCCACGGCGGCGCGCGACTACACCATCGGCTGGCGGCTCACGCCGGAGGCCGCGAGCGCGCCCGATGTCTCCTTCGGCCTCAAGGCGACCCGCAGGGAGAGCGAAGCGGCCAGGGCGGAGCACACCGCCGGGTTCGAGGCGACCCTGCGCTGGTGAGGCACGGTGCCTGACCATGGCGCGGCGGGTAGTCGGATGGGACGCCGTACGGGCGTGGCGCTTCATCCGCGCGAGCAAGGCGTATCGCGCGGCGTGGCGGAAGCGCCGCCCGATGCCCGGCCTGCCGGAGCGCGGCCCGTTCCCCATACGCCTCCAAACCTCGGCCGACCTCGCCGCCATGGCCTGGGGCATGCTGGCCTGGGAGGACCCCTGTGCGGACCTCCCCCTTGCGCCCTTCTGGGTTCATACCGGCGTAATCGACGGCCAGGTGGCGCGGGACGCCGCGCCGCTGGTCCGGCTCGCGGCCGAGGGCGGGGCGGCGCTCTCCGGGCTGCGCCTCGCCGACGGCGCGCTGATGCTGAGGATCGAACAGCCCGGCCGCTCGGTCCTGGTCCGTTTCCCCGCCGGCACCGTCTTCCCCGAGGACGGCGGCTTGCGGCTGATCCGCGAGGTGGTCCGCATCGAGGATGTCTGGCTCGGCGCCCCGGTCCCTCGGCCGGGGCGGGAGCGGGGGACGGCGGCGACGGCGAGCTTCTGCTGGCGCTGGAGAGCGAGGCGGAAGGGCTCACGCAGCGCGAGGTCGCGGTCCGGCTCTGGGGCGCCCAACGGGTCGCGGACGAGTGGTGGTCGGACGGCTGGATGCTCGGGCGTCTCAAGCGCCGGCGCCGGCGCGCCAGGGCGATCCTGAACGCATATCGGAAAATGGCCATGGCCACCGGCAAGTAACGGTCAGCGCCGGGCGGTGCCTGGCGCGACGTTGCATCGGACCGCGCCCCGTGGTTCGATCCGCCGGTCAGATATCGACGACAAGCATGTGTCGGTCTCGGCTATAACGAGTCCGGGTATGACGATGTGCTGGTGAGGCACGGTCGGAAAGACCACCGACCGGCCCGGCCATTAGGGAATGAACTTCGGAAATGGTCTGCACTGGCCGGGATTTGCGGGCGGGTGAGCTCCCTGCTCAGAACCGCATGTTGAGGGTTACGAAGAAGGTGCGTCCCCAGCCGGCCGCGCGCGGCCCGTCGGTCGCGGAGGGGTTCGCGGTGTTGGTGGAGAGCTTCGCGTCGGTGACGTTGTACACGCCCGCTGTTACCCGCGTACTCTCGAGGCCAAGCGGCGCTCTCCAGTCGAGCGTCAAGTCGTGGCCGGTCCAGGACTTGAAGCGTCCGTCGTCCCGCTGGTTCTCGATCTCGTCGCGGTAGTTCACGGCCCAGAAAGCGGTGAGGTCGTCGCGCCCGACCGAGGTCTCGATGCGCACGGCGTTGCGCGGGAGCGGGTACGGCTGTTCCTCACCTGCGATGTGCTCCTCGCTGCTGGTGACGTAGCGCCAGAACCCACGCATTGCGACGAAGCCCCAGTCGGTCTCCGCGCGGGCTCCGAACCTGGTGTTGATTCCCGAGATCTCGACTTTGACGATGTTCGCGAAGCTGTCGTGGATGGTGATGTCTCCGGCCGCGCGCTCGATACAGCTGCTGCCGCCACCCGGCGGACACTCGGGGTGGTTCAGTATCGCCCAGGTGGCGTCATGCTGCCCCGGCAGTTCCGAGGTCGTGAGCCAGTACCAGTCGGCGACGAAATAGAATGGCCCCCTGCGGGCCTCAGCGCCGATGGAGCGCCTCTCCGATCCTGACGGCTCCAGTTCGGGGTTCCCGCCCGTAATGCGCGTCACCTGCCGGTAGTTCGACGCGTCGCACGTGCGAGGCGGCGGTCCGCTCTCCGGGACGCAACGGACATAGGGGTGGTCCTGCGCTGCGGTGCTGTGCAGGTGGTGCATCGAGGGCGCCCTGTCACCCGTGCTCCACGAGCCGCGCAGCGCCACGATGTCGCTCGGACGGTACACCGCCCCGAGGCGCCACGCGCGCAGTCCGCCGACGTCGTCGTATTCGTCGGCCCGTGCCGCGGCTCTCACGTCCACGGTGTCTGCCAGAGGCACGGATACGTCGGCGAAGGTCCCCACCGCAGCGCGCTCGCCGGCGTAGCTGGTGCCGCCAGATCCGAGCACCCCGTTCACGTCGCGGGTACTGCCGTCTCCCGCCCGGAACGCCAGCAGGCTGTGGGCTTCCACGTCGGCGAGTTCGACCCCCGCTGTCCATGCCGCGTCGCGCCCGCCGATACCCGGACTCGCCCCCTCCAGCGCGAGACGTGCACCCAGATACCTCCCGCCGAAGTCCACCTCCTCGCGCAGGCTGCTCCTCTCGATCGCTGTCAGGTGGTCCGGTTCCATCGACTGTGGATCGGTCAGGTCGTACCTTCCGGCCGCGATTTCCTGCCTGATGATCTCGGCGTCAACGAACGTGTCGCCCGACACCGAGCCGTCGAGCCTCCAAGTGCTGATGCTGGCGTCGTAGCCAAGGCCTTCGGCGAGCCGGCCCTCGACGCGTGCCGAGAGGTCGTACTCCTCGGTGCTCGTCCTCCAGTCTCGGTTGCCATGGCCGATGAAGCGGTGCCCGACCGAGATGAAGTCCTGCTTCGTCGCCTCGAACGCCGGGTCGGCATTGCGCGCCGAAGCATTGATTGCGTCGAGCAGGCCATCGTCCGGGGTGACCGAGAAGACATCGATCGACGGTGCGTAGCGGAACGCCGAGCGTCCGTCCGTGACGTTTGCGTCCACGCGGAGCTCGGCTTGCTCTCCGAGCGGGTGGTCGAGGCTCAGGATTGCGTTCCTCTGGTCGTAACTCGCGGTGTCCCACCAGTCGTTGCCGTAGGGGTACCCGCAGCCCTTGTCGCCCGAGTCGATCCCCGGCGGGTTGCTGAGCGGGCCGGTGTAGCCGTGCGCCGGGTCGCACGCGCCGAGCGACACACTTCTCAGCTCGCCCGCGCTCGTGTCAAAGATGTAGACGGTGTTGCCGCCGACGCTCACGTTTCTCGCCTCGGCGAAGCTCCCGCCCTCCATCCACTCCGAGCGGCTGTGCTCGCGGGTCCTGCCCTCGATCTCTTGGCGGTCGAGGATGTCGACACCGACGGTCAAGCGTCCGCCAGCGCCCATCTCGCCACCCCATACGACACTTCCCTGACGCGCGTCTCCGCCGGCCCGGCTCGGCATCCGGGCGACCGTGCGCACGTCGAAGCCGTCCAGATCCTTCCTCAGTACAAGGTTTAATGCGCCACGCACCGCGGCGTGGCCGCCGATCGTCCCCAGGCTCTCGGCTCTCAGCACCTCGATGCGCTCGACCGCCGAGAGTGGGAGGGAGTCCAGATTGTGCGCTGTCGTCGCGTAGGGCCGCCCGTTCACCAAGATGAGCAGATCGCGACCTCCAGTGAAGAAGTAGCGGATGATACCAGTGTCGAGCATCTCGCCGAACGTCTGGGCGCCGGAGCGCTCGATGAAGCTGCGGTCGTACTCGGCGATAATCTGCGGGGCCGGCGCGAGGGAGCCGGCATGGACTTGGCCCGCCGCGAGCATGGCGGCCACGGCGAGTGAAGCCAGAGACGCCAAGAGGGTTTTCATCGGGCCTCTCATTCCGTTTTGGTCACAGTCTGCGCCGGATGGATTCACTTGTGTCGCGTTCATACGGGTACCCTCCCCTCGCCGCATGTCGCCGAATCTTAATCGCGGCGCCCGGACGATGGCGCGAGCATAGTCGCAACGATCCCCTGATCGAAGATCGATTTTCTTATGTCACAAATAGCTTGTTCAAATGACGGCGAGGGCCGATGGACCCGGCTCGGCGGGGCGTCGCTTAGCGCCCGTAGTTGAAGTCGGTCTCTTCGCTGTCCTCGTACTCGGCCAGCATCTCGTCCATCTCGGCGTACATGGCCTCTTCCTCTTCCTGCTTCTTGCGGCGCTTCTTCTCGACGAAGCCGACCGAGATGATCGAGATCTCGTAGAGCGCGATCAGCGGGATACCGAGTCCGATCTGGCTGAACAGATCGGGCGGTGTGAGAATTGCCGCAGCAATGAACACGATGACGATGGCGTACTTCCGCTTGCGTTTGAGCCCGGCCGACGTGGCAAGGCCCGCGCGGCCCATCAGCGTCAACATCACCGGAAGCTGGAAGGCGATGCCGAAGGCGAAGATCAGCTTCATCACCAGCGAGAGGTACTCGCCAATTCTCGGCAGCAGCTCGAGGCCGAGGCGATCGTCGGTGCTTCCTTCCTGGAAGGAGATGAAGAAATTGAACGCCTGCGGGAAGATGAAGTAGTAGACCAATGCGCCGCCCGAGAAGAACAGGACCGGCGTCACGAACAGGAAGGGCAGCACGGCCTTCTTCTCGTGCCTGTAGAGGCCTGGCGCCACGAACATCCAGAACTGCGTGGCGATCAGCGGAAAAGAAACGAAGAAGGCACCCCAAAAGGCGATCTTCAACTCGGTGAAGAAAGCCTCCAGCAGATGCGTGTAGATGAGGTTGGTGTCGTACCCTCCCTCGGCCAGCACATCTCGCAACGGCTCGACCAGGAAGGCGAAAATGTCCGAGGCCACGTACCAGCAGCCGAGAAAGGCGATGACGAGCCCGATGGCCGCGAACGCGAGACGACGCCTGAGCTCGATCAGATGGTCTATCAGCGGCGCGCGCGATTGTTCGATATTGTCGACCACGGGCTAACCGCCACTCGGGGCAGCGCCCCGCATCGTCTGGGGAAGGGCTTGCCACCCGGCCTCCGGGTCGGGCCTGCGCCGCACTGACACGCCAAGCGGGGGCCGCTGCAACATCCGGTTATTCTGCCGTGCGCCTAGGCGCTCGCACCGCGCCCGGGTGGGCCGTCCGCGCCGTTGCCTGGAGTCTCCGCAGCGGGCGCCGTCGCTTCCGCCTGCGCGGCGGCAGTCTCGCTTTCTACCTCAGATGCGGCGGCGTTCTCGGCCTGACCGCCGTCTGCGTCAGCCGCCTGATCGCTCGGCGGCTCTCCGCCATTCGCCTTCGCGGCCGCGGCCTTGTCGGGCGCCATCACGTCCTCGCTGAACATCTTGTTCATCGAGTCCGTGCCCTCGTTCACTTCGCGCTGCATCGCGTCCGCACCCTCGGCCACGTCCCGCCGCGCCGTGGAGAGCTCGCGGTTGGCCTCGTCGATCTCCTTCTTGACTGCATCGATTTCGGTCGCGTCCGCGGCCTCTTCGATGGTCCGCTGGAAGTCGCGGGCGTAGCCGCGCGCCTTGCCCATCCATTGGCCTGCGGTCTTGACGATGCGCGGCAGATCCTTCGGCCCGACGACGATCAGGGCGATCAGCATCAGGATGATGATCTCTTGCCAACCGAGTTCGAACATTGCTTCGCCCGCTGCGGTAGCGGGTGATCTCCCTGTTTCTGTTCAGCCGCTCGGCGTTTAGCGTCTAGCTCTTGGCGGCTTCATCCTTCTTGACGGCGCTGGCTTCGATAGTTGCGGCATCGCCCTCGATCACCTTGGGCTCCTGCGGAGCCTCAGCGGGCGCGGCTGCGCTCTGTGCCGGCGGCGGAGGCGCCTCGCCTTCCCGCATACCGGTCTTGAAGCTCTTGATGCCCTTGGCGAAGTCGCCCATCAGGCGCGGCAGCTTGCCGGCGCCGAACAACAGCACGATCACCAGGACGATCAGAAGGATTTGCCAGATCGAGATACCCATGACACGGCTCCAGTCTCACCACGGCGGTGGCGGCGCGACGCCCGGTCGCGGGCGCTTCAACCGCCACACGTTACCGGTCCCGCAGCCTTGTCGCCTACAGGTCCTGTGTCGCAGGGAACACAAAAGTGCGGCGTGGGTCAAGCCGAATGCGGACGACATCATCGACGCTTGGCGCGCCGTCGTCGGCGACGTTGAGCGTCAGCGGCGCCGCGTGGCCGTCGATCGCGAGCTTCAAATGGCTGGTCGAGCCCATCGGCCGGCTGTCCAAAACACGGGCGGACGGAAGTCCGTCGGCGTCATCCGCCATGCCGTTCACCAGCTCCACGGCCTCGGGTCTGACGTAGACCCTAACCTTGCAACCCTCGCCGCATCTGGTGGGTGCGCGGCCGATGGGCGTCTCCACCGCGCGGTCCTTAACCCGGCCGTCGAAGGCCGGGAGCGCGCCGAAGAAGCGCGCGACGAACGGGCTCGCCGGCTTTCGGCAGAGCTGGTCCGGGCTTCCCACCTGGACCAGCACCCCGTCCCGCATCAAGGCGATCTGGTCTGCCATCTGCAGCGCTTCGTCCGCATCGTGGGTGACCAGCACGATGGGCACCCCGGCCTCGTGGAGGAAGCGCAAGGTGTCGTCGCGAACCTGTTCCCGCAGCCGCTCGTCCAGGCCGGAGAACGGCTCGTCCAGCAGCATCGCTCGCGGCGCGGGCGCGAGCGCACGGGCGAGCGCCACGCGTTGCTGCTCACCGCCGGAGAGCTCGTGCGGATAGGCGTTAGCGAGGTCCGCGAGCCCGAGCCGCTCCAGCATCGCGAACGCGATGCGCCGACGCTCCGCCCTTGGCGTGGCCGTCAGCCCGAAGCCCACGTTGTCGATGGCGCGCACGTGCGGGAAGAGCGCGTAGTCCTGGAACATCAGGCCGATGCGGCGCTTCTCCGGTGCGACAAAGCGGTGTGGGCTGGCGACTTCCTCACCGTCGATCAGGACGCGGCCGGCGCGCGGGCGCTCGAGACCGGCGGCGATCCTCAGCAGGGTGGTCTTGCCGCAGCCTGACGGGCCCAGCAGGCACATGATCTCGCCGGGTCCGACCACCAGGTCGACGCCTCGGACCACAGGCGCAGCGTCGTAGGCGTGGTGGATGCCCTCAAGCATCAGCCACCTCGACGCGCCCGTTTCCGGCGCGCGGGCCGCCATTTCAGTCGCCATCGGTTCAACCACTGCGTGCACGGGCGGGACCATGCAATTGCAAGTCATTGTCAGGATAGCGTGCCGGCTGCCCACTGTCTATCCCCTGCCCCACCCACCGGGGCCGCAGCTTGAAGGGCCCTACAAGTCCGACTACGGTGCCGGCGCGTGTGTGCGGCAGAGGGGGGAACGATGGAGCTGCAGCGGGAAGCGTTGATCGACGTGGCCATGGGCTACCAGCCCGCCGACACGGTCATCACGGGCGGCCGCGTGGTCAACGTCCACACCGGCACCATCAAGGCCGAAGGCATCGCCATCAAGGGAGAGCGCATCGCGGCCGTCGGCGACGTCGCCTACGCCGTCGGCGACGACACCGAGGTCATCGATGCCGAGGGGCGCTTCCTGGTGCCGGGGCTGATCGACCCCCACTGCCATCAGTGGCACACCTACGCCAACTCGACCGTCTTCGCGGCCTGCCGGCTGCTGCACGGCTCCACGACCATCGTGGACGGCTTCTATGGCCACGCCATCGTCAACGGCATGCGCGCCTCACGCTTCTTCCTCGACGAGCTGCTGGCGACGCCTGTCAAGCCGATCTTCGTCACCCCCACCATGTGCTACACGCAGAACCGCGGCATCGGCTTCCCCGCCTCGCCCAACGCGCCCAGCATCGACGACCTGCGGGACTCGCTCACCTGGCCCGAGACCAAGGGCATCGAGGAAATCAGCCCCGAGCTGATGCTCTACCAGAACCAGCGCGACCGGGCGCTGCTCAGCCTCATGGAAGAGGCGCTGGACATGGGCAAGGTGATCCAGGGCCACTCGGCGGGCATGACCGACGAGAAGATCACCAACGCCTGGGTCGCCTCCGGGATCATGCACAACCACGAGATCGTCAACGCCTCGGAGACCCGCCGCCAAGCCGAGCTCGGCATCTGGATCGTGATCCGAGAAGGCAGTGCATGCAAGGACATAGAGGCATGTCTTCCGGTGATCACTGAGGAAGGCTACCACGCCCGTGCCTATCAGCTCTGCACCGACGTGATCACGCCCGACTGGATGCTGGAGCGGGGCCAGATGGACAATGCCATCCGCGTTGCCGTGCAGAACGGCATGGACCCGATGACCGCGATCCAGATGTCCACCATCCAGCCGGCCGAGTTCTACCGGGTGAACCACGACATGGGCATGATCGCGGCAGGCCGCTTCGCCGACATCGTCTTCGTCGACACCCTCGAAGGCTTCGAGATCGACCGGGTGATGGCCAACGGCAAGGTCTGGGTCGAGGGCGGGAAGCTCGTCGCCCCGCTGAAGAACCCGGATTACCCCGACTGGCTCTACGGCACCATGAACATCGACCGCGTGCTCAAGCCCGAGGATTTTCGGATCGAAGCGCCGGCCGGTGCCGGCGATACCGTGAGGATCCAGTGCATCAACACGCGGGACGGCTCCCTGGAGACGCCGGGGTCGGTCGAGACGCTCCCCGTCGTCGATGGGTTCGTGCAAGCGGACCCCGAGAACGGCATCAACAAGATCTGCATGATCGACCGGATCATGGGTACCGGCGAGGTGGGCGTCGCCTTCGTCAAGGGTTTTGGGATCAAGGAGGGCTGCATCGGCACCACCGCCAACGTCTTCAACCAGAACATCGTCCTGGTCAGCGCCTCGGATGAGGACATGGCGGCTGCCGCCAACGAGACCATCAAGATGGACGGCGGCTTCATCGCGCTGCGCAACGGCACGGTCGAAGCGTCGTTGCCAACGCCGCTGAACGGGCTTGCCTCCGATCTCCCCTTCGATGAGCTATTCGAGCGCCAATACAAGCTGATAGACGCATGGCGTGACATGGGGTGCGAGCTCGAAACGCCGCAGATGAACCTCGAATTCGTCTCCCTCGTCACCATCCCCTACTACCGCATCAGCACCAAGGGCCTCGCCTACATGACCCAGGACCGTTTCGAGCTCGCCGAGCTTTTCGTCGACGAGGCGGCCTGAGGCGGCCGTGGCGCCAGACACGGCGACGCGGGAGGAGGAGACCGCCGTCGCGCTCAGGCTGGGCGTGGTCGGCGCGGGTCACTTCGGCCGCTATCACGCCCAGAAGATGGCAGCCCTCGACGATGCCCGCTTGGTCGCTGTCGCCGACGTCGACGCCGACCGTGCCACTGCTGTCGCGGAACCGCTCGGTACCGATGCCGTGGCCGACCACCGCGCGCTGATCGGCCGGGTCGACGCGGTCTCGGTCGCCGTGCCGGCGGCCGCCCACCACGCGGTGGTGAAGGATTTTCTGGACGCCGGCATACACGTGCTGGTGGAAAAGCCCTTCACCGAGACCGTGGCCACCGCCCAGGAGCTCACGGCGCTCGCCGAGGCCAAGGGGCTGGTGCTTCAAGTCGGGCTGATCGAGCGCTTCTCCGACGCCTTCCAGGCCGTCGCCCCGCGCATCACCCGGCCGCTCTACATCGAATCGATCCGTGTCGGCCCGTTCTCGGAGCGGGGCACCGACGTGAGCGTGGTCCTCGACCTGATGATCCACGACATCGACATCATTCTGGCGCTGGTGGACGCGCCGGTTGCGGACATCGATGCCGTAGGCACGCCGGTGTTCTCCGGCAGCGAGGACATCGCCAATGCCCGGCTCAAGTTCGCCAACGGCTGCGTCGCCAACGTCACCGCGAGCCGGGTCAGTCTCAAGACCGAGCGCTCGCTTCGCATATTTCAGCCCGACATGTACATCAAGGTGGACCACGGCGAGCGCAGCGTCAGGATCGCCCGCAAGAAGAGCGACGACGCACCGTTGACCGGGCCGGACGGTGTGGAGCTGGAGCACCTGCGCTTCAACCGGGGCGATGCGCTTCAGCGCGAGATCGAATCGTTCGCGCAGACGGTCAGAAGGGGCGGCGTGCCGGAAGTGACAGGCGCCGACGGCGTTCGCTCGCTGGAGGTCGCCCACCGCATCACCGCTAGCATGAGCGAGAACCGGGCAGCCCTGGACCTCCCCTGACCCGCCGCCTGCCCTGCCCCGTGCGATTGATTTGGCGCCCGGTCCTGTGCTTCCATGCGCCCCGCCGGCTGCCGAAAACAAACGATCGTTAGGGGATCACGTGGAATTCTGGCTTGGCCTTTACGGGATGCAGAGCCCGCGAGTCCACCCGCGCTCGTGGGCCGGGCTCTACGACGAGGTCGTCGAGCACGCCATCTTCGCCGAAGAGGTCGGCTTCGACAGCTTCTGGCTGACCGAGCATCACTTCTGGTACGACGGCTACTGCCCGAACCTGCTGCCCGTGCTGGCCGCCATCGCGCGTCGCACGTCGCGCATCGGCATTGGCACCGGCTGCTCGCTGCTCGGCCTGCACGATCCCCTGCGCGATGCCGAGGACAAGGCCTCCCTCGACGTGCTCTCCAGCGGCCGCCTCCTGCTCGGGATGGCGCCGGGCTACCGGCCCGAGGAGTTCGAGGGCCTCGACATCGAGAAGAAGACCAGGGGCAAGCGCTTCTACGAGGCGGTCGAGGTGATGAAGAAGGCGTGGACCGGCGAGACCTTCTCCCACCACGGCGAGTTCTTCCACTACGACGACCTGCGCCTCGATCCCGCGCCCCTTCAGCGGCCACACCCACCGATCTGGGTCGGCGCCAATCGGACTAAGCTGCAGGCCACCAACATCGGCAAGGCCGGGCTGGGCTTCTGGGAAGGCCCTTCCATGAGCATCGAGCTCTTCAAGCGGAACGCCGGGATCTACAAGGAGGCCGCGCGCGCCGCCGGCCATCCGGAGAGCGCCATCAAGTGCGGGCTCTTCCGCGATGTCTGCATCGCCGAGACCCAGGAAGAGGCGCTGCGAATCATGGATGAAGACCTGCTGCCGATGTACGAGGAGCAGTACGTGGCCTACGGCTACGTGCCCGAGGCCACCGGCAGCCGGCGCGAGATGCTGGCGCACCCGGTGTTCCGGGAGATCATCGAGGCATCGTTCGTCGGCACGCCGGACCAGATCATCCGCAAGATCGAGCGCTACCGCGAGACGGTCCACTTCGACCACTTCATGCCGCGCATCATGCACATCAGCCAGAAGAAGGAGCGCCTCTTCAGGCAGATGGAGCTCTTCGCCGAGCACGTGATCCCGCACTTCAGGGGCGCGTCATGAGGTCCGGGCTCTACTACGGCTGGGAGCTGACCGGCGGCGGAAGCCGGGCCGCGGCGGACCTCTACGGCGAGATCATGGAGCAGATCGAGCTTGCCGATCACCTTGGCTTCGACTCGGCGCTGATCGGAGAGAGCCACTTCGCTGACGGAGACCTCACCGGCTCGGTGGTGGACCTGCTCGGCGCGCTCGCGGGCTCCACCCGCTTCATCCGCCTGGGCTCGGCCGGCAAGGCGCTCGCCCTGCAACACCCGGCGAATGCGGCAGAGGATTTTGCGGTCATCGACCTGCTGTCGAACGGCCGCGCCATCCTGGGTGCGGGCGCCGGCGACAACGAGGCCGCGTTCGCCGCCTTCGGCGTGCCCTTCGGCGAGCGCCGCGCGCGCTTCGAGGAGGCATTGGACTTCATCGCGAAGGCCTGGACCTCCGACGCGTTCTCGTACGGCGGGCGTTTCACGCGCTTCCCCCGCAAGACGCCGGAGAACGCCGAGCAGCCCTTCACCCACGAGCCCTACGAAAAGCCCTTCAAGCTGCAATGGCAGCGCGCCGGGCTTGAACCGAAATATCTCGCGGTGACGCCGCGGCCGGTGCAGATCCCGCATCCCCCGATCTGGATCGAGGCGCGGGGTGAAGACGACGTGGCGCTCGCCGCGCGCAGCGGCTATGCCATCCTGCCGGCGCCGACGGCGAGCGATGCGGAGGTGATCGCGCTCTACCGTGCCTACACCGAGCAGATGGCGGCCAATGGCCGCAGCCTCACCGAGGTGGAGCGGCCGGTAATCCGCGAGGTCTTTTGCGCGGAGACGCAGGACGAGGCCATCGCCATCGCCGGCGAACCGCTGCGCGCGGTCTACGAACGCCACGCCGCAGCCGGCGCCCTGGGCGACGCGGAGACCTCGCTGGACCGGCTGATGGCGGAGCGCTTCGTCCTCGGCGACCCTGACCAGGTGTTCGAGCGCTTCAAGACCCTGCAGCAGGAGGCCGGCATCAACCACGTGATCTGCCGCTTCCGCGTGCCCGGCATCGAGCACGAGGCCGTGGTGCGCTCGCTCCGGCTCTATGCCGGCGAGGTGATAACCCGGCTCCGCTCCTGACGCCACAACCCCCGACGAGTGCGCCCATGAACGAGAAGCAGCTCGACACCGAGCTCCTGCCCTACCCCCTGCCGCCCTGGAAGCACCGCTTCCGCACCCTCAGCATCTTCTGCGAGGTGGACGAGGCGGCGCTCGTCCCCCGCGTGCCGGCGCCGCTGGAGCTCGCCACCAACGTCGTGCAGATCACGGTCATGCACTTCGAGAGCACGGTGCCGACGCGCCCCTACTACGACAGCGCCGTGATCGCCCAGGTGTGCTACGGCGGCGAGATCGGCGGCCACTGGGTGCATGCTTTCACCAGCACCGATCAGGTGTGCTCGGGCACCCGCGAGCTCTGGGGCTTCCGCATGAAGCTCGCTTTCATGGAGCTGCACGTCGACACGACCCGCATCTGGGGCTTTACCGAGCGCCTGGGCCGGCGCGTAATCGAGATCGACATGCGGCCCACGGGCCGGGCGTTCGAGCCGCTCAAGACCTTCCCCCGCCTGTTTGTCAAGGCGCTGCCAGAGGCGGACAGGCCTGACGCGGTAGAACGACAGGTGGTACAGCTCCCGGCCGAGACCGAGATTACGGAGACGGTCTGGGGCGAAGGCACGGTGCGCTTCGAGCCGAGCGACGACGACCCGACCCACCTGTTGAAGCCCACCCGCATCCTCGGCGCGAGCCTCGTCTCCGGCAACCAGGTCCTCCCCTGGGGTGTCGTGCTCTCGGATTAGATTCCCGGCGCGACCCGGCCGTTACGCCGCGGTGCGGGCCGACTCCACGGCCTGGCGGATCGAGAGCGCTACCTTATCCACGATCTCGTCGAGCTCGTCCCTCGTCGCAGTGTAGGCCGGGGTGACAAGGGCGTAATCGCCGCGCTCACCGTCGATGATGGCGCCGCCCTGATAGCTCAGCATGCCGTTCTCCAGCGCAGCGTCCCGGTAGCGCTTCCACACCTGGAGCGCGGGGTCGAACGGCTCCTTGGTGTCGCGGTCCTTGACCAGCTCGATCCCCCACATGAGGCCGATGCCCCGGATATCGCCGACCGCGTCGTCTTGGCCCAAGGCCTTATCCAGCCGCTCCTTGAGGTAGATGCCATCGGTCGCGACCTTCTCCACCAGCCCGTCGCGCTCGATGATGCCCAGCACCGCGCGCCCGGCTGCACAGGCGGCGGTGTGGCCCGAATAGGTGCGGGCCGCTTCGAGATTGCCGTAGGCGCCGTCGATGGTCTCGCGCACCTGGCGCGATAGCACGCAGGCGCTGAGCGGCATGTAGCCGCCGGAGAGCCCCTTCGCGATGGTCATGATGTCGGGCTCTACGCCCTCGTGCTCCAGCGCCCGCCATTTGCCGGAGCGGCCCACGCCGCAAAAGATCTCGTCTGCGATCATGAGCACGCCGTGCGTATCGCAGACCGCGCGGATGGCCTGGGCGTAGCCTTCGGGCGGCGGCAGGATGCCGCCGGTACCACCGCCGATCGGCTCGAAGATGAAGGCCGCGACCCGCGCGGGCCCCACGCGCCTGATCTCGGCGTCGAGCTCGTCGGCATAGTGCTGAGCGAGGTCCTCCTGTGCGACGCCCTCGGGAGAGCGGTAGAGCATCGGCGCAGAGACATGGGTCGCGCGGCCGAGCTCGCTCTCGTAGAGGCTCCGCCGCCACAGGTGGTGGCCGACGTCGAGCACGCCGAGCGTTGCCCCGTGCCACGACAGCTTGCGGCCGATGAAGTGCGTGCGCTCTGGCTCGCCATTCGCGAGGTGATACTGCAGCGCGGCCTTCAGCGCGTGCTCGTTGGCCTCGGACCCGCTCGACGAATAGAACACGCCGCCGAAATGATCCGCGCCGGCGGCGGTGACGATGCTTTCGGAGAGCTCCTCCACCACGTCGGTCGTGAACGTCATGCTGAAGCCGTAGGCCAGCC
This sequence comes from Alphaproteobacteria bacterium, assembly GCA_965243315.1. Taxonomy (GTDB): domain Bacteria; phylum Pseudomonadota; class Alphaproteobacteria; order UBA828; family UBA828; genus WTGU01. The sequence goes on from CBDEUP010000006.1 coordinate 923,445, forward strand.
GGTCGAACTGGTCCTTGATCGCGGCCGTCACTTCCGCGTGGGCGTGGCCGAGGGAGAACAGCCCTGGCCCGCCGGTGCTGTCGATGTAGCGCTTGCCGTCCTCGCCGTAGACGTACACGCCTTCGGCACGAACCGCCTTGGGCAAGGGCGTGCCATCGACGCTCTGGCTGATCCAGTAAGACATGGGGGCTCTCCGCTGGTTGGTTGCCAAATCTACGGCTCCGTCACCGTATACACCCCCTATGACGCAGCGCTATAGTTTCCGCGACCAAATCCCAGGGGAGGTACACATGGGTACGGACAGAGAGACTCTCTACAAGCAATCGATGCAGCACGCGCGCGACATGCGCAACAAGATCACCCGCCGTCAGATGCTCCAGATTTCGGCGGCCATGGCGGCTGCCGCCGGCGTCGGCGTCGCGCCCAAGTGGGCGCGCTCGTCCGACACCAACGGGCCCGGCTGGTACACCGACGACAGCCTCGAAGGCGACGTGGTGGCCTACACCTTCGCCGGCCAGCGCTGGGGTCTGCCGCTCGAAGCCGTGGTGGGAACGTTCAAGGAGCGCTTCCCCAACGTCAACGTGAAGATCATCGCGGAGCCGGTGGGCGAGGCCTACACCAAGATGCAGGTCTACGCGGCCTCCAAGTCGGACTCCTACAACTGCGCCATCAACGACCACAACGTGATGTCGTCGATCGGCACCATCGGCACGCCGCTCAACCTCGACGAGTGGCTGGCCGAGGACCAGGGCTGGCTGGACGACTACCACGCCGATGTCCCGGCCAACGTCACCGTGGGCTACAACTTCCCGCAGACGCCGGAGGGCCACCACGCGTCCATCGCCTTCGATAGCAACACGAAGCTGATGTACTACCGCCAGGACAAGTTCGACGAGGCGGGCGTCACCTCGGTGCCTAAGACCTGGGAAGAGACCATCGAGGTCTGCAAGGCCCTGCACGATCCCGACAACGACATCTACGGCTTCGTCACCACCGGGCGCCGCGGCCTCTTCGCCGGCCTCGAGCTCTACCAGATGATCCGCTCTTACGGCGGCGTCTGGTTCGACGAGAACTGGGAGCCGCAGTTCAACACCGAGATCGGCCACAAGGCGTTCTCCATGCTGCTCAAGCTCATGGAGTATCGCCACCCGATCACGATGAACGCGACGGACGAGGAGGCGAACTCGGTGCTCGCCAAGGGCTCCGCCGTGTTCGCGCCGATGGAGTGGGGTACCTCGGTGCTGCAGGATCCGAACTTTACGGATCACCACGCGCACTTCCGCTCGGATGTCGTGCCCATGGGCGAGACGGAGATCAGCAAGCAGGAACCGCTGATGGGCGGCTTCGGCTTCTACGTCAACAGCTTCGGCGACGACCAGCGGGCCGCTTTCGAGTGGGTCAAGCACATGAGCTCGGGCGATTACGTCGACACCCGCATCGGCGAGGACTTCGTCAACGCGGCCGGACAGCCGGCACGGACTTCGCTGCTGAACAAGTACGCGGACAAGCAGCCCTACTTCGACGCGCTCGCCAAGTCGATCCCGCTCTGCACGCCGGGCTTCGTCTGGGTGCCGCCGACCTTCACGCTCGCCGACACGCTCGGCAACGACGTCGCCGCGGTGATCGCGGGCGAGAAGGGCATGGAAGAGGCGCTCGTGGACATTGACGAGGCGCAGCGCCAGATCATGGCGGATAACGGCTACTACGACTAAGCGTTCGCTACATGGCAGTACCAGGGCTGGCGGGCTCCTCCGGGGGGGGGCGCCAGCCCTTTCTTCATCTGAGCGAGAATCGGATCGCGTACCTTCTCGTCCTTCCGACTCTCCTCATCCTGATCGGGCTCGCGGTCTACCCCTTGGGGTGGACCGTGGCGACGGCGTTCCGCAGCGATAATCTGTTCAACCCGCTGGCGGCGCGCTGGGTCGGCCCGCGCAACTTCGAGTTCCTCTTCTTCAACGACGACACCTTCTGGAAGACGCTCCGGCTCGCCGGCATCTGGTGCGCCATCACGGTGCCGGTCCAGCTCATCCTGGGTCTCTTCCTCGCCATGCTGCTCGACACGACCATGCGCGGCATCGGCATCCTGAGAACCCTGATCGTGATTCCGGTGTTCATCACACCGGTGGCGCTCGGGCTCTCCTGGCGGGCGATGTTCGAGCCCATCGGCGGCCTGCTCAACTATCTGCTGCAGGGCGTGGGCCTCGAGAAGAGCCTGTGGCACACCCACCCCGACACGGCGCTGCTCTCGGTGATGATCGTCGACATCTGGCAGTGGACGCCTTTCGTCACGCTCATCCTGCTCGCCGGCATGCAGGGAATATCGCCCGAGGTGGTGGAGGCAGCCCGGCTGGACCGCGTGCGCGGCCTCACCTATCTGCGCCGCATCGTGCTGCCGCTGATCTGGCCCGTGGTGACGGTGGTGCTGCTGTTGAGGCTGGTCGATGAGATCCGCATCTTCGACGTGATCCTCATCATCACGCGGGGCGGGCCCGGCTCGTCCACGCTGCTCGCCAGCATGAACATCTACTCGATCTTCCACGCCGGCCGGCTGGGCGTGATGGCGGCCTACGGCGTACTGATGGTGATCGCCATCAACATCGTGGTGATCAGCTTCCTGCGTGTCCTGCACCGGCAGGAGAAGGCGACGCGGCAGAAGGTGAGCACCTGATGCGCACGCCGCTCAGACGGTTCCTGGACGTCGGCGCGGTGGTCGTGGTCGCGGTTTACCTCGCGCCGCTCTACTGGATCGCGATGACCTCGGTGAAGCCGACCAACGTGATCAACGCCCCGAAGCCGCAGTTCGCCTTCGACCCGACGCTGGAGCACTACCACACGACGTTCGAGCGCTTCGACTTCGCGCAGGCCATCCTCAACAGCGCGATCATCGTCATCGTCTCCACCATCATCACGATGTTCCTGGCGCTGATCTCGGCCTACGCACTGGCGCGGATGAAGATGCGGGGCGCCGACGGCATGTCGCTGCTGATCCTCTCGCTCCGCTTCATGCCGGGCGTGGTGATCGCACTGCCCTACTTCCTGATGGCGCAGTGGACCGGGCTCACCGACAGCCACCTCGGCATGATCATCGTCTACGTGGCCTACGGCCTGCCGTTCGCGGTGTGGTTGCTGCGGGGCTTCCTGCTCGACCTGCCGCGCGAGGTCGAGGAGGCGGCGCGGCTGGACGGCCTCGGCTGGTTCTCGATCATCTGGCGGATCATGCTGCCGATGGCGACCTCGGGCATCGCCGTCACCGCGGTCTTCACATTCGTCTTCGCTTGGAACGAGTTCCTCTTCGCGCTCTATCTCACGAGCTACAAGGCGGTCACGATCCCTGTGCAGATCGCCAAGATGATCGACCTCTACAACGTGCTCTGGGGGCCGCTCTCTGCGGCGGTGGTGATCCAGCTCGTGCCGATGCTGATCGTGGTGTTCCTGATCCAGCGCCACATGATCCGGGGTCTCGCGCTCGGCGCCGTGAAGTAGGCGAAGGCGTCACACCCTCTCGAAGATCAAGGCTTGCGGTCGTTCTCCTCTCGCGCGTCCGCGACGAAGCTGAAGGACGCGGGATCGAACACGAGACGGCGCTGCACCGGGAAGAAGCGGATACCGAAGCGCTCGGCGATCAGGCCCCAGACCCCTTGCGGCGCGCGCAGCATCATCAGCACCGCAATCCCGCCGAGCACGATCAGGTACCAGCTGCCGAAGTCTGCGAGCAGCTCGCGCAGGACGAAGAAGATGATCACCCCGATGATCGGCCCTTCGATGGTGCCGATGCCGCCGATCACGACGATGAAGATGACGTTGGCGGTCCAGTCGATCACGTTGAAGCCGGCCTCGGGCGAGATGCGGAGCTTGGTGAGAAAGACCAGCGCCCCCACCATCCCGGTGCCGAAGGCGGCAACGATATAGACCCAGATCTTGGTGCGGAAATTGTCGACGCCGAGGCTGCCGGACGCCTCCTCCGAATCCCGGATGGCGGTCAGTGCGAGGCCGTGGCGCGAGCGCAGCAGCAGGTAGACCAGCGCGATGGCGCCGACGGCGATGGCGAGCCCGGTCCAGTAGATCGTCGTCTCCCGCCACATGCGGCCTGTGGCGATGCCCTTCACCACCGCCGCCGGCAGGCTTATGCCGGAGCCGCCGCCGAGCGCGGAGATCTGCGCGAAGGAGAGCATGTACACCTCGGCCACGACCCAGGTGCCGATGGCGAAGTAGGCGCCCCGCAGGCGGAAGACGATGAACGCCGTCGGCACGGCAAAGAGCGCGGCCGCGATGCCCGCGAGCGGGATCGCCGCGATGGGGTGCACGCCCGCGTTCATGGCGAACACGAAGAGCGCGTAGCCGCCGAGCCCGAGGAACGCCTGCTGGCCCACCGAAACCAGCCCGGCGTAGCCCGCGAGCAAGTTCCAGAGCTGCGCGAGCGCGAGGTAATAGGCGATCTCGACGATCGTCCGCATGTCCGCGCGCCCGCCCCAGAAGGGGAGCGAGATCAGGACCGCGAGCCCGAGGATTCCGACCAGCGCGCCGTAGCGGCTCGCGCGCGTGCCGCGCTCGACCCTGTAGCCGGCCGTGCCCTCGCTCACCGGTCCCTCGTGCGCGGGAAGAGCCCGTTGGGCCGGAGCACGAGCACGATCAGGAACGCCACGTGCCCCGCCAGGATCTGCCCGCCGGGGTGGAACTTGGCGCCGATTGCCTGGGCAACGCCCAGGATCACGCCGCCGGCGAGCGTGCCCCACAGGCTGCCCAGCCCGCCGATGATCACCGCCTCGAAGGCGTAGAGCAGCCGCGCCGGCCCGATGGCGGGCGAGAAGTTGGTGCGGATCGCCATGAAGGTGCCGGCGAGCGCGACCACCGCGAGCGCCAGCGCCATCGCGAGCGCGAAGACGTGGCGGTTGTCGATGCCCATCAGCGCCGCGGTCTCGTGGTCGTCGGAGGTCGCGCGGAAGGCAGTGCCCAGCCGCGTGCGGAAGAGCACGAGCTGCAGGATCGCGATCACGCCCACAGCCGAGAGGAAGACGATGAGCGGGAACCAGCCGATGGCGATCTGCTCGCCGACGGCGATGCTTGCGGTCTCCAGCGCGCCGGCCTTGAGCCGCTGCGTATCGGCGGAGAACACCTCCAGCAGGACGTTCTGGATGATGATGGAGAGGCCGAAGGTCACCAGCAGCGGCGGCAGGATGTCACGGCCCAGCGTGAGGTTGAGGATGCCGCGCTGGAGCGCGTAGCCGATCCCCGCCATCACCGGCACGATGACAACCAGGCTGATGAGCGGGTGCACGCCGGTGCCGTTGAACATGGCGAGGCCGAGGAAGGCCGAGAGCACGATGAGATCGCCGTGGGCGATGTTGACCAGCCGCATCACGCCGAAGATCAGCGAGAGCCCGGTCGCGAACAACGCGTAGAGCCCGCCCAGCAGCACGCCCTGGATGATGGCGTCGAGCCACTCCATCGCAGATCAGGCCGCCCTAGACCCCGAAGTAGGCCGTGGCGACGTCTTCGCGGGAGAGCTCGTCCGGCCTGCCCTGGAGCGAGACGCGGCCCTCCTGAAAGCAGTAGACGCGGTCGGCGACGTCGAGCGCCTGGTTGATGTCCTGCTCGACCACGACGACGGTCGTTCCCTCGGCCACGATCACCGGCAGCACGGCATAGATCTGCCGGATGATGACGGGCGCGAGCCCCAGGCTGAGCTCGTCGCAGAGCAGGAGCGTCGGGTTGCTCATCAGCGCGCGGCCGATGGCGCACATCTGCTGCTCGCCGCCGCTGAGCCTGGTGCTGGGCGTTGCTCGGCGTTCTCTCAGGATCGGGAAGAGCTCCTGGACGCGCTCGATCCGCCACGGTCCCGCACGCTTGCCGTAGGCGCCGAGGCGCAGGTTCTCCTCGACCGAGAGCGAGGGGAAGAGCAGCCGCCCCTCGGGCACCAGCGCCACGCCGCGGCGCACGATCTCGTGGGCCGGCAGGTGGCCGATGGGCTCGCCCTCGAACGTCACCTGCTCCCGCGCGCTCGCCAGCTGCCCGACCACGCTCCTGAGAAACGTCGACTTCCCAGCCCCGTTGGCACCGATGATGGCAACGGTCTCGCCGCGCGCGACGTGCATGTCGATCCCGAACAAGGCCTGGAAGTCGCCGTAGGAGGCGGTGAGCCCGTGGGTCGCCAGCATCTCCTCGGGCGCCGCGCTCATTCGGCGCTGATCCCCATGTAGACCTCCTGCACCTCGGCGCTCGCCATCACCTGATGCGGATCGCCCTCGGCGAGCTTCTGGCCGAAGTTGATGACGATCAGGCGGCTTACCACCGAGAGCAGCGCGTGAACCACGTGCTCGATCCAGACGATGGAAACACCGGTGCGGTGGATCGCCTTGATGGTGTCGACCAGGGCCACGCACTCGTGCTCGGTCAGCCCGCCCGCGATCTCGTCCAGCAGCAGCACGCGGGGCCGGGTCGCGAGCGCACGCGCCATCTCCAGCCGCTTGCGCTCCAGCAGGGTAAGCGCGCCGGCCAGCGCATTCGCCTTCTCCAGGAGCCCGGTGCGGGACAGGATCTCATGGCAATCGTCATAGCTCGCGGCCTCGGATCGGCTGCCGCCGAAGGCCGCGCCCACCAACAGGTTCTCGAACACGGTCATGTTCGCGAAGGGGTGGGGGATCTGGTAGGAGCGCCCGATCCCCATGCGGCAGCGCTCGTGCGCGGGCGTCCGCGTGATGTCGCGGCCGGCGTAGAGCACGCGCCCCGCGTTCGGCCGCACCGCGCCGGTAATGATGTTGAACATCGTGCTTTTGCCGGCGCCGTTGGGGCCGACGACGCCGAGCGCCTCGCCGTCCGCCAGCTCCATGCTGAACTGGTCGGTCGCCCTGACCGAGCCGAAGCTCTTGGAGACCCCCTCCAGCGCGATCAGCGCCGTCATGCCGGCGCCCCTGCGCTGGAAGGCTTCAGAAGCGCAGGCCGCTAGTCCCTAGCCGATGACTTCCATATCGCCGCCGACAGGGACGTCCGGCGCCGTCTCGTTGGACGTGACGATGAGGTCGTAGCCGAAGGGGCCGTCCGGCGTGCGCCGCCACTGGCCGCCCACCAGCGGCATCTTCGCCACGTTCTTCACCGGGCCTGCGCCCCACGAGACCGGCCCAGCGATCGTCGAGACGTTGGTGGCGACGATGGAAGCCAACATGGCCTCAGGATCGTTGATGTCCTCCGCCCGACTCACGACATCCAGCGCCACCTCGAAGATCGAGTGGCCGTAGCCCACCGGCTGGCTCCACTGCTTGCCCGTGGCGGCGGTGAAGGCGGCGGCGAGCTCGCCGCAGCTCTGGCCGGTGATGCTCGAGGTGAAGGGATGCGACGGGCTCCACCAGATCTCGGAGCTCAGGTTGTGCCCGGCGTCGCCCAGCGCCTCGACCGAGACCGGGAAGAGCAGCGCCTTGCCCACCGTCGCTGCCTTGGGCCGGAAGCCCTGCTGCGCCGATTGGGTCCAGAATGTGGTGAAGTCCGGCGGCAGCACGACGCCGGTGACGATCTCGGCGCCGTTGTCCTTGAACTCGGAGATCTGGGCCGAGAAATCGTCCGACAGGTTCTGGTAGCGGCCCGGATCGATCAGGGTGTAGCCGGCGGCGGCGAGGGGCTTGGGGAAGCCCAGCTCGGGATCGCCCCAAGCGTTGCCGTCGCCGTCGTTGGGGTAGAGCCCGCCGACCACCTTGTTGGTCTCGATCTTGCCCCAGAGGTTGAGGAAGACCGCGATGATGTCCTCCAGCCCCCAGAAATAGTGGTAGGTCCACTGGAAGCCCTCCGCCGGATTGCCGCCGCGGCCGAAGAAGTAGGGCTGCCACGGGCAGAGCGTGGTGACGCAGGGGACCTCGTTGATCTCCGCCTGATCGGCGACCGGGTTGGTGGTCTCCGGCGTGTTGCCGGCGCAGAGCAGGTGCACCTCGTCGGAGAGAATCAGCTCGCTCGCGACCTCGGCGGCGCGGTTCGGGTTCGACTGGCTGTCCTTGACGATGATCTCGACGTCGAGGCTCCCGCTGGCGGTCTCCACCTTCCCGCCGATGGCCTCCAACACCGAGGCGACGTTGAACTCGTCGGCCTCGGCAAACGGCGCGAGCGGTCCGGTCTTGGGGCTGACGTAACCGATCCGCACCGTGTCCGCAGCGCGGACGATGGAGGGGAAGCCTGCGCTGAGCGCGGCCGTCCCCACAGCGCCGGCGGCACCGGCTTTCAGGACTTCACGACGGGTGCGGCCGGACCTCTTCGCCGCGCTGCTCTTGGTTGTCATTGACTGGTCTCCTCTCCCGGAAATCGCCGTACGCAAGAGTTGGCGAGGACAGTAGCAGACCATCCCGGCCCCTGCGAGAGAGGCATACCCCTTGGAAGGGTCCAGGGAGCCGGTGCGGCTCCCATTCGCCGGCGCACTTCGGCCGCGATGCGCGGAGTCTCGTTGACCGGCTCATAGCGCCATTGGGCGAGCCGGCCGTCGAAGGGACGCACGAGTTCGTCTTTCATGAGCGAGGCGTGAAACTGCGCGAGCCGACGGCTGCCGCCCGCCATCTCGGCAACGTAGACCGGCTTTCCGGTCGATATGGCCTCGCTAATCATGGAGACGGAGTCCTCCGTCACCACGATGTGGCGGGCCAACGCCAACATACCCAAGTAGGGGTTGGGACCGGTGCCGTCCCAGAACCAGGCCGGCGGCAGACGGGCCTTCAGCGCGTCGACGACGCCTGGCTCCGTCCGCCGCGATGCCGTCACCGCGATTTCCCCGTCGGGACCCGCGAGACCGCCCGCGAGCTTGTCGACCGTCTCCCGTGTGAAGCGGTACGAGCGCGAGCGGCCGCCGAGCAGCACCGCGACGTTGAGATTGCCGAACCGGCCCTGCCATTCCGCGGCCGCGGCCGCGAGTTTCTCAGGCGTTACGCGGTGCAGAGCGGCCTGCGTCGCCACCACGTTGGGTCCGGCTAGCCCGTCGTGCTCCAGCGGGACGATCAGGTCGAAACAAGGGAGAGGCGTTCGCGGGTTCTGGATGTGCACGGCGAAGGTGCGGTCGCCGGCAGCGCGCTTCACCGCGGCCGCAACCGGGACACTACGCCGGCCGCAGCTGATCAGCAGGCCGGGCCAGGGCTGCGGGAGGCTTTTCTCCACCCCATAGCGCAGGAGGCCCAGTGGCTGCCGATGTGCCGGCGACCACGACCAGGGCCGGCGCAGCCGGACGACGATGCTCTTGAACGGCCAGCCGAGCGTCTCGGCCAACCCCTCCGCCTGAGAGACCTTACCGGCTTCGCCGGTGGTCAAAGCCCAGACGGTTCTAACCGGCGGGTTTGTTGGGACAGGCACACTCGTGACGGTTACGCCATTCCTCCGTGACGAAACCAATGATGAGGGATCGACGAAGGCCGTCGATCCTTCGAAATAGAAAACCGTGCCAAGTCGGGCTCTCGAGCCCCTCGCCAGACGATTGCCATGAGCGGAACTCCGGAAAATGCGAGAAACAGCCAGCCATGGCCGGCGGGGGGCACCTCATGAAGCTCATTTGCTTTCTCGCCGAATCCGATCGTAAACGGCGTTAATGCCGCTCATTTCCTTCTCGACAGGGAAGTTCTCACACACATGTTCGCGACCGTTGCGTCCGTGTGCGGCCGCAAGCTCAGGATCTGCCATATAGCGTCTGATTGCCTCGACTAGCGCGTCGCCGTCCCCGGCTGAGACGACAGCCCCCGTTACACCGTCCACGATCATTTCCGGATACGACCCGGCGTCGCTCGCCACGACCGCAGTTTGAGAGGCCATGGCTTCGAGCGGGGTCAACCCGAAACCCTCATATCGCGAAGGTGAAACATGCAACGTCAGCCGCCGATACCAAAGATCTGCATCAGATAATTCTCCAAGAATTACAATCCGTCTTTCCAAGCCTGTCCCCGCGATTCGATGTAGCAATGTTTCATAGAACCCACGGTTCTGACGGGTCACTCTCCCCGCCAGAACAGCAGTCCAGTCCGGATAATCCGGCAACAGGCGCACCATCGCATCGACGAAGAGATCGGTTCCTTTCAGATATCGGATACGGCCAAAACATCCGATTGCGTACCGGCCTGACAGTCCGCTTCGTTCCCACTGATCGTCCGGACTCACGGGAGGACGAAATCGAGCACAATCCACTCCATGCATCACAACGGTGTGTGGCACCGTCAAGGATTGTCCAGATGGGCCGCTGGTTGCAATAACGGAGTCCATTCGCGATATCAGAAACCGGCTGAACCAACTGTGCGAACGCTGCGCGGCAGAGGTGAAAACGAGCGTCAACGGCGCTCGAAATGCGGATTTCAGAAACAACCCCATCAGCATCTCGTTATTTCGCCGGGCGTGCCATATGCGGAGGGGGCGCCGGCGCGGTCGCTTAAGAAGCAAGGGCATCTGCCACCAAGCGATCTTGGGAAGGCCGTTGGGCAAGCCCGGCCCCAGTGTGGCAATTCCGACTATTTCTGCCTGTTTGGGGACTAACTGAATGATCGTGCTGGTCACGCCCGAGTATCGGCGCTTGAAGTGCGGCGCGACAACATGGATATCGGAGATCCGGACCATACACTTTACTCGCGAGATTCACGCTCGCTGTTCTACCGAGCGTTCCTCACCTAACAGCAGCTCTTCGTATTGGTCTACTGCCTTAGCGGCGTTGAAGAATTCCGCTCGAGCCTGCAGCGCCTCGCGCCGCGGAGGGTTGTCCAGAACGGAGAGCATGGCGCTTGCAAGTGTCTCTGGCTCTCCCACGGGCACCAGAGGCCCATGCCGACCGTCTTCAAGAATTTCCCGAGGGCCAAAGTCACAGTCCGTGCTGACGACCGGGCACCCGCAAACCATCGCTTCGATCAGAACGGTAGGAAGACCCTCGTTTCGGGATGAAAGTACGAATAAATCGGCTTTTGCGAGAAAGGCGAAAGGGTTTTCTGCGAATCCCGGGAAGTCAACACATTCAGCGAGACCCAATCTATTTGCCAACGAAAGCAGGTCTGACCGAAAACGACCTTCTCCGAGAACGATCAGTCGCGCGTTCCGCTTTGACACAAGACGCGCGAAGGCACGAAGAAGAGTGGCAAAATCTTTCCTCTTAATCAACTTACCGATCGCCACGATGACTGGGCAGTCAGGGCCAGCAAGCCAACGATGGCTAATCGGCTCTTTCGATTTGCGTTTGATATAGTCGATGCCAATGGGGTTATAGACGGTGTGAACCCGATCACCTGACAAGCTCGGGATTTTGGAAAACTCGCTTGTTATACCATGAGAGACTCCAACAACCTCATCCGCGTAGGGATACGAGCGACGCGCTCGATGCAGAAGTCGGTGCGTTAGTGGCCCATGAAGCGAGGCCACCGTTTTCGCACTATGAGATGTGAGATGCGTTGCCATTGCTGCCGCCGTCGTCGCGAGAACATGCATGGCCAGAAGCGCATCCGGTTTCTCTCGATCCATGTATGCGGCGACGCAAACGGCCCATCGAGGTAGCCTCGTACTCGTGAGCAGCGGCAAATGCTTTCGCGACAGACGGCTCGCCGTTAGCAAACGTGGAAGGCGAATGTGCCAAGGAAGAGGATCGGGCACGAAAGGCTGTTGGATCGCAGTGACTCGGTGCAGATTCAAACGCGTTCTACTGTCGTTTCGACCTGAAGCATAGAAAATACGCAACCCATCCGGCACTTCTTCAGGATAGTGACAAACGAATTGATAAAGGAGTAGATCGACTTGGTGGCCTCGCTCAAGCAGTCCGGCTGCGATATACAGTGCCTTCCTTTCAGCCCCTTGCCCAGCTAGGCTGGGTGCCACTATGGCAATGCGTTTTCCGAAAGACGGGCAAGTGCAATCAGACATACTAGGTATTTACAATACTTTCTTTAAGCGGACTTATTTCAACACTATACAACGAGTATCGTTCTGTCAATCACGATCAACTACTGTAACAGAATACCGTATATAACCCCGGATACAACTTTGTAAACTATACCGGTTCAACTGTCGTGATGAGCAACCAATATCAGGTTATATGTTCGAAAAAGGAAGAGTTGGAGTAGCGCGAGAATCCACCTAACCCCAGCGGGGAAGCCGAGGTCGAAGGACCGCTTGGGATGCCGTGGAGGCGGCGGCGCGACGCTGCGGGATCGCCCTGCTACGCCGCCAGATCCTCACCGGCCAGCGCGCGGTCGATCAGCGCGATCGTCTCGGCAAGCCCGTAGAGCGCGATGAATGAGCCCATGCGCGGGCCCTGGCTCTGGCCCAGGAGGATCTCGTAGAGCGCGCGGAACCAGTCACGCAGCGACTCGAACGGGTGGCGCTTGCCGACCTCGTAGACCTCCGTCTGTATCGCCTCCGCGCTCGAATCCGCCGGCATCCCGGCGAGCACGGCACGCAGGTCGTCGAGCGCCACACGCTCCTCCGGCAGCGGCGCACGATAGGCCTTCGTCGGCTTCACCATGTCGCGGTAGTAGGCGATGGCGTGGCCGACCAGCGTGTCGAGGATGGGCGCGGTCTCCGGCGAGGCGCCCGGCACATAGCGGGTGATGAAGCCCCAGAGCACGGCGGTGTCCTCGGTGTTGCAGACGCTCGCGAGGTTGAGAAGGATGCCGTAGCTCAAGCCGCTCTCGGGCGCAGGCGGATGGCCGGCGTGAATGTGCCATGCCGGGCTTTCCAACTGCGCAACCGGTTCCTGCTCCGAGTACTTCGCGAGATGCGTCAGGTGGTCGTCCACATGGCGCGGTATCACGTCGAAGTAGAGCCGCTTGGCCCGCCGCGGCGCGTTGTACATGTAGAGCGAGAGCGAATCGCGCGGCCCGTAGGTGAGCCATTCCTCGATGGTGAGGCCGTTGCCGCGCGACTTCGAGATCTTCTCGCCGTTCTCGTCGAGGAAGAGCTCGTAAATGAAGCCGGCGGGCGGCCTGGAGCCGAGAGCGCGGCAGATCTTGCCCGAGAGCTCGACGGAGCTGATCAGGTCCTTCCCAGCCATCTCGTAATCGACGCCGAGCGCATGCCAGCGCATCGCCCAGTCGGCCTTCCACTGCAGCTTGCAGCGGCCGCCCGTAACCGGGACGGTCATGGTCTCGCCGTCCTCGTCGACGTAGCTCACGGTGCCCGCGTTCTCGTCGCGGGCCGCAATCGGCACCTGCAGCACGCGGCCGGTCTTCGGGCAGAGCGGTAGGAAGGGGCTGTAGGTCGCCTGCCGCTCCGCCCCCAAGGTTGGCAAGATGATGCGCATGATCTCGTTGTAGTGGCGCAACGCGTCCATCAGCGCGCAGTCGAACTCGCCCGAGCGATAGGCCTCACTCGAACTCTTGAAGGTGTACTCGAAGCCGAAGTCGTCGAGGAAGGCGCGCAGACGCGCGTTGTTGTGGGCCCCGAAACTCTCGTGCGTGCCGAAGGGGTCGGGGATCTGGGTGAGCGGCTTGCCGAGATGCTGCTCGACCATCGCGCGCTCGGGGATGTTGTCCGGCACTTTGCGCAGCCCATCCATATCGTCCGAGAAGGTGACGAGGCGCGTCGGGATGTCGCTCAGCGTCGCGAACGCGTGGCGCACCATGGTCGTGCGCGCGACCTCGGCAAAGGTGCCGATGTGGGGCAGGCCGGAAGGGCCGTAGCCGGTCTCGAACAGCGCATAGCCCTTCGCCGGCGTCTCGCCGCCGATGCGCTTCAGGAGCGCCGCGGCCTCCTTGAAGGGCCAAGCCTTACCGTTCTGGGCGAGCGCCCGCAGGTCGTGTGGCGTTTCGTTCATCGTCCGGGTCCGAAAGCCGGCGGAACATGCGCTGGGCCGCCGGCGCGCGTCAACCGCTATACTCCTGCCCGATGCCGGCCACCCTCGAGTCTCCGAAGCCGTCCCCGCCACCGTCGAGGCCGCTGCTGCTGCCGCGCGCACCCGTGCTCGCAGTGGCGCCGCGTCACGCGGCCTGGCTGGACGAGCATGGCGCGCTCTCCCGGCTCTCCCACGACGCAGCAGCCGAGCGCCTGGCCGCCGACGGCCGCCCGCCCTACGTCTGCCACGCCAAGGCGACCGCCCGCCGGCTCGGCCTGCACACGCTTGCGGCGCTGGACGTGCTGGAGCTCTTCGCCTTCGTGCATCCGGCGCGCCAGGCCGTGCCGACGGTGCGGGGTCTCGCGCGGGCGCTCGACCTGACGCTGCCCGCGAGCATCGAGGACGAGGCGGCGACCCTGCTCAAGGCGGCCGAAAGCCTCCTCGTCGCGCTGGCGGTGCCGGGGCTGGCGGGCGCGGACGAGGCACCGGCAATCGCGCGCACCATGGCCCGTGCCGGCTGGCTCTGGGGCGATGCGGTGGTGGCGGCGCTGGAGTCCGGCGGTCGCACCGCGCCGGGCGCGGGCCGCACCGGCGACGGAGGCGCGCTCGCGGTCTGGACCCGGCTCAAAGAGTGGCAGGAGAGCGCGCCGCCGCCTGCGCCTGGTCACGACCCGGTCGCGACGGCAGCCGCTCGAAAGCGCCTCGCGCACTTGCTGGGCGAAGGCGCGGAGCCCAGGCCCGAGCAGGCGGACTACGCGTCCGCCGCCTGCGCCGCCTTCGACCCCATCGAGGCGGAGGAGGAGCCACACGTGGTGCTGGCGGAGGCCGGCACCGGTGTCGGCAAGACGCTCGGCTACATCGCGCCGGCGAGCCTCTGGGCCGAGCGCAACGAAGGCACGGTTTGGCTCTCCACCTTCACCCGCAATCTCCAGCGTCAAATCGACCAGGAGCTCGACCGGCTCTACCCGGAGCCCAAGGTCAAGGCGGAGAAGGTGGTGCTGCGCAAGGGGCGCGAGAACTACCTCTGCCTGCTCAACATGGAGGAGGCGCTCGGCCGCAGCGCGCTGGTGACGGGGGACCGCATCGCGCTGGGCCTGATGGCCCGCTGGGCGGCCGCGACGCGCGACGGCGACATCACCGGCGGCGATCTGCCGGCTTGGCTCGCCGACCTGCTCGGCTACGGCCGCACCCTCGGCCTCGCGGACCGGCGCGGCGAGTGCATCCACAGCGCCTGCACCCACTACCGCCGCTGCTTCATTGAGAAGAGCCAGCGCAAGGCGCGGCGAGCCGATATGGTGATCGCCAATCACGCGCTGCTCATGGTGCAGGCGGCGCGCGCGGCCTTCGGCACCGGCGATGAGCGGAGCGTGCCGACCCGCTACGTGCTGGATGAAGGGCATCATCTCTTCGACGCGGCGGACAGCGCCTTCTCCGCCCATCTCTCTGGCAAAGAGGCACTCGAGCTGAGACGCTGGCTGCTCGGGCCGGAATCGCGGGGGCGCAGCGATGCCGGCCGCGCGCGGGGCCTCAGGAGCCGGATCGATGACCTGATCGCGGACCGCGAGGCAGCGCGCGAGGCCCTCGACGACGCGTTGAAAGCGGCCTACGCGCTGCCCGGTGCCGACTGGCACCAGCGGCTCGCGGGCGGCTCGGCTCAGGGGGCGTGCGAGCGCTTCCTCGCGCTGGTGCGGAGCCAGGTCATGGCGCGCGCGCCTGAGCCCCGGAGCGGCTACGGCATCGAGGCACCGGTGCACCCGCTCATTCCCGGCATGGTGGAGGCTGCGGAGACCCTGGAGGCGGCGTTGGCCGCACTCGCCCGGCCCCTCGGTCGGCTCGCTGCGGCGCTCGCAGCGCACCTCGACGCCGAGGCCGAGAGTCTGGAGACCGCAGAGCGCCAGCGCATCGAGGCCGTGGTGCGCGGCATCGAGCGGCGGGTGGGCGAGCAGCTCGACTCCTGGCGCGCCATGCTCACGGACATGACGGCCGCGCCGGTCACAGACGAGGAGCTGTCGCAGGACGTCGAAGACGCCGCCGATTCCGCGGGCTTCGTCGACTGGTTCGCGATCTCCCGCATCGACGGGCGCGACGTCGATGTCGGCATGCACCGCCACCACGTCGACCCGACGGTCCCCTTCGCCGCGTTCGTCATGGGCCGCTCCCACGGCGCGCTCATCACCTCCGCGACCCTGCGCGACGGCAGCGGGGATCCGGAGCACGATTGGGCCGCGGCCGAGGCGACGACGGGCGGGCGACACCTGAAGGCGCCGGCGATCCGCGCAGCGCTCCCATCCCCCTTCGACTACGGCGCGCAAACCCGCGTGCTGGTGGTGACCGACGTCAGGCGGGCCGCGCCCGACCGGGTGGCGGCGGCCTACCGCGCGCTGTTCACGGCAGCCGGCGGTGGCGCTCTGGGTCTCTTTACCGCGATCGCGCGGCTGCGCGGCGTGCACGAGCGCATCGCAGGCGCGCTGGACGAAGCCGGCCTCCCGCTTTGGGCCCAGCACGTTGACCCCCTCGACCCGACGACGCTGGTCGACATCTTCCGCAGCGAGACCGACGCCTGCCTGCTCGGCACGGACGCGATGCGAGACGGCATCGACGTACCGGGGCGGAGCCTGCGGCTCATCGTCTTCGACCGGGTGCCGTGGCCCAGGCCCGACATCCTGCACAAGGCCCGCCGCCGGGTTCTTGGGGGCGGGTGCTACGACGACCGGCTCACGCGCGGGCGGCTCCGGCAGGCCTACGGCCGGCTGGTGCGGCGGGCGGACGATCGCGGCGTCTTCGTCCTGCTCGACCCCGCGCTGCCGAGCCGGCTCGCCGGCGCCTTCCCTCCCGGCGTCGACGTCGAGCGCGTTGGCCTCGCCGAGGCCGTCGAGATCACCCGCACCTTCGTCGGGCCGAAGGCGTAAGCGCCTCGATGCAGGCCGTGACATTGGTGAGAGGTCCGGGCTAGGGTCCGCGCGCCTTTCAACCGGCCGGAACACCCATGTCAGACTCGGAGTTGGCACCGCTCATCAAGCGGGTCGCGGAAGCGCTTGAGCGCCTCTCGCCGGCAGGCGCAGAGGACGCAGGCCTTGATGCGGCGGAAGGCTTCGTCTGGCACGCCGACGGCACGCTTCTCGAGGCCGTGCCGCGGATCAACCGGCTGGAGCTTTCGCTGCTCAAGGGCATCGACCGGGTGCGGGACATCCTGCTCGACAACACGCGGCGCTTCGCCCGAGGCCTGCCCGCCAACAACGCCTTGCTCTGGGGCGCGCGGGGCATGGGCAAGAGCTCGCTGATCAAGGCGGTGCACGGCGTGGTGGCGGCCGATGGGGTGGGCGGCCTCAAGCTCATCGAGATTCACCGGGAAGAGATTTCCTCGTTGCCGATCCTGCTCGGGCGCCTCCGCAGCTGCGGCCACCAGTGCCTGCTCTTCTGCGACGACCTCTCATTCGAGTCCGAGGACACCACCTACAAGTCGCTCAAGGCAGCGCTCGAAGGCGGGATCAGCGGGCGCCCCGACAACGTGCTCTTCTACGCCACCTCGAACCGCCGCCACCTGATGCCGCGCGACATGATCGACAACGAGCGCTCCACCGCGATCCACCCCGGCGAGGCGGTGGAAGAGTCGGTCTCGCTCTCGGACCGTTTCGGCCTCTGGCTCGGCTTCCATCCCTGCGATCAGGCGACGTTCTTCGCCATGGTCGAAGGCTATGCCGACCATTTCGGCCTCGCCGTCGAGCGCGAGACCCTGCACGCCGAAGCCATCGAGTGGAGCATGACCCGAGGCGCGCGCTCGGGCCGGGTGGCGTGGCAGTTCGTGCAGGACCTCGCCGGGCGGCTCGGGGTCGAGCTCGCACCGGCTAACGGACGCTCGAAGTAGCGCGCCCCCGTCTTTGACGGATGCGCGACAGGCCGCGACTGCGGCCCGCCGCTTTTGTGGCACGCCCGCCCAGGCGCCGGTCGCACCGGCAGGCGCGTGAAATCCAAGAAGTGCCTGTTGCCGGTCGGCCTTCCGGTGCCAGGGTAGGAGCGCGTGCAGCCGGGTCTGTGGCATCTCGGCGATGCGGCCGAGGACGTCGGCGAGCCAAGCCTGGGGGTCGACGTCGGTGAGCTTGGCGGTGCCGATGAGGGTATACATCATCGCCGCCCGCTCGCCGCCGCTACGCGCGGGCCGACATGTTGCGCCTTCCGTCGACGTGTCCGTGGGTCAGTCGATTGCACACCAGGCAACGAGGTAAGCGGTCCAAGCGGCGCGGTCAAATGACCGGCATTGCCGACTACACATCCACGTTGTTGTTCGGCGCGTAGATTGGACGCCGATCGGCGTGGCAACGTGTTGATTCCCTTTGATTCGGAGGGGTCAAACGACGACGCTTAACAACACTTCAGGCGCTGGTTCTCCTCCTCTAGCCGTTTCAGCCGTCTCATCTCCGACGGCATCAAGCCGCCATACGTCTTGCGCAAGCGGTAGTAGGTCTGCTGGGAAACTCCGGCCTTGCGGCACACCTCCTCGACGCTCGTGCCTTCCTCCGCCTGGCGCAGAATGAACGCTATCTGCTGCTCGCTGAACTTCGATCGCTTCACGACTCGCTCCCCGGTTGGTCTCAGAAAACCTAACCGAGAATTTCCTCAGCCCAGACGGTCCAAAATCCGGGGAGCAGGTCATGCGGTGATCGACATGCCGGGTGGAGACGACCTATCGTGGGCAGGGCGCTGGCAAGGCAGGGCCGCGATCGAAGACTATTTCCGGGTTATGCCGGCTGCACTCGACATGCACGAGCATGTCATAAAGACTTGGGTCGTCGACGGCGAAATCGTTTCCCTGAATGGCGAGGAAGCTGGCTCGTCGAAGCTCAGCGGTAAACACTACCGTGCGAAGTGGTGTTGGGTCTTCACCGTCCGCGACGGCAAAATCGCAGTTTGGGACGCCTATGAGGATACCCAGGCACTGTCCGCCTGTGGTCTTTGGAGTTGACTGTTGCTTGGAGTGAGCCCCTGGAGCCCCATTCCAGAGGCCGCCATCGGGCTCGTCGGCGTCACCAAGGCGCGTTTGATTGTCCGGATAAATACTGAGCAGGCTACTTGGGCGTCCGCTGAGTTCCAATTGGCCCTGTTGGGCAGAGTGTAGGGTTGGCGTGACGAGAGGTGCGACATTGACATCGATACAACGGGTTGAGAAGGGCATCGACTGACACCCCCTTTGGCTCAAAGGCAGACCCGTCTCAGCACCATACGAGAAATTGCTTGCGCGAGCCGACCGCAGCGATGGGCGGACCTTTAGAGGCCCGGCAGCACCTCCCGGCCGAAGGTCTCGAGCTGCTGCGGCAACTCCTCGGAGGGGACGATGCAGAGCACGACCTTGGTCGCGCCCGCGTCGAAGAGCCCCTCGATCCCTGCGCGGCAGTCCTCCGGCTGGCCTGCGATCGCGAGCCAGTCCATCCATCCCTCCGGCATGTCGGCTTCGATCGCCGCAGCGCCGCCCTTGTCGATCATCCCGGCCAGAGTCTCGTTGGCGTCGTAGACGCCAGTGATCAGCGTCGGGCCCATTGCATCCAGATAGAACGCGGTCACGGGGCGGACCTTGGCGCGGGCGGCAGCCCGGTCCTCGCCCACGCTCGCGAGCACGTACGTCACGAGCGCGAAATCCTCCGGCAATCCCTGATCCCGCCGCACTGCCGCAATCCGCTCCTTCACCGACTCTACATAGCGCGGCCCTGCAAGAACGGAGATCACCATGCCGTCCGCAATCTCGGCGCAAAGTTCGACCGACTTCGGCCCCACCACGGCGCCCAGCACGTCCAGGTCGAGTGCGGGATGTGTAAGCACCACCTGATCGTAACCGTAATAGGCACCGGCTTGGGTTAAGGACTCGCCCGCGAGCAGACTCTTCACGTCGGTGATCGCTTCGCGCATCGAGCCCAGTACCGATTTCGGGAACAGGTGCATCTGCTGGACCCAGGAGGGAACGCCGTGGCCGATGCTGAGGGTGAAGCGTCCCGGATAGGCGTTAGCCAGCGTCGACGCTTCCATAGCGGTGACGGCCGGATGGCGCACCCTGTTGGAGACCGCGCCGATCCCGACATGG
The DNA here is from genome assembly GCA_965243315.1 of Alphaproteobacteria bacterium. Taxonomy (GTDB): domain Bacteria; phylum Pseudomonadota; class Alphaproteobacteria; order UBA828; family UBA828; genus WTGU01. The sequence continues at coordinate 943,265 of CBDEUP010000006.1, forward strand.
ACCTCCTCGGTAGCCTGGAGCGCCAGAGCGGCGCTCGCAAAGCCCGAGAGCATGAAGTAGTCCTCGGCGAACCACAGGTCTGAGAAGCCACAGCGCTCAACCCGCTGGCTCAGCTCGACGAGATTTCCCGGCGGCGTGTCGCCGAGAATGAAGACCCCCATGGGGCGGGAGGCGGTGGGCATGGGCGTCGTCCTTCGCGTGTTGCGTCAATCGGTGCCGCAGATCAGCGCGGGCTCAGGCACGTTCACCTGCTTCCCGAGTCTCGAGCGCCGCAAGAATGTCCTCAGGGGTCACGGGGATCTTGCGCATCGGCGCGCCGAGGGCGTCGCTCACCGCGCTCGTGATCACAGCCGGCGGCAACAGGATCGCTGCTTCCCCCGCTGCCTTGGCCCCGAACGGCCCATCCTCGGCAGCATGCTCCATCGTGACATACTCGACGCGCGGAATGTCCACGAGGAGCGGCAGCCGATAAGACTGCAGCGTGTTCTCGATAACGCTCCCCGTATCGGCGAAGCGCATGCTCTCGTGGAGCGCGTACCCGATCCCCTGCGCGACGGCGCCCTGAATCTGGCCCTCCACGCTCTTCGGGTTTATCGCGCGGCCAACCTCCTGACACACCACGTAGCGCAGGACCGAGACGTTGCCGGTTACCGGGTCGATCGCGACCTTGGCCAGGTGGACGTGGTAGGTCGGGCTTGCGAAGAACGGAAACAGCAGCCCGCTCGCACAGCTCGGGTTGTAGGGTACCGGCGGGATGAGCGAGCGCCCCGTACCCTGGATGGGACCGCTGCCGAACAGCGCCGCCGTCGCGACTTCGGCGAGGCTCATACGCATATCCGGCTTGGCGGCAACGCGAACCGCGCCATCGGCGAGCTCCAGCGTGTCCGGCTCGGCCTGAAGCAACTGCGCCGCTGTCTCGATGAGCTTGGCACGCACCTCCTCGGCGGCCAGGCGCGCGGCGTTGCCGGCGACCTGGGTTGTGCGGCCGCCCTGAGAGCCGCCGTCCCAGCCGGTGAGATCGGTATCAGGGTCGGAAACGCGGACGTGCTCCGGTGGGACGGTGAGCACTTCGGCGACGATCTGCGGCAGCCCCGTCACGAGGGAGCCAGAGCCGTTCTCGGTCGCGCCGGTGATGACGCTGACCGTGCCGTCTTCCTCGATCTTGACCGTCGCCGCGCCGGGCAGCGGATTGACGAGCCAGACGGCAGCCGCAATACCGACGCCTTCCAGTGGTTTCGCCCTCTTCGTCACCTGCCTCCAGGGCGCAATGCGTTCGACGGAGTCGAAGGCCTCCCGGAATACTCCCGCATCGTTCAGGATCTGACCGTTCGGCAGGCTGTCGCCATCGCCGAACAGATGACGCAGGCGATAGGCGCGACGGTCGGCACCGAGCTCTCGCGCGATACGGTCCATGTGATTCTCAAGCGCCGCGTACATCGGCACGCCGCTCACGCCCCGCATCGCGCCCGTGGGCGGTGTGTTGGTGAACACCAGCCGGCCCACGGCCCGGAACGCGCCGACGCGATAATTGATTGCGCCGGTGTGGAAGGGGAACGGGGTGAGATACGCCATCTCGCCGGTGTAGGCGCCGTTGTCCAGGTAGGCTTCGACGTCGCGGGCGAGAACGTTTCCTTCCTCATCGAGGGCGGAGCGGATCTTCACGATCGTGTCTTCGCGGCAGTTCGCGGTCATCAGGTCCTCGACCCGACTGTTGGCGATCCTGACCGGCCTGCCGCCGGCAGCCTTCGACAAAGCCGCAGCATAGGGCTCGACGCTGTAGTCGAGCTTGCCGCCGAACCCGCCGCCGATGGGATGACCGATCACACGCACGGCAGACGGCAGCACGTCGAAGAACTGCGCCATGCGCGCGCGAAGATTGAACGGGAACTGGTGTCCGGTATGCACGATGTAGCGGCCGTCCCGATAGATGCCGGTTGCCGCCTTGGACTCGAGATAAGCCTGGTACTGGCGCTGGCTCACGAACTCGTCTTCGACCACCCGATGGGCGCTTGAGAAGATCGGCTCCACGTCAGTATCGAGGTTCGAGATGCTCTCGCAGGCGATGTTGCCGCGCCGCGGGAAATCGGGGCCTGCTGCAGGCGCGTAGGATTGCCAGTCCGGGTGAACGAGTCGCGCACCCGGCGCGATCGCGTCGCGCATGTCGACCAGCGGCGCGTACTCCTCGATCTCGAGCTCCACCGCATCCACTGCGGCGCGCGCCTGACTCGGAGAGTCGGCGGCGACAGCGGCGATCGGCTCGCCGATATAGCGAACCTCGCCACGCGCAAAGAGGGGCGTATCGCGAATGCTCCAGCCGGCCAACGCGTCTGGCACGTCGGCGGCGGTGAGCACCGCGCGGACGCCAGGCATCGCGGCCGCCTTCGAGACATCGAGGCGGACGACGCGCCCCGCCGCCGCCGGCGAGCGCTTGAGCGCACCGTGGATGGTGCCGGCCTCCTCGTAGTCGTAGGCATAGATCACGTCGCCGCGTACCTTGGCGCGGCCGTCGCGCCGTGCGATGGGAGCGCCGATGGCAGTCATGTCGCACGACCTGCGTTGCTCACGACCACCTGCTGCACCGCGTCGACAATTCCCGCATAGCCGGTGCAGCGGCAGATGTTGCCGCTGAGCGCCTCGCGCACGAGAGCCTCATCTGCATCGGGACGCCGGCGCAGCAAGGCCGTGATCATCACCACGAAGCCGGGCGTGCAGTAGCCGCACTGGACGCCGCCGCAATCGACGATCGCGTCCTGGATCGAGCGGGTCAACGCATCGTCAAGCCCCTCGATGGTTTCTATCTGCCGGCCCTGCGCCTGCATTGCTGCATAGATGCACGAGTTGACCGGCATGCCGTCGACGAGGACCGTGCAAGCGCCGCACTCACCCTCGCGGCAGCCTTCCTTCGTTCCGCGCAGGTGGAGCCGGTTGCGGAGTGTATCCATCAGCTTCTCGAGCACCTCGACCTCGAGCCGCTCCTCGCGGCCGTTGACGGTGATCGTCAGCATCGGCATCCGATCGGCCCCCTAATGCAGCACGCTGCTTGCAGCACGCGTCGCGCACTGCTCCACGGTGTGGGCCAGAACGCGAGGTAGGACGGCACGCCGGTAGTCCGCGCTCGCCTTGGCGTCGTTGAAGAGCGTCGCACGCTCAACCAGGGCGGCACCGGCTTCGGCTAGCGGCGCGTCGTGCAAGACGACACCCTTGAGGATCGACTCCGCTTCGCTGGCGCGGAAGGGAGTCGGCCCCGCGGCGCACGCGGCAATGCGGATATCCTCGATTGTCTCCCCTGAGCGATCGAGCGTCACGCGGGTTGCGACGCCGACGATGGGCAACTCCATGGCGCCGCGCCGTCGCACCTTCACGTAGACATCGGCGGTACATGAAGGCGGTTCGTCGAATGCGATTTCCGTGACCAGCTCGTCGGGCTCCCTCGCGGTCTGGCGGTGCCCTGTGAAGAACGTGCCGAGTGCAATCGACCTTGTCCCGCGTTTTGCGCTCGCGAGCGTTACCTGCGCGTCGTGAACCAGGAGCGGCGGCACCAGGTCTGCCCCGGGCGATGCATTGCAGATGTTGCCGCCGACGGTCGCGACATATTGCGTCTGCCATCCGCCGCAAGATGCAGCGGCGGTCACGAGCCCGCCACCGAGGGACGCGAGGGTCGGCGATTCCGCCACAGCGCGCATCGTCGTCAAGGCGCCGATCCGCACGCCGCCATCGCACTCAACACGGGAAAGGTCGGCGAGACGTTCGACGTGGACGATCCGCTTCGCCGCCCTCATGCCAGTGCTAAGCTGGTAGAGCACAGCCGTGCTGCCGGCCACGACCGCTGCCTCCGGGCCGAAGCTCGATAGCGTGTCCAGAGCCTCGTCGAGCGAACCGACAGTCACGAATTTCATCAATGCTCCGTCGGCTGCCTGCCTCGCGACGGTGCGCCGACCGGCGATCTTCTAACGGCTCAGCATACCGCGCCGGCGCCCCCAAGTTGGCGGATTGCTCCCGCTGTTACTTCTCGGAGCGGTGCCTTGGTCGATTATAGCCGTGCGTGAATGGGCGATAAACGGCGGTCATGAAGCTGCGAGTCTGCCATGGATGCGCCGCGCTCGCTCATTGAGACGAGGGTTGCCGCCCTATGTGCAAGAGGTTGCTCCGATCTGATAGCATGGCGCTGGCTGTCGACCTGACGAACTGCCGTCGCGTAAGTCCGCCCGAAAATGAGGTGGGCGACGGGACGGCGCAGCAGGTCTTGGCGCTCGCTGCGACCGGCAGCGCGAGGACACGTCGACACACAATGAATTGGCGCATCGCGTGAGCAGTCAAGAGATGCGCCATCTGAAAACATCCAGGGAGGGATTGACCATGCGTGCTTTGACGAAGGCAGTGCTGGCAGGCTTCGCCGCGTGCGCGCTTGTCGGTGGCTCGGCCGTGACGGCTTCGGCCGACGACGAAGAGATCATCGTGGGCTTCGCCGAATCCAAGAGCGGCTGGATGGCGGCCTATAGCGGGCCGTCGGCGCTCGCCGCCAAGTTGAGGATCGCCGAGATCAACGCCGCCGGCGGCCTGCTCGGCAAGCAGATTCAGATCGTCGATGCCGACGCGAAGACTGATCGCGTGGAGGGGGCGAAGGCCGGCCAGAAGGTGATCGGCGATGGCGCTGATTTCGTGATCGTCGATTGCGACTTCGATTTCGGTGCTCCCGCAGCCAACATGGCCCAGGGTGCCGGCCTCATCTCGTTCTTCCTCTGCGCCGGCGATCCCAAGGCGGGGATCGAGGGTATCGGCTCTTACGCCTTCTCCGGCGGCAATGCCGCCCATGTGGACGGTGCCGCCATGGCAATCTGGTCCTACGAGAGAAAGGGTGCCCGCAAGGCCTACCTCTTGCGCGATGAGACGCTCGAGTACTCGCAGTCGACCTGCGCGGGCTTCGAGTGGCAGTGGCCGCAGCTTGAGGGCGCGGAGATCATCGCCATCGATGTCTTCCAGAACGAGGACCCCTCAATCCAGGGGCAGATCGACCGCATCAGGACCAGCTCGGTGCAGCCCGACGTCATCGCGCTTTGCTCGTACATTCCCGGCGGCGCCGCCGCCATCCGCCAGATCCGCGCTGCCGGAATTGACACCCTAGTCATGGCCGGCATCGCGTTAGACGGGACATACTGGCTCGACGCTGTCCCCAACCTGAACAATTTCTGTGTCGTCTCCTTTGGCTCGATCTACGGCGATGCGCCGGAGCCCGAGCTTGCGAAGTTCATCGCCGACTTCACGGCATTGAAGGGCGAACCGCCGGCGACCTCCTATCCGCTGACCGGCTACACGGTGATCGATCTCTGGGCACGTGCCGTGGAGCGCGCAGGCACCGTCGCGAGCGATCCGGTGTTGGCGGAGCTCGAGAATATGACCGATGAGCCGACCCTCATCGGCCCGCGCGGCTTCTCGGACCAGCTCCATATCCAGGACAAGGCACGCTACGCGATCCTCTGCACGGTGGATGGCGAGCCACGCTTCCAGGAGTACTGGATCGCAGGTCCGGTGGAGAAGAGCATTCTCTTGAAGAACTAGCCCGGCTGCCGACGGTACAGCCTCGGTCGGTTTCGGCCGGCCACTAGCGGCCACGAGAGCGGTATCGAGGGGTTGCACGGCGTTCCCTCGACACGGGAGTGCCGTTGCAGCCCCTCCACGTTGGTTCTGCGCTGGCTATCGAGCCATCGGCTCACCGGTTCGCCAGATCCGCCAAACATGCTGCCAACACCCGCGTGCCTGCGGCCAAATCACCGGGCGACGCGTATTCGGCCTCGTTGTGGCTGATTCCGTCCTTGCACGGCACGAATATCATGCCGGTTGGACAAATCCGGTGCATGTTCTGGGCGTCGTGGCCGCCACCTGACGGCATGATCTTGTACGGCACGTCCAGAGACGCGGTGTGCCTTTGGACCGTCTGCACCATGTCGTCGCGGAAGACGGTCGGAAGCGCGTCCAGCGTTTTTTCGATCGTCACCTGGCAGCCGTCCGCATGTTTGCGGCATGTCGCCTCGATTTGCGCGGCGTAGGTCTCGAAGGCCTCCGATTCCGGGTGGCGGAAATCGATGGTGAAGAAAACCCGGCCGGGAACCGTGTTGGGCGAACCCGGGAAAACCTCGAAACGGCCGAACGTGCAGCGCACGGTGTCCGTCGGATCGTCCATCGCCTCTTTCAGCGCCACGACCATCCCTGCGGCAGCCTTGAGTGCGTCCTTGCGCCGCTTCATCGGACAGGTGCCGGCATGCGCTTCCTCTCCCAGCACCTCGATGGCGTACCAGCGAATTCCCTGGATGCCGGTGACGACGCCGATGGTCTTATCCTCTGCTTCCAGCACCGGCCCTTGCTCGATGTGAGTCTCGATGTAGGCGGCCGCAGGAAAACCTGTCGGACGTCGCGCAATGCCCGGTTCCGCCGCCAACGTATGCTTCAAGGCCTGCCCCACCGAGACACCCTCCGGATCGACGATGCCCAACGCCTTCTCCGCCGCCAGCTGGCCACTAAAGACGAGCGAGCCCATCAGCCCTGGCTGAAAGCGACTCCCTTCCTCTCCCATCCAGGCAATAACCTCGATCGGCCGCTTGGTCCTGATGCCGGCATCTTCGAGCGCCACAAGGGCCTCCAGACCCGCCATAACGCCGTATATTCCATCGAATTTGCCGCCTTTCGGCTGGCTATCGATATGGCTTCCGGTGGTGATCGGTTCAGTCTCCGGCTGTGTGCCTTCGCGGCGCACGAACAGGTTTCCGATGTCATCGGTACTGATGGCGAAGCCGAATTCGTCGGCCCACGCCTTCATCTGCCGCCGCGCCGCGATGTCCTCGGCCGACAGAGCCTGACGGTTAACGCCGCCGGCCGGGGTCGCGCCGTACCGGGCCATGGTCATCAAGCAGTCCCACAAACGATTTCCGTCGACCGCCTGGGCAGCTCTCATCTCCGGTGATACGGTCATCGGTGCCTCCCCTTCGGTAACGCGCGCCCGGTCGAAAGGCGCTTTCCGTGCGGCCCACAATATTGACCGTCCGGCCGCCGATATGAAACACTGTTGCGAGGCCATTTTCAAAATGCGGACATAGAAACCGCGGCCGTCGCCGAACACTTTTGGGAGGATCGGACGTCATGGCTGCCAACGCAACCAAAAGCGAAGTGAATAACCGCAACGGAAATAAAATAAAATTCGGCAAGACGCGCGAAGATCTTTATCACGCGCGCCACTTGCCCGGTTACATGTACACCTCACGCGACATCTTCGACGAGGAAATCGACAAGATTTTCATGAAGGACTGGTTGTGCGTGGGCCGGGTCGAGCAGTTCCCCAACTCCGGTGACTACAAGGCTATGCGCATTGCCGGAGAACCCGTCATCGTCGCCAGGAACGACGAAGGCGGACTCGGCGCGTTCTCCAACGTGTGCAAGCATCGCGGCGTGGAGGTTGCGCCCGTGGGCACGGGCAACACCAGCAGGTTCAGCTGCCCTTACCACGGCTGGAACTACGACCTGGACGGCAAACTGATCGGCGCTCCCTTCAACCGGGAGATTCGAGACAACTTCGACTTCAGGAATTGCCGGCTCAATACCGTCAGGCTCGACACCTGGGAGGGCTATATCTTCATCAATTTCGATGCAGGTTCGGTCGATCTTAAGGCATTTCTTGACGACGAAGGAGTCGATCTCTGCGCCAAAGACTGCCGGCCCGGAGATACGGCGATCGCTGACGAATATGCGTTCGACATCGAATGCAATTGGAAGTTCGTCCCCGAGAACCTCATGGATATCTATCACGCAAAGGCGATCCATGGGGATTCCTTTGCCAAGCATTTCACCATGGAAGGATTTGGTTTCGAGCTCTCCTCAGGCGGCAGATATCACGCCTCCTACGAAAGCTACACCATGGCGCCGGACGGGCTGCCCTTGTTCGAGAAGATGCCGTGGGTAACGGACAAGCCGGAATACTGGGCCTACACGGTCTATATCCCGCCAACGATGAATTTCTTCGCCCGTCCCGAGGTTCTGCAGCCCTGGGTGTGTTACCCGCTCGACGTGAACCTTACGCGGATCGTCATCTGGACCCAGTTTCCGGGCACCTATTTTGACCAGCCGGCGTTTCGGGAACGGAACCAAATCTATGCCGACTTCATTCGGCTTGTGGCGGCGGAAGACTCAGACATGATGCGTTCGCTCCAGAACGGCGTCGGTTCGCGCAATTTCGAGCCGGGACCGACGGTGCATCTCGAAAAGGCAATTCATCACAATCTGAATTACTACCTCGATCGCATGTATGGAGAGGGAACGACCGGACCGCTAACGGCCCGATAGGCACGTTCGCGTGGGGAATGGCGGGTGCAATGAAGGTCGCGGCGGATTGACGGGTTTTTCGCGTCGCGACGATGCGGGAGGACTGGCTATGGCAAACCGAGAGATGGTGGAGCTTTTCGCCGAGGAGCTGACGCTCTGCAGCGTTATGCCGGGCGAAACGGTTGCTGTGCTTTCCGAGGGCAAAGAGCTCAGGGACTATGCCGAAGCCTTCTTGGACGCGGCGGACGGACTCGGCGCCGAGACGATCGATCTAAATCTTGTGGCCGAGGCGGAACTGGATCCCAACCAGAAGCTGGAACAGTTCGGGGTCAACCAGTTGAGCCGCAACAGGGAGGCCATGGAAGCCCTCAAGCGCTCGGACCTGATCGTGGACCTGATGGTCGCGTCCTTCTCCAAGGAACAGGACGAGATACAGGCCGAGGGATCGCGCATGATCCTGGTCGCCGAAACCTTCGACAATCTGAAACGCCTGTTTCCGACCGAAGACCAGAGAAGGCGCGCTGAAGCATCGGGGCGTCGCCTGGCTGATGCCAAGACACTTCGCTTCACCAACGACGTGGGCACAGACGTCAGCTACGAACTAGGCGCCTATCCCATTATCGTCGAATACGGCTACACCGACCTGCCCAAGCGTTGGGATCACTGGGGCGGCACCATGGTCGCAACGTGCGGCACCAGTACCGGGGTTGAGGGCTGTGTCGTCATGGACAAAGGCGACATGCTGCTGCCGCAGCTTCATCTCCTGGAAAATCCGATCGAGTTTGTCATTAGACAAGGCTACGTGAAGGAGGTGAACGGCGGTGCCGAAGCCACCAGACTTCGGGAATTCATGGAGAAATACGACGACCCTCGAGCCTACGCTGTTTCCCACATCGGCTGGGGAATAAACGAAAACGCCGAATGGACGCCCACCGGCATCGGCATGAACGGCCGTTCCTACTACGGCAACGTGCTTTTTTCGCTCGGTCCCAACACCGAATTCGGTGGCACCAACGACACCCTGTGCCACCTGGACCTTCCGATGCGGGGATGCACGGCCTATCTCGACGACGAGATGATCATCGAAAAGGGAGAGATGCTGCCGGACGATATGCGCGCGCCAGGCCGTTAGGCGCACGCCGCCCCGTTATCGTCATGCCGACGTCGCCGGTCACGACGCCGAGTCCTCGGAATTCCCCGCCGCACCGGCGCGGAAAACCGGACTGGCGTGAGGAAGGACGAACCCATGGATAACAGCTTCGCCTACCGAAGCGCGATCGAGTTGAAGGCTGCCATCGAGGCCAGGAAGGTCTCGCCGGTCGAGGTGACCCGAGCATCCCTCGAACGCCAGTCGGCGTTGCAGCAGAAATTAAACAGTTTTGCGACACCGACTCCAGAACTTGCGCTCGAAGCGGCGAAGGCAGCAGAGAAGAAGATCATGGCGGGCGAGGACGCCGGACTTCTTTCCGGCCTTCCGGTCTCGGTCAAGGACGTTCTCCCCGTCGAGGACGTGCAGCTCAACCTCGGTTCTCGGGCCTTCGCGGACAACGTCGCGCCGATCGATGCGCCGCCAGTGGAACGGCTCAAGGCCCAGGGTGGTTCGATTGTCGGCAAGACGACGACCAGCGAACTCGGCTGCAAGGCCGTGGGCGATTGTCCCCTCACCGGCATTACCCGAAACCCGTGGAACACCGACAAGACGCCGGGCGGGTCCAGCGCCGGCGCAGCCGCCAGCGTCGCCGCCGGGATCACGCCCTTCGCCATCTGCACCGATGGTGGCGGTTCGGTCCGCATTCCATGTGCGCTTTCCGGGCTCTTCGGCATCAAGCCCCAGTTCGCCCGCGTGCCCATATTTCCGGCAAGCGCCGCTCCGACTCTGGCCCACGTCGGATCGGTCGCGCGCACGGTGCGCGATGCGGCCCTACTGCTTTCGGTCATTGCCGGACCCGACCGACGCGACCCTTTCAGCGTCGCCGAGCCGACGCCCGATTTCCTCGGCGCCTGCGAACGGCCGATCGAAGGCATGCGCATCGCCTGGAGTCCGACCTATGGATACGCGAAGCCAGATTCCGAGGTCGTCGCGATATGCGAAGAGGCAGCCTCGGTCTTCGAAGATCTGGGCTGCGATGTCGAGACCGTCGATGACGTGACGGGCGGAGACCCCGGCGACCTGTGGACCAGCGAATTCTATGCCGGCATCGGCACGCGTCTGAAGCCGGTGCTAGAACAGAACGCCGACATTCTCGATCCGGTGGTTGTCGATATCCTTTCCAGCGCGCTCGATCAGACGCTCGAGTCTTACTATTCCAACGTGTTCAGGCGTTACGATTTCCGTGAGCGGATGCGCGCCTTCTTCGATGACTACGATCTGCTGCTTTCGCCGACCCTGCCGGTCTCCGCCTTCGACGTCGGACTCGATATTCCAAAGGGGCTTCCCGACGACCGAAACGCGGTCTCCTGGGTGTACTACACGTACCCGTTCAACCTGACCGGTCAGCCGGCGGCCTCGATCCCCGCGGGCTTCTCCGGCGATGGCCTGCCCGTGGGGCTGCAGATGGTGACGCGGATCAACGCGGAAACGGACATTTTCCGCGCGGCTGCGGCCTTCGAGGCAGCCCGACCCTGGGCCAACAGGACGCCTCCCCTCGACTGACCGGGACCGTGCCCGCAGGAGATGGCGGCCGGAGAAATCATTGGACGCAAGGTTCGTCCAAATCAGAAAGGCGTTGGAGCACGACCTCCAACTCGTCAACGAAGCCGGCTATCAGGTCGAGGCCCTGCGACCAGAACGCAAGCTCGCTCGCGTCGAGGCCGAAGGGGCCAGAAGCTCTCGGTGCTTGAGGCTATTGTTTGGCGTGCAATTTCAATCCCCACGGTATCAAGCCGCTTCAACAGTGTTGTTCGGCGCGGTGGATCGACGTCGATCGGCGCTGCAGCCTATTAGGAAACCTAGAGCACGATCCGATCCAATTGAATCACTCGGATTTTCAAAAGCTTAGTTTTCTCTCGGTCGAGGCGGATACGCCTCCCGCGGGATTCGCGGCGCTCGGGTTGCCGCTGTTAGCCAAGTTGGCAGCCGATCGGAGCGGGTTGTGATCCAGGTTGATCGGATAACGCTCTAGTTGTGATCTCTCAATAGGTTGTCCATCCGGGGTCGAATCTCGGAAGCTGATAGGTGACGAACGCCTGTCAACGAACCGAGAAGAGCGCCCCGGATGAACGTCCATAAGAATGCAAAACTCACACCGCGCGGTCGAGCCGAGATCGTGCACCGCGTCCTCGAGGAAGGGTAGACCCCGATGGCGGTGGCCACCGACGTCGGGGTCTGCGAGCGCACCGTGCGCAAGTGGGTCGCGCGCTTCCGGGCCGAGGGAAGTCAAGGCCTGCAGGACCGCTCATCACGACCGCACACTCTGCGCCAGCCGACCCCCCGCCCCGGTGGTCCAGCAGATTGCCACGCTACGCCGGAGGCGGTGCACCGGCGCGCAGATCGCCGCCGAACTCGGCGTCTCGACTGCCACCGTCAGCCGGGTCCTGCGGCGCGAAGGCCTCAACCGCCTGAGCGCCCTCGAGCCGGCCGAGCCGGTCAGGCGCTGCGAGCGCAAGCATCCCGGCGAGCTCGTCCCCATCGACATCAAGAAGCTCGGCCGCTTCGACCGCCCCGGACACCGCGTCACCGGCGATCGCACCGGCCAAAGCAACAGCCGGGGCGTCGGCTGGGAGTACCTCCACGTCTGCATCGACGACCACTCCCGTGTTGCCTTCAGCCAGATCATGCCCGATGAGAAGAAGGAGAGCGCAACCGCCTTCCTCAGGGCCGCCCTCGCCTACTACAAAAGCCTCGGCGTCACCGTCAGCCGCGTCATGACCGACAACGGCGCCTGCTACAAGGCCTTCGCCTTCCGCGACGCCTGCCGAACCCTCGGCCTCAAGCACATCCGAACCAAGCCCTACACGCCAAAGACCAACGGAAAGGCTGAGCGCTTCATCCAGACCGCCATGCGAGAATGGGCCTATGCCCGCGCCTATCCGAACTCAAGCCAACGCGCACAACAGCTCCCTCTCTGGCTGCACCGATACAACTGGCACCGGCCTCCTTGAGGTGGCGCCGGGAAATCGGACAGGTCGCTAAGGTGTATTCCGCCGTCTGACGGAGGAATACGGATGAGCGGGAAGCGACGGAAGTTTTGGGGGAGCTGAAGGCGAAGGTTGCGCTGGAGGCGCTTCGGGGTGATCGGACGCTTCAGGAGATCGCGTCGAAGTACCAGGTCCATCCGAACCAGGTGGGCGCCTGGAAGCGCCAGGCGATCGAGGGGCTGGCGGAGGTCTTCTCCGGTGGAGGGGAGCGCCGGGCCCGGGATCATGAGGGCGAGGTTCGCGATCTTCATGCCAAGATCGGGGAGTTGATCGTGGAGCGTGATTTTTTGTCACGCGGGTCCGGTCGATGAGCCGGTCGGAGCGCCGTGCAATGGTGGTGCGCGAGCACCCGGCGCTGAGCCTGACCCGGCAATGCCGCCTGCTGTCGATCGGGCGCTCGTCGCTCTACTACGAGCCGAAGGGCGAGAGCGCGGAGACGCTGGCGCTGATGCGGCGGATCGACGATCTGTTCCTGAAGTATCCGTTTTACGGCGCCCGCCGGATGGCGCTTCACCTGCGCCGCGAGGGCGTGCGGATCGGGCGCCGGCGCGCCGCACGGCTGATGCGCCTGATGGGGCTTGAGGCGGTCTATCGGGCGCCGCGGACCAGCGCACCGCATCCCGAGCACCGGGTTTACCCGTATCTGCTGCGCGGCCTGGCGATCGAGCGGCCGGACCATGTCTGGTGTGCCGACATCACCTACATCCCGGTCAGGCGGGGCTTCCTTTACCTGGCGGCGATCATGGACTGGGCGAGCCGGTACATCCTCGCCTGGCGGCTGTCGAACACGCTGGACGCGGGCTTCTGCACGGACGCGCTCGAAGAGGCCCTGGCCGCGCACGATGCGCCGGAGATCTTCAACACCGACCAGGGCAGCCAGTTCACCAACTTCGCCTTCACTGGGCGCCTGCGGGAGGCCGGCATCCGCATCTCGATGGACGGCAGGGGCCGGTTCATGGACAACGTTCGGCCGCTCACTCGGACCGATGGCGTTCGCGGCCTCAGTCATCGAGCGGCTGTGGCGCTCGCTCAAATACGAGGCGATCTACCTGCACGAGATCGCCGACGGCCTTCAGGCCCGGCGCCTGATCCGCGATTGGGTCGCCTTTTACAACGCCGAGAGACCGCACGCGGCGCTGGGTGGGCGAACCCCGGCCAAGGCATACCGGGACGGCCCGCCTGTGGATATGATGGACAAGCCGCTGCGCGCCTTGCCCACATCCCCACAGGCGCAACAGCAGCAACAGGAAGATCGACCCAAGGGGATTCTGGCGGCCTGAACTTCAACCGGAATACACCTTAGCTCGGCCGTCAGGCTGTGCGAATAAGGCGGGACCACCTCAGGAGAAGGTCACTGAACATCAACCCGAATACACCTTAGCGACCTGTCCGATTTTCCGGGGCCACCTCAATCGGTGGGCACGGACAACGACTCTCAATGTTTGCGGAGCCCGCGCAAGGATGTGCGAACGGGATGGTAACGTCAAGAGTTATGTGTCAGGGAGACGGGGGTGCTGATTCCCTGAGACTTGTTTTCGTGGATGAATACCGCGTAGAGGACGCGGTCCATTGAGGTCCGGTCCTGGAAGGTTCCCATGGGCCGGGTTCGTCTGCGGACCTCCCGGAACCTTCGTTCGATGGCGTTGGTGGTCCTGACCCGCTTTCGCTCATCGAGGGTCCGGTAGCGGAAGCAGGTGAGCAGCTCGTCGAGATCGCTGCGCAGGCAGGCGACGGCCTTGGGGTAGGTGCTTTGCCAGCGGTCGGCGAAGCGTCGGGCGGCGCTCTGGGCCTTGCGGCGGCTCTTTGCATTCATGACGGCGTGGACATCGGCCTTGACGGCCTCCTGGTCGGCCTTGCGGACCTTGTTGAGGATGTTGCGCATCTTGTGCGCCCAGCACCTCTGAACCGGGATGCCGGGATAGACGAACGGCAAGGCAGCCAGCAGGCCCTTGCCGCCATCGACGCAGATCATCTCAAGGCCTTCGCCGGTGAGCCCGCGGTGGTACAGCCGGTTGAGGAACACTTCCCACTCGCGGGCGCCTTCGCTGACGGCGAGATGGAAGTCGATGATCTCCTTCTTGCCGTCGGGGCGGATGCCGAGCGCCACCAGGACCGGCCTCCTGAGCGCGCCGGCGCCGGTCTTGCGGGCCAGCACCACGCCGTCGAGCATCAGCGCCTTGTAGGCGTTCTTCAGCGGCCTGCGGTGGAAGGCCTCGACCGCCATGTCGAGCGTCTTGGAGACCCGGCTCACCGTCGCGGCCGAGACCGGGCGCCCGAGCAGGGCCAGCAGGACCTCGCCCACCTTGCGCGTCGAAAGCCCCAGCACGAAGCCGGCCAGGATGGCACGGTCGATCTCCGGCGCGCGCCTTGCGTAGCTCTTCACAACCCCGGTCGGGCAGAAGTGCCGGGTGCGCGGCACGTTGAGCTCGATGTCGCCGAGCTCGCTCAGCAGGCAGCGGCGGTAGGTCCCGTTGCGCCGGTCGCGCATCGCGCCGGCGTCGAGGTTGTCGAGCCAGCGATCCACCGCCTCGGCCATCCGGCCCTCGATGATCTCGGCCAGCGCCTGGCGGCCGAGCGGGCGGTAGCCCTCGCCCCAGTCCAGTCCGCCTGCCTGCATCTCCTTCACCACCTCAAAGGCCTGGGGTAGGCTCATGATCGTCGCAGCTTGCTGGGACATGCGGGGTGCTCCTGTTTGTGGTTGTCGTCACCACAGGGAGTACCCCCTTCCCACCTGACACATAAATTCTTACGTCACCGAACGGGATCGCTCCATTGACGGCGTTCAGGTGCTGTGTGACCATGGATGTCCGTGCCGACCCGATAAGCAAGAACGATAACTTGATGGTCCGGACACGCAGAACAGGGAGAAAATAATGCGCAACATAACGTCGATTTCTCGCCGTTCTCTGCTGAGTGGGATGGCTGCTGTTGGCGCGTTGACGACAGTCCCTGTAGCAGGAGCGAGGAAAGTTTGGGCCGGGGACGATCTCGTTGTTGGCGCGATTTACGTTGGCGCCAAAGATGACTACGGCTGGAATCAGGGGCACGCCGTTGGCGTGGCCGCGCTGAAGAACATTAGTGGAGTCAAGGTCGTAGAAGAGGAAAACGTTCCCGAAACCGTCGAAGTCCAAAAATCCATGGAGAGCATGATTAACTTCGATGGCGCCCAGTTGATTTTTGCAACATCGTTCGGTTATTGGGACCACATGCTGAAGGTCGCAGCGAAATACCCCGACGTTCAATTCCTCCACGCCGCTCCGTCAGTTTGGGAGGAGGGAATGCCCGTCAACGCTGGCAGCTACAACGGATATATCGACCAGTCACAGTACATTGCCGGCGTAGTGGCGGGACACGCGACCAAGAGCGGCAAACTCGGCTTTGTTGCGGCCAAGCCCTACCCTGCCTCCATCCGCAACGTGAATTCCTTCACGCTTGGCGCGCGCACGGTCAATCCCGATGCGACGATGCAGGTCGTGGTTACGGGAGACTGGGTGTTGCCTGTCAAGGAAGCGGAGGCGGTCAACAGTCTCGCCGACCAGGGGATCGACGTGGTCACGTGCCATGTCGATGCGCCGAAGGTGGTGATCGAGACGGCAGAAAAGCGTGGAATCTATTCGTCGGGCTACCACACGGATCAGTCCGTGCTGGCTCCCAACGGATATCTCACCGGCGCCATCTGGAACTGGGAAAAGGTCTACACGGATTACGTCACGTGGCTTCGCGAGGGCACATCGTGGCCGCACATTCTTCGCGGTGGTCTGAGAGAAGGCATCGTGACGAACGTGCCCTACGGCAGCGCCGTAAGCGATGCGGCTCGTGCGGACGCCGATGCCGCCCTGGCTGGATTCATGGATGGCAGCTTCCAGATCTATTCGGGGCCGATGACCACCAACGACGGTCAAACCGTGATTCCGGAAGGCACGTCATACGCCGCGAACGATTTGTGGCTCGAGACCATGGACTGGTTCGTCGAGGGTGTGGTTGGAACGACCGGCGCGTAGCGATCCCAAGCTGATCGAGGGGATAGACAGCGGCCATCCACTGCCGCGATGTCGTCACCCCGGGAGAGGGTGATCCCGGACTGGCGCATACCGTTCATTCGCGTTCCGGGATCCACCCCCGCATCGACGATAGAGGCGCTCGCCATACCGGTGGGCGCCCTCATCGTTTCCATGATTCTGTTCGGCCTCTTTTTGCTTGCCATCGGCCAGAATCCGGTCGAGGTCTATCAGTCAATTTACAAGGGCGCGTTCGGTAGCTGGTTCTCGTGGCAGAACACGCTGCAGCGCGCCTCCCCGCTGATGCTGGTCGCGCTGTGCACGGCCTTGCCGGCACGGCTCGGATTGATCGTGATCGGTGGCGAAGGAGCGCTCGTCATCGGCGCCGTGGCGACGGTGGCTGCGGCGGTCGCTCTCGAAGGCGCCCCCTCCGCAGCGGTCACGACGCTTATGCTCCTGGCCGGTGCCGTGGCCGGCGGTCTTTGGATCGGGTTCGTCGGTGGTCTTCGCCACTACCGCGGCGTCAACGAGACGATCAGCAGCCTGCTCCTGAACTACATCGCGATCGCGATCATGAGCCACCTGGTGCTCGGCTTGATACGCGATCCGGCGGTTCTCCACAGACCCTCAAGCTGGCATGTCGGCGAAGCCAACATGCTGGGGCTGATCCCCGGCATGGATGTCCACTGGGGACTGATTATCGGCGCCATCGTGTGCCTAGTGACATTCTTGCTCGTGCGGTGGACGACGGTCGGGTTCGCCGGCGACATCATCGGTGGCAACCCCCGCGCCGCCCGTATGGCCGGGATCGCGGTCGGGCCCCTCATCGTCACGGCATGCTTCCTTGGCGGCGCTGCGGCCGGCCTCGCGGGCGCCATCGAAATTGCGGCGGTGCAGGGGCGCGCCAGCAGTTCCATCGTCGTGGGTTACGGCTACACCGGTATCCTCATTGCGTTCATCGCCCGGCAGAATCCCCTTGCGGTGATACCGGTTGCCATATTGTTGGGCGGAATCCGGGCCAGCGGCGGTTTGTTGCAGCGATGGCACGACCTCCCCGACGCCACGGTGCTGGTCATGCAAGGGATCATCTTCGTCGTGATTCTGGCGAGCGAAACACTCTACGGCAGGGTTACGCTCTTCCAGCCGAGGAAGGCCTGACATGGAAGAAGCGGCTGCACTGGGCTGGTGGGGCGTTCCGCTGGGCGTGTTGGCGGGAGTGTTGCGGGTCAGCACGCCGTTCCTGTTCGTAAGCCTCGGTGAATGCCTCACCGAGAAGAGCGGGCGCATCAATCTCGGCCTCGAAGGCAATCTGGTCATGGGCGCCATGGCCGGCTACGGGGTGTCGTTCGTCTCGGGCTCGCCGTGGCTCGGTGTCGTCGCAGCCGGCGTGATGGGGATGGTGCTCGGCGCCATGCACGCATGGGCCTGCTCCCAACCGCGCGTCAACGACATTGCCGTCGGCATCTCGTTGATGCTCTTTGGGATCGGTCTGGCCTTCTTCCTCGGCAAGCCGCTGATCCAGCCGACGGCACCGCGCCTGCCCACGATCAATTTCGGCTGGTGGAGTGACACACCGCAGATTCGCTTCGCTCTCGAGGTCAACGCCCTTTTCCTCATCGGTGTCGCCCTGGCGCCGATCATGGCGTGGTCGTTCAAGAACACCCGATGGGGTCTCATCGTGCGGACGGTGGGCGACAGCGCCGATGCCGCGCGCGCCATGGGCTACCACGTCAATCGCGCGCGCATGCTCAGCACCGTCGCCGGCGGCTTCTTCGCAGGCGTTGGAGGATCGTTCCTGTCCCTGTTCTATCCCGGGAGCTGGAACGAGGGTCTCTCCAGCGGCCAGGGCCTGATGGCCGTGGCGCTTGTCATCTTCGCGAGATGGGACCCCATCAAGTGCCTGTACGCCGCGCTCTTGTTCGGCGGAGCAAGCTCCCTGGGTCCGGCGCTTCAGTCGGTCGGATTCTCGGAGGGATACTACCTCTTCAATGCCGCGCCCTATTTGCTCACTCTTGCGATCATGATCATCAGCAGCTCGCCGCGGCGCAGCCTTGTCGGCGCTCCCGGGGAGCTCAGCGTCACCAAGTGACGAGCCATAGAGAGGAGATAACGTCATGAATGGTCTTGGCGGACTGAACAAGTCGCCCGACGGCGTCGTCGTTGGCGTCGTGCAGCTTCAGCTGCCGACTGTCGTCACCAAGGAGGACCTGGCGGATCAGACGGAGAAGATCTGCGGCATGGTCCGGAAGGCCAAGGAGGGCATGCCGACCCTCGATCTCGTGGTATTTCCGGAATACGCCCTCCACGGCCTTTCCATGGACATGAACTCGGAAATCATGTGCCGTCTCGAGGGGTCGGAGGTCGCCGCCTTCAAGCAAGCCTGCGTCGACAATAACGTCTGGGGCTGCTTTTCCATCATGGAGTACAACCCGGACGGCAACCCCTACAACAGCGGCATCATCGTGGACGCACGGGGGGAGCTGCAGCTCTATTACCGGAAGATGCACCCTTGGACTCCGGTCGAGCCCTGGGAGCCCGGCAACATCGGTATTCCCGTGTGTGACGGCCCCAACGGCAGCAAGCTGGGCCTCATCATCTGCCACGACGGCATGTTTCCCGAAATGGCGCGCGAATGTGCGTACAAGGGCGCCAACATCATGCTGCGCACCGCCGGTTACACGGCGCCGATTCGCCATGCCTGGCAAATCAGCAATCAGGCCAATGCGTTCTCCAACCTGATGTACACGGTGAGTGTCTGCATGGCCGGCACCGATGGCACGTTCAACTCCATGGGCGAAGGCATGATCTGCGACTTCGACGGCACGCCGATCGTCGTCGGAAACGGCGCGGCGGACGAGATCATCACCGCGGAGGTTCGCCCCAAGCTGGCCGATGAGGCCCGGCGCGAATGGGGCGTCGAGAACAACATCTATCAGTTCGGGCACCGCGGCTTCGTCGCGGTCGCGGGCGGCGCCCAGGATTGCCCTTACACCTACATGCGCGATCTCGCCGACGGCCAGTACCGGCTGCCCTGGGAGGACGAGGTCAAGGTCACGGACGGCACCAGCTGCGGTTTTCCCGTGCCGAACCGGCGCTACGAGGGATGATCGACGGTGGCCACACGACCTGAAGTCTAGTCCGGCCGATGGCAGACAGCCCCAGCGATAGCGCGGCCCTCGCGCCCCCGCGCCTTGAGGCGCTCTCCGTAACGAAGCGCTTCGGGGCTCTCGTCGCGCTCGACGATGTCTCGCTGACCCTGGAGCCCGGCTCCTTCCACGCGTTGCTGGGGGAGAACGGCGCCGGCAAGAGCACGCTCGTCAAGTGCATCATGGGCTACTACCGCGCAGACGCGGGACGCTTTCTGCTGGACGGAGAGCCGCATCGCGTCACCTCGCCACGCGACGCACACGGCCTGGGGATCGGCATGGTTTACCAGCGCTTCACGCTGGTGCCGAACATGTCAGTCGCCGAGAACCTGCTCCTGTCGAGAAGCCATCTGCCGGGTGTGGTCAAGTGGAGAGCCGAGCAGCAAGCCATGGAGGCGTTCCTCGAGACGATGCCGTTCTCGGTGGATCTCTCGGCTCCCGTCGCTGCTCTCTCGGCCGGCGAGAAGCAGAAGCTCGAGATTCTGAAGCAGCTATATCTCGACAGTCGCATCCTCATCTTCGACGAGCCGACATCGGTCCTCACGCCAGGGGAGGCTGACGAGATCCTGGGGCTGCTCAGGCGGATGACACAAGCCAACGAGCTGAGCGTCCTGATGATCACCCACAAGCTGCGCGAGGTCAGCGCCTACGCCGAAGAGGTCACGGTGCTGCGGCAAGGGAGGGTCTCCGGCACTGGTCGCGCCGCGGAACTGTCCCCCACCGACCTCACGCAAATGATGGTGGGCACGACGACGCTCCCCAAGCAGACGGAGCGCGAACAGCACGTCGACCGGCCCATCCGCCTCAAGCTCTCCGAGCTCTCCGCCGAAGATGACAAGGGCCATCGGGCGCTCGCCGGCGTCTCGCTGGAGGTGTGTGGAGGCGAGATCGTGGGAATCGCCGGCGTGTCCGGCAACGGCCAGCGAGAAATGACGGAGGTCCTGGCCGGTCAGCGCGAACCTTCCGGAGGGGCAGTCGCGGTTCATGGCACGCCCTACCGCGCGACGCGGGCGGAGATGCGCCGTCACAATGTCTACTGCCTGCCGGAGGAGCCGCTGCGCAACGCCTGCGTGGCGCGCATGACGGTCTCCGAGAATCTTGCGTTCCGCTCGTTCGACGTATCGCCGTTCTCCGTCGCTGGCTTGCTCATCAATCGTGGGGCCATAAGGGCAGCGGCCGTTGGACTGATCGACCAGTTCCGAATTAGGACGCCGTCGCCCGACGCTCGCGTCGAGACACTCTCCGGCGGCAATGTGCAACGCATGGTCTTGGCCAGGGAGCTTTCCCGCGAGGTGGAAGTCCTGATCGCGGTCAATCCGTGTTTCGGTCTGGACATAGCGGCCATTGGCGAGATTCGCTCGCGCATCACCGAGGTGCGCAACCGGGGCGCAGCCGTGTTGCTCGTCTCTGAAGACCTGGACGAGTTGTTTGAGCTTTCGGACCGGATCCTGGTCATGTTCGGCGGCGCGATAAACTACGAGACGAAGACCAGCGACGCGAACCGCGCCACCATTGGCCGCTATATGGCCGGTCACACTGGAGTGTCGGCGAACGATTAGCAGGATGCTGAAAAATCGGGTCTTGCCGAGCCGCTCTGGTGGAGAATGTTCGGATACGCCGCCGTCGTCACCACACACTTCTGCGTCGAATGCACGGCACGCGACGCCCACATGCGCGACTACCGCGTCTTCATAACGCGCGACGCAACCGGCGAGGCCAACCAGACCTGGAAGGAGGCTTCGTTGGCGGCCTTCGAACAGGGTTTCGGCTGGGTCGTCGACGTCGCGGATGTCGTCGACGCTTGGGGTGCGTAAGGCCGCAGCACGAGGAAGAGGGCACCGCCATGCAGCGAGCCAGAGTAGGCGACGTCGAAATCGCCTACGAGCGTCACGGAGAAGGGCCGGCCGTCATGCTTGTTTCGGGCCTCGGCGGCGTCGGCTCCTACTGGAATCCTCAGATCGAGGCATTTGCTCAGTCCTTCACGGTCATCACCCACGACCATCGCGGGACCGGGCAAAGCACGCGCTTCGAGGGCGAGTACTCCGTGGACATGTTGGCGGCCGACGCGCTGGGCCTCATGGACGCCTTGGGGATCGAGCGCGCCCATTTCGTCGGCCATTCCACAGGCGGTGCGATCGCGCAGACCCTCGCAATCGAGCACCCGGCGCGTGTTCAGAGCATGGTGCAATACGCGAGCTGGACGAAGGCGGACGGGCATGTGCGTCTGTGCTTCTTCGTTCGCCGCAGTCTGCTACGCGACAGCGGTGCCCTCGCCTACATTAAGGCGACGCCGCTGTTCCTCATGCCCAACTGGTGGATCCGCGACAACGAGGAGACGCTCGAACAGACCGCGGTTGACACTCTCAATAGCTTTCCGAGCGTAGAAATCGCCGACGCTCGGATCGACGCGGTGCTCGCCTTCGATCGCACCGAACAATTGGGCGAGATTCGCACACCGACGCTGGTTCTATGCGCGCAAGACGACATTCTCACGCCGCCCTACTATTCGGAGGAACTGGCGCGCCGAATCCCGGGTGCGGAGTTGGTTTTGCTGGAAAAGGGCGGCCACGCCTGCTCTCAGACGACGCCAGCGGAATTCAACGAAGCCGTTCTTCCATTTCTTCTTCGGAAGGGGCAATGAGATTTGGCGTTTAATTCTTAAGCATCCGGCAGTCAGTCCATTGCTGAGGCGATCGGCGTTCAATTTGCGCAGTGAACAACACCGCGGCCCACCGCCCGCAGCACCATCCAGGCGCGGCCCAAGAGCCGGTCATCGCGTGAAGGCCGGCAGGATTGTTGCTCACCCTGCTGATTGAACCCCAACTGCGTGGTAACATGTTGAATCTCTTGAACGCCGAGGGATGGAACGCCGCCTCCGAACGGCACTTGATCGGAGCCGCGGATCACGCCCGCCGGCGAATCTCGACGCTCGAGCACCTGCGCAAGGGATATACGTTGGACGATCAGGAACTCCTGCAAGACCCCGAGGAACAAGAATCGTGACCGCCGGCGAGTTGATCTTTCTGGTCTGGAACGACCTCGTCGGGGTTTCGCGCACGCGCGGCGTGCCGGTGGGCGAATACGATCGCCGCAAGGCCCACGGGCTCGGCTGGGCGCTGGCGGGACAGGCGATGACCCCGTTCGAGGACATTGCCGAGAACCCGTGGGGGCCGATGGACGAGGTGCGGCAAGTCCCCGACGATGCGACGCGGCGACGGATCGCGCTTCGGACCGAGCACCCGCCGCTTCATCTGGTCCTCTGCGACAGCCTCAACCCCGACGGCAGCCCGTGGGAATGCTGCACGCGGAGCTTCCTGGCAGCCGCGCTGGCCGACCTGAAGGCGGAGACCGGTCTCGACCTGCAAATCGCCTACGAGAACGAGTTCGCGCTCTACGGCGAGGAGCTTCGCTGGGCGGCCCCGTTCTCGCTTGATGCCGTGCGCCGGATCGCGCCGTTCGCCGACCTTTGCGTGGCGGCCCTGATCGACGCCGAACTGGGGCTCGAGACCTTCGAGCCCGAGTATGGCGTGGGGCAATTCGAGGTAACCAACGGCCCGGCTGCCGGGCTCGCGGGCGCGGACCGCGTGGTGCTCACCCGCGAGGTCGTGCGGGAGGCTGCGCGCCAGAGCGGGTTGCGCGCAACCTTCGCCCCCAAGCCGGCGCCGGATGCGGTGGGCAACGGCTGCCATCTTCACCTGAGCCTTTGGGATGCCGACGGCAACGCCGCCGCCTACGACGCCGATGCGCCGGGGGAGCTGAGCGCGGTCGCCGCGAGCTTCTGCTCGGGCGTGCAACGCCATGTCGGCGCTCTTTGCGCCGTGACGGCGCCGAGCCCCACGTCCTATCTGCGCCTCGGCCCCCATCACTGGAGCTGCGGCTACGACATTGTCGGCGTCCAGAATCGCGAGGCCGCGATTCGCATCTGCCCGTCGCCGGCCGCCGATCCGGCGGACCGTGGCGAGGCCTTCAACATCGAGTTCCGCTTCACCGATGCCACGGCGAGCCCGTACCTGGCCATCGGCGTGATCGTGCGCGCAGGGCTCCAAGGCATCCGCGACGCGCTGCCGCGCCCGACCCTGGTGGAAGGCGAGCCGGACGATCTGAGCGCAGACGAGAGGGAGACGCTAGGCATCAGCCGGCTCCCCACCTCGCTCGAGGAGGCTCTCGATGCGTTCGGCGAGGACGAGACCGTGAAGAGCTGGTTCACGCCCACCATGATGGAGGCTTACACCGCCATCAAGCGGCACGAAGTTCGACTCTATGGGGAGTCGAGGCCCCAACACATGTGCGAACGATACATGCTGGTCTACTGACCCGGCCTCAACTGGGGAGACGAGAGCTATGCAACGCAGCGAAATCGATGCCATTCCCATGGAAGGCGACGTGTCGTTCAGGCAGCGGGCGGTCGAGCCCGAACGCACCGCGCTGCTCGTCGTCGACCTTCAGAAGGGGTACTACAACGATGAGATACGCGCGCGGGAGCCGGAACACCGATACCTCTACGACCGTATTCGGGACGTTGTGATCCCGAACGGGCAACGCCTGATCGCCGCATGCCGCGAGGCCGGCATCGAGGTCGTCTACACGGTGGTCGAGTGCCTCACGAAGGACGGCCGCGACCGCGGCCTCGACTACAAGATCTCCGGCATCTTTGCCGCCAAGGGCTCGTGGGAAGCGGAGGTCATCGACGAGCTGGGCCCTGGCGACGACGACATCGTCATCCCCAAGACTTCCTCGAGCCTCTTCAACTCGACCAACTGCGAGTACGTGCTGCGCAACCTCGGCATCGAGTACGTGATGGTCATGGGGACGCTGACCGACCAGTGCGTCGAGACCGCCGTGCGCGACGGCTGCGATCGCGGCTTCCTCATGACTCTGGTGGACGACGGATGCGCCACGCATTCAGACCAGCGTCATCGGGAGGCCCTGGTGGGTTTCAAAGGCTATTGCCGGATCCGCACCACCGCCGAGCTGCTTGAAGAACTGGAGCACCTACGCCCCACGCGTCCCGCGGCGGTTTCGGCCTGACGAGTGAACGAACCCTCCGACAGCTACACCCAGCACCGGGCTCAATTTGTCAGGGTCTATGACCTCGACGATCCGGGCCCGTACTTCAACGCAATAGGGCCTTCCGATTACTGCATGCCGCATGCCTTGGCCGGGGCGCTGAAGGCAATCCACGACCCGCTCTGCGCGGCCCGCGGCGCAGGCGATACGCTGCGGGTGCTGGACTTCGCCTGCGGATACGGCGCCATCGGCGCGCTGCTGCGTCACGACCTCTCCATGACGGCGCTCTATGCCCGCCATGGCGCGCGACAGTGGCAACCGGCCGACGCGCGACGCTACTGGGACGACGATATCGCCTTCTTCGCTGGCCTGCGCGCGGAGACCACCGCGTTCGACATCGGCGGCATCGACACCGCCGGGAACGCCGTCGCGTACGCCGCAGCCCTCGGCTTCGTCGACCGGGCCTTCCCCGAGAACCTCGTGGACGACGCACCCAGCGACGGGCTCGCCCGCTTCCTCGACGGCGTGGACTTGGTGGTCGAGAGCGGCGCCCTGGGCGTTCTGCTGCCGGCCGCGTTCACGCGCGTGATCGATTGCGCCGGTGACAGGAGCCTGCCCTGGTTTCTCTATTGCCCGCGTCCGGACGTGAACTGGTCCGCGCTGGAGAGCCTCTGGGCCGAGCGGGGATATCGCACGGAGAGTTTTTTGGGCGCCCCGGTCCGCTACCGCAAGCCACTGGACGCGCAGGAGGGGGCGGACATGCTTCGTCGCGCCCGCGGGTTCGGCAAGCCCGACGAGGCCATCATGCAGGGCGGGTACTTTCTGGTCGACATGACCCTGGCGCGGCCCGAAGCCGACATCGACAACCCG
The DNA here is from genome assembly GCA_965243315.1 of Alphaproteobacteria bacterium. Classification (GTDB taxonomy): domain Bacteria; phylum Pseudomonadota; class Alphaproteobacteria; order UBA828; family UBA828; genus WTGU01. The sequence continues at coordinate 968,730 of CBDEUP010000006.1, forward strand.
CCCATCGCCCAGTTGCGGAAACGCATGCCCGACGAGGATTCAGGATAGCGCTCACCGCGTCCCCTCCCCGGCTGCTGCTGCGCCGCTACCAGCGGAGCGTGCCGCTCAGCAAGACGCCGTGCTCCGGCGCCGCGTCGTTTGCAGGCTCCTTACGCGTGGTGTCGAGATTGACCTCAAACCCCGAATCGCGCAGCACCGCCGAGGTGAGACGCCAGCCGACGCGCCAGTCCCGCCCACCGCCGTCCGACAGCCCGAAGCCCAGGTTCGGCATGCCGGTGAAGCCGCCGCCGAACAGGGCGATGCCGTAGCCGATCTCGCCCACAAGCCGGCCTGCCGTTCGGAAGTCATCGCCGCCGTTGTCGTTGGCTGCGAGCCCGGCGAGCATCTCGCGGGTGAGCAGCGCGTCCATGCCGCCCGAGGGCGCGGCCCCCCAGGACCGGATGAGAGACAGCGACGGCCCCCGGTCGGTCGCCGGACGCGGGTCCCAGCCAAAGGATGCGCTCGCGCCCAACTCGCGGAAGCCCGACGCCCGGTGCGCGACCAGCCCGCGCCCCTTGAGGTCGAGCGAGAGCCCGTTCGCCGGATCGGCGTAGGTGAGACCGCCGCCCAGGTCGGCGCCAATCCCGGTCTCCGCGTCACCGCCGTCTAGGCGCAGCCCGATCTCGAAAGACGGGGTGAGGCTTGCGCCGCCCTCGCCGGCGCCGGACCGCGATCCGGGAAGGGTAAGTCGCTGCGAGCCCTCGATCCCGGCGCGCACTAGCCTGACATCGGCCTTTGCCGCCTGGAGATCGCCGTCCGCCGTCTGCACCGCCGCCGAGGAGGTTCGGGTGAAGCGCGCGTCGCCCTTGACCGCGAGCGCGAGACCGTCGCCGTTTGCCGGCTGCAACACCTCGCTGCGCATCCCGGCCGCGCCCATGCTCATCGTGAGGTCGGCGCTCAGCGCCGCGCTCCCGTCGGGCCGCATCGTCATCTCGCCCGTGCCGTGCCCCGCCGCGACCCACACCGAGAGCCGCTCGCTCAGGCTCGTCCCGGCATAGGGGTAGAGACCGGTCAGCGTTGCCTCCACTTCGCCGCCGCAGTTGCCGCTCGTGCAGTTGCCCATGCTGTAGTCGCCTGACCCGGTGGAACGCCCGATGGCCAGCCCCGCCGTCCAGCCTCCCGCCCCGGAGCCCGACCCGGAGGCCGACGTCCAGTCGGCGCCGATCAGCCCGGTCGTCACCGCGCCGTCCAGCGCGAGGTCGCCCTCGCGCCCGTCGAACGCCGAGATCGCCCCCCGGCCCCAGACCGAGGCGAAACCGCCGCCGGGACCCCCGGCCTGCGCCGACAGGGCGAAGGACGTGCCTGTGACGAAGTCACGCTGCGTGAGCGCCCGGGTCTCGAAGCCCGGCCCGCCGGACGCGCCGAAGCCCGCCGCGCCGCTCCCCTGCTCCGGCCCAGCGAAAGCCGCCCAGCGGCGCATCGCCGCCGGCGCGTCCTGCGCCTCAGCGAAGGATGCGCGGTCCCACTGCCCGTCGTCACTTGCCGCGCCCGGAGCGGCCCAATCGCCCGGCGTCCAGGACGGCAAGACCTGCCCAGCCAGCGTCGCGCTCGCCCCGGCCCGGCGCGGCGCCTCCAGCCTTCCCGTCACCGCGTCCACCACCTGGTCCGTCACCGTGCGCCCGAAGCGCGCAAGCCACGCCTTCAAGACCGCGTCCGTGTCCAAGGCCGCGCCGACATCGCCGAGGTAGACGCCGGAGCCGATGACGGCCTTTTGGCCGGTGTCGAACACCGGGATGCTCACCGCGTAGCCGAGCTTCGGCGAGCCCGTGTCTTCGTCTCCTTCGATGCTGGGGTCGTCATAGTTGTACTGAAGAAACTTCCGGCCCTCGCGCCGTGCGCCTCCGATCAGTTCCTCGGCGAACATCACCCCGTTGATGTCCGTCCTCGTCAGGTCCGTGGGCGTGCCTTCGCGGAACGGCTCGGTCGCGTGAAAAAAGGTAATGTTCCCGGCGGCCACGATCCACAGATAGACGGACCCCGACTTCCAGTACCCTCCTTCTTCCCGGAAGGCGTTTCTGACCGCGGCAAAGTCTCTGTAGCCCGCTACGTTGAGGGCCCGCTCGCTGTACACCTTGGCCGCCGCCTCGACGAAGGCAACGAGGGTCTCGCGGTCTACGACCTGCGATGCGGTGACGGCGGGTCTGGGCAGATCCGCGATACGGAGCGGGGCATGGGAGGTGTCCTGCGAGTAGCCGCCGACCAGTACGAACCGTCTTCCGCTGATTCCGGAGGTGTATTCGACGGCGTATGCCGTCTTCGGCTCGCCGTCATGATACCGGACGAAGTCGCCGCCCCGGGCGCCGGCTGCGAGGAGTGCCTCGACGACCCTGAAGCCGTTGTCGTCCTCGACGTCGAACAGGTCCCTGTTTTCCGCCGCTTGATCGTTCCCATGGATGAACGGGTTCCCGCTCTGGGTGAACAGGATGAGGAACATCGATCCGGCGTTCCAGTCGGGGTCCGTTCTAAACCTGTCCCTCAACCGCCCGCCTACGGCGACGTCCGTGATCGCCGCGATTTCCGCCGCGGCCCCTTCGACGAAGGCCTTGAGGGTTTCATCGTCCACGACCTGGTCGGCAGTGACTCGGTCGTCAGTCGTCTGGGCCCAGACAGCCCCGCTCACCAACATGACCAATGCCAGAACGGCAAGGGCCAGCGGTCCTATGCGGTTCGGTCGCATCGCATTTTCCTTCATGTTGATCGGCCTGGAAATCTGTCCCCCATTGTTTGTGGCCGTGAACGCGCTTCGTCGTTTGACGGACGAGGTAGGGGGAAATGTTTGTTGTGGAGACGATAGCGCAGATTCGTCTTGATCATCCCAGTGAGGGGCGTTCCGATCAAGTAGATCGCCCGGGAATTGCGGGTTTCGAGGAACGCGGCACGCAAGGCTGTTTGAGGCGACGAGGGCGAAGGCGGCGCTCTTACTTGCCCGCTGCCTGCCTCCCGCCGCCGGCGGCCGCGAGCTGGCGGGTGACCAGCTGGGTGTAAAGGCCTGCGCGGGCAATCAGGGCGTCGTGGGTGCCGGTCTCGGCAATGCGGCCGTCGTCGAGCACGACGATGGTATCCGCGTCCCGCACGGTGGAGAGCCGGTGCGCAATCACCACAGTGGTGCGGTCCGCCATCAGCTCCGTGAGCGCGCGTCGCAGCATCGCCTCGTTCACCGCGTCCAGGTGCGAGGTCGCCTCGTCCAGGATCAGGATCGGCGCGTTCTTGAGGACGGCGCGGGCGACCGCGACGCGCTGGCGCTGCCCGCCTGAGAGCTGCGTGCCGCGCTCGCCGACCCGTGTCTCCAGCCCCTCCGGCAGCGCGGCGACAAAATCCTCGAGCGCCGCGCGGCGCACCGCCTCGGCAAGCTCGGCCTCGGACGCATCGGGCCGGGCGATGAGGATGTTGGCGCGGAGCGTGTCGTTGAAGAGGTAGGTGTCCTGCGCCACCAGCGCGATGCGGGCGCGGAGCGCATCGAGCGTCCAGTCGCGCACGTCCTCGCCATCCAGCCGCACCGTGCCTTCCGCCGGATCCCAGAAGCGCATGAAGAGGTGGGCGATGGTGGTCTTGCCCGCGCCGGAGGGGCCCACCAGCGCCAGCGTCTCGCCGGGGCGGACCGTGAGCGTCACGTCGTTGAGCGCCGGCCGCTTCGTGCCCACGTAGGTGAAGCTGGCGCCCTCCATTTCCAGTGCCGGCGCGCCTGGCGCCGGGTTCGCGCCGGGGCCGTCCGCCACCGCGACCTGTGCGCGGTGCACGGCATGCAGCCGCCGCGTGGCACCCAGCGTGTCCGCCAGCTGCCGGCCGATGTGGGCGATCTCCGAGACCGGCAGGAAGGTCGCCATCGCGAGGATCGCGAGCAGCGGCAGCAGCGCCGCCTCCAGCCAGCCGGCGGCAATCCAGGCCGTGCCAGCCAGCACCACGGCAAGGCCGCCGAGGCCGGTCGCCGTCTCGATCAGCGCCATTTGAATGGTGAGGTCGCGGTAGTAGGGGATGCGCACCCGGTGGTGGCCCCGCACGATATCCAGGAACACCTTGCGCCGTGCCCCTTGCTGGCCAAAGGCGAGTAGCTCGGTCAGCCCCTGGATCGTGTCCACCGCGTGGGCGTTGAGCAGGCCCAGCATCTCGCGCGCCCGCCCGCCCAGTCGGTCCAGCCGCTTGCGCAGGAAGAAGGGGCTGAGCCCCACCAGCAGGATGAAGGGCGCGAGCGCCGCCGCCGTCGGCCAGCCGTAGACCAGCAGCGTTGCCACCACCGCCGCCGGCACCAGGATCGCGACCAGCGCCGGCGCCACGGTGTGGGCGAAGAAGTACTCCACCAGCTCCACGTCCTGCGTCGCCATGCCGACGATGTCGCCGGTGCGCCGGCGCAGCAGGTAGGCGGGCGCGAGCCTGTCCAGCTTGTCGTAGAGCGCGATCCGCATCTCGGTGAGCAGGCGAAAGGCCATGTCGTGGGCGACCCAGGATTCGAGCCAGTGCAGCACGCCCGCCAGCGGCGCGACCGCGTAGAGCGCGATCAGCAGACCGCCCACCGGCGTGCCCAGCTTTAGCCCGGCCACCACCAGCGCACTCAGCACGCCGACCCCGATGAAGGCCACCACGCGCGCGACGCCGAGCCCGAAGGCGAGGTTCACGCGCCTGCGGAAAGGCCGCACCAGGCCGAGCAGCCGCATCCAGGCACCCCACCAGCCAAGGCCTTCGGCCCGAAGCACCTCGTCGGCGGGCTCGACGGCAGAAGCAGCGGCGAGGCGGCGGTCCTCGGTGGTCGGCTCGATTGCGGGCTCCGCGCCGGTCGCTGCGGGCAGTGGGGCATCCAGCCCCTCGCGCACCTGGTCCGCCATCAGCCGATGATAGACGCCGCGCTTCGCCATCAGGTCCGCGTGACGGCCGCTCTCCACCACACGGCCTTCGTCCAGCACGAGGATGCGATCGGCGTCGATCACGCTGGAAAGCCGGTGCGCCATGATGAGCACGGTGCGCCCGCCCATGAGGCGTCCGAGCGCGTCCTGGATCACCGCCTCGTTCTCGGCGTCGACCGACGACAGCGCCTCGTCCAGCAGCAGGATCGGCGCATCCCGCAGCAGCGCGCGGGCGATGGCAATGCGCTGGCGCTGCCCTCCCGAGAGCCGGATGCCGCGCTCGCCGATCACCGTGTCGTAGCCCTGCGGCAGGCGGGCGATGAAGCCGTGCGCGTTCGCCGCCCGCGCGGCCGCTTCGATCTCAGCATCGCTCGCGTCAGGCTTGCCGAAGCGGATGTTTTCCGCCGCCGTGCCGTGGAACAGGTAGGTGTCCTGGTTGACGACGCCAAAGCGCGCACGCAGCGCAGCGCGGTCCAGCGTGCGCAGGTCCTGGCCGCCGAGCAGGATGCACCCGCGCTGCGGATCGTCGAAGCGCATGAACAGGCGCAGGATCGTCGACTTGCCGGCGCCGCTCGCGCCCACGATGCCGACCCGCTCCCCCGCGCCCACTGAGAACGAGAGCCCGGCGTGCGCGGGCCGCCGGCCGCCGGGGTAGGCGAAGTGCACGTCCTCGAAGGCGAGAGTCGGCGCGAGCGGGGCCGCGTCCACCGCGCCGTCGGCGTCCTCGATGGCGGGCTTGGTGTCGAGCAGGCGGAACAGGCTCGCTGCTGCCGCGCGCCCGAGCATGCCCGTGTGCAGCAGCGCGCGCAGGTCGCGCATCGGCCGGAACACCTCGACACCCATCATCAGCACGATCAGCAGCACCTCGATGCCGATGGCGCCCTCGGCGACGCGGGCGGCACCGATCCCGAGCGCTGCCGCTGCGCCCACCGCGATACCTGCGTCGGTGATGCCGCGCGAGGCAGAGTTGCTGGCCAGCACCCACATCGTGCTGCGGAAGAGCTCGTGCGCCTTGTCGGCGAGGAAGCGCCCGCGCGCCTTGCTTTGGCCGAATGCCTTGAGCGTGGCCAGCCCCTGCACGGAGTCCAGCAGCTCGGCGCCGTAGGCCGCATAGGCCTTCTGTCGCGCTCTCGCCGATCTTTGGTCCCATTGGTTGAAGGCAGCGGGCGCGATGAGGGTGAGCAGCGCGAAGCCGAGCAGGGCACCCGCGAGCGGCATGTCGAGGAAGGCGACGAATGCGAAGATGCCGAAGGGGGTGACCGCGGCGACGAAGAGCTGCGGCAGGTACTGGCCGAAATAGGTCTCCAGTTGCTCGACGCCATCGATCACGCTGAGCAGTACGTCGCCCGAGCGCTGCCCACCAAACTGGCCGGGACCCAAAGCCGCGATGTGGTCGTAGAGCCGCGCACGAATCTTGAGCTGCACCAGTGCTGCGGTGTTGTGCGCCACCATGGTGCGCCAGTATTCGAACGCGCCGCGCGCAATCATGGCGGCGGCCACGGCGACGATGGGCAGGACCAGGTCCCCAAAACCCTCGCCCTGGAAGATGCGCCCCAGCAGCCAGCCGAGCAGCGCGAGCCGCGCGATCCCCACCGTCGCGGACAGCAGCCCGAGCACAACCGCGCCCGCGATGCGCAGCCGCAAACCCTCGGTGAACTGCCATAACCTGCGGTCGAAATACATGCGCGCCGCCTGTCGAGCCCGCCCCCATCGACCACAAAGGCGCGGCGTTGTCCATGCCACGGCCCGCGCCCTGCGATCACGCGGAAGTGGGATGTATGTGATTCAGACATGGCATAGGATGCGCGTGGCCTTGCGCCATTGAGGATTGCCATGGTTGCGCAGCTCGTCGACCGGATGGTGTCCGTCGGAGACGGCATCGACCTTCACTACGTGGAGGCCGGCGAGGGCAGGCCGCTCATCATCATCCCCTCGTGGTCGCTCACCGGCGCGGCCTACCGGCACCAGCTCCAGGCGCTCTCGGGAACCCGGCGCGTGATGGCCTTCGACATGCGGGGCCACGGGGATTCGACGACGCCGGCGGGCGGTTACCGCGTGAGCCGGCTCGCGGCCGACCTGCGCGCCGTGATCGAGCGGCTGGCGCTCGACGAGGTCGACCTCATGGGCCACTCCATCGGCTCGTCGATCATCTGGAGCTACATCGACCTCTTCGGCGAGGACCGCCTCGGGCGCCTCATCTTCGTGGACCAGGCGCCGTCGGTGACCGCGAAGGCCGACTGGTCGGCGGAAGACCGCATCACCTACGGCTGCCTGCTGCCGGACCTCAACGCGCTCGCCGAGTTCTACCTCCAGGTGCTGGCGGCGGAGACCCCCGAGGCCACCGTGCCGGTGATCGCGCGCCTCTTCTCGCCGTCGCTGCCGGCGGCGGAGCTGCTCTGGTTCGCGCGCGAAATCTGCAAGCTGCCGCGCCGGCACGCCGCCGACCTGCTGCACGACCACTGCGGGCTCGACTGGCGCGACGTGATCAAGCGCGTGCGCCGGCCCACGCTGGTGGTGGGTGCTGAGGCCAGCATCTTCTCGGCGGAATCGCAGCGCTGGATTGCGGCGCAGATTCCTGACGCCGAGGTCGAAATCTTTAGGGCCGACGAGGGTGGCTCGCACTTCATGTGCTACGAGAACCCGACCAAGTTCAACGCGCTGGTGGACGCCTTCCTTGCCTAATCGCGGGCAGACCGAGCATTACAGCTCTGGCTTCACATATAGCATCACGCTAATATATGTGAAGAATTGTGAGGTTGGGCCATGCGGTTCCAGGATTTCGTCGCGGATCAGGTGTTCTCGCCGGCTCTGATCGCGGACGCGCTGCGCACCACCAAGGCCGAGATCGCCGGCACCCTGGGCCTCGGGAAGGACGCGTTCACCCGCACGTCGCGGGTCCGGGCGCGGAAGACCCAGGTCCGTCTGCGCCAGATGCTGGAGATTCTCAACCGCGCCGAGGCCGCGACCGGCTCCCCGATTGCCGCCTACGCCTGGTTCCGCGCCGAGCCGCTGCCGGGCTTCGGCGGCGCCACGCCGGACCAATTGGTGCGCGAAGGCAGGGCCGAACACGTGCACGCCTATCTCGACCGGATCATGGCGGGCGGCTACGCCTGAGCCGAAGCCGCACCGATGCGGTTCCGGGGGCTGGTTTACCGGGCGCACAACCCGCAGTGGTCCTGGACACCGTTGTCCGGCGAGGGTGCGCGCCGCTACGGCGGACGCTTCAACCGGTGCGGCGTGCCGGCGCTCTACACGTCGCTCGATCCGCTCACCGCAATACGCGAAGCGCAACCCCTCGGCCGCCCGATGCAGCCGCTGACCCTGTGCGCGTATGAGGTCGACGCCGAGCCGGTTTTCGATGCGCTGGACGAAGAGCGCCGTCGCGATCAAGGCGTGAGCGATGCCGATCTGGCCTGTGCGGCCTGGGAAGCGGACATGTTGGCTGGCCGAATCCCGGCATCGCAGGCTCTCGCAGATCGTCTGATCGCCGCAGGCTATGTCGGAATGCGGGTCCGCAGCTTTGCCGTCGGCGCGGGTGCCGGCGATATCAATCTCGTGATGTGGCGATGGGGCGTGAGCCCGCCCGCTCGCGTGGCTCTCATCGACGATGAGGACCGTCTCTCAGGCAGGGGAGAGCGTTGATCGGGCGCCAGTCCCCTGCGGCGCTCGGGGTGAAAGAGGCACGTGCCGCCCATGAGTCCGGTCCAACCGTGACTCGCCGGGGCGAAGCGGTATATTCCGGCCCACGCCGCCGTCCTTAAACAGCTATGCAACCGGCGTCGGAGTCCTGGCCTTCCGCCGGGGCGGGCAGCACAGGCAAGGGAGAGGTTTATGCAACTGAGCAGGGACGAACTGCTGAAGGCGTACCGCACGATGGCGGCGGCCCGGCATTTCGAGGACAGCGTTTTCCAGAACTTCTCGGACGGCAAGATTCCGGGCTTCGTTCACCTCTCCGCCGGTCAGGAAGCGACGGCCGCAGGCGTCTACATGGCGCTGGACGAGCGGGACTGGATCGCGACCACCCATCGCGCCCACGGCCAGTGCATCGCCCGCGGCCTGGATCTGCAGGAAACCATGGATGAGATCTACGGCGCGACCACCGGCGTCTGCGGCGGCAAGGGCGGCTCGATGCACATCGCCGACCTCGACAAGGGGATGCTGGGCGCGAACGGGATCATCGGCGCGACGGGCCCCCTGGCCGTGGGTGCCGGCCTTTCGGCAAGGGCCAAGGGCGAGAACGGCGTCGCCGTTGCCTTCTATGGCGATGGCGGTTCCAACCAGGGGCTGATCTTCGAAGCCTACAACATGGCGAATATCTGGAAGCTTCCGGTGATCTTTATCTGCGAAGACAACGGCTATGCCGAGGCGACCCCCTCATCCTATTCGGTGGCGGGCTCGCAGGTGGCCCGCGCGAACGGCTTCGGAATGCCCGGCGTCGAGGTCGACGGGTTCGACTTCTTCGCAGTCCACGACGCGATGAGAGAGGCGGTCGAACGCGCCCGCAATGGCGAGGGCCCGAGCCTGATCCACATCAAGACCGCCCGCTTCTACGGCCACTTCGTCGGCGATGCGCAGACCTATCGGGGCGATGGCGAGATCGACAAGCTGCGCGCCGAGAAGGACTGCCTGAACCTGTTCCGCGAGAAGGTCGTCGAGACCGGCCTGCTGACAGGCGAACAGCTCGACGAGATCTTCGAGGAAGAGAAAAAGCGGGTGACGGATGCCGCGTCAGCGGCTCAGGCCGCGCCGCGTGCCACCGAGGCCGATCTCATGACTGACGTTTACGCCTCTTACTGAGCGGGGGACCGACAATGCCGATGAAATCCTACAGGGCCGCCCTCAACGAGGCGATGGCGGGCGAGATGCGGCGCGACCCCTCGGTCATCGTGATGGGCGAAGACGTGTCAGGCGGAACCGGCGCTCCCGGCGAGGACGATGCCTGGGGCGGTCCGCTGGGTGTCACCAAGGGCCTTCATACCGAATTCGGACCGACGCGGGTGCTGGACACGCCGATCGCCGAAGGCGGTTTCATCGGGGCGGCGGCCGGTGCTGCGGTGACCGGCATGCGCCCCATCGTCGATCTGATGTTCGTCGACTTTCTCGGGGTCTGCTTCGACGCGATCTACAACCAGGCGGGCAAGTTCCGCTACATGTTCGGCGGCAAGGCAGAAACCCCGCTGGTGGTCAGGACCATGTATGGCGCGGGCCTGAGGGCCGCGTCGCAGCACAGCCAGGTGCTCTATTCGCTTTTCACCCATGTGCCCGGCGTGAAGGTGGTCGTTCCCTCGAACCCCTACGACGCCAAGGGGCTGATGATTCAGTCCATTCGCGACAACGATCCCGTCGTCTTCTTCGAGCACAAGGCGATGTACGACGACGAGGCCGACGTGCCCGACGAGGCCTATACGGTCCCGTTCGGCGAGGCGAACGTGGTGCGCGAGGGCGAGAATGTCACCATCGTTGCCATCGGCAAGATGGTGCATCTGGCGGGCGAGGCCGCCGACAACCTGGCGAACGACGGCATCTCCTGCACGGTGATCGACCCGCGCACGGTCTCGCCGCTCGACGAGGAAACCATTCTCGAGGAGGTCGAGGCGACCGGCCGTCTGGTGGTCGTGGACGAGAGCCACCCACGCTGCTCCTTGGCGGCCGACATCTCGTCCATCGTGGCCCAGAAGGCGTTCAAGTCGCTGAAGGCAGCCATCGAGAAGGTCACGGCGCCGCACTGCCCGGTGCCGTTCGCGCCCGAGCTCGAAGACCTCTACATGCCGAAGGTCGAGGACATCGAGGCCGCCGTTCGCCGAACCATGGCCTGAGCGCGGTCTGCCCCGGCGGAGCGGTGCGCGCGGTTTGACAGGTTTCGGCCTTTTTCCTAGCGTCGCGCACCGGCACGCGGCTCGCCGGCGCCGGGGGAGGGCCCTGGGGATAGCCCAAGGGATGGCGATGTGACGATCGGGGCGGTCCTTCCGGTCAAGGACACGGGCGACGCCAAGCAGCGATTGGCGGAATTCCTTACGGAGTCCGAGCGCCAGCGCCTTGCCCTGGCGATGGCGGAAGACGTGCTGGAGCTGCTTTCGCGCGTGCCGGGATTGTCGGACATCGTCGTGGTTACGCGGGACGAGGGGGCAACTGCGCTCGCCGAGCGTCACGGCGCGCAGGTGCTCACGGAACCCTCCAACGACGGCCAGAGCGCGGCGGTGGAGCGGGCCGCCGGGGCACTCGACCGCGCCGGGGCCGACAGCCTGCTTCAGGTGCCGGGCGACGTGCCCGGCGCGAGCGTCGCCGAGATCGTGGCGGTGCTGGCCGCGCACGAGGGCGCGGGCGCCGACGGACCCGCCGTCACTCTGGTGCCGTCGCACGACCGGCGCGGCACCAACTGCGTGCTCTGCTCTCCGCCCGGCGCGCTGTCGTTCGCCTTCGGCCACGACAGTTTCAGGCCGCATTGCGAGGCGGCGCGGGCGCAGGGAATCGCGCCGCGGATCCTGCCGCTGCCGGGCCTCGGCCTCGATATCGACACGCCGGACGACCTCCGCGCCTTCATTGCGCGGCCGGCGGCGGGCCGCACCCTCGACTTTCTGCGCGAGAGCGGGATCGCCGAGCGGCTCCTGGTGACCGACGCGGCCTGAAGCGGATGCGAGACGCAACCCGCGAATTGCTCAAGGCAGTGCAGGACGGCCGCCGTCCCGATGCGGTGGAAGCTGTGGTGCTCGCCAACGAGGTAGACCTTGCGCCGCTGCTCGATTGTGCTGCCGAACTCCGCGACCGGGCGCATCCCGACGTCGTGACCTACTCGCGCAAGGTCTTCATCCCGCTCACCCATCTCTGCCGCGACGTCTGCCACTATTGCACCTTCGCGCGCCCGCCGCGCCGGGGCGAGGCCGCCTTCAAGACGCCCGACGAAGTGCTGCGGGTAGCGCAAGCCGGCGCCGCCGCCGGCTGCAAGGAGGCGCTCTTCACCCTCGGCGACAAGCCGGAACTGCGCTACCGCGCGGCGCGCGAGAGCCTGGAGGCGCTCGGCTACGAAAGCACGCTCGCCTATCTCGCGGCGATGGCGCAGCTGGTGCTGGACGAGACCGAACTTCTGCCTCACCTCAATCCCGGCGTGCTGAACCGCGAGGATTTGCAGGCGTTGCGCAAGGTCTCGGCCTCGCAAGGCATGATGTTGGAGAGCGCGTCCGAGCGCCTATCCGCCAAGGGCGGGCCGCACTACGGCTCGCCCGACAAACGCCCCCACGTGCGGCTCGAGACCCTCCGCCTAGCCGGCGAGGAGGCGGTGCCCTTCACCTCCGGCATCCTCATCGGCATCGGCGAGACTCGCGAGGAGCGGATCGAGGCCCTGCTGGCGCTGCGCGATGTCCACGACGCCCACGGGCACATTCAGGAGATCATCGTCCAGAATTTCCGGGCCAAGCCGGGGACGCGCATGGCCGACGCGCCCGAACCGGACCTCGACGAGCTGCTGTGGACCATCGCAGTCGCGCGCATCCTCTTCGGGCCGGAGGCGAACATCCAGGCGCCGCCCAACCTGAGCCCCGGTGCGCTGCCGCAACTGGTCGCGGCCGGGATTAACGACTGGGGCGGCGTCTCGCCGGTGACGCAGGACTACGTCAACCCCGAAGCGCCCTGGCCGCATCTCGACGCGCTCGCGCGTGAGACCGCCGCCGCCGGCAAGACCTTGGCCGAGCGCCTCACGGTCTATCCGTCCTACGTGATTGAGGGGGAGCGCTGGCTCGATCCCGCGCTGCACACGCGGGTGCTCAAGCTGGTCGATTCCGAGGGCTATCCCCGCACCGACGCCTGGCTCACCGGCGCGGGCGAGCCGCCACCGGAGCAGCGCGCGTCGGTCCCTACCGTCATTGCTCCCGACATCGAGCGCCTGCTGGCCCGCGCCGAGGCCGGCGAGGGGCTGGACGAGGACGCGCTCGTGCGGCTCTTCGGGGCGCGCGGCGTCGCCTTCCACGCGGTCTGCGCAGCCGCCGACGAACTGCGCGCCAGCGTCAGCGGGCCGAAAATCAGCTACGTGGTGAACCGCAACATCAACTACACCAACGTCTGCTATTTCCGCTGCCAGTTCTGCGCCTTCTCCAAGGGCAAGCTGAGCGAGAATCTGCGCGGCCGGCCCTACGACCTGCCGGTGGAGGAAATCGTGCGCCGCGTGCAGGAGGCCTGGACGCGGGGTGCGACCGAGGTCTGCCTCCAGGGCGGCATCCATCCCGACTACACCGGCGAGACCTATCTCGCGATCTGCCGTGCCATCAAAGAGGCCGAGCCCGCGATCCACGTCCACGCCTTCTCGCCGCTGGAGATCTGGCAAGGTGCCGCAACCCTGGGCCGCACCGTCCCCGACTTCCTCGCCGCGCTGCAGGAGGCCGGATTGGGCTCGCTCCCCGGCACCGCCGCCGAGATCCTCGACGACGAGGTGCGGGCCGTCATCTGCCCCGACAAGATCGCAACCGACCAGTGGCTCTCGGTGATGGAGGCGGCGCACGCGCTGGGGTTGCGCAGCACTGCCACGATCATGTTCGGCCACGTGGACGGACCGCGCCACTGGGCGCGCCATCTAGCGCGGGTCCGGGCCCTGCAGGAGCGCACCGGCGGCTTCACCGAGTTCGTGCCGCTCCCCTTCGTCGCGATGGAGGCGCCGCTCTACCTCAAGGGTCGCGCAAGACGGGGGCCGACCTGGCGCGAGGCGATCCTCATGCACGCGGTGGCGCGGCTCGCGCTCCATCCCGTCATCCCCAACATCCAGACCTCGTGGGTCAAGATGGGGCGGGAGGGCGCCGCCGCCTGCCTCCGCGCCGGCGCCAATGACATCGGCGGCACGCTGATGAACGAGTCGATCACCCGCGCCGCCGGCGCAAGCCATGGCCAGGAGTTCCCGCCGGCGGAGATCGAGGTGATGGTCGAACAACTGGGCCGCGAGCCCGTTCAGCGGACGACGCTCTACGACCGCGCGCCCGCCGCCCGCCGCGCCACCGCCCAAGACGCGGCGCCGCTCGCCCCGGTGGTCAACGCGCCGGCCCGGCGCTACGAGCGGCGCGCCGCCGCGGGCGACTTGGTCCGCCCAGGTCTCGACACCGGCGCGCCGGCGGCGGAGTGAACGCAGGCGAGCAACGCACGGCGCGGCAACGAGGGGGAACAGCGGCGATGGCGGGCTTCACGATCACGGCGACCAATCACACCAGCTTCACGGTCTCCAGCCTCGATCGGGCGATCGGGCTGTTCGAGGGCGCGCTCGGCTTCACGCTGCTGAACCGCTCTCCGCGCGATCCCAAGTTCATCGAGCAGGTGGTGGGCGTGGACGGCGCGGATATCGAGGTCGCCTACCTGCAGGCGCCCGGCCACCGCCTGGAGCTGATCGAGTATCGCGGCCCCGCCGACCGCGGCCGAGTGAACTCGCGCCCCTGCGACGCGGGCTTCGCCCACATCGCCTTCGACGTGGACGACATCCACGAGGCTATCGCGGCGGTGCGCGACGCGGGCTCCGAGCCGCTGGGCGATCCCATCGCCGTCAACGCCGGGCCCAACAAGGGCGGCCTCGTGGTCTACACACGCGATCCCGACGGCATCACGGTCGAGTTTATCCAGAGGCCCAAGGCGTAGCCGCCGCCCGATGTTCTACGAGACCGCGCGCAACGATCACGGCCTGCCGCACGACCCGTTCAAGTCCTGCGTGGTGCCGCGCCCCATCGGCTGGATCACCACGATCGATGCCGCCGGCGTGCTCAACCTTGCGCCCTTCAGCTACTTCAACGCGTGCGGGGACCACCCGCCACAGGTGATGTACGCGCCGAGCGGCCCGCACGCGGCCGAAGGAGGCGCCAAGGACAGCCTGCACAACGTGCGGGAGACCGGCGAGTTCGTCGCCAACCTCGCGACCTGGGAGCAGCGCGAGGCGATGCGGCTCTCGTCGAGCGGGGTGCCGAGCGCGGTCGACGAGTTTGCGCTGACCGGCCTCGAGACCGAGCCGGCACGGCTGGTGCGTCCGCCCAGGGTCAAGGGCGCGCCGATCCACCTCGAATGCCGGCTCCACAAGGTGACCGAGCTGCTGGCCGACGAGCCCGCGCGCTTCCGCAACTGGCTCGTGCTGGGCGAGGTTGTCGGCGTTCACATCGACGATTCGATCATCACCGAAGGCCGCGTGGATCAATCGAAGTTCCGGCCCATCGCGCGGCTCGGCTACGCCGACTACACCACGGTGGACAGCCACTTCGAGATGCCCTTCCCGGACTGAAGCGCCAAGGCTGAATGAGCGGGAAAAGGGGCGCGGTTCGGGAGACCGCCCCTTAGATCGGCGCCACGCACGCCCGCATTTCTCACCAGGGTCATGGCCTGCCCAGGGTGATTTCCGCCTGACGATCCTCTCGACCACAGACCGGATCATATCGGCCGTCTCACCGAGCCCGAAGTCCTAGCCGGGCATTCGGTTGGAAGTTTTGGGGCCTTTGAAATGCACCGTCGTACGGCAACAACCACACTACCTTTTTCCCCCGCCACAGTAGAACCCTATACATGTTCCACGAATCCATATAGCATCGACTTGGTGCCAACCGTGACGCAATCTTTGCATATTTGAACACGAAACTCCGCGCGCTTTTTCACTATAACGACAAGAACGAAATTGAACTGCATGCGAGGAAAGTATGTCCTTCAAACTGACTATTCCTTCTCCCAACAATGATGGCCAACATTTGATATTGGAAGCCGGAGAACTGCTTTTCGTGCTCGGTGCAAACGGAACCGGAAAATCGAGCCTAATGTATCATTTCAATAATCAGCATCGAGGAAGCGCTAGGAAGATTTCTGCTCATCGACAAACGTGGATGAACTCTGATGCGCTCGACATGACGCCTTCAGCTAAGGTGCAAACAGAAAAACACATTCAGAATGATGACCGGACCATTCAATCTAGGTATCGAGACGCTTACGCTTCTCAAAGAGCTAGCATGACCATCTATGAAATTATAGATGCGGAAAACGTTCGCGCACGTGCGATCGCAGCGGCTTACGACGCTCGTGATATGGATAGTCTCGAAGAGGCGGGTAGGGTTGAATCGCCGATTGCTGTCATTAATGAACTCTTGCTACAATCGAACTTGCCAATTAAAATTACTATCAGGACGAATGAACGAATAGTAGCAAGTAAACATGGCGGACCCGAGTACAGCGCTGCGGAGCTGTCTGACGGGGAGCGGAATGCGCTTTTGATCGCTGGAAACGTCCTTACCGCCCCACCAGGAACCCTGTTGATCATTGATGAACCGGAACGCCACTTGCACCGTTCCATTATATCGCCGTTGCTCAGCCAGTTACTTGAGCGACGTCCCGATTGCAGTTTTGTAATTTCTACTCACGATCATGACCTCCCGCTCGCACAGTCCGATGCCCGTACTCTTCTACTGAGATCTTGCAGCTTCAACGGTCAAACGGTACAAGATTGGGATGCGGATGAATTGCCGGTATCAACCCCAATCGATGATGCACTCAAACGGGATTTGATAGGGTCACGTCGAAGTATTCTCTTTGTGGAGGGCACGGAAAAAAGCCTAGATAAGTCTCTATACAGCTTAGTATTTCCGATGGTATCAATCATTCCAAAGGGTAATCTCCATGCTGTCGAGCAAGCAGTGATTGGCGCAAGAGCTGCAGAATCACTTCATTGGCTACAAGTATTCGGAATAACGGATAGTGATGGACTTTCCATAGATCAAATTGCTGCTAAGCAAGAGCAAGGCGTTTACGCAGTGCCATATTACTCGGTAGAGGCAGTTTATTTTCATCCTAGAATTGTGAAGAAAATAGCGTTTCGTCAGGCCGCGGTGTCGGGGGACGGGGGTGCGGAGTTGGCTAGAGCTGCGATAGCCGCGGGGGTCGACGCCATCAGGGATCACACAGAGCGCTTAAGTCAGAAGGCGACCAAGAAGGAACTTCGAAATGCCGTTTTGGCGCAAATTCCAAATGACGATGACCTTCTGGCGGGCGACAACTTTCATATTGTCAATGACGCAAAGAGTTTGCATGAGGCACGTATTGAACAATTGAACGCAGCGGTCAAGGCAGGAAATTGGGAGAAAATATTAGTCACATGTCCGGTTCGGGAGTCGAATGCATTAGAACAAATTTCAAGCGCTTTGGGATTTAAAAAGCGCGGAGACTATCAAAAAGCCGTCAGGCATCTTGTAACAGAAGATCTAGACGAGCTGCGTTTTGTGCGTAATTTATTCGGTGACCTATGTAATAGTATTATCAAGTGACATGAACAGTTAGTGAAAATGGAGCAATTGCGTGACAGTTCGCGCGTCTGGCTAGGGGAGCGAATCAGTCGGCTATCTTCATCTTATCGTGCCGCTGGTGTCATGCGCTTTAGCCGCGCACTTGCCAATCGGACGCTTCGCACGATGGTCCGGTGCACGGCGCGCCGGGGCCGTGAGAGGATCGCGGCATGTGGTGGGCGAGCGAATGGGCCGTGGCCGGTGGGGCTGCCATATGGATGCGCGGATACCCGGAACGAGTCCGGGCAGGTCCGCGCATGACGGGTTAGGGGCATCGCGTGCGACGGATGTTACGGGGCGCGACGCAATGTCCACGCGCGTTGGGTGCGCGATGACGGGAACGTCGGGCGGGCACTTGGGCGACTCTCGGGCAGACAACGTTGCCGTGGAATCCCGCTTGTCTCACTTGATCCCACTTTATCCCGGCGAATCCCACCCAATCCCGGAGAATCCCACATGAGATCAAGGCTCCTCCGAATCCCACTTTCGTGATGGGGTGCTGTTTCACCCGGCACACTCCCTCGCGTCGTCATGCCTGCCCCCCGGATCAAGTCCGGGGGTGTTGCGACCATCCACGTGCTTACCCAACGCATGGCGGGCTCAACTGAGAAAGATGCGCGGAACACCCCCGGACTTGATCCGGGGGCCGCGCATGACGAAAGAAGTGGGTGGGCGAGGCCGGGCATGACGGTGTTGGGCGGCCATAGCGGCGGAAGCAGACGAAGAGCCTGCCCTGAGGGGGACCGGGCCGCAGGCCCGGACGGCGCAAGTGCGCCGCGCGCCGTTAGGTGCGTAGACTTACGAGTGACTGTATCGCTAAGCACGTCTGAACAGACATAGGCGGACATTTTATGTCATATAGCAATGGGTTAGAGAAATATAGATAAGCACTCTACCTTTGCGAGACGACATGAGGTGACTTTCAGTGCCTTTCGCGTGTTGGGTGATGTGTTGACAGAGCGGTGCCCCCATGATCCAATACCCGAAAGCGTTCGGTCACGCGGTGATGGGCGTGCGGGGATCAACGATTGAGGGTTCGCTTCCAGTCCTTGCGGAGGGGTCGCAACCAGATGTCCTTTTTCGGTTTGGCTCGTTTGGTATGCCTGTCATAGCGTCCTCTTCCCTGAGTGGCTCCGACGTGTGTCCAACCGGATGCCCGGTAGACGGCGCCGGTGTAGCGCGGGGTCTCGACGAAGGTCTCGATGAGCACGGGCGTGGTGTTGTAGCGCTCGGTCCAGTCCCCGGGCAGGCGGCGGCGCACGATGGCGAGGATGTGCGAGCCGAGGTTGGGGATCTCGATCCACGGCAGGATCAGGAAGCGCGGGTTGTCGATCACCAGCGGCAGGTTCTTCTCGCGCATCTCGGGCGTCCATCCGATGAAGCTGTCGCGCGGGGCGAGCTTCCAGGCGGCGGTGGAGAAGCCGAGCATGGCGAGCGGCCAGCCGTTGCGGTCGTGGACGGCGTAGCGCATCTGGGCGCCGACCAGGGTCTTGTATCCGAGATAGTGGTAGCGGGCGACGAACTCGTTCCAGAGCTTCCCTTCGCGGGTGTTGCGCACGACGATGCCCATGTCGAGGGGGCGCACCTCGTCGAGGGCGGTCGGGGCGGGGAACAGCGGCGGCTCGGTGTCGGGTCCGAAGACGAAGGGCTTGGGCCGTCCCTGCCTGCCCCTCGGCGGCGGCAGGGCGATCACGCCGTCGCGGTGCATGGCGAGCATGGTCACCTTCGCCATCATGTCCTTGAGGCCGCCATCGGGCTTGAGCCAGCCGATACGCCGGCAGAACTCTCGGGACAGAGCGGCGCGGGTGGGCTGCGGATCGGCGGCGATCAGGGCGCGCAGCAGCGCCATCTCTTGCGCCGTGAAGTCGCGACCGTAGTAGCGGCACTCGACGGCGGCGGTCATTCCGGCGCCGTGAACGCGCGCCTGCGCTCCTCGCTCATCGTCCAGGGCAGCCACAGCGACAGGTCGTCGGGCGGCTGGCCACCGTTCTCCGCGCAGGCTTCGAGCCACGCCTCCAGCCAGCGCAGGACATCGATGCCGTTCAAGGCGAGGGTGCCGATGACCGAGTACATCGTCGCCGTGAGGGCGGCGCCATCCTCGCTGTCGGAACCGAAGCTCAACCGCCGCCCGATGACCGCGCCGCGCAGCTCGCGCTCCGCGACGTTGTTGTCCATGGGGACCTGGGGATTGTCGACGAAGACGCTCAGCCCCTCGCGATGCTTGAGCAGCGAGCGCAGGGCCTTGCCCTGGCGGGCCTTGTCCGCAAGCCCGGCCAGCTCCGCTTCGGCCCGCGCGAACAGGCCGTCCACGGCCTTCTTCAGCGGGGCCTGTGCCGCCTCGAACGCCGGCGACTGGCGTTCGAGAGCGAGAGCGGGGTCGTAATGCTTCAGCCGCTCCTTGTTCAGCCGGCAGACCGACGCGAAGCGCTCGATCCATCCCTCGCACCATTGCCTCAGCTTCGCCTGGCCGGCGGCGCACTCGATGAAGTCGCGCCTCTGGTGGATCCAGCACCAGCACAGGATCACCTTGCCGTCGAGCTCGCGCGCCATCCTGGTGTAGGCGACGTAGCGGTCGCAGACCAGGAACACGGTGCCCTTGACCGAGCCGAACAGCTTCATCGCGGCCTCGGCGCTGCGCGAGGGGTCGACGTGGTAGTAGACGGCATCCTTGCCGACCGAGATCCACAGCCACGCGCGCCGCGAGCGCCCGGTCTCGCTCAGCGCCTGGATGCGCCAGCCGGTCTCGTCGCCGTGGCGCACCGCCATCTCGTTCTGGTGGGCGAGGACCGCCTCGGCGAGCGGCGCAAACAGCGGCTGCAAGCGGCGCACGCTGCTGGCCATCGTCCCCGGCGCGATCGCCAGCCCCTGGTCGGTCATCCACGCCGCGACCTGGCGCAAGGGCCGGAAGCAGGCGAAGCGCTCGTAGAGGATGCGCGCCCAGACGCTGATCCCGAAGGGCGTCCTGGCGAACAGCCGCGCCGGCGGGGGTGCGACCGCCTCCGGGGGCGAGGATGGGCAGTCGCAGCCCCGGCGGTAGCGCGGACGGACGATCCTGCGGATGTGGGCCTTGACCGCGATCTCGATGACGGACGAGGAACGCTCGCCGTTGGCGACATAGGGCTTGCCGCAGCAGGAGCATATGAGCGCGTCCGGCGGCGGTTCCTGCCGTTCCTCCGTCTTCTCGAGCGCAGGCCGCGGGGTGCGGCCGTGGCCGGCCGCGCCGCGCTCCTGGCCGCGCTTTCGCTCCGAGCGCGGCGTCTCCTGCCGCTCGCTCCGGCCCCCGAAGACCGCCTTCGACAACACGGCCCGCGTCGAGCGAAGCTGGACAATCCGGGCTTGCAGTCTCGCTCTTTGGGCGCGCAGGGACTTTATCTTCTTGCCCAGCCGTTCGTTCGACTTGCGCAGCGCCTCGATGGTCTTGTCCCGGTCGCGCACTCTCCCGAGCAGCGCAGATACCAGAGGACGCCCGTTCAGCTCGCCCTTCAGCCCCTCCTTGGCAGTGGATTCCCTCAGGGCGACTTCCAGATTGAAGACGCGCGTCCTCAGTCCGGCGATGACGTCCATCTGGTCGTAATAGCCCGCCAACGCCCCGCGCTGCAGCTTGGTTTCGAAGGTCAGCCGGCGGACTGTCGCCTTGAGGTCCTGCAATCGCTCGTGCTCGCGACGCAGCCGGCGGGCCTCCCGGTTCAGCCGGCGGGTCTCCCGGCCGAGGGAAGCGACCTCCCCGCGCAGCGCTTTGATCGTGTCCTTCTGCTTCCGCGCCCGTTCCAGCGCCTTGCGCAACCGGGCGCTGGCCCCGGGCCGCGACGTCTGTGCCGGCCGTTTCAACCTGCGAAGCGCCGCGACCTTCCTGCGCAGTGCCGCAATCTCGTCCCTCTGCTCCTGCGAGCGGTCCGGCGCCCTCAACGGCTGTCCGGTCGTGACCTCGTGCGCTCCACGGGTATTCCTCGGCGCGGGCCCGCGTGCACCCTTGCCGACTTCCGCCTTGCGCAGAGAAGTACGGAGCCGACGAATATCGTTGAGCAGCTCTTGCACGCGCGCTTCGGCCGCGTCCGCCCGCGCCCGCTCCGTCTCCGCGCGGGCTTGCGCCCGTTCGTACAAGGACTGCCAGTCGTGCGACTCCGATGCCGGGGCAGCAATGGGCGGCGACCAGAGCCCCCCGTCCGACTCGGTCAGCGTCGGCGCCGTCCCGAAATCCTCGTCGCGCATCGCCATGTGCGCGACGATATCTAATCGTCGGCGGCGTTACCAGTAACCACCCCCGCGCCGCGGCGGCTTCGTCGCGGAAGTAACGGGGGCTTGTGCCTTCGGCGGCGGTGGCATGAACTGGGGAGGGTTGGGGTTGTCGAGGCCGATACCTCAGTGGAGTGCGAGAGCACCCGATTACCAGTGTGGCCCGAACCATGCTCGGCTTCCGTCACTGATGGCGCGGGTTGTCCCGCGACCTCGTTCGAGAGATTGAAACGTCGCCGTGGTTCCTCCCCCGCCCGCATCTCAACGGACATTGGGAGGGGTTTGCATGCCGCGGAAGAGGAGAAAGGCACAGCGCTTGAAGGTGGTGAACCCGGACTGCGCCGGGATCGACATTGGCAAGGATCGGCACTTCGTGGCCGTCGATCCGGAGCGGAGTTCGGAACCGGTCCGTTCGTTCGACAGCTTCACCCGGGATCTGGAAGCGATGGCGGCGTGGTTGTCGTCGTGCGGGGTGAAGAAAGTGGCGATGGAATCGACCTCGGTCTACTGGATCCCGGTCTACGAGGTGCTGGAGCGCGCCGGGTTCGAGGTGATGCTGGTGCCGCCGCGCATGACGAAGCAGATTGCCGGGCGCAAGAGCGACGTGCTCGACTGCCAGTGGATCTGGCAGTTGTTGTCCTACGGTCTTCTGCGGGGCGCTTTCCGTCCCAGCGATGCGATCTGTCCGCTTCGTTCGTACGTTCGCCAGGCCAAGCGGCTGATCGAAGACCGTTCGCGCTGCGTGCAGCACATGCAGAAGGCGCTGACCCAGATGAATATCCGGCTGGACTCGGTGCTCACCGATATCGTGGGCCAGACCGGACAGAAGATCCTGCGGGCGATCATCGACGGCGAGCGCGACCCGCAGCGTCTGGCGTCGTTCCGGCACCGTCGGGTCAAGGCCAGTGCCGACACGATCGCCGCCAGCCTGGAGGGTACTTGGCGCGAAGAGCACCTGTTCGCCCTGGAGCAGGCCATGCAGCGCTACGACTTCCTCGAACGGCAACTCGAGGACTGCGAGGCACAGATCACGGCGCAGATCGACAGCCTGACGCCGCCGGACGATTCCGCAGGCGGCGGCACGATCAACGGGACCCCGGTCGCTGCGGCCTCCCCGACGACTGCGTCGAAGAAGTCTCGGGGCAAGTCGGTCGCCTCGAACGAGAAGGCGATGTCTCAAGCGCTGCACGAGATGATGGGTGTCGATCTCACCGCGATCCCCACCATCGGCGTCAACACCGCTCTGGTGATTGCCTCGGAGATCGGCCCGGACTTCTCCGCCTTCCCGACCGTGCAGCACTTCTGCTCCTGGCTGGGGGTGGCGCCGGGGACCCGGATCAGCGGCGGAAAATCCCTGCCGGGCCGGGCGCACAAAGTGGTCAACCCGGTCGCCCAGGCGCTGCGCATAGCGGCCATGACGGCGCGCAGCAGCCAGACCTTCATCGGTGCCAAGCACCGTGCTCGCCTCGCCCGAAAGGACAAGCCCGTCGCGATCACCGCTACGGCGCGAGAGCTTGCCTGCCTGATCTACCTGATGGTCACTCGGGGCGAGGAATATGTGGAACAGGGTATGGAGGTCTACGAGCAACGCCGCCTCAACCGCACATTCGCGCATCTGGACCGGCGAGCCAAGCAACTCGGCTACCAACTGGTCCAGATCGTTGAAGATGAAAAGGAACAAGGGCTCGCAACATCAACGGCTTAGGAATCTGTTACTCAAGAGTGTCTTGTCGAGGGTGTCGAAAATGATCTCAACCCTCTCCATCACCGCGTGACCGAACGCTTTCCTTACATACAAAATACCAGGCACCAGATCGGGCACCACATAGGCACCCGGCGAAATCGAACCAGAGCGAAACCCAGTCTACGACTTTGGCGGGGAAATCGCAACAATAGACTGAACTGTCGTGCAAAATCGTACTGCAGCGAAGCGCAGCGTATCCCTGTCACTCCGTACCACACACTGCACCATGGTGCGGGGTGTCGCTCGCGCCCAGAGTGTCGCGAGCGCGGAGCATAGAGACCCTGAGCCGCTGACGGTGGTGCGCTGCAGTCCATGACCCCGACCCGTGCTGAGGCAGTCGCGATCGCGAAGCGCTATCCCTTCCCGCGGCCGGGGTATTCCTTCCTCCATGTCGATGGCGAGGCGTGGCGCCTCAACGCCCTCGGCGACGCGCTGGAAGGCGCGGCAGTCGAGGTCGAGGGGCGATCCGTGCCCGCAGGCACCCTGCTGCGGCAACGCGGGCTCGCCGTCCCGGCCCCGCTCAGCCATCGCACGCCCGTCCTGGCCTACGGCGCCAATGCCGCGCCCGAGCGGCTGCGGCGAAAATTCGCGCCGGTCGGGCCTGCGGTCATCCCGGTGCTCCAGGCGCGGCTCCATGGCTTCGATGTCGTCCACGCCGCCCATATCTCCAGCTATGGCGCGGTGCCGGCGACCATCGCCCCCTCCCCCGGCACGGTCTGCGACATCGCCATCACCTGGCTGGACGACGACCAGCTCACGCGCATGCACGAGACCGAGTTCCGCCGCCACACCTACCTCTTCGGCCCGCTTCGCAACATCCGGATCGAACCCGACCTGCTGCCGCCCATGGAGACGGTAAACACCTACGTCGGCGGCTACGGCCACATCGCGCCGGAAGGCGCGCCTCTCGCGCTCGCGGCCATCCCGGCGGAAGGCCGGCGTTTCCGCACCTGCACGCAGACGGAGGCACTGCAAGTGGTTCAGGCCATGCTGAGCGCGCCGGGGCCGTTGGACGACTTCATCCTGGAGGCTATCGACGACGAGGCGGTGAGGCTTGAGCGCACGGCGCGGCTCAGGGCGCAGGCGCAGCCCTTCTCCTATTCGGATTTCTCGCCCACTGCGTCGTGAACGCTACCGAATCGCTTGCGCGGCGACGATGCCGGCGAAGAGCGCGAGGCCCACCAGGCTGTTGTTCTTGAACTTCGAGAGGCAGTCGGCGGGGTTGTCGATGCGGACACGCAGCGCTTGCCAGCCGAGAAGAAGCGCCGCCACTGCCACGCCCACGTAGTAGGGCCAGGCGATCTCCGCAGCAACGCCGGCGCCCGCGAAGCCCGCCACGGCGATTATGTAGAACGCAATCAGGAACGGCCGCGTCCGCTCGCCGAGGGCGATGGCGCTGGACTTCACTCCGATCAGGAGATCGTCCTCCTTGTCCTGGTGCGCGTAGATCGTGTCGTAGCCGAGGGTCCAGGCGATGCCGCCGACGTAGAGCAACCCCGCCGGCCAGCCGATGCCGCCCTCCACCGCCGCCCATCCCAGCAGCGCACCGTAGTTAAACGTAAGCCCCAGAAAGGCTTGCGGCCAATAGGTGATGCGTTTCATCAAGGGGTAGAGCACCACCAGCAGCAGAGAGCCCACTCCCAGCAGGATCGCGAACAGGTTGAGCTGGAGCAGGATGGCGAGGCCTGCGCCCAGCAGCACCGCCATGAAGGCGACGGCCCCCTTCACCCCGATGGCGCCGGAGGGCAGCGGGCGCCGACGGGTGCGCTCCACACGGGCGTCGAAGTCGCGGTCGAAGATATCGTTGAGGGTGCAGCCGGCCGCCCGCATCACGAAGGCGCCGGCGGTGAAGAGCGCCAGCAGCTCTACGTCCGGCAAGCCGTCGGAGCCGAGCCCGATGGCCCAGAGGCAGGGCCAGAGCAGCAGCCACACGCCGACCGGCTGGTCCAGCCGCGCCAGCGCGACGAAGGGGCGCGCAAAACGCGGCATCGCCCGCTCGACCGGCCCAGGCCCTCCAGGGCCCCGCCCCGCAGGCTCTCCGGCCACGTTATCCAGGCGCTCGGCCATGGCTGCTGGTGTATCGTGGCGCCCCGGTAGTGACAAGCGGAGAGCCGCCGGTGGCGGGGCCTGAGCGCGAGCGTGAGGACGGCCGGAGCGCGATCCGCCTCTTCGTCGAGGCTGCGCTCGAAGCGGGCACTGCGGTCGCGCTGGCCTCGGGCCAGGCCCACTATCTCCGCAACGTGATGCGCCAGGCGCCTGGGGACCGGATTCGCCTGTTCAACGGCCGCGACGGCGAGTGGGAGGCCATCATCGAGACCCTCGCTGCTCACCGCGCCAACGTCCGGCCGGTCGTGCGGCTTTCCGCGCAGCCTCCGGCACTCGGTTTGCGGCTCCTGTTCGCGCCGCTCAAGTCCGAGCGGACCCGCTTCGTGGTCGAGAAGGCGACCGAGCTCGGCGTCGGCGCTATCCACCCGGTCTTCACGCGATACGGCCAGACCAGGCGCGTCAATGTCGAGCGCCTCCGCGCCCATGCCATCGAGGCGGCGGAGCAGTGCGGGCGCCTGGAGGTGCCGTCCATTGCGCCCCCCTGCCCCCTCGCCGAGGCGCTTGCGCACTGGCCGCCGGAGCGCCGGCTGTTGGTCTGCGACCCCGAGGCCGAACGAACGGTGGCCGAGTCGCTGGCCGACAGCGCCGGCGCGGCCTGGGCCATCCTGATCGGGCCCGAGGGCGGCTTCGCGCCTGCCGAACGGCGCCTGCTCGCCGATCACCCGGCAGCCGTGCATGCCCGCCTCGGCCCCCGCATCCTGCGCGCCGAGACCGCCGTCGCGGCCGCCTTGGCCTGCTGGCAGACCCTCGCGGGCGACTGGCGATGAGGCCGCGCCGCACCGAACGCAGCCCTGCCATGTCCGGGTCCGCGCTTCGATAGGCTGGACAGCGGCGCCCGAATAGTAGAAACCCCGCACAACTTCGACGCGACCGTTGGGAGGGGGCGTGAACCACAGCGCCACAACGCAAGGCGAGGCGCTTACCCGGCGCGACCTGATCGCCTATCTCGAATCCGGCTGCAAGCCGCGCTCCGCGTGGCGCATCGGCACGGAGCACGAGAAGTTCGGCCATCGCCTCGCCGACCATGCGCCCCTCCCCTACGACGGGCCGTGGGGCATCCGCGCGCTTCTGGAGGGGCTTCAGCGCTACGGCTGGGCGCCCTATCTGGAGAACGGCAATCCCATCGCCCTGCTCAAGGACGGCCAATCGGTGACCCTGGAGCCGGGTGGCCAGCTCGAGCTTTCGGGCGCCCCGCTCCATAACCTGCACCGCACCTGCGACGAGGTTCACGCCCACCTGGATCAGGTCAAGACGATCTCCGAGGAGCTGGGCATCGGCTTCTACGGCGTGGGCTTCCGGCCCGACGCGCCGCGCGAGGCGATCCCGTGGATGCCCAAGGGCCGCTACGCGATCATGCGCCGTTACATGCCGACGCGCGGCAACCTGGGCCTCGACATGATGACCCGCACCTGCACCGTGCAAGTCAATCTCGACTTCGACTCGGAAGCCGACATGGTGCGCAAGATGCGCGTCGCCATGGCCCTGCAGCCGGTCGCCACCGCGCTCTTCGCCATCTCGCCCTTCGTCGAGGGCAGGCCGAGCGGCTTCCGAAGCTACCGCAGCCATGTCTGGACAGACACCGACCCGGACCGCTGCGGCCTGCTCCGCTTCGCCTTCGAACCCGGCATGGGGTTCGAGCGCTATGCCGACTACGTGCTGGATGCACCGATGTATTTCGTGGCGCGGGACGGCGGCTACGTCGACGTGGCGGGCGAGTCCTTCCGCGATTTTCTCGACGGCGCCTTGCCGCAGCTTCCCGGCGAGAGGCCGACCCTCAAGGATTGGGAGGATCACCTCACCACCGTCTTCCCCGAGGTCCGGCTCAAGACCTTCATTGAGATGCGGGGTGCGGACAGCGGCCCCTGGGGCAAGGTCTGCGCGCTGCCTGCCCTCTGGGTCGGGCTGCTTTACGATTCGACCGCGTTGAACGAGGCCGAGGCGCTGGTCTCCGACTGGTCCGCCGACGACGTCGCGGCGATGCTCGGCGCCGTGCCGCGGGAGGCGCTCCGCGCCACGGTCGGCGGCCGGTCGGTCCAGGAGGTCGCCAGAGATACGGTCGAGATTGCGGCCGGCGGCCTCAAGCGCCGCGCGGTCGCCGGCAACCTCGATTCCGACGAACGCTCCTACCTCACCTACCTGCGCCAGATCGCCGAGAGCGGACGCACCGCCGCCGACGACATGCTGGAGGCCTACGAGGGCCGCTGGGGCCGCAGCATCGAGCCTCTCTTCGAGGAGTACGCCTATTAGAGCACGTCCGACTTCGACGGACGCGCGACAGGCCGCGACCGCGGCCCGCCGCGTTAGCGGCGCCCTCGCGGAGGCGCCAGCCGAAGGCTGGCTGCCGTGAGCGACAAAATGCTAGAGCGTTTCGCATGAAGCGGAAACGCTCTAGCGCCGGCGGCCTCGCCTACCGTATCAACCCGGCGCTCGGCGCCGTCATTCCGCCGCCCATCGCCGAGATCGCGAAGCTCGCTGCCGGGCGCGACTACCCGCCCGAGAAGCCCCTGCTCGATCTCGCCCAGGCGGTGCCCGCCTATCCCCCGGCAGACGCGCTGACGACCCATCTCGCGGATGCGGTGCGCCGGCCGGAGATGGCGCGCTACACCCCAATCGTCGGCCGCGAAGATTTGCGCAGCGCCCTTGCCGCGGCGCTTTCGGAGGCTTACGGAGGCGACGTGACCCGCGTTCAGGTCGCGATCACCGCCGGCTGCAACCAGGCCTTCTGCCTCGCGCTGATGGCGCTCGCCGGGCCGGGCGACGAGGCAATCCTGGCCGCTCCCTCCTACTTCAACTACCAGATGTGGCTGGAGATGCTGGGCATCGCGCCGGTCTATCTGCCCTTCCGGGCGGAGCGCGGTGGCGTGCCGGACCCGGCCGATGCGGCGGCGCGGATCACGCCCCGCACCCGGGCCATCGTGCTGGTGACGCCCAACAACCCCACGGGTGCCATCTATCCGCCGGAGGTCATCGAGGGGTTCCACCGCCTCGCGCGCGAGGCCGGCCTCGCGCTGGTGCTGGACGAGACTTACCGCGATTTCCTTCCCGGTGACGGCCCGCCCCACGGCCTGTTGGCGCGCCCGGACTGGGACGAGACGCTGGTCCACCTCTACAGCTTCTCCAAGGTCTACAGCCTCACCGGCTACCGGGTCGGCGCGCTGATCGCGGGCGCAGGCCTGCTCGCCGAGATCGCCAAGGCCGCCGATTGCGTCGCGATCTGCGCGCCCGCCATCGCGCAGGAGGCGGCGCTCTACGGCCTCAACCACCTCGCGGACTTTCGCGCCGACAAGCGGCGCCTCGTACTGGAGCGCGTCGCCCAGTTCCGCGCCGTCTTCGCGCGCAACGATCTGGCCTACGAGCTGATCTGCGCCGGCGCCTTCTTCGCCTACGTGCGCCACCCCTTCGCCGGCTCCCCTGCCGAAGACGTCGCCCGCAGGCTCATCCAGGAGGAAAATGTGCTCTGCCTGCCCGGCAGCGCCTTCGGCCCCGAGCAGGACGACTATCTCCGCTTCGCCCTCGCCAACATCGACGGCGACGCCATGGCCGCGCTCGGCGATCGCCTCGTCGCCAGCCAGAAGTAGCCGGCCCGAGCTACGCGTCGGTAAAGCGGCCGATATCGAAGCCCTCGATCGGCGTCTCGGTGCGGCCGTCGAGCGCGAGTTCGGCCGCCACCGCGCCCGAGGCCGGGCCCAGGCAAAATCCGTGGCCGCTGAAGCCGAAGGCGTGGACCAGGCCGGGCGTGGTCCGGCTCGGGCAGAGCACCGGCAGGTGGTCCGGCGTGCAGCCCTCCACCCCGCTCCAGAAGCGGATCACGGAGAGCTCGGCGATGCGGGGGATGATGTCGATGGTTCGCGCCAGCGTTGTCAGACTCTCCTCCGCGTTGACCTTGGCGAAGCCGACATCGAGATCGGCCGTGCCGCTGCGCCCGCCGAAGATGACGTTGCCGCGCGGGATCTGGCGCGCGTACACGTCGCCGCCCACCACGGCGAGCACGGGCTCCATGAAGTAGGGCGCGGGCTCGGTGACGATCATCTGCGGCTCCATCGGCCAGATCTCGACCTCCTCGCCGAAGCGCGCCGCGAGTCGCGCGCCCCAGGCACCGGAGCTGTTGATCAGCGCGCTCCCGCGCAGCGTCCGCCCGGATTCGGTCTCGACCGTGAAGCCGCTGCCGTCGCGCTCCACGTGCTTTGCGCCGTCGAGCTCGATCAGCTCCGCCCCCGCCGCCCGCGCCGCCCGCGCGAAGGCCGGGCCGACCAGGCGCGGGTTGGCCTGCCCGTCGCTCGGGCAGTAGGCGGCACCCACGGCGCTCGGGCCGAGCCAGGGGTAGCAGTCGCGCAGCGTGTTGCGGCCCAGCATGTGGACCTCGACCCCGTACTCGGCCTGCGCTTCGGCGTGGGCCGCGATCTGTTCCAGGTCCTCCTCGGTGCGCGCCACTTTGATGTTGCCGGTGATCTCGTACTCGCAGTCGCTCCCCACCAGCTCCGGCAGGCGCTTCCAGACGGCGAGCGCGCGGGCCGCGATGGGAAGCTCCGCGAGCTTGCGGCCATTACGGCGGACCCCGCCGAAGTTCACGCCGCTCGCCGCCGCCCCGAGCTGGTTCTTCTCCACCACCGCGACACTCGCGCCGCGCTCGCGCAGGTGCAGCGCCGCCGCGCAGCCGACCAGCCCGCCGCCGACGATGACCACATCGGTTTGGGTCACGCTCATATCGAAGCGGCCCTCGACCGGTCCTCGACCGCTGCTGCGGCGCCCGCGCGAATGACGAGCGGCTTGACCGGCGCCTGGCCGCGCAGGCGACCCACCTCCTCCACCTTGCACCCTCGTGCGGCGGCCAGGATCTGGGCGGCAGCGGGGCCGCAGACGCGGCCCTGGCAGCGGCCCATGCCGACGCGGGTGAAGGCCTTGGCACGGTTCATCTCCGCCGGCTCCAGCGCGCGGCCCTGGCGAATGTCGCCGGCGGTGATCGCTTCGCAACGGCAGATCACGGTCTCGTCGGGAAGCGTCCGCGCCAGATGGAAGGGCGCCGGTAGCGCACGCTCCAGCGCGTTGCGGAAGCGCATGATGCGCCGGAGCTTCGCCCGCAGCTTCGCTTGCAGCGCGCGATCCGTTGCAACGCCCTTGTCGGCGAGCAGCGCCAGTGCAGCGAGCCGGCCGCGCAGTTCCGCCGCATCGGCGCCTGCCACCCCGGCCCCGTCGCCCGCGAGGTAGACCGAGCCCTTGAGCGCGCGGCCGTCCTCGTCCGCCTGCGGCAGCCATTGCTGGGCGAGCGGGTCGAACGCCATCTCGCAGCCGGCGAGCTCGGCAAGCTGCACCTCGGACTTGACGCTGTAGCCGATGCCGAGGCCGGTGCAGGCGATCCGGTGCTCGCGGCCGCGCCGGTCCCGATAGCGCACGGCTTCCAGGGCCGTCTCGCCTTCGGCGGCCACCGGCGTGACGCCGGCCCGCACCGGGATCCCGGCCGCCCTGAGCCAGGTCATGTACCAGAGGCCCTTGGCGAAGGTCCGCCCGCCCCACAGCAGGCCGGGAACTACCGGGATCGCCTGGCTCAAATGGGAGGTATCCAGCACCGCCGCCACGCGCGCGCCTGCGTGAACGTACTGGTAGGCGACGAGGTAGAGCAGCGGCCCGGTGCCCATGAAGACCACCGGATCGCCGATGGCGCAGCCCTGCGCCTTCAGCGCGACCTGAGATCCGCCCATGGTGAACACGCCGGGGAGAGTCCAGCCCGGAAAGGGAATCACTCGGTCCATGGCGCCGGTGGCGAGGATGAGCGCGTCGAAGCCGATCCGCTCGATCCCCTCCGGGCCGAGCGACTGGGCGACGCCGCCCTCGATGTTCCAGATCAGGGTGTTCGGACGATAGTCGATCCGCTGCCGCAAGCCGTCGAGCGTCGCGTGCACGTCTTGCGCCTTGCGCGCTTCAAAGCCGTAGAGCGCGGCGGCCGGGCGCCTGAAACCCTCCGGCGGCCGGCGGTAGATCTGGCCGCCGCTGCGAGCGCCTTCGTCGACCACCACCGGCGCGACGCCGTGCGCGACCAGCGTCTCCGCCGCCCGTGTGCCCGCCGGGCCCGCGCCGACGATAAGCACCCTTGGCTTGCCGTCGCTCAAGAGACGCTCTCCGGCGCACACACGCGCATGCCGTCCTGCGCCTCGGTCGTACAGGCACGCATGCGTCTCCCGTCTTCGAGCACGACCCAGCAGTCCTGGCACGCGCC
The DNA here is from genome assembly GCA_965243315.1 of Alphaproteobacteria bacterium. Classification (GTDB taxonomy): domain Bacteria; phylum Pseudomonadota; class Alphaproteobacteria; order UBA828; family UBA828; genus WTGU01. The sequence goes on from CBDEUP010000006.1 coordinate 1,000,170, forward strand.
CATGTTGCAGAACCCCGCGCGCAGGCTCCCGTCGAATTCGTTCCGGCGGAGCGCGACGCCGTTGCAGAGAAGCGCGGTCAACAGCGTGTCGCCGGCGAGCGCATCAAGCGGTTTTCCGTCGTGAAAGATCGTGACGTCCGGCCTGTCGTGCTCCGCCAGGCGCGCGAGGCGGCACCCTGCGCCGTGCGGTATTTCGGCTCCTTGCGACATGGGTCCCGTGCTGACACGCAGGCTTGAACGCGTCAAGCAGGCCGCGCGCTGGCGCCCGCCTTACGCCGCCTGGTCGCCTTTAGGCTCCCGCTCGTAGACTCGGCCCTTCCACTCGCTCCGCCGGCCGCCCCAGTGGCGCAGCGCCGAATGCCAGGTCATGGCGAGAAACAATGTGCCGATGAGCGGCATCGTCAACGCCCGGGCGGAGAAGAGGCGGTAGTAACGGATTGTCGGCAGGTAGCAGACCGCCATTCCAACGAGCCCGACACCTCCGGCGATTTGCGCCGCGAGCGGCCCACCGAGCCCTGCGATCGGCATCCAGAACATGAGCGCCATGAGCAGCGTGCAGACCAGCAACAACACTGGCGAATAGCGGAGCTGGGTGTAGGCGGTGCGGGCGACCATGCGCCACACGACCCCGAGGGTCGGATAGCTCCGGTGGCTTTCGGCCCCGCGACTCACGCCGATCCAGGTCCGATGCCCGGCATCCTTGACCGCCCGCGCCAGCGCGCAGTCGTCGATGAGTGCGCCGCGAATCGCCTCGAAGCCGCCGATCTGGGCGAGCGCCGAGGTTTCCACCAGGACGCAGCCGCCGGCCGCCGCGGCGACCCGCCGGCCCGGCCCGTTCGACAGGTGGAACGGATAGAGCAGGCGGAAGAAGAAGATGAAGGCGGGCAGCAGCAGCCTCTCCCAGCCTCCCCGCATCCCGAGCGCCGCCATGACCGAGACGAGCGCAGCGCCGCTTTCCGCTTTCTTGGCGAGCAGCGCCCGGATCATTCCCGGCCGGAGCGTGATGTCGGCATCGAGCAAGAGGGTCAGCGGCGTCTCGATTCGCCGCCGCCCTTGCTCCAGCGCCCAGAGCTTGCCGGTCCAACCCTCGGCCAGCGGCGCGCCGGCGCGCACGTCGAGGGTGAGCGCTGAGGGCGCCGCCTGCCGCGCGACCTCCGCCGTGCCGTCGCCGGAGCGGTCGTCGACCAGGACCACGCGCAGGTCTCGCCCCTGGTGGCCGAGCGCCGCGAGCGTCTCGCCGATGACCGCCGCCTCGTCGCGCGCCGGAATCAGGACGGTAACGTCTTCCAGGCTGATATCCGCGGCATCGAGGCCGGGCTCCGACTCGAGCCGCTCCCGCACCCGCCACGGTTGCCAGGGCAACACCAGGACGCAAAGCCAGAGAGCCGCGCCCGCCGCCGCGAGCCCGCTCCAGAGCATCGCCACACTATCCATGAACGGGGACCGAACGCCGCCCCCGGCGCAGGTTCAGAGCGCTAGCCCGCAATTCTCACCAGGGTCACGGCCTGCGTCGCGCTCAAGCGTTCGATCCGCCAGGAGCGGGCTGAAAAGCGTATCAGGGAATACGGTTGAGGCCCGCGACGCCGCGGGCGGGCGCCTGGGCGCGACCCGAAGGGCGGCGCTCTCCGGCCGACAGTCCGCGTCACGCCGCTTGCCCGATGTCCCCGCATCGCGCTGCGCGCCGTTCCTACCCTGTCGGCCGGACAGCGCCGCGCAGACCATGACCGTGGTGAGAAGTGCGGGCTAAAGCCCGGACGGCAGCAACCGCAGTCGGCAGTGTGCCGGGGCCGGATGGCGGGCTCATCACAAGTTCTTGTGCTTGACGAGGGTCACCTTGTTCTTGCCGTCCTCGTGCCGGTAGCTGGCCTCGTCCATCAACTCGTGCACGAGATAGACGCCGAGCCCACCGATTGGACGTTCGGGAACCGCCGAGTCGAGGTCCGGCGGCGGCGCATCGGCAAACGGATCGAACGGCTTGCCGTTATCGACGATTTCCAGAGTGAGAGACTCGCGATCGGAGGTCAGGGTGATATCGATGTCCGTCTCCCTCTCGCCATCCTGACCGTACTTTATGATGTTGGTGCCGATCTCTTCGAGCACGAGTTCGATTTGAAACAGGAGCTCGGGAGGCCAGGATTCGGCTTGCGACAAGATCTTGACCGCCGCTTGAATACGCTCGATCTCGTCGAGATGCGCTTCCATGTTGAGGGTAAGGTGCGCGCTCACTCTTTGGTCCCCGCTCCATAAGAGGCCGTGCGGGCTAGGATGTCGCGCCGGCCAAAGCCGCTCCCGCGTGGCCTCTACCGCCGTCACCCCCCGCCCGATGCTGAGACGCTGATGAGCCAACGGCCGATACGACACGCTGCTATACCTGCGGTCGCTTGGCAAGTTTACATGGTAGCCGAATTTTGCGCAGTTGGAGCAGTCTGCCGCAATATGACGCTGCGGCGTAGGCACACCGACCACCCAGGCCGGGGCTCAGAGCAATTCAAGGGAGGCAAATGGGGCGAGTGATGGGATTTGAACCCACGACCCCCGGAACCACAATCCGGTGCTCTAACCAACTGAGCTACACTCGCCGCCGCCGGCATCACTTAGTGAAGCGCCGGTGCCGCGTCAAGCGGCCTCGGCCAGCGAGGCGCTCCACGGCGGTTGGGCAACGACGCGGACCGTTCGCGAGGCTGGCCGCGCTGGTTTTTTTCGCGCTGACGGTCCTGAGCGCGCCGGCTGCCGCGCCCGCGGCCGACGCCCCGGTGCGCACCAGCCACGCGATGATCGCAGCGGCGCACCCCGCCGCGGCGGAGGCCGGCGCCCGTATCCTCGCAGCGGGCGGTGACGCCATCGACGCGGCCATCGCAGCGCAAATGGTGCTCGGTCTGCTCGAACCGCAGTCCTCGGGCATCGGCGGCGGCGGATTTCTGCTCTATTACGACGCCGCGCGGGACACCGTGGAAAGCTACGAAGGACGCGAGACGGCGCCGGCCGCCGCCGACGAGCGTCTGTTCCTGGCTGCGGACGGCACACCCCGTCCATGGCCGGAGGCAGCCGTCGGCGGTCTGCCGGTCGGGGTGCCGGGCGTCGTCCGGATGCTCGAACGAGTCCATCGCGCTCATGGCCGCACGCCCTGGGCACATCTTTTCGATCCTGCCGTCGTGCTCGCCGAGCGCGGATTCGCCATCTCGCCCCGGCTTGCATACATGATCGAGAGGAACCCCGATCTCGCGCGCTTCCCAGAGGCTCGCGCTTACTTCTTTCACCCGGACGGCAGTCCGAAGCGCGCCGGCGAGACGCTGATCAACCCGGCCTACGCTGAAACCATGCTCGCCATCGCACGCGAGGGCGCGGACGCCCTCCATGAGGGGCGGATCGCGTCGGAGATCGTCGCTGCCGTGCAAGACGACCCCGTGAATCCGGGCGCGCTCGCGCTCACCGATCTCGCCGGCTACCGCGCCAAGGAGCGGCCGCCGGTGTGCGGTGACTACCGGCGCCACCGGGTCTGCAGCATGGGGCCGCCGAGCTCCGGCGGCGTGACGTTGCTGCAAATCCTTGGGCTGCTGGAGCGTTTCGACCTTGCCGCCCTTACGCCGGGCTCGGTGGAAGCCGTCCACCTGATCAGCGAGGCGAGCCGCCTCGCCTTCGCCGACCGAAACCGCTACCTCGCGGATACGGACTTCGTGCCGGTCCCGGTGGCGGGCATGCTCAATCACGATTACCTGCGCCGTCGCGCCGGCCTGATCGACCCCGATCGCGCAATGGGCGAGGCCACGCCGGGCGCCCCTCCCGGCTCCGACGGCCTCGCGCGGGCCGACGTGGCGTCGCCGGAGTTCGCCTCCACGAGCCATCTCTCGGTCGTCGATGCGCGGGGTAACGCCGTCTCCTTCACCACCAGCGTGGAGCGCGCGTTCGGCTCGCGCCTCATGGCGGCGGGGTTTTTCCTGAACAGCCAACTCACGGACTTCTCCTTCGCCCCGACCGGCGAACACGGCCCGGTCGCGAACCGCGTGCAGCCGGGCAAGCGCCCGCGCTCGTCCATGACGCCGACGCTGATCTTCGACGAGGCGGGACGACTCGTTGCGTCCCTCGGTTCGCCAGGCGGCTCCAGCATCATCGGCTTCGTCGCCCAGTCGGTGATCGCCCTGCTGGATTGGGGCCTCGACGCCCAGGCCGCGCTCAGCCTGCCTCGGCACGTCAACCGGAACGGCGCGACCGAGCTGGAGGCAGGCACCGCGCTCGAAGAGATCGCGCCGGCGCTGGAGACGCTGGGGCACGAGGTGAGCATCCGGCCTATGGTGAGCGGCCTGCACGCCATCCGCCGTGTGGACGGAATACTGGAGGGCGGCGCCGACCCGCGCCGCGAGGGCATCGCCCTCGGCCACTGAGCGGAGGCCCCCGATCACTCGTCCTGCGGTTCGACGACGTCCTGATCGGGGGTATCGGGCAAGCGCAGCCTGAAGAGGGTACCGGCCGGGTCAGACCGTTCGAGGCTGATGTCGCCGCCGTGGTTGCGCACGAGGTCGCGGGCGATGGCGAGGCCGAGACCGGTGCCCTCGTCGCGGCCGCCGTCCGAGAACGCCTCGAACAGCTTCTCGCGCACCGGGGCGGAAATACCGGGACCGGTATCGGCGATCTCCACGACCGTATCGCCCGCGTCGCGCCACGCGCCGACCCGCACCGTTCCGCCCCCATCCTGGCAAGCCAATGCCTGCACCGCGTTCTGGGTCAGGTTGCTGATGACCCGATAGAGCTGATCGCGGTCGGCGGTCACGCTCAGCTCCGGCGGCACCTCGTTGCGCCAATCAACCGAGCCATCGTCGATGGGGAGCGCCGCCCGCGCCTCATCGACCAACGGCGCCAGCGCGAATGATGCGCGGCGCGGTGCCGGCAGGCGTCCCGTCGCGAAGCTCAGCGTGTGCGTGCAGAGCGTGATCGCCCGATCGATCGCAGCGACCAGCGGCAGCGCCAGCTTCTGCACCTCTGGATCGCGTGCCATCGCCAGCCGATCGGTCAGGACGGCGGCGGTCGCCAGCATGTTGCGGAGATCGTGGTTGATCTTGGCAACGCCGGCGCCGACGGCGGCGAGCCGCGCACGCTGACGGAGCGCCCCGCGCACACGCCGCTGCATAACTTGCAGCTCCCGCTGGGCCAGGCCGATCTCGTCGCGCCTACCGCTTACCTTGACGGTCGCGGCGGCGTCCTCCGGCGCGCGGCGGAACGAGACCAGGCTGTCGGTCATGCGGCCGAGCGGCAGCACCATGAGCCAGTGCAGCGATAGATAGACCAGGCCGGCGACGACGAAGGCCAGAATGATCGAGAGCCACAGAATTCGTCCCGAATAGTCGAGCATCGACGCGAACATCGGCGCCTCCGGCAGCACGATGTCCACCACCGTGTCGGACGGATCGCCGGGCGCGTTGCCCATCACCCGGATCGTGCGCTCGCCGCCGTTCCGCAAGGTATCGGCCGCATCGCCAATCAGGCTCATCGGCGTCTCCTCGCGCAAATCGAAGGTCGCGTCGATCGTCACCGGCATGTCGTCGCTGAGCACCAGCAGGCGCGTGCCGGGCCGCTTGATCGAGACAGCCGAGACCCCGGCACGGTCCAGCAGAGCGAGGCGAAGCTCCTCGGTTACCATCCCGTCCGGCGACGCCTCCACCGCCAGCGCCGCGATCCGCGCGGCGTCGATTCGCTCTTCGAGGAAGACCAGGCGATGACGCGCGATCGAGGGGACGTAAATGAAAACCTCGCCCAGGAGGACGAAGAGTATCGTGAGCACCAGCAGCCGCGCCGAGAGGCCGCGGGCAGCCCGTGACAGCACCGAAAGGGAAAACCCAGCCAAGATGTCCCGGAGCGATCGCCTGTTGCTTCGCCGGCCCGACTATAGAGCCCGCGAACGGAGGACTACTACCCCAATCGGGCGAGCATCCGGACCAGGCGGCGGGTGCGCGGGCTGAACAGCATCGGCGCGTGAAAGCTTCCGGCGGCCCTCGCGCTCGCCTCGCTCATGGTCGGATAGGGCACGATCGCCTGCGCGATCTTGCTGACCCCGATCCGGCATTGCACCGCGAGTACCCACGGCAGGATCAGCTCACCCGCATGTTTGCCGACGATGGAGGCGCCCAGCACCCGGCCCCGCTTCGTCGCGACCACCTTGACCAGTCCGGCCGTCGCTCCTTCGGCGATGGCGCGGTCGTTCTCCTCGAAGGGGAAGCGCAAGATACGCAACTCATGCCCCTTGGCCCGCGCCTCCGCCTCGCTCATGCCGACATGGGCGAGCTCGGGGTCCGTATAGGTGACCCACGGCACCGCGCTGTAGCGAGCCTTTGCGGGAAGCCGGAAGAGCGCGTTGGTGATGATGATGCGCGACTGGTAGCTCGCCGTGTGGGTGAAGCGATAGGGGCCCACCACGTCGCCCGCCGCGAAGATGCGCTTGTTGGTCGTGCGCAGACGCCGGTCCACCAGCGGCACGCCGTCGTTGAGCGCGACCTTGGCGTTCTCAAGACCGAGACCGTCGATCTTCGGCCGACGCCCCGCCGCCACCAGAAGGTGCGAGCCGCTGACCCGCCGGCTTGCATCGCCCTCGCCGCAGTTGAGCGTGACGCCGCCGTCCGCGCTCACCCCGACCGCCGTGACCCGGCTCTCTTCGTGGACCGTCACGCCTTCTTCGATCAGCCGCGCACGCACGATGGCCGCGAGCTCTGGATCGTCGCGCCCGAGCAGCCGCTTGGATTCGAACAGCGTGACCTGCGCCCCGAGCCGGCGGTAGGCCTGAGCCATTTCGGCCCCGACCGGGCCGCCGCCCAGCACCAGCAGATGGCTTGGCTCCGGCGCGGAGTCGAACAGGGTCTCGTTGGTGAAGTAGGGCACCGAGTCGAGCCCCGGCATTGCCGGCACCACCGGCGCAGACCCGGTAGCGATGATGAAACGCCGCGCGGTGACGCTGGTGCTGCCCACCTCCAGGAATCGCGGTGCGACGAACTGGGCCTTGCCGAGCTCCACGTGGACGCCGAGGCCGCGGAACCGCTCGACCGAATCGTGAGGCTCGATCGCTGCAATGGCGCTCCGCATGTGCTCGTAGGCGGCGGCGAAGTCGTCGCCCCGCGCGGCGGCAGCCAGCAGGGCCTTGGAGGGAACGCAGCCGGTGTTCAGGCACTCCCCGCCCATCCGGGACTGCTCGATCAGGATCACCGAGGCGCCCATCTGGACCGCGCCCGCGGCGAGCGAAAGCCCGGCCGAGCCGGCGCCGATCACGCAGAGATCGGCCCTGATCCGGTCCGTCACCGTTTTCGATTCGACTACGCTCGCTGTTCCCATCCGCCGCTCTCGGTCTGCTCCCAATAGGTGACCGTATCGCCCCGCTCCTTGTGCGCCCGCCAGCGGGCGCGCGCCGCCTCCAGCGCGGCCGGGTCGGACCCGTCGAACATGTCGAGGCAGCGCTCGAAGCGGCCGGGATCGGCGGGGGCGATACCGTCGACCATGACGGCGATCTTGGCGCCGTTGGGATTGGTATCGTCGGTAGCAAGAAAGATCGGCTGGCGCTCGGACTGACCGTCGCGCGCCGTGCCGTGAGGCAGGAACGAGCCCTGATCGTAGGTCCAGAGCGCCGCGTTAAGCGCTTCCGCACGCTCCTCCGAGGCGGCAAGCACCACAGCGCGGCGCCCGCTCTCCAACACCTTCTCCAATAGCTTGGGGAGCGCCTTCTCCAGCGGCGTGCGGCGAAGCTGGTAGAAGGCGATCTCGACCATCGCGCCGGCGTCAGCCCTCGTAGTGCGCCCGCACCAGTTGGTCGAGCAGGCGGACGCCATAGCCGGACGCGCCCTTGGGCACGGTGGGGTCGTGGCTGCCCTTCATCCAGGCCATGCCCGCGATGTCGAGGTGGGCCCAGGGCACGCCGTTGACGAAACGCTCGAGGAACACCGCGCCGGCGATACTGCCGGCCTCGCGCCCCTTGCCGACGTTCTTCATGTCGGCGATGGCGGAATCGATGTCCTTGTTGTAACGATCGCCGAGCGGCATGCGCCAGACCTCCTCGCCGCTCTCCTTGCCCGCCGCGATCAACCGCTGCGACAACTCGTCGTCGTTGCTGAAGAGGCCGGCGTGGTAGGTGCCGAGGCTGACGATGATCGCGCCGGTCAGCGTCGCGAGGTCGATCATGAAACGAGGCTTGTAGGTCGCCTGGGCGTACCAGAGGACATCGGCGAGCACGAGGCGACCCTCGGCGTCGGTGTTGATGACTTCGATAGTCTGGCCGGACATGGATGTCACGACGTCGCCTGGCCGCTGCGCCTTGCCGTCGGGCATGTTCTCCACCAGGCCGACGAGACCGACAGCGTTGACCCGTGCCTTGCGACCGGCCAGGCACTTCATCAGGCCGACCACCGTCGCCGAGCCGGCCATGTCGTACTTCATCTCCTCCATGCCCTGGCCCGGCTTGATCGAGATGCCGCCGGTATCGAAGGTCACGCCCTTGCCGATGAAGGCGACGGGCTGCTGGTCGGCGCCTTCGGGCGCCCCGTTCCAGCGCATGATCGCAAGATAGGGCTCGTGGTCGCTGCCCTGGGCGACGCCGAGCAGCGAGCCCATGCCGAGCGATGCCATCTTGTCGTGGTCCAGCAGCTCGACCTCGATCCCGTCAGCGGTCAGCGCCTCGATGTCTTCCGCGATGGTCTTCGGATATTTGACGTTGCTCGGCTCGGAGACGAGGTCGCGCGCGGTGAAGACGCCGTCGGCGAGGTTCGCGTTCGCCTCGAACGCGTCCTCCGCCACCGCGGGCTCGTCGAGCATCACCGTGAGTTCGCCCAGACTCTTCTTGTCCTCGTCCTTCTTCTTGGTGTGGTACTTGTCGAAGCTGTAGCTGCCGAGGCGCGCGCCGAGGGCGATTTCGGCCGCCATCGAGGGCGGCGCGATGCTCGCACCCTCCACCGCATCCACGGCGATGGCACCGGTCTTCGCGCCGGCAGCGTTCATCTTGCGGACGACACCGCCGCCGAGCGCCCGCAGCCCGCGGCCGTCGATCTTCTCCGGCTTGCCGAGGCCCACCAGGATCAGGGCATCGACATCGAGGCCGTGCGGCGCGACGATAGTGGTGGACGTGCCTTGCTTCCCCTTGAAGCGGCCGGCGGCAAGCGCACGGCTGAGCGCACCGCCCGTCTGCTCGTCCAGCCCGCGTCCGGTCGCGCCAAGGGTGCGCTCCTCCGTGACGACGACGGCGACCACTCCCTTGGCCGGTGTCGCGATTTCGGAAAATGCAATCTTCATGGAGTTGTCCATCCTGCCGATACCTGCGCCCGCTGCGCAGCCTGCGCGAGTACCTTGTAGCTAACGTGGTGTTTCAGGTGAAGGGAGGCAAGCCCACCCGCGTCGAATAGCGCATCAGGCGGCCATCGGCGCGGCCGCCTGGACCTCCTTGTCGATCTCGCGCGCGAACTGGGCGAAGTTGTCGTGAAAGCGCCCGACCAGATCGCGCGCCTGCGCGTCGTACGCCTCCTTGTCGGCCCAGGTGCCGCGCGCGTCGAGCACGGCATCCGGCACGCCAGGGCAGTGCCGGGGCACGGCGAGGCCGAACGGGTTGTCGCTGGCGCACGCCACGCCGTCGAGCTCGCCTTCCAGCGCCGCGTGCAGCAGGGCGCGGGTGTAGCCGATCGCCATGCGTTCGCCGGTGCCGTAGGGGCCGCCGGTCCAGCCGGTATTGACCAGCCAGCACGCGGCGCCGGTCATCTCGATCCGCTCGCGCAGCAGGCGGGCGTAGGCCGTCGGCCGGCGCGGCATGAAGGGCGCGCCGAAGCAGGTGGAGAAGGTCGCCTGCGGCTCCTTGCCCAGGCCCCGCTCCGTGCCCGCAACCTTGGCCGTGTAGCCGGAGAGGAAGTGATAGATCGCCTGCTCGGGCGAGAGCCGCGCGATCGGCGGCAGCACGCCGAAGGCATCGGCGGTCAGCATGACGATGTTGGTGGGGTGGCCGGTGACGCCCGTGGGGCTCGCGTTCGGGATCGAGGCCAGTGGATACGCGCCTCGGGTGTTCTCCGTATGGCTGCCGTCGTCGAGGTCGAGCACGTGCGTGTCGGCATCCATCACCACGTTCTCGAGCACGGTGCCAAACATCCGCGTGGTGGCGTGGATCGCAGGCTCGGCGGTGGGCGAGAGCCGGATCACCTTGGCGTAGCAGCCGCCCTCGAAGTTGAAGAGGCCGTCCTGGCTCCAGCCGTGCTCGTCATCGCCGAGCAGCATCCTGCGCGGATCGGCGGAGAGCGTGGTCTTGCCGGTGCCGGAAAGGCCGAAGAAGACCGCCGGCGTGCCGTCCTCGCCGACGCTCACCGAGCAGTGCATGGGCAGCACGTCCCGCGCCGGCATCAGGAAGTTCATGATGGTGAAGACCGACTTCTTGCACTCGCCGGCGTAGGCGGTGCCGCCGATGATCACCAGGCGCCGGGCGAAATCGAGCAGCACCACGGTCTCGGAGTTGGTGCCGTCGGTCTCGGGCCGCGCCTTGAAGCCCGGCACCTGGACGATGGTGAACTCCGGCTCGTGATCCGCCAGCTCGTCGGCCGCCGGCGTGATGAACAGATTGCGCGCGAACAGGCTATGCCACGCGAACTCCGAGATCACGCGGACCGGCAGCCGGTACTCAGGATCGGCGCCGACGTGGCAGTCCTGGACGAACACTTCCTTGCCTTGAAGGTAGGCCGCGACCCGGCCGTGGATGTCGTTGAAGACGTCCCTGGAGATCGGCCGGTTGACATCGCCCCACCAGATGTCGTGCTCGGAGGACGGCTCGCGCACGATGTACTTGTCATTGGGCGAGCGCCCGGTGTGGGCGCCGGTCATCGCGATCAGGGCACCGCCCTCGGCGATCTGCGCCTCGCCGCGACGCACGGCCTCTTCGTAAAGCGCGGGTCTGCGATAATTCCAATGGGCAGCGGCGATGTTGCCGATGCCGAGCCGTTCCAACCCGTGGCGGCTGATGTGGGGTCCTCGCTGATTCATCGATCGCTCTTCGGCGGGGGAGACGGGCCCTCCGCCCCGCTATCGGTCTTCCGCCGGCCCGCCGCGTGCGAGGGAAAAAGGGCCGCGGCGTCACGCCTCATGGGCGCGGCACCGCGGCCGCATAACGGTACGCCTAGATCTTGTAGCCGAGCGAACGCGCGCCCTCTACGAAGTTGGCGTACTGGGCCTTCTGACTGTCGATGCCCAGCTTCTGCACGATCTGGACCCATTCCTCGGCCGCCTCGTCGAGCGCCTGCTGGCTGGTCAGATTGCCGGCGATCGCCTTCTGGATGTTCCGGCCGAGCGCATCGCCATACTCGGACGCGCCTTCCCAGAAGAACTGCGGATAGCCGACCTCGACGTTCTTGAGACCCGCGTCGAGATGGTTCCGCGAGGTGTCGAAGTTCTGGAAGATGCCCGAGTTCGTGGCCCACAGCTCGTTGGTCCCACGCTGCGGGTTGGGCTCCAGGTACTTCTGGGCCGCGGCGTCGGTGTAGTGGCTGACGCCGAACGGATCGGAACCACAATACTCGTCCGCCACGATGTCGTCCGAATAATCCGGGTGCGACATGCGATAGAGGAAGTAGAACGCGGCTTCCTTCACGTCCTCCGGCGCGTTTTTCGGAATGGCGCCGGTGCGGCACCAGAGCGAAATCGCCCGGTGGTTGATGGAGCCATCTTCTTGCGGCCAGCCGGGGACGATGTCGCCGCGCTGATCCTCGGCGCGCTCCATGCCCTGCTGCTGCACGGTGAACTCGGCGAGGTCGATCCACCAGACCGACATCACGTCGCCGCCCGACTGCCAGCGCTGGATGCTGGTGGACAGCCCCAGGGACTCCTTCCCGGGCGGGCCGAACTGGACGATCTCCTTGAACAAATCCAACGCCTCGACGGCCTGGGCCGTGTTGATCGTCGGGTTCATGTTCTCGTCGAAGTAGTTGACCCCGTTGCCGGCGGCCACGTCCATCCAGAAGCCCCAGCCGAAGTTCGGCGGGTTGATGACCATGGACGAGCCGTAGACGCCCTCGGACTCCGACAGCTCCTCGGTGAAGAACTGCGTCGCGTCGAGGAACTCGAACCAGGTCTTCGGAACGCTAAGCTCCCGCTGGAAGCGCTTCGAGAACTTGTCCCGCAGCTCCGGGCGCTCGAAGAAGGACTTGCGGTAGTGGAGGATGTGGATGTCGCCATCCAGCATGATGCCGTAGGTCTGGCCGGCCCACTTCGTGTAGAACTCGCGGTAGGCGGGCATGACCCAGTCCAGATACTCGGACGTGCCTTCGTACTTCTCGAGATACTGGTCGAGCGGCTCGAGCTGGCCGGTCTCCGCGAACGCGCCGAAGAACAGGCTCGGGAACTGAACCCAGTCGAAGCGCGGGTTGCGGGAGAGGAGCTGCGGCAGAATCTTCGCGACCGAGTCGCCGCCGTCGTACTGCTCCCGGCTCTTGATGCCGACACCGGCCTCCGCCATCAGGTGGTCGGAGAGCCAGAGCGGCGCGTGCAGCCAGTTGGAATCCTGGAAGTAGGTCAGCTCGATATCGTTGAAGAGCTTCTTGCCCGGCGGTACCGCCTGGGCCGCGCGGCCGAGCCGTGGTGCCGCGACGCCGGAGGCGCCGAGAGCCGCTGCACCGGCCGCCGCGCCTTTGAGGAACTTGCGCCGCGTAATGTGGCTAAACATACCCATTGCGTGTCTCCTTCGTGCGTTCAACCCAAAAACATTGCCGCTCGGTACTCCGCCCGGTCGCGTTCAGGCGATGAGAGCTTCCGACTCCGCGTCGAACACCATGATGTCCTCGGGCCGGTAGTAGAGCGTGATCGGATCGTCGGGCGCCCATGACCCCTCGGCCGACGCCAGGGCCTGAAAACTCTGCCCGCCCCGGCGCAGGGTGAGGATGGAGCGCTCTCCCAGATATTCATGGATGTCGATCGTGGCGTCGAAGCTGATCGTGCCCGCTCGTGGCGTGCATAACAGGTTTTGCGGACGGATGCCAACGACATAGCGCTGGTCGTCGCGGGCGCGCAGACGGGCGGCGGTTTCGGCCGTCAGCCGCAGCGCGAGATCGTCCGCGCGCAGGATTCCCTCCCCCTCCCCCTCCTCCTCGACGAATCGGGCGTCGAAAAAGTTGGTCGGCGGCTCCCCGATGAAGTCGGCGACGAACCGTGTCGCGGGCGTGTCGTAGAGCTCGTCCCGCGTGCCGCTCTGCACCAATCGCCCCTGATGGAGCACCGCAATCCGGTCGGAAAGCGCGATCGCCTCCATCTGGTCGTGGGTGACGAAGATCATGGTGCTGTCGAGCGACTGATGCAGGCGCTTGAGGTCGAACAGCATCTGGAAGCGCAGGTGCCCGTCCACGTGGCCCAGCACTTCGTCGAGGATAAAGGCAGCGGGCTCGCGGATCAGCGCCCGCGCCAGCGAAACCCGCTGTTTCTGTCCGCCGGAGAGCGTGTTGGGCTGCTGGTGAAGGATGTTCTCGATCTGCAGCAGCCCGGCCAGCTCGCGCACGCGGCGGCGGCGCTCAGGCTTCGGAATGCCCCGCGCCTCCAGCGGGAAGCCGATGTTCTCCTCGGCGCTGAAATTGGGATAGAGGGCGTAGTTCTCGAACGCCATCGCGACGTTCCGCTCCTGCGGATCGAGGTCGTTGACCATGTCGCCGTTGAACAGGATCTGGCCTGACGTGGCCTGCTCCAGGCCCACGATCATGCGCAGCGTGGTGGACTTGCCGCAGCCCGACGGTCCCACGATGGAGACGAACTCGCCGTCCTCCACCACGAGGTCGAGGTCGCGGACCGCGTGAACCTGCTGGCCGCGGCCTTCGTAGACCTTGTTGACCTCGCTCAGCCTGACTTCTGCCATCGCCGCTATCCGTCGAACAGAGAGACGCCGTTCTGCATGTCGAAATAGTGCACGCGCTCGGTCCTGAGCGCGATCCTGAGCGGCTGGCCCGGCTCGATATGTGCATCGGGCGCCGTGATCATCGTGAGCTTCGCGCCGCCCACATCGGCGACGAGCACGCCCATGGAACCCAGCGCCTCGTAAATCTCGGCGCGGCCCTCCATCACATGCCGCCCGCCCGCATCGGCATCGTCCGCCAGTGCCTCCAGATGCTGCGGCCTGATGCCGGCGACCAGCGTCGGCTCGTTGCGCGCCTCCAGGGTGGCGACGTGATCGCCGGCAAGCGGGAAGGAAAGCTGCGTCTCCTGGCTCTCCACCTGGAGCGCGCCGTCCACACGCCGGAGCGCGCAGTCGATCAGATTGATGGGGGGCTGGCCCACGTGTTGCGCCACGAAGAGCGAGTTCGGCCGTTCGAAGATGTCCCTCGGCAGGCCGGTCTGCACCAGCCCCGCGCGCCCCATGATCCCCACCCGATCGCCGAGCGACAGCGCCTCGGTGTAGTCGTGGGTCACGTATATCGTGGCCACCGTGCGGAGTGCCTCGAGGCGGTGGAACTGCTGGCGCAGCTCGTAGCGAATCCGCGCGTCGAGATGGCTGATCGGCTCGTCGAGGAGGAAGACCTCGGGCCGCTTGACCAGGGTGCGCGCCAGCGAAATGCGCTGCATCTGGCCGCCCGAGGCCTCGTTCGGCCGGCGGGGCAGCAGCTCCTCGATCCGCAGGATTCGCGCCACTTCGCCGATGCGCGCGGCGATTTCGCTGCGCGGCAGCTTCTGCGCGCGCAGCGGGCTCGCAATGTTGTCGAAGACGCTGCGGTGCGGATAGAGCGCGTAGCTCTCGAAGGTCAGCGCCACGGGCCGGTGGTAGGGCGGTACATCGGTGATGTCCTCGCCGTTCAGGATGACCCGCCCGGCATCGGGGGATTCCAGCCCGGCCACGATGCGCAGCAGCGTCGTCTTGCTGATGCCCGACGGGCCGAGGATGCAGAAGAACTCGCCCTCCTCGATGGTCAGGTCGAGCTCGTCGAGGATGGGATAGTCCCACCCCTTGCAGATGCCTCGCAGCTCCAGCCGCGCCATCTCAGCCCTTCACCACGCCGAGCGAGAGGCCACGCACCATGTAGCGGCGCAAGATGATGAACAGCACCACCGGCGGGATCATGGCGACCAGGCTGAAGGCCATCACCAGATTCCACAGCGTCTGGCTGCCGCTGGTAAAGCTCGGGATGACCACCGGGAAGGTCTTCACGTCCGTGCCGATGAACATGTTGGCGAACAGGTACTCGTTCCAAGAGAAGATCCAGCACAGCATGGCGACCGCGATCATGCCGGGGCCGACCAGCGGCAGCGTGATCGTGAAGAACACCTTGAACGGCTTGTGGCCGTCCACGTAGGCCGCCTCCTCCAACTCGCGCGGCACGTCGCGGAAAAAGACCATCATCAGCCACACCGCGAGCGGCATGTTGAAGACCAGGTAGAGGATGATCAGCGCCATGTGCGTGTCGGTGGTGCCGAACAGCTCCTCGAACAGGAAGAACATCGGCAACAGGACCGCCACGGGCGGGAACATCCGATTGGAAAGAATCCACATCGCCACGTTCTCTCCGCCCGACTGGCGCGGGAAGCGCGCCAGCGCGTAGCCCGCCAGCG
Source organism: Alphaproteobacteria bacterium (assembly GCA_965243315.1). Lineage (GTDB taxonomy): Bacteria > Pseudomonadota > Alphaproteobacteria > UBA828 > UBA828 > WTGU01. The sequence continues at coordinate 1,015,683 of CBDEUP010000006.1, forward strand.
TGCCGAAGAAGAGCGACAGGATGGTGTTGCACGTGGCGATGATGAAGCTGTCCACCAGCGACTTGAAGTTGCCCGGCTCGTTCCAGATCGCGGAATAGTTCTCGAGCACGAACACTTCCGGCCAGAACGTCGGCTCGATCCGGTTCACCTCCGCCACGTCCTTCAGCGAGGTGATGATCTGGAAGTAGAAGGGGAACATGATCAGCACCAGCCACACGCCGAGGAAGATCAGCAGCAGCAGCCGGACCAGTCTGTAGTTCTTGACGCTCATGCCGGCCGGCTCAAGCGATCGCCTGGGCGCGCAGCACGCGCTTCAGGTAGCGCAGGAAGAGCGTGATCAGGATGATGGCGAAGAGGAAGATGATCCAGGCGTAAGCCGCCGCCTCGCCGATCTCGAACTCACGCACGCCCCGCTGATAGGCAATGTAGGCCGGCAATTCCGATGACTGCGCCGGCCCGCCCGAGGTCATGACGTAGACCTTGTCCACGAACTTGTACGCATCCATGAAGCGGATGATGAAGGCGATGGCGATGACCTCCTTCAACATCGGCAGCGTGATGCGCCGGAGCGTGAGGAAGGGCGAAGCCCCGTCCACCCTTGCCGCTTCGTAAATCGAGGGCGGCAGGCCCAATCGCCCGCTGAAGACGATGAGGAAAGGCAGCGAGGTCCATTCCCATATGTCGGCGATGGTGATTGTCCAGAGCGAGACGCCGATCTGGAACCACTCAATGTGCGCCTGGATCAGCCCGATATCGAGCAGCGCCTGGTTGATCGCGCCGTTCGACGGGTTGAAGAGGAAGCGCCACAGCACGCCCACGATGGAGGGCGGCAGCATCATGGGCATCACGAGGATGACCAGAATCACCAGCCTTGCAGCATTGTTGCGCACGCAGTGGTGCAGAATCAGCGCAAGCGCGGTGCCGAGCACCACCTGAAGCACGGCGCCGAAGAAGAGATACTGGATCAGGTGAAGTACCGAGCCGTGGAAGCGGTCGGAGGTCAGCACCCGCTCGAAGTTGGTGAAGCCGATCAGCCCGTAGTCGCCCTTGAACAAGCTCACCATGTTGATGTCGTGAAAGGCGTAATACGCCATTTGCACGGTGGGATAGGCGACGATGAAGAGCAGCACCGCGATGGGAATGCCGACCATGACCCGCGGCACCCAGCGGTTCACGATCAGCGAGCGCGCGCTGCCGCGCTTCTTCTTGAACCAATCGGGGAGCTCGTCGTCCTGCCAGTGGCGGATGGTCGCGGCCGATACCGTGTAGTCGCGGCCGCTCCGCGTCGGCCCCTCGCCCGTGCTTACGGCCACGCGTCAGCGCCTGTTTAGGGTGCCCGCCGGGACCATCGGATTGGGGTCGGCACTGCCCCGCGCGCAAGGCCGTAGGCGCGTGCCCGATGACGCGACCGCCGCCGGCCGATACCGGTCAGTCACAATCCCTCCCTCGTCCGCAGCCGGCCGGCCGCGTCGCTTACCTCGTTGCCAGTACTTGACCCGCACATCCGGGGGAGTCAAGCGAGCCCCGCGCCGGCGCCTTGCGCCCTTCGGGCGGGCCTCCGGGTGCGACGCAGGCCGTGACCGCAGCGAGACTTGCGGGCTACAGTGCGCGGCCAATTTTCCGACGCGGGAGCCGGTTGTGGATCTGCCCCTCGAACCGAGACTGAGCATCGGTTACCAGAATGTGCTGGCGCCGACGGGATACGACGATGCCGAGGGAGCGGCGGCCGGCCGCGACCTGCCCGAGACCGTTCGCCTGCTCGATGCGCATGGATTCGATTCGATCTGGTCGGGCGACCACGTGGCCTTCGCAGGGCCGATCCTCGATCCGCTGGTGCAGCTCGCGCAAGCGGCTGCGCTGAGCGACCGGCTTACCGTTGGCACGGCCGTCTATCTGCTGCCGCTCCGCCATCCGGCGCCCGTGGCAAAACAGGTCGCGAGCCTCGACACGATCTCGAACGGCCGGGTGATCTTCGGCGTCGGAGTCGGCGGCGAGTTCCCCATCGAGTTCGAGCTGTGCGGTGTGCCGGTGGAAGAGCGCGGCGCCCGAATGAGCGAAGGGATTCGCGTGCTGCGCAAGCTCTGGTCCGGACGCCCGGTCGCCAACGACGGGCGTTTCTACCCTTTCCCAGAGGTCGCAATGAGTCCGCCGCCGGCACAGCCGGGCGGCCCGCCGATATGGTGCGGCGGCCGCTCCGACCCCGCGCTTCGGCGCGCCGGCCGGCTCGCTGACGGATGGATGTCGTACGTCGTCGACCCCAAGCGCTACCGCCGCTCGCTCGAGATCATCGCCGCCGCGGCGGCCGACGCCGGACGCAAGCCGGACCGCTTCGGCACGTCGCACCTGCTATTCGTCCGGCTCGACAAGGACCGCGAGACCGCCCTCGAATTCGCGGCCAAGTTCCTGAGCGTCCGCTACGCCATGGATTTTTCCAAAGCGGCGGAGCGTTACTGCGCACTCGGAAACGCGGCCGAAGTCGCGGAAGCGATCCGGGAATTCCATGCGGCCGGCATGCGCCATCTCGTCTTGAACGTGTTGGCGCCGGAGAGCGGAAAGACGGCGCAACTGCAGCGCTTCGCGGACGAGGTCATGCCCTTGCTCGCGGACCTGCGCTGAGCCGGGGCTGCGCCATGACCGTCTCGTTCCACCTCCACGTGAACCCACGCTACACACCCGCAACAGGGAGCGGCGACGATGCCGACGCCGTGATCCAGCCCGAACGCCGCGCCGCGGCGCGGGCTGCGATCACGGGCTTCGAGGGTTATCAACCCACGCCCCTACACCGATTGGACGGCCTTGCCGCCGCGCTCGGCATCGGGACGCTCTGGCTCAAGGACGAGAGCGGGCGCTTCGGCCTCGGCAGCTTCAAGGCGTTGGGCGGCGCCTATGCCGTGGTGCACCTGCTGCGCGAGCGATTGGGAGAGGACGTCTCAATTGCGGAGGTCGCCGCAGGCCGGGCCGCCGCGCGTGCGAACGACATGAGGGTGTGCTGCGCGACCGACGGCAACCACGGCCTCGCGGTGGCCTGGGGCGCGCGCCGCGCCGGCGCGCAATGCACGGTGTTTCTTCCGGGGCCGGTGAGCGAGGGCCGCGAGCACGCCATCGCCGCCCAGGACGCCGATATCGTGCGCATCGCCGGCAGCTATGACGAGGCAGTGGAGGCCTGCGCCGACGAAGCCGATGCCAGCGGCTGGCTTCTGGTCTCGGACACCTCGCACGCCGGCGGCGACGAGGCGCCGAGCCGCGTCATGCACGGCTACGCCATGCTGGTCGACGAGATTAGGGATGCGCTGAGTGATGCGGTGCCCACGCATCTCTTCGTCCAGGCCGGCGTCGGCGGGCTGGCGGCCGCGGTGATCGGCGCCTTCCGCCAGGATCTCGGCGCCGAAAGCCCGAAGGGCGTGGTGGTCGAGCCGACGAACGCCGACTGCCTCTTCCAGAGCGCGGTCAACGGTAAGCCGAGCCCCGCTTCCGGCGATCTCGACACGGTGATGGCCTGCCTCGCCGCCGCCGAGGTTTCGCCGCTCGCCTGGCAGGTGCTCGCACGAGGCGCCTTCGCCTTCATGGCGCTGGACGATGCCGGCGCCACCGACGCCATGCGCCGCGCCGCCGCGCCCACCGCCGGCGACCCGCCGCTCGTGCTCGGCGAATCCGGCGCCGCTTCCCTCGGCGGACTGATCGCCGCGGCCGGCGATGCGGAAGCCCGAGAGGCGCTCGGCCTGACGGAGGCCTCCCGGGTCCTGGTCATCGGCAGCGAGGGCGCGACCGACCCGGACATCTACCGCCGGATCGTCGGCCGTGACCCGGCCGCCGTCGTGGCGGGCTGAACGCGCCCGCGACACCTGGGCCGCGCCGGCCGTGACCGAAGGCCTCGACATCGAGACCAGGCGCCGGCGGCTCCGCTATCGTTCGGCGCGCACCGGCACCAAGGAGACCGATCTCCTCGTCGGTGATGTCATCGCCCGGCTTGGTCACCAGCTTCCGCCCGATGAGGTAGCGCAGGCGGAACGCCTGCTCACCGTGAACGATGTCGATATCACCAACTGGATCAGCGGGCGGGCGCCGGTGCCTGCCGAACACGACACGCCGTTCATGGCGCGCCTCAGGCGCGAGGCCATGAACCGAAATCGCGATCGCCGCCGTTGACCGCGCTCGTCCCCGACCGCTGCCTGCAGGCGCTCGCGGCGCCGGGCGAGACCACCCTTGGCGGTGTCCCCGAGGGCTTCGCGGCTGCGGTTCTGCTCCGGCTGGCAGAGACGCAGGCCGCGCCGGTCCTCTACATCGCCCGCGACGATGCCAGGCTCGCGCGCCTATCCGCGATGCTCGCCTTCTTCGACCCTGATTGCGCGCAGGTCACGATCCCGGCCTGGGATTGCCTGCCCTACGACCGGGTCTCGCCCCGCGCCGACATCGCGAGCCGCAGACTCGCCGGCCTCGTCCGCCTGCTGGGCGACGGCGCGGACCGGCCGAAGGTGGTGCTCACCACCGTCAACGCGGCGGTGCAGCGGGTGCCGCCCCGCACGATGCTGGCCGACGCCACCCTTCCGCTCGCGGCCGGCGCGGCGCTCGATATCGAGACGCTGCTGGGCTACCTGGAGCGCAACGGCTTCGTGCGCACTGGCACGGTGATGGAGGCCGGCGACTACGCCGTGCGCGGCGGTATCGTCGATGTCTTTCCTCCCGATGCCGAGCGCCCGGTGCGGCTCGATTTCTTCGGCAACGTGATCGAAACCACGCACTGGTTCGATCCCGTGTCGCAGCGCCGCGCGGACCCTGCCGGCGCGTTGCATCTCGTACCGGTCAGCGAGATCTTGCTCACGCCGCAGTCGATCGCTCGCTTCCGCGGCGCCTACCGTCGCACGTTCGGCGCCGTGACCGGCGATGATCCGCTCTACGAAGCGGTCTCTGCCGGCAGGCGCTACCCCGGTATCGAACACTGGCTGCCGATGTTCCACGACGGGCTGGAAACGCTCTTCGACTACGTCCCCGAGGGGCCGGTCCTCCTCGACCATCGAGCGGCGGAAGTGCGCGACGACCGCTTCGAGACGATCGCCGATTTCTACGGCGCGCGTGCCAACCCGCCTTCTTCGTCGATCGCCGACACGCCCTATCACCCGGTCCCACCCGAGTCGCTCTTCCTCGATGCCGACGAATGGCAGCGCCTGCTCGCCGGGCGCCCGGTCGTGCAGTGCTCGCCCTTCGTCGAGACCGAGGGCGGGGCGGACGCCGGTGCCCGCGACGGGCGCGATTTCGTTACCGAGCGCACGCAACGGCACGGAGCGCTGTTCGAGACGGTCGGCGAGCACATCGACCGTCTGCAGGAAAGCGGCCTCAGAATCCTGATCGCGAGCGGCGGCGCCGGCAGCCGGGATCGGATGGTCAGACTGCTACGCGAGCACGGTGTGCACGGGATCGAGCCGGTCGCGGATTGGCAGGCGGCCCACGCGCTGCCGCAGAGCATCGTGGCGGCGGCCGTGCTGCCGCTGGAGCGGGGTTTCGTTGCGACGGGCCTCGCCGTGATCGCCGAGCAGGACATCCTCGGCGCCCGCTCGAGCCGGCCGGAGCGTCGGCGCCGCAAGCCCGCCGACGAATTCCTCGTCGATGTGGCGGCGCTCGCCGACGGCGATCTGGTCGTGCACGTCGACCACGGCATCGGCCGCTACGACGGCCTGGTCATGCTGGAGGTCGATCACGCCCCCCACGACTGCCTGCGCATCCTCTACGAGGGCGACGACCGGCTGTTCCTGCCGGTCGAGAACATTGACCTGCTCTCGCGTTACGGTTCAGCCGACCGCCCGGTTGCGCTGGATCGGCTGGGCGGGGCCGGCTGGCAGGCGCGTAAAGCGCGACTCAAGCAGCGCATCCGCGACATGGCGGACCAGCTCATCGGGCTCGCGGCCGAGCGCGCGACCCGTCCTGCGCCACAACTCACGGCGCCGGGCGCCCTCTACGACGCCTTCTGCGCGGGCTTCCCCTACGTCGAGACCGAAGACCAGGCGCGCGCCATCGACGAGGCGATCGGCGATCTCGACGCAGGCCGGGCGATGGACCGCCTGATCTGCGGCGATGTCGGCTTCGGCAAGACCGAGGTTGCGCTGCGCGCTGCCTTTCACGCAGTAAACGCCGGCAAGCAGGTCGCCGTGCTGACGCCGACCACGCTGCTCTCCCGGCAGCACATGCAAACCTTCAGAGAACGCTTCGCCCGGCTGCCGGTGCAGATCGCCCAGCTCTCGCGCCTCGTCCCGGCCAAGGAGCAGGCGGAGACCAAGCGCGGCATCGCCGCCGGTACGGTCGACATCGTCATTGGCACTCATGCGCTCCTCGGCAAGCAGATCGTCTTCAACGATCTCGGCCTCGTCGTCGTGGACGAGGAGCAGCACTTCGGCGTCGCCCACAAGGAGCGCCTGAAGCAGCTCAAGGCCGAGGCCCATGTGCTGACCCTCACCGCGACGCCGATCCCCCGCACCTTGCAGATGGCGCTGAGCGGCGTGCGCGACATGAGCGTCATCGCGACCCCGCCGGTGGACCGGCTGGCCGTGCGCACCTTCATCCTGCCCTTCGATCCGGTGGTCGTGCGCGAAGCACTGATGCGCGAGCACCTTCGCGGCGGCCAGACGTTCTACGTGTGCCCGCGCATCGCCGACCTCGACGAGGTGGCCGAGCGCGTGCGCCGCCTGGTACCCGAGGTAAAGCTCGCCGTCGCCCACGGCCGGCTCGCAGCGCGCTCGCTCGATACCATCATGGGCGACTTCTACGACGGCAAGTACGACGTGCTGGTTTCCACCGCGATCATCGAATCGGGGCTCGACCTGCAGCGGGTCAACACCATGATCGTGCATCGCGCGGACCGCTTCGGCCTCGCCCAGCTTTACCAGCTGCGCGGGCGGATCGGGCGGGCGAAGCTGCGCGGCTACGCGTACCTAACGCTCCCGCCGGGGCACCGGCTCACCGATGACGCGCATAAGCGTCTCCAGGTCATCCACCGGCTCGACGGCCTCGGCGCCGGCTTCAGCCTGGCGAGCCACGACCTCGACATCAGAGGCGCGGGCAACCTGCTGGGCGCCGAGCAGTCGGGCCACATCCGCGAGGTCGGGATCGAGCTCTATCAGCATATGCTGGAGGAGGCCGTGGCAACCGCGCGCGCCGCCGCAGGAGGCGAGGCGCCGCCGGCTGAACGCTGGTCACCCACCATCAGTCTCGGTACCTCGGTGCTGATCCCCGAGAGCTACGTGCGCGATCTTGACGTGCGGCTCACCCTCTACCGCCGCGTTGCCGCGCTGGAAGACCAGGCCGGGATCGACACCTTCATCGACGAGCTGACCGACCGGTTCGGCCCACCGCCGGCATCGGTACAGCACCTGCTGGAGATCATGGCAATCAAGCAGCTCTGCCGGCAGAGCGGCATCGAGCGTGTGGAGGCCGGGCCCAAGGGCGCGGTGCTGAGCTTCCGGGACGGCGGCTTCGGCGAGCCCGCGGCGCTGGTCCGCTATGTGTCGGCGCCGGAAAACGAGGTGCGCCTCCGGCCCGACAACCGCCTCGTCGCGGTGCGCCGCTGGCCCGACACCGAAGCGCGGCTGGACGGAGTCCAGCGCATCCTCAGAGACCTCTGTGCCCTCGCCGGAGAGCCGACGCCACACTGATGTCACGCTGTCTTGAGCGCGTATCCGATTGCCAATCGTCTATACATATGCTATACACTCGTTTCTGGAGGTCACGCGTCCACAACCCGCGCGAGGGAGGCCACAATGGCCCAAGTCAACTTCCGCATGTCCGAGGAGCGCCTCGCCTTCATCGACCGCGCGGCGGCGATCCGGGGTGTTACGCGAACCGAGTTCGTGCTGCGGTCGAGCGAGGCGGCGGCGATCGAGACTCTGAACGAGCGTCCGATCATCGCCCTCGACGATGATGCCTGGGGCGCGTTCGTCGCTGCGCTGGACGCGCCGGTGGAACCCGATCCCGCGGTGAAGGAACGTTACGCGCGCCGGCCGCAGTGGGACCGGTAGCAGCGCCGGAGCCGCTCGGCCCCCAGCACGACGTCTCGCAATTCTCATCAGGCGTGCCTGCCCTCGACGCCTGGCTGCAAGGCAAGGCGCGCCTCAACGAGACCAAAGGCGGCGCACGCACCTATGTCGCCTGCGACGGCGACCGCGTGGCCGGCTTCTACAGCCTGGCCGCTAGCGCTGTGGAGAAGCGGCGCCTCTCGTCGCGGGCCAGCCGTTACATGCCGGAGCCGGTCCCGGTCATCCTGTTGGGACAGCTTGCGGTGGACAGCGCATACCAGGGTCGACGGCTCGGCTCGGACCTTCTGGTCGACGCCGCGCTGCGTGCCCGTGCCGCGGCAGAGGTCATCGGCGCCCGCGCCATTGTGGTGCAGGCCATCGACGAGCACGCCACGACGTTTTACGGACGGTTCGGTTTCCGTCCGTTCTCGGATCGCGAGCCTCTGATGCTGATCCTGCGGATGTCCGAACTGGACGCGCTGCTGGAAGCGTGAACTGCGCGGCCGGCTCGGGGCGAGCGGCTCTAGCTTTAGGACCTCCGTGCGCTCGCGGGAGGTTCCACCCCATGCTAACATCCTGACATGACTGAGCGACTCGAAGAGGCCATCGCGAAGCTGCACAAGCTTCCACCCGATCGTCAGGATGAGGCGGCCGCGTTGCTCTTGAGCATGGTTGACCAGGACTCCAACGCGCTCCGGCTCACGCCGCAGCAGGCCGCCGAGGTCGAGCGGCGCATGGCTCAACCGTCACGGTACGCCCCGCACAGTGAGGTCCGGGCCTCCTTCAGGTAAAGGGCCTAATATCGACGCAGACCCGTCGGTAGCCTAGCCGCCGGCCAACTCGTTGACCTTGGCTGCCATGATGAAATCGTTCTCGTGCAGGCCCTTGATCTTGTGGGTGTAGAACAGAACAGTGCAGTAGCCCCAGCCGAAGGTGATGTCGGGGTGATGGCCCTCGTCCTCGGCCAGATCGCCCACCTTGTTCACCAGCGCGATCGACTCGGCGAAGTCGCCGAGCTTGAAGGTGCGGCGGATCTTGGTGGCGTCGTCGATCAGCTCCCATCCCGGCGTCTGGTCCATAAACGCCCGGGCTTCGGCTTCTTCGAGCGGCGGAATGCCGCCCCGGCAGGGTTCGCAGGTCTTGCTCGTCAGGCTCATGTCGTCCTCCGGCGGCGCGGGCGCCTCGCTCGGCCCCTCGGCCTTTGCGGTTGCGATGGCGAGAGAGGGCTGGAAAGATATTCGCCATACTACGCCAAGACTCCGGCTGACGAAGGGACTTCGTGAATGGCGCCGATGGACGCGGCCGTCGACGTCTCGCCCGAGCCGTACATCCCCGCCGCCGGCGAGGGTGCGGCACCCAGGCGCGTCACCATCCTGGGCTCCACGGGTTCGATCGGCTGCAACACCATCGACCTGATCGCACGCCACCCGGCGGCCTTCGAGGTCGAGGCGTTGACCGCCCAGCGCAGCGTGGATCGCCTCGCGGAGCAGGCCCGCGCTGTGGGCGCGAAGCAGGCCGTGATCGGGGACCCCACTCTCTACGGCGCGCTCAAGGAGGCGCTTGCCGACACGGATACCGTTGCCGCGGCGGGGCGCGAGGCCCTGGTCGAGGCCGCCGCGGCGCCCGCCGATTTCGTCATGGCCGGGATCGTCGGCGCAGCGGGGCTCAAGCCGACGCTCGCGGCTGCCGCGCGGGGCGCCGTCATCGGCCTCGCCAACAAGGAGTGCCTGGTCTGCGCCGGCTCGCTCATGCTGGCCGAGGTCGAGCGCGGCGGTGCAACACTGCTTCCGGTCGATTCGGAGCACAACGCCATCTACCAGGTGTTCGACTTCGAGCGCGCGGACAGCGTCGAGAAGATCGTGTTGACCGCTTCGGGCGGGCCGTTCCGCGAGGCGTCGCTGGAAACCATGGCGCGAGCCACGCCCGAACAGGCGGTGGCCCACCCCAACTGGGACATGGGCGCCAAGATTTCGGTGGATTCCGCAACCATGATGAACAAGGGCCTCGAGATGATCGAGGCCTTTCACTTGTTCCCGGTCGATGCGGAACAGATCGAGGTGCTGGTGCACCCGCAATCGGTGATCCACAGCATGGTGGCCTACGAGGACGGCTCCGTGCTCGCGCAGCTTGGCACGCCCGACATGCGCACGCCCATCGCCTACGCCCTCGCCTGGCCGGCCCGCATGGCGGCGCCCTCGCCCCGGCTCGACCTCGCGGTGCTCGGCCGCCTCACCTTCGAGCTGCCGGACCCGGTGCGCTTCCCCGCGCTGCGCCTCGCGAGAGAGGCCCTGACCCAGGGCGGCAGCGCCCCGATCGTGCTCAACGCCGCCAACGAGATCGCCGTCGGTGGCTTTCTGGAGCGCCGCATCGGCTTCCTGGAGATCGCGCAAACGGTCGAGCGTTGCCTGGAGCAGACCAACCATCGCGCCGTTACCGGGCTCGACGATGTGTACGAGATCGACAGCGCCGCCAGGGAGCACGCCGAGCGGCTGCTCGCCGACGATACCTAGCGGCCGATGACGGTTTCCGCATCTGCGGCGGTGGAATCGGCGGGCAGCCAGGCGCCCGCCGCGCGTGAGGAGAACATCCGCGCGCTGATCCGCGCGAACACCGAGAACTTTCCGGTCGGCTCCTTCCTGATCCCGCCCGACTGCCGGCCCCACGTCCACGCGTTCTACCTGTTCGCCCGCAAGGCCGACGACATCGCCGATTCGCCGACCATCCCGGCGGCCGAGAAGGTGGCCCGGCTGCAAGAAGCGAGCGACGCCCTCGGCAAGGACGAAGCCGCCCTTCCCGACTGGGCGGTGCCCTATCACCGCAGCCTGATCGAGACCGGATGTCCGGCGCAGAACGGGCGCGACCTGCTCTCCGCCTTCATCCAGGACGCGACCAAGCTGCGCTATTCCGACTGGGACGATCTGATGGACTACTGCCAGCGCTCGGCGGCCTCGGTCGGCCGGGTGATGATGGACATCCACGGCGAAAGTGAGCACGCCGATATCGAGGGCTCGGACGCGCTCTGCAACGCCCTACAGGTGCTCAATCATTTGCAGGACTGCGGCGAGGATTACCTCGCGCTCGACCGCGTGTATGTGCCGGAACCCTGGCTGCAAGAGGCCGGCGGCGGTGTCGAGATGCTCTCCGAGCGGCGGGCGTCGCCGGCGGTCCGCCACGCCATCGACCGGTGCCTCGAAGGGACCGCGGATTTGCTCCGGCGCGCCGAGGCGATGCCGCGCTCGGTGCGCCGTCGACGCTTCCGCTGGGAGTGCGCGGTGATCGTCAGGTTGGCCTGGGCGCTCCAGCGCAGGCTCGCGCAGGGCGATCCTCTCGCCGGCAGAATCAGGGTACCAAAAACAAGCCGTGTCGGCCTCGCGCTGAGCGGCATCGCCCAGGCATGGTGAGCCAATCGGTCAGCCTGCCGATCCCGGAGGCGCCCGACCCGAAGCGCTACGTCGCCGAGATCACGCGAGCGTCTGGAAGCTCATTCTTCCTGCCGATGATGCTGCTGCCGCGCGAGAAGCGCGAGGCGATGCTGGCGCTCTACGCCTTCTGCCGGGAAACCGACGACGTCGCCGACGAGATCGAGGACCCGGTGGAGTCGCGCGCGTTGATCGACGCCTGGCGGGGCGAGGTCCGGGCGCTCTACCAGGGCACGCCGAGTCATCCGGTGACGCGCGCGCTCGCTGTCCCAGTCGAGCGCTTCGGGCTTGCCGAGAAGCACTTCATGGAAATTCTGGAAGGCTTCGAGATGGACGGTGGCGGCGCCATGCTGCGGCCGACGCTGGCTGAGCTCGAACGCTACTGTCACTGCGTCGCCGGCTGCGTCGGCCTGCTCTCCGTCGAAATTTTCGAGTACCGGGCGCGCACCATCCCCACCTTCGCGCGCCATCTCGGCCAAGCCTTCCAGCTCACCAATATCCTCCGCGACGTGGCGGAGGATGCCAGGCGCGGCCGTATCTACCTGCCGCGAGAACTGCTGGAAAAACAGGGGCTTGCCGACATCAAGCCGGAGGCGATCGGGCGCACACCAGGGGTGGAGAAGGTCTGCCGCTCCTTGGGCGGGATGGCACGGCGGCACTTCGGTGCCGCAAGCGAGGCGCTGCCGCGCTCGGAACGCCGTTCCATGCGCCCGGCCATCCTCATGCGCAGCGTCTACGAGGCCTATCTCGACCGCATCGAGCGGGCGGGCTTCCCGGTCGCGGGCCGGCGCATCCGGTTCACCGCGACCCAGAAGCTGCGTCTGGTTACGGGCGGACTGCTGCGGACCATCTGAGCGAATCGCCCGCCCCGGCCACAGGCTGGGTTGCCGCTTGGTGCTTGCCGGCCCCAACGGGGCGACCCTATAACCTGCCGCGCCGAGTCGAACGGCATGGCGGCAGGTAACGGCATGATCATCGTCACGGGCGGCGCGGGCTTCATCGGCTCGAACCTGGTCGCCGCCCTGGAAGAGCGAGGCGAGGGCCCCCTGGTGGTCTGCGACACGCCGCGCGCGGGCGGCAACGGCCGGACCATCGCCAAGCGCAGGCTTGAGGCCCTGATCGGACCGACCGACCTTCCCGCCTATCTCGCAGCCCATGCGGGGCAAGTGCGCGCTGTCTTTCACCTGGGCGCCATCTCGTCCACGACCGAATCCGATGCGAGCCTGCTCGCGCGGAATAACTATCGTTTCAGCCTGAACCTCTGGCACTGGTGCGCGGCTGAGGGCGTGCCGCTGATCTACGCCTCATCGGCCGCCACCTACGGAGACGGTTCGTGCGGATTCGACGATGACGATTCGATCCAGGCACTCGCCCGACTGAAGCCGCTCAACGGCTACGGCCGTAGCAAGCATCTCTTCGATCGCCGCGTCGCTCACGAGGTGGCAGCGGGCGCGCCGAGACCGCCGCAGTCGGTCGGTCTCAAATTCTTCAACGTCTATGGCCCCAACGAGAATCACAAGAACGGTCAGCGCAGCGTCGTGGCGGCCGCCTATCCGGACGCTGCCGAAGGCCGGCCGATCCGCCTCTTCAAGTCCTGCGACTCGCGATACCCTGACGGCGGCCAGTGCCGCGACTTCGTGTGGGTCGGTGACTGTGTCGCCGTGATGCTGTGGCTTCTGGATAATCCGCAGATCAGCGGCTTGTTCAACGTCGGGACCGGCACGGCGTGCAGCTTCACTTCACTTGCGAATGCGCTTTTCACGGCGCTAGGCCGCCCAGCGTCGATCGACTATATCGAGATGCCGGAAGCCATACGCGCGCATTACCAGTACTTTACTGAGGCGCGGATGGAGCGCCTCCGCCGCGCGGGCTACGCAGCGCCCTTCATGCCTATCGAAGAAGGTGTCGGCCGCTATGTGCGCGATTACCTGAGCCAGGACGACCCCTATCGATGACCTTCGCCCTCGCCTTCCCCACCATCGATCCGGTGGCCGTCGAGATCGGCCCCGTCGCGATCCGCTGGTATGCGCTGTCCTACGTCGTCGGCCTGCTGCTCGGCTGGCAGTACGTCCGCTATCTCGCGGGGAATTGTATCGAGGGAATGACCAAGCGCCACGCCGACGACCTGCTGGTGTTCGGTACCCTCGGCGTGATCGTGGGCGGCAGGCTGGGCTACGTGCTGTTTTATCAACCGGGGTACTACTTCGCCAATCCCGGTGAGATTTTCGTGGTCTGGCAAGGCGGGATGTCGTTTCACGGCGGCGCGCTCGGGGTGATCGTCGTCGTGGTCCTCTACACCCGCATCATGAAAATCAGCCTGCTCTCGGTCGCCGATGCGGTTTGTGCACAGGTGCCGATCGGCCTCTTCCTGGGCCGCATGGCGAATTTCGTTAACGGCGAGCTGTACGGCCGGGTGAGTGATGTTTCCTGGGCGATGGTGTTCCCTGGCGGCGGGCCCGAGCCCCGCCACCCGAGCCAGATTTACGAGGCGATCCTGGAAGGCCTGGTCCTGTTCACGATCCTCGCGATCGCCGTGCATATGCGGCGGGTGGTGCGGCGACCGGGCACCGTCGCCGGCATGTTCTTCGCCGGCTACGGCGTCGCCCGGATCATCGCCGAGCTGTTCCGCGAGCCCGATGCGTTCCTCGGCTTCATCCTGCCCGGCATCAGCATGGGGCAGGTGCTCTCGCTCCCGATGATCGTGCTCGGGCTCTTCCTTATCCTTCGCATCCCGCCGGTGCCTCGGATCGACGGACGAGCGGGCGGACAGGCCGGGTGATGACCGCTCTTGCGGAAGAGATAAGGGAGCGGATCAGGCGCGACGGGCCGATCAACGTCGCCACATATATGGAGCTTTGCCTCCACCATCCCGCCCACGGCTATTACCGCCGGGGCCGGCCGATCGGCGCGGCCGGCGACTTCGTCACCGCGCCCGAGGTAAGCCAGATGTACGGCGAGCTGATCGGGCTCTGGTGCGCGGCGGCATGGCAAAGCATGGGCCAGCCGCAGCGCGTGCACCTCGTCGAGCTCGGGCCGGGCCGCGGTACCCTCCTCGTCGATGCGCTGCGCGCCATGCGGACCGTGCCGGCCTTTCGCGACGCCATCGACCTGCATCTCGTCGAGTCGAGCGAGAGCTTGCGCGCGGAGCAAGCCGCTCTGCTCGCCGACGCACACCCGAGTTGGCACGAGCGGTTCGAAACTGTGCCCCCCGGCCCGGTGCTGGTCATCGCCAACGAGTTCTTCGACGCGTTGCCGATTCGGCAGTTCGAGCGGGTCGGCAACGGATGGCAGGAGCGCGTCGTCGCGCTCACGCCCTCATCCCAGGCGCTTCGCTTCGCCGCCACCGACTCGGCTTTCGTCGAAGCCGGCCTCGGCTGCGCGCCGTCTGGCGCCATCGTCGAATACGCACCGGCGCGGGAAGCGCTCGCTGGCGCCCTCGCCGACCGAGTTGCGGCGGAGGGCGGCGCAGCGCTCATCATCGATTACGGACCCGATCGGCCAGGCTTCGGCGATACCCTGCAAGCGATGAAGCGCCACCGTCGCCACGATGCGCTGGACGAGCCCGGTAACGCCGATCTGACCGCGCATGTGGATTTCTCCGCTTTGGCGTCAGCAGCGCGGCGCGAGGGCGCCCACGTCTTCGGCCCGATGCCCCAGGGTCGCTTCCTCAAGGGGCTGGGGATCGAAGCGCGTGCGGCCCGACTAAGGCAAAGCGCGAACACAGATCAGGCGACTGAGATCGACGCGGCGCTGCGCCGCCTCACGGGCGTGCACGGCATGGGCGAACTGTTCAAGGCACTGGCGCTCACCCACCCGGCGCTGGATACGCCACCAGGCTTCGAGACCGAGGCAAGGGCGGCGCCTTGATGGAGCCCATCTCTCACGCGCTGCTGGACGATCCCGACGGCCGTATCCGCCACGGCTTCTTCGGCCGCGCCGGGGGCGTCAGCGAGGGCCTCTACCGCTCCCTCAACTGCGGCTACGGCTCGGGCGATAACCCCGAGGCGGTGCGGGAGAATCGCACGCGTGCCACCGCTGCCTGCGGGCTTTCGCCGCCGGCGCTCTGCACCGCGTACCAAGTCCACAGCGCCGAAGCGCTCGTGGTCACCGAACCGTGGGATCGAGAAGCGGCACCGCGGGTCGATGCCATGGCGACGGCGACGCCGGGTCTCGCGCTCGCGATCCTCACCGCCGATTGCGTGCCGGTACTGCTGGGGGATCGCGAGGCCGGCGTCATCGGCGCGGCCCATGCCGGCTGGCGCGGCGCGCTGAACGGGATTCTGGAGGCCGCGGTCGAGGCCATGTTGCGCCTTGGCGCGCAGCCGGGCGAGATACGGGCTGTGATCGGCCCCGCGATCGGCGCTGCCTCCTACGAGGTCGGGCCTGAATTTCCGGCGCCGTTCCTGGCTCGCAGAGCGCAGGACGAAGACCTGTTCGCGCCGGCAAAGCGCGACGAGCACTTCCTCTTCGATCTCACGGGCTACGTCGCTCGCCGGCTGGGCGGCCTCGGTCTTGCGGCGGTTGCAGCGACGGGCGGCGACACCTGCGCCGAGGCCGGCCGCTACTTCAGCTACCGCCGGAGCGTCCACCGGGGCGAGCCCGACTACGGTCGCAATATCTCGATCGTTGCGCTCGGCCCCTGACATGCCCTACGTCATCATCTTCGGCGTCCTGCTGTTCGTCGGCATGGTGGCGAGCTGCGTCTTGGTGGTGTCGAGCCCATGATACGCTCCGGCAGCGTGGCCCGTAGCACCTGGCGAGGGGCGATGCCACTCGCGCTGGGCCTCATCGCGTGCGTGGCGCTCGCGGCCTGCGGCGACCTGCCCCACCCCTTCCAGCCGGTGGACAAGAGCACGAAGGCATGGTCGGGCCCCGGAGACGTCGCCTGGGGCAGCATTCTGGTGCCACCCATCGGTGGCCTGCCGGCAAACCAGTCGGCAGCGCTGGTGGACGAAGTGGTGAAGGCGCTTAATTTGCGCGACGTGCCGGCCAGCACCCACGCCAGCGGCCGAGGTAGCATCGTGCTGGCCGGGCGCGTCTCGGTCTCCGCAGGCAAGCTGAGGTGGTCGTTGATCGCGCCCGACGGCGAGACTGCGCTCCGCTTCGAGGAGCCAAGTCCCGGCGTGCCGACCGGCGATGCAGCGCCGCCCGATCTGGCCGCCGTCGCTGAGCGCGCCGCCGCGCGGGTCGCAGCCGTGCTGAAACCGCCGGAAGCCGCAGAGCCAGATCGTCAGCCCCAACTGCCTGTTGCGATCGAAACCGTTCGCGGTGCCCCCGGCGACGGAGGCACTGCGCTGGCACGCGCCATGCGGCATTCACTGGCCCGTATCGGCGTCACTGTTGCCGATGCCCCGGAGTCCGGGAGTCTGACGATCCAAGGCTGGGTCTCGGTCGCGCGAAACGACGCCGTTGCAGACAGCGCGACCATCACGATTGCCTGGGATGTGCTGCATCCCGACGGCTCAAGACTCGGCACCGTTACCCAGAGCAACCGCGTCGGCGAGGCCCAGCTGGCCGGCAATTGGGGCGTGCTGCCGCGACTCGTCGCGCGTGCCGGTGCGCCGGGCATCGCGCAACTACTCGATCAACCGGACGTACGCCGAATCGCTCAGTTGCCCCGGCGGAAGGCGCCCACGAGACCGCTCCCCCGGACTCCGATCGAAGCG
This sequence comes from Alphaproteobacteria bacterium, assembly GCA_965243315.1. Classification (GTDB taxonomy): domain Bacteria; phylum Pseudomonadota; class Alphaproteobacteria; order UBA828; family UBA828; genus WTGU01. The sequence continues at coordinate 1,032,768 of CBDEUP010000006.1, forward strand.
CCACTTTCGCTGGCGATTCAGTCACCTATCGCGTTGCCCACACCTATAACGTTAAGCGATGCACCGCTCAGGCCGCCAATTGAGGCGCCACTCGTCGTGCAGATCGAAGCGTCCGCCGCGTTGCCCACGCCACCCGCACCATCCATCGTGCTGAGCGATGCCCCCCTCCCGCCGCCATCGAGACGAATTCTCTTGCCGCCCGCACATGCGGTGCTGGTCGAGGCGCCAATCGCCGTCTCCGTCACGGTTCGGTAACGGCGTTTACAGGGCAGGGTCAGATTGATACAGTCCGCGCGCCTTCGGGGCCTGCAGGGCGGCCCTGCAGGTCTTGCCCCGATCCACGCTCCAGGGAACCGTCATCGATGAAGCTCGTTGCCGGGAACAGCAACCGGCCGCTGGCTGAGGCGATCTCGTCGGCGCTCGGCATCGGTTTGACTCGAGCCTCGATCCGCCGCTTCTCCGATTCCGAGATCTTCGTGGAGATCCAGGAGAACGTGCGCGGCGAGGATGTGTTCCTGATTCAATCAACATCGACACCGGCCAACGACAACTTGATGGAGCTGTTGATCTGCCTCGACGCCCTGAAGCGCGCCTCGGCGCAGCGGGTGACCGCGGTGGTGCCCTACTTCGGCTACGCACGGCAGGACCGAAAATCGTCGCCGCGCACGCCGATCTCCGCCAAGCTGGTCGCCAACCTGATCGAGGCGAGCGGCGCCAACCGGGTTCTCACGCTCGACCTGCACGCTGGACAGATTCAGGGCTTCTTCGACATTCCGGTGGACAATCTCTACGCGGCGCCGGTGATGGTCGATGACATCAGGCTGAACTACAACAACGAGCCTCTGATGTTCGTCTCGCCCGATGTGGGCGGCGTGCTGCGGGCGCGGGCCATGGCCAAGCGCTTCGAGGCCGACCTCTCGATCGTCGACAAGCGGCGCGAGCGTGCGGGCCAATCGGAAGTCATGAACATCATCGGCGACGTCGAAGGCCGGCGCTGCATCATCGTGGACGATATCGTCGATTCGGCCGGGACCCTCTGCAACGCGGCAGCGGCGCTCAAGGAAGCAGGTGCCAAGGCAGTCCACGGCTATGTCTCTCACGCAGTGCTGTCGGGCGAGGCGGTGGCGCGGGTCTCGTCGTCGCAGCTCGAGTCGTTGGTCGTGACGGATACCATTCAGACGACCGAAGCCGTGGAGGGCGCGGACAACATCCGCGTGCTCCCAATCGCGCCGTTGATGGCCGAATCGATTCTCCGCATCAGCTCGGAGACCTCGGTTTCGAGCCTCTTCGATTGACGCGCGCGAAGAAATCCCGGAGACACCTGAACCATGAGTGACGAAGCAATGATCGAGGCACTGCCGCGCGAGCCGCGCGGCAAGGGAGGCGCGCGGGCGCTCAGGCGCGAAGGCCGTACGCCAGCCATCGTCTACGGCGGCGGCGCGGACCCGCTGTCCGTCTCGCTCGACTACAACGTGCTGGAGCGCGAGATCGGCCGGCGGGGCTTCTTCGCCCGCCTCTACGACCTCAAGATCAACGGCGACGTTATTCGCGTTCTGGCCCGCGACGTTCAAGTCGATCCGGTCAGCGATGCGCCGCTCCATGTCGACTTCATCCGCTACGTCGCGGGCGCGACGCTCGCGGTCTCCGTGGAGGTCCGCTTCGAGGGCCAGGAGGAGTGCGAAGGCCTGAAGCGCGGCGGCGTGCTCAATATCGTCCGCCACGAGGTCGAGCTCATGTGCCCGCTCGAAGCCATCCCCGAGTTTATCGTGGCCGACGTGTCGGGATGCGAGATCGGCGACAGCATCCACATCAGCCACATCGAGCTTCCGGAGGGCGTGACGCCCACCATCACCGACCGCGACTTCACCGTCGCCACCATCGCCGCGCCCACGGTCATCGTCGAGCCGGTCGAGGAGGAAGAAGGCGAGGAAGGCGAGGAGGAGGAAGGCGCCGAGGAAGCTGCAGAGGATGCCGAGGCGGCGCCAACGGAGGAAGGCGAGGACTCCTAACACGGGCATCTTCCGCCGCTCCCGCGCCGCCCAGGGCGGCGCCCCTACCCGTTTGCTGGTCGGCCTCGGCAATCCCGGCGCCGACGCGGCTCGGCATCGTCACAATGTGGGCTTCATGGCACTCGACGCGCTGGCGACGGCGCATGGCTTTGGCGCGTTCAAGCGGCGCACGCGCTTCCACGGCGAGATTGCCGAGGGCCGCATCGGCGACGAGCCGGTGCTCGCAATCAAGCCACAGACTTACATGAACGATTCGGGCCGCGCGGTGGGCGCCGCCATGCGCTTCCACCGGCTTGCGCCCGAAGCCGTCATCGTCCTGCACGACGAGGTCGACCTCGCCGCCGGCAAGGTCCGGGCCAAGTGCGGCGGGGGCGTCGCCGGCCACAAAGGGCTCAGGAGTATCCGTGCCCATATAGGTGCCGATTACTGGCGGGTGCGCATCGGAATCGGCCACCCCGGCGATCGGGAACAGATGACCTTCCACGTGCTCTCCAACTTCGGCGCGTCGGACCGGGCCTGGCTCGACCCGACTCTCGACGCCATCGTCGATGCCTTCCCGCTGCTCATGGCGGGCGACGCCAGTGCCTTCATGAGCCGGGTCGCGCTCCTCGCCCCGCCGGGATCGGGCCGGGAGCAGACAGGCGGCGATTCCCCGCCAGGGTCATCGGGTGGGGTTTAGGTGCGGCATCGTGGGCCTGCCCAATGTGGGCAAGTCCACGCTCTTCAACGCGCTGGTGGCGAGCGGTGCGGCCGAGGTCGGCAACTATCCCTTCTGTACCGTGGAGCCCAACGTGGGGCGCGCGCCGGTGCCCGACCCGGCGCTCCAAGAGGTCGCGCGCCTTGCCGGCTCGCGCAAGGTCGTGCCGAGCGTGCTGGAGGTGGTGGACATTGCCGGCCTCGTCGCCGGCGCGAGCAAGGGCGAAGGTCTGGGCAATCGCTTCCTGGGCCACGTGCGCGAGGTCGATGCGCTGCTCCACCTGGTCCGCTGCTTCGAGGACGACCAGGTGGCCCACGCCTCCGCCGCGGTCGATCCCCCGCATGACATCGGGCTGATCGAGACCGAGCTCATGCTGGCCGATCTCGAAAGCCTGGAGCGTCAGCGCGAGAGCGCGATCAAGCGCGCACGCGGCGGCGACGAGGAGGCAAGATCACGGCTGGCGGCAATCGAGCCGGCGCTCGCCCTGCTCGAAAGCGGACGCCCGGCGCGCGCCCTCGACCTGCCCGATGAGATGGCCAAGCGCGAATTCTCGGCCCTCAACCTGCTCAGCGCGAAGCCCGTGCTCTACGTCAGCAACGTCGATGAGGCGAGCGCGGCCACAGGCAACGCGATGAGCGAGGCCGTCGCCACCCATGCGGCTGCCGCCGGCGCGGAGCAGGTCGTGGTCTCGGCCGCGCTGGAGGCCGAGATCGCCCTGCTCGAAGACCCTGCGGAGACGAACGAGTTCCTCGAGGCCCTCGGGCTCCAAGCGCCGGGCCTCGACCGTGTGATCCACGCCGGGCATCGCCTGCTAGGCCTGATCCGCTTCCTCACGGCGACCGAGACCGAGGCGCGCGCCTGGCCCATCTTGGAGGGCAGCACGGCGGTCGAGGCGGCCGGCCGTATCCATACCGACTTCGCGCGCGGCTTCATTTGCGCCGAGACCATCGGGGCCGACGAGCTGATCGCGCTTGGCGGCGAGCAAGCCGCCCGCAGCGCCGGGCGCATGCGCCAGGAGGGGCGCTCCTACGTCGTGCGCGACGGCGACGTGATGTTATTCCGCTTCAATGTGTAGCGCCCTCCCTGCGAGTGGCGTGCCTATGTCCCTTCTGCTATGTGAAGAGCCAGCGCTCGAATGGGCGCAACACAATGGAGGATCAGGGAGGCAACCACGATGGGCGCAGTTGTCCAGTTGACTGCGGACGATGGTCACGTTCTCAACGCTTACCGCGCTGCGCCCGATGGCGAGCCCCGCGCGGGCCTCGTGCTCGTGCAGGAAATCTTCGGGGTCAACGGCCACATCAGAAGCGTCTGCGACGACTACGCGGCCCAGGGTTATCTCGTCCTTGCGCCATGCCTGTTCGACCGCAAGGAGCCGGGGATCGAGCTGGGCTACAGCGCCGAGACGGTCGACGAAGGGCGCGGGCACAAGGCCGATATCGGCTGGGAAGGCCCGGTCATGGACATCAAGGCCGGCGTCGATGCCCTCGAAGGCGCGCCGAAGGTGGTCGTGGTCGGCTATTGCTGGGGCGGCTCGCTCGCCTGGCTCGCCGCATGCCGGCTCGAGATCGACGCGGCGGTCGGCTACTACGGCGGCCAGATCATCGAGTTCGTTGGCGAAACGCCCACCTGCCCGACGATGCTCCACTTCGGCACCGAGGACGCGGGCATCCCGATGGCCGACGTGGACGAGATCACGACGACCCACCCCGACGTCACGGTTCACGTCTATCAGGGCGCCGGCCACGGCTTCAACTGCGATCAACGGGCCGACTACCACCCGGAGGCCGCCGCCCTCGCGCGTGACCGATCCCTCGCCCACCTCGCGCGCCACATCGGCTAGCACGCGGCCGTGGCCGACCAGTCCACCCCGGTCCGCCTCGGCGTCATCGGCGGCAGCGGCCTTTACGAAATCGAGGGACTGAGCGAAGTCGAGCGGATCGACGTCCGCTCCCCCTTCGGCACGCCATCGGACTCTCTCCTCCTCGGCCGCCTTGCCGACACCGAGATGGTGTTCCTGCCGCGCCACGGCCGCGGCCATCCTCTGCCGCCGAGCGCAGTCAACTACCGCGCCAACATCGATGCGCTCAAGCGCGCGGGCGTGACCGACATCGTCTCACTGAGCGCGGTGGGCAGCCTGCGCGAGGACATCGCACCCGGCGACTTCGTCCTCGTCGACCAATTCATCGACCGCACCTTCGCACGCGAAAAGAGCTTTTTCGGCGCCGGGCTCGCCGCCCATGTCTCCATGGCGGAGCCGGTGTGCCCGCGCCTCGGCGAGCTGCTGCTGGCGGCCGGCGAAAACCTCGGGCACAACATCGTTCGCGGCGGCACCTACCTCGCGATGGAAGGGCCGCAGTTCTCGACGGTCGCCGAATCGGAGCTCTATCGGCAGTGGGGCTGCACGGTGATCGGCATGACAAACATGCCCGAGGCCAAGCTCGCCCGTGAGGCGGAGATTTGCTACGCGACCGTCGCCATGGTCACCGACTACGACTGCTGGCATCCGGACCACGCCGCCGTCACGGTGGAAGCGATCGTGCTGACCCTGCAGGAGAACGCGGCGGCAGCCCGCCGTCTGGTCGCGGCGCTCGCTACTGCGCTCGCCCCCCGCCGCGAGCCTTGCGCCGCCGGCTGCGACCGGGCGCTGGAGAACGCGGTGATCACGGCACCCGAAGCCCGAGACCCGGCGATGGTGAAGCGCCTCGACGCCGTCGCGGGCCGCGTGCTGGGCTAGCGGGAGCGCTCCACTTCGACTCCCACACCGCCCGCATCCGGGTAGAGGTCGAGCTTCTCGACCCGCACCCACACGCCATGCACGCGACGGTTGGTGAGGCAGAGCTCGACGATGCGGTCGGCCAGTGTCTCCACCAGGTTGATATGGCCGCCGGCGATGATGGCGCGAATGCCATCCACGATGGTCTCGTAAGAGACGACGTTGGCGATGCTGTCCTCGATCGGCCGTTCGTCGTCCGTGACGTGCACGCGGACGTTGATCCGCACCCGTTGCGTGCCGTGGCGTTCGTGCTCGTGGACCCCGATCGAGCAGGGCACGACGAGGTCGCGGATCAGCAGGTGGCGCTGCGCGGCCACGGCCGAGTCCGGTGCTGGAGTCTCCCCGCTCATTCCAGGATTTCTTTCCCTTGCGGCATCGCCCAGCCGAGATGCTGACCGCTGTCCAGGGCGATCATCTGCCCGGTCAGCGCGCGCGCGGCGAGGACAAACCGCACGCCGTCCGCGATGTCGCCGGGGGTTACGGCGCGCTTCAACGGCGTGGTTTCGTACTGCGCAGCGAAGTGCTCGCGGCTCTGCCGCGCGCTCGGCAGGGTCGGTCCGGGGCCGATCCCGTTCACCCGGATGCGGGGGGCGAGCGCAAGCGCCGCCGTCTGCGTGAGCGTCCAGAGGCCCGCCTTGCTGAGCGTGTAGGACATGAAGTGCGGCGTGAGGCTCCAGACGCGCTGGTCGAGCATGTTGACGATGCAGCCCTCCGCCTCGTCCGGCAGCGACGCCGCGAACTTCTGCATCAGCACGAAGGGCGCGCGCAGATTGACCGCCATGTGGAGATCCCAGCTCGCGCGGGTCGCGCTTTGCAGATCGTCGTGCTCGAACGGGGAAGCATTGTTGACCAGGCAGCCGAGCGGCCCGAGCGCCTCCATCGCGCGTGCCACCAGAGTCTCGACCTCGGCCTCTTCGGTGAGATCGGCCCTGAGCGCAACGGCGCGGCCGCCGGCGCCCTCGATGCCCGCGACGACATTCCTGGCGGCATCGCCGGATTCGAGATGGTGCACCGCGACCGCCCAGCCGTCCTCTGCTAGCGCCTCGGCGATGGTTCGGCCGATGCGCGTTGCGGCGCCGGTGACCAGAGCCGCCCGTGGCATTGCGTCAGTCACGGTCATCGCTTGCGTTCGGCCTACCCGCTCGCCTCGCGCCGCATCGCTTCCTGCTCGTAAAAGCGAAACACCATGTCGGTGAGCGTCACGAAGCCGACCGCCTCGTTGCCATCCACCACCACACTGCGCGACAGGCCGAAGCGGCCGAGCAGGCGGATCGCGTACTTGATTTCCATGTCGGCGCTGATGGTGAGCACCGGCTTCGACATGATCTCGTAGACATTCACCCGGTCGGGTGAGCGGTTGTCCGCAATCACCTTGTTGGCGATGTCGGAGACCACGACCATGCCGTATTCGTCGCCGGGCCGGCGGCGCTCAACCACGAGCGAGTACACGTTGTTTTCGCGCATCAGCTCCAGGGCCTCGTGAACCGTGGCCATGCCGTCGATCGGGGCCGGCATCGGCGACATGACGGCACGCACGGTGTTGATTCCAACCTCTTTCGGGGCCGCTGCGGCCCTCGCGTTCCCGCTCATATCTGGTCCTCGATCTCGTGCTTGATCTCGGCGATCTGATGGGAAAGACCGATCGCGTCTTCGATGGCGACCTGGAACGCGACCCCTGTCCCAGACTTCTCCTCGAAGGCCCCGGCCGTTGCAATCCCTTCGAGAACGGCCCGGCTCCTGTGCTCTTCGACCAGAAACAGCAGGATGTCCCGCTGGCCGGTCAGCCTCAAGCCGAGAAAGGTTTGCTGTGGCTCAAGCCCCTCGCCGCGGCAGCCGGTAATGATTGTAGCACCGGTTGCGCCGCTTCGACGGCCAGCGGAGAGCACACCTTCGGTTTCGCTGGAATCTACGAGCGCCACGATCAGCTTGAAGCGCATTGTCTAAGTTCCTTTTCCGGATAGTCGGCGCCTGCGCCTGGCTTCAAGCACCGACGAGAGCTGGGCATAGCCCAGCACCGCGATTACGGCAAAGACGCAAGCCAACGCGATGAGGCCGAAGCCGTCGAGCAATGGGCTTCGTCCAGGCACGTTGGCAGCGAGGCCGAGTCCGAGCGCTGCTACCAGCGGCACGGTCACGGTCGACGACGTGACGCCACCCGAATCGTAGGCAAGCGCGATGATGCTGCGCGAGGCGAAGACCGTCAGCACGATCACGACCACGTAGCCGGCCATGATCAAGTAATGGAGCGGCAGCCCGAGCACGATGCGCACAGCGCCTAACCCGACGCCGACTGCGACTCCGACGGCAACCGCGATGCGCAGGCCCCAAGGTTTAATCGTCCCGCCGGAGACTGTGCCGGCCTTGTTCGCGACGGCCAAAAGTGAGGGCTCGGCGATGGTGGTGCCGAAGCCGATAGCCGCAGCAAAGGCGTAGACCCAGCCATAGTCGAGCCAGTGAGCAACCGCGCCCTCCGCAAGGCCGAGGAACGCCGGATCGGTTAGCTGCGCGGCCATGGTCTTGCCAAGGGGGAAGAGCGCTTCCTCCAGCCCGATCAAGAACAGCACGAGTCCGATCACCACGTAGACGAACCCCACAACCACCCGGCCTGGGTTAGCCAGGCGTCGGCGCAGGACGACGATTTGGAAAAAGAGAACGAGGCCCACCAGCGGTGCGACGTCAAACACTGTGTCACGCCCGGCGGATAGTATCAGAGTGATAAGCTCCATTGTGCCGCGCCCTAGACCACCATGCCGAAGACGAGCACGAAGATGATCGGCGTCAGGCTCGCATAGGCTATGAGGCCGAAGCCATCGATCAGCGGGTTGCGTCCGCGGATCGACGCGGCCAGACCGACGCCGAGCGCAGTCACCATGGGCACGGTGATGGTGGACGTCGTGACCCCGCCGGAATCGTAGGCGATCCCGACAATCTCGTCCGGCGCCAGGAAGGTGAGGCCGACGGCGATGATGTAGCCGCCGATAATCCAGTAGTGGAGCGGCCAGCCCTTGAGGATGCGGAGCACACCGAGCGTGATGCCCACGCCGACCGAGACCGCCACCGTGTAACGCAACCCCAACGCATAGGAGTCTATGGCGTCGATATCGGCGGCGATGACGCCGGCATCGGCGCTTACACGGGCGGCCTCGTCCGTGACAGCGATCAGCGCGGGCTCCGCCACCGTGGTCCCGAATCCGAGCGCGAAGGCAAAGACCAGCAGCCAGAACAGACTGCCCTTGTACGCAAATCCCTGGGCCAGGCCCTCGCCGAGTGGGAAGAGGCCCATCTCCAGGCCCTTGATGAAGAGCGCGAGCCCCAGCATCACCAGCACGAGGCCGCCGATCATGCCGCCGAGATCGGGGAAGGGCTGGCGCAGAACCGCGACCTGGAACACCGCGACCACTACGATGATCGGCGCCAGATCGCGGATTGTGCCCAGCACGAGGCCGACGAAGGAAAGGATCCCAGCCGCCAGTCGATACTTCTTCAACCGGTCGAGTTCACGCGTCACTCGACGACCAAGTCTGGTCACGGCATCGACGGGCGCACTCATTGCGACTCGGGTTCCGATGGCTTCGCCATATAAACACACGGCCACGGGGCGCAAAGCGACGGGGCCGCAACATGACTCGGCAAGGGCGCGGGCTACGGAATCGAGATTGGGGAACAATCCTGCTACGTTTGACGGACAGTTCTCGTTACTCACCCGCGACTGATGGCGGCGAGGCGACGGAACGGCAGGGGGAGACCATGGGGATCGACATCAACTGCGACATGGGCGAGGCCTACAGCATCTACACCTGCGGCGACGACGAGGCGATCATGCCCTACATCACCTCGGCCAATGTCGCCTGCGGCTTCCATGCCTCGGACCCGGGCGTGATGCACGAGACCATCGTGCTGGCCAAGGAGCACGGCGTGAAGGTGGGGGCCCACCCGTCGTTCCCCGATCGGGACGGGTTCGGCCGGCGCTACATGAAGATGGACCGCAAGGAGCTGCGCGACGCCATCATCTATCAGTGCGGCGCGCTAAAGGGCTTCCTCGAGATGGAGGGGATGACCCTCAACCACCTGAAGCCGCACGGAGCGCTCTACGGTGCCGCCTGGATCGACGAGGACGTGGCCACCGCCTGCGCCGAGGCGGCACAGGTCTTCGGCGTGCCCATGTACGGCACCACGGGCACCATGCACGAGACCATCTGGCCCCAGTACGCGGATGTCGTGTGGGAGATCTTCGCCGACCTCGACTATGACGACGAGGGCCGCTGCATCATCACCCGCGAGCACAAATCCGTGGCGCCGGAACAGGCGGTGGCGCAGATCATGCGCGTGGTGAAGGACGGTGTGATCCGCTCGGTCAATGGCAAGGACGTGCCGACCAAGGCAGAGACGATCTGCGTCCATTCGGATACGCCGAGCGCCGTCGCGGTCGCCAAGGCCGTGCGCGACGCGGTCGACCCCTACATCGAATAGGACAGGACATGGACACGGCAACATCACAGGCGGCAGCGCCGTCGAGCGCCGACCTGCTCGCCTCCAACTCCGGCATCGTTCAGGCCTACCTGACGAAGACGCCAAGCTCGGCAGCGCTCGCGGCCGAGGCCAGGGACATCCTCCCCTCGGGAATCGTCCACGATGCGCGTCACATGCAGCCCTACGGCATCTACGTCGTGCGGGCAGAGGGCTCGCGCAAGTGGGACCGGGACGGCAACGAGTACGTCGATTATGCCGGCGGCCACGGCGCTCTGCTGCTCGGCCACGGCCGGCCCGAAGTGGTCGCGGCGATCCAGGAGGCGTTGCCGGACGGCACGCACCCAGGCGCGAACCATGAAGGCGAGGTGCGCTGGGCGCAGATCGTGCGCGAGCTGGTACCGTGCGCGGAGCGGGTGCGCTTTACCTCCTCCGGCACCGAGGCGACTCACATGGCGCTCCGCCTCGCCCGCGCACACACCGGCAAGCACAAGATCGTGCGCTTCAAGGGCCATTTCCACGGCTGGCACGACCACATGACCTCCGGCTACATCTCGCACTTCGACGGGTCGCCAACGACCGGCGTGCTGCCCGACCTCGCGTCCCAGGTAATCCTGCTGCCGCCCGGCGACGAAGAGGCCGCGCGCGCCGCGTTCGAAGCCGACAACGACATCGCCGCCGCGATCCTGGAGCCGACCGGCGGCTCCTTCGGGCTGGTGCCTCATGCGTTCGAGTTTCTGGGCTTCCTGCGGGAGCTGACGGCGAAGCACGGCGTCGTCCTGATCTTCGACGAGGTGATAACCGGCTTCCGCGTCTCCCCCGGCGGCGCGCAAGGGCGTTTCGGCGTGACGCCCGACATGAGCACTCACGCCAAGATCATCGCGGGCGGCCTGCCGGGCGGGGCCGTAGCAGGGCGCAAGGAGATTCTCGACGACCTGGACTTCTATGCGACCAAGGCAAGCGGCCGCGAGAAGATCTTCCATCCCGGCACCTTCAACGCGAACCCCGTCTCTGCCGCCGCCGGCACGGCTGCGCTCACGATCGTGCGGGATTCGGACGCCTGCGAGAGGGCATCGGCCTTCGGCGCCGAGCTTCGGGCCGGACTCAATGGGGTGCTGGAGGACGAAGGCGTGCCCTGGTCGGTCTACGGCACATTCTCCTCCTTCCACCTCTTCATGAACCCGCGCGGGCGCGCTATCACGCCCTCCTCCTTCGATCCCCTGGAAATCGACTATGCGGAGCTCAAGGATCGTCCGCCGGAACTCGTGAACAAGATCCGCCTCGGTCTGCTGGTGAACGGCGTGGACATTCAGGGCTGGCCCGGCGGCATGACCTCGGCTGCCAACACGGCCGACGATCTCCCGATCACCGTCGATGCCTTCCGCGAGACCATCCGCATGCTGCGCAGCGAGGGGGAGCTCTAGCCGGCACACGCGCGGCACCGCCGCCTCGGCGCGGGAGTGCGCATGAACACGCTCGAACGCTTCGCCGAGGGCAAGCTCGCCGCACTCGCGGAGCGGCAATTGCGCCGCACCGTCCACGTCACCACGCCGTGCGGGCCGGTCGAGGTGAAGCGCAACGGCCGCCGGTTGATCTCTTTCTGCAGCAACGACTACCTCAACCTGTCGCAGCACCCGGCGGTCAAGCGAGCGGCTGTCGAGGCCACCGAGCACTGGGGCGCCGGCGCCGGCGCGTCGCGGCTCGTGACCGGCAACCATCCCCTCTTCGCAGAGCTGGAAGGCCGGCTCGCGCGACTAAAGGGCACCGACGATGCCTGCGTCTTCGGCTCGGGCTATCTCGCCAACCTCGGCATAATTCCGAGCCTGGTGGGCGCCGGCGACCTGATCGTGGCCGACGAGTTGAGCCACGCGTGTCTGCGCGCGGGTGCGGCGCTATCGCATTCGCGGGTCGAGATCTTCCGGCACAACGATCTCGACCACGTGGAGGCCCTGCTCACTGAGCACCGCGCCGGTCACGGGCGCGCGTTGCTGCTCACCGACGGCGTGTTCAGCATGGACGGAGACCTCGCCCCGGTCGCGGCGCTGGCCGAGATTGCGGCGGCCCATGACACATGGCTGATGACTGACGACGCCCACGGGATCGGCGTGGTCGGCGGCGGGCGGGGCTCGAGCTTCGCCAGCGGCGCGAAGACCGACGTGCCGCTGCAGATGGGCACGCTATCGAAGGCGGTGGGCAGCTACGGCGGCTATCTCTGCGCCGCGCAGCCGGTGATCGACCTGATCCGCACCCGCGCGCGGCCCTTCATCTACTCCACCGGCCTGCCGCCGGGCGTGGTCGCGGCCAGCATCGCGGCCCTCGACCTGATCGCGAACGATCCCGACCTGGTCGCGGCACCGCTCCGCAAGGCGTCGCTCTTCTGCACGCGCCTCAACCTGCCGGCGCCCGAGAGCTGCATCGTCCCCATCCTGCTCGGAGCGCCGGAACGTGCCCTTGCGGCCTCGCGTTTGCTGGAGGACGAAGGCTTTCTTGTCACCGCGATCCGGCCACCGACGGTGCCGGAGGGCACCGCGCGCCTCCGCCTCACCTTCAGCGCCGGTCACGACGATACCGACATCGACCGGCTGGCGGACATCGTGCGCGAGCGCATCCTCGATCGGGACCAGCCATGAGCACGCTCTTCGTCACCGCCACGGGCACCGAGATCGGCAAGACCCTGGTCGCGGCCGCGCTCTGCCATGAGCTTCGCGCGGCGGGACGACCCGTGCGCGCGCTCAAGCCGGTGCTCAGCGGCTACGACCCGGCTACGCTTGCAGAGAGCGACCCCGGCGTTCTCCTCGCGAGCCTGGACGAGGCCGTGACCGAGGAGGCGGTCGCCGAGATCACGCCGTGGCGCTTCGCGGCCCCCCTCTCGCCCGACATGGCCGCAGCCCGTGAAGGACGCCGCCTCGACCTGGGCGACATCGTCGCCTACTGCCGGGCCGCCGAAGGCGATCCCCTGCTGATCGAGGGCATCGGCGGGGCCATGGTGCCGCTCGACGACGACCACACCGTGCTGGACTGGATCGCGGAACTCGGCGCGCCGGCGCTGGTGGTAACGGGCAGCTATCTCGGCACCATCAGCCACACGCTGACCACGCTCGCGGCCATACGCGGGCGCGGCATCGAGGTCGCCGGTCTCGTCATCAGCGAATCGCCAGAGAGCCCGGTGCCCCCGGCTGAGACGGCAGAAACCATCGCCCGACACGCCGGGCCGCTACCCATCGCGCACGTGCCTCGTCTCTTCGCCTCCCCCGCCCCCTGGCGCGAGGCCCCTCCCCTCGCCCGTGCGCTGGGCCTCTTAGACGGCTGAACTGCCGTCAGAGGACGCGCCCTCCCACCGTTCAGCGGGCACCTCAGCTTTCATAACGACGCGCGTTTTGGGTTGGTGCGTGGAGCGACGCTCGAAAATCCACGCCATGACCCGCTGCGCGTACGAGCCTGATCGCTTCGACATATGATATGATGGCATATCATATGCGATTGAATATCGGCATAACTTATGGAACTCTCGCAGTTCGACACGATTGCACTCTGTGAGCCACGCGTTTGTCGACTGACGGTGGGTCGCTCGTTGCCCTGGCTGGCTGCCGATCGGTGATTGCACGGGAGCAAATGAAGCAGTCGCGGCACTTCTCGCCGAGGTCCGCCTCGGGAGCCGGCCTTGATCGAAGAATCAGGCGCAGAGTTTCCTACGGTCTCGGGCTCTTGCTTCTCGCGTTGAGCGTCGGTCTCGCAGCGGCCCTGTTCCTGACGGTCGGGACGGCGAACGCGGATGGTGCGTTCAAGGTGGAATGCTCCAACCATTCCGTCTTCATGGCCGGCACGAAATCCGAGGGGCTTGCCCCTCGGAGCGCGGCGACGCCACGCTCCCCAGCACAGTGCCTCCATGACGGCAGGACGGTCGCCAAGGGACGAGTCCAAGTCTGAGCCGGCAGAAATCGCTCGCCACTGACCACTTAATATTTCGACTCAGATATTACGAATAAATATATCAATATAGATGTATTTTTAGGTGCGTATAATCAGTGTCGGTCAAATCTGTTGGGTCGCCATATCGCTTTCGATTGACGATCGCCTGTATATATGAATAAGTTATATTATCATCGTTTCAGTCATGTCTCCCTCGCCGCCTTGCAGTAGTTCCGACGGGGATGGCTCTGTCCGCTGTCCAACGATGCACAAGGAATTATATAGCGGAATTGCACAAACGCTGCCCATCGCCCGCAGGAGTAAACGGAAAGTATGGCTATCGACTTTGCTTGGCCCTTACCATACAGGCGCAGCCACAGCTTTATGCACGCGCTCTTCTTTGCAAAGAGGATTGACAGAACCCACAGTTCTTTTGATGGTATTTCGTTTCCTCTGAAATGCTTTCTTGTTGCATTGAGCGTCACCTACGTGATGTCTTTAGGTTGGGATTCCGGGACGGCGCGCGCCGATTCGCTTGATGACTTAACCGCACGTCTCGACAGATTGGAGGAGGAAAACCGGCAGCTCCGGCGCGAAATCGAAGCGCTCCAGGCCCAAAGAGTGACACCGGCTGAACCGGAGGAGTCGGTCCCCCGGTCAGCCGCTCAGCAGCAGGAAGGCACAGCAGGTTTCGTCCGTATCGATCCCGGCTATGGCTACCAAATCCTCGATCCGACCTCCAACATCAACCGCAAGCAGCGCCTGATTCTCGATCGCAAGCAGGACGGGGCCCTGACCCCGGACAGTGTGACTGTACATGGGGCGGTGACGGCGATCGCCAACTACCAAATCAGCAACAAGGCCGAAAAATTCGGCTACCTGATGCGCCATCCCACCTCGACCAACCAAATGGGAGACGAGGTCTCGGAGGCGACGATCCATTCGGCGCAACTCGGTTTCACGGCCTCGCTCGGCGACTGGATAACCGGCTATGCCGAGATGCTCTTCGATCCCGAGCAAAGCTTCGGCGCCGGCACCAATACCGACCTGGAACGCAACCAGCTGCAGATGCGTCGCGCCTACGCGCTGTTCGGCAACCTCGACCGCTCGCCCGTCTATGCCAGCCTGGGCAAGATGGATGTGCCGTTCGGGCTAACCGACACGGTCAATCCATTCACGGCATCCTCCGTCTGGCATGCCTTTGGCGCGCTGGCAAACGGGGTGACGCTTGGCTATGCCGGCGACGGCCTCAACCTCTCCGTCATGGGCGTCCAGGGCGGCGCGCAGTACCGGGCAGCCAACATGCCGGTGCTGGAAACCGCCGTCCCGAGCAGGCTGAACAACATCGCCGCCGACGCGAATTACACGTTCGATCTGGGTTCCACGGAGACGCTGCTCCTGGGCAGCTCCTATCTACGGGGCTCGGCCTACTGCCAGGACTTCCCGATCGCGCACTTCCTGCCCTGTCGGGACAACAACCCGGCCTTCGACATGTACGGCAGGCTCGTCGCAGGCAACTTTACGCTCAAGGGCGAGTTCGCGCGGACGCTGGACGTGTGGCCGGGGTCCTTCAACCCCGGGATGCCGGAGTTCGCTGCCAGCGACGTGAAGAGCTTCGACATCGGCACCAAGTACCGGCTCGACCTCGCCGAAGGGCCGCTCGATCTTTCCGCCGAGTTCAGCCGCTTCGAGGCTGGACCCAACGGAGCGCCGTGGGAGAAGCAGGATCAGCTCGTGCTGGGTACCGCATGGTTCGCGCTCCCCAGCGTGAAGCTTTTCGCCGAATACATCCGCGTCGACGGATTCGCGCCTCTCAACTTCATGAGCGGGGGCAGCATCAAGGACGAGAACGGCAACGTCATGCCGAACCGCACCATCAGCGATGCCTCCGCGCGCTCGGACGTCTTCATGCTCGGCGTCAACGCGGCGTTCTGACGCGCCGGGATTGAAGCGCCGGGTCCGACTTCAGAGGAAACGGTTGGCGGCAGGGAAGCCGCGCGGTGCCGCGCGGCCGGCTTGGCCGCGCTTGCCGCGCCACTGGTCAAGCTCGGTCTCGGTGCGCACGCCGGTGCCCGAGCGCCAGCGCAGACCCTCCACGCCGTCGAACACCTGCGCATCCGAGAGCGCAGCATCGCGGTAGCGCTGCAGGATCACGCCGCGACCGCGAGTCATGGTGGTCACCTCGGCGGCGGGGAAGATCAGCAGGCGCCGGTTGCTGCCGACGACGGCGACCGTATCGCCGGCCGCCTCGACACAGACCGCGGCCTCCGCCCCCTGCGCCGGGTTGAGCACTTGGCGCCCTGTGCGGGTCTGCGCGACAACGTCGTCTTCGGGCACGAAGAAGCCGCGCCCGTCGCTCGCAGCCACCAGCAACCGCCGGCCGGGGCGGTGGGCGAAGAGCGCGACCGCTTCGTGATCGTTGCCGAGGTCGACCATGAGGCGCACCGGCTCGCCGAAGCCGCGCCCGCCAGGTAGGCGATCCGCCGCAAGCGTGTAGAAGCGCCCGTTGGTGGCGAAGAGCAGCAGCTTGTCGGTGGTCTCGGCGTGGAAGCGGAAGCGCTCGCGGTCGCCGTCCTTGTAGCGCACCGCCGCCTCCGCCTCGGCGTGGCCCTTGACCGCGCGGATCCAACCCTTGGCCGAGCAGATCACGGTGATGGGCTCTCGCTCCACCAGCGCCTCCACCGGCACCTCCTGCGGCATGGGCGCCTCTCCGATGGCGGTGCGGCGTGCGCCGAGTTCGGTGTCCTGCCCGAACCGCGTCTTGATCTCCGCGATCTCGGACGCGAGCGCGGTCTTTTGCCGGCGCGTGCTGTTCGCGAGTTTTTCGAGCTGGCCGCGCTCCGCCTCCAGCGCCTCGTGCTCGCGCCTGATCGCCTCTTCCTCCAGCCGCCGCAGCGCGCGCAGGCGCATGTTGAGGATCGCGTCGGCCTGCACGTCGTTGATCCCGAACGCGGCCACGAGCGCGGGCTTCGGCTCGTCCTCCTCGCGGACGATGCGGATTACCTCGTCGAGATTTAGGTAGGCGATGAGGTAGCCGCCGAGCACGTCGAGCCGGTGGGCAATCGCCGCCAGCCGATGGGCGGTGCGCCGCAGCAGGACTTCGCGCCGGTGATCGAGAAAGGCCTGCAACACCTGCTTCAGCGTCATCACGCGGGGCACGCCCGCCGCATCCAGCACGTTCATGTTGAGCCCGATGCGGGTCTCCAGCTCGGTCTGGCGGAACAACATCTCCATCAGGAGCTCGGCTTCGACCGTGCGGCTCTTGGGCTCCAGCACGATACGCACATCCTCGGCCGATTCGTCGCGCACGTCGGCCAAGAGGGCGAGCTTGCGGGCCTGAAGCAGCTCGGCGATGCGCTCGATCAGCCGCGCCTTCTGCACCTGGTAGGGAATCTCGGTGACCACGATCTGGTACTGGCCGCGGCCGATGCTCTCCTTCTCCCACCGCGCGCGGACTCGGAAGCCGCCGCGCCCTGTCGAATAGGCCTCCGCGATCTGGACCCGGTCCTCAACCAGGACACCGCCGGTCGGAAAGTCGGGCCCCGGCACCAGCGCCACCAGGGCGTCGTCCGAGAGCTTGGAGTCTTTCAGCAGCGCGGTGAGCGCGTCGCAGAGCTCGCCGGCGTTGTGGGGCGGGATGTTGGTGGCGAGGCCCACGGCGATTCCCGTCGCCCCGTTGGCGAGCAGGTTGGGAAAGGCCGCTGGCAGCACCACTGGCTCGCTGTCGCCGCCGTCGTAGGTCTCGCGAAAGTCGACCGCGTCCTCGTCCAGGCCGTCGAGCAGCGCCTGCGCGACTTCCGTGAGCCGCGCCTCCGTGTAGCGCATTGCCGCGGCGTTATCGCCGTCGACGTTGCCGAAGTTGCCCTGCCCCTCGACCAGCGCGTAGCGCGCGGCGAAGGTCTGGGCGAGCCGTACCAGGGCGTCGTAGACCGCAGAATCGCCGTGGGGGTGGTACTTGCCGATCACGTCGCCCACAACCCGCGCGCACTTCTTGAAGCCCGCGTCGGGGTCGAGTTTGAGGGCCCGCATGGCGTAGAGGAGACGGCGCTGAACCGGCTTGAGCCCATCGCGCACGTCGGGCAGCGAGCGCGCGGTGATGGTAGAGAGCGCGTAGGCGAGGTAACGCTCGCTCAGCGCATCGCCGAGCGGCACGGGGTGGACCGCGCCCTCCGTCACGGCCTCACTTGCGATTCGCACCATGACAGCCGCTATAGCACAGGCGGCGGGCGGGTTAACCCGGACTTCTCACCATGGTCGCGGCCCCTGCCTGCAAACGGTCGATGAAGCGCTCGCGGGCGGCGGGCATGCGCCCCCCCTGCCCGCCGAACACGTGCTTCTCGAAGAACCATCCCGTGAGCCGGAGCCCGGCAACGATGTCGGCGGCGGGGGTGGTGCCGGTATCTTCCGGCTGCACGAGAAAGGGCGGCAGCGAGAGCAGTTTTCCCGCATAAGGCTCGGCAGCCTCACGCGACACCGCCCGCCCGCTGCGCGGCGACACATAGGCCAGGTCCTCGACCGCCCCGGTCGCCGCGCAGGCCGAAAGGTCGAGACCGAAGCCAAGCTCGCCGAGCAGGGCAAGCTCCCAATGGACCACCGATTCAGCCCAACGCTCACTCGCTTCGAGCGTGTCGAGCAGGCGTCCGGTGGCGCCGTATACCTGCGGATAGGGAAGTCGCTCCGGCAGCGTCGCCTCAACCAGCGCGCAGATGGCAGCGAGCGCCGCGAGGCGGGGTGGGTCGTCCAACACGAGGCTCGCCCGCGCACGCACTAGCTCGCAGGTGTAGCGGCCCAGGTGCTCGGCGAGGCGTGCCTGCCAGCGGGCCGTGAGCGTATTGCCCGGCTGGTAGAGCCCGCGCGCCCGGCGGCCGCGCGCGCCGTGCACCAGGCCGGAGTGGCGGCCGTGATGCTCCGTGAGCAGGGAGACGACGGCGGCGCTCTCGCCGTGGCGGCGGGCGGAGAGGACGATCCCCGTATCGCTCCATTCCATCCCCTGCCTCCAAAACCGGCTCCACCGCCGCACCTAAACCGGCGAAAGTCGAGGTGTAGCACACGAGGGGGACCGGGCCGCCAGGCCCGGACGGCGCGACCGCGCCGCGCGCGTAGCGCGTAGCGCGTAGCCAAGCGAGCGGAGCGAGCGCCCGGCGCCTGAGGGAATTGAAGAATCGCGCAGCGTCCTTGCAACACGAGCGCCGCTTCGCCACAATCGGTGTAGCTCTGGGGGAGCCGTACGCGGCTGAGAGGTCGGGACCCACACCGACGACCCCTTGAACCTGATCCGGTTAGGACCGGCGTAGGAAACGAGACGTGTCCCCGCCAGAAATCCCGCAATCCGAGTCGGACCACGCCGTCCGCGTCGAAGGCGCGCGCTTCGGCTTCGAAGGCGCGCTGCTCTTCGACGGCCTGGAGCTCGCCCTGGAGCGGGGCCGGTGGACCTGCCTGCTGGGGCCGAGCGGCGTGGGCAAGTCGAGCCTGCTCCGGGTCATCGCAGGCCTTGAGCGACTCGAGTCCGGCAGCATGAACGTCCTGGGCGGCGCGTCGGTCGCCTACATGGCACAGCAGGATCTGCTCATGCCGTGGCTCAGTGCCCTCGGCAACGTCTCCCTCGGTGCGCGCTTGCGCGGCGAGAAGCCCGACCGCGAGCGCGCGATCGCAATGCTGGAGCGCGTGGGTTTGGGCGGCGAGGCCGACGCTCTGCCCCGCACCCTCTCCGGCGGCATGCGCCAGCGCGTCGCGCTCGCCCGCACGCTGATGGAAGACCGGCCCATCGTGCTCATGGACGAGCCCTTCTCCGCCCTCGACGCGATCACGCGCGCCAGGCTGCAGGAGCTGTCCGCCGGCCTCCTTGCCGGGCGCACGGTGCTGCTGGTGACCCACGATCCGCTGGAGGCTCTGAGACTCGGGGAGCGCATCTACGTCATGGCTGGCCGCCCGGCCTCGCTGCAGCATGCGCCCGCGCCCGACGGCCCCCCGCCCCGCAGGCTCGGCGACCGATCCCTCCAGGTGCTCCATGCCGAGCTCCTGGAACGGCTCACGGCGGCCGACGACGCCGGCGCCGGCTCACGGCCCCACTGATGGCCCGGTCCTGGAATGCGCGTCTTCAGGCTGACGACGATCTGCGGCCTCCTGGTCCTGGTCTGGCAAGCGGTGGTCTGGCTGGCCGACACGCCCCACTTCATCCTGCCTGGGCCGGCGCGGGTCGGGGTGACCTGGTGGGAGAACGCCGGGTTGATCCTGGGCCACGCCCAGACCACCCTGCTGGAGATCGCGCTCGGCCTCGTGCTCGGCACTCTGCTGGGTGTGATCAGCGCACTGGTGCTCACGTACGTCAGGCCGGCGCGGCTCTGGCTTCTGCCGGTGCTGGTCGCGTCCCAAGCGGTGCCGGTCTTCGCGCTGGCGCCGATCCTCGTGCTCTGGCTCGGCTACGGCATCGCGTCCAAGGTCGCGATGGCGACGCTCATTATTTACTTCCCCGTGGCCGCCAACTTCTTCGACGGCCTCAGGCGCACCGAGCCCGGCTGGCTCGATCTCGCCCGCGCCATGGGCGCGAGCCCGTGGCGGACCATGTGGCGCATCCGCGTACCGGCGGCGCTGCCCGCGCTGGCCTCCGGGGTCCGCGTCGCGACGGCGGTGGCGCCCATCGGCGCCGTGGTGGGCGAGTGGGTGGGCTCGAGCGCGGGCCTCGGCTTCCTCATGCTGCACGCCAACGCTCGGTTGCAAATCGACCTGATGTTCGCCGCGTTGCTGACCCTCGCGGTCTTCGCGGTAGCGATCTACTTCATCATCGACCACGTGCTGCGCCGGGCCCTTCATTGGCAGCCGGAGACTTAACTCACCTACAGGGAGGACGATAAATGCGGAATATGGCCAAGATGTTTTTGACGGCGGTCGCCTTGTGCCTGGCGGCGACCCTGATCGCGCCGAAACCGGCGGATGCGGCCGAGAAGCTGACCGTGCTGCTCGACTGGTTCGTCAATCCCGACCACGCGACCCTCTTCGTGGCGCAAGAGAAGGGCTATTTCGCGGATGCGGGGTTGGAGGTCGAGCTGATCGCGCCGGCCGATCCCAACGACCCACCCAAGCTGGTCGCCGCTGAGAAGGCGGATCTCGCGGTCTCCTACCAGCCGCAACTTCACCTCCAGGTGGCCGAGGGGCTTCCGCTGGTCAGAGTTGCGACTCTGGTGGCGACGCCGCTCAACACGCTGCTGGTGCTGGCCGACGGGCCGATCCAGTCGATCGCCGATCTCAAGGGGCGTACGGTGGGCTACTCGGTGGGCGGCTTCGAAGACGCGCTGCTCGGCGCCATGCTCGAACGCCACGGCTTGAGTATCGATGACGTGACGCTGGTCAACGTCAACTTCTCGCTGTCGCCGTCGATCCTCTCTGGCCAGGTCGACGCGGTGATCGGCGCCTACCGCAACTTCGAGCTCAATCAAATGGACATCGTGGGCCATCCGGGCCGGGCCTTCTATATCGAAGAGGAAGGCGTGCCGCCCTATGACGAGCTCATCGTCGTCGCCCACACCGAGCGGCAGGGCGACCCGGCGATCCGGGGCTTCGTCGATGCGCTGGAACGCGGCGTGCAGTTCCTGATCAACCACCCCGACGAGTCCTGGCAACTGTTCCTGAATGGCCGGGAGGAGCTTGACGACGAGCTCAACAGGCGGGCCTGGCGCGACACGCTGCCGCGCTTCGCGCTACGGCCGGCGGCGCTCGATACCGCGCGCTACGACCGTTTCGCGGCCTTCCTCCAGGCCCAGGGGCTGATTCCGGAGGCGCTGCCAGCCTCGGCCTACGCGGTGGAGCTGGATTAGCGCGCCGCGCGCAGCCGCTCGGCAAACGCGAGCACGGCGCGGGCGAGGGCCTGCTTTTCCTCGCGCGCGGTCATCATCGTGGCCGTGACCTGGACCGCGACACCGGCGGCGGCGATTGCGGAGGCTTCGGCCCGGTCGGCCTCATCGAGCACGAAGCCATCGATCAGCCCGGCGTAGTGCTGGGCGATGGCGGTGGCGCCCGGCGCAATGCCGAGTTCCGCCATCATCTTGGCCGTGGGTCCCTTGACCGCCTGCCCCCCGACGATCGGGGAGACCGCAATCACCGGCGCGCGGCGGGATTCGAGTGCCGCGCGCACGCCGGGGACCGCCAGGATCGGATCGATGCTGATGTAGGGGTTCGACGGGCAGATGATGACGGCGCCAAGATCGGACGCCGCGAGCGCGTCGAGAAAGACTGCCGAGGGCCGCGCCTGCTCAGCCCCTTCGTGGCGAAATCCGAGCACGCGAGGCCGGCAGCGCTCGCGCACGAAGTAGTGCTGGAAGGCGAGCGGTCCGTCCTCCGTCTCGACGACGGTCGGCACCGGGTCGTCGCTCATGGGCACGATGCGCGCCCGGATGCCGAGCCGGGTGCACAGGTCAATCGTGACTGCGCTCAGGCTCTCGCCCGCCCGCAGCCGCCGGGTCCGCTCCACATGAATGGCGAGGTCCTTGTCGCCGAGGAAAAACCAGGTCTCGCCACCGAGCGCCGCGAGAGCCTCCATGAAGGCGTCGCTCTCCCCTGCCCGCCCCCAGCCGGTCTCGGGGTTGGCGAGCCCAGCGAGGGTGTAGGTGAGCGTGTCGAGATCGGGGCAGACGCGCAGGCCCAGATGCTCGAAGTCGTCGCCGGTGTTGACGACGACGGTGAGCCGGCCGGGATCCTCCAGCACGTCGCAGAGCCCGAGCGCGAGCTTGGCACCGCCGACTCCGCCGGAGAGCGCCACGTAGCTCGCACTAGCGGAAGAGGTCATCGGCCTCGGCGCGGATGAGCGCGGCGCCGTCGTTACCAGGACCGGGCGCGGCGAGGCCGCGTACCACCACCACTGGCATGCCCTCGTCGGCCTCGCCCTGAAGCAGCGATGCCGCGGCGGCGAGCTCGTCCGCGAGCGCCACCTGCGTCACTTCGAGCGGGCGGCCGAAGAGATCGTCGCGCCCCCGAAGGTCGAGCAGCGACGGCAGTCCGGCGGCGCCGAGCGCGAGGCCCACAGTGCCCACCCGCCAGGCGCGGCCGACGCTGTCGTTGACGATCACGGCGCAGTCGACTCCGAGCCTCCCGCGCAGTCCCTCCTGCAGACGCCGGGCACTGCCGTCGGGATCGCGGGGCAACAGCAGCACCCGCTCGTCCGCGCCCGCCGGCTCCACGTTGGAGTTGTCGATGCCGGCGTTCGCCATGACGAAGCCCAGCCGATGCTCGACGATGATCACGCCGGGGCGGTGACGCACCACCCGCCGCGACTCGCTCAGGATGAGCTCGACCATGCGCGGGTCCTTGTCCGCGAGCACGGCAAGCTCGCGAGCTTCGTTGCCGGGCTCGACCGTGGCCAGGGTGGCGTAGCGCCCCTCGCTCTTGGACACGATCTTTTGGGCGACCACGAGGACATCCCCGTCGGCCAAAGCCTCGCCAGCACGTTTGAAGCCACCAGCGATCAGAGCGGCGAGATCGTCGCCGGGCTGGACCATGGGAATGCCCGGCAACGCGAAGAGGGAAAGAGCGCGAGGACGCGCCGGGCGCGGAGTCATCGCGTGCCGGCCCCGCTCCAACTCGTCGCGCGCTCAATGCGTATGGCGATCACGGGGAGCGGCTCCAGGTCCATCGCGCGGTACTGCGGATACTTGGCCCGGAGAAGCGCTTGCGCCTCGTCGTGCTCCTCGCCGCTCTCCAGAATCTCCGCGCGGCCGCGCACCATGACCCAACGGAGCCGCGTCCAGTCGCCATCGTCATAGAGATCGGCGGTGAGCGCGACGTGAGGGTTCTCGGCGATGTTGCGGAGTCGTTTCAGTGGCCTGCCGCTCTTGGGCTTGCGGTCGATGGCGATGTAAGCGGAGTCCGCGGCGATGGCGAAGCAAACTGGCACGACGTAGGGGACGCCCGCCGCATCGGCGGTCGCCAGGTGCGCGGCGCGCTGGCCATCCAGAAAGGCACGCTCGCCCTCCCCGAGGACGGCCGCCCTGCCCTCGCCCATGGCGCGATACCGCTAGGCCTAGATATCCGCGAGCGCCGCCTTGATCCGCTCGATTGCCTCGATATGGGCCTGCGGAGTGGTGAGGCCCGAGCCCATGGTGTTGATCGAATAATGCGTGGCACCGAGCTTCTTCCAGCCCGAAGCGTGTGCCCGCCACTGCTCGGGCGTCTTGTCCAGCACATCCAGCCACGTCTCGATCCCGACCTCGGAAGGATCCCGCCCCGCCTCGCGGATATAGCCCCGGAACTTCTCGACCTCCGCCGCGCCTTCGTCGTCCGGTGCGAAAAGCGGGAACCAACCGTCGCCGATCCGGGCGGTACGCCGGAGCACGGCATCGGCGTGGCCGCCGAACCAGATGGGGATGGGACGCTGAACCGGAAGCGGGTTCAGACCGGCATCGGTGATGCGATGGTCCTGCCCCTCGAAAGTGATGAGCTCGTTGGTCCAGAGCAGGCGCATGACCTCGATCTGCTCCTCGATGCGCCGCGCGCGGTCGCCGAAATCCATGCCGAGGGCTTCGTATTCCACGTGGTTCCAGCCGATGGCGACGCCGAGCCGGAGCTTGCCGCTGCAAAGCACGTCGAGCGCCGCCGCCTGCTTGGCCACCAGCGCAGTCTGTCGCTGCGGCAGGATGATGATGCCGGTGACGAATTCGAGCTTCTGGGTGACCGCAGCGAGGAATCCGAACAGCACGAAGGGTTCATGGAACGCGTCTGTGTGCTTGTAGGGGCCCCTGAGATCGTGCGTGGCCGCATTGCCGCCGAGCACGTGATCGAAGGCGAGGACGTGTTCATAGCCCAGCGCCTCGGCCGCCTGCCCGTAGTCGCGAACGACCGCAGGATCGTTGCCAATCTCAGTCTGTGGAAAAACGACGCCAAGCTGCATTCGGGACCTCCCTCGCTCACGGTTGCGCGCGGCCGGCGCGGCCGCGGCATACCATGCTATCATGCCCTGTCAGTGCGGCATCGTCGGGCCTCGGCGGAGTGGCCGCGAATCAGCCGGATAAGGGAGAGACAAGATGGCGGATGACGACTCGTGGCGCGGCAAAGTCGGCGGCATGACCGACGAAGAGGTCGACGAATTCCTCAAGGGGCCCCACCTCTGCCGGCTCGCCTGCCTCGATGAGGAAGGCTGGCCCTACATCGTGCCGCTCTGGTACCAGTACCGCGACGGCGGCTACTACGTCGTCCCGCGCGCACGCTCGGTCTGGGCCAAGCACATTCAGCGGGACCCGCGAGTCCACATCTGCGTCGACATCTGGGAGACGATGCAGAAGGTGATGGCCAAGGGAAAGGCCGAGATCGTCGAGGAGCCCAATACCGGCGGCAAGTGGGTCGAGGTCGCGACCGAGATGTCGCTGCGCTATCTCGGCGAGAACGGACCGAAGTACCTGGAGCCGACGCTAGTCGAGCCCCGCTGGCTTATCTTCATGAAGCCCGATTCGCAGATGACTTGGCAGGGCGTGGATTGGGCCGGCCGCTACAAGCACGCGAAGTGGTAGCAGCCGTCACCGACGGAACGCACCAGCCGGGGCCAGCGGCTGAACCGTAAAGCACCACGGCGCACCTGCATTCTGTAGGAAGTCAATGACCGACGCGGGTGAAGCGCGGGAGAGCGCCGCCGCGGCAATGACGCCTCGGGTCGGCGTGCTCGCTGTCGCCTATCTCCTCGTGGCAGGCGCCCTCTACGGCCTGCTCTTCTCGGTCAACAAGGTCGCGACAACCAATGGCGTGCCGGGGCTCGCCTATGTCTTCTGGCACACCTTCGGCGCCGGGTTGATCCTCTGGCTCGCCTGCCTCGCCACCCGCACGCCGGTGGGCCTCGACCGGGCTCATCTGCGGCTTTATTTCGTCGCCGGCGCGTTGGGAATCTCGATCCCCGTGTCACTGCTCGCACACGTGGCGCCCGAGCTGCCGGCGAGCCTCGTGGTCATGGTCACGTGCCTCTCGCCCACCTGCACCTACCTGATGGCGATGACGCTGCGCATGGAGCGGTTCCGGTGGCTCAGCACCGGCGGCGTAGCGCTCGGGCTTGCTGGAATACTGATCCTGGTGGTGCCGGGCATCACGCTACCGACCTTCACGGAGGTGAGCTGGCTGCTGCTGGCTCTGGTCGCGCCGGTGTGCTTCGCCGCGTTCAACATTGCGGGCGCCATCCTGTGGCCACCCAAGGCGCATTCGCTGGGGCTGGCCTGCGGCATCCAGATGGGTGGCGCCATCGTGCTGATCCCTGTGATGCTCGGCACGGGCGAGACCTATCTCTTCCCCGGTCCGCTGCTCGCCGGCGACCTTGCGATCCTCGGAGCGACGGGAATCACAGCTCTGGTCTGGTACCTTATCTTCGAGGTTCTCAGGATGGGTGGCCCACTCTTCCTCTCTCAATTCGGCTATATCATCGTTCTGACGGGGCCGGGCTGGGGGGCGCTGATCTTCGGCGAGCACCTGAGCAGCTCCGCATGGATTGCGGCCGCGCTGCTCATGGCGGGCCTCGCCGTGCTCACCTGGTCGAAGCGCCGCGCCCGCGCGTAGGGCGCGCGGAAGGGAAGCGAATGACGATCAGACTGCTTCAGGTCGACACCTTCACTGACCGGGTGCTGGGCGGAAACCCGGCGGCGGTCTGCTCCCTCGACGCCTGGCTGGACGAGGCGACGATGCAGGCCATCGCGGCCGAGAACAATCTGTCTGAGACCGCGTTCCTGGTGCCCGAGGGTGAGGGCTATCGCCTGCGCTGGTTCACGCCCAACGTCGAGGTCGATCTCTGTGGCCACGCCACCCTCGCCGCAGCCTTCGTCGTGTTCGAAGAGTTGAGGCCGGACACGGAGAGCGTCTCGTTCGAAACGCTGAGCGGCCCACTCACAGTCTCTCGCGAGGGCGCAGAGCTGGTCATGGATTTCCCGGCCCAGCCTGCCCACCCGGCGCCGCCCCCACCGGTGCTCGCGAAGGCACTCGGCGCAGCACCTGCCGAGGTGCTCGCGGGAGCGGACTGGATCGCGGTATTCGAGAATGCGGACGACGTGGCGGCGCTCGGCCCCGATCACGCGCTGCTGACCACGCTTGATCGCCGCGGGGTCGTGGCAACCGCGCCGGGAGACGAGGGCGACTCGGACTATGTGCTGCGCTTCTTCGCGCCCAAGAACGCGGTGCCCGAGGATCCGGTTACCGGCAATGTGCAGACCGCGCTCGTGCCCTACTGGGCGAACCGCCTCGGCAAGCGGCGGCTTTCCGCACGTCAGCTTTCTGCCCGAGGCGGGCGGATGGTCTGCGAGGACCGGGGCGAGCGCGTGTCGATCGCCGGCCGCGCGGCGCTCTACATGGACGCGACGATCTCGGTCGGCCGTTAGCCGGCGCAGTCGACGCAGCGGGCGATGGTCGGGTCGATGGCGAGCCGCTTGGCGGGAATTCGCTCCCCGCAGTCGGTGCAATAGCCGTAGTCTCCGGTATCGAGCCGGCGCAGCGCTGCCTCGATGAGCGGCAGCCGCGCGCGGCGCCGCGCTTCCACCGACTGCGCCATCGCCTGCACCTGCATGGCATCCATGCGCGAGACGCGGCCGACGCTCTGCTGATCGAGTGCCACCGGGCGCCGCTCGTCCGCCGCCGCCTCGCTCAGCGCAAGCAGTTCGGCACGCTCCTGCTCGAGGCGCTGCCTGATCGTCGCGGGATCGCGCGTAGCGCGGGCGGTCATGGGCGTTGAGGGCTCATTGGAAAAGAGATTGTAGACGATCGACAGCGCCAAGCGAGGGCAACGTGTTTAGCTGGGCGATTCTAAGCACATTTCAGAGCCACGCTTGACGCGCTCGCCTGCTCCGCCGCACCCTGCGAGGCGTTGCAAGGCGGGGAGAAACCCATGGCGCGGGGAGCAATCGTGGTAACCGGATCGGCGGGGCTGATCGGATTCGCCGTCGCCTCACGGCTCGCGCAGGAGGGACGCGACGTGATCGGCACCGATCGCATCCAACCCAGGGAGGACGGCGGGTTTTCCTCCACCGATGCAGAGCTCACAGACGTTCACAAGCTGCACGCCATCTGCAGCGGAGACATCAAAGCGATCGTCCACTGCGGGGCTGTGTCCGGTCCCATGCTGGGCCGCGACAATCCGCGTGCGGTGATCGAGACCAATGTCGCCGGCACCGCCAACCTGCTGGAGATTGCGCGTCAACGGGGCGTGCGCCTAGTATTCTGCTCCTCCACGTCTGCCTATGGCCACACCGCCGTCGGTCTTGAGCCGGTGCCCGAGGACGCACCACTCGCGGCAGACGATATCTACGGCGCCACCAAGGCATCCGGCGACATCCTGACGCGCGCTTACATGGCACAGACCGACCTCGACGCCGTCGTGCTACGCTTCTCGTGGGTCTACGGGCCGCGAAGGCGCACCACCTGCGTGGTGCGAGAGATGATCAAGGACGCGCAGGCCGGGCAGCCCACCACGCTCCCCTACGGCCGCGGCTTCACGCGCCAATACGTCTATATCGACGACGTCGTGAGCGCCGTGATCGCGGCGCTCGATGCCGGGGAGATTGGGCCGCAGCGCGCGTTCAACATCACCGGCGGTGTGCGCCTGGAGTTCGGGGAGATCGCAAACGCCGTGCGCGACGCAGTGCCGGCGGCGCAGATCACGCTCGGCGAGGGCGCCGACCCGGAAGACCAGAGTCACGGCCGTTTCGACATCTCGGCGGCCGCGCGCGTCCTGGGCTGGCGACCGCAGGTCGCATTCGCCGATGGCGTGCGCGAATACGCCGGCTGGCTCGCCGAGAACCCGGTGTAGGGCCCGTTCCTGCACACAAGCTACAAGGATCAGAGGGAGGACTAGCCATGCCACGCGCCGCAGTGATTGTGCCGTTTCCATATGATGAGGAGGGCCTCGACTACAGGCGTGCCGAATTGGAGCAGGTCGAGCTCTCCGGCAACGTCACCTTCGACTACAAGCCGCTCAAGGCGGGGCCGATGCACTTCCTCGGCCGCCACGACGAGATGCTTGTGGAGTTCGCCATCCTCGAAGCCGGCATGGCGCTGGCCGAGGAGGGCTATGACGCCATTACGGTCAACACCTTGAGCGATTCCGGCGTCGCCGAGCTGCGCGCGGCGCTTGATATTCCTGTGGTTTCGAACGGCAAGTCGTCGTTGCTTTACGCGCTCACCCTCGGCACCCGCTTCTGCGTGATCGCGCAGACCGACCCCTCCTATCCGCAGTACACCGACGCCTGGCTCGCCTTCTACAAGAACCTCTTCAAGAAGTTCGAGGTCTCCCAGTTTTGCTCCTCGGTCGAGCTGTTCGAGGCGAAGTCCGACATGAGGGCGCTGTTCACGGGCCGCGAGGCGGAGGTATTCCCCATCATGAAGGAAACCTGTGAGAGAGGTCTCGCCAAGGGCGCCGACGTGATCGTCCTCGGCTCGACCACGCTCTCGCAGGCCGGGCCCTATCTCGCGGAGAACCTACCAGTCCCCGTGGTCAATCCGGGCCCGCTCGCGCTCAAGATGGTGGAGACGGTGCTGGGCCTCGGCCACAGCCACAGCCCGGTGGCGCATCCCAAGCCTGCCGTGCCGCGTCCGAAGATGATCCACGCCATGATGGACGCCGCGCACGACCATCAAACCGCGGACGACTAGCCCGCACGGCACGCGCGCATGAGTGGACAATCGGCGGAGGGGAACGCCGCGGGCGCGGACGCTGGTTCAGGCGGAGAAGCGACCTGGGACGCCGGGCTCTACGACCGCTCATTCGGCTTCGTCTCCGCCTTCGCCACCGACATGGTCGATCTGCTCGCGCCCCAGCCGGGCGAGCGGATCGTCGATCTCGGCTGCGGCACGGGCAAGCTGACGGCGGATATCGCGGCACGCGGCGCCGAGGTCATCGGCATCGACGGCGATGCGGCGATGGTCGAACGCGCGCGTGCGCTTCACCCCGCGCTCACCTTCGAGCATGCCGACGGCCGGGACTTTGCCATCGAGGGCCACGCCGACGCGGTCTTCTCCAACGCCGCCCTGCACTGGATGAAGGAGGAGCCCGCGCGGGTCATCGCCTGCGTCACCCGCGCGCTCAGGCCCGGCGGTCGGTTCGTTGCCGAGATGGGGGCGCACCGCAACATTCGGATCATCACCGATGCGCTCTACCAGGCGCTTGCCGAGGAAGGGGTCCCGGCCGAGGCGGTCAACTTTCCCTGGTACTTCCCGCGCACGAGCCACTACGTTGGCCTGCTGGAAGATGGCGGTTTCGAGGTGTCGCAGCTTCGCTATTTCGCCCGCCCGACCCCGCTCGACGACTGCCCCAACGGCCTCGCCGACTGGATCGCCATGTTCGGCGGCAACTTCACCGACGCCGCGCCGCCTGGGCGCGCAAAAGCAGTCGTCGAACGCACGATCGCGCTCACCCGCGACAGGCTCTGCCCCGACGGTCGCTGGGTAACCGACTACACACGCCTTCGCTTTGTCGCTGTGAAGGTCGTCGACGCGTAGTTTGATATACGATGCGTCAGCGTCGCGTAGTTCCAGCGAGGATCAGCAATGCGAACAACCCTCAATATCGACGATGACGTGCTTATCGCCGTCAGGGAACTCGCCAGACGCGAGTCCAGATCGTTGGGTGACATGATGTCGAGCCTGCTGCGCCAATCGCTAACGCGCGGGAAAGCCGACGGCGCAGCAGATAGCGGGCAAGAGTCTGAATTCGGCTTTCATCCGTTTCCCAAGCGCGGCGGAATCGTCACCAACGAACTGATCTACCGGTTGCGCGAGGCATCCGACGACTGAAGTAGGGCGCCGGCGCCGATACTTCGATCAGATCCGGCAGATTCCGGATGATGGGCAGCTTCTGAATCTCGCACTTCCCCAATTGCCACCGTCACCTGGAGGAGGTGGGTTTCGGGGTGACTACTTCCACAAGATGTAGTACCAACCCCTAGAGAAGCTGCCGCAATCTGGCCACAATGAGCATTTAGGCAGGGTAATGAGAGACGCCGCCAATTCGCGTCGCCGACCCGTGTCTCCCCACGCGATTGAGTAGAGCCCATGGCCGGCCACTCCAAATGGGCCAACATCATGTACCGCAAGGGCGCGCAAGACGCCCGGCGGGCCAAGCGTTTCACCAAGCTGATCCGCGAGGTCTATGTCGCGGCCAGAGAGGGCGCTCCCGACCCCGATCACAATCCGCGTCTGCGCACCGCCGTCGCGGCGGCCAAGTCGCAGAGCGTGCCCAAGGACAATATCGAACGCGCCATCAAGAAAGCGGCGGGCGGGGACGGCGGACAAGAGCGTTTCGACACGCTGAGCTACGAGGGCTTCGGACCCGGCGGCGTCGCCGTGATCGTCGATGCGATCACCGACAATCGCAACCGGACCGCGGCCACGATCCGCTCGATCTTCAGCCGGCATGGCGGCACGCTCGGCGAGACAGGCTCTGTGAACTATCTGTTTCAACGTGTTGGAATCATTCGCTTCCCTGCGGACGCAGCCAGCGGCGACGACATGTTCGAAGCGGCGCTTGAGGTCGGCGCCGACGAGTGCGAAAGCGAGGCGGACGGCCACGAGGTGATCTGCGCGCCCGAATCCCTGAGCGAGGCGAGCGAAGCCCTGGCCGCACAGTTCGGAGCGCCGGAACGGGTCGAGATTGCCTGGCGCCCGCAGACGACGGTGCCCATCGACGAGAATAAGGCGGAGGCTGTCTTCAAGCTGTTGGAAGCGCTCGACGACAGCGACGACGTGCAGCAGGTCTCGGCGAACTACGACGTGACCGACGATGTCCTGCGCAAGCTCTCGGCCTGACCGGGAGCAGGCGGCGTGGCGCGTGTTCTTGGCCTCGACCCCGGACTGAGGCGGACGGGCTGGGGCGTGATCGAGACTGCGGGCAACCGCCTGCGCCATGTCGGTCACGGCGTGGTCGCCACCGACTCCGGGACGAGTGTGCCGGAGCGTCTCTGCGCTCTGCACGAAGGCCTCGTGGAGATCGTCGCGCGCTACGAACCTGACGAGGCGGCGGTCGAGGAGACCTTCGTCAACCGCAACCCCGAGTCCACCCTCAAGCTCGGTCTCGCGCGGGGCGTCGCCCTGCTGGCACCGGCGCTCGCCGGGCTCCCCGTCCACGAATATGCCGCGAACCGGATCAAGAAGGCGCTGGTCGGCGCCGGGCACGCTGACAAGGAGCAGGTCGCGTTGATGGTCCGCCACCTCTTGCCCGGCGTCGGCGATGCCACGGCGGACGCCACGGACGCGCTCGCCGCAGCGATCTGCCATGCCCACGCGGCAGGCACACGCGCCCGCTGGCAGCCGGCCCCGGAGCCGGCAACGTCGAAGGCGGCCCGATGATCGCGAAGCTTCGCGGCGTCCTCGACAGCCTGGGTGACGGCTGGGCGGTCGTCGATGTCGGAGGCGTGGGCTATCTCACCTATTGCTCCGCCGGCACGTTGGCCTCCCTGCCCCAGCGGGGACAGGAGGTGAGCCTCACCATCGAGACGGTGGTGCGCGAGGACCACATTCATCTCTACGGCTTTGCCAGCGAGCAGGAGCGTGACTGGTTCCGCCTGCTGCAAACCGTGCAGAGTGTCGGCGCCCGCCTCGCACTCGCGATCCTGGGCGCTTTGCCGGCAACGGAGCTCGCCGCGTGTATCGCCGCGCAGGACAAGGCGGGGCTCACCCGCGCACCGGGGGTGGGGCCCAAGCTCGCGGCGCGCATCCTGAGCGAGCTCGAGGACAAGGTGCCATCCTTGCCGGGCGCCGTGCCCACAGCCACGACCACCGACGGGACGGCAAACGCCGATGCCATCGCCGCTCTCGTCAACCTCGGTTACCGCCCGACCGAGGCCCAGGGCGCGGTGTCGGGCGCCGCTCGCTCCCTCGGTGCCGAGGCACCGGTGGAAGCGCTAATCCGTGCCGGCCTTAAGGAGCTTGCACAGTGAGCGAGGCCCGCATCGTCGCCGGCGCGGCGGAGGCCGAGGACCGGCTCGACAGCGGGCTCAGGCCGCGCAAGCTCGATGACTTCGTCGGCCAGCGCGCGGTGCGCGAGAACCTGCGGGTCTTCATCGCTGCTGCGTCCGAGCGGGGCGAGGCACTGGACCACGTGCTGTTTTACGGGCCGCCCGGTCTCGGCAAGACAACGCTGGCGCAGATCGTCGCCCGCGAGCTTGGCGTCGGCATTCGCGCAACATCGGGGCCAGTGATTGCTCGCGCCGGCGATTTGGCCGCGATCCTGACCAACCTCAACGAACGCGACGTGCTGTTCATCGACGAGATCCACCGCCTCAACCCGGCGGTGGAGGAGATCCTCTATCCGGCGATGGAGGATTCGCAGCTCGATCTGATCATCGGCGAGGGGCCGGGCGCGCGCTCAGTCCGCATCGATCTGCCGCCCTTCACCCTGGTCGGCGCGACCACGCGCACCGGCCTCATCACGACGCCGCTGCGCGAGCGCTTCGGCATTCCGCTCAGGCTCGACTTCTACGAGGTCGACGAGCTGGTCGAGATCGTGACCCGCAATGCCGGGCTTCTCGACGTCGTGCTGAGCGCCGATGGGGCGGCGGAGGTCGCCGCCCGCTCCCGCGGCACGCCGCGCATCGCCGGCCGCCTGCTGCGCCGCGTGCGCGACTTCGCGGCGGTGGCGGATGTCGCGACCATCGACGCCGCCATTGCGGATCGCGCCCTCAACCGGCTCGAGGTTGACCAGCGCGGCCTCGATTCGATGGACCGCCGCTACCTCTCCTGCATTGCGGAGAATTACGGCGGCGGCCCGGTCGGGATCGAGACCATCGCGGCGGCGCTCTCCGAACAGCGCGACGCGCTGGAGGAGGTGATCGAGCCCTTCATGATCCAACAGGGCTTCGTGCAGCGGACGCCGCGCGGCCGAATGCTCACCCGGCACGGCTTCGGCCATCTGGGCCTGACGCCGCCGGAAGACGCCCCGCGTCAGCTCGCCCTATTGGACGAAGGCCATGGCAGCGGTTGAAGCGGACACATCGATGGCCCGGCCGGGCGGCCGCTTCGAAGGCGGCGAGCACGTCTATCCGCTCCGCGTCTACTATGAGGACACGGATGCGAGCGGCATCGTCTACTACGCCAACTACCTCAAGTTCGCAGAGCGGGCGCGGACAGAGATGATGCGGAGCGCCGGCATCACCCACGTCACGCTGCTGGGAGACCACGATGCCGCGTTCGTCGTGAGCCGCTGCGTCGTGGATTACCGGCAGCCGGCCCTACTCGACGACGAGATCGAGGTGCGCACATCCATCGATAGGGTGGCCGGCGCCCATATCGAGGCCGAGCAGCGCGTGATGCGCGCGGGGGCGCTGCTCGCCAACATCGGCCTCAAGCTCGGCTGCGTCGGGCGCAACGGCCGCGCGGTGCGGCTGCCGATGCCGTTGCGCGAGGCGCTTGCGGAACTGGTACCGGCGGGCCGGCGGTAACGGGGGAGATATGGAGTCCGACCTTGTTCGCGCCGTAGAGATCGGCGCCAGCGCAGTGGCCGAGGATTTCTCCCTCTGGGGCCTGTTCCTGCAGGCCGACGTCATCGTCAAGGCCGTGATCGTGGTCCTCTTGATCGCGTCGGTCTGGAGTTGGGCGATCATCTTCGACAAGAGCCTCCGCTACGCCCGCGCCCGCCGGCTCGCCGTAGAGTTCGAGCAGGCCTTCTGGTCCGGCGGCTCTCTCGATCAGCTCTACGACAACCTTTCCAATCAGCGCAGCCACCCGATGACGGTCCTGTTCGCGTCGGCGATGGACGAGTGGCGCCGCTTTGCGAGCCGAGGCTCCCATCTTTCTGCCGACCGGCTGGAAGGCCTCCAGCGCCGCATTTCCTACGCCATGGACGCCGCTCTCAACCGAGAGCTGAATCAGCTCGAACGCTATCTAGGCTTTCTCGCCACGGTGGGCTCGACCGCGCCGTTCGTCGGCCTGTTCGGCACGGTCTGGGGCATCATGAACAGCTTCCAGTCTATCGCGGCGAGCAAGGACACCTCGCTCGCCGTGGTGGCACCCGGCATCGCCGAGGCGCTGTTCGCAACCGCACTCGGTCTCGTGGCCGCCATCCCGGCAGTGGTGGCCTACAACAAGCTCAGCAGCGACCTCGACCGCTACGCCGGCCGTCTCGAGGCCTTCGGCACCGAGTTCCGCGCCCTTCTCGGCCGCCAGCTTGAGGAGCGTGCCGTCTGATGGCGGCCGAATTTGACGGGGCGCTCAACGGCCGCAACAGAGGCGGGCGCCGGCGACGCCCACCCATGAGCCAGATCAACGTCACGCCCTTCGTCGACGTCATGCTCGTGCTGCTGGTGATCTTCATGATCACCGCGCCGTTGCTGACGGTGGGCGTGGAGGTCGATCTTCCCAAGGCCGATTCGCCGCCCTTGCCGGGAGACGACGAGCCGCTCTCGGTCACTGTCGCCCGCGACGGCACCACCTATCTTCAGGAAACCGAGGTCGCGGTGGATGAGCTGATTCCCAAGCTCAAGGCGATCACCGAACGCCGCCCCGACGTCCGAATTTTCATCCGGGGCGACCAAGAGATCGCCTACGGCCGCGTGATGGAGGTCATGGGCGCGCTCAACCGCGCGGGCTTCAACAACCTGGCGCTGGTGACGGAGCCGCGCACGGCGGGGAGCGATGAGTAAGCGCGGCTGGCTCCTCTCCGGCCTGCTCCACGTCGGCGTGATCATCGCCGCTGTGCTGGGCCTGCCGCAGGTGTTCGAGAGCGACGCGCTCGTCCCCAGCGACCAGCCGATCGTAGTCAGCGTGGTGGAATTCGCCGAGGAGACCACTGCTCCCGCCGAAGAGGCCAAGCCCGAGCCAGAACCGGAGCCGATCCCCGAAGCCGCGCCGGAGCCCGAACCGGAGCCTGAGCCTGAGGTCGTCGCAGAGCCCGAGCCGGAGCCTGTGCCGGAACCGGAGCCCGAGGTCTTCGCCGCTTTGGATCCGGAGCCGGTCATCGAGCCGGAGCCGATCGTGGAGCCGGAACCGGCGCCGCCCCCCGAGCCCGTCGTGGAGCCCAAACCTGAGCCAGCGCCGAAGGCACCCGAGGCGAAGCCGGATCCGCCGCCCGACCCCGGACCACCGCCACTTCCCATCGCCAAGCCACCGGTGAAGAAGAAGCCGAGTTTCGACACCCTGCTGCAAAGCCTCACGGACGAAGAGCCCGACGCAACGCCGCTGCCCGAGAAAAAGACGGAAGAGCCGTCCTTCGACGATATGCTCGCGAGTATCGCCGGTGCGGACGAGGAACCGCCCCCGGAGGCCAGTGCACCGGCTCCCCTCACCGGGCCCTTGCGGCGGACGATCACCGATGCCATCAAGCAGAAGGTCGAGCGGAACTGGAGTGTTCCGGCCGGCGTCCTCGATGCCGGCGAGCTGGTGGTGACGTTGAGGATCCAGTTGGGACCGGACGGGTCCGTTCGCCGGGTAGAGATCGTCGATGACGGCGGGGGCGCCAACTACAGGACGATGGCGGAGAGCGGCCGCCGCGCCGTGCTGAAGGCCAGCCCCTTCGATGCCCTGACGCGTCACGTGGACAAGTATGAAGGTTGGCGCGACATCACCATGACCTTTAGTCCACCGGTGTGAAGCGTTCGCCGGGATTGCATAGGATCGAAACAGAGAAACCGACGGTGCGACGATGAGACGATTGCTGACACTGAGTGGACACGTTGGGCGCACGTTGTGCCGCGCCCTGCCCCTCCCCGCCGCCCTCGCTCTCAGCCTGGCGATCCTCGGTGCCGCCGCGACCGCCAAGGCTGAGCTCCGCGTAGATATCACGCGCGGCCATGTGGAGCCGCTTCCCATCGCGCTGGTCGATCTCGCCGGCGCGAATGAGGCGGATGCCAAAATTGGCCGGCAGATCACACAAGTGATCACCCGCAACCTGGAGCGCTCCGGCCTGTTCCGCGCCATCGATCCGGCCGCCTTCATAAGCGATCCGGGAGGAATGAGCGTGCGGCCGCGCTTCCAGGATTGGCGCATCATCAATGCGCAAGCGCTGGTGACGGGTCGCGTGGTACCCAGCGACAGCGGTCGACTCACGGTCGAATTCC
Organism: Alphaproteobacteria bacterium; assembly: GCA_965243315.1. Lineage (GTDB taxonomy): Bacteria > Pseudomonadota > Alphaproteobacteria > UBA828 > UBA828 > WTGU01. The sequence continues at coordinate 1,069,617 of CBDEUP010000006.1, forward strand.
GCTTGTGGGACGTGTTCGCCGAGCAAGACCTGGTGGGACTGAAGCTGAGCGGCTCGGTTGAGGCATGGCGGCCGATCGCTCACACCATGTCCGACAAGATCTATGAACGGCTGACCGGCGAAAGCGGCTATTTCCACACCAGAGTCGTCTACATCGCCGAGACCGGGCCGCCCGACAAGCGGATCAAGCGCCTCGCGATCATGGATCAGGACGGCCATAACCTGCGCTACTTGTCGGACGGCCGCCATCTGGTGCTGACCCCCCGCTTTTCGCCGACCGCGCAGGAGATTACTTACCTCTCCTACGAGCGCGGTGTGCCGAAGGTTTACCTGCGCCACATCGACACCGGCCAGCAGGAGATACTCGGCGATTTTCCCGGCATGACCTTCGCGCCGCGCTTCTCGCCTGACGGTAATCATGTGGTCATGACGCTGGCGCGCGACGGAAATTCGGAGATCTACGAGATGGACCTGCGTTCGCGCGGGGTCACCCGGCTCACCAACAACCCGGCGATCGAGACCGCGCCCTGCTACTCGCCGGACGGCCGGTTCATCGCCTTCGAGTCTGACCGGGGCGGCAGCCAGCAGATCTACGTGATGCGGCGCGACGGGAGCGACGTACGCCGCATCACCTTCGGCGAAGGCCGCTACGGGACCCCGGTATGGTCGCCGCGCGGCGACCTGATTGCCTTTACCAAGAGCCATCGCGGCCAGTTCTCGATCGGCGTCATGAAGATTGACGGGAGTGGCGAGCGAATTCTGGCGCGAGACTATCTGGTCGAAGGCCCGACCTGGGCGCCGAACGGGCGCGTGCTCATGTTTTTCCGTTCGAGCTCGCGTGATCCCGACAGCGCCGAACTGGTCACCATCGACTTGACGGGGCGCAACGAGCGCATCCTGTTCACGAGCACAGCGGCCTCCGATCCGGCCTGGTCGCCGTTGATCCAGTAATGACCCAAAGATATAGTCGCCCTGCCATCCGAAGAGACTGCCGCCTTGGCAGCGGCTCAACCGCACGGCACGCAATCATGCGTTGCGCCGTGCATTGGCGTTTGGGGATCGGTAGGAGTCCAGATGGGTGTGGACGGGATAGCGACGATCCCGCCGCCACCGAATGATGAAGGAGAGCGTGCGAATGCGACTGAGACTGATCTTGCCGCTTCTGTTGGCGCTCGGCGTAGCGGCATGCGAGAGCACGCCAGAGGAAACCGCTTCAACCACCGGTACCGGGGCCGACCAAACGCTGGATTCGGGCACGGATACCACTTCCAGCGACGTCATGATCGAGGAAGAGACGACGGTGGCCGCCCTTGACCCGAGCCAGCCACTTCCCGGATCGCAAGAGGAGCTGGTTCAGAACGTCGGCGACCGCGTGTTCTTCGATTTCGATAGCGCGGTTCTCGGCGCAGATGCGCGGCGCACGCTGGATCGTCAGTCCGAGTGGCTCAGGCTGTTCCCCGAGGTCTCGTTGGTGATCGAGGGCCATGCCGACGAACGTGGCACCCGAGAATACAACCTTGCCCTTGGCGAACGTCGCGCCAACGCAGTGCGTGAGTACTTGATCGATCAGGGCATCGCGCCGTCGCGGCTCAGAACGGTCTCGTACGGCAAGGAGCGGCCCTACGCGCTCGGTCACAATGAAGAGGCGTGGGCGCTCAATCGGCGCTCCGTCTCCGTCATCGACTAGGAGTCCGGGAGCCAAAAGAGCGATGCGTGGCGGAGCAGCCAGCCCGCCGGGCGGTGCTGGGCACCGTCGACGGCGGGCAGCGGCAATGGGTCCGGCAGCGCTAGTAGCGGTGCTCGCAGCGGTATCGATGCTGCTGGCGACGGCGCCTGCCGATGCGCAGTCGGGCATCGACCTCAGACCCCAGGTCCGAGAGCTGAGAAGCCAGATTCAGAGCCTGCGCGTTCAGCTCGCCGAACTTGAGCGGGTGGTTCATGCTGGCGACGCTCAACGCAGCTCGGCGGTGGAGGCGGGGTCGGAGAGCGGGCAGGCGATGCGAAACAGCCGACGTCTCGCGGAGCTCGAGAGCGACATCGACGAGGCCCGAGAATGGCGCCGCCGTGTCACCGGCCGCTTCGAGGAGTTCGACAACGTGCTCCGCAGGCTCGACGGCCGGATTGAGCGCCTGATCGCCGATGTGGACTTCAGGCTGTCGGCCCTCGAACAGAAGCAAGGCGGAATGCCGGCGGCTTCAGTCGCGTCGTCCGGCACCGAGGCGCCCGCTGCAGCGCCTGCGGGTCAAGCCCAGGCCAGCATCACGCCAGGGCAGGACACGGGTTACGAGCCCTCCGCGGCGCCCCGCACACTTGGCACGGTGCCTGCGGAACAGTCTGGCGATACCGCGCTGTCGCCCACAGGAACACCGGAAGAGCAGTACCAGGCGGCATTCGGCCTGCTGGAGGAGGCGCGCTACGAAGAGGCACACGAAGCGTTCTCGCGCTTCATCGACGCGAACCCCACGGATGACCTCGCGCAGAACGCGGCCTATTGGCGTGCCGAGAGCCTGTACGCGAGACAGATGTATCCGGAGGCGGCGAAATCTTACGCGCTCAACCTTCGCCAGTACCCGGAGGGCCGCAAAGCACCGGACAACATGGTCAAGCTCGGCATCGCACTGCTCAAGCTCGGCCGCAGCGAGGAAGCCTGCCGGGCCTTCGAGCAGCTCGACCAAGCGTTTTCCGACCCGCCGCTCAATATCCGCCGGGCGGCACAGCAGGGGCGGCGCCAGGCGAACTGTCCCTGACTTCAGCCGGGGTGTTGTTGCCCTTGGCCACTCCACGCATCGTCGCACCTGAAAGCATCAATCCCGGCGCCACAGCCGTCGATGCGGCAGCGTTCGACGCGCTCATGGCGCCGCTCGGCCCCTTCGAGCCCTCGCCTCGGGTCGCGATCGCGGTTTCGGGTGGTTCCGACAGCCTGGCGTTGTGCCTGCTGGCACATCGCTGGGCACGGGCACGCGGTGGCACGGTCTTCGGCCTTACCGTCGACCACGGTCTTCGCCCCGAATCGGGTGCCGAAGCCACGCGGGTGCAGTGCTGGCTCACGGCCCGCGGAATAACACACCGAACCCTGCGCTGGCCTGGCGCCCGCCCCGTTACAGGGCTTCAAGAGCAGGCACGGGCCGCGCGACTCGCACTGCTCACTGGCTGGTGCCGGCACGCCGGCGTGCTCCACCTGCTGCTCGGCCATCAGCGGGAGGATCAGGCGGAGACCGCGCTGCAACGGCTCATCCGTGGCAGCGGCATCGACGGACTCGCCGCCATGGCACCGGTTCGCCTGGCGTTGGAGCCAGCGGGTGGTGGCGTCCGTTTGCTCCGCCCCCTGCTTCCCGTGTCACGCGCTGCGCTGATCGCGACCTTGGCTCGTTGGGATCAGTCCTGGATTGACGACCCCACCAACCGTGATACCCGTAATGCCCGTCCACGCCTGGCAGCTGCATTAGCGCAACTGGGGTCGGAAGGTCTGAGCGAGTCGCGATTGGCGAGTACCGCGGCGCGCGCTGCGAGCGACCGTGCCGCGCTGGACCGGCTCTGCACCGACCTGCTTGCCGCCTGCGCGCGCCCCTCGCCTGCGGGCTTCGTGATCCTGGACCTGAGCGTCTTGCGGCGGGCGCCGTCTGCTCTGGCGGTACGTGCGTTGGGCTGCACTGTTACCACTGTCTCCGGCAGCGCCTATGCGCCGCGGCAGGAAAGACTGGAGCGGCTCGCCCGCCGACTGCCCTACGACGGCACCAAGGCGGCGACGCTCGGCGGATGCCGGGTAGTGCCGCTCCGAGATGGGCGAGTCGTCGTTTGCCGGGAACCGTCCGCCGCCTCGGAAACCCTCCCGCTTGCGCCGGGCGAGAGCGCGCTGTGGGACCGCCGATTCGTCGTCTCTCTGGGACTCTCTGCCGCCGCAGGGCCCTACGTCGTCCGCCGACTCGGAACTGGCGGCTTGGCTCAGGCCCGCGCAATGGCGCGCAGATCAGGTATGCCGCTCACGACCGATGACATCCCGGCACCGGCGCGGCCCTCGCTACCCGCGCTGTTCGACCTTGACGGTCCGCTCGCCGCTCCCCACTTGAGATTCAGGCGGGCATCGCGCCAATACGAAGCAGGGACTGCAGAGTTTTCAGTGTCGTTTCGGCCGGCGCGTCCCTTGGCCCCGGGGCTTCCGGCAACGCTTCGCGTGTTACCGTTACAGGATGAAGACAGTTGACGAAACCGTTGAAGAGAGGTAACGTCAAGAGTTATGTGTCAGGGAGACGGGGGTGCTGATTCCCTGAGACTTGTTTTCGTGGATGAATACCGCGTAGAGGACGCGGTCCATTGAGGTCCGGTCCTGGAAGGTTCCCATGGGCCGGGTTCGTCTGCGGACCTCCCGGAACCTTCGTTCGATGGCGTTGGTGGTCCTGACCCGCTTTCGCTCATCGAGGGTCCGGTAGCGGAAGCAGGTGAGCAGCTCGTCGAGATCGCTGCGCAGGCAGGCGACGGCCTTGGGGTAGGTGCTTTGCCAGCGGTCGGCGAAGCGTCGGGCGGCGCTCTGGGCCTTGCGGCGGCTCTTTGCATTCATGACGGCGTGGACATCGGCCTTGACGGCCTCCTGGTCGGCCTTGCGGACCTTGTTGAGGATGTTGCGCATCTTGTGCGCCCAGCACCTCTGAACCGGGATGCCGGGATAGACGAACGGCAAGGCAGCCAGCAGGCCCTTGCCGCCATCGACGCAGATCATCTCAAGGCCTTCGCCGGTGAGCCCGCGGTGGTACAGTCGGTTGAGGAACGCTTCCCACTCGCGGGTGCCTTCGCTGACGGCGAGATGGAAGTCGATGATCTCCTTCTTGCCGTCGGGGCGGATGCCGAGCGCCACCAGGACCGGCCTCCTGAGTGCGCCGGCGCCGGTCTTGCGGGCCAGCACCACGCCGTCGAGCATCAGCGCCTTGTAGGCGTTCTTCAGCGGCCTGCGGTGGAAGGCCTCGACCGCCATGTCGAGCGTCTTGGCGACCCGGCTCACCGTCGCGGCCGAGACCGGGCGCCCGAGCAGGGCCAGCAGGACCTCGCCCACCTTGCGCGTCGAAAGCCCCAGCACGAAGCCGGCCAGGATGGCACGGTCGATCTCCGGCGCGCGCCTTGCGTAGCTCTTCACAACCCCGGTCGGGCAGAAGTGCCGGGTGCGCGGCACGTTGAGCTCGATGTCGCCGAGCTCGCTCAGCAGGCAGCGGCGGTAGGTCCCGTTGCGCCGGTCGCGCATCGCGCCGGCGTCGAGGTTGTCGAGCCAGCGATCCACCGCCTCGGCCATCCGGCCCTCGATGATCTCGGCCAGCGCCTGGCGGCCGAGCGGGCGGTAGCCCTCGCCCCAGTCCAGTCCGCCTGCCTGCATCTCCTTCACCACCTCAAAGGCCTGGGGTAGGCTCATGATCGTCGCAGCTTGCTGGGACATGCGGGGTGCTCCTGTTTGTGGTTGTCGTCACCACAGGGAGTACCCCCTTCCCACCTGACACATAAATTCTTACGTCACCGGGACTATTGATCGCCCGCGCAGTGAATGTCGTGTACACTGCAGCGGCCGCGCGTGAGCATTGCGCGCGGGTTGCTTCGCCGCTGACGGCGTCGGCCGTAGACGAACGCGGGGATAATCGGAGGCCGAACGGTGGGTAGCTTCGGCAAGAATCTGGCGCTTTGGATCATCATCGGCTTGGTCCTGGTGGCGCTGTTCCAGGTATTTCAGGGGTCGTCGTCGCGGCAGACCTCCACCGACCTCGCGTTCTCACAGTTCCTGGCCGAGGTCGAGGCTGGCCAAGTCCAGGACGTGACAATCCAGGGCAACACGATCACCGGCCACTACACCAACGGCACCGCCTTTAACACCTACGCCCCCTACGACCCTGAGTTGGTCAAGACACTCCGCGCCCACGACGTGCAAATTGCCGCCGTTCCGGTCGAGGAGGGCGGGCTCAGCATCGTCGGCATCCTGATTTCCTGGTTCCCGCTGCTGCTCTTCATCGGCGTCTGGATATTCATGATGCGCCAGATGCAGTCGGGTGGCGGCAAGGCGATGGGCTTCGGCAAGTCGCGCGCGCGTCTGCTGACAGAACGCCAGGGACGGGTGACCTTCGACGACGTCGCCGGCATCGACGAGGCCAAGCAGGAGCTTGAGGAGATCGTCGAGTACCTGCGCGACCCCCAGAAGTTCCAGCGGCTCGGCGGCAAGATTCCGAAGGGCGTGCTTCTGGTCGGCCCGCCCGGCACCGGCAAGACCCTGCTTGCGCGCGCCATCGCGGGCGAGGCCAACGTGCCCTTCTTCACAATCTCCGGCTCCGACTTCGTCGAGATGTTCGTGGGCGTCGGCGCGAGCCGCGTGCGCGACATGTTCGAGCAGGGCAAGAAAAACGCGCCCTGCCTGATCTTCATCGACGAGATCGATGCGGTCGGCCGGCATCGGGGCGCGGGCCTCGGCGGCGGCAACGACGAGCGCGAGCAGACCCTCAACCAGCTCCTGGTCGAGATGGATGGCTTCGAGGCCAACGAGGGCGTGATCCTGATTTCCGCGACCAACCGGCCAGACGTTCTGGACCCGGCCCTGCTCAGGCCGGGCCGCTTCGACCGCCAAGTCGTGGTGCCGAACCCGGACGTGCTGGGGCGCGAGAAGATCCTCAAGGTGCACATGCGCAAGGTGCCGCTTGCGCCGGACGTGAAGCCCCGCACCATCGCGCGCGGCACGCCCGGCTTCTCCGGCGCGGACATCGCCAACCTGGTGAACGAGGCCGCGCTGCTGGCCGCGCGGCGCGGCAAGCGCGTCGTCACCATGATCGAGTTCGAGGACGCCAAGGACAAGGTCATGATGGGCGCCGAGCGGCGCTCAATGGTGATGACCGACGAGGAGAAGAGACTCACCGCGTATCACGAAGGCGGCCATGCGGTCGTGGCGGCCCACCTCGAAGCATCGGACCCAATCCACAAGGCCACGATCATCCCGCGCGGGCGCGCGCTCGGCATGGTGGTCCGGCTGCCCGAGGGCGACCGGATCTCGGTCAGCCGCGAGAAGCTGGAGGCGGACATCACCGTCGCCATGGGCGGCCGCATCGCCGAGGAGATGATCTTCGGCTACGAGAAGGTGACCAGCGGAGCCTCGTCCGACATCAAGATGGCGACCCAGATCGCGCGCAGCATGGTGACGCAGTTCGGCATGTCCGACGATCTCGGGCCGCTGAGCTACAGCGAGAACGAGCAGGAGGTCTTTCTCGGCCACTCGATCACGCAGCAGAAGAACGTCTCCGAGCAGACCGCGCACAAGATCGACCTTGAGGTCCGCAAGATCATCGACGAGGCCTACGGGCGCGCAAGAGGAATCCTTTCCGACAACCTGGAATCGCTGCACCGGATCGCGAACGCACTGCTGGAGTACGAGTCCCTCAACGGCGAGGAGATCGAGGCGGTCCTCAAGGGCGAAGCGATCGTGCGGAAGGACGACGACGAGCCGGTGGTCACGCAGGGACGTCGCGGCACGGTGCCCTCCTCCAGCCGGCGCAAGGGCAAGACCCCGCCCGATCTCGAACCCCATCCGCAACCGGGCTCGTGATCGCTCTTGGTCCGCCATGCCGGCGGTGCCTCTGAGACAAACTGAACGAGAAGACGCCGAAGGCGCGTTGCCGGAGCCGCGCGTCGGCGGCGTCTACTTGCGGCCTTGTAACCCGGTCCCCGGTGAGGCGCTCGCCTTCGACCTGGTGGACGTGCTGTTTCGAGGCCGGCCTGAGCGCCGTCGGGTCAGGCTTCAACGGGCCGTGCTCGCCCGCTGGGCCGAAAAGAACGCGCCGGCCGCAGCCGACGAGATCGCCACACTTAGCGCCCGACTGAGCGCGCCACGCGGCCCGGTTTGCGGACTGGCGCTTGACCGGCCGCGTCTCATGGGCGTCCTCAACGTGACCCCGGACAGCTTCTCTGACGGCGGCGACTTCGCGGCCGAGGACGAGGCGATTGCCCACGGCCGCGCCATGGCCGCTGCCGGCGCCGACATCATCGACGTGGGCGGAGAATCGACCCGGCCCGGCTCGCAGGCACCGAACGAGGCGGAAGAGCTGCGCCGGGTGATCCCGGTGATCCGCGCCCTCGCCGGCGACGGGATTCTGGTCTCGGTCGATACCCGCCGCGCTACGGTAATGAATGCCGCGCTCGCCGCGGGCGCCCGCATCGTGAACGACATGAGCGCCCTCCGCCACGACCCGGAGTCCCGCGTCGTCATCGCCCGGCACGATGCGTGGGTCGTGCTCGCCCACATGCAGGGCACGCCCGAGACGATGCAGCACGAGCCCCGCTACGACGACGCGAGCCTCGACGTGTTCGATGCACTCGCGACATACGTGGGTGAGGCCGAGGCGGCGGGAATTTCGCGGAGTAGGATCATCGTCGACCCCGGCATCGGCTTCGGCAAGACCGCCCGCCACAACCTCGAAGTCCTGCGTGACATTGCGCTGTTCCACGGCCTCGGCTGTCCGCTGCTCGTCGGCGCATCACGCAAGAGCTTCATCGGCCGGCTCAGCGCCGGCGAGGCGCCGAAGGCGCGGCTGCCAGGCTCGCTCGCGGCAGGACTGCACGCGCTCGGCGAAGGCGCCCACATCCTGCGGGTGCACGATGTCGCGGAGACCCGTCAGGCGCTCGCGATGTGGCGGGGCATTCGCGACCCCGAAGCAGCAGCCGCGGAGGCGCTCCGATGAGCCGCGCCGGCGAGGAGCCGCGCACCCTGTTCGGGACCGACGGCATTCGCGGCATCGCGAATCAGGAGCCGATGACCGCCGAGACCGCGATGAAGGTCGGTGCGGCGGCTGGAAGCCTCTTCGTGCGCGGCGACCACCGGCACCGCGTCGTCATCGGCAAGGACACGCGACTTTCCGGCTATCTGTTCGAGCCTGCACTGACGGCGGGCTTCATCTCTGTGGGCATGGACGTGATCCTGGTGGGCCCCATGCCGACGCCCGCCGTGGCAATGCTGACCCGCGCGCTCCGGGCCGATTTTGGCGTGATGATCTCCGCCTCTCACAACCTGTTCGCCGACAACGGCATCAAGCTGTTCGGGCCGGACGGCTGCAAGCTTTCGGACGAGATGGAGGCGCGCATCGAGGCAGTGGTCGATAGCGGCGATCACGGGATGGCAGAACCGGACTTGCTGGGGCGCGCGCGCCGTCTCGAAGACGCCGAGGGCCGCTACATCGAGTTCGTCAAGAACAGCTTCCCGCAGCCGCTCGGGCTCGAAGGCAAACGCATCGTGATCGACTGCGCCCACGGCGCCGCCTACAAGGTGGCCCCGACCGTTCTGTGGGAACTTGGCGCCGAAGTCATCACCATCGGTGCCGAGCCCGATGGCTTTAACATCAACCGGGGCTGCGGCTCCACCGACACTGCCGCGCTTGCCCGCACCGTGGTCGATCGCGGCGCGGATATCGGGATCGCCCTGGACGGAGACGCCGACCGTGTCGTGATCTGCGATGAAAACGGCACGGTGATCGACGGCGATTACATCCTCGCGCTGATCGCGTCGAACTGGGCGGATGCGGGGCGGCTGAAAGGCGGCGGCGTGGTCGCCACCGTCATGTCCAATCTCGGTCTGGAGCGCTACCTGAACGGGATCGGCCTCGTCCTGGAACGCACTCAGGTCGGCGATCGCTACGTGGTCGAACACATGCGAGAGCACGGATTCAACCTGGGCGGCGAGCAGTCGGGCCACATCGTCATGAGCGACCATGCGACGACCGGCGACGGCCTGTTGGCGGCGCTCCAGACCTTAGCGGCGCTCGCGGCGACCGGGCGGCGAGCCAGCGACATGACCCGCCTCTTCGAACCTCTTCCCCAGGTGCTTCGCAACGTCCGCGTCGCCGACACCGGAGCGCTTGAGAGCGCGGGTACCAAGGCGGCGATTGCGGACGGGCACGCCAAGCTTGGTAAGCACGGCCGCCTGTTGGTCCGGGCGTCCGGCACCGAGCCCGTCATCCGCGTGATGGCCGAAGGCGACGATGAGGCGCTGGTCTCGGCGGTGGTCGACGATGTCGCCGAAGCCGTGGTTGCGGCCGAGACAGACGACCCAGAGGAGCGCACAGGCGCAGCCGCACAATGAAGGGCCGGGTGCTCATTGTCGCCGGCTCCGACTCGGGCGGCGGCGCCGGGATCCAGGCCGACATAAAGACCGTAACCGCGCTCGGCGGCTACGCGGCGACAGCCATTACCGCGCTCACAGCCCAGGACACGAACACGGTGCATGGCGTCCACGCCGTGCCGGCGGATTTTATTGCCGAGCAGATGCGTGTCGTGCTCGCCGACATTGGTGCGGATTGCATCAAGACCGGAATGATCCACAGCGCGCCCATCATCGAGGCGGTCGCAGACGCCGCGGCACGGCACGGTAAAGGCATCCCTCTGGTGGTCGATCCCGTGCTCGTGGCCAAGGGCGGGGCCTCGCTGCTGGAGGACTCGGCCATGCGCGCTCTCGAGACTACGCTCATCGGACGGGCCGATCTCGTGACGCCCAACATCCCGGAGGCGGAGCGGCTGACCGGGCTAACGATTGCCACGGTCCATGACATGACACGCGCCGCCGAACGCATTCATGAACTCGGCCCCGAGGCGGTCTTGGTGAAGGGCGGTCACCTCGAGTCGGACGAGATCACCGACCTGCTAAGCCACGCTGGCGGGATCGAGCGCTTCCATGCACAGAGGATCGAGAGCCGCCACACCCACGGCACGGGCTGTACCCTGGCCTCGGCCATCGCCACGGGGATCGCGCAGGGCATGGGCCTCGTCGATGCCGTCGCACGGGCGCGCCGCTATCTCAGAGCGGCGATCGAGGCGGCGCCTGGTTTAGGCGCGGGCCACGGCCCGGTCAATCACGGGGTGACGGTGACGCCCACGACATAGACGCCGCAAGCGGGCGCAAGTATCGGGTGGCCGGGTGCCTTCGCGCTTCCTAGATTGGCGGCTCAGGAGGGCCGTCATGACAACCACAAGCACCACAGCCTCGGACACTGCGCAGAACGCGCGCGACTACGCGCGCATCGAAGCCGCAATTCTCTATCTTGAGGAGCACTTCCGCGACCAGCCGAGCCTCGACGAGGTGGCGCGGGAGGTCGGGCTCAGCCCGCATCATTTCCAGCGCCTGTTCCGGCGTTGGGCAGGAGTCTCACCCAAGCGCTTCGGCCAGCTCCTGACGCTGGAACACGCGAAGGCGCAGCTCGAAGCCTCCGCCTCGATCCTCGATGCCGCCTACGACGCAGGCCTATCGGGACCCTCCCGGCTGCACGATCTCTTCATCACTTACGAGGCGATGAGCCCCGGCGCCTTCAAGCAAGGCGGCGACGGCGTGGATATCTCCTACGGCGTGCACCCGAGCCCCTTCGGCCCCTGCTTCGTGGGGCTGTCCGATCGGGGCATCTGCGCCCTCGGCTTCGCCGACGACCATAGGAGCGACGCCCAAGCCGTCCGTGCCGAGTTCGCACGCCGCTGGCCCGCCGCGCGCTTCCAGGAAGATCAGGCAACAACCGCATCCATCGTGGCGCGCATCTTCAATGACCGACGGGCGGCGTCCGCCGAACCGCTCCGACTCGCGGTCTGGGGAACCAACTTCCAGCTCAAGGTGTGGGAGGCGCTGCTGCGCATCCCGCCCGGTCGCATCACCTCGTACCAAGCACTCGCTCAGGCACTGGGACTGCCGCGCTCAGCCCGCGCTGTTGGCGGCGCCGTCGCCGCCAACCCGATCTCGTACCTGATCCCTTGCCACCGGGTGATCCGGCGCTCAGGCCGCATCTCGAACTACGAGTGGGGGCAGTCTCGCAAGCGGGTCATGCTGGGCTGGGAGGCTGCGCACTTCGGATCGGAAGAGCCGGACGCTGGGCAGGATCAGGCGCGTCCCGCCTGAGCCTCGCGGATCAAGGCGCGCAGCTTGCTCGGCGGCAGCGGCAGGCTGTCGATGGTGACGCCCAGGGGCTTGAGCGCGTCCTCGATGGCCGCTGCGATCGCCGGCGGACCGCCCATGCGCCCGCCCTCGCCGCCGCCCTTCACACCGTACTCAGTGAACGGAGACGGCGTCTCGACATGGCCCACGAGGATATTGGCCGGCGACTCCTTGATCGTCGGGATCAGATAGTCGGTCCAGAGCGCGGTGGTGAGCTGGCCGGCCTCGTCGTAGCTGAACTCCTCGAAGAGCGCCGTGCCGATGCCGTTCACCGTGCCGCCCCTGATGTGCCCCTCCAGCGTCATCGGGTTCACCATCGTGCCGCAGTCGTGCACGGCGGCGTAGTGGAGGAAGTGCACCTGGCCGGTCTCGATGTCCACCTCGACCACCGGGATGTGACAGCTGTGGCCCATGATCGGATAGAAGATCCCCATGTGGCGCTCGTCGGGGTCCGGCAGTGTCGTCACCGGGTGATCGTAGACGTAGGTCGCGTCGAGCCCGCTGGTTAGGTCGAGGTCCTCGGGCATGCTGAGCCTGTAGTAGTGCGCCTTGTCGGCCAGCTCGGCGATGCTCATCTTCATGTCGGGCACGCCCTTGACGTGCACGGCACCGTCCTGAAGCGTGAGATCGCGGACGTCCGCCTCCATCAGGTGGGCGGCGATGCGGAGCAGCTTCTCGCGAATCTTGCCGGCGGCGCCGACGATGGCGCCGGTCACCATAACCGTGAAGCGGCTACCGCCCGGCCCGGTCGAGTTAAGGCCCTGGTCGGTGTCCGAATAGGTGATCTCGATGTCCGCCGGGTCGATGGTGAGCTGCTCGGCCAGCACTTGCGCTGCCACCGTCTCCGGGCTGTTGCCCCAGAAGGGCGAGTGAAGGGTGACGAAGGCCTTGCCGGTGGGGTCGATCTTGACCGAGACACCGTCAGGCGAGCTGGTCCACTCGACGCCGGGCTCCAGGTTCCACATCCAGAACTCGGTGGCGCTGAAGACGCTCCGCTCCTGACAGGTGGCGACGCCGATACCGATATAGCGACCCTCCTTGCGCCCCTCGGCCTGCTTCGCTCGCCAGCCCTCCACATCAGCGAGCTTCAGCGTTTCTTCGAGGACCGCCTGATAGTTGCCACTGTCGTACATGTTCCCGGTCGGGATCAAGTAGGGGAACTGGTCGGGCTGGATGAAGTTCTGACGCCGGAGCGCGATCCGGTCGACGCCAAGCTCATCAGCCGCCGCGTCCACCAGCCGCTCTATGACGAAGTTCGCGACCTCGGAACCGAAACCGCGGTAAGCGCCCTGCTGGCACTTGTTGGTGAGCACCGCGGCGAGATCGACCTCGACGCTGTTGATGCGATAGGGCCCCACGCATTGCGAGAGTGCGTTGCCGTGCTGGCCCACGCCGAACTGCAGATAGGCGCCGTAATCGTCGATGATCCGGGTCTTGAGGCTGAGCAGCGTGCCGTCCCGCTTGAGCGCGAGCTTGGCGTAGTAGACCCGGTCGGAGGCGTGGTTGTCGCAGCTCGTGGTGTTGTCGATCCGGTCTTCCATGAACTTGACCGGCCGGCCCACCGCGCGCGCCAGCACCGCCGCCAGTACCGGGACCTTGTGGACGAACATCTTGCTCCCGAAGCTGCCGCCCGCGAGCGTCGGCACGATGTTCAGCTTATGGGGCGCGACGCGGAGCGTGCTCGCGATCATCCAGCCGCAGTAGTTGTACATCGACGTGTTGCACTGGATGGTGAAGCGACCCGCGCCTTCGTCGAAGCTCGCAACCGCGCCCACCGTCTCCAGCGGTTGGCCGCCTGAGCGCGGCCAGCGGAAACGGCGCTCGATCACCAGATCGGCAGCCGCGAAATCCTCCTCCACCGGCCCGAAGGTGAGCGTGCGCTCGAGCGCGATGTTTGTGTCGCCGCGCTCCGGGTGCAGGACGGCATCGCCGGTGGAGGTCAAGGCTTCCTCCGGATCGACGACAGGGGGCAGCGGATCGTACTTGACCTCGATCAGGTCGCAGGCATCCTCGGCGATGTAGCGATCCTCCGCCGCCACCGCTGCCACCGCCTCGCCGACATGGCGCACGCGGTCGTGGGCGATCACGGACTGGAGCACCGGCGGGCTCGCCCAGGTGGGGAGCGGATCGCAGACTTCGGCCGCGCCGGCACCGGTCATCACGCAGAGCACGCCGGGGAGTGCTGCGGCCTTGCTTACGTCGATGGAAACGATCCGTGCATGGGCATGGGGGCTGCGCAGCACGGCCGCGTGCGCCATCTCCGGCACGTTGACGTCGTCGGTGTAGACGCCCTTGCCGACGAGGAGGCGCGGGTCCTCCACCCGCTTCATGCTCTTGCCGATCCATTGCAGATCGCCGCGCGGCTTCTCGCGCTGCCGGCTCTCAGGGATGTGGCCGCGATCGCTCATGCGCCGCCCTCCCGCATCAGCTTTGCTGCGTGCTGGATCGACTCCACGATGGTCTGATAGCCGGTGCAGCGGCAGAGGTTGCCCGAGATTGCGTCCCGGATGTCGTCGACCGAAGGGTCGGAGTTCGCCTTCAAAAGCTCGACGGCGGTCATCAGCATTCCCGGCGTGCAGAAGCCGCACTGCAGGCCGTGCTTCTCCCAGAACGCCTGCTGCACCGGGTGCATGGCGTCCACGGTACCGAGCCCCTCAATGGTCTCGATCTCGGCGCCGTCCGCCATCACCGCGAAGGTGAGGCAGGAACGCGCCGTGACACCGTCCATCATCACCGTGCAGGAGCCGCAGACGCCATGCTCGCAGCCGACATGGGTGCCAGTGAGTCGCAGGTCCTCGCGCAGGAAGTCGCTGAGCAGCCGGCGCGGCTCGACATCGCGCTCGTAAGCCCTGCCGTTGACTGTGACGCTGATCGCCTCACGCTCCATATCGCGTCCCTCTCAGCCGCAGCGCTCGGCGGCGCGCTGCACCGTCCGCCGGGTCAGCGCGGCGATCGCGTCTAGCCGATAGGCGGCATCGGCGTGGCTGTCGCTGTGCGGATCGACTGCGCCTGCGGCCGCTGCGGCAGCGGCATCGAGGCGCCCATCGTCGATCGGCCCGCCGATGAGCGCATCCTCCGCTGGCTTGAGCCGCGCGGCGTGCTCGCCGACCCCGCTCGCCACCACGCGCGCCGCCTCGCAGCGCCCGTTCGTGAGCCGCAGCGTCGTCGCGATCACGGCGATGGCGAAGTCGCCGTGCCGGTTGCTGATCTCGTCGAAGGCCCAGCCGTCGGTCCCGCGACCGGGAATCCGAATTTCAGTCAGCATCTCGTGCTGCCGCCGCGCGGTCTCGTAGGTGCCGAGGAAGAAGTCCTCCGCCGCGACCTCGCGTTTGCCGTGCACGCTGTAGAGCTCCAGCGTGGCGCCCACCGCGACCATCACCGCCGGCGTCTCCGACGAGGGATCGGCGTGGCAGAGATTGCCGCCCAGGGTACCGCGATTGCGCACGGTGTGGTGTGCGATCGACTCGTAAGCTTCGGTCAGCAGCGGGCAGCGCTCCCGGACCAGCGTCGAGTGTTTGACGTCGTTGTGTCGCGCCAGCGCGCCGATGGCGACGCCATCACCCTCTTCATCGATGTGGCCGATATTCGAAATCCCGTTGATGTCGATCAGACAGGCGGGCTTCACCAGCCTGAGATTCATCATGGCGATCAGGCTCTGGCCGCCGGCGAGTATTTGCGCCTCGGGGTTGTCCGCAAGCGCCTGCAGCGCGTCGTTCACACTCGTGGCGCGCAGGTAGCGGAAGCGAGCGGGTTTCATCGTGCGAGGGCGTCGCGGACGGCGCGCTTGGCCATCACGCCGATGAGGTGGGCGCGGTAGTCCTTGTCGGCGTGGAGGTCCTCGTTGAGCCCCTCGCTCGAAACCGCGATGCCGTCGAGGGCCTCCGTGGAAAAATCTCCAGCGAGCGCCTGCTCCATCTCCGGCACGCGGAAGACGTGGGGCCTGGCGCCGGTGACCGCGAGGCGTACCGCACCGCCCTCAGACCGCGATACCATCACCGCGACGATGGCGAAGCGCGAAGCCTGGTTGCCGAACTTGGCCCAGCCTGCTCGCTCGGGAATCGGGAAATCGGCAGAGACCACGATCTCGCCGTCCTCCAGCGCGGTCTCGTAGAGCCCGGTGAAGAAGTTGTCGGCGGCGATGGCGCGCCGGTCCGTGTTGACCGTGGCGCCAAGGCCGAGCAGGCCGGCCGGGTAGTCAGCCGCAGGATCGGCGAAGCAGATCGAGCCACCGATGGTGCCGCGGTTGCGCACCTGCACGTCGCCGATAGAGCCCGCGAGCGCCGCAAGCGCCGGGATAGCCTCTCCCACCTCTGGCGACTCCGCGACCGCCGCGTGCCGCGTCATGGCCCCGATCCGCACATGACCGGCGCGCCGCTCGACCCCTGCCAGCGCCTCGATGCCGTTGAGATCGACCAGGTCGGCGCACGAAGCGAGGCGGAAACGCATGGTGGGCAGCAGGCTCATGCCACCGGCGAGCGGGCGGCCGTCCTCGCTCGCCGCAAGGCTGGCCTTGGCATCGTCGAGCGTGGCAGGCCGGTGGTAGGTGAACGGATACATCGCCCCCTCCCCTCAGCCGCTGGCTTCGCGCCCGCGCGACGCGCTCGCGCCGGCCGCGATCGATGCGACGATGTTGTGGTAGCCCGTGCAGCGGCAGAGGTTGCCCTCCAGCTCGCGGCGGATCGTCGCCTCGTCGGGCGCCTCGTGGCGGTTCGCGATATCGATCCCCATCATCACCATGCCGGGGGTGCAGAAGCCGCATTGCAGGCCGTGATACTCCTTGAAGGCGGCCTGCATTGGATGCATCCCGTCCGGCCCGGCGATGCCCTCGATGGTGGTCACCTCGGCGCCCTCCAGCTGCGCCGCGAGCAGCGCGCAAGACTTCGCCGGTTTGCCGTCTAGATGCACCGTGCAGGCGCCGCACTGGCTGGTGTCGCAGCCTATGTGGGTGCCCGTGAGCTTGAGATGCTCGCGCAGGAAGTGAACCAGGAGGGTGCGCGGATCGACCGTCGCCGTGACCTCCCGGCCGTTCACGCTGAAGGTTACCGAAACGCCTGCCATCGCCTCTCCCCTGCGACTGCTCCCGGCCTAGTGCTGCGCCCGCTTCGCGTCCTCGATGGCGCGCCAGATTTTCTTGGGCGTCATCGGCTGCGTGATCTGCCGCACGCCGAGATGCCAGAGCGCGTCGATCACCCCGTTGCAGATGCAGGCCGGCGCGCCGATGGTGCCGCTCTCGCCCGCACCCTTGGCCCCGAGCGGGTTGCCCAGCGCCCGCGTGAAGTGCGCATCGAGCCCGAAGGAGGGCACGTCCTCCGCATGGGGCATGGCGTAGTCCATGAAGGTGCCGGAGAGATACTGGCCGCTCTCGGCATCGTAGGCGCATTCCTCCATCAGCGCCTGGCCGATGCCTTGGACCAGCCCGCCGTGGACCTGCCCGTGCAGCACCATCGGGTTGATGACCGTGCCGACATCGTCCACCGCCCAGTAGTTGCGCAGCGTCACCGCGCAGGTCTCGGGATCGACCAGCACGACGCAGAGGTGGATGGCCGAGGGATAGGTGCAGTCGGCGGGGTCGAAGAACGAGGTCTCCTCCAGGCCGATCTCCAGATCGGACGGCCGGTCGCCGGAGTGGTAGGAGGCGTTGGCCACGGCCGCGAACGAGAGCTTGCGGTCCGTCCCCTTCACTGTGAACTCGCCATCGGCGAGGTCGAGGTCTTCCGGCGCGCACTCCATCATGTGCGCCGCGAGCCGCTTGGCCTTCGCCACCACCCTGTCAGCGGCGGTGTAGACCGCCATGCCGGCGGTCGACAGCGAGCGCGAGCCCCAGGTGCCGATGCCCATGGGCACGCGGTCGGTATCGCCTTCCACCAGGTCGATGTGATCGATATCGCAGCCGAGCCGGTCGGCCGCGATCTGGCTCCAGGTGGTCTCGTGGCCCTGCCCGTGGCTGTGGCTGCCGGCGAAGACGGTGATGCGCCCGTCCGGATGCACGCGGACGCTGGCGACGTCGTAGCAGCCGACCTTGGCGCCGAGGTCGTTCATCATCTTGACCGGGCCGGCGCCAGCCATGTCGAAGAAGGCCGAGATGCCGATGCCCATCCACTGGCCCTCGGCCCGGAGCTTGGCCTGCTCGGCACGGAGCGCGTCGTAGTCGGCGAGCGCCTTGATCTTCCCCATGAGCACGGGCGGGTCGCCGGAATCGTAGGTGATGCCGAGCGCGGTCTGGTACGGGAACTTCTCCGGCGGGATCAGGTTGCGCTCGCGCAGTTCCAGCGGGTCGATGCCCATCTCCTGGGCGCCGTTCTCGATCATGCGCTCGACCTGATAGACCGCCTCGGGCCGCCCGGCGCCGCGATAGGCGTCCACCGGCGTCGCGTTGGTGTAGACGGCGCGCACCTGGGTGTGGATCGCTGGGATGTCGTAGGCGAGCGACAGCATCGTGAAGTGATAGGCGTTGGTGATGCTCGCCTGCCACTGGCTCTCGTAGGCGCCGAAGGCGGCAAGGGTCTCGAACTTCACGCCGAGGATCTTGCCGTTCTCGTCGAAGCCCATGCGGCCCACGGTGTGGTGGTCCCGAGCGTGCGTGTCGCCCAGCAGGCATTCGGAGCGCGTGCCCACCCAGCGCACGGGCCGGTCGCAGACGATCGCGCCCCACAGCACCAGCGCCTCTTCGGGATAGTGGTAGAGCTTCATGCCGAAGCCGCCGCCGACATCCGGCGCGATCACCCTGAGCTTGTGCTCGGGAATGTGCAGCGACTTGGTGAAGTACCGGCGCACGATGTGCGGCGCCTGGTTGGTGGTCCACACCGTGTAGCGGTCGTTGACCCGGTCGTAGTGGCCCAGGTAGGCGCGGGGCTCCATCGAAGCGGCGGTGACGCGGTTGGTCGGCACCACGACCTCGGTCACGTGATAGGCGTTGGCGAGCGCGGCCTCGGTCTCCTCCTTCAGGCCGTGCTCGGTGACCATCACCTCGTTGGTGCCAAACTCGGGATGCACGAGCGGGGTGTCGGGGTCGAGCGCCTTGGCCGTGATCGTGTTGGCCGGCTTCTCCTCGTAATCGACCTCGATGGCCTCGGCAGCGTCGAGCGCCTGGTGGCGGTCCTCAGCGACCACCATGGCGACGATCTCGCCCACGCAGCGAACCACACCATCGACGCAGATGAGCGGCCGGTAGGCGGTGCGCGAGTCTGCGCCGCTCATGTCCTTGACCGGCCAGACGCCCTCGGCCTCGCCGTGGCCGGCAGCGGTCCAGTCCGCGCCGGTCAGCACCGCGAGCACCCCCGGCATCGCGGCGGCCCGCGCGGTCTCGACGTGTGTCACCGCAGCA
The DNA here is from genome assembly GCA_965243315.1 of Alphaproteobacteria bacterium. Classification (GTDB taxonomy): domain Bacteria; phylum Pseudomonadota; class Alphaproteobacteria; order UBA828; family UBA828; genus WTGU01. The sequence goes on from CBDEUP010000006.1 coordinate 1,088,854, forward strand.
TGGGCATGTGGGCTGCGCACGAAGGCGGCGTGGGCTATGGGCTGGTCGAGGGTGATGTCCTCAACGAAGCGGCCGCGCCCCCGGAGGAAGCGCTCATCCTCCCGGCGCCGAATCGCCTGACCGACGTACATGGCCCCTCCCCCTGCGCGCGCCGCTCTTTCCGTTGGCCCAGCCGCGCTTTCGCGCAACTGCTCTAATTAGCTTATCAGCACACGCTACCCTGGCAACCGGCACCCCAACGCCTAATACCAGCATCCAACTCATCTCTCGGTTTCGCAGCCCACTTCCCCTAATCCTTCTACTCTCCCTTCACTCACCCCGAACGCCCACTACATCCTACCCCATCGTGTTACACACACCCTTTCATGAACAGCTACCCCACATCCACCCCACTCTTGTGCATCGAGATCGTCCCGTCCCTGTTGACAACTTCACTCCTCCCCTGCTTTGCTTATCTGCTACCCACTTGGTTCCCTCACTTAGCCATCACTCCACGACTACGCATTCCCTCTCCAACTTCAGCAGGCAAAACATGAAGATTGAATCTACAGACCTGTCCGTTGAAAACCTTTTGAAGGGAAGTTTTTTTGTCATTCCCCGCTTTCAGCGACCTTACTCCTGGGAAGAGGACAACATTGAGGATTTTTGGAACGACATCGCTGGCACGAACGTCCCAGATTACTTTATTGGTTCCATGGTAGTTTGCAAGCTTAAAAAAAATGCCCTTGGTGTAGTTGATGGTCAGCAAAGACTGACTACGATTATGATTTTCTTTGCGCACTAAGAGATGCGTTTGCGCAGCTAGAAGAGCACGACAAAGCAATGGGTTTGCAAGGATTTGTCGAACGTTCAAATCGCGACAATGAGACTATTTATGTGCTCAAAACCGAAAGTTCCTTTCCCTTTCTCCAGGAGACGATACTAAAGTATGGCGACTCTCAGCTGGATGAAAAACCCGGCAAGGAGGAGGATGCTCTCGCTAAGGCGAGTGCCATTTTTCGCAAGAATATCTCTGATAAACTGAACTCCATTGACGGAGACTCGACAATTAAAAGTGCCAAGAAACTTCAAAGCAAACTGACGTGGCTTACAAAATTGCGCGACGCTATACTTGAGTTGAACATCATTCTCATCACGCTGGATAATGAAAACGATGCCTATCTTATTTTCGAAACTCTGAATACTCGAGGGAAAGACCTTGCTCTATCAGACTTGGTCAGAAATTTGTTTGCTCGGCTTCTCAAGCCCACTGGTGACGTTGACCATGCGAAGATTAAGTGGAACAAGGTGTTACACACCATAGCGAACTCATCAGAGGATTTGGAGCCTGACAATTTCATTGTACATTCTTGGCAGTCAAGGTTTGATGCAGTCACTAAGGCTAAAGCCTATCAAAACATTAGAGATGCTGTTGAAGACGAGACGGCAATTCGACACCTAGATGACTTCATATTTGACGCGGAGTGCTACCGCAGTATATTTGAACCTGGTTTTTCTTGGGAGTCGAAGGAAGTAGCAGTTCAGAAAAGTCTAGAAGCCTACAAGTTGTTTAAGCTAGTACAGCCAACTCCGGCAATATTGGCATTAGTACGTGCCTATAAGATGAAACAGATGAAGTTGCGAAAGTTGATAGCGACGCTTTTGGCCATTGAAAATTTTCACTTTATGTTCACTGCGGTAACTTCGTCGAGATCGTCCGGCGGCATTTCCGGAATGTATTCCTCTTTCGGCAGGAAGTTGTTTGAGGCCGACAACCCTAATGACGTCGCGAGGGAAATTCGCTCTCTAGTGGATAAGCTCAAGGAGCGAGTACCGGCAGCGAGTGAATTTGATGCAGCTTTCGAACAAATTATTTATACCAGAGAGGCAGCTTCGCAACGCGCGTTGGTGAGATATATACTTTTGAAAGCCATGCAACACGAACGCTTACCTCTAGTGGGGTCAGTGGATGAACTGACAATTGAGCACTTGATTCCGCAGAAAAGGATCGGAAAGGGTTATCCGTCAGAGACAGTGGGAATGCTGGGAAACTTAATTTTGGTAGATCCGAAGACTAATGAAAAGCTCGACGTCAAGTCGTTTGCAGCTAAGAAAAAGATACTCGAAGACAACGGTTATAGAGTGCCTATGGAATTTGAAGAGACCTCGCAGTTGACGGGTAGAGTGATTCGATTGAGAACCAGGAATATGGCGAAGAGCGCTAGAACGGCAATTTGGAAGGTGCGGTGAGCAGCGCGATGACTTCTATTTATCCTGCTAAAGCCGGTATCCGGGGCTCTGTGTTGGACCATGGCGAAAAGGCGAAGTTGAATTGGTCGACGCCAACAGCATTGGAGTCGGGTTGATGTGCTGAACGTACTCTGGTCACCTACGCAGCGCTCTGCTCCGCGTCGCGGATCATGCCGCGCAGGACCTTGGGCGTAAGCGGGAGCGAATCCACCTTCACGCCCAAGGGCTTGAGCGCGTCCTCCACGGCCGCGGCGATGGCCGGCGGGGCGCCCATGCGCCCGCCCTCGCCGCCGCCCTTGATGCCGTACTCGGTGAAGGGGGACGGCGTCTCCACGTGGCCCACGCGAATATCGACCGGGGTCTCCATCAGGGTCGGGTGCAGGTAGTCGCTCAAGAGCGCGTTCTGCAGCTGGCCATTCTCGTCATAGTGGAAGTGCTCGTAGAGGGCGCTGCCGATGCCGTTCACCGTGCCGCCGCGCACGTGGCCCGCGAGCGTCATCGGGTTGACCATGGTGCCGCAGTCGTGGACCGCCACGTAGTCCAGAAAATCGATCTTGCCGGTCTCGACATCCACCTCCACCACCGGGATGTGACACATGTGGCCGACGATGGGGTAGAAGATGCCGAGGTCGGTGCGGTCCTCCGACGGCATGGTGGTGACCGGGTGGTCGTAGACGTAGGCCGCGTCGATGCCGCTGGTGAGGTCGTGGTCCTCCGGCAGGTCCAGCCTGAAGTAGTGGGCGTGGAGCGCCACCTCGGCGAGCGTCTTCTCCTTGCCGGGCACGCCCTGGACACCGATGGAGCCGTTGCGAAATTCGAGATCGCTCGGGTCTGCCTCCAGCATGTGGCTCGCGACGCGCAGCATCTTCTCCTTGATCACGTCGGCGGCGCCGCTGACGGCGCCCGCGATCATCACCGTGAACCGGCTGCCCCCCGGGCCCGACGAATTGAAGCCCTTGTCGGAATCGGCGTAGCCGACCGAGATGTCCGACGGGTCCATCTCCAGCTTCTCGGCCAGCACCTGCACCGCCATCGTTTCCGGACTGTTGCCCCAGAAGGGCGCGTTCAGCGTGATGAAGGCCTTGCCGGTGGGGTCGATGTTGACGGAGACGCTTTCGGGCGAGCTTGAGAGCGTGAAGCCCGGAGTCTCGTTCGGATTCCACATCCAGAACTCGGTGGCGCTGAAGACGCTCCGCTCCTGGCAGGTGGAGATGCCGATGCCGATGTAGCGGCCCTCCTTGCGCGCCTCGGCCTGCTTCGCCCGCCAACCGTCAATGTCGATCATGCCAAGCGCTTCGTCGAGCACGGCGTGGTAGTTGCCGCTGTCGTACATGTTGCCGGTCGGCATGATGTAGGGGAACTGGTCCTGCTCGATCAGGTTCTGCCGACGCATCTCGATCGGGTCGAGGTCGAGCTCCTCGCAGGCGGCATCGACCAGCCGCTCGATCACGAAGTTGCCCACCTCCGAGCCGAAGCCGCGATAGGCCCCCTGCTGGCACTTGTTGGTGAACACGGCGGTGAGATCGACCTGGACGCTATTGATCTTGTAGGGGCCGGTCACCTGCGCCATGGCGTTGCCGTGCTGGCCGACGCCGTACTGGAAATAGGCGCCGTAATCGTCGATCACCTTGAGCCGCATGCTCAGCATGGTGCCGTCCCGCTTGAGCGCGAGCTTGGCGTCGTAGAGGCGGTCCGAGCCGTGGGCGTCGCCGCTGGTCATGTTGTCGATGCGGTCTTCCAGATACTTGACCGGCCGGCCGGCGGCGCGCGCGAGCGTGCCGGCCAGCGTGCAGACCTTGTGGCAGAAGAGCTTGCTGCCGAAGCTGCCGCCGGCATCCGTGGGCACGATGTTGAGCCGGTGGGGCTCAACCTTGAGCGAGACCGCGATCAGCCAACCGACGTAGTTGTACATCGAGGTGTTGGCGTGGATCGTGAACTTGCCCGTGCCGCGGTCGTAGTGCGCCGTGGCGCCCACCGTCTCGATCGGCGTGCCGCCGGAGCGCGGCCAGCGCAGCCTGCGCTCGATCACAAGCTCGGCGGCGGCGAAATCCTCATCCACCGTGCCGAAGTCGATGACGCGATGGTGCGCCACATTGGTATCGCCCCGCTCGGGATGGAGCACGGCATCGCCTGTGGACGTCACCGCCTCCTCGAGATCGACCACCGCAGGCAGCGGGTCGTATTCCACCTCGATCAGCTCGCAGGCGTCCTCGGCGATGTAGCGGCTCTCCGCCACCACGGCGGCGACCGTCTCGCCCACGTGGCGCACCTTGTCCACCGCGATGCAGTGCTGCGTCGTGGGCGGGCTGGAGAAGTCCGCACAGGGCCCCGTCACCTCCGCCGCCTCGGCGCCGGTCATGACGCAGAGCACGCCGGGCAGCGCCTCGGCCTTGGACTTGTCGATGCTCACGATGCGGGCATGCGCGTGCGGGCTGCGCAGCACCGCCGCGTGCGCCATGTTGGGCAGCGACACGTCGTCGGCGTAGGTGCCGGAGCCGGTGAGCAGGCGGGTGTCCTCCACCCGCTTCATGCTGTGCCCGATGGCGAAGTACTTGGACTTGGACTTGGGCTTCTCGCGCTGGCGCGATTCTGGGATGTAGTGGCGTTCGCGGGTCATTGCCCCTCTCCCTGCATCCGTTCGGCTGCGGCCTGCACCGCCTCCACGATGGTCTGATATCCGGTGCAACGGCAGAGATTGCTTGAGATCGCTTCGCGGATGTCGTCGTGGCTCGGGTGGGGCGTGCTCTCAAGCAGCTCGACTGCCGTCATCAGCATGCCGGGGGTACAGAAGCCGCATTGCAGGCCGTGCTTCTCCCAGAAGGCCTCCTGCAGCGGGTGCATGTCGTCGACCCCGCCGAGACCCTCGATGGTGCGGACCTCTGCGCCCTCCGCCTGGACGGCGAGCATCAGACAGGAGCGCGCGGCCTCGCCGTTGACCAGTACGGTGCAGGCGCCGCAGACCCCGTGCTCGCAGCCGACGTGGGTGCCGGTGAGCCCGAGCTGCTCGCGCAGGAAGTCGCTCAGCAACATGCGCGGCTCGGCGTCGCCGGCTCGACTCTCGCCGTTGACGACAAGCTCGACAGTACGTGGCGTCGTCATCTCCGCCTCCCTTCAGTTGCAGCGGGAGGCGGCGTCGGCGAGGGCGCGCCGGGTGAGGCTGCGCACCAGATCGCGACGATAGTCCGCGTCCGCGTGAAAGTCTTCGTTGGGGTCGATGCTGTCCGCCGCCGCCGCAGCCGCCTGGCGGAAGGCATCGTCGCCCGGCGCCGCGCCCGTGAGCGCATCCTCGGCGGCGCGCGCCCGGTGCGGCCCGTCGCCCACGCCGGCGCAGACGATCCGCGCGCCGGTACACGCGCCGTCCGACACTTGCAGCGTTGCGCCTACGGCCACGTAGGCGAAGTCGCCCTTGCGGGGGCTCACCTCGTGAAAGCCCGCGCCCTGGCCGGCCGGCGCGCGGGGCACGCGGACCTCGACCAGAATCTCGTTGGCCTCGGCCGCCGTCGACAGCGTGCCCGTGAAGAAGTCCTCGGCGGCCACGGTGCGCGTGCCGCTCGTGCTCTGCAGCACCATCTCCGCACCGCTCGCCAGCGCCACCGCCGGCATCTCCGACGCCGGGTCATTGTGGCAGAGATTGCCGCAGAGGGTGCCCCGGTTGCGGATCGGCCCGTGGGAGACGTAGGGGTAGGCCAGAGCCATCAGCGGCGAGGCGTCCTGCACAGCGGCCGATTCCAGCACCGCCTTGTGCCGCGCCAGCGCGCCGACCCTGAGCTGCCCGTTCTCCAGGGTCACGTGATTAAGGCCGGGCAGCCGGTTGATGTCGATCAGCACGCCCGGATGCAAAGCCCGCAGGTTCAGCATCGGCACCAGGCTTTGGCCGCCCGCGAGCACCTTGGCCTCATCGCCGTGCTCGGCGAGCAGCGCCAATGCCTCGTCCAGGGTCTCCGGACAGCAGTATTCGAACGGTGGCGGTTTCATCCAGTCTCTCCCCTCTTCCGACCCGCCGCCCGGTGGCGAGCCGGCCAAACTCATCCGCCAGTCAGTCTAGAGCAAGCCCGCGCCCTCTTCCAAGCCGAGCACGGCACGGGACGGCGTGTCGGGTGCACTGGGGACGGGCTTGCAGACTGCCGATGCAGACCCAATATGGAGTCGGTGGTGCAAGGGAGGCCTGGAACATGGATGAACAGGTAACAACGAGTGCGCTCGACCCGCCCGTCACCCGGGAATCGCTCGGCCGTCCCAACCGCGGCCTCATCTATATCGCTCTCGCCTTGGCTGCCGGGGGAATCGTTCCCGCGCTATTGGCCGCCGAGGAAGGCGGGGCCCTGGGCTGGGTGATTGCCGCCGGTATCTGGTTGGCGGCCATTGTTTGCCTGATCCTCCAGCCGAGTCGGGAGAAACTGGTGGAGCGCCGCCTCAACCCCGGCGAAGAAGCGCTGTCCGATGCGCATGGCGCCCGACACTTCAGGGTCGGGTGGCTCCGAGACAGGCAGCAGGGCAGCTGCGTGCTCGGAAGTCTGGAAGCCGCCGGCAGAGCAGCCGGACGCCTGGCAGCCGAGAAGGAGGCTCATGGCGAAATCTACTGCTTCGAATCGGTGGTCTGGCCCGACATCGGAAACATCCCGCGCGCCCAGTACAAGTGGGACCGCGCGGCAGGCAGGTGGCAGAAGATCGAGACGATTGACCACGAAGCCGCCGTGGCAGCGGTTGAGCGGAAGCGGGAAGAGGAAGAGCGCATGGCGGCGATGGCCGCCGCGTCAAACGACTAGCCCACATTTCGTGGAAGGCGTGAGACCGGCCCGGCGCCGCGACGGTCGCTCATGCGGCGGGCTGCGATCGGGTGAAAAGTGCCGCGTCAGCCGTCGGCGAGCCCCGATGTTCTCCTCCGAATCGGACCGTGGCAGGAACGATCAGGACACGGATTCGGCGCGAAGCTGTGCCATGGCACAGCTTCAGCCCATTTTGGATGTTCTCTTTTTTCGGGTAAGTCTTTGATTTGATTGGTCGGAGTGAGTGGATTTGAACCACCGACCCCCGCCTCCCGAAGACGGTGCTCTACCAGGCTGAGCTACACTCCGACCGAGGGTGCGCGAGGGCGGTGCGATCCTCGCCTCCGCGCGCGCTCCTTATAGCCCCAGGCGCCGGGAGCCGGCAAGCAACGCGCCGATCGCCTTGCCTGCGGCACCATGCGTGCCGCAGGTCACAGTGCCGGCCGCTTGTCCGCCCACGGGCGCGCCTGCTCGAAGGCGCGCGCCGCTTGGAGCACGGTTAGGTCGGCGAAGCGTCGGCCCACGATCTGCAGCCCGACCGGGAGGCCTCCGTCGGTAAAGCCGCAGGGCACCGAGGCGGCGGGGTTCTGGCTGAAGTTGAAGGGGTAGGAGAACTCGGCCCACATGATCCAGTCCCAAGGATGGGCGGGCCAATGCTCCGGCTGCAGCCGCTCGGCCGGGAACGCCGCCACGGAGACGGCCGGCGTCAGCAGCAGGTCCCACTCCTCGAAGAAGCGATGCACGGCCTCCACGTAGGCCAGCTTGCGCGCCCGCGTCTCCAGGTAGGTCGCGCCGGTCACGCCGTCTGCCGCCCGGATGCAGGCGACCAGGCCAGGGTCCATGCGGTCCTCGAACTCGTCGAGAAGCGGGCGATAGGCGTGGAGATGGATCGGCCACAGCAGGCGGATGATCTCCGGCCCCTCCGGACCGAACGGCAGCACCGGGCTCTCCACCGTGCAGCCAAGCGATTGGAACGCCTCGGCGGCGGTCTGCACCAGCGCCGCGACGTTCATGTCGACGCGGGCGTGCCCTAAGTCGGGGCTGAAGGCGACCTTGAGGCCCGCGATCCCGTCGTCGAGCCTGGCCGGGTAGTCGGCCGGCGGAGCCTCCAGGCTGGTGTGATCCCACGGATGGGGACCGGCCATCGCCTGCAGCATTAGCGCGGAATCGCCCACCGTGCGGGTCATGGGCCCGACGTGCGAGACTTGGTCGTTGTTCGGCACCGGCCAGTTGGGCACCCGCCCATACGTGGGCTTCAGGCCGAAGATGCCGCTGAAATGCGAGGGCATTCGGATCGAGCCTGCACCGTCCGAGCCCTGGTGCAGCGGCCCGTAGCCCGCCGCCGCTGCCGCCCCGGCGCCGGCCGAGGAGGCGCCCGTGCTGTAGCCCTCCTTCCACGGGTTCGAGGTGATGCCGGTGAGCGGGCTGTGGCTCACGCCGGACCAGCCGAATTCCGACGTGGTGGTCTTGCCGAGGATGATGGCGCCGGCCTCCTCCAGCCGCGGAATGACCGGCGCGTCCACGGTCGGCACGTGGTCCTTCAGCGAATGGGAGCCGCGCTCGGTGGGGATCCCGGCGGTCTCGGTCAGGTCCTTGATGGTGACGGGCAGGCCGAAGAGCGCGCCCTCGGCATCGCCCTTCATCAGGGCTGCCTCAGCACGTTGCGCGGCCTCCCGCGCCCGCTCGGCGGTCAACGTCGCGAAGGCGTTGACTCGGGGCTCGCAGGCCTCGATGCGAGCGAGCACGGCGTCGATCAGCTCGACCGGCGAGAGCTCCTTGCGCCGGATCAGGGTGCTGAGCTCGGTGGCGGGCATGAAGCAGAGATCATCGGTCACCGGCGACTCCTCGGCGGTCGTGAACAGGGAGGCGGATCATGGCGGGCGCGGGCACCTGTGTCATCCCGCTTGCCGGGTGAAGCACAGACCGACTTGGCATAGAAATTGGCGTGACGACATCCGTGAGATTAAATTTCGCGGAGAGCGCAGGCAAGACTTGCGCAATAAGTGTTTGCACATGTCTTGCCTGCATGTTAGGCTCGCCAGCAAGCGGCGCGCGGGGAGGGGTTGACTTCTATGCGCCCATTGGGCAAATAAGAAGCCGGGTCAGCGGTGGAGTCGTTGACCCGGCTTCGGTCTCCAAAACCGATTGCAGCACCAGTCTGGGGGCGGCGCGAGATTCCAACCTCGCGTTGGCCCCGGACGATTTAATAGGAATGGTACGGCAGCTTGTCAACGAGGAGGAATGTGCGCTGTGGCGTATTTCGACATCGTGACGCTGATCTTTGGCGGCCGGATATCGACTGCCTGATCCCCGCCGGGTGAGCAGAATGCAGCGATTAGACGCGAGATCGGAACGCTACGGGAACATCGTGACATGGATGGCCGCGGTCTGCCATCCGCCGGCAGGCGGCTTGGTCGAGCGGCGATGTCGGAGGTGGGACAACCGGTCAGCCGGTGTCGAGGTACGGCACCGCGCCGACCAGCGAGCGCATCCGCTCCGCGTGGCCGGCCCGCACCTGCGCAAGGGCCAGCGCCATCATCACCACCAGCGCCAGCCCGACACGGGTCTTCATCTTAGCGAGCCCGCGGATGTAGTGGGTCTCGAAGTTGAAGCTGTTGTCGAGGCGGCTGTTGATCCTCTCTATCGCAGAGCGCCGGTTGTAGCCGCGCCGCCACGACGGGCTGCCCCAGGGCGTCGGGGTGAAGATGCGCCGGTCGTTCTTGTCGAGATCGATGCGCACGATGCGGCCGTACTCGCCGGGCTCCACCCCGCCCGCCCGGTGGCACGCCTTGCTGCCTGCACAGTCGAAGCCGAAGGCCGCCGCCGGGCAGCGGTATTTCAGCGTGCCGCAGAGGCCGCGCTCGGCCTCGAAGCCCTGGAAGGCCATGGCGCGGACCTCGCCGGTCTGGGGGCAGATGCAGGACACGCGGCCGCGCTCGTCGTGGACGACGACGTCGGCGCGGTTGGGGAACAGCGCCCGCGTGATCGGCTTCGTCGGATCATAGCCCGGCTCCTCCTTCTCGGCCTTCCACATCAAGCGCGTGTCGACCAGCGGCCGAATGGCCCACTTATCCCAGAGCAACTTCTTCTGGGGAGCGTTGTCGAGACCGCGGTCGGCGCTGAAGTCGTCGCAGCGCTCCACCATTTCCGGCGCTCTTGCGAACAGGTTCTCCAGCATCTTGGGGAGCATCTTGACCTCCGAGTCCGACGCCCGCGTCACCTCGAAGGCCACCGGGACCTCGTAGTGGGTGTCGGCGATCAGGTGGAGGCCGTAGCCGAACCATGATTTCACCTTCTTCCAGATCGCGCCGGTCTTGGCGTTCACCCCGCTCGTCTCATGCTTGCCCCAGTCGGCGTCGGGGTCGGAGGTCTTCCCCTTGTCCTCGGCAACCCGGCCCGTCGAGTGGCTCTCGATCGCCTTGCCGTCGTAGCCGAGATGGCGGCCGAAGTCGGGCAGCTCTTCGAAGAGCGACGCGCGCAGGCTCTCGACCATTGCGGACACCAGGCCGCACTCGTTCTCAAGCAGCACGACGCGCCGCAGGAAGCGCGAGAAGTTCCAGTGGCTGGGCACCGTCGAGCGGACCTGCGCCGGATGCGCCACCGCGCATGGTGGCTCCTTCGTGCCTGCGCGAAGCTCCAACACGGGCGCGCCCTGGAAAGGCAGCGGGTCGAACCCGCAGAGTTCCAGGAGCGCCGGGTTGCGGCCCATCTCCCGCAGCAGCGACTGGATCGAGGCGTGCTGGAACACGACGCCTGCGATCAGCGCGCGCCACATCGCCCGCACCGGATAGTCGTTGCGCCCGCGGCCCCGACCAGCCTCAAGCGCAGCCACGATCTCCTCGTCGGGCAGGGTGTCGAGCACCAGACGCAGGCGATCCAGGTCCGGCAGGCCTTCGACAGCCTGCCAGGAAAAGGGTAGCTTCTCCGTTGTCGCCATCACGTTCTCCCTACCAGGGCTGGTGGATGGAACGAGGGCCTCTGGCCCGATGGCGACACCTTCTATCCGATTCGGGCGGGACGACGCGACGGGGCCGGAAGTGAGCCTGGGAGCGTCGTCAGAGCGTCGTCGGCTATGGGGTGGAAATCCTCGAGCCGCGCTGCTCGCCGACCCCAGGACCGCAGATGTCTGCGAAGCCGCCGGGGTAAGAAAAATCTCGGGTCAACTGGAGCCCTTGATCACCAAGGGATGCGTGACAGCGCACACGCCTCAACGAGGTAAGGCCAGTGCCCGCTCACCTGTGTTTGCGTCTCTGGCAGCCATTGCCCGTTGACTCTCGCGTTACCGCTTGAGTTAACCGACCCGCGTGTCGCGCAGCACGTCCTCGTCGAGTTCAGCGCCAAGCCCAGGCCGATCCGGCAGCGTCAGCCAGCCATCATCGTCGGACTCGATGGTCCCCTTGAGGCCGAAGTCGCGCCGCGTCGGCACCCAGTCCGGCGGGTCGAAGGGGAACTCCAGATAGGGCGCCCCGCCAACGCCGACCGTCAGGTGCGCGTTGGCCAACAGGCCCAAGCCGCTCCCCCATGTGTGCGGCGTGAACATCAGGCCGGCCTCGCGCGCTGCTGCGGCGATGCGCGCGCATCCCGTTATGCCGCCAACGAAAACACAGTCCGGCTGCAGCACGTCGAGGCAGCCGCGCTCGATCAGAGTGTGGAACTCGTGGGCTTCGCGGGTCACTTCGCCGCCCGCGATCCTCACGCCCGTCTCAGCGCGCAGCGCGGCCATGCCGGCGTAGTCGCCCCGATGCAGCGGCTCCTCCATCCAGTAGACGTCGAGCTCGGCAAGCGCGTGCGCCACCGTGCGGGCGATCGCGAGGTCCCACGACGGCGCGGCGTCCCATGACATGCGCCAGGCCTGGTTGCAGTCGACCATCAGGTCGATGCCGGGACCCACGGCGTCGCGCACCGCAGCGGCGCGCGCGATGTCCCGGCGCCAGTCGTCGGTGGAGAAGCGCAGCTTGATGGCCCCGAATCCCCGGGCGACGAGCCCTTGCGCGGTCTCGCGGCTCGCGGCCTCATCGCGCCGGAGCGCCGTCGAAGCGTAGGCTCGCACGCGGTTATCGGTGCCGCCCAGCAGGCGATAGACCGGCGCATTCTCGATCTTGCCGCGCAGGTCCCAGAGCGCGAGGTCGAGCGGCCACCACCGCCCGTAGTGGAAACAAAGGTTGTCGAGCACGGCGTGATGGCGCTCGATATCGCGCGGGTCGCGGCCGAGGAACAAGTCGGCATGCTCGGCGAACCCGCCCATGGAGTCGCCTGCGGCCACGCCCTCCAGCCCCTCGTCCGTGCGCACGCGAACGAGGTTGATGGTGAAGCTCTCGCGGGGCCTGCTGTCCCACGAGACCGGCACCGGCGGGTCGAGCGGAATGCGGTGGCGCGTGATCTCGATCGCGGCGATCTTCACGGCGGTGTGGGCCGGTAAGGCTAAAGGAGGTCGCGCAGCACGGGGATGAGCGGCGCATCGGCTGGCGGCATCGGGTAGTCGCGGAGCCGCGCGGGCCGAACCCAGCGGAGCTCCTGCCCCTCCCTCGGCGTCACGAAGCCGTTCCAGATCCGGCAGACATAGAGCGGCATGAGGAGGTGGAAGTCGTCGTAGCTGTGAGAGGCGAAAGCCAGGGGCGCGAGGCAGCTCTGCTCCGTGTCAATCCCAAGCTCTTCGCGCAGCTCGCGGATCAGCGCCTGCTCCGGCGTCTCGCCGGTCGCGACCTTGCCGCCGGGGAACTCCCACAGTCCTGCCATCGCCTTTCCCGGTGGCCTGCGCGCCAGCAGGACGCGGCCGTCGGCGTCCACCAGCGCGACCGCCGCCACGAGGACGATCGGCAGCTCCCCTTCAAGAGCGGTAGTCGGCATTGATGCTGATGTAGCCGTGGGTCAGGTCGCAGGTCCAGACAGTCGCGGTGCCGGGCCCTACGCCGATCTCGACGGCGATCTCGACCTCCTGCCCCTTCGTGTGGCGCGCTGCCGCCGGCTCGTCGAACGCGGGGTCGGCCACGCCGTCCTTGGCCGCGCGCTCAGCCCCGAGCCAGATCGAGAGCCGCTCCTGCTCGAAAGGCACGCCGGCCCGGCCGACCACGGCGACGATCCGCCCCCAATTAGGGTCCTCGCCGGCGATCGCCGTCTTCACCAGCGGCGAGTTGGCGATGGCAAGCCCGAGCTTGCGCGCCGCGGCCTCCGACGCCGCGCCGCGGACCGTGATCGAGACGAGTTTCTGGGCCCCCTCCCCGTCCCTCACGATCTGCTGGGCCAGGTCGGTCAGCACGCCCTCGAGCGCTGCGCGGAACTCCCGGAGCCTCGGGTCGCCCGCGCGCGCGATCGACCTGTGCCGCGCCGTGCCGGTGGCGAAGAGCAGGCAGGTGTCGTTGGTCGAGGTGTCGCCGTCCACCGTGATGGCGTTGAACGAGCGGTTCACGCCGCGCCGGACAAAAGGCCGCAGCACCGCCGCCGGCAGGTTCGCATCGGTGAACAGGTAGGCGAGCATGGTGCCCATGTTCGGCGCGATCATGCCGGAGCCCTTGGCGATGCCATTGATGACGACCGGCACGCCCTCGATCTCGGCCGTGGCCGAGGCGCCCTTGGGGAAGGTGTCGGTGGTCATGATCGCGGCGGCGGCCTCGGGCCAGGCGTCGTCCGCGAGGCGGGCGTGAAGCGGGGGCAACGCGGCGGTCAGCTTGTCCGCTGGCAACTGCTCCCCGATCACCCCGGTAGAAGAGACGTAGACCTCGTCCGGCCGGCAGCCCACCAGCGTGGCGGCCGCATCGGCGGTCCGGCGCACGGCGGCGTGCCCCTGCTCCCCGGTCGCGGCGTTGGCATTGCCCGCATTGACCACCAACGCCCGAGCGGTGCCATTGCCCTCCCCGAGCAGCGCGCGGCACCAGTGCACCGGCGGCGCCGCCGTGTGCGAGCGGGTTAACGTGCCGGCGACCGTCGTCCCTGGCACGAAGGACGCAAGCAGAAGATCGGGCCGGCCCTTATAGCGCAGCCGCGCCTCGGCAGCGGCAAGCCGAACACCGGGGACCGGCGGCATATCGGGAAAGCGCGCGGGTGCGAGGGGGGATATCGCGGTCATCGACCTCTCCTGGCGGCGGACCGGCGCAACCATACAGGCAGAGCCCGAGCGAGACGAATACCCCCGCCTGCGTTGACAGGACCGGAGCGCACGCCTATCTCTCGGTCATGGCGTCGCTGCGGGCGGCGGCAGGCGGTGGCTGTCGGGATGATGCCATGCTTCAGGGCCTTTCCAAGAAACTCTTCGGCACGGTCAACGAGCGCATCATCAAGGCGCACGCCGCGCAGATTGGCGCCATCAACGACCTCGAAAGCGCGCTGGAAGCGCTGAGCGACGAGGAGCTCCGCGCCAAGACCCCGGAATTCAGGAATCGGGTCGAGGCCGGCGAGACCCTGGAAGATCTGCTGGTCGACGCCTTCGCCGTCACGCGCGAGGCCGCGAAGCGCACGCTGGGCCAGCGCCACTACGACGTGCAGCTCGTCGGCGGCATCGTCCTCCACCAGGGCAAGGTTGCCGAGATGGCGACCGGCGAAGGCAAGACCCTGGTGGCGACGCTGCCGGTCTATCTCAACGCCCTCGAAGGCAAGGGCGTGCACGTCATCACGGTGAACGACTACCTGGCCCAGCGCGATGCCGCCTGGATGGGCGAGATCTATCAGTTCCTGGGCCTCAAGGTCGGCTGCATCGTGCACGGCCTGAGCGACGACCAGCGGCGCGAGCAGTACGGCGCCGACGTCACTTACGGGACCAACAACGAGTTCGGCTTCGACTATCTGCGCGACAACATGAAGTTCACGCTGGAAACCATGGTCCAGCGCCCCTTCAACTTCGCCATCGTGGACGAGGTCGACAGCATCCTGATCGACGAGGCGCGCACGCCGCTGATTATCTCAGGGCCGTCCGAGGACAGCTCGGAGATGTACCAGAAGGTCGACCAGGTGATTCCCGAGCTTCTCGAGGGCGACTTCGAGATCGACGAGAAGGCCCGCGCGGCGACACTGACCGACGAGGGGGCGGAGCGCGTCGAGGCGCTGCTCGCCAAGCACGACCTGCTGAAGAGCCCCAACCTCTACGACATCGAGAACGTCTCGGTCGTACACCATCTGAACCAGGCGGTCCGCGCCCACAAGATGTTCGAGCGCGATACCGACTACATCGTCAACGACGGACGCGTCGTCATCATCGACGAGTTCACCGGGCGCATGATGCCGGGACGCCGCTTCTCCGAAGGGCTGCACCAGGCGCTCGAGGCCAAGGAGCACGTGCGGGTCCAGCAGGAGAACCAGACGCTGGCCTCGATCACCTTCCAGAACTACTTCCGCATGTATCCGAAGCTCGCCGGCATGACCGGCACCGCGGCGACCGAGGCCGCCGAGCTCGGCGATATTTACGGGCTCGACGTGATCCAGATTCCGACCAACGAACCCTGTATCCGCGAAGACCGCGACGACGAGGTCTACCGCACTTCAGAAGAGAAGTGGAACGCGATCCTCGAGCTTCTGCAGGACTGCCAGAGGCGAGGTCAGCCGGTGCTCGTGGGCACGACCAGCATCGAGAAATCCGAGCTCCTCTCCGAACGGCTCAAGAAGGAATCGATTCCGCACAACGTGCTGAACGCCCGCTATCACGAACAGGAAGCGCACATCATCGCGCAGGCCGGCCGTGTCGGCGCGCTTACCATTGCCACCAACATGGCGGGCCGCGGCACCGACATTCAGCTTGGTGGCAACATCGAGTTCCGCATCGCTGACGAGCTCGGCGAAGAGGAAGACGAGGTCGCAAAGGAGCGGGCCGCCACCAACATCCGCGCCGAGGTCGCGGCCGGGCGCGAGAAGGTGCTCGCCGCCGGCGGGCTGCTGGTGGTCGGCAGCGAGCGCCATGAGGCGCGGCGCATCGACAACCAGCTGCGCGGCCGGTCCGGCCGGCAGGGCGACCCCGGCGCGTCGCTCTTTTTCCTCTCCCTCGAAGACGACCTCATGCGCATCTTCGGCTCCGAGAAAATGGACTCCATGCTCTCCAAGCTCGGGCTGAAGGACGGCGAGGCGATCGTCCATCCGTGGATCAACAAGGCGCTCGAGAAGGCGCAGCAGAAGGTGGAGGCGCGCAACTACGAGATCCGCAAAAACCTTCTGAAGTTCGACGACGTGATGAACGATCAGCGCTCGGTGGTCTACGAGCAGCGCAAGGACCTGATGCGCACCGACGACGTCTCGGAAACGGTCGTCGACATGCGTCACGAGGTGGTCGATGCCATCGTCGATGATCACATTCCGGAGAAGGCCTACCCCGAGCAGTGGGACCTGGACGGCATGCACGAATCATGCCGGCGGCTGCTCGGCATCGACCTGCCGATCAAGGACTGGGCCAAGGAGGAGGGTATCGCGGACGAGGAGATTCGCGATCGCATCGTCAAGGAAGCGGATATCCACGCCGCCGCCAAGCTCGCCACGTATGGTTCCGAGGTCTGGCGCCTCGCGGAGAAGAGCCTGCTTCTACAAATCCTCGACCAAAGCTGGAAGGACCATCTTCTGACCCTGGACCACCTGCGCCAGGGAATCGGTCTCAGGGCCTATGGCCAGCGCGACCCGCTCAACGAGTATAGGGGCGAGGCCTTCAGCATGTTCGAGAACATGCTTGCGAGCCTCAGGGAACAGACGACCCAACTGCTCAGCCACGTCGAGCTCAGGCTTCAGGGTTCAGACGAGGAGGAGTCGCCCGTGCCGGAGCGGCGCGCGCCGGAAATGCAGGAAACCCGCCGCGATCCCGCGCTCGCCGCCGCGGGCGCAGGGGCGATCGCTGAGGAGGCGCCTGCCCTGGCAGCTGCCGGCGGCGGTCGCGCGCCGGCTCCGCGGCGCGAGGCTGCACAACCGGCTCAGGCAGCGGCGGGCGGTGGCACCGTTCGGCGCGCTGCCTTCGATCAAAGCAATCCCGAGACCTGGGGCAGAGTCGGCCGCAACGCACCCTGCCCCTGCGGCTCCGGCCTCAAGTACAAGCGCTGCCACGGCAAGCTCGCCTGACCAACGCTCCTTTCTCGCGCATCCGTCGAAGACGGACGCGCTCTAAATAATGATTCCACCGCCCCGGGCGCGCTCCCACTTGCTCTCGTGGTCGGTGCCGAGCACGAGGTCGGGATCGGCGTCGATCACCTTCCAGTCGCCGCGCGCGAGTTCGTCCTCCAGTTGCGATGGTCCCCAGCCGGAATAGCCGAAGATGAGCAGGCCGCGACGCGGACCCTGACCGAGGGCGATGTCGATGAGCACTTCGGGGCCAATGGTCCACGCAATGTCGTTGGCAACGTACCGAGTTCTTTCTGCTTCGTACTCGTCAGAGTGAAGGACGAAGTAACGGCCCGGATCAACGGGGCCGCCGTAGTGCAGGACGACGGAGCCCGCCCCGTCTTCCCCATGTTCATCGGTGTCGATGCCAAGCTGGTCGAGGAGTGCGGCGATGGGCCCGGCGGCGATGGGCTTGTTGACCACCAGCCCCAGTGCGCCGTTCCTATCGTGATCGATGAGATAGATCACCGTCTCTTGAAATCGCGGGTCGGGCATACCCTCGCGCGCGACCAAGACCTTGCCGCTCAGCGACTCCGCCTGCGCGGTGCCCGTTGCGACCCCAACGGCCAGCAACGCGATCAGGCCGAGGGTTCGCAACAAGCGCATGGCGCGACCCTCAGGCGACGCCCAGTAAGGGAGGAAGCTCCGCGAGAGTCTTGATCTCGGCGTCGGGCGCCTCCGGGATACGCTCCTGCCCCTGACCGAAGCGGTTGCACCAGGCGACGCGGAAGCCGAAGGCGGCCGCCCCGTTGGCGTCCCACGCGTTCGAGGATTGGAAGCTCACCTTGGCCGGCGGCACACCGAGCCGATCCACCACCAGCTGGTAGACCGAAGGATGAGGCTTGAAGATGCCGACCTCCTCGACGGAGAGCACGGCATCGAGGCTGTCGCCAATACCGGCGGCCTCGACCGCCGCCTCCAGCATCTCGGGCTCGCCGTTCGAGAGGATAGCGGTCTTGAGCCCGTGCGCTCTGAGCGTCGCCAGCGTCTCCGGCACCTCCGGGTAGGCATCCAGGGTGCGGTAGGCCTCCATCAGCTTGGCGCGTAGTGCGTCGTCCTCGATACCGAGCTCCCCCATGGAGAAGTCGAGCGCATCGCCAGTGACTTGCCAGAACCCCGTGTAGCGGCCCATCAGGCTGCGCAGCCAGGTGTACTGGAGCTGCTTGTGACGCCAGAGCTCGGCGAGTGGTGCGGCCTTGTCACCGAGCACCGCAACGTGGCGCCCGGCCGCCGCGTTGTAGTCGAACAGCGTGCCGTAGGCGTCGAAGACGCAGACCGCGATATCGCCGAAGCGCGGATGGGCCATGCCCCTCTTCCTCCCGATGCCTCCCGATCATACCAGAGCGCGGAGAGGCGTGCGGGCGGGAGGCTCCGCCCGTTGCGCGCCCTACTCGCCTGCTCTCGGCCTACTTGTGGCGGAAGATGATTCGGCCCTTCGACAGATCGTAGGGCGTCATCTCGACATCGACCCGGTCGCCGACGAGCACGCGGATGCGGAACTTGCGCATCTTGCCCGCCGGGCGCGCGATGATCTCGTGGCCGTTGTCGAGCGCCACGCGGAACATCGTATCCGGCAGCTTCTCGCGAACCGTGCCGGAAAACTCGAGCAAGTCCTCTTTGGCCATGGGCGAGGGCGCTGCTTCTTAATCCAAAGGGCGACGGGCCGAACTGCGGGACTTTTGAGTCACGCCAACGACCGTCGGGGCCGGGTTGTTGCATAGCGCGGCCGGTTTGTGAAGCGCGTTTCAGGCGGCTCGTGGCAGCAAACACTTGTCGCAAGGAATGGAAACGCGCGCTGCACGTTTGGCAGGCGAGGCCATGATGCTATTGTTGCGCCGCGAGAAAGGCAGCCGAAGTTGGTTCTGGCGGACCCGCTGGGTTGCCGCTCGCGGGTCGGAGCGAACTCATCGGAACGAACTCGTCGGATGGCGCAGCTACACCTTTCGGCGCTGACCAAGAGCTACGGCTCGGTCCACGCGCTGCGCGGCGTCGACCTGGAGGTCGAAGACGGCGAGTTCTTCGTGCTGTTCGGCCCGAGCGCGGCCGGCAAGACCACGACGCTGCGCGTCATCGCGGGCCTCGAGAAGCCGGATGCTGGCACCCTGATGGTGGATGGGCAGGACCTCGCCGGCGTCCCGGTCAAGCGGCGCGACATGGCGATGGTCTTCCAGAGCTTCGCCCTCTATCCCCACCTGACGACATTCCAGAACCTCGCCTACCCACTACGCGAGATGAAGATGCGGCGTGCCGAGATCGACACGCGCGTACGCGAGACCGCGGAGCTTTTGCGCATCACCCACACGCTCGACCGCAGGCCGGCTTCGCTCAGCGGCGGCGAGCAGCAGCGGCTCGCCATCGGGCGCGCCATCATCCGCCGTCCGCGGCTCTTCCTCTTCGACGAGCCGCTGACCAATCTCGACGCGAAGCTCCGCCATGACATGCGAGCGGAATTCAAGCGGCTGCACCGGGAGCTCGGCACGACCACGATCTACGCGACGCCGGATCAGCTGGAGGCGCTCAGCATCGGCGAGCGCATCGCCGTGATCCAGCACGGGCAGATCACCCAGGTCGATACCCCCGACCGACTCTATGCCAAGCCGATCGACCGCCACGTCGCCTCGCTGATCGGCGACCCGCCCATCAATCTGGTCAAGGGCACGCTCAAGTTGGGCGGGAACATGGGCCCCGCCATCGAGCTTCCGTTCATGGAGCTCGACGGCAACCCCTGGCGCGAGAGGCTGCAAGCGCTCGACCCGGGAACCGAGCTCCTGGTCGGCATCAGGCCGCACGATCTTGCGCTGGTGGACGACAACGGCAACGGCGTGGCGGCGACCATCGAGATCACCGAGCCCCAGGGCGACATCACGATTCTCGACCTTTCGGCGGCCGGCGTACCGCTCCGCATGGTGGTGGCGGAAGCGACCGGCGCGCGGTACACCGCAGGCGACAGCGTGCGCATTGCGCTCGCCGGCGCCGATACACGACTTTTCCTGAGCGACTCCGGCACCATGGTGGCGTAGGATGCGGCGCGCCCGCCGGAGCGGCCGGCCGACACGATCGACGGCAGGCACCGCCGCGGTTAGCGAGTAGACCGAGTGAGGGAGACAAGCATGAGACTCATGACGAAGGGCAAGGCGGCACTGCTCGCCGGCGCGGTGGCGCTGGTCGGCTCCGCCATGTGGGGTGGTCCCGCAAAGTCCGAGGAAATTATCATCAACATGGCCGCGCCGGACTGGCCGCCGACGCGCATCATGCAGGACATGGCCAACGCGAGCTACAACGCGCCGAGCGGCAACGACGTGAAGCTCGTGATCGACTTCATTCCGTGGCCGGATTACTACACGCGGCTCGCGGCCTCGCTGACCTCGGGTGAGGAGAAGTACCAGATGGCGGTCAGCGACAGCCAGTGGCTGGGCGCCAACATCGAGGGCGGCTACTACATGAAGATCAACGAGTTCATCGATGCCGACCCCGGTCTGCAGGCGGTGTTCGAGGATCTTCATCCCAACCTGGTCGCGTCCTATTCCACCTATCCGCATCGCACGGAGAACTACTACGGCTTCCCGCAGATGCCGGACGTGCTGGTGGTCTATTACCGGCAGGACCTGTTCTGCCATGAAGGCGAGATGGCCGCGTTCAAGGAGAAGTACGGTTACGACCTGCCGTGCTCACCCGAGGAACACAACGAAGTCCATTGGGGCCAAGTTGCTGACTTCGGCGAGTTCTTCCGTCGCAGTTCCGGCGACTCATTGGGCGGCGAGACCCTGAACGACGACTTCTACGGCATCGCCTACCAGGCCGGTAAGGGCTACGACTTCTCCAGCATGCAGATCAACGGCTTTATCTGGCAGCATGGCGGCAGCATCTGGGACGAGACCCAGGAGCCCGAGGGCCAGGCCATCGGCGTCGTGAACTCCGACGTCGCGGTCGAGGCGTTCGAGCACTATCTCTCGCTGACCGAGCATATGCCGCCGGTGGTGCAGACCGGCACCATGGACATCTTCAAGGTCGACGAGCTGTTCCGCGAGGGCAAGGTCGCCTGGATCATCCAGTGGATCGGCTTCGGTGAGTCCGCGATCGCGCCGGAACTCTCGAAGGTCCATGACAAGGTCAACTTCGCTCGGATGCCGGGTCTGCTGGTGGGCGACGAGATCGTGCGTTGGTCCAACATCGGCGGGCAGCCCTTCGTGCTGACCACCTGGAACAGCGACACGGTGATCAAGGAGGCGCTCGACTTCTGCAAGTGGTGGCTGTCCACTCCCGTCCAGCACGAGTTCGCCTCGCGCGGCGGGCAGAGCGGGCTCCAGAGCGTTTACACCACGCCCGAGTACATGGAGTACCGGCCGTGGAACCATGCCTTCGGCCCGAGCCTCGACTGGCAGAGGGACGTTTGGCACATCCCCGAGTTCTTCGAGTTGCTGGTCCAGCAGCAGGAGGAATTCGACAAGGCGATTACCGGCCAGATCTCCGCCAAGGAGGCTCTGGACAACATCGCCGTCTTCCAGGATGAGCTCCTGCGCGAAGCGGGACGCATCGAGGACTAGCGATCGAGGCGGTAGTAACGGGGGCGGCTCCGCATAAGGGGCCGCCCCCTTTCCTTCCCACCGATTGCCCGGAACATTGAGATTGACCGGCCCCTGACGCATGGCCGTAACCACGTATCACGCCGAGCACGGCACGCTGCTGGAGCGCTTCTTCGAGCGCAACCGCGGGCCGCTCCTGGTCTCGCCCGCGCTCGCCGTGCTTTTCATCATGAACATCTTTCCGCTGCTCTGGTCGTTCGGCCTGAGCTTCTATCGCTATCGCGCGAACCGCATCAAAGAACCGGAATTCGTCTGGTTTAAGAATTATCAGAAGGTGCTGACCGACCCGGTGGTCTGGGAGCGCTTCCAGACCACGGCCATCGTGGTCACGGTCGACGTGCTGCTGCAGCTCGTGGTCGGCTTCCTGCTGGCGCTCCTCTTCGAGAAGACCTTCCCCGGCCGCCGCGTGCTGCTGATGCTGGTGCTGACGCCGATGATGCTGAGCTTCGTCGCAGTCGGCGCCTTCTTCCGCTACTACTATGAGCCCACCTTCGGGCTGCTGAGCCAGGCGGTGAAGTCGGTCACCGGCGAGCCGTTCATCCTGTTGGGCTCCGAGGTCGGCGCGCTCGCCGGCATCATCTTCGCCGACGTCTGGATGTGGTCGCCCTTCGTGATGCTGCTGGTGCTAGCCGGCCTCGTCAGCGTGCCGAAGCACCTCTACGAGGCGGCGGAGATCGACCGGGCGTCCTGGTGGCGGCGCTTCTGGACGATCACCTTCCCCTACATCCGGGGCCTGCTGCTGCTGGCGATCCTCTTCCGCACCATCGAGGCGTTCAAGCTGTTCGACATCGTGTTCCTGATCACCGAGGGCGGGCCCGGCACCTCCACCGAGACCATCGCAGTCTATGTCTACCGGGTGGCCTTCCAGTACTTCAAGACCAGCCAGTCGGCGGCTCTCGGCTATATTCTGCTCTTCGTGGTGATCGTGCTGACAAACCTCTACCTCTTCTTCGTCAGACGACGGGACGTGGAGGATCAATAGGCCATGGCCCGCAGACGGCGTGAGATCGGCAAGGCAGGCTGGGGGCGGACCGGGTTCTCGACGGTCATCAGCTTCATCTACTTCTTCCCGGTGCTGTGGATCATCCTGACCGCGTTCAAGAGCCACACCGACGCGCTGTCCACCCCGCCGAAGTTCATCTTCACGCCGACGCTGGACAACTTCGTCAGCGTCTTCGCCCGCGCCTACGAGCGCGGCGGCGCGGCGGTGGACACCCACTTCGACCTCTTCTTCTTCAACTCCATCTTCATCGCCGGCGCCTCGGTCGGGGTCGCGCTCATCATCGGCACAATCGCGGCCTACGGCTTCTCGCGCTGGCCGCTCCGGGGCAACGAGACCTACCTCTTCATCATCCTTACGACCCGGATGCTGCCGCCGATCATCGTCATCATCCCGATCTTCATCATGTTCCGCCTGAGCGGGCTCAGCGGCAGCTACATCGGGATCATTCTGCTCTACGCCGCGTTCAACCTGCCCTTCACCATCTGGATGATGAAGAGCTTCTTCGACGAGATACCGCGCGAGGTGGAAGACGCGGCGCGCATGGACGGCAGCTCGGAGATGAAGATCTTCTTCCGCATCTGCCTGCCGCAGGTGAAGGCCGGCATCGCGGCGACCGCCGTCTTCGGCCTGATCCTGACCTGGAACGAGTTCCTCTTCGCCCTGCTGCTCACCGGGCGCGACACGCGAACGGTGCCGGTCGCCATGGCGCAGACCATCGGCGGCGACATCGGCGTGCGCTGGGGGCTGCTGGCAGCGATCGAGACCCTGTTCCTGATCCCCGTGGTGTTCGTGACGTTCCTGCTACAGAACCAGCTGCTGCGCGGCGTCACCTTCGGCACCATCAGGCGGTAGCGGACCCATGGCCGATATTGAGCTGCGCAACCTGTCAAAGCACTTCGGCTCGCTCGCCGCAGTCGACGACATCGACCTCGACGTGGAAGCCGGCGAAGTCGTGTGCCTGCTGGGCCCTTCCGGCTGCGGCAAGACCACGACGCTCCGCATGATCGCGGGGCTCGAGGACGCGACGGCGGGCGACATCTACATCACGGGCCAGCGAGTCAACGACCTCGCTCCCCGCGACCGGGACATCGCCATGGTGTTCCAGTTCTACGCGCTCTATCCGAGCCTGACGGTGTCGGAAAACCTGGCGTTCCCGCTGCACGCCGAGAAGATCACCCAGGAGGAGATCGACCGCCGGGTGAACGAGATCGCCCGCCTGCTCGACCTCTCCCACGCGCTCGGCCGGGTGCCCGGCCGTCTTGCCGAGGGCGAGAAGCAGCGCGTCGCCGTGGGGCGTGCCGTCATCCGCGACCCGCAATGCTTCCTCTTCGACGAGCCCTTGAGCCGGCTCGACATCGCGGTGCGCCAGGAGATGCGCGGGCAGATCAAGCAGCTCCTCAACGGCCTGCACAAGGCGACCGTGATCGTGACCCACGACCAGATCGAGGCGCTCACCATCGCCGACCGGATCGCGGTCATGCGCGACGGCATCATCGAGCAGGTGGCC
Organism: Alphaproteobacteria bacterium; assembly: GCA_965243315.1. Classification (GTDB taxonomy): domain Bacteria; phylum Pseudomonadota; class Alphaproteobacteria; order UBA828; family UBA828; genus WTGU01. The sequence continues at coordinate 1,113,001 of CBDEUP010000006.1, forward strand.
AGCCCTCACGACATCTTCGCGAAGCCCGCCAACGTCTTCGTCGCGGGCTTCATCGGCACGCCGCAGATGAACCTGGTGGAGGCCAACGTCATCAATGCAGACGAGGACACGGCGACCGTGAACATGCTGGGGCAGGAGGTCGTGCTGCCGCTGCATGCGGAGATCTCCCTGCAGGGCGCCGTTGAGCGGCGCAATGCTCCGGTCACCATGGGCGTGCGCCCGCGCGGACTGGCACCCGCATCCGAGGCCGGCCCCACCACGATCTCGGGCCAGATCGACCTGATCGAGCCGATGGGAGCCGAGACCCTGATCCATCTCCGCATTGGCGAAGACGACCTGCGCGTGGTGACGAGCCGGGGGCACCCGGCCGCGGTCGGCGAGACCATGCACGTGGCGCCGACGCCGGGGCAGGTCCATCTGTTCGACCATGACGGCGTGAGGATCGCCTCATGAGCGAGGCGCAGGTAGAACCCCAAGAGGCACCGGCGGGGGAGAAGCCGGCACGGCGCAACATGTCCCGCCGCACGGCGCGGCTGATCGTGATTGCGATCATCGCGCTCTGCCTGCTCGCGCTCGTCTTCATCTTCCAGCCCGTCTACCGGCCGCTCTTCTCGGCCGGCTGCATCATGGTGGTGGCCGGTGGACTCCTCTTCAATCTCATCCCCTTCGCCAATACCCAGAACCCCGTGAGGCGGGTGGTGCGCGTTACGGCCATCGTCGGCGCCATCCTGCTCGTGGCCGTGCTGGTCGCCATCGGATTCGTCGAAGCACTGCTTTAGGGAAGGCGCGCAGGACCGGTGCGATGACTCGCGATGACTACGTGGACCTGGTGGAGCGGCGCTACTTCGGCAACGTAGCGCAAGCCGACATCCCGGAGGTGGTCGCCTGCTTTACCGACGACGCTTCAGTGACGATCTATCACGGCGATGCCGCGCCGCGCGTCTTCAAGGGGCAGCCAACCGCCGGCGAGACACCCCTGCCCCGCTTCTTCGAGCATCTGCTGGCCAACTACGAGCCGCAATTCACCGAGTTCGTTCACTACGTGGATATCGCCCACGAGCGCTGCGCCGCAATGTTTCTCGTGACGCTGACGCCGAAGCGCGACTCGCCCTACCACGACGCAGGGGTGCAGCGCCTTCGCAACTGCAACTTCTTCCGCTGCCGGGGCGGTCTCATCCACGAGATGACCATCTACTACAGCAACCCCGGCACAGCAGGCGACGCAGACGCCCACGGCGCCCGCCCTACCGGGTTTCCGCAAGCCTGACCCGAAGCTAACCCTCGCCGCTCCAGCCCTGCGGCGGGCGGGCGAACCAGACGTGCACCTGCCCGGTGCCCGCCGCGTTCTCGTAGTCGCTGTAAGGCGTACCTGTCGCGGTGCAGTCGCGCCCGCCGAGCGCTGCGACCATCATCAGGTAGTGCCCGAACAGGCCTTCCGGCTTGTGGGGGCGGAAGGCGTCCATCGAATCGATGACCGCCGCGTGGTCGCCTTGCGCCCACCAGGCCAGGCGCTCCAGATCCGCGGCGCGCGCTTCGGGCGTGCGGATGTGGACCGGGTCCGAGGCCTCGTGCCGGTCGAGCTCCGCGAGCGGCCAGAAGCGGTGGCTCATGCCCCCGCTCGCGAGCAAGACTACGCGCTCCTCCGAGGCGGCAATCGCCCGTCCCAGCGCCGCCCCCACCGCAAGAAAATCCTCGTCGCGCGCGGTCTGGCAGATGCTGACGGAGACCCACCGCTCGCCCCGGTTCAGGTAGTGCGCGAGGTTAACGGTGGGATAGTGGATCGGCAGGTGCGCATCGTCGTTGGCGATGCAGGGGATGCCCGCGTGCTCGCGCACCGATTCCGCCATGCTCGCGGCGAGCGCCGGGCTGCCGGCGAGATCGTAGGGCAGCCCGTGAATCCCGCGCGGTAGCTCGCCCGAGGTGTAGCGGCCCCGGCGACGCTCGTGGGCGCTCACGATGAACTCCACGGTGGTGAACCAGTGCGTGTCGAACACCACGAAGGTGTCAGGCCTGAGCGCGTCCAGCACCTCGCTGCGCAGCCGCTCGAGCCCGGGCACGAGGCTCAGCTCGCGGCCCTCGTTCAGCTCCAGTCGCACCGCCCTCGGCAGCATGATCGTCGGCACATGCGACAGAAAGCCGGCGCCCGCGATGTCTCCCACGTCTCCTCCCCTATCGGCCCGTCTGCGCCCCGGAACCGACCCGTCGGCTTCGGCTCCTGTGCGCGTCGAACGACTTCGGTGGACAGATCGTTCGTATCCGAACTATCATGGCGCCGACCGGTTCGCAACAAAACGAGACCGCCATGTCCGCGCTTCTATCTCCCGAGCCGGAGGGGATCGCCGACCTCTCCTCTCACGACTCCTTCGTCGATTGCGTGCCTCACAAGACCTTCGAGGCGCTGCGGCGCGACGACCCGGTTGCGTGGTTCGACGAGCGCGATGCCTCCGGGTTCTGGGCCATCACCCGCCACGAGGACATCACGGAGATCAGCAAGAACTTCCGGCAGTTCACGACCCGGCAGGGGATTCGCCTGGAAGAGATGACGGACGAGGAGCGGATCGCGCGGCTCACCATGATGGAACAGGACCCGCCCGAGCACACCCGCCTGCGCCGCCTGGTCAACCGCACCTTCTCGCGCCGCTTCATCGAGACCTACCGCGACCGGGTCCGCGCCATCGTCTCCCGCGTGCTCGACGAGGCCCTGAAGCAGGACGAGTTCGACTGCGTCGAAGCCGTCGCGAAGCCCCTGCCCATGCTGATGCTGGCCGGCGTGCTCGGGGTCTCGGAGGAGGACGGCGCCTGGCTCGCCGACAAGGGCGACGAAATGATGGCGAACAGCGACCCCGACTTCACCGATCACGTGGTCGACCAGACCGACACCGACGCATTCCGCCTCATGCCCTTCCGCTCGCCGGCCGGCGCGGAGGTCTTCGAGTACGCCGAGCGCCAGGCCGCGCTCCGGCGCGGGAAGCCGCGCGGCGACGTGATCAGCCTCCTGCTTGAGCCCGACCGCGACGGCGAGCCGCTCACCGACCACGAGTTCAAGAACTTCTTCACGCTGCTGGTGGTGGCGGGCAACGACACCACGCGCTACGCGGTCGCCTCCTCCGTCGACCTGCTCGCGCGCGAGCCCTGGCTCTTCGAGCAGCTCCAGGGTGCCGACGAGGCGCTCTGGGGCACGGCGGTGGAGGAGCTGCTGCGCATCTCGTCGCCGACCATGCACTTTCGCCGCACCGCCGTGGAGGACTTCGAGATGCACGGGCGCACCATCGCGGCCGGCGACAAGGTGATCCTCTGGTTCATCTCCGGCAACTTCGACGACCGGGTCTTCGAGCATCCCTACAGCGCCGACTTCGCGCGCGATCCGAACCCGCAGATGGCCTTCGGGCGGGGCGGGCCGCACCTCTGCCTCGGCCTCTGGCTGGCACGGCTCGAGCTGCGCATCGTGCTGGAGGAGCTGACGCGGCGGGTGCGCACGCTCCGGCCGGCCGGTCAAGCGCTCCGGCTCCGCTCCAACTTCATCAACGGCATCAAGTACCTGCCGGTGTCGGTGACCTGCTGACCGGCGCGGGCGAGTCAGGGGGCGCTTGGCATGAGCGACTACGAACGCATTCGGGTCCTGTTCTGCGACCACCTGAACCTCGCGCGCGGCAAGTACGTCCCGCGCGCCCTAGCCGAGGCCGGCACGCTCCGTCAGTGCGTCGGGGTCTACGCCGTGGACTACGAGCGTGCCTTGATCCCCGCACCGGGCTCCGGTGTGCCCGAGGGCTTGCCCGACATGGAGGCCGTGTTCGACCTCGACCGGGTCCGGCCCAGCTGGGAGCCCGGCACCGGCGTGGTGGTGGCGGACCTGGAGAAAGGCGGCCAGCCGCTCGGGCTTTGCGCCCGCGGCGCGCTCGCCCGCGCGATTGCCGTGTGGCAGAAGGCGGGCCTCGCGCCCTTCCTCGGCATCGAGCTTGAGGCCTTCGTCTTCGAGCGCGATTCCGCCGGCCGCTGGGTGCCTTACGACACCCCCGGCGCTTACGTCTACGGCACCGGCACTGCGGTCGACCCCGCCGGCCTGGTGGACGACATCTGGTCGCAGGCAGAGGCCTGCGACTTCCCGCTGGAAGCGATCAACTCCGAATTCGACTGGCCGCAGTTCGAGTTCACGCTGCGCTACCGGGACGCGCTCGGCGCCATCGACGACATCTTCCTCTTCAGGCTGATGGCGCGCGAGGTCGCGGCGAAGCGGGGTTATCTGCTCAGCTTCATGCCGAAGCCGCTCTCGGATCGCGGCGGCAGCGGGGTCCACCTCAACCTCAGCTTCGCCGATAAGGACGGGAACAACGCTTGTGCCGATCCCGCGCGGGAGGACGGCCTCTCCGAGCTCGCCCGGCAGTGCATCGCCGGGCTCATGCACCATCACCGCTCCATGGCCGGGCTGATTGCGCCCACCGTCAACTCCTATCGCCGGCTGCGACCGGCGAGCCTCGCCGGCTACTGGGCGAACTGGGGATACGACCACCGCGGTGTCGCGGTGCGGGTGCCCGGCGAGCGCGGCCCTGCCACGCGCATCGAGCATCGCGTGGCCGACGGCGCCGCCAATCCCTACGTTGCCGCCGCGGCCATGCTGCAGGCGGCCCGGCTGGGCGTGGAGAAGGGCTATCCGCTGCCGCCTGCGGAGACCGGCGACGGGCTGGAGAGCGTCGATACCGACGTGGCCGTGCCCGAGAACCTTGGCTCGGCGCTCGACGCGCTGGAGCAGGACGACGCACTGGTCTCCGCCATCGGCGCGCTGCTGGTGGCGAACCACATCGGGATCAAGCGCAAGGAGTGGGACGACTACCTCGGCAGCACGACGGACTGGGAGATGTCACGCTACCTCAACTTCCTCTAGCCCCGCGCCTCGACACGCCCGGCGTAGAGCGGACGAACCGATGACAGCGTCCCCAATCGACATCGACGGCGTCTCCGTCTCACCCGATCACTACATCGCAGGGCGCCGCGTGCCCTCGGCGCGCCGCTTCGAGGACCGCTCGCCGCTGGACTGGACCCGGAAACTCGGAGATTTCGCAGCCGGCGATGCCGAGACCGCCGCGCAGGCGGTGGACGCGGCCGCGGACGCATTCGCGGATTGGTCGGCCGCAAGTCCGGCCGAGCGCGCGACGTACATGCACCGCCTCGCCGAGCTCATCGACGCTAACGTCGGCACCCTGGCCCGGCTCGAATGCCTCGACATGGCGATGCTGCAGGAGAGCCTGGAGTTGCGGGTGATACCCCGAGGGGCGCGGAACTTTCGCGCCTACGCCGACCTTGCCTGCGACTACGAGGCCCGTTCCTGGCGCTCCAACGGCATCGCCAACCGCGTGCTGCGCATGCCCGCCGGCCCCGCAGTGATCATCACGCCCTGGAACGCACCGTTCATGCTGGCGACCTGGAAGTGCGCGCCGGCGCTCGCCGCCGGCAACACGGTGGTTCTCAAGCCGGCCGAGTGGTCGCCGGTCACGGCCTCCCTGCTCGCCGATCTGGTGGACGAGGCCGGCTTCCCGCCCGGAGTCTTCAACCTCGTCCAGGGGCTCGGCGAGGAGGTCGGCGCGGCCCTGGTCGCCGACCCTCGTGTGCGCCGCATCTCGTTCACCGGCTCGCCCGAGGCCGCCCGCCAGATCGGGTCCGCCGCCGCCCGCAACATCGTGCCGTTCACGGCGGAGCTCGGCGGCAAGAGCCCCTTCATCGTATTCGCCGACGCCGATCTCGACGCCGCCGCCCGCAAAGCCGCCGGCCAGTACGACGACGCGGGGCAGGTCTGCCTCGCGGGCACCCGTCTCTTGGTTGAAGAGTCAGTACGCGACGCGTTCCTGGAACGAATGCTTGCCTACACCGACGAGCATGTGACGGGCGACAGCCGGGAGCCCGACACCACGCTCTCTCCGCTCATCCATCCCGAGCACCTTGCGCGTGTCGAGGGCTTCATGGAGCGGGCGCGGGTGGCGGGAGACCGGGTGCTGAGGGGCGGGCGCGTCACCAAGGAGGACGGGCTCTGGTACGAGCCGACCCTGATCGAGCCCCGCAGCAACGACGCCGAGATCGTGCAGCACGAGGTGTTCGGCCCGGTGCTAACCCTCCAGACCTTCGGGGACGAGGACGAGGCAGTGGCGCTCGCCAACGGCACGCGCTACGGGCTGGCCGGGATCGTATACACCGGTGATGCGGCGCGGGCCGAGCGCATCGGGCAGCGGGTGCGCGCGGGCACGGTCTGGGTCAACTGCTTCCTCGTCCGCGACCTGAGCGCGCCCTTCGGCGGCTGCGGCATCAGCGGCATCGGCAGGGAAGGCGGCGATTACGCCCTCGACTTCCACAGCGACCTGAAGACCCTTCAGATTTTGGAAGGCTCGACCGCCTGACGCCGCGCTACGATTTTCGCGGCCGGCGGATGCCGCGGAACTCCCAGTCGCCGCCGAGCGCGGTGGACATCACTTCCTCGGAGCTCGTGGGCTGGGCGCCGACATCGTCGCGGATTGGCGCAGGGCCCTGGACGATCCGGTTCTCCAGCGCGCCGAGCCCCTCCACCTCCACCCGCACGACGTCGCCCGGCTCGACCGGCCGGCTGTTGGCCGGCGTGCCTGAGAGCAGCAGGTCCCCCGGCTCCAGGGTGATGTTGCGGGCGATATCGGCGACGAGATAGTGCATGTCCCACGCCATCTCGTCCGTGTTGCCGTCCTGGGCGAGGACGCCGTTGACATAGGTCCGCACCGACTTGCCCCCAAAATCCCAGCCGCTCACCAGCGCCGGGCCAACCGGACACAGCGTGTCCGAGCCCTTCACCCGAAGCATGGAGCCCGCGTCGGTATCGCGGAAGTCGTGCAGGCCGTAGTCGTTGGCGATGGTGTAGCCCGCGATGTAGTCGCCCGCCTCCTCGCGGGCGATGTTGCGGCAATGCCGGCCGATGACGATGGCGATCTCGCCTTCGTAGTTGAGCCAGCGGCAGCGCTCCGGCCGCACCACCTGGGCGCCGTGCCCGCAGAGCGCGCTCACCGGCTTGTGGAAGTAAGTCGGCGTCGCCGGCAGCGTCACCATAAACTCGTCCACCCGGCTCCTGTAGTTGAGGTGCACGCAGATGATCTTGCGCGGCTCCGTCGGCGGCAGGTGGACCGCATCCGCCAGCGCGACCGAGCGCCCATCCTTCGCGTGCAGGCGCTCGCCCTCCCGGGTCACGACGACGGGATAACCGTCGAGCAGGATGCGCCGGTGCTCCCTCATGGCTGGTCCTCGGCTTGAAATCGTTCGGTCCCTGACGATAGGATCGCGGCTCGTGAAAGACAAGGAATCGTCGCGATTCCGGGAGTGATTCGTCTTGTCCCTCAAAGGCTTCATGTTCCCGCGCTCCGGCAGCGGCCGGGCCTCCGTGCTGCCGCCGGTGCCGTGGCACTACTCCGGCCAGATGCTCACCCTCGAATACCGGACCGATCCGGAGGCGGTGGCCGAGCTGATCCCGCCCGGTCTCGCGCCGGCGGACGAGGACCCCGGCGCCGTCGCGCTGATCTGGGCGGAGTGGCAGAGCTGTTCCGACACGTTCGAGGAATTGCTCGACCCTATCCGGGCGCAGTATCGGGAGATGTTCGTCGTCATCCGCTGCAAGTACCGGGGCCGGCACTATTCGCGCTGCGCCTACATCTGGGTCGATACCGACTACGCCATGGTGCGCGGGCATCACCAAGGCTACCCCAAGAAGCTGGGCTCGATCTATCTCACGCGCCCGGTCACGGTGGGTCGGGCCGGGCCGCGGCTTGAGCCCGGCGGGCGCTTCGGCGCGAGCCTCGCGGCCAACGATCGCCGCCTGCTGCACGCGACCTTCGAGATCGAAGGCGAGAGCGACCACGCCGGCTTCGTCAACGCGCTGCCGATGGTGCACAACCGCTGGATGCCCGCGATCGAGGGCGACGGCAGCGACAGCCTGGACGAGCTGGTGACCATGTCTGCCTACGAGGGCGAGGTCGGCCGCTGTTTCCGCGGCAGCTTCGAGCTCTGGATCGGCGATTCCCCGGTGGAGGAGCTGACCCGGCTGCAGCCGCGCGAGCTGATCGCGGGCTACTGGCGCGAGGTCGCCATGTCCTGGCGCAGCGGCACCACGCTGGAGCGTCGCAACCTCCCCGAAATCGTGGGCGCCGGCGCATGAGCAGGGAGGTCGCGCTCACGCGGGAGGAGCGCGAGGCGCGCGCGCGGGTCGAGGGGCTGGGCATCGATATCGATGCCTTCGCGGCGGTCTCCAACGTCTTTCGCGTGGCCAACGCGGTGCGCAACTACATGGAGCGCAAGCTGCTGGCCGAGTACCGCCTCTCCTTCTCGGGCTTCACGGTGCTCTGGGTGCTCTGGGTATGGGGGCCGAGGGAATCCCACGTCCTCGCCGAGGAATCGGGAATCTCCAAGAGCACGCTAACCGGCGTGGTGAAGACCCTGGAGGGGCTGGGCTTCGCCGCCCGCCGCCCCCATGCCGCCGACGGCCGGCGCGTGTTGGTCGAGGCGACGGAGGCTGGGCTCGCCGCCGTGCGCGAGATCTTCCCCCGCTTCAACGCCCTCGAAGGCAAGATCACCCGCGACCTCTCCACGGCGGAAAAGGAGGAGCTGGCCCGCGCCCTCCGCATCATGCTCCACACCGTCGAGGCCTGAAAGCGCCCGCGCGACGAGAGGAATCCCATGACAGCACCGATCTTCCACATGGCGGCCGGCGCACCCACCCCCGTCGCGCCCTTCAGCCACGCGGTCGAGGCCGATGGCTGGGTGTTCGTCACCGGCCAGATGCCCAACGATCCCAACGACGAGGCCGCTCCACTCCCTGACGGCATCGAAGGCCAGACCCATAACGTCATGGCCAATCTGAAGATCGTGCTCGCCTCACTCGGCCTCGGGCTCGAGCACGTCCTCGTCGCGCGGGTCTATCTCACGCACTTCAAGGAAGACTACGCGGCGATGAACGCGGTCTATGAGACCTATTTCGATCCCGAACGGCGCCCGGCGCGCACGTGCGTGGGCGTCACCGGGCTCGCCCTCGATGCCCGGGTCGAGATCGACCTGCTGGCATGGCGGCCGTGAGACGGACCGGCGGCGGCGATCAGGGCGCGGAGTCGCCGGCCTCCTCCTGCACCGCGAAGAATGATGCGCGTGTCGGCTGCTCGGGCAGCTCGATGGTCGCCTCGGCGAGGCGGGCACGGCGCGTAGGCCGGCCGCGCACCATCATGCCTTCGTTGCGGTTCGGCATGGGATTGCGGGCGATGGGGAAGGCATCGGCAGCGCTGTAGACGCAGATGTAGAGACCGCGCGGCGCGGACGAGCGGTTGGGCTCGGAGCCGTGCGCGAGCCGCGTGTGCATCAGGCAGACGCTGCCGGCGCTGCCGAGCACAGGCACCTCGTACTCCCGCAGCGAGCGCTCCACGGCGGGCGCGACGAAGCCGGTGAAGCGCTCGCCATCGAAGAGCGAGTACACCGGGCCGCGGTGGCTGCCGGGCACCGCCATAAGGCAGCCATTATCGGGCGTCATGTCGTCGAGCATGAGCAGAGCGGTCACGACATCGTCGTTCGTGTGCGGCGTGTAGGCGAAGTCCTGGTGGTAGCGCACCTCGGTGTTCGAGCCGGGCAGCTTGAGGTTGATCTTGCAGTGATGGTGCTTGACGTCGGGGCCGATGAGGGCGGCGACCATCTCGGTCATTGCCGAATCGCGCATCGCCTCCATGTAGGCGTCGTCGATCTCGCTGGGGTTGTTGACCCGCCGTAGCGCGGGCTGTGCCGCGCTGTGTTCGAGTGCCAGGTCGAAGCGCGGCCGCCCGTCGGTGGTCGGCTCGCCGAATGGCGCGTCGTGATCGCGGCTATCGTCGACCCATCCGGCTAGAACGTCCCGCAAGCGCGCGAGCTGGCGGCGGTCGACCGCGTTCTCGGCGACGATAAAGCCGTCGCGCCAGAACGCGTCGGCCTCGTGTTTCGCAAGCATGCTCCCAACCCTCTAGCTTGCAGCCGCTCCCACTTTTCGAGGCTCCGGTTCCGACCCCGAAGACAGCGGTCTCCGTCAGATGTCCCTCCTCTCGCGACAAGCATGATATAGGCGAGGCGGCACGGCTGGCTACGCGCGTCGCTGCTTCGGCACCGGCCATCGTCGGAGCGCGTAACGAGGCGGCGGGGAAACGGTTGACGGAGTTGGAGCGCTGCGAATATGGCTGGCGAACGCGTTGAGCGATCCATAGACCGGGATCTCTTCCTGATGGCCTTCGGCCGGGATGTGGATTACCACGACATCGGTCCGCAACTGGTCTACCTCGACCGTGAGACGGGCGGCATCGTGTGGCTCTACGAGACAGACAACGATGCCGAAATGGAGGTCGGCATCCCCGCCGAGGAGAATCGCCAGGAACGCCTGGCGGTCGAGGCTGAGCCGGATCGCTACCTGGAGATTCCGGGCCTCGATCATGACGACCACCATCGGATACTCAGGCGATTCCTGTGGTCGGACTGGACACGCGACAAGGAGCGGAGGCAGCGGGCTGAGGACGCCTACAGGGGCTCGATCGGCAAGTGGAAAAGAGACGTCGGAGACGAGGACGCCGTTGATGCCTTCTATGCGTTCCGGGAGGCGGAAATCGTGGCCATGGCCGAAGAGTTCCTCCGGGAGAACGGGATCGAGCCGATCTGGAAGTCGTTCGGTGAACGGCCGCCTGCCTAAAGTTAAGGACCGGCGGACGGCCGGCGTTGCACCACGGTCTATCCCGGCGACGGGCTGCGGCGTTCCAAAAAATCTCTGAGGGCGCCGGCGCACTCGGGCCCGTGGGAATGGGCGACGCCGTGACGGGCCCCGGCGACCACGTGCAATTCGCAATCGGACATGGCGCGCAGCCGCTCAACCTGCGTCTCAAGCGAGACGAAGGGGCTGTCGTCGGGTGCGATCAGGAGCGTGGGAACGCGGATGTCACCCAGCGCCTCCGAGAGGTCCACCTGCACCAGCATGTCGACGAGGTCGACGCAGGCCCGAGGCGCCGAGGCGCGTTGCGTGTCGTGGAACCAGCGCTCCATCGCGGGGCTCAGGCATCCAGCAGGGAAGCGGAGCGGCATGAGCTTGGCCGACCACGCGTCCATCCCCAGCCCGTGGACATCGTCCCGGAGCGCTTGCGCCCGCCCGATCGTGCCGCCCCGGTGAGCCGCCGAAACCATGGTCAGTGTCAGCAGGCAGCCGGGATGGTGCGCGGCGAGATGGAGGCCAACGGTGCCGCCCGTCGATTCGCCGACGAAGTGCACCCGCTGCGTCCCGAGCGCGGCGAGCACGTCTTGAACATCGTCGGCCATCGCATCGATGGACCAGTCAGCGCCCTCCTCCGGGACGAAGGACCGGCCGAAGCCGCGCAGATCCACACGGATGATTCGATAGCGGTCGGCAAGGATCGGCAGCCACGTGATCCATATGTCGGAATCGACGGCGAGCCCGTGGAGAAAGAGGATGGTTTCGCGCGGCTCCTGCCACGGGGGCACGATGTCGCAGACCTCGTAGTGGATATCCCCCTCGGAACGTTCCAGCATCGGCATGGCTTCGCCTCCGGCTCAGGGCTCGACGAGCGCGTAGATCGCGCCGTCCTCGACGACGAGGTTGTAGCTCTGAATGGGCTCGGTGCAGGGCGGCTCCACCGGCTGGCCGGTCTTGATCTCGAAGCAGCCGCCGTGGAGCGGGCATTCGATTATGTCGCCGTCTATGAAGCCCTGGGAGAGCCAAGCCTGGCCGTGGGTGCATGTGTCGTCGGTGGCGTAGAAGGCGCCGTCCAGGTTGTACACCGCGATCGGCGGCAGGCCGTCGGTCTCGACCCGCAGGATCTCGCCCGCGTAGACGTCATCGACGCCGCAAAGCAGAACCCTTGCCATTATTCGTGCCTATCTCCCGAGTTTGGGGTGCGCCGGGTCGCGTCCAGGCGATGGAGTGTCGGGATTCTGCGATCGGTTGACAAGCGAGCGACGTGCCTGCGTTGCGCGGCTTCAGGCCGAGCGTTACAGTCGCCGCGCCGATGCGGCCCTGGCGGGCCGAGTGACCGCCCGAACGACGGAACGGTCGGTCCCCGTCGGCGACGGTCGAGGCGCCGTGGAGGTGCGGGAGCGCTCGCTCCAGTCGGAACCAGTCTCATGCACGCAGGTTGAGGAGGAGGCGCGAGCCCCGCGGGGTCCGCGACGCGCGACGTGTGGCATGGAGTGAGCGACCGGCGGCCGCGCCGGTCGGCGACGCTGCGGGCGGCATGGCTGGTGCTCGCCGGCCTCCTCGCCTGCTGCTGGGCGGGGCCGGCGGCAGCCGAGCGGGTGGTCGTGCTCGCCGCGGCCAGCACTGCCCACGTGATCGACGAGGCAATTGGCGAGTTTGAGGCGGGGCCCGACAATAGTGTCGTGGCCTCCTATGCCGGGACCTCAGCACTCGCGCGCCAGATCGAGAGCGGCGCGCCGGCCGCCATCTTCCTCGCCGCCAATGCGACCTGGATGGACCACGTGGAGGCGCAGGGGCTGATCGAAGCCGAAAGCCGGCAGGTGCTCGCCGGCAATCGCCTTGTGTTCGTCACCGGCGTCGAAGGCATGGCGCCCTTCGAGCCTTCGGCGACGCTCGATCTTGCCGCATTGCTTGACGGCGGGCGGCTGGCCACCGGCAACCCCGACCATGTGCCGGCCGGCATCTACGCGCGCCAGGCACTGGAGGCTCTCGGCCTCTGGCCCGTCGTGCGGAGCCGGCTCGCACCGGCGGCGGACGTGCGGGCGGCGCTCGCGCTGGTGGCCAGGGGCGAGGCGCCGCTCGGCATCGTCTACGCCACCGATGCCGCCCGCATCGAAGGCGTGCACGTGGTGGGAACGATCCCGGCGTCGCTGCACGAGCCGATCGTCTATCCGGTGGCCCTCATCGCGGGCCGCGTCTCACCGCTCGCTGTGCGCTTCTTTGACTTTCTCACCGGGTCGGCTGGCCGGGCGGCCTTCGCCCGCGCCGGCTTCATTGTCGACTGAGAGACCGGGCGGATGGCGCTGACACCGCTCGAGATCGAGGCGATCAGGCTCAGCCTGCGGGTGGCGGGCTGGGCGGTTCTGATCAGCCTGCCTCTCGGCATCGCCGTCGCCTGGCTGCTCGCGCGCTATCGCTTCCCCGGCCGAGAGATCCTCAACGGACTGGTCCACCTGCCGCTGGTGCTGCCGCCGGTGGTGGTGGGCTTCGTGCTCCTGCTGCTGCTTGGTAGGCAGGGACCGCTCGGCGCCTGGCTCGACGACTGGTTCGGCATCACCCTAGCCTTCACCTGGCAGGGCGCGGCGGTGGCCTCGGCCGTGGTCTCCTTCCCGCTCATGGTGCGCGCGATTCGGCTCTCCATCGAGGGCATGGACCGCCGGCTGGAGACCGCCGCCCGAACGCTCGGCGCCCCGCCCGCCTGGGTCTTCGTGACCATCAGCCTGCCGCTCATCGCGCCCGGCGTGCTCACCGGCGTCATCCTCGCCTTCGCCCGCTGCCTCGGCGAGTTCGGGGCGACCATCACCTTCGTCTCGAACATCCCCGGCGAGACCCGGACCCTGCCGCTCGCGCTGTACACCTACACGCAGGTGCCGGGCGGCCTGGACGGCGCCTTCCGCCTGATGGTGATCGCTATCGTCATCGCCTTCGCCGCGCTGATCGGCTCGGAGTTCCTGGCGCGCGTCGTCAAGCGCAGGCTGGAGGGGTGATGCTGACGGTCCAGGCGCGACTCTCTCGGGGGGCGTTCACGCTGGACGCCTCCTTCGACGCGGAGGCGGACGACGTGGTCGCATTGTTCGGTGCCTCGGGCGCCGGCAAGACCACGCTCGCCGATGCCATTGCAGGCCTTGTGCGACCGGAGGCGGGACGGATCGCGCTCGAAGACCGCGTGCTCTTCGATGCGGAAGCCGGGATCGACCTCAAGCCCGAGCGCCGCCGGATCGGCTACGTGTTTCAGGACGGCCGCCTCTTCCCGCACCTCAGCGTGCGCCGCAACCTGCTCTACGGACACCGCTTCGCGCCGCGCGACGGGCGTTATGCGTCGCTGGAGACGATAGTGACGCTGCTCGGCCTGGAAGAGTTGCTGCATCGTCGGCCCGGCACCCTCTCGGGCGGCGAGCGCCAGCGCGTGGCGCTCGGACGCGCGCTCATGGCCCAGCCGGAACTCCTCCTCATGGACGAGCCGCTGGCCGCGCTCGACGTGCCCCGCAAGGCGCAGGTCATCGACTACATCGAGCGGCTGCGCGACGAGATTGGCGTGCCCATCGTCTTCGTCAGCCACGCGGTGGACGAGGTGGCGCGGCTCGCCGGCACGATCGTGGTCATGGCCGGCGGCAGGGTCGCGGCGGCAGGTCCCGCGGCGGAGGTCATGGCCAGGCTCGACCTCGATCCGCTGGCCGGAATCGAGGCAGCCGGCGCGGTGCTGGACGCGACGGTGCAGCGCCACGATACGGCCTACGGGCTCACCGAGCTTGCGGTGCCAGGCGGCATCCTGCGCGTGCCGCGTCTCAGGCTCGCGCCGGGACACAGCCTCAGGGTCCGCGTGCGAGCGCGGGACGTGTCGCTCGCGACGGCCGAGCCGCGCGAGACCAGCGTCCTCAACATCTTTCGCGGCCGGGTGGTCGAGATCGGGCCGCGCCGCGGCGCTTCGGTCGACGTGGCGGTCGACATCGGTGCCCGGCTGACGGCGCGCATCACGGCACGCTCCGCCGACACGCTCGGCCTCGCACCCGGCAGCCAAGTCTACGCGCTGGTCAAGAGCGTCGCGGTCGATCCGGCATCTCTGGTGCAGGCCGAGCAGGACGACACCTGACGCTGCGCGGCGACGTGAGAGGCCAGCGCGCTAGTTGTCGTCACCGATTTGTTCCCCGTACCATTCTCCAGCGGATCAATCGCCAGACAGGGAGGGTGACATGAGAGCCAGCAGAGGTATCGCTATGGCGCTGGCGGCCGTGATTGGAGTCCCGTGCGCGGCCACGGGCGCGTTGGGGCAGGAAAGCGGCAGCTTCAGTGCAATCGCAACCTACGTGCGCGACTTCACCACGGTGGAGCACGCCGACGGCGCGTATTTCGGTGGCAAGCTGGAGGGGAGCACCACCATCCTCGCGAGCAGCGGCGATCCGTTCGACGAAGGCGGGCACGGCCTGGCCACATGCGTGGTCTTCGGCAAGCGCTCGGCCGCCGGCCTCGATCTCCAGACTGCCTGCACCTCAACCAACACGGCCGGCGACACGCTCTATCTCGTGGCCGAGAGGCGCGCGGGCGACGTGGATGCAGGCGGCGGTGGGCAGGGCCAGCTGGAGCTCGCGGGCGGCACCGGTGCCTATGCCGGGCTGACGGGAAGCTGTGCCTACGAGACCAGCTATCTGGCCAACAATTAGGTGGTCACGACCACGGATTGCACCTGGCACAAGGATTGATCGTGGCGAGACGACGCGCTCCGCGCGCTGACGGGAGCGCCTGCGCGCAGGCTTGCGCAGGGTCCACCAACCTGCAACGCTCCGGCGCGATCAGTTCTTGAGCCGGAGGTGGCTATGGGTGCGGCAACGCCGACCGTGCTAATCGACAACGACCGCGTGCGCGTCACCGAGTGGCGCTTCAAGCCCGGCGAGGCGACGGGTTGGCACCGGCACGAGTACGACTATGTGGTGGTGCCGGTGACGACAGGACACCTCCACCTCGTGGAGCCCGACGGCGAGCGCACGGTCCAGATCGTCCACGGCTCGCCCTATTACCGGGATGAGGGGGTCGAGCACGACGTCATCAACCCGAGCGACACCGACGACGTGGTCTTTGTCGAAGTCGAGGTGAAGTAGGGCCTCCGGGCACGGGGGCATAGGACTAGCGGCGGCACAGAGTCAACGAACCGTCACATTTCCGTATTATTTCCATCTTGGCACAGCGTTAGCGTTCGCCTGCCATCCCGGGCGGTCGCGCGGGCGCAGTCACGACCGTCGGGATGCAACCGAATCCGGAGGAAGCGCCGTGACTAAGACACCCCTCGCCATCGCCGCAGCGGCAGCTCTCGCGCTGACCGCGTCCGTGGCGCTGACCAACGCTGCGGAGGCCCGCGATCAGATCAGGATCGTGGGATCTTCGACCGTGTTCCCCTTCTCCACCGCTGTCGCCGAAGAGTTCGGCAAGACCACGGGGAACAAGACCCCAGTGGTCGAGAGCACGGGCTCGGGCGGCGGGCTCAAGCTGTTCTGCGCCGGCGTCGGCATCGCCCATCCCGACATCACCAATTCCTCGCGCCGGATTAAGTCCTCGGAGGTCGAACGCTGCGCCGAGAACGGCGTGACCGACATCACCGAGGTCAAGATCGGCTACGACGGCATCGTGCTCGCCAACGCGAAGTCGGCCGAGCGGTTCTCGATTACCTTGCGGCAACTCTTCCTCGCGCTGGCGAAGGACGTACCCTCGGACAGCGGCATGGTGCCGAATCCGAATCAGAGCTGGAGCGATATCGACGCGTCTCTGCCCGCGGCCAAGATCGAGGTGCTGGGACCGCCGCCGACCTCCGGCACACGAGACGCCTTCGTCGAGCTCGCCATGGAGGGCGGCTGCAAGACCTTCCCGGATATCGAGGCTCTCAAGAAGCAGGACAAGAATGCCTACAAGGTGATTTGCCATTCGATTCGCGAGGACGGCGCCTTCGTCGAGGCGGGCGAGAACGACAACCTCATCGTGCAGAAGCTCGAAGCCAACCCTTCAGCGCTCGGAATCTTCGGCTACAGCTTCCTCGACCAGAACCGCGACAAGGTTCGTGGCAGCATCATCGACGGCGTCGAGCCGGACTTCGACACCATCGCCGACGGCGACTATCCGGTCTCCCGCTCCATGTTCTTCTACGTGAAGAGGGCACACGTGGGCGTGATCCCCGGGATCGTGGAATTCATCGAGACCTTCACCGACGAGGACGCCTGGGGACCGTACGGCTATCTCGCGGACAAGGGGCTCATTCCGCTCCCCGACGAGGATCGGGAGGCGATGCGAACCCAGGCAGTTGCCATGGCTCAGCTCACCATGTGACGGGACACGTCATGAGTGCTTGAGGCCACGTGAGGGGGGCGGAACGCCCCCTCCTTCTCCGGTGCCGCTAGCCGAACTCTGGCACCGTCGCCACCGCGCTCTCGCGCTCGTCGATATGGGCCTGCCAGCGGGCGATGTTGGCCCTGGGAGCCAGCAGCGTCTCGCCCTCCGGTGTCATCTTCAGATAGTGCAGCACGGGCAGCACCATATAGTCGGCAACGGACGCCTCGTCGCCGGCGAAATGGACGGCACCGGCAAGCGCCCCGTCGAGCGCGATGAGCGCCTTGTCGGTCTTTGGTACGCTGCTCTCGACCAGCGCCTCGTCCGGCTCGCCGCCCTGCGCGGGCACGATCAGGCGCTGCAGCACGATGTCGATCGCCGGCCGGTAGAGGTACTGGATGAAGACCGACGTCCACTGATAACAGCGGGCGTTGGCGAGCGGGTCGACCGGGTACAGGGGCGGGCCGTCGAATGCGTTGTCGATGTAGTTGCAGATCGCCAGCGACTCGTACATGCGCACATCGCCGTGGGTCATGGCGGGCACCGACCCCCAGGGCTGCATCGCCAACTGCTCCGGCGATTGCGGCATGACCGGGTCGAGCTCGTAAGGCACCCCCTTCTCCATGCACGCCATGCGGCAGGTGCGGACATAGGTGCTCAGCGGTATGCCATGAATGATCAGTGTCGCCATCGTTCGCTCTCCCACTCCGGTCGGGGCGGCAGGGCCCTCCCCGACCGCGCGCACCTATCTTGCACATCCCGCACGGGGTTGCACCGGGACCGCAGCGTGAACGCACCGGGGCACGTTGTTCGCTGCCGGGCCGCTGACTATGCTCGCGGCATGAGGATGGCGCAGCGCGGAGACGCAGCATGCTGACGATCACCGGCTACCCTGACCGGATCAGCGTCCGGCCGGGCGAGACCATAAAGTTCATGGTCAACTGCGAGCATCCGACCTATCAGGCGGACATCGTGCGCCTGATCTGCGCTGACGACACACCTGCCGGGCCCGGCTTCAAGGAACGGCCGATCCGCACGCCGGTGAGCAAGCGCCACAAGGGGCGCCGGCAGGCCATTCACGCGGGCTCCTACGCTCTGGTGGAGAGCCGGCCGCTGCTGGAAACGCTCGGCAGCTTTACCGTTCAGGCCATGATCTGGCCGACCACGCCCGGCAAGGGCGAGCAAGGCATCGTCACCAAGTGGGAATCGCGCAGCCGGACCGGCTTCGCCCTCATCATCGACGACGCGGGCTCCGTCGCGCTTCGCCTCGGCATGGCCGACGGTTCGGTCGAGACAGTCTCGGTCGGCAAGCCGCTGCTCGAGCGCCACTGGTATCTCGCCGCCGCGAGCTACGACGCCGAGTCAGGCCAAGTCACCGTTTATCAGGAGCCGCTTCTGCCCTACGCGCGCGTCGACGACGGCGGCTCGGCGCGGCGCAAGGTCGGTGCAGCATCCGCCAACAACGGCGCACCAGTCGTCATGGCCGGCATCTACAAGCGGCGCCAGAAGGATCGCACGCGAGTGGACTCTCTCTACAACGGCAAAATCGATTCACCCCGGCTGGTGGGTCGCGCGTTGGATCGCCTGGAGATCGAGCGCATGAAGAACGAGGCGGTCCCGGCCGGGCTCGCGCCCGACATCCTCTGTGCCTGGGATTTCTCGCGCGATATCACGTCGATCAGGATTTCCGACCGTTCTTCCAATCACTGCCACGGCGAAATCGTCAATCTGCCGGCGCGCGGCATGACCGGATGGAATTTTTCGGGCGAGGAGATGTGCTGGCGCCACGCGCGGCACGAGTACGGCGCCATCCACTTCCATGACGACGATCTCTACGACGCCGGCTGGGAGGTGGACTTCGAATGGACCGTGCCTGCGCGCATCGCGAGCGGGGTCTACGCCGCGCGTCTCAGGGCCAAGGGGGCCGAGGAATACGTGCCGTTCGTGGTGCTGCCGGCGCCGGGGCGGGCCGCATGCATCGCCTTCCTGCTGCCGACGGTCGAGTACATGGCCTATGCCAACGAGCACCTAGCCTTCGACGGCCCGCTCGGCGAGCTCCTCACCGGCCAGCTACCGACGCTCAACGCGCAGCAGCTCTTCCTCAACGAGCATCGCGAGTATGGCTCGTCGCTCTACGACACCCATTCGGACGGCAGCGGCGTCTGCTATTCGTCGCGACTGCGCCCGATCCTCAACATGCGCCCCAAGGCGGAGACGCCCTGGGCCTGCGCCGGCGAGGACTCGACCAACGCGCGCGAGTTCATCCTCGACATGTACGTGGAGGACTGGCTCACGCACTACGGCTTCGAGCACGACGTTATCACCGACGAGGACGTCCACCGCGAGGGCATCGACCTGCTCAAGCCCTACAACGTGCTGATCACCGGCGGACACCCGGAGTACTACTCGAAGGCCATGCGCGACGCCGTGCACGGCTTCACCCAGCAGGGCGGCCGGCTGATGTACTTGGGCGGCAACGGCTTCTACTGGCGCGTCGCCATGCACAAGGAGCTGCCGGGCGTGATCGAGGTGCGCCGCTGCGAGGCCGCGATCCGCACCTGGGAGGGGGACCCCGGCGAGTACTATCACAGCTTCACGGGAGAATACGGCGGGATCTGGCGTCATCAGGGGGACTTCGCGCCCCAGCGGCTCGCGGGCGTCGGCTTCGTCGCCGAAGGCTTCGACAAGTCCTCCTACTACCGGCGCATGACGGGGAGCTTCGACCCCCGCGCGCAGTTCATCTTCGAGGGGATCGGCGAGGACGAGCTGCTCGGCGACTTCGGCTATCACGGCGAGGGCGCGGCCGGCAACGAGCTCGATGCCACCGATTCCCGCTTAGGCACGCCCCCGCACGCGCTGGTGCTCGCCCGCTCGGAAGACCACACCGATCTCTACCTGGTGGTGAACGAGGAGGTACTGGTGAACCATGCCGGCCTCGGTGGCACCGAGCACGAGAAGGTCAAGGCCGACATGGTGTTCTACGAGACGCCGAACGGCGGCGCGGTGTTCTCCGTCGGCTCGATCTGCTACCCCGCGAGCCTGCCGTGGAACGGCTACGACAACAACATCGCGAAGCTCACGACCAACGTGCTCCGCCGCTTCGCCGACCCAACACCCTTCTGAGGACGCGCATCATGCCAGGCTATGTGATCGCCGACGTGACCGTGACCGATCCGGAAACCTACGCGGACTATCGGGCGCTCACTCCGGGCTCGATTGCGGCGTTCGACGGGCGCTTCCTCGTGCGCGGCGGGGAGCACGAGGTAATCGCAGGCGGCTGGCAACCGGGCCGGCTCGTGTTGCTGGAGTTCGACAGTCCGGCGCGCGCCGCTGCCTGGTACGATTCGCCGACCTACGTGGAAGCGCGGGCGATCCGCCAGCGCGCATCGACCGGCCACATGGTTCATCTGGAAGGTGACGGCGCCGCACAAGGTGGCGGCCATTACGTGATCCTTCGCGGAACGGCCGAAGACTCCGACATCGATCTTGCCGGTGTCGTCGCCCACGGCGGACGGGTGCTGTCGAGCGGCCGAGCGCCTGCGGTCAAGGAAGGCACCTGGCCCGACGGCCGCATGACGGTGCTCGAATTCGCCGACCGCTCGGGGGCTGAGGCCTGGCGCGACTCAGAAGACACTCGAGGGTTGGGGGGCGAGGCAGTCTTGGTCGAGGGCGCCTAACGCCACGTCAGCTAGGCGCGCCGACGATGCCGCGATCGTGCAGCGCGCCGATGGCACCGTCGCTGAGACCCAGCACATCCGCCAGTATCTCGTCGGTGTGCTGCCCGAGGCGCGGTCCGGGCGCGACGGTGCCGCGCGGAGCGGTGGCGAAATCCAGCGGCGAGCCCGGCGTCAGCACGGGCCCAATCCCCGGCTGATCGATCCGCTGGAACAGCGGATTGTCGGTCGAGCAGAAGGGGTCTTCCGCCACCATCTGGGTGTGGGTGCGGAACGGACCCCAGAGCACGCCGGCCTCGGTTAGACGCGCGCCCACCTCCTCCAGGCTGAGCGATGCGAACCAGGGCTCGAGCGCAGCGCGAAGCCGCTCCCGCACCTTCCAGCGGTCGGCCTCGTCGGCGAGGTTGACCCCATGCTCCGCCTCGATCTGCGAGAACGTCTCAGTGAGACCCGTAGCCTGGCCCAGCGCCTTGACGTGCCGGGGCGTCACCACCACCAGCATGACTCGGCGGCCGTCCCGGGTGGCGAAGTCGCCGCCGAAGGTGCCATACATGTCGTTGCCGATGCGCGGCCGCTCGGCGCCGTTGATCTCGACATCGCCGATGTAACCGAGCGAGCCGGTGATGTGATAGGCGACATCGGCGAGGCTGAGCAGAATCTCCTGCCCTTCGCCGGTGCGGCTGCGGTGGCGCTCGGCAGCGAGCAGCCCGATGGTCGCGGTGAGGCCGCAGGTCAGGTCCCAACCCGGCAGCACGTTGTTGACCGGCTCGTCCAGGTCCGCCGGCCCGGTCACGAAGGGCCAGCCCATGCGGGCGTTCACGGTGTAGTCGACTGCGACCGTACCGTCCGGGTTGCCGATGATGCGGAGCATGATGACGTCCGCGCGCCGGGCGCTCAGCGTCTCGTAGGAGAGCCAATCCCCCACCTGTAGATTGGTGAGGAAGATGCCGGCCTCGGGCCCAGGCGCCGTGATCAGCGCGGCCACCAGTTCGCGCCCCTCCGCTTCGCGCAGATTGACCGCGAAGGAGCGCTTGCCCTTGTTCATGCCGGCCCAGTAGATGCTCTCGTTCTCGGGCGTGACCGGCCAGCGCCGATAGTCGAGGCCGCCGGCGAGCGGGTCGAAGCGGATCACGTCCGCGCCCATCTGAGCGAGCGTCATGCCGCCGAGCGGGGCCGCAACGAACGCCGAGCCTTCGACCACGCGCAGGCCCTTGAGAATGCCGTTCACGCCCATTCCTCCCCGCTCTCTCCGCCTCGCCCGCCTATAAGGCCGGGCTGTGGCTTGGGCGCTGTGTAGAGGTCGCGTGAGCTGCGATCAACCGTCGCTTTCGCGAAGCCTGAGAGCCGGTGACGGATCGTCCTCGACGGCCTCTTGGCTCCCGGCCGGCGGGCGGCCGAAAAGAGCCGCGATGTCGCCCTGAATGGCAAGCAGGCAGGGCACCAGGATCAGCACGATCAGGGTCACGCCGAGCAGGCCGAAGACAATGGTGACAGCCATGGGTTTCAGGAACTGCGCCTGAAGGCTGGTCTCGAAGAGCAAGGGCGTGAGGCCGAAGATCGTGGTCACCGAGGTCAGGATGACGGCGCGCAGACGATCCCGCGCGCCGCCGACCAGGGCCTCCATCAGCGGTTCGCCGGCATTGAGGCGATCCTGGATCGCGCGCACGAGGATGATCGAATCGTTGACCACAATGCCGCTGAGCCCGAGCAGCGCCATCATGCTCAGCACGGTGAGGTCGTAGCCCAAGACGAAATGGCCGAAGACGGCACCGACCGCGCCGAAGGGAATCACGGCCATGACGAAGATCGGCCGCGAGTAGCTGGAGAACACCCAGGCCAGGATGAGATAAATCGCAATCAGGGCGACCACGGCGCCGGTCATCATGTCGCCCATGGTCGTCGCCTGCTCCTCGGCCTTGCCACGCAGCAGGACGCCGACGCCGTACTTCTGCGAAATCTCCGGCAGACCTTCGATCTGGAGCGCGTCCAGGACCTCGTCGGTGTTGGTGGTCGATTCGTCGATTTCCGCCGTGACGGCGATCATTCGCTGGCCGTCCTCGCGGCGGATGCTTGCGAACCCGGTTGCCTCGTCGAAGTCGACCACCTCGGCGAGCGGCACTTCGACGCCTGCGGGGCTGCGCAGATAGAAGCGCCTGAGATCGCCCTCGGTCAGCGCCTCGTGCGGCAGGCGGACACGGATCGCGACCTCCTCGTCGCCTCGCGCGAAACGCCGCGCGATCACGCCCTCGAAGGCGCCGCGCACCTGACGCGCGGCACTCTCCGTGGTGAAGCCGAGGGCGCGGCCGCGTGCATTGACGGTAAGGATCGCCTCCTGCTTGCCGTAAGGAGTGTTGTCCTCGATGTCGCTCACGCCTGGGAAACGGCCGAGCAACGTTTGCACCTCGCCTGCCGCCGCCTTGAGCGCCTGCACGTCGTCGCCCGCGATCCGAATGTCGATCTCGCGGCCGGGAGGCCCGGCCGCGCGCTCGAGGATGGTCATGGTCTCCAGCCCTGGCAGCGGGCGCACGTGCTTGCGCCATTCCTCGATCAGCGCCTGCGTGCGGATGGTGCGCCGATCCGATGGCTGCAGCTCGACCCGCATGGCGCCCACGTGATCGCCGGTTCCGAGGAAGAACGTGTTGGGCCGGGACGCCGGCTTGCCGACCTGGCCGAGGCTCATGACCACGAGGCCGCCGGCGCCGCCCGTGAGCGCACGCTCGGCCTCGTCCAGCGCCCGCCCGAGCTCGTCCACCATGGCGGCCGTGGTCTCCCGCTTGGTGCCTTCGACGAAGGTGACGTTGGCGTTCACGGAATCTGCTTCCGGCGAAGGGAAGAAGATGAAGGAGATGCGCCCACCTCCGATCAGCCCTATGAACAGCAGCAGCAGGCCGATCGCGACGGCGACGGTGAGGTAGCGCCAGGCAACGCAGCTTCGCACCATGCGGGCGAACAGCCCGTCGCGGAACGCCTCGAAGCGAGGGTTGAACCACCGCGCGAATCTGTTTTCCCCCCTTGGATCGGTCTTCAAACCGATCCGCAAATGGCCGGGCAACACCAGGAAGCATTCGATCAGGCTCGCGACGAGAACGGCCACGATCACCAGGGGAATGGCCCCGATGATCTCGCCGATCTGGCCCGACACCATGAAGAGCGGCAGGAAGGCGGCGACGCTTGTCAGCGTTGCCGCCATCACCGGCGCCAGCATTCGTCGGGCGCCGAGTTCCGCCGCGTCGGCCGGGCCGGCGCCCGCGGCGCGCTGGGTCACGGCGTGCTCGCCGACCACGATGGCGTCGTCCACGATGATGCCGATGGCCATGATGAGCGCGAACAGGCTCACCATGTTGATCGTCTGGCCGGTCAGCATCATCACGCCGAGGGTGGCGAGCAGCGAGACGGGAATGCCGACCGTGACCCAGAAGGCGACCCGCGTGCTCAGAAAGATGAACAGCACCAGCACCACCAGAGCCAGCCCGCTCACGCCGTTGCGGAGCAGCATGCTGATGCGGTCGTCGATGAGCTCGGCCGCATCGTCATAGTGCTCAACGACCAGGGTCGGCGGCAGCGTCGGCCGCATCTCCTCGAGAAAATCATCGAGGATGCCCGCCTGCTCCAGCGAATCGGACGTGCTCGCCCGTCGCACCTGGAGCTCAATGGCGGGGTAGCCCGCCCTGTACGCGACCGCATCCCGCTCGTTGAAGCGTTCGCTGATGGTCGCGATGTCGCGGAGGTGGACCTTGGCCCCGTCCTCGCGCGCGATGATCTCGACCTGGCCGATCTCCTCGGCCGACCTGGCAAGGCCCAGGCTTCGGATCTGCTTGTTGGTGCCGGCAGGGACGATGCCGGAGGGCTGGTCGGCCGAGCTCGTGCCGATCCGCGACGCGATATCGCCGAGCGTGAGGTCGAGCTGGCGCAGGCGCCCTTCCCCGACCTCGACCCAAATCTCCTCGCGCCGGCTGCCGAACAGGTCAACCTTGTCGACGCCCGCTGCAAGCAGACGCTCCCGGATGTCCTTGGCGTGGGCACGCAGCGCCGCCTCGGAGAACGGGCCGGAGATCACGATATTGCCTATGTTCTCGTAGAAGTAGAGACGGTTGACGACCGGCTTCTCGGAGTCCTCCGGCAGCGTCTCGACCCGATCCACGGCGTTCTCGACGTTGGCCAGCGCCGTATCGAGATTCGTCCCCGGCTCGAACTCCACGACGACCGAGCCGATGCCTTCCACGGACTGTGCGAAGACACGCTTGACGCCGTCGAGGAAGCGGACCTCCGGCTCGATGGCCGCGACGATGTTGGTATCGACATCCTCGGCGCTGGCGCCGGGCCAGGTCACGCTGACCGAGACCCATTCGACGTCGAAGGTGGGGAAGAACTGCGTGTTCATGCGCGCGAGCCCGAGCGCGCCGAACAAAATCATCAGCACCATCACCAGGTTGGCGGCCGTACGGTGGCGCGTGAACAGCGCGATCAGACCGCGACCGGTCTGGCTCATCGCACCTCGACTTTGACGCCGGGTCCGATCTCGGGGAAGCGCGTCGTCGCGACGCTCTCGCCCTCGGTGATCCCGCCGGAGACCACGACGTCGTTGCCGACGCGCGCGAGCAGCGCCACCGGCCGGGGCTCGAGCCGGCCGTCCACGACCGCGTAGACAGTATCGCCGCCGACCAGCGCCGTCTCCGGCAACTGCGTGGCCCCTCGGTACACGCGGTCGGGTATGCGAACCTCTACGAAGGCGCCGGGGCGGAGAGGCACCATCGCCGCGTCACCCTCGATCCGCGCATAGACGCGAACCCCGCCGCTCGCCGCGTCGACCTCGCCATCGGCCCGCTGGATCACCGCGCGGAAGGGGAAGTTGCGGTCGCCCGCGCGCCACGTCACATCGACCGGGCGCCCGCGAAGACCGGCTGCGGAGGAGACGAGGCGCCCGTAGTCTGCGTCGCTCAGATGAATTTGGATGTCCAGTTGGGCCTGATCCAGCAAACGCACCACGCGGTCGTTCACGCCGAGCCGCTTGCCGAGCGCCGCGGACACCGACGTCAGATATCCGTCGAAGGGTGCGACCAGCCGCGTGTTCGCAAGGTCTCGCTCGGCCCGTTCCAGCGCCACGGTGCTGCGCGCAATCACCGCCTCCTGCCGCGCGATCCGCGCGCGCAAGCCCGCAATCCGGCGCTCCGTCGCCGCCAGCGCCCGCACCCGCTCGCTCCGACGCACCAGGGCATCGTCGACCGTCTTTTGTGCAGCGGTGCCTTTGGCGAGCAGCGCCTCCCGCCGTTCCAGCTCGCGCTCCGCCAGCGCCAGTTGGGTACGATCTGCCGTGAGCCCTGCCTCTTCCGCTCCCAGCTCCGCCCCGGTCTCCAAAAGCTGCGCCCGCGCCTCCGCCAGCGCCGCCTCAGCCTCCGTCACCGCAGCGCGATACTCGAAGGGGTCGATCTCCACCAGGAGCTCGCCGGCTCGCACTGTGCCGCCGTTCACGAAGTTCCGGCCCACGGCCACCACCGGCCCGGCCACCAGCGCCCGCAGCTCCACGTCGCGATGCGCCACCACCTCGCCGTAGGCGCCGATGGAGGGCTGCACGTCGGCGATGCGCACGGTCTCGGCGGCAATCGGCCGCGCGCGTTCCGCCGGGCCCGTGCGCTCGATTTCGGGCCGCGTCGCCTGCAGGTAGCCGACCGCCAACACCGCGCACACCAGCGTGAGCAGCGGCAGCACGACCTTCAGCGTGCGAAAGCGGCGCTTGGCCAACTGCGGCCTCCCCCTTGCTCCCCTACACGCTAACCCGTGGTGGGCGGCCTTGTGCCGCCGCCATGCCGCGGCAACAATCGCGCCCCGACGAACGAACGGTGATGCGAATGTCCGGCACCCATTACGAGCCCATCGAAATGATCGAGCGGCTCGTGTCTTTCGACACGACCAGTCGCGAGTCGAACCTCGCGTTGATCAACTTCGTGCGCGACTATCTCGCCTCACACGGCGTTGATTCTACACTTATTCACGACGAAACGGGAAACAAGGCGAATCTTTACGCCACGGTCGGCCCGAGCGATGTGCCGGGAATTGCGCTTTCGGGCCACACCGACGTGGTGCCGGTGGACGGCCAGCCCTGGGACACGGACCCCTTCAGCGTCGTCGAGAAAGACGGGCGCCTCTACGGGCGTGGCACCTCGGACATGAAGAGCTTCAGTGCCATTGCGCTCGCCCTCGTGCCGGAGTTCATCGCCCGCCCGCTCAAGACTCCCATTCATTTCGCGCTCTCCTTCGACGAGGAGGTCGGCTGCCTCGGGGCACCGCTGATGATCGACCGGCTCGGCACCGATCTCGGCGTCAAGCCGCACATCGTGATCGTGGGCGAGCCCACGAACATGGCGGTGGTGAACGCCCACAAGGGTGTATACAGCTTCGAGACCCGCGTGCGCGGGCTGGAGGTCCATTCCAGCGCCACCCATCTCGGCGTGAACGCGGTACAGTACGCCGCGACGTTGGTGCATTTCTTGACCGAAATCGCGTACGAGATGGCCGCACGTGCCGAGCCCGAGAGCGGCTTCGACCCGCCGTACACGACGGTCCATGTCGGCACGATCCGAGGCGGAACGGCCCAGAATATCGTGCCGCTGGACTGCAAATTCACGTGGGAATACCGGCTGTTGCCGGGGGCGGACCCCGACGAGATTCGCAACCGCTTCGAGCGTTTCGCCGAGGAAACCGTGCTGCCGCGCATGCGTGCGGTCGATCCCGCGACCGGCATCTCCACGAAGGCGCGCGCCGTCGTGCCGGGCCTGGTGCCGGAGGACGGCTCGCCGGCCGAGGCGATCGTGATGGCGCTGGCGCGCACCAATCACACCGAGGTAGTGGCCTACGGCACCGAGGCCGGGCAGTTCCAGGAAGCTGGGATTCCCACCGTGATCTGCGGGCCCGGCAGCATTCGCCAGGCGCACCAGCCCAACGAGTACATCGAGTTGAGCCAGGTCCGCGCTTGCGAGGCCTTCATGCGCCGCCTGCTCGACGAGGTGTGCGCGGCCTGAGGCCGCTCACAGATATTCCACAGGTTCTCCACAGGTATTTGACAACGTTATCCACAGCTTATCGACAGCTTCTCCACCAAGGACAGAGGAACGCGAGGAATGAGCGGCGCGAGCTTGGAGCGCGAGGGCGCGGTAGGCATCATCACCATCGACAACCCGCCGGTGAACGCGATGAGCCCCGGCATACCGGGCGCGATCCTGGAGCGGCTGGCGGAAGCGCAAGCCGACAGTGCAATCGACGCGGTGGTGCTGCGCTGCGCGGGCAAAGGCGGGCTCGCCGGCGCCGATATTCGCTCCTTCGGCAAGCCGTGGCCCGAGGGAGAGCCGACGCTGCGCGACGTGATCCCGGCGATCGAGCGCTCCGCCAAACCGGTGATCGTCGCCCTCAACGGCTATGGCCTGGGCGGCGGGCTTGAGTTGGCGCTTTCCTGCCACTACCGGGTTGCGAGCCGGACGACCGAGGTCGGCCAGCCGGAGGTTTTGCTCGGCTTCCCGCCCGGCGCTGGCGGGACCCAACGCCTGCCCCGGCTCGCAGGGGTCGAGACGGCGCTCGCGATGATCGTCGACGGCACACACGTCGCCGCGACGGAAGCCGCCGAGCACGGGATCATCGACCGGGTGATCGACGGCGACCTGCTGGAAGGCGCGCTCGCCTTCGCGGCGGAACAGATCGCTGCCGGGCCGCCGCATCCGCTCGCCCGCGAGCGAGAGCCGGTGTTGAAGGACCCGGATGTCTTCGCGGCCACGCGCAAGCGCCTCGAACGGCGGGCGCGCGGCCAGCGGGCGCCGATCGCATGCCTGGAGTGCGTGGAATCGGCGCTGACGCTCCCCTTCGACGAGGGGATCCGCAAGGAGCGGGAGATCTTCCAGGAATGCATGGCCTCGCCGGAATCGGCGGCGCTCCGCCACGTGTTCTTCGCCGAGCGAGCCGTGCGCAAGGTGCCGGGAATCGACAGAGACACGCCGGCCCGGACCATCGAGCGCGCCGCCATCATCGGCGCCGGCACCATGGGCAGGGGTATCGCTACCTGCTTCGCCAATGCCGGGATTCCGGTGCGCCTTTTGGATTCCGACTCCGAGGCCCTCGAACGCGGGCTGGCTGCGATCCGCAGCGACTACGAGCGTCGCGTCTCTCGCGGGCGGCTCAGCGCGGCGGACGCCGAAACACGCGTCAAGCTGATCGAGCCGATCGAATCACTGGACGGCGTCGCCGGTGCCGATCTCGTCATCGAGGCGGTGTTCGAGGAAATGCCGCTGAAGGAGGAGGTGTTCCGCAACCTCGACTCGGCGTGTGACGAGGGGGCGATCATCGCCTCCAACACGTCTTATCTTGACGTCGACCACCTGGCCGACATCGTGCCGCGCCGAAAGGGCAACGTGCTCGGCATGCACTTCTTCAGCCCGGCGCAGGTGATGCGGCTCCTGGAGGTGGTGCGCACCGATTCGGCTTCGCCCGAGACACTGGCCACCGTGCTCGCGCTTGGCCGGCAGCTCGGCAAGATTGCGGTGGTGGCCGGCGTCTGCCACGGCTTCATCGGCAACCGCATGCTGGAAGGCTACACCCGGCAGGTGCGCTTCCTGCTGGAGGAAGGCGCGAGCCCGACCGAGATCGACGCTGCGCTCACCGGCTTCGGCATGGCGATGGGGCCCTGCGCCGTCGCCGATCTCGCCGGGCTCGACGTGAGCTGGCGCAAGCGGAAGGCCGATGCGCACCTGCGCGATCCCTCCAAGCGCTATTCGGCGGTGGCCGACAGGTTGTGCGAACGCGGCCGCTTCGGTCAGAAGACCGGCGCCGGTTACTACCGCTACGAGCCCGGCAACCGCACGCCGATACCGGACCCCGAGGTGGACGCGCTGATCGCCGAAGTCGCGGCGAAAAGCGGCATCGAGCGCCGCACAATCGGCGCGGACGAGATCGTCCAGCGCTGCCTCTACCATCTGGTGAACGAAGGTGCGCGCGTGCTGGAGGACGGCATCGCGCTCCGCGCCAGCGACATCGACATCGTGTGGATCAACGGCTACGGCTTCCCCCGCTGGCGGGGCGGCGTGATGCATTGGGCCGATCACGTCGGCCTCGACGCGATCCACAGCACCATCGCGGGCTTCAACGAGAGTCAGGACTACTGGGAGCCGGCGCCGCTGCTCGGCCGACTCGCCGCAGAAGGCAAAAGCTTCGCCGACTTTGACCGGGCCGCGTGAGGAGCGCCCTCGGACGCCAGGGTCAGGCGGCCGGCGCGCTCACTGTTCCGGCGTCGGCTCCCCGCCGCCGCGGGCGCGGCACGCTCGCCGACTTAAGTTGGCCGCAGGCCGCCTGGATGTCGCGGCCGCGCGGCGCGCGCACCGGCGCCGCGTAGCCCGCCCGGTTGACGATCGCGGCGAACCGTTCGATGGCCTCCGGCGACGAGCACTCATAGGGCGCGCCCGGCCAGGGATTGAACGGGATCAGGTTTAGCTTGGCGGGGATGCCGGCGATCAGGCGCACCAGGTCTCGGGCTTCGGCCTCGGAATCGTTCACGCCCTTCAACATCACGTATTCGAAGGTGATGCGCCGCGCGTTGCTGGCGCCGGGGTAGCGGCGGCAGGCGTCGAGCAGCGCCGCAATCGGGTACTTGCGGTTGATCGGAACCAGCTCGTCGCGCAAGTCGTCGCGAACGGCATGGAGCGAGACCGCGAGACCAACGCCGAGCTCGGCGCCGCAGCGCTCGATCATCGGCACCACGCCTGCAGTGGAGAGCGTGATTCGCCTGCGCGAGAGCGCGATCCCCTCGGGGTCCATGACGATGCGCAGTGCCTTGGCGACGTTGTCATAATTGAACAGCGGCTCGCCCATGCCCATCATCACGATGTTCGAGAGCATGCGCGGGCCGCGCGGCGATGGCCATTCGCCGTAGGCGTCGCGGGCCGTGAGGAACTGCGCCACGATCTCACCGGCTTCCAGATTGCGCACCATGCGCTGGGTGCCGGTGTGGCAGAAGGTGCAGGAGAGCGTGCATCCCACCTGGGACGAGATGCAAAGCGCACCGCGATCCTCCTCCGGGATGTAGACGGTCTCCACTTCGCGGCCGTCGGCGAAGCGCAACAGCCACTTCTGCGTGCCGTCTGTCGCGCGCTGCTCCGTCGCCACCTCGGGGCGCGCAAGCGTGTAGCGCTCGGCGAGCGTGGCGCGGAGCGCGCCGCTGATCGTCGTCATCGCGCTGAACTCGACGGCGCCCCGGTGGTAAATCCAGTGCCAGAGCTGCTTGGCCCGCATGGGCAAGCGGTCTTCCGGCACGCCGACGGCTTGCAGACGCTCGCGAAGCTCCTCCCGTGAGAGACCGATCAGGCTCTCGCGCGCATTCTCTGAAGCGCTGGCTTCGCTCGTTGCGTGGTTGTCCGTAACGGGATCAGAGCCCGCGGCGGAACTTGGGGCTACGGGCACGCCCTGACGATGGCGTCGTGGATCTTGGTAAAGCCGATCAGGGAGTAGCTGTCCTCGGAAAAGGTGTTCTTGAGGGACACCCCGCGCACCCTCATCTCGCGGCCGCGTATCATGGCCTTGACGACCGTGGCGTCCGCCTCTTCGTCACTCACCCAGGCGTGCTCTCCATGGGTCAGGTCGAAGTTGAACTGACGCCCGTCGATGCTCACCTTCACGGCCTTTCCCTCCGGATAGGGATAGCCCGACGTTACGCTGACTTCCTCGGTCGTCCTCGCCGCCTGGCGGCGGGTCACCATGACGTTGGGCGCGCCGCGCCGCTTGAAATTGCCCTTGGACTTCGCCGGTTTGGCATGCATGTAGCAGACTTTATTGCCGTCCCGGACGTAGCTGTGCGCCTTCCAATTGGCGTTTTCAGCCAAGGGCTCAGGCTTCACCTGCGCGTCCGCCCCCTGGGGGCCGGCGAGCAGTGAAACGCACAGAACGGCGGAAAACAGGAGCGCCGGCGTCGCGGCGATGCGTCGGTTCATGGCCTCTGGAAGCTTATGGGCGACGGCGGCGCAGCATAACCAAATTGATGCCCGGCCGCCAGTACCTCTCCCGCCGATTTGAATAACGATTCCGACATAGGCCGCCCAACGTGCTTCGCGCCCTCCCCAGACACACCGGCGCCAAACGGTTTACGGCGGGCCTGGCGCGGTCCATATAGAGAGCATGGCGATACTCAAGATCGCGCGCATGGGCCACCCCGTGCTGAGCCGCGCCGCATTGCCGGTGGCCGACCCGACGGCACCGGCGATCGCGCGCCTGATCGAGGACATGATGGAGACGTTGGAGGACGCAAACGGAGCCGGCCTCGCGGCGCCCCAGGTCCACGTGCCGCTGCGACTCGTGCTCTTCCGCGTACCGCCCGGCCGCGAGACGGCGGGGGAAGAGAGCACGGACGGCGAGCCGGCGCCTTCGTCGGAGCTGGAGTCACCCACGGTCCTCATCAACCCTGCAATCGAGCCGATTGGCGAGCACATGGTGGAGGACCTGGAAGCGTGTCTCTCCCTCCCTGGCCTCGCCGGCATCGTGCCGCGCCACGACCACATCGTTTACCGCTGGACCGACACCGAAGGCCGCAACCACGAATGCGAGGCGCGGGGCTTCCATGCGCGCGTGGTGCAGCATGAGTGCGACCACCTGGACGGTGTCCTCTACCCGATGCGGATGACCGACCTCTCGACCCTCACCTTCACTAGCGAACTCGGGCGCCCGGCGGCCGTGGAGGCTTGAGCCATGTGGCAAGCGCTGCCTGCGGACGAAACGCGCGACCGGCTGCTGGTCGCGGTTCTCTCCCACGTGCCGTTCGACGGCTGGTCCGAGAAGGCACTGGCTGCGGCAGCGGCGGAGCTCGACATCGACCCCGAAGAGGCGCACCAGGCCTTTCCCGGCGGGCCGGTCGCGCTCGTCACCTATCACGCGGCCTACGCCGACCGGCGCATGGAAGAGGCGCTGCAGGAGTCCGATTTGGCGGAGATGCGGCTGCGGGAGCGTATCGCCCACGCCCTGCGTCTCAGGCTCGAGCAGAACGTGGCGCACCGCGAGGCGATCCGCGCGGCGTTGCCGATCCTGGCCCAGCCCGCCAATGGCCCACACGCGCTTTCGTCCCTCTACCGCACGGTGGACACGGTCTGGTTCGCGGTCGGCGACAAGTCGACGGATTTCGGCTTCTACACCAAGCGCGCCCTGCTCGCCGGCGTCTACCTCTCCACCCTGCTCTACTGGCTGAACGACGGCTCCGAGGATACGCAGGCGACCTGGGGCTTCCTCGATCGCCGCATCGCCGACGTCATGCGCATCCAAACGGCGCGGGGGCAGTTCGCCCGCTTCCGCCCGCCCGGCTTCGGGCTGTTGCGGCGCCTGCGCGAGGCCGCCCGCGCCGCTGCGGACCCCATGCGGGCGGGCGGCCCGCAGAGCCCGTCGTAGCACGCGGACCCGGCGCGATTGCCGGCTCCTATACAAGCAACTCGACCAGCAGGCTGTTGAGGAGCGGCCGGCCGGTGGCGGTCGCCCTGAGCCGGCCGTCGCGCCGCTCCAGATAGCCGGCCTCGACGAGTCGGGCGAGGCCATCGCGGTCGAGTACCTGGTCGGGATCGCAGCCGGTGCGCTCCTTCAGGCGCGCTTCCGATACCCCTTCTGCGAGCCTGAGCCCCATCATCAACATCTCGCGCGCTTGTTCTTGCGGGTCGAGGGAGCGCCTCTCGGCGGTGCCGTGGCCCGCGCGCTCGACGGCGGCGAGCCAGGATTCAGGCGCAGCGTGCTGGCGCGTCGCCTGCCGCCCTTTTCCCGCCGGCGCGATACGGCCGTGGGCACCCGGCCCGATGCCCACGTAGTCGTCATAGCGCCAGTAGGCGAGGTTGTGGCGGCAGGCATCGCCGCCGCGCGCATGGTTCGAGACTTCGTAGGCCGCAAAGCCGGCCGCCTCCATGATCTCCTGGGTCACGTCGTACAGAGCGCGGCCTGTATCGTCGTCGGGCAGCACGAACGCGCCATCGCGCTCCTGCCGCCAGAACGGCGTGCCTTTCTCGATGGTGAGCTGGTAGAGGGAGAGGTGGCTGTCGGCGAACGACAACGCCTCGCCCAGCTCTTCGCGCCAAGCCTCGACCGCCTGGCCGGGCCTCGCATAGATCAGGTCGAAAGTGCTGCGCGGCATGATGCGCCGCGCCAGCGCCACCGCTTGCCGCGCCTCCGCCGCGTCGTGCCCGCGTCCGAGGAACTTGAGAGCGTCGTCGTCGAGCGCCTGCACGCCGAGCGAAACCCGGTTGATGCCGGCCGCGCGAAAATCCTCGAGCCGCGCCGCCTCGGTCGAGGTCGGATTGGCTTCGAGGGTGACCTCTGCGTCCTCCGCGAGGGTCCAGGACGTTGCCGCTCGGTCGATGACGGCGGCTGCGGTCTCGGGCGGCATCAGCGAGGGCGTGCCCCCGCCGAAGAAGATGCTGTTGACCGTCGCCCCCGGCAGCAGCGCCGCGAAGTGATCGAGCTCGCGCAGCAGCGCGCCGCGCCATCTGGCCTGATCCACGCTGTCGCGGACATGGCTGTTGAAGTCGCAGTAGGGGCACTTGGAGAGGCAGAACGGCCAGTGGACGTAGAGGGCCAATGCCGGGGCAGAAGGCGGATCGGGTTCGCCGCTCACGGTCGGGACGGCAGGTAGGCCGCAATCTGCTCGAAGGCCCGCGCCCGATGGGTCAGCGGCTGTTTCTCCTCCGGCGACATCTCGCCGAAGGTGCGCCCGTGGCCATTGGGGACGAAGATCGGGTCGTAACCGAACCCATGCTGGCCGCGCGGCGGAAACATCAGAGTTCCATCGACGCGGCCTTCGACGGTCTCGCAGTGACCGTCCGGCCAGCCGAGGGAGAGCGCGCAGACGAAATACGCCGCCGCGCCTATGGTCTCGACCCCGCGCGTCGCTAGCTCCGCCTCGATACGGTCCATCGCGACGCGAAAATCCTTCCCCGGCCCCGCCCAGCGGGCAGAGTAGATTCCGGGAGCTCCATCGAGGGCAGGCACGACGAGGCCGGAATCGTCGGCCAGCGCCGGTTCGCCGCTGGCCTCGGCCGCCGCACGGGCCTTGAGCGCCGCGTTCGCGATGAACGTGTCGCCGGTCTCCTCCGGCTCAGCGAGGCCCAGCGCCGAAGCCCCCACCGCCTCGATGCCGAGGGGGTCCAGCAGCGCTGCGATCTCGCGGACCTTGCCGGCGTTGTGGCTCGCCACGATCAGGCGCGCCGTCACGAGACGACGGGCCATGCCGCCTAGCCAGCCCCGGCGAGGGCGTCCCGCTGCAGGGCGAACAGCCGCTCGGCGCCCGAGCGAGCGAGCGCCAGCATGGCGATCAGCTGCGCCTCGCTGAAGGGATCGCCCTCCGCCGTGCCTTGCACCTCGACGATCCCGCCGGCGGCGGTGAACACGAAGTTCGCGTCCGCGTCCGCCGTGCTGTCTTCGTCATAATCCAAATCAAGCACCGCCTCCCCATCGACGATCCCGCAACTTACGGCGGCGACCTGATCCGCGAGCGGCAGCTCTTCGATCGCTCCGCACGCAACAAGGCCTTCAAGCGCTGCATGGAGCGCGACGTAGGCGCCGGTGATGGCGGCGGTGCGGGTGCCGCCGTCGGCCTGAACCACGTCGCAGTCGAGGGTGATCTGACGCTCCCCCAGCGCTTGCATATCGGTCACGGCGCGGAGCGAGCGCCCGATCAGGCGCTGGATCTCCTGGGTGCGCCCGCCCTGGCGTCCCCGCGCCGCCTCGCGCGCCGAGCGGGAGCCGGTGGAGCGCGGCAGCATGCCGTATTCCCCGGTGACCCAGCCTCGCCCCTTGTTGCGGAGGAAGGGCGGCACGCGATCCTCCACGCTCGCTGTACACAGCACCTGCGTGTCGCCGAACTGGACCAGGCACGAGCCCTCGGCGTGCTTGCTCACGCCCGGCTCGAGCATGACCTGTCGCATTTCGTCCGGTCTGCGGCCGGATGGTCGCATGAAGTGCCCTCCCCCGCTGGCGGCGCGACACTATCGCGGGGTCCGGAGAGCGTCCACCTTTGTTGATATCCCTCAGACGCCGGGCGACAGGGCTGCAGAGCCTGTAGAATGCGTGCTTCATTCGCGGCACGGAGCCCCGCCATGCCCTACCGCATCGCTGTCGACACCGGCGGCACTTAAATCGACCCTGATTTTCGGATATCTGGACATTTGGGGCCTTGAGACGCCATGAGAGCCCAGGAGGATGATTTTCGGTCTATCCTACCGCAAATAAAGGATTTTTTCCTGCGCCGATACACCTTGCAACGTGGCCATGAGTGCGCTTGAATGACCTTGAGGCGACATCCGGTCGCTTACGCATAGCTTACGCTTACGGCGTGCACATTTTCGCGAACCGCCGGATGTAGATGAGAGCGATTCGCAACAAGGGGGGCAATATGGCCAAGCTGAAGTTTAGAACCATCTCCAAGCGCACCGTCGACGCGCTCGTCGTCGAGGACCGCGATGAGGTCTTCTGGGACGACCGCATTCCGGGCTTCGGGGTGAGGGTCTATCCGTCGGGGTCGAGGGTCTATGTCGTCCAGACCCGGCACAAGGGGAAGTCGCGCCGCGTGACGCTCGGGCGTCACGGAGTCATCACCGCCGATCAGGCGCGCAAGAAGGCAGCCGAGACCCTCAACCGCATGAGGAGCGGCGAGGACCCGGTGGACCGGGGCTCGGTGACGGTGGCGGAGCTTGCCGCGCGCTATCTGGCGGAGCATGTCGACATGCGCTGCAAGGAGAGCACGCGGAAGGCGTACCGCAGGGCGGTCGAGCGCTTCATCGTGCCGTCCTACGGAGATGTGGCGGTCGAGGACGTCGAGCGCGAGCACATCGACAAGCTGCACCGCGATCTGCACCACATTCCCTACCAGGCGAACCGGGCGCTGGAGATCGGGACCAGCCTGTTCAACTTCGCCGAGGAGTGGAAGCTGCGCAGCGGGGGCAACCCGTGCAAATACGTGCGCAAGTACCAGGAGAAGAAGCGCGAGCGGTTCCTGACCGAGGCGGAGTTCCGCCACCTGGGCGCGGTGCTGAACGAGATGGAGGCCGAGGGAAGGTTGCCGGTCTATCCGGCGGCGGCGATCCGGCTGCTGATGCTGACCGGGTGCCGGCGCAACGAGATCGTCGCGCTCGAATGGAAGCATGTCGATCTTGAGGCGGGCGAGTTGAAGCTCGCGGACTCGAAGACCGGTGCGCGGCTGGTGCCGCTGTCGCCGGCGGCGGCTCGGGTGCTGGCGGAGCTGCCGCGCATCGCGGGCAACCCGTGGGTCATTCCGGGCACGAAGCCCGGCAAACACCTTGCCGATCTCAACCATTACTGGGACCGGGTGCGGACGGAGGCGGACCTCGACGACGTGCGGCTTCATGACCTCCGCCACAGCTTCGCGTCCAGGGCGCTGGCGCTCGGCGAGAGCCTGTCGATGATCGGCAAGCTGCTCGGTCACAACAAGATCGAAACGACCTCGCGCTATGCGCATCTGGCGCGCGATTCGATCAAGGCGTCGTCGGCGAAGGTGGCGGAGAGCATCGGCGCAGACATTCTCAACTCGCCGGTAACGGCGGAGACTGCCTCGGCCTGACCGGGGGCCGTGTCGCCGGCCGGCCCGACGTGCCGGCCGGCTGCCGAGGGCGGTGCCAACGCGCCGGAATCGGCTGTCGATTCGGTTGGGCCGCCGATTCCGGGAGCGCCACGCAAATCGGGCGAGCATTTTTTTCGGACGACTTTCGGGGACATAAGGAGCCTTGAGGGTCCTTGAGGCGCCTGGAGCATGATTTGCAGGAAATCCCATAGATACAGCGGGTTGCAGGGCTCCGCGGCGGCCCTATCCTTGTCTCCATGGACGCGCTCGACACCTTCCATCGCGACGGCCCGAACGCCGATTCCGACCTGGCTGCCGGGCTCCGGCGCGCACGGCCGGACGCTTGCCGGCGGCTCCCGGAGCGGGTCCGATGATCGACCTCGACCGGCTGCGCCGGGCGCTGGTGCTGGGGGTGCTGGGGGCGGTCGCGATGGCGTTGCTGCTGCCCCCGCTGGCGCTGACGCGCCACACGGATGCCCACGACTGGTATGCCGCGCGCAAGGTAAGCGTGGCGCAGGCGCTGATCTTCGTCGGCTTCGACGAGCGCGCATTTACGGACTACCGCCTGGCGGACGGCACGCCCGTGAGGTGGACCCGCGACGGCGTGGCGACCTGGCCGGCGGCGCGGGAGTCGCGGAGCCTCATCCTCGCCGTCATCGGGGACAATATCCTGCTCGGCGCCTGCGCGGGTTTCGTGGTGGTGTTCGCGCTGTCGGGCCTGCTGAACCTGGCGCGATACGAGCCGGCAAGGATAGCGAGGGCGCCGACGCGGCGGTCATCGGCCGGGGAGCGCCGGCCCGGCTTTATCGAGGACGTTCCACCGTATGCCGGGCACGGGCCGGACCGCATGCCGGCGAGAGCGGTGCCGACGGTAGCGCCTGCTGCGCCGGAAGGCGGACGGCGCCCGAATGCGGCCGTGACTTTGCCCGTCCCGGCGGCCGCCGCGGTGCGGCACGGGCCGCCCGTCGAGGCGGAGCCCGAAGCGGCGTATGAGCCGCCCGCCCGTCCGCGCGGGCGCTGGTTCTGATGGTCGCCTCGATCGGCGCGGTGGCCTCGCCCGCGCAGGGGGTGAGCTACTACGAGAAGGACTCCTACTATGCCAGGGATTCCGGCGAGCACCGGGCGGCGAGCGCCTGGGCCGGAAAGGGCGCCGAGGCGCTCGGCCTCGAAGGCCCGGTGGACCCGGACACCTTCCGTTCGGTGCTGGAGGGCGAGGTTCCGGACGGCTCGGGCAAACGCCTCGGCAAGCGCGGCAGGGAGGGCGAGATTCATCACCGCCCCGGCCGCGACCTGACCTTCAGCGCGCCCAAGAGCGTGTCCCTGGCCGCGCTGATCGGTGGCGACGACCGCATCGTCGGGGCGCACGACCGCGCGGTGGCGGGCGCGCTCGACTGGTTCAAGCGGAACGCCGCCGAGACCCGGATGCAGGAGCCCGGATCGGGTCCGGGCCAGGCCCGGGCGGGCGGGCGCATGGTGCGGGCCGGCGGCCAGAAGACGGTGATCGCCACCTTCCGCCATGACACCTCCCGGAACCTCGATCCCGCCCTGCACACGCACTCGGTGATCGCCAACATGCTGCTCGGCCCGGACGGCAAGTGGAGGACGATGGCGAACGAGCGGCTCTACGCCTCGAAGATGGCGCTGGGGGCGCTCTACCGCAACGCGCTCGCCGGCGAGCTCGCGCGGCTCGGCTACGGAATCGAGAAGACCCACGCCGACGGGCGGTTCGAGATTGCCGGCGTCTCGCGCGAGACCGTCGAGGCGTTTTCGACGAGGCGCGCCGAGATCGAGGCGGCGATGGAAGGCCGGGGCCTCGGCACGACGGGGGAGAACCCGCACCTCGCCCGGCGCGCGGCGCTGATGACGCGCGCGGCCAAGCGCGAGGTCGATCGCGACGCGCTGCGCGAGACCTGGGAGAAGCAGGCCGCGTCGCTCGGCTTCGACGCCAGGGGACTGGTTGCCGAGGCGATGGAACGCCACGGGGCGGAGAAGGCGCGCGTCGCCGAACCGGACAAGGACGCTCCTTCCACCCCGCCGCGCCAGCCGGACCTGTTCGAGCATGCCGCGAAAGCCGACCCCGCGCGCGCGGCGGTGGACTGGGCGCTGGCCCATCTCTCGGAGCGCGACGCGGTGTTCTCGAATACCGATCTGCTGGCGGCCGCGCTCGCCTTCGAGCCCGGCGCGGCACCCGCCGGCGAAATCGAGCGCGCCGTGGACGGCCTCAAGCGCGAGGGCCGTCTGCACGATGCGCCGGCGCTGGCGGGCGGCGGCGGTCTCACCACCGACAGGGCGCTGGCCGAGGAGCGCGAGACGGTCGCGCTGATGCGCGGCGGCGAGCGGCGCGGCAAGGCGCCGATGCGGGGCTGGATGGTCGAGCGGCACCTGCGCAGGGGACCGCTCACCGCCGGGCAGAAGCAGGCGGTCAAGCTGATCCTCTCCGGGAAGGACAGAACGGTGGGTGTCCAGGGTTACGCGGGCACGGGCAAGACGAAGATGCTCGCGCGCGCGAGGACGCTCGCGGAGAAGAAGGGCTGGCGCATGGTGGGACTCGCGCCCTCGGCCTCGGCCGCGAACACGCTGAGCCAGGAATCCGGCATCGGCTCGGAGACCCTGCAACGCTTCCTCGCCCGCAATGCGGGCGTCGCCGAGGGCAGGCTGACCAGGAAGGGCGCGAAGGAAATGCGCGCGGCCTTCGCGAAGACCGTGCTGGTGGTCGACGAAGGCTCGCTCGCCTCGACCGTCCAGGCCCGCGACCTGCTGCGGATCGCGGGCGCGCTGCGCGTCCCGAAGCTGGTGCTGGTCGGCGATGCGAAGCAGCTCGACGCGGTGGACGCAGGCAAGCCCTTGGCCCAGCTCCAGGCCGCCGGCATGAAGACGGCGGTGATGGACGAGATCCTGCGCCAGCGCGACCCCGACCTGAAGGCCGCCGTCGAGGCGAGCCTCGCGGGCGAGATCGGCAAGGCGTTCGACAGGCTCGGCGCCAACGTGGCCGAAGTGAAGGCCGACAATATCGCCGGCGCGGTCGCCGCGCGCTGGCTGAAGCTCTCGCAAGATGAGCGCGAGCGCACCGGCGTGATGGCCCCGAGCCACGCGCTGCGCGAGGGCATCAACGGCCATATCCGCGACCGCCTGGTGCGCGAGGGCCGCATCGCGGGTCCCGCCACGGAGACCCAGCGCCTGGTCTCGAAGGGCTACACCAACGCCGAAAAATCGCTCGCGGCCAACTACGAGGCGGGCGACGTGGTCGCGTTCCATCGTTCCTACAAGCGCATCGGCGTCGCCAAGGGCGAGGAGCGCCGCGTCGCCGGCGTCGACCGCAAGGAGAGAGCGGTACTGCTCGAAGCGCCGGGCGGCGGGACCGTTGCCTGGAAGCCGTCCGAGATCGGCGGGCGCAAGGGCGGAACCGAGGTCTACCGCCGCGAGAGCATCGAGCTTCGCGCGGGCGACCGCATCCGCTGGACCCGCAACGACAAGGGGCTCGGTCTGGTCAACAGCGGCGCGGCCGAGGTCATGGGCATCCGCAACGGCCGGGTGACGTTCCGGCTTGAGGACGGGCGCAGGCTCACTCTCACCCCGGGCGATCCGCAACTGCGCCATCTCGACCGCGCCTGGTGCTCGACCGTGCACGCGTTCCAGGGACGCACGGTCGATGCGGTGATCGCGGCGATGGAAGCGAACCATCCGGCGCTGACCACGCAGAAATCCCTCTACGTCGAAATCTCGCGCGCCCGCGACCGGGCGGAGCTGGTGACCGACGATGCGGCCGCGCTCAAGGAACGGCTCGAAGCGGTGACCGGCGAGCGCATCTCGGCGCTCGAAGGCATCGGCGAGGACGTGCGCAGGGAGCGCGAGGCCGGTCGGGAAACCGCACCGGACGGCAAGGAACGCGAGCGCGACCGGGCCGAAGACTCCGCCGCCAGGCGGATCGAAACCGCGCGTGAGCGCGACGAAAAGGCCGCGCGGGAGAAGGCGGCGCCGGCCAGGGACAGGGCCGCGCCCTCGTCGCCGGATCGGAACGTCGGCCGCGAGGCGCCGCAGCGCAAGGCACCCGAGCCGCCGGCGAAGGCGAAGGTGCGCGAGATGGATTTCGGGTTGTAGACCCCGCGGCGCGCATTGACTTTCGGCGCACCGCCGCGCATATTCCGTTTTGGAGGCTCGGCCTTGTATGACCCCCGGCGCTTCGGCGAACGGGGATGCTCAGGCAAGGCGTTGCCTCCTTCTTTATGCGCGTGGCGGTCCGTAAGGATCGGGGACGTAGACGATTCCGTAGCTGTCGAACGCGCGCCCGTCGCGCACGCCCCGCCCGCGATACTGAAGGTCGGCCAGATCGGCTCCGAACATGTCGGCGATCTCGTCGCGACGCGACGCATCCATGCCTCGGCCTGGCAGGCGAAATCCCCAATTGACCGCGTAGATGCACAAGTCGGCCGCCTGCACCGCACGCGCCATGTCCGACGATACGAAGAACGGGGTGGGCACGATCCACGTCGTCCGATGCCGGCCGGTGGCCGTTCGCGTGAAGTATTTCTCCATGCGCGCGACGAAGCGGCGATCCTCCCGCTTCTCGGTCTCGTCCATGACCAGCACGCCGTGCTCGCGTTTGGTCTCCAGGAAATAGAAGAACCGCTCGAACAGGAACACCACGTCCTTGCGCAGATAGTCGTCGAAACGATGGTCCCGCGGCCGTACAACGCCGCGCGGAATGGCGCTCGCCATCAGCACCGCGCCGCTTCGCTTGAGGAGCGCGACGATCCCCCGGGCCATCCGCAGACACGCCTGACCGTAGGCGGTGAACCCGTCGCGTCCCGGCGCGTCGCCGCCGCGGCCGGCCGCAAGGAACACGCGGCACAGCTCACGCCGCTCACGATCGGGAATCGGCGCTCCCTGGGCGGCGAACGCGAAGCGCTTGCGGTCGATCAGGCTCGATCCCTTGATCTCCTTGCCTACATCGGTAAGCCGGCAGCCGAAACAATCCGCCTCCAGGCGCTGCATCGCCTGCGCGAACGGCCACAGCTCGCTGACATGGATGGCGAAACCGCCGCGCACCTCGTAGGGCATGTGCTTGTGGTCGTGCCCGCTCTCGTCGATGAAGAACAGCCAGGCCATCGGGTCTCCGTCGTCGCTCGCCTGTCCGAAACCGTCACCGTCGGCGCGCGTGGCGCCGCCCCTGGGTAAGGGGCAGACGGCGCGAGGGCAATAGCCGGATTCGGAAAGCGGGATAAA
Organism: Alphaproteobacteria bacterium; assembly: GCA_965243315.1. Taxonomy (GTDB): domain Bacteria; phylum Pseudomonadota; class Alphaproteobacteria; order UBA828; family UBA828; genus WTGU01. Next base: position 1,155,476 of record CBDEUP010000006.1, read on the forward strand.
GCGGCAGCGTAACGATCACGACGGCCCCTGGTCCATGGTCCCTTGCATCGCTCTGCGAGCCTCTTCGACGAGCTCGTCGAGGTCCTTTTCGCGTCCGGCGTCGAGCATTCGCTCGCGGCTGAGCGTGGCCAGCAGGTAGACGCCGCGATAGGTCGCCTCGATCAGCGCGAGATAACCGGGCGAAATCGGCGCCGGATCGGGGTGGCGGACCCGCTCCTCGGCGGCGGCAAGCGTGGCGGCGCGGACGAGCTGGCTGGCCGGAATCCCCTGGCGGAGCGCCGCGTCCTCGACCAGTTGCCACTCCGAATCGGAGAACCGGATCGTGCGCGAGCGGCGGAAATCGCCCGCGCGCTCGCCGGATTCGTTCGACTTTGCGTCGGTTTTTCGAGCGCTTCGTGCCATGTCGCTGCTCCTTTTCGGCCTCGCCGGAGCCTGGCGCGGGTCGAAACCACTCCCGAAACCCGCTCCGTCCGGCCCGCTCCCGGCCGGGGACCCGCGTAGTCGTCGCAGCCGTCGCGGCCCTCCGCCGCCTCCCGGCCGACGTTGTCGCCGAGCTCCGGGAGAGGGTGAAGATCATGCCCGGACGGTGTTCGCGGGCGGGACGATCCGGCCGATTCCGGAGCATACAATCCGTGTTTCCAGCGTATTGCATCGCCATGCGCGGGGCAATCGGCCCGCGAGAGAATATGCCTCGATCGTCCTGAATGGTCGCCAAGCGTCGCCAGGGGGCGCCGGGCGTACCGGCACAGATGTGTACCGGGCGGCATACGCTCGCTCCGCAATGCTCCGGTCGTCTTCAGTCGTCGTCAGGGGTGCTGGAGCGCACTCCAGAGTACTCAAGGGTAGGTGCTGGCGGGCCTTGCAGCCTGCTGCGTCCGGTGTGAGAACGACGCGCCGAAAGGCGTCCCGATCCTGCTTCCTTGACGCTCAAGCACTCGGGACTGGAAAGCCGTTTTGCTATCGGCATTTAGCCCGAGCGGCGCTTGAGCGGCAGCGCCCGCCGCGCATGAGAGGGAACGGTCTACGAACCGTCGCGCGGCATCCGACCGGTAGTGTAGGAAGCACGAAGCGGCGAAGCAATTGCAAACCGACCTGAGGAATGTGCGCTGTGGCGTATTTCGACATCGTGACGCTGATCTTTGGCGGCCGGATATCGACTGCCTGATCCCCGCCGGGTGAGCAGAATGCAGCGATTAGACGCGAGATCGGAACGCTACGGGAACATCGTGACATGGATGGCCGCGGTCTGCCATCCGCCGGCAGGCGGCTTGGTCGAGCGGCGATGTCGGAGGTGGGACAACCGGTCAGCCGGTGTCGAGGTACGGCACCGCGCCGACCAGCGAGCGCATCCGCTCCGCGTGGCCGGCCCGCACCTGCGCAAGGGCCAGCGCCATCATCACCACCAGCGCCAGCCCGACACGGGTCTTCATCTTAGCGAGCCCGCGGATGTAGTGGGTCTCGAAGTTGAAGCTGTTGTCGAGGCGGCTGTTGATCCTCTCTATCGCAGAGCGCCGGTTGTAGCCGCGCCGCCAGGACGGGCTGCCCCAGGGCGTCGGGGTGAAGATGCGCCGGTCGTTCTTGTCGAGATCGATGCGCACGATGCGGCCGTACTCGCCGGGCTCCACCCCGCCCGCCCGGTGGCACGCCTTGCTGCCTGTACAGTCGAAGCCGAAGGCCGCCGCCGGGCAGCGGTATTTCAGCGTGCCGCAGAGGCCGCGCTCGGCCTCGAAGCCCTGGAAGGCCATGGCGCGGACCTCGCCGGTCTGGGGGCAGATGCAGGACACGCGGCCGCGCTCGTCGTGGACGACGACGTCGGCGCGGTTGGGGAACAGCGCCCGCGTGATCGGCTTCGTCGGATCATAGCCCGGCTCCTCCTTCTCGGCCTTCCACATCAAGCGCGTGTCGACCAGCGGCCGAATGGCCCACTTATCCCAGAGCAACTTCTTCTGGGGAGCGTTGTCGAGACCGCGGTCGGCGCTGAAGTCGTCGCAGCGCTCCACCATTTCCGGCGCTCTTGCGAACAGGTTCTCCAGCATCTTGGGGAGCATCTTGACCTCCGAGTCCGACGCCCGCGTCACCTCGAAGGCCACCGGGACCTCGTAGTGGGTGTCGGCGATCAGGTGGAGGCCGTAGCCGAACCATGATTTCACCTTCTTCCAGATCGCGCCGGTCTTGGCGTTCACCCCGCTCGTCTCATGCTTGCCCCAGTCGGCGTCGGGGTCGGAGGTCTTCCCCTTGTCCTCGGCAACCCGGCCCGTCGAGTGGCTCTCGATCGCCTTGCCGTCGTAGCCGAGATGGCGGCCGAAGTCGGGCAGCTCTTCGAAGAGCGACGCGCGCAGGCTCTCGACCATTGCGGACACCAGGCCGCACTCGTTCTCAAGCAGCACGACGCGCCGCAGGAAGCGCGAGAAGTTCCAGTGGCTGGGCACCGTCGAGCGGACCTGCGCCGGATGCGCCACCGCGCATGGTGGCTCCTTCGTACCTGCGCGAAGCTCCAACACGGGCGCGCTCTGGAAAGGCAGCGGGTCGAACCCGCAGAGTTCCAGGAGCGCCGGGTTGCGGCCCATCTCCCGCAGCAGCGACTGGATCGAGGCGTGCTGGAACACCACGCCCGCGATCAGCGCACGCCACATCGACCGCACCGGGTAGTCGTTGCGCCCGCGACCTCGCCCGGCCTCAAGCGCAGCCACGATCTCCTCGTCGGGCAGGGTGTCGAGCACCAGACGCAGGCGATCCAGGTCCGGCAGGCCTTCGACAGCCTGCCAGGAAAAGGGTAGCTTCTCCGTTGTCGCCATCACGTTCTCCCTACCAGGGCTGGTGGATGGAACGAGGGCCTCTGGCCCGATGGCGACACCTTCTATCCGATTCGGGCGGGACGACGCGACGGGGCCGGAAGTGAGCCTGGGAGCGTCGTCGGCTATGGGGTGGAAATCCTCGATCCGCCCTATCCGCCGATCTCAGGGCCGCAGATGTCTGCGAAGCCGCCGGGGTAAGAAAAATCTCGGATCAGCTGGAGCCCTTGATCACCAAGGGATGCGTGACAGCGCACACGCCTCGACCTGCGCACTGGCCGGGTCATTCGAGCGGCCCGCGCTGTCGGCGATGGCGCGCACGATGCCCAGCGCGAAGTCGTGCCGGCTGTGGCATCCGACCGTCGGTCCCTTCTCGCATTGTGCGGCGAACCGCGTGCGGCTATCGGTGCGGCCATGCGATCATCGTCCGGCTTCGCGGTCAACGGTCGTTCGCATCGAAGCTGCCGCAGTCGAGCTTGCACGTCGCACAACGCCACCGCATGGTGATCGAAACAAGAGGGAAGCGGGGAGACATGCGCCGATGAAAGATGCCGCGCCATCCGAACGCGCGACCGGTAGGCACTGCCGGCCCGTGTGCTCGTCGTCATGGTCGGCGCGATGACTCCGGGCGCGTTCATCGCAAAGTGGCGGGCGTCGGAATTGAAGGAACGCTCGGCGTCGCAGGAGCACTTCATCGACCTGTGCCGTCTGCTCGACGAGCCGACACCGGCGGAGGCCGACCCGGCGGGCGAGTGGTACTGCTTCGAGCGCGGCGTGCGCAAGGACACCGGCGGCGACGGCTGGGCCGACGTGTGGAAGCGCGGATGCTTCGCGTGGGAGTACAAGGGCCGCCGCGCCGATCTCGACGCGGCGTTCAACCAGTTGCGGCAGTACGCGCTCGCCTTGGAGAACCCGCCGCTGCTGATCGTCTCGGATATGGCGCGGTTCCGTATCCGCACCAACTGGACGAACAGCGTGAGCGTGACGCACGAGTTCACGCTCGACGATCTCGCCGACGGCGCGACCCGCGACAAGCTCAAGTGGGCGATGTCGGACCCGGAGCGGCTGCGGCCCGGCGAGACGCGGCAGACGGTGACGGAGCGCGCGGCGGCGACATTCGCGGAGCTTGCCCAAGGCTTGCGGGACAGAGGCCACGATCCGCAGACGGTCGCGCACTTCGTCAACCGTCTGGTGTTCTGCATGTTCGCCGAGGATGTGGGCCTGCTGCCCGACGAGATGTTCACCCGGATGCTGACCCATGCCCGGCGCAATCCCGACAGGTTCGCGGACTATGCCTCGCGGTTGTTCGGCGCGATGGCTACGGGCGGCGATATCGACTTTCAGGCGGTGGCCTGGTTCAACGGCGGGCTGTTCGACGACGACGCGGCCTTGCCGCTCGACCGGCAAGGAATCGAGACGGCGCTCAAGGCGGCGGCGCTCGACTGGTCGGAGATCGACCCGTCAATCCTCGGCACACTGTTCGAGCGCGGCCTCGACCCGGACAAGCGTTCGCAGTTGGGCGCGCACTACACCGACCGCGACAAGATCATGCGGATCGTCGAGCCGGTGATCGTTCGGCCCCTGCTCGCGGAATGGGAGACGGCGAAGGCCGGGATCGCGGCTACCGTCGAACGCGCGGACGTGGCGGGTTCTCCGGCGGCGCAGACACGGCTACGGCGGCAGGCGGACCGGGCGCTGCGCACCTTCCTCGACCGGCTGCGGCAGTTCACCGTGCTCGACCCGGCCTGCGGGTCGGGGAACTTCCTGTATCTTGCGCTGCACGCGCTCAAGGACATCGAGCACCGGGTCCAGCTCGAAGCGGAGACGCTCGGCCTTGCGCGCGGGTTCCCGGCGGTCGGCCCGGCGAACGTGAAGGGAATCGAGATCAACGCCTACGCCGCCGAGCTTGCCCGCGTGTCGGTGTGGATCGGCGAAATCCAGTGGATGCGGCGCAACGGGTTCAGCAATTCGACCAATCCGATTCTCGATCCGCTCGACACCATCGAATGCCGCGATGCGGTCCTTTCGCCCGACGGAGGACAACCGGACTGGCCCGACGCCGACGCCGTGATCGGCAACCCGCCGTTTCTGGGCGACCGGGTGATGCGGGACGGACTCGGCCACGACTATACAGAGCGCCTGCGCCGCGCCTATCGCGGTTCCGTCCCGGCGTCCGCAGATCTTGTTTGCTACTGGTTCCACAAGGCAGGCCAGCTAATCGCCGGAGAGAAGATCGCCCGCGTCGGTCTGGTCTCCACCAACTCGATCCGCGGCGGAAATAACCGGGCGGTACTCGACCGGATCGTCGAGGACAGCGCCATTTTTGACGCTTGGTCCGACGAACCCTGGGTTATCGACGGTGCGGCGGTGCGGGTCTCGCTGGTCTGCTTCGCGCCGAAGGGCGCCGACCTGCCCGTTACGCTGGACGGTGCCGCGGCGGCGCGCATCAACCCAGACCTGACAGGCGGGGGCCTCGACCTCACGCAAGCGGCGGGACTGCCCGCAAACCGTGCTGTTGCCTTCCTTGGCGTCAATAAGAATGGCGCTTTCGACATTCCGGGGGATGTTGCGCGGGAATGGCTGGGCCTGCCCGCCAACCCGAACGGGCGTCCGAACGCCGATGTCTTGAAGCCTCGGATCGTCGGAATGGATGTGGTGCGCCGGTCATCCGACCAATGGATTATCGACTTCGGCGTTTCCATGACCGAAGCCGAGGCTGCACTCTACGAAGCCCCGTTCGCTCATGTTGCGGAGCATGTGAAGCCGGTACGGGCGACCAACCGAATCAAGGCGCTTAGGGAAGAATGGTGGCGACACTCGCGGCCCCGTCCGGCGATGTGGCGGGCCGTAAGCGGCATGAAACGCTTCATCGCGACGCCGACCCTTGCAAAGCATCGGCTGTTCGTCTGGCTCGATGCGGGCGTCTGTCCCGACCATCAGTTGATCGTCATCGCCCGCGACGACGACGTGACCTTCGGCATCTTGCACAGCCGGTTTCACGAGGCATGGTCGCTGCGGTTGGGGACCTGGCTCGGCAAAGGGAACGATCCGCGCTACACGCCGACCACCACCTTCGAGACCTTCCCCTTCCCGGACGGCCTCTCGCCGGATATTCCCGCCGCAGACTATGCGGAAGACTCCCGCGCCGTCGCCATCGCCGAGGCCGCAAGGCGATTGGTCGAGTTGCGCGACCGCTGGCTCAACCCGCCCGAATGGGTGGAATGGATCGACGAACCCGTTCCCGGCTATCCGAAACGTACTGTCCCCCGCGACGAGGCGGCGGCAAAGGAACTCAAGGCCCGCACGCTGACAAACCTGTACAATGCCCGCCCGCAATGGCTGACCGACGCGCACTCGGCACTTGATGCCGTTGTCGCTGCGGCCTACGGATGGGACAAGAGGATCAACGACAATGTGGCAATGAACAAATTGCTCACGCTAAATCTGACAAGATAGAACGCCGCCGCCAACCGTAAGTGTAGGAGCCAGTTATGGCGCAAAGTAAGTCCAAGAGTTTCTTAGGCCGAGAAACTCGCGAGTATGTTGATTTCATTATTGGTGTCGATGATTCCGGGAAAACAATTACGTATACCTCAAATCCGAGTGCGTTGGCGAATTTTTTTGGTGCAAACCCAAACGCTCCGAATTTCCTAACCCAAGTTCATTTCCGAAGGGATGTGCTGGACAAGTATTATCAGAAACCGAGCACATACTCGGTGAAAAGCGGGATTCTGCATGGCGGTCATGAGTGGGGGTTGCCAATGGACAACAACCACGAGGACAAGGTTTGTGCGTGGTTGGGTGATCTTGGTCGCATTCCCTACGACGAGCAACTCCACTGGCGGGCACACAACATTCCGCCCAGCGGTACGTTAAGCGAGACTTTCTACGCCAATCAAATCTTGGCAACGCCAACAGATTCAAACCGCCCAGACCATCTGTTTATGAGAAGTTACGACAAATTGCAGAAGGTGTGGGGAGAGAATCTAAGTTGGTCCGTTCTGGTTCCCTTGAGCTCTGACGATAGCCATCATCTGCAAACCCTGAGGATTCCGTCTACTGAGGAACAACGTGAGTTCGATGAGTTAGTGCTGAGTCTCACAAAGGTACTGATTGATTCAATCAACGAAAAGAAGTTGAAAGAAGTGATTCCAGAATTATGCAATGATAGCAGCACCTCTGGACTCAATGTTCTAGAACGCGCATTGCAGAGCATCGGAATCGAAAATTTTTCCATCCACATTCATTACCTGAGAAAGCTCCAGGCGCTAAGGTCAGCGGGTGTAGCGCACAGGAAAGGGAAACGATATGAAAAACTGTCTAGTGAGCTTGGCATAGGAAGCAAGAGTTTTCGCGTGGTGTTCGCGGAACTTCTAGAAGGTGGAACAGACTACTTGGATTTTCTCACTTCTGTGGCGAATGATTGCCGCATGCACTCATCCTGAATGCTAGAAAACTCGTGCCCCGTTCTTGGACCCGCTGATTTCAGAACCAGCGCCCGCATATACGGCGAGCGCGGGGACTGGAAGGCGACGGCGTGTCGTGGAGTTTCATCGCTTCTGCGATGATGCTCCCGACGTTCTCCGCTGTTTCGACCAGATGGCCGTCGGCAAGGTGCGCATAACCCGCAGTAGTCTCGTGCCTGCGATGGCCGAGCAGCTTGCCCACGAGCGGCAGGTTTTCGCCCGACATGACGGCGTGGCTCGCCGCCGTGTGCCGCAAATCGTGCAGCCGGACCTTGCCGAGCTTCGCGTCGTCGCAGACCGCTCGCCAGCAGTTGACAATCCGGTGTGCGTGTCTGCCCCCGGCGAGGTTCGGAAACAGGAACGCATCGGGGTCGCGTGGGCCGGGCAGTGCCGCGATGACCGCCCGCGCGGCTTCGCCGAGCGGCACGCTGCGCGGTCCAGTCTTGCTATCGCGCAAGGCGATGACGCTCTCCCCAACGTCGCGCCAGCGGAGATCGAGCACTTCGCCCCGGCGGCAGCCGGTGAGCGCCAGCAGCCGGATCGCCGCGACGGCCTCGGGCCGTTCGTCCTCGCGGGCGTCGAGCGCCCGCCCGAGCCGAGCGAGTTCGTCGGTGTCGAGGAACCGGGCGATGTTGCGCCTCGGGTTCTTCCTGATGCCGAGACAGGGATTGGTGCCCGGCTCTCGGAAGCCGTATTCCTCGGCCCGGAACATCATGGAGCGCAGTATCTCGAAGGCGCGGTTGGCCGCGCCGGGCCGCTCCCGGCTTGCTTCGTCGAACCACGCGGCCACATCCTCGGGGCCGACGTGCTCCACCGGCATCTTGCCGAAGGCGGGCAGGATGCGGGCCTTGAGATAGATGCGGATGGTCTTGCGTCCCGACGGCTTCCAGTAGGGATCGCAGCGCTGGAGATACTCATCGGCCAGCATGGCCACGGTCGGGGCCGTCTTCTCCTTGCGGATGTCGTCGGCGGGATTGTCGCCCGCCTGGATGCGCGCGAGGATGTCACGGGCGCGGCGGCGGGCTTGCGTCAGTTCCATCTCGCCGAAACGAGCAATGACGATGCGCCGGGTCTTCCCCTCGATGCGAGCCTGCACGATCCACGCTTTCGCGCCGGACCGGTGGACGCGCAACCCGAAGCCGGGCAGCGCCCGGTCGAACAGGAACACGTCCCGGTCGCCGGGTTCGGTCTCGCGGGCGAGCCGTGCGGTGAGATCAACCGTCGGCATGATCGCACCCTCCTTCCCGGACGGTCCCTCTACCGGCCAGAGCCGCGCCGATGCGCCCGGACACCCGGTCGGCGGCCTCGGCAACCGAACGGTCGGACAGGTGGACATAGCGCTCGGTCGTCTCCACCAGCGCGTGACCGAGCAGCTTGGCGATGGTCAGCATGCCGACGCCGTTCATGGCGGCGGTGGACGCCCAACTGTGACGAAGATCGTGAAGCCGCAAGCCGGACAGTTCGGCCTCGGCGCGGATGCGATCCCATTGGAAGGCGATGTTGTCGATGGGCCGCGTCGGCGGACGGGCGGGAAAGAGATAGGGGCAATCCGCGCTGTATCGCGGGATGGCGTCGATGACGGCCCGCGCGGCGCTCGACAGCCAGACCGTGCGCGGCCCAGACTTCGAATCGGGAAGGAAGATGCGCTTGTCCTTGATCCAGTCCCATTCGAGTGCAGCGATCTCGCCGAAGCGGCAGCCGGTCAGCATCAGCAGGCGGACGATGGCGACAACGCTCGGGCACCAGAACTCGTCGCGGGTCAGCACGGCGTTGAGCCGGGCCATTTCCTCCGCCGTCAGGAAGCGCTCCTTGGCCTGGGTCTTGTAGCGCCGCGTGTTCTTGCAGGGATTGGAGTTGTGGCGGCGGTAGCCCCACAACTCGGCCATGCGCATCATGACGGACAGGGTGGGCATGGCGCGGTTGGCGTTGCCGGGCCTGTCGGCCATGGATGCGAACCAATCCCTGACATGCTCGACGGCGATGGCGTCCACCGCCATGCGGCCGAAGGCGGGCAGGATGTGGTTGCGGACGACATAGGTGCTGGCCGTCAGGGTCTTGGGCTTCCAGTGCCGCGCGTAGCGGTCGAGAAACTCCTCGGCGAAAGCCTCCATCGGATAACCCGGCGTTCTCGGGCCTTTGTCCTGCTTCGCGGGTTCGATGTAGCTGACGACCAGCTTGCGGGCCTCGCGCCGCGCCTCGGGGATCGTCATGGTGTCGGCGCTGCCGATGGTGGCGTAGCGCCTGCGCCCGCGCACCATGCGGGCGAGGAAGAAGGTCCGGACCCCGGTGGGCTGGATGGTCAGCGCCAGTCCGCTCACTACGTCGTCGCGGACTTCGTATTTGGCAGTTCTTGGCTTTGCGGCGCGGACGCGCCGGGCGAAGGTGGATTTGGGTCGGTCGGTCATGGTCGCGGCTCCCGGTTCGGACCGCGCGGCTGACTGGTAGTCAAGGAAGCAGCCGCGGCGGCGTTTCGTCGGGGATGCCGCGAGGCGGTGTGGGACCGGTGGAACCGTAAAGCCCTGCTATTGCAGGGTTTTCCGTCTACTCATGCGAGGGCGGGCGGAGGCAGGAAAGGCACCCTGGGTGCGTCCGGTGTGAGAACCAAAGCCCGCCACGGCGGGTCATAGGCCATGAATCTGCTGAATATTCGATGGGGAAGTCGACGTCGGCGACAGCAGTTCATCGGAGCCACCGCGGCGCGTGAGTGGTCGTTGTCGGCGACACGACAGAGGGACGAAGTGTCGAGCGCGGTGACGGCGGCATCGTCGGCGACGGCTGCACCGACACGTCCGCGACTGCGGCGGCCGATGACGGCGCCGTGCATCGCGTTGTGCACGATGATCGAGGCAGTCGCCGAAGCGCTTACGCGAAGCGTGATGCGGAGGCGACGGACGGGGCGAGCGATCGCGAGACCCGTCGCGGTGTTCGTCGTGGCGATCACGTCGGCGATCATGATCGCCGGCAGCGCCGACGGCGGGAGCGCGCAGCGCGAGCGCATCGGTGCGAGCGGCAGCGAACGCACCGGCGATCGGCGAGCGCAGCGAGCCGGAGCACGAGCGTCGCGCGAAGCGCGCGCGAGGACGGCATCGCCGCCGCAACGCCGTCAGTCGGAAACGAAGTGGGCCGCGCCGCCGCCGAAGCGATGACGCGGCCCGCGAGGCGCTGCGGTCAGGCGCGGCAGACCGGTATGCCCAGCTGGCGGGCGCGGTCCACGAGGTTCTCGGTGATGCCGCTGCCGGGGAAGGCCAGGACGCCTTTCGGCAGGAGGTTGAGCAGTTCCTCGTTGCGGCGGAACGGGGCGGCGCGGCCGTGGCGGTCCCAGTCCGGCTTGCAGACGACCTGGTGGACGCCGTTGCGTTCGGCCCAGCGCGCGGCGATCTTCTCGACGCCGGGACCGCCGCCGTGGACGAGCACCATGTCGGCGTGCTTGGCGCGGGTCCTGTCGAGCATGGCGATCACCGCGCCCGCGTCCTGCACGTCCTTGCCGCCGGCGATGGCGACCAGGGTGCCCTGCGGCAGGTGCGCGGCGGTCTTGCGGTCCTGCCTCGCGCGGGCGAAATCGCGGGCGTCGATGGCAGCGGAGGTCAGGGTGCCGGTCTGCGAGACGTTCGACCCGCGCCGGGGCCGCCAGACGTTGCCGGTCTCCGCGCGGTAGGCTTCGGCGGCCTCGTCGCGCATGGTCTCGAAGGCGTCGCGTCGGTCGGTCAGGCACTGCGCGCGGTGGGTGGTCATCTCCAGTTCGAGCGACTTGATCTCGGTGCCGTCCTGGGCGCGCTGGAGGTCGCGGAGTTCGGGCATCAGCCTGTCGGCGGCGCGGTCGAGGCGGTTGGTCTGGCTGTCGAGCATGTTGACGAAGCCCCAGAGCAGGCTCTCGCGCTCGTCGGCGAGCTGGGTGCCGTCCGGCCCGACGCCCTCGGCGAGGATGCGGAACGCTTCGCTCACCACGTCGATGGCGTCGTCCGCGTCCCAGATGTCCCGGGTGTCGAACTCGTCGCGCTCGGGCGTCGCGCCGAACAGGGCCGCGTTGTCGCAGACGGTCGCTGTGACGGAGTGCGCGCCCGCTTCGATGGTGTCGATGTTCTCGATGATGTTCATGTCGATCTCCTTACGATCGGTTTCACGTCCGGGGCCGATCCCCGATGTGATGTCCTGTTGGGACACGCGCGCGGACCGCAGCCACGCGGGGTTGGTGGAGCTTGGCGTTGCGGCGGGGCGAGTGGTGCGGGCGCAAGGCCCTAGTGGAGCCTGGCGAGGAACGAGCCCTGGCGTAGCTTGGGCCTGAGCCACGGTCGCCCCGTCGCGGCGCCTAGCGGAGCCTCCCCGCGCCGGAGCGCAGCGGAGGACCCCGCAGGGGTTGGCGTAGGGAGCACGCGTGGCACAATGGGACAGCACGTCGTCGGCCAAATCTCTCCACCTGCACGGACCCCATAGGCCTCTAGGCCGGCACGGCGTCTGCCGGTTGGGCGCCGATCTGCGGACATCCGCCCGTCACCGCCATAGCGGATGGGTGTCGATCATCCGGGCGGTCTCGGCGCGGACGCGGACGGGATCGCCGACGCGGACCGGACCGCGGTAGTCCTCGCTCAGGTGGATGACGAAGACCGTCGCCCCGGCCCGAAGGACATCCGGCATGCGGAGCACGTCGCCGACGATCTCGCCGTCGAGACGGATGCGCCATTCGTGGCGGGCGATGCGGTCGAAGTCGATACGGTCCATGACAGTCTCCCCTTGCGACGGTGCCGAAGGCGGGGAGGACTCCCTCCCTCCTCCGAACGGCTTGCCCGTTCGCAAGCTCTTCTCCACTCTTGGCGCGGCGGCGGTCTCCGGACCCACGGCAGAAAAAAAGGCGACTGCCGACGCAGCCGCCAGAGTTGGGAGGGAGGAGAGAGACTGGGCCTAGAATGGGATGATGTCGGAATCCTCGGTGCCGCCGGCCGGCATTGCCTCGCCGTTCACCGCCGGCTGGGCGGTCCCGGACGGGTCCCGGGCGCCGTTGCCGTTCGCGCCGGCGGGCTTGTCCAGGAATTGAATTTTGTGGCCGGGCACGACCAGTATCTCGGTGGAGAAGCGTTCCGAGTCCTCGCCGTCCTTCTTCCAGCGGCGGGTCTTGAGCTTGCCCTCGGCGTGGATCAGCCGGCCCTTCTTGGCGTGGCGGACCAGCATGTCGATCAGGCCGGGCTGGAAGGTCACGACCCGGTGCCATTCCGTGCGGTCCTGGCGCTCCCCGGAATTGCGATCCAGGAAGCTCTCGTCGGTCGCGATGCTCAGATTGGCGACGCGGCCCCCGCTGGCGAGATTGTTGACGATGACGTCGGCGCCCAGGCGGCCGATCAGTTCGACGCGGTTCATTCCGAAGCTCATGACGATGCTCCTTCAGTTCTCGATGTTGACGATGGTTTGCGAACGGCGGGAAGCCGGACGATCGCTCCCCCGGCCCCCCGCCGCTCATCCACTCCAGGCCGTCCTCCACCTCCATCACGCCGGAGGGAGCGACGACGCCGGGTCCCAGGGCTCGTCGGCCTGCCCCGGACACCGATCCGGGGGCGCCGCCTCGCCGAAGCCCCCCATCGGCGGTTCCGGGAAGAGGCCGGCGAAACCGTGCTCGGGATAGACCGCCGGGCGCTCGGGGCACCGCATCGCACGCGCGTCCTCGATCGTCTCGCGGACGGCGGCCGGGTCGATGCCCAGCGCGGCCAGCAAGGTGTTGGCGGGCAGGTCGGTGGAATGGTCGGACAGGAACATGGCGAAAACCTCCTTCGCGTTGCCGCGCCCGGCATCGAGGCGACCGGACTCCCTCCAGCCGCCCTGCCGGACACGCCCCCGCGAAAGCTCCTCTCGACCTCCCGGCCGAACCCCGCGCGGACGCCGACGCGGTTCCGCCCCCGTCCGCGACGGACAGGCAGCGCCGCGACGGCATCGGGCGCGGATCAGTGCAGGGTGGCGCCGTTCATGGCGCCGGCGCCGGCGCGCAGGCAGCGTTCGGCGAGTGCGGTCCAGGCGGCGCGGTCGAGACCGAGGGCGCGGTTGAGCCTGTCGGCGACGCGGAGGCCGTCTTCGGCGGTGAGGCAGACCAGCGCGGTTGGGACGGTGAAGCCGAGGCCCTCCACCAGAAGACGGATCCGCGGGGGCTCGCCGTCCGTGTCGGTGACGGGAGCAAAGCAATAGATCGGTTCGTCGGGGATGCAGGCGGTCATTGGCGGTTGCTCCTTTCGTGGGGCCGGCCGGAGCGGCGGGCGTCCGGCCGGCGATACGTATGGGGGGCAGCGGACGGCGGGCCGGCAGCGCAGCGGGGAATGGCCCCCGCCGCGCGGCCGCCGGCTCACCAAGGCGGGGCCGTGTACGAACTCATCGGCGAGGCGTCGCACAGCACCTCGACCTCGTGGCGCGCGAGCTTCTCGAAGGCGAGGCAGAGCGCCACGTCGGCCTCGCTGTCATAGGGACCGTGCTCGCGGCCGGAGGCGATCTCGATCACCGTCCAGCTCGGGTCCCAGACCGGGATGCCGCGAAACGCCCCCGAGCCCTCGCGGTGCCTGCGCGAACAGGGCTCGCAGCGGGCGACCCCCGGCGACGGCGCCTCGCATTCGACGCAGCGGCCCCTCGCCCTCCGGTCGGCATAGCGGGCGCGCCGGGCGGCATATTCCGCCTCGCGGTTGCGCCGCCTCCGATTGGCGACGGCGCAGGGCGCGCAGTAGGTAGCGCCGCCGAAAGTGGGCGTCTGGCACTTGACGCAGACACCGGCGGCGCGGCGGGCGTTGTAGCGGGCGCGGGCGGCGTCGCAGCAGGCCCGGCACTCGGCGGCGCCATTGGCCGGCTTGCCGCAAGTCGTGCAATCGCCCCTGGCCCTCCGCTCGGCATAGCGCCGGCGGTCGGCCTCCCGCTTCGCCTTCAGGTCCCGGCGCCCGGAGCGGGCCTTCGCGCAGGGGTCGCAATACGCCTTGCCGTCCGGCGCGGGCGCCGCGCATTTCACGCACAACCCGGCGGCGCGGCGTTCATGATGGAGCGTGCGTTTCGCCTGCCGCCGATCCTCGCGGCACGGTTCGCACATCGATCGGCCCTGCGCGGGCGGGATGTTGCCGCAACGGATACAGACGCCGGCGGCCTTGCGGGCTTCGCTGCGCCGGCGGCTGCGCTTCCGGCCGGCCCGGCGCCGGGCTTCCGGGTCGCGCCCGCCGTAAGGTATCCCCTGTTCCTTCGCACGCTCATAGCGGTCGCGGTCGCGCGCGCGATGCTTGACCGCGCAGGGCTCGCAGGTGGTGCGTTCCGGGACCGCCTCGGCGCGGCCGCACTTGGTGCAGATGCCGGCGGCCACGCGTTGAGCTTTCAACTGCACCTCCTCTGTGCATTGAGAATCACCGGTTTCGGGTGACGCATCCGTTTCATCCTCTTCATGGACGTGAGTTCGAGCTGGTCGAGATCGCGTCGGTGATGGGGGTGGGGCTGGTTCACTACACGGCTGACGACGGGACGCTGCGCACGGTTCGTCAGGCTTTTACGAGCGTCGCGGCGGTGGACCCGTTTACGAGGGTAGCGGCGGGCCGGTCGGCGTTCCGCGTCTCCGATCTGCTTGCGCTGGCGGCATTGCTGGACAGCCTGGACGGGGACGGCCGCGCCGGGAGGGAGACCGGCGGCGGGGCGGAGACTGTCAAGGAGATTTTGCCGCATGTGTAAGGACGTTTTTGCGCATGAATGGGGAGCGCAGAACATCGTAGTGGCTGGAAGGATGGCACATATTGGGCGTAATGCTTGGATTTTCTGCCTGTTTTTCCTGGTACAAGGGAAGGTGAGGCTTGATGCGGTAGCGGGATTGTGCATAAATATATTTACATTCCTTTCCTCATGGAGCCCGCGCGATGGCCAGACGCCCCGCCGACGCAAAGACCCGTTCGCTCAAGGAGCACGGGTGTCTCAACCCGCATGCCGAGGCGGTGCTCGACGAGTTGTTCCTGTCGAACGCGTTCTTCGATCCGCGCGACCTGCTTCAGGTCCGCTACGAGATGCTGCGCTGCGTGCGCGAGGACGGCGTTCCGGTGAGCCACGCCGCTGCGAGCTTCGGCGTGTCGCGGCCCACCTGGTATCAGGCGCAGCGCGCCTACGAAGCGGGCGGGCTGCCGGGCCTGCTGCCGGACCGGCCGGGACCGCGCCGGCCCCACAAGCTCAGCGACGAGGTGGTCGAGGCGCTGCAGGCCGCGAAGAGCGAACGGCCGGAGCTGACCGCGGCCGAGCTGGTCGAGCTCGTGCGCACCCGCTTCGGCATCTCGGTCCACCGCCGCAGCATCGACCGCGCCCTGGCGCGGGGAAAAAAACGATGACGATGCACAGCCCGCCACGCGCCGCGCTCACCGCGGCGGAGCATTCCGCCTACGGACAGGGTTACGAGCGGATGCGCCGTAATGCCGTCGAGCCCGGCGCCGGCCACGACCGCCATGGGCTTGCCGTGGTGGCGCTTCGCGGCGTCGCGGCCTGGCTGCACGCATTCGCCGAGCTACCCGCCCCGCCGGCCGCTGAGTACGCGGGGGCCTCGCCCGAGCCGCTGCCCGCCGGCGTTGAAAGGCCGGTGATCGATGTTCTGCTCGCGATGCTCAAGGGCCATATGGAAGGGGAGCCGGCATGAGCGCCGTCCACCAGAAGGTGACTGCGAGCCACCTGAGCCGCGACGCCTACCTCTATGTGCGTCAGTCCACCGTGCGCCAGGTGTTCGAGCACGGCGAGAGCACGAGACGCCAGTATGCGCTGCGGGAGCGGGCCGTGGCGCTGGGCTGGCCGACCGAGGGCGTCGTCGTGATCGACAGCGATCTCGGCCTCTCCGGCGCCGACGGCGACCGCGAGGGCTTTCAGCGGCTGGTCGCGGACGTCGGCATGGGACGGGCGGGGATCGTGCTCGGACTCGAGGTCAGTCGTCTCGCACGCAACTCCACCGACTGGCATCGGCTGCTCGAGATCTGCGCGCTGAGCGAGACGCTGATCCTCGACGAGGACGGCCTCTACGATCCCGTCGACTTCAACGATAGGCTCCTGCTGGGACTTAAAGGCACGATGAGCGAGGCCGAGCTGCACATGATGCGCGCCCGGATGCGCGGTGGGACGCTGAACGCGGCAAGACGCGGGGAGTTGAAGATTCCTCTGCCGGTGGGGCTGGTCTACGACCCGCTCGGCGATGTCGTTCTCGACCCCGACGTCCAGGTGCAGCACAGCCTGCGGCTGCTGTTCGACACCTTCACCCGGACCGGCTCGGCCGCCGCCACGGTGAAGCACTTCAACCGGGAGAAGCTGCTGTTCCCGCACCGTCCTCAAGGCGGGCCGCACAAGGGCGAGCTGCACTGGAAGCCGCTGAGGTTCGCACGGGCACTCCGAACACTGCACAACCCGCGATACGCGGGCGCGTTCGCGTACGGGCGCAGCCGCAGCCGGCGGCGTCCCGGCGGCGGTGTCGAGACCAGAAGCGTGCCGCGCGAGGAGTGGACGGTGCTGCTGCGC
This sequence comes from Alphaproteobacteria bacterium, assembly GCA_965243315.1. Classification (GTDB taxonomy): domain Bacteria; phylum Pseudomonadota; class Alphaproteobacteria; order UBA828; family UBA828; genus WTGU01. Next base: position 1,172,208 of record CBDEUP010000006.1, read on the forward strand.
GATGCCCATCCGGGCTACATCACCTGGGAGCGGTTCGAACAGAATGAGCGCCAGCTTCGCGACAACGATAATGCCCATGCGGCCGCCGCCGCGCGCCGCCCTCCCCCGCGCGAGGGGCCGGCGCTGCTCCAGGGCCTGGCTATCTGCGGCGTGTGCGGCCGGAGCATGGCGGTGCGCTACTACAAGCAAAAGGGGGGTCTGCATCCCTACTACCTGTGCAGCCATGAAGGGAACAAGACGGCGAGCCCCTGGTGTCAGAGCATCCCCGGCGCCGCCATCGACCGGAGGGTCGGCGAGCTGCTGGTGGGGCTGATGACACCGCTCACGCTGGACGTGGCGTTGCAGGTGCAGGACGAACTCGCCGCGCGCGCCGAAGAGGCCGATCTGTGGCGCGCCCAGCGGGTGCAGCGCGCCCGCGAGGAAGCCGACCTGGCGCGCCAGCGGTTCATGCAGACCCATCCCGACAACCGCATGGTGGCCGACGTGCTGGAGGCGGAGTGGAACGCGAAGCTCCGGGCGCTCGACGAGGCGCAGCACGAGCTTGAGCGCAGCCGGGCCGAACCGGGCCAGGGATTGGACGACGGGCAACGCGAGCGGATCCTCGCGCTGGCCAGCGACTTCCCCCGCCTGTGGAACGATCCGGCGACGCCGCACCGCGAGCGCAAGCGGATGGCGCGGCTGCTCATCGAGGACGTGACGCTGACCAAGGCAACACGGAGCCTGGGGGTGCGGCTGCGCGGCGGCGCGACCCGGCAGATCACCTGGACGCCGGATCCACTCGGGCGCGAGATGCACAAGACCAGCGAAGAAGTCGTCGCCGAGGTCGACAGGCTGTTGAACGACCACACCGATGGCGAGGTCGCCAAAATCCTCAACGAGCGCGGATACCGAAGCGGTTACGGCCTCGCCTTCACCCCGAAGCTGGTCAGCGTGGTGAGAGAGCGTTACGCCCTGAAGTCCCGCTATCAGCGGCTGCGCGATCGCGGACTGTTGCGCAGCGACGAGATCGCCAGGCAACTCGGGGTGGCCGGAAGCACCGTCCACAAATGGCGCAAGGCCGGGCTCTTGCGCGGTCACGTCTATTGCGACGCCGGCTACTGCCTGTTCGAAATCCCCGATCCTCCGCCGACGAAACAACCGGGGCAACGGCTCTCGCGGCGACAGCCGACAGAACAACCTCGCCATGATTGGAACAGCGGAGGTGTAGTATGAAGCGTAGTCTACGCGCTCGGCGTACACCCTGCGGCAGCGCTCGCGCTCATATTGCTTCGCGCGCTCGGGATCCCGCCGGGGCTTCCTGGCGGCCCGGAGCCGGGCGTCGCGGGCGCGGCTCGCCGCATTCCGCTTCTCGTTGCAGGGCGCGCACAGGCGGCGCTCCGGCAGGGGTTCGGTCCTGCCGCATCTGACGCAGAGGCCGGCTTCGATGCGCGCGGCGGTTCGGTTGGCGATACGGTCGCGATCGCGCGCGCGCCTGACATCGGGATCCCGATAGGCCATAGGTGCCTCCACGGATATGGGAACGAGAAAGGCGGACGCCCCGCCGGCGGCCCTGGCCCGCCCGGTAACGGGGACAGGGAGCGGTCGGCGCCGGGCCGGCAGGGCGTCCGGAAAGGGGGCCGTCAGCCCTTCTGCTTGCGGTCGTGGAAAAGCCCCGTTGCGAGGCAATCCCAGTACTGGACCCCGCAGTTGCGGATGTTGAGGCCGGTGCAGACGATGATCTCGTTGCGACCGGGGCGCATCTCCTTCACCTCCTTCAGGGTGGCGAGGACGCGCTTGGCCTTGCGCCGGCGGCCGCCCTTCGGCGCCTCGGCCACGACGGGCCGGATGTCGCCGTCGAGCATCGACTTGAAGCGCTCGACCACATAGCGGGTGTCGGCGAGGCCGCCGCCGACGAGGTGGGTGAGGAACGTGGTCGCGTTGGGAGCGAATGCCTGGGCTGCCGTCATGATGCCGTCTCCTTCGTGCCGATGAGGGAAAACGGCGGCCGGACGCCCTCCCCCGGACGCCCCGACCGCCGCCCCGATCACGGCCAGGCTCCTCTCTTGCCGGCGCCTCCCGCGGTGGCGGCGAGCGCGTTCCGGCCGGGCGTCCCGGAAAGGAGGAGAACGACGGGCGCGAAGAATCCCGGTCCGCCGACCGGCCCCCGGTTCGCCCGGTGCAAGGCGTATGGACGCACCGCGCGGACCGACGCGCGGTCGATGCCGCACCGGCGCCGTATCTGCGCGGTTGCGCGCAAAATTGTTCGCGTCTATTGTCGGGCGATGACGGGACGGCAGTTCATCGCGCGGGTCCGGCGGTGGGCGCGGGTCCGGGGCGTGGAGGTGCGCTTCGTCGCCTCCGAGGGACCCGGCTCGCACGGGACGCTTTACGTGGGCGGGCGCAAGACCACCGTCAAGGACCGCAGGAAGGAGATCGGCCGTGGCCTGCTCGGCAAGATGCTGGCCGATCTCGGGATCGACCCGAACGAGCTATAGGAGGACCGATGCCCGACAGCTACAACTATCCCGCCGCGATCGAACGCGACGCGGACGGGCGCCACGTTGTCTCGTTCCCCGACTTCGGCTGGGGCGCGACCGACGGCGCGACACGCGACGAGGCGCTGGCCGAGGGGCGGGACCTGCTGCGCGAGCTCATCGCGGCGACGATGCGCGCGGGCGGCGCGTTGCCCGAGCCCTCGCCCGCCGGCAGACGCCGCCCCCTGGTGGTCCCGCCGGTGCAGACCGCGCTGAAGGCGGCGCTCTACGAGGCGTGGCGCGGGGCCGGGATATCGCAACGGCGGCTCGCCCGCGACCTCGATGTGGCGGAGAGCGAGGTCCGGCGCATGTTGAACCCCGATCACGCGACCAAGGCGGCGACGATCGAGCGGGCGCTGCGCCGGCTCGGCAAGCGGCTCACCGTGACCGTCGGGGGGGCGGCCTGAGGGGAATGCCCGCTGCCGCCGCCGGCGGGACGGCGGTACTCCCGGCGGGCCATGCGTCCGTGGGTACAGGTGACGGTCAAAGTCTGCACTCGGTTGCCGGCGTCCGCGTTTGGGTGCATCGCCCCGATACGCCCGTGGAAGAAGTCCGATCATGGAGGATGTCCGAGTGTCCGGCGACGGGCACGGGATCCGACACGGCATCGGGTTGCGCTGTCGGGGTGCCTGCCGCGAGCGATGACGGGACCGGCCGCACCGGGTTCGCCGATGCTGTCGGCCCGGTCGTCGACGCTGTCGTCGCCGGTGAAGGCGAGCGCGCGGCGCCGGGCATTCGTGTCGCGGTCGCCTTTGCCGGCGATGTCCGGGCGGCGGACAGCGGCGAGGGGATCGCCGAAGACGCGCAGACCGCGGCCGTTGGTGACGTAAGAATTTATGTGTCAGGTGGGAAGGGGGTACTCCCTGTGGTGACGACAACCACAAACAGGAGCACCCCGCATGTCCCAGCAAGCTGCGACGATCATGAGCCTACCCCAGGCCTTTGAGGTGGTGAAGGAGATGCAGGCAGGCGGACTGGACTGGGGCGAAGGCTACCGCCCGCTCGGCCGCCAGGCGCTGGCCGAGATCATCGAGGGCCGGATGGCCGAGGCGGTGGATCGCTGGCTCGACAACCTCGACGCCGGCGCGATGCGCGACCGGCGCAACGGGACCTACCGCCGCTGCCTGCTGAGCGAGCTCGGCGACATCGAGCTCAACGTGCCGCGCACCCGGCACTTCTGCCCGACCGGGGTTGTGAAGAGCTACGCAAGGCGCGCGCCGGAGATCGACCGTGCCATCCTGGCCGGCTTCGTGCTGGGGCTTTCGACGCGCAAGGTGGGCGAGGTCCTGCTGGCCCTGCTCGGGCGCCCGGTCTCGGCCGCGACGGTGAGCCGGGTCTCCAAGACGCTCGACATGGCGGTCGAGGCCTTCCACCGCAGGCCGCTGAAGAACGCCTACAAGGCGCTGATGCTCGACGGCGTGGTGCTGGCCCGCAAGACCGGCGCCGGCGCGCTCAGGAGGCCGGTCCTGGTGGCGCTCGGCATCCGCCCCGACGGCAAGAAGGAGATCATCGACTTCCATCTCGCCGTCAGCGAAGGCGCCCGCGAGTGGGAAGCGTTCCTCAACCGGCTGTACCACCGCGGGCTCACCGGCGAAGGCCTTGAGATGATCTGCGTCGATGGCGGCAAGGGCCTGCTGGCTGCCTTGCCGTTCGTCTATCCCGGCATCCCGGTTCAGAGGTGCTGGGCGCACAAGATGCGCAACATCCTCAACAAGGTCCGCAAGGCCGACCAGGAGGCCGTCAAGGCCGATGTCCACGCCGTCATGAATGCAAAGAGCCGCCGCAAGGCCCAGAGCGCCGCCCGACGCTTCGCCGACCGCTGGCAAAGCACCTACCCCAAGGCCGTCGCCTGCCTGCGCAGCGATCTCGACGAGCTGCTCACCTGCTTCCGCTACCGGACCCTCGATGAGCGAAAGCGGGTCAGGACCACCAACGCCATCGAACGAAGGTTCCGGGAGGTCCGCAGACGAACCCGGCCCATGGGAACCTTCCAGGACCGGACCTCAATGGACCGCGTCCTCTACGCGGTATTCATCCACGAAAACAAGTCTCAGGGAATCAGCACCCCCGTCTCCCTGACACATAACTCTTGACGTTACCCGGCCGTTCAACATCTTGCGCGCCCGCCCTGCTCGGCTTACGGTACGCGAAATCGGAATCGGCAATGCTCGGCAGCGGTGCGCCCTGCGCGCGGCGGCGGGCCGGGCGGCAGGTTCGGAGGCAGTGCGATGAACATGACGGATGCGCTGTGCGCGATGGGAGCGGCAGTCTCACGGGCGCTGGGCCTGAACGGCACGGTGACCGAAACGTGTTCGCGCGCGCCCTTGACAATCGGAGATGAGGCCGGCGCTATAATAAGCCGGGTCGCCGGGTCGCCGGGTCGCCGGGTCGCCGGGTCGCCGGGTCGCCGGGTCGCCGGGTCGCCGGGTCGCCGGGTCGCCGGGTCGCCGGGTCGCCGGGTCGCCGGGTCGCCGGGTCGCCGGGTCGCCGGGTCGCCGGGTCGCCGGGTCGCCGGGTCGCCGGGTCGCCGGGTCGCCGGGTCGCCGGGTCGCCGGGTCGCCGGGTCGCCGGGTCGCCCTGCCTGCGCGCGCGTTTAGTCATGAGCGCGCCCGCATCGCGGGACCGCTCCCGCCCGCCCGACTCACCGCCTGAACCTTCCGCCGCCTCCGGTCGGCGCTCCGATAGAGCCCGGCCCGCTTCTTCCCTCGACCGCCTCGGTCCTTCCGCCGCCCGCACGGCCGCGGGCGCCCGCGCGGCCGCGGATCTTTCCGTCCGCCGTCTGCGCAGCGGCCTGCTGCGGGCGCTGCTGTGCCTGCCCCTGCTCGCCCCCTTCGCCCCGCCCGCCGCCGCGCAGACGACGACGTTGCTCAGCAATACCGGCCAACAGGAAGGCACGGTTGCTTATGCTGCCCAGTCTGGGGTGGTTCGAATAGGTCAGAGAATCCGGACGGGCAGCCATGCCGCCGGCTACGATCTTGACGGCGTCGTTCTGAAATTGGTGGACACCGGTTCAACGCCGACCGTCACGATCCATGGGAATTCGGCCAGCAACCAACCCGTATTGGGTTCCACCCTCTACACGCTGACCAATCCGTCGACCGTAACGGCGGGCCTCAACGAGTTCAGCGCGCCGGCTGGCGCCACACTGGAGGCAGACACTGACTACTGGGTGATATTGGCGGCTCCCGGGAATCCTGTAACCTGGAGACAAAGCGGAACCGCAAGCCTTGATTCCGGTGCAGCGGCGGGTTGGCAGATCTCGAATGAAAATGCAGAAATAACCTTTGGACAGGTTCTAGTGCGTACTGATGGTCCTTACCAACTCCAGGTCAAGGGCGCCGACATAGCCACCGACACCGTAGCGCCGACGGTGGAGATCAGCGGCCTGAGCGGAACCTCCGGCGCGGTGACGGTAACGATCACCTTCTCCGAGGATGTGACCGGCTTCACGGTGGGGGACATCGCGGTGAGCAACGGCGTTGCCTCGGACTTTGCCGGTTCCGGGGCCACCTATACCGCGAGGATCACGCCGACCGACGGCGGCATGGTGACGTCTCTGGTGATCGCGGCGGACGTCGCCGTCGATGCCGCCAACAACGGGAACAAACGCGCCACGGCGAACAACGCGACAGTGTCGCGGCTTGCGGCCCCTGCGCCGCTCACCGCCACGCCCGGCGACGGCCAGGTTACGCTGGGCTGGACGGTGACCGCGGACAATGCCGGCTTTGCCGCCGCGACCAGGTACCGATACCGGTATCTGGGGCGGGGGGTCACCCCCGAGTGGAGGGACGTGCCCGACAACGACGGCGACGGCGACCTCTCGGACGAAACCAGCCATGTCGTCGCCGGCCTCACGAACGACGTCAACTACCTCTTCCAGGTCCTTGCGGTGAACGCCGCCGGCCTCGGCAGCCCGGCCAGCATCACGGCGATGCCGTCGGCCACAGTCGACAGCACGGCGCCGACGGTCATATCCATTAAACGGCAGACGCCTTCGACCTCGCCGACCAACGCCGACAGCCTGACCTGGCGCGTCACGTTCAGCGAGGCGGTGACGGGGGTGGACGGGGCCGACTTCACCATCACCGGCAGCACGGCGTCGGCGACGGCAGTCAACAGTCCCGCCAGCATCGTCTGGGACGTCACCGCCTCCGGCGGCGATCTCGAAACGCTGGACGGCACGGTGACGCTGGGCTTTGCGTCAGGGCAGCACATCGACGATGCCATCGTCGATCTCTCCGGCAACCCGCTCGACGCCACACTCCCCGCTGGTGCGGAAACCACCTACACGGTGGACAACACCCCCGACCGCCCGACCGGCGCCGACAGGACGGTGACGACGGAGGAGGACACCGCGTACGCCTTCACGGCGCGCGACTTCGGGTTTGTTGACGCCGACGAGGGCGACACGCTGGCCGGCATCAGGATCACCGCGCTGGAGACTGCGGGCGCGCTCAAATTCAGCGCGGACGTGACCCTGGACCAGGTCATCAGCAAGTCCCAGATCGACACCGGCCTCCTGACCTTCACCCCGGCGGCGAACGCCAACGGGCCGGGGTATGCGACCTTCGGCTTCAAGGTGAGCGACGGCACCCTGGAAAGCGCGGCGGCCAATACCATCACCATCGACGTCACCGCGGTGAACGACGCGCCGACGGGCCTGCCCGCCATCGCCGGGATCGCCGGGGTTCCGTCGGAGGGCGACACGCTGACCGCAGCCACCGACGCGATCGCCGATGCCGACGGGCTGGGGACCTTCGGCTACCAGTGGAAGCGGGACGGGACAGCGATCGCCGGCGCCACTTCGTCCACCTACACGCTGGCGCAGGCGGACGTGGGATCGGCCATCACCGTGACGGTCTCCTGGACCGACGACGGCGGCACGGCGGAGAGCGTGACCTCGGCGCCGACGGAAATGGTGACCCCCGCGCCTCTCACCGTGACGATCACCACCGGCCTCGAAGTGCGTGAAACCGCCGGGCCGGTGACGGCGACGATCACGTTCTCGGCAGCCGTGACCGGCTTTGCGGAGACGGACCTTGCCGTCGTCTTCGGCACGCTCTCGGAGTTCACCGAGGTCACCAGCGGCACGGTCTGGACGGTGGTGCTCACCCCGAACCCGAACTTCAACGGCCGCAGCGTGAATCTGGCCATCCCGGCGGGTGCGGCGATGGATGCCAACGGCAACGGCAACAAGCGCGCCGAGACGAGCGTGCGCTATCTGGCGCCACTGGAGGCGCCGGCCACGTTCACCCTCACGCCCGGGGACACTCAGCTGACCCTGGCCTGGACCGCCCCGGCCAATGACGGTAAAGGCCTCGCGGCGTTGATCAAGTACCAGTATCAATATCATCGGAGTGGTGCACCCTGGGTCTGGTGGAAAGACGTGCCCGACAGCGACGGTGACAAGGACCTCTCCGACGAGACCGGCCTTGTGCTCACCGGCCTGGACAACGGGCAACGTTATCATTTCCGGTTGCGGGCGCTGAACGGCGCCGGGGTGGGCGCCAGTACTGCAATCATTTCTGCCGTCCCCAGCGCCAGCGCAGCCAACGCGGCCCCTGCATTCGCCAGCGACACCCTGACCCGCAGCGTGGCGGAGAACAGCGCGTCGGGCACGAACGTGGGCGCCGCGATCCCGGCGGCGACGGACACGGACAACGACTCGCTCACCTACACCATGGAGGGCACGGACGCGGCGTCGTTCGCCTTCGACGCCTCGACCCGCCAGATCACCACCACGACCGGCGTCGACTACGACCACGAGACGAAGTCGAGCTACTCGGTGACGGTGAAGGCGGACGACGGCAACGGCGGGACGGACACGGTGGCGGTGACCATCACCGTGTCGGACGTGGACGAGCCGCCGGCGGCGCCGGGCGCGCCGACGGTGAGCGCGACGGCGGGCTCGACCACGGGCCTCGACGTGGCGTGGACGGCGCCGTCCAACACGGGCAAGCCGGATATTTCCAGTTACGACCTGAGATACCGCGCGGGTTCGAGCGGGACGTGGACCAACGGCCCGCAGGACGTGGCGACGACCTCGTCTGCGCTCACCGGGCTGACCGCGGGCACGTCCTACGAGGTGCAGGTGCGGGCGACCAACGCCGAGGGCGACAGCGGCTGGTCCGCCGCCGGCACGGGCACCACCAGCACGCCGGCCAACCGGACGCCCGTGGTGGACAACATGATTGCGGACCAGACGGCGACGGAGGGGACGGCGTTCAGCTTCGCGTTCCCGTCGAACACCTTCTCGGATCCGGACACGGGCGACACGCTGACCTACACGGCGCTGCAGTCGGACGATTCGGCGCTGCCCACCTGGCTCACCTTCACGCCGGCCACGCGGACCTTCTCGGGCACGCCGGCGGCGGCGGACGCGGGCACGCTGTCGATCAAGGTGACGGCGAGCGACGGCAGCCTGTCGGCGGAGGACACCTTCACGCTGACAGTGAACGCGCTGCCGGTGTTCACGGTTACCATCGCGGACTCCGTATCCGAGGGCGCCGACGACATCGTATGCTCTACCCTCAGGGGCGGCACGCAGCCGGCGTCGCTGACGGTCAACTACCGGGTCAGCCAGACCGGCGCCTTCCTGGCCTCCGGCGAGGCCGGCGACAAGTCCTTCAGCCGCGGCACGGGAACGATCGTCAATGTCGACATCGCGCTGGACGACGACAGCGTGGACGAGCCGGACGGCTCGGTGACCTGCGCGCTGCGGACCGGCACCGGCTACAACCTGGGGGCGACGTCCTCGGACACGATCGCGATCGTGGACGACGACCCGACGGTGGTGAGCCTGGCGCGCACCGGCACGGGCCCGGTGACCGAGGGCGGGACGGCGGAGTTCACGGTGACGCTGGGCCGGGCGCTTGTGGCGGGCGAGACCATCGACGTGCCGCTGTCGGTCTCGGGCACGGGCGTGACCACGGCCGACTGGAGCCTTGCAACGAAGACGGGCGATGGCCTCAACACCGGGGTGACGCTCTCGGGGGCGACCACGGCGACGCCGCAGGTGCGCTTCTCGGGCGCGGGCGCGCAGACGGCGACGCTGGTGCTGACGGCGGCGGCGGACGGCGTGACCGAGGCCGGCGGCGAGACGATCACGGTGGAACTCGGCCCGGACGGGACGGGGACCAACGGCTTCGACCGCACGGCGCTCTCCACCAATGTGGGCGGCGGGGCGGACCCGCACGGCACGAACGACGAGTTCGACCTCACGGTGAACGACCCGGTGGTGCCGGTGCTCGCGATCGCGCTGCCGAGCGTCGAGGGCCTGAGCCGCAACATGGCGGGTCAGCAGGTGTACGAGGAGACCGGCGGTCCGGGCGGGCTGACCTTGAGCTTCGACGTGAGCCTGACGCCGGCGCCCTCGGCGGCGCAGTCGGTGTGCGTGCGGGTGACGGAGACCGGCGGCAGCCGGATTGCGTCGACGGACAAGGGGGTGCGGACGGTGAGCGTGCCGACCACGGGGTCGACGGCCCTGTCGCTCACCTGGACGGACACGGCGGCGGACGACGCCGACAGCACGATCACGGTCGAGGCGGTGGCGCCGTCGGATACGGCCTGCTCGCAGACCGGCTACACGGTGTCGGCGACGGACGGCTCGGACGAGGCGCTGGTGGTCGACGACGACCCGACCACGGTCGAGCTCACCGGCTCGGACCTCTCCATGTTCGAGGGCGACGCCTCGGACACGGCGGTGCTCACGGTGACGCTCGGGCGGCAGCTGGTGGCGGGCGAGGTCGTGGTGGCGCCGCTGGTGCTGGCGAGCACCACCGGGGCGCGGCTGCCGGGGAGCACGGACGGCGGCGGCGACCCGGACAACGACTTCACGGTGTCGGTATCGGGCACGGGCGTGGCGCTCACCGGCGCGGACTCGGCCAATCCAACGCTCACCTTCACGGGCCACGACACCAACACGGTGCAGACGGCGACGGTGACGCTGGCGCCGGTGGCGAACCGCGACGACGGCGACTCGGCGGACGAGGACATCACCGCGCGGCTGGCAAGCAACAGCGTGCTCAGCGCGAGCGGGACGGGCACCAACGTTGGCGGCGGGGCGGCGCGGCACGCGACGAACTGGCAGGCGAGCCTGACCATGGTCGACGACGAGGGCGGCGGCATCGCCTTCTCGACGAGCGAGGTGCGTCTTCTTGAGACCGGCAGCGCGACCTACACGGTGGTGCTGGACGCGGAGCCGACCGCCAACGTGACCATGATGATCACCAGGACCGGCACGCACACCGGCGCGGCGACGATAAGCCCGTCGTCCCATACCTTCACCAGCGGCACGAACGGCACCTGGGACGACCCGGTGACCATCACGGTGACCGGCTCGGACCAGTCGGGGACCAACGCCAACCGCGAACTGACGCTGATCCATGCGTTCACCTCGTCGGACAGCCGCTACGGCGGCGCCATCGGGAACCTGCCGGTGAAGGTGGACGACGCGCCCGAGGTCGAGGCGTGGGAGGGCTGGAAGTGGAACCACGGCGCGCTCGATCCCAACCGGAAGATGGAGCGCCCGCGGACCGTCACCTCGACGCCGGGCCTGTCGCTGGGGCAGGACATCGTTGCCGGCCCGCTGGACTACGTGATCCGGCTGTCGAACCGCCCGGCGACGGGGGGCACGGTGACGGTGACGGCGACGGTGGGGGATTCGAACCTGGCGGGGATTTCGCTGACCCCGAACGGGACGCCGCAGAGTTCGCTGACGCTGACCTTCAAGGACCGCGACCCCGCCCCGCACTGCAACAACGGGCTCGGCAACGACGGCGAGGACTATGACAATACGGCGGAATCGTCGTGGCAGTGCTGGCGCCGGGTCTATGTGCACGACCTCGCTGCCGGCAAGACCGGGGTGCTCGGCTGCACCGACATCACCCACACGGCGACGGGCGGCGGGGTGCGCGGCATGACCGGCCCGCACACCTGGTCCGTCGGCACCATCCGCGCCCACATGTTCAGCCAGAGCCGCCGGGTCGCGAGCGTACAGGAGTTCCGCTGCCCCTTCATCACCGGCAGGGGGACGGACCCGGGCATGGGCAGCACGTCGAACGCGCCGCTCACGGTATCCGGGCCGCCGACGGAGCCGGTGTCGAACCTCCAGCTTGCGGCCGTGGACGCATCGAGCGCAAAGGCGACCTGGGACGCGGTGGCGGGAGCCACGGGCTACCGGGTGGAATGGGAGGCGACGGACGGGCTCAACGCGGCCGCCGGGGTCCGGGACGGGGTGACGGAGACCGCGTTCACCATCGCCCACAACATGCCCGCGGCGACGTCGCTGACGGTCAAGGTCATCCCGGAGCATGTGGACGGCGAGGGCAACCCGCAGGCGCTGGATGCGCTCGCGGGCACGGCGGTGCTGGCGCTGGGGTCGGGGCCGTCCGATTCCGTCGCGCTCCAGGACGCCACGCCCCAGGGTCCCACGGAGGCCGCGCTCAAGGCCTGCGTGCCGGACGGGCTGATGGCGACGGCGGAGCGGCTCTACGAGCGGAACCGCGGTAAGCCGCCGCACCATGCGGAGAACTGGTTCAGCGTGCTGATGGCGTTCGGGCAGCGGACGCCCGCGCAGTGGACGGCGGACGACCGGCTGCTGACGCCGATGAGTGCGGCCTCGGCGCGCCAGCGCGGCTGGAAACGGTTCGGCGACGCGCTGGAATGCCTGGAGACGCATTCGCCGCCGGCCGAGGTCCCGTCGGCCGAGGGCGACGGGGTTCCGCTGCCGTCGGTGCGCATCGCGGCGGGCGCCGCGGTGACCGAAGGCGCGGCGGCGTCGTTCACGCTGGAGGTCGGCCCCGCGCCTGCGTCCGACCTCGCGGTGACGGTGGAGGTGGCGCAGACCGGTGCGGTGCTGGCGGCGGCGGCGCTGGGCGCGCGCACGGTGACGGTCCCGGCGGGCAAGACCGAGGCCGCGTTCACGGTGGCGACGGCGGCCGACGACACGGACGAGCCGGCGGGCGCGGTGACCGCGACGGTGGTCAAGCAGGACGGCTACGCGGTGGACAAGGAGAATGGCGGCGCGTCCGCCACGGTGGCGGTCGCGGACGACGACGCGACGGCGGTGGCGCTGTCGGCGCCGGCGGGCGACGTGCCCGAGGCGGGCGGCGGCAAGACCCTGACGGTGACGCTCGGAAGATCGCTGGTGGAGGGCGAGCGCCTGACGGCGCCGCTGCTGTTCGGCGGCGCGGCGACCTTGGGCAGCGACTACACGCTCTCGGCGCCGGAGACGGCGCCCCAGGGGGTGGCCTATGCCAACCTTGCGAGCACCGACAAGACCAACCCGCCGGCGCTGACCTTCACCGGCCCGTCGGCGGCCTCGGCGACCGTAATCCTGACGGCGACGGCCGACAGCGCGGCGGAGGGCGAGAGCGAGACGGTGACGGTGGGGCTGGGCACGCTCGCCGCCACCGGCCTCGGCGGCGGGGCCGAAGGCTCCGGCACGGTCGGCTTCGCCATCCTGGAGCCGCCGCCGGAGGTCTCGATAGCGGCGAAGACCGCCTCGATCACGGAAGGCGCGGACGCCGCGTTCACGGTGACGGCGAGCCGGGCGCCCGGTGCGGACCTGACGGTCAGGCTCACGGTCTCGGAGGCGTCAGGCTCCGACTTCGTGGCGGCGGACCATGAGGGCGCGGCCACGGTGACCATCCCGAAGGGCAGGACCGAGGCCGCCTTCACGGTGGCGACGGTGGACGATGCGGCGGACGAGCCCGACGGGACGGTGACGGCGGCGCTTGCCGGGGACGGCGCGGAGGGGCTGCGCTACACGGTGGCGGCAGCGCCCAATGATGCGGCCTCGGTGGCGGTGGCCGACAACGACGCGGCCTCGACCCTGCCGATGCTCTCGATCGGCGACGTGACGGCCAACGAGAAGGACGGGCTGATGTGGTTCACGGTCCGGCTCTCGAAGCCGGCGGGCAAGCCGGTCTCGGTGAACTACCGCACGCGCCAGTCCACGCCGGTCTCGGCGCGCGAGGGCGTGGACTACATGAAGGCGGCCTGGCATCTCGACTTCGGGCCGACGGACACCGAGAAGCGGTTCTGGGTCTATGTCTACGACGACAACCACAACGAGGACCCGGAGACCTTCGAGGTGGTGCTGTCGCGCCAGACCGAAGGGGTGGGCATGGCGGACGGTGTTGCGGTGGGGACCATCGTGAACGCGGACCCGATGCCGGCGGCGTGGCTGTCGCGCTTCGGTCGCACGGTGGCGGAGCAGGCGCTGGACGGCATCGCGGGCCGCATGGCGGCGCCGCGCACGCCGGGCGCGCACGGCACCGTCGCCGGGCAGGCGATCGGCCTTTCGACAGGCTCAAGGCAGGCTCTCGATCCCGGCAAGTCCGGGAACGGCAGCGGCGGCAGCGGCGGCTCCGGCGATACGGGCAAGGCCGTGTTCGTCGGCCCGGACGGCAAGGCGCTCTCCGGCAACGGTATGGCCGGTCCCGGATCGGCGTCCGGGGCAAGCCTGGCCGGCTTCGACGACCGCGCCGGCGGGTTCGGCCCAGGCTTCGGCGGCCATAGCGACCGCTTCGGCGCCGACGGCTTCGGCAATGCCCACGGGTTCGGCAGCAGTAGCGGCCAATCGCAGACCATGACCATGCAGGAGGCGCTGCTGGGGTCGAGCTTCACGGCGACGGGGGCGAAGGACGGCGCGGGCGGCAGCCTGGCCTTCTGGGGCCGGGCGGCGCAAGGCAGCTTCGACGGGCGCGAGGGGGCGTTCTCCCTCGACGGCGATGCGACCACGGCGATGCTCGGCGCGGACTATGCGCGGGGCAAGTGGCTGGTCGGGCTGGCGCTGATGCAGAGCGCCGGCGAGGGCGGCTATGCCGATACGGGTCCCAGGCGCGACGCCGAATCCCGCGCCGTGTCCCAGATCTGCGATAAGGACGATCTCACCCCGAAACAAAGGCAGATGGTCTGCGGCGGCGCGGTGCGCGAGGGCAACGGCACGGTGGAGGCGTCGCTGACGGCGGCGGTGCCCTATGCGGCGTTGCAGGCTTCGGAGCGCCTCAAGCTCTGGGGCGCGGCGGGCTACGGCACCGGCGAGGTGACGCTCAAGCCGCAGATGGGCGGCAGCTACAGGGCGGACATCGACTGGACCATGGCGGCGGCGGGCCTGAGGGGCGACGTGATCGCGCCGCCCAAGGAGGGTTCCGGTCCCGCCCTTGCGGTGACCTCGGACGCCCTGTGGGCGCGGACGTCATCGGACAAGACGCGCGACCTTGCGGCGTCGGAGAGCGACGTGACCCGGCTGCGGGTCGGGCTGGAGGGGAGCTACCGCGTCGCGCTGGAGGAAGGCGGCAGCATCACGCCGAGGCTGGAGGTGGGCGCGCGCCATGACGGGGGCGACGCCGAGACCGGGTTCGGGGTGGAGTTGGGAGGCGGCATCGCCTGGGTCGATCCCAAGCTCGGTCTCTCGCTCGATCTCTCGGGCCGCACGCTGATCGCGCACGGCAACGACGACCTGGAGGACCGGGGGTATTCGGCCTCTCTGTCATACGACCCGGCCCCGGCGACCAAGCGGGGTCCGTCGCTGACGCTCACCCAGGACTGGGGCGGACGGGCCGAGGGCGGCCTCGACGCGCTGTTCGCGCCGGACCCGCTGGAGGACCGCACGGGCAATGGCGAAGCCACGTCCCGCTGGGCGATGGAGGCGGCCTACGGCCTGCCCGTGCTCGGCGGGCGCTTCACCGGCAGCCCGCATGTGGGCTTCGGGCTGGCGACGGCGGCGCGGGACTACACCCTCGGCTGGCGGATTACGCCGGAGGCGGCGAGCGCGCCCGATGTCTCCTTCGGCCTCAAGGCGGTGCGCCGGGAAAACGATACGGCCGACCCGGAACATACCTTCGGGATTGAGCTCACCGCCAAGTGGTGAGCGATGCGTGCCGGAAACGCAATACCATGGAGACGGGCGACGGAATCCGGGCATGGCTCTTCCTGCGCCGCGTCCCGGAATACGAGGCGGCATGGCGGGCGCGGGCCGGACCCCCGGCCGCGCCCGGTGCGGAGGAGTCGCCCGAAGAGCCGGGAGGACAGGCGTTCCCGATCCGCGTCCAGACGCGGGCCGACCTGGCGGCGGCGCGCTTCGACCTGCTGGCCTGGCAGGACCCCTTGGCCGGGGACGGCCCCGCCTCGCCCTTCTGGATACAGGACGCCATGCCGGAGGCGGCGGTCGCCACCGACGCCCCGCCGCTCGCCGGGCTGGTCGCCGCCGGGGGCGGCGCCATCGAGGGGCTGCGGCTGCTCGACGGCGACCTCGTGCTCAAGATCGAGCATGACGGGCGGGCGGTGCAGATCCTGCTGCGCGATGCCGGGCCGTTCCCGGAAGGCGCGGGGATTGAGCTGCGCCACCCCTTCGGGCTGCGCATGCCGCACGGCGTGCGCCGCCTGCTCGACTTCTGGCAGGTCGCGGGCCGCTCGCCCCCTCCTCGGTGAGGCAGGCGGAGGAGGATCGCAACCTGGCGATCGTGATGGACGGGCTGAGAAGGGGCCGGAAGCCGCGCGGCATCGCCATCGACGTGTGGGGCGCGGAGCGGGTCGCCGGGGAATGGTCGGCCGACGACAGCGACTGGATGCGCTCGCAGATACGCCGCTGGACCCGCAAGGCCAAGGCGCTCGCCGCCGGCGGCTGGCGCGAGACCGTGCCCCGCAGACCGCCCGAGGAGTGACCGCAGGGGCGGCAGCCGGGAGCGCCGGGCGTCATGCCCGGTGACGGCTGGCGAACCGGCTGCTAGAGTGCGCCGGGAATCGCGGTCGGCGGCGGGGACGTCCGGGGCCGGGCCGGAGGGGTCGTTGCCGGCGCCGCTCCTGTTGCACCCCCGGACCCCGATGGACTGAAGCTGGAGTGAATCCGCTTACAGTACGCTTACACCGGCCCGAAGGGACCGTCTTTGGATCGGGTCGGTATCGTGCCACAAGACATTGATAAAAAGACAAAAAACGCCGTAGCGCAAGGCCGATTCCGCATCGGGGTGGACGTGGGCGGCACCTTTACCGATGTCGTCGTCGCAGCACCCGGCGGCGCGCTCACGGTCGGCAAGGCACCGTCCACGCCTTCTCGCAGCGCCGATGGGGTCAAGGCCGGCCTTGCCGATGCGGCGCGGATCATGGGCATCCCCGTCGAGGCCCTGATCGGGGACGCGGACGTGCTGATCTACGGCACGACCTGGGCGACCAACGCGATCATCACCGGCTCCACCGCGAAGACTGCCCTTCTGGTGACCGAGGGCTTTCCCGACATTCTGGTCTATCGCCAGGGCGGCAAGCTGCACCCTTTCGAACTCCACATCGATCCGCTCAAGCCCTACGTGCCGCGCCGACTCACCGCCGAGATCCCCGAGCGGGTGACGGCCGAAGGCGAGGTGGAACGGGCGCTGGATGAGGACGCGGCGCGCGCGGCGCTGGCCCGGCTCGCGCGCCAAGGCGTGGAGGCGGTCGCCGTCTGTCTGCTCTGGTCGATCAAGAACCCGGCGCACGAGGAGCGGCTGGGCGCCCTGATCGAGGAGACGATGCCGGGCGTCCCTTACACGCTCTCGCACCGGCTCAACCCGATCCTGCGCGAGTATCCGCGCGCGTCCTCGGCCGCGATCGACGCGTCGCTGAAGCCGCTGATGCAGCGCCATCTGCGCGCACTCAGCGACGACCTCGGTGCCGCCGGGTTCGCTGGCGAGCTTCTGGTCAGCACTGTCTCCGGCGGCCTCATGCACGTGGAGGACGTCGCCGACCGGCCGATCTTCATGGTCAAGTCGGGCCCGGCGATGGCGCCGCTCGCGGGCATCGCCTACGCGGAGGCCGAGGGGCTCGGGCGCGACGTGCTGGTGGTGGATGCCGGCGGCACCACATTCGACGTGAGCATGGTGCGCGACGGTGCGGTGAAGTACACGCGCGAGACGTGGCTGGGCGGGTTGTTCTCCGGCCACAACCTCGGACTCTCCTCGGTCGACGTGCGGAGCGTCGGCGCGGGCGGCGGCTCTATTGCGTGGATCGATCCCGGCGGGCTCATGCGCGTCGGGCCCGAGAGCGCCGGCGCCGACCCCGGCCCCGCCTGCTACGGCCGGGGCGGCGATGCGGCGACCGTGACCGACGCCGCGGTGGTGCTCGGCTACATCGATCCCGACGCCTTCCTGGGCGGGCGCATGAAGCTCGACGTGGCCGCCGCCCGGCGCGCCGTGGAAGCGCTGGCCGAGCCGCTCGATATGACGATCGAGGAAACGGCGGCGGCGATTCTCACCCTCGCTAGCGAGACCATGATCAAGGCAATCGAGGAGATCACGGTCAACGAGGGGGTCAATCCGCGCGAAAGCGTGCTGGTGGCGGGCGGCGGGGCCGCCGGCCTCAACATCCTGCCGATCGCCGCGGCGCTGGGTTGCGAGCGCGTGTTGCTGCCCAAGACAGCGGGCGCGCTCAGCGCCTGCGGTGCGCAGTATTCCGACATCGTCGCCGAGTTCAGCGCGAGCCACTACGTCCGCACCGACCACTGGGACGAAGCGGCCGTCAACGAAACCCTCGGCGATATCGACGCCCGCATGGAGACGTTCGCCGACGGCCTGCGGACGCGCGGGATCTCGCGCTTCCGCAAGGACCACTTCGTCGACGCCCGCTACCTCAACCAGCAATGGGAAACCGAGATCGCGATGCCGGCCCCGCGCTTCGCGGGCCGCGGCGCCGTCAACGCGCTCATCGGGCACTTCCACGAAGTGCATGAGCGGCTCTACGGCGTGAAGGAAGAGAACGGGCTGCTCGAATGCCTGAACTGGAAGGGCCGGCTCACGGCCTTCCTCGACCGGCCCCAGCCGGCAACGGCGGCAGAGGGCGGCGCTCGCAGCGGGCTACCGGTGGCACGCCGCACGACGCAGGCCTTCTTCGGCGACGCGGGTTTCCTGGGAACGCCGGTCTACGAAGGCGCGGCGCTGACGGCGGGCGATGCCATCGCCGGCCCCGCCATCATCGAGGAGCCGACCACCACGGTGGTGGTCTACCCCCGGACGCGGGCGCGGGTCTCGCCCGGCGGCAACTACATCCTCGAGCCGGCGAAAGAGTCGGCACGGGCGCCGGCGGAGGGCGCAGAAGAGCTCGACCCGGTTCAGGTCGCGATCATGGCGAACCGGATCGACGCGATCCTGCGCGAGATGACCGGCGTGGTCATGCGCACCGCGCGCTCGGCGGTGATCGGCCAGTCGCGCGATTTCTCCTGCGCCATCGTTACCGCCGACAACGAGCTGCTGGCCGCTGCCGAGGGCATCCCGGCCCACATCTACGGCGCCCATCTGCAGACCAGGACCATGTGCCGGGTGCATCCGGACTTCCGCGAGGGCGACGCTTACCTCCACAACGACCCCTACGACGGCAACAGCCACGCCGCCGACTGGTCGATCATCGTGCCGGTATTCTGCGACGGCGAGCACTTGTTCAACGTCACCGTGAAGGGCCATCAGGCCGACTGCGGCGACAGCATCCCCACCACCTACACGCCGCGCGCCCGCGACGTGTACGAGGAAGGCGCGCTGATCTTCCCTTGCGTGCGGGTGCAGCGGGACTTTCGAGACAACGAAGACATCGTGCGCATGTGCCGCCGCCGCATCCGGGTGCCGGACCAGTGGTACGGCGACTATCTCTCGCAGCTCGGCGCGGCGCGCATCGGCGAGCGCCGACTCAAGGCGTTTGCCGCGAAGCATGGCGTGGACCAGATACGGCGCTTCATCGAGGCCTGGTTCGACTATGCTGAGCGCCGCGCCGACCACGCCATCCGCAGGCTGCCCAGGGGCACGCTGGTCAACAGAGGAATGCACGACCCGGTGCAGCCCTTCCTGCCCGAGAGCCTGGAGATCACGGTCAAGGTAGAGATCGACCCCGACGAGGGCCGTATCACCGTGGACCTCCGCGACAACCCGGACTGCATCGACGCGGGCCTCAATCTCACCAAGGCCTGCGCGACCGCGAACTGCATCCAGGGCGTGTTCGAGAACCTGGAGTCCGACATCCCGCCCAACGCAGGCAGCTTTCGCCGCCTCGAGGTCAAGTTGCGCGAGGGCTGCGTGGTCGGCATCCCGCGCTTCCCGCATAGCTGCTCGCTCGCCACCACCAACATGGCGGACGTGGTGGTGAACCTGGTGCAATCGGCATTCACCCAGCTCGGCGACGGCCACGGGCTCGCCCAAGGCAATCTCTGCTTTTCGGCCGGCATGGGCGTGGTCTCGGGCAGGGACTGGCGGCGCGGCGGGGCCGAGTACATCAACCAGGTCTACCTCATGGGCGGCGGCGGGCCCGCGCTGCCCGAGCATGACGGCATGATCTATCTGCTGACGCCGGGGGGCTGCGGCCTGCTGCATCGGGACAGCATCGAGTTCGACGAGCAGCGCTTCCCCATGCTGATCCGCTCGCAGCGGCTCCTCCCCGATTCTGGCGGCGCAGGGCGCAGGCGGGGCGGGCCTGCGACCGAGGTCATCTTCGGTCCGCGCCGCGATCAGATGACCGTGAGCATCATGGGCGGCGGAACCATCAACCCGCCCAGAGGCGTGCGTGGTGGCAGCGACGCCAACCACGCTTACCACGGCCACTTGCACGCGGACGGCTCGGAGGACTCGGTGCCGAACGGGGTGATGCTGGCGCTGGCGCCGGGCGAGTTCGTGCGCTCGGTGGATAACGGCGGCAGCGGCTACGGTGACCCGCTCACCCGCGAGCCCGGACGTGTGCTGGAGGACGTGGTCGAGGGCTACGTGACCTTAGACCATGCGGAGGCGGTCTATGGCGTGAGGCTCACCGGACGTACGGAAGAGGGCACGCTCGCGATCGACGAGTCCGGCACCGCGGAGCGCCGCGCCGCATTGACCGGCGGCGCGGTGCCGCCGCGAAGCGTCCACCGGCTCGGGGAAGGGTAGGCGCCCAGCCGTCCTCCATCGGCTCAAATTGACTTCCCCGAACCAACTGGGTGGATCTCCGCACCGTCGTTCTTGGTGGGAATGTCTCACCACGGTCATGGTCTGCGCGGCGCTATCCGGCCTGCAGGGAGGGACAGGCGGTCAGCGGGTCGAGCGCCAGGGAGGGGCGCAGACCATGACCGTGGTGAGACATGCGGGTTAAGGGTGTCACGCGGCCTACGCTCCCGCTGTCGAGAGAAGGAGCGCCGCCAGAATGAGGCACACGCCCGTGAGCCAAGCCGCGAATACGGAGTACGTCCATATCATTGAGGCGTCTCCTCGCGGCAGGAGCGGATAATTGCCGTTGCATTCAGCCATTTGCTCCGCCTAAACGAGACGGGTACTCCGAACTCACTCATGGGCTACTCACCTCACAACCGGTGCCGTTCTCGCGAATCGAGACCGCGCTTCGGCATCGCAGCGTCAAAGTCGACGGAGACTGGGGTCACTAGACAGAGCGAAAGCAGGCACAAAATGGCAAGATATATACGCCGAATCAATATATTTTGTTGATCTTGTGCTATACCATATACGTCATATATAACGATATAAATATCTGTAACAACGAGATAAATAGAATTAGTATATAACTTACATCTTATTAGATGGCCCGACCAATGCTAAATTGATATGGGATGGTTAGACCAATACTCACTTTCAAACAAAAGCGTATTCCACCATATCATTTCAATTATGTTACAGCGTAATGTCTTAGGAACACAATAAGATTTCGTGGTAATTTCATCGCCTAATAATCTTGATTCCAGAGGAAAATCCGGCTCTGCCTCCCATGCCACCTGTGCGCCTCGGGGCGCGGTGGAGACGAGGCAATCGGTCGATTACCATTGGAGGCGGAACGCAAGAGCCTTGGGGAGGGCCGGTGCCATGCGTCGCAGCGACTCGCGGATCCTAACGACACACGCCGGCAGCCTGGCGCGGAGCCCGGAGCTCAGCGCGCTGCTGATCCGGCAGGACCACGGCAAGCCGGTCGACCCTGCTGCGCTCGACGCCGCGATCCACGCGCGCACCCGGCATGTCGTCGCGCGCCAGCTGGAGAGCGGTATCGACATCGGTGGCGACGGCGAGCAGGCCCGCGCCGGCTATTCGACCTACCCGGCCCAGCGCATGAGCGGCTTCGGCGGGAGCTCAACCCGCAACGACCTGCTGGACTTCGAGAAGTTCCCCCTCTACGCCGAAGCCTACCGCCAAGCCTTCCGCACCAACCCGGAGGAACGCACACGCATCGTCAACGCGCCGCAAGCGATCGCAGACGTGAGCTACGACCACGGCTGCGCCGGCGTGCGGGCGGAGTGCGACGCCTTCGAGGATGCGCTCGCCGGGCAGGAGGCGCGCTTCGCGGAGACCTTCGTGACCGCCGCCTCGCCCGGCTGCGTGCTGACCATCATGCACAACGCCCACTATGCGTCGGACCGCGACTACCTCTTCGCGCTCGCACGGGAGCTGAGGACGGAATACGAGTTCATCGTCTCGCGAGGCCACCTGTTGCAGATCGACGCGCCGGACCTCGCCATGGAGCGCTATCTCTACTTCCGCGATGCGCCGGATGCGTCCTTCCTCGCCAGCGTGGAAGACCACATCGAGGCGCTCAACATGGCGCTCGCCGATGTGCCGCGCGAGCGGGTGCGCCTGCACGTGTGCTGGGGCACCTGGGACGGGCCACATGCCGACGACACGCCGCTCGCCCCGCTCCTGCCCCGCCTCTACGAAGCCAAGGTGGGCGCGCTCAACATCCCTTTCGCCAACCCCGGCCACCAGCACGAGTACGAGACGGTGCGTAGGAACCCGCCGCCCGACTCGATGGTGCTGATCCCCGGCGTGATCGACAACATGACCAAGCACCTGGAGCACCCGGAGGTGGTGGCCGAGCGCATCCAGCGGGCGGTGGACGCGGTGGGAGAGCGCGAACGCGTGATCGCGGGCGTGGACTGCGGCTTCGCCGTCTTCACCGATAACGCGATGATGACCGAGGACATCTGCTGGGCGAAGTTCCGCGCGCTCCGCGCCGGCGCGGACCTGGCCAGCAGCCGGCTGTGGGGGTAACGCCGGTTTCGAGACGTCAGGCCGGGAGGAGAGCGCGCCTGAGCGCGTCTTCGTGGCCGAGGCCCAGGATCCAGGCTTCCTCGGTCTGGATTAGGCGGCGTTCGTGGGCGGTGAGACAGGGAGCGCCAGCGAAGAGGGGCGCGAGCCCCCCGCCGGCATCCAGCCGAGCGAAGGCCTCCGCGTTCACGCGGGCCTGGGCGCCGTCGAGGATTTCGTCCTCGCCCCTGCGCGCGCGGACTTCCGCCCGGAGCAAGGACGGGTAGACCTCGGCGACCACCGCTTGTGCGTCGGGCGTTCGCAAGCCGGTTTCGAGGGGCCAGATCGCCGCGCGGCCGGCGATGCGCGGGTCTTCGACCAGGCGCTTGAGCGCAGGCAGGCCCAGCAGCATCTGGGAGCCGACGGAGCCGGAATACGCCAGTTGCCAGACCGTCTTGGCACCGGTGGCGCGGATGTCGCAGATGCGGCGCTCCGGCGGGTGCGCCTTCTGCTCCGTGCGCTCCGATGCTCGCAGCGGGATCGTCGGGTAATCCCAGGTGCCAGGACGGCCCCAGAACGGACCTAAACCCGGATAGGCCGCGTTGATGGCGGCTGCCACATCGTAGCGATTGTTGGCGTTATCGGGCGCGTCCATGATGTGCGCGGCTAGCCAGTTCCAGAGTGACACGGCGGACGCTTGGCCGGTCAGATGTTGAGCGACACCCGCCGGATAGCCGAAGGGAAAGTCGAAGCCCACCAGCACCCGACGGCCCGCATCCAGTTCGCCCGCAATCAAGCGAGCCAACCCGTCGAGCGCCTCGTGGCGGGTGCGGACGTACTCTGGTTCATCCACCTCGATTCCACTCCCGACACGGGCAGCGGCCCACCAGATCGCATCCCTGCTCTTCCGTTCGGGACTCGGTTTCGACCGCGCCGACCAGTCGACGACGACGTGGGTGTCATAGAGTGACATTCCGGTTTCGCACGCGATGGCTGAATGGGCAGCGTGACAGGGGCAAGCCGGTGCGTCACCCTTGGCGACCGCCGCTGGCGAGACATCGAGACCAATCCATGCGAACGATCCGCCGCCTGAGACACGTCGCGACGGCCGCCGTGGCCGTCTTCGTGAGCGTCATTGCGCTTGCCGCATTGGCCCCGCCGAGCTTGGCAGCATCGCTCCGGCTCACCCTCGTTCACGTCAACGACTGGGACCAGATGGCGGGGATCGGTGGCGCAGGCGGTGCCGCGAAGATCGCAACCGTGGTCGCCGAGGAACGCGCGCGGGCGGAGGTCGAGGGTGGCCTCGCGGTGGTCACTTTCGGCGGCGACATGATCTCGCCCTCCGTGCTCTCCGGGATCGACCAGGGCGCGCACATGATCGACCTCGCCAACGCCGTCGGCTTCGACGTGGCGGTCCTTGGCAACCACGAGTTCGACTTCGGCTCCGACGTGCTACGGGACCGGCTCGCGGAGTCCGAAACGATCTGGCTCGCAAGCAACGTGACGACTGTGGGCGGTGCCTTCCCCGGCACCCGCGACCGGTGGACAATGGACAAGGACGGCTACCGGATCGGCTTTCTCGGCCTGGTCACGACGGAGACACCCGTCATCTCCAGTCCTGGTCCCGATGTCGCCTTCGTGCCGGTGGCGGAGGCAGGTGCCGCGCAGGCCGAGAAGTTGAGAGCGGATGGCGCCGACATTGTCATCGCGTTGACCCATCAGGGGCTCGGCGCGGACCTGGAGCTGCTGCGCCAAGTCGAGGGAATCGACGTGGTGCTCGGCGGCCACGATCATCTCCTCCTCGCCCACCATGACGGCCGCCGGGCAGTAATGAAGGCCGGATCCCAGGGCCGCCACGTCGGCGTGCTGACACTCACGATCGACCGCATCGAGGGGCGCGGCGGCGTGCCCAAGGTGATCTGGACCCCGGAATTCCGCCTCCGCTCGACTGCGGACACCGAAGGCGACGCCACACTGGCCGCCAAGGTTCGCGACTATCAAGCAAGCCTCGACGAGACCCTGGACGTGGTGATCGGCGAGACCGCGGTGGAGCTCAGCACACGCGGCTTCCGGCACGGGTCGGCCGAGACCGCCTTCGGCAATCTGCTGGC
Source organism: Alphaproteobacteria bacterium (assembly GCA_965243315.1). Lineage (GTDB taxonomy): Bacteria > Pseudomonadota > Alphaproteobacteria > UBA828 > UBA828 > WTGU01. Next base: position 1,196,787 of record CBDEUP010000006.1, read on the forward strand.
CGACGCCATGCGGCTGGCGACCGGCGCCGACATCGCGCTCACGAACGGAGGCGGCATTCGCGGCGACACGGACTATCCGCCCCGCACCAAGCTCACCCGCAAGATGGTGCTGACCGAGCTTCCCTTCGGCAACAAGACCGTGGTGCTCCGCCTCACCGGCGCCCAGGTGCGGGAAGCGCTGGAGAACGGCGTGAGCCGGGCCGAGAATCCCTCGGGCCGGTTTCCCCAGGTCTCGGGCCTCGCCTTCACATTCGACGCGCGCCGGCCGCCGGGCGAACGGGTGACCAGCGTCACGGTGGGCGGTGCGCCGCTGGACGACGACCAGACCCACACGCTCGCGACCAACAGCTTCCTGGCGAATGGCGGCGACGACTATCGCGTATTCAGGGCCGGCGAGGTGGTGGTCGATTCGGCGTCCGGCAGTCTGATGGCCGGCCAGCTGATCGACCACATCATTGCGGTCGGCAGCGTCGCGCCGAAGATCGAGGGGCGGATCACCCGCGAAGACTGAGGCCTATCACGGTTGGCACGGGAAGATTGCGGGTCGCCGGGTTTCGCTCCACGCTCGCGCTGCCCCGAAGCCCGAACGGCATCCCTCCAATGAGGAACACGCGACGATGACACTTCTCAAGTACATGCCCCGCGCGGTGCGCATCGCCATCGCCGGCCTCGTCACCGCCCTGCTGCTGGCAACAACCACGCCGGCAGACGCGCACGCCATTCGGGACGACACCCCGCGCATCGCTGTGGTCTCCGCCTTCGCGCCTGAGCTCGAGATCCTTCAGGGGGAGCTGGAAGGCGCGGCGGCGCAGTCGGTCAACGGTGTCGCCTTCACCACCGGCACCCTGGAGAGGCGAGACGTGGTGCTCTTCCTAAGCGGGATCAGTGTGGTCAACGCGGCCATGACGGTGCAGCTTGCGCTCGACCACTTCGCCATCGAGCGCATCGTGTTCTCCGGCATCGCCGGTGGCGTGGACCCCGGACTGAACATTGGCGACGTCGTGATCGCGGACCGCTGGGGGCAATACCTGGAAATGCTGTTCGCCCGCGAGGTGGACGGCGGCTGGATGACGATGCCGTTCTTCGAGTACCCCTACGCGAACTTCGGCATGATGTTCCCACGCTCGGTCACCGTGCTCCGCCCCGGTGCCGAGGCGCCCGAGACCCGGTTCTGGTTCCCCGTGGATGAGGCATTGCTCGCCAGCGCCGGCAGCGCGGCGAATACCGTGACACTCGCGCACTGCACGGCCGAGGACCGCTGCCTGGACAAGACGCCACGGATCGTTGTCGGCGGCTCGGGCGTCTCGGGCGGCGCCTTCATCGACAACGCGGCCTTCCGCACCTGGGCCTTCGAGACCTTCGGCGCGCGGGTGCTGGACATGGAGAGCGCCGCCGTGGCCCACGTGGCCTACGCCAACGACATGCCCTTCCTCGCCGTCCGCAGCCTCGCGGACCTTGCCGGCGGCGGCGAAGGCGCGAACCAGATGGAGGTCTTCCTGGGCCTCGCGGCGGGCAACGCGGCGGCGGTGGTCAGGGCGCTGCTGAGGGCGATGCCGGACGAGAACTGACCGCGCCGGTGCCTGCGCGGCCCCCTCCCCCGCTCAAGTGATGAAGGGGATGAGCACCATGATGCCGAGGGTGAGGACGGCGAGCCCGATCGCCGCCACCGCGCCGTAGCGGTGCTCAAGGATGCGCCGGGCCTTGGGTCCCAGATACCAGAGTATCGCCGCCTCGACATAGAAGCGCATGCCGCGGGCGACGAGCGACGCCACGAGGAAGGCTGCCACGTTGAGGTTCGCGGCACCGCTGGCGACGGCGACCAGCTTGTAGGGCAGCGGAGTCAGCGCACCGGCGGCGACGAACCAGGCGCCCCACTTGTCCCTGTACTCGTAGAAGGTCTCCAGGTCGCCGGCGTGGCCCGACAAGGCGAGCAAAGGTTCGCCTAGCCAATCGTAAAGAAAGTAGCCGATCAGGTAGCCGGTCAGCCCGCCGCCGACCGACGACACCGTGGCGATGCCGGCGAAGAACCACGCCTTGGCGCGCTTCGCCAGCACCATGGGGATGAGCAGCAGGTCCGGCGGCACCGGCAGGAACAGGCTCTGCAGGTAGCAGAGGCCGGCCAGCACCCAGACGGCGCGGCGCGTGCCGGCGCTCTCGATCGCCCAGTCGTAGAGGCGTCGGAGGGGATGGCGCTGCCCTCTCGCCGCAGGCGTGGCGCTGTCGTCGGTCATGCGGATACGTGTGAACGGCCCCGGAGCTGCGGCCCGCGCGGATGGTGGGAGCCGGAGTCTACCCCCTAAAGAGCTTGCGGTCTTTGCGCTTGTTCCACGCCACCGCGAGCGGCAGGAACCAGGGGCGGCCGGTGTAGAACGGCACGGTCGGAAAGGGCCGGCCGTCGAAGGGGCTCGCGGCGTCGGGATCGCCCAGCACCCGGAGCGCGGTCTTGTGGCCGAGGTATGTGCCCATGGGCACGCCGGAGCCGCACCAGCCCATGGCGTACTCGACGCCGTCGTGGCTCCCGGTGTGCGGCATCATGTCGAAGGTGAAGGCGGTCTTGCCGGTCCAGCAATGGCTGATCTTGGTGCCTTCCAGCGCCGGCACGATCTGCACCATGGCATCGCGGAGGTAACGCGCCTTCTGCGCGAGGTCGGCGGGCGGCTCGGCGCTGAGCCCGCCGAAGAGAATGCGCGTGCCGTCCTCGTTGGGCCGGATCCAGCAGGGGGAGTAGCGGTGCTCGACCATCGGCTTGCCGCCGGGCGCGATATGCTCGACCCGATCCTCGGGCAGGGGCTCGGTCGCAATCATGAAGGCGTCGACCGGCACCACGCGGCGGCGCAGCCATTGGGCGGCCTTGGGCGTGTAGCCGTTGGTCGCGACGATCACGTGGCCGGCCCGCACCGTGCCGCGCGGCGTCGATACGCGGAAGCCGTTGCCGGTGCGCTCGATGGCCTGCACCGGGCAATGGCCGACGATGCGCGCGCCGTCTCGCGCGGCCCGCTCCAGCAGGCCCGCGTGGTAGAGGCCCGCGTGGATCGTGCCGTTGCCGCGCAGGATCTGGCCGCCGTGGTAATGCCCCTTGCGGTAGGCCGGCGGCGCCTCGCCGGGCCCAACCATCTCCGCGTCGACCGGAACGCCGTCCTCCCGCATCATGGCGAGGTCGCGCGCGAGGCCGTCGAACACTTTCTTGGACGGCGCCGCGATGAAGCGCCCGGTGTTGCGGTAGAAGCAGGCGATCTGCTCCTTCTCGATCAGGGAGGCTGCGAAGTCGTGGGCCGCGATCGCGGCGCGACAGACCTCAGCCGCCCGCGCGCGCCCGAGCTTGGGCACCATGTCGCCGTACTTGTGCCAGACTTGGCGGCCGAGATAGCCGGCGTTCCGCGTGCTGGCGCCGTGCCCTGCGGCCTCGGCATCGAGGACCACCGGCTCCCAGCCCCGGCGCGCGAGGGTGAGCGCGGCGGAAAGCCCGACATTGCCCGCGCCCACGATCACCACCTCGGCCTCAGCCGGCGGCGCCTCGTCGTTAATATCCGGCCGCGGCGCGAGGTCCCACCAATAGGGCGTGGCCTTGAAGTCGTTGGTCAGCACGTTCCGCACCATGGCGCGCTCCGAGATTGGCGCCACACCGTACCGCGGCCCTTGTGCGGACGACTAGATTGCTGCAATGGCTGATGCGACGCTTCTTTCCCGAAGCTACGGAAGCACCACCCCGCCGACAGCACAGTCTGTTCTGAGACGGTAATCACCTGACAGTTTGGCCATTGCCGGCGCGCGACCGTCAAGAGTCGTGTGCGCCGGCGGTGGCCAGGCCGCAGAAATTGTGAATACCACAATGGGAAACAGCGCTGATCGGCTTCGTCCTTCTCTTCTACAGCCCGGACAACACTGTGACACTTCCAAAAGAAGTCTTATTTCACAAATAGATACATCCAGTAGACACTCTGCTCACATCTTCTTTTACACCCTCCATTACGTTCTCCACGTTTCCTTGCATCGTTAACTTATGTCACCATAGAGTCTCTATATCTCGACTACTTAAGTCAAGTTCTATTCAAGCTCCATCCCGAATTGAAATACGAATGATCTGCCTGAGTCTTCGCATCCAATAATATTGACAGACCACCCAAAGTATCAGGAATGATCCATACGAAATAAAGAAAAAGCTCTCAACTATCCTATAAACATATTTTCGTTCAAATCCATCTTCTGTCTCGGACGTGACAACTTCCTTAGCGCAGGACTCAAGAACAGTCGTATAAGACTCACCACAAATGACGTATTGCTTTTCAGAAGCGAACGACAGACATGCCGTTGCAGCAATCAAGTATACGGAAGTTACCATAGCTATCTGGAAGTGATTTAATAAGCCTGCAGGTTCTTGTCTCCTCAACCTAGCAGCAGCATATATTGTGAAAATAACGATTTGGCACATGCATGCGATATAGTGAATGATGAATACTGTCTCTACGGTGTTACGCGCGGTATACCAACCACCTACAACGAGACATAGAATTGCTGAAGAAATGCAAACAGAACGAGAAAATTTTAGGTGCTGATCTGACAACTCTCTCTCTTCTTCGGATTTTTCGATCCTCTCTTTGTGTAAGAAAATGAATATTGTAAGCAAGGTCACTAAGACAAACACTGGCGCCACCAGCGCGTACCAGTACGCACGCAGATGAAACTCTTCATCAAAAAGATAGTTTAGAGAGAGTACACCTATGACGGAAATTAACACTACTAACAAATAAGGAGATTTAGTTGGGCGAAAGTACTCAAAAAATGGCGCCAGGGCTGCTAACGCTGTACCGATGCTAGCTCCCGTCATTGGCATGATTAGCCGTCCTTCCTTTACTCTTTAGCTAGAATTTTCCACTGCGGGCTAGCAGGATATTGGAGTTGGTTTACGCGGATAGAAAAAGCGCTTCGATAGGAGTTACTATTAGCCTAGAAAGGTCGAGAGTAGTCATGCATCCAATTTCCTTACGGGTCTACTTAACTCGCTCCTTCTGGGCATTCCTGCCTTCGGCATTCTGAAATTGTCCAGCTACTACGATCTCTTACTATGCCTCTGTAAAATCTCATATTTCCTCTATGCGTGTAGTAATACCAGTGATCCCACCACTCTTCGGGGTTGTCGCCAGATACATGTAAGCCGTGTTCTGCGAGCCACATCATGAGTGGATCGCCGTCGATCTGTAGATCGATCCACCTCTCGGTGGGCTTCCGGGCCTCCAGACCGTTGTGACCAATGACCTGAGAATTGCTCGAGAATAATCCACGTGGGCCGAAATTCTCTGCAAAAGTGTCGAGTACGGCGTTTTCGCGGCTCACGATGTTGTAGAACTGAGGTCCCTCATCAGGTCCCCACTTTGCTCGCTTCGCTTCTCTCGTTAGCGAGGTGTACATCTTGCGGGCATCGTCCGTGTATTCGGACCCGCCGAGCAGAATGACGCGACCGATGCGCTTCAAGAGTGGGAGCTTGTTCTCCGCAGCGATGCTTAGCGCCCCGATCACCACCACCGAACCCAAGCTGTGGCAGAAGATGTCGATCGGCTGGCTCTCAAGTTTCTTTAGCTGGGACAGGGCCTGCAAAGTACGAAGCAATGACCAAGAGGCCTGACGGCCCAGGTCGTACGCACGCGCGTAGTAATTCTGGTGGTGCGATAGGAGGGAGCTGGCGAAACCCGGCTGGCTGTACCAGCCAAAGCCAATAGCCACGCCGTTCTTGCCCTTGTCGGTGCGTCTGAACCCGAGCTGTCGCGGCCAGCTCGTCGTGTGATGGCGGATTTCCTCTAGTTCATCGCCCGGCTTGAAATGAAAATTTCTTCCATGTGGATTGTCGGTCTCCTTCGGATCGCCTGTGACTGCGTCCCTCGGGTCATATAGAAACCCATGCACCATTACCGTTACCGGCGCCGCGCCTGGGACGTAGTCTGCCGCCGCTGTGAATGCCTTGAACTGCAGGTAGTCACATAGCTCGGGTGAAGGAGTGAGGGCGCTCTCTGGCGGCGAGTCCGGACGAAGCGGGTTCACGCCGACTTCGAGCAGGCCATGTCTGCTGCGATTGCTCCGGGTGTACTTGGAATCGACGAGCGCTCCTAAGCCCGTCGGTGCGTAAAGGCGGTCCTTGATGAGAGTCAGGCGGATAATCGACATCTCACCGCCCTCCTACCCCTGGAAACGCTGCCAAACGGGAGGCGCTTCGGCTTCATCCATAGTGTGCGATCCCGTCACTGTCCTCATTCCAACAACCATCTGCTTAGCACCAAATAGGATATATCTCTATTTGTATATCTACTAGCGCATAAAATGCACGATTGTCGATGTCGCCTTCAGCCTGCGGCGTGGGGTGGGCGCGGTCGCTCGTGCCACCGTCTTGGTGTCGACGGCACGGAGGCCATGTCGCCTTGACAGGCTGGGCGGGTGGGTGCCAGCGTCACCCAAGCTGGCCGTGCGACAATCACCGATAAGCGGCTGGCACGCGACGGTGGAGGCTGGGATGAGGACAGGCTTGGTGTGCGGCGCGCTGGCGGGCGCGCTGATCGTTGGCGGTTTCACGGGCGGCGCGTTCGCGGCGGACCCCTTTGGCGTCTGGCTGAACGGACGGAAGGATGCGCATGTGAAGCTCTACCCTTGCAACAAGGACGAGCTGTGCGGCGAGATCGTCTGGCTCAAGCGCCCCAACGACAAAGACGGCAAGCCGAGGCGCGACGTGAAGAACGACGACGAGTCGCTCCGGAAGCGGCCAATGCTGGGCTTGAAAGTTATTTGGGGCTTGGAGGATCAGGGCGGCGGCGAGTGGGAGGATGGCGACATCTACAACGCCCGGGACGGGGAGACCTACGACGGCGAAGTCGAGGTCATCAATGCGAACACGATTGAAGTGAGCGGCTGCGTGTGGTTCGTCTGCAAGACCGAGACCTGGACCCGCGTCGAGTAACCGGACGGCGACGCCGTCCGGTAATTTCTATTCACTTCCCTCAGGCGGCGGGCGCTTGCTCCGCTCGCTTGCCTACGCGCTTCGCGCGGCGCGCGGTCGCGCGCTCCGGCCCGCTGCGCGGCCCGGTCCTCCAATTGTCTCGTATCACACTGGTTGCCGGTCGGATATTTAGGCCGACTGGGCATTCCTAAGCCAGCGGGCGAGCGCCTTGTCGGGATCGGCGATCTCGTCCATCGAGCCGTACCAGTAGTCCTCCCAGCCGGCCTCGGGCAGGCCGGTGAAGACCATCAGGTTGAGCGGATAAGCCTCGCTGTCGGTGCAGCGGCGGAAGTCGTCGCGAAACAGGAACACCGCCTTCTGCCATGCGATGGCCATGCCGAGCTCCACCATCACGCCTTCGTCCGGCGGGCAGCCGTTGACCACGGCGAAGATTCCGTCGGCATCGCGCACGTCGCGCAGGTCCGCTTGGCCGATCCGGTAGGCCCAGCCGGCGGCGGCCTTGTCGATCTGGTTGTTGCGGGCAAAGGGCTCCCACACCTCGGCGCCGAGCGCCTCCAGCGCCGCGACCAGCGCCTGGAGCGGCCCGTCCTTCTGCTGCGCGGAGAAGCCGTAGGGGTTCGCCAAATAGAGCGTCTTGGCCGCGGGCATGGCGCGCCCTCCCCTCTCGCGCTCCGCCCCGGCGCTACGCCGCCGCGCGGTAGCGGGCGATGGCAGCTTCGAGCCCTGAGCGCGGGCTGGTCAGGAGCGGCACCTGGATGTCGGCGCAGCGGGCGAGCGCCGGGGTCATGGAGGCCTGGGCGAGAACGATGGCGTCGGCCGAGGCCGCGGCCTCGTGCAGGCCGTCGGCGATGATCTGCTCGTGACCCTCCGCATCGCCCGCCACCAGCCGGGCGCGGGCCTCCGCGAACACCACGGAGTCGATCTCGACCTCCTTGCCGGCGCGGCGCGCGGCATCGGCGACCAGATCGGCGGTGGGCCCAATGGTGGTGGCGAGTGTCGCCGCCACGGTGATGCGCCGGCCGGCTGCCACCGCCGCCTCAGCCATGGGCCGATCGACCCGGAGGATCGGCACGTCCGCCTGCGCCGCTGCGTCGTCGGCGCCGGGGCCAACGGTGGAGCACGTGCAGAGCACGAGTGCGGCGCCCTCCGTGGCCCCCAGCAACGCGTCGCGGGTCCGCGCCCTGATCTCGTCGGTCAGTCCGCCCTCGTCGATCGCGTCGGTGAGCAGCGCCGCCTCAACCACATGGCGCACCGGAACGTCCGGATCGATCTCGGCGCGTAGCTCGTCGAACAAGTCGATCAGTCCCGCCACCGTGTGGACCATGACCAACTCGCCGGTTCCGCCGCCCATGGTGCGCTCCTTCGTGTCCCCTCGCCGTGCCTATCAGATGACGGGAGTGCGCGAAAGCGCGCCCGCTGTGCTTATGCCCGCCAGACGACCGGGTACTGCGGGTCTTCGTGGAAGTGCTGGCCGGTGCGGAGCGCGGTCGGGTGCTTGGGGAACTCGGCCGGTGGGTCGCGCAGGATGAAGCGGACGTCGTCGCCGAGCCAGCGGTGGGTGAGCGTGCGGCGGCGTGTATCGGGCGTCGGGTTGTTGCGGCCCTGGTGCACGATCAGCCCCTGGAAGAAGATGCAGTCTCCGGGCTCCAGCTCCCACGAGACGATGTCGTAGTCCTCGCGCGCGGCCTCGATGTCCGGGCAGCGCTCGAACGCGGTGCCGGGATGGCGGGTGCCGTCCAACATGCTGTCGAAGGGCGCGAACCAGCGCCCCCAGCGGTGGGAGCCGCGCACGAACTCCAGTGTCGTCTCCGGCGTGATGGGGTCGAGCGGGATCCAGTTGGAACAGAACTGCTGGCCGTCCACCGCCATGTAGGGCTGGTCCTGATGCCACCGGGTGAGGCCTTCGGTGCCGGGCTCCTTCACGAACACCTGGTCGTAGAAGAACGTGATGGTGGACGCGCCAGAGAGCGCGGCGGCAATCCCGGCGCACGGCCCCTCCAGGGCGAACGCCTTCATCTGGGGCACACGGCGCCAGAGGTCGAAATCGTTGAAGAAGAGGCCGGGGTCGGAGTCCTCGGTGTAGATCTCGACATGGGGGCCGGGCTCAGCCATGCCGGTGGCGACGCCCTCGCGCAGGCGCTCGATCCAGTCCTGGTCGATCACGCCGCGCAGGCACACCACCCCGTCGGTGCGGTAGGCCTCGATCTCGGCTTGCGTCGGCATCATGGCGCGCCTCTTCGTCACGGCGGCCGAGTGTACCGCAGCGCGCGCCGCGGGCCATTCCTCGTGCGCTTCGTCTATCGACCCGACTTGAATTGCGGGGCGCCGGTGCGCACCTATGGCGGCAACTTCACGGGTCGAGTCGCGTCCCGCGTGACAGCGGGTGCCGCCAAAGGAGGCAGGCTGTGAAAGGCAAGGAGTTTGGAATGCGTCTCCCTTTGACACGTCGCAGGCTCGCGCGGGCGGGGCTCGCCGGAACCGCAATGCTTGTGGTGGGTGCGATCGTCGTCGCCTGCCAGCCGTCGCCGAGCTATGAGAGCGAGCCCCTCTCCTTTGCGCACTTGCCGCCTTTGGTGTTCGACCTGGGCGGGATCAAGGTCGTCGAGCGCAGGTCAGCGCCGCACCCCAGCGACATCGACCACCTCTTCTCGACCCCGCCGGCTGTCGCCGCGCGGCTCTGGGCGGAGGACCGGCTGCGGACGATCGGAGATATCGGCCAGCTGCGGGTGACGATCGAGGAGGCCAGCGCCAGAATCACGCCGCTTGCAACCAATAAGGATCTCGAAGGCCTGTTGACGGAGGAGCAGGCCGAGCGGATCGACCTGCACCTGCGCGTGACGATCGAGGCGATCGACGCGAGCGGCCAGGTGAACGGCAGTGCCACGGCGGATGCCCGGCGCTCCCGCACGCTGCTGGAAGGCATCACGCTCGCGGAGCGCGAGCGAACTTACGACGAAGTCGTGCGGGCGCTGCTTGACGACTACAACGCCAGCCAGGTGAAGGCGATCCGGCAGTACCTGGGACTCTATCTGCGCTGACGCCCGACGGGGCTGGGGCCCCTCCCCTATCCGCTTACGACCGCCTCCAGCGCCTCGCCGGCCGCAGCGACTGCCGCCGCGTCGACATCGAGGTGCGTGACCGCGCGCAGCCGATGGCGGCCCATGGCGCCGATCAGCACGCCCTTGGCCCGTAGCGCATCCGAGAGATCGGACGCGCTCAAGCCAGTCTCGGCGCAATCGAAGAAGACCAGGTTGCTGTCGACCCGGAGCTGGTCGAGGGTGAGCTTCGGCAGCGCGCGCACCTTGTCGGCGAGGCTGCGGGCGTTGGCGTGATCCTCGGCGAGGCGCGCGACATGGTGGTCGAGCGCATGGAGCCCGGCGGCGGCGAGAATGCCGGACTGGCGCATGGAGCCGCCGAGGCGCTGCTTCCACTGCCAAGCCGCCTCAACGAATTCCGCGGAGCCGGCGAGCACGGCGCCGACCGGGCAGCCGAGCCCCTTGCTGAAATCCACCCACACGGAATCGAAGGGGGCGGCGTAGCGGGCGGCGTCCACGCCGGTTTCGACGACGGCGTTGAGGAGGCGGGCGCCGTCCATGTGCATGAGCAGTCCGTGCGCCCTGGCCATCTCGCCCACCGCCTCGATGGTCTCCAGCGGCCAGATCGTGCCGCCGCCCTGGTTCGAGGTCTGCTCGACCACGGCGAGCCGCGAGCGCGGTGCATAGCGGGTCACGGCGCGGACCGCGTCGGCCAACTGCTCCGGCGAATAGACGCCGGCCTCGCCGTCGAGGGGGCGCACCATGGCGCCGGCGAGCGCCGCCGGGCCGCCGCCTTCCGACGTGATGATGTGCGCCGTGCGGTCGCAGATCACCTCCTCGCCGGGGCGGCAGTGCACCAGCAGCGCGATCTCGTTGCACATGGAGCCGGACGGGAGAAACACCCCAGCCTCCTTGCCCAGCATCGCAGCCACGCGCGCCTGCAGCGCGTTGACGGTGGAGTCCTCGCCACGCTGCTCGTCGCCGACCTCGGCCTCGGCCATGGCCTGGCGCATGGCCGCCGTCGGCCGCGTGACCGTGTCGCTCCTGAGATCGACGTGATCGCCCGGCATACCGCCCTCCCCTTCGTCTGCGCGTGTCGCAGCGCAATGATGCCACTGAGCCGGTGCCGGCTACAGCCCCAGTTGAGCCCCCCCGCGTTGCGTCGTAGGCGCTCGCCTATGCGTTGCCCGCGCCAGTCGCTATGGTCGCGCCCCGTGCCGCCCGCCGCTCCCTCACCCACTGTGCCGCCCCATCAGCATGGTTACCGCTGGGCCATGCTTGGCGGGGTGTGGCTGATCTACTTCGGCTTCGGCCTGCTGTCGCTGGCGATGGCGCCGCTGGTCGACCCCATCAGCCGCGATCTTGGCCTCAGCTACACGACGATGGGCGCCATCCTGGGCGCCTGGCCTCTGGTCTATATCGTGGCGGCCGCGCCCTGCGGGGCCTTCGTCGACCGCGTGGGGCTCAAGTGGTCGCTGTTCCTGGCCGCGCTCATCATTACCGCATCGGGCGGACTGCGCGTGGTCGCCGTCGACGCCGTCTCGATGTTCGTGGCGGTCGGGCTTTTCGGCATCGGCGGGCCGCTGGTCTCGATCGGCGCGCCCAAGGCGATCGCGCAGTGGTTCGAGGGTGCCGAGCGCGGCTTCGCCATGGGCGTCTACATCACTGGCCCGTTCCTCGGGCACATCCTCGCGCTGGCGCTGACCAACAGCGTCCTGATGCCGTTTCTCGACGGGAACTGGCGCGAGGTCCTGCTGATCTATTCGGGCTTCATCCTCGCCTGCGGCATCGTCTGGTTCCTGCTCGGGAGCCACCCGATCAACCGGGTGGTCGAGAAAGCCGGGCTCCGCCGCGAGACCATCGCGGGCCAGATGGCCGTTTTCGCCGCGCTGCTACGTCTGCCGAGCATTCAGGTCATCCTGGCGATGAGCATCGGCGCCTTTTTCCTCCATCATGCGCTCGCCAACTGGCTGCCGGAGATACTGCGCACGGGCGGCATGGCGCCGGACGAGGCCGGCATCTGGTCGGCCCTGCCGACGGCCGTCGGGATCGTCGGCGCGCTGATGATTCCGAGACTCGCGACGCCGCCCAGGCGCTTCGCGATCCTCATTGCACTCGCGCTTTGCACCGGCGTGGGCGCGCTGCTGCTGCTGGCCGCGGGCGTGCCGGCGCTGGTGGTGGCGATGGTGCTGCAGGGCATCGGCCGTGGCTCGCTGATCGCCGTCCTGATCCTGGTGCTGATGGAGACGCGCGGCGTCGATCCCCGCAACACCGGGGCGGCGGTGGGCTTGTTCTTCTCGGCGGCGGAGATCGGCGGCGTGCTGGGGCCGCTCGTGATCGGCGCGATGTGGGACCTGACCGGCGGGTTCGACGCGGGCCTGGGGCTCCTCGGCGCCGTGAGCGTCGCTCTCGTCGGGCTGCTTTACCTCCACCGGGGGATCGAGCGCCGCGACGTGGCTGCGGCGTAGATCCTCACTCCGCCGCGGCGGCCACCCGGCGTGGGGTGCGGCGCCGCGGCTGGGGCGGCTTGTAGTACCCGCCGTCCTTCATGACCATGAGGATGTTGTTCTTGTCCTGGAACAGCGTGAGGTCCGCCAGCGGATCGCCGTCGATCATGATGAGATCGGCGAGGTAGCCCTCCTTGACCTCCCCCATCTCGGGTATGCCGCTGCCCTGCGCGTTGGCGAAGGCGTAGAGCTCGCCGCCGAGCTTGGTGGCGGCGTGCAGCACCTCGGCCGGGGTGAAATCGAAGTAGTTCACGAAGTGCTCGAAATCCCGGGTATCTGTCCCGTGGGGCACCCAGGCGAAGGCGTAGTCGCCGAAGGGTAGCACGCGGACGCCGCGGGCGTGCAGCTTCTTCACGGTCTCGCTGACGATGGCGAGCTCGTGGTGGTGCCTGAGCGCGATCTCGCTCTCCGGCGGCATGCCGAACTCCGCGGACTCGTAGGCCGTGTTGTGGGTAATGCCGATCGCCGGCACGACGAAGACCTCATCCTTGGCCTCGACCAGCATGTCGATGGTCTCGTCGTCGGCGTAGGTCGCGTGGTGGATGATGTTGACGCCATACTTCAGGCAGAACTGGACCGACTCCGAGGTCCGCGCGTGGGCGCAGACGCGCCGGTTGCGCTGCCTGGCGACCTGGCAGACCGCCGCTACCTCCTCTTCCGTCATCACGGTCGTGTCGCCCCTGCCGTAGGGGTAAACGAACTCGTCGCTCGACGGCATGATCTTGAGGATGTCGACGCCTTCGCGGCACAGCATCCGCGCGGTCTGGCGGAACTGCTCCTCGCCATCACAAATGATCGAGAAGGCCCCGTGATACATGTGGAGCTGGCGTGCATCGCCGAGTCCGCCGGTGACCGTGAGCTCCGGCGAGGCGGCGAGGATGCGGGGCCCCTCCATCCTGCCCGCGTTGATCTCGTTGCGGATCACGATGTCCATGCGGGTCTTCCCCGTCGCGGCACAGACCAGGGCGGTGAAGCCGTGGTCGTAGAGGATCTGGGCGTGGCGCATCGTGATGAGCGTGTTCTCCTCGGGCGGCGTATCGCCGAGGGAATAGAGGGACGTCCCCTCCTCCGAATAGCCGATGTGGGAGTGACCGTTGATGAGGCCCGGCATGAGCGTCGCGCCGCCGCCGTCCACCACCTCCGCACCGTTCCGCTCGATGCGCTTCTTGCCCTTGGCCACCTTCTTGATCCGGTTGCCCTGGACGAGAACCTCGCCCCGGTAGGACTTCTTGCCGGAGCCGTCGAAAATCGAGATGTTGGTGAATAGCGTCTGCGTCATGGTCGCCCCCTTGCCCGCTCGACCGTCGGCGAAGGGAGCGCGCGGTTCATCTTGTTGTTGTTTGCGCCGGCGCTCCGTGACGCCCGCATCGCCGCCCGTGCGACCAACGCGAGCCCGCACCTACCAGCCGATTCAACCGAAGCCCTTCCGATTCACTCCGGCTGCGTGCATCAGTGTACTCCTGCGCCCGAGCTGCAACAATCGAAAGCCGGGCCGCGCGGTCTCAAGCCGGCGGAAGCACGAAGTCAAAGCGCCCGCGCCAGCCGTCGTCGGCACGGTCGAGGCGCATCACGAGGTCGTCCCTGAAAATCCAGTCGTTGGCGTTGGCCTCTTCCAGGTCCGGAAAGTAGACCTGGGTGGTGAGGACGCCGGTCGCCTCGCCCTGCACCTTCACGTGAATATGCGGCGTGCGGCCGAAATATCGCACGGGCCGGATGGTCTCGAACCGGAATGCGCCCGCCTCATCGCTGAACTGATGTCCGCGATAGCGGAAGCCCCGGTTGTCGTAGTTGCCGTCCTCATCGCAATGCCAGATGTCGATCACGGCGCCGGCGAGCGGCCGGCAATCGTGCGAGAGCACCAGCCCTTCAAAGACGAGCGTCTCGCCGCGCGTGTCCGGCTCGCGTAGGGTGTCCCGCCGGGGGGTCTGTGGCGTGTAGAACGGCCCGGCCGTCGTGGTGCGCGTGCCGGGCGTGCATTCCACAGGCGGCGCGAGACCGAGCCCGCGGTCGGCTGCCGGGCCCGAAGCCGCATAGCCCAGAAGCGTCGAACCCGCGCGGGCGGCGAAGGGCGCCGCTGCGGCGCCTCCGGCGGCGGCTAGCCCGGTCAGTGCCAATCGGCGCGTGACGGAGCGGTTCATCGTCCGCGCAGGGTAGCCGGTCCTGACCCGCATTTCTAACCGCAGTCATGGCCTGCGGTGAGACATGCAGGCTAAGCTCTGGGCAACGCATCAAGGGAGACGACAGCAATGCCAGCCATCGATCCGAACCACGTGCACTTCACCGGGGAGAATTCCTTCCTGCGGCTCAAGACCGAGGCCGAGGGGCCGGAGACCACCGTCTGCGCCCACTGGCGCACGCTGATCTCGCCGGCCGGACCCGGCACGTGCCTCTTCCTCCGCTCCGACGCGACCGGAGGCGAGATCAGGCTCTATGCCGACAACGTCGGCATGGCGCGGTGGCTCCAGGGCGAGCTGGAATCGATCCTGAATCCGCCCTTCGCCGACACCGCCATGCCGATCGCCGAGGCGGCGTTCTCGCGCGAGGGTGCCTTCCGCTCCACCTATCGCGAGATCGTCGACTCGGCCGATGGCCGCATCGAGCTGAGCTGGTCGGACATGGGCGAGCCCTTCATGCTGACGCTACCGCCCAACAACGACGACACGGGGCCGTGGGCGGTCTATAGCTGCCTCGTGCCGTGCCGGACCGCGACACTGGAGGTCGCGGGAACGCGTGCCGAGGGCGGCGCTTACGAGAACGTCATGTTCGGGCGTCCATCGAGCTCCTCCTGCCTGGCCTGGTCCGAGACCTGGCTGCGCGGCTGAGGCACGCATCATGCTGCCCAAGGTCGCGATCTTCGCCATGGGCGGGACCATCGCCATGGCCGAGCGTGGGGAACACGGCGTCAAACCCTCCCTGGGTGCCGACGCGCTGGTGGAGGCGGTGCCGCAGCTTGCCGAGGTCGCGTCCATCGAGGCCGAGACCTTCCGCCTGCTGCCGAGCCCGGAGGTCACGATCCCCGATCTGTTCGCGCTGGCCGACGCCATCGAGCAGGCCGTGGCCGATGGCGCCCAGGGCGCGGTGGTCACGCATGGCACCGACACGATGGAGGAGTCGGCCTTCGTTCTCGACCGCATCCTCGCTCTCGATGCCCCCGTGGTGCTGACCGGCGCCATGCGCAACCCGACTCTGGCGGGACCGGACGGGCCGGCAAACCTGCTGAACAGCGTGAGCCTCGCCGTCCACGAGCCCGCGCGCGGCCTCGGCGTCATGGTGGTGATGAACGACGAGATTCACGCGGCCCGCTACGTGCAGAAAGGGGTGACCTCGAACCCGGCCGCCTTTCGCTCGATGCCGGCGGGGCCGCTCGGCTGGTTTGCGGAAGGTGCGGTGCGTTTGGCGGGCCGGCCAGGGCCCCGGCGCACGATCACAGTGTCCCGCGACGCCGAGGTCGCGCCGGTGGCCCTGCTCACCGCGACGCTCGGCGACGATGGCAGGCTGATCGAGCAGGCGCTGGACGCGGGCTACCGGGGGATCGTGATGGAGTGCACCGGCGGGGGCCACGCTGCGGCGTGGGTCGCCGACAAGTTCGCAGACGCGGCCCGGCGCGTGCCGGTGGTCATGGCGTCCCGCACCGGAGCGGGCGAGATGCTGCGCCAGACCTACGACTTCAAGGGCTCGGAGATCGACCTGCTCGCACGCGGGCTGATCAGCGCCGGCTGGCTCGACGGGCTCAAGTCACGCCTTCTGCTCACATTGCTGTTGATGGCCGGCGCCGACGACGCGGCGATCCGGGACGCCTTCGCCGCTTGGCTCGATCCCGACCCGGCGGGCTAATCCAGCCGCTCAGAACTTCTTCCACCAGGGGGTGCGGCCGCCGAGGCCTACCATGTCGACGCCGGTCATGAGCGAGACATCGTAGGTCAGCGCGCGCAAGTCGTTGGGGTCGAGGTCGCTCACCCGGTTCTTGCCGCAAGCACGGGCGAAGAGCTGAATCTCCATGGTGAGCGCGTTGAGGTAGTTGGTCACGCTGTCGGCCGCCTCGTCCACGTCGAGGCGCTCCATCAGCTTCGGCAGCTGGGTGGTGATGCCGACCGGACAGAGGCCCGTGTGGCAGTGCTGGCACTCGTAGGGCGAGGTGCCGAGCCGGGCGTAGTCCTCCAGGTAGATCGGCTTGTGGCAGCCCATGGCGATGATCGGCGCGGTGCCGAGATAGACCACGTCGGCGCCAAGCGCGATGCACTTCGCCGCGTCCGCCCCGTTGCGGATGCCGCCGCCGACGATGAGCTTCATCGAATCCTTCTTGCCCATCTCGGCGAGCGCTTCCGACGCTTCCGCGATGGCGGCAACCGTGGGAATCCCGGCATGGTCGAGCTGGATGGTGGGGGAGGCCGCAGTGCCACCCTCCATGCCGTCGAAGACGATGGCGTCCACTCCAGCCTTGGCCGCGATGCGGACGTCGTTGGCGATCCTGGCGGCGCCCACCTTGATCGAGATCGGCACCTTGTACTCGGTGACCTCGCGGATCTCCTCGAGCTTCATGTAGAGATCGTCCGCGCCCATCCAGTCGGGATGTCGGCAGGGGCTGCGCTGGTCCACGCCTTGCGGCAGGTCGCGCATCTCCGCCACCTCGTCCGACATCTTGAGGCCCAGAAGAACGCCGCCGGTGCCGGGCTTCGCGCCTTGCCCGGCGCCGATCTCGATCATGTCGGCCTTCTTCAGGTCGTAGGGGTTCATGCCGTAGCGGCTTGGCAGGTATTGCATCACCAGCTTGTCGGAGTAGCGGCGCTCCTCGTGGTGCATGCCGCCCTCGCCGGTACAGGTGGAGATGCCGCAGCGGCTCGCCGCCATGCCGAGCGCGCGCTTGGCGTAAACCGAGAGAGCGCCGAAGCTCATGCCCGCAATCATGATCGGCCGCTCCAGGACCAGCGGGTTCTCGCAGTTGCCCTCGCCGATCACCACCCGCGTGTCGCACTTCTCCCGGTAGCCTTCGAGCGGCATGCGCGAGAGGCCGGCCGGCACGAACACGAGGTCGTCGAAGGACGGCAGGCCGCGGCGCTTGGTCGCCTGGCCCCTGATCTGGTAGCGGCCGAGCGCGGCTTTCTCCTGAATCTCCTCGATGACTTCGGGAGGCCAGACCCCGCTGAAGCCGTCGGGCCGCGGATAGGCGCCGTTGGGCGCCGGTGCCGCGTCGTCCAGAACCTCGACAGAAGAAACCCCCGCTCGGGGCGGGGGCGGTGTGCTCGCGGTCTCGCTCATAGCACGTCCTTCCACGCAGCGAAGTCATGCTTGTTGAAGTGCCACAGCTTGCGGTCCGACTGGAGCTTGCGGAACTTCGCGGGTGCCTTGATCTCGTAACGGTCGAGCAGCTCCGCCACCTCGTCGAGCTCGCCGTTCTCGGCATCGACCTCTGCGAGCCCGGAGCCCAGCTCCTTCGCCTTGCCGCCAAGGAAGATCACGCCCTGATACATGGAATCGCCGAGGCCGGTGTCGGCATCGCCGCAGACGATCATGCGGCCGTTCTGCATCATGAAACCGGACATGTAGCCGGTGTTGCCGCCGACGATGAGCTCGCCCTTCTTCAGGATCATGCCGGAGCGCGGCCCCGCATCGCCGCACACGACGACGCGTCCGCCGCGGATCGAGGGAGCTGCCGAGGTGGCGGCGTTACCGCGCACGACCACCTCGCCGCTCATCAGGTTGTCGGCCACACCCCAACCGCAGGTGCCGTGGACCTCCGCAGTGATGCCGTCGCAGAGCCCGGCGGTAAACGAGCCCACGTGGCCGCGATAGACGACGTGGATGGGCTTGAGCACTGAGACGCCGAGATTGTGCCGGGCCTGCGGGTTGAGCAGCTCGACCTCCGGCACGCCTTCGTCCGCCGCGCGCCGGATCTCCTCGTTGATCGCGCGAGTCGGCCGGCCGGCGCAGTCGATGGTCAGTGAAGCGGAATTGGCCACGTCACAACCTCGCCGGCTCCGGGCTCCCAGACCTCGATGTCCTCGTCGATGCCGTCGCGCAGCGCCCAGCAATCGGACGAGACCGCCACCAGCCGGTCGGTCTCGCCCACCACGAGCGGCTTGGCCGCGTAGGGGTCCTTGACCACGCCCACCTCGTCCTTGGTGACGGCGATATAGGTGAAGCAGCCGTCGAGGATCGTGACCGAGCGCTCCAGCGCCTCGTGGAAGCTCGCGCCCTTCTTCATCTCGTCGATCAGCGCCACCGCGATCACTTCGGAATCGTTGCCGGTAGCGAAGGTGTAGCCCGCGCGCTCGAAGTGATAGCGCAGGTGGTGGAAGTTGGTGATGTGGCCGTTGTGCATGATCGCGAGATCGCGGTGCAGCCTGGCGGAAAGCGGCTGCCCGTGGGTGAAGTCGATGGTGCTCTCGGTGGCGAAGCGCGTGAGCCCCATGGCGAGCGGCCCGTCGTAATCGGTGATGGAGAAGCGCTCCTCGAGGGTCTCGACGCCCCCCATGTGCTTCACCACTTCGAGCTGCCGGCCGACGCTGGCGACGGTATAACCGGGCCCGAGCGCGTCGATCGCGTCCACCAGCGCCTCGTCGTCGCCGTCGTAACGGACGCTGGTGCGGATGAAGCCCTCACCGTCGGTCGCGCTCTCGACCCGGCCAAGCTGGTCGAGAAGCGCGAGCGCCCGCCCGCCGCCGCCGGGCTCCTCGCAGTTGATGCCGACGTAGAGGCGGTCGTCGCTGGCGGGCTGGATCAGGGCGAGGCCGGTCGAATCGGGCCCGCGCCGGAAGATGCCGTCCAGCACGCGATAGGCGATCTCGCCGGTGCGGCGATGATGCTCCGTGGTCTTGAAGAAGACGCCGCCGAGGCCGCACATGGGCTCCGCTCCCCCGCGTCGCCGTCAGCCGGCCGCCGGCAGCAGCTTGACCTTCTTGTCGAGGTGCCCCCAGGGGATCATCGCGTCGATCCAGGCGTTGATGCGGTCGAACGCGACCATCGCCGCCTCGCAGACCTGCACCACTTCGCCGTGGTTCCTGGCGCCACCGGCCTCGAAATAGGCGGCGAGCTCGCGCACGAGCCTGACCGTGCTGGTGAGCTTCCACTTGGCGAGCCGGCCGGCGTGGCGGTTGAGCAGCGCCGCCGCCATCTGGTTGAGCGCCGGCGCCGGCAGGGCCTTGTCGAGCGCCAACTGGCGGACGACCTGGATATTCTCGCCCATCCAGAAGGTGTTGAAGTTGGCGTAGAGCACGGGCGGCATGTTGCCCATGGGCGGCAGGCTGTGCGCGCGTAGCCGGGCGATGTCGCCGGGCTCGGATTTCCAGTTGCGCCTGCCGAAGCGCTCCAGCCGGTCGATCATCGCGGAAGTCTCGGTTGCGGCCATGGTCTCAGGCTCCCTCGATGAGTTCGAGCCGGACCGGCAGCGGACCCTTGGCGAGGATCTTCTTGCCTGCGGGCTTCAGATGCTCCAGCCCGTCCACGATCTTCGCGAACACGCTGACCTTCCCGAACGGCTTGGTGTCGCCATAGAAGATGCAGGCGGTCTGGCGCCCCGGATAGAAGCCGATGTCGCCGGGCTTGACGTTGAGGATCTCGTTCTCGGAGTTGCAGTAGAACGGGAGCATCACGATCAGCTCGTCGCCCGCGAACTTGGCGTGCACCGAGAAGCTGTCGCAGGGCAGGCTCTCGGTGAACGCCTTGACGACGTTGGGCGCTTTGCCTCCCAGCAATTCGGCGACGACCGTGCGGCCGTCGATGGTCATCGCGAAACGATCCGCCATGATGTCCCCTCGCCTTTGCGGGCCGTAGTCCGCGCGCCCCGCCGCTCCTCAAACTGCGGCCTTGTCGCCGCCGCGCGGTTTCTTGGGTCGAAGTCGATATCATGGCCCGCCCGGCCGGGCAATCGCACCGGGCGCAGAGGAGATTCGCTTTGCGTGCATGGCAAATCTGTCGACGAAGATGCTCAAGGCGTAGAGGCGCCGCGCTTTCTGACGCCTGTTGCCTCCCCGATCATGTCTGCCTTTTGTGACGCGATATCGGCGCCTCTCGAAGTGCCGAGATCGAAGACGACGGAGCGATCGGCCTCGTCCGGCCGCTCGGCGACGTCACGGTCGATAAGGCGGCGCACGTACTCGGCGAGCGAGATTCCGAGCGCGGCGGCACGCGCGCGAGCCAGCGCGTGGCGCTTCGGGTCGAGCGATATCTGGGTGCGCACCATCATTGTGGCGCCATTATGCCACCAGTAGGAGGAATCGTGAGGGCGCCACCGCCACGCAGCACAGCAGGGTGCGGCGCCGGGAGATTGGCTTTGCGTGGCCGGCGGCTTTGGCGTTCAATCGGCGGCCACCATGGAGAGGGGAGATTCGGATGTCTGATCTGCACGAGCTGATGCTGACTGAGGTCGCGGCGAAGATTCAGTCGCGGGAGGTGTCCGCCGCCGAAGTCACGGCGCATACGCTCGCGCGGATCGAGCGGCTGGACGGCACGCTCCGCAGCTACGCCACCGTGATGGCCGATGTCGCAACCGAACAGGCGGCGCAGGCGGACGCGGAGATCGCGAGCGGCACCGTGAGGGGCCCGCTGCAGGGCGTCCCCTTCGGCCTCAAGGACCTCTGCCTGACGAAGGACGCCCCAACCCATGTCGGCTCGGTGGCGCTCCAAAACTGGAGCCCGGGCGTCGACGGCACCGTCGTGGCCCGGCTGCGCGAGGCCGGCACGGTCTTCGCCGGCAAGCTGCAGATGACCGAGGGCGCTTATGCGGTTCATCACCCCTCGATCGCGCCGCCAGTCAACCCGTGGCATCCGGACTACTGGACCGGCGTCTCGTCGAGCGGCTCGGGCGTGGGCACCTCGGCCCGACTCTGCTATGGCTCACTGGGGACGGACACGGGCGGCTCGATCCGCTTCCCCTCGCAAGCCTGCGGCGTGACCGGACTCAAGCCTACCTGGGGCCGGGTGAGCCGGGCGGGTGCATTCGCGCTCTCCGAGACCCTGGACCACATCGGGCCGATGGCGCGCTCCGCCGCCGACTGCGCGGCGATCCTCGGCGTCATCGCGGGCGTCGATCCCGACGATCCCACCACTGCACAGGCTCCGGTGCCGGACTACCTCGGCAGCATCGACGCCGGCATCGAAGGCATGCGCATCGGCCTCGACGAGGCCTATTGCTCGGAAGGCGTCGATGCGCGCGTGACCGCCATGGTGATGCAGGCGGCCGACGTGCTGCGCGGGCGCGGCGCCGACATCCGGCCTATCGCCTTCCCCGACGCCACGGTAATGGTCGACCGCTGGAACGATTTCTGCGGCGCGGACACGGCCATCGCGCACGAGCCTTACTACGAGGAGCGCAAGGCCGACTACGGGCCGGTGCTGTCCAGCCTGATCGAGGTGGGGCTCGCGCTCAGCGGCGTCGACCACGCGCGCATCGTGATCGAGCGCGACAAGTTCATCGGCGCGCTCAACGCGGTCTTCGCCGATGTCGACGCGATCATCATTCCCTCGCAGCCCTACCCCACGCCAACCAACGCCTTCATGGACACGCTGGGCGCCGAGGCAGGTTCGGTGGAGCGGCTGATCTCGTTCACCGCGCCCCACGACATGGCGATGACGCCCGCGATGTGCCTGCCCGGCGGCTTCGACGAGGATGGCTTGCCCCTGGGCTTCCAGATCGTGGGGCCGCAGCTCAGCGAGGAGCGGCTGCTGCAGGCGGGGCACGCCTACCAGCAGGACACGGACTGGCACAGCCGCACACCGCCTGCGGCCTGAGGAGGACGGCAGCATGGCGGCAAGCCCGCATTTCTCACCAGGGTCATGGTCTGCGCGGCGCTGTCCGGCCTACAGAGCAGGAGAGCCGCGAAGCGCGATGCGGGGACATCGGGCGAGTGGCTTGACGCACTCCGTAGGCCGGAGAGCGCCGCCCTTCGGGTCGCGCCCAGGCGCCCGCCCGCGTTGTCGCGGGCCTCAACCGTATTCCCTGATACGCTTTTCGGCCCGCTCCTGGCGGATCGAACGCCTGGGTGCGACGCAGGCCACGACCGTGGTGAGAAATGCGGGCTAGCGGCGAGCTCTGGCGGCTCGACGCGACCGACGTCGTCGATCTGCTCCGCCGGCGGGAGGTCTCGCCGCTGGAGCTGGTCGAGGCGAGCGCGGAGAGGATTGCGGCGACCGACAGCCACCTCAACGCGATCCCGACGCTTTGCATCGAGAGGGCGCGGGCACATGCCGAGCGGATCATGGCGGAGGGCCCAGACACCGCGCGTCCGCGCGGCTGGCTCGGCGGGGTGCCGATCGCGGTCAAGGACCTGGTGGAGGTCGAGGGCGTGCGCACCACCTGGGGCTCGCCGATCTACGCCGACCACGTGCCGCCGCGCTCGGACATCGTGGTCGAGACCCTGGAGGCGCGCGGCGCCATCGTCATCGGCAAGTCCAACACGCCCGAGTTCGGCGCCGGCGCCAACACCTTCAACGAGGTCTTCGGCAAGACCCGCAACCCGTGGAACAACGACAAGACCTGTGGCGGCTCCTCCGGCGGCTCGTCCACCGCATTGGCCACCGGTCAGGTCTGGCTCGCGACGGGCTCGGACTTAGGCGGCAGCCTGCGGATTCCGGCGAGCTTCTGCAGCGTCTTCGGTATGCGGCCGAGTCCGGGCCGCGTCGCCCATGGTCCGAAACACCTACCCTTCGAGGGGCTGATGGTGGACGGCCCCATGGCGCGCAACGCGCGGGACTGTGCGCTCATGCTCGATGCCATGTCAGGCGCCCATCCCGAAGACCCGCTCTCCATCGAAGCGCCGGCCGAGAGTTTTTCCGATGCGCTGACGACGCTGTCGCCGCCCGGCCGCATCGCCTACAGCCCGGACCTGGGCCAGCTGCCGGTGGATCGAGAGGTCGCCGCCGTCTGCGCGGGCGCCGTGGAGACGCTCGCCGGCGCGGGCATGGAGGTGGCCGAGGCGTGCCCCGACCTCTCCGGCGCGCTCGACGTGTTCCAGGTGCTGCGCGCCGCGCTCTTCGCCGCCGACAAGGGTGAGCTGCTGGAGACCCACCGAGACGCACTCAAGCCCGAGGTCATCTGGAACATCGAGAAGGGGCTCGCGCTCGACGCCGATAGGATCGCGCGGGCCGAGCGAGCGCGCGGCCGCATCTACCAGCGCTGCGTGCGCTTCTTCGCGCGCCACGACGCGCTGGTCTGCCCGTGCGTGATCGTGCCGCCCTTCGACGTGGACACGCGCTGGGTCGACGAGATCGACGGCCACCGCTTCGACAACTACGTCGATTGGCTGGGCCTCACCTTCGTGCTGACGCTGACCGCGTGTCCGTCCGCCTCGGTGCCGGTGGGCTTTACCGAGGCGGGGCTGCCGGTGGGACTACAAGTCCTCGGCCCGCCGCGCGGCGAGGCGGCGGTGCTGCGGGCAGCGGCGGCCATCGAGGAGGCTATCCCGCTCGGGACCGACATGCCCATCGACCCGCGCGGCCCCGACGGCGCCACGCTCCCGCTCGCCTGATAAGGCGTCTCGCATAAGGGTAATGCCCGGGACCATGGTGCGGTGCACGGCGCGCAGTGCTCTCGCCAGACTCGCGCCATGCGGAACAGGTTCGGACAATTCGCGATGGTTGCTGCAACGGGACACTTCCCGGCCGAGGGGCTGCCGTGCGTGCCCGCCGTCTCGCGGACAAATCCCACCCTGTCTCACTTGTCCCGCTTAATCCCGGGAATCCCACCCAACAACCAATCGATTCCATCCCACTCTTTGTGGCGCCGACTGCGGACCAGGGCGAGGCTTCTCCGTGAGCGAGACTTGATTCCGTGCGCGAACCCGACGTCGTGCCGCAATTCCAGCGTGGGCAACTCGCGCGCGGGATTCCTCATTTCGTCCGCACAGCGTAGTGCGCGTGCGGGACATCCTACTTATCCCGCGAATCCCGCTTTATCCCGCCGAATCCCACTTTATCCCGGCGAATCCCGTTGGATCCCACTTAATCTCGCTGAATCCCACGTTCGGCCCGCGTGTCGCCCGCGTCGTGCGAGCTGCGGTGCCGGCCGTGACCCCGGTGAGACCTGGAGGCTAATCCGCGAAGGGGTCGCGCACGAGGATGGTGTCTTCCCGCTCGGGGCTGGTGGAAAGCATGGCCACCGGGGCCTCGATCAACTCCTCGATGCGGCGGATGTACTTGACCGCCGTCGCCGGCAGATCGGCCCAGGAGCGCGCGCCCCGCGTGCTCTCCTGCCAGCCGTCGAAGGTCTCGTAGACCGGTCGTACCTGGTCTTGGTCGGCGGTGGCGGCCGGGATGTGGTCGAGCACCTCGCCGTTGCGCCGGTAGCCGACGCAGACCTTGAGCGCGGGCATGCCGTCGAGCACGTCGAGCTTGGTGAGCGCGATGCCCTTGATGCCGCCAATCTTGACCGCCTGGCGCACCAGCACGGAGTCGAACCAGCCGCAGCGGCGGGGGCGGCCGGTCACGGTGCCGAACTCATGCCCGCGCTCGCCGAGGGTGCGGCCGACCTCGTCGTCGAGCTCGGTGGGGAACGGCCCGCCACCCACGCGCGTCGTGTAGGCCTTGGTGATGCCGAGCACGTAGCCGATGGTCCCCGGTCCCACTCCCGCGCCGGCGGCCGCCTGGCCGGCCAAAGTGTTGGACGAGGTGACGAAGGGATAGGTGCCGTGGTCGATGTCGAGCATCGCCCCCTGCGCGCCCTCGAAGAGGATGCGCTTGCCCTCCTGCCGGGCGCGGTCGAGCCGGTGCCAGACCGGCGCCGCGAAGGGCAGCAGGCGGGGCGCGATGGCCAGCAGGTCTTTCTCAAGTTGGACGGCGTCTGCATCCGACATCCCGAAGCCGCGCCTGAGCGCGTTGTGGTGAAGCAGCAGCTCGCCGAGCCGGGGCCTGAGCGTTTCGACGTCGCGCAGATCGCAAAGTCGGATGGCGCGGCGGCCGACCTTGTCCTCGTAGGCCGGGCCGATGCCGCGACCAGTCGTACCCAACTTGGCGCCGCCGCGCGCCTCCTCCCGCGCCTGGTCGAGCTCGCGGTGGATCGGCAGGATCAGGCAGACGTTCTCGGAGATGGTCAGCGTCTCCGGGTCCACACCGACGCCCTTCCCCGCCATGGTGTCGATCTCGTCCAGCAGCGCCCAGGGATCGACCACCACGCCGTTGCCGATCACGGAGAGCTTGCCGCCCCGCACCACGCCCGACGGCAGCAGGCTCAGCTTGTACTGGACGCCGTCCACCACCAGCGTGTGACCGGCGTTGTGTCCGCCCTGGAAGCGCACCACGACATCGGCGCGGCTGGAGAGCCAGTCGACGATCTTGCCCTTGCCCTCGTCGCCCCACTGGGAGCCCACCACCGTGACGTTACCCACCGGCTAGTCCTCTCCTGCCAGGGCGCGCGCGGCGCCGTCCTGCCACAGGTGACTGCAGCCGAGCCGCGCGGCCTCCGCCGCGGGGTCGTCCTCGGTAGCGAGGCCCGCGATCGTGATCCAGCCTTCGTCGCGGAGGCCGGTGCCATCCGCTCGCGGTGTGCCGTGCGGCAGGTAGACGCGACGCGGCGCCGGCCGCGCGGGCGCGGCGCGGAGCACAGTGTCGACGTAGATCGTGCAGCCGGCGGCCTCCTCCGCCTCCGCACCGGCGTCGCCCACCGAATAGCGGCCGCCCCGGCCGAGCTCGGTGCGCACGCCACCGGCGAACAGACTGAAGCTCGTGCCGGTGTGATACTCGAAGCCGCGCCACTCGATGGGGTCGATGGTGAGCGCGAGCTCGGGCGCCGCCTCGCGCAGCAGCGTCGCCACCTCCAGCAGCTGGGACAGTGCCGCAGCCGCTGCGCCGGGCAGCTCGAGCCGCGCCAGCGCGTCGAGCGCGGTACCGGCCGCGCCCGTGGCCCGCAGCAGAGGGGCCAGCAATCCCGCGACGGCACCGTCGGCGTCCTGGACCGCCGCCGCGTCCTTGCGGTCGAGCGCGTCGCGGAGCGCGGCGGAGGCGTGCGCATCGAGCCCCGCCTCGGCAAGCAGCGACGCCACCAGGGTCGGCGCGTTGAGATCGACGGAGAGGCCGCCTTCGAGCCCGAGCCCGCGCAGCGCGTCCGCCGCCAGCAGGATGACCTCGGCATCGCAGGTGGCGCCGGCACCGATGCCGATGAGCTCGAAGCCGACCTGGCGGAACTGCCGCTCGGGGCGCAGCTCACCGCCGCGCACACGCAGGATCTCTCCGGCGTAGCTCAGGCGCAGCGGCCGGGGACTGCGCGAGAGCCGCGAGGCCGCGATCCGCGCGATCTGCGGCGTGAGATCGCTGCGCACGGCCATCATGCGGTGCGAGGCCGGGTCCATCAGGCGGAAGGTCTGGTCCGCGAGCCCGGCGCCGGCGCCGCTCAGCATGCTCTCCTCGAACTCGACGAGCGGCGGCTTGACCCGCTCGTAGCCTTGGGCCGCGAAGCGGGCGAGCAGCGCTTCGGCGAGCGCGGCCTCGGCGCCCGCCTCGGGCGGTAGAAGGTCGCGCAGGCCGGTCGGCAGCAGCGCCGGTGTCCTGGTATCCGTCATGGCGGTGACACTCTACAGCCCCGGCGCAGGTGCCGAAACGGGCGCGGCCAGAGTGTGAACGGGCGGCGCGAGGACGACCGCTTGACCCTCCGGCGGCGCCTCCCTATCGTTCGGCGCCGAGGCGCGCCCGTAGCTCAGGTGGTAGAGCATCTGACTTTTAATCAGAGGGTCCCTGGTTCGAGTCCAGGCGGGCGTACCAACAAAATCAATGACTTAGACGAAACGGCGAGCCGCACGCAAACGCATTGGTCAGCATATGGTCAGTAACAGCCCGCTTGACGTGGCCCCTGCGGACGGGCATTCGGATGGCGAATGGAGGCGCAAATGTCAGCTACCGCAGTCGAGCTCGGCAGGCTTTGGGCGGCCTACGGCCAAATCGCCGCCACCATCCTTATCGGCGCCGGGCAAATCGCCATCGTCTGGTATGGCATCCGGGCGATGCAGCGCCAGGGACAACAGCGCAGCCGCGAACAGGATCAGCGGCACGAGGAGTCCATGACGGCGCTAAAGGCGCTAATCGAGCGCACCGCGCCCCAACAGGAGTCCAACCGATGATCGCTCGCACTCTTGCCGCCTTCGCCATCGTCTTGCTTCTAGCCGCGTGCGGTGGTGGGGGCGGGAGCGACGAGCGACCGCAAGTCCAGCCGGAACAGCCTACCCAGCCGGAACAGCCTACCCAGCCGGAACGCGAGGCAAACAATCCGATCTTCCCATTGCCCGATTTAGGCGGCAGTGGCCAGTTCGTCGGCGCCAATCACTACAGCACGTCTCACACGCCACCGAGAGCTGCGGACGTTCGCCATTCGCCTGTCTACTCTCATGGGGATTATCTGCAAGTCGGCGCCGATCAGGGGCGCCAGATCGGAAGTGTCCCAACAGTGGGGGCGCGGGGAGTGGCCGGAATTCGATACGGCAAGTTGGCCGATGGCGTGGGCAGGAATACCGTTGCGAGCTACTTGAGTGAGGGCATAGGACCGGCAGTCCGACGATACGAGACGGCTCCCGAAGTTCGCGTGATCGGAGTCGCCAGCACAACTGACGTGGAGTTGGTTGCGGCCGCTGTCCGGCTCATAAACGCGGCGTTACCTGAGGAGGCAAAGATGCGAATGGGAGCATCACTCCCAGGGTTTAGCCTCCGGGACACTGTGGACTCTCGTGGCCTCCGATACGTTTCAGGGAGGGAGCGCGACAACACGATCCACGTAGAGTTCATACCAGAGGGCCAGTTCTACTCAGGCGCCGGTGGTACGTCATGGACGCATTTCGGGGATGGCGCTGAAAACTCCTATATTCAGATGAATAAGGGTGCCAACACCTATAAAGACTTGACCGAAAGTTATATCGGGCATGGCCTAACCGGAAGCCGTCGAAGCGTCATTCTACTTGCCCACGAAATCATTCATTCGCTCGGAATATTCGGTTACGGGCATGTGTCTTCTTCTTTCAATACGATCATGGAGGGAACCGGGGACATCTATGAGTTGAACCAAGGGCGTCAACAGCCCCGCTCGCTTCTCTACCCAGTGGACCGCGAAGCCCTGCGGGCGCTATATAATCGCCTCGATAATGGCGACGATCCCACGGACTTCGGACAGTGGTCCAGCACGTCCACCCATTTGGCCGGGAACGGCGAGCACGCCAACTTCGGCGTCGCGCTCCGCAACGGGTACGCCGAGCCTTGGGCCTATGGCCACCGCCCCAGCGCTGACTTGGCCAATAACCGCAGCCTGTCCGGCAGCGCGACATGGACGGGAACAATTCTCGGCCTCACCCCGCAGGCCGCATCCGTCGCCGGCGACGCGGAAATTGCCGTGACGCTCGCGACACTGACCGGCAGCGCGGACTTTACAAGTCTGGAGACATGGACGACCGGAACCGCTCCCGGCGCGGCCGGAACCGGCACGCAATGGCTTGACGGCGACCTTGGCTATACCATCGCCGTGCGCGGCAACACGTTCCGCGAGACTGGCGGGGATGATGGTAGACTGACCGGCATCTTCACCGGCCATTCTCATGAAGGCGCGGCCGGAACTTTGGAGCGGAGCGACCTTACCGCTGCGTTCGGAGCGTCACGTTAGGCAAAAAGGAGAGTCTCGTGCAAGACGAAATCATCAAACGACTTGATGGCGCCCACGCCGAAATCGAACGTCTTCACGGTGAAGTCGCCGCCATCCGTAATGTCGTGGTTAGTATTTTTGTGCCCACTCTCAAGGCGAACCCCGATGCTGTCGAGAGAATATCCGCTCAGCTTCGGGGAGAGATCGACCGCCTTGAAAGTCTCGTTGGGCAATCCGAAGTCGAAGACCTTCGCAAGGAAGGGGCACAGCGGTGCTACAGGGGATTCATCACCCTCGTTGGGGAAGCGGTTAGACACGAACGTTGATTCTGCCATCATGTCCTCCTGTCCTGTTACAACCCAGCACGGCGCAACGCCTCATCGTCGCTTAGACCCATTTTCTTGAAGATCGCGGCTGCCTGCGCCCGCCGCGCCACGGCTCGGCTGCGCCCATCCTCATCGGAAGCTCGCAGGGACTCCAGCGTCACGGTCGCGGCGGTATCGAGCTTCAAGCGGAGCTCGTCCTGCAGAAGCATCGCGAGCGGCTGCATCGTGCCAGCCCAGAACCTTCGCCACCCTTCGCGCTGGCCGCTCCCGTCGCCTTGCGCCGTGAACAGCGCCGCCGGCACGCCGTAGGCGTTGGCAATGTCTTCGCCGACGTGCGAGCGCAGCGCTTCCGCTGTCTCGTTGGGATCAGGCCCCATGCGCGCCGGCGTGTAGCGCTGCGTCGGAACCTGCGTCGTTTCGCTCTGCCCGATCAGCGTGGTCAATATCCCGCCCTTGGGCACGGCCCGCTGAAAATCCCGCACCTGTTCCATGGCGTTGAAGCCTTGCGCGATGGTCACGATCCGCGTCACCGGGACTCGCGCCTCACGGGTCAGGCCGCCCTCAAGCTCGGCTGCCAGGTCCGCCGTCGCCTTCGACCGCGAAAGCGGGGAGCGTCCGCGCCACGGGCTGCGCGGGTCCGCGAGGCGCACGTGCAGCACCGCTTCCGCCGGCAACTGCCGCGAGACGGTATCGCTCGGCCCGGACAGGTCCACCCGATAGCGCCAGGCCAGCGGGTTCGCGTCGGCGCCGCGCACGTCCCATGACGTGGCCGGAAGCACCGTCACCATGCCGTCGGCGACCTCGATAGCGCCGACGAATTCGCCCCGCCAGGCAAGGCCGCGTCCGACAAGCGCCAGAAAGGGCGCCGTCACGGGGCGGAGCGCAGCGCTGGCAGGCGATACCGTCGCCTCGGCAAGGCCGCGCTCCCACAGACCGACACAGGCTTCCACGGCTGCCAGGGCGGCGCTATCGACGGTGTTGGCGTTCGCCTCGGCAGTCAGAAGGCGCACAACCTCATCGCCGTAGGAGGCGCTGGACCGCTTCTCCGTGCGCCGGAACGGCCACATATCAGAACCACATTCGCCGCCGCCGTGCCGGCGCACCCGCGGCAAGGCGCGCGCGCACTTCCTCGATCACCGCGCCCTCATGGCCGGGGTCATCCACCACCGCGAGGCCGCGCAATTCGGCCTCATGGATGATCCGCCGATCAGGCGCCGGCCATTCGTCGCGGATGGCCCGGAACTCGGCAGACAAGCCCCGCAGCACGCCGCCCTCGATCAACGCCCGCGTGTCGCGGCCTTCGGTCGTATCGGGGAGCTCGATCGCCGCGCGCAACTCGATCGAGGAGTCCGTGAGCGTCAAGCCGTGGCCCCGCCGTGCCAGCGGTCGCGTCCGGTCATGTTGACGGTTGGCGAGGATGGAGTCGGCGATCCGCACGCCGCCCGCCCGGAACTCTTCGGAAAACACGCCTGCGATCCGCGACGGCACGCCGTAGGGAATCAGCACGCCCTCAATGACGCCCGCCGAAGACTGGCGGAACTCGACGAAACGGCGCTCGACATCGCCCATGGTCACGCCACGAATTTGACGCGCGCGAAGTTGGAGGCACGCGGGAAGCCGAGATTCCAGAAGTAGGAGAGAGTCAACGCGACTTCCCCCTTTGCAGCGCCGGAATAGGGATCCCGGATGAAGGCGCCGCTATCCCATATCGCGGCGACGCCGGCGCCGGCAATCCCGCGGGAACGGCCGACGAAAGCAGCCCAGGCGCCCGCCGTGGTCGCGTCGGCAAGATCGCCGCGCGTCGTCCACGTCAACATGTTGTCGATCATGAAGGCCGCTTGCGAAGTCGCGTCTTCCGTGACCGCGAGCCGGGAGCGCCAGTAGGCGTTCGCGCCCACCGCCATGACGATTCGCAAGTCGCCCGGAGAGACGGCGTGCTTGCCGTCGATCAACGACATGAAGACTTCGAGCGGGTCGGTAGCGGTCGCCTTCTCCGCCTGCGTGAGCTCCTTTTCGACCACGCCCGTTGAGGCGTTGAGCGTGGCAAGCCCCGTGATATCGGCCGTATCTTCGCTGGCCCCCGCATCGCCCAGGAAGATCGCGCGGTCTACGCCTTCCGCGAGCGCCATGTTCAAGTCGCGCCGCAGCGCATCTTCGACGGCAGGCAGGCGCGCCGCATCCTCTTCGCTGAAAATGGCCCGGACGGCGTTGCGGCTCGGCTTGAGCTCCGTGACGCTCACCGTCCATACGGTATCGGCCGCCGCCTCGCGACGGCCCCGCTGCGCAGCGCTGGCGCCCGCCGTCGTGACGGGGAACGCCGCGATGCCGGGCGCGACGGACTCGAACGTGATACCCAGCCGCATCGCGGCCGTTTCCGAAAACAGCCGGTCAACCCAGGTCTGTTGACTCGTCGCCGCGTCCGCATCGGTCGTGGCCCGAACTTCAGGCGCCATAAGGGACAGCGGGAAGCGGTTGGCCGGCAGCGACAACGCTGCATTCAACTCCGCCTCGGCACCGGCAGCCGCGCGCTGCTCGATGGCCGCCGTCATGTACTCTCCGAGTCGCACCCGGCCGCGAAGCGCCCGAATTTCGGCGTCTTCGCCATCGTCGAACAGACCGCGTGCGCGCTCTTCGTCTTCGCCTTCCACGACGATGGCAGCTCGCAATTCCGGCTCGATTTGCTGCATTCGCTTGGTGAGCGAATCGAGCTCGCCACGCTCTTCGTCGGTCAATTCGTCCTTTTCGAGAAGCGCGTTGATCTTCTCCCGCTTCTCCGATTGCTCCAGGAGCAATTTCTGTTTT
Source organism: Alphaproteobacteria bacterium (assembly GCA_965243315.1). GTDB lineage: Bacteria > Pseudomonadota > Alphaproteobacteria > UBA828 > UBA828 > WTGU01. The sequence goes on from CBDEUP010000006.1 coordinate 1,228,940, forward strand.
TTGGTCATGCCGCGAGTCCTTCTAGCGGGGTGTGGAAAAAGTGGAATTCCGGGGGCGGCCGGGTCCGCTCGCGCTCCCAGGCGCCGGCCGCGAGCACAAGCGCAGCCGCAACATCGTCGCGCGCCGTGTTATTCGTGCCGCGCTTCACCAACCGGCAGTTGCCGGCGTCATCGTTCCGCACCGTGGCGAACATCAGCGCAGCCGCGATCAGAAGGCGGGACTCCCGCTCAATCGAAAGCGGCCCGTCGCTCATGATCTTGCGCAACGCGCGGACATCGGCCGCGCATTCGGACCACCGCGTCACGCGCGGCTCGATAGGGCAGGCGCCCGCCACCGTGTCCACAAGCTCGGGATGGCGGAAGCGGTCGCAGATGATCCGCGACGGCAGGCCCCAGGACTCCGTCACCGCCCGCCACAACATGCCGGGAGGCGGCACCCGCAGCCCGTCGGCGACGGTGAGCGCGCCGCTTTCCTCGAGCTCGCGATAGACGCCCGCCGGCGCCCGGTCGCGCTTCTCTTGCGCCTCGAGGCTCGGCTCGCCAGGCGCAACCGCGAGCGCTGCGCAGCGCCCGGACGGCCAAAGCGCAACCGCGCTCGACCAAGCCCGGCCCGCGCCCAGGTCGACTCCGACAATCGGCGCGCCGTCGCGCTCGCCAACCGGGCGCGCCTCCGCCCGGTCGTAGTCCTCGACCGTCACAAGGCCCTCGTCCTCGTCCATGGTCGGAAGGTTCATGCGGTAGGACAGAAAGCGCGCCTTGAGTCGACTGTCGCGCTTCGCCTCGTCCAATTCCTCGCGAAGCCGCGAGCGAAAATCCGCCGACACCTTCGCGAGCGGATTCACCCGCAGCACTTCGCGCCAGCTATCCCACCGCTCGCGGCGCCCCTGTAGGGCTTGCACGTACACGCTGGCCCGCGTGCCGTCCTTCACCAGATTGTGCCACCAGCCGCCTATGGCCGGCGCCAGGGTGCCGATGTAGACGGCGCGCAAGGGACTGCCGGGCTTCGCCATCGCGGTCTGAATCGCGTCATGCACCAGCGCCCCGCCGGTCGGAAGCCACGCGCCCGGCTCATCGCAGATTGCCAGCGGCGTGTTCACCAGCCCCATCGCCGTGCGGCCGTTGCTCCCGATCACCCGCAGCCGGGTCCCGGTCGCCTCATGCACGGCGGCAATCCGCGTATGGCTATCGAGGAAGCGATATTCGCCGCTCGGCTCGATATCGGCCCGCAGGAAGCGGAACACGATTCGCGCTTGCTCCAGGGAGGCCGCTACCAGCACCGACTCGGCGCCCGGCACGAAAAGCGGATCACCCGGCGTCAGCACCCGCCCGGCCAGTAGCGACGCAAGCCGAGACTTGCCGTTTCCCCGCGGGCAGGACAAGGCCGCCGTCCGCACGCCCTTCGCAGTCGCGCCCCGCAGGAAGCGGGTCTGAAACGGTTGCAGCTTCACGAATTCGCCCCGTCGTTACACAGAATAGGGGCGCGCGTGGTCGAGGTATGCCGCGACCTTTGAGCGGGCAGGGTCCCAAGGCTTTGCTGCGGTGCGGGATGAATTTCGCTCATGCAGCATTGGTCGCCTATCGGAACGACATGTCAAGCGGAATGTGCGTGACATGTCGGCGGGGTTACAGGATTCGTTTCTGTTCCCGTTTCCGTTCCCTTAAAGGCGGGAACGGAATTCGAAACTTTGCTCTATCTCGTATCGGTATGGACTGCCCCGTCTGCCCTCACCGTTGCGCACGATGTCGCGCGACTCGGTCATGGACCGTAGGCAGGCCGAAATGCTCTGCTTGCGCTGGCCGATGGCGTCGGCGATATCGTCGGCGGTTTGCGCCCCGTCGGCGCTGCGCAAATGCTCAACAATCGCCGTGCGCGTGCTGGCAATTGCGGCCTCGGCTTTGGTCATGCTGGCCGTTATCCGCCCGCTTTGTGAGTCGAGCTCCAGCACCGTTTCGGGCATGTCCTGCCCGGCCCGCTGCCGGGTTGTGAGGGTGCGGGAATCGTCATCGTTCCGCTTCAAGCTCAACAGGCAGTCGAAAGAGCCGAAAAGCGCCGTGGAGCCGAGCGCTTCGTCTCCAGGATCAGCCCGGCTCTTCCGGGCATGGTGAACGGCCATGACATGGCAGCCGGTCGCGCGCGCAAGGTCTATCACCGGGGCGAGCGCCTTCATCATCTCAGCATAGTTGTTTCCGTCTTCCACGCTAAGCAGGCGAAAGACGGGATCGACGATCACCAATGCCGGGCGCCGTTCCTCTACCAAAGCGACAAGCGAGTCCGTCGGATTGAGCGGGGCGGGTCCGACGTGCGAGATAATCGGGTCGTCTTCGCCGGCGCCCATCGTGCGAAAGTGCTCCGCGACGGCGCCGGCTTGTTCCTCAAGCGCGACGTACAGCACGGCGCCTTGTTGGACGGTGCGCCCTAGCCATGGATCACCCCGCGCGATGGCGAGCGCCAGGCAGCGCGCCAAGGTGCTTTTGCCGGCCTTTGGCTTCGCCACCAACAGGGAGCACCCGCCAGTCGAAAGCATGTCATCGACAACCCAGGTGACGCCTTCATGGTTCATGGTTAGGAGCTCCCCCATCGACATGCAGGCGAAGCCGTCAGGATTCGAATTCTGTTCCCGCCTATAGGGGAGGGGAACGGAATTAGAAACGGAAACCGCGTTCTCAACGTCGAAGTCGTCCGGGGCGCGGTCCGCCAGGTCCCATTTGGGCGGCAGGGAGTCGGTCGCAACCATGCTCACGGAAGCCGCCCCGGCAGTGTGGCAGCACTGCGCAACAGCGTCGGCGTGTTCTCTCCCCGGTTGGTCCGCGTCCGGCCATACGATCACCGCACGGCCGCGCGCCGGGGTCCAATCGGTCTGCCCGGCCTTGCCCGTGCCGCCGATGGCAGTGGTCGCCTCGTAGCGGTCGCCGAACAGGTCGTGCGCACAATCGGCGGTCTTCTCGCCTTCGACGATCAACAGCGGCTTGTCGGGGTTCGCGAGGATCGAGGGGAGGCGGTATAGGGGATATCCGCCGTCCGGCTTGGTGACGCCCGTAGGGTCGCGCCAGATAGGCGGGTCGCCGATTTTCTTACCGTCCGGCCCCTCGCGTCGCTTCACGGTCAACAGGTGCGAGCCGTCCGCGAGCGTGTACGCATAATCGCGGATGATGGTTGCCGCCGACGCCCCCGGCGCTTGGCCCAGGCCGGCGGCCGTCAGTATCTCCCGCAGGATGGCAGGATCAGTGTTGCCGTCAGGCGCGCACTGGCGGCAGAAGAATCCCCGATCATTCACACGGAAACGATCCGTGCCGCCGCAGCGCGGGCATGGTCCGACAAGCTCATTGCCGCTCCGCTTGAGTCCCAAGCTCCCGGCTTTCGCCTGCCAGTCCGCGAAGGTTGCGCGGGCTAGGGGCGGCACGCTATAGTGCCGTTGCGGTTTGGGTCACCGCACCATCCTTAGTCCAAGCCCGCCCGGCAGAGCCATTCAGCCGGGCGGGCTTTTTCGTCGGCGCGTCACATGGCGGGCGCGGCTGCGGGCGCGCTTGGCGGCTTTGGCTTCACAGTCCGTTCGGCCAACCAGCGATTCAGGTCCGCGCCGCGATAGCCCACCTTGCGGCCGATCTTGATGAAGTCCGGCCCGCGCCCTTCGGAGCGCCAATGCGCAAGCGTGCTGTAGGGTCCGAGAATCCGCAGCGCCGGATCGTCGGTCATGTAAATCTTGGTTTCGTCGAACATGGGTGCCGTCTCCGTTCGCAGTATGGCGGCACCTTGCACTAATGTGCGGAGAGCGACTGTCCTAAAGTTTCTGCAACCAATGTCGGGTAGGCCGTTCCCCAAACCCGTGCGAGCTCGGCGTCATAGTCACGGCCTTTCCCGTACTGGTATTCGACGCTGCCACGGCTTCGAATTGGCGGGCCGGCGCGAGCGCGGCGAACGGCCTCCCGGAAGCTGCATCCGGTCTGCCGCTCGCGCTCCACCGTCCAATAGACGATCAGGCCGCGCCAAACATTCGGGAACGGCCCCCGGCGCTGTTGTCGCCGTGACACGTCAAGCGTCACGGCGCCGCAGCGGCACCACGTCGCCGCCCTTGCCGGCCATCGCCGCCGCCATCGTCGCGCCCACTTGCTCGCGGGCTTCGCGCACGGGGTTGCCAACCGCGCGGATGTAGCGGTCAGCCATGGCCGTTGTCTTGTGGCCTAGCAGGTCGCGGAGAACGTGCGTCCCTACACCTGCCGCCGCCGCGCTGGTCATGACGGTGCGCCGCAGGTCATGCAGCCGACAATCGGCCAGCCCCGCCGCCTGTACGGCGCGCGCGAACACGGCGCGCGCGTGCTTGTACGTCACCGGCACCCCGCGCCCGTAAGTGAAGACCCAGGGGTTGCCGTTGATGCACGGATGATCGGCCAACACGGCCAGCGCTGCGCTCGGCAGGTCATGGGAGCGGCGCCCGGTCTTGGTCTCTGGCAGGATCACGCGGCCCGCGGCGAAGTCGATATGCTCCCACTGCATCGCCAGCACTTCGCCGATGCGCAGGCCGGTAAGCGCCGCCACGCGGATCGCGGCGACGGCGGGCGGGTGCGCTTCGGCCAGGTCATCGAGCGCGCCGGCCAGCCGGCCCAATTCGTCCGGAGTCAGCACACGGTCGCGCGCGCGCTCTATGGCCCGCTCGATACCGCGCGCGGGGTTGGTGTGCTGCGCTCGCCATTCCCAGGCTTCCGCCAGCGTGAAGACGCGAGAGACAACCGCCAGGACGCGGTTGCGGGTTGGCCCCGGCATCGGCTCTACCAGCCGCTCTATGTCGGCGCGGGTCACGGACTCCAGCTTCCGCCCGCCGATGGCTGGCAGGATGTAGCACCGCGCTTGGTGCGAGTATTCGTAGCGGGTCCGTTCCGCCATGCGGCCGTTGGCAATCCGACGCTCGGCAAAGGCCCCTAGAAACCGCTCGAATGCGTCGGCGACGGTCGGCGCCTCCCGTGCCGCGCGGCGACGGTCTAGCGGGTCCGCCTCGTTGTTGCGGATGGCCGCCAACTCCCGGCCCGCCCGCTCCCGCGCGTCGGCAAGCGATATCTCGCTGCATCGTGCCAGCGTCGCGCGTCGCTCGCGGCCCGCCGTGCGGTAGTTGAGAATGAAAGTCTTGGTGCCGGAAACGGCCACCTTGCAGCCGAGTCCGACAACCTTCCGGTCCCACAGGATGACCGGCTTTGGCCCCGGCTTCGCATCTCTGATTTTGCGTTCTGTCAGCATGGCACTGATTCCTACTCAGTGGGTCCAAGTGGTCAGCAAATGGTCAGTAGATAGACAGAATATCGGCGCAATTCACCGCAAGCAAGTGCAATTTGAGGGCATGAAATAAACGTTATATATCAGTATCTTACGCAACTGAACGCAAACGGCGGCACGCTCGCGAAATTGCTTAGACCCACTCTTTTAATCAGAGGGTCCCTGGTTCGAGTCCAGGCGGGCGTACCAACAAAATCAACAAGGTAAACACCGTTCACGCCCGATTTGCATTTGTTGATTTCGAGTTGGGAATCGATTGGAGTTTTACAGGAAACGATTCCCCAGGCGCATACGAACACGCTCCTGAATTTTGCTGCCGCTCCTGGAGAACCGGCGAGACGAATGCCCGTGACGGCTTCGTCGCGTTGGCGGAAGGAGAAATAACGATTCCCGCGGAGTGCCAGTCAGTGAACGGGCGCTCCCGCCCCCCGGTATGCGTCCACGAGCTTCCGCTTTACCACTCCCGACGCCTCGGACTGCAGACCAGGCCGTTCCAACAGTTGGATCGGGGCTTTGCCGAGCGGCGGCAGGATCGACGGATCGGATATCGCTCTCAACGTCTCCGGGAGGGTCCCTTCGGCCATGACGGTAATGGCGGTGCCGGCTTCGACGGCGGCTTGGACGACCCGGGTATCGGCGCTGCACAAGACCTCGCGATGGGGAACGCCCTGATCCTTGAGCGCCGCGGCCGCAATGCTTCGGAAGAGACACGTGTCCGGGTGCCAAGCGATTGGTACCGGCATCGCAGGAGCAAGCTCGAACCCTGGGGCCGCCACCCAATGGAGCTGGATTCGGCAAAGAGTCGTCGCCGACGGCGCTTCCTCCGGCAACGTGACGACCGCCAGATCCAGCGTGCGTGCCTCCATCATCTGCTGCAGGCGCCAACTCGGCTGGCAACGGATATCGAGTTCTGGGGCGGCATGGTCTTGCCGCAAGTGCTTGAGCAAACTCGGCAGCAGTGCCGCCTCGTATCCCTCGGCAACGCCAAGCCTGACGCTGCCAAACTCTTGCGACGACTGCGTGCGCTCGTACATGCGGTCCTGCATATCGACGAACGCCCGAATGTCCGGCAGCAGATCGCGCCCTTCGGCCGTCAATGTCACCTCGTGAGGCCCCCGCTCGAACAGGCGGATGCCGAGCGCATCCTCCAACTTTTGGATGCGGATTGACATGGTCGCCTGGGAACACCCCATTTGCCGGGCCGCCCTCGAGAAACTCCGGTCCATTGCAAGGCAGAGAAAGGAGCGGAGCTGCTTGGTGTCCAAATCGACCACAAAAATCGAATATCAAAATGAAGAACATAAGTCCATTTTATCTCAATTATAACTCATTGACATATACCTATCTTTCGAGTTATATTTGGATGTTTGAAGCGGCTATCACAGCAGGACTCCGCTGGATTTCCGACCCACTCCCGGAGCACACCACCAAGCTTGGCCCCAAGGACGGGGCAGGTCGCGGACATGGGTTGAATTCGCCCGGTCGCAGACCCCCTCTCCCGTGAGGTTGAACAACGTCGAAAACGCCGCTAGCGTCCGGCCAACCCGATTGGGCGTCGCCCGAAGAGCGTGGTGCAGCGCGGCGATGTCGCTCCGCCGGACTTTCCCCTCCATTCGCGAGCCAATGCGGGGATCGACGAAGAGCCGCACTGGACAGGCATACCCGTCGGGCCGGCTCGCCGCACCGCCGGAAAGCGCTCCTCGCTGGCCTCCATCGGGTCGTGCCGGCAGCGATCACGGGAGCGTTCTCACATGAGCGAACTGAAGCGGCTGTGCGCGCGCATCGTTGCGGCGCCGGCGTTCAACGTGCTGATCATCGCGATGATCCTGATCACCGCGCTCGCCCTGGGCCTGGAGACCAGCCAGTCGTTCCACACGCGCTTCGGCCACGCCATTCAGTGGGTCTTTCACGTGACGCTGGCCGTCTTCGTGGTCGAGGCGGCAATCAAGCTCACCGCCGTCGCGCCCCGTTTCGAGCGCTACTTCAAGGACGGCTGGAACCTTTTCGACTTCGCCATCCTGGTCCTGGCCTTCCTGCCAGACGCGGGCGAGTTCGCCCTCATCGCCCGGCTGGCGCGGCTGCTTCGCGTGTTGCGGGTGGCGACGGTGGTGCCGCAGCTTCGCGTCATCGTCTCGACGCTGATTCGCTCGCTACCGGGGCTCGGTCACGTGATGCTGCTGCTGTCTGCAGTCTTCTACGTCTATGCGATCGCGGGCGTGCACCTCTTTCGCGACCACGACCCGACGCACTGGCGCAACCTCGGCATCGCGCTGCTCTCGCTCTTCCGAGTGATGACGCTCGAGGACTGGACCGACATCATGTACGTCGCCATGGAGCTCCACCCGATGGCGTGGCTCTTCTTTGTGAGCTTCGTGCTGCTGGCGGCGGTCATCATGATCAACCTCGTGATCGCGGTCGTGATCAACAACTTGCACGACGCGCGCCTCGAGGTGAGGCCGGTCAGGGGCGACGAGACCGAGGACGAGGCGACGCTCAGAACCGTGCGAGAGGAGGCGGCGAACGCCCGCGCCGCGCTGGAGCGCGTCGAGACAATTCTCGCAAAGCTGAAGAAGTAGGCCGGCCCGTGCCAATCCCGATCGCGGGCCGGAGCGGCGTTACGGATGCGGGCCGAAGGGGGCTTCGTTCAACAGCACCACCTCTTGCGTCAGCACCGACGGGCGGGCCTTCCCGGCGAAGCGCATGAATGCCTCGCTCTGGAAGAGCCGAGCCCAATGAGCGCGGCGAGCGGCGTCGTCATCGAACTTCCAGATATGCACCAGCCGGTTGATGGTGCCGGTGTCCGCGACGAAATAGCCGACCAGGTTGGCCCCAAAACCTTCCTTCTCCAGCACGGGCCAGCCTTCCTCCTTATAGAGTGCGACCACCTCGGCGAGCTTGCCGACCTGTACCGTGTAGGTCCTCATTTCGTAGAGTGCCATGCCGTCCCTCCCGTGTGGCTTCTTTCCGGAGACTGGCGCCGGCGGCTCCCTGCGTCAAACCGCCGCGCCATCGAGAGCCATTGCCGTCGCTACCCGGAGGCGGGCAGACTGGCACGACCAGACAGCCCCTCCGGGAACGATGCCATGGCAGAGACGGGAACGCGGCTCAGCACGCGAATCGATTTCGACCGCGACGGCAAGCAGTGCGACCATCTGCGTCTGCCCCACTCGGTCCACCGCTCGGCGTACGGCTGGCTGCCGGTGCCGCTCGTCTGTGTCAAGAACGGCGAGGGGCCGACGGTACTGCTCACGTCCGGCGTGCACGGCGACGAGTACGAGGGTCAGGTGACGCTCACCCGGCTCATCCGCACCCTGGAGCCTGCCGACGTCACCGGCCGCATCATCATCCTGCCCATGGCCAACTACCCGGCTGCGAAGGCGGGGCTCAGGACCTCGCCGGTCGACGAGCTGAACATGAACCGTGTGTTCCCTGGCAAGCACGACGGACGGCTCACCGAGATGCTCGCCCACTACGTCGACACCGAGCTCACGTCCCGCGCGGACTACATGCTCGATCTCCACTCCGGTGGCAGCTCGCTCATGTACCTGCCCACCACGATCCTCCGCGATGCCGCCAACCCGCCGGACATACAAGATAAGATCGACGAGCTCGGCCGGGTCTTCGGCGCGCCCTACGGCTTCCTCTTCCCGGCAGTTCAAGGCATGACCGGCACCAACATGCGGGCGGCGATCAGCCGCGGTGTGGTCGTGCTCGCAACCGAGATGGGCGGCGGCGGCACGGTTACGCCCGAGTGCCTGCGCATCTGCGAGGTGGGGACCAGGCGTGTGCTCCGCCACGTCGGCGTCTGGCACGGCCCGGTCGAGGACGACGAGGAGCCGGCCTTGGAGACGCGCCTGCTCACCGCCGAATCGTGGGACTTCTTCACTTACGCCAGTGAGGACGGGCTGTTCGAGCCGGTGGTCGAGCTGGGCACCGAGGTGGAGAAAGGCCAGCTCGCGGGACTGATCCACACGCCGGAGACGCCGTGGCGGGCGCCGACCGAGATGCACTTCGATGCGACCGGCCTCGTCGTCTGCAAGCGCATACCGGGGCGGGTCGAGCGTGGCGACTGCCTGTTCCATCTCGGCACCGATGTGGAAGGCGAGATCCAATGATGCAGCGCCGCGTACGGCGGACGAGGGAGACACGATGAGCGCGCAAGAGAAAGACGAGAGCTGGCGCGGCAAGATCGGCAAGATGAGCGCGGACGAGATCGATGGCTTTCTAAATGAGCCGTTCCTCGCCCGCGTCGCCTGTCTCGACGACAACGATTGGCCCTATGTCGTGCCCTGCTGGTACCAGTGGGACGGCGAGGCGCTCTGGGTCGTCCCTCGCGCGCGCTCCGCCTGGGCGCGCTACCTCGAAGCGAGACCGCGCTGCGCGGTGACCATCGACGAATCCTCGGCTGCCGACCACGCTTCCGCTACCGGCGTGCAGCGGCGCTTCCTCGCCCAGTGCGAGGCCGCGATCGTCGAGCAGCCGAATATCGGCGGCCGCTGGGTGGAGGTGGCCCGGACCATGTCGGTTCGCTACTACGGAGAGAACGGCCCGAGCTACCTGGAGCCCACGATGAGTTGGAAGCGCTGGCTGATCCGCCTCGACCCCGTGCATATTCAGACATGGCAGGGCATCGGCTGGCCCGCGCGCTACCTGGAGGGCGACGCCGTAGCCCGCTGACAAATCGTCTCGCACGTCGCCCAAGGGGCCGTCGAGTTGACGGCGCGCTCCGACGACAGTTAGACTTAATCTTGGTTCGCGTTAGAGAATAATAATATCAATAACTTGCAGCCGGGCTGGCGAGGCGAGGTCGCGCGGCGGCCGGGGGCACGGGAGCGGTAGGGAGCGGCATGAGCGACATCGCCGTCGATCTGATCAACGTCACCAAGCGCTTCGGCAGGGACATCCTTGCTGTCGACGAGATGACGCTCCACATCGCGCAAGGCGAGTACATCTCCTTCATCGGTCCGTCGGGCTGCGGCAAGACCACCACGCTGCGCATGATCTCGGGCTTCGAAGAGCCCACCGATGGCCAGATCCTGATCGCGGGCCGCGACTGCACCCACCTGGAACCGCATGAGCGCAACACCGCCATGGTGTTCCAGCACTTCGCGCTGTTCCCGCACATGTCGGTGGCGCAGAATGTCGAGTTCGGCCTGCGTATGCGCAAGGTGTCGTCGCAGGAGCGCACCCAGCGTGCGCTGGAAATGCTGCGCGCCGTCGATATCGACGACCTGGCCGACCGCGCGATACAGCAGCTCTCCGGCGGCCAGCAGCAGCGCGTGGGCCTCGCGCGGGCACTGGTGACGCGACCGGACGTGCTCCTGCTCGACGAGCCGCTGGGCTCGCTCGACGCGAACCTGCGCTTGCGGATGCAGCGCGAGCTGCGCCGCCTCAACACCGACTTCGGCGTCGCCTTCGTACACGTCACCCACACTCAGACCGAGGCCTTCGCGGTCTCCGACCGGGTGGTGATCATGAACCTGGGGCGGATCGAGCAGATCGGCCCGCCGGAGGACGTGACCCACCGCCCCAAGAACCTGTTCGTCGCCCAGTTCGTTGGCAAGAACAACATCCTGGCGGGCGAGATCACCGGCGTGGAGAGCGGCATCGCCACCGTTACAGGGCCGGCCGGCACCTTCCGCGCGCGGATCGCTGACGACGCGCCGGCGCGCAAGGACTGCCACGTGGTGGTACGGGCGAGCCTGACCAACCTGCTGCTCAACGGCGAGACGCCGGAAAACACGGTCGAGGGTGAGGTGTCGTTCTCCATCTTCGAAACCTCGCAGATCGAGTTCAACGTCGACCTGCCGAGCGGCGATTCGATCCGCGTCGACGAGCACGAGCCGCCGCCGGCGATCACCGCGCTCGGCCACGGCGACAAGGTGAGAGTGGGCTGGAACACCGACGATGCGCTGGTGGTGTTCGAGTGAGCGCGCGGACCACAGCGAAACCGGGGTGCTGGCAGCCATGACCGGCGGGGCAAAGGCCAGGTGACGGACGTCGCGCAAACGCCGGTCCCGGCTCTTTCGTCCGGGATGACGCTGACCAAGAAGCGCGCGCGCCAGGCGCTGATGCTGGTCGCGGCGCCCACCATCCTGATGGCGCTCTTCTGCGGCATCCCGCTGGTCTCGGTGGTGGTCTTCAGCTTCTACAAGCCCTGGGCCTACGGCATGAAGCCGGGCTTCGTGCTCGACAACTACATCGAGTTCTTCACCACCGCGACCTACCTGCAGACCCTAGGCTTCACCTTCCTCATCGCGATCATCGTGCTGCCGCTGATGGTGCTGCTCTGCTATCCGGTGGCCTATTACGTCTGCTTCTTCGTGAAGAGCGAGCGGCTCAAGCTTTACATCCTGCTGCTCTGCATCGTGCCGTTCTGGACCAGCGCGCTGATCCGCATGGTGGCGTGGCTGCCGCTGCTCGGCCGCAAGGGCCTGATCAACCAGATCCTGATGGGGATCGGCATCATCGACGAACCGGCGGAGATCCTGCTCTACAGCGAGCCATCCATGGTGTTCTCCATGGCGATCATCTGGTCGGTGTTCATGATCGGGCCGATCTATTTCTCCATGGCCAAGATCGACCGTCAGGTGATCGAGGCGGCGCGCGACCTCGGCGCGTCGGCCTGGACCACCTTCTGGAAGATCATCGTGCCGCTGACCAAGCCGGGGCTCGCCACGGGCATCCTCTTCGTCTTCGTCGTGATGATGGGCGAGTTCGCGATTCAGAAGTTCATCGGCGGCGGCAAGACGACCATGCTGGCCAACGTGCTGATCCAGCAGCAGGGCCTTCTGCAGTGGCCTGCGGCGTCCGCTGTGGCGGTGGTCATGGTGCTGGTCTCGATCCCGGTGATCGTACTGATCTTCCAATTCGTCAATCTGCGGCGGGAGCTCTGAGCCGTGGCAGAGCCAACGAGCTATCACGTCGCCAAATTCGGCTGGGTGAAGATCGTCCTCGCGATCTACGTGGTGCTCTTCGTGCTGATGCTTTACGGGCCCTTCATCGTCATGGCGATCCTCTCCTTCCAGGGCGAGAGCGGCGGGCCGACCTTCCCAATGCAGGGGACGAGCATTTTCTGGTACGAGCGCCTCTTCAACCCCTCGGGCACGGCGCGCGACATCGGCGAATACGTGGGCGACTTCGGCAATGCCGGGCTGCGCTCGCTGGTGCTGGCGCTCCTCGTCATGTGCATCTCGACCGTGCTCGCCACCATGGCGGCGCAAGCGATGCGCGCTCGCTTCCTGGGCGCGGGGCCGATCTTCTACCTCTATCTGGTCGGCATCATGATCCCCGGCGTCACGGTGGGCCTGGGCCACGCGCTGTTCTGGCAGGGCATCGGCATCGACAAGCACTGGCTGGGCACCACGCTGCCGGTCCACATCCTCTGGACTTTCCCGTTCTGCTTCATCGTGATGCTGACGGTTTTCAACCGCTTCGACCGCTCGACGGAGGAGGCGGCGATGTGCCTCGGCGCCAACAGCTGGCGCACCTTCTGGCACATCACGCTGCCGATCATGAAGCCTGGGATCATGGCGTCGGCGCTCTTCGGCTTCACGCTCTCGTTCGACGAATTCGCCCGCACCGTGCTGGTGGCCGGATCGCAGAACACGCTGCCCTTGGACGTGCTGGGCGCGACCACGATCCGCATTACGCCGCGCATCTTCGCGGTGGGGGTCATCATCACCCTGATCTCGTTCGCGGTGATCGGTATCTTCGGCTACCTGATGACCGCGAGCCGTTACCGGCCTCGTTTTACGGGGCAGGAGGAGCACCAGGTTTAGGGCTCCGTCCGGGAGCTACCCGAACGGCCCGAACAGGCAACGGAGACTTCATAGGGAGGAGACCATGGACAGCAAACATCTTGAGAAGAAGTACGAGCGACTGTCGGACCGGATGGATCTCCATACCGCGATGGCCGCCGAGGAGAAGGCAATCAAGCGCTTCCGCGACGCCGAGGCGGAGGAGCAGGAGGGCGGAGGCATTGACCGCCGCACCTTCCTCGCCGCAGCCGGCGTGACGGCGGCTGCAGCCGGCACCGTGCTGGGCACAGGGTCCGCAAAGGCGGGCCTTGCGGAGCGCGTGGCCGGCATCACCCAGGACGATCCGATGCAGACCATCGGCCTCGGCGTCTCGGTGCAGGAGCGCTTTTTCAACAGGTTCAAGGAGGACACCGGCCTCGACGTGACCGGGACGGTGGCCGGCTTGAGCGAGATGATCACCAAGTTCATCACCGGCGGCAACAAGACCTACTCGATGGTCGAGACCAACGCCTACCGCCAGCCCGCGCTGCGGGAGGCCGAGGTGATCGTGCCGATCCCGGCCGAGAAGATCACCAACTGGGAGTTCGCCGATTCGCTTTACACCCAGCCCGGCCATATCGGCGCCGACGAGGTGACCGGCTGGCCGTCCAACATCGTCTACTGGGACGAGAACAAGGATTCGTTCTACGGCGTGCCCCAGTTCTACAACATGGACGCGCTCGGCGTGCTGCCGCACAAGTTCGCGCCGACCCAGCCGGACTTCGCGATCCCGGACTCGCTCGGGCTGCTCTACACCGGCAAGTGGCGCGACGTGGATGCGGTCGGCAAGACCTCGATCCAGAACGACGAGCTGATGGGGCCGCCGCGCGCCTACAGCTTCCTCTGGAAGAACGGGATCATGGACCCGCCCAAGGTCGGCAATTCCGACATGGAGCCCGACGAAATTGCAGGGGTGGTGGACTACCTCATCGCTGCCAAGAACGACGGCGTGTTCCGCCTCATCTGGAACAACTACGGCGAGGCCGTGAACCTGCTCGCCTCCGAGGAGGTGTGGGGCATGGACTGCTGGAACCCGGTGGTGGAGGACGTGAAGAAGCGCGGCATTCCGTGCTGGTATGTCGACGTCTTCGAAGGCACCGCTGCCTGGGTCCACACCATGTGCCTCTCCAGCGAGGCACCGGAGCCCGAAGTCGCCATGGCCTATATGGACTGGTGCCTTGACGGCTGGTGGGGCTCGGCGGTTGCGCCGCAGGGCTACTACTCGCCCTGCCCCGACCCGGTGCTCAACTTCCTGAGCGTGGACGACTACCGCCGCTGGTACATGGGCAAGGACCGCGATACCGGCCCGAAGACCCGGCGCCAGTCCAACATCGCGTTCTGGATGGTGTGGCCCACGCATGTGACCAGCTACATCAAGGAGTGGAACCGCTTCAGCGCGGCCTGATCCGCTCCCGTTCGACAAGGCGCGGCGCGGCCTGGGCAAACGCCCCGGCCGCGCCGTTGCCGTTGACCACCGCTCAGTAGCGCGGAAGATCGTCCCATGGCGCTCGAGCGGCCCAAACACATCAAGACCGGAGCCGACGCCCGCGAGGCGTTGATGGCGGGTTTCGGGCACACCGCGCGGCTCGCGGGGCTGACGCTCGGGCCTCACGGCGGTCGCGTCGTGCTTGAGCGCGCGGACGATTTCCCGGAGCTTACGCGGGATGGCTTCACCGCGATCAGGGACCTTGAGGACGAGGACCGCTTCGCGACACTCGGCACCGAGCTGCTCAAGGCCTGCGTCAAGAAGACCCGCGATGCGGTGGGCGACGGCTCCACCACCACGGCGCTGCTCGCCGGCGCCTTCGCCGAGGCTGGGCTCCGCCTCGTAGCGGCGGGGATCGACCCGCCCTCGGTGCGGCGCGGCTTCGACAGGCTCACGCGGGAAGCGCTCGCGGCACTCGAGCCGCAAAGCGGCCCGGTCTCAGGCCGCGCGATGCTCGCGCAGCTCGCCGGGGTCGCCGCCGACGGCGACGATGAGATCGCGGGCCTCGTGGCCGAGGCGGTGGAGCGGCTAGGCGCGGAAGGCGTGGTCAACATCTCCTACCACCAAGGCGTCGATACGACGGTCGGCTACATGAGCGGCATGGCCTTCGAGCACGGCCTGCTCTCGCGCAACTTCCTGCTCAAGGCGGGCGAGACGGAGGTCAAGCTCGACCAGCCCCTCCTGCTCATGTGCCAGGGCGAGCTCACCGAGGCGGCCCAGCTCCTACCCGCGCTGGAGGCGGCGCGAGAGGTCAAGCGGAGCCTGCTGGTGCTGGCCCAGGACGTCTCCGACCAGGCGCTGGCGGTCATGCTCACCAACCACCGCGAGGGTACGGTCAACTGTGTGGCGGTGAAGGGACCCGAATCCGGCATCTACCGCCACGCAGCGACCGACGATGTGGCCGTGCTCACGGGCGGGCGCATGGTCGGCGAGGAGACCGGGCTTACGGCGGAGAACGTCGACAGCACCGCTCTCGGCAGCGCCAAGCGGGCGATCGTGGACGGGGTCTCGACCACGATATTCGGCGGCGGCGGCACACCCGACGCGGTGGAGCGCCGCGCTGCGCAAATTCGCGACGCCATCGAACACGAACGCAAGAGCTACGACCGGGGCAAGTACGAGGCCCGCCTCGCCCGGCTGGTCTCGGGCGTCGCCAATATCCGGGTGGGCGGCGTCACCGAGACCGCCTGGAAGGCGCGCTACAAGGCCTGCGAGAACGCGCTGAACACCGCCCGCGCTGCGGCGGCGGACGGCGTGGTCGCGGGCGGCGGCGTGGCGCTCGCGCGCGCGGCCTTCGCCATCGAGAACGGCGCCGCCGGAGCGGCGGAGCCTGAGCGCCGCGCCTTTGCCCGTGCCCTGAAAGAGCCGTTCAGACGGATCGCAGGCGCCGCCGGGTGCGAGCCGGCATTTGCCCTCGAAACCCTGAGGGAGACCCCGGCGAACATCGGCTTCGACGCGCGCGCGGGCACCTTTTGCCCATTTCGCGAGGCGGGCGTGATCGACGCGACCCGCGTGACGACGACGGCGCTCATCAATGCCTCCGTCACCGCCGGCCAGCTGCTGTCCACCGGCTGCGCGGTCGCGCTCGCCCGCCGGCCTGACGCGGTGTAGGAAGCCTCCGGCGCTCAGGCGTCGGTGATACGCAGGAAGCCGTAGTCGTCGACCCGCAGAGTCTGGCCGGGGTGGACGAGCGTGGTGGCGGTGGCCTCTTCCACAATCAACGGTCCGGCTAGCTCCGCGCCGGGAGGCAGCCGGTCGCGCTCGTAGACCGCAGCCTCGTGGCGCCCGTCCTCCGCGAAATCGGCCATGCGCGCGGGCCGTGCTGCGGCCTCGACTGAGCGCCCGTCCGCAGCAAGCCTCGTCATCTCCGGCCGCGGGACCTTGGCCGAGGCGGTGAGCCGGTAGGTCACGAACTCCACCGGGGTGTCGTCGAGGCGGAAGGTGTAGGTCTTCTCGTGCGCGTCGTGGAAGGCCGCGAGAATGGCCTCGACCTCGGCGCTCTCGATATCGACCAGTACGGTCACCGGGTGCTCCTGCCCGAGATAGCGCAGGTCGATGCGGCCCTCGTAGGCGATCTCCGCCTCCCCCATGTGGGCGTCGGTCTGGTAGTAGCGCTCCGCCTCCTCCCTAAGGCCGGCGAAGACCGCGCACACATCGCCCGCCTCCACCTCCTCGGCGCGGCGCAGCACGGTCTGCATGAAGTCGCGGCGCGGCTCGGTGGCCAGCATCCCCCAGGCGGAGAAGAGGCCGGGGTAGAGCGGCACGATGACCTCCTTCACGCCGAGCTCGCGGCCCAAAGGGGCGCCGTGCATGGGACCGCCGCCGCCGCCCACCACCAGCGCGAAGTCGCGCGGGTCGTGGCCACGTTGGATCGAGACCAGCTTCAGCGCGTTGATCATGTTGGCTTCGACCGTGCGGATGAC
Organism: Alphaproteobacteria bacterium; assembly: GCA_965243315.1. GTDB lineage: Bacteria > Pseudomonadota > Alphaproteobacteria > UBA828 > UBA828 > WTGU01. The sequence continues at coordinate 1,245,910 of CBDEUP010000006.1, forward strand.
CGCGACCGCCGCCTCCACCACGTCCGTGCCGAGGCCGCTCGCGATCTTCTCCATCGCGGCGCGAGCCTTGCCCTCGTCGAGGTCGAACTGCCCGCCGGCGAAGTTGGTGGGATTGATGACCCCGGTGATGAGCTTGGCGTCGGTCACGGTCGGCTCGGTGCCGCCCCGCCCATAGCACGCTGGGCCCGGATCGGCGCCGGCGGAGACCGGCCCAACCTTCAGCAGCCCCGCCTTGTCAAACCAGGCGATGGAGCCGCCGCCCGCCCCGATCTCCACGATATCCACCACCGGCACGCGCAGCGGGTAGCCGAACTGGGTGCGGCTGTACTCCAGCCGGTACTCGGTGGTCACCTTGGGGGCACCGTCCTCGATGGTGGTGCACTTCGCCGTGGTACCGCCGATGTCGAGATAGATGACCCGGGGCTCGTCGCAGAGGTCGCCCACGATGGCGGCGCCATTGCAGCCCGCCGCCGGCCCCGATTCCATGAGCGTGATCGGGTGTTCCTTGGCCCATGAGAAGCTGGTGGTGCCGCCGTTGGACTGCATGGCGGCGTAGGCGCAGCGGATGTCGGCACCGCCCAGCGCCTCCTCCAGCCGGCCGAAGTAAGTCTGCACGATGGGCTGGACGTAGGCGTTGAGCACCGCCGTGTTGGCGCGCTCGTACTCGCGCCACTCGCGGGTGATCTCGTGAGAGGCGGTAATGCTCACGTCCGGCAGGCGCTCCCGCAAATAGGCCGCCACCTCGGCCTCGTGTCGGGGGGCGACGTAGCTGTGGAGGAACTGGACCGCGATCGCCTCGACCCCTTCTTCCCTGCAGCGCGCGACGACGAGGTCGAGGTCCGACTTCTCCAACGGCCGGAGCACGCTGCCCGCCGCATCGACCCGCTCGCGCACCTCGAAGCGCAGCAGGCGCGGCACGAAGGGACGCTCTTTCTCGAAGCGGAGGTTGTAGAGGTCTGGCCGGTTGCCGCGCTGAATCTCCAGCACGTCGCGGAAGCCGGCGGTGGTGACGAGCGCGGTCCGGGCGCCCTTGCGCTCGGTAATCGCGTTGATGACCGTGGTGCCGCCGTGGACGAAGAAATCAACCTCGCCGGGCGCAAGGCCCGAGAGGTCGACGGTGTCGATCACACCCTGGGTCAGGTCCCCCGGCGTGGTCAGGGATTTCGCGGTGCGCAGCGAGCCCTGCGCGTCGTCGAAATAGACCAGATCGGTGAAGGTGCCACCGATGTCGGACGCGAGCCGGCCCATAATCGACCCGCGCGCTAGGCGGCTGCGGCGCGCAGCTTGGCGGTCGCTTCCTCGTCGACGGCGCGGCCGTCGGCGGCGATGACCACGCCGTAGTCCTCACGGGCGCTCTCGGCTGAGAGGTAGTCCGCCCGCACCTCCGCAAATACTTCCTCTGCGGGCCGCTCGAAGGGATCGCCGTAGCCCCCGCCCCCGCCGGTAAACATGCGGATGATGTCGCCCCGCTTCATGATCGTGGTGGGCGCCCGCGCCGCCCGGCGGGCGTCGTTGCCGACATGGAGCTCGAAGTAATTGCAGGAGCCCTCGTCGCCGCCTTCCTGTGCCCACGGCTTCTCGATGGAGCGGCCGTAGCTCGCCGAAAGCACCGCATCGTCGGTTAGAATTTCGTACTCGCGGATCGAACCGTAGCCGCCCCGGTGTCGGCCAGCGCCGACGCCGCCCCGCGTGTTGAGCGCGTACTGGTTGACCCGCACCGGGAACTTCGCCTCCAGGAGCTCGATGGAGTAGTTGAAGGTGTCGCCGTTGGTGATAGCGCTGGTCACGCAGTTGCCGTCGCGCTCGTCGGTGGCGCCCCAGCCGACCATGCTGGGCTCGATCATCACCCAGGGCTCGCCTTTGGCGCGGTCGTGGCCGCCGAGGACGGTCACGCACAGGCTGTTGGCGCTGCCCATGCTGACCCGCTTGGGCGCGATGGGGGCCAAAGCCTTCCACGCGAGCTCGGAGGCCTGGCCGGTGCCCTCGTAATACCAGCCCACGGGTGCGGGCTTGGTCGCCGTGAACACCGTGCCGTCCGGCGCCTCCACTTTCAGCGGCCTGAACCAGCCCTCGTTGGAGGGCGACTGGGGATCGACGATCGCCTTGAAGACCGTCTTCACAGCCGAGACGAGCGCCGAGCGCGAACAGTTGACCGGCCCCTGGAGCTGCTCACACGAGCCCGTGTAATCGACGGTGATGTCGTCGCCGTCGATGGTGACCGCCACCTTGGTGCGGAAGCGCTCCTCAGTGATGCCGTCGCCATCGATCCAGTCCTCGGCCTCGTAGGTGCCGTCCGGCAGCGCGGCGACGGCCTCGCGGCTCACCCGCTCGCTGGTCTCCAGGATGTGGCGGAAGGTTTCCGAAACCGCCTGCTTGCCGTACTTCTCGCAGAGCTCGAGGCAGCGGTTCTCGGCGATGCGGACCGAGGCCAGTGCCGCGTTGAGGTCGCCCAGCGCCATCTTCGGCAGGCGCACGTTGGCCGCGACCATCTCCACGATGGCGTCCTGGCGCTCGCCCTCCTTGTAGATGTGGATGCCGGGGAAGCAGATGCCCTCTTGGAACACCTCGGTCGCGTCTGCCGGCAGTGATCCCGGCGCCTTGCCGCCGATGTCGGTCCAGTGCGAGATCGAGATGGCGAAGGCGAACAGCTCGCCGTCCACGAACACCGGCTTGACTACGCCCACGTCGTTATAGTGGGTGCCCCCGTGGTAGGGGTCGTTGAGCATGTAGATGTCGCCCGGCCGGATGCGGTCGCCGAACTTCTCCTTGATGATGTTGACCTGGATCGAGAACGTTCCGGTAAAGACCGTGATGCCGTTGGTCTGGGACACCAGCTCGCCATCCGCGTCACAGAAGCCGCAGGCGAAGTCGAGCACCTCGTAAATGACCGGGCTCATGCTGCTCCGTGCGAGCACCACGCCCATCTCGTCCGCCACCGCCAGCAACTTGCCGCGCACGATCTCGCGGGTCACCACGTCGGTCTCGAAGCCACCGCCATTGCGTCCGTTCGTGCTGCTTGTCATCGCGTCATCCTCCGCGGGGGCTTCACGGCGCCCCCAAGCGCATACAGTCTCTCACCGCCACGGAAGCCCGGTCAACGCGGGATGGGCCCGTCGTCATACCGTGACGACGATCTTGCCGCATTGGGTGTTGGATTCCATGTGGCGGTGGGCTGCCACGATCTGCTCCAACGGGAACTCGCGGTCGATCACGGGTTCAAACGCGCCGCTCTCAAGCCCGGCGAAGAGGTAGTCCCGCCCGGCCGTGAAACGCGCCTCGTCGCGCACGAAGTCGAGCACCTGGTAGCCCGTGATGGTGAGAGATTTCGCCAACATCGGCATGAGCGGATAAACGGTCTCGCCGGGATAGAGGGCGCCGTACTCGTAAATCGTTCCGTAGGGCGCGCAGGCGCCGCAGAGCGTGGTCAGCAGTGGTCCCGCGATCGGATCGAAGATCACGCGCGCGCCGGCATCGCCGGTGATCTCCATGACCCGCGCCGGCAGATCCTCCTCGTCGGTCGCCACGACGTGATCGGCGCCGAGGCCGAGGAGCGACTCCCTCTTGGCCGTGGTCCGGGTGGTCGCGATTACGGTGGCGCCACGTTCCTTGGCGATCTGGATGGCGGCGAGGCCGACGCTGCTGCTTGCTGCGGTGATGATCGCGGCGTCCTCGGGGCCGAGCTTGCCGTAGTGGACCAGCGCACCGTAGGCCGTGAGGTAGGCCATCCAGAGAGACGCACCTTCGGCCGGTGTAAGCGCTGCAGGGTACGGCTCGGCGATCTCCGCCGGCACGGTGGCGCTCTCGCCATAGACGCCCTGGCGGGTCTGGGAGAGCGCGAAGGAGGGGACCGTGGCGATGCGATCGCCTGCCTTGACGTTCGTCACCCCCTCACCCACGGCCTCGACCACGCCGGCGGCCTCGTAGCCGATGCGCGACGGAAAGACAGGCTGCTCGTGGTAGATGCCCTCGCGCAGCATGACCTCGGCCCGGTTCAGGCCGATCGCCTCGACCCTGATGCGCACCTCGCCGTGGCCGGGATCGACCTCCGGCACCTCGTCGATGCGCAGCACCTCGGGCCCGCCGGTCTCGTGGAATCGTACGATTCGCGCCATGGTCCGCTCCCCGCCCGCTCGGTCCGCGTTCGTGCCGGGCTTCCATCGAAACGCACGGAAACTAGCACAAACGGGCCGTACCAGTTCATGCTCGCCAAGCAGTCGAGTCTGACACCGCCATGAGCGCCTCGGCCGATCTGGACCCTCTGCTTCCGCGTGGCCATACTGGCGAGATACCGCCGCCGCCGGGGAGAGGGAGCCCAACTCATGTCGTCCATTCCGTCCGCCCTGGCGATCACCAGGGATATCGTCCGCATGGACACCCGTAATCCCCCTGGCCGCGAAGTGGAGTGCGCCCACTACTTGGGCGACCTGCTGAGCGCGGCGGGGATCGAGGTCTCCTACTACGAGTTCGCGCCGGAGCGGACGAGCCTGGTTGCGGTCCTGCGCGGCGAAGGCGGGAACGGCAAAAAGCCGCTCTGCTTCGGCGGTCATATCGACGTGGTGCCGCTGGGCGCCAAGGAATGGTCGGTCGATCCCTTCGGCGCCGATATCGTGGACGGCAAGCTCTTTGGCCGCGGCACCACCGACATGAAGGCCGGCATTTCCGCCTTCGTCCACGTCGCGCTGAAGCTCGCGGCGGAGGACAAGCGCGGCGAAGCGGACATGGTGATGGCGATCTGCGCCGGTGAGGAGACCGGCTGCGAAGGCTCCTATCACCTGGCCGAGATCGGCGCGCTCGGCGAAGCCGGCGCCATCGTCATCGCCGAGCCGACCTCGAATTATCCGATCCTCGGCCACAAGGGCGCGCTCTGGCTCAGGGTGGAGACCGAAGGCATCACCTCCCACGGCTCGATGCCGGAGCACGGCGACAACGCGATCTACAAGGCGGCGCGCTCGGTGACCAAGCTCGAGGAGTTCGATTTCAACGTGATGCCCCACGAGCTACTGGGCCGATCGACCCTCAATGTCGGCACCATGCAGGGCGGGCTCAACCTCAACTCGGTGCCGGACCACGCCGAGTTCACCATCGACATCAGGACGCTGCCCGAGCAGAACCACGCGGAAATCTTCTCGGGCCTGGAGGGGTATCTCGGCGACGAGAACAAGATTGCCCGCGTCGTCGACTGCGGCGGCGTGCACACCCCGCATACCCACCCCTGGATGCAGGAGATCTACGCGGTGATGGAGCGGGTTCTCGGCGAGCCGATAGAGCCGCGCGGCGCGCCTTACTTCACCGATGCCTCGGCGCTGACGCCGGCCTACGGCCGCCCGCCGACCGTGATCCTGGGGCCGGGCGAGATGCACATGGCCCACCAGACGGACGAGTACTGCCCGGTGGCGCACATCGAGCAGGCGGCGGAGGTCTACGAGATCCTGGCCCGGAGCTGGTGCGGCTACTGAGCGAGGGCCGGAGAGCGCGGTTGGAGCGATTGTGGACTCGGGCGCGGGCGCGGATGTACGCTTCCGGCAAGGATTAGGCCGCGTGGGCCGCTGAGGGCCCCGGCTTCGATGGGGAGGCACCCTTCATGAAGATCATGATCATCAACCCCAACTCGTCGCAGGACATGACCGACGCCGATGCCGTGGCCGGCCACTCGGTCGCGCGGGAGGGCACCGAGGTCGTGGCGGTGACGCCGGACTACGCGCCGGCCTCGATTGAATCCTTCTATGACGAATACCTGTGCGTGCCGGGTATTCTCAACGAGATCCGCAAGGGCGATCAGCAGGGCTTCGACGCCTACATCATCGCCTGTTACGGCGACCCCGGCCTGCATGCCGCGCGCGAGATGACCGACAAGCCGGTCATCGGGATCGCCGAAGCGTCCCTCTACCTGGCCTGCCAGCTTGCGGCGCGGGTCGCGATCGTCACCATCATCCCGCGCTTTCGCGTGCCGGTTGAGGACATGGTCGCAGGCTACGGGCTGAGCCACAGGGTGAGCGTGCGCACATCGCCGGTTTACGTGCTCGACGTGGAGCGCGACTACGAGGGCTCGCTCGAGAAGCTGCGGCAGGAATGCTATCGCGCCCGCGACGAGGACGACGCCGAGGCGATTTGCCTGGGCTGCGCCGGCTTCGCGGAGTTCGCCGACGGACTCGAAGCCGAGCTCGGCATCCCGGTGCTCGACGGGGTGGTGTGCGGCGTCAAGATGGCGGAGGCCATCGTCGAGATCGGGCGCAAGACGAGCAAGTACAAGACCTACAGATACCCGGAGCAGAAGTCCTTCACCGGGATGTTGCAGCAGTTCGGTACAGAGGAGACGGCCGGACGGGCCGCCGCCGAATAACCACCGGCCGCCCGGTGCGAACCGGGGCGGCGTAGCCGAATTCAGGGAGGCTTAGGGAGGCTGAAATGGACAGCGGACACCTAGACAAGAAGCACGAGAAGTTCTGCGAGGACGCAGAGACACGCTCGCGCACAGCGGCCGGTCTCGACCGGCGCGAGTTCATGGCGGCAGCGGGTGCGACCGCCGTGGTTGCGGCCGCGGGCTTGGGGGCGTCTCAGGCCGAAGCCGCCTTCTCCGACCGGGTCGCCGGCATTACCCAGGACGAGCCGATGGAGCTCATCGGCACCGGGGTCTCCGCGCAGGAGCGCTTCTTCAAGAAGTTCGAGGAGATGAGCGGCGGGCTCCAGGTGACCGGACAGGTCGCGAGCCTCGCCGATTCGGTCCAGAAGTGGATCACCGGCGGCTACGAGACTTTCTCGATGATCGAGACCAACGCCTTCCGCGTGCCGGCGCTCCGGGAGGCCGAAACCATCGCGCCGATCCCGGCGGAGAAGATCACCAACTGGGAATTCGCGGATACGCTCTTTACCGACCCCGCCCACGTCGGCGCTGACCACACCAGCGGCTGGCCGGTCGAGATGGTCTATTGGGACGACAGTCGCACCTCGTTCGGGATGTTGCCGCAGATCTACAACATGGATGCTTTGGGCATCCTCCCTCACAAGTTCGCCGAGACCCAGACGGATCGGCTCATACCGGACACGCTCGGGGTGCTCTACGAGGGCCAGTGGCGCGACGTGGACGTGCGGGGCAAGGTCTCGATTCAGAACGAGGACCTGATCGGCCCGCCGCGCTGCGCGAGCTACCTCGTGAAGAACCGCAAGATGGACCCGGTCACGGTGGGCTATGGCGATCTCGAGCCGGACGAGCTCAAGAACGTCATCGACTTCCTGATTGGCGCCAAGCAGGACGGCGTCTTCCGGGCGCTCTGGACCAACTACGGCGAGGCGGTGAACCTGCTCGCCTCCGAGGAGGTCTGGGGCATCGATTGCTGGAACCCGGTGATCGAGGACGTGAAGAAGCGCGGCATCCCCTGTCATTACGTCGACGTCTGGGAGGGCACCGGCGCCTGGTATTACGGCATGTGCCTCTCCAGCGAGGCGCCGCAGCCCGAAGTGGCCATGGCCTACATGGACTGGTGCCTCGAAGGCTGGCGCGGCGCGGCGGATGCCGAGCAGGGCTACTACTCGCCCACCCCAGACACCGCGCGGAACTACATGACCGAGGACGCGTGGCTCAAGTGGTACGAGGGTCGCGGGCGCGACACCGGACCCAAGCTCCGGCGCCAGTCGAACATCGCCTACTGGATGATCTGGCCGCGCAACATCACCCTCTTCATCAAGGAGTGGAACCGCTTCCTCGCCGCTTGAGGAGCAGCTCTCCCGGCCCCGTCGGCACTACTGCGTGCCGGCGGGGCGATTCGCAGTCGTCTGACCTGCTTGGATAGGCCGTTCGGCCGAGCGCAGGATCGGCCGCGCGGTTGCCGATCGCCTATCGCCGATCCTCGCGAACGTAGGGCAGACCAAGCGCGCCGGGCGCGCCTGAGCCGGTGCGCGAAACGAGGCCGACGTAAGTGAGGACGGCGAGCGTCACCAGATAGGGCATCATCAGCAGCAGGTATTGCGGCACCGCCAATCCCACCGCCTGAATGCGCGGGATCAGCGCCTCGATGCCGCCGAATAGCAGCGCGCCCAGCACGGCGCGCCCGGGCCGCCAGCGCGCGAAGATGACCAGAGCGACAGCGATCCAGCCGCGTCCATGGGTCATGTCTTCGACCCAGATCTTGGACGCCGCAAGCGCCAGGTAACCGCCTGCAAGTCCGACCAGCGCGCCACCCGTGACCACGGCACCGAAGCGCATGAGGTCGATGCTGACGCCGGCCGCGTCCGCTGCCTGCGGATTCTCTCCGACGGCGCGGAGTTTCATTCCTGGGATGCTGCGGTGGAGAAAACGCCAGACGAAATAAATGATGGGGATGCTCGCATAGACCATCAGGTCCTGGCTGAAGACGATCTTGCCAAGAACCGGGATGGTCGAGAGGACGCCCATGTCCACCTTGGTGAAGCCTTCGACCGCCCGCTCGGTCCAGGGATTACCGATGAGGCCGGTGAGGCCGGAGGCAAAGAAGACGATGGCGATGCCCGCGACCACCTGGTTCAGGCGCATCGTCACGACCATGAAGGCGAAGAGAGCCGAGACCGCGAGGCCCGCTGCGATGGCCCCAAGGGTTCCGAGCGCGAGGATGCTGCCGCTCTCGATATAGACGACCACGCCCGCAAAGGCGCCGACGAGCATGATCCCCTCGGCACCGAGATTCATCACGCCCGCACGCTCGTTGATGATGAGCCCGATGGACGCCAGCATCAGCGGCACGGCGAAGACCGGCGTGAACGCGACCCAGTTGACGATGAACTCGACCATGCCTAGTGCATCCAGCGTACGCGGTAGCGAACGAAGAACTCCGAGCCCACCACGCAGATCACAATGATCGACTGGATCAGTCCGATCAGGGCCTCGGGCAAGCCGTAGAAGACCTGGATGCTTTCACCGCCGACATAGAGCCCGGCCATCAGGAACGACACGACCACGACCGCCGCCGGGTTGTTGCGCGAGAGGAAGGCGATGACGATGCCGGAGAAGCCGTAGCCGATGGCGACGTAGATCGTCAGCGCGTATTCCTGACCCGAGGCGACCAGGTATCCTCCAAGTCCCGACAGCGAGCCCGAAAGCATCACGGCGACGAGAATGGTGAGCGTGACCGGAATCCCCGACGCCAGCGCCATGCTGGGATTGCTCCCGACGAACTTCATGTAGGCGCCGAACCGGCTCCGCTCGGTGATCAGCCAGACGACGAGAGCAGCGGCCAGGGCGATGAACAGGCCGACGTGAATCTGTCCCCAACCGATCAGCGGAAGGCGTTGATAAGCGGCGAACTGTGCCGTCTTGTAATAGACCGCTGCCGGATCTTGCCAGGCGCCGAACAACTGATTCAGTACGAATAAGGCGGCAACGTAGTTGAGCAGCAGCGTCGAGATAATCTCGTTGACTTGCAGGCGCAATCGGAGAAACGCAGGCACGGCAATCCACGCCATGCCCCCGATAATGCCGCCCACGAACATCAGATAGATTTGGAGCCAACTGGGGCCAATGTCGTAGATCATCACCACGGTCGCACCGATGGCGCCCCACACGAATTGTCCCTCGATACCGATGTTCCAGAACTGGACACGAAAAGCGACTGCGGCGGAAAGGCCGACGAGAATAAGCGGCGCCCACTCAAGCAATACGTCGGCGAGGCCGGCACTATCGAAGAACGTGAAGACAATGAATTCCTCGAAAATGTTCGAGACGTCGATGCCGGAGATGACCAGCAAGAGCACGGATATTCCGAGACCGACGACGATGGACGCGAGCACGATCAGCCCGTGCATCCAGAGCTCGATGCCCTGACGTACCTCCAGACTGACGCGGCCGACAGCTAGCGTTCGACTAGGCATGTCCGAGCATCAGCTCGCCGACCCGATGGCGGTCCGCTGGTCGCGCCAGCTCGCCGACGATAGAGCCGCGGTTGATGACGCCGACGACATCCGAGAGGTTGAGAACCTCGTCGAGATCCTCGCTGATCAAGAGCACAGCGGCACCGGCATCGCGCACCGCACGCAGATGGTCGTGAACCGCGGCGCAGGCACGTACGTCGAGGCCATGGGTCGGCGAATGGGCCACGATCACCGCGGGCTCCCCGTATAGCTCGCGTGCGAGCACGAGCTTTTGCGCGTTGCCGCCGGAGAGCAAGCGCACGCTGGTATCGACGGTGGCGCCTTGAATTTCGAAGTCTTCCAGCGCGGCGGTCGTCCGCGCCCCGATTGTTCGCCGAGAGACCCAGGCCATCGTCCCGAATGCACCGCTTCCGAGCCGGGTCGACGCATAGTTATCACCGACCGAAAGCTCCGGGGCGAGGCCATAGGTCGAGCGGTCCGCCGGCACATTGCGGATGCCGAGCGCGCGGCGGCGTTTGGGATGGAGCGCCGTGATGTCGGAGCCGTCAAGCTCGACACGCCCCGTCTCCGGCGCGCGGACGCCCATCAGAACCTCCGCCAGCTCCGTCTGGCCGTTGCCGCCGACACCGGCGAGGCCATAGATCTGACCGCTGCGGACAGCGAGCGAAAGGCCGCGAACGGTATTCACGCCATCGTCCCGGCGCGCCGTCAGGTCGGAGATTTCAAGCCGCACTGGGCCACTCTGCCCGGGTTCGGTGTCGTCGACCGGCGTATCACCAACCATCATGCGGGCGAGGTCGGCAGCGTTCGTGCCGCCCGCATTGACCGTGGCAACGGTTCGGCCGCCGCGCATGACCGTTACCCGATCCGCGTGGGCCAGCACCTCGCGCAGCTTGTGCGTAATCAGGATGACGCAGGTGCCGCGGCGGGCGAGCGCCTGGATCGTGCGCAGTAGCCGTGCCGCCTCCTCATCGGTCAGCACCGAGGTCGGCTCGTCGAGGATCAGAAGGCGCGCGCCTCCCATGAGCACCTTGATGATCTCGACGCGCTGTTGCTCGGCGACGGATATGCGATCGATCCGGGCCGTGGGATCGATCTCGAAGCCGAGTTCATCGGAAAGGCGCGCGATGCCCTCCGACACCGCGGCGATGCCCTTTCGCCACGATGTCTGCGAATTCGCCAGCATCACGTTCTCGGCGATGGTGAACGGCTGCACCAGCTTGAAGTGCTGGTGAACCATGCCGATTCCCAGCGCGCGCGCATGCGACGGCCCCTCGATGCGGTGCTCGGCGCCATCGATGCTCATGCGGCCGGCATCGGGCCGATAGAGCCCGCATAGCACGTTCATCAGCGAGGTCTTGCCGGCGCCGTTCTCGCCGAGCAGCCCGTGGACCTCGCCCCACTCGGCAGCGAACGCCGCGTGATCGAGCGCCATGCGGCCGTCGAAGGACTTGACGATGTCCGTCATCTGCAGGGCATGAGCCATCCCGTGCCCCTATCGACACCATGGCGCCGCGGCAGCCTCCCGGCAGCGCCGATGCTGCTCGGGAGGCTGCCGTGGCCTCTACTCGGTGGGAGCGCTCCTGTTACCGCGGCACCTTACTGAGGCAGCTCGCCGACGACTCCCTGCACCAGATAGTTCATGCCCCAAATCTGGCCGTCATCGAGTTGCTCGCCTTCTGCCACCACCAGATTGCCGTCCTGGTCGTGGATCGGACCCTGGAACACATGGCGCGTGCCGCTGACGATCTCTTCGCGCGCCGCCATCACCTTGGCCGCCAAGTCTTCCGGCACTTCGGGACCGCAGCAGACGGCATCGGTGCCGCCGTCCTTGATGCCCAGGAAACGGATTCCGCTGCTCTTCCAGTCGCCGGCGACGATCGCCTGAACCGTCGGCGTGATGTAGCGGGCCCAGACCCAGACCGAGGAGCACTGCGTGGCGGTCGAATACTCGCTCATGTCCCGGTGGTAGCCGGTCGACAAGACGCCGGCTTCCTGCGCCACGATCTGCGTCGATGGCGTATCCTGGTGCTGGCCCAGGAAATCGGCTCCCTGCTCCAGCAACGCCTGCGCGGTCGCCCGCTCCTTGACCGGGTCATACCAGGCGTTGGTGTAGATGACGTTGACGACGGCGTCGGGGTTCACGAGCTGGGCGCCGAGCGCGTAGGCGTTGACATTCCACGTCGTGACGGAGATCGGGACGGCAGCGACGAAGCCGATCTTGTTGGTCTTGGTCAAAGCGCCGGCCACCATGCCGCACAAGAACTGGCTCTCGTACGTGCGCGCGTAATAGCCTTCGAGGTTATCCGCGCTGACCGTGCCTGGCGTATTGAAGAACGCGACGTTGGGATTTTCCTTGGCGATCTCAAGCAAGGCATCGTTATAGCCGAACGCCGAGGCCGCAATGATGTTGTAATCCCGCCTGATATAACGCTCCACTACGGCGCGGAGTTTTGACGCGACTTCTTCGACACCCTCGGTATAGGCCGTATGGATTCCGGTATCGGCTTCCAGGCTGACACGCGCCTCTTCCTGAGCCTGCACCCAACCGCCATCGTCCTTCACGTTAAAGTAAATGAAGGCGACTTTAGGCTCCCCCTCGATGTTTACCTGCGCTTCGGCAGCGCTATAGGTTAGTGCGAGAAGAGCCGCAGCAACGAAAGCGGCTCCGATGGCTTTGATTTTCATTGATACACTCCCTTTTTCAAGTTCTTGCCAGCTGACGCGGAGGCTACATAGCCAGTTCAGTAGGTTGTGGTACTTGCTGTTTCATATGCTGAGGATTCAGCATAGTCTCGGAGCTATCATGTATCCAGCGCCGATTGAGGCCTATTACGCGCCGCGAACCATCGAAGAGGCGCTCCAGTGCCGTGCCGAAGCCGGGAATGACGCCATGTTCATCGCCGGCGGCATGAGCCTGATGCAGGCGATGAAAGCGCGGTTGTTGACGCCGCCAGCGCTCATCGACCTGAACGAGGTCGAGGAGCTCAGCGGCCTCGCCAAGGGCCCGCGCGGCGTGACCGTGCGCCCCATGACCCGCTACCGCGAGCTTGCAATAACCACGGCCCTGCACGGCGCCTTGCAGGCGATCGGGGATGCGGCCACGACGGTAGGCGATCGGCAGGTGCGCAATGCCGGCACCATCGGCGGCAGCTTGTGCTGGAACTACGTCGCCTCGTGCATGCCGAACGTCTGCCTCTGCCTTGATGCGACGCTCGTTCTCGCTTCGTTGGAGGGTGGCGAGAGAAGCGTATCCATTGACGAGTTTCTGATCGGGCCGCTCGAAACCGCGCGTCGCGACGATGAGCTTTTGATCGAGATTAACTTCTCCGCTTCCAAGCTTCACGGCGTTGGCAGCGCCTACAAGAAGTACGGCGGGACCGTCGACGGCTTGCCGATCGTCGGCATCGCCGCCTCGATCGAGGTCGACGAGGCGGGCATCTGCTCGGATGCCCGCTTCAGCGTCGGCGGGATTCTACCGACCGCCCGGCGATTCGATGGCGTTGGCGACATTCTGAGCGGCCGGCCTGCAACGCCCGAGGCCTTCGCCGAGGCGGCGAACGCGGCGGCCGATATGGTCGCGACGCAAACGGATCACCTCGCCAGCGCCCACTATCGCAAGGTGCTGATCCGCACACTCGGCCGGGAGGTACTGGCCGAGGCCCGTGCCCGCGCGACGGGAGGGTGACGCCGTGGAGAAGACGATCACCGTTACCGTCAACGGCACGGCTCACGAACGGACCGTACCGCTCCGCCTGCTCCTCGTCGATTTTATCCGCGACGATTGCGGCCTCACCGGCACGCATATCGGTTGCACCTACGAAGGGCGATGCGGGGCGTGCACGGTGCAGATCGAAGGGCGTGCCCATAAATCCTGCATGAAGCTCGCGGTGCAGGCCGACAGCAAGAATGTCACCACGATCGAGGGCCTCGGCAGCCGGGACAACCTGCATCGCTTGCAACAGGCGTTCAGCCGTTATCACGCGCTGCAGTGTGGATTTTGCACCAGCGGGATCCTGATGAACGCGGTCGATTTCCTGAACGAGAACATTAACCCGACCGAAGCCGAGGTGCGCCGCGCCTTGATCGGCAACCTCTGCCGCTGCACCGGCTACAGCCACATCGTCGAGGCCATCCTCGCCGCCTCCGCCATGCGGCATGGCGTGAAGCCCGTTCCGCCGCCGGCCGAGACCGAGCCTCCGCCGTGAGCCCCGCCGCCGAGACAGGCTGGATCGGCCGCTCGCTGGAGCGCCGCGAGGATGCGCGCCTGCTCACCGGCCGTGGCGAGTACCTGGCCGATGTCCGTGCGCCCGACTGCCTGCATCTCTGCTTCGTTCGCTCGAGCCATGCCCACGCCAAGATCAAGGATATCCGGCTGGAAGCTGCGCTCGCGATGCCGGGCGTGGTGGGCGCCATCACCGGCGCCGAACTCTCTAAAGAGATGCAGAGCCAGAAGATCCCGGTGCTGATTCCCGCCTTCCCTGCCAAGTACCGGCAGTACTGGCCGCTCGCGGTGAACGAAGCGTACTGGCACGGCGAGCCGCTCGCCGCGATCGTGGCCGAAGACAAGTATGTCGCCGAGGACGCCGTCGCCGCCGTGGAGGTCGACTACGAGCCCCTGCCGGTGATTACCGATCCGGAGGCCGCTTTGCGCGACGACGCGCCGCGGGTCTACGACGACTGGGACGACAACGAGATTTTTGGCACCAGCTACACCGGCGGCTTCGATCCAGACGAGATCGCCAAAAACGACGCCGAGGTCGAGGCGCTGTTCGCGAAGGCAGACGTGGTGCTCAAGCAGCGCTTCCGCACCCAGCGCTGCGGCGTCTGCCCGATCGAGACTCGGGGCGCGCTCGCGATCTGGAGCGAGACCGACGGGCTCACGGTCCACCTGACGACGCAACGCCCGCACATCGAGCGTCTCGCCCTTGCCGACCTCCTGGAACTCTCCACCGCCGAGGTTCGGGTCATCGCCCCGCGCGACCAGGGCGGCGGCTTCGGGGTCAAGGCGCCCTTCTACCGCGAGCATGTCGTGGTCTGTCATCTCGCGCGCAAGCTGGGGCGCCCGGTGCGCTGGATCGAGACCCGCGAAGAGCACCTGATGACGGTCAGTCAGGAGCGCGATCAGATCCACGATCTCGAAATCGCGGCGGACAAGGAGGGGCGCATCCTCGCGCTCCGCAATCGCGGAATCGGCGATGTGGGCGACGGGCGCCAAGGGGTCTACTGGGGTTTCGTCATGCCCTCGCTGGGCTCGGTGATGCTTCCGAACGCTTACGCAATCGACCGCGCCGACATCAAGCTGCGCTGCGCGGTCACCAACAAGGCCTGCATGAGCCCCTCGCGCTCGTTCGGCGCGCTGCCGACCCGCTTCGCGCTCGAACGCGGGCTCGACATGCTGGCGCGCAGGCTCGGCATGGAGACGGCCGCCCTCAAGCGCAAGAACCTGGTCACCGACTTTCCCTTCACCAGCGTGACCGGCGTCCATCACGACAGCGGCGATTACGTAAGGGCATGGGACACGCTCATCGAAAAGGTCGATCTCTCCGCCTTCCGCGCTGAGCAGAAGGAGGCCCGCGCCGAAGGGCGCTTCATCGGGATCGGCTTTGCCTGCGGTGCCGAGTTCTCCGGCATTCCGTCGGACGTGCTCGTGCCGCTGGAGAACCAGCCCGGCTACGGCGTCGTCACCATGCGCATCGACCCCCGCGGCAACGTCGCGATCCACGAGGGCGACGCGCCGCAGGGCCAAAGCCACGAGACCACCATGGCGCAGGTCGCGGCAGACGCCTTCGGCATTTACCCCGACGACGTCAGCGTGCGGCACGGCGATACCGGCACGACGCCGCTGAGCTCAGGCACCATTGGCGCTCGCGGGGCGTCGTACACCGTCGCCGCCATTGCCGAGGCCGCGGCCACCCTCAAGGCCAAGATGGCGCGCTACATGATCCACGATCACGGGCTGGAGGGCACAACCGCCGACGACTTCAGCTTCACGGACGGCGCAGTCATTTACGAGAAGGACGGCAACATCCGCCGCGACTTCGCCGCGCTCGCGGATCGCATCGTCATGGGCTCGATCAACCTGCCGCCCGGCGAGGACCCAGGGCTCGAGCACACGGCCTATTTCGAGGCGCCCAAGCCGATGATCTGCTTCACCGCGCAGGCCGCCAAGGTCGAGGTCGATATCGAGACCGGGCAGTTCACCATCCTCGACTACGCCACCTGCGAGGACGTGGGCACGGTGATCAATCCTATCGTCGTCGAAGGCCAAGTTCAGGGCGGCGTGGTGCAGGGCATGTCCAACGCCATGTTCGAGGAATTCCTTTACGACGAGAACGGCCAACAGTTGACGGCGGACTTCGAGAACTACCGGCTCGCATCTGCGGCGGATGTCCCAAACGTGACGGTTGGCCACTCGCCAACGCCTTGCCTCGACCATCCCATGGGCGTTCGCGCCGTGGGCGAAGGCCGGCCAGGACCCGTGCCGGGTGCGCTCGCCAACGCCATCTGCGACGCTCTCGCGCCCTTCGGAGTCGAGATCACGACGCTGCCGCTCAAGCCGGAGATGATTCTCGCCTTGATCGAGGCCGGCCGCGCCAGTAACGGTGGATAGCGCCGCCAGCAAACGGGGCATCCGGCGTCAGGAGAGTTCATGAGCCTGCGAATCGCCATCGATACCGGGGGAACGTTTACCGACGTTATCGCGATCGACGAGACAACGGGCGCGCAGCTTGCCATCAAGACGCCGAGCACGCCCGACGACCCGAGCCGCGGCCTGATCAACGGGATTCAGGAGGTCGTTGGTGGGAACGACGCCCAACTAAGCCAGATCCTGCACGGCACCACGACGGCGACCAACGCCGTGCTGGAGCACCGCTTCGAAGGGCTCGGTCTGCTCGTCACCGCCGGCTTTCGCCACATCATCGAGATCGCGCGCCAATCCGTGCCGGACGGCTACGGCAACTCCTTCTTTTGGGTGAAGCCGCCCAGGCTCGTACCGCTCCATCTGGTCCAGGAGGTGACGGAGCGCATGCGCCATGACGGCTCCGTGATGACGGCGCTCGACGAAGAGAGCGTGATCGAGGCGGTCGATCATCTCGTCGATTTCGGCGTCACGCGCATCGCCGTCTGTCTGCTCCATTCCTATGCAAACCCGGCGCATGAACAGCGTGTCGGCGCGATCATCGAGGAGAACTTTCCCGACACGTTCGTGTCGTTGTCGTCGGTCGTCCTGCCCGAGTACCGCGAGTACGAACGCGCGATGACCACGCTGATCGACGTGATGGTCAAACCCTATTGCCAGACCTATCTCGGGCGTGCCCGCGACAAGATCGCCAAAGAGTCCGGTGACAAGCCCTTCCTGATCATGCAGTCCAACGGCGGAATCGTCTCCAGCGAGGCTGCCGGCGAGAAGCCGGTGACGATGCTGTTGTCGGGACCTGCGGGCGGCGTCCTCGGCGCCACCCACATGGCGAGTCTCGCCGACTACCGCGACATCCTGACGCTCGATGTCGGCGGCACCTCCACCGACGTCTCGCTGGTGCGCGGGCTCACGCCGCAGCTCTCCACGCACACCACCATCGAGCACTATCCGGTCAAGACACCGATGCTGGACGTGGTGGCCGTCGGCGCGGGTGGGGGCTCGCTCGCCTGGATCGACCCCTACGGGGCACTCAAGGTCGGCCCTCAAAGCGCCGGCGCCGATCCTGGGCCGATCTGCTATCGGCGCGGCGGAACCGGGCCGACGGTGACGGACGCGGGCGTCGTGTTGGGGCGCCTGCCCGGCGCGCTCATCGGCGGCGGGCTCAAGCTGGACGTCGATGCCGCGCGCGGCGCCTTCGAGGCGCTCGGCGATAAACTCCGCCTCTCCGCTGAGGAAGCGGCCGCCGGAGTGCTGGAAATCGCGGCATCCAACCAGGTCCAGGGCATTCGCAGGGTGACGACGACGCGCGGGCTCGATCCCGGTGATTACGCCATGATCGCCTTTGGCGGCGCCGGCGGACTCTTCGCCGCCGACGTGGCCGACTTCCTCGGGATCAAGGTCGCGGTCTCGCCACCCAATCCGGGCAACCTCTCCGCCTTCGGCCTGCACGTCTGCGACATCAAGCGTGACTACGTGCGCACGCTAGTGCGCCAGCAGTCGACTGCCACCGTCGACGAGCTTGAAGGGCTGTGGGCCGAACTCGAACGGCTGGGCTGCGACGAGATCGCGGCGGAGGGCGTGGCGCGCGATACGATCCAGCTCGAACGCAGTGCCGACGTCCGCTACGTCGGCGAGGGCCACGAGGTGCTGGTCGCGATCCCGGCGGGCCTTGCCGGTGCCGCAGCTGTCGACCATATGTGGACGGACTTTCACCGAGTCCACGACGACACCTTCGGCTTCCACTATGAGGGCACCCAGGACGTGGAGGTCGTCAGCCTGCGCGTGCAGGCGATCGGACGCATGCACCGCCCCTCCGTGCGCGCGATCGAGCCGGGATCGGACGACGCAAGCCCCGCCGGCGCGCGAGATGTCTACTGGCGCGGCCGGGGCTGGGTCTCCTGCCCCATCTGGCGCCGGGAGAGCTTGTCCCGCGGCTTCGCCACGCGAGGGCCGGGTATCGTCGAGGAGTACGGCTCGACCCTCATGGTGCCCGAGGGCTGGGCCCTCAGGAACGATGATTACGGCAACCTCATTCTGGAGAAAGAGGCATGAGCGCAGTCACCGCCAAGGACGCACGACCGCCGCTCGGTCCGATCGAGCTCGAAGTCATTACCGGAACGATCCGCACCGCCGAGCTCGAGATCGAGGCGGCGGTCGAGCGCACCGCGCGCTCGCCGATGATCCGGGACCAGCACGACTATCGCGTGGCGCTCTTCGACGCGAAGGGGCGCAAGCTGACGGGGCGTTCCTACGCCGCGCTGGTGGAGCCGGTCTTCGAGTACTTCGATGAGGGTGACATTCACCCAGGCGACATCTTTTTCTGGAACGATCCCTACAACAGCGCCGGCGGCATCGGGCATATCCCCGATCTCTGCACGACCATCCCCATCTTCTACGGCGACCGGTTGATCGGGTTCAGCCAAGTCTTCGGCCACCACGATGACGTGGGCGGCTCGGTGCCCGGCAGCCTTCCGACCCACGCAACCGACATGTGGACGGAAGGATTGGTGGTGCCACCCATCAAGATTTACGAGCGCGGGAAGATCAACGAAGCGGTCTTCAAGATCATCTCGCGCAACTCGCGCCTCTCGGAGCATCTGCGCGGCGACCTCGATGCCGAGATCGGCGCCGCGCGTCTCGGCAGCCAGCGCGTCGTGGCCTTGGCGGAACGCTACGGCGTGGACGCGCTGGAGGCCGCCTACGACGCCATCATCGAGAACTGCGCGGAGACCATACGCCGCGAGCTTCTCCCCATGATCCGGGACGGCGTCTACTCCTGGGAAGACTACATCGAGGACGACGGCGTCGAAGGGCCGCAGATGCACACGCTGCGCATGACGATGACCAAGACCGCCGACAAGATCGTGCTCGACTTCACGGGCACGTCTAAGGAGGCGAAGGGGCCGATCAACTGGCCCATCGACTACGCGGACGGAAAGTTCGCGCGCAAGTGGATGGGGCCGGTGCTCCGCTCGCTCGCGGCGACGCCCGAGCGGGCGGCCGAGATCGACATGAACGAGGGCGTGCTCGACGTCATCGAGCTGAAGTTCCCGCCCAAGGGGACGCTGGTGACGCCGAGCTTCGGCAAGGCCACGGGCCTGCGCTTCTTCCCCCTGCTGCGCTCGCTCGGAATATTCGCGGCTCTGCTGGCCAAGGCGACCGGCGGGCGTATGCCGGCCGACCACGAGACGATCCGAATCTGGGGCCTGCACGGGGGACGCATCGGCCACGATTTCTTCCTGTTCCGTGAAGTGCTCGGCGGCGGTGGACCGGGGCGCCCCTGGGCCGATGGCAGCGACGTGGTTCACGTGGTGCCGAACTCGCGCAACCTGCCGGCCGAGTTCTCGGAGACCCGCTACCCCGTCGTCGTTGAACGCCTGGGCCTCGCGACGGATTCGGGCGGTGCCGGCTGCCGGCGCGGCGGGTTCGGCTACGACAAGAAAGTGCGCGCGCTGGATGATTGCGAGGCGCTCTCCAACGCCGACCGCGCGATGATCAACACCTACGGCGTCAACGGCGGCAAGTACGGCGGCACTTACAGTCTGGCGATCGACAAGCCGGACGGCACACGGCGCAAGCTCGCCGGCATGGAGGACCGTGTTCCGGTTGCCGGCGGCTCGACCATCAGGATCCGCACCACAGGCGGTGGCGGCTGGGGCGACCCCTTGGCGCGCGAGCCCGAGATGGTCTGCTACGACGTTCAGTGCGGCCTGGTTTCAGAGCAGGCGGCGCGCAACGACTACGGCGTCGTGCTTGGGCGCGAGGGCCGGCGCTACACGGTGGACCAGCCGGAGACCGATCGCTTGCGGACGCGCATACGGGCCGAGCGCGGGCCGCTCCCCATGTTCAGTCGCGGGCCTTATTTCGAGGAGATGAAGCGCAGCAAGGGAATTGCGCGCCCGGCGGGCCACGACGACCCGGACGATGGGTGGTTCGCCGCCGAGGCGGTCCAGGAGGCCGCAGAGTGAAGCCTGCGCTGTTCGCCTACGCGGCGCCGCAAAGCGTCGGGGAGGCGCTTGAGCTTCTGGCGAGCGACGAGATGGCGCGGCCGCTTGCCGGCGGACAGAGCCTGATTCCCACCATGAACTTCCGCATCGCCGCGCCGTCGACGCTGGTGGACCTCCGCAGGATCGGGGCGCTCAACGGGCACGCGGTCGAGGGCGACGTCATCAGGGTGGGGGCGATGACACGCCAGCGCGACCTCGAACGCGATGAGGCGGTGCGGCGCGCGAATCCTCTGGTTGCGGAAGTCCTGAGCAACGTCGCGCACATCGTCATCCGCAATCGCGGCACGGTGGGCGGCAGCATCGCCCACGCCGACGCGGCGGCGGAACTCCCCTGCATGCTGGTGGCGACCGGCGGCTCGGTGGTGGCGCGCCGCACCGGGGGCGAGCGGACCATCGCCGCCGAGGACTTCTTCTTATTTCATATGACGACGGCGCTGGAGGCGGGCGAGCTGCTGACGGAGGTGCGCATACCGGCGCTGCCTCCGCGTACCGGATACGCGTTCCAGGAGGTCGCGCGCCGCCACGGCGACTATGCGCTGGCCGGGGTCTGCGCGCTGGTGACGCTGAAGGACGGTGTCTGTAGCGCCGTCAGCCTCGCCGCCTGCGGCGTTGCTTCGAAGCCGACGCGCCTCGCCGAGGCCGAAGCCGCGTTGCTGGGCGCCCCGCCGGAGGGAGAGGCGCTCACGCGCGCTGCCGAGGCCGCACGCGACTATGCGACGGCGGCCGATGATCGCCAAGCCAGCGCGGACTACCGCAGGGACCTCGCCGCTGCGTTGGTCCGGCGCACCGTTGCGAGGGCTGCCGACTGCGCGCGGGAGCAGGCCTGATGGCGCGGCCGATCGGATACGGGACACCGCCCCGCCAGTCACCCGATCCGCGCGTCGCCGTCTCGATGACCGTCAACGGCGAGCAGGTCGAGCGCGAGGTCAGCCCCCGCATGCTGCTGAGCGATTTCATCCGCCATGAGCTGCGCCTGACGGGAACCCACGTCGGCTGCGAGCACGGCGTCTGCGGCTGTTGCACGGTGATCATCGACGGCAAGGCCGGGCGGTCCTGCCTCGCCCTCGCCGTGCAAGCCGACGGCGCCGATATTCGCACGATCGAGAGCGTAGCAGGGTCGGACGGCTCGCTTCATCCGGTCCAGCAGGCGTTCCGCGACTGTCACGGACTGCAATGCGGCTACTGCACGCCGGGCTTCGTCATGTCGATCGTGGATTACCTCGAAGACAATCCCGATCCGGACCTTTCGGAAGACGCCATTCGCGAGGTCCTCTCGGGCAATCTGTGCCGCTGCACCGGCTACAAGAACATCGTGGCCGCCTTCCGCCGCAGCGCCGAGTTGATGCGCGACTTGCGATAGAGAAACGGAGACCCCGGACGTGTCGACGCGCCAGTTCGGCGAACCAATCGCACGCAACGCAGATGCCGCCCTCCTGCGCGGCGAGGGCAGCTTCATCGATGATATCGACCTCCCAGGCGCGCTCCATGCGGCGTTCGCCCGCAGCATGGTCGCCAGAGCAAAGATCCGCGTGATCGACACCAGCGCGGCGGAAGCCCTCGACGGTGTGGTCAAGGTCTACACCTGCGATAACATCGGCGCGCTCGACGCCCCGCTGCCGTTGCTGATACCGGCTCCCGATCTCACCCATCCGAAGACGCAGCGCCCGCTCGCCCGAGACGATGTGTTCTACGTCGGGCAGTGCATCGCGATGGTCGTGGCGGTCGATCGCTACGTCGCCGAGGATGCCGTCCGCCTGATCGACATCGACTACGAGCCCCTGCCGGTCGAGATGGACCTCGAAAGGGCGGTCTCGGACGACGCGCCGCGCATACATCCGGACGTGCCCAACAACACCGCCGGCAGGTTCCACGTCGAGACCGGGGATGTCGACGCGTCGTTCGCGGAGGCCGAGCACGTCACGCGGGTCAAGATCCGGCTCGAGCGCAGCACGGCGGCGCCGATGGAATGCCGCGCGATCGCGGCGCGTTGGGAAGCCATCACCGGCGAGCTCACGGTGTGGGACGGCACCCAGGCGACGCTCTCGGTGCGTGGCGGCTTGGCCTCCCTGTTCCGAATCGACGAGGACAAGGTGCGCGTCATCGCGCCCAACGTGGGCGGCGGCTTCGGCCAGAAGATCATGATGTTCCACCCCGACGAGGTGCTGGTGCCGCTGGCCTCGATGGAGCTTGGGCGCCCGGTCAAGTACATCGAGGACAGGGTCGAGAACTTCATCGGCGCCTCCCAGGAGCGCACACAGATCCACACCCTCGAAATCGCGGCCATGAAGGACGGCCGCGTGATCGGTCTCAAGGACGATTTCCTGCACGACACCGGGGCGTTCATTCCCTACGGCATCGCGGTCGCCCTGGTGAGCTCGACCTCGATCGCGGGCCCCTATCGCATCCCCAATTTCCGGGTCACGTTCCGCCCGGTCTATCTGCCCATGGTGCAGGTGACTCCCTACCGCGGTTGCGGCCGGCCGCATGCCTGCTATGCCATCGAGCGTGCCATGGACCAGCTCGCCGGCGAGCTTGGCCTCGATCGTTTCGAAGTCCGCCGGCGAAACTTCATCGAAAAGGGCGAGTTTCCCTATCCGCGCGAGGGGCTGATCTTCGCCGACGGTCTGCAGGTGATCTACGACAGCGGCGCTTACGGAGAAGCGCTCGACAAGCTGAGCGAGGCCATCGGTGTCGAGGGCTTCCGTGCCGAACAGGCGGCCGCCCGCAAGGAAAGGCGCTATCTCGGTCTCGGGCTTGGGTTCTATGTCGAGGGTACCGGGCTCGGCCCCTATGAGGGCGGGCACATCAAGATTCACCCGATCACGGGCAAGGTCTACGTCAACACCGGGCTTACCGATCAGGGCCAGGGTCACGAGACGGTCTTCGCCCAGATCGCCGCGGAACAGACGGGGGCACGGGTCGAGGACGTGATCGTGGTCGAAGGCGACACCGGCACCTTCGAATGGGGAGTGGCGACCTTCGCGAGCCGTGCCGCGGTGTGCAGCGGCAACGCGATCCACATGGCCGCGGTGAAGGCGCGCGCGCAGATCGTCGAGGCTGCAGCCAACATGATGGAGTGCAGCCAGGAGGACATCGAGCTCCACGATGGCGCGGCGTGGGTGAAGGGAACCGACCGCCGGGCGACGCTGGCGGAGATCGCGACGGCGACCAATCCGCTGCGCTATGCCTTCAACGAGCCCTCCAAGAGCGCGACTCAGTTCGCGCCAGCGAGCCGTCATGACGGACCGCAGCTTGCCGAAGGCAGGACTCCCGGAATCGAGGCGACCGACTACTACAGCCCGCCCCACGCGACCTGGGCCTTCGGCGCCCATGCAGCGGTGATCGAGGTCGACCCCGAGCTCTGCACGATCGAGGTCAAGCGCTACATCTGCATTCACGACTGCGGGCGAATGATTAACCCGACGATCGTGGACGGCCAGGTGATGGGCGGCATCGCCCAGGGGGTAGGCGGCGCGTTCTACGAGCGCTGTGAGTTCGATGAGGAGGGCGTTCCGCTCAACGCCAACTTCATGGACTTCCTGATGCCCTACGCGACCGAGGTGCCGAACGCGGAGATCATGCACTCGGAGACACCGACGCCGCTCAACCCGCTCGGCGTGAAGGGCGTCGGCGAGGCTGGGACGATTCCGGTCGCGCAGGTCTACGCGTCAGCGGTCGAGGATGCGTTGCAACCCTTCGGCATTGCGCCGATCCGCGAGGCACCACTCGCGCCCGACGCGATTCATCGGATGCTCAAGCAGGCGGGCGCCGCTTAGCCGCCGCGTCCAAGCAGCGCTGCGACCAGGCGTCTGAACCACGCCACCACGACGATACGCGTGAGCTGCGAGCCCGCGATCGCCTGGGGCGGGTCTTGGGTGCCCGCACTGGCATCCGCCTCGTCGCCGTCGCGCGCGAGCTTTTCGTGAAGGCGTGCGGCGAACTGTGCGGTGAGGTGGTTGGCAACGTCCTGAACGATGCCGCTGCGGCCGATCTGGGCGAGCGCGCCAGACAGTTTGATGGAACCGTGGAGCCTGACTTGGCTTCCGCCGTCTTGCTCTCGGACTTCGTAGGCGATGCTCGCCTTCGCGCGACTGCCGCCCCGACGGTCGATGCCCGAGGCTTCGATCCTGGCGCTTCGGCCGTCATGGTCGGTCTCGACGATGGCGGCCTCGCCCTCGAAAGCGGCCGTCACAGGCCCAAGCTTGACCGTCACCTTGCCCGTATAGGTCGCCTCGCGGGGCTGGGCGAGAAGCTCCGTGCCCGGCATGCAGGTCACGACCGCGGGTACGTCCTGGAAGAAGTCCCAGACGCGATGGGCGGGCTGGTCGATACTGAACGACGCTTCGATGTCCGGCACGGCGTGGTCTTGCGCGGCTGCTGTGTCCCGAAGCTAGGCGAAGTGGTGACGGGACGAAACCTTTCCCAAGCGGCTTAGTGCGGGCTCATGATCGCCTAGACGACGACCGCGGCGCCGGCTTCGGCGGGTCCCACATTGCGGCGGAACGCGGTGAAGAGCTCACGCCCGATACCGCAGGCATTGAAGGAGAGATCGACCTCTGCCGGCGCGCGCGCGGCAAATTCCGCCGCATCGCCGAGCACGTCGAGCCGGCCCGCCGCAGCGTCGAGCCGGATCACGTCGCCGTCCCGCACCCGCGCGATCGCGCCGCCCGCCGCGGACTCCGGCGTTACGTGGATGGCCGCCGGCACCTTGCCCGACGCGCCGGACATGCGCCCGTCGGTGACCAGCGCTACGCGGAAGCCCTTGTCCTGCATGGAACCCAGGACTGGCGTCAGTGCGTGCAGCTCCGGCATGCCGTTGGCCTGCGGGCCCTGGAAGCGCAGCACGCAGACGAAATCGCGCTCGAACGCGCTGTCGCGGAACGCGGCCTTGATCTCCTCCTGATCGTGGAACACCAAGGCTGGGGCCTCGATGACATGGTGCTCCGGCTTGACCGCCGAGGTCTTGACCACGGCTTGGCCGAGGTTGCCCGTCAGCACGGTGAGACCGCCGGTGCGCTGGAACGGGTCCGCCGCGGGCCGCAAAATCTTCTCGTTCAGGCTCGCGCGCGTGCCTTCGCGCCAGGCGAGCCCGTCGTCGCCCAGCACCGGCTCCTCGGTGTAGCGGGCCAGTCCGTCGCCCGCGACGGTGCGGACGTCGCCGTGCAGCAACCCGGCCTCCAACAGCTCGCCAATCATGAAGCCGAGCCCGCCGGCGGCGTGAAAATGGTTCACGTCGGCCAGACCGTTGGGATAGACCCGCGCCATCAGCGGCGTGACAGCGGAAAGCTCCGCCATGTCTCCCCACTCGATCAGCACGCCGGCGGCGCGGGCCATCGCGATGAGGTGCAGGGTCAGATTGGTCGACCCGCCCGTGGCGTGCAGGCCGACCATGCCGTTGACGAAGGCGCGCTCGTCGAGGACCGCGCTCGCTGGCGTGTAGGAGTTACCGTCGGCTGTAATCTCCAGCGCCCGCCGCGCCGCCGCTTGCGTGAGTGCCTCGCGCAGCGGCATGCCGGGATTGACGAAGCTGGCGCCGGGCAGGTGCAGGCCCATGAACTCCATCAGCATCTGGTTCGAGTTGGCCGTGCCGTAGAACGTGCAGGTGCCGGGGCTATGATAGGACGCCATCTCGGCGGCCATCAGCTCGTCCCGGCCGATCTCGCCGCGGGCGAAACGCTGGCGCACGGCGGCCTTCTCGTCGTTGGGCAGGCCCGAGGTCATCGGCCCCGCCGGCGCGAAGATCGCCGGGATGTGGCCGAAGGTGGCTGCCGCGATCACCAGACCGGGAACGATCTTGTCGCAAACGCCGAGGAAAATCGCGGCATCGAAGCAGTTGTGCGAGAGCGCCACGCCCGCCGCGAGCGCGATCACGTCGCGGCTGAAGAGCGAGAGCTCCATGCCGGGCTGGCCCTGAGTGACGCCGTCGCACATCGCCGGCACGCCGCCGGCGACCTGGGCGGTGCCGCCCGCTTGCCGGGCCGTCTCGCGGATCAGCGCGGGGAAGCCCTCGAACGGCTGGTGGGCCGAGAGCATGTCGTTGTAGGCGGTGACGATGCCGATGTTGCCGGCTGTACCCTCTGACTGGCGCGCCTTGTCGGCGTCCGGGCTCGCGGCGAAGGCGTGCGCGAGGTTGCCGCAGGAGAGGTGCGCGCGCGCTGGCCCCGCGTCGGCGGCCCTGGCCATGCGCTCGAGATAGGCGGTGCGGGCGCTCTGGCTTCGCGCGCGGATCCGCTCGGTCACTTGGTGCACGGTATCGTTCAGTGGCATCGGGCTCTCCCGATCGTTGCCTCACGGCGCCCAGTAAACGGTAGCGGGCCTCGGCCGGTCGAGGACCAGCCGGACCGGGGCGTCCGCTGGGCCGGCCGCAGCCCGCGCCAGATCGAGCGCCGCGCGCTTCTCCGCGCCGTGGATTAACACGAAGCACCGGCCCGCCCCGGTCAGCGCAGGCGCGGTGAGCGTAATGCGCGGCTCCGGTGCGCCGGGGGAGTGGAGCAGCAGCGCCGGCGTGCCGCAATCCGCCGAAAGCGCCTCGTCCAAGCGGTCGGCACCGGGAAAGAGCGAGGCGATGTGCGTATCCTCCCCCATCCCCAGCACGCAGGCGTCGAGCGGCAGCAGTGCCGAGAGCACCCGCGCGTCATCGAGCGCCACGAACCGTGCCGCGCGGGCCGGGCCGGCGAACAGCGTTTCCTCCAGCAGGCGCCGGTTCGAGCGTGGATGATCGGCGGGGACACAGCGCTCATCGGTGAGCGTCACCGCTACGGCTCCCCAATCGAGTGCGTGGCCGCCGAGCGCGGAGAGGAACGCCGCAGGCGTGGTGCCGCCCGGCACCGCCAGCGCGGCGCGGCCCGCACCTCGAGTCGCTCCTTCCAGCACCGTTGCGACCTCATCGGCCAGAAGGCGGGCCAGCGCGCCCCGGTTCGCAGCCTCGACGATCTCCGTCACGCCGCAAGTGCCCGCCAGCGCCGGCCGTCCCGATGCATCAGCATCAGCGCATCCTCCGGGCCCGAGGAATAGCTGTCGTAGGGCTGCGGCCGCTCTGGCGCGGACTCCGCCGCTGCGATGATCGGATCGATCCAGCGCCAGGCTGCCTCCACCTCGTCGCCGCGCATGAACAGCGTCTGGTCGCCGCGGATCACGTCCATCACCAGCCGCTCGTAGGCGTCCGGCATACTCAGCCCGTCTGCGCCCAGGGTCTCGGCAAAGGTCATGTCGAGCGGCACCTCGCAGAGCCGCATGCCGCCGGGGCCCGGCTCCTTGATCGTCAATCTCAGCGTGATCCCCTCGTCTGGCTGCAGCCTGATCGCCAGCACGTTGGGGCCCGTGCTACCCGTGCTCTCGGGGAAGATCGAATGCGGGGTGTCCTTGAAGACGACGGCGATCTCCGACACCCGCGTCCGCAGCCGCTTTCCGGTGCGCAGGTAGAACGGCGCGCCGTTCCAGCGCCAGTTGGCGATCTCCGCCTTAATCGCCACGAAGCTCTCGGTGCGCGATCGGGAGTTCTCCGCATCTTCCAGGTAGCCCGCCTCCCCGTTGATGCCGAGGTACTGGCCGCGCACCACGTCGCCGAGCCCCTCCAGCGGTTTCAGGCTGCGCAGCACCTTGAGCTTCTCATCGCGCAGCGCGTCCGGCTCGAAATGCGCCGGCGGCTCCATGGCGATGAGGCAGAGCAGCTGCAGAAGGTGGTTCTGCATCATGTCCCGCAGCGCACCGTTCTTGTCGTAATAGGCGCCCCGGCCGCCGACACCGACCCGCTCGGCGACGGTGATCTGCACGTGGTCGACATGGCGCGCATTCCAGATCGGCTCGAACAGCGCATTGGCGAAGCGCAGTGCCATCAGGTTCTGCACCGTCTCCTTCCCGAGATAGTGGTCGATCCGGTAGATCTGGCGCTCCTCGAACAGCGTCGCGAGCCGGTGGTTCAGCACCCGCGCGCTCTGGAGATCGCGGCCGAGCGGCTTCTCGACAACCAGCCGCGTGTCGGGCGTGCGGCAGCCGCTCCGCGCCACCCGTTCGCTGATCGGCCCGAAGAGGTGCGGCACCACCGAGAGATAGAAGATCCGCATGCGCTCCGAGCCCTCGAGCCGGTCGCAGAGCGAGGTCCAGCCGCTCTCGCCTTCCGCATCGACGTGCACGTAGTCGAGCATATCGAGGAAGGCCGCCGCCCGATCGGGATCGAGCGCGCCCGGAACCGCATGCTCCTTGAGCGACGCCTCGGCCATGCGGCGATAACCGTCGGCGTCGAGCACTCTGCGGCCGACGGCGATGATCCTCGAACCGGGCTGCGCCTGTCCGGCGAGCATGCGGCGATAGAGCGCTGGCAGCAGCTTGCGCCGCGCCAGGTCGCCAGTGCCACCGAAGACCACGAGATCGAAAGGCTCGACCGGAATGACTCTCGCAACCATGATCAGTCCACCTCCAGCCCGCCTAGGGACGGCGCCACTGAGAGGAACATCCCCGCTTCCCTAACCGATCAAGTGAATATCACCTTCAAAGCTCATGACGCCATGGCGGGTTCGCGCCAGCGCGAGACACGGTGACGCCAGCCACCCTGGTGCCGAAGCGCAGGGCTTCGCGCATCGGGCCCGGATCGATAGTAGCCAGCGAGGCCTTGATGAGCAGCTCGAGTTCCGCGAGCTTGGCCAGCACGGCCGCATTGAAGGTATCGCCCGCGCCGATGGTGTCGACGACGTCGACGCGGTCGACCGGAACCGAAACCTCGGTGCCGTCCTTGAGGAAGGCGGTGGCATCGCTGCCGCTACGCGTCAGGATCACGACGGACGGCCCGGCCTGGCGCACGAAATCGAGTTTTTCGTGCAGCGACTGGGGACCGGGATAGATCCAGTTCAGATCTTCGTCCGAAACCTTCACGATGTCCGAAAGCGCGATCATCTGATCCAGACGGTCGCGATAGCGCCTGATGTCCCGGATGAAGCTCGGGCGGATGTTGGGATCGAGCATCACGACACGGGCCGCGGCCTCGCGCTTCAGCAGAGCGGCGTAGGCCTCGGCACCGGGCTCGAAGACCAGGCTGATGCCACCGAAGTAGAGCGTGCTGACCTCGTCGGGCAGCAGGGGCATGTCGGCCCGGTCGAGCATCCGCCCGGCCGAGTTCTCGTCGTAGAACAGGTAGGAGGCATGGCCGTCCGTAAGCTGGACGAAGGCGAGCGTGGTGGGTCGTTCAGAGGTGACGACGAGCGATGTGTCGACATGGTTCGCGTGAAGCGACGCGGTCAGTTGCTGGCCGAACAGATCGGTGGACAGCCCTGTCAGCATTCCTGTCTGCACGCCGAGCCGCCCGAGCGCGATCGCGGTGTTGAAGACCGAACCGCCGACGTGCGGCACATAGCCCTCCTGCCCCGACGCGGTTGGCGTCGGGATCATGTCGATCAGAGCTTCGCCGCAGCAAAGGAGCATCGAATCACGCCTCCACGTCGTCGAAGAACCGGTGCAGGGCTTCGCGCGGCCCCCTGGACGATACTTCTTCGAGCTGCCGTGCAAAGGCCTCCGTCCAGGGTTTGCTCCGGCCGAGGTCGCCAAAGACCTCCGAGAGAGGTGGCGTCGGAAAATCGGACAGCCTGGCGGCTCGGCTAAGGTGTATTCCGGTTAATGTTCAGGCGGCCAGAGTCTTCTTGGATCGCTCTTCCTGTTTCTGCCGTTGCGCTCTTGATGATGTGGACGGATGCGGCTTGCCGCACCGCAACGCTTCCACAATCTCCAGCGCCTGGCGCGCGTAGAGCGCAGTTCCGCCCACGTCTGAGGCCCATGCTTGACCTTGTGCTGCTCAACGGCGACTACGCCGCTTGCCACGCTGGAGAGGAGAAAGCTACCGTACGACGCGTTCAATGCAAGAATTTGAAGGCTACAAGACTTGACATTTGCAATTTCTCTTTATTTTGCAACGTGCTGCCAAAGAAAAGTGGCGGATGGGGTGGGATTCGAACCCACGAGGGACTCGCGCCCCTGCCGGTTTTCAAGACCGGTGCCTTCGACCGCTCGGCCACCCATCCGCAGCACTATGTCGTCAGACTAACCCAATTTTCTCACCACGATCCCGGCCTGTGTTCAAGCTGGAAAAGCAGCTCAATAGCGTCTTGGCCCATTGGCGCCCTTCTGTGCTATAGGGCGCGCGAGGTTTCTCCGCTTCCGGAGGGACTCACGAACCAGAGACATACCGGAGACGCGCGGGCGTGGCGGAATTGGTAGACGCGCGTGGTTTAGGACCACGTGGCTCAGGCCGTGGGGGTTCGAATCCCTTCGCCCGCACCATCGCCGATGCCTCTCGCGCACGACGCCCGATCGGGCGCCCGCCGACCATGCGGAGTACGACATGAGCGCAGGATTATGCAGGTAACGGAAACCCTCTCCGAGGGGCTGAAGCGTGAACTCAAGGTGACGGTGCCGGCGGCCGATCTCGAATCCGAGGTCGAAGGGAAGCTCGACGAGCTGCGCAAGACCGTGACCATGAAGGGCTTTCGTCGCGGCAAAGTGCCGCTCTCAATCGTGCGCCGCCATTATCAGCCACGTGTGCTGGGCGAGGTGCTGCAGCAGACGATCGAGACGCGCTCGCGCGAGGTCCTGGAGGAGCGCGAGCTGCGCCCGGCCATGCAGCCCGAGATCGAGATCACGGCCTACGATGAGGGCAAGGATCTCGAATTCACCATGGGGATGGAGGTCTTGCCGAATATCGAGCTCGGCGACTTTTCGGACCTCACCGTCACCAGACTCAAGGCCGAAGTGACCGACGAATCGGTGGAGGACGCGCTTGGCCGCCTCGCTGAGGCCGAGAAGCGGTTCGAGCCGGTCGAGACGCCGCGAGCGGCACAGGAAGGCGACCAGATCGTGGTGGATATCGCCGTCGAGGTCGATGGCGAACCGGCGCCCGAGCGGAGCGGCACGGACGTGCCGCTGGAGCTCGATGCCGAAGCGCTCCTGCCCGAAATGGCCGAGCAGCTCGTCGGCGCTGAGGCAGGCCAGGAACGAGAAGTGACGATGACGCCGCCCGCGCCCGACGAAGAGGCGGGAGAGCAGGATGAGCCCGCAGCAGCGGCAGAGGCCACCGTCTTCAAGATCGCAGTCAAGGAGGTGCAGGAGCGGCTGCCCGTGACTATCGACGACGCCTTTGCCGAACGCCGGGGCGCTGAAAACTTGGACGCACTGCGCGGCGTGGTACGGGAGCAGATCCAGTCGGAGTATGAGCAGGTCTCCCAGGCTCGCCTCAAGCGCTCGCTGCTCGATGTCCTGGATGAGCGCTACAAGTTCGAGGTGCCGCCCGGCATGGTCGAGCGCGAGTTCGACGCCGTCTGGCAGCAAATCGAGAACGACGCCAAGCGCGCTGAGTCAGAGATCGCCACAATGCTCGATCAGCCGGAAGACGAGGCGCGAGAAGAGTTTCGGCAGATCGCCGAGCGGCGCGTCCGCCTCGGTCTCCTGATCGCGGAGATCGGGGGGAGCAACGACATTACAGTCGAGCAGGAGGATTTGCTCCGCGCGGCCATGATGAGCGCGCGCGGTCATCCCGAGCCGCAGCGCCTCCTCGAATTCTACCGGAGCCAGCCAGACCAACTGGAGCGTTTCCGCCCCACGGTATTCGAGGACAAGGTGATCACATTCCTCAGTGAGCTGGCCACGGTCTCGGATGAGGAAGTGGATGTGGAAACACTGCTGCGCGACCCGGACGACGACGAGAAGCCGTCGAAATCCGAAGTCGCTGCTGCCGGCGACGAAAAGGCGGCAGAGGTCGCTGAGGGCGAAAGCATCACGAAAGATGAGTCGGGCTGATCCGCCCCGCTGAACAAGGAGAGCGTCATGGCGGATATCGTCGAGACCTACGCCAACACCCTCGTTCCCATGGTCGTGGAGCAGACCAACCGGGGCGAGCGCGCCTACGACATCTATTCGCGCCTGCTCAAGGAGCGAATCATTTTCCTTACCGGCGGCATCGGCGATGAGGTCGCGAGCCTGGTCACAGCGCAGCTCTTGTTCCTGGAATCGGAGAACCCGACCAAGGATATCTCGGTCTACATCAACAGCCCCGGTGGCTTGGTCACGTCGGGTCTCGCGATTTACGACACGATGCAATATGTGCGCCCGGCGGTTGCCACGCTCTGCATCGGCCAGGCGGCCTCGATGGGTTCGCTCCTGCTTGCGGCCGGCGCGGAGGGGCAGCGCTTCGCGCTACCCAACGCGCGGATCATGCTGCACCAGCCGTCCGGCGGCTTTCAGGGGCAAGCCACCGACATCGAGATTCACGCCAAGGAAATCCTGTTGCTGCGCCAGCGTCTCAATGAAATTTACGTGAGCCATACCGGCCAGGACCTTGCGATCATCGAAGAAAACCTGGAACGTGACAAGTTCATGACTCCCAACGAAGCCAAGGACTTCGGCATCGTGGACGACGTGGTGGCCCGGCGGCCGGAGACTCCGGACGACTCGGAGTCCAAGGCCGGCACCAAGAAGGGAAGCTAGAGGCCGCAGTTGGCTGGAGCAGGCCGTCGCGTGGTGCATCCAACCTTCAAAAGTGGACCGGGAGGCACTAGATATTGGGTCTCGAAATCACCGAATGTTCGGCCTAGACACGGGCCGGGGTGTTTGCCAACCTCACGGAGTTCTGGTTGTCTGGAGAAGAGCGTCGCGAGCTTAACGGCGGTTTAGACGGGCGCGTCTCCGCAAGCGACGGCACGGAGCGGACATGAACAAGTCCAGCGGCGGCGATTCAAAGAACACGCTGTACTGCTCTTTCTGCGGGAAGAGCCAGCACGAGGTGCGCAAACTCATTGCGGGGCCGACCGTGTTCATCTGCGACGAGTGCGTCGAGCTCTGCATGGACATCATCCGCGAGGAGCACAAGAGCGCGCGGGTCAAGAGCCGCGATGGTGTACCCACCCCCTCCGAGATCTGTGAGGTATTGGCCGACTACGTGATCGGTCAGGACCACGCCAAGCGCGTGCTCTCCGTTGCTGTGCACAATCACTACAAGCGCCTCGCCCACGGCAGTAAGGGCAACGAGGTCGAACTCGCCAAGTCCAACATCCTCCTGATCGGGCCGACCGGTTGCGGCAAGACTCTGCTCGCCCAAACGCTGGCGCGCATCCTCGACGTGCCCTTCACGATGGCCGACGCGACCACTCTGACTGAGGCCGGCTACGTCGGCGAAGACGTCGAGAACATCATCCTGAAACTGCTGCAGGCGGCCGACTACAACGTGGAGCGGGCGCAGCGCGGCATCGTCTACCTCGACGAGGTGGACAAGATCGCCCGCAAGTCGGACAACCCGTCGATCACGCGGGATGTCTCCGGCGAGGGCGTGCAGCAAGCACTTCTCAAGATCATGGAGGGCACCGTGGCCTCCGTCCCGCCCCAGGGCGGGCGCAAGCATCCGCAGCAGGAGTTCCTGCAGGTCGATACGACCAACATCCTGTTCATTTGTGGCGGAGCCTTCTCGGGCCTGGAAAAAATCATTTCCCAACGCGGGCGCGGCATGGCGATCGGCTTCGGTGCCGACGTCCGCGCGCCGGACGAGCGCAAGACCGGCGAAATCCTGCGCGAGGTCGAGCCGGAGGACCTGCTGGGCTTCGGGCTTATCCCCGAGTTCGTCGGCCGGCTGCCGGTCCTCGCTACGCTGGACGATCTCGATGATGACGCGCTGGTGGAGATACTCGTCAAGCCGAAGAACGCGCTCGTGAAGCAATACGAGAAGCTCTTCGACATGGAGAGCGTGACGCTGGCGTTCACCGACGACGCGCTCCGCGCGGTTGCCCACAAGGCCATCGCGCGCAAAACCGGCGCGCGCGGGCTCCGCTCCATCCTCGAGGGCATCCTGCTCGACCCGATGTTCGATCTGCCGAGCTACGATTCGGTCGAAGAGGTCGTGATCAACAAGGAAGTCGTCGAGGGCCGGGCACAGCCTCTCCTGATCTATTCCGACCGGCTTGAGGACGCGAGCTCGTCGGCGTCCTGAGTGACCGCTTGAACGGCTGCGCCGCCGTACTTACCTTACCTGCGGGCGCGCCGCGGTATCGGCTACCGCTCTGACGCGCAATCACAAGGCGCACGAGGAACAATGCTGGACGTTTCGTCTCTTCCGAGCTACCCGGTCCTGCCGCTGAGGGACATCGTCGTCTTTCCGCACATGATCGTGCCGCTGTTCGTCGGCCGCGAAAAGTCGGTCGCGGCGCTCGAAACTGTGATGAAGGACGACAAGCAAATCCTTCTCGTTGCGCAGAAAAACGCCTCCCAGGACGACCCGGCGCCGAAGGACATCCATTCCGTCGGCGTGGTCGGCTCCGTGCTTCAGCTCCTCAAGCTGCCGGACGGCACGGTCAAGGTGCTGGTGGAAGGCGGCGCTCGCGCGCGGATCGTCGAGTTCCGCGAGAATCCGGCGTTCTTCGAAGCGCGTGCCGAGAAGATGGAGGAAGACGAGGGCGATGCCGGCGAGCTCGAGGCGCTCAGCCGCTCGGTAGCGAGCCAATTCGAGCAGTATGTGAAGCTCAACAAGAAGGTGCCGCCGGAAGTTCTGGTCTCGGTGAACCAGATCGAAGAGCCAAGCAAGCTCGCGGACACGATCGCCTCGCACCTCTCGATCAAGCTCGAAGAGAAACAGGAGCTGCTGGAGATCGGCTCGGTCGGCGGCCGGTTGGAGCGCGTGATTTCGCTGATGGAGGGCGAGATCGGGGTGCTCCAGGTAGAGAAGCGCATCCGCTCGCGCGTCAAGCGTCAGATGGAGAAGACGCAGCGCGAGTACTACCTGAACGAGCAGATGAAGGCGATCCAGAAGGAACTCGGTGAAGGCGAGGACGGGCGCGACGAGGCGGCCGAGTTCGAGGCACGGATCAAGGCCACCAAGCTCAGCAAAGAGGCACGGGAAAAGGCGCTGGCGGAGGTCAAGAAGCTCCGCTCCATGAGCCCGATGTCAGCCGAGGCTACGGTGGTCCGTAATTACCTCGACTGGATTCTCTCGATCCCGTGGAAGAAGCGCACCCGGATCAAGAAGGACATCAAGAACGCCGAGAAGATTCTCAACGACGACCACTACGGGCTGGAGAAGGTCAAGGAGCGGATCCTGGAGTATCTCGCGGTCCAGCAGCGGGCGCGCAAGATGAAGGGGCCGATCCTCTGCCTCGTCGGCCCGCCTGGAGTCGGCAAGACCTCCCTCGGCAAATCGGTGGCGCGCGCGACGGGGCGCAACTTCGTGCGCTTCTCACTCGGTGGCGTGCGCGACGAGGCCGAGATTCGCGGCCACCGCCGCACCTATATCGGCTCGCTTCCGGGCAAGATCATCCAGTCGATGAAGAAGGCCAAGTCGTCCAACCCGCTCTTCCTCCTCGACGAGGTCGACAAGATGGGCGCCGACTTCCGGGGCGACCCTGCCTCAGCCCTGCTTGAGGTGCTGGACCCCGAGCAGAACAACACGTTCAACGATCATTATCTGGAGGTCGACTACGACCTCTCCGACGTGATGTTCATCACCACAGCCAACACGCTTAGGATGGCGCCGGCCCTGCTCGACCGGATGGAGACCATCCGCATCCCTGGCTATACCGAGGACGAAAAGGTCCAGATCGCCAAGCGCCACCTGATCCCGAAGCAGGCCAAGGCGCATGCGCTCAAGAAGGGCGAGTGGTCGATCTCGGCCGAGGCGCTGCTCGACCTGATCCGCTACTACACCCGCGAGGCGGGTGTCCGCAATCTGGAGCGGGAGCTCGCGAACTTGGCCCGCAAGGCGACGCGGGATATCGTCGCGGAGGGACGAGAGAAGGTGCGCGTCACCCGGCGCAACCTCAAGAAGTATGCCGGCATCCGAAAATACCGTTACGGCGAGGCCGAGCACGAAGACATGGTGGGCGTCACGACTGGTCTTGCCTGGACCGAGGTCGGCGGCGAGCTGCTCTCCATCGAATCGGTGACGCTGCCGGGCAAGGGCCGGGTGATTTCCACCGGCAAGCTCGGCGACGTGATGCGTGAATCGGTTCAGGCGGCGGAAAGCTACGTGAAATCGCGCGCGGTCGAGTTCGGCATCAGGCCCACCATTCTCAGCAAACGCGACATCCACGTGCACGTGCCGGAGGGCGCGACGCCCAAGGATGGCCCGTCTGCCGGTGTCGCCATGGTGACCTCCATCGTCTCGGTGCTCACGGGCGTGCCGGTCAAGAAGTCGATCGCCATGACCGGCGAGATTACGCTGCGCGGGCGCGTGCTGCCGATCGGCGGCCTCAAGGAGAAGATGCTGGCCGCCCTGCGTGGCGGGCTCACGACGGTCCTGATCCCGAAGGAAAACGAGAAAGACCTCGACGACATCCCGGACAACGTAAAGAAGGACCTTACCATCGTTTCGGTCGAGTCGATGGACGACATCCTGAAGCATGCGCTGACCGGGCCGCTCGTGCCCATCGAATGGACCGACGAGGACGAAGAGACGCTCGGCAAACTCGCCGCCTCGGACGACGATGCGGACGTGAGCATCCTGCCCCCGCTCGGCGGTCACGAGACGCCGGTCCCTCCCCCCGTTTCCTGAGTACACTCCGCCTGTCCCGCCCGCGCGGGCCGTGCTAGAACCGGCCGCGCCCATCGCCCCATGTCCCGGGACGATGGGAGTCCCCTAATTCCGAAACGTCACACAACCGGGAGGCGCCGCGCATGACCGTCGAGAACCGCTGCAAGAGAAAGATGCTCGCGGGCGAGCCCGCGCTGGGCGCCTGGCTTGCCATGGGCAGCCCCATCGCCGCCGAAGTCGTCGCCAACGCCGGCTACGACACGGTCATCATGGATCACGAGCACGGGCCGGGCGACCTCCTCAACGCCATCAGCTTGATGCAAGCAGCGGCCGCATCCGGGGCGACACCGATGATGCGCGTGCCGTGGAACGACATGGTTTACATCAAGCGCGCCCTCGACATCGGCGTGATGGGCGTTGTCGTGCCATACGTGCAGAACGCCGCCGAGGCCGAGGCAGCGGTCGCCGCCTGCCGCTTTCCGACGGAAGGTGTGCGCGGCGTGGCACCGCACGCCGCGCGCTGCTCCGGCTGGGGCTCGCGGATCGCGGCCTATCGCGCGGCAATGCCGCAGGAGCTTCTGATCGCCTGCCAGATCGAGACCGAGGAGGCGATCGACAACATCGAGGAAATTGCGGCCGTCGATGGCGTCGACATGCTGTTCCTGGGGCCGAGCGACATCTCGGCGAGCATCGGTCACATGCTGGATATGAAGGAGCCGAAAGTGATCCAGCTGATCCAGAAGGCGGAGCGCAAGATGCGGGCGACGGGGAAGCTGCTGGCCACGGTCACGCGCCCCGGCAAGTCGGTCAAGTGGACCTTCGAGCGCGGTTACGACCTGGTCGTCTGCGGCCAGGACGTGAAGCTGCTCCAGGGGGCCGCCCTCGCCCAAGTCCAGGAGTTCCGCGACTCACCGCCGAAGAAGCGTCGCTAATAGGCCTCGACTACGTCGCGCCGTAGCGCGCGTCTTCATCCGGCTCGCCAGAGCAGGCGACACGCCCGCTCTCGACCAGATGGATCAGGTGAGCGAGTACCGTGCGGGCAGCAGCGGGGCGAAGGCGCGGGTCGAGCCCCCGGTAGCGCAGGGCCACGATCTCCGGAATGGTCGCCGCACCTTCCGCGACGGCGGAATGGATTTCCGCCTCACGCTGGCGCCGGTGGGCGAGCAGCTTGCCGACGAAACGCTGCGGCTTCGGAATCGGCGGTCCATGCGTCGGCCAGTAGGTCGCCTCGTCGCGCGCCTTGAGCTTCTCCAGCGAGGTCATGTAGGCGCCCATGTCGCCGTCCGGCGGCGAGACCACCGTGGTCGACCACCCCATGACGTGATCGCCTGAGAAGAGCGCCCTCTCTTCGGCCAGCATGAAGCACAGGTGGTTCGAGGTGTGCCCTGGCGTGTGCACGGCCTCCAGCGTCCAGCCGTCGCCTTCGATCGCCTCACCGTCGCCCACCCGATGATCCGGCACGAAGTCACGGTCGGCGCCCTCTTCGACCGCCGGCCCCTCCCCGCCTCCGTGCGGGCCGAAGCCGTAGCTCGGCGCCCCGGTCGCGGCCTTGACGTGGCGGGTTGCCGGCGAATGATCGATATGGGTGTGGGTCACGACGAGATGGGTCACGGTCTCGCCGCGCACGGCGGCGAGCACGGCATCGACATGGTCGGCGAGGTCCGGGCCGGCATCGATGATCGCCACATTGCCACGGCCCACGATGTAGGTGCCGGTGCCATGGAAAGTGAAGACACTCGGGTTGTGCGCGATGACCCGGCGGACCAGCGGCGAGACCTGCGCCACCTTGCCATAGGTGAAGTCGAGATCCCGGACGTAGGGAATCGCCTCGCTCATGGCGCGGCCCTGTAGTGGGCGTGTGTCTGGTTCAGGACGATGCCCTCCAGGCTCGGCTCGTGGTGGCTTGGATGGCGCCGGATTGGGCGGCGGCGCCCGGTTGAACGGCGGCGGGCAATGGGTATCATCGCCCCGCCGCTGCGGTCAAATGCTCGCGCCGGACGGCGAAGACAGGATGAGGGGCAGCCCGTGACCATCGATCCGCCCGAAATCATCGAGGTCGACGACACGGTCGTTGCATGCAACGGGGGCGGCGGCGCGCTCGGCCATCCGCGCGTGTACCTCAATCTGGAAACCGACGGGTTCGTCGACTGTCCCTACTGCGACCGCCGCTTCGTCCTGAGGAAAGGCGCCGCCGGTACCGGCGGCCACTAAGGTGTCGCCTCCCGTGCGGGGCGATACATCGCGAGCACCGCGATAAGTCCCAAGCCCGAGACCGCGGCGCACACCCAGTAAGCGTCGGCGCCCCAGGCGGCGTAGAGCAGGCCTGCAAGCAGGAGCCCAGCGCCCAGGCCCAAGCCGTTACTCGTCGCGGCGAAGAGCGCCTGCGCCGTGTTTGCCGATCCTGCGGGCACCGTTCGCGCGATGAACACCATTGCCCCCAAGTGCATCGCGCCGAAGGTGAAGGCGTGCAGGCATTGCGCGAGCGCCAACGCCCAGACCTCCGTCGTCAGCGCCAGCACCGCCCAGCGCACGACTCCGGCCACCGCGCCCGCGCCGAGCAGCCCCACAGGACCGATGCGGCGGACGAGCGGCGCGTTCCAGGCAAAAAGGATCACCTCGGCAACCACGCCGCCCGCCCACAGGAGACCGATCACCCACTCCGAGAGTCCGGCCGAGAGCCAGTGCAGGGTCGAGAAGCCGTAGAACACCGCGTGCGCGCCGTGAATTGCGGTGGTCGCGTACACCATCAAGCGGAACCGCCGCTCCCGCAGCACGCTCAGGATCGGCGCCGCCGGCGGCGCACTGCCGCCGCGCCTGTCCGGCATGGCGAAGGAGCCCGCGATCATCACGACGATGGTCGCGAGGATCATGGCGAGAATCAGCTCGGCGGAGGGCACGGCGTCGATCTCCAGCACCGCGCCGCCGACGGCAGCCGCAATGAGATACGAGACCGAGCCCCAGAGCCGCACACGGCCGTAGCCCGACTCGGCCGAGACGGTGCGGAGCGCGATGGTCTCCCCCAGCGGCAGCACGCCGGCGTAGACCAGCGTGAAGACCGTGCTGACCACAAAGATCGGCCAGAAGCCCCAGGTCCAATAGAACGCGCAGGCGACCAGGAGCACCGTCAGCGCACAGGAGACCAGCGGCCCGCGCGTGCTGTCGCGGCGATCCGCGAAGCGGCCGATGAAGGGGCCGGCGGCGGCGCGAAGCATCAACGTGAGACCGAGCATCAGCCCGATCTCCGTCACCGAGAGCCCGCGCGCCTGGAGAAAGAGCGGCCAGAACGGCAGCGCCACCCCCGCCACCAGGAAGTAGGCCGCGTAGAAGGCGGAGATGCGCGGTGCCGCGTAGGGGACGGGTGAGCTCGGAGCGGACACGGGCGGGTTCTCGGTTGCCGGCGGTTGGTGACGGGAGGCCGCCGGTCTGCTGTGCCGGGGCCGGCCCGCGTGGCATAGTGGCGCACACCGCCCGCCGCAAGGGCACTCCAAGACCGTCCGCGAGCCGGAGCACCGACCGTGAACGACGACGCCTCCGCCGAAGCGAGCGAGCTGCGCCACCTCTACCTGATCGACGGCTCGGGCTTCATCTTCCGCGCGTTCCATGCGCTGCCGCCGCTCACCCGTCCCGACGGCACGCCGGTCAACGCGGTGCTCGGCTTCAGCAACATGCTTTGGAAGATCCTGCGCGAGACCGATGCGGACCACGCCGCAGTGATCTTCGACACCGCGCGGCTCACCTTCCGCAACGAGATCTACGAGCCCTACAAGGCGAACCGGGGCGAAACGCCGGAAGAGTTGATCCCGCAGTTCCCGCTCGTGCGCGAGGCCGCCGCCGCCTTCAACCTGGCATCGGTCGAGCTTGAAGGTTTCGAGGCGGATGACCTGATCGCGGCCTATGCCGATGCCGCGCAGGCGAAGGGCGCGCGGGTCACCATCGTCTCGGCCGACAAGGACCTGATGCAGCTCGTCGATGCCGATTCGGTGATCATGTACGACTACTTCAAGAATCGGGAGATCGGCCCGGACCAGGTGCTGGAGCGCTTCGGCGTCGGGCCGGAGCGGGTGATCGACGTGCAGGCGCTCGCCGGCGACAGCACAGACAACGTGCCGGGCGTCCCCGGCATCGGGATCAAGACGGCGGCGCAGCTCATCAATGACTACGGCGACCTCGACCAGCTGCTGGAACGAGCCGAGGAGATCAAGCAGCCCAAGCGGCGTCAGAACCTGATCGAGCACGCCGAGAAGGCGCGTCTCTCCCGCGATCTCGTGACGTTGCGCCGCGATGCGCCTCTGCCGATGCCGCTGGAGGCGCTCGCACGCAAGCAGCCGGAGCCGGGCGCGCTGCGCGCCTTCTTCCAGGAGAACGGCTTCCGGTCGATCGCCGCCCGGCTCGACTCCGATGACGGAGAGTCGACGATGGCCGAGGAGGAGGCGGAGCCGGAAGAGGCGGCTCCCCTCCCCGCCTCTTACCCTCTGGTGACCGACGCAGACTCGCTCGCGGCGTGGGTGGACAAGGCGCACGAGAGCGGCGTGCTGGCGCTGGAGCCCTTCACGATGGCGCGTGCGCCGGAAGGCACCGGCCTCGTCGGCCTCGCGCTTGCCACCGCACCTGGCGAGGCGTGCTACGTGCCCTTGGGCCACGCCGGACCCGATCTGATCGGGGCGGAGCAGGCGGTCCCACAACTAGGTCTTGACGAGGCGCTCACCATTCTTGCGCCGGTGCTGTCCCAGCCGGGCGTGCTCAAGGTCGGCCTCGACATCAAGCGGACCCTCCGCCTGCTGACGCGGGAAAACGGAGCACTCGGCCCCATCGACGACCCGACGCTCGCCTCTTGGGTTCTGGATGGCAGCTTGCACAACCACGCGCTTGAAGACCTCACGCGCATCCATCTCGACCGCATGGCGCCGGCTCTCGCCGACGTGCTCGGCAGCGGGCGGAACAGGGTTTCTACCCACGCAGTGTCGCCCGAGACCCTGCGGGACACGGCGGCAGCACACGCCGACCTCGCCCTCCGCCTACACCGGGTCATTCGCCCGCGCCTCGTTGCCGATCGACTCACCACGGTCTTCGAGCGGATCGAGCGCCCGCTGATCGCGGTGCTCGCGCGTATGGAGTCGGCTGGCATCCTGGTCGACCAGGGTGAGCTCGTCTCGCTATCCGAGGACTTCGCCGGACGTATCGAGACGCTGGAGAGCGAGATCCATGCGCTCGCCGGCCATCCCTTCACCATCGGCTCGCCCAAGCAGCTGGGCGAGGTGCTGTTCGAGGAGATGGGGCTCCAGGGCGGGCGCAAGGGCAAGTCGGGCGCCTACAGCACCGGCGCCGACATCCTCGAAGAGCTTGCGGCCCAGGGTCACGACCTGCCGGCGCGCGTGCTCGACTGGCGCCAGCTCACCAAGCTCAAGAGCACCTACACGGATGCGCTGATCGAGCACATCGATCCCCGGACCCAGCGCGTCCACACCACCTACACGATGACCGCCGCCAACACGGGGCGGCTCTCTTCCAACGACCCCAACCTGCAGAACATCCCGATCCGCACCGAGGAAGGCCGGCGCATCCGCCGCGCCTTCGTAGCGGCGCCCGGCCATGTGCTGATGTCCGCGGACTACTCGCAGATCGAGCTTCGTATCCTCGCCCACGTCGCTGGCGTCGAGGCGCTCAAGGATGCCTTCCGCGAGGGGACCGATATCCACGCGCTGACGGCGAGCCAGGTATTCGACCTGCCGCTTGAGGACATGGACCCGATGGTCCGCCGCTCGGCCAAGGCCATCAACTTCGGGATCATCTACGGCATCAGTGCCTTCGGGCTGGCGCGTCAGATCGCCGTCCCCCAGGCCAAGGCCAAGGGCCTTATCGAGGCCTATTTCACCCAGTATCCCGGCATCAAGGACTATATGGAGCGCACCAAGAAGGCGGCCCACGCGGAGGGCTTCGTGACCACGCTGTTCGGCCGCAAGTGCCGCCTGCCCGGCATCAACGACCGCAACCCGGCGCGCCGCGCGTTCTCGGAGCGGGCCGCGATCAACGCGCCGATCCAGGGCGCCGCGGCCGATGTCATCAAGCGCGCGATGATCCCGATGCAGGGCGCGCTGGAGGCCAAGGGCCTGGGCGCCCGGATGCTCCTCCAGGTGCATGACGAGCTGGTGTTCGAGGTGCCCGAGGCGGAGGTGGATGAGACCGGCGCAGTCGTGACCCGGCTGATGGAGAGCGCAGCCCATCTCGACGTGCCGCTCACCGTCGATATCGGCACCGGCGCAAGCTGGGCCGACGCACATTGACGTCAGGTTGCGAATACCATCCTCTCAAATCGTGTAATCCAACTCTTTGAAAGCAGGTAAGTAATGGCGGGAGCGGACGCGGAGGTTCGGATCGGCGTCGATATCGGCGGCACCTTCACGGATATCGTTCTGGAGCGCGGGACCGAGCGGTTCACGGCGAAGGTGCTGACGACGCCTGACGCGCCCGAGGAGGGCGTGCAGCAGGGCCTGGCGCAGGCGATGGAGTCATGCGGCGTCGCCCCGCACGATGTGGCGCTGGTCATCCACGGCACCACGCTCGCCACCAACGCGATGATTGAGCGCAAGGGCGCGCGCACCGCGCTGATCACCACCGAAGGGTTCCGCGATTCCATCGAGATGGGCACGGAGAGCCGCTTCGAGCAGTACGACATCGACATGGAGAAGCCCGTGCCGCTGGTGCCCCGGCAATGGCGCTTCCCCATTCCCGAACGGCTCAACGCCGCGGGCGATCCAATCCTGCCGCTCGACGAGGCGGCGGTCGAGGCCACGGCCGCCCGGCTCGCCGCCGAGGGCATCGAGAGCGCGGCGATCGGCCTCCTGCACTCCTACGTCAACCCGGCGCACGAACGCCGCGTGCGCGAAATCTTGAGTGAGGCACTGCCGGAGCTGGCGATCACGTTGTCCTCCGAGGTCGCGCCGGAGATGCGCGAGTACGAGCGCTTCTCCACCGCCTGCGCCAACGCCTACGTGCAGCCGGTCATGGCGCGCTACCTGCGCAAGCTGGAGGACGGACTTCGCGAAGCGGGCTTCCGTTGTCCGCTCTTCGTCATGCTGTCGGGCGGCGGTGTCGCTGACATCGGAACCGCGATCCGCTTCCCCATCCGCCTCGTGGAATCCGGGCCGGTGGGTGGCGCCGTCTTCGCGAGCCATGTCGCCCGGCAATGCGGACTCGATCGCGTTCTCTCCTTCGACATGGGTGGCACGACCGCCAAGATCTGCCTGATCGACGATGCGCAGCCTCAGACGACCCGAGCCTTTGAGGTCGCCCGCGCCCATCGCTTCCTCAAGGGCAGCGGCCTGCCGCTCCGCATCCCGGTGATCGAGATGGTAGAGATTGGCGCGGGCGGCGGCTCGATCGCCGTCGTTGATCGTCTCGGCCGCATCGCGGTGGGGCCGGAAAGCGCGGGCGCCCAGCCGGGGCCGGCCTGCTACGGCCAGGGCGGCACAGAACCCACGGTGACCGACGCCGACCTGCTCATGGGGCGCATCGACCCCGCGGAGTTCTCGGGCGGGCGCATCGCGCTCGACGAGCAGTCCGCGGCCGATTCGCTCGCCTCCGAAATCGGCTCGCCGCTCGACCTGGAGCCTCGGGTGGCGGCTCTCGGGGTCAGCGAGATGGTGGG
Organism: Alphaproteobacteria bacterium; assembly: GCA_965243315.1. GTDB lineage: Bacteria > Pseudomonadota > Alphaproteobacteria > UBA828 > UBA828 > WTGU01. The sequence goes on from CBDEUP010000006.1 coordinate 1,290,531, forward strand.
CGAGAACATGGCGAGTGCGGCGCGCGTTCACGCCATCGAGATCGGGGCGACGCTTGGTGAGCGCACGATGATCGCGTTTGGCGGCGCGGCCCCCCTGCACGCCGCACGCCTCGCCGAAAAACTCGACATGGACCGCATCCTGATCCCGACCGCCGCGGCGGTGGGCTCTGCCGTCGGCTTTCTCCGCGCGCCGGTCGCCTACGAGGTGGTGCGCAGCGCCTATCAAGTGGTGAGCGCCTTCAACCCCGAGCTGACCAACCGGGTGCTGGAGGAAATGCGCGACGAGGCCGCCGCCATCGTCGCACGAGGAGCGCCGGGCGCACCGACGCGGGAGCACCGCGCCGCCTACATGCGCTATCTCGGCCAGGGGCACGAAGTCCTCGTGCCGCTCCCCAACCGCACCTGGGCGCGGGAGGACACCGACATTATCCGAGAGGCCTTCGAGACCGCCTACGAGACGCTCTACGGGCGCATCATCCCGAAGCTCGACCTTGAGATCGTGAGCTGGTCCGTCGGCGTGAGCGCCGTACCGGAGGCCGTCGCCCCCATCGAGCCATCCCCCGAAGCAGCCGCGCCGCCGGCGCGCGGTGTGCGGCCCGTGCTCGATCCTGAGAGCGGACACGTGGTCGAGGCGACGGTCTACCGGCGCGCGGATTTTGACCCCGGCGCACGGGTGGACGGGCCTGCGCTCATCGTCGAGACTGATACCACCGCAGTGGTGAGCGCGGCGTTCACCGCCTCGGTCGATGCGCTCGGCGCGATCGTGTTGGAACGCCGGCCACCTCAAGGGGAGGACGCCCGATGAGCGGCAACACCCAATCCGGCCTCGCCCAGATCCAGACGCAGATCATGTGGAACCGCCTGATCTCGGTGGTCGAGGAGCAGGCGCAGACGCTGCTGCGCACCGCCTTCAGCACCACCGTCCGCGAGGCGGGCGATCTCTCCGCCGGGGTCTTCGATACCAAGGGCCGGATGCTGGCCCAGGCAGTCACAGGCACGCCCGGCCACGTGAACTCCATGGCCATCGCCGTACAGCATTTTCTCGCCCGCTACCCCAACGAGGCGATGCGCGAGGGTGACGTCTACATCACCAACGACCCGTGGCTCACCTGCGGCCATTTGCACGACCTCACGGTGGTCACGCCGGTGTTCCGCGAGGGCCGGATCATCGGCTCCTTCGCCTGCACGGCACACGTGGTGGACATCGGCGGGCGCGGTTTCGGGCCGGATGCGCGCTCGGTGTTCGAGGAAGGGCTCTACATCCCGATCATGCCGCTCTGCCGCGAGGGCCGCATCAACGAAGACCTGCTGGAGATGGTGCGCTGGAATGTGCGCGAGCCGCTCCAGCTCGAAGGCGACGTGCACTCTCTGATCGCCTGCAACCGCGCGGGCGCGGACCGCCTGCTCGCCATGATGGACGAGTTCGGCCTGACCGACCTCGATGCGCTGGGCGAGGAGATCATCGAGCGCTCGCGCGCGGCCACGCTGAACGCCATCGCCGAGCTGCCCAAGGGCACCTACCGCAACACGCTCACCATGGACGGCTACGACGAGCCGATCACGCTGGCAGCCGCCATGACCATCTCGGGCGAGGGCATCCACGTCGACTTCACCGGCACATCGCCCGCCAGCAATCACGGCATCAACGTGGTGCTCAACTACACCACCGCCTACACGAGCTTCGGCCTCAAGTGCATCGTGGCCAAGGACATCCCCAACAACGCAGGCTCGCTCGCACCGCTCACCGTCTCGGCGCCGGAGGGCTCGATCCTCAACGTGCCCCGGCCCTGGCCGGTCGCCGCCCGCCACGTCATCGGCCACATGCTGCCGGACCTGGTGTTCGGCTGCCTGCATCAGGCGATCCCCGAGCGGGTGCCGGCGGAGGGCGCGGCCTCGCTCTGGATCGTGCAGCTGCGCGGTGGCGCGACGGCGATCGACAGCGAGGCCCGGCGCAACGCGGCGTTCGACCCGCCGGAGTTCGAGGTGGCGCTCTTCAACTCGGGCGGCGCCGGCGCGCGGCCGACCAAAGACGGGCTCTCCGCCACCGCCTTCCCGAGCGGCGTGCGCACCATACCCGCCGAAGCCACGGAGACGGTGGCGCCGATCGTGATCTGGCGGAAGGAGCTCGCGGAGGACACCGGCGGCGCCGGCCTGCTGCGCGGCGGGCTCGGCCAGGCAATGGAGATCGGCGGTGCGGACGGTGCGCCCTTCAGCGTGCTCGCGCAGTTCGAGCGCATCGACAACCCTGCGCGCGGCCGGGGCGGCGGGCTCGACGGCGGGCCCGGCACCATCGCGCTCGACGACGGCACCACGCTGCGCGGCAAGGGCCAGCAGACAATTCCTCCCGGCCAGCGACTCAAGCTGGTGCTCCCTGGCGGCGCCGGCTACGGCGACCCCCGCCATCGCACCGCAGACGACGTGGCTGCGGACGTGCGAAACGATCTGGTGTCGCCCGAGGCCGCCCGGCGAGACTATGCGGTCGCTGTCGCAGCCGACGGCACGCTTGACGAAGCCGCTACCGCCGCCCTTCGTGGCGAGGGCGCAACCGCTGGCGCCGAATAGTCGAACTTGTTGCCTCAACGGCTTGGGCACCGGCCAAAATTGACGGTGCCCTGAGCTCCCTATACCGTTTTCCCCCAGGCGACGTTGGCAAGGGGGGCTGCAGGCGATGACGGTGAACTTCGGCGTGCGCAGGCTCGGCCACGCGAATGTCAGCGTGCGCAACCTCGACCGCTCGGTCGCGTTCTTCGAGAAGATCTGCGGCTTCGAGGAGGTCGGCATCGAGGTCGGCACCGGCGCGGGCTTCGTCTCCAACGGCAACAGCCATCACGATGTCGGCATGGTGGAGATCGGCCGCCCCTTCCGCGGCCGCGACGGTGAGGTGATCATCGAGGAGGGCTTTCAGGAGACGGGCCTCAACCATCTCGGCTGGGAGGTCGATAACGAAGCGGCGCTGGTCGCCGCGATCGAGCGCGCGGTCGCGTCCGGCTGCCAGGACTACCTCACCATCGACCACACCTTCTCGCACTCCTTCTACGTGCCCGACCCGGACGGCATCTTTCACGAGTTCTATGCCGACGTGATGCACGACTGGCGCTCGGTCTTCAAAGGCGGCCCGATTCCCAACATCTCGGCCCGCTGGGACCCGGCAGCCGAGGAACCGAGCGCCGAGCCCAAGTGGCAGCGCGCGCCCGACTACCAGCGGGTCGAGGACGCGCCGGTTCATCCGCTGCGCACCACGCGCGCGGTGATGGTGGTGGAGGATGTGGAGCGCTCGCTCGGCTTCTACACCGAGTTCGCCGGCCTCGATGTAGCCTACATGGCGCCAGACGGTTCATACGCCTATCTGCGCGGCGCAGCGCCCACGCCAGACTTCCACTGCGCTCTGTTTGCGAGGGCGGAGGGCCTGGAGAATGGCTGCCACCACTTCTCGTGCGAGATGGCGGACGAAGCCCACGTCGCAGACGCCGAGGAAGCGCTGGCCGCGCGGAACATCCCGACCGTGGCGACGGTCGACAGCGGGACCAAGCGCAGCTTCTATCTGCGCGACCCGGACGGCTTCCTGGTCGAATTCTATGCAACCCGAGACTGCGACTTCGCGCAGGCCGGGGCTGCCCCGCCCGAGCAAAGGCCGTTGCACGCCTGAGCCGCCGGCGCACCAAGGGGGGTAAGACGATGAGCCTGGACTACGTGATCTCTGCCGATTCCCACATCATCGAGCCGCTGGACCTGTGGGAGAAGGCGCTCGGCAAGAAGTGGGGCGACAAGGTCCCGCGCGTCGTCGACCGCTACGACGGCATTCCCGGCAACTACTACTTCTTCGGTTACGACTACCTCGATCTCGGCGTGGTCGAGCCGGAGGATGCGGCGGATTCCACCGAGGAATCCTCGGCCATGGACCCGGAGCTCGCCGACAAGGTGAACCGCTCCAACCAGGACCCGGCGCTCCGCCTGGAACTCATGGAGATGGACGGGGTCCAGGCGGAGATCGTCAACTCGACCTTCGCGCTGCTCTGCATGCGGATCGAGCACCCGCAGCTCGTGCAGGACGTCTGCCAAGTCTACAACGACTGGATCGTCGAATATTGCAGCCACGACCCAAAGCGCCTGCTCGCCTCCGGCATGCTGCCGCCCGACGATGTCGACTGGGCCGTGGCCGAGCTCGAGCGGCTGGCCAAGAAGAACGTGCGCACGGTCTTCATCTACACCGATGTGAAGCCGCACATGCCGCCCTACCGCGACCCCTACTACGACCGGCTCTGGGCGGCGGCGGCGGACCTGGACATTCCCGTGACGATCCACATCGTGGCCGGCCGCATTCGAGACCCCTTCACCATCATCCACGATCACGAGCGCGGCGACGTGGCGCGGCTCTGGCTCGAGCTCTTCTCCGACGCGGGCCCCATCCTCGCCAACGAGTTCATCTTCGGCGGCATCTTCGACCGCCACCCCAGGCTGAAGCTGATCCTCGGCGAGTACGAGATCTGCTGGCTGCCCTGGTTCCTGTTCCGCACCCAGCAGCTTCAAGGCGCGGTGGCGAACTCGCTCAAGGTCACGCCGGTCAAGAAGTCGGTCCAGGAGTATCTGCACACGCAGGTCTGGCACAGCTTCGTGGACGACAAGTTCGCGGACCGTGCCTTCGATGTCGCGGGCGCCACGCAGGTGATGTGGGGCTCCGACTTCCCACACCCGCGCAACACCTTCCCCCACAGCCACGAGGTCCTGAACCGCGTTCTCGCCAACGTGGACGACGAGACCAAGGCGAACGTGGTGGGGCTCAACTGCGCCCGCCTCTTCAACATGGAGGTTCCGGCACCGGCGCGGGCCGCAGCGGAGTAGGGCTGCCGTCGTCGCTCCGCTCGCCGAAAGCGGGATTCACCGGGACTAGGTGGGATAAGCGGGATTCGCCGGGATTAAGTGGGATAAGCGGGATTCGGCGGGATTAACTGGGATAAATGGGATTCGGCGGGATTAAGTGGGATAAGCGGGATCAAGAGGGATTCACCGGGACGGGCGGCGCCCTTGACGGCCTGCTTGTTGGCGTACTGCATGGCGTGATAATGGCGGGGGCGTCACGCGCTGCCCACCGCACCATGGTCCGGGGCTAACCCAGCAAAAACTCTGTCACTGTGTCGACGAATTTTTCAGGATGCTCCACCTCGGGCAGGTGCCCGCACTCCTCGAACACGCTGAGGCTTGCGCCGGGAACGCGCCGGTAATTCTTCTCGATCACCTCGATGGGCGCGCGGATGTCTTGCCGGCCGCTGAGGAAGAGCGTCGGTACCGCGATGGTCTCGGGCCGCATCCGCACCGCCTCGTCGTCCACATGGTCGATCATGCTTTGCCCGTAGGCGAGGTAGGCCGGCAGCCGGTCGGCCTGCGCGTAGACCGTGACCTGCATCAGCGCGATGTCGGCAGGCGAGCGCGCGGGGTCGTGGCAGATGCGGCCCATGCGATCGATGCACGACTGCCAGGTCACGTCGGTCATCGCCGTGGTGCCGTTGGCCATGGTCGCCCTGATCGTCTCTGGCGGCAGCTTTCCCGAATCCGAGACGGGCGTGTGCAGGCCGTCGATGATCAGCGCCGTGATGCTCTCGGGTCTTGCGGCATAGAGCAGCGGCGCCAGCAGGCCGCCGAGCGAGCTGCCGAGCACGGCGCAGCGCTCGATTCCCACCGCGTCCATGAAGCCTTCGAGGTGCCGCGTCATCACGAGCGGCGCGGTCTCGTCACCCGGCTCTTTGAAGTCGGTGAAGCCGTGGCCCAGGATGTCGGGCGCGTACACGGTGAAGTGCGCCGCCAGCGGGTCCAACACGTGCGCCCAGATGTCGGCGCTCAGCCCGAAACCGTGTATGAGAAGCAGCGTTTCGCCCGCATCGCCTTCATAAAGATAGCGCGTACGGGTACCGTCGATATCGATGAACGCTGCGCGCACGGTCTGCTCCTGTGGCCGACAGCCGAGCGTAGCACAGGGTTCCCGCGACGGCGGGAGGAGAGAGTGAGATGGAGCGAATTCCGGTGCGCATCGGCGCCCACACGGTCACCGCCTTCAGCGAAGGCGAGAGTGACGACGTGATCCTGGTGGTCCACGGTGGGCCGGGGGTGCCGTGCAACTACGTGCGCGACGCCCACCTGCGCTACGCCGATCAGGGATATCGCGTGGTCTCGTGGGACCAGCTCGGCTGCGGTGAATCCGACCGGCCAGACGACGACTCGCTCTGGACCGTCGAGCGCTACGTGGAAGAGATGGAGACGGTGCGCAGCGCCCTCGGCCTCAGCCGCGTCGCCGTGGTGGGCAACTCATGGGGCGGGATGCTGGGCCTCGAATACTGCCTCGCCCATCCCGAGAACACGAAGTGCTTCGTCTCCAGCAGCATCGCCTACGACTTCCGCGAAGTTCAGCAGGGCTTCGTCCGCTGCAAGCAGAACCTCGGCGACGAGACCGTGCGCATGATGGCGCGCCGCGAATCCGAGGGCACCACCGAGCACCCGGAATACCGGGCGGCCGTCACCATCATGCTTTACCGGCACATGTGCCGGATGGAGACCTGGCCCGAGCCGGTGCAGCAGTCCTTGAGCGATATCGGCTTGGGCCCGCTCCGGCGCATGTTCGGGCCGCACCTCTTCAATTGCACCGGCACGCTCCGCTGGTTCGACCGCGTGGGCGACCTGCACCGTGTGACGACGCCCGTCCTCGTCGTCGCCAGTGAGCACGACTACGTCCTGCCGGAGCTCTGCGCCGTCTCCTGCCAATACCTGCCGAACTCGGAGTACGCGTTCTTCCCCGGCTGCGCCCACATGCCGTTCTGGGAGAACCCGGAGGGCTACCACGCCGTCGTCGGCCCGTTCCTCGAAAAGCACCGGTAGAGCGCGGCTGAGATGGAGGACGCCCGCGCCGATATCGAGCGCCTCGCCGGGATGATCGCGGACGCGCGCCGGGCGGTCGTCTTTACCGGCGCCGGGATATCGACCGAGTCGGGCATCCCGGATTTCCGCAGCCCGACCGGCATCTGGTCGCAGACGACGCCGATCTATTACCAGGAGTTCCTCGCCTCCGAGGACGCCCGTATCGAGGCCTGGCGGCGCAAGATTCTGATCGACCGGGACATCGTCGACGCCACGCCCAACCGCGGGCACCGAGCGGTCGCCAAGCTGGTCCGCATCGGCAAGGTCTCGAGCGTGATCACCCAGAACATCGACAACCTGCACCAGGATTCGGGCGTACCCAGGCAGAAGGTGATCGAGCTCCACGGCAACGGCAGCTATGCGAAATGCGTCGCCTGCGAGACCCGCTACGAGCTTGCTCCGATCAAGGAGGCGTTCGAGAGGGACTCCGTGCCGCCTACCTGCACGCTCTGCGGAGCGCCGGTCAAGACGGCGACGATCTCCTTCGGCCAGGCGATGCCGGAGGACGAGATGGAGCGCGCGCAGCGCGAGGCGCTTGCCTGCGACCTCTTCCTCGCCATCGGCTCGTCGCTCGTCGTTTACCCCGCCGCCGGGTTGCCTGTGCTCGCCAAGAAATCCGGCTCCACCCTCGTCATCCTGAACCGCGAGCCCACCGACCTCGACGGCATCGCTGACCTCGTCATAAACCGCGAAATCGGCCCGACCCTGGGCGCGGCCGTGAATGTGAACTGAGGAAGGGCGGTAGTTCGGCATCGTCGTTTGTCCGCCGGAATCGAAGCGAATCAACTTTCTACCGCGCCGATCAGCGCCCAATCTGCGGGCTTAACAACGCCTTTGATCTCTCGCATGTCCCCAATTTCTCCTCTATTTCCAAGCGTTCGATCAGTGCGAAACAAAGCAGTTTCATCACCCAATGTTTCCCCACACAGTTTGTCCCAACGCATATCAAATTATGAACACCCTGTTCCACAAGGAGGCCTTGACTTTAGCGCATGCGCCCTCTACAGTCTTTTGCCGTGAACTGCCCCATTGATTATTCAAATCGCCAAGTGCTGCATTCGACATGCCAATCACTTCAGAAGAAACGAGCGATAAGGTTGCTAGTTGTCGTTGGTGCCTCTCCGACATCAAGCTAGGTGCTCGCGTATGTATTGAGTGCAAGAAGAGCCAAAACCCTCTATTCGAGTACTCTCGTTATCTCTTGACTTTATCTGCACTCCTGGCGGCTCTATTATCCGCAGGAACGTACGTTAAACCATCCATAGAATCTTGGATTCGAAGCTATCTTTATCCGAGAATTGAAGTCAGGAGCTTTCAAACTGAGTCTGATCGGAGTGTGATTGAGAATGCCGGTCCTAGTGATGTTTTCATTCAATATCTGACAGTTGAGCCAGATACGTCAGTCCAGAGTGCGGTGCAATTGCCAAGATTTTCTCATATAGTCAACACTCACCTCAAACACGGAGAAGTTCTTAGTATCGATCTAGAATCGGAGATTACAAAACTCAACAAGCGCTCTCTATCGCCCCGCTTTTTTTCGCGAATGTGGATTGTCCCCACTTCCATTCAAACTGTCCTTTTTGAGAGAATGAGAGTGGGAGATCCAAAGATAAGAGTGGTTGTTATGGGGCTGGATCATCCCCAACTTTCTATTCGAGACGAGATGGCTCAGAAAATCGACGAAATGTCGGACGTAATGGTAAAGGGCAATATCTTGTCCTATCCATATCTGTGTTCCGTTCATTTCGACCACAGGTTTAGTGTAACCGTCAGCCCTTATACGTTCGATTGCGTGGGAGGGATTGAGACGATGCATACTCGTGAGGAACTTGTAGCTCTTGCAAACAACAAAACGCCCGAGTAGTGAGAGTAGAGGTGGGAGCATTGGTTTACAACGTAGCCCGCAGTGTGGCCGGACGTTTGAATTTCATGGATGGGGTTGATCGAGAACCGTACGGAACTGTAGGTTATGGAAAATATCGTGAGGAAGAGCCAGCCGTCGCGCGTACGCAAGTGTATACAGAACGCGGATTGTGCTAGCCAGAGAAATGCATTTCGAGAAGTTTGATTCATGGACAGGATGAGGAGGGAAGTTTTGATATTTGCTTTAAGCATGATACAATGACGCGAGTGAATGGCTGTGAAGTCAGCGGTGTGTCCGGTGACAGCGTGAAATGACGATGAACAGGAGGTGGCGGTGAAGAGTAGATATTGGGCGATAGCAGGAGTGTTGGTTCTCCTCCCATTCGCAGCGAATGCACAAGAAGAAAGCTCTATTCAGGAGAAAATCCGTAATAGTCCGGCCCTGAGCGGGCGGGTGCTCTCGGCTGAAATTGTGTCGCAATTGAATATCGAAGGGGAACTGCTTAGAATTGACAAGGCGAAGATTCCTCAGGTGCTGCAGCCGGAGGAATTAGGTGAATGCTATATTATTTGTGTAGACGATGGGCTGGCCCCTACACCAGTGGAGTATTGGCTGGTGTGCGATTAGTGTGGCTGGAAGAGGTAGGGAAAATAGCTAGTTCAGCGTAGAGTGTTGATCGGCGCATGGGTTCGGTGCCGATCGGCGTGACGGTCCCGTGGGGTGGCTCGAGTGGAATGCTAACCTGCAAGGCCAACATTGGGCCGATCAGCCGGGCGCTCTCGGCCGAGTCCGCCGGAGGATTTTGGGCTAATCCTCCGGCGGCGGCGCACAGACCCGCTCGTAGGCGAAGCGCTCGGTGATCAGGCCGTTGTAAGCAAAGACATCGAGCGATGCCTCGTAGGCCTCGCGAGTGATCTCGATATGCGGCGTCCAGCAACCAAGTTGCTGGTAGGCAGCGATGCAGCGCTCGAGCGCCGGCAGTCCGATCTCTGGAAAGTAGGGTTGCTCGGCGCGGGCGACCTCGGCGGCCGGCGTTTCGATGAGCCAGAGCCGGGCCCTGCGATACGCGCGGGTAAAGGCCCGCGCCATGTGGGTCTCGAGCCAGTCCGGCCGGGCGCACAAGCTGGAGAAGCCGCAGCGGCCGACCTGGCGCCCGACCTGGGCCACGACATGGCCGATGCCCTCCGCCTCCAGCTGCTGGGGAAACGGTCCCTGTTGCTGGACGTACTGGCCCACGCCGTTGCGAAAGGCGCGGTCGATCTCCGAGGCGTTGCCTGGATGGATCGCCTTCAGCGCGCCGTAATCGATACCCGCCTTGTGGCAGGCATACTTGAACATGGCGAGCGGCTGGCCGCCGCCAAACAGCACGACCTCGGCGCCCTCCAGCTTCCGCCAGTCGAAATCGGGGTCCGGCGCCCGCCCGGTGAGGAAAAAACCATCCATCTCGTTGATCTGGGCGAAGTGGACGACGCCGGGGTCCTCGCCCTTCGACAGCGGCACAAAGGCCTGGCTGGGCGCCGACTGCACGACGTGGGCGGTGCCTTCCCTCAGGGCCGCGATGGCGGAACCTCCCGGCGGCGCGACCGACCAGTCCGCCTCCAGCCCCTCCTCGGCCAGGAACCCGCCGGCCATCGTCGCGATCAGTGGCGAATAGAAGGCCGAGAACAGGGTGAACTGGATGTCGATACGAGTCATCGGCGGCGCTCCTTCGAATGCCCGGATCGCACGACCCTGGCGCGCAGGCGGCCGATGCCTTCGATCTCGTTGGTGACCACATCGCCCACCTTGAGATAGCCGCCTGCGAGCGCGATGTCTTCGCGCCCGCTCCGGGCACCGCGCCCACCCAGCTCGGGATCGGTTCCCCACGCGGTTCCGCCCGGCGTGCCCGTCGAAATCACCGAACCCGGTTTCAGGGTGACGAAGCCCGAAAAGAAATGGACCAGCTCCCGGACGTTCCAGATCATCATCGCGGTGGTGTTGTTCTGGCGCAGCTCGTCGTTGACCCAGGTGCGGAGCGCAAGCTTCTGCGGGTTGCCAATCTCGTCTCTCGTGACGATGCAGGGGCCGAGCGGCGCGGAGGTGTCGAAGTTCTTGCCTGGGCCGAGCGCGTATTGCGAGGTGCCGTCAGGCCGCATCTTGACCTGCCGGTCCCTGGCCGTGACGTCGTTCATGACGGTGAAGCCGAATATGTGCTTCATCGCGTCCCTCTTGGCGATGTGGCGCCCGCCCTTGCCGATGACGATCGCAAGCTCGGTTTCATAGTCCAGCTTCTTGGTGATCTTCGGCTCGTAGACGATGTCGTCGTATGGGCCGTTGGCGCATTGCTGGAGCTTGATGAAGAACTCGGGCTCCTTGCCCTCGACCGCCGGCTTCTCGTCCCGATGGTCCCAGTAGTTCTCTCCCGAGCACAGGATGACCGCAGGCTCGACGGGCGCGAACAGCGTGGACCGGGACAGGCTGCGGCGGCCCTTGCCGCTGCCGCGGCTTTCGTGGATCGCCTTGCGCGCGAGGCGCAAGCCCCGATCCCCGGATTCGATGAAGGAGATCGTGTCGGCGAGCGCGTCGCGGTCCCGCGCAGCGAGCTTGCGGTGGCCGCCCAGCGCGTCGATCGGGTCGACCAGCGCCTTGTCATCCTCTACCGCGAGTCGTCGCGCCGTCCCCTTCTTGTAGTTGTAGATGCGCATGGGTGCCTCCCTGATTGGCTCGCGTCGATGTCGAGACTGGGATGAGGAGGGGGCGCCTTCGTTGCCCCGCTGCTCGTTCGCTTGGCCGGCCCGCCTCAATACCCCCGCGCCATGCCGAGGTCGTGGACGGCGATGTAGTTGAGGATCATTTCCTCGGAGACCGGCGCGAAGCGGAAGAGACGCGCGTCGCGCCAGAGCCGCTCCAGGTGCATCTCCTTGGCGTAGCCCATGCCGCCCATGGCCTGCATCGCGCGCTCCAACCCCTGGGCGGCGGCCTGGGCCGCGATGAGCTTGGCCATGTTGGCCTCGGAGCCGTAGGGCAGGCCCGCGTCGTGCAGGGCGGCGGCCTTGTGGTTCATCACGGCAGCGCACTCGATCTCCGCCTTGGCCTGGGCGAGCGGGAACTGCAGCCCCTGGTAGGACGAGATCGGCCGCTCGCCGAAGACGCGGCGCTCGTTGGCGTAATCGATCGCGAGGCCGAGCGCGAGCCGCACCGTGCCCACCAGGCCGGCGGTGGTGACGATGCGCTCGGTGTTGAGCACGTCGAGCAGCTCCCTCCAGCCGCCGTGGAGCGTGCCCACCAGTTCGTCGCCGGCCACCGGCGTGTCCTCGAAATAGACGTTGCTCGCCGGCACGCAGTGGGTGCCGGCCTTCTCGATGGTGGAGTGCGTCAGCCCCTCCCGCTCCACGTCGATGAGGAAGAGCGAGATGCCGTCGGTGCGGCGCTCCGAGTCCTCAACCTTCTTCGTGCGGGCCACGACCAGCATCTTGTCCGCCGTCGGTACCGCCGAGATCCAGATCTTGCGCCCGTTGAGGCGCCAGCCGTTGCCGTGGGCCTCGGCGAAGGTGCGGAGCTCCAGGCTGTTGGTGCCGGCGTCTGGTTCGGTGAGCGCCATGCAGCTTTGGATGTCGCCGGCAATGAGCGGCGGCAGCAGCGCGCGGCGCATGGCTTCCGGTCCATAGCGCGCGATGGCGACGCCCCCAAAAATCGGGTTCACCATGAAGATCTGGGCGAGCGTGCTGCCCGCGCCGGCCTCGCAGAGCGCCTCGATCACCAGGGCCTGGTCGAGCATGCCTAGCCCGGCCCCGCCGTGCTCCTCCGGCAGCGCGATGCCGCCGAAGCCTGCGTCGCAAATTGCCTGCCACATCGCGCTCGGGTAAGCGCCCTCCTGGTCCAGCGCGCGCCAGTAGTCGAGGCCGTACTCGGCGCCGATGCGTCGCGCCGTCTCCAGCATCAGCGCCTGTTCTTCGGAGAGCTGGACCTCCACCGCTCAGGCGCCCTTGAAGCTGGCCTTGCGCTTCTCCAGAAAGGCCTGGCAGCCCTCGTGCGCGTCCTCGCTGTCGAGCACCAGCGAGATCATGGCCTGCTCGTGGGCGAGCGCCGCCGGCAGCGGCATGTCAGCGCCGGCATCGATGGTGCGCTTGAGCAGGCGCAGCACGAGCGGCGACTTGTCCGCGATCTTCTCGGCGAGCGCGAGCGTCTCCTCCATCAGCGCATCCGGCTCCACGACCCGGTTGGCGAGCCCGAGCGCCACTGCCTCCTCTGCGCCGATGGGGGCGCCGGTGAACATCAACTCCTTGGCGCGGCAGAGCGGGATCTGCCGGATCAGGCGCTGCGAGCCGCCGGCGCCGGGGAAGAGCCCGAGATTGATCTCGGGCACCCCGATCTTGGCCGCGGAGGAGAGCACCCGGATGTCAGTCGACAGCATCAACTCCGCACCGCCGCCGAGCGCGAAGCCGTTCACCGCGGCAATCGTCGGCTTCTCCAGGGTCTCGATCCGCCGGAAGAGGCGATGGATCGGCGCCGCAAACTCCTCGTAGTGGGCGAGGCCCCGGCGCGAGTCGAGATCGGCGATGTCGCCGCCCGCCACGAACGCGCGGCCCGCGCCGGTGAACACCACGACCCGCACCGCCTCGTCCGCCTCCACCTGGCTCACAGCGTCGTCGAGGGCGTTGCAGGTCGGAACGTCGAGGGCGTTCAGCCGCTCCGGCCGGTTAATGGTGATGACCCCTGCCCGGCCCGCGGTCTCGACCAGCACGGCGCTCTCGCTCATGCCCCTCTCCCCTTCTTCATTTCCCTCAATCGCCGGGCGCTCGAATTATGATTCCGCGCTCGTAACCGAGCGACGCTCGTTTGCCTCCGCGCCACGCACGCGGCGCTGGCGCGCCGTTCGGTCGATCAGTGCCGGGTTGAGCCCAGGATGGTGACGCAGGCGGCGGCCGCGTCCGCGCCGATCCAGCCGCCGGCATTCTCGGCGAGGCCGAAGCGGGCGCCTTCGCGCTGGCGCGCGCCCGAGCGGCCGCGCATCTGGTCGGCCAGCTCGACGAGCTGCGCCGCGCCGGTGGCACCGATCGGGTGCCCCTTGCTGATGAGCCCGCCGCTCGGGTTGATCGGCATGTGCCCGTCCAGCGCCGTCACGCCATCCCTGAGCAACCCGACCGCATCGCCCGGCCGGCAGAAGCCGAGCTGCTCGGAGAGCATCAGCTCCGCCGGCGCCGCGGCGTCGTGGATCTCGGCGACGCTCATGTCGTCCGGCCCGAGCCCCGACTCTTCGTACGCCGCCTTCGCCGCCGCCTCGGCCACCGGCGGTGCCTCGGGGTCGTCGCCCTGGCCCGAGCGCAACGCGCTCGCGAGCACCGCGACCGGGTGGGCCGCCTTGCGCCGGGCATGGTCCTCGCTCATCAGCACCAAGGCGGCGGCGCCGTCGCCGATGGACGAGCACATCATCAGCGTGAGCGGCTCCGCGATCATGCGGCTCTCCAGCACGTCCTCCAGCGTCACCTCCTCCTGGAACTGCGCCTTCTCGTTGAGCGCGCCGGCGCGCCGCTGCTTGACCGAGACACGGGCGTAATCGGCGGGCGTCGCACCAGTCCGCTCCGCATAGTCCCGCGCGAGGCTCGAATAGAGGTCCATGAAGACCGAGCCCGTGCCCGCACCGCCGGGGGCGATCCGCTTCTTCAACTCCTCGAACTCGTCGCGGTCCGCCGCCGCCTCCAGCGCCTTGATCGGCACGGTCCTGTCCTCGTTGCTCATCTTCTCGGCACCCACCGCGAGCGCCACGTCGCACTGGCCGGAGCCCACGGCGAGCACCGCCAGATGAAACGCCGTGGAGGACGAGGCGCAGGCGTTCTCGACATTGACGATCGGCTTGCCCAGCAGGCCGGAGTGGCGCAGCGCCACCTGCCCGCGCACGCACTCCTGCGCACCGAGCAGCCCGCCCGCCGCGTTGCCGAAGAAGACCATGCCGACCTCGGCGGCCGCAGTATCGGCATCGGCGAGCGCTGCCGTCGCCGCCTCGGCGGCGAGCGCGCGCAGGTTCGTGTCCAGGAACTTGCCGAACCGGGTCATCCCGGTCCCGCCGATCATCACCTTGCGCATGTCATCCCTCCGAAAATCCCAGCCGCGTCCGCGCGCCTTAGCCGGTGAAGCCGAGCGAGTTGCGGAAGTCGCGGGCTGCGCCCTTCGCCTCCGCTGCAGCGTCCGCGCCCGCCGGCAGCGCGGCGCAGTAGGCGTCGATGGCGGCATCGCCCAAGGGCACCCACTTCGCGACCCAGTCCGCCATGACGGCCGCGTTGCCCTCGGTCTCGCGCGCGAATGCGACGAGCGCGCCGGTCCAGCGTCTGGCGCGTTCGCTGTCCTCCCACTGCGCGTCGAGCATCTGGGCCAGCAGCGTGTCGCCGCTTTGTCGTGCCGGACCACCGAGCTGGCGGATGCAGGCCTCGTCGAACGCAGGCTTGGCGACGACGTTGAGCGCCACGAAGTGCTCCGCCCAGTCGTAGGCGACGAGGACCCGCTCCAGCAGTTCGCGGAATCCCTGCCAGCAAGCGTCCTCCTCCCACGCCTTGCGCTCGCCGCTGACGAAGCCTGCGCCGGCGTGCGTGTTGGCCAACTCCTTGGTCCGGTAGGCGACGCGCGAGACCCAGCGCAACTGGTCTGCCGCCTGGAACATCGCGCAGTTCTCGATCGTGCTCGCCGGAACCATCTGCACCAGATAGGCGGAGCCCATCTGCAGGCAATGGAGCGGATAACGCGTCGGCGTGTAGAGCCGCGCGAGTGCCGCCACCCAATCCGCGCTTAAGTCCTTGTCGTGGTTATTCTTCGCGTGGTCGCGGAGCAGGCCGTCGACATAGGTCTCGTGCCCGTCCTGCATGACGTTGTAGGAGCGGTAGACCACCTCGTCCGGGTCGCGGAACGCGTCCCAGTCCGCGTGCTTGAGCTGCGAGTTGTTGCGGTACCGGAGGTACCACTTGTTCATGTCGATATCGGGCGAGAGCGCCCAGGGCATTTCGTCGTCTGTGCTCCAGAGCAGGTTGGTCGAGACGATCTCGTACTCGCTCGGCCTGCGCCGCTTGCCGGCGAGGTGGCTCCAGGTCTTCAGAGGCTTTGACAGGTCGGACTGGTCGCTCATGGGATGGTCACCGTCACCATGCAGCCCGCGCGGCGCGGAGGCGCCGAGGGCGCGGCGATTGTCCCCGCCCACCCCGGCGCACGCAAGGTAGGCATCGCTTGATCGGACGGGGATATACCAATGTCCCTATTCCTTGACTCCGCGGTCCGCATCAAAGATTGACGAGCCCCGGTCGGTATTCGCGCGGAGTCGCACCATGCACTGGCTCTATCTCGCCCTCGCCATCGTGTTCGAGGTCGGTGGCACGACCTCCATGAAGCTGAGCGAAGGGCTGACCAAGCCCGTCTTCACGGTGCTGATCTTCGTCCTCTACGGGGTCAGCTTCGTACTGTTCGCGCTTGCGCTGAAGAAGCTCGATCTCGGCCTGTCCTACGCGATCTGGGCAGGCATCGGCACGGCCGCGATCGCCATGATCGGATACCTCTGGTTCAAGGAACCGATGGGGCCGCTCAGGATCGGCTCCATCATCCTCATCATCATCGGGGTAGTCGGGCTTAATCTCTCGCGCGGCGCCCACTAACCGAACACCGCGTCGAAGTTACGGCGCAGGGCTTGGTCGACATCCGCCATCGTGGCCTCGACTCCGAGCGCTGCGAGCGAGGTGACGCCGTGCTCGCGAATGCCGCAGGCGACGATGCCCCGGTAGTGGGCGAGATCGGGGGCGACGTTCAGCGACACGCCGTGGAAGGTGACCCAGCGGCGGACGCGCACCCCGATGGCCGCGATCTTGGCCTCGTCGCCGTCCGCCTCGACCCAGATGCCGACCCGGCCGGCGCGGCACACGCCGGCGACACCGACCTCCGCCAGGGTGCCGATCAGCCACTGCTCCAGATCGCGCACGAAGCAGCGGAGGTCCATGCGCCTACGCGCCGCGAGGTCGAGCATCACGTAGGCCACGCGTTGTCCGGGCCCGTGATACGTGTACTGGCCGCCCCGGCCCGTCTTGAAGACCGGGAGCCCTGACGGATCGAGCAGATCGTCGGCTGTCGCGCTCGTGCCGGCGGTATAGAGCGACGGGTGCTCCAGTAGCCACACCTGCTCCGGCGACCGCCGGGCGAGGATTGCCGCTACCCGCTCCTCCATGGAAGCGACGGCGTCGGGATAGGGTACCGGTCCCGGCGCGACCAACCATTCGAGTGCCGGCAGGTCAGCAGTGGTATCGGCGTCGCTGCGTGCGGGTCTAGCCGTCGCCATTGCCGCCATCGTCCGCTAGCGGCGGCGCCTCCCCGGCTGCGACCGCGAGCCACTCGTCCTCGCTCAGCACCGTGACGCCGAGCGCTTCGGCACGCTTCAGCTTGGAGCCCGCGTCCTCGCCCGCCACTACGTAATCGGTCGCCTTCGATACCGAGCCCGCCACCTGCGCGCCCAGCGCCTCGGCCCGCGCCTTCGCCTCCTGCCGCGTCATCTGCTGCAGCTTACCGGTGAAGACGACCGTCTTGCCGGCGACCGGCGAATCGGCGGTCGGCGCCTCGAACGGCTCGATATCGAGGCGCTCACAGAGCGCGTCGAGAATCTCCCCGTTACGGGGTTCCGCCACGAACTCGACGATGGCCGTGGCGACCACCGGGCCGATTCCGTCGATATCGTTGAGGGCCTCCAGACTTTCACTCTCCGGTTCCGAGGCTGCATCCATCGCCGCACGCCACTCCTCGGCAGTGCCGTAGCGGCGCGCGAGCAGGCGCGCGGTCGTCTGCCCAACGTGGCGGATTCCCAGCGCGTGGATGAAGCGGTCCAGCGTGATGAGCCGGCGCTCCTCGATAGCGCGGAAGAGGTTGGCGGCGGAGGTCTCGCCCCAGCCCTCGCGCTCTGCGAGTTTCGGAAACGCCTCGGTGCCGTCCTTCGTCTCCAGATCGAAGATGTCGGCCGGGCTCTGCACCCGTCCCTCCGCGTAGAACGCCTCGATCTGCTTGGCCCCAAGCCCCTCGATGTCGAAGGCGTCGCGCGCGACGAAATGGCGCAGCCGCTCCAATGCCTGGGCCGGGCAGACCAGGCCGCCGGTGCAGCGCCGCACCGCTTCCCCCTCCTCCCTCACGGCGTGGCTGCCGCATTCGGGGCAGACATCGGACGGCTCGAACGGCTCGCTCCCGGCCGGCCGTTTCTCCTCGATCACGCGAACGACCTGTGGGATCACGTCGCCCGCGCGCTGCACCACCACCGTGTCGCCGGCACGGATATCCTTGCGCGCGATCTCGTCTTCGTTATGCAGCGTCGCGCGGGAGACGGTGACGCCGCCGACATGCACCGGCTCCAGTTCGGCGACCGGGGTCAGCGCCCCGGTGCGCCCGACCGAGATCGAGATTCGGTGCAGCACGGTCTCGGCCTGCTCGGCTGGGAACTTGTAGGCGATGGCCCAGCGCGGCGCGCGACCGGCGGCGCCGAGGCGCTGCTGCCAATCGAGGCGATCGACCTTGAAGACGACACCATCGATCTCGAAGTCGAGCTTGGGCCGCGCAGCTTCTATCTCCCGATGCAGCGTGCGCGCCTCGTCGAGGCCGGTACAACGCCGGGCGAGCGGTGCCCGCGCGAAACCCAACGCATCGAGCCGCGCGAGTACGTCTTCCTGCCTCTCCCCCAGCGGCGCGCTCGTCTCGCCCCAGCCATGGGCGAAGAAGCGTAGCCGCCGCTTTGCGGTCAGCGCCGTATCGATCTGGCGCAGACCGCCCGAGGCCGCGTTGCGCGGGTTGACGAACGGTGCCTCGCCTTCCGCCTCCCGCTCCTTGTTGAGCG
This sequence comes from Alphaproteobacteria bacterium, assembly GCA_965243315.1. GTDB lineage: Bacteria > Pseudomonadota > Alphaproteobacteria > UBA828 > UBA828 > WTGU01. Next base: position 1,309,118 of record CBDEUP010000006.1, read on the forward strand.
CCGCGAAGTCTGACAGCGCCATGTAGACCTCGCCCCGGACCTCAAGCCGCTCGGGCATGTCCGCGCCGCTGAGCGCGTGCGGCAGGTCGCGCAGGGTCTTCAGATTGGCGGTCACGTCCTCGCCGGTCTCGCCGTCGCCCCTGGTGGCGCCGAGCACAAGCTTGCCCGCCTGGTAGTGCAGCGTCGCCGAGAGGCCATCGATCTTGGGCTCGCCGTAGAGCACCACCGGCTCGTCGTCGCCGAGATTAAGGAAGCGCCGCACCCGGCCCTCGAACTCGGCCAGATCGTCGTCGTTGAGAGCGTTGCCGAGCGAGAGCATGGGCCGGCTGTGGCGGACCTTGGCGAAGCTCGACGACGGCGGCGCGCCGACGCGCTCGCTCGGGCTGTCGGCGCGCTTGAGGTCGGGAAATCGTGCCTCGATGGCTTCGTTGCGCCGGCGCAACAGGTCGTATTCCGCGTCGCTCAGTTCGGGTGCGGAGTCCACGTAATAGAGAGAATCGTGGCGGGCGATCTCGCGTGCGAGGCGCTCAAGCTCGCGTTCCGCCGCGTCGCGGGTGAGCGCCTCGGGCGGCGTCGTCTCGTCGCTCATGCGCTGGCCCGTGTCAGCAGGCTGTCGGCGGCGGCGCGCGCTTCCTTGGTGATCTGCGCACCCGAGAGCATGCGTGCGATTTCCTCCTGCCGCTGATCCTCGGTCAGGAGCGTGACCCGTGCGGTTGCGCCGTGCTCCCCCTCGCTTCTTGTTACCCGATAGTGATGGTCGCCGCGCGCCGCGACCTGGGGCGAGTGGGTGACCACCAGAACCTGAACGTCCCGCGCGAGCCGCGCCAGGCGCTCGCCGACGGCGTCGGCGACCGCGCCCCCGATGCCGCGGTCGATCTCGTCGAAGACGAGCGTCGAGAGACCCGCCGCACGCGCGAGGCAGACCCTGAGCGCGAGCAGGAGCCGCGCCCGCTCGCCGCCGGAGGCGACCTTCGCCAGTGGCTGCGGCTCCACACCGGGATCGGGAGCGAGCATGAAGCGGCATCGGTCGATGCCTGTCCTGCTCTCTGCCCCCTCTGCTGCTGCCTCCAATGCGGTGCCGAAGCGCGCGCGCGCGAGCCTGAGCGGGCCGAGCTCGTCGGCCACGGCCGCATCGAGCGCTCGCGCCGCGTGCCGGCGGGCGCGGCTCACCGCCTGGGCCCGGTCGCGGTAGGCCTTGTGCGCAGCGTCCGCCGCCGCCTGCAGCGCAGCCAGCCGGTCGGTGCCGCCGGCTATGAGATCGAGCTCTCCCCGCATTGTCGTCAGCAGCGCGGGCAGCGAATCGGGATCGGTGCGATGCTTGCGCGCGGCAGCGCGGAGCGCAAAGAGGCGCTCTTCCACGGCTTCGAGCCGGCTGGGGTCAGTATCCAGGGCGTCGAGAGCGGCCTCCAAGGCGCCCTCCGCCTCCTCTGCCTCGATTGCCGCCCGTTCGAGGGTCTCCAGAAGTGCGTTCAGCGCGCCGGCAGCAGCGGGGGCGACGCGCTCGATGTCGCGGCGGGCCGCTCGGAGGCGTACGCCGACACCGCCATCGCCAGCGATCCCGGCCGATGCCGAATCCAGCGCCTCGGCGAGCTTCTGGCCGTTCAGCAGCATCGCGCGCTCGGCCGCCCGCCGTTCCTCCTCGCCGCTCTCGGGCGCCAGCGCTTCGAGTTCGGCGACCGCGTGCCGTAGATACTCTTCTTCCTGGCGCGACGCTTCCCGTGAGGTCTCCGCCTCCTGCTGTTCCGCCTGGGCAGTCCGCCACGCGGCATGGGCCGCCGCCAGGCTTTCCAATTCCTCTCCGTGACCGGCGAAGTCGTCGAGCATGGCAAGGTGTCCCGCCGGGTCGAGCAGTCCTCCCTGCTCGCTCTGGCCGTCGATTTCGACGAGGTGGCCGCCGATGCGTTTCAGGAGAGCAAGTCCTGTCGGCGTGTCGTTGATGAAGGCGCGGCTGCGTCCGTCGGCGCCGATGACGCGGCGCAGCAGGAGCTCGCCATCGCGGTCGAGATCGTGCTCGGCCAGCACGGCCCGGACCGGATCGGTCGCCGCGATAGCGAAGACGGCGACGACGCTGGCACGGTCGCGGCCACGCGCCACAACACCCGAGGTCGCGCGCGTGCCGAGCGCCAGCCCCAGAGCGTCCAGCAGGATTGATTTGCCGGCGCCGGTCTCTCCGGTGAAGACCGCCATGCCTGCACCGAAGTCAATATCGAGGCTGTCGATCAGAACGTAGTTGCGGATCGAGAGGCGCCGAAGCATCTGCCGGCGTCAGAACACGTCGCCGAAGACCCGGCTGATCCATGAACCCTCGTCCACCTCGGGTTCGAGGTCGGAGTCGACGAGCAGGGCATAGCTATGCTGGTACCACCGGCTGCCTGGGTAGTTGTGGCCGAGGACCGCGGCCGAGGTCTGCGCCTCGTTGGGCACGCCCAGCGCCAGATACGCTTCGGTCAGGCGATGCAGCGCCTCCGGCGTGTGGCTCGTGGTCTGGTATCGCTCGATGACCATGCGGAAGCGCCCGATCGCCGCAATCGGGTTCCCGCGCCGCAGGTAGTAGCGGCCGACGGTCATCTCCTTGCCCGCGAGATGATCGCGCGCGAGATCGATCTTCAGGCGTGCGTCGCGCGCGTAGACGCTGCCGGGAAACCGGCGCGTGACCTCCTCAAGAGCCCGCAGCGCGCGTGCCGTGGTGCTCTGATCGCGGTCCACGTCCGAGATCTGTTCATAATGGGACATGGCGATCAGATAGTAGCCATAGGCGGCATCGCGATGACCCGGGTGCAGCTCAACGAATCGCCTGGCTGCTGCGATGGCCTCGTCGTAGAGATTGCCCTGGTAATAGACGAACGCCGACATGATCTGCGCCCGCGTCGCCCACACGGAATAGGGGTGCTGGCGCTCGACCTCGGCGAAGCCCGCGGCAGCGGCCTCGAAGTCGTCGTCCAGCAGGCTGTCCATCGCCTCGTTGTAAAGCTCCTCGACCGAGCGCTCGACGTAGACCTCTTCTTCCGTCGCGCAGCCCGCGAGCAGTGCCAATGCCAGCACGACCGACGCGGCCAGTGCCGCAAGGGACGTCGAACTCTTCGCGCGCGTAAGCCTCATGACCGGCCCTGCCCGTTATGCTCGACCATCTCGTCGGTCGGCTTTTCAATGTTTTCTTGCCTCGCGGCTTCTTCGGCGGCGGCGGCCGCAGCGATGCGGGCCGCCCGCACCGCCTCCAGCGCCTCCACCAGCTCGCGGGTGATCCGCGGTTCCATTCCCAACCCGTTCTCTCTCAAGAATTTCTGCGTGGCCTTGATGGTGAACTCACCGGCGACTCCATCCACCGCGGCGTCATAGTAACCCAGCGACTTGAGGAGCCGCTGTGCGTAGATGGCGGAATCGCGAAAGCCATTCGCAGATCTCGGCAGGGCGACGCCGAAAGCGGGCGCCTTCGGCGACTCTTCGACGGCTATTCGGGCCAAAATCCCTTGGCTCAGTGCGTCCGCTTTGGTGCGCTCCTCTGGCGACATGAGGCGGGTCAGCCGGTCTCGATAGGTTATCGCGTCTGCGCCGGCCGGGCCTTCTACATGGGCAGCGAGGCTGAACCAAGCCATCGCCTCGACGAGATCGCGCTCGACACCGAGTCCGTTGGCGTAGAGCAGGCCGAGGCCGTTCTGCCCTGCGGCGTCGCCCTGCTCCGCGGCGGCCTTGTACCAGCGGTGGGCCTGTTCGAAGTCACGGGGCACGCCGCGGCCCAGATAGTGAAGGGCCGCAAGGTTGCTTTGTGCGATGGCAAGGCCCTTGTGCGCCGCACGTCGATACCACACGACGGCTTTGCCATAGTTCTGTCGACCGGTCAGGCCCTTCTCATAGATATATCCCAGGTTGTTCATGGCCCGGGCCTCTCCAGCGTCGGCAGCACGCATGTACCAGTCCCGCGCCTGCTCGAAATCACGCGGGGTCCCCAGCCCTTCGTCAAAGAGTGTCGCCAGGTTGTACTGGGCATCGGTCAGGCCCTGCTCGGCCGCGCGCTGATACCAACCCGCCGCCGTCGCATGATTCTGTGTGACGCCGAGCCCCCGATCGTAGGCCACGCCCAGCTCGTACTGCGCCTCGGCCAGGCCTCGCCGGGCAGCGGTCTCGAGCAGCTTTATTTGGTCCTCATCCGGTTCTGGCTCGAGCGCGCCCGTGCGCTGCAGGCGCGCCAGCGCGAGCCTGGCGAGGTCGACGCGGCGCGCTGCCGCTGCCCGGTACCAGCGCGCTGCCTGCTCGGCGTCCTCCTCAACGCCGAAGCCGTTCTCGTAGAGCGTGCCGAGGTTGAACTGCGCATCCACGTCGCCGTCATGGGCGAGCTCGGACCAGATGGTGCGCGCCTCATCGTAGTCGCCCCGTTGAAACGCCTCGTAACCGTCAAAAAAATCGCTCGCCGCAGCGTTTGGTGCAGTCAGCGCTGCCAAGCAAAGTGCTGCCGCGCCCATTGAGGCGGCCGATATGAATGCCCGGAAATCTCGCAAGGAGTCGCGGTTCATGCCGTCGGCGGAACCCGATCGTTGCAGCGCGACGCCCGGCGCCGCAGCCCCTGCCTCACCTTGCACGCCTGTCCGCGATCGTCAATAAACTGTTGCATGCGCCTGCGGATTTTCCAGATCGACGCGTTCACCGATGCCGTGTTCGGCGGCAATCCTGCCGCCGTCTGCCCGCTGGAGTCCTGGCTCGACGACGTCACGCTGCAAGCCATCGCGAACGAGAACAACCTGTCGGAGACCGCTTTTTTCGTGCCGTCCAACGGCGCTTATGCGTTGCGCTGGTTCACGCCGTTGGCCGAGGTCGATCTGTGCGGCCACGCGACCCTCGCCAGCGCCTACGTCGTGTTTCGCCACATGCAGCCGGACGCCGATTCGGTCGCCTTCGAGACCAAGAGTGGCCGCCTGGAGGTGACCCGCGGGGATGACGCTCTCACCATGGATTTCCCGGCGTTGACGGCGCACCCTGTCGAGTCGCCGGCCCACCTCGCCGAGGGACTCGGGGCCGAGCCCGAGGCGGTGTTCGCTGACATGGACTATCTCGCGCTCTTCAAGACCGAGGCCGAGGTCAGGGCGCTCCAGCCCGACATGACGGTGCTGGCACGCCTCGACGAGCGGCGCGGGATCATCGTCACCGCGCCCGGCGAGAGCGCGGACTTCGTCTCGCGCTTCTTCTGCCCCAGACTCGGGGTCCCCGAAGATCCGGTCACCGGGTCCGCTCATTGCATGCTCGCGCCGTTCTGGGCGGAACGCCTGAGCAAGGCGACGCTCAACGCCCACCAAGTCTCGACGCGTGGTGGGGCGGTGCAATGCACGGTTGCGGGCGATCGGGTCCGGCTCGCCGGCCGCGCCGTGCAGTATCTTGAAGGGACGATCGCGGTCTGAGCCGAGAGGCCCGCACCGGCCGTGCCGCCCATGAAGCCCACCGTCCGTCCAAACTGTCCGCTCTTCTCCTCCGGGCCGTGTCCCAAGCGCCCCGGCTGGTCGGTCGATGTCCTCTCGGGCGCGCTGCTCGGTAGGTCCCACCGGGCGAAGGAGCCGCTCGCGCGTATCCAGGAACTACTGGAGCGCTCACGCGCGTTGCTTGGATTGCCGGACGAGTGGCGCATCGGAATCGTGCCGGGCTCCGACACCGGCGCCATCGAGATGGCCATGTGGTCGCTGCTGGGCCCGCGCGGAGTCGACTTCCTGCGCTGGGACAATTTCGGCGCGCTCTGGGCGATCGACGGCGAGCGGGAGCTGCGCCCGCTGGATGCGCGCGTGATCGACGCGTCCTACGGCCGCCTGCCCGACCTCGGACAAGTCGACCCGGATCGCGACACGGTCTTCGTCTGGAACGGCACCACATCCGGCGTGCGGGTGCCCGACGCGGAATGGATCGCCGTCGACCGTGCGGGGCTCACGCTCTGCGACGCCACCTCGGCCGTCCTCGCCTACCCGATGGACTGGACCAGGCTCGATGCGACCACCTACTCCTGGCAGAAGGTGCTGGGCGGCGAGGCCGGGTTCGGCATGCTGATCCTGGGCCCGCGCGCGGTGGAGCGTCTGGAGAGCGAGGCGCCGCCCTGGCCGGTGCCCCGAGTGTTCCGGCTCACCACAGGCGACGGTCGGCTCAACGAAGGCATCTTCCGGGGCGAGACCATCAACACGGTCTCGATGATGGCGATCGAGGACGCGATCGATGCGATGCGCTGGATCGACTCCATCGGCGGCCGGCGCGGAATGATCGCGCGGACGCAGGCCAACTTCGACGTCATCGACGCGTGGGTCGCTGCGCGCGAGTGGATCGACTTCCTCGCGCAAGACCCGGAGACACGCTCCCGCACGTCGGTGTGTCTCAGCATCGTCGATCCCTGGTTCAGCGCACTCGACACCGACGAGCAGTGGGCCGCGATCAAGCGGATGTGCGCGCTGCTGGAGGCAGAGGACGCCGCATATGATATCAAGACCCATCGGGCCGCCCCGCCGGGGCTGCGCATCTGGTGCGGCGGCACGGTGCAGCGCGACGATCTCGAAGCGCTGACTCCGTGGCTCGATTGGGCCTGGGACGAGGTGCGCCGGCATGGGGCCGGCTGATCCGCCCAGCCGCGGGGGTCGGGGGCAATGCCGCGAGTCCTGATTGCAGACGAGGTGAGCGGAGTCGCCGTGCAGGCGTTCGCCGAGCGCGGCATCGAGGTGAGCGTGCAGCCGGGGCTCGCACCTGACGCGCTGGCCGAAATCATCGGCGACTTCGAGGGCCTTGTCGTCCGCTCCGCGACCAGAGTGACCGCGGAGCTGGTGGACCGGGCCGCCCGGCTCAAGGTCGTGGGCCGCGCCGGCACCGGGGTCGACAACGTCGACATGAACGCGGCCACCAAGCGCGGCATCGTGGTCATGAACACGCCGCACGGCAATTCCGTGACTGCGGCCGAGCACACCATTGCCATGATGTGCGCGCTGGCGCGTCGAATCCCGCAGGCCGACCGCTCCACACGCAAGGGCGACTGGGAGCGCGGCCGCTTCATGGGCGTCGAGCTGCGCGACAAGACGCTCGGCGTCGTGGGCTGCGGCACCATCGGCGCCATCGTCGCGACCCTCGCCCAGGGGCTCAGGATGCGGGTCGTCGCCTTCGACCCCTACCTCGCGCCGGACCGTGCAGCCTCCCTCGGCGTGACGCTGGCGACGATGGACGAGCTGCTCGGCGAAGCCGACGTCATCACCCTGCACGTGCCGCTGACCGATGAGACGCGGGGGATCATCGACGCCGAGGCGCTCGCCAAGACCAAGCCGGGCGTGCGAATCGTGAACTGCGCCCGCGGCGGACTCGTCGTCGAGGCCGACCTGAAGAGCGCCATCGAAAGCGGCCACGTGGCCGGTGCCGCGCTCGACGTGTTCGAGGAGGAGCCGGCACGGGACAATGCGCTCTTCTCGTTCGACGAGGTGATCGCGACGCCTCACCTCGGCGCCTCCACGGTCGAGGCACAGGAGAACGTGGCGCTCCAGATCGCGCAGCAGATGGCGGAGTATCTGCTGACCGACACCGTCGTCAACGCGGTCAACGCCCCCTCGGTGTCGCCCGAGGAGATGGCGAAGCTCGGCCCCTATCTCACCCTTGCCGAGCAGATCGGGAGCTTTGCCGGCCAGATTGCAGACGGCCGGATCCGTGGCGTCACGATCGCCTACGAGGGCCAGGCCAGCGCCCTCGATTCGCGACTGCTCACCGCCGCTGCCCTCCAGGGCCTGCTCGCCCCGCGACTCGACAACATCAACATCGTCAACGCCCCCTTCATCGCCCGCGAGCGGGGCATCAGCGTGCGTGAAGTCAGAAGCGCCACGACGGCCGATTATCAGACTCTCGTGCGCGTCGAAGTACTGTCGCAAGAGCAGCCGCAGGCCGTGGCCGGCACGCTCATCGGCCGCGGCGGGCGGCGGATCGTGGAAGTCGAGGGCATCGAGGTCGAGGCCGAGCTCGGCCCGCACATGCTGTACTTCACTAATGAGGACAGGCCGGGCCTGATCGGCGCAGTAGCCACGATCCTCGGCGAGGCCGGGATCAACATCGCCACCTTCAACTTGGGGCGCAGGGAGCCGGGCGGCGATGCGATCGGCCTCATCGGCGTGGATTCGGTGGTGCCCGATGACGTGCTCGCCAAGCTCCGAGACCGTGCTGCGGTTATCGACCTCAAGCGGCTGAACTTCTGACAACAGCGGGCCTCCGGCAAGGCAACGACGGATCGACGATATGGGCCTTGGGCTGACCATCATCGTCATCGTGCTGGCGGCGCTCGCGGGCGCGGTCGTCTGCTATTTCGCCTTCATGCTGCCTTCGACACGGAGCGCGGCGCGGGAGCGGGAGGCGCGTGCAACGGAGATCGCCCGTCTCGCCGCCGCCGCCGATCGCGTGCCTCGGCTGGAAGAAGAGAACGCCACGCTGCGGGATCGGCTCCAGGACGTCGACAGAAAGACGGCGGCGCTCGAAGCAGCGCTGGAGGCCGAGCGCAAGAGCCATGAAGAGCGCGTCCAGGAGCTGACGCGGATGGGCGCAGAGCTCGAAAAGAAGTTTGCAGGTCTCGCGGCCGAGGCTCTCGGCAAGAACAGCGAGGGTTTCTTGAAACTCGTGAGCGAGCGCTTCGAGAAGCACAGCGAGAGCGCCAAGGACGACCTGGAGAAGCGCCGCGTTGCGATCGAAACCCTGGTCAAGCCGCTGGGCGAAAGCCTCAGCAAGTTCGAGCACAAGGTGGACGCGATCGAGAAGGCGCGCGAGGGCGCCTACCGTGCCATTTCGGAGCAGGTGAAAACCCTGGCGGAGGGGCAGACGGGCCTGCGCACGGAAACCAGCCGCCTCGTGCAGGCGCTCAGGCGGCCCCAGACCCGAGGGCGCTGGGGCGAGTATCAGCTGCGCAACGTGCTCGACATGGCTGGCATGACGGAGCACGTGGACTTCGTCGAGCAGTCGACCATCGAGGGCGAAGAGGGCCGGCTGCGGCCCGACGTGATCATCCGCGTTCCCGGCGGCAAGTCGATCATTGTCGATGCCAAGACGCCGCTCGACGCCTACCTCAGCGCCGTGGAGGCGACCGACGAAGAGGCGCGAAAGCGCTTCATCGGCGAACACGCGCGCCAGGTCCGCGACCACGTGCGCGCGCTGTCATCGCGGGACTATTGGAAAGCCCTGCCCGAGACGCCCGAATTCGTCGTGATGTTCGTGCCTGGCGAATCGTTCTTCACCGCAGCCATCGAGAGCGATCCCGCGCTGTTCGAGAGCGCCGCGCGCCAGCGGGTGCTCATCAGCACGCCGACCACCCTGATCGCGCTGGTGAAGACCATCGCCTACGGCTGGCAGCAGGAGAAGCTGGCGGAGAATGCGCAAGTCGTGGCGGCGCACGGCCGCGATCTCTACGAGCGGATCAAGGTCTTCGGCGGGCACATGGGCGATCTCGGGAAGTCGCTGCGGCAGACGGTGGATCGCTACAACAAGGGCGTGGGCTCGCTCGAGAGTCGGGTCCTACCGGCGGCGCGCAAGTTTGAAACTCTAGGCGTTGCCCCGGCCTCGTCGTCGATCCCGCCGCTCGAGCCGGTCGAGCTCGACCCCCGCGAGGCTCAGGCGGAGGAGCTGGCCGATCCCCGGACGGAAGAAGCCGCCGAGTGACGGGTCACTGAGGCGGGTGGCCTCAGCACTCCGGCATGTTCACGGCGAGGCCGCCGAGACTGGTTTCCTTGAACTTGGCGCTCATTTCCCGGCCGGTTTCGCGCATCGCCTGGATGCAGTTGTCGAGCGGCATGAAGTGGGTGCCATCGCCCCGCAACGCGAGCGATGCGGCGGTGACGGCCTTGGTCGCGCCGATGCCGTTGCGTTCGATGCAGGGCACCTGAACGAGGCCGGCGACCGGATCGCAGGTCATGCCGAGATGGTGCTCCAGCGCGATCTCGGCCGCGTTCTCCACCTGAGCCGGCGTGCCATCGAGCACCGCGCAGAGCCCGGCGGCGGCCATTGCGGCGGCGGAGCCGACCTCCGCCTGGCAGCCGGCGTCGGCGCCGGAGATCGACGCGTTGGACTTGATCAGGCCGCCGATCGCCGCGGCGGTGAGCAGGAACTCCCCGACCCGTACTCTCTCGGCGTCTATGCAATGGTCGAGGTAGTACCGCACCACGGCCGGAATCACGCCGGCGGCGCCGTTGGTCGGAGCCGTCACCACCTTGCCCCCGCCGGCGTTCTCCTCGTTGACCGCCATGGCGTAGACGGTGAGCCAATCGGCATAGACGTGCGGCTGTGCGCTGTTGGAGCCCTGCTCGTCGCACAACTGCTCGAACAGCGCGCTCGCCCGCCGCTTCACGCGAAGCCCGCCGGGGAGCTCGCCCTGGCGCGCGAGCCCGCGATCGATGCAGGAGTCCATGGCAGCCCAGAGTGCCGCGAGCCCGGCATCGACCTCGGCGTCGGAGCGGAGGGCGCGCTCGTTCGCCAGCATCATCCGGGCGATGGAGTTGCCGCTTTCGTCCGCCATTCGCAGCATGGAGGCGGCGCTCTCGAACGGGAACGGGACTTGCGTGCCCGCATCGTCGCCGACGCCCGCCTGGTCGCCGGCGAGCTCCTCGGCCGTCACGATGAAGCCGCCGCCGATCGAATAGTAGATCTGGCTCAGATAGCCCACGCCCTCGGCATCGATCGCATGGAACTCCATGCCGTTGGGATGGCCTGGTAGCGGCGGGCCATAGTCGAAGAAGATGTGGTGATGCGGATCGAACACAAGCGTGATGCCACCGAGCGGGGGCAGGTGTCTGCTCTGCCTGAGGACCGCCACGTCGGCCTCGGCCTTGTCGATGTCGATATCGCCGGCGCGATGGCCGAGCAATCCGAACACGATCGCCCGGTCCGTCGCATGGCCCCTGCCGGTGAAGGCCAACGAGCCGTGGAGCGAGACGTGAATGCGCAGCCATGAATCGGGCGGTGGGTCCGTTGCGACCCGCTCCGCCAGCAGCGCGAGGAAGGCCTCGGCCGCCGCCATCGGCCCCATGGTGTGGGACGAAGACGGGCCGATGCCGACCTTGAAGATGTCGAAGACGCTCAGGAACATCGAGACGATGCTCGCCCGTTGGCGGAGACCCGCTGGCTTGCAGGCGACCTTCAACCGTCAGGGTGCGACCACACGAGCCTGTAGCAAGAGGCTCTGATTCATACCGAATACATGGGGCCGCTCACCCCTCCAAGCAATCGGGTCCTATAGTAATTGTCGCGAGGCCGGGCGTCGGCGAAGATGCGGTGACACCGCCATTCGAGGGAGAGGAGCCATGCGGCGCATCGGAGTGGATGTCGGCGGTACCTTCACGGACCTGATTCTGGTCGACGAGGCGGCAGGCGCGATCACGGTCGACAAGGTGCCGTCCACGCCGGACGATCCGGCGCGGGCGGTGATGACGGGCGTGGACGCGCTCTGCGGCAAGGCCGGGGTCAGCCTCGAGGCGGTGGACCTACTGCTGCACGGCACCACGGTCGCGACCAACATCGCCATCGAGCACAAGGGCGCCGAGGTCGGCCTGATCACGACCGAAGGCTTTCGCGACATTCTCCACATCGCGCGCCACAAGAAGCCCCACAACTTCTCGCTCCAGCAGGAGCTGCCGTGGCAGTCGCGCCCGCTGGTCAGGCGCCGCCACCGGCTCACGGTCAAGGAGCGGGTCACCGCGCCCAAGGGCGAGATCATCGTGCCGCTGGACGAGTCGGAGGTGCGTGAGCGCGCGCGGGCGCTGCGCAAGGCCGGCGTCGACGCCATCGCAGTCTGCCTGCTGCACGCCTACCTCAACCCCGCGCACGAGCAGCGCATCAAGCAGATCCTCCGGGAGGAATGCCCCGACGCCTATCTCTCGATCTCCAGCGAAGTGCTGCCGCTTTATCGCGAGTTCGAGCGCTTCTCGACCACCTGCCTCAACGCCTATGTCGGCCCGCGCGTGGGCAGCTACGTCGGCCGGCTGGAGTCCGGCATGAGGGATGCGGGGCTCGCGCGCGGCGTCCGCCTCATGCAGTCCTCGGGCGGCATGACCACCGCCGACAGCGCGACCGGCGGCCCGGTCAACCTGATGATGTCGGGGCCGGTGGCGGGGCTGATCGGCGGCATCTGGGCCGGCAAGATGGCCGGTTACGACAACGTGTTCACACTCGACATCGGCGGCACGTCGGCTGACATCGGCGTGGCCGCCGGCGGTGCGCTCAGGATGCGCCACCTGCTCGATACCAAGGTCGGCGACTACCAGGCTATGATCCCGATGGTGGATATCGACACCATCGGCGCCGGTGGCGGTTCCATCGCCTACGTCGACGAGGGCGGCATCTACCGGGTTGGCCCGCAATCCGCCGGTGCCGACCCAGGCCCGGCCTGTTACGGACGCGGCGGAGCTGAGCCCACCTCCACCGATGCGCAGGTGGCGCTCGGCCGGCTCCGCACTGATCGCGGCCTGGTCGGCGGCAGCATGACCCTGCACGCGGACCTAGCTCACGACGCCCTGCAAGGGCTCGCCGGCACGCTTGACATGTCGCTTGAGGAAACCGCGCTCGGCGCGCTCCAGATCCAGAAGTTCAGCATGGTGCAGGCCATCGAGCTTAACAGCGTGCGGCGCGGCTACGACCCGCGCGACTTCACCCTCGTCGCCGCCGGCGGCGCGGGTCCGCTGTTCGCCTGCGACATCGCGGTGGAGCTGGAAATCCCGCGGGTTCTGGTCCCGCCGCATCCCGGCATCCTCTCGGCCACCGGCCTGCTCGCCACCGACATGCAGCACGAGTTCGTCACCACCGAGCGCCAGCCGCTGGCGACCCTCGACCGCGACCATCTCGCCGCGCGTTTCGAGGAGCTGACCAGCCAGGCGCAGGCGAGGCTGGAGGCCGACGGCGTGCCCGCGGGCGACCGTCTGATTCGCCGGCTCGCCGATTGCCGCTACGCCGGTCAGGGCTACGAGGTCCGCTTCGACGCGCCGGCGGGCGAGATCGACGACGCCTGGATCTCGGCGCTGGCCGAGCGCTTCCACTGCGCGCACGACGCGGAATACGGCCATCGCTTTGATGCGCCGGTCGAAATCATCAACATCCGCGCCGTGGCCATCGGCCGCATCCCGGACCTCGACTGGCCGGAGATCGAAGGCGGCGACGGCAAGGCAACGCCGCTGCTGCGCCAACCGGTGGTGTTCGAGGTCGAAGGCAAGGGTGAGACCCACGAGACGCCCTTCTACGACCGCGCCGCGCTCCGCGCCGGCGACCGGATCGCGGGCCCCGCAATCGTCGAGCAATACGATACGACCGTGGTGATCCCGCCCCGCTGCGAAGCGGAAATCGACCGTCGTGGCAACATCGTGATCGATTGCGCGGGCGCGGTTGCACAGCCTGGGCACGACCTCGCGGCGCCGATCATGCAGCGCGTCATCGGCGGCGCGTTTACCGCCATCGCTCAAGAGATGGCGGGCGTGCTCTACCGCATGTCGTACTCCTCGATCATCCGCGAATCGGAGGACCTCGGCGCCGGCATCTTCGACCGCGACGGCCTGATGCTGGCGGAATCGGAATCGACGCCGATGTTCATGGGCGCGATGCCGCGCATCGTGCAGAACGTCATCGAGCTGCTCGACGGCGACATCCACGAAGGCGACATCATCTTCCACAACGACCCCTACTACGGGGCCACACATTCGCCGGATTGCGCCATCGTGATGCCGATCTATCACCGGGACGAGCTGGTGGGGTTCGCGGGCGCGTCTGCCCACCTGCTCGACATCGGCGGCGCCTATCCGGGGCTCAACATCGACGCGGTGGACATCTATGCCGAGGGCAACATCTACCGCGCCGTGAAGCTGGCGGTGAAAGGCGTGCGTCAGGACGGGCTCTGGAAGCACATCCTGGAGAACATGCGCACGCCCACCCCCAACGAGGGCGACATCCAGGCGATGATCGCGGCCTGCGAACTGGCCAAGCGGCGCTACCTCGACCTGATCGAGCGCTACGGACGGAGCGCCGTCGACGCGGCCGGTCAGCACTGGATGACCTATTCGGAGCAGATGCTGCGCCGCGAGATCGCCAAGATTCCCGACGGCGAGTACGAAACCGCGATGGGCTATCTCGACGACGACGGGGTCAACCGGGGCCGCAAGCTGCCGGTCAAGGTCAAGGTAGTTATCGAAGGCGACGAGATCACCTACGACTTGACCGGCTCCAGCGACGAGGTGCCGACCGGCTACAACGTGCCCTTCGAGGGCACGACCTGCTCCGCCATGTCCTTCATCACGCGGATGATCTTCCTCGACACCGTGACGCACCCGGTCTACGTGCCGCAGAATGAGGGCATGACCCGGCCGATCAACGTCATCGCGCCCAAGGGCTCGATCTTCAATCCCAAGTTCCCGCGCTCCTGCTTCGCCCGCTTCTGCCAGGTGCAGCGCGCCGTCGACCTGGTTCTCCGCGCACTCGCCCCGGTGGTGCCCGAGAAGGTGACCGCCGGCAACTCGGCGCACCTGCACTTCATCTCGTATTCCGGCTTCGACACGGATCAGGGCGAGTATTGGGTCTATCTGGAGGTCGACGAAGGTTCCTACGGCGGTCGGCCGGATCGGGACGGCATGGACGCCGTGGATTGCCTCATCGCCAACACCCGCAACAACCCGATCGAGGAGCTGGAGTGGCGCTTCCCGATCCGCACGGAGCGTTACGAGCTGCGGAACGAGTCCTGCGCTGCCGGCAAGTGGCGGGGCGGCATCGGCATGGTGCGGGTCAACCGGATGCTGGTGGACACCATCGTCACCTGCGAGGGAGAGCGCCACGAATCCGACGAGCCCTGGGGCATCTTTGGTGGCATGGCGGGCCTGAACGCCTCCGTGGTGCGCAACCGGGGCGGTGCGGACGAAGAGGCGTGGCCCTCCAAGTTCACCGGCTTCCGCCTCGCCGCCGGCGACAGCATCGAGATCACGGTGCCGAACTCGGGCGGCTATGGCGATCCGCTGGAGCGCGAGCCGGCGCTGGTGCTCGCGGACGTGTTCGACGGCTTCACCACCGTCGAGCGTGCGCGGGACGACTACGGCGTCGTGATCGAGCCGGCACCGATGCGGCTCGACGAGGGGGCGACCCGTCGGCTGAGAGCGGAGCGCTCCGGCGCGGCGCGCCAACCGGCGCCGGCCTGAGCAACCGGGGAGCTCCCCGGCAAGGCCGAGGCTGTCCCACCTGCGCTCGGCGTGCGATAAGGGTCCGACGCTTGCAAACCATCGTGTGACTGGGGAGAGGACGCATGACGGGCGGGACTTCCGAGGTTTACGGTTCACTCGACGGCGTGGGGCTCGCCGCCCTGGTCAGACAGGGCGAAGTTTCGCCGAGCGAGGTGCTGGAGGAGGCGATCCGCCGCGCCGAGGCGGTCAACGGCACGCTCAACTTCCTCACCTACAAGGCTTACGAGGAAGGCCGCAAGATGGCAGCCGATCCGGCACTTCCCGACGGCCCCTTCAAGGGCGTGCCTTGGCTGGTAAAGGAGATCGCGACCGATTGGACCGGCCTGCAAAACACCAATGCCTGCCCCTACTTCAAGGACGTCGTCTCGACCAGCGACAACGAGCAGGTGAAGCGCGTCAAGCAGGCGGGCTTCGTGCTGCTCGGCAAGTCCAACTCGCCCGAGGCCGGCTGGGCGCTCTCCACCGAGCCCAAGATGTATGGCCCGACCGTCAATCCCTGGGACACGACGCGCACGCCCGGCGGCTCCTCCGGTGGCTCTGCGGCGGCGGTGGCGGCCCGCGTGCTGCCGCTGGCGGAAGCCAGCGACGGCGGCGGCTCCATCCGCACGCCCGCCTGCCATTCCGGCCTCGTCGGCCTCAAGCCCGCGCGTGGGCGCATCACGATGGCGCCGGGTGCGGACTTCTGGTACGGCGGCGTGACCTTCCTCTGCGTTTCGCGCTCGGTCCGCGACACGGCCGCCTTCTTCGACACCGTGGGCGGGCCCATGCGAGGCGATCCCTACTACGCGGTCATGCCGGAGACCCCCTACCTCGACGAGGTCGGCAAGGACCCGGGCTCGCTTTCGATCGCCATGGTCACCGCCTCGCCCGACGGCTGCACCCCCGTGGACGCGGAAGTGCGCGAAGGCATCGAGAACACCGGGAAGCTGCTGGAGAGCCTCGGCCACAGGGTCACGCCCGAGACGGCGCCCTACGACTTCTGGCCGCTCTACGACTGCTACATGCGGATCGGCGCCGTGGTCACGGCGGCCTGGTTCGATGGCTCGGCCGAGCTCGTCGGCCACACGCTCAGGCAGGACGAGACCGAGAACCTCTACTGGACGACGATCCAGCGAGGCCGCGGCATCTCCGGCGTCGACCATCACAACGACGTGGCTCAGCTCCGCGCCATGTGCCGCGACATCGTGGGCCGCATGGCCGCCTACGACGCATGGCTTTGCCCGGTGGTGCCGATGGTGGCGCGCAAGATCGGCTACTACGACATGTCGCGCGATTGCGACGACTACAACGCGAACATCATGGGGCCGGATTGCGCCTTCACCCAGCCCTTCAACGCGACCGGGCTTCCGGGCATCTCGCTGCCGCTGCACTGGACGGCCGACGGTGTGCCGGTGGGCTCCCAGCTGGTCGGGCGCGATCTCGACGAGGCGTTGCTGTTCCGCCTCGCCGGCCAACTGGAACGGGCGCAGCCCTGGGCGGATCGCGTGCCCCCGGTCAACGCCGGCGCGTGACCTCTCCCCTTCGCCCGACCAGACAACGAGACACCACAGGAGACCAAGACCCATGAGAAAATCACTCAGCCTGCTGACAGTGGCGGTTGCAGCGATAGCGCTGGCGACGGCCGCCCATGCCGAGACTCTCAAGGTCGGTATGATCACGACCCTTTCCGGCGGCGGAGCCAGCCTCGGCATCGACGTGCGCGACGGCTTCCTGCTTGCCGTCAACCAGGCCGGCGCCGATATCGAGGTGATCGTGGAGGACGACCAGCGCAAGCCCGACATCGCGGTCCAGCTCGCCGACAAGATGATCCAGAGCGACAAGGTGGACGTGCTGACCGGCATCATCTGGTCGAACCTCGCCATCGCGGTCGTGCCGGCGGCGGTGCAGCAGGGCAAGTTCTACCTCTCGCCCAACGCAGGCCCCTCGCTGCTCGCCGGCGAACGCTGCCACGCGAACTACTTCAACGTCGCCTGGCAGAACGACAATCTGCACGAGGCTGCAGGCGCCTACGCGAACAGCGCAGGCTTCGCCAACAGCTTCATCCTGGCACCCAACTACCCCGCCGGGAAGGACGCGCTGACCGGCTACAAGCGGCTCTACGAAGGCGAGATCGTGGGTGAGGTCTACACCAAGCTGGGCGCGAATGAATACGCAGCTGAAATCGCCCAGATCCGCGCGTCGGGTGCCGAGAGCGTTTTCTTCTTCCTGCCCGGCGGCATGGGGATCGCCTTCCTCAAACAGTACGCGCAGTCGGGCATAGACATCCCGCTGGTCGGCCCCGCCTTCTCCTTCGACCAGGGCATCCTGCAGGCCGTCGGCGAGGCGGCGCTCGGCGTCAAGAACACCTCGCAGTGGTCCAAGGACATCGACAATCCGACCAACAAGGCCTTCGTCGAAACCTTCCAGGCCGAGTACGGCCGCCTGCCGTCGCTCTATGCGAGCCAAGGCTTCGACACGGCGAACCTGCTGATCTCGGCCATGGGCAAGGCGAGCGTCTCGGATGCCGATGCCTTCCGTGCGGCGCTGGAGGCGGCCGACTACAGCTCCACGCGCGGCGCCTTCTCGTTCGCGTCGAACCACCATCCGGTACAGGACATTTACGTGCGCGAAGTGATCAAGGAAGGCGATGTCTTCACCAACAAGATCATCGGCACGGCGCTGACCAACCACGCCAACGCCTATATCGACGACTGCCAGATGTAGCCTGCCCGAGCAGGCGGGACGGGCCGCCTAGCGCGGCCCGTTCCGATGCTCCTGACGGTTAAGCGGCCTACGTCGCACCATTCAGTCGTTCCACGGGTTCAAGATATCCACCCCCGTGGCCGCGAAGTCGGATTCGTTGCGTGTGACGATCGCGAGGCGGTGCCGGATGGCGGTCGCAGCGATGAGGCTGTCGATGGCGGGAATTGGCCTGGGCAGGCGGGCAGTCAGACGACCCCATTCGTCCGCTACGCCGGCATCCACCGGAAGGACCCGGTCCTCGAACCACGCGGGCAACGCCGTCTCGAGCCATGTGGCGATCCGTGCGCGTCGGCGACTGCCTTCAAGCTTCTCCACGCCCTTTCGAATCTCGCCGAGCGTCAGGACACTCACGAACTGCGCTTCCGGCGGTGCGGCGTCGAACCAGTCGCAGACGTCACTCGACGGTTTCGGCTTGACCAGTTCGGAGAGTGCGCAGGTGTCGACGAGGAAACTCACAGATCGATGTCGCGCGGCGGCGTTTGGTCGCGATCGACGGTGAGCTCGATACCCGCCAGCGGAGAAGCGCGCATGAACGCGGTCAACGAGGGCTTTCGGCTGCGGAGACGGTCGTAGTCGCTCACGGAGAGCAGCACCGCCGCACGCCGCCCTCGCACGGTAATCGTCTGCGGCCCAGCCTCGTCGGCACCGCGCATCAGCTCACTAAACCGGGCCTTGGCCTCCTGCACCTGCCACGTCGCCACGACACAAACCTCTGACTAGTCTGACTAGATTGTCTGCAATAAGCGCGTTCAACGCAAGCCCTACCTAGTCTAGCGCTCAAGATGCTAAGTGGACCGCAAGCGTCTGAAGTCGAAAGCGTGGGTATGGAAGGCCGCTCCCGACACTCGTTGCGAGTCAGCAGTCGCTGGGTCATTAGCGTGACCGGGGCACCGACTTGACGGTCTCGCTCATCGTCGAGCAGCTCCTGAACGGTCTTCAGTTCGGCTTCATGCTGTTTCTGATGGCCGCGGGGCTGACGCTCATCTTCGGCGTCATGGGCCTCATCAATCTCGCCCACGGCTCGTTCTACATGATCGGCGCCTTCGCCTGCGCCGCCGTGGCCGCCGCGACCGGCTCCTACTGGGTGGGTCTTGCGGCGAGTCTCGCGGCGGCCGCTGCCGCGGGAGCTCTGGTCGAGGTCGCCGTCATCCGCCGACTCTACCGTCGCGACCATCTCGATCAGGTGCTGGCGACCTTCGCGTTGATCCTGGTCTTCTCGGAAGGCACCCGCTGGGTGTTTGGCTCCTTTCCGCTCTACCTCACCGTACCCAACTTTCTGTCGGGGCCGGTGGCGCTCCCCGGCGGCATCGACTACCCCCTCTTCCGCTTCGCGATCATCCTGATCGGGCTCGTGATCGCGGGCGGGCTCTTTCTCCTGATCGCGCGGACGCGCCTCGGCATCCGCATCCGGGCCGGCGAATCCGACCGTGAGATGATCGCCGCCCTCGGCGTCGACATCCGCAAGCTCTACACCACCGTGTTCGCGATCGGCGCGGCGCTGGCTGGCCTCGCAGGAGCGCTGGTGGGCACGATCCAGTCGGTGCAGGTCGGCATGGGCGAGCCCGTTCTGATCCTCGCTTTCGTGGTCATCATCATCGGCGGGCTAGGCTCCATCGGGGGCGCACTTGTGGGCGCGCTGCTGGTGGGGCTTACAGATACGCTCGGGCGCTTCCTGCTGCCGGTCGCGTTCGGCATCTTCATGGATTCGTCGAGCGCCACCAACGTCGGCTCGGCGCTGGCCTCGATGTTCATCTACATCCTGATGGCGCTGGTTCTGTTCCTGCGCCCGACCGGCCTGTTCGGCACCAGGGCGCACTGATGATAAACCCGCATTTCCCACCACGGTCACGGCCTGCGTCGCGCTCAGGCGTTCGATCCGCCAGGAGCGGGCCGAAAAGCGTATCGGGGAATACGGTTGAGGCCCGCGACGACGCGGGCGGGCGCCTGGGCGCGACCCGAAGGGCGGCGCTCTCCGGCCGACAGCGGGCGTCACGACGCTTACCCGATGTCCCCGCATCGCGCTGCGCGCCGTTCCTACCCTGTCGGCCGGAGAGCGCCGCGCAGACCATGACCCTGGTGAGAAATGCGGGTTAACCGCGAGGCGGCCATCAGTCTCCTGATCGCGGCGGGCCTGCTCGCCGCGCCACTGCTCGGCAACGCCTTCGACGAGCCCTTCGTCATCACGCTCGCGACCAAGGTGGCGATCCTCGGGCTTGCCGGCACCGGCCTCAACATCGCGCTCGGCTACGGCGGTATGGTCTCGCTCGGGCACGCGGCGTTCTTCGGCTTGGGCGGCTACGTGGCCGGCATCCTCGCGAGCCACGCGCTCAACTACGAGCCCCTCTTCACTGCGCCACTTCTGGTCGAAGGCACGACGCAGATGCTGATCATCTGGCCCGTTGCCATCGTCGTGAGCGGCGTTGCGGCGCTGGTGATCGGCGCACTCTCCCTGCGCACCACCGGCGTCTTCTTCATTATGATCACGCTGGCCTTCGCCCAGATGGTCTACTACTTCGCCATCTCGTGGCCGGCCTATGGCGGCGAGGACGGGCTCTCAATCTACATCAGGAACGAGTTTCCGGGGCTCAACACGCTCAACCCGCTCCACTTCTTCGCCGTCTGCTACGTGCTCCTCATCCTTGCGATCGGCTTCTCCTTCCTGCTGTCGCAGTCGCGCTTCGGGCTCGCGCTCAACGGCGCGCGGCAAAATGCAACGCGGCTCGCCACCGTCGGCATCAGCCCATTCCGCGTGAAGCTCACCGCCTTCGTGATCTCGGGCATGATGGCGGGGCTTGCCGGCGCGCTTTACGCCGACCTCAACCGCTTCGTCAGCCCGTCGATGCTGTCGTGGCACACCTCGGGCGAGATCATGGTGTTCGTGATCCTGGGAGGCACGAGACGACTCTTCGGCCCCACCGCAGGGGCTGCGCTTTACATCGTGCTGGAAAACACGCTGGGCGACGTCAGCGAGCACTGGTTGCTGCTGCTCGGCGCGCTGCTGGTGGCGCTGGTGCTGTTCGCCCGCGGCGGCGTGATCGGCATTCTCGCGGGCCAACCTCGCCATGCCTGAGCCCATCCTCCAGACAGATAAGCTCTCCAAGCGCTTCGGCGCGGTGGTCGCGAGCGACGCGGTGACGCTCGACCTCGTGCCCGGCGAAATCCACGCCCTGATCGGCCCGAACGGCGCCGGCAAGTCCACCGTCATCAAGCAGATCGCAGGCGAGATCAAGCCGGACAGCGGCTCCATCCGCTTCGCCGGTCGCGACATCGACCGGCTGGACATGGTGGCGCGCGCCCAACTGGGGCTGGCGCGGACCTTCCAGGTGTCCTCCGTCGCGCCGGAGTTCTCCGGGCTCCAGAACGTCATGCTGGCGGTCCAATCGGTGGAGCGGAAGACCTTCCGCTTCCTCAAGCCGGCGCTCAAGGACAAGCCGCTGATGGCGCAGGCGACGACCCATCTCGAACGCCTCCTGCTGGACGACAGGGCCGACGTTCGCGCAGGCGACATGTCACACGGCGAGCGGCGGGCGCTGGAGATCGCCATCGCGCTCGCTCTTAAGCCCAAGGCGTTCCTGCTGGACGAGCCCATGGCGGGGATGGGGCCGGAGAACACGGCGAAGCTGATCGAGATTCTCGACGACCTGCGGGCGGAGGCCCCCATCCTGCTGGTCGAGCACGACATGGATGCGGTCTTCGCCCTTGCGGACCGGATCTCCGTCATCGTCTACGGGCGCATCATTGCGAGCGGCACGCCGGAAGAGATACGCGCCAACGAAGAGGTGCAGCGCGCCTACCTCGGGGACGAGGGGCATGACGGCGCTGCTTGAGGTCGCGGGTGTCACCGCCTTTTACGGCACCTCGCAGGCGCTCTTCGGCGTCGACCTCGCCGTGGGCGAAGGCGAGGTCGTGGCGCTCATGGGCCGCAACGGCATGGGCAAGACCACCACCATCCGCACGATCTGCCGCATGATGCCGTACCGCGAGGGCCGCATCGCCTTCGCCGGCCGCGATCTCGCGCGCCTGCCCTCGCACCGGGCGGCCTGGCTCGGCCTCGGGCTGGTGCCGGAGGGCCGGCGCTGCTTCCCGACGCTGACGGTGCGGGAGAACCTGACGGCCGCCGCCCGCCCCGGCCACTGGAACGAGGAGCGGGTGATCGCGCTCTTCCCGCAGTTGGCGGAGCGCCGCAATCAGAAGGCCAACACACTCTCCGGCGGCGAGCAGCAGATGCTCGCCATCGGCCGGGCGCTGATGACCAACCCCCGGCTGCTTATCCTGGACGAGGCGACGGAGGGGCTCGGCCCTCTCATCCGCCGCGAAATCTGGTCGGTGATCGCGACGCTCAAGGAGGCCGGCCTCTCCATCCTCGTGGTCGACAAGTCGCTCAAGGAACTGACGGCCATCGCCGAGCACTGCGTCATCCTGGAGAAAGGCGCGACTTGCTGGTCAGGCGCGAGCGCCGACCTCACGCCGGCACTGACGGACCGATACCTGGGAGTTTGAGGCCGCCGCCCAAAGCACAATTCGATCAAACCGGATCGCCTTGAGCCGACCTCACCCACCTTGTATCTCGTCTGATTGCTGCCGCGCTATTGTGGCGGCGTTGGGCGTGGACGGGAGTCCGGACCATGGTGCGGTGGACGGCGGCTGCCGCCCGCGCCAGACTCGGGCCATGCGAAACGAAGGTGAACAGGGCACCGCAGTTGCGGCGAGACAGCGCTTCCCGGTCGAGTGGCTGCAGCCCGCGTCGGCCGATGCTCGTCCCGGCGAATCCCGCTTATCCCACTTAATCCCACCTCGTCCCGGCGAATCCCACTTATCCCACTTAATCCCACTCCATCCCGGCGAATCCCACCTATCCCGCTTAATCCCACTTGGTCCCGGCAAATCCCGCCTCTCTTCCTGCGCTGTCGGATTGGCGCCGGTTGTCACGGCCTGCTGGCTTCCATAGTCTCCGCGCCAATCAGGAGGAGAGGAGGTCGTGATGGCCAAGAAGGAAATCTTCGTCGGGATCGGCGTGGACGTCGATTCGGTGGCGGGGCAGATCGGCTCCTATGCCGGCGGCGATTCGCCGAGCGACATTTCGCGGGGCGTGTTCGCCTCCGAGGTCGGAACTCCCCGCATGCTCAAGCTGTTCGACCGGGCAGGCATCCAGACCAGTTGGTTCATCCCCGGCCACTCGATCGAGACCTTCCCTAGGGAGATGAACGCGGTCGTGGCGGCGGGGCACGAGATCGGGCTGCACGGCTACACCCACGAGAACCCGATCGCGATGACGCCCGAGCAGGAGGCGGACGTCCTCGACAAGACCTTGGAGCTTGTGACCAAGCTCGCCGGCAAGGCGCCGACCGGCTACGTCGCGCCCTGGTGGGAGATGAGCGCGTACACGCCGCACCTCCTGATGGAGCGCGGCATCAAGTACGACCACAGCCAGATGCACCACGACTTCGAGCCCTACTGGATGCGGATCAACGAGGAGTGGACGTTGATCGACTACTCCAAGCCGGCGAAGACCTGGATGAAGCCGATGAAGAAGGGCACCACCTTCCCCATCGTGCAGATCCCCGGCAGCTGGTACTTGGACGACCTGCCGCCGATGATGTTCATGAAGAAGGTGCCGAACTCCGGCGGCTGGACCAACCCGCGCGATATCGAGGAGTGGTGGCGCGATCAGTTCGACTGGGTCTATCGGGAGATGGACTACGCGGTCTACACGCTGACCATCCACCCTGACATTTCCGGCCGGCCACAGACGTTGCTCATGCTGGAACGGATCATCGGCCACATCAGCGCCCATGAGGGGGTGATCTGGGCCACCTTCGACGAGATCGCCGACGACTTCATCAAGCGCCGGCCGTTCAAGGGCAAGCGAGGCGCCAGGAAGAAGAAGTAGGCCGCCAGACCACGATGTGCGCGCTTTGCGGCGTCCTCACCGACGGCCCGCATTGGACTGAGTCAGGCACCGATGCGGGCCGGAGCGCTGCGGCGCCGACGGGCCGGGAACGGCACCTGGAGCGCGCTCGACGCCTCGCGCTGCTCAACCGCGTACTGGGCGCCTACGGCTGCACCGCCGACGACTGGGCCGGCGCGCAATACCTGGTGCACCGGCGGAGCGGCGGCGCGACCGAGATGGCGGGCGACCTGCCCACACTCTGGGCTGCGGTCGAGAGCCTGGTCGGGCACGCACCCGATCCGCTCGACCCTGCGCTGGTGGAGCGGCTGGAGACCGCGCGGTCGGCCGGGGCAAGCTCGGCCCGGCGGCGGCGGGCGTAAGGCCGATGGCAGCCTACGCGCGGCTCACCCCGGTCATCGTCGTCACCGGGTTTCTCGGCAGCGGCAAGACGACGCTGCTCAACCACATGCTGCGCCACCCCTCCCTCTCCGACGCCGCAGTGCTGGTCAACGAGTTCGGCGCCGTCGGCCTCGACCACATTTTGGTGGAGGCGATGGACGCGAACACCGTGCTGCTGGAGAGCGGCTGCCTCTGCTGCACCATCAGGGGCGACCTCAAGGACGCGATCATCAACCTCAACAGCCGGCGCGCGCGCGGCGAGATTCCGCCCTACCGGCGTCTCATCGTCGAGACCACGGGGCTCGCGGACCCGGCGCCGATCCTCTTCACCCTCAGCGCCGACACGGTGCTGAAGCACCACTATCGCCTGGGCTCGGTGATCACGACGGTGGATGGCGTGAACGGGCTCCGGCAGCTCAAGCGGCACCCGGAATCGGTCAAGCAGGCGACGGTCGCCGACCGGATCGTGCTCACCAAGCCCGATATCGCCGACGCCGACGACCTCGCCCGGCTGCGCGCGAAGCTCACCCGGCTCAACGGCTCGGCCGAGCAGGTCACCGCCGTGAACGGCAAGGTCGACGTGCCACGCGTGCTGCGCGCCGATGTCTATGACGCCCGCACCAAGGGCGCCGAGGTGCGCCGCTGGCTCGCCGCCGAGGCCGAGAAGGACGCGGCGGACGACCACGCACAAGGCCACGCGCACGATGTCTCGCGCCACGACGAGCACATCCACTCCTTCACGCTAAGCTTCGACGGTGCGCTGGACTGGACCGCCTTCGGCATCTGGCTGACCATGCTGCTCCACACCCACGGCGAGAAGGTGCTGCGCGTGAAGGGCATCCTTAACGTCGCGGGCACCGAGGCGCCGGTGGTGGTCAACGGCGTGCAGCACGTGGTCCACCCGCCGATCCACCTCGCCGCCTGGCCGACTGAGGACCGCCGCTCGCACATCGTCTTCATCGTCGACGACCTCGCGCAGGAGGCGATCGAGCGCTCGCTCGCCGCTTTCAACAACATCGCCGCCGAGGCGGCCTGAGGAGAGCATCATGCCCGACAAGATCGCGATCATCGGCGCCGGCCTGGTCGGCAGCGCCTGGGCGATCGTCTTCGCCCGCGCGGGCCACCGGGTCGCGCTCTACGACGGGACGGAAGGCCAGTGCGAGGCCGCGCTCGACCGCGTCGAGACCAACCTCGAGGCGCTCGAAGGCCACGGGCTGATCGACCATCCGGCAGCCGCCAGGGGGCGTATCTCGATTGCCGCGGGCCTCGCCGATGCGCTTGACGGCGCGACCTACGCGCAGGAGAGCGTGTTCGAGCGGGCCGACGTGAAGCGCGAGGTCTACGAGGAGATCGACGGCATCGCAGGGCCGGATTTGGTTATCGGCTCGTCGTCCTCAGGGATTCCCGCCTCGACCTTCACCGAGGGGCTGGCCATCGCGCCGCGCTGCCTGATCGCGCACCCCATCAACCCGCCCTACGTGATCCCGCTGGTCGAGATGGTGCCGGCGCCGTGGACCGAGGAGGAAACCGTCGCGCGCTGTTGGGCGCTGATGGAGGCCGCCGGCATGGAGCCGGTCCGGCTCACGCGGGAGATCGACGGCTTCATCGCCAACCGGCTGCAGGCGGCGCTCCTGTGGGAGGCCTTCCGCCTGTTGGAAGGGGGCTACGCCACGGCGAAGGACATCGACGCGACGATCTCGGCCGGCCTCGGGCGGCGCTGGTCCTTCATCGGGCCGTTCGAGACCATCGACCTGAACGCACCGGGCGGGCTGGCCGACTTCTGCGCACGCCTGGGCGAGGGCTTCTACGAGTTCGTGAAGCAGGGGGAGCCGGCCCAGCCCTGGTCCGACGCGGTGGTCGCCAAGGCGCACGAGGAGCGCCGGGGGCGGCTGCCCATGGAGAAACACGGCGAGCGCCAGGCGTGGCGCGACCGCCGCCTCATGGGTTTAGCGGCGCACCTCCGCGGCGCGCGCCGCGAGGCGGGGGATTAGCCCGATCTACTCTTTTTCCAGCTCGCAGTTGACCATCCACTTGATTCCGAATCGGTCGGTCCAGCAGCCGAAGTAGGCGCCCCAGAACATCTCCTGAGGGGGCGTCGTCACCGTGCCGCCCTCGGACAGCCTGGCGCACAGGTCGTCGCACCGCTCCCTGCTTTCGGCGGAAATCGAGATGGCGAAATTGTCGCCGGCCGCCGGCGGCGGGCCGAAGGCCGACGTGCTGTCACTGCCCATCAGCACGGTCGAGCCGACGGGGAGCGACACATGCATGATCCTGTCCTTCTCGGAATCCGGCACGTTCATGCCGGGCGGGCCGTCGCCGAAGGTCTGGATCATCGCGAACTCGCCGCCGAAGACCGAGCGGTAGAATTCGAACACCTCGCGGCAGTTGCCGTCGAAGAATAGATAGACGTTGAGGGACATTGAATCGCTCCAATTGGGTGGATGGTGGTGGGGGCAGATTCGGCCCGGTACGCATCGGCAATGCGACCGGAAGAGCCTTATAGCGGGCTGCGCGCTCAATAGCGATGGCCGGTCAGGCTCTCGCTTAGTTCCCACAGGCGTAGCCCGGTCTCCTCGTCGCGCGAGACGAGCGAACTCGTGGTTTCGCGGCATTTGTCGAAGTAGCGACCGGAGACGTCCGCAACGTCGGCGCTGGTCGCGATATGGACGCTGGTGCGCGCGCCGGCCTCGACATCGATTGCGGAGAAGCGCATGAGGGTCTTCAGAAACGTGGAGAAGAGCCAGCCGTTGTTCTGCCCGAACCTGCTGGCGACGAAGCCGGGGTGCAGGCAGTTCGCCGTGACCTTCGTCCCTTCCAGCAGCGCCGCCAGGCGATAGGTGAAGAGGATGTTGGCGAGCTTGCTCTGCTGGTACGCACGCCAACCGCTGTAGCGCTTCGTCCCCTGCGGATCCTCCAGGTCCATCCATCCCCCACGATGGGCCTCGGAGGCGACGTTGACGATGCGGGCCGCGGCACTCGCCCTCAGACTCTCCAGCAAAAGCCCGGTCAGGAGGAAGTAGCCCAGATGATTGAGGGCGAAGGTCATCTCGATGCCGTCCGCGCTCTCGCGCCGGCGGTTGAATATCGCGCCGGCGTTGTTCACCAGCACATCGATGGCGGCACCGCCTTCGGTAAGGCGTTCCGCCAGTGCCCTGATTTCGGCCTGGCTAGAAAGGTCCGCCTGCTCGAAGCGCACGCGGCTGTTTCGCGACGAGCGGTGGATCGCCTTGCAGACCTCCGCGCCCTTAGCGGCGTTGCGCCCAACGAGCACGACCTCGGCGCCCCGTTCGGCCAGCGCCCGCGCGGTGACGCGGCCGATCCCGTCGGTCGCGCCGGTGACGACGCAGAGATTGCCTTCCATCGCTCATCTCCCTCCCGTCAGTCCCCGTCCTTTTCGCGTCAGATTCACAGTGATCGGCGAAGGGTCAAGCGACAAGCGCGAATCGGCGGAGGTCGTTCGACAGGTTTCGATCCTAAGAAATGTGCAGCAACCGAGGGAGCATTCCTGAACGGTCGTGATCGAGATCGGGTCGCGTAGTTTGTCGACGCCGATGCGAATGCGTTCGATCTGCCTCCCAGCAGAACCATAGATGAACATGCCGTGTGGGAAAGGTGCGAGAACAAGTTTCGTACCCCACACCGTCACGAGGTTTCCGCTTCGACCTGCTGTCGGGTGAGAGTTATTCGGTTCCTGCACTTATAGACGTATCTGAAATTCCTTCAGGGTCGGATGCTATCTCTTCTCGGAACCGCCGCCGACCCGAGGTGCCACCTCCTTGCCCGATGACCTTGCTCGATTTTGGAAGCAGGGTCATTAGAAAATCCAATATGCAACTGGTCTCATTGCAAACACAATTGATGTCATTCCCGATATAATGCATGCTCTACATGATATGCCGCTGCATTAAATTTGCCGAGACCTCAGCGAATTATTGCCATTTGGACTCCAAGCGTATACCACAATGGACATGAGTGGCCGCGGGCCATACCGGATTCCACCGACGAGTGCTCTGATCGCCTTTGAGAGCGCCGCGCGGCACGGCAATTTTTCTCGTGCCGCTCGGGAGCTGCGTACGTCGCAGTCGGCCATCAGCCGCCACATTGCGAGCCTGGAGCGGCAACTTTCCACCCGACTGTTCCATCGGTCCCGGACCGGGGTGAGCCTGACCGATGCCGGCAGCCGCTACCGCGACGCCGTTGCCATTGGCCTCGGCGCTATCCACGCAGGCGCTGCCGAAGTCGCCGAACTATCGTCTGTCGAGCAAGTGGAGCTGGTGATCGCCTGCTCGGACGAGATTTCGCACCTTTTCGTGATGCCGCGATACGATGCGCTCCAAAAGGCGCTCGGCGATCAGGTCCGAATACGGATTTTAACCTACCAACATAACATTCGATACTTGCCGCCGACGCCGGTCGCGGATGTCATCTTGTCGTGGGATCCGGCAACCAACAACCCCGAGGACTGTGCGGTTATACTCCAGGAAAAGGTGAGCCCCCTTTGCTCGCCCGGCTACGCCGCCCTTCATGCCGAAACACTCCGGCAGCCCGTAACCGACTGGAGCAAGTTGACGTTTCTCGATATTGCGAGGCCCAATGAGGGCTGGGCATCGTGGGACAATTGGTTCGACGTCGTCGGGCACCCCGGCTCCGAACCCAGGTACGCAAATTATGACAACTACACATACGTACTGGAAGCCTCCGCTGCAGGGCAGGGCATTGCACTAGGCTGGCGCCATTTCATCGAGCGTTATCTTGAGTCGGGTGCGTTGATCACTCTCGATGACAAATTTCTAGAGACCGACAATCGATTTTGTGCCGTGGTTACAAAGAAAGGCCGACAACGGCCCCTCGCTCGCAAATGCCTGAACTTTTTTGAAAAGTGCATTTAGCACTGATGTTGGAGTTTCAAAACGACCCGATCAGTTAACTTCAGTCAAGAAAGAACGTTTCAGACTTCGCCATCGTTATGCCAGATTCACGCCCACGTGCGGCTGGTTCGGAAGAGCTCCGGATTCCGCACAGGCCCGAATTGGCGGCCCCAAATGTTGACTCCACGATAGCACTATGAGCGGGATCGAAAGCATCGGAGGTTCCGAGTCATGACGAAACCGTAGAGTTGTAAAGAGCACGAATAATTTCCAGGGACGGTTTAGGAATATCGCACAATGCCTTCGTGCGGCACGCAAATCCGAAATTGGCCTCGCTGCAAGCAAGCGGAATCGTTGAGTGAACGCGCTCGCCGTGCAGTCAAGAGCGTTCGCATTCGATGGCCCGCCACATTTGGGAGGGAGTGCCCGGAGAGGCGATCGGCAAAAAAAGAGGGTAGATCGAGTTTAGCCGATCTGAAATGTCACACGTTAATGCTTGAGTAAGGACGCGCTCGCCGCGACCGAATGCAGGTTGCCAACCGAGCCATGCCGGACAGGGTTAGGCTCGCGTTTGTGCTGCAGATAAGGCCGTATGCTCGTGCACCGTCAAGATGCCAAGCCGATGCACGCTAATTCGCATACGCCAAAGCGTTTACCAGTGATCGGCCGACGGCGCCCGCCCGCACCGGAAACGCAGAAATTACCACTTGAAGCACGCCTGGTGACGTGACCTGGCGCGGTGCTTTGGTTAACTTGGCGAGGCGCCGTGGATGCGACCCAGCAACGGGCTCTGATGCCAGCAAACCTGAAGCCACTTGCCGTCCGTGTGGTACCAGGTCTGGGTGAAGCCCATGAAGCGCTGGCGAAAGCCCGCATCGCGCGGCTTGCCGCGAAAGGTCGAGAAGCCGCTGACATGGCCGGTGGTGCCCCAGACCCTGACGTTCAGCTCGCGCGGGATCCACTTGAAGTGCTCCCACAGCCCGGCGCCGCCGGCGTGGAAGTCGATATGGTCCTTGAACTCCTCCAGCGTCATCCGCCAGGGGTAGTCCTCGTCAAGAATCTCGGCGCCGTCGTCGAAGGCGCTCCAGAAGGCGTCGAGGTCGCCCTCGTTGAGCCCGCGCGCCCATGCGTGGAAGGCAGCTTCCAACCCTTCCGCCGTGGCGTCCTGTGTCATCGTTCCCCTCCTCCAGCCGTGCGTTGCGGTGCTGGGCGCACCTCACCACATGCACACGCGAAACGCCATCGCCCGAAACAGGGCATCGACGGGTCCGACGTTGGAATGGCCCCATGACCGTGATTGAGACGCGCATTCTGACCGTCGGGCACTCCAACCACCCGCTGGAGACCTTCGTCTCACTCCTCAAGCAACACGGCGTGACGACACTCGCCGACGTTCGGACGGCGCCCTACAGCCGCTTCAATCCGCAGTTCAACCGCAAGGCGCTCGACGCCGCGCTGCAGGCGCACGGCATCGCATACCTTTTCATGGGGCACGCGCTCGGCGGGCGCCCCGAAGATCGCTCGTGCTACGAAAACGGGCGCGTGCGCTACGACCGCCTGGCGCAGACGCCGCTCTACCGCGAGGGGATCGATCGGGTGATAGAGACGGCAGGGGTCGAGCGCCTTGCCCTGATGTGCGCAGAAAGGGAGCCGCTCGACTGCCATCGAACGCTGCTGGTGGGCCGCAGCATCGCCGAGCGCGGCGCCGCCGTGGCGCACATCCTTGCCGACGGCACGCTCGAGCCCCACGACGACGCCATAAACCGGCTGCTGGCCTCCGCGGGGCTGTCCGCAGGCGACCTCCTGCACTCGCGGGAGGAGCTGATCGCGGAGGCTGTGGCCCAGAAAGAGGGACGCATCGCCCACAAGAACAAGACCCCGCGTGCGCGTCGCTGAAGGATGGAGGGCTCGGCGGCCGACCCGCTTGCGAGGGTCGCATGAGGCCCCTATCCTCGCGGGCAGGGCGGGTGTAGCTCAATGGTAGAGCAGAAGCTTCCCAAGCTTACGACGAGGGTTCGATTCCCTTCACCCGCTCCATTCCGCGCCCGCCGCGCGCCGGGAATGCGGCCCGGCTTCCGGCACCGAAAGACCGGCTGAGGACGCGATGTCGGATCGCTCCCGCATACTCTTCATCAACGTCGGGCACGGGCTCGATCACCTCTTCCTGCTGCTCTACCCGACGGTGGTGCTCACCCTCGAAGGGGTGTTCGACCGCTCCTACGGCGAGCTTCTCTCGCTCGCCGTGCCCGGCTTCATCGCCTTCGCCGTCGGCACGCTGCCGGCCGGCTGGCTCGGCGACCGCTGGAGCCGGCCTGCGATGCTCGCGATCTTCTTCGTCGGAATTGGCGTATCGGCCATCCTCACCGGGTTCGCGCGCACCCCCTTCGAGCTTGCGGTCGGGCTCACGCTGATCGGCCTCTTCGCGTCGATCTATCACCCCGTCGGCATCGCCATGCTCGTCGAAGGCCGGGAGAAGGTGGGCAAGCTGCTGGGCGTCAACGGAGTCGCCGGCAATCTCGGGCTTGCGGCAGCGGCGATCGTCGCCGCGTCGCTGAGCGATGCGATCAGCTGGCGCGCGGCGTTCATCGTGCCGGGCGCGGTCTCGCTGCTCATCGGCCTCTGGTTCATCGCGGTCTGCCGGCAGTGGCGCAACGTAGGCGCAGCGCCCTCCCGCCCCTCCGTGGGCGGGCGATGGGGCCAGCCCTCAGGCACGCTGCTGCGGCTGGTGCTGGTGATCGGCATAGCGACGACGCTCACCGGGCTCACCTTCCAGACCACGACCATCGCACTGCCCAAGCTGTTCGACGAGGGGCTAACCGGGATCACCGACAGTGCGCTCGGCATCGGCGGGCTGGTTTCCGTGGTCATCGCCATTGCCGCCTTCGCACAAATCGGAGTCGGCTGGCTGATCGACCGCTACCCGGCGAAGCCGGTCTGGATCGCGGTGCTGTTCGCCCAGGCGCCGCTGATCGCCGCCGCCGGCGTGCTCGCCGGCCACGGCCTGATCATCGTGGCGCTCGTGATGATGATGGTGGTGGTGGGCGAGATTCCAATTCAGGATGCGCTCGTGACACGCTACACGGCGGAGAGCTGGCGTGCGCGCATCTTCGGCATCAAGTTCCTGCTGGGCCTCGGCGCGAGCGCGATAGCGGCACCGCTGGTCGCGGGCCTGCACGGCGTCTCCGGCGGCTTCCTCTGGCTCTTCGTGGGACTCGGCGGCTCGGCGGCGCTGGTGGGCATCATCGCCTTCTGGCTGCCGAGCAGCGGCGCCGGCGCGCCACAACAGGCCGTGGCCAAGGCGGAGGCCTGAGGCAAGCCGCCGCAGCGACATTTTGTTGACCTCGCCTGCCGGTTTGTGTTTCATGCGCGCACAGGACGCGCTCATCCAGAGCGGTGGAGGGACAGGCCCTTCGAAGCCGCGGCAACCGCCGAGAGCGGTGCCAATGCCTGATCGATGAGTAGCCGGAGGCGGGACTCCGCTCTCGGCGCTCGTAGAGCGCGTAGGAGACGAGAGGAGTACCGCCAGATGACGACTCTGCGCGCCCAACCATTCGCCCCTCCGGGGGCCGCGTCCTGCTGCCTCTGTACCTAGGCTACCGCTCGTAGCCGATCCCACCGGGTGAGACCGATGGGGGCCTCGCGGTCCTCGAAGCGTCCGGCACCGTCTCCGAGAGGAGCGGTGTCAGCGCCCGACAACCATGCTCAACAGGAGAAGAAGCATGTCCGACACCAGCACACCCCCCGGCCTTAACGGCGTCAACGTCGAGCATCTGCTCGGTGCCCGCAACATCCTTGGCGACCAGCCTGAAGCCGGTCAGTTCAAGTGGCGGGTCACCAACGAGTGGCTCCACGGCACGCACAGCAAGACACAGGTGGAAGGCTACTTCGGCCTCGGCCAGGAGAACGACCACAAGGCGAGCTACGCGTTCGAGTCCGATCATCCCCTGGTGTTCGCGGCCGAGGACAACGCCGCCACGCCGGTGGAAATCGTCCTGACCGGCCTGGCGAGCTGCCTGACCGCCGGCGTCGCCGCCGTCGCGCAGGTGCGGGAGATTCAGCTGCGTTCGGTCAAGGCCACGGTCGAAGGCGACATGGACATCGCGGGCATCCTGGGTGCCGATCCCGAGATCCGGAACGGCTTCAGCAACGTCAAGGTCACCTACGATATCGACGCCGACGCCACGCCTGACGAGATCGCGGCGCTGGTCGCCCAGTCGCAGAAGCGCTCGGCGGTCTACGACATCCTGACCAACCCGACGAACGTCACCGTCGAGGTCAACTGACCACCGTCATGCAGACGACGACCGTCGTGGTCGGGGCCGGTCATGCCGGCCTCGCCGTGAGCCATTGCCTCGCCGCGCGCGGGATCGACCATGTGGTGATCGAGCGCGGCGAGGTGGCTCACACGTGGCGGACGGAGCGCTGGGAATCGCTCCGTCTGCTCACGCCGAACTGGCAGACCCGGGTGCCCGGCCTCGCCTACGACGGCGACGATCCCGACGGCTTCATGACCATGGCCGAGGTGGTGGCGTTCATCGAGCGCTACGCCCGGCTGGTTGCGCCGCCGCTCGAAACCGGCACCACCGTCGAATCGCTCACGAGGAACGGCGCCGGCTACGAGGTGGTCACGGACCGGGGCGCCTGGCGCTGCGCGGCCGTGGTGATCGCCTCCGGCGGCTTCAACATTGCAAGCATTCCGGCCGTCGGTGCAGCGCTCCCCGGCACCTTCGAATCGGTGACGCCGATGGACTACACGCGGCCGTCTGCCTTGCCGGAGGGCGGCGTGCTGGTGGTGGGCGCGTCTGCCACCGGCGTCCAGATCGCGGACGAAGTGCACCGCTCGGGCCGCCCCGTGACCCTCGCCGTGGCCGAGCACGTGCGCATGCCGCGCACCTATCGCGGCAAGGACATCCTGTGGTGGATGGACCGCACCGGGCTGCACGACGAGCGCTACGACGAGGTCGACGACATCGTCCGCGCGCGCCGGGTTCCCTCGCCCCAGCTCGTCGGCACGCCCGAGCGGGCCACGCTCAATATCAACGATCTCACCAATCGAGGGGTGCGGCTCGTGGGCGCGCTCGCCGGGTTCTCGGACGGCAAAGCGCAGTTCTCGGGCTCGCTCCGCAACATGTGCAACCTCGCGGACCTGAAGCAGGGCCGGCTGCTCGACACCATCGACGAATGGGTCGACGAGAATGGGTGCGGTGACGAATTCGAACCGCCGCACCGCTTCGAGCCGACGCGGGTGGAGGAGTCGCCGCCGCTCGCTCTCGACCTCGCCCACGAAGGGGTGCGAACGGTGATCTGGGCGACCGGGTACGAGGCCGATCACTCCTGGGTCGATCTTCCGGTCTTCGACGGCAAGGGCCGGATTCGCCACGACGGCGGCGTGGTGACGGAGGCGCCGGGCGTCTACCGCATCGGCCTCAACTTCCTGCGCCGCCGCAAGTCGAGCTTCATTCACGGCACCGCCGACGATGCCCGCGACCTCACCGACCATCTGGCCGATTACGTCGGAGCGGCCGAGGCCCGCTCGTGATCTGATCAAGAGTTGCGGCGATCGCGTGCTGCCTCAGCCCTGATGCAGCAGCTCCAGAGCCTTGCGAGCGGTCACAATGGGAATGCCATCGACCTCCCGGAGCGCGAGCATGTGCTTCTTGTCGCCGGAGACGATCAGGTCGACGCCTCCAGCGATAGCGGTAGCCAGGATCTGGTTGTCCATGGGATCGGGAGAGTGAGACACGCTTGGGAGCTCGTCGAGGATGACGGCGCGGGTACCGATGTTCTCGACGATGGCCGCCGCCTCATCGACGTCGAGAAACCTCTGGAGACGCTCTCTGGCGAGGACATCGGCCAGCTCGCGAATCTGCGCGGTGGATGTCACAAGCTCGATCTCGCCGCGAAGCCACGCCTGATACAAGCTGTCCGGCGGGGTGCCCTTGGTGATCAGGGCGCCGATCAGGATGTTGGTGTCAAGAACGACCCGCACGGGCCGCGCTCACCTCATCGTCAATCAGGCCGAGAATCTCCCGTTGGTCTAAATCGGCATTGCGCTCCTTGACCTGGCTGACGGTGAGATCGAAAACGCGCCGGCGCACGGCTTCATCGACGAATCGGGATAGATCGCCCTTCTTGCCGCCGTTGCGGGCAAGAAACATACGAACCGTTCGGTCGGTCTCTTCCGATATGGAGAGATTCCATCGGGTCATGGCCGCACTTCCGCACATAAGCGCATAAACACCTATACGCTTAATCTATAGTTCGGGACTCGGATCGTCAATTCAGGGCCACGGCCTGCGTCACGCTGGGGCTTGCTTCGAGGAACAACCGGCCGCGTTCGTGCGTTCCAAGTGCTTGAGCGCCTCGCGACGGCTCAGATCCGAGAGTTCGGGATGTGCTCTGACGAAGGCCAGCACCCAGGCCGGATCGGTCTTGGAGTACTCGCGCAACGCCCAGCCGATGCCCTTGCGTAGGAAGAACTCCGATTCGCCGATGGATGGTCGGATCGCGTCGGCCAGCAGCTTGGTGTCCGTCGCTCTCTTGGCCCGAAGCTGAGCGAGGATCGCGGTCCGCCGCTTCCAGATGTTGGCGTCCTCCGCCCATTCGCGCAGCACAGCCTTCATCGGGTGCGGGTGAGCGGCAAGCATGGCCCCTACCCCACGGCCGGCGATCGCGTCCACGTAGTCCCACCAGGCGCCGGTGACCACCAGCTCCTCGATCAACGGGAGTCTCGCCGGCTCCAGCCAGCTCGAATAGCGCTTGAAGAGCAGCAGCTCGACCGCCGCGTAGCGCTCCTCGCGGTGTGCGGCGTTGCGCCAGAGGTCCAGGATCGCCGCCTCCCAGGCGCGGGCGTCGGGGAGCGGATATTTCCTGAACGCGGCGCCGGCGAGACGCCGGCATTGCGGCACGCCCACGCCGAAGTAGGGCATGTCAGATTTCATGTAGGCCTGTTGCTGCGGTGCCCTGACCGGGTCGGCGGCGTCGCGCAAGGCGGCAATGACAGACACTCGAATGCTCATGGTAGCGCCATCATGCCTCCGGCATCGCCTGCCCGACAGGCCCAAGGACTTGGCTCGAAGACCGCCCGCCCCATTGGTAGGCATGTGTACCTGCGCCGGTCGCACCCCAGCGGCGGCCGGCACGACGACAGGCGGCGACATCGGCGCCGCTTGGAGGATGCATGGCGTCGCGCGCACATGGTATATAGTAAGGTACGGCGACAAACAGGTTCGATGGCACGGACCGCTCAATCGGAAGGAGCAAGGGAGGCTTCAATGGGGATCAGGATCACGCGACGGCAGGCGCTGAAGACCGGCGCCGCAGGCCTAGTGCTCACCTCGCCGATCGGCATCGCACCCAAGTACATCCGCCCCGCGCGGGCGGCGGGCTTGGCGCCTGGGATGACCGGCGGCCCCACGGGCTTCCCGGGGGCCGAGCGCTATCAGTACAACGAGGACATGCCCGAAGGGCGGGCCATCGAAGGCATCAAGAAGCTCAAGGCCGAAGGCAAGGCCCCTGAGAAGCTGAGCTTCCTGCTCTTCTCGGGAGCGATCGGCCAGTTCACCAAGCCCTTCCCGGAGGGTGCGCCGACCGTCCACGACGTCTGGAAGGAAGAGACCGGGATCGAGGTCGAATTCAGCGGCTCCGGCGAAGTGGAGATGGTGACCAAGGTCCTCCAGGACATCACCACCCAGGCCGGCGTCTATGACATCTACTCCGCGCTGTGGAGCAATGTCGGCGACCTCGTCGCCACTGGCGGCATCGTCAATCTGGACCCGTACGTCGAGAAGTATCAGCCCGACTGGAACGACCCCGAGCGCGGGGCGCCGACAGCGGAGATCGCCGATCTTCTCTACAAGTATGCGGGCTCCTACTACACGATCTCCTTCGACGGCGACTTCCAGACCTGGGTCTACCGCAAGGACCTGTTCGAGGATCCCGAGAACGTGAAGGAGTTCAGCGACCGCTACGGCTGGGAGCTGGGCAAGCCGCAGACGTGGGAGCACGCTGACAACATCGCCGAGTTCTTCTTCGAGAAGGGCATGAACGGGACCGTCAATCTGTTCAGCCCGTTCTGGGGTCTGGGCACCTACTTCATGCGCTACGTGGGGCAGGACAAGCCCAACTTCCAGTACTTCGACGACGACGGAAACCCGCTGCTCGAGACGGAGCTCGGCATCAAGACCGCCGAAGAGCATGTGAGGAGCCGGCAGTGGGCCAACAAGGATGCGCTCAGCTGGACCTGGTCCGAGGCTTACGGGAGCATGGCCCAAGGCACCGGCGTGATGATGAGCACCTACACCAACCTGCGGAAGTTCAACGACCGGATGAACGCCGACGGGACGCCAGCCACGCCGGCGTCGGGCAAGCTCGGCTCGTTCCTCCCGGTGGGCAACTGGTTCGGAGACGACCTGATCCGCCGCAGCGTGCTCTACCTCAACATTAATGCCGAGGTCTCGGCGCAGAGCGAGTATCCGGAGGCCGCTTATCTGTTCCTCCAGTGGGCGAGCTGCTCGCGCATCTTCAGTTGGATGTCGGGCAACCCGGCCGGCTACTTCGATCCGTTCCAGAAGGCCAACTTCGACGATCCGTTGGTGCAGCAGACCTACCACAAGGATCACGTGGAGGTGATTCAGGAGACCATCAAGCGCTCCGCACCGACGATCAACTTCGCCGGCCAGTCCGCGTTCGACAACGGCCTGGACGAGGAGTTGCAGCGCGCGCTGATCGGCGACATCACGCCTGAAGAGGCCATGAAGAACGCCTCCAAGAAATGGCGCAAGATCATCAAGAAGAAGGGCGAGGACAAGATGATCGAGGCCATCCGCGCCAGCAACAAGGCAGCCTGGCCGACCATCGTCGACAAGGCGTAAGACAGACGGGCGACGGGCGGACGCGCGCCGCCCGTCGTCCCTTTCTCCAGTTCAGCGCGCGGCCCCTGCTCTTCGCCGGATCGCGGCCCAGATCCGATCAGGCCGGAGCGGCAGTTCGTCGATCTCCACGCCGAACGGCTGAAGCGCGTCCGAGACGGCGTTGGCAAGCGCCGCGGGAACCGGCCCCGGCAGGCCCTCGCCCGCGCCGCGCGCACCGAACGGAGTGTACGGGCAGGGAACGCCTGCGTGGGTCACCGTGATGGGGGGTGCGTCGGGCGCACGCGCGATCTGGTAGGTCTCCAGGCTCGTGCTGAGCTGCTGGCCGTTCTCGTCATAGACGAACTGCTCGAACATCGTGTTGGAGAGCCCCTGCACGACGGCGCCCTGCACCTGACCCTCGATGATCCGGGGGTTGATCACGACGCCGAAGTCCTCCGACGTTACGTAGCGCTCGATGGTGAACTGGCCGGTCTCCGGATCGACCTCAACGATGGCGCCGTGGCACGAGAAACAGATGAGCGGCTTTTCCGCCTCGAAGAACGCGGTGTGTTCGAGGCCCCCGCTCTCGTCCGGTGGCAGGTCGATGGGCCGCATGATGATCCGCTGCGTCATCTCCGCGAATGAGCGCCGAATGTTGTCGTCCCTGGCGTAGACCACCTGCCCGTTCGCGAAGGTGAAGTCGGCCGGCTCAGCACCGACGAGGCCGAGATCGTGGATCATGAAGCGGCCGATCTTCTCCTTGAGGACGCGGCAGGCCACCGCGACGGCGCTCGCGGTGTAGGAGCCGGCGCGGGCGCCGATCGTGCCCGAGCCGAACGGAGTCTTCTCCGTATCGCCAACGGTGACCACGACATCGTCTGGGTGGATGCCGAACTCGTTGGCCGCGACCTGCGCCAGCATCGTCTCATGGCCTTGACCGCCGGGCGCGTCGCCTTCGAACACGAACGCCTTGCCGTGCGGGTCGAGCCGCACCGTCGCCGCGCCATAGCCCGGCTGGTTCTCCATGGGGACGAGAACCTCGGACGCGACGCCCGAGGATTCGACGCCGACGCCGAAACCGATGCCCAGGTATCGTCCTAGTGCGCGCGCCGCAGCCTGCTCCTTGCGAAAGCCCTCCAGATCGATCTGTTCCACGAGGTTCTCGAACGTCTTGGCAAAGTCGCCGCTGTCGTAGTGCACGCCTGTGCAGATGACGTGGGGAAAGCTGCGCACGAAGTTGCGGCGCCGCACCTCCGCCGGTTCCATTCCGAGCGCTCGTGCGACGAGGTCGATGCACCGTTCCATGACGAAGCGAGTCGGGAAGCGGCCGAAGGCACGTGCCGGAGAGAGCGACGACTTGTTGGTCACGGCCACCCGGATGCTGATGTCGCAGGTCGGCAAGTCGTACGCATTCGGCAGATAGGCGGCGCCGGTGAGCGGCATGACGTAGCCCCAGTAAACGCCGGAACAGCCGTCGCCGGCGTCGCCGAGAGCGCGGTCGCGCACCGCCGTGATCCGCCCATCGGCGGTGGCGGCGACCTCGATGTCGTGGGTCTGATCGCGCTCCTGGCTCACGGCCATGAGGTGCTCTTCGCGCGTCTCGATCCAGCGCACCGGGCGGCCGAGAATCCGAGCCATGTGGCAGACCAGCGTCGGCTCCCGATAGAAGGGCGCCTTGACGCCGAACGCGCCGCCCTGATCGCGCGGTGCGATGACGCGGATCCGGTGGGACGGGATGCGAAGCTGATCCGCCAACGCCAGGCGGTCGATGTGCGGACGCTGGGTCGTGATCCACGCCGTGAGATCGCCGTCGAGGCTCCAGACCGCGAGCGCACCGCGGGTCTCGAGCGGCGTCACGCCGGTGCGGTGGACGCGAAAGCGCCGCCTCACCACGACGTCGGCCTCGTCGATCAGCCGCTCAACCTCGCCGGCGTTCCGCGCCTGGTTCTCGGGGTCGTCGCCGCCCGTCAACGTGCCGCCGAACATCAGGTTGTGGCCCCAGTCCTCGTGGACGAGAGGCGCGTCGGGCCGGAGCGCGGCCTCAGCATCCACGACCGCCGGGAGCGGCTCGTAATCGATCTCGACCAGTTCGACGGCATCCTCGGCGACATAGGGGTCCCTCGCGACCACGGCCGCGACCGGCTCGCCGTGGAATTTCACCTTGTCGATGGCAAGCGGCCAGAACGTCGGGTAGCGGGCCGGGAACGCCGGCAGGACGACCGGCAACGGCAGCGGACGGATCTCGTCCTTGATGTCCTCGCCGGTGACCACAGCCACCACCCCGGGCAGGGCGCGGGCCTTGCTCGCGTCGATCGACAGGAGCCGAGCGTGGGCGTGCGCGCTGCGCACGAAGACGAGGTGGAGCGTGCCCGGCACACTCAGATCGGCGATGTAGCGGCCGCCGCCGGTGGTCAGACGAAAATCCTCTTTGCGCGCCAGGGGGTAACCCAGCCAAGGAGACTCGGTCCGGCTCTCGGACATGGCGCCCCTCCTCTGGATTTGCGATAATACCCGCGACACTACGGTGAGCGTTCGGATGCCCTTGTCGAATCGCTTCGTGTACGAAGGGCTGCGCTATCTTGCCATACTCTTGGCGATCGTAATCGCGCTGATACCGATCGCCTGGATGGCAACGATGGCGTTCAAGCCGGTGGCGGAGTGGACGACCGCCATCGCGGATGTCACGTGGCTGCCCAAGAATCCTACGCTCGGCAATTTCGAGTACATCTTCACCGGCGAGACGGAAGAGGTCATCGTCACGCTGGACCGCATCGCGATCCGCCCGATCCTGTCGAGCCTGCTGATCGCGTCGTTCGGAACGCTGATCGCGGTCTTCGCCGGTACGCTCGGCGCCTACGGGGTGTCGCGCTTTGCGGTCGGCCGCAACCTTCCTCTCGGCGTCCTCCAGCTCCGCCTGTTCCCGCCCATCGCCGTGGTCATCCCTGTGATGGTCATGTGGACCTTCCTCGGCATGGTCGATACCTGGTGGGGACTGGCGCTGATCTACGGCATCGTCACCCTACCCTT
Organism: Alphaproteobacteria bacterium; assembly: GCA_965243315.1. GTDB lineage: Bacteria > Pseudomonadota > Alphaproteobacteria > UBA828 > UBA828 > WTGU01. Next base: position 1,350,069 of record CBDEUP010000006.1, read on the forward strand.
CGCTTTCTGGCTGATGATGACGTTCTTCGATGAAGTGCCCCTTGAAATTGAGGAGGCCGCGCTGGTCGAAGGCTGCAGCCACTGGCGCGTGTTCTACAGGGTGACTCTGCCCATGGTGAAGGCGCCGCTGGCGACGACGTGCCTGTTCGTCTTCATCCTGAATTGGAGCGACTACCTCATCGCTCTGCTGCTGACTCGGAAGGATTGGGTGACCATCCCCGTCTACATGAGCGAGCTCAGTGTCGCGATGACCGGTCCGATGTACGGCGCCAAGGCGGCGTTGGGCCTAGTGGCGGCGATTCCGCCCGTCGTTCTCGGCATCATCATCCAGAAGCACCTGGTTCGCGGGCTTACCTTCGGGGCGCTGAAGCAATGACGGAAGTGACGGCAGAGCCGGGCCCGCCGGTGCCTCGTCGCGGCAGCGCGCTGTCAATCGAGCGGCTGGGCAGGAGGCTCGGAATCAGGATGACGATTCCGGCGCAGCTGCTGCTGGTCTTCATCGTCACCTTCCCCGCGCTCATGCTGATTTATTTGAGCCTGACCTGGTGGGGTCCGCTCGACGGAACCACATGGATTTATGCCTTCGAATCGCTCAACTGGTTCGACAATTACATTGAGATTTTCCAGGATGGCCGCCTCTGGGGATCGATCGGGCGAACCTTCCTGATCATGGCCGTCGTGGTCCCGATCGAGTTCCTTCTCGGCCTCGGTCTGGCAGTTTTGTTTGTCGATCGTTTCCATGGCAAACGTATATTCTACGTCGTCCTGCTGATGCCGATGATGATCGTGCCCTCCGTGGCCGGTTACATGTTCTTCATGCTTTTCCAGAGCAACGGCCCGATCAATCAGATCATCAGCGGGATTACCGGCCTCGATTTCGACGTCGTCTGGTTGGGACACCCGATCCGCTCGATGATCGCGATCATGGTTGCTGATATCTGGCAATGGACACCACTGATGTTCCTGATCTTGCTTGCCGGCATCATCTCGGTGCCGGAGGATCAGTTGAAGGCGGCGACTCTGTTGGGCGCCAACTGGGCCCACAAATTCTGGCGCATCGTTCTGCCAAGAATGAAGATCGTAATGGTGATTGCGCTGGTTATCCGCTCGGTTGAAGCGTTCAAACTATTCGACATCATGTGGATTATGACCAAAGGAGGACCCGGGTACTCGACCGAAACCGTGTCGGTCTACATATACAAGTTAACCTTTTTCGATCTCGAATGGGCCTACGTGTCGACGGCCGGCCTGGTTATCATGATTTTCCTCAGCCTGTTTGCCGTTGTCGGCTTGATCGCCATGGGTAGAGCCAAGCGCAGGCGCCTGGCCAACCCGGGCTGAGCGCCGGAACGAGACCATGCCCGCGTGAGCGGGCCTGACCCCCAACCTCCGTGAGACTCTCCGGTAAGAACGCCGTCGTCACCGGTGCCGCATCGGGCATCGGCCGCGTGACCGCGCTCCGCTTCGCCGAGGAAGGCGCGGCGGTCGTCTGCGCCGACCTGGATGCGGAAGGCGCCGCCGCCGTCGCCGCGTCGGTCGTCGCGAACGGGGGTACTGCCGTTGCCGTAAGCGCGGACATTACCAGCGAAGCCGACGCGACGCGCCTTGCCGAGGAGGCACTGGCGGCCCTGGGCCGGATCGACGTGCTGGTGAACAATGCCGGCGTCACCATCCTGGGTGGCGTGGCCGAAATTACGGAAGCCGACTGGCAGCGCGAAATCGACATCAATCTGAGCGGTGCCTATCGGGTCTCCAAGGCGTTCTGGCCGCACTTCGCCGAGGCGGGCGGCGGCGCGATCCTGAGCACCGCCTCGATCGCCGGCGTCGTCGCGGTACGCCAGGATGCCGCCTACGTCGCCTCCAAGGCCGGGCTCATCATGCTCACGCGCTGCATGGCGCTCGACGGAGCGCCGCACGGCATTCGCGCCAACTGCATATGCCCCGGCTTCGTGGACACGCCAATGTTCGAGGGCTTCATCGCGGAGCAGCCGGATCCGGAAGCCTCCCTCGCCCGCGCAGCGGGCCGCACGCCCTTGGGCCGCATCGGCACACCGCGCGACATCGCCGACGGCTTCGTCTACCTCGCCTCCGACGACGCCCGCTGGATTACCGGGACATCGCTCGTCATCGACGGCGGCCTCACCATCGGCCTCCCGGAGTGACGGGCGGCCTTCGTGAGCCGCGCCGTACAGAGCAGCGGGCACCTGGTGCCCCTCGCGATGCTGCTCTTCGGCGCCTCCAGCTACGCCATGACCTTCTCGCTCAACCGGATCGCCATTACCGAAGGCGTTCCGACCTTTCCCTTCGTCTTCTGGCAAGGCGTGACGGCGGGGGCGGTCGCCTTGATCGCGGGCCTTGCGGTCGGGCAGCGCCCGAAGCTGAGCGTCGTCTACCTTCGCTTCTATTTCATCTTCGGCTTCATCGGCATCGCGCTTCCCTACACTCTGCTGGCACTCGCGGCGCCCAGAGTGCCGGCCGGTGCGGTCGCGCTCACGCTGACGCTTTCGCCGATCCTGACCTATGCCTTCTCGATCCTGTTCAAGATCGACGTCGTACGGCTGCTGCGGGTCGCGGGCATCATGCTCGGCCTCGCAGGCATCCTGGTGGTGCTGGCGCCGGGCGCCAGCCTGCCGGAGCCCGGCATGGCGCCGTGGCTGCTGTTGGCCTTCGGCTCGCCGGTTTGCTACGCCTTCGGCAGCGTCGCGGTGGTGTTCCTTCGCCCGGCCGGCAGCCAGCCGATCCCGTTGACCTGCGGCATCGCCTTCGCGAGCGCGATCCTGATGCTGCCGGTGATGGCCGCCGCCGACAGCTGGTGGGTGTTCGACGGCACCATGACCGACGGCGACTGGTCGCTGATCGGCGGTGGCGCGCTCACGGCCTGCTTCTTCGTGCTCGGGCTGGAGATCATTCGCATGGTCGGGCCGGTCTTCTTCTCGACCAACGGCTACATCGGCCCGCTGTGCGGGATGGGTTGGGCCGCCCTCTATTTCGGTGAGGTGCCGAGCCCGTGGATCGGCCTCGCCGTCGCCCTGCTCTTCGCCGGCCTCTTCCTGGTCAACCGCAGCTCTCGGCCCATGATCCGGGCAGGGCCAGGGCCGTAGCACGCCGATGCTGCGCATCCTGACCTTCAACACCGGCCTCACCGAAATTCGCCTGTTCGGCGCCCCGCTCTACGAGGACGTGCCCCACGTGGCCGCGCGTGCTGCGCAACTCGCGGCCACATTGCGCGGCGTGGACGCCGATATCATCCTCTTGCAGGAGCTGGTGCCGCAGCGGGTCAAGGTGAGGCTGGCGGCGGAGCTTCGCGATCTCTACCCCCTGAGCGCCGGCATCACCGAGGACAGCAGCTTCTATGGCACCGGGCTGCTCACGCTCTCCCGCCACCCGATGACGGACGCTTCGTGCACGTCCTTCGCGCAACAGACGCTGGAAGAGGGTCTCTTCGGCCCGCGCGGGATGCTCGCCTGCACGGTGCAACCACCCAGCCTCGGCCCCGTCCGCGTGTTCAACCTCCACGCCACCGCCGGCGGCGCCTATCGACGAGAGCGGCGCCGGGGCGCGCCCGACCGGCGGAGCGCGCAGATCGCCCAGGCGATCGAGGCAGCCGGGACTCCCTTCGACGGTACGGTCGTGCTCGCCGGCGACTTCAACTGCGACCCGGCGGCAGACTCCGCGACCGTCCGGCTCTTGGGCGCCGCTGGCTTCGCGGACGTTTCCGCCGGTCTGCCGGATAACGCCCGTCCTGGAGGCACTTGGGACCCGCAGAATCCGCTCAACCGAGGCCGGGCCGCCGGCCCCGCCCGCCGGGTGGATCACATCTTCTTACGGCCGGGCGGTGGCCACGCGGTCAACGTGTCCACCGCGCGCATCGTCCTCAACGCGCCGCTAGTCTCACTTCCCAATGGAGAGTCGCTACCGGTTTCGGATCACTACGGCCTGCTCGCCGAACTCGCCACGTCCTGATGGCGTGCGGCTCAGGCCGCGCTTGAAAGCCGCCTGACCGACTTCTTGATTGTCTTGCCAGCGTCCCGTCTGGTGACCTCAAGCTCGTAGTGCGACTGCAGGTTGAGCCAGAAGTCGGCGGACACACCAAAGGCGCGCTCGAGCCTGAGCGCGGTGTCAGCGGTGACGCCACGCCGACCGCGCACGATATCGCTGATCCGATTCTGGGGAACGCCGAGAGCCTCCGCGAGGCCGTTCGCGCTCAGGTCGAGCGGCTCCATGAAGTCTTCACGCAGGGTGACACCCGGGTGTATGGGTCCGATCATCGGTGATAGTCCGTTATCTCTACGTTTACAGGTCCGTCCTTCCAACCGAACACGACACGGTACTGATCGTTGATGGCAATGGCCCATTGATCGGCGCGATCGCCCCGCAATTTGTGAAGCCTCGCACCGGGGTTGTTCCGCAGGTCATCCAAAGAGGTTGCCGCATTCAGGACGTTCAGCCGGCGCTTGGCCTGGGCCTGAATGTTCTGGAAACGGCGCACTCGCCTGTCGAGCCATACGGTCTCCGTATCTCTGTCCGCGAAAGACCGAATTGCCATGGTCAATATGTAATACGGATATCATATTTGTCAAAGGAATTGGGTAAAGTTCGATGAGCCGATTTGGCGGCGTCACCGGACATCATCAACTGGCTTGACGGGCTCCTCACTCTTTCCGCCTTCTCCATATCCGCGTGTCGCGCTACGTTCGCACGTGCTCCACAGCGGCACGGGCTCTGTACACCAGAGGGAGGAGTGGCCGTGTGTGCGTTCTGTACGATGATGACCGGCAGCACACATTGGACCGAAGCCGGCACCGATGCCGGCCGGGCGGCCGAGCCTGAGACCGGGCGCGCCCGCTATCTCGGTCGCCTGAATCGCGTGGCCCTGATTAATCGAATCCTGAACCACTATGGCTGCGCCGCGTCGGATTGGGCCAACAACCAGTACGTCGTCAAGAGCCACGCGGGCCGCTCCGCCATGGTGGGGCACCTGCCGCAGATCTGGGCTGCGGCAGAGGAGATCGCCGGGCAGTCTCTCGACCCCCTGGACCCTGCCCTGCTCGATACGCTGCGCCGCGTCACGCCGGGTTGAGAAGGCGCCCGCGACGCACTGAACGCGCCGAGCCGAAAGCGCAGGCCGAAACGCCGCGCGCCTCCAAAGTTAAGTGCCGCGACCTATGATCGAGACGCGTGAGCAGTCCTAAAGGTTATGGAATGAGGCGCTAGGGTTATGAGCAGCCCTAAAGGTTACGCCCCGAGTCGATAAGGTTAATTGTCAAGCTTCGACGGGCCCCCTACCCTGGTTGGCGGTCAAATCCAACAGGGAGGATAAGACCATGATGAAGAAGCTCGCCTTAACATTGGCGGTACTTGTCGCTTCGGCCAGTGTGGCCAATGCCGCCCAGTACCTTCAGGCGTCGTCTTCGGTGACTCAGTGTCCAGGCATGGCGCCCACGCTGGTCGAGATGGATATCATCGACGCGGCGGAGGGCGTCACGCTCGCCAACAATCAGATCACCGTCGGTGAAGCGGGGCCTTATCTGATCGTCGCCGCTCCGCAGGTCGGCCGCGAGGGCGGGGGGCCCTACGGGTGCTTCGACCTGTGGCTGCGGATCAACGGCGCAGACGTTGCCAACTCCAACGTCCAGCTTTGCCAGGACGAAGGCAGCATGGCCAAGGATGTCATCATCTCCCAGGGCATCGTTCCCATGGAGGCGGGTGACATGCTGGAAGTCATGATGTCGGCCAGCAATCCCGAGGCGAACATCTGCATCGAAGCGATTCAGCCTGCCGGAGAGCCGCTGGTGCCCGCGATTATCTTTTCGATGATCAAGTAAGCAGCCGAGGGGCCTGCTGAGCGCCTCACCGGGCGGCAGCGCGCTCCTCCCCTCTCCCGCTCGCGGCGGTGCCGCGAGACGTCGGTGCGGCGACCGGACGGGACCGTCCCTTCCGGTGCATACGCTCGCGCAATCAAAACCGGAGGCAGGCTTGCAAGGCCCGGTGCAAGCTGCCATGTACATTTTGCCCAACCGAATCCTCTCCAGCCGGGAGCATGCGGGTATGGATACCCTCATTGGCCAGTCGGCCGGCGGTGCCGCGCAGCCGAAGGACGCGACGACCCAGAGCTTTGCCGCCGACGTGATCGAGGCGTCGCAGCAGACGCCGGTGATCGTCGATTTCTGGGCGCCTTGGTGCGGCCCCTGCAAGCAGCTCGCGCCGATTCTGGAGAAGACGGTGAGAGACGCCGGCGGCAAGGTGGCGCTGGTCAAGATCAACATCGACGAGAATCCGGAGATCGCGCAGCAGCTCCGCATCCAGTCGATTCCGGCCGTGTTCGCCTTCGACAAGGGGCAGCCGGTGGACGGCTTCATGGGCGCCCAGCCGGAAAGCCAGATCAAGCGCTTCGTGGAGCGGCTGGTCGGGCCCATGGGCCCCTCGCCGCTGGAGCAGGCGCTTGAGCAGGCCAAGGACGCGCTTGATGCCGGGGACTTCGCCAGTGCGTCGAACATCTACGGCCAGATCCTGCGCCAGGTGCCAGGCGAGGCGGCGGCGATAGCGGGGCTTGTACGCTGCCTCGTCGGTGCTGGCGACCTTCAGGAGGCCCGCGAGCTTGTGGACGGGCTCGACGACGATGCGTTGAAGAACGCCGACGTGGAGAGCGCCGTATCGGCCCTAGCGCTTGCGGAGCAGGCCGGCGAGGCCGATGGCGACACCGCCGAGCTTCAGGCCCGGCTCGCCCAGGACCCCGGCGATCATCAGGCCCGTTTCGATCTCGCCATGGCCTATCACGGCGCGGGGCGCAACGAGCAGGCCATCGACGAGCTGATCGAGATCATCCGCCGGGATCGGGAGTGGAACGACGAGGCCGCGCGCCAGCAGCTGCTCAAGCTGTTCGAGGCGATCGGCCACGCGGACCCGCTCACGGTGGCAGGCCGCCGCAAGCTCTCGTCGATCCTGTTCTCCTGAGGCATGCCGTGACCGCCGGTCCCGATCCGGGCGGCATCGACGAGCTGCCGCGCGTCATCCCGATCTTCCCGCTGCCGGGGGTTCTGCTGCTGCCGCGCGGTCGGCTGCCGCTCAACATCTTCGAGCCCCGCTACCTGGAGATGACCCAGGACGCGATGGCATCGCACAAGATGATCGGCATGATCCAGCCGGCCGACCCGCAGGCGAAGCTCGAGGCACCGGAGGTCTATCCGGTGGGATGCGTCGGCCGCATCACCTCGTTCTCGGAAACGCCGGACAACCGCTTCCTCATCACACTCACCGGCGTCTGCCGCTTCGCCATCGCGCGCGAGCTGAAGCAGGACGGCCTGCTCTATCGGCGTGTCCGTGCCGACTACAGCGGCTTCGCCAGCGACCTGCCGGAACCAGCGCCGATCACTGTCGACCGCGGCAGCCTGCTGCCTGCGCTCAGGGCGTACTTCGATCACCACGGGCTCACCGCCGATTGGGACGCGATCGACCGGGCCAACGACGAGGCCTTGGTCACGTGTCTCGCCATGGCCTGCCCCTTCGAGCCGAGCGAGAAGCAGGCGCTGCTCGAATGTTCGAGCGAGAGCCAGCGGGTAGCCATGATGCAGGCGCTGTTCGAGATGGCAGCCTACGGCGCGTCCGGGCCGAAGTCGCGGATGCAGTGAAGGAGGCCGCGCGGATGGGAGAGGAACGGGCCACCGTCGATCCCAAGCTGCTGGAGATCCTGGTCTGTCCGCTGACCAAGGAGCCGCTGCGCTACGACGCCGAGCGGCAGGAGCTGATCAGCGACAAGGCCAAGCTGGCGTTCCCGATCCGGGACGGCATCCCGATCATGTTGCCGGACGAGGCTCGGCCGCTGGAGGAAGGCGAGGCTCGGTGAGCACACCCTTCGAGGACCAGCCCTGGCCGGTCGAGCTCCGCTACAAGAGCGCCGAGAAGACGCTTGAGATCGATTTCGACGACGACCTCCGGTGCAGCCTGCCAGCCGAGCTGCTCAGGGTGGAGAGCCCGTCCGCCGAGGTCAGGGGGCACGGCGAGGGCAAGACCATCGTGCCGGGCCGCCGCCACGTGGGGATCACACTGATCGAGCCGGTCGGCAACTACGCCGTGCGCCTCCACTTCGACGACCTGCACACCACCGGCATCTACACGTGGTCCTACCTGCGGCACCTTGCGGAGCACCGCGATGCGATCTGGCGCACCTACCTCGATGCGCTGGAAGAACGGGGCTTGAGCCGGGACCCGTAGCTCTCGGGCCGGGTTCGATCAGGCGGCTTGGCGGGCCTTGGTCCGCTGGAACATGACCTCCTCCTGGTCCTCGGGGACGTAGAAGAAGTCGCCCAGCCTCGGGTCATGCCCGAGATCGCCCAGCAGCCTGCGCTGGCGCGGCGTGCACTTATCCATGACGCCGGCCATGGTGGGGAAATCGTAGGGTTTTAGGAACATCTGCGCGTAGTTGTAGAGCAGTGTCTTGCGGCCCTTCCCGGAATGGTTGGGTGCCGGCCCGTGCCAGAGCGCGTGGCTGAACAGGTAGCAATCGCCCGCCTTCCCGCCCAACTGGACGGCGCCCGGCGTGTGGGGGTTGGGGGCCGCGCCGCTATCGAACGGGATCTGCCGCAGATGGCTGCCGGGGAAGACCGTGAAATCGCCGTTGTCCCTCCCCTCGACATCGGTGAGAAGGTAGAGCGCCTTCACCGCCAGCGGCCTGCTGGTCTCGGTCACCCGAATCTGCCGGAGCGCCTGCCCGCCGTCGGTGTGGATGAAGCCGGGGAACTCGGTCGTGGATGCGCGGACGATGGCCTGCGACATGCTGAGCACGATGTTGGGGCCCATGAGCTCGAGGATCGGGTCGAAGACGTTGGGCCGGTCGATCAGGTCCCGAAACGGCTCGGCGTAGCCCAGGAGATCGCGGCGATCCATGAAGGAGTCGAGGTCGTTCGCGGTCGCGTTGCGCTCCACCCAGCCGTAATGGCCGAAGGGCAGGCCCGGCACCGGCTCCCATCCCGCCTGGGGGCGCAGGGAGTCGATCAGCCCGCAGTAGAGCGACACTTCTTGCGGCTCCAACGCGCCTTCCAGATGGATGTAGCCATCGACCGCCCACTGGCGGCGTTGCTCATCGGTCAAGGTCGGCATGGTGGGGCCCTCGTCCGGTTAGGCGCACGGGAAGCGACGCGGGGATGATGCCATTCCTGACTCGGGCGGTATAGATCGTCGTCAGGCACGCGCGGACGGCCCGTAGGCGAGGTACATGGGCTCGCCCTCTGCGAAGCGCGTGGGCCGGAGCGGGTGGATGTCGAACAGCGAGTCCGTACCGAGCACGGCGGCAGCCACGCATTCGCCTACCGCCGGCGAGAGCTTGAGCCCATGGCCGGAGAAGCCGGCAGCGATGTAGAGCCCCTCCAGCCCCGGCGCCCAGCCGAGGATCGGGTGGAAGTCCGGCGTGATGTCGTAGGCACCGGAGACGGTGCGCGCGACCGTGGCATCGACGAAATCCGGCAGCCGCTCGGCCAGCGCCTTGTCGAGACGAGTCCGGTGGCGGGCCTCGTCCTCCGCCGGCGCCGGTGCGGCGGGGTCGGCGACCTCCGGCATCTCGTTGGGATAGGCGACCGCCAGCAGGTAAGGCCCCATGTCGGGGCGCATCACGACGTTGGAGTTGCCGTCGGTGATGCAGGTGCGGATTGTCGGGCGGCCCGGCGGCTGTTCCAGATAGGCCATGTCGAGCCGTCGGCGCTCGATCGGCGCGTCGATGCCGAGTGGTCCGAGCAGATCGGTGATCCACGCGCCGGTCGCGGCGATCACGACGGGCGCCTCGATGCGACCCTGGGGCGTGTCCACGCCCACGACCTTGCCATCAGACGTGGCGATGCTTTCTACCCGGAGCCCCGAATGGAGCGTCGCACCAGCCGCCTGGGCCGCGCCGAGCCAGCTCAGCACCATGCGGGTCACGTCGATGTAGCCGCCGTTGGGCTCCCAGGCGCCGCCGGCGAGATCGTCGGTGACGAGCGCGGGCTCAAGGGCCTTGATCTCGTCGGGGCTCGCGAAGCGGGTGTCGACGCCGAGCTGGCGGCCGAGCTCGACGTTGCGCCGGCAGGCCTCCACCTGCGCCTCGACCACCAGCAGCATGTAGCCGAGCTTGACGTAGCCGGGATCGCCGACGCCGACCTCCGTCTGCCAGTTGTTGAGCACCTCGAAGCCGCGAATGGCCATCTCGACCATGAGCGCGTTCGAGTAATGCTGGCGGATCTGCCCAAAGGTGCGGCCCGACATGCCGCCGACGGGTGGCCGCTCGTCCACCACCACGACCCTGCGGTCGGATTGCCGCGTGAGCTGAAAGGCGATGCTCGCCCCCATGATCCCCGCGCCGACCACCACGATGTCGGCGGACGCCAGCCGCTCCCTGCCCTGCACCGTCATCGTCTCCCCGCCGTCCATCCTCGCCGTGCCCGAATCCGGCGCGGGAGACTAGCATGGGCGATCACGCGGGGTTTAGGATCGCGGGGCATCGGGACAGGACAGGTTCGGGGGCCGCGACGGTTGATCGACGACCGACCCGCGACGAGCGGCGCCCCGGCTATCGCTTAGGGACTGACTGGTGCCTCGCGCAGCCGGCCGCGCGCCCCTGCTCTCCGTCCGAAACGTGCGTACGCGCTTCCGCACCCAAGGCGGCGGCATGGTGCATGCGGTCAACGGCATCAGCTTCGACCTGCACGAGGGCGAGCTGCTCGGCGTGGTGGGGGAGAGCGGCTCGGGCAAGAGCGTGACCATGCTCTCGCTGCTCAAGCTGCTGCCTATGCCGCCGGCGGAGATCGCTTCGGGCCAGGCCCTGCTCGAGGGCGAGGATCTGCTCGCGCTCGACCCGGCGCGCCTGCGTCACGTGCGAGGCGCCAAGGTTGGCTTCATCTTTCAGGACCCGATGGCCTCGCTAAATCCGGTGCTCAGCATCGGCTACCAGCTCACGGAGCCGCTCAGGACGCATCTCGGCCTGAGTCGGCGCGCGGCGCGGCGCCGGGCTGCCGCGCTGCTGGAGGGGGTGGGGATTCCCGCGGCGGAAAGCCGCCTCGGCGACTTTCCCCACCAGTTCTCGGGCGGGATGCGCCAGCGCGTGATGATCGCGATAGCGCTCGCCTGCGATCCCAAGGTTCTGATCGCCGACGAGCCCACCACGGCGCTCGACGCCACCATTCAGGCGCAGATTCTTGATCTGCTGCAGCGGCTCAGGCGCGAGCGCGGCATGGCGATCATCTGGATCACACACGATCTCGGCGTGGTGGCCGGACTCGCGGACCGCGTGATGGTGATGTACGGCGGCCAGACGGTCGAGCGCGCGGGCGTCCGCTCCCTCTACGCGAGGCCCCAGCACCCCTACACGCGGAGCCTGCTGCGCGCGCTGCCAAAGCTGGAGGGCGGCAGCAGCGGCGAGCGCCTCGCCAGCATCCCCGGCCAGCCGCCCATGCTGCTCCACGCGCCGGATGCCTGCCCCTTCGCGCCCCGCTGTGCCCACGCCTTCGCTCGCTGTGAGACGGAGAACCCGGCGCTCGCCCCGGTGACGGAGGGACACGAGGTCGCCTGCTGGTACGATGCCGACGCGGGAGTGCCCCGTGCCGCCTGAACCTCTCGTCGCGGTCGAGAACCTGACCAAGCACTTCCCGATCCTGCGGGGGGTCCTGCGTCGCCAGGTGGGGAGCGTGCGGGCGGTGGACGGGCTCGACTTCGCGATCCATCCGCGCGAGACACTGGGCCTGGTGGGTGAGAGCGGCTGCGGCAAGTCGACCGTCGGCCGGATGATCCTGCGCCTCTACACCCCGACGGCGGGGCGGGTGAAGTTTCGTGGCGAGGACATCACTGCGCTCCAGGGCGAGGCGCTGCGCAAGCTGCGCCCGCACATGCAGATGATCTTCCAGGACCCGCAGGACAGCCTGAACCCACGTATGACTGTGGGCAGCATCGTCGGCGAGCCGCTGCGCGAGCACGGGGTGGCAACGGGGGCTGGCTTGAGAGAGCGCGTCGAAGCGCTGCTGGACGCGGTGGGCCTCGACCCGGCCTTCGCCAACCGCTACCCGCACGAGTTCTCCGGCGGCCAGCGCCAACGCATCGGCGTGGCCCGCGCGCTCGCGCTCAACCCCGAGTTCGTCGTCTGCGACGAGCCGATCGCGGCGCTCGACGTCTCGATCCAGGCGCAGGTGGTGAACCTCCTGAAGGAGCTGCAGGAACGCCTTGGACTCACCTACCTCTTCATCTCCCACGACCTGCGCATGGTGCGCCACGTCGCCGACCGTGTGGCGGTGATGTATCTCGGCAAGATCGTCGAGCTTGCAACCAGCGATTCGCTCTACGAGGAGCCGTTGCACCCCTACACGCGCGCCCTGCTCTCGGCCGTGCCCACGCACGACCCCGAGCGCGAGGCCACGCGAAAGCGCATCATCCTGGAGGGCGACGTGCCGAGCCCTGCCGCGCCGCCGCCGGGCTGCCGCTTCAGCACCCGCTGCCCGGTGGCAGTGGCGGAATGCTCGCAGAAGGTGCCGGAGTGGCGCACGCTCCGCACCGGCCACCAGGTCGCTTGTCACCTGGCGGAATGATGGCAGATGATGCCGGGTGTGCCGACAGGTGCGCGCCCCACCCCTCCCAACTGGAGGCCCGCGACATGCTCAGAAAATCCCTGTTCAGCTTGACGATCGCCGCGGTTGCGGTGGCGATGCTCTCCACTGCGGCCCTTGCCGAGCGCGGCCGCGACGGCCATCTCAAAATCCTCTATTGGCAGGCGGTCTCGACCGTCAATCCGTACCTCTCCGGCGGCACCAAGGACATCGAGGCGGCGTCGCTGGTGCTGGAGCCGCTGGCCCGCTACGACGACACGGGGACCATGATTCCCGCGCTCGCTGCCGAGATTCCCACCGTGGAGAACGGCGGCGTGGCGGCCGACCTCATGTCAATTACATGGCCGCTGCGGCACGACGTGGTGTGGTCCGACGGCACGCCGTTCACCGCCGCCGACGTGGTGTTCTCCGCCGAGTACTGCCTGAACGAGGAGATGGGCTGCAATCCGCTCTCCAGCTTCACCGATGTCACCGGGGTCGAGGCGCTGGACGACCACACGGTGCGCATTCACTTCGGCGTGGCCAAGCCCTTCCCCTACGGGCCCTTCGTCGGCTCCACCTCGCCCATTCTGCAAGAGGCGCAGTTCGAGAATTGCACCGGCGTCAGGGCGCAGACGTGCACGGAGCAGAATTTCGGCCCCATCGGCACTGGCCCCTTCAAGGTGGACGAGTTCCGCGCCAACGACGTGGTCATCCTCTCGGCCAATGAGAATTACCGTGAGCCGGACAAGCCCGCCTTCGCCACCGTTACATTCAAGGGCGGCGGCGATGCCACCTCCGCCGCCCGCGCTGTGCTTTCCACCGGCGAGTTCGATTACGCCTGGAACCTGCAGATCGAGCCCGAGGTGCTGGAGCAGATGGTGGCCAACGGCAAAGGCCAGGTTGTCGCCGGCTTCGGCACGATGGTGGAGCGACTGGTGGTCAACCAGACCAACAACTCCGCCGACCTCGGCAAGGACAAGCGCTCGCTCTACCTCGACGGCACCAACCCCCACCCCTTCCTCTCCGACCCGGCGGTGAGCCGCGCGCTGTCGCTCGCGATCAACCGCCAGATCCTGGTCGATTTCGGCTACGGCGCGGCCGGCCAAGTCACCTGCAACGTGCTGCCGGCGCCGCCGGTCTACGCGTCTACCGCCAACGACGCCTGCACGACCCAGAATATCGAGGAGGCCAACCGCATCCTCGACGAGGCCGGCTGGCTTCCGGGCGACGACGGCGTGAGGGAGAAGGACGGCGTGCGCCTCTCGATCCTCTACCAGACATCTACCAACTCCGTGCGCCAGGGTACCCAGGCGTTGATCAAGCAGATGTGGGGACAGATTGGTGTCGAGACGGAGCTTCGCAACATCGATGCGGCGGTGTTCTTCGGCGGCGACCCGGCGAGCCCCGACACCTACATGAAGTTCTACGCCGACATCCAGATGTACACGAACAACTTCGACGGCGCGGATCCAGAGGCCTACATGGCCAACTGGAGGTGCTCGGAAATCCCGGGGCCCGAGAACCAGTGGCTCGGCGGCAACATCGCGCGCGCCTGCAATGCCGAGTACGATGCCCTCGCTGCAGAGATGGCCGTGACGGCATCGCTGGACGAGCGCGCCGATATCGGCAAGCGGATGAACGACATCATCGTCCAGAACCAGTATGTGATCCCGCTGATCTGGCGGGCGAGGATCTCGGCGCATGCGAACACGCTCCAGGGCGTGCGCGTGAACCCGTGGGATTCGGAGCTGTGGAACATCGCGGACTGGCATCGCTGACGCGGTGAGCCGGCCGATCCAAAGGCCCAGCGGCGTCGAAAGGAGAGGCGGCGCGCGGCGATCTGCTGCGGGCCGCCTCGATGTTTCAGGGTAATCGGCGCGGGCGATGACCCACTACATCATTCGCCGCCTGCTCTTCGCGGTTCCGACGCTGATCGCGATCAGCTTCATCCTTTTCGCCCTTCTCGATCTTGCGCCCAACGACCCCACAGGCCAGCTTCCGCTCACCATCCCGGCGGAAGCGCGCGAGCAGATTCGCGAGTCGCTCGGGCTCGGGGAGGCCTTCCATATCCGCTACGCCAAGTGGATGGAGCAGTTCTTCGTCAACGAGCCGCTCAACCTCATCGAGCGGGCCTTCGGCGTGGAGATCGGCGCTTCCGAGGAGCGCCTGCGCGTGCGCTCCTGGGCGACGCGCAGCCCTGTGGTCGACCTCATCATCGAGCGGCTGCCGCAGACGCTCTGGGTGGTCGGCCTCTCCTACCTGATCGGCATCCTCATCGCGATCCCGATCGGCATCGTCTCGGCCTACCGGCAGTATTCGTGGTTCGACCAGGTGGGCACCTTCGTCTCCATGATCGGCTTCTCGGTGCCGACCTTCTTCACCGGCCTGCTGGCGATCATCGTGTTCAGCGTCAGCCTGCAATGGCTGCCGTCGATCTACGACACCACGCACCGGGTGACCGACCTCGGGAGCTTCTGGGTGCAGATCAAGCAGATGGCAATGCCGGTGATGGTGCTCGCGCTCTTCAACGCAGCCCAGATCAGCCGATTCATGCGCGCCGCCGTGCTGGACAACCTGACGCAGGACTACGTGCGCACCGCCCGCGCCAAGGGCCTGCGCGAGCGGGTCGTGCTGTTCATCCACGTGCTGCGCAACAGCCTGATCCCGGTGGTGACCCTGATCGCTTTGGGTATCCCCACGGTCTTCGGCGGTGCCATCATCACGGAAAAAATCTTTCGGGTGAACGGCATCGGCGAGCTTCTCATCACCGCGATCCAGGGCGCCGATATCCCCTTGGTGCAGACGCTCTCCTTCCTCTTCGCGGTGCTGATCGTGCTCTTCAACCTGGTCGCGGACGTGCTGTATGGCATCCTCGATCCGCGCATCCGCTACGGCTGAGCGATGCCGGCGGCCCCCTCATCCTCGTCAAGCCTTTCGGGCCCTTCGAGCGGGGCACAACGCCACCGCTCACTCTGGATGGATGTGTGGCTCGCCTTCCGCAACCACACCGGCGCGCTGGCAGGCGCGGGCGTCTTCATCGCCATCGCGCTTGCGGTCGCCATCGGCCCGCTGATCCACACGATCGACCCGAACTACCTCGACATCCTGGCGAAGAACGAGGGCCCCTCCCTCAAGCACCCGATGGGGACCGACAACCTAGGCCGCGACACGCTGGCCCAAGTGCTGGCGGGCGGGCGCATATCGCTCGCCGTCGGCTTCACCGCGATGATGATCGCGCTGGTGCTCGGCACCTTGGTGGGCGTGCTCGCCGGGTTTTTCAGAGGGCTCGACGGCCTCTTGATGCGGCTCACCGACATGTTCCTGGCGCTGCCGCTGCTGCCGCTCCTGCTGGTGGTCATCATGCTGTTTCGCGACAGCCTGCGCGCCGCCTTCGGCCCGGAGACCGGGATCTTCCTGCTGGTGGTGTTCATCATCGGCATCACGAGCTGGATGCAGACCGCGCGCATCGTGCGGGGCGACGTTCTGGCGCTGAGAGAACGCGAGTTCGTGACCGCGGCGCGGAGCATCGGCACCCGCAGGCGGCGCATCATCACCCGGCACATCCTGCCCAACGTGCTCAGCCCGATCATGGTCTCGGCGACGCTCGGCATCGCCAACGCGATCATCACGGAATCGGCGCTATCGTTCCTGGGGCTCGGCTTCCCGCCAGACTTCCCGACCTGGGGGCGGCTGCTCTTCGACGGCGCCAACTTCATCTCGGTCACGCCGGAGCGTGTGCTCTGGCCCGGATTGGCGATCTCGCTCACGGTGCTGAGCGTCAACTACATCGGCGACGGCCTGCGCGACGCGCTCGACCCGCGACTGAGGGGGGCGTAAGGCGTACACACCGAATATCTGGTCGGAATGACAGCCGAGGCAGGCACCGACTATGCCGCCGACGACCCGATGGACGACCAGCCCCTTCGGCATCCGGACCAAACGCGGTACGCTCGCATACATCTATAACGTGGAGCTGAACGACATCCCGGTAATGCTCATCCGGCGCAATAGCGGGGGAATGCGCTCATGAAACCTGCCCCATTTGCCTACGTCAGGCCGGAAAGCCTCGAAGACGCCATCGGCTTGCTGGACGAGCACGGAGAGGGCGCGAGAGTCCTCGCCGGCGGCCAGAGCCTGATGGCCACACTCAACATGCGGCTCTCCGCACCCGAGATTCTGGTCGATATCGGCCGCGTACCAGGCCTTGCGGGAATCGAGGAAACCGACGATGGGCTTCGGATCAGAGCCATGACCCGCCATGCGGAGGTGGAGGCCTCGGACCTCGTCGCCTCCCAAGCGCCGCTCATCGCCTGCGCCATGCCCCATATCGCCCATCCGGCAGTTCGCAATCGCGGCACGTTCGGCGGCTCCGTCGCCTTCGCCGACCCGGCGGCCGAGCTCCCGGCCTGCGCGGTCGCCCTCGGCGCGCGGATGACGATTGCGGGGAAGGGCGGCACCCGAACCGTGGATGCGGACGCGTTCTTCCGGGGCCTTTACGAGACCGCTCTCGAGCCGGGCGAGGTGCTGACCGCAGTCGACGTTCCGGGCGTCGGCGCGGGCTGGAAGTCGGGCTTTAGGGAACTGGCGCGGCGGCACGGCGACTACGCGATGATCGGCCTCGCCGCCCATGTCGAGATGGCTGACGGCAGGTTCGGCCAGGGCCGCCTCGTGTTCTTCGGGGCGGGCGAGCGGCCTGTCTCCGCCGTGCGGAGTGCTGCGCTGCTCGAAGGCGAGAGCTGGTCGGACGCCCTCGGCACCCGGATCGCCGATGCGCTCAAGGAGGAGCTCGACCCGCCGGAGGACATGAATGCGGATGCGGCGATGCGCCGGCATCTTGCCGGCGCCCTCGTCCGGCGGACCCTGGGTCCGCTTGCGGCGGCGGCCTGAGGGAGGGGAGCGATGGACAGGACCGTCGAAATCGGCCTGCGGGTCAACGGCGAACGGGCGAGCCGCCGCATCGAGGCGCGGATGAACCTGGTGGACTTCCTGCGCGAGGAGCTCGGCCTCACCGGCAGCCACGTCGGCTGCGAGCACGGCGTGTGCGGCGCCTGCACCGTGCGGGTGGATGGGCGCATCGTGCGCGGCTGCCTCATGCTGGCCGCGCAGGCGGACGGCGCCGATGTCTGGACCATCGAGGGGCTGAGCGACACGGGCGAGATCCGCGACCTCCAGGAGGCATTCGTCGAGCGCAACGCGCTCCAGTGTGGCTACTGCACCCCCGGCATGCTGCTGACCTTGGCCGAGCTGAGGGAACGCAATCCCGCCGCGAGCCGGCAGGAGATCCGCGAGTTCATCTCCGGCAATTACTGCCGGTGTACGGGCTACGAGGCGATCGTGGACGCATTCGAGATGGCCCGCGCGCGCGAAGGAGGCCCGTCATGACCGATCTCATTGCGGACCGCTGGCTCCTCGATCGCCCGAACTCTTATATCGGCCGGTCGGTTCCGCGCCCCAATGCGCCCCGCCTCGCGGAAGGGCGCGGCGCCTTCGTCGACGACATCGAGACCGGCGGGCGGACGGGGCACGCGGCCTTCGTGCGCTCTCCCCACGCGCATGCCCGGATCGGGTCCATCGACGCGGACGCAGCGAAGGCGGCATCAGGGGTGATCGCGGTCGTGACTGGACGCGAGCTCGCGGAGATACACGACCCCTGGGTTGGCGTGCTGTCGCATCTGAAGGGCCTCAAGTCTGCGCCGCAATATGCGCTGCCGTTGGAGACGGCGACCTGGCAGGGCGAGGCAGTGGTCGCGGTAGTCGCCGAAAGCCGCGCCAAGGCTGAGGATGCGGCGGAGCTCGTGAAGATCGACTGGGAGGTGCTGCCGGCCGTCACCGACGCCGAGACCGCGCTCGACCCCGCCACGCCCGTCATCCACGAGAGCCTTGGCGACAACCTTGCCTGGCGGCGCAATGCGGATTTCGGCGATATCGAGGCGGCCTATGCGGAGGCCGACCATATCGTCGAGGAAACCTATGTCTTTGCCCGGCACACCGGGGTGTGCGTCGAGCCGCGCGCCATCCTTGCCGACTGGAACCCGGGAGAGGGGCAGCTCACCGTGTGGCACAACAACCAGTGCCCGCACATGGTCCAGAACATCCTCGCGACCCATTTCCGCCTGGACGAGCATCGGGTCCGCGTCATCACGCGCGATGTCGGCGGATCGTTCGGGATCAAGGTCCACACCTATGCGGACGAGATCGCGACCGTCGGGCTCTCGCTCCTGCTCAAGCGGCCGGTCAAGTTCGTGGCGGACAGGCTGGAGAGCTTCCTATCCGACATCCACGCGCGGGACCAGCGGGTCGTGGGCAAGGCCGCCGTCAAGGACGACGGCACCATTCTCGCGTTCGAGATCGACGCGCTCAGCGGGATCGGCCCCTACTCCATGTATCCGCGCACGAGCGGCATCGAGGCGAACCAGATCGTAAACCTGACGGGCGGTCCCTATGCGTTCGACCACTACCGAGCGCAGGCGACCGTCGTCTTTCAGAACAAGAACATGATGTGCCAGTACCGCGCGGTCGGACATCCGGTGAAATGCGCGGTGACCGAGGGGCTCGTGGATGCGGCGGCGCGCGCGACCGGCCTCGATCCGGCTGAGATTCGCCGGAGAAACCTGCGCGCGGACGACTCCTATCCCTGCAAGTCGGCGCAGGGGCTCCCGTTCGAGAACCTCTCACACCAGGAAAGTCTCGCGAAACTCCTGGACGCGATGGATTACGACGCACTGAAGGCGGAGCGCGACGCCCTTCGCGCCGAGGGGGTCTATCGCGGCATCGGTCTCGCTAGTTTTATCGAGGTCACGAACCCGTCGGCGATGTTCTACGGCGTGGGCGGCGCGCGCATATCCGCGCAGGACGGGGCGACGATGCGCCTCGACGCCAAGGGCAACGTGTTCGTCGCGACGGGCGCGACCGAGCAGGGCCAGGGCATGGAGGCGGTGATCTCGCAGGTCGCGGCGACGGCCGTGGGCGTTCCTCCCGAACGGCTCAAGATCGTCACCGGCGACACGGACCACACGCCCTATGGCGGGGGCACGTGGGCCTCGCGCGCGGCCGGCATCGGCGGAGAGGCGGTGGCCCAGGCGGGCCGTGCGCTCAGGCAGCAGATCCTGCGCGCGGCGGCGGTCATGCTCCAGGAGGAGGCGGAGAACCTGGATATCCAGGGCGGGGTCGTGGTTGACAGGGCGACCGGCGCGGAGCGCATCGGCCTCGATGAAGTCGGGCGCGTCTGCTACTACCGGCCCGATACCCTGCCCGACGGCTTCCAGTCGGAGCTGGTCGCGACCCGGCACTATGTCCCGCGCCAATACCCCTTCGCCTTCACCAACGGCGCGCAGGCGTCGTATCTGGAGATCGATGTCGAGACCGGCTTCATCTCCCTGCTGGATCACTGGTGCATCGAGGACTGCGGCACCGTCATCAACCCGCTGCTCGTGGACGAGCAGATCCGGGGCGGTATCGTGCAGGGGCTGGGCGCCGCGCTCTGGGAGCAGTGCGTCTACGACAGCGACGGGCAGATGTTGAACGCCACGATGGCGGACTATCTCGTGCCCATGGCGGCGGAGCTGCCCGACATGCGCTGCGGCCATGCGGTCTCGCCCACACACGAGTCCGATCTCGGCGCCAAGGGGGCGGGCGAGGCCGGCACCTGCGGCGCGCCGGCCGCGGTGATGAATGCGCTCAATGACGCGCTCGCGCCCTTCTCCGCGCGGCTCACCGACATGCCTTTCACGCCCCAGAAGGTGCTGCGCGCGCTCGGCAGGATTTGAGTGCTGATCGGCGTGCAACCCGCGCGCCGCATTGCAATCGAACAATGCGGTCTGGAGGCGAGCGTAAGGCGAAGATCGTTTCCGCGTCGCTGATTTTCTTGCAACACGTCGGTAAAGGGGAAGCTGTGGATAACCTGGAAAGACTCGATTCCCTTCTTCGAGAATTCGACGAGTTGGGCCGGCATTCTGTCGGCTATCCCTGCAATCTGGATTTCGACTACACGGCTCTGCTGCCCTTCATGCGGCACGCTCTCAACAACGTGGGCGACCCCTTCCACGACAGCAACTTCCAAAGCAACACCCACGAGATTGAGCGAGAGGTCATCGGCATCTTCGCCGACTTGATGCACATCTCGCGCGAACAGGTGTGGGGCTACGTCACCTCGGGCGGCACCGAGGGCAACATGTATGGCCTGTACCTGGGGCGG
This sequence comes from Alphaproteobacteria bacterium, assembly GCA_965243315.1. Classification (GTDB taxonomy): domain Bacteria; phylum Pseudomonadota; class Alphaproteobacteria; order UBA828; family UBA828; genus WTGU01. Next base: position 1,370,802 of record CBDEUP010000006.1, read on the forward strand.
GAACTCTATCCCGACGGCGTGGTCTATTTCTCGCAGGATACGCATTACAGCGTGGTCAAGATCATGAGCGTGCTGAAGGTGCGCAACATCATGATCAGGAGCCAGGATAACGGGGAGATCGATTACGACGACCTCCGCGAGACGATCCGCATCAACCGGGACGTGCCCGCAATCGTGATGGCGAACATCGGCACGACGATGAAGGGCGCGATCGACGACGTGAGCAAGATCCGCGGCATCCTGAGCGACCTCGCGGTGACCAGGTCCTACTTGCATGCGGACGCTGCCCTGAGCGGCATGATACTGCCGTTCGTGGACGACCCGCAGCCCTACGGGTTCGACGCAGGCTTCGACAGCGTTGCGATCAGCGGGCACAAGATGGTGGGCTCGCCACTGCCCTGCGGCGTTGCGCTGACCCGGCGCGAATACGTGTCGCGCATCGCGCGCGCCATCGAGTACGTGGGCGTGTTGGACACCACGCTCACGGGCTCACGCAATGCCCTCACGCCGCTGATGATGTGGTACGCGTTCGAGCGGAAAGGGCTGGACGGCTTCCGGCACATCGTGAATGGATGCCTTGAGACGGCGGAATATGCGGTCACACGCTTCAACGACGCCGGCATCCGCGCGTGGCGCAACAAGAACTCGGTCACCGTCGTGTTTCCTAGGCCGCCAGCGGACGTCGTGCGCAAGTGGCAGCTCGCGCCCTACGAGGACATCGCGCACCTCATTGCGATGCCGCACGTAACGCGCGAGACCATCGACGCCGTGGTGGACGACTGCGTGGCGTAACGGCACTGCAGGACAAATCGGGGACAACCGCATGGCCAGAATCGTCGTCATCGCAAACAACGAGGCGGGCGTCATCGCCGACATCGCCGGAGCCTTGGCCGAGCGTGACATCAATATCGAGACCATCAGCGCAGAGGCGCTGGGGGAAAAGGGCGCGATCACGCTCACCGCGGACGACCACGACGGCGCCCTGCGTGCGCTGACCGACGCGGGCTTCAAGACGGTATCCGACGAATCGCTGGTCCTGCGACTGCGCGACGAGCCGGGCGCGCTGGCCAGGCTGGCGGAGAGGTTTAAGCAGGCCGGTGTGAATATCCGGAGCCTGCACTTTCTGGATCGCCGAAACGGCTACGCCACGGTCGCCATATCCGCCGACGACCGCGCCAAGGCGGAGGCGCTGGTGGAGCCGGAAACGACGGTGTAGGAGGGAAGAGACGAGGCGCAAGCTCTGTGGCGGTGAAGCCGCCCGGATCGGCTCCCGCTACTCCCGGCTCTCCCTGATCCATCCGTTCTCGAACACCGGGCTGTCGCAGCCGCAGAAGCGGGCGATGCGGGCGAGTTCGCGCCCGATGCGCTCCAGCCGCCCCTTGCCGAGGCGCAGGCCGCGCTCGAGCCAGAGCGCCCGCACGCAGAGGTGGCCCTCCCGGCGGCGCATGTCGATCCGCCCGACCAGCCGGTCGCCCTCCAGCAGCGGGAAGACGTAGTAGCCGTATTCGCGCTTCTTCTCCGGCACGTAGATCTCGATGCGATAGCGGAAGCCGAACAGCCATTCGGCACGCTTGCGATCGCGCAGCAGCGGGTCGAAGGGGCTAAGCACACGCACCCCGCCGGGCGGCTCCGGCGCCTGTTCGGCCTGCTCGCATACGTCGGGACGCGCGAACAGGTGGCGGACCTCGCCGGGGCGCGCGCCTTCCACCGCCACCTCGACCAGCTCACTGTCTTCGCGGGCGGAGCACCAGGTCCGCGCCTCATCGAGAGAGGCGGTGTCCCAGAAGGCCGCGATCTCTCGGGCGGACGCGAAGCCGAGCCGGTCGAGCGCGCCCGCGCACGCCCAGTCCAGCGTTTCTCGCTCGTCCCGCACGGCAGCACGGACGGGGGCCGGGATCACGCGTTCGGCCAGATCGAAGACCTTCTGGAAGCCCTCGCGCCGGTCGATGGCGAGCGCGCCGGTGCGCCAGAGGAATTCCAGCGCCGTCTTCGACGGATGCCAGTCCCACCAGGCGGATGCGTCACGCCGCCGGCTGCCGCCGAGCTCGCGCGCCATGACGGGCCCGCGCTCGCGGATGCGCTCCAGCACCTCGTCGAACCTGTCCTCGAACCCTTCTCCGCGCCACTTCTGCCAGCGCGCGCGCAGCTTCTCGGCGTCGCGGCGGAACCGCATCCGCCAGTAGGGATAGAACGACATGGGGATCACGGACGCATCGTGGGTCCAGTGCTCGAACAGCGTGCGCCGCCGTTCCAGCAGGTCGTCGAGCTGTCGCGGCCGGTAGCTCTTGCGCCGGGAGGCCAGAATCATGTGGTGGGCGCGTTCGACCGTCGCGATGCTGTCGATCTGGACGAATCCCAGCCGCTCGATCAGCCTGGTGAGATCTTCTCCCTCCGGCGGGCGCCCGAGGCCGTGCCGATCCAGGAACAGCTTTCGGGCGGCCCGGTTGGAGAGACGCGGCAATGGCTTGCCGGCACTGCCACGCATAACGACCTCGCCCCGCTCCCCTGAACCCGCAGCCAACCACTGTACTCCCGTCCGTGCCGGGAGTATTCCAACGGCCGTCCGGCCCACCGCTTTCATGAGGAGTGCCGCGCAGCCATGGACCTGCGCAACATCGCCATCATCGCCCATGTCGATCACGGCAAGACGACACTGGTCGACGCCCTGCTGCGCCAGAGCGGCACGGTGCGGGCGAACCAGCCGATGCAGGAGCGCGCGCTCGACAGCGGCGAGCTCGAACGCGAGCGGGGCATCACGATCCTGGCCAAGTGCACCGCGATCGACTGGCAGGGTGTGCGCATCAACATCGTCGATACCCCCGGCCACGCGGACTTCGGCGGCGAGGTCGAGCGCGTGCTCGGCATGGTCGACGGCGTGCTCGTCCTGGTGGACGCGGCCGAGGGCCCGATGCCTCAGACAAAGTTCGTCGTCGACAAGGCGCTCCGGCTCGGGCTCAGGCCGATCGTGGCGATCAGCAAGATGGATCGCGCGGACGCCCGGCCCGAGATCGTGCACGAAGCCGTCTTCGACCTGTTCGACGCCTTGGGGGCGACCGAGGAACAGCTCGACTTCCCCCTCGTCTACAGCTCGGCACGCGACGGCTGGGCCTCGCGCGATGCGGCCGCAGCCGGGGCCGACATGACCCCGCTCTTCGAGACCGTCATCGCGCACGTGCCCGCGCCTTCGACGGAACGGGACGGGCCATTCCGCATGCTGATCAGCCTGCTAGAGGCCGACCCCTTTCTCGGCCGGCTGGTGAGCGGCCGCGTGCTCTCCGGCCGGGTGGCAGCGAACCAGACCGTGACGGTGCTCGGCACTGACGGCACCGTGGTCGAGGTCGCGCGCCTCACCAAGCTGCTTCGCGCGCGCGGGCTGGAACGGATCGCCGTCGAGCGTGGCACGGCCGGCGAGATCGTGACGCTAGCGGGCCTCAAGACCGCGTCGGTGGCGGACACCGTCGCCGCTTCCGGGAACTGCGCCGCGATCCCGGCCGAGCCGATCGACCCGCCGACGATCGCAATGGTGTTCTCGATCAATGACTCGCCGCTCGCGGGACGCGAGGGAACGCAACTCACGTCACGCATGATCGCGGCACGCCTCGCCCGCGAAGCCGAGGGCAATGTCGCGATCCGGGTGAGCGGCATGGCGGAGGACAGTGCCTTCGAGGTCGCCGGCCGGGGCGAGCTTCAACTCGCGGTGTTGATCGAGACCATGCGCCGCGAGGGCTTCGAGCTCTCCATCGGCCGTCCGCGCGTGCTGATGCGTGAAGACCCGGCCGGTAGCGCGCCGCTGGAGCCCATCGAAGAAATTCAGATCGATGTGGACGAAGCCTTCGTCGGCGACGTAGTGACCGCGCTCGCCGAACGGCGCGCGGAGCTAGTCGAGCTCAGGCCCTCGGGACGGGACAAGACCAGGGCGCTGTTTCACGGCCCGACGCGCGGCCTGATCGGCTTCAACGGCGAGCTGCTCACGGTGACCCGAGGCACCGCAATCATGCATCGGCTGTTTCACGGCTATGCGCCGTTCAAGGGCCCGCTGCCGGGACGGCAGACCGGCGTGCTCGTTTCAAGTGCAGACGGCAGGGCGGTCGCTTACGCGCTCTGGAATCTGGAGCCGCGGGGCACGCTCTTCATCGAGCCGGGGATGGCCGTCTACGGCGGCATGATCGTGGGCGAGCACACGCGGCCGCAGGACCTCGACGTCAACCCGCTGAAGAGCAAGCAGCTGACCAACATCCGGGCCGCCGGCAAGGACAACGCCGTGCGTCTGAGCCCGCCGCGTCCAATGCCGCTCGAGGTCGCGCTGGCCTATATCGCGGACGACGAGCTGCTCGAAGTGACGCCGGCGTCGATCCGTCTGCGCAAGCGCCTGCTCGACCCTCACGCCCGCCGACGCGCCGCACGGGCGCAAGCGCGGGCATCCTGATCGTCTGTCCCCCGACCGAACGAGCGCAACGCGACCGTGAGACTTTGCCAAGCGGAGCCCCTCTGGCTAGGAATGCGTTCGACCCCAGTGGAGCCTCGTCGATCATGGACCAAGACATCCTCTCCGAACTCGCACCGAGCGGCACCCTGCGCGCGGGGATCAACCTGTCCAACTTCCTGCTGGTGACGGGCAGGGCATCGTCGGGCGACCCGATCGGCGTCGCACCCGACATGGCGCGCGCGATTGCCGATCGCCTGGGTGTCGCGGTCTCCTACGTCACCTTCGCGTCACCCGGCGAACTTACCGATGCAGCGGAACGGGACCTTTGGGACATCGGCCTCATCGCAGCCGAGCCTGCGCGCGCGAAGACGATCGCGTTCTCTCCGCCCTACGTCGAGATCGAGGCGACTTACATGGTTCCCGAGGGCAGCGCGCTCGATGCGATCGACGATGTCGACCGCCCCGGCATTCGCATCGCGGTGTCGGACAGGAGCGCCTATGACCTGTACCTGACGCGCCATCTCAAGCACGCCGAACTGGTGCGCGCGAAGGGTCTTGCGGCCGCCTTCGAGCTCTTCGTGAACGAGAAGCTCGACGCGCTCGCCGGCCTCAGACCCGGATTGATCGTGGACGCCGACAAGCTCCCCGGCGCTCGGTTGCTCGACGGGCGCTTCACGGCGGTCCAGCAAGCGGTGGGCACAGCGACGACCAACCGTGCGGGCGCCGCCTTCCTGGCCGACTTCGTCGAGGAGGCCAAGGCGAGCGGTCTCGTCGCCCGCCTGATCGATCGCCACCGCGTGACTGGTCGTCTCCTGGTCGCGCCGTAAATCGTCCGGGTTATCCCGCCATCCCGGCGCGCGGCTGCGGGGTGCGGAAATGGCGCTGTGAGAAAGGGTCAACACGAAAAAGATTCAGAAGACGCTCCCTAAAACACACAACGTTTACAGGATTTCGTGTAGCATCGATCGGAAGTTGCGCCCCTGCACCCAACCAACGCGCAGCATCGAGCAACCTCAACGGGTTATCGTGGCCATCAGAGAACTCCCCTTGCGCCGTCCTACAGCTTGTGCCGCAAAACAAATGTGAAACAGGAATGGGCGATTGACCGATGGCAAGCGACGCCAAGAGCGCCCTAAGCGGGGAGGCGGACGTCCACTCGGACACACAAGTGACGAGCGATCTCGGGATGTCGCGTGAGCAGATGCTCGATCTCGGGCAGAAGGCGCTTGAGCTCGTGGTTGAGCGGATCGAGAGTCTGCCCGGAGAAAATGCCTGGGATGGCGAGTTCCGTCAGGTCCTCGAAAACCAGCTGGTCGAGGACCCACCCGAAGACGGGAGGCCGGCAGCAGAGGTGGTCGAGCGGGCGGCGCGCGAGGTTCTGCCGTTCACGTTGCGCCTCGACCACCCCCGAGCCTTCGGGTTCGTATCCTCTTCGCCTACCTGGCCCGGCGTGGTGGCGGACTTCATGGCCGCCGGCTACAACATTAACCAATGCACCTGGCTGGTGGCCAGCGGCCCGAGCCAGCTGGAGCTGGTCGTCGTCGACTGGTTCAGGCGCTGGCTCGGCTATCCGGAGGGCGCGGGTGGGCTCTTCACGAGCGGCGGCTCGGCGGCGAGCGTCGACGCCTTCGTCGCGGCGCGGGAGGCGGCGGGCCATCCGGAAAGCGCCACCGTCTACATGAGCGACCAGAGCCACAGCGCGCTATCCCGCGCGGCGATGATCGTGGGCGTCCGGCGCGATCGCATCCGCATGATCCCGAGCGATGCGCACTTCCGCATGGACATGAACGCCCTCGTCAGCGCCGTGGCCGCCGACCGCAACGCCGGCCTCAGCCCCATCGCCGTCGCCGCCAACGCCGGCACGGTCGGCACGGGCGCCATTGACCCGCTGGAGCAGTTGGCCGACTTCTGCTCAGCAGAAGGGCTCTGGCTGCATGTCGACGCCGCCTACGGCGGCTTCGCGGTGGTGACGGAGCGGGGCAAGCACCTTCTGCGCGGGATCGAGCGGGCCGACTCCATCGGGCTCGATGCGCACAAGTGGCTCTTCCAGCCTTACGAGGCGGGCTGTCTGCTGGTGAAGGACGAGAGCACGCTCGAGGACGCCTTCGGGGTCCGGCCCGACATCCTTCAGGACACGGTGTGGGGCGCGAACCACCCCAACTTCTCGAACTTGGGCCTGCAACTGAGCCGCTCGGTTCGCGCGCTCAAGGTCTGGATGTCTGTCCAGACCTTCGGGATGGCGGCGTTCCGGCGCGCTGTCGAGAAGGGGATGGAGCTGGCCGCAGCAGCGGAAGAGTACGTCCGCGCGAGTTCACTCCTGGAAGCCATGAACACGCCGACGCTGGGGATCGTGTGCTTCCGGGTCAATCCGGCGGGCGCTGACCTCGACGAGGAGGCACTGGACAAAATCAACAGGACCGTGCTCGCACGCATGTTCTGGGACGACCCCGCGTTCATGTCGTCAACGCTGCTGCACGGAACGTTCGCGCTCAGGATGTGCATCATCAACCACACCACGACCTGGGACGACGTGCGCGAGACCCTGGAGGCGGTCGAGCGCTTCGGGCAAGAGGCGCTGTCGAAAAGCGACGCGCTCGACCCGCGGCCGCGGGGCGCGTAGGGCCTATCGGTAGGGCGAGAGCTCGGGCGGGAGCTCGTAGGACTCCCGCAGGCGGCGGTACTTGCCGGTGGCGACCATGGCGGCGACGGCGTGCTCGACCGCGTGGTGCAGCTTGTCGTTATCCGCACGAATGGCGAAGCCCACCTCGCGCACCGGGCGGAACACGCCGTCGACGAGGCGGTTGCGCGAGTGGGGATCGGCGTTCACCGCCACTGCGCTCACGGTCTGGATGAAGTAGCCCTGCGCGTGCCCCATGGAGACCGGGAAGTGGGTCCAGCGCTCGTCGGGGAAGGAGTGGACGTGCATGGGCGCGCGGCCCGATTCCTCGAACTCCCGGTTGAGGGCGTAGGCGAACTTCTCCCCTGTCGAGCCCGAGGTGACCGAGGTGACCCGGCCGCTCAGATCGTCCGTCTCGCGGATGCGAAACGGGTTGCCCCGGAGCACCATCAAGTGATCGCCGACCACCAGATAGGGCACGGTCTTGATGTCCGCCGGCTCCTCCGCCATGCCGAGCGTATTGACCGCGTCCACGTCGCCTGCGGCGAGCGCCGCCGCCAGCCGTGCGCGCGGCAGACGGACGACTTCCAGCGCGAGCCCGTGGGCCTCGGCGACGGCCTGCGCCATCTCGATCTCGAAGCCGCGCACCACGCCGTCCCTCTTGTAGGCGAAGGGTTGGCCGGTGAGCGCGATGCCGACGGTCAGCGTGTTCCTGCTGTGCAGCGCCTGGTTCAGATCGACGTAGTGCGCCGAGGCCGCCGGAGCTGCAACCAGCGCGAGCATGAACAGCGCGAGTGTGCGGACCCTGCGTGCCATGGTGATCCCCCTCATCGTTCCGGCGGCGCGGCTTCGGCCGCCGGCGCGTCCTCGCCCTCGGGCGGCGCGGCGCCAGCACCCCGGTGCACGAGCGCGGCCAGCAGCTCCTTGGCACCGATCACGCCGACCAGGCGCCCGTCGCCGTCGAGCAGCGGCATCGCCCGCCCGGTCTCATGGCGCACCTCAAGCGCGGTGCGCATGGTCGTCTCGGGGCTGCCGGCGACGATCGTGCCGTTGCCGAGCGAGGCGAGATCGAGGCCTTCCCGGTACGGCACGAGCGCGGCCCGCGCGCCTTCGAGGCTGAACGCCTCCGGCCGCCCGTCCGAGTCCAGCCGGCAGAACATGGCCGATGCCTCGTCAAGCAGGTGAACGTCGTCCTCTCTGCGCAGCGAGGCGAGCGGGCGCATCAGCGAGACGCCGCGCAGCACGTTAAGCGGATTCACGTTGGCGACGAACTGGCGCACGTACTCATCGGCGGGCTCTGTGACGATCTGCTCTGGCGGCCCCACCTGGATGATTCGCCCGCCCTCCATGATGGCGATCCGCGTGCCGATCTTGAGTGCTTCGTCGAGGTCGTGGCTGACGAACAGGATTGTCCGCTGCAGCGTCTGCTGCAACGCCAGCAGTTCGTCCTGCAGGCGCTCGCGGATCAGCGGATCGAGGGCCGAGAAGGGCTCGTCCATCAGCAGGATTTCGGCATCGGTGGCGAACGCGCGCGCGAGGCCCACGCGCTGCTGCATGCCGCCGGAAAGCTCGTGCGGATAGTGGTCGAGCCACGAGCCGAGCCCCACCTGATCGAGAACTTCCGCCACCCGCGTGCGCCGCTCGGCCTTGGGCACGCCGCGCACCTCCAGCCCGAAGGCGACATTGGCGCCGATGGTCCGCCACGGCATCAGCGCGAACTGCTGGAAGACCATGGAGACGCGGTTCATGCGAAGCTGGCGCATGAACTTGGCGTCGCAGTCTGTGACGTCGACTTCCGTGCCGCCGTCGTCGATCAGGACGCGCCCGCGCGTCGCCTGGTTGAGCCCGTTGACGCAGCGCAGCAGCGTCGACTTGCCGGAGCCCGAGAGCCCCATGAGGACGAAGATCTCGCCGGCCTCGACCTGGAGCGAGGCGTCCTGCACGCCCACCACCTGGCCGGTCTCTTCGAAGATGCGGTCCTTGTCGGCACCGGCGTCGAGCAGCGCGAGCGCCTCCTTGACCCGCCGGCCAAAGATTACATCGACCCGGTCGAAGGTGATGACCGCCATCAGCGTGCGGCGGTGCCGCCCCTGCCCTTGCGCCTCTCGACCTGCTTCAGGATGCGATCGAGCACGATGGCGACGACCACGATGGCCAATCCGGCCTCGAAGCCCTGCGCGACGTTGACCGTGGTGAGCGCGCGCACCACCGGCACGCCCAGTCCGTCGGCCCCGACCAAGGCGGCGATCACCACCATCGAGAGCGAGAGCATGATGCACTGGGTAACCCCCTGCATGATGCTCGGCATCGCGTGAGGAAGCTCGACCTTGAGCAGGAGCTGCATGTCGCTGGCGCCGAAGGCGCGGCCCGCCTCGAGCAGCGGCCGGGGGGCGCTGGAGATGCCGAGATGGGTGAGCCGAATGGGCGCCGGGATGGCGAAGATCACGGTGGAGATCAGCCCCGGCACCAGGCCCAGCCCGAAGAAGGTCAGCGTCGGAATCAGATAGACGAAGGGCGGGATGGTCTGCATCAGGTCGAGGATCGGCCGCAGCATCCTGAAGAGCCAGGGCCGGTGCGCCGCGGCGATGCCGACGGGCACGCCCACCAGGATGCAGACGATGGCGGAGGCCGAGACCAGCACCACCGTGAACAGCATCTCGTCCCAGTAGCCGATGTTGAGGATCAGCAGCAGCCCAATAACCACGCCGATTACGAGCACCACGCTGCGATGCAGATAAAAGGCGATGGCCGCCACGAGGAAGACAAAGACCGGCGGCGGGATCAGACCGAGGAAATAGGCGAAGGCTTCGAGCACCCAGTCCAGGCCGCCGGAGAACGCTCGAAGCTCGTGGAAGAAGTTGTCCTTGATGAACTCGATTGCGTTGGCGACCCACTTGCCGATCGGAATTTTCTCGGTAAGGACTCCGAGATCGTCGGTGCCCATGGCGCCCCTCCCCGACCGGACGGGACAGGCGGCCGGCGCCTTTCAGCGCCGACCGCCCGCAGATTCGGCCCGTTGGACCGCCCGCGTTGTCGGTCGCTACATGCTGAGATGGGCCTTCACGGCTGCCGCGCCATCCTGGCCGTCCAGCGTGGTCACGCCAGCGAGCCACTCGTCGACCAGCTCAGGGTGCATCTCGACGAGCTTCCGGGCGGCCGCCTGCGGGTCCATCCCGTCGTCGAGCATATAGCCCATCATCTCGTTCTCAAGCGCCAACGAGAAGCGCAGGTTCTTCAGCAGCGCGCCGACGTTGGGGCAGGCCTCTGTATAGCCGGCGTGGGCCAGCGTGTAGACCGTAGCGCCGCCGAAGTTGGGGCCGAAGTAGTCGTCGCCGCCATCGAGGTAGCTCATGTCGAAGCGGCGGTTCATGGGATGCGGCTCCCAACCGAGGAAGACGATCCACTCGTCGCTCCTGACCGCAGCCTCGACCTGGGAGAGCATGCCCTGCTCGCTCGACTCGACGACCTCGAAGCCGCTGAGGCCGAAGGCGTTGTCGTCGATCATGCCCTGGATGATCAGGTTGCCGTCGTTGCCAGGCTCGATGCCGTAGAACTTGTTGTCGAACTTGTCGGCATGGGCGGCGATGTCGCCGAAGCTCTTGACCCCTGCGTCGTAAACATAGGTCGGCACGGCGAGGGTGTACTTGGCGCCCTCGAGATTGACGCCCACGTTCTCGACGGTGCCGTCGTTGAAGTAGGGGTCGATCATGCTCTGCTGAGTCGGTAGCCAGAGCCCGAGAAAGGCGTCGATGTCGCCGTTCGAAAGGCTGGCGAAGGTCACCGGCACCGAAAGCACGGTCGCCTTCGGCTCATAGCCGAGCCCTTCGAGGATCGTGGTTGCCACGGCGGTCGTCGCCGTGATGCAGCTCCAGCCGACATCCGAGAATTCCACCTCACTGCAGGTGGCGGCATCGTCGGCATAGGCATTGCCCGCGAACGCCGCGGCGCCCATGGCGACGGCGGCGATTGCAGATGTCATCCGAATGTGCATTGAACCCTCCCTCACGCTCGCTTCGTTCGGGCGACTCTCGCAATCTTTTGTTGATTGGTCAACCAACCAATATAATGGCGGGGAGTACAGGAGCAGCCGATGCCAAAGACCGGAATGGCGCCCGTGCGCCGGCGCGCCTTCGTCGAGGCCGCGATCAGAAGCATTCACGACCGGGGGTTCGTCGACCTGACCACCGGCGATGTCGCGCGGGAGGCCGGCCTCTCCCAGGGGCTCGTCCATCACTACTTCGGCTCCAAGGGCGCGCTGATCATCGCCACCATGCGCCACCTCCTGATCGAGTTCGGCGCCGGCATCCGGGAGCGGCTGCGCGAAGCCGAGACTCCGCGCGAGCGGCTGTCCGCCATCGTGGACGGCAGCTTCTGCGACGAACAGCTGCAGCCGGAGGTGATCTCCGCCTGGCTCACCTTCTACGTGCAGGCACTTACGGAGCCCGAGGTGCGCCGACTGCTGCTCATCTACCAACGCCGGCTGATCAGCAACCTCCGCCACGAGTACCGGCGATTGCCGACGCGGGAATCCGCTGAAGTCGCCGCCGAATCCACCGCCGCCATGATCGACGGGTTGTGGCTACGCCGCGTGCTCGGCGACACGGAGCCTCATAGCGAGAGCGCGATGGCGATCATGGAAGCGCACATCGACAGCCAGATCGAGGCCCGCTGAACGCGGGCACCACTTGCCCGCGATGCCTGGAACTCGATGACCGCCCGCTTCGACGACGAGTTCGACTATGTGATCGTGGGCTCGGGGTCTGCCGGCTGCGTGCTCGCCGCGCGGCTCTCGGAGGATGAGCGCAACCGCGTGCTCGTGCTGGAACACGGCGGGACCGATGCCGGCCCGCTCATCCAGATGCCGGCCGCCCTCTCCTACCCCATGAACATGCCGCGCTACGACTGGGGTTTCGTCACCGAGCCCGAGCCGCACCTCGGCGGGCGGCGGCTTGCGACCCCGCGCGGCAAGGTGATCGGCGGCTCGTCGTCCATCAACGGCATGGTCTACGTGCGCGGTAATGCCTGCGACTTCGACACCTGGGAGGAGCTGGGCGCGGCGGGCTGGGGCTATCGCCACGTGCTGCCCTACTACCGTCGCATGGAGCACTCTCACGGCGGGCAGGCCGGGTGGCGCGGAAGTGACGGCCCCCTCCACGTCACTCGTGGGCCGATGGAGAACCCGCTTTACCGGAGCTTCGTGAAGGCGGGCGAGCAGGCCGGCTACGCGATGACCGACGACTACAACGGCGAGCGCCAGGAAGGTTTCGGGGCGATGGAGATGACCGTGTGGCGCGGCCGCCGCTGGTCAGCCGCCAACGCCTATCTCAAGCCCGCGCTGCAACGCCGCAACCTCGCGCTCCGGGCCCACGCGCACGTCCGCCGCGTGGTGATGGAAGACCAGCGCGCGGTCGGTGTCGAGTACGAGACCGGCGGCACGATGCGCCGCGTGCGCGCGAAGGCCGAAGTCATCCTCGCCGCCTCCTCCATCAACTCGCCGAAGCTGCTCATGCTTTCCGGCATCGGCCCGGCGGAGCATCTGCAGGAGCACGGCATCGAGGTCGTGGCCGACCGGCCCGGCGTCGGTGCCAACCTGCAGGACCATCTGGAACTCTATCTCCAGGTGAGGTGCCGGCAGCCGATCACGCTCTATCGCCATTGGAACCTGTTCTCCAAGGCGATGATCGGGGCGCGCTGGCTCATGTTCAGGAACGGCCTCGGCGCTAGCAATCACTTCGAATCGTGCGGCTTCATCCGCTCCCGCGCCGGCGTGAAATACCCGAACATCCAGTACCACTTTCTGCCCTTCGCGGTGCGCTACGACGGCAAGGCCGCCGCCGAGGGCCACGGCTTCCAGACCCATGTCGGGCCGATGCGCTCGAAGTCGCGGGGACGGGTGCGACTCACGTCATCGGAGCCCGCGGCGGCGCCCTCGATCCTCTTCAACTACATGTCCCACGAGGAGGACTGGCAGACGTTTCGGGCCTGCATCAGACTCACACGGGAAATCCTCTCCCAGCCGGCGCTCGCCGATTATACCGGCGAGGAGATCGCGCCCGGCGCGACCGTCCAGAGCGACGACGAGATCGACGACTTCGTGAAGGATGCCGTGGAGAGCGCCTACCACCCCTGCGGCACCTGCCGCATGGGCGCGGCCGACGACGCGGACGCGGTGGTCGACCCGGCTTGCCGAGTCATCGGCGTGGATGGGCTGCGCGTGGCGGACAGCTCGATCTTCCCGCACATCACCAACGGCAACCTGAATGCGCCCTCCATCATGGTGGGCGAGAAGGCCTCGGACCACATCCTCGGCCGCGAGCCGCTGCCGCCGGCGAACGACGTGCCCTGGGTCCACCCCGATTGGGAGAACCAGCAGCGTTAGTGCCGTGTGCGGTCTTGCCCGCCCCCGCGCCCGGTGAGACAGTAGGGTGAGACCGATTCGCAACTGACGACAGCGACAAGGAGGGAGCGATGGAGGTCCGCGCGGCACTGGCGACCGGCGCAGGCAAGCCGCTCAGCATTGAAACCGTGAACCTCGACGGCCCGCGTGCCGGCGAGGTGCTGATCGAGGTCAAGGCCACGGGGGTCTGCCATACGGACGCCTTCACCCTCTCGGGCAACGACCCGGAGGGGCTGTTCCCCGCCATCTTAGGGCACGAGGGCGCGGGCGTGGTGGCGGAGGTCGGCGAGGGCGTGACCAGCGTCGCGCCGGGAGATCACGTGATCCCGCTCTACGTGCCTGAATGCCGCCAGTGCGAGTATTGCGTGAGCGGCAGGACCAACCTCTGCCAGTCGATCCGCGAGACCCAGGGCGCAGGCGTGATGCCGGACGGGTCCAGCCGCTTCTCCCTCGGCGGCGACAAGATCTTCCACTACATGGGCACGTCGACCTTCGCGAACTACACGGTGGTCTCGGAATACTCCGTCGCCAAGGTTCGGGAAGACGCGCCCTTCGAGACGATCTGCTACATCGGCTGCGGCGTGACCACGGGCGTCGGCGCCGTGATCAACACGGCGAAGGTGCGGCCCGGCGACAATGTCGTGGTCTTTGGCCTAGGAGGTATCGGCCTCAACGTCGTCCAGGGCGCGCGCCTGGTGGGCGCCAACATGATCGTCGGCGTCGACATCAACCCCAAGCGCCAGGCGCTCGGCGAGCAATTCGGCATGACCCACTTCGTCAATCCCAGGGAGATCGAAGGCGACCTCGTGCCCTATCTGGTGGACCTCACCGGAGGCGGCGCCGATCACAGCTTCGAGTGCATCGGCAACGTCGAGACCATGCGCCAGGCGCTCGAATGCTGCCACAAGGGCTGGGGTGAGAGCACGATCATCGGCGTGGCCGGCGCCGGCCAGGAGATCGCGACCCGACCCTTCCAGCTTGTGACTGGCCGGGTCTGGCGCGGCACCGCCTTCGGTGGCGCCAAGGGCCGGACCGACGTGCCCCGCATCGTCGACTGGTACATGGACGGCAAGCTCGAAATCGACCCGATGATCACCCACACCATGCCGCTCGACGAGATCAACGAGGCCTTCCACCTTATGCACGAGGGCGAATCGATCCGCAGCGTGGTCACGTTTTGATGGCCGCAGGCAGGGGCGCCGGCCGGCGCCTTCGCCTCCGGGGAGCGGCCCGGTGGCTGCTGCCGGCGGCTGCGCTGGTCGCGTTGGCGCTGGCGGGCGCGCCGGCCCTGGCGGCGTCCACCCACGGGATCGCCATGCACGGGGCGCCGAAGTACGGCCCCGACTTCCAGCATCTCGACTACGTCAACCCGGACGCGCCCAAGGGCGGCGAGCTGCGGCGCGCCGTCACGGGCACCTTCGATAGTCTCAATCCGTTCATCATCAAGGGCGTGGCGGCGCCGGGGCGGCACCACGTCTTCGAGAGCCTGCTCAAGCGCACCTGGGACGAGCCGTTCTCCCTCTACGGGCTGATCGCGGAATCGGTGGAGGTGCCGGACGACCGCTCCTCCGTCCTGTTCCGCCTGCGGCCGGAGGCGCGCTTCCACGACGGCAGCCCGATCACCGTGGACGACGTGATCTTCTCGTGGGAGACGCTGAAGGAGCAGGGCCGGCCCAACCACCGTCTCTACTACAACAAGGTGCGGAAGATCGAGCGGCCCGACGCCCGCTCGGTGCACTTCTTCTTCGACATCGAGACACCGGACCGCGAGCTGCCGCTGATCCTCGGGCTCATGCCGATCCTCTCGAAGGCCTATTACGGGTCGGTGACCTTCGAGCAGACGACGCTGACGCCGCCGCTCGGCAGCGGCCCCTACGAGATCGAGAGCGTCGATGCCGGCCGCGGCATCGTCTACCGCCGCGATCCCGACTACTGGGGGCGGGACCTGCCGATCAACCAGGGGCAGCATAATTTCGACCGCATCAGCTACGACTACTACCGCGACGACGAAGTGATGATGGAAGCGTTCCGCGCGGGCGAGTACGACCTGCGACTGGAACGCTCGGCGACGCGATGGGCGACCGGCTACGACTTCCCGGCGGTGGAAGACGGCCGGGTCACCATCGAGCAACTGCCGCATGGGCGCCCCTCCGGCATGTTCGCCCTCGTCTACAACACGCGCCGGCCGATGTTCGAGGATCGCGCGGTGCGCTACGCGCTCTCGCTCGCCTTCGACTTCGAGTGGGTGAACCGGGCGCTGCTGCAGGGCGCCTACGTGCGCACCAACAGCATCTTCGACAACTCGGAGCTCGGCTCGCGCGGCCTGCCGGATGGCGGCGAGCTGGCCCTGCTTGAGCCCCATCGCGACAGCCTCCCGTCCGAGGTGTTCGATACCGCCTACCACGCGCCGGAGGTGGGGGGCGGCCTGCGCAAGAACCTCGCGACCGCCAGGCGCCTGCTGGCGAAGGCCGGATGGGAGGTGCAGGACGGCAATCTCCAGCGGGCGGCGGACGGCTTGCCGCTCGCCTTCGAGATCCTCCTGGTCAATCCGGGCAACGAGAAAATCGGACTGGCGTTGGCGCGCAACCTCAAGCGGCTCGGCGTCGAGGCCAAGGTGCGCACCGTGGACACGGCGCAGTACCAGTACCGGCGCAATGTCTACGACTTCGACATGATCATCTACCGCTGGGGCATGTCGCTCTCGCCGGGCAACGAGCAGGCGTTCTACTGGGGCGTCGCCGCGGCGGACGAGGAAGGGACGCGCAACTATCCGGGGATCAAAGACCCGGTCGTCGACGAGCTCATCACCCGCATGACCCAGGCGCGGGAGCGCGGGGACTTCGTCGATACCATCCGCGCCATGGACCGGGTGATCTTGTGGGGACACTACCTCCTTCCCCTCTATCATTTGAACGACGACCGCTACGCCTATTGGAGCAAGTTCGGCCGGCCCGATGTGATACCGGTCTATGGCACCGTGCTCGATGCGTGGTGGGAGGAGCCGGGCAAGGCCGAAACGCTCGATCGCTGAGCCCCTCCTCCCTCTCTTGTGCCGCGCCGAGATACCTTGCAGCGCGCGGTTGATAGACGGCTCGGTCAGCCCTACCTTGGGCCGTCGCAACAAATCAAACGACCGACCAAAGGGAGATCGTCGATGTTGAAACGTATGGTGGGCGCCGTCTTGGCCGGCGCACTTGTCGCCGGTGGAACGACCGCTGTGCAGGCGGACGACCACGAGATCGTGGTGGGCTTCGCCGTCTCGACCAGCGGCTGGCAGGCGGCCTACACCGGCCCCGCGACGCTTGCGGCGCAGATCAGACTGGAGGAGATCAACGCCGCCGGCGGGCTGCTCGGCAAGCAACTCGTGATCGCCCAGGCGGACTCGAAGTCCGAGCGCGAGGAAGGCGTCAAGGCGGGCCAGATCGTCATCGACGATGGCGCGAGCGTGGTCTTCGTCGACTGCGACTTCGACATGGGCGCGCCTGCCGCCAACGTGGCGCAGAATGCGGGCCTGATCTCGTTCTTCCTCTGCGCCGGCGACGCCAAGGCCGGCATCGAAGGCATCGGCCCCTTCGCCTTCACCGGCGGCCAGGCGGCACACCTCGACGGTGCCTCCATTGCCACCTACGCCTATGAGAATCGCGGTGCGCGGACGGCTTACCTGCTGCGTGACGACACCATCGAATACAATAAGTCGGTCTGCGCCGGCTTCGAGTGGGCCTGGCCGCGCATGGAAGGCACCACGATGCTGGGCCTCGACGTCTTCCAGAACAACGACCCGTCGATCCAGGGTCAGATCGACCGCATCAAGGCGCTCGACACGAGGCCTGACGTGATCGCGGTCTGCTCCTACGTGCCGGGCGCCGCGTCCGCCATCAAGCAGCTCAGGGCGTCCGGTGTCGAGACGCTGATCGTCTCGGGCGTCGCGATGGACGGCCACTACTGGCTCGACGCCGTGCCGAACCTCAGCAACTTCTGCGCGGCTGCGTTCAGCTCGCTCTACGGCGGTGCCGGCGAGGAGGTCGAGGCATTCTTCAAAAAGCTGGAAGCCAAGGAAGGCGAGCCGACCGCCACCTCGCTTCCCATCGCGGGCTACGTGCTGATGGACCTCTGGGCCAAGGCGGTCGAAAGTGCTGGCACGGTGGATTCGGCGGCGGTCACTGCCGAGATGGAGAAGTTCACGGACGAGCCCACGCTGATGGGCCCGCGCAGCTTCTCTGACCAGCTCCACATTCAGGACAAGGCCCGCTACGCCATCATCTGCACCGATGACGGCAAGCCTCGGATGGAGGGCTACGTAACCGCAGGCCCGATTCCGAAGGACGTCATTCTCAAGAACTAGCACTCGGGGCGGGGTTCGCGGCCAACGCCGCGGGCCCCGTAACCTGCGTCCGCTCGCGGGCGCACAGCGACAAAGGAGAATGCTATGGCGGCAAGCGACCTGGAACGCCGCGTCGAAACACTCGAATCGGTCGAGGCGATCAAGCGGCTGAAGCACCAGTACTGCGCCTATTGCGACGACGGCTACGACGCCGACGGCATCGCCGGGCAGTTCGTCGAGGACGGCATTTGGGACGGCGGCGATGACTTCGGCCGCCACGAGGGCCGCGATGCGATCCATGCCCACTTCGCACGGGTCTCCTCGCAGATCGTCTTCGCCGGGCACCTGGTGATGAATGAGATCATCGACGTGGACCTGGATAACGACAGCGCGCGCGCGCACTGGTGGATCATCATGCCGGCGACCATCATGATGGAGGGCGTGAAGACGGCGGTCTGGCTCCTCGGCGAATACGAGGACCACTACGTGCGCCGCGACGGCACTTGGCTGTACCAGACGCTAACCGTCGACATCCACTTCGTGAAGCCGCACAAGGACGGCTGGGTGGACGCAGAATGAGCGGGACTCTCGAAGAGCGCATCGAGCGGCTGGAGGACATCGAGGCCATCCGCCGCCTCAAGTACCGCTACATGTCTTACGCCGACGACGGCTACGACGCAGACGGCATCGTCACGCTGATGACGCCCGACGCGGTCTGGGACGGCGGCGAGGCCTTCGGCCGGCAGGAGGGCGCCGAGGCCTTCGGCAATATGGTGCGAGAGGTCGGCAAGCAGATCAGCTTCGCCGCCCATCTGGCGCTGAACGAGATCATCGACGTGGACGGCGACACCGCGCGCGGCCAGTGGTGGCTGCTCATGCCATGCACGGCGCTGAACGACGAGGGCGAGGACGAGGCGCGCTGGATCTTCGCGAGCTACGACGACCGGCTGGTGAAGCGCGACGGCCAGTGGCTCTTCGCCCACACGATCTTCGACGTGAAGACCTTCTGCGCCCACAAGGACGGCTGGGCGGAGGCGTAACGGGCTCGCAAATGGGCGGGTTTCTTCTCCTCACGCCACGTCGCGCGGACGGATGGCGCGTAGGGCGTCGGACTTGTCCCGCTCGGCGATTTCCAGTTCGTAGCGGTCTTGCAGGTTCATCCAACTGCGGGCGTCGGTGTTGAAATAGCGCGCCAGCCGCAGCGCGGTCTCGGCCGTGATGCCGCGGCGGCCGCGCACGATCTCGCTGATCCGCGCCGGCGTCACGCCGATCGCCTCCGCGAGCGCCGTGGCGGACAGCCCAAATGGCTCCATGAAGTCGTGCTTCAGAACCTCGCCCGGGTGAACCGGTTCCAATCGGGTCATGTCGATACCTCCTCGAACGACATCAGTGATTGCGGTAGGAACGCGGGTTGTCCCACACGCCCCCCGCGCAGATCCGGACGTGCCCGCTAGGGCATCCGGCTCCTCCCTTGGGTTCAATTGACGGCAAGTCGCTGGTCCGGCCATGGGTGTCGAATTTTCAGCTTGGGCCAGTATTGCCGTGCTAACGCTGCGATACGGTCCAGACTGTAGCGGTCCTTTTGCGACCTGCGGCGCACATTCCTGCACCACAGCCACTTTAGGCGTTCGACGAAGCGGCGCAGATAGCGGTGGCTGGTCGGAACCGCAAAGTAGTTCAGCCAGCCTGAGACCACCTTCCCTAGCCATCTTGCCGTGCCAATCATGTCGCTGTGCATACGCCTGCGTAGCGCTTCCTTGAGCCGTTTCAGGGTGCGACTCATCCGCTTGGCAACCGGCTTGCGCCCCAACATGAAGCACCCCCGTCTGGTCTCCGTGCAGTAGTGCGTGAAGCCCAGAAAGTCGAAGGTCTCCGGTCTGCCCAGCCCTCGTTGCCGACGGTTTCCATGGGCGAACCGCCCGAACTCAATGAGCCGGGTCTTGTCAGGGTGTATGTCCAGGCCGAAGTTTCCAAGCCGCTCCTTTATGGCATTCAGGAATCGCTCCGCATCCCGCTTGTGCTGAAAACCCACCACGAAATCATCCGCGTACCGCACGATGATTGTGTCGCCTCCGACTTCGTGGTTGCGCCACTTCTTCTGGAACCACAGGTCGAGGACGTAGTGCAGGTAGACGTTCGCCAGAATCGGTGAAGCCACCGACCCTTGAGGCGTTCCCCGCAGATTGTCCCGCCACTCTCCAGCTTCCATGACGCCGGCGTTCAACCATTTGATGATGAGCCTGATAACCCGCTTGTCCCCGATGCGGTGCTCAAGGAACCGGACCAGCCAGTCCCTCGAAACCGTGTCGAAGAATGCGCGGACGTCAACGTCCACCACCCAGTTGATCTTGCGCCGTTGAATGCCGACCGCGAGCGCATCGAGCGCGTCATGCGCTCCACGCCCGGGCCGGAACCCGTAGCTGAACCCCAGGAACTCCGCCTCGTAAATCGGCGTCAGGATAATCTCCGCCACCGCCTTCTGGACTATCTTGTCCTCTATGGCCGCGACGCCGAGCGGTCGTGTCCCGCCATCCGGCTTCGGTATGTTCACCCGCCGTGATGGCCTCGCTCGGTACGCCCCCGAATGTACTCGGTCGTGCAGGTCGGCCAGCCGGCCTTCCAGCCCTTCCTCGTACATCCGCCACGTTGTGCCATCCGCGCCTGCCGCAGCGTCCTTCTTCAACTCGAAGAACGCCCAGCGCAGCGCATCGACCGTGATGTGGTGAAGGAGCGTCGTGAGACGTACCCGTGGCTCCCGTTGTACAAATTGCCGTATCCGGTCCGCCGCCTGTGTCACGCTTTCCCGGTCCTGCGTCCGGCACGTGCTTTGGCTTCCCGGATTCCCCTTGGGCTCGGCCCTTGGCTCCACCGGCTCCGCCGGGGCTGGCGCCCCATTGTTCGCCGGCTTCGCGGCTACTATGGCCGAGTCTGACTTCTCCATGCCGTTCATCATCGGTTGCGGATTCCTCCTTTCCTTTGCGATCCCGCCACGACAGCGGGATGGCATGGAGACCTCCCAGGTCCCGGTGCAGTGCGTACGTACGTGCGTGGGTTCTTCGACACCGCGGGATTCCGACCCCCCTCGCCAAATCGGTGGGTCGGATGCTGCCTTCGGTTGACTACAAGACCTCGGCATCCCGGACCAAATCTCTTTCGGTGCTCAATAGCCCTGCCCGCACGCGCCCCTGTCAACGCTTAACCTCCATCCTCGCGGATGACGGCCCATGACTCGGGGTGAAGGTGATGGCTAATCTTCTCCCTCCTGCCGGACTTTCACCGGCTGCACTGTCACCAGTTAGCCTGGCGCACGTAATCGACGATCTCAGCGTCGTAGGCGTCTCCATCGACGAAGCGGAAGCAGAGCCGCCATTGGTCGTTGATCCGAATACTATACGAGCCCTGACGATCGCCCCGCAGCGCTTCCAGTCGGTTGCCCGGTGGCACGCGCAGGAAGTCGAGTGTCGCAGCCGCGTTCAGTTGCGCGAGCTTTCGTTGGGCAACGCGCTCGAAGCTCATAAACCGCAGGACCCGATACCCGTTGGCAAGCCGTTGCGTGTCCTTACAGCGGAAGCTCCGAATCATCCCGCGCGACTTATCGCATATCGATATGCGATAGACAACTCTTGCCGAAGAGTACCTTCCACGTGACCTCGCTCGCGTTAGGGCCGCCTCCGCCTAAATCGCGGCTCAGGCGTCGGTTACGTCGAAGTGCCGGATGTTCGGAGGCTCGGCGAGGGCCTGCTTGAGCCGGTCGCTGACGCCCCTCTCCCGCTGCCAGGCCAGATACTTCTCGTATTGCTCGTGGGTGTCCCAATCCTCCACCAGGAGCACATTGTCGGCGTCGTCGCTGTTCTGCAGCGTTTCGACGCGTGTACACCCCTCATAAGCGCGCGTCTTCGGAAGGATGGACCTGAAGAACGCAACCAACTCGTCGCCAGTGCCCGGCTTCGCTTTGACTTCGAGAATCACTCTTACGGCCATTTCAAGCCCCCCTGTTTCCGTCCGTAACGCCAACAGCTTCGCCGGTCCTACACCCGGCCATTCACGAATTCGATCATGGCGCCCGGTTCCCAGGCGCTTGCGATGGAGGTAGACGCGAGTGTGGCAGTCACGGAGGCTGCGGTCGCGACATATCGCTTCATGGTGGAGAACCCTCCCGGTCGCCTGTCTTCTCTTTAGACGGACCGTCGTCCGGCTCGGCCTGAAAGTGCCGGGCGAGGAGGTAACGATAGAGCTTGAACGCGAGATGTTCCTGGTGCGACTCCAGCCAGCGCCGGGTGTCGGGCGTTAGCGCCAGAGTCCGGCAGGGCTGGTCTGCGACCACGCTGCTTGCGTTCGCGTCGAGCGCTCCCGCTGGCCAGATCGCATCGCCGGGACCGAGCTGGTAGAGCCGCGCGCCGGCATCGTCGTATGCAGAGGCCCGGCCGGAGGTCAGCAGTTGCAGGCCTTCGTCCGGCGCATCCTGTCCGGCGAGGGGCTGGCCTTCGGCATAGTCGCGAGGATGCAGCCACTCTCCAAGCTCCGCGATCAGGTCCTCGAACTGGATCTGCCGGTCCAGGTAGCGCTCCAGGCCTTCGCCGGCGTGCTCCAATATTTCCGTGCGCCGTTCTCCCGCCGCGCGTACGTCCGCTCTCCAAGCCGCGATGACGATGTCCTCGCAGCGCTCGAGCGCGCGGTCCGCATTCGGCTCCACCAGCAGTTCGGAAAACGCGGCCGGCGGCAGGGTACGCTCCAGCCCGACCCGCAGCGGCTCCGAGACCCCGCACAGAACCACCTTAACCCCGGCCGCGTCGGCGCGCTGCAGGAACCTGCTGAGGACGCTGACGGCAGAGAAGTCGAAGCCGGAGACGGCGCCGAAGTCCAGCATCAGACAGGCCGGCCGCGAGGGACCGCTCAGAGCTTGCCGGAGCTGATCGGCCAGGGGCACGACGCTGCCGAAAAAGATATAGCCGCGCAGGCGATACGTCTGCACCCGGTCTCCCTCCGCCAGCAGGATGGCGCGGTCGGTGACGGGTCGGGCCTTGTTGCTCTGGTGCTCGCGCAGGGTGAACCGCGCCTCGACGGAGTCCACCCGGCCGAGGCGAACGGCGAAGAGCACGAGCGTCGCCGCGATGCCGGCGCCCACGCCCTCAAGCAGCCCCAGCGCAATGATGATCGCGAAGATCAGCAGGACGATGCCGTACTCTTGCCGGGGAAGCCGCTTCCAGCTCTTCACCATCCCCTCGTCCAGCATGCCGGCCCCGGCAAAAACCAGCATGCCGCCGACGAGCGGAGCGGGAACCAGCTCCAGCATCCCGTCGCCGAGCAGCAGGGCCACTCCGATGACGAGGGCGGCGATGACGCCGGTGAGCCGCGTCGTTGCGCCGAACAGCTTGCTGCGCAGCGAGGCGGGAACGACCAGCGTCGACACCGTGCCGCCGCCTAAGCCGGAGATCACGGTTGCGAAGCCCTTGGACCTGAACTCCCGGTCCCAATCGAGTTCGCTGTTCAACGCAAGCTCCAGGCCCGCGATGTTCATGACGACGCAGATGAGGGCGACCAGGATCAGCGTCAGCATGTCGGGGATTTGCCCAGCCATCGCCGACCAGTCCACATGCGCGAAGTCGGCTGGTGTCCAAACCGGCCACAGGCCTTCTTTCACCGTGCTCGTGAACAGCAGGCCGGCGGCTCTCGCCTGCTCGCCGCTTATGTCGAGCGCGAAGAGAGCGAGATGGCATGCGCCGACAAAGATCACGACGCTGACCGGCAGGATCAACGGATGGCGCCAGCGCCTCATCGAGAGGTAGAGGGCGAGCCCGTAGGCCGCACCCGGCGCCCACTTCCACAGCACGTCGGGATCGAAGAACCCCGGAACCTTCGACCAGTGCGGATCGACACCCATCATGGAGAGCGCCGCGATACAAACGGCGCCGCCGATTCCGGCGACGAACCCACCCGCGACCGGGTAAGGAATGAAGCGCACGACGTTGGCGAGACGAAACTGGCCGATGATGAGGCAGAACGCGCCGGTGGCGACTGCGGCGATGATCAGTGCGACCGCGGTGGTGACGAACAGCGCGTGATCCTCGGCCGCCATGGTGGAGCCGATGAGCGCCATCCCGATCACGAGTGCAGGCGAAAGGCCGGCAATCGCGCCGCGAAAGCCGCTTGCGAGCGCGATGAGCAGACAGGCGGCGAAGTTGCCGAACAGCACCAGGCCGACGCCTTGCGACGTATAAGGAGCCAACGGTCCCGAGAAGATGAAGGCTCCGAAGGCGACCTGGGCAGCAAGCAGACCCAAGCCCGAGGTAAAGCCCGCCGACAGCGCCGGCGTGGCCTTCCCGGATCGGATGTCCGCGCGAAGCTCGGACGCAAATTCCCGGAGTGCTGACGTCACACGGATGACCTATTGCGAATTCGGAATGTCACAGTGGCCGTAACTGCTACGGGTAGTGTACGCAATCGAGGGCGACGCGCCGACTTTCTCAATACAGTTGCGGCCAAGCCCGCTTAATTCCGCGGACGATGGTGCAGTGTACGATACAGAGTGACAGGGGTACGCTGCGCTTCGCTGCAGTACGATTTTGCACGACAATTCAGTCTGTTGTTGCGGTTTCCTCGCTAAAGTCGTAGACTGGGCTTCGCTCTGGTTCGATTTCGCCGGGTGCCTATGTGGTTCCCAATTCGGCTCTCAGTATTTGGTAAGCGATACTGACCTAGTTGGATCGCTCGCGCACCGAAGCGCCAGGAACACCGGAGCACGTTACTGCAGCGCCCTGGGCGCCGCCATAAGCAGGACCATGGGCGGTGCCGGCGACCGGACATCGCCCGGTAAACGAAGGATTGTCGGCATGCCCAGGATCACCAAGCGAACCGTCGATGCCCTCGTCCCCGCCGAGCGCGAGCGCATCGTGTGGGACGACGACATAAAGGGCTTCGGCGTGCGCGTCCATCCGACCGGCCGAAAGGTCTACATCGTCAAGTACCGCCACGAAGGTCGCTCCGTCAAAGTCACCATCGGGCCTCACGGGCCCATCGCGCCCGCCGCCGCGCGGGCCAGGGCCGCAGAGATCGTCACCCTCGCCAAGACCGGCCGCGACATCATGGGGAAGACGCCCCGGCCGCAGGAAAGCGCCACCGTGGCCGACCTCGCCCGGCGCTTCCTGGAGGAATACGCTCCCGGCCACCTGAAGCCCGGCACCGCGAGGCTCTACCGCAAGATCGTCGAGAACCGCATCCTCCCCCGTCTCGGCAAGCGCCGCGTCGGCGATATCGGCAAGGCCGATGCGGCGGCCCTTCACCACGAGATGCGCGACGTTCCCGACCATGCCAACCGGACGCTGAGCGTGCTCTCGCGCATGATGAACCTTGCCGAGGTGTGGGAGATGCGCCCCGAGGGCGTCAATCCGTGCCGGCACGTCAAGAAGTATCCCGAGCACAAGCGCGAGCGGTTCCTGTCGGACGACGAGTACCGCCGTCTCGGTGCCGCGTTGCGGGATGCGGAGAGCGAGGGCTTCGCGTCTTCTACTGCGATCGCTGCCATCCGGCTGCTGATGCTGACGGGCTGCCGGAGCGGGGAGATCAAGAGCCTGAAGTGGGAGCACGTGAACCTGGAGGCAGGCGAGCTCAGGTTGCCGGAATCGAAGACTGGCGCGAAGGTGGTTCATCTGGGCGACCCGGCGATTGCCGTTCTGCGCGGCATCGCGCGAAGGGAGGGCAGTCCCTGGGTATTGCCCGGTCTCAAGCCGGACGGGCACATCACCTACCTGCACGACGCGTGGCGCCGCATTCTGGAGCGCGCCGGGATCGACGATCTGCGCATCCACGACCTGCGTCACAGCTTTGCGAGCGGCGGTCTGCTGGTCGGCGAGGGTCTTCCGATGATCGGCAAGCTGCTGGGCCACACGAAGGTTCAGACCACACAGCGCTATGCTCACCTTGCGAACGATCCCGTCAAGGCCGCCGCCAACCGCATCGCCAGCCGGATCGCAGAAGTCGCGGGGTGAGAGAGTCTTCCAATGCGTCGCGGGCGATGCGCCGATCAACAACCCGACCGGTGCCGATGCCGAGTGCTGACGGCGATGATGGGTCAGGACAAGCGTCAGGCCTTCCTGGATCAGCTCGGCGCCATGCTCGTTCCCCCCGCCGGCCACGCCCCGGCGCGTTGAAGGGCCGGCCCGACAAACCGCTGTGAGGCGCCGATGTCGCGTTCCCGCGCCAAATGGGGCGTCGCGGCCCTATCGATCGTCCTGATCGTCGCGGTGGCGGGCTCGCTCGCCACCAGCGAGACCTTCCGCGTGGAGACCACGATCCCCGCGCCGCCCGAAGCGGTGTGGGAGGTGCTGATGGACGCCGGGTCCTATCCGCAGTGGAACCCGGTCTTCGTCGAGGTCGCCGGTGTCTATGCGGAGGGGGAGACGGTGCTGAACCGGGTACGCGAGCCGAGCGGAGAGGTCCTCGAAATGACCGCGACGGTGGAGACCCTTCTCCCGAGCGCGGAGTTGCGCCAGTCCGGGGGCATCCCCGGCATTCTGACCTTCGACCATCGCTGGCTGCTTGAGCCCGTGGAGGGTGGGACGAGGGTCGTCCAGCACGAGGTGGACCGCGGCATCGGCCTCTGGTTCTGGAGCTCGGACTGGCTCGAGCCCGCCTATGCCGCGACCAACGACGCGTTGGCGGAGAGGGTTCGGTCGCCGATGGCCGAGCCAGGCGGCTGAGCTTCTGTATCCGGTCGAAGCTCCTCTTGCAGCCACCAGGTTGGCGCGTCCGTCGCTCGCCTCGGTCGATGGTGACGCCTTCCATGCGGCCGTCGGGGCGGTCGCGACAGGCGCGAACCCTGGAACGGGCATCCGCCGTTCCGCGCGTTCACAATAGCGTCAGGGGGGCGAAATCGCTTTCGCCCGGCGCCGAGGTTAACCACAATGACACAGGTTTCGCGTGGCGCGGCCGCCCGAAGGGGTGGCGCCTGACTTCGACGGTTGGGCCTGATTCTGGCCGATCTCCCGTCTGGAGATTTCAGCGAAGACAATGACTTAGCGGTTGCGGTGCGGTCAAGTCGCGTTGTAGTGCCTAGTGGATATATTGGATTGTCGATATCCCCGCCCCGCGCTACACTCCCACCATGTTCGTGCGTATCAAGACCACCCCCAACAGCCCGCGCCGCTCGGTCCAGCTCGTCGAGGCCGTGCGCGACGGCGGCAAGGTCCGCCAGCGCATCGTCCGCCACATCGGCGTGGCCATGGACGAGGACGAGCTGGAGCGCCTGAGGCAGCTCGGCGAGTACGTCAAGGCGAAGCTGGAGGACGAGCGCCAGCCCTTGCTGTTCGCGCCCGAGAAGATCGCAGACCAGGTGATCCGCGTCGGACGCCAAGGGGACGGCAAGCAAGAGCTTCCCGTCGATCTCAAGCAACTCGAAGAGGAGCAGCGGCTGATCACGGGCATCCACGAGGTCTACGGCGAGATGTACCGGCTGCTGGGCCTCGACGGGCTGCTGCGGCGATCGCGCTACCGCGCCTCGCACGACGCGCTGTTCCACGTGGTGATGGCACGCATCGCCAACCCCGACAGCAAGCGGGGCAGCGTGCGCCGGCTCGAGGAGGACTTCGGCGTGAGCCTTCCCCTCGAGAAGGTCTACCGGATGATGGACCAGCTCGACGCGCC
Organism: Alphaproteobacteria bacterium; assembly: GCA_965243315.1. Taxonomy (GTDB): domain Bacteria; phylum Pseudomonadota; class Alphaproteobacteria; order UBA828; family UBA828; genus WTGU01. Next base: position 1,398,202 of record CBDEUP010000006.1, read on the forward strand.
CGTGATCAACCATCTGCGCACGCGCGTGGGCGAGGCGAGCCGCTCGCTGCTGCCGGAGCCGGTGGCGGTGCTCTTCTTCGATTGCACCACGCTCTACTTCGAGACCGCGATTGAGGACGAGCTTCGCCAGCACGGCTTCAGCAAGGACGGCAAGCACAGGGACTCGCAGGTCCTGCTGGCCCTGATGGTGACGCGCGAAGGGCTGCCGATCAGCTACGAGGTCTTCCCCGGCTCCACCTACGAGGGGAAGAGCCTGGTCCCGGTCCTGCAGGACATGCAGCGCCGCCACCAGGTGGAGCGCACGGTCTGTGTGGCCGACCGGGGCATGCTGAGCGCAGACAACCTCGACGCCATGGACGACATCCGCGGCGAGTACGTGCTCGGCGCCCGGCTGCGCAAGCTGCCGGCCGCGCTGAAGAAGAAGGTTCTCGATCTGGACGCCTATGGTCCTCTCGAGGGATCGGAGAACCGCCGGGTCGGCGAATGGGAGCACAAGGGCCGGCGCCTGATCGTCGTCTTCTGCCCCGAGCGCGCGCGCAAGGACGCACACGAGCGCCGCCAGGCGGTGGCGCGCCTGCTCGACAAGCTGGAGCGCAGCGACAATCCCAAGGAGCTGCTCTCCAATCACGGCGCCAAGCGCTTCATCGCCGTCGAGGGCGACGCGCGGCTCACGGTGAACCCGGAGAAGATCGCCGAGGCCGAGCGATGGGACGGGCTCGCCGGCGTCATCACCAATCTGCGCGACGCCAGCGTCACCGAAGTGATGGCCCACTACCACGGGCTCTGGCAGGTCGAGGAGAGCTTTCGGATCACCAAGCACGACCTGAAGGTGCGGCCGATCTGGCACTGGAACGAGAACCGGATCCGCGCCCACATCGCCATCGCCTTCATGGCCTTCGCCTGCGTCCGCCACCTTGCCTACCGTGTCGCCGTCCAGAAGAGGCGGATGTCCCCGGAAGTGATCCGCTCCGCCCTCGTCCACCGCCAATGCTCGGTCCTGCGCTGCGCGCAATCGGGCAACCGCTACGTCATCCCGTCGAAGCCGACGCCGGCGGCCGAGCAGATCTACGCAACCATGGGGCTGCCCCTGACGATCACCCCGTACCAACTCGTCTGAGCGCCGGCGAAGCCCGGCCCGGGCTCGAAGAAATGCCGAGTGTAGTGCCTAGCCGGAAATGAGAACCGGCCAATATCAACTACTTACGTGATTCAACCATCGAAGTCAGGAGTCCTATCCGCAGTGGAACCCGGTCTTCGTCGAGGTCGCCGGTGTCTATGCGGAGGGGGAGACGGTGCTGAACCGGGTACGCGAGCCGAGCGGAGAGGTCCTCGAAATGACCGCGACGGTGGAGACCCTTCTCCCGAGCGCGGAGTTGCGCCAGTCCGGGGGCATCCCCGGCATTCTGACCTTCGACCATCGCTGGCTGCTTGAGCCCGTGGAGGGTGGGACGAGGGTCGTCCAGCACGAGGTGGACCGCGGCATCGGCCTCTGGTTCTGGAGTTCGGACTGGCTCGAGCCCGCCTATGCCGCGACCAACGACGCGTTGGCGGAGAGGGTTCGGTCGCTGATGGCCGAGCCAGGCGGCTGAGCTTCTGCATCCGGTCGAAGTTCCGGCCGCAGCCACCAGGTTGGCGCGTCCGTCCCTCGCCTCGGTTGATCGTGACGCCTTCCATGCCGCTGTCGGGGCGGTCGCGACAGGCGCGAACCCTGGAACGGGCATCCGCCGTTATGCGCGTTCACAATACCGTCAGGGGGGCGAAATCGCTTTCGCCCGGTGCCGAGGTTAACCACAATGACACAGGTTTCGCGCGGCGCGGCCGCCCGAAGAGGTGGCGCGAAGCCACAGTTCCAACCAACCGACAACAACGCGCCTGCCAGGAGGACGTAGCGAAGATGATCAAGGAAACTGTGGTCGCCGTGAGTATCGTCACCATGGCGGCCGGTGCCGCTCTTGCGCCTTCAGCCGTATCCGCCGATGACGGGCGGATCGTCGTCGCGGACTCGCACGATCCGTGCAATCCGTGCGCCGCGTGCAACCCGTGCGCAGCGGATGCCTGCAACCCGTGTGCTGCGTGCAATCCGTGTTGCGCCGATCCCTGCAACCCGTGTGCCTGCTGACGCGTCGCGCACTTCCAATCTTTTCCGAGGGCGCCGCCTCACGGGAGGCGGCGTTCCTTTTGGCAGACCCGCGCCTTTCGCCACCATGGGGGTCCGCTCGCCGGCGTGAGGGAGGGCCGGCCGGAACGCGGGCGACGGGCGGACGTACCGGCGATGGCGGCGCTGCCGCCGCCCCTGTCCGTCGAGACCGAATCCGAGGCCGCAATCGATACGGATCTGCCGGGCCGCGGAGCGGCGCGCGGAACGGTTGGCATCGCCCCGCTAGGCAAGGCGGGGAGTCTTGACCTTGACCGCCTGTCAGCTCGCTCCGCAGCAGCGCACGTGCGTCCGCCCCAAACCGCAGGGACAGCGTCCGCCGCAGCTTGCCTCCCTCTCCGCTGCGCGCCGAGCAATGCCGCCGGTCACCCATGTCCGGCCGTTGCCCGCGATCGAGAGGCCAATGCTGCCTGAAGCTCGGGGCAACTGCGCGAGGGCGCGCAGCGCATCGCCGACCGCATCGAAGAATTAGCCGGGGCCTGACGACCACTGCACCGGAAGTTGGCCCCATTCGCGCCGGACCCGGGTTTCCCGCAGGAACGGGCACTGGCCCCTGAGCCAAGGCGGTGGCACCGTCGGAGCCATGACGAATTCCGATTCGTTCAGGGCCGAGCCGCTCTCCGGGGAGACCATGACGGAGGACGAGGCCGGCGTTGATCGCGTCGAGAGGGCGACGGCGGACCCGTCCGGGCCGGGCATCGCCGCCGCCGGTAACGGCGAGGCCCATGAGGACCCTGTGCCAGCCGGCGCTGCCCCCGGCGCGAGCGGCGACGATCTGGACCGCACCGACGATCCGATGACGCTGTATCTGCGCGACGTGGGGGGCAAGCCGCTTCTCACCCGCGAGGGCGAGACGGCGCTGGCGAAGCGGATCGTGGCGGGCCGGCGGAAGACGCTGGACGGTCTCGCCCGCAGTCTGCCGGCGATCGCGGCGGTGAGCACGTGGCGCGACGCCATCCGCGAGGGCACGCTGGCGTTGCGCCGTGTCGTCGACGTCGCGGCGACCTGCGGCGGCGGTCACCAGGCCGCCAATGGCCGCGAGAGCTCCGACGAGGCAGATCACCCACGCGGCGCCGGCGACGATGCGGATCCCCGTCGCGCTGCGATGGAGGAGGCGGTCCGTCCCGGCGTCATGGAGACCCTCGACCGGATCGCCGCAACGCACGCGAAGCTGCGCCGGATTGAAGAGCAGCGCATCGAGCTGGCCCGCAGGAACCGCACGCTGTCGGCCTCACTGGCCAGCCGGCGCCGCAGGCTGGAGGGCGACCTTGCCGCCTCCATGAGGAGTCTCCGCCTGACCGACGCCCGCATCGAGGCGCTGGTCGACGAGGTGCGCGCCGCGGACAAGCGCCTGCTCCGCTGTGAAGGCGCGCTCCTCCGCCTGGCCATCGGGTGCGGCATCCCGCACGAGGCGTTCCTGGAGCGGCACCGGGGGTGCGAGCTGGAGAGCGCCTGGCTCTCGCGCGTGGGCCGGCTTCGCGGCGAGGGCTGGAAGACCCTGGCCCTGCAGAAGCGCCCCGAGGTCCTGGCGCTGCGCCGGGAGATCCTGGCGCTGGCGCGCGAGACTGCGACGATGCCGGAGGACCTCTGGCGTACGGCCGCCATGGTCCTCGGCGGCGAGCGCGAGGTGCGGCAGGCGACGGACGAGATGATCGAGGCCAACCTGCGCCTCGTGGTCTCCATCGCCAGGAAGTACCGGCACCGGGGCCTTGCGCTCCCAGACCTCGTCCAGGAAGGCAACGCCGGCCTGATGCATGCGGTGGGCAAGTTCGACTACCGCCGGGGCTTCAGGTTCTCGACCTACGCGACCTGGTGGATCCGGCAGGCGGTGAGGCAGGCGATCGCGGACACCGGGCGCACGATCCGCGTCCCCATGCATCACGTGAAGGCGCTCACGACGCTGAGGCGGGCGTCCCGGCTCATGCGCCGGGAGCTTGGGCGCGTACCGGCGCCGGAGGAGATCGCGGAACGCACGGGCATGCCGCTCGAAAGGGTGCAGGAGGCGCTGGCCGCGGCGGCAGTCGAGCCGGTGAGCCTGGAGACGCCGCTCGGCGGCGATGACGGGGACCTTCGTCTGAGCGACCTGATCGAGGACGAGGACGCGGTGCAGCCCCTCGATGCCGCCATCGGGTCCGACCTGCGCGACACCGTGTCGCGGATGCTCGGCACCTTGACGCCGAGGGAGGAGCGGGTGCTGCGCATGCGCTTCGGCATCGGCACGAAGAGCGAGCACACGCTGGGAGAGGTCGGCGATCAGTTCTCGGTGACGCGCGAGCGCATCCGCCAGATCGAGGCCAGGGCGCTGCGCAAGCTCAAGCAGCCCGCGCGTGCGCGCGTGCTGCGCAGCTACCTCGAAGGCCAGACGCGTTCGGGCAGATGACGCCGCACCGGGCCCGCCCGCTCAGGGCGCATCCGCGCCGGCGGCCCGGCGGCGGAAGGGAATGACTTTGCAGCCGCGCGCGGTAGCGCTCGCGATGTCCGCTGCCCCAGGCTGCCACGCCGACCGGGGCTTCAGGGTGTGCACGCACGAGGGGATCAGGCCGGGAGCGATCCGCTCCATCTCCGCCACCGCGGTCTCCCCCAGGGCCGAGCGGCCGAGGTCGGCTGCCGGAGCAAGTCATCGGATGCATCGCCCTGGCCCTGGCCGGCTGCGAGATGGCATGGAGCGGCGTCGGCATCCCTTGGCCGTGAATGCCGCCCCCCTCGCGATCATTTGGCCACCTCGATGCGCCACCAGCATCTTGGGGACGACTTGTTTCGCTGTGCCGGCGGGGCTCGGACAGAGACAGGGGAGCAGCGGGAGAGTGGAAGAGCGATGACGGAAGCCGGCGCCGGGGAAGCGCGCGGCGCCGGCAGCACGGGACGGCCGGTCCTGGTCTGGTTTCGGCGCGATCTCCGACTCGTGGACAATCCGGCGCTCGCGTGGGCCGCCGGCACCGGTCAGCCCGTGGTTCCGTTCTTCGTGCTGGACGAAGAGGCCGGCGACACCGCCCTCGGCGGCGCGTCGCGCTGGTGGCTGCACGGCAGTCTGAAGGCGCTTGCCAAGGCGCTGGAGGAGCAAGGCAGCAGGCTCGTGCTGCGCGGCGGCCGGGCGGAGGCGGCCGTCGCCGCTCTGATTGCGGAAACCGGTTGCTCGGCGGTCGTCTGGAACAGGCTTTACGAGCCCGAGGCCGTGGCCCGCGACCGGCGCATCAAGGTGGAATGCAGGAACTGCGGTGTCGAGGCGCGATCCTTCAACGCTGCGCTGCTGATCGAGCCCTGGGACATCCGCACGGGCGGCGGATCGGGCTACCGGGTATTCACGCCATTCTGGCGGCGCTGTCTGGAGCATGGTTTCGAGGCTCCGGGGGGTGGCGTGCCTCACCTGCCGGCGCCCCGTACGTGGCCCGCAAGCGACAGGCTCGAGGACTGGGGGCTGCGTCCGCGGACCCCGGACTGGGCCGCCGGACTACGCGAGACGTGGCGGCCGGGCGAGGCTGCTGCGCGCGAACGCCTCGACCGGTTCCTGCGCGGCGCTGTCGGCCGCTATGGCGAGGGACGGGACAGGCCGGGCGGGCCGGGCACGAGCATGCTCTCGCCCCACCTCCGCTTCGGAGAGATCGGGCCCCGCCAGGTCGCGGCCGCGATCGGTTCCATGGAACCCGGCGCAGGCAGCGACGCCTTTCTGCGCGAGCTCGGCTGGCGGGAGTTCGCCCACCATCTCCTGTTCCACAATCCGGACATGGAGAGGGAGAACATGCGCCCGGCCTTCGACCGCATGGCCTGGCGCGACGACCCGGCCGGGCTCGAACGCTGGCAGCGGGGCCGCACCGGCTACCCGCTGGTCGATGCGGGCATGCGGGAGCTCTGGACCACGGGCTGGATGCACAACCGTGTGCGCATGGTCGCGGCCTCGTTCCTCACCAGGCACCTGCTGATCGACTGGCGCGCCGGCGCCGCGTGGTTCGTCGACACGCTGGTGGATGGCGACCGGGCCAGCAACAGCGCGGGCTGGCAGTGGGTGGCGGGCTCCGGCGTCGACGCTGCGCCTTACTACCGCATCTTCAATCCGGTCGCGCAGTCGCGGCGCTTCGACGGGGAAGGCCGCTACCTGCGGCGCTGGCTTCCCGAACTTGCGGCGTTGCCGGACGCGTATGTCCACGCGCCCTGGACCGCGCCCACGGAGGTCCTCGAGGATGCCGGCGTCAGCCTGGGAGAGACGTGGCCCACGCCGATCGTGGACCATGCGGTTGCCCGCGCGCGCGCGCTGGAAGCGTGGCGGCGCGCAAGCCGGCCCGAGGCTTTCGATGCGACCGCGGGCCCGGAGGAGAAGGAAGGGACCGGTTAGTGCTGCGGTGGCCTCGGCCGGGATCGATCGCGAGGCGATGCTTCGGTCGGGGCATCTGCTGCGCGGCCGCCATCACCCTGCCGGTGAGCAGGACAGACGATGCGGGAAGCGTAGGGCTTCGCGTCATGGGCAGGTCGCGAGCGTGACCAGCACCTCGTTGCGGCGCAGCGCGGGGATGGTCCAGGGGGGATTGTAGCCGGCCATCTGCCAGTCGCCGGCGTGCTCCAGGCCGCGCGCCCCGAGCCAGCGTTCGAGCGATTGCCGCTCCGCCTCTCCGGCCTCCTCGGCGAGGGTTCCGCTGAAGCGGATGCTCGCCACGCAGCGCGCCGCCACGTCGCCGATGGAGACGTCTGCGCTCTTCGGTAGCGGCGCCGTTGCGGCGGTGTAGCCTGCCGGCAGCACGAAGCCGATCGACCAGCCGCCGATGCCGGGGCCGGCGAGTGTCGTGGGGCCGTCGTCGTCGTTTCCGCGCTCTGGCTCCGCGACCATTGCGGCCGCTTCCAACCTCTCAGGCTCCGTTAGAACCGGTGCGGTCATGTCGATATCCGTGGCGCTCACGTTCTCGCCCGTTATGTACCTGAACAGGCGCTGAAAGCCGGTCTGGACGGCTTCGTCGAACGATCCAGGCGCCGTCGTCCAGGCGACCGCGTAGGCGTCGTACTCGCGTATCTCGATGCCGCCGTCCTCGAGGACGACCCGGTATCCGGGCTCTTCGGCGGCCTTGCCCCCGAACACCGAGCAGGCGCTCGTGAACAGGGCCACGGCGACCAGAAGCGTGGCTGGCGCGATTGTCCTTTTCACTGCTTCATTCCTTTCTCTGGGTTGAAACACAGCCATGCATATGTGCGACGGCGCTCCCCGGCGCGACGTGATCGGGACACCAGGACAATCGTCCGGACGGCATAGCCGCGGCCTCCCGAGCAGAGACAGCCTTCCGTGGCGGCGCGTCTACGCACGCGAGGCATCCGAATCCGGCGTATTCCGCAAGCCGGCAAGCCAGCGCAGCGTCACGTAACCCATGACGCCCGACGCCCGACACCAGGGAGCCGGCGAGGACGCCGAGGCGCACTGCCGTATGGCGCTCCGCGCACCGGCCGAGATGAACGATGGCGTCTTCGTCTCCGATCGAAGCCAGCGCTTCGATCGCCGCAGCCGACGGGTTGCGCGCGAGTTCGGCAGCCAGAGGAACCGTCGCTCCGGCGTCCCCGGCGTTGCCCATGGCGATCGCCGCCAGCCGCCGCACGGCGGCCGACGGCAGCCGAGCCCGTCCCGAAGAAGCTCAACGGGAACTCCGGCCCTCGGCGCCAGCGCAAACGCCGCCGCGCGCACCGACGCATCCTCGTGTTCCAGCAGCGGGCCGACGAACCCGGCGGGCAAGGAGAGCGCGGCCTCCGCTGCGGCCCCCAGCGCCGCCGGCAGCAGCGACGCCGGCAGCCCCTTCGAAAGGACGATCCCTCTCAATGCCGTTCGGGCCGCGGCGCAGTCCAGGCGCGCGAGCGCGTTCAGCACCGCGCGCTGCTCCACCAGCGGTGTCGCGATCCCGAACCCGGCGAAGCGCCGCCACAGCTGCTCCAGCGCAGGAACCGCCTCCACCAGCCCGCGGGACGCGGCTTCCGAACACAGCCCCTGCGCCGCCAGCATCGATGCCTGCGGCAGCAGCGCGATCAGCGCCTCGTCGGTGAGATCGGCGGGCACCAGGGGCGTATCCGGGACGGGCGGCATCTCGACGCCGCGTGCGTCCGTCAGGCCGCGCTCGGCGAACAGGTCAGGCTGGCTCTCGCTCTTCGCCCGACCGGCAGGTCTCTGGCCGGACATGGCTGCCATCCTACCCGCGCACGGCCGCTCGGGCACACTCCCTGCTGAACTCCCTGCTGAAGTCCATTCCCTCGCCGTGCTCGCGCCCGCGCACCCCAAGGAGGAAGGGGGGCGGCCGTGACGCGGGCGGCGGGGGCGGCGCTGCGAAGAGGGTCTCCCCCGTGCCGACCACCGACAACGGGGAGACGGAAGATGCGAATCGGCCGGATGTTCCATCGCGACGCGCAGACGTTTCTGATCCATCTGTTCGGACGTGGGCTCGAGGACGATCGCTACGTGATCGAGCGTTACAAGAGTCTCGCCAACGGCGAGATCCGTCCCGTCCGGGCCGGGCAGCCCAAGGCGAAGGGCCGGTGCCAGCAACGGCGCACCATCGCGAGCCTCAGCGCCGTCAAGAACTTGCGGCCCGAGCGCGACGAGATCATCGTCTGCACGGGGGTGAACCTGGCACGATCCGGGATCCAGATCTGGGGGATTTCCGCTTCGGGCCTTGACGCCGCCCGCCACGCGCGCTGACTGGGCGTTCCCGTCATGCCCTACCGGGACCCCGCCAGAAAGCGGGCGCACGATCGCCGTCTCCGACAGCGCCACGCCGACCGATTCGCACAGGGCCTGTGTACCCGGTGCGGCCGCGATCCCGCCGAACCCGGCCTCAAGGTTTGTGGCGGCTGCGCAGAGAAGCGCCGTGCCGCCGAGAAGGCCCGCCGTTCCAAGGCCAGGCAGGAAGGAAAGCCATATGCCGGCCGAGACCCGGAGCGGTGCCGTCGCGCCGACCGCGCCGGCGACAGGCGGCGCCGGAAGGAACGGCGCGACGCCGGGCTCTGCACATCCTGCGGTCGCCGCCGGCCCGAAGAAAAGCGCTCCGTCTGCGAGCCATGCCGCGAGGTGCGACGCGCGCTCGATCGACGGCGCTATTGCGCCAGACGCACGGCCGGCTGCTGTGTGCGCTGCAAACAGCCCACGGTCGGGGGCCTGTCCCGCTGCGGCCGGTGCCTCGCGCTGGAGAAGGAGCGCGTCTCCCCCGAGCGGGAGAGCGCCGTCAGCAGGAAACGGTATTTGGGGCGGCGCGCAAGAGGCGAATGTGTAGATTGCAAGGCGCCTGTCGATGGCACAGCCCGCTGTCCGCGCTGCGCATACCGTTCCAACTCTCGCGCGCCCGAGCGCCATCTCGTTTCGATGTGGCCGCCGCAGATCGCCGTGATCGAACTGGAGACGGGCGACGAGCTCGGGGTGTTCGAGACCGAGTCCGAAGCCGCCGCCTGCATCGCCTTCGCCCGCCTGCGCCGCGACCAGGTGGACATACGATCCAACGTACCGCTGATGGCCTTGACGCCGGCGTGAGCGCCGGGCGGGCACTGACGTCCGGAAGCCGCCCCACCTGCGGGCTGGCTTCCCGCGACCATTGCCGTTACGGGACCTTTGCCGGCCGTTCGACGCACCGGGCGCGCTGCTTCATCGGGCCGACCGGTTCACTACCGCCGGCTCCGGTCGCAGCAGCCCGCCACGCCCCTCCGCACGGCGGTCCCGATCCAGCAGCCTCTCGGCCCGGTCGCTGCCCGGCCTCATTGTCGCCGGCCGGCGACGGTGCCAGAGTCGGTCAATCTGGACTGGCTGCGACGAAGAGGAGACCGGGAATGAACAGGCGGTTGACGGCGATCGTCGAACGCGACGGCGACGGCTATGTCGCGCTCTGTCCCGAGATGGATGTTGCCAGCCAGGGCGACAGCGTGACCGAGGCACGCAGCAACCTCGAAGAAGCGCTGACGCTGTTCTTCGAAACCGCGCCCCCCGAGGAAATCGAACGGCGGACCCGGACCGAGTTCTACGTCACCCACGTCGAGGTGGCCGTTGGCTAGGCAGCGGGTTCTTTCAGGACGCGAGGTCTGCCGCATCCTCGAATCCCGTGGCTTCACCCAAGTGAGAAGGCGCGGCAGCCATATCGTGATGCAGAGGACGCACGAGGGCCGGACCACCACCGTCCCGGTGCCCGACCACCGGGAGCTGCGCACCGGCACGCTGATATCGATCATCCGGCAGTCCGGGCTGCGCCGCACCGACTTCGAATGACCCCCTGAGCGCGTGCAGGGTCTCGGCGTGGCTACCGGTCCGATCCTCTCGCCTTGGCTGCTGTTTGGGTTGGCTGCCCGCAGGCGATCGGCCTGCCGCTCCGCACTCATCCTGCGCGGATTCGCCAGAAGCGGATGCATGCACGGGATCGCTCCTGCCGCCGATGCGGGCCGCAGCGGGACCCGCATCTTCACGACCTTCCGCACGTCGTGGCTTCGGCCGCACCGCCGCTCGCGTCCGTGCCTAAGGCAAAGGCCGAAGCCGACCGGCAGCCATCGGGGCGGGTGGCAGAGGAGAGGTTGAGAGGGGCTTTGGAGGAGTGAACGGGAAGGGGATCGAGAAGGTCTCCTCGCCGTTCGGCAACCTTCGTCAGCAACTCGGATCGCAGGAGATCATCATGGCTTTCGGATTGAACCAAGCGCAGATCATCGGCCGGCTGGGCGCAGATGTCACCATCAACCACCTCCAGAGCGGCGGGCGCGTGGCCAACCTGAGCGTCGCCACCGACGAAAGTTACGTCGACCGGAATCGCGGGGGTGAGCGCATCGACAAGACGGAGTGGCACCGCTGCGTCACCTTCCAGGACGGGCTGATCGACATGCTGGAAAAGCACGCGAAGAAGGGCCGGTTGGTCTATGTCGCGGGCAAGCTGCAGACCAGGAAGTGGCGCAAGGACGGCGAGGACAGCGACCGGTTCTCGACCGAGATCCTGCTCGTCCCCGGTGGACGAATCCAATTCCTGGACAAGCCGACAGGCACCAACGGCAACGGCGCTCCGGCGTCCGATGCTGAGGCTGCACAGCCCGCCGAGGCCGGTTCCACCGAGCCGACCGACGGGACGATTCCGTTCTAGAGAAGAGCGCGCCCCTCCCGCCCGCTCGCCCAGAGCCCGCCCCGCGTTCCTCCCGCGCGGGGCGGGCTTTTTCATGCAGCCGATCCCGAGTCGCTAGCGGCCGGACGACGGCGGCTGCGCTTCGCGCGCCGCCGCCTTGCCCCGCGCCGCCAAGAGGACCGGTGGGGCCGGGACCGGGGCGCGTCCCACGCAGCATCAGGCGAGGTCTTCCATGCTCCCCATCCCCGCTCGCAGGTCCGGCTCCGCCGGTCCCCGTTCGCGCCCGAGGTGTGCATCGTGAGCGCCGCCGCCCGCGTCGCTGCCGCACTCGGCGCACGCGCCGAGGAGGTGTGCCGGCGGTATCTTCCGCAAGGCCGCAAGCAGGGGAGGTACTGGACCGCCGGCGACGTCTACGGCGCGCGGGGGAGGTCTCTCTTCGTCCGCCTCGCACCGCCCGGCACGCCCGGGAAGTTCGTGGACTCGGCCACGGGCGAGCACGGCGACCTCCTCGATCTCATTCGCATCGCCTCCGGCGCGGGCTCGCTCCGCGCCGCGCTGGCCGAGGCGCACGCCTTCCTCGCATCGCCGCCCATGCCGTCCGCCGCCATGCCCGACAACTACGACAGCACCGAGGCGGCCCGCCGCCTCTGGCGGCGCTGCCGCGCCATCGACGGCACCCATGCCGAGGCGTATCTCATTGCGCGTGGCATTCGGCGCTGCCGCTTGCACGCGAGCGTGTTCGCGGCGCTGCGCTTCCATCCTGCGTTGTTACATCGCGACGACGGCGGCGGACGCCGCCTGCCGGCGTTGGTCGCCGCCGTCACCGCCGTCGACCAAGCCGTCTGCGGCGTGTTGCGCACGTGGCTGGACCCGACCCAACCCGCCAAGGCGAATCTCGCTCGACCGCGCAAGGCTCTGGGCCGTGTCCACGGTCGCGCCGTCCGATTCGGCGCACCGGCGGACGGCACGCTGCTGGTGGGCGAGGGGATCGAGACCGTGCTGTCCATCGTCACGGCGATCCCCGACACCGTCGCCGCCGCGGCGCTCTCCGCCGGGAGCCTGGGCGCCTTCACGCCGCCTGCCGGCGTCACGCGGCTGGTGATCGCCCGCGACAACGACCCCGAGGGAGAGCGGGCCGCCGAACGCCTCGTCCGACGCTGCGCGCGGGCGGGTGTCGCCGTACTCGTCGTTGCGCCCGAGGGCGATGACTTCAACGACGACTTGGTCGCCCTCGGCGCGCCGGCGCTGAGCGCCAGGCTCGCGCCGGTCTTCCACCACCCAGCAGACGCCGGTGACCGCTGGTGACGTTCGCCCGGCGAGAGGCCGGGAGGAGCAGTCGCGGGGCGAGCGGCGCGAAGAGCGAGAGAGAGTTCTTCCTGCCGCACTCACGCAAGGAGCGCAGCATGAGCAGCACCGTCACCTTCACGCGCGTCGCCGACAACGAAGCCCGCATCCATGACGCCGACGGCGATCACGTCGGCGACCTCTTCCGTCATCCCGACATCCTTCACCCGGGATCGTTCTACTTCGTGATTCACCTGACAGAGGACCCGCGTGGCCCGCTGCGCGTTCACGAGCGTTCGCGCGTCCGCGAAGTGGCGCAGCATCGCCTCGACACGCACCCCCTGATGCCGTGATGCCGGCAAGCACAGAAGAAACGGGGCCGTGCGTGGGGAGAGAATAGCCACCCGTCGTGATGTCCGAGGATGTCACGCGTGCTCGCTACAGCAACCCTACGGGTCCTCCGGTCGCTCCGCTCCCTGCGGCCTGGCCCAAGACGGTCTAAGGCGGGCCGTGAACGTCGCCGACCGTGAAGTTGGCTTGCCAGAACTCTCAAACGCCGAGTGTGTAGCGCGCCGGCCCCTCGCGCGGGGCCGCCGCGTCGGCCCGGCGCTGGCAGTCTTTGAGAAGGCCTACTCGAAACGCGGCCAATCGGCGAGGCGGCGCGCCGGGCCTCCCAGGCCGAGAGAACGCCAACTTCCGCACCAAAATCGGCGACGTTCCGCACCGACTCCCGCCCAAGACCATCTAGGGCCAGGTGCTTCCACTGCGCGCGCGGGAAGAGAAAGGACATCACGAAGGGGCAATGGGCCCTGGAGGATAAACAAGGGAGGTCGACATGATCGACACCATCACTGCTACCCCGACCGCTTCAGCAACCGCAACCGTCTTCGAGAGCATGGCGCTCTACGGCGCAGCGCCCGAGCGCGGCGAGTTCGACAGCAGGGTCGTCTGGGACGAGGACGATGCCATGGATGCGCTGGGCGAGGCCATCCGCGTCATCGTGGACGGCATCACCGTCGACGGCACGCAGATGGCCGACGAGCGCGAGGCCCTGATGTGGGGCTTCGTCAACTGCCTGCATTCCCAGGTCGCCCGCCTCGACCGCGCCGTCGACCGCATCGCGCCCGAGATGAAGGACCTTGAGCGCGCACAGGACGGATCGGAGGTGAAGGCGCACGAGCTCGAGATGCTGGTCGAGAGGGCACAGAACCTCGGCGACCGGCGCGACGCCTTCGAGAAGATGCGCGACCTCGCCGCCGACGCCTACCGCGTCGAGACCGGCGATGTCTGGCGTCCGCGTCATGGATCGCATACCTCACAGACAGGGACGCTCACCTCCGCCGCCATCGACGCTCGTGACTTCAGGCGCGCCCGCAAGGACCGCGAGACCCGCGCGCACCTGCCGGACGGAACCCTCGTCGCCGTCACCGGCGGCAAGACCGTCAGCGATGCCGACGCGATCTGGAGCACGCTCGACATGGCGCGCGCGAAGTACGGCGACATGGTGCTGCTGCACGGCGGCGGCCCCGGCGTCGAGAAGATCGCGGCGAGCTGGGCCGAGGCGCGCGGCGTCAACCAGGTCGTCTGCCGCCCCGACTGGAACGCCCACGGCAAGGCCGCGCCCTTCCGCCGCAACGACGACCTGCTCAACCTGCTGCCCAAGGGCGTCATCGCCTTCCCAGGCTCCGGCATCACCGGCAACCTCGTCGACAAGGCGAAGCAGCTCGGCATCCCGGTCTTCCAGGTCAAGGCCGCATGACGTAACGCTGCCTCTCCACTACGAGCCGATCGCTGCCTCGGCAGCGATCGGCTCCCCCCTTTTCGCCGTGCCCCCACCTCGCGCATCGCGGCTCGGCGCATTCGCGCCTGCGCCGCTTGCGCTCGCATCATCGAACGCTCCTTCGTCAGCTCCACCAGCAGCCTCACCGTCGCGACCGTCTCGGCGCTGCGCGCCCTCGACGGACGCTCGCGCGTCTGCACAGTGCCCCGCGCCGCGCCGTCGCCGATGGCGACGAGCGCCTCGACACTCCGCCGGACATCGGTGACGCCGAGCCTGAACGGCCCGGCGTCACCAGGCTCGGCACTTGCGGCGACTCCAGTGATGGGTCAACTGCACTGACCATGATCGCCCGCTCCTTCGGGTGCTCAATCCGGTCGCACCGCACCCCGTCGCCTGCCCGCCGCGGTCGCGCCACCGCCTGCCGCAGACGAACCTCCCCGCCTCCGAAACAGGGCTGGCCCTGACCCGTTTCTACTCCCCCCTCAAGTCCCGCTCTACGGCTGAGCCGCTTCGGTTGTCACACCCCACGCATCCAGATGCAGTCGTCTCGGGAGACCCAAAGAGCAACCGTTTCAGGGACTTGCGGGAACTTGAGGCCCGCTGAAGCCCCTTGAGAATGTTGGACCGAGAGTGTATCGGTGCGGTATGCGCGATTCGTCATCCTCAAGGATACTCCCGATCCCTCATGTCCCCGACCGGCATGCGGCCGACATGCGCCGAACGGGGCTCGCAATACCGTCGTCATACGGCAATCCGGCCACCGATACACGACCGGTATGCGTTGGATCTTCGGGCAACGCCTCTTCCGGCGGCCGTTCATGCCGGTCCGGTCGCCGTCCCCCACGATCCTCCGCACGGCGACAGCCGCCCTTCGTCCGGCGCGACGGTGTGCTGTTTTCCATCGAGCACGGGCGGCAAATCGGCACCGCAGACATCCCCGGCGTCGCCTCGGCGCTCCGGTTTCGATCGTCGGCAGGCGCGGTTCGACACCAGGACCGGCCGCCAAAGGGCGCTGCGACAGGCCCGTTGCGGCAACCGGACGGGCCATGACCATGACGGATTCCGATCAACTGCCCCCAGAATCCGATGCGGCATCGCCCGCCGAGCGGGATTCGCCGCGACGGACGCGGGGCATCCGCTTCTCCGAGTCCGAGTGGCGCGAGGTTCTGGACGCGGCCGAACGTCGCGGCGTTCCCGCCGCCGAATTCGTCCGCACGGCGGTTCTCGGCGCCGCACGAGGCGATGGCGAGGCCCCCAGTCTTGCCGCGCTGGCGCCCCTGATCGAACGGACGTTCCGCTACGCCTGGGTGCTGGCGACGCTCAGGCGAGACGAGATGGCCGCGGCCGGACGCAGCGAGGAAGTGGAACGGCTGGTCGAGAGCGCGAGGAAACTGCAACAGGAGCTTCAACACGGCGAACGCGGCGGCGCCGACCCCGGCGTGGACGCCGCCGACGGGTAGGCGGCGCGGTTTCGGCGGACCCGCCGGCGCCGAGCCGCCAGCCGCAGATCCAGTCGCGCTCCTGCTGTCACTCCTCGGGCGGTCTGCGGGGCACGGTCTCGCGCCAGCTGCCGGCGGCGAGCGCCTTGGCCTTGCGGGTCCAGCGCCGTATCTGCGAGCGCATCCAGTCGCTGTCGTCGGCCGACCATTCCCCGGCGACCCGCTCCGCGCCCCACACGTCGATGGCGATGCCGCGCGGCTTCCGGCCCCTTCTCAGCCCGTCCATCACGATCGCCAGGTTGCGATCCTCCTCCGCCTGCCTCACCGAGGAGGGGGCGAGCGGCCCGCGACCTGCCAGAAGTCGAGCAGGCGGCGCACGCCGTGCGGCATGCGCAGCCCGAAGGGGTGGCGCAGCTCAATCCCCGCGCCTTCCGGGAACGGCCCGGCATCGCGCAGCAGGATCTGCACCGCCCGCCCGTCATGCTCGATCTTGAGCACGAGGTCGCCGTCGAGCAGCCGCAGCCCCTCGATGGCGCCGCCCCCGGCGGCGACCAGCCCGGCGAGCGGCGGGGCGTCGGTGGCGACCGCCGCCTCGTATGCATCCGGCGTGGGCCGTCTGTGCGAGACGGTGAGTTTCGGCGAGTTTGAGCGATTGGAAGTGGGCGCCCTTCTGGTGCCCACCGTGGTTCACGCGGAGACGATCGCCGATGTTGAATACGGAAGGGAATACGAGGGCCGGGGACGACGGTGGGACACGTCGTCGAGCGCGACGGTGGAGCGAAGCCGAGAAGCGTCGGATCGTTGCGGAGAGCTATGCGTCCGGCGCGACGGTGTCGGCGGTGGCGAGACGCCACGACATGAACGCCAATCTGTTGTCCGACTGGCGGCGCCAGTTTCGCGAGGCGGGTGGCGAGGCCCGCTCCAGCGCCTTCGTTCCGGTGGTCGTCGCGCCGTCCGCCGAGGTGATTTCGGACGATGGCGGCGCTGCGGCGTCGGACGGGCGGATGGAGATTGTGCTGGACGGTCGCTTGCGGGTGGTTGTCGACGCGACGGTCAATGCCCCGGCGCTGGCCCGGGTTCTGGCGGTTCTCGAACCCCGATGATCCCGGTTCCGGCCGGTGTCCGGGTCTGGCTGGCGACGGGCGTGACGGACATGCGGCGCGGCATGAACACCCTGTCCCTCCAGGTCCAGGAGGGTCTTGGGCGCGACCCCCATGCGGGGGACCTCTATGTGTTCCGCGGCCGTCGAGGCGACCTGGTCAAGATTTTGTGGTTCGACGGCCTCGGAATATCGCTCTACGCCAAGCGCCTGGAGCGCGGCCGGTTCCCGTGGCCATCGACTGGCGACGGTGCGTTGTCGATCAGCGCCGCCCAGCTCGGCTACCTGCTCGAGGGGATCGATTGGCGCAACCCGGTGCGGACCTGGCGGCCGTCGCGGGCGGGCTGACCCGCAACAAAATGACTCACCGGGGCGATTGTTGTGGCGACGAATCGGGCCATGTGATTCGTTGCGCACATGAACGGCAGCCCCGACATCGATCGCCTCAAGGAGGCCCTCGCGACGGCCGAGGCGCGGGCCGCGAACGCCGAGGCGAAGGTGTCCGATGCCGAGGCCGAGATCGCCTTCCTGAAGCTGACCGTCGAGAAGCTGCGGCGGGAGCTGTTCGGCCAGCGCTCGGAGCGCAAGGAGCGTCTTCTCGACCAGCTGGAGCTCACGCTCGACGAACTGGAGACCAGCGCGACCGAGGACGAGTTGGCCGCCGAACAGGCGGCTGCCGGAACGACGCAGGTCAAGGGGTTCACCCGCCGCAAGCCGACGCGCAAACCCTTCCCCGATCACCTGCCGCGCGAGCGCGTGGTGGTGCCGGGGCCGACATCCTGCGCGTGCTGCGGCTCGGACAAGCTGTCGAAGATCGGTGAGGACGTGACCGAGACGCTGGAGGTGATCCCGCGCCAGTGGAAGGTCATCCAGACGGTGCGCGAGAAGTTCACCTGCCGCGATTGCGAGAAGATCAGCCAGCCGCCGGCGCCGTTCCACCCGACACCGCGCGGCTGGGCGGGGCCCAACCTGCTGGCGATGATCCTGTTCGAGAAGTACGGGGCGCACCAGCCGCTGAACCGCCAGCGCGACCGCTACGCGCGCGAGGGCGTCGACCTCAGCCTGTCGACCCTGGCCGACCAGGTGGGCGCGTGCACGGTGGCGCTGAAGCCGCTGCACGATCTGATCGCGGCCCACGTTCTGTCGGCGGATCGTCTGCACGGCGACGACACGCCGGTGCCGGTGCTGGCCAAGGGCAAGACCGATACCGGGCGGGCCTGGGTCTATGTGCGCGATGACAAGCCGTTCGGTGGGCCGGATCCGCCGGCGGCGCTGTTCCGCTACTCGCGGACCCGCTCGGGCGATCACCCCTACGAGCACCTTCGGGATTTTGCCGGGCTGCTTCAGGCCGACGCCTATGCCGGGTTCAACCGGCTGTACGCGGCCGACAGATCGCCGGGGCGGGTGATCGAGGCTCTGTGCTGGGGTCATTCGAGACGCAAGTTCTATGAACTCGCCGACATCGCGGCCGGCAAGAGGCGCGGCAAGCACGCGCCGCCGATCTCGCCGCTGGCGTTGGAGGCGGTGACGCGGATCGATGCGCTGTTCGATATCGAGCGCGAGATCAACGGCCAGTCCGCCTGGCGCCGTCTCGCGGTGCGCCGTGAGCGCAGCGCGCCGCTTGTCGCCGCCTTCGAGGCATGGATGCGGGCCGAGCGTGCGAAGCTCTCCCGCCACTCCTCCGTGGCCCGGGCGATGGATTACATGCTGAAGCGCTGGAAGGGCTTTACCCGCTTCCTTGACGACGGCCGCATCTGCCTGACGAACAACGCGGCGGAGCGCGCGCTTCGTGGTATTGCCCTGGGAAGACGGAGCTGGCTGTTCTGCGGCTCGGACCGTGGCGGCGTGCGGGCGGCGGCCATGTATACGCTGATCGGCACCGCCAAGCTCAACGGTGTCGATCCGCAGGCCTGGCTCGCCGACGTGCTCGGCCGCATCGCCGAAACTCCGCAAAGCCGGCTGGACGAACTCCTTCCGTGGAACTGGCAGCCCGCGCAGTGCCTCGATCGGGCCGCCTGAACCCACCCTCACGTCGCCTTCCGGCACACATCTCCCCGATCCGATGGTCTGACTGACCCCGCGGGTCCGGCCCGGCCTTCGTCTTCCTGTCATTCACCGTCGACCGCAAAGGCGCGGCCACTCCCACTCCCGCCAAATACCTCCACGCCCGAACCAACGTGACCGTCACTGACGGCCTTCACCGGATGCATACGCCGCCTCCGGCATGGCGTCCTGTATCCAGAAGGGCGCGGGCCGCTCGCCCCCTCCTCGGTGAGGCAGGCGGAGGAGGATCGCAACCTGGCGATCGTGATGGACGGGCTGAGAAGGGGCCGGAAGCCGCGCGGCATCGCCATCGACGTGTGGGGCGCGGAGCGGGTCGCCGGGGAATGGTCGGCCGACGACAGCGACTGGATGCGCTCGCAGATACGGCGCTGGACCCGCAAGGCCAAGGCGCTCGCCGCCGGCAGCTGGCGCGAGACCGTGCCCCGCAGACCGCCCGAGGAGTGACAGCAGGAGCGCGCAGGCCGGGCGAGTGGGTGTTCCCCGGCAGGACCGGTGACGAACCGATGGACAAGCATGACCTGTGGACGTTCTGGATCAAGGCGCACGACGCGGCCGGGATCGTGGCCGATGCGCGGCTTCACGATCTCCGTCATGCCCATGCCTCGCACGCGGTCATGAACGGCGAAAGCCTGCATGTGACCGAACGCCTGCTCGGTCACCGGCGGGCGTCCACGACGAACCGCTACGTCCATCTCGACGACGCGACGCTCGGCGAGGCCGCCGAATGGGTGGCGCTGGCGGTGGAGCGCAAGCCGCGGGGCGGGTGAGCGAACCGCAGCCCGCCGTACCGTCTCGGACTGAACGGCGCCGGGCCCGCTACAGTAGCTTGACCAGGGCGACGATCAGGCCGCCCTGGGCGATCAGCAAGCCGACCAGCCATTTCATCAGGTCGGACTTCGACGCCTCTATGGCGGCCTTCGTCTCGTGCCGAAGGGCCTCGATATCGGCCTTGGTCGCGAGGTTGCCGTTGAGCAGGGCGATTTGCTCGTCGGCCAGCGTCTCGGCCTGCTGCTCGGTAAAGCCGCAGTCGGTCAGGCGCTTGACGAAGCGGTGGGTATCGAACGCGATGGCCTCTGACATGGCGGAACCATAGGAACCATAGCGCTGCCCGGCAAGCGCTAATCCCGTGAGCGCGATGCACCGGCGATGACGACGGGGACCGCCATGCGAGGCCGTGGGGCGTTGGGGATGCGGATGGCGGCGCGGAAAAAACGCACGGTGACGTAAGAATTTATGTGTCAGGTGGGAAGGGGGTACTCCCTGTGGTGACGACAACCACAAACAGGAGCACCCCGCATGTCCCAGCAAGCTGCGACGATCATGAGCCTACCCCAGGCCTTTGAGGTGGTGAAGGAGATGCAGGCAGGCGGACTGGACTGGGGCGAGGGCTACCGCCCGCTCGGCCGCCAGGCGCTGGCCGAGATCATCGAGGGCCGGATGGCCGAGGCGGTGGATCGCTGGCTCGACAACCTCGACGCCGGCGCGATGCGCGACCGGCGCAACGGGACCTACCGCCGCTGCCTGCTGAGCGAGCTCGGCGACATCGAGCTCAACGTGCCGCGCACCCGGCACTTCTGCCCGACCGGGGTTGTGAAGAGCTACGCAAGGCGCGCGCCGGAGATCGACCGTGCCATCCTGGCCGGCTTCGTGCTGGGGCTTTCGACGCGCAAGGTGGGCGAGGTCCTGCTGGCCCTGCTCGGGCGCCCGGTCTCGGCCGCGACGGTGAGCCGGGTCGCCAAGACGCTCGACATGGCGGTCGAGGCTTTCCACCGCAGGCCGCTGAAGAACGCCTACAAGGCGCTGATGCTCGACGGCGTGGTGCTGGCCCGCAAGACCGGCGCCGGCGCACTCAGGAGGCCGGTCCTGGTGGCGCTCGGCATCCGCCCCGACGGCAAGAAGGAGATCATCGACTTCCATCTCGCCGTCAGCGAAGGCACCCGCGAGTGGGAAGCGTTCCTCAACCGACTGTACCACCGCGGGCTCACCGGCGAAGGCCTTGAGATGATCTGCGTCGATGGCGGCAAGGGCCTGCTGGCTGCCTTGCCGTTCGTCTATCCCGGCATCCCGGTTCAGAGGTGCTGGGCGCACAAGATGCGCAACATCCTCAACAAGGTCGTAAGCGGTGCGAGCGCCCCACCTCGATTTCAGCTTGACGCCGGCTCGAAGTTCCAGGGCAGGAGTTCGTCGATCTTCGACTGCGGGTGCCCGGCGGCGATCTTCTCCAGCGTGCTCGTCAGCCAGGCGTGAGGCTCGACACCGTTCATCTTGCAGGTCTCGATCAGCGAGGCGATCCGGCCCCAGGCGCGGGCGCCCTCGTCGTGGCCGGCGAACAGCGCGTTCTTGGCCGTGAGCTTCACCGGACGGATCCGGTTCTCCACGAAGTTGGTGTCCATCTCGACGCGCCCGTCATGCAGGAACACGAGCAGCCTGCCGAATCTCACGAAAGTAGCCACCGATTCTCACTCAAAGTAGCCACTGATTCTCACGAAAGTAGCCACCCGTTCTCAGCAAAGTAGCCACCCCCTGAGCGCAGCGGATTTTGGAGCGACTCAGGGAGCCGTCCTACCGCTCGGATTTTCGCGACTGGTCCGAGGGGGAAAGGATGGCACGGGGAAGGCTGCCGATGAGAAAGGTGAAGAAGATCCTTGCGTATCATTTTGACGAGGAGCGCAGCGCGCGGGCGATCGCGGCGCACTGCGGCGTGGCGCGCCGCTCGGTGTCGCTGGTCCTGGAGCGGTTCGACGTCTCGGGCCTGAGCTGGCCGGAGGCGCGCGGGCTGGACGAGGAGGCCCTTGAGGCGGCGCTCTATCCGGACTCGCAGGACGCGCCGGCAGGGGATGTGGACTGGGCGGCGGTCGAGAAGGCGCTGTCGGGCCGCGGCGTGACGCTGATGCTGTTGTGGGAGGAATGGCGCGAGACCCATCCCGACGGGATGAGCTACCCGACCTGGTGCCGCCGGTTCCGGGAGTGGCGGCCGCGGCGGGACGCGACGATGCGCCAGAACCGCCGTCCCGGCGAGCGTCTGTTCGTCGATTACGCCGGGATGACGGTGCCGCTTCTGGTCGACGGGGTGGCGTGCGAGGCGCAAGTGTTCGTGGCCTCGATGGGCGTCTCGGGCCGGCTCTACGCCGAGGCGACGCTGAGCCAGAAGATCGATGACTGGTGCGCCTCGCATGTGCGCTGCTTCGAGGACATGGGCTGGGCACCGCAGGCGGTTGTGCCCGACAACATCCGGGCGGCGGTGAAGGACCCGTCGCGCTACGAGCCGGTCCTGAACGAGACCTACGCCGATCTGCTCGACCATTACGGGGTCCAGGGCTTCCCGGCCCGCGTCAGGCGCCCCCGCGACAAGGGCGCCGTGGAACAGGGCGTGCTCCATATCGAGCGCCGGGTCCTGGCGCCGCTGCGCAAGCATGTCTTCCACGATCTGGCGGCGCTCAACCGGGAGATCGGGAACCGGGTCAGGAAGCTCAACGCCAGGCCCTATGCCGACGGCACCGGCGAGACCCGCGACGAGCGCTTCGAGACCGTCGACCTCCCGTACATGAAGCCGCTGCCGGACCGGCGCTGGCAGCGCACGGTCTGGCGCAAGAACACGGTCCACCCCGACTACCACATCGCGATCGACTACCGGTTCTACTCGGTCCCCTTCCAGTACATCGGCAAGGAGGTCGATGTCCGCCTGCGCGGCCAGGTGATCGACGTCTTCCACCGCGGCCGGCAGATCGCCAGCCACCTGCGGAGCAGCAGGAGGGGCCGCGCGACCACCCTCAAGGAACACCAGCCTCCGAAGCACCGGCGCGCCGGCGTCGAGGACACCCGCGCCCGGCTGGAGCGGGACGCGCGCAATATCGGCCCCCATGCCCTCGCCCTGGTGGCCGCGATCATGGATCGCAACCCCAATCCGGAGTTCGGCTTCCGCTCCTGCTACGGCGTCCTCCGGCTGGCCAACGGCCACGAGCCGGACCGCTTCGACGGCGCCTGCCGCTACGCCATGGAGCTCGGCTCGGCGTCCTATCGCGGCCTCGACAACATCCTGCGCACCGGCGCCGATCTCGCCGACGCCCAGCAGCCCGAGACCGTGCCCATCGACCACTCGAACATCAGAGGACCGGAGTACTATCGATGACCGACAACACTGGCATATCCCACCCGCTGGCCCAGCGCATCGCCTCATTGCGCCTGCCCGGCATGCACGCCGCCTTCCTCGAACAGATGGCGCGCCACGATCTCGACGACATGCCGTTCGAGGAGCGCCTCGGGCTGCTGATCGACCGCGAGATCGCCGAGCGGCGCTCCCGCGCCCTGCAACGGCGCCTGAAGAAGGCCCAGCTCCGCCACTCCGACGCCTGCTTCGAGGACATCAACCTCAGCCGGCCCCGCGGCCTCGACCGCAGCGTCGTCCTCGGCCTCGCCGACTGCGCCTGGGTCCGCAACGGCGCCAACATCCTCATCACCGGCCCGTGCGGCACGGGCAAGAGCTGGGTCTCCTGCGCGCTCGCCCACAAGGCGTGCCTCGAAGGCCACCAGGCCCAGTACCAGCGCGTCCCCCGCCTGCTCACCGAGCTGCGGATCGCGCACGGCGAGGGCACCGTGCCGAAGCTCTACCGCGACCTCGCCCGGATCGAGGTCCTGATCCTCGACGACTGGGGCCTGGCCCCCATCGACGCCGCGCGCGGCCGCGATCTCCTCGAAATCCTCGACGACCGCTTCGGCCGCCGCTCGGTGATCGTCACCTCGCAACTGCCGGTGGCCGACTGGCACCGGCAACTCAATGATCCGACCCTGGCCGACGCGATCCTCGATCGCCTCGTTCACGGCGCCATCCGCTTCGAGCTGCACGGCACGTCCATGCGCACCGACGACGCCGGCGCCGGAACGAAGGCATGAACGCGGTGAGGGAGCGCCGCGCGGAGCGCGGCGCCTGCGTCGCTCCGCTCCGGGGCGTCCGTGCCAGACGAGACGGTGTGCCACAGCATGGTGCGCGCGCGCCGCTCCGACTCGTGAGGGGTCACGCGTCGCGCGCGCACCATGCCCCACCGCCTTGCCGCCAAGCCTTCGGCGATGGTATCGATGACGGAGAAACTGACGGGGGAATCCTGCCGACAGCAACGTAAGCGCGTCGCTTCGCTCCGGGGTGGTCACCAGGGTGGCTACTTTGCTGAGAATCGGTGGCTACGTTGGATGAGAATCACCGGCTACATTGGTGAGAATCGGCACAGCCCGTCCCACTGGTTGGCGATGTAGGCGAGCTTCTCGCCGAGGCGCGAGCCGGGCGACACTCGCGAGCGCTGCTCGTCGAGCCACACCCCGAAGGCGTTGACCAGCGGCGCCGACTCGGTCCAGCGCACGAACTGGCGCGTCGCGGGATCCTCGCCCCGGATCCGGTCCTCGATCTTGTAGAGCTCCGCGATGCGCCTTAGCCCTTCCTTCGCGATCGGCGAGCCGTTGCTGTCGAACACCTCCTTGAGGCCGCGCCTGGCGTGGGTCCAGCATGCAGCCAGCGTCAGCGCCCCGCCCGGCCGGTCCCGCCGCGCCAGCCGGTTGTGGCCGGAATAGCCGTCGACCTGAACCGTCCCCTTGAAGCCTTCGAGCAGCGCCTCGCCATGCTTGCCGCCGCGGCTCGGCGCATACTCGTAGACCACCCCCGGCGGATCGGCCCCGGACCACGACCGCCCGTCGCGCGCCATCGTCCACATGTAGCCGGTCTTCGTCTTGCCCCGGCCCGGATCGAGGACCCGAACCGTGGTCTCGTCCAGGCCGAGGATGCTCGACGTCTTCAACTCCGCCTTCAGGCGGTCGAACAGCGGCCCGAGGTGGAACGACGCCTTGCCGACCCACTCGGCCAGGGTCGAGCGGTGCAGATCGATCCCCGAGCGGGCGAGGATCCGCGATTGGCGATAGAGCGGTAGATGGTCCGCGAACTTCGACACCAGCACATGGGCGAGCAGGCCCTCGGTGGGCAGCCCGCCTTCGACCAGGTGCGCCGGCGCCGGCGCCTGGGTGACGCCTTCCGCGCAACGGCGGCAGGCGTACTTCGGCCGGATCGTGACGATCACCCGGAGCTGCGCCGGAACCATGTCGAGCCGCTCGGTGCGGTCCTCGCCGATCCTGACCATCTCGCCGCAGCCGCACGGGCACTCGATGCTCCCGGGCTCGACCAGCTCGTAGGTGCGCGGCAGATGGGCCGGAAGATGACCGAGGTTGCGCTCCGCCGCGGGGCGCTTCGCGCGCGGCGCGGGCGCCGTGTCGGCCGGAGCCTCGGCTTCCGCCGCGGCGAGCGCGCCCTCGAGCTCCTCGAAGGCGAGCAGGAGCTGGTCGGGATCGAGCTTCTCGGACTTCTTGCCGAACATCGCCCGGCGCAGCTCGTCGAGCAGATGTTCGAGCCGGCGGTTCTGCTCCGAGAGCGTGGCAACCTTCGCGCGCAGCTCCCCGACAATCCCCTCGGGGCCGCGCTCCTCGAGACGCCGGTTCCGCTCGGCAAGCGTGGCCACCTCGGCGCGAAGCGCCGCGACCGTCTCCTGCTGACCCGCGAACAGCGCCCGCAGCGGCGGCGCGAGGGAGGCGAGATCGACCGTGCCGGGGCTCGGTGCCATGGCCTGGAGACTATCATCGCCCCGGCGCCCCGGAACGCGGCAAGCCGAATCGGGACCGCTCTCCGCGATCAGGCCGCCGCGAGCGGCCGGCGCACCCGAGGCCCCCACACCCGGCGCCAGTCGAGCCCCTCGAACAACGCCTCGAACTGCGCCCGGGAAAGCCGGATCACCCCGTCGCGCACCGCCGGCCAGGCGAACTTGCCCTCCTCAAGGCGCTTTGACGCCAGAACCAGACCCGTCCCGTCCCACCACAGGACCTTGATCCTGTCTGCCCGCTTGGGGCGGAAAACGAAGACGATGCCGGAATAGGGATCGAGGCCGAGCTCGTGCTCGACCAGCGCCGCCAGACCGTCATGACCCTTGCGGAAATCCACCGGCCGCGTCGCCACCACAACCCGCGAGCCCGAGCCCGCCACCATCATCGCAGCGACCTCAGCAGCGACGCGATCTCCGCGATCCGCCCCGCCCCGATATCGCCGTCCAGGCGAACCGTCACACCGCGCGCCTCGATCGAAACCGAGCCTACCGGACCCCGCTCCGGCGCCGGCGTCTCATCCACCTCCAGCGTCGCGAACGCCGGCTCCGGCCCGGCAACCGGCTCGGGCTCAGGCTCCGCCGACGACGGAAGGACAAGCTTGCCCCGCCGGGCCAGGGTGCGCCACGCCGACAACTGCTTGCGCGACACCCCATGGCGGCGGGCCACATCGCCCACCACCGCCCCGGGCCAGAAACTCTCGCGAACGATCCGCGCCTTCTCCTCCGTGCTCCACCGCCGCGGCGGCGGCTCGGCCGGCGGCGCCGGGTCGGGGCGCGAAATCGGCTCGGCGGCAAACTCGTTCAGAAAATCCCAGTCGGCGGGATCGCCCCGCTCCCGATCGCTCATCCGATCACCCCCCCTCGTCGAGAAGGGCAATCCAACCCTACTCTTTATATATAGGGGTAGGTGGGGCGCTCGCACCGCTTACACAAGGTCCGCAAGGCCGACCAGGAGGCCGTCAAGGCCGATGTCCACGCCGTCATGAATGCAAAGAGCCGCCGCAAGGCCCAGAGCGCCGCCCGACGCTTCGCCGACCGCTGGCAAAGCACCTACCCCAAGGCCGTCGCCTGCCTGCGCAGCGATCTCGACGAGCTGCTCACCTGCTTCCGCTACCGGACCCTCGATGAGCGAAAGCAGGTCAGGACCACAAACGCCATCGAACGAAGATTCCGCGAGGTCCGCAGACGAACCCGCCCCATGGGAACCTTCCAGGACCGGACCTCAATGGACCGCGTCCTCTACGCGGTATTCATCCACGAAAACAAGTCTCAGGGAATCAGCTGCAAATTCTGGCCGCATTTGACGGAGATTCTGGAAACACTTGACGAAGATTCTGGCGACACTTGACGGCGATTCCGGCGTTATTTGACGGTCCGGGTCCGGTTTTCCGCCGGCTCTGAGGACCGTCGGCCTGGCCGGCCCTCCGGCTCACCCCACGCGCTGATTCTCTCCCGGCACTGCCTCATCGGTCGATCGACCGAAGCGAGGAGGCGGGGCTCGATGAAGAGGATCGGCATGAACGACATCAAGGACATTCTTCGGCAGCGTTACGGTCTCGGCCTGACGCGCGACCGGATCGCGGCGGCGACCGGGGTGAGCGCGGGCACGGTGTCGCATGTTCTGGAGCGCGCCTCGGCGGCGGGTCTGTCCTGGCCGTTGCCGGACGATCTCGACGACGATGCGTTGCGCGAGCGGCTCTACCCGCCAGCGACGCGCGACAGCCGCCACGCTCAGCCCGACTGGGATGCAGTGATCGAGGAGCTCAACGCGCCCCGCAAGCGCCGCCGCGCCCGGCTGACCCGGCGCCAGCTGTGGAAGGAGTATCGCGACGAGGCGCGGGCGCGCGGCGAGGCGCCCTACAGCTACAGCCAGTTCTGCGCCCGGCTCACGGCGCGGCTGAAGGGCGGCGGGAAGACGCAGATGCACTTCGACTATGCGCCGGGGCTGTGGGGCCTGTCCGACTTCTCCGGCAAGACGCTGGGCTTGCGCACCGGCCGCGGCGAGAAGGATGTCGAGATCTTCGTCGCGGTGCTGGCGCATTCCGACCTGACCTACGCCGAGGCGGTGCCCAACCAGGGCGTGCGCCACTGGACGATGGCGCATCGCCGCGCGCTGGAATACTTCGGCGGCGTGCCGGAGCGCTGGATCATCGACAACCTCAAGGCCGGCGTCGACAAGCCGGACCGCGAGGAGCCCCGGCTCAATCCGAGCTTCCGCGACTTCGCCAGGCACCACGATCTCGCCGTGCTGCCGGCGCGCTCGGGCCAGCCGACCGACAAGGCGAAGGTCGAGGCGGCCGTCGGCGCGATCCAGACCCGCATCCTGCTCGGGCTGCGCCATGAGCTCTTCTTCTCGCTGGAGACGATGAACGCCGCGATCCGGCGCGAGCTCGACCGGCTCAACGAGGCGCCGATGGCGTGCGGCGACAGCCGCCGCGCCCTCTTCGAGGCGAACGAGCGGGCCCATCTCCAGCCGCTGCCGGCCGACCCCTGGGAATGGGGCGAGTGGCTGCCCCGCAAGGTCGCGCAGAACGGCCATGTCCGGGTCGACCGGAACCACTACTCGGTACCCGACGGCCATGTCGGCCGCGAGCTCGCGGTGCGCGCCGGCGAGCGCATGATCGAGGTGTTCCTCGAACGCGGCGGCCCGCGGATCGCCGTCCATCGCCGCAATAACGGGCGCAACCAGTACGCCACCGAGCCCGAGCACATGCCCGACCGGCTCAACGCGGTGCGCGACATCCGCGAGCCCGATTACGGCGACATCCTGCTCGGGCGCGCCCGCAAGGTCGGCCCGAACGCCCTGGCCTGGGCCGAGCGATGCTTCGCCTCGCGCGACTTCCCCGAACAGGCCTTCGCCACCGTGCAGGGGATGATCCGCCTCGCCGAAGACCACGGCGGCGCGCGCCTCGAGGCGCTGTGCGCCGAGGCCCTCGATCTCAACCGCCTCGCCTCCGGCTTCCTCAGGGAGCGCATCAAGCACGGCGGCGGCAGCGACCGGCCCCGCGCGCAAGCCCGCGAGACCATCCCCGGCCACGACAACATCCGCGGCGGCGATTACTACGGAAACGATGGAGCGACACCATGACCCTGCGACAGCCCAACATCGAACGCATGCTCCAGCTCGGCCTCACCGGCATGACCGAGGCCCTCGAGGAGCAGAAGGACGTCCCCGACATCGAGCAGCTCGGCTTCGACGACCGCCTCGCCATGATGATCGAGCGCGAAGCCGAGCACCGCGACCACAGGAGCTATCTCGGTCACCTGCGACAGGCCCAGCTGCGCATCCGCGCCGACATCCAGGACGTCGACTGCCGCGCCGGGCGCGGCATCGCGCGGACCACGCTCACCCAGCTCGCCGCCGGCGACTGGATCCGACAGGCGCTCAACCTGATCGTCGGCGGGGCGACCGGTTCGGGAAAGACCTTCATCGCCTGCGCGCTCGCCCACCAGGCCTGCCACCAGAAGCGCTCGGTGCTCTACCGTCGCGTCCCCGAGCTGGTCACAGCCCTCGTCCGCGCCCGCGACAAGGGCACCCACGCCCGGCTGATGGGCCGCCTCGCCAGGGTCGACCTGCTGGTCCTCGACGACTGGGGGCTCCAGGGCTTCTCCGCCGAGGGAAGGCGCGACCTGCTGGAGATCGTCGAGGCGCGACACGGACGCAAGTCGATCCTGATCGCCTCCCAGATCCCCGTGCGGCAGTGGCCCGAGGTGATCGGCGAACCCACGATCGCCGACTCGGTCCTCGACCGCATCGTCCACAACGCCTACCGCATCGACCTCAAGGGCGAATCCCAGCGCAAGCGCAACAAGCCGCCGCCGCTCGGCGGCGACGACAAGTGAGGGGGCCCGGCCTGGCGGCCGGGTCCATGGGCGCCTGCGGCGCCGTCCCCGGCGGCAACACCGGGGCGCGCGGCGGCGTGCTGAACGAGGGAGCTCGCCGCCGCGCCCGACAGGCCTTTGCATGACAGCGAAGGCTCGCTTACGCTCGCATCGGGCTGGCCTCCGGCCAGCCCCCAACGTCACGGAGGAGAGGACAACAACCCCGGCACCAGTCCCGGGTGAGACAGCGCAACGGCGTGAAACCACCGTCAAATAACGCCGGAATCGCCGTCAAGTGTCGCCAGAATCCCCGTCAAGTACGCCAGAATCCGCAATCAGCACCCCCGTCTCCCTGACACATAACTCTTGACGTTACCAAACGCACGGAAAAGTTGCCGCAGGGCGAAATGTACGGTAGGGTGTCTCCAAGGCCACAGCAGGTCGAGGCGCGCGCCGCAGGCGCGCCTGCGGATTCCGCAAGCAGGGAATGCCAGAACAAACCTAACGCTACACGGAGTTTGCCAGAGCGACCAGACTGCGGTGCATGCAACTTCCTGCCAGGATCGGGAGGCGGGAGCGATGCGCGACGTTCGGAGTGGTGGTGGGTGTTCGGGTCCGGCGGGGCGTGTCCTGCCCGGCGCGGCTCCGGTGTGTGGCCGCACGCCTCTCGGGGAAACCCGGCGGTCGTGGCTTGACATCGCCGGCTGGTGTCGCCGTATAACGCTGTACAATAAGCGCCGAGCGCCGAGCGCCGAGCGCCGAGCGCCGAGCGCCGAGCGCCGAGCGCCGAGCGCCGAGCGTTATGAGTGCGCCCTGCGTGCCGGGGCTTTGGCGGCCGTCGCGCACCGCGCCTGACCGAGGCCCCGGTCTTCCCTTACCGTCGATCTTCGGCTTGCAGTGGGGCGGGACGGGAACATGTTTCCGGCTCGCTGGAAGGGGGCACGGGAAACATCTCGTAGCAACATTTTTCCTTGCGGTCGCCCTGGGCCTGTCGGTCTACGGCACACCGGCGCACGCGGCGGCGCACGACTATCCGCCCAAGGAGCGCTGCACGCCGGCCGCGCTGTGGCAGGACCAGGGAAGGTGGACGCAGCGGTACTACAACACGCACCCGATCCAGCTTGGCTGGCGGGTGCTGAACCCGCGCGTGACCGAAGGCGAGAAGGTCAAGCTGGAACTGTTCAGCGTCGGCTACAACCCGGCGGTCGCGGCGCGGGGGCGGCAAATTGTAGACCAAAAGAAAATTGCATGCGTAAGTGATGGCCCCGGTCAGAAAAATTGCACGGCACCCGTCTACGACACCAGGGAGGTCGGCGAGCACGGTTGCCCGATCAAGCGCATCAATGTCACGGTCCGGATGACGGCCAAGAAACCGAACCAGCAGAACGTTTCCGACACGCACATGATTACGCTGTGGCGCGGGCACCTCAAGGGCACCCACACGCTGCCGCTGGTCTATGGCCGCTATACCCCGCATCGGATCGATTTCCTCAGCGTGCATGGCGGTGGGAATAACCCCAGCTCGGGGCAGTACCACGCCAACCCGCCGTCGAGCCGAAGGCTGGACGTGGATGTCGGTGTCGTTGGAGGCGTCGCACTGGCGGAGCGCGGCATTCACTGGACCTTGAATAATGTGACGGGTCGCGTGACCGAAAGACGGAAAGTGGTCTACTACGTCCACGGCGAGAAGAGGGAAAGATACATCACCGACGCGATCTGGGTGGAAGGAGGTCATAGTACTCCAGCAGTTGCAATTCGCTGGGATAACACAGACGTATCAATTCCTGCGGGGCATAGGGTTTTGATTCCCATCAACTTTTCAGGCTATCCAGCTGGGTTTGACCTGTCGTTGCACCCCGGCAGTTATGTTAGCGATCCAAGTAAGGTGAGCTTTGATCGGCATAACATGATTCTTCGCGGACCTCTCGGCACAGATGGCAGAAATGCGTTCCAAATCAATGTCACGCCCAAAGCCGATTCCAATTCCGTGGATGAAACCGTAACGGTTGCGCTCGGGAAACCCATCCCGTCCGGCCCAAACTGCCTTCTTCGGGATGGAACCACTCGGTCTGACGTCATCTGTGCCGATCAAGCCATCCCAATCTCGGCCGACACGACTGTTAGTGAAAAACAAGCCTATGTCCGGGATGCGCAGAAAACAGAGACCTATGAAGTTTCTTTCGCTCAAGACCCGACATTCGTGAACGAGCAGAACGGTCCGTCGGAACCGGTCCTGAAACTGTCCAAGCCGGCGCGCACTCCAATCAGCATTCCGGTCACTCTGGTCTCCGGGACGGCGCTGCATGAGAAGGACTTCAAGCCCGCCCCTAACGAAGAACAGGAGCAAGGTATCCAGTTCTCCGGCTTGAGCGGGAATTTCTATTTCCTGAAAGGCGATCAAACGGCAACAATCGAAATACAAATAAACGACGACGACGTTTGGGAACAGGAAGAGGAATTCTACATCGACCTCGATACGGCGAACTTCCCGACGGGCGTCAGCCTGAAATCGGGAACCAAAGCGCGGGGAACGGTGCGCATCCGGGACAACGACAAACACCCCGGAGAGACCTATGTTGAGTTGGAACCAAGTAGGCTCCAACATGTCGATGAAAACCAGACATCTGCACTCAATATCAAGCTTGTCCCCAAAAGTACAGGTGCCGATGGTCTGAAAACCCTGACATTGAGACACAGACACCCTACCCTTTTTGAAGGAGAAGGAAAGACGGCTGTTCTCGGGGATGATTTTGAGCTTCGCTATCCCGATGGCACCGTCGTTCCCAAGCATGATACGCAAAACTGGTCGGTTGTCGATCTTGAAAAGGCGAAAACATCTTCGGGATGGCAGCTATCTCTGGCAGCCCTAAATGACGGTGTTTATAACGAACCCACACGTTACATCGAGTTCGACCCCATCTTTGTTCTTGACGCCCAAAATGTGAACCGTGGAAAATACGGGCTTCCGTTCGATCTCAGGGGATCGGCATCCTTCGCCATTTATGACCAGAAATTCGCGGACTTGTCCTTCACGCTTGAAGGCGAGACAAGTGCGGTGCGGAACACGGATGGCAAGGTTTGCGTCAACATCAAAGCAAGCCGAATCCTCAAAAATCAAGTATCTCTCAGGACACAACATACCCATCTGGACACGGATGGATCGACCGTTCTCCATACCGATTTTTCAGATGATGTTGTCTCGATTGACAAAGATACGACTCAGATTTGCGGGGTGTCCTTGACTGTCGGACAGAAAATGAAGTTCGATCTTATCGGCCTCAGTTCGTTGTCTTATAACAATTTTGCGGGTGAGTCACCACCGACCGTCACGCCTAGAACGATCGTCGTGACGGCGGTCGCTGATGCCAACGACACCAAGGCCATCAAGTTGCAACTGAGCAACGTTGTCGTACCTGAGGGTGAAACACGCGCCATGCATGTCTCGGCTATTGGCGCCGGCCCCGACGACTGCTTTGTCGGCACCATTGACATCGAGGATGGCACTGCACGGAAGTATTATGATTACTTTGCACGGGGACGCTCCTTCGCTTTCTGTGGTCCAGGTGGTGCCAGTGACACCATTCGTGGCAACAAGACATACATCCAGGCTTTTCGTGACCGCCATGATGACGGCGGCGAGACAGCGCAAGCCACACCGGTTTTGCGCGTAGCCTACAAGAAAGGAAGGTCTGCGCGTATCACAGATCAGGTGGGTATCAGTGATACAGGCGGCCTCATCACCATCACCAACGACGGCCTGATGCCCGCCGCGTGGCTGGCGCGGTTCGGGCGCACGGTGGCGGAGCAGGCGCTGGACGGCATCGCAGGGCGCGTGGGGTCGGACCGCGCGCCCGGCGTCCACGGCGCCATCGCCGGTCAGGCGCTGAGCTTCGATCCCGGATCGGGGTCCCCCGGATCGCAGTCCGGGACAGGCTCGGCCGCAGGCGGCAGCGGACCGCTGGCGCTGGCCGGCCTCGCGCGCGGCTTCGGCGCGCATGACGACCGCTTCGGTGCCGGCTCTCACGGCGCCGGATCGGGTCCGGAGCCTGTCCCGGGCTTGTTCCGGGGGCAGGCTTTCGGCAATGGCCATAGCCTCGGCGAGTCCCGCACCATGACCGCGCGCGAGGCGCTGCTGGGATCGTCCTTCTCGCTGACCGGGCAGCAGGACGGCTCGGGCGGCAGCCTTGCCTTCTGGGGCCGGGCGGCGCAGTCGGGCTTCGAGGGCGTCGAACGGGGCGACGGGACCGACATGCGCCTCGACGGCACGGTGACCACCGGCATGCTGGGCGCGGACTATGCGCGCGGCAACTGGCTGGTCGGGCTCGCGTTGACCCAGAGTTCGTCCGAAGGGAATTATGCCGACACCGGCGGCGACGGCGATGTCGAGGCGTCGTTGACGGCGGCGGTTCCCTATGCGGCGTTGCAGGCCTCGGAGCGCCTGAAGCTCTGGGGCGCGGCGGGCTACGGCACCGGCGAGGTGACGCTCAAGCCGCAGGTGGGCGGCAACTACAGGGCGGACATCGACTGGACCATGGCGGCGGCGGGCCTGCGCGGCGACGTGATCGCGCCGCCGAAGGAAGGCTCCGGACCCGCCCTTGCGGTGACCTCGGACGCCCTGTGGGCGCGGACGACCTCGGACAAGACGCGCGATCTGGCGGCGTCTGAGTCCGACGTGACCCGGCTGCGGCTGGGGCTGGAAGGAAGCTACCGCGTCGCGCTTGAGGAAGGCGGCAGCATTACGCCCAAGCTGGAGGTCGGCGCGCGCCATGACGGGGGCGACGCCGAGACCGGGTTCGGGGTCGAGCTCGGCGGCGGCATCGCCTGGGTCGATCCGAAGCTCGGTCTCTCGCTCGACCTCTCGGGCCGCACGCTGATCGCGCACGAGGAAGACGACCTGAAGGACCGGGGCTTCGCGGCCTCGCTCGCCTGGGACCCGGCCCCGGCGACGAAGCGGGGTCCGTCGCTGACGCTCACCCAGGACTGGGGCGGGCGGGCCGAGGGCGGCCTGGATGCGCTGTTCGCGCCCGACCCGCTGGAGGACCGCACGGGGAGCGGCGAAGCCACGTCCCGCTGGGCGATGGAGGCGGCCTACGGCCTGCCGGTCCTCGGCGGGCGCTTCACCGGCAGCCCGCATGTGGGCTTCGGGCTGGCAACGGCGGCGCGCGACTACACCATCGGCTGGCGGCTCACGCCGGAGGCCGCGACCGCGCCCGATGTCTCCTTCGGCCTCAAGGCGGTGCGCAGGGAAAGCGACACCGCCAGGGCGGAGCACAGCGTCGGTGTCGAGGTTCGCGCCCGGTGGTGAGCGCCGCCCGCTCTCGGCATTCGCCGCGGCGCACCGCGATCCCCCTGGTGCCGGATACAGGCCCGTGTCGGCGGCGGTGTCTAGATCGCTTGCTACGGACGCCAGGGACGAGGAACTCCCGGCCGGTGAAGCGGCAGAACCGTGGTCCTGCGGCGGCTCTGTGTCGGCGCGATCCAATTTATTGGCTTTCCTTATTGCCTCCATTGCCAATCGGTATTCGACTTATGGAATTCATCGGAACTACCCTTCTCCCTGTACCTGGTGCGGGACAAACCAGCCGCACCGTAGACGGAGGAAATGCATCATGAAACACCCAGTCAATGGAAGCTCCGGCGTGGAGGCGCGTAACACCAGGGCCGGAACTGGCTTTGGCAGACAGCGAGAGAAGACAGCAGTCATGGAGACGCTTCGAATTGCAAGGCGGGTTCAGCCCCTGGTGCTGTGCGCCGCAGTCGCCGTTCCGATGACGATCGGCGCCGCCCTTTTGCCGTCGGAGGCGGCTGCGTGGTCCGAGACCGTGTGCGAGGGGCAGCGGTTGAGTTTCGGGATCAAGAGACCCGGCGCGGACATTTATCGCGGAACCCTGACCTACAAGTACAGAACCGCAAACGGCTCCGCCGAGGCCGGAAAGGACTATGTGCCGGCCCAGGGCACCGTAAAGTTCAGCGCCGGCATCGATGGCGCGCGCGTCTGGGTCAGGACGCTCACGGACGGCGAAACCGAAGGCAGGGAGTCCGTCAAGCTGGTGCTGTCCGAGCCGGAAGCGCCCGAATACGGGGGCTGGATAAACGTGAACGGCAAACATGTGCGCGTGGAGACCGAGCTGCCGCAGACGAGATCCTATACGGGCTATATCCGTGACAGGCAGTCCATCCATCCCAAGCTCCAGGGGATGCCCGGCGGCGGCTGTTGACTGTGCCGGGACCATAGGCGGCGCATCGCGGTCGATTCGCCGGGTTGTTCTGCGCGGGGCGGCGGCGGAAGCGCCCTCGGGCCGTCTTCCGCCGCCCGCCATCCGGGCCGGAGAGGGGCCCGGATGGCACCGCCTCATTCGCCCTGGAGTCCGGCGATGGGGTCGAGCCTGGAAGCGCGGTGGGCCGGCTGGAAGCCGAAGAACAGGCCCGCCGCCGCCGCGGTGCCGAGGCCGCTCGCCACGGACATGCCGGAGACGAGGAACTCCCAGCCGGTGAAGCGGCAGATCCCCCAGGTCGCGGCCAGGCCGATCAGGATGCCGAGCACGCCGCCGGCCATGGTGAGGATGAGGGATTCGATGAGGAACTGGCTCTGGATGTCGCGGCGCCGCGCCCCGATCGCGCGGCGTATGGCGATCTCCCGGCGCCGCTCGGCGACGGAGACCAGCATGATATTCATGATGCCGATGCCGCCGACGATGAGCGAGATGCTGCCGACCGCGCCGAGCAGCAGTGTGAATATCTCCATTTGCGCCTCCATCCGGGCGATCAGCTCCTTCGCGGTGACGATGTCGAGTTCGAGACCCGGCGACCGGCGCCGGAAGTACGACCGGATATCGGCCACCGCCGTCTCATGATGGACCCCGGCGCGCGACCGGGCGACGATGACGTCGATCCCGGGATCGGCGACCAGCCGGCCCGAAGTGGTGATCGGCACGAAGACGGACCCGTTCGCGTCGACCTGGAGGGGGAGCGCGTAGCTTTCCGTGCGGCCCTCCAGCACGCCCACGACGATAAACAGCGCTTCGTCGACTTCGATGAGCGCGCCGACGATCCGGTCCGCCCCGTTGCGGCGCATCGCGTCGGCCAGGTCGGCGCCGACAACGCAGTAGTAGCGGTCGACATCGAGGTCGGAGACGAACCGGCCGGCCTGGAGCGACAGACGGTTGACGGACGCGAACGTCGCGGTGACGCCCTGGATGCTGCCGCTCCCGAGCTCCTTTCCGGCATGCCGGAACGCCCCGTGCCCCTGCACCCGAGGCGCCGCCTCGGCGATCGACGGGACGGCCGCGGCGAGCGCCACGGCGTCGGCCGCGCCGATCGCGCCTGGGGACTCGAACGACTTGCGCACCAGCACGATGTCGGTGCCGAGCGCCTCGAACTCCTTGCGGGCCTGTTCGCGGGCGATCTCGCCGAGCGAGACCATGGCGATCACCGAGGAGATGCCGACCGCGATGCCGACGAGGCCCAGCACCGCGCGCAGCCGCGCCTTGCGCAGGCTGTCGGCCGCCTCGCGGGCATTGGCGCCGAGGATGGAGAGGGCGCGCGGCATCGCGGTCGGCCTACCCGGGAGGCCGGGGCTGCGGGACGGCGCTCCGATCCCCGGCCCCATCTTCGACGAGCCGGCCCTCGCGGATGCGCAGCCGGCGCGCGCACCGGCGCGCGATCGCGGCGTCGTGGGTGATGATCATGACCGTGACCCCCTGCTCCGCGTTCAGCCGCAGAAGCAGCGCCATCACCTCCTGCGCGGTCTCGGCGTCGAGCGCGCCGGTCGGTTCGTCGGCCAGCAGCAGCGCCGGCTCGCCGACCAGCGCCCGGGCGATGGCGACCCGCTGCTTCTGCCCGCCGGAGAGCTGGTCCGGGCGGTGCCGCGCGCGTTCGCCCATGCCGACCCGCTTCAGCATCGCTTCTGCCCGGCCCGCCGCGGCGGCGCGCCTCACGCCGCGGTAGACCAGCGGCAGGCACACATTCTCCAGCGCGCTCATGCGGGGCAGCAGGTGGAACGCCTGGAACACGAAGCCGATGCGCTCGTTGCGCAGGGTCGACAGCGCGTCGTCGCCGAGCCCGGAGACATCGCGCCCGTCCAGGACGTGGCTGCCGGCGCTCGGGCGGTCGAGCAGCCCGACGATGTTCATCAGCGTCGACTTGCCGCTGCCCGAGGCACCCACGACCGACACGAGGTCGCCCGCGTGCAGCTCCAGATCGACGCCGCGCAGCACCTCCGTCGTCACCGGCCCGATCCGGAACGACCGGCGCACGCCGGCAAGGCGCAGCATCGCCCGCGGCGCCGTCACGCCGGCGTCTCCGCCTTTCCGCCGTCGGTCACCGCCGGTCACCGGGGCAGTACCACCTGGTCGCCCGCCGCGAGCCCCCCGACCACCTCGACCGAATCCAGGGTGGTCAGGCCGAGGGAGACGGCGCGCCGTTCCACCGCGTCGCCGACGACGACGCGGACCCAGGCTGCGCCGCCGTCCTGCTCGACCGCGCCGATCGGCACCAGCAGGGCCGCCGGGCGGCTGTGGACGACGATCTCGACATGCGCCGACATGCCGACCCGAAGCCGGCCGCGGGCGTCCGCGTCCAGCCGGTCGAGCGCGACCGCGATCTCGAACCGCGGCGCGGCGCTCCGCCGGGCACCGCCTTCCGCCTGCGACGAGACCCGTTCGACGGTTCCCTCGATCCGGAGCCCGGGGAACCCCGGGCCCGAGATCGACGCCCGCTGGCCGGCGGCGATCTTCCTCACATCCACCTCGTCGACGCTCGTGACCGCCGAGAGGCGCTCGAAGTCCGCGATGCTCGCCAGCAGCTCGCCCTGCGTCACCGGGCGGCCTTTCGCCAGCGGCTTGCCGGTCGGACCGTCCGCGGCGATGACGATCCCCGCGATCGGCACCCGGAGCTCGGCCAGGCCGAGCTTCGCCTCGCGGCTGCGCAACCGCTCCCGCGCCGTCTCCAGCTCCAGCCGCGCCACCCGCAGCGCTTCCCCGCCGCCCTTCGCCGCGACCGCCGCGAGCTCCCGCTCGGCCGCCTCGAAGTCGAGCTTGCGGCGCTCGCGGCCGCGCTGCGCCTCCTCGTGCTCCGAGGCCGGCACGATCCCCTGGTCGAGCAGGAAGGCGGCCCGCGCAAGCGTCCGCTCCGCATCGTCGAGCGCGATCCCCGCCAGGCGCAGCGACCGCCGGGCGCGCTGCATCTCGGCACCGTTGTCCCAGTCTTCGAGCGCCGCCAGCCGATCGCGCGCCTTGATGTGCTCGACCTCGGCGCGCCGGCGCTCCGCCGCGAGCCGCCCGGTATCGAACTCGACCAGAAGATCGCCCTCGGCCACGAGCTCACCGGGGCTGGCATGCACCGCGCTCACGTGGCTCTCCAGCGGGCTCACCACCTTTACCACCCGCCCCGGCGCCAGGCTGCCCCTGAGCGCGACCGTCGAGCGCAGGGCGGCCGGCTCGACGGTTAGCGTATGCAGCGCGCCCGGCGTATCGCCGGCCGCGGCACCGGAAGCCGTGTCCAGCGCGGCGGTGGCGCTGAACGGGTCGAGCGACCGGATCTGCCACGCGCCGATCCCGAGGATCAATCCCGCCACCAGCACCATCGCCGCGATCCGCGCCGCCCGGACCCGCCCCGTCATGTGCGACAGCGCCTCGTTGCGCGCCTCGAGGTCGCGGTAGGCGTCCTGAAGCTCGCCGAGCTGCGTCTCGATGACCTTCGCCATGCGAAGCTCGGTCTCGCGCAGCTCCCTGACCTCGGTGAGGTCCGACACCACCGCGATCACCGCCACCCGCTCCGTGCCGCCGTCCCGCGCGGCCGTCAGATAGGTGGTCGTCACCGACAGCGACCGCTGCTCGCCGCCGATGCGCACGCTTGCGATCCGCCGCTCGGCACCGTCCCGGTCGACGACGGCGTCCAGCACCGCCTGGGTGAACTCGTCGAGGCCTTCGGACTCCAGGAACAGCTCCGCAAACAGACGTCCCGCCGCCGCTGGGTCGAGCCCGAACATGCGGCAGAAGGCGGCGTTGGCGATCCGCACCGACCCCTGGAAGTCGACCACAAGCACGCCGTCGGACAGGTCCTCCAGCAGCGCCTCGTAGATGCCGGTATCGCGGCCGGTCATTCCTCCACCGCCTTCAGCGCGACGCCCCAGCGCGCCAGCGTCCGCCCGGAGACCCGGTCGAGCCGGGTCCGCGCATCGAGCCAGGCGAGGCGCGCGTCCAGCTCG
The DNA here is from genome assembly GCA_965243315.1 of Alphaproteobacteria bacterium. Lineage (GTDB taxonomy): Bacteria > Pseudomonadota > Alphaproteobacteria > UBA828 > UBA828 > WTGU01. Next base: position 1,437,725 of record CBDEUP010000006.1, read on the forward strand.
GCCTGCTCCGCCCGCACCAGCTCGTCCTCCGAGACCGCCACCTCGAAGGTCGACGACAGGCCCTGGCCGAACTTGTTGCGCTCGATCGCCAGATTCTCCCGCGCCAGCGCGCTCGCGTCCCGGGCCAGTCCGATCAGCCGCAACCCGACCTCGACGTCGTTGACCGCCTGGCGCAACGCGATGCCGACCGACTCGCGCAGCTCGGCAAGGTCCCGCTCGGCCTTGCGCAGCGCGTTGCGCGCCCTCAGCCGTTCCAGTTCAGGCGCCCGGTCGTTGAGGGGAATGACGGCGTCGAGCCGCAACAGGCTATCGGAGCGCCCGGTGCGGTCGCGGCTCAGCTCGATCCCGAGAGACAGGTCGGGCAGAACGTTGCTGCGCGCCACAACCAGGCCGACCCGCGCGATCTCGACCCGAAGCCGGGCCTGCCGGAAGTCTGCACGGCTGCGAAGTACCTCCTCCAGCGAAGGCTCCGGAGCGCCTTGCCCCGGTTCGACCGTCAGCCCGTCCAGCGGGCGGACCCGGACCGTGCCGCCCAGTTCCAGGAGGCCGATCAGACGGAAGTTCGCCGCCTCCAGCCGGTTGCGCGCCCGCGCCAGCGACAGCGCCCGGTTGGCCACCGTCGCCTCCGAACGGATCGCTTCCCGGCGCGCCACCCGACCGGCGCGGATCAGCGCGCGGGTCGCCTCCAGCTGCTCGCGCGCGCGCCGCAGCGCGGTTTCGCCGATCTCCACCTGCCGGGACGCGGCAACCAGCGCGCGGTAGGATCCGACCACCTCGACGATCAGGTCCGCCACCGCCTGGCGCAGCGCGAGGAAGCCGATCCGCTCCTCCATCCGCGCCCGCCGGACCGGCGCGGTCTCGACGCTCGGCCAGGCGCCCTTCAGCAGCGGCTGGGTAAAGCTCAGCGTCTGCTTTCGGGTATCGCGGAACGCAGAGGACAACGCTTCGTCCCAGCCCAGCGCGAACTCGCCGCCGGTCGGAACCCGAAGCGTCGTCCGCGCGCCGACGCCCGCCCGGCGGTTCACGACGCGGTCCGCACTCTCCCGCCTCAGGAAAGGCGAGACCGAGACCCGGGGGCGCCAGCGATCCCCGGCCACATCGAGCGCGAACCGCTCCACCTCCCGGTCGAGGCGGCGGTTCAGAAGAGGCCGGTTGCGTTCCAGCGCGCGCCCGATCGCATCCTCCAGCGTCAGGTCGAACACGGTCGCGGGCACCGTTCCGCCCGAATCCGCGATCGCCGACGCCGGCAAGAGGAAAAGCGTCAGCACCCAGGCCTGCATCAAGGACGCCGCACTCCCGAAACCCCTGGCCGAACCGGTACTCGCCATTGGTTTGTCCTTGGCCTGAACCTCGCTGCCCAACGCCGCCATCGGCGGCCCGGATGACCCGGGCCGTTCGAAACCGGCCATCGTCCGATGGCCCCGCACGCCGCGCGACGCGGCGGCGTCAGGCCGGCCACACCGTGCGCTGTCCAAGGCAACTTGAGGCAGCGGCGTGACGATGGCAAGGCCGAACATCCGTGCCGATCCGGGCGTTCGGGCATTACGGCGGGGTCGCGACCGCGCCAGGGGCGACCGCCCCGTTGCGCCCTTGACGGTCCAGGGTTCACGCAGGGTCCCGGCCCGTCGGGCGGCGATCGGGGCACCGTGTCGATTGACGGCCTGCCCTTTACCCGCATCGGGACATGCAGCAGGCGAACGTCCGCTCCGCAGACACGGCGCGCCGACGCCGCAACTAAAGCCCGGGGGAGCCGCACGCGATTGCCGACGGCTCGCCCTCGCTTCATGCGCCGTCCGCCGAGCCGGAGCGCCTCTGTGGCGCCCCGGTCAACAACCGGCATCCGACGCCGTTCATTCGGGGCCGCTGTAACTCCTGCTGCGGATCGTCGCGCGCACCGTCTTCGTCACAGGAAGCCCCGTGAGAAGGTACTCCGAAGTCCACCCATTGCTTCCCCGCAAGGGCACTTGCGTCTGCTGGTCGGAGAGCACAATCTCGAAATACTGGTTGTCCACGATGTCATCATCGTACAGCGTCCGCACCCATACCTCCGCGCGCCGGGTGCCGGCGGGGAACACCACATGGCCCTGCTTCGCCTGGTAGTCCTCTCCGGCCAGGGCGCTGCCGTCGCGCGTACGGTAGGCGTAGCGGATGGCGAAATTGTAAGCATCCGTCAGGGTGAACCTGAAGACCGCGGTCCCGCCTTCCCATATCTTGATGTCCGGCGCCTGGAACTGCTGCGCCGCGGCCGGCCAGGCCAGCGCCGCCACCAGTAGGGCGGCGATTACCCCCCCCCGCGAACCGCGCCAGCGCTCCGGCCTTTCGGCAAGTCGAACGATTCATGACGTTTCCTCCTTCTGCGGTGCCACCGTCTGTTCCGCACCATGGACGGAGCGTAGGGTGGCACCGCAGTCATCCATAAGTCCAAGACCGAATACTTGTGGACGCGATAAGAATTAACAATGAGTCGACCAGAGCACGGTAATCGGGAACCGTCACACCGCCTTCAGCATGCGGCGGCGCAGTTCAGGATCGCCCCGACTGCCGCGCGATACCTGCCCAGCCGCAGGGACCCGGCGTCGCCGCCTGTCGCGATGGACAGGGTGATGCTGAAGGTTTCCGCCTCCTCGTCGAACTCGTTATCGGGCCGGGTCTGCACGGTGATGGTCTTTTCCGTGTCATCCGGTCCGAAATAAAGCTCCCCGTCCACACCCAGGAAGTCCTTGCCGCGTGTCGCGTTCTGGTCGAGATTGACGTTTGCGTGGCCGAACTTGTAGTCGACGAGCGCTTCGCCGCTCCCCGTCTTCTTCACGACGAACCGAATGCTCTGGCCCTCTATCGCGGAATGGACGCGCTTGGTGAAACCGACTTCGGTCACATCCTCCGCCAGCGCCGGCCCGGAGGACAGGGACATCCCCGCGCCGAGGATCATCGCGGCCAAAAGTCCTGCGAATTGTCTCATTGCCAGTCACCTCTCTTAAAGGTCGTGTGCCGGCTGTTCGCCGTCGTCTCCCCGTTGCTCGCTCCAAGGTGCCATTCTCCAGTGCCGCAACCGGCGGGGCGATCCCGGAGCATGGCAGGTGGAAGCGGCAGAGCCCCGGCTTGCAGGACGGCCACGTACACCCGCTCCGCCCGAACGGCGAGGCAGGAAAATGTAAGCCGCGCCGGGTGCCCTGTCTACAGTCCGAGGTCGCAGGCGAAAGACGTGCGCCCTGTCCGCGGCGGCGTGGCCCCGTCCGTGTCCGCAGAGGGGACGTGTGCCCTTTGACCCATCCTTCGCTGCTTCCCTCGCCGCCGCGCCTGGGTTACGGTTTGCGCAGGCGGAGGAGCGATCATTCGCCGGTGCGCGTCGGCACGGTGGACCATCGCTCGAAGGTGAGCGTGCGCACGCTATTTGAGGGGAATCCGCCGGATTCCGCTCAGATTATTTGATGTTTGGGGCTGGGCGCCCCCCAGCCAACTTGCAAGAAGCGGGCCAGGGGGCTTGTCTCGGTGACGGTGAATCAACCTGAGACCGGTCCGAATGTCGCACACGCTCTTCGCCGATTCCAGCTTTTGCAACGCCCGGGTCTGGGCTTTCCTCGAACGCGTTGACGAGACCGAGGCTGCGGCCTGCCGCGCGGCGGGATGTTCGCTCTGCGGCGGCGGGCTTCACAGCGCGACCTACCCGCGCAAGCCGCACGGTCTGGCGCCCGAGCTGAGAGAGGACGCGCGGCGTTACAGCTTCTGCTGCGCTGATTGCAGGCGTCGCAAGACGCCGCCGTCGTGCCGCTTCTTCGGCCGCCGCTTCCGCGTGGCGCCGCTGTTCCTGCTGGTGAGCGTGCTGGTTCTGGCCGGCGGCGTGCGCCTGGAGACGGTCGGCCGGGAGTGGGGAATCCCGGTGCAGACGCTGCGGCGCTGGCGGCGGTGGTGGCAGGAGACATTCCCGCGAACGCGGCCGTGGCGCTGGAAGCGGGGCGAGCTGGCGGTGCCGCCCGACGAGGCGCCCCTGGTGGTTCTGCTGGCCTCGGTTCGCGGCCGTAGCGCGCGCTCGCGGCTGCTGCGGGGCCTGATCTGGCTGATGCCGTGGACGGGCTTTTGCACGCTCGGCGATGGTCCGGCGCCGTCCGCAGAAACTGTTTCTTCTCACGCCATGTGAGGCGTTCTACATGGCGTCTCCCCGGACACCGGCCAGGGAGAGACGCCGTCATGAGCAGCAGCAACGGCAAGGGCGACCGCGACGGGTGGGCGCGCTTGCGCTTCGCGGTGGTCGGGCCTCTTCTGGCCTCGCCGCCGCCCAAGGGGCGGCTGCGGGCGGAGTTGCAGCGGCTGGCGGAGCGTAGCTGGGAGCATCCCGCGGGCGGCGGCCAGGTGCGGTTCTCGGTATCCACGCTGGAACGCTGGTACTACCAGGCCCGGGCGGCGCATCGGGACCCGGTGAAGGCCCTGCGGCCACGGCCGCGCGGCGACGTGGGACGCGTGCGGTCGATGTCGCCGGTGCTGATCGAGGCGCTGCTCGATCAGTACAAGGCCCATCCCTCGTGGTCGGGCCAGCTCCACTACGACAATCTGCAGGCCCGCGTCGAGGCCGAGCCCGCGCTCGGGCCGATGCCCTCCTACGCCACCCTGACCCGGGTGATGCGCGCCCGCGGGCTGGTGCGCCGGCGCCGGCGCAAGTGGTTCGAGAGAGAGGACAAGGCGCCGGCCGAGGCGCGCGAGGTGCTGAGCTACGAGGTCGAGCGCAGCCACGCTCTCTGGCACGCCGACATGCATCACGGCAAGCGCCGGGTGCTCACGGCCACCGGCGAATGGAAGACGCCGATCCTGCTCGGCTTCCTCGACGACCACTCGCGTCTGGGCTGCCACCTCCAGTGGTATCTTGCCGAGACCGCCGAGGTCTTCGTCCACGGAATCTGCCAGGCCTTCATGAAGCGGGGCCTGCCGAGGTCCCTGCTCACCGACAACGGTGCGCCGATGACGGCGGGCGAGGTCGAGGAGGGGCTGCACCGGCTCGGCATCCTTCATTCCAGGACCATGGCCGGGGCTCCCCACATGAACGGCAAGTGCGAGGTCTGGTGGGCCGCCGTCGAGGGCCGCCTGATGGCCATGCTCGACGGCGTCGAGGCGCTCACCCTTGAGAAGCTCAACGACGCCACCCTCGCCTGGCTCGAGCGCGACTACCACCGCCGGGTGCATCGCGAGCTCGGCACGACGCCGCTGAAGCGCTTCCTCGACAGCGACGACGCCTCCAGGCCCTGCCCGGAAACGGACGTCCTCAGGGCGGCCTTCCGCATCACCGTGAAGCGCACGCTCAGGCGCTCGGACGGAACCGTCTCGGTCGAGGGCGTGCGCTACCAGGTGCCGGCGCCGTGGCGGCACCTGGCAACGCTGTTCATCCGCGTCGCGCGCTGGGACCTCTCCAGCGTCGACCTGGTCGACGGCCGCACCGGCGAGCGCCTGTGCACGCTCTACCCGCTCGACAAGCGCGGCAATGCCGGCGGGGTGCGCCTTCCCAGCGGACCCGCCGACGGCGATCGCGGCGGGGGCGCCGCCGCCACGGAACTGGGACCGGCGCCGCTGCTCAACCGGATCCTCGACGACCAGGCCGCCTCCGGACTGCCGCCGCTCTGGCTGCCCCATGCCGAACCGCGCGACCGCGACAAGGACGACGAACAGGGAGACCCGTCATGAACCGCCAGCACCTCACCCTCTACGGCCTCAAGTGGAATCCCTTCGCGACCGACCTGCCGGTCGAGGGTCTCATGACCACTCCGGCCGTCGACAGCTTCTGCCTCAGGGTCGAACGCCACCTCGTGCGCGAGGGCGGCTTCGCCATGATCTCCGGCGATCCCGGCACCGGAAAGAGCGTCGCCCTGCGCCTGCTCGCCAAGCGCCTCGAACGCAACGACGCCGTGCACATCGCGGTCCTCACCCATCCGTCGTCCACCATCGGCGACTTCTACCGCGAGATGGGCGACCTCTTCGGCATCGAGCTGATCCACAACAACCGCTGGATCGGCTTCAAGGGCCTGCGCGAGCGCTGGCGCGCCCACGTCGAGGACACCCGGCTGCGCCCGGTCCTGCTGATCGACGAGGCGCAGGAGGTGCTGCACGCCGTCCTGACCGAGCTGCGCCTGCTCGCCTCCACCGAGTTCGACTCCCGCGCCATCCTCTCGATCGTCCTGGCCGGCGACAACCGGCTCCTCGCCAAGCTGCGCAGCGAGGAGCTGCAGCCGATCGCCTCGCGCATCCGCCAGCGCCTCGTCATGTCGGCCGCCGAGCCCCGCGAGCTCGAGACGCTGCTCGACCATCTGCTCGAACAGGCCGGCAATCCGGCGCTGATGACGGCGGGCCTCAAGGACGCGCTCTGCGCCCACGCCGCGGGCAACCCCAGGTCGCTCTGCATCATGGCCGACAGCCTGCTCGTCGCCGCCGCCGAGCAGGACCGCGAGATCCTCGACGAAAAGCTCTTCATGGAGATCTGGGGCGAGCCCGTGCCGCGCGCCCAGGGGGCGCGGCGGTGAGCGGCTTCCCCACCCGCCACCCGGCGGCCCTGGAGGACCGGCCGCGGCAGCAGCACTGGCTGGTCGACGAGCTCTGGGCCAAGCAGGCGGTCGGCATCATCGGCGGCGAGCCCAAATGCGGCAAATCCTTCCTCGCTCTCGATGTGGCCGTCGCGGTCGCCGCCGGCGTCCCCTGCCTGCGCCACTTCGCGGCCGCCCAGACCGGCCGGGTCCTGATGTACGCCGCCGAGGACGCCGGCCACATCGTGCGCAGCCGTCTGGAGGGCATCGCCGGGGCCGCCGACACGCCCTTCGACAAGCTCGACATCGCCGTGATCGACGTCCCCACGCTGCGCCTCGACCATCGTGCCGACCGCCAGCGTCTCCAGGAGACCGTGCAACAGCTCAAGCCGCGCCTGGTGGTCCTCGACCCCCTGGTCCGCCTCCACGGCGTCGACGAGAACACCGTCGCCGAGATCGCTCCCATCCTCGGCTTCCTGCGCGACCTCCAGCGCCGGTTCGAGACCGCCGTGCTGCTCGTCCACCACGCTCGCAAGAGCGGCGCTACGCGGCCGGGCCAGGCCCTGCGCGGGAGCAGTGAGCTGCACGCCTGGGGAGACTCCAACCTCTACCTGCGCCGCCGCGACAAGCAGATCGTCATGACCGTCGAGCACCGCGCCGCTCCCGGCCTCAACGACATCGAGATCGAGCTCGCCGATGACGGTCCGGGACCCGCCCTGCGCCTCCGGCGGGCGGTGCCGAACCAGGCCCCGCCAAAGCCGGAAACCCCCGAACAGCGCATCGTGCAGGCCCTCGCGGACGCCGATGAGCCGCTCTCCCAGTCCCAGATCCGGGAACGGGCCGCAGCCCGCAACTCAACCGTCACCGCGGCGCTGCACGAGCTCGTGCGCGAAGGACGTATCGAGCGCGGTCCGGGAGGTCGCTACCGCTACCTTGGCGGCGTGTCGAATGACGCCGCCATGCAGACCGCCAGCGCCAACGGCTAGGCGAAGCACGACGCGTTCCCGGTCCCGTTCCGGCCAACCCTTAAGGGTTCGAGGGAACGGGAACGGGAACGGCGGCGCCTATCCCCCATCGCAACCCTGCGTCAAGCAGTCGGCCCATGGCCGAAAGCTTGCCTTACGGCCATGGCAGCACTTCGTCGCGTGGACGGCAGCGGGTCACCCGAAGGGCCGTAGCGAAGCGAAGGAGCCGCGCAGCGGCTTGACGCGCTGACGGCCTCGCGACACCCCACCGGCGCGAGCTTCAGAGTCCATCAAATAGCGTGATCGGAGCGTCCTCAAATAGCGTGCGCACGCTCAGGGGTGAAGGCGAGGCCGTAACCGCTTCGGTATCCGCGCTCGTTGAGGATTTTGGCGACCTCGCCATCGGTGTGGTCGTTCAACAGCCTGTCGACCTCGGCGACGACTTCTTCGCTGGTCTTGTGCATCTCGCGCCCGAGTGGATCCGGCGTCCAGGTGATCTGCCGGGTCGCGCCGCCGCGCAGCCGCACCCCCAGGCTCCGTGTTGCCTTGGTCAGCGTCACGTCCTCGATGAGCAGCCGCGCCATCCGCTTGCGCTCGCGGTGCGGCGTCGCCGGATCGTTCCACAGGCGGGGGAAGTCGCTGGCCAGCGCGAGGATCCGCTCGCGTTGCCCGTCGTCCAATCCCTGGCCCGGTTCGGCCCGGCTGCGCTCAAGCTCGTGCTGCGCCTCGTCGAGCGCCCGGAGCTTCGCGTTCCACTCCGCCTCCAGCACGTCGGCCACCATGCGGTTGTCGGGATGGGTCTGCATGAACCGCTGGCGCGCCAGGTCGGCTTCCTCGCGGGCGCGCTGCACCCGCTGGGCGCGCCACAGATCGGCCTCTTCGGCGCGCGCGGCGAGTTCGTCCTGCACCTGCAACGCCACGTCCAGCGTGAGCGGTGTCATCAGCCCCACCAGCAGCTCGCCGACCCTCCGGTCGATGGCGGCGCCGGGGATGCTCTGACACCAGGGGCTCGCCGTCTTGTTCCCTTCATGGCTGCACAGGTAGTAGGGATGCAGACCCCCCTTTTGCTTGTAGTAGCGCACCGCCATGCTCCGGCCGCACACGCCGCAGATAGCCAGGCCCTGGAGCAGCGCCGGCCCCTCGCGCGGGGGAGGGCGGCGCGCGGCGGCGGCCGCATGGGCATTATCGTTGTCGCGAAGCTGGCGCTCATTCTGTTCGAACCGCTCCCAGGTGATGTAGCCCGGATGGGCATCGCGCAGCAGCACCGTCCACTCCTCGCGCGGCACGCTTCTGGTCTCGACACCGCCGCCGGGACGCCGCCGGCTGCGGCTGCGCCCGTACGCGAACGCGCCCGCGTATCGCGGGTTGTGCAGTGTTCGGAGTGCCCGTGCGAACCTCAGCGGCTTCCAGTGCAGCTCGCCCTTGTGCGGCCCGCCTTGAGGACGGTGCGGGAACAGCAGCTTCTCCCGGTTGAAGTGCTTCACCGTGGCGGCGGCCGAGCCGGTCCGGGTGAAGGTGTCGAACAGCAGCCGCAGGCTGTGCTGCACCTGGACGTCGGGGTCGAGAACGACATCGCCGAGCGGGTCGTAGACCAGCCCCACCGGCAGAGGAATCTTCAACTCCCCGCGTCTTGCCGCGTTCAGCGTCCCACCGCGCATCCGGGCGCGCATCATGTGCAGCTCGGCCTCGCTCATCGTGCCTTTAAGTCCCAGCAGGAGCCTATCGTTGAAGTCGACGGGATCGTAGAGGCCGTCCTCGTCGAGGATCAGCGTCTCGCTCAGCGCGCAGATCTCGAGCAGCCGATGCCAGTCGGTGGAGTTGCGTGCGAGACGACTGACCTCGAGTCCGAGCACGATCCCCGCCCGTCCCATGCCGACGTCCGCGACCAGCCGCTGAAAGCCCTCGCGGTCGCCGTCGGCGCCGGAGAGGCCGAGATCGCTGTCGATCACGACGACGCCCTCGGTCGGCCAGCCCAGCGCCACGGCCCGCTCCCGCAGCGCATACTGGCGTCTCGTGCTCTCGCCGTGCTCGAACACCTGGCGCACGGTGGACTGACGCACATAGAGGTAGGCGTCGCGGCTCAGGTGGCTCGCAGTCACCTTCTGGTGGACGGCGCTCATGCCGGCTCCCCTTCCATATGGCCCTTGAGCATCGCGAGCAGAACATCGATCACCGGCCTTTCAACGCCGGCGGGCAGCGGCTCGGGCGAGGCCCCCGCGTACTCAGCGGCCGGCGGGGCGGGTAGCTCGGCGAATGCGTGCAGCCAGGCCGCGACGCCGCGAAGCGCCACCACGGCAAGCCCATGGCGGTCGTGGCCGGCGCCGGGCTCGACGGCATTACGGCGCATCCGCTCGTAACCCTGTCCGTAGGCGGAATGCTCCGCCGCGGTGAGCGCGGCGCGTGGCGGGCTGTGCATCGTCATCGTTTTTTTCCCCGCGCCAGGGCGCGGTCGATGCTGCGGCGGTGGACCGAGATGCCGAAGCGGGTGCGCACGAGCTCGACCAGCTCGGCCGCGGTCAGCTCCGGCCGTTCGCTCTTCGCGGCCTGCAGCGCCTCGACCACCTCGTCGCTGAGCTTGTGGGGCCGGCGCGGTCCCGGCCGGTCCGGCAGCAGGCCCGGCAGCCCGCCCGCTTCGTAGGCGCGCTGCGCCTGATACCAGGTGGGCCGCGACACGCCGAAGCTCGCAGCGGCGTGGCTCACCGGAACGCCGTCCTCGCGCACGCAGCGCAGCATCTCGTAGCGGACCTGAAGCAGGTCGCGCGGATCGAAGAACGCGTTCGACAGGAACAACTCGTCGAGCACCGCCTCGGCATGCGGGTTGAGACACCCGTGCTCCTTGAGCGAACGGGTCTTTGCGTCGGCGGGGCGTCTGGCCATCGCGCGGGCTCCATGAGGAAAGGAATGTAAATATATTTATGCACAATCCCGCTACCGCATCAAGCCTCACCTTCCCTTGTACCAGGAAAAACAGGCAGAAAATCCAAGCATTACGCCCAATATGTGCCATCCTTCCAGCCACTACGATGTTCTGCGCTCCCCATTCATGCGCAAAAACGTCCTTACACATGCGGCAAAATCTCCTTGACAGTCTCCGCCCCGCCGCCGGTCTCCCTCCCGGCGCGGCCGTCCCCGTCCAGGCTGTCCAGCAATGCCGCCAGCGCAAGCAGATCGGAGACGCGGAACGCCGACCGGCCCGCCGCTACCCTCGTAAACGGGTCCACCGCCGCGACGCTCGTAAAAGCCTGACGAACCGTGCGCAGCGTCCCGTCGTCAGCCGTGTAGTGAACCAGCCCCACCCCCATCACCGACGCGATCTCGACCAGCTCGAACTCACGTCCATGAAGAGGATGAAACGGATGCGTCACCCGAAACCGGTGATTCTCAATGCACAGAGGAGGTGCAGTTGAAAGCTCAACGCGTGGCCGCCGGCGTCTGCACCAAATGCGGCCGCGCCGAGACGGTCCCGGATCGCACCACCTGTGAGCCCTGCGCGGTCAAGCATCGTGCAAGGGACCGCGACCGCTATGAGCGTGCGAAGGCCCAGGGGATACCTTACGGCGGCCGCAATCCCGAGGCCCGCCGCCGGGCCGGCCGGAAGCGCAGCCGCCGGCGCAGCGAAGCCCGCAAGGCCGCCGGCGTCTGTATCCGCTGCGGCAACGCCCCGCCCGAGGAGGGCCGGTCGATGTGCGAGCCGTGCCGCGAGGACCGGCGGCAGGCGAAACGCACGCTCCATCACGAGCGCCGCGCCGCCGGGTTATGCGTCAAATGCGCGACGCCCGCGCCGGACGGCAAGGCGTATTGCGACCCCTGCGCCAAGGCCCGCTCCGGGCGCCGGAACCACGAGGCGACACGGGAAGCCGACCGCCGCCGATATTCCGAAAGGCGCGCCAGGGGCGATTGCACGACCTGCGGCAAGCCGGCCAACGGGGCGGCCGAGTGCCGGGCCTGCTGCGACGCCGCCCGCGCCCGCTACCGTGCCCGGAAAGCCGCCGGGGTCTGCGTCAAGTGCAAGACGCCCACTTTCGGCGGCGCTACCTGTTGCGCGCCCTGCGCCGTCGCCAATCGAAGGCGGCGCAACCGCGAGGCGGAATATGCCGCCCGCCGCGCCCGCTATGCCGACCGGAAGGCCAGGGGCCGCTGCGTCGAGTGCGAGGCGCCGTCGCCGGGGGTCGCCCGCTGCGAGCCCTGTTCGCGCAGGCACCGCGAGGGCTCGGGGGCGTTTCGCGGCATCCCGGTCTGGGACCCGAGCTGGACGGTGATCGAGATCGCCTCCGGCCGCGAGCACGGTCCCTATGACAGCGAGGCCGACGTGGCGCTCTGCCTCGCCTTCGAGAAGCTCGCGCGCCACGAGGTCGAGGTGCTGTGCGACGCCTCGCCGATGAGTTCGTACACGGCCCCGCCTTGGTGAGCCGGCGGCCGCGCGGCGGGGGCCATTCCCCGCTGCGCTGCCGGCCCGCCGTCCGCTGCCCCCCATACGTATCGCCGGCCGGACGCCCGCCGCTCCGGCCGGCCCCACGAAAGGAGCAACCGCCAATGACCGCCTGCATCCCCGACGAACCGATCTATTGCTTTGCTCCCGTCACCGACACGGACGGCGAGCCCCCGCGGATCCGTCTTCTGGTGGAGGGCCTCGGCTTCACCGTCCCAACCGCGCTGGTCTGCCTCACCGCCGAAGACGGCCTCCGCGTCGCCGACAGGCTCAACCGCGCCCTCGGTCTCGACCGCGCCGCCTGGACCGCACTCGCCGAACGCTGCCTGCGCGCCGGCGCCGGCGCCATGAACGGCGCCACCCTGCACTGATCCGCGCCCGATGCCGTCGCGGCGCTGCCTGTCCGTCGCGGACGGGGGCGGAACCGCGTCGGCGTCCGCGCGGGGTTCGGCCGGGAGGTCGAGAGGAGCTTTCGCGGGGGCGTGTCCGGCAGGGCGGCTGGAGGGAGTCCGGTCGCCTCAATGCCGGGCGCGGCAACGCGAAGGAGGTTTTCGCCATGTTCCTGTCCGACCATTCCACCGACCTGCCCGCCAACACCTTGCTGGCCGCGCTGGGCATCGACCCGGCCGCCGTCCGCGAGACGATCGAGGACGAGCGCCAGATGCGGTGTCCCGAACGCCCGGCGGTCTATCCCGAGCACGGTTTCGCCGGCCTCTTCCCGGAACCGCCGGTGGTGGGCTTCGGCGAGGCCGCGCCCGACGAGCCCTGGGACCCGGCGTCGTCGCTCCCTCCGGCGTGATGGAGGTGGAGGAGCGCTTGGAGTGGATGAGCGGCGGGGGGCCGGGGGGAGCGATCGTCCCGGCTTCCCGTCGTTCGCAAACCATCGTCAACATCGAGAACTGAAGGAGCATCGTCATGAGCTTCGGAATGAACCGCGTCGAACTGATCGGCCGCCTGGGCGCCGACGTCATCGTCAACAACCTCGCCAGCGGCGGCCGTGTCGCCAATCTGAGCATCGCGACCGACGAGAGCTTCCTGGACAAGAATTCCGGGCAGCGCCAGGACCGCACGGAATGGCACCGGGTCGTGACCTTCCAGCCCGGCCTGATCGACATGCTGGTGCGCCATGCGAAGAAGGGCCGCCTGATCCACGCCGAGGGCAAGCTCAAGACCCGCCGGTGGAAGAAGGACGGCGAGGACTCGGAGCGCTTCTCCACCGAGATCCTGGTCGTGCCCGGCCACAAAATTCAATTCCTGGACAAGCCCGCCGGCGCGAACGGCAACGGCACCCGGGCCGCGTCGGGGACCGCCCAGCCGTCGGCGAACGGCGAGGCGATGCCGGCCGGCGACGATGACGGGCTGGGCCAGGAAATCCCGTTCTAGATCCGTCTCTCCCCTCCCTCCCAACTCTGGCGGCTGCTGTTTCGGCGGCCGCCATTTTTTCTGCCGCGGGTCCGGAGTCCGCCGCCGCGCCAAGAGGGGAGAAAAGCAGCGAGGAGGGCAAGCCGTTCTGGACGAGGAGGGAGTCATGGAGGCCGTCATCAACCTGAAGCGCGAGCCGAGGCTGCGGGAGGAGTTCGAATATGCGCACGTCGTCAACAACACCGTGCTGGTCGACCGCCGCACCCGGTGGGCAACCCGTGGCGCGTGGGCCGCGACGGGACCCGCGAGGAAGTCATCGCCTGCTACCGCGCCGATCTGTGGCGCCGCATCCGCGCGGGCGAAGTCGCGCTGGAGGAGCTCGCCGCGCTCGACGGATGCTGGCTGGCGTGCTGGTGCGATCCCGAACCGTGCCACGGCCATGTGCTCGCCCGCGCAGCCGCCTGGGCCTCCGGGCAACTGGCGGAGCGGACCGATGGCTGACGCGACATCGTGCATCCCCTCGACCGCCGTGCCAAGCCGAACCGCCCATGAGGTCCGTGCAGGTGGAGAGATATTCGCCTCCAGACGTGATCGTTCATTGTGCCATGTGTGCTCTCTGCGACAACCGGCTTCGCCGGTCCTCCGCTCCGCTCCGGCGCGCACATGTCCCAAAGAACAATCACGTCGGGGATCGGCCCCAGCGTGCAACAACCGATCGCATAGGAGACCGACATGAACATCATCGAGAACATCGACACCATCGAAGCGGGCGCGCAGTCCGTCACCGCGACCGTCTGCGACAACGCCGCCCTGTTCGGCGCGGCGCCCGAGCGCGACGAGTTCGATACCCGCGAGATCTGGGACGCCGACGACGCCATCGATGCGGTGAGCGAAGCGTTCCGCATCCTGGCCGAGGGCGTCGCGCCGGACGGAACCCAGCTTGCCGACGAGCGCGAGAGCCTGCTCTGGGGGTTCGTGAACATGCTCGACAGCCAGACCAACCGCCTCGACCGCGCCGCCGACAAGCTGATGCCCGAACTGCGCGACCTCCAGCGCGCCCAGGACGGCACCGAGATCAAGTCCCTCGAACTGGAGATGACCACCCATCGCGCGCAGTGCCTCACCGACCGACGCGACGCCTTCGAGACCATGCGCGACCAGGCCGCCGAACGGTATCGCGCGGAGACCGGCAACGTCTGGCGTCCGAGGCGCGGATCGCATGTATCGCAGACCGGCACGCTGACCTCGGCCAGCATCGACGCCCGCGATTTCGCCCGCGCGAGGCAGGACCGCAAGACCGCCGCGCATCTGCCGCAGGGAACGCTCGTCGCCATCGCCGGCGGCAAGGACGTCGCCGACCCGGCCGCCGTGATCGCCATGCTCGACAGGACCCGCGCCAAGCACGCCGACATGGTGCTCGTCCACGGCGGCGGTCCCGGCGTCGAGAAGATCGCCGCGCGCTGGGCCGAACGCAACGGCGTCCACCAGGTCGTCTGCAAGCCCGATTGGGACCGCCACGGACGCGCCGCCCCGTTCCGCCGCAACGAGGAGCTGCTGAACCTTCTGCCGAAGGGCGTGATCGCGTTCCCCGGCAGCGGCATCACCGAGAACCTCGTGGACCGCGCCCGGCAGATGGGCATCCCGGTCTGCCGCGCCTGACCGCAGTACCTAGCGGGCCGCGCCGTCATCCCCGCAGCGGGACGGCGGCGCGGCCCGTTTCGTTTCCGACCGACGGCGTTGCGGCGGCGCCGTCTTCCTCGCGCGCGCTTCGCGCCGCGCTCGCCGGGCGATGCCTGCCCCCGGACCACGATCCGGGGGATTCGCCGATCACCAGTGCGTTCGCTGCCGCTCACACCGATCCGCTCGCGCTACTCGCTCCCACCCTCGGCGCTGTCGGCGATCATGATCGCCGACTTGATCGCCACGGCGGACACCGCGACGGGACTCGCGATCGCCCGTCCTGTCGGTCGCCTCCGCACCATGCTTCGCATAGCGCGTCGGCTAATGCGCCGATCATCGTGCACGACACGATGCACGGCGCTGGTGACCGTGGTCGCGGTCGTCATCGCGATCATCGCGCGCGTCGCCGTTGCCGGCCTCCACAGAACCCGATGCAGGTGCGACCGGCATCGGGCGGGTTCCACCATCGGCGCCTCCGTCACCTCGCCGGGCGCGACCGTCCCGGTTCGTGACGGCACGCCCCGCCGCTCAGCGCCGCGGCGGCTTCACCCTGCCGGGTTCTCCGGCGTCCATTCCCCCTTGGAAAATTCAGCAGATTCATGGCCTCTGACCCGCCGGGGCGGGCTTTGGAACCACACCGGACGCACCGACGGTGCCAATCCTGCCTCCGCCCGCCACCGCATGAGTAGCCGGAAAACCCTGCAATAGCAGGGCCTTACGGTTCCATCGGTCCCGCACCGCCTCGCGGCATCCCCGACGAAACGCCGCCGCGGCTGCTTCCTGCATTACCGGCCAGCCGCGCGGCCCGAACAGGGAGCCGCGACCATGAGCGACCAGACCAAATCCACCTTCGCCCGGCGCGTCCGCGCCGCAAAGCCAAGAACTGCCAAGTACGAAGTCCGCGACGACGTGGTGAGTGGACTGGCGCTTTCCATCCAGCCCACCGGAGTCCGGACCTTCTTCCTCGCCCGCATGGTGCGCGGGCGCAGGCGATACGCCACCATCGGCAGCGCCGACGCCATGACGATCCCCGAGGCGCGGCGCGAGGCCCGCAGGCTGATCGAGAGCTACATCGAACCGGAGGTAAAGGGCAGCGGCCCGAAGACGCCGGGACACCCCATGGCCGCGTTCGCCGAGGAGTTTCTCGAACGCTACGCGCGGCACTGGAAGCCCAAGACCCTGACGGCCAGCACCTACGTCGTCCGCAACCACATCTTGCCCGCCTTCGGGCATATGACGGTGGACGCCATCACTGTCGAGAACGTCCGGGACTGGTTCGCATCCATGGCCGACAAGCCCGGCAACGCCAACCGCGCCATGCCCACCCTGTCCGTCATGATGCGCATGGCCGAGCTTTGGGGATACCGCCGGCACAACTCCAATCCCTGCAAAAATACGCGGCGCTACAAGACCCAGGCCAAGGAGCGGTTCCTGACGGCGGAGGAAATGGTCCGGCTCAACGTCGTGCTGACCCGCGACGAGTTCCGCTGCCCCGATGTCGTGGCCATCGTCCGCCTGCTGATGCTGACCGGCTGCCGCTTCGGCGAGATCGCCGCGCTCGAATGGGACTGGATCAGGGACCGGCGCATCTTCCTGCCCGATTCGAAATCCGGGCCGCGCACGGTCTGGTTGTCCGGCGCCGCGCGGGCGGTGATCGACGCCATCCCGCGCTACAGCGCGGATTGCCCGTATCTGTTTCCCGCCCGCCCGCCGACGCGGCCTGTCGACAACATCGGCTTCCAGTGGGACCGCATCCGCGCCGAGGCCGGCTTGCCCGGCCTGCGGCTGCATGACCTGCGCCACAGCTGGGCGTCCACCGCCGCGATGAACGGTGTGGACATGGTGACCATTGCGAAACTGCTGGGTCACGCGCTGGTCGAGACGACGGAACGATACGTCCATCTTTCAGACCAGTCGGTCACGGACGCCGCCGACCGGGTGTCGAACCGCATCCATGCGGCCCTGGCCGGAAGGGAGGAAGGGGGCGGGCGCGCATCCAGCGCCGCCCGTCCGGCCCAAGTCGGACCCGAGACCCAGCCCAAAGGAGCCATTGGCTATGTCCGCATTTGACCTCACCCCGCGCCTCGCCCGCGAGGCCAAGTCCAACGGCAAGGACACGATCCTGTTCGACAAGGCGCTGCCCGGCTTCGGGCTGCGGATCCACCCGTCGGGGCGCAAGATCTGGATCGTGCAGACCCGCATCGAGGGGAAGACCCGGCGGATCGTCATCGCCCGTCACGGAGAAATGGACCTTACGCAAGCCCGCCGTCGCGCCCGTGACATGCTCGCGCGCATCCGCGCGGGCGACAATCCCGCCGACGACATCCGCAGGGAGAAGACGGCCCCGACCGTGGCCATGCTGGCCGATGAGTACCTCCGGCGCTGCGATCCCTACTGGAAGCCGTCGGGACGCAAGACCACCCGCATCTATCTCAAGGCCCGCATCCTGCCCGCCTTCGGCAAGATGCAGGTGGAACGCGTCGGTCCCGAGGATGTGGCCGCGTGGTTCGACGAAACGAGCCGGGACCGGCCCGGCGCGGCCAACCGCGCCTTCGAAATTCTCCGGTCCATGATGTTCCGGGCCGAGGAATACGGTTTCCGCGAGCCGGGCACCAATCCCTGTCTCGGCATCAGGAAGAACCCGAGGCGCAACATCGCCCGGTTCCTCGACACCAACGAACTCGCCCGGCTTGGGCGGGCGCTCGATGCCCGCGAGGACGAACGACCCGAAGCTGTCGCCGCCATCCGCCTGCTGGCGCTCACCGGCTGCCGCAGGGGCGAAGTGCTCAATCTCCGCTGGCGCGACATCGGAGAGAACGCCATCGCCTTGCGCGACGGCAAGACTGGACCGCGCAGCGTGCCGCTCGGCGAAGCCGCGCGGGCCGTCGTCGAGGCGCTGCCAGGACCGCGCGATCCCGATGCCTGCCTGTTTCCGAGCCTCGCCGGGGGCAGACACGCACACCGGATCGTCAACTGCTGGCGAGCGGTTTGCGACGACGCGAAGCTCGGCAAGGTCCGGCTGCACGACCTGCGGCACACGGCGGCGAGCCACGCCGTCATGTCGGGCGAGAACCTGCCGCTCGTGGGAAAGTTGCTCGGTCATCGGCGGCACGAGACCACTGCGGGATATGCTCATCTTGCCGATGGTCATCTGGTCGATATGGCGGAGAAGGTCGGAAGCCTGATCGCCGATGCGATGAACTTCCACATTGCGGCGGCACCTTCGCAGCCCCGCACCCAACTGCACGGCCGCTGGTTCTAAGTCCCACGATGGTGCGCCTTGCATGGTGTTTCGATCATGAGCCGTTGCTTGAATGCCTCATCGATTCCCATTTCGCCCTGGCGTCGCCGAGTTGCTTCTTTACATCAGCCGGAAGACTAATATTTTCGATTACCCAGTTACACACCTCAGCGGCCAATGTCGCTCGCTGGCTGTTCGGCTCTTGTTCGAGTGGACGTAGGACGGAGCGCGCCAACACTGAATTCCGTGCTGCCATGCCAGCCTGTAACGATTCATGCGCATAATCCTCAGGAGCAAAGGGAAGATTTAGGTTGAGGAGCACATGACGAACTCCGTTACAACGTTTTCCATCAATTGTCCTTTCGAGGTTACTGTTCTGTGAAATTCGCCAGTGTTCAGGCTGCCTCGTTAGAACATCTTTATGCGTTAAATTGTTTTTATCCGGACGCCACCTTCCCATGAAATATGCATCCAAAGGCACACACAATCTCCGCAACGCGTATATCATCAAATCGAGCTTGAAGAGGTCTTCGTTGCGTCGATAAAATCCGAAAGTCAGATATCGATTATGCGCGTTCCCGTTGCGATAGAGTCTTTGGAGAAATGCTTCGGGCGATTCATCGATCCAACGATCAGTGTCGAGATTGCCGGGCTTATTCAAATCATTCGGCAGCAGGTCAGGAGCGAGGCATTTTATGTACTCATATAGAATAACAACATTATGCCGAAAGAACTTGAATTTTCCGGTCGCTTTGTCTCTATAGCCTTTTCCTGATGCACCATTTAGAAGTAGGATCGCCTTCATGTATTTTTCGAGTGAATGGACCGCCAGCCAAAAGTAATCCACATGCAGATTTTCAACAAAACACCAGCGCGCTGCAATGTAATTGTCATCAGCCGTATTCACGAAGGACTCTCGAACGATTCCGCCTTTCTCTACATGAATTGGCTCGATTTCGTAAGGCATAGGCTTTCAATGACCAATGAGTGTAGACATCTCTGACATCAGATCGGAGTTTCGACGATCATCTCTGGTACGAAGCTGGCAAAGCGTCGTTTCCCCAGACCTACGCGCAATTCTTGGTGCCTTGCAGCCGCTTCTCATTCAACATCATTAACATAGTCAATGCCTTGTCTGTTTCAACGCTTGCTTCCCACCCGTAGGCCGCCGCCACGGCGGTATCGAGCGCCGCGTGCGCATCGGCGAGCCATTGCGGGCGCGCGTTGTAGAGGTTGGTCAGCGTGCGGGCCTTGAGTTCCTTCGCCGCCGCCTCGTCGCGGGCGACCGGGCGCTTCGGATAACCCGGAGTCGGCTCGTCCACCCAGTCCACCCATTCGGGCGGGTTGAGCCAGCGGTCGCGGAGTTCGGCCAGCCGCCGGGCGGCTTCGGCGATGGCGACTGCGCGGGGGTCTCCGGCGTAGTCTGCGGCGGGAATATCCGGCGAGAGTCCGTCCGGGAAGGGGAAGGTCTCGAAGGTGGTGGTCGGCGTGTAGCGCGGATCGTTGCCCTTGCCGAGCCACGTCCCCAATCGCAGCGACCATGCCTCGTGGAACCGGCTGTGCAGGATGCCGAAGGTCACATCGTCGTCGCGGGCGATGGCGATCAACTGATGGTCGGGACAGATGCCCGCATCGAGCCAGACGAACAGACGGTGCTTGGAAACCGTCGGGGTCGCGATGAATCGAGGCAGACCGTCGAGAGCGCGCCACATGCCCTGTCTCGGCTCGACATGCCGCCACCAGTTCAGGCGGTACGCCTGCCGGCGGTTCCGCTGGCGCATCGGCCAGACGTGTTCCTTGACGTGCGCGAACGGCGCTTCGTAGAGCGCAGCCTCGGCCTCCGATATGTCCCACCCGAAATCGACGATCCACTTGCCCGCTGGCCGGCGGGTCAGGTCCATGCCGTTGACCCAGGGCTTGAGAACATCGGCATTGGGCCACCCGTTCGGATTGGCCGGTAGGCGGAGCCAGTGCCGAGCGAGATCGCCCGGAACGTCGAACGGCCCGCCCTTGGTGTCGCCCATGAAGGCAACCCCGATGTTCGTCGGGACGCGCTTCGCTCCGGTCAGGTCGATGCCGGTTCCGCCGCGACTGGCTGTGAGGTCGGTATGAATCTGGTCCACCGCCTCGCCATCCATGCGCGTCTCCGGCCTGTGCGCGTCGTCCGGACCGGAGAAGCAGACCAGCGACACCCGCACCGCCGCACCGTCAATCACCCACGGCTCATCCGGCCAGGCATCGAAGATCGGGCGTCCGTCGGTCGCCGCCTGCAAGGCCCTGCGGTTCGCGCCGCCGCGTATGGAATTCGTGGCGACCAGCCCGACACGCTGCGTCGCGCCCGCCGCGACTTGCTCGCCCGCTTTCACGAACCAGTAGCAGACGAGATCGGCCTCGCGAGGTATGCGGCCCTGCCACGCCGCGAACATCCGCGAAACGTAGTCCTCGCCCAGCCCGCCGATCAGCAGCTTGCCGCCGAGAAACGGCGGGTTGCCAATCACGACATCGGCTTGCGGCCAGTCCGGTTGCCCAGCATCGGGCGAAAGGATCGCGTCCCGGCATTCGATGGTGTCGAGCGGGTCGAGAATCGGGTTGGTCGAATTGCTGAACCCGTTGCGACGCATCCACTGGATTTCACCGATCCACACCGACACGCGGGCAAGCTCGGCGGCGTAGGCGTTGATCTCGATGCCTGTGACGTTCGCAGGGCCGACGGCAGGAAACCCGCGCGCAAGGCCCAGCGTTTCCGCTTCGAGCTGAACCCGGTGCTCGATGTCCTTGAGCGCGTGCAGCGCGAGATAGAGGAAGTTCCCCGAGCCGCAAGCCGGATCGAGCACGGTGAATTTGCGCAGCCGTTCGAGGAAGGCGCGCAGCGCCCGGTCCGCCTGCCGCCGTAGCCGCGTCTGCGCCGCAGGCGAGCCCGCTGCATCGGCGCGCTCGACCATGGCCGCGAGCCCGGCCTTCGCCGCCTCCCATTCCGCGAGCAGCGGGCGGACGATCACCGGATCGACGATCCGCATGATCTTGTCGCGGTCGGTGTAATGCGCTCCAAGCTGCGAGCGCTTGTCCGGGTCGAGGCCGCGCTCGAACAGTGTGCCGAGAATCGACGGGTCGATTTCCGACCAGTCGAGCGCGGCCGCCTTGAGCGCCGTCTCGATCCCCTCCCGGTCGAGCGGCAAGGCGGCATCGTCGTCGAACAGGCCGCCGTTGAACCACGCCACGGACTCGAATCCGACACGGCCCCCGACAGACATCGCCCCGAACAAATCGCGGGCAAGCTCCGCGAACTCGTCAGGCCGCCTTCGCGCCTGTTCCAGCATCCGGGTGAACATGTTGCCGGGCAGCAGGCCCACATCCTCGGCGAACATGCAGAACACCAGACGGTTGACGAAGTGCGCGACCGTCTGCGGATCGTGGCCTCTGTCCCGCAAGCCTTGGGCAAGCTCCGCGAATGTCGCCGCCGCGCGCTCCGTCACCGTCTGCCGCGTCTCGCCGGGCCGCAGCCGCTCCGGGTCCGACATCGCCCACTTGAGCTTGTCGCGGGTCGCGCCGTCGGCGAGATCGTCGAGCGTGAACTCGTGCGTCACGCTCACGCTGTTCGTCCAGTTGGTGCGGATGCGGAACCGCGCCATGTCGGAGACGATCAGCAGCGGCGGGTTCTCCAGCGCGAGCGCGTACTGCCGCAACTGGTTGAACGCCGCGTCGAGGTCGGCGCGGCGGCCCTTGTACTCCCACGCGAAGCAGCCGCGCTTCCACACGTCGGCCCAGCCGTCGCCGCCGGTGTCCTTGCGCGCGCCGCGCTCGAAGCAGTACCGCTCGCCCGCCGGGTCGGCTTCCGCCGGCGTCGGTTCGCCGAGCAGCCGGCACAGGTCGATGAAGTGTTCCTGCGACGCCGAGCGTTCCTTCAGCTCCGATGCCCGCCACTTGGCGATGAACGCGCCCGGAGTCATTGTGCCGTCCGCGACGACGAACTCACCGGTCGGCAGTGCCGACCGGTCGCGCGTTCGTATGGCGCGGCATCGTTCATCAACGCATGTCTCCTCGCACGCCTCCCGTTCCCGTCACCATGCGGTCGCCCCGTGCGACGCGCAAGCTCGACTGCGGCGGCTTGGGCGCGGGCGACCGTTGAGCATTGAAGCGCGACGATGATCGCATGGCCGCACCGATAGCCGCACGCGGTTCGCCGCACAATGCGAGAAGGGACCGACGGTCGGATGCCGCAGCGGGCACGACTTCGCGCCGGGCATCGTGCGCGCCGTCGCCGACAGCGCAGGCCGCACGAATGACCCGGCCAGTGCGCGGGTCGGTTTGCAATTGCTTCGCCGTCTCGTGCTTCCTACACTACCGGTCGGATGCCGCGCGGCGGTTCGTAGACCGTTCTCTCTCATGCGCGGCGGGCGCTGCCGCTCAAGCGCCGCTCGGGCTAAATGCCGGTTGCAAAACGGCTTTCATGTCCCGAGTGCTTGGGCGTCAAGGAAGCAGGATCGGGACGCCTTTCGGCGCGTCGGTCTCACACCCGACGCAGCCCGCTGCAAGACCCGCCAGCACCTACCCTTGAGTACCCTGGAGTGCGCTCCAGCACCCCTGACGACGACAATGGCGGACAGCAGGAACGCGGAACGAGTGTATTCTCCGGCGCGATGCGCGGTTTTTCGTATCCCTGTCGTCCCCAAGGCATCTCCAGGGGCCTCCTGTCCATCACCGGTACACGTTCGCCTATCGCCCGATTGCCCCGCGCATGGCGATGCAATACGCTGGAAACACGGATTGTGTGCGCCGGAATCCGCCGGATCGCCCCGCCGCGAGGACCGTCCGGGCGCGGTCTCCACCGTCGCCCGAGGGCTCGGCGATACCGTCGGCCGGGAGGCGGCGGAGAGCCGCGACGGCTGCGACAGGTGCGCTGATCCCCGGCCGGAAGCGTGGCAGGCGGAGCGGGATTCGGGTGTGGTCCTGGCCCGCGCCGGTCCCCGGCGAGGCCGAAAAGGAGCAGCGAAATGGCACGAAGCGCTCGAAAAGCCGACGGAGAGTCGAACGAATCCGGCGAGCGCGCGGGCGATTTCCGCCGCTCGCGCACGATCCGGTTCTCCGATTCGGAGTGGCAACTGGTCGAGGACGCGGCCCTGCGCCACGGCATTCCGGCCAGCCAGCTCGTCCGCGCCGCGACCCTCGCCGCCGCCGAGGAGCGTCTCGACCGGCCCGCCGGGACCGCGCTCTCGCCCGGTTATCTCGCGCTGATCGAGGACATCTACCGCGGCGTCTACCTGCTGACCACGCTTCGCGGCCAGGAATTGATCCACGCCAAGCGTAAGGAGGAGCTCGACGAGATCGTCGACGACGGGCGCAAGGCGATGGCGGAGGCCCTCGGTGAGGAGCCGAAGTGAGAGACTTCAGTCGCAAAAATCGCTGCTCGCAAGCACGTTCACAGCAGCTTCGCACCATCGATCGATCTGCCGATCCGCTGGCATTCGGACCGTTTCGACCTTCGGTGTCGTTCGACGCAGGGGTTGGAAGACAGCGCCCCGCCATCGAAGGCGAGGACTGGAACGACATGCTCATGCGCGAGCGCGCCGGCGAACCGCTCGAAACCGATCTCCGGCCGCTGGAGTAAAAGGATCAGATATCCGCGCTTTTACGTGATCGAAAACAATACCAGCGGGCATGGTTTGAAACGTATGGGCCCATTTTCGGGTTCCGATTGAGGCGATGCGATCCGGCTGTGAGCCGAGCTTGTTTCAGGCATGGCCGCAGTGATCGAGGATGTCGCCGTAGCTTTGGAAGACGCGGTTCGAGAGCCTGTTTTCGCGCATGAACTGCCCGACGTTCTCGATGGGTTTGAGGTCGGGCGCGGGGCATGAGGGGATTCTCCCCGCATGACGCACCCGGAATTCTTCCGCCAAAAATCGCGGGTTTTTCCTCTTGGAGCGCCAAATCGCGCTGCTCATCATTGGCCATCACTGGACACACAGCCGTTGTGTCCCGAGAACCGCAGAGGGGCGCACCGGCAACATCATCCGAGAGGAGACTCTCATGAACAAGTGGCTGACGCGTTTCGTCCTCGCCGCCTCCGCTGCGATTGTGGCCATGATGCCGGTCAAGTTGAACATCCCGGACGCGGATTCCGTCTCGGGCCGTTTTCTCTCCCAGAGCGATGATCGCGTGGCACGGCCCGAGCCAGCCTGTGGCGGCTGGTACGGTCGTCCGTGCAACGACTACGACGAGATCGGGTTACCGGCAGTTTATGGCAGGGCGATCGAGGCGAAGATCGCCGTGTGGCTCGATGATTGGGGGAGCAAGGGGCGGGGTACGATGCGGCGCGGCCTGAAGCGAATGGGCAGGTACGAGGGCTACATCGACGCCGAATTGGCGGCGCGGGACCTGCCCCCCTCGCTTCGCTACCTACCTCTCATCGAGGCCGACTACGACCTCCTGGCCGTATCTCCAGAGGGGGCGGCCGGGCTTTGGCAACTGATGCCTGACACCGCCCGGTGGCTTGGGCTTGAGGTCAACTCGCTCGTGGACCAGCGCTTCGACGTGCAGGCGGCCACCGGGGCCGCGCTGGACTACCTGGTTGTTCTCCAAGACCGGTTCCAGAGCTGGTCTCTCGCTCTCGCGGCCTACAATGCGGGGCCGACGCGGATCGAGCGGGCGATCCGGCGGCACGGCGGAGGCCGACCGCGCAACGATGCCCTTTTCTGGCATATCCGCGACCGGCTGCCCAACGAGACCCGGGACTTCATTCCCAAGTTCCTCGCGAGCGTTCGTCTGGCTGACGAACTCTCTGTCATCGGGCAGGCGGTGCCGGAAAAGGATCCGCCGGAGCGTTTCGATGTCGTCCGGATCGAGGGAGCGGCGTCGGCGGATGTCCTCGCCGAGGCTGCCGGCATCGCGGAAGACGAAATCAGGACCCTGAACCCACACCTCCGCATCGGCCTCGCTCCGGCGGGCAGGTCGACACGGTTGCGTGTTCCCGTCGGCGCGGGCGAAGCGTTTCTCGCCCGCTTCGCCAGGGTTCCGGTCGGGGAGCGCTCCACACTTCGCGAACACAGCGTCGCCCCTGGGGAAACCCTGGTGCGTATTGCGCGACGGCACGATGTTGCGCTGGACGCTTTGCGCACGGTCAATCCGGACGTGGAGCCCCGGCGCATGCGGGTCGGGACCGTTCTGATGATTCCCCGCGGCACAGCGACGGCAGCCGGCGGTTCCCGAATTGCAGCCAAGCCGTCCCTTAACCCGCTTCGCAGGGATCCGCCCCCGTTGAAGGCCGTCGCCGCCATCGCTCTTCGGGCTGTCGATCCACTCCGCCCAACCGCGTTCGCCGGGCTGACATTCAACGAGAACGAAAAGATGAGGACATCTCCATGAAGGGATCGGCTCCTGGATTTGGCGCGGTCGCTATCAACGGCACAGGGCACTCTGGACGCAATTGGCTCCACGACCGGCTGCTCGCATCGTCCGAGGGTCCGAACGCAAGGGCGCTCGGTTGGCACCCAACCCGAAACCTCGATTAATCCAAGCCGATCAGCCCCAAATCGCCGCTGAAAGCGTGCGCCCGCTCAGCAGGGTCGATCCGGTGAGGGTCCCGTTTCCCATTGACAATCGTCGACCGGGCACCTCTCGTGGGTGAGCAAGGGCCGGAACCGGGATACACTCGTGCCTGCGGGACGCCGGTCGGCCCGAAGGATGGAACGGAGCCGGGGGTGCTCAGGCAGAGGGACTATACCGCCGTGTTCGACGCGTCGCCGGACGCGATGCTGGTGGTGGATGCGGACGGGGTGATCCGCGACCTAAACCGGCAGGCGGTCGCGATGTTCGGATGGAGCCGTGAGGAACTGGAGGGCAGCGAGGTCGACAGATTGATTCCCGATGCGAGCCGGGCCCGGCACCGCCGGCACCGCCGACGCTACGGCGAGTCGCCGAAGCCGCGCCCGATGGGCGAGGGACTCGAACTCGAAGCCTTGCGCAAGGACGGCACGACCATTCCGGTCGAGATCAGCCTGAGTCCGTCGCAACTCGGGCCGGACCAGAAACACGTGATCTGCGCGGTTCGTGACATTTCTGCATGGAGGCGGATGCGGCGGCTGTCGGGCATGATGATCGCAGCGGCCGAACAGGAACGGAAGCATCTTTCGCGTGAACTGCACGACGAATTTCTCCAGAACCTCGTGGCGCTGAAGATCCGGGTCAAGCTTCTGGCCGACGAGAAGGACGACGGCGAGCGGGAACGTGCGCGGGCGCGGATCGCCGAGGACATTGGAGGCACGATCCTCGGGGTGAAGCGGATGATCCGCGGACTCCTGCCGCCGGAACTGGACCGCCAGGGGCTTTCCTCCGCCCTGGGCTCCGTCTTCCGCGACATCGAGGACGTTTACGGGTTCAAGGTCCACGCCAGCCTGAGCGGGTTGGACGGCGAGCTGGATGAGGTCGCCACCCTCGCGCTTTACCGGATCGTGCAGGAGGCGGTGGGCAATGCGGTGAGGCATGCAGGGGTGAACGAGGCGACCGTCACCTTCGAATCGGCAAAGGGGGCGGTCACGGCTACCATCCGGGACGAGGGATGCGGGTTCGAACTCCCTGGCGCGGAAGCGCTGTCCGGCGACGGCTGGGTGGGCCTCGCCGGGATGCGCGAGAGAGCAGCGTTGGTCGGGGGCCATGTCGTCGTGCGGACCTCGCCGGGCGGAGGAACGACGATCCGTGCCTCCGTTCCCTTCCAGAATACGGGCGGACAGAGCGGATGAGGGCCTGCCGGCGATGGTGAGGGCGCTCCTGGTCGACGACCACATGGTCGTGCGCGCCGGGCTCCGGGCATTGCTCGAAGCGTCCGGAAGGGCGGAGGTCGTGGGAGAGGCGTCGTCGGGGGAGGAAGCTGTGGCGAAGGCCCGGAACCTGGAGCCGGACATCGTCGTCATGGACCTGGCGATGCCCGGCATGGACGGAGTCGAGGCGACCCGGCGCATCGCCGCCCTCGGAATCGAAACCAGGATCCTGGTGCTCACGATCCACGACGAGGACGAGTTCCTGGTGCCCGCCCTCGACGCAGGCGCGGATGGTTTTCTGAACAAGTCGGCAGCGGACACCGATCTCATAGGAGCCATCGAGGCGGTCATGCGCGGCCACGCCTGGTTGCCAAGGCGAGCCGCCGCGCTCATCGCACGCCGGAAGGCGCAGCGACACGGCGCGGGCCGCGAACCGGAGCCAGAGGTGCTCACGGATCGCGAGCGGACCGTGATCGAGTTGACCGCCCGGGGGCTCTCCGCCGCGGAGGCGGGCCGGGAGATGCACCTCAGCCCCAAGACCGTCGAGGGCTATATCGCCCGCGCCAAGTCGAAGCTGGGGCTCGCGAACCGGCGCGACATCGTGCGCTTCGCCCTCGATAGCGGGCTCCTGCGGCCCGAAGCGGAGGAGTAGCGGCACTCCGCAAACCGCTGACTTCCCCCGGTCCGCATGTGATGACGGGGTGTTGACGCTGGTGAAGAAGCGCGCTCATTCGCCGGTGTTCCTGCGCGCGGCGCCCAAGACGCACGGTCCGTCCGAATCGACGATCCCGCCGCTCCGCGGCCGCCGCCTCACAGCGCGGCCAGCACGAGGACGGTTGGGGCGATCCCCGCCGCCCGACGTCTCAGCGGAACAGACACTTGCGGGACTCTCACCGCTTCCCTGCGGTTCGAGGCACGCCGATCATGCTGCCGATACCGTGTCGGGATGTCTCGTGCGAAACGATATCAGCATTTCGTCGCGCCGCCAGCGCCAACCGCTCGGCGGCCTCGCCCCGGGTCGCGGCGTCGAGACGGGCGCCTGGCGATGGCCGAGGCCCTCGGCGAGGAGCCAGCTTGAGACGCAGGGCGGCCGCCGCTCTCATGCGTTC
The DNA here is from genome assembly GCA_965243315.1 of Alphaproteobacteria bacterium. Classification (GTDB taxonomy): domain Bacteria; phylum Pseudomonadota; class Alphaproteobacteria; order UBA828; family UBA828; genus WTGU01. The sequence continues at coordinate 1,465,761 of CBDEUP010000006.1, forward strand.
CTGTGTTCGGTGAAGAGCCCGCCGAGGCCGCGCGGATCGAGTTTCAGATCAGGACCTCGACGCATTCGCCCGGCGCGATCCGATCAATCGCGGCCGCGATTCGATCCGCGCGCGCCTCGATGCGCGGCCAGGAGGTGGACATCAGGACCAGCACCGCGAGCCGCCGTCCGGCGAGATTCTGCTGATGGCGCAGGCTCTGGTCCGTCGTGACCAGCAGATCGAAGCCGTCGGCCTCGGCGCGATCGAGCAGCACGCTGTTGCGAAGGTCCGCCCATCCCCGCTCGTAAGCGGTCTCGACGCGATGATCCGGCAGAAGTCTGCGCAGCGGAACCGGCGTGCCCTGGTCGAACAGCACCCTCATGAAGCCGCGGCGTCTTGCAGGCTCCGCGTCTCATGATCCAGCACGCTCTCGACCTGCCAGCGCTCGACCCCGGGAAACCAGTCGAGGAACTGCTCGACCGTCGCGCCGTCCCTGAGGTTCTCGAACAGCGACGAGACCGGCACGCGGGTCCCGCGAAACAGCCACGCGCCGCTCACCTTGCCGGGGTCTCGTTCGACAGCGGAACACCGATTCCACGCGACCATCGTTCTTCCTCGCCAATCTGTCCGGCGCTTTTGCGCGACGGGATCGCACGCAGCCGTTCGATCCGTCGACGGATCGGGGACCACGAGCCCGACTGTAGCGCAGATCGCACCGCCACGTTCGCCCTTCGGGTGATACATCCGGGGATCCGGATTGTGAACCGCATCGGCAATTCCACGCCGAAAGACGCGCCGGGCGCCTTGCCTACAACCCGAGATCGAACTCGCGCACCTTCGCCTTCGCCGGCGGCTCGGGCGCCGGCGCCTTGCGCTGCGGCGCCTCGCGCCCGACCTCGCGGTCCGGCGACGAGGGCGCGGCGCTGTCCCGCGTCGGCGCCGCCTTCTGCCGGGCGTCCTTTTCGTCGCGCTCCCGCTCGACTTCGATCCGCTTCGCGGCAGGGTCTTCGCGCCGGTCGCGCTCGCGTTCCTTGTCGCCCGGCCCGGCTTGCCGAGCGGCCTCGCGTTCCCGGCGCACGTCCTCGCCGATCCCTTCCAGCGCCGAGATGCGTTCGCCGGTGACCGCTTCGAGCCGTTCCCTGAGCGCCTGCGCATCGTCGGTCACCAGCTCCGCCCGGTCGCGGGCGCGGCTGATCTCGACATAGAGGGATTTCTGCGTGGTCAGCGCCGGGTGGTTCGCTTCCATCGCAGCGATCACCGCATCGACGGTGCGCCCCTGGAAGGCGTGCACGGTCGAGCACCAGGCGCGATCCAGATGGCGAAGCTGCGGATCGCCCGGGGTCAATGTGAGCCTGCGCCCGTCCTCCAGGCGGAACGTCACCCGGCCGTTGCGGATGCCCATCACCTCGGCTGCGCCGCTGTTGACCAGCCCGAGACCCTTGTCGTTGCGGGTCCAGCGGATGCGGTCGCCCGCGCGAAGCTCGATGCTCTCGCGGCGGTAGACCTCCGTTCCGCCCTTGCGCCCGCCGATTTCGGCGGGCTTCCAGGCGACGGTGCCGCCGCCCGGCGCTTCGAGCAGGACGGTCCTCTTCCTGCGGTCGACGCCGGCGACCCGGCGCTCCTCGCCCTTGGCGACGCCGATCCGCTTGTAGGCGCGGTGGAAGGCGACCACATCGCCCGCCGCGTAGTTGGCCGCGAGCGACTTCTCCGCGTTGGTGTAGCCCTTCGAGACGAGGCGCTGGGTCTCCATGGCGGGACCCGCGATTCGGCCCTCGCGCACCAGGCGCTCGCGGATATGGCCGTTGATGCCCTCGCGTAGCGCGTGGCTCGGGGCCATCACCCCGGTGCGCTCGCGCTCATCCTGCGAGAGCTTGAGCCAGCGCGCGGCAACCGCGCCGGCGATATTGTCGGCCTTCACTTCGGCCACGTTGGAGCCGAGCCTGCCGAACGCCTTGCCGATTTCCCCCGCCAGGCTCGCCTCGACGGCGGCCTTCAGTCCCGGGTCGCGCTGGCGCAGGATCTGGTCCATCACCGCCGTCTTCATGCCGGCGGCCTGAAGCTGGGCGAAGGGCTTGCCGGCATCCACCGCGTCGAGCTGCTTCGCATCGCCCACCAGCACCAGCTTCGGCACGCGCAGCACGCCGGCGATCCGCAGCAGGTCGCGCGCCTGGACGGTCGAGGCGAGCGAGCCTTCGTCGACCACCAGCACGGTCCTGGCGAACGCCGCGCGCATTTCCTTCGCGCCTTTCTTCGTCAGCCTGCCTTCGGCGACGCCCGCGTTGCGGGCGAGGAAGCGTTGCAGCGTCTCCGAGCCGATACCCGATTCGGCGTTGAGCGTGTTCGCGGCCGAGGCCGAGGGCGCGAGCCCGACCATGCGCCAGCCCTTCTTCTCCGCGAGCGTCCTCGCGCGCGCGAGCATCTTCGTCTTCCCCGTTCCCGCGTAGCCCTGGACGCCGACGGTTCGATCTTTCTCCGAGAGGATCAGCTTCACCGCCTGTTTCTGCCCGGCGGTGAGCGGCCCCTTGCGCAGGTGCCGCTCGACCATCCAGCCCCGCAACGGCGCCTTGCCGCGCCGTTCGCCGCCGCGCATCAGCGCGACCGTCTCGCGCTCCTCGGCCAGCGCCTTGTCGGTGGTGAGACCGTCGCCGCCCTCCAATGCAGGCGCATCGTGCAGACGGCCCTCGCGCTTGAGGCCGTCCACGGCGCGCTCGATATCGCCAATGGAGGCCGCGCCGGGATCGAAGGCCAGCGCGGCCGCCAGCAGGTCGGTATTCGAAAACACCGCGTCGCGCTCCGAGAGATGGGCCAGCGCCCAGTCCACCGCCGCACGCGCGGGGTCCGCCTTCGCGGCATGCTCGAACAGGTCCGGCTGGCGCGGCGGGGCACCGGCAGCGTCCTTGACCGTTTCCGCCGCGCGCGTCTTCTCCGCTCCATGGCGTTCCATCGCCTCGGAGACGAGCCCCTTGGCGTCGAAGCCGAGCGACGCGGCCTGCTTCTCCCACGTCTCGCCCAGCGCGTCGCGGTCGACCTCGCGCTTAGCCGCGCGCGTCATCAGCGCCGCGCGCCGGGCGAGATGCGGGTTCTCCCCCGTCGTGCCGAGGCCCCGGCCCTCCATCGCCGCCTCGATCTCCGCGCGTCTCGTGGAAAACGCCTCCACCGTCTCGCGCGAGACACCGGCAATCTCGAACCGGCCGTCGGCGTGGGTCTTCTCTATGGAGTAGCCGAGCTTCCCGAGTTCGCTGGCCAGCGCGTTGCGGTAGAGCGCCCCCAGCGCCATCTTCGAGGCGTAGAGCCGCTCGTTCGCCATCGTCCTCCACTTGCCGTCCGGGCCGAGCAGCATGTTGGCGATCACCGAGTGCGTGTGCAGGGCGGGATCGAGGTTCCGGGAGGTGTCATGGCGGAAGGTGGCGATCACCGTCTTCTGGCCGCCGGCCCGCACCATGCGCCCGCCCGCCCGGGCCTGGCCCGGACCCGATCCGGGCTCCTGCATCCGGGTCTCGGCGGCGTTCCGCTTGAACCAGTCGAGCGCGCCCGCCACGGCGCGGTCGTGCGCCCCGACGATGCGGTCGTCGCCGCCGACCAGCGCGGCGAGCGACACGCTCTTGGGCGCGCTGAAGGTCAGGTCGCGGCCGGGGCGGTGGTGGATTTCGCCCTCCCTGCCGCGCTTGCCGAGGCGTTTCCCCGAGCCGTCCGGGATCGCGCCCTCCAGCACCGCGCGGAAGGTCTCCGGATCCACCGGGCCTTCGAGACCGAGCTCGGCCGCGCCCTTGCCGGCCCAGGCGCTCGCCGCCCTGTGCTCGTCGGAATCCCTGGCGTAGTAGGAATCCCTTTCGTAGTAGCTCACGCCCTGCGCGGGCGAGGCCACCGCGCCGATCGAGGCGACCATCAGAACCAGCGCCCGCGCGGACGGGCGGGCGGCTCATACGCCTCTTCGGGCTCCGGCTTCGCGAGCGGCTCGCGCCGTCCCGCCGCCGGTGTGGGCGCAGCGGGCAAAACGGCACCGTCCCGGTTCGGTTCGCGCGCCGCATACGGCGAAACGTCCGCAAGGAAGCCGGGCCGGCGCTCCGCTGCCGAAGGCCGGCGCTCGGCCGCCCTCGACACCCCCGCCGATTCGTGCCGCGCCAGGTTCAGCAGGCCCGTCAGCGTGAACACCGCCACGAAGCCCGCGCAAGCGCCGAGCAGGATGTTGTCCCCTATGACGGCGAGGATATGACTCCGGGACCGCAGCGCCGCCGGGTACGTCGCCACGCCGTCGCGGAGCCACGTCACGGTCCTGCCGTCCGCCAGGCGGTATTTCGTCGATGCGCGCTCGTCGAAGCCGACGGCGATCAGCGCCTGCGCCACGCTCACCTTGCGCGCGGCATACCAGTCGTGGGCGGTCGTGTAGCGCGTCAGCGCCAGCGAAGGCAGCAGCAGCGCCGTCCCGGCCGCCCCCAGCGCCCCCAGCACCAGCGCCCGCCGCAGCCGGTCGAGGTCGATCATCGGCCCCGCTCCGGGAGCCGCCGGCAAGCGTCCGGTCGTGCGCGGCGGAGCGCGAACATCCCGTCAGGATCGGTGTCCGAGCCGTCGCGATGGAGGGTATCGAGCGCGGCCATGGACACAAGGATAGGACCGCTACGAAGCCCCGCAAGTCCTCGCCTGTAGGCGGTTTACCGCGAATCATACTCCAGGGGTCTGGAAGGTACGCCTGGCGTCGAAAGTCCCCGGAAAAAAATTTCGCCCGATTCGCGCGACACGTCCGAATTGGACGATTCGACCTAATCGACAGACGATTCCGGCGGGCCGCCATCGCCCTCGGCAGCCGGTCGGCACGTCGAGCCGACCGGCGACACGGCCCCCCGCTCAGGCCGAGGCGGTCTCCGCCTTTGCCGGCGTCTTGAAAATGTCATCACCGATGCTGTCGGCCACTCTCGCGGACGACGCCTTGATCGAATCCCGCGCCAGATGCGCATAGCGCGAGGTCGTCTCGATCTTGTTGTGACCGAGCAGCTTGCCGATCATCGAAAGCGACTCCCCGAGCGCCAGCGCCCTGGAAGCGAAGCTGTGTCGCAAGTCGTGAAGCCGCACATCGTCTAGGTCCGCCTCCGCCCGCACCCGGTCCCAGTAGTGGTTGAGATCGGCAAGGTGTTTGCCGGGCTTGGTGCCCGGGATCACCCACGGGTTGCCCGCGACGCGCGGCAGCTCCGCCAGCACCCGCGCCGCCGCCGGCGACAGCGGCACCAGCCGCGCGCCGGTCTTCGAATCGGCGAGCTTCAACTCGCCCGCATCCAGGTCCACGTGCTTCCATTCGAGCGCGACGATCTCGTTGCGCCGGCACCCGGTCAGCATCAGCAGACGGATCGCCGCCGCCGGATAGACCGGCAGCCGGCCCCCGGCCTCCATCTCGTTCAGCACCGCGCCCAGGTGGCGGAACTCCGCCTCGGTCAGGAACCGCTCGCGCTTCGTCTCCTGATACTTGCGCACGTACCTGCACGGGTTGCCCCCGCTGCGCAGCTTCCACTCTTCGGCGAAGTTGAAGAGGCTGGTCCCGATCTCCAGCGCCCGGTTGGCCTGGTAGGGAATGTGGTGCAGATCGCGGTGCAGCTTGTCGATGTGCTCGCGCTCCACATCCTCGACCGCCATGTCGCCGTAGGACGGCACGATGAAGCGCTCGACCGCCCTGCGGTACGCCTTCCGCGTGCTCTCCTTGCAGCGCATGTCGACATGCTCCGCCAGATACCGCGCGGCGAGCTCGGCCACCGTCACCGAGCCCCGGTCCACCGGGTCCTCGCCGCTCCTCATGCGGTTGAGGGTCTCGGCCGCCTTCTTGCGCGCCTGATCGGCGGTGATGACCCCGTGGCGCCCGAGCGTCACGCGGCGCGACTTCCCCTTATGCCGGGTCTGGACGACATACATCTTCGACCCGGACGGATAGACCCTGACCCCGAAGCCGGGGATGCGGTCGTCCCAGAAGACCTCATCGCGGTCCTCCACGACAAGCGCATCGACGGTGCGCTTGGAGATGGTTCTAAACTTCAGCTTGGCCATGCGATGCCCCTTGTTGAGAATCGTTCTCACCGTCCCCGGTCGGCCGCCGATTTGCTATTCGTCGTAAGCGTAAGCTCGTCGTAAGCGACCGGAGTCGTTCTCCAGGGTCTTGTAGCGTAGCAGAACGAGGGTTTCAAGAGGCGTCGACGTGGGTGCAACCCATTGTCCTATAGGGAATAATCATAAAAATATCGCCTCCTGCGTTCTAAAGGCATCTCAAGGGTACGCATGTCCAGATATCCGAAAATGGGGGTCCATTTAAGTGCCGCCGACATCGACCCCGAGCCGGCCGCGGGCTTGCGTCTTGCTCATGCGCTGCCGCCTGCGTCGGGCGCCGGCAGGCCCAGACCGTCCAACGCGTCGCGCATCAGCTCCAGCGCCATGCGCAGCAGGCGGTAGGACGCCTCGGCGGTCATGAAGGCGGCGTGGGGGGTCAGCGTCACGTTCTCCAGTTGCGCCAATGGATGAGTCCCGTCGATGGGCTCGTCGGCGAAGACATCGAGTCCGGCGGCGCGGATCCTGCCGGCCTGCATGGTCTCGATCAGGGCCGCCTCGTCGATGACCGCGCCCCGCGCCGTGTTGATCAGCATGGCGTCGGGGCGCATGAGCGCCAGCCGGCGGGCATCGATGATGCCCTTGGTATCGTCGTTGAGGCCGAGATGAAGCGAGACGACGTGGGATTCCGCGAGCAGCGCATCGAGGGTCTCGGCCGGGGTGCAGGCGAGGTCGGCGGGCACGCCGCTCCGGTTCCAGGCGATGACGTTCATGCCGATCCCGGCGCCGAGGCGCACCATCTCGCGGCCGACGCCGCCGGTGCCGACGACGCCCAAGGTCTTGCCTGCGAACTCCACGCCGTCCAGCGTGCGCCAGGAGCCCGCGCGGAGCGCACGGTCCATCCGCGCGGTCTGCCGGCCGCAGTCGAACATCAGCGCGAGCGCGTGCTCGGCCACCGTGACGTCGCCATAGCCCTTGATCGTGCGCACCTCGATGCCGAGCCTCTCCGCCGCCGCCACGTCGATGTAGCTCGATGCGCCGGTGCCCATGAAGACGATGACCTTGAGCGCGCGGCAGGCGGCCAGCACCTCCTCAGGCATGTAGGTGTGGTCGTTGATGACGCCGACCGCATCGCCGACGTAGGCCGCAACGTCATCGCCCGGTATGTCGTCGATGGTCATCTCCAGGTGAGGGACGATCGCCTTGAGTTCGTCGTCGTAGAGATCGGCCAGGAAGGAAGGACAGTCGAAGAAGATCGCGCGCACCACTCGCCTCCAAGTATCGCTACGTGGGACCGATTGTAGCAGGCAGCGTCGCCGCAAGCGTGGCCAGGCGTGCGACGCCGCTCACGAGGCGCCCTCTGCGCGCCGCGGGGCACCGACCGTGCGGCGCCGGGCCCCGGTGTTGACGAGCCAGATGCCGACCACCATGCAGGCAAGCGCCCCCCACACCCAAATGCTGAGCGTCTCGTCGAAGAGCAGCAGCGCCCAGAAAATGCCAGCAGCGACCACCAAGTAGTTGAACTGCGCGAAGAACACCGCGCCGGCGCGCCGCGTGACCTCTTGGAAGCAATAGAAGGTGACGCAGTGGATCGCCGCGGCCCAGGCCATGCCGGCGATGCCCGGCCAGCCCGCGTCGGTGAAGAGGTAGGGGCCGTCCGCTATCAGCATCACCGGCAGCATGACGACGGCGGCAGCGAGCAGGATGCCGCAGGCGAGCGCCAGCGAATGCGTCTTCGGCGGGCGGTAGGCGGCGGCCACGACATTGGAGCCTGCAGCCGCGACCGCGGCCACCAGCGCCACCAACATCCACACCCAGGCGCCGGCCTCGGGCAGACTCTGCTCCGGCAGCACGATCAGCAGCACGCCGCCCGCACCGAGGCCGAGGCCTGCGAGGCTCATGGCCTCGAAGCGCTCCATCCGTAAGGCGAAGGACATGAGATACGTGACCCCCGGCACCAGAGTCAGCACCAGGGTGATGACGCCCGCCGGCAGCGCGTGAGCAGCGAAGGCGGTCGCCAGCACCGGCAGCATCACAGCGAGCACGGCGAGGCGGAGGTATTGCATAAGGTGGGCGCGACTTATCGGCGGCATAGTGCCGGTGACGGCGCCCACGAGCAGCAGCGTGAGGCCGGCGAAGAGCGCCATCCAGAAGGTGTAGGCAAAGACCGGGAAGTCCACGCCGGCCACGATCTTGTTCGCGGAGAACATGCCGCCATAGGCGATACCGCCAAAGAGCAGCATCAGAGTCGGTACGATCAGCGCCCGCCCGCGCAGGCGCCTCGTATCGGCCGTGCCTCCATCCGGCGCGCCGCCTTTCGTGGCGTTGTTCTTCTCTGGCGGCGCTGCCGGCATCGTCGGCACGGTAGCGGCGGGATGCGGGCCTTGGCAAACCCGTGCGGCGGGTCTACATCGTCGATGTTGGCGAATACACCGTGTTGAAAGCGCGAACGATGGTTGACCTGACAGTCCGAAACGTCAGCGAAGAGGTGTTTACCGCTCTCAGGCGGCGGGCCGAAGGCAACGGTCGTTCCGTGGAAGACGAACACCGGGAGTTGCTGCGCGCGGTGCTGCTCGGGGCGGACGACGACTTCGCATTACGGGCCAAGGCCTTGCGGCAAAGGCTCTACTCGCCGGCAGATAGCACCCAGACGATCCGAGCAGACCGGGACCGGAACCACTCGTAACTCCGAGCCTAAAGGCAAGCCTCCAGCAGCGTCCGCGTATTTTCGGCCGTCATGGGCACCGGGTTGCCGCCGGCGGTGGGGTCGTCGAGCGCCATGGCGGTGAGGTCGTCGAGGCGGTCGGCGGTGACGCCCATGGCGCTGAGGGTCTTGGGGATACCCAGGGTTTCGCGCAGCTCCAGCACGCGCTCGTGGAAGCCGGCGTAGCCGCCCGCGATCCCGAGATAGGCGGCGGCATGGGTGAGCCTCTCCTCCACCGCAGGCCGATTCATGTCGAGCACGTAGGGCATGACGCAGGCGTTGGTGGTGCCGTGGTGGGTGTCGAACACCGCGCCTACCGGGTGGCTCAGCGCGTGGATCGCGCCGAGGCCCTTCTGAAACGCGGTCGCGCCCATGCTGGCGGCGGCCATCATGTGGCCGCGCGCCTCCAGGTCGCCACCGTCGTCGTAGGCGCGGCACAGGTTCTCGTGGACGAGACGCATCCCCTCCAGCGCGATGCCCTGCCCCATGGGGTGATAGAAGGGCGAGCAGTAGGCCTCCAGGCAGTGAGCCAGGGCGTCCATCCCCGTACCGGCCGTGATCGGCTTCGGCATACCGACGGTAAGCTCGGGGTCGGCGATCACCACCGAGGGCAGCACCTTGGGGTGGAAGATGATCTTCTTCACCCGCGTCTCGGAGTTGGTGATGACGCTGGCGCGGCCCACCTCGGACCCGGTGCCAGCAGTGGTGGGAACGGCGACGCTGGGTGCAATGGCGTCCACATCGGCGCGGGTCCACCAGTCGCCCACGTCCTCGAAGTCCCAGACCGGGCGGGTCTGGCCGGCCATGAAGGCAACCATCTTGCCGAGGTCCAGCGCCGAGCCGCCGCCGAAGGCGACCACGCCGTCATGGCCACCTTCTCGAAAGGCAGCAACGCCGGCATCGAGGTTCTTCTCGGTGGGATTGGGGTCGACTCCGCTAAAGACCGCGCGGCCGAGACCGCCTTCCTCCAGGATGTCGAGCGCGGTCTGCGTCATCGGCAGCGAGGCCAAGCCGCGGTCGGTCACGAAGAGCGGCCTTTGGATGCCGGCGTCGGCACAAGCCTGCGGCAGCTCGGCAACGCGGCTAGCGCCGAAGCGGATGGCGGTGGGGTAGGACCAGTTGGCGGTGAGCGTCATGGGGTGACCTTCGCGGTTGAGGGAAGCCCGGCGCAGTGGACCCAGATTAGCCGCCCTCTGGCAAGGCCCCTCTGGTGCTTCCTTCGCCGTCAGCCCAAGGACACTGGCTGGCGCTTCCTGCCCCAGCGCCCAGGCGGGCCGTCGAAGACGCCGGCGGTCGTGGTGCCGCAGACGATGCACGCGCCGCGCTTGTCCAACCGCCAGTCCGAGAGCTCGTACCAGTCGCGGCCGATGGTGCGTGTGCGGCAGACGTGGCAGTAGGTCGACTGCCGGCCGAGATCGTGGACGTTGCCGGTGTAGGCGTAGCGCACGCCATTGCGTAGCGCCACACGGCGCGCCATCGCCAGGGTCTTGAACGGGGTGCGTGGCTTGTCGGGCATACGGTAATCGGGATGGAAGGCGCTGAAGTGCATGGGCACGTCGGGGCCGAGACTGTCCACCACCCAGGCGCACATCGCGTCGATCTCGCCCTCGCTGTCATTCTCGCCGGGGATCACGAGAGTGGTGATCTCGAACCAGATGTTGGTCTCGTGCTTGAGATAAAGAAGCGTGTCCAGCACCGGCTGCAGGTGGCCCTTGGTGATGGTCAAGTAGAAGTCCTCGGTGAACGCCTTCAGATCGACGTTGGCGGCGTCGATGCCGCGAAAGAAATCCGCCCGTGCCCGGTCGGTGAGGTAACCGGCCGTCACCGCGACCGTCTTCACCCCGCGCTCGCGACACGCGGCTGAGATATCGGAGGCGTATTCGTGAAAGATCACTGGGTCGTTGTAGGTGAAGGCGACGGAGCGGCAGCCGAGCCACTCGGCCGCCGCCGCGATGGTCTCAGGCTGCGCCTCGTCCTGCACGCGGTCCATGTCGCGGCTCTTGGAGATGTCGTGGTTCTGGCAGAAGTTGCAGGCGAGGTTGCAGCCGGCGGTGCCGAAGGAGAGCACCGGCGTGCCGGGCAGGAAGTGATTAAGCGGCTTCTTCTCGATCAGGTCGATGCAGAAGCCCGAGGAGCGGCCGTAGGTGGTGAGGACGATGTGGTCGCCCTCGCGGGCGCGGACGAAGCAGAGGCCCCGCGCGCCCTCCTTGAGCTTGCAGAGCCGCGGGCACATCTCGCACTGCACGCGGCCGTCCGCCAGCGTCGACCAGTGCTCTGTCGGCACGATCGGGCCCCGCCCGCGGATTGTCGGCGGGCGGGCCTCATGCAGCATCGGGGGCGTAGGGATCTCAGCCTGAGCCATCGGCGCCTCCACGCCACGCGAGAGTGTGATACGTGAGGAGACCGGGAGCACACAAGCGCCGACTGTCACCGCTCCGACACCGCCGGGAGCCGCGGCTGCGGTCCCCGTCGGCAATCAGCGATACTTATGGAGAGGTCAAGAAATCGCTATTGGAGTTGATAGCGGCGCTGACTATAGGATTTCAACATAACGAAACGACTTGAAGGAGGAGGGATGATCGGGACGGCGTAGAACGCACGACGATTGCCTGTAACAGGTCGGAGACTTGGCTCCACCGACTTGTGTTGAAAGAGTCGCTATTGTGGCGGCAATGTCGCCGTTCAAGGGAGGTTCCCCTACGTGGTCGCGCCTTACATCAGCGACGGGGTTGCGATTGTGGGATACAGCCACCGTATGCCCGGCGGCATCCACTCGGACTCTGATTTCTGGCGCCTGCTGAGCGAGCGCGAGATCGTCCAGGAGCCGATCAGCGACCGATACGGCAGAGGCCACCTGCCCATCGGCGAGTTTTCAGGCCCGGGGCGCCTCGCGAGCCCTTACGAGGGCCTGATTCGCGACGACGACGAGCTGCTCTTCGACCGCACGTTCTTTGGCATGTCCCACAACGAATTGAGGCAGACCGAGCCGCAGGTCAGGATGCTGCTGAACTGTGCGTGGGAGACCCTTGAGCACGCCGGCTGGGACCTCCATTCGCTGCGCAACAGCCCCACCGGAGTCTTCATCGGCTCGCAGGTTCCGGCCGTATCCAACTGGCGGCCGCAGCATGGCGTTACCGAGTACTCCGTCTCCGGCATCAGCCTCGCCATGCTGGCCAACAGGGTCTCCTACCACTTCAACCTCATGGGGTCGTCCGCGACCTATTGCACGGCCTGCTCCGCCGGCCTGAGCGCCCTGCACGCGGCGATGAACGCGCTTGCCTGCGGCGATTGCGACCAGGCGCTGGTCGGCGCCGTCACCTACCTTGGCAGCGGCAGGATGAGCAGCAGCTTCAACCTCATGGGGGTCATCAGCCCGGAGGGCAGGTGCCGCTCCTTCGATGCCGAAGCCAACGGTTATATGCGCTCGGAAGGGGCGTTCGTCTTTGCCATCAAGCCCCTGGCGGCGGCCGAGCGGAACGGGGACCCGATCTATGCCGTGATCGAGTCGACCGCGGTCAACGCGGCGGGGACGGCCGACGGCACTCCCGGCCTCGCGCCGGGCCGGTTCATCAGCGCGCCCACCCACCACGGCCAGGTCACGCTGATGCGCGAGGCCTCTGCCCGCGCGGGGCGCACTCCTCGCGACTTCGACTACATCGAGGCGCACGCAACCGGCACCGCAGTCGGCGACCCCATCGAGGGCAACGCGATCGCGGAGGCGTTCGGAGGCTTCGAGCGCGAGGTCCCGCTGCGGGTCTCCAGCGTGAAGAGCAACGTCGGGCACATGGAGGCCGCCGCCTTCCACTGCGCCCTGCTCAAGGTCGTCCTGATGATGCAGCGGCGCACCTTCGCGCCGACGTCGAACAACTTTCAGGTGCCCAATCCGGAGATCGACTTCGACGGCTGCCCCATGCAGGTGCAGACGGAATGCGAGCCGTTCCCCGACCATCCCGTCGTCGTGGGGATCAACTCGTTCGGCTTCGGCGGCGCCAACGGGCACTGCGTGGTGCGCGAGTACCGGCCGGCACTGTCCAGGCTCTGGTCGGTGCCGCTGGCGCCGGAGGCAGGCTACATGGTCCCGCTCTCGGCGCGCACGCCCAAGGCGTTGACCGAGAGTGCCCGACGGTTGCGCCACCTGCTCGACAAGCAGCCGGTGGACCTCTACGCGCTGGCCGGCAATCTCAGCCGGCGCCGCACCCATTTTGCCGCACGAGCCGCCATCGCGGCACGCAGCGTGCCCGATCTGACAGAGGCGCTGGATGCCTTCGTGGAAGACGGCGCTCCCATTGCCACGGCGGAGGAGGGCGAGCGGCGGCTGGTCATGGTGTTTGCCGGGCAGGGGACGCAGTGGGCCGGTTGCGGGCGCGATCTCTACACGGCTCATCCCGTCTTCCGCCGCGCCATCGATGCCATCGACGAGCACTGGCGCGAGCACGCGGACACGTCGTTGCGAGAGGCCTGTTTCACGGCGCCCCAGGATGAGCTCGACGAAGTTCAGCTCGCCCAGCCCGCTATCTTCATGATCCAGTGCGCGCTGGCGGAACTGTTCAAAACCTGGGGCGTCTATCCCGACTGCGTGGTTGGCCACAGCTCCGGGGAGGTGGCCGCGGCGTTCGCGTGTGGAGTCCTCTCGCTCGCCGATGCGACGCGCCTGGTCTACCACCGGGCCACCCTTCAGCAGCGCGTGGCCGGCTCCGGCCGCATGCTGGCAATCGGCCTCGACCGGCCGGGCGTGGAGGAGCTGCTGGACGGGCTGGACATCCCCTTCCGCCTGGACGGCGACCGGCCCGTTGGGGTCGAGATCGCCTGCGAGAACGCGCCGGCCAACACCGTCGTCTGCGGTCGCGAAGAGGACCTGCAGCCGGCGATGGAGGAGCTGGATCGGCGCAGCCTCCAGAATCGGCTGATCCCGGGCAACATCGCCTTCCATTCCCGAGCGATGGACGCCATCAGGGACGATGCGTTCGACGCGCTCTCCTTCCTCGACGACCTCTCCTTCGAGGCCGACGTGCCCTTCATCTCGTCGGTGACGGGTGAGGAGACGGAGCGGCTGGACAGCGCCTACTGGTGGTCCAACATCCGCCAGCCGGTTCGCTTCGCCTCGGCAATGGAGAGTGTCAAGAGCGACCACCGACCCGACGTGGTGCTGGAGCTCGCGCCTCACTCGGCCCTGCAGCCCATCATCGCGCAATGCGTGGAGGATGCTGCATCGCCGCCGGTCTCCATTCCGACGCTGATGCGGGACACCGATACGTGCCTCGGCTTTCACGAGGCCCTGGGCAACCTCTTCAAGGCGGGAGTGTCCTTGGACTTCGCTGCGCAGTATCCGCGCCCGGACCCCATCGTCCATCTGCTGCCGGGGCATCCGCGCGACGAGCAGAAGACCGTCGACGACAGGCTCGACGACGAGTTTTTCCTGAATCAAAGCGACTACGCGCACGGCCCGCTGGTCGGCCACCGGATCGCGAGCGACCATCTCCTGTTCGAAGCGCGGCTCTCCGAGGCGGCTTTTCCGTGGCTTGCGGAACACCGCGTCCATCACGCGTCGATCATGCCGGCTGCCGGTTACATCGAGTTGATATTGCAGGCTCTGGGCGGCGTTCCGGTCCACTTCGACGTGCTCGAATTCGTGCAGCCGTGTCCTATCCCGAGGACGCCCGTCAGGCTGCAGACAGCCCTTTATCCGGTCCCCAATTCCGACGGTGAGTTCACCTTCCAGATTTCGACGCTGCCCTACGAGGTCGATCCGAAGAGCGAGCTGCACTGCCGCGGAAGGGTGCGCCTGATCGACGCGCCACCCGAGATGGACGCGCCGGAAACGCTGTCGGACCTGGACACGTCGGCCTACGACCCTCTTCAGTATGCGGCCGACGATGAAATCTACGAGCGTTTCGAAGTGGTTCTCGGGGAAACCTTCCAATACGGCCCCCACTTCAGGAACATTCGGAAGCTCAGGCGTGAGCGGGAGACCGGCCGCCTTTTGCTGGATGTCGCTGTCGACGAGGCACTATGGGCGGGCGCGAGAGAGGAGGGATATGTCTCGTTTCCGCCCCTCCTCGACGGCGGGTTGCAGTCGTTTCTCTACGATCTGATGCTTGGCGCCGATCGTTTCGCCATTCCCCTGCGGGCCGAAAACGTGACGTTCCTGGGTGCGCCAACGGTGCCGCGCCTCGTTTGCCAACTGACCTATCCCGGCGGCAAGCGGTACGAGGTCGATGACAAGGGTCAATACAATGTTCCCAACGGCGAGTGGGTTTCCGGCCGGCTGAACTTCTACGACGAGGCGACCGGCGCGCTCACCCTTCACGTCGAGAAGTACATCTCCTTCATCTCGTATCCCCGGCGGGTCGACCTGCCGCACAGCAAGCACCGCATCGCCTGGCAGCCCAAGTTCGTCTCCGACGGCCGCGCAATTGCGGAGCGGCTGCCCGAGGGCGAGATCGAGCCGGCCGCCCTGCTCGCCGCCCTGGAGCGGGGGGAGGGAGACGGCGGTGCCATGCGTGCGTGCCACGCGCTGGAGTTCGCGGGCTCCAGGGAGCCGGAGCAGACGGTGCTCCAGAGGTGCGTCGACCATCTCTCGCGGGAAGAGATGCAAAGCGAGTTCTGGCTCGTCGCCGACGACGAAGAGGGCGCGCGGACATGCTTCGAGGCCTTCCATGCGCAGGACGCCACGCTGCGCTTCGACTGCCTCGATCCGGATGCGAGGCAGGCGTCCGCGCTGGATCAGGGTCTGCTACGCTCCGGCGCGGCGGAAGTCCTGTTCCTTCACCAGGATGAGGAAGCCTTCACACCCGAGGACTGGCGGTTCTGGCAGGAGGTGGCGGTTGCGGGCGGATTGGCGCTGGTTTCCCACGACGAAGGCGCGGCCATAGAGCCCGCAGCGGGCTGGACCACGTTGCGCGCGGACCGGCGTACGACGCTGCTGCAAGCGCCGTCGCAGCACACGGACGAGGCGGCGCTGCCGGCTCCGCGCTGGGTGATGGGTGCGCCCGATAGCCTAGCCGGGGACTGGGCATCTTTGCTCAACGATCCTGCGGTCTATCCGATCCCCTTCGACGGGCCCGCATCAGGCGATCTCTTCGAGGTCGAGACGTGGCCGCAAGCGGCGGACGTCCAGGCGATCGACCTTTTCTGCGACTGGGATCCCGAGGACCCTACCGGCGAGGGAGCGGTCACTCGATTCGTCGCCCTGATTCAGTCGCTGGTTCCCTACAGGATCGACCAGGCCAACTGCCCGTGCCGCGTAACCGTGGCGACGCGCAAGGCGGTGTTCGAGGCGGAGGATGCGCGGGGCAGCGCTCTCTGGGGTGCGGTGCGCACCATGGAGATGGAGATCGGCGAGGAGGCTCAGCTCGATTTCTGCCTCGTCGATCTGGGTGCCGCAGATGACCTGGAAGCGCTGGCGTGGATCGCGCGGCGCGACCTGCGCGAGCGCGAGCTTGCGGTGCGCGAGGGCCGGCTGTGGGTGCCCCGCGTCGTGAGCAATCGCGACCAATACCCGCGCGTCCCCGTTGGCGAAGACCCGCCTTATCGGCTTTTCTTGGACAATGCGGGGCAGATCGCCGGCCTCAGGATGAAGACCTACGATCCTCCGCCGCTGGCCCCGCACGCCGTGGAAATCGACGTCGCGGCGTCGGCGCTCAACTTCCGCGACGTCATGGTGACGCTCGGGCTGCTGCCGGCGCTGGCCTACGAGCGCTCGGCGCTCGGCCGCGAGGTCGGCATGGAGGCGAGCGGTGTGGTGCGCCGCGCCGGCATGGCGGTTGAAGGGCTCGAGCCCGGCGACGAGGTGGTCTTCGTCGACGGCGGCTGCATCGCAAATCGCACGGTGGTGGGCCAGCACCGCGTGTTCCCCAAGCCCGCGGGCATCACCATGGAAGAGGCCGCGTCGTCGCTCTCGGTCTACGTCACCGCGTACTACTCGCTGATCCACCTGGCCCGGCTGCGCAAGGGCCAGCGCGTCCTGATTCACTCGGCCATGGGGGGCATTGGGCAGGCCGCCATCGCGCTCGCGAACAACGTAGGCGCCGAGATCTACGCCACGGCAGGCAGCGAAGCCAAACGTGACCGGCTGCTCGCGCTGGGAGTCCGGGCGGCCTTCGATTCCCACAGCGAGGACTGGTACGACGGGCTGATGAAGGCGACCGGCGGTCAGGGCGTCGATGTCGTGCTGAACTCGCTCGCCGGCCGCCACGTTGCGCTCTGTCTGCAGGCGCTGAGAGCAGGCGGCTGGCATTGCGAGATCGGCAAGGTCGATATCTACGCCGACAGTGCCCTCGGCCTCCGCGTCTTCCGCAAGAACCTGCGCTTCGCGGCCATCGATCTCGACCGCCTGATGGTGGACGATCCGCTGCTGTCCCGCGAGCTCTCCCAGGCCTGCCTCGACCTGCTCGATCGCGGCGTGGTTCCGCCCTTGCCTGTCACCGTCTTCTCCTACGGAGACTACGCCAAGGCGTTTCGCCTGATGACCGGCGGCCAGCACCAGGGCAAGCTGGTACTGAAGGCGCCGCCCGAGTCTGCCGCTCCGGACTTCCCGATCGACGACCGGCGGCCGCTGCTGGACCCCGAGGCGACCTATCTCGTGACCGGCGGGCTGGGCGGGTTCGGCCAGCGGCTCTTGCCCTATCTGGTCACCGCTGGCGCACGTCACCTCACGCTGATGGACCGCGACCCCGAACGCCGCCGCAGCGAGCATTGGCTGCGTCAGTCCACGACTCTCGCGGACGTGGGAAAAGGAGTCGAAATCGACCTGGTCCGGGGCGACGTTGCGGTCGAGGCCGACGTGCGCCGGTGCGTCGCAAACGTGAAGAAGCCGCTCAAGGGCGTGTTCCACCTCGCCGGCGCGCTGGACGACTGCCTGCTGGCGGACATGACGGCGGAATCCATCGCCCGCGTCTTCGCGCCCAAGGCCCACGGTGCGCTCTATCTGCACACGGCCACCGAGGGCCTCGCGCTCGACCACTTCGTCATGGTGTCGTCGCTCTCGTCGGCATTCGGCAATCCAGGGCAAATCAACTACGGCGCCGCCAATGCCTATCTGGACGGCCTCGCCGCCTGCCGCCGCCGGCAAGGACTGCCGGCCTTGTCCTACAACCTGGCGGCGGTCTCCGATGCGGGCATGGCCGCGCGCAACCTCGGCCTGCTGCGATTGATGAAAGCCGCCGGCATACCCCCGGTGAGCAGCTACTGCGCCATCGCCAACCTCGACTATGCGCTGCGCACGATGGGCGAGAGCGATCACCTGATCACCGCGCTCTTCAAGCGTGTGCTCTGGAGCGTCGATTCCGCCGACTACATGCGTTCCGGCCGCCTGATGAGCAATCAGGATGCGTTCAAGGTGGGCTCCGACGAGCAGCTGACGGTAGAAGGCGTCATGGCGCAGATCGCTGCCAAGGTCGCCGAGCTCTGCGGCCACGACGAGGGCGGTCTGGAGGAGCCCCTCTCCAGCTTCGGCCTCAACTCCATCTCGGTCGCCGAGCTCGGGGCGTTCATTCAGAGCGAATTCAACTTCCAGGCGAGCGCGCTCGAGCTGATGACCACGGCCTCCTGCCAGTCGCTGGCGCACGCCATCGTCTTCGGCACGACGAGCGACGAGGAGGCGGAGGCCGAGACGGAGGGCGACGGCATCGACGATGTGCCTCTCGCCGCGCAGCGCAGGGTTCGACGCAAGCCTTCGGTGTTCGCCAGTCCGCCCGAAGACCACTTCCCGCCGGCGCCCTGTTCGGGGAAAGGCGCCGCGAGAGCCCTGGCCGCCGAGTAGCACATTCTGGCGGCAGGGGAGCGGCCTCCGCTGCGGTACATGAAAGAGCCTGGGACGACACGATGAACGCACCAGTTATCGCCGATCGAGCCGTGCCCCCACTTATCGGTGAATTGCCGCCCCAATGCCGCAGAGACGTAGACGACCTGCGTCGCGTTGTTCATGCGACGCTCGCGCGCGAGACCCCGGCCGAGGCCGTCGCGCCAAACGACTTTCGAGAGGTCTTGCTGACCGGAGCGACCGGCTTCGTGGGGCGCTTCTTCCTGCGCGAGCTCCTGCGGCAGAACGAACGGCTGATCGTGCACTGTCTGGTCCGTGCCGAGAGCGCCGAGCATGGCTTCGAGCGCTTACGCGACGCCCTGGAGCAGGCGGAAGTCTGGGAGGAGGCGTTCGCGCTACGCATCAGAGTGGTGAAGGGCGACAGTTGCGAGGAACGCTTCGGACTCGGCGAATTCGAGTTCGACGATTTGTGTAAGCGGACCGACGCGGTCTATCACTTGGCCGCCAACGTGGGCCTCGTCTTGTCCTATGCCGACTTGCGCGAGGCCAACGCGCTCGGTCTTCGCTCGGTGCTCGAGCTGTGCTTGCGGACCCGCCTAAAGCACCTGTTTTACGTCTCCACCATGGGCGTTTTTCCCGCGTATTTTTGCAACTTCGCGCGGGAGTACCGTCGAAGCCGTATCGACGATCAGATGTCGCCCGACGTCAACGACATGAAGAATGTCTTTCCGCTCGGCGCCGTCGGGTATCCGTGGAGCAAACTGGTGGCAGAGCAAGGCGTGCTGTTCGCGCAGGCGGCCGGCGTGCCGAGCGCGATATTCCGCCTGCCGCTGATAGGATTGCCCAGCTCAGGGTATACGCAGGTAAACGACTTTCCGTCCCGCTTGTTCGCAGCAGCCACTCAACTTGAGAAGACGCCGCCGGGTTTTACCTTACAAAGGCAGGCCGAGCCGGTGGATACGGTCAGCGAAATATGTACGGCGATTTCGCTGAACCCCGACAGGCGCTTCACCGTCTATCACTGCTGTGACCCAAAGCCGCGGCATGATGATCTTGAATTGGCGGACTTCGGGTTCTATTGGCAGGAAGTTTCGTATCTGTCCTTCAAGCGATCGTGCCAGGCCCTCGGCGAGGAATCTCCACTGCACGGGCAGTGGGTCTTGCTCGATCATTTCGCGCCCTATTGGTTCGGCGAGGACAAGGCGGGCAGCACGTTGCCGATCAGCGACCGCGCCATTCGGCAAGACTGCACGCGACCGATAAAGTGGCCGGCGCTGGTCATCCGGCACGCGCACTCATACGAATGGATCAAGCAAAATCAGGAAGAATGGCCCCACTCCGTGCCGCAAGCCCGCCTCGATTTGGGCGGTCTCAAATCTCAGGCTGAGCGTTACGCCGAACGCTCCGGCGTTTCCTTCGAGCGGACCTATCCCGCGTGGATGCTGGAAGGGCTCGCGCAACTGATCGAAGCGCTGAAATCGCCGGAGTCCGGACTGCGGGAAACGAGGGTCAGTCACGTCATTTACGGGTTGACCCGCGCCCTGCGCAACAACGCGGCGCTCGCCTGGGAGCGCAAACAGCACCCCGAAATCGAATGCCAGGCGATCACGCGGCCCGTCTTCATCGCCGGCATCAACCGAACCGGCACGACATTTCTGCATCGCCTCCTGTCGCGCGATCCGCAATTCTGGGCATTGCGGCGCTACGAACTGACCGAGCCGGTCCTTTCCACCGGCGAATACGGCACCGTCGCTTGGACGCCCCAGGATCCCCGCCGGGTCTACGCGGAAGAGGTGTTGAGCGCGACCAAGGTTGTCGACATGCTCGCCGGGCTGCACCGCGTCGACATGAGGGAGCCGGAGGAGGACTTTATGCTCCTTTGGCTCGCCTTCAGGACTTGGGCGTTCGCCATCGCGCACTACGTGCCAGCGTATGCGCGCTGGTTGGCGGCAGCGGGGTCCCGCGACGTCTACGCGCATCACCGGCGCGTCATGCAAAACTTCACTTGGCAGCGCCGCCAGAAAGAGCCGGAGGGCGAGCGACACTGGCTGCTCAAGGCGCCCTTCCACCTCAAGGAACTGGAGGCGCTGCTGGAGACCTATCCGGATGCAGTCCTCATCCAGACCCATCGCGAGCCTGTGCAGTTCATGGCGTCCTGGAACAGCCTGGCGGAGCGGCTTCGCGGTATTGCCACCGATCCTCGGCCACCGCACGAGACCGGGGCCGAGCAATTGGCGTTCATGAGCGGCATGCTCAACGACGCGATGCAAATCCGCGCCTCGAATCCCGCGCTCGAAGAGCGCTGGGTCGACGTGCGCTATACCGATCTGGTCGCTGACCCGATGGCCGTCGTGAACGACATCTATGCACGCCTCGGTTGGCCACTTGAGGCAGATGCTGCCGACGCCATGCAGGAGTGGCTCACGCTTCAGGAGGAGCAACGCCGCCAGGAGCCGCGGCACGAGTACAGGCTGGAGGACTACGACCTCACGCCGGAGGGCGTGAACGAGGCATTCGCGCCCTATCGCGAGTTCGTCGCGGCGCGCGGCATCATGTGACTCTGCCCCTGTTGCTCAACTAACATCGAAGTCGGACCACCTCATGTGACCGGGCCTGTGTGGGCAGGGGGCACGTGACAGACCGTCTCGATCATGCTCCGGCCATGTCTCCCGCTGCGGGACCCGCGACCGTGCGACAGCCGGAAGTGGCGGGCGCCTTCTACCCGGCCGATCCCGGCGCTCCCGACGCCGATCTGCCGTCGGCGCTCAAGGTGATGCGGGCCTCATTCATCACGCTCAGGATCGGAGGCGAACTTAGGGGCTGCTGCGGCACGGTAACGGCGCGAGAGCCGCTGTTGCTGGATGTCGCCGCCAACGCCTACAAGGCCGGCTTCGACGACCCGCGTTTCGGCCCGATGACGGCAGCGGAGCTTGGTGGAGTCGATGTCAGCATCTCGGTGCTTTCGATGCCGCGCCCAATCAGCTTCGCCGACGAGGCCGACCTGCTGCGCCAGATCAGGCCTGACCGCGACGGCCTGATCCTGGAGGACGGCGATCACTGCGGCGTGTTCCTGCCCAGTGTCTGGGAGCGCTTTCCGGACGCCCGGCAGTTCGTCGACCAGCTCAAGCGCAAGGCTGATGTCGCGCCCGACCACTGGTCCGACGGCCTGCGCGTCTCCCGTTTCACCACCGAGAGTTTCGGTGGACCCTTCCGTGCCGGCTGATCGCCAAGCCCGCGACGCACACAGCTAGCAAAAACAGTTAGCAAAACAGGGACGACCGCCTCCAAACTCTGGAGGCAGCCGTCCCCCCTCGCTGGGCCCGCGTTCTGTCCTGGGCCCGGTCCTTCGTGTTCGTCTATGCGTAGAGCTCGATGCCTCTCGGAACCGGATAAGCCGACGTGCGATCCTTTAGCGCTCGGATGCCTCGCTTCGCGGGCTATGATGGATCGCTCTGTCGTCTCCTCCGCTTGCCCTGCCCCGTCGTTCTGGGGCACGGACTACGAGATGCCTTGCTACTCCACTTCGTGTGACCGAGTCGCCCTCGATGACGGTTCTCAGCCACGTGGTCGACAGTGCCTGGATGCCTTGATCCGGTCCAATACCGAATTCTCATGCAGGGCATAAGCACCCCTTATGCCCGGATGGCATTGATTTGAAAGAGAATTGTAAGAGTGCCGGTGTGCTGTCCCGCGCGTTGCAGCCGGGGCGGGGCGGACGCAGAATGGAACGGGCCGATAGGGACCGTGCAAAGGGAGCGGAGAGCCTCTCATGGCAGGTACGATGATCGACATTCCCGTCGCCGGCGGCGGCGCGTTCAGAGGCTATCTGACGGTGCCACAGGCGGGCAGCGGGCCGGGCCTCCTGATCGAGCAGGAGATATTCGGCGTCAACGCGAGCCTGCGGGCAATCGCCGACCTTTACGCCGAGGAGGGCTACGTCTGCCTGGTGCCCGATCTCTTCTGGCGGATGGAGCCGGGCGTGGACCTTGGCTACGACGAGGCCGACTTCGCCAAGGCCTTCGAGTTCTACCAGCGCTTCGACGTGGACCAGGGCGTCGCAGATATCGGCGCCGCGGTCGAAGCCTTGCGGGCGCGGCCGGAGTGCACCGGCAAGGTGGCTGCCATGGGCTTCTGCCTCGGCGGCAAGCTCGCCTACCTCACCGCCACGCGGCACGATGTCGACGCGGCGGTCTCGTTCTACGGCGTCGGCATCGAGGAGGCGCTGGACGAATCCGGCGGCATCTCCTGCCCCGTGCTCATGCACTTCGCCGGCGAAGATGGGTTCGTGCCGCAGACGGCGGTGGACGCCATCACGGCCCACTTCGCGGACCGGCCCGAGGTGCGGATTCACGTCTATCCGGGCGTCGATCACGCCTTCTACAACCACGATCGCAGCGAGGTTTACCACCGGCCATCCGCCATGGTCGCGCATTCGCGCACCATCGCGCTGCTGCGGGCCGCGATCGGCCCCACCTACGACTTAGAGGGGCTTTGGGAGCGCCACCTCGACTACGAGTTCGCGACGCGGGACACGGACAAGACCATGGCCACCATGGTGGCCGAGCCCTACGTCAACCACATCCCGACCATGACCGGCGGCACCGGCGCCGACGCGCTCAGCCGCTTCTATACCGAGCACTTCATCCCGAAGATGCCGAAGGACACGACGCTGACCCCGCTGTCGCGCACCGTGGGGGCCGACCGGGTGGTGGACGAGATGATCTTCAGCTTCACCCACAACGAGGAGATCGATTGGATGCTCCCCGGTGTGGCCCCCACCGGCAAGAAGGTCAGCGTGCCGCTGGTCGCCATCGTGGCCTTCCGCGGCAACAAGCTCCACCACGAGCACATCTACTGGGATCAGGCCTCGGTGCTGGTCCAGATCGGCCTGCTGGAGCCGCAGGGGTTGCCCGTCGGCGGTGTCGAGACCGCGCACAAGGCCGCCGACGAGACCCTGCCGTCGAACCGTCTGATTCCCGGCTGGGCGGACGATTAAAACGCCCGAGGCCGATGGCGGCGCAGGTTCGGGCCAGCAACGCATGAGCACGCTGGGCAAGCCGCTGGAGCGCGTCGAGGATGCGGCGCTGCTCATGGGCCGCGGCCGCCACATTGACGACATGCCGGTAGCGCCCGGCACCGGCCACGCCGCCATTCTGCGCTCGCCTCACGCCCATGCCCGCCTCGCCGGCATCGACACGGCGGCGGCAGAAGCACTACCCGGCGTCCATACCGTGGTCACGGGGGAGGACGCGCGCGCCTGGTCCACGCCCTTCATCGTCAGCGTGCGCCAGCCCATGGAGCACTGGTGCATCGCCACGGACCGGGTCCGCTACGTTGGCGAGCCAGTCGCCATCGTCGTGGCGGAAGACCGTTACCGGGCAGAAGACGCGCTCGCGTTGATCGACGTGCGCTACGAGCCGCTAGACGCCATCGTCAATCCCGAAGCTGCGTTTGGCGAGGATGCGCCGGTGCTGCACGAGGCGGTGGGCTCCAACCTCATCAGCGAGCGGGAGTTCCGCTACGGCGAGCCGGAGGGGGCGTTCGAGGCGGCGGCGCACACGGTCGCGACCACGGTGCGCTACCCGCGCAACTCCTGCACCCCCATCGAGTGCCTGGGCCTGATTGCGGCCTACGAACCCGGGGAGGACGCCTACGACGTGCTCTCCCACTTCCAGGGCCCGCTCACGCTACATCCGGTCATGGCGCGGGCGCTCAAAGTGCCGGGGCCGCGGCTCCGGCTGCGCTCTGTACCGGATTCCGGCGGCAGCTTCGGGGTGAAGCAGGCCGTCTTCCCGCTCATCGTCGCGATGGCGCTCGCGGCGCGGAAAGCCGCGCGCCCGGTCAAGTGGATCGAGGACCGGCTGGAACACCTGCTCGCGGCCACGTCCGCGACCAACCGGATGACGCGGATCGAGGCGGCGGTGGAGGCGGATGGCAGGGTCACGGCGCTCCGTCTCGACCAGCTGGAGGACTGCGGCGCCTACCTGCGCGCGCCGGAGCCCGCGACGCTCTACCGCAACCACGGCAACCTCACCGGCCCCTATCGAATTCCCCATCTCGCGGTGACCAACCGCGTGGTCGTCACCAACAAGACGCCCACCGGGCTCAACCGGGGATTTGGGGGGCCGCAGCTCTACTACGCGCTGGAGCGGCTGATGCAGCGGGTGGCCGTAACCCTCGACCTCGACCCGCTCAACGTCATCCGGCGCAATCTTGTGCCAGGCGACGCCATGCCCTATCGCGCCGCCGCCGGCGCGGTGCTGGATGCCGGGGACTTTCCCGAGACCGTCGAGTATGGCGCGGCGGAAGGCGAGCTCGACGCGCTGTGCGCCAAGCGCGACGCCGCGCGGGCGGAGGGCCGGCTCTACGGCATCGGATTCGCCGCGGCGGTGGAGTCCAGCATCTCCAACATGGGCTACATCACCACCGTGCTCAGCGCCGAAGAACGCCGCAAGGCGGGGCCCAAGGACGGCGCGGTCTCCCACGCCACGGTGGCGGTGGACCCGCTCGGCGCCGTCACCGTCACCGCCGATTCGATCCCGCAGGGCCAGGGCCACCGCACGGTGCTCTCCCAGGTGGTGGGCGACGCGCTGGGCCTCGCGCCCGCGCAGATTACGGTCGCGCTGGAGCACGACACCCAACGGGATGCCTGGTCCATCGCCGCCGGCAACTACTCGAGCCGCTTCTCGGGCGCGGTCGCCGGTGCCGCGCACCTCGCGGCAGTGCGGGTGCGCGAGCACCTAGCGCGGATCGCGAGCCAGCAGCTCAACGCGCCACCCGAGGACGTGCGCTTCGAGAGCGGCCGCATCTTCGCCGTCGGCAACCCTGGCAATGATCTCGACTTCCGGCGGGTGGCGTCGCTCGTCCACTGGTCGCCGGGCAGCCTGCCGGAGGGCGTGCCGCCGGCGCTGCGCGAGACCGCGCGCTGGACCCCGCCCCAGCTCACCCCGCCGGACGACAACGACCGGATCAACAACTCGGCGGCCTACAGCTTCATCTTCGATTTCTGCGGGGTGGAGGTCGACCGCGCGACCGGCGCCGTAGCCATCGACCGCTACGTCACCACCCACGATACCGGCCGTCGCCTCAACCCCGCGCTAGTGGATGGGCAGATTCGCGGGGCCTTCGCCCATGCCGTGGGCGCCGCGTTCTACGAGGAGCTGGCTTACTCAGAGGACGGCAGCTTCCTCTCCGGCACGCTCGCCGACTATCTGGTGCCGACCGCCTGCGAAGTGCCCGATCCGCTCATCCTGCACCGTGATATCCCGACCCCAGCGACGCCCTTGGGAGCGAAAGGCGTGGGCGAAGGCAACTGCATGACCACCCCCGTCTGCCTCGCCAACGCCGTGGCGGACGCGCTAGGCGCCGAGAGCCTCGACCTGCCGCTCAAGCCCGCGCGCATCGGCGCACTGATCCACGGGCCGGAGAGCGCGCCGCCTCGCCCATGAAACCTGCGCCCTTCGACTATCTGCGGCCCGACGACGAGGAGGAGGCGCTGGAGGCCCTCGCCGAGGCGGGGGACGACGCGCGGCTGCTCGCCGGCGGCCAGACGCTGATGCCGATGCTCAACATGCGGCTGGTGGAACCGGCGGTGCTCATCGACATCTCTCGGCTGCCGGGACTCTCCGGGATCAGCGACGATGGGGAGGTTATCGAGGTCGGCGCGGCAGCGACCCAGGCCGAACTGGAGACCTGGCCTGCGCTTGCCGAGCGCGCCCCCCTGCTGGCCCAGGCGCTGCCCCTGCTCGGCCATGTCCAGACCCGGAGCCGCGGCACGGTGTGCGGCTCCATCGCCTTCGCCGACCCGAGCGCGGAGCTGCCGCTTTGTCTCGCGACGCTTGGCGGCGACGTTGTGCTCCGCTCGCGCGCGGAGACGCGAACACTGCCTGCAGCCGAGTTCCAGACCGGGATGCTGTCCACCGCGTGCCGGGAGGACGAGATGGTGGCGGCGGTGCGCTTCCCCGCCGCCCAGCCGGGCGCGGGCTATGCCTTCACCGAGTTCGCGCGCCGGCACGGCGACTTTGCCGTTGTCGCCATCGCCGCCATCGCCAAGGCGAACGGCATCGGGATCGGCGTGGGCGGTGTCGCGGAGCAGCCGGTCGTCCAGGAGTGGCCGCTCCTCGTGGATAGCGCGCTAGACGATGCGCTCAACACCTTGGCCTGGTCGCTCGACGCCGCCGACGATACCCACGCCAGCGCCCGCTACCGACGCGAGCTGGTGCGCCGCCTGGGCAAGCAGACAGTGCGAGCGGCGTTGGAGGCGCGTCCGTGAAGCGTGTCGACGCGGAGAGCCGCCATCGGGTGGCGCTTATCCTCAACGGTCGGGAAGCAAGCGGCTGGGCCGAACCGCGCATGCTGCTGAGCGATTTTCTGCGTCACGAGCTCGGTGCCACCGGCACTCATGTCGGCTGCGAGCACGGGGTCTGCGGCGCCTGCACCGTGCGCCTCGACGGCGTCCCCGCGCGCGCCTGCCTGACGCTCGCGGTGCAGGCAGAGGGCCGACGCGTGGATACGGTTGAGGGGCTGGCGCCGGCGGGCGAAC
Organism: Alphaproteobacteria bacterium; assembly: GCA_965243315.1. Lineage (GTDB taxonomy): Bacteria > Pseudomonadota > Alphaproteobacteria > UBA828 > UBA828 > WTGU01. Next base: position 1,492,767 of record CBDEUP010000006.1, read on the forward strand.
TGAACGACTTGCAGAAGGCGTTCCGCCGCCACCACGCGCTGCAATGCGGCTTCTGCACAGCCGGCATCCTGATGTCCCTCGGCGCCTGGCTCGAAGGCCGGCCCGATCCGGACGAAGCCGAGGTCCGGGCGCTGCTGAGCGGCCACCTCTGCCGTTGCACCGGCTACGCGGGGATCGTCGCGGCGGCGCTGGACGTCGCGGAAGCGCGGCGGCGCGGAGATGACTGATCTGGGCCGCGTTCTGATCGCGGCGGCAGAGCGGACCCCGCGTGCGCTCGCCGTCGTCGATGGCGAGACGCGTTTCGACTACGCCGCATGGCTCGATGCGGCAGCGCGCCTTGCCACAGGCCTCGGCGGACTTGGCCTCGCGCGGGGCGACCGCCTCGCCGTCATCATGCAGAACCGCTGGAAGATGGCGGCGCTACACTGGGCCTGCCAGCTTGCGGGCGTCGTCGTGGTGCCGCTCAACTGGCGCAGCACCGCCGACGAGCTGGACTACTTTCTCGAGGACTCGGGCGCGGCGGCCCTGGTTTTCGACGAGAGCGCCGCGGCTGCCGTCGCGGGCTCCAGCTGCGCCGCCCGGCTCCGTCGAGTTGGGGTCGGCGATACGCCGGGCGGCACAATCGATTTCGCTGACCTGCTGGCGGCGCCGGCAGAGGCCACGCCGCGCGCGGGCGAGGACGACCTCTCGCTCATGCTCTACACCTCCGGCACCACCGGGCGAGGCAAGGGCGTGCCGCGCACGCACCGCGCCGAGCGCGCTGCGGCGCTCGCGCACATCGCGCAGAACTGCTACCGCGCGGGCGAGCGCACTCTGGGCGTGATGCCGCTCTACCACACCATGGGCGTGCGCTCGCTGCTCGCGATGGCGCCGGTGGGCGGTGCCTTCGTCTGCCAGCACCGCTTCGACAGGGGCGGCGCGCTCCGGCTGATCGAGACCGAGCGACTCACCGCCCTCTACCTGGTGCCGACGCTCTACTACGACTTGTTGGAAAGCCCGGAGTTCGCCAGCACCGATATCTCATCGGTGCGCAAGTTGGGTTTCGCCGGGGCGCCGATGGCCGAGGGGCTGCTGCGCCGGGTCTCCGATGCCTTCCGGCCCGAGCTCTTCGTCAACCACTACGGCTCGTCGGAGATCTACACCTTCACCATCGAGCAGGACGCGGCGGCCAAGCCGGGCTCGGCGGGCAAGGCCGGCATCAACCAGCGCATCCGCGTGGTGGAGATCGGCGCAGGCGATCCGGAGCGCATCGTCGCCGCGGGCGTCGAAGGCGAGGTGATCGCGTGCCTGGAGAGCGAGGAGGCCTTCGCCGGCTACTGGCAGCGTCCGGACGCGGACGCGCGCGCGCTCAAGCGAGGCTGGTATTTCACCGGCGATGTCGGCTATTGCGACGGCGACGGCGATCTCTTCGTGACGGGGCGGGTCGACGACATGGTCATCACCGGCGGCGAGAACGTGCTGCCCGCCGAGATCGAGAGCGTACTCTCGGTCCATCCGGCGGTGGCAGAGGCGGCTGTCGCGGGGCTCGCAGACGAGCGCTGGGGGCAGAAGGTCGCGGCCTTCGTGGTGCGGGGCAGTCCGGTCGACGCCGAGATGCTGGACGCGCATTGCCGCGCCTCGACGCTGGCCGACTTCAAGCGGCCGCGCGACTACATCTTCGTCCGCGCCATCCCGAAGTCGCCCGTGGGCAAAGTGCTGCGCCGCAAGCTGATCGCGGGCGAGTACGAGAAAGACGAAGAGTGTGGGGGCGCGTTGGCCGGAGGCGGGAGAGGCGCGTGACGACGACCGGCCCCTTCGACGATCTCGACGGCTTCCGGGTGGAGCTCGACCACGCGGCGGCCCGCGCCAACATCGTGCTCGACCGCCCGCCGCTCAACGTCGTGAGCATGCCGCAGCGGGACCAGCTTTCCGCCGCCTTCGCCGCGCTCGATGCCGACGAGGGCGTACGCGTGATCGTGCTCCGAGCGGAGGGCAAGCACTTCTCCAGCGGCGGCGATATTCCCGGCTTCATGACGCGCTCACCCGAGCAGCTCGCGGTTCTGGCGCGTAACGTGGCCGCGCCCGAGCGCTGCCGCCAGCCGGTGATCGCGGCGATCCACGGCTACTGCTTCGGCGTCGCCTTCGAGCTGTCGCTGGCCTGCGACTTCCGCATCGTCACGGAGAACGCGCTGCTCGGGCTCCCGGAACAGCGCATCGGCATGATCCCAGGCTCCGGCGGCTCGGCGCGGCTGGCCCGGATGATCGGCATCGGGCGCACCAAGGACCTGGTGATGCGGGCGCGGCGGCTCTCCGGTGCGGAGGCGCACGCCTGGGGCATCGCGCTCGATTGCGTGCCCGACGACGAACTCGCGGCGGCGACCGATGCCCTGGTGGAGGAACTCAAGGCCTTCTCGCCGCTTGCCCAGCGCACTGCCAAGAAGCTCATCAACGAGGCGGAGGACGCGCCGCTCCACGTGGCCATCGCCCTGGAAGGCGAGGCCTATGGTAGGCTGCGCTCTTCGGCCGACTTCGCGGAAGGCGTGGCCTCCTTCGCGGAAAAGCGCAAGCCGGTCTTCAAGGGAGAGTAGCGGTCGCATGGACGACGTACCGCCCCCCATAGCGACGGACGCTGAGACGGACGTGTCGGCGGGCTCGGCCGCTCCCGCCCGCCTCCGGCGCTTTCATCTCGATCCAGTGGGCGGCATCGCCGGCGACATGTTCGCCGCGGCGGTGCTGGATGCGCGGCCGGAGTTGACGGACGGATTGAGGGCTGCGCTCGCTGCGCTGGAGCCGCCACTGTCTGTGGAGATCGCCATCGACCCGCACGGGGACGCGGCGCTCACCGGCATGCGCTTTCAGGTGACGGCCCCCGAAGACGAGGGCCACGGCCATGTGCGGCTGGCGGAGGTGCGAGAGAGGCTGGAGGCCGCCCGCATCGAGCCCGCCGTGCGCAAGCGGGCGCTCGCGATCTTCACGCTGCTGGCCGAGGCCGAAGGCGCGGTGCACGGGATGGACCCGGCCGATGTCACCTTCCACGAAGTCGGCGCCTGGGACGCGACCGTCGATATCGTCGCAGCCGCCTACCTGATCGAGGCGCTGGGCCCAGCCCGCTGGTCGGTCGGTCCCGTCCCTCTCGGCTCGGGCCGGGTTCGCTGCGCCCACGGCCTGCTGCCGGTGCCGGCGCCTGCCGTGGTGCATCTCCTGCGCGGGCTCGCCACCCACGACGACGGTATCGAGGGCGAGCGGGTGACGCCCACCGGCGCGGCAATTCTGAAGCACCTTGCGCCGGACCCGACGCCGGCAAGGGAGCCGGAGACACTGGTGGGCACGGGCACCGGCTTCGGCAGCCGCACCCTGCCAGGCCTCAGCAACGTGCTGCGTGTCCTGGAGTTCGCGCCCGTCGCGCCGGTGGCCGTGCAGGAACAGGTCGCGGTGTTGCGCTTCGAGATCGACGACCAGACGCCGGAAGACTTGGCACTGGGTCTCGATCGCCTGCGGTCGCACCCCGGCATCCTCGATGTCCTGCAATGGCCGGCATACGGCAAGAAGGGCCGCCTGGTGGCTGCGGTTCAGGTGCTTGCCCAGGCGGACGCGCTCGATGGGGCGCTTGCGGCGGTCTTCGACGAGACCACCACGCTCGGTGTGCGCTGGTCCAAGGTGGCCCGCAGCGCGCTTGGGCGGGAGACGGCCTCGCACGCCGACGCGCTGGGAAGGGTCAGTGTGAAGCGCGCGCGCCGGCCGGCGGGCACCGTGACCGCCAAGGCGGAGCTCGACGATCTCGCCGGCAGTGCCGGGCACGCGGCGCGCGAAAAGCGCAGGCGCGAAGCCGAAGCCGCGGCGCTTGGGCGGGGCGACAATGACTGAGCCGGCTTTCCCCGGCGTCGACGCGCTGAACGCCGTCTTCGATGACATCGGGCGGGCCGCGGTCGCGGTCAGCGGCGGCGTGGACAGCATGACGCTCGCTCTGCTGACCGGACGCCGCTTGGGCGCAGAATGCGCGATGTTCCATGCCGTCTCGCCCGCCGTGCCGCCGGAAGCGACCGAGCGCGTGCGCGCCTTCGCCACGCGCGAAGAATGGCGCCTCACGGTCCTCGATGCAGGCGAGTTCGCCGATCCCGCCTACCGTAACAATCCGGCGAACCGCTGTTACTTCTGCAAAACAAACCTATACGGCGCGCTCGCCAGCCGGACCGACGCAACCTTGCTCTCCGGCACGAACGTGGACGACCTGGGCGACTGGCGGCCGGGACTCAAGGCCGCCGAGGAGCATGGCGTGCGTCATCCCTTCGTCGAGGCCGGCATCGACAAGGCGGGGGTCCGCACCATCGCGGCGGGCCTGGGCTTCGACGACCTGTCGCGGCTGCCTGCGGCGCCCTGCCTCTCCAGCCGCATCGAGACCGGACTTCGCGTGGAGGCCGACGACCTGGCCTCGATTCACGCCGCCGAGCGCTACCTTGCGCGGCAACTGCGGCAGTTGCGGCCGGAGGCGGTGCGCTGCCGCAGGCGCAAGGCCGGCATCGTGATCGAGCTGGATGCGCCGACCCTCGGCGCGCTGAGCGAGAGCCGCCGCACCGCACTCGGCGACACCGTCGCCGGCATGTTCGCCACGGGCGACGAGGCCCGGCCGGTCAGCTTCGCGCCCTACCGGGTGGGCAGCGCCTTCCTGAGGCCCGCGCAGACGGCGTGAGCACCCCCACCGCCATCACCCTCGATCTCGAGCGCCGCGCGCGCATCGGCATCGAGGAAGCCGTGCTCTGCGAGGGCAAGACGTCGGTGCAGCTCGCGGACATCCTGGCGCGGGCAGAGGAGGCGGAGCGGAGCCTGCTGCTGACCCGTCTCGACGCGGCCCAGCGCGACGCCTTGCCCGCCGCGCTGGCTGAGCGCATCGATTACGAGCCTTTGTCGTGCACCGGCGTCTTCGGCAGCGTTGTGGCGCCTTCCGGCGAGGCCCAGGTCGCCATCGTCTCCGCCGGGACCTCGGACCAGCCGGTGTGCCGCGAGGCTGCCCGCACCCTCGCCTATCACGGTCACTCCTCGGCAGAGATGGGCGACGTGGGGGTCGCGGGCCTCTGGCGGCTGATGAACCGGATCGACGAGATCAGGGCCTATCCCATCGTCATCGTGGTTGCCGGCATGGACGCCGCTCTGCCCTCGGTGGTGGGCGGGCTCGTGCCGGGCCTGGTGATCGCGGTGCCGACCTCGACCGGCTACGGGGTCGCCAAGGGCGGAGCCACCGCGATGGCGGCCATGCTCGCCTCCTGCGCGCCGGGTGTGACGGTGGTCAACATCGACAACGGCTACGGCGCCGCCTGCGCCGCGCTGCGGGCGCTCCCGCTGTTCGCCCGCGAGGATTAACCCGCTAGGGCGCGGGCGGCGGCGGTGCGCTCGTGCAGCCTGCGCAGCGCGCTCAGCTCGTCCGCGGTCGGAGCGGGGGTTTCGGAGAGATTGTCGGCGACCTTGAGGGGCCAGCCGGTGGCAGCCAGCACGTCATCGAGGGCCACGCCCGGATGGGTGTGGGTTAGGACCAGCTCGCGGTTCTCCGCATGGGGTTCGAGCACACCGAGATCGGTAATGACCGTGCTGGGCCCGCGGCCGGGAAGACCCGAACGCTCGCGCCAGTCGCCGCCGGTGAGATGGCCGGCCGAGGTCACGAACTCGACCTTCTCGACGAAGCCGCGCTTCGACTGGCGCATGATGACGAAGACCTCGCCGGCAAGTCCGGCGATCTCCGGCGCGCCGCCGGCGCCGGGAAGCCGTGTCTTTGGCCTTTCGTAATCGCCGATCACGGTCGTGTTGATGTTGCCGAAGCGGTCGATCTGCGCCGCGCCGAGGAAGCCCACCGTGATACGCCCGCCCTGCAGCCAGTAGCGGAAGATCTCGGCGGTGGAGACCACGAAGTCGGCGGTCTCGGCAAGCTCGCTGTCGCCGATGGAGAGCGGCAACACGGCGGGCTTCGCGCCGACGGTGCCGGATTCGTAGATCAGCACGGCATCCGGCGCGTGGGTGGCGCGGGCGAGGTTGGCAGCGGCGCTCGGCAGGCCAATGCCCACGAAGCACACCGTGCCGTTGTCGATCAGCCGCGCCGCGGCGACGGTCATCATCTCGTCGGCGGAAAAGGGTTGCTCAGTGTCAGTCCGGGTCATGGGCGCAGTCATAACCGCGCAGAGCCCGGCCGCGAAAGGGCGATTTTGAGCGCGCGGGGCGCCGCCCTTGCCCATGCCGTGGCGTTGCGATAGGGAGGCGGGCGAGCGGCGAAGGCGGCGCGCCGCGCACGGGGGACGAGGGGCGGTGGCGCTGCTCACGGTCGAAAATCTGACCAAGATCTTCACGGTCGGCAAAGACGAGGACCTGATCGCGGTCAACAACGTCTCGTTCACGCTGGAGCGCGGCGAGACGCTGGGCCTGGTCGGCGAGAGCGGCTCGGGCAAGACCACGGTGGGACGCTGCGTGCTCCGGCTGATCGAGCCCACCGAGGGGCGGATCGCGCTCGGTGACCAGGAGATCAGCGAGCTCGACCCGGCCGGGCTCCGGGCGCTTCGGGCGCGGATGCAGCTCGTCTTCCAGGACCCTTTCGGCTCGCTTAATCCCAGACTCACCGTTTATCAAACCGTGGACGAGCCGCTTGCGCTGCACGGCGTGGGGCGCGCCGAGCGTAGACCCCGGGTCAGCGCGATGCTGGAGCGCGTGGGCCTCGGTAGCGAGGTCTTCACCTACTACCCGGCGGATCTGACCGCGAGCGAGCAGCAGCGGGTGGGGATTGCGCGCGCGCTGGTCACCGAGCCCGAGTTCGTGGTGCTCGACGAGCCGACCTCGATGCTCGACCCCTCGGCGCGGGCAGAAATCCTGGACCTGCTCAAGGCGATCCAGAGCGAGACCGAGACCGCCTACATCTTCATTTCCCACGACTTGACCTCGGTCGCGAAGATCAGCCACCGCATCGCGATTATGTACCTCGGCCACATCGTCGAGCACGCGCCCACCGAGATCATCATGGATAGCCAGCGCCATCCCTACAGCCGCGCCCTGCTCTCTGCCGTGCTGTTCCCCGATCCGCACCGCCGGCCCGACCCCTACGTGATCGAGGGCGAGATTCCGACAGCGATCAATCCGAAGCCCGAATGTCCCCTCTACGGCCGCTGCCCGATCCGCGAGGACGCCTGCCGCGAGGCGGTGCCGCCACTGGTGGAGGTGGAGGCGGTTCACTACTCCGCCTGCCGGCGCTGGGACGACGTCGCGGCCTCGATGGCGGACGCGCGTGCGGCGACGTAGCCTGAGGCAGTGCTCGGTTCAGAAATCTGTTGCGAAATACATTCATTTTAGAAATTTGAACGAGCGCTTGTTTCAATTTTCTTCTAATATCCGGCCCGCGTGCCGCGACGCGCGCACCCGCACGCGCGGGCCGACCCTGCGGCGCAGAGGGAGACTGAGGAGAGACGACATGACCTTGGGTGACATCACGAGACGCGGCCTCGCAGTCGCGGCCACCGTAGCGCTCGCCGCGCTGGTGGTAGCGGCCCCGCCGAAGCCGGCAGCTGCCAATCAGGACACGATGGTAATCGCCATCGGCGCCCTGCCGCAGGGCATCGACCTCGACAAGCATGTGAGCCCCCAGACCTGGAGCATGGGCGCGCAGGTGTTCGAGGACGGCATGAACTGGGAGTCGATCGACTTCCCCTTCTCGACGGGCGACGCCTGGGATCCGTCCACGATCCCCGGCTTCATGTATCCCGACTACATGGGCCAGAAGACCCTGGTGCCGGGCATCATCGAGAAGTGCGAACTTCAGCCGGACGGCCTGCGCGCGGTCTATCACCTGCGCAAGGGCGTGATCTCGCCCTGGGGCAACGAGTTCACCGCCGACGACGTGCTGTGGCGGATCGAGCGCGGCAAGGCCACGCAAGCGATCAACAACTTCCTCGAATTCCTGCTCAGCATGCCGGGCCAGACCATCGACCCGCCGGAGAGCGGCGGCTACGCCAAGGTCGACGACTACACGGTCGAGCTGACCTCGTCCCGGCCCATGCCGCTCGCCTGCAAGGGGCTGACCAACTACTACAACGCCTGGCTCGACTCTACCGAGATCATGAGCCACGCCACTGAGGAAGACCCCTGGGGCGACAAGTGGGTCGCCACCAACGGCGGCGGCTTCGGTGGCTATCGGGTGACCGAGTGGACCGCCGGCAAGCGGGTCGTCATGGAGGCCAACGAGGACTACTGGCGCGGTGCGCCGGAGATCAAGCGCATCATCTATCTGGTGGTGCCGGAATCGGCCAATCGTGTGGCGCTGCTCAAGCAGGGCAAGGTGCACATGGCCGAGGGACTGTCGCCGGACGAGATCGTGGCGCTCGCTGACGATCCGAATGCGCGAGGCGTTGCAGTGCGCGGCAACCAGTCCATGTGGATGATGATCAACAACACGCTGCCGCCCTACGACAACGTGAAGGTGCGCCAGGCGATGAATCACCTCATCAACCAGGAGGCGATCATTCGCGACATCTATCACGGCATGATGAACGCGTGGCAGGGCGTGATGCCGAGCACCTATCCGGGCTACGAAGGGCACATGAAGTACGACTTCAACCCGGAGAAGGCTAAGGCGCTGCTCGCCGAGGCGGGCTATCCCGACGGCTTCGACGCCGAGCTTTCGTTCGACGCGGCGGTTGCGGCGATGGAATCCATCGGCGTCCTGCTGCAGAGCGACTTCAAGAAGGCCGGCATCAACCTCTCGCTGAGGAAGCTGCCGACGGCTGCGAACTCTGACAACGTGATGAGCAAGCAGGGCTCGCTCGCGCTCTGGACGGACATGCCCATCCAGCCCGACATCAACTACGCGCTGAAGCTGGTGTGGCCGACCAACGCGCTGGTCAACTACCACAACTTCTCCGACCCGCTGGTCGACCAGGTGCTGCAGGATGGCCAGGGCGTGGTGGACGCGGAGGCGCGCATCGCGGCGCACGCCGGCATCCAGGAGCACATCCACGACCAGGCCCCGCTGGGCTGGATCGGCGAGCACTATTTCGCCGTCGGCCTTTCGCGGAAGGTCAGCAACTTCCGCTGGTACACGACGCAGTACTACCACGTGGCGGAAATGAGCATCGCCGACTAACGGTGCTGCCGTATAGCGTCCCTCGGGACGAGCGCCATGACGGCGCCGAGCCGGGGCGGTGGGAGGAACCCGCCGCCCCGGATTTCGTGCCCGCCTCCGGTCTTGGCGGCGTGTGACGCGTCCGCCGGTCGCGGTGTCGCGGGTTAGGCGGGCCAAGCCATGCGTCTCGCACTCTATATCGGGCGCCGCTTTCTCTTCCTGATTCCCCAGGTCTTTCTGATCTCGTTCATCACATTCGTGCTGGTGCGCCTGCTGCCGGGCGACCCCGCGCGCCTTTCGCTCGGGCCCCTCGCACCCGAGTCTTCGGTCGAGGCGCTCCGCGCGAAAATGTATCTGGACCGGCCGATTCCCGAGCAATACCTGATCTGGCTGGAGAACGCCTTTCAGGGCGACCTTGGCGAGTCTTGGGTCAACAACACGGAGGTGATCGACGATCTGGTTCACCGCATCCCGGTGACCCTGGAGCTCATCTTCCTCGCGCTGTTCATGGTCTTCCTGGTGCTCGTCCCGCTTGCGATCATCACCGCGAGCCGCACCCGGAACTGGATCGTGCGGATATTCCAGAACGTCACCTTCGGCTACGGCATGCTGGCCGGCGCGCTGCCGGACTTCCTGCTCGGCCTGGTGCTGATCTTCTTCCTCTTCGCGGGCGCAGCGGGGCTGATGCCAGCGGAGATCCTGCCGGGGCCGGAGGGACGGCTCGGCATACTCGATTTCGAGCCGCCCTTCGTGACCGGCTCAATCCTGATCGACTCCTTGATAGCCGGCGACATGGAGATTTTCTGGTCGGGCTTCATGCACCTGATCATGCCGGTCTTCACCCTCGCCTTCGTCTACGGCGCACCGATCTTCAAGATGCTGCGCAGCCAGATGGAAGGCGCGCTCAAAGCCGACTACACAACCTACGCGGAGGCCGTGGGACTCGCGCCCAGGATCGTGCTCACCCGCGCCGCCAGGGTTGCCGCCGGTCCGACGCTGGTGATCACCGGCGTCGTGGTGATGTTCCTGCTTGGCGGCGCGGTGCTGGTGGAGCGCGTGTTCAACTACGTCGGGCTCGGCCAGTACGCGATCAACGGCATCGTCACCGCCGACTATGCGCCGATCCAGGGCTTCGTTTGCTTCGCCGCGATCTTCACGATGCTGGTCTATCTCGCCGTGGACCTGATCCACTTCGCGATGGACCCCCGCATCAAGATCGGCGGAACCCAGTCGTAGGGGCGCGCGATGGTCTGGCTCCGCATCATGCGCACGCTCCGGGCGCTGCCGAAGTGGCAGCTCGCCGTGCTGGTCATGTTCTTCGGGTGGATCTTCCTCACCATCTTCGGCCCCTATCTCGCGCCTTTCCCCACCGAGGTCGCCGAGCCCACCACCCGCCTGCTGCCGCCCAGCGGCACGTACCCCTTCGGCACGGACGAGAACGGGATCGACATCTTCTCGCGCGTGCTCGCGGCACCCCGCACCGACGTGGTGATCGGCGTCGTCGCCACCGCGCTCTCGGTCGTGATCGGCACACCGCTCGGCGTCATCGTCGCGCTCTACGAGAGCCGGGGCGGCGCAGGGTCCACGGCCTTCGCCGAGACCTTCATGCGCCTGCTGGAGGTGATTCAGTCCTTCCCCGTGTTCGTCTTCGCGATGGTGCTGGTGGCGGTCTTCGGCGGCAGCGTCACCAACATCATCATCGCCATCGCCTTCGTTAACACGCCGGTCTTCGTGCGCATCGTGCGCTCGGACGTGCTCTCACTGGTGCAGCGCCCCTTCTCCGAGGCGGCGCGTGCCGTCGGCAACCGCGAGGTGCGCATCGGCTTCCGCCACGTGCTGCCCAACGCGCTTCCGACGGTGATCGTGCAGGTCTCGGTAACGGTGGGCTTCGCCATCCTGCTGACCGCGGGCCTGAGCTTCGTCGGCGCCGGGGTCAAGCCGCCGACGCCGGAGCTCGGCGCCATGATCGCGTCCGGCGCCAAGTACCTGGAGATCGGGCAGTGGTGGGCCGCGTTCTTCCCCGGCATCGCGCTCGGCCTGATCGTCTTCTCCTTCGGCATCTTCGGCGAGATCATGACCCAGGTGATGGAGCCGCGGGCCGTGAGGCGAGAGACCGACCGCCGGCGCGAGCACGCGCTGGAGACGGGCGGCGACGAGCCCGAGGTACCCGACGCCCCCACCGTCACGCTATCGCACATGAGCGAGCCGGTGCTCGCGGTCGAGCACCTGGGCGTCGAGGCCGTCGACTCGCGCCAAGCACTGCTGAGCGAAATCCATCTCGCGCTCGAGGCCGGCCACAGCATGGGGATCGTGGGCGAGTCCGGCTCGGGCAAGTCGGTGCTGGTGAAGGCACTGCTCCAGCTGCTACCGCCGGGACTCGCCGTCACCTCAGGCTCCGTGCGCTACCTCGACCACGACCTGCTCACGATGAACAAGGGCGCGATGCGGGCGATGCGCACGACGCAGATCGCGGCGATCCTGCCCAACGCGAAGTCGCAGCTGAACCCGCTCACCAGTGTCGGCGACATGCTGCGCAGCGCGCTTCAGGCCCACGAGAAGATCAGCGCAAAGCAGGCCGAGGTCCGCTCGATCCAGCTGCTGGAGATGGTGGGCATCGTCGATCCGGCGCAGCGGCTGAGCGCCTTCCCCCACGAGCTGAGCGGCGGCATGGCCCAGCGAGTGTGTCTCGCCATGGCGTTGATGTACCAGCCCAAGCTGCTCATCGCGGACGAGCCGACCGCAGGGCTCGACGTGACGATCCAGCGCCAGGTGCTCGACCTCACCCGCACGCTTGCCGAGGACGCCGGCACGGCGCGCCTGCTCATCACCGGCGACCTCGGCATCGCCGCGCACTACTGCGACACGGTGGCGGTGATGCAAGCGGGCAGGATCGTCGAGATCGACGAGACAGGCCGTCTGTTCGACGCGCCCCGCCATCCCTATACCCAGCATCTGCTGGAGTGCGTGCGGGTATAGTTGGGCAGGCGCAGCAGCGCGACGATAGGCGAAGAAGACGAGACGACCATGACGCGACATGTGGAGATCGCAGGCGGCGGGTTCACCGGGCTCGTCATGGGCACGGCGCTGGCGCAAGCGGGCTGGACCGCGCGGGTTCACGAGCGCACAGAGGAGATCCGCGCCTTCGGCGCCGGCATCTGGATCTGGGACAACGGCGTGCGCGTGCTCAAGGCTATCGGCGCGGCGGACGAGGCTCTGGAGGGCTGCACCGAGGCGCCCACCTACATCAGCCGGGACGCCAAGGGCCGCTATATCGACGAGGTGCCGTTCGCGCCCATCACCAGCACCGATCAGTCGCGCATGTTCTGCATCACGCGGCAGCAGCTCCTGGCCGCGATCCTGGGCGCGGCCCAGCGCGCGGGCGTCGAGATCATCACCAGTTCGCAAGCGACCGGCGCGCGGTCCGAGGGCGTGCTTATCACCGAGGATGGGCGCGAGTGGCCGGCGGACCTGGTCATCGGCGCGGACGGGATCAACTCCAACGTGCGGGACTCGCTGGGCCTGCTGAGAAGCCGCAAGCCCCACGTGGACGGCGCCATCCGCGTGCTCGTGCCGCACGAGCCGGGCTACGCCGACACCGAGGAAGGCCGCACCATCCGCGAGTGGTGGAAGGACTACCGGCGGGTGCTCTACACGCCGTGCAATCGCGAGGTGTTCTACCTCTGCTTCACCATGCTCGCGAGCGACAAGGAAGCAACGCAAATTCCCTTGCCGCGGGCGATCTGGACCGAGGCCTTCCCGCATCTCGAATCGATGATCAGCCGGGTGCCGGACGAGGGCCGCTACGACCGCTTCGAGACCATCAAGCTCAACGCCTGGAGCAAGGGCCGGGTGGCGATCGTGGGCGACTCGGCGCATGCGATGTCGCCGGGGCTGGGCCAGGGCTGCGGCACGGCCATCTGCAACGCCCTCTCGCTCTCCAACATGCTGCAGGAGACCGACGACATCGAGCGGGCACTCGCACGCTGGGAGACCCGGCAGCGGCCGATCTCCGAGCACACGCAGCTCTGGTCCACCATCACCTGGCCGCTCACGCTCTGGCCCCACTGGGCGGCGAAGCTCTATTACAACATGCCGATTTTGCACCCTTGGATGTTGAAGCAGCGGCGCAAGCCGTCGGAGTCCCACGCCTACGGCACCGAGACGCAGGTCCGATGGATGCCGCCTCACATGCGCGGAGAGGCCGAGGCGGCCGCGTAGAAGGCGCGCGGCACGGGCAGGGCATGGCGCGACACGCGGAGATTGCGGGCGGCGGTTTCACCGGGCTCACCATGGGCGCGGCGCTCGCGCAGGCCGGATGGACCGTGCGGGTCCACGAGCGCACGGAGGAGATCCGGGCGTTCGGTGCCGGCATCTGGATCTGGGACAACGGTGTCCGCGTGCTCAAGGCCATCGGTGCGGCCGACGAAGCGCTGGAAGGCTGCACCGAGGCGCCGACCTACATCAGCTGGGACGCCAAGGGCCGCTTCATCGACGAGGTGCCGTTCGCGCCGATCACCAGCACCGACCGCTCGCGCATGTTCTGCATCACGCGCCAGCAGCTCCTGGCCGCGATCCTGGGTGCGGCGGAGCGGGCCGGGGTCGAGATCGTCACCGGCTCAACGGCGACGGCTGCGCGGCCCGAGGGCGTGCTCACTACCGAGGACGGGCGCGAGTGGCCGGCGGATCTCGTCATCGGCGCGGACGGGATCAACTCCAAGGTGCGCGACTCGCTTGGGCTACTGAAGAGCCGCAAGCCCCACGTGGACGGCGCCATCCGCGTGCTCGTGCCGCACGAGCCGGGCTACGCCGACACCGAAGAGGGCCGCACGATCCGCGAGTGGTGGAACGGCAACCGCCGGGTGCTCTACACGCCGTGTACCAGCGAGGTCTTCTATCTCGCCTTCATCATGCTGGCGAGCGACGTGGAGGCGTCTCGTCTGCCGCTCCCGCAGGCGCTCTGGATCGAGTCCTTCCCGCACCTCGAGTCCATGATCGACCGGGTGCCGGACGAAGGGCGCTACGACCGCTTCGAGACGGTCAAGCTCAAGGCCTGGAGCGCGGGCAGGGTGGCGATCGTGGGGGACTCGGCGCACGCCATGTCGCCCGGGCTCGGTCAGGGCTGCGGCACCGCCATCGCCAACGCGCTCTCGCTTGCCAACATGCTGCAGGAATCCGACGACATCGACCGGATGCTCGCGCGCTGGGAGGCACGCCAGCGACCGATTTCGGAGCACACGCAGCTCTGGTCGACCATCACCTGGCCGCTCATGCTCTGGCCCCACTGGGCCGCGCGCTTCTACTACAACATGCCGATCCTGCACCCTTGGATGCTGAAGCAGCGGCGCAAGCCTTCCGAGTTCTTCGCCTATGGCACAGAAAAGCAGGTGCGCTGGATGCCGCCCTACCTACGCAAAGAGGCGGAGACCGTGGCATAACAGGCTCCGGCAGGTGCGCGACCAAGCGCGCTTGTCGTTTGCGGGGGTATCGGACGATGAGTGACGACGACGAACGTGCGGGGGCCATGCTGAACCCGCCGCACCTGGGCGAATTGATCCGCGAGAGCATGGAAGAGGTTGGCTGGAGCGTCACCGAGACTGCGGGCCGCCTGGGCTGCGAGCGCGGCACGCTGTCCCGACTGCTGAATGGCAGGGCCGGCGTTTCGGCAACCATGGCTCTGGCCCTGGAAGACATCGGTTGGGGCACCGCCGAGCACTGGATGCGGATGCAGGCGAGCTACGAACTGGCGCAAGCACGACGGGAACGAGTGGCGGCGGCCGAGACGGCCGCCTAAAACGCGGTTCAGACGCGGCGACGGGCGCGGTCGACGCAGGCGAGTGCTGCCATGTCGAGGATGGCGTCGGTGTCGATCCGGTGCTTGGCGTAGAGCGCCGGGATGTCGCCGGATTCGCCGAAGCCCGTGACGCCCAGAGGATAGGCGCGGTGGCCGGCGACCGTGCCGAGCCAGGAGAGCGCCGCCGGGTGGCCGTCGAGCACGGTAATCAGCGCAGCGTCGGGCGGCAGCCGACCGAGCAGGGTTTCGGCGTGGGTTACCGGCGCCGCCTCGCCCAGCGCGCGGGCCTGGGTCGCGGCCATCAGGTCGCCGTAGAGCCGGTCGGCCGACGTGACGGTGAGCAGGCCGATGCCCGGTATCTCTTCCGCCAGCGCCGCGTGGGCTTCTTGTGCCTCGGGCGCGATGGCGCCGGAAAAGACCAGCGCCAGCGGGGCATCTGGCGCGGGTTCCACCAGCCAATAGCCGCCGGCCAAGAGGTCGTGCCGGAGCGCCACATCGATCTCGCGCTCGGGCTGCTCGATGGTGCGGGTGGAGAGGCGATAATAGAGGGAGCCGCCATCCGGCTCCTGCAGATGGCCGAAGCCCCACAGCATGATCTCGGCAATCTCGTCGGCGAACGCGGGCTCGAAAGAGGTGAGTCCCGGCTGGCCCATGCCGAGCAGCGGCGTGCCTACCGACTGGTGCGCACCGCCTTCGGGCGCGAGTGTGATGCCCGACGGCGTGCCCGCCAGCATGAAGCGCGCGTCCTGGTAGCAGGCATAGGTGAGCGCATCGAGGCCGCGGGCGATGAAGGGGTCGTAGACCGTGCCCACCGGCAACAGGCGCGAGCCGAAGAAGTCGTCGCTGAGACCGAGCGCAGCAAGCAGGAGGAAGAGGTTGTTCTCCGCGATCCCGAGCTCGATGTGCTGGCCGTTCCGGCTGAGCGACCACTTCTGCATCGAGACCACCTTCTCGGAGCGGAAGACATCCTCACGGTCGGCGCGGTCGAAGATGCCGCGCTGGTTCACCCAGCCGCCGAGATTGGTGGAGACCGTGACATCGGGCGAGGTGGTGACGATGCGCTCGGCGAGCGGGCTCTCTCCCTTGCCGAGCTCGTTCAGGATGCGGCCAAACGCCTCCTGCGTGGACATGCGGGGGCCGGGGCGGAAGGGCAGCGCATCGGGCAGCGGCACGGCCGGCGCCGAATGCCGGCCCGGCTTGCGATTAAAGGGGACCGCGCCGATGAACTCCTCCAGCGTCTTGTCGTCGAGCCCGAGGCCCGCGAAGCGGGACCACTCGGCGCCTTCGTCCACGTCCATCTCGGCACGGAAGTCGGCCATCTGCTCTTCTGTCATGATGCCGGCGTGATTGTCCTTGTGGCCGGCAAAGGGCAGCCCGAAGCCCTTGATCGTGTAGGCGATGAAGCAGTGGGGAACGTCGGAATCGACCTCGCGCAGCGCCTCCAGCACCGCCTCCATGTCGTGGCCCGCGAGGTTGGTCATCAGGTCCTGCAGGCCGTCGTCGTCGTAGTCCGCGAGCAGGTCCTTCATTCCCGCGACGTGGCCGATGTCCTGGTTGAGCCGCTCGCGCCAAGCGGCGCCGCCCTTGAAGGTGAGCGCGCAGTAGAGCTCGTTGGGACAGTCGTCGATCCACTGGCGGAGCGCCTCGCCGCCGGGCTTGGCGAAGGCGGCTTGCTGGCGGCGGCCGTACTTCAGGATCACCACCTCCCAACCGACCGCCAGGAAGAAGTCCTTGATCTTCTGGAACAGGCGGTCGGAGACCACACGGTCGAGGCTCTGGCGGTTATAGTCGATGATCCACCAGAGGTTCCGCACGTCGTGTTTCCAGCCCTCCAGCAGCGCTTCGAAGACGTTACCCTCGTCGAGCTCGGCATCGCCCATGACCGCGATCATGCGTCCGGGCGGGCGCTGGTCGGGCGCGAGCTTGTGGAAGCGCACGTAGTCCTGGACCATGGAGGCGAAGAGCGTCATGCCGACGCCGAGCCCGACCGAGCCGGTGGAGATGTCGACGTCGTCGCTGTCCTTGGTGCGCGACGGGTAGCTCTGCGCGCCGCCGAAGGCCCGAAAGTCCTCGAGCTTCTCGCGGGTCTGATTGCCGAAGAGGTACTGGATCGCGTGGAACACCGGGCTCGCATGGGGCTTCACGGCGACCCGGTCGTTGGGTCCGAGCACGTCGAAGTAGAGCGCCGTCATCAGTGTGGCGACCGAAGCGCACGAGGCCTGGTGGCCGCCCACCTTGAGCCCGTCGCGCGCGGGGCGCAGGTGGTTCGCGTTGTGGACCATCCACGACGACAGCCACAGCACCTTGCGCTCGAGTGCGTTGAGGCAGGCGAGCGTTTCCGGCGCGACGGCCGGCCTGTTCACGAGCTGGCTCATGGGGCCTCCCCTACCCTAAGTCTAGCGCACGCGCGCTGCTACGGCCATTACGGCGCCAAGCCGTTGATTCAATGAATAGATCGCCGCGAGACGAAGAGGCGCGCGAGGCCGCCGCCATCACGCTCGGGGAATACGACTGCATGGCCGAGGCCTACCGCCAGGGCACGGCCGACCACGACGTGAGCCAGAACATCGCGGCCCTGCTCGACGCCATCGAGGGCGAGGCGCCCCATGCGATCCTCGATCTCGGCTGCGGGCCGGGCCGCGACCTGCTGGCCTTTACCGAACTCGGGCATGACGTCACGGGTCTCGACGGTGCGGCGGAGCTGGTCGATCTCGCCCGCGCCGAGACCGACTGCGCGGTGCTGCTCCAGGATTTTTTGGCCCTCGACCTGCCGAACGCGCATTTCGACGGCGTTTTCGCCAATGCCTCGCTATTCCACGTGCCCAGCAGCCAGATCGCGCGCGTGCTCGCCGACCTCGCGGCGGCGCTGAAGCCCGGCGGCGTGCTTTTCTGCTCCAATCCGCGCGGCGACAACCAGGAAGGCTGGGTCGGCGGGCGCTACGGCTGCTTTTGGGACCTGGAGACCTGGCGCACGCTCGTCACCGATGCGGGCTTCGCCGAGCTGCACCACTACTATCGCCCGCCCGGCCGTCCGCGCCATCAGCAGCCCTGGCTCGCTACCGTCTGGCGCAAGACCGAGGCCGGGTAACGGCACAAGTCACGTATCAACTGCAAACCTGGAGAAGAAAATGCAGGCACAGATCATCTCTGCGTGGGGCGGGGCCGAGAATTTCGAGGGCGCAACCCTGCCCGATCCCGTACCGGGCCCAGGCGAGGTGCTGGTTCAGATCGCAGCGACCAGCGTCAACCCCGCCGACTGCAAGCTGCGCCAGGCCGGCCCGCCCATCGCGCCGGAGCCACCGGCGGTGCTCGGCTGCGACGCGGCGGGACGGGTGCTTGCGATGGGCGACGGCGTGACCGACTTCGCGCCGGGCGACGAGGTCTACGGCTGCGCCGGCGGCGTGCGCGGGGTGCCGGGCTGCTACGCCGAGACGATCGCGGCCGACGCGCGGCTGCTCGCGCCCAAGCCGGCGTCGCTCACGCTGCGCGAGGCGGCGGCGCTGCCGCTGGTCACCATCACCGCGTGGGAGGGGCTCGACAGGGCGGACGTGCGCGATGGCCAGTCGGTGCTGGTTCACGGCGGCGCCGGCGGAGTCGGCCACGTGGCGATCCAGCTCGCGAAGGCGCGGGGCGCCGAGGTCTCCACCACGGTCTCATCGGAGGAGAAGGCGGCGCTTGCCCGCGCGTTGGGCGCCGATCACACCATCGACTATCGCAACGAGGCTGTGGGCGACTACGTCGCGCGGCTGACCGGCGGCGCGGGCTTCGACGTGGTCTACGACGCCACCGGGGGCAGCGACGTCGCCGCTTCGTTCGAGGCAGCCAGGCTCAACGGGCAGGTGGTCACCATCGTCTCGATGTACGAGGCCGACCTCACGCCCATGCACATCAAGGGGCTCACGCTCCACGTCGTCTTCATGCTGATCCCGATGCTGCACGACGTGGACCGTGCCGAGCACGGACGCATCCTGCGCGAGGCCGCAGCGCTCGCCGACGCCGGCAAGCTGCGCCCCCACCTGGACCCCGAGCACTTCGACCTCGCCTCGGTCGCCGACGTGCATCGCCATCTCGAAAGCGGGAAGGCCATTGGCAAAGTGGTGGTCGACGTGGTGCCGAACCTGTAATCCGTTGGGCGCCGCTCTCCGGTGGTCGGACGGCGGGGCGACGCCTTACAATGGGGCGATTAAATAGACAGGCGGACGACGGACCATGATCTTTCGCCAGCTCTATCACATGACTTCGGGCACCTATACCTACCTGCTGGGCGGGCGCGCGGGCGGCGAAGCACTCATCATCGACCCGGTGCAGGAGCAGGTGGAGCGCTACCTCACGCTGCTCGACGAACTCGATCTCACCCTCACGAAGGTCGTAGATACCCACGTTCACGCCGACCACATCAGCGGCATGGCGGAGCTCCGTGACCGCACCAAGTGCGTCACCGTAATGGGGCGGGAGGCGCCGGTGGACGTGGTCTCGATGCGGGTGGGCGACGGCGATCGGGTGGAAATCGAGGGCGTCGGCCTGCGCGCGCTGCACACGCCGGGCCACACGGCTGAGTCCTACAGCTTCGCCATGGAGGACCGGGTCTTCACCGGCGACACGCTGCTGATCCGGGGCACCGGGCGTACCGACTTCCAGAACGGCGACCCGCTGCAGCAGTACGACTCGCTCTTCGACAAGCTACTTTCGCTGCCGGACGAGACGCTGGTCTATCCCGGCCACGACTACAAGGGCGACACGGTGAGCACCATCGGCGAGGAGCGGTGCTTCAACCCGCGCCTCCAGGTCGCTTCGCCCGCCGACTACGCCGTGCTGATGAACGGCCTCAACCTCGCCAACCCCAAGATGATGGACGTGGCGGTGCCGGCGAACCTGCAAGTCGGCCGCGGGCAGGCGGACGAGGCGCACCCGGAGTGCGCGATGACCGCGCAGGAGGTCATGCACGGCCAGCGGCCCGACGACATCCTGGTCGACCTGCGGGAGGACGGGGAGCGCGAGCGTGAGGGCACGATCCCGAACTCGATCCACGCCCCTTACGGCGGGCTGGACGGCATGATCGGCCCGGGCGGGGCGCTGCGCGCGCTGGCCGCGCGCCCGGGTCAGCGGCTGGTCTATTACTGCGCCTTCGGCGAGCGCTCGGCGATGGCGGTCGATGCCTCGCGCGAGAGCGGCCTCGGCAACGTCTGCCACATGATCGGCGGCATCGCCGCCTGGCGCGAGGCCGGCGGCGCCATCGAAGAGTGCTGATCCCCTCTCCGTCGCGGCCGGGGCCCGCGCTTGCTCCTGACCGCCGCTCCGTGCTTCCTTCCGGCCCAGTATAGAGAGAGGGCAGGATGAAGCTCGGCATGTTCATGATGCCGGTGAACGACCACCGGCGGGACACCCATACGGTGCTCAAGGAGGACGTGGAGATCGCGGTCGCCTGCGATCGCCTGGGCTTCGACGAGTTCTGGATCGGCGAGCACTACACGACGCTGAGCGAGCCGGTGACCTGCCCCTTCATGTTCCTCTCCAACCTGATCGCGCGCACGACGCGCATGAAGCTCGGCACCGGCGTGGTCAACCTGCCCCAGCGCCACCCGGTGCAGACCGCCGCCCACGCCGCGCTGCTGGACCACCTGAGCGACGGGCGCCTGATCCTGGGGGTGAGCCCCGGCGGGCTGGTCAGCGACTTCGAGATGTTCGGCGTGACCGACCTTCAGGTCCGGCGCGAGATGGCGGGCGAGGCGATCGAGACCGTGCTCAAGCTCTGGTCCACCGAGCCGCCCTACGACATCCGGGGGAAGTACTGGACCCTCCGGCTGGAGGACTATCACTGGCCCGACCTCGGCGTCGGCGCCATGATCAAGCCCTACCAGAAGCCGCATCCCCCGCTCGTGGCCTCTGCCATGAGCCCGGATTCTGGCGGCGTGCGCTCGGCTGCGGCGCGAGGCTGGGGCGTGATCTCGGCCAACTTCGTGCCGGTCTCGACCATCAAGAACCATTGGCAGGGATTCTCGGACGGCTGCGCGCGGGCCGGACGCGAGCCGGGGCCAGCGGACTGGCGCGTCGCCCGCTCGATCTTCGTCGCGGAAGACGATGCCTGGGCCAAGGCCTACGTGCGCGACCCGGAGGGCCCGTTCGCCCACTACTACGGCTATCTGGTGACGCTGGTGAGGCGTGCCGCCTTCCACGCCATCATGAAGAGCGGGCCCGAGATGGCGGACGAGGACGTGACGCCGGAGTACGCCTGCGACGCCTTCTCCGTTGCCGGCGACCCGGACTCGGTGGCCGAGCAGATCCTCGCGCTGCGCGAGGAGGTGGGGCCCTTCGGCACCATCCTCATGACCGCGACCGATTGCCTGAACGAGACCCACAAGGCGTACCAGTTGAACTCCATGCGGCTGATGGCGGACGAGGTGGTTCCGCGGCTCCGGCGCGCGCTTGGCGACCGGGCGGCGGCCTGAGCTGCCCACAGGGCCGAGACCGAAAGCGATCTGCACGGCCGGTCCACCGAGACCTATGCGGACGAGGGTCAAGATCTGCTGCATATCCGGCGTGGCGGAGGCGGAGGCTGCCGTGGCCGCCGGCGCCGATGCCATCGGGCTGGTCTCGGCGATGCCGAGCGGGCCGGGAGTGATCGGGGAGCACTTGATCGCGGAGATCGCCGCCGCCGCGCCGCCGGCTCTGGGGACCTTCCTGCTCACGTCGGAGGTGGAGCCCGCCGCCATCGTCGCCCAGCAGCGCCGTTGCGGCGTCGACACCATCCAGCTCTGCGACGCCCTCGCCGCGGGCAGCTATCAGGCGCTGAGGGGCGCGCTGCCTGGCGTCGCGCTGGTGCAGGTGATTCACGTGCGGGACGAGAGCGCGGTCGCGGATGCGATGGACGTGGCCTCCAAGGTCGACGGGTTGCTGCTCGATTCCGGCAATCCGAGCGCCCCGGTGAAGGAGCTGGGCGGTACCGGGCGGGTCCACGACTGGACGCTGAGCCGGCGCATCGTGGCGGAGGCCTCCTGCCCGGTCTTCCTCGCCGGCGGGCTCAACCCCGGCAACGTGGCCGAGGCGATCCACGCGGTACACCCTTACGGAGTCGATCTTTGCACGGGCGTGCGCACCGACGACGACCTCGATACCGCGAAGCTCGCCGCCTTCATGGGCGCGGTCGCTGCGGCGGACTCGGGGCGATGACTCCCAAGTTCGCGCAAAAGCACGTATTGATGGGTCAACAGTCACAGCCTCGGCCATTCGGTTGGCTGATAACGGGAGATGGACCATGAGCGAAGAGTTGCGCAATCTGATCGTTGAAACCCAGGACGCCTTTCGCGCCGACCCGGCGGAGGCCAAGGCGACCTTCGAGTCGGTATCGTCTCTCGGCGAGGGATTCCGCTCCGAGGTGGCCATGCGCGACCACCGCCTGGTGGTGGACGAGCCGGAGAGCCTGGGCGGCACCGACAGCGGGCCGAACCCGGTGGAGCTGATCCTGGCGGCGCTCGGCACCTGCCAGGAGATCACCTATCGTGCCTATGCGGCGGCGCTCGGTATCCCGTTGGAGCATGTCGCCGTGACCCTGGAAGGCGATATCGACCTGCGCGGCTTCTTCGCGGTGGATGAGTCGGTGCGGCCGGGCTATCAGAAGCTGCGTGGCACGGTGCGCGTGGTCTCCTCGGCGGACCAGGCGACCCTGGACAAGCTTCAGCAAGCGGTCAACGCGCACTGCCCTGTACTGGACATCGTCTCCAATCCGGTGCCGGTGGAACTGACGCTGGAGAAGACCGAGAGCGCCAGCGCCGAGGCCGCCGAATAGGGCGCGGAGACGGACATCGCGCCAAGCTTTGGCTAGGCTGGGCGCAGTCGGGATACACACCTCAATCCATGGGAGACTCCTTATGAAACGACTCATCGTCGCCGCGCTCGCGGCGGTCGGGATTGCCGCGGGCGGCATGGCGCAGGCGGATGACTTCATGCCCGCCGTCGTCTTCGACATGGGTGGCAAGTTCGACAAGTCCTTCAACGAGGCCGCCTTCAACGGTGCCGAGAAGTTCACTGCCGACACCGGCATTAAGTACCGCGAGTTCGAGGTCACGAACCCATCCATGCGCGAGCAGGCGCTGCGCAACATGGCGAGGCGGGGGGCGCAGGTGGTCGTGGCGATGGGCTTTGCCCAGGCGGCGGCGGTCGAGACCGTGGCGCAGGAGTTCCCCGACACCAAGTTCACCCTGATCGACATGGTGGTCGACCTGCCGAACGTGCAGTCGGTGATCTTCAAGGAGCACGAGGGCTCGTTCCTGGTCGGCATGGCGGCCGCGATGGCGTCCGAGACAGGCAAGGTGGGCTTCGTCGGCGGCATGGACATCCCGCTCATCCGGAAATTCGCGCTCGGCTACGTGGAGGGTGCGCAGCACGTCAATCCGGACGTCGAAATCTTCCAGAACATGACCGGCACGACGCCCTCCGCCTGGAACGACCCGACCAGGGGCGGCGAGCTCGCACGCAGCCAGTTTGACCGGGGCGCGGACGTGGTCTACGCCGCCGCCGGCGGCACGGGCATCGGCGTCTACCAGGCCGCCAAGGATGCCGGAAAGCTCGCCATCGGGGTGGACAGCAACCAGAACTACATCCACCCCGGCACGATGCTGACCTCGATGGTCAAGCGCGTGGACGTGGCGGTCTACGAGTCCTTCAAGGCAGCCAAGGACGGCACCTGGCAAGGCGGCATCCAGATCCTCGGGCTGGCGGAGGATGGCGTCGGCTGGGCGCTGGACGAGCACAACCGAAGCCTCATCTCGGACGAGATGGAAGCGGCGATCGAGCAGGCGCGCACGGACATCATCGCGGGCAACATCGCGGTGACCGACTACATGGCGCAGTAGCGCGCCCGCCGGCACCCGCCGGCCGCCGAGGCCCAAGCACCGTGGCGGGGGAGGCGCACCGGGGGGCTGCGGAAGAGCGCGGCCCCTCGGGCGGGTCGAGTGTGCCCGCGCTCGAGGTCGTCGGCATCCAGAAATGGTTCGGCTCGGTGCACGCGAATGACGACGTGTCGGTCGCCGTCGCTCCCGGCACGATCCACGGCATCATCGGCGAGAACGGGGCGGGCAAATCGACCCTGATGAGCATCGTCTACGGCTACTACCAGGCCGACGGCGGTGAGATCAGGGTGGGAGGCACGCCGGTCACCATCAAGGGGCCGCAGGACGCCATCTCCCACGGTATCGGCATGGTCCACCAGCACTTCATGCTCGTGGATACCTTCACCGTGCTGGAGAACGTGGTGCTCGGCGTCGAGCAGGGCTACCTGCTGCGCTCGACCCTGGGCGAGGCCCGGCAGGAGCTGGAGCGGCTGGAGCGCGAGTACGGGCTCGATGTCGATCCCGATGCCATCGTGGGCTCGCTGCCGGTGGGCCTGCAGCAGCGGGTGGAGATCCTGAAGGCGCTCTATCGCGGCGCCGACATTCTGATTCTCGACGAGCCCACGGGCGTGCTCACGCCGCAGGAGGTGGACGACCTCTTCCGTATCCTCCGCGCGCTCCGCGACCAGGGCCGGACCATCATCCTGATTACCCACAAGCTGCGCGAGATCATGGCCCTCACCGACCGGGTCACGGTCATGCGCGCGGGCCGCGTGGTCGATCACGTGGCGACGGCCGAGACCGACCGCGCGCAGCTCGCCGCGATGATGGTGGGCCGCAGCGTGCTGCTCCGCGTGGACAAGGAGGACGCAGCGCCGGGCGGGGCGCTGCTGCGCATCGAGAACCTGGTGGTGCGGGACCGCAGCGGCGTGCTGCGCGTGCAGGACGTGAGCTTCACCGTGCACGCCGGCGAGATCGTCGGCATCGCCGGCGTTGCCGGCAACGGCCAGTCGGAGCTGCTGGAGGCGCTTGCCGGCACCCTCGACCGTGAGGGCGGCACCATCGCCATCGGGGGCGAACCGGTGCCGACTGGAGGGCGGGCCGAGGCGGCGCGGGCGATGCGCCGACGCGGGCTCGGCCACGTGCCGGAGGACCGCCAGCGCATGGGCCTGGTCACGGCCTTCGATGCCTCCGAGAGCGGCATCCTTGGCTATCACCGGGAGCGGCAATACAACCGCAGCGCGCTGATGAGCCGGGGCGCGGTGGTCGACGCGGTGGGGAGCACGATGGAGGACTTCGACGTCCGCCCGCCCCTGCCGACGCTGCGCACGGCCAACTTCTCCGGCGGCAACCAGCAGAAGATCGTGGTCGGCCGCGAGATGAGCCGCAGCCCGGACGTGCTCCTGGTGGGTCAGCCGACGCGGGGCGTCGATATCGGCGCCATCGAATTCATCCACCGCAAGCTCGTGGAGATGCGGGACGAGGGCAAGGCGATCCTCCTGGTCTCGGTCGAGCTGGACGAGATCATGTCGCTCTCCGACCGCATCCTTGTGATGTTCGGCGGTGCCATCGTGGGCGAGATGGCGCAGGCGGACGCGGACGAGCGCACTCTCGGCCTGATGATGGCGGGCGAGCGCGCGGATGGCGCGGAGGCCGCCGGGCCGTGAAGGGCTTCGGCGGGCCGACCCAGGCACCGGCCTGGGTCACCCACGGGCTGGTCCCGCTCATCAACCTGGGGCTCGCGCTGCTGATCGCCGGCATCATCATCGCACTGATCGGCGAGAATCCGTTCGAGGCGCTGCGGCTGCTGGTGCTGGGTGCGGTCGGCTACCCCGAGGCGATCGGCTACACGCTTTACTACACCACCAACTTCGTCTTCACCGGGCTCGCCGTCGCCATTGCCTTCCACTGCGGCCTCTTCAACATCGGCGGCGAGGGACAGGCCTACCTCGGCGGGCTGGGCGCGGGACTGATCGGGCTCTACCTGGGTCATTGGCCGGCGTTCGTGGTGATCCCGCTCGCCATCGCCTGCGCCATGGCGTTCGGCGCGTTCTGGGCCTTCATTCCGGGCTGGCTGCAGGCCAAGCGCGGCAGCCACATCGTCATCACGACGATCATGTTCAACTTCCTGGCCGCGGCGCTGATGACCTACCTGCTGGTCGAGGTCTTCATCAAGCCGGGGCAGCAGGCGGCCGAGAGCCGCACCTTCGAGGCGGGCGCATGGCTCCCCTTCGTCCACGATGTCTTTGCGGCCTTCGGTGCGAACATCGGCCGCTCATCGCTCAACCTGAGCATCGTCGTCGCCGCGGTCTGCCTCGTGCTCTTCTGGTTCTTCGTCTGGCGCACGCGCTGGGGCTACGAGATCCGAGCCGTCGGGCACAACGAGTCGGCGGCGGTCTACGGCGGGATCTCGCCAGCGCGCTCGATCATGCTGGCGATGGCGATTTCGGGCGGGCTCGCGGGCCTCGTCGGCGTCAACGAGATCATCGGCGTCCACCACCGGCTGTTGCTGGAGTTCACGGCAGGCTACGGCTTCGTGGGCATTGCGGTCGCGCTGATGGGCCGCAACCACCCGGTGGGTATCGTACTCGCGGCGCTGCTCTTCGGCGTGCTCTACCAGGGCGGCTCTGAGCTGGCCTTCGACATGCCCAACGTGACCCGCGACATGGTGGTGGTGCTGCAGGGGCTGGTGATCCTGTTCTCCGGCGCGCTGGAGCACATGTTCCGCGGCCGGATCGAGCGTCTGTTCGCCCGCCGCGCGCGAACGTCGGTAGCGGCGGCGTAGTCATGGAAGCGGTGACCTGGATCGTCCTGGTGATCGACGCGACGCTGCGCGTGTCCACGCCGCTCATCCTCGCCGCCTTCGCGGGCATGTTCGCCGAGCGCTCGGGCGTGGTCGATATCGGGCTCGAAGGCAAGCTGTTGGGCGCGGCTTTCGCTGCCGCGGCGGCGGCCTACGCCACCGGCTCGGCGTGGATCGGCCTGCTCGCGGGCGTCGGCGCCTCGGTCGCGCTAGCCATGGTCCACGCCTTCGCCTGCGTCACCCACCGGGGAGACCAGGTGGTCTCGGGCATGGCGTTGAACATCCTGGTAGCGGGGCTGGGGCCGGTGCTCTCGCTCGCCTGGTTCGGGCAGGGCGGGCACTCGCCGCTCGTAGCGGACACGGCGCGCTTCCGCCCGATTCACTTCCCCTTCGCCGACCGGCTGAGCGACGTGCCCTTCATCGGCCAGATCTATTCCGAGATCGTGAGCGGCCATAATCTGATCGTCTATATCGCGCTCGGCATGGTCCCGCTCGCGGCGTGGTTCATCTACAAGACCCGGTTCGGGCTAAGACTGCGCGCGGTGGGCGAGGCGCCAGAGGCGGTGGACACCGCCGGCATCTCGGTCGCGGGCATGCGCTACCGGGCGATGATCGTCTGCGGCATCCTCTGCGGCGTTGCCGGCACGTCACTCTCGATCGCGCAGAACGCGCTCTTCGTGCGCGACATGAGCGCGGGCATGGGCTACCTCGCGCTCGCAGCACTGATCTTCGGCAAATGGCGCCCGGTGCCGACTCTCTTCGCCTGCTTCCTCTTCGCCTTCGCCGATGCGGTGCAGGCTAGGCTGCAAGGGGTGGATATCCCCGGCATCGGCGTGATCCCGGTGCAGGCGATCCAGGCGCTGCCCTACCTGCTCACCGTGCTGCTGCTCGCGGGCTTCGTCGGCAAGGCGGTGCCGCCGAAGTCGAGCGGCGTTCCCTATGTGAAGGAGCGTTGAAGGGGGCCGCCGGCGTGGCGGCAGGCGTCAGTCGCCGGTGAGCAGACGATCCATCAACTGGCGCACGGTGGGGATGAAGCGGTTCGAATAGAAGGGATCGTCGGCGAACCGGAAGGCCGCGTGGCCTGCGAACATGAGCTGGTTCTCGATGTCTTCGCCGTGGATGATCTCCTGCAGCGTCTTCTGGATGCAGTAGCTGCGGGGATCGGTCTTCTTGCCGGTCGAGCCGGTTTCGTTGGTGGCCCAATTGCTGAACCGGCAGGCGCTGAGGCAGCCCATGCAGGCCGCCTGATCGGCCCTGATCTCGCGTGCCTTCTCGTCGGTGACGAAGATGATCGTGGTCTCGGGGGTCTTCATCACGGAGGTGAAGCCCTCGTCCATCCACGCCTCGGCCCGCTCCAGATCGCCCGTGGTCAGATAGAAAGAGCGCCCGCGCGGACCCGGCGTGAATTTGTGGTCGTGGTCGCCGATGGGCTCTGCGGTATAGGCGACCTGTCGCTGCTCGCGCTCGGCGAGCTCCTTAATGAAGTCGTTGCGCACCGCCGAGGAGTAGAAGCCGGTGGGGCTGAAGCGGTTGAGCTTCACGTCCCCTTCCTTCATCGAGAGCAGCTTGTGCTTCCAGCGCTCGGAGATCGGGCTCTCCTCGGTTACCAGCGGGCGGGTGCCGAACTGGAACACGACGGGGCCGAGCTCGGGATTGTCGATCCAGTCCTCCCAGTCGCGCAGGTACCAGACCCCGCCCGCCATCACGATCGGCACATCGTCGAGGCCGTATTCGCGCATCTGCTGGCGCAGCGCCACGACCCGGGGATAGGCGGGCTCGGGCTGTTCGGGATCCTCGCTGTTGGAGAGGCCGTTGTGGCCGCCGGCGCGCCAGGGGTCTTCGTAGACGACGCCGCCCATCCAGTCCGAGAAGCGATGGTAAGCGCGCTTCCAGAGCGCGCGGAAGGCACGGGCCGACGAGATGATCGGGTAGTAGTGAACGTCGTACTCCGCAGCCACCTCGGCCAGGCGGTAAGGCATGCCGGCGCCGCAGGTCACGCCATGGATGATGCCGCGCGTGGCCTCGAGGATGCCGTGCAGGATGCGCTCGGCGGCGGCCATCTCCCACAGCACATTCATGTGGAGACGCCCTTCGCCGCCGGAGACGTCGTGGGCGATGCGTGCCTGGGTAATGCCGCCCCTGATCGCGTAGTCGACCAGCTCCTCGTGCCGCTCCTTGCGAGTGCGGCCGCGATAGACCTGCGGCACGGCTTTGCCGAACGTGTCGTAGGAGTCGGCGTTGACCCCGGAGAAGGTGCCGACGCCGCCGGCGGCGGCCCAGGCGCCCGAGCTCAGGCCGTTGGTCACGCCGATGCCCTTGCCGCCCTCGATCAAGGGCAGGACCTCGCGACCCGACAACCTGATAGCGTTCAGCGCCTTCATGGTCGGTCCATCCGCCGTTGCGCCTAGCTCGATCCGCTCGCTGCAACAGCGCAGGGCAGCGAGCTGACGCCTCCGCTACACCGCGATGTGGGCGGTAGCGGAGGCGTTTGCAAGGTGTCGCTTCTCTCGGCGGCTTTCCCTACCCGGCTTGCGCCGTCTCCTCGGCCGCGGTCAGGTCTTCTCCGCTCTCCTGATTCACGGCCCTCATGCTCAGCTTGACCTTACCGCGATCGTCGATGCCGAGCACCTTCACTTTGACGTTATCGCCTTCGCTCAGCACGTCGCTCACGCTCTTGATCCGGCGCGGCGCGATCTCGCTGATATGCACGAGGCCGTCGCGCTTGCCGATGAAGTTCACGAACGCGCCGAAGTCGACGATCTTCACCACCTTGCCGTCGTAGATCACACCGACCTCTGGCTCGGCCACGATGTCGCGGATCATGTTGATCGCGGCCTTGGCCGCCTCGCCCTCGACTGCTGCCACCTTGATGGTGCCGTCGTCCTCGATGTCGATCTTGGTCCCGGTGGTCTCGCAGATCTCGCGGATGACCTTGCCGCCGGGCCCGATGACCTCGCGGATTCGGTCCTTCGGGATCGAGAAGGTGGTGATGCGGGGCGCGTTGTCGCTCACGCTGTCGCGGGCGTGCGCGAGCGCCTTCGCCATCTCGCCGAGGATATGCAGCCGGCCGTCGCGCGCCTGGGCGAGCGCGGTGCGCATGATCTCCTCGGTGATGCTGGTGATCTTGATGTCCATCTGCAGCGAGGTGATGCCCTGCTCGGTGCCCGCAACCTTGAAGTCCATGTCGCCGAGATGGTCCTCGTCGCCCAGGATGTCGGAGAGCACCGCGAAGCGGTCCTCGTCCTTGATCAGCCCCATGGCGATGCCGGCGACCGGCCGGGCCAGGGGAACGCCCGCATCCATCAGCGAGAGCGAGGCCCCGCAGACCGTCGCCATCGACGACGAGCCGTTGGACTCCGTGATCTCCGAGACCACGCGGATGGTGTAGGGGAACGTCTCGGCCTCCGGCAGGAGCGGATGGACCGCCCGCCAGGCGAGCTTGCCGTGGCCGATCTCGCGCCGGCCGGGGCCGCGCAGAAAGCGCGCCTCGCCCACCGAATAGGGCGGGAAGTTGTAGTGCAGCATGAAGCGCTCGCGGTACTCGCCCTCGAGCATGTCCATGATCTGCTCGTCCTGGCCGGTGCCGAGGGTCGCTGTGGCCAGCGCCTGGGTCTCGCCACGCGTAAAGAGCGCCGAGCCGTGGCTGCGCGGCAGCACACCGACCTCGCACTCGATGGCGCGAACATCGCTGGTCGTGCGGCCGTCGATGCGTACGCCGCTGTCGAGGATCTGGCCGCGCACGATCTCTTTCTCGAGCCCGCTCAGCGTGCCGTCCAGAATGCCGGCAGCACCGTCGTCCTCGCGGAACTGTGCCGCGGTCTCCGCCTTGGCCGCCGCCACCTTCTCCAGCCGTTCGGTCTTGCCTGCGATGGTGTAGGCCGCGCGGAGCGGGGCCTCGGCGCTCGCGCGGATCCGCTCGACCAGTGCCGTGTCCACCTCTTCCTCGGGCAGCTCCCAAGGCTCCTTCGCGCAAGCCTCGGCGAGGCTGATGATGGCCTCGATCACCGGCTTGATCGCCTCATGACCGAACGTTACGGCGCCCAGCATCTGATCCTCGGAGAGCTCGGACGCCTCCGACTCGACCATGAGCACACCCTCCTGGGTGCCGGCCATGACCAGATCGAGGTCGGAGGCCGCGCGCTGCTCGTAGGTCGGGTTGAGCACGTAGGCGCCTTCCGCGAAGCCGACCCGGCAGCCGCCGATCGGCCCCATGAAGGGCAACCCTGAGATGGTAAGCGCGGCTGAGGCGCCGACCATGGCGACGATGTCGGAATCGTTGACCAGGTCGTGCGAGAGCACCGTGCAGATGACCTGCGTCTCGTTGCGAAACGACTTGACGAAGAGGGGCCGAAGCGGCCGGTCGATGAGGCGGGAGACCAGGGTCTCCTTCTCGCTCGGGCGTCCCTCACGCTTGAAGAAGCCGCCTGGAATCTTGCCGGCGGCGAATGCTTTCTCCTCGTAGTTGACTGTCAGCGGGAAGAAATCCTGTCCCTCCCGCGCGCTCCTTTGGCCGACGACGGTGCAGAGCACCGCGGTTTCGCCGTAGCTCGCGAGGACGGCGCCATCCGCCTGACGGGCGATGCGCCCGGTTTCGAGTACGAGCTTGCGCTCGCCCCACATGACCTCACGACGTGTGATATCGAACATGCTGTTTCCTTCGTTCCGATGGCGGGCCGCTCATTCGGCTCGCCCCTGCACAGGCGCAGCGTCGGAGGCGGCGGCCCCATGCCGCGCCTCCCGCCGTGCCCTCTTGACCCGCGTGCCGCACCCCGGCGGACCACGCGAACGCCAATGCTATTTGCGCAAACCCAACCGCTGAATCACGGTGGCGTAGCGCTCCTGATCGTTGCGCTTCAGATAGTCGAGCAGGCGGCGCCTGCGGCTGACCATCTTCAGGAGCCCCTGCCTCGAGTGGAGATCCTTCTTGTGGCTCCGAAAATGCTCGGTCAGGTTGTTGATCCGCTCAGTCAGGATCGCGACCTGTACCTCCGGCGAGCCGGTATCGCTGGTCTTGGTTGCGTAATCCGAAATTAGCTCGGTCTTCCGCGCCGCGGTGATCGACATCTGGCTACTCCGCTTGTCACATGTTGAAGACCCGCAACGGGCGGGCCCGGCCCGCGCCGACTTCGGCCAGTGCCACGAGTCGGGACCCGGCAACGGCGCGGACCCTTCCGGGGGCGGCGCCGGGCGCGGGCACGGGCTGGCCGTGGCGCAGACGATCTGCCTCGCGAGCGGTCAGGGGCAGAGCCGGGATGTCGGCCAGCACTGCATCGACCGGTCGCAGGCTTTCGGCGAGGGCGAGACTATGCCCGAGGGCGACCAGATTATCCAGCGGATTCGCATCGTCCTCGGAGAACGGCCCGACCGCGGCGCGGTGGAGCCAGCTCACGTGACCGACCGTTCCTGCCGCACGGGCGATGTCGCGGGCCAGCGCCCTGACGTACGTGCCCTTGCCGCACTCGACTGCGAAGACGGCGCCCTCGTGATCGGCCTCGATCAGCGTCAGGCTCTCGATGTGGACCGTGCGGGGTTCGAGCCGCGGTGCCCTGCCCTGGCGCGCGAGAGCATAGGCGCGCTCCCCGCCGACCTTGAGGGCCGAGAACGCCGGGGGCACCTGCTCGATTCGGCCGGTGAACGCCGGGAGCACGCGCGTAATCGCCGATTCGGCCGGCCTGCTCTCGCTCGTTTCGATCACCGTGCCTTCAGCATCGTCGGTGTCGCGCTGCTCGCCCCAACGCACGCCGAAGCGGTAGCGCTTGGGCGCATCCATCATGAACGAGACCGTCTTGGTGGCCTCGCCGACCGCCACCGGCAGCACGCCCGTGGCCATGGGGTCGAGCGTGCCGGCATGTCCCACCTTGGCACCGCGTCCGACCAGGGACTTGATGCGGGCGACGGCAGCGGCAGAGCTGATCCCGCCCGGCTTGTCCACCACCAGCCAGCCGTGGGGGCCGCGCGCGGCAGCACCGTCACTCATCGGAAGCGTTGTCCGTATCGAGCAGCCTGTCGATTCGCTGCACATGCTCGAAACTGCGGTCGATCTCGAAGCTGAGCGACGGCGAGAACTTGAGCCGAACCCGGCGGTTGACCTCGCCGCGCAGGTAGCCGGCGGCGCGCTGCAGGGCTTCCAGGGCCTCGCCCTCCCGCTCGCCGCCGAGCGGCATCACATAGACCTTGGCAGAGCGCAGATCCGGCGCCGGCCGAACCTCGGTCACGGTGAAACGCACCTCGCTCAGGACAGGATCGCGAAACTCGCCGCGAGCGAGCACTTCGGACAGCGCTCCCCTGATGAGTTCGCCGACTCGCCGCTGCCGCTGGCTCGGTGCGCCAGCGCTGCCGCTTTTTCTCGCCATAGATCGTTGAACAGGTGCGCCTTAAGCGTCGAGCGTGCGCGCGACCTCCTCGATCTCGTAGAGCTCGATGACGTCGCCCTCGCGCAGATCGGAATGGTTCTCGAACGACATGCCGCACTCGTAGCCTTCCTTCACCTCGCGCACGTCGTCCTTGAAGCGCCGCAGCGTCTTGAGCGCGCCGTCGTGGATGACGACATCGTCGCGCAACAGCCGCGCCTTCGCACCCCGGCGCACGAGGCCGTTGGTCACGCGGCAGCCCGCGACCCTGCCCACGCGACCCACTTCGAACACCTGGAGGATCTGGGCGCTGCCCATGGTCCGCTCGCGCGCCTCCGGCCGCAGCATCCCTTCGAGACTGGCCCTGACCTCGTCGACGACGTCGTAGATGACGGCGTGATAGCGGAGCTCGATGGCGCAGCGGGCCGCGAGCTCGCGCGCCTGCGCGTTGGCGCGCACGTTGAAGCCGACGATGGTTGCATCCGACGCTGCGGCAAGCGTCACATCCGATTCGGTGATGCCGCCGACACCCGAATGGAGTACTCGTACCGCCACCTCTTCCGTCCCGAGTCTGCCGAGCGCACCGACCAGCGCCTCCACCGAGCCTTGGACATCGGCCTTGATAACCAGCGGCAGCTCGCTCTTGCCCTCCTTCTCCTGGATTTCGGAGAAGAGCTGCTCCAGGTTGAGCGGCGCGCCGCGCGCAACCTCCTTCTCCCTGGCGCGCGCCTGGCGGAACTCGGAGACCTCCCGCGCCCGGCGCTCGTTCTCGACCACCACCACCTCGTCGCCCGCGAGCGGCACGCCGCTGAGCCCGAGAATCTCGACCGGCACCGCAGGCCCCGCCGACTTGGCAGCGCTGCCGTGGTCGTCGTACATGGCCCGCACCCGGCCCCACTGCGCGCCGGCGACGACGATGTCGCCGACGTTGAGCGTGCCGCGCTGGACAAGCACGGTGGCCACCGCGCCGCGCCCGCGATCGACCTTGGCCTCGATCACGATCCCTTCGGCAGCGCGGTCCGGGTTGGCGCTGAGCTCGAGCAGCTCCGCCTGTAGCAGGATCGCCTCCTCGAGCTTGTCGAGGTTCTGATTCTGGGTTGCCGAAATCTCGACCGCGAGCACGTCGCCGCCCATCTCCTCGGTCACGATCTCGTGCTGGAGCAGGTCCTGACGCACCCGGTTGGGGTCGGCGTCCGGCCGGTCCATCTTGTTAATGGCGATGAGGATGGGCACGCCTGCAGCGCGCGCATGGTTGATCGCCTCGGCGGTCTGGGGCATGACGCCGTCGTCCGCCGCGACCACGAGAACGACGATATCGGTGACGCTCGCGCCCCGCGCACGCATCTCGGTGAAGGCGGCGTGGCCGGGCGTATCAATGAAGGTGATGCGGGAGCCCTTGGGCGTCTCCACCTGGTAGGCACCGATGTGCTGGGTGATCCCGCCCGCCTCGCCGGACACCACGTCGCTGGAGCGAATCGCGTCCAGCAGCGAGGTCTTGCCGTGATCGACGTGGCCCATGACCGTGACCACGGGTGAGCGGGCGATCAGGGCTTCGTCGGCATCGTCCTCGCCTTTGAGACCGATTTCGACGTCGGCCTCGCTGACGCGCCTCACTTTGTGGCCGAACTCCTCGACGACCAGCTGGGCAGTGTCGGCGTCGATCGACTGGGTGATGGTCACGACCGTGCCCATCTCCATCAGGCGCTTGACGACCTCGGCACCGCGCACGGCCATGCGGCTGGCAAGCTCCTGCACCGTGATCGCCTCGGGAACCACGACCTCGCGCACCACCGGCTTGAGCTCGTCCGCACGCATCGCCTCCCGCGCGAGGCGCTTCTCACGCTCCCGCTGACGACGCAGCGACGCGAGGCTGCGCCCGCGCTGTTCGCCGACGGAGCCGTCGAGGGCTTCCGAAAGCGTGATCTTGCCGCCACGCCGGCGCGGCTGATCGCGCCGCGTAGGACTCGCGGGGCGACGCTGCTCGCCGCGGCGGCGTGGTCTGCCGCGTTCCTCTTCCGCCGGTGCATCGGCGGGCCGGGGTCGCGCGGGGGCCGCAGCCTCCGGAGCGGCGGCCTCATCCGGCTTGGGTTCCTCGGGCTGCGGAAGCCTGCGCGCTGCATCTTCCTCCGCCCGCTTGCGCGCGTCCTCCTCGGCCTTGCGACGGGCGTCTTCCTCGGTCTTCCGCCGCTCGGCCTCGGCATGCTCGGCAGCCAGACGCTCTTCTTCCGCGGCGCGGCGCCGGGCCTCCTCCTCGGCCCGCTCGCGCTCCTGCCGCTCAAGGCGTATCGCGTCCTCGACGGCACGTGCACGTGCGGCTTTCTCGTCGGTCGTCAGCGTGCGCAGGACGACGCGGGAGCGTGGCGCCGTAGAGGTCTGGTGCACGTCATCCTGAGGCGGCGCCGGCTGCTCGGCGACGGGCTCCGGCGGCGGCGCCTTGGGCGCCGGCGCCTTTGCCTTGGGCGCCGCCACACCGTCCGCGGCGGGGCTGCGCTTCAGCGTCCGCTTCTTGCGAACCTCGACGGCGACGGCCCGGCTGCGGCCGTGCGAAAAGCTCTGCCGAACCTGGCCGGCATCGACCGTCTTCTTGAGCTCAAGCCGCCCCGGCCGCTTCAGCGACAGGGGCTTGCGACGCTCTTGATCACCGGCTTCGGTTTCGTCAGTCATCACGCCATGTCCCGATCGCCGGAATTTCCACGCACGCCGTCAAGCCGCGCGGACTCCCGAAGGAAGCGTTCGGCGAGCCGGCCGGGCGCCAGCGCTGCGTGCACCACATTCTCACGACCCAGGCTGCGGCTCAACGCGGCGCCATCGAATTGCGCGATCACGGGAATGTCCCGCGCCAGCGCGCCGAGGCGGGCCCGGCCATGGCGCGCGCCGTCGCTCGCCTCGACCAGGACGGCCACGCGGCGTTCGGCAAGCGCGCGCCGCACCTTGTCGAAGCCCGTGACCAGCGCGCCTGCGCGCCGCGCCAAACCCAGTGTATCCAGCGCCCGCGCGGTCAACTGCCGCTCCACCTCGTCGATCAGATCGGGCGCCACGGCGATCGGACGGCGCGCGGCGCGGGCGAACAGACCCCGCGCGCAGGCCTTCTCCAACGCGGCGCGCTCGGCAGAGACCAGAGCCCCCGGCCCGGCAGCGTCTCGCCCAGGTCCGGCACCAGGGCGCCAGCCGGGTCGACCACGAAGCGCAGCAACGACTCGCGAGGTTTGCTGGCGCCGCTCGCGATACAGCGCCGGGAGCCGGCATCCGGCGAAGCCGGGCGGTTTTTCATGTGTGCCGATGCGGTCAAACGTTCGGTCTCTCGTGCTCCTCGGCGACGGGCTCGGTGACATCGCCGGCCTCGGCAGCCTCGTCGGCTTCACCGGGCTCCCCGGCCTCGGCCCCATCGGCCCCATCGGCCTCCGCCCCGTCCGCCGGCTCTTCGTCGTCGAACCAATGGGCCCGGGCCATCATGATGACGGCGTTGGCCTCCTCGATCGACGGTGCCAAGTCGCCCAATATCTCTATGAGCTCGTCTCCGGCGAGATCGCCGAGATCGTCCAGCGTCTTGACGTCGCTCTCGCCGAGGGCGACGAGAATTGCCGGGTCCAGACCCTCGATGGCCGCGACCTCGTCGCTGACGCCAAGCTCGATCCGGCGCTCGTTGAGCGCCTTGTTCGTTGCCTCGACATAGGCCGCAGCGCGGTTCGAGAGCTCGACCGCCAGCTCCTCCTCGAAGCCCTCGATCATGGCCAGCTCCTCGATCGGAACGTAGGCCACCTCGTCCACGGTGGTGAACCCCTCCGTCACGAGCAGATGGGCGATCACGTCGTCGACGTCGAGCGCTTCCATGAACATCTCGGAGCGCGTGCGGAACTCCTCCTGCCGGCGTTCCGATTCCTCGGCCTCAGTCAGGATGTCGATATCCCAGCCCGTGAGGTTGGACGCAAGCCGCACGTTTTGCCCGCGCCGGCCGATGGCGAGCGAGAGCTGCTCGTCCGGCACGACCACCTCGATGCGCTTCGCCTCCTCGTCGAGCACCACCTTGGTGACCTCGGCCGGCGCCAGCGCGTTG
The DNA here is from genome assembly GCA_965243315.1 of Alphaproteobacteria bacterium. Lineage (GTDB taxonomy): Bacteria > Pseudomonadota > Alphaproteobacteria > UBA828 > UBA828 > WTGU01. Next base: position 1,529,654 of record CBDEUP010000006.1, read on the forward strand.
ACGATGAAGGCCGCTGGGTCGGGAGACCACTGAATGATGTCGATCTTCTCGCCCTGGAGCTCGCCGACCACGGCCTGGACGCGTGAGCCGCGCATGCCGACGCAGGCGCCGACTGGGTCGATGCTGCTGTCGTTGGAGTGCACGGCGATCTTCGCGCGGCTGCCGGGGTCGCGCGCCACCGCATCGATCTCGATGATGCCGTCGTAGATCTCCGGCACCTCCTGGGCGAAGAGCTTGGCCATGAAGTTGGGGTGCGTACGGGACATGAAGATCTGCGGCCCGCGCGGCTCGCGACGAACATCGTAGATGTAGGCGCGCACGCGGTCGCCGTTGCGGAAGGATTCGCGCGGCAGCAGGTCCTCGCGGCGGATCACTGCCTCGGCCCGGCCGAGATCGACGGTGAGCCCGCCGTACTCGGTACGTTTGACGAGGCCGTTGGCGATCTCCTGCACGCGGTCCTTGTATTCCTCGTACTGCCGCGCGCGCTCAGCCTCGCGCACCTTCTGGACAATCACCTGCTTCGCCGTCTGCGCCGCGATGCGGCCGAAGTCTATGGGCGGCAGCGGGTCCGCCAGATAATCGCCGACCTGCGCGGCCGGGTTGCGCTCCTGCGCCTCTGTCAGCGCAATCTGAGTGGCCTCGTTCTCGATCTCCTCGGCGACCTCCAGATAGCGCATCAACTTGATCTCGCCGGTATCGCGGTCGATGTCCGTGCGGATGTCGTGCTCCTGGCCGTACTTGCGCTTGCCGGCGTGGGTGATGGCCTGCTCCATGGCCTCCAGCACGAGCTCGCGCTCGATTCCCTTCTCCCTGGCCACGGCATCGGCCACCTGGAGAAGCTCGAGGCGGGCGAGGCCCGCAGTGTCCCCGTCCGCCATCACGCTTGCTCCGCCGCTTGGCTGGCCGCGATCAGCTCGTCGGTCAACACGAGCTTGGCCGCGCGGATCCTGTCGAAAGGCAGCGAGACATTCTGTTCGTCCACGGTCATGCGCACGCAGCCGTCCGCGGCGCCCTGCAGCCGGCCGCGAAAGCGGCGGCGGCCTTCCAAAGGCTCGCTCATCTCCACCTTGGCCTCGAACCCGGCGAAGCGGGCGAAGTCGGTGAGCCGCACCAGCGGCCGGTCGATCCCCGGCGAGCTCACCTCCAGCGTGTAGTCGGCTGCCGGCAGGTTGTCGTTCTCGAATTGCGCGGAGATGGCACGGCTTGCCGCGGCACAATCGTCCACGGTCAGCGGCACGCGGTCGGCCCGCTCGATCATCACCTGGAGCACCGTCTGCCTGCCCCCGCCGAGGCGGATTCGTACGACCTCATAGCCCATCGCCGCCAGCACCGGTGCAATCGCATGTTCGATCTGCCGTTCCGAGTCCACGTCTCGCGTCTTCGTCATACCGCAGAACAGAAAAAAGGCGGGCCACCACTGCCCACCACAATCACTCAAACCCTGGGCACGCTCGTTGCCGCGCTCCTCATACCCCCGAACAGCGCAGCGCCGCTAACCTATCGCGTTCAGTGCATTCTCTTCAAGGTGTTTCTCCCCTCTTCCCCCTCACCGACCGCCGAGAATTGCGCGACACCGCCGAATATCGGGGCTTGCGGACGTAGCGAAGGAAGACGGGCGGGCGGCCCTGAGCGCGGGCCTTCTGCTCGTAGCGGGTCTCCGGCCAGTCGGCTGGTCTTTCTGGCCAATCGCCGGAAATTCGATCGGTCAGAACAAACGACTCGTTCCGGGCGACGTGTTCCAGCGTCCACTCCACATAGCCATCGTCGTCGGAGGCCCAGCGGAACTCGGCGCCGTCCTTCAGGATGCGCGCAAAGTCCGCGAGGGTCTCGGCACCGATCAGGCGCCGCTTGTGGTGGCGCTTCTTGGGCCAGGGGTCGGAAAACAGCACGAACAGCCGGCCGATGCAGGCCTCGGGCAGGCGATCGAGCAGGAGGCGCGCGTCGTCGGGGTAGATGCGGACCCGATCGGCGGTGCCGTCGGCCTCCAGATGGCGCAGGAGGCCTGCGACTCCCTGGACGAAGGGCTCGCAGCCGATGAACCCCACGGCCGGATTGGCGCGCGCCTGATGGGCGAGATGCTCGCCCGCGCCGAAGCCGATCTCGAGCCAGAGGTCCTGGACGGGAGCCGGGAACAGCCGGCTCAGGTCGATCCGAGCCTGCGCATCCTCGGGGAGGTCGATCCTGAGCGCCGGCAGGGCGCGCTCGAGCAGCGCCTGACGGCCGGAGCGAAGACGGTGGCTGAGCCTCCGCCCGTAGACGCGGCGGCGGCGCTCCTCCATGGCACGGCAGGACGGACGCCGGCCGGCCGCGCCCTCACCCCACCGCGGCGAGAAGCGGGTCGACGAGGTCCGTCCGTTCCCAGGAGAAGCCGCCGTCGGCCTCGGGCTCGCGGCCGAAATGGCCGTAAGCGGCGGTCCGCTCGAAGATCGGGTGGGCGAGGTCGAGATGCTCGCCGATTCCCCGAGGCGAGAGGTCCATCACCGAGTTGAGCGCCTCGGCGAGCCTGGCTTCGTCAACCTGGCCGGTGCCGTGGGTGTCGACGTAGACCGCGAGCGGGTGGGCAACGCCGATCGCGTAGGCGAGCTGGATCGTGCAGCGCGACGCGAGGTTGGCGGCGACGACGTTCTTCGCGAGGTAGCGCGCCGCATAGGCTGCGGAGCGGTCGACCTTGCTCGGGTCCTTGCCCGAGAAGGCGCCGCCGCCGTGGGGCGCCGCGCCGCCGTAGGTGTCGACGATGATCTTGCGGCCCGTCACCCCGGCATCGCCGTCCGGTCCGCCGATGACGAACCGTCCGGTCGGATTGACGTAGAACCACTTCTCGTCGCACATCCATCCGTCGGGGAGCGCATCCACGACATAGGGGCGCACGATTTCGCGCACGTCGTCCTGCGAAAGCTCGGCCGCATGTTGGGTCGAGACGACGACAGAGGTGGACCCCACCGGCACGCCGTCTTCGTAGCGCAGCGTGACCTGGCTCTTGGAATCGGGCCCGAGGCCGGGCGCATCGCCGGCGTGCCTGGCGCGGGCCAGCGCCGCCAGGATCGCATGGGCGTAGTGGAGCGGTGCCGGCATGAGCGCGTCGGTCTCGCGGCAGGCGTAGCCGAACATGATGCCCTGGTCGCCGGCACCCTGGTCCTTGTTGCCGGCCTGGTCCACGCCAAGGGCAATGTCGGCCGACTGGGCGTGAACATGGACCTCCACCGCGGCCTTGGCCCAGTGGAAGCCCTCCTGCTCGTAGCCGATCTCGCGGACGCAGGTGCGCGCGATGGACTCCAGCGCCTCGGTGGTGATCGAGTCGGGCCCCCGCACCTCGCCGGCGAGCACCATCCGGTTGGTCGTGACCAGCGTCTCGCAGGCCACGCGGGCGTTGGAATCGACCGCCAGATACGCATCGACCACGGCATCGGAGATGCGGTCGCAGACCTTGTCCGGATGCCCTTCGGACACCGATTCGCTGGTAAACAGATAGTCTCCTCGCCCCACGGCTTCCCCCGACGATGATGATGTTCCGGAGATGGGCGGCACCCTGCCGCGCCGCCGGGCGGTTTTCGCAGCGTTCGCCGAGGCGGTCAAGCGCCGCCGGGATGCCGCGCCCCCCATGCCCATGGTAAGAGAAGCGCCCGACCGACAGGGAGAGAAGCGAATGCTTGCCGATATCCGGGGCGTCTCGATCAATTACGAGATTTCGGGCAACGAGAACGGACCGTGGCTGACCTTTTCCAACTCGCTGGCCACGAACGTGACCATGTGGGACGAGCAGGAGGCCGCGCTCGCCGACGACTTCCATATCTTGCGCTACGACAAGCGCGGGCACGGCAAGTCCGCGCCGGTGGAGGGGCCCTACTCGTTCGACGACCTGGTGGGCGATGTCGTCGGTCTTTGGGATCACCTGGGTATTCGGCAAAGCCACTTCGTGGGGCTCTCGATCGGCGGGATGACCGCGCAGGCGCTCCTGCTCAACCATGCGGATCGGGTCACGGCCACGGTCATGGCGAATACCTCGGCGCACAGCGGCGAAGCCTTCGTCGCCGCCTTCGACCAGCGCGTGGCGGCGGTGGCCGACGGGGGCATGGAGGCGGTCGTCGAGGGGACCATCGAGCGCTGGTTCAGCGAGGGCTACCGGGCGGGCGGTGCAGCGCGGATCGACGATGTGCGGCACATGATCCGCACGACCTCGGTCGTCGGATACACGGGCTGTGCGCGCGCCATCCAGACGCTCGCGAACCTCGACCGGCTGGGCTCGATCGACCATCCGGTCCTGCTGATCGCCGGCTCGCAGGACCCCGGCACCCCGCCGGCCGGCATGCGCCTGATGCACGAGCGAATCGGCGGCTCCCAGTATCTCGAGCTCGACGCCGCTCACCTCTCCAACATCGAGCGGGCGCCGGCGTTCACGGCCGCCCTGAAGTCGTTTCTCTCGGCGTACTAGGACACGATCCGACGCCCCCCTCTCCGCCCTTTCAGAGAGGCGGGGGACAGGGCCAGGTGGAATGAGCAATATGCCGAGACGCGGCCGGTTCATTCTTTGGGCGGGATCCGCAGGGATCAGGTGGGATGAACCCGCTTTTCTCACCGGGGTCGCGCCCAGGCGTTCGATCCGCCGGGAGCGGGTCGAGAGGCGTATCGGGGAATACTTTTGAGGCCCGCGCCTCCGCCGGCCCGAGGGACAAGATCGATGTGGGGCTGGTGCGGTACACCCGCGGAGCGATTTCCGTCCAGGATTCATAGTGATTAGCCGGGCTCAAGTGGGATTCGTCGGGATTAACCGGGACTGCGGGGAACTCTGCGGGATTCCACGGGTCCACCGGCGCCGAGGTGACGGTACGGGGAGCAGGCGGCGGGGGAGGCGCCCTGCCCTCCACCTCCGCGCGGATGATGGCGACCGCCTCCGGCGAGAGCCCGCCTTGGCCCTTGGCCCGGCCGGCGGACTTGGCCTTCTCCGCCGCGCGCTCCCGGTCCTTGCGGAGCTTGTCAGTGCCCTCGATGCGTTTGAGGATATGGGAGAGGCGGTCAAGCTCCTGCAGGGACGCGGGCTCGTCCCGCGCGTTGAGAGCGGCCACGGTGGCGAGCACCATGGTTTGCAGGGTCTCGATCAGCATGAGCCCCGCGCCGCCCTCCGGGCGCTCGCCGAGCGCGTCCACCCACGCCTTGATGGTGCGGTCGGTCCCCTGCTGCTTGCGGATCAGGTCGCGCATGTCCTTGGCGTAGCGGCCGACCGCCGAGCGCGAGCATGTCTCGCCCTCGGTTCGAATACGCTCGGTGATCTCGTCGATGGTGGCGCCGTCCGCGATGGCCTGGTCGACGGCCTCGCGCAGCTTGGCCGGCAGGCGCTTGATGGAGGAGCGGCTGAATGCCGCCGCCGGCGTGGTCTGTCGGGTTTCGTTCTGCATAGCGGGGATGTGCTCGCGGGTGGTGTGGTGGCTCATCCCGCGATGCTGCCCCACGCCACCCGCGCCCTCTACCGCACCATGGTCCGGGGCACCGGGCTGCGAAGCAGCCCGGCCGGCGCGACTGCGCCGCGCGCGAAGCGCGTAGCCAAGCGAACGGAGTTCGCGCCCGCCGACTGAGGGAAACAAAAGGTCATGCACGGCCCCCGGATCAAGTCCGGTGCTGTTCCGCGCATCCATATTGGCCTTGTGCGGCGGCAATGCCCTCCACCTCACCGGCGCCCGAGCCCAGCGAATACCAAGACTATATCCAAACGTCAGATATGGTTCCGTCCAAAACGGATACGCTCTCGAAGGTTTGTGCCCAAAAAAAACTCGTTCTGTCAGTAATCGGCCGTCTTATTGACCCTTAGACTGCGTTGGCCGGAGTGGCAGCTGCTGCTCTGAAGCCTTGTGGAAGTGGGAGGTGATATCGGGAGATCTCGCCAGTGCCCGGGTGCGTCAGTCGATCTGTCCGCGCGAGGAAGTGTTGTGACTGTACGACCACGGCCGGTTCAACGACTGACGCATTGTTGGTCCGTCTCCGAATGCAAGTCCGGGCTCGAGAGCTCCGCACACATGGTTGGGAATTCGCAGGCGCTAGCATGGCTGAGAGGTGCCAACGGCGGCGAGATCATGCACAGGGGCGACGGTGCAACAATGCACAAGGAGCTGCGCGGCAATTCAATCGCGCCGTGCACGGCTGGGCTCCGAGCGTGAGCACCGCCCCCCAACCTCGGCATCTTCCCGCAATTCACTGGAGAGGCGGTCCCGATCCTGATCGCCTGGAACGTCGCGACCGAAGCGCCCGAATTCTCGACATTGGGACGAGGCATCCTCGACCCCGACACGACGTGTTTCGTGATGGTCTTTCGGTCACCAACGTAGTTCTGCATTGCGATCGAGCGCATTGTCTCGGGCACCATGCAGGGGGGCGACAGACCAGAGCATAGACAACAGCACTTCCACCAGATCCTCCGCAAGTCGGACCGGCTCCCAGGAAACGCATCACATACTGGACCCCGCCATGCTGACCTTCACGGAAGAGATACTTCTCCTCTTGCTGGATGACGAGGACGGCGAATTCGCTCCCATCCCAGAGGACAATTTGATGTGTGCACTCGCCGGTGCCGTGTTAATGGACCTGGCGTTCGCCGATCGGATTGACACGGACCCCAGAAAGTTGACCGTTATCGATTCGACGCCCACCGGCAATCCCATACTCTACTTCACCCTGGCAAGGCTCGCAGCCCATCAGTTGGGGTTGAGCACGAGGATTTGGATCAGGGCGCTTTCTGTCGAGGACGCGAGCAACATTCGTGCACAGGCGCTGGACAGTCTGGTCGAGCGCGGCATCTTGGAGCAACGCGCAAAGAAGTTTCTGTGGGTCTTCCGCGCCCGGCGTTATCCCACGCTCGACGGCAGGGCCGAACGCGAGGTCAAGCTGCGTATCGGAGACTTGCTGCACTCCGACGACATCCCCGACCCCCGGGAGGTCGCTCTGATATGCCTGGTCGACGCGTGCAACATGCTCGGCGATATCTTCCCCGACGGCGAAATCGAGCAGTGCCGCCCCCGTATCGATCAGCTCCGCAAGATGGACCTGATCGGCCGCGAGCTGGCCGGCGCCATTGCCGATATCAGGTTTACCGCCGAGCCGGACTTCTCGAGAAAGTCCCAATGAGCGGCGTCGCCGGGCGGCCGCGGGAGCGCCGAAACCCCTGGTGAGTGGGGAATGTGGCGCACCGTCCCGCTATTTCCCGATATGTCCCGATTCTTCCCACGTTGGCTTCGACTTCCCGTCACCTACATAGCGGTCACTGCGACCCGACTTAGGGGTGTGTACACCGGCGCCCGAGGGAACCGAATAAGCCGGGCTTATTCGGTTCCCGTGTGGATCGGTGCCTCCGGGTGGAAGGCGTGGAAGGCAAACGCAAAGGCGATGTCGTAGGGCACGTCTTCCAGGCCGTCATCGCCCGCGCGCTGCACGACCACGTTGCCGACGTCCTTGCCCTTCGCGATCCTGCGGCTGTCGAGCGCGGAGTTCTGCCCCGACTCCCAGGTGATGACCAGATCGCCCTGTTCGTAGCGACCGGCCTCGCGGATGAGCTCGAGACTCCAGGCCTCGTCCTCCACCACCACCACGCGTGCGAGCGGCTCGATCCCCTCCGGCAGCTCGCCGTTGTAGAGGAAGGGACGCGAGGAAGAATCGTAGCTGGCGTAGGGGTTCATGCCGTAGGCACGGGCGCTCGCACGGCTCGGCACCAGGATCTTGGCTTCGGCGCCTGCGCGCTCCCTGAAGAGGCCGAAGGATTCGATCCGCGCCGGCAGCCGCTTGAGTTCGGTTCCGGTGTGGACGCCGACGATGCCTTCGCCGGTGAATTGCTGCCACCAGCTCTCGGTCTGGCGGTCGTACATAACGAGATCGGAGTTGCGCAGCTTGCCGGTGGTGCCGAAATCCAGCACCGCATCGCCGACGCGCCGGTCGTACACGACGGCCGAATTGCAGAGCGGGCAAAAGGTAACCGCGATGGGAATGCCGCCCACCGTGTCGTTGACGATCTCGTGCCAGATGAGGATTTGCAGCGGGTAGGCGCGCTGGTCGTCGCCCACGAAGAAGCTCATGACGGGCTCGGTGTCCGCCAGGTCCTCGATCTCGGAAGCGGCCACGAAGACCGGATCATCGATCGAAGGGATGCCGTCCTTGGGCGGACCACCAGACATGATCTCATCGAAGGAGATCGATGACTTCGAGAAATCCGTCTCCCCCCACTCGAACAACCAGCCCGACGGCGCCTCGCGCGCCGCAGCAGGTTGGAGCGAGAGCGCCGCGACGAGCGCGATAGCGGGAACGGTCAGCGCTGAGAGAGCAAGGGTGCGCATTGAGCAATCCTCCGTCCTGTGACGGGTGGAATGTCGGCTCTGCCCGAGTCCCGCGCCAATCGCTTTGCTTCAACTTGTCGTGACGGGGTGTCCAGTCACTGAGCCGCAGCCATCGCCCGCTGGGCCATCACGCCCACCAGGTGCGCGCGGTATTCGGCGCTCGCGTGGATGTCGGAGTTGAGTCCCTCGTCGGAGAGCGCCGGCAGCGTCGCCTCGGGGTCCAGCCCGCCGCTCACCGCAGCCTCCATGGCGGAGGCGCGGAAGACGCAGGGGCCGGCGCCGGTCACGGCGATGCGCACGCCCGACGCCGTCTCCGCCGCCATCACACCGACGATGGCGTAGCGCGATGCGGGGTTCGGGAACTTCGCGTAGCCGGCTTTGCCAGGCCGGGGAAAGCGCACGGCGGTGACGATCTCGCCCTCCTCCAGCGCGGTCTCGAAGAGCCCGGTGAAGAAGTCATCCGCCGCGATCGTGCGGCGCTCGGTCACCACGGTGGCGCCGAGCCCCACCAGGGCGGCCGGATAGTCAGCCGCCGGATCGTTGTTGGCGATAGAGCCGCCGATGGTGCCCTTGTTGCGCACCTGCGGATCGCCGATCTTGCCGGCGAGCGCGGCGAGCGCCGGAATCTCCCCCTGCACTTCGGCGGACGCCGCGACGGTCGCATGCGGCGTCAGCGCACCGATTTCCACGGCCTCGTCATCCACGGAAATGCGGATCAGCTCCGTGAGACCGGCGAGGTCGATCAGGTCGGACGGAGCCGCCAGCCGCTGCTTCATCGTCGGCAGCAGCGTGTGGCCGCCCGAGAGATAGGCGCCGTCGTCAGCGCCATTGAAGGCGGCGACCGCGTCCTCCACCGACGTCGCGCGATGATAGTTGAATGCATGCATGGCGCTCGCTCCTCTCCGCTCAGACTATGGCCTTCGCGCCGAATTGGCCAGAGAACCATCGTTCGGAGGCTGCCGGCCCTTCAGGCGGCCGATGGTGCCGGCTACGATGAGCCCGCGAGCGAGAGGAGGCGCCGGTGGTGATGCTCAGGCGCGCCCAGATCGTCAATCTGGTCGAGCACAGCTACTACAGCAACATTGACTTCCGACACCTCGGCACGGTGCTCGACTGCTTCGCCCACGACGCGGTGCTCACGGTGAACGGCCGGAGCCACCGAGGCCGGGACTCCGAGATCAAGCAGTATTTCGAGAGGATGCTCTCTGACTATCCCTCGATCCGGCACGAGCTGTCGGACCACGACGTGGACGAGGCCGCACAGCGCCTGACCTGCCGCTTCACGCTCAGGCTCGAAGATGCCGAGGGGGGCGCGCACGAGACCGACGGCAGGGCCGAGTTCCATCTCGGGAACGGCAAGCTGGCCACGGTCACGGTCGAGAGCGACGGCGGCGGCGCTTGACACGTGACGGGGTTCCGTCTGTTCTCCAACAGCTAGAGGCGGTGGGGGTGCGGCATGGCTTCGGACATCGACATCTACAAGACCCAGAATTTTGGGAACCGGCTCGGCTTCGGCGAGAAGGCCGCGCTGCTGATCGTCGACTTCGTCAACGGCTTCACCGACCCGGCGAAGTTCGGCGGCGGCAACATCCAGGAAGCGATCGACGCGACCGTGGGGCTGCTCGCCTTCTGCCGGGAGCGCGGCGTGCCGGTCGCGCACACGCGCGTCATCTTCGCCGACGACGGAGCCGATGCGAACATCATGTGCATGAAGGTGCCCTCGCTCACGGGGCTGACCGAGGACGCGCCGGAGAGCCAGATCGTCGATGAGCTGGCGCCGGCGCCGGGCGAGATCGTGATTCGCAAGCGGGTGCCGTCGGCCTTCTTCGGCACCGACCTCGCGCCGGCATTCGCCAAGATGCGTGTCGACACGGTGATGGTGGCGGGCTGCACCACCTCGGGCTGCGTCCGCGCGAGCGTGCTGGACGCCATGTGCCACGGCTTCCGCCCGGTGGTGATCAGCGATTGCGTCGGCGACCGGGCGCTCGGGCCTCACGAGGCGAACCTCTTCGACATGGGCCAGAAGTACGCGGACATCATTACCAGCGCCGAGGCCATTGCCGCGCTCTCGGGCGCGGTCGCGGCGCACGCGGCCGAATAGACGCCGGCCGTGAAGGCGGTCGTCATCCGCGCCCACGGGGGCGTCGAGACCCTGCTCTACGAGGAGATCGAGACACCTGAGCCGGGGCCGGGCGAGGTTCTGGTGCGCATCCGTGCAAGCGGCATCAACCACCTCGACCACGACGTGCGCGAAGGCATCTCCGGCATCCCGGTGACGCTGCCGCACGTGCCCGGCTGCGAAGGCGTGGGCGAGATCGCGGCCCTCGGCCCCGGCGTGGACGGACCCGCGCCCGGCACCCGCGTCGCCATCGACTTCGCGCAGGGCGACCCGCTCTCCGAGCCCTGGCTGAGCGGTCTGGACGGCGTCGACTTCACCCACGGCCGCATCGGCGCGGGCCAGTGGGGGACGCACGCCGAGTATTGCATCTCCCATGCGCTCTCGGTGATCCCGCTGCCGGAGGCGCTGCCCTTCGAGACCGCAGCCGCCGGCATGATCGGACTCGGCACGGCGTGGCACATGACGGTCGCTCTCGGCCGCGTCCAAGCGGGGCAGACGGTACTGGTCAACGCGGCCGGCAGCGTGGTCGGCTCATCGGCGATCCAGGTCGCGCTCTTGCACGGCGCACGGGTGATCGCGAGCGCAGGCTCCGCCGCCAAGCTGGAGAAGGCGCGCGCGCTCGGTGCCGCCGAGACCATCGACTACACCCGCCAGAGCATCCGGGACGAGGCGCTCAGGCTCACGGACGGGCGCGGCGTCGATCTCGTGATCGAGAGCGTGGGCGGCGACGTGCTGCGCCAGAGCATCGACGCGGTCTGTTTCAACGGCCGCCTCGTCACCTGCGGAGCGCACGCCGGCGAGGAGGTGCCGCTCAACGTGATCGAGCTCTTCCGCAAGCACATGACGATCCACGGCAGCCATTTCGCCGGCCGCCGCGAGCTTGCGCGCGTCTTCGCCCTGATGGCGGAAGGCCGGCTCGCGCCGGTGATCGATACCGTCTACCCGCTCGCCGAGATTCAGACGGCGGCGCGCCGAACCGCCGACCGCGAGGTCTTCGGCAAGATGGTGCTGGTACCGTAAGGTTTCCGAAGTTCATTCACGCGTGATCGGGCCGGTACGGGGTCTCGCCGACCGCGCCTCTCCCACACGTCGTCATGCCCGGACTTGATCCGGGATCGTCCGCGAGCAGCGTGTGGTAGTTGGCTCGGACGAGGCGGCCCTAGGCGGCAACTCCTGCGCAGACAGCCGAGGTCAATGTCCAGGCTGAGTGCGACAGGCGCAAAACAGGTTCGCACCGTCAATGAAGAGCGCAACCCTGTCCGCGGCATCGAAATCGATCGCAGTTGCGGCAACCTTTCCGGCCCCGTAGCCGGGTGCGGGAATTGACCGACGCCGCGCCCCAAGCCCGTTACGGATCACCGCGCCCTCTTGCCGGTGCGTCCTCGTGCATCCCTCCGCGTCCGAACCTTGGCTGAACAGTACCCCGAACATCTACCCGGCAATGCCGAAGGGATCCTGGATGCCTTTCCTCGCCCATGAAACCGGCACAATTGTCGTGTTTGTCGAGCGACACCCTGATGTCACGCGCCCTTGTCGAAGGACTTCGTGTCCATGAACCAAGACATCCTGCCGGTGAAGCTGCCGACGTCGATGTCGTACTCGCTCTGGAAGATGTGGCGTCCGGCCCTCTCGGCCCTTCCAGTAACTTTCAGCTCCAGAAGAATATCCGAGAGGTTCACGATGCGGCTCCGGCACTTCACGGAGAAATCCCGCAGATAGACCTCCCGATCCTTCCGGATCGCCTCGATGTCCAGGAAGGAGTAGATGGTGCCGAGCTGCATCAGCCAGATCATCGCCAGCGGGACAGACAGGTGGAACTCGCCGTCCATCGGCGGGAAGAATGTCTCGACCTTGACCGAGCCGATAATCCGATCCTCTTGGAGCAGCACGTTGGTCAGCTCGAACTCGTCTGTCCTGTAGCCGCCCCGGAGGTAGTCCGAGCTGATCGGGTCGTAGCGCTCCTTCTCCAATCGACTCATATGAGGTTCCTTGCTTGTGTTGGTTCAGTGCCCGGGACAGAGGGCGGACTTCGAACCCGACCCGCTGCATCGCCAAACTGGCGCGGTCGAGAGCCCGCTGGCTGGTGGACCGTGCTCCCGCCGGGCCTCGCGATATTCATGACGGTGCTCGGCGTGAGCCTCGTCGGCGACGGCATGACCGATGCCCTCGATCCGAGATCGCCCCGCCGCTGAGGGCTGGACCCGAGCGGCTCGTGCCCGACGACCAGGGATGAAGTGCCTTCACCGACGACGACGGTCGGCTCTTCGGCGTGCAGCGCACTTGGCTCGATCCGCGCAGGCCCGCCAAGGCGGGCGGCGCCGTCCCGCGCAAGGCGCTCGAACGCAGCCACGGTCTCGCCGTGCGCTTCAGCACGCCAGACGGCCGCGCGCCTCTGTTCCGCCGCGCGGCGAGAGGAGGCGGGCAGAGTGACGGGCAAGCCGAGCTGGAATGGGGAGGGATTCCGTGAGAGCCGTCATCAATCTTGGGCGCGAGACCAAGCCGCGCGAGGCGTTCCAATATGCGCACGTCCACAACAACACCGTGCTGGTCGACCGCCGCACGAAATGGGGCAATCCGTTCAGGTTGACCTATCTTCTGTCGGGCGCGCCGCATGCCGTCCAACGTTGAGAACGAGGCACCGCACTACTTGACCTAACGCAACCCGAACGGAGAAGAAAATGCCGTTCGGCGCGAAATTCATGCGCGGTTGGCATGCGGCGAGGACGCTCCATGACACGCGGTGCCCTCGCTCCCGGCCCGTTGCGAGCCTCACTAGCGCCAGCCCGGCGACGTCGAACCCCCGGCCTGCGCGCACGGCACGGTTAAGTTGTGGATCAGTGGGTTTGGGGCAAGTTCCTGTGTCGGCCGGATTCCGCTCCACTGAGCCGCTGCCCATGGCGGATTTGACATAGTCCCCGCGCGCCAAATTCGGATTTCGGCGCCATGTGCCCTCCGTCCATGTCCCGGTGTTGAAAAATTCTGCATTCGATTTGATGACCCGGGCCGCAGTCATCGCTCGGACGTCTGCGGAACCGGAACAAGCTGCAATCCATCAAGACGCCCGAATGATCGGGACTTCGTCAGGTCGTTGCGAACTGCCGAGAGACCCCAGACGGCAGCCGCCCCGGCTTTGCGGCCGGGCATCCATGTCAACCAGGTGCGGCGGCGAGACGTGGATGGCCGGGACATCCCCGGACTTGATCCGGGGGCCGGCCTTGACGTGGTAGGGGCCCGTGCAGATGGACAGAAAACCCTGAGGCACGACGGTAGCGGATCGCGCTACTTCGCTTTTCCGGCCTCGCCGCGCTTGAGGAACTGCCCGCCGCCCTCGCGGCCGAGCCATTCCCGGCCATCCACGATCAGCTCGCCGCGCAGGAACACCTTGCTCACCCGGCCGGTGACCTCGCGGCCCTCGAAGAGCGAGTACTCGACCCGGCTGTGATGCTCGGCGGCGCGGATGGTCCAGGTTTCCTCCGGGTCGAACAGCACGATGTCGGCATCGGAGCCCACCGCGATCGTGCCCTTGCGCGGGAAGAGGCCGAAGAGCTTCGCCGGCGCGGTCGCGGTCAGCTCGACATAGCGGTTGAGCGACATCGCGTTGCGGCGCACGCCACCGTCGTAGACCAGCGGCATGCGGGTCTCGAGCCCCGGCGCACCGTTGGGAATCTGGCTGAAGTCGTCGCGGCCAAGGTCCTTGGAGAGGCGCAGGCCCAGCACGTTCTCGCTGAAGCAGAACGGGCAATGGTCGGTGGCGATGACCTGGAGGTCGTCGGTCTTGAGACCGCGCCAGAGCGCGTGCTGATGCTGGGCGCCCCGGAGCGGCGGCGTCATCACGAACTTGGCAGCCTCGAAGCCCGGCCTATCGTATTCCTCGTCCGTGAGGAAGAGATAGTGCGGGCAGGTCTCGGCATGGACGGGGAGGCCGCGATCGCGCGCCTCCGTCACCGCGTCGAGCGCCTCGCCCGCCGAGAGGTGGACGATATAGACCGGCGCCTCGGCAAGCTCGGCGATGCGGATGACCCGGTGGGTGGCCTCGCCCTCCATCAGCGTCGGGCGGGTCAGCATGTGCCACTTGGGGCTGGTATTGCCGGCCTCGAGCGCCTCCTGCACTAGTACGTCGATGACGTGGCCGTTCTCGGCGTGGATCTGCACCATCCCGCCGTGGGCGCCGACCTGGCGCATGGTCTTGAAGATCTGGCCGTCGTCGATCATCAGCACGTCGGGATAGGCGGTGAAGAGCTTGAAAGTCGTGACGCCTTCGTCGTGAATCAGGCTCTTCATGTCGATGAGGGTCTGGTCGTTCACCTCGGTCGTGATCATGTGCGCGCCGACATCGACGGCGGCGACCGATGCGCGCTCGTGCCAGTCGGCGAGGCCGGCGAGCGGACTCGTTCCCTTCACCTGGGCGGCAAAGTCGACGACCGTGGTGGTGCCGCCGAAGGCGGCGGCCTGGGAGCCGGTGTAGAAGGTGTCCGCCGTGCGCGCCGGCCCGAAATCCCAGTCGAGGTGCGTGTGCACGTCGACGCCGCCCGGCAGCACGAGCAAGCCCTCCGCATCGTGCTCCGGAATCCCGTCGCCGACGGGCAAGTCCGTGCCGATCATGCGGACGCGGCCGTCTTCCATCAGGATGTCGGCCTCGTAGTCGTCCACCGCGGTTACGATCCGCCCGTTCCGAATTACGGTCGCAGTCATCCTCGCCTCCCCGGGGCGCAGGCGGCCCCTCAGTCCCTACCCATCATGCCCCGCCGGCCGGCACCCGTCCACGGCTTGCCACGGCCGCCACGGCGATCGCTCCGGCGCCGATATAGCGATTTGGCTGGAGGCACGACGGAGCATCAATTAACGCTAACCAACTCGGTGCATCCTGAACGAGCCGGGGCCGCTGAGCCCACGCCACGAGAACGGGCTCTTTCACTTCCACGAGATGGTGCGCGAAGCAATCGACCCAGCGGTGGAGGCTTAGGGTTTACAGTTCGCTGATCTCGTGGCCAGCGTTTTCCAGCCATTCTGGGCGGACTGTAATCCCCCAGCCGGGGCCGCTCGGAATCTCGACCTTGCCGTCCTTTGCAACCGGCATCTCGTCGTAGATGCCGTCGTACTGCCACGGATAGAAGTCGCCGTCCTCGATGGAGAACTCGACGTAGGGCCCCGCGTTCTCCAGCGCGCCCATCAGGTGCAGGGTGAAGATCGTGACCAGGGACAGGTTGGCGGAATGCGGCGTGACCGGCATCCCGGCCGCCTGCGCCATGCGTGCGACGCGGAGGAAGCGCTCGACGCCGCCCACATAGCAGACGTCGGGCTGGGCCACGTCCATCGTGCGGCTTTCGATCAGGAACTGCCAGAGGGTGAGGTTGTTGTCCTGCTCGCCGCCGGTCACGTCCAGATCGAGCGCCTCCGTCACCTGGCGCGTCCAGTCCGGCTTCCAGTAGGGGCAGGGCTCCTCGAAGTGGCAGACCCCGTTCTCTTCCAGGACGTCGCGGCCGAGCGCGATGGCCTGCTCGGGCGCGTAGCAGCTGTTCGCATCGACCAGCAGCGCGACATCGTCGCCGAGTGCGCGGCGGACCTCCCGCACGATCGCCTCGGAGCGGCCGGGCCACTGGTCGCGCCCGCGCCCGCACTCCGCGCCCACGCGGAACTTGAAGGCATCGTAGCCGTGGCGCTCGCGCAGCCTGAGAAAGCGCTCCGCCTCCGCTTCCGGCGCGATCTCCCGCTGCATGCTGGAGGCGTAGACGCGGAGCGGGCGCGGCGTGCCGCCCAGGAGCTCGCAGACGCTCTTGCCCCCGAGCTTGCCGTGGAGATCCCAGATCGCGGTGTCGAGGCCGCACAGCGCCCGGCACAGGTAGGTGCCGGGAAACTTGTGCTCGCGTTCGCAGATCAGGTCGAGCAGGTCGCCCAGCCCATCGAGCGCCGAGATGTCCTGGCCGAGCGCCCAGGGTGCGACCTGCCGGTGAAGCACGGTCGCGGAGATGTCGGCATGGTAGGTCGAGACTTGCCCCCAGCCTTCGGCGCCATCGTCGGTGGTGACGCGCGTGAGCCCCACCTCGCGGGTGCAGAATGTCTCGATCTTCTGAATCTTCATGAGCCGGCCCACTCGTGTTCATTCCGGAAAGACGATGACATGGCGCAGATCGTGAGAGCGGCGCGCGAGCGCGAGCGCCTCGTTGATCTCGTCCAGCGGTCTGCGCGAGGCGACCAGCTCGTCGAGCCTGAGCCGGCCGCTCCGGTACAGCCGGAACAGCTTCGGCGCATCGACACGGAGCCTGGCGTCGCCCATCTTGCAGCCCAGAATCCGCTGACCGAAGTGAGCGAGGTCGGTCGCGTTCAGGCTGACCCGCTGGTCGTAAGGAGGCATCCCCACCACCACCAGCGCCCCGTTCGGCGCGAGCAGCGGCAGCGCTTGCTCGATGGCACGGGCATCGCCCACGGCCGTCATCACCACGTCGAAGCCGCGCCCCTCGGTCAGCGCGCGCGCCCGTTCGGCGGCGTCTTCGCCCTTGGCGATGATCGTGTCCGTCGCCCCGAAGGCCCGCGCCCGCTCCAGCTTGTCGTCGGCGACGTCGATGGCCACGAGAGGAAGGGCGCCGGCGAGCGCCGCGCCCTGGACGCAGTTGAGTCCAACGCCCCCGCAGCCCACCACCGCGACCGCATCACCCACCTGCACCCTTGCGGTGTTGATGGCCGCGCCGAAGCCGGTGAGCACGCCACAGGAGAGCAGGCAGGCGACATCGTCGGCCACGTGCGCCGGCAGCTTCACGACTTGCGAGACGTCGACCACCACGCCCTCGGCGAAGCCGCCGACGCGGAGCCCGGCCCGCACCGGTCGGCCCTGCTCGTCGCTCAGGCGCGGGGCTGAATCGACGGCGTATTCGGCCATGCACTGAGCCGGGCTTCCGGCCTCGCAGTATTCGCAGTGCCCGCACGAGCGCAGCAGCGAGACGAGTACCCGGTCGCCTGCGTCGATGCCGCCCGGACGCACCGCCGGCCCGACGCCTGTAACGACTCCTGCCAGCTCGTGCCCGAATACGGCCGGCAGCGCATCCTCCCCGCCCCAGCCACCATCCATGTAGGTGATGTCGGAATGGCAGATCGAGCTCGCGCGCACCCGGACCCGGATTTCGCTGCCCCCCGGCGGCGCGAGCCTCAACGTCTCGATTGAGAGCGGCTCACCGAAAGCGCGGCACACCGCGGCGCGTATCTTAATCGTGTCCGATGTCATGCTGCGACGCACATTGTCGGCGCAAGGCCGTCCTGACAACCCGACTTGCGGGCCGACATTGCGCGCGCCGGACGGCTTTGCGAGAGTCGATCCGACGTGCGGCTGGATGCTCGATCGCGCGCAGGGAGAAGGCCCCCGGAGCAGGGAGGACACGACGCCGCTACTGGAGAACAAGGACCTCGCGGTCGCCGACATCTACGTGCCGGCCAAGCGCCGCCGGACGCTCAAGCAGGCGACGGTCGACTCGCTTGCCGAGAGCATTCTCGAAGACGGACTGAAGGTGCCGATCCTGGTGCGGCAGGACGGGTCGCGCTACGTGCTCGTGGAGGGCCTGCACCGGCTCGAGGCGTGCAAGGCGCTCGGCGAGGAGTTGATCGCCTGCACCATGGTCCAGGCCCGGAGCTGACGGACGCGGCAGGTGGGCTGCGATGAACCACGGATGAGGAGCGCATGAGCAAGGTCGGCTTCGGCTTCCTCGACCGGCCAGGGGTGCGCGAGCAGCTGAGGCTCGCCGCCAAGGCCGAGGCGCTCGGCTACGATTCGCTCTGGGTCACCGAGACCAGGCTTGCCCGCGACGCGATCTCGGTGTTGGGCGGCATGGCCGCCACCACCGAGCGGGTGCGCCTCGGCAGCTGCATCGTCAACAGCTGGACCCGCGGCCCGGCGCTCATGGCCATGACCTTCGCCACCCTCGACAACCTCGCGCCGGGGCGGATGAACCTCGGCCTCGGCGCCTACTGGGACCCGCTCGCCTGGAAGCAGGGCATCGATCGTCGCAAGCCGCTCAGCCAGATGCGCGAATACATCGGCGTTCTGCGCCGGCTGCTCGCGCTCGAAGACGGCGTCACGCATGAGGGCGAGCTGGTCAGGGTGCGGGACCTCACACTCGACCTCGGCCACGGCGATCCGCGCACACCGCCCGACGTCAAGATTTTCATCGGCCCTACCGGCCCCCGCATGATGGAGCTCTCCGGCGAGATCGCCGACGGGGCGCTGATCAACGGCATCCTCTCACCCACCTACACGCGCCGCTCGCTGGAGCGTATCGCCGCAGGCGCCGACCGCGCCGGCCGCACGCTGGCCGACGTGGAGAAGCTCCAGCTCGTCAACATCTCGATGGACGAGGACCGCGACAAGGCGCTCTACGACGCCAAGCGCCTTGTGACCCAGTATCTGGGCCAGCAGCCGCACTTCGCCAAAGCCTGGGAGTTCCCCGAGGACCGCCTCGCCGAGATCATGCAGGTGATGGGCGGCTGGCCGCCTCGCCCCGGCGGCATCGAGGATGCCATGGCGTTGGTCGATGACGCGCTGGTGGGCGAGCTGATCGCCTACGGCAACCCGGACGAATGCCTGGCGAGCGCTCAGCGCTGGCTCGACACCGGGCTCGATCAGCTCATTCTGATCCCGCTCAGCCGCAACTATGACGAGATCCTGGAGGTCTTCGCGCCGTGAACGCGGAGGCGTTACGCGGAGCCGTAGACGCGCGGGCGTTGCGCGCAGCCGTCGATGCGCGGCTGCCACTGGCGGAGGCGCTCTTCGACGAAATCCGCTCGGCCAGCGCTGCGGAGGCCGGCGTGACCCGCCCAGCCTGGAGCACGGAAGACCAATTCGCCAGTGACCGCATTGCACACGTCGCGCGCCTGTTGGGGCTGGAGACCGCCTACGACCACGCGGGCAACCTCCATTGCACGCTGCCCGGCCGCGACCGGCGCGCGCCCGCCGTCTTCACCGGCTCGCACACGGATTCCGTGCCGACCGGCGGGCACTACGACGGGCTCGCCGGCGCGGTCGCAGGTCTCGTGGCGCTCGCCGCGTTCCACGATCTCGGCTGGGAGCCGGGCCGTGACGTGACCGCCATCGCCACGCGCGCGGAGGAGAGCGTGTGGTTCGGCATCCCTTTCATCGGCGCCCGCCTCGCCCTGGGCTCGCTCTCCCACGATCACCTGGACACACTGCGGCGCTCGGACACCGGGCGCACGCTGGCGGAGCACATGGCGGCTTTGGGTCTCGATGCCGACGCGCTCCGCCGCGAGGATGCGCCCCGGCTCTCGCCCGCCACCGCCTGCGCTTTCCTGGAGCTTCACATCGAGCAGGGGCCGGTGCTGGTGGCGGAGGGCGCGCAGGTGGCTATTCCCACCGTCATTCGCGGCAATGTGCGCTGGCCGGGCGCTAGCTGCCACGGCCGCTACGACCATTCCGGCGCCACGCCCCGGGACCACCGGCAGGATACGGTGCTGGCCGCGTCCGAGCTCGTGCAGGCGCTGGAGGCGTTCTGGATTGCGCGGGAGGAGAGCGGCGAGCCCGATACCGTGTTCACCGTAGGCAAGCTCTTCACCGATGGCGCCCACCACGCCATGACGAAGGTGCCCGGCCGCTGCGACTTCACCCTCAACTTCGGCGGCACGAGCCAGGCCTTTCTCGATGCCTGCCGGGCGGAGGTCGAGGCCCGCGCCACCGAGATCGCCGCGCGCCGCCAGGTCACGTTCGACCTGGGAGAGCGCGTCAGCGCCGCACCGGCGCCGCTGGACGCCGATCTTCGCGCCGTGCTGGAAGAGGCCGCCGAGGCAATCGAGATACCGACGCGCAGCTTCGCCACCGTGGGCCACGATGCCGCCGTCTTCCAGCGCGCGGGCATTCCCGCCGCCATGGTGCTGGTGCGCAACGCCCACGGCAGCCACAACCCGGACGAGGCCATGACTCTCGATGACTTCGGCGCGGGCGTTGCGGTGCTCGCGGGCGCGATCACGCGGCTCGCTGCTTGACGGCCCGCATGAGGAGCGAGGGATGAGCGACACTTACACCGGCGGCTGCCTCTGCGGCGGCGTGAGGTACCGGGCGACCGGCCCCTTGCGCCATGTCATCGCCTGTCACTGCGGACAGTGCCGCAAGACCTCGGGTCACCATGCGGCAATGACCTCGGTGCCGCTGGCGCGCTTTGCGCTGGAGTCCGACGAGACCCTGGTGTGGTTTCATTCCTCGGAGAGTGCGCGGCGCGGCTTCTGCAACCGCTGCGGCGGCAACCTGTTCTGGGAGCCGGCGGGCGAGGACCGTGTCTCGATCACCGCCGGCACGCTGGACGGCGCGACCGGGCTCGCCATCGAGCGGCACATCTACACCGAGGACGCCGGCGACTACTACGACGTGCCCAGGGACTAGGGAGGGAGACGCATGTACGACCTCGTGGTCCGCGGCGACCTCGTGCTCCCCGACCGGGTGCTGGCAGACGGTTTCCTCGCGGTGCGCGACGGGACGATTGGCGCGCTCGGCGCGGGCGAAGCGCCGGAGGCGGCGGAGACGGTAGACGCATCCGGCCGGCTGATCTTCCCCGGCGTCATCGACGGGCAGGTCCACGCCGGGAGCTGCGAGGGGATCGCTGGACTCGGCGATGCCTCGGTCGCGGCTGCGGCAGGCGGCGTCACCACCATCGTCGACATGCCCTTCGACGACCCGTTGCCGGTCAACTCGGTCGAGCTGTTGCAGGCCAAGGTCGAGACACTGGAGCGGATCGCGGTCGTGGACGTCGCGCTCTACGGCGCGCCGAAGAAGGGCGCCGGCACCGAGGGCATCGCGGCGCTCGCCGATGCCGGAGTCTGCGCCTTCAAGGTCTCCACCTACGAGTATCACCCGGTGCGCTTCCCCGGCTACGACATGGGCGAGCTCTACGAGCTCTTCCCGGCGATCCGCGACACCGGGCTTTCCGTCGCCTTCCACAACGAGGACGCCTCGATCGTCCGCCGCCTCACCCAGCGCTTTCTCGACGAGCGGCGCAACACGCCGGAGAGCCACGGCGCAGGCCGGCCGGCGGTCGCCGAGGTGGTGGCCAATGCGGCGGTCTTCGAGATCGCGCGCGCGACGGGAGTGCGCTGCCACATCGTGCACAGCTCGCTCGCGCGCGGCATCGAGCAGGCGAAGCGCTACCGCGAGGAAGGCGTCAGGGCCACCGCCGAGACCTGCGTGCAGTACCTGGTGTTCGAGGAGGGCCAGGTGCTGACCATGGGCGCCCGGCTCAAGCAGAACCCGCCTATTCGCCCGGCGCACGAGCGCGAGGCGCTGTGGGAGAAGGTGGTGGCGGAAGAGGTGGACTTCGTCTCTTCGGATCACGTGGCCTGGCCGCTCTCACGCAAATCGAACCCCGCGTTCTCGGAGAACGGCTCGGGCGTGCCGGGGCTGGAGACCCTGTTCGCCGCGCTCTACACCGGCATGGTGACCGAGCGGGCGCTTGCGCCAAGCCGGGTGGCGGCGCTGCTCTCGGAACGGCCGGCGCGGCACTTCGGCCTCTATCCGCGCAAGGGCGCGCTCACGCCCGGCGCCGACGCAGACTTCGCCATCGTCGCTCCCGGACCCTGGACCTTCGACGCCGCCGGCATGGCGTCCCAGGTCAAGTGGAGCCCCTATGACGGCATGACCTTCGGCGCGCGGGTGACGGGCACCTACGTGAGGGGCACGCCGGTCTACGCCGCCGGCGCGGTCATCGGCGCGCCCGGCACCGGCACCTTCATCCGCCCAGTCTAGGGCAGCAGCTCAGGCCTCCGCGTAGCTCTCTCGCGCGCCGAGGCTGGAGCCGCCGCAGACCATGATCGCCTGCCCGGTCACGAAGGAGCTGCGCTCGTCGAGGAAGAAGGCGATGGCGTGGGCCATGTCCTCGGGCGTGCCGATGCGGCCGGCCGGGATCGCGGCGAGCGCGGCCTTGGTGCGCGGCGAGTCCGGCGGGTTGGCCTCGACGTAGAGCTCGGTCGCCGTCGGGCCGGGGCAGATGCAGTTGACCGTGATGCCGTCGCCGCCGAGTTCCAGCGCCCAGGTGCGCGTGAGCCCGATCAGCGCCGCCTTGGTGGCCGCGTAGTTGGTGCGGAGCTCCTTGCCGCGCACCGAGCGGCTTGAGACGTTGACGATGCGGCCGAAGCCTGCGGCCCGCATCCCAGGCGCCAGCGCCTTGGTGCACTGGATGGCCGAGCGCACGTTGAGCGCCATCAGGTAGTCGAAGTCGTCGAGAGCGGCATCCTCCAGCAGGGCCGGGCGCACGGCGCCCACGTTGTTGACCAGCCGCGTGACGGTGCGGCCGGCGAGCGCCTGCTCCAGCGCCCGCGCCGTGGCCTCCCGATCGGCGAGGTCCACGGCCACGAAGTCGTCCACCGGGTCTTCCGGCTCGAGCACGTCGAAGACCACGGCCCGGCAGCCCTCGGCGCGGAGCCTCGCCGCCGTCGCCCGGCCGATACCGCGCGCGCCGCCGGTGATGAGGGCGTAGTCGGTCGTCGCCCACCCTCCCCTGCGGCGCCGGAGGCGGCCTTACTCCGCCGCCGCCTGCGTGCCGATGGCGGCGTTGACCTTGGGCATGACCTCTTCGGCGAGCAGCGACATGGAGCGCTTCATCCGCTCCTTGTCGGTCCAATCCTGCGCCGTCAGCATCAGCGTGCCGAAGTGGCCGATCTCGTCCCGCAGCGCCAGAATCTTCTCAGCGACCGTCTCCGGGCTGCCGTAGATCGTGTAATTGTCGCGGATCGATTCGTGCGTGAGCTCGGCCGGGTCGTCGCCCTGGTTGACGACGAACGGCCCCTTCATCTCGGCGCGCTCGAAGATCCTGAAGAGGTAGCTGAAGTACCAGTCGGTGCTGTCGTCGGCCTTCTTCACGAAGGCCTCGGCCGCCTCGTCGGTCTCGTCCACGTGAACGTTGCGCGCGACGCGCCAGATCTCCGGATCGGTCGAATGGCCCGCCTTGGCTGCCGCATCGGCGTAGACCTGCCAGTGGGACTTGGCCGACCAGGTGCCGATGAAGTTGGCCGAGATCGGGATGTAGCCGCGCGAGCCCGCGAACTTGATGGAGCCGGAGAACGGGCTCATCGCCGAGATGGCGATGGGCGGATAGGGCTTCTGATAGGGCTTGGCCATGTAGCCGAGCCCGATATCCTCGTAGATCCAGTCCTTGAGGGAGATCTTCCAATGCTCGCCGTCGTAATGGTAGGGCGGATCGGAGGTCCAGATATCGACCATGATGTCGATGGCCTCGATCATCATCGAGTTGCGGTCCGCGTCCATCACGCCGAAGATCTCGAAGTCCGGCGGCAGCCCGCCGGGGCCGAGGCCAGCGATATAGCGCCCCTTCGAGAGGTGATCGAACATGGCGATCTGGCCTGCCGTCACCGCCGGGTGGTACTGCGGCAGGCAGATAACCCCGGTGCCGGCGACGATCTGCTTGGTGTGCGGCAGCACGTGGGCGAGGAAGAGCAGCGGCGAGGTGATCTGCTCGGACTTGGAGCTGTAGTGCTCGCCAACCCAGGCCTCCGAGAAGCCGAGACTATCGGCATGAACGATGGCCTCGATATCCTCCATGAGGGTCGTGTGATAGTCCCTCGTGTGGTTGTGGATCGGCATCATGAACAGGCCCAGCTTCATCGATCTCCTCCCTTGCCCCGCAGCGATGCGTGCACGAACCCTCGGCCGGCCCGTCGCCGGGCGGCCGGGCGCACCATATACCATCGCATGAGGCACTGCACCCTAGCGCACGAAGCCCCCGAAACACTCGGAGGCGCCGCGTGATCGGGGCCGGGGCCGTGCCTGCGGCCGAGCGCCGACGTGCGCTGCGGGCGTCGCTCGCGAGCGGTGCCCTGCTGCGCTTCCCTGGCGCGTTTGCGCCGATCGTGGCGAAGCTGATCGAGCGCCGGGGCTTCGACGGGGCCTACGTCTCGGGCGCGGCGCTGGCGGCCGATCTCGGCCTCCCGGACATCGGACTGGTGACGCAGAGCGAGGTGGTCGCCCGCGCACAGGCCATCGTGCGGGCCTGCTCGCTGCCCGTCATCGTGGATGTCGACACCGGCTTCGGCGCGCCGCTCAACGCCGCCCGCACCGTGGCTCTCCTGGAGGAAGCCGGACTCGCCGGCTGCCACCTCGAAGACCAGGAGAGCCCGAAGCGCTGCGGCCATCTCGACCGCAAGATTCTGGTGCCGACGGCGGAGATGGTGCGCCGCGTGCGCGCCGCGGCCGAGGCTCAAAGCGACCCGGATTTCCTGCTCATCGCCCGCACCGACGCGCGCGGACCCGAGGGGCTGGAGAAGGCCATCGACCGGGCCAAGGCCTACGTCGATGCGGGCGCGGCCATGATCTTTCCCGAAGCGTTGCAGGACGAGCGCGAGTTCGAGGCCTTCCGCGCTGCCATCGACGCGCCGCTGATGGCCAACATGACCGAGTTCGGCAAGTCGCCCCTGCTCTCGCGCAAGGCGCTGGAGGGCCTCGGCTACGACCTGGTGATCTACCCGGTCACGACCTTCCGGCTCGCCATGAAGGCCGTGGAGGACGGGCTGCGAGACCTCGACGAGCGCGACGATCAGTCGGGCCTCGTGCCCCGCATGATGACCAGAGCGCACCTCTATGACATCGTGGACTACGCGGGCTACGGGCGCTTCGACAGCGCGGTCCGCGATTTCTCCGAAGAGTGAGCGCGTTCTACAATAGCGGCGGTTGAACGGCCTCCGATGACGCATCCTCCCGCAGACGGCGCGCTCGCGCGCTTCACCGTGCTCGACCTCACCCGCTACCGGGCGGGGCCGACCGCGGCGCGCCAGCTTGCGGACTGGGGCGCCGACGTGATCAAGATCGAGGCGCCGGATACGCCGGGGACGGCGAGCGACCCCATCAAGGCCCGGCATGGCCCGGACTTCCAGAACCTGCACCGCAACAAGCGAAGCCTTACCCTCAACCTCAAGGAGCCGGACGGCGTCGCCATCTTCAAGCGCCTGGCCGAGGGCGCCGACGTGGTGGTGGAGAACTACCGCCCCAACGTGAAGCACCGGCTCGGCATCGACTACGAGACGCTGAGCGCCCTCAACCCCCGCCTCGTCTACGCCAGCCTCTCCGGCTTCGGTCAGGACGGCCCCTACGCGAAGCGGCCGGGCTTCGACCAGATTGCGCAAGGCATGGGCGGGCTCATGTCGATCACCGGCGAGCCCGGCCGGGGGCCGATGCGCGTCGGCATCCCTGTGGCGGACCTCAGCGCCGGGCTCTACACGGCCATTGGCATCCTGGTCGCGTTGCTGGAGCGTGAGCACTCTGGCAAAGGACAATGGGTGCAGTCCTCCCTGCTGCAGGCGATGATCGCCCAGCTCGACTTTCAGGCCGCGCGCTACCTGTTCGAGGGCGAGGCGCCGGGCCAAGCCGGCAACGATCACCCGACCAGCATCCCGACCGGCGTGTTCGAGACCGCCGACGGCCATATCAATATCGCGACCTCCGGTGGCGCTATCTACGAGCGCCTGTGCGAGGCATTGGGCATGCCGGAGCTGATCACCGACCCGCGCTTCGCGACCGGCGACGGCCGCTCCGAGAACCGGGTCGCGCTCAACGCGCTCATCAACGAGCGCACGCGCACCAGGCCGAGCACCGCGTGGGTGGAGGCGTTCAACCAGGCCGGCGTGCCCTGTGGGCCGATCTACGCCATCGACGAGATGTTCGACGACCCGCAGGTGCGGCACCTCGGCATGGCGCACCCGGTCGAGCACCCGGCCCTCGGGCCGACGCACATCGTCTCCCAGGCCGCTCGGCTCAGCCGCACGCCCTTCAACGTGCACGGCGCGACGCCCGAGCTTGGCGCCCACACTGACGAGATTTTGGGGGCGCTCGGCTACAGTGCGGCGGACATCGAGGACCTGCGGGGCCGGGGCGTTGTCTAACGTGGGAATGACATGACCGATCAACTGCTCGTCGAGACCGCCGGCGCCGTCGGCTGGATCACCTTCAACAACCCGAAGAAGCACAACGCGCTCTCGGTCGCCATGTGGCGCGCGCTGCCCGAGGCGCTCGACCGGCTGGAGGCGGACCCGGCGATCCGCGTGATCGTGCTCAAGGGCGCGGGCGAGAAGGCCTTCGTCTCGGGCGCGGACATCTCCGAGTTCGCGACCGAGCGCGCGAGCGAAGAGGCGGTCGCGGCCTACGACGAGCTTGCCGAAGGCGCGACCCATCGACTGCGCAACGCGGACCGGCCAACCATCGCCATGATCCGGGGCTACTGCATGGGCGGCGGCCTCGGCCTCGCCATCGCCTGCGACATGCGAATCGCGGGCGCCGGCGCCACCTTCGCGATCCCGGCCGCGCGGCTCGGGGTCGGCTACCGCATCGGCTCACTCAAGCTGCTGACCGATCTCGTGGGCCCCGCTTTCGCCAAGGAGATCCTCATCACGGCGCGGCGTTTCAACGCTGCCGAGGCGGAGCGCATCGGCCTCGTCAACCAGACCGTCCTCGACGACTCGCTGGACGAGACCGTCGAGGGCTACTGCGCGGGCATCGCCGCCAACGCGCCGCTCTCCATGCGCGCGAGCAAGCGCATGATCGCCGAGCTCGCGCGGAGCGGCGCCGAGGGTGTGGACCCGGCGCTCTGCGAAGAGCTGGTGACGGCCTGCTTCACCAGCGCGGATTACACCGAGGGCCGCACCGCCTTCATGGAGAAGCGGACGCCGAAGTTCACGGGGCGCTGACCCGCACTCTTCGCCACGATCAGGACCTACACCCGTCGCGCGCGACCCGAGGCGCCCCGCACGAAACGACCGAACAACAAACTAATCCGGGATTTGCCGGGATTAAGCGGGATATGTGGGATTCGCCGGGACAAAGTGGGATTAACTGGGATCAAGCGGGATAAGTGGGACGTCGCGCGAGCCTGAACGGTCTCGTGAGCGGAGTGCAAGGTTGAGGGCCTGGAATCGGATTCGGCTCGTTCATCCGTCACGTGATCGGTGACCCGAGTGCTCGTGCGCTGCATGTCGCGATAGTGGCGCGGGCGGCTTGCGCCGTGCACCGCACCATAGTCAGTCGTGAACCCGTTTCTCGACATTACACAGAGAAATACAGTTCAATTAATCGTTGAAGAACAATGCATTACAAGTTTGTCTTATACCTTCTCTTCTTCGATCGCAATTTTCAGATACTAAATAGGTACCATGTCAAATCGAAGCCGCGCGTAGTCTACCACTTGGCGCGTACTTCGATCCCGACCGCATGCTCGGGCTCGGCCATGTCGTTCTCACTTCGCACTGCCTTGACGCCGAAGGAGAGGCCGGGCGCATTCGCGTCCGCAGCCGGCGCGAGTCGCCAGCCGAGCGTATAGTCGCGCGCGGTATCGGAGAGCCCGAGCCCGGCATGCGGGCTGCCGGTGAAGCGCCCGCCGAGGACCGGCAGGCCCCAGGCCGCCTCCATCGCCCAGCGGGACGTGGCTTCGCCATTGCCCGTCCGGTCCTCCAGCGGGTCCGGCGCGAACAGCGCATCCAGGCCGCCTTGCGATTGACCGCCCCAGCCCTGGGTGAGCGTCAGCGACGGGCCGCGCCCGCTCGCCGGGTCGGGGTCCCAGGCCAGCGAGGCCGCGAAGCCTTGATCCTCGAGATCGTCGTTGCCGTGCGCGATCAGCGTGCGGCCCGAGAGGTCGAGCGAGAGCCCGAGCCTCGGATCGACCCAGGCGATGCCGCCGCCGAGCTCGACCCCGAACCCGGTCTCGGCGTCGCCCCCGTCATGGCGCGCGCCGACCTCCAGCTTCGGCGTCAGGTGGCCGCCTTCCTCAAGCGCGACGCGCCAGCTCCCCTCCAGCCCCAGCCGCAGCCGGGTCACGTCGGACTCCGACGCCGCAAGGTCCCGCGTCTTGTCCGATGACGTGCGCGCCCACAAGGCGTCCGAGGTCACCGCCAGGGCCGGGCCGGAGCCTTCCGTGGGCGGCGCGATCACGTCGCCGCGCAGGCCCAGCGCCGCCATGGTCCAGTCGATGTCCGCCTTGTAGCTGCCGCCCATCTGCGGCTTGAGCGTCACCTCGCCGGTGCCGTAGCCCGCCGCGCCCCAGAGCTTGAGCCGCTCCGAGGCCTGCAACGCCGCATAGGGCACCGCCGCCGTCAGCGACGCCTCAACCTTGCCGTCGCCCTCGCGCACCGCGCCGCGGCAGGCCTTCTGCCTCGCCGGGTCCGTGTCTTCGGCATCCGCGCAGATCTGCGCCAGGGCGCGGGAGTCGTCGTGGGGCCTGGGGTCCGTATCGGCATAGCCGCCCTCGCCGGCGCTCTGCATCAGCGCCAGCCCGGCCAGCCAGTTGCCGCGCGCATAGTCCGCGCCCAGCATGGCCGTGGTCGCATCGCCGTCGAGGGAGAATGCACCCTCGCGCCCGTCGAAGCTGCCCTGCGCCGCCCGGCCCCAGTAGGCCAGGCTGCCGCCGGACGAGTCCGTCTCCCCCGTGGCCGTGAAGCTCGACCCCAGCAACGCCTCCTGCACCGTCATGGTGCGGGACTGACCGCTACTGCTGCCGAACCCGTGGGCAGTGCCGAGCCCGCCCGCGCCGAAGCGGCCGCTGTGGCCGGCGAAGCCGTCATGGCCGGCACCGAAGGCGCGGGCGATGCTGGATTGCGCCGACAGGCCGCTGCGCGACGGGTTGTCCATGGCGGCAATCCCGTTCGCCGGCCCGCCCGGCCCGCCGGAGCCTGCCTCGCCAGCCCCGGACCCGGAGCCGAAGGACCCCGATCCGGGATTCAGGCTGATCGCCTGCCCGGCGACGGTGCCGTGCGCGCCCGGCGTGCGCGGCGCCGCCATGCGCCCCGCGATGCCGTCCAGAGCCTGCTCCGCCACCGTGCGCCCGAAGCGCGTCAGCCACGCCGCCGGCATCGGGTCCGAGTTCACGATCGTCCCCACCGCAACACCGTCCGCCACCGTCACCCCGGCGGTCTGGTTTTGCAGCACCAGCTCGAAGGTCTCCGAACCCTCGTCGTGGCTGTCGTCGAAGATGTAGACCAGCACCTCCTGCTCGGTCTCCTTCGGACCGAAGCGGACGCTCGAGCCGAGGTCGAAGTAGTCCCGGCCATACCGCGCCGAGACCGGCGTCGACTCACGCGTGCGGTAGCCGACCCAGACCACCTTCCCCGCGGCCTTCGACAGCCGGACCGTGAACCGCATCATCCGCTCTTTCTCCTGCGCCGTCGCGTCGTCCACCGAGAGCGCCGGCACGGCCGATGCCGCGTCGTTGTCCGCCACCGCCACCGAGGCCGCGTCGCTGGGCGACGCCGCCACCGTGTAGGCTGTGCCATTGCCGACAAGGGTCGCCGTCACGCTGCCGTCGGGCTCGTCCGCCGTATCGTCCACCGTCGCCACCGTGAAGGCGGCCTGGGTCTCGCCCTTGGGGATCGTCACTGTCGCCGCGCCCTCGTTGCCGGCCGCCACGAAGTCGGAGCCATTGGCCTCCGAGACCGCCAGCCTGATCGTCAAGTCCGCTTGCGCCGCCCGGCTCGCCGTCACCGTGAACGCCGCGTCCGCGCCTTCCGTGATCGAAGCCATCTTCGCCGCGATGGCGACCTCCGGTGGCGGCTCCAGGATGGCGAAGCTGACGGCACCCGAGCCCGAAGCCCCACCGCCGAGGCCGGTCGCTGCAAGCGTGCCCAGCCCCACCGTCACCGTCTCGCCCGAGCCCTCCGCCGCACTGTCGGCCGCGGCCGTCAGGGTCAGCGTCGCCGAGGCCGCCGACGGGCCGGTGAAGGTCAGGGTCGGGGCACCGGGTCCTGCAAGGTCGGCATATGCCACCCCCTGCGGGCTCGGGGCCGGTGCCGACAGCGTGTAGTCGTTCCCCAACGTCGCAGCACCGCCGAACAGGAGCGGCACCGACAGGCGCTCGCCCTCGACCAGCGCGCGCCCGAGCGCCACCGTGAGGGTCTTGCTCCCCGTGGCCTCGGGAAGGTCGCCCGACGGCGCCGAGAGCGTCACCCCGGTCGCGTCGTCGTCCGCGACCGCCACCGTGGCCGAAGCCGCATCGCCCGGCGTGTAGCCGTCCTTCGCCACCACCGTCGCCGTCACCGCACCGCCCGGCCCGTCCGCGTCGTCATCCACCGTCGCGACCGTGAACGTCTTCGACCCCGTGCCTCCGGGCAGCGTCACCGTCCGCTCGCCCAGCGCCGACGGGGCCACCGCCCCGCCGCTGGCGCCGATATCGACCGTCACCGCGAGGTCCGCGGCCGGCGCGGGCGCGGCGCTCAGCGTGAACGTCGCAGCACCGCCCTCCGTCACCGCGCCGCCGGCAGAGACCGACACGTCGGGGGCGGGCTCGTCGTCGTCGCGCACCGCCACTTCCGCTTCACCGTCGCTGCCGTGCGGCGCGTAGCCAGCGCCGGCCGCCACCGTCGCGGTCACCGAGCCGTCCGGCTCGTCCGCCGCATCGTCCACTGTTGCCACGGTGAACGTCGCGCTGCCGCTCACCGGAACCGTCACCGTCCGCGCGCCCGTCGAGACCCCGAACGCGCCCGACGCCGCCACCGTCACGCCGACCTCAAGCGGCGCCGAAGGCGCCGGGCTCGCGCTCAGCGTGAAGCTCGCAGCGCCGCCCTCCGTCACCGCCGCGCCCGCCGCGATGCTCACCAACGGCTCCGCCGGCGGCGGGTCGTCATCGTCGGCGAGCGCCACCGACGCCCATCTGTCGCTGTCGTGGGGCGCGTAGCCGGCGCCGGACCGCACGACCGCAGCGATGATGCCGTTCGCCTCGTCGGCGCCGTCGTTCACCGTCGGGACCGCGAGGCTGCCCGTGCCGTCCGTCCCGACGGTCACCGTGCGCACCCCGGTCTGCCCGTCGGTCGCGAAGTCGCCGCTGTCGCCCACCTCGACGGCCACCGAGAGGGCTGTCGACGGCGCCGGGCTCGCGCTCAGCGTGAAGGTCGCCGTGCCGCCTTCCGTCACCGCCGGTCCGCCCGCAATGCTCACCACCGGCACGGCCGGCGGCGGCGCCTCAAGGCACTCCAGCGCCGCCGCGAAGCGCCGCCAGCCGCGCTGGCGCGCCGAGGCCGACGTCATCGGCGAGATCGTGCGCCCGTCCGCCGTCCACTGATCCGGGGTTCGCGCGCCGAACGCCACCAGCACGCTGAACCAGTTCTCCGCATAATCCGGCGGCCGCCACCGGTTCCGCTTGTAGAGCCGCACCGCCGTCGACTTCAACTCGTCCGACACGCAGGCCGAGGCCGCAGACGACGGGAGCGCCGGGTCGTTGCCGGACACCGTCACGATCACGTCCGGCACGGTCACCGCGCCATAGTCCGACGTGCCGGCAACCACCGTATGGGAGACGGTCGCGGTGCGCGCACCGCCCGCATTCTCGTCATCCACCGCCGTCACCGTCACGGTCCGCGGCTTGTCCCAGTTTACCGGGTTGAAGGTAAGGCGCGCCGGCGAGACCGTCGCCACGGCGGGGTCGCCGCTCGACAGCTCGAGCGCCACGATGTGGGTCGGCTGGCTCGTCAGCGACACCTCGTAGGAGCCCGCGCCGTCCGGCGCCGCCAGGGCGAGCGACGCGGGCGTCACCTCGATGCCGCGCGTGTCGTCGTCCTCGATCGTGCCGGCGACCTCCAGCACCCACCGCGTCCCCGAAAGCGTGCCCTCCGCGAACGTGACCTCTTTGGAGTCGGCCGAGAGCCGCACCACGATCGTCTCGTCCTCCTCGTCCCGGGCGTCGCTAAGGACGCCCAAATGCACAACCTTGTAGGTCTCGCCCGGCGCGAAGTGCACGCGCGACCGCCCGGTCACATAGTCCTCGCAGTATCCGTAACACGTGTGGACGTTGCTGGCCGTGCCCGTCATGGTGTCGGCGACATCCACGTCCACATCGAGGCCGCTGGCGGGCGTCAGCGTGAGGGCGAACGGCATATACCTCCCGTAGCCGGGCGGCGGCTCCACCACCGAAGACGTCTCCACCGACAGCACCGGCGGCCCGTCGTCGCTCGAAATCAGCACGACCGCCAAATTGCCCGGCGCCGGCGCAAGCGCGTTCACCGGATCGGTGAGCGTGACGAAAATGGTTTCCAGGGTTTCGTGCCGGGGATCGTCCTTCACCTTGAACACCAGGTCCGCGCTGGTCGAGCCCGGCGGAATGGTCACCGACGTCGACTGCGGCGCCTCGTAGTCCTTCCCGGCCGTCGCCTTGCCGCTCAGCGCGAACTCGAACGTGACCGGCTTGTCGCTCTTCGCGCTCAGCTGCACGGTCAGCACCGCATCCGTCGTCGCGCCCGGATTGTCACCCTCGGCGACATCGACCCGCCGCTCGGCAAAGGAAAGCCGCGGCAGGCCGTCGTTGTCCGCGATGCTCACCACCTGCGCGGCCGCCGGCGCCGCGAGGCCCGCCAGCAGTACAGGCAACAGTAGCAGTGTCGGGAAGACACGTCGCGCGGAGCGGACCGAGAAAAGACCGGCGAGGCCGGCCCACCAGAACGGCTCAGGCTGACAGGTCAGGCGATGGAGACGGCGCCGCCGCCATCGGTTGCACGCACTCATGCCCGGCTCGGCAAGAGTGTGACCGTCGTCTCCACGCCGTTTGCCAATGGGGGCGTGCCTCGTTTTGGCACTACTTGCCGAAGCGGCATTCCCGCACCGCCAGGCCCTCAACCTGCCCTCGCGCAACCCGTTCGTCATGACAGTGCTCCAATGCCGGACCCCGACCGATCACCCGACGGGCTTCTGCGTTTACCGGCGCATCGTCGCTCCTCCGCCAGCACACTTACCATCTGGCGCGTACCTCGACCCCGACCGCATGCTCGGGCTCGGCCATGTCGTTCTCACTTCGCACTGCCTTGACGCCGAAGGAGAGGCCGGGCGCGTTGGCGGCCTCCGGCGTCAGCCGCCAGCCGACGGTGTACTCGCGCGCCGCCGTCGCCAGCCCGAAGCCCACATGCGGGCTGCCGGTGAAGCGGCCCCCGAGGACGGGCAGGCCCCAGGCCGCCTCCATCGCCCAGCGCGAGGTTGGCTCGGCATTGCCGGTGCGGTCCTCCAGCGGGTCCGCTGCGAACAGCGCGTCGAGGCCGCCTTGCGATTGACCGCCCCAGTACTGGGTGAGCGTCAGCGACGGACCCCGCTTGGTCGCCGGGGCCGGATCGTAAGCGAGCGACGCCGCGAAGCCCCGGTCCTCCAGGTCGTCGTTGCCGTGCGCGATCAACGTGCGGCCCGACAGGTCGAGCGAGAGACCGAGCGAAGGATCGACCCAGGCGATGCCGCCGCCCAACTCCACCCCGAACCCGGTCTCGGCGTCGCCCCCGTCATGGCGCGCGCCCACCTCCAGCCTCGGCGTGATGCTGCCGCCTTCCTCCAGCGCGACGCGGTAGCTCCCCTCCAGCCCCAGCCGCAGCCGGGTCACGTCGGACTCCGACGCCGCAAGATCGCGCGTCTTGTCCGATGACGTGCGCGCCCACAGGGCGTCTGAGGTCACCGCAAGGGCGGGACCGGAACCTCCGGAGCCTGCCCCGGACCCCGATCCGGGGGCGGGCGCGATCACGTCGCCCCGCAGGCCCAGCGCCGCCATGGTCCAGTCGATGTCCGCCTTGTAGCTGCCGCCCATCTGCGGCTTGAGCGTCACCTCGCCGGTGCCGTAGCCCGCCGCGCCCCAGAGCTTGAGCCGCTCCGAGGCCTGCAACGCCGCATAGGGCACCGCCGCCGTCAGCGACGCCTCAACCTTGCCGTCGCCCTCGCGCACCGCGCCGCGGCAGGCCTTCTGCCTCGCCGGGTCCGTGTCTTCGGCATCCGCGCAGATCTGCGCCAGGGCGCGGGAGTCGTCGTGGGGCCTGGGGTCCGTATCGGCATAGCCGCCCTCGCCGGCGCTCTGCATCAGCGCCAGCCCGGCCAGCCAGTTGCCGCGCGCATAGTCCGCGCCCAGCATGGCCGTGGTCGCATCGCCGTCGAGGGAGAATGCACCCTCGCGCCCGTCGAAGCTGCCCTGCGCCGCCCGGCCCCAGTAGGCCAGGCTGCCGCCGGACGAGTCCGTCTCCCCCGTGGCCGTGAAGCTCGACCCCAGCAGCGCCTCCTGCATCGTCATGGTCTGCGATTGGCCATCGCCGCTGTTGAACCCCTGGGCATTGCCGAAGCCATCGGCGCCGAAGCGGCCGTCATGCGCGCCGAAGCCGGGGTCGAATCCGCCGGCCAGACTGGACAGCCCGTTGCCGGCGAAGCCGACACCGCCCACGACGACTTCGCCGTTCCCGGCCCCGGTCCCGCCGCCCGCGACCGCAGTGTCGTTCGCCGCGCCCGGCCCGCCGGACGCTCCCGGCCCGAAGCCGATCGCCTGCCCAGCGATGGTGCCGTGGACCCCCGGCGCGCGCGGCGCCGCGATGCGCCCCGCGATGCCGTCCAGCGCCTGCTCCGCCACCGTGCGCCCGAAGCGCGCCAGCCACGCCGCCGGCATCGGGTCCGAGTTCACGATCGTCCCCACCGCAACACCGTCCGCGACCGACGCGCCCTGCACGCGCGTCAGCACCAGCTCGAAGGTCTCCGGACCCTCGTCATGGCCGTCGTCGAAGATGAAGACCTGCACCTCCTTCTCGGTCTCCCCCGGCGCGAAGCGGACAGCGCTCTCCATGTCCATGAAGTCGCTGCTCTTCCAGTCGCCGCCGGACCGGAACTCCCGTGCCGACACCGGTTTCGCTTCGCGCGCGTCGACGCCCACCGCGACCGGGTGGCTCGAGGCCCCGTTGAGCCTGACCGTGAACACCATCAGCCGCTCGCTTTCGCGCCCCGTGGCATCCTCCACCGAGACCGTGTAGCTGCGCCGCGCGAACTCGTCGTCCACCACTGTCGCCGAGACCGCGTTGCCAGGCGCCGCCGCCACCGTGTAGCCCGCGCCGGACTGCACCGTCGCCGTCAGCGTGCCCGCCGCGCCCTCCTCGACGCCGTCGTCCTGCGTCGGCACCCTGAACGACGCCGCCTTCTCCCCCTTCGCGATCGTCACCGTGCGGGCGCCCGTGTGCTCCGCCTCGACATAGCCGTTGCCCGGCTGGGTGACGTCGACCGCGACGCGAAGGTCCACCGCGACCGGGACGTCGGACACGACCCTGAAGACCACCGAAC
Organism: Alphaproteobacteria bacterium; assembly: GCA_965243315.1. Classification (GTDB taxonomy): domain Bacteria; phylum Pseudomonadota; class Alphaproteobacteria; order UBA828; family UBA828; genus WTGU01. The sequence continues at coordinate 1,565,106 of CBDEUP010000006.1, forward strand.
GGCCCTCGTACACCGTCCGCGTGGCCTGTGCCTCGACGGAGCCTCCGATGACCACGCTCACCTCCGGCACGCCCTGGCCGTCGTCGTCGCGCACCGCCACCTCGGCGGTGCGGGTCGCAAGATCCACCGCGTAGCCCGGGCCGGGCTCGATGGTCGCCGTCACCGCGCCGTGCGCCTCGTTGGTCCCGTCGTCCGCCGTTACGACCGTGAACTCGCCCGTCGTCTCGCCGGGGCCGATGGTGACCGTCCGCTCGCCCGCCTGCCCCTCGGCCAGGAACGCGCCGCGCTGGCCGACCGTCAGCGTGACCGCAAGCGCCTGCCCGGGCGCCTCCGCCGCCGTCACCGTGAAGGTTGCCGTGCCGCCCTCGGTCATCTCCGCCGGGCGCGCGCTCACCGAGACCGGCAGCGCCATGTTGAGGTCCGTCACCGCGACCGTCACCGAGGCCGCGGTCGCGTCCGCATACTCGCCCGTTCCGCCCTGCACCGTATGGGCGATGACGACGCTCTCGTCGTCGGTGTCGGCGTCGTTCTGCGCCGTCACCGTCACCGTCTGCGGCCGGTCCCAGTCGTCCGCCGTGAAGGCGAGCGCCGCGCTCGCCCCCGCCACGCCGTCCGGCCCCGCGACCCAGACCGCGCCCGGATCGCCGCTTGCCGCCGTCACCGTCACCGTCTCGCCCGCCGCCGGCGCCTTGGTCAGCGCCACCGTGTAGCTGCCCGCCTCACCCCATTCCATGAGCGCAAACATCGTCTCCGAGACCGCCACCCCGGCAACCGGGCGCGGCCCGTTCCGCAGCGTCAGCACCCCCACATGCGCGTTCAGCACCCCGCCCGGATCGACCAGGCCCAGCGTGACGGTCTCATCCTCCTCCTCCTCGGTGTCGGCAAGCGTCTGCACCTTGAAGGTCACCGAGCCGCCCGACGGCGTCAGGGTGTGGCTCGCCCCCAGCACCGCGTCCGAGGCGTCGAGCAGCCGGTAGTCCGCCCCAGTCGTGCCGCCGGTATCGCGCACCGCGTCGCCGGTGGCGGCGAGCCGCACCTGCGTATAGGCCGCGGGGATGTCCGAGATCGTGAAGGTCTGCGTCCTCTCCTCGTGCAGGACGCCGGGCACGGGCGCGACGGAGAGCGCCGGCGCATCGTCGTCCAGGATGCGGAAGCGGTCCCTGAGCACGACCCGCACCGTGACCCGGCCGGGGATGCCGGTCGCCGCAATCGTCCCGGCCTCGACCGTCACCGTCTCGCCCAGCCCCTCCTGCACCGTGTCGTTGATGCTGGTGAGCGACAGCTGGGCCCGGTTGTAGATCCGTTGAGCCGAAGTCGGACCCGTGAACACCATCGTCGGCGGACTGGCGGGGTCCGTGCTCGTCAGGTTCTCGTAGGTCACGTTCGGGAAAATGTCCCATCCGTCCAGCGTGTAGTCGCTGCCGAGCCCCGCCGTGCCGCCCAGCACAAGCGGCATCCGCAGGGTCTCGCCGGCAACCAGCGGGCGGCTCGGCCACAACGTAAGGGTCGCGGTGCCGCCAGATTCCGCGATCTCGCTCGGGCCCAGCACGAACCTCACCGCCACGTCGCCGTCCTCGTCCCACACCGCCACCGTGGCCGAAGGCGCGTCGCCCGCCGTGTAGCCCGTGCCGGCGGCGACGGCCGCCGTCACCGCGCCGTCCGGCTCGATGACGTCGTCGTTCACCGTCTTGACCGTCAGCGTCGCCGTCGTCTCGCCGGGCGCGATCTCCACGCTCCGGCTGCCGGTCTGGCCCGAAGCCGCGAACGCCCCAGTCTCCGTCACCGTCAGCGCGACCGTGAGCGCCGCCTTTGGCGCCCATTCCGCGGTGACCGTGAAGGTCGCGGCGCCGCCCTCCGTCACCCGCTCGCCCGCGCTCACCGAGACCGGAATCGGCTTGTCGTCGTCTATGACCGTCACCGTCACCGGCTCCGCGGTCACGTCCGCCCACTCCCCCGTCGCCTGCACCGTGTGGGAGAGGACGACGCTCTCGTCGGCGATGTCGGCGTCCTGCCGCGCCGCCACCACCACCGTCTGCGGGTATTTCCAGGTGCTATGGATGAAGGGGACCGTCGCGCTCGCCCCCGCCGGTTTGCTGCTGCCCGCATTCCGGACGTGGACCGCGCCCGGATCGCCGCTCCCGACCGTCACCAGCACCGTCCTGCCCAACGCCGGCGCCTTGGTCAGCACCACCGTGTATCTGCCCTCGCCTCCCTCGTCGAGCGCGAGTTCCGTCTTCGAGATCGTCACCCGGGCCTCGGGGCGCGGCCCGTCCTTCAGCGTCAGCGTGCCGAGCGCCACGTCCAGCGTGCCGGACGGATCGACCAGCTTCAGCACCACGGTCTCGTCGCTCTCGCCGGTCTCGTCGGCAAGCGCCGCCACCTTGAAGGTCACCGAGCCGTCCGAGGGCGTCAGGGTGTGGGTTGTCCCCAGCACCGTGTCCGAGGCGTCGAGCAGCCGGTAGTCCGCGCCCGGCGTGCCGCCGGTATCGCGCACCGCACCGCCCGAAGCGGCGAGCCGCACCTGGCTGTACGCCGCGGGGATGCCCGAGACCGTGAAGCTTGAGGTTTCGGCCTCGTAAAGGGAGGCGAGCGCGGGCGCGACCGTGAGCGCCGTCGTCGTGTCGTCGTCGGCAATGCGGAAGCTCGCCGTGCCCGTGCCCGCGGCACCGCCGCCGAGGTTCGTGCCGGAGATCCCGTCGAGCGGCCCGAGCGCAACTGTCACCGTCTCGCCCGCGCCCTCGTCGATGGCGTCGGAAGCGGCGGCGAGCGTCAGCGTCGCGGTGCGCGACGCCCCCGCCTGGCCGGTAAAGACGACGCGCGGGTTGGCGCCGCCGAGGTCGTGGCAGGCGACGCCCGCGGCCTCGGCGCAGCTCGGCGTGTAGTCCGTGCCGCGCGTCGCCGCGCCGCCGAAGACCAGCGGCACCTCAAGCGCCTCCGGCGCCGCCAGCGCCCGGCCGAGCCGCACCGTCAGCACCTTCGTCCCGCCGCTCTCCGCCACGTCGCCCGCGGGCGCCGAGAGCGTCACCCCGGTGGGGTCGTCGTCGGCCACCGCCACCGAGGCCGCGCCCGCCGTCGCGTGGGGCGCATATCCCGCGCCGCCCGCGATCGTCGCGGTGACGCTGCCGTTCGGCTCGTCCGCGTCGTCGCGCGCCGTGGCGACCAGCGTGGACGTCACGCCCGTGCCGACGCGCACCTGGCGCGTGCCGGTCTGGCCGCCGGCCGCAAAGCCGCCGCTCTCGCTCACCGCCACCTGCACCGTGATGGGCTCCGACGGCAACGGGTTCGCGGTCAGCGTGAAGCTCGCCGTGCCGCCCTCGGTCACGGCCGGCCCGGCCCAGATGGACACGATGGGCACGGCGGGGTCGTTGTCGAGGATGGTGAGCGTGTGGGACGTCGTGCCCTTCGCCGTGTAGCCGGCCCCGGCGGCGAGCTCCAGGACGACGGTCTCGTTGCCCTCGTGCGCGCCGTCATCGGTAATCGCCACATCAATGGACACCGAGGCCTGGCCGGCGGCGACGTCGACGCTCCCCTTGCCGCCGGAGAGCCCCGCGATGGCGAAGTCCTCGGCCGCCGTCGCCGTTCCCTTCACATTGTAAGCGAGCGCGATCGCCGAAGTCGGCGCGGGGTCCAGGTTCACCGTCACGCTGCGCGTGCCCGCATCCTCGCCCGCCGACGATGCCGCCTCGGCGAACGACGCCGCCACCGGCTCCACCGCGTCCTCAATGGTCATCTCCGCCGCGCTCGGCGTGCCGAGCGCGTAGCCGTTCCCGGCCACCAGGCTCAGCGTCACCGTCTCGTCGCCCTCCGCCTCCTTGTCCGCCAGCGGCGTCACCCGCAGCACCGTCGGCACCTCGTAGAGATCGAAGAAGGGCTTGCCGCGATAGGCGCTCATCGTGTACCAGATGCCGTCGAGGCGCATCTCTAGCCGGTAGTCCTCCGGGTTGCTGTAGAACGGCGCTTCAGCCGTGCCCCCGAGGCGGTAGTTCACCGTCACGAGGTCGGCCAGGGGCCGCGAGCCGTCGATGCGGAACCGCGCCCCCCGGTTGTCGCCCTCGGCCACCGGATCCGTGCCGCCGATGCGCGTCAGGGTCAGCACCGGCGGGAGCAGCGCCAACTCCACGTCGAAGCCGTTCCCGGTCGCGTGCGGGTCCGCGCCGCCGCCGACATTGGTGCCGAGACCGGCGCGGTCGAAGCCGTTCGCGCCCGTGCCGTCGGGACCGAGCGCAATCCTGAGCCGCCCGGCGCCGTTGGCGGCCGTCGGGACCAACTCCAGCGCCGCCGTCCGCGCGCCCGCGCCCGAGAAGCGAAGCACCGGCGTGAGCGTATCCGTCCCCGAGAGCGCCGCGCCCGTGCCGCTCTTCACCGAGAGCGTCTGGCCGCCGGCGCGCGCCCCCTTGCCGGATATCGCGAGCGGCACGTCGACGGTCTCGCCCGCCATCAGCGCGCGGCCCAGCGTCACCGTGAACGCCACCGCTTCGCCCGCGCCCACCGCGCCCGCGCCCACACGCGCCAGGCTCACCACCGTCGGGTCGTTGTCGCGGATGGAGAGCGTGACGCTGTTCGAGGTGACGGTCGCGCCGTTCTTGGCATACCTGACGACCGCCGTCAGCACGCCGTCCGGCTCGTCGATGCCGTCGTTCGCCGTTATCAAGCCGGAAAAGATCAGTTGCCCGACATGCCGCATCTCATAGACATAGTCGAATGCGGCCTTGCCGGTCCCGTCGCTCTGGAGCCACGTTTCGAAGTTGCGCGACTGCTGGGTCGCGCCGGGGTGAAGTTCGGAGAGGCGCGAACGCATGAGGTCGCCCGTGCGCGTGAACCTGATCGTCATCGGAAAGGACACCTGCGCCCGCGTCGACGGCTTGATGTCGAGGCTGGACTCCGTTCCTTCCGTGATCGTCGACGGACCCCGAATGGAGACGCTCACCTTGTCGGGGATGTCGGGCGAGTCGTTGTCCTTCACGGTGACCGAGGCCGAGGACGGCGAGCCCACGCTGTAGCCGTCGCCGCTCTGCACGGCCGCATTGATCGCGCCATGCAACTCGGCGAAGCCGTCGTCGAACGTGGACACCGTGAAGCTGGCCGTGCCGCCCGTGCCGACGGTCACCTCGATCCGTTCGTTGAGCGGCACGGACTGAAAGTCCCTGAACTGACCGTAGAGTGCAAAATGCCCGCTCTCGGTCAGTTTGACGTTCACCGTGATGGGTGACGACGGCACCGGGCTCGCTGTCAGCGTGAAGGTCGCGTCCGCGCCCTCCGTCACGGTCGGGCCGGCCGCGATGCTCACCGACGGCGTCTGCGCGGCCGCCGGCGCCGCCAAACCCGACAGCAGCGCCGACAACAGAAAAAGCGCCGGGAAGACCCGACGCGCAAGGAGAAACGGGCGACGGCCGACGCGGCCGGCCCGGCGGGACGGTTCTGGCGGAAAGGCCAGGCGATGGAGGCAGCGCCGCCACCAGGGATCACGCGCACTCATGGCCGGCTCGGCTCGGCTCGGCTCGGCTCGGCAGGAGTGTGAATGAAGCCCCACATGCCGTTGTCAAGAAAAAGTCGCAACTTCGGTGTGGCGCCTGTCCCACTTTCCGAAGCACCGCCCTTGAGCTTGCCGGCCATCGGCCTGAACCCGCCCAAACTGTTCGTCATGATGAACAACACTCCGTGACCGACCCTTGATCAACGCCCCGACGGGTGCCGAAGCGTGCCGACGGAATTGCGTCTCCGCCCGCGCAAAGCGTAGCGCAGGCGCGGCGGCTATGGAAGGAGGACTTGAGGTGAGGAATGTGCGCTGTGGCGTATTTCGACATCGTGACGCTGATCTTTGGCGGCCGGATATCGACTGCCTGATCCCCGCCGGGTGAGCAGAATGCAGCGATTAGACGCGAGATCGGAACGCTACGGGAACATCGTGACATGGATGGCCGCGGTCTGCCATCCGCCGGCAGGCGGCTTGGTCGAGCGGCGATGTCGGAGGTGGGACAACCGGTCAGCCGGTGTCGAGGTACGGCACCGCGCCGACCAGCGAGCGCATCCGCTCCGCGTGGCCGGCCCGCACCTGCGCAAGGGCCAGCGCCATCATCACCACCAGCGCCAGCCCGACACGGGTCTTCATCTTAGCGAGCCCGCGGATGTAGTGGGTCTCGAAGTTGAAGCTGTTGTCGAGGCGGCTGTTGATCCTCTCTATCGCAGAGCGCCGGTTGTAGCCGCGCCGCCACGACGGGCTGCCCCAGGGCGTCGGGGTGAAGATGCGCCGGTCGTTCTTGTCGAGATCGATGCGCACGATGCGGCCGTACTCGCCGGGCTCCACCCCGCCCGCCCGGTGGCACGCCTTGCTGCCTGCACAGTCGAAGCCGAAGGCCGCCGCCGGGCAGCGGTATTTCAGCGTGCCGCAGAGGCCGCGCTCGGCCTCGAAGCCCTGGAAGGCCATGGCGCGGACCTCGCCGGTCTGGGGGCAGATGCAGGACACGCGGCCGCGCTCGTCGTGGACGACGACGTCGGCGCGGTTGGGGAACAGCGCCCGCGTGATCGGCTTCGTCGGATCATAGCCCGGCTCCTCCTTCTCGGCCTTCCACATCAAGCGCGTGTCGACCAGCGGCCGAATGGCCCACTTATCCCAGAGCAACTTCTTCTGGGGAGCGTTGTCGAGACCGCGGTCGGCGCTGAAGTCGTCGCAGCGCTCCACCATTTCCGGCGCTCTTGCGAACAGGTTCTCCAGCATCTTGGGGAGCATCTTGACCTCCGAGTCCGACGCCCGCGTCACCTCGAAGGCCACCGGGACCTCGTAGTGGGTGTCGGCGATCAGGTGGAGGCCGTAGCCGAACCATGATTTCACCTTCTTCCAGATCGCGCCGGTCTTGGCGTTCACCCCGCTCGTCTCATGCTTGCCCCAGTCGGCGTCGGGGTCGGAGGTCTTCCCCTTGTCCTCGGCAACCCGGCCCGTCGAGTGGCTCTCGATCGCCTTGCCGTCGTAGCCGAGATGGCGGCCGAAGTCGGGCAGCTCTTCGAAGAGCGACGCGCGCAGGCTCTCGACCATTGCGGACACCAGGCCGCACTCGTTCTCAAGCAGCACGACGCGCCGCAGGAAGCGCGAGAAGTTCCAGTGGCTGGGCACCGTCGAGCGGACCTGCGCCGGATGCGCCACCGCGCATGGTGGCTCCTTCGTGCCTGCGCGAAGCTCCAACACGGGCGCGCCCTGGAAAGGCAGCGGGTCGAACCCGCAGAGTTCCAGGAGCGCCGGGTTGCGGCCCATCTCCCGCAGCAGCGACTGGATCGAGGCGTGCTGGAACACGACGCCTGCGATCAGCGCGCGCCACATCGCCCGCACCGGATAGTCGTTGCGCCCGCGGCCCCGACCAGCCTCAAGCGCAGCCACGATCTCCTCGTCGGGCAGGGTGTCGAGCACCAGACGCAGGCGATCCAGGTCCGGCAGGCCTTCGACAGCCTGCCAGGAAAAGGGTAGCTTCTCCGTTGTCGCCATCACGTTCTCCCTACCAGGGCTGGTGGATGGAACGAGGGCCTCTGGCCCGATGGCGACACCTTCTATCCGATTCGGGCGGGACGACGCGACGGGGCCGGAAGTGAGCCTGGGAGCGTCGTCAGAGCGTCGTCGGCTATGGGGTGGAAATCCTCGAGCCGCGCTGCTCGCCGACCCCAGGACCGCAGATGTCTGCGAAGCCGCCGGGGTAAGAAAAATCTCGGGTCAACTGGAGCCCTTGATCGCCAGGGGATGCGTGACAGCGCACACGCCTCGAGGTGTGCGCTGTCACGCATCCCCTGGCGATCAAGGGCTCCAGTTGACCCGAGATTCTTCTTGCCCCTGAGAGCGCGCCAATCGGCTGATACGTATGAGCGTATGTTAAGAGCGGTGCAGCGCACATGCCCATATGATTTAAGGAGAGCGGTTTGCTGACCCTTTCGCCGAGTAGGCTCAGCCGATGCAGGACATTGAGCGGAGCGACGGCGCCGATTGGGATTGGCCGAACACTCCGCCCGCTGAGCTCATGTGCTGACGGCGCTCGAAGTCGGGCTGAAGCCGGCGGCGCGGGCTCGGGCGCCTTGCGCTGCGGCGCCTCGCGGCCGAGGTTCCGATCCGCCGAACGGCGGCGTCTTCGACCCGGTCGCGCTCGCGTTCCTTGTCACCGGGCCCGGCTTCCCGGCCGGCCTCGCGTCGCGTGCGCATGTCCTCGCCGATGCCTTCGAGCCCCGAGATGCGCTCTCCGGTGACCGCTTCGAGCCGCTCCTTGAGCGCGGCCGCATTGTCGGTCACCAGCTCCGTTCGGTCGCAGGCGTGGCTGATCTCGACGTAGAAGGCTTCCTGCGTGGTCAGCGCCGGATGGTTCGCTTCCGTTGCGACAACGCCTCTGTCGACCGAGCCTCTAGAAAACAGTCCGAAGCCATGGTCAGGCTGGGTGCAGCGGGTTCGAAGCGGCCCGAGGCCCCGCGTTGTCGTGACGTGTTCGGCCGTATCGCGGCCGACCGTTGTCTGGGCATGACCTGAGGGTGCCCCTCGCGATGCCCCATCCGCCGCTCGCGGGTGAGCGCCTAACCGGGTGAGCGCCTAGCGAGGTCGCAAGGTCAGGGTGCCGAGGGCATCCTCCTCCACCCTTGCCCGCTCGGTCAGCATGGGCAGGTAGCGCCCGTCCCGCCAGGGCTCGGAGAGGTCCTCGTAATGCGAGGACAGCGGGTTCCCCGATTGGCCCGTGCTGATCATGAACACCGAGCGCTCGGGCTCGCCCAGGTCGTACACGGCGCGGTAGCCCGCACCGTGGTTTTGCGTGAACGGCGCCTCGGGATCGTTCACGTCGAAGCCTCCGGCCTTCACCGTGTCCTTCTCGCCGCCGCTCGGCAGGCGTACCTCGAACCAGGACCCGATGGCGGGAAGCTCGCCCAGAATGCGGTGCTTCATGTGCACGGCGTGCGCTTCGCCCCAGCGCCACGCGGTCATGTCCCGGCCATGGTCGGCGGCAACAAATTCCACCGCCCCGTCGAGAGCGTCCGTGACGACCTCGGCGCAGCCCTCCCGCTCGGCAGTCGTCACCACGTCGCACCAAGCCGTATGCACCGTGAGCGCGCGACGAATCGTCTCGGGCCGGATCTTCCAGTAGTCCTCGAACGCATCGCCCAGCTCGTCGGCGAAGAGCGCGCGCATCAGCGCGCGAAGCCACGCCGCGTAGATCAAGGGCTCGGGCCGGTCGCGCGACATGCGGCGGTCCCAGTCCTCGAGCATGGCAACGGCACGACGCGCTTCGTCGCTCGACGGCTCGGTCCGCGAAAGCAGAACCGGCAGAAGACGCGCCGCAGGAAGCGAGAGCAGGTCCTGCTGGATCATGGTGAAGCTCGAAACGTCGTGCTTGGTTCGCGCGTCCAGCAGCGCCTCGATCCTGTGCGCGCGGTATGGCGGAGCCCACGCATCGGTGATGTAGTGGGGATAGTCGAGTGGCACGATCCGATTGTTGGCGCTTACCACCCGGCCCGATGCCGGGTTGAACGTGCGGGGCAACTCCTCGAAGGGAATCCAGCCCTCCCAGTCGTGCACACCGGTCCAGCCGGGCACGGGCATGTGTCCCCAGCCCGAGGCCCGAACCGGCACCCGACCCGGCGCGATATGGCCGATGTTGCCCTCCCTGTCGGCGAAGACGATGGTCTGCTGAGGTGCCGCCACGTCGCGCAGCGCCTCGACGAAGCCCTCCCAGTCTTCAGCCGCAGGGGCACGCACCAGCGCCTCCGCCGTGCGGTCGTCGTCGGCCAGCGCCGTCCACGCGAAGGCCAACACGTGCCCTTCCTCGAGAAACTCGGCGCTCTCCTCCACCAGGTCCGAGATCACCGGACCGTGCCGGGTCGCGCGCACGGCAAGCTCGATCGCGTCTTCGCCGCTGACGCCGATGGTCTCGGTGCGAGCGTCGAAGGGCAGGCTCCCCTCGGGCGCGAGGTAGCGGGCAGGGTCGTCCGGATCGATCCGCTCGATGAAGAGGTCCTGCACGTCCGGCCCGGTGTTGGTGAAGCCCCACGCGAAGTGCCGGTTGCGCCCCAATATCGGAACGGGAAGCCCCGGCAGGGTGGCGCCCGCGATATCGAACTCAGGCGTCGACACATGGGCGAGATACCACACGCCCGGTATCTCCAGGCGCAGATGCGGGTCGTTCGCCAGCAGCGGCCTGCCCGATGCCGTGTGCTCGCCCGAGACCGCCCAGCCGTTGGAGCCCAGGCCGGAGGCGCCCGCGACGGGTGCCGAGGACAGGAGCGCGCCGTAGTCGATATCGTTGGTCTCCAGTGCATCCGGTACGGCCTGCGGTCCCGGCGCCGGGTCGTCGGGGTGCTGGGCCCAGAGGTCCTGCAACTGACCCGCATCGAGCCTGCCGGCCAGCCGCGCGCGCAGCAGCTCGTCCCCGAAGTTGTCGCCGAGATCCCAGGCCATGATCTTGAGCCAGACGAGGCTGTCCGCAGGACGCCAGGGCTCGGGCTCGTGGCCCAGCAGCTGGAACTCCAGGGGCAGAAGGCCCGAGCGGTTCTCGAGCCAGGCGTTCACGCCCCGGGCATAGGCCTCGTAGATCTCCTGCACTTCGGGCGAGAGCATCTCGAAGTTGCGCTCGGCGACGCGGTAGAGACCGAGAGTGCGCAGGAACCTGTCTGTCTCCAGGCCGGGCTCGCCTACCACCTCCGAAAGACGCGCGGCGCCGATCCGCCGCTGCATCTCCAGCTGCCAGAGCCGGTCCTGTGCGTGGACATAGCCCATGGCGAAGGCGCCGTCCCTCGGCGACTGCGCATAGATATGCGGGATCGCATGCGCGTCGCGCACGATCTCGACTGGGGCGTCGAGGCCCGAGACGGTCTCGGCGCCGTCATACGAGGGAAGGGTGAAGCAGGAGCAGGAGGCCACAGCGAGCATTACAGCGCCAAGCGCAATCGAGATCAGACCGGTGCGAAGCCTCGGATCGTGAAGAGATCGCAAGTGCCGACATCCGCTATCCCTGATCGTGGCGCTCATGGTTCGCCCCCCTGGTTCGCTACGGTATCCTTCGGTACGGCTACCAGCAGACCTGCCTGCTACATGACCGCTTATCGAACTCCACATCGCTGACAGCCGTGATCCGGATACCGGCCGTACAAGCCAACTTTGCTTGCAACATTGCTTCAAGCGAGCACCGTATCCGTGAATCGCGGAGAACCTTCGAGAAAGGGCTTGCCGGTTCTGGCGAAGGCGTATGTCATGACCGGAATATTGCTGGACGCGCGGCTTCACGATCTCCGCTATTCGCACGCGCCGTAAGTGGTGATGAACGGCGAGAGCCTTCACTTGGCCAGACGCCTGCCCGGACAATGACGATTATCCTCTACTACCACTACGTCCATCTCAATGCCCATCTGGGTGCGTGAGAGGCGTGTGCGCTGTCACGCATCCCTTAGTGATCAAGGGCTCCAGCTGATCCGAGATTTTTCTTACCCCGGCGGCTTCGCAGACATCTGCGGTCCTGGGGTCGGCGAGCAGCGCGGCTCGAGGATTTCCACCCCATAGCCGACGACGCTCTGACGACGCTCCCAGGCTCACTTCCGGCCCCGTCGCGTCGTCCCGCCCGAATCGGATAGAAGGTGTCGCCATCGGGCCAGAGGCCCTCGTTCCATCCACCAGCCCTGGTAGGGAGAACGTGATGGCGACAACGGAGAAGCTACCCTTTTCCTGGCAGGCTGTCGAAGGCCTGCCGGACCTGGATCGCCTGCGTCTGGTGCTCGACACCCTGCCCGACGAGGAGATCGTGGCTGCGCTTGAGGCCGGGCGAGGTCGCGGGCGCAACGACTACCCGGTGCGGTCGATGTGGCGTGCGCTGATCGCGGGCGTGGTGTTCCAGCACGCCTCGATCCAGTCGCTGCTGCGGGAGATGGGCCGCAACCCGGCGCTCCTGGAACTCTGCGGGTTCGACCCGCTGCCTTTCCAGAGCGCGCCCGTGTTGGAGCTTCGCGCAGGCACGAAGGAGCCACCATGCGCGGTGGCGCATCCGGCGCAGGTCCGCTCGACGGTGCCCAGCCACTGGAACTTCTCGCGCTTCCTGCGGCGCGTCGTGCTGCTTGAGAACGAGTGCGGCCTGGTGTCCGCAATGGTCGAGAGCCTGCGCGCGTCGCTCTTCGAAGAGCTGCCCGACTTCGGCCGCCATCTCGGCTACGACGGCAAGGCGATCGAGAGCCACTCGACGGGCCGGGTTGCCGAGGACAAGGGGAAGACCTCCGACCCCGACGCCGACTGGGGCAAGCATGAGACGAGCGGGGTGAACGCCAAGACCGGCGCGATCTGGAAGAAGGTGAAATCATGGTTCGGCTACGGCCTCCACCTGATCGCCGACACCCACTACGAGGTCCCGGTGGCCTTCGAGGTGACGCGGGCGTCGGACTCGGAGGTCAAGATGCTCCCCAAGATGCTGGAGAACCTGTTCGCAAGAGCGCCGGAAATGGTGGAGCGCTGCGACGACTTCAGCGCCGACCGCGGTCTCGACAACGCTCCCCAGAAGAAGTTGCTCTGGGATAAGTGGGCCATTCGGCCGCTGGTCGACACGCGCTTGATGTGGAAGGCCGAGAAGGAGGAGCCGGGCTATGATCCGACGAAGCCGATCACGCGGGCGCTGTTCCCCAACCGCGCCGACGTCGTCGTCCACGACGAGCGCGGCCGCGTGTCCTGCATCTGCCCCCAGACCGGCGAGGTCCGCGCCATGGCCTTCCAGGGCTTCGAGGCCGAGCGCGGCCTCTGCGGCACGCTGAAATACCGCTGCCCGGCGGCGGCCTTCGGCTTCGACTGTGCAGGCAGCAAGGCGTGCCACCGGGCGGGCGGGGTGGAGCCCGGCGAGTACGGCCGCATCGTGCGCATCGATCTCGACAAGAACGACCGGCGCATCTTCACCCCGACGCCCTGGGGCAGCCCGTCGTGGCGGCGCGGCTACAACCGGCGCTCTGCGATAGAGAGGATCAACAGCCGCCTCGACAACAGCTTCAACTTCGAGACCCACTACATCCGCGGGCTCGCTAAGATGAAGACCCGTGTCGGGCTGGCGCTGGTGGTGATGATGGCGCTGGCCCTTGCGCAGGTGCGGGCCGGCCACGCGGAGCGGATGCGCTCGCTGGTCGGCGCAGTGCCGTACCTCGACACCGGCTGACCGGTTGTCCCACCTCCGACATCGCCGCTCGACCAAGCCGCCTGCCGGCGGATGGCAGACCGCGGCCATCCATGTCACGATGTTCCCGTAGCGTTCCGATCTCGCGTCTAATCGCTGCATTCTGCTCACCCGGCGGGGATCAGGCAGTCGATATCCGGCCGCCAAAGATCAGCGTCACGATGTCGAAATACGCCACAGCGCACATTCCTCCGTGATCTTGAGCACCGCGGAGACTACTATCCCCAGGAAGAATCCTGAAAGGGTATAGGCAGCATGAACCGCGCGGCTGGAGAAAGCGTTCCGCAGCGTTCGCGGCAACGGTGGCGGCTAACGGGGATTGCCCCGGCCATCGGTCTCATCCTGGCCGCGCTGTGGGGCTGCGGCGACGGGAACCGCGTGCTTCCCCCTGTTCTGGACGATCCAGCCCATGAGCGGCCGCGCCTGCCGCCCGACATTCCCGTCAATGCCTACCTGTGGCCGGGCAGCTTCCGCCCGGGCGCCCCGGTCATGGAGTTCGGCGGCTCGGTGCATGTCGGTGCCGATGTCGCGCCGTCGGCAGGTGCGCTGGCCGCCGGCGGCGAGCGCAACGGGGTCGCGCTGTCGACGGGCACGGTGCGCGATGGGACGAGCGCCGCAGACGTGGCCCGCTATCTCCGCATTGCGGCGAGCCACAATCTGGCCGGGGGGCGGTATACCGGACTCGCGACCTACCCGGAGACGCCGCCACCGCCGACAGTCAGGCTGGTGTCCAGCGAGGAGGCGCACGGCTGGGACACGCGTTTCGGACGACTCACGCAGGAGGCCGTCCGGATTCTCAATGCGGCGCTCCCCTTCGAGAGACAGCTCCGCATCAATCCGCCTCACCTCCCCAGGGACTTCGACCGCGCGACTTCGGGGCGGGGACAGGGCGAGATTCGGGTGCGGTTCGTTCCCAAGACGCATCCGGCATATCCCGCCGGCGCCAATCCATCGGAACTGGGGCGCTCCAGGGTGTCCTTCGACGTCAGGGACGAGGCGGCGCAAACGCTCGAAGTCTCGGCGAAGGGCGCGTTCGACTCCGAGGTCCTTATCGATCCCGACGCGATCGCTTCCTATACCGACCCGGAGGTCGTCCACGTGCTGATCCACGAATTGCTGCACGCTGTGGGTTTCCCCAGTCACACCGATCCGGCGGAGTTCGACTCGACCCTGAGCGCAGCGGGCTTCTTTCCCGGAGCGCAGCCGCGCGGCCTGATCTATCCGATCGACCGGGCCGGGCTGCTCGCGGCCTATAGTCGGATCCCGCCCGGCACCTTGCCGGAGGACATCTCCGCGGACAGCCTCGGGCCGTGGGCCGAGACCTCGTACCATCTGCGCGGCGATCTCGACATCGGGGCCGGCGAAGTCTCCTTCGGGGTCGCGTTCCGCAACGGTCTGGCGCAGCCCTGGGCCTTCGGACCCAAGCCCGCGAGCGCGCTCGATCACAACCCGGTGCTGTCGGAAAGCGCGAGCTGGAACGGCGCGCTTGTGGGCATCACGCCGACGGGCAGAGGGGTGGTGAGCGACTCCTCGCTCACGCTCGACATGGAAAGTCTTTCAGGCGAGCTGGCCTTCACCGGCATGCGCTACGAGAGCGGCGGCGCGTGGGGAGACGGCGATCTCCGTTACGCGGTTCGCGCGACGGGCTCCGGCAATACCTTCAGTCGAGCGGATGCGGAATTCGTCAAGGACGGGGCAGGCTACGACTGGACCGGAAAGGATCTCGGCACCGTCACCGGCACCTTCTTCGAAACCCGCCACGAAGGAATGGGTGGGGTGCTCGAACGCCACGACCTCTCCGCGGCCTTCGGCGGGAAACGGTGACCGCTGCAATCGAACAAGGCATCCGCTCAGCAACTGGCGTAAGTACGATTTGGGGCTTTTGGCGTTATCGTTCCCTTGAGGCCTGCGTGAGGCTCGTTGATCCCGCCCTCGGCCAGCGTGACGACAGGAACGCCCGCAAACCGCAGATGCTTGTAGAAGATCGGCGGCTGGCCAGATTGTGAGCCACGCGATGCGCTTGACCGACCGCACCGCCTTTCGGGTGCTGATGCATCTTGCGGCGAACGCCGGGCGCCTGGTCACCATCGCCGAGCGCTACGGGATATCACACAGCCACCTGAACCGAGTGGCCTGGGAGCTCGGCCGCGCAGGGCTCGTCGAGACGGTGCGCGACAGGGGCGGCGGGTTGAGACTGGCCCATCCGCCGGCGGAGATTTCGGCGGGCGCAATGGCGCGCCACATGGAGCGGGCGATCCCGCTCGCCGAGTGTTTTCCCGGCGGCACGGGCCAATGCCGGATTGCGCCCGCCTGCCGATACCGGGTCGTGCTTGCCGATGCCCAGGCGGCGTTCTTTGCGGTGCTCAACTGCTGCACCGTCCGTGACCTCGTGCACCGCAATCGAGAGCTTCGCGCGATCCTGGCCGCGGACCCGCCGTGAATCGCCGGGGCCGAGAATATCGCCGAGCGCCTATCACACATCGAGACCATACGGGCGATTGCCAACGACCCCTCCTACCCGGCCAACAACCTCGCACGCAAATGGTCCGCGTCCGGCACCGGGGCGGCCGCGCAAACGAATTTTCGTCGTGCCGCTTCTGCGGATAAAGTACGCGCAAGTGAACAGCGCGGTTCGTGACTGTCGGAGTGTCCACTTTGTTGCATCAGGGATTGGCCATGCG
Organism: Alphaproteobacteria bacterium; assembly: GCA_965243315.1. Lineage (GTDB taxonomy): Bacteria > Pseudomonadota > Alphaproteobacteria > UBA828 > UBA828 > WTGU01. Next base: position 1,580,938 of record CBDEUP010000006.1, read on the forward strand.
AAAACGGTGATGGACAGAGGCCGGGTGGCGAGGCGCTCGATCGGGCCGTGCTGGAGGCCGCGCATGCGCTTTGCGAATTGAGCCAATGGGGATCCTATGGTGAAAGTAGTCCTCGCGGTGATCGTTGCGACCGCCATTTCCGCCGCGGGTCAGGTCCATGCTGGCGCGCTGGCGCCAGCCCCGCAGATCATCGCCGAGTACGACCGCGGCTTCATTGAGCGCTACGGCGCTCAGACGTTCGGCGAGATGCTCGACACGGGCATCATCCGCTACTTCTTCACCGGAGGGCGCGACCTGCTCATTATGGTGAACGGGCGGCCCTACACAACGACCGCGAACGATCACGCCCTTGACACCCTCCCGCTGTCTGCGGTCGAGCGCATCGAGGTGCTTAGAGCCGAGAGCCTGGGAACGCTCGGCGGCCGCGCCGCGGTAAGTGGTGCCTTCAACCTCGTGCTGAGGAAGGATCTGGACGGCTTCGACGTGCGCACGGTCGCCCGGCTGCCGAGCCGGGACGGCGGCCGCGCGCGCCAGGGCGGCGTCGTGTGGGGCGGCGAGATCGGCGCCGGTGGACACATGACCGTCGGCGTCGACATCCTCGACCGCAAGGAGATCGCCGGCAGGACCCGCGAGCACAGCAGCTCGGATTGGGAGGGCGGGAGCTTCGCCGAGGCAAGGAACGTGAGCGTCGGTGGCAACACCGTCTACATCTTCGACACGAGCGCGGACGAGTTGAGAACCGTGGCGCTCGGCGAATGCAACCCGGTGCTTGGCTACACCGGCCCGCTCAGCAACCCGCCGGGAATCGACTCGGGCGACAAGGGCTGCGGGTTCGCCTACGGCAGCGTTTGGTGGGACAGCGAGAGCTACGACCAGAAGAATGCGATCCTGAACCTGGACCACCCGCTGGGAGAGCACGCCGAACTCCACGTGGACGCGAACCTCACGCAGGGACGCTCGGCGTTCCGCTACGCGCCGTCGGTCGATGTATTCTCCGTCGCCCCGGGCGAGAGCCTGCTCGCCGCGATCAACGCATCGGCGCGCGAGGCCGACCCGGCGTTCGAGGCGACGGGAGAGGATGTCTTCTCGGTCGCGCACCGCTTCATCGGCCATGGCAACCGGGACTGGAAGACAGACACCGAGGAGTACGATTTCTCGGCAAGCGTCGAGGGCCGTCTGGCCGAAGGTCTCGGCTACGACGCTCGCGTCAGCGCTTGGAGGCTCGACGGCGCGGTGAGAGGCGATACCTTCGTTGACGCCGAGATCATCAGGCAGGAAATCGCGGCTGGCAGGTACGACCTGACCGATCCACGGTCGATGGAACCGGACCACCGGGGAGCGATCAGGAGGAGCAGCCTGCGCGAGGAGGAGGACTTCGGCGGAAGGTATCTGGGTGCGCGTCTCGCGCTTGAGGGCGCGGGTCCGGGCATCGGCGGGCGCGCGACGGCATGGACCGCGGGGATTGAGCTCGCCAAGTACGAATATCACCATTTGCTGGCGTTCCGGGCGGGAGACGGCCGGACCCGCGACGTAACCGGGGTGCTCGGGTCGGCCGGCACCAGCTACGCCGGCGAGCGCGATGAGGCGGGCGCGTTCGCCGAGATGTCCCTGCCCATCGCCGACACGGTCGACGTGAGGGCCGCGGCACGGGCCGACGAGTACGACGACATCGGCGGCCTGCGCGCGTGGCGCCTCGGGACCGAGTACCGCCCGAGCGGTATTGTGACGCTGCGCGGCTCGTGGAGCGCGGGCGACCAGGCACCCCAGATGTACCACCTGCACAGCACCGTGGCGCAGGACCACCCCTATGTCCGTTGCATCCCGGAGAGCGGACCGCCACCTCGCACGTGCGATGCGGCAAACTGGGTGCAGGTGGAGCGCCTCATTGGCGGCAATCCCGAACTCGAGCCGTCGAGATCGGAGAGACTTTCCGTCGGCGCCGAGGCCCGCAGGGGGCCGTTCTACCTCGTCGCCGACTGGTACCGGCTCACGGCCTCGGGTCTACCGGGTCTTCACGACGCCACCTGGGCGATGCTGAACCACCCCGAGTGCCCGCCCGGCGGCGGCAGCGACTGCATCGAGCGCGCGGCCGGAGAGGTCACCATGCACCAGGATTTCGCGAATATCGTCGAGACCGAGATCTTAGGTGTCAACACCCGGTTCGGAGCCCGCGCGGAGACCGGCTGGGGCTTCGTCGCGGCGCGCGGGTTCTGGCGCTATGTCGCCGACAGCGAAGAGCGCGTCGCAGGCGAGGAGCAGCCGCTGCCGCTGCCGCGCCACGCCGTGCGCATCGAGGCGTCGGTCGGGCGCGGCGACCTCACCGCCTTCTGGGCCGTGAATTGGCGCGACGAGATCGAGAACCGGTGGGACGAAGGACGGTTCAAGTCCTGGACCGGCCACGACGTGACGCTCGACTGGAGAAAGCCGCTGGGGCTCAAGAGCACGCGGGTAACCGCGGGCGTTTACAACGTCACCGACGCGAAGCTCTCCACCAACACGGCGGATCCCTCCGCAATCGATGGGCCGCGCGCGGCGGGCTGGGGACGCACCTTCTTCGCAACCCTCAACATGCGGTTCTGAGGAGCTGAAACCGATTCGAACCTCGGTCTGCAAGAAGCCACCAACAGGTCCCACCGACACGATGCGCGGTTGGCCTGCGTTCGGCGGGCACCGCCTGTCGCCGGTAGCCATTTGGCATAAGAGCGTATCGGTCTCGGCCATAGCGCGTCCCTGCGAATGGCGACCGGTAGCGAGTTCCGGGCACGCGACGGGCGTTCAGAGGCGTGTGCGCTGTCACGCATCCCTTGGTGATCAAGGGCTCCAGTTGACCCGAGATTTTTCTTACCCCGGCGGCTTCGCAGACATCTGCGGTCCTGGGGTCGGCGAGCAGCGCGGCTCGAGGATTTCCACCCCATAGCCGACGACGCTCTGACGACGCTCCCAGGCTCACTTCCGGCCCCGTCGCGTCGTCCCGCCCGAATCGGATAGAAGGTGTCGCCATCGGGCCAGAGGCCCTCGTTCCATCCACCAGCCCTGGTAGGGAGAACGTGATGGCGACAACGGAGAAGCTACCCTTTTCCTGGCAGGCTGTCGAAGGCCTGCCGGACCTGGATCGCCTGCGTCTGGTGCTCGACACCCTGCCCGACGAGGAGATCGTGGCTGCGCTTGAGGCTGGTCGGGGCCGCGGGCGCAACGACTATCCGGTGCGGGCGATGTGGCGCGCGCTGATCGCAGGCGTCGTGTTCCAGCACGCCTCGATCCAGTCGCTGCTGCGGGAGATGGGCCGCAACCCGGCGCTCCTGGAACTCTGCGGGTTCGACCCGCTGCCTTTCCAGGGCGCGCCCGTGTTGGAGCTTCGCGCAGGCACGAAGGAGCCACCATGCGCGGTGGCGCATCCGGCGCAGGTCCGCTCGACGGTGCCCAGCCACTGGAACTTCTCGCGCTTCCTGCGGCGCGTCGTGCTGCTTGAGAACGAGTGCGGCCTGGTGTCCGCAATGGTCGAGAGCCTGCGCGCGTCGCTCTTCGAAGAGCTGCCCGACTTCGGCCGCCATCTCGGCTACGACGGCAAGGCGATCGAGAGCCACTCGACGGGCCGGGTTGCCGAGGACAAGGGGAAGACCTCCGACCCCGACGCCGACTGGGGCAAGCATGAGACGAGCGGGGTGAACGCCAAGACCGGCGCGATCTGGAAGAAGGTGAAATCATGGTTCGGCTACGGCCTCCACCTGATCGCCGACACCCACTACGAGGTCCCGGTGGCCTTCGAGGTGACGCGGGCGTCGGACTCGGAGGTCAAGATGCTCCCCAAGATGCTGGAGAACCTGTTCGCAAGAGCGCCGGAAATGGTGGAGCGCTGCGACGACTTCAGCGCCGACCGCGGTCTCGACAACGCTCCCCAGAAGAAGTTGCTCTGGGATAAGTGGGCCATTCGGCCGCTGGTCGACACGCGCTTGATGTGGAAGGCCGAGAAGGAGGAGCCGGGCTATGATCCGACGAAGCCGATCACGCGGGCGCTGTTCCCCAACCGCGCCGACGTCGTCGTCCACGACGAGCGCGGCCGCGTGTCCTGCATCTGCCCCCAGACCGGCGAGGTCCGCGCCATGGCCTTCCAGGGCTTCGAGGCCGAGCGCGGCCTCTGCGGCACGCTGAAATACCGCTGCCCGGCGGCGGCCTTCGGCTTCGACTGTGCAGGCAGCAAGGCGTGCCACCGGGCGGGCGGGGTGGAGCCCGGCGAGTACGGCCGCATCGTGCGCATCGATCTCGACAAGAACGACCGGCGCATCTTCACCCCGACGCCCTGGGGCAGCCCGTCGTGGCGGCGCGGCTACAACCGGCGCTCTGCGATAGAGAGGATCAACAGCCGCCTCGACAACAGCTTCAACTTCGAGACCCACTACATCCGCGGGCTCGCTAAGATGAAGACCCGTGTCGGGCTGGCGCTGGTGGTGATGATGGCGCTGGCCCTTGCGCAGGTGCGGGCCGGCCACGCGGAGCGGATGCGCTCGCTGGTCGGCGCGGTGCCGTACCTCGACACCGGCTGACCGGTTGTCCCACCTCCGACATCGCCGCTCGACCAAGCCGCCTGCCGGCGGATGGCAGACCGCGGCCATCCATGTCACGATGTTCCCGTAGCGTTCCGATCTCGCGTCTAATCGCTGCATTCTGCTCACCCGGCGGGGATCAGGCAGTCGATATCCGGCCGCCAAAGATCAGCGTCACGATGTCGAAATACGCCACAGCGCACATTCCTCGTTCACCACGCCAAGTTTCGGGCCATCGCCCTGGGTGTTACCATTGCGGCAACTCTTTTGATTGTGACCCCCGCTCACGCCGATGCGCTCGACAGCCTGATCGAACGTCTCGACAGGCTGGAGGAAGAGAACCGGCACCTCAGACAGGAAGTCGAGGCGCTCAAGACAGGGCGGCCCGTGGGCGCGGAGATCGATTCCGCCCTCTCCGGAGAACGAACGTCCACACGATTCGTGCGTATCAACTCCCGAATCGGATACGAACTTCTCGACCCGACCTCGAACATCAACCGCAAGCAGCGGCTGATCCTGGAGTTCAGACGGGACGGAAACCTTGAGCCGTCCGGCGTGACCTTTCATGGCGCGGTCACCGCAGTCGCCGACTACCAGACCAGCAACAGGGACGACAAGTTCGGCTACCTGATGCGCCATCCGACCGCGAGGAACCAGGTGGGCGATGAGGTATCGGAGGCGGCCATCCACTCGTCATAGCTCGGGTTTACGGCTCCGCTCGGAGACTGGATCACCGGACACGCGCAAATTCTCTACAATCCCGAGCAGAGCTTCGGCTCGGGCACCAATACACATCTTGAGCGCAATCAGCTTCAGATGCGGCACGCCTACGTCCTGATCGGCAATCTCGACCGATCCCCCGTTTACGTAAGCCTCGGAAAGATGCCGGTGCCCTTCGGCCTGACCGACACCGTCAATCCCTTCACCGCCTCGTCCGTCTGGCACGCCTTCGGCGCGCTGGCCAACGGGGCGATGCTAAGCTACGCGAACGACGGCTTGAGCCTCTCCCTCATGGGCGTTCAGGGAGGAGCGCAGTTCCGCGCCGCGAATACGCCGGTCGAGGGGACCGGCGTCCCCAGCAGACTCAACAATCTGGCCGCGGATGCGAGCTACGAGATCGACTTGGGCCCCGGCGGCACGCTTCTGCTGGGCGGTTCGTACCTGCACGGCTCGGCCTATTGCCAGGACTTCCCGGTCCAGCACCACCTTCCGTGCCGGGACAACAACCCGGCGTTCGACGTTTACGGCAGGCTGGTCTCGGGCAAGTTCACACTCATAGGGGAGTTCGCGAGGACCCTCGACGAATGGCTCGGGACGTTCAACCCTGCCATGTCGCAGTTCCCGGCGAGCGACGTGACGAGCTTCAGCATCGGAATGAAGTACCGGCTCGGCCTCGACTACGGCCAGGTCGACCTGTCAGCGGAGTTTAGCCGCTTCGAGGCCGGCCCCGATGGTGCGCCGTGGGAGCGGCAGGATCAGATCGTTTTCAGTGCAGCGTGGTTCGCGGAGCCCAGCGTGAAGCTGTTTGGCGAATACATTCACGTCGACGGCTTCGTACCCCTCAACTTCATCAGCGGCGGTAGCATCAGAGACGACCGAGGCGAGGTGATACCTGACCGCACCATCAGCGAAGCGGATGCCAGCTCGGACATCGTTCTGGTGGGCGTCAACGCTGCGTTCTGACGCGCCCGCCGCATTGTCCCTGTCTACGGTGCCTTTCGACAGACTTCCGAGCGCCGTGGTGCGCTCTCGCGTCACCGCTTCCTGACGCTCGCGCAGGTGAAGCCCGTCGTCGGTAACGAACTCGGCATGAAGGCGGGCGCGGTGGGCCTCCGCGTACGAGGTGTTCCGAGTGGTCAGATGAGGATACTCCGCTTCAATCGCTGTGATCACCCGGCCGATATGGCGAAGCTGGGAGTTGTCCGGGCGCAGTGTCAGCGCCCGGCCGTCCTCCAGCTGGAAGAATACAACCGAGATGTTCCATAAGCCCGCCGATGATCGTTACGGTCTCGCCCATGACGATGCCGGCATACGAGCGCCTCAAGTCAGCACGGCGAGATTTTCTCTCCTCCGCACAACAACAACGCTCGAGCGATAACCGCACCGATGCGCTCCGCTGCCGCCTCGGACTCCTTGTCGCCGACGTGGGCGTAGCGCAGCGTCATGCTCGGCTCCTTGTGGCCGAGCAGGCGGGAGACCAACGGAAGCGGTATGCCTTGCAGCACGGGGTGGCTCGCGAGCGTATGTCAGTCATGAATTCGCGCGTCCTCGATCCCGGCTTCCTTTCTCAGCGAACGTCAGAGCGTGAGATCGTGCGAAAGCGGTCGCTCCGGATGCAACGGCGAGGGAAAGACGTACGCGCTTGCCAAACGCCGCTGCTTCTCAATTATCGCCCGAGCCGACGCGTTCAGAATGACCCGTCTCGGCCCGGCGTTGGCGTCGACGAGGTTGAGCGTGTCTCCACGTCCTGCCATCGTAGGGCCACGATCTCGCCCCTCCGGCAAGCCGGTCAACAGCAGAAGGCGGATGACGTCCGCTTGGCGCGCGTGCGAGGTCTTCGTGGAGGCGTACCGGTCCAGGGCACCATGAAGTCGGCCGATCTCCTCGCGCGAGAGGAAGCGCGTGAGCCTCGGACGGAGGTTGCGCTTGATGCCGTGCGCGGTATACGTCACACACAATCACCGAGATGAAGCTGTCGCCCCGAAACGGGACATGGATCTGGTCCCGGCAAGGGATACAGGCAAGTCCCTCTATTGCCGCCAATTGTGCCCGGGATTCGGCGAGGTTACCGGCCTGTTCACACCGGAGCCGCCAAGAGTCTCAAGCGAAGCTCCCGATTGCGGTTCACGAGGTCATGAACCGAGTAGAGGTCGAGGGCGGCGAAGAACGCCTCCTCGGCCTCGGCAAGCACGGTCCGGTATCGGCAGGCGGGTGCGATCCGGCACTTGCCGGTGCCGCCGGGGAAACACTCGGCGAGCGGGATGGTCCGTTCCATGTACCGCGCCACCGCGCCGAGAGGAATCGCTTCCGCCGGGCGGGCGAGCGTGAGCCCGCCGCCCCTGCCGCGCACGGTCTCGACGAACTGCGTGCGGCCGAGCTCCCAGACCACCCTGTTCAGGTGGCTCCGGGAGACCCCGTAGCGCTCCGAGATCTCCTGGACGGTGACGAGGCGCCGACCGTTCACCGCGAGATACATCAGAACCCGAAGGGCGTAGTCGGTCCGGTCGGTCAGCCGCATCGCCGTATTCCTCAACGCGCCGATCGCCGAAACGGGATGACTCTCGCCACCTCCGACGGTCTCGTTTTCGTACAGACAACCCCGGCGTCGCCTCGGAGTTCATGGACAGTCACGTTCCAAGCACGCGGCAGGAATCTTCTATTCCGGATTCTTGGGAGTATTCGGCACAACCGGCCCTTCGCGCCGATTGGTCTGGCAGCCATCCTCGTAGACCTCGACCTCGCCGGCACGTGCGCCGTGGCGCCTCTCGATCGCTGACCTCGCCGGGGCCGCAGAAAACAGACCATGAGCTTTACCCGGATCGCCCGATCGCTCTCGGGTACCACCTTAATCGTCGTTACCCGGCCGGTTGCGGAATTTCCGGGCGAGCAAGGCGATCCCACCGCGCCGCGCGGGCGGCGCGCAGCAGATCATGCATGATGCCGTTACGCTGATCCAGTGATTCGAGGGCCGCGACAGTGCACTCGAGGTACTCGATGGAGGCTCCGAAGGGACCCTCGGCACAGCCAAGATGGCGCGCCTGGACCTCTAGCGGAGGGTTGCCGGAATAATGCTCATGATCGCGGTTCGCGGCCAAGCTGACGGCGGGCACGGTTGCCGCACCGATCCTTGCGCTCACCCAGACCGGTCTGTAGATGATGGAGCCACCAGATGTATCGGAATTATGGCGGGCATATGACCTGCTCGCTGATTGGAAGAGACCATGTTGTTGACACTGTCCCAGCTTAGGCCTGCTGCGAACTCTCCGGCGCTGTTGAGATTCGCCGCGACACATGATCGAGAAAGGCAGCGGCGGTCTCGATGGGATTACGTTTCTCGGTGTCTCCCGACAGCACCCGCACGGCGTCAAGTGCGATGCCGTCAGCTTCGCCGCCGGGCTCCAGGCTGGCGAGAAACTCTACCGCCTGTTCGGTATCCTTGGGCTCCGGCCCCGAAGTCATCGCTGCCAATGAGCCGGCGGTGAGACGGATCGCGTCAACGGCCGGCACGCGCGCTTCCTCGGCGAAGCCTCCGCCGGCCAAGAGCTGTGCCGCCTTCAGCTTGTGATCGGCAAGGTCCGCGAGCGCCCGGGCACGAAGCAGATTGGCCCTCTCATCCTCACCCTCTTGATCTGCAGGTACGGGGAAGAGCTCCTCCATGGTCTCCGTGGGCGACGGGATCAACCCGGATTTGGCCAGCCGCATCATCGATTCATGGGTTGCGGGATCGATCACCGTGACCGCGAGCTCCGTGAGCCCGGCCAGGCGCTCCTCCTCCTCGCCGATCCTGTTGGTCGGAAGGTCGATCACAGCCAGTATCGCCGTGCCGTTCTCATGGCCGAAGATGCGGCTCAAGGCACTGCCATGATCGGCGATCAGCCTGTCGCGCAGAGCATCCGTCGGGGAAACCGGAGGCGCGGCGGCTTCGTCGACTTCCGCAGCCGGATCGGGCCCGAGGACGGTCTTCAAGCGCTCCATAAAGGCCGTTCTGCTGGTGGGCAGCGGAATATTGGCGAGGTCGCCGCGCCGATCGAGAACACCCTCGGCCAGGGTCCGCTTCGCGTCCAACAGCCCAAGCATCCGGTGTTCAATGGTGTCCTCGCTCACCAGATTGAAGACCCTGACCGTGCGATGCTGATGCTTGCGCCAGGCTCGGGCTATCCGCTGGTCGAGCTTGGCGGGGTTCCAGGGCTGGTCCATGTTGATCACAGTATCGGCAACCTGGAGATTGAGCCCGACACCGCCGGCCTCGGAGGAGAGGAACAGGCGGCAGTTCGGATCCTCGCGGAACCGCTTGATCTCCTCGCGCCGTCTGGGCTGGGGCACGCTTCCCGTGTGCCAGGCAAACTCGATGTTGGCATCGGCTGCGAAGGCGCGCACCAACTCCAGCATCCGCACCCATTCCGAGAAGACGATGATCTTGCACTGCGGGTTTTCCAGCAAATCAGGGATCAACTTCTCGATCTCGTCCATCTTGGGACAGGCGTCCGCGTCTCCACCAAGGATGTAGAGCGTGTCGCAAACCATGCGCATGCAGGCGAGATGCTGTTGCAGCTTCTCGAACTCCTCGGCCGTCAGCGGCCGCCTTTCCGCGAGCGCCGCGAGCCTCCTGGCCAGATACTCGTAATCCTCGTAGACCTTGGTCTGTGCGTCGGTCATGGGGACGAAGAAGGTCTTGGTCGACAGTGGGAGAAGCTCGGTCTCTACATCGTACTTGCGGCGGCGGAGCATGACCGTGGATATCCGGTCGGCAAGACCCTCGAGATTCTGAAACCCCTTCGGCCGCCCCCTGTCGTCGAGCTCGTAGTACTTACGGTTGAACCGGAACAGCGGACCCAGCAGTTCCGGGTCCAGGAATTGGACGATCGAGTAGATCTCGTCTATGCGGTTTTCGATCGGCGTGCCCGTAAGCACGAATGCGTACCGGCTCTCCATCCTCTTGATCGCCGCCGCCGTCTTGGTCTGCCAGTTCTTGATGCGCTGCGCTTCGTCGAGGATCACGACATCGGGCGCCACGGCCTCGATCATGGCGCGCCCGTCCGCGACCACCTGCTCGTAGTTGCAGAGCGTGAAGAACGATCCCTTCGCGTAGGCGGCGCTCCGGGACAGGAAGTTGCCGTAGACGGCGGTGGTCGACAGGTCGGAAAAGCGGGCAATTTGCTCCGTCCACTCGGCCTTGAGCGAGGCGGGCGACACGACGAGCACGCGTTCAATCCCGCGGAGTTCGCGCAAGAGGGCACAGGCGGCAATCGCCTGCACGGTCTTGCCGAGGCCCATGTCGTCGGCCAAGAGCGCACGCTCGCCGAAGGCCAGATGCAGCGCCCCTTCGACCTGGTAGGGCAAGAGCGCGAGCTTGAGCATGTCCATCGAGCGCCTGCCGGCCTTGAGATCTTCCTCGAAGCGGGCGCGCTCCAGCTTGCGCTCGCTCGTCGACCGCAGGGCGGCGACCCAACTCTCCAACCTGCGCGAGACGCGCATGGAGTGGGCGTTTTCCCGCGCGATGTCGCTCAACGCCCCAAGAGCTTCGCCCGATCCCTGATGCAGCTCACCGAATAGTCGTTCGACCTTTGCAACCAGGGCAGGGTTGGTCTGCGCGAGGCTCTCGGGCACGGACAGGCGCAGGTTCCGGCCATCGCGCTCGTCGAGAAAGACCTCGATGCGGCTGCTCTCCTCGCGCGAACGGACGCGCCGGGTCAGACGCCGCAGCGCGCCTTCGATGTGCTTGCAGGTGCCGAGCCGGTTGGCCCTGTGATCCGGGCACTCGCAGGAGTTGATGCGCTCCCGGATGCTGCGGATTTCCACCGTGTAGGAGTTGCCGCTGGAGGAGGTCACCGTGTAATCGCAGAAGGGGCCGGCCTTCTTGTCCACGGGCCGGACTTCGTCAATCTCGGTTCTACCGCGCCATTGCCGCCGCTTGATCTCCTCCTCGTCCGTCGAGTGCCAACCCTGAAAGGTGGGTGCAACCGTCCGGTCTCGACGCCGCTTTCGTCGATCTGAACGTTTCCCAGGCATGGCGGCGCTTTTCCCCCGAATTCTGCTGTCGGTCGGTCTCTTCACCGACGACAACGCCGATCATAGCGAACACCCAAGGAAGCGTCAGGCGCGGCCTGCACGAGGTGACGTAAGAATTATGTGTTGTCAGGCGGGAAGGGGGTACTCCCTCTGGTGAGCACGACCACAAACAGGAGTACCCCGCATGTCCCAGCAAGCTGCGACGATCATGAGCCTACCCCAGGCGTTTGAGGTGGCGAAGGAGATGGCAGGCAGGCGGACTGGACTGGGGCGAGGGTTACCGCCTGCTCGGCCGCCAGGCGCTGGCCGAGATCATCGAGGGCCGGATGGCCGAGGCCGTGGACCGCTGGCTCGACAACCTCGACGCCGGCGCGATGCGCGACCGGCGCAACGGCACCTACCGGCGCTGCCTGCTGAGCGAGCTCGGCGACATCGAGCTCAACGTGCCGCGCACCCGGCACTTCTGCCCGACCGGTGTTCTGAAGGGCTGTGCAAGGCGCGCGCCGGAGATCGACCGCGCATCGTGGCCGGCTTCGTGCTGGGGCTCTCGACGCGCAAGGTCAGCGAGGTCCTGCTGGCCCTGCTCGGGCATCCGGTCTCGGCCGCGACCGTGAGCCGGGTCGCCAAGACGCTCGACCTGTCGGTCGAGGCCTTCCACCGTAGGCCGCTGAAGAACCCCTACAAGGCGCTGATGCTCGACGGGGTGGTACTGGCCCGCAAGACCGGCGCCGGCGCGCTCAGGAGGCCGGTCCTGGTGGCGCTCGGCAACCGCCCCGACGGCAAGAAGGAGATCATCGACTTCCATGTCGCCGTCAGCGAAGGCACCCGCGAGTGGGAAGCGTTCCTAAACCGGCTGTACCACCGCGGGCTCACCGGCAAGGGCCTGGAGATGATCTGCGTCGATGGCGGCAAGGGCCTGCTGGCCGCCTTGCCCTTCGTCTATCCCGTCATCCCGGTTCAGAGATGCTGGGCGCACAAGATGCGCAACATCCTCAACAGGGTCCGCGAGGCCGACCAGGAGGCCGTCAAGGCCGACGTCCACGCCGTCATGAATGCCCCCAACTGCCGCAAGGCCCAGAGCGCCGCTCGGCGCTTCGCCGATCGCTGGCAGGGCACCTACCCCAAGGTCGTCGAATGCCTGCGCAGCGATCTCGACAATCTGCTCACCTGCTAACGATACAGGACCCTTGCCGAGCGAAAGCGGGTCAGGCACGTAAGCCACGGCAAAGCATGGAGGAGAGCCGAATCGAGAGGCAGGCTTGCGGAGAAGATCGAGGCATGGCTCTTCCCGCCGGCAAATTCCGAAGAACGCATACATAGAGGCCGTTGGGCGGATTCAAAGGCAGCTATGCCGGAGCTGATCGCGGAGAGCATTTCGATCGCCATATCCGGTTCGGAGAATCTCACCTTGTGCTGAGGGCCTCAGGCGTCTGGACCGAGTAGCCGAGGCTCTCGTATCCGCGAATGCGCTTGGCCGCCATGCGCCGAAGCGCCGGCACTGCGTCGTCGAGATAGTCGTAGACCAGCACCTCGCACTTCTCCGGATGAATACGGTGCAGGCGGCCGACATACTGAGCGAGCGTCCCCCTCCACGATATCGGCATCGTCAGGAACAGCGTATCGAGGCGGGCGTCGTCGAACCCCTCTCCGATATAGCGGCCGGTCGCGACCAGAACACGCTCCTCGTTATCGGGTATATCTTCGAGACGCTGCATGATCTCGCGGCGCTGCTTCGCCCCCATACCGCCGCGCAAGAGGATCACATTGCGCGCGAAGCGGCCCAGCTTCTCTGCAAATCGGTCCGCGTGGTCCTTCCGCTCGGTCAGAACGATCGGCGAGCGATCCGCCTCCAGCGTGTTCAGCACGTCGTCGAAAATCAGCGCGTTGCGGTTTTCGTCGTCGGCCAACGCGCCGTATATCTGCTGGATCGGAGGATGTTCACCATCGGGGCCATCGGGCAACCGGAATTTAGTCTGGCGCAGGATCGCCCGATGCCTGAACGGGTGGCGGCGCGCCTCCGCCTTCGCGCTTGCCCGGAACCGGATCGGGCCGCACTGCATGAAGACGATCGGATGATGGCCGTCCCGGCGCGTGACCGTCGCTGACAACCCCAGGATGTAGCGGGCCTTGGCTCGGCGCGCCACCATCTCGAACTTGGTCGCCGACAGATGGTGACACTCGTCGACCACGAGATGCCCGTAGTCGGCGATGATGTCGTCAACCACGTTGCCGCGCTCCAGGCTCTGCAGCATGCCGACATCGACAATTCCGCCCGGCTTGCGCTTGCCGCCTCCGATACGCCCGATTGCGTCTTCAGGGAGATCCAGGAACGCTCCCAGCCGCGCGATCCACTGATCCATCAACTGGTTGCGATGAACGAGAACGAGCGTGTTCACATTGCGCGCGGCGATCATCGAGGCGGCGACGACCGTCTTGCCAAACCCTGTCGCCGCCGCAAGCACGCCGGTCTCGCGTGCCAGCAGGGCCTTAGTCGCCGCCTTCTGTTCGGGAATCAGCTCACCGAGAAAAGCGGTGTCGAGAGGTCGGCCTTCGTAGCGCTCGTCGCGCACGTGACAGCCTATGCCGAGTTCGTCGAGCAATTGCTCCATCGAAGTGAGGCATCCGCGAGGCAGGGCGATGTGGTGGGACAGGAGTTCGGCGCTGGCGACGATGCGGGACATGCCGAAGGTGGAGCGCTTCATCGCCTGTGCGCGATAGAATTCCGGGTTCTGGAATGCCGCCAGGCGGACAAGCCGGTTGACCAGACCCGGCGGCAGGCCTTCGCGCGGAACGTAGAGCTGGTCGCCGAGAACCGCGTCGATCCGCTCGGGGAGCTCCCCGACAATCGTCGGAGGCGGCCGCCGCCGCGATGGCGGCGCTGTCCAGGGCTCCTGGTCTTCCTCTTCGATTGGTAGACGGAGGCCGATCACCCGGCCTTGTCGGCTGGCTTCGTCGACGATGGCCGTGGCCTTCGCCAGGCTCAGGCGGCCGATCGAGGCCAGAAAGGCCCACTGATCGCCGTGGGGCTCGCACTCGTCATTGAGGAACACGCTGTTGCCGTTCTCGCGAGGCACGCCCTGCAGGGGCAGCGCGATCAGGTTGCCGAAGCCCCCGTCCGGCAGAGTGTCCTGGCTCGGAAAGAGCCGGTCGTAGGACTTGAAGCCGATGTCCGGGTTGTTCTCCATAGCCTCGGTGAGAAGGTGGGCGCCGAGGCGGCGGGCGAGCGCCGCGGGCACCGCCTCGGCGAAGAATATCCAGACATGTCCGCCGTTGCCCGAGCGTGATCGTTCCAGGACCGCCGGAACGCCTGTCGAGTTGCAAGCCGCGAGGAAGGCTTCAGCATCCGCCCGCCACGTCTCCTTGTCGAAGTCGGCAGCCAGAAAGTGACACGTGCTGTCCGCCAGGATGGGGTAGACACCGAGCGTGTGGCGGCCGCGCAGGTGGTCGACGATCGCCTCGTCGGTGACAGACAGGAAGGCTTGGTTGGGGCACGAGCCGCACTTGATCCTCGGCTTGCCGCATGTCTGCGGCTTCCACTCGTTGCTGCAGGCGGGTGCGTATCCGGACTTTCCGGTCCGGTCGTTCTCCCAGCGCCTGGGATAGACGTCGTCGCGGCCGCGAAAGAGAGACCGGAACAGCGCCACCTTCTCGCGCGCCGGCGAGCGCTCGGTCACCGGCCCGTCTGCCAAGCCGCCGTTGGGTGCGGCCGGTTCCTGCGTTTCAAGCTCGGCGAGCCGTGCCTGGAGCGCCTCCCTTTCGTCTTCGAGCCGAGCGAGGCGGTCGCGAATCCGCGCGGCTTCGTCGCTATCCCGATTCTGGCGCGCCACTGTGCCCTCCTCGAATCCAGGCGCTCGATGTGGTCAGACCGGCGGGGCAATTTGGTTCGTGTCGATGATGCCGGACTCGGCGGCGCGGAGCGACGGCGTCCGCGGGCCCGGCGGACACCGTCATCCAAGAGGCAGGCTGTGCCCAGCCTGCTCAAGCCCGGTGGTTGCACTCCGCTCGAATGTGTAGTCACATGCCTACATTCGACTGCGAGGGTCTGGTATGAGCATTACGACCGTTACCAGCCGCGAGCTCAACCACGACATTGCCGGCGCGAAGAGGGCGGCGAAGTCGGGACCCGTCTTCATCACCGACCGGGGCAAACCGGCGCATGTGCTCCTCAGCATCGAGGATTACCGGCAGCTGGCAGGTAAGCGCCGTAGCCTCACGGAAGCCCTATCCATGACGGGGCTGTCCGATGTAGATCTGAAGCCACCGCGCATGCGCATAGAAGTCCCCGTGTCCGATCTCTCCTGATGTTCCTGTTGGACACCAATGTGCTCTCCGAATTGAGGAAGGTCGGGGATGGCAGGGCCGACGAGCGGGTGACGGCGTGGATTTCAGGACAGGACGCGGCGAGCTTTTACGTCTCCGTGCTGACACTGATGGAGCTTGAAATCGGCATCCTGCGGATCGAACGGCGTGATGCTGAACAGGGAGCACGGCTGCGAAGCTGGATGGACCGACATGTGATGCCGGAGTTTCTGGAGCGCACATTGCCAATCGACTCTGCTGTCGCCTTGAAATGTGCCGGGCTGCATGTGCCAGACCCACGGGGTGAGCGTGACGCGCTCATCGCCGCGACGGCCATCGTGCACGGGATGGCGGTGGTCACCGGCAACTTATCCGACTTCGAAACCACCGGCGTGCCATTGATCAATCCCTGGACCGAGACGTGACTGGCCGGGTCATGGCGCATGAAGAGGGCAACAGCGGGAGTCGTGAGGGTGAATCGTAGAGCACAACGCCAAGGATGCCGTGGCCGGTGGATGATATTCGACAGCCTCTGCGTCGTCACGCAGGACGACCAGCTTGGTGAGCTTCGTCACCTTGGGGCATGAAACGGCTCGCGTACATGCCCGACCTTCCGGCCGAGGCGGCGCGGTCGGTCAAGATACCGGACTGGCAGCGGCATAAGGGGAGCGTACCCCTGGCACGCACCAAGTTGGTAGCTGTGCAGGAATTGGCATAATGGCCGTGCGCTCTCGAATCGCATGGCATTCCAGGCTGGTGGTTTCCAACGCTTTGAATTTCCGCCCACAATTCCGATGGCTGCCGGCAGGCACCGGCCTTTTGGCGGCGCAGCACCAGTTTGGTAGCACTTTTTCCGGCGCTTGCGCGCTGCGATTCTTCGGGCAATTGCCCCGCAATTCGTAGCGGAGCGTATCCCAGCGTAGCCGGTCGTATGTTTGTCGCTTTTGAGCAGCGTGCTGCGTTTGGTGTGACAACCGAAGCGGCTCAGCCGTAGAGCGGGGACTTGAGGGGGGCGAGAACAACTGTCAGGCCCCAGCCTGACGAGCGAGGCGGGAAGGGCTGTCTGCGGCAGTTGGCTGGGCAGTCGCGCAGGACACGCGACGGGGTGCGGTGCGACCGGATTGAGCACCCGAAGGAGCGGGCGATCATGGTCAGTGCAGTTGACCCATCACCAGGGTCGCCGCAAGTGCCGAGTCTGGTGACGCGGAGCCGTTCAGGCGCGGCGTCACCGATGTCCGGCGGAGCGTCGAGGCGCTCGTCGCCATCGGCGACGGCGCGGGGCGGGGCATTGTGCAGACGCGCGCGCGGCCGTCGACGGTGCGCAGCACCGGGACGGTCGCGATGGCGAGGCCGCTGGTGGAGCTGACGAAGGAGCGCTCGATGATGCGAGCGCGAGCGGCGCAGGCGCGAATGCGCCGAGCCGCGATGCGCGAGGTGGGGGGCACGGCGAAAAGGGGGGAGCCGATCGCTGCCGAGGCAGCGACCGGCTCGTAGTGGAGAGGCAGCGTTACGTCATGCGGCCTTGACCTGGAAGACCGGAATGCCGAGCTGCTTCGCCTTGTCGACGAGGTTGCCGGTGATGCCGGAGCCTGGGAAGGCGATGACGCCCTTGGGCAGCAGGTTGAGCAGGTCGTCGTTGCGGCGGAAGGGCGCGGCCTTGCCGTGGGCGTTCCAGTCGGGGCGGCAGACGACCTGGTTGATGCCGCGCGCGTCGGCCCAGCTCGCCGCAATCTTCTCGACGCCGGGACCGCCGCCGTGCAGCAAGACCATGTCGCCGTACTTCGCGTGGGCCATGTCGAGCGTGCTCCAGATGGCGTCGGCATTGCTGACGGTCTTGCCTCCGGTAACGGCGACGAGGGTTCCGTCCGGCAGGTGCGCGCGGGTCTCGCGGTTTTTGCGGGCTCTGCGGAAGTCGCGGGCGTCGATCGCTGCGGAGGTCAGCGTGCCGGTCTGGCTCGTGTGCGATCCGTGACGCGGGCGCCATGTGTCGCCGGTATGGACGCGGTAGGCGTCGGCGGCGAGGTCGCGCATCTTCTCGAAGGCGTCGCGGCGGTCGCCGAGGTTCTGCGCCCTCTCGACCAGCATCTCGAGCTCGTGCGCCTTGACCTCCGATCCGTCCTGGGCCTTCTCGAGGTCCTTCATCTCGGGCGCGATGCGGTCGACGGCGCGGTCGAGCCTCTGCACCTGCGAGTGCAGGCAGTTGACGAAGCCCCACATCAGGGCCTCGCGCTCGTCGGCCATCTGCGTGCCGTCGACGGTGATGCCGTCCACGATGACGCGGATGGCCTCGCCCAGCGCGTCCATGGCATCGTCCTCGTCCCAGACGACCCTGCTGTCTAGCTCGCCGCGCTCGGGCGCTGCACCGTAGAGGGCCATGCTCTCGCAGACTGTGGCAGTGGCGGAAGCGGTAGTGCTGATGGTGTCGATCATGTCGACCTCCCTTGTTCCATCCTTCTGGATGTTTCATTCCTCTGGATGTTCATCCTCCAGGGCCCAGTGCCCCTTCGTGATGTCCTTCTTGATTCACGCGCGCGCAGCGGAAGCACCTGGCCCTAGTCGGTCTTGGGCGGGAGTCGGTGCGGAACGTCGCCGATTTTGGTGCGGAAGTTGGCGCTCTCAGGTCCTGGGAGGCCCGGCGCGCCGCCTTGGAGAGAGGCCGCGTTTCGAGTAGGCCTTCTTGAGAACTGCTAGCGCCGGGCCGACGCGGCGGCCCCGCGCGAGGGGCCGGTGCGCTACGCACTCGGCGTTGGGGAGTTCTGGCAAGCCAACTTCACGGTCGGCGACGTTCACGGCCCGCCTTAGACCGTCTTGGGCCAGGCCGCAGGGAGCGGAGCGACCGGAGGACCCGCAGGGTTGCTGTAGCGAGCACGCGTGACATCCTCGGTCATCACGACGGGTGGCAATTCTCTCCCCACGCACGGCCCCGTTTCTTCTGTGCTTGCCGGCATCACGGCATCAGGGGGTGCGTGTCGAGGCGATGCTGCGTCACTTCGCGGACGCGCGAACGCTCGTGAACGCGCAGCGGGCCACGCGGGTCCTCTGTCAGGTGAATCACGAAGTAGAAGGATCCCGCTTCGAGAATGTCGGGATGACGGAAGAGGTCGCCGACGTAGTCGCCGTCTGAGTCATGGATGCGGGCTTCGTCGTCGGCGACGCGCGTGAAGGTGACGGTACTGCTCATGCTGCGCTCCTTGAGTGCGTGCGGCAGGAAGAACTCTCTCTCGCTCTTCGCGCCGCTCGCCCCGCGACTGCTCCTCCCGGCCTCCGGTCGGGCGATCGTCACCAGCGGTCTCCGACGCCGGCTGGGCGCCGGAAGATCGGCGCGAGCCTGGCGCGAAGCGCCGGCGCGCCGAGGGTGACGAGGTCGCTGTTGAAGTCGTCGCCCTGGGGCGCCACCACCAGAGCGTCGACGCTCGCGCGAGCGCAGCGCCGGGCGAGGCGTTCGGCGGCCCGCTCGCCCTCGGGGTCGTTGTCGCGGGCGATCACCAGCCGCGTGACGCCGGCAGGTGGCGCGAAGGCGCCCAGGCTCCCGGCGGAGAGCGCCGCGGCAGCGACGGTGTCCGGGATTGCCGTGACGATGGACAGCACGGTCTCGATCCCCTCGCCGACCAGCAGCGTGCCGCCCGCCGGCTCGCCGAATCGGACGGCGCGGCCGTGCACGCGGCCGAGCGCCTTGCGCGGTCGATCGAGATTCGCCTTGGCAGGCCGGGTCGGGTCCAGCCACGTGCGCATCACGCCGCAAACGGCCTCGTCGGCGGGGCGGTCACCCGGACCGGAGCGTTCCGCCGGGCCGGGGTGTTCCCCTGGACCGAAGTGTTCCTTCGCGTCGCCGGTGACGGCGGCGACCAGGGCCGGCAGGCGGCGCACGCCGCCGTCATCGCGGTAGAAGAGGCCGGGATGGAAGCGCAGCGCCGTGAACACGCTCGCGTGCAAGCGGCAGCGCCGAATGCCGCGCGCCCTGAGATACGCCTCGGCATGGGTGCCGTCGATGGCGCGGCAGCGCTGCCAGAGGCGCCGGGCCGCCTCGGCGCGGTCGTAGTCTTCGGGGATGGGGGAGGACGGCATGGGCGGCGACGCAAGGAAGGCGTGCGCCTCGGCCAGCGCTGCGCGGAGCGAGCCCGCGCCGGAGGCAGTGCGAATGAGATCGAGGAGGTCGCCGTGCTCTCCCGTGGCCGAGTCCACGAACTTCCCGGGCGTGCCGGGTGGTGCGAGGCGGACGAAGAGAGACCTCCCCCGCGCGCCGTAGACGTCGCCGGCGGTCCAGTACCTCCCCTGCTTGCGGCCTTGCGGAAGATACCGCCGGCACACCTCCTCGGCGCGTGCGCCGAGTGCGGCAGCGACGCGGGCGGCGGCGCTCACGATGCACACCTCGGGTCGGAAAGGGGGCCGGCGGAGCCGGACCTGTGAGCGAAGATGGGGGGCATGGAAGACCTCGTCTGATGCTGCGTGGGACGCGCCCCGGTCCCGGCCCCACCGGTCCTCTTGACGGCGCGGGGCAAGGCGGCGGCACGCGAAGCGCAGGCCGCCGTCGTCCGGCCGGTAGCGACTCGGGATCGGCTGCATGAAAAAGCCCGCCCCGCGCGGGAGGAACGCGGGGCGGGCTCTGGGGCGAGCGGGCGGGGAGAGCCCGCTGCGGGGGCCGCTTAGAACGGAATCGTCCCGTCGGTCGGCTCGGTGGAACCGGCCTCGTCGGGCTGTGCCGCCTCACCGTTCGACGCCTGGGCGCCGTTGCCGTTGGTGCCGGCGGGCTTGTCGAGGAATTGGATTCGCGAACCGGGGACCAGCAGGATCTCGGTCGAGAACCGGTCGCTGTCCTCGCCGTCCTTGCGCCACTTCCTGGTCTGCATCTTGCCCGCGACGTAGACGAGCCGGCCCTTCTTCGCGTGCTTGGCCAGCATGTCGATCAGCCCGTCCTGGAAGGTGACGCAGCGGTGCCACTCCGTCTTGTCGACGCGCTCACCCCCGCGATTCCGGTCGACGTAACTTTCATCAGTGGCGACGCTCAGATTGGCCACGCGCCCGCCGCTCTGGAGGTGGTTGATGGTCACATCGGCGCCCAGCCGGCCGATGACTTCTGCCCTGTTCAGTCCGAATGCCATGATCGTGTCTCCTGCGATCCGAGTTGATGACGATGGGTGGACGAACGGATCGGACCGCTCTCTCGCGACCTCCTCCGTTCACCCTCCTCAAAGCTCTCCATTACCTCTCGGCTGCGGCCCGCTTCGGCGCCTGCCGGCTGGACACCGGCCGAGCAACCCGCGCCGGACGGAAGCCTGTGGGCGGCACGCGGCAGGGCAGTGGGAGACCGTGAGTGCGCGCCGCCCAGGACCGGGGCGGCGGGGCGCGAAGGGGCGGAGACGGATTGCAGGGTGAGCGACATGCGGGACTGGCCAGCGGGTCTGAACGCGAACGGCTGCTGGCCAGGGTCAGGCATCGTTGCCATGGTCGCGACGGCTCGGGGCGCGAACGGGTTGACGAACGCCACGCCGCCCAGGCGGCGGCGATGCTGCACGTCCTCGCTCACGATCGCCGAACAGCCCGCCTGTGGGACGGTTGCCGACAGCATCGCGTCCCGGAACGAGGGCTGGTGCTCTTTGACAGCTGCCATGCCGAGCGACGCCGGCTCACCCGGGGATCCGATAGATGCGTCTTTGCAAACCTCGCGACACCAGCTCCACGGCCGCCGGAACCAGCGGCTGCAACTCCGTCACACGGTTCCGTGCGGCCAGCATGATGACGACGGGGATCGGCAGCGCTTCGGGATTCTGCTGATGCTCGATGCCGCGGTCGACGGTGATCAGCGCGTCGAAGCCCTCACGGGCGGCCAATGACAGCAGCAGGCCGTTGCCGGTGCCGGACCAGCCCATCTCCTGGACCGTGCGCAGCGTGAACGATGCGGGGAAGGACGCGGCGAGCCGCTTTGGCACCGATTCGTCAAGCAGGAGCTTCATCGCCGCCTGTCACCAGCATCGTCGTCGCGCGTTCGAGCAGCGCGACTGCCTGGGGCCGCGAGACCGTCGGGTAGTCCGCAAGGAAATCGTCCAGCCGGTCGCCGGCTTCAAGATGTTCCATCAGGATGCGTACAGGAACCCTGGTGCCTGCGAACACCGGTGTCCCGCCGAGGATGTCGGGATTCCGGTCGATCAGCGTGTCGGTCATCCTGTCCTCCAGCGTCGCTGGCTTCGCTTCGCCGCCCCCGTGAAGGGCGGTGTCGCGTCATTCACGGATGCATCGGGCCTTCGGGGTGCCGCCTCGACCGCCCGCTTCACCGAGGGCCGGCGCCGCTCGCCGGCATCGCGGCCGACCTGACAGACCGGAACGTCGGTGTCGAGGAAAGAGCGCCCTGGCGGTCATGGAGGCCGTCCCGCTCGATCCTGAACCCTCCCAGAGAGGCCCCCTGCTCCAGCCGCGCCATCATGCGTCGGCGGGCCGCCGTCCACGCGGGATCGGCGGCCTTGCCGGGCGATGAGGAAGCCCTCGCCGCGTTCGACCTCGCGCACGAGCCTGGAGAGCTCCTGGCTGGCGGTCATCGGCAAAACGGTGCGCATGGCTCAGCCCCTCTTGGTAGTAGGTAGCATGTTTCCGGCTCGGCGGGTCCCCCGTCAAGCCGGCGCGCGCAGCGTCGCCTTGCGCGACGAACGGCCGGCACCGGTCCTGGAGCGGCAATGGTCGCGAAGACCCAGCCCGCAGATGGGGCGCTTCGAGACGTCCGTGCCCGCCCGGCGCTCACGCCGGCGTCAAGGCCATCAGCGGTACGTTGGATCGTATGTCCACCTGGTCGCGGCGCAGGCGGGCGAAGGCGATGCAGGCGGCGGCTTCGGACTCGGTCTCGAACACCCCGAGCTCGTCGCCCGTCTCCAGTTCGATCACGGCGATCTGCGGCGGCCACATCGAAACGAGATGGCGCTCGGGCGCGCGAGAGTTGGAACGGTATGCGCAGCGCGGACAGCGGGCTGCGCCACGGACGGGCACCTTGCAATCCACACATTCGCCTCTTGCGCGCCGGCCGGCATATCGCTTCCTGCTGACGGCGCTCTCCCGCTCGGGAGAGACGCGCTCCTTCTCCAGCGCGAGGCACCGGCCACAGCGCGACAGGCCCCCGACCGTGGGCTGTTTGCAGCGCACACAGCAGCCGGCGGTGCGTCTGGCGCAATAGCGCCGGCGGTCGAGCGCGCGTCGCGCCTCGCGGCATGGCTCGCAGACCGAGCGATTGTCCTCCGGCCGGCGCCGTCCGCAGGACGTGCAGAGCCCTGCGTCGCGCCGTTCCCTCCGGCGCCGCCGGTCACTGGCGCGGTCTGCCTGGCGGCACCGCTCCGGATCGCGGCCCCGGTAGGGCTTGCCTTCGGACTTGGCCCTGGCGCGGCGGACCTTCTCGGCGGCGCGGCGCTTCTCTGCGCAGCCGCCGCATACCTTGAGGCCGTGTTCGGCGGGATCGCGGCCGCACCGGGTACACAGGCCCTGTGCGAATCGGTCGGCATGGCGCTGACGGTTGCGGCGATCCCGCTCCTGCTTCTTCACGGGGTCCTTCAGCGGCACGACCGGCCACCCCGCTCAGCGCGCGTGGCGGGCGGTGTCAAGGCCCGAAGCGGAAATCCCCCAGATCTGGATCCCGGATCGTGCCAGGTTCACCCCCGTGCAGACGATGATCTCGTCGCGCTCGGGCCGCAAGTTCTTGACGGCACTGAGGCTCGCGATGGTGCGCCGTTGCCCGCGCCGGCCCTTCGCCTTGGGCTGCTCTGCCCGGACGGGACGGATCTCGCCGTTGGCGAGACTCTTGTAACGCTCGATCACGTAGCGATCGTCCTCGAGCCCGCGTCCGAACAGATGGATCAGAAACGTCTGCGCGTCGCGATGGAACATCCGGCCGATCCGCATCTTCCGTCTCCCCCTTGTCCGTGTTCGGCATGGGGGAGACCCTCTTCGCAGCGCCGCCCCCGCCGCCCGCGTCACGGCCGAACTCTCGCTCCCTGGGGCGTGCGGGCGCGCGATCTGGCGAGGGAGCGGGCTGCGGCATGGAGAGTGCGGGGGCGGCCGCGCGCGGCTAGGATGACAGCCATGTCCGGCCAGAGACCTGCCGGTCGGGCGAAGAGCGAGAGCCAGCCTGACCTGTTCGCCGAGCGCGGCCTGACGGACGCACGCGGCGTCGAATTGCCGCCCGTCCCGGATACGCCCCTGGTGCCCGCCGATCTCACCGACGAGGCGCTGATCGCGCTGCTTCCGCAGGCATCGATGCTGGCGGCGGAAGGGCTGTGTTCGGAGACGGCGTCCCGCGGGCTGGCGGAGGCGGTTCCGGCGCTGGAGCAGGTGTGGCGGCGTTTCGCCGGGTTCGGGATCGGCACGCCGCTGGTGGAGCAGCGCGCGGTGCTGAACGCGCTGGCACGCATCGACTGCGCCGGTGCGCGTACGGCGTTGAGAGGGATCGTCCTCTCGAAGGGGCTGCCGGCGTCGCTGCTGCCGGCGGCGCTGGGAGCGGCGGCGGAGGCCGCTCTCTCGCTGCCCGCCGGGTTCGTCGGCTCTCTGCTGGAGCACGAGGATGCGTCGGTGCGCGCGGCGGCCTTGGCGCTGGCACCGAGGGCCGGAGTTCCCGTCGAGCTTCTTCGGGACGGGCTCGACGATGCGTCGGCCGCAGTGCGGCGGCTGGCGGCGATCGCCATGGGCAGCGCCGGGGACGCCGGAGCGACGGTTCCTCTGGCTGCCGAACTCGCGCGCAACCCGTCGGCTGCGGCGATCGAAGCGCTGGCTTCGATCGGAGACGAAGACGCCATCGTTCATCTCGGCCGGTGCGCCGAGCGCCATCCTGCGCTCGCGGGAACGGTTATCGATGCGCTTCGGGACATGGACAGTCCGAGGGCTGATCGGCTCGTCCGCCGCCTGCAAGCACAGGGCCGGGCCTCGGAGGACGGGCGCACGGGATGCCGCCCCTCTCCCGGAGAGAAGCGATGACGGGAGCTGCGGCTCGCCCCCATGCGGCGTCACGCTGCCGGGCCCCGCGCCGGCGATACGGAAGTGCCGGGCACGGGTGACAAGCCTGGGTCAGGCGGCACCGGCGGTGCCGTGGGTCGGCGCTATGCGCTGCCCTCGGACCTGTCCGGTTCATTGGGCCATCTCGACGACGCTCAGTTCGCGCGTCTTCTCCAGGCGGTCGTGGAGGAAGCGCGGCGTCGGGGCCGCCGGATCGCCGGGGATCGCACCCCGTCGCGGGCTTCGGGATCGGCGACGGCGCCCGGGCCGGCACCGGCCGGCGGAGGCGGGGCGAAGAAGAGGCGGCCGCGACCGCTTGCGCCGGGCCAGGCGCGGTTGATCCGCGCCGCGTTCGAGGCCGGCGTCAAGCCGGCGGCCATTGCCCGGCAACTGCGCGTATCCCGCACACAGGTGCAGCAGGTGCTGAGCGGGTACTCGCAAAGAAAGGACTGATGCCGAGGCCGGAATGCGCCGGCGGGGCGAGCCGCGTTTGTCCCCTGCCTGAGCGCGCGCGGGCCGGCATGTCGGGCATGGCCGAGGTCGGCGGCATCGCCGGCGAGCGCCTTCGCCCGCTTGTCGAGGGGATCGAACGTCTCCTCGAAGACCGCGCCGCAGTGAACGCTGACATCAGGGAAGTCTATGCCGAGGGCAAGGCGGCGGGATTCGACGTGAAGATCGTGCGCCGGCTGATCCGGTTGAGGCAGATGGAAGAGGCCGATGGTGACAACCATACGCCAGACCGATCCGGGTTGCTCACGCCGGCCTGCGCCAGGTGACGTAAGAATTTATGTGTCAGGTGGGAAGGGGGTACTCCCTGTGGTGACGACAACCACAAACAGGAGCACCCCGCATGTCCCAGCAAGCTGCGACGATCATGAGCCTACCCCAGGCCTTTGAGGTGGTGAAGGAGATGCAGGCAGGCGGACTGGACTGGGGCGAGGGCTACCGCCCGCTCGGCCGCCAGGCGCTGGCCGAGATCATCGAGGGCCGGATGGCCGAGGCGGTGGATCGCTGGCTCGACAACCTCGACGCCGGCGCGATGCGCGACCGGCGCAACGGGACCTACCGCCGCTGCCTGCTGAGCGAGCTCGGCGACATCGAGCTCAACGTGCCGCGCACCCGGCACTTCTGCCCGACCGGGGTTGTGAAGAGCTACGCAAGGCGCGCGCCGGAGATCGACCGTGCCATCCTGGCCGGCTTCGTGCTGGGGCTTTCGACGCGCAAGGTGGGCGAGGTCCTGCTGGCCCTGCTCGGGCGCCCGGTCTCGGCCGCGACGGTGAGCCGGGTCGCCAAGACGCTCGACATGGCGGTCGAGGCCTTCCACCGCAGGCCGCTGAAGAACGCCTACAAGGCGCTGATGCTCGACGGCGTGGTGCTGGCCCGCAAGACCGGCGCCGGCGCACTCAGGAGGCCGGTCCTGGTGGCGCTCGGCATCCGCCCCGACGGCAAGAAGGAGATCATCGACTTCCATCTCGCCGTCAGCGAAGGCACCCGCGAGTGGGAAGCGTTCCTCAACCGACTGTACCACCGCGGGCTCACCGGCGAAGGCCTTGAGATGATCTGCGTCGATGGCGGCAAGGGCCTGCTGGCTGCCTTGCCGTTCGTCTATCCCGGCATCCCGGTTCAGAGGTGCTGGGCGCACAAGATGCGCAACATCCTCAACAAGGTCCGCAAGGCCGACCAGGAGGCCGTCAAGGCCGATGTCCACGCCGTCATGAATGCAAAGAGCCGCCGCAAGGCCCAGAGCGCCGCCCGACGCTTCGCCGACCGCTGGCAAAGCACCTACCCCAAGGCCGTCGCCTGCCTGCGCAGCGATCTCGACGAGCTGCTCACCTGCTTCCGCTACCGGACCCTCGATGAGCGAAAGCGGGTCAGGACCACCAACGCCATCGAACGAAGGTTCCGGGAGGTCCGCAGACGAACCCGGCCCATGGGAACCTTCCAGGACCGGACCTCAATGGACCGCGTCCTCTACGCGGTATTCATCCACGAAAACAAGTCTCAGGGAATCAGCACCCCCGTCTCCCTGACACATAACTCTTGACGTTACCCCTGCGCCAGGCGATCTGGACAACATCCGTCGTTCGGGAGGCAAAACCGGCGGCGCTTGCTGCGAGATAGAAGTCCCACATGCGGCGGAAGCGCTCGTCGAAGCCGAGAGCGGCGATGCTGTCCCGGCTGGCGTTGAACCGGCGGCGCCAGACGCGCAGCGTGCGCGCGTAGCTCTCGCCGAAGCTTTCGGAGCCGAGCGCTTCGAGGCCAGCGCCGGCAGCGCCCTGCCGGAGTGCAGCCGGACTCGGCAGCATCCCGCCGGGGAAGACGTGCTTCCGTATGAAGTCGGTCCTGAGGCGGTATTGCGGGAACAGCCGGTCCGCGATGACGATGGCCTGCAGCGCCGCCACGCCGCCGGGCCGAAGCCGGTCGCGGAGCGCAGAGAAATAGACCGGCCAGTACTTCTCGCCCACGGCCTCGATCATCTCGATGGAGGCGATGGCGTCGTAGGTTCCGCGTTCGTCGCGGTAGTCGCGGAGAACGATCTCGGCCCGCTCGGCCAGTCCGGCCTCGAACATGCGGCGGCGCGCATAGGCGAACTGCTCCCGAGAAATCGTGATCGCGGTCACCTTGAGGCCGCGCTCGCGGACGGCATATTCGGCGAAGCCGCCCCAGCCGCAGCCGATCTCGAGGATGCGCTCGCCGGGGGCTGCGGCGAGGCGGTCGCAGACTGCCGCGTACTTGTTCCTCTGCGCCTCGCAGAGCGTCTCCCCTTCGCTCCGGAACAGCGCCGACGAATAGGTCATCGTCTCGTCGAGCCAGAGGCGGTAGAAGTCGTTGCCGAGGTCGTAGTGCCGGGCGATGTTGCGCCGCGACGCCCTCCGGCCGTTGCCGGTCGCACAGCGGAGGAGCCGCTGCCAGAGGCGGTAGAGCCGGACCCCGGCAAAGCGCCGCGCCATGTTCTCGTTGTTCAGCATGATGACGTCGAGCAGCGCCTGGAGGTCGGGCGACGTCCACCAGCCCTCGACGTACATCTCGCCGAACCCCGGCTCGCCTTCGCCGAGAAGCCGCCGGAAGAAGGCGGGGTTCGCGATGACGATGCGACCCTCGGGCCCGGGCGCCGTTCCTTCGGCTCGAAGGACCCCGCCGCCGGGCAGATCGACCTCGATCGCGCCGCGCTCGATACGGTTCAGGATCGACAGGAAGATGCGGATCCGCCTTTGCGAGGCCTGCCGGGAATCGGCCTCGCCACGCAGTGCCCGCTGCGCGATGCGGGCCGGCGCGGATTTCCCGCCTGGCGGAGCGGCGAGCGCACTCATGTCACTTCCCAGCGATTGCGCCCCTGAAGGGCGAGCAGCGCGAAGTAGAGGGGCCGCGGGAGGGCGGCGAGACCCTTCAGCGCCAGGGCCATGACGAGGGGGAAGGCGATCTCGAAGCGGCCCCCGGCCATGCCGCGAAGGATCCGCTCTGCCGCCGCTTCCGGGGACATGATGAACGGCATCCTGAAGCTGTTCTTGTCGGTGAGCCGGGTCGCGACGAAGCCGGGATTGCACACCTGGACCCGGATGCCCGACCCGCGCAGGTCGCAGCGCAGGGTCTCGGCGAGGCTGATCAGTGCCGCCTTCGTGGCGCCGTAGCCCCAGGCGCCGGGCAGTCCCCGGTAGCCGGAGAGCGAGCCGACAAGGAGGACATGGCCCGAGCCCTGGCGGCAGAACACCGGGACACACGCCGCCAGGACGCGGAGCGCTCCGGTCAGGTTGACGTCGACCACCGTCTCGAGAGCGGCGGCATCCGCCTCTCGCGCCGACATCGGCTCGTAGGCGCCGGCGCAGTAGACGACACCGTCGATCTCGCCCGCGGCTTCGAACGCCGCGATAACGCTTGCGCTGTGGGTCACGTCGACGGGCACCGCCGCGTGGCCGCCCTTCGCGGTCTGCACCGTGGCCATCTCGACCGCGAGCGCCGCGAGCGCGCTGCCGTCGCGGGCCGATGCGACGATGGCGACTCCCTCGCGGGCAAGACGCAGGGCGAGGCAGCGGCCGATCCCAGCACTGGCGCCCACCAGCCAGAAGCGCTTGCCGGTCAGCCGGGTCACTTCCTGTCTCCTCGCGGAGCCGGAAGTTCCGTGTCCACACACTTGCGGAACCAGGTCGCCAGCTCGCCGACCTTGAGCCCGAACTTGGTCATGCGCGCCCGGTTGACGAGCGTGCCGTCGTCCATGAGGTAGAACCAGTCCTCCATGCCGACAACGATTTCGCCTGCGCGCCTCGGAACCCTGAGCCGGTAGCGCATCGTTGCCGCGTTGCCGCGCTGCAGGCCGTGCGCCTCGCCCACGACATCGGCTGCGCTGGCCGTGAACCGTCCGTTATCGGCAAAGCGCATGCTCCAGACCCTGTCGCCCGTCTCGCCGTCGGCGAACCGAAAACGCTCGTCGAGCGTGCCCGTGTCGCCGTTCCAGTTTCCGTGCATCTCCACGACGAAGCGCCGGTCCACGCAGCCGGAGAGCCCGACGAATATGCCCGAGGCGGTGAGTGCGCCGCTCAGGTAGTCCTTGAGATCGAGGGCGGGCGTGCCGCCGGCGTAGGCATCGATGCTCTCCGATCCGAGATCGAACAGAAGGCCCGAGCCGGGAATCCGTCTCTTCACGTGCGATCCTCCCTGCCGCTCACAGCCGTAGTCCGAACTTCTCCCTGGGCGGAA
This sequence comes from Alphaproteobacteria bacterium, assembly GCA_965243315.1. GTDB lineage: Bacteria > Pseudomonadota > Alphaproteobacteria > UBA828 > UBA828 > WTGU01. The sequence goes on from CBDEUP010000006.1 coordinate 1,610,160, forward strand.
CTGCGGCGAGCCGGCGGCATCTCATGTGATGCTTCGCGCCGGCGGTTGCGGACGCGGCCGGTAAGGCACGCCCTTGCGCCAGAGCCGCAGCGCCTGCCAGTGGATCAGCGCGGTGGTCCGGGCCGCTCCGAGCGGGCGGCGCAGCAGTGCACGGAGAATTTCTCTGTCGGTGAACGGCAGGCGGGATCCGACGATGGCAGTGTTCAGCCCGCCGCCCTCTCCGTCGTCGTAGGCGATCCAGACGCCGACCCGGTGCCGGTCCAGCAGGAAACGGAAGCGGTATTGGCCCGAGATGTCGAAGAAGGGCGAAACGTGGAAGCGCTTGGCCGCCACGATCCGGGTGCCGCGGCCGATGTCGGCGCCCTCGGGATGCGCGCAGAGATAGCCGTGCCGGTCGCCGAAGGTATTGTGGACCTCGGCAAGGACGGCACGGAGATTGCCGGCCGCGCCGGTGAGAAACCAGAAGCTGACGGGATTGAAGACGTAGCCCCAATAGCGCGGGTGGGTGAGAAGCAGCACGCGCTCGACGCCGCCGACCCCCGCGTCGCGGGCCAGTTTGCGGACCGCCTCGACATCCCTGCAGGCGCCGATCCCGTGATCGGAGGGATGAAGCGAGACGAGATTGGGCCTGCCGAACGAGAAGAGCCTCGGGCATTCCTTGCCGGCAAAAGCCGCCTCGTCGAGCAGCAGGCAGTCGATGCCGTAGCGGAACCGGTTGGCCACCGGAACGCGCCGGGCATGGCTGACCTCCGCCCTGACCACGGAGGGCCGGATCACGTCCATGGGGCCGAAACTCCGAGGCTTTCGGCGACACGGACTGCGCTCGAAAGACCGTCTTCGTGGAAGCCGTGGCCGGTCCATGCGCCGCAGTACCAGGTACCCGCCCGTCCCTGAATGGAGGGAAGCTCCTTCTGGGCGGCAATGGCATCCAGGTCGAACTGCGGGTGAGCGAAGACATGCTCGTCCAGGACGCGGGACTCGTCGAGGGGCAGCGAAGGATTGAGGGTGGCGAAGAGCGGTGTCTCGTGCGGGATGCCCTGGAGCGAGTTCATCCAGTAGGTGACCGATGCCCGCTCCTCGCGCGGCTGCGGCGGCGCCAGATAGACCCAGCTCGACCAGCAGGCCCTGCGCTGGGGCATCAACCGCTCGTCGCTGTGAAGGACGATTCGGTTGGGGCGGAAGGGAATGCGGCCGAGCACGCTGCGTTCCGCCTCGTCCGCGTCCTTGAGAAGCGCAAGCGACGTGTCGGCGTGGCAGGCCAGCACCACGCTGTCGAAAAGCTCCGCCTCCTGTCCGCCCGCCTTGACCCGCACGCCGTCCGGGCCGCGGGTCACGGCCTCGACCGGCGCCCCCAGCCTCACTTGCGCGCTCATGCTCCGGGCCATCTTCGAGACGTAGACCTGCGAGCCGCCCTCCACCGTCCACCACTGGTGCCGGCCGGTGAAGGAGAGCAGGCCGTGGTTGGCGAAGAACCGGGCCAGCACGCAGGCCGGAAAGTTCAGCATTGCGGACCTTGGCGTCGACCAGATCGCGCTGCACATCGGCAGCAGGTAGTAGAGCTCGAACCAGCAGCCCAGGCGCCGGCGGCGGATCAGGCCGTCCAGGGTCAGATCCGGGTCGGACGCGGTATCCGCCAGCGCCGTGCCGTTGAACACGGCAATGTCGCGGAACATGCGCCAGAAACCCGGCCTCGCCGCGTTCGCGGGCTGCGCCAGCGCCGCCCTGATATTGCGGCAGCCGTATTCGATCGCCCCGCCGTCCACCGAGACGGCGAAGGACATGTCGCTCCTGCGGGCGGGCACGTCGAGATGCTCGAACAGCCGGCAGAGATTGGGATAGTTCACCCGGTTGAAGACGATGAAGCCGGTGTCCACCGGCACGTCCCGCTCACCCGTGCTGACCGTGACGGTCCGGGAATGGCCCCCCAGCCTGTCGGCCGCTTCGAACAGCACGACATCGTGAGCGCGGGACAGAAGCCACGCGGCTCCGAGGCCTGAAATCCCCGAGCCGACGACCGCGATCCTGCGCCTTCGCTGGCGCGCGTCTGTGCGTTCCGTTTCCATGCAGTAGAGAATACGAAGCATCGGGTTCGGCGGATCACCGAGCCTCGGCAAGAGCGATGTGATCCGTCCGCTCGTCTCAAGCGTATACGTGAGTATGAACAAGGCGGATAACGTCATCGGGTTTGCCCGGGCCCGCGCTGCCCGGGCACCGGAGGAGGGCTTGAGGCCTGGCCAGCCCCGGGATGGTGCCGCGGCTCAACGTGACGACGATGACGGCGGCCCGCAGGACGAGATGTCCTCGCGGCTTCTCGAAGTCGCCGAGCGGGGCGATCGCGACGCCTTCGCCGCATTGTTCCGCCACTTCGGCCCGCGCGTGAGGGCCTATCTGCTTCGCGCAGGCGGCGATACGGGCAAGGTGGACGATGTCCTTCAGGACACCTTCGCCGCGGTCTGGCAGAAGGCGCATCTCTTCGACGGCCGCCGCGCGACCGCCGCCGCATGGATATTCGCGATCGCGCGCAACCGGCGGATCGACGCATACCGCCGCACCCGGCGGCCGGAGTTCGATCCCGAAGACCCGGCCTTCATCCCCGATCCCCTGCCCGACGGCGAGCAGTCGGTCGCGGCGCGCCAGCGTGCGGAGGCGGTCCGCTCGGCTCTTTCCGCCTTGAGCGACGAGCAACGGGAGGTTCTTCATCTCTCCTTCTACGAGGGCGAGACATATGCGTCGATCGCGGTTCGCCTGGGGCTTCCCCTCGGCACGGTGAAGTCGCGCGCGCGTCTCGGCTTCGGCCATCTGCGTACGGCGCTCCTCGCCCGGAGGGAGGACTTGCGATGACCGTCCGGCACCATTTGGGCGAAGACCTTCTGGTCGCCTATGCCGCAGGCACCCTGGACGAGGCAACGTCGCTGCTGGCTGCCACCCACCTCGCCCTTTGTCCGGCCTGCCGCCGCGATCTCGATCTTGCGGAAGCCGTCGGCGGCGCGCTGATCGAGGCACGCAAGCTCGACGAATTGCCGGATGAGGCGGCCATTGAGGCCGCTGGCCGATGTGCTTCCCGCCACCATTCGTCGCAACCGCCGCCCGCCCGCCGGCCGGCGGAGTCCGCATCCCCCGTGCTGCCGCAGCCGCTGCGCGACCATGCCGGAGGCGATGTATCCGCGCTGCGATGGCGCTCCCTCGGCGGCGGCATCCGGCAGGTGCCGCTGACGGTGCCCCGCGCCGGGACCCGGGCACGTCTGCTGTTCATTCCCGCAGGCAAGAGCGTGCCCGAGCACGGTCACGGCGGCTTCGAAGCGACGCTGGTCCTGGCCGGCTCGTTCTACGACAGGGAGTCCTGGTACCGGCGCGGCGATATCGAGTTCGCCGACCCCTCCGTGGTGCACGCGCCGACGGCCGGCCCGGAACAGGACTGCATCTGCCTCGCAGTGACCGATGCGCCGCTCAGGTTCCGCACTCCGATCCCCCGCCTACTGCAGCCGTTCCACGGCATCTGAGCGGCACGGAAGCTCCGGCGGAATGCGAGCGGTGTCGGCACCGACGGGCCGCATCCTGGCGCTGCTGAAGCACGAAGCCGCCGGCGGCGTGCTGTTGCTGCTGGCCGCGGCAATGGCGCTCGTGCTCGACAACTCGCCGGTCGCCCATCTTTACGACGCCCTGCTGACGATTCCCGTGGCCGTGCAGGTCGGCGCACTGGCTCTGGAGAAGCCGCTGCTGCTCTGGATCAACGACGGCCTGATGGCGCTCTTCTTCCTGCTGGTCGGGCTGGAGATCAAGCGCGAGCTCCTGGAAGGAAACCTGTCGTCGTGGCGGCAGGCGATGCTGCCCGCGCTTGCCGCGCTCGGCGGCATGATGGCGCCGGCGCTGATCTACGTCGCGCTCAACCCGGACGACCCGGTGGCCATGCGCGGCTGGGCAATCCCTGCCGCAACCGATATCGCCTTCGCCGTCGGTATCCTGGCCCTGCTCGGCAGCCGCGTGCCGGTGGCGCTCAAGGTGTTCCTGCTGGCGCTCGCGGTGATCGACGACCTGGGCGCCATCCTGATCATCGCGATCTTCTTCTCGGCCGACCTGTCGATCGCCTCGCTCGCCATAGCGGCTGGCGGTGCGGCGGTTCTCCTGGCGCTCAATCTGGGCGGGGTGACGCGGCTGCTGCCCTACATCGTGGTCGGCACAGTCATGTGGGTGGCCGTCCTGCAATCGGGCGTGCACGCCACGCTCGCAGGGGTCGTGATCGCACTCTTCATCCCGCTCCGCACGGGCGATGCCGACAGGACGCCGCCGCTGGTCCGGGCCGAGCACGGACTGCGCGGCTTCGTGATGCTGTTCGTGATGCCTGTCTTCGCGTTCGCCAATGCAGGCGTGAATCTGGGCGGCCTCTCCGCCGACGAGTTCCTTTCCGGCATCTCACTCGGCATTGCGGCGGGTCTGGTGCTCGGCAAGCAGATCGGCATCTTCGGACTCGCCTGGCTCGGCGTCCGGCTCGGTCTGTGCCGGCTGCCCGAGGGCGTGACGTGGCTGCACGTCTACGGCGCCTCCGCCCTTGCCGGGATCGGCTTCACGATGAGCCTCTTCATCGGCACGCTGGCCTTCGACCAGGCGGAACAGCTGACGGCAGTGCGCCTCGGCGTCCTCGCAGGCTCCCTGGTGTCGGGCATCATGGGTTATGTGACGCTGCGCTGGCTTGCCGGTTTCCGTAATGCACCGGATTCGGAGGCCTCGCGTGCGTAGACGCGAAGGCGCGGGAGGCTACCCCTCCCCGGGAGGCCGCAGTTCGCCGTGCGAACGAAGGAGCCTGTCTTCCATCCGAGTTGCACCGGAACCGTCATTGCGCGGCTCTACGGCCGCGGTTCAAACCAGAGAAAGGAATAGAGCAGTGAAAAGGACAATCGCGCCAGCCACGCTTCTGGTCGCCGTGGCCCTGTTCACGAGCGCCTGCTCGGTGTTCGGGGGCAAGGCCGCCGAAGAACCCGGATACCGGGTCGTTCTCGAGGACGGCGGTATCGAGATACGCGAATACGACGCCTACGCGGTCGCCTGGACGACGGCGCCGGGCTCCTTCGACGAAGCCGTCCAGACCGGCTTTAGACGTCTGTTCAGATACATAACTGGCGAGAACGTTAGCGCTACCGATATCGACATGACCGCACCGGTTCTTACGGAGCCTGAGACGCTGGAAGCGGCCGCAATGGTCGCGGAGCCCGAGCGTGCAAACGACGACGCCGGGCCCACGACACTCGCCGGCCCCGGCATCGGCGGCTGGTCGATCGGCTTCGTGCTGCCGGCAGGCTACACCGCCGCAACGGCGCCGGTGCCGAAGAACGCAGACGTCTCCATCGCCGACGTGTCAGCACGCTGCGTGGCGAGCATCCAGTTCAGCGGAACAATGGGCGAGGAGACCGGAGAGGCGGAGCGGCAATCGCTCGAAGGCTGGCTCGGCGCGCGCGGTCTGCAGCACGCCGGCGACTGGCAGATGGCCGGCTACAATCCCCCCTGGACCATCCCCGCGCTGCGCCGCAACGAGGTGCTGGTCACGCTCGCGACCTGCCCATGACGCGAAGCCCTACGCTTCCCGCATCGTCTGTCCTGCTCACCGGCAGGGTGATGGCGGCCGCGCAGCAGATGCCCCGACCGAAGCATCGCCTCGCGATCGATCCCGGCCGAGGCCACCGCAGCACTAACCGGTCCCTTCCTTCTCCTCCGGGCCCGCGGTCGCATCGAAAGCCTCGGGCCGGCTTGCGCGCCGCCACGCTTCCAGCGCGCGCGCGCGGGCAACCGCATGGTCCACGATCGGCGTGGGCCACGTCTCTCCCAGGCTGACGCCGGCATCCTCGAGGACCTCCGTGGGCGCGGTCCAGGGCGCGTGGACATACGCGTCCGGCAACGCCGCAAGTTCGGGAAGCCAGCGCCGCAGGTAGCGGCCTTCCCCGTCGAAGCGCCGCGACTGCGCGACCGGATTGAAGATGCGGTAGTAAGGCGCAGCGTCGACGCCGGAGCCCGCCACCCACTGCCAGCCCGCGCTGTTGCTGGCCCGGTCGCCATCCACCAGCGTGTCGACGAACCACGCGGCGCCGGCGCGCCAGTCGATCAGCAGGTGCCTGGTGAGGAACGAGGCCGCGACCATGCGCACACGGTTGTGCATCCAGCCCGTGGTCCAGAGCTCCCGCATGCCCGCATCGACCAGCGGGTAGCCGGTGCGGCCCCGCTGCCAGCGTTCGAGCCCGGCCGGGTCGTCGCGCCAGGCCATGCGGTCGAAGGCCGGGCGCATGTTCTCCCTCTCCATGTCCGGATTGTGGAACAGGAGATGGTGGGCGAACTCCCGCCAGCCGAGCTCGCGCAGAAAGGCGTCGCTGCCTGCGCCGGGTTCCATGGAACCGATCGCGGCCGCGACCTGGCGGGGCCCGATCTCTCCGAAGCGGAGGTGGGGCGAGAGCATGCTCGTGCCCGGCCCGCCCGGCCTGTCCCGTCCCTCGCCATAGCGGCCGACAGCGCCGCGCAGGAACCGGTCGAGGCGTTCGCGCGCAGCAGCCTCGCCCGGCCGCCACGTCTCGCGTAGTCCGGCGGCCCAGTCCGGGGTCCGCGGACGCAGCCCCCAGTCCTCGAGCCTGTCGCTTGCGGGCCACGTACGGGGCGCCGGCTGACCGGTGCCGGCGGCCCACGCGAGCGCCGGATTGTCCACGAGTCGGAGATCGCGCCGAAACCAGACCAGGACCGGCCGTCCCGTGCTGCCGGCGCCGCGCGCTTCCCCGGCGCCGGCTTCCGTCATCGCTCTTCCACTCTCCCGCTGCTCCCCTGTCTCTGTCCG
>CBDEUP010000007.1:0-492500 GCA_965243315.1 Alphaproteobacteria bacterium
CGCATCGCTGGCGAACTCGACGGTGAGCGACTGCGGGGCGTCGTTGTCGAGCAGCGTGATGCGCCCGTCGCCGAACCGGGTGTGCGTGACCGCGGCGCCGGTGCTCGACGAGGCCGCTCCGAAGCCGAGCGTCACCACCTCGTCGTCGGCGTCGTCGTCCTCGAGGGCGAAGAGGTTCACGAACCCGGTGGCGCCCCGATTCGCCGGACCGGTGAGCGTCAGCGTGCCCGCGGCGAGCACCATCGAGCCGAACCCGTGGACACCGGGCGCGAGCGTGAAGTCCGTACCGAGCGTCCCGCCCTCGAACACGAGCGGCACCGTCACCGCCTCGCCCGCGGCGAGCGCCCGTCGCGGCGTCAGCCAGAGCTGCCGGAGGGCGGTGGTGCTGCCCTCCGCGGCGGTGGCAGGCAAAACGCCATAGCGCAGCTCGAGGTCGCCGTCGTTGTCGAGCAGCGTCATCCGCCCGTCGCCCTGCCGGCTCGCGGCGACCGCGGCGCCGGTGCTCGACGCCACCGTCCCGACGCCGAGCGTCACCGTCTCGTCGCCGGCGTCGTCGTCCTCGGCGGCGAAGAGGCGGACGTACACGGCGGCGTCCGCCCGCGCCGGGCCGGTGAGCGTCACCGTGCCCGCGGCAAGCGTCGCCGCGGCGAACCTTGCCGCGGAGGCCGCCTCGAGGGCGAGCGTGAAGTCCGTGCCCAAGGTTCCGCCGGTGAAGGTGAGCGGGACGGTCAGCGTCTCGCCCGCGCCGAGCGCCCACTGCGGCCGCACGAAGAGCCGCGCGTGGCTCGTCGGCTCGCCCTCCGTGGCGCTCCAATCGCGAACGCCGTAGGTGAGCCCCAGGTCGTCGTCGGCGATGGTGACCGTCACGTGGCCGGGCGTGCCCGCGGCGACCCCTTCGGGGAGCGCCGCGCCGAGCGCGAGCACCACCGTCTCCGGCGCCTCGACCGCGTCGTCGTCGGTCGCGGCGAGGTCCGTCGTGCCGGCGGTGGCGCCGTCGGCGATGGCGATGCTCGACGCCACCGTGTAGTCGCCGGGCGCCGCGGTGGTGCCGGCGGCGCGCACCGCAAGCGGTATCGCGAGCGCGCCGCCCGTGGCGTTGGCGTGGTCGAGGGTCGCGGTCACCGTGACCGTCCCGCCCTCGGCCACCGCGCCGGCGTCCGAGACCGAGAGGCGCACCGGGTTCGGCGGCGTGCCCGCGTCGTCGTCGGCGATGGTGAGGGTGTGGACGGTGGTGGCGCCGAGGGCGATGCGTCTGCCGCCGTCGGTCAGGGTGAGCACGACCGTCTCCGCGTACTCGGGCACGGCGTCGTCGACCACCGCGACCTCGATGTCGACGCTCGTCGCGTCGATGGGCACCGAGAGGCTGCCCGAGCCCGCGATGGTGAAGTCCTCGCCCGCCCTCGCCGTGCCACCCACGGTGTAGCGGAGGGAGGTAAATGACGCCGCCGGCGGCGTGAAGTTCACCGTCACGGTGTGGGCGCCCGCGCCCTCGCTCGCGCTCGAGGCGGCCGCGGCGAACGACGCCGTCGTGTCGTCGTTGAGGATGGTAACCGTCGCCTCGGCATTGCCGCCCGGCTTCGCGGTCACCCCCGCCGGCAGCGAGTCCGTGTCGATGGCCACCATGAAGGTCTCGTCGCCCTCCACCTCGTTGTCTATGAGGATTTTCACCTGGAGGCCCGAGACCTCCTTGCCCGCCGGGAAGGTCACGGTGCGCGTGGCCGCGCTCTCGTAGTCCGCCCCGCGCACCGCCGTGCCGTCGGTGAGCGTCACCTTGACCGCGACGTCCCGGCGCGCCACCTCCGAGAGCCGCAGTATCGGCTCGAGGAGACCGATGTCCTCGAAGATGGTGAGCGCATCGCGGGTGAACTCGACGGTGAGCGACTGCGGGACGTCGTTGTCGAGCAGCTTTATCCGGTCGCTGGTGAACCGCATGAGCCCGACGTCGCCCCCGGCGCTCGTCGACATCGCCCCGAAGCCGAGCGTCACCACCTCGTCGTCGGCGTCGTCGTCCTCGGCGGCGAAGAGGTTCACGTTCAGCAATCTGCCCCTATCCGCCGGACCGGTGAGCGTCACCGTGCCCGCGGCGAGCGACGCCGACCCGAACGCTTGGGCGGAGGCGGCATCGAGCGCGAGCGTGAAGTCCGTGCCGAGGGTCCCGCCGGTGAACGCGAGCGGGACCGTCACCGTCTCGCCCGCGGCGAGCGCCCGTTGCGGGCGCAGGTAGAACCGTGCGGCCCCGAGCGTGCTGCCCTCGCCCGCCGTTGCCGGGAATATGCCGTGCGACAGCTCGAGGTCCCCGTCGTCGGCCACCGCGACCGCGGCCGAGGCGGGGGTGCCCACCGTGTAGCCCGCGCCCGGCTCCACCGTCGCCGTGACCGCCGTGCCGGGCTCGTGCGTCGTGTCGTCGTCGGTCGCGACCTCGAGCACCGCCTCGGTCTCGCCCGCGGGGACGGTGAAGCTCTGCACCCCCTCGTCGTCCCCGGCCACGAAGTCGCCGTCCCCGTCCTCGGCGATGCGCACCGCCACGTCGAAGTCCGCGACCTGCGCCTCGCTCAAGCGCACCGTGAAGCGCGCCGGCGCCCCCTCGGTCACCGCCGCCTCGACCGCCTCGACGGTCACCGCCGGCGGCCCGTTGCCGATGACGAAGGTCACCTCCGACGGCGTGCCGGGCGCGTAGCCCTGCGCGTCGGCAAGGGTGAGCACCGCGCGCTCGTCGCCCTCGGGCGCCGTGTCGGCAAGCGCGAAGAGGCGAAGCCGCGTCGGCAGCTCGAACACGGAGAAGATGCTGCGCCGCAGATTGCGGCTCAACTGGTGCCACTGCCCGTCGATGCGTATCTCGAGCCGGTAGTCCGTCCCGTTCTTCGCCTCGCCGCCGAGCGCGAGCTGGACGTAGTACTCCGCGCCCGGCGTGGCACCCGTGCCGTCGATGACGAAGTGCGCCGGCGCGTCGCCCTCGACGAGCGCCGTCACCGCGCCCGGCGCGGGCGCAAGCGTGAGCGTCGCCTCCGTCCCGTCGTCGTTGCCGATGACGTGGGTCGCGACCGAGGTGCCGAGCAGCACGCCGTCGGGCGCGGCCTTCATCTCGAGCGTCGCCACCACCGTCTCGTCGGGCTCGGCGAAGGTGTCGCCCAGGACCTTGATGCCGACGGCCTGCCCCGAGGCGGTCGCGCCCGCAGCGAGCGTGAGGTCCTCGAGGCACTCGGCCGCCACCCCCGCGCCGTCGCGCTGCACCCGGTAGTCGACCAGCTCCTGCGAGCGGTGCGCGTCAGCGGCGGACTTCGCCGTGCCCGAGAAGCACACCTCGTAGCGCACCGCGCCCGCCACCGCCCGGGTGAGCCCCACGGTGAACAGCCGCGTGGACGCGAGCCCATCGCCCTCGTCGGCGTCCGCAGGGGCGGCGATGGACAGCGTCGGCGTCTCGTCGTTGTCGAGGATGGTCACCGTCGCCTGGAGGTGGCCCCCCGGCTTCGCCGTCACCCCGGTCGGCAGCGAGGCGGTGTCGATGGCAATCGTGAAGGTCTCGTCGCCCTCCGTCAGGTCGTCGTCAATCATGGGGATGGAGACGGTGCCGGTCGTTCCGCCCGCGAACACGGTCAGCGTGCGCGCGGCGGCGCTCTCGAAGTCCACCCCGCGCGTCGCCGTGCCGGAGGTCACCGTCACCGGGATGTCGATGTCGGTGCGCGCCGTCTCGGACAGGCGCGCCACCGGCTGCACCGTCCGGTCCTCGTTCACGCTGAACCCGGACTGGGTGAACTCCACGGTCAGGCTCTGGGACACGTCGTTGTCCAGCATCGTCAACTGTCCATTGCCCCGGCGGGTGGCGACCAGGGCGCCGCCGCCCGCCGTCGCGCCGCTGCCCACGCTCACCGTCACCGTGTCGTCGGTCGTGTCCGTGTCCTCGCTGGCAAGGAGCAGCACAACGAAGGTGGCGGCACTGCTCGTCGGACCCGTGACACTCACCACCCCCGTCGTGGCGTCCACCGACGCCGAGGCAAAGTCGTGATCCCCCACCGCCAGCGTGAAGTCCGTGCCCAGGGTGCCGTCTGCGAACGACAGCGGTATCGTCATCGTCTCGCCCGACGCCAACTGCGGGGTGGGTTGCTGGAAATTGATGATTCCATTGCCCCGGCCAATCACGGTACTCGTGCTGCCCTCCACAGGCGTGCCCCGGACCCGATAGCTAATCGAGTGGTCGTTGTCCGCGATGGTCATGGTGTGGGTGGCGGCATCCTTGTCCGGGCGGTAGCCCGAGCCCGCCGGTATCGTGATGGCCGCGGTCTCCTCGCCCTCCACGGTGTCGTCGTCGGCGACGAGTATCGGGACCGCCACCGAGGCGCCGTCGGCCGACAAGGTCACCGAGGCCGGGAGGGTGTAGTCGGTACCCTGGGTCGCCGCGCCGCTCGTCCCAAACGTCACCGACACCGGGTAGTCGCCGGTCTCCCCGCCCGAGGCGGTGACGGAGAAGGCCACCTTCGAGGCGTCGCCCTCGGTGAAATCGCTCGTCGCCGTGGAGACGCCGATGACCGGCAGGTCCTCCTGCACCGTCACCGCGAGGTCGCCGGTGACTCCGTTGTAGCGACCGTACTGGCTCGAGGTGGTGTGCGTGAGCGTCACGGTATCGTCCACCTTGTCGGCGTCCTCGTTCGCGCTCACCGTCACGGTCCTCGCCGTCGTCAAGGACCGATTGCCGAAGGTCAGGGTCGTCGGGTCCACCGTCAGGTCCGTGCCCGCCTGCCCGGTGATGGCGACCGTCACCTCGGTATTGCTGTTGTGCGACAGGGCCACCGTGTAGCTCGCCGAGCCGCCCTCGGCCACCGTCAGTTCCGCCGGCGAGAACACCAGGGCGACCACCTCGTTGTCTTTGATGGTGACGTCGGAGGTCCAGAGCGTGCCGCGCGTCACCCCGGAGGGCAGGGAGCTCAAAACGATACCGGCCCGGAACGACTCATTCCGCTCAACCACCTCGTCGTCCACGGTCGTGACCGTCAGCGTCGCGCTCGTCGCGTTCGCCGGGATGGTCACCGTCTGCGCCTCGCCATCGAAGTCGCCGGGCGATGTGGCGATCGTCGGGGTAAAACTCACCGTAACCTCCGTCGCCACCGGGCGGGCCGGCGAGAGCTGAAGCGTCAGCGTCACGGTGGAGCCTTCCGTCACATTGTAGGTCGCCTTCGCGAAGCTCACCGTCGACTGCGCCTGCGCCCCGGCGGCAAGGCCGGCGGCGAGCGGCACGAAGAGCAGCGCCGCGCACAGGCCGCGCCACGCACGGCGCGGGCCGCGCCGGGCGGGGGCGCGGGCGGGGGAAGGCTCGAAACGCTCGGAGGAGGTACGGGGCGGGCGGGACGCGGCGCGCCCGGCGGCGGAAGGGGAAGACTCAGGCGGGGACGCCCCGCGGCGAAGGCGGCGCCAGGGCAACAGCCGCCGCCCCGACGGCGCGTTCATGGCCGGCGCGCGGGCGCAAGGCGGCTCGGCTCGGCTCGGCTCGGCTCGGCTCGGCTCGGCTCGGCTCGGCTCGGCTCGGCTCGGCTCGGCTCGGCAAGATTGTAACGAGAGCCGCTTCGGGGTTTGTCAACCCCCTTGCACGGATTATTTCGCCGCGCCTGTCAGGCCCGGCCCCACGGCCCGCGATGTTCGCGCCGTCCATCGCCGCACCTCCCGACACGGGCAAGGCAAAAGCGCCGACGAACCCAAGGCGCGCGCAGCGCCGCTACCTTCGCACATGGACTTTCCAATACATCTACCACATTCGCGCGGCAATGGCGACGCTTTTTGAGGAATGTGCGCTGTGGCGTATTTCGACATCGTGACGCTGATCTTTGGCGGCCGGATATCGACTGCCTGATCCCCGCCGGGTGAGCAGAATGCAGCGATTAGACGCGAGATCGGAACGCTACGGGAACATCGTGACATGGATGGCCGCGGTCTGCCATCCGCCGGCAGGCGGCTTGGTCGAGCGGCGATGTCGGAGGTGGGACAACCGGTCAGCCGGTGTCGAGGTACGGCACCGCGCCGACCAGCGAGCGCATCCGCTCCGCGTGGCCGGCCCGCACCTGCGCAAGGGCCAGCGCCATCATCACCACCAGCGCCAGCCCGACACGGGTCTTCATCTTAGCGAGCCCGCGGATGTAGTGGGTCTCGAAGTTGAAGCTGTTGTCGAGGCGGCTGTTGATCCTCTCTATCGCAGAGCGCCGGTTGTAGCCGCGCCGCCAGGACGGGCTGCCCCAGGGCGTCGGGGTGAAGACGCGCCGGTCGTTCTTGTCGAGATCGATGCGCACGATGCGGCCGTACTCGCCGGGCTCCACCCCGCCCGCCCGGTGGCACGCCTTGCTGCCTGCACAGTCGAAGCCGAAGGCCGCCGCCGGGCAGCGGTATTTCAGCGTGCCGCAGAGGCCGCGCTCGGCCTCGAAGCCCTGGAAGGCCATGGCGCGGACCTCGCCGGTCTGGGGGCAGATGCAGGACACGCGGCCGCGCTCGTCGTGGACGACGACGTCGGCGCGGTTGGGGAACAGCGCCCGCGTGATCGGCTTCGTCGGATCATAGCCCGGCTCCTCCTTCTCGGCCTTCCACATCAAGCGCGTGTCGACCAGCGGCCGAATGGCCCACTTATCCCAGAGCAACTTCTTCTGGGGAGCGTTGTCGAGACCGCGGTCGGCGCTGAAGTCGTCGCAGCGCTCCACCATTTCCGGCGCTCTTGCGAACAGGTTCTCCAGCATCTTGGGGAGCATCTTGACCTCCGAGTCCGACGCCCGCGTCACCTCGAAGGCCACCGGGACCTCGTAGTGGGTGTCGGCGATCAGGTGGAGGCCGTAGCCGAACCATGATTTCACCTTCTTCCAGATCGCGCCGGTCTTGGCGTTCACCCCGCTCGTCTCATGCTTGCCCCAGTCGGCGTCGGGGTCGGAGGTCTTCCCCTTGTCCTCGGCAACCCGGCCCGTCGAGTGGCTCTCGATCGCCTTGCCGTCGTAGCCGAGATGGCGGCCGAAGTCGGGCAGCTCTTCGAAGAGCGACGCGCGCAGGCTCTCGACCATTGCGGACACCAGGCCGCACTCGTTCTCAAGCAGCACGACGCGCCGCAGGAAGCGCGAGAAGTTCCAGTGGCTGGGCACCGTCGAGCGGACCTGCGCCGGATGCGCCACCGCGCATGGTGGCTCCTTCGTACCTGCGCGAAGCTCCAACACGGGCGCGCTCTGGAAAGGCAGCGGGTCGAACCCGCAGAGTTCCAGGAGCGCCGGGTTGCGGCCCATCTCCCGCAGCAGCGACTGGATCGAGGCGTGCTGGAACACCACGCCCGCGATCAGCGCACGCCACATCGACCGCACCGGGTAGTCGTTGCGCCCGCGACCTCGCCCTGAGCGTGCGCACGCTATTTGAGGGGAATCCGCCGGATTCCGCTCAGATTATTTGATGTTTGGGGCTGGGCGCCCCCCAGCCAACTTGCAAGAAGCGGGCCAGGGGGCTTGTCTCGGTGACGGTGAATCAACCTGAGACCGGTCCGAATGTCGCACACGCTCTTCGCCGATTCCAGCTTTTGCAACGCCCGGGTCTGGGCTTTCCTCGAACGCGTTGACGAGACCGAGGCTGCGGCCTGCCGCGCGGCGGGATGTTCGCTCTGCGGCGGCGGGCTTCACAGCGCGACCTACCCGCGCAAGCCGCACGGTCTGGCGCCCGAGCTGAGAGAGGACGCGCGGCGTTACAGCTTCTGCTGCGCTGATTGCAGGCGTCGCAAGACGCCGCCGTCGTGCCGCTTCTTCGGCCGCCGCTTCCGCGTGGCGCCGCTGTTCCTGCTGGTGAGCGTGCTGGTTCTGGCCGGCGGCGTGCGCCTGGAGACGGTCGGCCGGGAGTGGGGAATCCCGGTGCAGACGCTGCGGCGCTGGCGGCGGTGGTGGCAGGAGACATTCCCGCGAACGCGGCCGTGGCGCTGGAAGCGGGGCGAGCTGGCGGTGCCGCCCGACGAGGCGCCCCTGGTGGTTCTGCTGGCCTCGGTTCGCGGCCGTAGCGCGCGCTCGCGGCTGCTGCGGGGCCTGATCTGGCTGATGCCGTGGACGGGCTTTTGCACGCTCGGCGATGGTCCGGCGCCGTCCGCAGAAACTGTTTCTTCTCACGCCATGTGAGGCGTTCTACATGGCGTCTCCCCGGACACCGGCCAGGGAGAGACGCCGTCATGAGCAGCAGCAACGGCAAGGGCGACCGCGACGGGTGGGCGCGCTTGCGCTTCGCGGTGGTCGGGCCTCTTCTGGCCTCGCCGCCGCCCAAGGGGCGGCTGCGGGCGGAGTTGCAGCGGCTGGCGGAGCGTAGCTGGGAGCATCCCGCGGGCGGCGGCCAGGTGCGGTTCTCGGTATCCACGCTGGAACGCTGGTACTACCAGGCCCGGGCGGCGCATCGGGACCCGGTGAAGGCCCTGCGGCCACGGCCGCGCGGCGACGTGGGACGCGTGCGGTCGATGTCGCCGGTGCTGATCGAGGCGCTGCTCGATCAGTACAAGGCCCATCCCTCGTGGTCGGGCCAGCTCCACTACGACAATCTGCAGGCCCGCGTCGAGGCCGAGCCCGCGCTCGGGCCGATGCCCTCCTACGCCACCCTGACCCGGGTGATGCGCGCCCGCGGGCTGGTGCGCCGGCGCCGGCGCAAGTGGTTCGAGAGAGAGGACAAGGCGCCGGCCGAGGCGCGCGAGGTGCTGAGCTACGAGGTCGAGCGCAGCCACGCTCTCTGGCACGCCGACATGCATCACGGCAAGCGCCGGGTGCTCACGGCCACCGGCGAATGGAAGACGCCGATCCTGCTCGGCTTCCTCGACGACCACTCGCGTCTGGGCTGCCACCTCCAGTGGTATCTTGCCGAGACCGCCGAGGTCTTCGTCCACGGAATCTGCCAGGCCTTCATGAAGCGGGGCCTGCCGAGGTCCCTGCTCACCGACAACGGTGCGCCGATGACGGCGGGCGAGGTCGAGGAGGGGCTGCACCGGCTCGGCATCCTTCATTCCAGGACCATGGCCGGGGCTCCCCACATGAACGGCAAGTGCGAGGTCTGGTGGGCCGCCGTCGAGGGCCGCCTGATGGCCATGCTCGACGGCGTCGAGGCGCTCACCCTTGAGAAGCTCAACGACGCCACCCTCGCCTGGCTCGAGCGCGACTACCACCGCCGGGTGCATCGCGAGCTCGGCACGACGCCGCTGAAGCGCTTCCTCGACAGCGACGACGCCTCCAGGCCCTGCCCGGAAACGGACGTCCTCAGGGCGGCCTTCCGCATCACCGTGAAGCGCACGCTCAGGCGCTCGGACGGAACCGTCTCGGTCGAGGGCGTGCGCTACCAGGTGCCGGCGCCGTGGCGGCACCTGGCAACGCTGTTCATCCGCGTCGCGCGCTGGGACCTCTCCAGCGTCGACCTGGTCGACGGCCGCACCGGCGAGCGCCTGTGCACGCTCTACCCGCTCGACAAGCGCGGCAATGCCGGCGGGGTGCGCCTTCCCAGCGGACCCGCCGACGGCGATCGCGGCGGGGGCGCCGCCGCCACGGAACTGGGACCGGCGCCGCTGCTCAACCGGATCCTCGACGACCAGGCCGCCTCCGGACTGCCGCCGCTCTGGCTGCCCCATGCCGAACCGCGCGACCGCGACAAGGACGACGAACAGGGAGACCCGTCATGAACCGCCAGCACCTCACCCTCTACGGCCTCAAGTGGAATCCCTTCGCGACCGACCTGCCGGTCGAGGGTCTCATGACCACTCCGGCCGTCGACAGCTTCTGCCTCAGGGTCGAACGCCACCTCGTGCGCGAGGGCGGCTTCGCCATGATCTCCGGCGATCCCGGCACCGGAAAGAGCGTCGCCCTGCGCCTGCTCGCCAAGCGCCTCGAACGCAACGACGCCGTGCACATCGCGGTCCTCACCCATCCGTCGTCCACCATCGGCGACTTCTACCGCGAGATGGGCGACCTCTTCGGCATCGAGCTGATCCACAACAACCGCTGGATCGGCTTCAAGGGCCTGCGCGAGCGCTGGCGCGCCCACGTCGAGGACACCCGGCTGCGCCCGGTCCTGCTGATCGACGAGGCGCAGGAGGTGCTGCACGCCGTCCTGACCGAGCTGCGCCTGCTCGCCTCCACCGAGTTCGACTCCCGCGCCATCCTCTCGATCGTCCTGGCCGGCGACAACCGGCTCCTCGCCAAGCTGCGCAGCGAGGAGCTGCAGCCGATCGCCTCGCGCATCCGCCAGCGCCTCGTCATGTCGGCCGCCGAGCCCCGCGAGCTCGAGACGCTGCTCGACCATCTGCTCGAACAGGCCGGCAATCCGGCGCTGATGACGGCGGGCCTCAAGGACGCGCTCTGCGCCCACGCCGCGGGCAACCCCAGGTCGCTCTGCATCATGGCCGACAGCCTGCTCGTCGCCGCCGCCGAGCAGGACCGCGAGATCCTCGACGAAAAGCTCTTCATGGAGATCTGGGGCGAGCCCGTGCCGCGCGCCCAGGGGGCGCGGCGGTGAGCGGCTTCCCCACCCGCCACCCGGCGGCCCTGGAGGACCGGCCGCGGCAGCAGCACTGGCTGGTCGACGAGCTCTGGGCCAAGCAGGCGGTCGGCATCATCGGCGGCGAGCCCAAATGCGGCAAATCCTTCCTCGCTCTCGATGTGGCCGTCGCGGTCGCCGCCGGCGTCCCCTGCCTGCGCCACTTCGCGGCCGCCCAGACCGGCCGGGTCCTGATGTACGCCGCCGAGGACGCCGGCCACATCGTGCGCAGCCGTCTGGAGGGCATCGCCGGGGCCGCCGACACGCCCTTCGACAAGCTCGACATCGCCGTGATCGACGTCCCCACGCTGCGCCTCGACCATCGTGCCGACCGCCAGCGTCTCCAGGAGACCGTGCAACAGCTCAAGCCGCGCCTGGTGGTCCTCGACCCCCTGGTCCGCCTCCACGGCGTCGACGAGAACACCGTCGCCGAGATCGCTCCCATCCTCGGCTTCCTGCGCGACCTCCAGCGCCGGTTCGAGACCGCCGTGCTGCTCGTCCACCACGCTCGCAAGAGCGGCGCTACGCGGCCGGGCCAGGCCCTGCGCGGGAGCAGTGAGCTGCACGCCTGGGGAGACTCCAACCTCTACCTGCGCCGCCGCGACAAGCAGATCGTCATGACCGTCGAGCACCGCGCCGCTCCCGGCCTCAACGACATCGAGATCGAGCTCGCCGATGACGGTCCGGGACCCGCCCTGCGCCTCCGGCGGGCGGTGCCGAACCAGGCCCCGCCAAAGCCGGAAACCCCCGAACAGCGCATCGTGCAGGCCCTCGCGGACGCCGATGAGCCGCTCTCCCAGTCCCAGATCCGGGAACGGGCCGCAGCCCGCAACTCAACCGTCACCGCGGCGCTGCACGAGCTCGTGCGCGAAGGACGTATCGAGCGCGGTCCGGGAGGTCGCTACCGCTACCTTGGCGGCGTGTCGAATGACGCCGCCATGCAGACCGCCAGCGCCAACGGCTAGGCGAAGCACGACGCGTTCCCGGTCCCGTTCCGGCCAACCCTTAAGGGTTCGAGGGAACGGGAACGGGAACGGCGGCGCCTATCCCCCATCGCAACCCTGCGTCAAGCAGTCGGCCCATGGCCGAAAGCTTGCCTTACGGCCATGGCAGCACTTCGTCGCGTGGACGGCAGCGGGTCACCCGAAGGGCCGTAGCGAAGCGAAGGAGCCGCGCAGCGGCTTGACGCGCTGACGGCCTCGCGACACCCCACCGGCGCGAGCTTCAGAGTCCATCAAATAGCGTGATCGGAGCGTCCTCAAATAGCGTGCGCACGCTCAGCCCGGCCTCAAGCGCAGCCACGATCTCCTCGTCGGGCAGGGTGTCGAGCACCAGACGCAGGCGATCCAGGTCCGGCAGGCCTTCGACAGCCTGCCAGGAAAAGGGTAGCTTCTCCGTTGTCGCCATCACGTTCTCCCTACCAGGGCTGGTGGATGGAACGAGGGCCTCTGGCCCGATGGCGACACCTTCTATCCGATTCGGGCGGGACGACGCGACGGGGCCGGAAGTGAGCCTGGGAGCGTCGTCAGAGCGTCGTCGGCTATGGGGTGGAAATCCTCGAGCCGCGCTGCTCGCCGACCCCAGGACCGCAGATGTCTGCGAAGCCGCCGGGGTAAGAAAAATCTCGGATCAGCTGGAGCCCTTGATCACCAAGGGATGCGTGACAGCGCACACGCCTCTTTTTTCGCGCACGCTTTTTTCGCGACGCACGCGTCCGTGTCCGCCGCTCGGGCCAGCCGGTATGCGTATGGCCCTCCGGCGGTCCTCGCGACGCCCCCGCCGCCGAGCAGTGCGGCGAGCCGCTCCGCCGTCTCCGCGCCGAACTTGCGCGCCGCCTGGCTCGACGCCTCGCGCCGGTCCAATACGGGCGATCATGCCGCCATGACCCGCTGCATCCGCGACGTGCTGATATAGCCGCCAGCGCATAACATCGCGTTGCCATCCGCCGGCGCTGACGGCCCCCGGCTGCCGCGCCGCCGTCCCGCCGCCGTCTCCAACCCCGCGCTTCTCTTCGGCAGGAGGGGAGTGTTGGCCGTTATCGGGGCGGCGGTCGGGATGTCCGGGGGAGGATGTCCGGCCGCCGTTTTCCCTCATCGGCACGAAGGAGACGGCATCATGACGGCAGCCATGGCGATGCCCGGCAACACGGCGGCGACGTTTCTGGTTCATTTCTTCGGCACCGGCCTGGCCGACGACCGCTATGTGGTCGAGCGGTTCAAGGCCCGTTCCGACGGCGACATCGTTCCCGCCCCGGCCGAAGCTCTCGCGGCGAAGGGCCGACGCAAGGTCAAGCGCACCACGGTCACGCTGAAGGCGGTGAAGGAGCTGCGGCCCGCCACCACCGAGATCATCATCTGCACCGGCCTCAAGACCCGCGGCGGCTTGCAATTGTGGGGGTCGCTCGCGGCCGGAATTCTCTGCGACCGCAAGCAGAAGGGCTGACGGCCCCTTCCGCGACGTCCTGCCGGCCTGCCGCCCTCTGTTCGAGGCAAGGCAGGCGGCGGGGCGTCCTTCCGTTCATTTCCGGATCGGCAGGAAGGAGGCCATCGTGGCATATCGTGACATCCACGCGCGCCGCAGGAATGACCTTGCGCGCTACCACCGGCGGACCCGGGCTCGTCGCGAGGCCGGGCTTTGTTTGCGGTGCGGCAAAAGCGAGCCCGTGCCCGAGCGCACGCTCTGCGCGTCCTGCAACGAGAAGCAGAACCGTGCGGGCCGGGCGAGGGACGCCAGGCTCCGCGCCGAGGGCCGACCCAGGCGGGATCCGGCCAAGGCAAAGCTGTACGAGCGCGAGCGCAGCCGCGCTTTGTACGCCGAGCGCGTAGACTACGCTTCATACTACACCTCCGCTGTTCCAATCATGGCGAGGTTGTTCTGTCGGCTGTCGCCGCGAGAGCCGTTGCCCCGGTTGTTTCGTCGGCGGAGGATCGGGGATTTCGAACAGGCAGTAGCCGGCGTCGCAATAGACGTGACCGCGCAAGAGCCCGGCCTTGCGCCATTTGTGGACGGTGCTTCCGGCCACCCCGAGTTGCCTGGCGATCTCGTCGCTGCGCAACAGTCCGCGATCGCGCAGCCGCTGATAGCGGGACTTCAGGGCGTAACGCTCTCTCACCACGCTGACCAGCTTCGGGGTGAAGGCGAGGCCGTAACCGCTTCGGTATCCGCGCTCGTTGAGGATTTTGGCGACCTCGCCATCGGTGTGGTCGTTCAACAGCCTGTCGACCTCGGCGACGACTTCTTCGCTGGTCTTGTGCATCTCGCGCCCGAGTGGATCCGGCGTCCAGGTGATCTGCCGGGTCGCGCCGCCGCGCAGCCGCACCCCCAGGCTCCGTGTTGCCTTGGTCAGCGTCACGTCCTCGATGAGCAGCCGCGCCATCCGCTTGCGCTCGCGGTGCGGCGTCGCCGGATCGTTCCACAGGCGGGGGAAGTCGCTGGCCAGCGCGAGGATCCGCTCGCGTTGCCCGTCGTCCAATCCCTGGCCCGGTTCGGCCCGGCTGCGCTCAAGCTCGTGCTGCGCCTCGTCGAGCGCCCGGAGCTTCGCGTTCCACTCCGCCTCCAGCACGTCGGCCACCATGCGGTTGTCGGGATGGGTCTGCATGAACCGCTGGCGCGCCAGGTCGGCTTCCTCGCGGGCGCGCTGCACCCGCTGGGCGCGCCACAGATCGGCCTCTTCGGCGCGCGCGGCGAGTTCGTCCTGCACCTGCAACGCCACGTCCAGCGTGAGCGGTGTCATCAGCCCCACCAGCAGCTCGCCGACCCTCCGGTCGATGGCGGCGCCGGGGATGCTCTGACACCAGGGGCTCGCCGTCTTGTTCCCTTCATGGCTGCACAGGTAGTAGGGATGCAGACCCCCCTTTTGCTTGTAGTAGCGCACCGCCATGCTCCGGCCGCACACGCCGCAGATAGCCAGGCCCTGGAGCAGCGCCGGCCCCTCGCGCGGGGGAGGGCGGCGCGCGGCGGCGGCCGCATGGGCATTATCGTTGTCGCGAAGCTGGCGCTCATTCTGTTCGAACCGCTCCCAGGTGATGTAGCCCGGATGGGCATCGCGCAGCAGCACCGTCCACTCCTCGCGCGGCACGCTTCTGGTCTCGACACCGCCGCCGGGACGCCGCCGGCTGCGGCTGCGCCCGTACGCGAACGCGCCCGCGTATCGCGGGTTGTGCAGTGTTCGGAGTGCCCGTGCGAACCTCAGCGGCTTCCAGTGCAGCTCGCCCTTGTGCGGCCCGCCTTGAGGACGGTGCGGGAACAGCAGCTTCTCCCGGTTGAAGTGCTTCACCGTGGCGGCGGCCGAGCCGGTCCGGGTGAAGGTGTCGAACAGCAGCCGCAGGCTGTGCTGCACCTGGACGTCGGGGTCGAGAACGACATCGCCGAGCGGGTCGTAGACCAGCCCCACCGGCAGAGGAATCTTCAACTCCCCGCGTCTTGCCGCGTTCAGCGTCCCACCGCGCATCCGGGCGCGCATCATGTGCAGCTCGGCCTCGCTCATCGTGCCTTTAAGTCCCAGCAGGAGCCTATCGTTGAAGTCGACGGGATCGTAGAGGCCGTCCTCGTCGAGGATCAGCGTCTCGCTCAGCGCGCAGATCTCGAGCAGCCGATGCCAGTCGGTGGAGTTGCGTGCGAGACGACTGACCTCGAGTCCGAGCACGATCCCCGCCCGTCCCATGCCGACGTCCGCGACCAGCCGCTGAAAGCCCTCGCGGTCGCCGTCGGCGCCGGAGAGGCCGAGATCGCTGTCGATCACGACGACGCCCTCGGTCGGCCAGCCCAGCGCCACGGCCCGCTCCCGCAGCGCATACTGGCGTCTCGTGCTCTCGCCGTGCTCGAACACCTGGCGCACGGTGGACTGACGCACATAGAGGTAGGCGTCGCGGCTCAGGTGGCTCGCAGTCACCTTCTGGTGGACGGCGCTCATGCCGGCTCCCCTTCCATATGGCCCTTGAGCATCGCGAGCAGAACATCGATCACCGGCCTTTCAACGCCGGCGGGCAGCGGCTCGGGCGAGGCCCCCGCGTACTCAGCGGCCGGCGGGGCGGGTAGCTCGGCGAATGCGTGCAGCCAGGCCGCGACGCCGCGAAGCGCCACCACGGCAAGCCCATGGCGGTCGTGGCCGGCGCCGGGCTCGACGGCATTACGGCGCATCCGCTCGTAACCCTGTCCGTAGGCGGAATGCTCCGCCGCGGTGAGCGCGGCGCGTGGCGGGCTGTGCATCGTCATCGTTTTTTTCCCCGCGCCAGGGCGCGGTCGATGCTGCGGCGGTGGACCGAGATGCCGAAGCGGGTGCGCACGAGCTCGACCAGCTCGGCCGCGGTCAGCTCCGGCCGTTCGCTCTTCGCGGCCTGCAGCGCCTCGACCACCTCGTCGCTGAGCTTGTGGGGCCGGCGCGGTCCCGGCCGGTCCGGCAGCAGGCCCGGCAGCCCGCCCGCTTCGTAGGCGCGCTGCGCCTGATACCAGGTGGGCCGCGACACGCCGAAGCTCGCAGCGGCGTGGCTCACCGGAACGCCGTCCTCGCGCACGCAGCGCAGCATCTCGTAGCGGACCTGAAGCAGGTCGCGCGGATCGAAGAACGCGTTCGACAGGAACAACTCGTCGAGCACCGCCTCGGCATGCGGGTTGAGACACCCGTGCTCCTTGAGCGAACGGGTCTTTGCGTCGGCGGGGCGTCTGGCCATCGCGCGGGCTCCATGAGGAAAGGAATGTAAATATATTTATGCACAATCCCGCTACCGCATCAAGCCTCACCTTCCCTTGTACCAGGAAAAACAGGCAGAAAATCCAAGCATTACGCCCAATATGTGCCATCCTTCCAGCCACTACGATGTTCTGCGCTCCCCATTCATGCGCAAAAACGTCCTTACACATGCGGCAAAATCTCCTTGACAGTCTCCGCCCCGCCGCCGGTCTCCCTCCCGGCGCGGCCGTCCCCGTCCAGGCTGTCCAGCAATGCCGCCAGCGCAAGCAGATCGGAGACGCGGAACGCCGACCGGCCCGCCGCTACCCTCGTAAACGGGTCCACCGCCGCGACGCTCGTAAAAGCCTGACGAACCGTGCGCAGCGTCCCGTCGTCAGCCGTGTAGTGAACCAGCCCCACCCCCATCACCGACGCGATCTCGACCAGCTCGAACTCACGTCCATGAAGAGGATGAAACGGATGCGTCACCCGAAACCGGTGATTCTCAATGCACAGAGGAGGTGCAGTTGAAAGCTCAACGCGTGGCCGCCGGCGTCTGCACCAAATGCGGCCGCGCCGAGACGGTCCCGGATCGCACCACCTGTGAGCCCTGCGCGGTCAAGCATCGTGCAAGGGACCGCGACCGCTATGAGCGTGCGAAGGCCCAGGGGATACCTTACGGCGGCCGCAATCCCGAGGCCCGCCGCCGGGCCGGCCGGAAGCGCAGCCGCCGGCGCAGCGAAGCCCGCAAGGCCGCCGGCGTCTGTATCCGCTGCGGCAACGCCCCGCCCGAGGAGGGCCGGTCGATGTGCGAGCCGTGCCGCGAGGACCGGCGGCAGGCGAAACGCACGCTCCATCACGAGCGCCGCGCCGCCGGGTTATGCGTCAAATGCGCGACGCCCGCGCCGGACGGCAAGGCGTATTGCGACCCCTGCGCCAAGGCCCGCTCCGGGCGCCGGAACCACGAGGCGACACGGGAAGCCGACCGCCGCCGATATTCCGAAAGGCGCGCCAGGGGCGATTGCACGACCTGCGGCAAGCCGGCCAACGGGGCGGCCGAGTGCCGGGCCTGCTGCGACGCCGCCCGCGCCCGCTACCGTGCCCGGAAAGCCGCCGGGGTCTGCGTCAAGTGCAAGACGCCCACTTTCGGCGGCGCTACCTGTTGCGCGCCCTGCGCCGTCGCCAATCGAAGGCGGCGCAACCGCGAGGCGGAATATGCCGCCCGCCGCGCCCGCTATGCCGACCGGAAGGCCAGGGGCCGCTGCGTCGAGTGCGAGGCGCCGTCGCCGGGGGTCGCCCGCTGCGAGCCCTGTTCGCGCAGGCACCGCGAGGGCTCGGGGGCGTTTCGCGGCATCCCGGTCTGGGACCCGAGCTGGACGGTGATCGAGATCGCCTCCGGCCGCGAGCACGGTCCCTATGACAGCGAGGCCGACGTGGCGCTCTGCCTCGCCTTCGAGAAGCTCGCGCGCCACGAGGTCGAGGTGCTGTGCGACGCCTCGCCGATGAGTTCGTACACGGCCCCGCCTTGGTGAGCCGGCGGCCGCGCGGCGGGGGCCATTCCCCGCTGCGCTGCCGGCCCGCCGTCCGCTGCCCCCCATACGTATCGCCGGCCGGACGCCCGCCGCTCCGGCCGGCCCCACGAAAGGAGCAACCGCCAATGACCGCCTGCATCCCCGACGAACCGATCTATTGCTTTGCTCCCGTCACCGACACGGACGGCGAGCCCCCGCGGATCCGTCTTCTGGTGGAGGGCCTCGGCTTCACCGTCCCAACCGCGCTGGTCTGCCTCACCGCCGAAGACGGCCTCCGCGTCGCCGACAGGCTCAACCGCGCCCTCGGTCTCGACCGCGCCGCCTGGACCGCACTCGCCGAACGCTGCCTGCGCGCCGGCGCCGGCGCCATGAACGGCGCCACCCTGCACTGATCCGCGCCCGATGCCGTCGCGGCGCTGCCTGTCCGTCGCGGACGGGGGCGGAACCGCGTCGGCGTCCGCGCGGGGTTCGGCCGGGAGGTCGAGAGGAGCTTTCGCGGGGGCGTGTCCGGCAGGGCGGCTGGAGGGAGTCCGGTCGCCTCAATGCCGGGCGCGGCAACGCGAAGGAGGTTTTCGCCATGTTCCTGTCCGACCATTCCACCGACCTGCCCGCCAACACCTTGCTGGCCGCGCTGGGCATCGACCCGGCCGCCGTCCGCGAGACGATCGAGGACGAGCGCCAGATGCGGTGTCCCGAACGCCCGGCGGTCTATCCCGAGCACGGTTTCGCCGGCCTCTTCCCGGAACCGCCGGTGGTGGGCTTCGGCGAGGCCGCGCCCGACGAGCCCTGGGACCCGGCGTCGTCGCTCCCTCCGGCGTGATGGAGGTGGAGGAGCGCTTGGAGTGGATGAGCGGCGGGGGGCCGGGGGGAGCGATCGTCCCGGCTTCCCGTCGTTCGCAAACCATCGTCAACATCGAGAACTGAAGGAGCATCGTCATGAGCTTCGGAATGAACCGCGTCGAACTGATCGGCCGCCTGGGCGCCGACGTCATCGTCAACAACCTCGCCAGCGGCGGCCGTGTCGCCAATCTGAGCATCGCGACCGACGAGAGCTTCCTGGACAAGAATTCCGGGCAGCGCCAGGACCGCACGGAATGGCACCGGGTCGTGACCTTCCAGCCCGGCCTGATCGACATGCTGGTGCGCCATGCGAAGAAGGGCCGCCTGATCCACGCCGAGGGCAAGCTCAAGACCCGCCGGTGGAAGAAGGACGGCGAGGACTCGGAGCGCTTCTCCACCGAGATCCTGGTCGTGCCCGGCCACAAAATTCAATTCCTGGACAAGCCCGCCGGCGCGAACGGCAACGGCACCCGGGCCGCGTCGGGGACCGCCCAGCCGTCGGCGAACGGCGAGGCGATGCCGGCCGGCGACGATGACGGGCTGGGCCAGGAAATCCCGTTCTAGATCCGTCTCTCCCCTCCCTCCCAACTCTGGCGGCTGCTGTTTCGGCGGCCGCCATTTTTTCTGCCGCGGGTCCGGAGTCCGCCGCCGCGCCAAGAGGGGAGAAAAGCAGCGAGGAGGGCAAGCCGTTCTGGACGAGGAGGGAGTCATGGAGGCCGTCATCAACCTGAAGCGCGAGCCGAGGCTGCGGGAGGAGTTCGAATATGCGCACGTCGTCAACAACACCGTGCTGGTCGACCGCCGCACCCGGTGGGCAACCCGTGGCGCGTGGGCCGCGACGGGACCCGCGAGGAAGTCATCGCCTGCTACCGCGCCGATCTGTGGCGCCGCATCCGCGCGGGCGAAGTCGCGCTGGAGGAGCTCGCCGCGCTCGACGGATGCTGGCTGGCGTGCTGGTGCGATCCCGAACCGTGCCACGGCCATGTGCTCGCCCGCGCAGCCGCCTGGGCCTCCGGGCAACTGGCGGAGCGGACCGATGGCTGACGCGACATCGTGCATCCCCTCGACCGCCGTGCCAAGCCGAACCGCCCATGAGGTCCGTGCAGGTGGAGAGATATTCGCCTCCAGACGTGATCGTTCATTGTGCCATGTGTGCTCTCTGCGACAACCGGCTTCGCCGGTCCTCCGCTCCGCTCCGGCGCGGGGAGGTTCCGCTAGGCGCCGCGACAGGGCGACCGTGGCTCAGGCCCAAGTTCCGCCAGGGCTCGTTCCTCGCCAGGCTCCACTAGGGCCTTGCGCCCGCACCACTCGCCCCGCCGCAACGCCGAGCTCCACCAACCCCGCGTGTCTCCGTTGCGCGCACATGTCCCAAAGAACAATCACGTCGGGGATCGGCCCCAGCGTGCAACAACCGATCGCATAGGAGACCGACATGAACATCATCGAGAACATCGACACCATCGAAGCGGGCGCGCAGTCCGTCACCGCGACCGTCTGCGACAACGCCGCCCTGTTCGGCGCGGCGCCCGAGCGCGACGAGTTCGATACCCGCGAGATCTGGGACGCCGACGACGCCATCGATGCGGTGAGCGAAGCGTTCCGCATCCTGGCCGAGGGCGTCGCGCCGGACGGAACCCAGCTTGCCGACGAGCGCGAGAGCCTGCTCTGGGGGTTCGTGAACATGCTCGACAGCCAGACCAACCGCCTCGACCGCGCCGCCGACAAGCTGATGCCCGAACTGCGCGACCTCCAGCGCGCCCAGGACGGCACCGAGATCAAGTCCCTCGAACTGGAGATGACCACCCATCGCGCGCAGTGCCTCACCGACCGACGCGACGCCTTCGAGACCATGCGCGACCAGGCCGCCGAACGGTATCGCGCGGAGACCGGCAACGTCTGGCGTCCGAGGCGCGGATCGCATGTATCGCAGACCGGCACGCTGACCTCGGCCAGCATCGACGCCCGCGATTTCGCCCGCGCGAGGCAGGACCGCAAGACCGCCGCGCATCTGCCGCAGGGAACGCTCGTCGCCATCGCCGGCGGCAAGGACGTCGCCGACCCGGCCGCCGTGATCGCCATGCTCGACAGGACCCGCGCCAAGCACGCCGACATGGTGCTCGTCCACGGCGGCGGTCCCGGCGTCGAGAAGATCGCCGCGCGCTGGGCCGAACGCAACGGCGTCCACCAGGTCGTCTGCAAGCCCGATTGGGACCGCCACGGACGCGCCGCCCCGTTCCGCCGCAACGAGGAGCTGCTGAACCTTCTGCCGAAGGGCGTGATCGCGTTCCCCGGCAGCGGCATCACCGAGAACCTCGTGGACCGCGCCCGGCAGATGGGCATCCCGGTCTGCCGCGCCTGACCGCAGTACCTAGCGGGCCGCGCCGTCATCCCCGCAGCGGGACGGCGGCGCGGCCCGTTTCGTTTCCGACCGACGGCGTTGCGGCGGCGCCGTCTTCCTCGCGCGCGCTTCGCGCCGCGCTCGCCGGGCGATGCCTGCCCCCGGACCACGATCCGGGGGATTCGCCGATCACCAGTGCGTTCGCTGCCGCTCACACCGATCCGCTCGCGCTACTCGCTCCCACCCTCGGCGCTGTCGGCGATCATGATCGCCGACTTGATCGCCACGGCGGACACCGCGACGGGACTCGCGATCGCCCGTCCTGTCGGTCGCCTCCGCACCATGCTTCGCATAGCGCGTCGGCTAATGCGCCGATCATCGTGCACGACACGATGCACGGCGCTGGTGACCGTGGTCGCGGTCGTCATCGCGATCATCGCGCGCGTCGCCGTTGCCGGCCTCCACAGAACCCGATGCAGGTGCGACCGGCATCGGGCGGGTTCCACCATCGGCGCCTCCGTCACCTCGCCGGGCGCGACCGTCCCGGTTCGTGACGGCACGCCCCGCCGCTCAGCGCCGCGGCGGCTTCACCCTGCCGGGTTCTCCGGCGTCCATTCCCCCTTGGAAAATTCAGCAGATTCATGGCCTCTGACCCGCCGGGGCGGGCTTTGGAACCACACCGGACGCACCGATGGTGCCAATCCTGCCTCCGCCCGCCATCGCATGAATAGCCGGAAAACCCTGCAATAGCAGGGCCTTACGGTTCCACCGGTCCCGCACCGCCTCGCGGCATCCCCGACGAAACGCCGCCGCGGCTGCTTCCTTGACTACCGGTCAGCCGCGCGGTCCGAACCGGGAGCCGCGACCATGACCGACCGACCCAAATCCACCTTCGCCCGGCGCGTCCGCGCCGCAAAGCCAAGAACTGCCAAATACGAAGTCCGCGACGACGTGGTGAGCGGACTGGCGCTGACCATCCAGCCCACCGGGATCCGGACCTTCTTCCTCGCCCGCATGGTGCGCGGGCGCAGGCGCTACGCCACCATCGGCAGCGCCGACGCCATGACGATACCCGAGGCGCGGCGCGAGGCCCGCAAGCTGGTCGCCAGCTACATCGAACCCGCGAAGCAGGACAAAGGCCCGAGAACGCCGGGACACCCGATGGACGCCTTCGCAGAGGAGTTTCTCGACCGCTACGCCCGGCACTGGAAGCCCTCGACACTGACGGCCAGCACCTATGTCGTCCGCAACCATATCCTTCCCGCCTTCGGGCATATGACGGTGGACGCCATCGCCGTCGAGCAGGTCCGGGACTGGTTCGCGTCCATGGCCGACAGGCCCGGCAACGCCAACCGCGCCATGCCCACCCTGTCGGTCATGATGCGCATGGCCGAGCTTTGGGGATACCGCCGCCACAACACCAATCCGTGCAAGAACACGCGGCGCTACAAAACGCAAGCCAAGGAGCGGTTCCTGACGGCGGAGGAAATGGCCCGGCTCAATGCCGTGCTGACCCGCGACGAGTTCCGGTGCCCCGATGTCGTCGCCATCGTCCGCCTGCTGATGCTGACCGGCTGCCGCTTCGGCGAGATCGCGTCACTCCAATGGGACTGGATCAGGGGCCGGCGCATCTTCCTGCCCGATTCGAAATCCGGGCCGCGCACGGTCTGGCTATCGAGCGCCGCGCGCGCCGTCATCGACTCAATCCCGCACTACGGCCCCGATTGCCCGTATCTCTTTCCCGCCCGTCCGCCGACGCGGCCCGTCGACAACATCGCCTTCCAGTGGGACCGCATCCGCGCCGAGGCGGGCTTGCCCGGCCTGCGGCTTCATGACCTCAGACATTCGTGGGCCTCGGTCGCCGCCATGAACGGCGTGGACATGGTGAGCATCGCGAAGCTGTTGGGTCACGCGCTGGTCGAGACGACCGAGCGATACGTCCACCTGTCCGACCGCTCGGTTGCCGAGGCCGCCGACCGGGTGTCCGGGCGCATCGGGGCGGCTCTGGCCGGTAGCGGTGCGGTGAATGAGGGAGGGTGCGATCATGCCGACGGTTGACCTCACCGCCAAGCTGGCCCGCAAGACCGAACCCGACGACCGGGACGTGTTCCTGTTCGACCGGGCGCTGCCCGGCTTCGGGTTGCGCGTCCACCGGTCCGGTGCGAAGGCGTGGATCGTGCAGACCCGCATCGAGGGGAAGTCCCGGCGCATCGTCATCGCCCGTTACGGGGAGATGGACCTGGCGCATGCCCGCCGCCGCGCCCGCGATATCCTCGCGCGCATCCAGGCGGGCGACAATCCCGCCGACGACATCCGCAAGGAGAAGACGGCCCCGACCGTGGCCATGCTGGCCGATGAGTATCTCCGGCGCTGCGATCCCTACTGGAAGCCGTCGGGACGCAAGACCATCCGCATCTATCTCAAGGCCCGCATCCTGCCTGCCTTCGGCAAGATGCCGGTGGAGCGCGTCGGCCCGGAGGATGTGGCCGCGTGGTTCGACGAAGCGAGCCGGGACCGGCCCGGCGCGGCCAACCGCGCCTTCGAGATACTGCGCTCCATGATGTTCCGGGCCGAGGAATACGGCTTCCGCGAGCCGGGCACCAATCCCTGTCTCGGCATCAGGAAGAACCCGAGGCGCAACATCGCCCGGTTCCTCGACACCGACGAACTCGCCCGGCTCGGGCGGGCGCTCGACGCCCGCGAGGACAAACGACCCGAGGCTGTCGCCGCCATCCGCCTGCTGGCGCTCACCGGCTGCCGCCGGGGCGAAGTGCTTAATCTCCGCTGGCGCCACATCGGAGAGAACGCCATCGCCTTGCGCGATAGCAAGACTGGACCGCGCAGCGTGCCGCTCGGCGAAGCCGCGCGGGCGGTCATCGCGGCACTGCCCGGCCCACGCGACCCCGATGCGTTCCTGTTTCCGAGCCTCGCCGGGGGCAGACACGCACACCGGGTCGTGAACTTCTGGCACGCGGTCTGCCACGACGCCAATCTCGGCAAGGTCCGATTGCACGATTTGCGGCACACGGCGGCGAGCCACGCCGTCATGTCGGGCGAGAACCTGCCGCTCGTGGGCAAGCTGCTTGGTCATCGTCGCCACGAGACCACGGCGAGCTATGCTCATCTTGCCGATGGTCATCTGGTCGAGACGGCGGAGAAGGTCGGGAGCCTGATCGCCGAGGCGATGAACTTCCGGGACGCGCCGCCACCGTCGCCTTCCGCCTCCCGCGCCCTGCGCATGCGCGGGCGCTGGTTTTGAAGTCAGTTCCGATCCTACTCCCGCACAGAGTCCGGTCGATTTTCGACGCCGTCGCGATCCAGTCCTGCGCTTGCGCCGCCATATGGACTCACGCGCCACCATGCGCCAGACTTCGCCTCGCTAGCACTTTTCGGGTTCCCCGCTCTGTCGGGTCGCCCGCTGAATACAACAGCCTGATCCGGCAAGGGGTAGCTCCCCGATGCTTGGCGAATAGGCGGGGAACATTTCCCATACCGGAAAGTGTTAGCAACGGCCCGGCTCCCGGCCGCATCGGGAGCGATGATCGTGAGGAGAACATCGATGCACACCGTTTTCGCCATCGCCGCCGCCCTGTTCCTGCTTGTCGCCTGCGGAGGCGGTGGAGGCGGAGGCAAGCCCGACCCGATGACGCAACAGCCGAACCAGCCTGTTGTTGACACGGACGGCGATGGGGTAGCGGATGCTCAGGACGCCTTCCCGCGCGATGCTTCCGAGACGATGGACAGCGACGGAGACGGCGTGGGCGACAACGCGGACGCGTTCCCGCAGGACGCTTCGGAGACGATGGACACGGACGGAGACGGCGTGGGCGACAACGCGGACGCGTTCCCGCAGGACCCCTCAAAGACGGTAGAAGTTGATCGGCTACCCTTTCCATTCGCGTATGTCGATGATCCGAATACCGAGACGCTATTCGCGCGGCACTACAGCGCCCGAAACCTTCCGACCGTCCTTTCTTCGGACGTGAAGAATTCGCCTATCTACACGGATGAAATTCTCGCCAGTGAAGCAGGGCCGACTCCTTTCGGCCAAGGAGGATACACGCCGAAGATTTTTGTAGGCGTAGACCAGGGTGATATCGGCCGATTGCCCGTGACCGGCACTCGTGGAGATTCGGAAATTCGCTTCGGCCAACTGAATGAAGGAGCAGGGCGCAGCCAATTGGTGGCCTATTTGCAAGAGGCGTTTTCGGGTCCGGGTGTGGCTCGGTGGCCGCAAGCTCCGACAGTGCGGATTGTTGGCCAAGCATCGAGCCTTGACCAAAATATTGTTGCGGCCACGATTCAGCTAATCAATACTGCCCTTCCAGAAGGCTACAAAATCACTATGGGTAACTCATTGCCGGAAGATGCCGGGGAAACAGCCAATACCATCCGAGTAAAATTCGTCCCTGTAAGTCCTAGAGGCGCTGGAGCAACAACATACAATCGGATTAGCACAAGTGCAGATGGTTACAAAGTGGTAGCGGATTCCCTAATCGAATTCTACAGGGATACCAACGTGTACGCGAATGCCACCGGGACGGCAGACGCGGGAATCGCCAGTATCCGGCCATCCGTGATCCTACTCGCCCATGAAATGATGCACGCTCTAGGAGTCGATGATCATCCATCGGCAGGCTACGCTACCATTCTGGAGGGAACCGCCGACATTTACGCCTTGGAACAGAACGGGAAGCAGCAACCTTTATCGCTTCTGTACCCGATAGACCGGGAATCATTGCGGGCGCTTTACAGCCTTGAACCGGGAACTGATCCGTCGTCCCTTGGCCCCTGGGCAAGCACTTCAAGGCACATTCACGGCAACGGCTCCCATGCCGGTTTCGGGGTTGCACTGCGCAACGGTTATGCCGAGCCGTGGGCTTACGGCTATACGCCGGACAGCGACCTTGCCGACAATCGGAGCCTGTCCGGTTCAGCGGTTTGGAACGGCGAATTGCTGGGCCTGACCCCGGACGCGGCGGCCGTCGCGGGCGATGCCGCGATCAGCGTCAGTCTGGCGTCCATGACGGGCCGGGCGGATTTCACCAATCTTGAGACATGGGGCGCGAACGCCGCGCCCGGCGCTGCCGGGAGCGGGGCGACATGGCTCGATGGCGATCTCGGCTATGGCATCGCGGTTCGCGGCAACACCTTCCGGGAGACCAGCGGCGACGACGGGCGCTTGACGGGCATATTCACCGGGCGATCGCATGAAGGCGCGGCAGGCACGCTGGAACGGACGGACCTTACGGCGGCTTTCGGAGCATCACGCTAGCAGCAGGCTTTGTGCGGCGGGCGGCCCTAGCCCATCGCAAGGGCGGCGAACGGGGCGGGTGCAGAAAGCTGCATTTGCCGCTCCCGGCTTGCCATCTCGAAGAACCCGAAGCGCAACATCGCCCGGTTCCTCGACACCGACGAACTCGCCCGGCTCAGACGCGCGCTCGACGCCCGCGAGACCAAATTGCCCGAGGTCGTCGCGGCCATCCGGCTGCTGGCGCTGGTTTTGAAGTGAGTTCAGACGTTATTCGCAGTGTAACTCCATGGCAGCATGGCGCGTGCTCAGCAGTCCAAATACCCACGTTTTTCAAGGTATTCTTCAAAACTAGAATAGTTCTTTATGCCATGAGATTTTTGTACTCTTCCATGTTTCGTCTTGTCAATTCTCGATTGAATATACGCTACAAGATTCTCAAATCTCTCCAAAGGCACCATTTTCCAATTTGCCCCAAATTTCCTTTTTATTTGTTGATAAAATACTGGGTATTTCATCGCGTCCTTGCCAACTTCGATTCTCTTGAATTCATGATATCTGTCAATCAAGTGCTTCGTGTAGTTCATATGGCACAGACTTGAAACTATCGAACCTTGTGGGGCCGCAACCTTCACCGTTCTCCGTGTCGTCTTTATTTCCACGTTTTGTATTGAATTTGCAACTACTCCCAAGTTTGCTCCTTTGGTGAAATCTGCATGGATAACATTACTCGCGGTCTCACCCTTGAAGAACGGATGTTTGTCTTCTCCAAGCAGCTTTTTCACCCTTTTCACGTCGCTTTTGGGAATCTGGCCTTGCGTTATCTTTGAGTGGCAGTTTGCACAGACATAGATCAAATTCTCAAACAAATCCGTACCGCCTTCCGATATCGGTGTGATGTGATGAAGTTCTGCCGTCGAAACATCATCCTCGCCACAGAAAGGACATGTTGACTGACTTTCTTGAGTAACCTGCTTCCTGATGATCGACGGAATAGACTTTCTCATTTCCTATTCTCCATCGGCGATTGAACCGCAGACATCGCCTGACTCGGCCAGCTTGATCACCAGACAGCGTTGATTGCAGCACCAATTTTATATTGTGGCCGGACTGCTATACGCCGACAGGTGGAGTTTCGGAACGTCAACCGTTTTGTCGCCAGCTCAGGCCCATCCGCCCTCGTTCAGACCCCAGCGCTTGATCCAGTCCCAAGCCTTGCGCTCGCCCAACAGCGCCTCAAGCGCCGCCATTTCGGCGCTGTAACCCAGCGAGCGGCTGTTTTCCTCGTTGTGGCCCTCGCCAGCGGCGCGGATGCGCTCGGCCTTGCCGACAGCACGCGCATGATCCTGTGCCCTCTTGAGCACGTCCATCGCGCCTGCCATGACGGCATGGCGGATTTCTCCGGCTTGCGAGCGAGCGGGCGGCTTCTCCCGATCAAGAAGCGCCTCGATGCGATTGATTTCCCGCGCCAGATCGCAGGTGCGGTCGTCGAGCGTCGGCTTTGGCATGGTGTGGTCTCAATAATGGAGCAAATGCTCCATTTAGAGTAGGCATGCTCCGGTGCCATGTCAAGGCCGGCAAATCGAGGTACGAGTCTGTTACTTCCCTTCCGCGACGTTCAGCGCGAGTAGCTCCCGGAGCGCATCGTCTTCCGAAATCGCCGCGTCCCACCCGTAGGCCGCCGCGACGGCAGCATCGAGCGCGGCGTGCGCATCGGCGAGCCATTGCGGGCGGGCATTGTAGAGGGTCGTCAGCGTGCGGGCCTTGAGTTCCTTCGCCGCCGGCTCGTCGCGTGGGACTGGGCGCTTCGGATAGCCCGGCATCGGTTCGTCCACCCATTCCACCCAATCGGGCGGGTTGAGCCAGCGGTCGCGGAGTTCGGCCAGCCGCCGCGCGGCTTCGCCGATGGCGACGGCGGGCGGGTCGTCCGCATAGTCGGCGGCAGGAATGTCCGGCGAGAGGCCGTCCGGAAAGGGGAAGGTCTCGAAGGTGGTGGTCGGCGTGTAGCGCGGACCGTTGCCCTTGCCGAGCCACGTTCCGAGCCGGAGCGACCAAGCCTCGTGAGGCGTGTGCGCTGTCACGCATCCCTTGGTGATCAAGGGCTCCAGCTGATCCGAGATTTTTCTTACCCCGGCGGCTTCGCAGACATCTGCGGCCCTGAGATCGGCGGATAGGGCGGATCGAGGATTTCCACCCCATAGCCGACGACGCTCCCAGGCTCACTTCCGGCCCCGTCGCGTCGTCCCGCCCGAATCGGATAGAAGGTGTCGCCATCGGGCCAGAGGCCCTCGTTCCATCCACCAGCCCTGGTAGGGAGAACGTGATGGCGACAACGGAGAAGCTACCCTTTTCCTGGCAGGCTGTCGAAGGCCTGCCGGACCTGGATCGCCTGCGTCTGGTGCTCGACACCCTGCCCGACGAGGAGATCGTGGCTGCGCTTGAGGCCGGGCGAGGTCGCGGGCGCAACGACTACCCGGTGCGGTCGATGTGGCGTGCGCTGATCGCGGGCGTGGTGTTCCAGCACGCCTCGATCCAGTCGCTGCTGCGGGAGATGGGCCGCAACCCGGCGCTCCTGGAACTCTGCGGGTTCGACCCGCTGCCTTTCCAGAGCGCGCCCGTGTTGGAGCTTCGCGCAGGCACGAAGGAGCCACCATGCGCGGTGGCGCATCCGGCGCAGGTCCGCTCGACGGTGCCCAGCCACTGGAACTTCTCGCGCTTCCTGCGGCGCGTCGTGCTGCTTGAGAACGAGTGCGGCCTGGTGTCCGCAATGGTCGAGAGCCTGCGCGCGTCGCTCTTCGAAGAGCTGCCCGACTTCGGCCGCCATCTCGGCTACGACGGCAAGGCGATCGAGAGCCACTCGACGGGCCGGGTTGCCGAGGACAAGGGGAAGACCTCCGACCCCGACGCCGACTGGGGCAAGCATGAGACGAGCGGGGTGAACGCCAAGACCGGCGCGATCTGGAAGAAGGTGAAATCATGGTTCGGCTACGGCCTCCACCTGATCGCCGACACCCACTACGAGGTCCCGGTGGCCTTCGAGGTGACGCGGGCGTCGGACTCGGAGGTCAAGATGCTCCCCAAGATGCTGGAGAACCTGTTCGCAAGAGCGCCGGAAATGGTGGAGCGCTGCGACGACTTCAGCGCCGACCGCGGTCTCGACAACGCTCCCCAGAAGAAGTTGCTCTGGGATAAGTGGGCCATTCGGCCGCTGGTCGACACGCGCTTGATGTGGAAGGCCGAGAAGGAGGAGCCGGGCTATGATCCGACGAAGCCGATCACGCGGGCGCTGTTCCCCAACCGCGCCGACGTCGTCGTCCACGACGAGCGCGGCCGCGTGTCCTGCATCTGCCCCCAGACCGGCGAGGTCCGCGCCATGGCCTTCCAGGGCTTCGAGGCCGAGCGCGGCCTCTGCGGCACGCTGAAATACCGCTGCCCGGCGGCGGCCTTCGGCTTCGACTGTGCAGGCAGCAAGGCGTGCCACCGGGCGGGCGGGGTGGAGCCCGGCGAGTACGGCCGCATCGTGCGCATCGATCTCGACAAGAACGACCGGCGCATCTTCACCCCGACGCCCTGGGGCAGCCCGTCGTGGCGGCGCGGCTACAACCGGCGCTCTGCGATAGAGAGGATCAACAGCCGCCTCGACAACAGCTTCAACTTCGAGACCCACTACATCCGCGGGCTCGCTAAGATGAAGACCCGTGTCGGGCTGGCGCTGGTGGTGATGATGGCGCTGGCCCTTGCGCAGGTGCGGGCCGGCCACGCGGAGCGGATGCGCTCGCTGGTCGGCGCGGTGCCGTACCTCGACACCGGCTGACCGGTTGTCCCACCTCCGACATCGCCGCTCGACCAAGCCGCCTGCCGGCGGATGGCAGACCGCGGCCATCCATGTCACGATGTTCCCGTAGCGTTCCGATCTCGCGTCTAATCGCTGCATTCTGCTCACCCGGCGGGGATCAGGCAGTCGATATCCGGCCGCCAAAGATCAGCGTCACGATGTCGAAATACGCCACAGCGCACATTCCTCCTCGTGAAACCGGCTGTGCAGGATGCCGAATATCGTGTCGTCGTCGCGGGTGATGACGATCAACTGGTGATCGGGACACACGCCCGCATCGAGCCAGACGAACAGCCGATGCTTGGAAACCGTCGGGGTCGCGATGAAGCGAGGCAGACCATCGAGCGCCCGCCACATGCCCTGTCTCGGCTCGACATGCCGCCACCAGTTCAGGCGATACGCTTCCCGGCGGTTCCGCTGCCGCATCGGCCAAACATGTTCCCTTACGTGCGCGAAGGGTGCCTCGAAGAGCGCGGCATCCGCCTCCGTCATTTCCCAACCGAAATCGACGATCCACTTGCCCGCCGGGCGGCGGGTCAGGTCCATGCCGTTGACCCAGGGCTTGAGCACATCGGCGTTTGTCCGCCCGTTCGGATTGGCCGGCAGGCGGAGCCACTCCCGAGCGAGATCGCCGGGAACGTCGAACGGCCCGCCCTTGGTGTCGCCCATAAAGGCGACCCCGATATTCCTCGGAATGCGCTTCGCCCCGATAAGGTCAATCCCGGCTCCGCCGCGACTGGCCGTAAGGTCGGAATGGATTTCGTCGGCGGGCTCACCATCCATGCGCGTCTCCGGCTTGTACGCGTCGTCCGGACCGGAGAAGCAGACCAGCGACACCCGCACCGCCGCACCGTCAATCACCCACGGCTCATCCGGCCAGGCATCGAAGATCGGGCGTCCGTCGGTCGCCGCCTGCAAGGCCCTGCGGTTCGCGCCGCCGCGTATGGAATTCGTGGCGACCAGCCCGACACGCTGCGTCGCGCCCGCCGCGACTTGCTCGCCCGCTTTCACGAACCAGTAGCAGACGAGATCGGCCTCGCGAGGTATGCGGCCCTGCCACGCCGCGAACATCCGCGAAACGTAGTCCTCGCCCAGCCCGCCGATCAGCAGCTTGCCGCCGAGAAACGGCGGGTTGCCAATCACGACATCGGCTTGCGGCCAGTCCGGTTGCCCAGCATCGGGCGAAAGGATCGCGTCCCGGCATTCGATGGTGTCGAGCGGGTCGAGAATCGGGTTGGTCGAATTGCTGAACCCGTTGCGACGCATCCACTGGATTTCACCGATCCACACCGACACGCGGGCAAGCTCGGCGGCGTAGGCGTTGATCTCGATGCCTGTGACGTTCGCAGGGCCGACGGCAGGAAACCCGCGCGCAAGGCCCAGCGTTTCCGCTTCGAGCTGAACCCGGTGCTCGATGTCCTTGAGCGCGTGCAGCGCGAGATAGAGGAAGTTCCCCGAGCCGCAAGCCGGATCGAGCACGGTGAATTTGCGCAGCCGTTCGAGGAAGGCGCGCAGCGCCCGGTCCGCCTGCCGCCGTAGCCGCGTCTGCGCCGCAGGCGAGCCCGCTGCATCGGCGCGCTCGACCATGGCCGCGAGCCCGGCCTTCGCCGCCTCCCATTCCGCGAGCAGCGGGCGGACGATCACCGGATCGACGATCCGCATGATCTTGTCGCGGTCGGTGTAATGCGCTCCAAGCTGCGAGCGCTTGTCCGGGTCGAGGCCGCGCTCGAACAGTGTGCCGAGAATCGACGGGTCGATCTCCGACCAGTCAAGCGCCGCCGCCTTGAGCGCCGTCTCGATCCCCTCCCGGTCGAGCGGCAACGCCGTTTCGTCGTCGAACAGCCCGCCGTTGAACCACGCCACCGGCTCGAACCCGACATCGCCGCCCGTCGCCATCGCGCCGAACAGCCGTGAAGCGTAGTCCGCGAACTTCTCGGGGTCGCCTCGCGTGCGTTCCAACATCCGGGTGAACATGTTGCCGGGCAGCAGGCCCACATCCTCGGCGAACATGCAGAACACCAGACGGTTGACGAAGTGCGCGACCGTCTGCGGATCGTGGCCTCTGTCCCGCAAGCCTTGGGCAAGCTCCGCGAATGTCGCCGCCGCGCGCTCCGTCACCGTCTGCCGCGTCTCGCCGGGCCGCAGCCGCTCCGGGTCCGACATCGCCCACTTGAGCTTGTCGCGGGTCGCGCCGTCGGCGAGATCGTCGAGCGTGAACTCGTGCGTCACGCTCACGCTGTTCGTCCAGTTGGTGCGGATGCGGAACCGCGCCATGTCGGAGACGATCAGCAGCGGCGGGTTCTCCAGCGCGAGCGCGTACTGCCGCAACTGGTTGAACGCCGCGTCGAGGTCGGCGCGGCGGCCCTTGTACTCCCACGCGAAGCAGCCGCGCTTCCACACGTCGGCCCAGCCGTCGCCGCCGGTGTCCTTGCGCGCGCCGCGCTCGAAGCAGTACCGCTCGCCCGCCGGGTCGGCTTCCGCCGGCGTCGGTTCGCCGAGCAGCCGGCACAGGTCGATGAAGTGTTCCTGCGACGCCGAGCGTTCCTTCAGCTCCGATGCCCGCCACTTGGCGATGAACGCGCCCGGAGTCATTGTGCCGTCCGCGACGACGAACTCACCGGTCGGCAGTGCCGACCGGTCGCGCGTTCGTATGGCGCGGCATCGTTCATCAACGCATGTCTCCTCGCACGCCTCCCGTTCCCGTCACCATGCGGTCGCCCCGTGCGACGCGCAAGCTCGACTGCGGCGGCTTGGGCGCGGGCGACCGTTGAGCATTGAAGCGCGACGATGATCGCATGGCCGCACCGATAGCCGCACGCGGTTCGCCGCACAATGCGAGAAGGGACCGACGGTCGGATGCCGCAGCGGGCACGACTTCGCGCCGGGCATCGTGCGCGCCGTCGCCGACAGCGCAGGCCGCACGAATGACCCGGCCAGTGCGCGGGTCGGTTTGCAATTGCTTCGCCGTCTCGTGCTTCCTACACTACCGGTCGGATGCCGCGCGGCGGTTCGTAGACCGTTCTCTCTCATGCGCGGCGGGCGCTGCCGCTCAAGCGCCGCTCGGGCTAAATGCCGGTTGCAAAACGGCTTTCATGTCCCGAGTGCTTGGGCGTCAAGGAAGCAGGATCGGGACGCCTTTCGGCGCGTCGGTCTCACACCCGACGCAGCCCGCTGCAAGACCCGCCAGCACCTACCCTTGAGTACCCTGGAGTGCGCTCCAGCACCCCTGACGACGACAATGGCGGACAGCAGGAACGCGGAACGAGTGTATTCTCCGGCGCGATGCGCGGTTTTTCGTATCCCTGTCGTCCCCAAGGCATCTCCAGGGGCCTCCTGTCCATCACCGGTACACGTTCGCCTATCGCCCGATTGCCCCGCGCATGGCGATGCAATACGCTGGAAACACGGATTGTGTGCGCCGGAATCCGCCGGATCGCCCCGCCGCGAGGACCGTCCGGGCGCGGTCTCCACCGTCGCCCGAGGGCTCGGCGATACCGTCGGCCGGGAGGCGGCGGAGAGCCGCGACGGCTGCGACAGGTGCGCTGATCCCCGGCCGGAAGCGTGGCAGGCGGAGCGGGATTCGGGTGTGGTCCTGGCCCGCGCCGGTCCCCGGCGAGGCCGAAAAGGAGCAGCGAAATGGCACGAAGCGCTCGAAAAGCCGACGGAGAGTCGAACGAATCCGGCGAGCGCGCGGGCGATTTCCGCCGCTCGCGCACGATCCGGTTCTCCGATTCGGAGTGGCAACTGGTCGAGGACGCGGCCCTGCGCCACGGCATTCCGGCCAGCCAGCTCGTCCGCGCCGCGACCCTCGCCGCCGCCGAGGAGCGTCTCGACCGGCCCGCCGGGACCGCGCTCTCGCCCGGTTATCTCGCGCTGATCGAGGACATCTACCGCGGCGTCTACCTGCTGACCACGCTTCGCCAGGAGGAACTGCTTGGCGAAAAGCGCAAGAAGCAGCTCGACAGCATCCTCAACGATGGGCGCCTGGCGATGGCGGACGCCCTCGGAGAGGGGCCAGCGTGAGGGAATTCGGGTCTTGTACGCCTTTATCCGGGAGCGACTTCGACCAGCAGCCGGCAATGGTCGCTCGATCCCCATTCGTCGATTTCGTTCAGAGCACGCACCGAGATCCTTTCGTCGAAGCCGCGAGAAGCGAAGACGTAGTCGAGCTGACGGTTAGCCTCCTCCGGAGATTGCCTTGCGGTGCGGTAGGTCGGGACGTTCCGCGTATCCGCGGGAACATCGGGTTGAGGCGACGCCGCCGGCCGCCCGTTCGGCGTCTGCGGCCCGAGGAACGCCAAGCCGAGCGCTTCGAAGCGGTCCCAGACCGTGCGCTCCCGTTCAACCCACGATAGCCTCCGGCCAGTCGCCCCGTGGAACATGTTGAGATCGCCCGCGGCGAGTATACGGTGTCGCGACGGGTCTTCGTAATCGATGAAGGTCGACAGGTCCGAGAGGATGCGGTGCGCCGAAACATCGGAAACAATCCCGGGGTTTTTTCCGGTGTAAGGATTGGCCTTGATCCAAGCAGCGTACATGGACACCGCCACGAACGCCTCCTGCGGTCGGCCGCGTGGCGCTACTCTCGCGGCAGCCATGGTGCCGATGCCGCTCACTCCGACCTCGCGCACCCCGAAGCCTCCGGCCTTTGGAGGTACTTGCCGGAGCCATTCGACTTCGACCCGCTCGGACAAACGCACGACCAGCGGCCACCGGTCGCACAAGCTCCGGTCCCAGCCGATGTCATTCTCGTAGCGGAACAGGTGCGCGAGATCGCCAGGCGAGTTTCCGGCCTCCTGCAAAAGCGCCACATCAGCCTCTCCCCGCCGAGCCATCTCCGCCAGCTCGCGCCACGGTTCGCTTCGCTTGGCGATGTTCCAGCTCACGACCCTGATCATCCGTTGGCTCCCTCTTCGATTCCAAGGCACGCGCGGCGCGGTGCGACACGACGACATGAGCGTGTTCGGTACTTGCGTATCTGCACACCGCACGGAGAAAGCAGCCACCGCAGACCGAACTTTCTCTCTCACCATATAGGGAGTCATTGCACAAAGACGTCTGGACGTCTAACATGGCCGCTTTCTCGGAGGACGATGGAGTGCCGAATTTGAAACGCTCACCCGGCACCGTGCGAGACGCGATTGTCTCTTGTCTCGGATCGACTCGCGGCGACGCGAGTGTTTCGGACATCAGACGGTCGGTCGAGGAAAGGATAGGGGACGTGCCCGCGTCATCCGTGCGCTCGTATCTCAGGCTCCGCCCGGACATGTTCGAGCGGACGCGGCATGGCCGGTATCGGCTCAAACGGGAACGAGACTTACCTACGACCGCCCCCCAGGGCAACCCGAGCGGGAGTATCGAACCGGTGCTGCGTCACGGCAAAGCGACGCTGTATCGAGCCGACTGCTTCGACTGGCTGGAACAACGGGAGGAAAACAGCATCCATGCGGTGATCACCGACCCTCCCTACGGCCTTGTCGAATACACGGAAGTCGAGCAGCGCAAGCTCCGGGCAGGCAAAGGGGGGGTATGGCGCATCCCCCCGTCCTTCGACGGCCATCGCCGGTCTCCGCTACCGCGTTTCACGACTCTGGGCCCGGCTGATCTCGAATACATGCGCGAATTCTTCATGCGCTTCGGGAGATCGATATCCCGGGTCCTCGTTCCCGGAGCCCATCTATTCGTCGCCTCGAATCCGCTCGTAACGCACATCGTCGCCTCGGCACTCGCGGACACCGGTCTCGAGAGCCGGGGAATGATCTTCCGCCTGGTCATGACCATGCGCGGCGGCGATCGCCCCAAGAACGCGCACGAAGAATTTTCCGATATCACCGTCATGCCGCGCTCGATGGCCGAGCCTTGGCTCCTGTTCCGCAATCCGATCGAAGGGCGCGTGCAGGACAAC
This sequence comes from Alphaproteobacteria bacterium, assembly GCA_965243315.1. Lineage (GTDB taxonomy): Bacteria > Pseudomonadota > Alphaproteobacteria > UBA828 > UBA828 > WTGU01. Next base: position 35,864 of record CBDEUP010000007.1, read on the forward strand.
CTGCGGAAATGGGGCACCGGTGGGCTGCGGAGGAAATCGGAACGCCAACCGTTCGGAGACGTGATCGAGTCTCATCCCACACGGCCAGCGGAACGGCGGCTGGCGCCACATCCCTCACTGAAGCCGCAGGCATTTCTGCGGCAACTGGTGCGCGCTGCGTTGCCGCTCCAGAAAGGCGTGATCCTCGACCCCTTCGCCGGCTCCGGGTCCACCCTCGCGGCGGCGAATCACCTTGACCGACACAGCATCGGCGTGGAGCTGTCGTCGGACTACATCGAAATAGCGACCGCCGCGATCCCGAAGCTGGAGGCCATCAGGTGTCCAGATACACCCAGCTCCGGCGGAGCTTCCGAATGCCATGTCTGTCGAGGGTAGCGGTTCGCGTTCCCAGTTCGCTCCGGGAATTCCTGCGGAAGTCCTCGATCGCGACATGGCCGAGATATACCTCGGTGAATATCATCGGCGCGCGCTCGGCGGCAGGCTCGGATTCGTTGTCCACCTTGTAGACGAAGACGCACATCCATTGCTCCCGCGCCCCGTGCGTATCGACGGCCCCGCCCGCTTTTCGGGTGCTCTTGATCTCGACGCCTTCCTCCCCGGCCTTCACCGCGTCGTTCGCATAAAGGCCATTTACGATGAGATCCGGATGCCCGTTGTGGTACCTGTTCTCAACCAGCACGCGCGAGTGCCGCGCCATGCTCGCCGTGATCATGTCGGAGATGAGCCCTGACATCGCCGCGGGCCTCAGCATGTCGTCCAGCCGATTCAATCCCCTGTCCACGAGGTGCCTGTTCACATCGAAGAAGAAGTCGTAGACGTCCTGCATCACCAGCCCGAAATCTTCCCGCCGAAGCATGTAGGGAAGTTCCGCATCCGGGTTGAATTTGCTGGGGTCGGGAGCTTGACGTTCAGGCATCGACGAGACAACCGGGTTAACCATCTGGTGGCATGCGCTGCTCACCGATCTTCGGGCACCCCGCCGCGCCGATAGCGACGGTCAGTCTGACGAAGACCGATCCTGGAATTGACGCACATAGCGGTCCTCCGGGCAAGATCCATCGCCGGGTCACTCACATCCGACCATCTTGGACTCCGGCGTCGAAGCCCGTCAGCTTCGGTCACGAGCCGACAACCGCGCTCCGGCGGACGCTTTACGTACGCATCCGCCGCCGCACCCAAGCCGTCGCGGCGGTCGCGCGTCCAGCCGGCGGAGCCGTTGGCATTGTCGCCACCGCGATCCACATCCTGCTTTCTCTCACCAGCTCCAGGCGGCCGGGAGATATGCGGGCGGCGGCGTCTACAGCCCGAGATCCATCTCGCGCACCTTCGTCTTCGCCGGCGGCTCGGGCTCGGGCGCCTTGCGCTGCGGCGCCTCGCGGCCGATTTCGCGGTCCGGAGCAGCGGGCGCGGCCCTGTCGCGAACCGGCCCTGCCTTCTCTCGGGCGGCCTTGTCGTCGCGCTCGCGGACCACTTCGACCTGCCGGATCGCGGAGTCCTCGGCCCGGTCGCGGGCGCGTTCCCTGCCGTCCGATCCGGCTTCCCGGCCCGCCTCGCGTCGCGTGCGCACATCCTCGCCGATGCCTTCGAGGGCCGAGATGCGCTCGCCGGTGACCGCTTCGAGCCGTTCCTTGAGCGCGGCCGCATCGTCGGTCACCAGCTCCGCCCGGTCGCGGGCGCGGCTGATTTCGACGTAGAGGTATTTCTGCGTGGTCAGCGCCGGATGGTTCGCTTCCATCGCGGCAATGACATTATCGACGGTGCGGCCCTGGAACGCATGCACGGTCGAGCACCAGGCGCGATCCAGATGGCGAAGCTGCGGGTCGCCCGGCATCAGCGTGAGCCTGCGCCCGTCCTCCAGACGGAACGTCACCCGCCCGTTGCGGATGCCCATCACCTCGGCCGCGCCGCTGTTGACCAGCCCGAGGCCCTTGTCGTTTCGCGTCCAGCGGATGCGGTCGCCCGCGCGGAGCTCGATGCACTCGCGGCGGTAGACCTCCGTTCCGCCCTTGCGCCCGCCGATTTCGGACGGCTTCCAGGCGACAATCCCGCCGCCCGGCGCTTCCAGAAGCACGGTGCGCTCCCTGCGGTCGACGCCGGCGACGCGGCGTTCCTCGCCCTTGGCGACGCCGATCCGCTTGTAGGAACGGTGGAACGCGACCACGTCGCCCGGTGCGTAGTTGGCCGCGAGCGACTTCTCCGCGTTGGTGTAGCCTTTGGAGACCAGCCGCGCGGTCTCCATGGCGGGACCCGCGATGCGGCCCTCGCGCACCAGGCGCTCGCGGATATGGCCGTTGATCCCCTCGCGCAGCGCGTGGCTCGGCGCCATGACGCCGGTGCGCTCGCGTTCTTCATGGGAGAGTTTCAGCCAGCGCGCGGCAACCGCGCCGGCAATGTTGTCGGCCTTCACTTCCGCAACATTGGAGCCGAGCTTCTCGAACGCCTTGCCGATTTCGCCCGCGAGGCTCGCCTCGACGGCGGCCTTCAGGTCGGGGTCGCGCTGGCGCAGGATCTCGTCCATCGCCGCGGTCTTCATGCCGGCGGCCTGGAGCTGGGCGAAGGGCTTGCCGGCATCCACCGCGTCGAGCTGCTTCGCATCGCCCACCAGCACCAGCTTCGGGACGCGCAACGCGCCCGCGATCCGCAGCAGGTCGCGCGCCTGGACGGTCGAGGCCAGCGAGCCCTCGTCCACCACCAGCACGGTCTTGGCGAACGCCGCGCGCATTTCCTTCGCGCCCGTCTTCGTCAGCCGGCCCTCGGCGACGCCCGTGTTGCGGGCGAGGAAGCGTTGCAGGGTTTCGCTCTCGATGCCGGATTCGGCGTTGAGCGTGTTCGCCGCCGAGGCCGAGGGCGCGAGCCCCACCATGCGCCAGCCCTTCTTCTCGGCGAGCGTTCTCGCGCGCGCGAGCATCTTCGTCTTGCCCGTGCCCGCGTAGCCCTGGACACCCACCGTTCTGTCCTTCTCGCACAGGATGAGCTTGACCGCCTGTTTCTGCCCGGCGGTGAGCGGCCCCTTGCGCAGGTGCCGCTCGACCATCCAGCCCCGCATCGGCGCCTTGCCGCGCCGTTCGCCGCCGCGCATCAGCGCGACCGTCTCGCGCTCCTCCGCCAGCGCCTTGTCGGTGGTGAGACCGCCGCCGCCTTCGAGGGCCGGCGCATCGTGAAGCCGGCCCTCGCGCTTGAGGCCGGCCACGGCCCGCTCGATATCGCCGATGGACGCCGCGCCGGGCTCGAAGGCCAGCGCGGCCGCCAGCAGATCGGTATTCGAGAACACCGCGTCGCGCTCCGAGAGATGGGCCAGCGCCCAGTCCGCCGCCGCGCGCGCGGGGTCCGCCTTCGCGGCATGCTCGAACAGGTCCGGCTGGCGCGGCGCAGCGGTAGGGCTGTTCTTTCCCGGTTGGGTTTCACGCGCCTTGTCCGCCCCATGGCGTTCCATCGCCGCGGCGACCAGCCCCCTGGCGTCGAAGCCGAGGGCGGCGGCCTGCTTCTCCCACGTCTCGCGCAGCGCGTCGCGGTCGACCTCGCGCTTGGCCGCGCGGGTCATCAGCGCCGCCCGCCGGGCGAGATGCGGGTTCTCCGCCGTCGTGCCGAGGCCCCGCCCTTCCATCGCCGCCTCGATTTCCGCGCGCCTTGTCGAAAATGCCTCCACGGTCTCGCACGAGACACCGGCAATCTCGAACCGCCCGTCGGCATGGGTCTTATCTATGGAGTAGCCGAGCCGCGCCAGCTCGCCGGCCAGCGCGTTGCGGTAGAGCGCCCCCAGCGCCATCTTCGAGGCGTAGAGTCGCTCGTTGGCCATGGTGCGCCATTTGCCGTCCGGGCCGAGCAGCATGTTGGCGATCACCGAGTGCGTGTGCAGCGCGGGATCGAGGTTCCGGGAGGTGTCATGCCGGAAGGTGGCGATCACCGTCTTCTGATCGCCGGCCCGCACCATGCGCCCGCCTGCCCGGGCCTGGCCCGGACCCGATCCGGGCTCCTGCATCCGGGTCTCGGCGGCGTTCCTCTCGAACCAGTCGAGCGCGCCCGCCACCGCGCGGTCGTGGGCGTCCACGATCCGCTCGTCACCGCCGACCAGCGCGGCCAGGGACACGCTCTTGGGCGCGCTGAAGGTCAGGTCGCGGCCGGGGCGGTGATGGATCTCGCCCTCCTTGCCGCGCTTGCCGAGCCGTTTGCCGGAGCCGTCCGGAACCTCGCCCTCCAGCACCGCCCGGAAGGTATCCGGGTCCACCGGGCCTTCGAGCCCGAGCGCGGCCGCGCCCCTGCCGGCCCAGGCGCTCGCCGCCCTGTGCTCGTCGGAATCCTTCGCGTAGTAGGAGTCCTTCTCGTAGTAGCTCACCCCCTGCGCGGGCGAGGCCACCGCGCCGATCGAGGCGACCATCAGAACCAGCGTCCGCGCGGACGGGCAGGCGGCTCATACGCCTCTTCGGGCTCCGCGTCGGCGGGCGGTTCGGGCGAGGGGACGGAACCGTTCGGGCGGGACCCGCGATCGGGCGGAACGGTCGAAACGGCACGTCCCGGTTCCGGGGCGAGCGCCGCCGGGGCGGCTCTCGCCGGCACACGGTTCGGTTCGTGCGCCGCATACGGCGGAACGCCCTCGATAAAGCCGGGCCGGCGCTCCGCGGCCAGAGACCGCCGCGCAGCCGCCCCCGATACCCCCGCCGCTTCGTGCCGCGCCAGGTTCAGCAGGCCCGACAGCGTGAACACCGCCACGAATCCCGCGATGGCGCCGAGCAGGATGTTGTCGCCGATGACGGCGAGGATGAGGCTCCGCGACTCCCGCGCCGCCGGATAGGTCGCCACGCCGTCGCGGAGCCACGTCACGGTCCTGCCGTCCGCCAGCCGGTATTTCGTCGATGCGCGCTCGTCGAAGCCGACGGCGATCAGCGCCTGCGCCACGCTCACCTTGCGCGCGGCATACCAGTCGTGGGCATCCGTGTAGCGCATCAGCGCCAGCGAAGGCAGCAGCAGCGCCGTCGCGGCCGCCCCCAGCGCCCCCAGCACCAGCGCCCGGCGCAGCCGGTCGAGGTCGATCATCGGCCCCGGCCCCGGAGCCGCCGGCAAGCGTCCGGTCGTGCGCGGCGGAGCGCGAACATCCCGTCAGCATCGGTGTCCGAGCCGTCGCGATGGAGGGTATCGAGCGCGGCCATGGACACAAGGATAGGACCGCCACGAAGCCCCGCAAGCCCTCGCCTGTAGGCGGTTTACCGCGAATCATACTCCAGGGTACTCAGGGGTACGTCTGGCGTCGAAAGTCCCCGAAAAAAATTTTCGCCCGATTCGCGCGGCGCGTCCGAAATCGGCGGCCTGGCCGAATTCGGGGGCGAAATCGGTGCGCCGCCACCGCCCTCGGCTGCCGGCCGGCACGTCTAGCCAACCGGCGAAACGGCCCCGGTCAGGCCGAGGAAGTCTCCGCCGTGGCCGGCATCTTCAAAATGTCATCGCCGATGCTGTCAGCCACTCTCGCGGACGACGCCTTGATCGAATCCCGCGCCAGATGCGCATAGCGCTGCGTCGTCTCGATCTTGTTGTGACCCAACAGCTTGCCGATCATCGACAGGCTCTCCCCGAGCGCCAGAGCCCTGGACGCAAATGAGTGCCTGAGATCGTGAAGCCGCACGTCGGCGAGATCGGCCTCCGCCCGCACCCGGTCCCAGTAGTGGTTGAGATCGGCAAGGTGTTTGCCGGGCTTGGTGCCCGGGATCACCCACGGGTTGCCCGCGACGCGCGGCAGCTCCGCCAGCACCCGCGCCGCAGCCGGCGACAGCGGCACCAGCCGCGCGCCGGTCTTCGAATCGGCGAGCTTCAACTCGCCCGCATCCAGGTCCACGTGCTTCCACTCAAGCGCGACGATCTCGTTGCGCCGGCACCCGGTCAGCATCAGCAGACGGATCGCCGCCGCCGGATAGACCGGCAGCCGGCCCCCGGCCTCCATCTCGTTCAGCACCGCGCCAAGGTGGCGGAACTCCGCCTCGGTCAGGAACCGCTCGCGCTTCGTCTCCTGATACTTGCGCACGTACCTGCACGGGTCGCCCCCGCTGCGCAGCTTCCACTCCTCGGCGAAGTTGAACAGGCTGGTCCCGATCTCCAGCGCCCGGTTGGCCTGGTAGGGAATGTGGTGCAGATCGCGGTGCAGCTTGTCGATGTGCTCGCGCTCCACATCCTCGACCGCCACGTCGCCGTAGGACGGCACGATGAAGCGCTCGACCGCCCTGCGGTACGCCTTCCGCGTGCTCTCCTTGCAGCGCATGTCGACATGCTCCGCCAGATACCGCGCGGCGAGCTCGGCCACCGTCACCGAGCCCCGGCCCACCGGGTCCTCGCCGCTCCTCATGCGGTTGAGGGTCTCGGCCGCCTTCTTGCGCGCCTGATCCGCGGTGATGACCCCGTGGCGCCCGAGCGTCACGCGGCGCGACTTCCCCTTGTGCCGGGTCTGGACGACATACATCTTCGACCCGGACGGATAGACCCTGACCCCGAAGCCGGGGATGCGGTCGTCCCAGAAGACCTCATCGCGGTCCTCGACGACAAGCGCGTCGACGGTGCGCTTGGAGATGGTGCGAAACTTCAGCTTGGCCATGCGATACCCCTTCTTGAGAATGGCTCTCAGCGTTCCCGGTCGGCCGCCGATTCGCTATTCGTCGTAAGCGTAAGATGGGCGTAAGCGACCGGAGTCGTTCTCCAGGGTCTTGTAGCGTAGCAGAACGAGGGTTTCAAGAGGCGTCGATGTGGGTGCAAGCCTTTGTGCTATAGGGAATAATCATAGAAATGTCGTCTCCTGCGTTCTAGAGGCATCTCAAGGGTACTCATGTCCAGATATCCGAAAATCGGTGTCAATTTAAGTGCCGCCGACATCGACGCCGATCAGCTTCATGGGCCGTCCGCTCGCTGTTGCGGCCCGGCGGCCGCACGTGTGTGTTGCGCGTTTGCCGCCGAGCGCTCTCGACGGCGGGGCAGTGTCTTACCCGCGCCGGAGCGGGTCAAGCAAGCCAACCCGACGGCCCATGCACGGCGCGCACACCCCGCCTATACTGCGCGCCGTCACGACGGGGATGAGAATGGCGAACGAACGCCAACCCCGCTGGAAGCGGCGGGCCTACAACATCGCGACGCTTCGGGAGGAGTCCCGGCGCGTGCTGCCGCGCCCGGTCTTCGACTTCGTCGATGGCGGGGCAGGCGATGAGCACACGCTGCGCCGGAACGTCTCCGCCTTTGACGACGTCGACCTCTATCCGCGCCCGATCGGCGGCACATCGAGCCGCGATCTCTCGACCACGCTGTTGGGACGGCATCTTTCCATGCCGCTCATCGTCCCGCCAACGGGGCTGGCCGGTCTGTTGTGGCCGAACGGCGAGGCCGCCTCGGCGCGGGCGGCGACCAAGGCTGGCTCCATCTACTGCCTCAGCCACGGCTCGGTCTGCAGCTTGGAAGAGCTGGCGAAGACCGGCATCGAGCCCCTCTGGTTCCAGACCTACATCTACAAGGACCGCGGGCTCACCCACGAGATGGCGGCGCGCGCTCAGGCAGCGGGGTACGAGGCGCTGATCGTGACCGTCGACACCCAGCTCCTCGGCAATCGCGAGCGCGACATCCGCAACGGCTTCGTCATTCCGCCCACGATGTCCGCCCGCGAGATCGCCAACATGGCGACCAAGCTGCGCTGGCTGTTCCGGATGCGCAGCACGATCCCTAAGATCACCTTCGGCAACTACCGCAGGCCGGACGGCGGCGAGGACCTCACCGCCCTCGCCCAGCGCATGGTGGGGCTGCCCGACCCCGGCATTCAGTGGCGCGACATCGCCGACCTGCGCGCCGTCTGGAAGGGGCCACTGCTGCTCAAGGGCATCCTGCACCCGGCGGATGCGGTCGAGGCGGTGGCGAACGGTGTGGATGGGATGTTCGTTTCCAACCACGGGGGCCGGCAGCTCGACGGCGTGGCCGGCGCCGTGGACGCGCTGCCGGCGGTGGCAGACGCGGTGGCGGGCCGCGCCGCGCTGATCCTCGACGGCGGCATCAGGCGGGGCGCCCACATCGTGAAGGCGCTGGCGCTGGGCGCGGACTGCTGCTCTATCGGCAGGCCGCAGTTCTGGGGCCTATCGGCCGCCGGCGAGGCGGGCGTGGCGCACGTCTTCGACATCTTCCGCCGCGAGCTCGACCTCACCATGGGGCTCTGCGGGCTCCCCAACATCGCCTCCATCGGGCCGGACGTGCTGGCGCGCGGCACGGCGACCGAGACGGCCCGGCTTACCGCCGCGAGCGAGGCGGTCGCAGCGGCGGCCGTGGCGGTGGCGGAGTCGGGGACTGCCGCGAACAACGGAGACGGTGACGGCGCCGAAGAGCGTGTCGAACCCGTGCCCGAAGTGGGCGGCCCGGCGGGGCCGGAACCGACGCGCTACGGCGACTGGGAGCGCAAGGGCCGCGCTATAGACTTCTGACCGTTTCCGTCTCCGACGGAAACGCTTCAGCCATTTATCGCTCACGGCAGCCGGCCTCTCGCTGATTCCGCGCGCCTCCCGGCGCGACGGCCGGCGCCTGCGCGGGCGCGCCGCAGGAGCGGCGGGCCGCGGTCGCGGCCTGTTGCGAGCCCGTCAAGGACGGATTCGCTCTACGCTCCGTGGCGGGCGGACCAGCCTTTGGGGTCGGCGAGGAAGGCACGGACTTCGCCGAGTCCCTGCTCGTCGATGCGCCCGCGGGCGAACGCCACTGCCAGCAGCGTGTCGAGATCGCAGATGGCGGTGAGCGCGAGGCCGGCCTCAGCCAACGCTTGTTGCGCAGACGCGCCGGCGCGCGAGAACAGCACGCTCACCCTGTCGACCTCCGCGCCTGCGTCGCGCAGCGCCTGCGCGAAGGCGAGGATGCTGCCGGCGGTCGAGATCAGGTCCTCGATCAGATGGACGCACTCGCCGGCGACATCGCCGCCCTCGATGCGCCCTGCGGTGCCGTGCGCCTTGGCCTCGGTGCGGACGTAGACCATGGGCAGCGCCAGCCGGTTCGCGACCAGGGTGGCGAAGGGGACGCCTGCGGTAACGCCGCCAGCGATGACCGTGGCGCCCGGCTGCGGCACGGTGGCCGCCAGCGCCGCCGCCGCCCGCGTGCGGCCTTCGGGCCGCGACAGGATCAGCCGGCAGTTCACGTAAAAGGGCGCAAGGAGTCCTGAAGTAAGACGGAACGGCGCCTCGGGCCGCACCAGGAAGGCGCCGGTATCGAGCAGGACCGCCGCGATCTCCTCCGCCGCCCGGCTCATCCGTGCCCCCTGCCCTCCCGTTCTCCGGTCGTCCCGCGCCTTGCGCGAAGGTAAGCTATTCGGGCCAGGATTGGATGCTGATGCCGAACGTCTCTCTCTATTGCGCCCTCGATGCGCGCGACCGGGCCACGGTCGAGCGGTTGGCGGGCCTGCTCGCGCCGGCGGTGGGCGGTCTCAAGCTTGGGCTTGAATACTTCTGCGCGCACGGACCGGAGGGCGTGAGCGCGGTGCGGGCCGCCGGCCGGCCGCTCTTCCTCGACCTCAAGCTGCACGACATCCCGAACACCGTGGCCGGTGCCGTGCGCGGCGTGGTGGCGCTGGAGCCGCACTATCTCACCATCCACGCGGCGGGCGGCGTCGCCATGATGCAGGCGGCGCGCGAGACTGCGGAAGAGGAAGCCGCGCGGCAAGGCGTCGCCCCGCCCAACTTGCTCGGCGTGACCGTGCTGACCAGCCTCGACGCCGACGCGCTGGCGCGCCAAGGCATCGCGGGCTCCGCACGCGATCAGGTGCTGCGCCTCGCGGCGCTGGCCCACGAAGCCGGGTTGGCGGGCGTGATTGCGAGCCCGCACGAGGTGGCAACGCTGCGCGCGGCGCACGGACCGGACTTCCACATCGTCGTCCCCGGCATTCGCCCGGCGAGCGGCGCCAGTAGCGGCAAGGGCGATCAAGCGCGGGTCGCGACGCCGGCCGATGCGGCGCGCGCCGGCGCGACGGCGCTGGTCGTCGGCCGCCCGATCACGCGGGCGTCCGATCCGCTCGCAGCCGCCCGCGCCATCGCGGAGGAAATCGCCTCCGCTTCGTGATCGCGCGCTGGCGGAGCGCGGTGGTCGGCGCCGACGGCGTCGGCCAGCGAGGCGAAGCCATCGGCCGCGAGCAGCCGCGCGAGCCCTTGCGTGATCTCGTGGACGAGGCGCGGGCCCCGATAGACCAGCGCGGTGTAGAGCTGCACGAGGCTCGCGCCCGCGCGGATGCGCGCATAGGCGGCTTCGGCCGAATCGATCCCGCCCACCCCGATCAGCGGCAGGCGGCCGTTGGTCAAGGCATAGGCGCTTCGCAGCACCTCCAGCGCGCGCGGCGCCAGCGGCGGGCCGCTCAGGCCGCCCTCCTCCGCCCGGTAGCGCGAGCGCAAGCCAGGCGGGCGCGCGGTCGTCGTGTTGGTGAGGATCAGGCCGGCGATCGGCGCACCCTCGATGGCCTCCAACAGCGCCGCCAGGGACTCCTCATCGATCTCCGGCGCGAGCTTGAGCAGGATGGGCGGCGCGCGGTCGAGACGGGCGTGCGCGTCCGCCAGCGCGGCCAGCAGGCGGTGGAGTGCGTCGCCCGCCTGCCACGCCCGCAGCCCCGGCGTGTTGGGTGAGGAGACGTTGACCGCCACGTAGTCGGCGAGCGGGGCCACGCGGGTGAGGCCGGCGGCATAGTCCCGCGCGGGATCGGCGCTCTCCTTGTTCACGCCAACGTTGATGCCGAGCGGGCACGGGTAAGCGCCATTCGCCCCGCGCCATCGCTCCAGCCGTGCTGCGACGACCTCCAGGCCGGCGCTGTTGAAACCGTAGCGGTTGATCAGCGCGCGCTCCCGACGCAGGCGGAAGAGCCTGGGCCGGGGATTGCCCGGCTGCGGCTCGGGCGTCACCGTGCCCGCCTCGCCGAAGCCGAGGCCGAGCCGCGCGGCTGCATCCGGGCAGCGGAGATCCTTGTCGAAGCCGGCGGCGAGTCCCACGGGTGTCGGAAAGCGCAGCCCCCATAGGGTCACCGCGAGCGCCGGGTCGGGCGGCGAAGGCGCCGGCGGGCGGCCCAGCCTGAGCAGGGTGAGAGCGGCGCCGTGCGCCATCTCCGGCGGCAGGCACCGCAGGCCGGCAGTGGCGATGTCGGCGTAGGACACGGCGCGCCGCTCCGCTGCTAGCTCCCGGCGGTGAAGAGTGTGCGGCCGTCCACCACCGTGCACAGCACGCGGCCCTGCACCGGCCGTCCGTCGAAGGGCGTGTTGCTCGACTTGCTGCGGAAGACGTCGCGGTCGACCTGCCAGGGCGCGTCGAGATCGAAGAGCACCAGGTCGGCCGGGGCGCCGCGCCGGAGCCTGCCGGCGTCGATCCCCAGCAGGTCGGCCGGGGCCGAGGTAAGCCGGCGCAGCACCTCGCGCAGCGAGAGATGCCCGCCGTGATAGAGCTCGAGCGAGAGCGGCAGCATCGTCTCCAGCCCGACGATGCCGTTGGCCGCGCGCTCCATCGGCACGCGCTTGCTCTCCTGGTCGTGGGGCGCGTGGTCGCTCGCGATGGCGTCGATGGTGCCGTCCTTCAGCCCCTCAACCATCGCATTGCGGTTGGTCTCGCTCCGGAGCGGCGGCGCCATCTTGGCGAAGGTGCGGTAGTCGCCGACGTCGTGCTCGGTGAGCGCGAAGTGGTGTGGCGCCACCTCGCATGTCACCGGCAGCCCGGCGCGCTTGGCGCGGCGCACCGCGTCCACCGCGCCGGCGGTGGAGATGTGGGCCACGTGGTAGCGGCCGCCGGTGAGTTCCACCAGGCGGATGTCGCGCTCGACCACCACGATCTCCGATTCGTCGGGGATGCCCGGCAGGCCGAGCCGGGTCGAGACCTCGCCCTCCGCCATGCAGCCGCAACTCGTGAGCGAGAGGTCTTCGGCGTGCTGGCTCACGATCAGGTCGAAGGTGCGGGCGTAGCTGAGCGCGCGCCGCATCACCTGGCTGTCGGCGACCGGCAGCCCGTCGTCGGAGAAGGCGACCGCGCCGGCCTCCGCCAGCATCCCCATCTCGGTAAGCTGCCTGCCTTCCAGCCCCTTGGTGACGGCGCCAAAGGGATAGACCTTGACCCCCTTGGCCTCCCGCGCGCGGCGCTGCACGAACTCGACCAGCGCCACGTCGTCGATCACGGGCTTGGTGTTGGGCATGCAGGCGACGCTGGTGACGCCGCCAGCCGCCGCCGCGAGGCCGCCGGTCGCGATGGTCTCCTTGTGCTCGTGGCCGGGCTCGCGGAAGTGCACGTGCATGTCGATGAGGCCGGGCGCGAGGCAATGGCCGCCGCAGTCGACCACGGCGATCCCGTCGGGCACCCCGTTGGCGAAGAGCTCCGGCCCGAAATCGGCGATCACGCCTTCCTTCGCCAGCAGCGCGCCGGGACTGTCGAGGCCGCTGTCCGGGTCCAGCAGGCGGGCGTTGACGTAGGCGGTGGGCTGCTCCTGGATCACGTGTCGCGCTCCCGTTCAGAAAACCGGCGCCGGGCCGAGGTTTCGGCTCAGCGCGTCGAGGCAGCCCTGGCGCACGGCGACGCCGAGCTCGACCTGGTCGAGGATGGCGCTCCGCGTGATGTCGTCGGCGACCTCGCTGTCGATCTCGACGCCCCGGTTCATGGGCCCCGGATGGAGGATCAGCGCGTTCTCCCGCGCTTGGGCGAGCTTAGCCCGGTCGAGGCCGTAGAAGCGGAAGTACTCGCGGACCGACGGCACGAAGGTGCCCTGCATGCGCTCCTGCTGCAGGCGCAGCATCATGATGACGTCGCAGCCCGCGAGGCCTGCCCGCATGTCGTGGAAGACCTCCACGCCCATGCGCTCGATCGCCGCCGGCACCAGCGTGGGCGGCGCGATGATGCGCACGTGCGCGCCCATGGTGTTGAGCAGCAGGATGTTGGAGCGGGCGACCCGGCTGTGCATCACGTCGCCGCAGATGGCGACCCGGAGTCCCTCGATCCGGCCGAAGCGGTGGCGGATGGTGAGCGCATCCAGCAGCGCCTGGGTGGGATGCTCGTGGCTGCCGTCGCCCGCGTTGATGACGCCGCACTCGACGTGATTGGAGAGCAGCAGGGCGGCGCCGGCATCGGGGTGGCGCATGATCAGCATGTCGGGGTGCATGGCGTTCAGCGTCATCGCCGTGTCGATGAGCGTCTCGCCCTTCTTGATCGCCGAGCTTGCCACCGCGATGTTGATGACATCGGCGCCGAGCCGCTTGCCCGCGAGCTCGAACGAGGTGCGCGTGCGGGTCGAGGTCTCGAAGAAGAGCAGGACGACAGTGCGCCCGCCGAGCAGGCTCTTGCGCTTCTGCACCTCGCGGTTGAGCGCGACGTAGCCTTCGGAGAGATCGAGCAGGTGGGTGATGGCGCCGGCGGAAAGCCCCTCGATCCCCAGCAGATGCCGGTCGCTGAAGATCGAAGGCAGGAGCGCAGGCTGCATCGCTAGACCTTGTAGGTGCACGGGCGCCGATATGCAAGGGTTAGCGGTCTGCGGATGCGCCGGCAAGTCGCCGGGGCGCTATGGCGGCCGCGCCCCTACACCCCCACCCCGTCATGCGCGGGCATGTCCGGACTCGTTTCGGGCATCTCCAGCGACCGTGTTTTCCCTCGTACCGTCATGCGCGGACTTGATCCGCGCATCCATATCAGCCAAGCCCGCCATGCGCCGGCCAAACACGTGGATGGCCGGACAAACCCGACCACGAGAGCGCGGGAGCATGGGGGGCCGAAAGAGCACCCCATCACGAAAGTGGGATTCGGAGGAGCGTTAGTCTCATGCGGGATTCGCCGGGATTAGGTGGGATTCGCCGGGACAAAGTGGGATTAAGTGAGATAAGCGGGATTCTACGGCAGCGTTTTCTGCCCGAGAGTCGCCCAAGAGCCCGCCCGACGGTCCCGTCATCGCCCACCCAGCGCGCGCGGACATTGCGTCGCGCCCCGCAACATCCGCCGCACGCGATGCCCCATCTCGTCACGCGCGGACCTGCCCGGACTCGTTCCGGGTATCCGCGCATCCATATGGCAACCCCACCGGCTACGACCCATTCGCTCGCGCACATCATGGCGCGATCCTGGCACGGCTCGCGAGCAACAGGCACCGCACCATGGTCCGATGAGACTAGCGAAGCGACAGAGGACAGGCCATCGCTCCCGCCCCCCTTTTTACTCCGACCCGCTCCACCGCGTTGGGCTCCGTCGTTAGAGCGCTGTCCTCAACGGTGACCCAACTGCCCTTCTGCCTACGCACCGCACAGCACACGGTCTTCCGAACACGCAGATTGGAATGCGCCTTTCCACATCTCTGAGAACGCATCCCTTGGAAATACCTTTTGCGATTGAGGTCATCTGCAAGGGTAGACCGCGATACATTCGATGGCCTAAAGTACCGAATAAGAATATTGTCGAGGAGAACTCAACTAGTGGCTGAGCATCAGACCTCCGCCAGCGAATGGCTTGCTGATTTGGCCAACCGCATGCAGAGCGACATTGAAGCAGGGGCTGCCCCCCAAGCCGAGAGACTTACCGTACGGCAGTTTCTGAGCCGATTTGGATATTATCGACGAGGCCCCAACGTGGTCAGCACTATCCGAAGCGCTCTTGAGACGTGCAGTCTGCGTACTTCTCCCGACTTCGAATACGAATATGTCGACAACTATATCTCCGTTGAACTCGATCCAAACGTTGAAGAAATGGCCGCAGAAGAACAATTGATTGACCCTACTGTGCGTATTGGTATTTTGCCCGCTTCTCATAATGTACCCGTTTCAGTTACTCCTAATGATTCCTTAGTTAAGGCGATAACTCTCATGCGAATTGACGACTACTCCCAACTTCCTGTCATGACAAATGAACGGGAAGTAAAGGGAGTAGTTAGTTGGCGTTCTATAGGCGAGGCGCAAGCAGACGCACGCAACCCTACAGTGGTTCGGGAGTGCATGGAGAACGCGCACGAAGTCGATACAAGAATGATGCTTGCGGACGCAACAGAGAGGATCTGCAGTCATGGTTACGTCTTGATCCGGGGAGAGGACAGGAAAATTACAGGTATTGTAACAGCGGCAGATTTAGCGGATCAGTTTAAGCAGCGTGCACATCCTTTTTTGCTTATCGGTGAAATTGAGCACCACTTACGGAATCTTGTTCGACGCAAGTTCACGAAGGATGAGTTCGTTGAGGCATCGGGCGGAGACGAGCACGTCAATGGCCCGGATGATCTTACGTTTGGTGGCTATTGTCGACTACTGCAAAATGAAGAGTCCTGGAGTAAATTGAAATTGAATGTTGACCGAAAAGAGCTGATAAAGCGCTTGAATACTATTCGATTGATTCGAAATGAAATTATGCATTTTTCGGGGATTATGTAGGAGAGTGCCGAAAGCCGCTCACTCGGTGGGCTTCGGTCGGCGCACATAGCGGATGCTCACAGGCTTGGTGAGGGCTTCCACCGCCTGATCGAACGTCGCGTCGACCCGCACATCTTCCTCAAGCTCCGCAGCGCTCGGCTGGTAGTCCGAGCTGACAATCTCGACTTCGCGGGGCTTCGCTTTCGCCGACCGGTATCTGTGCAGCTTCGCGCGTGCCACAGGCTTCGCCGCAGGGGCCGGGCGGCCTTTGGCTGAAGCGTTGTCTGCCATGAGATGCGACCCGAGCCTCAATCGTTCCCCACAGCACACTTAGTCCATTGCGCCGCCCCGCGCAACCGCGCACACTCATTCTCGTAGACACTTCATGCGTCCCGCTCTGTCGGGTCGCCCGCTGAATAGAATAGCCCTAGACCCGACGTGACTGATCATCGCGTCCGGCGAATAGGCGGGGTCATCTCGCGTTCGCGTGAAGTGTCTACAACGGCCCGGCACCAGCCGCCGCCGAGGCAACGCGGGAGAAGCCCCATGAGATCGCCAATCTGTGTCGCGGCACTGACCGCGGCGGTTGCCCTGTTTTCCTTGCAAGCCTGTGGTGGAGGATTAGTTCATCATCTCCTGGATGGAAACGATGGGAATGACCAACCGGCAACGACAGAGCCACCGGCGCCATCATCCCCCCAAATCAAGAGTGAGATCAGCGCCATCTTCGCGCGATCCAACACCCTCATCGAGGAGGAGGATCGTCACCCTCTGTTCGGCCCTCAGCGATATGCGGGCCAAATCCCGTCGAGGTTCAGCCTCAGAAGGGAACTTGAGGGGGAATACGAGTTTCTTGCCGAAGAGCAGGGCTTTTCTACTGCGGCTGCCGTCTGGACCACAACGGAGAGACAGAGATGGGTGACGGGCCACTTGAGCCTCGGGGGATGGATGGAGCACAGCTTCTTCCTGGTGAACCAGACCGTCTCGGCTGACACTTATGGTGACTATGTGTCGGTCTACCTCGACATCTTTTCCATCGGTGCCGCGAGCGGTACGAACCCCTCTCCTCTTGGCGGCAGCGCTACCTGGGCCGGCATCATGGCCGGGGTAGACGAGAGCTTGGCAGGACCTGGCATCTCTCGCCTCGAGCATGAAGAGGACAATCTCTACCTCGGAGACGCCACGCTCACGATCGACGACTTCGCGATGCCGGAAGTGGATGTCCATTTCACCAACGTAACTAACGCAGACTCCGGCCGCCGGCTCAGGGATGTGAACTGGTTCGATCTGCCTGTGAATGCCGGCGGCTTCGAGGGACGCGGCATTCTCGGCCGCTTCTACGGCCCACAGCACCAAGAGGTAGGAGGGGTCTTCCAGTTCGGCACAATCAACGGTGCCTTCGGCGCCCTGCGCCATTGACGGAGGGTGAATCATGGATCAGTTCGCGGGCACCTTCTTCGCGATAGGCTGGTTCGTTCCCCCGCTCATTCTCCTAATCGCCTTGGCCTGCTGGCTCTGTCCTAAAGCCGAGAAAAGGGTATGGCCGTGGGTAATCGTGGCCTTCATCCCGATCGTCAATTTCTTCGCGCCGTATATCCTCCTTGCCCAGGCAGTAGGCGTTGCGCTGGATCGGACCGAATACGAGTGGGAGCCAGAGGACGAATGGGAACCGGAGGACCAAGACGCCCTGCGGGAGTGATTGACCCCGCTCCCGGTTTGTTCCACTAATAGTGAGCGGCCGCGACGCATCGCGGTGGCTCAGAAATGCCGAAGACTGGGGGGTCCGCCCGACTTCCCGGCCCTCGACAGAACTGAGTTGAACTGAAGTAGAGGGTGCCTCCGCTTAGAGGCGCTGTGTTCTGTGCTCGTGATTCCCCAATCCCGAGCCCCGAATATAGCGACAAAAGCGGACTCCCGCAACGCAAGGAGTCTGCCCATGCGGAACGAAGATGGTCGTGAATTTGACGTCAAACCCCGCGGGTCTACCTGGAGACCGGATCCAAGGCCCCCAACTCTCCGCATGAAGATATGGCTACAGGCTCAGGCCCATCGAGCTCGAGAAGAGATGGACCTCGACAGCTTCGATGACAGGTGGAACCTCACAGGCTTCGAGCGCGTAGCCGTTGGCCGTGAGCCCTTCTGGATTGGGAAGACTTCCGCCTTCGACGCGCCTACGAGCGACGTCAGAACGCCCTCGCTCAAGCTCGTTGGCTGATCCGGGTCTGTGGCTTCAGGCTGTAGGAGAAGGCCGATGAGGGTGCTGCCGGTTGCGACGCTTGCGGCCATCCTATTCGCAACGTATGTCGCGAAGGCGGAAGAGACAGAGCGGGTTGCGGCTCCTCTCCGCCTGTCTACACTGGAACGCAAGGCGGTAGAGGAGGGCGTCGCATCGATGTTCGAACTCCCAACTGCCCGCCGCACCACCGTTATCGTGCATGTCATGGCCGGGAAAATTCCCAGTGGCACGGAGTATGTCTGCGGCTACTTCGATTTTATCGGTGGAGATGGAAAATACATCGGAGAGAAGCCGTTTATGGGTGTCTTCATTCCCAGTACTGCGGCCTTCATCCGCAAGACCTTCGTTCCACTGTCTATCCCAAGGGAGAAGGAGATGGACCAGACACTCAAGTTCTGCCAGGGAATCGGCTTACCGATGTAGGGCGTGCTCGACCTGTGACGCCGATTTCAAACTGAGACATTACCCATTATTCAGTTATTTGTTGCTGATCATCGTCATCCTCCCCCTCTCCATCATCCTTGTAGACGAGCTGAAACGTATTTTCGAGGATTCCCAGCCAAAGCTTCCGTTCCTTGGCTGGCCATCGCTTCCCGGACTTGGGCAACCGACGAATCAGCCCCATGATGATGGGATCGATGTTGTCAGGAGGTATGTTGCCATCGCCACCCCCACCCCCACCCCCACCATCCTTGCCGCCCCCACCATCCTTCTTGGAAGGGTCGTCTGGTGGAGGTGTCTTGTTTGTCGAGGCAGACTCATCCCCTTCTGGAAACCCCGGCTTAATAAAGTTTCCTGTTTGCGAATCAATGAATTGTGCAACTTGGGCTGATTTCACGAACGTTTGTCGTGCGCGCTCGGCTTGCTTTGGTGCCACGCCCAAATCTTTTGCCATTCGCTCCAAAGCAGCGGCCGGCGGCAAAGGGAATCCCTGCTGCTGATCATAAATCTTCCGAAACAGCGGAACGTTGAGAAAGGCCGTCGCCTTCGCCCGTGCTGCCCCCTGCGGACTGAGAACCTGTTGCCCCAGGTTGGTGAGCCGGACGCTGTTGCCATGCTGAGAATCAATCAGTCCGAATATGCGTGCTGCCGAATAGCGGGAACGAAATGTGCCACCCGTCGCACTCATATTCATCCACGCGGCAAGTTGGGTGACCTGGCACTGGATGCCCGCCCTCTCGTTGATCACGCGCGCAAGATCAATCGCATTGCCGAGATCGCTGTATGGGAACGCGATGTCGGACCTCTCACGCTTCTGCTCTGCGCCGTTGCTCGTGTCGGTAGCGGCTGTGGTTTCAGTCTGTTCGGTTGTCTCAGTGACCATTTGTAGGCTCCCGTTGCCTGGTCGCGGTCATGTGTTGGGGGCGTATATCATGGACGCGCGAGCGTGACAAGAAAAAATGCGTAAATCCGCGTTTCTCTCTACGGTTCGCTACGCGATGTCATACCGCCGCTTGCGCGAGGTGGGCATTTATCGTATTAGAGGCGGCAGGAAGGAGGTGCGTATGGCTAGAAGAGAGTGGAGCCCCCACCGGTATCGCCGAGCGCTGGCGGGGGCGAGGACAAACAGCAGGGGCCGCTGCGCAGTCCCCTAAGACACAAGCAGCGGCCCCGAATCGGCCCGTCTAGGAGGCGTGGCAGAGTGGTCGAATGCAGCGGTCTTTAAAACCGCCAGACCTCCCGGGTCTCGTGGGTTCGAATCCCACCGCCTCCGCCAGACCCCACTAAGGCCGACGTGTCCATAGCACGTCGGCCCATATTTTTTAAATCAATCCTTTGCCCAGCGCTTCGCAGCGGCCTTCCGCACGATCTCTCGCCGCCGTTCTGCCGAGAGGGCGAGTGTCTCTCGCGATGTGCCGAGCCGGGATGGGGTCCCGGCTCTCCTGCGTCGGCTCGGTAGGTTACTACGACCTCGTGCCGCTCGATAGGCCGTTGTCTGCGATCAGCTCCCGGTAGCGCAGCCGCTTCCCGACCCCGCCATCGGCGACCGTGCCCATCATGTCGATGGTGTCGCGATCGCGCATGTTGTGCCGGGCTGCGAATTCCTGGACGTAGCGGTCCATGTGCTTCGGCGACAGCTTGTGGAACGTGCCGGTATGGCTCCGCTTCAACATGGACCAAAATGACTCGATTCCCTGCGTCCCCACGCCATCGTCCCGGACATACTCACCGGCCGAGTGATTCACGCTCTCGCGGTTCGGCAGGCCGCTATAGGCGCGCGCCTCGTCGGTGTAGATGGTGGCGCCTGGGGCCGCGTGGGTGCCGACAAAGGCGCTCAGGGTCTCTTTGTCCGCCGCCTCGATCGTCTGAGCGCGCACGGCACCGGTAGCCCTGTCGCGGGCACCGGCGACGATGGTCTTGCCCAGGTCCGGCTTCTGGCGGGCCTCTCGGCGCTTCTTGCCGTGCATGTTCTTCATCTTGCCGCCGATGTAGGTCTCGTCCACCTCAACCGGGCCAGAGAACACGCCGCCTTCGTTCGCCAGGGCAACCCGCAGCCGATGGGCGAGGAACCACGCGCTGCGCTGGTTGATGTTCAGGTCGCGATGCAGCTTCATGGACGAAACGGACTTCAAGCTGGTGGTCATCAGGTAGGTGGCGATCATCCACACCTGGAAGCCGAGCTTGGAGCCCTCCATGACCGTGCCGGACTTCGCGCTGAAGCGCTTGGCACATTCCTTCTCGCGGCACCGGAAAGGCATCGTCTTGTGTTTCGCGCCGGTCTGCACGTTGACCGAACCGCAGTGCGGGCAGGTGATCCCGTCCGGCCAGCGACGCTCGATGAACCACGCCTCAGCGGTGGCGTCATCCGGGAACTTCCGCATGAGCTCGACCAGCGACATGCCTTCGCGGTGAGATTTTCCGGGTGCCTTCGCCATGGTGATCGCTTCTCTGAGAACACCATGATTTTACAGGAGAGTGCCGAAGACGTCAAGCCGGATATCACGCTGGTTCTCTTGTTCACGGGTTAGACGTTAGGGTAGCCTGAAACGACATCGGGCCGGGATTATCCCGGCCCTCCGAAGGTGGCGATCGCCACGAGTGTCTGCCCGACGCTCGTGATCATGCCGCAGCCGCTGTGCATGGTCAATGACGATTTCCGCCAGGAAGGAAATCGTCATGACCAAGAAGCACCCCATGGGTTTCGCCATCACCAGCACTAAGACGCGGCCACGCCAGTTATCACCGCATGAGAGACAGGTACTGTTCACCGCAGAGGCCGCCCGCTTCAGGGAGAATATGGACCCAGCCAGTCACGATGAAGGTTGGGAGCTTGCGCGACAAGAAGTAGAAGCCGGACTCTGGCCTGGCATTTCACACTGAGGCACTACCGGGATTTCGGCACTGTCCTACATAATCCCCCATTTTTCACCTGACGACCACGAGCCGACCGACATTGAAAAACTGGAGAGGGTGGCTCAATTTTTCCGTGGCCTTACGCGTTTACAGCGAACAGATTGACTATCCTGAGGTTCCGAATTTAATGAGACACACGCACACGAAAGCAAGTAGCTCAGCTCACGAGAATCCCAACGAGTAGGTGGAACTCGATTTTCTACTTTAGGACCAAGTGTTGGCAGACGACCTAGTGCTTAGCCCAGCCTCCGCACATTGACAGTATGCAACTTCCGCTAACCTACACATGTCTATGCTATTCTCACCGTCCAGCCCACGAGAGAATTATCGAGAGCACGCATGACCTCCAACCGAATGCCTGGCCTGGATTTCGGGCTCGGCGAGACAGCCGACATGATCCGCTCGTCGGTCGAGAGCTTCGCGCAGGCGGAGATCGCGCCGCGCGCGGAAGAGATCGACACGAGCAACGAGTTCCCGCGCGACCTCTGGCCCAGGCTCGGCGCGCTTGGCCTGCTCGGCATCACCGTGGAGGAGGAGGAAGGCGGCAGCGGCCTCGGCTACCTGGAGCATTGCGTCGCCATGGAGGAGGTGAGCCGGGCCTCCGCCTCGGTCGGCCTCAGCTACGGCGCGCATTCCAACCTCTGCGTCAACCAGATCAGGCTCAACGGCACGCCCGCCCAGCGCGCCCGCCACCTGCCCGAGCTGATCTCGGGCGAGCATGTCGGCGCGCTCGCCATGAGCGAGCCGGGCGCAGGCTCGGACGTCGTCGGCATGCGCACCCGCGCCGAACGCCGGGGCGATCGCTACGTCCTCAACGGGTCCAAAATGTGGATCACCAACGGGCCGGACGCCGAGGTCCTCGTGGTCTACGCCAAGACCGACCCCGAAGCCGGTAGCCGGGGCATCACCGCCTTCCTGATCGAGCAGGGCATGGCCGGCTTTTCCACCGCCCAGAAGCTCGACAAGCTCGGCATGCGGGGCTCCAACACGTCCGAGCTGGTGTTCGAGGACTGCGAGGTGCCGGCGGAGAACGTGATCGGCGAGGTGGGCGGCGGCGTGGCCGTGCTGATGAGCGGGCTCGACTACGAACGCGCGGTGCTCGCCGCCGGGCCCCTGGGCATCATGCGCGCCTGCATGGACATCGTGCTGCCTTACGTCCACCAGCGCCAGCAATTCGGCCGGCCTATCGGCACCTTCCAGCTCATGCAGGGCAAGATCGCGGACATGTACACGGCGATGAACGCGGCCCGCGCCTACGTCTACGCCGTGGCGCGCGCGTGCGACCGGGGCGAGACCAGCCGCAAGGACGCCGCCGGCGCCATCCTCTTCGCCGCCGAGAAGGCGACCTGGATGGCGCTCGAGGCGATCCAGGCGCTGGGCGGCAACGGCTACGTCAACGAGTTCGCCACCGGGCGCCTCCTGCGCGACGCCAAGCTCTACGAGATCGGTGCCGGCACCAGCGAGATCCGCCGCATGCTCATCGGCCGCGAGCTCTTCGAGGAGACGGGGTAGGCTTTTTCGTTTCCCTCAGTCGCCGGGCGCTCGCTCCGTTCGATCGTGCGCTCCGCGCGCGTGGACGCGCGACGCTACGCGCTAACGCGCGCGGCGCAGTCGCGCCGTCCGGGCCGCTTCGCGGCCCGGTCCGCTATTACCCAGCACCTCGGGCGTGTCGGAGCGTTCGACGAAGCTGAACCCCGCGTAGCCCTCCGCCACCACCTCGTCGCACTTCCGCACGTAGTCCGGGAAGCCGATGTAGGGCATGAAGACGGGCGCCTTCCCCGGAATGTTCGAGCCGATGTACCAGGACTTGGTCTTGGTATAGAGCGTGGCGTCGGCCACCTCGTTGACGTGGGCGACCCACGCGTCCTCCGCCTCGACGGTCGCCTCGACGCAGGCGAACCCGTTCTCGCGCATGTAGCCGATGCAGTCCGCGATCCACTCGACGTTCTGCTCGATGGACTGGACCATATTGCTCAGCACCGACGGGCTGCCCGGCCCGGCGATGATGTGGAGGTTGGGGAAACCCGCCGTCGCGACGCCGAGCAGGGATCGCGGCCCCTCTTTCCATTTCTCGGCCAGTGAGCGGCCGCCGATGCCGCGAATGTCGATGCGGGTCAGCGGGCCGGTCATGGCGTCGAACCCGGTGGCGAAGATCAGCGCGTCGAACGCGTAGTCGCGGTCGCCCACCTTGAGGCCGGCGCGGGTGATCTCCCCGATCGGCGTCTCGCTCACGTCGACGAGGGTGACGTTCGCCCGGTTGTAGGTCGCGTAATAGTCGGTGTCGACGCAGGTTCGCTTGCAGCCGATGTGGTAGTGGGGCGAGAGCAGCTCCGCCACCGCCGGGTCGTGCACCGTCGCGCGAATCTTGGCGCGGACGAACTCGGCCGCCGTGTCGTTGGCCTCCGCGGTCGCGAAGAGATCTGAGAACGCGCCCAGGAAGCCAATGCCGCAGGTCAGCCAGCGCTCTTCGTAGACGGCGTCGCGCTCCTCCGCGCCTACGTCGAACACGCCGCTCTCGCCCACGGCGAAATCGATGCCAGAGCGGTTCTGTCGCGCCCGCGCCCGAAGGCCCGCGTAATCCGCCTTGACCGCCTTCTGCACCTCGGGGTCGAGCGGCGCGTTGAAGGCGGGAATGCTGTAGTTCGGCGTGCGCTGGAAGACGTAGAGATGCGCCGCCTGCTCGGCGATGAGCGGGATGCACTGGATGGCCGAGGAGCCGGTGCCGATGATGCCCACCCGCCGGCCCGAAAAGTCGATCTCTTCCTCGGGCCAGTCTCCGGTGTGGTAGGTCGCGCCGGCGAAGGAGCCGATGCCCTCGAAGTCCGGGATATTGCGCGCGGAGAGGCAGCCGCTCGCCATGATGCAGTGGGTCGCGGTCACGCGCGCGCCGTCGTCGGTCTCCACCGTCCAGCGCCCGGCCGCCTCGTCGAAGGTCGCGGCGGTCACGCGGGTGTCGAAGCGGATGTCGCGGCGGAGGTCGAAGCGGTCGGCGACGTGGTTGAGGTAGCGCAGGATTTCCGGCTGGGTGGCGTAGCGCTCCGTCCACTCCCACTCCTGCTGCAGCGCGTCGTCGAACTGGTAGGAATACTCCATGCTCTCGACGTCGCACCGCGCGCCGGGATAGCGGTTCCAGAACCAAGTGCCGCCGACGCCGCTCCCGATCTCGAAGACCCGCGCGCTCAGCCCCATGCTCCGAAGCCGGTGGAGCGAGTAGAGCCCGGCGAAACCGGCGCCGACGATCACGGCATCGAAATCGCAGACCGGCGCGTGGGTCCCGCCCGGCCGTTCCGCTTGCGGGTCAGGCACGAAAGCCCCCGTCCGCTATGGCGCCGGGCGAAGAGTCCGACGCCGCATTCGCCGATGTCAAGCGGCCGCGGGGACGAGACACTAACCGCCTCTTCGCCACCGCTTCCAATACCGGTCCAACACTTCGTCCAGCTCCAGGCCGCCCATCAGCCCGTCCGAGCGCAGGCACATCACCAGCACGATGATGACGCCCAGCATGAGGCTGCCGAGCCCGAACAGGTCGGGCAGCTGCGCGCCCAGGATGACCGGCCCGCTCTCCAGGTGGCGGATCAGCTCCATGGCGACCGAAATCAGCACCACGCCCACCACCGCGCCGGTCACCGAGCGCATGCCGCCGAGGATGTGCATGGCAAGCGTGAGGAACGCGGCGTGAAAGTAGAAGGCGCGGGCGTTCACCGTGCCCAGGTAGTAGGCATAGAGCGCACCGGCGATGCCGCACACCACGCCGCCCAGCACCCAGGCGATCAGCCGGAGCGCCCGGATGTTCACGCCCATCGATTCGGCCGCGAGCATATTGGTGGCGCTGGCGCGAAGCTGCACACCGATGCGCGAGTCCTTGAACAGTCGCGCGACCAGGATGACGAGGGCGGTCGCGACCATCATGGTCTCGATCCCCGCCACTTTCGGTATGCCGTAAAACGCCTGGGTGCCCCGGAACAGGTCGACCCAGTGCACGAAGACGCCGTGGATGATGACGAGGATGGCGAGCGTCAGGATCGTCGCCGCGATTCCCGAAAGCCGGACCAGAAAGAGCCCGGTCAGGGCCGCGATGATCCCGGTGATCGACACCGCGGCGACGAACGAGGAGACGATGCCGAGTTGAACCTCGCCGAGACCGAACGGCGCATTGGGAATCAGCGTCTTCTTGATCACCAGCGGCACCGCGAAGATCGACGTGAGATAGGCGCCGAGACCCATGAAGCCAGGGTGGGCCAGGTTGGCCACGTTGGCGTTGCCCATGAAGATTTGCAGGCCGAGCACCAGGATCAGGTTGATGTAGGCGGCGACGGCGAGGCGCACCTGGTAGGGCTCGCCGAACAGCATGATGAGCAGGCCGATGCCCACCGCGAAGGCTGCGATGATCGTGGCGCCCCGCACCGATCTGAGCGTCCGCGCCCCCTCCACGTGCCAGAGGCGCCGGCGCGGACGGCTGCTATCCACGGTCGGCGCGCTCAAGCGGTCTTGTCTCCCAGCTCGGCCTTCTTGCCCAGGATGCCCTGCGGCCGCCCGACCAGGATGGCGCCGATGATGAAGAACACCGCGGCGTCGCGAAGCCCTGCGAGGAAGTCGGGCAGCAGGATGATCAGGACCACCTCGAGAATGCCCAGCACGAGCCCGCCGACCACGGCCCCCGGCAGGCTGCCGAAGCCGCCCAATACGCAGGCGACGAAGGCCTTGAGCACCGGCAGCAGGCCCATGAAGGGGTCGATCGCGCCGCGCCGCGCGATGAAGAAGATGGCGGCGAGACCAGCGAGGAAGCCCGAGATCGCGAACGCCGTCGCGATGACCCGGTTGGCCCGCACGCCCATCAGCCTGACCGTGGTGAAGTCGTGGGCGGCGGCGCGCATGGCCAGCCCCAGCTTGGTCCGCCGCATGAAGATGACCAGCAGCACGATCGCGATGGCGGTCACCCCCGCCTCGAGAAACTGAAGGATGGTGAAGGTGAAGCTGCCGATATCCACCGTCGTGTTGAGTACGGCGATGGCGGGCACGGCCTTGGGCCGCGGCGAGACCCCCATCAGGAACACGTTTTGGAGGATGATCGCGACCCCGAAGGCGGTAAGCAGCCCCGTTGTCGCCGGCGCTCGTCGAACCGGTCTGAAGGCGACGCGCTCCAGGAGCACGGCGGTAATCACCACCGTGAGCAAACAGACCGGCAGGATCATCCAGATGTCGCCGGCGCCGAACAGCGCCATGGCGTACATGATGTAGCCGCCGACGCCGAGGAACTCGCCGTGGGCGAAGTTCACCAGCCCCATGACCGAGAACACGATGGCGAGCCCCAACGCCAGCAACGAGTACTCGGCGCCGATGCTGAGCGCGTTGAGTGCCTGTTCGGCCACGTATTGCATGGTCCGTCCCGCCCCCCTACGAGACGCCTTCGCCGATGTAGGCCTTCATCAGATCCGCCGAGGTGCGCAGCTCCTCCGCGGTGCCGGCGAACTCGAGGTTCCCACTGCTCAGGATGTAGGCGCGGTCCGCGAACTTGAGCGCTTCCTGCGCGTTCTGCTCGACAACGAGCAGGGTGAGCCCGTGGTCTCGCAGGCCCGAAATCAGCTTGAAGATCTGGTCGACGATCTGCGGCGCCAGGCCCAGCGAGGGCTCATCCAGCATCAAGAGCTTCGGTCCCGACATCAGCGCCCGGACCACCGCCAGCATCTGCTGCTCGCCGCCGGAGAGCGAGCCGCCGCTCTGCTTGAAGCGCTCGCGCAGGATGGGAAACATGTCGAGGTATGTCTCAAGGTCCCGGGCGACGCCGTCCGCATCCCGCCGGATCGCCGCGCCCAGGATCAGGTTCTCCTCCACCGTCAGGTTGGCGAAGACGTGCCGCCCCTCCGGCGTGACGGTGATGCCGCGCGCGACCCGGCTTTCCGTGTCCAGCCGGTTGATGTTCTGGCCCTGGAACGACACCGTGCCCTCCGCGACGGGCACGAGCCCGATGATCGCAGACAGCATGCTCGTCTTGCCCGCCCCGTTGGGCCCCAGCAACGTCACGATCTCGCCCTCGTTGACGGAGAGCGAGACCGAATGCACGGCGCGCACCGCGCCGTAGTTCACCGAGACGTTATCGACTTCGAGCATCGGCTCTTGCCGTTATGCACCGTCGGCGCGCGGCCGGCCCCGCCGGACCCGTCAGGGAAGGCAGCGCCCGCAGCGAGTGCTCCTTCCCTGACGATGTCCGGTTCATCCGGCTCGTGGGGGCCGGCGGCCGGGCTTGCTCGACTGCTCGCCCTACTCCTCGTAGTGGGGCGAGTGTGTGGGCACTAAGGCCGCGTGCAGGTACGGCTGGCCGTCCTTGAACCCGAGCACCGAGACCTCCTTGCTCGGGTAGTGCCACTTGTTGGTGAAGTCGATGGAGGGCGCGGACGTCGCCGCGATCGGTCCCGCCGTGGTCAGAGCGTCGAGAACGGCGCGGGACTCGGTCGAGCCCGCAAGCTCCACACCCTTGGCAAGGATTTGCGCGACATCGCCGCCCAGCCCGAAGAACGAGCCGTTGATCTCGTAGCCCCGGCTGATGCACTCGTTCTGGAACATCTCGAGCGCGTTGCCGCCCGTGGCGAAACCGTGGGTAGCGAAGAACACGGTCCCGTCGACGCTCGGCGAACCACCGGCCACTTCCGGCAACGTCGGGTCGTCAAACCCGTCCGAGCCGAACACGTAGATATCGAGCCCCGCCGCACGTATCTGACGGATCAGCACGCCCACATCGGGGTTGATCGACGAGATGTGGATCGAGTCCGGCATCGGGTCCATCGCCTTCAAGTCGGTGATGAAGGGCGACCAGTCGGTGATGCCGAAGCCCGGATATTCCATCCGGCCGACGACCTCGCCGCCGAAGCGCCCGAACACGTCGCCGAACCACTCGGGCAGGTTTCGCGTCCAGGTCCCGTACACGTCCGAGAGGAACAGCACCACCCGGCGCGCACCCAGCTCGTAGGCAACTTCGGCGGTCGCCGAGGCGTTGAACGGATCGGGCACGGCCATGGTGATGTAGTTGTCCAGCCCGACCTCGAACATCTCGATCTGGGTGTTGACGGCCGAGAAAGTGATCGTGTCGTACTCCGCAGCGAGCTGTGAGACGGGGATCAGCGAATCCGACGCGATCGCGGCCTCGCCTACGGCGGTCACGCCGTCGTCCAGCATCTCCTGGGCCTGGGCGATGGCGATTGCCGGATCACTCTTGTTGTCCTGCACGCTGAGCTCGATGGGCACGCCGTTGACGCCGCCCTGCTCGTTCATGAGCTCCGTCATGCAGCGCAGGCCGTGGGCCCCGGTGTAGGGCGCCCATTCGCCAGAGATCGAGGCCGAGATACCGATCTTGAGCGGATCGCCGGCGGATGCCGGCGCGTTCGCGATGACCAGGGCCAGCGCCCCGGCTGCAACGGCAGTCGTGGCCAGAAGTTTCTTCGTAAGCATTGGCTTAGCCTCCCTTGATTATTCGACACACCCCCTAGGTGGGTCTCTCCATCGTGGCTTCTCCGTCCGATGGCGACGGTCGGGGGGCCGGCGTCGCGTCCTCCCCGTTGTTATCCTGAGCGCCGATATAGACCTCGATGACGCGCGGATCGTTGCGCACCTCCTCCGGCGTGCCCAGCGCGATGAGCTCGCCCATGTGCAAGACGGCGATCCGCTCGCACACGTTCATGATGAAACGCAGGTCGTGGTCGATGACGACGATGCCGCAGCCGTGCTCGTCGCGGATGAACCGGACTGAATCGATCAGCGCAGTGGACTCGAGGCGGTTCATGCCGGCGGCGGGTTCGTCGAGCAGCAGGTAGTCGGGGGCGAGCGCCAGCGCGCGGGCAATCTCCAGGCGCCGCTGGTAGCCGTAGGGGAGCGTCGGCGCGGGTCGGTCGGCCATCTCCAGCAGATCCATCTGGTCGAGCAGCCGGTCGATGGTGATCCCGCTCACCTGCCTCGCCCGGTGGAACTCGCTGGACGTGAAGGCGACCTCGACGTTCTGACGCACCGTCAGATGCTCGAACAGGCGGATGTTCTGGAAGGTCCGCGCGACACCGGCGTAGGCGCGCTTGCGCGGGGAGAGCCCGTTCAGCCTCTTTCCGTCCAGCATCACGGTGCCGCTGTCTGACGGGCTCACCCCAGTGATCAGGTTCATCAGCGTCGTCTTGCCCGCGCCGTTCGGGCCGATCAGGCCCAGGATTTCCCCGCGCTGGCATTCCAGCGAGACCTCGCGCACGGCGTAGACCCCGCCGAAATTCTTGCTGATGGTGTCGACCGAGAGCGCCAATGCTCAAGCCGCAAGGGGGTGGCTGCGCGGCCCGGTACTGGCGGACGCGCGTCCGACCGACGCGGCGATCTCTCGCTCGGGCCGCCGCCCCATGGGTCGGAAACGTTCGTTCACCGACACTCTCCCTGAGGCGTTCTTATTCTTGTCTGGTCAGTTTCGATCATGGGCGGCAGGTTGACAACCCTGCCCCCGCGGCGCGCGTATCCGCGCGACATGCTTCCGCGCGCGTTTCCGCGCGACGCCGCTTGCCGGTTGTTGCCGGGCTTCCTATCGTGTGGTTCAGCGTCCCCCGGCCCGCGTGGCGGAATTTGGTAGACGCAACGGACTTAAAATCCGTTTCCCGACAGGGAGTCCCGGTTCGAGTCCGGGCGCGGGCACCACGGTCCCTTCCGGGGACTTCCAACGCCTTCCTGGAAAAGGTGGAGTGGGCCGGGCAAAGGACAAGGCGTCATGCCGCCGTCCCGGACACGGTCGCCTCTCGCCGGGCCGTTGCCCGGCTCCTTGTCACGCAAGATTTCTTGTTGGTAAATTTGCTAGGCGCTCATTGACGGAGGGATCGGCGTTGACCGACCAAGCCTCGCGTTGCGAGGAAGGCCCCGCAACGAGCCGACTTCGCCTCCACTCGGGGCTCGATCGGATACGCGTCTTGATGCAGCCGGTTCGACGTGCCGGGCAGCGTCCGGTCGGACTCTCGGCGGCTCCCACTTGAAACGCAGGAGATCAAGCTCATGAAGCTCGGAACGTTCATGATGCCGAACCATCCGCCGCACCGGAGCTTCGCCGAAGGGCACGACCACGATCTGAACTATCTGGCATATCTCGACCATATCGGCTTCGATGAAGCCTGGATCGGCGAGCATTACACGCTTCCGAGAGAGCCGTGCCCGGCGCCGGATCTGCTCGTCGCCCAAGGCCTGGTCGTCACCAAGCGCATACGTATCTCTCCCGGCGGCTACATGCTGCCCTTTCACCATCCGGCGGAACTCGCCCATCGCATCGCCTGGCTCGACCACATCTCGCGCGGCCGCTGCTATGCCGGTGTGGGATCGAGCGGGATTATTACGGACTGGGAGATGTTCGACGTCGACGGGGCGGCGGGCGAAAACCGACGCATGATGGAAGAATCTCTCGAGATCATGCTGCGATTCTGGACCAGCGACGGACCCTTCGAATACAAGGGAAAATACTGGACCGCGCGGCGCCCGGACCAGGGCTTCGACGAAAACTTCGTCTACCACATAACGCCATACACCAAGCCGCACCCGCAGGTCGGCATTGCCGGGTTCAGCCCGAAATCGCCCACGCTCAATCTCTGCGGGCGCAAGGGCTTCATCCCGCTAAGCTTCGGCTTCAGCAATCGTTTTCTGCCGAGCCATTGGGACTCGGTCGTGGAGGGCGCGAGCGAAACAGGCATCGAAGCCAACCGCAGTCTTTGGCGCATCGGACGCGACGTCTACGTGGCGGACACCGACAGGGAGGCGCGCGAGAAGGTCGTCGGCGGAGCGGTGGGCGAGCACTACCGCAAGTTCTGGATGCCGAATCTGAAGCATCTCAACATGCTGAACGCCGTGAAGCATGATCCCGAGGTACCCGATTCCGACATCGATTTGGACTACATCATCGACCGCTGCATGTTCGTCGGCAATCCCAAAACGGTGGAGCAAAGAATTGCGGACATGGTCGGGGAAACCGGCGGCTTCGGATGTCTACTGGTCAATACCGTCGATCATATCGACGACTGGCAGGGCTGGCGTGCTTCGGTCGGCATGCTGTGCAAGGACATCATGCCGAAGTTTGCCGATGTCGGGCGCGCGGAGTAGGCGCTCTTCGTCCTAGTGTCCCGTCCGGTTGGCCGCATCGCGGTCCGCGGCGGCGGCTTCGGCGAGCGCTGCTTCGCCGCTGGTCTCGACGATTGCGTTGATCGCTCCGTTGTGCGCGGCGATCCGCTCCAGATGAACCTCGACGAGCTCGCGCCGGGTCATCTCGCCCTGACCCACGAGACGCACCATTTCCGTGACCGTCATCGAGCACAGTTTTGGTCCGGTCACGGTCCCGTTCGCCCGCTTCTCGTCAGAGGCCCAGGTAACTGGTTGCCACGCGCTTGTCGCTTCGGAGCTCCTCGGCCGTGCCGTGACCCACGATCCGCCCGTTTTCCAATAGATAGGCGCGTTGCGCGATTTTCAGGCTGCGGCGTGCGTTTTGCTCGACCAGGAGGACGCTGACGTCGGTCGACCCGATGGTCTGAATCGTCGAGAACAGTTCCTTGCACAATATGGGGCTGAGACCGAGCGACGGTTCGTCGAGCAGCAGCAGCTTCGGGTCGGACATCAGGGCGCGGGCGATGGCCAGCATCTGCTGCTCGCCGCCACTCAGCGTTCGCGCGATCTGGTTGCGTCTCTCGGCCAGGCGCGGGAACAGGGCCAGTACCGTCTTGAGATTGGCGTCATGGTTTCGTTGCGCCCGTCGTGCAAAGGCACCGAGCTTGAGGTTCTCCTTGACCGACAGAGCGCCGAAGACACGCCGGCCCTCGGGCACCAGGGATATGCCGTGCTCGACGATCCTGTGTGGCGTGACGTTGGTGATTTCTTGGGTCAGGAACGTGATACGGCTTCGGGCCTTCGGCCGCAGCAATCCGGCGACGGTGTTCATGAGTGTCGTCTTGCCTGCACCGTTGGCCCCGAGGATCGTGACGGTCTCACCCGCTCCTACGGTCAGCGACACGTCGTCCAGGGCCTGATGGCCGCCATAGGAGACGCTGAGGGAGTCGACCTCAAGCATCGTCGTCATCGTCTTCGCCCAGATAGGCTGTCACGACATCGGGATTGGCCAGCACGTCTGCCGGCAGGCCCTCGGCCAGCAACCGGCCCGCATTCATGACGACTACGCGATCGCACAGCGTCCGTATCGCATCCATGACATGCTCGACCACGATCATGGTAACGCCGCGCTCCCGTATGCGCCGGACCAGTTCGATTCCCTCCTGCAGCTCGGTCTGATTCAGCCCCGCCAGCCATTCATCAAGGAGCAGCAACGCCGGATCGGTCGCGAGAGCGCGGGCCAGTTCAACGCGCTTTTGATCGACGTAGGTCAGCTTCCCTGCCGGGCGGGCGGCCTGATCTGCCAGGCCGACATAGTCGAGCAGTTCGTCTACACGTCCCGCGCTGGCGCGAAGGGCCGTGCGTTTGCTGCCGAACGCGCTGCCAACCAGCACGTTCTCGCGCGCGGTCATGCCGGGAAAGACGCGCACCAGTTGGAAGGTCCGGCTGACTCGCCGGCGGCAAATCCGATGAGGCGCGAGGCCGACGAGGTTGCGGCCCGACAGGCGCACGCGGCCGGCATCCGGCCGTATGTCACCGGTGATGAGGTTGAGAACCGTGGTCTTGCCCGATCCGTTCGGCCCGATCAGTCCCAGAATCTCGCCCTCGTCGACGGCGAACGTAAGCTCATTGACGGCAACCAGCCCGCCGAACGCCTTGTGCAGGCCGGAAATCGCGAGCAACGGTTCGCGGCCCCCATGCTCGCTCATGACGGCCCTCCCGCCGCACGCCATGCGCGCAATCTGGCGACCAGGCTCTCGATACCGCCGACGACGCCCGCCGGCAGGAAGAAAACGATGATGACGAAGCAGGCGCCGAGGACGATGTTGAACTGATGCGGGAAGGTCGCGGACAACACCTCGAACAGCAGGACCATCGGAACGGCGCCCAGGGCGGGGCCGTAAAGGCGGCCCCCGCCGCCCAGCAACGCCATGATGAGGACCAGGAAGGAGAGGAGCGGATTGAACGCGATGTTGGGATCGACGTAAGTCCAGCGCGGCGTGAGAAGGGCACCCGTCGCGGAGATCAGAGCAGCAGAAACCCCGAAGACCAGAACCTTGGTGAACGTCGTGTTGACCCCGGTATGGTTGGCGACCGCCTCGTCCTCGCCAATGGCCCGCAACGCAAGGCCAAGCTTGGAGCGCTGTATCAGGTAGCCGATGCCGAAGGTGACCACACAGAGGACGAGCAGGTGGTAGTACAGGTCCTCCGCCCAGACATCCACGTAGATGTGCCGCACCATTGTGCGGGTCTGATTGATCTCATACCAGATCATCAGCTGACGAATGAGCTCGGAAAGGCCGAATGTGAAAACGACGAAATAGATGCCTGAGAGGCGCAGCGTCGCCAAGCCGACAACAACGGCAACGACGAACCCGGCCGCGGCGCCAATCAGCGCGATGATCGGCAGCGACAGGTCCTCGCCATAATAGGCGAAGGCATAGGCGCCGATGCCGAAGAAGGCGGCCGAAGCGAGCGAGACGTAGCGCGTGCTTCCGGAAAAGATCGACCACGCGGTCGCCATGATCACGTAGGCGAGAACGCTCAGCATCAGGGAGACCGTGTACGGGGCTGCGAAGCTCGGCAGCACCGCGAGCACCGCGAGCAGCGCGGCGATAGCAAGCGGCCAGGCGAGGCGTTGCGGCGTCACGTCATCGCCTCCCGAATATGCCGGTGGGCCTGACCAGCAGAATGATGAGAAACAGTCCGAAATTGACCGCGAGCGTGAGCCCCGGATCGAGCAGATAGGCCGTGACGTTCTCGGCGACGCCGAGGACCACGCCGGCGACAAGCGCCCCCATCATGTGTCCGACCCCGCCGAGGATGACGACGATCAGCGCCTTGAGGGTGAACTCGATTCCCGTGTACGGGCTCACGCTCCAGAACATGCTGATCAATGCGCCGGAGGCAGCCACCATGGCGCCGCCGATGGCGAAGGCGAGCCCGCTGTAACGGCGCACGTCGATCGCCACGAGCTGAGCGGCGACGGGATCGACCGACACCGCACGCATGGCGGTGCCAATCCGCGTGTAGCGCAGAAACAGCCAGGCCCCGACGCCCATAAGGCAGGCCAGGGCGAGGGCCAGGAGCCGATTCAGAACGAACGTAACGTCGGAGAAACCCACGGATTCTGAGAGGTACAGATAGCCTCGCGGCTGACTGCCCCAGCCCCACAACGCGCCGCCCTGGACCACGAACAGCAGACCGAAGGTCACGAGAATGCTGTCGCGCTCGAGCATGTCGCGGCTCAACGCGCGCTTCACCATGGGCTGCATGAAGATCAGGAAAATCAGCCAGCTCGCCACGAACGCGACTGGGATGACGACGAGAACACTCAGGAGCGGACTGAATTGGTAAATCGTGTACAGCCAGAATGTGGAGAAGGCCGCCAGCATCAAGCCTTCGCCGTAGGACAGGTTCATGATGCGCGCGATTCCGTACTGAAAATTCAGCCCGATCGCGACAAGGGCGTACAGGCCGCCCAGCACAACTCCGTTCAGCAATACATCAAGGGCGACCACGGTTCATCCAACCCGCGGGGGCAGCGCCGATACGGCTCGGCCGCATTGTTTCGTGCTCAGCCTAACCCGCATTTTTCACCGGGGCCAAGGCCGTTGCCTGGAAAGAAAATCGGCCGTGCACCCGGGTGGGGCCGGGCGCACGGCCGACGACTTCGAATGTCAGAGCGATGTATCGCTCACCATGTGGGCTTGGGGAACAGAACGGGTCGCGCGCCGTCCCTGCCGCTGGGCTCCAACCCGACCCATTCACCGCCCTGCCATTGGCCGAGCCGCCAATAGCCGACAAGCATTTGATTCTTGATCTCCAAGTTGCCGGCGACCGTATCGAAGCTGGTGTCGCGGAGGGCCGCCAGCACCTTCTCACGGTCCAGCTCTCCCACGCTCTCGATCGCCTGCTGAAGCATTTCCAAGCTTCCATAGACGACTGGGCCGCCCGTGAGGTCGGGCTCCTCGCCGATCACCGCGCGATAACGCGCGACGTAGTCCTGAATGCTCTGCAGCCCCGGGTCGATGCCTCCGATGCCCGTGAGACCGTCGATCTTGTCGGCGCCGAACTTGCCGACGAAATAGGGATGGGGCGGCCCCACTGCCGAGTAGAAGAACTTCGGATTGAAGTCGAGCACCATTGATTGCTCGACGAACATCATCGCATCGAGGGGATAGCTGAAACCGAGGAAGGTGTCGGGCTCGAGTCCCTTCATCTCCTTGACCTGCTGCGACAGGTCCGATGCGGTGGGCGGATAGCTCTTGTTGTAGACGATGTCGTAGCCCGCTTCGGTGAACAGGTCGGTGGCCGCTGTCGCCATCTCGACGCCCAGTTGATCGGTCATGTAGGCGATCGCCACCTTGTCGTTGACCCTGCCTTCGGCCCTCAGGGCATCGATCGAGTCCTTGATGGCGCCTACGAGATGACTGGGCGGCGAGAGCAGCCAGAAGACGTTCTTCCACCGCGTGGAAAGATCGATGCTCCGCTCGACCGTGCACGTGAAGGCGAGCAGGGGATAGCCGTGCCTCTCGTACAACCGGCCGACGGCCATGTGCGTTGCCGTTCCCCAAGGCGGAAGGACGAAATCCACCTTGTCCTCCAGCATCAGCCGCTCGGTAAGACGAACGGCCTCTTCGAGCTGGCTGCGATCGTCATACACGATGAATTCGACCGGCACCCTCTTGTCGTACTTGGACAGGTAGATGCCGCCGGCTTCGTTTACGTCGTGCAGCCATAGGTCGTAGTTACCGACGGTGGTCGTGGCCGCCCCCGGCGCATAGGGCCCCGACAGCGATACCGCATAACCCATGCGTATCGTCTCGGGCGCTTCGTCGGCGAGCGCGCCGTCGGGGGCTCCCGACAGCAGCCCTGACGCCATCGCCATCGCGGCAACGGCGGCCAATAGTGTTCTCCCTCTTCGCATGATGTCCTCCCGGTTATTGCCCGGACGCTCCAAGTAGCCGAGCGCCTCGCGGCCTGCGGCATTCGTGACCGCTTCTGTCTGTCGTTGAATGCGTCGTCTTTTGTTCCGGGGCGTCCGTTTGCCCTTTATTCGAAGGGCCTCCTGCAAACAGCTGAGGCGGGCGGCTTTTCCGCCCGGGTGGAGGCCCTTACGGTGGGGCCGGTCCACCCTCCTGCGTATCATGGGCTGTCAGCAAAACCCCGCATGATGCCCAGAGAGGAGTGGGGCCGTATCCCTGCGCGAAATACTATCGGACTATCGGTACGCGTTTCAACAGGCGCCGCTCCCGAGGCTCGAAGGCGAGCCAGGCCCGACGGGCGAGCGCTACGCGCTTTTCGTCGCGGTTCTGGAACCGGTGCGGGTCGAGACGGAGCTTAGCTAGCGGCTCCAAAGAAAGCGGATACCGTCGCGACCGCCTCCGGTTTCTCATCCAGAACCAGGTGCCCGGCGTCGGGCACGATGTGCACCTTGGCGTCCGGAATCGCTTTGGCCCAAGTCGCGGCCTGACCGACGGGAATAATCCTGTCCTTGTCGCCCCAAAGAATCATGGTCGGCACGGTTATGCGGTGCAGATAGCGTGTCAGCTTCGGGTCGTGAAGACGCTCCCAGGCGACCCGCGCAGTCGAGCTCATTTCCCGATATCTATCGACGATAAAGTCGACGTCGTGCCCTTCGGGCAGGTGCGGGCGCAAGACCTCAAAATTATGAGCGAGCCGCTCGACGATTTCATCGGGTTTGAGCTTGAAGATGTCGACGGTGGGATTCTCCGGGTCACGCAATCCCGCCGGCGCGACAAGAACGAGCCGTCGTATTCGATGGCCGAACTCCGTGCAAAGCCGCGCCGCCATCCACCCGCCGAGCGAGAACCCGACGAGATTCACCTGTTCAAGCTCCAGCTGATCGAACAGCTCCATGTAGTGCATCACGTAGTCGTGCATGTCGGTGATGCGATCGTCGTCGGCAGATTCGCCGAAGCCGGGATGGAAGGGAACGTGCACCCGATAGTTCTCGGTCCAGGGTTCGGCAAATGCGAAACCATGGAATGTGCCTGCGCCGTGGAAGAAGACCAGGGGCTCTCCACTGCCGCCGGTGAGAAACGTGACGGACGTTCCGTCGACGGTGATCGTCTCGCGCACCAGAGCCGTCATCATTCGGCCGCCCCGCGCATGAGGTTGGCCGATTGCTGAGACAGCAGCTCGCGGACCCTCGGTATGACGCCTTCAGCGAAGAGCGTCGTGCTCTTTACCGTCTTCCAATGCGGCATGTCGCCCAAGTGCAAGTGGCAGGTGACCCGCGTGCTGTTCGCCTCCGTCACCCATTGCGCGACCGCCTGGGCCACGCGCTCGGGCGTGCCGGCGACGACACGGAATTGCTCGGTCATGGCATCGAAATCGAATTCGCCGTGCAGGGCCGGGCGCATGACACGCTCGCGGAATTGCTCGGTCGACAAGTAGCCCGGCGGAAAGAGAAAGCTCGGCGTCACCCGCAAGCAATCTTCGAAAAAGAACTTGATGTGCGGGAGGAACTCCCGCTCCGCTTCTTCGTCGGTCGGTGCGACGTAAGCGAAGACGTTGATCAGCGGCTTATCCGGCCCCCACTCGTGACCGTAAGCGGCCGATTTCTCGGCGAGCAGCTCGAAGGTCTGGAGCTGCTTCTTGGTCGGCACGAACACGGAGGCATAGCCGAAGCCGTACTCAGCTGCGAACTCGACGGTTTCAGGGCTTCCGGTCCCGACGACATAAATCTTGGGATACGGCTTTTGTAGCGGTTTGGGCCAAACGTTCAAATAGCGATAATCGTAGAAGTCGCCATGGTATTCCGTGGGACCGTCCTCGGTCCACGCCTTCAGCATGATCTCGACCGTTTCTCGGAAACGGGCCCGCGACGTTGCCGGATTTATCGGATGCACCCAGTATTCCATACCGGTGCCCAAGGGGAGCGCGATCTCCAATCGTCCTCCAGAGAGCACGTCGAGCATGCCGTACTCTTCGGCTACTCTGCTGGGATATTCAAGGTTCACCGGCGTTCCGAACACGCAGATTTTAGCACGCATCGTCTGCGGAATGAGCGCCGCCGCCATCAGGGCGCATGTCGGCATCATGCTGTAGGAGGTGGCGTGATGTTCGTTGACGCAGATGCCATCGAAGCCGAGGCGGTCCGCCAGGACCATCTCGCTCATGTAGCGTTGGTAGAGCTGATGTCCGATTTCGGGATCGTAGATCGTGTTCGGAAAGTTGACCCAGGTGGCTTCGTATTTCTTGTGATCTTCGGGGTAATGAGCATAAGGCATGAAATGAAAGTAATAGAATTGAACGTCGTTCCCATCGATCATGAAAATTATCCTCCGACTAAACTCTTGCCTAGACTGGATCAGTCATGCTCTTGAACCGGCACTTTTCCACCCCAGCTTCTTCGTGTTCTCGCCCCAATATTAGGGAAAAATCCTCTTCTATTGGTACGAGTTGAATGAATGGTATGGGCGAGGCTAGGGGGAGTCAAGGCTCGGAAGTGGCGGATTATTGAGCGGAGCGAGTTGCGCAAGAGAAAGCGAACTCAGGGCTGTTGTCGTCGCGTTTCGCCAGGCCGAGTCCCCGGTGCAGTGCCAATGTCTGGCCGCGTGCGAAATCGCCCGCGCCCTCATCGCGTCGCCTCGAGCAGCGCTTGGCCCGCGCGAGCGGTTCCGGATAGTGTCGAGGGCACGAGGCGTTTTCTCGCGATTTTCAGCCGCTCCGCGCAGAGAGAGGGAGGGCGATGCGCGTTCTCATCGCCGGCGGTGGAATCGGCGGCCTGACGGCGGCGCTCTGCCTGCATGACGCAGGCATCGAGGCCGTCGTCTACGAGTCGGCGCCTGCGCTGAGAGAACTCGGCGTCGGCATCAATCTCCTGCCGCACGCCGTGCGCGAATTGAGCGCGCTGGGTGTGCAGCCCGCGCTCGCGTCCACGGCGATCGAGACGGGCGCGCTGGCCTACTACACGAGGTACGGCCAACGGATCCAGAGCGAGCCGCGCGGCCTGAAAGCCGGCTACCAGTGGCCGCAATTCTCGATCCACCGCGGCCGCTTGCTGATGATCCTGGCCCGCGCCGTGGAAGCACGGTTGGGCTCGTCTTCCATTCGGACCGGACATCGCTTCGCGCGTTTCGAGCAGGACGACGATGGCGTGACGGCGCACTTCGTCGATCCGGCGACCGGTGCGCCTGTCGGCAGGGATCGCGGCGACGCGTTGATCGGGGCGGACGGCATTCACTCGTCGGTCCGTGAGATGTTGTACCCTGACGAGGGTACGCCCAAGTTTTCCGGCATCACGATGTGGCGCGGCGTGACTGAGCAGGAACCCTTCCTCGACGGCCGGACGATGGTCATCGCCGGCAACTGGCACATCAGGGTGGTGGTCTATCCGATCTCGCGGGAGGCGGCAGAGCGCGGCTCCTCCCTGATCAATTGGGTGGCCGAGATCCGCGACGAGAGCAAGACGGACTGGCGCTGGGAGGACTGGGACCGGCAGGGCAGAAAGGCCGATTTCGTTCCGGCATTCGGGGACTGGCGCTTCGGCTGGCTGGACGTGCCCCGTCTGTTTCACGGGAGCGAAACCGTGTTCGAGTTTCCAATGGCCGATCGCGATCCGATCGCACGCTGGAGCTTCGGCCGAGTGACACTGCTGGGCGATGCCGCACATCCGATGTATCCGAGCGGCTCGAACGGCGCAGCCCAGGCGATTCTGGACGCAAGGGTCCTGACACGCGCCATCGCAACCCGGCCGGGCATCCTGAACGCTCTCCACACCTACGAGGCGGAGCGCCTCGAGCCAACGGCGGAGGTCGTTCTGCAAAACCGCGAGTTTGCGGCGGAGCGCGTCCTGCGTCTGGTCGACGAGCGCTGCCCGCCCGATTGCGACAACATTTTCGATTACGTCGCGCGGGAAGAGATGGAGGCGATTTCCCGTCGCTACCAACGGATCGCCGGCTTCGACAGAGGCGCGGTCAACAACCCTCTTTAGCCCCGATACTGTTGCTTTGAGGAGCGTCCGTCTTTGACGGACGCGTCAGGTCGCGATCTTGTCCAACACCGCCAACAGGGCCTCCGGCTGTGCGAAGAATGGCGAATGGCTGCCGGTCATCCGGTGCACGGTGGTCGTGCCGCCAATGCCCGACGCATCGACCAGCTCGACCATCCGGTCCTGCGCGCCCGCGGGGATCGCCTTGTCGTCCGCCAGGCGGATGTAGTGCCGCGCGACCGTGCCGTATCGCTCCGCGCTTATCGCCATCGGCACACCGGCCGTCGAAGCCACCTCGTCGCAGTTCAGCAGGCTGGCGATCGCCGCGAAATAATCGTCCGAAACGTCGTGGTAGAAGGCCTTTTTCGCCTGGGCGACATAGTCTGGGTCCTGCGAGCGCGGATCGATGCGGAGCCCGCCGGTCTCGGCGGGATCGGCCATGAACAGCGGCCCGAGCTGCGCGGGCTCGAAGCTGGGATCGCCCAGAATGGCTCCGCCCGTCATGCCGTCGGGCAGCAGGAAGGCGGTCAGGTAGACCAGCGCCCGCAGCTTTTCCGGCACCGCTTCCGCGACGTGGGAGATCGTCAGCCCACCCCATGAGTGGCCCACGAGCACCACCTTGCCGTTTCCCAGGCCGGCCGCGTGGTCGACGGCATCGATCGCCGCCTTTGTCCGGTCTTCCTGCGTGACGCCGGCGACCGGCGACGTCTCGGTCGCGAACGCCGCCTTGTCGAGAGGCCGCCTCAGAAAGGATTGCGGAATCCGCGCGCGCGTGCCCGCGCCCGGAAGATCGATGGCGATCGAAGCATAGCCTGCCTTGGCGAGCAGGGGCGTCATCTCGCTCCACGTCCAGGCGCCGTGCCACGATCCGTGGATCAAGACAAACGCGGGGCGGTCACTGCCCCCGGCCAAATCGCCGCGTGTCATGATTGCCTCCCCCTCCGTTCGCCCCGCCGTCCTGCGATCCCGTCGGCGGCGGGTCTCTCCCTGCACATGCACGATTGTTGCATACAACGACCCGAAGCCGGTGGCCAGATTCGCGGATTGCCGGATGTCCAAGAGAGCACCAGATCTGGCCTGCAAATCGCCGGGCTCGGGAAATGGCTGAGCCGGTCGACCCTCACTGGGATACGTCCCGCTTCCGAGTGGACGAACGGTTCTCATATTTCGTCGAGGGCATCTGTCGTGCCTTCACCCACGACCACAACTGTATCCGGCCGCACTCGGCGCCGAACGGAGACGCGCCCACAGATGCGCGCCGAGCGCTTGAGCGAGTTGAGGGCTTTGCGCCCGGCGCGCGTGCCAACCCATCGACAATGCGCTATGCAGAACCAGGACTCTTCTGAACCAGGACTCTCCTTATGAGTGAGGGAGCGAAGGGGCTCTGGCCACTTCAGTTGTCTTTGTGAGCCAAGTTCGTGGGTGGTAGAATAACCGTTGATTAGACGGCTATGTGCCAATGAGCAAGTGTGGCCAAACGCAGCGGTAGCGATCGCTGTCAACTGGTTTTCTGGCGTGTTGCCTGTACGCACTAAGTGACTGAGCGGAAAGGTGGATCACTCTGAACACTTTCTCGTCGCTTCCTTCCGGCATCGCGCGGAAACCGGACCGGTTGCCACTATGCCGACACTGAGCAATAAGCAGAATTTCACGCGAACAAGTCTTGCACCAGCGCCGATTCCGCCGCGAAACTCTGCAAAGAGCCTATCTGACCTGCATTTCCGCGCAACCAACTGGATCAATTGCCGAGTGAACACATGGACATTGCAATAGACATGGGCGGAACATTTACGGACGCCATCACCCGGCGGGCCGATGGTTCCTGGTTTGTTGGGAAATCTGCCACCACGCCAGGAAGGCTGGAAGCAGGCTTCTTGGCCGCGCTGGCCACCGTCTGTGAGGATCCGACCGAAATTTCGGCGTTAAGGCACGGTACGACGGTCGTCGTGAATGCACTTCTAACTTCGGATCATCCCGATTGTCTCCTGATCACGACCGACGGTTTCAGAGATGTTTTGGAGATCATGCGTGGGGACCGAAAAGATCTGTTCAATCTCGCGCAAAAGAAGCCGGAACCGCTGATCAAGCGAAAGCAGCGATTGGAAGTGCGTGAACGAATTGCCGCGGACGGAAGTGTCGTTGAGCCGCTTCAAGCGGATGAGATCAAGCGCGTTGTCGATGAGATCGAGGCTTCGGGTGTGCGAAGCGTCGCGGTCTGCCTGTTGTTCTCGTTTCGAAATCCAGCACACGAGCTCTTGCTGGGAAAATCGATCTCGGAACGCCTGGGCGACAGAGTGTTTGTCTCTCTTTCCCACGAGGTTTTGCCTCACTATCGCGAGTTTGAAAGGACAAGCACCACCTGCATCAATGCCATTGCCCGTCCCATCATGAGCAACTATCTGGAGGGCTTGGAACGGTCGCTTCCCCATTCCTTGACGGAAGACGGATTCCGGATCATGGAGTCTTCCGGCGGCCTTGCAGATCCGCTTCAAACGCGTCGCGTGCCGGTGAAGTCCCTGCTCTCCGGTCCCGCTGGCGGGGTGATTTTAGCACTTGAGATCGCCAAGGCGCTCGGGCGAAGCAATGTGATCAGTTTCGACATGGGGGGCACGAGCACCGACGTGGCGGCGGTCACGAACGGAGAACCGGATCGAAATACCTACATCGAGCTCGTGGGATATCCGATCCAAATTCCTTGCCTCGACATCGTCAGTGTCGGCGCTGGTGGTGGCAGCATCGCTTGGGTTGATCAAGGCGGGACCATTCTCGTTGGCCCTCGTTCCGCCGGCGCGGTTCCCGGCCCTGCCTGCTATAGGAAGGGTGGTGTGGAGCCGACCGTGACTGACGCGGCGATCGCTCTCGGCCGCTACAATCCCCGTTTGTCCATCGGCGGCGGGCTCCGCCTCGACCGGGAACGAGCGTGGAAATCCATTGAGGCGCTGGCGGCACGACTGGGACTCAGCCGCGAAGAGACGGCGTGGGGCATCTTGCGCATCGTCAACAGCAATATGGCGGATGCAATCCGGTCAATCTCCATCGAACGCTCCCGCGACCCGCGCGACTATACCCTGGTTGCATTTGGTGGTGGTGGGGGCGCTCACGGCCTGGAGGTTGCGGCGGAACTGGAGATGTCTTCCGTGGTCGTTCCCGCCTACCCAGGCGTCGCATCCGCTCAAGGTATGTTACTTGCCGATGGGCGCCGCGAGCGCCTGAAGACGATCTTTACGCCGTTGGCGGATCTCGAAGCAATGGCGCTCCACGACATGTTCACACAGATGAGCGAGGAAACGCTTGCCGAGCTTCACGACGACGCTAACAACGGCAATGTGGTTGTTTCCGCTG
Source organism: Alphaproteobacteria bacterium (assembly GCA_965243315.1). Lineage (GTDB taxonomy): Bacteria > Pseudomonadota > Alphaproteobacteria > UBA828 > UBA828 > WTGU01. The sequence continues at coordinate 79,170 of CBDEUP010000007.1, forward strand.
CACTGGATCTCAGGTACGCCGGACAAACGCACGAGATCACCATTCCAGTCGAGTTAGGGCAGATCGATACCGACAAGGCGGCGGAGAGCTTTCACTGCTCTCATGAGGCGCGTTACGGGCATTCGCTTCGTGAAAGCTCAGTCGAAGCCGTGAACATTCGTGTCGCTGCTGTGAGTGTCGCCGAGAACAAGGAGTTCGGCGCTCCTCGTTGGCCAGAGCTGGAGGTTGGCGATCAACGCCGAGAAGTCTACTGGGGACCCGAACAGGGCTGGCTCGAGACGCAGATTCTCACGCGTAAAGATGTCGAGACGATAGAGCCGACACTTGGGCCTGCCGTCATCGAACAGTCCGACGCAACCATCGTCGTTCCACCAGACGCCAGCTGCTCGGCGGCGAAGCCGGGCTTCCTCGAACTGAAGTGGCTTAGACAATGACCGACACGAGCGCCGTCGATAGAGATTTCGATCCGATCCAGTTCAGTGTCATCAGAAGTTCGCTAGTCGCAGTCTCCCGCGAGATGGGGGTTACGCTTCGGCAAACCGCCTATTCGGATATCTTTAATGAGGGCAACGACTTTTCCTGCGGATTGTTTGATGCGAAGGCGCGGCTGACAGCGCAGGGTGAGTTCTTGCCCATCCACCTTGGGGCCTTGCAGTACGCTGTGCGTCAGGCGATCGAGGAGCTCGCTCCCCTGCAGGAATTCAAACCCGGTGACGCCATCATTTCGAACGATCCCTATCGCGGCGGGACCCATCTTCCGGACCTCACGATGGTCAGCCCAATCTTTTACGACGGCGAACTGGTCGCCTTCGCTGCAAACCGGGCCCATCATGCCGACGTCGGAGGCGCCGTTCCGGGCAGCTTTTACTCTCGGGCGAAAGACAACTTCATGGAAGGGCTGCGCATCCCCCCAGTCTGGCTATACCGCGCAGGCGAGCGACAGCGTGACGTTTACGAGTTCATTCTCAACAACGTCCGCGTGCCAGCAAACATGAAGGGAGATCTCGCGGCGCAGGTATCCGCGAACCGCAGTGCCGCTCTGCGATATCAAGCCCTGTGCAAGCGGTATGGCCGGGCCACTATTGCATCCGCGGAGGAACGATCGCGCGCGGATTCTGAAGCTCGAATGCGCGCGGTGATTAGGTCTTGGCCCGATGGAGAGTACTTCGGCGAAGATATCATGGACAACGACGGCATTACCGACGAGCCGATTGCGATCCGAGTCAAGGTCGTCGTCAACGGCGACGCTTTGGTGATCGACTACAGCGACACCGATCCGCAGGCAAGTGGACCGATCAATTCCGTTCCTTACATGACCGCATCGGCAACCTACCTTTGCCTGCAAGCCGCCACCGATCCAGAAATAGCTCCCAACCATGGTTGCTATCGGCCGATCAAGATCGTGTCTCGTGAAGGCACGCTTGTGCACCCAATCTTTCCGGCCCCCTGCACAGCCGGCAACGAGACGTCGCATCGGATTGTCAACGCCTTGATGGCGGCGCTTTCGACCATGCCCAACGGTCCACATGTCATTGCTGGCGACCAAGGGTCGTCCAACAACATGCTGCTGACCTGCTACGGCAAGGCTGGAATGAAAATTCTCTACCAGTATCCCGAAGGTGCGTGGGGGGCGACGCCGGAGAAGGATGGCGAAAGCGCCCTGTTCTCAATCGTCGGGAATTGCCTCAACATGCCTGCAGAGGCTCTGGAGCTAAAGTTCCCGATCAGGCTACAGCGGTACGAACTGCGGGCGGATTCTGGAGGTGACGGGAAATTCCGAGGCGGGCTCGGAACAAGGCGAGATTACGAGATTCTATCCGATGTCGCGGAACTCAGCTTCGTGGCTGACCGCTGTAAGTTCGGGGCCATGGGATTCAATGGCGGCGGCGAAGGCGCGCCCGGCGCCTATTTGATCGACCGCGGCGACGGCTTCCAACCTGCATCGCCAAATTTCGCATCCAAGGGTGCCGAGATACCTCTAAGAAAGGGGGATGTAGTAAGCCAGCAGACGGCCGGCGGCGGCGGATGGGGCGACCCTGCAGAACGTTGCGAACTGCGTCGAAACCAGGACCTCGAAGCCGGCTATGTCACGCACCCCAAGTCACACGACAATCTCATCGAGGCCAAACCTATCACCTCACACAATAAATGAGCGCGCGGAGATTCGAGCAGGTGAAACAGTTTGAGACGTGATGTTTGAAGGGCTATGCGCCTCATGGCCACTGGCGCACCATGCGACCTTTCCCCGTCTTCGGGGCTAGGCGGTTTGAGAGTTTTCGGTTTCGATCACAGGGCTCAAGGGCAGCGGAGCGGCAGTCCGCTGGCGTCGCGCGTCCACGCGCGCGGAGCGCACGATGACCACGGTGTGGATCTTCGTCGTCAGCCGGCTTTGGGAACGACCCATGCAACGATCCGGACCCCCCTTTTTGAGCCCGCTGCGTGCTGGTGAACCCGGACGCTGGAGCTGTCGATCATCTGAATGTCGCCGTCGTAAGCCTCGACGATGGCGTCCATAAGCTGATCCCAGACCCCGTTCTTGCGCCAGCGATTGAAGCGGTTGTAGCAGGTGGTATAGGGCCCGTAGCGCTCCGGCAGGTCTCGCCAGGCGGCGCCGGAGCGGAGCACCCACATGATGCCGTTGAGCACGCGCCGGTCATCCACTCGCGGGACACCGCGCGGCTTGTTCGGCAGCAGCGGTTCGATCACGCTCCACTCGAAGTCGGTCAGGTCGTAGCGGTTCATCGTCGGACTCCCACAATTTGGGAGCTTGAATCATGCTTCGCTGTCGTCGACAACTATCTTATGAGTACAAGGCTTAGCGTGCAGCGGGTGAGAGTTGCTACGTTGATCAACGATGGGCGGTGAACCACGTTAGAGGCTGACAACTGGGCATCCGCACGCAAGGGAGCGAAGTGGCAACGCAGGCTATTGTGAATTCTTATGGCAGCTATGAGCAGGCTGTCTTGGACGCTATACCATCAATTTGCATAGATTCTACTTTCTCTGATTCGCACCGGCCGATCAGCACCACAGGTTCACCCAAGATGGTGGTACAGGCAGGAAGAATTCAAGGTATGTGGGAGCGCGAACGGGCGTGGACTCGCTCCGCCGCAGGTGACTTTGTGATGTCGGCCGGCGAGCACGCAACCTCGTCGGCAAGGCATCTCGGGCATCCCGCGGATTGGGACCGGCCCCGCGCTCCGCCTGACGGAAGTCAGCATTGATGACTTCTGGACCGAGTATACCGGCAGGCTCTTCGATGCCACCCGTATTCGTTACCGGTTCGGCCGGGCATGTCGGCGCCAACCTCGTGCGCCGGCTGCTTGACGAAGGCGTGCGGGTCCGGGTGTTGCTGAGACACGGAGACAACAACGAGGGGCTGGAAGGTCTCGAGGTCGAACGCGTATTCGGCGACATTCGCGATCTGGATGACACCAGGCGGGCGCTTGCGGGGTGTCGGGGCGTCTATCACTGCGCGGCCTACATCTCGACCATCGAAGGCAACCGCGCCCATCGCCGCGACGTGTTCGAGTGCAACGTTCTCGGTACTCGCAACGTGCTGCAGGCGGCGCGGGAGGCGGAGGCCGGCCGGGTGGTCGTGACGGGCTCGTTCAGCGCGGTCGGATACGACCTGGACGATCCGTCCGCCCCCAGCAACGAGACCATGCAGTTTTATCCCATGGAGCGCACGATGCCCTACGAGCGCAGCAAGTCGCTGGTCGAGCAGGAGTGCTGGCGCGCGGCGGCATCGGGCCAGGACGTGGTGGTCGCTACCTGCTGCGCGGTGGTGGGGGGCGCCGACTTTCTCCCCTCAAGACTGGGAAGAACCTTGTGCGACTACACCAACGGCAAGCTCCGTGCCTATGTCGATGGCGGTTTCGAGTTCGTCGCGGCCCGCGACATCGTCGAAGGGCACCTGCTTTGCATGCGCCACGGCCGTTCGGGCGAAAAGTACATCTTCAGCACCGAGTACAAGACCATCTCCGATATCCTGGATCTCTACGAGGAGGTCTCGGGCATCCCGCGGCCGCGCCGGCGAATTCCAACCCGCCTCATGCTCGTCTTTGCCGAAGTCGCAAGCTTCTATCTGAGCCGGGTTCACCCGGGCTTTCCCCAGCGCTTCACCCCCGGTGCCATACGCCTGTTGCGAAAGTGCCGCCACGCCGACATCTCCAAGGCAAAACGGGAGCTCGGCTATCGGCCGACCGGCATCCGCGCCGCGGTTCATGAGGCCTACGCGTTCCACTACGGCCGCAACAAGATCGCGAACCCGCACGCGAAGCGCCCGCGCGAGGATGCCGCGAATCACCGTGTCGCGCGAGAGGAGGGCGATCCCGCACCGGACCAGGGCATGCGGATGATGGCGGGCGGGAGCGCGACATGAAGGCGGCGGCCTCCTCGACACCGCCCGGCTTCGAGGACGCCGGCAACCTGCGCCAGCAGGCGCGCGCCGCAGGCATGGACCCGAATTACTGGTATCCGGTCGAGGAGGTGCGCCGGATCAAGCGGGAGACGGTGGTCGAGGTCGTTTTCTGGAAGCGTTCCATCGCGCTCTTTCGCGGAAAGGACGGGACCTACCAAGCGGTCGAGGATCGCTGCGCGCATCGCCAGCTCAAGCTCTCCCTCGGCGACGTGCAGGGATGCCGGCTGGTCTGCGCCTACCACGGCTGGGAGTACGGCGGGAAGGGGCGTCCCGCCGGGGTGCCGCATGACGGCCAGGGGCGGAGCTTTCCGAATCTTGCGCTCAGGACCTATCCGGTGAAGGTCCGTTACGGCCTGATCTGGCTCTTCCCGGGAGATCCGGCGCTGGCGGAGGAGCGCCGGATCCCGGACATTCCCGAGCTCGAGGGGCCCGGCCGCTGGGCCTGCGTGCCGCTATGCTTCACCTGGTCGGCACACCACTCGATGGTGATCGACAATGTGAGCGACTTCACCCACGCACACTTGCACCGCCGCTACCGGCCCTTCGACGGGGCCACCCTCACCCGCTGCGAGACCCTCGGCGACAACGTGCATCTCGCCTACGACACGCACGTCGGTCGCGGCCCTATCTCGGGCCTCTTCGTCGATCATCGGCGGCTCAACACCAATCGCATGGAGCTTTGCTACGAGTATCCCTACCAGTGGTCCAACACCGATGACGCGATCAAGCACTGGCTCTTCGTGCTGCCGGTCGATGAGCGCACCAGCCGGGTGTTCTTCCTGTTCTACTTCAGGTCTCTGAAGATTCCGTTGCTGCCCGTGCGCATACCCCGTTTCGCCATGACCGCGGTCATGAAGGTCTCCAACCGCCTGCTCATCGCGCCCCTGCTCACCCAGGACCAATTCGCGCTGGAGGCGGAGCAGGAGGGCTACGAACGACACTGGGGCGCCCGTCCCATCGAGTTCAATCCGGTGGTCCGGGCCTTTCAGAAGGTGACCGTGCGCAAGTGGCAGGAGCATCTGGCGCGCGAGGCGGAAGACGGCGATGCCGCCGCCTGAAGCGCTCGACCTCTCAGTGGTGCTTTCGGGCGGGACCCTGCTCGAGGCGGCGGCCATGGTGCTGGGGTTCATCGCCCTCCTCTTCGTGATATCGCTGGTCCTGCCGGGTCGCCGCGTCACGGGCCCGGATGCCGACGGAAACGAGCGCGTCTACAAGCTCAACGGCCTCGCGCTCTTCCTGATCGCCCTGATCGTGGCAGGCCTCGCCCAGGGCTTCGGCTGGTTCTCCCTTTCGGTGCTGCATACCCATCTGCTTGCCCTGTTCGTCGTGGCGAACGGATTCGCGTTCGCTTTCTCCGGCTGGCTCTACCTGCGCGGGGTGCGCGGGCCTCATGCATCGCCCGGATCCTGGCGGAGTTTCTTCTTTGGTGTGGATGCCGCTCCGGCTTGGTTCGGGCTCGATCTGAAGCTCTTCAGCTACTGCCCCTCTCTCATCGGCCTCGCGCTCTTCAACGCATCGTTTGCCGCCGTGCAGTACGAGACCTATGGCGAGCTGACCCTGGCGATGATGCTCTATCAGACCTTCACGTTCCTGTACGTGCTCAACTACTTCCAGTTCGAGCAAGGGATGATCCATACCTGGGACATCGTCCGCGAGCGCTTTGGATGGATGCTGGTCTGGGGCGATTACGTGCTGGTGCCCTTCTTCTACTGTCTCCCCGGATGGTGGCTGGTTCACGCACCGGAGCCGCTGTCGCCGGCCGCCGCCGCCGGGATCGTCGTGCTCTTCGTTTTCGGCTTCTGGCTCTTCCGCGGCGCCAACCAGCAAAAGCACCGCTTCAAGCGCGATCCCGGCGTCAAGATCTGGGGGCAACCCGCCCGGACCCTGGACGGGCGCCTCCTGGTCTCCGGGTTCTGGGGCATTGGGCGGCACCTCAACTATACCGGCGAGATCTGCATCTACTTCGCCTTCGCCCTTACCACCGGGCTCGCGTCCTGGGCTCCTTTCCTGCTGCCGGCGTGGCTGGCGGCCCTTCTATGGCACCGTTCGAGACGCGATGAGCGCCGCTGCCGCGCCAAGTATGGCGAGCTGTGGGAGCGCTACACGCAGCAGGCGCGTTTCGCGATGCTGCCTTTCATCCACTGAGAGCGATGATGGCCAACCGATCCGACAGCGTGTCGACCCTGCCTTCTGCGGATCTCCCGCCGCGGGAGGGGAAGACCCTTCCCGAGCTCGCGGGCAGCTGGCCGTTGCTCGGTCATCTGCCGGAATTCCAAAGGGATCCGGTCGCCATGCTGAGCCGCGGTTGGCGCGAGCACGGCGAACTCTTCTGCTTCCGGCTCGGGACCCGCGCATTTGTTCTCTTCACCGGGCCCCGGGCCCACGACTTCTATTTCAGGACGCCCGAGGAACAGCTAAACGCGAAGGCAGTCTACCGCTTCACCGTACCCATCTTCGGACGCGGCGTTGCCTACGACACCTCCCCAGACATCATGGCGGAGCAGCTGGGCTTTCTCTTTCCGGCGCTCCGCGAGGCGGCCATGCGCAAGTTCGCCCTCATCATGTTCGAGGAAGCGCAGCAGTTCGCCGACTCCCTCGGCAAGGATGGGGAAATCGATTTGCCGCATGCGATGAACGAGCTCACGGTCAAGATCGCCAGCCGCTGCCTGATCGGGCAGGAAGTCCGCGATCGGGTGGACACCGGTTTTGCCGAGACCTACCACGACCTGCAGAAGGGGATTAACACCCTGGGATTCTTTCTTCCCAGGCTTCCCGTTGCGTCGCATCGAAGGCGCGACAGGGCCCGGCGAAGGGTGGCGGAGCTCTTCGGGCAGATCATGGAAGCGCGCCGGGATGCCGGGGCCAGCCCCGACGACTTCATGCAGACGCTCATGAACGCCCGGTACAAGAGCGGCCGCGCTCTGAGCGACGACGAGATCACGGGGATCCTGCTGACGGTGCTGTTTGCGGGCCAGCACACCAGCGCGGTGCTCGCGACCTGGACCGGTCTGGAGCTGCTCAGGGCGCCGTCCTACCTGGCGCGGGTGAGAGACGAGGCGCAGGACGTCTACCGTGAAGCGGGGTCCATGAGCATCGACAGCCTCCAGCGCCAGCCGGCACTGGAGAACGCCGTCCGCGAATGCGAGCGGCTGCACCCGCCGCTGATACTGCTGATCCGAAAGGTGCTCGAGCCCCTGCGCTACGGAGGCCGTGTCGTGCCCGCAGGCAGCATGGCGATGGTGTCGCCGGCAGTCTCGCACCGCCTGCCCAACATCTTCGCCGACCCGGAGCATTTCTACCCCGACCGTTTCGCGCCTCCCGCTTGCGAGGACAGGCAACACCGTTACGCCCTGATCGGCTTCGGCGGCGGCAAGCACGCGTGTATGGGGAAGAACTTCGCGTACATGCAACTCAAGGCGATCTGGACCGTTCTGCTCGATCGCTTCGATTTCTCTCTCAGCGGCGCCTTTCCGCGTCCGAACTACGGCAGCTGGGTGACGGGACCCGAGAGACCGTGTCGCGTCCGCTACCGTCGCCGCGCGCAGCCGAGCGTCTTCCGATGAGCGGCGCCGCTTCGCGGCGTTACGACGTGGCCATTGTCGGCGCGGGGCCGGTAGGGAGCTTGTGCGCGCTCGCTCACGCGCGGAAGGGTGCCCGGGTGGCCCTGCTCGAAGCGAACCCCAAGGGGTCCGGGCGCTTGGCGGGCGAATGGCTGCATCCGCCTGGCGTGCGGATACTGCAGGACTTCGGGATCGGACTCGACACCTTGCCTCGCAGCGCCGCGGGCAAGGGATTCGTGGTGTTCCCGGAAGACGGCTCCGAGCCGATCGTCCTTCCCTACTTGAATGGCTCGCAGGGTCTAGCCTGCGAACATGCGCTGCTCGTCTCGAAGCTGCGGGAAGCCGTGGAGAACGAGGCGGATGTGGACTTCTTCACCCACGCGCGGGTGAATGCGGTCGAAGACGGGCAGCTGGCCTATGCCACCAACGGCACCGTTCACTCCCTCGACGCCGAGCGGATCGTCGGCGCCGACGGTCGGGCCTCCACCGTGCGCCAGTCCCTGGGCCTGTCGACGGAGCCGGTTCACTGCTCGCGGATGCTGGGGATCACCGTGAGCGACGTGAGCCTGCCCTTCGAAGGTCATGGGCATGTGCTGCTCGGAGGGCCGGGGCCGATTCTCGCGTACGGCGTGGCAAACGATTGCGTCCGGATCATCGTCGATGTCCCGCTGGACCGCTGGACACGCCAGGACCGGGTCGGCTTCCTGACGGAATCCTACGCAACCCAGCTGCCGGAGACTCTCAGGCCGGCCTTTGTCGAAGCGGTGCGCGCGGGGCAATTCCACGTCGCGGCCAATCAGCTGCGGCCGCGCGTCACATACGGCACCCCGCGTCGCGTGCTGATCGGCGACGCGGCCGGGCACTACCATCCCATGACGGCGGTCGGCATGACCCTCGGTTTCGGCGATGCGCTTGCCCTCGCCGATGGCGGGAGCTTTCGCGACTTCGACGCCGGGCGTTTCCGGGCGACCCGCGTGCCGGAGATGCTCGCCATGGGGCTCTACGAGGTCTTTGCTGATCATCGGGCCGAGGCGGTGGCGATGAGACACGCGGTCTACCGGGGACTGCGGACGAATTCCGTTTACCGGGAGCGGACCACGAGGATTCTCGCCTGCGAAGACCGATCCGTGATCGAGATGGGTCTCGCGTTTTTTGGAACGGCGGCCCGGGCGGTGGCGGTGGAGATTCCGCTCTCCTACCGCCGGTTCGCGCCGCGTCAGGGCCTGAAGATCTTCAGTGCGCTCACCGTTCGTCTCTTGTGGCTCCTGCGCTGGGCTCTGCAGCTGCGCCAGTCGCGACGCCAGGGCGGGCAGAATGACGAGCGGGCCCTGGACAGCCTTGCCCGCGCGCTTCTGCACTCGATGCCGCCGAGGCTCGACGCTTCCGGGCCCGGCCGGCCGAAGGACGCCGAGGCGGCCGATGCCGGTCCGGCCTTGAGGAGCGCGACCGCGCGCCTCCTGAGTCTCCAGGGCGAAGATGGCGGCTGGGAAGGCGAGATGGTCTGGTGCCCCATGCTCACCGCGCAATACGTGCTGCTGCACCACATCATCGGGCAGCCGCTGGAGCCCGGCCGGCGCCGGCGCGTGCTGCGCTCATTCGAACGGACCCGTCTCGAAGGGGGCTCATGGGGCCTGCACGAGCATTCCACGCCCCACCTCTTCGTCACTGCCCTAGTCTACGTCGCGGCCAGGCTGTTCGGTGTGGAGCGGGACGATCCCCTGGTCGAGCCGGCCCGGCGCTTCATACAAGCCGAGGGGATTGTGAGCATTCCGAGCTGGGGAAAGTTCTGGCTGGCGCTCCTCAACCTCTACGACTGGCGTGGGGTCAACGCCGTCCTGCCGGAACTGTGGAGCCTGCCGCGCCGCATACCTTTGCATCCCTCGAATTGGTACTGCCATACCCGGCTCATCTACATGGCGATGGCGGCGATCTACCCGCACCGCTTCCAGGCGCCCGTCTCGCCTTCGATCGCGTCGCTGCGGGAGGAGCTCTTCCCCCAGGGATATGCCGAGGTCGATTTCTCCGCCGCTCGCAATTGCCTGCGGGAGGCTGACCTCTACGCGCGGCCGAGCGTGTGGCTCAAGGTTGGATACAAGATTGCGCGCGTGTTCAATCGGCTCCACGGCAAGCGCCTGCGTGACCGATGCACGGAGGCGATCGTCCGTCAGATCAGATGGGAGCTGCAGACCACCAGCCATACGAGCATCTCTCCGGTGAGCGGCCTTCTCAACATGCTTGCCTTGTGGCTGCGCGATCCGGACGACGCCGATCTGCGCCAGGCGCTCGCGAAGCTGGACGACTGGATCTGGGAAGACGAGGAAGAGGGTGCGCGTGTCGTCGGCGCGAGAAGCGCGTCGTGGGACAGCGGCTTCGCCTTGCAGGCGCTGGCGGCGGTGCCCGCGTTCGACGGGGTAGGGGACGCCCTTCGGCGCGGTGCCGACTTCCTGCTCGGGGAACAGATCGCCGCCAGCTTCGAAGGGTTTCGCGAGGCCCACCGAACCGACCCCAGGGGCGGCTGGTGCTTTGCCGGGGGATGGCACGGCTGGCCGGTGAGCGACTGCACCGCGGAAGCGGTGCTCGGACTTCACGCTGCTGGTCGCGGTGCTGCGCACGCGAGCGTGTTGCGCAATGCGGTCGGGTTCATGTTGCGCTGCCAGAACCGTGATGGCGGATACGGCAGCTACGAGGCGCGACGCTCAGCTTTCGGTCTGGAGTGGATGAATCCGGCCGAGATGTTCGGCGATTCGATGACCGAGCAATCCTATGTCGAGTGCACCGCGTCCTGCCTCGCGGCGCTCGCCGCCTGCACGGAGGACGTTCCGCAAATCGCGAACGGAGCGGTGACGGACGCCATGTACCGGGCCGATGCCTGGCTTCGCCGGACCCAGGCAAGCGACGGGCCGTGGCGCGGCGTATGGGGGGTTCAGTTCATTTACGGCACCCTCTTCGGAATCAGGGGGCTTCTTGCCGCCGGGGCCAGCCCCGGCGATCCGGCACTTCGCTTGGCCTGCCGTTGGCTGCTGGAGCGCCAGCGGGAGGACGGGGGGTGGGGCGAGCATCACAGCGGATGTCTGACCGGTCGATACGTTCCACACGAGGAAAGCCAGGTTATCCAGACCGCGTGGGCATTGATCGCGCTCCTCGAAGCGGGCGAATCGAACTGGACCGCAATCTCGCGGGGCGCCCGCTTCCTGCTCGACACGCAAGGCGCGGACGGGACATGGCCCAAGCAGGACATGGCGGGCGTGTTCTTCCGAACGGCGCTCCTGGATTACGTGCTCTATCGACAGTATTTCCCGCTGCATGCGCTCGCTCTCTACGAGCAGCGCCGTCGTGAGCGGCTGGGTCTCGCCACCTCCGCCCCCTGCACCACCGGCCCACCGCCGCTGCCCGAGGCGGCTCTCGCCTGTTCCCAGTTCTGAGCATGGTTGGCCTCGTGCAGGCGCGCGCGCCCGAAGGTCCGCCCTGTTCAGTCGCGCGAGCGCCCGGGTTTGCGGGCCAGAAAATAGAACATCGGCGTGAAGAGGCCGGACCTCCCGCCCTCCACCAGCGCATCCGCCGCCGCATTCAGGAGCGTGCTGACCGCGCGGGCACCCTCGGGAAACGCTTCCCACCTTTCCCCGACCCGCAAGGTCAAGTTTGCAATTGCGCGGCCCACCGGCGTGCGCGGAATACTCGAAAGACTGAGGTCGCGACCCTGCAAGGCGCGGTACCAGGGCATGCCGGGGTCCGCTTCGGGCGCGCGGTCGAGCGCTTCAAGGAGCTCGAAACCCGCCGCCCGCAATGCGGCAGAAACCTCCCAAGTGGACGCGATATCCGGCAGCGCATTCCCGATCATGATGTCGTTCTTGATCCGCTGGTGCTCCACGTTACAGGGATCGAATTTCTCAGTAAGGCACCACTCGTAGCCCGCGAAACAGGCCCCCGGACGCAGCACGCGTAAGACTTCGCGGAACGCCGCTGTCTTGTCGGGTGCGTGGGGCATGGACTCGATCGCGATGGCGGCGTCGTAGCGACCGTCCTCGTCGGGAATCTGCATGTAATCGCCGTGAATGAAGCGGCACAACGATTGGACATCCCTGGTGTGAAGTTCGGCGCGCTCGATCTGATAGGCGTTGTTGTTGATACCGACAAAGCTGGCTCCGGTATGGCGCGCCAGATTGCCCATCGGCCCGCCGACACCGCACCCGACATCGAGCACCTGCATACCCGGCTTCAGGGACAGCCTTTCGGCCAGAAAATGCTGGTGTCTGACGAGCGACGCCTTGAAGCTCTCGCCTTTCCTTCGGGGAGCGAAGTGAAAGGATTGGCCCCAGCCGAACTCGTAGAAGTCGGTGACCAGGTCGTAGTAACGATTCACGAACGAGCGATAATGCTCTTTCCTGCGCTCCAGGCCGGCGTCATAGATTTCGGTGTATCCATCGACGGTGGACTTCACTTCGTCCGGGGAGAGATCCGCGAGGGTGCGCGGTTTCGATCGCGTGGCGAAGGGGCGGCTCATCGGCACATTCTGCCAGAGCGGCACGCCGTTCCCAAGACCGCAGAGTCATGGAAAGTCCCGCCGCCTCGTTTCATAGCACCAATATCGACGGTATCCCGGGCGCGGTGCCCTTGTCCGGGGCGCCGGACCGTCCGCAGGGTACAATGGGGCGAGCGGCGACGCCACAGCGCCCGGGAGGATGGGATCATATGTCCGAAAAGCAAGCCGGGCGAGCCTATGCAGAACGCGACGAGCACCGGATCTGGTTGGCGATGTCGCCGGTCGTGTTCACGGGTCTGGTCATCGCGAGTCTGACCGCGGTCGGCATCGGCGCGCGCTACGGCGTTCGTGGGGATTTGGACGTTATCCATGGACTACTTATCCTCTTCTTTTCGATCAATCTGGTGATCTGTCATTGGGAGGTGTGCCTGTTTTTCAGACGCGACTACATCGAGAAACGTGCCCAATACTGGCGCGAACACCGGCGAGAGACGGGCCGGACGTCGGCGGTCGAATTCCTTACCGGAAGGGTTCCGTTGACGCGCATATTATCCTCGACGACATGGGCGGACGTTTGGGCCACATACTCACAATTCGACAGTTCCTACGCCGACCGGCGTACATACGGTTACAACGTGGACATCGCCAACGGCTTTGTAACGCCCGTCCCGACGCTGATCCTCTTCGTCGCCTTCACCGTCGATTTCCTGCCGGCCGTCGTCGCCGGCATCGTCGGGGCGATGCTGTTCTGGCAATTGACCTACGCGACATCGGTCTACTGGGTCAGCTTCTTCGTGGCTGAGCGGCAAAGCCGCATCGGCCGAAAGGACATGTACATCTACATCTGGGCGCTGAACTGCCCGTGGGTGCTCTTCCCCCTGCTGGGGCTCTACGTCTCAATCCGTCTGATCGTGAACGGCGACTACAGCGTTATCGGCTATTGATAACGGCATTCCGGGATCAACGCTGAGCGGGCGCCGCGGGGCCGCCTTTCCGGGCAGAAAGCCTAGGGCGTGGACTCATTAGCACGCAACCAGATGCGGATAGTGGCGATTTTGATCATGGCGAGGTAGTTGGCTGCGAGTGTTTCGTAGCGTGTTGCGATACGTCGGAACTGTTTGAGTTTGTTGAAGAAGCGCTCGACCCGGTTGCGCAGGCGGTAGAGATCGCGGCTGAAGGTGTGGAGCGTCTTGGCAGTACTGCGGTCGGGGATGATGGGCACCGCATCCTGGGCCTCGATCATCGCCCTGATCCATTCCGCGTCGTAGGCCTTGTCGGCAAGCACGAAGCTGTCGGCGGGCAGCTGATCGTCGAGCAAAGCTCCGGCAAGCGTGCTGTCGTGGGCCTGACCGGGGCTCAAGGCGAAGCGGAGCGGCAGCCCGCTGGCGTCAACCACGGTGTGGATCTTCGTCGTCAGTCCTCCGCGGGAACGACCCATGCAACGATCCGGACCCCCCTTTTTGAGCCCGCTGCGTGCTGATGAACGCGGACGCTGGAACTGTCGATCATCTGTATGTCGCCGTCGTAAGCTTCTACGATGGCGTCCATAAGGCGATCCCAGACCCCGCTCTTGCGCCAGCGATTGAAGCGGTTGTAGCAGGTCGTGTTGAGCGCACACTCAGTAGTTGATGGCGGGGTTTTCGGATTATTCGATGGTCGAGATGCGGCACTTTGTTGATCCACGAGAGCATTGAGCGGCCGGTCTTTCATCGGGACCGCAGCAGGATTTCGTTCCAGTCCTTTGCGCCGCGAGGGCGCAGTCTGATCACTCTGGGGTCGTTGGCGGCGAGCCGCTCGGCGGCGCCGTCACCGGCGCTGTCGGCGTCGTAGGCGCAGATGATGCGCTTCGGTTTCCAGTCTTCGATCCAGATCGGGATCGAGTTGGCGATGCCGGCGGTTGAGGCGACGACGGCGCCGGTCTCACGGGTCCCCTCGACGCGCAGGCTTCGAGCGGAGATGGCGTCGACGGCGCTCTCGGTGAGGATGACCAGAGCGGGCCGGTTTCGGTCGCAGGGGAGCCAGAAGCCGCCACGCGCCTTGCGCGATCCCGGCGCCATGCCCCTGAAGCGCCTTGTGCCGGCGTGCGCCGCGGTGCCGAGGATCTCGGCGCCGGTGGGGCGCCCGCTGGCGTTGCGGCAGACGAAGACGGCATTGAGCCTGTCATCGGCGTGTAGCAGGCCTCGGCCGTGGCAGGCCTCGAGCACGTCGGCGCGGAGGGCGCGCTGACGGGCGAGGGCGTCGCGGACCCTGGGCCATGCGCTCGGACTGGGCCTTGGCAGGCGCAGGCATCGCGGGGCGGCTGGGCTGGCGGTGGTCTTCTCCCGCCCCTCATGCCCTCCGAGGAAGCGCAGGGCTTCCGGGAATCGGCATCCCGTCGCATGGATGACGAGGTCGATGGCGCCACCCCCTCCGGTGCCGCGCAGGTGATCGAAGAACTTCGCGCCGTTGATGCTGATGACCGAGCCCTCGCGCTTGAAGCGCGCCCGGTCGGCGGGGTCTCTTCGGTAGCCGAGGGCGGCGGCGACCCGGTCGAGGGGGATGTTGCGGCAGGTGGCGAGGGGATCGCCGCCGCTCATTGCCGGATTCCGGCGAAGGGCTACTCGGAAGGGAGGCTGGCGGCGTTCCCGTTCCCGTACCCTTCAACGCTTAAGGGTTGCGGGAACAGGAACGGGAACGGCCTCATCCCGCGCTTCCATTGGTGGCGGCAGGGGGCTGCGGCTCCCGGTGCGCCTCGGCGGCTGCGAGGCGATAGCGGCCCCTGGGCGCCCGTTCGATGCGCCCCTCGCGGGTGAGCCTCTCGATGGCGGCAACGACGCTTGCGTTGCGGGCAGCGGCGCGTGAGCGGATCTGGGCTTTCGAGAGCGGCTCTTCGGCTTCTGCGATTGCCTTCACGATGCGCTGCTCGACGGTGGCGGGCTCGGGCCTGTCTTCATCCGCTGCTTGCCGGTGCAGCCGGAAGGCCGGTCCATGGCCGTCATCGACGAGGTCGAGCTCGATGTCGTTGAGGCCCCGGGCGTCGCGATGCTCGACCGTCATGACGATCTTCTTGTCGCGCCGGCGCAGGTAGAGATTCGAGTCACCCCATGCGTGCAGCTCGCTGCTCCCGCGCAGGGCCTGCCCCGGCCGGGCGCCCCCGCTCTTGCGGGCGTGGTGGACGAGGAGGACGGCGGTTTCGAAGCGGCGCTGCAGCTCGCGCAGGAAGCCGAGGATGGGGGCGACCTCGCCGGCGGCGTTCTCGTCTACGCCATGCAGGCGGACCAGGGGGTCGAGGATCAGGAGGCGCGGTTCGATGCGCTCCACGGTCTGCTGCAGGCGTTGACGGTCGCTGGGCTGGTCGAGACGCAGGGTGGGCACGTCGATGACGGCGATGTCGAGTTCGTCGAAGGGAGTGTCGGCGGCGCGGGCGATCCCCTGCAGGCGCTTGCGCACCCTGTGACCGGCATCCTCGGCGGCGAACAGCAGCACGGTGCCGCTTCCGGTGGCGCGGTAGTGGCGCAGGCATGGGACGCCGGTTGCCACGGCGACGGCGAGATCGAGGGCGAGCAAGGATTTGCCGCACTTGGGCTCGCCGCCGACGATGCCGACGGCCTGCTCGGACCACAGCGTGTCCACCATCCACTGCTGCGCCCGGGGGCGATCCTCGAGCTCCACCGGTGCCCGTGTCGGGAAGCCCTTCACCGCCGTGCCCTCCTGGGCTGTGCATCCTCGCCCCAGGTCTCCAGGAAGAGCTTTTCGTCGAGCTGCTCGCGATCCTGTTCGGCGCCGGCGGCGAGCAGGCCGTCGGCCATGATGGCGAGCGCCCTGGCATTGCCGTCGGCATGAGCGACGAGGGTGTCCTTGAGCCCGGCCGTCATCAGGGCGGGATTGCCGGCCTGCTCAAGCAGGTGGTCGAGGAGGCGGGCGAGTTCGCCGGGTTCGGAGCGGGTGATGAGCAGGCGCTGTCGGATGCGCGAGGCGATGGGCAGCAGCTCGGGGTTGCGCAGTTTTGTCAGAAGACGATTGTCGCCCACGAGAACGACGCTCAGGATGGCGCGGGAGTCGAAGTCGGTTGAGCTGAGCAGGCGCATCTCGGTCAACACCGGGTTGACCAGCTCCTGTGCCTCGTCGACGAGCAGGAGCGGGTGCAGGCGGGTGTCCTCCAGGTGGGCGAGCCAGTGCTGGCGCAGCCACTTGAAGCCGAGCCAGCGGTTGTTGTGGACCAGAGTGATGCCGAAGTGATCGGCGAGTTCGTGGTAGAAGTCGGCGACGCTGGCCGACGGATAGGTCAGCACCGCGAGGCCCAGGCCCTCGGTGCGCTCGAGGCGGTTGGCGAGCAGGCGCAGGGCTACGCTCTTGCCGGTGCCGGGCTCGCCGGCGATCATCGCGAAGCCGCCCTGGCGCATGAGCTGGCTCTCGATCCTGCGGCAGAAGCTGTCGATGGCAGGGGTGGGCATGAGGGCTTCGACCGGCAGGTCGGTGGCGAAGGGATTCCACTTGAGCCCGTAGAGCGTGAGCAGTTCGCGGTTCATGACGTCTCTCCCTGATCGTCGTCCTCGCCCGGATCGGGCGTTTGGTTATGGGGTACCCAGGGCGGCGGCAGGCCGGTTGCGGCCTGGGCGTCGAGCATGCCCTGGAGCAGCGGCGGAAGTTGGCCCGCACCCGCGCTGCCGCCGCCATCGTCGCCGCCGGAACCGGCGGGACGGCGGACGCCATCGGCGTTGCCGCGCTTGTCGAGGGGGTACATCGTGCACAGGGGCTCGCCGCTTCGGCCTTCGACCAGATCGACGCTTGAGAGGTCCCAGCGTGCGTAGCGGACCCAGGCCTCGCGCAGGTGGCGCCACGGCTGGGGCACCTGGTAGCGGATGCCCTCGACCGAGACGGTGGCGTCCGAGCGCCGCACCGTGCGCTTCCTGGTGATACGGAAGGCCGCCTTGAGCTCGGCCGAGCCGGGGCAGGGCCTCGATGCGTTGACGCTCTCGGCCAGCCGTTCGTGCGGCGTCATGCCGAGCTCGCGGTGCTTGCGCCGATGGTAGTCCTGCTCCAGCCAGGCTATGGTGGCGTCGTTGAGCATCTTCAGGGTGAGCGCGTCGACGCCTTCGAGCTGAGCCATCAGACGCGATTCGACGGTGCCCCAGAATGACTCGATCTTGCCGTTCTGATGGGGGCTGTAGGCGAGTGTGGTGGCCCCCACGATGCCGAGCCGAAGCAGCCCCTCCTCGACCTCGCCCGCCGTCATCGGCCCACCGTTGTCGGTAAGCAGGGACCTCACGAGGCCCCGCTTCATGAAGGCTTGGCACAGCCCGTGCACGAAGACCTCGGCGGTCTCCTCCAGGTACCACTGAAGGTGACAGCCGAGCCTGGAGTGGTCGTCGAGGAAGCCGAGCAGGATGGGCGTCTGCCATTCGCCCGACGGCGTCAGCACCCGGCGCTTGCCGTGGTGAAAGTCCCCATGCCAGAGGGCGTGGCTGCGGGACACCTCGTAGCTCAGGACCTCGCGGGCTTCGGCCGCCGGCCTGTCCTCGCCCTCGTGCCACTTCCTGGGACGCTTGCGGACCAGGCCGCGATTGCGCATCGCCCGCGTCAGCGTCGCGTAGGACGGCATCGGGCCCAGCTCGGGCTTCTTCTTCACAAGCGCCAGAAGATTGTCGTAGTGCAGCTGTGCCGACCACGAGGGATGCACCCGGTACTGCTCGCGCAGCGCCGCGATCAACCCCGCCGACATGGCCCGCTCGCGACCGACGTCGGCCCGAAGCTTCTGGCGAAGCGCCTTGACCGGGTCCCGCTCCTCTGCCCGCGCCCGGTAGTACCAGCGCTCGATCGTGGACACCGCGAAGCGCACCGGGCCCTTGCCCGATGGGTGCTGCCACTCCCGCTGCGCAAGCCGCTCGAGCTCGGCCCGCAGTTGGCCTGCAGGGGGCGGCGAAGCCAGAAGCGGCCCCACCACCGCAAAGCGCAGCCGGGCCCACTTCTCGCGCCTGGCGCCTGCGTCGTCCTTGTCCATTCCGGCATCCCTCCCTCGCCGCATCGGAGAGATGCCCATGTACGACGCCCTATCCCTACCTGACAGAAGCACCTTCTGCGGGAACCGCCGGGCCATCGGCGAGCGCGCAATGGCCCGTCCACGGCATCAGCCAGATCAGGCCCCGCGACAGACGGGCACGCAGGGTGCGGCCCCGCATGGTGCGCAGAAGCCAGCGCAGCGGCGCCTCCTCGGGCGGCGCTGCAAGCTCGCCCCGCTTCGCCTGCCACTCCCGGGTCAGAGGGAAGGCTTGCAGCCACCACCGCCGCCAGCGGCGCAGTGTGGCCACCGGAATCCCCCACTTCCGCTTGATCGTCTGCAAACGCACGCCGCCTCTCAGCACCAGCGCGCTCACCAGAACGAACAGGGCGCCCAGATAGAAGCGCCGCCCAAAGAATCGCGCCGACGGAGGCTTCACACGGCGCCTGCAAACCGAACAGCAGAGGCTGAAGCGTCGGACATCGTCCCGAAGATCCGCCGCCAGACCGTACGGCTTGCGCGGGTAGGTCGCGCTGTGTAGCGCCCCGCCACAGCGCGGACAGCCCGCCTCACGGCAGGTCTCCGCCTCGGCCGCATCGACCGCCTCCAGAAAGGACCAGACCCGGGCATCGGAAAGAATGGAGTGGCGGCACGGCTTGTGCGACATTGGGGCCGTCTCTGGTTGATTACACCGTCACCGAGACAAAGCCCCTCGGCGAACTTCTTGCAAGATCGCCGAGGGGCACCCGCTCCAAAACCTCAACTAATTCGAGCGGATCAGGCCCCAATCCCCGCTGAAAGCCTGTGTGCGCTCACGCGATGCCCCGCAGGCCGGCTGGCAAGTTGAGAGTGCGCGTGTCGCCGGCCCTGACTGGAGGACGGCAATTGCAAAGTCCGACGCGAGTGAATATAGCTTTGAGACTTGGCCCATCGGTCGGTGCTTGCCGATCCGGACAGAGGAAGTGAACGTCATGACGGCGGTGTCTCGAAGAGGAAGAGCAACGTCCGCGTTTTTGGCTCACGCGGGTTTGGAGGCGCCCAAGGCCACCGAGCCGGACACGCCCTCCAGGCATGCGGGGAAGTTGGAATGGACTCCTAGTTTGGGCAGTTTCCACCGAAAGTCCGTCGGTTATCATGAGCACTCTCGGCATAAGTCAGCTATAATAGCCAGACGGCCAGACGGCCAGACGGCCAGACGGCCAGACGGCCAGACGGCCAGACGGCCAGAGCTGCGCTCCGGCTTTCCCGTGTAGCTTCCCCATCAGCAGCCGCGTTGCGCGCGGCATGCCTTTGGCTCTTCATCGCCCTGCTGTCAGCCACGCTCTGCATGTCCGCCGCAATGGCGGACCAGCCGGCGGATGAGCCGCGAGACAAGCCGACGGAACAGACCGGCACCAACCGCGCCGACGATCTGAGGGGCGGTGGCGGCGCCGACCTGCTCGTGGGCCGGCGGGGCAACGACAAGCTGCGCGGCAAGGACGGTGACGACGAACTGCGTGGCGGGCGCGGCAACGACCTGCTGCGCGGCGGGGCTGGCAACGACGTGCTGTATGGCGGTCGCGGCAGGGACGTGCTGCGCGGCGGCGTCGGTAACGACATGTTGTACGGCGGTCGCGGCGGGGACCGCTTTGCCTTCGCGCTCGGGGCCCGGGGCCACAAGATCATCGCCGACTTTGAGGTTGGCGACATGGTCGCTCTCGGCGTGGACCCGAAAGGTGGCTCGTGGCCAACCCCTGCCGCCATTGTGGCCGGCGTTGTGGTGCAGGAGGGCCGCTACACCTATACCTTGCTTCCAGGCCTGACGGTGGAGACGGGCACGCCGCTGAGGGTCGAGGACTTCGTGTTCCTGGGCGAGCCCGCACTGGACGCGTTTCACGCGGTAGCGCTGCCCGATAACTACGTGTTGATAGACTGGCTCACCAGCAATCCGGGCGGGCGCCTGATGGTGCCCGCGGGTCAGCACCGCGACGCGGGCAGCGTGCGCTTCTCGTGCCCTGCGGGCGGCTATGATTGTTTGTTGACGGTTACGAGCGAGGACGGAACCGTCACGGTCTCCTCGTCCGGAGGCGTGGCCACCGCGCGAGACAAACCGCCGAGTTATGTTTTCCGGCCCGGCAGTCCGCCTCCGCCTCCGCCGCAACAGACGGCGCCGACGACTCTTGCGGGCGCGACGGCGCACGGAATCGCCAGCGCCATCGTCAGCCTCAAAGACGATGCGCTCGGGCATACATACAGTAGCTGGCCCATAGCGGACCGCCCGCTGGCGTTCGGGGTTCCGTATCACGTGTTGCCGCTCTCCCTGCACAGGCCGAGCAAGGGGATCCTTGGCGGCGAGCTCGACAACGACGGCGATCCGTCGACCCCCACCGCGTTCGTCGACGCCGGCGCCCCGCGGCGATCCAGGGGTGGACGGGAAGCAGGCACGAGTGGAGCCGCACGAACGGCGCGGGCGTCACGATCACCGACACGGTGGCCCTTTACTCGAAAGCGGACTCCGGTGAGACGTATCTCACTTTCGGGTGGTGGGCTCGGGTTCCCGACTCCGTTTCTGCCGGCCTCGGGACGTTCGGGAACGACCCAACCCCACAAGAAACCTCGAAAACCAGGAACAATCCCTTGCGGCTCAACGCCGCGTGGCCGCGCGGTGCCAACGGCTTTGTCGCGGGCCGGCACCATTACTGGCCCGGCTATGAGCAACTCGACGCATTCTCCGGCACCTCGACCTATGTCGGGGCCGCCGCCGGCCTGTGGTCGGAGCGCGAGGCGGGCGCGCGCAATGGCTCCTCCGGGGCGTTCACGGCGGACGCCGCCCTGACGGCGGACTTCGACGTGGGGCGCCTTAGTCTGTCGGGCAGAATCACGAACTTCAGGGACGCGTCCGGCGCCTCGCTCGGCAACTGGACGGCGAGGCTTGCCAACGGCCAAGACTTTGCAAGCGAGAACCACGGTGGAGCCGTCGGGAACAGAGGAAAGATCACCGGTGCGGCCGACGGACGCCGCTGGGCCGGTGGATGGGCGAGCCAGTTCTTCCGCCGCTCGGCCTCCGATTCCCATGCGGCCCATCCCACTGCGGTGGGCGGGGTGTTCCAGGCGCACCGCGGCTCGCCGGCGATGGCGGAATCAAACGACCGCGGCTTCGTCGGTGTGGTCGGTGCCTTCGGGGCCGAGAAGCGCTAGCCGCAGTGAAGGGTGGCACCTTGACCTACAATCGCCACGGTGCCCGTTCCTTGCAATTCAGCATCTACCGGGCCGATGCCGAAGGCGGCGGGCACTATTACAATGCCCATCAGGACGTGGGGTTAGTCATCGACGATCGGCCGACTCAGCGCAAGCTGAGCGTGATGGTGCAACTCTCCGACCCTGGCGACTACGAGGGGGGGACTTCCAGATGCAGCACGTCACCGCCGCCAAATACCCGCGCGATAGCTGTGTCGATCCGCTGTCGAACTCGGACCAGACCACCGGCCCCCGGTCGGGAGGCGCGCGCCGTCCGGGACGGCCGCGAGCCTGCCCTTACCAGCGGATGAGCGACCTCAGCAACACCCCGTGCTCGGCGTGGTTGTCGTTGGTCGGCTCCCGGCGCGTCACGTCGAGACTGACCTCGAAGCCGGGGTCGCCCTCGATGGCGGAGTTGAGCCGCCAGCCGAGGCGGTACTCTTGCGCACCGCCGTCCGATATCCCGAATCCGACATTGGGCGTGCCCGTGAAGCGGTCGCCGAACAGCGCCACGCCGTAGTCCGCCTCCGCCGTCAGGCCCGGCGACGCCTCGAATGCTGCCCCGTCCGGCGCCAGCGCCCACGCACCCCGCGCGCTCCACAGCAGCTCGGACGCGCTCGACATCGCGCCGATGGCGGGCGAGAGCGAGAACGACAGGCCGCGGCCGCGCTCGCCGGGGTCGAGCCGCGCCACGGCGCTCGCGCCCCATTCCTCGTAGTCCGAGTCCGCGTGCGCGAGGAGCATCCGCCCCTTCGCCTCGATGGAGAGGCCCGTGGCGGTGTCGCTGTACGAGACCCCGCCGCCGAGCTCCACGCCCGCGCCGGTCTCGGCGTCGCCGCCGTCATGGCGCACCCCGAGCTCCAGCGAGGGACGCAGCACGGCGCCCCCGCTCACCTCGAACGCGCAGCCGCCCTCCAGCACCAGCCGCAGCCGGCTCGCGTCCGCGCTCGTAACGACCGAGTTCGCTGCCTTCTCCGACTCCACAGCCACGAACATCGCGTCCGCCTTGAGCGCAAGGTCCATGCCGGTCGCCCCGTCTTGGGTGAGCAGTGCGCCCCGCGCGCCGAGCGCGCCCAGCTGCATCGAGAGATCGGTCCGCACCGGCGCCATGCCGCGATCGTCGAACCCGATCGTCATGTCGCCCGTGCCCCAGCCCGCAAGACCCCAGGCCGACACCCGCTCGTTCATCTCGAGCTGCGCATAGGGGCTCACCGTGGTCATCCTGCTCTCGATGCGCCCCTTCGCGCCTGTCTGCGCGCCGGAGTCGGCGAACGTGCCTTCGCCGTCGCTGAAGCTGACCGCGACGCCCGCCAGCACCCGGCCCCAGTCCGCGTCCGCACCGAGCGTGCCGGTGACGACCTCGCCGTCGAGGCCGAGCCGGCCCGCATCCGAGGCCGCCTCGCCGTCGAAGCCGCCCTGCGCCACCCGGCCCCAGGCCGCAAGGACCGGACCCGAGCCCTCGCCCGTGCCGGCGACGTGGAACGAGCTCCCGAGCAGCAACTCGCGGCCGGTCATCGCCTGCGCCGGCGACGAGGCCGCGGAGGCCGTCGCGCCCGGCGCGCCGAGGCTGTCGCCGGGACCGTGGCGCGCGAACGGGCCGCCTGCCGCGCCTGCCCCGGGCCCTGATCCGTGGTCGTCCACCGGCGCCCGCGTGCCGAAGTGCTGCGCAAGCCCGGTCAGCGCGTCGGTGAACGCCTTGCCGTCGTCCGCGCGCGACAGCTCCACGTTCTGGCCCGCCAGCGTTGCGTGCGCGCCGGGGGCGAGCCCGCCCACCAGCCGGTCCGACACCGCGTCCGCGACGTGGCTCCCCACCGTGCGCCCGAAGCGCGCCAGCCACGCCTGCTGCAGCGCGTCGTCGTTTCGGATGGTTCCCATCGCCTGCCTGTGGATGTTGCGCAGGTACACGCCTTGCGGGTTCGAGAGCCGGAGCCGCATCGTCTCCTTGCCCTCGTCGATGGCGTCGTCGAGCACCGGAACCGAGACCGTCTTCTCCGTCTCGCCCGCCGCGAAGGTGAGCGTGCCCGACATGTCCGTGTAGTCCGCGCCCGCCGTCGCCGTGCCGTCCGCGGTTGCGTAGTCCACCGAGACCTCGTGCCCCGCCGCGCGGTTGAGTATCACCGCGAAGTCGAGGCTCGCGTCCCTGCCTTCCCTGGCGCGCGCGCCCTCCATCTGGATGCGCACCGGGCCGCCGACGGTCGCCATGAGCGTGTTCGTGAGCGCCCGACCGCCGGACGCGCACACCGCGCCGGTCTCGGTGCAGACGCGCTCGCCTGCGAGCGTCACCGTCACGTCCTTCCAGTTCTTCGGCCGCACCTGGACCCGCCACAGGCCTGCCGAGACGCGTGCGGCCGAGTCCACGCTGCCGCCCTGCACCTTGAACGAGGCCGCGCCCGGCGCCGTGCCGCCCTCGCCCAGCGCCTCGCTGAAGCGCAGGTCGATGGCGAACGCGGCGTTGCCGTCATGCTCCGACGGAACGCCCTCGAACGCCGCCGTCAGCGGGTCGAGCCTCTGCTGCCGCTCCGGCTCCTCTTCCTCGGGCTCGGCCACCTCCTGCAGCTCGGGCTCCGCCTCCGGCACCGCTTCGCGCGTCACCGTCACCGTGTACGTCTTCACCGTGCCGTCCTCGGCCGTCACCTCTGCGGAGAGCACGTTGGCGCCTGCCGCCAGCGCGAACGCGCCGCCCGCATTCAGCGTCGCCCTCGAATCCGCCGCCGTCGCCCTCAGCCGCGCGTGCGTCGTTCCGTGCGGAACAGTGACCGCGTAAGACGTGACGGAGGCCGCGAACGTGCCGATGTCCAGCGCCAACCAGCTGCCGTCCGTTCCGGCCTCCAGCGTGAGCCCCGACAGGTCCGCGTCCGACGACGCACTCTGGCGCGTCACCGTCACGGTGTACGTCCGTCTCAGACCGATCTCGGTTGCCACCACGACCTCGAGCGTGTTGGCGCCGACCCGGAGCGCCAGCGCCGGACCCGGTTCACCGCTCGTCACGGGGAAACCGAGCGCGGTGTCCTCGTCCCGTGCCGTCGCTGTCAATCGCGCGCGCGTCATCGTGTGCGGCACCGTGACCGAATACGCCATCGCGTCGGCTGCGAACGTGCCGATGTCGAGCGCCGAATACAGGCCATCGGCATCCGCAGCGCCCTCGGCGCTCAGCGCCGCCAGCTCCGTCCTGTCGTTGACAATCCAGCCTTCCACGTCGTCCCAGTCCCCGTCCAGAACGCCGCCCCGCGGATTCGACAGGAGAAACCGGAACGTCTCGTCG
Organism: Alphaproteobacteria bacterium; assembly: GCA_965243315.1. Classification (GTDB taxonomy): domain Bacteria; phylum Pseudomonadota; class Alphaproteobacteria; order UBA828; family UBA828; genus WTGU01. The sequence goes on from CBDEUP010000007.1 coordinate 104,088, forward strand.
TCGTCCGGCACGGCATCGTCGACAAGGGGAACGCGCATCTCCTTTCGCGTCTCTCCGGGCGCAAAGGTCACCGTGCCGGACACCGCCACGTAGTCCTTCGTTCCCGCCCTCGCCGTGCCGTTCGAGAGTGCTGTGCCGTCCGCTGTCGCGTAGTCCACCGTTACCTCGTGAAGCGCGGCGCGGTCGAGCCATACCGCGATCGCCACACCGCCCGCGTCCTCCCGCGCCCGGCCTCCTGTGGCCCCGATCGCCGGCGCCGTCGCCTCGGAGTCACTCCAGCCCTGTGCCGCCGAGCCGTCGCCCGTAGCATTGACCTCAATGAGGAACGCGTCGTGCAGGCGTCCGAAGCTGCTCAGGCTGCGGCCGGCATAACCGTAGTTGCCGATCGACCATCCCGGTGCCCGCGGATTCTCGTAGTTGGAGGGGGTCGCCGCGAATGACACGAAGCGGGCGCCGTGGAGCACAAGGAAGTAACGCGTGTCTGCCGCAAGCCTCGTATCGGGAGGCGCCTTGAAGGTCACGCTGCCGGTTCCGACGGTCGCCAGAACTGAAAGATCGGCAAGTTTGGCGGCCGGCCGGTCCAGGTCGTCGTTGGACCAGAGCTCTGCCTTCAGTCCCCATGCAGTGCGGCCGACATTGAGGTATGCAGCAATGCTGTCGAGCGTGTACCCACCCGCCTTGCCGCCAGACCTGAAGGGCTGGGCGAGGTACTTGCCGGCGAGGGACGCACTTATGCTCACTGGCTCGCCGATATTGCTCACCAGCACCGCGGCCTCGCCCGGCGTGGCGGCGAACGGGGAGAGCGCGCCCGCCAGAAGCGCCAGCGCGAGAACGGAAAGAAGAAGGGAGACGCGGGCGCGGATGCGCCCGGAGCGCGGCTCAGACCTGCGCGGGGAGACTGCCGGAGCGGAAGAGGCCGGTCGCGGCGCCCCGGCCAAGCGCCGGGCGCACGTCATGCCGATTGGCCGGTAGGTCATTACGCCCGACGCCGCTTCAAGGGCCGATTTCAATACCGGATTCACATGCCGGCCGGGCATGCCGGAGCCGCAGCGCGTCGCCGCCTCAGGAGCCGTTCCCGCGACCCTGCCCGCAGCGGCGGACCACATCGTTCCCGTCACTTCCAACATGGCGCGTTCCCTCCATCACACAAGCGGAACCTTGACATCCGAGCCTCTTGCAAAACTCTGAGCCATTCGGAGGAAGGCGGCGGGGCTTCACGCGGGAGGTCCGCAGCGGAAGCCTCAAGAAATCGCTCATGCCGCGTCTTCCGCCGCGATCAGCCACCAGAGTTCGTGCGCCCTGAGCACCGGCCCGGTCGCAGCGCGGGCTGCTGCACAGAGACGTCGACGACCTGTCGCAGCGCCGGATCGTGACCGGGCTGCAGCCGCCCACAGCGTTTACCGGGCGCCGCCCCCGGCTTCGCGGCCCGACCCGGTCTTCCTGATCCCGAAACATCAGCATGGTCATCGACACCGCTTTCGTCGCGAATGCGATCTATCTGATTCCCGGCCTCGGATGCCGTCAATTCGGGGGCCTTACCTAAGTGGAACTGCGTAAGGAGAAACGCAAAGCTCTCGAAACGGCGGTCGGCAGCGCCCGCAAGCGCGCCGCCGAGCATTACGAGTTCGAGGAGTGGAGCCGGAGCCGAAACGGAACGCGTCCATCCAGCCCATCGAGGCCAGAGGGCTGCCCGTATTCGCGGACCGGGGTTGCCGGCCCCATGTCAACCGCGCCCGCGAAACCGCCCTGGGCCCGCATTTCCGCCGTGACGTGAAGGACAGGCTCGCCACGTTCCTGCGTGCGCATGATGTCGCGCGGCCCGCGACCGTCAGGCGCTACGGGGAGTTGCCGGAGATTGGAAAGAGATACGCGCTGCGGTCGGACGCCGGCCCGTCAGCCGCTACGCCATCGCCGGCAGAGCGAAGATCGTCAAGGAAATGCGCACCCTCGCTGCCAGCCCTAACCTTACGCAGACCCAAAGAAAGGGGACTTACATACTCAAGTTGATGGGGTACCCGTTTCGTTCCTTGCGCCGCCGCCAATATGTGGGGTGCGCGGAGGGTGTGAGCCGTTGCCTACCCTGCGTCACCATGGTGCGTCTCGACTTGAATAACCACACCGTCATTATCGGCCAGAACAGGCAGACACCCTCCGCGCCCCTCCATGCTAGCAGATTCGCGATACCGCCGCCGAACGCAGCGCGCATCTCGATATGCGGCGTCACCAGGAGCGGACGCTCAGCCGCGACCTGGGCATTGGCTGGAGCATATGACCCGGTCGGTCAGGGATGGATGCCGCCATCCGGCCGGGCAGACAGGCCGCCGACGGAACGGCATTCTGCCCGAAAGAATCGTCCAGCGGGTGAGCCAAAGGCGGACAGGCACAAGGCCTGGCTCGAACAGGCAGCCGAGCAGGGAGTCGACCCGGCCGCCGCGGTGAAGTCTGGGAGGCGTTCCGTCGACAACAAGACAGGTCTGGCCCTCGATACCTGTTGCTTCGGCGGTCTCCTCGCCGACAGTCGCAAGCTGGCGAGACTTCCGGCGATGCCGGCCAAAGCGCTACTGTTCCCGGTCTCGGGGTGGCGCCACAGGTTCGACCCTCCAGCGCTCCGCTTGGAACGACGCATCGGCGGGCGCCGATAGGATACGTCGAAATTGTTCTCAGGAACGACCCGACCGCAAATCCAGGCGAGCACACAAGTGGAAGTTCGCAACTACGGCGCGAGCCGCAGATCCGTCAGCCGTCGGCCGGTTGGAAGCCGGCGGTGATCGCCATTCGCACCAGGTGGGACAGGCTCTGCGCACCCATCTTCGACATGACGTTCTTGCGGTAGACTTCGATCGTGCGATGGCTGATGCCCAGTCGACGCGCTGCGGCCTTGTTGGGCCGACCGATGACCAGCTGCCCGAGTACGTCCCGCTCGCGCGCCGTCAAACGGTCTATGCGCGCTGCGATCTCGGACTTCATTTCCTCGTCGCGACGAACATTTCTGCTGGCCTCGATCGCACGCGCAACGCTCCCGAGCAGGCGGTCCCGGCTGATCGGCTTCTCGATGAAATCCACAGCGCCGGCTTTCATCGCCTGTACCGCCATCGCCACGTCGCCATGGCCCGTGACCAGAACTACCGGAAGCAAGGCGCCCGAGTCGTTCAGGCGCCGCTGGACCTCCAGACCGTCCATTCCGGGCATCTTTATGTCGATCACCACGCATACGCCCGGGACCGACCCCAGCGAATCCAGAAAAGCTGCGCCCGATGCGAACGCCGCGGTTCGATACCCCGCGGTTTCAAGCGACGCTTCGAGCGCCTCGCGCGACGCTTCGTCATCTTCCACAATGAAGACCAACTCGCCCGTCATGTCAGCAATCCGTTTCGTCGGACACCGGAATGGTAACGCGGAATGCAGTGCCCTTCCCGGTTTCGGTGCGGAAAGAGATGCCGCCACCATGGTTCTCGGCGATGGTGCGGCAGATATTGAGCCCGATGCCTGTGCCTCCGGACTTGGTCGAAATGAAGGGCTCGAACAGCCGGTCTTTTATGCTGGCCGGAAGCCCCGGTCCGGTATCGCTGACGACGATCTCGATACAGTCGCCGAGCGACGCCGTGGCGATGACGATGCGGCGTGTGGCGCAGCCGGCAAGAGCCTCGATGCTGTTGCGCACGAGATTCAGGACGATCTGCTGGATCTGAACGCTGTCGACGAGCACCGCAGGCAGGTTCGGCGACAGCTTCAATATCACATCGACATCCTCGGTCTTCGTCCCGAGGGTCGCCAGGCCGCAGGCCTCCTCGATCAGGACGTTGACGTCCTCGAGCGAGTGTTCGCTTTCGCTCCTGCGCGTAAGCTCGCGCAACTGGCGGATGACGGAGCCGGCGCGATGGGTCTGGTCGACCGCCTTGTCCATGAACTCCCGCAGTTTGTCAGGAACCCTGACTTCGTCTTGGTCGAGCAATGCTGCGCTGGCCTCGACGAACCCGGCGATGGCCGAGAGCGGCTGATTGAGTTCATGCGCCAGCGCCGAGCCCATCGTTCCGAGCGCGCTGGCGCGCGAAACGCGCAGAAGGTCGTTCTGCAGTTCGTCGATGCGCGCCCGCGCTCGACGTTTTTCAGTCAGGTCGTGGATCGTACCCACGAACAAAAGGCCGGTTCGGGAGCGGCTGACTTCGCCGACCGAGAGGCGCATCGGAAAAGTCGAGCCGTCCTTGCGGCATCCGGTGACGTCGCGGCCGATGCCGATGATCCTTGCCACGCCTGTCTGCAAGTAGTTCCGCAAATAGCCGTCATGGTTTTCCCGGTCCGGAGAAGGCATGAGCATGCTGACGTTGCGGCCGAGCACTTCCTCGACGGCGTAGCCGAACAATCGCTCGCAGGCCGCGCTGTACAATACGACCGTGCCGGCCCGGTCGATCACGATCATGCCGTCGACCGCGGTATCGATCGCTTCGCGAAGTTCCGCTTCGGCGAGCGCGGGTTCCTGATACGGGCTCGAACGGGCTGGCGTGGACATGATGACGGGACAGGTTGAGGTCAGATGACAGCCAGCCGATGCGCATCGCGCGGATTGACCGGCGTACACCGGGCCCCCTGCTGCGAACTCGACACATCGAAGGACCCGGCTTCGAGAAACGATACGCCACACTCGCAGATCAATCCACCTACACCCAAATTCCCGGATAAGGCAGCACCTGCCCGGAGAAAATGCGCACGCTGCGGGCGAATTCGTCGCGTATTGCCGGGCGCGGGGCTGGGACTACTCGATCAGCCTGAACCACGCGCGCAAGCGTGCGCCGGCGCTCGACGTGATCGAAGGCTTGCCCGAAGAGGGATGGACCGACATCGGGCTGGGCGCCATATCCAGGTTTGTGCCGAAGCGTGAGCGTGAACGAAGCGCACCTGCAGCTGCTCCTGCGCCGATGGAGCGCGCCGGGTACGGCCATCGCGTCCCGACCGAACGGCGGCCCGCACCGCCTGCGCGACCCCAGCGCGAGAATACCTACGAGTACGGGCTCGAGTTGGAGTTGTGACGGCGGTGTACCCGTTGCACCCGGCATCGTCTCGCGCCTCGACGGAGCCTGTTCCTTCATCGAGGGCGTTTGCGGCGGGCGTCAGAACGCAGCGCTGATGCCCACCAGAAAGATGTCCGAGCGGGCGGCGGCATCGCTGATGGTGCGGTCGGGTATCACCTCGCCCCGGTCGTCCGTAATGCTGCCGCCGCTGATGAAGTTGAGGGGGACGAAGCCGTCGACGTGAATGTATTCGGCGAACAGCTTCACGCTGGGCTCCGCGAACCACGCGGCACCGAGGACGACCTGATCCTGCCGCTCCCATGGTGCACCGTTGGGACCGGCCTCGAAACGGCCGAACTCCGCAGACATGTCGAACGGGCCGTAGTCGAGATCGAACCGGTACTTCATCCCGACATCGAAGCTCGTCACGTCGCTCGCCGGAAACTGCGGGATGGCGGGGTTTAAGGTTCCGGGCCAATCCTTGAGGGTCCTGGCGAACTCCCCCTTGAGTGTGAACTTTCCTGCAACCACGCGGCCGTATATGTCGAACGCCGGATTGTTGTCGCGACACGGCAGAAAGTGCTGGACCGGGAAGTCCTGGCAGTAGGCCGAGCCGTGCAGATACGACCCGCCCAGAAGAAGCGTGTCGCCGGTGCCGAGGTTGACCGCGTAGCTCGCATCCACTGCCAGATTGTTCAGCTTGCTCGGAACGCCTGTCTCCTCGACCGGCGTATTCGCGGCACGGAACTGTGCGCCTCCCTGGACGCCCATGACGGAGAGGCTCAAGCCGCCGTTCGCGTAGCTCAGAGCCGCCCCGTTGGCCAGCGCGCCGAAGGCATGCCAGACGGGCGATGCGGTGAAGGGATTGACGGTGTCGGTCAGGCCGAAGGGCACCGCCATCTTGCCGAGGCTGGCGTACACGGGGAAGCGGTCGAGATCGCCGATCAGCACGTAGGCGCGCCGCACCTGAAGCTGATTGCGCTCAAGCGAGGTATTGGTTCCCGGGCCGAAGCTCCGTTCGGGATTGTAAAGAACCTGCGCGTGTCCCGTGAACCAGTCGCCAAGCAAGGCCGTGAAGCCGAGCTGTGCCGAGTGAATCGCCGCCTCGGAAACCTCATCTCCCACCTGGTTCCTGGCGGTGGGATGGCGCATCAGGTAGCCGAACTTGTCGTCCCTGTTGCTGGTCTGGTAATCGGCGACTGCGGTAACCGCGCCATGCAGGTTCACGCCGCCCGGTGCGAGGGTTCCATCCCGCTTGCGCTTCAGGATCAATCGCTGCTTGCGATTGATGTCGGAGGTGGGGTCGAGGATTTCGTAGCCGAGCCGGGAGTGGATACGGAGCAACCCGACAGAGCTTGCCTCGGCTGACGGGTAATCGGCAGTATCGTCCTGCGCGCGTTCGGCCCTAAGCGCCTCGACTTCCTCTCTGAGCTGCCGGTTCTCCGCTTCGAGACGGTCAACGCGCAAGAGCAGGCTGTCGAGCACATCGGCGTGAACCGGAGCCACGATCAGACAGAGCGTTGCCGCAAGAACGAAGCCCGGCGAAACGGCCCGAAGCCTGATTCGGCGAGTGCCTCGCGTCCGCTCGGCGCTCGCTTCGTGTCGTCTTTCGCAAGAACGCGCCCGACTCATGTTCGTGGTCGACCTCCCGCCACGAGTGAAATGTGCTCCCGCCGCAAGCCATGCGAAACCGACTCGCGAAGGGCAACGCGTTCGCGGCGTGGGACTTCGCAGCGCCGACCGCGCTGTCGAAAGCCTACCAGCGGCCATTTCGATCACCAAGGACCGGCGACTCGACCCAGCCTGCCCACCTGAGCGTGACACCGAAACCGATTAGCCGTCGACGTGCCGAGCTGGTTGGTCGCGCGCGTGCATCAAGCTTCGGAGAGGCATGCCAACACCGTGTGTTCTTTCTTCGGCTGTCTCGCAATGGGGCGCTTCGCCCTGTACCGACGGTTTTCAAGACCGGAGCTGCTGGAGAGCGGGACCTCGAGCCGGCAGAGCGAATCATGGCCGGGTGCAGCGACCGTTTGCCCGATTGGACGTGCCGAAGGGTCGCCGGGTGCCTCGCGGCGACCGATGACGGAGCCGGCAGGGGCGCGTTTTCGGCGAAACCGGCCCGGACTGCACCTTTGCGCGTCCCTCGCGCTCAAGCCGGAACCGCCGGGCGCGCGTCTCCGCCATTTCTACGAGGCGGATGCTGCGGGCCAGGGGCTGCGGCGGTTGACGCAGTGTCCGACGGAGGCCTCGCGTCCGCCAGACCGTGAGAGCGGGGGGTGGTTCCCGAGGGCGGTTCCGCCTCGAACGCCTAGGCGTGAGCGGCGGGAACCGGACACAGAGCGCGTCCGGCGCGGCTCGCTATGCGTCCGCCCGGGCCGGCTCCTCGTTTCGGGACGCTGTCGGTCGTGCGGGTCAACGGTGCTGCTTCGTGGTAGCGGCTGTGGATCGTAGCCTGGCGCGTCCGGCGTGGGACTGGCATCGCCTGTTTCCCGTTGCCGACTCTGCCTGGGGATTGGAGCCGGAAGCGCCTTTGGGCAACGCCTCGCGGGGCAGCTCGCCATTGCTGCCGACCGGTGCTGCAGGCATTCGGCACGCTGGCCGGCATGCCGGCGGCAGAGCGCAGCAACTTCAGCGGCCCTATGTCGCCCCCGGCCTGAACGTCCGTTCACTCAATCCGGCGAGGCGAGGTATGGCGCGCCGGCAATTGATCGAGGACATTCAGAAGAATTCGCCGCCCCGCAGGTCTTCACCGGACGGGAACGTGTCGTTGCCGACGAAGCCGATCACCACCGGGTCGAGCGCGCGGCTGTCGAGGGAGAAGACGCCACAGCTCCTGAGTGCGGCACGCGCGTCGGTCCCGTCGCGCAATCGCTTCCAGATGACGCGAGCGGTATAAGGGAGATGCCCAATATTCCGTAATTACAATCACGTAGCGGGCAACCGTCCGCTCTCCTGTGGTATATGGCTTATGCGGGATCGGAAGGGAGGGGCGGTGGCAGAAAGGCTATGCAGGGGCCTGAAAGCCTCACACGCCGGTTCGATTCCGGTCCGCCCCTCCTGCACTTTCAGCTTATCAGCTAGGCGCTATTTGCGCCAAGCGCACTCTGCGCGCGAGACATATCGGTTGTTCGCCAAGTAATCGATCTCGTACGTGCACGTCCCGGTGACCCCGGAATTCTTCCCGGTCCCACCCATGAGCATAAGCTCTCCTGCACCTCCTTCGGAAACGTCGCCCGCACTTCTCTTTGCGATTGAATAGAGTTCGTCTCCCGCAGGCGTTATCGATGTACACGCCGCTTCAAGCTCTGTACCTGCGGCCGAACGCTTCCCATACACCACGCACGTCACATGGCTGTGACCTCCTTCGACGAAAGGACCTCCGCTGCTCGTGACCGTCGTGCTTGTGCCTTCCGAAACCCCGCCGATGATAGTCCCGCCCGCGTGCGCAATTGTCGTGTAGTCGGTCGTCATGCTTGACAGCACAGTGAACGTGCCGCTTTCGTCGGCTACTGCGCTCTCGACCGCACTCAAGACTCCGATGGCGGCCGCCAACGCCGCTACAACTGAAACTCGTTTCCACATGATCTACCCTCCCGTATGTACGCTAACGGCCCTCCACTTCCGGCCAAGGCTGATACATACCTTATATGGCAACGGCCCCGAGGAATGCACCCTCGGGGCCGTTGTGGTGGAACGGTAGACACACGCGATTGTCAGTCGCGTTCCGTCCGGCAGTGCAGGTTCGAATCCTGCCGGCAGGGGACGATTCACCGGCCGGACTCTCCGCGTGCCCGGTCTCGAACGTCGCCGCCGGCTTGCCCGCGACGGTCCCGCGCCCTGCAGGCGGCGGCCCCTCAGAGCTCCAGCTCGAGCTCCGGGCCTTCGCGGATCTTCTCCGCCGCCGGCCTGCGCCCGGGCTGCGCCGGCGTCCGTTCCGGCACCGGCGCCACAGGCTCCGGCGATCGCGTCCGGCCTTCGCGCGGCCCCTCATCGGACTCGCGCACCCTGACCGTTCCGGCCGCCGGCGCCTCGCCCCGCTCCGGCCCGATCGCCTCCAGCGCCGCGATGCGCTCGCCCGTGGCGGCCTCGAGGCGCTCGCGCAGCGCCTCCCGGTCGTCCGTCACGAGCTCGGCACGGTGCCGGGCGCGGCTGATCTCGACATAGAAGGTCTTCTGCGTGGTGAGATGGGCGTGCTCCGCCTCCATGGCGGCGATCACCCTATCGACGGTGCGGCCCTGGAAGGCGTGCACGGTTGCCGCCCAGGCCCTGTCGATGTGGCGCAGCTGGGGGTCGCCGCGGTTCAGGTCCAGGGTGCGGCCGTCCTCCAGGCGGAACGACACGGCCGTATCGCCTACGGCGGTCACTTCCGCCGTGCCGCTGTTGACGAGCCCGAGCCTTCTGTCGTTGCGGGTCCAGCACACGCGGTCGCCGCGGCGCAGCTCCATGGCGTCGACGGCATGGACCTCCACCCCGCCGCTGCGGGCCGCGAGCCGGCCCGGCTCCCAGGCGACGGCGGCGCCGTCCCTGCCCTGCAGGGTGACCACGCCTGCGGCGGGGTCGACCCGGACGACGCGCAGCTCGTCCCCCTTCTCCACGCCGAGCCGCCTGTAGCGGCGGTGGAAGGCGACGACGTCGCCCGGCGCGTAGTTGGCGGCGAGCGACTTCTCGGCGTTGGTGTAGCCGCGCGAGACCAGCCGTTCGGCGGTCACGGCCGGCCCGGCCACGGTGCCGTCGCGCACCAGGCGCTCGCGGACGATGGCGTTGATCCTCTCTCTCAGCGCATGAGAGGGCGCCATCAGTCCGGTGTTCCCGCGCTCCCCGGCCGGGAGCGCGAGCCAGCGCGCGGCGGCGGCGCCCGCGAGGTTGTCCGCCTTCGCCTCGGCGACGTTGCCGCCGAGCCTGTCGAAGGCCCGGCGGATGTCGCCCGCGAGACTCGCTTCGACGGCTTCCTTCAGCGCCGGCTCGCGCTGGCGCACGATCTCGTCCATGACCGCGGTCTTCATGCCCGCGCGCTGCAGCTGCGCGAAGGGCTTGCCGGCGTCGACGGCGTCTAGCTGCTTCTCGTCGCCCACCAGGACGAGACGGGGCACGCGCAGCGCGCCGGCGATCCTCAGGAGGTCGCGGACCTGCACGGTGGACGCCAGCGAGCCCTCGTCGACCACCAGCACGGTCCTGCGGAACCCGGCCCGCATGGCCCGCTCGCCCCTGCGGCCGAGCCTGCCCTCCGCGACGCCCGCGTTGCGCGCGAGGAACCCCTGCAGGGTCTCGCTCGCGATCCCGGCCTCCGTTCCGAGGGTGCGCGCGGCCGACGCCGACGGGGCCAGGCCGCGCACCTCGAAGCCGCGCTTCTCCAGCAGCGCGCGCGCCCGCTTCAGCATGGCGGTCTTGCCGCTGCCGGCGTAGCCCTGCACGCCGACGACGCGGTCGCCGTGCGACAGGATCAGCCTCACCGCGTCCTTCTGTCCTGCGGTGAGCGGTCCGTTGCGGAGAGCCTTGTCGACGGCGCGCCCGCGCATCGCGGCCGTGCCGCGCCCCTGTCCGCGCTTCATGAGCGCGACGGTCTCGCGCTCGTCGGCCGCGGCCCTGTCGGTGGTGAGCGACTCCCCGGGCACGGGGTAGTTCGCGGCCAGCACGGTGCCGGCCTGCTCGAGCCGCGCGACGGCGGCCTCGGCCTCGCCGATGCTCACCGCGCCGGGCTTCCACGCCAGGATCGAGGCGAGCAGGGCGGTCCGCGGGAACACGGCCTCCCTCTCGGAGAGGTGCGCCACGGCCCATGCGGCGGCCCTGCCGGCGGCGCTTTCCGCCGCCCGTTCCGGTCCTGCCTGCTCTCCGGGGCCGTCCCGCTCCCGTTCCGCCGCCCTCGTGGCCTCGCGCCGTCCTGCTTCGGCCGCCGGGGCCGCGGCGTCGAGGCCGATATCGGCCGCCTGCCTCTGCCAGCTCTCGCGCAGGGTCTCCTTGTCGACGTCGCGCCTGCGCGCGCGGGTCACGAGCGCCGCGCGCTGCGCGAGGCGCTGGTTCCGCGCCGGATCGCCGAGGCCCTGCGCCGCCATCGCCGCCTCGATCTCCCGGCGCCGCGTGGAAAAGGCGTCGATCGCCCCGCGCGGGACGCCCGCGATCTCGAAGCGGCCGTCCGCATGGGTCTTCTCGACCCGGTAGCCGAGCTCCTCCAGCCCCCGCGCCAGCTCCGCGCGGTAGAGCGCGCCGATCAGCATCTTCGACGCGTAGAGCTTCTCGTTGGCCATGGTGCGCCACTTGGCGGGCCGGGGCGTTTCTCCGGACCGGGGCGTTCCCCCGTCTTCGCCCAGCACCATGTTGGCGATCACCGCATGGGTATGGAGCTGCGGATCGAGGTTGCGGGATGTGTCGTGGCGGAAGGTGGCGATCACCGCCTTCTGGTTTCCGGTGCGCACCATGCGCCCGCTTTGCGCGTCCATCGTCCTGGTCTCGACCGCGTTCTCCTCGATCCAGGCCAGGGTCTTTCGCACGGCGTCGTCGTGGGCGCCGACGATACGGGCGTCGCCGCCGATCAGCGCGAGTATGGAGGCGGACTTGGGCGCGGACAGGGTGACGTCCCGGCCGGGACGGTGGCCGATCGTACCGTCCGCAAGCCTGCGCCCCAGGCGCCGGCCCGAGCCGTCGGGCACGGCGCCTTCGAGGACGCTGCGGAAGACATCGGGGTCGACGGGACCGGCAAGCCCCAGAGCCTCGGCGCCCTTGCCGGCCCAGGCGCTGGCCTTGCGGTGCGCCGCATCGTCCCTGGCGTAGTAGCCATCCCGCTCGTAGTAGCTGACGCCCTGCGCGGGCGAGGCGACCGCGCCGATGGAGGCGACCAACTCAGATCCTGGTCGGGCCCGGCGCCTTCCTGCCCGGCTTGCGCGGCCCGCCCGCCGCCTCGCCGCCGCCGCGGGACGGACCCTCGTTTCCACCCCCGGCCGGGTCCTCCGCCGGAACCGTTCCCCCGAAGAGCCAGTCCGGCTCGTCCCCGGCCAGCCCGTCCGCGTCCGCAGGGGAGCCGGCATGCGCCGCGCCGTCCGTCTCCGGGCCGGCGCCGCCGGTCTCTTCCTCGCCTGCGGACGGAGCGGAGCGCGGCGCTTCGGGCGCGGGATCCCCGGCGCCGGCGGCGTCCGTGTCGCCGCGGCCTTCCTCCCTCGGGACGAACCGTGCCGCCACCCGGCGCCGCTCCCTGTACCTGAGCCCGATCCGCGCCACCGGCCATTGGCCGGGGAACTTGAGGTAGCCCGAGAGGCTGCGCAGGCGCGCCACCTCCGAGGGCAGCACGAGGGGACGCAGGTCGCGCCTGGTACTCAGCGTCACCCCGCCGCCGGCCGCGCCGGCGCGGCCCGCCGCCTCGTAGCTCACGCCCTCGCTCAGCGACTCCACCTCCACCCGCCCCAGGCTCTCCGCGGACCATTCGGACGTGTCCCTGTCCGGCGCCGCCAGGACGACGCGGGTGCCGCACAGCCCCGAGATGGTCTGCGCGCCGTCGCGGCCGTAGAGGTCGCGCAGGGCGGAGAACACCTGGACGCCCAGCACGAAGCAGCCGCCGAACTGGCGGCTCTCGGCGAGCCCGGGACGGAGCGAGGGGAGCTGGTGCAGGGTGGGAAGCTCGTCCAGGATCACCCAGATGCGGCGCGCCGCGCCGTTCCCCTTTCCGTCTGCGCGGGGCTGGGAGAGCAGCGCGTTCACGGCGATCTCCAGCCAGGTCGAGATCAGGCCGCGCAGGCTCGCGTGCTGGTCGCCGCGCGAGGTGAGGAAGAGCGAGCCCGCGCCGCCGCGCTCGATCCACTCGCGGATGGAGAAGGCATCGCCCTCGTCGGGGAGCACGTCCAGGGCGCCGATGTTGGCGGTGAGCATGGCGCGGACCGAGAGCGCGGTCTTCGGGTTGGCGGGATCGACGATGGACTGGGCCACGGTGCCCTCCATGGCCTCCGCGAGCTCGCTGAGCTCGGTCTTGAGCAGGAGGTCGATCAGCACCCGGTTGCTCGTCTCGCCGCGCTTCCAGAGCACGGCGGCGCCGCGCGAGAAGAGCTGGCGGGCTGCGGTGATCCAGAAGGGGTCGGCGGCGTCCTTCTGCCTCGGGATGAGGGCTTCGGCCATCGTGTCGAAGTCGCGCTCCGTGCGCGCCTCGAGGAACGGCGACCAGCGCGGCGCGCGCCCGTCGAGGGGGTTGAGGAGGACGTCCCGGCTCTCGTCGAAGAAGGCCTCGGTATAGGACCCCATCTTGTCGTAGACGACGCAGCGCTCGCCGTGCGCGCGGATCTGCCGGACCAGGTCGGCGATGAGCACGGTCTTGCCGGAGCCGGTGGTTCCCGAGACGATCGTGTGGCTGGTCTCGGCGCCCGCCGGCCAGACGATGCCGGCGACGGCATAGGGCCGCGAGGCGGCGGGGCCTGTGCGCAGGAGCAGGCGGTGGCGCAGGGGCATGACGCGGCGCGCGAGCTCGCGTGCGCTCACCAGCTCGCCGCCGCGCAGGCGCCGGCCCCGTCCGAGCCTGCGGCCGCTGATGCGCAGCGCGGCCAGGCCGCCGGCTGCGGCTGCGGCGCCGATGCCCACCCCGGCCAGCGCGGCGTCGAAGACGTCGTCCAGGATGCGGTCGCGCAGCTCGAGGACGGGCGGGTGTGCGGCGATGCTGCCGATGGCGGCGACGTGGACGGTTCCGTCCGGGCCGCGCATGGTCTTGGCCTTGTCCGGGTGGAAGCCCGCCGTGAGCAGCAGCTCGGAGAGGGCGTAGACGCCCATGACGTGCCACTCGTAGGACGTGGCGGCGTTCCAGGCCTTCCATGCGCCGGCCGAGAGGCCGGCGGCGAGGGCTGCGGCGATGCCGAGGTCGGCGAGTCTTCGCCAGGTGCGCAGGCCCCGCGCCGCGACCCGGACGCCGCGTCCGGTATCGCCTCCGGTGCCGGTCATGGCGAGCCCACCGCGCCGGCGGGGGCGGCCGCGCCGCTCCCTGCACCGCCGCCGCCGAGCTCGCCGAACCGCGCGAGCCAGCGCTCGGCCGCCGCCTCGGGCGCCATGGGGCGGATCGCGCGGCGCAGGGGCGGGAAGGGCAGGCCGGCGGCGCCGACGCCGAGGTCGCGGCGCTCGGCGGCGTCGGCCATGCGGGCGACGAAGCGCAGAACCTCGGCCCATTCCTCCGGCGGCTCCGGATCGAGCCCGGCCGCCTCGCGCACCGCCCTGTCGATCGTGCCGCCGGGGGACTTCGCCTGGGACGCCGCCCTTGCGGTTACGCTGCCGGCGCCCTCCGCGTCGCCCAGCCAGGCGGCGCGCGCGTCCGCCAGCAGCGCGTGGAGCGCGAGCGCGCGGCGGTCTCCGTCCGCGATGCCGTCGAGCGCCGCGATCTCGTCGGAGACGGTCAGCGCATGCTGTGCAATCGAGAGGAAGCGGCGCGTGCGCCCGCCCCAGCGGCAGGTGTTGGCCAGCACATGGGCCAAGGCCTCGAAGTCCACCTGCGCGGCCTCGACCTGCTCCGGCTCGCCCGGCCACGCGGGCTGCGGCCCCGCCGGCGGCGCGGCCGCAGCTCCGCGGCGGCGCCTGGCCGTTCCTTCCTGTTGCGTGGTCATCTGGTCTTTCCTTTCACGTCGGCGTCGGTGTCGTTTGCCGGGGGCCGGTTCATGCGCGGCCCCCGGGGCTGGCCAGCCTGAGGGCTGTACCGGCCTGAGGGCTGCGATTGACGGCCGCCTTCCGTTCCGCGATGGTGGCCGCCCTCCGTGAACACGCTGAGTAGCGCTGCAGCCTGCCGGGGACCGTGTCTCATCGGGCGGCCCCCGACATCGTTCCTGCGGGCGCGACCGCGGCCGCGCCCCGCCGGTGCCGATCCGGACGCGGCATCGCATGGCTCTAGCCTCCCGGCCCCGCGCCGCCGCGCAGGCGGCCCGTCAGCCGGCCGCTGCCGGCCCGCGCGATGCCGCCGGTGACGGCGCCCGCGAGGCGCCCCGCGCCGTCGTCGGCGCCGCCGGCGCGTCCGCCGATCCAGTCGAGGACCGCAGAGGGCAGCAGGTCGATCAGCTTGAAGGCGCCGTTCACCAGCGCGTAGCAGAGCATCACGTAGAGGGTGAGCATCGCGAGGAAACCGACGGGCCCGAGACCGTCCGAGGCGCCCGCGTCCCTCAGCTGCGGCAGCCAGATCGCGTTGAGCAGGCCCACGGCGGCGAGGAACACGAAGTAGCCGAGGATCAGCCCGAACAGCATCAGCGGCGGGCGCAGGATCAGGCCGGGAAGGAACAGCCACCCCTGGCGGGTGGCGGGCACCATGAGCCCCCGGTCCTGGCCGCGCGTCACGTGCGCGGCGGCGAACACGGTGACGGCAAGGACCGCCTCGACCACGTTCACCAGCCAGCCGAAGACCCCGAAGAGGAAGCGTATGAAGGGCAGCGCAGGCAGCACGAAGGCCAGCACGGCGCCCGCGATCAGCATCAGCCCGAGGATGGTGGAGACGAAGCCGTCGGTGACGCGCCAGACGGACTCGAAGGCATCGAGGCCCTTGCCGAAGAATGGGATGGACTCCAGAAGGCCGGAGCCCACGGCGACGCCGGAGATGGCGCCGATGGCGCCCAGGGCGGAGGCGATCAGGTCGTGGCCGAAGCCCGCGAGGTCGGCGATGGGGTTGCCGCTGTCGGCGATCACCACCGAGTCGAGGTCGATGAACTCGAAGAGGCCCGCGACCAGGCCGCCGTCGCCGCCGCCTGCAGCCGGCAGCGTGCCGGTGACGCCGCCGCCTGCCGCGAAGAACACAGGCTGCCAGGTGCGGGACGAGGCCAGCGCGGCGAGCAGGCCCTTCACCGCAGCTGCGGCCGGCGGCGACCACTCCTCGAGGCTCGGCAGGGGGAGGGCCGCGTCGGGCACGTTGTGAGCAGCGGCCTGGAAGAGGCCGGTGCGGGAGGCGATGGTGTTGAAGAAGCCGGCGGCGGCGAGCCAGGACGAGCCGGCTGCGTCCTCCGCGACAGCGCGCTCGAGTGCGAGGCGCTCCTCGGATGCCGCCCGGCTCAACGCGTCGTCGAGCACCGCCTCGTAGGATTCGGCGAGGCCGCGCGCGTTTAGGGCGGCTTCGACGTCGGGCAAGGGCTGGCCGTGCACAGGCAAGCCCGGCAGGTAGCGATTCCCCAGCTCGGCCGCGAGCTGCCGCAGGTCAGGGAACAGGCCCTCCATCGCCCGGCGATGGCCGTGGGCGGCGATCCCCCTGGACCCCTCGCCGTCGAGGCCGTCGAAACGCAGCGCGCCGCAGAGGTCGCGCGGCATGCCGCGCCCGTCGCCGTCGTAGCGCACGATCAGCGCGCCGTCCGCGCGCTCCTCGTTCACCTCTATGTACGGATCGTCGCCGATACGGCGCGCGTTGGCATTGGCGACATGGGTGCAGGTCTCTGCCAGCAGCACGCGGGATATGGCGGAGCGCCATGCGGCGGCTTTGGGCCGGGGCGCGATGGGATCGCCCCGTCCCAGCGCCTGCTCCGAGAAGGGGGTCCACACCGCGCCCGCAAAGTCCCCGCCGAGGTTGGCGAGACCCACCACCGCATGCTGCGCACCGTTCATACCGCCGGGAAGGGGGGCCATGAGGGCGACGGCGGCCACGATGCGGACGACCTCCCAGGCCCCGAAGCCCCAGCGGCCGGTGCGGGCGGTGTCGACGACGCCGGCGACGGTGTGCCAGAGCAGGAGGAAGCCGGCCAGGACCAGCACCCCGCCGTTGAAGACGAAGAGCATGTCGCCGAGCACGGCGTGGCGGGCGACGTCGACGTCGCTCAGGAAGGACAGGAGATCGCGCGTGGCGCTGTCATTGGTGGCGAATATATCCGGATCGATGGTCTGCGCCCCGGCCGGCCCTGCCAGCAGACCGGCCATGCCGAGACCGGCAAGCCCCATGCCGAGGGCCGAGAGTGTGGCGCCGAGCAGAACTCGGGGCCGCCGCTCCCGCTCCAGCAGGCGGCGCCAGCGCCGGCCTCCGTCATCGAAGGGAGAACTCCCGCCGGAGAGCGCACTCACGCCCTGTCCCAGCCGCCGCCCGGCTTGCGCAACTTCGCCGAGGCTGCGGCCGAGCTCGGGCGCGAAGACGAAGCGCAGGAGGCGCATGCTCATCGGGGCGCGGCGCCAGGATCGGTGAGCCCCGGCAGGCGGCGCATCTCTTCCGTCGAGAGGGCCAGCCGGGCCGCCTCCATGGCGCCCCTGCGCTCGTCCAGACGGAAACGCTCCCAGTCGAGCATGAGCGAAATCGCGTGCAGCATGGTCAGCTCGCGCAGCAGGCTTTCCTCCGACATCTCCTGCAGCGCCACGAACCAGCCGGGATCGTCGAAGCGGCGGCTCGCCAGAAGCTCCATCAGCTCGTAGCGGCTGATCGGCATGCCGGTGTCCTGACCGCGTCCGCCGGACACGGCATCTGCCCACGCGCCGAGGTCGGCGCCTGCAGTGCGCAGGCTCCTGGCGTGTCCGAACCAGTCGGCGGCAAGCGCCGTGCGCGCATCGGCCGCACGCGCCAGCAGCACGAGCCGGCGTTCCCGGTCGGTCTCGGCGGACGCCAGCGGCAGGGGATCGTGCACCACCGGCGCCGCCAGGTTGCGCGAGAGCTCGACAGCCGCGTGGAGCTCCGCCTCGGTGCCGAAGGTGCGGCGGTCGAGGAGCGTCCCCGGCCTGAGGTCGGCACCGTGCCAGGCGTCCTCGCCCCGGCAGGTCCCGTCTCCGGCCCGGCGCGGGCTGCAGTAGACACCGGTCAGGGTGTCGAAGCGGGCGGCGCCGTCGGCGGCGCTGCCCGCCTCGGCCACCACAGCGCGGTCGCTCGCGATGCGCCCGGTCTCCACCTCTGCCGCAGCCCTGCCCATGGCCTCCGCCGCGCTCCGCGTCGCGCCCAGCCCCGTGACCCCGGTGACGGTGGAGCACGCGCTCCGGCTCGGCCGGTGCGCGTTCATGGTGCGGGTCTCTTCCACCTCGCGGGCGGTCTGGGCCTGGAGGCGGGTCTGGGCGTCGAGCGCCTGGATCAGCGCCTTGGTGCTCTGGGCGGCGTAGCCCGAGAGCTGCCCGGTCTGGAGCCGCAAGGCCTCGATGACGGCCCGCTCCATGGCGTCGATCTCGCCGGTCAGGACCCGGATCGCCCGGCTGGCCTCGGCACGGTCGTTGTCGGTGCGGTCGCAGCGGTGCGCCTCGGCGGGCGATGCCCCCGCGATCGCGGCCGCCGCCACCGCCGCAGCGCAGACTCCCCGGACAATCCACGCCATACCGGTGCGCTTCGGCGCGGCGACGGTCGGGCGGGCTCCGCCTCCGGGGGCGGTCATCGATTGCCTCCCACGATGCTCCGAAACAGGGAAACGCCCTGGTCCGGCGGAGCTCGCCGGTACGAGGGAGCGCCCCGATCGCGTCCTGCGTTCCCGCCACGGATTGCGCTCTCGGTATCCCGTACCGGATCGAGGCCGGGCAGGCGCGGCGTTCGCGCGGTGTAGAGGGCCGCATCGAGATGGCGGCCGACGTATCCCCGGTAGGCCTCGCGCGCCGCCGCGCAGATGCGCCGCTGCACGAGGCCCAGCAGGTCAGCCATGCCGCGGCCCGGATCGAAGAGCATGTCGAAGCGCCGGAAGTCGAAGAGGTCGTCGAGGCAGGAGAAGTCCAGAATGGAGTCCGGATCGCGGATGCCCTGGTCGGGATGGCGCAGCACGGCCACGTCGCGCTCGACGCCGATGAGCGCCCCCTCCGCCAGCGCGCGCTCGACCTCCGGCGCGCAGTCCGCCCCGGCGGCAGGCGCGGCGTCCACCGCGGGCGGTGCCGACCAGAGCATCAGCGCCAGCGCCGCCCCGGCGAGCCCGGACCGGCTATTCATCGCCGGCCCCGCCGCCCGCGGGCGTCCGGCGGCGCCCGCGCCCGCCCTTGCGCACCGTCCCGTCCTCCCCGCCGCCGCGCTTTCCGGCGGCGGCGGTGCCGTTCGAAGGACCGGCCCTGGCCGTATCTCGGCCGCCCTCCCCGCCGGCAGGGGATTCTTTCCCGTTCCCGGATTGCCCGGCGCCCCCGTCCGCAGCGCCGTTCGCCGCACCGGCGTCCCCGGCCGGCGCGGCATCGCCGGACACGGCCGCGCCGCCGCTCTCGCCGGTCCCATCTCCGCCCTCCGGGGAAGCGGCGGCACCGGCAGCGCCCGCGTCTTCGCCCCCGGCGTCCGCAGCCGCAGCCGCGGGGGCCGCGGTCCCGTCCTCGCCCGCGCCGGTGCCCTCGGGGGCGCCGGCCTTCGCCACCCCTGCCGCCGCGCCGCCGGGCGGCCCGTCGTCCCCCTTCGCGCGCTTCGCCAGCACGTTGACCTGCGACTGCGGCCCCGAAACCACGATCTCGGTGGTCCGCCGCTCCGCCCCCGTCCTGTCCGTCCAGGTGCGCGTCGAGATGCGCCCCTCGACCAGCACCGGGGCACCCCTGCGCACCAGGTTGCGCACCGCCTGCGCCGCCGCGCCGTAGGCCACGACGGCGTGCCACTCGGTGGACTCCCCCTCCGTGCCGTCCCTGCGCCGGAAGCGTTCCGTGGTGGCCAGGCTGAACATCGCCGCCTCCTCGCCCGACGGCAGCCTGCGCATCTCGGGGTTGCGTCCCGCATGGCCCAGCAGCGTCGCCCTGTTCATCGTCAGCATCGTTCGTGTCTCCCTTCGGTTGCTGTTCAAACGGCCGTTCCGGACCGGGGCGTTTGCCCGGGCCGGGGTGATTCCATGCCCCGCGCGAGCTCGCCGGCGAGCCTCTCCAGCAGATCGCTCTCCGACGCCGCCGCGCCTGCGCCGCGCAGCTCGAGGCGGCGCAGCTCCGCCTCGATCCAGGCGCGCGCGGTGCCCGCGGGGAAGCGCCGCGCCAGCGCCGCGCGGGCCTCGGCCGGCGCGAGCCGGGCGCACACGCGCTCCCTGAGCGCCGCGTCCCGGGGGCTGGTGGTGAGCGCCCAGAGCTCCACCGGACCGGGCGCGTTCACCAGGAGCTGCTCGAAGCGGCCGCGGCCGTCGAGCGCGATCAGCAGGGCCGGCGCCCCCTCCGGCCCCGGCCCGGTGAGCCGGTACGACACCGCGTCCGCCACCGTCGCGCCGAGGTCGAACATCGCCGAGAGCGCCTCCAGCTCCGCGGCCTTGCCGCCGGCGCCCAGCACCCAGACGCGGTTGGCGAGCTCGACCAGGGCGGGCCCGAAGTCCTCGTGGCGCTGCGAGGCGAGGCAGAGCCGCACGCCATGCTTGCGCGCCTCGCGGGCGTCGCGCTCGACCTGGGCGCGCACGGCGGGCGTACCGGGGCGTTCCCCTGCTGCGCCGGTCCTGTGGAACTCGTCGAAGGCGAGGCGCTTGGGGGTCTCCCGGATCTCCCGCAACCGGCTGCGGTGCCACGCGCGGTAGCGCTCCGGCACCGCGTCGAGGTCCTCGCCGGCGATCCACCAGTGGCGCGTCAGCGCGTGCCGGGCCAGCATGTAGAAGGCGGCGGTCTGGCGGTCGGCCTCGGCCGAGCCCCTGGGCGCCACCTCGCGCAGGTCGACGGCCGCCACCCTGGCGGCGCCGGTGTCGAAGGCGGTGGGGGCGAACATGGCGGGCCAGGAGCCCGCGAGCGCGGTGAGGGTGCGGATGAAGGCCTGCGTCACGGTCTCGCCGCCCGCGCCGTGGCGGGCCTCGCCCACCAGCCCCTGCACCGCGGGCTCGCGCACGGCGGCCAGGAAGTCGCCGAGCACGGGCACGGCGTAGCGCTGGGCGCGCGAGGCGGCCGCCGGATCGCCGGCGTCGAACAGCGCGTCCACCACCTCCCACCAGGGCACGTCCACCGGACCGAGCCCGGCGCGCTCCAGGGCCTCGTCCACGTGCCCGTCGCGGCCTCGCGTGTAGAGGTTGGGCTCGGCGCCCGCGACGGCATCGGAGCGCAGCGCATAGGTCCGCGAGACCGTGGGGCCGATCAGCTCGCGCGTGCCGTCCGGCACCCCCGGAGCGCCGGCCGGCGTCAGGATCAGGCCCAGCAGGTTCTCCAGGAATGCCCGCTCGGCCGGGAGCGGCACGCGGCAGCCGAGCTGGGTGTCGCAGGGGTTGATCGCGCACGCCGCGCTCATGCGCAGCGGGAACCACCCCGCCTCGGCCCGGCGCTCCGGCGGCAGGGCCTCGCGAATCAGCGAGATCAGGCCGGCGGAAGAGGGGCCGATGTCGATGGTGGCGGCCAGCGGCAGCCTGGCCTGCCCGGACCGGAGCGCGTGGGCCAGGGTGAGGCTGTTCATCAGCACCGACTTGCCGCGTCCGGGGATGCCGTGGATCAGCTCGAAGCCGTGGTCCTCGCCCTCCTCGCAGGAGAACGGCATAGTCCTGCCGTCGGGCGCCCTGAACATGTGGTTAACCGCGCTTCGCGCGAGCGGCGCCGGGCGCTCCCAGGGCAGCAGGCGCAGCGCGTCCGGCAGGGGCGCGAGCGCGGGCTCGGCGGTGCCGCCGCAGCAGAAGCCCGGGACGGAGGCGGCGAAGGCCTCCAGCGGATCGCCCACAAGCGGCGAGAACACGCACTCGCCCCAGCCCTCGGCGACCTGCTGCAGCCGCCCGATACGCCGCGCGAGCTCCTCTTCCCCGTCCTGCGCAGCCGGGGAATCTCCCCCGTCCGGGGAAGCTCCCTGCTCCACCCAGGTGAGCATGCCGAGGCGGAGCCGCACCACGGCCTGCCCGCCGGTGCCGCGTTCGGCAAGGCCGCGCATGGCGTCGCGCACGGCGCGGCTGTCTGGATGGGAGAAGGCGAGGAAGGCGGCGGCGGCGTTTGCGGCGGCCGCGCCGGCGCGCCTCAGCCCGCCGCCCTCGATCAGGACGGAGAAGCGGCAGGGCAGCCCGGCCTCCGCGAGGCCCTCCATCAGCTCGGCGAAGGGACGGGGCGCGCGCGGTCCCAGCACCATGTCGAGGGCGCCGTAGAGGCGCCCGCCGATGCGGATGCCGGCGCGCATGCGCACGGGATCGCGCACCAGGAGCTGCGGCGCGAGCGGCGGCGGGAAGGCGCCCACCTCCGGAGGCTCCGTCACCCTGGCGGACGCGTGGCAGGGAGTTCCCCCGTCGCCCGCCGCGGTCGCGGGGCGCCAGTCCGGCGCGGTCGTGCCTGAGCCGTTGACCAGCACCCGCAGGGTCCTGAGCGCCGCCTCGTCCTCCAGCCGCCCGGCGGCGATGCCGGCCTCCTCGAGGAGCGCGCCCAGCGTGTCCATGAGCGCGCGGTGGCGGGGCTCCATCCCGTCGAGCACGGCGAGCGGGCACTGCGCCTCGCCGGGCGCCGGCAGCCAGTCCTTCAGGCGCGCCCGTAGCCGCCTGCGGCTGCGCCGGGCCTCGGCTGCAGTCAGGCACGCGGGCCGGGTCCAGCATGCGAGCGCCACAGTCTCCGCCGCCAGCAGGGGCGCGAGCCGGCGCGCGCGCTCGGCCAGGACGTCCTCGAGGTCGAGGCCGAGCCTCCGCGCCTGGCGCCCGGTCCTGGCGTGCACGTCCTCCACCTGCGGCGCCGCCCCGCCGGGCGCGCGCTCCAGCATCAGGTGAAGCGCATGGCCGGGCTCGGCGAGCCGGCTGTTGAGGCGCCGGCAGGCGAGGTCCACGAAGCCCTCCAGCTCCTCCGCCCCGGTCATGGAGCGGGCGCCGTCGATCCGGAACAGCGAGACCAGGGAGCCGTCCGCGCAGGCCAGCAGGCCGTCGCCGATGGCCGCCTGCGGCAGGAGAAAACTCTCCAGCGGCTTGCGCCGCAGCGTCCAGGCCGCCGCCAGCGCGTCCTCGATGGCGCGGTGCACGCCGCCGCCCCTACAGCTTTGGCCGGCTCACGGTCTGCACCGCGCCGCCCAGGCCGAAGGTGTCCGAGAGCCCGTTGATCACCGCAGGCGCCGCGATCAGGGCCACGCCGATGAGGATGGCGATGAGCCCCGAGCCCAGCGTGGTCTGCTGCGGGTGATCGACGTGGCGCTTGAGCTTCAAGAGGCCGAAGCCCGCCACGGCGGCGCCCACGATGTAGAAGCCGATGGCGAGCAGCCCCGGCACCGCGTCGAGGTCCGCCGCCGCCTTGTCGGCCATGTCGCCCAGCGACACCGCCAGCACCGGCGCGGTCCGCAGCGCCTCCGATGCCAGGAGCCACAGCGCTGCGGCCCTCGACGCCGCGCCCGCGAGCGCCTTCCGAGAGATAGCGCCGGTCATCTCCGCCTCCTCACGTGATCCTCAGGACTTCGATGCTGAGGCTGGTCTGCACCGCCCCGATCAGGCTCTCGACGTGCCAGGCGCAGACGCCGCCCAGCATGTGCATGGCGGCGCGCCCCGCGCTCGCGCCGGGCACGCCGTCGGCAGCGGCGCGCAGCACGAAGACGCCGCGCAGGAAGGCCAGCAGGCCGACCCAGCCGACGACCGACAGCACGGCGCCGAGCAGGGAGTCGTAGTCGGCGCCGCTCCAGGAGTGGTGGCCGAGGCTGGCGGAGGCCGCCGTTCCCTGTCCGAACAGGCTCTCGCCGCCTGCGGAGAGCCACGACGGGAAGCTCACCATGACCAGGCAGGCCAGGAAGCAGAGCGCCGTGCCTGCGGCCGACGGTCCGTTGAAGCGGTCCTCGGAGAGGCGCAGCAGGCGCGCGCAGCCCTGCACGAAGGCCGCGAGCCCGAGCAGGTAGCAGGCGGCGGCGATCAGCCCCATGAGCGCGGGATCGAGGTCCCGGACCAGGGAGATCATCGCGCCGCCGAGGTCAGTTCCCCGCATCGGACCTCTCCCGCCAACCGAGGTCCGCCCCGGCGGGCGCCTCGAAGGGGCGAGCCACCATCACCACCAGGGGCGTGTTCCGGGGGATGCGGACCGTGGCCTCCTTCGGCGCGTCCGCCATGAGGATGTCGCCGAGGGTGTGCACCGCCGCGCCGGCGCCCGCATGGAGCGCCTCCCGCTCGCCGCTCCGCCCCCGTTCGTGCAGCACGGCGCCGTCATCCAGGGTCAGCGTCCGCGCCGGCATGGCGGCGGCGGCGAGGAAACCCTCGGCGAAGCGCGCCGCCGCAGGCAGCACGACGCGGGACAGGAAGTGGCGGTCGACCTCGCCCTCGATCCCGTAGCAGGCGCACGCGGGGTCCACCGCCCAGGCGTCCACCGGATACGTCCGGCCCCGCCAGATCAGGCCGGTCAGCCGCAGCACCAGCCTCTCGCGCACCCGCTCGAAGCCGCCGTGCATCACCGCGCCCGAGAGCGGCGGCTGCAGCAGCTCCAGCACCACCGGGCCGGGATAGTCCGAGTCCACGGCGTAGAGGGTGTGAGCGTAGAAGCCCCGGCCCGCCTCGATCTGCGGCAGCTCCGCACGGTCCCGCAACGCCTCCGGCGCTTCGGGAGCCGAGGCGGTCCGCGCCGCTTCGCCGCCGCCATCCCCCGCAGCCCCGTAGCGCAGGCGCACGATATCCGGAGGCCGGGTCCAGCTCTCGAGCAGCACGCCCACCAGCGCGGCAAGGCCGTCCTCCCTTCCCGCGCCGCGCACCTCGCCCGCGCCGGCCGGCGCGTAGACGGGCGCGGGCCGTGCCGCCGGCCGTTCCGCTCCCGGCCCGGTTGCCCGCCGCTTCGCCCGGCCGTACTCCGGCTCCGGCGCCGGCACGATGCCCCCGCTCCCTCCGGGCGCCCGTCCGGTGCCCTGGAAGGTGGTCACGAAGCTCTCGCCGGCCTCGCGCGCCCTCTCCATCCTCTGCCGGTCGCGCTCCTCCAGCGTCCTGCCGTACTCCGGCGACACCGGGTCCTCGGGATCGAGCCTCGGCCCGCGGTTGTCCGGCACGTCGGCCCATGCAGGGGCGGCGCAGGCCAGCATGCAGAGCGCCGCCAGCAGGACCGCGCCGCGCCGGCCTGCGCTGCAGGTCCGGCCGCCGATCCTCGCGTGCATCGCGTTCATCGCCTCCCTCCTCCGTTCTCCATTGCCGGGACCGCCGGGACCGCCTCCTCCCGGCGGAAGGCGAGACGCGCCTCGCGTCCGTTCCGGCTCACCAGGGCGTAGGGCACGTCGGGGAGGCGGTAGGCCCAGCGCCCGCCGGCGCCGCGCTCCGCCGCCCACGGGCCCGGCGAGAGCAGATGCGCGCGGGTCACGAGCAGTACCTCGCCGTCCGACCGGGGTGCGTCCACCCGCAGGGGTGTTCCCCTGAGCCGCCAGGCGCGGTCGTCCGCAGCGCCGCCGTCGACCGCGAGACGCTCTGCGTCCGGCGGCGCGATCCCGCCCAGGAGATCCAGCAGCACCGCGTCGCCCGCGTGGAATCCCGTCCCGGCTGCGGAGCCCGGCGCGGCGTTGGGACCGGGCAGCCCCATCCTGATCTCGACCTGGAAGTCGGCCTCGGCGCCGCCGCCCCGCAGGCTCGCCACCAGCGGCTCGGGCAGGCCGCGCAGCTTGACCGCGGCATTGCCGTGCAGCGCCCGCGCCTGCGGGGCGAGATAAAGCAGATGCTCTGGACGTCCGCCGGCCTCGCCGCCCGTCCCGGCCGCCGCCGGCACGAAGCGGTCGTCGAGCAGCACTTCCTCGATCGGCCAGGGCGCCCCGGTCGCGTCGGTAAACGAGACCGCCGTCACGTAGCCCTTGCGCACCGCGATAGCGGGGATTGCGCCCTCGCCGGGAGAGCCGATTCGCACCCGCCGGATGCGCCCTTCCGGCACCGGGTCCGCCGCCAGCGATGCGGCCTCCTGGGTCTCTCGCAGAAGACGGCCCAGTGCCTCGATCTGCTCCGCCGTGAACGGCATCGCAGCCCGGCCCTCGCGCGCGACCTCGTCGTCGGACGCCGCCTGCTCCACCCACAAGGGAACGCCTTGGTCCGGGGCAACACCCCGGTACAAGGGAACGCCCTGGTCCGGAGATTCGCCCCGGCCGTCATCGCCGGCGGCCGATGCGGCGGGTGCTGCGGCCAGCATCGCGGATACGGCAAGGGCGGCCCAGGCCGCACGCCTCCTCATCAGGCCGGCCTCCTCCTGTCCGCGATCAGCTGTTCGATGCCGATGCCCGCAGGCCGCTCCGAGAGCGCCACCCGCATCACCAGCACCCGCGCGAGCAGGTCCTGGCTCACGCTGCGCGCGCCGGCGGAGAAGGTCACCAGGAGCGGGAACTCGATGGCCCAGCCGAGCCGTCCCTCGAAGAAGCGCGTCTCCGTCACCACAGGCGCGCCCTGCGCCACCGCCGATGCCACCTGCAGGTTGTCCCTCAGCCGGTCCAGGAAGAGGCTCTCTTCGAGACCCTTCAGGAAGGACTCGTAGCCCTCGTCGGTGAAGCTCTCGCGCACCGCCGCGAGCCTCAACCGCCAGTCGTGGTGGCCGAGGGTGAAGGCCTCGGTCACCGCGGAGACGGTCCAGTTCCTGAGCGCCGCGTCGGACATGATCGGCTCGTCCAGAGGGGTCAGCGGCACCAGCCGGCCGTCGGGGGTGGCGGCGACGGTGATGTAGACGGTGGAGTGGAGCGCGACGTAGCCGGCAAGCGCCGCGGCGGTGAGCGCGTTGCAGAGCAGCAGCCACGCGGCGGCCCTGCGCCAGCCGTGGTGCTGGTCGCGGTGGAAGGCGAAGCGGTTGACCGCCTGCCTGACGGCGCGCGCCCGCTCACTCATGGCGGAGCCTCTCCAGCCAGGCGCCGATGTCGTCGATGTCGCCGATCCGGTGGCCGACGCGGCCGCCGCTTCCGCGCCAGGCGATCAGGGGCACCGCGCCGGCGCCCCACGCGTCGAACAGCGCGTTGTTGCGCGCGATCCGCCGCGCACCTTCCGGGCTCGCCGGCCCGGCCGGTCCCTCGAACCAGGCCAGGGCCGGATCGCGGGCCGAGGCGATCGCCGCGGCCTCTCGCGCCGAGGCCGCGCCCAGCACGCCCACCGGGATCACGCGCAGCTGCAGGCGGCCGTCGAGCGCATGGCGCGCGATCCGCGCCACGGCGGCGCGCGACCAGCGGCATCCGGAATCGGCGAACGCCGCCACGGCCGGACCGGCATTGCCGAGCGTGAAGCCGAAGGCGGAGACGGACCGCTCGAACAGCGCTTCGATGCCCGCCACGGCCGAATCGCCGGCGTATGCATGTGCGAGCCGCGCCTCGCCGCCGCGCAATCCGCCGACGCCGGAAGGCTTCCCTATCGACGCGGCCGCGGATACCGGCCTCATCGCAGCCGTTTCAATGCCGCCGCCACCCTCTCCGCGCGCGATCTCGATCTGCCGGCCGGTCAGCAGGGTCCCGTCCGGTGCGTAGAGCAGTCCCGCGACCGCATGGCCGTCTGCCGTCAGGTAGAGGCCGTAGGCGTCGCCATCCGAGAATTCCACGAAATGCCCGTCGAGCCCGCCCCGCTCGTCCAGCGCCAGGATGCGGGCGCCGTTCGCGCGCAGCGCCGTCACCATCGCCGGCTCATCCGCCGCGCCCGGCGCCGGAGGCTCGTGAGACGCCGCGTCCGGTCCCGGCGAGAGCGCGAGCAGCGCAGAAAATGCGGACATCCAGGCCACGACCGCGAACGCGAGCGCGCGCTGCGGCTTCCTGAAGGCAATGCACTTCATCGCTCGTCTCCCGGCCGGTGCAGGTCCGCCCGGTGCAGGCTCGCCTTGTGCATCACCATCAAGGTGCCGCCATCGGGCTTCGCCTCGCCCACGGGGGGATGCGGCAGGTGGGAGAGCGCGGCGAGCAGCGCCTGCGACGCCTTGACGAAGGAGCCGTGGAATCCGCGCCCTTCGAGCAGCCGGTAGCGCCGGTCGGTGAGGAACAGCACGTCGACGCCCGCGCGCCCGCCCCAGCGGGCGAGAACGTCCCTCAGCATCTCGCCGGGACGGACGCGCCAGCGATCCGGGCCGGGCTCTTCAGTCCCCGCTGCCGCAGACCCGGATTCCATCCCCAGAGGTGCGTCCGCTCGAGGGGGTGCATCCACCCGAAGGGGTGCGTCCGATCGCCCGCGCTTCCGCTCGCGGGCCGGTTCTGCGGCCCCTGCGCCGACCGCCTCGGCGGCCACCGGGGCCGTCTCGTCCTGCGGCACGTAGAGGAAGCCGGCCTGCGCGGCGGGGGCCGCCAGCGCCATCCAGACGGCCACCGGGACGGCGGCCATCGAGATGGCGGCCGCCGGGGCGGGCATCGGGATGCGCACCGAGATGCTCATCCGAAGTCCACGAAGCGGCGAACGCGCCTGGCGTGCAGGGCGGGACGACCGCCGGCCGCAAGCGCGCGCACCGCCCTGAGCGCAGCGTGCAGCCGGTAGCCCCTGGCTTCCGCCACCCGGAGGCCTGCAGCCGCCAGCACCAGCGCCGCCGTCGTCCACCACGCGGGCACGAACAGCCACGGCACCAGCAGCGCCAGCAGCCGCGCGTCGAAGAAGTAGAAGCGCACCGGCCGCATCGTGTCGCGCCAGGGCGCCTTCCGCCCGTCCATCGCCCGTCCTCTCCATCAGTGGAAATCCCCTGTCTGCGCGCCGGGGCCGCCGCTTCGCGGCCCGGCTGCAGCGGCGGTCAGCCGTCGCCAGTCGGCCTCGGCGATCCGTCCTTCCCGGTGGGCCCGCCCGGCGCAGGCCGCGAGATCGTTGCCCGTGCGCCGCAGGGCGTCGGCGATCAGCACGGACCAGCGTTCCTGCGGCGCCTCCATGAGCCGCGCCTTGAGCGCGCCGTCGAAGAGCAGCCACTCCCGGATTGCGGTGCGGCCACCCGCAGGGGTGCGGCCACCCGCAGGGGTGCGCCCGCCCGCGCCGGCCTGCGGGTTGGGCAGCAGCACCTGGGTCACGGCCAGCGTCATCACGTCGATCAGCGCGGCGCCGCGCTCGTGGCGCTCCTCCGGCGGGAACTCCGCGAGCAGGCGCCGGATCGCGGCGGCGACCCCCACCGTGTGCGCGGTCGCGAACACCGCGATGCCGAAGTCCGCCGCCCGGATCACCGCGTCCGCCGTCTCCCGGTCCCGCGCCTCGCCCACCACCACCGCCGCAGGACGGCGCCTGAGACTGGCCCGGAGCCCGTCTGCAAAGCTCGGGAAGTGGCGCGGCACCTCCGAGGACGACATCAGCGCCCCGTCGCCGCCGATGCCGTCGAAGACGAACTCGATCGGCGCCTCGTAGGACTGCACCCGTCCCGCGCCCCGCTCCAGCAGCCGCCTGGTGCCGGCCGCGAGCAGGGTCGACTTGCCCGAGCCCGGCACGCCCGTGACCAGCGTCAGCCCCCGGCAGAGCTCCCAGGCGCCGGCGATCTCCGGCTCGATGCCGAGCTCCTCCAGGGTGGGCGGTTTGTCGGGCAGCACCCGGATGGTGATGTTGATGCCGAAGCGCTGCCCCGCCAGCACCGGAGAGAGGTTGCAGCGGAAGCGCCGGAAGCGCCGGGGACCGGAGGCCACCGCATAGGAGCAGTCGATGGCGTGGCCCGAGCGCAGGATGCCGTCTGCGGTGCCGCCACCCATAGGGGTGCCGCCGCCCTGAGGGGTGCTGCCGTCCGGAGGGATGCCGCCGCCCGACGGGATGCTTTCATCCGAAGGTATGCGGTCGAAGATCCGGGCGCAGAGCCTTTCCATGACGAGGCCGTCGAGGCGGGCGCCGGTGGCGCGGCGAAGCGCGCCGTCGACCTCGACGAAGGCCGGCGCGTCGGTCTGGAAGGAGACGTCGGAGGCGCCCTGGCCGGCCGCCCACAGCAGGAAACTGTCGAGGCCCGCTGCCGGGAAGGCGTGGTCCGCGTCCGCCCAGCGGGGGCTCATGGCGCGCCTCCACCCGAAGGGGCGCCTCCACCCGAAGGGGTGTCTTCGCCCGGCAGGGTGTACGGCAGCGGCTTCCAGCGCCGGGGCCGGAGCTCGAAGCGCGCCGGCGCGCCGAGGCGGGCGAGGGTCTCGTCGATCCGCACCAGCCGCCCGCTTCCGCCCGCGGCGACGCGCTCCGTCTCCAGCGTGGGCGTCGAGACCATCCCTGCGAGGTTCGCCCGGCGCCACTCCACCAGGCCCTCGAAGACCCGGTTGAGGCGGTCGAGGTCGGCCGCGAAGATGTCGTCCGCCAACGCGGCGCCCCGCTCCCAGCCCTCGCGCAGCCAGCGCCGCCAGCGCGCGGTCTCCGCCCCGCTGCGGGGGAACAGGACCGCCGCCGGGGGCTCGGCCTCGGGCCACTCCCGCGCCAGGTAGTCCCGCCAGTGCGGCGCGGCGCTCACGATCCGCTCCGGCTCGACGATGCGCAGCACCCGCCGGGCGGTCGCCGCCCGGCCGCCGTCCCGGCCGAGCCGGAACGCGCTGCCGGTTCCCGCCAGCACTGGCGGCATCACGGTGAAGCCGTCCTTCTGCAGCATCAGGCTGCGGAAGCGGTAGACGGCCGAGAGCTTTGCGGCGTGGCGTTCGAGCATCGCGGCGATCTCCCAGCCCCGCCGCGCGAGCCCTGCGCGCGAGCCGAAGGCAAGCGCGGCGGCGCGCATCGCGGCGTCCCGCATCTCCGCCGGCATCCCGTCGCCGTCGTCCGCCGCCGCATCCGGCGGCCCCGTCTCCAGCAGCGCCTCCAGGCCCGGCGGCGGCCCGTCCGCGCCGAAGGCGATGTCGGCGCCGAGGCAGAGGAGGGCCAGCAGCAGGATGCAGATGCGGGTCATGAGCCCTCCTTCCCCGGCACCGAACATGGGCGTTCCCCTGGACCGGGGCGTTCCCCCGTGCCGGGCAGCTCCCCTGTGCCGGGACGTTCCGCCGTCCAGTCGAGGCGGACCGTGCGCTCGCCTGCATCGACCACCAGAGTCGCGGCGCTGCCGGCCTGCAGGCCGGCGTCGCGCAGGACCTCGATGAGGGGCGTGTCATCGGCCGCGACGGCCACCATCGCCGGCCGCACAGGGGGCGCGCCGGCCGCGCCGAAGCGGTAGCCCGCGAGCCGCGCCAGCGTCTCCGCAAGGGTCTCGACCGGGCCGATCCAGTCGAGCGTCACCGGGCGAAGCAGCGCCGCCGGCACGCGCCCTGCAGCCGGAGAGGTCCCCGGCACGGGGGAATGCCCCGGCACGGGGGAACACCCGGGTCCCTGAGCACGTCCCGATATCCCGGCAGCGGCCGGCGCGGTCCGGGCGAGCGCCGTCAGCGCCGCTTCCGCCCGCTCCGCCGCCGCCGCCAGCCGCACCTCCGCAGGGTCCGTCCCCACCGCCTGCGCCGCCGCCCCGCGCCCCCGCTCTTCCCCGGACGGCGCACACCCGCCCGCCGACACCGCGATCGCACAGGCGGCCAGCAGCAGGGGTCCCCAGCGGACGCTCATCGCACCGCTCCAGCAGACCAGGGCGATCCCCTGTCATGGATCACCAGATGCCGGTTGGACTCGTGGGCGAAAGCCACCAGGGAGCGCCGCGTCGCCGGCGCGGCGAGCAGCAGGTCGACCGCGTCCAGGAACGTGCCCCCGAAGGTGGCGCCGGCCCGGATCGCGAAGCGCCGGCCGCTCTTCCACACCACCGACCAGCCCGCGCCCGCGGCCCAGTCCTCGAGCACGTCCAGCAGGGCTCCGTGACGCGCCGGGTCCACGATCCACGGGGTAACGCCCCGGTACGGGGGACCGCTCCGGTACGGGGGACCACCCCGGTTCGCCGCCCGCGCTCCGCCATCGCCGGTGCGGACCGACGGTTCGATCGGCGTTTCGAGCGCGGCCTCCGGCGCGCGCTGCTCGACGTCCCGGTAGCGGTAGAAGACGATCACGCCCCCGTCCCGCGGGGGATCGCCCCGGTGCAGCGCATCTCCCCGATACGGGGGAACTCCCCGGTACATCCAGTCGTAGCCCGAGCGGGCCGCCACCAGGTTCAGCAGCTCCGTCAGCGGACCCTCGAACGAGAGGCGCATATCCGGCGGATCGGGCAGGGAGACGGCGCCGCCCGCGACGCGACCGGGCCGTTCCTCGACCTCCACGGGAATGCCGGCCAGCGTGGCGAGGCGATCCGCGGCCGCCGCGAAGGGGATCGGCACCGGCTCGTGGACGGCGACCTCCATCGCCGCCAGCGAAGAGGGCAGCGGCACCCGCAGCGGCGCGAGCTCGGTGGCGGCCAGCATGACGGGCCCCCACGCCGCACCGGTGCCTGCATCCGCAGAGCTGCCTCCGCCCGAAGGGGTGTCGTGGGGCGCCTCGGGCCTGGGCTGCGGCGGCACGGGCGGGGCGGTGCCGTCGGCTGCCAGCGCGGCGCCTGCGTTCATGAGCACGAACACGGCCATGGCGCCGGCGGCTATGCCGGGGCCGAGGGGGCAGTAGCCCTTCCGGAAGGAGCGGCCCCGGCGGCGCTGCAGCCAGGCGCGGTAGAGCAGGGAGAGGCCGGCGCCCGCCAGCAGCGACCAGCCCAGCCCGAGGGGGCCGAGCACGAAGCCGACGCCGGCGAGCAGCATCGCGTCGCCCGGGAAGAGGGGCCAGGGCCGGCGGAGCAGGTGCGCCGCAAGGATCGGCGCAGCGACCACCCCCACGCCGATCCCGGCGCCCGCGAAGGCGCCCGCCAGCGAGCCCGGCTGCGCCGATCCGAACAGGCGCCACAGCAGGCCGGCCCCCGCCAGGGCCAGGACCAGGCGCGGGTCAACGATCGCGCGCCGGGCGTCCTCGACCCCCAGCGCCGCCAGCGCCGCCAGCACCGGGGCGATGAGAACAAGGTCAATCGCGGTCATGGCCGTCCTCCGTGTAGCCACCCAAAGGGGTGTAGCAACCCGCAGGGGTGTTGCCGCCTGCGGGAGTACCGCCACCCGCCGGGGTGTGCGGGGCGCCGAAGGTGGCCGGCAGCAGCCGGCACCAGGCGCCGATCGCCGGGTCGGCGCAGAGCGCGGCCGGCAGCGCCTGCAGGGCCGTGCCGGCGTCCACGCTCTCCGGATACCGGGGTGTTCCCCCGTGCCGGGGTGTTCCCCCGTGCCGGGGTGTTCCCCCGTGCCGGGGTGCTCCTCCGTACCGGGGCGTTCCCCCGTGCCGGGAGATTTCCCTGTTCCAGGCGAGCAGCGCCGCCTGCGCGTCCCGCAGCGCCGTCAGCGTCGCGATCTCCTCGCGCAGCGCTTCCATCGCCGCGAGCGCCCGCTCCCGCACCTGCGCGGCCGATACGCCGCCGGCAGCATTCCCGGGGGGTTGCGCGGCGCCGCCCGGTTCGGCCAGCGGCTGCTGCGTGCCGTATGCGGAGGCGGGCGCAGCCTGCGCCGCACCGATGGCGGCCCAGACGCAGAAGGCCAGGGCGGCAGCCGCCAGCGGCGTGTGGACCCTCATCGTCAGCACCCCGTGCATCGTCCGACGGTGAGGCGGCTGAACCCGGCCTGCGCCGCGTCCGCGCGCTCGCTGGCCCGCACCGCCCGCGCCGTCACCCCTGCGGCGGAGACCGACGACGCCGTCACCGACCGCGCCGTCACGGTGCCGCTCTGCAGGCTCCCCAGCGAGGCGGCGTTCGCCGCGACCGCGCCCCGCACACCGGCGGAGCCCGCCCTCACCGCGCCCCGCACGGCCAGGCTCGCCGCCCTCAGGTCCCGCGACACCGTCATCGAGCCGGCCGACGCCGCGCCCGCGATGCGCCCGGTCTGCGCAGAAACTTCCCCCGCCACCTCGGCCGAGCCCGACACCCGCAGCGCGCGCCCCACCATCAGGTCGCGGGACACCGTGAGGCCGCCGCCCACGGCGAGATCGCTCTCCAGGCTCAGCGTCTCCGCCTCCACGGCGCGCGCGCCGGTCAGGTCGTTGCCGCCGAGGTCGAGGTCCGTCTCCATGCGGTTGGCCCCGGCGAAACCCGGCACCGCCACCCGGTAGAGCTGGTCGCCGAAGACCGCGCGGTGGTCGAGGCGCCGGAGCGTCGCCAGCGCGCGCGGGCCAGGGGCGCCGCCGAAGGCCGTCTGGAATGCGCCGACGTCGGCATCGATGGCCGGCCCTCTCAGCCGTCCGGCGGCGTCCGGCAGCACCACACCCATCCTTGCGCTTCCGCCTGCCCCGAACAGCGCCGCCGACGGCACGGCCTCGTCGCCACCCGAAGGGGTGTCGCCCGCCGGCACGGTCTGGGTCACCAGCAGGTCCAGCGCGCCCGCGCCCGCCGCAAGCATCAGCACCCGGTAGCCGCGGCCCATGGCGCTCACGCCGGCGAAGCCGGGAGGAAGCGCGCCGGCCGCGCGCAGGTCCGCGAGGGAGAGCTCGGAAGGCCCGCTACCGACGGAGGCGAGCAGGGCCGCGAAGCGGCCGCTGACGTGGCTCGCGGCCGCGTCGGAGAGCACGGTGAGCTGTTGCGCCGCAATCTTCGCGCGCTTCTCCAGCATCCAGGTCTCGAAGAAGAGCGCGGCCGCGAGCACCATCGTACCCAGCAATCCCAGCGCCAGCAGCGACCCGAAGAGGCTCAGCCCCCGGCTGAGACCAAGTCTCCGCCCCCGTCTCAACCTCCGGCCGAGTCCAGGCCTCCGCCCTCGCGGCAGCATCCGCATCGAACGGCGGCGGCAATCGCGACGCGCGCTCAGCATCCGCCGCAGCTCCCGACGGTGAGGGCGCCGATCGAGGCGTCGGGACCGTGCAGCCCTGTGGACGAGATCCGCTCCGCCCGCACGGACCCGCCGGACGTCAGCGTCTCGCCGGCCAGACTCCGTGCCGAGGAGGGGCCGGAGACGGAGGCCGTGCCCGCCACCGCCAGGGTCTCTCCGGCGAGTGCGCCGGCGAGCGTGACCGAGGCGGCGTCGAGCCGGCCGGCCGCGTCTGCCGTCCCCGCCGATACCGGGCCGGCCGCCGCGCGCCCGACCAGGAGCGCCGCCGATACGGCGAGCGAGCCCGTGCCGACGCCGCCGGCCTCCAGCGATCCCGCCTCGAGACCCGCCGCGTCGGCGTCGCCGGCCACGCTGCCGCTTCCTGCGGCTTCGGCACCGCCCGAGACCGAGGCCGTGAACCCGTCGGCGTCCGCGATGCCGGCGGCGTCGTTGCCGCCGGCGTCGAGGGCCGTCTCCATCCTGTTGAGGCCGAGACGGCCCGGCTGCGCGCGCCGGTAGAGGGTCCGGTCGTCGTAGCGCAGGCCCGCGTCGGCGGTGACGTAGAGTCCGTCCACCGCAAGCGCCCGCCTCAGCGCGGCCTCTATGGCCGGCACGTGGGCGGCCATCGTGCCGGCGCTTCCCGCCTCCGCCAGCGCCGCCAGGCCGGCCGCGACCGCGCCGCTCCGCAGCGCAGGCACCGCCTCCGGCCGTGCCGGCTCCAGCACCCCGAAGGCCATCGCAACCGTCTCGCGTCCCGCTCCCCCCCGACCGTCGTCCATGATGCCGACCGTGAAGGAGGCGTCCCGGCCAGCCCGCACGGGCAGGCCCGGCGGCACGGCGCCGAAGCGGCGCAGCTCCGCGGGCGTCAGCGCGAAGGAGCGCTGCGCCGCGAGACGCGCCGAGAAGTCCACCTCCTGGCTCGCGCGGTGCGCGGCCAGCACCCAGGCGCCGAACACCCGGCCGGCCTCGAAGGCCGACGCCATCTGCCGCGCCGAATGCTGGGCCGCGTAGTGCGCCGCAAGACCGGTCCCCGCCAGAGCCGCCAGCAGCAGCACCGCCACCAGCGCGCCCGCGCCGCGCCGGTATCGCAGGCGCAGCCTCGTGCCGGGGAGATGCGCGCCGGGCGCATTCAGGCCGGGCATGCTCATCCGAACGTGAACCCGATGTCGTTCGCGCCGGCGCCGTCGTCGCAGTTGGCGGTCACCTGTGCCACCGTCACCGGCGAGGCCAGCACCGTGCCGTTGACGGTGATCGAGACGATTCCCGCGCGCGCCCGGCTGCGCCCGGCATAGGCGTCGCCCATCGCCGCGCAGACCTCGTCGTCGACGTCGTTGAAGACGATGCGGAACTGGTTGGTGTTCCCGCCCGGCCCGCCGGTCACGCTCACCAGGCCGCCGAAGGGATGGCGGATCTGCACCCCGGACGCGGTCGCGACGCGGGCGCTGTCGGGGATGCCGCCCCGGCGGTCCACGGTGGCGATCAGGTCGACGCCGTTGCCGTAGGACGGCGCGCCCGCGTAGATGCTCTCGACGTTGGCGCGGAGTTGGTTGAGGAGCGTCAGGGCCTCGGAGCGGTTGGCGGACTCGCGGGCGGCGTTGTAGAGGCCGACGGCGCCGACGATCGCCACCGCAGCCAGCGTCAGTCCCAGCAGCACCCCGAAGAGGCTGAAGCCCCGGCGCCAGCGCTTCCCGCGCAGGTGCCGCCGGCGTCCCGCACCGCTTCCCGTCCTGCGGCGATGCCCCGCTTCGCCGGGGCGAACGCACTGCTCTCCCGCGTTGCGGGAGCCGCCTGTTGCAGCCATGTTGCCGGTCGTTCCGTCCATCGGATCTCCTCCAGTCACTGTCCCAGGGAGTTCCCCTGTCCGGGGACGCTCTCCGGTCCGGCGGCCGTCTCCAGGATCGAGAACATCGCGTCGATGCCCGATCCCATGACCAGTGCCGCCACGATCAGCAGCGCCCCGTTCAGCGCCGCCGCGCGGGCGCGCAGCAGCGCTTCCGAGCGCCCCACCCAGCGCTCCACGAAGCGCGCGAGCTTTCTCTCCCACCCCGGCGCCCCGTCGAGCGCCGCCACCACCGGCACCAGCGAGGGGTCCGGGAAGCCGTGCCCCGCCAGCACCATGCTGCGTCCGAGACCGGAGCCCCTGGCCATGTGGCGCTGAATCGCCGCGATGCGGTGGCGGGCGTAGGGGGAGGCGGCGCGCTTCAGCGCCTCGAAGGTGCGGTCGTTGACGTCGATCCCCGCCGCCAGGAACTCCATGGTCGCGAACAGGAAGGCCGAGCCCGTCAGCGTGCGGTAGAGCGAGAAGGGAGCGACACGGTCGAGCAGGACCCGGCCCGGCCCGGTCCAGGCCACCGTCGCCGCAGCGACCGCCGCCGCGAAGCCCGCGAGGGCCGCGCCGAAGGGGAAAGTGTTGCCGTAGAGCCAGGTCGAGACGCCGCGGAACAGCCTGGCGCCGGCGCTCCACCGCTCCGGCGGGCTCACGGTCTCGATCACGGGGATGAAGTGCCCGCCTGCGGCCCAGAGCATCAGCACCAGGCCCGCCGCCAGCACCATCGGCATGGCGAGCGCCTTCCACACCGCCGCGATCTGGCGCTCGCGCATCTCGGCCACGCGCGCGGCGGCGGCGAACAGGACGCCCGCCTCCACCCGCCCGTAGGCATGGAAGATCATCGCCTCGGAGGCGGGCAGGGCGGCCGCGACGGCCTCGGCGAAGCGCTCTTCCAGCAGCGCCCTGCGCCAGGACCGCAGCAGCCGCGCCCTTCCGGCCTGCCCCTGCTCCTTCGCCACCCGCGCCGCGATCTCCAGCGCGCGCTCCAGCGCGAACCCCGCTTCCAGAAGGTCCGCGATCATGCGGAAGACGTCGGCACGCGCCTTGCGCCCAAGGACCAACGCCGCCGCGAGCCTCTGCATGAACCGGCTCATGCGGCGTCCTCCCCGGCCGGGAGCGGCGAGGCATCGATTGCCGCCGCCTGGTCCACCCGCGCGCCCTTGCGCAGCGCGTCGAAGGGATCGGCATGGCCGGCCGCCACCAGCGCCCAGATGCGCGCGCCGATGGGCCTGCCGCCCATGTTGTCCACCCAGTGCTCCCAGGCGCCCGCCGGGTCGCGCTGGCGCACGAACGAGAGGTAGGCGGCATCGGGTCGGATCGCCTCGGCGATCGCGGTCTGGCGCGCGTACCCGTTCCACGCCTTTCCCGCGACAGCGGATCGCTCTTCCCGGCTGCAGGCATCGCAGCCCTGCGGGTTGCGGAAGCGCACCAGGGACCAGTTCCGCAGATGCCGCCCCAGCCAGTCGGGTACGGCGCGATCGCCCGCCGGCTCCGCGAGCGCGCACGCCTCGCAGAGCCTGGGAAGCAGGGTCTGCTTCATCAGCAGCTCGATGTTGCCGGGCTTGCACACCTCGGCGGTGCCTACGCCCATGTCGAGCAGCCGGAACAGGATCGCGTTGGCCGAGTGGACGTGGATCGTGGTCCACACCTGGTGTCCGGTGTCGATGAACTGCAGAACCTGGCGCGCCGCGTCCGCGTCCCTGATCTCCGACACCATGCCCGATGCCGGATGCACCCGGCAGAAGTGCATGAGCGCGTCCCGGAAATGCCTGCCCCGCTCCTCGCCGGAGCCGGTGGTGGGCACCGCGATCTGCACCGCGCCGGGAATGGGGTACTCCACCGGGTCCTCGATGGTGACCACGTTGAGCTGGCCCCCGGCCTCCTCCATCTGCAGCGCGAGGTTGGTGGCCAGCGTGGTGGACTTGCCGTCCCCCGCTGTGCCGCCGAGAAAGATGCCGCCCCTGAGCGACATGCGGATCTCGGAGAAGACCGCCGCCTCCTCTGCCGAGAAGCCCAGACTCTCGAGCGTGGTGCCCTTCTCGATGCGGTCGCGGTAGAAGAGGCGCGCGAAGAGGTGGTCGCCGTCGGGCTCGTGGGGTCCGCGCTGGCAGCGCAGCGCCGACACAGTCGCGGGAAGCGGCACCTGGCCGCCGGCGCGCACGGAGAACCCCTGGAAGGCGCTTCGCTAGTAGGAGGTCTGGGCGGAGCCCTCGTCCTTGCAGTGGAAGAGGAAGCCCATGGCCTCGCGGCCCTCGTCGGTGGGCATGGGATCGGCGAGCCGGAGCTTGCGGTCGTTGACGATGCCGTGGACGCGGCAGAGGCCGCCGTCGTTCTCGAAGACGACGTCGCTGGCCCTGGCTGCGGCGGCCTCCTCGAAGAGCGCGCTCACCCTGTGCGCCGCCGGCGGCTCGCCCTCCCCGGCGGTGCGCTCCGCCGCGCGCCAGCACTCGGCGATCTCCTCGAGGCTCGCGCTCCGCTCGATCAGGCGCGAAGGCGCGCTGCGGTCCCGGCGGAGCTCCATGAGGGCCGCGCGCAGCCTGCGGTCGCTCTCGTAGCCTTCGGCGATCAGGCAGCTGCCGTCGGCCAGGACGGCGCAGACGCGCCTCGCCCATTCGTCCATGGCGGGATGCCGGATCGGGCCGCCCAAGCCCGCTGGCGCCTGACGCCGCGTGCCCAGGCCGAGCCACGATGCCCCGGCACGGGGGAACGCCCCGGCACGGGGGAACGCCCCGGCACGCCTCACCGCCCGCCTCCCGCGGCGCCCAGCGGCGACGCGCTTCCGGGCCGGGGCCGGTATGGCAGCTCGGCCTCCCCGGCGCCGCCGACGCTGACGCCCGGCGGACGCGACCGTATCCCCGTAACGACGACGCCGCCGGGGAGGCGGTCGCCTTCGCGCACGAACCAGACACCCGTGCCGCCGCGCGACCCGTCCCCCACGCCGGCGCGCAGGTCTCCTGCGGTGCCGATGATCGAGAACCAGGCGTACCCGGGCGGAGCGGGCGGCGGCGCTTCAGGCGCACGCGGCACTTCCCGCTCCGTGTCCGCCGCAGGCGGCAGGGCGACCACGCGCACCGGAGCCGAGTCCTTAACTATAGGGGCCTGCGCAGCCATGGCGTTCGCCGCCGTCGCGGGCGTCCCGGAAGCCGCGCTCCGCGCCTCCTCCAGCAGCCCCATGAGCTCGCCTTCGAGGGCGACGATGCCGTTGACGATCTCCTGGCGCTCGCGGCAGAGCGCCAGCGTCTCGCGCTCGATGGCCAGCGCCGAGACCGCGTCGCCCGTTTCCGCAGCGCCCGCCAGCAGCGCTGCCAACAGCTCGCGGGGGCAGCCGTGAAGCACCGCCCCCACCGGCATCCCCGCCGCGCCCGCGCCGCCGCCAACCGGGTCCGCCGCCGCGTCCGGCGCAGCCGGCTGCGCGTCGCCGCCGGCAAGGCTCCGGAGCAGGCGGCTCTCCGGCGGCGCTTCCGTTCCGGTGTAGCCACCCGAAGGGGTGCCGCCATCCGCAGGGGTGCGTCCACCCGCAGGGGTGCGTCCACCCGCAGGGGTGTCGCCGCCCGAAGGGGCGTTCGCCGCGGCGGCTGGCGGCTCCTCCGCCGCACCGGCCGCTCCCGTCGCCGAGACTGCATCCGCCGGCAGGAACGCGGGATCGGCCGCGGCGGTGCCCGCCGGGAAGGCCGCGCCCGCGAGGATGGCGGCGCTCGAAACCAGGCGAAGGACGCGCGCTATCATCGTCCCCTCACTCCGCGGCGCCCGGAGCCTCCGGGAACACGCCGGGATGCCGGGCCAGATCGCGCCAGGACCAGGCGACGGTCGCGCCGCCATCGAGGGCCACGTGGAGATGGCCGCGCGACCACCACCAGCGGCCGCCGGCACCGTCCGCAGATCCCGCCGTCACGCGGCCGCCCACATGGAAGCGCACGGCCGCGCCGCCCCGCTCGCCGAAGGGAAGCACCACCTCCCGGCCGGACGCGGCAAGCCGGTCCGTCAGCAGGAACGCCCCGTGGCGCTCACCGGTGGGAAGCAGCGGGAAGGGATCGCCCACCCGGTAGTCCTGCCGGCGCGGCAGCCGTTCCCACTGCACCGAGATCCCGCCAGGGGAACTCCCCTGTAGACCGTCCACCACCGGCAGCAGCACCGCCGTGTCGGTCATGTTCCCGTCCGCGTCGAGACGCCAGAGTTCGTCCCGCTCCGGGCCCAGCGCCAGAACCATGCGCACGCCCGCCGGGCTTACCAGCACCCGGCCGTCGTTGGCCGCGAGGAAGCGCATGAGCTCCGCCGCCGTCACCGTCGGTGCGCCGGCCGCCATGCCAAGCCCCGTAGCCCCCGGCGCAAGCAGGTGCGAGCCAGGAACGGGGGAACTCCCCGGTGCGGGGGAACGCCCCGGTTCGGCGCGCAGCGCCGCATCGAGGTCCTGCGCGACCGCCTCCTCCATCACCGTCGAGGTCTGAAGACCGTTGACCGGAACGCCGGCGGGCAGCCCGAGGCCCGGACACGCCTCCTTCAGCGCCTGCGGCCAGCTCTCCTGCACCCAGCCGAGCGAGAGGACGAACCAGCCGGCCGGGCCGGCGCTCTCGCTGTGCAGCCGCCCCGTCACGGGGTCGTAGAAGACGGGAACGTGTCCCTTCTCCTGGCCCGGATCGGGCTCGGTGCCGGCGTCGTGGTAGTTGTAGAGGGCCCGGAAGCGGGGAGAGGGCACCACCCGCCAGCGGCCGATGCGCGCCTGCCAGGCTCCGTCGAGGTGGATGCACGCGCGCGCCGTGCCGTCCGCGCCATGGTGGATGCCCCAGACCAGGCCCCGGTCTGCGGCCTGTGCGGAGTTCGGGCGCTCATAGAGCCAGACCCGTCCCGACAGCAGTTCCGAAAAGAAGGCCGCGTCGTGGGAGCTGTAGTTGACGGGCCCGGACTGCGCACCCGCCTCTGCCGAGGCCGACGCCACGAGCGTGGCCGCCGCCAGGCCGAGCATGCTGCGCCGCACCGTCATCGCGACACCTCCCGGCCCGGCGCCAGCCAACGCGCCTCAAGGCGGCGCACCATGGCGACGTAGATGCCGAAGGCCCGGTCGCCGGTGCCCGCGGCGACCGCCGCCAGAGCCTCGTCGACCCGTTCGCCGATCCAGGCCCAGTCAGCATGAGCACGGGGGATCGCCTGCACGATGCGGGGCGCGATCTCGTAGTAGCGCTCGACCAGCGCCCGCCTTTCCGGGGTCTGCTGCATGTAGCCGTCGCGGAAAGCGCGGAGCGCGGTCAGCGTCGGGCCGTCGTCGGCCTCCATGCCCCGATGGCCCACAATCGCCTCGGTGAGAAAGCAGCCGCCGCTGCTGCCGCCGCCGCTGGCCCCGCCGATGCCTCCGTCCGGCACCGAGCAGGTGCCCTCGCCGGGGCCGGGCGGGCTGCCGTCCGGGGGGCTTGGAGGGCTGCACTGGCCGTCGCCAGGACCGGTTCCGATGCCGGTCGGGCCGGGCGGCGTGAACCTGTCAGGGTGGATGGGAGGAGTCACGATCCGCCGGCACCCGCTCTCGTCGGCGATCCAGTTGCCGGGGATGTCCTGCACGGTCGGCTGGGAGTCCCAGGGCCAGAGCGTGGCCCGCTCCGTCACCGTCCGCGTCATCGCGACCGTGCCCGAATAGCCGGCAGGGCAGGCCCCGCTCGAGGTCTCGGTCCGCAGGGTCTCCGTCACCTGTGCCTGCGGGAGCGCCGGCACCCGCCCCTCCCAGCAGCTCGTGGACACGAACTCCGGCGTGCCCCAGGAGATGCCGGCCGCCGTCACCGTCTTCTCCCGCCGCCAGATCTCCTGCCCGGTCATCTCCCGGTTGTGCGGCGGACCCGCGAGCCAGCTGCACTCCAGGGTGTAGTGCTCCCACTCCGAGTAGTCGGCCCGGCAGTCGTCGATCGACACCTGCCAGGTGTCCGTCACGGGATCGCCCACCGGATCGCCCCGGCCGTCGTGTTCCTGCCGGACCTCCCGCGTCATGGTGCGGCCCCCGCCGTGGCTGCCTGCGGGGCAGTCCTCGACGCTGCGCTCGTGCGAGACCCGTTCGCGCAGATCGAGGTGCGGATCGCGCACGGTGCCTGCAAGCGCCGCCCGCCCGGAGGGAAGGGGACCGCCGAAGGACGGGTCCGACAGGCACGCCGGGAGCGCCACGTCGGGCCGGCCCGCGGTTCCCTCGGCTGCGCCACTCTCCAGCCAGTGCAGGGCCGCAAGTTGCGACCCACCGTCGCCCCCGGCATAAAGGTGGGGTGCCACCTGCACCGAGCGCTGGTCGCGCCCCACGCCCTTGAGCGCCTCGGGCTCCATGTAGACCAGCAGCGTGTCCTCGCAGTAGCGGGCCCGCACGCCGCGCCCGGTCCAG
The DNA here is from genome assembly GCA_965243315.1 of Alphaproteobacteria bacterium. Classification (GTDB taxonomy): domain Bacteria; phylum Pseudomonadota; class Alphaproteobacteria; order UBA828; family UBA828; genus WTGU01. The sequence continues at coordinate 146,519 of CBDEUP010000007.1, forward strand.
GCGTCGAGCCATCCCGTCGCGGCCGGGGGGATCGAGCCGGTCCAGCTCACCGCCGCCCGCGAGCGCCGCAGGATGTGGTCCTCGAGCCGCCGCCAGGCTTCGGAGAGCGCGCGCGCATGGGCCAGCGCTTCCTGCCGGTAGACCCTCTCCGCCTCCGGTTCCTGCGCCGCCGCGGGCAGCGCAGCCTCAAACGCTGCACCTCCGACCGCGGCCGCGATCGCCATCGCACCGACGCCGGCACCCGCAAGCATGCGGGCGCGCAAGCCTCGTTCCCTATCCATGGTCCGGCCTCCCCGTTCCCGTTCGTTCGGCTGGCTGATCAGTCCGCTCCGCCGCCGGCCCAGCCATCGGCTGCGCCACCTGCTCGAAGCGCGCGCGGGCCATGGAGACGGGCGACACGCGGCGCCCCTCCAGGCGCCATGCGCCCGCGGCGTCGCGGGCGAGGCGCACCAGCTCCAGCCCCGGCACGGCCGCCACCGCGTCCGCCAGCATCGCCGGCGGGCGCCGCGTCGCGATCGCCACCTCGACCCCGTCCGCGCCCTGTACGGCGTACTCGATCCGCGTGCCCCGGGCGCCGAAGCTGCGGTCCACGGCGTCGCGGAATTCCAGGAAGGAGGGCGGCGCGGCGTCCGAAAGCCGCAGTGCCGGCTCCAGGGGCACCGCCGCCCAGGCCGAGCCGCCGCCGACCTGCGCCGCGTACCATCCCGAGAGACGGCCCTCCGCGATGCGCCGGTGCAGGGGCTCCGGCCTCCCCGTCTCCAGGCGCCAGCGCGCAACCAGCACCGCCCGGCCCTCCAGCTCGGGACGGACCGCAGTGAGCGAGGGATCGGAAAAGCGCCCCTCGCACGCGATCCGCTCCGTCCTCCATCCCGGCAGCCAGGGCGGGTGCGCCAGCAGCGCCTCGCGGCAGCCCGCGATCAGCGCGGCCGCATCCAGCGCCGCCGTCACCGGCGGCTCGGCCGGCACCTCCTCGACCTCCGCCGCCGTCTCCGGGCCGGCGACCAGGCGCCACAGCGCCTCCCGCTGCGTCCAGGTCAGCACGCCGGCCGCCGCCATCAGGGCCGCCAGCGCCAGGAAGCGCCCCACCCTCGGCAGGCGCACCCCCGACAGCGGCACCGCGGCAAGCCGCATGCCCGGATCGTCCGCCAGCGCCGAGGGGTCGAGCCCGCCAACCCCCTCGCCGGCCAGCCCCGGCGTCGCGTACAGCGCCCAGCCCACGTCCCGGGACCGCGCGAACGCCGCAAGCGCCGCGGCCCGCTCGCCGAACACCTCGTCCCCGTCCGCCAGGATCGTCCCGTCCCGCGCTTTCACCAGCGCGAGGCGCCCGTCGTCCGCCTCCACCAGCGCCATCCAGGAGGGTGTCCCGATGTGCGCCTGCAGCACGGCCGCGAGGCTCGGGCAGCCCTTCGGGCTCCCCTCGTCCGCCGCGTACCCGGTCTGGCCGCCCTGGTGCACGTGCCAGGGCCGGCCGAAGGCGCGCGCGTTCCGCGCCACGGACGCCGCGCCGCCCCGCTCCAGCCAGTAGAGGCCCGCAGCGAAGCGCCGCCCGCCGATCGCGAGCACGCTCACAGCAGTGCTCCCCCGCGCAGGGGAATGCCCCGGGACAGGGCGACTCCCTGGGACAGGGGAACTCCCTGGGGCAGGGGAACTCCCTGGTACGGGAGGATTACCTGGGACAGCTCGACGCCCTGCACTTCGGCGATCCCCAGCGGCGCGCCGATCTCGGCCGCGATCAGAAGAACCCGCTCCTCGCGCACCAGCCGCGCGCTGCGCCCGCCGAGAGGCACGGGAAGGTCCGCGTCGATGCTGCCCTGCCGGTCCGACACCGCGCCCCGGTCGCTGAACCCCGTCACCATCAGGGTCTCGCCGCGCCCGATCCTCCGGGTCACCTGCACCGCGCGTCCGCCGTAGGCCGGAAGCTGGATGGTGTGCCCGTCCGTGGTGAAGGCGGTGAAGCGCGGACGGTCTCTGAGGCTTGCGCTCAGACGAACCAGAACCTCGTCCGGCCCGGTGATGCGCGCGAGGTAGGAGAGCGCGAACCCCGACGACACCGTCCCCGGCACCAGCTCGGTCTGCGCTACCCCTTCGCCCGCCGTGGTCCTGAGCTCCTTGAGATAGGCCTCGTTGGTGAGCTCCAGGAACTGCGCAGGCTTGCCGTTGAGCGAGGGGATGTCGGCGGACAACACCCTGGATACCGTGCCCGCCCGGCTGAGCGCCCGGACCGCCGCAGCCAGCGTGTCACCGGCGCTGACGGCATCCGCGGGCCTGATCACCGAGACCGTGTCGCCCGCGACGGCGAGGCCGACGGACGAGCCCAGCATCTCGCTCAGCGAGAGATCCACGCCATGGTCGCTCTCTCGCTCGAAGCGCACCGCATAGAGGTGGACGCTCAGCGTCACCGGGCGCAGCACCTCGCGATTGAGCCAGGCGAGATAGCCGCGCACCCTGCGCACGTCCGAAGGCGCGCCGCTCACCGTCACCGACGCGCTTGCAGGCGAGACCGTGACCCTGGTCTCCTCGCTAACGAGGCCCGCGATCTGCTCTTCTATCTCGGGCCAGGGGTCGTAGACGGTCTCGCTCTCGATGGACTGTGCGCTGAGGCTGCTCGATCCGTCCTCGCCGGCCTGGTCCTGTGTGGAGGAAGAGGCGCCGTGGCGCTCGGTGCCGGCGAGCGCGTTGACCCGGAACACCGCGGTGCGCTGCCGCACGATCTCGATTTTGCCCGCATCGGCGTTGAAGCGCCACTCGTGGCCGGCGGCCCCGGCCCAGGCGTCCAGCAGCCGGTCGAGCGGGCCGGTCCAGACCGCGCCGGAAGGAGAGAGGCCGTCGGCCGCGCCCAGGCCGGTTCCCGCGGTCCCGCGCGGGGCGCCCACGAAACGCACGGGCAGACCGGTGGCCGCTTCGATGCGCGCCGCCAGCATCGCCTCGCCGTCCGCGCCCGTCAGCGGCAGGGTCACGGCGTCGTCCGTGAGGAAGCGTCCGGGCAGCGTGTCCCGCCGCTCCTCCTCCGCCGGCTCGATGCCGACGTAGGGCCGGTCCATCCGGCGCACGACCGCGTACCCGGTATCGGGAGCGGCGACGCGCGCCGCCACCTCCCGCGCCACGCTCTCCGCCTCGTCCCGCGCGTCGTCCACCGCCGTCAGGCCGCAGCCCGGCAGCGCCAGCAGCGACGCCGCCAGCAGCAGCGGCCGCCGCACGAACATCACTCGTCCTCCGCAGGGCCGGACGCCGGGCCGCAGCGCGCCGGTCCGCCGTCGGGGGAGTCGGGAGGCTCCTCCCCCGGGATCCCGCCGCAGCGCTCAAGCCACGCCTCGACATCCGCAACGCGGTAGCGCACCTCGTGGCCCACCCGCTCGAACCGGGGACCCAGCCCGCCCTTGCGATGGCGCGCCAGCGTGGCGCGCCCCACCCCCAGCAGCGCAGCCAGATCGCGCTCGTTCAGCCAGCCGCCGCTCCCCGCCGCAGCGCGCGCCGCCGCCCCGAAGGCCGCCGGCCCGGTATCCCGCTTCGCCGGCGCCGCCCCGCCCTTGCCGCCCTCGTCGGAGGTCGAGCGCCTGCGCCTCTCCGCCGCCCAGCGGTGCAGGTCGCGGCGCAGATAGCGGATGCGGTTGCAGTAGCTCAGGTAGGGCGGCCCGCCGCCCCTCACGCGATAGTGCTCCAGCGTCCTGCGGCTCACACCCAGGACCGCCGCCGCCTGCCGGGTGGTCAGATAACAGCTCCGCACCTTCGCCATGACGCCGCCTCTCCACGGGTTCCCCGCGACAATCGCGGCCTAGTGGAGCGGCATTCGGGCAGTCCGGGAATGATCGTTTCGAGGGGTCGCTCAAACGATCACCCAACAGACCGTGAACATCGGCACCGAATTCGGCGCGGAAACGGCAACAACCCATTGCGGGGGCGCCCGAAACCGCGTCCACAGAAAAAATGCGAAATTGTGCGCCCCGCCGCCCCCGCGGACGCGCAAATTGCGCCCCCGCCCGCCCCCCGCCCTCCCAATTCCCGCCCGGCAGCCTCCGAAAGCCCGCCGCCGGCCCGCCCTAGCCGCCGGCCGCCATGGCGAGGTAGCCCACGTCCCTCAGGTGCTCGCCCCGCCTGATCCGCCGCTGCACCCGCGAGCGCAGAGGGTCGTTCTCAATACGCCCCTCGATCTTCTCCTTCGGCCAGAGCGCCATCGCGATCTCGCGGTGCTGCTTGCCCTCCCGCTTCCAGTCCAGCGCAAGCAGGAGCTCCCGGTCCGGCACACGCGGGCGCGGCTGTTTGCCTTCGGCCCCTCGAGGGGCCACAGGTCCGCCGCCCGGCGAAGCCGCGCCGGCAGGCGCAACGGCCCCCGCAGCACCAGCGCATAGGCGCCCCCGGCATCGAAGCAGGACCCGTCCGCGATCAGCAGTTGCATCGCCGCATCGCCCTTTTCCACCTTCACGATCACGGGGCCGGGCTCGATCGACACCGCCGACAGCCGCACCCCGGGCTCGTCCAGCAGCTCCAGGAAAAATCGGTTGCCCCGCGACGGTACAAGCTCCAGCGTCGGCGCCACCGTCCAGAACGGCGATGCAGGCCCCCGCTCCGCCAGCGGGTCTTCCCAGGCCAGCAGCCCCCAGCGGGCGGCCGCCTCGTCCACCGCCGTCCGCCTGTGCACCGGGAAGGGCTCCCCCTGCGCAGGCGGAATCCCGGCCGCCGTCTTCCACCACTCCACGATGTACACCGGGTTGCGCTGCAGGAAATCCCAGGCGCGCCCGGCGCCCGTGTTGCTCAGCCACTCGTCCATCTCCGCCTCCTTCGCCTCCGGTCGGCCCCGGCTCCGCGGGCGAATCCGCCCCGCCTCCGCCGCGCAGCAACGCTGCCCCGCCCGCGCGGGAGGCCCTCGCGACTCGATTCGCCGCGCGTCGAGCTTAGGCGATTGGCGGATGTCAACGCTCCGCGGCACAATCGAGGGAGCCTGCGAGCGTGGCGCCGTCGTCGTCTCAACTGCCGGCGTCGCCACCTCGGTCCCCTGGATCGAGCACTGGGAACCGAAGTGCGTCGGGTGTGACGGAATCGCGCCGCAGGGCGTCGAGCATCGCACTTTTCCCACGCATCCGCGAAGCGCCGAAGGCCCAGCCGTGGCAACGGCTTGCAGCCCGCGCGGCGTCTGAGCGCGGCGGTCCGACCCTTCCAGCTTCCGAACCCGGCCCCGTTACCCGGCGTGTCCTGGGCGTTCCCCGAGGGGGACGCCCTGGCCGCGCCGGTTTCGACCGAAGCGAACGGAAGGGAGCGGACCATGGCGAACAGAACGAAGATCACCGAGGCGGGCGCGCGCGCCTTCGCCGCCGCGGACGGGCGCGAGGCCGTGCTGTGGGACAGCGCGGTGCCGGGCCTCGGACTGCGGGCGCGCGCGAACGGACACAAGACGTGGATCGTGCACCGGCGCTCGGGCGGCGCCGTCGTCAGGCGGACGCTCGGCGCGCTCGACGCGCTGACGGTCGAGGACGCGCGGCACGCGGCGCGGGCGCTGCTCGCCGATGCCGGGACGGGCGGCGCGGCGGCGGCGGTGCCGACCGTGCGGGCGTTCGCGCCGGCGTTCCTCGCCGACTGCGCCGAACGCTGGAAGCCCGCGACGCGGGAGAGCTACGCCCATACCGTGCGGCGCTGGATACTGCCGGCGTTCGGCGGCCGGCGGGTCAATGCGGTCGGCGCGAAGGACGTGCGCAACTGGCACGACGGCATTTCGGCAACGCGGCCCGGCTCGGCGCACTGGGCGCTCGCGGCGATGTCGTCGATGATGAAGCACGCCGAGGCGCTCGGGCTGCGGCGCGAGGACTCCAACCCGTGCAAGGGGCTGCGGCGGCGCAAGTCCGGCTTCGAGGCGCACTACCTGACCGACGACGAGTTCGCCGCGCTCGGCCGGGCGCTCGACGGTGCGGAGGCGGAATGGCCGGTCGCCGTAGCCGTCTTGCACTTCCTGCTCTACACCGGCGCGCGCAAGTCGGAGGCGCTGCGGCTCAAGTGGGAATACGTCCACGGCGACCGCGCGGTGCTGCCCGATTCGAAGACGGGTCCGCGCACGGTCTGGCTCGCGTCGCCCGCCCGCGCCGTCGTCGCGGCGCAGGCGCGCCGGGCCGACTGCCCCTGGGTGTTCCCGTCGCCCGGCGGCGGACCTGCGACGGTGGCCAAGGCATGGAACGCGATCCGCGCGGCGGCGGGACTGCCTGGGCTGCGCATTCACGATCTGCGCCACAGCCACGCGGCGGTCGCGGTCGGCGGCGGCGAGGGCCTGCGCGTCGTCGCCGGGCTGCTCGGCCATGCCGACATCAAGACCACCTTCGGCTACGCCCACCTTGCCGAGGACTCCGTGTTCGAGGCCGCGGACCGGGTCTCGCGGAGCCTCGCCGGCATGCTCGACGGCGGGGAGGCGGGCCGATGACCGAACGCGCCCGCCTGACCGATGCGCTCGCGCTCGCGGCCCGTCCGCGCGAGCGCGAATACGCCGTCCACGACACCGCCCTGCAGGGCTTCATGCTCCGCGTCCAGCCGAGCGGCGCGCGCTCCTGGGTGTTCCGCTTCCGGCGCGGCGGCAAGGTGCGCCGGGTCACGCTCGGCAAGCCCGGCGCCGTGAACCCGACTTCCGCAACTCGGGGGTTATGCGGGTTCTAACCCATTGATTCTCCGAGATCACACCTCCGAAGGTCGGCACTACAGGGTGCCGCACGGGGAAGCGCGGCGTGGGTCGTCAGGCGGTGATACGCGGCGCCGGTTGTTGCGGCAGGGTCATGCCGAGCTGGTGCAGCAGGAGTTCGTGCTCTTTGTTCGGTCGGGTGTGGCGCGGCAGAACGAGGTGCCGGCCGTCGGTGGTCGGCAGGTGGACGTCGACCATCTGGATGGTGGCGAACGCCTCGATGATGGCGCGCGGGGTCAGGCCGTTGGCGCGGGGGCGGGCGAGGTTTTTCAGCGTCACCAGCAGGCAGTAGGCGATGAATGACACGAAGATGTGCGCCTCGATCCGTTCCTCGCGCCGATGGAAGATCGGCCGGATCGCAAGCTCGTGCTTGAGCTCCTTGAAGGCCTGCTCGATCTCGATAAGCCGCATGTACAGGCGCCACAGCGTGGCCGGGTCTTCGGCCACCATGTTGGAGCGCAACAGGTAGCGGCCCTCTCGGCGGCGCGCGCGGCGCAGCCGGTCGCGTCGCAGGCGGACCGGGAAGCCGTTGGCGGCGAGCTCCTTGTCGGTCTCGGGCAGGCGGATGTCGACCAGGTTCCAGGCCCGGCCCGCCTCCTTCTTGGCGGCGCCGAGCTTGAGCATCAGTTGGTCCCGGCTATTGGACTGCCCTTGCAGTTCGACCAGCCGGCGCCACAGCTTCTTCAGCCGGCGCCGACGCATGCCGCGCTCCTTCAGGAGCCGCCCCTCCGAGCGCACCAGGATGTAGAGTTCGCCGTCCTCGACCAGCAGCTTGACGCCGACGGACTGGCGCACCTCCTGCCAGGGCAGGTCGAGGAATGCCGTCTCGAGCCGCGTCAGCCGGCCCTTGGGCGTACCCACCAGATAGCGCACCGACGCGTCGCCCTCGCGCATCGACGCCAGCGTTTCCTCCGTCGGGATGCCGCGGTCCATGATCCAGATGCGGTCCGAGCGGCCGTATTGCCGCTCGATCTTCTCCAGGAACGCCGTCAGCGTGCTCTGGTCGGCGGTGTTCCCCGGCATCACCTCGTAGGCCAGCGGCAAGCCCTCGGGCGTGACGATCAGCGCGATCACCACCTGCACGCAGTCCGGCCGCTTGTCCCGGCTGTAGCCGAAGCGGCGCTTGTCCGGATGCGGCGCCTCGCTCTCGAAGTAGGTCGAGGTCAGGTCGTACAGCAGCACGTCGAAGCGCGCGTCGAACAACGTCGCCCACTGGGCGCACAGGAACGAGAAGAACGCCTGCTTGTGCGCCAGCAGCTTGTCGAGGCAGCGATAGAGCGTGTCGTCGGCGATCGCCCGATCGCTGCCAAGGAGATCGCGCAGCGCGCTGTGCTCGTACCAGTGGCGGTGAAGGCGCCACTCGCTGCCCGGGTCGATCAGCCGGTAGCAGGCGAGAATCTTCAGCACGTCCAGCCAGCGCGTGCCCTGCCGGCTCGGCAGCAGGCGCGGACCCCAGAAGCGGTCAAGGTCCAGGAGATCCCACAAGCTCAGCGCCAGCCAGCACGCCCCCCACTGGCGCGGCTCGTGAAGCGACACTTCCGAGACGTTGATCTTCACCACCTCGCAGGTCAGCGCCGGCGCGTCGCGATCCTCGGGAAACAGCGCCATCTGCCGTGACCCCGACTTGCCTTCCAACACCTCGATCGAGCGGCACCACGCCGCGCGCTGGTTGTCGTTGATCTCGCCGAGATAGAGAACATGGCGCTGAACCACCCGGCCGCCGCGCACCCGGACGTTCTCCACCACGCTCCAGTAACGGTGCTCCTTGCCGTCCTTGAAGCGTTTCTTGCACCGCACGAACATGGCCAAAGCGTCCGGCCCTTTGCCTGCCCGATCAAGGGGGTAGGTCGGCACTACACGCCGTTCTGGAGAGGCCAAGACCGGAAATCCGCCACTTTCCAGGCTGAAAAACGTCAAATTAGCCGAACCGCCTGCCGAGTTGCGGAAGTCGGGTGAAGGCCGACCGGGCGCGGGCCGCCGCGCTCGCCTTCCTCGCGCGCGAGAAGGGCGGCGGGGACCCCGTGCCCCTGCCCGCTTCCGGCCCGACGCTGAAGGCGTTCGCCGCCGAATATGTCGAGCGGCGCGTGCGGAGTGTCAGCAAAGTAGCCACCGAGTTTCAGGCAAAGTAGCCACCCAATATCACTCAAAGTAGCCACCCAATATCACTCAAAGTAGCCACCCAATGTCACCAAAGTAGCCACCCCCTGGGGGCGGCCGATCTTGGTGCGACTCAGGGTGCCGTCCTACGCCTCGGACTTTGGCGATTGGTCCGAGAGGGAAGCGATGGCACGGGGAAGGCTGCCGATGAGGAAGATCAAGAAGGTTCTGGGATTTCATTTCGACGAGGGCCGCAGTGCCCGCGCCATCTCGACCCACTGCGATGTCTCGCGGCGTTCGGTGGCGATGGTGCTGGAGCGGTTCGAGGCGTCCGGTCTGAGCTGGCCGGAGGCCCGCGACATGGACGACGAAGCCGTGGAGGCGGCGCTCTATCCGGCTGCGGAGGAGGCCCCGGCGGAAGACGTTGACTGGGCGAAGGTCGAGAAGGACCTGTCCGGCCGCGGCGTGACGCTGAAGCTGCTTTGGGAGGAGTGGCGCGGGACGCATCCCGACGGCATGAGCTACGTGACCTGGTGCCGCCGGTTCCGTGATTGGCGGCCGCGCGGCGACGTGAGGATGCGCCAGAACCGCCGCCCCGGCGAGCGGCTGTTCGTCGACTACGCCGGCATGACGATGCCGGTGCTGATCGACCGGGTCGAGCACCGGGCGCAGGTGTTCATCGCTTCCATGGGCGTCTCGGGCCGGCTCTACGCCGAGGCGACGCTGAGCCAGAAGATCGACGACTGGTGCGCCTCGCACGTGCGCTGCTTCCAGGACATGGGCTGCGTGCCCGAGCTGGTGGTGCCGGACAACGTCAAGGCGGCGGTGAAGCAGCCCTCGCGCTACGAGCCGGTGCTGAACGAGACCTACGCCGATCTGCTCGACCATTACGGCGCCCAAGGCTTGCCGGCCCGCGTTCGCCGGCCCCGCGACAAGGGGCTCGTGGAACAGGGAGTGCTTCACGCCGAGCGCTGGATTCTCGCGCCGCTGCGCAACCACGTCTTCCATGATCTGGCGTCGCTGAACCGGGCGATCGCCGCCCAGGTCCGGAAGATCAACAGCCGGCCCTATGCCGACGGCACCGGCGAGAGCCGCTACGAGCGCTTCGAGGCCGTCGATCTCCCGCACATGAAGCCGCTGCCGGACCGGCGCTGGCAGCGCACGGTGTGGCGCAAGAACACGGTTCACCCCGATTATCACATCGCCATCGAGAGGCACTTCTACTCGGTGCCGCACCAGTATGTCGGCAAGGAGGTCGATGTCCGCCTGCGCGGCCAGGTGATCGACGTCTTCCACCGGGGCAGCCAGATCGCCAGCCACATGCGCAGCCGGGCCAGGGGCCGCGCCACCACGATCAAGGAGCACCGGCCGCTGGCGCACCAGCGCGCCGGCGTCGAGGAGACCCGCGCCAGCCTGGAGAAGCGGGCCCGGGATATCGGGCCGCACGTCCTCGCTTTCGTGACCGCGCTCATGAAGCGGCACAACAATCCGGAGTTCGGCTTCCGCTCCACCTACGGCGTTCTCCGCCTGGCCACGGCTCACGAGCCGGACCGCTTCGACGACGCCTGCCGCTACGCCCTGGAGCTCGGCACCCGGACCTACAGCGGGCTCGAGAACATCCTGCGCACCGGCGCCGATCTCGCCGCCGCCGAACCCGAGCCCGAGACCACGCCCATCGACCATTCCAACATCAGAGGAGCGGAGTACTACAGATGACCGACAAGAATGGAGTGTCCCACCCCCTGGCCCAGCGCATCGCCTCGCTGCGCCTGCCCGGCATGAGGGACGCCTTCCTCGAACAGATCGCCCGCCGCGACCTGGACGACATGCCCTTCGAGGACCGCCTCGCCCTGCTGATCGACCGCGAGATCGCCGAGCGCCGCTCCCGGGCCCTGCAGCGCCGCCTCAGGAAGGCGCAGCTGCGCCACAAGGACGCCTGCTTCGAGGAGATCGACCTGAGCCGCCCCCGCGGCCTCGACCGAAGCGTCGTGCTCGGCCTCGGCGATTGCAACTGGGTCCGCAACGGCGCCAACATCCTGGTCACCGGCCCGTGCGGCACGGGCAAGAGCTGGATCTCCTGCGCGCTCGCCCACAAGGCCTGCCTCGAAGGCTACCAGGCCCAGTATCTCCGCGTGCCGCGGCTGCTGACCGAGCTGCGCATCGCGCACGGCGAGGGCACCGTTCCCAGGTTCTATCGCGACCTCGGCCGCATCGAACTGCTCATCCTCGACGACTGGGGCCTGGCGCCGATCGACGCGCCCCGCGGCCGCGATCTCCTCGAGATCCTCGACGACCGCTTCGGCCGCCGCTCGGTGATCGTCACCTCCCAGTTGCCCGTGGCCGACTGGCACGGCCAGTTCAAGGACCCCACCCTCGCCGACGCCATCCTCGACCGGCTGGTTCACCGCGCCACCCGCCTGGAGCTGACGGGCGCCTCCATGCGCACCGGCGACGCCGGCGCCGGAGCCAAGGCATGAACGCGGTGAGGGAGCGCCGCGCGGAGCGCGGCGCCTGCGTCGCTCCGCTCCGGGGCTTCGGAGCAAGCGGCGATGTCGTGCGCCAGCATGGCGCGCGCGCGCCGCTCCGACTCGTGAGGGGTCACGCGTCGCGCGCGCACCATGCTCCACCGCCTTGCCGAAGAGCCTTCGGCGGTGGTATCGCTGAACGGGAAATCGCCACGGGAGAACCGTCGACAACAACGTGATCGCGTCGCTTCGCTCCGGGGTGGCTACTTTGGTGACACTGGGTGGCTACTTTGGATGATATTGGGCGGCTACGTTGGATGACATTCGCCGGCTACTTTGGTGATATTCGGCAGCGCGCGCCGTCGTGGAAGCCGTCCACGGTGGCGGCCACCATGAGCTACCTCAACAGCGCCATCCTGCCCGCTATCGGCCATCTGCGCGTCGGCTCGGTGGCGCGGGCCGACATCGCCCGCTTCTTCCACGACTACGGGCGGCGGAAGCCGGGCGGCGCGAACCGCGCCCACGACATCCTGCGCACCATGTTCGACTGCGCCATCGCCTGGGGCCACCGGCCCGAGGCGGCGGGCAACCCGTGCAAGGGGATCGTCCGCTACCGCCGCCCGCCGCGCGGGCGGCTGCTCGGCGCCGACGACCTTGCGAAACTCGGCGCGGTCCTGCGCCGGCGCGAGAACGGCGACCCGGCCTGCGTCGCGGCGGTGCGCCTGCTGCTGCTGACCGGGTGCCGGCCGGGCGAGATACGCTGCCTGCGCTGGTGCGAGGTCAAGCCGGACCGCCTGACCCTGAGCGACACGAAGACCGGGCCGAGGCACGTCCTGCTCGGCGCGGCGGCGCTGGAGGCGCTCGACGGCCTCGCCGGCGCGGCGTCCGGGGAGTGGGTGTTTCCCGGCGAGGACGGGGACGGTCCGCTGGACAAGAACGACCTTTGGAAGTTCTGGACCGGGGTGCGCCGCGAGGCCGGGATCGTGGCGGACGCGCGGCTGCATGACTTGCGCCACGCGCATGCCTCGCACGCGGTGATGAACGGCGAGAGCCTGCACGTCGCCGGGCGCCTGCTCGGTCATCGCCGCGCCAGCACCACCAACCGCTACGTCCATCTCGACGATGCGACCCTGGGCGAGGCCGCCGAGCGAGTGGCGCTTGCCGTCGCCCGGAAGCTCGGCAGCGCCGGGGCGTGACGCGTGCCCTTCGCCGCCCCGGCGCATCCGCCGCTTGATCTTGACCCCGTAATCTGTTCAAACTCCCCGGAGATTATCGTCGCAGGGGCCGGCGTGATTCGGGGGAGTGCCATGCTGCAAGTATCGAACGTGCAACCGTCCGCGGCGGCGAGTGGGGCTTCGGGAACGGCGCCCGGAGTGTTGCCGTCCTCCGGTTCCGGCATGCCCGGGCGGCATGTGAATCCGCTCTCTCTTGACATCGGCCCCCGAAACGGCGTCCGGTATAATGGCCAACCGGCCAACCGGCCAACCGGCCAACCGGCCAACCGGCCAACCGGCCAACCGGCCAACCGGCCAACCGGCCAACCGGCCAACCGGCATGAAGTGCGCCCGGCGTCCGGCCGGTGCGCACCGTCCGGCTCCTCCACCTTCGGAAGGCACCCCTGCCCCGCAGCGGCCTGAGCCGCGCCGCGGGCGTTCCCGCGCCCGCCTCTCCCTTCTCCTTCCCGTCCTGGCGCTGCTGCTCTGCGCGCTCGGCCTGTTCGCGCCCACACCCGCCGGGGCGCAATCTGTCGCTGGGCCGACCAATCTGGCTGCTGCGCCGGGCGACGGGAAACTGACGGTGACCTGGACCAATTCACCGGCCGCAGCCGCCGCGCCCAGCGACTATTGGCCGTACATCCGCTGGAGGGAGAAAAACGGAGTCGCCTGGTTGAACAGCACTGGTGCTTCACAGACTTCCGAGAACGGCGAAAGCGTTGGGGGTGGCAATCTTGTCAGTTCCTACGAAATCACCGGTTTGACGAACGGCACGGCCTACGTGGTCGAGATTCGATATGTCCGACTTTCCACAGTCAGAGCTAGTAGCTGGGTGTCCGCGACCGCCAGGGCGGGTTTGCCCGAGGTGACGCTCTCCGCGGTGCCCGCCACGGTGATGGAGGGGTCTTCGGTTACGGTGCAGGCGAGGCTGTCCGCGCCGCTGTCGAGCAGCGTGTCCGTTCCGGTGACGGTGACGCGGAACACGTCCGAGTCGGGCGACCACGGGACGCTCTCGGCCATCACCGTCAACGCCGGCGCCACCACGGGCACGGCGACCATCGCCACGAACCAGGACGCCGACGCCGAGGACGAGACCTTCACGGTGGCCCTTGGCGGCAACCTGCCTTCGAGCGTGACCGCAGGCAGCGCGACCTCGGTGCAGATCGTGATCGCGGACGACGAGGGTGCTCCCGGTGTTTCGCTCCAGGCCTCCCCGAACCCGGTGGACGAGGGCTCGACGGTGACGGTGACGGCAACGCTGACGAAGGCGTTGTCGCAGCCCGTTACGATTCCGCTGTCGCTGCGGCGGGGCACGGCGGAACCCCGCGACTTCGGGTACGGGAGATGGAACCCCGCCCGCCCGCTTCCGGACCCCGTGCCGCCCATCACGATCCCGGCCAACGCGACGAGCGGGACGGTCACGGTCACCACGAATCAGGACACCGACGCCGACGACGAGACCTTCACCGTGGCGCTGGGGGCGCTGCCGTCCTCAATGCGGGCGGTGAGCGGGTCGTCTTCGGTGGAGGTGACCATCGCGGACGACGACAAGCCGGCGATATCGCTGTCGGCCGAGTGGACGCGCGTGCCGGAGGGCCGTGTTGTCAAGATGACGATGACGTTCTCCAAGCCGGTGCCGTTGCTGCTGAACCGGAACGGTCCCGGTGTCCGCACCGTCTTCATCCCGGTTCTTGTGACAGGGGGCAGTCTCGAATCCGAAGCCGGTACGCGCCGGCTTTCCATACCGGTGAGCGGCGGCGTGACCTCGACGAGCTTCTTCGTGGCGACCTCGGTGGATACAGACGCGACAGACGAAACCTTTACGGTAGCCCTCGACACGGCGAACCTGCCCGGCTGGGCGCGTGCGGGCGACCCGGCGAGGCTGGGATTACTCATCGAAGATGCTGCCGAGGTGGAAGTGTCGCTGTCGGCGTCATCCCGTCGTGTGGCGGAGGGCTCTTCGATAACGGTGACGGCGACTCTGGACAAGGCGCTGTCAGGCAATCACGAATTGCATGTGCCGGTGGAGATTGTCACGGTTGATATAGTGCCTGTTGGGCACAGCGGATGCCTGAAATATAAAGGCTGCGACCGGCTTTCGGCGGAGGATGGCGACGTCTATACGCGGCTCAACTACATCGTGATCCCGGCCGGTTCGAGGACGGGCACGATCGAGGTGCATGCGAGGCAGGACGGCGACACCGACGACGAGACGTTCGAAGTGAGGCTGGGCGAGCAACGTCGGCAGGTCGGTATAGGAGGGAGCGGGCTGGGGTCCCTCCTGACCATCGTGGACGACGACGAAACGCCGCTTGAGCTGTCGGTGGGGGACGCGGCGTTGCACGAACCCGAAGGGCGCAGTCATCACCCGATGATGTTCTTTTCGGTGACGCTCAACCGTGCCGTGTCGCACCGGGTGTACGTGGAGTACCGGACCTACGACGTCACGGCGACCGCCGGCGCGGACTACGTTGGGGTCGAGCACCCGTTGACGCTGATTTTCGAGCCCGGCGAGACGCGCAAGAAGGTGCGCGTGCGGGTCATCGACGACGGCCACGAGGACAGCGGAGAGACGTTCAAGGTCGTGCTGTTGCGTGCGTGGGGCGGTGCGCGGCTGGGGGACGCCGAGGGGATCGGGACGATCTACAACCAGGAGCCGGGCTCGTCGAACGCGAACCTGTATCAGCTCCAGGTGGGCGGTCTTTCCGGTGCAGGCGTGAGCGCAGGCGGCGCGCGTACCGGGCTGGACATCGGCGCGTTCTCGGCCTCGACCACATCCTACGCGGTGACGGTGCCGTACGGGACGACGCACGTGCAGCTGAAGGCGGTGCCGCAGGACTACGCGAAGGCGACAGTGAAGGCAGGCCCGGCAGGCAGGCTGTCGGCGGCGCGTTCGGGCTTCTGGGGTGAGAGGCTCGCGCTCGCGGTGGGCGCCAACGAACTGGCCGTCGAGGTGAGGGCCGAGAACGGCAAGGTCAAGACATACACCGTGACGGTGACGCGCGAGCCGGCGCAGGCGCAACAGCAACGAAGGCTCGAGCCGCTGACGGCGGCGTTCGAGAACGTCCCCGCCGGGCATGACGGCGATGCCGCGTTCGTGATCGGCCTGCGCTTCAGCGAGGCGCTGGGCAACGGGGCGGTGGCACCGGTGGCGGCGTCGTTCAGGGTGCAGGGCGGCGGCGTGGAGGCGGTCGAGCACGTGTCGGTTGGCCTGTGGCGGGTGCGCGTCGCGCCGAAGAACTGGAAGGACGTGACGGTAACGCTCGCGGGCGGGCGGGCCTGCGGCGAGGCGGGCGCGGTGTGCGCGTCCGGCGGGCGGATGCTGGAGAGCACGCTGACGGCGAGCGTCGGCGGCCCGGCGCGGATCCGCATCGAGGGCGCGCGCGCGAGGGAAGGCAAGGACGAATCGCTCGAGTTCGCGGTGACGCTCAGCCGTGCGGTCTCGCACCCGGTCTCGGTGGACTACGCGACGGCGGACGGCACGGCGAAGGCGGGCGCGGACTACACGTCCGCGTCGGGCACGCTCGTCTTCGCTGTGGGCGAGACGGCGAAGACGGTCTCGGTTGCGGTGCTCGACGACGCCATCGACGAGGGCAAGGAGACGATGCGGCTGCGGCTCTCGAACCCGAGCGGGGCTTACTTGCGCAACATCCACCGCCAGGCGACGGGCGTCATCGTGAACGACGACGCGCTTCAGCAGGCGTGGCTTTCGCGCTTCGGGCGCACGGTGGCCTCGGACGCGGTGGCGGCGGTCACGGCGCGGCTGGAGACGCCGAGGGATGCGGGCTCGCACCTGACGATGCTGGGCCAGCGCGTGAACCTGTCGCAGGACCCCGGATCGCAGTCCGGGACAGACGGCGACGCTGGCGCGAAGGCGCTGGCGGGCGTGCTGACGGGCTTCGCGCAGGCGTTCGGCGCGCCGTCCGCGCCGCCGGCCAACGACGACGACCCGTTCGCCCGCCATGGTCTCTCCAGCGGTTGGAACGAGACCGCCCCCACCGTCGCGGGCGCGCGGCGGGTGACGGCGCGGGAGCTGCTGCTCGGGACGTCGTTCCGGGCGGTGCTGTCGAGCGGCCCGGGGATGCAGCTCACGAGCTGGGGCCAGGGCGCGTCGGTATCGCAGTTCTCGTCCGGCGCGCAGGGCCTCGGCCTCACCGGCGAGTCGGCGACCGGCTCGATGGGCTTCGACTACGAGCGCGGCCGGCTGCTGGCCGGGTTCGCGATGACGCACAGCGTGGGCGAGGGCTCGGCAAACGACGCCGGCTGGCGCTACCGGCTGGGGAGCGACGTGACCACGGTGCTGCCCTATGCGCGGCTCAAGATCACCGACCGGATATCGGCCTGGGGCATGGCGGGCACGGGCACGGGGAGCCTGTCGCTCGACCTCGACGGCGCCGTGGCGCAGCGCTACCGCACGGACCTGTCGCTGACGCTTACCGCCATGGGCGTGCGGGGCGACCTGGTGAAGCCGGCGGAGGCGGGCGGCTTCGCGCTGGCGCTCAAGGCGGACGCCTTCTGGGTGCGCACGGAGTCGGACCGGGTGGCAAGCTCCGAGTTCGGGAACCTCGCGGCGGCGCGGGGCGAGTCGAGCCGGGTGCGGGCGGTGCTCGACGGCTCGCGGACCTTCGCGCTTGCGGGCGGGGCGACGCTGGCGCCGAAGGTCGAGCTCGGGGTGCGCCACGACGGGGGCGACGCGGAGACCGGCACGGGCCTGGAGTTCGGCGCCGGCCTCGGCTACGCGGACCCGTCGCGCGGCCTCGACATGGCGCTCAAGGTGCACGGCCTCGCGGTGCACGCCGGCGAGGGCTACGAGGAATGGGGCGTGTCGGGCCAGCTCCGGCTGGCGCCGGGCGATGCCGGGCGCGGCCTGTCGGCGTCGCTCACGCCGTCGTACGGCGCGGACCCCGGCGGCTCCCTTGGCGGATCGGGGCGGCTGTGGATGCAGCCGGACGCGGCCGCGCTGACGCGGAACGGGGCCAAGCCGGTCCCGTCGGGCCGGATGGATGCGGAGCTCGGCTACGGGCTGGCGCTGTTCGGCGGCCGCTTCACGGGTACGCCCAATGTCGGGTTCGGCCTGTCGGACGCGGCGCGGGAGTACCGCATCGGCTGGCGGCTCGACTCGGCGGTGGCGGGCGATCCCGGCTTCGAGGTCAATCTCGACGCCATGCGGCGCGAGGCCGCGAACGGCGACGAGCCCGCCGAGCACGGGGTGATGCTGCGCTCGCTGGTCCGCTGGTAGGGCGCGGCGCTCATATCGCGATGCCTCCGGGCGGCGCAATGGTGCGCTGCCCGGCCCGCCGGCAGGCGGGCCGGGGGTTGGCGAGCGCCGCCGGGCGTGGCAGTCTGTGTCCTGAACGTGGCCGGAGATCGGGAGGAGAATCGGGAGCGGCCGGATCGCGGATGACAGCGAAGCCGTTGTAACGCAAGCGAAAACAAGGCGGCTTGCGGAAGCGGCGGCCCCGGTTTGAGGGGCATCGCAGATGCGTCGTCTGTACATACGACGCAGACAGCGCCGGAGACCGCGCCGCCGATCATCTCGCCGTCAACGACCCGAGAGTGATCAGGCTGCGCTCATGCGGCGCCAAGGACTGGAACGAGATGCTGCGACGAGGATGACCGATCAGCCCCACCAAGCGCAGATCAACAATCTCTCAATGCCCTGAGGCAGCCCGCCCTGGCAGCGCGGTTACAACCGCCGTTCGGCCATGGAGCGGATCAACAGCCGTCTCGACAACAGCTTCAACTTCAAGACCCACTACATCCGAGGCCGTGCGAAACTGAAGACCCGGGTCGGGCTGGCGCTGGCGGTGATGATGGCGTTGGTGCGCGGGTAGGTGCGGACCGGCTTCTGCGGACGAATGCGCTCACTGGAGAGAGCGCCGTGCCGTACCTCGACACTGGCTGACCGCTCTGTCTGCCTTCCGACATCGCCGCTCGACCGGGCCGCCTACCGGCAGAGGACAAGCCGCGCCCGCGCGCCCGCTCATGTTCTGGTAACGTACCGGTCCAGCATCCAGAATCCTGCATTCTGCTAGATCCCAGAGAGGGGCCAGACATATCCCGCGGACCTCAGCCACCCGCATGCGCTCGGAAACGCCACATTCGTCCAAATTCCGTGGTCATTCCGGCAACCGGCGGGTATGCTCCGCGCTGGCTTCACAGTTGAGCGTGCATTGAGGTTCAGGAGTGTGCAATGCCGCAATTCGGACGAATGTGCTGGGGCGCGGCGTCTGCGGGTGCGGACCGGCCCTTGACTTTGGCGGGCGCTTCGGGGCCGACTGTTACAGCAGGTTACAATGAAGCCAGACGGCCAGACGGCCAGACGGCCAGACGGCCAGACGCCAGACGGCCAGACGGCCAGACGGCCAGACGGCCAGACGGCCAGACGGCCAGACGGCCAGACGGCCAGACGGCCAGACGGCCAGACGGCCAGACGGCCAGACGGCCAGACGGCCAGACGGCCAGACGGCCAGACGGCCAGACGGCCAGACGGCCAGACGGCCAGACGGCCAGACGGCCAGACGGCCAGACGTGCGCCCAGCATCCGGCCGGAGCATGGCGGCAGGTTCTGCATTCTGCATCTTTGCAAGGCGACCCTGCCGCGCAGCGGCCTGAGCTGCGCTGCGGGGCCTCTCCTAATTCTCAAGTCCTGCGAACGTTCCACTCTCAACTGAGCTTGAGGGGTAGTCGGCTTTAGCTCCAGCGGCGGGCAAACTGCTGAGAGCGCCCGCGGCAGACAATTGACATGCTTGTGCGCTCTTGACCCGTCTCCTGCCCCTCCTCGCGCTGCTGCTCATCGCGCTCTCGCAGTTAGCCACCGTGCCCGCAGGAGCGCAGACCCAGACCTACGCGCTGACGCCTTCGGTGACGGCGGCCGAGGGCACGGACGCCGAGCTGACAGTGACGCTGGGCCGAGCGGCGCCGCCGGGCGGGCTGTCGTTCAGCGTGAGCTACGACTACTCGGGCGGCGGCACCGAGGCGGCGGACACGGGCGCAACGCCGTCCACGGTCCGGGTCGCGGCCGGGCGCAGGACAGCGACGCTGACGGTGCCGATCGCGGCCGACACCAAGTTGGATGCGGGCGAGACCTTCACCGTGACCATTGCGCCTGCGGGCGGCGTGACGGGCTGGTCGGTTGCGCCGGGCGGCACGGCCACCTCGACGGTGACGATCACCGACAGCGCGGCGCGCGTCACGTTCGGCGCGGCGAGCTACCGCTTCAAGGAAGGCGATCCGAGGATTCAGCCGCTTCGCGGTCCGGCCGTGAGAACGACGCAGCTTGAAGCCTCCTGGCATGCGCGGTCCTTTGTCGGCCAGAGCGACGTGGAGTACGTCTGGGCGGGCGGCACCGCGCAGGGCGGCGGCATCGACTTCCGTCCCGTCGACAGAAGATTTGTCGCCGATCCCTTCCGCGAATGCGCCAACGGGCGGTTACGAAGGTGCGGCTCGCTGGCGAACACTGTCGTGTTCACCCGCACACTGAGCCCGGGCTTCGACGTGATCGACGACCGCCTGGTGGAGGACGAGGAGACCTTCACGGTGACGCTGAGGCCGCCCGCGGGCTGGTCGACGACGCCCCACGCGGTGGCCACGGTCACCATCGAGGACAACGACGCGGCGAAGGCGAAGATCGCGTTCGGGACCGACGCGGGCGCGACCGCGAAGTACGCCGCCTCGGTGGCCGAGAACGTCTCCGGCGGCACCCTGGCCGTGCCGGTGACGGTGAGCCACCTGCCGGGATCCTCGACCACGTTCGGCATCGAGGTGCTGGCCGAAGGCACGGCGTCGGAGGGCACGGACTACAGCATCGCCACGAAGTCGGTGATGTTCGGCCCGGACGACGCAAGCAAGACGAAGAACGTGACGGTCGCGATCATCGACGACACGGACCGCGAGCCCGGCGAGACGATCGAACTGCGCATCGTCCCGGCGGACCGGGTCGTGGACGACCTTGGGGACCACTACGCGCGCAATCGGAACGGGTCGCGCGCGACGCTCACCGTGACCAACGACGACATCCCGCCGCCGGCGTTCGACCCGGACGGCAGCGCCACGGTGACGGAACCGGCAACCGATATCACGCTGACGTTCGGCTTCGCGGTGCGGAAGGACGCCGGCGGCGGCGACTTCGCCGGCGCGGATCTGCAGCGCGTCCTGGCGCTGAAGGCCGGCGGTGCCGGTGGCACGGACATTCCGTTCACGGCGTCCATCGACCAGGCCCGCAAGGTCGTCACGATCGATCCTGCCCCGGACCTGCCCGACGGGACGGTGTACGCGGCGATCTCGGACGGCTGGTTCGACACGGCCGGCGTCCGGGGCAGCGCGGCCAGCGTCACCTTCACGGTGGACGCCACCGCGCCCTCGCCGACATTCAGCCCGGTCGACGGCGCAACCGTGGCGGACCCGACGACGAACGTCACGTTGACCTTCGGCGAGCCGGTGAGGAAGGACTCCGCCGGCGGCGCGTTTTCCGGGGCGGACCTGACGCGGATCCTGACGCTGAAGAGGACCGACGCCAACGGCGCGGACATCCCGTTCGCGGCTACGATCGACGCGGCCGGGACCACGATCACCGTCGATCCGGTCTCGAACCTGGCCGGCGGGGCGGTTTATGCGGCGATCTCCGACCGCTACTTCGACGCGGCCGGCAACCAGGGCAGGGCGGGAAGCGCGACGTTCACGGTGGAGGCCGCGCTGCCGTCGAACCTCAGGGTGACGGAAGGCAATACGAGGCTGGATCTGGCATGGACGGCACCGACGGAGACGTTCACGGGCCACGACGTGCACTAAACCTCGGCGCCGAAGGACGGCGAGGGCAAGGTCGCGGACGACGCGGCGGTGCAGTCCGGCAGTTCGCCCTCGGCTTCGGGCGGCTGGGTGGATGCGGGACACGCCGGCACGGCGGTCACGAAGGCGATCACCGACCTGGTCAACGGGACGGCATACCGCGTGCGGGTGCGTGCCAGGAATGCGGGCGTTGCCGGCGACTGGGTGTTCGGCGCGGGCACGCCGAGGTCCGATGACGCCACCCTGTCCGGCTTGAAGGCTGCGGTGGCACCGGCCGCTGACGGGACATTCGAGGCGCTGGACATCGGCACGTTCGCTGCGGGCACCACGTCCTACGCGGCGACCGTTGCGAGCGCGGTGACGCATGTGAAGCTGACGCCGACGGCGAACGAGCCGAACGCCACGGTGACGGTGGACAGCGCTGCGGTCGACCGCGGCAACTCCAGCGCAGCCATCGCGCTGGACGAAGGCGAGAACGCGATCGACGTCGTGGTCACGGCCCATGACGGGAAGACCGCGAAGACCTACACGGTGACGGTGACGCGGCAGTCCGGCGACGCGACGCTGGGAGCGCTCACGGGCGCCACGAGCACGGACGGCTCGACGTTCGGCGGCACGCTGACGCTCGACCCTGCGTTTTCGTCGTCCGGAACGTCCTACGCGGCGACGGTGCCAAACGCGGTGACGCACGTGCAACTGACACCGACGGTGACGGCGGCCGGCAAGGCGACCGTGACTGTCGAAGGGTCGGCCGTGACCAGCGCCACGGCCAGCGGCGCCATTGCGCTGGACGTGGGCGCTAACGCCATCAGCGTCGTGGTCACGGCCGAAGACGGGACGGCGACGCAGACCTACACGGTGACGGTGACGCGACAGTCCGGCGACGCGACGCTGAGCGCGCTCACAGGCTCCACGAGCACCGACGGCTATACGTTCGGCGGCACGCTGGACATCGGCACGTTCTCCGCCACGACCACGTCCTACGCGGCGGAGGTCGCCAACGCGGTCACGCATGTAAAGCTGACGCCTACGGCAAGCCAGTCCGGCGCCAAGGTGACGGTGGAGGGAACGGCGGTCGGCAGCGGCACCGCCAGCGACGCCATCGCGCTGGAACTCGGCGACAACGCTATCAGCGTCGCGGTCACGGCCGAGGACGTGACGGCGACGCGGACCTACACGGTGACGGTGACGCGGCTGCCGGAGGCGCCCGGCTCACCGACGGCGCTCGAAGTCGAGGCCGGGAACGGGAAGCTGGACCTGACGTGGCAGGCGCCTGAAGCGGGCGGCGCGGTTTCGGGCTACGACGTGCACTACACCTCGGCGCCCGCGACAGGCAACGGCGCGGTCGCCGACGATGCCGCGGTGCAGTCCGGTGCCGCCTCTGCGGGCTGGGTGGCCGCGAGCCGCACCGAGACCGATCCGCCGACGGCGTCGCAGGCGATTGCCTCCCTGGCCAACGGCACCGCCTACCGGGTGCGGGTGCGGGCGGTGAATGCCGGCGGCGAGAGCGCCTGGGCGACCGGCGCGGGCACGCCGAAGTCCGACGACGCGACGCTGAGCGGGCTGACGGCCTCGAGCGGCGCGAGCGCCGACGGGACATTCTCTGCGCTGACGCTCGAACCCGCATTCGATGCGGACACCACGTCCTACGCGGCGACGGTGGAAATGTCCGTGACGCACGCGAAGCTGACTCCGACGGCGAGCGACGGCGGTGCCACGGTGCAGGCGGGCAAGGGGACGGACCTGGCGGCGGTGACGAGCGGGCAGGCGAGCGGCGCCATCGCGCTTGGCGGCGGCCTGAACGCCATCATCGTCGTGGTCACGGCCGAGGACGGCAAGGCGACGCGGACCTACACGGTCAACATCACGAAACGGACGCCCGAGCCGACGTCCCTGACGCTCACCACCTCCGCGACGAACGACGCCGTTGCCGAGAACGGCGGTCCGGTGACCGTGACGGCGACGCTGGACTACCCGGCAGGTACGGGCGGCGTGGAGGTGAGGCTTGAAGCCGCCAGCGAATCCACGGCGGCGGCCGCGGACGACTACGCGCTACCGCCGCGGCTCACGATCGCAGAGGGCAGGACCTCGGCCACGGCCGACGTGAGGATCATCAACGACGACATCGACGAGGACGACGAGAGCCTGGTTCTCACCGCCACGGTGGGCAGCCTGCAGGTCACGGACGTGACGGTGACGATCACGGACGACGACACCGCCGGGGTTTCGGTCGACCGCAGGAGCTTGTCCGTCGGCCTGGGAAGCGCCTACACGGCCGAGTACTTCGTCAGTCTCGACAGTGAACCCTCCGCGAATGTGACGGTCACGCCGGCCAGCAGCAACACGGGCAAGGCGACGGTGTCATCCGCGCTGGTCTTCACGCCTGCCGACTGGTTCAGCCCCCAGCCGGTGACGGTGACGGGCGTCGCCACGGGCAAGGCGACCGTCACGCACCGCGTCACTGCGAGCACGGATGACAGGTACCCGGCCGGTCTCGCCATCGATTCGGTCGCCGTGACGGTCTGGCCGGGAATATGCGACCGCACGAAGCAGGTGCGCGATGCGCTGATCCAGGAAACCTTTCAGGACGCCTGCGGCGGGGTCACCGGCAGCCACCTGGCGGAGGTGACCTACCTCTACATCTCGGGCAGCGAACTCACCGCGCTGAAGGCAGGCGACTTCGACGGCCTTGCTGCGCTCGAGTTCCTTACCGTCAACGATACCGGGCTGATGTCCTTGCCGGCTCTCGGCGATCTCGATTCGCTCCAGACGCTTGACGTGGCCTACAACAAGCTGACGTCCCTGCCGGACTTGAGGGATCTCGGCTCACTCGATTCGCTCCGGGCTTCCGGAAACCAACTGACGTCCCTGCCTGACCTGAGCAGCAACAGCGCATTGGCAACCCTTGAAGTCGACGACAATCGGCTGACATCCCTGCCGGACCTGAGCGGCAACACCCAACTGAGCTTTCTCAACCTGTTCAACAACCCGCTGTCGAACCTCGGTGCGCTGACCCTGACGGGCTCCGACGGAAACGCCATACGACTGAACACCGCGTTCGCCGGCGCCACCACCGAGTACACCGCGGAAGCCGCCCCCGGCGTCGTCAGCGTCACCCTGACGCCCACCGCGGCGGACACCGGCCTCTTGCCGGCGTCGATTGCGGACCAGTACCCCGCGCCGACGATCCGCGCAGGGCCGACCGGCGGCGAGCTTCGGCCGGTGGCGTCCGGCTCGCCCAGCCGGAAGATCGCACTGGCTGCGGCCCGGAACCCGATCGAGGTGCTGGTGGAAGGGCGTGACGGCGGCCTGAAGACATACACGGTTACGGTGAGCGCCTCGACCAAGACCTATACGCTCGCCTCGGCGGTCACCGCCGCCGAGGGCTCGGACGCGGAGCTAACCGTGACGCTGGGCGAGGCGGCGCCCACGGGCGGGCTGGAGCTTTCGGTCGCCTACGGCTACTCCGGCGCCAGCACGGCCACCGCGGACGACACAGGCACGACACAGGCCACGGTTACGGTGGCGGAGGGCGAGACCACGGCGACGCTGACGGTCCCGATCGCCGCCGACGACCTGGTGGAGGGCGACGAGACGTTCACGGTGACGCTCTCCACCGCCGTGTCGGGCTGGTACGCGGCCGCGTCGGGCGTGGTCGCGACGGTCACCATCGAAGACGAGGACGACGACAACCCGAGTGTCGCGTTCGGGAACGACGCGCCCGAGACAACAAGCTACGCCGCCACGGTTGCCGAGGATGTCTCCGGCGGCGCGTTCAACGTCCCGGTGACGGTGAGCCATCTGCCCGCGTCGCCCGTCACCTTCGGCATCGAGGTGACCGGCGGCACGGCGACCGAGGGTACCGATTACGCCATCGCGACGAAGTCGGTGACGTTCGGCCCGACCGGCGGCAGGACGAAGAACCTGGCGGTCGCGATCACCGACGATGCGGACCTGGAGCCCGACGAAACCATCGAACTCGCCTTCGTCGCGGCGGCAAACCCCGCCACCGGCCTCGGCGACTTCTATCTGCGCGGTTCGGTGGCCACACTCACCATCGCGAACGACGAGCCGCCGCCCGCGCCGACGGACCTGCGGGTGACTCCGAGCAACGCGAAGCTGGACCTCTTGTGGACCGCGCCGGTGGACCCCTCTGGCACGCTCACCGGCTACGACGTGCACTTCACCTCGGCGAACGCGGAGGTAGCCCCCGCCGACTCCGGGACCACGGGGAGCGACCCCGCCGCCGGCTGGGTGAGCGTGAGCCGCACCGGCAAGGCGGTGACGCAGGAGATCGCGGACCTCGACAACGGCTCCGTCTACCGGCTGAGAGTGCGGGCGACCAACCCGGGAGGCGGGAGCGCCTGGCTTGCCGGCACGGGGACGCCGGCCGCGTCCGCCGTGGCTTCCCTGTCGGCGCTGACGGGCGCCACGAGCACGGACGGCTCGGATTTCAGCGGGACGCTGGCGCTTGCGCCGGACTTCGCCGCCTCCACGACGGCTTACACGGCCGAGGTCGCCAACTCCGTGACGCACGCCACGCTCATCCCCACCGTGACCGACACGGGCAAGGCGACGGTGTCGGTGGCCGGCAACGCGGTGACCAGCGGCCAGGCCAGCGCGGCCGTGGCCCTGAACGTGGGCGACAACGCGATCGCGGTAGTGGTGACAGCCGAGGACGGCACCACCACGCAGACCTATACGGTCACGGTGACGCGGGTGTCCTCCGACGCGAGGCTCTCCGGGCTGGCGGTTTCGGGCGCTTCGGCGGCGGACGGGACCTATACGGCGCTGACGCTGAGCCCGGACTTCTCGCCGGGCACCACCGTTTACAGCATCGAGGTGGCCGGTGCGGTCACCCACGTCAGGCTGACGCCGACGGTCAGCCAGTCGAACGCGACGGTGAGTGTCGGCCGCGTCTTGGGCAGCGCGACGGAAGTCGCCAGCGGCTCGGAGAGCGGGGCGATCGCGCTCTCTGTCGGCGAAAACTGGATCCAGGCGGCTGTCACGGCTCAGGACGGCGAGACCACGCGCCGTTACCTGGTGAACGTGACGCGGAAGTCGTCGGACGCGACGCTACGGGGCCTGACGGCCACAAAGGCGGAGCGGGCGGCCGGACCCTACGCGGCGCTGAGCCTGTTGCCGGAGTTCTCCTCGTCCGTCACGTCCTACGCGGCGGAGGTGCCACACGCAGTCACGCATGTGCGCCTGGTTCCGACCGGGGGTCACCGGACGGCCGAACTGGTCGTGCGGAAAGGGACGGAGCGGGTAATCCCCTCTTTCGGCGACGATTATCAAGTTGAGCTGTCCGTGGGCACTAACGAAATCGAGTTGGAGTTGACTGCCGCGGACGAGAGCTCCATCCGGACGTACACCGTCACGGTGACGCGCCTTCCGGCTCCGCCGGGTTCGCCGAAGGACCTGGATGTCGAGGCCGGCGACGGGAAGCTGGACCTGACGTGGACGGCGCCGGAGACCGGCGGGGACCCGGCGGGTTACGAGGTTCACTATACGTCCTCGGCCACGGTTGCCGACGGCGCAGAGCATCTGTCCGGAGACGCACCGTCGGCCGCAGACGGCTGGATCGACGCAGAGCATTCCGGAACGTCGGTCTCGCTGGAAATCGCGGGGCTGGTCGACGGAACGGAGTACCGGATCCGCGTGCGGGCAAGAAACGCCGGCGGCACGAGCGGCTGGCTGACCGGCGCCGGTACGCCGCGGGCTCCGCCTGGCGTGCCGACGGCCCTGCAAGTGGAGCCCGGCAACGGGAGGCTGGACCTGACGTGGACGGCGCCGGTCTCGGGCGGTGCGGTGTCGGGCTACGAGGTTCACTACACGTCGGCGCCGGAAGAAGGAGAGGGCGCGGTCGCCAGCGACGCGCCGGTTCAGGCAGGCCAGGCGCCTTCGGCATCGGCCGGCTGGGTGGCGGTGAGCCCCACCGGCACGGCGGTGACGCAGGCGATCGCGGGCCTCGACAACGGCACCGCCTACCGGCTGCGGGTACGGGCGACCAACGATGGCGGCGAGAGCGCCTGGCTTACCGGGACGGGCACACCGGCGCTGCCCGCCGCCACCATCGCGGCCGGGACCTCGCCGGTCACCGAGGGCACCGCCGCCAGCTTCACGGTCAAGCTCTCGAGCGCGGCGCCCTCCGGCGGGCTCACCGTCAACCTCACCGTGGCCGACGCCTCGGGGTCGGATTTCGTGGCCGCCGCCGACGAGGGCGCCAAGACCCTGGCCTTCGCCGCCGGAGACACCTCGAAGACCTACGAGGTCGCCACCGTCGCCGACGTGGTGGACGAGGACAACGCCGACGTGACGGTGACGGTGGCCTCGGGCACCGGCTACACCGTCGGCACGCCCTCCTCGGCGAAGGTCACGGTAAACGACGACGACGACGCGCCGCAGGGCGCGATCGGGCTGTCGCTGAACCCGACCAGCGCCGGGGAGTCGGCGGACGCCACGACCGTCACGGTCACGGCGACGCTGCCGGGCACGACGGCCCGGAGCGAGGCCACCGCGCTCACCGTCAAGATCGGCAAGTCGGGCGACGCGGCGACGGAGGGCACGGACTACGGCCAGGTTGACGACGTCACCCTCACCATCCCCGCCGGGTCCAGGACCGGGACGGCGACGTTCTCCATCGACCCGGCGCAGGACACCCTCGACGAGGGCACGGGCGAGGCGCTGACCGTCCACGGCACCACCTCCGTCACCGGCTTCACCGTGGGCGAGGCGACGTTCACGATCACCGACGACGATGCGCCCGCCGCCACCATCGCGGCCGGGACCTCGCCGGTCACCGAGGGCACCGCCGCCAGCTTCACGGTCAAGCTCTCGAGCGCGGCGCCCTCCGGCGGGCTCACCGTCAACCTCACCGTGGCCGACGCCTCGGGGTCGGATTTCGTGGCCGCCGCCGACGAGGGCGCCAAGACCCTGGCCTTCGCCGCCGGAGACACCTCGAAGACCTACGAGGTCGCCACCGTCGCCGACACCACCGACGAGGCCACGGGCGACGTCACCGTCACGCTGGCCAGTGGCGACGGCTACACCATCGCCTCCCCGGCGCCCTCGGCCAGCGTCACCGTCAACGACGACGACGCGCCCGCGGCCACGATCGCGGCCGGGACCTCGCCGGTCACCGAGGGCACCGCCGCCAGCTTCACGGTGACGCTGTCCAGCGCGGCGCCGGAGGGCGGGCTCACGGTCGCGCTCACGGTGGCGGACGGCGGCGAGGTCGTGGCCGCCGCCGACGAGGGCGCCAAGACCCTGGCCTTCGCCGCCGGAGACACCTCGAAGACCTACGAGGTCGCCACCGTCGCCGACGTGGTGGACGAGGACAACGCCGACGTGACGGTGACGGTGGCCTCGGGCACCGGCTACACCGTCGGCACGCCCTCCTCGGCGAAGGTCACGGTAAACGACGACGACGACGCGCCGCAGGGCGCGATCGGGCTGTCGCTGAACCCGACCAGCGCCGGGGAGTCGGCGGACGCCACGACCGTCACGGTCACGGCGACGCTGCCGGGCACGACGGCCCGGAGCGAGGCCACCGCGCTCACCGTCAAGATCGGCAAGTCGGGCGACGCGGCGACGGAGGGCACGGACTACGGCCAGGTTGACGACGTCACCCTCACCATCCCCGCCGGGTCCAGGACCGGGACGGCGACGTTCTCCATCGACCCGGCGCAGGACACCCTCGACGAGGGCACGGGCGAGGCGCTGACCGTCCACGGCACCACCTCCGTCACCGGCTTCACCGTGGGCGAGGCGACGTTCACGATCACCGACGACGATGCGCCCGCCGCCACCATCGCGGCCGGGACCTCGCCGGTCACCGAGGGCACCGCCGCCAGCTTCACGGTCAAGCTCTCGAGCGCGGCGCTCCTCGGCGCTCAGGTCACGGTAAACGACGACGACTTCGTGGCCGCCGCCGACGAGGGCGCCAAGACCCTGGCCTTCGCCGCCGGAGACACCTCGAAGACCTACGAGGTCGCCACCGTCGCCGACACCGCCGGGCCACGGGCGAGTCACGCTCGGCGGACGCCGTCAACGACGACGACGCGCCCGCGGCCACGATCGCGGCCGACCGTCCAGCGCGGCGCCGGAGGGCGGGCTCACGTCGTGGCCGCCGCCGACGAGGGCGCCAAGACCCTGGCCTTCGCCGCCGGAGACACCTCGAAGTCACGACGACGAGCGTGCCGGGCACGACGGCCCGGAGCGAGGCCACCGCGCTCACCGTCAAGATCGGCAAGTCGGGCGACGCGGCGACGGAGGGCACGGACTACGGCCAGGTTGACGACGTCACCCTCACCATCCCCGCCGGGTCCAGGACCGGGACGGCGACGTTCTCCATCGACCCGGCGCAGGACACCCTCGACGAGGGCACGGGCGAGGCGCTGACCGTCCACGGCACCACCTCCGTCACCGGCTTCACCGTGGGCGAGGCGACGTTCACGATCACCGACGACGATGCGCCCGCCGCCACCATCGCGGCCGGGACCTCGCCGGTCACCGAGGGCACCGCCGCCAGCTTCACGGTCAAGCTCTCGAGCGCGGCGCCCTCCGGCGGGCTCACCGTCAACCTCACCGTGGCCGACGCCACGGGCAGCGACTTCGTGGCCGCCGCCGACGAGGGCGCCAAGACCCTGGCCTTCGCCGCCGGAGACACCTCGAAGACCTACGAGGTCGCCACCGTCGCCGACACCACCGACGAGGCCTCGGGCGACGTGACGCTGACCGTCGCCAGCGGCACCGGATACACGGTCGGCAGCCCCAGCTCCGCCACGGTGACGGTCAACGACGACGACGCGCCCGCGGCCACGATCAAGGCCGGCACCTCGCCGGTCACCGAGGGCACCGGGGCGGCGTTCACGGTCGAGCTCTCCACCCCGGCGCCATCGGGCGGGCTCACCGTCAACCTCACCGTGGCCGACGCCACGGGCAGCGACTTCGTGGCCTCGACCAACGAGGGCTCGAAGACGCTGGCCTTCGACGCCGGAGACACTTCCAAGACCTACACGGTGGCGACCGTCTCAGACACGGTCGATGAAGCCAACGGCGACGTGACGGTCACCGTCGGCACCGGCACCGGATACACCGTCGGCAGCCCGTCGGAGGCGAAGGTGACGGTGAACGACAACGACGCGCCCGCCGCCACCATCGCGGCCGGGACCTCGCCGGTCACCGAGGGCACCGCCGCCAGCTTCACGGTCAAGCTCTCGAGCGCGGCGCCCTCCGGCGGGCTCACCGTCAACCTCACCGTGGCCGACGCCTCGGGGTCGGATTTCGTGGCCGCCGCCGACGAGGGCGCCAAGACCCTGGCCTTCGCCGCCGGAGACACCTCGAAGACCTACGAGGTCGCCACCGTCGCCGACACCACCGACGAGGCCACGGGCGACGTCACCGTCACGCTGGCCAGTGGCGACGGCTACACCATCGCCTCCCCGGCGCCCTCGGCCAGCGTCACCGTCAACGACGACGACGCGCCCGCGGCCACGATCGCGGCCGGGACCTCGCCGGTCACCGAGGGCACCGCCGCCAGCTTCACGGTGACGCTGTCCAGCGCGGCGCCGGAGGGCGGGCTCACGGTCGCGCTCACGGTGGCGGACGGCGGCGAGGTCGTGGCCGCCGCCGACGAGGGCGCCAAGACCCTGGCCTTCGCCGCCGGAGACACCTCGAAGACCTACGAGGTCGCCACCGTCGCCGACGTGGTGGACGAGGACAACGCCGACGTGACGGTGACGGTGGCCTCGGGCACCGGCTACACCGTCGGCACGCCCTCCTCGGCGAAGGTCACGGTAAACGACGACGACGACGCGCCGCAGGGCGCGATCGGGCTGTCGCTGAACCCGACCAGCGCCGGGGAGTCGGCGGACGCCACGACCGTCACGGTCACGGCGACGCTGCCGGGCACGACGGCCCGGAGCGAGGCCACCGCGCTCACCGTCAAGATCGGCAAGTCGGGCGACGCGGCGACGGAGGGCACGGACTACGGCCAGGTTGACGACGTCACCCTCACCATCCCCGCCGGGTCCAGGACCGGGACGGCGACGTTCTCCATCGACCCGGCGCAGGACACCCTCGACGAGGGCACGGGCGAGGCGCTGACCGTCCACGGCACCACCTCCGTCACCGGCTTCACCGTGGGCGAGGCGACGTTCACGATCACCGACGACGATGCGCCCGCCGCCACCATCGCGGCCGGGACCTCGCCGGTCACCGAGGGCACCGCCGCCAGCTTCACGGTCAAGCTCTCGAGCGCGGCGCCCTCCGGCGGGCTCACCGTCAACCTCACCGTGGCCGACGCCACGGGCAGCGACTTCGTGGCCGCCGCCGACGAGGGCGCCAAGACCCTGGCCTTCGCCGCCGGAGACACCTCGAAGACCTACGAGGTCGCCACCGTCGCCGACACCACCGACGAGGCCTCGGGCGACGTGACGCTGACCGTCGCCAGCGGCACCGGATACACGGTCGGCAGCCCCAGCTCCGCCACGGTGACGGTCAACGACGACGACGCGCCCGCGGCCACGATCAAGGCCGGCACCTCGCCGGTCACCGAGGGCACCGGGGCGGCGTTCACGGTCGAGCTCTCCACCCCGGCGCCATCGGGCGGGCTCACCGTCAACCTCACCGTGGCCGACGCCACGGGCAGCGACTTCGTGGCCTCGACCAACGAGGGCTCGAAGACGCTGGCCTTCGACGCCGGAGACACTTCCAAGACCTACACGGTGGCGACCGTCTCAGACACGGTCGATGAAGCCAACGGCGACGTGACGGTCACCGTCGGCACCGGCACCGGATACACCGTCGGCAGCCCGTCGGAGGCGAAGGTGACGGTGAACGACAACGACGCGCCCGCCGCCACCATCGCGGCCGGGACCTCGCCGGTCACCGAGGGCACCGCCGCCAGCTTCACGGTCAAGCTCTCGAGCGCGGCGCCCTCCGGCGGGCTCACCGTCAACCTCACCGTGGCCGACGCCTCGGGGTCGGATTTCGTGGCCGCCGCCGACGAGGGCGCCAAGACCCTGGCCTTCGCCGCCGGAGACACCTCGAAGACCTACGAGGTCGCCACCGTCGCCGACACCACCGACGAGGCCACGGGCGACGTCACCGTCACGCTGGCCAGTGGCGACGGCTACACCATCGCCTCCCCGGCGCCCTCGGCCAGCGTCACCGTCAACGACGACGACGCGCCCGCGGCCACGATCGCGGCCGGGACCTCGCCGGTCACCGAGGGCACCGCCGCCAGCTTCACGGTGACGCTGTCCAGCGCGGCGCCGGAGGGCGGGCTCACGGTCGCGCTCACGGTGGCGGACGGCGGCGAGGTCGTGGCCGCCGCCGACGAGGGCGCCAAGACCCTGGCCTTCGCCGCCGGAGACACCTCGAAGACCTACGAGGTCGCCACCGTCGCCGACGTGGTGGACGAGGACAACGCCGACGTGACGGTGACGGTGGCCTCGGGCACCGGCTACACCGTCGGCACGCCCTCCTCGGCGAAGGTCACGGTAAACGACGACGACGACGCGCCGCAGGGCGCGATCGGGCTGTCGCTGAACCCGACCAGCGCCGGGGAGTCGGCGGACGCCACGACCGTCACGGTCACGGCGACGCTGCCGGGCACGACGGCCCGGAGCGAGGCCACCGCGCTCACCGTCAAGATCGGCAAGTCGGGCGACGCGGCGACGGAGGGCACGGACTACGGCCAGGTTGACGACGTCACCCTCACCATCCCCGCCGGGTCCAGGACCGGGACGGCGACGTTCTCCATCGACCCGGCGCAGGACACCCTCGACGAGGGCACGGGCGAGGCGCTGACCGTCCACGGCACCACCTCCGTCACCGGCTTCACCGTGGGCGAGGCGACGTTCACGATCACCGACGACGATGCGCCCGCCGCCACCATCGCGGCCGGGACCTCGCCGGTCACCGAGGGCACCGCCGCCAGCTTCACGGTCAAGCTCTCGAGCGCGGCGCCCTCCGGCGGGCTCACCGTCAACCTCACCGTGGCCGACGCCACGGGCAGCGACTTCGTGGCCGCCGCCGACGAGGGCGCCAAGACCCTGGCCTTCGCCGCCGGAGACACCTCGAAGACCTACGAGGTCGCCACCGTCGCCGACACCACCGACGAGGCCTCGGGCGACGTGACGCTGACCGTCGCCAGCGGCACCGGATACACGGTCGGCAGCCCCAGCTCCGCCACGGTGACGGTCAACGACGACGACCTGGTGCCTGCGTTCAACCCGGCCAACGGTGCCGTGAGGACCGATGCGGGCACGAACATCACGCTGACCTTCCTCGAGGCGGTGAAGAAGGATACCGACGGCGTTGACTTCGCCAATGCGGATCTCCAGAGCATCCTTGCACTGAAGTCGGGTGGCAGCGGTGGCGCGAATATCGCTTATTCCGCCCGCATCAATAGCGCCAAGACCGTCATCACCATCGACCCGTCATCCGACCTCTCTGACGGCTCGGTATACGTTGCGATCAGCAACGCCTACTACAACGCGGCGGGCGACCAGGGGAGCCGTGCCAGCGCCACGTTCACGGTGGACGCCACACCTCCGGCGCCGACCTTCAGCCCGGTCGACGGCGCTACGGTGACGGACGCGGGCACGAACATTACGCTGACCTTCGCCGAGGCGGTGAAGAAGGACGGTGCGAAGACCGACTTCACCGCTTCGGACCTCTCCGCCATCCTGACGCTGAAGAGTAACGACGGAAACGGTGCGGACATCCCGTACTCGGCGAGCATCGACGCCGGGATGACCGTCATCACGATCAACCCGTCGGCGGACCTCGACGGCGGCTCGGTGTACGTGGCGATCAGCGGCGCCTACTACGACGCGGCGGGCAACCAGGGGCGCCATGCCAGCGTCAGGTTCACGGTGGCGACGGCGTCATCTGGTGCGCCGGGCAAGCCGGTTATCGAGGCGGTGGAGACGGGCCCCAACGCGCCCACAGCCACGACGGCGAGCTTCATGGTGAGCTGCGCCGCGCAGGGCGACGCCAACATCACCGACTACACGCTGCGGGCGGTGGCGAAAGACGACCGCTCGCTGGTGCGGGAGCAGGAGTTCCCGCCGGAGAAGTGCGGTTCCGGGGGGCCGATGACGCTGACGGGGCTTCCGCCGCGCCCGGTGGACACGACTTGGATGGTGACGGCGAGGGCGCGGGCGATATCCGGGGAGAACCGGCACGGTCCCTCGTCGGACCCGGAGGAGGTGACGACGCTGGCGGACGCGCCGCAGGAGGGCGCTCCGGCGCTGACTGCGGCCTTCGAGAATGTGCCCCCTGTGCATACGGGGAACGGAACTTTCAGCTTCCTGTTGCGCTTCAGCGTGCCGCTGGACGGCGGGCAGGAGCCGACGAGCCGGTCGTTCGAGACGTCCCATGGCGCAGTGGCGGGCCTGGCACGGGTCGATCCGGCAGATTCGACGCTGTGGCAGGTGGATATGCGGCCGATCACGTGGCGCGAAGTGGGAGTGGTGCTGCGGGGCGGGCGGAGCTGCGACGAGCCGGAGGCGGTGTGCGCGTCCGGCGGACGGGCGCTTTCGAACAGCCCGGCTGCGAAGATCGGCGCCGCGGCACGGATCGACGTTAGCAGTCACCCCGGCCGCGAGGGCGGGGACAAGCCTGTGCGCTTCGGGGTGACGCTGAGCCGTGCGCCGATAGACGAGGTGCGAGTGGACTACGCGACAAGGGACGGCCAGGGGACGCACGCGGGCAACCTGCCGGCGACGGCGGGGTCGGACTACACGGCAACCTCCGGCACAGTGGTGTTCGCACCGGGTGAGACGAAGAAATGGGTAGAGGTGGAGGTGATCGACGACGCTGTGGACGAGGACTTCGAGTATTTCTGGCTACTGCTGTCGAACCCCCGGGGGGCGTACCTGCCGCACCGGGAAGAACGCAAGCTTGGCCTCATCATGAACGACGACCCGCTGCAGAAGATGTGGCTTTCGCGGTTCGGGCGCACCGTGGGAGGCCATGTGACGGATGCGGTGTCCGAGCGCTTGGCCGGCCTCGCGCCTGGCGCGCACGCGCAGCTTGCGGGCCAGCCGCTCGACCTGCGCGGTGTTGAAGACGACAAGACGCAGAGCGACGCGATGACGGGGCTTGCACAGCACTTGGGCGCGCCAGCGCTCGCCAGTGACGACGACCCGTTCGCGTACCACGGATCCGGCAGCGGCGCCGGTCTGGACACACACGCTTCGACCACGGCCACCACCCGGTCGATGAGCGCTCGGGAGGCGCTGCTCGGGAGCTCGTTCCATGTCGCTCCGGAGCGCGACGGCCCGGGTCCGTTCCTTGCTGCCTGGGGCCGGGTGACGCAGGGCGGATTCGATGGCGAGGAGACCTCGGACGCCGCAACCGTGCGCCTCGACGGCGAGGTTGTCACCGGCACGCTCGGCGCGGACGCGGACTGGGGCCGTGTGCTTGCGGGCGTGGCGGTCAGCTTCAGCGAGGGCGAGGGGACGTTCGACCAGCCCGGCGTGGACTCCGGCAGCATCGAGAGCGCGATGACCACGGTAAGCCCCTACGCGCGTTTCAGGATAACCGAGCGGGTCTCGGCTTGGGGCGTCGCGGGCTGGGGGACAGGCACGATGACGATTACGCAGGACACGCGCCACGCTACCAACGTCCGGCCGAGGGCGGTGACGAAGGCCGATCTGTCGATGCAGATGGGCGGGGTGGGCGCGCGGGGCGCGCTGCTTGAGCAGGACGAGTCGGGCGGCATGGACCTTGGGCTGAAGGCGGACGCGATGTTCGTGCGCACGGAGTCCGAGAGTGCAGCGGGCTCTGCGGCGACCGAAGCCGACGCGAGCCGGCTACGCCTCGTGCTGGAGGCCGGACGCAGTTTCTCGGTCTCCGATACCGCCACCCTGCGTCCCTCGCTGGAGCTGGGTCTTCGCCATGATGGCGGCGACGCCGAGACCGGCGCGGGCGTCGACATCGGGGGCGGCATTGCGTGGGCCGACACGGGGTCGGGTCTCTCCATCGAGGCGCGGGCACAGATACTGGTGGCGCACGCGGCCTCGGATTACGAGGAGTGGGGCGCGAGCGCGACGGCGCGCCTCGATCCGGGCGCGCGCGGTCGAGGCTTATCCTTCTCGCTCAGCCCGACACTGGGCGCCGCTCCGAGTGCTCCCGACCGGCTGTGGGGGGCGCACGATGCGCGCGCCCTTGCGCCGGACCCCGCATCGGGGTCCGGGACCCTCGGCGGGGCGTTCAGGCCCGAGCTGGGCCTGACGGCGGAGGCCGGCTACGGGTTTCCCCTGTTCGGCGACCGGTTCACGGGCACGCCCAACCTGGGCTTCAGTCTCTCGAACGGCGGGGGGCGCGAATACCGTGTCAGCTGGCGGCTGACCTCCGCGGTGCCGGGCAACATCGGCTTCGAGTTCAGTCTCGAAGCGACACGCCGCGAGCCGGCCAACGACGGCACACCCGAGCACGGGCTGATGCTGAGGAACCGGATTCGGTGGTGAGCGCGCTTGAATTCGGGGGCTCGCTGCGCTGGCAGGGCGAAACCGCTTTCGGTTTGATGACGGGTGTTGGGATTCGGGATGCCGGAAAATGCAAGAGGCGAAAAAGGAACGCTATGAAGGGGGCTTATGGACGTCGGACAACTCGGGGGCGGGCCATTCCGGATAATCCCGGCAAATCCCGGGTGAAATCTTGGCGTGCCGCGGTGGGACGCGGAATCCGACAGCGCGTACGGCAAGAGCATTTCCGACTCACGGACAAACGCGTGGATGGCCGGAATGAATCCGGCCTTGACCAGGAGAGGGCACCAGGCCTGTGGTTAGAAACTTCTGAATCGAGTCACTAACTCAGCGGGATCATCACGTGGGTGCGGAAGTGCGCGCGCTCCTGCAACCGCTCGTACCAGAGCGCGATGTTGGGGAGCGCCGGGCGCTCGATATCCAGCGCGTGGTAGCGATAGCAAGCGGCGCCGACCGCGATGTCGCCCATGGTGAGCGAGTCCGCCGCGACGAAGCTGCGCCCCTCCATGTGGGCATCAAGGATGCGCCAGCTCTCGCCCATGGCCCGCGCGCAACGCTCGATCCGCGCCACGTCGCGCTTTTCCGCCGGCGTGCGGATAAGGCCGATGAAGACCGGCGCGAGGTCCGGCAGGAGCGTGGTCTGCATCAAGTCGAGCCACATGTCCGCGCGCGCTCGAGCCGACGGGTCCTCAGGCCAGAGGCTGCCTGCACCGTATCGCGCGGCGAGGTAGCGCACGCAGCTATGCGATTCCCAGATGGTGGTGCCGTCGCTGTCCACGATGGTGGGGATACGCCGGTTGGGGTTGAGCGCGCCGTAGTCGTCCGTGTCGAGCCCGCCGAAGGGGCCACCCACGTCCTTCCGCTCGTGAGCCAAGCCGAGCTCGGCCACGGTCCACATCACCTTCTGCACGTTGATCGAGTTCTTGCGGCCCCACACCACCAGCATCTTGCACAACCTCCCCTGCCCCGAGGGCGTTTCCGCTCTTGCGCGAAAACGCCCTCGCAATTTTCCGCTCTCGGCAGCCGGCCTACGGCCGGCGCCTCCGCGAGGGCGCCGCATTCGCGGCCTGTCGCGCGTCCGTCATAGACGGACGCGCTCTAGCCCCGCGAGGCCGGCAGTATGCCGGATGGCGGCGGAGCGAGCCACGTGCGGGAAGTGAAATCCATGGTGCTTCCGCTAGCCGTCGCGCCCGCGCCGCGATAGGCTCTGGACCACGGGCGCCGGGAGCCGTCTGGCGCGAGAGGAGGGTGCGATGAAGGGGAACTTTCAGCAGTACGACAACGCCGACCTTTGGCAGAAGGACCGGGATCACAACATCCATCCGTGGACGGACTTCGCGACCTTCAAGGAGGAAGGCTCCGAGGTCATGGCGGAGGCGGAGGGGGTCTACGTCTACAACGCCAAAGGCGAGCGCTACATGGACGGCATCGGCGGCCTTTGGTGCGTCAACATCGGCTATGGCCGTGAAGAGATGGCGCAGGCGATCGCCGATCAGGTGCGCCGCATCCCCTACTACTCGACCTTCACCCACCTGACCACGCCGCCGGCGGCGGAGCTCGCGGCGAAGCTCGCCGAGCTCGCGCCGGCTTCCATCAACCACGTGTTCTACGGCACCGGAGGCTCGATGGCGAACGATACCGCCATCCGCGTGATCCACTTCTATTTCAACCGCCTCGGCAAGCCGAACAAGAAGAAGATCATCTCGCGCGTCGACGCCTATCACGGCTCGACCTACCTCGCG
This sequence comes from Alphaproteobacteria bacterium, assembly GCA_965243315.1. Lineage (GTDB taxonomy): Bacteria > Pseudomonadota > Alphaproteobacteria > UBA828 > UBA828 > WTGU01. The sequence goes on from CBDEUP010000007.1 coordinate 184,982, forward strand.
ATGACCATGACCGGGGTAAAGTTCGACCATGACGGCTTCGACCTGGCACCCGACCTCGTGCACCACATTCCGGCACCCCACACCTATCGGCGCCCCGACGGCATGAGCGTGGAGGAGTTCTGCGACGAGAAGGTGGCCGACCTCGAGAACAAGATCCTGGAGCTTGGGCCGGAGAACGTCGCCTGCTTCATCGCCGAGCCGATCATGGGCGGCGGCGGCGTGATCGTGCCCCCGCCCGGCTACCACGCCCGCACCAAGGCGGTGTGCGAGAAGTACGAGGTACTCTACATCTCGGACGAAGTGGTGACCGGCTTCGGGCGGCTCGGGCACTTCTTCGCGTCCGAGCCGGTGTTCGACCTTACGCCCGACGTGATTACCTCGGCCAAGGGGCTCACCTCGGGCTACATCCCGCATTCGGCGACACTGTTCTCCGACGCGATGTACGAGGTGATCAGCGTGCCTCAGTCCGACGGTGCGCTCTTCACCCACGGCTTCACCTATGCCGGGCACCCGGTCTCCTGCGCCGCCGGCGTCAAGAACATCGAGATCATAGAGCGCGAGGACCTGTGCGGTCACGTGCGCGAGGTCGGCCCTTACTTCGAGGAGCGGCTGAACGAGCTTCTGACGCTGCCGCTGATCGGCGACGTGCGGGGCAAGAAGTTCATGATGTGCGTCGAGGCCGTGAAGAATAAGGAGACCAAGGAGGTCTTCGCTGCGGACGCCAAGATCGGCGCGCGGATCACGCGCCACTGCCAGAGCCGCGGCCTGCTGGTGCGCCCGCTCGGCCACATGAACGTGCTCTCGCCGCCGCTCACGCTCACGCGCGAGCAGATCGACACGCTCGTGGAGACCCTGCGGGAGAGCATCATCGCGACCCAGAACGACCTGGTCCGCGAGAATCTCTGGAAAGGCTGAGACGCCGGCCGGAACGCGGCAACGAGATGATGGCCGCGGCCGCGGCCTGAAAACCAGGAGGATCGGGACGTGGCACTACCGCTTGCACCACAGCTGATCGTCAACAGCCGCATGCTCTACTTTTGCTGGGTGCCGGAAGACCCGGCAGCGGCCGCGGCGCTGCTGCCGGAAGGCCTCACACCGGCCGAGAACCAGGCGATCTTCATCAACCAATACGTCGTGGATCGTGACGATCAGACCTCGCACTTCGGCGCCTATTCGCTGACCTATGCCGGGCTCGATCTGGCCGGCCTCGACCTTGAGGACGGCACGCCCGGCCGCTGGTGGACTCACTATCTCAACTCGAACCCGGTGATGTGCGACTACGCGGCGAAGCGCGGCGTGCCGGCGGTGCCGGGACGTACGACGCTCTACCGTGACGGCGATCAGGTGACCGCGACCACCTACGCGGACGACCAGCCAATCATCCGCAGCACAGCCCGCATCGGCTCAGGGATTGCCGACACCGCGCGCGGCCACCTGCGCTACATCACCGCCGTCGACGGCCGCCTAATGAGCGGCAACTACGCCTACGTGGGCGAACTATCGGACGATTTCGAGCTGCTGTCGTTGGAGTTCCTGGCGCCGGACCATTCATGCTACGCGCTGCGCCCGGCGTCGCCGCCTGAGGTCACCTTCGGCTTCTACGGGCCGCGTGTCTCGTTCTGCTATCCGGGCGGCGACGGGCCGCTTTAGCTCCCCACGAGACGAATCTCTATTCCGGCGAATAGCCGGGGCAAATCACGTACTTGGGCTCGGTGCAGCCGCCGGTGAGTTCGCGCAGGCGCTCCTGATAGTTCCAGGCGCGCACCGCCTCGTAGTGATCGAGGGCGTGTTTGACCAGGAATTCGACCGGGTCGATCACCTCCTCGCGCCGCACGACTCCCTCGCCCGCGGCGAGCGCGGCGCGCGGCGTGAGTGCGAGCAGGTAGGCGCGCGGATCGATCACGCCATCGACGCCGAAGCCCACAGCGTCACGTACCGTGGACGGGCCGAAGAGGGGCAGCACCAGATAGGGGCCTTCGCCAACGCCGTAGTGGTGGAGTGTCTGGCCGAAGTCGGCGTCGTCCGCTTCCAGGCCGAGGTCGGTCGCGACGTCGAAAAGCCCTGCCGCGCCGGCAGTGCTGTTGACCATGAAGCGGCCGAAGCTGGTGGCGGCGCGGTCCGGGTTGAGCTGTAGCAGGTGGTTGGCGGTGACGACCGGCTCCGCCATATTGGTGAAGCCGCGGCTGACCGCGTGGCGCGCGTCGGTCGGCATGAAGCCCCGGTAGAACCGCGCCACCGGCTCGAACACGAGAAAGTCGAGCGCGCCGTTGACGTAGAAGAAGACGCGGTTCACCCCCTCGAAAGGATCGTCATAGCCGTCTTTGCCGCCTTCGCGCGGGAGTACCGGCCAATCGGCACCGCGGCTCTCGATAGTGGGAGCGTCATCGATGGACTCGGTTTCCCCATCCCGCATCCGTTCGAGAACCGAGCAGCCCTGCACGACGGGGAGGACCAGGAGCAGCACGATTGCCGCCGCCGCAATCCGACGCCCGAGGCTTGGTGATCTCATGTGGCTGGGCGCCCTAAGGGCCGGCGCCCTGATTCAGGACCGCGCGGAAGGTGGCGGGATCAACGTTGCCGCCGGAGAGCACGGCGACCACCGTGCGCCCGGCGGTGGCGATCTTTCCGGCAAGCACCGCTGCGAGCGCCACTGCGCCACCGGGCTCGACCACGAGCTTGAGATGGAGGAAAGCCGCCCGCATGGCCGCGCCCACCTCGGTATCGCTCACGGCCACGCCGCTGCGCACCCGCTCCACGTTGATCGGGAAGGTAAGCGCGCCGGGCTTTGGGGCGAGGAGAGCGTCGCAGAAGCTCTGGCCTTGTGCACCGGAGACGCCGACGCGACGGCCCTGTTCGAACGACATGGCATGGTCATCGTAGCCCTGCGGTTCGGCGGTGTGAAGGCGGGTCTCCGACCAGGCATCGGCGATGGCGAGCGACGTTCCGGCCATCAGCCCGCCGCCGCCCGCCGGCACGACCACGGCATCGGGCCGGCAGCCGAACGCTTTGCATTGCCTGACGATTTCGTGCCCCACCGTGCCCTGGCCGGCGATGACATTGAAGTCGTCATAGGGCTTGACCAGCGTCGCGCCGCGTTCCTCCGCGATCCGCTTGCCGAGGGCCTCGCGCGCTTCCGAGGCGCGGTCGTAGAGCACGATTTCGGCGCCGTGGCGGCGGGTGCCGGCGATCTTCACCTCGGGCGCGTCCCTCGGCATGACGATGACCGCCGGTGCGCTGACGAGCTTGGCCGCCGCTGCGACGGCCTGAGCGTGGTTGCCGGAGGAATAGGTGACCACGCCGCGAGCCTTGGCGGCCGGATCGAGCTGCAGCAGCCGGTTGCAGGCGCCCCGGAACTTGAACGAGCCGGTGCGCTGGAGCGGCTCCGCCTTGAGCAGCAGGCGCCCGCCGATCAACTCGTCGAGGGCGTCGGCCCTGAGCAGCGGTGTCTCGACCGCGTGGCCGGCCAAACGCTCCGCAGCCCCGCGCACGTCGGAGGGCTTGGGTAGCAGCTCCGGCGCCGTCTTATCCGACGCGGCACCCTGCGGGTCGCTCACTGGAATCTCCGCCGCCGCCATCCTGCGCGGCGGGCCTCGCCCCGATCCGGCCGATCGACGGGCATGACGTCCTCACCACGTTTGAAACTGCACAGCGCACGAAAATCGACATGGGCGCCCCGCTCGCCGTTGCCGATTCGCGAGCAATGGACATCCACGGTGCGTTGGGACATGCCGCGGGCGAGATCGCGCTCCAGGCTCGACGCTGTCGGCCGCCGGCCGAGCTGCCAGCGATAAACCTGCGTTCCTTCGAGGACCCGCTGCACGTAGTTGCGGGTTTCTGAGAGCGGGATCATTTCGATCCAGTCGATGATGTCCACATCCGGGTCGTGCCGGGGATCGCCGTTCGCTGCGATCCAACGGGCGACGTTGCGCGGCCCACCATTATAGGCGGCGACGGCCAGCAGGTACGAACCATCGAAGCGCGCTAGCATGTCGCTCAAGTAGCGGCTGCCGAGCGCGACATTGTGCGCGCGATTGGAGGTGAGGCGCTTGCTGGACTGGCTCAGGCCCAATTTGCGGGCAACGCTCTTTGCGGTCCGGGGCATCAGCTGCATCAAACCGAGTGCGCCCGAGCCGCTCCGTGCCAGTCGGTCGAAGCGGCTCTCCTGGCGGATCAGCGCGAGCACCAGGGCATGTTCGAGAGCGGCGTCATCGCGCGCGAACGGCACGTTCACCAGCGGAAACAGCCGGTCGATGGAGACGTACCCGTCTCGCGCGGCCTTCTGGGCCGCACGGATCGCCTGCTCGGGCTGACCGACGGAATGCGCAAACGCCGAAATCATGGCGTAATCCGCCTCGTTGCGCGCGAGCGTGCTCAGGCGCTTGTAGAAAGAATCCACAAGATAGTCGCGGCCGAGAAACGTCAGGAAGCGAACGGCCACGAACAACGAATGGCCGTTGAGCGTCGCTTCGTCGGTGGTGCGGGACGCTGCGCCGATCAGCGGCGCATCGGGTGCGGCGATCCGGGCCATCGCAACTTGGCCGTAGAAGGTGGCCGGATACGCCGCGGCCTTGCCGTACCAGAGAACCGCCCCCTCCGGATTGCCGGACGTGTCGGCGGCCAAGCCCGCCCAGTAGGCCGCGCGTGCCCGGCTGATCGGCATGGTTACCGCGCCGTGCATACGCTCGAAATGGAGAGACGCACCGCGCGCATCGTCCAGGAAACGAAGCGCGATCCAACCCGCCAGCCACTCGGCTTCGGAATAGGTCGAGGCCGCCGTCTGTTGGTGACTGGCGGCAAGCGCGTAGGCCTCATCGGCAAGCCCGTCCTCCAGGGCTCGGCGCGCCAGGTCGGCCCGCTCCCGCCACCAGAGCTTGGGCCGGGGACCTAGGTCCTCTGGCGGCGTCTCCAAGAGGGCCCGGGCATCCTCGTCTCGACCCTTCTTTCGCCGCCAGCGCAGCCGCTCGTAGACAAGACCTGGATGATCGCGAAGCAACTGCGGCACGCGCGCAATCGCCCGATCCACCCCGCCGGCGTAGGCGCGCAGCGTCAGCCGTGCCTCCGCCAGCCGCTGCTGCTCCTCGTCGACATAGCGATACATACGCCGCGCCGCGCGGGCGTGATTGGCCCACACTAGGCGATCCAGGCGGGCGAGGTGATCCTCGGGCCGCAGGTGCGCCCGATAGCGGCGGTAGGTCTCGCGAAGCTCCCGCCCGGTGAACCACCCCTCGACCCAGGCCTTGCGGACCAGTGCAGTCGCGCGATGTTCCTGGCCGATGCCGAACAGGGCGTCGGCATAGCGCAGGCGGCCCTCACGGCTGATGGGATCGCGCCATCGATACCAAGCGAGGACATCCGCATCGGAGACTCCCTTCGCCATCGCCGATTCGGCGTTGATCTGGAGCAGCCGCTGGTCCGGCCAGTCAGGATGCTCGTCGATGAACCGTGCGATGTCGGCGAAGGAGGCACGCGTGCCGGGGCTGCTGTAGTCCCACCAGCGCAGGATCGTGGCACCGAGCGGGTCGCTCGCTCTCTGGGCGAGGCGATGGGCTCGGCTCCAGTTGTTGCGCGCCCCCGCCCTGAAGGCGTCGGCATAGAGCGCGATGTCGGCCCGCGCCACGGCCGGCGGCATGGGCGGCGCCGGCTCCGCACGCGCCGGCGCGTCGAGGACAGCCGGCACGATCGCCACCGCCAAGGCGAAGAGCATTCGCCGGCCCCACCGCGCTGCTTGCAGTGCACCGTTGAGGTGGACGAACCCTTGACGCGGCCTTGTTCCCAACATGCTGCCAACCTATTCTCGCCGAAGCCGCAATGCACGACCGTGGGAGCGTGTCATGTTCCAGGGATATCTGACGGCCCTGATCACGCCGTTCCGCAATGGCGAAGTGGATGAAGACGCCTACCGTGATTTCGTCGACTGGCAAATCGAGGAGGGTGCCGCTGGGCTCGTGCCCTGCGGAACCACGGGTGAATCGCCGACCCTCAGCCACGAGGAACACCACCGGGTGACCGAGATCTGCATCGAGGTCGCGGCAGGGCGGGTTCCGGTCGTGGCCGGCACGGGCTCGAACTCGACCGAAGAGGCGATCAGCCTCACCCGCCACGCCAAAGACGCCGGCGCAGACGGCGCGCTGCTCGTCATGCCCTATTACAACAAGCCGACGCAAGAGGGGATGTACGCCCATTACAAGGCGGTCAACGACGCCGTGGACATCCCACAAATCATCTACAACATTCCCGGCCGAAGTGTGGTGGACATGTCGGTCGAGACCATGGCGCGCCTCGCCGAGCTCCCCAACGTCGTGGGCGTCAAGGATGCGACCGCAGACCTCACCCGGCCCACGCACACCAGGAACGCCATCGGCGAGGAGTTCTGCCAGCTCTCGGGCGAGGACGGCACGATCCTGGGTTTCCTGGCGCAAGGCGGCGACGGCTGCATCTCCGTGACGGCAAACGTCGCACCGCGCCAGTGCGCAGGCTTCTTCGCCGCGTGGGATCGTGGCGATGCCGCCGAGGCGCTGGACCGGCACAGCCAGCTGATGCCGCTCCACGACACGTTGTTCGTCGAGAGCAACCCGATCCCGGTCAAGTACGCCGCGTCGCTGCTCGGCAAGTGCGAGCCGGAGGTAAGGCTGCCGCTGACCTCCCCCAGCGAGGCGAACCGCGAGCGGATCGAATCGGCGATGCGCCGGGTCGGCCTCCTCAACTGAGTACGGCACCGGGGCGACGCCCCGCGGCCAGCCTCACACGGTGAGCGACAAATCCGCCCCCGGCGGCCGGCGTATCGCGCAGAATCGCAAGGCGCGCCGCGACTATCATCTTGAGCGTCCTTTCGAGGTCGGCATTCGGCTCACCGGGACCGAGGTGAAATCGCTCCGGGCCGGACGGGCCAACATCAACGATGCCTACGCCACCGAACGTGGTGGCGAGGTGTTTCTGATCAACGCCCACATCGCCCAATACGATGGCGCCGGCCCCTTCAATCACGACCCCCTGCGACCCCGAAAGCTGCTGCTGCACAAGCGCGAGATACGCAAGCTGGTGGGGGCGCTGCGCCGCGGCGGCGTGACCCTGGTGCCGCTCACGCTCTACTTCAACGATCGCGGAATCGCCAAGGTGGCGCTCGCCATGGCATCGGGCAAACGCAAGTACGACAAGCGCGCTACCGAGAAGGCGCGGGACTGGCAGCGCCAGAAGGAACGGTTGGTCCGCGAACGCGGATAATTTGGATTCGCCGAGTCAGGCGCGCGGCTTGCCCAACGCCTCCCGGATTGCGGCGAAGACATCGGCAAACATCGCAGGCGTCAGGCGGCCCGTGTTCGTGTTGAGGCGCGAGCAGTGGTAGCTGTCGAACAGTCGGCGCCCCTCATCCAGGCGGTGGACCGCGCCGTGAGCGAAGCGATGGCTGCCGGCGCGTAGACCGAGCGACCTCAGCACGGCGCCGTGGGCGACCAGTCCCAGCGCGAGGATCGCCCGAAGCCGTGCCATCGCCGCGATCTCAGCCGTGAGGAACTGACGGCAGGCCGTGATCTCCGCCCCCTTCGGCTGGTTCTGTGGCGGGACGCAGCGGACCGCATTGGTGATCCGGCAGTCGTGGAGCGCGAGGCCATCAGCGGGATGGGCGCCGTAGGCACCGTGGGCGAAGCCGAAATCGCCGAGGGTGGCGTAAAGCAGGTTGCCGGCGAAGTCACCCGTGAAGGGCCGGCCTGTGCGATTGGCCCCGCGCAGTCCGGGCGCGAGACCGACGATCAACAGTCGCGCGTCAAGTCCACCGAAGCTCGTCACCGGTGCATTGTGCCAGTTCGGCTCGGCAGCCCTATGACCTTCACGAAAGGCGGCGAGTCGTGGGCACAGATCGCAGTCCCGGTCCGGTGCGCGCGGAGCCGGCACCGGCGTGCTCACGCCGTGTGCGCGACCTCGTCGGCCATCTCGTCCTCCTCGCCCTCTTCGCCGTACCCCTCGTACTCGTCCTCCATCGGCTCCCTCAGGGTCCGGGCACGTTCGTGCCGCCACTTCGGCTCGCGCGCGATCACGGGCTCGAGCTCCTGCAACTCGATGAAGGTGTCGGCTTGTCGGCGGAGTTCGTCGGCAATCATCGGAGGCTGCGAGCGGATCGTGCTGACAACCGATACCCGCACACCCTTGCGCTGAACGGCCTCGGTCACACGGCGAAAATCGCCATCGCCCGAGAACAGCACGATGTGGTCGAGGACATCGGCCAACTCCATCATGTCGACTGCGATTTCGATATCCATGTCGCCTTTGACCTTGCGGCGACCCAAGGAATCGGTGAACTCTTTGGTCGGCTTTGTGATCAAGGTGTAGCCGTTGTAGTCGAGCCAATCGACCAGCGGCCGGATCGGCGAATACTCCTGATCCTCGATGAGAGCCGTGTAATAGAGAGCGCGGATAAGCTGGGCCTTGCCCGCGAACTCCTCCCTCAAGCGCTTGTAGTCAATGTCGAATCCGAGCGAACGGGCTGCGGCGTAGAGATTTGCGCCGTCGATAAAGAGGCCGATCCGCTCCTGCGGGTTGAAATCCATCAAGTTCTATCCTTCTCGGTCAGGTGAGTCAGAATACCGGAGAGCATGCCGTTGCTGCGTGGCGCACCTCTCCGCCGCCCACAAAGTCGCGGACGCTCGGCACGCGCGCCATAACTAGGGATTCTCGGAGAGCGGGACAAGTGCAAGAGCACGTTTCGTCGCAATGATTCTGGTTGCACTCGGTGCGAACCTCGCAAGCGCGCGCCATGGCACGCCGGTCGAGGGGCTGGACGCAGCACTCGATGCGCTTGCCGAGCGCGGAATCCTGCCCGTTACGCGGTCGCGGTGGTACCGCAGCGCGCCGGTTCCGCCCGCGCAAGGCTCCTGGTTCGTCAACGGCGTGGTCCAGGTCGAGACGACGCTCTCCCCCATCCCGCTCATGGCGCACCTCCTTGCCGTCGAAGCGGCGTTCGGACGACGGCGGAGTTTTGTCGGCGCGGACCGTCCCCTCGACCTCGATCTCCTGGACTACGATGGCCAGGTCGTCCACCACGCCGCCAGCGGCGATGGACCGGCACTCAGCCTCCCTCACCCTCGGCTGGCGGAACGCGCATTCGTGCTGGCGCCGCTCATTGAGGTGGCTCCCGACTGGCGGCATCCGGTGAGCGGCGCCACCGCCACGTCACTGCTCGCGAATGTAGCGGAGGATCAGACCATCGAGCCGCTTTCGCCCAGCCCAACCGACGCGTGACGGCGCCGGCGCTCCGGTAGCGAACCGCCCAGAATCGGATGCATGCAACCGCCCGATCGCAGAATCGCATATTGATTTGATCATTTTCGATGGCCAGAGATATCATGGCCCGGCCGCGGACGGCGGCCCGGTAGGGCGGAGGCGGCGGCTTCCGACGAGGGTTCTGCAATCGCGTCGGCTACACGCTCGGCAGCCGGCGCTACGGTCGAAGGACGGAATGCGAAGACTACTGGCAGCTGGCATTGCCGGCTTGATGATGATTTCCCTCCCGGCGATTACGCTCGCCGACGAGGATCAGGAAACCTATGAGCAGCTCGATCTGTTCGGCGACATACTCGAACGAATACGGGACGAATATGTCGAGGAGGTAAGCACGTCCGATCTGATCGATGCCGCCATCGAGGGCATGATCGGCTCGCTCGACCCCCATTCGAAGTACCATAACCCCAAGAGCTACAAGGAAGTTCAGGTTCAGGCGCGGGGTGAGTTCGGCGGCCTCGGCATCGAGGTGACGATGGAGAACGGCCTCGTCAAGGTGATAGCGCCGATCGACGACACGCCCGCGCAGCGCGCCGGGATCGAGGCGGGGGACCTTGTGACCCATCTCGACGACGAGCCAGTGCTCGGTCTCACCCTCCAGCAGGCGGTCGACAGGATGCGCGGCCCCGCCAACTCCGAGATCACGCTCACCGTCCGCCGCAGAGGGGTGGAGGAGGATCTGACGTTTCCGATCACCCGCGCGATCATCAAGATTCGCTCGGTGCGCGCGCGGGTAGTGGATGACGAGATCATCCTCGCGCGGATATCGACGTTCTCCGAGCACACGTCCGACGATCTCGAGGGAACACTGGGCGACCTTTGGGACGAGCAGGGCGATCAGGTGCTCGGCGCTGTGCTCGACCTGCGCAACAATCCGGGAGGCCTTCTCGATCAGGCGATCGCGGTCTCGGATGCGTTCCTGGAACGGGGTGAAATCGTATCGACCAGGGGTCGCGATCCCGACAGCATTCTGCGTTTCAATGCGCGCAAAGGAGATATCATCGACGGCCTGCCGCTGGTGGTGCTGATCAACAGCGGAACGGCCTCGGCCTCCGAGATCGTGGCCGGTGCGCTGCAGGATCACGGGCGGGCACTGCTCCTCGGCACCCGCTCGTTCGGCAAAGGCTCGGTGCAGACGGTGCTTCCGCTCAGCGGGCGCGGCGCGCTGCGGCTAACCACGGCGCGCTACTTCACGCCGTCCGGCCGCTCGATTCAGGAACAGGGGATCGACCCGGATATCGTCGTGGAGCAGATTCGGCCCGAGCCAGAGGCTGACGAGGTGCCCGAGCGGCGGGAAGAGGATCTGCAGGGCCATCTCGACAACGGCGAGTCCGGTGTCGAAGAAGAGGGCCTGCCGACGGAGGATGCTGCCCAGGTCGAAGACGACCCGGCGGATGGCGACTATCAGCTGGCCCGCGCGATTGAGCAGCTGCGCGGCTTCCACGTCCTCTCAGGCAAAGCGATCGTAAACTGAGCCGGCACGCGCGTCGGCCCCACCTCCGGGTGACATGAACAGTCTCGACGGGCTCCCCTACCGGCCCTGTGTCGGCGTGCTGCTGTTCAACGCGCGGCGGCAGGTCTTCGTCGGGCAGCGCATCGACATGGTGCAGGAAGCCTGGCAGATGCCGCAGGGCGGCATCGACCGGGGCGAGGACCCGCGCGATACGGCGCTAAGGGAGCTTGAGGAAGAGACCGGCGTCAGACCCGACAAGGTGGAGCTCGTCGCGGAAACGCGGGAGTGGCTACGCTACGACCTGCCGCCCAACCTGGTGAACCGCGTGTGGCGAGGGCGTTACCGGGGTCAGGAGCAGAAGTGGTTCGCCGCGCGCTTCCTCGGCACCGATGCCGACATCGACATCGATACCCCGCATCCCGAGTTCAGCGACTGGCGCTGGTCTCCGGTCGACGAAATCGCCACGCACGCGGTCTCGTTCAAGCGGGCGCTCTACGAAACGGTGATTGCAGAGTTCCGCTCGTTTCTTTCGCCCACGCCAGACGGCGGACGTATAGTCTGAGCCCGCGCCAGGCCAGCGCGGCGATCAGCTTACCGAGCCGCGACTGTGCCTTGATGCCGATCGCCTTGAGCGTCATGCCCACCCCGCGCTGCACGTGGTCCCGCCGGTAGAGCGGGAGCGTGCGCGCCGCATAGGCGCGGATCGCGCGGCGCCGGACATAGGGATCGGGCTCTCCGGCGCCGCAGTGGTAGGCGTAGGAGAGCTCGTCGTCGCTCGACTCGAATAGACGCCCGAGCGCGACCTTGGCCCGCGCGAGCCGGCCGACGCCCTCGATATCCCGATAGCGCTTCATGTTGGTGTAGAAGAGCTTGTAGTGGCGGAACTCGTCGCCCGCGATCCGCTTGCAGATCGCCTTGAACACGGGCTCTTCGGCAGAATCGCAAAGCGCGCTGTAGTAGCTGGAGGTGCCCACCTCGACGATGCAGCGCGCCACCAGCTCGGCGCAGCGCGAGCCCCGGATGGATTCGCTCGCCTCTATGTCGATGGGGTGGCCCTCGACGAAGCGGGCGAAGGTCGCATCGAAGTCGAACGTGGGGTCCGCAAGCTCAGCGTAGCGGCGCAGGGCCGCGCCGTGCTGGACCTCCTCCTCCGCCCAGGCGAGCGCGTCGGCGCAGAAGCCGGGATCGTCGTGAAACACGCCGCATAGGTACTTGCCGTAGTCGGCGCTGTGGTGCTCGACCATGCACGCCGCCTTGGCAATCTTCACCATTTCCGGGTCGAGCTTCGACCGGTCGAACTGGTCCCATGGGATGTCGTCAAGGGTCCAGTGGCCCATGGTCCGCTTCCTGGATCGAGACAATTCGACGGTGCCGCATGATAGCACGGGCGGTCCGGACGACGCTAAGGGCGGAAACGCGTTCACATCCTGCTTGACGGCTCATAACCCTTATTCAAAATACATCTTCAAGCGCCCACGGGTCGTCTCAGCGTCCTGTCGAATGGGTTGGGGGCAGGGCCGATCCGCATACGGGCGCATTGAATACATGCAATGAGGCAATAGCGGATAGGAGGGTGCAGTCATGCTGAAAGTGAACAGACGCGATTTTCTGAAGGTCGGCGGCGCGTTGGGAGCCGCATCGGCCATGACTCCCGTTATGGTGGCTTCGGCCGGCGAGACGGACGTGAGCAGCCTGCCGCGGGTGAAACAGGAGCTCGTCGCGCCCCCTTACGTGCCGGCGCACGAACAGGTCGCCACGGACGGTCCGAAGATCATCGAAGTGGAGCTCACCCCCGTCGAGGACAAGCGCGTAATCGACGGCGACGGCACGATGTACAACGCGCTGTCGTTCAACGGCTCGATCCCGGGGCCGCTGATGATCTGCCACGAGGGTGACTACATCGAGCTGACGCTGAAGAACCCGGCCGACAACATTTTTGAGCATAACATCGACTTCCATGCGTCGACGGGCGCCCTCGGAGGCGGCGGGCTCACGCATGTCCAGCCGGGTGAGCAGGTCATGCTGCGCTGGAAGGCGACCAAGGCCGGCACTTACATCTACCACTGCGCGCCGGGCGGCTCGATGATCCCCTATCACGTCGTCTCCGGCATGAACGGAGCGGTGATGGTGCTGCCGAGAGACGGCCTCAAGGACCGCCACGGCAATCCGCTTCGCTATGACCGGGCCTACTACATCGGCGAACAGGACTTCTACGTGCCGCGCGACGCCGAGGGCAACTTCATGGAGTACGAAGAGCACGCCGACGCGATGGCGGACGTCTTCGACGTGATGCGCACGCTCACGCCAAGCCATGTCGTGTTCAACGGCGCGGCGGGGGCACTCACCGGGGACAACGCGATGACCGCCAACGTCGGCGAGTCCGTGCTGTTCATCCACTCCCAGGCTAACCGCGATTCCAGGCCGCACCTGATCGGCGGCCACGGCGACTATGTCTGGGAGGAGGGCTCCTTCGTCGATCCACCGATGGAAGGCCTGGAGACCTGGTTCATCCGCGGCGGCTCCGCCGGTGCGGCGCTCTATACCTTCCGCCAGCCGGGCGCCTACGTGTATCTGTCCCACAACCTGATCGAGGCCGTGGAGCTGGGTGCGCTGGGCATCGTCGTGGTGGAAGGCGAATGGGATCACGACCTGATGACGCAGGTTCAACCGCCGACCATTATGACGGCATAGGCTGACCCGACACACGATACGGGCGGGCCGCCCCCGGGTTTCCGAGAGTGGCCCGCCGCCTCGCCCGATACGATCGACAGGGAGGCGCGAAACGCATGACGGATAGCAAAATGCTCGGGCTTGCGCTCCGCCGGGCTTTCGCGGGCGCTTGTCTTGCGATGGGAGCCCTGGGCGTGTCGCTCCTCGCCCACGCCGGCCTCGCCGGCTCCGAAGCCGCGAGTCTCTCCGTCCCCGAGCAATATTTGCCTGAACTCGTCTCGGTCCCGGCCGGCGAAATGGCCGTCAAGAATTCGGACCGCCGATCAGCCGCGGGAGCAGACGCGGGGCCCCGCCGCGTCGTCTTCGAGCGGCCCTTCCAGATCGGCAAGTTCGAGGTCACCTTCGAGCAGTGGGACTACTGCCACCGGGCCGGCGGCTGCGACCATCGGCCGGACGACAAGGGCTGGGGACGCGCGGACCGCCCGGTGATCGACGTTAGCTGGGACGATATCGCGCAGTATCTCGACTGGCTTTCGGCTACGACCGGCGAGCGCTACCGCTTGCCGACCGAAGACGAGTGGGAATACGCGGCGCGCGCAGGCTCGCCGGAGCCGGTGGAGCCGCCCTCCTATTTCGGAGATGCGGCTCTGGCCTGGGCGGAGGATTTCCTGCTCGCCTTCAGGGGAACGGCGAAGACAAAGCCGGTGGCCTCTTACGAAAGCAACGGCTTCGGCGTGGTCGGCACCAAGGGCAACGTCTGGGAGTGGACCGACGGCTGCTGGCGGCAGACCTATCAGACCGATGACGGCCTAGTTTCCAGGGAGAACTGCGGCATCAGGGTTTTGCGCGGCGAGCACGCGAGCTACATGCCGACCTTCGTTCGCGACACGTCCACCGGCGGCTGTTCCGTGAAACCCATGCCGGCGAACTTCGGCTTTCGCGTGGTCCGCGCCTCGTAGCGATCAGAGTCTGGCCGCTTCCCTGGCCGCGAATATGCGCCGGAACGCCGGCGCCGGCTTCAGCATGTCTTCCAACGTGTATTGATCGAGCACACCGAAAAAGGCTTGCAGGCCCTCCTCGAGAATCCCAGTCAAGCGGCACGGACCGGCGATCGGGCACGTGTTCTTCTCTCGACCGGCGAAGCACTCGACCAGTTGAAAGTTCCCCTCGGTGACGCGGATGACCTCGCCCAGATTGATTTCGCTCGCCGGCATCGCGAGTTCCAGGCCGCCGTTCTTGCCGCGGGTCGTCGCGATGTATCCCTCCTGCCCCAGCTGATGGATTAGCTTCATCAGATGGTTCTCCGAAATGCCGTAAGCATCGGAGATTTCCCGGATCGTGCAGCGCCGGTGGCGGTTGAGACCCAGATAGATGAGGGCTCTCAAGCAATAGTCGCTGTATTTCGTCAGCTGCATATGACCGACCTCATCGGTGCCAGCATCGATCTTAGCCGTTGAGCCGCGCTTTGTCCGCCGCGTGCCCTGGTTCAGGACACCTCGGGCGGGAGGCATTGGGGTGGTGCGTCGGGCAAGGTATTCGACGGTGGTTGGTCTGCCAAGTGCCGGGCGAACCGGCGAGTTCGGCAACTCTGCACGTTGTCGCGGCTAAGCGTTGGTGTGGCTGGGCCATTCCCCGTAGAGGTGCGCTCGCCGGCGGCGGTCCCGGAAGGTTGGCGCAGCGCCGTTCTCCCGATTCTCGTGGATCATGTCGAGATCGACCACGCCGCGCACCACAGTTTCGATGTTGGGTTCCGTCGCTTCCGCGACGACGCCATTCGGAGCCTCCCACGGGGTATCGCAGGGACTCAGGATCGAACTGCGCCCCCAAGGGGATGGCAGCGGCCCGCCTGGCGGCAGTATGGCACTGCCGCCGCAGTGGACGACGTACACCTGGTTTTCGATCGCACGTGCCTGGGCAGAGTGGCGGACGCGCCAGAAACCACGTTCCGTGAAGGTGAGCGACGGGCACAGGATGATCTCGGCGCCCTGCTCGGCGAGGCTCGCGGCGCACTCTGGAATTTCGGCTTCGTAGCACACGTTGAATCCGACCTTGGCGAAAGGGAGTTCGACCATCTCGATCGTATCGCCTTCCTCGGTCGACCACTGCGCTTCGGCCGGAAAGATATGCGTCTTGTCGTGGGCGTGAACGAGTCCGTCGGGACCATAGAGATAGGCGACGTTGAGATATCTGCCGTCCTTCCTTTCCAGGTGGGAGCCGGCGACGATGTGCTGCCCTCGCTCCCTGGCCTCGCTTTCGAAGAGCCGGCGATAGTCCTCGGTGTAGTTGTGTTCCCGTACTCATGAATGCGAGTCAGCTCGGAAACCGGCAGCTCCATCCAGTCCGGAAAGGTCGTGAACAGCTCGATGGTGAAGAGTTCTGGGAACAAGACAAGGTCGACTCCTTCTGTCCGGTCCAGCAGCCCGCGCGCGTGCGCGGCGAATTCGTCGAAGCTGCCGATGGGTCTGACAACGAACTGGCACGCCGCGATCGATACGCTCCTGGGCATGGCTCAATCTCCTAGGGACCTGACGGCCCGGATGCCAGAACGTCTAGCGCGAATATTGATGATTTAAAACAGTGCTTTACGAGAAATTGGCTTCGTTTTGCAAAAACGTTCTCGCGCACGCACCGGAGGCCACGCCTCCGGCGGCTCAGCCGGCGTTGGCGGCCAGAAGCTCCGCGAGCTCGACCTCGCGCTCGAACTTCGCGCGTTCCTCATCGCCCTCGGCATCGCGCAGGCGAAGCTGAGCTTGCTCAAGCCTCGCGTCGGCCTGGGCGCGGTCGATGGCGCCGGCCTCGAAGGCCTCGGTGGAGAGCACCGTGCAGCGCTCGCCGGTCACCTCGGCGAAGCCTTCGGCAACCACGTAGCGATCCTTCGGCTTCTCGTTCTCGTAGATCTCGATCACGCCGGGCCGGAGCGTGGAGAGCAGCAGCGAATGGCCCGGCAGCACGCCGAAGTCGCCTTCGGCGCCCGGCACCACCACCATCTCGACGTCGCCGGAGAAGATCAGCCGCTCCGGCGCGACGAGCTCGAACTGCAGGGTGTCGGCCATGGCCGTTCCTTGGGCTCCCGGGCGTCGCTAGGCGGCCTCGGCGGCCATCTGCTTGGCCTTGTCCACGGCCTCCTCGATGGGGCCGACCATGTAGAACGCGGCTTCCGGCAGGTCGTCGTAGGCGCCGTCGCAGATCGCCTTGAAACTCGCGATCGTGTCCTTGATGTCCACGAGCTTGCCCGGCGTGCCGGTGAAGACCTCGGCCACGAAGAAGGGCTGCGACAGGAAGCGCTGGATTTTCCGTGCCCGCGCCACCGTGAGCTTGTCCTCCTCCGAGAGCTCGTCCATGCCGAGAATCGCGATAATGTCCTGCAGCGACTTGTAGGTTTGCAGGATACGCTGGACCTCACGGGCGACGGTGTAGTGCTCCTCGCCGATGATGCGGGGGTCGAGCATGCGCGATGTGGAATCGAGCGGGTCCACCGCCGGGTAGATGCCGAGCTCGGCGATCTGCCGCGAGAGCACCGTGGTCGCGTCCAGATGCGCGAAGGAGGTCGCGGGCGCCGGGTCGGTCAGGTCGTCGGCCGGCACGTAGATCGCCTGCACCGAGGTGATCGAGCCCTTCTGGGTCGACGTGATGCGCTCCTGCAGCGTGCCCATGTCGGTGGCGAGTGTGGGCTGATAGCCCACCGCCGAGGGGATACGGCCTAGCAGCGCGGATACCTCGGAGCCCGCCTGGGTGAAGCGGAAGATGTTGTCGATGAAGAGCAGCACGTCCTGCCCCTCGTCATCGCGGAAGTACTCGGCCTGGGTGAGGCCGGTGAGGCCGACGCGGGCACGCGCGCCCGGAGGCTCGTTCATCTGGCCGTAGACCAGCGCCACCTTGGACTGGTCGCCGTCGAGGTCGATGACTCCGGACTCGATCATCTCGTGGTAGAGGTCGTTGCCCTCGCGCGTCCGCTCGCCCACGCCGGCAAACACGGAGTAGCCGCCGTGCTGCTTCGCGATGTTGTTGATCAGCTCCATGATGATGACGGTCTTGCCGACTCCGGCGCCGCCGAAGAGCCCGACCTTGCCGCCCTTGGCGTAGGGCGCGAGCAGGTCGACCACCTTGATGCCGGTGACCAGGATCTCGGCCTCGGTCGATTGCTCGACGAAGGCCGGCGCCTGCGCATGGATCGGCCGGCTGGACTTCGCGCTGACATCGCCGCGCTCGTCGATGGGGTCGCCGACCACGTTGATGATGCGTCCCAGCATCTCCGGCCCCACGGGCACTGCGATGCCTTCGCCGGTATCGACCGCGTCGCCGCCGCGCACGAGCCCGTCGGTGGTGTCCATGGCGACGCAGCGCACGGTGCTCTCGCCCAGATGCTGCGCCACCTCCAGAACCAGGCGGTTGCCCTGATTGTCGACGTGAAGGGCGTTCAGAATCGCCGGAAGCTCGCCCTCGAACTGCACGTCCACGACCGCGCCCATGACCTGGGTGATCTTCCCGACCGCGTTTCTCGTCGCCATCTTGCTTTGCTCCCGCTCGAACTCGTTCGCTGCCCCGGCTAGAGCGCTTCGGCGCCGGAGATGATCTCGATCAGCTCCTTGGTGATCTGCGCCTGTCGCGTCCGGTTGTAGTGGAGGGTCAGCTTGTCGATCATTTCGCCTGCGTTGCGTGTCGCGCTGTCCATCGCCGTCATCCGCGCGCCCTGCTCGCTCGCAGCGTTCTCCAGCAGCGAACGGAAGATCTGGATCGACAGATTGCGCGGCAGAAGGTCGGAGAGGATCATCTCCTCATCCGGCTCGAAATCGTAGATCGCGCCTGAATCGTCGCCGCCCTCGGCCTCCGCCTGCTCGGGCGGGCTGAAGGGGATCAGCTGCTGGAAGGTGACGACCTGGCTCATCACCGTCTTGAAGCGGTTGTAGACCACCGTGCAGGTATCGAACTCGCCGGCCTCGAAGCGTTGCGTGAGGCCGCGGCCGATCTCGTCCGCCTCCTCGAAGGAGGGGCCGCCGGTGCGCCCGATTCCATCCGTGTGATCGATGATCATCGACCCGAACTCGCGGCGAAGCTGCTCGCGGCCCTTGCGCCCGACGCAGATGATCTTGGTGGTCTTGCCCTGCTCGGCGAGCTCCTTGAGGCGCGTCCGCGTGGCGCGCGTGATCGAGCTGTTGAAGCCGCCGCAGAGCCCCCGGTCTGCCGTCGCCACCACGAAGAGATGGACGTCGTCCCTGCCCGTGCCGCGCAGCATGGCCGGCGCGTCCTCGCGCTCGCCCATGATCTCGGCGAGAGAGCCCACCATCCGCTCCATCCGCTCGGAGAAGGGGCGCGCCGCCTCGGCCGCCTCTTGCGCGCGGCGCAGCTTGGACGCCGCGACGAGCTTCATCGCCGAGGTGATCTTCTGGGTCTGGCGCACGCTGTTGATGCGCACCCTGAGGTCCTTGAGGCTCGCCATGGCGGAGGCCTATTTCTTCCCTAACCGCCGCAGCTTAGGCAAACTTCTTCGCAAACTCGTCAAGGATCGCGGTGAGCGCCTTGTCGCTCTCGTCGCTCATCTGTTGCGACGTGCGGATCTCCTCCAGCAACGCGCCGTGGTTGGCCCGCATGTTGCCAAGGAACTCGCTCTCGAAGCGGGTCACGTCGCCGACATCGATGCCGTCGAGATAGCCGCGAACGCCGGAGAAGATCGAGACCACCTGCTCCTCCACCGCCATTGGCGCGAACTGATCCTGCTTGAGCAGCTCGGTCAGCCGCGCACCGCGATTGAGCAGCCGCTGCGTCGCCGCGTCGAGATCGGAGCCGAACTGCGCAAAGGCCGCCATCTCGCGGTACTGGGCGAGCTCCAGCTTGATCCGGCCGGCCACCTGCCGCATCGCCTTCACCTGGGCCGCCGAGCCCACCCGGCTCACCGAGAGGCCGACGTTAATCGCGGGCCGAATGCCTTGATAGAAGAGCTCTGTCTCAAGAAAGATCTGCCCGTCGGTGATGGAGATGACATTCGTCGGGATATAGGCCGAGACGTCGCTGGCCTGGGTCTCGATCACCGGCATCGCGGTGAGCGAGCCGGAACCGTTCTGCTCGTTCATCTTGGCCGCGCGCTCAAGCAGGCGCGAATGGAGGTAGAACACGTCGCCGGGATAGGCCTCGCGCCCCGGCGGGCGGCGGAGCAGCAGCGACATCTGGCGGTAGGCCACGGCCTGCTTGGAGAGATCGTCGTAGAAGATCACCGCGTGCATGCCGTTGTCGCGGAAGTACTCACCCATGGTGCAGCCGGCATAAGGGGCCAGGAACTGCAGCGGCGCGGGCTCCGAGGCAGACGCCGAGACCACGATGGAATAGTCGAGCGCGCCGTTCTCCTCCAGTGTCTTGACGATCTGCGCCACGGTCGAGCGCTTCTGCCCCACCGCGACGTAGATGCAGTAGAGCTTGACCGATTCGTCGTCGCCGGCGTTGACATCTTTCTGATTGATGATGGTGTCGATCGCGACCGCGGTCTTGCCGGTCTGGCGGTCGCCGATGATGAGCTCGCGCTGGCCGCGCCCGATCGGCACCAGCGCGTCAAGTGCCTTGAGCCCGGTCTGCACCGGCTCGTGCACCGAGCGGCGCGGGATAATGCTGGGGGCCTTGACCTCGACCCGGCGGCGCTCCGCGCCCTCGATCGGGCCCTTGCCGTCGAGCGGGTTGCCCAGCGGGTCGACCACGCGGCCTAACAGCCCCTTGCCAACCGGCACGTCGACGATGGTGCCGGTGCGCTTGACGATGTCGCCTTCCTTGATGTCGCGGTCTTCGCCGAAGATCACGATACCGACGTTGTCGGTCTCAAGATTCAGCGCCATCCCCCTGATTCCACCGGGGAATTCGACCATTTCGCCGGCCTGGACGTTGTCGAGCCCGTAGACCCGGGCCACGCCGTCGCCGACCGAGAGCACCTGGCCAACCTCGGCGACATCGGCCTCGGAGCCGAAATTGGCGATCTGTTCCTTCAGGATTGCCGAAATTTCGGCGGCGCCGATATCCATCTCAGATTCCCTTCATCGCCAATTCGAGATTCTGCAACTTTGTCCTGAGCGAGTTGTCGAGCATGCGCGAGCCGACGCGCACCGTGAGCCCGCCGATCAACGAGGGGTCGACGCGGGTTTCGAGCGCCACCTCGCGGCCGACGATATTGCGCAGCGCGTCCCTCACCGCATCCAGATGATTGGGCTTGAGCGGCACGGCCGAGGTCACTTCCGCTGACACCTCGCCGCGGTGATCGGAGAGCTTCGCCTGAAACGCCGCGATCATGTCGGTCAGAAGAAAGACCCGCCGGTTGCGCGCGAGCAGCGCGACGAAGTTCCTGACGTACTGGCTGGTTCCGAGACGCTCCAGCACCGCATCCAGGGCCTGGCCCTGCTCCGTGCGGGTGAGCGTCAGGCTGCGGACGACGCGCTTCAGGTCGTCGCTGCCGTCCACCAGCTCGCGGATGGCCTCGAGGTCGCGCTCGATCTCCTCGATCGCATCGCGCTCCAGGGCGAGCTCGAACAGCGCGGTCGCGTAACGATCCGCGAGACCGGCTCCGCCGACCGATTGACCAGCCACCGCTACTCCCTAGGTTCGCTTCGGATACGCCACGGCGCCCGTTGCCGCCTGCGGCGCGGCCGCAAAAAAAGCCTCGCGGGCGCCCGTCCCGGACAAGGCCGGGGAGTGGTATCACACTCATTGGGCCCGTGCAACCGCGCGCGGCGCTGGCGGCAGGGTGCTGCCTGCACCGCCGAACTCTGGACTCCACCGCCGAATTGCTGCTTGAAGGGGCTCCGACAAAGCCATGCATCCAAAAGGAATTCGAGGGAGATCGAGCAAATGTCACTGAAGGACGAGCTGGACAAGCTGCGGGCCGCTTCTGTGGAGAGGTTTCCGCCTGAGACCCTCGCCACCATGCAGGGGGCCACGAAAGACCTCATCGCCTCCGGCATTGCAGAGCAGAGCGCCAAAGAGGGCACCGCCGCCCCGGATTTCGCGCTGCCCAACGCCCACGGCGAGCCGGTCGCCTCCGAGGCGCTGTGGGGGGGCGGGCCCGTCGTGGTCTCCTTCTATCGCGGCGGCTGGTGCCCCTATTGCAACATCGAGCTTAAGGCGCTGCAGGACCGGCTGCCCGAGATCGAGGCGCTGGGCGCGCGCCTGGTCGCGATCTCGCCGGAGACGCCGGACAACGCGCTCTCCACGCAGGAGAAGAACGAGATCGGCTTCGACGTGTTGAGCGACGATGGCAACAAGGTAGCGAGCGCCTTCGGCCTTACCTTCCGCCTGCCCGATGCGGTCAACGACCTCTACAAGGGGTTCGGGATCGATCTGGAGACCTCCAACGGCGAGACGAGCCAGACCCTGCCGGTGCCGGCGACCTTCGTGATCGACAAGGGCGGCAAAGTGCTCAAGGCGTTCGTCGATGCCGACTACACCAGACGAGCGGAGCCGGACGAGGTCATCGCGGCCCTGAAGGAAGCGGACGAGTAGCGACAGGAGCATACGGTGTTGAAGATATACAACCCGTCCGATATCGCGCCGCCGTTCGGCCACTACGACCACGGCGTCGAGGCGGTCAACGTCTCGCGCCTGCTGCACGTATCGGGGCAGGTCGGCGTCGAACCCGACGGCACCGTGCCCGACGACGTGGCGGCACAGATCGAGTGTGTCTGGCACAACATCGAGGCCGTGCTCGCCGATGCCGGCATGACCACCGGCAATATCGTGCGGACCATCACCTACATGCTGGACGCCGACTACGTGCCGTTGCTCGCGGCGGCACGCCGAGAGCACCTCGGCGCCGACCACAAGGCCGCATCGAGCACCATCGTCGTGGCCGGGCTCGTGCGGCCCGAGTGGAAAGTGGAGATCGACGCCGTCGCGGTGGCCTGAACGCTGGACCGCGCGCGCCCGCTCCGCTTACGTCCTGATGATGTAGTGGAGCACGTTAGCTCCACTCACGTCCTGATGATGTAGTGGAGCACGATATAGGGCGGCATGTTGTCGTGGGCCTGCCCGCCGCCCACGGCGGCGCTGCGGCCGAGGGTGGCCTCCAGGCTGCTACCCTGGAGGCTGTACTTCTCGTCGAAGGCCTGCTGCGGCGAGTAGTCGGCGGCGACCTGCTCGGCCGCCGTCACCAGCGGGCCGATGCCCACGTTCTCGTCCGCCGCCAGGTGGTGGAAGTGCTCGGGCATCTCGTCCACCGTGAGCGTGTGCTCGGCCGCACCGCCGGTGGAGCCGAAGGCATAGGCATTGCCGGACGAAAGCACGAAGCGGTCGCGCAGGTCGGGGATGTTGAAGGTGGTCACGCCGTCGCCGGCGCCGTAGCGGGTGCCGATGGCGGCGAACAGATTGGCGAAGGTAGTGCGGCTGATGGCGCTACCGGTGCACCGGAACCAGCCGCTGGGCGAGGCCGCGCCGGCGTTCAGCATGATCGTGCCGGGCGGCACGCCGGCCACCGGCGCCGGTTGCGGCGGAAGTTGCGCGCTTGGCACGCGGCCGGTGCCGTCGAGCGAGGCGACGCCGCCGGCGACGCCGCGCCCGAGCTCGGCGTCGAGCAGGCGGCGGCGGGAATCGAGCGAGGCCACGCCATCCACATTGCCGCGCGCCTGAATCATCGTCCTGATGTGCTGGAATACCTTGAAGAACTCCGCGCGCGGCGGGCGGTCCTGATCCGAGTTGACGCCGGCGGTCGAGATATCGTCCGGGGGCCAGGGCATGCGTGACTCCTATGCTTCGACGCCGCGCACGACGACATCGACCACGGCGTCGGCCGGGTTGCCGGCGCCGTCATAGATGCGGATGCGCGTCGGGTTGTTCTTTGAGACGAGGGTCCAGGTCCAGCCGGCGCCCACCGATTGCAGGGTGATGTCGAGGTCGGTCACGAGGCCGAGATCGTGCGGCACGATGCGCCCGTCCGCCGCCGTGCCCTGCCAGGCCGAGGTATCGCGATCGAGCAGCTTGCGCTCGGCCGCCGGCGCGTGCACCGACCAGCACACATGATCGAGGCTGAGCACGACGGTGCCGTCGCCGGTGATCCGCCAGCGCACCTGCAACCAGCGCGCGGCGACGGTGGTGCCGGCGGGATAGGGCGCCCACGCGGCAGCCCGGAGCGCTGCCTCGGTGGCGCCGGCCCGGTATTCGAAGACGCGATCGCCTGCGGTCTCGCCGGACCAGCGCAGCGCCACGTCGAAGGGGCCGCCGAGGTCGATCGGGTCTTCGGTGTAGACGATCTCGGTGCCGGCGTCCGCGCCGTTGCCGGCGCCCCAGGACTGCCAGTCGGCCCACGTGGTGAGGTCGGCCCAGATGTAGTCGCCGATGCCCTCAAGCGCGTCGGCGCCGTCTTGCGAGCGACCTGCGCCGGCGATGGTGCCGGGCCAGCCGGTGGCAGCCGGGCAACGCCAGAGCAGGGCGTCGCCGAGCCGCTGCGGGCCGAGCTCGGCCAGGATGCGCACCTCGTCCGATAGCCGCCCGCCCGCGTCGATCGCACGGGCCGAGAATATCCACTCGCCCGGCGGCGGCTCGACGGTCTCAAGCGGCGAAGCGGTAAGGTGGCCCCGGTGCAAGGGCATCATGGCCTGCCACATGACCTGGGCACCGTCGCTGGCCGGGGCGAAGCGAATCAGCACGCCGGCGAGGTCGATATCGGCGGGTGGGGTCCAGCGCAGCCGCCGGGTGCCGTCGCCGAGCACGTCGATCAGGAAGTTGGCGGGCGCGCCGGGCGGCGCTAGGGAGCCCGTGATCTCGTGGCGCGCGGTGTAGGGCGCACCGGACGGCGCAGCCTCGGTGCCGGGCGTCACGGTGAGCGTGAGCGAGCCGCTGGGCGGTGCCAGCCAATAGGCCGCCGTCTCGCCGTCCACCAGGCGGGCCACGATGCGGGGCGCCTCGCCGTTCACGCTGGCGCGCACCACGCCGCCCCGCCAGTCGCCGGCGACGGTGAGCGCGGCTTCGAGCTCGACCGCGAAGCCGGCGCCGACGCGGACCAGGGTCTCGGCGAAGGCGACGGCGAGGACGCGCGGAGCGCGCTGGGTGAGGTCCGGGAAGGGCGCCGAGAGATCGGCAGTCGCCGCGTCGTAGTAGGCCTCCACCTCGTCGATGGCGACGAAGCGGACGTGGCGATCGCCGCTGGGGCGCACGGCGATGATGCGCGCGCGCACCGGCGGCAGCGTGTCGTCATAGAGCCGCCACAGGATATCGCGCGGGTTGCCGTCGTCGGCACCGGGCGCGGCCGGCAGGGGCGCGGCCAGCACCAGCTCGTCGGTCTCCCCGGATTCTGACCCCGGCGCGCCGTCCGGTGCGGGGCCTGGCGGGCGCGAGACCGCCGTCTGGTGCACCGTGCCGTCGAGCAGGCGCAACAGCAGTTGCGGCGCGGCGCCGGTGCCGGGGTCCACCCTGCGATCGAGGCGGATGCGCCCGGCGGTGCCGCCGGTGAGCCGGCCCGCGGCGCCGCCGTCGATCAGCGAGTGCGTGATCGTCACCACGTCGCCGCGGGCCAGCGACAGCCCTTCCGCCGCCATCTCCCATATCAGCCGGCGACGGTGGTAGAGCTGCCGGGCCGCTTGCAGGTTGCAGGCCATCGCCGCCTGTGCGCGGCCGGTCACGCCCAAGAGCGTGATCGTCGCCGTTGACGCGGGCTGCGCGCCCGCGCCCGGCACGGTGCGGCGCAGCGTGTTGTATTGCCAGTCGAGGTCGGGCTCGATATAGCGCACCGCGACCTCCTCGGCCGCCTGGCCGGTGGCGTATTCGACGCGGAACGAGCCGGCGACGATGTTGCCGGGCGTCACCAGCGCCGTCGCCGGTCGCCCGACCGCATCCCAGATCACGCCGATCCTGCCGGTCTGCCAGGTGACGGCGGCCCGGCCGCAGCGGGCGATCAGCGTCAGCACCTCGGCATGGGAGAGCGCGCGGTCGATCACGAAGTCGCAGCGGAGCCCCTGCGCGGCGCACCAGTCGCCCCATTCGATCAGGGCCTCGTCGTCGACGCGGCCGGGCGCGAGGCCGACGCCGGCGACCAGGCGGCCGGCGATACGCAGGCCCCGCGCGTACCAGCGGAACAAGTAAGCCGGATTGGACGAGGGCATCGGCCCGGTCCAGCGCGCGCCGTCCCAGGTCGGCACCTTCTGGCGGACGATGGCGGAGAGGCGATCGAGGCGGCCGAAGAGCTGCCCGGAAGCGCGGATGCGCAGGCCAAGGCGGGTCTGACCCTCATAGTCGGCGGTGTCCGACTGATAGGCGCGCAGCGCGGCCCAGGCGATCTCGTCGTAGACGCGATCGGAAGTGTCGGGGTCGGTGGTCCGGCGCACGCGCACGGTCCAGGCGCCGGGCCGGGCCGTGTCGTAGCTCAGCGTCCGGCGCAGGGGCCGCTGGCTTTCGTGCGTGAGCGTGACCGTGCGCCGCTCGACCGGGCCTGAGCCGTCCGCCGGCTCCCATTCGATCTCGACATCGATGCTGTTGGCGCGGATTTCGCCGTCGTCGTCCACGCGGAACAGGCGCCCGGCGAGGTCGATGCCGAGGCGGCGGGTCTCGCCGGCGGTGGTGCGCTCGATGAAGGCGGTGTCTTCGAGCGCGGCCCCGGCCTCGGTGTCCACGTTGCCGGCGACGAGCGTGATGCGGCCCTGCGCGTCGCCGAACTCGGTGTGGACGTCCTCGAAGGCATCGAGCGGCGTGTCGCCGATGCTGAGCTCGTCCACCTCAAGCGCGCCGAGGCCGAAGTTGAATATCTGATGGAGAAACTGATCGTCGCCGACGATCTCGGTGTATTCGGCGGCGCCGAGGTCGGGAAAGACGCGGTGCTGGCCGAGCACCAGGAGAAGCGGTTGATAGGCGCGCGCGCGGTTGGCGCCGCCGGTGAGGCTGTAAACCGGCTCGATCTGCGCGGCCTGCGCGGTATCCGGGCCTGGCAGCGGGGCGATGGCGTTGATGATGAGGCCGCCGACGATCGAGATGGCGGCGCCGATCGCGGCCTGGCCGAACAGGCTTGAGGTAATCAACGGCGGCACGAAGACGGAGGCCACGATCACGGCGAGCTGGAGCAGGATGCGCAGCGGGTTCTTGTCGCCGCCGTCGCCGGCCACGGCGCGGAGAGTGACGATCTGCCCGTCGCGGAGCCGGGTCTCGGCCCACGCCGCGCGCGGCACGGGCCGGCCGTCTATCGCAGCGGCAATCGTGGCGTCCGCGCTCTCACCTATGGGCGCGTCCGCCCTACCGCTTCGCTGCTTGAGGGCGGACGCGCCGGGAAACACATCCGCGATCAGATCGGCGAGGGTGGCGCCGGGCGGCATGACGGCGGCGCGGGTCTCGCGGCCTTCCGCCGTGAGCGGATGGGGCCAGAGATCGGTTGTGACGAGCGCCGGGCCAATAGGCCCGGACGGCGCGACCGCGGCGTTTCTTGGCGCCCTACCGCTACGCTGCTTGAGGGCGCCTATTTCCATCGGTAGACCCCTTCGAGCTCAAGCGCGCGCAGGCTGAGATCGCGGATGGGATGCAGGATCGAGCCGGCCGCCTCCTGGCAATGGAGCACGTGGGCGACGCCGCCCACGGCGGTCCAAATGCCCAGGTGATAGCGCCGCAGGCGCCGGGCGCCCCGCGCCACCATCAGCACGCCGTCGCCGTCCTGCGGCGCGGCCAGACTTCCGCGCGCCTCCGGCGCGACGCGCAGCGCGAACTCGCTCTTGAGGCTCGCGATCTGCCGGTCCCACCCGCGCACGGTCGCGCCGGTAGGCGCGCCAGAGCCAGACTCGACATGGGCCGGCAGGTCGAGGGCCAGGCCGAACTGCTCGCGCAGCACGTCCACCACGAAGTCGGCGCAGTCGTGCTCGCCGGCCACCCACGGCCGCCCGAGCCATGCCTCGGTCCAGTGTTTATTCATTTCCCTCAATCGCCGGGCGCTCGCTCCGCTCGCTTGGCTCCGCGCCTTCGGCGCGCGGCGCGGTCGCGCCGTCCGGGCCTACGGCCCGGCCCCTCACCGGCCACCGCCGTGCTGGCTGCCGAAACATCAAAAGAGCCCCGGCGAGGTCTGCGGATCGTGGCGCAGGCTCACCGCAGCGCGGCCGAGCAGCGGATCGAAGCCGAGCCGCGCGGTCACGCGCTCGGCGTCCACTTGCACCCCGGCCACGTCCATCGTGAGCTCCCACTCGACCGGCGGGTCCGGGATATCAAGCACCTGAAGCACGCGCACCGTGGCGCCGGCGCCGCCTTGCGCGGCTTCCACCCATTGCGTGAGGTCGCGGCCTACGTTGTCGATCGCGAGCTCGGCCTGCGGCGCCTGACCTTCCACATCGTCGGCCAAACGCGCACCGAAGCGGAGCGCGATATAGCGGTTGCCCTCGATCGTGCGCTCGGCGGTATCGTTGACCACGCGCACCGGCTGAGCGACCGCCGGGTGGCGTATCTCAAGCGCGGTCAGCAGACGCCGCTCGGGCGCGCTTTCCCGGATCGTGCGGGCGTATTGTTCGGCTGGCGGCGGCACCCTCTCAACGTGGGCGAACAGCGCCGGCGTGCCGCTCGCGGCGAGGCCGCGCACGGGCAGGTGTCCGATGCGCGTGAGCCGGGCGCGGGCCTCGGCCCCGCCGGCGGCCGCCCGGCCCCGGATGGCGAGCGCCGGCATGCGGTGGACGGTGGCGAAGGCGGCCGGCGCCCTGGCCTCGACCGGCCCCCGGATCGCGCGGATCGTGGGCGTGATGCGCGCCACCGTGGCGGCGATCTCGGCCACGCCGGCGGCGGTGGTGCCGCGCACTGAGATCGCGGTGACGGCCGCGCGCGCAAAGGCGACGATGAAGCTCTGCCCGTCGTCGATATCGTCGACGATCGTATCGAGGTCGGTGCCGAGTGGGCCGAACTGGACGAAGTTGCCGCCTGCGGAGCGGGTGGTCGAGACGGGCAGCGAGGCGACGCCATCGACAGTCTGAATGTAGAGCGTGAGCTCAGCGCCGTCGCCGCCGGCGCCGAAGTAGTCGGCGAGCGAGAGCGGACCGTTGTCGTTGAAGGCGAGCATGTTGCCGTTGCGCCGCCTGATCCGGGTGATGATTTCGTCGGTCGCGCCGAGGCCGATCTCCCCGTCAAGAATGGCGCCCACGACGCCGCGCGGCGGCAGGGCAAAGATCGTACCGCCGCCGCCGCCGCCCGCGCGGAGCAGCGCGAGCATGTCGAGCTCAAGCCCGGCAGCGTCGAAGTCCGCGAGCGTGAGCGTCGCCACCCGCTCCACCGTGGCGGCAGTTTCGGCCGCGCCGGCGGCGGCCGTGCCGCCCACGCCGTGCACAACGTCGGCCACGCCATCGTCGAGAATGAAGGTGAAGTCGCCGGCCCGGTTGAGGAACCACGCGGTCATCGCAGTGCTGTTGTCCGGCGTCCAGAAATAGGGCTCGCTCGCGTCGGCGAAGTTGTTGCCCGGATGGCCGGGGCCTTTCAGTGTGAGGGTCGCGCCGTCGGTGCCGACGAGGCTGATGGCCTCGTCGTAGGTCTCAAGTGCGGCGGTGAACTCGGGCCCAGTGTCGGGCGGGTCGCCGGTCTCGGTCGCCGCGAGCCGGATGCGAATGCTGTTTCCGAGGCGCTCGATATAGCGCAGATAGGCGACCGCCCCGCCCGCGATCAGGGCAGGATCGAGCAGGGCGGCGCCCCGCCAGCCGCTTTCTTGATCCAGGCCAGTGAGGTCGAGAACCTGCCGCGTCATGCGCCGCCCTGTTGGTTGCCCTACCGCTGCGCTACTTGAGGGCCGGTTGCCCTACCGCTGCGCTGCGTGAGGGCTAGATCGTGCCGGCGGGAATGCGCACGACGACGGCGCCGGCCGCCACGCGCAGGATGTCGTCGGTCGATTGTTGCGAGACCGTGGTCGGGGTGCCGGTGCCGTCGGTGAGCCGGCCCCAGGCGCGCACGTTGCCGCCGGCGGCGGCCGACATGATGGCGAAGTGCGTGGCGTTCTGGACCCGGCCGGTAGGCTGGAAGTCCACCGCCGCGAGGTTCTTGACCTCGCCGGCCGGGTCCGCGTTCTCGCGGCCGAGGTTGATCTGCGCGCGCCCGGCGGCCGCGATCAGGTTGTTGCCGTTCGCGCCGGGGTTCGCGCTCGCGAGCGCGAGAAAATCGTCGCCGGCGTTCGCGATGGCGAGCGCCGCCCGGTTCTGTTCCGCCACTGCAATGGGCATTACGAGACTCCTTTCATGTTCCTCAATCGCCGGCGCTCGCTTCGCGCGCGGCGCGGTCGCGCCGTCCGAGCCTGCGGCCCGGTCCCTTCGTGATCCGATTCCGAATCACAATCCCGCGCCCTCAAGGGTGAGGGCCGCCTCCCACGAGCGCCGGCCGTCGCCGCCGATCAGCGCCGTGTACTCGATGCCGCCGGTGCCGCCGCGCACGCGGGCCTGGGTGACGGTGCCGCTTTCCGGCGCGGTCCAGGCGAACCAGCGGTATGCGCAGTCCCGCGTCCAGGCGCGGAAGCGCTCATAGTCGTCGTCGCTCGCGATCAGCACCGTGAGGCTGAGCGCCGTGAGCGCGGACGCGAAGCGGCGTTCCTGGCGCACGAAGCCGTCGTCGAACGGGGTTCGCGCCACGTCGGGGTCGTCGGCGACGGCGTAGCCGTCCGCCTCGACCGCGACATAATCGGGCCAGACCAACCCACCCTGGCTCATTGCGCCGCTGCCTTCCGGCAACCAACGCCGGGCTGCGCAGCAGCCCGCAGCGCGCGAATGCGCGCCGCGCCGAATGGCGCGAAAGCCAAGCGAGCGGAGCGAGCGCCCGGCGATTGAGGGAAAGAAAAGCCTCTCATGCCACCGCGTTCCTGAGCCCGAAGCGGCGCGCGATCGCCTGCGATGCGGGCCCGCCGCTATCGAGGTCTTCGGTGACGACGGTGACGATCATGCCGCGCGGGTCGAGCCGGACCTCGCGGCTCACCTCGCGCTGCGGCGTGCCGCGATTCTCGAAATTGATCTCGATCGAGGGCGCCGCGACCTGCGTGCCGCGCGGGAGGGTCGCGCCAGAGGCGCGCGGCAAGATAACCTCGCCGCGCTCCGCGATAATCGGTACTTCGCCTGGCCTGAGCCCGGCGACGCCGCCGCCATGAAAGCGCGGTGCAAGGGCGAAGACGCCGGCCGGCACGGTGCGCGAGACGCCGCCGAGCTGGCCGGCGACGGCGCCCTGGTGGCCGACGCCGGCCTGCAAGCGGCCAAACAGGTCGGCACCGGGAGCGCTCCCGCCGCCCAACGCGCCAAACAGTGCATTGGCGAGCGGCTGAACGATAAAGCGGCGTGTCGCGATGCGGGTGAGATCGGCGATCACGGAATCGACGAAGCCGGAGAACGAGAACTTGCCCGTGGTGACGAAGCGCGTGAGCGCAGACTCCATTGCGCCGAAGGCGCTCTCGGCTGCGGCCTGGGCCTGGTCGAGGGCGCTATCGCTCTCTCGTCCCAGGGTGCCGAGCGCCAACGTGAACGCCTGCGTTGAGCCCGCCGCGCTAGTCAATGCGGCACCGGCTTCGTCACCCCGCTGCGCGGTATCCCCGAGGGACCGATTGAGCGCGCCGATCCCCTGCAGCGCCTCCCCCATGTCCGCGCGGACACGGAGCGCAAGGTCGAGATCACCGGGCATTATTCGTCTTCCCCAATCGCCGGGCGCTCATTCCGTCGCGGCGCGATAGAAGAGAACGATCTGCCGCCAAGTCAGACGCTCGCTGAGGTCGACGTGGCCGCGTCCGTGACCGGCGCGGACGAGGGTGTCGAGCACGCGGTAGAGTGGCGCGGGCTCTCCTCCCACGCCTTCGTCCGAGCCGTCATCTGGGCCACGACTCGGCGCAAAAAAAATCCGCCGTTTGCTGCCCACATCGCCTCGGAGAGCGCGCAGCCGTCCGCATCGCTCAGGCGGGCGAGCCAGATCGCGTCCCGGCCGCAGGCGCGGGCGGCGAGTTCCAGCCAGAGAGTGGCGTGGGCGGCGAGCGCGCTCTCGA
The DNA here is from genome assembly GCA_965243315.1 of Alphaproteobacteria bacterium. Taxonomy (GTDB): domain Bacteria; phylum Pseudomonadota; class Alphaproteobacteria; order UBA828; family UBA828; genus WTGU01. The sequence continues at coordinate 216,283 of CBDEUP010000007.1, forward strand.
TCGCGAGAGCATCCGGCCCCTCGTCTTCAGCATGATCGGGGACCAAGCTCGCCAGCGCCGCGACCAGGGGGCGTGCGAGCGCAGTTGCTTCCAGCCCTTCGCGGAAGCGAAACTCCCGCACTGTCAGCACCGCCGCCGCGCCCGAGTCCGGATCCCGCACAGTCACATCGCGGTCCGGAAATAACACCTCAAGCTCGTGACCCTCGCTCATCACGCGGCCTGCCCGTCGATATAGAGCGCGGGCCGCCCGCCGCCCGGCTCCAGCATCGAGACGGCGAGCCGGATCTGCTGCTCGGACGAGCGCCCGTCGAGCAGGGTCAGCCCACCGGCCGGCTGGATCGAGCAGCGCGGCGCGTAGATGTTCCGCCCCTGGCCCTCGGCCGAATCCTCGATATAGCGAAAGGCGCCGAGCACCTGCCCGAGCGCGCCCTGCACCTGGTCGCGCGCCGCATCGTCCGGCGTGTAATCGATGGTCAGCGCCGTGCCCGCCTGAATGCCGGCCTTCCCCGCATGGAGCGCGTGGTCCGCCGGTAGCCAGAAGACGCGGGCGCGGGCATAGTCCACGATGTACTGGCCGGTCTGCTCGGTCTCACTGGCACCATCGCCGAAGCGCTTGGCCGCGATCGCCTGCGTCGCCGTCATCGGAGTATGAGCCGTCGACGCAACGGTCACGGCGTTGATCGCCGCCGCCTTGCTGGCCGGCGTGGCCAGCCTGAGAACGCCAGCGGGCCGCGCCTCGCCGCCCAGCTGATACCAGCGGCCGGGCCGGAAGACGGCAGGCTCACCTGAAACCGGGCCGGCGGCAGCGAGGTGCTTCACCGCGCCCACCGTGAAGAGCGCCAGGTTCTCCAGGCTGATGTCGTGGAGAGTGAGCGTCACCGTGCGGCTGACGCTGCGGGCGATGCGCGCGAGTTCCCGCGCGACCGGTCCTGAGCCGGAGAAGACCGTGGTCTCCTCAGTGGTAATCTCAAGCGCGGCCCCTACAGCATCGCCGAGATAGCGCTCGCCCGTCGGCGCACCGGCCTCGTGGAGGTCGAGATAGACCTCGCCGGCGCCGATCACGATGTTGTCGGTGCGCTTGTCGATGTTTCGCGCGGTCATTCGCGTGTCTCCCTATTCAACTTGCTCCTCCCTCAGGCGCCGGGCGCTCGCTCCGCTCGCTTGGCTACGCGCCATTCGGCGCGGCGCGAGGTCGCGCGCTCCGGGACGCTTCGCGCCCCGGCCTTCTTCGTGTTCCACTCGCCGCGGCTGCCGGGCACGTGCATCACTAGCTCGTCTCAACCACGCCGGCGCGGGCGATGCGGCGGATTTCGTATTCGTCGAGCCATTGCAGGCGCCCGTCCTCCAGCGAGACCAGCCGCCCGCGGCGGAAGGACAGGACCTCCCGCTGGCCCGGCGGGGTCCAGCCGGCGAGTGCCTGCCTGGCGTGAGCGAGCAGGGCTGAAAGCCGCCCGCGCCCGCGCGTGCCCCCGCGATCGTTGGGTGCAGCCACCATGATCGAGACCCCGATGCGGACGACGTGCTGCACCGGCGGGTTCTCGACCCGGCGCGTCGTGCTCTCCTCCGCCTCGTCGGAGACGGGCAGCACCAGGGCTGCCGGCGTCTTCGGCCAGGCCGTGAGTGCCGCGGTATCGAGGGCGCTCAGTACAGCGGCGAAGATGGGCGCGCCGTCCTCGCCCTCGAGCGTGACGAGACGCTCGGCCATGGCGTCGGCGAGGTGCATTTCCAGCGCGGCGAGAGTCATGTTCCCGCCCTCTCGAGCGCGCGCGAGACGATGCGCAGGATGTTGGTCCGATCGCGCTCGTCGATGCCGAGATAGGGGCGGGCCGGGAGCTTGGCCTTGCGGCCCCTGCCCGCACGGCCGCCGAACTGGTGAATGGCGGCGTAGATGACGTTCGAACCGACCTCGACCGCACGTCCGCCGTCGGCGACCGTGTGCGCGATAGAACCACGCAACCGACCGGTATCGGTGAGCGTTTGCCCATCCTCGGCGAGCGCGCGGGCGCTCTTCAGCCAGGGCGAGCCGTCCGGCGCCCGCTCGCGCTCAAAGCGTCGCAGCGTTGAGGCGACGAGATAGCGCCCGATCTGGTCCAGGGCGGCGGAGGGATCGGCCAACACCGCCGCCATGCGCGCGAGAGCGGCGTTGAGCATCGCGCCGTCGATCTCGACGCTGATTTGTTGGGCTACCATTATTTCGCCCTACCGCTGCGTTGTTCTGCCGCGCGCCTGCCGGCGCGACGCTTGAGGGCGCACATCACAACCCCGCCAGGGTGTCGGGTGTGATGGCAGGAGCGGGGCCGCCGCGCACCGCCTTGTCGCTGCGCGGCACCGGATGGCCGGCCCCGTCGAGGAGCGCCTCCTCACCGGAGGCGAGGCGGGCGAGCGCCGCCTGTGCCCGCGCGGCCCGCGCGGTCACTTCTTCCGGTGAGACGTCGTCGTAGAGCGCGCGCCGGGCAAGGTCGCAGGCGATCCCCACCAATCGGGGCCAAGAGCCTCCGACCAACGGCAGGCGATAGGCGGCGGCGAGCGCTGCGTCGATCTCGGCTGCCGCGTCGGCAAGCGCAGACTCGATCCGCCCGGCCTGCATCCCGGCGAGGTCGAGCGCCTCCTCCGCACCGAAGCGCGCCTCCATGTCCGCGCGGGTGGCGTAGGTCATGTTTCCGCGCGCCTCCCGGCGCCCTTTGATTCCGCGCGCCTCCCGGCGCGACCCCGCATCTCCCGTAGTTGGGTGGGAGTGAGAGAGACCTCGAAACGATCTCGGCGGCGATGAACCAAGCGGAAGGAGACGCCGTTGATGGTCTGACGCCGGCCGTTCAGCGCGGGCTCGCCGAAGGCGCGCAGTGTGCCGCCGCGTGCGCCGCGATCGACCAGAACCAGCCGGCGCGCGAACGCAGGTGCGGTTTCCGGCGTCGGCTCCAGGAATGTCTTTCCAAAGCGGCGCCGCATCTCCCGCCAGGTGACGGTCAGGCCCGCTTCGGGTACCGGCAGAGCCGTCGCCTCGCCCCCCTCTTCCTCAACGTCACCGTCGGAGCCGAGTCCGGCCTCGGTCAATGCGCGACGACGCTCACGCTCGTAGACCGCGATGCGTGCCTCTAGCGCAGCCTGCGCCCGCTTTGCCTCCTTCGGAGTCTCGGTCACGCCGACGTCGGCCATCGCCTGCTGGCGCCGCGTTTCCTCCGCCCGCTCGCGCTCGATCGCCTGCGTCATGCGGGCGGCGTATTCGCGGGCACTCGTCTGGCGGGCGGCGAGCGCGGCCTGTTCGGCGTCCGCGCTCATTCGCTCGCACGCCTCCCGTACTGCATCCGAGACGGGCGGCTGCGGATAGTCGATGGTCTCGCGTGGCGTGTAGGCCGGCACCGCCTTGCGTGCGCGGGCGGCATAGTCGAGCACCGCAAGCAGGGTCACGCTCGGCATGTCCAAGGCGCGCCGCTCGGCGCCCCGGAGCGCGCGCATCTCCGGCACGATCCGCTCGTAAAGGGTGCGGCTCATGGCGTCGCCGCGTAGCCATCCGGTCCACGAATCGCGGATTTGGCAATAGGCGTGAACCATGTTGAGCAGGCGCTCGGCATGCCAGCAGACCTTGCGCTCAGCGTCCGACTGACGCGGGTCCGCTGGCGAATAGCCGAGGCCGCAAAGATGATCCGGGGGTCGCACTGCGCGACGCGAAGAGGAAAGTAGCGCCATGGGCTAGGCCACCGCGTTGCGCCAGAGATAGCCGGCGCGGCTGTAGGCCACCAACTCCTTGACGCACTCGCTGACCTTGACGACGGTCGAGCCGCGATTGACGCCGCGCGCCGGCTCCTCGTAGGTGCCGACCTGCAGCCCGCCGAGGGCGTCGGCGGTCCAGCAGAACTTGGGCATGCGGTCGCGGGACGACGCCATGTCGCGGCGCACGTGAATAGCGCAGGCGTGCTTGCCCCAGAGGCGGGCGAAGCTGTCCTCCTGGCCGCGCTTGGCGCTCTGGTACCAGGCCATGCCGACCAGCACGCGGTCGACCTCGAAGAGCTCGGCCACCGCCTCTTTCATCACTATGCCGGAGGCCTGGTCGCCGGCACCCGTGGCGGCCACCGCTTCCACGATCTTCGGGTGTTGGCGGAGCGCGGTCCATACCTTATGCCCGAACACCAGCGTGTTGGGGCGAACCAGCGGCACGTCGAGCGCCTCCAGAATTGCCTTGCGCGGGTTCGAGTTGGCGTGGTTCCACTGCGCGTTGCCGTTGAGCGTGGCGGAGTAGCCGGCCGCGTAGTTGGAGGCGGTGGTCACCAGGTCAGCGACGCGCCGCTCGCGCGCGAGCTTGACCAGCTCGGCGGTCGAGATCGCCGCCTGCTCCAGCGGGTCGTAGGCGACCTCCTGAGCGCGTGCTTCCTCGATATCGCGGGAGGGGACCGGGTCTTCCAGGCCGTAATCGACGACGCTCGCGGTGGTGTCCGTGGCTCCGAACTCGACCTGATTGAGGCGTCCGGCGCGGGAGGCCCGCACGTCCGGGATGGTGAGTAGGTCCTCCTCGGTGAGCGTCGTGTAGGTGAACTTGTAGCCGGTGCGGACGCGCGGGCAGACCTCGTCGGCGATTAGGCCGGACGGCATCGCCGCCTGCGCGATCTGCGTGAGCCGGGTCTGGACCTCGTAGGGGCCGGAAGCGAGCTGGGTGGTGTGCGGATCCATGGTGATTCCCTTAGTGAAGGCCGGGGGCGAGCAGCACCTGACCGATGTCGCCGGCGGCGCCGGAAACCTCGGCAATGCCGATGACGCGGTTGCCGTCGGCGGCGGTCACCGCCTTGCCGTCGCCATCGGCTGTGAGCAGAGCGCCCCGAGCGATATTGGCGCCGTATTCGATGTCGGCGATGCCGGTGCGGGCGATCTCAATACGCCCGCCCGAGGCCGCCGACGCCCGGCCGGAGACCCCGACGTGGGCGTCTGCGGCGGCGGCCGACTGCACCACCTTGCCGTCGGCGTCGCCGTACTTGACGATTCGGTGGGGGGAGACGGCACCGCCGGCGTCCGCCGCCCGCCACATCAGCACATGACTCATTGCGTTCCTCCTTCGATGCCGAGCCCGCGCTTGGCGCGCGTTCGGTCGACGGCCTCGGCGGGGGTGAGCGACACGCCCCTCTCCGCTTCCGCCGCCATCAATGCGCGAGCCTCGGCAGCGATCCGCTCGCTGTCGTTGCCCGCATCCTCGTGAGTGCCCGTGAACGCCGACGCGCCCGGCACCGGTCCGCCCGCGAGCGTCCGGTAAACCACGCGCCTGGGCAGGCCCTCAATGAACCGTTCCAGAATGGCGGCGGGCCGCATCCGTTCCTCGCCGCCCGAGGCCGAGGCGAAGGCGATGGTGGCATGCCCGCTTGCGGCGTCCTCGTCATCAGTGTTCCGTTCGTTGCCGAGCGCGGCGAGCAGCGCGACAAGCGCCGCCCGTTCCGCAGGCAGGACTCGCCCCGCCTCCACATGGGGCGCGATGGCCGCCTCAGCAGCTCGCCGCCTGTCGTCGGCCGCTGCCGCCGTCTCGCGCGCGAGCAACGCAGCCTCCCGCGCAGCGAGCGCAATTTCTCTTTCGACGGGCGCGGCCCGTCCGGTGTCTCCGTCCTCGCCCTCGGGCGGTGCGCTGGTGGGATCGCTGTCCTCCTGTTCGACCTCTCCCCGCGCCTGGAGCGCGCAGAGCGGGACGAGGCCATTGCCGTCTTCGTCCCCTCTCGGCTCCTGAGCGCGGAGAGAGTCGGGCTGAACTTCGGATGATTGTTGCGGAGCTTCGGCAGCGCCGTCGGCGAAGGCGATCACCGTCTCCGGCGCGGAGGCAAAGCACGTCGGCGCGAGCCCCGGCACTGCTGGCGCACGGCCACCGAGGAAGCCGAGATGGCGGAGCGTGTCACCATGAAGCGCGATGGAGCGGCCGGCGTAGCGCCCGGCCTCGACCGCCTCGCGGAAGGCAGGCGCGATGTCGCGCAGCGTCGCCTGCAGCCGGTCGCCGACGCGGCGCAGGCTCTCGATCCAGCCGTAGGCTGGCGCGTCGGCTTCCGGGTGGCCCACCACGACCGGCGCAGGGTCGGCGGCGGCGTGCTCGGCGACGATGCGATCGAGGCGAGTCTCGTCGATCGTCACCTCGCGGCCGGCGATGTCGAGCCAGGTGCCGGCGCGGCAGATGTCGATCCAGCCGTCGAGCGCGCTCATGCGCGGCCTCCGATCACGCGAGAGGCGCACGGAGTTAGGGTCGGACCCCTATGCGCGAGACATCGGTGAGCCGCGCTCTGGGCGGGGCGGTGGGTGGGCGGGAGAGCGTTGAGAGCGTTCATGGCGCGGACAATGCCTCGCGCCGTTCCGCTTGTGCACCGCACCATGGTCCGGTGCGATGAAGGACTATGCCTTTCCTTCCGCCACCGCCTGGCGGCGCAAAGCAAACGAAGACCGTAGCTGCAAGCCCGCGCTAAATTCGTTCCGAAAGCCAGATTGCGAGCCGGGTGCCGCGCTTGACCGCGGCGGAGAGCGCCTCGTAGCCCGGCGCCCGCTCGGCCCCATGGGCGAGGCCGGTCTCGCGGTGCCGCGCCTCGTCGGCGCCGAATTCCTCGAGCGTCTGACGCAACTCTGCCTCGTCCTCGCCGAGGCGCCGGGCCTGGCCCGCGTAGTGCTGCTCGATCACTTCCTCGACCGCGACGGTACACGCCATCGCCGCCCGCTCGCCCAGCAGCGCGCTCGCCGCGCCCAGCGCGTAGCCCGCGACATGCCAGACCGGGGAGAGAGCGGTGGGCCGCACCCGGCGCTCGACCAGCAGATTATCGAAGGTGTCCAGGTGCGCCTGCTCGGCCTCGGCCATCTCGCGGATCGCAGGCGCGGCGGCGCCGCGACCGAGCACTGCAAGCTGGCCGTCGTAGATCCGCTTGGCGCCGTACTCGCCGGCGTGATCGACCCGGATCATGCGGGCGATCATTTCCTCACGGGTGGGGTCGCCGGGCAGCCGGTCCTCGCCGGTGACGGCGGGCCGGGCGTCCTCGCGCGTCGTATCTTCGTTCATGTACCCGCCCTCCACAGCCGGAGCGCACCGAAGGTCGCCACCCCCGCCATGATGACCGACGCAATGGCGTTCCACCCCGCGAGCGAGACGCCGATCAGCGACCAGGGCACCTCGTCGCAGCGGGTGAGCGGCGCGTTCATGACCTGGGCCCTGATGTCCTCGATGGTGCCGCCGCTCATGGGCGCGGCGCACGCGCTCGCGAACCAGCCCTGCTCGACGCCGACATGGTAGACCCCGTAGCCGCACGTCACCAGGAGCGCCAGGGTGCAGAGCCCGAGCAGCCCGATCCGCGCCCGGCCGCCCGTGACGATGGCGGCGACGAGCCCCAGCCCGAAGACGGCGAAGTGGGGATAGCGCTGGATCAGGCAGAGCGGACAAGGGTGGAGCCCGCCCACGTGCTGGGAGAGATAGGCGCCGAGCAGCAGGCCTGCGCTGGCCGCCGCGACGAGGAGCGGGATGGCGCGCGCGCCCACCCACCGCTGCAGCGTCGCGACCAAGGTCTACGCGGCGCCGTCCGCCGCCGGCTCGCGCCGCACGATCGTGGTGCTGGTCATGGTCATCACTACGTCGTCGCGCTGGTTCAGCACGTCCAGCCGATAGCGCACGAGGCCGCGCTCAGGCTTGGAGCGCGATACCCGCGTCTCCAGGATCTCCCCGGTGGAGCGGATAGTGTCGCCGGGGCGCACCGGCTGCAGCCAGCGCAGCTCCTCGACTCCCGGCGAGCCCATGACGATCTCGGGCGCGAACACCCGCGTCTGGACCATCATGCGGAGCGCCACGGCGATGGTCTGAATGCCGCTCGCGATGAGCCCGCCGTAGGGGCCGGCCTCGGCGTACTCGATGTCGATGTGAAAGGGCTGCGGATCGTACTGGAAGGCGAAGTCCAGAATCTCGGCTTCGCTCAAGGTCTTGCCCAGGCTCTCGAAACGCGCGCCGGGCGCCATATCGTCGAAGTACCAGTTGTACATGGTAACCCCTGTTAGCGAGTGACTAATCTAGCCCGCAATTCTCACCACTGTCACGGCCGGCGTCGCACCCAGGCGTTCGATCCGCCAGGAGCGGGCCGAAAAGCGTAACGGTGTCTACGGTTGAGGTCCGCGACGACGCGGGCGGGCGCCGGATTGGTGACGTACGCGATTATGTGTCAGCCGGGGTTCACGCGGTAGCGCTCGATCTTCGCTTCGTCGATCTCGACCCCCATGCCCGGACCCGTTGGCACCGGGACCGCGCCGTCGACGTGAGCCAGCGGGGCCGCGATCAGGTCGTCGGTATAATAGACCCCGCCGATCCGCCCGGCCCGGTGCTCGGCCGGCATCGAGACCGGAACCACGCAGCTCAGCACCACCGGCTCGGCGGCGGCGGCGAGCTGAAGGTTGGCGAGATTACCGACGCCGGTCTCGACCGAGCCGTTGACGTTGGAGATCAGCCCTGCCGCGCGCGCCACCGCGGCGACCTGCATCGCGCGAAACAGCCCGCCCGGCTTTGTCGTGTAGATCGAGACGATGTCCGCTGCGCGGCGCTCGGCAATCTCCATCACGTCGCGCGCGTTCCACGCGCTCTCGTCGGCCATCAACGGCACACCGATGCCGCGCCTAACCTCGGCGAGCGCGTCGATCCCCTCCACAGGCTGTTCGGCGTAGATCAGGTCGGCCGCCTCCATCCGGCGGATGATCTTCACCGCCTCGTAGGGCGTGCGGTAGCCGCAATTGGCATCGACGCAAAGCGCCGTGGCCGGGCCCACCGCTTCGCGAATCCGGCGCACGACCTCGACATCGCGCTCGGGATCGACGCCGACCTTGATCTTGATCGTCTTGATGCCCTCCGCGACGACGATCTTGCATTCATCGACCGCCTCGTCGATGGGCAGAAGCCCGATGGAATGGGGATTATCCCGACTACTTGACGCGGGCCGGGGAATCCGCATGATAGGCGGATGGAGTCCGGTCTTCTCGAGGCCATTGTCGGCGCAACCATCGTGGATTTCGTGGTGCGCGCGGGGTTTGGCGCGGCGGGCGGACTCCTGACGGTGTTCGGCTTCTGGGGGCTGCGCCGACGTGTGCGGGCGTTAGAAGATCGCCAAACATCACCGGCACCTGTCGTGAACGTTTACAATCAGGCTGACGAGAGCCGCATCTTGAGCGCGCTGTCCGATATGGAAACGCGTGCGGAAGCCCGAGACCTCAAGTTGCGCGAGTTCAACGAAGTGGTCCGCACGCTGCCACAAAGGCCCTTGGGTGGCGGGCATACCGTTTCTGCGCTCCCTGATGGCACCAATGTCGTGACCATGGCCGATGGCACGATCAGGCTTGCGCTCCCCGTCCGCATCGCGGGCATTGGAACGAGCGAAGTGGGCGGCTCCGCCTCGTTGAAGCCGCCCGCCGATACAGACGACGAGCGGCCCCAATGAGCGGCTTCAGACTATCGGCTTGGGGATTATCCCGACTACTTGACGCGGGCCGGGGAATCCGCATGATGGCAGACCATGAGAATGCTGGGAATCATCGTCCCAGGCGAGCTTGCCGTTCTAGTCGCCGGTGCGGGGGCCGATAGGGTGGCACCGGACTGGATTCCCACTTGGGCGCTGTTTGTGAGCGCCACGTTTTTCGCCGGGGTGGCGGTATGGGTCTACCTGTGGGGAGCGAGAGCGGACAGGAAGCGCGCCAAGGACTCGGCTGGCGAAGTCAAGACCGCCATCCGAGAAGCGTTCGATGCGCGTGACGTGCAGATATCCTCATTGCGTGAGGCGGTAGCTGGGCTTCCGCAGAAACCTCTACAGGGAGGCCACACCTACGCTCCCCTCCCCGATGGCACCAACGTCGTGACTATGGCCGATGGCACGATCCGGCTGGCGCTCCCCGTCCGCATTTCGGGAATCGGGACAACGCAAGTCGGCGGCTCCGCCTCGTTGGGGCCGCCCGCCGATACAGACGACGAGCGGCCCCAATGAGCGGTCTACTCGCACTCCGTGAGCACGTCGTCGGGCAGCGAGACCGCGTAGGCCACCACGTCGCCGTTCGCGTCCACGCCGGGAGCGCAGTCGAGACCCAGGTGGACGCGCGCCGGCGACGGCGGGGTTTCGGGTGCCGGACCTTCCTCAAGGCTCTCCACCCAGTCGTTGAACTGATCGAGGTCGACGGGTGCGGCCGTGGTGATGGGTTCTGCCTCATCGAGTGCGCAGACGATCGCAGCGGTGGCCGAGTCAGCGTAAGCGGTCGACTTTCTCGTGTAGCGCATGAAGCTCGCGAGAGTCTCAGGCAACTGCACCCTCACCAGGCGCACGAAGTAGAGCATCTGTCGCTCCATGTCCTGGGACGCCACGGCGGCTGTCCCATCCTCGGCGTAGGCTTCAGTCAGACGCCTGATTTCGGAGAGAGCTTCTGCGGTCTCGCCCGCGCGCTCCTCCATCTCGACAACATGGGCAATGCAGTCATCGCTCATGTGAGCGTGGCTCGGGCTCATCGCGAGCGCCACCGCAGCGGTCGTAGCCGCAATGGCAAAGCCGGTGATGTACCGTTTCATGGTGGGTCTCCCGAGAGACCCGACCCGTGCCGCGGCCCCGGCGCCCTTGGCGCCGGGCCGTTTGCACACATCCAGGAAATGGAGGTCCCGCCTATTCGCCGGGCCGAGGAGCTACCCCGGCCGGGTCAAGGCCTCTTTCATTCAGCGGGCGACCCGGCAGAGCGGGTCCCAGATGTGTGCAAGGGGTAGCGTGACGGGCGCGGCAGGCGCCGTCAAGCGAGAGGAATAATCTGATGGGAAAGTACAGACCGAAGCTCGACCCGAAAGTGGATCTGAAGGGCGCGACCCCGGAGACGCTGGCCCGCGCCCTCTTGCGCCCGTTAGGACCGCGCGCCGCTGCTCAGCCCGTTGTCGGCGATCAGATCGCGGTAGAGGAGGTTCCGACCGACGAGCCGGGCGACGGTATCCCGCATCTGGGCAAGCGTGTCTGACTCGCGGACGTTGTGCTTGCCGGCGAACTCATGGACGTAGCGGTCAAGATGCTTCGGGCTGATCTTGTGGAAGGTCCCGGCGTGCGCCCGCTTCAGCATGGACCAGAAGCTCTCCATCCCGTTCGTGTGGGCCATGTCGCGGACGTACTCGCCGACGCTATGGTTCACGGCCTCATGATCGAACTCCGGCATCCCCTTGTACGCCTTCGCCTCATCCGTATAGACCGTCGCGCCGGCCTCAACGTTCTCGCGGACGAAACCCTTGAGCGTGTCGCCGTCCGTGTTCTCGACCACCTCGACGCGGACCTCCCCGCTCTCGCGATCCTTCACGCCGACCACGGCAGTCTTGCCAGCCGCCGGGCCAGCGCCTTTGAACTCCCGGCGCTTGGCGTGCGACATGTTCTTGCGCTTCCCGCCGACGAACGTCTCATCGACCTCGACCGGGCCGTCAAGCTGGTCATCGTCATCGCCGGTCCAGGCTTCGCGGATGCGATGCAGCATGAACCACGCCGTGGATTGCTTCACGCCGATGTCGCGCGACAGCTTCATGGACGAAACGGACTTGAGCGACGTGAGGCACAGGTAGATCGCGATGGCCCATTTCCGCATCGGGACGTTGGAGCGGGCCAGCGGCGTTCCCGTCCGAACCGAGAAGTAGGACCGGCAATCGGTGCACCAATAGGGCATCGGCTTGGCGTTCGGAACCTCGCGGGTGCGGGTGCTGCCACACTTGCCGCAATGCCGCTCGCCATCCGGCCAGATCACCGACTCAAACCACGCAACCGAGGCTTCCTCGGTGGGGAACATATCCATGAGTTCAACGACGGTGATCCCCTCGCGGTAGCTCTTTCCGGGTGCCTTTTTGCCCATTTCCAGTCTCCGTTGCCGATGACTGGAATATAGGGATTCGGAGGTCAAATGTCAAGTATCAGGGATAATCCCCGATGGAATGGGTGATCGGCACGGCCTCGCGCAGCATGCCGCCGAGGAGCCGGTGCACCGGCACGCCCAGCGTGCGGCCGGCGAGGTCGTAGGCTGCCATCTCGACCGCGCCCTTGGCGTAAGGATTGCGGTAGGAACGCGGGTTGTCCCACACGCCCCCCGCGCAGATCCGGACGTGCCCGCTAGGGCATCCGGCTCCTCCCTTGGGTTCAATTGACGGCAAGTCGCTGGTCCGGCCATGGGTGTCGAATTTTCAGCTTGGGCCAGTATTGCCGTGCTAACGCTGCGATACGGTCCAGACTGTAGCGGTCCTTTTGCGACCTGCGGCGCACATTCCTGCACCACAGCCACTTTAGGCGTTCGACGAAGCGGCGCAGATAGCGGTGGCTGGTCGGAACCGCAAAGTAGTTCAGCCAGCCTGAGACCACCTTCCCTAGCCATCTTGCCGTGCCAATCATGTCGCTGTGCATACGCCTGCGTAGCGCTTCCTTGAGCCGTTTCAGGGTGCGACTCATCCGCTTGGCAACCGGCTTGCGCCCCAACATGAAGCACCCCCGTCTGGTCTCCGTGCAGTAGTGCGTGAAGCCCAGAAAGTCGAAGGTCTCCGGTCTGCCCAGCCCTCGTTGCCGACGGTTTCCATGGGCGAACCGCCCGAACTCAATGAGCCGGGTCTTGTCAGGGTGTATGTCCAGGCCGAAGTTTCCAAGCCGCTCCTTTATGGCATTCAGGAATCGCTCCGCATCCCGCTTGTGCTGAAAACCCACCACGAAATCATCCGCGTACCGCACGATGATTGTGTCGCCTCCGACTTCGTGGTTGCGCCACTTCTTCTGGAACCACAGGTCGAGGACGTAGTGCAGGTAGACGTTCGCCAGAATCGGTGAAGCCACCGACCCTTGAGGCGTTCCCCGCAGATTGTCCCGCCACTCTCCAGCTTCCATGACGCCGGCGTTCAACCATTTGATGATGAGCCTGATAACCCGCTTGTCCCCGATGCGGTGCTCAAGGAACCGGACCAGCCAGTCCCTCGAAACCGTGTCGAAGAATGCGCGGACGTCAACGTCCACCACCCAGTTGATCTTGCGCCGTTGAATGCCGACCGCGAGCGCATCGAGCGCGTCATGCGCTCCACGCCCGGGCCGGAACCCGTAGCTGAACCCCAGGAACTCCGCCTCGTAAATCGGCGTCAGGATAATCTCCGCCACCGCCTTCTGGACTATCTTGTCCTCTATGGCCGCGACGCCGAGCGGTCGTGTCCCGCCATCCGGCTTCGGTATGTTCACCCGCCGTGATGGCCTCGCTCGGTACGCCCCCGAATGTACTCGGTCGTGCAGGTCGGCCAGCCGGCCTTCCAGCCCTTCCTCGTACATCCGCCACGTTGTGCCATCCGCGCCTGCCGCAGCGTCCTTCTTCAACTCGAAGAACGCCCAGCGCAGCGCATCGACCGTGATGTGGTGAAGGAGCGTCGTGAGACGTACCCGTGGCTCCCGTTGTACAAATTGCCGTATCCGGTCCGCCGCCTGTGTCACGCTTTCCCGGTCCTGCGTCCGGCACGTGCTTTGGCTTCCCGGATTCCCCTTGGGCTCGGCCCTTGGCTCCACCGGCTCCGCCGGGGCTGGCGCCCCATTGTTCGCCGGCTTCGCGGCTACTATGGCCGAGTCTGACTTCTCCATGCCGTTCATCATCGGTTGCGGATTCCTCCTTTCCTTTGCGATCCCGCCACGACAGCGGGATGGCATGGAGACCTCCCAGGTCCCGGTGCAGTGCGTACGTACGTGCGTGGGTTCTTCGACACCGCGGGATTCCGACCCCCCTCGCCAAATCGGTGGGTCGGATGCTGCCTTCGGTTGACTACAAGACCTCGGCATCCCGGACCAAATCTCTTTCGGTGCTCAATAGCCCTGCCCGCACGCGCCCCTGTCAACGCTTAACCTCCATCCTCGCGGATGACGGCCCATGACTCGGGGTGAAGGTGATGGCTAATCTTCTCCCTCCTGCCGGACTTTCACCGGCTGCACTGTCACCAGTTAGCCTGGCGCACGTAGCCCTTGATCGCGGCATCCATCGCATGGTGAAGCAGCGCCGGCTGGGCCGGATCGAGGCCTGCGACCGCAGGCGCCAGGTAGGTTTCGACCACGACGCGCGTCGTGCCCGGCGATTCGCCGAAGTAGCGGCCGTGGTCGCCGCCCCAGTCCTTCAGCGCCGGCGCCTCGCCCCAGCCGATCAGCCCGTTCTCACCCTCCATGCGGACTAGGATGTAGCCGCCGATGGGCTCGGTGAGCCCGGTCCACTTGTGCTCGCGGCGTGTCGGCAGAGAGACTTGCACCAGCTCGATACGGGCGATTCTCGTGGTCATCGGGGAACCTCCTGCCGGCTGCCCTATCGCGAAACCGAGGCCCCCGCAAGGCGACCCAGCCCGTTCCAACCGAGGACGTTCTCCACCACGGCAGGACCGCGCGAACGAGTGTGTTGCTTTCGGCGCGCGAGACTGCCTACCATGACGGCAACGCGCCCGTCGGTATCCCTCGCGGCGGCTCGTGTGCGCGAGGCGGAAACCGGTGCCAGGTGCCCGGTATGGCGGCCCGACCCGGCGGAGCGAATGCGGGTCCGAATAACAGGGGAGGCAGCAAGAATGACCCAACGAGACGACGATCGGAAAACCGGCGCGCTGACGCGCCGCGACATGCTCAAGACCGGTACCGCGGCGGGAGTCTCCTTGGCAGTCGCAGGCGGCCTCTCGGTCGGCATGACGCAAATGGCTCACGCAGCGAGCGACACCATTCGCGGCTACGGCACGACCACCGTGCAGCTAAAGGACTGGTCGCTCTTCACCAACAGCACCGGGCTCACCATGGAGTTCACGCCCACTGACGCGAACATGGGCAACTTCATGCGCGACGTCATGGTCAACGAGATCGGCGACACCCACGACATCTTGTTCACCGACGGCGGCACCCAGTACAAGCTCGGGCCGGAGGGGTTCTACTTGGTGATAGACGAGGATCACCCCGAGCTGGTGCTGTGGGAGCGCACGTCGGACGACTACAAGCGCGGCTACATTACGCAGACGCCCGACGGCACCCAGTACGGCGTTCCCATGGTCAACAACGCCGACAGCTTCGGCTACTGGCCGGAGGCGATCGGCGTCAATCCCAATGGGGATTATCCCGACTACTTGACGCGGGCCGGGGAATCCGCATGATAGGCGGATGGAGTCCGGTCTTCTCGAGGCCATTGTCGGCGCAACCATCGTGGATTTCGTGGTGCGCGCGGGGTTTGGCGCGGCGGGCGGACTCCTGACGGTGTTCGGCTTCTGGGGGCTGCGCCGACGTGTGCGGGCGTTAGAAGATCGCCAAACATCACCGGCACCTGTCGTGAACGTTTACAATCAGGCTGACGAGAGCCGCATCTTGAGCGCGCTGTCCGATATGGAAACGCGTGCGGAAGCCCGAGACCTCAAGTTGCGCGAGTTCAACGAAGTGGTCCGCACGCTGCCACAAAGGCCCTTGGGTGGCGGGCATACCGTTTCTGCGCTCCCTGATGGCACCAATGTCGTGACCATGGCCGATGGCACGATCAGGCTTGCGCTCCCCGTCCGCATCGCGGGCATTGGAACGAGCGAAGTGGGCGGCTCCGCCTCGTTGAAGCCGCCCGCCGATACAGACGACGAGCGGCCCCAATGAGCGGCTTCAGACTATCGGCTTGCCCCGAACGCTGCGGTGAGGTCGGAGCGCTCAAGCGTCCCGGCCGCGCCTTCATGGCCAGCGCCGGTGAAGATGCCGGTGAGCCGGCCATCATCGCCGCCAGTTTCCCGGAACGTGTTACCGCGCACCGCGATCGTGTAGCCGAGATCGCCGTCAAGCCACGTCGTGCCGCTCCCCTCGGCGCCAGGCGCCGCACCGGCCGCCCAGGTCTCGAGGCTGGTGAAATCGGCGCGCCCCGTCATCGTGGCGAGCGTCACGCCGATCTCTGCATCGCCCGCGACGGGGGATCGGCCCGAGAAGCCGAGCAAGGCGCCGGTCCATGTCGCCGAGCCGGCCAGGCTGCGGTTGTTGGCGAGCGTGGTGTCTGGCTCGTAGCCATAGGCCCAAGGCTCGGCATAGCCATTCCTGAGCGCGACGCCGAAGTCGGCGTGTTGACCGTAGCCGGCAAGGTGCGTCGACGAACTCGACCACGGCCCAAGGTCCGCCGGATCATCGCCGATATCGAGGCGGCTATAGAGCGCGCGGAGCGCCTCCCGATCAAGCGGGTAGAGGATGGAATGAGGCTGCCTCTCGCCATGAGTCTCCGTGTAGTGCCCGCCATTGAACGTCGGCATGATGTGGACAAATCCCGGCAGAATCCGGGGATGATCGCGGACGCCAAGAGCGTGCATGAACTCATGGGCGAGCGTCACAACAGCGCTGCGATCGTGCTCATTCTCGACCCCGAACTGAAGCGTGTCGCCGATTGCTTGGCCGTCCCTGTTGAACTGGATGTAGGCTCCGTCGGGAAGGTAGTGCGCGATACCAGCGGTGAAGGCATCGTGCCGGAACTGCCGTGCAGACACGAACTCCACGTGGATGGTGTTGCGCAGCTCCGCTCCCGAAACCTGATAGTGGCCGTCGTAGCCAACGTTGTCGTACAGGCTGAACCCCGGCAAGCGCGCGCCGACTCGCAATCTCGCGCTTTCGGGCAGCGATGCGTTCAACAACTGGACGGTGCGGATCACCCAGTCGATTTCGTCAGGGCTCGCAGCGCCGATGATGCGGACTTCGGGCGGAGTGCTGAAACGCCAGACGCCACCGGCGGAGGCTTGGTCAAGGAAGCCCGCGACGGCGCCGCGCCCGGCACCGTCATTCCGTTTCCCATACCGGATTTCAGTGCTCCCTCGCGCGCCGATGACTCCAAGGCGCGATCCGCGATCCTGTCCTTGATCGATCCCTACGAACAAGCGGCGCCCGTCGCCGTCATGGTCGTGGTAGACGGGCATGTGGAGGGCATCGGCCGCGGACAGATTCGGCAGCGCCCATATGCCATAGTGGGCTCTCTTCACTGGCCAGGGGGCCACGTTAGCCAAGGGAACGTTGGTTGGTTCATCGCGAAAGCCCGTCGTGGGCTGGCCGCTACCCGTGGCGGGGGAATCGCTACCGCCTCCACCGCCGCACGCGACGAGGGAAAGTGCGGCCACAACGGCCGCGACGCACGTAATTCGTCTCATTGGTCGTCTCCCTGCGTTCCGGCCGGGCTGGTGCCGGGCCGGTCGCCAAACAGTCATCAGCGCAGAGAGACTCCCGCGTGTTCCCGCTTGCAGCGGTGTTCTATTGCGCGGGCGACCCGGCATGGGCCGCGCGCTGATGTGTTTGGCGATGAGGGAAGCATGGAGGCGTGCGGGATGACCGTCAAGCAAGGGGACGAATCCCATGACTGAGAACGATATCAAAGCGGAGATCGGTCAAGCGGCCATTGAGCGGAAGGAATGTCTTGATCGAGCGTCCTGCTACAAGAAGCGGCTGAACGATGCGGCGCACCGGTTGCGGGAGTTGTTGAACGACCGCATGAATCCGCTTCGTGAAGACGCCCAGCGTTTCCAGAATCTCGGTACAGACCCGCGCGAGGATGCGCGCGGCTATGTTGAGGCATTGGCCCGTGCCGAAGAACTGGCGGCGTTCCTGAAACAGCATAACGCCTTGTAGGAGAGCGCAATGACTCACGTGCTCGCGAGCTTGGTGCTGGCGGCGGCCGTAACCGCCGGCAACGCGCCGGAACCGGAACCGGCTGCCGAGGCGCCGCCATCCCGCGTCATCCTCGGCGTGGATTGCAGTGAGCCGCTCATGGTGAGCTTGCCCGATGACGTGCTCACCGAGTGCGAGGGGGAAAGCCGATGACCGAGGCGGAACGCGCCACGCTGATCGGGCGCACATTGCAGGAGCACAAGAGCCTGAAACAGCACCTTGGGTGCTTGGCGACCAAGGCCGATCACATGACGCAGGCCGTGGCGGAAGGTCTGCGGCTGATCACGGGCGAGACCACCGGCCACGCCGATGGCGGAAGCCTGATCGTCGCCAAGACCGCGAACAGCATGATGGTGGCGTCTTGCGACTGGCCGTCGGCCGAAGCGATAGGCGAACTCGTAGCGGAGCGGGCCGCGACCGAGAAGCGACTGGCCGAAGTCGCGGAGTGCCTGCGCAAGATGGGGATGGGTGACTATGCCGTATAGACCGAAGCTCGACCCGAAAGTGCACCTGAAGGGCGCGACCCCGGAGACGCTGGCCCGCGCCCTTCTGCGTCCGTTAGGACCGCGCCCCGCTGCTCAGCCCGTTGTCGGCGATCAGGTCGCGGTAGAGGAGGTTCCTGCCGACGAGCCGGGCGACGGTATCGCGCATCTGCGCAAGCGTGTCTGACTCGCGGACGTTGTGCTTACCGGCGAACTCATGGACGTAGCGGTCAAGATGCTTCGGGCTGATCTTGTGGAAGGTCCCGGCGTGCGCCCGCTTCAGCATGGACCAGAACGACTCCATCCCGTTCGTGTGCGCCATGTCGCGGACATACTCGCCGACGCTGTGATTCACGGCCTCGTGATCGAATTCGGGCATCCCCTTGTACGCCTTCGCCTCATCCGTATAGACCTTCGCCCCGGCCTCAACGTTCTCGCGGACGAAACCCTTGAGCGTGTCGCCGTCCGTGTTCTCGACCACCTCGACGCGGACCTCCCCGCTCTCGCGATCCTTCACGCCGACAACGGCAGTCTTGCCGGCCGCCGGGCCAGCGCCTTTGAACTCCCGGCGCTTGGCGTGCGACATGTTCTTGCGCTTCCCGCCGACGAACGTCTCATCGACCTCGACCGGGCCGTCAAGCTGGTCATCGTCATCGCCGGTCCAGGCTTCGCGGATGCGATGCAGCATGAACCACGCCGTGGATTGCTTCACGCCGATGTCGCGCGACAGCTTCATGGACGAAACGGACTTGAGCGACGTGAGGCACAGGTAGATCGCGATGGCCCATTTCCGCATCGGGACGTTGGAGCGGGCCAGCGGCGTTCCCGTCCGAACCGAGAAGTAGGACCGGCAATCGGTGCACCAATAGGGCATCGGCTTGGCGTTCGGAACCTCGCGGGTGCGGGTGCTGCCACACTTGCCGCAATGCCGCTCGCCATCCGGCCAGATCACCGACTCAAACCACGCAACCGAGGCTTCCTCGGTGGGGAACATATCCATGAGTTCAACGACGGTGATCCCCTCGCGGTAGCTCTTTCCGGGTGCCTTTTTGCCCATTTCCAGTCTCCGTTGCCGATGACTGGAATATAGGGATTCGGAGGTCAAATGTCAAGTATCAGGGATAATCCCCATCCCAATGGCCTGGACGAGGTCTCCTGGCAGAAGCTGTTCGAGAACGAGGAGACCAAGAACCGCGCCTCGATCGACCGTAACTGGCTGCTCACCATGCCGGAGGTCGCCTTCTACATGCAGGTCTACGGCAAGGCGGAGATCGTGGACAACGCGAACCTTACGCCGGAGGAGGCCAAGGCGGTCGGCGACTGGGCGATCGAGCGCAAGCAGGCCGGGCAGTTCCGCACCTTCCACACGGGTTTCGAGGAGCAGGTCCAGCTTCTCGGCAACAAGGAAGTCGACATCATCAACTGCTGGGAGCCGGCGACGAAGAACGTCAACGCCGAGGCCGGCGCGGACGTGGTGCGCTACGCCTACACGGTCGAGGGCTACTTCAAGTGGGGCATCGGCGCCTACATCCCGACCCAGGCTGCGGAACGCGACAATCTCGACAACATCTACAAGGCGCTGAACTACTTCCTAGACGGCGAGTACCGGGCCTTCCAGGCGATCGAGCGGGGCTATGGCGGCCCCAACCTCGATCTGGGCGTCAAGCACGCCGAAGAAGCCGGCTGGTCTGCCGAACAGGTGGCGGCGGTGGATGCGGTCCAGAAGAAGGTGGACCAGAAATACAAAAAGCCGTTCTGGGAGAACCTCAACCCCGACCACCAGGAGTCGATGGAGGAGGAGTGGCAGCGCTTCCTCAACGCCTGAGCAACTGACCGTTAACGTGCCCCGGTGGCCTCCACCGGGGCACGCAGGCCTCTGCCGATGGCGAACGCCTTGGTGAGCGGCAGCATCAAGACCTGGTACACGCACGCCGCGTCGGGCCGCTGGACCGTCCCGACCTTCATCGTCGTCTGGACGGTCGTCGTCATCGTTCCGCTGTTCCTGCTTCTTATCTATTCGTTTCTTGAGACGAAGGGGTTCAAGGTCGTCTGGGATCCCTCGTTTCACACCTGGGACCGCTTCTTCGAGACCGGACGCTGGACCGTGGCGACGCGCACGCTGCGCATCGCCATCGGCATGACGGTGATCGAGCTGGTGCTGGCGTTCCCCTTCGCGCTCTGGCTCGCCAAGGGCTGCCGCTCGCAGGGGCTCAAGGCGATCCTGCTCACACTGCTGACGATCCCGTTCTTCCTCGATCTCTCGTCCCGCACGATCATCTGGCGGGCGCTGCTGGGCAGCAACGGCGTCGTCAACACGGTGTTGATGGAGCTGGGAATTACCTCTGAGCCCGTGGAGTGGCTGATCTTCACCGAGTTCTCGGTCTTCTTCGGGCTCGCCGCGCCTTATTTCGCGACCATGGTGTTCCCGATCTTCCTGGTCGCGACGCTCATCGACGACGAGTACCTCGACGCGAGCCGCGACCTCGGCGCCAATCCCCTGCAGACGTTGTTCCTGGTGACCATTCCTCTTTGCCTGCCGGGGGTCATCGCCGGCGTGGTCTTCACCATGGTGCCGATGATGGGCGAGTGGGTGGTGCCGCAGCTCATGGGCGGCGGCAAGGTCAACATGATCGGCCGATCCACCGAGGATGCGCTGTCGACGCTCAACTACCCGACCGCGGCCTCGCTCTCTGCATTCGTGCTCGCGGTCTTGGTGCTGCTGCTGGCGGCGCTCACGCTGCTCACCCGGCGGCAGGGCGGTATCGCCGGGCTGTTCGAGGCGCTGAAGCTGTGAGCGCGGCGGACGCGGACGCGGGCGGCAGGCTCAGGCGGGGCCAACGGCTGCGCCTGTGGGAGCATGCGGTGTATGCGCCGATCTGGCGGCCGCTGGCCCTCTGGATCGGCCTCGTGATCATCGTGCTGACCTACATCCCGCTGGTCTGGCTGGTGGTCATGTCGTTCAGCGACCGGCCGCTCTCCGGCATTCCGCATCCGCTGACACTCCGCTGGTACGACGAGCTCTTCGCGAGCTCGGCCTGGATCGAACCGATGATCGACAGCCTGTGGCTCGCGCTCGCTGTCGGCGCTTGCTGCGTCCTCATCTCGGTGCCAGTGGGCCGCGCGATCCCGCGGATGAAGCGGCGCGGCGGGGTCCTGCTGATCACGCTGCTGCCGCTCTTCGTGCCCGGGCTCACGATGGGGGCTGCGCTCTTCCTCTTCATCCGCTCCTACATGCACTTCAAGCTCGGCATGTGGTCGATCTTCGTCGGCCACATGGTCTGGGCGCTGCCTTTCGCCTTCCTGCTGGTGATCGTGCTGGCCACGCGCTTCGACCACCGCCTGTTGGAGGCGGCGGAAGATCTCGGGGCCTCGGCCTGGAAACGATTCTGGCAGATCGAGTTTCCGATCATGCGGCCCGGCATTGTCGGCGCCGGGCTCTTCGGCTTCATCCTTTCCTTCAACGAGCTCCTGCGCTCGATCTTCCTGCGCGGCACCGAGACGACGATGCCGATCTACACCTGGGCGCAGGCGTCCTCGCACCAGTCCAACGTGCCGATCATTTTTGGCCTTGCCTCGCTCATCTTCGGCGTGACGCTGCCGATCATCGGCACCTTCTTCTGGATCCTGTTCAGCCGCACCGGCCAGAGCCGCTGAGCCGGGCACCCTCGCGGCAACGACTCAATCGGCCGTGGTCGCGGTGTCTCGGGCTGCCGCCATGCGCTCGAAGCCCCGGTCGAGGTCGGCGATGAGGTCGTCCGGGTCTTCGAGGCCAGCGTAGATGCGGAGCAGCGGATAGGCCGGGTCCCACTGCGTCGCATCCCTGAGCTTCCAGGGATAGGTGGGGAGCGCCAGGCTCTCGTAGCCGCCCCAGGAATAGCCGAGGCCGAAGAGCGCGAGGGAATCGAGGAAGGCGTCCACCGCGGGCTCGGGCACCGGCTCCAGCACCACGCCGAAGAGGCTGGAGGCACCGGAGAAATCGCGCTTCCAGAGCGCGTGACCGGGGTCGTCTTCCAACGCCGGGTGCAGCACCCGCCGGACCTCGGGGCGCGTCTGGAACCAGCGGGCGAGCGCGAGTCCGGTCTCCTGGTGTCGGTGCAGGCGCACCGAGAGCGTACGCAGGCCGCGTAGACCCAGGTAGGCGTCGTCCGGCCCCGGTGCGGCGCCCAGCTCCTCGAAGATGCGGCGCACCGGCTCGACGTGGGCCTCGGTGGTGGTGACCGAGCCCAGCATCGCGTCCGAATGGCCCACGATGTACTTGGTGCAGGCCTGGATCGAGACGTCGGCGCCCAAGGCCAGCGGCTGGCAGAAAAGCGGCGAGGCCCAGGTATTGTCCACGATCAGCACCGCGCCCCGTTCGTGGGCCGCATCCGCGAGCGCGGGAAAATCCTGGATCTCGAAGGTGAGCGAGCCGGGCGATTCGCCCACCACCACGCTGGTGTTGCCCTGCATCAGGTCGGCGATGCCGGCGCCGAGGCAGGGGTCGAAGAACGTGGTCTCGACCCCCATGCGCGCGAGCAGGCCGTTCGCGAGGGCGCGCGTCGGGCCATAGGCACTGTCGGTCATCAGCACGTGGTCGCCGCTCTTCACGAACGCCAGCAGCGCCGCCACGATCGCGGCCTTGCCGGAGCCGAACAGATAGCAGCGGTGGCCCTTCTCCAACTCCGCGATAGAATCCTGCAGCGGGAAGGTCGTGGGCGTGCCGTAACGGCCGTAATAGGTCTTGCCGTACTCGCGCGCGCCGAACGTCGCTTCCCTCAGCGCCGCCGCAGTCTCGTGAAGGATCGTGGACGCGTGATAGACGGGCGGGTTGACCACGCCGTGGTTCGCCGCAGGGTCGCGCCCCATGACCGAGAGCAGCGTCTCGTCCCGGTAGCGCTCCTTGTTGCCGTTATCCTTGCTCATGGCTAGCGACCGCGAGGGCGAGCGTTCAAATGTCCGCGAAGCAATGGGTTTCCGCCGCGCCGCCCGGATGCGTCACCGCGCCCTGGTAGGCGGGGCCCACGGTCGCCGCGTACTTCCAGAGCACGCCCGCCTGGTAGTCGTGCGAGCGCTCGGTCCACGACTTGCGGCGCTCCGCCAGTTCCGCGTCGGAGAGGGCAACGCTGAGCTCGCCGCTGGTCGCGTCGATGGTCACCTGATCGCCGTCCTTGAGCAGTGCGATCGGGCCGCCCACGGCGGCCTCGGGCCCGACGTGACCGATGCAGAAGCCCCGCGTTGCGCCCGAGAAGCGGCCGTCGGTGATGAGCGCGACTTCTTCGCCCTTGCCCTGGCCATAAATCTGCGAGGTGACCGCCAGCATCTCGCGCATACCGGGGCCACCCTTCGGCCCTTCGTATCGAATCACGATCACGTCGCCGGAGCGGTAGTCGCGGCTGACGATGGCCTTCATCGCCTCTTCCTCGGTGTCGAAGCAGCGCGCGGGCCCGACGTGGCGGAGCCGCGTGAGGCCGGCGACCTTCACGATGGCGCCTTCCGGCGCGAGGTTGCCGCTGAGCCCCACCACGCCGCCGGTGGGCGAGAGCGGCGCCGAGGTCGGCACCACCACGTCCTGCTCGGTGGGGAACTTCACGTCTGCAAGATTCTCGGCGAGCGTCTTGCCAGTCACGGTCATGCAGTCGCCGTGCAGGTAGCCGCCCTCGAGCAGCGCCTTGAGCACGATGGGCACCCCGCCCACCTCGAACAGGTCCTTCGCCACGTAGCGCCCGCCCGGCTTGAGATCGGCGATGTAGGGGGTGCGCTTGAACACCTCCGCCACCGCCGCGAGGTCGAAGTCGATCCCTGCCTCGTTCGCGATGGCGGGCAGGTGCAGCCCCGCGTTGGTCGAGCCGCCGGTGGCCGCCACCACCGTCGCCGCGTTCTCCATCGCCTTGCGGGTGACGATATCGCGCGGGCGGAGTTTCTTCTCGATCAGCGACATCACGCAGCTGCCCGAGGCCACGGCGAACTCGTCGCGGGATTCGTAGACCGCTGGCGCGCCGGCCGAATGCGGCAGCGCAAGACCGATCGCCTCGGAGACGCAGGCCATGGTGTTGGCGGTGAACTGCCCGCCGCAGGAGCCACCGGAAGGGCACGCCACAGCCTCGAGCTCGGCGAGGTCCTCCTCCGTGACATCGCCCTCGTTGAGCTTGCCGTAATACTCGTAGACGTCCATCACCGTGACGTCCTTGCCACGAAAGCGCCCCGGCAGGATGGAGCCGCCGTAGAGGAAGACGCCGGGCACGTTGAGCCGCACCAGCGCCATCATCATGCCGGGCAGCGACTTGTCGCAGCCGGCGATGCCCACCAGCGCGTCGTAGGAGTGCCCGCGCATGGTGAGCTCGACTGAGTCCGCAATCACGTCGCGCGAGACCAGCGAGGACTTCATGCCCTGATGGCCCATGGCGATGCCGTCGGTCACCGTGATGGTGGTGAACTCGCGCGGCGTGCCGCCGGCTTCGTCCACGCCCGCCTTGGCCGCCAGCGCCTGGCGGCGCAGCGTGATGTTGCAGGGCGCGGTCTCGTTCCAGGTGGTGGCCACACCCACGATGGGTCGACTCATCGCCTGGCGGGAGACGCCCATGGCGTAAAAGAACGACCGGTGCGCGGCGCTCTTGGCCCCTTCGGTGATGTGCCTGCTCGGCAGCTTCGACTTGTCGAATTTCGTGCTCATGGCGCCCTTCCCCCTCGCACCGCCTACCCTCTCGCGGCGGCGCGCCAAATTCTGCTTGGGCCGGCCCCGGCAGACCGGGCCCGCCGGCGCACGGCTTACTCGCCCCGATGGGCCGGGGTCAAGGAGCGCGTGCGGTTGCGGCGCCGTCAGACCGCCGCCATTCGCTCCAGCGCGGCCTTGAGTCGGGCCTCCGTCGTGCAGGCTTCGTCGAGGCGCCCACGCTGCTCCTCGACGACGTGGGCCGGCGCCCGCGCCAGGAACTGCTGGTTCTCGAGCTTGCTCTCCAGTTTGGCGCGCTCCTTGCCCACCTTGCCGAGCTCCCGGTCGAGCCGGGCGCGTTCCTTGTCGAACTCGATCACGCCGGCCAACGGCAGCACGATCGTCGCCTCGTCCAGCATCATCTGCACCGAGCCGGCCGGCACCTCGCCGTCCAACGCCTCGGCTTCGCTGAGCCGGGCGAGGCGCGCGATGACCTCGCGATGACGCTCCAGGCGCTCCACCGTCTCCGCCGCGCACCCGCGCAAGCCCAGCGCGATACGGGCGCCGGCCGGGACGTTCATCTCGGCCCTCACGGCGCGGACAGCGGTAACCAGCCGCACCACCCAGTCCATCTCGCGCGCGGCGTCGGCGTCGGCGGTGTCTTCGTCGAACGAGGGCCAGGGTGCCGTGATCAGGGTGCCTGCCCTGCCCTCGTCGATCCGGCCCCAGAGCTCCTCGGTGACGAAAGGCATGAAGGGATGCAGCAAACCCAGGATGGTATCCAGCACCCAGGCGGCGGTGGCGCGGGTCTCTTCCTTTGCCTGCCCGTCAGGACCAGCAAGCGTCGGCTTGGAGAACTCCAGGTACCAGTCGCAGAAGATATCCCAGGTAAAGTGATAGACCGCGCCGGCCGCCGCATCGAAGCGGTAGGAATCGAGCGCCGTGGTGACCTCGCGCGCGGCACGGGCGGCCTCGCCCACGATCCAGCGGTTGACCTGCCCCTCGCAGCACGCGGGGTCGAAGCCGGCGACCGGCCTGCACCCGTTCGCCTCGCAAAAGCGCGCGGCGTTCCAGAGCTTGGTGGCGAAGTTGCGGTAGCCGGCGACGCGCCTCTCGGCGAGCTTGATGTCGCGCCCCTGCGCCTCCATCGCCGCCAGCGTGAAACGGAGCGCATCGGCGCCGTACTTGTCGATCAGCGCAAGCGGGTCGATGACGTTGCCCTTGCTCTTCGACATCTTCTGCCCCTTCTCGTCCCGCACCAGCGCGTGGATGTAGACCGTGCGGAAGGGGATATCGCCCATGAAGTGCATGCCGAGCATCACCATGCGGGCGACCCAGAAGAAAATGATGTCGAAGCCCGTGATCATGTCGTTGTTGGGGTAGTAGGCCTCCAACGCGTCGGTACGCTCGGGCCAGCCGAGGGTCGAGAACGGCCAGAGGCCCGACGAGAACCAGGTGTCCAGCACGTCCTCGTCGCGGCTCAGCGGCTCCGCCCTGCCGTAGTGCTGCGCCGCCTGTTCCTCCGCCTCGGTCTCGGAAGTCGCGACGAAGACCTGCCCGTCGGGGCCGTACCACGCCGGGATGCGGTGCCCCCACCAGAGCTGGCGCGAGATGCACCAGGGCTGGATGTTGCGCATCCACTCGAAATAGGTGTTCGCCCAGCGCGCGGGCACGAAGCGGATGCGGCCGTCCTCCACCGCCTCGATCGCAGGCTTGGCCAGCGTCTCGGCATCGACGTACCACTGATCGGTGAGCCACGGCTCGATCACTGCGCCCGAACGGTCGCCGTGGGGCACGGTGTGGACGTGCGCCTCGACCGCCTCGATCAGGTCTTGCGCTTCGAGGTCGGCGAGCACGCGCTCGCGCGCCTCCATCCGGTCGAGGCCGCGGTAGGCCTCGGGCGCGTTCTCGTTGATCTGGGCCTCGGCGTCGAACACGTTGACGACATCGAGGTCGTGGCGGCGGCCCACCTCGAAGTCGTTGAAGTCGTGGGCCGGCGTGATCTTCACCGCGCCCGAGCCCTGCTCGGGATCGGCGTACTCGTCGGCAACGATGGGCAGGTAGCGGCCGACCAGCGGCAGCACGGCCCGGCCACCGACGAGAGCGCGGTAGCGCTCGTCCTCCGGATGCACGGCGACGGCGGTATCGCCCAGCATGGTCTCGGGCCGGGTGGTGGCGACGACGATGTGCTCGCCGGGCCGCCCCTCCAGCGGATAGCGGATGTGCCAGAGCTTGCCGTCCGGCGTCTCGCGCTGCTCGACCTCGAGGTCGGAGATTGCGGTGCCCAGCACCGGGTCCCAGTTGACCAGGCGCTTGTCGCGATAGATCAGCCCCTGCCGGTAGAGGCTGACGAAGACCTCGAGCACCGCCCGGCTCAGGCCCTCGTCCATGGTGAAACGCTCGCGCGACCAGTCGGGCGAAGAGCCGAGACGGCGGAGCTGGCGGCCGATGGCGCCGCCCGACTCTGCTTTCCAGGACCAGACCCGGTCGATGAAAGCGTCTCGGCCGAGGCTGCGCCGGTCCGTGCCCTCGTCGGCCAGCTGACGCTCGACCACCATCTGCGTCGCGATCCCGGCATGGTCCATGCCGGGCTGCCAGAGCGCGTTGCGGCCGGTCTTGCGGCGGTAGCGGGTGAGCACGTCCTGCAACGTGTTGTTGAGCGCGTGCCCCATGTGGAGGCTGCCGGTGACGTTGGGCGGCGGCATCATCACGCACCAGGGCGTGCTGCCGCCGGGGTTCCCGACAAAGCCGCCGCTCTTCTCCCAAAGCTCGTAAAGACGGCCCTCGAAATCGGCAGGCCGATAGGTCTTCTCCAGCATCGTCGTCTCGTAACCGTTTCGGGGAGATGGCGCTAGTGCGGCAGGCTGAACGGCACCTTGCGGGCGTGGCTTACTCGGGCTCGGCGCGGCTCGACGCGCGTTCGATCTCGCGCTTGACCAGGCGCTCGACCATCGGCGGCATGTGGGTGTCAAGCCACGTCTGCAGCATCGGCCGGAGGGTTTCCAGCACCTGCTCCTCGCTGGCCTGGCCGTCCTCCGCGGCCTTCAGCGCGCCTTCAGGCTCCCGATCCAGACGGATCAGGTTGCCCTGCTCGTCTACTGTGTCGACCAGGTCGAGGATGTCGTCGTCCCCGCCTGCGGCCGGTGCCGGCACGGCCTCTGGCGGAGCGCCCTCGTCGGGACCCGACTCGCGACCCTCGCCGTCCGCGACGATCCGGCCGATTGACTTCAGGATCTGCTGCTTCGAAAGGTCGGGCTTTTGATTGCTCATGGACCCGCTTCGCCGGGTGCGTGTCGCTCCAGTGCGGGAAACCTAGGGCAATCGGGGTTCGATTGCCACCGCGGGAGCCGATTCTGGGCCGGTGACGTAAGAATTTATGTGTCAGGTGGGAAGGGGGTACTCCCTGTGGTGACGACAACCACAAACAGGAGCACCCCGCATGTCCCAGCAAGCTGCGACGATCATGAGCCTACCCCAGGCCTTTGAGGTGGTGAAGGAGATGCAGGCAGGCGGACTGGACTGGGGCGAGGGCTACCGCCCGCTCGGCCGCCAGGCGCTGGCCGAGATCATCGAGGGCCGGATGGCCGAGGCGGTGGATCGCTGGCTCGACAACCTCGACGCCGGCGCGATGCGCGACCGGCGCAACGGGACCTACCGCCGCTGCCTGCTGAGCGAGCTCGGCGACATCGAGCTCAACGTGCCGCGCACCCGGCACTTCTGCCCGACCGGGGTTGTGAAGAGCTACGCAAGGCGCGCGCCGGAGATCGACCGTGCCATCCTGGCCGGCTTCGTGCTGGGGCTTTCGACGCGCAAGGTGGGCGAGGTCCTGCTGGCCCTGCTCGGGCGCCCGGTCTCGGCCGCGACGGTGAGCCGGGTCGCCAAGACGCTCGACATGGCGGTCGAGGCTTTCCACCGCAGGCCGCTGAAGAACGCCTACAAGGCGCTGATGCTCGACGGCGTGGTGCTGGCCCGCAAGACCGGCGCCGGCGCACTCAGGAGGCCGGTCCTGGTGGCGCTCGGCATCCGCCCCGACGGCAAGAAGGAGATCATCGACTTCCATCTCGCCGTCAGCGAAGGCACCCGCGAGTGGGAAGCGTTCCTCAACCGACTGTACCACCGCGGGCTCACCGGCGAAGGCCTTGAGATGATCTGCGTCGATGGCGGCAAGGGCCTGCTGGCTGCCTTGCCGTTCGTCTATCCCGGCATCCCGGTTCAGAGGTGCTGGGCGCACAAGATGCGCAACATCCTCAACAAGGTCCGCAAGGCCGACCAGGAGGCCGTCAAGGCCGATGTCCACGCCGTCATGAATGCAAAGAGCCGCCGCAAGGCCCAGAGCGCCGCCCGACGCTTCGCCGACCGCTGGCAAAGCACCTACCCCAAGGCCGTCGCCTGCCTGCGCAGCGATCTCGACGAGCTGCTCACCTGCTTCCGCTACCGGACCCTCGATGAGCGAAAGCAGGTCAGGACCACAAACGCCATCGAACGAAGATTCCGCGAGGTCCGCAGACGAACCCGCCCCATGGGAACCTTCCAGGACCGGACCTCAATGGACCGCGTCCTCTACGCGGTATTCATCCACGAAAACAAGTCTCAGGGAATCAGCACCCCCGTCTCCCTGACACATAACTCTTGACGTTACCCTCTGGGCCGCGGCGGTCGCCACGCACCGCGCACTGGCCTATAATGCCGTGAGTCACACGGCCGTGGAGAAGCAGGCCCCCGTGCCGGCGTCCAACCTCGAAAAGCGATGCACCGAAATCGGTCTGAAGATGACCGAGCAGCGGCGCGTGATTGCGCGCGTCCTGTCGGACGCCAAGGACCATCCCGACGTGGAGGGGCTCTACCAGCGCGCGACTGCCATCGATCCGCGCATCAGCCTGGCGACGGTCTATCGCACGGTGCGGCTCTTCGAGGAATGCGGCCTGCTGGAGCGCCATGACTTCCGAGACGGGCGGTCGCGCTACGAGGAGCATCCCGACGAGCACCACGACCACTTGATCGACCTCACGTCGGGCAAGGTGATCGAGTTTCAGAACGAGGAGATCGAGGCGCTCCAGGCCGCCGTCGCCAAGGCGCTCGGCTACAAGCTGGTGGATCACCGACTGGAGCTCTACGCGGTCCCGTTGGACACGCCCGAGGACTAGCGCAAGCGGGAGCCCATGACCGACGATGATTTCATGGCCGGGATCGTCGCCGGTAGCCTTGAGGTTCGCCTGGCACGTTCGGCGGAAGACGTGGACGCCGTCCAGGCGCTGCGCTACCGCGTCTTCTACGAGGAGATGGCGGCCGATCCGAGCGGCGAGATGGCGGCGCGCGAGCGCGACTTCGACCGCTTCGACACCTATTGCGACCATCTCATGGTGATCGACCACGATCGCGGCGCCGGCAACAAGGTGGTCGGCACCTACCGGCTGCTCAGGCGCTCGGTAGCGGACGCCCACGGCGGCTTCTATTCGTCCTGGGAGTACGACATCGACGCGATCGTCGACCAACCCGGCGAGATCCTGGAGCTTGGCCGCTCCTGCGTCGATCCCGCCTACCGCAACGGCACCACCCTGACCCTGCTCTGGCGGGGCAACGCGGCCTACGTGCTACACTACGAGGTGCCGATCATGTTCGGTTGCGCCAGCTTTCCGGGCACCGACCCCCAGGAGCACGCCGAGCCGCTCTCCTACCTCTATCACTACCACCTCGCGCCGCCGACGCTCCGCCCGCGCGCCAGGGACGAGCACTACGTGAACTTGGACCTGATCCCCAAAGAGGAGTTGGACAGGCGGGCCGCGCGCAAGGCCGTGCCGCCGCTGATCAAGGGCTATCTCGGGCTCAGCGGCTTCATCGGCGACGGCGGGGTGATCGACTGGCAATGGGGCAGCGTCGATGTCAGCATCGTGGTCAAGACCGACCTCGTGCATCAGCGCTACCGGGACAAGCTCACATGATCGCCTTTGCGGTGCTGCTCCGCTTCTTCGGCTGGACTATCTGCCTAGTCCCGTTTCAGTTGGTTCTCATGGCGATCCGGGCGCCGCTCTCGAAGCGCCTGCCCATGATCTGGCACCGGGGCGTCTGCCGCATCTTCGGTTTCAGGATCGAGCGCTACGGCACGGTGTCGCGAACCGTGCCCACCCTCTTTGTTTGCAACCACACGTCCTATCTCGATATCACCGCCCTCGGCGCCGTGCTGCCCGGGAGCTTCGTCGCCAAGGCCGAGGTGCGGGGCTGGCCACTGTTCGGCTTTCTCGCCGTCCTGCAGCGGACCGTGTTCGTGGAGCGCCGTGCCTCGCGCACCGCCCATCACCGCGACAACATGACCGCGCGGCTGGAGGCCGGCGACAACCTGATCCTCTTCCCCGAAGGCACCAGCAACGACGGCAACAGAGTGCTTCCGTTCAAGAGCGCGTTCTTCGGCATCGCCGAGAAGCCGGTCAGGGGCAAGCCGCTCGTGGTCCAGCCGGTCTCCATCGCGTATACGCGGCTGAACGGGATCCCCATGGGGCGGCCCTACCGCCCGTTCTACGCCTGGTACGGGGACATGGAGCTTGCGAGCCATCTCTGGAACGTGGCCGGTCTCGGCAACGCCACCATTGCCATCCAGTTTCACACGCCGGTGACCATCGAGCAGTTCGGCTCCCGCAAGGAGATGGCCGAAGCCTGTCAGACCGCCATCGCCGACGGGGTCTCCCGCGCAATCAGCGGCAAGCTCACCCCGCCGATCAGGAAGCGGTTCTGGGCCCCGCGACCCGCCTGAGGGATTACGCCCCGCCGACCGTAGCGGGCACAATTGCCCGGCGCAGCGTGAGCGCATCCACGGCCTCGACTTCCGGCCTGGTGTAGTAGCCGGGCCGGCGGCCGACCGGGGCGAAGCCCAGGTCCCGGTAGAGTCGCAGCGCGGCGTCGTTGTCTTCGGCAACCTCCAGATAGAGCGTGCGCAGGCCGCGTCGGCTCACGCTCTCGATCGCGGCGTTCATCAGGGCGCGGGCGACGCCGCGCTGGCGCGCCGCCGGCGCCACGCCGAGCGACAGCACCTCGCCGCGAGCGCCGTTCGAACGGCCCAGGACGAAACCCAGCGGCTCGCCCTCGCTCCGCCAGAGCAGTCCGAACCCGCCCGGCGCCTGCGCGATACGCCCGATCAACTCGGGCCGCCATGGCTCGTCGAAGCAGCACGCGTGGAGAGCGGCGACCGCCGGCAGATCGCCAGGACGCAGCACCGCGATGGTCGCGGCTGCTTCGCCGGGCCGCTCACGCATGCGGCAGTCCTCCTGCGGCCGGCCGCGTACGCGGCCGCGCTCCCGCCTCCCGCAGATAGAGCGGCCGCACGGCGTTGCCTTCACCGCCTCCCGTTTCGGTGCGGGTAGCGGCACGGCGCACCAGCACACGGG
The DNA here is from genome assembly GCA_965243315.1 of Alphaproteobacteria bacterium. Taxonomy (GTDB): domain Bacteria; phylum Pseudomonadota; class Alphaproteobacteria; order UBA828; family UBA828; genus WTGU01. Next base: position 248,375 of record CBDEUP010000007.1, read on the forward strand.
CATCGGGCGTGGGCGAGCCGGTCGCCGGGCGCGCGTCGATCGTTGGCGCCAGCGCCGCAAGCGCCGCGTCCTGCCCAGTTCCCACCACGACGACCGGGCCGCCGTTCCCTGCGGCTGCGACGAGGCCGGGCAGTGCCTCGGCGTCGAGAGCCTCGGGCGCACCGAACGCCTCCAGCGAGCGGTCGAAGAGCTGCGCGTAGAGGCGTCCCCGCCCGGCGTCGAGAGCGGCGAGGATGGGCCCGTCGCGCTCGGATTCCGGGACACCGGCGGCGAGAACTTCCAGCGTGGAAAGCCCGATCAACGGTCGCTTCAGCGCGAGGGCGAGGCCGCGTGCCGTAGCCAGGCCGATCCGAATGCCGGTGAACGAGCCGGGGCCGATCGTGACCGCGAACCGGTCCACCGCCGCGAGCGTTGTGTGCCCCTCGGCCGCGACCTCGCGAAGCATGGGGACGAGCGTCTCGGCGTGTCTGCCGCCCGTCTCGATTCGCCGCCAAGCCGTGACTTCGCCGCCCGCCCAGAGCGCGGCGGAGCAGGCCGTCGTCGCCGTGTCGAACCCGAGTAGCGTCAATCCGTCCGAGACCATGAACCGAGCTATGCCGTCTTCACGTCGTCCGCGGCTCTAGCATTCGCCCGCCACCGGCCGCAACAATGCGCCGCAGGACGAACCGGTGCTATTCTTGCGCTCGCCCTCGTCCGCGACACCTTGGGGCTCATGACCAACCTGGTCGAAATCGCACCGCCGCGCTTCGACGTATCGCTGGCGCTCGCCTACGCCACCGACGACAACGTCACTGGCCATCCCATCTACCGCCGGGCGGCATGCTACCTGCACCGCGAAGCCGCAGCGCTGTTGGAACGCGCCATTGGACTCGCCGCCGCTCAGGGCCTGAAGCTGATCGTTTTCGACGGCTATCGCCCTGTGGAAGCGCAATGGGCCCTCTGGCGGCAGTGTCCCGACCCGACCTTCCTTGCGGACCCGCGACGCGGATCGCCGCATTCGCGAGGCGTTGCAATCGATCTCAGCCTTGCAGACCGGGAGACCGGAATACCGCTCGACATGGGCACGGGCTTTGACGACCTGACGCCGCGCGCGTTCCATGGCAGCACGGGGACAACGCCGGCGGCCCAGCGCAACCGGATGATGCTGCTCGGCCTGATGGCGTCGGCGGGTTGGGATCACTATCTCAACGAATGGTGGCACTATCAGATGTTCACACCGCGCCGTTATCCCTTGCTCTGGGATTCCGCCGCCGGCACCGGACTCATGAGCCCATGAGCGCCCGTCGGCTCCTCCGCACCGCCCGCGCTGCATGCATCGCGCTCGCCGTGGCCTCCACGATTGCGGCCGGCGTCGGGTCGGCAGTCGCCGCTGATTCGGCTGTCATCCTGCAATATCACCGATTTGGCGAGGACGCGTACCCGTCGACGAGCGTCACCATCGAGCAGTTCGAGGCGCACATCGAGCACCTTTCGACCGGCGGTTACACCGTGCTTCCGGTTCCGGAGATTCTTGCCGCGCTTGACGCCGGCCGATCTCTGCCGGATCGCACCATCGGCATCACCATTGACGACGCCACGCGCTCGACCTTCGTCGAGGGATGGCCGCGATTTGAGGCCGCGGGCTTCCCTTTCACCGTGTTCGTCTCTACCGATCCGGTCGACCAGGGCCACGCGGGCATCATGAGCTGGGACGAGCTTCGCCGGCTGGTCGCAGCGGATGTCACCATCGGCAATCACGGCGCCGCGCACGGGCGCATGTGGCAGAACGACGGCGCAGCAAATAGAGAGGACCTCGAGAAGGCGCGCCGACGGATCCAGAAGGAGCTCGGCATAGACCCCACGCTCTTCGCCTACCCCTATGGCGAATGGAACGTCACCCTGCGAACTCTCGTCGCGGAATTGGGCTTCACCGCCGCGTTCGGCCAGCACTCCGGCGCCGTCGGAGCGCATTCGGACTCACTGAATCTCCCGCGCTTCGCCTTGAACGAGAACTACGGCGGCATCGACCGCTTCAAGCTGATCGCGGACACCCTGCCGCTCGGCACCCGCGCCGTCACGCCGGCAGAGCAAATCTTGGGAGAGAATCCGCCGTCAGTCGGCCTCATCGTCGAGCCGCCGCTGGCAAACCGCAACGCTCTCGCCTGCTTTGCGTCGGGCGGCGTCGGCACCACCATCGAGCACCGGGAGGGCGGCCGCGTGCAGGTCAGCTTCGACGGGCCCTTCCCACCCGGCCGGGCCCGGCTCAATTGCACCGCCCCCGCCGAAGAGGGGCGCTGGCGCTGGTTCGGCCTGCAGTTCGTTGTGCCTTGACGGCGCGACCGGCGGTTCCCACTGACCGCCTGCGCACGCAACCGACTGATCAGATAGGCGGACGCCTGCTCGGTGGGCCGATCACCGCCGTCCACTGGCGGTTGTACAGCCATGCCCCATCGAAGTCGCCGAGCCGGTTCTGGCGAATGATCCGGCGAATGCCCTCTACGTAAGCCCCGCGTCGCTCAGAATAGCTCCGTAGCTCGCCGGCCAGAACGTAGCCGCTAATTTGGCCACCATCCCGGCGCAGCTGAGCCCGCCGGCGGCGGAAGTCATCATAGGCCCAATGGCTGTTGAGGTTGTGGACATAGGCGCGCACCGCCGCGAGCAGGTTGTCGTGGCTGCGCACGCGATGCCGCCTGTCCGCATCGCGCCGCGCGGGCAGGATGCCGGACTTGGACTTGTACGTGTACTGACCGAAGAGCGCGTTGCCCTGCCGCGCGAAGCGGGAGGTCCCCCACCCCGACTCTTCCGCCGCCTGTGCCAGCGCCAGCGAGGGCGGCACGACATCCATCCGGTTCAGAAGCTCTTCCACGTCGAACGGGCCCGTTCCGTAGAGATCGGCCATCGTGGCGAGCCATTCCCGGTCGGCGGGCGAGAGCGTGTCGGCAGGTGAGGGGGTGTCGGCTCGCGTGAACCTGTCTGCCAGTCGCTCCAGCCGCCAGCGGTCGACGGTGATTTCCTCGTTGACCTGGAGAACGATCGGGAGGACCGCCTGGAAGAAGAGCCGCTTCTTCTCACTGACCGGCGACATGGCGGCGAGATCGCGCGGGAGCGCATCGAGATAGAGGCGCGGCACGGGGCTGGCCGCCCTCCGAACCTGGTCGAGGTCGTAGCCGATCGACTCGAAGCGCGCGATTACGGCGTCGGCCGATATGCCCCACGTTGGAGGCTTGAGCACAACCAACGGTATCGTGTCGCTCGTGTCGGTATGCGCCAGCTTGCGCGGCTTCGACACCAGCGGCGGTAGTGGCGGTGGATCTTCAGCCTGCAGCGTCCCGAGCCGTATGATCGTCGGCGCGTAGCGGGGCGAAGCGGTGATCGGCCGATCCGGCACCGCCGCCGTCACTTGCCACGTGGCTTCCCGCGGATCACCGGGAGGAACGAGTGCCAGTGAGAGAAGCCGGTCAACCACTGCGGGCGGGAGGATGTCCTGAGGTGTAGCCTCCGACAGGGAGAAAACCAAATTGAAGCGGTCGGGCACGGACGGTGAATCGGCTGCGAGTGCGGGCGCTTCCGCCACGGCATCGGTCATCGACACTGGCCCGGCGGCGAGGAAGCCCAGCGGCGATGCGTCTCGGGCGGCGGCCGGCTTGATCGGTTCAGCGCCGGCAGCGGTCAAGACGAGAGCCGCGAGCGCCGCAACTCCCCATGCGCCAAGCGCTGACAGGGAGGCGACCCCCTGATCGCTCGCCGATTCCGCCGGCGCGGCGAGCGCGTTCCGCCGGGAACACCGGGCACTCCCCCTACATGCACCCGCAGGGGCTTGCCCCTCGGCACCTATCAAAACGCCCAAACTCCCTCCCCCGGCTTCGCCGGGAGCGCACGAGCCGCACTAGACGGCGCGCACCTCCACGACTTCCGGGATGTAGTGTTTCAGCATGTTCTCGATGCCCATCTTCAGGGTCATGGTCGAGCTCGGACAGCCCTGACACGATCCCTGCAGCTGAAGCATCACGATGCCGTTTTGGAATCCGCGATAGATGATGTCCCCGCCATCCTGAGCGACGGCGGGCCGCACCCGCGTATCGAGCAGTTCCTTGATCTGGCCGACGATCTCCGCATCGGCGCCGTCGTCTGCCGCCTCCTCCGCCGTCTGCGCGGCATCGTCGAGGAGGAGCGGATGGCCCGCCACGAAGTGCTCCATGATCACGCCGAGGATCACGGGTTTCAGCAACTGCCAGTCGGCATCATCGGACTTGGAGACAGAGACGAAGTCGCCACCGAAGAAAACGCCGGTAACGCCCTCGACCTGAAACAGCCGCCGCGCAAGCGGCGAACGCTCCGCCGATTCGACATCGCGGAAGTCCGCGGTCCCAGACGACATCACCGCCTCTCCGGGCAGGAATTTTAATGTCGCCGGGTTCGGGGTCCGCTCGGTCTGGATGAACATGCTTTTCCCAACCCAGCCCAAAGTGGGCACCTAAAACGTGGTGCAGACTCCCTGCGAGGTCAAGCCCATTGGCTAACCATCTGGATATAAGCGGTTTTCGCGATATTCCACAGCTTGTGCACAGTCGCAATTGCGCCCTTGGCGGGGCTGCACAGCCGGCTATGTCAGATCCTGGAGCTGCTGATCGTTCAGGTTGCCGGGGACGACCACGAGAGGGATGTTGAGCTGCCCGGCAAGCTGCCCGGCCAGCCATGAAATCAGCGATCCCTGCCCCTGATCGGGCGGAGCCGCGCCGACAACCAGCAGGTTGATCGCCTCGTTCTCGGCCACGTGACCCAGAATCTCGTCGCCGATGCCGCCCTCGCGCACCGCCACGCTCGGCAGCTCTCCGGTGACCTCCTCTACCTTGGCGGCGATGGACTGGAGGAGGGCTTCCGCTTCCTCCCGCGTCTCCTGCCGCATCAGCTCGCCGACCGCCGCCCAATGCTGGAACTCCGGCGGCTGCACCACGTGAATGAGTGCCACGCGGCCGCCGGAATTGCGGGCGCGCAGCGCGGCGAACCGCGCTGCCACTTCGGAATGGCCGTCGTCCGCGACGCAGACCAAAAAGGTGACCTGCCCGGCGACGTGGGCCGCGCCGTTATCAGGCGGCGCCTGCTCGGTCATGGCATCGATCCCGCCGCGTCCTCAGCCCTTGCGGAAGGCGAAGCTGCCCAACCATCCTGCCACCAGCGCGAGCGCGATAGCAATGACGCCGTAGAGGGCTTCGTCCGTCCGCGCGAAGGTGGAAACGTCCGCCGAGAAGCCCGCCTTCTCAATGGTGAGTCCCGAAGTCCGGGTGCTGAGCACTTCGCCGTCGACCAGGAGCATCGCCTCCACCAGGTAGTCGCCGGTCGGCACGTGGGCGGGCAGGTCGATCGTCGTGCGGAAGAGCCGCTCGTCGATAAACTCGACCACGCCCGGCTCCGATTTGTACAGGGAGTCGCTTTCCCTGTGGCGGTGCAGGGCGGCGCGGAACTCGTCCGCATCGCCCGACGTGTCGAACCAGATCGCCTCCAGCAGCAGGCGGTCCGAGCCCAGTTGCTCGCGATTGAGAAACTCCTCGGGAGCAATGTCTTCAAGCGGGCTTGAGGCAGCGACGAAGTAATAGCCGGGCACGTTGCGGAAGGCGATCGCTTCCTGGTTGACCCAGACGCCGACGGACCGCAGCTTGCGGCGCACCACGATCGGCTCCTCCGGCCCGCGTACGGAGACCACGACGTCGCCCGCCACGTCGGTCGCACCGAAGAGCAGGATCGAGGTGCCGGCGAAGTTCGAGTCGATCTCGATGCGCTGGGTCGAGAGCGCGATCAGCAGGGGCTCGTCGTGCTCCTGCGCCAGCGCACGGGTGAACGCCGGCATCACGATCGCCGCAGCGACAGCCGCCATCCCGAGCAGTTGGAGCACGCGCCGCATCAGTTCCCCCACAGCGGTGCGACCGCGAAGGGGTCGTCCGGCATCACCACCAGCGAGTATGCAAGCCGGCCACCCACCGCGAGCACCATGAGAGCGAGCAGGCCCCGGAGATGCTCCGCCCGGATGCGCCCGCCGAGCCGCGTGCCGTATTGGGCGCCGATGACGGCGCCGACCGCCAGCAGAAGGCCGAGGATGATATCGACGTTGTTGTTATTGATGGCGTGGGCGAAGCAGGAAACCGAGCTGATCACGATGATGCCGAGCAACGAGGTGCCCACCACCACCGCCGTCGGCATGCCGATGAGGTAGATCATCGCCGGCACCATGAAGAACCCGCCGCCCACCCCCATGATGGAGGCGACGATGCCCATGAGGAAGCCCAGGGCGAACGGCGGGATCGCGCTGACGTAGAGGCGCGAGCGCCGGAAGCGCAGCTTGAGCGGCAGCCCGTGAATCCAGGTGTGGTGGTGCGCCTTGCGGTGCGCCGTGCGCTGGCGCCGCACCGTTGCCCTCACGCTCTCCACCGCCATCAGGCAGCCGACCACCCCGAGAAACAGCACGTAGGAGAGCGATATCACCAGATCGATCTGGCCCGCGTCGCTGAGCAGCTTGAAAAGGAAGGCGCCGAGCCAGGCGCCGCCCGCGCCGCCGCAGGAGATCAACGCGCCGATCAGAAAGTCGACATTGCCGCGGCGCCAGTGCGCCATCGTGCCGGAGACCGAAGACGCGATGATCAGATTGGTACCGGTTCCAACGGCGACCGAGGGCGTCACCCCGAGGAAGATCAGGAGGGGTGTCATCAGAAAGCCGCCGCCCACGCCGAACATGCCCGACAGCAAGCCCACCCCGCCGCCGAGAACGAGCAGAATCAGCGCATTGGCTGAAAGCTCGGCGATTGGGAGATAGATCTCCATCGGAAAAACAGCGTTGTGCGTATGGGGATGTGCACGCTACATGCGCCTCCCGCTCAAGTAGCGCAAGCGAAAAGTCTGGAATTGCGCGGTATTTCGGGGAATTGGACCGCAAATTGCGGCCCAGCACTGCTCAGGTGTCGAGCAGCCCCATGATGCGCCTCACCTCGGCGAGGTTGGCGTCGGCGATGTGCCGGGCGCGCTCGGCGCCATCGGCCAGCACCTCGTCGATGTAGCCGGGGTCCGCCAGCAGCTCGCGCATGCGCGCGGCAAGCGGGCCGAGCGTCTCGATTGCGAGATCGGCAAGCCTGCCCTTGAAGTCGGCAAAGCCCATCAGGGAGTGCTCGGCAGCCACCCTCTCGATGGGCTCGTCGGCGAGCGCCGCGTAGATGCTCAGGAGGTTTGCTGCTTCTGGCCGGCGCTCGAGGTCGTGGGCCAGGCCGGGCTCGGAATCCGTCTTGGCGCGCTTGATCTTGAGCGCGATCGTGTCGGCATCGTCGGTCAGATTGATCCGTGAGTACTCCGACGTGTCCGACTTGCTCATCTTATTGCGGCCGTCCCGCAGGCTCATCACTCGCGTTGCGGCACCGAAAATCATCGGCTCGGGCAGGGGGAAGAAGTCCACGTCGTAAGCGCGATTGAAGGCGCTGGCGATGTCGCGGGAGAGCTCCAGGTGCTGCTTCTGGTCCTCGCCTACCGGCACGGCCGTCGCGTGGTAGAGCAGGATGTCGGCCGCCATCAGCACTGGGTAGGCATAGAGGCCGAGGAGCGCGTTCTCCCGCTTCTTCCCCGCCTTCTCCTTGAACTGCGTCATGCGGTTGAGCCAGCCGAGCGGCGTGAAGCAGTTAAGGATCCAGGCGAGCTCCGCGTGTCCCGTAACACGGCTCTGGTTGAAGATGATGCAATTCTTCGGGTCAAGCCCGGCGGCAATCAGCCCGGCAGTGACCTCGCGGGTGTTGTTCGTGAGCTCCTCCGGGTTCTGCGGCACCGTGATCGCGTGCAGATCGACGATGCAATAGAGGCAGTGGTACTCGCGCTGCATCGCGACCCAATTCTTGATCGCGCCGAGGTAGTTGCCGAGGTGCAGGTTGCCGGTCGGCTGTATGCCGGAAAAGACCCGCTTCATGTCAGGAACGCTCCGCCGGGGGCGCGCCTTATCGCGCTCCCGCGCGCCGCCGTCAACCTTGGCCTTGGTCCTGGCCTTGCTTTCGGTCCTGCCGACGGGCCAGGACCGTCCGCATTTCGCTAACCGATACGACGCCTGAGACAACGGCGAGAGCGCCGTAGGCGACGAGGCCGGCGGCGACCAGAGCAGCGAGCGCCGCGATGCGCAGGCCCGCCGTCTCAAGCGACATTTCCAGGGCAAGCGCGAGCGCCCAGAGCACGACCGCCATACCCGCCGACGCCGCGATCATGCGAGGCAGCCGGCGTCTCAGCCGACGGTCGGGCTTGAGGAAGCCGCGCCGTGAGAGGCCCGCCGCCAGGAGACCGACGTTGAGCCAGCCGGCGAGCGTGGTCGCCAGCGCGATCCCGACATGGGCGAGCGGCCCCATGAGGGCTAGGTTCAGCGCGACGTTCACCACCAGGCAAAGAATCGCAATCCGCACCGGCGTCCTGGTGTCCTGGCGGGCAAAATAGCCGGGCACCAGCACCTTGATCAGCACGAACGCGGGCAGCCCCGCAGCGTAGGCGACGAGCGCGCCGGCCGTGGCGTCGCTTTCCGCTACGCCGAACGCGCCGCGCTCGAACAGGACCGCAATCACGGGGCCGGCGATGACGATGAGCGCGACCGCCGCCGGAACCGCCAGCAGCAGCGCCATCTCGATTGCCCGGTTCAGGCTGTTCGACGCCTCGTCCGTCTCGCCCGCCCGCAGCTGGCGACTCAGCAGCGGCAGCAGCGCGGTTCCGACCGCGACGCCGACGACACCAAGCGGAAGCTGATTTACGCGGTCGGCGTAATAGAGAAAGGAGACGGAGCCGCTGGGCAGAAGCGAGGCGATGATGATGTCGACGACGAGATTGATCTGGGCGACACCGGCGCCGAGCGCCGCCGGCGCGGCGAGAATCAGCAGGCGCTTGACCCCCGGCGTGAGCCGGGGCCGACGCAGGCGGAGCGACATTCCCGCGCGCCGGGCGGCGACGATCAACCAGACGAACTGAACGATGCCGCCGACCGTGACGCCCACCGCCAGCGCGTGCCCCGGCGTCTCGGTCCAACGCGCGAGCCCGAGCAAGGCGCCGATCAGGCAGAGATTGAGCAGGATCGGCGTCGCCGCCACCGCAGCAAAGCGATAAAGCGAGTTCAGCACCCCGCCGAGGAGGGAGACGAGCGAAATCAGGAGGATATAGGGGAATGTCAGGCGCGTGAGCTGCACGGTCAGCTCGAGCTTGCCCGGCTCGTCGGCGAAGCCCGGCGCCAGCACGTGCATGAGCCACGGCATCACGATCTGCGCCACGATGACGAGCACCAGCAGCGTCCATAGCAGGACAGTCAGCACGTCTTCGGCGAACGACTTGGCCGCCTCGCGCCCATCGCGCTCCAGCGTGCCCGCGAAGAGCGGCACGAAGGCGGCGTTGAATGCGCCTTCTGCGAACAGTCGCCGCAGGAAGTTGGGCAGCTTGAAGGCGACGAAGAAGGCGTCTGCGACCGGGCTCGCGCCGAGAATGGACGCGATCAGGATGTCGCGCAGGAAACCGAGAACGCGCGAGCCCATGGTGTAGCCGCCGACCGTCGCGGCCCAGCGGGCGAGTGCCATCGGTTACACGGGTGGCCGGTTGAGGGCCGGCAGATTAGCCGGCCGCGCGGCGGCGCGGCGCGTCATCTGAGTCGCGCCCGAGCATTTCGGTCAGGCGACCCTGCACCTGCGCGATCTGCGCCTCGCGGGAGAGTTTCAGGCCGAAGCGGTCCCTCACGTAGAAGACGTCGACGGCGCGGGAGCCCACGGTCGAGATGTGCGCCGAGCCGATCGAGACGCCGCAGGCGCTGAGCGTCCGCGTGATGTCGTAGAGCAGCCCCGGGCGGTCGCGCGCGCTCACCTCGATCACGGTGAAGCCCCGGCTCGCGCCGTTATCGATGAGGACATGCGGCTCAAGGGCGATCGGAGCGGAGCGTCCCGGCGGCGGTGCAGCCACGAAAGCCTTCTCATCCTCGCGTCCGGCACCCGCGTCATCGTCGGAGAGAGCGCGCACCACGCTCTGCTCGAGCCGCTCCAGGCGATCTTCGTCGCGGATCGCACCGCCGCCGGCGGCTTGAATCCAGATCGTGTCGATGGCCATGCCGTCGTTGGTGGTGAAGACGCGGGCATCGACGATGTTCGTGCCCGAATTCGCCATCGCGCCGGCGATGGCGGCGAACAGGCCAATGTAATCGGGCGTGTAGAGCGTCATCTCCGTCGCTTCCCTGGCCCGGTCAATGCGGGTCTCGACCAGGGGCCCCCTGCCCTCGCCTTGCACGAGGCGGGCATGGCGCTCCTGCATCGCGCTGTCTGTGGAGAGCCAGTAGTTCTCGGGAAGCCTGCCCTCGAACTGCGCGATATCGGCCCCGGTCCAGTCCGCGAGGCGGACACGCAGGGCCTGCCGGGCCCTCGCAACACGCGCATCCCGGTCCTCGGCTTCTCGGCCGCCCGCCAGAACCGCCTCGGCCCGGTGGTAGAGCATGCGCAGCAGCGATGCCTTCCACGCGGTCATACGCCCTGGCCCCACGGCGGTGATGTCGGCGGCGGTCAGCACCAGGAGGAGCCGCAGACGTTCCAGTGAGCGAACCCGGCCGACGAAGTCGTCGATGGTGCGGGGATCGTTGGGGTCGCGCTTGAAGGCGGTCATGCTGAACAAGAGGTGCCAGCGGACCAGCCAGGCGACGGTCTCGACCTCGTCCGGTGTGAATTCCAACCGGGTGGCGACCTCCCGCGCGATCTCGGCACCGATCTCCGAATGGTCGCCGCCCCGCCCCTTTGCCACGTCATGGAGCAGCAGCGCGAGATAGAGCACATCGCGCATCCGCAACTGGTGGATGAGTGTGCTGGCGAGAGGAAGTTCGTCGGCAAAGTCGCCTCTCTCGATCGCAGCGAGCACGCCGATGGCCCGGATGCTGTGCTCGTCCACCGTGTAAACGTGATAGAGATCGAGCTGAGTCTGCGCGACAACGCGGCCAAAATCGGGCAGGAACTGCCCCGTCACGCCGGCCTCGTTCATCATCCGCAGAATTCGTTCCGGATCGCGCCGATCGGTAAGAATTGCGCGGAATGCGCGGTTGGCCTCGGGGTCGTCGCACACCTCCGCGGTGATCAGACCTTGGCCCTGGTGAATCAAGCGCGCAGTGGCGGGATGGATGTCGCGGCCTTCGATTTGGGCACGACGAAATATCGTCACGAGGCGCACCGGGCGCTCGATGAAGGTGTCCTCGCTGACCGCGGCGATACGCCCGCCTGAGACGTACAATCCGTCGCGGGCTGGCCCGCTCACCGTCCCGGAACGGTGGACCGGAGCGCTGTGGAGCTGCTCCGCCTCCAGCACTGCGCAGAAGACTCGCGTGAGTTCCCCCACCTCCTTCGCGGCCAGAAAATAGTGCTTCATGAACCGCTCGACGGCGAGATTGCCGCGGCGCGGGCCGTAGCCCATGCGCGATGCGATCTCGGATTGCTGGTCGAAGGTCAGGCGATCCTCCGCGCGGTCGCAGACGATGTGAAGGTGAGCGCGCACCCTCCAGAGGAAATCTTCCGCCCGCGCGAAGCGATCGTACTCGTGCTGGTTGAGCACGCCGCGCTCCACGAGCTCGCCGAAACGCTCGACACGGAAGAGATACTTGGCGATCCAGAACAGCACGTGGAGATCGCGCAAGCCGCCCTTGCCGTCCTTCACGTTGGGCTCCAGGAGATAGCGCGAATCGCCCGCGCGCACGTGTCGCTCGTCGCGTTCGCGCATCTTGGCAGCCACGAACTCGGCCTCGGTGCCGGGCACCAGCTCAGCAAGAAAACGCTGGCGGAACCCGTCATAGAGCGCCTGGTCGCCCCACACGCGGCGCGATTCGAGCACTGCGGTGCGGATCGTCATGTCGTCCCGCGCCCGCCCGAGGCAATCGGCGACCGAGCGGGTCGCATGGCCGACAGTGAAGCCGAGGTCCCACATCATGTAGAGCAGGTGCTCGATGATCTGCTCGCTGCGGGCGGTGAGCTTGTAGGGGTGCAGGAAGAGGATATCGATATCGGAATGAGGCGACAGATCGCCCCGGCCGTAGCCGCCGACCGCCACCAGCGAAAGACGGTTGGCCGTGGTCGGGTTGGGCAGCGGGTAGAGGACCTCGGCCGCACGATCCAGCAGCACGCCCAAGAGCTGGTCGATCAGAGTGGTCTGGGCTGCAACGATCTCTGCACCCGACGCTCCGGCTTCGAGGCGTCGCCGAAGCGCCTCACGGCCTTGATCGCGGGCGCGCCGCATAACTTCGAGCACGCCCTTCCGGTCGTCCCGACCGAGCCGGCGGATCGCCCCTGCGAGAGCCCGTCGGTCGACGAGGTCCGGCGGCGAGTCAGGCGCGTTCATCGCCGCACGCTCGGCAAGCAGGCCACCCTGGGCCGTCTCTCGCCGCAACGCAGACCGCTCGCCGAGCAGGGTCCCATCGTCTCGCTACTCGTCCCCTATTACCGGACGCCCGCAAGCTCACAGGGAATTGCGGGGCGCGGGCGGCGCGGTCATGTATAATCCTGGGCGGCGCCGCGATCGCCCCGCCAAACCGATCGCACGGTGTAGCTTGGCCTTGCGCCGACGTTCGATCATAGCCACTTGTTCGCCACCATGGACCTGCTTGTCGACAAACTAAACTATATTTGGCCGTTTCTCGCGGTGATCACGCCCGTGGTGTTCTTCCACGAGCTTGGCCATTACCTCGTGGCCAGGATCAACGGCGTGCGCGTGGAGGTGTTCGCGGTCGGCTTCGGGCCGGAGCTCGTCGGCATCGACGACCGCCACGGGACACGTTGGAAGCTGTGTGCGCTGCCGCTCGGCGGCTATGTGAAGTTCCACGGCGACGCCGATGTCACCAGCACGTCGGCCAAAGATGACGACGGGCCGCCCCCGTCCGATTCATTCTTTGCCAAGTCGGTGGGGAAGCGCTCGGCCATCGCCTTCGCGGGTCCGTTCGCGAACCTCCTGCTGGCTGCAGCGATCTTCGCCGTTTTCTTCATCGTCGTTGGACAGCGGTACACGCCGGTGGAGATCGGCACCGTGCGGGCAGGCAGCCCCGCCGATATCGTGGGCCTCCAGCCGGGCGACAGGCTGGTCGAGCTCAACGGCAGCCGCGTCGAGCGCTTCGAGGAGCTGGACTTCACCCTCCTCCAGAGCCTGGGCGAGCCGCTCACGCTCGCGGTCGAACGAAGAGGTGAGTTGCTCGAATTCACGGTGAAGCCGGAGATCATCGAGGTGCTGGACGCCTTCGACCGGCCGCAGCAACTCGGTGATATCGGGGTCCGGCCGTTCACACCAGCTTCTGTTTCGCAGGTGGTGGCGGGCAGCCCGGCCGAGCGGGGCGGCCTCCAAGCCGGCGACAGTATCGTCCGCATCGGCGATGTGGCGATCGAGAGCTTCGACCACCTTCGCACCATCGTGGAGCGGAGCGCGGGCGTGCCGCTCACCTTCGTCGTTGAACGAAGCGGCCACGAGGAGGCACTGACGGTCACGCCCGACGACATGAACGGGACCGGCCGGATCGGTGTTTACCCCGAGGAGCAGACGGCGTTCCGCGATCTTGGAATCGGTGAGTCAATTTGGGCCGGCGTCGAGCACACGTATGCCCTGGCCGCAGCCAATCTCCGCGCGATTGGCCAGATGATCGCAGGCACCCGCTCCACCGAGCAACTGAGCGGCCCCGTCGGTATCGCCGTCATGTCACGAAGCGTGCTCGAGCGCGGCGTCGCGGGCTTCGTGGAGTTTGCCGCGCTGATCTCCATTGCCCTCGGCCTGATCAATCTGTTTCCGATCCCACCACTCGACGGCGGACACCTGCTATACAACGGCCTGGAAGCCCTGTTCCGGCGCCCGTTGAACGCCCGAATTCAGCAGATCGGCACGACGGTCGGGCTAACGCTCGTTATCGCATTGATGGTATGGGTGACGACGAAGGACATCATTGGCCTGACCTCATGACCCAGCGAGCACGGCAAATGCGCGGAACAAGAGCGGCAGGTGCAAGGGGCCGGATGCGGCACGTCGTTTGGCTGGCGGCGGTCATCCTCGGCCTTTGGATGGGTGCCGCCGCGGCGCAGGCGCAGACGATCGAGTCCGTGCAAGTCGAGGGCAACGAGCGCATCGAGGCGGACACCGTGCGGTCCTACATGGCGGTCGGCCCCGGCGATGAATTCGATGCCGACACGGTCAACGAGTCTCTCAAGAGCCTGTTCGCGAGCGGCCTGTTCGCCGACGTTGCCATCCGGCGCGAAGGAAATGCCCTGATTGTTCGTGTGGTCGAAAACCCGATCATCAATCGCGTGATTTTCGAAGGTAACGACGCGATCGAGGACGACGATCTGGAGTCGGAGATTCAGTTGCAGCCGAGGGTGGTCTACACCCGGCCGCGGGTGCAGTCGGACCTGCAGCGGTTGACCGACATCTACCGGCGCAGCGGCCGCTTCGCCGCCACCATTGAGCCCAAAGTCATTCAACTGCCGCAAAACCGGGTCGACCTCGTCTTCGAAGTGAATGAGGGCCCGGTTACGGGTATCCGGCGGATCAACTTCATCGGCAACGCCCACTTCAGTGACAGCGCTCTCAGAGACGTCATCCAGACCCGAGAAAGCGCGTGGTATCGCTTCGCCACAACCGCCGATAACTACGATCCCGACCGGCTGACCTTCGACCGCGAACTGCTCCGCCGGTTTTATCTCGCCAACGGCTACGTCGACTTTCGCGTCGTCTCGGCGGTTGCCGAGCTCACGCCAGATCGTAGCGATTTCATCGTCACATTCTCGCTGGAGGAAGGAGATCGCTACCAGGTGGCCGCCGTCGATATCGAAAGCCAGCTGCGGGATCTGGCACCGGAGGAGCTGCTCCCCGTCATCGAGATCGAAGTGGGAGACTGGTATGACGCGGAGCAAGTCGAGGAGACGCTGGTCGCACTCACCGAAGTCGTCGGCAGCCGCGGTTACGCATTCGTCGACGTCCAGCCCAGCGTCGACCGAGACCGCGAGGCGACAACCGTCGACGTCACCTTCGAGATCGACGAGGGCCCGCGAGTCTATGTCGAGCGAATCGACATCGTGGGCAACGTCCGCACCCTCGACGAGGTGATCCGCCGAGAGTTCCGGCTGGCGGAGGGCGATGCCTTCAGCTCGGCCCTGATTCGCCGCTCGCGGCAGCGCATCATGAACCTCGGCTTCTTCGACAAGGTCGACATCAGCACCAGCGAGGGTTCGGCGCCGGACCGTTCGACCCTCACGGTGGAGGTCAGCGAAGTCCCCACGGGCGAGCTCGGCTTCGGCGCCGGCGTCTCATCGGCGGAAGGCTTTCTCGGCGACATTTCCATCCGGGAGCGTAATCTGCTCGGCCGGGGACAGGACCTCAGGCTCGGGCTTACGGCCTCGGCCAGCCGCCAGGAAATTGACCTGAGTTTCACCGAGCCCTATTTCATGGACCGGGACGTCGCGGCGGGATTCGACGTTTTTCGTCGGACTGCCGATCTACAAGACGAGAGCTCTTTCGATCGCGAAACCGTCGGTCTCTCATTGCGCTTAGGCTATCCATTGTCCGAGCGGTTGCGGCATTCTGTCGCGTACACGTTCAAGAACGACGACGTCAGCGATGTCTCGACGACCACGTCGCGCTTCATCCGCGAGCAGGAAGGCGAAACGACCACCTCGGCCATCTCGCACAGACTGACTTACGATCTGCGAGACAGCATCATCGACCCGACCGAAGGGTATGTGGTCCGCTTCGGGCAGGAGTTCGCTGGGCTTGGCGGCGACAACCGGTACATCAAGCATACCCTTCGCTACGGACACTACTTCTCGATTGCCGATGGATGGGTCCTTAGCGGGTTGCTTCGTAGTGGCTATATCGTCGGCCTCGACGATGACGTGGGAATCGTCGACCGGTTCTTCCTCGGTGGCCGCAGTCTGCGGGGCTTCGAGCCAAGTGGCGTGGGTCCGCGCGATGCCGAGACCGACGATTCGCTCGGCGGCAATCTTTTCTATTCAGTGACGGGCGAGCTGAATTTCCCGCTGGGGCTGGCCGAAGAGCTCGACCTGCGGGGCGCAATCTTCACCGATATCGGAAGTCTCACCGAGATCGACGTCTCTGGGCCGGAACTCCTGGACGAGGCCTCGCCGCGGCTTTCGGTTGGTGCGGGGCTCAAATTCCGTTCACCGATCGGCCCCATTCGGCTGGACTTCTCACGAGCCCTCATCAAGGAAGACTTCGATCGGACTGAGAACTTCCGCTTCAGTTTTGGAACGAGGTTTTAGAGATGCAGGGATTGAGCCGGATCTGGCTTGTCTTCGCGCTGGCCGTCGCCTGCGGGGTGGGCAGTAATACGAGAGCGTGGGCAGACGAGCATGGGACGCGTGTCGCCGTTATTGAGATGGCGCGGATTCTCGGCGAAGCGTCGGCAGTTCACTCGATCAGGACTCAAGGGGAAGCGCAGCGCAGGTCCTATGCCGCAGACGCGCAGCGAGAGTCGGAGCGGCTGCGTGGCGTCCGAGACGAGCTCCAGCAACAGGCGACATTGCTCTCACCCACAGTGTTGGAGGAGCGCCAGCGTGCCTTCAACGCGGAGGTCGCGGCGGCCGACCAGAGGGCAAAGACGCGCAATCAGGCTCTGCAAAGCGCCGTGGCTCACGGCGAAAGTCGTTTTCGCGAAGTTCTGGCTGTTGTTGTCGAAGAGGTCGCGACCGAGCAGGGAGTCGAGCTCGTGCTGCCGGTTCACGTGTCGATATACGCCGTTGCCAAGTCCAATCTGACTGACCTGGTGATCGAACGGTTGAACGAGGCGTATCCCGAGATCGTGCTCACGTTCGACGAGAACTGATGCCCGATCCACGCTTTTACGCCGTAGCGGGACCGTTCACGCTGGCCGAAATCGCCGAGGCAGCAGGGGCAGAGCTCGCGGCGGGTGCGGACCCTGCGAGACAGCTTTCCGACGTGGCTCCCCTCAGCCACGCCACGCCGGAGCACCTGAGCTTCCTCGTCAATTCAAAGTATGTCGAAGCGTTCGTCACTTGCCGCGCCGGCGCCTGCATAGCGCCGGCTTCGTTGGCCGATCGCGCGCCGGCAGACGTGGCGGTGCTGACCAGCGATAACCCCTACAAGTCCTTCGCGATGGCCGCTCAGCTGTTTCATCCGGTTCCAGCGCCGGAACCAGGGGTGCACCCTGCGGCGGTGATCGACTCGACGGCAGTTCTCGGAGCCGGATGCCGGATCGAGGCAAGTGCCGTCATCGGCACAGGTGCGCGAATCGGCGCCCGCTGCCTCATCGGGGCCAACGTCACCATCGGTCCTGCTGTCGAGATCGGCGACGACACGCGCATCGGGGCCGGTTCCTCGCTCAGCCACTGCCTGATCGGCGCCCGGGTGGTGATCTTCCCTGGCGTGCGGATCGGCCAGGAGGGATTCGGCTTCGCGATCGATCGGGGCGGCCACGTGAAGATACCGCAGCTCGGCCGTGTCCTGATCGAAGATGACGTGGAGATCGGTGCCAACACCACCATCGACCGCGGATCCGGCCCCGACACGGTGATCGCCCAAGGATGCCGGATCGACAATCTGGTGCAGATCGCCCACAACGTGCGCGTCGGGCGGGGTAGCGTGATAGCGGCCCAAAGCGCGCTCGCCGGCAGCGCCAGGGTTGGCGAATTCGTTCAGATTGCGGGTCAGGTCGGCGTAGCGGATCACCGCACGGTCGGCGACGGCGTTCGGCTCGCAGGCCAGACGGGCGTCACCCGCGATATCGAGCCGGGCGGGACCTATGGCGGCACACCCGCCGTACCGATTCGGCAATGGCACCGTCAGAGCGCGCATCTGGCGCGGCTGGCAACAGGCAAGGCGGCCCCGGAATGAACGAAACGGCCTCAATGCCAACAGTGGAACGCATGGACATTGAGGAGATCCTCCAGGCGATCCCCCATCGATATCCATTTCTCATGATCGATCGCATGATCGACGTGATCCCCGACGTGAGCGCAATCGGCATCAAGAACGTATCGATCAACGAATCGTACTTCCACGGGCACTTTCCGCGTATGCCGGTCCTGCCGGGGGTACTGATCATCGAATCGATGGCGCAGAGCGCGGCCGTGCTGGTGGTGGCGACCCTCGGCCCCGCCATGGCCGGCAAGCTCGTCTACTTCATGTCGGTTGAGAACTGCCGCTTCCGCCGACCCGTGGTGCCGGGCGATCAGCTCTTCATTCACGTCACCAAGAAGCACCGCCGCCGGAACGTGTGGAAGTTTGAGGCCAAAGCCGAAGTGGAGAGCGAGGCGGTGGCGGAGGCCACATATTCGGCGATGATCCTGGAAGACACCTGACGTGGCGGACATCCACCCGACTGCCATTATCGAGCCGGGCGCGGAACTCGGCGACGACGTCAGCATCGGCCCCTACTGCATCGTGGGTTCCAACGTCGTCCTCGGCGACGAGGTGCGGCTGGTCTCTCACGCGGTCGTCACCGGTCGCACGACGGTGGGGCCGCGCACCAGCATCTATCCCTTCGCTTCCATCGGCCACCCGCCGCAGGACACCAAGTATCGGGGCGAGCCGTCGCGCCTGGAGATCGGCTCGGACAACGTCATCCGCGAGCACGTGACCATGAATCCGGGCACGCCCCATGGTCGCATGCTCACACACGTGGGCAATCACTGCCTGTTCATGATCGCGACCCACGTCGCTCATGATTGCAACGTCGGCGACCACGTCGTCATGGCCAACAACGCGACGCTGGGCGGCCATGTGACAGTCGACGACTGGGCCATTATCGGTGGCCTTGCCGGCATTCATCAGTTCGTCCGCATCGGGCGCCATGCGATCGTCGGCGGCATGTCCGGGGTCGAGCACGACATCATTCCCTATGGCTCGGCCATGGGCGATCGCGCGCGCCTGACCGGGCTTAACCTCGTTGGACTCAAGCGCCGGGGCTTCAGCCGCGACATCGTCCACGACCTTCGGCGGGCTTTCCGGCTGCTCTTCGCGCAGGAGGGGACCATGACCGAGCGTCTCGCGGACGTCACCGAGCTGTTCCAGGACAACGAGCCGGTCATGGATATCGTCGACTTCATGCGGGTCGACCGCGAGCGCTCGATTTGCCAGCCACGGGACGATGGCGGCGAGTAGCCTCGGAATTATTGCCGGCGGCGGTCCGCTGCCGGGCCTCATCGCGCGGGCTTGCAGGGGCGAAGGCCGCGAGGTCCTGATCATCGCCTTCAAGGGCGAAACGGACCCGGAGACCTGCGTTGGCGTCCCCCATCGTTGGCTCGGGCTCGGTGCGGTCGGCGCCCTGCTCAAGTCGCTGAGACAAGCGAGTTGCCGCGAGGTGGTGCTTGCCGGCTCGATCCGCCGGCCCTCCCTCTCCTCTCTCAAGGTCGACCTGCGCGGCATGCGCCTCATGGGGCGTATCGCGCGCGCAAAGACCAAGGGCGACGATGCGCTCCTCTCCCTCGTGATTGCCGAGCTTGAAGACGAAGGCTTCACCGTCGTCGGCGCCGACGACCTGATTGCGACGCTCTGCGCGCCCGCCGGCGTGATCGGCCAGCGCGCCCCCGATGAAGACGCCAAACGCGACATCGCCGTCGGCATCGAGGCCGCGCGCGCCCTCGGCGCGCAGGATATCGGGCAGGCCGTGGTGGTGCAGGCGGGCCGTGTCCTCGGCGTCGAAGGCGTCGAAGGGACGGACGGGCTGATCGAACGCTGCGCCGCGCTGCAGGAGGCGGGGCCGGGTGCCGTGCTGGTCAAGATGAAAAAGCCCGGCCAGGAGCGCCGGGCCGACTTGCCGACGATCGGGGTGGACACGATCGAGAGGCTTGCCGAAGCCGGCTTCCGGGGGGTCGCGGTCGAGGCCGGCGAGACGCTGATCCTGGAGCGCGATCAGGCGGTCGCGCACGCCGACGAGCATGGCGTGTTCATGGTCGGCGTGAGCTGACGGGCGGAATGGAGCGCGACGCGCCGCTGATCTTCCTGATCGCGGGTGAGCCGTCCGGCGACCTCATCGCTTCCCGCCTGATGGAGGCGCTCAAGCGGTGCACCGGCGATCGAGTCCGGTTCGCCGGCATCGGCGGCCCTCTCATGACTGAGCGGGGGCTGGAGAGCCTGTTTCCTTACACCGAGCTGTCGTTGATGGGGCTGTTCGAGGTCGTCCCCCACGTACCACGGATGCTCGGGCGCATTCGGACCACGGCGCGCACGGCCTGTCGGTTGCGGCCGGCGGCCTTCGTCTCGGTCGACGTGCCGGGATTTGCGCTCCGGGTCGCGCGCAGGCTGAAGGGCGCAGGCTTTCCTCTGGTTCACTACGTGGCGCCGACGGTCTGGGCCTACCGGCCGGGGCGCGCGGCCGAGATCGCGCGTTACCTCGACCGCGTGCTCTGCCTCTTCCCGTTCGAGCCGCCCTTTTTTGAGGCCGTGGGCCTGGATGCCAGTTTCGTCGGCCATCCCCTGGTCGAGGAGCCGATCGATACTGCGGACGGACCAAGCTTTCGCAAGCGTCACGGCATCGACCCCGCGCAAACCGTGATCGCCGTCCTGCCGGGCAGCCGCGCCAGCGAGCTGCGCCGGCACGAGCCGGTGTTCGGGGAGACCGTGCGCCAGCTGGCGCGCCGCATCGAGGGGCTCCGCGTCCTGGTGCCGACTCTGCCGCAGAACCGCGCGGCCGTTGCCGCCAAGACCGCGTCGTGGGGAGCGCCCGTGACCGTGGTGGAGGACAAGGCCGAAAAATACGCCGCCTTTGCCGCGAGCGACGCGGCTCTCGCCGCCTCCGGCATGGCAACGCTGGAGCTCGCGCTTGCGGCCGTTCCCATGATCGTCTGCTACCGGGCGAACCCGCTCACCGCGGCGATCGCACGGCGCATCCTCCTGGTGGATCACATCGCGATGCCCAACATCATCGCGGACCGCCGCGCGGCGCCGGAGTTCGTGCAGCGCCAATGCTCTCCGCGGCGTCTGGTTCCCGCGGTCGAGAAGCTGCTGCACGACGCCGGACGCCGGCACGACCAGATCGAGAGCTTTCGCGAGATCGCGACCCGGCTCGGGCGCAGCGGACCGCCACCGAGCGAGCGCGCCGCCGAGGTGGTCCTGAACCTGATCGAAGCCGGCGCGGGGCGCCGGCAGAGCCGCACTGCAACCTGACGCCCGCAATGGCACTTTCTCTCGTCCTCATCCTCATCGCCGGCATCAATTTCAGTCTGCTGATCCCGGTCAACAAGATCGCCGGTGACGCTGGCTTCCCCAATTTCGCCTACGTGTTCTGGTACGCTCTCGGCGCCGGGTTGGTTCTGCTGGGACCGGCAATCGCCCGGCGCGAGCTGCCGCAGCTTACGTGGCCCCACATCAGGCTCTATTTCGTGAGCGCCGCCCTGGGCTTCGCCTTCCCCTTCGCGCTGCTCGCCTTTGTCGTAACCAAGCTGCCCTCCGGCGTCACCGTGCTGCTGCTTACGCTGACTCCGGTCTTTACCTATGCGCTCGCCGTCCTCTTTCGGCTCGATCGCTTTCGCCTGATCAGCGCGGCGGGCCTGCTGACGGCTATCGCAGGTGTCCTGTTGATCGTCATTCCGGGGGAAAGCCTGCCTGCACCCAACATGGCGATCTGGTTCGTCATCGCGCTGCTGATTCCCTTCGGGTTCGGCGCGCTCAACGTGTTCGTCGAGCGCTTCCGTCCGCCCGAGTCATCTTCGCTCGGCCTTGCGATCGGCAACCTCTTTGCGGGGGCGTTGCTCCTCGTCCCCTTCTTACCGGCAACCGGGCAGCTCTATCTCTTCCCCGGGCCGGACTTGGATGGCGACCTTTCGCTCGTCGCCGCGGTCGTCATCAACGCCATCATGTGGCCCATGTTCTACGTGATCGTGCGCCGTGCCGGGGCCTCGCTCTTCTCCGTCATGAACATCATTGGCGTGGTCGGTGGCATTGGATGGGGCATTCTCTTCTTCGACGAGACTCATTCGGCCTACGTGTGGGGAGCGGCAGCGCTGATGCTCGCCGCCTTCGTCATGATGGTGATCGGATCGGTTTTGTCTCGCCGGCGCAGCGTCCGCGCCGAGTGAGCGTCTGCCGCCGATTCGGCGAGCAAGGACGAATGTGGCGACCGGACCGCCTATCGTTCCTGCCATCCTGTAGTGAGGCAGCGCTCCCTGTAACGTCGGATGACGCGGCCTGTAACAATGGCGTGCTCGCACATTCTCTAAGCGCTGAGAAACTCAACTACCACATTGAAGCCTACTCTCGTTAGCCCGAATATAACCCTATGTTTTCCCAATGTATTCGCTCGCCATCTGCTGGATATCCTCAACAGAAAGAACTTTGCCCTCTACGTGGAACACCAATTGAATTCGAACGGGAATAGGGCTACTAATGTTGTCAGAATAGATTAAACCGCAAATTCTCACTTCGCCAACGCTCCGGCACTCTATCAGGAAATCATCCCGCAAGCGCATTGTAGCTCCGGGTTGAATTTTGCCAAAATTGCACTCAACTTTCCAGGAATCTATCTCCCTTGTCACAGAGACGTCTTGCTTCTCGAAAATTGAATTAAGAATAGGTGCTCGCATCGCGCTTGATGGCCGGGGCATTTTTGGAAGATTCCGTGGTGTGAGAATCTTGAACCGTTGTGCTGGATCGTGTAATTGGATCACTAGCCTGGTATCGTGAATAACCATTCCGCCGGTGTTCTGCATTTCCAGCGCCACCGGAAAGCAGTCCGCCGTTTTCAAATACTTGGCAAAGTCCCTCCAATAATTCCTATCGTTGGTAAAATTGTATTCAGACAGGAAATTGACGTTCCCCATTCTGAGTGATCTATCTGGTTCGTAGTCCGGTATCTCACTACAGGGTGGTACATCATACAAAGTACACCAATCGACAGAAACCGTGTCACCCAATA
Source organism: Alphaproteobacteria bacterium (assembly GCA_965243315.1). Classification (GTDB taxonomy): domain Bacteria; phylum Pseudomonadota; class Alphaproteobacteria; order UBA828; family UBA828; genus WTGU01. The sequence goes on from CBDEUP010000007.1 coordinate 271,221, forward strand.
TTTCACCTGACTTACGCTCGAAAAGATTGACTTCAACTGACGGCTGTCGGGTCCAATCTGCTCCGGTTGTGCCCATATTAGCTATTTCGTCGGGACTTGCAGTGTCCGTAGAGCTACCTCGGCGAAGGTATACTTTCTCTTTTAGTACCTTGCCATAGTTATGCGTGGCGTAGACAGGACGTGATTGAATTGGTATGTGAATGATACCGATAGCGTGGCCATCGTGAGTCGCTTCCCGGTAAGAGAAAGTTACCGATCGCTGCGTCTTGCTGTTCACAAACTGCTGTAGTTTCGCATCGTCAAGTTGAGTCTCGATACCGACAACCTTACTTCTGCCTCCTCGGATCTCTTCTACGCCTACCAAGATGTAGGCATCGTTACGACGAAAAGCATTGGTAAATGCGAGTATGTCTTTCAACAGCTCACTCTTATCTTCCTTGCTTGCTTGATCGAATTTGTATTGATCCCGCTTGAAATCCAGTGATGTTCCTTCTTCCTCGTGCAAAAGATGTTCAATTTGTTCTGGTGTCATGCTGATAATCCTATCAGATGGTCGATTTCGTCCAAGCGACTTAACAGATAAGAAGTCGGTCAAATCACAGTGGAGAGTGATAGGGTGGCCTGGAGGGTTAGCGCATCTTGGACATCAAAGTGGTCACGATCCCGAAGCGGTCAATCGCGCAACCAAGTTCCGTCACGAGTTGCCAGTTAGCTTCTCACTCCAGTCGCAGCGGCCTCGCATCCGGCGGAGTCTGCGTCAATCCCTCCGCCCAATGTGAACCCGAGCATCAAGAGTCGCGCCGTGTGCTGTTGCCCACTCGGCGGCATAATGCCCCTGGCGATAAGCCTGGGCGCTTCAAACAATCTCCACTTCGGCGGCGCGGCCTGCCGAGGCGGGCCGCGCGCCGATGGCGAACGGCTTCAGATCAGCTCGACGCTGGTCGCCTGCGGCCCGCGCGGGCCTTGCGTGATCTCCAGCCGCACGCGCTGCTGAGGCTCCAGATCGTCGAGACCGGAGCGAGCGAGGACCTTGGCATGGATGAAGACGTCCTGCCCACCGCTGTCCGGCGTCACGAAGCCGTAGCTCTTGCCGACGTTGTAGAACTTGACCGTGCCCTCGATCTCCTCGGTCGGGCCCATGGGCTCGTTGTAGCGCCGGGCCTGAAAGCCTCCGGGGCCGGGGCGGCGGGGGCGGTCGCCCCGCGGGGGCATGACGGTCGCGGTCGAGGTGTCGACGTTAAGGATATTCGAGACCTGCGGGCCTTTTTGCCCTTGCACGATCTCGCAGGTGACGGTGGCGCCTTGGGGAAGCGTGTCGTAGCCCGCCCGCTCGACCGCAGAGACGTGGCAAAAAACGTCTGGCGATCCGTCGTCGGGCACGAGGAAGCCGAACCCCTTGGTCGGGTTGAACCACTTGACCTGGGCCGTGATTGAGTCGCCTTCGGGAGGCGGCGAACCGATGTCTGACATGATTGACCAACTTATTTTCTGTGAGACGGGCGCTTCGGCGGGTTCTCCCGCTTCGTTTAGATGACCCATCATAGCGGCTTCCGCGCCGCCTCCCCATCCGATTCTGCGCTTTTCGTAGAGTCGAGAGCGAATTTCTCGGGAGGCGTATTCGGGCCCGGAACGCCAGACATTGACGGCAAGGCCCGCACCGCCTTACCGTCCGCATCGAACCGCGCAACGCCGCCAGGGAGGCTGCAACCATGTCGGAATCCAAGGGAATCGCCTATTGCCAGGGAAAATACATGCCGATCGAGGAGGCATCGGTACCCATCCTCGACCCGGCCTTCCACAAGAGCGACGTGGTATTCGACGCGGTCACAGTCTGCGATGGCGCGTTCTTCCGCCTCGACGATCACATGGACCGCTTCTACGCCTCGTGCGAGCACGTCCGGCTCACCCCGCCGCTGCCTGACGCGCAGATCAGGAGCATCATGGCGCAATGCGCCCATCGCTCGGGCCTCGCCGATTCAATCGTTTTCGTGCTTTGCACGCGCGGGCGTTATGCCGGCGGCGCCGCCTTCGGCGACCCGCGCACCGCCGAGAACGAACTGATCGCCTATTCGGTGCCCTACTTCACGATCGTCGCCGAGCCCAAGATGAAGTCGGGCGCGCACCTCTGGATCGCCCAGAACCGCCGCGCGCCCGACGCTGCCATCAACCAGCGCTGCAAGAACTTCAACCGGATGGACCTGACCGCCGCCCACTTCGAGGCGCTCGACGCCGGCGCGGACCAGCCCGTGCTGCTCTCGACCGACGGCTACCTCACGGAAGGCCCCGGCTTCAACGTCTGGATCATCCGGGACGGCAAGGCGCTCACCCCCGGCGAAAACCTGCTGGAAGGGATCACCCGCAAGACCGTGTTCGATCTTTGCCAGGACATTGGCCTGGAAGCCGAAGCCGCCGACCTCCGGCCCGAGGAACTGGAGAACGCTAGCGAGGCCTTCATCTCGTCGTCGGCCGGCGGAGTCGTCCCGGTCGTCCGGGTCAACGACAAGCCCATCGGCAACGGCGCGCCGGGGATCACCACCGGCCGCCTCGCCGACCGCTATTGGGCGAAACGCGCCGACGGCTGGCACTCGACGCCGGTGGCCGACCTGCTGGAGCCTGAAGAGGAGCAGGCCGCGAGCGCTTAGCAAGCCTTTTCGCTCACGGCAGCCGGCCTCCGGCCGGCGCCTCCGCGAGGGTCCGCTAACGCGGCGGGCCGCAGTCGCGGCCTGTTGCGTGTCCGTCCAAGACGGACACGCTCTAAGCCAAAGCGCCGAGACGCTCCAGCGAGGCCGGCGGGACGGAGAAAATCTCGCCCCAGCCGCTAATGCGGCTCGGGTCCGCGCCGGCAAGCGCGAGCGTGCCCCAGAGCGCCGCCGCCACGCTGTCGTAGACAGGCCGGCCACATTCCGCCTCCAGCGCCTGGGCGTGGGGCGCGCCGTTCAGGTTCGTGCAGACAGCAGCGATCGCCTCGGGCTCCGCGCCCACCACCTCACGGATCATGCCCTCGGTCGTCGCCGGTGGGATGGACGCGTAGCCGAAGGTATCGTCGCTATCGAGGTGACGCTCGGCCACACACTCGAAGCCCTCGCGCCGATAGGTGTCGACGATGGCCTCCTGCAGCGCGTCCTCGAACGGCGTGACCAGGGCGAAGCGCTTGACTCCCCGGCTGCGGAAGAGCTCGGCCAGCGCCAGCGTCGCGCTGGTCGCCGGAATGCCGGTCTCGCGCGCGATCGCCTCGCACAGCCGCCGGTCGAAGTCGGGGCCGAGCCAACTGCCCGCGGTGCCGTTCCAGCAGATTGCGTGGACGCGGGCGTCGGCCAGCATGCGCGCAGCGGCGAGCATGGGCTCGTCGCCGAACTGGGCCGCCGAGTCCTCGCCGAGCGAGATTTGGGACACCCGCACCCGGCTGAAATGCGCCGTCACGTCGGGCAGGTCCGCGAGCAGGGCGTAAGTCACGGGCTCCAGCACCGTGTTGAGCGACGGCGTAATCATGCCTAGGCGCGTCTGATTGCTCATGGACCTCTCCGTTCCGGCGTCACGGCGCGCCGACGCTTGCGTTGGGGGACATGACGTGGGCGACGCCGGTCGCGGTGCCGCTCTCCGGCTCCCAGACGACCGCATTGGGGCAGGCGTAGGCGGACGGATGCACTCCGTGCGGGCGCACCGCGAGCGGGAGCCGAGCCTCCAGCGCGGCCAGCGTCTCCGCCGGCAGTCTGGCATCCGCTTCGATGAGGTCGGCGCCGTCCGCGTTGATGCGCGGGCAATGCGCGGCATCGTCAAGGCTCATGCCGAAATCCACGAGGAAGGAGAGCAGTTGCGCGACGGCGGGGAGGATGCGGCGCCCACCGGACGCGCCTAGCGCGGCCCGCCTGCCGTCCGCGAACTCGACGATCGCCGGGCACATGTTGGAGAGCGGCCGCTTGCCGGGCGCGATCGAATTGGGGCCGCCCGGCCTGGGGTCGAACCACATGATCCCGTTGTTCATCAGGATCCCGGTCTCGGGCAGCATCACCTTGGCACCGAAGGGCGAGAGCAGGGTCTGGGTCAGTGCGACGACAGTGCCGGCCCGGTCGGCCGCGCCGAGATGACTGGTGCAAGACACGCGGTCGGCATCGCTACCCGCGCCCATACCCCGAAGCCGCTCAGCGTACGCCGCCTCTAACGCCTCGGCGTATGCCACGTAGGCCTCGCCGTCGGGCGCCTCGCCCGGAGCGAGCGAGGCCTCGAGACGGTTCAACACGTCCACCAGCGTCGGTCCAGCGGTCAATCCCGGTGCGGTCATGATCCGAGCATCGCGATAGCCGGTCTCGGGCGCCTCTTCGATGGTCGCCTTGTAGTTCGCCAGATCGTCTGCCGAGAGGCACGCGCCAAGCGCCGACATGTCCTCGCAGATCGCGCGCCCAATCTCGCCCGTGTAGAAGTCTTGCGGTCCCGTCTCCGCGAGCCGGCGCAGGGTCTCCGCGAGCCGGCCCAACCGGATGCGCGGCGCGTCCCCGGTCCAGGGCGTGGCCAACGGGAACCCGTCCGCCAGATACGCGGAAGCGCAGCCGGTGTCGCTCGCAAGCTCCGGCGCCGAGGCCGCGATGGCGACGGTGGCGTGCCAGTCCACCGCCATGCCCCGCTCGGCCAGCGCGCACGCAGGCGCCATCAGGTCCGCCCAGCTCCAGGTGCCGAAGCGCTCGTGGGCCAAGCCCAGGCCCGCGACCTGCCCCGGCACCGCCACCGCGAGCGGGCCGCGCAAATTGCGGTCCTCCAGCACCGCCGGCCAGCCGAACAGGTCCGCGCCGACCTCGCCCGTGAGCGGGTAGTCCGCCGGGTCTAGCGCGCCAGGCGCCACCATGCCGAAAGAGACGGCGTACGTGCGCTCCTCGTCTGCCGGGCGGACCAGCATGTACCCGCCGCCGCCGAGACCGCTCATCCAGGGCTCGACCGTGGCCAGCGCGAAGCTTGCGGCGATGGCCGCGTCCACGGCATTGCCGCCGTCCGCCAGCACCCGCGCGCCGACCTCGGATGCGGCCTGGTGCTGGGTCGCGACCACGCCGCCGCGGCTTGTCACGGCCGGCTTGCGCACGAGCCAGCGTTCCGGCTTCTCCGTCATCGCCGCACCTTGCGGCCGCCTGAGCGCGGGCCGGGCGCCGCGTGCGCTACACGCTCTGCCAATCTGCGCTCTTCTCCACCGCATCGGCGACCTTGAGCACCGTGAGGTCGTCGAAGTGGCGCCCGACGATCTGGAAGCCGATGGGCAGGTCGTCGCTCACGCCGCAGGGCACGCTGATCGCGGGATGGCCGGTCAGGTTGAACTGCGGCGTGTTGTTGATCATGCCGAGCGCGCGCGACATGTACTCTCCGAAATCGGCATCCAGGCTCGGGATCGGCGCGGCCAGGTGCGGAATGGTCGGCAGCACCAGCACGTCCACGTCCTGGAGCGCCTTGCCGTAGGCCGCTGTCAGCCGCGCGCGCTGGTTCTGCGCCTTCGCGTAGTAGGTGCCGTGGTAGTGACGCTTGAGGTACCCGCCAAGCAGGAGGACGTTCTTCACGGTGTGCGGATAGTCGTTCTGGCGGGTCTTCGCGGCGCGCGACGCGTGCTCGAGAAACTGGGTGTCGTAGTAGCCGAACCAGCCGGTACCGACCCCGCCGTTCTTGAGCATGAACTCGGTCGCGCCCTCGGCCGCGATCGCGAACCAGAGCCTGAGCCCGTGGTAGTGCTCGGGCACCGAGACCTCGGTGACCTGGGCGCCCCGCTCCTCCAGCCGGCGCACCGTGGCGCGAACCGCATCGTCCACCGCCGGCACGCTCCCCGGCAGGCCGAACTCGGGCCAGGTCTCCTCGGTCTGGCCGAAGCCCTCGGCAAGCACGCCGATGCGCACGCCCTCGCAGCTGGCGCCGATTGCCGGCATGTAGTCCTGCACGTAATCGGCGGGGATCACGCCCCGCTGGCGCGGATCGAGCGGGTCGGGGCCGGCGAGGACCGAGAGCATGCGGGCGCAGTTCTCCACGGTGTTCGTCATTGGGCCGATGTGATCGAGGGTCATCTCGATGGCGAGACACCCTGTGTATGGAATCAGGCCGTAGCTCGCCTTGAGGCCGACCACGCCGCACCAGGAGGCGGGGATGCGGATCGAGCCGCCCTGATCGCCGCCGATCGCCATCGCCACGTCGCCAGCAGCCACCGCCGAAGCGCTCCCCTTGGACGAGCCGCCGGGCGCATGGGTGGGTTTGCGCGGGTTGCGCACCGGGCCGTAGCCGCTGGTGTGGCCGCCGCCGGAGAAGGAGAAATCGGCGCAGGCCGTCTTGCCGACGATGGTGGCGCCCGCGTCGAGCATGCGGGTCACGATGGTGGCGTCGATGGTGGGCACGTAGCCTTCGAGGGCGCGCGAGCCGTTCATCATCGGCACGCCGGCGAGCGAGACCACGTCCTTGACGCCGATCTCCTCGCCCGCGAGCGGGCCGGAGTCCGCGCCCTTGACCTCGGTCCGCCAATACCAGGCGTTGTAGGGGTTCTCGTCCGGGTGCGGCCGGTAGCCGGGCGTGCGCGGATAGGCGACGGCAGGCCGCTCCTCCGGCAGGTCGTCGATGTGGCGCAGGCTCGCGATGGCGCCGCGCACGGCTTCCCGCTGGTTGGTGAGATCGTCGAGCGACATGTCGAGCCCGAAGTCATCGGCGATCTCGGCGAGTTGATTGATGGAGGGAAGTTCCGGACCGCGCGACATGGGGGCCTCGTTCGGTTGGTGGGAGCGGCCTGCGATCCTAGCGGATTTCTCGTCGCGGTCACGGCTGGCGTCACGCGGCGCAGTCGTCGCCGAACCCGATGGTCCCGACCGGGGGCCGCGGCTACCATCGCGGGCGCACCGTGAGGACGAACTCTTCGAGCCGGGGCTGAAGAACCGTGACAGCTGCGCCGCGGGCCGAGCGCCTGCGCGATCACTTCGTCGGCTGGCAGTGCCGCATACGCGCCGATGCCATGCGCCGCCGCGCCGGCCAGCCGTCGCCGGGGATGCGCCCGCAGGTGCTGAGCACGACCGGCGAGGAGCTTGCACCTGCAGTGACCACGCTGCTCGTGCGGCGGGAGGCCGAGTCCTTCGCGCCCGAGTTCCGCCACCTGGCGCGGCGCACCCACGACCCGCGCGATCGGCGCGAGGCTGCGCTCGCGCTCCTGGCGGAGCGCTACTACCAGCACGCGCGGGATTTCAGCGACGTGCTGACGGCAACCTTCGTGGCCGGCTCGGCGCTTGCCGCCGACCTGGAGCGGGAGGGACGCTGTGTCCTGGCCTTCGCCCAGGACAGCCAGCGCTACGACCTGACGTGCTCGGTGGCCTTGCTCGGGCCCGACGACCCGCGCCGCGAGGAGACCTGGTGGCACAACGCGCTGTTCAACTCGCAGCTCCCGCCCGACATTCCCGTTCTCGCCTTCGCGCCCCGCTGGCTAGAGGCAATTGCCAATCCCGACCCCGACGGGGCGTGGTAACGACGTAAATCTCCTTCAAGCCCCGTTGAGATCCGCCATCGGTGGCGAGAAGACGTCCGGAACGTTACCAAGAGTTCGCGTTCAAACCCGCAGAAGGACCGTGTGAGGTTCCAAAACCCGCGCGGGTTCTGCCGAGGGACTTATATCACCGCTTTCACATGCAGCATTGGCAAACTTTCATATCGTTCTTGATGTGAATTATGCTCCTTTTATCGAAATCGTGATTTAGAAAACTTGATTTCAGCAAGAACACGCCGTACGACTCGGCTCCTCATTGAGTCGTTTTCGACTCTAGGTTTCCCGCCCTTCCCCAGCAGGAGCCCTCGCAATGAGCACCGCGACATGGAAAACCAGGATTTCCTTAACTCTCGTGGCTGGCCTGTTCGCACTGGCCGGCGTCGTTTCCAATGGACTCCCCGCCTCGGCGCAGGACGCTTGTCCGCTCCCTGACGGCGTGTCTCCTCCGGCGGACCCGGATGTGACGGCGCAACAGGTGGTCGACGACGACAGTCTGAGGGGCTTCGCACTGGCCGTGAGAGAACGGTCCAGAGAACATTCCCAGCAGGCCACGGCCGTGGAAGAGGGGCTCTATATCGGATGTCTCGTCAGGCAGGAGGGGAGTGTTTGGCGTTCTGGTTCCACCTACATTGTGACCTTGACGCTCGACGGCCGCGTGTACCTTCACGCCAAGAACATGGCGTTGTCAGGCCGGCTGCTCAACCCGCTGATTTACGGAGAGATCCTTTCTGCGCTGGGCGTCTCGCCAATCGATTTGGCCAACGCAGTTTCTCCCGATCCTGCCACCGCTGCCATGGCCGGCGCCAACATATTCAGCACATTGTCGCAAGAATCGGATGCTCCGTTCGATGCGACCACCCCCATTCCCGGCTTACGACCGGGCATACCCGGTGCTTCCGGCTACGCCGCCGTCTATAATTCGCCGGAATTGCGGTCTCCGATCGTGCTGATCGCTGGATTCGATCTCAATGAGTCTCACCTGGTTTCCATTAGGGATGAACAAATCGACTATGGCGACCCGGCCATTACCGCTGCGCAGGTGGTAGACCGCAGCACCTTGAAGGCCTTCGTCATGGAAGCAGGAAACTACATGCTCGACGTCCAGCGCACCGGCGGTGCAGCCGCTGCCTCTAAAGCCAGGATCGCCCTGCGTGATCCGAACGGGCCCTGGCGTCACGGCTCTGTATACCTTTACGTTTTGGACCTCAACACCAACACGATCGTATTTCACGGTGCGTTTCCGGATAGATTCGAGTATCGGCCTCTAGTGCCGACCGTCAAGGACGTCCGTACAGGGCAGTACATTTTGCCACAGGTCATCGAGGCTGCGAAAAGCAGCCCGGATGGCGGCTTCGTGGAGTACTACTTCGACGATCCTGACGACCACACCGATAGCGCGGACATTCCCAAGGTGGGCTATGCCCGGGAATTCGCCGGCCAAATCCAAACGGCGGACGGGCGCACATTCCCGGTCGACGTGATCATCGGCTCGGGCTTCTACGGGAGTGCATCCCAGGAAGTCGCCGAAGGCGGCAACGCGATCATCGAGTCGGTTCTGCCGCAGATCATGCGGGCCATGACCGCGAGCACGGTCGATGCCGTCTCGGGCCGCATCGAGCGGGCAACCTCAGACACCGCGCCGGCGGCAGCGCTCAGCTTCGGCGGCGCGTCGACCCTCTCCGATGCCATCCTGACCAACGGGCATGCATTGGGGAACGGCACGCTGGATTTCAGCCGGCTGCTCGCGAACTCGTCCTTCACCCTACCCCTCAACGCGGCGGGGAACGGGGGCAGTGGCCCCTTCGACAACCTCACGCTCTGGGGTAGCGGGGACTACCGCAACATCGCCGGCGGCAACCCGCAGTCCGTGGACTACGACGGCAGCGTGACGAGCGCCAACCTGGGGGTCGACACCAGGCTGGGCTCGGACATGCTGGCGGGCTTGGCAGTGTCGCAGGCGCGAGGGACGGTGGACTACACGGCCTCCAACGCGTCAGGCGAGCTCACGACCTCTCTGACCAGCGTCAACCCCTACGTGGGCTGGCAGATGGCGGGCGGCATGAACCTGTGGGCCATGGCCGGCTATGGCACGGGCGAGGTGGAGCTCGACGACGGGTCTGCGGGCACGCAGTCGAGCGACCTGACGCAGAGTATGGTCGCGGCGGGCGCGAGCGGGCCGCTGATGTCCAGCGACGAGATGATCGCGGGCGGCACCACGAACCTGAACCTCAAGGGCGAGGTGGCCTTCACGTCGGCCGATGTCGACGGCTCCGGCACCCTTGAGAGCATGTCGCTGAGTGCCAGCCGGCAGCGTCTGATGTTCGAAGGGGAGCACGTCCAGAAGCTCGACACAGGGGCGACGTTCACGCCCTCGCTCGAGCTCGGCGTTCGCAATGACGGCGGGGACGGCGAGACCGGCACCAGCATCGAGGCCGGGGGCGCCTTGCGCTATGCCGACGAGGCGTCGGGGCTGACCGTCGAGGGCCGGGTCCGGACCCTGCTCAGCCACAGCGGCGACTACGAGGAGACAGGCGTGAGCGCTCTGGTTCGGATTGCACCGGGCGGGTCGGGCCAGGGTCTTGCGCTGGTCGTGCAGCCGGCGTGGGGCCAGACGGGCAGCGGTGTCAACCAGTTGTGGGAGAATGGCGTCACTGCTGGCGTGTCACCGGAAAACCAAGCGCGCCTGAACGCGGAGATCGGCTACGGTCTCGGCGCAGCACCCGGCATGGGCGTGGTGACGCCCTATGCGGGGCTCGGGCTTGCGGGTGAAGGGGCACAGTGGTGGCGCATGGGTACGCGCTGGCAGCTTGCGCCGGCCGCGAGTGTGAGCCTTGAGGGCAGCCTGTACGAGGCCGCCAACGATAACCAGCCCGGGCACGGCCTGATGCTGCGCGGCGCCGTGCGCTGGTAACGCCGCGGGGGCGTAGCCCGCGTCACACCGGGCGCGGGTTGCGACCCTGGCGAGCTAGCCGGCCTAGAACTTGCGATACGCCCCGACGTCATCGCCCGATCAATTCTCCACTATTGGGCCCCCTACCCATACTTTTTTATGTACATTTCGAATCTGGACCTGAAGAGCTAGGGTTTCAGAAAGGACACGCTTCACGACTCGACCACTCCGGGGGCCAACCTCGACCATAGCTCGTTCACATTCCCCCAACGCGAGGACCTCGCAATGACTACCGCGACATGGAAAATCAGGATTTCCTTGTTTTGTGTGGTTGGCCTGCTCGCGTGGGCCGGCCTCTCCTCCGATGCGCGCCTTGCCCTGGCGCAGTCGCAGAGAGAGTGTGAGCCCCCCACTGGTGGGACTACTATTGCACCCCCGCTTGTGACGGCGCAGCAGGTGGAGAGCGGCACTGGCAGCCTGATGGACTTCGCGCTCGGCTCGCGCGCTCGCTTCTTGGAGCAAGCCATGCCGGGCACAACTCCGGGACAAACTCAATATCTCGCATGTCTCATCAGACAGGACGAAAGCCCGTGGCGGTCCGGTTCAACCTATCTCGTGACCCTGTCGCACGACGGCAGGGTGTTCGTCCACGCGAAGGACATGTCCTTGTCGGGCAGGCAACTCAGGCCCTCGATCTACGGAGGGATCCTTCGAGCGTTGGGAATCAACCCTGCCGACCTGGCGAACCCCGCTGCGGTCCGGGCTGCGTTCGCTGCAGCCGAAGCCGGAAACGGCGGCTCGTTCGATATTCCAGGTGTCCCCGGCGCTTCGGGCTACGCGAGCGCCTATACCTCGCTTAGTTTCAGGACTCCCGCCATTCTGCTCGCAGGATTCGATCTCAACGCAACTCACCTGGCTCCGGAACAAATCGATTACGGCGACCCGGCAGTTACTGCCGAGGACGTGGTGGACCGCGCGACCCTGAAGGCCTTCGTTACGGGAGCGGGAAACTACTTCATGGAGCTTGTGTTGACCGGCGACCCAGCCGCCGTCTCGAAAGCCAGGATTGCATTGCGCGATCCCAATGGGCCGTGGCGGCACGGTTCCGTTTACCTCTATGTCTGGAATTTGACCAGCAACGTAATCCTGTTTCACGCCGGGTTCCCGGGCACGTACGAGTTAACACCTCTGTTTCCGGGGCGCGCCCGTGACGCCGTGACCGGAGAGCTAATTCTGGATCGGCTGGTCGAGGCGGTGAATAGCGGCCCGGAAGGCGGCTTCGTGGAATACCATTTCGACGATCCCACCGACGCCACCGACAGCGCCGACATCCCCAAGACGGGCTATGTCCGCACGTTCTCCCACGAAGTCCAGAGGGCGGATGGAAGCACCAGGCAGATCTCTTTCGTCGTCGGGTCGGGCTTCTACGGGAGTGCGTCCCAGGAGGTCGCCGAGGGCGGCAACGCGATCATAGAGGCCGTGCTGCCGCAGGTGATGCGGGCCATGACCGCCAGCACGGTCGATGCGGTCTCGGGCCGCATCGAGCGGGCAAACTCCGACACCGCGCCGGCGGCGGCGCTCAGCTTCGGCGGCGCGTCGACGCTCTCCGATGCCCTCCTGGCAAACGGGCATGCATTGGGGAACGGCACGCTGGATTTCAGCCGGCTGCTCGCGAACTCGTCCTTCACTCTACCCCTCAACGCGGCGGGGAACGCGGGCAGTGGCCCCTTCGACAACCTCACGCTCTGGGGCAGCGGGGACTACCGCAACATCGCCGGCGGCAACCCGCAGTCCGTGGACTACGACGGCAGCGTGGTGAGCGCCAACCTCGGGGTCGACACCAGGCTTGGCGCGGACATGCTCGCTGGGCTAGCGGTGTCGCAGGCGCGCGGGACGGTGGACTACACGGCCTCCAACGCGTCAGGCGAGCTCACGACCTCTCTGACCAGCGTCAACCCCTACGTGGGCTGGCAGATGGCGGGCGGCATGAACCTGTGGGCCATGGCCGGCTATGGCACGGGCGAGGTGGAGCTCGACGATGGCTCGTCGGGCACGCAGTCGAGCGACCTGACGCAGAGTATGGTCGCAGCGGGCGCGAGCGGGCCGCTGATGTCCAGCGACGAGATGATCGCGGGCGGAACCACGAACCTGAACCTCAAGGGCGAGGTGGCCTTCACGTCGGCCGATGTCGACGGCTCCGGCACCCTTGAGAGCATGTCGCTGAGTGCCAGCCGGCAGCGTCTGATGTTCGAAGGGGAGCACGTACAGAAGCTCGACACAGGGGCGACGTTCACGCCCTCGCTCGAGCTCGGCGTTCGCAACGACGGCGGGGACGGGGAGACCGGCACCAGCATCGAGGCCGGGGGCGCCCTGCGCTATGCCGACGAGGCGTCGGGGCTGACCGTCGAGGGCCGGGTCCGGACCCTGCTCAGCCACAGCGGCGACTACGAGGAGACGGGCGTGAGTGGTCTGGTGCGGATTGCACCGGGCGGATCGGGCCAGGGTCTTGCGCTGGTCGTGCAGCCGGCGTGGGGGCAGACGGGCAGCGGTGTAAACCAGTTGTGGGAGAGTGGCGTCACTGCTGGAGTGTCACCGGACAACCAAGCGCGCCTGAATGCGGAGGTCGGCTACGGCTTCGCCGCGGCGCCCGGCCTAGGCGTGGTGACGCCCTACGCGGGGCTCGGGCTCGCGGGCGAAGGTGCGCAGTGGTGGCGCATGGGTGCGCGCTGGCAGCTTGCGCCGGCCGCAAGCGTGAGCGTCGAGGGCAGTCTATACGATGCCGCCAACGATGAGGGGCCCAGGCACGGCCTGATGCTGCGCGGCGCCTTGCGCTGGTAACGCCGCGGGGTCGCAGCCCGCGTCACGCCGGGCACGGGTTATACCCTTTGGCGAGAGGTCCAACCCAGAGCGCTTCCGTTTCTCACGGAAATGCTCTGGGCTCTTTTCGCTCACGGCAGCCGGCCGTCTTGCGATTCCGCGCGCCTACCGGCGCGACCGGCCGGCGCCTCCGCGTGGGCGCCGCATACGCGGCGGGCCGCGGTCGCGGCCTGTCGCGCGTCCGTCAAAGTCGGACGCGCTCTAAAACTTCCGATAGACCCCGTTGAGGTCGGCCATGGGGTGGCGGGGCGACATCTGGAACTTCACCAACAGCTCGCGGGCGAGCATGTCGCGGTCCTGCTGATTGTCGGGCAGCTCCAGGTCCTCGGGCACCGTGACCCAGCCGTTGATGTTGCGGTCGAACACCGCGGGCCGGCCTTCCTCGTAGCCCATGTGGACGTCTTCCAGCCAGTTCAGGTCGGTCCAGCCCATGGTCTCGATATAGCGCTTAAGGAAGGGCGTGAGCCGCTCGTAGTCGGGCACCAGGTTCACATCGTAGCGATAGCCGATGTGCTGGCCGATCTCCTTCTCGCGCTCGCTGTCGAGGCCGCTCTGGCTCAGGTAGTAGTCGACGTCGCCGGTCTTGTCGCTCATGGCGCTTCTCCGGTCCTGATGGCTTAGTAGCGGTTCATGTCGGGGCGGCCGACGGTGTGCTGGGAGCCCGCGAGCGGCACCTGGGCCATGGCCGAGGCCTCCATGGTGAGCGCTGCGAGGTCCTCCGGTTCCAGGCTGTGCACGTCGGTCTTGCCGCAGGCGCGCGCCATCATCTGGCATTCCAGCGTCAGCGTGTGGAGGAAGTTGTAGACCCGCTCCGCCGCCTCGTCGGGATCGAGCCGCTTGCGCAGCTCCGGGTCCTGGGTGGCGACGCCCACGGGGCAGCGCCCGGTGTGGCAGTGGTAGCAGTATCCCGCCTCGACGCCGATCTCGGTCTCGAAGTCGGCCTCCGGGATGTCCTTGTTGCAGTTGAGGGCCATCATCACCGAGTGCCCGATGGCGACCGCGTCGGCGCCGAGCGCGAGCGCCTTGGCGATGTCGCCGCCGTTGCGCACGCCGCCAGCGTAGACGAGGCTGATGCTGCCGGACGCGCCTAGGTCGTCGAGGGCCTTCCGCGCCTGGCGGATCGCTGCGATGCCGGGCACGCCGGTCTCCTCGGTCGCGAGATGCGGGCCGGCGCCGGTGGAGCCCTCCATCCCGTCGATGTAGATGCTGTCCGGGCCGGTCTTGATCGCCATGCGCACGTCGTCATAGACGCGGGCGGCGCCCAGCTTGAGCTGAATCGGGATCTCGGCGTTGGTGGCTTCCCGGATCTCGTTGATCTTGAGCGCGAGGTCGTCCGGCCCCAGCCAGTCCGGATGCCGCGCCGGTGAGCGCTGGTCGATGCCGGCCGGCAGCGAGCGCATCTCCGCTACCTGGTCGGTGACCTTCTGCCCCATCAGGTGGCCGCCAAGCCCTACCTTGCAGCCCTGGCCGATGAAGAACTCGCACGCATCCGCGAGCCTCAGGTGGTGGGGGTTGAAGCCGTAGCGGGACTGGATGCACTGGTAGAGCCACTTCTCGGAATAGCGGCGCTCGTCGGGGATCATCCCGCCCTCGCCGGAGCAGGTGGCGGTGCCGGCCATGGTGGCGCCGCGCGCCAGCGCGGTCTTGGCCTCGTAGGAGAGCGCGCCGAAGCTCATGCCGGTGACGTACACCGGAATGTCGAGCACCAGCGGCCGCTTGGCCTTGGGCCCGATCACCGTCGTGGTCGTGCACTTCTCGCGGTAGCCCTCGATGACGAAGCGCGTGAGCGTGCCCGGCAGGAACGTGAGATCGTCGAAGGTCGGGATGTTCTTGAAGAGCGAGAAGCCCCGCATCCGGTAGCGGCCGAGCTCCGCCTTGATGTGGATGTCGTCGATCACCTCCGGCGAAAAGATGCTGCTCCGCCCCAGGATGTGGCGGTTGCGGCTGGGCCGGTTGGCGACGGCTTCGCGTCTGTCGCTGGCCATAACGGGCTCCTTGCAGGGTAGCGAGAGGCTGCGCTCGCCTAGAGCGCGATCTTCTTCTCGGTCGGCTCGAGGTTGTCGTAGTTCCAAAGCTGCTTGCCGGCGACGATCTTGTTCAGGTTCGCGACGCCGTTGGGCGCTTCCAGGCCATAGGTCGCGAGCTTCTTCTCGAGCCAGCGCGCCTCGACATCGGTGATCTCGCCGGGCACTGCGTCGACGCCGAGGGAGGCAATGGTGCCGCCGACGAAGATCGTGCCGTCATAGAGGGAATCGCCGAGGTTGGGGCCGGCGTCGCCCAGGATGACGATGCGCCCGCGCTGCATCATGAAGCCGGTGAAGGCGCCGGCGCGCCCGCCGATGATGATGGTGCCGCCCTTCATGTCGATGCCGGTGCGCGAGCCCACATCGCCCTTGCAGACGAGATCGCCGCCTCGCAGCGCAGCGCCGAAGGTGGACCCGCCGTTCTTCTCGACCACGACCACGCCCGCCATCATGTTCTCGGCGCAGGACCAGCCGACGCGGCCCTTGATGTGGATATTGGGGCCGTCGACCAGGCCGCAGCCGAAGTAGCCCAGGCTGCCCTCGAAATCGAGCTTGAGGCGGTTGAGGATGCCGACGCCGAGGGAGTGCTTGGCCAGCGGGTTCTGCACCACGATGTGGCCGTAGCCCTCGCCCATCAGCTCGCGGATGCGGAGATTGACGGCGGGCCCGTCCATCTCCGCCGCGTCGATCGTCGCCTTCTTGGTGAAGTCGACGTCGAAGCCCTCGGGATAGGTATAGTTGTCGCCTTCCTCGGGATAGAAGAAGACCTGCTGGGTGCGGCCGGCGAGCTGCTCGGCGTGCAGCCCCATGTCATGGGATTTGTGCCGATCGGCAGGGCTCAGTTCTGCCATACCATGACCTCCCCTTCGTAGGGATCCCAGGTGTCGATCTCGTCGGGCATCACGCCGCGGATCGCGACCTCCTCGGAGGCGAGGCCGACGAAATCGTCGCTCTCGTAGAGCACCATCGGCTTGGCCGCCATCGTGTCCTTGGCCATGCCGAGGCTATCCGCCGTCGCCACCAGATAGGTGAAGACGCCGTCCAGCTCGCCCACCGAACGATCCATCGCCTCCTTGAGCGTGTCGCCCCGCTCGATGCGATCGGCGAGGTAGACGGCGATCAGCTCGGAATCGCAGTTCGACATGAAGCGGTGGCCCCGGTGCTCCAGCGCCCGGCGGAACTTCCAGTAGTTGGTGAGCTGGCCGTTGTGGACCACGGAGATGTCGTTGAAGGGATAGGCCCAGTAGGGATGGGCCGAGCGGATATCCACGTCCGATTCCGTCGCCATCCGGGTGTGGCCAATCGCGTGGGTGCCCTGGACGCCGGCGAGGTCGTACTGCGTGCTCACGACGCTGGCGTCGCCCAGGTCCTTGATCAACTCCAGCGCGCGGCCGAGGGAGAGGATCTCCGCCCCCTCGACGTCCTCGATGTAGTCGGCGAAGCGCTTGAGCCGCTGCTGGCCGCCGTCGTCGTCAGCGGGGAAGCGCAGGCTGTAGCGGTAGGCGTACTCGGTCGCCTGCTCCTCGCCAACGATCTCGACATCCATGCTGCGGATGCGCGAGTCGACCTCGGCCTTTCGGTCCTTGATCTGCTGGTGGATTTCGAAGCCTTTGCCGATGTCCTCCTGCTCCGCCACCTTGAAGCGCATCACGTGGTCGCTCTCGACCGGAATGCCGTAGATGGCGAAGCCGGTGGAATCCGGCCCGCGGTGCTTGAGCGCCTGGAGCATCGTGGTCATCTCGGCCCCGATGTCGCCGCTCGATCCGCGATGGATCAGTCCTGCTATCCCGCACATGGGCGCCTCGTCTTTCGTATTCGTTAGGGCAGGCAGTCGAGATAGGTCTCGACGTCCCACTCGGTGACCGTGGACATGAAGCGCTCCCACTCGTCGCGCTTGTAGTGCATGAAGACCTTGAGCATCTCGTCCGGCAGCGCGGCCCTGATGACCTCGTCGCCCTCCAGCTTGTCGAGCGCCTCGCCCAAGGACATCGGCAGCTTCTTGACCAGCTTGCCGGCTTCCATGGCCTGATAAATGTTGCGCTCCTCCGGCTCGCCCGGGTCGAGATTGCGCGAGATGCCGTCGTCGAAGGCCTTGATGATCGCGCCGGCCATCAGGTACGGATTGACCATTGAATCGACCGAGCGGTACTCGAAGCGGCCCGGCGCCGAGACGCGCAGGCCGCAGGTCCGGTTCTGATAGCCCCAGTCTGCAAAGACCGGTGCCCAGAAGCCGGTATCCCAGAGCCTGCGGTACGAGTTCACCGTCGACGAGCCCAGCGCCGTCAGTGCGCCGAGGTGCTCCATCACGCCGCCGATGCAGTTGAGGCCGACCGGACCCGGCTTGTGGTCGTCGATGGACGGATCCGGCATGAACAGATTCTCGCCGCCCTTCCAGTAGCTGAACGTGTCCTCCATGCCGGGCATCGGGTCCTGATGCAGCGCGTTAACTTGCTGGGATCCGCCGGTCCAAAGCGAGACGTTGTGATGGCAGCCGCTCGCCGAAACCCCCATGAAGGGCTTCGACATGAAGCAGGCGATGACGCCGTGCTCGCGCGCGACCTGGGCGCAAATCTGACGATAGGTGGTGAGCCGGTCGGCGGTCCTGAGCGCGTCGTCAAACATGAAGTTGAGCTCAAGCTGGCCGGGCGCGTCCTCGTGGTCGCCCTGGATCATGTCGAGACCCATGGCCTGGCCGTACTCGATCACCTGCATGAAGATCGGCCGGAGCTCCTCGAACTGGTCGATGTGGTAGCAGTTGGGCTTGGTGACACCGCCGTCGGTTCCGCCGTCCGCGCCGCGCTTGAGCCACATCATCTCGGGCTCGGTGCCGTGGCGCATCTGCATCCCGTGCTTGGCCTGGAATTCGTCGTGGATGATCCGCAGGTTTCCGCGGCAATCCGAGGTCAGGTGGCCGCCGGGGTTCTCCCGCTCCTCCCGGTTGCGGAAGCAGGTGCAGAAGACCCGGGCGACGCGCTTGTCCCACGGTAGCTGGACGAAGGTCTCGGGGTCGGGAATGCCGACCAGCTCAGAGGCCTCCGGTCCGTAACCGATGTAATTGGAGTGGCGGTCGGTGAAGAGGTTTGCGGTCGATCCGTAGACCAGCTGGAAGCCGCGCTCGGCGATCTGTTCCCAGTGGTCGGCGGGCATGCCCTTGCCGACGATCCGCCCTGTGACCGAGACAAACTGATAGTAGATGTAGGTGACACCGAGCTCGTCGATCTTGGCGCGCACCTGCCGCACCAGCTCGTCGCGGCCTTCTCGGTTTACATGGGCTTCGAGATCGGTCACGTCTTTTTCCTCCCTGGCGATCGGCGGGTCCCGTCAGCTCCACGGGAAGGGGCTGTTGGAGACCGGGTGAAGGCGGCCCTCCGCAAAGCGTGAGAAGCGGAACGGCTCGAGCAGCGCGCTGTCCTGGCCCAGCAGCTCTTCGGCAACCAGCTTGCCGACGGCGAGCATCTTGTAGCCGTGGTTCGAATCGGCGATCACGTAGCAGTTCTCACGGAAGCGGTCGAAGACGGGGAAGCTGTCGGCGGTAAACGCGCCGATCCCGCCCGAGGGCTCGTCGAGCCAGTGCCCGATCTGGCCCCTGTAGCGGCTCTGGCAGAGGGCGAGCGCCGAGCACCACATCTCCTTGAACGCCGCGTCGACCACGAACTCCGGTGACTCCGGCCCGTAGGGGTCGATCGCCACGTCGGGCACCGGGGTCTTCACCTTGTAAGGCGCGGCACCGCCCTGGATGCCGCCGAAATTGAAGTCCGGCTTGTAGTAAATGCCCCACATCTCGTCGGTAATCAGCCTGCCGTCCACGTCGGAGTAGAGCGGCTCGTCGGAATCGACGTGGATCACCGGCGGCATCGACCCGTCGTCGGCCATGCCGAAGGAGGGCTCGACCGCAAGCGTCCCTTCCTCCAGGCACCAGAAGCGCCACATGTCGACATCGCGGTGCAGGGTGCCTTCCAGGTCCTTGACGTCGATCCGGTCCGGCAGGCCCAGCATGTCCCAGATGCGCGGCACCCAGGGCCCGACCGCCACGATCACCTGGTCGACGTCGATGGAGCCCTGGTCGGTCTCCACCGAAGTCACCGCCTTCGAGTTGGCGCCGAAGCCGAAGCCCTTGACTTCCACCCCGGTGAGGATGCGTGCGCCGGCACCCTTCGCCTTGTCCGCGAGCCCCAGCATCGAGGCCTTGTTGTTGGCGTAGCCGCCCTTCTTCTCGTGCAGGACGGAGGTGATGCCGGGCGCCTGCCAGTCGCTGAACAGGCCCCGCATGTACTGTGCACTCGCGTCCTCGCCTTCGATGAACTCTGACTCGTAGCCGATCGCCCGCTGCTGCTCGGCGATCTCGGCGATCTGGCTGCGCATGCTCTCGGGGCTGATCTGCATGTAACCCACGGGATGGTAGTGGTAGGCCTCGGGGTCTGTCTCCCACTCCTCCACGCAAGCCGCCATCAGCTCGCGCATTGCCGGCTGATAGTAGTTGTTGCGGACCACGCCGCAGGCGATGCCCGATGCGCCGGCGGCAATGTCGGTCTTGTCCACCACCAGGATGTCGGCGGCGGCACCGTTGCCCTTTGCCTTGAGCGAAGAGGCGAGGTGATAGGCGGTGCTGAGGCCGTGGATTCCGGCCCCGATGATCAGATACTTGACGTGCCCCGGAAGCGCCATTCGTGCTCTCTCCTGGCCTCGCTCGGCTTTTGTTCGGGGGCGGACTCAAGCCGCCGCCCCCGGATTTGTCAAGCCAATTGTCGCCGAATCGGCGGGACCAATTGTGAACCAATATGAATGAATGGTTGAACGTCGCGTCAAAATTGATTAAAGCAAAGAAGCCCGCATGCGGCCTGCGTCGTGGCGTAAGGCGTTTTGGGAGGCGATTGGGTCACGGGCCGGCGGGCGGCGCGCAACAAGAAATGGGCTGGCGCCATGGAGATCGATGGCACTCAGGTCGGTAACCAGAACGGCGGAATTCCAAGGCCTGCCGATTCGGCGGCCGATGCAATCGCGGCGCAGCTCGCACGACGAATTCTCGACGGCTCGCTCGCTATGGGCGACCGATTGCCGCCGGAACGCAGCCTTGCCGAGTCGTTCTCGGCCTCGCGCGGCACGGTGCGCGAAGCGTTGCGCTCGCTTTCTGCGCGGGGGCTGGTGGCACGCCGGGTGGGCAGCGGCACCTTCGTCATCTATGAGCCCGACGCGGGCGAGACCGACGTCTCCGAAATCACCTCGCCGCTGGAGCTGGTCGAAGTCCGCGCGGCCATCGAGCCGCAGATGGCCCGGCTCGCGGTGCGCAACGCCACGGCGCGCGACATGGCCGCTCTCGAGCGCGCGGTCGCCGAGATGGAAGGGGTGGAGGACGCCGAGAGCTTCTCGCTCGCAGACGAAATGTTTCACCTGCGGCTGGCCGAGGCCACCCACAATCCCCTGATCGTCGAGATCTATCACCGGATCAACCACGTCCGTGCCCACCAGCAATGGGACTCGATCAAGAACAAGATCCTGACGCCGGAGCAGATCATCGCCTACAACGCGGAGCACCGCGCGCTGCTCGCGGCGCTCTCCCGCCGCGATGCGGAGCGCGCCGTTGAAGTGCTCTCCGCCCACATGGACCGCGCCCGCGCCGACCTGCTGGCCAGCGCCGTCTGAGCCGCTTCCCTTGCGGCGCTCACCGCCGCCGCTTGTCTCTGCGGGCGATTTCGGGATGAGACGCCGCCCCGATTATGCTTAGATTGACGGGATCGTCGCCTCTGCAATCGTGCGGAGAGCGGCCAGCGCGTCACGACCATTAGTTGCCGCCTTCACGGGGCTGGACGCGGGCCCCACCGCGCGGCGCCACAGAGGAGAAGACCATGAACGAGGACAAACTTCTCAAGCAGATGGTGAAGCGCGACCCGGTGCGCGGCGCAGCCGCCACCCGGCGTCAGGTGCTTCAGGGCATCGGTGCAGGCGCGCTCGCGCTCGGCGCAGGCAGCGCCCTCGCAGGGCGGGCCCGAGCCGCTGACGAACTGACGATGCTGACGTGGGACGGCTACGTGGACCCGCGCGTGCTCGACGGCTTCACCGACCAGTACGACACAGGGGTCAAGTACGAGCTGCACACCTCGGATCCGGACTCGGTCAACAAGCTCCGCGCCGGCGAGACCGCGATCTGGGACATCATCAACCTGAACAACCCGTGGGCGCGCGAGATGATGTGGCCGGAAGGGCTCATCGTTGAGCTCGACCGGGCCCGCTTCGAGCCCTACTTCGAGGCGATGCTGCCGATGTTCCATCCGCCCTACAAGTGGGCGATGAGCCTCGACAACGAGCATCTGCTGGGGGTCTGCCAGCGGGTCGACACCTTCGACTTCGTGGTCAACACCGACGTCATCTCGGCCGACATGGCGAAGGACGAGGGCTGGGATCTGTTCAACAATCCCGACATGGCCGGCCGCTACGGCATCCTTGCCTACGACAACTGGAACATCATGCACATCTGCATGGCCGCCGGCCTGCACCCGTTCAAGATGAAGTCCGACGACGAGGTCGCCACCTTCGAGGAGGCGGCGCGGCGGCTCATCAACGGCGCGAAGATGGTCTCGGACGACTTCGTCGCCGTGAACCTGGCCGTGATCAACGACGAGATCGACATGTACTTCGGAGGCGGCACCTACTCGATCTCGGCGGCGCGCCTCGACGGGCTCACCAACCTTTATCACGTGGTGCCGAAGAGCGGGCCTGCCGACGGCAAGGGCGGGATCAACTGGATCGAGCTCAGTTCGGTGGTCAACAATCCCGACCTCCACCCGAAGGCCATGGACTGGATGGAATACATCCTCCAGCCCGACACCTCGTACGCGGTGGCGACTGCCGGTGGCTTCCTGCTCCCGGTGGGGCAGATGTCGCAGCCCGAGCTGCTCGCCAAGTTCACGGCGGAGGAACTCGACTCCTTCCAGTGGGACGAGTTCGACTACCGCATCTCGCACTCCGTCGAGTACGACGTGGTGCCGGACTACAACCGGCTCTACGACATCTACACGGCGGCGCGGCGCGAGAAGTCGTAAACCCGGCCGGCTGCGGCGGGGGCGCGCGGCGACCGAGGCCGCGTGCCCCCGCTATGATCGCACGCCCGGCCGGACCCGGCCGGGCGGCGCATTTGCGGAGAGAGGAACGAGACGAGCGCCATGGTGGATGCCGCGCCCATCCTGCGCATGGTCAACCTGACCAAGCAGTTCGGCCGACTGGTCGCCGTGAACGACGTCACCCTCGACATTCAGGAGGGCGAGTTCTTTACCATCGTCGGCCCGTCGGGCAGCGGCAAGACCACGCTGCTGCGAATGCTGGGCGGGCTGGAGAAGCCGACTGCGGGCGACATCTACTTGCGCGACGAGCGGGTCAACCAGGTTCCCGCGAACCGGCGGCCGACCTGCATGGTCTTTCAGTCGCTGGCACTCTTCAATCACAAGACTGTCGGCCAGAACATCGAGTTCTCGCTGAAAATGCGGGGCGAGAGCCGCCGCGCCCGCCGCGAGCGCGGCCTCTCGCTCATGAACGTGGTCCAGCTGCCCGAGGACTACTACGACAAGTCAGTCACCAAGTGCTCGGGCGGTGAGCGCCAGCGGGTGGCGCTGGCCCGCGCTTTGGCCTCCGATCCCGACATCCTGTTCTTCGACGAGCCGCTGTCGGCCATCGACTATCGGCTGCGCAAGCTGCTCGAGGTGGAGCTCAAGGACCTCCACCGCACCACCGGCAAGACCTTCGTCTACATCACCCACAGCCTCGAGGAGGCGATGGTGATGTCCGACCGCATCGGGATCATGCAGGAGGGGCGCCTGATCCAGATCGGCTCGCCCAACGAAATCTATCTCCAGCCGCGCAACAAGTTCGTCTCCGAGTTCATGGGAGAGGTAAACACGCTCGCGGTGCAGACCGGCGCGGACGGCGGCATCGACTGCCCCGCCTTCGAGCGCCGCTTCACTAGCCCGGCCCGGCCGGACGGTTTCTCCAACGGCTATCTCGTGATCCGGCCCGAATCCATGCGCTTCCTCAGCGATCCCTCGGAGGCCGAGAACCATCTCGAGGGCTCGCTCTTCAACGAGTACGCGCTGGGCTCCCGCGTGCAGTACCACGTGAGCGCCGGCGGCTCGATGTTCGTGGTCGAGAAGCTCCGCGAGCAGGCTTATCAGGGCGCGATCAACGACGACGTCCTGATCGGCTGGGACGCCAAAGACAGCGTGCTCGTGACCGACTGATGGCCGACCGCGCAGAGGCGCCGCTTGCACCGCTAATCCGACAGCCGGGGGTCGGGGCGCTTCTGCTCGGCTGGCTGCGCTCGCCCGGCGTGCTGAACGCGACGCCCGTCCTCATCTTCTTCCTGATCGGCTTCGTCGGCCCGCTGGTGATCGTGCTGGCCTTCAGCTTCACGCCCGAGCGCACCTTCGACCTCGGCGCCGGCTTCACCACCGAAAACTACGAGCACATCTTCACCGAGAGCTACTACATCTCCTTCATCTGGTCGTTCGCATTGGCCGGGCTCACCGTCCTCTGCAACCTGATGATCGGCTATCCGATCGCCTACGGCCTTTCCAAGCTGTTCGGCCGCTGGGCGGCGCCGGTCATGCTGGTGCTCGTCATCCCGCTCTTTGTCTCCGAGAACGTACGGCTCTTCGGCTGGTACCTCTTCCTGATCAAGGGCGGCGGCATCCTGGCGGGCGGCCTCAAGACCGCCTTCGGCATCAACACCGGCACGTTGCTCTACGATCCCGGCACCATCCTGATGGGCATGATCTACGTCTATCTGCCCTTCACCCTCTTCCCCATCGTGCTCGGACTCTCCATGGTACCGCGCGATCAGGTGGAGGCTTCGCGCGATCTCGGCGCGAGCCGGTTCCAGATTTTCCGCGAGGTCGAGTTGCCGATCGCCATGCCCGGCATCCTGATCGGCGCGCTGCTGACCTTCGTGCTGGCGGTGGGCGCGATTTCCGAGGCCAAGCTGCTCGGCGGCCAGAACACGCCGGTGATCGCCCAGGACATCCAGCACGAGTTCACCTACGCCCAGAACTGGCCGCTGGGATCGGCGATCTCGGTGCTCGCCATCGTGGTCACCGGCATCCTCGTGGTGCTGGTAATGCGCCGGCTCGACCTCGACCGGCTGCTGGGCCGACGATGAGACGCGGCGGCGGGCGCTGAGATGGAAAGCAAGCGCTGGGTGATAAGCCTGATCGCGGTCTGGACCGGCGTGATCGCGCTCTTCCTCTACATCCCGATCTTCTCGGTTATCACGAGCTCGTTCGGCAAGTCCCGCTACTTCCGCTTCCCCGTGAAGGCGTGGAGCGACAAGTGGTACGACCAGACGCTGGGCGCCAATCTGACGACCGATCTGCACCTCACCTCGTTCTACGTCGCGGGCTGCGTCGCGCTGATCGCGGTCGTGTTGGGCTTCTTCGGCGCCCTGGCCTTCGCCCGCTACAACTGGCGCGGGCGCCAGTTCTACCAGCGGCTCATCATGCTGCCGATCTTCTTCCCCCAGGCCGTGCTCGGCCTGGCGCTCCTGCTCTGGTTCACCTATGTCGGCGTGCTGCCGAGCTGGGAGGCGGCGGTCTTCGCCCACCTGGTCTGGATCGTGCCGATCGTGACGCTGGTCATCTCGATCCAGGTCTACGGCTTCGACGCCGCGCAGGAGGAGGCCGCCTACGACCTCGGCGCGAGCCGCTGGCAGGCCTTCCGCGAAGTGACGCTGCCGGCGCTCGCGCCCGGCCTCTTCTCCGGCGCGCTCTTCGCCTTCCTGCTCTCCTGGGGCAACTTCCCTCTGTCGACCTTCACCACCGGCGCCGACAGCACGGTGACCGAGTGGCTCTACACCAAGATGGGCTCCGGCTACACGCCGATGATCCCGACCATGGGCGCGCTCTCGGTATTCGGCGCCATTGTCATTCTCTTCGGCGGCTACATGTTCCTGATCGTTCAAAGACGGCGGCGGCTGGAGCGCAGCGAATAGGGCGGCCCGCTGCCGATCAAACGGCGTTCTGAACCAGTGTCGAGTTTCGACACCAGTCCCGCAGGGCATGGCTGATTTCGGCCAATACGTCGCGGTCCAGATGGACCCCGCGATAGACGGCGTGCCACCTGAGCGGCAACCCCTCTTCGGTCACCCTGATCTGCGCGATATCGTCTCGAAACTGGAAGTGGGCCACCGCCCACCGACTCAGGATCGACAGGCCGAACTCGGCCCGCACGAGCTCGATCACGGCTTCGGTGTGGCCTGCACTCAACATCACGCTCGGCCGCTTTCCCGACCGCCGCCACAGTTGGTCCTGCTCAAACCCGTCTTCCTTGTGAGCAGAGTAGGTGATGTACGGGTGGTCCATGAAATCGTCGGCTTCGAGGAAGCGCTTCGCGGTCAACGGATGATCCTTGGGGCAAATGCAGACCAGCTCGTCGTCGAATAGCGCCACGGTCTCGACCTGCTTGGACGTGATCTGCCCCGCCATGATGCCGAGATCGGCCTCTCCGCTCTCGATCGTGCGCACGGGCAGTCCGGGCGCGCTCGCAACGAACTCGAAGGCGAGGCTGGGGTGCTTCTGCTTCACGATCTTCAGGAATGCCGGCAGCCAGCGATACGAGTTGTAGGCGAAGGTCGCAATCCGCACGATCTGGCTCTCTTCGCGCTCGCTGCCGGAGAGCAAGTGAGCTTCGACGTGGTGGGCCTCGTTCAGGATTGCCTCGGCGCTCGACGCGAGAAGCTCGCCTGCCGTATTTAGCCACACCTTGCGGCCGCTTCGCACCGTCAGCTTGCGCCCGAGGCGCCGCTCCGCTTCGGCCAGACGATGGCTGATCGCCGATTGGGTCACGCCGAGCGCCGCGGCGGCCGCAGTGACGGTCTGGTGGTGGCGCAGGGCCAAAACGGCGCGGTAGTGGCGAAGCTCCAACCGCGTCATGCGTCGGGTCTATTTCGGCTTGTCATCGAACACCCCGAATTTAGGATCGCGAACAGCAACGACGCCCCCTCCCCTGCATCATCGCCCAACAATATATGAAATCCGTTCATGGATTTTCAGAATATTATGAATTCTGGACAGCTCTTGGCGCGGCTTAGCCTAGTGGCTGCGCGAAGTTCTTGAAGGACGATAGGGATGGCTCGAGCCAGGAGCCGCGGCCGGCGGGTTGCAAACCGAAACACTATCGAGCAATCGCCCTTCGGGCAGGTCCCAAATCCCTATGCCCCGATGAAGGTGCTCTCCGACGACCAGGTCGAGGCCCTTCACCATGCCTCCCTGCGGGTTCTCCGTGACAACGGCATGGAGTTCCAGCTACCGCAGGCGGTGGAAATCCTGCGAAACGCCGGCGCAACGATCGGCGAGGACGGCAAGCGGGTCCATTTCGACCCCGCATTCGTGGAGGAGAAGCTCGAGACGGTGCCGCGCAGGTTCACCCTGCACGGCCGCTCCAGCCATCGGGACCTCGAGTTCGGCGGCACGCACGCCATCTGGGGCAGCGTCGGCTCCGCGCCCAATGTGTCGGATCGGGAACGCGGCCGGATCACCGGCAATTTCGAGGACTACCAGAATCTCATCCGGCTCTGTCACGCGCTCAATGCGGTGCATGCGCTGGCGGGCTACCCGGTGGAGCCCGTCGACCTGCCGGTCCGCACGCGGCATCTGCACGCGGTGGCCGCGTCGGTCACGCTCACCGACAAACCCGTCTTCGGCTATGCGATCGGCCGCGAGCGCATGGCGGATGCAATCGAGATCACGCGTATCGCGCGCGGCATCGGTCATGACGACCTCATGCGCCAGCCTTCGATCCACACCGTCGTCAATTCCAACTCGCCCTTGATCTACGACGGCGGGCTCCTGGAAGGCGCGATCGTGATGGCGGAGCTGAACCAGCCGGTGGTCTACACCCCGTTCACCCTCTCGGGCGCGATGGCGCCGATCAACGTCGCAGGCGCGCTCGTGCTCCAGAACGCCGAAGCGCTGGCCGGGATCGCCTTCTCGCAGTGCGTCAATCCCGGTGCGCCGGCGGTCTATGGCAGCTTCACCTCGAACGTGGACATGAAGTCCGGCTCGCCCGCCTTTGGAACGCCGGAATACGCCAAGGCGACCATCGCCACCGGCCAGCTCGCGCGGCGTTACGGCATCCCGTGGCGTTCTTCCAACGCCACGGCGTCCAACGCAGCCGACGCCCAGGCGGCATACGAATCGCAGATGTCCATCTGGCCGGTCGTGCTCGCCCAGGCCAACTACATCATCCACGGGTTCGGCTGGATCGAAGGCGGGCTCTGCGCCTCCTACGAAAAATTCATCATCGACGCCGAAATGGTCCAGATGATGCAGGCGTTCCTGAAGCCGCTGGATACCAGCGAGGAAGAGTTGGGGCTCGACGCCATCGCCGAGGTCGGCCCCGGCGGCCACTTCTTCGGCTGTGACCACACGATGGCACGCTACGAAACCGCCTTCTACCGGCCGATGCTCTCGGATTGGCGCAACTTCGAGAACTGGCGCGACGCGGGCGCGGTCGAGACATCGGACCGGGCCACGCGCATCTGGAAGCAGCTTCTCGCCGACTATGAGCCGCCGCCGCTCGACCCCGCCATCGCGGAGGAGCTCGACGAGTTCGTGGCGCGGCGCGTCGCCGAAGGGGGCGCCCCGGAACGCTGACCGGCGGCAACGCAGGTGTTGTCTCGCCCGGCGCATTTCGGTCTAATCCCCCCGCCTTAAGGGGGAGCGCAGACGCCGCGCCACAGGGAGTCACCGATGGCCTACCAAGTCACGGAAAAGGACCTTTACGTCGTCGACGAGTTCATGGCCAAGCCGATTGGCCACCACAGCCCCGACCTGCAGCGGGTGCTCAACACGCTGAGGGGTGCCGACGTGAAGGGCAAGCACTGCCTGGTCTGCACCAAGCCCGGCCGCGAGTGGCGCCTGGCCCAGCTCTCGGGCGTGCGCGGCAAGCCGGTCAAGCTGCTCGACAAGACCTTCGACAACATCGATGACGCCGAGCGCTATGTCTTCCGCCTGCGCTGGAAGCAGCACACCGGCAAGGCGCTGCCTGAGTGATCGCCGCGATCACCAACACGCGAGCGGCCCTCTTCACCACCGACAATCTACCGCCAGGCCCTGGGGGAGCTACACATGAACAGAATCGCGGGCTATGCCGACCGCGTCAGCGTGACGCCGGGTGAGACCATCAACTTCATGGTGAGTTCCGAAGCCCCCTCCTACAAGTGCGACATCGTCCGCCTGATCTGCGGCGACGAGAACCCCGACGGCCCCGGCGTCAAGGAGCAGGTGGTCAGGACCAGCGCCAGCGGCACCTACAAGGGGCGCCGGCAGGTCTGCTACGACGGCTCCTTCATGGAAGTCCCGGCTCATTCCGCGATCCAGGGGCTGGAGAGCTTCACCTTCCAGGCCTTCATCTGGCCGACCATGCCCGATCGCGGCACCCAGGCGCTGATCTCCAACTGGCGCGACCGCGACAAGGCGGGCGCGGCCCTCATCATCACCAAGCAGGACGGCTCGCTCGCGCTTTGCCTCGGCGACGGCGAGGGCAACATCGAGGTCACCGCCACCAACCGGCCGCTGATCCCGCACCAGTGGTACTTCGTCGCCGCGACCTACAACGCCGAGACCAAGCAGATCGGGCTGGTACAGCAGCCGCTCAACGACTACCCCAACGTCAACCACGCCCGCGTGCTGAAGAAGAAGTCGGAGCTCAGCGGGCCCGGCAAGCACGACGCGCCGCTCACCATGGGCGCCTACTTCAGGCGCGTGGACAAGGGCCGCACCGTCTGCGGCGGCTTCTACAACGGGCGCATCGACAGCCCGCGCATCGCCAACCGCGTGCTGAGCGCGGCGGAGATGGAGCTGGCCAAGACCCGCCCGGCGGACGGCGCGCTCGCCACTTCCATCGTCGGCGCCTGGGACTTCTCCCAGGGCATCAAGACGACGGGGACGACCGATCTTTCCGCCAACGCCTTGCACGGCAGCCTGGTCAACCTGCCGACCCGCGCCGTCACCGGCTATTGCTGGGACGGCAGCGAGATGAACTGGCAGAACGCGCCGGAGCAGTACGGCGCCATCCACTTCCACGAGGACGACGTTTACGACGCGCGTTGGGAAGTTGATTTCTCCCTCACCTGCCCCAAGCGGCTGAAGAGCGGCGTCTACGCCGCGAGGCTCCGGGGCGAAGGCGGCGGCGAGGAGTACATCCCCTTCGCCGTGCGCGCCCCGCGCGGCGCGCCGACCGCGAAGATCTGCTTCCTGTTGCCCACCGCGAGCTACATGGCCTACGCCAACACCAACATGTCCACCAACATGGGCGCGGCGCAGATACTCACTGGCCGGCTCGTGGTGCTGAACGAGAAGAACATGCAGCGCAGCGAGCACCGGGAGTACGGCACCTCGCTCTACGACAGCCACATCGACGGCAGCGGGATCTGCTACTCCTCGCGGCTCCGGCCGGTCCTGAATTTCCGCCCGAAGGTGCTGGAATGGATCGGCGGCAGCGAGTCCACGCTCTGGCAGTTCAACGCCGACACGCACCTCACCGAATGGCTGGAGGCGAAGGGCTTCGAGTACGACGTGGTCACCGACGAGGACCTGCACTACGAAGGCCTGGCGGCGATCCAAGACTACAATGTGGTCCTCACCGGCTCGCACCCCGAATACCATTCGAAGGCTATGTGGGATGCGATGCACGCCTACCAGCAGCGCGGCGGGCGGCTCATGTACATGGGCGCCAACGGCTGGTACTGGCGCATCGCCTACCATACCGAGGTGCCGGGCTGCATCGAGGTGCGCCGCGCCGAGGACGGCATCCGCACCTGGATCGCCCGCCCCGGCGAGTATTATCACAGCTTCACCGGCGAGTACGGCGGCCTCTGGCGGCGCAACGGCCGGCCGCCGCAGGTCATCGCCGGCACCGGGTTCAGCGCTCAGGGCTTCGACATCTCGTCCTACTACGTGCGCCAGCCGGACAGCTTCAAGAAGGAGGTCGCCTGGATCTTCGATGGCATCGGCAAGGACGAGAGGATCGGCGATTTCGGGCTGATTGGCGGCGGTGCGGCGGGTCTGGAGCTCGACCGGGCCGATCCGCTGCTGGGCACGCCGCCCAACACCTACGTGCTCGCGAGCTCCGAGGGCCACACCGATCTCTACCTCGTGGTCTGCGAGGAGCTCGACGTGAACCGGCCCAACGCAGACGGCTCGCAGGACCCGCTGGTGCGCGCCGACATCGTGTTCTACGAGACCCCGAACGGCGGCGCCGTGTTCTCCACCAGCTCGATCTCTTGGTGCGGAAGCCTCGCCCACAACGACCACGACAACAACGTCTCGCGCATGACCGAGAACGTCCTGCGCCGCTTCGCCGATTCGACTCCGTTCTGAGCGAGACCCCGTCGGGACATCTCCGGGGGCCGCGATGAGCGGCCCCGTTCTCGAGGTCGAGGCCCTCACCAAGCGATTCGGCAAGGTCACCGCCGTCGACGCGGTGAGCTTCGTGGTCGGGCGTGGAACCACCGCCGCCCTGCTCGGTGCCAACGGTGCTGGCAAGACCACCACCATCGCGATGATCCTGGGCCTCTTGCTGCCGACCGCAGGCTCTGTGCGTATCTTCG
Source organism: Alphaproteobacteria bacterium (assembly GCA_965243315.1). Lineage (GTDB taxonomy): Bacteria > Pseudomonadota > Alphaproteobacteria > UBA828 > UBA828 > WTGU01. Next base: position 302,081 of record CBDEUP010000007.1, read on the forward strand.
GCAGCGACCTGGCGGCGAACCGCTACGCGCTGCTGCCGCGCATGAACTTCTCCTCGCCTTACACCGACCTGCCGCACCGGCTCACGGTGCGCGAGAACCTGACCGTCTACGCCCGGCTCTACGGCCTGAACGACGTGCACCGGCGGATCGAGCGGACGGCCGAGACCCTCGACCTCGGCGACTTTCTCAAGCGGCCCACGGGCAAGCTCTCGGCTGGCCAGCGCACGCGCGTCGCGCTCGCCAAGGCGCTGCTCAACGATCCCGAGCTGCTACTGCTCGACGAGCCCTCTGCCTCGCTCGATCCCGACTCGGCAGACTGGGTGCGGGGCGTGATCGAGCGCTATCGGGCTGAAACCGGCGCCACCATCCTGCTCGCCTCCCACAACATGGCCGAGGTCGAGCGGCTCTGCGACGACGTCTTCGTGATGGCAGGCGGCCACATCGTCGAAAGCGGCCCGCCCGAAGCCATGATCGAACGCCACGGCCGCAGCACGTTGGAGGAGGTCTTCCTCGAAATCGTGCGGGGCACCGCCGGCATCGACGAGGCGGCGCAGTGATCAGCGAAGGCGCTGCACGGGCCCTGCCCTGGAGCGGTTCTGCGCAGCGGATCGGCGCACTGGTGCTGCGCCACACCTACCTGCTGCGGCGCTCCTGGCCTCGCATCGCCGAGCTTATGTACTGGCCCACGGTGCAGATGATCATCTGGGGCCTCGTCACCATGTTCCTCGTCACCAACAGCACGTGGTTGGCGCAGGCGGCCGGGGTTCTGCTCGCCGGCGTCATTCTGTGGGACGTGATGTTCCGCGGCCAGATCGGACTCTCCCTCGTGTTCATGGAGGAGATGTGGGCGCGCAATCTCGGCCACCTCTTTGCGAGCCCGCTCAGACCGTGGGAGCTGATCTGCGCGCTCATGCTGATCAGCCTGATCCGCACGCTGATCGGGATGAGCGGTGCGGTGGGCTTCGCCTTCGTGCTCTACGCCTTCTCCATCTTCGATCTCGGCTTCGCGCTGATCGGCTTCTTCGTCAACCTGATCGTGATGGGCTGGGCCGTGGGTTTCTTCGTCTGCGGCCTGGTGCTGCGCTTCGGCTTGGGTGCGGAGAGCCTCGCCTGGTTCCTGATCTTCGCGCTGGCGCCGTTCAGCTGCGTCTACTATCCGCTCTCGATCCTGCCGGACTGGCTGGAGCCGGTGGCCGCGATCCTGCCGTCGGCCCATGTCTTCGAGGGCATGCGCGCACTGCTGGTCGATAGCACCTTCAGCGGCGATCACATGATGCGCGCGACCACACTCAACATCGGCTGGATGGCAGCGGGCATCGGCACGTTTCTCGCCTTCCTGCGCAGCGCCCGCATCCGCGGCCTTCTGCATCAGATAGGCGAGTAGCGCTCAGTCCGCGGGGCCGCTGACTCCCGCCGATTCGAAGGTCGCCATGCCGTTGTGCGTGGCCACCGCCATGCGGACGAGCGCGGCGGCGAGCGCGGCGCCCGAGGCTTCGCCGAGGCGCAAGCCGAGATCAAGCAGCGGCTCAATCGCCAGAGCCTCCAATAACCGTCGATGCCCCGGCTCTGCGGAGCGGTGGGCCACCTGGGCGTGGTTGAGACCGTCGTCGTGCAACCTGGCGATGACTGCCGCCGCGGCGGTGCAGGCGAAGCCGTCCAGCAGCACGGGCACGCGGTGGTGCCGGGCCTGGACCACCGCGCCCGCGATCGCCGCAAGCTCCCGCCCGCCGACGCAGCTGAGCGCGACTAGCGGATCGCGGCGTGCTTCGGTGTGCCGCGCGAGCGCCACGTCCACGACCGCGGCTTTGCACGCCAGCCCGTCGGCATCGACACCGGTCCCAGGCCCCACCCAGGAGGCACCGTCGCCGCCACAAAGCGCGGCTGCGAGCGCAGCGGCGGCGGTGGTGTTGCCAATCCCCATCTCGCCGAGGCAGAGCAGGTCGGCATCCCCGTCGACGGCAGCCATCCCCGCCTCCAGCGCTGCGACGCACGCCGTCTCGCCGAGCGCGGGTGCCTGTGTCATGTCCTCGGTGGGCGTGTCGAGATCGAGGGGCACGACCGTCAATTCCGCGCCCAGCACGACGCAGAGTTGATTGATCGCGGCCCCGCCCGCCTCGAAGTTGGCCACCATCTGCGCCGTGACCGCCGGAGGATAGGCGGAGACTCCGCGCGCCGCGACTCCGTGGTTGCCGGCAAAGACGAGGACCTGGATACGCTCTGCGCGCGGCGGATGGCGCCCCTGCCATGCCGCAGCCCAGGTAGCGAGTGACTCGAGCCGGCCAAGGGCGCCGGCCGGCTTGGTGAGCTGCGCATCGTGCGCCCTCGCCCGCTCGGCCGCCGCCTCGTCCGGCCCCGGCATGGCCGCGACCCGCGCGTGAAAGGCGCTCAACGAGCCGAGCTGAACGTCGTCTTGCATGGCTGTTCTGTGCACGCGTTCCCGCAAAGCGGGAGCCGTGGGGTTTCTTGGGAGCGGCGGCTTAGCCTATAAGGCTGAGGCAGGATGCCGGGCCGGGGCAGCCCGGGCAAGAGGCACATGCGCTACGACGACGGCGACGAGGCTCCCCTCCAACAGAAGGCGTACCGCGCGGTGCGGGTCTGGCGGAGTGACCTTCGCGCCGCCCTGCTCTTCCTCACACGAGTGCCGTTGAAGGCGGCGCGGCCGGCGGGCGACAGCCCGCCGCTCGGCCGCGCGGTTCGGACCTTCCCGATCGTCGGCGCGCTGATCGGCCTCTTTGCCGGGATCGTCTACGCGATCGCCGCAGGAATCGGCCTGCCAGACATCGTGGCGGCGGTGCTCGCCATCGGTGCCGGCGCGCTCATCACCGGCGCGCTGCACGAGGACGGCCTCGCCGACATGGCCGACGGCTTCGGCGGTGGAAACACGCGGGAGCGCAAGCTCGCGATCATGCGGGACAGCCGCATCGGCGCCTACGGCGTGATCGTGCTGGTCGTGGTGCTGGCGGCGAAGGTGGGCGCTATCGCCGACCTGGAGGAGACCGGCCTCGTGATCGCCGCCATGGTCGCCGCCGCCGGCGTCTCGCGGGCGGCAATGCCGGCGGTCATGCTGTGGCTGGAGCCGGCACGGGCCGACGGTCTCGCCGTTGACGCCGGGCGCCCGCCGTCGACCCATGTGTGGACCGGCGTCGCCTTGGCGGCGGTGCTCGCCGTCGGTTTGCTCACCTGGAGTGGGCTCGTCGCCTTCCTCATCGCGGGCATCGGCACTGCCGCAGTCGCATGGCTTGCGGAGCGCCAGGTGGGCGGCCACACTGGGGACGTGCTCGGCGGCGTCCAGCAGTTCGCCGAGGTCCTGTTCCTGCTCACCCTCGCGGCGGTTCGATGACCACCAAGACGACTGTGACCCGGTGGTGGTGGGTGCGCCACGCACCCGTCACCGACCACGGTGGCCGGCTCTACGGCCGCACCAACGTGCCAGCCAACACCAGCGAGCGGCCGCGCTTCGAGGGGCTGGCCCGCGCGTTGCCGCAGGATGCCGTCTGGCTCACCAGCAACCTGCTGCGCACCCACCAGACCGCCGACGCGATCGCCGAGGCCGGCCACGCGGTGCCGACACGGAGCATCGAGGCAGACCTGGACGAGCAGGATTTTGGCGCCTGGCACGGCCTCACCTGGAGCGAGGTCGCCTCCGAGCGGGGCAGCGGCCTCGCCCACAAATACTGGGTCGCGCCGGCGCATATCCAGCCGCCGGAGGGCGAGAGCTTCGTTCAGGTGGTCGAGCGGGTCTCCGACGCCGTCACGCGGAGGACGGCACAGCACGCCGGCAAGGACATCGTCGCCGTGGCGCACGGGGGCTCGATCCGGGCTGCCTTGGCGCTCGCGCTCGGCCTCGATGCGGAGCGCGCGCTTGCCTTCAGCGTCGACAACCTCTCGATCACACGCATCGACCACGTGGACGGCCCAGCGAGGGGCCAGGCCTGGCGCGTCGCCGCAGTCAACCTGCCGCCGGACTGAGCGCCGCTCGATACGCGGTCCGGCTGCGCCGCGCGGGCGGAGCGCGTAGACTCGGCCCATGAAATCCCAGGACGCCCCGAGCCTGTTCGCAGACGCCGCACCCAGGCCGCTCGCGGATCGGCTGCGACCGCGCACGCTCGACGAGGTGGTGGGCCAGGACCACCTGCTCCGGCCCGACGGGCCGCTCGGGCGGATGGTGGCGAGCGGCGCGCTGGCGTCGACCGTCCTCTGGGGGCCGCCGGGCTGCGGCAAGACCACAATCGCCCGCCTGCTCGCCGACCACACGGACATGCTGTTCGCGCCGCTGAGCGCCGTCTTCTCCGGCGTCGCCGAGCTGCGCAAGGTATTCGCCGACGCGCGCGAGCACCGCGCCGGCGGCACCGGCACGCTCCTCTTCGTCGACGAGATTCACCGCTTCAACCGGGCGCAGCAGGATGCGTTCCTGCCCGTGGTCGAGGATGGAACCGTCGTTCTCGTGGGCGCCACCACGGAAAATCCTTCGTTCGAGCTGAACGGCGCCCTGCTCTCGCGTTGCGCTGTGCTGGTGCTCAACCGCCTCGACGACGGCGCGCTGGAGACCCTGCTCACCCGCGCGGAGGAGGCCGAGGGCCGCAAGTTGCCGCTTGAGCCCGATGCCCGGCCCATGATGCGCGCCATGGCGGACGGCGACGGCCGCGCGCTCATCAACATGGCCGAAGCCCTGTTCGCAGCCGGCGCCACCGCGCCGCTCAATGTGCCCCAGTTGATGGAGACCGTGCAGCGCCGCGCGCCGCTCTACGACAAGTCGCAGGAGGGCCACTACAACCTGATCTCCGCACTGCACAAGTCGCTGCGCGGCTCGGACACAGATGCCGCGCTCTACTGGCTCGCGCGCATGCTCGCCGGCGGCGAGGACCCCCGCTACATCGCCCGCCGCCTGGTGCGCTTCGCGGTCGAAGACGTGGGGCTTGCCGACCCGGACGCGCTGCCGCAGGCCCTCGCCGGCTGGGAGGCTTACGAGCGGCTGGGATCGCCCGAAGGCGAGCTCGCCATCGCCCAAACCGTGATCTATCTCGGCACCGCCGCCAAGTCGAACGCGAGCTACCGGGCGCTCGGGCGGGCGATGCAGGCGGCGAAGGAGACCGGCTCGCTGATGCCGCCCAAGCACATCCTCAACGCGCCGACGCGGCTGATGAAGGAGCTCGGCTACAGCGAGGGCTACGTCTACGACCACGACACCGAGGAAGGCTTCTCGGGCCAGGACTACTTTCCCGAAGGCCTGCCGCGGCAGCGCTTCTACGCGCCGCGGGAGCGGGGCTTCGAGCGGGAGGTGCGGAAGCGCCTCGCCTATTGGCAGAAGCTGCGCGAAGGGACTGCGCCTGACGCCGGGACGGAGGACGACGCGTGAAGGTCGCGCTCGCCATCGCGCTGGGCGGCGCATTGGGCTCGGTCGGGCGTTACTACGTCATGGGCGCGGCCGAGCGCTGGCTCGCCTCACTGATCGGCGGGGGCTTCCCCTACGGCACGCTCACGGTGAACGTCGTGGGCTCGTTCATCCTCGGCGCGCTGGTCCACGGGCTTGCGGTCGCGTTCGACGCGGGCGAGGTGGTGCAGCGCTTCTTGTTCGTCGGCCTGCTCGGCGGCTTCACCACCTTCTCCGCCTTTTCGGCGGACAGCATCGGCCTGCTGGAGCGGGGCGAGGTCGGCCGGGCGCTGCTCTATATCGTGCTCTCGGTGGTGCTCTCGGTCGGCGGCTTCTATTGCGGACTCAGGCTGGTCCGAGCGATCGTCTGATGGCGGGCGTTGCGACCCTGGAGATCGCGCCCGAGGACGGCGAACAGCGGCTCGACCGCTGGTTCAAGCGGCACTACCCCGCTCTCGGCCACGGGCGGCTGGAGAAGCTGCTGCGCACCGGCCAGATCCGGGTGAACGGCAAGCGCGCCCGCGCCGGCACGCGCCTTGCAGCCGGCGACCGGGTCCGCGTGCCGCCGTTGCCTGATCGGAACGAAGGCCAAGAGCGGCGGCGCCCTGCCCCGCCACTCGACGAGGCCGATGCAGAGATGGTGCGGGCAGCCGTCATCTACTGCGATAACGACATGATCGCGCTCAACAAGCCGCCGGGCCTGCCGGTGCAGGGCGGGAGCCGCGTCGCCCGTCACCTCGACGGGATGCTCGACGCCCTCCGCTTCGATGCGGCCGAGGCGCCTCGCCTGGTCCACCGCGTCGATCGCGATACCAGCGGCGTCCTTCTGCTCGCCCGTCACGCGCCTGCCGCGCGTGAGCTCACGGCCCTCTTTCGAAGCCGGGAGCTGCGCAAGCTTTATTGGGCGCTCGTCGCCGGCGTTCCGAAGCCCGCGCAGGGGCGGATCGATGCGCCGCTCGCCAAGCGTCAGATGGGCGATGGCGAGCGCGTGGTCGCGACCGCGGAAGGCGGTCAGCGCGCGATCACAGACTACGCGCTGATCGAGGCGGCCGGCCGACGCCTCGCATGGCTCGCGCTCATGCCGCGCACCGGCCGCACTCATCAGCTTCGCGCCCACACCGCACAGGTCTTCGGCCATCCCGTCGTGGGCGACGGAAAGTATGGCGGCGAGGCGGCGTTCCCGGCTGGCTTCGAGCCCCGCCTGCACCTCCACGCCCGCGCGCTGGAGCTGCCGCGCCCGGGCAATAGGGCGCCGCTGGTCCTCACCGCACCGCTGCCGCCACACATGGCTGCCGCGTGGCGATTTCTCGGCTTCGATCCGGCGCCCGCCGGCGACGACTTCGCGCCCTTCGAGGACGCGCCGTGAACGCGGCCAAGCGCTTCTACAAGAGCGCGGAGGCGGTGGAAGGCGACAGCGGGCATGGGATCGCGCTCGACGGCAAGCCGGTGCGCACCCCGGCGGGCCATCCGCTGGGGGTGCCGGGTGCGGCGCTCGCGAACGCCGTCGCCGCGGAATGGGCGGCGCAGGACGAGACAATCGACCGCGAGACCATGCCGCTCACCCGCCTCGTCTGCACCGCGCTCGACCTGGTACCGGAGCGGCGGGTCGACATCGTGGCCGAGGTCGCGGCCTACGCTGAAACCGACCTCATCTGCTATCGGACCGACGAGCCGCCAGCGCTTGCCCGCCGCCAGGCAGCCGCCTGGGAGCCGCTGATGGCGTGGGCCGACGAGCGATATGGAGCCCGCCTTGCGGTCACGAGTTCGATTACCCCTGTTGCCCAGGCGCCGAAGGCGCTCAAAGCCCTGCGGGACGCGGTGGCGGGCGAAGACGACTTCGCCCTTGCCGGGCTGGGCACGGCAACGCGGGCCTTCGGCTCGCTGGTGATCGCGCTCGCCATGCGCTTGGGCCGGCTCGATGCGCGGGCCGCCGCCGATGCGTCGCTCGTCGACGAGTACTATCAGCTGGAACGCTGGGGCGAAGATGCAGAGCTCGCCGCCCGCTGCGCCCGCGTCGCCCGCGACGCCGCCGACGCCGAGCGCCTGTTTCGTTTGCTCGCAGCTTGATTGGAGTCCGCGAAACGCGTGGTGATGCTTGCATCCGGCGGGCCCTGCGGATAGGGTGACGCGCCGCCGGGCCGGGGTCGGTTCGGCTCACGTGAGGAGTGCGATTCATGGCACGCGTGACGGTCGAGGACTGCGTTGGCCTGGTGCCGAACCGATTCGAGCTGGTGCTGCTCGCCGCCCAGCGCGCGCGCGACATTCGCTCGGGCGCGGAGCTCACGGTCGAGAAGGACAACGACAAGAACGCCGTCATCGCGCTCCGCGAGATCGCCGACGAGACGATCGATCTCGAGACGCTCCGCCACGATCTCGAGCACGGGCGCGAGGTGGACACCGAGATCGACGAGCCGGACGAGGATGCCATGGCGGTACTGGCGGCCGAGGCCGCCTGGGCCGGAGTGACCGGCCAGTCCCCGCCCGTCGAGGAGGAGGCCGCGACGGCAACCGAAGACGAAGGCGAGGACGAGCCGGCAGAAGAGCCGGCGATCGAGGCAGAAGCGGTAGCGGCAGCGGAGGAGTAGCGCCGGCCGGCGGCGCATCGGGCGCGGCAGGGCCGCTGCCCGCACTGGGGATTTCCGCCGGCGCCGGCCGGGCGCGTCAGCGGACGTGATCCGGCAATACGAACTCGTCGAGCGCGTCAAGAGCTACGAGCCCTCAGCGGACGAAGCTCTGCTGAACCGCGCCTACGTCTTTTCGATGAAGGCGCACGGGACACAGACCCGCGCCAGCGGCGACCCCTATTTCGCCCATCCGATCGAGGTCGCGGGCATCCTGACCCAGCTCAAGCTGGACAGCACCTCGATCGCGACCGCCTTGCTCCACGACACCGTGGAGGACACGGTCGCCACCATCGAGGAAATCAACGACCTTTTCGGCGAGGAGACCGCCCGGCTCGTCGACGGCGTGACCAAGCTGAGCCGGCTGGATCTGCAGTCGGACCAGGCGCATCAGGCCGAGAATCTGCGCAAGTTCCTGCTCGCGCTCTCGGAGGACATCCGCGTCCTCCTGGTCAAGCTCGCCGACCGCCTCCACAACATGCGCACGCTGCACTATGTGCCGAGCGACAAGAAGCGGCAGCGGATCGCCAGGGAGACCATGGAGATCTACGCGCCGCTCGCGGAACGGATCGGCCTCCAGGCCTTCAAGGCGGAGCTGGAAGATCTCGCCTTCAAGGAGCTCAACTCCGACGGCTTCCACACCATGGAGACGCGACTCAAGGCGCTCCGCGACCAGGCCGGCGGCATGGTGGAGCGGGTCACCGAATCCCTTACTGAAACGCTCCGAAGCAAGCGACTGCGGGCGACCGTCACGGGCCGCGAGAAGCGGCCCTACTCCATCTGGCAAAAGATGCAGCGCAAGAAGCTCGCCTTCGAGCAGCTCACCGACATCGTGGGCTTTCGCGTCGTCACCGAAGACGAGGAAGACTGCTACCGGGCGCTCGGCATCGTGCACCGCGCCTATCCGATGGTGCCGGGCCGCTTCAAGGACTACATCTCGACGCCCAAGCCCAACGGCTACCGCTCGCTCCACACCGCGGTGCTCGGACCCGAGCAGCGGCGCATCGAGATCCAGATCCGCACCCGCGACATGCATGAGGAGGCCGAGTACGGCGTCGCCGCCCATTGGCTGTTCAAGCAAGCGGGGGACGTTCACGACGACCGTCAACAGCGCTGGCTGCGCCCGCTGCTGGAAATCCTCGACAAGGCATCGGGGCCGGAGGAGCTGCTCGAGCACGCCAAGCTCGAGATGTTTCGGGACGAGGTGTTCTGCTTCTCGCCCCGGGGCGCGCTGATCACGCTCCCGCGTGGGGCGACGCCGGTCGATTTTGCCTATGCGGTGCACACCGATGTGGGCGACACCACGGTGGGCGCCAAGGTCAACGGGCGCATGGTGCCGCTCTGGACCCAGCTGGAGAACGGCGATCAGGTGGAAATTCTGCGCTCCAGCGTGCCGCAGCCGCAGCCCAACTGGGAAAGCTTTGTCGTGACTGGCAAGGCGCGAACCTGCATCCGCCGCTTCACCCGGCTCAAGGAGCGGGAGCAGTTCATCACCCTCGGCCGGGCCGTCGCCGAGAAACTCTGCCGAGAGGCCGGCGCGGACTATTCCGAGAAGCTGCTGGAGGACACTCTCTCACAGCTCAAGCAGCGCTCTGTGGGCGACCTGTTGGCGGCTCTCGGGCGCGGCGACCTCACCAGCGGCGAGGTGGAGGATGCGCTCTTCCCCGCCCGCAGGCTCCAGGGCATCGCCCGCCGTGCACTCTCGGTCGCGCGGGGCCGGCGCGGAACCAAGGCCGGCGATAGCGGCATTCCCGTGCGCGGGCTGATTCCGGGGATGGCCGTGCACCTCGCCGAATGCTGCAACCCGCTGCCCGGCGAGCGCATCGTCGGCATCGTCACCACAGGCAAGGGCGTGACGATCCACACCATCGACTGCGACACGCTGGAGAGCTTCAGCGATACGCCCGAGCGTTGGCTCGACCTCGCCTGGGAGGCGGATGCGGACGAGAAGGGCGTCCACGTCGGCCGCCTCAACCTGGTGGTCGCCAACGAGACCGGCAGCCTCAGCAAGCTGACCACGGCGATCGCCAAGAACAACGGTAACATCAGCAATCTCAAGATCACCAACCGCTCGCTCGATTTCTTCGAGATGCTCGTCGATATCGAGGTCAAGGACGCGAGGCACCTCGGCAACATCGTGGCCGCACTGCGGGCGGTAACGTCGGTGAGCAGCGTCGAGCGCGAGCGCGCGCGCCACTAAAGCGTTTCCGTTTTACACGGAACCGCTTTAGGCATTTGTCGCTGACGGCAGCCGGCCGTCCTGCGATTCCGCGCGCCTACCGGCGCGACCGGCCGGCGCCTCCGTGTCGCGCGTCCACGCGCGCGGGCGCGCGATGGCGCCGCAAGGCGGCGGGCCGCGGTTGCGGCCTGTCGTGCGTCCGTCAAAGACGGACACGCTCTGGGCTCACCCCCGACCAACCGGGCGCAAATTGTATAATTCGGGCTCCGGCCCTATGATCCAGGCCCCTGGCCGGCCGCCGGCACGGGGAAATATGGAGGGAGATGGGGTGTCTCAGGCACACCAAACGAAGCTCGCCGGGCAGAGCAACGAGGCGCCCAGCGCCGTGCTCACCGATCGGGAGACCGGGAGCACGGTCGAGCTGCCAGTCCTCGAGGGGACGATGGGCCCGCCGGTGATCGATATCCGCTCGCTCTACGCGGGGACGGGCAAGTTCTCATACGATCCCGGCTATACCGCAACCGGTTCATGCAAGTCGAGAATCACCTATATCGACGGTGAGCAGGGCATTTTGCTGCACCGCGGCTACCCCATCGACGAGCTCGCAGGGTACAGCGATTTCTTGGAAGTCTCGTATCTGTTGCTCCACGGTGAGCTGCCGAACGCGGCGGAGAAGGACCACTTCGTCAACACCATCACCAAGCACACGATGGTGCATGAGCAGATCAACTATCTCTATCGGGGTTTCCGGCGCGACTCCCATCCGATGGCGGTGATGATCGGCGTGGTGGGCGCACTCGCCGCCTTCTACCACGACACCACCGATATCAGTGATCCGAAGCAGCGCATTATTGCTTCGCACCGGTTGATCGCGAAGATGCCGACGTTCGCGGCGATGGCGTACAAGTACAACATCGGCCAGCCGTTCGTGTACCCGCGCAACGACCTCACCTACGCGGAAAACTTCTTGCACATGATGTTCGCGGTGCCGTGCGAGGACTATCAGATCAACCCGATCCACGCGCGTGCCATGGACCGCATCCTGATCCTCCACGCGGACCACGAGCAGAACGCCTCGACATCGACGGTGCGCCTCGCCGGCTCCTCCGGCGCCAATCCTTACGCCTGCATCGCGGCCGGCATCGCGACGCTCTGGGGGCCCGCCCACGGCGGTGCCAACGAGGCGGTGCTCCAGATGCTGGAGGAGATCGGCACGGTCGAGAACATCTCGGAATTCATCAGGCGAGCGAAGGACAAGGATGACCCGTTCCGGCTCATGGGCTTCGGCCACCGGGTCTACAAAAACTACGACCCGCGGGCGACGGTCATGCGGGAGACCTGCCACGAGGTGCTCGACGATCTCGGCATCAGCGACGAGCTGCTCAGGATCGCCATGGAGCTTGAGCGGATCGCGCTGGAGGACGAGTACTTCGTCGACCGCAAGCTCTACCCCAACGTCGACTTCTACTCGGGCCTGATCCTGCAGGCGCTCGGCATCCCGACCCACCTCTTCACGGTGATCTTCGCGCTGGCCCGCACCGTCGGCTGGGTCGCCCAATGGAACGAGATGATCGCGGATCCGGAGCAGAAGATCGGCCGGCCGCGCCAGCTCTATACCGGCCCGGCGCAACGCAGCTTCCTGCCCTTGAGGGATCGGCCGTAGCCGCACGCTTGATAGACTGGCGTTCCCAGGAGACCTTACTTTACCAAGACATTTCAATATCTTAGTTTGACCAACCCGCTCTAACATTCTACCTGCACCGGTCGACGGGGCAGGTCAGTGCCACTAGCGACGCGCTGAAGGAGGTTGCCCGTGGGTGGCGTTCTCGTTCTCGGCCTCCTGGTCGGAATGCGTCATGCGCTGGAAGCGGACCACGTCGCGGCCGTCGCCGCGCTGACGGCGCGCAGCCGAGATCTTCGTGGGGCCCTTCGCCTCGGTGCGGCCTGGGGGCTGGGGCACACGCTGACGCTCTTCGCTGCGGGCACCGTGGTGCTCTCGCTCGACGGCGTCATGCCCGAGCGCATCGCCCACCTCTTCGAGTTTGCCGTCGGCATCATGCTGGTGCTGCTGGGGGCCGACCTGCTGCGGCGCCTGATCGCGGCGCGCGTTCACTTCCACATGCACCGCCACGGCGATGGCACGACGCACTTCCATGCTCACAGTCACGCCGGGGAGGCCGATCACGCCGGATCGCGCCACGACCACGTGCACGCGCGCGGCCTGCCCGTGCGTGCACTCGCGGTCGGACTGATGCATGGTCTCGCGGGGTCTGCGGCGCTGATCCTGCTGACGGCGGGGCAGATCGACTCGCTTCTCTGGGCGCTCGCCTACCTTGCGCTCTTTGGCATCGGCTCGCTGATCGGCATGGCTGCACTTTCGGTGGTCATCGCGATTCCGCTGCAGCGAATGGCGCGTAGCCTCTCCTGGGCGCACAACGCGCTGGGCGCCGCTGTCGGGCTCGGCACCATCGGTCTCGGCACCTGGATTGCTTACCGGATCGGCATCGTCGAAGGGCTGACGCTTGGCTAGAGCTTTTCCGTCCCACACGGAGGCATGTCGTTCCTCGCGCACGCGAGCGCGAGGGAGGCCAGCCGGTACGTCGCGGCCGCAAATCGGGCACGACTCACAAGCTCGGGCATGGTGAAATTGGGGGCAAACCCGGAACGAATTTTGTCCAAGCTTTCCGAAAGGTTGGACAATCGGGGGGCTCTAAGTCCGTGAGCCGAAAAAGAAAACAGAAATGAATGGCGTCCCCAGGGGGACTCGAACCCCCGTTTCCGGCGTGAGAGGCCGGTGTCCTAGGCCACTAGACGATGGGGACGCGGCTCACTGGAGATAGCCCAGAAAGGCTGCGAACTCAACCGTCGGCAACGACGGCCTTGACGAGAGCTAGGTCGGACTTTCGCTCCCCGGTCGAGGACGTTCCGGGTATCGTGCGCCCGGCGGCGATGTCGCCGGGAGGAGGCGGTCCCTCATGTTCGAAGAGTTCGGGTTCGAGGAGTTTTCGCCGCTCACGGCCTCCGTGCTGCTGGGCCTGGTGCTAGGCCTTGCCTATGGCGCGTTGGCGCAACGCAGCGCCTTCTGCCTGCGCCGCAGCCTGGTGGGCGCGTGGCGCGACTGCCTGCCGGCGCTCGGCACCTGGGTCATGGCGCTGGCGACGGCGATCGCCGGCACCCGCGTGGCGGTCGCCTGGGACCTGATATCCTTCGAGGCGCACCGGTTTCTCGCGTCCGATCTGCCGGTCGCGTCCGCGCTGCTGGGCGGCGCGCTCTTCGGAGCCGGCATGGTGCTGACGGGAGGCTGCGTCTCGCGCCTTACGGTGCTGGTCGGCACCGGCAATCTGCGCGCCCTGCTGGTCCTGGTCGTCTTTGCCGTCACGGCCCACGCGGTGATGAAGGGCGCGCTGGCCCCGATACGCGAGGCGGTGGGCGACGCAACGCTCCCCGGCGGCGGGGCAACGGAGCTCGCGGCCTGGCCCGGCGGCGAGGTCTGGCCGGCGATCGTTGCGGGCGCCGCGTTTCTGTTCGCGATCTTCTCTCGCGCGCGGCTCTCCCATCTGGCCATGGCGGCCGCGATCGGGCTGCTGGTGCCGCTCGGCTGGATCGGCACGGGGTTCGTGCTGCTGGACGATTTCGACCCGATTCCCGCGGCATCGATGGGCTTCACGGGGCCGATGGCGGACACGCTGTTCTGGGCCGTGGCGGCGACCTCGATCCCGGCGGGCTTCGGCACCGGGCTCGCGGCTGGCGTCATCCTCGGCAGCCTGGCCGCAGCGCTGGCAGCCGGCGAGTTCCGCTGGCAGAGCCTGGAAGGCCCGCGCCAGACCGGGCGCTACCTCGCCGGCGCCGTGATGATGGGCGTGGGCGGCGTGCTGGCGGGCGGCTGCACGGTGGGCGCCGGTCTCTCCGGCGTCTCGACCGCGAGCCTCGCCGCCCTGCTCGCGCTCGCCGCCATGGCCGCGAGCGCGAGGGCGACAGGCGTTCTGCTCACCGCCCGCTAGAGCGCGTCCGTCTTTGATGAGCGCGGGACAGGCCGCGACCGCGGCCCGCCGCGAGTGCGCCGCGCCCGCGCAGGCCGCAGGCCGGCTGCCGTGAGCGACAAGATGCTCAGCTGAACATGTCGCCGGAGATGGCGGCGTACCAGCCGAGCGATTCCTCGTAGGTCTCTTTGCGCAGCTCCGCGCTTTCCCCGGTCTGCGAAATGAAGCCGTCGACCTTGGCGATCTTCTCGTCGGTCGCTTCGTAGGTGGCGCCAACCTTGACGCCGTCGTCGGTGCCGATGAGCGACCAGCACGTGTTGGAGAAGCGCGGCGGGAACGTCGAGGAGCCGGTGAGCGCGCCTCGCACCGCCATCGCGCAGGCCTTCGCCTGGCTGTTGGCGGAGAAGCCCGACTTCGGCATGTCACCCTGGTGCGCCGCATCGCCCAGCACGTGGATGTTCTCGTCCGACCGGCTCTGCATGGTGTGCGGCACGATCGGCGCCCAGCCAGCCTCGTTGGTGATGCCCGCCACTGCCGCAATGCGCCCCGCCTGTTGCGCCGGGATGACGTTGCAAACATCCACCTTCATCGCCTCGCCGTCCACCACCACCTCCATGGCCTCGGGCCGCACCTCGACCTTGTCGCCGCCGAAGTCCGGGCCGATACGCTCGATCATGCCGGGGTAGTGGCGCTGCCAGCCGTCCTGGAACAACCCCTGCTTGGAGAATTTCTCCTTGGGGTCGACGATGATGATCTTCGCCGTCGGATTGGACTGCTTCAGGACGTGGGCCACCATCGAGATCCGCTCGTAGGGCCCCGGCGGGCAGCGGAACGGGTTCGGCGGTGCCACCATGCAATAGGTACCGCCCTCGGGCATGGCCTCGATCTGCGCCCTGAGAAGCTGGGTCTGCGAGCCGGCCTTGTAGGCGTGCGGCATGCGATTCTGCTGCGACAGGTCCCAGCCGGGGACGGAGCCGTCCCGGAAGTCGATGCCTGGCGAGAGGATGAGGCGGTCGTAGGCGAGGCTGCCGCCGCCCGCGAGCCCCACGCTGCGCGCGTCGCGGTCGATGGAGACCGCCCAGTCGTGCACGACGTTGATCCCGTGATTCGCGGCGAGGTCGCCGTAGCTGTGCCCGATCGACGCATACTCGCGGAAGCCGCCGATGTAGAGGTTAGAGAAGAAGCAGGAGTAGTAGGCGCGGGTCGGCTCCACGAGCGTCACGTCCACGGCGCCGTCGGAATCCTTGGCGATGTAGCGCGCTGCCGTCGCACCGCCCGCACCGCCGCCCACGACCACGACGCGCGGCCGGGCCTGCGCGAGCACCGTGGGCGCCGACAGCGCCGATACCGCGGTGGTCGCCGCAGCCGCAGATGCAAGGAAGTGGCGCCGGTTCAAGCCGCTCTTTCCGTTCGATTTTCTCATGACGTGTTTCCCTTGGCTCACGGATCGTCGTCCGCCTTGTAGAAATGCGCGGCGAGAGCGGCGATCTCCTCGTCCGACAGGCGCCCTGCCACCATCTGCATGACGGGGTGCACCCTCATTCCGTGCTTGTACGCGTGCAAGGCTATCACGAAGTCATCGAGCGGCCATCCGGTTATCGACGGGATGCCCTCAGCGGCTCCGTCCACCTGGTGGCAGGTGGTGCATTCGCCCGCAAGATAGGCGCCGTATTCGGGGTCGCCCTGGATGGTGAGGATCTGCGGGTCGAGGCCGTACTCCTCGGGCGTGGCCGTGGGCTCCGCCAGTGAGGTATCGGTGTGGGCGCCCGAAAAGCCCTGCAGCCATGCCACGAGATCCGCCCTGTCGTCGGCTCCCTCCATGCCCCCAAAACTCATGCGCGAGCGCGGCACGAGAGCGGGCGGCTCGGCGAGGAACGCATCGAGCGTCGTCTCGCTCCAGACCACGCCGCCTGCTCCGGCCTCCCGCATCGCCTTGGAGTAGCGAAAGTCCGCGAGTGAGCCGGCTGCGCGGCCGAAGATGTCGTTGAGGTGCGGGCCGATGCGGTGTTCCGCGCCACTACCCACCTGATGGCAGCGTTTGCATTGGCCGAAGAGCGCCTTGCCCCGCGCGGTATCCGCTCCCCCCGCTCCAACGGCGGGGAGCACCAGCAGAAGCGCCGCGGCGAGCAGCCCGGAGGCGAGGCTTGCCGCGCGGCCGGCCGGCCGGCGCCGGCGCCACATGGCCGCTTTAGCCGACCTCAACCTGCTTTTGGAGGCTGTAGACCGAGCCGTCATCGTCGAACCACTGGAAGTCCAGAAGGCCCGAGTCCGGGACGGCCAACTCGAATTGGATGTAGGGATCGGCCGAGACCGCCGGCTCCAGGTTGACGACGATCGCCACCTCGCCGTTATAGCTGACCACGAAGCGATTGATGATCCGGCGGGGCACGAGCGCGCCCTCGCTGTCGTGACGCTCGCCCGTGTGCATCGGATGGGTGATCCGGGTCTTGACCGTGAACGGGACTCCCGGCTCGATCGACCTCGGCAGCTTTACGCGCGGCGTGGGTTCTGCCATTGCCCGCCCCTCAGCCGCAGCCGCCGACCGTCACGGCGATCTTCTGGGAGGCCTCGCGGAACGTGCCGTCCTCCATCTCCGCCACCGCGTAGACTGTCTGGCTCTGGGCCAGCCGGATGCGGATGGTGGCTTCCGGCTGCACCAGCCTCCCGAACGTGAATTCCGCGACGCCGGGATTCGGGTTTCCGTCGTTGAAGAGCGCGATGCGTCTCGCGCCCTCGGCGACGACCCGGATCGGCACGGCACCGCCGTTGTCGAAGATCTCCGGTGCATCGAGGAGCACGCCACCTTCCAGGCGCAGCGCGCCGCCCGTGAATTCGTCGATTGCCTGCCAGACGCCGTTCGACGCCTCGGCCGCGCCAGCGGGGATCAGCCCCGCCGCGGCGGCGGAGGCGCTGAGCAGCAACACATCCCTGCGCGTCGGAACCATCGTGCAGCCTTCTCCCGCTTGCGGGGTCATGAGCGATATGGCGCTCCCAGGCGGCACCCGTCAAGCCCTCGGTGTGCAGACGATCGCGCACGTTGACGAATTTCCACCTTCGGGCGAGCATTACGGCTTCCGCGACCACGGTTCTCAGGGAGGAACGGGACATGGCGCGCACCGTCTTCACCAACATCAGCATCTACGACGGCACCGGCAAGCGGCCCTACCGGGGCGAGGTGTCGATCCAGGGCAACCGCATCGAGAAGGTCGCCAGAAACGGTCAGAAGCTATCGCGGCGGGGCGCCGCGGTGGTGGACGGCGACGGCGCGACGCTGATGCCGGGCCTCGTCAACGCCCACTGCCACATGAGCTACACCGGGCCGGAATCGATGTCGGAGATTCCGCCCGAGGAGCACACGCTCATCACCATGCAAAACGCCAAGACGATTATCGATCACGGTGTGACGGCGGCGGTGGGCGCGGGTGCTGCGAAGACCCGCCTCGACATCGTGATCCGGAACGAGATCGACGCCGGCCGCATCCCCGGCCCGCGCTACCGCGCGTGCTCGCCGGAGATCACCGTCACCGGCGGCCTCGGCGACCAGCGCATGCTGCACTACTACAAGAACGACCTCTCGCTCTTCGCCGACGGGCCGGAGGAGATCCGCCAAGCCTGCCGCATGCTAGTCCGCGAAGGCGTGGACATCATCAAGCTGATGCCGTCAGGCGATCACCTGATTCCCGGCGCCTGCGATGCGACCCAGAGCGCGATGGACGAGGACGAGATCGCTGCCGGCGCGAAGGTGGCGCATCAGCGTGGCCGCCGCCTTGCCGCGCATGCGCGCAATCCGGAATCAATCCGGCTCTGCGTCAAGTACGGGATCGAGCTGATCTATCACGCGACCTACGCGGACGAGGAATCCCTCGACCTGCTGGAGGAGCACAAGGACAAGCATTGGGTGGTGCCGGCCATCGGCTTCACCCACGCGACCGCCTACGAGGCCGGCGAGTTCGGCATCTCGCCCGCCGAGGCCGAGTCCTGGGGCTTCGTCCGCGAGCTCGAGATCGGGGCCCAGACGCTGAAGAAGATGCACGCGCGCGGCATCAAGGTGCTGCCCTTTGGCGACTACGGCTTCCCCTGGACGCCCCACGGCCAGATGGCGCGGGACTTCGAGCACTTCACCAACTATCTCGGCATGAAGCCCTACGAGATCCTGCGTGCCGCGACCCACTACGGCGCCCAGGCCTTCGCTGCGCCGGACGAGCTGGGCCGGATCAAGCCCGGCTACCTCGCCGACCTGCTGCTGATCGACGGCAATCCACTCGCCGACCTGACGCTCTTCCAGGACGAAGCGAACATCCTGATGGTCATGAAGGACGGCGCCTACCACAAACCGCCCCAGGCGCGGCAGAGGGTCCTGCAGCAGGCCGCAGCCGAGTAGCCCCGCCGAACCACGATGGCGGCGCTCGACCGGGAGACGCTGCTCGCCCGCGCGGAAGCGCTGATCCCTGTGCTGCGCGAGCGTGTGCCGGAGGCGGAGGCGCTGCGGCGCATCCCCGACGAGTCCGTCGCCGATCTGATCGAGAGCGGCCTGATGCGGGCGACTCTGCCCGCGCGCCTCGGCGGCTCGGAGGCCGATTACCGCACGATCATGGAGATCGTGGCGCTGCTCTCCCGCGGCTGCGCGTCGACCGGCTGGGTCTACTGCAACCTCGCGAGCTGCACCTTCAAGCTCGCGCTCTGGCCCGAGCGGGCGCAGGACGAGATCTGGGATGCGGACAAGGACGCGCTGCTCACCGGCAACCTGATCTTCCCCTGCGGCAAGGCAACGCAGGTGGACGGCGGCTATCGCCTCAGCGGGCGCTGGCCCTTCGGCAGCGGCATCGACCACGCCTGCGCCAACTTCTTCGCCGCCATGGTGGTGGACAAGGAGCCGCAGGAGTTCCGCATCTTCCTGGTGCCGAAGGACGAGTTCACCATCCTCGATACCTGGCACGCCTCGGGCCTGCGCGGCACTGGCAGCAACGACGCGGCGGTGGACGACGTGTTCGTGCCTGAGTACCGCACCATCGACGCGTCGGATACGCGCCACGGCGCAGCGCCCGGCAACGCGGTGAACACCGGGACGGTCTATCGGCTGCCGCTCTTCGCCATGTTCTTCACCTGGGTCGGCGCCGCGGTGCTCGGCATCGCAGAGGGGGCGGTGGCGGGCTACGTCGAGGCCACTCGCACCCGCGCCGCGCACTATTCGGGCCAGCGGCTCGCCGAGCTCGGCACCATCCACGTCAAGATCGCCGAGGCCCAGGCCGCCGTGGCGACGGCGCGGCGCATCTATCTCGGCAACTGCGACGAGGCGACGGCGATCGCAGACGGCGGTGCGCTGCCGGACGCCGAGGCCCGCGCCCGCTACCGCGCCGAGGGCGCCTATGCCGCCAAGCTCTGCTGCCAGGCGGTGGACTTGATCACGGCGGCGAGCGGCGGCGGCGGTGTCTACGACCGCAATCCCCTCTCCCGCGCGTTTCGCGACATCCACGCTGGCTCGGCCCACATCACCCAGACCTGGGACCCCAACGCGATCACCTACGGCCGCCTCTCCCTCGGCCTGGAGACCGACAACCCGCTTCTCTAGCGCCGCGCCACGCTGCGGCCCGGCGAAGTGTCAATCGCGCTTCAGCGCCGGGAAGCCGGGGTATTCGGAGGAATGGTCTCCGTCGTGGTTCGCCATGCCGGGCTTGGTAAGGCATCCCTTGGGCGGTGCGAAGCTCTCGATGCGCCGGTTCGGCTTCTCGCACCAGCGCAGATTGAAGGCGGCATAGGCGGGGAAGAACGCCATGTCGGAGTACGGCAGGTGGTCGTGCACCCACCAGGCCAGGGCCTGCCAGGGCGTGCCGGCCTCGTAGTGGGGGATAAACCAGGGGATGACGATGCAAGCGGTCGCCCCCATGTGGCCCCCGGCATCGCGGCGATCCCACACGTGTCTCGCATAATTCCAGGCGGTCTCGCCGCAGTTGTAGCCCCTGTTCGACCGCTCATGGCCATAGGTGTTGACCTCGACGGAACGGAAGGCGGAGCGGATCGAGACGTGGCCGAAGGTCGCGTGCAGCGGCTCGAGCAGCTCTTCGCAGAGCCGGGTGCCGGCTTCGACGGCGAGGTCGGGGTCGTCCGGAACGTTCGGGATCCCGTGGAAGTTCGCGATCTCGCTGTAGAGCATCTCGCGCATGAAGAAATGCTGGGACAGCCGGACCCGGCCGAGCTTTTCGAGGGCCTTCATCGAGGCGGGCTTGCGCATGGGATGCTCCTTTCAGGACGGAATCCGAGGCAGGATACGCAATCCGGAGCCGACAGCGACAGCGCCCGTCTTCAGCCTTCTGCAGCGTTCTTCGGCGCGGTCACTTGCCGTGCGGCCCGTCGACCTTGCGGGACTCTTGCGACCAAGAGGTGATTTGGATAGGGTCCGCCGCGTGGCCGGCGCCGGGCGCCGCGCCCTTGCGCGCTCGTAGCTCAGCTGGATAGAGCACCAGACTACGAATCTGGGGGTCGGGGGTTCGAATCCTCCCGAGCGCGCCAATCCTTTCAGAGACTTACGGGATTATTCGCCGATTTCAGGGATCCGATTTGTCACTTTAGTCACCCCTAATTCTCCCTTTAGGACGCTATTCGGCGATTGTGTTCCCGCTTCGAGCCTCACCATCGATGTTGGCGACCATCACGTCAGCGGCCTTGTCCTCGTTCGGCTTGGGCGTACCCTGCTGCACGACTGCCGCTCTGCACGTAAGATGCTTGATTCAAAACCGGAACCTGCATCAAGTTCCGCCTTCAACGCGATATTCTGAGACTCGAGGAGCGACACCGACGATGAGCGAGCCCGCCGAAATCTTCGGACGCGACCCGGTCGCGATCGTCGATGCGATGGTCCGTCGCGGCCGCGTGGCCATGGAGGCATTCGCGGCCTCGGATCAAACGCGGGTTGACGAGGCGGTGACCGCGCTGGCGTGGTCGCTCTACAAGCCGGAGAATGCCGAAGCCCTCGCCGCGATGGCGGTCGAAGACACCGGTCTCGGCAACGCGGCGGACAAAGTGATCAAGAACCAGCGAAAGACCTTCGGCACGCTACGCGACCTCATGCGGGTGAAGAGCGTCGGCATCATCGAGGAGCAGCCCGCGCTCGGGCTCGTGAAATACGCGAAGCCGATCGGCGTGGTGGGCGCAGTAACGCCCTCCACCAATCCCGCGGCGACACCGGTGAACAAGGCGATGATGGCGCTCAAGGGCCGCAACGCGATCGTCATCGCGCCGTCGCCGGCAGGCCTCGCGACGACCACCCGCGCGGTGGCGCTGATGCGAGCGGAGCTCGAGAAGATCGGCGCGCCGGCGGACCTGGTGCAGGTGCTGCCGCCTCCGGTGGACAAGGTGATCACCAACGCGCTGATGGCGGCCTGCGACCTCGTGGTCGTCACCGGCTCGCAGAGCAATGTGCGCGCGGCCTACCGCAGCGGCACACCGGCGATCGGCGTCGGTGCGGGCAATGTCCCGGTCATCATCGATTCCAGCGCGGACCTTGACGAGGCGGCGGCGAAGATTGCCGCGTCGAAGTGCTTCGACAACGCCACGTCGTGCTCGTCGGAAAACGCAGCGATCATCCTGGACGACGTCTACGGCGACGCGGTGGCTGCGCTGCGGCGCGCGGGGGGCTGCCTGGCGAGCGCGGCGGAAAAGGAGGCGATCCAGAGCACCCTCTGGGTGGACGGGAAGCTCAACCGCAGTGTGATCGCGAAGGACTTCGACGTTCTTGCGGCAGAATGCGGCCGCGACGACGAGGTGGGTGACGCGAAGTTCTTCATGGTCGAAGAGACGGAGATCGGCCCAGAGCATCCGTTCTCCGACGAAAAGCTCGCCCTGGTGCTCACCGTCTATCGCGCGGGGAACTTCTACGACGCCATGGACAAGGTTCGCGCGATCATGGCGGTCAAGGGCCAGGGCCATTCCGTCGGCATCCACACCCAGGAGATCGCGCATGCCCGAATGCTCGCGGAAGAGCTCGATACCGCGCGTGTGCTCGTGAACATGGCACACACTTTCGGCAATGGTGGCGGCTTCGACAGCGGGCTCAACTTCACGCTCTCCATGGGCTGCGGGACGTGGCAGGGCAACAGCATCAGCGAGAACCTCAACTACCGGCACTTCCTCAATGTTACCCATCTCGCGGTGCCGATCCCCGAAGACAGGCCCAGCGAGGATGCGCTGTTCGGCGCCTACTGGGAGAAGTACGGGAGGTAGGCGAAGCCGGCCCCGCCGTACGGAACCGACCATCGTGAACTTCGAGGAGCACGCAGCGAAGCCGCTGCTGCAGGCGGCGGGGATCGCGATTCCGCGCGGGCGCCTGGCTCGAAGCGCCGCCGAGGCGGAGGCCGCCGCGGCGGCGCTCGGGGTACCAGTGGTAGTGAAGGCCCAAGTGCCGACGGGCAGGCGCGGCAAGGCCGGCGGCATCCGTGCCGCGGACGGTCCTAGAGCCGCACACGAAGCGGTGGACTCAATTCTCGGCATGGAGATCGCAGGGCATCGAGTCTCGTCCGTGCTCGTAGAGGAGCAGGCGGAAATTGCGGCGGAATACTACGCGGCAGTCCTCAATGACGCGGCGTCCAAGGGGCCGCTGGTCATGTTCTCTCTCGAGGGCGGCATGGATATCGAAGAGATCGCAGCGTCGAAGCCGGATCGGCTGCGGCAGGCGCCCGTCGATATCCTGCAAGGCTTCGACCTCGACGCCGCGCGCGCGCTGCTCGACGGCCTCGGCCTCGGTGCCGATGAGGCTCCTCTCGCTGAGATCCTGACCGCTCTCTATCGCGCCTACCGCGACAGCGACGCCGAGCTGCTCGAAGTGAACCCGCTCGCCCGGCTCGCGGACGGCCGGCTGGTCGCGCTCGACGGCAAATTCACCCTCGACGATTCCGGGATTCAGCGCAGGCAGGACCTCGCCAGCAGAGGGAGCCCGGAGACGCTCACCGCGCTGGAGACGCGGGGGCAAGCCCTCGGGTTGCGATACATCGAGCTCGACGGGGACATCGGCGTGCTCGCCAACGGCGCCGGGCTCACCATGACCACCATGGATGTCATCACGCACCACCGCGGGAGGCCGGCGAATTTTTTGGAAATCGGCGGTACAGCGTACACCAAGGCCAGGCCGGCCTTGGAGCTCGTGCTCGACAACCCCAAGGTCAAGTGTCTCCTGGTGAACTTCTGCGGCGCGTTCGCGCGCACCGACGTGATGACCGGCGGGCTGCTCGATGCCTGGGAGGCGCTCAAGCCGACCATTCCTGTGTTCTTCAGCGTGCGCGGCACGGGCTCGGCGGCGGCCCAGGCGATGCTGCGCGAACGTCTCGGCGTGACGCCCTACGAGACGATGGACGGGGCGATCGTCGCCGCGATCGAGGCGGCCCGCGGTGCGGGAGCCTCCCAATGATGGTGCGGGGCGTAGACCGCGTACTCGTTCAGGGAATCACCGGCAATCAGGGCACGTACTGGACCGAGCGCATGCAAGCTTACGGCACGCGTGTCGTTGCGGGCGTGAACCCCAAGAAAGCCGGCGCCGAGCATCGCGGCGTGCCGGTTTACGCGAGCGCCGGCGAGGCGATGCGCGAGACGGGATTTGATGTGTCGGTCCTCTTCATCCCACCGCTCGGCGCGAAGGCAGCGGCACAGGAGGCAATCGAGGCGGGATGCGGGCGCCTCGTGATCCTGACCGAGCACGTTCCGGTGCAGGACGTGATGGAGCTGCTGGCGATGGCGCGCGCGAACGGCGCCACCGTCCTCGGTCCCAACACCGCTGGCTTGGTCACGCCCGGCGAATGCTTCGTCGGCTTCATGCCGGCGTTCGAGACCGACGTCTTCCGGCCGGGCCGCGTGGGGGTGATCTCGCGCAGCGGCAGCCTCGGCACGCTGATCTGTCTCAACCTCGTGCAGGCGGGGTTTGGACAATCCGCCTTCATCGGGATTGGCGGCGATTCGATTGTCGGAACGACCACCCGCGACGCGCTTGAGGTGCTGGATGCCGACGAGCGCACCGATGCTGTCGTGGTGGTCGGCGAGATTGGTGGGACGATGGAGGAGGACGCGGCGGACTACGCGCGCGACATGGCCAAGCCGGTCGTCGCCTTCATTGCGGGCGCCGCGTCGCCGCCGGGAAAGAAGATGGGGCATGCGGGCGCGATCGTGATGGGCGACAAGGGCACCTACGCATCGAAGCGCTCGGCCCTCGAAGCGGCGGGCGTCGAAGTGCTCGACACGCCGTCGGGGGTCGGACGCGCGCTCCGGGCGAAGCTTGGCTGAGACCGTGATTATCCGGCCCGGCGTGTCGGATCGAATTCGAGTTCATATGTGGCAAGGGGAAAGCGGCTCATGACGGATGCGAACCAGCCCGAGGTGCATCGCGGCCTGAAGGATCTGTGCTTCGACCGCTCGCCGACCACGCTCATCGACGGCCGCGCGGGCGAGCTCCGCTATCGGGGTTACTCGATTCACGATCTCGCCCAGCACTCGTCTTTCGAAGAAACCGCCTACCTGTTGCTGCACGGCGAGCTGCCGACGCGCGCCGAGCTCGACGCCTTCGACGGTGCGCTGAAGCAGGCTCGCAACCTGCCCGGCGCCATCCACGACATCATCGAAGCGGTGAAGGACTCGCACCCCATGGACGTGTTGCGAACCGCGGTCTCCGCGCTCGCCTCCTACGATCCCGAGACGGGCGACAACTCGCTGGAAGCGACCCGCCGCAAGGGCATCCGGCTCACCTCGCAGGTGCCGATGATCGTCACCGCGCACCACCACATCCGCCAGGGCCGCGACCCAGTGCCGGCAAGCGCGGACCTCGGCCATGCCGCGAACTTCCTCTACATGCTCAAGGGCGAAGCGCCGAGCGAGGACGCCTGTGCACTGATGGACACGGACATGGTGCTGCACGCCGAGCACGGCTCCAACGCCTCCTCGTTCACCGCGCGGGTCGTTGTCAGCACAGATGCGAATCTGCATGCGGGCATCACTGCGGCGGTGGCCGCGCTCTCCGGCCCCGCCCACGGCGGCGCAGCGGAGAACGTGATGCGCATGGCCAAGGAGATCGGCGACCCGGCCAAAGCGGCGGCCTACGTCAAGACGAAGCGGAAGGCGCGCCAGCCGATCATGGGCTTTGGTCACCGGGTCTACCGGGCCGAGGACCCGCGGGCCCGGCACATGCGCGAAGGCGTGAGGCGCCTTTCAGAAGAGATGGGAGAGCCGCATTGGCACGCGATCCTCGAGGCGCTGGTGGAGGCGATGCGCCCCTATGCGCGGCACGGCGTCAACGTGAACGTCGATTTCTATGCGGGCGTCGTCTACTACCTGCACGGGATTCCGGAAGACCTGTTCGTGCCGATCTTCGCCATCGGCCGGATACCGGGGTGGACCGTGCAGGCGATGGAGCAGCTGGAGAACAACATCCTGATCCGCCCGCGCCTGCTCTACACCGGACCAGAGGCCCGCGACTACGTGCCGATCGACGAGCGGGGATAAGCGGTCAGGCCATTGCCGCGGTGATCGCCGCTGCGGCTACGATGTCGTCCACCGTCGCGCCGCGAGAGAGGTCACACATCGGCCGCGCGAAGCCTTGAAGGAAGGGCCCGATCGCGCGCATGCCGCCGAGGTGCTCGCAGAGCTTGTAGCTGATGTTGCCGGCGTCGAGATCCGGGAAGACGAGCACGTTGGCCCGCCCCGCGACATCGCTGGTACTCTTGACCTTGAGGGCTGCGACCCGCGGCACGAGCGCGGCGTCCGCTTGCAGATCGCCGTCGATGGGGATCTCCGGTGCTCGGGACCGCACGATTTCCGCAGCCCGGCGCACCTTTTCGACACGTTCGTGCTTGGCGCTGCCGTGGGTGGAGAAGGAGAGCATCGCCACCCGCGCGGATATTCCCAACCGCTCGGCGCTCTCGGCCGAAGCGATGGCGATGTCCGCAAGGGCCTCCGCGTCCGGCTCGACGTTGACCGCGCAGTCGGCGAAGACGAGTGGGTCGCCGCCGTCGCGTGGCGCCATGATGAAGAAGCTCGACGGCGTCGCGATGCCGTGGGCGAGACCCACCGACATCAGCCCGGCCTCGATCACCCGCGCCGTGGGCTGGCTCGCACCGGCCACCATCGCATCCGCATCGCCGGCCTTAACCGCCATCGCCGCGTAGAACAAGGGCTTGGCGAGCAGCCGCTTAGCCACCCGCTCGTTCGCCTTCGGTCGGCCTTCGAGGTAGAGCGCCGCATAGGCATCGAGAGCGCCGCTCTCCGCCGGCGCCACGCTCTCGATTGCATCGAGCGAAACGCCGGCCGTTGCGGCGGCGTCTACCAGCGCCGCACGGTCGCCAATCAGGATGGGCCTTGCGATACCCTCGTCGTGCAGGTGTCGCGCCGCTTGAAGGATTCTCGGGTCGTCGCCCTCCGGCAGGACGACGCTGCGCTGGCGCTGCTTCGCTTGCGCGATGAGGCGTTCGACGATGTCCACTACTGGGGGTGCATGTCGCTGCCCTCGATACCGGCCACGACATTCGGCTTCTTCATCGCATCGCGGCGGAAGGGCTCGCCCAGCTCCTGATTCAAGATCACCTCGATGAAGGTGGTGACACCGTCGGCCTGCGCTGTACACGACTCACGCAGCGCTGCCGTCAGTTCCTCCATCGTGCTCACCGCGACGCCCTTCAGCCCGCAGGCGTCCGCGACTTTGGCGTAGCTCAGGTCAGGATTCAGCTCCGTGCCGACGAAGTTGTTGTCGTACCAGAGGATCGAGTTGCGCTTCTCCGCGCCCCACTGGTAGTTGCGGAAGACCACCATGGTGATCGAGGGCCAGCCCTCGCGCCCCATCGACGTCATCTCGTTCATGGAGATGCCGAAGGCGCCGTCGCCGGCGAAGCCAACGACAGGCACGTCCGGGCAGCCGATCTTGGCGCCGAGGATGGCGGGGAAGCCGTAGCCGCAAGGCCCGAAGAGACCGGGCGCGAGGTATTTGCGCCCCTCCTCGAAGGTCGGATAGGCGTTGCCGATGGCGCAGTTGTTGCCGATGTCGGAGGAGATGATGGCGTCCTTGGGCAGACCATCCTGAATGGCGCGCCACGCCATCCGCGCCGACATCCGGTCCGGCTCGCGTGTCCGCGCGTCCACATTCCAGGTGGTGCCCGGGTCGTCGTCCTCGTGGTCCATGCTGGCGAGCGTCTGCAGCCACGCGGAGCGGGTCTGGTGGATCGCCGCCCGGCGCTCCTCGCGGGCCGCATCGCCGGCGGTGCTGGAAAGCCGGTCGCAGAGCTGGCGCGCCACCTTCTTGGCGTCGCCGCAGATGCCCACCGTGACCTTCTTGGTGAGCCCGATGCGGTCCGGGTTCAACTCCACCTGGATGATCGCCGCGTCCTTGGGCCAGTAATCGATGCCGTAGCCCGGCAGCGTCGAGAACGGGTTGAGCCGGGTGCCGAGCGCCAACACCACGTCCGCCTGCGCGATCAACTCCATCGCGGCCTTGGAGCCGTTGTACCCGAGTGGGCCGACGGCGAGAGGGTGCGAGCCGGGGAAGCTGTCGTTGTGCTGGTAGCCCGAGCAGACCGGCGCATCGAGGCGCTCGGCAAGCGCCCGGCACTCGTCGATCGCGTCTCCGATAACCACGCCGCCGCCGGAGAGAATGACCGGGAAGCGGGCCTGCGACAGAAGCCGCGCGGCTTCCGCGACCGACTCCTCGCCCCCCGCCGCCCGCTCCAGGTGGACGACCGGCGGCAGCTCGATGTCGACCTCCTGGGTCCAGAGATCGCGCGGCACGTTGATCTGCGCCGGAGCCGACTGGCGCACCGCGTTCTCGATCACCCGGTTTAGGACCTCGGCCATGCGGGAGGCATCCCGCACCTCCTCCTGATAGCAGACCATCTGCTCGAACAGCGCCATTTGCGGCACTTCCTGAAAGCCGCCCTGGCCAATGGTCTTGTTGGCCGCTTGGGGAGTCACCAGCAGCAGCGGGGTGTGGTTCCAGTATGCGGTCTTCACCGGGGTCACGAGATTGGTGATGCCGGGGCCGTTCTGGCCGATGCACATGGCGATCTTGCCGGTGGCGCGGGTGTAGCCGTCGCACATGAAGCCGGCGTTGCTCTCGTGGGCCACGTCCCAGAAGGTGATCCCGGCCTTCGGGAAGAGGTCGGAAATCGGCATGAAGGCAGAGCCGATGATGCCGAACACATGCTCGATCCCGTGCCGTTGCAGCACCTTCACGAAGGCCTCTTCAGTCGTCATTTTCATCGCGTTAACTTCCCGTTCCTTTCGTTCCCGCGTTGCGGCCAGACAAAGTCGGACAGTTTTCGGGGCATCAGCCCTTCCCCTTCCAGGGGATCAGCCACGATTCGAGCAAGCGCATGAGCATCTCGATGGCGAAGCCGATCGCGCCGATGATGATGATGCCGATCACCACCACATCGGTCTGAAGGAAGTTCTTCGCGATCATCATCATCGAGCCGACCCCCTGGTCCGCCGCCACCAGCTCGGCGGCCACCAGCGTCCCCCAGCACACCCCCATGGAGATCCGCAAGCCTGTGAAAATCTCGGGCAGAGCGTTCGGCAGGATGACGTGGCGCAGTACCTGGAACTTGGAGGCGCCCAGCGAATAGGCGGCGTGGACCTTGGAGATCTGCACCGAGCTTACGCCTGCGCGGGCCGCGATCAGCATGATGAAGAGCGCGGCCAGGAAGAGCAGGAAAATCTTGGCCACTTCGTCGATCCCCAGCCACAAGATGACCAGCGGGATGAGCGCCAGCGGCGGAATCGGGCGGACGAACTCGACGATCGGGTCGAAGAGCCCACGCGCCACCGAGTTCAGGCCCATGGCGAAGCCGAGCGGAATGCCCACCAAGGCGCCGAAGATCACGCCGAGGAGCACGCGCTTGACCGAGGTGCCGACATGCTCCCAGAGCGAGATGTTGCGGTAGCCATCCACGAACAGGCTGACGAAGCGGTCGACCACACCCGGCCGCGCCCGGTTGGGATTGTCCCAGGGATAGAGACTGCCCTCCAGCGGCGGCCAGAAGAGGGGATCGATGAAGCCCGAAATGGTCGCGATCCACCAGGCCAGGATCAGCAGGATCAGGGTGAGCACCGACCACAGGCGGCCGGAGTTCACCGCAGACGCATCGCCGAACTTGACGGTCTTCTGCCGGGTGAAGCTGTTGTCCGCGATGCCGAGCCAGATGGTCCAGCGCGGGGGTTGCTCGTTTTGCTTGCGCGCGGCCATGATCGTCTCTTCAGCGCCTGTCCGCGCCGCCCATGATCTCCTCCTCCATCTCCCAGATCATGGAGAGGATCTCTTCGCGGGTATCGATGAAGTCGGACCGAGCCTTGATCGCGCGCGCATCCCCTTCCACCCCCTGCTCGGCGAAGGGGAGGGTGTACTCCTTGTGAATGCGGCCGGGACGCGGCGCCATGACCACCAGGCGCTCGCCGAGGAAGAGGGCCTCCTCGACGGAATGAGTGATCAGAATGATGGTCTTGCCGGTCTCCTTCCACAGCTTGAGAACGAGGCCCTGCATCTTCTCACGGGTCAGCGCATCCAGCGCGCCCAGCGGCTCGTCCATCAGGATCACGTCGGGGTCGTTCGCGAGGCAGCGCGCCAGTGCCACGCGCTGCTGCATGCCGCCTGAGAGCTGATAGACCGGCTTGTCGGCGAAGGCCTTCAGCGCCACGGTATCGAGCAGGCGACCAACGATCTGCTTGGTCTCGGCACGGGACACGCCGCACATGCGCGGGCCAAAGCTCACGTTCTGGGCGACCGTCATCCACTCGAAGAGCGCGCCCTGCTGGAACACCACGCCGCGCTCCTTGTGTGGGCCGGTCACCTGATGGCCGTTGAGAAGCGCCTGGCCTGCGGTCGGCGCCAGGAAGCCGCCGACGATGTTGAGCAGCGTGGTCTTGCCGCACCCCGAGGGACCCAGCACGGCCATCAGCTCGCCGGGCTTCAGGTGCAGCGAGACGTCCTGGAGGGCGTGGACCTTGCCGCCATTGGGCAAGGTGAAGACCATCGAGACGTTGTCGATGACCAGCCCGTCCATCACGCTCCCTTCTTGGCGGGTCCCAAAGGGCTTGGACCGTAACAGCCGCAAGCTTCCCGCGCCACGAGCACACGATACCGACCCCCGCTTTGCGCGAGGACCGGCTATCGGCAACGAAATGCCCTCCCTGCCTCCCGAAGGCTTGGGGAGGCAGGGAGGAGTTGTGCACCTGCGGCCTGCCAGCCGCAGTCGCGCTCGGTCGCGCTTAGAGGAAGCTGTCGTCGATCGCGAAGTCGTAGCTGTCCAGCGCACTATCGAGCTGGCCCTGCTGGACGAAGAAGTCCGCCACTTCCTTGGTGAAGGACTGCACGGTGCCGCCCATCCATACCTCAGACTTCTGGTCCGCCGCCGACGGGAACGAGAACATGCCGAGCATGTTTTCGGTCGCCGCGAGGTCCATGCCGGCAGCCTTGGAGATGGTCTCCACGAACGGCGCCGAATCCGCGTTGTAGGCCGCGTTCGCCTGATCGGTCACCTCCATGAACTTCCTGAGCAGGTCGGGGTGATCGTTGGCGAAGCTCTCGGTCACCGCGACCACGTCGAAGACGCGAATGCCGATCGCCTCCTGCTCCGCCGGTGTCATCAGCTCGTCGCCATACTCCTTCATCCGCTGGAGCGGGCCGCCGAAGGCACAGGCCGCGGCGACGTCTCCGCGCGCGAGCGCGACCGACGCATCGGCGCCGTTCATCTGCACCATGTTGACCTTGGAGGCGTCGACGCCCAGATGATCGAGCGTGCGCAAGAGCTTGTAGTGGGTCACGTTGCCGATCGGGGTCGCGATCTGCTTGCCTTCCAGTTCGCTCGCAGTCGCCTGCGTGATGCCGGTGTCGGCGTGGACGACGCAGTTGTCGGCCTCCGCGTAGCTCACCGCCACGCCGACGAGCTTGAGCGGGAGACCGTTGGTGACCGCGACAACCCACGGCACCAGCCCCTGGGAATAGGCGATTTGCACGTCGCCAGAGACCATCGCCTGGCTCATCTCGTTGCCGTTGCCGAAGGCGCGCCACTCGACTTCGACGCCCATCGCCTCGTCATAGGTCTTCTCGAGCTGCGCAACCTGGTTCGCGGTCGGCCACTCCAGGAAGTAAGCCACCGTGATCTTGTCGAGGGCGGATGCCGACGATGCGAACAGCATCGCCACACCCGCCGCGACGACTGCCATGAAGCCGGTGCGTTTCATGTCGAGCACTCCTTTCGATTTGCGGTAGTTGAGGGTGCAGTCTCGGCAATGGGCTCGTGAGTATCCGATCGTGCAATCATGTCGACATTTCGCTCCCGGATGGTGGGCTCGCGGTGGAGCGCACGTGGACATCCTCCCCATTGACCCTTGGAGTCCGGTTTTATGCTTTGTAACCGGTTACGCGAGCCAACCATAGCGCATGTGACCGGTTACAGGGAAGGCTGTTTTAGGGTTCTAAGCGCGCTCAGCCGCTACAGAACGCCGCCACGGGGCAAGGAATCCTGGCCAGCATCGCGGTCATGTGCTGTGCCCTCACGCTTGACCGATTTATCGCCGGACGACAGATTTTGGAGACATTGGGATATACTGGGGGTACACGCACGGCTCAGCCGGGCCTAGCGCCAGCCGGAACGACACAATCGCAGCAGGCGCCGCTAGGCCCGCCGCCAACGTAGCCGTGCGGCGCGTGGCAGGGTTTCCTTGCCGAAGCGGCGAATGGCGCCCGCAGCACAATACGTACCGGAAGCCGGAATGCCCGAACGCCGATCGCTGGGGAGCAAGCAGTCCTCCCGCAGAGTCACGCTTCGAGATGTTGCGCGCGAGGCTGGGGTCTCGGTCGCCACCGCATCGCGGGTTCTGAACGATTCGCCATCCGTTTCGCCGGAAACCCGCGAGGACGTGCTGCGAGTCTTCGCCAAACTCGAATTCGCGCCCGACCCGCTCGCGCGCGCGCTCAACGCAGGCGGCACCAACACTGTCGGCGCGGTGATTCCCACCATCAATCACGCGATCTTCGCGGCGTTCCTGGAAGCGCTGGAGGCCGGGCTGGATGCCAACGGCTATCGCCTGCTCATCGCCACGACCGGCATGGACCGCCGCGTGGAACTCGAGCGCGCCCGGTCTTTGCTCGAAATGGGCGCCAGGGCGCTGATCGTAACCGGGCTGGATCACGAGCCCGAACTTACCGGTCTGGCCAGGCGGTTCGGAGCGCCCGTGGTCGCAACGTCGATCTACGAGGCCTCGGCCTCGATGCCCACCATCGGCTACGACAACACCGAGCTCGGGCGCCAGGCCATGCAGCACCTGCTCGACCTCGGCCACAGGGATGTCGCCCTGGTCTCGGGGCCCACGGCGCAAAACGATCGAGCCCGTTTCAGGATTCGCGGCGCGGAATCCGTCGAGGGCGTGCGTTCACTGCGGATTATGGAGACGGAGCTGAGCGTCGGAGGCGGCGGCGTCGCCGCGAAGCAGGCCCTGGCGTGGGACCGGCGGCCCACGGCGCTGCTTTGCGTCACCGACCTCGTCGCGCTGGGAGCGATGTTCGAGCTTCAGCGGAGCGGCCTCCGCCTGCCCCAAGACATGTCGGTCATGGGGTTCGATCACATCTCCTGGTCCGAACACAGCCATCCACGCTTGACCTGCATAAGCTTGCCCGTCGCCGCGATGGGCCAGGAGAGCGCGCAGGCAATCTGCGACTACCTTACGGACGGCACGCCAATCTCTTCGGTCCGGTTGCAGGGTGAAATCAAGGTGCGCGGCTCTACCTGCCCACCACTTGAAGTGTCCTGAAGCTCGTACGGGTCTTCAACCGTCCTGAGGCCCGGTGAGGGTGAAGCCCTCATAGCCCTTGGCCACGATCTCGTCGCAAATGTCGCGATAGACGCCGACGCCGCCGACATAGGGATAAATGACGCGCGGCTTGCCCGGGATGTTCGCGCCGACATACCAGGTGTTGGACTGAAAGAAGAGTGTCTTGTCGGCCGCCTCATTGACGTGCTGCATCCACTCGTCTTCGGCCTCGGCGGACGCCTCGATGCTGCCGATCGCGTGCTCCTCCAGGTAGCCGATGCACTCGGCGATCCATTCGACGTGCTGCTCGAGCGAGTTCATCATGTTGCTGAGCACCGAGGGGCTGCCGGGGCCCGTGACCGTGAAGAGGTTGGGGAAGCCCGCGACCGCGAGCCCGAGATAGGTCCTCGGGCCATTCGACCATTTCTGCTTGAGCCCAATGCCGCCCCGGCCCCGAATGTCGATATTGAAGAGCGAGCCGGTCATGGCGTCGAAGCCCGTGGCGAACACGATGGCGTCGAGCTCGTACTCTTTGCCGCCGGCCTTGAGGCCGCTCGGCGTAATCTCTTCGATTGGCGTAGCCTTCAGGTCGACCAGGCTGACATTGGCGCGGTTGAAGGTCTCGTAATAGTCGGTATCGACGCAGAGCCGCTTGGTGCCGAGCGGGTGATCCTTTGGACACAGAAGCTCCGCGACCTCGGGGTCGTCGACCCGTTCGCGGATCTTGTCGTGCACGAAGGCGACGGCGAAATCGTTTGCGGGCTCGCTGGTGATGAGGTCGGCGAAGGACACCAGGAAATTGAAGGAGCCCTCCTGCCAGCGCCGCTCGAACGTCCTCTCGCGCTCCCCCGGCGAAACGTCGAGCGCCGAGGTTTCGGAGACCTCGAAGACATCGCCGTTGCGCGTGCCGCGGGCGCGCTGACGGAGCTTGGAATAGCGCGACTTCCACATTTGCACGTCGGCGTCGTCAAGCGGGCCATTCCACGCCGGAATGCTGAAGTTCGGTGTACGCTGGAAGACCGTGAGGTGAGCCGCCTGCGCGGCAATCACCGGTACCGACTGAACGCCGGACGAACCCGTCCCGATCACGGCGACGCGCTTGCTTGTGAAGTCGATCTCCTCATGCGGCCAGAGGCCGGTGTGATACCAGTCGCCTTCGAAGCGCTCCAGGCCCTCGTAATCGGGGATGTGCGGGGTCGACATACAGCCTGTTGCCATGATGCAGTATCTGGCGGAGAAGCGCTCGCCGCGGTCCGTATCGATGATCCACCGGTTCGTGGCATCGTCGAACACCGCGCTCGTGACACGGGTCTCGAGCTGTATGTCTCGTCTGAGGTCGAATCTGTCCAGAACGTGCTCTATGTAGCGTAGGATCTCTGGCTGTCTCGCGTAGCGTTCGGTCCACGTCCATTCCTGCTGGAGCTCGTCGGAGAACGAGTAGGAATAGGTCATGCTCTCCACGTCGCAGCGCGCACCGGGATAGCGGTTCCAGTACCAGGTGCCGCCGGCGCCGCCGCCCGCCTCGATCACCTGAGCGGAAAGCCCCAACTCGCGGCAGCGCTTCAGCATGTAGATACCCGAGAAGCCGGCGCCGACGATGATGGCGTCGATGTTGGTTCGTGGCATGTGTTCGTCTCCTAAGCCGTCCCAAACGCTTCCCGGAGCGCCGCGCGGGCGCTCGCCGAGCCGCGCGACCTTGCCTGCGTAATCGCGTGTCTCGCCTCGGAGGAAGCGGCGCTGATGGCCGGCCAGACCATCAGCCTCAACGGACGCAACGCCATCGTCGGCGTATATCCCCGCTGCTTAATCCCGTCCGGCGTTCATGATCGCCCGGGCATAGCGTTCGGGCGTCTTGTCGGCGACACCGGCAATGATCATGCTGCCAGAACTGCGGCCCATGATGGCCGCATCGCTTAGCTTGTCAACGGCGGCTGGAATAGGTATCCGCGCGGCTGCATCTTACCTAACCCAGTGATACCCAAATTAGAATCTCGGTTTAGAAGGTCCGGACCTGGAAGTCATCTGGGAAACGCGGGCTCAAAAGAAAGCCCGGCCGCAAGAGGCGGCCGGGCCATATTTTCTCGTGTTGGCGACCGGGTGTCAGTCGTCGTAGTAGCCCGAATCCTCCATGATGCGACGGCAACGTCTGTCCATCGCCTCCAAGGCGTCTTCGATATCCTTTTGATCGTTGACGTAGTCGGCACCCTCCTCACCGAATGCCGAGACCAGCGGGATGGCTTCCGGCACCAGCATGAGATAGGGCGTTGCAACCTGGATCGCCTTCGCCAATCCCTTGAAGAAGTTCCGCTGATCGGCGTACTTGCTGAGAAGCGATACGCGCGATGGCTGACCGCCCGCTTCCACCATGGCCTGGCCGATGCGCGGATCGGTCATGTCGCCGGAGTTGATCCACTTGATCCACTCCCACGCCGCCTGGTGGTCGGCGCTCCACGGCGGGATGAACTGGCCGAGCCCGCCAGTCAGGGCCTTGTGGATACCCTCCGGATTGCTGCCGCGCGGCGGAACATCCCAATGGAACTCCTCCGGGAATTTGCTGTACTCTGGTTTGTTCAGGACCGCGGTACCCCAGGTGTTCGGACCGAGGATGGCGCTGCCGTTCGCGAACGCCCGGTTCACTTCGTCCTCGGTCGCGTTGCTGGTGACCGGGTGCGCGTAGGCCTGCAGCCCCTTCATCGCCTTGAGGGCGAGATACCCGGCTTCGGTGTTGAACGTCGGGTTCCAATACCCCTTTTCCATCCGGTCGAACCACGAGCCGCCATGGGCTGCCAAGGCTGCCCAGAAGTTGAATCCGAACCAGGCACCGCGCTGTAGCGAGGCGCAGTAGGCGTACACCTCGTTGTCGGGGTCATGGACCTCCTTGGCGGCCTCGATCCACTCGTCGAATGTCTCCGGATACGAGATTCCAAGCTTGTCGAGAACGTCCTTGCGATACGTCGCCAGAAGGGCATTGCCGTCAGGTGTCAGGCCATAGAGGTCGCCGTCCTGCTCGGGCGGCACGCGATAGAGCTTGGAGATCTCCCGCGGCACGTCGTTCAGGTAGTCTTCGAACCATGCCGGATCCTGATCGGCGAACGGCTGAAGCGGGGTAAGCGCCTCTTTTACGTACATGCTCGGCCACTGACCGTAGTCGGTGTAGATCACGTTGAAGGTGTCGATCTGCGACTCCATCATCACGTTGATCTTCGGGAACGTTTCGCCGATCGGCTCGGCGACGAAGTTGACGTCGATGTTGGGATAGACCTGCTCGAACAGCGGAAGGGCCGCCCGCATCGAGCCCTCCCAACGCAGGCCCGACGATGTATAGACGTTCACCGACCCGGACACGTCGGCGCGTACTTCTCTCGGTTTCCAAGTCGCGGCAAGTGCTGCCGCAGACGCCACTGCTCCCTGCATCATGCGGCGCCGGGTGATCCTGTACCGCCGTGTCTCCTCTAACGTCCGACTGAGAACCTCGTCTGATTTGTCAGTCATGTTTCCTCCCCTGGGGCGGTTGTGGTTCTTTCTTGGCCCACATCAAGGCTAAGCGTATTGGCCCAAATCAGGGTAGGTGCACCGAACAGTTAGCGTCAAGCCGCGCATCAGGCGCCGAATTTTCTCGTGGTTCACGATGCAACCGCGATGCCCAAGCGTCGCCTGCATGCGGCGCCAGGAAGTCCGCAATCAGATGGAGGGCTTCGTTGTTGACGAGAAACGCCTGCTCGGGCTCCAGGTCGTTCGGCGGCGGGCGTTAGTGGCCGACGCGATGCCGGACGGACTGCGTCACTGGAGAATGCGCCAGTGGCCGCCCCTGCCCCGGCACGCGACCACCGGCCGCGCACCGTGTTCGAGGACGCGGCAATCTCGATGAGTGTTGTTGCCGTACACGGGGCGATGATGGTGGTGGTTCCGAGCGCGCGGTCTCGGGTGCAGCCAAGCCGGCTGGTGAGTGTGCGGCCGCTTCCATCCGCGGTGATAGCCGTGGTGGTGGTGGCCGTGACGGTGCCGCCGGGGATGAACGTACCAGGGCTGCCGATGGCTCCGGCGGTCGTGCCACCAGCGCTGATGATGCATCGGGCGCTGATACACCCATGAATGCTGACGATGCCCCACGTGGTGACCAAAGTACAGGCTGCTCGACACCCTGCTGGTGCCGACCGTGGTCACGTGGCCGGGCTCATGGTCGATCGCCAAGCCGATCAAGCCGCCGATGATGGCGCCCGTCAGCGCGGCATCCCACACGTGCGTGTGGTCGGCCCGGGCGGACGTCGACGCCATGGTGGAGGCGAGCGCGATGGCAGCCGTGAATGCGATCCCGCTGACAATGCCTTGTCTCCAGCTTCGCTTCATCGTCATCCTCCGCTCTCAGGCGCCGGCTTGCGCGCCGGAATCCTCGCCCATCGAGATCCTGAGGCGAGTCGCCAACTCTATCGTCGGGGGACCGAAGATTTCGATCAACCAATAAGCGACATCGGCGCGGTAAAGAATTGTAAAGAAGTGTGTCTCGGGACGGCGCGGCCAATACCTGAATCAGCGATTCCACCACGGCGTGTCGGAGAACGCCCGCAGATCGATCTCGTGCGTCCACGCGGAACGGTGCTGCCGGGCAAGCTGGAAGTAGGTGTCGGCGATCTCGGCGGGCAGCAGCAAGCCGTCATGCTCCAACCCGCGCTCCTGCCGGAGCCTTTGGAACGCCTCGTCGCCAAGCATCTTGCCCAGGGTATCGGGCGCATCGACCATGCCGTCGATGATGATGTGCGCCACGTGGATGCCCTTGGGGCCGAACTCCGCATTGAGGCTCTGGCAGAGCATGCGCCGCCCGCCCATGGCGGCCGCGTGTGAATGCTGGCCTTGGTTGCCGCGCATCGCTGCGGTCGACGAGGTCACGAGGATGGTGCCGCGGCCGCGCTGCTCCATCAGCGGGCAGACGGCGGACGCCAGCCGAAACAGGCCAAAGGTCCCCAGCCGCCAGCCCAGCTCGAAGACCTTGTGGCTGGTCTCCGCCAGCGACCGGTCGCCGATCTGCGCGCCGAGGTTGTAGACCGCCACTTCGATCGGGCCGATGTCCGCCTCGACCGCGGCGATCCGCTCCTCGATGGCGTCGGGCGCCACGGCGTTGAGCAGGAAGCCGGAGGCAGCGCCGCCGTCCTCGGCAATGCGGGCGACCGAGCGGTTCAGGCCCTCTTCGTCCGACCGCCGGCAGAGCACCGCGTGGTACCCCTCGCGGGCGAAGCGGCTTGCGACGTTGCTCCCGATGCCGGCACCGGCACCGATAACGAGACACACAGGGTGCATTGAGTCCTGGCCTCCGTGGGGTTCGTTGGCGGGCGAAGCGTGGGTGTCGCATTACAGTCTATACTGCGCCGGCCCAACCAGCCCCCAACACACGCGCAGATTCTCATGTCCGTCGTCCCCGTCGCCCGCGGTCATCACCACGTCGTCAGCACGGGCCACGAGCTCGCGACACTCGCCGCGTTCGAGGCGCTGGAGAACGGCGGCAACGCGATCGACGCGGGCGTCGCCGCGATCCTAACCCTCGGGGTGGTCTACAGCGATCAGGTGAGCGTGGCGGGGGTCGCGCCGATGATCCTCCGCCTCGCGGAGACCGG
Source organism: Alphaproteobacteria bacterium (assembly GCA_965243315.1). Classification (GTDB taxonomy): domain Bacteria; phylum Pseudomonadota; class Alphaproteobacteria; order UBA828; family UBA828; genus WTGU01. Next base: position 340,603 of record CBDEUP010000007.1, read on the forward strand.
CGAGATCGTGACCATCGCAGGGGTCGGCGGCTGGCCGCGGGCGCTCGATCCCGACGCCTTCATCCAGCGCCACGGCGGCGTGATCCCGCTCGGGGTCCGGCGCACCGTGGTCCCGGCCGCTCCCGATGCCTGCATCCAGGCGCTGGAGCGTTGGGGAACGATGGCGTTTCGCGATGTGGCAGCGCGCGCGGTGCGCTATGCCACCGAGGGCTTTCCCCGCCATCGGGTCATGCTCGATTACGTGCAGAAGCACGCCGACGATTTCCGCCACTGGTCAGAGAACGTGGCGATCTGGATGCCGGGTGGCGAGGTGCCAGCGCCGGGCGACCGTTTGGTCCAGGCCGATCTCGGCCGCACCCTGCAATTCCTCTGCGACGAGGAGCGCGCGGCAGGCGGCGACCGCATGGCGGGCCTCGCTGCGGTGCGGCGCGCGTTCTACCGGGGCGACATCGCGCGCCAGATTCTCGCCCATCAGCGGGAGCACGACGGGCTGCTCGCGGCGGAGGATCTGGAGAGCTTCCGCTGCCGGATCGTGCCCTCGGTCTCGCGCCGCTTCGGCTTCAACGGCGAGGAGGTCGAGGTGCACACCTGCGGCGCCTGGTGCCAGGGTCCGTTCCTGCTCGAAGCGCTTTCCATCGCCGAGGCGGCAGACGTGGGTAGGCAGGACTACGGCTCGGACGCGTATCTCCACACGATTGCGGAGACCCTCAAGCTCACCTTCGCGGACAGGGAGGCCTATCTGGGCGACCCAGACTTCGTGGACGTCCCTCTCGATACGCTCATCGGCTCGGCTTACGCGGCCGAGCGGAGTTGGGCGATCGATCCCGCGAAAGCCTCGCCCGGCATGCCGCCCCCCGGCCGGGTTCCGGGCCACGAGCCATACATCCCGACGGTCGCCCCATGCAGCGCGCCGGTTGGCCCCTCGCCCGATACGTCGATCGTCTGCGTCATCGACCGTGAGGGGAACGGGCTCTGCTCGACGCCGTCAGACACGAGCTGGGATACCCCGGTGGTGCCGGCAACCGGGCTCGCGGTGTCCTCACGCGGGGCGCAATCGTGGGCGGTGCGGGGCCACCCCTCCTGCGTGGCACCTGGCAAGCGGCCCCGCCTCACGCCCAACCCCTGCTTCGCCCTCTCGCCGGGCCGCTGGATCATGCCGTTCGGGACCCCCGGCGGCGACACGCAGATCCAGGCGAACCTGCAAACGCTCCTAAACCACCTCGCTTTCGGCATGGAACTGCAGGACGCCGTGGAGGCTCCCCGCGTCGTCACCCACAGCCACCCGGATTCCTTCGCGCCCCACGACGCGCATCCTGGCCGCGTCACCCTCGAAGGACGCATCGACGAAGCCACGAGCGACCGGCTCGCCGCACGCGGGCACCGCATCGAGCGCCTGGACGATTGGTCGCATTGGACCGGCGGGGTCTGCGCGGTGCGCAAGGACCTCGAGACCGGCGAGATCGAAGGCGCCGCCGACCCCCGGCGCACGAGCCGCGCGCTGGGCTGGTAATCAGAGGCTGCGCTCTGCCTCCTCGATCGGAATGTCGTTGGCGGAGAGATCGAGAACGCTCTGCAATCCGTCCGGGTCGAACTCCCAGTGCTCGTTGCCGAATGTCCGGTACCACTGGCCGGTGTCGCGGTGGCGCCACTCGCTGATGAAGCGCACCGAGATGCGGTTTGCCGTGAAGCTCCAGAGCTCCTTCCTGAGCTTGTAGTGCTCCTGGATCGGCCAGCGCGCGAGCAGGAACGGCACGATGTTGTCCCGCCCCTCGACGAAGGCGTCGCGATAACGCCAGCGCGTATCTGGCGTGCAGGTTGCCGGAATCTCGTCGGCGACCCTGCGGTTCCAGGCGTCCTCGAAGGCCTGGACGATGGCGCGGGCAGCGCCCTCGTCGAAGGGCGGCGCGATGGGACGGGCGCTCACGGCGTTCTCTCCTTCGACGGCCACTATTCGGTCGGCAGTCGGAAGCCCATGTCGCGCTTGCCGCTCACGTCGTAGATCTCCGCCGAGTAATGGGTGATGTCGCCGCGGATGTTGGCCGCGCTCAGCGCCGCGACCAGCGTATCCATGTAGGGATGGGTGAAGTGCGCGTCGAGCGCCGCCTGATCGTCCCATACCTCGAAGATGATGGCCCGGTTGGGCGCGGTGACATCGATGGCCCAGTCGTAGATCTGGGCGCCGGGTTCCTTGCGCGAGTTCTCGACGGCATCCAGCACCTCCGCTTTGATGCGGTCGAACCCGCCGGGCACGAACTCGAAGACGACGGCGACGATCAGCATGGGGTGCTCCCTCTCATTCATTGGTCCACCGCCATTGTCGCACATCCAGGAGCGCCGGCCGCCCTTGCGTCACGGGCGCGGGCGGCGCAGATAAGCCGCCACTCATGCTGACCCTGCAGAACATCGCCTACCGCGTCGACGGGCGGCTCCTCTTCGAGGGCGTGACCGCGCAGGTCGGCGCCCGCCAGAGGCTCGGGCTGGTCGGGCGCAACGGCTGCGGCAAGACCACCCTGTTGCGCCTCATCGCGGGCCGACTCGAATCCGACGAGGGTGCGATCCTCCGCACGCGCGGGCTATCGGTGAGCCTGGTGGACCAGGAGGTGCCGGGCGGCCCGGAAACACCGCGCGCCGCCGTGCTCGCCGCGCACGGTGAGCGCGCGGCCCTGATCGCCGAGGCGGAAGGCGCGGACGGCGCGCGCCGTGCCGAGATCGAGGCCCGGCTCACGGAGATCGACGCGCACGCGGCGCCGGCGCGGGCTGCGCGCCTGCTCGCGGGCCTCGGCATCGACGAAGCGATGCAGCAGGTGCCGCTCGCCGACCTCTCCGGCGGCTGGCGCATGCGGGTCGCGCTCGCCGCCGCGCTCTTCGTCGAGCCCGACCTGCTGCTGCTCGATGAGCCGACGAACCACCTCGATCTGGAGGCGGCCGCGTGGCTGGAGGCCCATCTGAAGGGCTATCCCCGGGCGCTCGTCGTAGTGAGCCATGACCGCACCCTGCTCGACGCCGTGCCCGACGGCATTCTCCACATGGCGGGCCGGGGCCTGACGCACTACCCCGGCAACTACACGCGCTTCGCTAAGACCTATGCCGAGTCCCTCGCCACGGCGCGCGCCCAACAGGCCCGCATCGACGCAAAGCGGCGTCAGATGCAGGGCTTCGTCGACCGCTTCCGCTACAAGGCGAGCAAGGCACGGCAAGCGCAAAGCCGCCTCAAGGCGATGGCGAAGCTCGTGGACGCGCCCATCGTGGCCGATGAGCGGACGCCGGACCTGACGTTCCCCGAACCCGCTACGCTCGCGCCGCCGCTGATGAGCCTCGCGGGTGTCGCGGTCGGCTACGAGCCGGGGCGCCCCGTGCTCCGCGGCGTCAACCTGCGCATCGACCCCGACGAGCGGGTTGCGCTGCTCGGCGCCAACGGCAACGGCAAGTCCACCTTCGCCAAGCTGCTGGCGGACATGCTGCAATCTGAGCGGGGCACCGTGACGCGGGCGCCCAGGCTCGGGGTCGGCTACTTCGCGCAGCATCAGATCGACACGTTGGAGCCCGGGGGCACGGCGTTCGGCCACCTCGCGCGCCTCATGCCCGACGCCCCGCCCGAGCGCGTCCGCGCGCGCCTCGGCGCCTTCGGCTTCTCAGGCGAGAAAGCGGATGTGGCGGTTTCCGCGCTCTCGGGCGGCGAGAAGGCGCGGCTCAATCTCGCGCTGATCTCGAACAAGGCGCCGCAGCTTCTGGTGCTCGACGAGCCGACCAACCATCTGGACATCCAGAGCCGGCACGCGCTGGTCGAAGCGCTCGAGGCCTACGGCGGCGCGGTCGTCCTGATCACGCACGACATGCACCTGGTCCAGCTCGTGGCCGACCGGCTGTGGCTCGTGCAGGACGGCACGGTGACCGCTTTCGATGGCGATCTCGACGATTACCGCGCCGAGATCCTCGGCGGCGAGGGTACGCGGCGGGCGGACGGCGACGGCCGGGAGAACCGCCCGCCACCCGCACGCAAGGCTGCGCGGCAGGCCGCGGCCGCGATCCGTGCCCAGCAGAAACCTCTCAAGGATGCCGTGGCAGCGGCGGAGCAACAGATCGCGGATGCACAGGAGGCGCAGCGGTCTCTCCAGACGGCGCTCGCGTCTGCGGCGGAGGACAACGATGCCGCGCGCATCGCTGCGCTCGGCAAGGAACTGGCGGAGGCGAAGCGGGCCGAGGCGGCGGCCGAGGGCGACTGGCTTGCCGCAGCCGAGGCGCTGGAACGCGCCGGAGCGGACTAAGGCGCCTGTGCCTCTCCAGCGGCGCGGCGGGCGCGGTTGGCTTGCGCCGCGGCGGCGAGCTCGTCCTCGCTCGAATTCGCCCAATAACAGGCGCTGATGCGGCCGTCGCCCCGGCTCTCCAGCCCCGGCTCCTCGGTCGTGCAGCGCTCGAACGCGAGCGGGCAGCGCGAGTTGAAGCTGCATCCCGGCGGAATGCCAATGGGACTCGGCGGCTCGCCTTCCAGCAGGTTCTCCTCGGCGTCGTAGCGGCGATCCTCGATGGTGGGTACCGCGCTCAGGAGCGCCTTGGTGTAGGGGTGGCCGGGGTCAAAGAAGACCGTGTGATTGTCGGCGAGCTCGACGATCTTGCCGAGATACATCACCGCGATCCGGGTGCAGGCGCGGCGCACCATGGCGAGATCGTGGGAGATGAAGATATAGGTGAAGCCGTGCTCGGCCTGGAGCTTGTCGAAGATCTCCAGCAGCCGCGACTGCTCCACCTGGTCGAGCGCGGACAGCGTCTCGTCCAGGATCAGGAGGCGGGGCTCCAGCACCAGCGCGCGGGCGAGGTTGATGCGCTGGCGCTGGCCGGCGCTGAGCCCGATTTGCAGGTGGTCGTAGATGTCGGCGGGGAGACCCACCTCGTTCATCACTTCGAGCACGCGGTTGCGCATCGCGCGGCGCCCCATGCCGCCGTGAATCAGCAGCGGCTCCAGGATGGTGCGGCCGACCGGCATGTGCGGCGGCATGGCGTTGTAGGGATCCTGCAGCAGGAGCTGGAAGCGGTGCCGCAGCCCGAGCAGCCGGCGCCGGTTCATCTTGGCGACGCTCTCGCCCTCGAAGGAGATGGCGCCCTTGTCCGGCGCCTCGATCCAGCTCAGCAGGCGTGAGAGCGTCGACTTGCCGCAGCCGGACTCGCCGACGATGCCGAAGTTCTCGCCCGCCTTCACGTCGAAGGTGACGCCGCGCACCGCCTCCACGTCGTTGTGGCCGAAGAACCGGGTCGGGTCATTGACCCGGTAGGTCTTGTAGACGTCGTCCACCTCCAGCAGCGCGGCCTCGCCCTCGGTCTTGGGCTGGGCGCGTTCCTCCACCGCCCAAATGCGCGGGATGCGCTCCAGCAGCCGCTTGGAGTAGTCGTGCTCGGGCGCGGCAACGATGGCCTCGGGCGTCGAGCGCTCGATGATGCGCCCTTCCTGAAGGACGATGATGTCGTCCGCGATCTCGCGCACGATGGCGAGCGACGAGGAGATGAAGATGATCGCCGTGTCCAGCTGGTCGCGCAGGTCGTGCATCAGGCGGATGATCTGCGCGGCGACGGTGACATCGAGCTGCTGGGTGACGTTGTCGGCGATGAGGAAGGTGGGGTTGCTGACCAGGGCGTCGACGATCAGCGCGCGCTGCATCATGCCGCCGGAGTACTGGAAGGGGAACTCGTCGAAGCGGCGCTCAGGCCGCGGCATGCGTACCGCGCTCAGCACTTCCAGCGCGCGCTCGCGCGCCGCGTCCTTCGACATGTCCGGCTGGACCGCGCGCAGCTTCTCAACGATCTGATGGCCGACCGGGATGGTCGGGTCCAGGGCGCTGCCGGGGTCCGAGCCGATATAGCCGATCTCACTGCCGCGCAGCGCCTGCATCTCGGCCGCGGGTATCGTGAGCAGGTCCCGCCCGTGATAGCCGACGCTGCCGGCGGTGATCTCGAGCGGCTCGGAGATCGCATTGCAGAGCACGCGGCTCAGCACGGTCTTGCCCGAGCCGCTCTCGCCGATGATGCCGAGCACCTGGCGCTCGCGCAGCTGGAAGCTCACGTCGCGCAGGATCGGCTCGCTCACACCGCGGCGGATGAGGTCGACCGAGATGCCCTGCACGTCGAGGAGCGGCGGCGCAGCCATGGCCTAGACGATCCCCTTGAAGAGCTTGTTGCGGGCGCGCTCCAGCGAAGCGCCCATCAGGTTGATGCTGATGAGCGTAAGGATGAGGAAGACCCCCGGCATCGTCGGGATCCACCAGCTGTTCACCAGGTACTTGTAGCCGTCGGCGATGATGTTGCCGAAGGTGGGCGTCGGCGGCTGGATACCGATGCCGAGGAAGCCGAACAGCGCCTCGAAGATCATCATGCGCGCGATGTCGAGCACGGCGACGAACGCGATGGGCGGCAGGATGTTGGGCGAGATCATCAGCGCGGCGATCCTGAGATCGCTCGCACCCAGAATCTTCGCCCCCCTTACGTATTCGCGCTCGCGCTCGGCGAGCGCGATACTTCGCACCACCCGGGCGTAGATCGGCCACCCCGCCAGCACCAGCACGGCGGTCACCGTGAATGGGTTGGGCCGGCTCACGCTCAGGATCGTGATGGCCAGCACGATCACCGGGATCGAGAGCTGGGCGTCGGTGATGCGCATCAGGACGATGTCGACCCAGCGGCCCCAGTAGCCGGAAATCACGCCGAGCGCGCAGCCGACGACGAACATGATCGCAACTGCTGCTGCGGCGATTCCGAGCCCGTTGCGGAGCCCCACCAGCGAGCGCACGAAGAGGTCGCGGCCGAGCTGGTCCGTGCCGGCAATATGGGCCCACGTGCCGCCCTCCAGGAAGATCGGCGGCAGGAACCGCTCGCGCACGCTGATCTTCATGGGATCGTAGGGCGAGAGCTCCGGCCAGATGATCGCGGCGCCAACGAGCAAGGTGAAGACGCCGAGCCCGATCTTGAAGCTCGTCATCTCCCAGGCGAGGCGGAACATCCGCCGGGTGACGGATTCGCCCCGCCCCCGCGCTGCGCTGCTCGTTCCGGTCTCGGCAGCCATCAGAACTTGAGCCTGCGGTCGATGAAGGTCGATGCGAGGTCGACCATGATGTTCGCGAGCACGAGGATGCTCGCCGCCAGGATGGCGACACCCTGAATCACCGGGAAGTCACGCTGCAGCACGGCCTGCACGGTGGACCGCCCGACACCGGGATAGTCGAACACGAACTCCGTGACGAAGACGCCGCCGAGCAAAAGGCCGCCGATCTGCACGCCGAACAGGTTGAGCATGGGGATCGACGAGTTGCGCAGCACGTGGCGCACGATGATCTGCCGCCAGGGCAGCCCGCGCACGATGCCGCCGGATACGTAACCAGCTTGCAGCGCCTGGGCGATCGACATCGAGAGCCCGCGAATGATGATCGGTGCCAGCTCCACCGCCAGCACGATGGCGGGCAGGATGACGTAGGCAAAGCCCTTGTAGCCGATGGAGGGCAGCAGGCCGGCGCGCGCCGTGATCAGCAGGATCAGCACCAACGCCAGCCAGAAGTTTGGCAGGGATATGAAGACCGAGCCTATAAAGAACGCTAATCGGTCCTGCCACTTCTCCTGATTGAGGCCGGCCGCAATTCCAAGCGGCACCGCCATCACCAGGGTGAACAGCAGGCCGAGGCCCGCCAGCATCAGCGTATAGGGCAGACCGTCCCCTATAACCTTGAGCACACCGGCGCGGGTCATCTTCGCTTCGCGCTGCTCGGTGGCGGTGTCCTGCCCCTTGCCGCCGACCACGTTCTGCGCCGTGAGCGCGATGCCGGTCTCGCCGATGAAATAGGATTCGCCGAAGTCGCCCTGCACCGCCTTGGCGATATAGCGGACGAACTGCTCGGGGATGGAATCGCGCAGGCCCAGCTCCTGCGCGCGGGCCTCGACCACCGCCTGGGTGGTGGCGGGCCCCAGCATGATGCGCACCGGATCGCCCGGAATGACCCGCAGCAGCGTAAAGATCAGGAATGTCACCAGCAGCACGATGACCACGCCCTGCGCAAGGCGGCGGATCAGAAATGTGAGGACGAATGCCATGCCGGGACCGTGCTACGCGGCGGGGTGAAACGAGGCGGGGGCTCCGCCTGCCCGGAGCCCCCGAGGAAGATCGGTCAGGACTTGAGCGTCGCGTTGACCTTGTCGACCGGCCCGTTGGGCAGGAAGTAGATCCCCTCGATGGCCGGATGGTGGGCATGGATCAGCACCGAGGTGAAGAGCCCGAAGCTCGGCAGATGGTCGGCCAGCGCCGGCATCAGCTCGTTCTGGATCGACGCGCGCCGCGCGTCCACGTCGGTGATCGTCTGCTGCTTCTCGATCGCCGCATCCACGGTGTCGCTGCCGCAGTTGGTCAGGATCAGGCCGTCCGAATGCCACATGGGCCTGAGCACCAGGTTGGGCTCGGGCGAGCCGGTCATCCAGCCGGTGTCGGCAAGCTGAGGCGCGGTCTCGTCGCGGACGAACACGCGCTCGATCCAGGACGCGACCTCCATCACCGTGAACTCTACCGGGAAGCCCTGCTCCTGCAGGAGCGCGGTGATGACCTCGCCGTACTCCTTGGTCTTCGGGTAGAAGCCCTGGGAGGTCAGGTACTCGATCGGCGGCAGGCCGTCGCCGCCGGGATAGCCGGCCTCGGCCAGCAGCTCCTGACAGCGCTCGGGGTTGTATTCCGGCGAGTTCGGGATTGTGTCGGTGTAGCCGAACTTCGCCGAGGAAAGCTGCCCCACCGTCGGATGCCCGGCCGGCCCCATCAGCTCGAGGATGAGGTCGCGGTCGATGGCATGCGCCGCCGCGTGCCGCAGCCTGACGTCGTCGAAGGGCGGCTCGTAGCAGCGGAAGTGGAGATATTTGTTCTCGGTCGAGACCGTGCGGGATGTCGTGACGTTCTCCTCCAGCAGGGTCTCGTATTGCTCGGGCTCGACGCGCTCGATGATGTCGAGCTCGCCGCTGATCAGGCTCACCAGACGGGTACTGGCATCGGGCACGAACTGGTAGACGACCTCCTCGATCTCGGGCGTGCCGAGAATGTAATCGGGGTTGGCGTGGAGGATCGTCGTCGGCCCGTCACGGCTGATGAACTTGTAGGAGCCAGAGCCGTTGGGGAACTCGTCGATGGCCTTGGTATCGATGTCGTCCTTCGACAGGATCGGCAGGAAGCCCGCGAGGAACCAGAACAGCGAGCCCGGATAGGAGCCGCCCTCGCCGCGCACCCGGCAGGTGTAGTCGTCGACCACCTGCACCTCGGCCTGGCCCGGATACCACGTGCCTGACGGCCGCTCGGGGTTGGACGCGTACTCGAAGGTCGCCTTCACGTCGTGCGCCGTGAATGCCGCACCGTTGTGGAACTTGATGTCCTTGCGCAGCGTGTATTCGAGCCAGCCGTCTTCGACCACGTTCTGGCTGGTCGCCATCTCGTAGACGATCTCGTCCGGCTGGGCCTGCGACATCGGCGTGCGGATGAGCTGGCCGAACACGTCATAGTCGAAATAGATCTGTGCCAGGATGGTGTGGCTGCTGGGGTCCCAGCTCGACGTGAAGGGCTCGGTCTGGCCCCACACGACGCTCTTCTTCCCTTGGCCGAGCGCTTTCTTGAAGAAAGGCGCCTGGCCGCCGAACGCGGCGATCGTGCCGGCTGCGGCGGTGCCTTTCAGGAAATTGCGCCGTGTCGTCTTGGTCATCGGTATCTCCCCTCTGCGTCGTGCGCGTTCTTGTCGATAAGGGATGCTAGTACAGGCGTGGCGGGAGTGTACAGCCCGACTATCGCCGTCGGTTGCCGGGCGCTTCCCGGCGGCGATAGGATGCCTGCGAAGCCGGGAGGGAGTGGAATGGCAGTGGCGGAGGCGCGCTCAGAGGCAGCGGTGACGAGGGACGAGCTCGCGGCCCGGCTTGCCGCACATCCGCGCATCCGGCTCGCGCATCTGCCGACACCGCTCGACCCCTGCCCCCGGCTCGCAGAGGCGATCGGCGTGCGTGCCCTCTACATCAAGCGGGACGACCTCACAGGATTGGCCTTCGGCGGCAACAAGACGCGCCATCTGGAGTTCACCTTCGCCGAGATCCTGAAGTCGGGCGCCGACACCGTGGTCGCGGGCGCCTACACCCAGTCCAACTGGTGCCGGCAGATCACGGCGGCGGCGTGCAAGCACGGCCTCGCGGTCTCGCTGGTGCTGATCCACGGCGTCAAGGGGCCGAGGGTGCAGGGCAACCTGTTGCTCGACCGCCTGATGGGCGCGGACGTGACCGTGGTCGATATCGACAGCATGGAGAAGATCCAGCCGCTGCTGGACGAGAAGGCCCGCGCCTTGGAGGCGGCCGGCCGGAAGCCCTTCGTGATCGCGCCCTTCGCCCTCGACCAGCAGGTGCTTGCAGCGCTCGGCTACGTCGGGACGGCGATCGAGCTGGATGCCCAGTTCGAAGACGCAGGGATCGACCCCAGCCAGGTCTTCATCTGCGGCGCCAACAACACGCCGGCGGGTCTCGTCACGGGCCTGCGTGCGCTCGGCCGCCGGGCGCGCGTGGCGGCGATCAGCCCGATCCGCTGGGAAGAGCCCAGGGAGCTCGACATCGCGCGGGTCGCCACGGCGACGGCGCGCGCGCTCGACCTCAATCTCGCGATCGACCCCGCCGACTTCGTCACCGACGAGGACCATATCGGCGAGGACTACGGCGTGCTCTCGCCGGAGGCGCGTGCCGCCATCGGGCTCGTGGCCGAGACCGAGGGCATCTTTCTCGACCCCGTCTATTCCGGCAAAGCCATGGCCGGGCTCATCGACCACGTGAAGCAGGGCGCGGTCGGCGCGGACGAGACGGTGGTCTTCGTCCACACCGGCGGCATGCCGGCACTCTTCGCCTACGCCGAGGACCTGATCGATGACGGCTGAGGCAAGGCCGCTGCGACACGCGACCCCGCTCGACGACGATGAGGCGCTGCAGCGGCGTATCGCAGAGCTGGAGCAGGCGCTTGCCGAGGCCAGGCGCGACCGCGACGCAGGCCGCACGTCGCGGGGCCGGTTCCGCTCCCTTTTCGAGATGAGCCGGGACGGGATCGTGTTCGTCGATCTCGAAGGCCATATCGAGGAGATGAACCAGGCCTATCTGGACCTCGTCGGCTACGACCGGGACGAGATCAGCACGCACACGTACCAGGACCTCACGCCCGAGAAGTGGCGCGCAGGCGAGGCGGCGATCATCGAGACTCAGGTGATGCAGCGTGGCTTCTCAGACGAATACGAGAAGGAATACGTGCGCAAGGACGGCTCCATCGCGCCGATCAGCCTGCGCACCATCCTGGTGCGGGACCTGGACGGCCGACCGGTCCGCTTCATGGGCATCGTCCGCGACATCACCGAGCTGAAGGAGAAGGAGGAGGCGCTCAGGGCGTCCGAAAAGCGCTACCGGAGCCTCTTCGACCTGAGCCACGACGGCGTGGTCTTCGTCGGCCTCGACGGCCCCGTCGAAGAGGCGAACGACGCCTACCTCGACATGCTGGGCTATGACCTCGACGAGCTCATCGGCGTGACCTATCAGCAGCTCACACCGGTCCGCTGGGCGGCGATGGAGGCCGAGATCGTCGAAAAGCAGCTCATGTCGCGTGGCTACACCGACGAATACGAGAAGGAGTACATCCGCAAGAACGGGTCAGTCTTCCCCATCGCCGTCCGCTCCATCCTGGTGCGCGACGAGGCGGGCACGCCGGTGCGGATCATGGGGATTGTCCGCGACATCACCGAGCAGAAGCAGGCCAAGGAGGCGCTGGAGCGCCATGCGCGCGATCTCGCCCGCTCCAACGAGGAGCTTGAGCAATTCGCCTACGTGGCCTCCCACGACCTGCAGGAACCGCTGCGCAAGATCAGGGCCTTCGGCGACCTGCTCGCAGAGGAGAAGCAGGAGAGCCTGGACGAGGAAGGGCACCAATACATCGACTTCATGACCGATGCGGCGGCCCGTATGCAGACTCTGGTAAGCAACCTCCTGGCGCTCTCCCGGGTTACCACGGCGGCGCAGCCCTTCCAGGACTTGCCTCTGAACGACGTGTTCGACACCGTGCTTTCGGACCTCTCGGTGTCCCTTGAGGAGGCCGAGGGTCGGGTGGACGTTGGAGAGGCGCCGACGATCGAGGCGGACCGCACCCAGATGGATCAACTCTTCCGCAACCTCATCGGCAACGCGGTGAAGTTCCGCAGGCCGGGCGTCGCGCCGCGCGTCACGGTGCGAGTGGCGGCCGAGGCGGAGCCGCTTCCCGCCGTCCCTGGGCCCGCGCACACCATTGTCGTGTCGGACAACGGCATCGGCTTCGAACCGTCGCAGGGCAGCAAGTTATTCCAGCCCTTCAAGCGGTTGCACGCGCGCCACCAGTACGAGGGCGCCGGTATCGGCCTTGCGATTTGCGAGAAGATCGTCCTGCGCCATCACGGCCGAATCACGGCATCCGGCACACCGGGCGAGGGCGCCACCTTCAGGGTGACCCTGCCCCGCAGGCAGCCCCGGTAAGCGCACGATGACCACCGCGCCGAATACCAAACCGGTCCTGATCCTGATGGCGGATGACGACCCCGAGGATTGCCTGCTGACCAAGAAGACGTTGCAGAGGTCTCGTCTCGCGAACGAGTTGCGCTTCGTACAGGACGGCCAGGAGCTGCTCGACTATCTCGGACGAAGCGGCAAGTTCACCGACCCCGGCTCCTCGCCCCGCCCCGACTTGATCCTGCTTGACCTCAACATGCCCAACATGGCGGGGCTCGACTCGCTCTGGGAGATCAACCTCAAGCCGGCGCTGAGAAAGATACCGATCGTCATCCTCACGGCCTCCGAAGCCAGCCTGGATATCTCGGACAGTTACAATCTGGGCGCCTACGCCTATCTGGTGAAGCCCGTCACCTTCACCAAGCTGCACGAGGCGGTGCTGCGGTTGAAGAGCTGCAGTTACGAGCTCACGGTTCCGTCCGGCTCTGGCGATGCGGTGCGGCCTGCAGTCATCGTCATGGCGGACGACGACCCGGAGGATTGCCTGCAGGCAACCAAGACGCTGCAGGCTGCAGGCCTCGGCAATCCGCTCACCTACGTAACCAACGGCGCCGCGCTCTTGGACCATTTGCAGGGACGGCATTTGCGCGGCGACGGCACGCCCGCGCCGCGGCCGGATCTCGTCATTCTCGATCCCGGCCTGCAACAGACGGAAGGGCGGCATGCGCTCGCCGAAATCGCAGCCTCGCCGGCGCTCCGCGACCTGCCCGTGATCCTGCTGGGTGGGTCCAGGGACGACCGTGCCGACCTGCCCTGGGCGGGGACGGCGGAGCCGGTCTTCATCGATACGCCGATCGATTTCATCGCCTTCGCCGGCGCGGTCGCAGACTTTCAGTCGCTCGCGTTGCGACTCGTGACCAAAGCCGAGGGGCGGGCCGGCACTGCCGGCGCGGCGTAGACGCCGGGAGAGGGAGGATGGCGAGAGCCGAGACCAGCGAACGCACCGTCCTCCTGATGGCGGACGACGACCCCGCCGATTGCCTCCTTACCGAGAAGGCCCTGCGCCGGGCGGACATCACCTGTCCGCTCTACGTCGTCCACGACGGCGCCGAGCTGCTGGACTATCTCAGGCGCCGCGGCGACTACGCCGACCCGGAGGCCGCGCCGAGGCCGAGCCTGATCCTGCTCGACCTCAACATGCCGAAGGTCAACGGCACCGAGGTGCTGGAACAGCTGCGCGACGAGCCGGAGCTCTGCCGCATCCCCGTGGTCGTGCTCACGACCTCCGACGAGGAGCGGGACATCGCGGCCAGCTACGCGCTCGGCGCCAACGCCTACATGGTCAAGCCCTCGGCCTTCGACGACATGGTCTCGGTGGCCGAGGTCGTGAAGGCCCACTGGCTGGAGACGGTGCGCCTACCGCCTTGAGCGCCCCTGTCACGATCCGCCGAGTGCGTCCGACACTTTGGCCGTTTCGCCCCCGTGAACCAGTTGCGTCGCCTGTACCCACCAGTCTGGATTCTCGCGGGCGATAGCGCGGGCGGCGTGGGTAGCCGTCGGCTCATCCGCAAACAGGCCAAAGCAGGTGGCGCCTGAGCCGGACATGCGGGCGAGCAGGCAACCGGGCGCTGTGCTGAGTCGTTCAAGCACCTGGCCGATTTCGGGAACCTGGGCACGAGCCGGCGGTTCCAGATCGTTGCGCCGGGAACGCAGCAGAGCGGTGAGTGCCGATGCATCCGAAGGGTGCTCGCGGAAGCGATTGGCGGCAGAAAACGGCCCCTGCCTTGCGGCGAAGATCGCGCCGGTGGGCACCGGCACGCCGGGATTGACCAGCAGCACCCCGCAGGCCGGCAGCGGCGGCGGCGCGCTCAACATCTCGCCGATGCCGGCCATGTAGGCAGCGCGGGAATCGAGACAAACGGGCACATCGGCGCCGAGGCCGAGCGCGACATCCTGAAGATCGCTCGCGTGCCCGGCACCGAGACCCCACAGCCGGGCGAGGCCGCGCAGCACCGCGGCCGCGTCCGCCGAGCCGCCGCCGAGGCCCGCCGCGACAGGAATGCGCTTCAGCAACGCAATCCGCACGCAGGCCCGTCGACCGAGCCTCTCCGCCAGCGCCGCCGCCGCCCGCGTCACCAGATTGTCGCCCGTGCCCAAGGCTTCGGCGAACGGTCCGCTCACGGCAAGGGAGGGGGCATCGGCCGGCACGATCTCCAGCGTATCGGCGAGCGCGGTGAAGGTGACGAGGCTGTCCAGCTCGTGATAGCCGTCGGCGCGCCGGCCGGTCACGTGGAGGTAGAGGTTGAGCTTGGCCGGCGCCTCCACCCGGATCACCGCCGGCTCTCTAATGGGCGTCGTCCGCCTCCGCGCCGGCGTAGAGGCCGCCTGCGATCTTGCGCGTGACCTGGGCGGCGAGATCGTCCTCCGGCTCAAGGGTGAGCACGCGCTGCCACTGGAAGCGCGCCTCGTGCAGTCGGCCCACCTGCCAATAGGCGTCGCCCAGATGGTCGTTGATAATCGGATCGCCCGCCACGAGCTCCACCGCCCGTTCAAGCTGGTGGACCGCCTCCTCGAAGTCGCCCAGCTTGTAGGCGACCCACCCGAGGCTGTCGACGATGTAGCCGTCATCCGGCCGGAGCTCGACGGCCTTCTCGATCATCTTCTTGGCCTCGTCGAGATTGTGCTCCTGCTCCACCCAGGAGTAGCCAAGGTAGTTGAGTACCAGCGGCTGATCGGGCTCCAGCTCGAGCGCGCGCTTGAAGTCGGCCTCGGCCTTGGGCCACTCGCCCAGGCGTTCGAAGGCGATGCCACGCACGTAGAACAGGCGCCAGTGTCGGTATTCGATTGTCGCGATGCGCTCGACCGCAATGTCGTAGGCGGCGGCGGCCTCTGCGTATTGCTCATCCCTCCTGAACACGTCGCCGAGGACGGTGATGGCGTCGGTGCGCTCCGGCTGCTCGTCCACCATGCGTCTGAGCGTCGCGACCGCTTCGTCCTGCCGGTCGAGATCGGCCAAGCCGGCGGCGGCGCGCAACTGCGCAGCCCAGGCGAAGTCCGATCCGGCGGGGATGAAACGGTAGGCCTCCACTGCGTCATCCAGCCGCTCCGCATCTTCGAGAATCTCGCCGATCAGGAACCGGGCGGAGTCCAGGTCTTCGCGGAGGAAGAGCGCAAGGCGCGCATAAATAAGCGAGGCCTCGCCACTATCCCGTTGCGGCAGCGCGGCCGCGGCACCGAGCAAGGCCTCCGCCAAGCCCTCATGCGCGTCAGTGACGAGGGGCGGCACTGCCTCACCAGCATCGACCGCCGCCAATACGCGTTCGATCCAGATAATGTCGGGGTTCTGGTCTCGGTACTCTTCATAGATTGCGCGGGCCTCGACGACGCGTCCTGCCCGCATTAGCACGCTGCCGAGCGCCGCCACCGGGCGGTGCGAGCCGCTGGAGATCGCGATGGCCTCCCGCAGCAGCGCCTCGGCATCTTCTTCGCGACCGGCGAGATCGTGCATCAGGCCGGCATTGAGGAGGAAGAAGGGACGGTAGGAGTCACGATCGGCGAGCGGCGCGAGCGCAGCCAGCGCCGCCGCCCCGGAACCAACGCCGGTGTGCAGCCATCCCTCGGCGAGCGGTATCAGGAGGGTGTAGACGCCCTCCCGCCCGATTGCGTCGATACGTTCAAGAGCCCCTTCGTAGTCGCCGTCGCGCGCGTCCCGCAGCCCGAGAATGAATTGCGCCAGACGTCCGCTCGCCTCGATATCGAGGAGGCGCTCGGCCAACGCGGCCGCGTCCTCGATCCGACCGTCGGCGGCCAGCAGGGATACGGTCCGGCGCATGAGAGAGGGATTGTCCGGATCCTCGACTAGCACGCGCTGGAGGTGCTGGGCAGCCGCAGCATAGTCACCGCGGGCATGAGCGTAGCGGCCGACAAGATAATTGCCGAGCGGCGAGGCCTCACCCCGGTGAGCGCTGGCCGCGGGCTCCGGCGGCATGGGAGGCGAAGGCGGATCCGCCGCCGTGAGACCGGTGATGCTTGACCCGACGATGAGACCGGCGGCCACGGCTCCACTCAACCAGGTAATCGCGCCGCGGCGCCACTTGCGCAGGTCTTCCCGACGTGGGGAAGCGCCCTCCCCTGCCCTACATGTTGGCATAGTTGGGGCCGCCCCCGCCTTCGGGCACCACCCATACGATATTCTGCGTGGGGTCCTTGATGTCGCAGGTCTTGCAGTGCACGCAGTTCTGCGCGTTGATCTGCAGGCGCGGCAGGCCGGCGTCGTCCTCCACGATCTCGTAGACGCCGGCCGGGCAATAGCGCTGCTCCGGCGCGTCGTAGAGCGCGAGATTCACCCGTATCGGCACGCCGTCGTCCTTGAGTGTCAGGTGCGCGGGCTGGTCCTCCTCGTGATTGGTGTTGGAGAGGTAGACCGAGCTCGGCTTGTCGAAAGAGACGACGCCGTCGGGCTTGGGGTAGGCGATCTTCGGCGCCTCGGCCGCCTTCTTGAGGCTCTCATGGTCGTGCCGGTGGCGGAGCGTCCAGGGCAATACGCCGCCGGTCCAAAGCTCGATGAAGCTGACCACGGTGCCGGCGGCAAGCCCCCAGCGGAACGCCGGGCGGCAGTTCCTGACCTGCTTCAGCTCCTTGACCACCCAGGAGCGGCGCAGTGCCGCCGGGTAGGCGTCGAGCGGCTTGGTGCCGTCGTCGGCATCGGCCAGCGCGGCGAATGCAGCCTCTGCCGCCAGCGCTCCGCTCTTCATCGCGTTGTGGCTGCCCTTGATCTTAGGCACGTTGAGGAAGCCCGCGGCACAACCGATCAGCGCGCCGCCGGGGAAGACTGTCTCGGGAATCGACTGGTATCCGCCCTCGTTGATCGCGCGCGCACCGTAGCCCAGCCGCTGGCCCCCTTCGAGCACGGGTCGGATCAGCGGATGGGTCTTGAAGCGTTGGAACTCGTCGAAGGGCGAAAGGTGCGGGTTTTCGTAGTCGAGTGCCACGACGAAGCCGATCGAGACCAGGTTCTCGTCGAAGTGATAGAGGAAGGAGCCGCCGTAGGTGCGGCTATCCAGCGGCCAGCCGAAGCTGTGCTGGATCAGGCCCGGCCGGTGCTTGCCGGGCTCGATCTCCCAGACCTCCTTGAGGCCGATGCCGTAGGTCTGCGGGTCCGCGCGCTTGCGCAGATCGAACCGCTCGGCCAGCTGTTTGGTCAGCGAGCCGCGAGCGCCTTCGGCGAACAGCGTGTACTTCGCGTGCAGCTCGACGCCGGGCTCATAGCTCGCCTTCTGGCTGCCGTCCTTGGCGATTCCCATGTCGCCGGTGGCGACTCCCTTGACCCGGCCGTCTTCGTGGTAGAGCACCTCGGCGGCGGCGAAGCCGGGGTAGACCTCGACGCCAAGCTCCTCGGCTTGCTGGCCGAGCCAGCGGCAGAGATTGCCGAGGCTGATGACGTAGTTGCCGTGGTTACGCATCTGCGGCGGCAGGAACGCGCCCGGCATCCTGATACCGCCCTTCCTGGTGAGGTAACGGAACTCGTCCGCGTGCGCCGGTGTGTTGAGCGGCGCGCCTTTCTCTTTCCAGTCCGGGATCAGCTCGTCGAGCGCGCGCGGCTCGAAGACGGCGCCTGAGAGGATGTGCGCGCCCACCTCCGAGCCCTTCTCGAGCACGGTCACGCTGATCTCGCGGCCGGTCTCCTCGGCGAGCTGACGCAGGCGTATCGCGGCGGCGAGCCCTGCCGGACCCGCACCCACGATCACCACGTCGAACTCCATCGATTCCCGGCTCATGCGCGCTCTCGATTGTCGCGGAAAAACCCTGCCACGCAAGCGCCCGCGGTGCCGCCCGACACAAAGGAGCACACAAAGGAGCATACCATTTGCAAGTTTGAGTCCTTGCCCTGCGGGCAACGCGTTATGGCAGGATTCAACCCATGAGAATCTTCGCCGTGGCCGCCCTCGCGGTCGTGATCTCGGCTGCAAGCGCGAGAGCGGACGGAGTGGGCTTCCGCGACATCGATGTCGAGGTGGACGGAGAGCGGCTGATCACGGCGCTTTGGTATCCGACCGACCGGAAGTCCGGAACGACGGCCATCGGCCCTTTCACCATGTCCGCAACCAGGGGAGCGCCCATCGGCGAAGGTCAGTACGGCCTTATCCTGCTATCGCACGGGACCGGCGGGGGACGACTGAATCATCGTGACACGGCGATCCGACTGGCCGAGACCGGCTACATCGTGGCGGCACCCGAACACGCCGGCGACAGCTGGCGAGACGAGCACTACAGCGGCACGGCGGCGAACTGGCTCCGGCGCCCGCGCCAGTTGAGCGCGGTGCTGGATCGGCTCCTCGGCGACACCGCGTTCGGCCCACGCATCGACCGGGCGCGCATCGGGGCCATCGGGCACTCTGCCGGCGGCTACAGCGTGCTCGCGCTGATCGGCGGGCAGGCAGACATGGGCGTGCTCGTGCGCCACTGTACCCAGCGTCACGACGAGGACGCGGAGTTCTGCGGCTATGGCCGGCCCGGAGGGCAGGACGACCTACCGATGCCAGACCTCTCGGACCCGCGTGTTAGTGCCGTCGCGGCCGTCGCGCCGGTCGGCGCACTATTCGGCGACGGGGCGTTTTCCCGCGTTGCGGTGCCGGCTCAAGTACATCGCCTGGAAGCTGACAGCGTCTTGCGGGAGCCTTGGCACGCGGAAAACATTGTGCGCTTGATGGGGGACCATGCACGCTTGGTGGTCCATCCAATGGCCCACCACTTCGCGTTCATCTCACCCTTCCCGTCCGTGTTGGCGAATGAAGTCGGTGCAGCGGGGCGCGATCCGGCAGGCTTCGACCGGAACGCCTTCCTCGCCGAGATCGACGAGCAGATTCTGCGCTTCTTCGACGAGGCCCTGCCCGCGCGGTGACGGCGGCTCAGGTCTCGGCGACGAAGCCGTAGTCGCGGCGCGCGGCCTCCGGCGTCACATAGCCTTCCGCCAGGTCTTCTTCCACCGCCTCGGGCGCGCGTTCCCTGGGCTCGCCGTAGCCGCCCCCGCCGGGGACGATGAGGCGCACCCGGTCTCCGGGACGGAGGCGGATGTTGGCGTACTTGGAGGACGACGCCTTGCCGTGGGTCTCGGTCACCGGGCGCCAGTCGTCCGCGCCCTCGGGCCGGACCAGGGTCGCGCCCACCGCACCCTCCTTGCCGCCGAAGAGGCCCCAGGTCTTGATCCGATGCCGGTCGGTGCATTGGCTCGCGGTGATCTCGGCCGACAGTGTGCGCAGCGTCTTGCGGTAGCCGAGCCCGCCGCGATGGCGGCCCGGTCCGCCGGAATCCGGCGTCATCGCGAAATCCTCGACCTGGAAGGGGAAGCGGGTCTCGAACACCTCGACCGGGTTGAAGCGGCAGTTGCCGTTGATCGCGATCACGCAGTCGTTGCCATCGGCGTAGTCGCGCCCGCCCCAGCCGCCGGAGATCAGGTCGTAGCAGGCGAAGTACTCGTCGTAGTCAGGGTGATGGCCGCCGAAGACGAAGTTGCCGCCGGTGCCGCTCTCCGCCGCCATGGCGCGTTCGGGCGCGCCTTGAGCGAGCGCGCCAATCACGATGAGCGCGAGACGTGGGTGGGTCTCCGTGTTGCCCGCGACCTCGGGCGCCGGGTAGTCGACGTTGGCGACGGTGCCGGGCCGGGCCACGATCTTGATTGGCCGGAAGCACCCCGAGTTCTTCGGGATCGACGGGTCGGTCATGTGAAAGAGCGCGTTGTAGGTCGCCGACCAGGTGACGCCGAGCGTGGCGTTGATCGGCCCCTTGGCCTGGGCATCGGTCGCCCAGAAGTCGGCGATCAGCTCGTCACCCTGTACGAAGACATCGACCCGCAATTGATAGGGCTTGTCCTCGATTCCGTCGTTTTCGACGGTATCCTCGAAGTGGTAGCGGCCGTCCGGGAACTGCTCGATCTCGGCGCGCATGCGGCGCTCCGAATAGTCCATGAGGTCGCGGCAGGTCTCGCGCCAGAGATCGCGGCCGTACTTCGCCACCATCTCCTTGAGGCGCGCCTCGCCGAGGTCGAGAGCACCGATCATGGCGCGCAGGTCGCCGTAGTTGTAGCGGGGCGTGCGCACATTCGCGAGCATGAGCTTCCACACGGAATCGACGTCCTTCCCGCGCTTCATGATCTTCACCGGCGGCACGCGCACGCCCTCGTGGAAGATCTCCGTCGCCTCGCCGGCGAAGCCGCCAGGCACCATGCCGCCGACCTCGGCGATGTGGCCGATGGCGACCACGAACGCCAGCAGCCTGCCGTCGGCGAAGACCGGCTTGAACAGCGTGTGCTCGGGTACGTGCAGACCGCCGCGGTAGGGGTCGTTGTGGACGATGACGTCGCCTTCCTCGATCTGGTCGATCGGGATTTCCTCGGCGCAGGTCTTGATGAGCAGCGGCATCCCACCGATCTGAGCCGGGCAGAACTCGGCGACCGAGACCATCTCGCCGTCGGTGTCGGCGATGGCGCAGGTGAAATCGAGGCCCTCGTTGAAGATCGTCGAATAGGACGTCTTCATCAGGGTGATCCCCATTTCCCGGCAGATCGACACCATCGAGGAATCGATGATGTTCATCGTCACCATGTCCATGCTGCGCCCTCCCCGCGCTGGGCCGCGTGTGCCACCGCGTGCCCGTGGCGACATTACGGGCTCGCCGTCCGCTTGAGAAGCCGCGCGTTCGCTGGAGGGCGAGGGCTATACTCCCGCCATGGCGCGATTCGCCGTGGTCTTTCTCCTCATTCTCACCGTGACAACGGCTGGCGCCGCGAGCGAGGCGGCGGTCCCGCTGCCGGCCGGCCTCGCGCTCGACACGGAAGCACGAGTGGTGGAGGTGATCGACGGCAGCACGGTCCTGCTCGAGGACGGTGAGACGGTGCGCCTCGCAGGCATCGAGGCGCCGAAGCACACGAGCCGCGACGCTGCCTCCGGCATGGAGCCGCTCGCGGAGAAGGCAAGACAGGCTCTCGTCGATCTGGTGCAGGGCCGCCGGGTCAGACTGGCAGTGGGCGACGTTCCGAGCGACCGCTACGGCCGCCTGCGTGCTCACGTGGTGCGGAGCGACGACGGAACCTGGATTCAGGGTGTGCTGATCGCCGCCGGCCTCGCACGCGTCCACAGCCTCGTCGATGACCGTGCGGCGGTCGCCGAGATGCTCGCCATCGAACGCGGTGCCCGCGCCGAGCGACGCGGCATCTGGTCGCGGCCACGCTATCGCGTGCGGACCGTGAGTGAAGCCGACGAGGCGCTCCATAGCTTCCAGCTGGTCGAGGGGCGGGTGAAGGCGGCAGCGGTGGTGCGGGGGCGCGGCTACCTCAACTTCGGCGACGACTGGCGCGAGGACTTCACCGTCTCCATCGGGCCGCGCGACCGCCGACGGTTCGAGACCGAGGGCATCGCCATCGAGGACTACGAGGGGCGTCTGGTGCGCGTGCGCGGCTGGGTCGACTCGTTCAACGGCCCCATGATCGAGGTCACTCATCCAGAGCAGATCGAGGTTTTCGAATGAGGCGCTTCCGCCGCGCGGCGGCTGCGCCTGCGGCTTTGGCGCTGGGCCTCGTGCTGGCCGCAGTCGCGCCGCTTCTGCTCGGCGGTTGCAGCGTCAATCCGGCGACCGGCGACGAGCAGTTCACCGCCTTCCTCTCGCCCGAGGACGAGCGAAAGGTCGGCGCCCAGGAGCATCCCAAGCTGGTGGAGGCGTTCGGCGGCCTCTACGACGACCCGGCGCTCCAGCGCTACGTCTCAAGCCTCGGCAGGTTGCTCCAGCAGACTTCGGAGCAGCCCGAACCGCCCTTCACCTTCGTCGTTCTCGACAGCCCGGTGGTCAACGCCTTCGCCCTGCCCGGCGGCTACGTCCACGTCACGCGCGGCCTGATGGCGCTCGCCAACGACGAGGCGGAGCTTGCAGGCGTAATCGCCCACGAGATCGGCCACGTGACCGCACGCCACAGCGCCGAACGTTACAGCCACGGCCTCGTTGCCGGCCTCGGTGCGGCAATCCTCGGCGCGGTCATCGATAACCGGAGCGTCTCGGACTTCGCGAACCTCGCGGCCGGCGCCTACGTGCAAGGCTATTCGCGCGACCAGGAGCTTGAAGCCGACACGCTGGGCGTGCGCTATCTGAGCCGTGCCGGCTTCGACGCCACCGCCATGTCGAGCTTCCTGGAGACAATGGGGGCCGAAGCTGCGCTCGCAGGCAAGATGGCCGGGACGCGCGGCGCGGGAGCGCAGGGGGGGCTCTTCGCGAGCCATCCGCGCACCGCCGACCGGGTGCGGACGGCGGCCCAAGCCGCACAAGCAAAATTCGGTGGCGAGCGCGCCCGCGACATCTACCTCCGGCGCATCGACGGCATGATCTACGGCGATTCCCCCGAAGACGGGTTCGTTCGCGGCCGGGCATTCGCGCATCCGATCTTGCGGATTGCGTTCACGGCCCCGCCCGGATTCTACCTGCGCAACGCACCGGAGGCGGTGGTGGGATCGCACCCGTCGGGCGCCACGGTGCGCTTCGACGAGGCCAAGCTCGCAAATCCCTCGATCAGCACCTGGCGCTATTTGCGGGATGACTGGGCGTCGAGGGTGGCGCTGACCAGGATCGAGAGAACGCAAGTCGACGGCCTCGATGCGGTGGCTGCGAGCACGCGCGTTCGCACCAGGTCGGGCGTGCGCGATGTCCGGCTGGTCGCCATCCGCGCCGCGCCCAATCGGGTCTATCGCTTCTTCTTCGTGACCCCGCCGCAACGGACGAGAGAGTTCTCAACTCCCTTCCGGCAGATGATCGCGAGTTTCAGGCGGCTTGGCGTGCAGCAGGCCGCCAACCTCCGCCCGCTCAGGCTGCGCGTCGTCGCGGTCGTGCCCGGCGATACCGTGGAATCTCTCGCCGCCCGCATGCCGTTCAACGAGTTCCGCACCGAGCGGTTCCAAGTGTTGAATGGCTTGCGCTCAGGCGAACGCCTGCAGCCCGGTCAACTCGTGAAGATCGTCTCCGAATAGCGCGGGTTGCGCTCGAGTTCCCGCCTACTCCGCCGCCGCCTGCCAGCCGATCTCGGCACGGAGCCGAGGCATCAGCTCGGTTGCGGTGAGCTCCATATGACGGCGCCACAGGTCTTTATGGACCCAGTCGTGGTGCGAGACGATCAGGGTCTCGAAGGGGCCGGTCTGGTCGCGGAACTCCGCGATCTTCTTGGCCACCGTCTTGGGGCTGCCGGCGGTGACGATGGTGTCGATGCAGTACTCGGGTGTCACCTCCTCGTCCGGCATGTCGGGGTCCGACTTCAGCATGTGGACGAAGCCGCCGTGGCTGGTGACGCCGATGATGTACTCGAAGTACCAGCGGAAGGCGTTGTCCTCGCGCCTGAGATACTGCCGCGCTTCCTCGTCAGTCTCGGTGATCAGCAGGGTGCGGCCCGCCTTCCACTTGGAGGGGTCCGGTGCGCGCCCGAGTTTATTGCGCTCGTCGAGATAATCGCGCCAATGGCCCTGGAGCACGTCGTCGGGGACGAAGTTGGCGGAGATGAACATCCAATCCCGTTGGGCGGCGAGGCGGATGCTGCCGGAACCGCGGCTCATGGCAGGGATCATCACCGGCGGATGGGGCTGCTGATAGGGCTTGCCCATGGCACCGACGCCGATGTCGGGCAGCACATTGTCCTTGATCTCGAAGTCCCAGTACTTGCCGTGGAACTCGTAGGGCGGGTCCGAGGCCCAGATGCCGTGGATCATGTCGATGGATTCGACCAGCATCTCCATGCGGTCGAGGTCGGTGATCTTGAACATCTCGAAGTCGGGCGGGGTGGCACCGGGCCCGATCCCCATCAGGAAGCGACCCTCGGAGATATGGTCGAATTGGGCGGCCTGACCTGCCACGATCGCCGGGTGCTGATAGGGCAGGCAGAGAACGCCGGAGCCGAACTTGATCCGCTCGGTCTGGGGCACCAGGGCGGCGAACAGCATTAGCGGCGACTGAATCGGCTCGGAGGGAAGCGCGAAATGCTCGCCGAGCCAGACCTCGTCGAAGCCCACCGCATCGGCGCACTTGATGATCTCGAAGTCTTCCTTCAGCAGCGTGTGATAACCCCGCCGAAAATCCTGGACCGGGTGCATGAACATGCCGAGCTTCATGGTGCGCCTCCCTGGCGGCGGTCTCTTTGCGTGGCGCTCATTATGGTGAGGCCGCCCGCCTGCGTGCAATGGGCGGGCGGCGGACGAGCCCCCGCTTCACCACAGCCGGTTGACGCCGTAGCGATCGAATTCCGCGTCGATCGAGACGGTTACCAGTTCATGTCTCAGGGCCTGGGCGATGAGCATTCGGTCGAAGGGATCGCGGTGGATGCCTGGCAATCGACCTGCGCGCTCGGCATCCGCGACACTGACCGCCAGTGCATCGAAACCCTCGTCGGCGATGCAGCCGGCGACGTTCGCCGCAACAGCCTCGGCCTCCGGCAGTTTGCCGAGCCTGTACTTTGTGGCGATTTCCCACGCCGAGGCGGCACTAATGATGATCTCGTTGGCTTCGTCCGCAATCACTTGGTGTGCGTTTGCGGAAAGGTAGGGGCTGTCCTCGACCCACCACAAGAACGCGTGGGTATCCAACAGTGCCCGCACTGCTTATCCCCCTTCCCAGAGCTTGAGCTCCTCCTCCGGCAGTGGGTCGAAGAAATCGTCGGGAATGACGATTTTGCCCTTGAGCCGACCGGGACGGCGCTTTTTCCGCTGGTTGCAGGCGACGAGTCGGGCCACCGGCTCGCCACGGCGGGCAATCACCACCTCCTCGCCGCCCTCCACGCGCGCAAGCAGGCGGGAAAGTTGGGTCTTGGCCTCATGGACATTCACGACAGTCATGGCATGTCGAACCAGTTTCTAAAGTCACTTAGCTAATAATATAGCTAAGTGATCGGAGAGCGCAAGCCGGGATTGGGTGTCAGCGGTCGCCGTCGACGAGCTTGGGCAGGATTTCGGTCTCGGCGCGTTCCACGTCCTCGGGAAAGTCGATCTCGATCCAGGGCTGGCCGGTCACGTCTTCGATGCCGAACGGGGGGTTCGCGGCGCGGAGGACGGCGGCGATGGCGTCTTCCATGGGGCGCTCGCTGCCGCCCCGTTCGATCATCCGCCCGGCGGTCTCGACGAGTGCCTTTGCCGTCCCTTCGCTGAGGCGGAAGAAGCCGACCGATTCGCCGTAGGCTTCGAGCGCGGGATCGATGGTCTTGCCGAAATCAGCGGGCGCGCCGTCAACGACGCCGACCTTCACCGGCTCCTCGCCCGGCTCGTAGGCGCGGTCCACCAGCAGGCAGTCGGCGTGGTGGGTTTCGACCAGGGGCGCGAGTACCCGGCGGTCGTAGAGCACGTCGCCGTCCATCAGGAGGACCGGGCCGCCCGCCGTCAGCGCCTCACGCACGCACCAGAGCGTGAGGATGCTGCCCTGCTCGTAGTCGGGGTTGTAGATGGTCGAGACGTCGGTCTGGCCCAGCGCCTCCAGCGCGCGCTCGATGGCGAGCGCCTCGTGGCCGATGCCGATGACCACGTCGCGCACGTCGAGCGCGGCGAGGATGGCAAGATGGCGCTCCAGCAGGGTGCAGCCACCGAATTCCAACAGAATCTTGGGCTTATCGTGCCCCAGACGCCGGCCGACGCCGGCGGCGAGTATGACGGCGCGCATGGCGGAATGTCCGGCGTTGTCACGGCCCCGTTTCGGGCTATATGACGGCCCATGGTCGAACGCAAGATAGGCGAAAGCGACGGCGGCAGCGGCGAGAGCGCCGCGCCCGCCAAGGCGAAGCCGCGCCTGGCCTGGGACCAGCGGCTCGCCCGCTGGATGGTGCGGCCGCTGGTGCATACGCCGGTCACGCCCAATCACATCACGACCGTCAGGCTGCTTCTCGGGCTCGCGGCTTGCGGCCTCTTCGCCATGGGTACGCGACCGGAGATCCTATACGCCGCCGGACTGTTCATGCTGTCCAACTTCGTTGATCACATGGATGGCGAGCTGGCGCGGCTTTCCGGCAAATCCAGCCGCTTCGGCTATCACTACGACAATTACTCCGACGCTTTCATTCATGTGACGCTCTTCGTCTGCATCGGCATTGGCCTGCAGGACAGCTGGATCGGTAGCTGGGCGCCCTATCTGGGTCTGATCGCGGGGGTCTCGGTCTCCGCGCTCTTCCTCATCTTCTGGCGGATTGAGCAGCGCGCTGGCACGCGGCAGGCGCGGCAGCCGATGTTCAAGGGAATCCACCTGGAGGACGCGATGTATTTCATCGGTCCCATCACCTGGGGCGGCGGCCTGATCGTGCTGCTGCTCGCCGGCGTCGCGCTGCCGCCCATCTACGTCGTCTGGCTTGCCTGGAAGGAGCGCGGGCTGCTGTTCGGCAAGCCTCCGGAGGCCCCGTCATGACCACGCTCGTCACAGGCGCGACCGGCTTTCTCGGCTCCGCCGTCGCCCGCGCGCTGCTCGACGCCGGCCACGCGGTGCGCGTGCTGACGCGCCAGGGAGCCGATACGCGCAACATCGACGACCTCGAAGTGGAGCGGGCGATCGGCGACCTCAATGACCGCGCCTCGCTGGAGAAGGCTGCGCAGGGTTGCGACACGCTCTTCCACGTGGCGGCCGACTATCGGCTCTGGATTCCCGATCCGCCCGCGATCTACCGCACCAACGTGGAGGGCTCGCGCGATCTGCTGCGCGCGGCCGCGGGCGCCGGCGCCACGCGCATCGTCTATACCTCGAGCGTCGCCACGCTCGGCCTCAACACCGACCATTCGCCGGCCGACGAGGAGACGCCCGTGACCGAGGCCGCCATGATCGGTCACTACAAGCGCTCCAAGTATTTGGCGGAGGAGGCGGTGCGCCTGCTGGTGCGCGACGAGGGAGTGCCGGCGGTGATCGTCAACCCATCCGCGCCCATCGGTCCGCGCGACATCAAGCCAACGCCCACCGGGCGGATCATCGTCGATTTCGCCACCGGCCGGATGCCGGCCTATGTCGATACCGGCCTCAACGTGGTCCACGTCGACGATTGCGCCGCCGGCCACCTGCAGGCGCTGGAGCGTGGTGCTGTGGGCGAGCGCTACATCCTGGGCGGCGAGGACATGACGCTGCGCGAAATCCTCGAGTGCCTGGCGCGGCTCACCGGGCGCCCCGCGCCGCGCATCCGGCTCTCTCACCGGCTGCTCGGGCCGGTGGCCGCCGCCGGCGAAGCCTGGGCGCGCGTTGCGGGCGGGGAGCCGCGGCTCACCCGAGACAGCCTGCGCATGGCGCGCAAGATGATGTTCTTCTCGTCCGCCAAGGCCGAGCGCGAGCTGGGCTACACGGCGCGCCCCGCAGAAGAAGCGCTGGCCGACGCGCTGCGCTGGTTTCAGGCAAACGGTTACGTGTGAGAGTGCCGGCGCCTCACCGCCGGGATCGGTCCTTGCCGCACACCTTGGGATAACGCTAGAACCGCTGTCGCTGCCCTCCAGGCCGCGATGTCGCGGCATTCATCAAACCTGACGGGATTAGGGGAATGGAATACGGATTCAACGTACCGAACGGCGGGCCTTTGGCCGTGCCGGAGCACATCGCGACCCTCGCCCAGCATGGCGAAAAGCTGGGCTACGGAATCCTCGCGATTCCGGACCACATCGTGGTGCCCACTGGCATCGACTCGCCCTACCCCTACTCGCCGGACGGCAAGCTCACCTTCCCCACGCTGCTCGCCGGAGAATGCCTGGAGCCGCTCGCGCTCATGGCCTATCTCGCTGGCGTCACGACGAAGATTCGGCTGCTCACCTCGGTGATGGTGGTCCCCTACCGGCAACCGGTTCTGACGGCGAAGCTGCTCTCCACCATCGACCTGCTATCCGGCGGGCGCGCGGTGGTGGGTGTTGGCGCCGGCTGGATGGCCGAGGAGTTCCCGCCGGTGGATGCGCCGCCCTTCGAAGCCCGAGGCCGGGCGACCGACGAATACCTGCGCATCTACAAGGAGCTCTGGACTGCCGACGCGCCCAAGTACGACGGCGAGTTCACCTCGTTCGACAACATCCTGTTCCATCCGAAGCCGGTGCAGAAGCCGCATCCGCCAATCTGGGTCGGCGGCGAGAGCAAGCCGGCCAAGCGGCGAACCGTGCGCTACGGCGACGCCTGGTTCCCGATCGGCTGCAACCCTCTCTTCCCGATGGACACCATTGGGCGCTTCGCCGCCGGCCTCGACGATCTGCGCGCCATGGCGGAGACGGAGGGCCGCGATCCGGCCAGCATCGACATCGCCTTCTGGGCCGTCTGGTACGGCGCCAGCGCGGAGCCGATCATCACCGACACCGGCGAGCGGATGCTGCTCACGGGCTCAGCGGACGACATCGCGGGCGACATCCGGGCGATGCGCGAACTCGGGGTGCGCCACCTCGCGATCCAGGTCCTGCGCGAGACCCTCGAGGAAACCCTCGATGTCATCACCGGGTTCGCCGAGGAGGTACGCCCCAAAGCCGACGCGTGAGCGCGGGGCTTACTCCGCCGCAGTCTGCACCCGAGCGCCGGACTCTGTTGCGGTCGCGGCCCTGAGCCGGCAGGTCTCGGCCTCGTCGACGTTGCCGGCCTGATCGAGGGCCACGAGGTAGACATCGCGGGCGGCTTCGGGAGAGACCCACTTCTCCCGCACGTCGTGGGCGACGCGCTCGGGCTCCCGAGCGCAAGGCGCCGCGTAACCGCCGCCCCCGGCCGAGATCGAGACCATCATCTCGCCCGGCGCCACGGCCGCCTGGGCGCAGGCGTCGAGGGCGACAAGCTCGCCATTGTGGTTACGGCGGTACTGACGGGCAACGGCGCCCTGGCCGCCGCCGCGCGCGCCGTTCGCCGGGTTGACCGCGCCGTTGCTGACATAGCCCACCTCGAGCCGGCAGCCATCGACCGGGCCGAACTCGACGAAGGCCCCTGCCCCGCCGCGCTGGCGCCCGGCACCGCCGCTGTCGGTGATGAAGTGGCGGCCCTTCACGGTGATGGGGAACACCATCTCGTCGACCTCGATGGAATCCTGGTAGCAGAGGCCGGCGTTACCGACATGGGCGATGGTGATCCAGGCGTCCGTCTCGGGCGCCGCCGCGCCGGCGCCGAAGCCGAGGAAGACCTGGTTGACGAAGGGCGCGCCGCTGCGCGGGTCCGTGCCCGAAATCACGCCGCAGCTCGGCGGGATCACGCCGCCGACCTCGGCCATGCCGTGTCCGTCGCCGAGCTCGGCGATGGCGCGCTGCACGCCGTTGGCGATGTGGTCAGCAACGTTGGTGGTGGCGACCGAGCACGACGTCGGGTGCTCCGGGATGCCCACGACGCAGCCTCGACGGAGCTTCACATCGATGCGGCGGAAGGCGCCGGCGTTGGGCGGCACGGTGTGGGGCAGCGCGTTGAAGATGCCCACCATCGCCGAGGTGCGCGCGCAGGCCTCGCTCATGTTGAGGCCGAAGGGGAGCGAATCCAGGTTGTCGCGGAGATCGACCTCGATCCGCGCCTCGGCCGGGTCGACCCGCACGGAGACGTTGACTCTCACGCCTTCCGGCGCGCCCGGAATGGGATCGTGGGTGCTGGCGACCGTGAGACTGCCGGCGGGCAATCCCTTGAGCGCCTCCACCATGCGCCGCTCGCTGTAGTCGAACCACTCGGCCGCGAAGCGATCCAGCGTCTCCCAGCCGACCTCGTCGGCGAGCGCCATCACCTCCCGCTCGCCCACACGCGCCGCGCCAAGCATGGCGAGAAAATCGCCCCACCACTGCTCCGGCACCCGGATACGCATGCGGCACATGCGGACGATATCCTCGATGGTCTCGTAGCCGCGCTGCACCTGCACCGCCGGGAAGATCAGAGCGCCTTCTTCGTACACGTCGCGCGCGCTGCCGTGATAGGTGGTGGCGATGGAGTTGCCGCAATCGGCCTGATGCGCCTTGGCGAGCACCGTGAAGCGGTGGCGTCCGTCGTCGTCGATCACCGGCACCAGGATCGTGTGGTCTGCCGGGTGCGAACAGCCGTGGTAGGGCGAGTTGTGCAGGAAGGCATCGCCCCGCTGAAGCGCCGGGTGAAACTCCTTCATCGAGGCGGCCATCAGGTCGGGGCCGCTCAGCACGTGGATCGGCAGGCTCTCGGCAGTCGCCAGCAACTCGCAGTCGGCGGTGACGATGCAGCACGAGAAGTCGCGCGCCGTGTTGAGAACGCCGGAGCGGCCCGTGCGGAAGAGCGTGTTGGCCATCTTCCGGCAAATGGCCTCGAAGCGCTTGTTCAGGATTGCGAGGCGCACGCCGTCCATGGGCTTTGTCCTTCTCGTCCGCTCCCGTCCGCCCGCTACCTTATGATCCGTGTCGGCCGGGGTCCAACCATCGGCACGCGCGCGTACGGGCTGCCTCACGAGACCCCTTGGTCCGCGGCGCTCGCGGGCCACAGGCGAATGGGGTACCTTGGACATTACGTGCGTTGGCCCCCGATCGATCTCCGATGCCCGTGAGCTTTGCCCGGTCGATCAGGGCCATCTCAACCAGGGAGGGAATGTCATGGTGAAGCTGGGTCACAAATGGCGTCGGGCGCTGAAGGGCCCGTTGACGACGGCCGTCGCGATAGGAATGGGCGTCGCGCTGCTCGCGGGGCTCGGTGCCACGCCGGCGGCGGCGGACGACCCCGTCGCGAACGCCAAGAAGATTCTCGAGTTCGACGCGCGGAACATCACGCCGTCGAAGGCCTACCGGATCGCCTATCTGTCCGAGTGCGGCCAGAACCCCTATTGCTCGGCGCGGCGTGCCGGCCTCGAAGCGGCGGCGGAGAAGTACGGCTTCACCTACAAGCGCTTCGCCGCCAACTTCAATCCGGCGACGCAGATCAAGCAGGTGCAGAACGCGATCACCGAGGGCTTCGACGGTTACCTGTTCGCACCGACCGCAGCCGCGCCCGCCTGCTCGATGTGGAAGCGCCATTTGCAGCCGCTCGACGAGCCCACCGTCTCACTCGATCTGCCCATGTGTGAGGACGCCGACTATTCCGAGGGGCTGGCGGCGACGGTCACCATGCAGCGGCAGGCCTACTACAACGCGCACGTCGATCACGCGCTCGCATCCTGCACGGAGCCCTGCAAGGTCGCGGCAGTCGGCGGCTTCGTCGGCTCCGATCTGTTCGGCTTCTGGGAGAAGGCCATCCAGCAGGGCGCGGAGAAGTTCCCGAATGCCGACATCGTCGTGGACCAGCCGGCGAACTTCGACCCGCGCGTGGCTCTGGAGAAGATTCAGAACGCGCTGCTCGCGCATCCCGATATCACGGTGATCCTCTCGTCCTGGGACGACATGTCGCGGGGCGTCGAGCAGGCGATCGAGGCCGCCGGCAAGACGCCGGGCACGGACATTCGCATCTATTCTATCGGTGCGACCAAGGACGGCATCGCCAAGGTGAAGGCCGGCACCTACAACGAGACGACGGTGCTGCTCCCCTGGGAGGAGTCCTATTACGCCGCCGTCGCGCTGATTGCCGCGCTCGAGGGCGAGCCGATCAACGGCTACATCAACGAAGCGGACCTGCCGGCGGTCGCGGATGGCCCCGGCACGATCATCATCACCAAGGAAAACGCCGACACGATGACCGAACCCAAGTACTGAGGGCACCATGCTTTGGGGGCGGGGTCGTTCGCCCCGCCTCCGCGGCCCTTCCGCGACCGGGACAAGCCCGGTCGTGACGCGATGACGAGTGGAGGCACGGATCGACCCGCCCGTGACATCGTCCGCCGAACTTGACGCCATCCGCGTCGAGCGGGTCTCGAAGGCGTTTCCGGGCGTCCAGGCGCTGAAGGACGTCGACTTCGTGCTCCACGAGGGCGAGGTCCATGGCCTCGTCGGCGAGAACGGCGCCGGCAAGTCGACACTCATCAAGATCCTCACCGGCGCCTATACCGCAGACGCGGGCACCGTCGAGATTTTCGGCGAACCGGTCGAGCAGCACGGCCCGCGTGCCCAGCAGCGCGCCGGCGTCGCCGCCATCTACCAGGAACTCACGGTCGTTGCGGACATGTCCGCGGCCTCGAACGTCTTTCTCGGCCGCCCCATGCGGCGAGGCCCCATGGTCAAGCGCCGCGCCATGGAACGGCGGTTCCGGGAGCTCGGCACTCGCCTTGGAGTCGACATCCCCGCCGGTGCCCGCGCTGGCGACCTCTCGGTGGCAAACCAGCAGATGCTCGAGATCATGCGGGCACTGCAGGCCGACCATCGCATCCTCATCATGGACGAGCCCACGGCGTCCCTCGGGCCTAACGAGCGCGAGCGCCTTTACGAGACGGTGGGGCGGCTCCGGGACGAGCGCGCGTCGGTCATCTACATCTCCCACGATCTCGACGAGGTGCTCAGGCTGTGCGACCGCGTTTCGGTCCTGCGCGACGGAGAGATGGTCGCCACCGCCGCCGTCGACGCCTGGGACAAGGAGAAGCTGGTCAACACCATGTTGGGGACCGAGCTGCGCGCACCGCCCTCCCGCCGTCATGCCGCCGAAGTCGAGGAGCTATTGCGCGTGGACGGCGTCACGGTGCCCGGCAAGCTGCAGGACATCTCGTTCGTCCTCCATGCCGGCGAAATCTTCGGGATCGCGGGGCTGGTGGGCTCCGGCAGGACCGAGCTCCTGCGCGCGATGGCGGGCACGCAGCCCGGTGCCAGCGGGACACTCACCATCGACGGCCGCTCGCAGCCCCTGCCGCGCACCGTCGGGCGCGCGCTGGCGCTCGGGATCGCGCTCGCGCCCGAGGACCGCAAGGGACAGGGGCTGGTGCTGAGCCAGAACGGCTTCGTGAACGTCACGATGACGGACATGCGCGGCCTTGCGCCCGGCGCGATCGTTCGCAGCGGGCGCCGCAAATCGGCGGCGGAGACCATCGCCGCCTCGCTTGCCTTCGATCCGCGCCGGCTGGGCGCGCCGACGGGGACGCTCTCCGGCGGCAATCAGCAGAAACTCGTCGTCGGCAAGTGGCTGCATCGCCGGCCGCGGGTCCTGCTGATGGATGAGCCGACACGAGGCATCGATGTCGGAGCGAAGGGCGAGATGTTCGCCGTCATGCGCCGCCTCGCCGACGAGGGCATGGCCATCGTCATGGTGTCGTCGGAGCTTGAGGAGGTGGTCGAGCTGGCCGACCGGGTGCTGGTGCTGGCCAAGGGGCAGCAGACCGCGATCTTCGAACGCGGAGAGCTGTCCCTGGAGCGCGTCCTCGCCATGACCTTCGGCGTGGAGGGGGAGGCTGCGGCATGACCGAGAGCCCGCCCTCGCTGCCACCGGACGCGCCCGAGAGCCGCGCTGAGCGGGGCGCAAGTCTCTTGCGGCAGTACGGCGGCGTCGCCTTCCGCACTTACGGGATCATCGTCGCCTTCGTGATCCTGGTCATCGTCGTCTCCATCGGCAATCCCGCGTTCCTCTCCCAGGGCAACATCTTCAACATGCTGTCCCAGTGGGCGCCGGCCGGGATCATGGCGGTGGGTATGACCTACGTCATTCTGACCGGCGGCTTCGATCTCTCCATCGCCTCCGGCTATTCGCTCTGCGCGGTGGTCGCCGCCGGGGTCGGCATCCTGGTGGACCCGGCCTATGCGTTTCTCGCCGCCATAGCCGCGGGATTCTTCGTCGGCCTGCTCAACGCCGTGCTGGTGGTCGGCGTCAACATCAACCCGTTCATCACCACGGTAGGCACGGGGTTCATCCTGGGCGGCGTCACCTATGTGGTCACCAAGAATGCCGCGTTCGTGGTGCCCGACATGGCCTTCGGCGATCTCGGCGCCGGCCGTTGGCACGGCTTTCCCTTCTCAGGAATGTTGCTGATTGCCTTCCTATTGGTCGGCGGGCTGGTGCTCGCCAAGACCGTCTACGGCGAGGCGATCTACGCGGTCGGCGGCAACCGGGAGGCGAGCCGGCTCTCCGGCATTCGCGTCCGCACCGTGATCGGCAGCACCTACGTGCTGTCCGGCGTCTGCATGGGCGTCGCCGGCACGCTCACGGCATCCCAACTCAACTCGGCCCAGGCCAATCTGGATCCCGTCATCATCTTCGACGTGCTCACCATCGTCGTGGTCGGCGGCACCTCGCTTGCCGGCGGCTTCGGCTCGATGTGGCGGACGGTGGTCGGCCTCGGCATCATCGCCACCATCTCAAACGGTTTCGTCCTGCTCGACATCGACGTCTTCTATCAGGACATCATCAAGGGCTCGATCATCGTCGGTGCACTCGCGCTCGACGTGCTCGCCCGCCGGGTGGCGACCCGCTCCGGCGCGTGAGGCAGGCCGTATCGGTCAGGGGAGCTCCGGCGACGAGGTCGGCGCCCGGCGATGCTGCGTTGCCTGCTCGAATGAATAGGCGAGCGCCAGCAGGTCGCCCTCACGGTAGGGCAGGCCCAGGATCTCCATGCCCACCGGCACACCCTCCGGCGTAAAGCCGGCCGGTACGCTGATCGCCGGCATCCAGGTTTGCGCGCCGATCAGGGTGTTCGTGGGAAACTCTAGCGTTTTCCATTGCCCGGCGTTGAGATCGTCGCGCCGAGGCGACTGCACCTGAGTGGTCGGATAAACCAGCGCGTCGGCACCAGCCTTGCCCATCTGATTGATCACGACCCGCCTGAATTTTTCTGAGGTCGTGTAACGCGGGTAATACTCCGGATCCGAATAGGGGTCTTCCGGACCCTCCGCGATTTCTTCGAACAGATCGAGGGCCGGATGATACTGCTTGGCGTCGTGGAGCGCGCGCATGCTTTCCGCCGCCAGCGAAGGGCGGGACGCCATGAACTCGTCGATCGCGCTCCGCGAATGATTGATGTAGAGCGACGAGTACAGGATGTAATCCATGAGATCGGGTATCTCGACATCAACAAGGGTGGCCCCCGCGCCGCTCAGCGCACCGAGGGCATCCTCGATGACCGCGTTGACCACCGCCGCGTTGGGGTTCGACGAGTCTCCGAACGCAGAACGCACGACGCCGATGGTCTTGCCCGACAACGCGTCCTTATCGAGGCAAGCGACGTAGTCCGTCTCCCCGGCAACGAGTGCCGTTGAGGTATAGGGGTCTTCGGGATCGAAGCCGGCGACGACCTGGAGCAGTTTGGCCGTGTCGGTGACGGTGCGGCACATCGGGCCGGCCGAATCTTGGAAGATGACGAGCGGCGACATGCCGGCCCGGCTGATCAGGCCCGGCGTCACCTTGAGCCCCACCAGATTGTCGAACGACGCCGGCAGGCGCGCGGAGCCGCCCGTGTCCTCGCCGAGGCCGATGGCGCCCAGGTTCGCGGCGACCGCACACCCCGTGCCGCCGCTTGATCCGCCTGGATCACGCTCAAGATCGTAAGGGTTCTTGGTCTCGCCGATGGCCGAGCAATAGCCAAACCACGAGGTCGCGAAATCGGGCATCGCCGTCTTCGCGAGGATGATCGCGCCGGCTTCGCGCATCATCCTGATCGCCGTCGCGTCTTTCTCCGGCAGGTAGTCCTTCGCAGCGATCGAGCCGAAGGTCGTGATGATATCAGCCGTCTCGATCTGATCCTTCACGATCACCGGAATGCCATGAAGCGGCCCGGTAAGCCCGCCCTCGGCGAATGCCTTGTCGAGCGCTTCGGCCTCTTCTACCGCCCGCGGGTTGACGTTGATGACCGAGTTGAGCGCAGGGCCGTTTCGATCATAGGCTTCGATCCGCGCGAGATAACGCGACACGAGCTCTGCTGCGCTCAGATCGCCCGAGCGGTACGCCTCGTGGATACCGGCGATGGTGGCTTCTTCGACGCGAAAGGCCATGGCGTCCTCCTGAGAACCCGGTGTTGAGCCGTCCGGCCGGGCGAGTGCCCGGTCATCGAGGCTATGCTAAATGAGTGCCGGTCCGCACGCCACGGCCCACCGCCGGCCGGCTCGAAGACGCGGAATGGTATCGTCGTGCCTCGCGCATCCGTTCCGGAGGTCTGCGATGGACTATCGATGCATCACGCTCGAGCGGCGGGAGGCGGTTGGGCTGATCACGCTCAACCGCCCGGAACGGGCCAACGCGATGAACCGCGCCATGCTGGCGGAGCTCAATGCCGCGTGCGATGCGGTCGAGGCCGACGAGGCGATCCGCGCGTTGGTGGTGACCGGGGCGGGCGGCGTGTTCTCCTCGGGCTTCGATCTCAAGGAGCAGGCCGCGGCCCCGCCCCAAGGTGTCGCTGAATGGCGCGACGTGTTGCGCGACGACTTCGATACCGTGATGCGCTTCTGGCACCTCTCGAAGCCGACGGTGGCCGCGGTGCGCGGCCCGGCGCTCGCAGGCGCTTGCGAGCTTGCGCTTGCTTGCGACGTGACCGTGGCGGCCGAGGACGCCCGCTTCGGCGAGCCCGAGTTGCGCTTTGGCGCGGGCATCGTCGTGATGCTGATGCCCTGGCTCACCGGGCCCAAGCACGCGAAGGAAATCCTGCTCACCGGCGATGACGAGATCGTCGCACGCCGCGCCTACGAGATCGGCCTCGTCAACCGGGTCGTGCCGGTAGGCGAGGAGATCGAAACAGCGCTTGCGCTTTCCCGCCGCATGACCGCCATCGAGCCGGACCTGCTCAGGCGCACCAAGGCCATGATCAATCGCATGTACGCCATGATGGCCTTCGACGAGACGCTCGAAATGGCGCTCGAGGAGGACATTGCAATCGAGGGCGCGGGCACGGCCACCAAGCGCGAGTTCCTCCAGATCGCGCGGACCCAGGGCCTGCGCGCCGCCATTGCCTGGCGTGACGCCAAACGTTGAGCGCGATGTCCCTTACGATTTCGCGCTCCATCCGGCGGGGGTGCTTGACCTCCGCCACGCGCCGACATAGCTAAGTGCAGCTTCCATTTCCGTTCGATAACGATGGCCATACGCCCGATCATCACTGCGCCCGACAAGCGGCTGAAGGCGCGCTCCGCAACCGTCGAGGTCGTCGACGACGAGGTGCGCGCGCTGCTCGACGACATGATGGAGTCGATGCACGCGGCAGAGGGCATCGGCCTCGCCGCCATCCAGATCGGCGTGCCCAGGCGCTGCATCGTGGCCGACGTGCATCTGGCCGACGAGCCGCCAGCGCCGCTCAAGCTGGTCAATCCCGAGATCGTCTGGCGCTCGGACGAGCGCGTGAGCCGGGAGGAGGGCTGCCTCTCCTTCCCTGACCATTATGCCGAGGTGGAGCGGCCGGCGTCGGTGACGGTGGCCTATCTGGACGAGACCGGCGCCGCACAGGAGATCACGGCCGTCGGTACGCTCGCCGTCTGCCTCCAGCACGAGATCGATCACCTGGAGGGGGTGCTGTTCGTGGATTACCTGTCGCTGGTCAAGCGCAGCATCATCCTGCGCAAGCTGACCAAGGCGCGGCGCGCCGCCGCCGGCTGAGGGTCCGTTCGCGAGCCGGGCCTCGCCAGCGCAGGAACCCATGCGACCATTGAGGCTGGTGTTCATGGGAACGCCGGCCTTCGCCGTGCCAACCCTCGATGCGCTCTGCGCGAGCGGCCATTCCATCGCTGCCGTCTACACCCAACCGCCGCGTGCCGCTGAGCGCGGCCGCAAGATACGGCCGACGCCGGTGGCAGTCCGCGCCGAGGCCGCCGGGATCGCGATGATGACCCCGGCAAGTCTGAAACCCGAGGAGGCGCAGACGGCGTTCGCGGCGTTGGACGCGGACCTCGCGGTCACCGTCGCCTATGGTTTGATCCTGCCGCCGGCGGTGCTGTCGGCGCCCCGGCTCGGCTGTATCAACGCCCACGCCTCGCTGCTGCCGCGCTGGCGGGGTGCTGCGCCGATCCAGCGGGCGATCATGGCGGGCGATACGGAGACCGGCGTCACCATCATGCGGATGGACGAGGGCCTCGACACGGGCCCCTTGCTCATGGCCGAGCGGGTGCCGATCGGGCCCGAGACCACGGGCGGCACGCTGCACGACACCCTCGCCGCACTGTCCGCCCGTCTCGTGGTGGAGGCGATCGATGTGCTCGCCGCAGGCTCGCTGGCCGAGACGCCGCAGCCGGGCGAAGGCGCCACATACGCCGCGAAGCTCGAAAAGCACGAGGCCGCCATCGACTGGCGCGCGCCGGCCGCGCAAGTCGAGCGCACGGTGCGGGCGCTCGCGCCGAGGCCCTGCGCCTGGTTCGACCACGAGGGGGAGCGCATCAAGGTGCTGGCGGCCGAGACGATGGCCGGAAT
The DNA here is from genome assembly GCA_965243315.1 of Alphaproteobacteria bacterium. Classification (GTDB taxonomy): domain Bacteria; phylum Pseudomonadota; class Alphaproteobacteria; order UBA828; family UBA828; genus WTGU01. The sequence goes on from CBDEUP010000007.1 coordinate 379,243, forward strand.
CACGGGGGCAGCGCCAGGAACGGTCATCGACGAGGCGCTTACCGTGGCCTGCGGCGAAGGCTCGGCACTGCGCCCGACCCGCCTGCAGCGCGCCAGCAAGGCGGCGATGGATAGGGACGCCTTCCTGCGCGGGCGCTCGATCGCAGCCGGAACCCGCCTGCCATGCCCCGCTACAAGCTGACCCTCGAATACGACGGCACCGGCTTCGTCGGCTGGCAGTACCAGGGCGACGGGCGGGCGGTGCAGGAGGCGCTGGAGCGCGCGGTCGAGCTCTTCTGTGGTGAGCAGGTGCGCGTGCACGGCGCGGGTCGCACCGATTCCGGCGTTCACGCCCTGGGCCAGTGCTGCCACCTCGATCTTGCCCGACAAACAGATCCAGCGGTACTGCGCGATGCGCTCAACGCGCACCTGCGGCCCGCGCCGGCCGTTGTTCTCGACGCGGTTGAAGTGTCGTCGGACTTCGATGCGCGGCGCGACGCCACGATGCGCGTCTATCTCTACCGGATCGTCAATCGCAAGACGCCGCTCGCGCTCGCGAAGGACCGCGCCTGGCATATCGCGCGCCCGCTGGATGCGAGAGCCATGGCGGAGGCCGCGCGGCTGCTGGAAGGCACCCACGACTTCACGACCTTTCGGGCCGCCAAGTGCCAGGCAGACTCCCCGGTCCGCACCCTCAACAGCCTCGCTGTCGCGCGCACTGGAGAGGAGATCGCGATCCGCGCCTGGGCGCGCTCGTTCCTACACCATCAGGTGCGCGCGATGGTGGGGACGCTGATCGAGGTGGGCGACGGCCGACGGACGCCGGCCGATGTCGGCGCCGCGCTTGCGGACCGCGACCGGCGCCGGAGCGGTCCGACGGCGCCGGCCAGCGGCCTCTATCTCGAAGCGGTGCTCTATCCGCCGTTGGAGCAGCCGGCGGAACCGCGTGCTACTTCTTGACCCCGAGCACTTCCCGGGTGCCCTGAATTCCAGTGCGGTAGATGACCTCGACGAATTCGAGGCATTCCGCCTTGGTCTTGCCTTTCTTCGGCACGAAGCGGCTGGTCCACTCCACCTGACTGCGCCGCGACGTGATGGGCTTCACCTTGATGGTGGCGGTGTAGTCGCTGAACGGCACCATGTCGTCTGGATCGGCGGTGATCGCGTAGACCTGCGTGCGTGTCGCCGTGTCGTACTTCAGCAGCGTTTCGTCGAGTGCGCCCTTCACGCCCTTGACCTTGAGCGTTCGCACCGTGCCTTTCTTGTTGAGCGTGCTCCGCGTGATGGCGCCCGCCATGATCACGGGCAAATTGTTGAAGGCCCCCAGCTCACCGAAGACACGGTCGGCGGATGCGCTGATTTCCTCCACGACTTTCGCGCGCGTGTAAGCCATACCCTCTCCCTCCCGTTCTTATTTGAGACGGTCCGCGATGGTGGACGGAAAATTCGGCGAGCGCAATGCGTGATGGAACTATCCGCCGCCGCGCTGGAAGGAGATGTCGAGCCGGGCCAGGTGCTCCGCGGGATCGTCGTAGCCGCTGTAGTGGAAACGCGCGGCGAGGACCGGCAGCGCCAACAGGCCGATGCGGCGTTCAGGCCTGGACGAGAGCGTAATTTCCAGGGTGCCGCTTCCCTCGCGGACCATGATCGTGTCGCCATCTTCCGAAATGTCCGCCTCCGAGAGCGCGCGGCGCAGCGTGCGCCGGAACTCGTGGCGCTCGATCGCCATCTCCTTCTCGAAGATCACGGGCTCGGACGTGCGACTGAACTCGTGCCGGTCTCGCCGGCCTAACCGCCGGCCACGGGCGGCCAGATCGCCAGCGTGTCGTTCTCGCTCAATGCGAGGGAGCCGCGCTCGCTTGGCTCCACGTAGATGCCGTTCACCAGCACGATGGAGCAGTACTGGCGGGGCAGGTTGAACCTGGCGAAGACGTCCTCGGGCGTGGTGCCGTCGGCCAAGTCGAGTTCCACCTGGTTGTCCACGGCGCCGGCAGGGAGATAGTCGCTCAGCAAGGCGTAGAGCTTGACGGTCACCTTCATGGCGTCGTCACGGCCGGTGTCGGCGCCATCGTACCCGTTACCGTACCCGTCGTTGCTCAGGTCTGGCTGTGGGCGACGTAGGCCTCCATCACACGGTGCGGATTCTCCAGCAGCCTCCCCTTCCAGTCGCCGAGCGCGGTCTGGTTCTGGATCAGGCCGCGGATCACGCCGACGTGGTCGGTGAGCCCGATGCCGAGCGCGCCGACCAAGTGGTCGCCGTCGAACTCTAGCCGGAGGTACTTGTAGCCGTTCTCATCCACGGCCACGCCGCTGTCACCGCCGGCGACGCCCTCCCAGCTCCCGAACGAGCTTGAGACGAGCCCGACCGTGGCGAGCACGTTCATGTTAAGGCTGCCTTTGTATTGCGCCTGGCGGCCCAGCATGTTGAGCGCTGCGATGCGGCCGTGCTCGGTGGCGGTCGGCTGGATCGCGTGCACGGAGTACTCGCCGGTGGAGAAATCGAGGCCCTGGGCCACGTCGCCGGCGGCGAACACACCCTTTGCGCTGGATTCCAGGTGCTGATCGACGAGCACGCCGTGGTCGGTCTTGATCCCGCTGCCTTCCAGGAAGCCGATGTTGGGTGCCACGCCGACCGCGAGTACGACCAGGTGGGCGTCGATCTTCTCGCCGTTGTCCAGCACCACCGCCTTGTCGCCGCCTCCGCCGCTGGCGGCTTCGATACCGGCAACCCGGGTCGAGGTGAGCACGCGGATGTTCTTGGCTCCGCACCAGCGTTCCAGCATGCCGCCGGCCGTCGCGTCCATCATGCGGGAGACCATGCGGTCTTCCATCTCGACCACGGTTAGGTTGCCGCAGCGCTTGGCCAGCGCCTCCAGGATGATGCAGCCGATGAAGCCCGCGCCGATCAGCACGACGTTGGCGTCTTCGTTGAGCAGCTTCGCGATCCCGCGGCAGTCTTCGAGGGTCCAGCAGTTGTGCACGCCGGGGAGGTCGAGGCCGGGCACCGGCGGGCTGAGCGGCGTCGCGCCCGTGGCGATGAGCAGGCGGTCGTAGGAGACCTTATCGCCGCCGGCCAGCGTGAGCGTGCCGCCCGCCGCCGCCACGGATTCCGCCCGCCCCTGGCGATACTGGATGCCGAGGCCCTCGTAGTGGCCGTCGGTCTTGCGGAGGTAGGTCCCGCTCTGCTCGATCATCCCTTCGAGGACGTAAGGGATCGCCATCCGCGAATAGGGCGGCTCCGGCTCGTCGCCGATGAGGATGATGTCGGCGGCCCGGTCTCCCTTCCGCAATGTTTCGGCAGCGACCACGCCGGCCGGGCCGGCACCCACGATCACATGCTGCATGTTGGCTCCCGCTTGGCTGTTCGCGCCGCCCCCTGCGCCCGCGCCCGTGCGCGGCAGGGGATGGCCCGTTTCGTCTCGTTCAGTGCCGCCACCCCCGATGTGAGCCGGGGGACCGGCGCACCCAGCGGCGCGCGCGGCCCCCCGTCGTCACGAGAATGACGAACGATACGAGCTAGAGCGCGAGGCGCTCCACCGTCTCGTTGCTGGGCACGCCCTCGTCGGTCCAGCCGCGCACCTCGTAGTATTCCGGCAGCATCTGGGCGAGGCCGTTGGTAAGGCCTTCGGCCGGGCCGGTCTTCGCCGCGTCCTTGAGCAGACGCTCGGGCAGGTTGTCGTCCGCACCCGTGAAGCCCGCCGCGCAGTTATACTGCCGCTCCAGGTTCCAGACCCGCTCGCCGACTTCCAGCAGCTTCTCCGCCGTCCAGTCGCCCTCGCAGGCCGCGTTGATCTGCGGCGCGATGTCGTCGAGCGACCAGGCGAAGGTGGTGAAGACGCAAAGGCCGGAGGAATCGACCGCAGAGGTCGCATCCTGGAAGGCCTTGACCAGACCGGCCTTGCCCTCGGTCACGTGCGGGTCGGTCTTCTCCGGCACGCCCAGGATTTCGGACGAGACGGTGTAGGCCCGCAGGTGGCAGGCGCCCCGGTTCGCGGTGGCGTAGGCGAGGCCCATGCCCTGGATGCCGCGCGAATCGTAGGCCGGGAACTCCTGGCCCTTGACCGACATCGAAAGCTCCGGCCTGCCGTACTTCTCGCAGAGCCGCTTGGAGCCGAGGCCGATCTCGGCCCCAAAACCCTCGCCCTTGCCGGTGAGCTCGGCGAGATCGGTGAGCGCCTTGGCGGAGCCGAACTTGCACTCGATGCCGCCGGTCTCAGCGTCGCCGATGGCGCCCTCTTCATAGAGCTCCATGGCGGCGCCGACGGTGGCGCCGAAGGAGATCGGGTCGATCCCCTGCTCGTTGCAGATGAAGTTGGCGAAGGTCAACGCGTCGAGATCGTCCACGCCCGTGGCCGCGCCTAGCGCCCAAGCCGCCTCGTACTCAAGCCCGCCGGAGGCGATCTGGTACTCAGGCCGCTCGGCCACCGTGTAGTGGCTGCGCTCGACCGTGGAGACCCGCCCGCAGGCGATGGTGCAGCCGAAGCAGGCGGCGTTGGTTACCAGGTTCGGCTTGCCGTCGGCGCGCGGCTCGGCCATCGCCTCGGCCGAGATGTTCTTCGCGCCGTCGAACTGCACGTCCCGGTGGTTGTGGGTGGGCAGCGCGCCGACCTCGTTGATGACGTTCATCAACACCTGGGTGCCGTAGGCCGGCAGGCCCTGGCCGGTGACCGCGTTCTCGGCGAGGGTCTTCTTGCCCTCGGCAGTGGTCTGCATGAAGGAGCCGACATCTTCGACCGAAACGCCCAAGGTGCCGCGGATCGCGACCGCCTTGAGGTTCTTAGAGCCCATCACCGTGCCGACGCCGGAGCGCCCGGCGGCCCGGTGCATGTCGTTCACCACGCAGGCGAACTTCACGCCAGCCTCGCCGGCGACGCCGATGGAAGCGACGCGGATCAGTGGATCCTGGTGCTTGGCCTTGATCCCCTCCTCGGTATCCCAGACCGACTTGCCCCAGAACTCGCTGGCATCGATCAGCTGGACGTTGTCGTTCTCGACCAGGAGGTAGACCGGGTTCGGCGACCGGCCCTCGAAGATGATCATGTCGTAGCCGGCGTTCTTCATCTCGTTGCCGAAGAAACCGCCGGAGTTCGAGCACGCGATCGCGCCGGTGAGCGCGCCCTTGGTCACGACCGAATAGCGCCCGGCCGTCGACGCGCAGGTGCCGGTCAACGGGCCGGTGGTCATGATCATCTTGTTATCGGGCGAGAGCGGATCGACCCTGGGGTCGGTCTCCTCGACCAGATACTTGGTCGCGAGCCCCCGCTGGCCCAGGTATTTCTGGGCCCAATCCATGTTCAACGGCTCGTTCGTGCAGGTGCCCTCGGTGAGGTTCACCCGCAGCACGTTCCTTGCCCATGCCATGACGAGTCCTCCCTAGGCCTCGGCCTGCGCGCCGGCGTCGGTCTTGGCCGCCCACTGACGCATCCGATCCAGGCCGGTCCAGTTCGCGTCCACATAGGTGATCGCGGCGGTCGGGCACGCCTTGGCGCACTCGGGATCGCCGCCGCAGAGATCGCACTTGATCACCTTGCCGGTGGACGCGTTGTAGTTCACGGTCCCGAAGGGGCAGGCGATGGTGCACACCTTGCAGCCCACGCAGAGCGCATCGGAGACGATCTTGGCGCCGGTCTCGGCGTCGAGCGTGATCGCATCGACCGGGCAGGCCTGCATGCACCACGCCTCGTCGCACTGGGTGCAGGTGTAGGGGACCATCCGCCCCTGATCGTGGAAGTTGAACACCTTGATGCGAGACTTGGCGGGGTTGAACACCCCCTCGTTCACGTGGGAGCAGGCCAGCTCGCACTGCAGGCATCCGGTACACTTGTCCGGGTCGATATGAAGCGATTTCTGCACGTTCGTTACCCCCTTCGCGCCTCTCAGGCGCTCACCAGCACTCTACACCACAAGACGCCCGCCTTGCACCGGGCGAAGTGCGCCTTTGTATGACAGGCGGTCATACGACTCATTCCCCGACCGCCTAGCCTGCCATCGCTTCGGCGCCCGCGGCGATGGCCTTCACGATATTGTGGTAGCCGGTACACCGGCAAAAATTACCCTCCAAGTAGGAGCGAATCTCCGCCTCGCTCGGCTTTCCGTTGCGCTTCACCAGGTCGAGCGCACACATCACCATGCCAGGCGTACAGAAGCCGCACTGCAGGGCATGGTGCTCCTTGAACGCCGCCTGCATGGGGTGGAGCGTGTCGCCGTTGGCCACGCCTTCGATGGTGAGCACGTCCGCGCCGTCCGCCTGGACCGCAAGCATGGTGCAGGCCTTCACGCACTCGCCGTCTACATGCACGTTGCAGGCGCCGCACTGGCTGGTGTCGCAGCCGACGTGGGTCCCGGTGAGGCCGAGATCGTAGCGCAGGAACTCGACGAGCAGGGTGCGGGTCGACACCTCGCGGGCGACCTCCTCGCCATTGACGGTCATCTTGACCTGCGCCTCGGGCACGCTGCCTCCCCCAATCCCGTGGTCACATCTGGCGGGAAGAATAACCGCGACCGCCATGGTGGACAAAGCGTTTGTGCCGCGTCCGCAGGCCGCGTTCAGGCGGCGACGAATCTGCGGACTGCGACCTCCTCGCGGGTCTGCTGAGCATTCCAGAGATCGTATTGCATCTGTTGCTGCAACCAGCTCTCTGGACTACCGCCGAATGCTTGGGACAGTCGGATCGCCATCTCGGGAGAAATTCCGATGCGACCGTTGAGCAGCATCGACAGCGTATTGCGGGACACCGCGAGTCCCTTGGCTGCTTCGGTCACTGTCAGTCCGAGGGGTTCGAGGCACTGGCGCCTGATGAAGGCACCAGGGTGAGGCGGGTTGTGAACAAGCATCGCTGGACCCCGCTAGTGTCAGTGAAGCGCGTGGCTTCCCAAGTTCGTACCGTGGGATGCCGTAATATGCACTATGACGCTTGTCAACGCGCGCAGGCCCGGCTGTAGCATCGGCGCCACCCCCTCGGTATAGGATGCCGGACGCACGGGAAATGAGGAGCGGGGCTCGACCATGAACATTGCAGCGCTGCTGGCGAAGACCGCGCGGAGCCTACCCGAGCGGCCGGCGGTCTCGCTCGGCGACGAGGTCACCGCCCACTACGGCACGCTCCATGAACGTGCCGGCGCCATCGCAGGCGCACTCCGGCAGGTACACGGGCTCGAACCCGGCGAGCGAGTGGCCATCGTCATGGCGAACCGACCGGACTACCTGGAAGCGCTGTTCGGCATCTGGTACGCGGGCCTGGTCGCGGTCCCGGTCAACGCCAAGCTGCACCCGCGCGAGGTCGCCTACATCCTGGGCAATTCGGGGACCCGGCTCTGCATCGCTGACGAGAGCCACGCCGACGGGATCGAGAGCGTGCGCGACGAGGTGCCAGGCCTTGCCGCGCCGCTGGTCGCGGGCTCGGACGACTGGCGCGCCATGCTCGGCTACGACGCGGAAGGCCCCGCAGCGGCCCGCCCCGACGACCCCGCCTGGCTCTTCTACACCAGCGGCACCACGGGCCGGCCCAAGGGCGCCACCATCACCCACCGCAACCTGATGATGATGACGCTGAGCTATTTCGCCGATCTCAACCCGATCACGCCCGACGATTGCGTGCTGCACGCGGCGCCGCTCTCCCACGGCTCAGGGCTCTACGCGCTACCCTTCATCGCCAAGGGCGCCAACAACGTGATTCCCGAGAGCGGCGGCTTCGAGCCGGCGGAGGTGCTGAGCCTGATCGAGCAGCACCCCGGCCTCAGCATGTTCGCGGCACCCACCATGGTAGTGCGCCTGCTCGACAGTCCGGCGCTCGGTAATGCCGACACCGCCAACCTCGACCTCATCATCTATGGCGGCGGTCCCATGTACGTGGCCGACGTGGAACGGGCGCTCGCCGCCTTCGGCCCCAAGCTCGCCCAGATCTACGGCCAGGGCGAAAGCCCGATGACGATTACCGCACTCTCCAGGGCCTATCATGAAGACAGAAACCACCCGCGCTACCGCGAGCGCCTGGGCTCGGCCGGGATCGCACGCACCGATGTCGAGGTGCGGGTCGTCGACGAGGAGGACCGGCCCCTCCCCGCAGGCGAGAGCGGCGAGATCGTCGTGCGCGGCGACGTCGTGATACCCGGCTACTGGGAGAACCCGGAGGCCACCGCCAGCGCGCTCAAGGGCGGCTGGCTGCACACCGGCGATGTCGGCCGCTTCGACGAGGACGGCTTCCTTACCCTGCTCGACCGCGCCAAGGACATGATCATCTCCGGCGGGACCAACATCTACCCGCGCGAGATCGAGGAGGTCTTGCTGCGCGATGAGGCGGTGCGCGAGGCCGCGGTCGTCGGCCGCGCGCATTCAGAGTGGGGGGAGGAGGTGGTCGCCTTCGTCGTGCCCCACGACGGCCAGAGCGTCACCGAAGACCGGCTCGACCGGCTTTGCCTGGAGAGCATCGCCCGCTTCAAGCGCCCGCGCGCCTACCGCATCGTGAACGGCCTGCCCAAGAACAACTATGGCAAGGTGCTCAAGCGCACGTTGCGCGAAGAGCTGGAGGCGGAGGGTTAGTCCTCCTCCGGGCACCATGGTGCGGTGCACAGCGTGCGAAAGCTGCGCCACGATCGCGCCATGCAGAGCGAGAACCTACCGGTCGCCGCTGACTGCCCGCGCGGGCTTGCGGGCCTCCCGCGTCCGCGCGCAGTCCTTGCGGACGAGCAGGAGCTTCACCTGCGGGCGGGCGCGACATCCCACTTGTCCCACTTAATCCCGCGCAATCCCGGAGAATCCCACTTATCTCACTTAAATCCCACTTAATCCCGGCAAATCCCGCTTGTCCCACTTGATCCCACTTGATCCCGGCAAATCCCGCTTGTCCCACTTGATCCCGCCAAGAAATGTTGTTGTCCGTCGAAGACCGACACGTCCTACCCCGGCGCGTAGGGGTTCTTGCCCGCCCGCAGCAGCAGGCGGATTGGCACGCCGACGAGGCCGAATTCAGCGCCGATCCCGTTCACCAGATAGCGGCGGTAGCTCTCCGGCAAGGCCTGCGGCTTGCTCGCGAAGAGGGCGAAGGTGGGCGGCCTGGCCTTCACCTGGGTGATGTAGCGGAGCCTGAGCCTTCGGCCGGACGCGAGCGGCGGCGGATGATGGGCGACCGCCTCTTCCAGCCAGCGGTTGAGCTGGGCGGTGGGCACGCGGCGGTTCCAGATGTCGAAGGCGGCGAGCACCGCCGGCATGATGCCGTCGGTCCTGGCACCGGTCAGCGCTGAGCAGGTCACCACCGGAAGCCCCTTTACCTGCGCGAGTGCTGTCTCCAGCCGCTCCTGGATTGCGGCGCGGGTGGCCGCGCGATTCCGCACCATATCCCACTTGTTGAGCACGATGACGACGGCCCGGCCTTCGTCTGCCGCGCGGGCGGCAATCGCCATGTCCTGCCGGCCGGCGGGGTCGGTGGCGTCGAACACGACGAGCACCACCGCCGCCTGGCCCAGCGCCCGCTCGGCATCGCGCGCGGAGAGTTTGTCGAGCGCCGCCACGGTCTTGGCGCGGCGGCGCAGGCCTGCCGTGTCCACCAGCTCGACCGCGCGGCCCTCGTAGGACCATCGCACGGCGATGGAATCCCGCGTGAGGCCCGGCTCCGCGCCCGTGATGACCCGCGCCTCGCCCACCAGTCGGTTGAGCAGGGTCGATTTGCCGACGTTGGGGCGGCCGACGATGGCGAGCCGGAGCACGTCGTCCACTCTGGATGCGTCATCCGACGCCTCGGAATCGAAGGGGCTGAGCGCGTCGTAGAGGTCCGCGAGGCCCTCGCCGTGCTCGGCCGAGATCGGGATCGGCTGCCCGAGCCCGAGGGCATGGCCCTCGACGACCCCACCCTCGGCCGCACCGCCCTCGCACTTGTTGACTGCCAGGATGACCGGCACGTCCAGCCGCCGCAGCTGGTTCGCGAAGAACTCGTCCGCCGGCGTCACCCCTGCCCGCCCGTCGATCAGCAGCAACGCGGCGTCGGCGTCGGCCAACGCTCGTTCGGTCTGCGCCATCATCCGGCCGGCGATGGTTTCCGGCGCCGCTTCCTCGAGACCGGCAGTATCGATGGCGCGGAACCTGAGCGGGCCAATGCGCGCCCAGCCCTCGCGGCGGTCCCGGGTCACACCGGGCGTCGGCGCGACGAGCGCCGCACGCCGGCCAACCAGCCGGTTGAAGAGCGTCGACTTGCCGACGTTGGGGCGTCCCACGATGGCAACGGTGAAGGCCACTGGCCCGGCCTCAGCCTCAGCGCAGCGCGATCAGATCCGCTGCGTCGGTCAGGAGGAAGAGCGTCCGATCGGCGACCACGGGCGGCTCGCGAACAGCGTCCCCGACGTTGCGCCCGCCGAGAATGCGGCCGTCGTAGGGCGAGACCGCGAGAATCCTGCCGTCCGAGCCTGCAGCAATGAGCCGATCACCGACGAGGACCGGGCCGGTCCAGAAGATCGGGTCCTCGCGCTCCTCGGGGTCCTCGAAGCGGGGCAGCGACCGCACCCAAAGGATCGCCCCGCTCTCGCGCGCGACGCAGAGAAGCTCGCCGTCTGCGGTCAACACGAAGATGAAGTCGCCCGCAACCCAGGGCGTGTCGAGACCGGCGATGTCCCGCTCCCAGATGCGCCGGCCGCTGCGCTCGTCGATCGCGACCATGCGCCCGCCGTGGCCGATGGCGAACACCATGCCGCGGTCGATCACGGGGTTGCCGTCGATATCGTTGAATGTGGCGATGGCGCCGATACGGACACCTTGGACGGCAAGGATGTCGGCCCAGACCGTACGGCCGTTCTCCACCCGAAGCGCCGTCAACTCGCCGGACGAGAAGAGCGCCACCACGACGCCGCCGTCGACCGCCGGGGCACCACCACCGAGAAAGCCCGCGCTTTCCGAGATCGCTGCATGACTCCATTGCACGGCGCCGGTCCGGGCATCCAGCACCCACAGCCGATTGTCGTGGCTTATGGCGAATATGCGGCCGCCGGAGACCACGGGCGGCGCGCGCACGGGCACGCCGACCGACTGCCGCCACTGCAGGGCGCCGGTCTCCGCATCCAGCGCGAGCACGTGGCCGAGGCCGGTGGTTGCGAACAGCCAGCCCCCCGACACCGCGAGACCACCGCCGAATGCGCCCTCGTCATCGTCCTCCGGCAGCATGTCAGCGGCCCAGAGCCTCGCACCGGTGTCGGCGTCGAAGGACGAGATCAGGCTCCTCGTGTCCATGGTGAAGACGCGCCCGGCGGCCACAACCGGCGACGCGAGAGCGGGCCCGTCGTCATCGGTGCCGCTGCCGATTCTGGCCCGCCAGCGCTCGGCGAGAACGTCTGCCGCAGCCAAGTGATGCATGGCGTGGTGGGGATAGCCGCCCGACTGTGGCCAGTCCTGGTTCACGTAGGGCGGCGGCAGGCGCACCGTCAACGTGTCGGCGCCGGGGTCCGGTTCCAGCTGCCGTTCGAGGGAAATCACCGAGAATCGCTCGCCCGGCACCGGCGACGACTCTTCGTCGTCAAACCATCCCGAGACGGTGTCGCAGCCGCCCAAGCCCAGGAGGACGCAGAGACCGAGCAGGGCAACGCTCCGCGCGATGCCCTTGGGTGCGGCGCGCCTCATTCCGCCGTGCTCCCGGCCGCCGCGTCGTCCGAGCCTGCGGCATCGGCGTCGTCCCAGTCGGCCGACTGGGCGCCGCCCGCAAGCGCCGCCTCCAAATCGCCGCCAAGGCTCATCAGCAGCTCGGCCGCCCGTTGCCGCAAGCCCAGCGGCGCGGCCGGGTCGCTCACGAGCTCCGCGAAGAGCCCACGCGCCGCCGCCTCATTGCCGGCGCGCAGCTCGGCGATGGCGGAAAGCTCCGTCGCCAGCGACCGCCACGGCGAATGGCCCGCCAGCAGGGGCGCGAGCCGCTGGTTGACCTCCGCAGCGGACGCACGGTCGATCAGCCGTTGTGCGGCGAGCAGGGCGCCCAGGTCGCGATAGAGCGGGTCGAGCCGGGAGTCCGCGGCGATTTGGTCGTAGACGAAAATCGCGCCGCTGATATCCCCGCGCCCGGCGCGCGCATCGGCCTCCGCGAGCTGGGCGAGCGCAGCGTACCCGGTCTCGGAATCGGCAGAGAGCATCGCCAACTGCTCGACGGCTTCCGCGCCTCGCCCGGACTCGATCCCGGCCATGGCAGCCGCGAACTGCCGCCCCTCGGCCTCGCGGGCGCTGTCCCTCGCATCGGCGATCATCACAACTGCGACCGCGGCGGCGAGCGCCGCCACGCCCACCCCGAGCAGCCAGTAACGCCACCGCCGCCACAGCTTGAGATAGCGTTCGTGCCGAAGGTCCTCATCGACCTCTCGGAAGATATCTGCCACGCGCGTGCCTCCGTCAGCGCTGCTCAGCCTGCCCGCAAAGCCTGGAAGACCGGCTCAAGCGGCCTCGCGCCACTTGATCGAGCAACCCATGGACGGCAGCTGCTCCTCGGGCCCGCGCCCGGTCTCGGCGACCTGGATCATGGCCTCGAGGAGCTCCCGGCGCGCATCCGGCACCGGCTCCATCCGCGAGGCGTCGAGCCGTCCCCGGTATTGCAGGCCGAGATCGCCGTCGAAGCCGAAGAAGTCCGGCGTGCACGCCGCGTCATAGGCACGCGCGACGTCCTGTGTCCGGTCGATGAGATAGGGGAAGCCGAACCCATGCTGGCTGCCGAACAGCCTCATGTTCTCGAAGGAATCGGCGGGATAGGCCTCGGTGTCGTTCGGCATGATGGCGACCGCGCCGATCCCGTGGCTCTTGAGCGCACCCACGTCCCCCACGATCCGGTCGATGACGGCCTTCACGAACGGACAATGGTTGCAGAGGAACATCACCAGCGTGCCGCGCTCGCCGGCGCAGTCCGCGAGCGTATAGGTCTTGCCGTCGGTCCCCTCCAGCCGAAAGTCCACCGCCTTCCAGCCGAAATCGCAGACAGGTGTGGTCATCGCCGCCATGGGCGTGGTCTCCCTAACCGTGCGGGTTCAACGCGTGATCGTGAGTCGAGAACGATGGTGTAGAATCACAAGCATAGCCCAAAAACGCAACGAAGTGGGCGACATGATGGCGGCGTTGCGGGCGTGAGCGAGATCGGGGGCAGCGACGATGAGCAAGCGGTTCCGTCGGTATCGAGCCTTCTGGCCCTACTACGTGTCCGAGCACAGCCGGCCCGGAACTCGCCGGATGCACTTCATCGGCACCACGGGCTCCGTTGCCCTGGTCGTCGTCGCCGGCGTCTTGGGAGAGCCCCTGTTGCTAATCGCCGCGCTCGTCTGCGGCTACTTCTTCGCCTGGCTCAGCCATCTGCTGATCGAGCGCAACCGGCCGGCGACCTTCACCTATCCGCTGTTCAGCCTGGCCGGTGATTTTCACATGTGGGCGCTGATGTGGCAGGGCCGCATGGACGCCGAGGTCGAGCGGCTGTCCGCCTCGGCCAAATCCGACCTGCCGGCATCGTAGCGACGCCGGTGTCGAGGCCCCGTCAGGGAAGGATCAGGCCGCGTCGGAGCGGGGCCTGACGGCCACGTAGGCCCTGCGGTAGTGCTCCAGGCAGTAGGGCTTGCCGAGCAGCGCAAGCTCGCCGCAGAAGTGGAAACTGGGCTCGTCCGGATGGCCGATCGGCCATTTGCAGGCCGAGCTGCCCACGGCGAGAGGCGGCTCCGGTGCCCGCGATCTTGCCGGCACCACGATGCCAGACTGCGCCGCTGCCGACTTGCGCCCGTTCGTGCCATGCACACCGTTTACACCGTTCACGCCGTTCTTCGCCTTCGGTGTGCGCGAATAACTCTTTCCGCGCCGGATCGGCGACGGGCGCGGCGGCAGTTGCAGACGATGCGCCTTGCCGACGACGGCATTCTTCGACATGCCGACCGCACGCCCGATCTCGGCGGTCGTGAGTCCTTCGTTCCACAGCCGGGTCACAGTGGCGACCCGCTCCGGCGTCCAGGCTGTCATAACCGTCCCTCCGTCCGGTGCCGGGCTTGCATCGGTCCAAATATTGTCGCGATGTGCCCTAAACTCCCAATATACAGTATCACACACTAAATGCAAGGCTGACTGGGCTAGATGTAGGTGCGGAGACCCGTTGGGGGATCGGGCGCGCAAGTGCGCCGGGTCTTGCACGACCGACCGAACATGGGCTAAGTCTCGGATTGGGGAGGAAAAATAAGAAGGGTAAACCCGCGGTTGGGAGGAAGGCGATGAGACAGGCGTTGGCTTTCGGTCGTGCGTCGCCCGCATGGCCGGGGCGGGGACTCCTGCCGGGCGCGGGCTGAGTCGAGGGCCGCCTTGAGCCTGTTTCGCCGACGCAAGAAGCTGAGCCGATGGGTCCGCCTGCGGCGGTTCGTGTGGCCCAACATGAGTTGGGGCCGGGTTCTCCGATACTGGACTTTCAAGCTCAAGCGCCTGCAAGGCTCGCCCTACGCCATCGCTTGCGGCTTTGCCTGTGGCGCGGCGGTCTCGTTCACGCCCCTGATCGGGTTCCACTTCATTCTTGCGGCGGTGCTGGCGTGGGCGCTGCGCGGCAACATCATCGCGTCGGCGATCGGCACCGCGGTCGGCAACCCATGGACCTTCCCGTTCATCTGGGCGGGGATCATCTGGCTCGGAACGTGGATCCTCGGCTACGAGCGCGGCCAGGAGCTGCCCGCCGATATGACGATCGGCACCATTTTCGAGGAGCCGGGCACAGTGCTGCTGCCCATGCTGGTGGGCGGCCTGCCGGTGGCGGTGGTCGTGTGGGTTCTGTTCTTCTTCCCGATCCGACGGGTGGTGGGCAACTACCAGCACCACCGCCAGGCCAGGCGTTTGCGCCGCCGCCGGGTGCTCGACGAGGAGCGCCGCGCCAAACTGGACCCCGAGCGGCAGGCGGATGACGAAATCACCATCCCCGATGCAGCCCCTGAGCCCGCCCAGGGGGACGCCCAACCGGCCGCCGCTAACGTGACCCATCTCGACCAGGTGCTGGTGGACCGCGGCCGCTGATGATGCGCGTGCGGTGAGCGCCGCTGGCGAGCCACCGGCCTGGCCGATGATCGTTGGCCTCGGCGCCGACATCGTCGACATCCGGCGGATCGCCGGCACGCTCGACCGCTTCGGCGCGCGCTTCACCCACCGCGTCTTCACCGCAGTCGAGCGCGCGCGTGCTGAGCGCCGGCTGAGGCCGGAAGAGACCTACGCCCGTCGCTTCGCCGCCAAGGAGGCCTGCGCGAAGGCGCTTGGCACCGGGCTCCGCCAAGGTGTCTTCTGGCGCGATATGGCGGTGGTCAACCTGCCCAGCGGCCAGCCGACCATCGAGCTGACCGGCGGGGCGCTCAGGCGCTTGCAATCGCTCACGCCTTCGGGCATGAGGTGCCGGATCGACGTGACCATGACCGATGAGCCACCCATCGCCCAGGCCATCGTGGTAATCACGGCAATCCCTGCAACCGACTGACGGCAACGAGGGCAGCGGGCGGCCCGGGCCGCGAACAGCTGGAACCGAACCGACCGCACATGGCGCGCGCCAAATCTCAAAACAAGGGCTCAGCCAAGCGCAGATTCAGCGGCTTCTGGGACACAATCCGGACCCTGATCTACGCGGTGCTTGCTGCGCTGATCGTCCGCACCGTCGCGATCGAGCCCTTCAACATCCCCTCGGGCTCGATGATCCCGACCCTGCTTGTCGGCGATTACCTGTTCGTGTCGAAGTACGCCTACGGCTACAGCACGTATTCCCTGCCCTGGGGAGTCGATATCTTCGACGGACGCATCATCGACAGCCCGCCCGATCGCGGCGATGTCGCGGTCTTCAAGCTGCCCCGCGACAACGAGACCGACTACATCAAGCGCATCGTCGGGCTGCCGGGAGACCGCATCCAGGTGCTCAAGGGGGTACTCCACATCAACGGGACGCCGGTGAAGCGCGAACGCGTCGACGACTACAGCTACGCGGACCGTTACGGGCGCGAGCGCGTCCTGCGCCAGTACCGCGAGACGCTGCCGAACGGCGTCTCCTACATGACCCTCGACGCGACGCCCACCGGCGGCCTCGATAACACGCAGATCTATACCGTGCCCGCCGACCATTACTTCGCCATGGGCGACAACCGGGACAACTCGCTCGACAGCCGCGTGCCCTCGGTCGGGTTCATCCCGTCCGAGAACCTCGTGGGCCGGGCCGAGTTCATCTTCCACTCGCTGGAAGATGGAACCAGCATCGGGGAGGTCTGGAACTGGCCGAGCGCGACACGCGGCGAACGGGTCTTCAAGGCGATCGACTAACGCCCGCAGGCGCGGCAGAGCCGCCCCCGGAGCCGACGGCAGAAGACGCCGGCTCGCCGGCGGAGTCCCTCGAAGAGGCCCTTGGCCACCGCTTCACGCGCCCGGAGCTTCTCGCGCTTGCGCTGTGCCATCCGAGTGCAAGCACTAAGGCCGGCAACAACCAGCGCCTCGAATTCCTGGGCGACCGCATACTCGGCATGGTCGTCGCGGCGATGCTGTACGAGGCATTCTCGCACGAGGCCGAGGGCGCGCTATCCCAACGCTATTCCGCGCTGGTTCGCCGCGAGGCACTAGAAAGCGTGGCCCGCAGTCTCGCGCTCGGCGACCGGCTCACGCTGAGCCGCAGCGAGGGCGCCGGCGGGGGACGCGACAATCCGGCCAACTTGGCGGATGCCTGCGAGGCGGTCATCGGTGCGCTCTACGTGGACGGGGGTTTGGAGGCCGCCGAGCGCTTCATCCGCCACCACTGGGCGCCGGCGATGAAGGCCGACCCCGAGCCGCCGCGCGATCCCAAGACCCGGCTGCAGGAGTGGACGCAATCGCGGGCGCTCGGGCTCCCGGTATACCGCACGCTCTCCTCCACGGGCCCCGCCCACGCCCCGCTCTTCGAGGTCGAGGCGGAGGTCGGCGGGCTCGGCAAGGCGGTCGGCACAGGCGCCACCAAGCGCGCAGCCGAGCAAGGCGCCGCTGGCACACTGCTTGCGCGCATCGCCGATGGCGGGAGTGACGGCGGTGGCTGAGGACGGCACCCGCGCGGGCTTCGTCGCCGTGCTGGGGGCGCCCAATGTCGGCAAGTCGACGCTGGTCAACCGGCTGGTAGGCGCCAAGGTCGCCATCGTCACGCCCAAGGTCCAGACGACGCGCAGCCGGCTGCGCGGCATTCGCGTGATCGACGAGGTCCAGCTCGTCTTCGTCGACACGCCCGGCATCTTCGCCGCGCGCCACCGCTTCGAACGGGCGATGGTCCACGCCGCCTGGAGCGGCGCGCACGACGCCGACGCCATCTTGCTGCTGTTGGACGCGAAGCGCGGGATGACGGGCGAGACCAGGGCGATCATCGACCGGCTCAAGGAGACCGGGCGCGAGACCCTGGTGGCGCTTAACAAGATCGACTTGGTGCCGCGCCACGCCCTGCTGCCACTCGCGGCGGGGGTGGAGGAAACCGGGCTCGCGGCCGAGATCTTCATGGTCTCGGCGCTCGACGGCGATGGAGTCGAGGACCTGCTGGACGTGCTCAAGGCGCGGATGCCGCAGGGCCCCTGGCTCTATCCCGAAGACCAGCTCACCGACATATCGGAGCGCCTGCTGGCGGCGGAGATCACGCGTGAGCAGCTCTTCCTGCAGTTGCGCCAAGAACTCCCCTACGCCGTCGCGGTCGAGACCGAGGGCTGGACCAGCACGCGCAACGGTGGCGCTCGAGTCGAGCAGGTGATCTACGTGCAGCGCGAGACGCACAAGGGCATCGTGCTCGGCAAGGGTGGGCGGCGGATCAAGGCGATCGGCACGGCGGCGCGCGCCGAGCTTTCTCAGATCCTCGGGCGCCCGATCGACCTCAAGCTCTTCGTGAAGGTACGACAGCGCTGGCTCGAGGATCCGGAGCGCTACCGCGAGATCGGTCTGGAGTACGACGTCTGAACCAGGCGATCACGGTCTAAGCCGCCTTATGATGTTTCGTTATAAAGCGATCATATGCGACAGTACGGCTCGCACTCTGGACAGGGAGGGTGCGGCATGACGACTGGCGGCTCAGAGCGGCCCGGCGGCGTTCGCTACGAGCCCGACGAACGACCGCCCATTGCGCTCAGCTGCGGCCTCGGCCTGCAGCTCGCCGTCCTCTGCATCGCAGGCGTCGCGCTGACGCCTGCGATCGTGGTCCGCGCCGCCGGCGGTGCGGAATCCTATCTGACGTGGGCGGTCTTCGGCGCCGTCCTGGTCAGCGGCATCACCTCGGTCTTGCAGGCGGTCCGCGTCGGGCGGATCGGTGCCGGCTACGTCCTTGTCATGGGCACCCCCGGGGCCTTCATCGCGATCTGCGTCGGCGCGATCGCTCAGGGCGGCCCGGCTATGCTGGCGACGCTGGTGGTGATCTCCGCCCTTTTCCAATTCCTGCTCGCGTGGCGGCTCTCGCTGCTCCGGCGGATCCTGACACCGACCGTCTCGGGCACGGTCATCATGCTGATCCCCGTCACGGTGATGCCCATCGTCTTCGGCATGTTGGGTCAGGTTCCGGAAGGCACCTCCGAACTCGGCGCGCCGCTTGCGGCGCTTGTGACCGTGCTCGTCCTGTGTGGCATCTCGCTGAAAGCCACGGGCGCGCTCAGGCTCTGGGCGCCGGTCATCGGCATCGTCGCCGGCTGCGGGGTTGCCGGGTACTTCGGCTTCTACGACGTCGCCGGCATCGCCGCGGCGTCCTGGGTGGGTGTGCCATCGGGCGGATGGCCGGGCTTCGATATCGAATTCGGGCCGGTCTTCTGGGGCCTGCTGCCGGCCTTCGTCTTCGTGACACTGGTCGGCGCCGTCGAAACGGTGGGGGACGGCATTGCCATCCAGCGTGTCTCCTGGCGCAAGCCGCGCGCGGTGAACTTTCGGGCGGTGCAGGGTGCGGTAGGCGCGGACGGCGTGGGCAACCTGCTCTCTGGCCTGGTGGGGACCGTGCCCAACACGACCTATTCCACGAGCATATCTGTGACCGCGCTCACCGGCGTGGGCGCCCGCAGCGTGGGCGTCGCGCTCGGGATCGCGTTCGTCGTGGTGGCATTCATTCCAAAGGCACTCGCCGTCGTGCTGGCGATACCGGGGCCGGTTGCGGCGGCCTACATCACGGTTCTGCTGGGGCTGCTCTTCGTTGTCGGAATGAGGATCGTCATTCAGGACGGGGTGGACTACCGCAAGGGCCTGATCGCAGGGGTGTCCTTCTGGATCGGGGTCGGCTTCCAGAACGGCGTGATCTTTCCAGAGCACGTCTCGGGCATTGCCGGCGGGCTCCTGGAGAACGGCATGACGGCCGGCGGCATGACGGCGATCCTGCTCACGCTTTTCGTGGAGTTCACGGCACCCCGCAGGCGCCGCGTCCAGGCGCCCTTCGAGGTGGCGTCGCTACCGAAGATCAGGGAGTTCCTGCAGTCGTTCGCGTCCCGCAGCGGCTGGGGCGAGGCGATGGCGCACCGCCTCGATGCCGCTGCCGAGGAGGCGATTCTGACCCTCCTGCGGCACGATGAAGAGGAAGAGGCGGAAGGCGCGCCGCACCGGAAGCGCCGGCTGCTGCTCACCGCCCACAAGGAAGGCGGCGCTGCGGTGCTGGAGTTCATCGCAGCACCCGGCGAGGAGAACCTGGAGGACCGCATCGCGCTCATGGGCGAGGCGTCCGAAGATGCGCCCGAGCGCGAGGTGTCGCTACGGCTCCTGCGCCACCTTGCGTCTTCCGTCCACCACCAGCAGTATCACGACACGGATATCGTCACGATCCGCGTGGAGGCGCAGGCGACGCGCCAGGGCTGAGGCTCAGCTTAGGAACGCATCCACCACGCGATTGAAGCGCTCCGGGTTCTCCATGAACATGAAGTGATTGCCACCGTCGGCCTCCTCGAAGATTTCGAGCTGCGAGCCCGCGATCTGGCGCTGCATCCACTCCTGCGAGCGCCAGTCGATCAGGCTGACACGGCCGCCGACGATGAGCGCGGGCAACGCGATTCGAGGGATCAGGTCGCGCCAGTCCTGCGTCGCGTGATTGAGAAGCAGCGTGGCCGCGTGGCGGCGGGGCATCTTGCGGTTCTGTTCGATGACCCAGGCCACCCGCTCCTCTGGGAAGCCGCCGGTGAACATGCTGCTGATGAAGCCCTTCGTAGTCCCCACGCCCTCCTTCCCGGCGAGAGCGGCAATGGTCTGGTAGAGGCTTGCGCCGTTGAAGATCGCGCCGGCCTCCTGCTTTTCCTGCTCGGACCACTCGTCGCGCGCAGTGATGGCGGGCATCTGGTCGACGAGGACGAGGCGCTCCAGCCCCGCTTCGCCGAACAGGTCGATGTAGCACCAGATCACCGAGCACCCCATGGAGTGGCCGAGCAGGCTCACCCCCTCCAGCCCGAGCGACTCGATCGCGTTGCGCACGTCCATGGCGAGGCGCTGAATCTTGTAGCCGTGCTCGGGCTTGTCGGATTCGCCGTGCCCGCGCATGTCGAAAGCGATGACACGGCGGCTGGCTGAAAGCCCCTCGATCTGAGCCTCGAACTGCGCGGCGGTCTGGGACCATCCGGGGATCATGACGAGGGGTGCGCCGCTCCCCTTCTCCACGTAGTGAAGGCGAACCCCGTCGTTGGTCGTGACATGCGGCATGGTTCCGTCTCCTCCTCAGGCTGCTGGCCGCGCCGATGCGCCGAGCCGCTCGCGGCGGGGCAGGCCCGCATAGAATAGCGCGCCCAGGAAGGCGATCGCGGCGATCAGGATAACGGCCGTGCCGTAATGTTGCTCGGCGTCGTAGATAGCACCGGCAGAAAACGGCCCGAGCAAACCGCCGAGGCCATAGGCGATGGCGATGCGGCCGAAGACCCGCGGCAGCGCCGCTGCCCCGTAATAGCCTGCGATGGTCACCGGATGGGCGCTCGCGAGCACGCCGAAGGCCGTACCGACTGCGGCGATGGCGGCGAGCCCCATGACGACGCCGGGCGCGAAGAAGAGCGCCAGCAAGAACGCGCCCATGACGAGCCCGACGCCCATAAGGACGCGTCGGCCCGTCAGGGCATCGACCAGAACACCGCCGACCAGCCCGCCGACCACGTAGCCCGCGCTGGAGAGCATCGGCGCGAACTGGGTCTGGTCCGCAGACGCCCCCCAGGCGGCCATCATCGTCGCCGCGTGGCCGATGACCACGAGCGCCGTGAAGGCGATGCAGAGAAAGCCCAGAAAGATCGCGATCACGACGCGGGGCCGATCGGTCAGGATGTCCTGGAAGAGCCCGATCGCACCGGTCGCCGGCGCTTCCTTGCGGGAAAGCGTGATAAGCGCGGCAGCGATCACAATGGCCAGGAAATTCACCGCAGCTGTCACGCCGAAGGTCATTTCCGGCCCTGTCTCAGCCATCAAAATGGCAAGGCCGGCTGACCAGGCGATGCCGCCCATGGCGACCGCCGACATGTTGATGCTCATGGCGATGCTGGGTCTCACCGGCCCGTCGATGCTCGCCGCGGTCATTGCGACGAAATAGACGACGCCAACGGCAAAGCCGTAGAAGACGCCGTAGCCGACATAGAGTGCCGCAACCGATTGGCCGAAGCCCGCGAGCGCGAACCCGGCCGCCGTCACCACCGCCATGACCAGGGTGAGCTGCGGGAGCGTGAACCAGTGCAGCAACCGGTGCATCACGAAGCAGCCGATCGTCGCGGTGAACAGGCAAAGAGACTGCGCACCGCTCACCGTCGCACGGTCGGCGCCCAACTCGGCTTCGAGCGGCGCTACGAAGACGCTCCAAGCGTAGAGGATCCCGGTCGAGAGATTGATTAGGACCCCGGCTGCGAGCGGGAAATACGGGCGCAGCACCGCACCCAGTCGCGATTCCATCAGCGCTCCACGGTTGGACGCGCCACGGTGGCCTGAACGGGTGGCGCGCGGTCAGCCTATGGGTGGCGGTCCGGCCCGTCCAGTGGCGGGCTTGCCGTTTCGGCATTCGCCCGCGCCCGGCGGCCAAGCCAGAACACGGCAATCCAGACCGGCAGGCTCAAGAGCACGGCGATGATGGCGATTCCCGGCGGGCCGAACAGGCCGGCGGGGAGCGACGCCGCCACGGTGGCGACCCCGAGGACGATGCCCGCGATCCACGCCGGGCGCGCGTGCCCGAGCCGCGCCAACCGCCGGCAGGCCCATGCCAGCGGCAGGCCGCAGACCGCGGCCACGATCAGCGACGGTACGGCCATGAGCGCCGCCGTCGCCCCCTCTCCGGGCGCCATCGAAGTCGGGCCGAAGCGGATCGCAGCCGACATCAGCACGCCCGCTGGCAGCCACAGCAGCGCCGCGGCATAGAAGGAGGCTTGCGCCCGCCGGTGCGGGGAGCGATCCGCCATGCCTTGGCCTATTCCTGCGGTTGGGACTCGGCTTCGTGCCGTGTCATTTCTTCCTGGTGGTGGCGTAGCTGCTCAGGCCAGGTGGACTTGATGAAGGCGAGGACGTCGCGGATTTCGTCGTCGGTGAGCATCTCGGCGAAGCCCGGCATCCCGCTTTCGAAGTCCGTGATGCCGAGCGCGGCCAGCGCTCCCTCGCCGCCCAGCTTCGTGTAGTCGAACAGCAGCTGGTCGCCATGGTGCCAGGTGTGGCCGGTCGCGTCATGGGGCGGGGCAGGATAGAGGCCGTCCTCACCCTGCCTGCGCCAGTCCGGTGCGCCTTCAAGGTTCTTGCCGTGACACGAGGCGCAGTGCTCGGCATAGAGCGCGGCGCCCTGTGCGAGATCGTCCGATGCCCAGGCGACCGGACCGATCAGCAGCCAACCGGCCATGGCCGCCATCGCCATGATCGCTCGTACCGTCGACGGCACGCCGCCCTCAGACTCGCGCCGCGCGGAGGCGAAGCGCATTGCCGATGACCGAGACCGAAGAGAGGCTCATCACGGCGGCGGCGATCATCGGCGAAAGCAGGATGCCGAACGGGGGAAACAGAACGCCGGCGGCGATGGGGATGGCCGCCGCGTTGTAGACGAAGGCGAGAAAGAGGTTCTGGCGCACGTTGCCCATGGTCGCACGCGCCAGCCTGCGGGCGCGGACGATACCCCGGAGGTCTCCCTTCACTAGCGTGATGCCAGCACTCTCCATCGCAATGTCGGCACCGGTACCCAAGGCGATGCCGACATCGGCCAGAACCAGCGCAGGCGCGTCGTTCACCCCGTCGCCAGCCATGGCGACGGTCCGGCCCTGTTGGCGAAACTGCTCGACCAGCGCGCCCTTCTCCTCCGGCGCGAGCGCGGCGTGCACCTCGCCGATGCCCAATGCGGCGGCGACGGTCTCGGCCACACGCGGGCTGTCGCCGGTCGCCATAACGACTCGCAGACCCATCCCCTCTAGGGCGCGCAAAGCCTCGGGCGCGGTCTCCCTCACTTGGTCGGCGACCCCGATCATGCCCGCGAGCACGCCGTCCACCGCGACATACATCGCGGTCTTGCCGGCAGCCTCCAACGTCTCTGCCTGGCGCGTGTGATCGCCGAGCGGGATGCCTTGTGCCTGCATCATGGCGGCGTTGCCGAGCGCCACAGTGTGGCCCGCGACGTCGCCGCGCACGCCCCGCCCAGCCACGGTCTCCACGTCGCTCGCCGCGAGGTATGGCGCGCCCGCGGCGTCCGCCGCCTCGACGACCGCCTCGGCCAGCGGATGCTGCGCGCTTCGCTCCAGCGCCGCGGCGAGCGCGAGCAGCCGCGCCCGATCCACGTCGCTCAGCGCGAGGATATCGGTCACGGCCGGCCGGCCTTCGGTGAGCGTGCCGGTCTTGTCCACGACCAGCAGGTCCGCCTTGGCGAGGCGCTCCAGCGCCTCGGCGTCGCGCACCAGCACGCCCGCCTGGGCGCCGCGCCCGGCGGCTACCATGATCGACATCGGTGTCGCCAGTCCGAGGGCGCACGGGCAGGCGATGATCAGCACGCTCACGGCTGCGGTCAGTGCGTAGGCCAGCGCGGGCGAGGGGCCCGCCACCAGCCAGCCGATGGCCGCCAGCACGGCGACCGCGACCACGGCCGGCACGAAGACGCCGGCGACCCGGTCGGCGAGCGCCTGAATCGGCGCGCGGCTGCGCTGCGCCGTCGCCACAAGGGCGACGATGCGGGCGAGCGTGGTTGCGGCGCCGACCCTCTCCGCCCGCATCACCAGGCTGCCGGCCTTGGCGAGCGTGCCGCCGGTCAGCGGCTCGCCCGGCCCCTTCTCAATCGGGATCGGCTCGCCGGTAATCATGCTCTCGTCGAGGGTGGCGCGGCCCTCTATCACCACGCCATCCACGGGCACGCTCTCGCCCGACCGCACGCGGAGCCGGTCGCCGACCTGCACTTCGTCGATTGGCACATCGGCCTCGCCGCCCTCCTCCAACCGGCGGGCCGTCTTCGGCGCGAGCCCCATGAGCGCGCGGATGGCATCGCCCGTCCGCTCTCGCGCAACCGTTTCCATGACCTGCCCGACGAGCACGAGCACGAGGATCACCGCAGCGGCCTCGAAATAGGCCGGCGGCTGCCCACCAGCGCTGAGCACCGCGGCGGGAAAGGCGCCCGGCGCGAGCAGGCCTGCGAGGCTGAAGAGCCACGCGGCGCCGGTGCCGAGGGCGATCAGCGTCCACATGTTGGGCGAGCGGTTGCGCACCGAGGCGAGGCCACGCAGGAAAAACGCGCGCGCGATCCAGAGCACCGGCGTCGCGAGCAGGAACTGAAAGGCGACAAAGACGCGCGGCCCGAGCCAGGAGTCGAAGGGAATGCCGGCGTGGCTCCCCATCTCCAGCGCGAACACGCCGGCCGCGAGCGGTGCGGCGAGCCAGAGGCGCCGGCGCAGGTCGCGCAGCTCGGGCGATGGCCCCTCCTCGGCCACCGGCATCATCGGCTCCAGCGCCATGCCGCAGATGGGGCAGTCCCCCGGCGAGGCCTGCAGGATCTCTGGGTCCATCGGGCAGGTGTAGAGGCTGCCCTCGGGCGCGGGCTCCGGCGCCGGGCGCTCGCCGAGGAAGTCTTCAGGCGCCGCGGCGAAGCGCTCCCGGCACCGGGCGCAGCAGAAATAGAAGGTCTGCCCCCCGTGCCGCACCGTGTGGCGAGCGCCGGCACGATCCACGCTCATCCCGCACACGGGATCGCGCGCCGTCTCCTCGATTGTCGCTACGGGTTCCACCGCAAGCCCCTTGTGGACTTCGTCGCTCAGGAATGTAGGGTTTCCAGTCACTGGAGGGTCAAGGAGGCACGGCTCTTGACCTTCCCGCAGCAGGAACCTTTATGAGAGTGTCGCGGAGGTGGCCATGAAGATAGCCGACGTCGCGCAAGCGAGCGGGCTCTCGGCGAAGACGATCCGCTATTACGAGGACATCGGCTTGGTGCGGCCGGCGCGGAGTACGAACGGCTATCGCGCGTTCGTCGAGACCGACGTGCACAAGCTGACCTTCCTCGCCCGCGCCCGCTCCCTCGGGTTTTCGATCGAGGAATGCCGCACGCTGCTCTCGCTCTATGAGGACCGGGCGCGTGCAAGCGCCGATGTCAAAGCGCTGGCGGAGGCGCATTTGCGCCGGGTTGATCGCAAGATCGCCGAGCTCGAAGGGCTGCGCGGCACGCTCGCCACCCTTGTGGCGCAATGCCACGGCGACGAGCGGCCCGATTGCCCGATTCTCGACGACCTCGCGAGCCCGGCCCATGCCGGCGAACAATGCTGAAGACCTGGAAGGACAAGCTCTACCTCGTCGTGATCGCGGCCGCGGCGGTCGTGGGCGTCGTTGGATGGTTGCAATGGTTCGACGACGACCACGGGCATCACGGCGAGACTGCGACGGACCTGACCATCCCGGCCTTCACGGCCGAGGCCGCTGCCGGCCAGGCGCTGTTCGAGGAGAATTGCGTGTCCTGTCACGGTCAGAATGCCACTGGCTCGGACCAGGGGCCGCCGCTGGTCCACAGGATTTACGAGCCCGGTCACCATGGCGACATGTCGTTCCGCCTGGCTGCACGGCAGGGCGTTCGCGCCCATCACTGGAACTTCGGCAACATGCCGCCTGTCGAGGGCGTCACGGACGAGGACGTGATCAAGATCACCCGCTACGTGCGCGAGCTGCAGAAGGCCAACGGCATCTTCTAGCGCGCGTCAGGCCGGCTTCGAAAAATCTCCAGTGTCCGGGTCCATGGTCCACAGATCGCCGTTGGCGATGTCGAACCAGGCGCCATGCAGGCTGAGCCGGCCGCGCTCCTCGAGGATCGAGACCCACGGAAAAGTCCGCAGGTTCGCGATCGAATGGCGAATCGACGCGTGCTCGAGGGCGGTCTGCCGTTCGGCGTCGGTCATCGGGCCGCAGGCTGCGATTTCGCTCGCGGCGGGTCCCAGCAGCTTCATCCACTTGCCGATGAAGTCTCCCGGAGAGAGCGGTTCCGCCGACGGATGCAGTACCGCCCGGATGCCGCCGCAGCGCCCGTGGCCGAGCACGACGATGTGCCTGACCTTGAGGCTTTGCACCGCGAATTCCAGCGCGGCGGAGGTGCCGTCACAGGCGCCGTCCGCCTCGTGGGGTGGCACCAGGTTGGCGACGTTGCGGACGACAAAGATGTCGCCCGGTGCGGCATTGAAGATGGTTTCCGGCGCCGAGCGGGAATCGCAGCAGGCGATCACCATGACCTCGGGCTTCTGCCCCTGCTCGGCAAGCGCGCGGTAGCGCGCGTGCTCCCGCGCATAGCGGTCGCCCTTGAAGGAGCGGTAGCCATCCAGCAGCGTTTCCGGGAAATCGGCCATAGGGTTCCACGCGTGCTCGTCGACAGGTGCTCGGCGCGGCATATAAGCGATCTCTGCCGAGAGTGCGACTCGCCCGCCGGACGAGCCCGTGCTCGGGCCTGCACCGGCCCGAGAGAACGGTTGCAGGGCCAGTTCGGCGCCCGCAGGATGGCGGGCACTCCTAAGGACGTTAGCGTAGAGGACAGGACAATGACGAAGCTGATTGCAGTCACCATTCTTGTGGCCGGCATGGCATTGGCCGCGACGTCCCAGATGGCGAGCGCGGCAGAGCAGGCGAGTGCCGCAATGATGAACGCGAACGGGGACTCCGTCGGTGCGGTCACGCTGAGGGAAACCCCGCAGGGCACGCTGCTGCACGCGAAGCTGGAGAACTTGCCCGCGGGCGCCCATGCATTCCATATCCACACGGTCGGCAAGTGCGAGCCGCCCTTCAAGTCGGCTGGCGGTCACTTCAACCCGACGGGCAAGAAGCACGGGATCGACAACCCTGAAGGGATGCACGTGGGCGATATGCCAAACATTCACGTGCCGGATTCGGGTGCGCTGGAGATCGAGGTGCTGAACTCACAGCTACGGCTGGATGCCTCGCTCTTCGACGAGGACGGCGCGGCCATCGTGATCCACGACGGACCTGACGACTACGTGACCGATCCCGCGGGCGCAGCCGGCCCCCGCATCGCCTGCGGCGTCATCACCCAATAGCACTACTCAATTATTACGGAGAGCCGGCGCGTGGGCTTGACCGTCAGTCGCCGCGGCTCCCCGTGCCGCTTGTGGTACACGCACCGGGTCCGCTAGGACTCGAGCCATGAGCGAACGTGGCAATCCGGCCTTCGGCTTCACCGTGGGCCCCGTGATGCCGGCGGAGCGGGATGGTGCCGCCGGCGACCGGCAGCGTTACCGCGAGATGCTGGACGACTGCCGCTTCGGGCAGGCACTGGGCTTCGGCAGCGTCTGGGTGCTGGAGCACCATTTTACCGACTACTACCCCTCGCCCTCGCCACTGCTCTTTCTGAGCCACGTCGCGGCGGCCTGCCCCGGCTTGGGGCTCGGCACCGCGGTCATCGTGCTGCCCTGGTACGAGCCGGTGCGGTTCGCAGAAGACCTGGCGATGCTGAGCCTGATGACCGACGCCGATCTGCATATCGGCCTCGGGCGGGGCGTGGCCAGGATCGAGTACGACGCGCGCGCCATCGACATGGCGCATTCGCGCGAGCTCTTCCAAGAGCACTGCGAGATCGCCCAGGGGCTGCTAAGCGGCGCGCCCTTCCGCTACGAGGGCGCTCACGCCACCATCCCGCGCGAGGTGTCGCTCCGGCCAGGGCCGGTGCGCGATCGCATCCACCTCTACGGCGCCTGCAACAATCCCGGCACCGCCGAGCGCATGGCGGAGATGGGCCTTGGGCTGCTCTGCACCTCGGCCTCGCCCTTCCAGCTGAACACCGACGCCATCGCCGCGTGGAAGGCGATCACCGCAGCGAAGTGCGGGCAGGCCGACGCCAACATCCCCCTCTGGATCCACTGCTTCATCGCGGACAGCGAAGAGGAGGCGCGTGACGAGGCGATCACCTATCTTGTCGCGTTCTTCCGCGCGGTGGTCCAGCACTACGAGACCCACGCCAGCCCGTGGAAGGACGTGCCGACCTATGAGCGCAACGTGCAGCAGATGGAGCGGATGGAGGCGATGGCCGATCCCGCCAACATTCCGCCCTTCCTCGAGCACCAGCTGGTCGGCACGCCCGAGCAGGTGGCGGCCCAGGTGCGGCGCTATCGGGAGATCGGGATCACCCAGTTCGCCATCAACACGGCGCAGCCCAGCCGACCCGCCGAAAGCCGCCATCGCTCCATGGAGCGCTTCGCCCGCGAGGTAATCCCGCTGGTGTAACCACTCCGTTTATGAGGCGTAGCAATGCCGCGACGGGTTGCCATTATCGGTGCGGGAGTCTCGGGACTAGGGGTGGCGTGGGCGCTGAATCGGCACCCCGATCAATTCGATTTTCGCGTGTTCGAAGCGCAGTCTCAGGTTGGCGGCAATGCCATCACGGCCGACATGCCGCAAGACGACGGGACCTCGGTTCCGTTCGATATTTCCGTCACCGCGTGCATTCCCAGGGTCTACCACCATATCGTTCTGTTCATGCAGCAGCACGGTATCGAGCTCGTCGACACGAGGTTCAGCTACAGCGTGAAGTATCGCGGTGGCATTTATGCCCACGACTTCGACTCGGAAATCAGGCGGCAGTTGCAACCGGAAATCGAGAAATTCCAGAAGGTGCTGAGACGACTGAAGTGGTTTGGGCGGCTCAATCGCTCCAGGTCAAGATTTCTCAATGCTCTGAACCCGTACAACTACATCAGCATGGGCACCGTTCTCAACTTTGGCAGGTTCTCCGGGGATTTTAGGTACAAAATACTGAAGCCTATGTTCGTCAACTTCCTGATGGCGACCAACGTGTTCGACATGCCTGCCTCTCTCTTCTCCCGATACCTGGAGTTCTTCGATATCGAGACCGCCACGCCGATGCAGACCTGGGACCGCGGCACGCGGCGCATCTACGAGAATATGTCGGCCGCCTTTCGGAACAAGATCTACCTCGACCGGCCGGTCCGAAAAGTCTATCGGCGCTCATCCGAGGTCGTCGTCGAGGACGAAAGCGGAGAGACGGAAACGTTCGACGACGTTGTGTTCGCGTGCAACGCCAATCAAACGCTGATGATGCTGGATAAACCGACCTTTTTGGAGAGCCTTATTCTCTCTTCAATCCGTTACGAGAGCGAGCTGCATAATCATACGATCGTTCATTCCGACGCCTCGATTCTTCCGGATAACGAGGTCAAACCGCTCGCCACCCGGAGCAACCACATCGAGCAATACGGCGTGAGACCCGACAATTATGAAATCACCTACATCATGCACAATCAGCAACCTTGGGCGAAACGATCGGACAAACCGTGCCTGGTGACCTACAATCCGATCAGCCGTATCGACGAAGGAAAGATCGTCAAGACGTGGTGGTTTCAGCACATCGTTCACGACGTGTGCCATGTGGTTCTCCTGGTCCCTCTGTTTCGCTTCATTCAGGGCAAGCGGCGATCGTGGCACTGCGGCGCCCACACCCTGATCAACAGCCAGGAGACCTGCTTCGTCACCGGCCTCGTTACGGCGAGGCAGATGGGTGCGGACTATCCGTTTCGGGATTCCGAAGCGCGCAAGTGGTTCAACTTCTACGGGCGCCTCATGTACGGCCGGCGTCTGAGGAAGGCGTAAGGACCGAC
Organism: Alphaproteobacteria bacterium; assembly: GCA_965243315.1. Classification (GTDB taxonomy): domain Bacteria; phylum Pseudomonadota; class Alphaproteobacteria; order UBA828; family UBA828; genus WTGU01. Next base: position 409,180 of record CBDEUP010000007.1, read on the forward strand.
GGCCGCACTCATGCACGGCCGGTAACGGCGAGGACGAAGGCGTAAGCCATCGCTACTTCCTTGAGCCGGTGGAAGCGGCCGGAAGCACCGCCGTGGCCGGCCTCCATGTTGATGTGCAAAAGGAGGGGATTGCCGTCGGTCTTGAGCCGGCGCAGCTTCGCCACCCACTTGGCCGGCTCCCAATAGGTCACGCGCGGGTCGGTGAGGCCTGCGGTCGCGAAGATCGCGGGGTACGCCTTGGCCGCCACGTTCTCGTAGGGCGCGTAAGCCGCAATGGTGCGGTAGGCGTCCTCGTCCTCGATCGGGTTGCCCCATTCCGGCCATTCCGGCGGCGTCAGCGGTAGGTCCCTGTCGCACATGGTGTTGAGCACGTCGACGAAGGGCACTTCGGCCACGATGCCGGCGAAGAGATCGGGCCTCAGGTTCGCAACCGCCCCCATAAGCATGCCGCCGGCGCTGCCGCCGTGGGCGGCGATCCGACCCGTCGACGTGTAGCGCTCGGCGATCAGGTGCTCGGCGGCGGCGATGAAGTCTGCGAAGGTGTTGGTCTTCTTTGCGAGCTTGCCGTCGAGATACCAGCCATAGCCGCAATCCGAGCCGCCCCGGATATGGGCGATGGCATAGATGAAGCCGCGATCGACCAGGGTCAGTCGGTTGGTGGAGAACGCGGCCGGGATCGCGTGGCCGTAGGCGCCGTAGCCGTAGAGCAGGAGCGGCGCGGTGCCGTCCAGCGGGGTTGTGCGGCGATGAAGGAGGGAGACCGGCACCTCGGCGCCGTCGTGGCTCACCGCGGTCAGCCGGCGGGTGACGTAGTCGGCGGGGTCGTGCCCGCTCGGCACCTCTTGGGTCTTGCGCAGCGTGCGCGCGCGGGTGCGCATGTCGTAGTCGAAGGTCTGCTGCGGCGTCGTCATCGAGCTGTAGACGAAGCGCAGCGTCTCGGTCTCGAACTCGTAACCGGGCAGGAGCGAGAGGTCGTAGGCCTCCTCTTCGAAGGCGACGGTGTGCGCCTGGCCGGTCTCCAGGTCGGTGATGACGATGCGGGGCAGGCCGCCGACCCGCTCCAGCCGCACGTGATGGCCGGCGAAGAGGAGCTGCGCGCGCACGTAGGTGCCGGCCTCGTGGGGCAGCCAGTCGCGCCATGCCGCGCGGCCCGGCGCCTCCAGCGGCGCGGTCACGATCTTGAAGTCGGTCGCGCCGTCGGCGTTGGTGAGGATGTAGAGACGGTCGCCTCGGAGGGCGACGTCGTACTCGATGCCGCGCTCTCGGGCAGCGACCAGGCGGTGCGCGCTCTCGGGCGCCGCGGACTCGATCAGGTGGACCTCGGAGGTCGTGTGGTCGTGGGCCGAGATCAGGACGAAGCGCCTGCTCTCGGACTCGCCGATCCTGAGGAAGAAGCCGGGGTCGGATTCTTCGTAGACCACGGGGTCCGCCTCAGGCGCGCTGCCGATGCGGTGACGGCGCACCTGGTAGGGGCGGTGGTTCTCGTCGAGCACGGTGTAGAAGACGGTCTCGCCGTCTGCCGCCCAGATGACATCGCCGTAGGCGTCCTCGATCGGCCTGTCGATCACCGCGCCGGAGGCGATGTCGCGGACGAGGAGGCGGTAGCGCTCCGAGCCGTTGAGGTCGAGCGTGTAGGCGAGGCGGCGGTGGTCGTGGCTGTGCTCGCAGTCTCCGATCCTGAAATAGGCCTGGCCCTCGGCCTCACGGTTGCCGTCGAGCAGCAGGACCTCCGCCGCTTCGTCGTTGCGCGGGGCGCGGCAGTAGAGCGGATGCTCGCCGCCCTCGACGTAGCGGCGGTAGTAGGCCCAGGCGCCGTCGGGTGCCGGCACCGACGAATCGTCCTCCTTCATGCGCCCGCGCATCTCGGCGACGAGCGTCTCCCGGAGCGCCTTGTGGGGAGCGAGGAAGTCATCGGTGTGGGCATTCTCGGCCTCCAGATAGGCGCGGATATCGGGATTGAGGGTCTCGGGCTCGCGCATCACCCGCTGCCAGCCGGCATCCTTGAGCCAGGCGTAGTCGTCGCTGCGCGCGATGCCATGTAGCGTCGCCGTGACGGGTCTTTGGGGCGCGATGGGAGGCTCGGGGTTGGAGGAAGGCATCGGGGAAACCTTTTCGAGGCGAGGGGAGACTCCATAGTCCATGTGGTTCCCCGCGCCCACCCCGCAAGAGGCCATGGACATGTGGGGCCCGATCGCGGAGTCATAACGGGCAGCGGAGAGGGAGATCAGCGTGACCAAGCCCGACTACGAGCGCATCCACGACGAGGCCATCGTGATCGACGCAGTGTGTCCGCTGATGGTGCGCCGCGAGTACATCGACTGGTGGATTGAGGGTGGCGTCAGCGCGGCCGGCCCGACGGTCGGCGCCTTCGAACGCGCGGGCCCGACCCTGCGCGCGCTGGGGGACTGGCTCCGCGCCATCGATCAGGACCCGAGGCTTGTCCAGATCACGCGCGCCGGCGACTTCGCGGCGGCCAAGGCTGCCGGCAAGTTCGGCGTGTTCTTTCACTTCCAGGGAACCGAGCCGATCGAGGACGACCTCAACCTGATCGACGCCTACAAGACTCTGGGCGTCGGCATGATCCAGCTGACCTACAACGTGAAGAACCGCGTGGGCGATGGCTGCGAGGAGCGAACCGACGCGGGCCTCAGCACCTTCGGCCTCAAGGTGGTCGAGCGTCTCAACGAGGCGCGCATCGTCGTCGATTGCTCCCACACGGGTTATCGCACCACGATGGAAGCAATCGAGGCATCCTCGCGCCCCGTGGTCTTCTCGCACGCGAACCCCAAGGCGGTGCGTGAGTCGCGCCGTAACATCACCGACGAGCAGATGAAGGCGGCGGCCGGGACGGGTGGCCTGGTCGGCATGGTCGGCTTCCCGTCTTTCGTCAGCGCCTCGCCGCGCCCCACGCTCGACGAGTTCGTCGACCACATCGACTATGCCGTCGGGCTCGTGGGCGACGATCACGTCGGCCTCGGCCTCGACTACTACCGGGGACAGGTGCCGGTGGTTGACGATGACGAGGCCATGCGCATGTACGAGCACCGTGTCGCCATTGGCGACTGGAGGCCCGAGTCCTATCCGCCGCCGCCCCATCACTTCCCCGACGGGATCGCGACGCCCCGCGACTTTCGCAACCTGACCAAGCGATTGTTGGAGCGCGGCTACGGCGAAGAGACGACGAAGAAGATTCTCGGCGGCAACTGGGTCAGAGTCTTTGGGGAGGTCTGGGGCGAATAGAAACGCTGCGCGCCACTTAGGAGATTGCGGCGCTGCTGCGATCGACTAAGGTCGGGCCGCCCTGATGCACGGATCGAGCGAGCCTTGAGCGCAGACCAATCCGCCATCGTCATTCCCGAGGGCTACCGCCCGCTCGACGTGGATACCCTCTCGCCCTATCTCGCAGAGCAGCCGGCGCTGCGCGAACGCCTGGGCGGCGAGCCGTCGGCCTGGCAGGTGGACGAGGTCGGCGACGGCAACCTCAACCTGGTCTTCCTCGTGCACGGCCCGGCCGGCGGCCTCTGCGTGAAGCAGGCGCTGCCCTACGTGCGTCTGGTTGGCGAGAGCTGGCCGCTGCCGCTGAACCGCGCCTTCTTCGAGCACGAGGCGCTGGTGGAGCACGGCCGCCACGCGCCGGGACTCACGCCCGAGATCTACCGCTTCGATCCCGTGCTCATGCTGATCGTGATGGAGCTGCTGGAACCCCACATCATCATGCGGCGGGGCATGATCCAGGGCATCCGCTACCCGCGCGCCGTCACCGACATGGCGGAATACATGGCGCGGACGCTCTTCTTCACCTCCGACCTCGGGACGAGCGCGGGGGAGAAGAAGGCGCGCGTCGCTCTCTTCTGCGGCAACACGGCGCTCTGCAAGCTCACCGAGGACGTGATCTTCACCGAGCCCTACATGGTCCACGACAACAACCGCTGGACCTCGCCGCAGCTCGACGACCTCGCCGCCGCATTCCGAGCGGACGCGCCGCTGAAGCGCGCGGTCTCCCGCCTCAAGTGCAAGTTCATGGGGAACGCCGAGGCGCTGATCCACGGCGACCTGCACACTGGCTCGATCATGGTGACGCAGGACGACACCCGCGTCATCGACCCCGAGTTCGCGTTCTACGGGCCCATGGGGTTCGACACCGGCGCCTTCATCGGCAACCTGCTGCTCAACTACTTCAGCCAGGACGGCCACGCGACCGAGACCGACGACCGCGCCGCCTACAAGGCGTGGGTGCTGGAGACGGCCGAGACCTTTTGGCACGCCTTCGCCGAGCGCTACGGCGCGCTCTGGGCCGAGCGCACTGGCGACGCCTACCCGGCGGCGCTCTTCGACGGACCGGAGGGCGCGGCTTCGCTGGCGCGGGCGCGCGATGCCGCCATCGCCGCGCTCTTCACCGACACGATTCAGTTCGGCGCCGCCAAGATGATCCGGCGCATTTTGGGGATCGCCCATAACATCGATTTCGAGTGGATCAAGGACCCCGACCGGCGCGCCGCCTGTGAGCGCTCGGCGCTTCTTCTCGGCCGGGAGTTGCTCTTGAACGCCGCCGCGTACTCGACGATCGAGGCCGTCACCGACGCGGCGCGGGATTTCCACGCGCGTGCCGGTGCGTGAAGGGCCTTTGCCCGCTACGATCACGCTGACGACAAACAACAGGAACCGGAGAGCAGCCATGACCATCGAACGCTTCGACAAAGGCCCGCGCATGAGCCAGGCGGTTGTGCACGGCGACCGCGTGTACCTCGCCGGCCAGGTGGCAGACGACACCAGCGAGGACGTGGCCGGCCAGACCCGGCAAGTCCTCGCCAAGATCGACGCCCTGCTGGCCAGGGCGGGCTCGTCGAAGGAGCAGATTCTCACCGCCAACGTGTGGCTCTCCGACATCCGGACCTTCAACGAGATGAACAGCGTGTGGGACCCTTGGGTGTCCAAGGAGAACCCGCCCTGCCGGGCCTGCGTTGAGAGCAGGCTGGCGACACCGGATTACACAGTCGAGATCATGATAGTGGCCGCACGCTAGCGGCCGCCGTGCCCACTGAAGGGCGCAGGAGGGAGACATGAGCGAGGCGATGGCAACTGCCGGCGCGAACCGGCGCTATGACATCATCCCCTGGGCCGCGCAGAACGCGCTGGACCCGGTGATCGAGATGGAGCGCGGCGAGGGCGCCTATATCTATGACACGGGAGGCAAGCGCTATCTCGATTTCTCGTCGCAGCTGGTGAACGTCAATCTCGGCTACCAGCATCCCAAGGTGATCGAGGCGATTCAGGAGCAGGCCGGCAGGCTCTGCTACATCGGCCCGCACCACACCACCGCCGCCCGCGAGAAGCTCGGCCGCAAGCTTGCGGCGATCGCGCCGGGCGACATCCAGACCGCCTTCTTCACCGGGAGCGGCAGCGAGGCCACCGAGATCGCCATGATGGTCGCGCGCCTGGTGACCGGGCGGCGCAAGATCCTCGCCAAATACCGCTCGTACCACGGCACCACCTCGGGCTCGATGTCGGCGAGCGGCGACCCCAGGCGGCTCGCCGTCGGCTACGAACACCCCAACATCGTCCGCTTCCTCGACCCCTACTGTCACCGCTGCCCCTTCTCGCTCTCCTACCCCGGCTGCGAGGTGCAGTGCGCGAAGAGCGTGGAAGAGGTGATCCAGCGCGAGGGGCCGGGTCAGATCGCTGCGGTCATCGTGGAACCGATGACGGCGGCGAGCGGCGGGATCAAGCCGCCGCCCGAGTACTTCCCCATGCTGCGCGAGATCTGCGACCGCTACGACATCCTGATGATCGCGGACGAGGTGATCTGCGGCTTCGGCCGTACTGGGCGCTGGTTCGGCATGGAGCACTGGGGCGTGGTGCCCGACCTGATGGCGGTCTCCAAGGGCATCACGTCCGGCTACATCCCGATGGGCGCCGTGATGATGCGGCCCCATGTGGCAGCGCACTTCGACGACGACTGGTTCCCGCTCGGCTCGACCCAGACCGGCAATCCCATCGCCTGCGCCGCCGCCTGCGCCGCGCTCGACGCCTACGAGAACGATGGGCTGATCGAGAACGCGGCGCGGATGGGCAAGGTGTTGGCGTCGGGGCTGGAGGACCTCAAGTCACGCCATTCGTGCGTCTCCGACGTGCGCTCGCTTGGCCTGCTGGGCGCGATCGAGCTCACCGCCGATCCGGCGACTGACGCCCCATTCTCGACCGCGCCGAACCACGCGGCGATAAACGAGTTGATGAAGCGCCGGATGGTCGAGCATGGGCTGGAGGCCAGGACCTGCCTCAACGGCCTCCTGATCGGCCCGCCGCTCTGTATCGACGCCGACCAGATCGGCGACGCCATCGGCATCCTCGACACGATCCTGGACGAGGTCGACGCGGCGCTCGGCTGAGGCTGGAGCACTTCTATGTGAAGCAGAAGTGCTCCAGCATTTTGTCGCTCACGGCAGCCGGCCTGCGGCCGGCGCCTCCGCGAGGGCGCCGCTGACGCGGCGGGCCGCAGCCGCGGCCTGTCGCGCGTCCGTCTAGGACTGACGCGCTCCGGTTTCCCTACTGCTTGATCGCGCCGAGCGTGAACGCGCGGGCGAGGTGCTTCTGGATCAGGAAGCCGAAGAGCACGATGGGGAGCGCCGCCGCAACCGCGAGCGCCGCCTGCACGCCGTAGACCCCGGTGTGATGGTGCAGATAGATCGGCACGGTCACGATCAGCTTGTCGCTCAGCGTGACCGTCAGCAGGAACTCGTTCCAGGTGAGGATGAAGATGAAGAGGCCGGTGACCGCGAGGCCGCCCCGGATCATCGGCACGGTGACGACGAGGTGCGCGCGCAGGCGGCTCATGCCGTCCATCATGCCGGCTTCCTCGATGGCGGGCGGCACCTCGTCGATGAAGCTCTTCAGCATCCAGAATGAGAACGGCACGCCGAAGGCGGTGTGGACGAGGATGATGCCGATGTGGGTGTCGCGCAGACCCATCGAGGTGAAGAGGAAGAGCGCCGGAATCGCCAGCGTGATCGGCGGCACGGCGCGGACCGCGAGGATCCCGATGGCGAGGCGGTCGCTGCCCGCGCGGTAGCGTGAGAAGCCAATCGCCGCGAGCAGCCCGATGGCGAGCGCGAGCGCCGTGGTGCCGCCGGCGATGATGAAGGAATCGAGAATGGCGCCGAGCCCGGTCCTGGGCGCCGTGACATAGCTTTCCTCGTAGCGCTGGAAGAGCGGCGCATAGTTCCCGAGCGTCACGTCGCGCGGCACCCAGGGCGGCGGCACCGCCGCCCACTCGGCGAGAGGCTTGAGCGAGGTTGAGACCATCCAGAAGACGGGAAAGAGCGCGAAGGTCAACGCGGCCGCGAGGCCGAGCGCGTGGTGGGGCCGGAAGCGGGGAGAGGTCAAAGGCGGGTATCGGCGAGGCGGGGACTGGCGTGCCCTCAGCCTGCGCCGATCTCCTCGATCGCGTCGGGCGCCGCGCAGAGCGCATCGAGAGCGGCGCGGGCCTCCTGCGCCTCGCGCACGGTGACGGCGCGGAAGCGGAATATGTCGCCTGGCCGTGCCTGGCCGGGCTTCCACAGCGAGCCGGTCGGCACCGTGTAGGGATTGATGAAGCCGCCGAGGGTGAGGCCGTCCGGTCCGAGGACGATGGGCGTCTGGCCACAGAGGTTGATCGAGCCGAGGCCATAGCCGTGCTCGATGATGTTGGAGGGATGGGTGCCGTTCTCCGGGGACTTGTCGTAGGCGCGGCGGGTGAAGGTCCACTCGTGCCCTTCGAGTCGGACGCCCACCCGGTTGCTGTGGGCTGAGACTCGCCAGTCGCTGGTCAGGAAGCGAGCGTGACCGGCCTCGTCGATCCAATCTTCCCGAGGCCCCGGCACCGCCTCCACCGACCAGATCCGGTCGTTGGGGAAGCGCGGCCGGGCGTGGGCCGCGCCCCGGCGCCCCGGCGTGCCGTCACCGGCGCCGAGGGGCAGGCGCTGCCCCGGCTTGAGCGGGGCGCCCTCGGCCCCGCCGATCTGCCCAAGACGATAGGTCGAGCGGGAGCCGAGGAAGGGCGGCACGTCGATGCCACCCGAGACCGCGATATAGGCGCGCGCACCCCGTGTTGCGGAGCCGAGCGCCACGATCTGGCCCGCGCTGACCGCGACGCTGGTCCAACCTGCAAAGGGCTCGCCATCCAGCGCGGCGGGCATCTCGGCACCGCAGACGGCGACCACGCGGTCGTCGTGAAAGCGCAAGGTGGGGCCGATGAACTGGCATTCGAGACCCGCAGCGCCGGCGTCGTTACCCACGAGACGGTTCGCGATGCGGAAGGACCAGCCGTCCATCGGGCCCGAGATCGGGTAGCCGGTGCTGACCACGCCGACGCGCCCCGGATAGTCCTGAATCGTGGTCTCCAGGCCGGGCTTCAACACCTCCATGACCGGCGCCGCGCTCAGTGCTTCTGCTCCGCGTCGAGCGAGCCGACCCAGGCCTCGTAGGCCGAGAGCGAGAAGCGCTGATATTCGACGATGTTGAAGGGGTAGGTTCCCTCCGCGAGCTTCGCCTCGATGCGGTCGTATTCGCTGCGCTCAATGGGATCGAACTTGATGCGGTCGCCGACGCGGAGCAGGGCGATGCCGCCGCCGAAGGCCGGGATGCGCCCCTCCGGATCCAGCAGGGGGAGCGGCGTGCGGCCGATCATGTTGAAGCCGCCGGGCGAGTGCAGGGTCTGGATCGCGCTCTGGCCGCCGGCGCAGACCACCGCACCCTGCGGCGTCCACATGCGGGGCGGGTCGTATTTCGGCGCGTAGATGATGCAGCGGGGGTCGAGCGGGCGCATGAGCGGCAGGCCGGGATAGGCGCCGATAATGCCGATCCAGTACTCGGTCGCCGAATGGAGCGCGACCAGCTCGTCGAGGCCGGAGAGGCCGTTCTCCGCCACGATGAACTCAGGGTCGTAGGGCCGCTCCTTGATGGTGCGGTGGTATTCCTCCATGCACTCGCGGGTCCACGGGTCGAGATAGAGGGTGGGCACGTGGACCAGTCGGCTCTCGATCTCGTCGGGCGTTCCCACCGCGTCGGCCAGCGCCAGCGCCTCGCGCACCAGGTCGTCGTAGGCGATGCGCTGCCAGTCGTACTCGATGAGCAAGGAGTTGAAGCCGGGGTTGGTCTCGATCACGCCGGGAATGCGGGCCTCGTCCACGGCCTTGGCGACGCCGCGGGCCCGCAGGTTGAGCCGGAGCCCGCCGTCGTCGCCGAACTCGATCAGGACGAAGCGGTCGCCATTGGGCACGACCAGGGGTTCCTCATAGCGCATGCCGCCCATCATAACGGACGATTCGCTATTGGCGCGGGGCGGCGCGCGGCGTAAGCATGGGCCACGACGTGACTGGAAGGCATCGTTCATGGCTGAGGAGACATCCGACCCTCGGGGCGAGGCGGAGGAGTGGCAATACCAGCTTCGTGTCGATCTCGCCGACGATGCCGCTAAGGCTGCGCGGTCGGGTGCGGGGCATGCGGGGCTCGGGTCGCTGCGGGGCGTCCTCGCGGCCCACGATGCGCGGCTCGTCTGCCAGTACGACGCCTTCGCCGGCTACTGCGCGGAAGCCGAGGAGAATGGCATGGAGCACTACCCGCTCTACGCCTGGACCAAGGCGGTGATCGCCGACCCGGCCAAGCAGGCGAAATACATCAAATCGTTCTCGATCTACGTGGGCGGTGCCGAGGTCTACGCCAGGGACAGGGCGGATGCGTTGGAGGCGGCGCTTGAGCCGCTGGTCGGCGCGGGCGTGATGACCCGGCTCGCCAAGCACGACACCAACCCGGCCAACAGCCCACAGATGCCGGAGAAGTACCGTTCCGGTTGAAGAAGGAAGACGATCAGCTGCCTTCGGCGGCGAGCTTCTCGCGCAGGTAGGGGATCAGGCCGCCGGCCTGTAGCATGCCTCGCTCGGCGGTGGAGTAGGGCGCCATAGGGAGCGCCCCGCCCCGGCTCAGATTGCGCACATGCGCGGCTTCCCAGTCGATCTCGATCTCGTCCCAGCGCGAGACCAGGGCGGTAATCCCGGGGCAGGCGATCTGCGGGAAGCCCTCAGCAATCTCCTCCCGCCAATAGCCGGTCGCGAAGGAGTCCGCGATCACGGCGCGGACGCCGAGACGACGCAGCCCGATCATCGGCGCAAAGTGGGGATGGCCGTAGCCGAAATTCTCGGCGCCGACGACGATATCGCCGGGCTCGACCTTCTCCGCGAAGCCGGGGTCGAAGCGGCGCATGGCGCAGGCGGCGAGCGCGTCGGGGTCGGTGAGGCGGATGTTCTCGACTCCCACGATCTGGTCGACGTCGAAGTCCGCCTCCTCGAAGACGAAGGCGACGCGGCCGCGCAGGGGCGCGAGGCTCACGCGCCGGCCTCCACCGCCTCTGCGAGATAGGGGCGGGGGTCGGCGATCCGCCCTTCAAGCGCCGATGCCGCCACCGCCGCGGCGTTGCAAAGGTAGATCTCCGAATCGGGGCTCCCCATGCGGCCGGTGACGTTGAGCGTGCCGGTGGAGACCGCGCGCTGGCCTGCGGTCATGGTGGCGATGCGCCCGTAGCAGTAGTCGCAGGACGACGAGGTGACGAAGGCGCCGGCCTCGATCAGCGTGGTCAGCAGGCCCTCGCGGGCGGCGTCCGCCATGATCGCCTGGCTGGTCGGCACGACGTGGAGCTGGAAGCCCGGCGCGACGCGGCGGCCCTTGAGCACCGCCGCGGCGGCGCGCAGGTCCTCGAGCCGGCCGGAGGCGCAGGAGCCGAGGTAGCCGGCCTGGACCTCGAGCCCGGCATGGTCGACGAGGTCGGCGGTGGCGGCCGGGTTGGGCGGCACCACGACGATGGGGGCGAGATCGATCAAGTTCACTTCGTGCAACGCGGCGTAGGTGGCGTCCTCGTCGCTCGCCTGCGGCCCGAAGGGCCGGGCCACGTGATCGCGCGCGTAGTCGAGCGCGAGTTGGTCCGGGTTGCAGATTGCCGTGAGCGCGCCGGTGAACATGGCGAGCCCGGCGATGGTCTGGCGCCCTTCGAGCGAAATGTCGCTGAGCGCCGGCCCACCCAGCTCCAGCACCTGAAAGCGGCAGGAGCGGGGCCCGAGCACGCGCACCAGATGGTGGAACACGTCGCGCGCCATCACGCCGGGTGCAAGCCGGCCGGTGAGGTTGACGCGCGTGGTCTCGGGCACGGTGAAGTCGATCCGCTCGCGGACGAAGGCCTCCAGGAGCTGCGTGTGGATGCCGATGGCGAGCGTGCCGAAGGCGCCGAGCTGCGCGATGTGGCCGTCGAAGTGCACGACGAAGCCGCCGGGCGCGGCGTAGCCGGCCTCCGCCGCCACCTGATGGCCGATGCCCTCGCGCTCGTGGAGTCTGACGCCGTTCTCCGCACACCAGGTGCGGGTGACGATGTGGAGTTCCTCCTCCTCGGGTGTGTTGGCGGGCACCATGTGGTCGATGAAGAGGGCGTAGCGCTCCGGCTCTGCGATGCGGTCGATGCCGAACTCCTCCTTCATCTGCTTGAAGATGAGGTCGAGATAGCCAGGGAAGTCATAGCCCAGCACGTAGTCGGGCTTGACCTCGACTTCCGTGCCGGCCGGCACCGGTGCGCCCGCCCGGCTCGCGCGCCCCATGATCTTTTCCGCGATCGTGTAGCCCATCGCTCTCCGCCCGCGCCATTCCGCTTCTTGGCCGGATGGTAGCACCATCGGCCCTACGCCGCGCAGAGCCGCGAGCGTCAGGAGTCGTCGAGGCGGAAGAGGAGCAGGAGAGTGCGCTGGAGGAAATTGAAGTTGTCGTCGGAGAGGATGTAGACGAGCGTCCGGCCGTCCGCATCGCGCGCGACGGCTACGCCCTCGAAGTTGTCCACCGTGAGCGGCGGTGCGAGGCGGGCGAGGAGTTCGCCCTTCAGCACGGTGCCGCCGCTGATGGCCGCCGCAGGGACCCGTTCGAGCCGCGCCTTGAACCCGCCGAGCAATTTGAAGTAGCGCGACAACACGAGCACGTCGCCGTTCGGCAGCAGGGCCGCGTCGGTCGGCTTGAAGTCTCGCGCGGTGCAATAGCCAAGAGCCTCGATCCTGCCGTCGCCGACCAGCCAGCCGGCGCGCGATCCGCCGGTGCGCTTGAGGCTCTCCGCCAGCATCAGGATGCGGCCGTCGGGAAGCGGCGTCAGCGCCTCCAGCCCGCCGTTCGGCGGGGTGGCCGCGATGCCCTTCGGGGTCGGGAAGTGCGCGGGGCGGCCCTGCAGCCCGCTGGTCTCCGCCTTGTAGCGCCAGACCCGGTGGCGACCCTCGAAGCTCACCAGCCAGTCTCCGTTCGGCAGGGGCTCCAGCGCCTCCGCGTCGTGCCACTCCCCCGCGACCGGCCGGCCCCGCAGGTCGAGGAGCGGTCCCAGCGCCGCGTCTACCAAGTCCACGAGGCGGCCATAGCGGTCGCGCACGATGAGGGCGGTGAACCAGTGCCCGCGGTCGGTGACGGCGGTGAGCCGCCCGTCGACCGTGACGTTGAGGCCGGAGAGCCCGCCGAACGCCGGCTCGTCGCTCCGCAGGTCCAGCCCTCCGAGGAAGTGGAGGCGGCCCACGCGCTGCACGGTGCGGTCGGTCGGGTCGAGGGCGACGTACTTGGTCGTAAGCGAGATAGGTTCGGCGATCGCGTCGCCGCACGCCAACGCAAGGGCGCCGACGATGACAACAGCGGCGAGGGCGCGCGCCAGCGAGCGGCAACCCATCATGCCGCGGCCACCAGGCGCCCGAGACGCGCATCGGCCCGCCACACGCCGGCGACGACCGCGAGACCGAGAGAGGACCAGACCAGCATCGTCCACCACGCGGCGTCCCAACCGCCGAGCGCCTCGGTCACCGCGGCAAGCAGCGGCGGTCCGAGCACGGCGCCGAGCGCGGCCCCTTGCGCCACGAAGCCGCCTGCCATCGCCACCTGCGCCTGGCTGGGCGCATGGGCGATGCCGCCTTCGAAACACACGGCGGGCAGCGGGCCGCTCACCAGGGCGAAGCAGACGGCAAGCGGGATCTTGGCGTCGACGGGCGTGAAGGGCGCGTAGAGGGTCGCCGCGCACACGCCCATGCCCGTGAAGGTGAGCCCCAACAGCAGCCAGCGTGCAACACCACGCTGCAGGAGCCAGGCGCTGGTTATGGAACCCACGGTGGTGGCGAGGACGAAGAGCGCGGTGAAGAGCGCGGCAGCCTCGACCGAGCGGTCTTGGGTCTCGATCAGGAAGGTGGGCAGCCACGCCATCAGCGCCTGCCACTGCACGGCGAAAATCGCGAAGGCCGCGCCGAAGAGCCAGGGCCCCGGCCGCGCCAGCGTCGCGCGCACGCCCGCGTGGTCGAACGTGCTCACCGACGCCGGCATTCGCCAGCGCCCCGGCGCCGCGCCCCAGGCGAAGGCGAGCAGGAAGAGCAGGATCAACCCGGTATTGATGAACCAGAGGCCGCGCCAGCCGACCGACTCGAGCAGCACCGTCGCGATCACCAGCGAGAATGCGATGCCGACCGGCATGTAGGTGCCCCAGACTCCGAGGACGAAGCGGCGCGCGCCGGCATCCGTCGCGGCGACGAGCATCTTGGGCCCGGCAACCGTGAGGGTGGCAAAGCCGAAGCCTTCGACGATACGGGCCGCCAGCAACTGCGCTCCGTTCTCTGCGAACCCGCCGGCAAGGCTCGAGAGCGCCATCACGGCGCCGCCCACGAAGACCATCCGCCCGATGCCTGCCCGGTCGACCACCAGCCCGCCGGCAACGCCCAGGACCGCGCCCATGCCGTAGAAGGACGACGCGATCAGCCCAGCGATGACACGGGGCAGCCCAAGCTCCGCCTCCAGCATCGGCAGCGCCGGCGGCACCTTGCCGACCTGCATGCCCACCATGTAGCCGGCCGTGAAAGCCAGGGCCACGATGTCCCAGCGCGTGCGTGCCGGGGACACGATCAGCGCCGCCGCCGCGGCCTGCCGCGCTGTCTCCCGTCGCGGTTCGCCATCGAATCCCAAGCTTCGCCGTTTACGGTCGAGAGGGAGAAGACGAGGCCGCCTGCAATCGGGTCGGCTTCCCGGAGCGCCACGACCACGGGATCGCCCAGGCGGAGAATGCGTCCGTCGACCGCGAGCGTGTGCCTGCGGGCGTCGAAACGCGGGCGGGCGGCACCGAGGGTCGCGCCCGGCACAAGGCCCTCGGCGCCGGTCTCGTCGAGGGAGACGAAGATGCCGAAGCGCGTCACGCCGGCGATCCGCCCATCGAATTCCGCGTCTACCCGATGGGCCAGATAGGCGGCGCAGTAGCGGTCCCCGGCATCGCGCTCGGCCGCCTGCGCGCGCCGCTCGGTGGACGAGATGTGCGTGCTGACGCGCTCCTGCGTCTCCGGCTCGGTGCGGCCGAGCCCGCCTGACCCGAGGTCGTAGGCGTCGATCAAGGCGCGGTGCACCAGCAAGTCGGCGTAGCGGCGGATCGGCGAGGTGAAGTGGGCGTAGCGCACGAGGCCGAGCCCATAGTGGCCGATGTTGCGCGGGCTATACGCGGCCTGCGCCTGGGCCCGCAGGATCATCAGGCTGGCGATGCCGACATCGCGCGGGTTCTCGAGCAGGGCGAGGAAGCGATTGAAGGCGTCGGGGCGGATAGCTCCGCTGCGCGGCAGGGCGATCCCGCGCGTGCGCAGGAACTCGCGCAGCACCTCCAGCTTCGCGGTATCGGGCCGGTCGTGGACACGGTACACGCAAGGCGCGTGCTTGGCTTCGAGGGCGCTCGCGGCGGCGACGTTGGCCGCGATCATCAGCTCTTCGATAAGGCGGTGGCTGTCGTGACGGCGGGCAAAGCCGATGCGCGCCACCGTGCGGTCGTCCGCCAGCGTGATCTCGCGCTCCGGCAGCTCCAGGTCGAGCGCGCCGCGCCGCTCCCGCGCTTTCCGAAGCGCTTCATAGACGCCGTAGAGCGCAGGGAGCACGGCCTCGACCGAGGGCGTCAGGCCATCGCCGCCGCCCTCAACCTCAGTCTGAACTTCGTCGTAGGTGAGCCGCGCGGCCGAGCGCATGAGCGCACGCTCGAAGCGCCAGTCGCGCAGTTCGCCCTCGGCGTCGATGCGGAGGTGCGCGGCGAGGCAGGCACGGTCCACGCCGGGCTTCAACGAGCAGAGGTCGGCGGAGAGCGCCTCCGGCAGCATCGGCACCACGCGGTCCGGAAAGTAGGCGGAATTGCCGCGCTCGCGCGCCGCCTTGTCGAGGGCGCTGCCGGGCCGGACGAAGTGGGCCACGTCGGCGATGGCGACGACCGCCTGCCAGCCGCCCGGATTGTCCGGCGCGGGATCAGCCTCGGCCCAGACCGCATCGTCGAAATCGCGGGCGTCCGCACCATCGATTGTGACCAGGGGCAGCGCGCGCAGGTCGTCGCGGCCTTCGAGGTCGGGCGCGGCCAGTGCCTCGGCCTCAGCCAGCGCTTCGTCGGGGAAACGCATCGGCAGGCCGTGGGCGTGGATCGCGGCGAGGCTGATCGCGCCGGGCGAGTCCGCGTCGCCCAGCCTCTCGACCACCCTGGCGTCGGCCAAGCCGAGGCGGCTGCCGGGCTCGATCTCGCCGACCACGAGCTCGCCCGTGCGAGCACCGCCGGTCTTGCTCGCCGGTACAGCGACATCGCGGCGGGCGCGGCGCTCCGCCGGCTCGATCACGCCCCCGCCGCTGCCCGTGGCGCGGAAGACCCCGACCACCCGGCGTGGGCCGGCATCGAGCACGCGCATGGGCCGCGCCAGGTAGCCGCCATCGGGCGCAGGCCTGAGCCGCGCGAGCACGCGGTCGCCCTCTCCCGGCTCGGAAACGCCCCTGGGCGCGGGGTCGAGCGTGATCGGCGGCGGCGGATCGGGCTCTTCCCAGCGCGTGGGCCGGGCGCTGAGCGCGCCCTCAGGGTCGACGCCGTCGATCTCCAGCACCGTGACCGATGGCAGCGTGCCAGCGGGACGGCGCCGTTTGCCACGGCCTTCCAGCGCGCCTTCCTCCTCCAGCGTGCGCAGGAGCTCGGTCAGCGCGGCGCGGTCGTTGCCGCGAATGCCGAAGGCGCGCGCGATCTCGCGCCGGCCGACCTTGCCCGGGCTCTCCCGGACGAAGCGCAGAACCTCATCTCTGGTTGGAAAGGGGACCGGCTTGCCTGCCAAGAGCGCCGCGCGCCGCTAGGGCGCGCCGTCGGCCGGCGCGTCCTGTTGCCGGCGCGAGCCGCGCTTGGCCTTCGACCGCGCCGCGCTGGTCTTGGCGGCTGCGGACTTGCGCCCACGCCCGGCGCTCTTCTTCTTGGCACCGCCCTTGGCCGCCTTGGCGGCGAGCAGTTTGACGGCGTCATCGAGAGTGAGGTCGTCGGCTGACGCGCTCTTGGGCAGCGATGCGCGCACACTGCGATGCTCGACATAGGGCCCGTAGCGTCCGCTGCGGAGCGTCACCGGCTCGCCGCCGTCGGGGTGGGTGCCCAGCTCCCGCAAGAGGCGCGCGCCGCCCTTCTTCTCGGCGATCAGCACCACCGCGCGGTTCAGGCCCACCTCCAGAACACTCTCGCCGCGCGGCAGCGAGCGATAGGCGCCGTCGTGCTTGACATAGGCACCGAAGCGGCCGATGCCGGCGGTGACCGGCTTGCCGCTCTCCGGGTGAGTCCCGATCTCCCGCGGCAGCGCGAGCAGGCCAAGCGCCGTCTGCAGGTCGACCAGGTCCGGCGCCAAGTCCTGGGGCAGGGAGACGCGCTTGGGCTTCTCCTTGGTGGTGCCGTCCACGCCGCGCTCGACGTAGAGGCCGTAGGGACCGCGCTTCAACTGAACGGGGAAGCCGGTCTCAGGGTCGTTCCCCAGAGTGCGGGGTTCCGCCGCATCGCCGCCGTTCTCGGCGAGCGGGCGCGTGTACTTGCACTCGGGATAGTTGGCGCAGCCCACGAAGGGGCCGTAGCGCCCGAGCTTGAGCCCGAGCCGCCCGTCCTCGCAGGAGGGGCAGCGGCGGTCCTCGCCGCCGTCCTCGGCCGGGAACAGATGCAGCCCGAGCGTCGCGTCGAGGGCGTCGAGCACCTGCTTGACCCGGAGGCCCTTGGTCTCCTCCACCGCGCCGGCGAAGTCGCGCCAAAAATCGCTCAGCACCTGCCGCCAGTCGATCTCGCCGGCGGAGATGGTGTCGAGCTGGCCTTCGAGCGAAGCTGTGAAGTCGTACTCGACGTAGCGGCTGAAGAAGCTTTCAAGGAACACCGTAACGATGCGCCCGCGGTCCTCCGGTAAGAAGCGGCGCTTCTCCAGACGCACGTAGTTGCGGTCCTGCAGCACCGAGATGATCGAGGCATAGGTGGAGGGGCGGCCGATGCCGAGCTCCTCCAGCCGCCGGACCAGGCTCGCCTCGGAGTAACGCGGCGGCGGCTCGGTCACGTGCCTGTTCGGGGTAACGCCCGCGACCGCCATCGCCTCGCCCACGGTGACCGTCGGGAGCCGGCGCTCGTCGTCCACATCGTCGCCGTTGTCGCGCTGGGAGTCGTCCCGGCCCTCCTGATAGACGCGGAGGAAGCCGTCGAAGGCGACCGTAGAGCCAGTGGCGCGGAGCCCGGTGCGACCGTCGTCGGAGGCGATATCAACGCTGACCCGGTCGATCTCGGCGCTCGCCATCTGGCTTGCCAGCGCGCGCTTCCAGATCAGCTCGTAGAGCCGCGCCTGATCCTTCTTGAGCACGGTCGAGAGCGACTGAGGCGTGCGGGAGAGATCGGTGGGGCGGATCGCCTCATGGGCTTCCTGCGCGTTCTTCGCCTTGGTGCGGTAGCGGCGGGGCTTCTCCGGCACGTAGTTGGAGCCGTAGCGCTGGCCGATCACGTCCCGCGCCTGGCGCAGGGCCTGCTCTGCGATCTGCACGCCGTCGGTCCGCATGTAGGTGATGAGGCCGACCTGCTCGCCGCCCACCGCGATACCTTCGTAGAGCTGCTGAGCCACCTGCATGGTGCGCCGCGCAGCGAAGCCCAGCTTGCGCGAGGCCTCCTGTTGCAGGGTAGAGGTGGTGAAAGGGGGCGCCGGATTACGCTTGACGCGCTTGGGCTCGACGGCGGCGATGCGGTAACGGCCGGACCGGACAAGCGCGGCCGCCTGTTCGGCCGCAGCCTGGTCGCCGAGCGCGTACTTGCCGAGTTTTTTGCCGTCGAGGCTGGCCAGCCGGGCCGTCATGCGCTCGCCCCTGGGCGTGTCCAGATCGACCTCGATGGACCAGTACTCGCGCGGCTTGAACGCCTCGATCTCGACTTCGCGTGCGCAGATCAGCCGGAGCGCGACCGATTGCACGCGGCCTGCCGAGCGTGAGCCGGGGAGCTTGCGCCAGAGCACCGGGGACAGCGTGAAGCCCACCAGATAGTCGAGCGCACGGCGCGCCTTGTAGGCATCGATCAGGTTGTCGTCGAGGTCGCGCGGGGCGGCCATGGCGTCGAGCACGGCGGACTTGGTGACCTCGGTGAAGACCACGCGCTTGACCGCGACGCCGGCCAGCAGCCCACGCCGGCCGAGCTCGTCCCGCACATGCCACGAGATCGCCTCGCCTTCGCGGTCGGGGTCGGTGGCAAGGTAGAGATGGTCGGCGCCCCGGAGCGCCTTGCCGATGGCGCCGATGTGCTTCTCGGCACCGTCGGCGACGGTCCAATCCATGGCGAAGGCGTCGTCCGGCCGCACCGAACCGTCCTTGGGCAGGAGGTCGCGCACGTGGCCATAGGAGGCAACGACCTTGTAGTCGGGCCCCAGGTACCTGCCGATGGTGGACGCCTTGGTGGGCGATTCGACGACGACGACGTTCATCCTGAAACAACTGCTGGTAGCGTCATCGGGCGGCGCTACGCCGCCGGCTCGGAGAGTGAAACGCGGTTGCCGGGCTGCCGCTCCAGGCGCCCCGCCAACTCAAGCTCAAGCAAAATGGTTGCCACCATCGCGGGAGTCAACCGGCTCTGCCTGACCAGCATGTCCACCAGAACGGGGCTGGGGCCGAGCAAGGCGGTCACCGAATCGCGGGCGTTGGCGGGCGCGTCGTCGTCCTCGGGCGTGCCGGGAGCGGCATCATCCGACCATCGTTGCCGGGGTTCGTTGAGCACCTGGCGGCCGCCTTCGGCGAGCGCTTCGAGCACGTGGTCGGCGTTCTCAACCAGCGTCGCGCCCTGGCGAATCAGGCGGTTAGGACCGCTGGCGCGGGGGTCGAGGGGCGAGCCGGGGACTGCCATCACCTCGCGGCCCTGCTCCAGCGCGAGCCGTGCCGTGATGAGCGAGCCCGAGCGGGCCGCGCCCTCCACGATCACGACGCCGCGGGAGAGCCCCGCGATGATCCGGTTGCGGCGCGGGAAGTGGCGGCCCATGGGCTCGGTGCCGAGCGGTGCTTCCGCGACGACCGTCCCTTCCGCCAGCAGCCGCTCGAAGAGCGAGCGGTTTTCCTTGGGATAGAGGACATCGACCCCGCCGCCCATGACCGCGACGGTGCCGGTCGCGAGCGCGCCGGCGTGGGCGCGGGCGTCGATGCCGCGGGCCATGCCGGAGACCACAGTGAGGCCCGCTGCGCCGAGGTCCGCCGCCAGCCGCTCCGCTAAGTGAAGCCCGTTCGCCGACGCATTGCGCGCGCCGACCACGGCGATGCAGTCGCTCACGAGCAGGTCCACGCGCCCGCGCAGGGCGATCACCGGCGGCGGGTCGTCGATGGCGGCGAGCGACTGCGGATAGGCGGGCTCGCCCAGCGCGATCAGGCGCCCGCCGAGCCGGTCGACATCCTCGATTTCGCGTTCAGCAGCCGCGCGTGAGCAAATTTTGATGGGGCGCCGCCGGCCGCCTCGCCGCGCGAGAGCGGGCAGGGCATCCAGCACAGTGGCGGGTGAGCCGAATCGGGCGAGTAGGGCGAAGAAGGTGATCGGGCCGACGTTCTCGCTGCGCGCAAGCCGCAGCCAGTCGATGCGCTCGGCCTCGGTGAGCGTGCGCGGCTGGTTGGAGAGAGAAACGTTCATTGGTCCGCCTTGGGATCGGTTTCGGGTGGGGCGGGGGTACTCCGGCCAATGCGGGGCTCGCGGCCGCGCGCGAGTCGCACGATGTTCGCCCCATGGCGCAGCGTCACGATCACCGCGAGGAAGCCCGCGAGCCATGATATCTGCGGCATGTCGAAGAGGATCGCGAAACCCGGCGAGGCGCAGATCGCGATCAAGGCGGCGAGGGAGGAATAGCGGAAGAGGCCGGCGACGGCGAGCCAGAGACCGCAGGCGACGAGCCCAACAGGCCACGCGATCGCGAGCAGGACGCCCAGGGTCGTGGCCACGCCCTTGCCGCCCCTGAACAGCAGCCAGACCGGCGCGATGTGGCCCACGACCACGCAGCCTGCGGCGATCACAGCCATGTCGGGGCCGAAGCGCTGGGCGATGACCACTGCCACGGCGCCCTTGCCCCCGTCGAGCAGCAGGGTGAGCGCTGCCGCCGCCTTGTTGCCGGTGCGCAGCACGTTGGTCGCCCCGATGTTGCCGGAGCCGATGCGGCGAAGGTCGCCGAGCTTGAAGAGGCGCGCCACGATCAGCCCCATGGGCAGCGCGCCGATCAGATAGGCGATGACCCCGCCTGCGTAGAACGGCCAGGTAAATGCGAAGTTGCCGAGCGGATCGGGCACCGCAACCGGCCCGCGGTTACTGTCCCGTCCCGGATTCCAAAAACGCTCTCCCCCCACCGTCATGCCCGGCCCCCGGATCAAGTCCGGGGGTGTTCCGGGCATCTCTCTCAAGGAGATATGCCGGAAGCTGGCCAGGCGCGTGGATGGCCGGGTCAAGCCCGGCCATGACGGGAAGGGGAACGCTGGAACCAGTCACGTCTGTTTCCGGGACACGACGCTAGGGCCGCATGATCATGCGGCCGAAGAAGTTGCGGCTCTCCATCAGCGCGTGGGCTGCCGGCGCTTCACTGAGCGCGAAAGTCCGGTGGATGACGGGCTTGAGATGGCCCTCCGCCATCAGCCCGAGCACGCGCTCGACATGTGTCTTGGTCGAGCGCCCGCAGCCGTGCACCGTGATGTGCTTGCGGAAGAACTCGATGAAGTCGATCTCCACCCGCTCGCCGCCGTGGGCGCCGATGGTGGCGAGCCTGGCACCGGGCGCGAGCGCGTCGATGGCGCCCACCAGGATCGCGCCGCCAGTCATTTCCAGCGCCGCATCGACGCCCCGGCCATCGGTGAGTCGCCGGGTCGCGTTGCCGATGTCCTCGCGCGTGTAGTCGATGGCCGCGTCGGCGCCAAGGGCGAGCGCCTTCTCCAGCTTCTCTTCGGAGCCTGCGGCGGCGATTACCCGTGCGCCCGCGAGCTTCGCGATCTGCACCGCAGCGGAGCCGACTCCGCCGCCCGCCGCGGTGATCAGCACCGTCTCGCCGGCGCGGAGGCCGATCTCCTCGATCAAAGCCTCCCAGGCGGTGGCGAAAGGAATTTGGCCGGCCACTGCATCGTCGTAGGAGAGCGATTCGGGCAAGCGCACGACGTGGTCGTGGCGCACCCTTACGTACTCGGCATAGCCGCCCCAATGGGTGACTCCGAGGACGCCCGCGTTCATGCACAGGTTCTCTCGGCCGTCGCTGCAGTCGCCGCAGGCGCCGCAGCTCAGCATGAAATGAGGCGCGACCCGGTCGCCCTCGCTGAAGCCCGTCACCCCGGCGCCCACGTCCGCGACGGCGCCCGCGGCGTCCACCCCCATGACGTGGGGCATCGGGCTTTCCACGCCGAAGAGTCCCTTGCGCAGGTCGGTGTCGCAATGGTTGACACCCGAGGCATGGACCTTGATGAGGAGCTCGCCGGGGCCGGCGGCGGGGGTCTGCACATCCTCGTAGACGAGCGTGTCGAACGCCTCGCCGTAGCCGTGGATCACCGCCGCCTTCATGCTCTCCCTCCCGCGACCCGCACCCGTGCCCGCCCGTCGGCCGAGGCCGCCACCAGGGCCGCGGCTCGATGAACGCTCGTATGCCGGCGCGCGAGGCGGTCGAGATCGTCGGCGTAGCCGCCGCCCACCACGCAGGCGATCGGCACATCGGCCTCGCGGCATGTCTCGATCACGGTGCGATCGCGCCTCGCAAGGCCGCCGTCGCTGAGGGCGAGCCGGCCGAGCTTGTCCTCCATATGGGGATCGACACCGGCATTGTAGAACACGATATCCGGCCGATGGTCCGCGAGCAGCACCGGCAGGTGAGTCGCCAGCACCGAGTGATAGACGTCATCGCCGGTGCCGGGCGGGACGCCGATATCGAGGTCACTCGTCTCCTTCGAAGGCGGATAGTTGGCCTCGCAGTGGAGCGAGAAGGTGAAGACCTCGGGCTCGTTCTGGAAGATCGCGGCTGTGCCATCGCCTTGATGGACGTCGAGATCGACCACGAGGACCCGCTCGATCAGCCCCTCGCTGCGCAGCACGCGGATGGCGACGGCGACGTCGTTGAAGAGGCAGAAGCCCGCGCCGTGGTCGGCGAAGGCATGGTGGCTGCCCCCCGCTGTGTTGCAGGCGAGCCCGTGCTCCAGCGCGAGGCGGCCGGTGAGCACGGTCCCGCCCACGGCGGCGCGGCCGCGGCGCACCAGCGCATCGGAGAGCGGCAGCCCGAGGCGGCGCACCGCGCGGCGATCGAGTGCGAGCGCCGTCACGGCGTCCACGTAGGTCTCGTGGTGGGCGAGCGTCAGCCACTCCCGCGAGGCGGGCTTGGGCCGGGCGAGGCTCGCTGGTGAGATTACGCCGTCCTCCAGCAGCACGTCCTTGATCCGGCCGAACTTCCCGATCGGGAAGCGATGGCCGGGCGGCAGCGGGACCGTGTAATCGGGGTGAAAGACGACGGGCAGAACCACTGGTACCGGATGCAGGGCTAAAGGATGGACAGCACGCTCTCGGGCGGCCGGCCGAGGGCCGCGCGGGCGCCGTTCACGACGATGGGCCGCTCGATTACGATGGGATTGGCCACCATCAGATCGATCAGCGCGCGGCGGGAGAGGCTCTCGTCGGCCATGCCGGCCTCGCGGTAGGCGGCCTCCTTCGTGCGCGTCAGCGCACGCGGCTCCATCCCGAGCTTGGCGAGCACGGCATCCAATTCGTCGGCCGATGGCGGTGTCTTCAGGTATTCCACGATTTCCGGCTCGATGCCCCGGTCCTGCAACAACTGCAATGTTTGACGGGACTTGGAGCAGCGCGGGTTGTGGTAAATAGTCACCGCCATGTCGTCCCTCCCGGTGCATCGCAGGGCGGCGGCACTCTGGCACGCGCTCAGGCGGGGTGTCCAGCGGCCCGCGATTTGTGCTCCGCGCGCGTGCTTCGCGGGGGCGGCGGCGCTGCTGTTGGCGATCCTCTGGCTTGCCGCGAGCGCGCCGGCGCTTGCGCAGGACGACGCGCCCGCCGCCGATGCAGCCGACGCTCAGGCCCTCGAGAGCCTGGTCGAGACCCTCGAATCGCCGGAGCAGCGCGAGCGCTTCATCGCCGAACTCAAGGCCGCGCTTGAGGCCCAGCAGGCGACGGAGGCGAGCGAGGACCCCGAGGGCGCGTCTGCCATGCGCGCGATCTCGGACGGGGTTGCCGTCCTCGGCAAGCATATCGTCGAGCTTGCGCGGGAAATCGCGGGCATCCCCGATGCCATCGCCTGGCTGATCGAGCACTGGGGGGAGCCGAGCGAGCGCGACGCCTGGCTGATTTCTTTCGGCAAGCTCGTCGCCGTCATGGCCGGCGGGATCATCGGCGGCCTGATCGCCTTCTTCGCGCTCACCACGCTCAGGCGCCGCGTGGAGCGGCGGGAGGCGCCCTCCCCCTGGCTCCGTCCGGTGCTGCTGCTCTATCACGCCGTGCTTCGAGCGGCGCCCAACCTGATCGCGGCCGGCGTGGCCTACGGCGTGCTCACCGTCATATCGCCGGTCGACTCGGTGCGGGTGATCGCGCTCGCGATCATCAACGCCCACCTGATCGTGACCGTGGTCAAAGTGGCAGGCACCCTGGTGCTGGCGCCTTATGCGCCGCAGCTCCGCCTCACCCCGATTACCGACGAGAACGCCGCCTATTGCTCGGTCTGGTGGCGGCGCCTGGTGAACATCGGGGCCTACGGCTATGTCTTCTGCCAGGCGGCGTTGCTGCTCGGCTTGCCCGAGAGCGGTCACGATGCGCTGATCCGCCTGCTCGGTATCCTCCTGGTCGGGCTGCTCATCACCTTCATCCTGCAGAACCGCCTGGCGTTCGCGCGCTGGCTGCACGAGACCGGGCGGACCAGCGGCACGCGGGCGCATCTCAGAGTCTTTGCGTTCCTGGGAAAGCTCGCCGACTTCTGGCACATCCCGGCGATCCTCTATGTCGTCGCGGGCGGGCTGCTGGCTGCGGCGGAGGGGCTGGAGGGCTTCCTTTTCCTGATCAAGGGGAGCGCGCTCACTCTCTTGATCGCCTGGGCCACGGGCTTTGGCTTCGCAGGCGTCCGGCGCGGCTTCGAGCGGGGCTTCCGCATCCGTGCCGAGCTGCACGAGCGCTATCCGGGACTGCAGGCGCGGGTCAACCGCTACCTGCCGGTGGCACGCCGGGCGGCGCAGGCGGTGATCCTGCTGCTGGGGATTTGTCTCATCCTCGAGGCGTGGAACGCCGACATCTTCACCTGGCTCGCGAGCGAAATCGGCCGCGCCGTGATCGCAACGATCGCCTCGATCGTCGCCATCGCCCTCATCGCGACGATCGTGCTCGAAGTGGCGACGACCCTCGTCGACCGCTACCTCACCCAGGTCGACGAGAAGGGCGAGCTGCTGGAGCGGAGCCAGCGCGCCCGCACCCTGCTGCCGCTCGCGCGTAACGCGCTCCGCGTCGTGGTCGGCGTGATCGCGGCGCTGATGATCCTCTCCGAAATCGGCATCGACATCGCACCGGTGCTCGCGGGCGTGGGAGTCGCCGGCCTCGCCATCGGCTTCGGCGCGCAGACTCTGGTGAAGGACATCATCACCGGGCTCTTCATCCTGCTGGAGGACAGTGTCGCCGTGGGCGACGTGGTGACCGCCGGGGGCCACACCGGCACGGTGGAGGCGATCACCATCCGCACCATCCGCCTGCGTGACCTGCAGGGCCACGTGCACACCGTGCCGTTCAGCGGTGTCGACACGATCTCCAACATGACCAAGGAATTCTCCTACTACCTGATCGACATGGGTGTGGCCTATCGCGAGGACTACGACGAGGTTGTGGAGGTGATGCGCGAGGTAGGGGCGGCGCTGCAGCAGGACCCCGAGTTCGGCCCCAACATGCTGGAGCCGCTGGAGATCATGGGCCTCAACAGCTTCGGCGATTCCGCGGTCATCGTGCGCGCCCGGCTCAAGACCAAGCCGCTTACGCAGTGGTCGACGGGGCGGGAGTACAACCGCAGGCTCAAGGCGGCGTTCGACGAACGCGGCATCGAGATTCCCTTCCCCCACACGCAGATCTATTTCGGCGAGGACAAGCAAGGCCGCGCGCCTGCCGCCCGGGTGGTCATCGAGGACGCAAGGGCGGAGGACGATGCCCCGCCGGGCTCCTCCGCCGATGACGAGAAGGAGCGGGAGAAGCGGGAGCGGCAGCGCGAGCGCACGCCGCGCGAGCGGGCAGGCGACGGGCCGGAAGACGTAGAGAGCAGTTCGGGTGAAGACGCGCCAGGCTAGGCGCCGCTAACGCACGAGAGAGGGAGATTCAGGAGTATGAGCAAGACGCGTATCAGGATTGACCCGGACAATCCGCGCAGCCTCCCTCCGGGACGGGTCGATCATGCGATAATGGAATCGACGAGCGAGGAGGATATCGCGCAGCAGGCGCGCGAAGACGACGCCGAGGCAATGAAGGACATGGCGCGACTTGCCCGGCGGGTGCGCGACTGACGTCGGGGATTCGCGCTTAGCTCCAGTTCGCCATTCCGGCCATGCTCGCGTCGCGCTGGACGCTGGACCGGTACGATCCTTCAACAATTCAAACAGTGATGTGATCCGCAATGCGGACGCGTTGACTCGGCCGCGGCCGAGCCGCATCGTGCGCCGCGCACTCAGGCTGGCGCGGCGGCAGGGATCGCGCCCTGGAAAGGGACTCCATGAAAGCGTCTGATCTTCTGGTCAAATGCCTCGAAACCGAGGGCGTGACCCACATTTTCGGCATTCCCGGCGAAGAGAACGCCGACGTGATGATGTCGCTGATGGACAGCAACATCGACTTCGTCCTCTGTCGGCACGAGCAGGCGGCGGCGTTCATGGCAGATGTCTATGGCCGGCTCACGGGCAAGGCGGGCGTCTGCCTCGGTACCCTCGGCCCCGGCGCCACCAATCTCGTGACCGGCGTCGCCGACGCCAACATGGACCGCGCGCCGCTGGTCTGCCTGATCGGCCAGGCCGGCACCCAACGGCTCCACAAGGAGAGCCACCAGAACATGGATTCGGTCTCCATGTTCCGCCCGATCACCAAGTGGGCGCAGACGGTGCACCAGGCGGACAACATTCCCGAGATCGTGCGCAAGGCCTTCAAGGTCGCCGAGGCCGAGAAGCCGGGCGCGGTGCTGATCGAGCTGCCCGAGGACATCGCGGAGCACGAGGCGAGCGGCGCGCCGATCACGCCGATCAAGACGAGGCGCCCCGGCGCCGACTACAAGGCGGTGGCGCGCTCGGTGGACGCGATCATGGGCGCCAAGAACCCGCTGATCCTCGCCGGCAACGGCGCCATCCGTAAGCGGGCATCCACGCAGTTGAGGCGCCTTGCCGACCTCACCGGTATCGGCGTCGTCAACACCTTCATGGGCAAGGGTGCCGTGCCCCGCAACGACGAGCACTGCCTCTACACCGTAGGGCTCCAGGGCAAGGACCACATCATCGCGGCGCTGCGCGAGGCCGACGTGATCGTCTCCGTCGGCTACGACCTGGTGGAGTATTCCCCCGCCTTCTGGAACAGGGGCGCAGACAAGACCATCGTCCACATCGACTTCTGGCCGGCCGAGGTGGACGGCGACTACCAGGTGGAGGTCGACGTCGCCGGCGACATCGCCGATGCGCTCTGGCAGATCAACGAGGAGATCGAGCGGCGCAGCGTCGACGGCGGCGCCCGCCTGCCGCTTTTCGATATCGGCGAGCGGCAGGCTCTTCGCACGACCATTCACGACGACCTGACCGCCGAGCGGGGCAGCAGCCACTTCCCCATGCGCCCGCAGAAGGTGCTCTACGACGTGCGCAACGTCATGGGGCCGGAGGACGTGCTGCTCTCGGACGTAGGCGCCCACAAGATGTGGATCGCCCGCTACTACCAGTGCGACGAGGCGAACACCTGCCTGATCTCCAACGGCTTCTGCACCATGGGCTTCGCCTTCCCCGGCTCGCTCGGGGCGAAGATCGCCATGCCGGAGCGGCGCATCCTCTCGATCAACGGCGATGCCGGGTTCTTCATGAACGCGCAGGACATGGAGACCGCGGTCAGGCGCAAGCTCAACGTGGTCGCCATGATCTGGATGGACGGCGCCTACGGGCTGATCGAGTGGAAGCAGCGCAACGCCTTCGACGGCCGGCACTTCGACCTCTCGTTCACGAATCCGGACCTCCAGCTCTGGGCCGAGTCTTACGGCGCCTGGGGCCGCACCATCGAGAAGGCCGGCGAGCTCGTGCCCGCGCTGGAGGAGGCGTTCCAGCAGCCGGGGCCGGCAGTGATCGGCGTGCCCATCGACTACGGCGAGAACATGAAGCTCTCCGCGCGCCTCGGGAAGATCGAATACCCGATCTGATTTTGCCGAGGTCCTTCGCCTGAAGTGCCCGCTCACGTTGACTTAGAGGCGCCGTGAACGGATAGTGCGCGCTTTCCAAATCTTGGGAGGCGCTGCCGTGTCCACCTCATTGATGGCCAACTATGGCCGCTTCGACCTCACCTTCGAGCGGGGCGAGGGGTCGTACCTCTATACGGCCGACGGCGCGCGCTACCTGGATTTCGGCTGCGGCATCGGCGTGACCAGCCTGGGCCACGCGCATCCGCACGTGGTCGCCGCGCTGGAGGCCCAGAGCAAAGAACTCTGGCACGTCTCGAACCTCTACCATATTCCGCCGCAGGCGCGCCTCGCCGAGCGGCTCACAGCCGCGTCCTTCGCCGACCGTGTACTCTTCTGCAATTCCGGTGCCGAGGCGATGGAGTGCGCGATCAAGCTCGCGCGCATCTATCAGACCAGCCGCGGCGCGCCGGAGCGCTACCGCGTGGTGACGTTCCGAAACGCTTTCCACGGGCGGACGCTCGCGACCATCGCCGCGGGCGCGCAGGCCAAGCACCTCAAGGGTTTCGAGCCCGCCGTCGATGCCTTCGATCAGGTGGACCTGAACGACCTGGAAGCGACACGTGCAGCCATCGGCAACGAGACCGCGGCGCTGCTGGTCGAGCCGATCCAGGGCGAGGGCGGCATCCATCCGGCGACCGACGCGTTCCTGCAGGGGCTGCGCGCACTCGCTGATGAGGCCGGGCTCGTGCTCATCTTCGACGAGGTGCAGTGCGGCGTTGGCCGCACCGGGCGCCTCTTTGCCCACGAGTGGGCAGGCGTCACGCCCGATATCATGGCGGTCGCCAAGGCGCTCGGGAACGGCTTCCCCATCGGGGCCTGCCTCGCGCGGGAGGAGGTCGCGGCGGCGATGGTTCCTGGCAGCCACGGCACCACCTTCGGCGGCAACCCGCTGGCGACCGCGGTGGCCAACGCCGTCCTCGACGTGGTGCTCGCCGACGGTTTCCTCGACACGGTGCAGAAGAACAGCGCGCTACTGACCGAGCGGCTGACCGCGCTGGCCGGCAACAAGAGCGTCTACACGGGCGTGCGCGGCCGGGGCATGATGCTGGGGCTCGAGTGCGTCATTCCCAACATGGAGCTGCTTGGGGCACTGCGCGAAAACAAGGTGCTGGCGCTGCCTGCCGACAGCAACGTGCTGCGCATGCTGCCCCCGCTCAACATCGGCGAGACCGAGATCGACGAGGCCTGCGATGCGCTCGAGCGTGCATTGTCCCAGGTGGGGTCGTGACCCAGCCGCGCCACTTTCTCGACTTCGACGGGATCGACGCCGCCACGCTGCGCGCGACCATCGACCGGGCGCGCACGCTCAAGGGGCGGAACGGCGCAGCCCCACTCGCCGGCAAGACCCTTGCCGCGATCTTCGAGAGTCCGTCGACGCGGACGCGAGTCTCGTTCGAGGTCGCCATGGACGAGCTCGGCGGCAAGACCATCACCATGACGGCGTCCGACATGCAACTCGGGCGCGGCGAGACCATCGAGGACACCGCGCGCGTGCTCTCGCGCTACGTCGATGCCATCGCGCTGCGCACCCGCTCCCACGAGACCCTGCAGGCGCTCGCGGAGGGAGCGAGCGTGCCGGTCATCAACGCGCTTTCTGATCGCAGCCACCCCTGCCAGCTCGTAGCCGACGTGATGACTTACGAGGAGCACCGCGGCCCCATCGCAGGCCGCACGGTCGCCTGGCTCGGCGACGGCAACAACATGGCCGCAACCTGGGTGCAGACCGCGGCGCACTGCGATTTCAGCCTGCGTCTCGCCTGCCCAGCTGCCTACCCGCCGGAGCCTGAGATCGTCGACTGGGCGAAGGAGCGGGGCGCGGATATCGAGGTGGGTACGGATGTGGCCGGCGCGGTGACCGGCGCCGACTGCGTGGTGACCGACACCTGGGTGTCGCTGCACGACGACCCCGCACGCAAGGGCAACGTGTCGTTCGAACCTTATCGGGTCGACGAGGCGGTGATGGGGATGGCGGCACCCGACGCGATCTTCATGCACTGCCTGCCGGCGAAGCGTGGATGCGAGGTGACCGACGCGGTGCTCGACGGCCCGCAGTCCGTGGTGCTCGACGAGGCGGCCAATCGCGTGCCCGCGCAGAAGTCGATCCTGCTCTGGTGCCTCGAGGGCGGCTGAGCACTTTCCGTTAGAGCGGGCTCCGCCTGCTCATCCCCTCATACGCGGCACCCCAAGCCGTCATGCCGGACAGCGCTGGAAGTTGTCCGGGCATGACGCGGTAACGAGTGGTTGCAGTAGGGCGCGAGCAGCGCGCTGTCTTGCTGGGCTCGCCACGATGCTGACTCTCCGAGAGATCTCGATATGTGGGTGTTGAAGCTTGACTCGGAAATAACACTATGTTACATAGTGACTCTGGCCCTTAGCCATATACGACGCAAAGAGGAGCTTCCAATGAGGAGTGAAGCCATGCCGACAATCCGCATTTCGGACAAGTCTTGGGAAAGGCTTAAGGGATGGGCAGAGCCGCTGGTAGACACGGCAGACTCAGCCCTGGAGAAGGTCTTGGATGCTGCCGAACGCAATCGAGAAAGCATCCCTAGCCCGCAAGAGCCCGAGGCTCCCCCAAAGCCGGCGCCGACCCGCGCAAAGCGGGCCAAACTTCCCCAGAAAGACTTCCGGGAACCTCTGCTGAAGGTCATCCACGAACTCGGGGGCAGCGCCCACGTGCACGAGCTTCGTCCGATCCTGCGAGAGCGTATGGAATCCCGTTTGCTCCCAGGCGATTTCGAGCAGGTCAGCGGGGGCGTCGAGCGTTGGTGGAATGCCGCCTGCTGGGTAAGGCACGACTTGGTGAACGAGGGCTATTTTCGAAACGATTCGCCGAGGGGTGTTTGGGCCCTGTCCGACAGAGGTGTCGCCCTGGTTGAGAGTAGGCTCAAGAAGTCTTCCGGTAATTTTGCGGATCACCTCCGCGACATGCCTGATGTGGGGAAGGATTCGGACTTCGACCGTTCGTCGTCGTGACCGGGAACGTGCGCCATATCGCGCCCTCCGGCGCGCGCTGTTTCGATCCGTTCGGCTGAGGCGGCGGGATTTGCTAGTCTTAGGCGCGGGACGGCGCATCGGGCGCGTGCGGCCCGGACCGGGGAGGCAGCGATGTCACTGATGATCAGGGGTGGCACGGTGGTCACCGCCGACGAAACCAAGCGGGCGGACGTCTACTGCGAGGACGGCACGATCAAGGCCGTGGGCGAAGGGCTGGAGGCGCCGGTGGGCGCCGAGGTCTTCGATGCCGGCGGCGCGCTGGTGATGCCGGGCGGGATCGACCCGCACACCCACATGGAACTCCCCTTCATGGGGACCGTGACCACCGACGACTTCTTCACCGGCCCGGCGGCGGCGCTCGCCGGCGGCACCACGATGATCATCGACTTCGTGATCCCGGACCCCGAGGGGCGGCCGATGGAAGCCTGGCGCGACTGGATGCAGCGCGCCGCCAAGGCACCGTCTGACTATTCGTTCCACGTCGCGATCACCAACTGGAACGAGAAGATCGAGGAGGACATGGGCGTGCTCGCGCGCGAGCACGGGGTCAACAGCTTCAAGCACTTCATGGCCTACAAGGGCGCGATCATGCTGGACGACGAAAAGCTGTTGGCGAGCTTCGCACGCTGCCAGGAGCTGGGCGCGCTCTGCACGGTCCATGCCGAGAACGGCGAACTGGTCTGGCACCTGCAACAACAACTACTGGAGAAGGGCATCACCGGGCCTGAAGGGCACCCGCAGTCGCGCCCGCCGGAGGTGGAGGGCGAGGCGGCGAACCGCGCGATCCGCATCGCCCAGGTGCTGAACGCGCCGATCTATGTCGTCCACGTCTCGTGCAAGGAGGCGTTGGAGGCCGTGACCCGGGCCCGGCTGGAGGGCCAGCGGGCATACGGTGAATGCCTGGTGCAACATCTGGTGATCGACGATTCGGTCTATTACCAGGCCGACGCGGAGACGGCGCGGGCCTACGTGATGAGCCCGCCCTTCCGCCCCAAGGAGCATCAGGAGGCGCTCTGGCGCGGGTTGCAGTCGGGCAACCTGCAGACCACGGCGACCGATCACTGCGCCTTCTGCGCGCCGCAGAAAGCAGCGGGCAAGGACGACTTCACCAAGATTCCGAACGGCACCAGTGGGGTCGAGGACCGCATGTCCGTGCTTTGGCATCACGGCGTGGGCTCCGGCCGGCTCACCGCCAACGAGTTCGTGGCGCTGACCTCGACCAACGCCGCGCGCATCTTCAACATCTACCCGCGCAAGGGCGCGCTGCAGCCCGGTGCCGACGCCGATATCGTGATCTGGGATCCGGCGAAGACGCGGACGATCTCGGTCGAGACCCATCACCAGAACGTCGACTTCAACATCTTCGAGGGGATGGAGGTCTCGGGCGCGGCGGCGACCACCATCAGCCGCGGGCGCAAGCTGTGGGACGGCAGCAATCTCAACGTCGAGGAAGGCACGGGCCGCTATGTCGATCGCCCGACCTTCCCGCCCGTGTTCGACGCGGTGGCGCGGATGCAGGCGATCAAGACCGCGCGCCGGGTCGAGCGCGCCGACGCATAAGATTGACGACGGGAGGCAGAGCGATGAGCGACGACATCATCTCGGTGGACGAGTTCGAGAAGACGCGGGTGGCGCGCTTCAACCGGCTCCAAGGCAGCACGCTGCCTATGCTGGATGCGGTGATTCCCGGCTGCGAGCGCGAGATCTTCCACATCATCGGCCGCGGCGTGGGCGAGGACGCGACTCAGAAGGCCGCGATCACCGACAATCGCGACTTCAACGTCGCCGTCGTGCGCTGTGAAGCCGGCAAGGGCACGCTGCACCACGACCACGAGACCAACGAGGTCTTCATGCCGCTCAAGGGCCGCTGGAAAATCTTCTGGGGCAACGACGAGGACACCCGATGCGTCTTCCTCAACCCCTGGGACGTGGCCTCCTGCCCGCCCCACGTGATGCGGGGATTCCGCAACGTGAGCGATGAGGAAGGCTTGCTCTTCGTCATCGTCGGCGCCACCGACCCCGGCCGCGTGACCTGGCGCGACGACGTGCTGGAGGAGGCCGAGCGCCGCGGCCACAAGCTGACCGAGAGCGGCAGCATCGAGCAGGTGCCGGCGGCGGCCGAATAGCCGCGCTCGGCGCTTTTTTCGCTCACGATAGCCGGCCGTCCTGCGATTCCGCGCGCCTACCGGCGCGACCGGCCGGCGCCTCCGCGTCGCGCGTTCACGCGCGCGGGCGAGTGAACGTGCCGCTAAGCGGCGGGCCGCGGTCGCGGCCTGTCGCGAGCCCGTCGAAGACGGACTCGCTCTACCTCACGAGACGAGGGCCGGCCAGCGGTCGTGCCAGGGCCGCGCGGCCTCGAATGCCGCCGCCGCGCGGAGCACCATCGGGTCGTCGAGGTGGCGGCCCACGATCTGCAGCCCGACCGGCAGACCATCCGCCGTCCAGCCGGCAGGCACGCTGGCGGCGGGCTGGCCGGTCATGTTGAGCGGGAAGGTGAAGGCGAGCCAGGCGAAGGGTGGCACCAGGCGCCCCTCGATGATCTCCGGCCCCTGCATGTAGAGCCCGAAGGGCGGGCACGCCAGCGTCGGCGTCAGCAGGACGTCGTAGTTCCGCATGAAACGCCACATCTTGTTGACCAGCGCCTTTCGCCCGATCACGGAATTCGTCAAGTCCTCCGCGGTCCACGGCCGGGTGATGAAATCCACCAGGTGGGGCGTCATTTGCGAGCCGTGCTCCGCCACCAGCCGGCGCATCCCGGCAAGATCGGTCTCCGCCGCAACCAGGCCCCAGAAGGTGAGATAGGGGTCGTCCCAGCCGGGGTCGGCCTCCTCCACGGTACAGCCCAGCTCGCTCTCGAACACCTTGGCCGCATCGCCCACGATCTGGCGCACCTCGGGATCAACGGCGGCGTAGCCCCAGTCCGCGCTGTAGGCGACGCGGCAGCCCTTGAGATCGCCGCCCACGTCAGTCCAATCGAAGTCGGCGGCGGGGAGCGAGTGGCGGTCCCGGTCGTCCGGCCCGGCCATGACCGAGAGCATGAGCGCCGAGTCCGCCACCGTCCGCGACAAGGGGCCGATGTGCTCGACCCCCTCCCAGCTGGAAACGCCGGGATAGCGCTCGTCCCGGCATCCGGGATAGAGCGGCACCCGCCCCATCGACGCCTTGACCCCCACCAGCCCGCTGAAGGAGGCCGGGATGCGCACCGAGCCGCCGCCGTCGCTGCCGACCGCGAGCGGCCCCATGCCCGCCGCCACCGCCGCGCCGGAGCCCGCGCTGGAGCCGCCAGGCGCGCGCTCCAGGTTCCACGGGTTGCGGGTCGCCTCGAACACGGCGTTGTGGCTCGCGCCGCTGTAGCCGAACTCCGGCACGTTGGTCTTGCCCAGAATCACCGCGCCCGCATCTCGCAGGCGCTCGACCACCACGTCGTCCTCCTCGGCCACGAAATCCTTGTAGGCGATGGAACCGGAGACGGTGGGCAGGTCCTTGGTGCAGACGAGGTCCTTGATGCCGACCGGCACGCCCGCGAGCGGGCCGGGGTCCTCGCCTGCCGCGATCTTGGCATCCACCTGGCGTGCGGCTTCGCGTGCATAGTCCGGCGCCGGCGTGCAGAAGGCGTGCACGTGGGGCTCCACCTGCTCCATGTGGGCGGTCACCGCGTCGGCGACCTCGATCGCCGAAAGCTCCTTGGCCCGCACCCGCGCTGCCAGCGTCACGGCGTCCATCCGGCAGATTTCGTTTGCTTTCGTCGTCATGTGACCTCCTTCAGCCCGCCTTGGGTGCGAGCGGCCATGCGATCTCCCGACCCGACGTCAGTCCTTGCGGGCGAAACAGCAGAATCATGAGCATCAAGAATGATAGCCCGACCTCGCGCAAGCCGCGCGGCGCCGCCAAGTGCACCGTGCCGATGTCGAATCCGGCTTCGATCAGGCGCAGCAGCTCGCCGAGCACGCTCACCACGATGGTTCCCGTTACCGCGCCGGCCAGGCTGTTCATGCCGCCGATCACAAGCATGGCCAAGGTGATGAACGTGACGTCCAGATAGAACGAGCTCGACGACAGAACACCGATGAAATGCGCATGCAGCACGCCGCCGAAGCCCACGATGAAGGCACTGAAGACGAACGCGATCAGTCGCTCCCGTCGCACGTTGATGCCGGTCGCCAGCGCTGCGACCTCGTTCTCGCGCGAGGCGCGCAGGCGCCTCCCGTGGCGGGATTCCTGATACGCGTAGGCCAGCCCAAGCGCGAGCAGCGCATAGATCAGGGCGACCCAGATGTCCGTATAGACCGGCAGCCCGATCAGGGCGCTCGCCCCTCCCGTCACCTCCTTCCAGTTGGAAATCACCACGTAGACGATGGCGAGCGAGGCGAACGTACCCATCGCAGCCGAGATGCCCGAGAGACGCATCAGCGGCACGCCGATGACGAAGGCGAAGATGGTCGAGAGCGTCCCCGCGATCAAAGCCGCAGGGATCGTCGGCAACTGCAGGGCCGTCAGGAAGGGAGGCAGATCGAGAACGATCTTCTTCATGTTGGGCGGAATGGTCAGCAAGGCGGACCCGTAGGCGCCGATGGCCATGAAGCTCACGTGCCCGAAGGAGAGGATCCCGGAGTTCCCGATGAAGATGTAGAGCCCGATGACGACGATCAGCCGGATGAACGCCTCGGTCGCCGTGCGTTGCAGGGGCATCGGCCCGAGCGATAGGAGAGCGGCCAAGACGACGAGAACGAGCGCGAGGGAGAGAACCGGCCAGATCAGCCTCGCGACCTTTTCCACCCGGCCGATCATCGGTCAGATGCGCTCCCGCGCGCTGCGGCCGCGCAGCAGGCCCTGCGGACGAACCAGGAGGAAGCCGATCAGGACCGCGAATACGAATGCATCGCGATAGGGCCTGAGCTCGACCGTAAGGACCGCCTGCAACGCCACCGTCAGAACGCCGACCACGAGGCCGCCGACGGCAGCGCCGACCAGGCTGCCCATGCCGCCGATCACGGTGGCGACAAAGGCGACGAGCACGAGGCTGACGCCCATCCGCGGCGTGAGCGTCCCTGTTTGCACGACGTAGAGCAGCGAGATGATCCCGGCGAGCACCCCGCTGAGGAGGAAGGCGATCGCGATGACGGAGTTGGCCCGCACGCCCACGAGTCGCGCCATGCCGAAGTCCTCGGCGGCGGCGCGCATCTGCGTGCCGATGCTGCTGCGGCGAAAAAACAGGACCAGCCCGACAAGCAGAACGATGGTGATGGCGATGGTCACCACCTGGAGCTTGGGAATGCGCAAGCCCTCGACGACGAAGTATTCGCTCAGCTCGTGGAGGAACGTGACGCTCTTCGGGCGCGCACCGAAAATCAGGAGAACGAGGTGCTGCAGGAAATAGGCGAGCGCGAACGAAGCGATGAGGAGCGTTGCTGGGTTGGCTCGCCGCAGCGGCCGAAATGCCACCCGCTCCATAACAATCGCCGCGACGATCACGAGAGCCATGGCCACGAGGCCCATGATGGCCTCGTGCATACCGAAGGTGAAAAACAGCGCGTAGGCGCCCAGCATGATCAACTCGCCATGGGCGAAGTTGATGAGACGCATAATGCCGAAGATCAGCCCGATGCCGAGCGCAGTCAGTGCGTAGAGAGCGCCCAGACTGATCGCATCCACGATGTTCTGCAGGACGAACGTCATGGGTCACGCGCCTTGTATCCGAAATAGGCGTCTTCGAAGCCCTCTTCCGCACGCAACTCCGCCGCGTTGCCGGCCATCACGATGCTGCCGGACGCCAGCACGTAGGTGCGGTCCGCCGCTTCAAGCGCCCGCGTCGCACTCTGCTCCACGATGAGGATGGTCACGCCTTCGGCGCGAAGATCGGCAACCGCGCGATAGACCTCGCTGACGACGAGGGGTGCCAGGCCGAGCGAGGGTTCGTCGATCAACAGCAGGCGAGGCCGTGCCAGCAGGGCACGCCCGATCGCGAGCATTTGCTGCTCACCGCCGGAAAGCTTTCCCGCCGGCTGACGCAGGCGCTCGCGAAGCACGGGAAACATGGCGAGCACGCGGTCCACGTCGCCGTCGATCGCTCCGCGATCGCGGCGTGCGACGGCGCCTATGCGTATGTTCTCGGCAACCGTGAGGCCCCCAAAGATGTGCCGTCCTTCTGGAACAAGGGAAATGCCGAGACGCACAAGCTCTTCGGGCGCGGTGCCCGCAATCGTCTGCCCCTCGAACTCGATGCTGCCCGAAGCGACCGGCACGACGCCGGCGATTGCATTGAGCAGCGATGACTTGCCGGCGCCGTTCGGCCCGATGACGGACACGATCTCGCGCTCTTCGATACGGAGAGAAACGCCACCCAACGCCAGGATGTTGCCGTAGGTGACGCGCAGTTCCTCGGTCACCAGCACGGGCTACACGAAGTCCTCGCCGAGATAGGCCCTCTTGACATCGGAGTTGGCGCGAATGTCTGAGGGCGCGCCCTCGGCAATGGAGCGACCCTGATCGAGCACGTGGATACGGTCGCAGAGGCCCATGATGACGGCCATGTTGTGCTCGATCAGCAACACGCCGCAGTCCAGGCGGCGGCGGATGTCGCGGATGACCTCCCGCAACTCGTCGCACTCGCGCTCGTTGAGCCCGGCGGCCGGCTCATCCAGCAATAGGAAGCGCGGGCGCATGGCGAGAGCACGGGCAATGCCGACACGCCGCTCTTCCCCGAAGGGCAGGGCATCGGCCCGCGCCGCAGCCTGGGGCGCCAGATTGAGCCATTGCAGCACGTCGTCCGCGCGCTCGCGCGCCCGGTGGCCGCCGAGGCCGACGCCGAGCGCGCCCGCTTCCACGTTTTGAAATACGCTGAGACCGCCGAAGAGGCGGACTCCCTGAAACGTTCGCGCCACCCCGTCCCGCGCCAACTGAAATGGCGTCCGTCCGGTTACGTTCCGGCCGGAGAGCCACACGCTGCCCTTGTCCGGCCTTTGAAACCCGGTCAGGACGTTGACGAGAGTGGTCTTGCCCGCGCCGTTCGGCCCGATGAGACCGAGAATTTCGTTCTGACCCAAATGCAGGCTCGCGCCGCTGATCGCACGAACGCCTTCGAACCGCACATGAACGTCTCGCGCTTCCAGCGTCCCGCTATCAGCGGCACGCACGCTCTGCATTTCCTCCTGCCGACAATCTCCTTCGCGGCGGGTCAGAAGACGATCGAGGCGGCCTTGGTCGGACGGAACACACCGATGGCGCTGTGCTTGCCCTCCTGCACCTGCATGATCGTCATCGGCCGCGTCACGCTCATGTGTAACTCGGGCGTATAGGTCGTCGCCCCGACCAGGGAGGGCTCGTCGGTGTAGCTCTCCAACACCTCGCGCACCGCATCGCCGTCCAGCGATCCGGCCTTCTCCACGGCCTGGGCCCAGGTCTCGATGGCCGCGTAGCCCGTATACATCTGGCCGGTGGCGGGCGGTCCGCCATGCATCTCGATGAACTTGTCGAGCACCTCGTTGATTTCCGGACGCGGGTCGTCGCCGAAGATCGAGCCGTAGATGGCGTAGTAGAGGCCGCTCAGGTTCGGCACCGCGTCGAGCCAGTAATTGCCGCCCATGCCCTCGCCGCTCAGCATCGGAATGTTCACGCCGGCGGCACGTAGCTGCTTGAGCGCGGCCGCGCCGCCCGGAGGATAGGAACAGTACATGACCGCATCAGGCTGCGGATCCAGCGCCTTGAGCCGCGTGATCTGGGAGGCAATGGACGGGTCGTTGTTCTGGAACGTGTCCTCGCCGAGGAACGAGGCCTCGCCCGCGATCTCGATCCATCTCTCCTTGAACGAGCGGCACAGGGACACGTCGAATTCCACGGTAGGATCGACCAGCATGTAGGCGGAGCGATAGCCTTGGTTGTTGTATCCCCACTCCGCCATGAGGGCGCCCTGGCCGGGCGTTCCGATCGACATGGTGAAGGCGTAAGGCCCGATCCCCTGCACGCCGAACTTCGGATCGGCGGCACAGCTCGAGAACGCAATGATGCCGCGCGCGTTGGCGACCGACGCGGCACCGCCGCCGAAGTCGTAGTCGCAGGTCACGAGCACCATCTGCGCGCCTTGGTCGAGCACCTCGAGGCCGGCGTTGGCGCCGTGGGCGATGTCCGATTTCGTATCCGCGAAGACCATCTCGATCTGACGGCCAAGCACGCCGCCCCGCTCGTTGATGACCTTGACGGCTAGCTGGGCCGCCTTCTGCGGGCCGTCGTCGTACGGCGCGACGAATCCGCTCAACGCCACGGCTGCACCGATGACGATCGGATCTTCGTCGGCTGCCACCTGCTGGCTGAAGCCCAACGAGGCCGCCGCGACCAATCCGAGAGCAACGCAAGGCACTCTCATCATTTTCATGTGTAGAGCCTCCCCTTCATTCCTTGTCGCAGCGAAGCATCGAAGGCCCGCTGCTCTCCTCATGAGGCAACCTTGCATACCAAGCGGCGCCCCTGTCAACGGAGCCTCCGTTCCGCTTTAGCCCGCAATTCTCACCACGGTCATAGTCTGCGCGGCGCTGTCCGCCCGACAGAGCAGGAACGGCGTGCAGCGCGATGCGGGGACATCGGGCAAACGCCGTGACGCACGCTGTCGGTCGGAAAGCGCCGCCCTTCGGGTCGCGCCCAGGCGCCCGTCCGCGTCGTCGCGAGCCTCAACCGTATTCCCTGATACGCTTTTCGGCCCGCTCCTGGCGAATCGAGCGCCTGGAAGCGACGCAGGCCGTGACCCTGGTGAGAAATGCGGGCTAGCCAGCCAAACCAGCCCATAATGGCGTGAAACGCGACCCTGTGCCGGCTTGCGCAACCTTCATCGGGATTGGGGCGGCGTGCCCACCGAGAGGCCGAGAGCAGCGGCGAGCCCGGAGGCACGCGCCGCCCGCCAAGCCCAAACCTTCACCTTTTGGACGCAATATGCTATATAAGACGAAACGATAATAAGACCTGATGGCTCTAAGGAGACGCAACAGTGAATATTGATACGATCCCGGGATCGGCGGCTCTTCGAGAAGGGCCGGGCGCGAACCGTCTTGGTGATCTGAAAGTCGTCGCGCCACCTGACGGCAAATTTAAGGCGCTAACGCGGAGAAATCTGGACGAGATTTCTCAGTACGGGAACGTCACGGACGACGATCTGTTCGCCATGAAAGTCGTCAGCGCCGTGTTGCCGTTTCGAACCAACCGCTATGTGATCGAGCACCTGATCGACTGGGACCGGATCCCGGACGACCCGGTATACCGGCTGGTGTTCCCGCAGCGGGGAATGTTGGAGGGCGGTGACTTTAGCCAAATCGCCGATCTCATGACCCGCGAGGCCACGGTGCAGGAAATCGACGGCGCGGCCAACGAAATTCGCGCGCGACTCAATCCGCATCCGGCCGGGCAACGCGAGCTCAACATCCCGCAGGACGAAGGCGAGACATTAGAGGGGCTCCAACACAAGTATCGCGAGACAATGCTGTTCTTCCCGAGCCAGGGTCAGACCTGTCACGCCTACTGCACCTTCTGCTTTCGCTGGGCACAATTCGTGGGCGATAAGGAGCTGAAGATCGCGTCAAAGGATGCGGTCAACATGCACCGCTATCTCGCTGCCCATCCCAACGTCTCGGATGTTCTTTTCACCGGCGGCGACCCGATGATCATGAAGACCCGGGTGATGGAGGGGTATCTTAGGGCTTTCGTCGACGACCCGGCGCTGGCCCATGTGCAGAACATCCGAATCGGCACCAAGGCACTCACCTTCTGGCCGCATCGCTTCGTCCACGACGAGGACGCAGACGATATGCTGCGCCTGTTCGAGGATCTCGTCCACGCGGGCCGGCACATCGCGATCATGGCCCACTTCAATCACTGGCAGGAGCTCAGGACCGACGTGGTGCAGGACGCGATCCGCCGCATCCGCGATACCGGCGCGGTGGTCCGCGCCCAGGCGCCGCTGCTCGCCAACATCAACAACGACCCCGACATCTGGGCGCGGATGTGGCGCGAGCAGGTCCGCCTCGGCGTCATCCCCTACTACATGTTCGTGGAACGGGATACGGGCCCGCGGCACTACTTCGAGGTGCCGCTGGAGCGCTGCTGGGAGGTCTTCCGGGGCGCGATCGAGCAGGTCTCAGGCCTGGCGCGGACGGTCCGGGGGCCGAGCATGAGCGCGACGCCGGGCAAGGTCGAGGTGCTGGGCGTGCAAGAGGTCGCGGGCGAGAAGATCTTCGTGCTGCGCTTCCTGCAAGGGCGCGATCCCGACTGGGTCGGGCGGCCCTTCTTCGCGCGCTACGACCCGAAGGCGACCTGGCTCGACCAGCTCGAACCCGCCTTCGGCGAAGAGGAGTTCTTCTTCGAGGAGGGGCTCCGGGCGCTGAGCGCATAGCCCGGCGCCGGGGAGCGCCCCGGCGCGTTCGATTACGCCGACCTCCACCGCTGCAGCGTTGCGCGGCGGGCGGCCCTGCGCCACCTTGCGCCTGTCATGGGTTGCGCGGAAGAGAGTCGGGCGACGCTGCGGATCGTGCTTGAGGACAATCTGACGGTCCTGCGCACGCTTGAGGCCGGCAGCATCGACCTGATCTATATCGATCCGCCCTTCAACACCGGACGCACCCAGACGCGGGTCGCGCTCAGGACGGAGCGTGACGAGGCGGGCGACAGGACCGGCTTCCAGGGTCAGCGTTATCGCACGACCGCGCTCGGCGCCACCGGCTATGCGGACAGCTTCGACGACTACCTGGCCTTCCTCGAGCCGCGCTTGATCGAGGCTCACCGGGTGCTGGCCGCGAGCGGCTCGCTTTTCTTTCACGGCGATTGTCGAGAGGTGCACTACTGCAAGGTGCTGCTCGACGGCATCTTCGGGCGCGCGAGCTTCATCAACGAGATCGTCTGGGCCTACGACTACGGTGGGCGGCCGAAGCGGCGCTGGCCGGCGAAGCACGACACCATCCTCTGGTACGCGAAGGACCCGGCGCACTACACCTTCCACCTGGATGCCGTGGACCGCATCCCCTACATGGCGCCGGCGCTGGTGGGGGCCGAGAAGGCCGCGCGCGGAAAGACCCCGACGGATGTGTGGTGGCACACCATCGTGCCCACTACGGGCAAGGAGAAGACCGGTTACGCCACCCAGAAGCCGCTCGGGCTGCTGGA
Organism: Alphaproteobacteria bacterium; assembly: GCA_965243315.1. Taxonomy (GTDB): domain Bacteria; phylum Pseudomonadota; class Alphaproteobacteria; order UBA828; family UBA828; genus WTGU01. Next base: position 451,026 of record CBDEUP010000007.1, read on the forward strand.
GCGCATTGTCAAGGTGCACTCATCGCGGGGCGACAGGCTGCTGGATTTCTTCGCAGGCTCCGGCACGTTCGGTGAGGCTGCTGCCAAGCACGGCCGCTCCTGCCTCCTGGTGGACAACAACCCCGAGGCGGTGCGGATCATGGAACGGCGGCTGCAGCGGTTTGCACCTAGTATACAGGCGATAGACGAGTTTTCCGATACTCCATCAGACTTATCGGACGCCATCGTTGAGCACTGATAGTCTCTGGAGACTCCATTGCATCTTCGGCGCAGAGTAGACCTTCTCCTGAGGTGGTCCCGCCTTATTCGCACAGCCTGACGGCCGAGCTAAGGTGTATTCCGGTTGAAGTTCAGGCCGCCAGAATCCCCTTGGGTCGATCTTCCTGTTGCTGCTGTTGCGCCTGTGGGGATGTGGGCAAGGCGCGCAGCGGCTTGTCCATCATATCCACAGGCGGGCCGTCCCGGTATGCCTTGGCCGGGGTTCGCCCACCCAGCGCCGCGTGCGGTCTCTCGGCGTTGTAAAAGGCGACCCAATCGCGGATCAGGCGCCGGGCCTGAAGGCCGTCGGCGATCTCGTGCAGGTAGATCGCCTCGTATTTGAGCGAGCGCCACAGCCGCTCGATGACTGAGGCCGCGAACGCCATCGGTCCGAGTGAGCGGCCGAACGTTGTCCATGAACCGGCCCCTGCCGTCCATCGAGATGCGGATGCCGGCCTCCCGCAGGCGCCCAGTGAAGGCGAAGTTGGTGAACTGGCTGCCCTGGTCGGTGTTGAAGATCTCCGGCGCATCGTGCGCGGCCAGGGCCTCTTCGAGCGCGTCCGTGCAGAAGCCCGCGTCCAGCGTGTTCGACAGCCGCCAGGCGAGGATGTACCGGCTCGCCCAGTCCATGATCGCCGCCAGGTAAAGGAAGCCCCGCCTGACCGGGATGTAGGTGATGTCGGCACACCAGACATGGTCCGGCCGCTCGATCGCCAGGCCGCGCAGCAGATACGGGTAAACCCGGTGCTCGGGATGCGGTGCGCTGGTCCGCGGCGCCCGATAGACCGCCTCAAGCCCCATCAGGCGCATCAGCCGTGCGGCGCGCCGGCGCCCGATCCGCACGCCCTCGCGGCGCAGGTGAAGCGCCATCCGGCGGGCGCCGTAAAACGGATACTTCAGGAACAGATCGTCGATCCGCCGCATCAGCGCCAGCGTCTCCGCGCTCTCGCCCTTCGGCTCGTAGTAGAGCGACGAGCGCCCGATCGACAGCAGGCGGCATTGCCGGGTCAGGCTCAGCGCCGGGTGCTCGCGCACCACCATTGCACGGCGCTCCGACCGGCTCATCGACCGGACCCGCGTGACAAAAAATCACGCTCCACGATCAACTCCCCGATCTTGGCATGAAGATCGCGAACCTCGCCCTCATGATCCCGGGCCCGGCGCTCCCCTCCACCGGAGAAGACCTCCGCCAGCCCCTCGATCGCCTGGCGCTTCCAGGCGCCCACCTGGTTCGGATGGACCTGGTACTTCGACGCGATCTCCTGAAGCGTCCGATCACCCCGAAGCGCCTCCAGCGCAACCTTCGCCTTCAGCTCCCCCAAAACTTCCGTCGCTTCCCGCTCATCCGTATTCCTCCGTCAGACGGCGGAATACACCTTAGCGACCTGTCCGATTTCCCGGCGCCACCTCAAGGAGATGGTGTTCGAGGCGCACGAGCGTGCCTTCCGCTTCTTCGGCGGGGTCTGCCGGCGGGGTATCTACGACAACATGAAGACGGCGGTGACCACGGTCTTCACCGGCAGGAAGCGGGACTACAACCGCCGCTTCCAGGCGATGTGCTCGCACCATCTGATCGAGCCTGTGGCGTGCACGCCAGGCGCTGGCTGGGAGAAAGGGCAGGTCGAGAAGCAGGTGGGTGACGTGCGCGGCCGCCTGTTCGTGCCCATCCCGCGCGGCCGCTCCTACGCCGAGATCAACGCGTGGCTGATGGACCAATGCATCGAGGACGCCAGGAAGCGGCCGCATCCGACGATTCCGGGCAAGACGGTGTGGCAGGTGTTCGAGGAGGAGCGGCCCTACCTGATGGCGTACCGCGGCCCCTTCGACGGCTTCCATGCAACCGAGGCGGCGGTGTCCAAGACCTGCCTGGTGCGCTTCGACAACAACCAGTACAGCGTCTCCGCCCGCGCCGTGGGTCGGCCGGTGGACGTGCGGGCCTATGCCGATCGGGTCGTCATCCGCCAGGACGGCGAGATCGTCGCCGAGCATCGCCGCAGCTTCGGACGCGGCGAGATCGCCTACGATCCATGGCATTACGTGCCGATCCTGGAGCGCAAGCCCGGGGCTCTGCGCAAAGGCGCGCCCTTCAAGGACTGGAAGCTGCCCGACGCCCTCGGCCGCCTGCGAACCCGGCTCGCGGGCCACGACGACGGCGATCGGCAGTTCGTCAAGGTCCTCGCGGCGGTTCAGGAGGACGGGCTGGAGGCGGTCGAAGCGGCCTGTGCCGAGGCGCTCGACTGCGGTACGTGCAGCGCCGATGTGGTGCTCAACATCCTCGCCCGGAGCCGCCAGCCGGCACCGCTGGCGACCGTCCCGACGCCCGAGGGCCTGCAGCTTCGCCACCAGCCGGTGGCCGACTGCAAGCGCTACGACAGCCTGAGGGGGGCCGGCCATGGAGCGCCATGAGCTGCTGGAGATGATGGCCCAGCTGAAGCTCGCGGGCATGCGCGCCGCCTACGACGACATCCTCGCCGACGGGCTCAAGCGACGCCACCCGGTGCAGCAGATCATCGGCGCGCTGCTCAAGGCCGAGATCGCCGACAAGAGGGCGCGATCGATCAAGTACCAGATGACATCCGCCAGGCTGCCGACGGCCAAGGAGCTGGCCGACTTCGACTTCGCCGCCTCGCCCGTCAACGAGCCCCTGATCCAGGAGCTCGCCACGGGCGGCTTCCTCGAAGGCCAGCGCAACATCGTGCTCGTCGGCGGCACAGGCACCGGCAAGACCCATCTCGCCACAGCCGTCGCCCGCTCCTGCATCCGCAAGGGCGCCCGAGGCCGCTGTTACAACGTCGTCGACCTGGTCAACCACCTCGAGGCCGAGCTCCGCGCCGGGCGCCAGGGGCGTATCGCAGAGCAGCTCACCCGCCGCGACTTCGTCATCCTCGATGAGCTCGGCTACCTGCCCTTCGCACAAGCCGGCGGGCAGCTCCTCTTCCACCTCATGAGCCGGCTCTACGAGAGAACCTCCACCGTCATCACCACAAACCTCGCCTTCGGCGAGTGGCCGTCGGCCCGGCAAGGGAAAAGACACCTTGACGCAGCTCGACCGCGTTCGTCGGGATTTCGGCGACGTCGAGTTCCCCGGGTCCGCTCATGGGCGGCGGGAAGGAGCGGGGTGGCGCGGGGTCAGTCGCCGAACCGGAGGACGTAGCCCAGGGACACGCTCCATTCCCGCAGCTCGAAGGCATAGTCGAGCCTCGGATCGTCCGCCGCGCCGCTGCCGAACCTGAATTCGTCGGCCGCGTAGCTCAGCCGCAGATCGAAGCGGCTGCCGGCGTCCCCGAACTCGATGCCGATCCCGGCCAGCCAGGGAGTCAGCGTGCGCTCGGCGCGCCGCGACCCGGCGATGCCCAGGCGCCGGTTGACGTGCGCCGCCTCGATCCCGGCATCGACCCGGCGCGTGCCCGCGAACAGGTAGAGCGAACGCTCCGGACCCAGGAACCCCAGCGCGGCGGGGACGTAGCCCAGCCGCGCGTTCAGGCCGACCGCGCGGCGCCTCTCCAGGGTCCATGCGCCGGGCCAGACGTCGCTGTCGCCCTCGCCGGTGCCCCCCAGAAACCCTCGGACCTCGCCATCGACATGGAGCACGCCCTCGATCTCGCCGGCCAGGTACAGCCCGCCGGACAGCGCCCGGCGGTATCCCAGCACCGCCCTGAGCGCGTCGACGGGGTCCCGCGCGCGATCATCGGCGACCATGCGGGAGAACGGCGCATCGCGCTCGACCGACTTCTCGTAGTCCGCGCCGGCGAAGCTCCCTTCGAGCGCGAGCGCGGCGTAGAGCCCGTCCGCCGCGCTCGCGGACGTGCACCACGAGCCCGCCGCCAGCAACAGCGCGGCAGCCGCGGCGAGCTGGCGGCCGGCGCTCCTCGGTCGGGCGGGCATCGGACCTCCTCCGCCGTTCGTTCCGTTCATCGGGCCAGGGCCGCGGCGGCGTCCATCAGTCGACGGCGCAGCTCGACCGACGATGCGCCGAACCCGGGTTGGTCGTCGGCTGAGGCACCCTGTCAGGCATCTGCCAGCTCATGCGCGCGTGCGTCCTGTTCGAACGGGCAATTCCGATATCCCACCTGAACGACGGACTCCAGGTAACCTGGGAGAAACGATGCAATCGATCCCGCCTGTTCGTACTGGAACACGTGGCGACACTCGTGCGACAGCAGGCGGCGGCACATCTGGCCATGACGGATGAGAATCGAGTATCCGAGCGTGAGACCGGCCATTGTCGGCCCCAACAGCCCGGTTTGCAGAGCAGCCGCTCGGAGTTCAGGGTCTGACGGATGTGGAAGGCGATCGACCATCAAGACACAGACACGGTCCGGTCGTTGAACGCCCACGGTCCTGGCATCCGACAGACCGGATGCATCCAACCTTTCTCCCGTAGACGCAACCTCCGCTGCGAGCGCTTCCGCCCACGCGATGGCGCGTGGCAAGAGGCGAGGAAGTAGAAGGCGCAAGTCCATCGGCAGAATTCCGTCGATGTTCAACGGCGGGCGCATGCGTCACCTCCCGTTCAAATTGAAGTGCCGGAAGGTTTCGTACAACGGCAAACCGCTCTTGGCCGGGTCACGCCGACGATACCGGAATCGCCCGTCGAGGCCTTCCGGGGCGATGTCGACACCCAATAGGCACGCGAAGTGCTACTTCCTCGACTCCCGGTATGTTTCGCTCACGCTCACAAATGACCCGAGCAAATGACCGCCTTCTCCGTTTTCGTCCTCGAACGTCACGCTGTTGAGTCCTACAGCCAGACGAGGATTTCCATCGTCGTCGGGAAGGTTCGAGAAACCACCGGCCCAAACGCCCTCGGGCGTGGTGATATCCGCGTCGGATGCCTTAACGCCGCAGCGCCCGGGACGAATGTGCCGTCCGGACCGTACGGCGTGGCGCTCAGGTGGATCTCGTAGTCGGTGAGATCCGCAGGTTGTTCGTCAGCTTGCCGTCCCCTGAGGATGTCCAGGCGACTCACGCGGGTAAGGATGTCCCCGACACATCCGATGCAACCTGCCACGGTGCCGTCGCCGAAATCCGCCGTGAGCGTCACCCTGCCCTCGTAATCGTCCTGCATGCGGCGTTCCTCGCTCTGGTCATAGCGGTAGATCCCGCTCGCGCGGCCGGAATACGACGCCGTTCCGGAAACCGGCATGTCCGGCGGATTCCCAGGGTCGGTCTCCGGACCGTCCACGATTACGCTGATGGGCAGGGGTCTTTCGGACCACGACAGCTCGGAACGCTTCCGGTCGGGGAACCACGCCCACGTGCCAAGCATCAGATAGTCCGCGGGATTGCCGCTGTCCCAATTGAACACCGCATGGACGACGGAAGTGCCGCTGTCCTCTTCCTTGACGAAGACCCAGTCCCGCGCCTGGTATCCGGGTATGATCGTTTCGCCCGGACCCGTCTCGACGGCGTCATCCGCCATGTTGACGGATAGCGGAGTACCATCCACCGTGAGGAACACGCGCGCCCACGGGTGGCCGAACTGCGAATTCCTTTCGTACTTGATCTCGGGTCCTGACGCCTCCGGCGCATCGTTACGAGAACAGGCCCCGGTCGTCAGCAGCAGAGCGATCCCGAGAAGGATGCACGTCGCATTCGCGAGCTTCCATCCCCCCGCCGCGCGGACCCCGGTGCAGGCCCGCCCCGTGGCGGATAGATTGAGGACCTTCCCCTTGGCCGCATTCTTCTTCCGGGGGACTCAAGGACCGCAGATATCGTAATTCACCCTGACCACTCCTGTCGGACGGTGAAGATCGGAAGCTCGCGCCGGTCCCCTCTTCTGCGGTGCCTGGGTTGGAGGCCCTTGCTCCCGCAGCACGGACGGGGATCCCCGCGCTTCGATGGGAACGATATCGCAAAGTCACATCGACGCTGGCCGGGCAGATCGACGACCTCTCACGGTTTGTAGATGCCCACGCCGAAGACATAGCCGTCGTGCAACACGGCCCAGCTCGACTTCCGTTCGATCTCTCCGGTGGCCGGGTTCTTGTACTTGTAGTCGAACCAGGCTCCGTCCGGCGAAGCGGCCTTGCGGATTTCCTCGCCGAATCGCTTGCCGTCGGCATCGATGAAGCTCGAATACGTGACCCCCAGCAGAGAGGGATCGGTTGCGTGGGCCACCATCCCCTCATCGCGTCCGCCGACGAATATGTAGAGATCGCGGTCCAGAAACTCCGGCGCCGGGTCGGTGTTGAACTTCGCGAATGCCGCCTCGGACCCCATCTCGTCGTAGTAGGCGATGGCGCGCGCCACCATGTCCTGAGCTTCCTCGGCCGTACCCCGGTCGTCGCCTGCCGCGGCCGGCGCCGCGAACGTCAGAAGCAGCGCGGCGGCAAGCCCCCGAAGACGCTGGATCACCGTCACGATCGTTTCTCCTCTCTCGACAATGGCAATGCCGGTTCGGGGTTTCGTGGGGCGGCGCCCCAATTCAATTCGGGGCCGCACCCTTCATGGTGTCGGCCAGGACGCCGTAGGCGGCCCCCCAGGCGTCCCCGAACGCCGGCGTGAACTCGTCGCCAAGCCCCTGTTCCAGCGTCCACAGAAGCGCGGCTCCCGCGGTGTCGTAATGAGTGTCCTCCACGCCGTAGCCCGCATGCCGGCGGCCCAAATCTTCCACGACCGGCACGATCTCGTCCAGACGGTCCAGACCGTTCACCGCGACTCCGATCATGTCCGTCAGCTTCATTCCCTCGACTCTTCTTTTTCTAAAGCCACGGCGGGCACGGCTCAGGCTGTTCTTGCGGGCGCGTTCGTTGAAGTCAATGCGGTCGTGGAGAAGTCCCCATTCAGGAAAGAGCAGGTCTTTCGTATCGGGGATCGCCCAGTCTTCAAGTCCTTTCAAAATCCCCTTACGGCAAGCGTTCTGACCGTCCACAGGCTAGCTCCTGTGTTCTTCTGGATGCGAGCAGGTATCCGTCATCGCTGGTCATCGTCCTTACTTGGGTGGTCGAACCATCACGTGTTCATCTTCCGCACGATAGTATCCCGGCCGGTGGTGTACGAGCTGTCAAAGGCAAACGAAAATCCGGCGGTTACGGCCTTGCGAGAGGCCCGGCTGCGGGGGCAGCTTCTACCCGATGACGGGCCCGCCGGCCCCCCGGCGCGTTTCCTTGCTGTGCAGCCGGCCTGTCTCCCGCCGGCGTCAGCTCCGCCGTACCAGCCACCAACAGGCACCCCATACTGGCAGGCTGAGCACGATCGCATAGACAGCGATCACGACCGGTCCCAGCAGTCCCGCAACCACCGACGACGCCACGGTCAGCGCACCAAATCCCGCTCCGGCCTACCACGCGCCGCGCCGGTAGCCCAGCCGCCAGAGACGACGGCAACCGAGCGCAAGCGGCAGTCCGGAGGGTGCGACCAGCACCAGCGATCCGGCACCCATCAGTAGCGAAGACAACAAATGCGGGTCCCCGGGCACACCCGTTCCTGGACCGAACCGCACCGCCGCCTGCGCGTACACTCCCGCCGGCAACCACAGCAATGCCAGCGGCCAGAACCCGAGCCGCGCGATCCACATCCGCTCCTTCATGCCGTAGCGATGCACCTCCCGCCGCGCCGATGCAAGCAAACCCGGAACGACCGCCGCCGAAGAGGTATTGTAGTATCAGCCGGGAGCGAGCCCGCTGCTCATAGCCGATCCTTGTCGATGTCGACCCGTTGTCGGGCTGGTCCCGCGGCCCGAACGCTTGCAGCCGCCGAGCGATTGCGACGCAACAAACGTATACAACGGTAACCGTTCGGGTCCCGGGGGATCGTAGCCTTCCACGGATTTTCTGACTCTCTTGAGTAACAGATTCCGCGCATGCGCTACCGTCGAGCGCATGGCGGTTCTCGACGAGGATTTCGACACCGACCTGACGCCGGCCGAGGGCGGCGACATCCTGTGGTCGCTTCCCATAGTGGCGCCGGCTCGCGAGCTGCTCGACTGGGCGTCTCTGCTCGAAGAGGCAGAGGAGCGCGTCAAGGAGGAACGGGGCCGCGCCAATGTGGCGGAGCTGCGCCGCGAGGAACTGCGCCGGTCGGAGCGTGAGGCCCGATCGGTTGCGAACTCGCTGAGGAGGCAGCTCGACACCTGCCGGTTCAAGCTCAAGGCGGCCGCACCGAAGACCGCGTCGCGGGCTGTGAAGGTGTTGGAGCGAAGGGTCGAACACCAGGACGACGAAATCGTCGATCTTCGCCTGTCGTTGCGCCGGTCTCACGAGCACCAGGAACAGGTCGAGGCGGACCACCGGGACGAGATCAACTGGCTGAAACAGGACATCGACCGAGGTCGCTCGCGGGTCGCGAAGGTGTACCGCGAGGGCGAGCGCGTGGCCGAGTCGCTGCGCAAGCAGTTCGACCGGGAGATCGCGGCGGCCAGGCGGCTGGTGGAGGCCCGGGAGGTCACAATCGCGTGGCTGCGCGAGCGCAACGGCCGGCTGCGGGCGGCGGTCGTACGGGCCACGGCGCTGATCGCGTCGCTGCGGGAGAAGAATGCCCGGCTGCGCGCCGAGGTTCGGGATCTTGAGGGCGAAAACGCGGCACTGGCTGAGCGCGTCGAGACGCTGCAAGCCGAGCTCGACAAACTGCGCTCGACCCGGAGTGTCCTGTCGAAGGCGCTCTACGGCAGCAGGAGTGAGCGGCAGAAGAGGCCGGGCACCGGGCGCAAGCGCGGCCAGCAGCGCGGTGCCGCCGGACACGGCCGCACCCAGCGCCCCGGCCTCGGGCAGAAGAAGGAAACGTGCGAACCGCCGGAGGATGCGCGCGTGTGTCCGCGCTGCGGCAAACCCTATGTCGCCAACGGCGAGCGCTGCACCACTCTCTTCGAGATCGATGTCGAGGCCTACGAGAACACCATCGTCCGGCCGCGCTACCGCCGCGGTTGCGGCTGCGCGTCCTCGCCGCGCGAGGTGACCGCGCCTCCGGTGACGCGGCTGTTCGAGACCACGCCCTACGGGATCAGCGTCTGGACGTGCATGCTCTATGAGCGCTTTGTCTGCTGCCGGTCGCTGCATCGGGTCGCGGCATGGCTGGCCGACATGGGGCTGGCGATTTCGCCGGGGACGCTGGCCGACAGCATCGAGCGCTTCGTGCCGCTGTTCGAGCCGCTGGCAGAGGCGATCCTCGCGCACCAGAACACCGCGGCGCTGCGCCATGCCGACGAGACATCCTGGCGCGTGCAGGCATATCGCGAGAAGGGGCGCTCCAGTCGGGCTTGGCTGTGGACCTCGGTGAGCAGGGACGCGCTCTACTTCCACATCGACTCCTCGCGCAGCGCCGAGGTCGCGATGAAGCTGTTCGGTTCGACCGACGGCGCCGTGGTCCTGGTCTGCGACCGGCTCTCGACCTACAAGCGGCTGGCCCGCGAGCTCGATGGCAAGGTGATCCTCCAGTGGTGCTGGGCGCATCAGAGGCGCTCGTATATCGACCGTGCCGCCGGCCGTGTCCGGCTCAGGCGCTGGTGCCAGAGATGGATCGAGCGGATCGCGGAGATCTACCGGCTGAACGATGCGCGGCTGGAGCATTGCGACCCCGCTCACCCTCTCGAACGCCAGTCGGCGGCGTTCGACGCGGCGCACGCGAGGCTGAAGAAGGCGGTCGACGAGCTGTTCGCGGCCGCCGAAACGGAACTGGCCGGCATGTCGGAAGGGGCGCTCAGGGCCAAGCCGCTGCGCTCGCTCCTCAAACACCGCGAGGGTCTGTGCGTCTTCGTCGACAAGCCCTTCGTGCCAATGGATAACAATATCGCCGAACTTGCGCTCAGAGAAGCCGTTATCGGACGGCGGCTCTCGTTCGGCTCCGACAGCGAGACGGGCGCCGACTTCACCGCCATGATGTGCCCCGTGGCCGGCACGCTGGCGATCAACGGCATCGATGTCCGGCGCTGGCTCAGGGAATGGCTGACCGCGTGCGCGGAGAACGGCGGCAGGCCGCCGGACGACCTGTTGCCCTGGCTGCCATGGTTGATGAGCGAGGAGCGCCGGCGCGAACTCGCGGCGCCGGGATGACCGGCGCGGTCGAGTGCCGCTATTACGGCCGCGACTTCAGCGCCGAGGAAATGGCGCTGCTGCGCATCCTCATCGCCGGGCCAGCCCCGCTCTCCCGCCGGGCCCTGTCGATCGAGTTCTGCCGGCGCATCGGCTGGCTCAAGCCGGACGGCGGGCTCAAGGACATGATGGCCCGCGTCACCATGCTCGCCATGCACCGCGACGGCCTCATCGAGCTGCCGCCGCCCAGGTGGCAGCGGGGCCGGCCGAAGCCTATCGTCTTCGGACCCGACACCGAGCCGCCCCAGTTCCCCGCGCCGACGACCCTCGACGAGGTCCGCCCGCTCGACTTCCGCGCAGTCGTGCACAGCACCCGGGAAGGCAGGCTCTGGAACGAGTTCGTCGCCCGCTACCACTATCTCGGTTACAAGACCCTGGTCGGCGCCCAGATGCGCTACGCGGTCCACGACCGCAACGGCTGGCCGCTCGCCATGCTCGGCTTCTCCACCGCCGCCTGGAAGCTCGCCCCGCGCGACAACTTCATCGGATGGACGCCTGAGTTGCGCGAGAAGAACCTGCCGCTGGTGATCGACAACCCGCGCTTCCTGATCCTGCCGTGGATCGAGATCCCCAACCTCGGCTCGCACATCCTCGCCATCGTGCGCCGCCGCCTGCCCGGGGACTGGACAGAGCGCTACGGCACCACCCCCGTGCTGATAGAAACCTTCGTCGAATCGTCGCGCTACACCGGCGTCGTCTACCGCGCGTCGGGCTGGACCCGCGTCGGGACCACCCAGTGAGCGCACACTCAGTAGTTGATGGCGGGGTTTTCGGATTATTCGATGGTCGAGATGCGGCACTTTGTTGATCCACGAGAGCATTGAGCGGCCGGTCTTTCATCGGGACCGCAGCAGGATTTCGTTCCAGTCCTTTGCGCCGCGAGGGCGCAGTCTGATCACTCTGGGGTCGTTGGCGGCGAGCCGCTCGGCGGCGCCGTCACCGGCGCTGTCGGCGTCGTAGGCGCAGATGATGCGCTTCGGTTTCCAGTCTTCGATCCAGATCGGGATCGAGTTGGCGATGCCGGCGGTTGAGGCGACGACGGCGCCGGTCTCACGGGTCCCCTCGACGCGCAGGCTTCGAGCGGAGATGGCGTCGACGGCGCTCTCGGTGAGGATGACCAGAGCGGGCCGGTTTCGGTCGCAGGGGAGCCAGAAGCCGCCACGCGCCTTGCGCGATCCCGGCGCCATGCCCCTGAAGCGCCTTGTGCCGGCGTGCGCCGCGGTGCCGAGGATCTCGGCGCCGGTGGGGCGCCCGCTGGCGTTGCGGCAGACGAAGACGGCATTGAGCCTGTCATCGGCGTGTAGCAGGCCTCGGCCGTGGCAGGCCTCGAGCACGTCGGCGCGGAGGGCGCGCTGACGGGCGAGGGCGTCGCGGACCCTGGGCCATGCGCTCGGACTGGGCCTTGGCAGGCGCAGGCATCGCGGGGCGGCTGGGCTGGCGGTGGTCTTCTCCCGCCCCTCATGCCCTCCGAGGAAGCGCAGGGCTTCCGGGAATCGGCATCCCGTCGCATGGATGACGAGGTCGATGGCGCCACCCCCTCCGGTGCCGCGCAGGTGATCGAAGAACTTCGCGCCGTTGATGCTGATGACCGAGCCCTCGCGCTTGAAGCGCGCCCGGTCGGCGGGGTCTCTTCGGTAGCCGAGGGCGGCGGCGACCCGGTCGAGGGGGATGTTGCGGCAGGTGGCGAGGGGATCGCCGCCGCTCATTGCCGGATTCCGGCGAAGGGCTACTCGGAAGGGAGGCTGGCGGCGTTCCCGTTCCCGTACCCTTCAACGCTTAAGGGTTGCGGGAACAGGAACGGGAACGGCCTCATCCCGCGCTTCCATTGGTGGCGGCAGGGGGCTGCGGCTCCCGGTGCGCCTCGGCGGCTGCGAGGCGATAGCGGCCCCTGGGCGCCCGTTCGATGCGCCCCTCGCGGGTGAGCCTCTCGATGGCGGCAACGACGCTTGCGTTGCGGGCAGCGGCGCGTGAGCGGATCTGGGCTTTCGAGAGCGGCTCTTCGGCTTCTGCGATTGCCTTCACGATGCGCTGCTCGACGGTGGCGGGCTCGGGCCTGTCTTCATCCGCTGCTTGCCGGTGCAGCCGGAAGGCCGGTCCATGGCCGTCATCGACGAGGTCGAGCTCGATGTCGTTGAGGCCCCGGGCGTCGCGATGCTCGACCGTCATGACGATCTTCTTGTCGCGCCGGCGCAGGTAGAGATTCGAGTCACCCCATGCGTGCAGCTCGCTGCTCCCGCGCAGGGCCTGCCCCGGCCGGGCGCCCCCGCTCTTGCGGGCGTGGTGGACGAGGAGGACGGCGGTTTCGAAGCGGCGCTGCAGCTCGCGCAGGAAGCCGAGGATGGGGGCGACCTCGCCGGCGGCGTTCTCGTCTACGCCATGCAGGCGGACCAGGGGGTCGAGGATCAGGAGGCGCGGTTCGATGCGCTCCACGGTCTGCTGCAGGCGTTGACGGTCGCTGGGCTGGTCGAGACGCAGGGTGGGCACGTCGATGACGGCGATGTCGAGTTCGTCGAAGGGAGTGTCGGCGGCGCGGGCGATCCCCTGCAGGCGCTTGCGCACCCTGTGACCGGCATCCTCGGCGGCGAACAGCAGCACGGTGCCGCTTCCGGTGGCGCGGTAGTGGCGCAGGCATGGGACGCCGGTTGCCACGGCGACGGCGAGATCGAGGGCGAGCAAGGATTTGCCGCACTTGGGCTCGCCGCCGACGATGCCGACGGCCTGCTCGGACCACAGCGTGTCCACCATCCACTGCTGCGCCCGGGGGCGATCCTCGAGCTCCACCGGTGCCCGTGTCGGGAAGCCCTTCACCGCCGTGCCCTCCTGGGCTGTGCATCCTCGCCCCAGGTCTCCAGGAAGAGCTTTTCGTCGAGCTGCTCGCGATCCTGTTCGGCGCCGGCGGCGAGCAGGCCGTCGGCCATGATGGCGAGCGCCCTGGCATTGCCGTCGGCATGAGCGACGAGGGTGTCCTTGAGCCCGGCCGTCATCAGGGCGGGATTGCCGGCCTGCTCAAGCAGGTGGTCGAGGAGGCGGGCGAGTTCGCCGGGTTCGGAGCGGGTGATGAGCAGGCGCTGTCGGATGCGCGAGGCGATGGGCAGCAGCTCGGGGTTGCGCAGTTTTGTCAGAAGACGATTGTCGCCCACGAGAACGACGCTCAGGATGGCGCGGGAGTCGAAGTCGGTTGAGCTGAGCAGGCGCATCTCGGTCAACACCGGGTTGACCAGCTCCTGTGCCTCGTCGACGAGCAGGAGCGGGTGCAGGCGGGTGTCCTCCAGGTGGGCGAGCCAGTGCTGGCGCAGCCACTTGAAGCCGAGCCAGCGGTTGTTGTGGACCAGAGTGATGCCGAAGTGATCGGCGAGTTCGTGGTAGAAGTCGGCGACGCTGGCCGACGGATAGGTCAGCACCGCGAGGCCCAGGCCCTCGGTGCGCTCGAGGCGGTTGGCGAGCAGGCGCAGGGCTACGCTCTTGCCGGTGCCGGGCTCGCCGGCGATCATCGCGAAGCCGCCCTGGCGCATGAGCTGGCTCTCGATCCTGCGGCAGAAGCTGTCGATGGCAGGGGTGGGCATGAGGGCTTCGACCGGCAGGTCGGTGGCGAAGGGATTCCACTTGAGCCCGTAGAGCGTGAGCAGTTCGCGGTTCATGACGTCTCTCCCTGATCGTCGTCCTCGCCCGGATCGGGCGTTTGGTTATGGGGTACCCAGGGCGGCGGCAGGCCGGTTGCGGCCTGGGCGTCGAGCATGCCCTGGAGCAGCGGCGGAAGTTGGCCCGCACCCGCGCTGCCGCCGCCATCGTCGCCGCCGGAACCGGCGGGACGGCGGACGCCATCGGCGTTGCCGCGCTTGTCGAGGGGGTACATCGTGCACAGGGGCTCGCCGCTTCGGCCTTCGACCAGATCGACGCTTGAGAGGTCCCAGCGTGCGTAGCGGACCCAGGCCTCGCGCAGGTGGCGCCACGGCTGGGGCACCTGGTAGCGGATGCCCTCGACCGAGACGGTGGCGTCCGAGCGCCGCACCGTGCGCTTCCTGGTGATACGGAAGGCCGCCTTGAGCTCGGCCGAGCCGGGGCAGGGCCTCGATGCGTTGACGCTCTCGGCCAGCCGTTCGTGCGGCGTCATGCCGAGCTCGCGGTGCTTGCGCCGATGGTAGTCCTGCTCCAGCCAGGCTATGGTGGCGTCGTTGAGCATCTTCAGGGTGAGCGCGTCGACGCCTTCGAGCTGAGCCATCAGACGCGATTCGACGGTGCCCCAGAATGACTCGATCTTGCCGTTCTGATGGGGGCTGTAGGCGAGTGTGGTGGCCCCCACGATGCCGAGCCGAAGCAGCCCCTCCTCGACCTCGCCCGCCGTCATCGGCCCACCGTTGTCGGTAAGCAGGGACCTCACGAGGCCCCGCTTCATGAAGGCTTGGCACAGCCCGTGCACGAAGACCTCGGCGGTCTCCTCCAGGTACCACTGAAGGTGACAGCCGAGCCTGGAGTGGTCGTCGAGGAAGCCGAGCAGGATGGGCGTCTGCCATTCGCCCGACGGCGTCAGCACCCGGCGCTTGCCGTGGTGAAAGTCCCCATGCCAGAGGGCGTGGCTGCGGGACACCTCGTAGCTCAGGACCTCGCGGGCTTCGGCCGCCGGCCTGTCCTCGCCCTCGTGCCACTTCCTGGGACGCTTGCGGACCAGGCCGCGATTGCGCATCGCCCGCGTCAGCGTCGCGTAGGACGGCATCGGGCCCAGCTCGGGCTTCTTCTTCACAAGCGCCAGAAGATTGTCGTAGTGCAGCTGTGCCGACCACGAGGGATGCACCCGGTACTGCTCGCGCAGCGCCGCGATCAACCCCGCCGACATGGCCCGCTCGCGACCGACGTCGGCCCGAAGCTTCTGGCGAAGCGCCTTGACCGGGTCCCGCTCCTCTGCCCGCGCCCGGTAGTACCAGCGCTCGATCGTGGACACCGCGAAGCGCACCGGGCCCTTGCCCGATGGGTGCTGCCACTCCCGCTGCGCAAGCCGCTCGAGCTCGGCCCGCAGTTGGCCTGCAGGGGGCGGCGAAGCCAGAAGCGGCCCCACCACCGCAAAGCGCAGCCGGGCCCACTTCTCGCGCCTGGCGCCTGCGTCGTCCTTGTCCATTCCGGCATCCCTCCCTCGCCGCATCGGAGAGATGCCCATGTACGACGCCCTATCCCTACCTGACAGAAGCACCTTCTGCGGGAACCGCCGGGCCATCGGCGAGCGCGCAATGGCCCGTCCACGGCATCAGCCAGATCAGGCCCCGCGACAGACGGGCACGCAGGGTGCGGCCCCGCATGGTGCGCAGAAGCCAGCGCAGCGGCGCCTCCTCGGGCGGCGCTGCAAGCTCGCCCCGCTTCGCCTGCCACTCCCGGGTCAGAGGGAAGGCTTGCAGCCACCACCGCCGCCAGCGGCGCAGTGTGGCCACCGGAATCCCCCACTTCCGCTTGATCGTCTGCAAACGCACGCCGCCTCTCAGCACCAGCGCGCTCACCAGAACGAACAGGGCGCCCAGATAGAAGCGCCGCCCAAAGAATCGCGCCGACGGAGGCTTCACACGGCGCCTGCAAACCGAACAGCAGAGGCTGAAGCGTCGGACATCGTCCCGAAGATCCGCCGCCAGACCGTACGGCTTGCGCGGGTAGGTCGCGCTGTGTAGCGCCCCGCCACAGCGCGGACAGCCCGCCTCACGGCAGGTCTCCGCCTCGGCCGCATCGACCGCCTCCAGAAAGGACCAGACCCGGGCATCGGAAAGAATGGAGTGGCGGCACGGCTTGTGCGACATTGGGGCCGTCTCTGGTTGATTACACCGTCACCGAGACAAAGCCCCTCGGCGAACTTCTTGCAAGATCGCCGAGGGGCACCCGCTCCAAAACCTCAACTAATTCGAGCGGATCAGGCCCCAATCCCCGCTGAAAGCCTGTGTGCGCTCACCAGGGCCGCGGGCGCTACGACAGGAACACGAAACGAGCCCAGCCGAAAAAGGACATCTGGCTCCGCCCGCTCCGAAAAAATTGGCGGCGCACTCTCAATCGGTAGAATCACAGCCGAGTGCGGGTTTGCATGCCAACAAGCGGATATCGCGGATGATGCCCGTGCCCGTGATAGCAGGCTGAGCGCAAGAGGATGGATCGTTTCCGCCTGAACTACGACCTCGATACGCTGCGCGGGGATCTCTTCGGCGGCGTCACCTCCATGGTGGTGGCGCTGCCTGTCTCACTCGGCTTCGGTATCGCCTCCGGCATGGGTGCGGCTGCCGGGCTCTATGGCGCCATCGCGGTCGGTTTCTTCGCATCGGTGTTCGGCGGCACGCGCTCGCAGATTTCCGGCCCCACAGCACCGATGACCGTCGCAATGGCGGTCGTGCTCACCAGCCACGCGTCCAGCCTCACCGAAGCCCTGACGGTCGTCGTCCTTGCGGGCCTCCTGCAGGTGCTTCTGGGCGTGTCGAAGATCGGCCGTTTCGTGGCTTACACGCCTCATGTCGTCGTATCGGGTTTCATGTCGGGTATCGGCGTCATCATCATGCTGATGCAGTCGCTGCCGCTGCTCGGCGCCTCGGGCGCGACGGGCGGCCCGATGGGCGCGGCAGGGGCGCTTCCGGCGGCTGTGAGCAACATCGACACCAGCGCCTTCGCCATCGGCGCGGTCACGCTCGCGGTGGGGTTTCTCTGGCCGCGCAGGTTCTCGCGTTACGCCCCGGGGCCCCTGGTGGCGCTGGCCGCTGGAACGGTCTTCGGCGTGCTGTGGTTCACCGAAGCGCCGGTCATCGGCGCGATCCCGGTCGGGCTGCCGTCCGTGCAGCTCGGCCTGCCGCCGGCCGACTTCCTGCTGTATGCGTTGCAGCCGGCCATCATCCTCGCGTTGCTCGGCTCGGTCGACAGCCTGCTGACCTCGCTGGTGGCCGATTCGATGACCGGCAACCGTCACAACCCGGACAGGGAGCTGATCGGCCAGGGCATTGGCAACATGGCCGCGGGACTGATCGGCGCGCTGCCCGGCGCCGGGGCAACCATGGGCACGGTCATCAACATCCGCTCCGGGGGATCGACGCCCGTGTCGGGCGCGTTGCGCGCGCTGCTGCTGTTTGCCCTGGTATTGGGCCTCGGACGGCTCGTTGAGCCGATCCCGCTCGCTGCGCTCGCCGGCGTTCTGATCAAGGTCGGCTGGGACATCATCGACTGGCGCATGCTCGCCCGGGTTCACCGGCTTCGGCGAGAGCACCTGATCGTGATGCTGGCGACGCTCTGCCTCACGGTGTTCGTGGATCTGATCACCGCGGTGGCCATCGGGCTGATCGCGGGCGGCATGGTGCATGCCCGGCGGCTGGAACGGCTGGAGCTCGACAGCGTGGTGTCCGTGCCGCTGCTGGAGGCGAGCTTCTTCGCGGGAGACAGGATACCGGTGCGGGACGACCCGCATGCGGCCCGGGTCGGCATGGTGGCGCTGAGGGGCACGTTGAGCGTCGCTTCGTCCCACAAGCTGGTCAGCGTGGTCGGGCTGGACATCAGGGAGCACGAGGTCGTCATCTTCGACTTCTCGGGCACCGTCTATATCGACGACAGCGCCGCCATGGTGATCGGGAAACTGCTGGAGATCGCCGCAGAGTCCGGAACCGAGTGCATCGTCATGGGACTCCGCGACGATGTTGCTGCGACCCTGCGCAGCCTCGACATTCTCGGCGCAGTGCCGGCCGACCGGGTTGTCGAAACGCTGGACGAAGCCCGGCAGATCGCAAGAGAGGCACTCGAAGTCGATGCTGCCGCCCGAAGTGGACATTGACTGCAATGCAGGCCCGCAAGTGCTTCGTTCACCGGCGGATGACAATGCAGACGGACTTGAAGGTTGCGCCGCAACCCTTGTTCAGCGCGAGCTTGGTTCCAGCTGTCCTCCGGCCGCCGAACGCTTACTCCCGGGGGACGAAACACACGCGGTCGCCACCGGAGTGATGCAGTCCCGAGGGCAGCCGAGACCTTCCGACCATTAAACCCGCCCCGTCGCCGCGCTCATCCCCCGGGACCCGAACGGATACCACCAACGCAATGGTGCCGCGCGGGCTCAGACCCAGGCCACCCGGTGTATTGACTCCGCTTACGGTATGCTTACGTTTCAAACACGGATCCCGAGCCGACAAAGAGAAACCCCGCTATCCTGTTGGAATAACGGGGCTTCTGTGGTTGCGGGGGCTCGCAACCCCCGAGACCGACATTCGATCGAGATTCCGGTCTGATCCGCTTTAACCCTATGAATTCCGGTAAGGTTTTTGCAGCAGCGGTGCTAAATAAGTCGGAATGTAGCAATCATATCGCGAGCGCCACCTGCGATCCAGCCCTGCAGTCGGGCCCCTACGGTCAGATCGCAGCGCTCGGCCATGTTCGCCCATATCACCCCACAGGCCAGTAGACCCGTCTCAGCGGCACAAGTCTTCGCGCATCGGCGTGCATGTGCAAGTAATGGTCGATGTGAGCGCGTCGACGAGCTCGTCAAGACCCATGAGGGTCACTGGGAACTTTGCGCGCTCCGCCTCGCATCGGGTAGCCTGACCATTCCCGAACTGATCGACCTGACTGCTCCACAGGCTCCACAGAATGTCGCGATCCATGAGCGCCCCGTCGGGAGACATACTTCTCGCTGGACATGATGAACGCCGGCCGACACCGGCATGGCTGAGCCCATTAGGGAAGAGAGCGATCGCGCCTACATCAAGCAGCTCAGCTTCGACCGCACCTCGTGCCAGAGCCCGCTCGACAATCGGTTCGGCTAATCCTGCACACCGCCGCCTACTGGCTGATACTCGCGCTCCGCGACGCGGTGCTGCGCAGGATGCCGCTCGCCTAGACCGAGTTCACCACCCTCCGCCAGAGCCTGCTCAAGAGCGGCGTCCGCGTCGCCGAGAAGGCCGCGCACGCCCGCATCCACGTCGCCTCGGCCTGCCCCGACCCCGCCCTGCTCCACATGTTGGCCGAACGCCTAGCGGCCTCGGTACCCACATCGACGGGGCGGCGTACCCCGCGAAACTGAGATCCTTCAACCCCGAACCTCGAAATCAAATACACCAAATCCCTGCGCCATGAGTGCGACGAACGGAAGTTGCTACACGTTCAATATCAACCGATAAACTACGCGTCCCGCGAATAAGTCAAGATAGACCTCGAACACGCCCAAATTGATCTCGCCCACACCGCTTTATTCCAGCAACTCTCGAATTCGATCATTCCAATTAGCGGCATGGATGATCCTATCGCGGTGCAGGTTGCTCTGCAGGATTTGGGCCTTTGTCATCTGCGAGACCTGCTGCCAGTCTCGGTCAAACACATAGGTTGCATTATCCAGCATGACGCTTTCGAGTACCGCGAGCCCCTTTTCGTTGAATATGTATGCGACGTAGGCTCGAAAACCGCCCTCGCCGACATAAACTTCATCCGGGTCGAAAGAGGCCAGCTCTTGGAGCCGGTTCTGAATCGGATGCGCCGAGCGCGGCGCTTTGTCCTCAAGCATCCGACCGACATGTTGCTGCACGCGGCTCCACGGGTACTGGCCTGACGGCAAAAGGGTCCAGTTCACCTTACGGATGCTCGGTGGTGTGACGGCTTGTAAATCGGCATGCCGAATTTCGCACTCCCCAAACAGCTCCAAGAATACATTGAGAACATGACGGATACGATCTTCCTGCGCCGCCGTATTCGTCAACTCCTCGGAGACCACGAGGAGCTGTTCTTCGTGATCTACGACCGTCAGTTCTGCTGCCGGTGGCGGATGGAAATCCCGCTGATAGCACTCTCTGAATACGGCTCTGTCCTCGGTGCGCGTTGTAGTATCGTAAGGGGAATTATATACTTGACTAAATGACGGCGGCTCCCTATATTCATGGTGAAGGGAGACGCGACATGGCAAAGGCACCTGGAAAGTCCCACCGCGAAGCTATCGCCGTCATGGAGATGGTGGATCTGTTCCCCACCGATGAGGCAGCCCGCGAGTGGTTTGAGGCTCGCGTCTGGCCGGATGGTCGCCATTGCCCGCGCTGCGGAAATGCCGAGACGGTCGAGTGCAAGGGCAGCCCGCCGATGCCCTACTGGTGCCCCGCGTGCAAGCGGCATTTCAGCGTCCGCATCGGCACCGTCATGGAGGGGTCGCCGCTCCCGCTGCGGAAGTGGGTATGGGCGATCTACCTGCACTTGACGTCGCTCAAAGGCGTGTCTTCAATGAAGCTCCACCGTGATCTGAAGGTGACGCAAAAGACGGCATGGTTTATGTTGCAGCGTATCCGCAAGGCATTCGACAACGATGACGAGCCGCCGTTCGGCGGGCCGATCGAGGTTGACGAGACTCATGTCGGTGGGAAGCGACGCAACAAGAGCAACGCGAAGCGGAAGGCCGCCAGCGGACGCGGCGCGGTGGACATGACTACCGTTGTCGGCGCGAAGGATCGCGAGACCAATCAGGTTCGGGCAGCCGTGGTCGAGAACACCGACAAGCCCACGTTGCAGGGTTTCGTCCGCGAGAACACGGCGCCTGGCGCCACCGTCTATACGGACGAGGCAGCGGCCTACAAGGGCATGGACGAGTTCATCCACGAGGCGGTCAATCACGGCGTCGGTGAGTACGTCCGCCAGCAGGCCCATACCAACGGTATCGAGAGCTTCTGGGCGGTTCTGAAGCGGGCGCACAAGGGCGTCTATCACAAGTTCTCGCCCAAGCACCTGCATCGGTACGTTGCCGACTTCGCGGGCCGTCACGGCATTCGCGAGCGCGACACTATCGACATGATGGGCGGGTTGGTTGCCGGGATGGTCGGCAAGCGGTTGACCTACGCCAGCCTGATCGCGGATAACGGACTGGCAAGCGGGGCAAGGTCGTGCTGACAGGCGAAGGTGCCAACGCCGTCTTCACTGAAGGGTTGGTGAATTGGATGAGATTTCGCGAACGGCTTCAATCTCCGAAAGACGGCGACGGAGCAACGTCACCGACTTCTGAAACCATTCCTTCCCAAGCCGCGCCTCGTCCGAGTCGTCCGCCAAAGGCTTCGCATCTTCCAAAAGTACGTCGAGAAGATTAGTGAGCTCCTGCGGGGCGCATACCCCCTTCAGGATGAGAAGGGAGAACGCCGCGAAAACAAGTTCCGTCGCGGAGGTCATGGCTATAGTCGCGCACGCCTGACCGTGTTCCTCCAGTTCTTTGAGCCGGAATTCCAATTCCTCGTCCGTCATCGTTCTCTCCCCTTAGTGCGCCGCGCTCCGAATGACCTCAATGTGCTCCTGAATCTTCCGTGAGCGCTCCACCATGAGCGGAACAATGGCGTCCATTTCGTCATCGGTGTGCCGCATGGACAGCATCATCACGGCGACCTCGCCATAGTCGGCAAGTGCCTTGTCGGGGTCGCGTTCCCGCATCATGGACTGGGCAGCCAGCATCTCAACCATGATCTCGAGCGCCGCCAAGCGCGCAGACAGGTTCACCGTGTTCGCCATCGCTCTCTCCCTCTAGGCGGCCTTCTGCAACAGATTCGGAAGCCGCGGCATGGTCCCCTCCAGCAAGTCTTCTACCGATAGCCCTTGGATCACCGGGAACGGGCCGGTCATGGTCTGAAACGTCTCTTTCGTGCGGTTGTTCTCGACCGTCCGCATTTGGTCGGCGAAGCAAATGATGATTCCCGCCTTGGCCTCGTAGCGATTGACCGTGCTTTCCAAGGCGCGCACGGCGTCCGGCGTCACCTTCCCGCCCTTCACTTGCACGATGGCGGTTTCCTGTTCTCTGCCCCTACCGTGTTCTGCATCGATCAAGGGAACGAAGGTGACAACGCCGTCGACTCCGCCGTCCGCACCCTTGGTGCCTGGGTCGTGGAACATGCCTTCCGCGCCGACTAGGCCGCACATGCACTTTTCGAATTCAAACTTGTCTCGATCCGCAAGCTCGCGAGCTTCTAATGGCGTCTCTGGAACGCCGATCAGTCCAATGTCGCCCACCTCTAACAGCGGATACTCGTTTTTCTTCCGGCTTGTGGTCAGCCGGGTCTTTATCAAGCCGGTGGAGAACTTGCTCGCATCAATGCCAATCCATCGCCGTCCTAGCGTCTCGGCCGCATGGACGGTTGTCCCGCATCCGCAGAATGGATCTAGGACAAGATCGTCGGGATTGGAGCTCGCCAGAATGATCCGCTCTAGGAGTGCGAGCGGCTTTTGCGTCGGGTAGCCGAGATACTGGTGCTTGTGCCGAGCGGCGATCGCCAAGCCGTTCCCCTTGGCCTGCGCCCACCATGTTTCCGGTATCTTGCCTTCCTTGAGATCGTAGTTCCCTTCTACGAACCCGGAACCGCGGAGCCCCTCTTTGAAATTCTCCTGCGTTTTTTTGTGGTGGCCTACGCGAACCGCGTCTGCGTTGAAGGTCCAAACATCGGACATGCAGTACCAGAAGATCGTGTCGTGCTTCCGGTTGAATTGCTGCATGTCCGGCGAACCCGGCCCGGTGTAGCACCACACGATTTCGTTCCTGAAATTGTCCCGCCCGAAGATCAGGTCCATGAGCGCTTTCAAGTAGTGCGACGCGGTGGGGTCGCAGTGGAGGTAGATGCTGCCGGTGGGTTTCAATACGGCTTTCATGGCGATCAGCCTTTCCGCCATGTTCACCAGATAGGCGTCCAGCCGGTAGATCGTCGTGGGTCCCTCAAGCCGTCGCGCAATGTCTATGAGTTGGGCTATGGGCCGCGTTGCAGGCCCCTTGGCGAGGTCGTTGTAGGCGGTTGCCTGTGCCTCTCCCCATTGCCAAGTGTCCTTGAAGACGGCGACAGGCTTGGCGGACTTGTGTTTCCGCTTGAAAGGCAGGTTGTAGTCGCTCTTCGAGTTGAACGGCGGATCGAGATAGATGAGGTCCACGGATTGCGGTGCGATGGCGAGCGGATCGTTGAGAACATTGAGACAATCGTCCGCGTAGAGAACGCGGTTGACTTCCTGCCGGGCTGCCGGGCTGCCGGGCTGCCGGGCTGCCGGGCTGCCGGGCTGCCGGGCTGCCGGGCTGCCGGGCTGCCGGGCTGCCGGGCTGCCGGGCTGCCGGGCTGCCCCTCTTTCAGCCTACCCTCGCCGCCGCCCCCTGTCTCGGCCATCTCACCCCTCCGGTGGTAAGAGGGGGAACGCTACCGACGCTCGGCTACTTAGGCAAGTATATAATTCCCATGCATTTGGTGCGTGAGCTATCTGTAGGATCAAGCGCCCTTCGGGCCGCAGCGCCTGGAACACGCGCTCTAAGACGTCACGAGCTTCCGGGTACGACTGTACGTAGTTGAAGGACCAGCTTAGAGAAACGATTCCGTCATAGGTGCTCCTTTCGCGGAGACACTGCATCCGTTCGGTGCGAACGCGATCTTTGCCGACCCGAGTGGCGGCGATCGCGACCATTTCCGGGGCGGAGTCGATGCCATTGGCATCAAACCCTGCTGATACCGCTCGTTCGAGAAATACTCCCGTCCCGCAGCCGATATCGAGAATGCGGCGATGCGCACCAAGCCTGCTGAGCACAAAGGCATGATCGTCTTGATAATGGTGTGGCGGCGTGTGCCAGTCGAACCGATCAGCCAGCGGCCCAAACAATTCGTACTTCATCCGGTTAGTCCAGGACTTTGAGTGGGAGCATGCTCTGGACTGTCCGCTCAAATACGGCACGCAATAGACCTGGATCGGTGATCGGCTCGCGGAGAGGAGCCCGTGGAATGGCATCAGCTAGGGGCTTCAGGCAATGCACAATGCGAAGCTTCATCCGCTTAGTCCGCTCACTGGAACATTCAAATGCATCGAGCGCCTGCACGAAGTCCGCGACGGCTCCTCGACGAATCCAATCGAACAACGAATGTGGGCCGATTGGGATTGCCCGGCTGTGCGATTGCAGTCCGGTTCCATGACATAGCGGACAATCTACCCACTTTGAAGAAGCTTCCACGTGCTTCCGCCACTGCACGTTCCCGCTTCTTTCAAATTCGGCCAGCACCGCTGGGATCAAACCATCCCAACGTAGCCATGAGCGGACATCGTCAGGTTTGGCCCCTGGTTTCTTCAGAAAACTGCCGTGACTGGGACGATGCCAGTATCCGTGCAACAAGATGTCACGGTCGTCGGATGACAGTCGGATGAAAGGACGGCCCTGCAACCAAAGCCCCTCGGCAATCATTCGTTTGAAAAACGGAAGAAAACTGTTTCTACGAATCCCTCTAAGAACGCCAAGTGCTTCCCTGCTCAGGAAGTCTTCTTCAAGGGGGTCGGCATTCGGCTTGGAGATCAATAGTCCTTCGTCTATGGTTTGCACTGAACCCATACCCTTACAACAGGGACAACGTCCGGCTGCATGGGACCGGGACAAACTCGCCGAGGCCGCGACTCGCGGTCCGACGACCGGAATCGAAGACACAAGACTAAAGTGACGTCTTCGGATCGTTCCAAGGACACATTCTTGACTGTCTTGACTGTTTGAAAGTTCGACGTATCCGCCCCCGACGGTAAGAGCGTCACGCACCCGCTGAATCCGCTCACTTATATTCTCAGAAATTGACTGAAAGCGAGGGCCTGTTACCCGGAAGCTTAGTAAATCCTGATGATCCAATGCACCGCGAGCGGCTTCTAATCCTAACTGAGTAATGCGATTCTGCGCAGTTCGCTGCACAGAAACGGGAAGCCGGGATCCCCATAGTCGAATTTCTTCCAGCAAGGGATGGATTTGCAGGTGAGCATTGGGGTTCTCGGCCCAAGCCTCAGCAAGAGAAAGAAGATCCTGCGAGAGATCATTCTCTTGGTTCAGGACCAGGCGGGCAATCTCAATATCGAGACCGCCGATCTCATGCGGACGGGCCAGGGCTGCAGCAGTGTCGAAAATTACGGCGAGATCGTCGAAGTCCACAGCGTCGAAGTTCTCTTCCGGAACATCCTCGCCGATCAAGCGCCTGAGCCACTGCCGGGCGATTCGAGCGGAGGCGCCTGGGTCGGCCTTGTCTGTCTTGGTTGCCTGATGACCGGCCGTGCTATCGGAAGACGAAAGTCGCGGCGGTTTACCCCCTAGGACACGTCCCGTGGGCGTGTTGAGCTTCGCGATCTTATTCGGCGGGCCCTGACCGACAACTCGACCACCGTCTGGGCCTCCCCCTGGTCCGAAATCGATGACCCAGTCGGAAGCGCGAATCAGATCCAGATTATGCTCTACGAGAATTACCGTGTTAGCTCCCCCGGCAACCACGCTATCCAGAGCCCGCAACAGTCGCTCGACATCTCTCGGATGAAGTCCAGCGGACGGTTCATCCAGTACGAGCAAGAGTCCTTCCGGATTTCGGTTGGCGAGAGTCTGCGCAATTCGCAAGCGCTGGTGTTCACCCCCGCTTGCTCGGTCCAGACGACGTCCGGGTGTCAAGTAGCCAAGATCAAGGGCATCCAACTTTTCAAGTAGCCGACACCATCCAGCCTCAATTGCCAGTGGATGACCCAGCAGCTCTGTCATTGACAGTGCCAAGATATCGGCCACATTTAGACCGTTCAGCCGGACGCTGAGTACTTCTTCACCAAAGCGGCTTCCCCCGCAGTCAGAACACGCAGCCCAGCCACCGTCATACTCGACCTCGCCCATTCCCAGGCAGCTCTTGCATCGCCCCTGACCTGCGTTCCAACCGAAATCTGCAGGTTTGAGATTTAGACGTGCCGCTTCCGAGGAACGCCCGAAGATCTTACGAAGATCTCCAGCCAGCCCGAGGAGTGTCGCCACGGTGCTTCGACGCTGCGTTCCGGGTGTCCGGGGTTCAAGAGCCAAAACGGATGTAATATTGGAATAGCCTTCCAATCCTTCCCACGTTCCTTCGGACCATGCAAAGCCCTCACAGTCGACGCGTTCCGGCAGTTCTCTCGCCAAAGCCGGCACGAGAATGCCTCGCACAAAACTCGACTTTCCGGAACCGGATACGCCGGTGATGGATACAAGCCTTCCCAATGGAATGCTGCATTGAACGTTCGATAGTGTATGGATCCGGGCGCCGGAAACAGTAAGCCAGTCGTCATTCGGTTTGACAGTGAGGTGCAGGCGCGTTGAGGCTATCTGAGATGCGCTTTGGCTTATCTCGGTTATCCTCTCCGGAGGACCGTGGTACACGATCTGTCCCCCGCGTTCGCCGGCCTCAGGCCCCATCTCTAGCAGTTGATCCACCACCTTAGCCAACGACACTCTGTGTTCATTGATGATCAACGTGTGTTGACGTTTGAGATTTCCCAGAGCAACGGCAAGACGTCCCACGTCTTCTTCGTGGAGTCCTCGGGCTGGCTCGTCGAGCAATAGTGCCAAACCTTCCCCACAGGTTCGAATAAGTGCTGCGAGGCGGGAACGCCGGCTTTCTCCTTCGCTAAGAGTTGTCATTCCTCGCGCGGCGCAAACGTGCCCAAGTCCTGCCTCAACGAACGCAGATGCTGCGGCGTACAGACCAACGACAAGCGGCCGTGAGCGTTCTGGCAATTGCTGCTCCAAATGACCTCCTGGACTTGCGAGTTCCGAGAGCTCGCCAAACGGAAGCGCCAAAATATCCTCAATGTGCCAATCGCCCAGGCGCAATGCCCGCGCTTCCCTTGACCACCGTGTACCCTCGCATTCCGTGCACAACTCTTCGGTGAGGAAGTCAGCGAGAAGAGAAGCATTTCCCTTGCCTTCGGCGCGCCGCAGAATCTCCGGTACAAAGCCCGGGAAGCGCCGAGGGTCACTCACCTTTCGTTGTGTGCGGCGATCTACATCGGCTATGGCACGATCCCCGGCACCGAACAGAATGACGTGCCGAGCATCCGAACCGAGCTCGCGCCATGATATATCCGGGGAGAATCCACGCACTCCACGCAAGCCCTCAATCGTTTCGTGTTGAATATTGACGTACCTGTAATTTTTCTCGGTCCAGAGTGCCAAGCAGCCTTCATGCATGCTGCGTTCGGGATGGGCGACAAGCGCACTCGCGAGTACTGTCCTGACCCGTCCAAGGCCCTTGCAAGCTTTGCAGGCGCCACTTCTAGGGTTTGAAGGCGAGTTGAAGGACAAAAGCGCATCACTTGGAACGAAGTATGGCTCCAACTCTTCCGGATGGACCCAGTGCAAGGCACTGTCCAGTTGAATGCCGCGGTCTGTTTGAAGCTGCTCCGGCAGATGCTGCCCTTGGTCAAAAGTAACAATGACATCACCACCAATGGCGAAGGCACGCTTGAGCAAATTTGTGAGCTTGGGGGACTCGCCGGACAGTTGCACCCGTCCAACCTCGGCTTCGATCAAGTAACGCGCATTTGCAGAAAGTGGTCGGAAATTGTTGACATCGATTTCGCGACCGCAGCTACGCCGAGACGGCGGGTCGATATCACTCAAAAGCGTGGCTGTATGAACACCGTGCCTCTTCAATCGGGCGACAGCGCGTGTACCGTCAGTACGCTGCCACCGTTCAACTACAGTCCAAACAATCAAGGAACCCGTATAATGCCGTTCCATCCATGCCGCGTAGCTGGCCGGCGACGGCGAGGGAACGATGCTATCGAGTTCCTTTGCCCACGGTGTTGAGTGCCGACTGAAATGGCGCCGTAGAAGGGCTAGAAGCCCCGTGGAGGTGGCCACAGTGGTCCGCCGGGACGCGCGGAAAGCCGCCTGAGCGAAGTGGATGCTGGCAGGAAGCGGTCCTAGGAAGGCCGCTACGTCTTCGCTACCGAGGTGAGGCTGATCGACCCCGAGAAACCGCCGCATGCGCGAGTTGGCTTCGGTCGCTAGGGTATCGGAAAGGAGAGAACTCTTCCCCGAGCCGGATACACCGACCACCATCGTGGCCTTTCGCAGTGGCAAGACGGCATCGATGGATTTGAGATTGTTGATGTGTGCGCCAACAATCTCAATGCCGTCATTCATTTTCCGCTCGTTCCCGGACTGCATGGAGGACGGACACGCGTCTTGAACCAAAATCCATCGGAAAGTCTTGGAAAAGCACGGAACACTCCCCCCGGCAGTGCAGCGCCCGATGGTTAGAAATCAGGAGTATGTCTCCCCGCTTCAAAGCAAAGGGTTTCGATACAGACATCGCGGCTCGTTCCACACCAGCAATGCGTTGTTCGAGGTCGATCACCGGATCAGCGGCCCGGCGTTCGGCAGCTCTAAGTGTCTCGGGGTGATATCGAATAACGCCGCCCTCGACGATGTGCCCTGTCCGACTCGACGAAGAACGATCATTCAGCATTGTGACTGACTCTTCTCTGAGGAAACGCTGTGTGCACTTGTCGTCGTCGAGTCTGACGAAATCAAGCAGGTGAGTGAGTCTTGCGACCCGAATCACTCCATATTCTGGGCTCCCAGGATCAGGCTCCAGGCATTGTATTGCTGTAATTGCGGGGGGACAGGGTTCAGTATTGAGGTCGGTATGAAACTCTCCCCGCCGAGTTGTATGCGAGAGTTCAGTTGTCCATGGAGACATCTTAAAGTCTTTACTAACCTTGCCGTCACGATAAACCCTCAGAGACTCTCCTATCGTTAATGCAGCCAGGAGCAGTGCTGACCCGTCTTGCGTTGAGGGAAACCCTTGAATCGCAACGTAATCGTTCATCTTGTACAATTGCCGGACTCCGGCCCGAAAGCGCAGCCAAAATTCAGTTAGAAACAATGGCAGCGTTTCTATCTTTTCGGTGAGTACCATTTCTTCTAAACAGCCTAGTGCGTCTCGAACGGCGCACACTTCCGCCACTGCGGCAGCCACTCGCGGTGGTGTTGTCAAAACGGTTTCAGCACACTCTCTCATGACGGTTTGACGAATCGAAACAACAGTTTGTTGCGGTACTGATGATCCAGAAGGTCTCTTACGGAAGGATACTCGAAAAGCGCGTCGTTAGGATCGTAGATTATCCAGCCGTCACGCCTAAGAGGGCGAAGGGCGCCATGTAGACCTACGGCGGACCCTGCACGAAGAATATCGAACGGCGAGCGATCAAAGACCACTTGACCAGAACTGCGCAGTTTCGCGCTCCAGGATTTCCAGACTGGATTTTCTGTATGACATCCCACCACAATGAACACGCCTCCCTTTCGACGCAGCACGCGAACGATATTTCCAAACAAGTTCGAAAGGTCGTCCACCAGATGCAAGACTTCGTGGCAGGTCACAATATCCACACTGTCTGCGGGAACTTCAGGCCACTTCTCGGGAGGCAAGATCGATACGGTAGGAGAAAGCGCTCGTAAGCGAAACAAGGCGCGTTCGCGGGAATGGCTGATAGGTTCGATACCTGTCAGTCTCTTGGGACGAAAAGCCGATGCTAGCTGTACGAGCATGCCTCCATGGTGGCACCCCACATCCAGCACTCCGTCAATCGGCCTGCCGTGGAAGTCTCTCCGGATATGCTCAAGTAAACTTTGCCAGAAAATATCATTTGCCTGTTCTAGCGAGGAATCATCTTCAGGCAGTGGTACCTGCGACATTTTGTACCGAATGCTGAATCCTAGGGGCAGCGCTGAGGTGAGCAGCCTCGCGCTTGTGCCTCGCCTCCACAAGGATCTATTCCAAAGTGTCTGATAAAGAGCACTCTTGTTTTCTCGAAGGCTGTTTCCAAGTCGGCACGATCATCTGGTCCTCGCATACCGAAATATGGAAAGTGGTGCAAATACTCCCCAAAGAGTGCCTGGCAATCACGCGCATAAGCCTTGGTGTCCAGGATATGAGCATGCCAGAAATCATCGATCGGTCCAGTTGGACAGATTTTTCGGTCTCTATACACGATGTTGAGAGCGAGAAACCGTCGATATAAATCTTCAACCTCATTCTGATACTCAGGCGACCATCCCTTTTCCTCACCAAGCTTCCGTTTTAGGATGCTGAAATCCAGTCTGGCCACGCATTCGAGGGACGCCGTAATCTGCGCGTCATCCTTCAAGAGGTTCTGGCACTCATCCCAGTTCAAAGGCCGGGCGGAACTGGCGTTATTCAAGATTCATCCCTCCTGCTTAGTAAAACAACGGTCGGATTCACAGAATACCGACATGCCGGAAAGCGACCCCGTAGAGTAGTCCATGTTCAATCGAAGTGTGCGCCCGTCATCAAGAAACCGGGACATGTAGTAGGGCTACCCGACAGAGAATCCGACGCAGTTGAGAGACCCATGCTAGACTGCTTGGCGTTCACGGGTCAAGCGGATCGAATCTGCGGGATGGTGGCCGAGAATTTGCTATCTTGCGTGTCGTGAGTGGTGATTTCGCTTGGCACCCCCATGAGACCGGACCATACCGGGGCATGGAGGGCACGGCACGGGATGGCCGATGTCGGCCGGGCCCGAGGGGACGCGCGCCTCCGTGGGGTTGTCGCTGAGTCGAGCGTGCTTGTGTCCCTGAGACCGGGACAGGGCCCGACCAATGTTCATGTCATGTCCCGAATTCGGCGCGCAGCTCGGGATCGGAGACCACATCGCCCTCCTCCAGGGCCCGATGTACCGCGGCAATGACTTCGCCAATATGCCATATCCCGATCCGACTAACCCGTGACCCTACCGAGCTCGCCCGGGAGGTCCGGCAGGCGTTGACGGCAATCGGGAGGCCGGGCGCTGCTTTCGATGCGCAGAAGCGCCGCGATCTCCTCGACTAGCTCCAGCATCGTTCGCCGACACGACCACGCGATCATGAGCTGATACCGTCGCCGGACCGACTTGCCGAGACCTACATCTTCGCCTGGCACGGGGAGACAAGAGAGTCGGCTGCCGATCACCGGGCGCCCGAGCAATGGGGATTCCTGGTGGTCCCGTCGAAAATTGTTCGGGCGAACTTACGCAGTATCGGACTACACGACCTCGAGGAGATCACCCATGCCGTTGGGTTCGAAGCGCTTGCCGGGGCCGTGCGGGAGACGTTCGTCATCGTCGCCCACGCTGGTCACCCGCTTCTCGCAAAGACGGTGGCTGCTGACGATCTCGCAGACTATCCGTGGATCGACTTCGGTGCGACGGCGGGACCTGGAATTTGCGACGGCGGACCTTCGCTTTCCGCCGTACTGGACGACCTCCATGAGAGAACCAGAAGACGGGTGAGAACGCTTATCTGCACCGGCACGGCGGGCTTTTTCCTGATGGTGGCCGGCCCCTATCTCTCGTGGGAGTCGCTGGCATTCCTGGAAGGGACGCCGGGACCGGGCCTGAGGCCTCTACTTCTTGAGTTCGGCAAGTACCGCTGCCGGACCGGTCTGGTGACGCGTCGGTCGGCGGAGGACCTTCAGGCTGTTCAAGAAGATCGTGCGCGAGGTGGCGCTGCGACAGAGCGGCTGAGGGAGGTGGATACTGCATCACCCTGTCGAAACCGATGCCTGGATAGACGCAACCCATAGTATCGCCAGGCTGCACGGACGGATCTCCAGCATCACATTCAATCGTCGTGGTTTTCCCGCGCGTTTGCCCGGGCCTCGATACCGGCGCAGTGCTCCATCAGGCGTTCGAAGGGCTCGTCGACATCGAGCAGCATGCCGTCGGCCAGCATTCTGCCGTAGTCGTCGGCGAGGACCTCGAGCGCCGGGCCTGACGGGATCAGCTGCAGTCCGCCGCTGACCGCGCCGTGGTAGTCGATTTCGTTGCCGGCAGCGTCCTTCTCATGGAAGAAAATAGATTTGTGACGCGCCACGGAACGCGCGATCGCACGGTCGGCGAGAGCGCGGGTCGCAACGCCGGCATCGTCGAGCCTCGCCAGGTCGTGCCAGTGGCGGGACAGGCGTTCGCCGCGTTTCCTCTCCTGCCGGCAGAAGACGTGGATGGCGGTGGCCTTCTCCCAGAAGGTCCGCTCGGCCAGCATGACGGACGGCCGCGCCTGCGGAAACTGGAGATCGGGCAGGAACGGCGCCGCGTCGCATTCGACGGGCCGGATGGCTCGGGGCTCACCCGTCGAGCGCGCCCCGAACTCCACTGTGACTTCCGGGCGCACGAAGGCGTAGTCGTCGAACAGCGGTTCATAAACGATGCGCAGGCGCTCCGCCTCCGCCCTTACCCGCGTCTCGAATCCGGTGCGCCGAAGGTGCGCTTCGACCGACGGAGCGGCTTCATCGGCGGCCCAGGCGTTGAGACGGGCCCGGATCGCCTTGGTCCAGCGGCGCTCCTGACTGCGCGTGGGCGGCAGCGCCTCGGCGCCGGCATCGGCGACCAGGTCGGGGGCGAAGGCCCGGATGTCATAGGTGATGTCGACGTCTTCGGAGAAGCGATGGATCACGCGGTACGCCTTCGACAGCGAGGTTCCGCCTTTGAAGGCGAGATCTTTCCCGAAGGGTGCATCGAACAGGGCGTGGAGGGTTGCGACGACCCAGATGTCCTTCTCGAGCAGGAATGCGCGGTGCGGGCTACGGGTTTCGGCAACGCGCAGGGCATCCCGCCGATCGTCGGCGGAGAGCGACCGGTACGGCGTCTCAGCCATGGGCGAGGCGCGCGCTGATCGATTCCGCCATCCAGATGGGCATGATCGCCCGCGCGGCGGCGAGCTCGTCGACTTCGGCGCCGGAGAGCCCGGGCAGGAGCGCCTCGAGACCTTCCTCGACCTCGTGCGGGCCGAGCCAGGCGAGGGCGCGGATGACCTCGCCAGCCTTGCGGCGCGGCGCCGCCAATTGCCAGCGAGGAGCGTGACGCAGTTCGACCGTGACCCGCCCGAACTGTAGCCGCCGGCTGCGGCCCGAGGTGAGATAGACCTCGCGGACGGGGTTCTGGGCGGTCAGGCCCAGGCGGTTGGCCGCGGAGCCGCCGCAGGGGACGATGGTCTCGCCCCAGAGCTCGGAGAGCGCTTCGAGCGCCTTGCCGATGCGCGGCGGGCACGGACCGAAGCGGGTCTCGACGGGGTGCATATAGACGCCCTGGCAGATGCGCATCAGCCGCCCGGAGCGGGCGAGGCGCGCCAGCGCCTGGTCCACCGCCGCGCGCTTGCCCAGGTGAAGGAGGGCGGCCGGACAGATCGGCGTCGCCTCGGGCAGGCCCGAGGCATGCTTCATGATGCGTTTCGGAAGGCTGGACATGGTCCTGTCCCGCAATTCTGTCAGAAATATAGATATCTAAGTGTCATTTCGCAACGCCGGTTCGAGGTGAGATTCTCCGAGATGAACGCCGGCTACGGAGGTCCGGTCCCGCCACGGGCCCGGCGGGAGACCCTGTGGCTGATCGATTGGGGATACTGACCCTCTCGAATTGCCTGCCAACGCGATTGCAACCGCGTGGTCCGGCGGCAAATTCACATGATCGACGTCAGACCGTTCTTCTCGACCAGTGTCAGCAGTTTCAGTGAGGCGCCGCGTGGGCGCTTCTCGCCGCGCTCCCACTGGCTCACCAGACCCGTGGTCACGTTCAGGTAACGGGCGAACACCGCCTGGCTCGCATGCTCCCGCAGCCGGAGCTCACGGATCCGCTCGGGCGCCATGTCCTCGATCGGCGTGAGACACATCTCGTCGAAGACCTTCATGGTCCGCTTCGACATCACGCCCGCCTCCGTCAGGCCGAGCGCCGCCTCATGCACGGCCGCCAGGGCCCCGCTCTCGTATTGTTTCGGCATCGCAGTTCACCTCGCCGATCGTGCCCTTGGCCACGTCCGGTCGATAATGGATAGGGTGATCGAGCTTAAGGCCGAGCGAGACAAACTCCTCAGACGCGTCGGGCGGTAGCTTCAGTCCTGGCGCATTTCTGGATTTGGGCACGACGGAGACGGCCTGATGAGCGCGCCACCGACACTAGGCGGGTTTGGCCACCACGATGCGGAGGGTTCCCGCGGGGGCTCCGCCAGGCTGCCGGACGACGATGTCAACGTCGCACCCCAGCGCGGTTAGAAGGCGGAGCAGATCCTCCAGGGAATAGTCCCGGAACTCGCCACGCAGGAGCCTTGACACGTTGGGCTCGGACAGACCGAGCAGACGCGCGGCATCGGCCTGAGTGATGCCGCGCTCGCGCAAGATGTCGTCGATGCGGCTTACCAGCTCGGCTTTGGCGAGGTGGGCGTCGGCATCGGGAAGGCCGAGATCGGCGAAGACGTTACCGCTGCCACGTTCAACGGCCGTGTCGATGATATCCATGGCTTCAGTCTCCACCATGCCCGGGGAAAATTGCGAGAGACGGCAGCGGGCGGCGAGGGACCGCGACAGTCTTACCGGTCCCACTGCGGCGGGCGGGCGTAGCGCGTCTTGACCGCGGGGTCCGGTTCCACCGGCGCGTCGAGTGCAGCAATGAAGTCTTCCCAGGCCTCGTCGTCGAGAGCGATGACGGGGCGCTCGGTCAGGATCTCGATCGCCGCCGCCTCGCTCGACCGGAGCATGAACTCGGTCCGGCTGACGCCCCGGATCGCCGCCGCGCGGTCGATCATGGCCAGGCGCTCGCTCGACGTGCGAATGTTCACCTGCGGCATGCCTGCATCCTCCGTCCAGGGTGTACTGCCGACTCGCGGCGTCCGGATACGGCAATCTTGGGTGGTGCGTCGGTTTGAGATCCCGGGGCACCAGCTCTCGTGCTTTCAACCATTATGGGCCTGCCGTGGCCAGCGCCTAACAGGAGCACCGCGAACGATTGCCCGTCCAAGATCAGGTCCGCGACGACGCGGCCGCTCCACCAGCCCTTCCACGGTCTGGCCTGTCCAATGGGTTGTGGCGACGGGTTGATCGGCGGGCTCGCAACCGAGTGCGCCGGCTCGTGGAGGGGCTAAGTGACGGCGGTAATCGCCAATCTGCACTTCATCAGCTGCACGAGCGAACACACAAGTGCGTCGGCTTGCCGTTCGGGAAAGCCTGCCGTAACGAGTTCCTCGGCGGCAGCGCGGGTGTCAAACCGAAAATCGCGTTCTGCCGTTTCCGGCAGTTCGTCGAGATGCTTGTCGCTGGCGACTTTCTGCCTGATCAGCCGGATGAGCAGGCACACATAGGCATCGGCCTGCTGC
The DNA here is from genome assembly GCA_965243315.1 of Alphaproteobacteria bacterium. Taxonomy (GTDB): domain Bacteria; phylum Pseudomonadota; class Alphaproteobacteria; order UBA828; family UBA828; genus WTGU01. Next base: position 486,183 of record CBDEUP010000007.1, read on the forward strand.
CTGGGCATGTCTGCGGCGACGAGCTTCTTGAAGAAGGCGTGTGTGTCGAATCGGACTCTGGGTCGTTCCATGGGCGCATCCTAACCTCCCTGTTCACCGATTGGGAACGCGCGATCCGATTCGGGTCCGTTGCGGCAGTCTGGCGGCCGTCAGGAACTGGAAAACCCGGGGCCGCACGGGCGGGCGTCCGCGATCGCGTGCAGCGAGTGCGCGATACGGCGCGATCGTCAGTCTCCAGACTCGCGCTCGGCGATGCCGGAAAGCTCCACCGGCGGCCGGTCGGGAAACCTCACGATGAGCGACAGGCTGCCGCCCATCTCCTCGACCGTCCTGCGCAGCGTCGAGAGCAGGAGATCGCTGCGCTGCTCCATCCGCGACACGGCGTCCTGGCTGACGCCGAGCTCGCGAGCGACGCTGACCCGGGTGAGGTGGCGGGCCTCGCGCAGTTCACGCAGTGTCATCTCCTCGGAGATGAACTCCGCGGCCAGCTCCTCGACCTTGCGGCGCTCGGCGGGATCGAGCCCGGCGATCACGTCGTCGACATTGAGACCCATCACGATTCTCCTTCCCTCGCGAGCCGCGCGAGGCGGGGGCCAGGGCGCCCGGCGGTCCCGCGCACAGCCGCGTCCCCGTCGACGAGCGACGCCGCGTGGTGTTCGGCCTTGCGGCGCCCGGCGGGCTCGAATCCGGTCCACATGTTGCCACGGCCAGCGCTCATCGCGGTCCCGTACCCCCGGCGAGCCGGGCGAGGTGGCGGTCGAACCGCTCGTTGGCCTCGCGCAGCACGGTAAATGTGCGGCCACGCGCCCGTTTCGCGCTCGGACGATAGTTCTTGGATCGCCGGCGCAGAAATCCTCGAATGTCCCCAACCTTGGGGAATACAACCGCGCCCAACGGGCTTATCGTCAGGCGCAGTTGTTCAACGTGGCAGCCCCATTCATCGCCGGCATGCATTCTCCCCAAGTCGGCATTTTAATTCTCGGCAACCGGGTGCTAGCAGAACCCATGGAATCGGTTCCGTGCGCCTGAGCAGAGTGAATTCCAGCATCGTGAAGAAGCGCGTGCCGAAGACATCTCAATCCGGAACGCGTGGCGGTTCTCGCCGCCTGCCTGCCCAGACAGCACTCGACGATCATGTCCGTGCCAGGGTCAAGGCCTTTCTCGCCGACTCCCTCTTGAGCGAGGAACAGTTCGGCCAGACCGTTCTCGGCGACCCCAAGTTCGTCCCTGGCCTGGACAAGGGGCGCTCGATGAGACTGGACGCGGCCGATCGGGTGCTCCGTTTCATGGGCGAGTTCGCCATCGGTCCCAGGTTCCGCCGCGAGATCGAGGCATTCACAACGGTGACCGGTACGAAACGGTCGACGCTTGGCGAGAAAGCCACGGGCGAGCGAGCGTTCGTATCGAGGCTCAAGAGGGGCAAGCCGCCTCGGTTGAAAGCCGTCCAGCACGTGCGGACGTGGATGCACGAACACGCCAGCGAAGAAGAGCGGGCCGCCATCGCCCGGGCGGTCGCGGACGATGGGATGGCCGGACCTGCCCTGTCCCTGGATCCCGCAGCCTCTGTCGCGTCAGACAAGGCGCCCGATCCGGGCGACTCCCCTCATGAGAGTCTCTCCAGGCGTGAGCGCAAACCCTTTCTTTCCACTCGCGAGGCGGCGGCCCTCCTCAACCTGTCCCCTCGCACGCTGGACCGAATGCGAACGAGCGGCAACGGCCCCGCCTACCACAAGTTCGCCAACAAGGTCGCCTACGCGCGTGCCGACCTCCTGGCCTGGGCATGGGCGAGGCGCCATGAAGAGAACCTCGAAGCCGACTGAGCGCTACGGCACCGGGGCCCGCCGCCCACGAACGCCGGTCACGCTCGACGACACCATCCGAAGCATTATCGAGACGTTTCTCAGCAATTCTTCCATGAGCGGAAAGCAGTTTGGGCAGCTCGTATTCGACGACCCCGACTTCGTGGCAAACCTCCAGAGAGGACACCCACTAATGCTGGATGCCGCCGATCGGGCGCTTCTCTTCATGGCCGAGCCTCCGATCCGTCCGGCGTTCCGCCGTGAGGTTGAGATCTTTCTCGCCATCACCGGAACGACCGGCTCCGCGCTCGGACGAAAGTCCGCAGGCGACCCGGCATTCGTGGAGATGCTGCAAGAGGGTCGCCCGCCGCGCTTGTCCTCGGTCCAGAAGGTTCGGGCCTGGATGCGCGAGAGCGCGAGCGACGCACAACGGGACGCGATCGCCCGGGCGATCGCGGACGGCACCGAGATCGAGCCTGCTCTTTCTGACGATCCGGCCGCGCTCGACACGCTGGTCGACCGTGGGGCGTCTCCATGCTCCGACCGCCAGGACTCCACGGAACAGGCCTATCTGGAGGACAATCGCCAGATCTTCCTGTCCACCCACGAGGCGGCCGCGTTCCTCAACCTCTCGTCTTCCACACTGGCTCGCTACCGAACGATCGGGGGCGGCCCGGCCTACTACAAGCTCGGCGGGCGCGTGCTGCACACGCGCGCCGACCTGCTCGCCTGGGCGTGGGTGAGGCGTCATGGGCTGGATATCGAGCGAAGCTGAACGTCTGGCATTCCGATCGGAGACTCGACGGCCCATCTCCCACGTGCCGTTGACGTTGTAAGGAATATTCCTTACCTTTGCCCGTGGCACACAAGGAGCGCCGATCATGTCGATCATCCACGAAGTCGCCACGTTGACCGCGAAAGGCCAGATCACCCTGCCGAAGACGATCCGTCAGGCGCTGGGGGTCGATACCGGCGCCAAGGTGGCATTCGAACTCTACGAAGACGGGCAGATCGTCGTCAGCCGCGCCGACGCCGAGCATGAAGATCCGGCCATCGGTGCGTTCCTGGACCTGCTCGCCGGCGAAATCCAGGCCGGCCGGCATGTCGGGGCGATGCCGGACGATCTCGCGCAGGGCATGCTCGACCATGCAGGGCGTGAAGCGCGAGCCGACGAGGATATCGACGGCGACGTCGCCCTCTGATGCAGCGCCACGGATGGACGCTGCTGTTCCACGATTGCCTCATCGACCAGCTACGCAAGCTCCATAACGCCGTCCAACGCGCACAACGAAGCGATTCCGCGGGGTTCGCATCCAATGCCAACGTCAAGCTGTTCCACGCCTTGAGCCGGCTGATGCTGGAGGTCATCCCGCAGGATCCGTCCCGGGACGAGTACCGCCAGGGCACCACTCTCGGCCCGCGCCACCGCCATTGGCGGCGCGCCAGGATCGGCAGACGGTTCCGATTGTTCTTCCGCTATGACGCGAGGGCGAAGGTGATCGTCTACGCGTGGGTCAATGACCAACGCACGCTCCGCTCCTCCGGGAGCAGAACCGATCCCTACAGTGTGTTCGCCAGAATGCTCGCACGGGGGAGCCCGCCGGACGACTGGGCCTCATTGATGGCGGCCTCGAGGCAGGACTGGCCGGCGGGGAAGTAACCGCCCTCGAAGAGTGTCGGTCCGCAGTGGATTGGCGGCTTAACGGCAGCCCACGCTTGGAGACGCTCGCGTGACCCCCTAGGGATAAATCGCGCCGTGACGGAACGGGGCGCCACCTTGCGGCGGCAGACGCCAGCGATGTTCAGGTGGATGTCGGGGACCTCGGAGGGAGCGGCCGCAAGGCGCTCGTTCAGTCCGGCTCAGCTAGCCTCGAGCTCGCGCAGCCGCTCCCATCTTCCGGAGCATCAGAAATCGTCTGGAATTTGCCGATTGATAATACGCATGCCTGCGCTTGTCACCGAAAGTCATGCCATGCATACGATAAGACCCAACGATAGAGTGGGTTTTCTCGAGGATTGCACAACCCTGACCTCGGGTCTCGATATCTTCCGATCAGCCGTTGGTGTTGATTTCGGATTGATTATTCCGCGTGTTTTCGGCATAACGCCCACATGCAAGAAGGCACCGGCAAACGCGTCGCAAAGGTCAAGGTGACCTTGTCGAAGCGATCCCTCGAGGCCCTGGAACCTGCCGACACACCCTGGATCGCGTGGGACGACAAGCTCACCGGCTTTGGCGTCCGCGTCCAGCCCACGGGCACCAAGACCTTCGTCGTCAACTATCGGGCCGGCGAGGGTGGACGCAGGGCTCCGAACAGGCGCGTCTCCATCGGACGATACCCCCGTATCAGTCCGGAGAAGGCGCGGCACAGGGCCCAGCAGCTTCTCGGCCGCGTCGCCCATGGCGAAGACCCGGCCAAGGCGCGCGCCCAGGTACGCAGCATGCCGACCCTCGAGGAGGCCTTCGAGGATTACATGGCGGCCAATCCGAGCCGCAAGGCAATCACGGTACAGCGCTATCGACAGAGCATTCGGGTCAATCTGCCCGATTGGCGCGCCCGGCCGCTCGATACCATTTCCCGGCGTGACGTTGAGCGGAAGTTCAATCTCATCACCGAGCAGCACGGTTGGGCAGCCGCCAATCAGACGATATCGCTGCTGCGTTCGATCTTCCGGCGCTCCTGCGTCGATCACGAGGGCTTGCGCAACCCCGTGGAACTCTGGCTCGCCGGAGGCGGGCGCTACCACCCGAAGCGGCGCCGGCGCATTTCCGCGCCGAGCGAGCTGCTTCCTCGCTGGCGTGCCGCAATCGACGAAGTGGGGCTTTCGCCCGCGCAGCGCGACATTTTCCTGGTAGGCGCTTACACCGGCATGCGGGTAGGCGAGATTGTTTCCTTGCGATGGAACCGGGTCGATCTCGAGCGGCGCACGCTGCGCGTCGAGCAAACCAAGACGGGAGAGCCCCTGGAGCTTCCCATTACCCGGCAATTGGCCCGAATCTTCGAGCGCCGCCACGAAGAAGACGGCGGCGCGGACGGCTGGGTCTTTCCTTCGTCCACGAGCGCTGCCGGCCACCTTGGCGGGATTCAGCAGTACTACGCCGATATCGGACGAGCCGCGGGAACCCGGTTTTGGTTCCACGGTCTACGCAATGTCTTCATCACGGTCGCGGAGCGCGACCTCATGCTGTCCCGTTCACTGACAAAGCGCCTGGTCAACCATGCCCCGGGTGACGACCTCACTGATGGATACGCCGCGGACTGGACTGCCGAACAGCTCCGTGAACCCGCCCAGCGGGTTGCCGATCGAATTGACGAATTGATGAAGTGCTGAGCTCACCGTCTCATCGACGGGTCTGAGCCGAGATCCCCGGCAGAAGCGACTGGCGGACAACGCGTTTTTCATGGTTTCTGGTGACCGTCTATGGCGCGACATGACTGCGCTTTCGCATCCATGTCTGCTGGGAACACATCGATGCCGGCGTCTTCCAGTGCCATATCGACAAATTCCAGACGATGTCTGATGCCCCGGAAGACACCCAAGATTTGCGCGGACGGCGCGACGCGGCGACCCCGAAGCTGGCCGCTTCGGCGGAGCGGAGACAGGGTCGAGACGGTGTATCGCGAACTCGGTTCGAGCGTTGCCCACCCGCTGTCTACCAATTCCGTCGACCAGGACACCCCTGCCCAAGCAGGATTGACGCGGCAGTCACTGCGATGTAAAGTAATGTCACTGACAACACTCGTGGAACGGCCATGGCCTTGCAAGTCACCGCGCGATTGCCCGACCCGGTAGTGGAGGCCCTGGACAAGGCCGCAACACAGCTCCGGCGCAGCCGGGCGGACGTCATCCGCCTCGCCGTCGAGCACTACCTCGAAGACTTCGACGATCTTGCTGTCGCCATCGAGCGGCTCCGCGATCCGACCGATCCGGTGCTGGACTGGGACGAGGTGCGGCGTGAGCTGCTCGACACGGATTAGGGAAAGCGCCGCCGCAGAGCTGCGACGCGCCGCCAGGCCGGAACGGGCGCGGATCGTCGCCGCCATCGACCGGCTGGCCGAGACCCCTCACCTCGGCACCGCCCTAAAGGGCGACCTGCGGGGGCTGCGTCGAATGCGTGGCGGTGACTACCGCATCCTGTACGAGATCCGGGACGATGAGCTCGTCGTGCTGGTGGTTCGCCTTGCTCACCGCCCCGACGCCTGGTGGCGGACGCCTCGATGATTCTCCTCGGAGAAGCGCTCCCGCCGTGGTTCGCGACGGTCCGAACCCAACTTTTTTTGAGCATCGGCACGCGCGACCATGCGCTGCACTGCAATGCCATGGATGGCCATACGTTCCCGTAACCCGTTGATAGTAAAAGGCAAAACCCTTGACATTGCCCTTCCTGTCCCAAAGATCGGCCCTTATACGGGTCGGTGTTGCGGGGAGGCGGGCGTTATGGGAACAAACGGAAGCGGACGGTCCACGGACCGCCAAGCCGCCAACGACAACGGCGCGGCCGAGGCCCGGGTCCGGT
>CBDEUP010000007.1:502500-2430176 GCA_965243315.1 Alphaproteobacteria bacterium
AGTTGAAGATCGGCGTGAACGGGATGAACGCCATCAGCCGCTCGAAGAAGACCTCGGCATCGTCGTCAGCGAAGAGGTGGCCGTGCGCCGGCGGCGCGGAGCCGAGGGTGGGCGTCAGCCAGATGTCGTAATCCTCGTAGAACCGCGCGAAGTCGCGCGTGGTCGCGTGAACGTCGCTAATCCCCTGCACCAGATCGGCACCGCTCAGCTTGCGCCCCTCCTCCAGCAGATGGAGGTTGTTGGCTTCGGTGTTCTCAGCGGAGGGCGTGGTGCCGGTCGCCTCGGCGTAGCCGTCGAAGGCCCAGGCCTCGTTGGCCTGGAAGATCTTGGTCCAGCCGTCGAACATCGTCTCGACATCGAAGCTGGGCGCCGCCGGCTCGACGACGTGGCCCAGGTCCTCCAGCAGCTTGGCGGTTTCCTCGGCCGCGCGGACGCAGTCGGCATCGACCTCGGTGCCCGACGGCGCCTTCGTGGAAATACCGATCTTGAGAGAGCCCGGATCGGCGCCCACCTCGTCGAGGAAGGGCCGCGCCGGCGGCGGCGCATAGTAGGGCTCGCCGACGCCGGGGCCGGCGGTGGCGTCGAGCAGGGCGGCGCAGTCCCGCACGGTGCGCGTCACCACGTGCTCGACGGCGATGCCGTTCCAGAGCTCGCCGAAGTCGGGGCCGTTGGGCGTGCGCCCGCGGCTGGGCTTGAGCCCGACCAGGCCGCAGGCCGACGCCGGGATGCGGATCGACCCGCCGCCGTCATTGGCGTGGCCCGCCGGCGCGATGCCGGCGGCGACCCCAGAGGCCGAGCCGCCGCTGGAGCCGCCGGGCGAATAGCCCAACTTCCACGGGTTATGCGTCGGGCCGTTGGCCACCGGCTCGGTGGAGCCGCTGGAGCCACCCTCCGGCGTGTTGGTCTTGGCGAAGATCACCGCGCCCGCGCGCTTCCACCGCGCCACCATCTCGCTGTCGAAGTCGCGGGTCCAGCCCTTGAAGAAGCGGCTGCCGCAATCGGTCGGCACGCCGGCGTAGGACTGGGTCAGGTCCTTGAGCAGGAAGGGGACGCCCTCGAACGGGCCGGCCGGGACGCCCGCCGCAATGGCGGCGCGCGCTTCCGCCTCCATGGAACGGACGATGGCGTTGAGATCGCCGTTGAGCGCCTCGCTCGCCTGCAGTGCGCAGTCCAGCAACTCATCCGCCGTCACCTCCTTGTTCTTGACGAGCTGGGCCAGGCCCAAGGCGTCGTGGGCGGCATAGTCCTTGAGATTCATCGTCTTCTCTCCCGGTCGAGGGCTCCCGCTCAGTCGTGCCCGCTAGGCGGCCCTATTCTTCGTCGAGCCAGAGGATGGAGAAGTCGTACCAGTTCTCCGGCGGGTTCACGAAGCCCTTCACGCTGGGGTGGAGCACCAGCGGGTTGTAGTAGACGAACTTGGGCGCGTAGGCGAAGTCCTGGCCCATGATGATCTCGTTCGCCTGCTGATAGAGCGCCGCCGCCTTGGCCTCGTCCTTCTCGGCGAGCGCCTGGTTGAACAGCGCGTCCACGTCCGGGTTGCAGTACCAGCCGACGTTGAAGCCGTTGGGCGGCTGCGAATCGCAGCGGGACATGACCTGGGTCCAGTAGGGAACCGACCAGCCCCAGCCGACCTCGTTCATGTGCAGGCCCTCGGGCATGCCCTGGACCCACTTGCCGAGATAGGTGATCCACTCGATCTTGTTGAGCTTGACGTCGATCCCGACCTTCTTGAGGTCGCGCTGGATCCACTTCTCCCAGACCTCGTTGTAGCCGTACTCGTAGATGTCGAACTCGATGGCGAGCCCGTCCCCGTAGCCGGCCTCGGCGAGCAGCGCCTTCGCGCCTTCGGGGTCGTAGGGCGCCGACACGTAGCCGGGCTTATAGGCGAAGGTGCCGGGCGAGAGCATGCCGTATTCCGCCCGTCCGGTGTCCTTGAGGATTTCGTGGGCGATCCCCTCGCGGTTGATCGCCATGTTGATGGCCTTGCGGACCCGCACGTCCGACATGATCGGGTCCCTGTGGTTGAAGAAGAGCAGCCAGATCGAGGGGATGTTCTCGTTGGTCGAGATCACGAAGCCCTCTTCCTCGAGCCCTTCGAGCTCGTCCCACGGCGCCTCGTTGATCATGTGGACCTCACCCGCGCGCATGGCGGAGAGCCGCGACGCCTGATCCGAGAGCGGCCGGAAGATCAACGTGTCGATATAGGCATTCTGGCCCCAATAGTCGTCGAAGCGTTCCAGCACCACCTTGATGTTCTGCTCGCGCTCCACGAACTTGAAGGGCCCGGTGCCGACCGGCGCCAGGGGGAAGCCGTCGTTGCCCACCTTCTCGATCTGAGTGGGGCTGATGATCATCGGCATCCCGCACGCCTGCACGCCGAACTGGAGCCACTCGTAGTTGGGCTCGGTCAGCGTAATGGTGACCTCCATCGGGCCGGTCACCTCGACCGACTTCATCCAGCGCGTGTAGTAGCCCATGAACGCCGCGGCGGTGTCGTAGAACTGCGGTGCGTCCTTGTTGAAGAAGCGGTCGTAGTTCCACTTGACCACTTCGGCGTCCACGCTGGTGCCGTCGTGGAACTTCACGTTCTCCCTGATCTGGAAGGTGTAGACCGTGCCGTCCTCGGAGCGCTCCCAGGATTCCGCGATGGCGGGCTTGAGCTTCGCGCTCTTGGCCTCCGGGTCGGCCAGGTCGAGCATGACCAGCCCTTCGAACATGTTGTGGATGGCGTTGGTGGTGTACCAGCTGCAGGTGGCGTGCGGGTCCAGGATGTTCATCTCGCTGGACATGCCCCACACGAAGGTGCCGCCCTGCTTGGGCTCTTCCGCCCCTGCGGCGCTGGCGCCGGCGACCGCGAGGCCGCCTGCGACGATGGCAATGCCTAGATATTGAGCCAGCCGTCTGCTCATGGATCGTCCCTCCCTCTCGCTCGCCTCATGGCCGCGGCGCGGCAGCTTCTCGGCGCTCTTATTCTTGGGTGGGGATACGGGCGAGCACGGCATCCCGGCCTTTTGCCGAACGGTAGCGGTCTATCGGCGCATGGGCAAGGAAGCCCGCGTCAGGCAGGACAGGCCGGCGCTATCTCGGGAGCGATTGCAGGAAGCGCGCCGCAGCACCCACGTACCAGGGCATCCGGCTTCCCGCTCCGTGAAAGCCGACGTGGCCGCCGCCGCGCGTGACCACGACGCGAAGCGGCGGGCGCTCGACGACCGATGGCGGCGGGACCCAGGGGTCGTCGTCGGCGTGAATCACGAGCGCGGGAATACCCAGGCCGTCCATGTCGTTCATCGGTGAGCACGAGGCGTAGTAGTCCGCCGCGTCGTGGAACCCGGCCTCCTTCGCGGTGAGCGCGTCGTCGAATTCATGAATATGTCGCGCGCTCTCAACCGCCGCGCGCACGGCCGCCGGCCCATCGCGCCAGAGCGGTGCCGTCTCCTGCTTGAGGCGCCTGAGCAGCCAGCGTTCGTAGAAGCGGTTCCTGGGCCGGGCGATCCGCTCCGCTGTCGCGGGGAGATCGAGCGGCGCGGAGACAGCGACCACGGCCTTCAGGAGGTCGGGACGGTCAGGCGCCTGGGCCAAGCGGAGGGCGAGCGCGCCGCCGAGGGAGAAACCCACGATCACGATGCCCTGCTGCCGGATACCGGGGTCGAGGGCACCCACAGCGAGGCAGGCATCGGCGAGGTCCCGCACCCGGTCCATGTGGTAGTGACCCTTGGCAAGCGAGCGGCCCGGCGGCGAGCCCCGAAGGTTGAGGCGGACCACCGGCGCGCCGTCTGCCACCCACGCGTCTGCGGCTTGCAGCACGTGCCGGCTTGCCTCGCAACCCGTAAGCCCTGGCACCAGGATGACGGCCGGCGCCGGCGCGCGCCCCGGATGGAAGCGAGCAACCAGGCAGTCGCCGCTCCCGTCACCGAGGGGAATCTCGATGCGCTGGCCTGAGTCGGCCGGAACGCCCGCCAACCTGCCCGGCAGATCGTTCCGTATGGTCTGAAGGTCGGCCGTGACCCACGGCCAGCGGCGCCGAAATTCTTCCGACGGCATCATCCGTCGCCTAACCGGCTGTGCTCTCTGCCGCCGGCAACCGCGCTGGCCCGTCGGTGCGCGTCGCCATGCGCTCTCCCTCCCATCTTCCGAACCGTTGCCTCACGGCGCCAGCCGGCCCACCCTATCGCGTCTTGGGTACCGAATCTTAGGGCGGGCCGGGGAGAAGCCAATGCGCGTCGTGAGCTGGAACGTCAACGGGATCAGGGCCTGCGTGAAGAAGGGGTTCGCAGGCTTTCTGGAACGCGCGGAGGCCGACATCATCGGCGTGCAGGAGGTCCGCGCGCTCTACGACGAGATTCCGGACGAGGCCCGCACGCCGGCCGGCTGGCATACGGCGTTCGTCGCGGCCGAGCGCCGGGGTTACAGCGGTGTCGGCATCTACGCGAAGATCGAGCCCGAGCGGGTGGAGACCGCGCTGGGCGAGCCCCAGTTCGACATCGAGGGCCGGTACATCGCCGCCCACTTCCGCACGGAGCGCGGGCGCTTCGCGGTGGTCAACGCCTACTTCCCCAAGGGGGACGGCAAGAGCCGGGACAACAGCCGCGTCCCCTACAAGCTCGACTTCTACCGCGCGGTGTTCGAGCGGGTGCAGCGCATGCGCCGCCGCTGCCCCGTGCTGGTGATCGGCGATTACAACACCGCGCATCGGGAGATCGACCTCGCCCGGCCCAAGGCCAACGTCAAGAACAGCGGCTTCCTGCCCATCGAGCGGGCCGAGATCGACCGCTGGCTGGAGGCCGGCTGGGTGGACTCCTTTCGCGCGCTCCACCCCGACGAGCCGGACCACTACAGCTGGTGGACGCAGCGGGGCGGCGCGCGCGAGCGTAACGTCGGCTGGCGGATCGACTACGTGCTCGCCTCGCCGGCCGCGATGAAGCGGGTGGAGAGCGCCTTCATCTGGCCCGAGCAGATGGGCTCCGACCACTGCCCTGTGGGCATAGATATACGCCTGTAACAGATAGCCGGTTAGGGTAGAACGATATCGGCGTTTCGATTCGCCTCTCGGAGCGCCCTGTATCCACGTTCGGCCTTGCAACGGTGCGTTCCATGAAGCTCCCACTCGCATATCTCGGCTTAGGCGTCGCGCTGACCCTGGCTGCATGCGTTCACCGAGACGACGACGTGGCGTCGGGAAGTCTTCCCGAACTGCCGCTGCAAACACCGCTTCAGGCGGGACAGGCGCCGATCGTGGCTATCGGGGACAGGGTCCATGTGGGCGCCGATGTCGCGCCGCCGGCCGACGCGCTGCCGCAGGCCGCCCTTCACGGCGACGCCAGGGTCGCCCACAGTTCGGTGCAGGACGGCGTCGGCGCCGCCGAATTGATCGCCTACCTGGAGGCGGACTCTTCCCCGCCTCAGACCGGGGAAGAAGGCGGCATGCCCGCCGATACGATTCTCGAAGTTCCGCTCCTACGCTTCCGCTCCGATCCACCAACCGTTTATGTGGCCGACGGCACGCCGCCAGCGCTGGTGGACGAGACGGTTCGCGTAGTTCAGGCGATCAACGCGGCGCTGCCGAGAGACTGGCAACTGGCGTTCAGTCCCGACCCCGCGCCTGCCGGCGCGCTTGAGCCTGCGGACGGCGATATCCTCGTCGCGTTCGCGCGGCAGGAGGACTGGCAGACGGACGCCGTGCCGCCGGACGGCGAGGACATCGGGTTGGCGGAACCGCTCTATATGGTGGTGCCAACCAGTGACCCGGCGGCGCCCCTCAGCATCGAGATCGCCGCGGGGCGGGTGTTCGTGGATCACACCCGGACGGACGGGCTCGAGCGGCTCGGCGTGATCGCGCACGAGATCATTCACCTGCTCGGCCGGGGCCACGTGGACCCGAGCCGCTTCCCGAGGACAATCATGGTGGGGGGAGGCAGCGAGGAGCTGTCGGAGCACATCCTGCACCCGCTCGATCGCGAGGCCCTGCTCGCGGCCTACGGCCGCCTGGAGCCCGGAACCATGCCGGCCGATTTCGCGATCGAGTTGGGCGACTGGGCCGACACCTCCCTGCACGTGCGCGGCGCGATTGACATGGAGGGCGGCGAGATCGCGTTCGGCGCCGCGCTGAGGAACGGCCTGGTACTGCCCTGGGCATCCGGGCCATCTCCCCACGCCACGCTTGCGGACAACGCCGATCTCTCCGGCAGCGTCCGCTGGTCCGGCCGCCTGCTCGGCCTCACGCCGGAGGCCGAGGCCGTCGCCGGTGCCGCCGCTCTCTCGGTCGACCTGGCGACGCTGACCGGTACGGTGGATTTCACGGCGCTGGAACAATGGGCGGCCGATGCGGCGCCGGGTGCGCTCGGCACGGGCACCATGTGGAAGGACGGCGATCTGAGCTACGGCATCGAGGTGCGCGGCAACACCTTCGTGCAGACCGGCGGCGATGACGGCACCGTGACGGGCGCCTTCTTTGGCCCGGTCCACGAGGGCATGGGCGGCGTGCTGGAACGCGACGACCTGAGCGCCGGCTTCGGCGGCACGCGCTAAGCCGTATCGCCGCCCTCGAACGCCTGCAGCTTCTCCACCAGCTCGGGCGGCAGCGGCGCCGGGCGGTGCGTCGTCTGATCGGTGTTGACCCACACCACCTCGCCCGAGGCGAGGCGTTCGTCGCGCCCCTTGGGGTGGATCTCCAGGCCGAAGGTGAGGCTTGAGCGGCCGATCCGCGCCGAGCGCACGCCGACCTCGATCTCGTCGTCGAAGCGGATCGGCGCGTAGTACTCCACCAGGGTCTTGACGGTGTGGTAGTCCTCGCCCCTGCGCTCCACCTGCCCCTGGTAGTCGTAGGGCAGCGCGCGGAAAAACTCGGTGATCGCGGTATCGAAATAGGTCAGATAATGGGCGTTGAAGACGAGCATCTGCCCATCGATCTCCGAGTACCGCACCCTGAACGGGAAGAAAAACGAAAAGTCTGCTCTCGCCATTCGGCCTTTCCTCTTCGATTGCCGTTCCGACACCCGCCACCGCGCCACGAGTGTCGGTTGCTCTGGACTGCCCCGTGCGGAGCGGTCATCCTCGCGGCCCCGCAAGGCCCGAAGACGCCGGGCCCGCGAGACTATGCCATGACCGCTCCTCTCACCTAGCCCGGAGGCGCCCAAGACCGTCATGTCCGCCCTGTTCGACCTCACCGGCAAGACCGCCGTCGTCACCGGCTCCACCAAGGGCATCGGCAAGGCCATCGCGCGGGCGCTGGCGCAGCACGGGGCAAAGGTGGTCGTCTCCAGCCGGGACGAAGGCCGGGTCGCGGCGACCGAGCGGGAGCTGGCCGACGAGGGGCTCGCCGTCCTCGGCGTCGCCTGCAACGTGGGGCGCAAGCCCGAGCTGGAGCGCCTGGTGGACGAGAGCCGCCGGGCTTGGGGTTCCATCGATATCGTCGTCGCCAACGCCGCCATCAACCCGCACTACGGCTCCTTCGCCGATATCTCGGACGAGGCCTTCGCCAAGATCATGGCGACCAACGTGCAATCCAACCTCTGGCTCGCTCAGCTGGTGGCCGACGAGATGCGGGAGCGGAAGGACGGCGCGATCATCTACGTCTCCTCGATCGGGGGCACCATCGGCTCCGCCATCATCGGCGCCTACTGCATCTCCAAGGCGGCGGACCTTCAGCTGGTGCGCAACCTCGCGGTGGAGCTCGGGCCGCACAACATCCGGGTCAACGCCATTACGCCCGGCCTTGTGCGCACGGACTTCGCGCGAGCGCTCTGGGAGGACGAGGCGCGTGCGGCGGAACGGATCGCGCGCACGCCACTCCGACGGCTCGGCGAGCCCGACGACATCGCGGGCATCGCGGTCTACCTGGCCTCGGACGCCGGCCGCTGGACCACCGGCCAGAGTTTTGTGGTGGACGGGGGTACGTCGATAGCGGGGTAGATGGGGAGTGGTGGTGGGAACCTCAGCGTTTTTTGCGAGGAGATCACTATGGCAGTCTACTATCAGCACATTGGAGAAAAACTTTCCCGGAGGGATTTTCCTCGTAGTCTGGGAACACCAACAGATGGCCTTAAACGTTTCAGGTTTGAACACATCGAAGAACATTTGACGCACCTGAGCTCTTATGAGCAATTTGACATTCAAAGAAAGTGCGCTGAACTAGGGCCGGCAGGATTTCAAATTTGGGGTATCCCTTCCGGAGCCCAAAAGGTGCTTTCAAAAATGACGACTGGAGATTACTTGATGCTTCTCGAAAGTGTCGATTTCCAGTATTGTGGTGGTAACGTCAAGAGTTATGTGTCAGGGAGACGGGGGTGCTGATTCCCTGAGACTTGTTTTCGTGGATGAATACCGCGTAGAGGACGCGGTCCATTGAGGTCCGGTCCTGGAAGGTTCCCATGGGCCGGGTTCGTCTGCGGACCTCCCGGAACCTTCGTTCGATGGCGTTGGTGGTCCTGACCCGCTTTCGCTCATCGAGGGTCCGGTAGCGGAAGCAGGTGAGCAGCTCGTCGAGATCGCTGCGCAGGCAGGCGACTGCCTTGGGGTAGGTGCTTTGCCAGCGGTCGGCGAAGCGTCGGGCGGCGCTCTGGGCCTTGCGGCGGCTCTTTGCATTCATGACGGCGTGGACATCGGCCTTGACGGCCTCCTGGTCGGCCTTGCGGACCTTGTTGAGGATGTTGCGCATCTTGTGCGCCCAGCACCTCTGAACCGGGATGCCGGGATAGACGAACGGCAAGGCAGCCAGCAGGCCCTTGCCGCCATCGACGCAGATCATCTCAAGGCCTTCGCCGGTGAGCCCGCGGTGGTACAGCCGGTTGAGGAACGCTTCCCACTCGCGGGCGCCTTCGCTGACGGCGAGATGGAAGTCGATGATCTCCTTCTTGCCGTCGGGGCGGATGCCGAGCGCCACCAGGACCGGCCTCCTGAGCGCGCCGGCGCCGGTCTTGCGGGCCAGCACCACGCCGTCGAGCATCAGCGCCTTGTAGGCGTTCTTCAGCGGCCTGCGGTGGAAGGCCTCGACCGCCATGTCGAGCGTCTTGGAGACCCGGCTCACCGTCGCGGCCGAGACCGGGCGCCCGAGCAGGGCCAGCAGGACCTCGCCCACCTTGCGCGTCGAAAGCCCCAGCACGAAGCCGGCCAGGATGGCACGGTCGATCTCCGGCGCGCGCCTTGCGTAGCTCTTCACAACCCCGGTCGGGCAGAAGTGCCGGGTGCGCGGCACGTTGAGCTCGATGTCGCCGAGCTCGCTCAGCAGGCAGCGGCGGTAGGTCCCGTTGCGCCGGTCGCGCATCGCGCCGGCGTCGAGGTTGTCGAGCCAGCGATCCACCGCCTCGGCCATCCGGCCCTCGATGATCTCGGCCAGCGCCTGGCGGCCGAGCGGGCGGTAGCCTTCGCCCCAGTCCAGTCCGCCTGCCTGCATCTCCTTCACCACCTCAAAGGCCTGGGGTAGGCTCATGATCGTCGCAGCTTGCTGGGACATGCGGGGTGCTCCTGTTTGTGGTTGTCGTCACCACAGGGAGTACCCCCTTCCCACCTGACACATAAATTCTTACGTCACCTATTGTGGTCAAGCTATCCACAAAACTTCGGACATGTGCTATGATCTTAGTGAGCATATTTGGGGCGAACAGAGGTTTCCAATAATTGTGCTACTGCAGGGAGAGTTGATATCATATGACTGGGAGGATTTCGTTGCTGATTTCGATTTCAAGCCCAACTATTACATGCGTGGTCAAACAATGCATTTAGGCCCTGACAGAATAGCGCAATCAAAATATGGAAATGAGGACGTATTCTTTTCTAGCTTGCTGTCTAGCAAAAGTGTGGGTGGAAAAGGGGAAGAGAAAGGATTTTACCCTTTCTCGAAAACGCCAGTGGCACGACTCAGGGAGGTTAAGGAACAAGAGAGAGACCGAGAGTTTCGATCCAGTGTTCTTGAGAGACAAGGTACGTTATGCGCGTTTTGTGGACTCGATATCGAGGTGGCTCTCGACGTGGCCCACATTGTGCCGAAGGCAGAACAGGGTGCAGACGATCCAAGAAACGGTATCGTGCTTTGTGCCACGCATCATCGCATGTTCGATGCTGACATTGTTGGTATAGAGCCCGACAGCCTGAGCGTCGTCACAATACCAGGTCTTGGTTTAGACCAGCTGAGAATAAGTCACTCTTCGCTTACGCACCTTCAAGCACATCCTCATATCGATGCGCTGCGGTTGCGTTGGACAAAATTTCAGTCCAAACCACGCAAATAATCGTTGGAATGTTAGGTGGCTTCACTTACACGAAAGTCACCTAACACCGGGGCGCGAGGAGGTGCTGTTCTCATCGCTACGCTATCATTGATGCGCACTATTCTCGGGCCCTCATGGATGCCCGGATCAAGTCCGGGCATGACGAAGTGGGGGAAACCGGAGCGGAATAACGGTACCGAACAGTCGGTGTTGTAGGCGGCTTCAGTCCCGGCGGCGGGAGACGACGAAGGATTCGTCGTAGAACCAGAGCCCGCCGTGTTCGCTGAGTACCTCGCGCGTGGCGTCCAGGTAGGAGCCGTCGGAGACCACGCCTTCCAGCCGCGCATCCTCGATTTGGGCCACGTAGATCGCCGCGTTCCAGGCGGCGAACAGCGTCGAAGTGCCGATGCTGGAGCCTTCGATCTCGGTCGGCAGCGTGTGCATGTCGTAGCGGAAGACCGCCCGCTTGTCGGAATAGGCGTTGTATCTGAGATCGCGCCGGCTCTTGCCGATCTCCTCCTTGAGCGC
The DNA here is from genome assembly GCA_965243315.1 of Alphaproteobacteria bacterium. GTDB lineage: Bacteria > Pseudomonadota > Alphaproteobacteria > UBA828 > UBA828 > WTGU01. The sequence continues at coordinate 513,231 of CBDEUP010000007.1, forward strand.
CTTGAGCAGCACGTGGCGGTCGGTCTGGAAGGGCTGCTCGTCGGACCAGATCTTGCGGACGATCTCCAGCCCCGGATCGCCGCCGTGGGACTGGATGCAGAGCAGCCGCCCGCCCGGTGCCAGGCTGCGGGCGAGCGGCGCCAGCACCCGCTTCACCTTGAAGTCGATCGGCATGCGCGCCCGGTAGGGCTGGGAGGCGAGGACCAGGTCGTAGCCGTCGCTGGCGCGGCCGGGGCGCGGGATCACCGGGTCGAGTAGGAACTTGTGGTCCTCGCGGTAGAGCACCAGCACCGACGCGCGGACGTAGAGCGGATTGCCGGTCTTCGCGCTCGGTCGCACCCGCCAGGTGTCGGCGAGGGTGGGCTGAAGCGCCGCGATCTGCTCATGGAACTCGTGGGAGGTGTTGCCAGAGAGCGGCGTCTCGATCCAGTTCAGCGTCGCCGCCGCCTGCATCGAGCGGGGCTGAAGCGAGGGCGCCTCCGAGTAGTGCATGTTGGTGACCACCAGCACCGTCGCCGGGTGCTCGAACAGCCGGTCGGGCATCTTCTCGAGGCAGAGGCGCACGTCCTCCACCGAGATTTCCTTGCCGACGACGTAGAACGGCATCGTCGGGAAGCGCCGGTGCATATTCCGCATGACGCCGGTGAGCACGGTGCCGTCGCCCATGCCGGCGTCGAACACGCGGAGCGCCGGCGGGCGCGGATGGACCAGGCCGAGCTCCATCCCTGCGCGTTCGGAGACCACCCACTTCTCGCTGCAGGTGTTGACGAACAGCAGGTACTTCTGGCGGTTGTCGTAGAAGCGGAAGGCGCCCTTCTCGTCGCTCTCCGCGGGAGGTTGTTGCTGCTCGTCCATGATGCGCCCGAGTTCCGCCGTTTGCTGGCGATGGGTTACGCCCGCCCCGGATGGCGGTCAAGCACGCGGTTGAGATTGCTTCTTGAAGATGCCTTGCCGAGCTGGGATCGGAGTTACGGCACTTACGGCTACCGGGCCTCAGCGCGTGCCCGCGAAAGCACCCGACAGATCCGGCCGCTCCAGCGAACCTCCCATTGCCTGATGCTCCTGCCCCATGAACACGCCGGTGACCACTCCCGCATCCCCGCCGGTTTGGATGAACGAGTTGCCGCGCACCTCAATGGAGTACGACAGGTCGCCATCGCCCCATTGGGTTCCGCCACCCACGGCGCCGGGCTGCACGTTCGCGGGCCAGCTCTCCATGTCCGTAAATTCCAGCCACCCTCTCAGTGAAGACAGGTCGACTTCGAGCACTGCGTCACCCTCAACGACCTCCGCCGATGGCGTGAACCCCAGCAGGCTCCCCTTCCAACCAACCGCTTGGTCCATCGCGGTGTGCCGGCCGAGGTTGGTCCCCGGGATGGGGCCCACCACCCATGGCTCCGTTACACCGTTCCGCTGAACTGCGCCGAAATGGACGACGCGACCCGGAGCTTCGATGACAATGTCGCCACGAATATGCAGCATCGTGTTGCTCCAGTCTCCCAAGTCCAGCGCGGACGTTCCCGGAGACAACCGACCATAAGCTGCCGTCAATCCTTCGCGATCGATTTCGTAGAGCAGCCTCCCATCCCAATTGTCTTTCGTGCCGAACAGGGTTGGGATCGGGGAGTTGTTCATGATTGAGAGCGGGAAGGTGCCGTAACTGACATGACCTCCGTCGAACCCGAGTGCATGGAGCATCTCGTGTGCAAGGGTGTCGAGCATCGCTCGTTCGAAGGTTACGGCGGGCACAAACGCGCCTAAATCTTCCGCGGCCTTGCGTATTTTTTGCACATTCAGCCACACGTGGGCCGACGTCTTGGGCGCGGTATGTTGGTCGCCTGTTGTGGTGCCGAGATGCTCCGTGGGGAACCGACTTGGCCAGTCGGAGTCAATGAAGTCGACATATATTTTGCCTGCGGGCACGATGCCGCTGCGAGCGGGCGCAGGCGTTGCACTCAAGTGAAGGCGCTTGTCGTGCGGCAGCACCGCGTTGAGCCGCTGCACCACCGCCGCCATGTAGCCCATGTATTCCGGCGGTGTACCGGCAGCAAGTTCGATGGTGGGTGGAGTTGCAAACGTGGATACGCCGGGGCGACTGGGCGATTCGAAATTGAGCAGGTAACCGATAACGTCGAACTTTCGCGCTCCTCCGTGTGTCGTGCCGTAACTGACGAAGACGTCGCCTCGGTTTTCCAGCCACGTCAGCTGTTCGTCACGGTGACCGATGATGTGGGGATAGCCTGGCGTGCCGACATTGATGTAGGTGCCGCTCGAGCTTTTGGTAATCGGGGTGTGCATGAAGTCCCGCAATCGTGTCGGCGGCAACGCGGGCCCCTGCGTCGGACGGCCGAGGAAGGGGGCATTCTCCGGGGTATATCTCGGGCCCGCAGGCTCGACCGTCTCTGGGTCCGGCATCTCGACCATGCCGCCCATGTCGGCCTCTTCGGTCGTGCCGCCCGTGTCGGCCTCTTCGGACGTGCCACCCGTGTCGGCTCGGTCATCAATTGTGGACACCGGAGAGCCACTGCCGCCCCCACACGCGTACAACCCGGCCACCAAGCCCAGAGAACCCACGATCAACGCGTATCGCAATAAGAAATACACAGTCATAATTCGAAATATATCATATAATATCTTATAGTTTGAGCCGTGACGTGACCGACTTCAAACTCGTCTGCCGGAACTGGGCGGTGTCGCGGTCGGGACGATTTGGGTGTGAATTGGCGTCCAGACAGGACGACAACTCACACGTCAATGTGTTGATTTTCTTGGATTTAGAGCCGTCAAACGAAAACGCCGAACCACCTCTATACCTTTGAGTTGTTCCCGACCCGGCGGATCAAGGTCATGCGGAGATGCAAACCACGTGACCTAGCGGTCACAGCACTTCGCTGGAGGGCACTGCCAAGCCTCTCTTATGGGCGCTTAGCCCCCGTCCATGTCGGCCAATACCTCAATCTGTCTCCCCAGATCCCCGAATCTACGCGCATAGGTGGTCTCTGCAGTCCTCCCTGCGCCCTTCCGAGCCGCAGCCCCGAACAGCGCATCCGCCCGGAGATTGAGGAAAGAAAGCGAATTGGAAGGGAGACAGGAGGCGGTGGGTTTGGGATGGGCCGGGGTTCCACGTATAGTCCGGGCGAGTGCCATGTGGGCCCGTCCCGCTGCGCGCATGAAGGGAGGACGGCATGAAGCTCAGCACCGAACGCATTCTCACCACGCATGTGGGCTCCCTGCCGAGGCCGCAGGACGTCTCCGACATGCTGCTCGCGAAGGAGAACGAGACGCTCGCCGACCAGGGCGCCTTCGACGCCTGCATGGTGAGCGCCGTGGCGGACGTCGTGCGCCGGCAGGTCGACGCCGGGGTCGACATCGTCTCCGACGGCGAGATGAGCAAGAGCGGGTATTCCACCTACGTCACAGAGCGGCTGCACGGCTTCGCGGGCGACAGTGAGCGCAAGATGCCGAGGGACATGGAGATGTTCCCGGCCTACGTGCGGCGTGTGGCCGCCATGGGGGAGGCGCCGCAGGTCAGGCGCGCGCCGTGTGTCAGCGAGATCAGCATCAAGGACGAGGAGCCGCTCAGGAAGGACCTCGCCAACATGGCGGCGGCGCTGGACGGCACCGGCGCGGTCGAGGGCTTCATGAACGCGGCATCGCCCGGCGTCATCGCGTTCTTCCAGCCCAACGAGTACTACCCGAGCGAGGACGCGTACCTGGACGTGCTCTGCGAGATGATGAAGCCCGAGTACGAGGCGATCCACGCCGCGGGCCTCGTGATCCAGCTCGACTGCCCCGACCTCGCCATGACCCGGCACAGCATCCACAAGGACAAGAGCGACGCGGAGTTCGTCGCCGTGGCCGAGCGCAACATCGAGGTGCTGAACGCCTCGCTGGAGAACGTGCCCGCCGAGGCGGCGCGGCTCCACCTCTGCTGGGGCAACTACGAGGGCCCCCACGTCTGCGACATCGCGCTGGACACGATCTACGACACGGTGATGAAGGCGAAGCCGCAGGCGATTTCGTTCGAGGCCGCGAACCCGCGCCACGCCCACGAGTGGACCGTGTTCCAAGAGCGCGGCCTGCCGGAGGACAAGGTGCTGATCCCCGGCGTGATCGATTCCGTCTCGAACTTCGTCGAGCACCCGGCGCTGGTGGCGGAGCGCATCTGCCGCTTCGCCGACATCGTCGGGCGCGAGCGCGTGCTGGCGGGCGGCGATTGCGGCTTCGGCACCTTCGCGGGCTTCGGCCGGGTGGACTCGGAGATCGTTTACGCCAAGCTGGGTGCGCTCGCCGAGGGCGCGGCACTGGCCTCCGACCGGCTCTGGTAGGGGATGGCGGCGCCCCGCCGGGTGCTGGTCATCCGGCATTCGGAGATCGACCAGCCGGGCTTCTTCGGGGAGGTCATGGAGCAGGCGGGCATCGCCTGGGAGCCGTGCGATCCCTGGCAGGGCGAGCCCTTCCCGCCGCTCGAGGACTATGACGCCGTGCTCGCCATGGGCGGGCCGCAGCAGGCGGACGAGGAGCATCTTTACCCCTGGCTTGGCACCGAGAAGGCGCTTCTGCGGGAGGCGGTGGCGGAGGGCATGCCGGTGCTCGGCGTCTGCCTCGGCTGCCAGCTTCTGGCGGACGCCCACGGCGGCATCGTGGCGCCGCTAGCGGAGGCCGAGGTCGGCATCGTCGACTTCGCGCTGACCGAGGCGGGCCGCGCAGACCCGCTCTTCGCCGGGCTGCCGGCGGCGCCGCTCACCATGCAGTGGCACCTGAACGCGGTGACCGCGATGCCGAGGCAGGCGGTGCTGCTCGCTACGTCCGAGGCCTGCGCGGTGCAGGCCTATCGGCTTGCGCCCCGCGCCTACGGCGTGCAGTTCCACATGGAGGTGGATGCGAAGCTGGTGCAGGCGACGGAGCTCTTCCCGGAATACATCGCCGCGCTGGAGGAGCTGCAGGGCGCAGGTGCGTTCGCGCGCATGGTGGCGGACGCGGTGCGCGAAGAGGAGACGCTGCGCGCCAACGGCAGCCGGCTCTTCCGCAACTTCGTCGGCCTGATGGAAGTGGGCGGTACCCAGCGCGCGGCGGAGTAACCATCGATAACGCGGCAAGGAGACAGGGAATGGATCGAGACGCGGCGGCCAGAGGCGGCGCGCTGTTGTGGGAGGCCTGGCAGGGGCGCACGCAGATGGACGCGCTGCCGGCAGACTGCCGGCCCGGGACGCTGGAGCAGGCTTACGCGGTGCAGGACGGGCTCGCCGCAAGCGCGGGCCTCGCGCTCGCGGGCTACAAGATCGGCGCCACCAACGCGCAGGTGCAGGCACGCTTCGGTGTGGATGCGCCCTTCTCCGGCCGCCTCTTCGCGGACCACGTGGGCGGGAGCCCGCTCCGCGTGCCGGCGAACTCGGTGAACTTCTACGCGATCGAGGCGGAGTTCGACTTCGTGATGGGCAACGCCCTCGCCCCGAGGGCCGCGCTCTACACGCGGGACGACGTACGCGCGGCGGTCGCCAGCGTGCATCCCGCGATCGAGGTGCCGGATTCCCGCTACGCGGACTGGCTCTCCATGAAGGCGACGGACCTGATCGGCGACAACGCCATCGGCTGCATGCTCTGCCTCGGGCCGGAAGCCAAGGGCGGGCTCGACCACGACCTCGCGGGCCAGCCTGTGATCGTCCGCATCAACGGCGAGGTGGTGAGCGAGGGCGCGGGCGCCAACGTGCTGGGCGATCCATGGAACGTCATGGTCTGGCTCGCGAACCACCTGAGCGCGCGCGGGCTCACGCTGGAGGCCGGCCACGTGGTGACCACCGGCAGCGCGGCCGACGTGGTGCAGTGCCAGCCGGGCGATACCGTGACCGCCGGGTTCGGCCCCATCGGCCAGGCCGAGGTACACTTCGAGGGGTGATACCGCGGAGGCCGACCCCACCTCCCCCTGTCCCCCTCCCCCCAATGGGCGGAGGGGGGACGTAGCCGGCGATGGCAAATTCCCCCTCTCCTCCCTAGGGAGGAGAGGGCCGGGGTGAGGAGGGGTCCCGCCAGAAGCGGCAGACGAGGAGGACACGCAGATGAGCACGGCAACGGCGACGTTCAAGACCATCCAGCTGGTGCAGAGCGAGGCCGAGCTTCGCGTGCAGCTCGCCGCCGCCTACCGGCTGGTCGAGCACTTCGGCTGGAACGAGTCGATCTACGGCCACCTCACCGTGCGCGTGCCGGGGCCGGAGCGGCACTTCCTCATCAACCCCTACGGGCTGCGCTACGGCGAGGTGACGGCGTCCAACCTGGTCAAGATCACGCTGGACGGCGAGATCGTGGGCGAGAGCGAGTGGTCGGTGAACGCGGCCGGCTACGCCATCCACGGCGCGATCCACAAGGCGGCGCCGGACGCGCACTGCGTCATGCACACGCACTCGCCGGCGGGCATGGCGGTGGCGGCGCTGGAATGCGGGCTGCTGCCGATCAGCCTGGATGCGACGCTCTTCCACGGCATGGTGGGCTATCACGCGTACGAGGGCGCGGTGGTGAGCGAGGACGAGAAGGCGCGGCTGGTGCGCGACCTCGGCCGGAACCGCGCGCTCATCCTGCGCAACCACGGCCTCGTCACCGTGGGGCGGACCATCCCCGAGGCCTTCCTCTACCTGCACAGGCTGGAGACTGCGTGCAAGACACAGGTGGACGCGCTCGCGATGAACTCAAGCCTGGTGCATGTGGCGGACGACGTGTGCGAGAAGTCGCTGCGTGAAATCGACGATTTCTCCACTCACGTGGGCGACATCGGCGCGCTGGAGTTCCAAGCCTTCATGCGCATGCTCGACCAAGCGGATGCGGGGTATCGGGAGTAGGGGGGAATTTGCGGGTTGGGTCGCAGTGTCAGGCGATAACCATCACTGCAAGCCTTGCTCATGTCGATTCAACAGTTCTGCCTCAAATAGCTTTCGGCAATCAAGTCTCTAACACGCTCCATTTCCAAAAGTGACTGCGTGACGTTTTGGCACGCCTTCTGATACGTAAGCAAACTTCTAGTAATTTTTTCCTCCCTGCAAGTCCTTAAGTCGGGAACCAGAACGTCGTACACCCTTCCAGGCTTGATGCGACTGTGCGATGCCGACGTGCCCGCGGTCAACGACTGAATCTGCTCTTGAGCAACGGAACTGAGCAAAAGGAACGCTATCAGATACGGCGAAACGCCCGATTTTGGTGTCAGTACTTCGTACTCGGCGGAACAGAGCATTTCCCTTCCTAAATCAGGGACAACGACAACTCTCGGGATCCTTGGGTTGATACGCGACACCAAGACCTCTCCCGGCACTATCGGAAGTCCCGGTGTTATCGGTCTATAGCCTTTGATCCCTCGCACATCTAGCACGCCTTCTCCCACAACATGCAGAACGCTAATGAAATAGCCCTCACCCGTATATGGTCGAGCGCCCCTTCTCTTTGCCGCCTCTACCAGCTCCTTCACAGCAATTAACTTGTAAGGCACTCGCTCTTCCAGCGATGACTTGTCAAAGAGCCTTCTTCTCGGAGTCCAGGCTGCCAATTCGCCTGGCGATACCTCACTCCACGCAGCCTTCACCGTAGCGCCCATCGAATCCCCGCCGACTGCCGCCATTCGGCTAAAAGCACTCAGTACTTCCGGCAGCTGATTGAAACCACCCTCTTTACGTATTGGAGCACCCTTACGTTTCGACACCTTGAACCCCAAATCACTAGCCTCAGCAAAGAACACCTTGTAGTTTCGCCTCGGCGTCTGCAATTTTTTAAATCCTAAGACTGCAGTTTTTGTGCGTGTACCAGCTTGTGCAAACGCTACAGAAGGCAGCTCTACCACACAAACGATCTCGGACCTTCTAGCGAGATGCTGCCTACAGAGAGCCGAGATGCCCTTTGCTGAGATTACGCCATCCGGAACAACCACAAAACAAAGTCCTCCCGGCCTAAGTAACGTCAAATATCGATCCAAGAAAAGAATTTCGGACTCGATCGATTGAAGGCTAAGACCAGACGTCGTAAAAAAAGGAGTGCTCTTCGTGCTTGTTTCCTGAAGAGTACGCACTGGGAAGCGAGCCCCAAATGGTGGATTAGTTAGAATAATATCGACTTTTCCGTTATACTCGGCTATGGCTGATTCGTCATTAATGGAATTTCCCAAGAAGACATCATCCATTCCGCTTTCAGTCAGCAGAAGATTCATGGCTGTTAAACGAACCATACGTTCGACCTTATCCTGACCAACACACTTAAGTTTCTTTGTGTGACTCGGGTCCGAGGCTTCCTCGTACGCCAATCGCCACCTAGTCAAAAACGAGCCTACTCCACATGATGGATCGGGAACAATTAGCGTCTCGGAAGAGTCACACAACGTATTCTTGACCATTGTGAGAGCCATGTGCACCATGAAATCCACGACCTCAATCGGTGTCATATATTGAGCGTCTTCGATGTGGTTTCGGAAGTTGTCACGCACATGATGCCCAAACGCCTCATTTAGAATATCGCGATTCTTCTCTCCAGATGCCTGTAAGCCGAACGCTTGTCCCGCTGTTGCGAATAGGTCAAAGGCGACGGTTTCATCGCCGTCCCTGAACACCGTGGTGGGAGTTTCACCAAATATTGGACCTATACCGATTCGAGAGAACTTGGGGTGTCTCGCAAGCATCGCAAAAACGTCATTCAGGAGAGGTACAGTAAAAGTCGTGCGTGAACGTAGCAGCTGGTAGTGTTCATCTGGCACTAAGTCCTTTGAATACGCAAAATGAATAGCCAAAAACTTAACAGTCTCATCAAGCTTTGCATTAGAATCGCCGATTCTCCCTTCTCTGTGAAATGTCTCGCGAATTTGTTGCAAGGAATGATAGATACTAAGGTGTGCGGGTTCATGTTGGGTAAACAGATCACGCATGGATGCCCCCAGATCTTCGATAACAATCGTTTCTGTCGCCCATAGACTGTAGACGATACGTTGAACGCGTGCAAGTCTAAATGAATGCTGGAATTGCAAGTGCTAGGAGAAGTGATTCGCGTTGAGAGGAAAAGGAGGGGGCTGTCACAAGAAGCCCTCGCGGATTTTTCTGGTCTTTCCCGAACGTATATTGGAGAGGTAGAAAGAGGAGAAGTGAGTTTGTCATTGGCTACTTTAGATTCTATTGCAAAGGGATTAGGAATGCTACTTAGCGACGTTGTGAGGCAATATGAGCGAGCCATTGAAAACAAGGATTAAGCGTACTCTCTGTCTTCTTGATCAGCACTATGGCGCATTCTACTCAATTGCAGAAGTTGCACAAGAGACCGGGCATCCCATTCCCATGGACACGCGTGGCTGGTCACAGATTATTGTCAGTGTGCTGACAGGAATTAGAGGTATTGAGCGAAAAAAAGGACCCGATCTGGAAGATGGTTCCGACGTAAAGGGTGCCAATACGTGGGAAGCAATTGATACACCACGGTTTAATGGAGTGATTTAAGTCTGGCACAAAATCAGGTCGTTCAGACAGCATGGCGTTTCTGGATCAGACACCATATATATTTTTCGTTCTTTGGGATATAAACACCGCAGGACAACATCGCTGCCGTATTTGGGTGGTTCGACCGCAATCTGATCCGGAATTTAGAGAGATGAGTAAGGCTTGGTATGCAGCAAGGGAAAATAAGGATATTGTGAGCACCAACTTTCAGCTTCACCCTCCTCGAGGTAAAGATGTGAATACAATCAGAAACAACTTCGGCAAGCTATCGTATCCTCTCCTGTTTTCGGCAGTTCGCAAAAAAATGGCTTTGCGCTGCAACTGTATGATGAGTCGGCGATGGCGGAGGGTGTCTGTACATAAGCACGGCTTTTTAGTCGAGATTGGCCTGAGATAGCGGTAGACCGGTTGTACAGATTGAGCAGTCACCTGATCGCGACCCCCTCCCAATTTGGTGCGATGGGCGGTGAGCAGCGGTGGCTGACGAATTCTTGCCGGTGAGCGTCCAACTTCACGCGACCGCGCTGAGGCCGTTTTTCGCCACCAGGGTCAGAAGCTTGAGGGAGGCGCCGCGGGGGCGCTTCTCGCCCCGCTCCCACTGGCTCACCAGGCCTGACGTGACGTTCAGTTGGCGCGCGAACACTGCCTGACTGGCATTCTCGGGCTTATTCACTTCCCTCAATCGCCGGGCGCTCGCTCCGCTGAGAATATTCGATACATGATTGAATTCACATGATATCTCTGATTTTCCGTAGCTTGTATCCCACGTTTTTTCCCTCATAGCGGATCGCATGCTGCGGTCACTTTGCCAACACTCCCCACCGGAACAGAGCGGACCTCCCGGGACGGAGGCGGCACTGCCGCCGTGTTCCGTGCTCGACGAGGCCCAGCAGCGCGCGCTTTTCGATCATGTGGTGGTCTGCATAGCGGAGCGCATGGTGGCATCCGAGGAGGAAGGGGAGGTGCTGATGAGGATCCGCAACGCGCTCGCCTTCCTGGTGGACATGAGGAAGCGGGAGATGGTGCGCGAGGACCACGGATGCGAGCTTCGGGTGCTGCTGACGGCGGCGTTCGATCTCGGCGTTGTCGTGCGCTAGGTCGGTCTCGATCAGCGCCGACAGCCTTTCTGTCTCATCCGCTGCGCCGGGCGGCGGTCGAGGTGCCTGCCGAAGATATCGGGGTCTTCGAGGACCGTCCTGCAGTCGGCCAGCACCTGCCGTGCGCCCTTGATCCTCCCCCATTGGATTGGTCCACCCTTAGGTTATGGAAAGAGGAGGACCGACGATGGCAAGGAAGCGTTACAAGCCTGAGGAGATTGTGAGCCTGCTGCGGCAGGCAGAAGTCCTGCACGGCCAGGGCCTGTCGATGGCGGACGCGATCCGTCAGCTCGGGATCAGCGAGGTTACCTTCTATCGGTGGCGTAAGGAGTACGCCGGGATGAGCGGCGACCAGCTCCGCCGCCTGAAGGAGCTCGAGAAGGAGAACGAGCGGCTGCGCCGTGCGGTCTCCGATCTGACGCTGGACAAGCAGATCCTCAGGGAGGCCGCGGGGGGAAACTTCTAAGCCCCTCGCGTCGTCGGGCGTGCATCGATCATGTCTGCGGCCGGCTCGGTATTTCGGAGCGGCGAGCCTGCCGGGTGCTGGGACAGCATCGCTCGACCCAGCGTCGTATCCCTCGCGGCCGCGACGACGAGGACCGCCTGGTCGCGGACATGATCGAGCTGGCCCGCCAGTACGGCCGTTACGGCTATCGACGCATCGCGGCCCTGCTGCGCGACGCCGGCTGGCAGGTCAACGACAAGCGGGTCGAGCGCCTGTGGCGGCGCGAGGGGCTGAAGGTGCCCGGCAAACAGCCGAAGCGGGGCCGTCTGTGGCTGAACGACGGCTCCTGCATCCGGCTGCGCGCCGAAGGGGTGGACCACGTCTGGTCCTACGACTTCGTGCATCACCGGACATATGGCGGCAGGGCCTTCCGCATGCTCAACGTGCTGGATGAGTTCACCCGCGAGAGCCTGGCGATCCGTGTCCGGCGCAAGCTCTCCTCGACCGACGTCATCGACGTGCTGACCGACCTGTTCATCCTGCGCGGCATCCCAGGCTACATCCGCTCCGACAACGGCCCGGAGTTCGTCGCCGAGGCCGTGCGGCGGTGGATCGCTGCAGTCGGCGCCCGGACCGCCTTCATCGAGCCGGGCTCACCCTGGGAGAACGGTTACATCGAGAGTTTCAATGCCCGACTGCGCGACGAGCTCCTGAACGGGGAGATATTTTACACTCTGAAGGAAGCCCAGGTTCTCATCGAATCGTGGCGGTGCCATTACAACGCGATCCGCCCACACGGCAGCCTGGGATACCGGCCGCCGGCGCCGGAAACGGTCGTCATGCCAAGCTGGCCGTCCGGCTCCGCTCCGCTACGCCGGCCACCCAGCTTGGCCGGCAAACCCGCAATGCACTAACATTCGACTTGGACCAGTCAACGGGGGCTGCTCACCAGCCCCACACCCTGCCCAACACGCTCGACCGGACCCGAAGCGGCCGGCCTGGATCCTCAACCAGCGCGGCGTCGGCTACCGCGTGCCGAAACCGGAAGAGTAGCGCGGGTCCCGCGACGCCAGCCCGGCTTCGGCGATCGCACCCCTCCCGCTTCAGGCTCCCCCGGCGCCGGGCAGCGCGACCGTCGCGCGCAGTCCGCCCTCCGCGCGGTTCGTAAGCACGATGTCTCCCCCGTGGCCGCGGACGATGCTCCGCGCGACGGCGAGCCCGAGCCCGCTGCCCCCGGTGTCGCGGCTGCGCGACGCCTCCAGCCGCACGAAGGGCTCGAACACCCGCTCCAGCTCCGCCTCCGGGATGCCCGGGCCCTCGTCCTCGATTACGACGCGGAGTTCGCCATCGTCCCGCTCGATCTGCACCGCCGCCCGTCCGCCGTAGGCGGCCGCGTTCTCCAGCAGGTTGCGCAGCGCCCGACGCAGCGCCGCCGGCCGGCAGGCGGCAAGCACCCGGCCGGAGTCCGCGACCGCGATGTCGTGCCCGAGTTCGGCGAGGTCCGCGGCGACGCTGTCGACCAGCGCATGCAGGTCGACGGTGCGTGTCTCTTCCCGCTGCATGTCCTCGCGGATGAAGGCGAGCGCGTCCTCGGTCATGCGCTGCATCTCGTCGAGCGCGGCGAGAATCTTCGCCTTCGTCTCCGCCTCCTCGACGAACTCGGCATGCAGGCGCAGGCTCGTGATCGGGGTCCTGAGATCATGCGAGACCGCCGCGAGCATGGCCGTGCGGTCGCGGACGTAGCGGTCGAGCCGAGCGCGCATGAGGTTGAACGCGCGCACCGTCTCGCGAGTCTCCGCCGGGCCGGCCTCGGGCAGGTCTTCCACCGCCTCGCCGCGGCCGAAACGCCCGGCCGCCGCCGCGAGGCCGCGCATCGGCTTCGCCATCCGCCGTCCCGTCAGGACCGCCACGGCGGCGATGCCCAGGGCCGAGAGCAGGAAGACGGCCACGAACGCCGCCCCCCAGGCCGGCGCGCCGGGCGGCGGGCCGACCGCGACATTGAGCCAGCGCCCGTCCGCGAGCGACACCGAGGCCGTGAACCAGTCCGGTTCGTCGCGGTCGTGGTCCCGGTCATGGTTGCGATCGTCGTCCCGGTCATGGTCATGGTCGTGGTCGTCGTCACCGTCATGATCGCGGTCGTCATCGTCGTCATCGTGGTGGTGGTGGTCGTCGTCGAAGAGGAACCGCGTCCAGAGCGGCGCCACCCGCACCCGCTCCGCGCCCACGCCGAGCGCGGCGGAGAGGCCGTCGCCGATGGCGGCCGCCCGCTCGCCGGCGGCGGTCTCGCCCACGACGGGCTCGGCGGTCAGCGAGAACCGCGCGAGCTCCGTGCTCGCCGCCGCGATGACCGAGTCGTGCAATCCCGGAGGCGTGTCCCCGAGCAGCCGCGCCACCGTCGCGGTGCGCAAGACGGCATCGTCCCGGTGCGCATCGCGCAGCGCCTCCATCCGCTCCCAGGCGAACAGCGCGACGGCCACCCCCTGCGCGAGCGCGAGCGCGAGCAGGAGCAGCAGCGTGAGTTGCCCGGTATCGAGCGACCAGCGGTCGAAGCGGTACGTTCCGGCCGGAAGGGGCTCCCTGTCCGGCGGCAGGCTCTGCGCGCGCCGGATCACCGCCTTGATGCGGGCCAGCAGCTCTCTGGGATTGAACGGCTTGGCGACATAGTCGTCGGCGCCCACCTCCAGGCCGACGATTCGGTCCGTCTCCTCGCCCATGGCGGTTAGCAGGATGACCGGGATGCGCGTCGTCTCGCGCAGGTGCCGGCAGAGCGCGAGGCCGTCTTCGCCCGGCATCATGATGTCGAGCACCACGAGGTCGACCGCGGCCGCCTTGAGCGCCCGGCGCGCCGCTGCGGCGCTCTCGGCCGCGGTCACGCGCAGACCCTGGCGTTCCAGGTAGCGCCCCAGCGGCTCGCGGATCTCGCGGTGGTCGTCGACCACCAGAACATGTGGGGATGCGTCCATGGGCGCGAGCTTACGCGCCTTCCCGCAGCCCGCACGAAAAGTTTGTAACAAGGTGTGTCAGTCCGTCTCCCCGCCATGGCCTGCCACAATTCCGCAGGTTCGCCGGCAAGGTTCTGCGACACCCCGCGCCCATATTCCCGTCAGCCATCGACACTCGATGGGCGAACCGAAGCAGGAGATCACCGATGAGAACCAAGACGAAGACACTGACCGCCCTCGCCGTCGCCGCCGCCCTCGGCGGAACCGCGCTGGCGGGAACGAGCTACGCCGGCCACCGCGACGGCGGCCACGGCATGGGCTTTCTCGACGAGGGGCCGCTCGAGGTCTCGGCGATGGAGATGTTCGACGCTGCCGACGCCGACGGCGACGGCAGGCTCACCCAGGCCGAGATCGACAAGCTGCGCAACGACCTCCACGCGGCGCACGACGCCGACGGCGACGGCAACCTCGACCTCGAGGAGTTCGAGGGGCTGTGGCACGAGACCACGCGGCCGCTCACGGTGCGCGCCTTCCAGATGCTCGATACCGACGGCGACGCGATCGTCACCCGTGCCGAGTACGACCGGCCGCTCGCCGGCATCGTCGAACGGCTCGACCGCGACGGCGACGGCAGCCTCTCAACGAAGGACCACTGGCACGACGACGATGACGGATGGTGGTGGGACGACGACTAGGACATCCCGGCGGCATCCCGACCGCGGTCCGTTCACCGCGGGTTGTGGCCGGGATGCTCCGTTGGCCCGGACCCGCAGCGCCGGGCGCCTTCGCCAAGGCCCGGCCGGAGGACCCTGTCAATGACCGACGAGAAATACCACCTCACCGCCCGCCTGGTGCACTGGATCATGGCGCTGGGCTTCGTCTTCATGTGGGGGAGCGGCTTCGCAATGACGAAGCTCGTGGAGGACGACTCTCCGCTCGAGGAGTTCCTGTTCGACCTGCACATCTCGGTGGGAGTGACGCTGCTCGCCCTGCTTGTCCTGCGCATCGCCATCCGCCTGATTCATCGGCCGCCGCCGTTGCCGGCGACGATCCGGGGAGTCGAACGCACCGGCGCGCATCTCGGCCATGCCGCGCTCTACGCGCTTCCCGCGCTTGTGATCGCGGCCGGCTGGGCGGAGACGAACTTCGGCGGCCACGCCGTGCAATGGTTCGGCGTCGAGTTGCCCCGGGTCTTCCCCGAGACGGGGGAGGACCTTCAGGACCTCTCCGAGGACCTGCACATGTGGCTCGCCTACGGGATGCTGGCGGTCGCCGCCGGCCACGTCGCGGCTGCCCTCAAGCACCGCTGGTTCGACGGGCACGACGTCATCCGCCGCATGACCTTCGGCGGCAGGTAGGCGGTCGCCACTCCCATTCCGGCGCCGGTAGCGCGAAGGGCCCGCGCCGCTCCCGGAGAACGCCCGTGACGGGCCCGGTCACGAAGATCAGGAGAATCGCATCATGACCCACAACGCATACGGATTACCGGCGCCCGGCGACGCGCGGCGCCCTGAGCCGGCGCGCGTTCCTGGGCCGCGCGGCGAGCCTCGGCGTTACCGCGGCGGCGGCAGCACCGTTGGGCGCCGCCCTGGCGGGCGCCCCGGACGGGGACGGCAAGCTGTTCCTTATCGCGCTGGAGGAGCACTTCGCGACCCGCGAGCTGCAACGCCTGAACGCCGGCACGGACAAGCGGCTGTTCTCGGGCGGCGGCAGGAGGCCCGAACTCCTCGACCTCGGCGCCGGCCGGATCGCGGACATGGACGAGGCGGGGATCGGCATCCAGGTGCTCTCGGCGGTGACGCCGGGCGCCCAGAACCTGCCCGGCGCCGACGGTGCGGCCTTCGCCCGCAGGCTCAATAACTGGATCGCCGAGGAGGTCGTCGCGGCCCGGCCGGACCGGTTCCGCGCCTTCGCCACCCTGCCGCTGAGCCAGCCCGAGGCGGCGGCCGACGAGCTCGAGCGCTCGGTCCGGGAGCACGACTTCGTCGGCTGCATGAGCTACGGCCCCATCGACGGCAGGTTCCTCGACCACGCCGACTTCGCGCCGCTGCTCGCCCGCGCCGAAGCGCTCGGCGTGCCGATCTACATCCACCCGAACTGGCCCTCGCCCAAGGTCCGGGAGGTCTACTACGACGGGCTGGGCGACGCCTTGGTGAGCAAGATTCTCGGCGGCCCCGGCTACGGCTGGCACCAGGAGATCGCGCTCCACTGCCTGCGCCTGATCGTCGCCGGCGTGTTCGACAGGTTCCCCAAGCTGCAGATCGTCGTCGGGCACATGGGCGAGGGGCTTCCCTTCTACTACTGGCGGGTCGGGGAAGACCTGGACCGCATCGCGAGGGACAGGCTGCACAAGCCCGTGCAGCGCTACTTCCACGACAACCTCTGGATCACGACCAGCGCCTTCTTCCGCGACGAGCTGCTGGCGCTGGCGCTCGCCACCCTCGGCGAGGACCGGATCATGTTCTCCGTCGACTATCCCATGGCCAGCGCCAGGGCGGGCGCGGACTGGTTCCGCGCGGTCGATCTGCCCCGAGCAGTCAAGGAGAAGATCGCGCACAGAAACGCCGGGATGCTGCTCGGGGTCGGGCCGTTCTGAAGGAGAGGCCGCGATCAGCGGCGCCTCCCGGTGTATCATGCGAACGGACGCCGCCGTCCTCGATCCGGTCGGGCGCGACCGTCTGCACGGACGAGGCCTCGCCCCCTATGAGGGCATCCCCTTGGTTTACCACTGGGTGACGCGCGGTCGACCCAACCGAACATCTCACGAACACCTCAAGCTGCATCAGCGTGATAATCTCGCGGTGGGCTTTGCCGGGTGCCTTCTGAACCATGGTTGTTGACCGGAGTTGTTGCGTAGGATCCGCAATGGCTTATCCGGCCTGCGTAGCCCAGCGATGCAATCCACCTGAGAAACGCCATATCTCATCCCGGCTTACCGTGATCTACTCCGCAACCAGCCGCCCTAAAGCCGATCGATCGGCGGATGCGGCGTCTCGCGGACCAGCGTACGAGCAAGCTCCCGGCGCTACTCCTGGGGCCAGAGGCGGTGGCCGTCAATCCTGGTTGGCGCCGTGTTGCCCGTCTCTCGGTAGCGCGCCACCCGTTTCGGGACCGAGGAAGCGCTGACGCCAATGCGCGCCGCCACAATACGGATCCGCCCGCCCGTCAAATGGTCGCGCTCAGCGCGCTTGCGAAGATCAGTCGAACAGGGGCGGCTCATCCATGCTGACCTCCTTCACCAGTAGCCAGCTTGAACCACATTCCCCAACTAAGGGCATCCCCAAGATTCTATGAAAGGCGGATACGCTATAGCGTGAAAGGTTCCGCTGGCACACGACCAACTAGCGTCACCGTCCCGACGCTGAAATCAGGCAGTACTGCGGAGTCTTTCGTTCCAAAGGAATTCCGGGTCCGGATGTTGAAACGCCCGGTGACGAGCGATGAGCACATGGTTGCGGTGAGCTTTCTCGGGGTCAGCCAGATTCGATAGTGAAGTGGCCTCGCCTTTTCGGACAGCTTGGCGGCTCGGGTGTTCACGGCGGGACACGACCTCTTCTCCCGCGCGAGAGACAGGGAAGAGCGATGCATGAGATCGGTCGGCCGACGTCATTTGTTCGGGCCGGTAGCGTGCGCGTTCGATGCTTCCCGGTGTCCGTGCCGGCTCAATCAGTTTGGCGGACCGCACCGCCAGCCTAGCCGCCCGGCTCCGATGGACTGCGCTCCACCGCGGCAGGCATCGGCATGCGGTAGCCGAGCCCGCGCGCGTTGAGGATCCAGGCCGGCGAGGCGGGGTTGTCACCGAGCTTGCCGCGGAGCTTCTTCACGAAATTGCGCACCGCCCGCACATCGGTGTGCTTGCGTTCACTCCAGACCTGGCGCAGCAGCGAATCGTAGGTCGTCACCCGTCCGGCGTTCAGCGAGAGCACGTGAAGCAGTCGGTACTCGGTGGGGGTGAGCTCGACGACGCGCCCGGCCACCGTGACCCGCCGCTCGGCGTGGTCGATGGCGAGTTCGCCGAGCACGAAGGGCCCGGCCGCGTCACGGCGGCGAAGCGCCGCACCGACCCGGGCGGTCAGCTCGGTGGCGGAGAAGGGCTTGACGATGTAGTCGACCGCGCCGGCCTCGAGCGCGCGCGCGATTGTCTCATCGCGCCCATAGCCTGAGATGAAGATGACCGGTAGCTCCGCCAGCTCGGGCATGTCCTGCATGAGCGCGATGCCGTCGCGCCCCGGCAGCATGAGATCGAGGAGCACCAGCTGGGGCTGGATCGTGCGCACCAGGCGCTCCACCTCCGCGGGCTCGCCCGTTACATGCGGGGCGTAGCCCGCCGCGGCAAGCGCCTCGCGCACGTGGCGCAGCGTCTCCGGGTCGTCGTCCACCACCAGCACGGAGACCGCTTCGCCCCCGGTGCCGCGCCCGCGCGGCGCGCCCGCGACAGCGCTGGCCTCCTCGGCCGCCGGGAGCGTGAAGGTAAAGCGGGTGCCGAGCCCGGGCCCCGCGCTCTCCGCCCGGATGCGCCCCCCGTGCGCTTCCACCAGCCCCTTGCAGATGACCAGCCCCAGGCCGAAGCCCGCGTCCTCGCCGTCGCGCGCCCCGGTCTCGGCATAGCGCTGGAACAGGTGCGGCAGCCGCTCGGGCGGAATGCCCCGGCCCTCGTCGGCGACCGAGACTGCCACCTCCACGCCGTCGCGCACCGCGCCGACCTCGATGGGCGATGACTCCGGAGCGTGCCGCGCCGCATTGGCGAACAGGTTGTTCAGCACCTGCACGATACGGCGCTCGTCGGCCATCACCCGGGGAAGGTCCGGCGGCAGGTCGATGCGTATCGCCTGCCGGCCCCCGCCGCTCAGGAACGTGGTCCGCGCCTGCTCCACCAGCTCTGCCACCTCCACCGGCTCCGGGTCGACCGAGAGCGTGCCCGCGTGGATGCGCCCCGCATCGAGCAGATCGCCGATGAGACCCTGCATGTGGTCCGCACCCTGGTCGATGATGCGCACGAACTGGCGCGTCTCCGCCCGGTCGAGCGCCCGAGGAGCCATGAGCAGCGTCGTCGTCGCGCCCTTGATCGAGGCGAGCGGCGCGCGCAGCTCGTGGCTCACCATGCCGAGGAACTCGATCCGCAGCCGCTCGAGCTCCTCGAGCGGCGCCAGGTCCTGCAGGGTCACCACCACCGACTCGACGTCCTCGGCGACGGAACGGATCGGTGTCGCGTTGACCAGCAGCCGGATGCTGCGACCCTGCGGGACGGAGACCTCGACCTCGACGTTGCGCACCGTCCCGGCGCTCTTCAGGTAGTCGTCGAAGGTGACCTCGCGGCCGTCCGAGAGCCGCGAGGTGATCTCCTCGAGCAGACCCGTGGCGGAGAGTCCCGGCCCGCGCAGCGCCTCGCTGATGCGCCAGGCCTCCCGGTTGACGGTCGCCGGCATGGCGGTGTGCGCGTCGAACACCACCACGCCGACAGGCGAGGTCTCCACCAGCGCCTCGAGCCCGGCCCGCGCGCGCCGCTCGTCGCGGTGCGTGCGCGCATTCGCGATCGCCGCCGCCGCCTGCGAGGCGAACAGCACCAGCAGCGCCTCGTCCTCGTCGGTGAAGCCCTCCCCGCCCTCCTTGTCGCCGACGAAGAAGGTTCCGACATGCGCGCCGCGGTGGCGCATCGGCGTGCCCTGGAAGGTGCGGCAGAGCCCCAGCTCCGACGAGAGCCCGAGCGCGCGGATGTAGCCGGGGAAGTCGTCGACCCGCAACGGGGCCCGCTGCTCGCGCAGATGTTCGAATAGCTTGAGCCCGTCGGGCAGGCAGCTCAAGAGGCGCCGCTCCTCCTCGGCGGTCGCCCCCGCGGTGACAAAGTCCTGCGGCCCTCCCGCCTCGTCGACCGTAAAGATGGCGCTGTAGCGGGCGCCAGTGAGCGCGCGGGTGCTGTCGACAACCTCGCGCAGCACGGTGGCGACATCGAGGCTCGCACCGATGCCCCGGATGGCCTCGATCAGGTTCGTGAGCCGCTCCTGCGGCGCCGCGGTCGCGCACCCCGGTTCGTCGTTCTTCTTCATCGCTCGTTTCCACTCCGAACCTGACGCCAGATCGGATGCAATCGCGCCGACGCTATCCTCCACAGCGGCCCGGCGCGAGAAAATCCGGAAGGGTAAAATACCCAAATAAGTATCAAGATGCACCTAAAGATATGCACAAGATAGAAAGTCCTTGAGTACAATCCCGCTTCTTGTCCTGCTCGGCATGCGTGTTGGCGTTTGTGCGTCTGGGAGAGGATCCTGGCGTGGACGAAGCGTTGATCGACGGAAATGCGGTGCTTCAGGGGTGTAGAATTTGGGGAATGAAGGCGGGTAGTGCCCGGGGATCATCCGGGCATGATCCGCACGATCAACTGGCCAGGCAGTTGAGGCCTCGCAGGCCGCTAGTCGCGGCCCTTGGTTCCTGTCCTCGGGGCCGTCGCGCCGACGGGAGATTGATCCTCGTGAGCCCCGTCGGCGCGCACCACGCCGGGCCGTCGAACGCGTCCTGCCTTCGACGGCCCGGCAGCTCTCATGGACAGACCCGCGATGGACGGCGGACAAGACTGCGCCAGCAAAGCCGATCTGGCCCCATCCGCCACCAAGGCAAATCCGGGCGCGCTTGAGTTGCAACTCAAGCGCGAGACGAGCGGCCAAGACCCACGCCTGATCGGAGCCCTCGTGGCCGTGGCCGGTATCGCCACCGCCTCGCACCGTGCGTGAAGTACGCCCTCCCTGCCCGCCTGATCCATTGGCTGATGGCGATCGGCTTCCTCTTCATGTGGGTCAGCGGCTTCATGATCGGCAACGTCGTCGAGGAGGACACACCCCTTGAATCTCTGCTCTTCTATCTGCACTTCTCCATCGCCGTCACCTTGGGAGCGCTCCTCGTCCTGCGGATCGCCGTCAGGCTCACGCACCGCGCGCCACCCCTTCCGGCCGAGATACGGCCGATCGAAAGGACCGGCGCCCACCTCGCCCATGCAGCGCTCTACGCGCTGCCTGCGGTCATCATCACCTTGGGCTGGTGCTCGTCGAACATCGGCGGCCACCTCGTCCACTGGTTCGGCATCGAACTCCCGAAGGTCTTTCCCGACGCCGAGGAGTTCGATGCTCTCGTTGAAGGTCTCCACATGTGGATCGCCTACGCCATGCTGGCCGTGGCCCTCGCGCACGTCGCGGGGGCATTCAAGCACAGGTGGATCGACGGTCACGACGTGATCCACCGAATGACCTTCAACGGGACTAAACGATGAACCTTTGCCGGGAAGAAAAGGGGGAAACGATGAACCTTCAACGGGAGTAAACGATGAAGATCACAGGATTGGTAGCGCTGGCCGGTACGGTGGCGTTGATCGCGCCGACGGCTGTTCAAGCAGAGGACGCCATCGACATCGGCGGCAAGATCAAGGTCAGGGCCTACTCGGAGAGTCCGGCCGAAGGAGACGCCACTCAGCGCCTCTACCTCAAGAACTTCGATCTCAGCATCTCGGCGGAAATCGACGAGGGCATCAGCGCCGGTGGCACTCTCAAGCGTGACGGCGACGAAGGGGATATCGAGGTTGACGATGCTTTCGTGACGGCAGCCTTGGCGGGCGACGCGTCAATCACGGCTGGCCTGCTCTACCTGCCGTTCGGCGTGTTCGACACCAACATGATCTCGGACCCGCTCACCCTCGATCTCGGCGAGAAACGCGATCCGGCGGTGGTGGTCGAGGTATCGTCCGACGCCCTCCACGGCACGGTCTATGGCTATCAGCGGGATACCGGCGAGGATGAAGGCCGCGATGACCGCGTCAGCGGCTATGGCGCTTCGGTCGGCTACGCCGTCGAGGGTGACGCCAGCGGGTTCTCCGTGACTGTGGGATACATCAACGATGTCTGGGAACTCTCGGAAGCGTCTGGTTTCAGCGCCAGCGCCGGTGGGAGCCTCGGCGATGCCACGGTGCTGGTGGAGCATGTGGGGGCGCTCGAGGAACTCATGGACGGGATGCAACCCTCAGCTCTCATGGTCGAGCTGGGCTACTCCCTCCAGAACATTCTCGGGAGCGATGCGGTTGCGGCCATCGGCTACCAGAGCACTCGCGAAGCCTCCGGCATCGAACTTCCAGAGTCCCGAATGATCGTCGGGCTCTCCGCCGGCATCACCGACAACACCTCCGTGGCCTTCGAGTGGAGGCGAGATGAAGACTATGGCGGTGACAGCACCGACTTGGCGACCGCTCAGTTCACGGTCGCGTTCTAGGCCGTGACGGGGGAGGCACAGCAATGAAAGCTCTCATCCTCGCTAGTGTGCTTGCTGCGGCCTCCCCCGATGCCGCCGCCACACCGGAACCGTCGGCGGCGCCCGATACCCGCGTCACGACGACGGAGAGCCGGTGCAAGAATATCGGCCGCGGCCTCGCGTCTGGCGTGCAGATCGCACGCTCCAAGGATATCGGCTTCGACGACTATCTGGCGCTGGCCGGCCTGCACTGGCCTGCCACGCTCAAGGAGCCCAGGGAGCTCGACCCCATCGAGCGGATGACGGCCAACGTCATCTTCGTTCTGTACGAATGGCCCTTCGAACTCGACCTGCAACGCGTGGTGGCAACCCAGCTCGCTACCAATATGTGTCTCAAGCTCTTCGAGCGGGCACGGTGAGGAGCGGGCAGTTCACTGTTTTCGCTCTGATCGCGGCGCTCGTCATCGGTGCGGCGGCGGCCGTCATCGCCCTGTCCATGGGCGTCTTGGCCGCCAACGAGTTCCCTGAGAGCCGTGCCGTGGAGATTGCCCAGGGCTACGCCGACGCGGTGAACCGGCAGAGTGCGGTCGTGAACTGCGGCGTACATCCTCAGGCGCGGCAGATCGTGTGTATGGTCGCCGAGGGCATCGCGGCCGAGTCCGCCGCGCGCTTCGCCGGCGGCCTGGAGCAGCTTGCGCACAAGCGCGGGATTCCGACCGAGTGGGCGGTGACCATCATGCACGAAGAGGGAGAGAGCCAATGACACGTGCAGTCATCCTCATGGCCATCGCGGCCCTCATTGCTTTGCCCAGCATCGCCGGTGCCCAGACCCGCGACGACATCATGGACCGCGTGATCTGGCCCTGCGTCGATAACGAAGTTCAAGAGCTTGACCTGCAGGAGCACCACAGCGATGCAGCCGCCACCATCATGTTCGAGCTTGACCGCGACTATTACGAGGAGGTCATCGACGCGGTGGAAGCCGCCTTCCGCGAGCATCCCAACGCCGCGCCCGACACCATCTACGAGGCCGGCCTCGCGGCCTGCATTCAGAACCTGGACACCTGGGCGGGTGAGCTTGAATGAACCACGTGCAGGCCTTCGTCTGCTTCCTGATAGGCTTGGCGCTTCTGACCGGCGGCATCGCGAGCGTGCTGCAGATGTTCGCGGGCAACGGATGACCGGATCGGGAGCGCTTGTGCTGCAGCGGGCCTCCCGTAGCCGCCCCGGCCTGTTCCCTGTTACAGGGCCGGGGCGGCGATGAATCGCCTGATCTACGCGGCCGAGGTCGCCACGGCGGTTGCGATCATCTTCAGAATCGCGGCGCTCTAACCAAGAAGATAATAAGCATGAAACGCATCATTTTCTCTGTAGCCCTCGCACTTTCCTTGGCTCTCTCGTCTGGCTTGGCTCTCGCACATTCGGGCGGCACTGATGCTGCCGGATGCCATAACAACCATAAGACCGGCGGATATCATTGCCACTAGTAGAAGGTGGAGACGGGGATGGTCAGCGTCATCCCCGTCACGCCGGACACGCTGAGATCACCATGAATCAGCAGGAAATCGACATCCTCCACGGAGACGTCAACGGACGCGAAGGAACTCGGCCCCCTCAAGGCACCCAGAGCGCGCTCGCGTCGGTTGAGGATGGGGCGGGGACATGAACTGCGGCACGGCCTGGGGAAACGGTGCAACCTTGGTTGCGCTGGTGGCTGCGCCGCACAGGCCGGCGGGATTTCCGTCGCGGTAACCCCGCCGGCCGCCCTCAAGGGAGGAGAAACCATGAAACGCATCGTCATCGCAGCAACCGTTGTCGCCGCCGTCGCTTTGGCCGCGCCGGCAAGCGCTCAGGAACTTGGAAGCGTGCCAAGCCTCTCCCTGTGCGCGCCTGAGTGGGATGCGTGGTCGCCTGATACACGAGAATTGCTTGTCCATCAGTTGCAAGCGGGAGGCCCGATACCTGAAGAGGTGTTTAGGCAGGCGGCCACGGACGCGGAGGCGCTGAGAGTCAGATTCGGTTGGGGCAGCTTTTACCTCGACATCGACACCGAATCCGATGAGGAAGCGTACTTCCGAGGCTACCAAGCCGCCTGTGCCGCCATCCAGGATCAGTACCCGGATCTAGAACTGGCAGGTTGTTGAGACTGAATGGCCGGTTCCCGTCGCCGCGTGGCCGATCCTTGCGGCAACGGGGCGGCGTCCCGGTCCCGGTCTTGATGCCTCGTGAGCCTCCGGGGCCGGGGCGCTTGCTCAATCAAGGGGAGGAATAGGAACGTGAGACCGTTTCTGATGGCGCTCGCGATTACGGCCGTCTTGGCAGGTTGCGGCGGAGGCGGGGGCGATGCACCCGTCACCACCAAGCATCTCTCGCTCACCGCCGCCGACGCGCAGCACATGCCGATCTACAGCACCGGCGAGCGTCACTTCGTCGGCGTAGATCAAGGTGGCTCCGCCGATCGGCTACCCGAAGTCGGGGAGCGCGGCTCGATCACGATCCGGCACGGGCTCCTGAGCGATGGCGTCGGCCGGGAGGTGTTGACCGCGTACATGCGTCAGGTCGGCGAGAGCTCGATCAACCGCTGGCCCACCGCTCCCGAGGTCCGGGTGATTGGCGGGGCTGACAGGCGCAGTATCGACCGGGTTCACGCGGCCGTCCGGCTCGTCAACGCAGCACTGCCGGATTACGCCAAGATGACGGTCAGTGAGCCGCTTCCAGGGTTCAGCCTGAGACACCTGATTGACAGGGACGGCACCCGCTACTTCACAGGCGAGGAGCTCGCCAACACCATTCAAATCGAGTTCTTGCCCTGCTCGGCCTTCTGGGGCTGTGGTCGGTTTGCTGGGTCTACATCAAGCTACAATATCAGCAACCCTGGCGGTCACTCCTACATTCAGATCCTCACCGAGAATCGGTACTCCCGTGGCTATCGCACGTCGATAATTCTCCTGGCTCACGAGCTCATGCACGCGCTCGGGCTCTATCAGCACGCCTCGACATCATTCGACACGATCCTCGGAACCACAGCCCGCATCTACGCCACCAGACAGGGCATCCCGCAGCCGCGCACCCTGCTCTATCCTGTCGACCGCGAAGCCCTGCGCGCGCTCTATGAGCGCCTCGAGCCCGGCGACAGCCCGGACGACTTCGGCCCGTGGATGAGCACGTCGTGGAACGTTGCCGGCGAGGGACCACACAACACCTTCGGCGTCGCGTTAAGGAACGGCTACGCAGAGCCTTGGGCTCACGGCGTGAGGCCGACCAGCTCGCTCGTCGACAACGCGGCACTCGACGGCTCTGCGACTTGGACGGGCACGCTGCTAGGTCTCACCCCGGCCGCCGCTGCGGTCGCCGGCGATGCCGAGATCAGCGTCATTCTCGACACGCTCACGGGGCACGCCGACTTCACCGAACTCGAAACCTGGGGTACCAACGTAGCGCCAGGCGCGGCTGGCACCGGCACCACATGGGGCGACGGCGACCTCAGCTACACCATCGCCGTCCGGGGCAACACCTTCCGAGAGACCGGCGGCGACGGCGGCCGGATCACCGGGATCTTCACCGGGGCGGCGCACGAGGGCGCAACTGGCACGCTTGAGCGCCAAGACCTCACCGCCGCGTTCGGAGCAAGCCGATAAGGATCAACGCATCTGTGTCGCGGCACTGTTCATCCATAGAACAAGAGACAGGCGCTCCCCCACTATCACGGGTGTTACGCCGTGGTAGGCCGACGACGGGAATGCAATTGCTCTGCCCGGGGTTCGCAGGATTTTCTGATGCTCCTAGGGAAGCTCCACATCGCGGAACGTGAATTCCCCGCCTTCTTCGGCCGGCGCGAGGAGCACGCTCATCGACAGCTTGCGATCCCTTTCTTCATCGCCGGTGTCTTGGCTGGTCGTGCAGTGGCGCCCGGGTTCCGCCCACATTGATCGTGTCGCTATCGATCACCCGTGGCCGATTCGACACAGCTCCCGTGGATGCCTCGGTCACATGCTTGCTTGCCCGCATATGCTCAGTCGGCCGAACGGAATACCCTACGACGGTGCCTCCGACACGTTCAGGGAGCTCCCAGCAACCTCCGTTCGCCAACCGGCGTCAACCCCAAGAGTTGGCGAACAACGCCACGGCGCCGACGAATACTGCTGCCGCCAGCAAATCCATCGGCGTGCTACTTGAGTGACCTGCCCCCATCGAAATGGTCCACCCTTAGGTTATGGAAAGAGGCGCGCTAACGTCTTGAGATTCCCATGTGATTCCCGGCTTGCTGTCGCTCGGTCGGGGCCGCAAACAGCGGTATGGCAAACCCGCGGAGTCCCCAGGACTCTCCGACCCGCCGAGAGGCAAGTCCCGCGACCTGCGCCTCTGACATTCTATTTCTCCTCACAAAGCTGACATCGTGAGCGTAGACGATCTCGGTCAGCCGGAGGGCCTCGAGGAGATACTCCCGACTCTGTAAGGAAATTCCACTATCTGGGTCGTCTCTTCTTAGAGCCGGATCAAATTTGACAAATGGATGAGTGCAATTGGCGATGGGCTAAATGATCCTCTGGTTCCCATCGAACTCGAATCGAGTCAAGAGATGAGCACGAATTTGCCGCGCCTTGTCAGCCCGGGCATGGCTTCGGAATGCATTCCGAACTTTTCCCGCATCTAACTGGAGGGTGTCCCAGAAGCCGGGTCGCCGCGCGCGCGGATTGAGGAACCCGGCGCAATCGTCAAATCGCAAGCTCAAGACGCTTTAGCGTGCACTGTAACCGAGTCGACGCTTGAACTCGCATTCTGAGGGTCGATCGGCAGAATACCCTGACCGACGACACGACGACCTTGCGGACGCTTTTGGAATTGGGCTCGGATGCCGCTCTTCTGCCCAAGACGATTGGCTTCTCGGCTTATCGCCCTCGGGCAGGACGACGGTGCGCCGACGTTGTTTCGCTTGCGCGATCAGGCTCTCGACGATGTCCACTATTGGGGGTGCATGTCGTTGCCCTCGATACCGGCCACGACATTCGGCTTCTTCATCGCATCGCGGCGGAAAGGCTCGCCCAGCTCCTGATTGAGCATCACCTCGATGAAGGTGGTGACGCCGTCCGCCTGCGCATCACACGACTCCCGGAGCGCGGCCGTCAGCTCCTCCATGGTGCTCACCGCGACGCCCTTGAGCCCGCAGGCGTCCGCGACTTTGGCGTAGCTCAGGTCGGGATTGAGCTCAGTGCCGACGAAGTTGTTGTCGTACCAGAGGATCGAGTTGCGCTTCTCCGCGCCCCACTGGTAGTTGCGGAAGACCACCATGGTGATCGACGGCCAACCCTCGCGCCCCATCGACGTCATCTCGTTCATGGAGATGCCGAAAGCGCCGTCGCCGGCGAAGCCCACGACAGGCACGTCCGGGCAGCCGATCTTGGCGCCGAGGATGGCGGGGAAGCCGTAGCCACAGGGGCCGAAGAGGCCGGGCGCAAGGTACTTTCGACCCTCCTCGAAGGTCGGATAGGCGTTACCGATGGCGCAGTTGTTACCGATGTCCGACGAGATGATGGCGTCCTTCGGCAAGCCGTCCTGAATAGCGCGCCACGCCATCCGCGCCGACATCCGGTCCGGTTCGCGCGTCCGTGCGTCCACGTTCCAGGTGGTGCCTGGATCGTCGTCCTCGTGGTCCATGCTGGCGAGCGTCTGCAGCCACGCGGAGCGGGTCTGGTGGATTGCCGCCCGGCGCTGCTCGCGGCCGGCATCGCCAGCGGTACTCGAGAGCCGGTCGCAGAGCTGCCGCGCCACCTTCTTGGCATCGCCGCAGATCCCGACCGTGACCTTCTTGGTAAGACCGATGCGGTCCGGGTTCAGCTCCACCTGAATGATCGCCGCGTCCTTGGGCCAGTAGTCGATGCCGTAGCCCGGCAGCGTCGAAAATGGGTTGAGACGGGTGCCGAGAGCCAGCACGACGTCAGCCTGCGCGATCAGCTCCATCGCGGCCTTGGAGCCGTTGTACCCGAGGGGGCCGACGGCAAGGGGGTGCGAGCCGGGGAAGCTGTCGTTGTGCTGGTAGCCCGAGCAGACTGGCGCATCGAGGCGCTCGGCGAGCGCCCGGCACTCGTCAATCGCGTCCCCGATCACCACGCCGCCGCCGGCAAGAATCACCGGGAATCTGGCGTCTGAGAGGAGCCGGGCCGCCTCGGAGACCGACTCTTCACCGCCCGCGGCGCGCTCCAGGTGCACGACCGGCGGCAGCTCGATATCGATCTCCTGGGTCCAGAGATCGCGCGGCACGTTGATCTGTGCCGGTGCCGACTGGCGGATCGCGTTCTCGACCACCCGGTTGAGGACCTCCGCCATGCGGGAGGCATCGCGCACCTCCTCCTGGTAGCAGACCATCTCCTCGAACAGCGCCATCTGCGGCACTTCCTGGAAGCCGCCCTGGCCGATGGTCTTGTTGGCCGCCTGAGGAGTCACCAGCAGCAGCGGGGTATGGTTCCAGTACGCGGTCTTCACCGGGGTCACGAGATTGGTGATGCCGGGGCCGTTCTGGCCGATGCACATGGCGATCTTGCCGGTGGCGCGGGTGTAGCCGTCGCACAAGAAGCCGGCATTGCTCTCGTGGGCCACGTCCCAGAAGGTGATCCCGGCCTTCGGAAAGAGGTCCGATATCGGCATGAAGGCGGAGCCGATGATGCCGAACACGTGCTCGATCCCGTGCCGCTGCAGCACCTTCACGAAGGCCTCTTCAGTCGTCATTCTCATGGTCTGCCTTTCTCTTCGTTCATTCCCGCGCCGCGGCAAGGATGCGATCGTCGGCGACGCCTCCCGCCTCCAGCCGATCGAAGATCAACCGGTATCGATTCACCCCACACATCGTTTCCGTATTCATGTTCTGATCCTCAGCGTCATGGCGTCTGGCTTTCACGGATTTTGGCCGAGGGCCCTAGTGCCCGGGCCCATCCCGCGAAGTCGAGCGCTTGTAGTGCCCTTGAATGATCCGATCGATGACCATCGCGCAGAACAGGATCGCGAGGCCGGCCAGCATTCCCTGCCCCTTCGCCGCGTACTGGAGCGCGATGAGTACGTCCTGTCCCAGGCCCTTCGCGCCGATGAGCGACGCGATCACGACCATCGACAGACACATCAGGATTGTCTGATTGACCCCGGTCATGATTGACGGCAGCGCAAGCGGTATCTCGACGTCCTTGAGCAGCGTCCACCTGGTGCAGCCGAACGCGATGGCAGCCTCTTTGGTGCTTTCCGGCACGCCGCGGATGCCGAGCGCGGTCAGCCGTATGACGGGGGGCATGCCAAATACGAGCGTCGCCAGCACTCCTGGCGGCTTGCCCGTGCCGAAGAAGGCGATGATCGGGATCAGGTAGACGAACGCCGGCATCGTCTGCATGAAATCAAGCACCGGCTGTGCTGCATTGTAGGCCCTCTGATTCTTGCCGAACCAGATTCCGAGCGGGATCCCGAATAGCACGCAGAGAAAGGCGGCGGCGCCGAGCAGGGCCACCGTCACCATGCTCGTTTCCCAAAGGCCGAAGAGGGCCAGATAGGCGAGCGCGGCGCCGGTGAAAACCGCGACCCGGGGGCCGGCCAGCCGCCATGCGAGAACGACGATGACCGTCATCACCACCGGCCACGGCGCGTCCACCAGCACCGTCTCCAACGCGCCCACGACCGCGCTGATCGCGGCGACGACTCCGTCGAAGACACCGGCGCCCTCGATCGACAGCCAGTCGAAGCCCGAATCCAGCCAGTCGGACACGGGCGCGTAGTAAGACCCTTTTTCGATGGGAACGCCGGCGACGTAGGGTTCAAGTTCGGGACCGATGGTGCCGACGGTGAAGCGGTAAAGCGTGAGCGGCACGATCGCCAGCCACAGCAGGCCACCGATGCCCGCCCGCATCCAACTCACGCCTGCGGCCGTTCTGGATGGATTCGCCCTCCAGCGCAGATACTGCTTCTCATAGCGCATATTGGCGTAGAAGCCCTGGATCAGGCGCAATCCGATCAACAACGCGAGACCGGTCAAAAGAATTGTGGTAGCTCCTTCGGCCGCGATCGCGGCTTCTTCGGCGACACGACCGGCGATTTTCTCCAGGTTTTCCGCGCGATTTAGGTACGAAACGGCATCCGGATCACCGGCGAGTATCGCCGCCTCGTACTTGGCCATGAATTCGTAGAACTTGATGTTAATTCTCTCCAGACGGGCCAGCTGGTCCGCCCCCAGATCGCCCCACCAACCCCTGCCGATCTGAACGAGAGCGAGCACTTCAAGAATAAGAAACGTCCAGAAGTATCCCCACAGACCGCGGGAAGCGCCCCAGAATGGCCCGGCGATAGCGGCCACCCAATTCCATGACCAGGGGAAGCGGGTGGCCGCCTGGATCTTCTCGAATTCCCGGCCATAGTACGCTTGACGTCTACGAACGAAATTGCCTATCGAGCTGGCAAGCTCGACCGACTCCTCGGAGTGCCCCATTTCGTGCATCAGTCGTTACCGCCCTTGATTCCCTTGAGGAGCGTGGACTTGTCGACGACGCCGACGTCCGTGCCGCCATCCGTGATCACGATGGGCTGATCGGTTGTGGTGGATATGTCGATGAGTTCACTCAAGTCGGCATCGTGCGCAGCCCTCGGTGCCCGGCTCAGGTCTTCGCCCGGGCGCGGCCGGTACTCCCCGATCCGATCCATGATGGTGTGGGCGAACACAAGCTTCAGCGTGGAGATGCCTTCGACGAAGTCCCGCACGTAGTCGTCGATCGGGTTGGTGACGATCTCTTCGGGCGTGCCGACCTGCACGATCCGACCGTCATTCATGATCGCGATACGGCTGCCGATACGGATCGCCTCGTCCAGATCGTGCGTGATAAAGACCGTGGTCTTGTTCAATTCGGCCGAGAGCGACAGGAACTGTTCCTGAAGCCGGCGGCGAATCAGAGGATCCAGTGCGGAAAACGGCTCATCCATCAACAGGATCTCGGGGTCCGACGCGAGCGCCCGCGCGAGCCCGACCCGTTGCTGCATGCCGCCCGACAGCTCGCTGGGGAAGCGGTCCTCGTAGCCGTCGAGATTGACGAGGTTGAGGCAGCGCTGGGAGACCTCCCAACGCGTCGATTTCGGCTGGCCCTGCACCTGCAGCGGGAACGCGACGTTGTCCCGGACCGTACGGTGCGGAAACAGCGCCATGTGCTGGAACACCATGCCGATCTGGGCGGCGCGCAGCTTCCTCAACTCGCCCTCGCCGAGTGCCAGCACGTCCTGCCCCAGCACTTCGATGCGGCCGGAAGTCGGCTCGATCAGCCGATTGATATGGCGCACCATGGTCGACTTGCCCGAACCGGACAGTCCCATGACGCAGAAAATCTCCCCGCGCGGGACCTCGAGAGAGCAATCCGCTAGTCCGACCACGCATCCGAACCGCTCGAGCGCCTGCGCTTTGGTGAGACCCTCCTGCGTGATGGCCTGCATCGCTTCCTCGACGCGGGCGCCGAAGATTTTCCAGACGTCTTGCAGTTTGATGACCGGCTCACTCAACTTTCACACTCCGGTGAGGCCAGTACGCGCTTCAATGTATGCCGCACGTCCCGTCGATCGGTCATCCGTCAACTCTCTTATCGAGTCCATAAGACCTGGAATAGAGCAATTGGACAACCGGACTATACGACGCCGCGTCGCAGAGTTATCGAGAATCGCAATGTTGCGTTTATTACCGGCCAAGTTCAACCTTTGTCTCTTGCTTATGTCATCCGATGTGTGGCATATTAGGGATACATTTGGGAATCGGAATGAAGAACTCATGACTGCCAGATTGCGCCGATGGGGCATTCATAACGACTACGGCCCCCTCAAGGATGTTCTCTTGGGAACGCCAGAATTTTACCGTTGGATAGACGCCGGGCCAATCATCATGCGGACGCTGAACAATCAGGAGCGGACGGGCGTCGAATTCGATCTCCAGACGGCCATGTCGCAGCACGCCGAGATGGTCTCGATCTACGAGTCCAACGGTGTCACCTGCCATTATCTGGACGCCGACGAGGCCCTGCATCGAAACTTCTTCGCCCGCGATTCGAGCGCGATGACTCCTTGGGGCGCGCTTGTCTGCCATATGCAACTCAAGTGCCGGCGAGCCGACTACGTGACCGCCATTCGCTTCTATCAGAACAACGACATCCCGATCTGGCGCTACGCCACCGCCGGTCACTTCGAGGGCGGCGATTTCAACATCCTCGAGCCGGGGTTCGTGCTGATCGGTTTCAGCGGCGAACGGTCCGAACGCGAAGGCTCGGAGCAGGTCGCGGCGTGGGTGCGGGAACAGGGATGGGAGGCAGTGGTGGCACCCATCTCGCGGGAGTTCGTGCACATGGACGGCCTGGTGGTGCCGCTTGCGCCGAAGCTGCTCGTGGCCTGCGTCGACGCCATGGAGGACTGGCTGGTGGCGTTGCTGCGCGGTCGTGGCTTCGACTTCGTGGAGGTCGGCTATGCGGAAGCCAGGAACCTCGGTGTCAACCTCGTTGCGCTCGGCAACGACCGCGTGCTTTCCATGCGTGGGGCGACGGACTTGAACGCGCGCATGCGCGCCTTGGGGTTCGAAGTCTTCGATCCCGACATGTCGATGTTCACGCTCGGCGGCGGCGGCGTCCATTGCCTGTGTCAGGCGCTCTACCGCGAAGATGCGTAGATGAACCGTTGGGCAGGCGCAGGACCGGATCGTAAGCATCGGGTGCCGGTACAGCCTGTAGTCCGAGATTGCGAATATCAGGCAGTCTGCCGCCGTGGCTGGCCAGCATTGCAATGCCGACCGCGTGCTCGTTCGGCGAAAAAAAGGGGGCGATGCCGGAGCATCGCCCATCTCACACTACCGCGCATCGAAAGCAGCGACTTAATTCATTGTCGGGAAGGTCTCCTCTCCTACGAACCGTCCGCAACGATTCGGGTATTCTGAGCACTGGCGCCGCTGCGACCGTCTGTGCCTTACTTCATCCAGGAATCGACCAGCTCGGCGTTGTCTCCAGCCCACTGCATGGCGTAGTCATCCGCACTCATCTTCTCGACCACGAGGCCGAACGTCATGTGAGACACCTGGTCGGTGGTCAGTTTGACCTTGCTCAGCAGGGCCGCGGCTTCCGGATGCGAGTCCTCCAGGGATGCCGCGTAGTGAACGTGCAGATAGGCCAGGTCCCAGGCGACCGGAGCACTCGATTTCTCCAACCACTCGGGGTCGTCGGTCGGCTGAATAATCACCCACTTTGACGCGTCGTACGCGGGTTCTTCCAGGATGACCAGATCGTAAAGCGCGAACATGTGATTGGGCGTATAGCAGTAGAATACGTAGTCGGCATCCTTCGCGACCGCTGCATCCAGATCGGCCATCGCCAGCGCCTCGTCCATCTCCAACAGCTCCATGGTCTCGTCGTACCCGTAGCTCTTGGCGCGAATCTTCTCGATATTCGTCGAAGCCCAGCCCGACGCCCCGACCCACACTTCGCCCAGGCCGTCGCCGTTCGTGTCGAAGTTCTTCGCCATGTCGGGATCGCCCAGATCGGAAATGTCGGTGATGCCGGTCCTCTCGGCGGTCGCTTTCGTTACGCACATGCCCTGAAACGAGGGCACGCCGTTGGGGCTCATCCTGACGCTGCCCTTGGTCTCGACGTATTTCGCGTGAAGATTTGCCTGATTGGGCAGCCAGACCTCCGGATGCACGTGCATGCTGCCTGTGTCCATCGCCTCGAAGATGACAGGGTTGGTACCGTTTTGAAGCTCCACCTCCAAGCCGAGGTTGTCCTCCAGCACGACCTTGAGAATGCTGGCTGTCGCCGCCGCAGAAGGCCAGTTGGGTACGCCGATGACGACATCGGCTGCCTGAGCGGACGAAGTGCCGACGACAGGCGATACGCCGATGAAGAGCAGGGCTGCGCACAGGCTGCGACACCGATTGATTATCTTCATGGTCCTCTCCTTGAATTCATCGGGTTAGAGCCGTGCGTGTCGACCGCACATGGGATGGACCGGAACGACGACAGCATGTTCGACTGGAGCGCCTGGTCCCATCTGTACCGATACGCCCAAGCCGGCACGCCATAGAACGCCACCGCGATGCGCGGCCTGGCGCTCTGCCGGCGCACGGGCGCCCCCGTGGCGCGTTGGCCGTTGCTGACCGTCTCGACACCCTCACCGTCGTCCATCATCGCCGCAATTCCCATCTCAGGCTTTCAATGGTAGGGCTGGTCTTACTTCGAACAAATATCAAATATAGAATGCTAGTATGAATGAGCGCTCAAGTAAGACGCCAAGCGCGGTTACCACTCCGCGTCTTCACAAGGCCGACCTGCACATGCTCGCCGTCTTCATGACGGTGACGGAATGCGGCGGGTTCGCCGCGGCGCAGGTTGCCCTGAATGTCGGCCAGTCGACGATCAGCCGCCAGATCAGCGATCTGGAGAAGCGCCTCGGCATGCGCCTTTGCCAACGAGGGCGGGCCGGGTTCCGCCTGACGGACAAGGGACGGACCGTCTACGAGGCATGTCAGCACCTCGCGACCGCGCTGGAGAGCTTCCGCGCCACGGTGGGCGCGCTACGCGGCGAACTGGTCGGCGACCTCTCGATTGCCGCGATCGACAACTGGGCCACCGAGCGCTGCTATCCGCTGGCCGACGTGCTCCGGGAGTTTAGGGGAAGGGCCCGTCAGGTCCACATTCACTTCCACACGCTGGCGCCCGACGAGATCGAGCGCGCCGTTCTGGAAAACAGGGTCAACCTGGGGATCGGCGTCTTCCACCAGCACCGACCGGGCCTGGTCTACGAGGCGCTCTACGATGACCCGGTGGAACTCTATTGCGGTCGGGGTCATACGCTCTTCGACCGGGCTCCGCACAACCTCCACCGCAACGATTTGCACTCGGCCGATCTTGCTCACCGCGCCTATCTGTCTGAGCGTCAGGTCGCACCACTCACGGGGAGCTTGCCGTCAACCGCAGCGGCACGCCAGATCGAGGGCGTGGCGTTTCTCATCCTGTCGGGCTGGCATATCGGTTATCTGCCCGTTTCCTACGCCGAAAGGTGGGTGGAGAACGGGCGCATGCGCAGCATCCTGCCCGAGACCTACCGCCTCAACACGAAGATCGAGTTGGTAACTCGCCGCGGCGTGACTCCGACACTGGTAAGCCAGACCTTCGCGGATATCCTGCAGGAGGCCACCCGGCCGTTACGCAGTTGACCCTCGAATTCCGCGCGATCCCGCAAACGAAGGTCGCTAGCACTTGGTGCTCACCCACCTGACAGCGCGGCGACGGTGGAACGCTTCTCACGGGCCTCAGCCGGTCGCAGAGGCGCGACGAGGCGGCGGAGTGTGTCGATTTTGCGGGCGTTGGCCCCTATGTCACGATGAACCCGTCGAGAGAACTGGCGCCAAAGCTCGACTGACGCCCCGGACGGCGAAACACCACATACTTCACCATCAAGCAGGGGGGTGACCATGAAGCCTGTAGTCGCAGCGATTGCAGTGTGTGGGCTTGTGCTGACCGCGGTCCCGGATGTGGCCATGGACGCCGCCAATGCTGCAGCCGAGGAAGCCGTGCCGCAGGACGCGCCCATGTCGCGCGAGCAACGCATCCAGGTGCAACAAGGCCTCTCCGCGCTTGGGTTCGATCCCGGCCCCGCCGACGGTTTGTTCGGCCCCAAGACCAGGGCGGCAATCTGGGACTGGCAGAACGCGAAGGGACTGGAGGCGACAGGCTTTCTCACGCGGGAGGAGGCGGAGGCGCTCGGCGCGATGGGTCAGGCAGCCGGGGCGTACGACGAAGATTCCGATCCTGACGTTGCGGAGCCGGACGAACCGGCGTTTGAGGAGAGCGCCCCGGAACCGTCCGGCTCTCGAAACCGGGTACTTTACTTCCCGCAATGTAGCGGCCTGCACGAACTCCCACCCGACGAGTCAGGATGCTGGCAAGCGATTTCCAACCACCAAGAATGCGATTTGTTTCTGCCGCGATCGAGTTTTGGACTCCGCAAGGACCAAGTCACGTGGTCTGGTGTCTGCCAGCACAATGCGGCCCATGGAAGGGGCACGCTGAAATTTAACTCTGAGGTAGATAACGGAGGGGGTGAGACCGTCAGCCTGTCCGGGACATTTGTCAAAGGAAAAATGCAGGGCGATTGGGTTGGGCATTATCGCGGGTCCGACGGAGCTGAAGGCACTATTGAAGGCCCTTATGTAGACGGCGAAGCGAACGGCCTTTGGGTCTATCGGGGTCGTCTTCCTGACGGAATTGAGTTCACTAGTGAAGGCCCTATTGTAGACGGCGTGTGGCACGGCCGTTGGGTTCAGCGGACTCAACATCTTGACGGAACTGAGGTTACTACTGAATCCCCCTATGTGGACGGCGTGGAGCACGGCCGTAGGGTCGCACGGTTTCGCTATCCCGACGGAGATGAGGACACTTTATATTTCGAGTGTCACCACGGTGAATGTGAGGAGCAGTGAGTCCCGCATGCCGACAATTGTTTATCGGCACACGGGTTCTGTTCCGATCGGCACGGCAGTCCATTGATCTTGCTGGATTGCGAGAGGTCAACAAGGCGCGCCTGACAGCATCCGCCACGCTGCGCAACTCGGGCATGCCATCATCAACGATTGGACCCGCCATGCCACGATGCGCGCCTCGTTCCCCGGCAGCAGCCCGCTATCCCGACCACGACCATGTCCGAAGCCGAACTTCTGCAAGCCTGCATCCACGAGCTCGACGACGTCGACGACTTCCTCGCTCGAAGGGAGCTGGCGTCAGAGCGCGCGCCGGTGCATTTCGGCATGCCCGGCATCGCTTCGAGCCTCGCCGCTCGCATCGCGCGAACCTCGGCGACCGCAGGGACGCGTTCGAGAAGCTGCGGGACGTCGCCGCAGACGCCTACCGCGTCGAGACCGGCGACGTCTGGCGCCCGCGCCACGGCTCCCACGCCAGCCAGACCGGCCAGCTCACCTCGGCCGCGATCGACGCCCGCGACTTCCGCCGCGCACGGCAGGACCGCGAGACACGCGCGCACCTGCCGGATGGGACCCTGGTCGCGATCACCGGCGGCAAGAGCGTCGCCGACGCGGACGCGGTCTGGACCACGCTGGACCGGGCGCGCGCGAAGTACGGCGACATGGTGCTGCTGCACGGCGGCGGCCCGGGCTACGAGAAGATCGCGGCGAGCTGGGCTGGGCGGAGGCGCGGGGCGTCGATCAGGTGGTGTGCCGCCCGGACTGGAACGCGCACGGGAACGCCGCGCCCTTCCGCCGCAACGAGCAGCTGCTGAACCTGCTGCCGGTCGGCGTCATCGCCTTTCCCGGCTCGGGCATCACCGGGAACCTGGTAGACAAGGCCCGGCAGCTCGGCATCCCGGTCATGCAGATCGCCGCATGAGGCGGCGCTGCCCCGTCCGCCAGGGCCGGTCCGTCGCTTCGGCGAGGGACCGGCCCCCCTTTTGCTCCGTGTCCCGAGACACGCATTGCGGCGCGACGCTTCGCGCCTGCGCCGCTCGCGCTCCCGTCGCCGGACGCTCGCCAATCCTTCCATTGCGGCCTCAGCCTCTGGTCCTCAGCGCGGCGGCTCGCCGCCCTGCGGACGGCCTGTCGCCGCCGCGCTTCGCACGCCGCCACCAGAACCTCCCGGCTCTCACTCGTCTCGTCATCGCTCGCAACGTCGCCAAAAAGCGGTCGCTTGGCTCCGTGCTCGGCGAGTCCTCCATCCCTCTGGCGCGTCCATCATCCCCATCTGTACCAGGCAGTGGTCCGTAATCGTCCGCTTCTCTCGACGGAGGGTTTGGGCGCCTGCCCGGTCCTTCGGACCGGTCGCCGGGCTCTATTCCGCCGGGCGCGGCTTCGCCCCGCCCGGCTCCACGAAGCCCGCTTCGCGGTCTTCGCCGTTCCGGTCACGATCCCTGGCGCCTTCGCTCGCTGACGCTCGCTGCGCGCTTCGCTTGCAGGTGCAGAAGCTAAGACCCCGTCTTTCCGCCGCCGTTGCTCGGTCGCTCCGCTCCCATCGCCCGCGGCTCCCACGCTCTGTCGAGACCCGCTTCGCGAAGCGTCGCTTCGCTCCGCTACCGCTCCCCGAGCGATATCGCCCTCTCGCGCCCGGCGCTTCGCGTCATGGCGCTCAGAACGGATCGCCGCCTTCCTCCGAAGCCGTGGCATTCGCCAACGACTTCGCGGTCCTCCGTCCCGGCAGCTCCCCCTTGTCGAGGAATGCCTTCAGGCTTCTCTCCCCGATCTCGATGCCTCGTGCCTTCAGCACTTCGTGCATCTGCGCCACCGTGACGCCCTTGGCCCGTTGCTCGACCATGCGGTCTCGCAGACGGTCCAGGACGTCTTTCAGGCTCAGCTTCGGAGGCGCAAGCTTCGCCAGGTCCCCGTCTATCGCCTCGAAGTCCACGTCGGCTTCGTTGAAGCGTCTCGCCACCATAGTGTCTCCCTCCCCTGTCGACCGCTATATCTGGTAGGTCCCATGATTGCCCGCCGGCCCGACAGTGTCAACGACGAGACCGGTCCGGTCTCGTCTGGCGTCCGACCCATTGATCGCTCTCCACGATCCCGCCTTGGAATCCCCGTCAGGCATGGTATCCTCGCGCACAATGGAAGAAACTGAAGAAGCCACTCCTTCACACCTATGCACTAAAGTGCGGATTGCCGAGAGAAATGGCAGGTGCTAGGGTCGACAGATGCAGGACGACACGAGACATTAAGTGACGAACGCGAAACCATGAGGAAGCTTCCGTTCGCACTTACGATCGCACCTGGGTGTGCAAGTATGATTGCCACGTATCCGCTGAGCGTGGGTCCCGCACGATGGTAGCCACGCTCGCCCAGGCGGCGTCGGCCGCGTACTATCTGGAGAGCCAGCGCTCGTTCCGTCATCCCAACGAGTACTACACGGCAGGCGAGGAGCCGGACGGGGTGTGGTTCAACCCCAAGGGCCTGCTCGGCCTCGAGAACGGCGGCAGGGTCGACAGCGGCGACTTCCACCGGCTCTACAACGGCTTCGCGCCGGACGGCTCGCAAAAACTCACTAGGAACGCGGGCAGCGACCAGCGCTCGCCGGGCCTGGACATGACCTTCTCGGCCGACAAGAGCGTGTCCGCGCTCTGGGCCATCGCCGATCCGGCGCTGCGCGGTAAGATCGAGCAGGCCCACAACGACGCTGCCCGGGTGGCGCTGGAAGAGACCGTGTTCCGCTACTGCGCCTATACGCGTATCCGGGACGAGGAGGGGCAGATCCGGGTCCTTCCTGCCGATATCTCGGTGGCGATGTTCCAGCACGGCACCAGCCGGGAGAACGACCCGCAGCTTCATACCCACTGCGTGATCTTCAATGCCGCGAGGACCCGCGAGGACGGCAAGTGGCGGGCCATGCACCAGTACCCCGTTTACAGCTGGGCCAAGGCCGCGGGCGCGGTCTACCGCAATGCCCTGACCTGGAACCTCCGCGAGCGCCTCGGTGTGCCGATGGAGCAGTACGGCCCCGATGGCGGGCTCACCCGTATCGAGGGCATGCCGGAGGACTTGCAGGCCTTCTGGTCGAAGCGGCGGAAGGCGATCGTGGCCAAGGCCGGAGAGCTGGGCATTCCGGCGCTCGGCAACGCCTCGCGTATGGCGGGCGTCAACAAGCTCACCAGGGCCGGCAAGTCGCATGACAACGACCCGGACGTCAGGCATCGGCGCTGGAAGAACGAGGCCGCGGGCTTTGCCGAGCGCGAGGAGCTGATCGCCTCGGTGACCGGCCATGACGTGAAGATCACGCGTGAAGCGATCCGGGAGCTGACCGCCCGCCTCGACGATCTTCCCGCCCACCTGGCCCGGCAGGAAGCCGTGTTCCGGCGCCCGGACATGGTGGAGGCGGCGGCGAATGCGTCGGCAGGCCTGATCGGCCCGGAAGCGTTGAAGACCGCCATCGAGCGGCTGCGCCGCAATCCCGAGATCGAGCGGCTTGCGCCGAAGAAGCCGACGGCCGAGTCGCTCGCCGGCATGGCCCACACCGAGATCTACTCCACCCGCCACAACCTGGAGCTGGAACAGGCGGTCAAGGACATGACGGCAGCCATGGCTGCCGACACCGGCCACGACCTGCCGGAGGAGGCGGTGAAGGAGAAGGTGAAGGCCCTGTTGGAGCAGGGTTATCCGCTGAGCCAGGAGCAGTCGCTCGCCATCCGTCATGCCACCACCAATGCGGGCCGCGTCGCGGTGATCGAGGGCGCGGCGGGCTCGGGCAAGACCACCACGCTCCGGCCCATCACCGACCTGCACAAGGAGCACGGCTACGAGATCATGCCGACCGCGGTGGCATGGCGGACGGCGGTCGCGCTCGGCGACGACTGCGACGCACGCGCCTACTGCGTCGACAAACTTCTCAAGCTGGCCGCCAAGGAGCAGGTCGAGATTGGCGCCAAGACCCTGATCGTGGTGGACGAGGCGGGGATGCTGTCCACCCGCCAGGCCCATCACATCCTCCAGCTCTCCGAGCGCCACGGGGCGAAGGTGGTCTTCGCCGGCGACACGCGCCAGCAGCAGCCGGTGGAGGCAGGACCCGGTTTGCGGCTGATCCGGGACGTCGCCCGCAGCGTCCGCGTCGACCGCATCCGGCGCCAGAAGCCCGACCTGGAGGATGTGCTTACACATGTTCATGGCGAGACACCGGAGCAGGCACGCTTCAGGGCCGGTCTCACGAACCCGCAGGAGCGCGACGCCATCCTCGCGGACTATGAGGCGATGGAGAGAAAGCCGGTGTTCACGCCCTGGCAGGTCGCGGTGTCTGAGGCGCTCAGGGACGGCGAAGCCGAGAAGGCCATCGAGGCATGGCACCTGCGCAACCGGCTTCATCTTTGCCACGACGAGGAGAAGACCCTCACCCGTCTGGTGGACGACTGGGAGCGGCACGTGCGCACACAGCCCGGCACATCCACCGTCGTGCTCGCGCGCACGAAGGCCGAAGGACGGGCGCTGTCGTGGCTGATGCGGCAGCGCGTGCTTGCGCGGACTCCCGACGCGAAGCGCGCCGTCATCGAGGTGAGCCGGGACCTGGACGGGCGCCTGACGGAGCCGCTGGAGATCGCGACCGGCGACCGCATCCGCATCGGGGCGACGCAGTGGGAGAAGCAGCTCTTCAACGGCACTGTGGTAACGGTGGAAGACCTTGAGGTACGGCGCGCGGAAGCCGAGGCGGTGTCGGACACGGCGGTGTCACGCAAGGCCCGGAACCGGCAGGCCCGCGAGGCCGCTGGGCGGGAACCGAAGAGGGATACGGGCGTCCCCGAGCTGTTGAGGGACGAGATCTCTGTGCACATCACCGCGCGCACCGACGACGGGCGGCGGGTGACGTTCCGCCATGACGAGATCCGCGACTGGCACGACAACATCCGCCTCGACTACGGCTACGCCATGACTATCGCCTCGGCCCAGGGACTCACCGTGGACAGGGCGTTTCTGCTGGTGGACGAAAGGCCCGCGCGGGAGACCATCTATCCGGCCGCGACCCGGCACCGCGAGGGCCTCGACATCTATGTCAACCGCTCCCCGCTCGCCTTTGATATCGCCCAACACCGGCCCGAGGATCAGGCCGACATGCCGGTGACGGACTCGGACGTGCGCGCCTATCTGGCGGAGCGCTGGTCGCGCTCGCAGCCCAAGGAGGCGGCTCTCGACTACGTCACCGACGGCGAATGGAGTGATGCCCGGGAAGGGGCGCCGCGCCGCGGCCAGGAGTCGGGCGACGAGCGGCAAGAAACGGCCAAGACGCTGACAGCGGCGAACGACAACGCGATCGTGCGCATCGCCCTGGAAATCCGCCATGCGGTCAACGGCTGGCGCCACGGCGCTGCCGTCGACGCGTTCGCGGCCGAGCGCACCGAGGTTCTGACCGCCTGGGACGAGCTGCGCGAGCGGGCGCGCGATCAAGGCGACACGGTGGCGCTGAGCCCGGCCTTCCGCGAGGCCCTTGATCGCCACGGCGCGCTGATTAAGCAGGTGAGACTATTTCGTGCCAGGCCGCAGGTATTCGAGCGCCTGCTGGTTGAGCGTGCCGGCATCGGCGAACGCGAGATCGAGGAACTCCGCGAACAGCACTCGCGGGCCGGCAAGTATTTGCGGTCTGTGAAGGCCAGGACAGCTCATGCCGCACGGCAGTACGTACCTCACGAAGAAGCCGGGATCGTCGAGGCCATCGCATCCGAAACCGCCGCGCCCGCTGTCCAGCCCGTTCCCGATCAGCACACACTGCACCGAGCCACAGAAGAGGTTGCGCCCAGCCCGGACCACGATACTCCTCCCGACTGGGGTACGCTCTACAGACAGCTGCAACGCGACTGGAACGACCTCGTCGCCCGCTCCCAGGAACCCGATCTTCCTCTACTGCTGATCGACGGGTACGACGCGCTGATCCGCCGCGTCCGCGCGCTCGCCGATCATCCCAGTCTGACCGAGCGAGCGCGCGGCGTGCTCGACGGGCTCCTCGAGTATCATGACGACGAGACAGTCGCGCGCGAGACTGCCGAAGGCTACCTGGCGGCCGCGGAGCGGCATGTCGAGGCGTACAAGGTTCTCGAGGCTCAGGCTGGGGAGCAAGGCCTCCCCGTCGCCCGTCTCGACGCCTGGCCCCATTGGCGCGAGGCCGCCGAGATGCTGGCGGCCACCGGCAAGGCCGTTCTGGCCGACGAGGACAGGTACGGCGCGTATCTCGACGCGATGACCATCGGCAGGGAGCGCACGCGACTTACAGTCGAGCAGCTGCGCAACCGGCTCGACGAGAACCGCTCCCTTGCGGCCAAGCCGGAGGCGCGGAGGCCCCGACACGAGCCCACACCCAGGCAGGAACAGGGCTTCGCTCACATACTGGAAGAGCGCCGCAAGTCTGAAGAACGGTCCGCCCAGACGAACGAAGGAGAACAGCAGGGCTTCGCCCACATCCTCGACGACCCGGACAAGCTTCGCGAGTTGCGCGAGAAGGCGGAGCAGCAGGACCGGAAGCGTAGCAGGCATCTCCGCAGGAGCCGCGGACTCAGCATGTAGGCTTCAGGCTTGCAAGTCGCAGCCTCGGCGATTCTCCCCCGGTGAAGCGGTCACGGCCCGAAGTTGGAAGGGCCACGAGACCGACGGCATCGATGCCAATGCACATGGCGTCCCAGCCGGTGGCATGAGTCATCTGGGAGATCGGCAACAAGGCGCCGTGGGAGCGCTTCTCGGCGAACCGGTCGGCGAGCTCTCGATCGCCGTGATCGACAACTGGACCACCGAGAGCTTCTATCCGCTGGCCGACGTGTTGCGCGCCTTCGGGGGCGGGACCCAGCAGGTCCATATTCACTTCCGCTCGCTGGCGCCCGACAAGATCGAGCACGCCGTCCCGGAGAACAGGGTGAACCCGGACAGCGGCGTCTTCCACCAGCACCGTCCGGGCTTGGTCTACGAGGCGCTCTACGACGATCCGATGGAGCTTTACAGCGGTGTGGGGCACGCCCTTTTCGACCTGGCTCCGCACGACCTCGACCGCGACGACCTTCATACGGCCGGTCTCGCTCTCCGCGCTCACCTGTCCGAGCGGCAGGTCGTACCGCTCACAGGAGAACTGCCGTCGACCGCGGCTGCGCGCCAGATCGAAGGCGTCGCGTTCT
The DNA here is from genome assembly GCA_965243315.1 of Alphaproteobacteria bacterium. Classification (GTDB taxonomy): domain Bacteria; phylum Pseudomonadota; class Alphaproteobacteria; order UBA828; family UBA828; genus WTGU01. The sequence continues at coordinate 557,005 of CBDEUP010000007.1, forward strand.
TGATCCTGTCCGGCCGGCACATCGGCTATCTGCCGGTCTCGTACGCCCAAAGGTGGGTGGAGAGCAGGCACATGCGCAGCATCATGCCTGAGACCTACCGCCTGAACACGAAAATCGAGCTGGTGGCGCGCCGCGGCGTGCAGCTGACCATGGCAAGCCAGACCTTCGCGGGTATTCTGCGGGAAACCACCCGGCCGTTGCGCATCTGACCGTCGGCGCCGTCGGATCCATGAGGGCGATCGCCCACATGAAGCCGACCAGCACGCGAGCCACCGCCGTGACCCCGACCATGCTGCGCTTTCCCCGTGCGGTCAGCGCGCGATAGCGCTTCCTCAGACGCGCCTGCTCTTTCCATGCGTTGTCCCGGACGGCCTCCGGCAAGTGCCGCGTCGCGAAGTACTTCTTCCTCCTCACTCCCGCGGGATAGCGGTAGCATCACGCGCTCTCGGCCAGCACACGGCGTGCCCGCGCGTTGCCGGTCTTGGTGATGCCAGAGCGCCTGATGCTGTCGCCGGTGGACCGCTCGAAGGGCACCAGGCCGAGTTAGGCCATCAGCTGCTGTGGATGTTCAAATCGGCGGACGTCGCCGACCTCCACCATGAAGGTCGCCGCAGCGATCAGCCGGACACCACGCAGCGCCTTAAGGCGCTCCACCACCGGAGCGAGCGACCAGTCGAGCAGAGCGTCCTCGATCGCCTCATCCAGCCGCGCCACCCGCTCGCGGCACTGGCTCTCCGCGACGACCGTCTCGTGCAGCACGATCTTCTGGGTTGGCCAGCCGAAGCTCAGTTCGTGGAGCCACTTGAAGTACTTCGTGCCCCACGCTTTCTTTCCGGGATAAATCTTGCCGTGACGCAGCAGGAAGGAGCGGATCTCCTGGCGCTTGCGGTCCTTCACCGCCGCCTTCCGGGCACGAACCAGGTCGCGCATCGCCTCATGGGCTTCGTCCGGCGTCCAGATCTCGGTCAGCTCGCCGGCCCGGTATTGCCGTGCCAGCTTCGCAGCGTCGCGGCGGTTCGTCTTCACTCGTTCGCCGGCCCGGCGTGGAATCAGGGACGGGGCGATGACGGCACATTCGTGGCCAAGACCCTCGATCAACCGCTGCAGCCCGTAGCCCGTCGGCCCAGCCTCATAACACAAGCGGAGTTCTACGCCTGGCCGTTCCAGCTTGCGCACGAAACGACGTACGGAACCGCCGTCGGAGCCGATCTCCCCGTAGAACCTCACCTCCCCATCGCGGCCCGGCGCACCTTCAGCGACAAGTCCGACGTGAGAAATTCTTGGTCGGCACAAATGGAGGTTTACGCTCGGCACCAACAGCACTGCGGAAAGCCTGCTACCTCCCGTTCGTTCGCCGGATGCAAAGCCAATTGGCGCAGGCGGCCGCCGCGAGTCAAGCCTACCGTGCCATGGACGAGGTGGTCGAGAAGATGGCGGCGCGGCCCCAACAAGGAATCCCGGTCGAGCTGATCCAGAGCGAATTGCGCCTCATGGAGGGCTGGCACCGGGCGCGGGTGATAGCGAGCTTCCGGGCGGCGCTGGGGGTGGACGTGCGGCCGTTCCCGTCTTCGCCTGCGGTCTACGCCTTCATGGCGCAGAAGGTGAGCGAAAATACTGACCTCGTGCGGACAATTGCGGGCCGCTTCTGGGACGGCCTGAACGCGAAGCTCGAAAAGGAATTGCGGGAGGCCCCGTTCGATCAGGAACGGCTGACGAAACTCTTCCGGGAGGAATACCAGTTGAGCGGCTACAACCTGCGGCGGATACTTCGGGATCAGACCTCAAATACCGTCTCCGGTTTGAGCGAGATTCGGCATTCCCAACTCGGCATCGAGGAATTTATCTGGCGCGACAGCGATGACGAGCGCGTCCGTCCTGAATGCCGCAATGACGACGGCAACACGTACCGATGGAGTGAGGGTTCGCCGCAGGACGGAGCCAAGCCTGGAACGCGCGTATTGTGCAGATGCTATGCCGAGGCAGTAATCACCCCCTCCAAGGTGGAGCCTTGGGGAGGAAAGGCGTGAGGGGGGCTACAGCGCCTCCAACGGCGGCCGGGCCATGGAGCCGAGCACGTTGGCCAATTTGTGGAGAACCATCCCCGCCTTGCGCACCGAATTGAAATCGGGGGGATCGCCTCTTGGGCCGAAGGCGCCTCCGTATCTTAGCGCCTTCGAGGCCAACCTGTGCTGCGCAAGGACCTCCCGTATCTCCTCTTTCGGGAAGCCCATGTCGTCTGCGACCCGGTCCCTCCACTTATCCGTCAAGCGGTCCCACAGGGCGGCGAGGTCGTGAGCGTCGCGGACCGGTTTCCCCATCTTGTCGTCGATGATCGCCTTCAAACCGAGTTCGATGCTAGTGATGCGCAGGAACATGCTTCCCATGCCCTTCGCCACGTGCACATCGCCTTCGGCGAGGCCACGCGCCTCCCACTCTTCTTGGCCCACGTCGTCGAGCATGTTGGCGGCGATGGCGTAGACTCGTGCTCCCAGGGCGTAATTGTCGTCATTCCGCTTTTGTGGCTTGGGCATCAGTTCTCCATTTTCGACGGCAAATTATTCACGATTCCATTCACGCCATATACCCGCGCTTGGCGTTCTCCCGGCGGAGGCCGGAGAGGGCGGTGTAGGCTTGTACTCGTTCGCGCTTTGGCACGCGCCTAGAACATGTCTCCTACCGGATCGAATATTAGTTCGCATGGAGAATCTGAAAAGGAGTGTGTGACCTCTAGTCGAGCACAAATAATGGACTCGCCGTCAATCCTTCTAACATACATCTTGCTGGAGTCAACGATACCAATTAGCGCTTGTGGTTCCCCCGGATTGCCTAAGTTATCAATAGAATCCGACCATGTAATCTCCACTTCACCTTGAATCGGATCAAACGCTACCACTTTCTTGATGAACGCCTTCCTGCGGGCCCTATTGAAGACGACGCATCCTATGACCGCGTTGCGGTGATCCGGTTCACGAACCGTCAAGTAGGGATAATCCAGTGGGCCGAATATGAGCCTCTCGTCTTCCTTCGCCTCACGGTAAATTTTCCGAGCAAGCCAAAACGAGGCGCCTGCGCACACCCCAGAAAACAGCGCTGTGAGCGCTGTCAGAACCGGCACAAAGTCCGTACACATTCGGGAATAGCACCCCCGTCCTCTCTCGCCTTAAAGCAAGGTTGGCGGGGCATTCTCCCTTACCCGCATAGCCAGCGCAACCAAGACTTCGCCTTACGGGCCTTTCGAGAGCTTGGCACTCTAGCCCGCATTTCTCACGAGCGTAGTCTTTTGTCTCTTCGGATGGTCCGGAGGGGTGTGAGTGAGGGCCTTTCGGTTGTGGCCGGGTTATTGGGCAGGCATGGCGGTGACGCCTGGGGCGCGGTGGTGTTGTTCAGCGCCCAGATTGGACGCCGATCGGCGCGGCAACGTGTTGATTCTCTTGCATGCTCGGGGGTCAAATGCCGACGCTTAACAACAGTGCCGATTGGCGCCGAGCCCCCTTACGGCATCTGGAGGTTGAATTCGGCTGATTCCCATGCGATTCCCGATTGGGCACACCAGCCCAACCTTCGCCTTGGGCACCAGCCCGGAGAACGGCAACATTCCGGTGCGAGGCGCCCGATCTGGACTCCGCCCGGCATTCCCAGAACGGGCTAGAGTGCGGGTCTGAAGGTCCTGACGCACAACAGCGGGAATGCGGAGTAGCCAAGAGGCCGCCCGCTGGTAGCCAAATTGCTTCCGCCAATTGCCGGATTCGATGCTGTTCCGCGGCGCTTGTATCCCGATCTCCAGCCAGGACACCACGCACGTCGATCGTCAACCCCACCCTTCGGCACCGCCAGATTCCCAGCCGCCGTTTCGGTTGTAGGCAATCGCCGCCATTAACCGACTGGCCGGTGCGTCCCTGGAAGAAGGTCGAAGCAGGTTGATTACACATCTGAAGGTTTGAGCCGAAATCCAACCCGCTGTCATTTCGAGAACGCCGTCACGGAGGAAGTCTCGGTCATGCACTTCTCAATGTTTCCCTTTTACGCCATACTCCGACTGGAAGCGGCACCGACCATCCGTGTTCAGATGAATTCAGCGATGCCAAGCAGGTCAAATAACACAAAACAGCCTCGAAGTAGGCCGATTGCACATCAGCTCGCCAGCACACTCACAGGAAATTTCTTCACATACTTCCTAACGTTCTATCAATTCTTTTGCCACCCGATATCTGCTGGCAACGAAATATTCTATCCTTGTCAGACCAAACGCGCTATACGCCTCACTCACGGTCCAGCATTTGCGGCAACAACTGCATCATTGATGGGTATCATTCTGTATCTATTACAGGAGAGAAATTCATCTTCTACCCCGTTTGACGACTATATTTGGCTACTTTCGCTGATTTCGCTTGCTGTAGCACTTGCCTTGTACACCTACATCATTGTCGGTAACTCCTTGCCATTCGGATCTCTTGTAAACTATTTTTGCTACTATGTCAGTTGTATATTTGTACTGTCTGCTCTGGCAATCCTATCATATCCGGATCTTGCAGAAATGTGGTATCAGGCTGCGTACGGGTTAGTCAATCAAAGCAACGACTCAACCCTCTGGCAAAGTCTAATGATGTGGGGCGCTACATTAATTTTCCTTCTCTATGCGAACATGCTGGGTTACATTCTCTGCGTGCATCCAATCATCACGTTTCGCCAGGTCGGAAAAATCAGTGCAGCGCGCTTGCTGATACTCTATGGACTATTGTGGATGTTGGTTCTACCAACAATAGTCGTAACATTCTTTGTCTTCTACCTCGTACCCTCTCTACATTCTTTTAGAGGAATCACGGGTTAGCAATAAAATGATGGAACGAGTTCCTGACTGCACCCCAATACCGCAAGATGCCTATCTTGGACCATTTCCAAAGACAACACCGCTGTCCTTAGGCACATCAATGCCCGCTTAGGTCTGCCAAAATCTATGAGATTGTGGATCAACAACCTGCTATGCTGGTATGGAGTCTGAGGGCTCAGTTGCCAAAATGCCACCAGCGTGACGGAACACCGTCAGGTACGCCTTCCTTGCGTAGGTTTGAAATTGACCAAGGATCGTCGGGACGAGTACCTCGCAGTATCTTCTTGTACATCTCCATGTTACCTCGATGGGTGTAGTAGTACCAATGATCCCAGACATTCCAGGGCCGATCACCAGATACATTAAGTTGGCGCTTTTCCTTCATCCAGTCTTGGATATCGTCGCTATCGATTTGTAAATCTATCCAGTACTTTGTCTTGTGCTTCGTGCCAAGACCGTTGTGTCCGATAACTTGGCTATTGCCGAAGGTACGCGGTCCGAAATTTTCTCCCAACTTGTCAAGTACGTCGTTCTCTCGGGAAACGACGTTATAGAAATGCGGACTATTGTCTAGTTTCTGGCTTTCAATTCGTCTGCAGAGCAGTTGAGCCTCGACCACGTATTCCGCTCCTCCAAGTATGATAACCCTACCGATTCGTTCCAGGAGTAATTTGGACTCCTCAGCGGAAAGAGTCGGAGCGCCGTGTTCATCTCTATCTCGTTTCGCAAGCATAGAAATTCCGCGCAATACGACTCGGGAGCCAAGAGAATGGCATATGATGTCTATCGGTCTATTGGGCACAATGTTAGCTAAGACGTTAATCAAATTGACTAGCACCCAAGCCGTTTGACCTGCATTGTCGTACGCTCTTGCGTAGAAGTTCTGGAAGTGATTGAGTAGTGAAGAAGCAAAACCAGGTTGACTGTGCCATCCAAACGCCACTGCAAGCCCTTCGTTGCCTCGGTCGTCTGGATCATTGAAGCCAAGTCCAAGCGGCCAACTTGCAGTATGGTGACGTTGTTCATGCGCTTCTGACTTCTGCGTGAAGTGGTAAACACGACCGTGCGGATTATCCGTGTCCTTTGGGTTCTTACTGATCGCCGCCTTTGGATCGTACAAGAATCCGTGGACCATCACCACCAACGGTCCGTTTATACCTGAGTCTGCGACTGCATTACTGAACGCACGCTTGACGTAGTGGAAGAAGTCGCTGTTTCGTGGGGCAAGCTGTGGTGGTTTGAGCGAATCCATACTTCCTATTGGGGGACGTAGGCGGCGATTATACCTGTCCATTTCGATTGTGCCATCAGGTCTTGGAGCATATGGGACGTCCTTAAGTACTGATAGGCGAATCAGGGACATGGCGACCCTCCGGTCGTATATATGTATACGCTGAACGGTAGCACGCTTCACGAGGTGAGATGTCGTGAGCGCAGCTACTCTATGCGCACGACGTTCAGCCCTTTGAAGCGATTGAAGTCGCGATCCTCTGTGACCAACCGGGACACACCGCTTTCACGGCAAAGCGCGACGATTTGAGCGTCAAAGACGAGATTGCCTACGGCGTCTGCCTCGCGGATCGCTTCCGACAGTAGCGCCGGGTACTCAGCTCCAGGACACAGCACCGTCACGCTTGGCGAGGCCAGGAGCCTGGACAGCGCCTCACACGCTTCCTCAGCCGTGTGCGGGGAAAGGAACAGTCGCGGGTGCGTGATTACCCGAACGAACTCTCCGATGCAGAACACCGGAATCGCCCAGCGGGAGGCTGATTCGGCGAGCGTCACGACGCGCGCGTGAGCCGCGCCATGCATTGGCGAATCCTGGCGATGTGCATGCACGAGAACATTGGTGTCCACCGCAATCAATCGCGCCCTTCCATTCTCTCGTAAAGCAGGCCCCGATCGTCGAGATCCACGCCGGCAAGTGCAGGGCCCCGCTTGGTCAGCAGCTTGGCCCGGAAATCGCGCACGGGATCCGGTGCGGGGCGGAGATAGTCTCGCAGGGCGCGCTCGATCAGCCGGGTCAGCGTATCGCCGTCCTGGGCGGCTCGCGCCTTGGCTTCGCGAATCAGGCGATCATCGAAGTTCAGGGTTGTCTTCATACAGAAATATGTATCGTTGTAGCCGCTCGCGTCAACTTGCTTGACGACACAGCCGACATCTCCAGATCTCAAGGCAGTTCAATCGGCGAGCGCCCTCAAGACACCGTGCCGGGTCTCGCACCGATCTTATTCATGCGTCCGGCCCCGTCGGCTGGTTCCCTTCGTTACCTTGATCCCTCATAGCCTGCTTCAGCGATGAAGCAATCCGCTCCGACGCCCGCTGCAGGGGATCATCCGCGAGATGCGCATACCGCGCTGTGGTCTGCGCCTGAGTGTGGCCGAGTATCCGCCCCACCATCGGCAGGCTCTCTCCCCCCATCACCGCCTCCGAGGCGGACGTGAGCCTGAGGTCATGGGTGCGAACATCCTCGAGCCCGGCTGCCTTGCGGACCCGCCGCCAGGGCTTCTGCAGGTCCGTCAGATGCGCGACCTCTGCGGTTCCGGTGACGACATAGGGGTTGCCCTCGACACGCTTCGTCGCGGCCAGAACCTCCAGCGCCGGTCCGTTGAGGGGGATTGTCTTGGCACCCGTTTTCGAATCCGGCAACCGGATCCGGTCGTCCCGGATGTGCTCCCACTTCAGCGTCTGGACCTCCGACAGGCGTGCCCCCGTGTACAGCAGCAGCCGAAACGCCGTCACCGCCGACGGCGCGAACGACTCTTCCTCGTCCAATGCCCTGCCCAGACGCGCCAGCTCGTCCGTCGTCAGGAACCGCTCACGCTTCTTCTCCTTGAAGTTGCGGACGCGATAGCACGGATTTGAGCGATCCGGCCGCAGTCCCCAGGCCTCGGCCTGGTTCATCATCTTCGACACCACCCCCAGCGTCCGGTTGGTCTGATAGGGCTTCTCCCGCATCTCGTGATGCAGCGCCGCCATGTCGTCACGTCCCAACGCCGTTACCTTGATCGCGCCCAGGGCCAGCACGATGTAGCGCTCCACGGCATGCCGGTACTCCACCCGCGTTCGCGGCTTGCAGTGAGCCGGCACGAACTCCTTCAGGAACCGCTCGGCGAGCTCGGCCACCGTGGGAGACAGCCGCTCGGCCTCCTTCTCCTCGTTCGGGTTCCTGCCTTCGTCGATGTCGGCGATGATCTTGCCTGCGTGCGCCTTGGCCTCCTCGAACGACAGGACGCCGTGGCGCCCGATCTGCACCCGGATGGTCTTGCCCCGTCTGAAGGTCTGAGCAACGTAGCGCTTGCCGCCGTTGGGATACACCCTGGCGCCGAAGCCCTTCAGCTGATCGTCCCAGACGAAGTACTCCTTCTCGCGGGCGGGGAGGGCATCGATGTGCCGTTTCGTCAGTCGGGGCATGAATCAATCTCGGAATGCATTCGGAACTCTACTTTCCCCTTTCCGAGCTACTCTAGTCCGCTCGGGACCGCAAGCGCGAGGATGAAACCCTTTGGAAAATACGGGAAAAGTAATCTCCAGACCGTTTCAGTCCGTTCCAGACCACTGACGAATATCTACCTCACACTCTGAAGGTCGCTCCCCGGACAACCATCGATCGCGTGCTGGCGATGTCGGTCGTCGACAGGAACAATGCCACCTAGAGAATCCTGCCATGCACGTCTCGCTCGACGGCAGGGAGGGACCCAAGCATTCCACCTCACGGTTGGTTGGCCAACAAGGTTTGATCTCCGTACAACTCTCTATCCAACCGCGATGCAGATCGAAGCATCCGCACTGACGAGCAGCGGGGCTTGCGTCACTCCAAGCTGGACTGCCAAGCTGCCGAAAAGCTGTATGCCGTTGGCCGGTTGGACCTGATCCCCTACATTGTCATCAATTCGGAGTGCCGACTCATGCGTAACAAGAACGAGAATCGTATCCGCCACTTCAGTTATGGCGCTATGGAAAAACCATGGCCTCAGAAAACTCCGCTGCGGACGGTCCCGCCACCTTCATCCACAATCCTTTAGTGCTCTAACAGACAATGCCACCGTCCGACAGACGAGAACAACCTTCCGGCACGGGCCACCTTTCAATTCGTCTGAACCGGACACAAAAAACGCCGTTGAGGGAGCATATGCTCAATCAAGATCTACGTCCAACGATTCTCTTATTTATTCCGGCCAACCTTTAACTCCGTCACATAGGACACGCCATCATGACAACACAAGCTAGTAAACGCCCTGTCCCCAACTCAAAAAACACCACCGTAATTGAAGCCGATTGGAGTCTCAGTGCCAATGGTTCCACCTACCATGACCGAACGCAAGAATCATCGACCATCATAAAGCGTTTGATCAACAGCTCTTCCTCGGTAATCGGTATTGCGGGTCGAAGAGGTGTGGGAAAATCCAGTTTAGCCCTTCGCGTCCTACAGCATTGCCGAGACAAGAACTACTTCACTTTACTAATTCAGTCTCCTACAAGCTATAATCCCCGAGAATTTCTCATCGCTGTATCACAACGCACGTGCGACGACATCATCGATCAGATGAACGACCGGCGTGGACAACTTCCTACCATCTCAGACCGAGCGCATACGGAAGAACGCCGCATCGCGTACATTCGCTATGCTATATTGGCATTAGTAGTTGCACTTCCCCTAGTCGCCGCCATCATAACGGTCAAGCAAGTATACGACTCCAACATTTCCTCGCTAGAAGAACGAGTATCTACCCAAACAAAGAAGGTTAATACAATTATCTCCGCACTGACAGGGGAACTCGATTCGCTTCAGCAAGCTCTGCCTTCTCCCCAATCGACATTATCAGCAACCGATACGACTGATTTAAATGAGGTGAGGCGCAGTCTTGAATCCTTACGAAGTTCCTTGCACAATCTCCCTTCACCTACATCATTCGATATTGGAGACCACATGCTCGATTTTGGACTGCGCGACTTTGCATTTCTCGAATCGGTGCATGAGGAAAGCTTTCAACAGGTTAGACGCTACCTATTTGACCTGGAAGGCATGACAACCGAACTGCATACGCTTCAGAACCAAAGACGCCAAGCTATAGACTTGTCCGCAATTGACAGATACTTTACCTACTCTCTGCTCGCAACACCGCTATTATGCACGCTCGTTGTGTTTGCCTCCGTATTCCTGCTCCGCCATCTTACTCGCCAATTGCGCTTGCTCGAGAAACGCGGCAGAAAGGAAGCGGGGCTGCGGTCCGAAGCGCTCGCATTGGCCGAGCGTCTATCTTATGAGACGACAGTTTCCACGTCACACGAAGCCGGTCTAGCCGTGCTGCGACTTAGCTCCGCTTTCCGAAGGGCAAAAAGTCTCACCACACGGCCTCTTTCGTTACCCGAACTTGCAGAAAGTTATTCAGATTTCCTTGGAAAAATCGCAGAGGTTTTTACCGACGGAGTTGTAGTTTGCTTCGACGAGCTCGACAAGATTGAAGACCCGAAGGAACTTGACCAACTTTTGCGTGGTATAAAGGGAATCCTGGGCCGGGAAAACACGCACTTCTTGTTTACTGTTTCAGACGATGCCATTTCACGATTTTCAACGCGACGTAACAGAGAGCAAGGTATATTGGAGAGCGCCTTCGAGGATATTATTTTGCTTGATCGTGTAAGCTTTCGATTCGCCGAACGTGTTCTCGAGCCGATGTATGCAGGACGGAATCGAAACAATGTTAGCAAGCTCACACAAATCGACACGAAGCTATTCTGGTTGTTCGGAGGAGGTGTGCCGAGAGAAATCAAGCGATATGCCAGAGCCTGTTTGGAAGCAGAGGACCTTACAGACAACTGGAAGCCTATTGAAATCTGGAAGAAGCTGTTAAATACGCGATTCGAAGATATGAAGTCGTTTTCCTCGCGTATCGGCCGAGATGATGAGATGTCAGCTCACTTTTTGTCATTGTTATATACTAGCGAGACAGCATTTGATCAGGAGAGATCTCATAGCAGAGAATGGCTTAGGAATGTAACAATGGAGTGGCTTGAGCAGATTCCAGAATTGGCAAGATTTTCCAGGAACAACGAAGGATTAATCATTGATCGGCAAAGTGACCAAGGGGCAGAACAAAAAAGAGAGTGTTTGATGTTTGGCCGACAAGGGATAGAATTCGTTTTGGGTGCCACGAGCATTGTTAGTGTAGAGAAGTTCTGCACCGATGAGGAGTTCGAAAGGTTGACACCAGAACTAATGCGTATATTCGAGCACGCACCGAGCAATTTCATTTTCGCATGGAACGAGCTTTCGAGATACATCAGGAAAATTGAAAATTAACCAGATCGCTCGCTCCATCCGCGACAGGGGATGGGTCACGCGCTCGGAGACGTCTTCCACGCGATCGAGGTGAACGGCGCAGGTACCAGGATAGTTGAGGATCACTCGCCTCTCAGCCATGACTTCGCGCTTGAGACCGACCGGGAGCACATCGTGGTCATCGGGCAACAGCACGTGGTGCTGGCCGCTTTTCAGCCAAGCGCGAATAGCTGCCCTTGCGCCGCTATCCATACGCCCGTACCGGAGCGCAAGTAAGACTTAACCCACGTGATCTGAGCACTGCCCAATACGAGCTATGAGCTATCAGTCTACGACGCCAGCTACCCCGAATATGCGCTGTGCAGGACGCTTCCGCTAGCCGCGCCGGACCGCGCGATCGCCGCGGCCGCCGGAGTCGACACGCCCGCGACCTTGTAGCGTGTTCGAAATCTGCCGAGGCGAGGGGGCATCGGCGCTTGTCAGCCGATCACCCGGCGACGAATTCCGACCATTGCTCCATGAGCGCCCGACGCCGGTCGAAGAGATCGGTTCGCCGATAGGCGGCTTCCACCCGGTCGGAGTTCACATGCGCCAAGGCGAGCTCGCAAACTTCGCGAGGCATATCGGTGCACTCCGCAGCCCAGTCCCGAAAGGACGACCGGAAACCGTGCGGCACCGCATCGATCCCAAGTTCCCGCATCAACTTGGAGACCGTGCCTCCGTGGATCGCGCGGGCGCGATGCGACGGAAAGACCAGGCCCGAGCCGTCCGCCAACGCGCGCGCCTCGCGTAGAACCTCCAACGCGCGCGCAGACAGCGGAACACGATGCTCGCGCCTCGCCTTCATTCGCCGCGCCGGTATCGTCCATGTCGCCGATGCGAAATCGATCTCGTCCCAGGTCGCAAACCGGACCTCGCCGGACCGGGACGCCGTCAGCACCAGAAACTCAAAAGCTAGCACCGCAGGCCGATACGCATCCGATGTTCTCACCCTGGCGAGCGCGACCCCGACCTCCCGGAAGGGCAAGGCGCGCTGATGCTGACGAACGCTGCCGCCCTTGGGCAGCGCGGCAGCGATGGCGTCGCCGGCGGGGTTCTCGTCCCGATGGCCTTGCGCCACGGCCCACTTCATCACCGCCCCGATACGCTGGCGCACGCGGCGCATGGTCTCGGTCTTGGCATGCCAGTGCGGGATGAGCACCGCCATCACGTCTGCGGTGGTGATCTCGTCGACGCCCTTGCGGCCCAGCCTCGGCATGGCGTAGTCCCTGAGGCTCGCCCGCCATTGCGCCTCGCTCTTGCCGCCATCCTTCCAGCCCTCGCGGTGAATGGCAATCACGGTCTCGGCCGCCTGGGCGAATGTAGGCACGTCGGGTTTCGGCCTGAGCGTGACCGGATCGCCGCCAGCCCTGGCGGTCTTGCGGTATTCGAAGGCGGTCTGCCGGGCTTCGGCCAGTGTGACGTAGGGGAAGCCGCCGAGGCCGATATCGCGGCGGTTTCCGTTGACGGTTCCGCGCCAGATCCATTGTTTGGAGATCGACTGGCGTTTTCTGGATTTGTAGACTCTAAGCCTGAGGCCGTGCTGATCGCCATAGACGCCCGGTCGGCTGACGGTTCGGACGAAGGCGGCGTTGAGGCGTCCCGGTCTGGCGGCATTCGAGGTAGAGGTTTTGTACGAGGCCATGGATATTCCACCCACACTGCGTCCCACAACTGCACCAATAATGAGAGAGAACGGTTTGGAACGCAAGAGCCGAAGCCTCCATCAACAGACTGAATATAAATGATATATGGGAACGACGTGGAACGATCGGGAACCCCTGGCAACGGACGCTCGCTCCGCTCGCTTGGCTCCGCATCTTCGGCGCGCGGCGCTAGCGCGCCGTCCGGGCCGCTGCGCGGTGTTGTTTCCTGCTCTAGGTCGATAGAAGTCCAGGTCTTTTGTTCACATTGATCCGGCGGCGGATTTCCCGGGATGGTGTCCGAGTGCGGGAAGGACGCTGCCTGCGGCGCTTTTTTTGATTCTCAGCAAAGTCTTCGCCGCTTGGCGGCGCCGGGGAGCGTCCGTAGTCTCTTGGCCTCTCGCTAAACGACAAAGAGAGGCCCGGGGGACTGAACTCCCGCCGGGCCATGGTGCCGGTGCAGCTTCGCTACGATTCGGGGCTCACCAGCGAGGAGTACGTTAGGACCGAGGCGTGGCGCGACGCAAGGCTTGAGCGCTGCCCGAATCACCCGCACGGCGGATGTTCTGTGGCAAGCCACGGCACCTACGAGCGCAAGACCCCGCCCGGCGCGAAGGTTCCTCGCTGGTATTGCCGTGAGAGCCATACGACCATCGGCCTGCTGGACGACTGCCTGTCGTCGCGGCTGCCGGGCACGCTCGACGATCTGGAAGCGGTTGTTGTTGCGGCGGAGAAGGCCGGCAGCCTGGAGGAAGCGGCGAACGAGGTGCGCTGCCCCGAGGACGATGACGCCATCGAGCTTCCCGGCGCCCTGCGCTGGCTACGACGGCGGCTGGATCTCGTCTACGACGTGCTTACCCGTGTCATCGGCCTGATCCCCGACAAGCTCGCGGGCTGCGCGCCCACCATGAGCGCGGTGCGCAAGCGGCTGAAGAGCGACAGCGCGTTGATGGCGCTGCGCGGCCTTGTCGCCGGGCAGCTTGAGACGCTGCCCGCGCCTTTGGGCTTCCAACCCCACGGAATCGACATGGTGGGTCGCAAATCTGCGTTCCAACAACGGGCGGGGCCAGACCCGCCGCAGGTCAGTTCGTAGCGTGACGATCCCGGGGCCAGCGAGCCCCACGAACGAGGATCGCACCATGAACAACTCAGACGACGACCTTCGCCAGGAGGTCGCGCTCTTCCGATACGGCATCATCGTCGATCTGGTGCACCTGCCGGTGGGTACGCAGGGCATCGGCGAGAAGCTGCGCGACAAGGCCAGCCAGACCTACACCATCCCCGGAAGCGACCGGACCCATGTCGCCGTCAACACGATCCGGGGGTGGATCAAGCGCTACCGCTACGGCGGCTTCGATGCGCTCTACCCCAAGCCGCGCACCGACCGGGGGCAGCCCCGGCGGATTCCGCCCGAGGTCGCCGCTCAGCTCATCGAGCTGAAGACTGACAATCCGGCATGGTCGGTGCGCAGGGTCATCCAGAAGGCCCGCGAGGCCGGGGTGGATCATCCCCTCGCCCCGTCCACCGTGCATCGGCTGCTGAGCCGCGAGGGCCTGTTCGACAAGAAGCCGCCCGACGGTGCCGACCGCCGCCGCTTCGCCTTCAAGGAGGCCGGCGAGCTGTGGATGAGCGACGTCATGCACGGGCCCAAGGTCCGGCACGGGCGAACCCGGCGCAAGACCTACCTCATCGCCTTCATCGACGACGCCACCCGTGTCATTCCCTTTGCCGCCTGCGCCTTGGCCGAGAACGTCCAGGCCTTCCTGCCGGTGTTCAAGAGCGCCCTCGTCCGGCGCGGATTCGCAGCGCGCCTGTACGTCGACAACGGTGCCGCCTACCGCTCCCGCCAGCTCGCCCTGGTCTGCGCAAAGCTCGGCATCGCCCTGGTCCACGCCCGGGCGTATCAGCCAGCGGGAAAGGGCAAGATCGAACGCTGGTTCAGAACGCTTCGAGCCAGCTGGCTCGCCCACCTCGAGCCCGAGGCCCTGGACAGCCTCCAGGCGCTCAACCGCAGCCTCTGGGCCTGGATCGAGGGGGAGTATCACAACTCCCCCCATCGCAGCCTGGACGGGCGCACACCGCTCGAGCAGTGGGCACAGGCGAGCGCAGGCGTGCGCTATCCCGAGCCCACTCTCGACCTCGACGAGATCTTCCTCTTCGAGGTCAGGCGGCGGGTCCAGAAGGACCGCACCGTCAGCCTGAACGGCCGCCTCTACGAGGTCGATCCCCTCCTCGTCGGCCGCAGCGTCACCTTGCGCTACGACCCCGACGCGCCGCCCTCACGCCCCCTCGACGTCGTCTGTGAGGGCAAGCCCGCCGGCAAGGCAACCCGCCTCGACGCCTACGCAAATACCGCCGTGAAGCGCGGCCACTGCACCAAGCAGATCGAGACTGACGACCCGGCGCCGGAGCCGCCGCCCTCGCCGCTGGCCATGCGCAACTTCAAGAAGAAGCAGGAGGACAACTGATGTACCTGCGCCACTTCGCCTTCACCCGCCTGCCCTTCGAGACCCTGGCAGAGACCGACGAGCTGTTCGAGTCCTCAGCCCGCCGCGAGGCCGAGGCCAGGCTCGGCCACCTCGTCGAGTTGCGCGGCATCGGCATGCTCACCGGCGAGGTGGGCTCCGGCAAGACCACCGTCTGCCGGCATCTGACCGCGCAGCTCCACCCCGGCCTCTACCGGGTCCACTACGTCTCGCTCACCACAGGCAACGTGCTCGACATGTACAAGTCCATCGCGTGGGAGATCGGCATCACCGTCGAGCGCTCGCGATCCTCGGCCCACCACGCGATCAGGACCGAGATCACCCGGCTTGCGAACGAGGCCAAGCAGCTGCCCGTCCTCGTCGTCGACGAGGCCCATCATCTGCGCAACGACGTGCTCGAGGACCTGCGCCTGCTCACCAACTTCGCCATGGATGCAGAGCAGCGCCTGTGCCTCGTGCTCGTAGGCCTGACCGAGCTCAGGCGCAGGCTGTCCATGGCGGTGCACGAATCCCTCAGCCAGCGCCTCGTCGTCCGCCATCATCTCAGCGGCCTCGATCGTGACGAGGTGGACGCCTATATCAAGCACCGCCTCAGGCTCTCGGGATGCGAGCTGCCGCTGTTCGAAGAGCCCGCCGTCGAGGCCCTGTTCCAGAGCGCACGCGGCCTGCCGCGCCAGATCAACCGCATCGCCCACTACGCGCTGGCCGCCGCCGCCCTCGACAAGGCAAGGACCGTCAACGCCGACCACCTGCAGCACGCGCTCGAGGAGTTGCGGCCATGAACGGCTTCCCGACGCGCGCCCCGATCGAGCTGGAGGAGCGGCCGCGCGAGCAGCAGTGGCTGGTCGACACCCTATGGGGCGAGCAGGCCGTCGGCATCGTCGGCGGCGAGCCCAAGTGCGGCAAGTCCATCCTGGCGCTGGACCTCGCCGTCGCGGTCGCCGCCGGCGTCCCGTGCCTGCGGCACTTCGCCCCGGCCCGGCCAGGTCCGGTCCTGCTCTTCGCCGCAGAGGACGCAGGCCACCTCGTGCGCAAACGGCTGCACGGGATCGCCCGCGCCGCCGGCGCCCGCTTCGAGACCCTCGACATCGCCGTCATCGACGTGCCGACACTGCGCCTCGACCATCTCGACGACCGGCGCCGCCTGCAGGAGACCGTGGAGCGCATCGCACCGCGCCTCGTGATCCTCGACCCCTTGGTGCGCCTGCACGGCGTGGACGAGAACACCGTCGCCGACGTCGCCCCCATCCTCGGCTTCCTGCGCGACCTGCAACGCCGCTTCGAGACCGCCGTGCTCCTCGTCCACCACGCGCGCAAGAGCGGCGCTACGAGGCCGGGCCAGGCCCTGCGGGGAAGCAGTGAGCTGCACGCCTGGGGGGACAGTAATCTCTACCTGCGCCGCCGGGACCGGCAGACCCTCATGACCGTCGAGCATCGCGCCGCTCGCGGCCTCGAGGATATCGAGATCGAGCTCATGGAGGACGGAGAGCAGCCCGCCTTCCGGCTGCGCCAGCCGCCACCGGCCGGCGGGGCGCCTCAGCCCGAAACCCCCGAACGGCGCATCCTCAAGGCCCTCGTCGAGGCCCAGGCACCGCTCTCGCAGCGCCAGATCCGCGAACGCGCCGCGACCCGCCACAAGACCGTCGGCGCAATCCTGCGAAAGCTCGTCCAGGAGGGGCGCATCGAGCGCAACGCCGAGGGCGGCTACAGCATCGTCGCAAGCCAGCCCGACAAGGCCGCACCGGCCGCCAACGGCAGCGACCCCGACGCCGCACGGTTCCCGGTTCCCGCCGCTCACGCCTAGGGGTTCGAGGCGGAACCGCCCTCGGGAACCGCCCCCCAACCGACCGTCAGGCGCCCGCCACGACAATGCGTCGAGCGATCGGCCCATGGCCGAAAGCTCCGCTTACGGCCATGCATGCACTCAGTCGGGCGGACGGCGGCGGGTCACCCGAAGGGCCGGAGCGCAGCGGAGGAGCCGCGTAGCGGCTTGACGCGCCGACGGCCGGCCGACACCCCGCCAGCACGCTATCGAAACGATCCAACAATCCGGGAAATCTGCCCGTCCATCGCGCGAAATAATCCGGGAATCTCGCCGTCAAACAATGTGCGAGACAACACGCGGCCCTGTCCCCATCAGGGCAAACGCCTCATCTGTTACCGGCGACGTGCCTCGGACCGTGGTGCGGTGTGCAGGGTGCTGTGTGCCGGCGCTCGCAGCATGCGCCACCACTCGGACGTCATGGCCGCACTTTTGCGGCCATCCACGTCGCGCCGCCGCACAGAGCCGATATGGATGCGCGGATACCCAGACCAAGTCCGGGCAGGTCCGCGCATGACGATGTCGTCGTCGATGGAGAGGGATGCCCGCAAGGCTACGGCAGGGTTTCGTAAAGGTCGTTCCAATCGGGGTTCTGTTTGCGGATGAGTCTGACCTTCCAGGCGCGCCGCCAATGCTTCAAGGTCCGCTCCCGCTGGATGGCTGTGGCGATTTCCTCGTACCGTTCCGCGTAGACGAGCTGGGTCAGGTCGTATCTCTTGGTGAACCCCTCAACCAGGCCTTCGCGGTGTTCCCACGCCCTGCGCGCGATGTCGTTCGTCACGCCGAGATAGAGCGTGCCGTTGGGTCGGTTGGTCATGATGTAGACCCAGCCTCCGTTCACGTCTCTATGCTGCAAGCCGTGGATGCGCGGAACAAGTCCGCGCATGACGAAGGGGGGAGTGGGGTCGAAGAGAACACGCACCGATCTCCTCTCGTCATGGCCGCACTCGTTGCGGCCATCCACGTCGCGCCGCCGCACGGGGGCCGATATGGATGCGCGGAACACCCCCGGACTTGATCCGGGGGCCGCGCATGACCTTTATGTTTCCCTCAGGCGCCGGGCGCTCACTCCGTTCGCTTGGCTACGCGCTTCGCGCGCGGCGCAGTCGCGCCGGCCGGACTGCTTCGCAGCCCGGTACCCCGGACCATGGTGCGGTAGAGGGCGCGGGCGGGGCAGGGCAGCATCGGGGGATGAGATAGGAAACATCCCGCGAGCACAGCCACGCCATGCAGAACGAAACCCGACAGACCACGCCGGCCGCGGCATTCAGCCGCTCCTCCATCAAGCGCCTGCCGTCCAAGCTCCGCGAGGCCGTCGACGCAGCCATCGCGGACGGCGCAACCATCGACGAGATCACTGCCCGCATCCGGGCCGAGGGCGAGGACTGCTCGCGCTCGGCCGTCGGCCGCTACACCAAAAACATGCGCGACCTGATCCGCCAGCAGCAGGAGACCGACCGCACCATCAAGGCGTGGGTGGATGCACTCGGCGAGCGCCAGGAGGGCCAGGCGGCGCTCGTCCTGATCGAGACCCTGCGGGCGATGGCGCTCGACACCGTGGCCAAGCTCCGCGCGCGGGACGAGCCCGCGTCGACGGAGGAGCTTGCCCGCCTCTCCCTCACCCTCAAGCGCATCGAAGGCACCGACAAGCTTCGCAAGGACCGCGAGCGCGCGGCGGAGAAGGCGAAGGCGGAGAAGGCCAAGTCCGCCGGCCGGGCCAAGGGCCAGGGCGGGCTCTCGCCGGAGGCAGTCGCCATCATCCGCGCAGAGGTGGAGGGGAGGCCGCCGCCGACCCGGCCTCACCGCCAGGTCACAACGGCGCCGGTGGACCCGTGGGATCCCGAGTCATTCCCCGCAATCCGGGACAATCCCGGCGAATCCCACTCAATCCCGGATAATCCCGACGAATCCCACTTGAGCCCGGAAAATCACTATGAATCCTGGATAGAAATCGCTCCGCGAGTGTATCGCACCAGCCCTCAATCGATCCTGTCCCTCGGGCCGGAGTGAGGAGGGGGTGTCCGTTTAATCATTTCCCTCAGTCGCCGGGCGCTGACTCTTTCATTTCCCTCAACGGCGGGCGCTCACTCCGTTCGCTTGCCTACGCGCTTACGCGCGCGGCGCGGTCGCGCCGTCCGGGCCTGACGGCCCGGGAGGGCGGAGGGGAGACATAGGAGGCGCCGGCCGGCTTGCCTAATGCAGGAAGCAGGCGACCTGGTGGCCGGGCTTGACTTCCTTGAGCACCGGGGTCCGCTCGGAGCATTCGGGCATGCGGTGCGGGCAGCGGGTGTGGAAGGGGCAGCCGGTGGGCGGGCTGATCGGACTCGGCACGTCGCCTTCTAGGCCGCCCAAGGAATCCGCGCGGGGTCCGTCGGGGTTGGCCTCGGGGATTGCGCTGATCAGTGCCTGGGAATAGGGGTGCAGCGGCTCGCGGTAGAGGCTCTCGCTCTCCGCAATCTCCACGATCCGGCCGAGGTAGAGCACGGCGGTGCGGTTGCAGAAGCGCTTCACGACCGAGAGGTCGTGGGAGATGAAGACGTAGGTGAGCTGGAAGCGCCCCTGCAGGTCGATCAGGAGCCGCAGGATCTGGGCGCGGATCGAGACGTCGAGGGCGGAGACCGGCTCGTCCAGGATCAGCAGCTTGGGCCGCAGGATGAGCGCGCGGGCGATGGCGACGCGCTGGTTCTGCCCACCGGAGAACTCGTGCGGCAGGCGGTCGTAATAGTCTGAGCTGAGGCCGACGACCTCCAGGAACTCGCGGGCGCGGTCGAAGCGGTCCACCTTGTCGCCGATGCCGTGGAAGCGGAGCGGCTCGGCGATCTGGTTGCCGACCGACATGCGCGGGTTGAGCGACGAGAGCGGGTCCTGGAAGACGATCTGCATCTCGCGCCTGAGCGCCAGCAGCTCCTTCTTGGTGCACGCCAGCACGTCCACGTCGTCGAGCGTGACCGAGCCTGCGGTGGGCTCGATCAGCCGCAGGATGAGGCGGGCGGTGGTGGACTTGCCGCAGCCTGATTCGCCGACGAGGCCGAGGGTCTCGCCCCGCATCACGTCGAAGTCGACGCCGTCGACGGCGCGCAGGATCGGCGGCGCATCGAACAGGCCCTTGGGGTCGAGCTTGAAGTGCTTGACCAGCCCCTCGACCGAGAGGAGGGGGCCGTTGGTGGCAGCGCCGGCGGTGGTGATGTCGCTCATGGCGCGGCCCCCTGCCCCGCCCCTGCAGCGCCTTCCTCCGCCTGGACCGCGTGGCAGACGGCGGTAGAGCCGGTCGCGGTCTCGACCCAGGGCGGGTCCTGTTCGCCGCAGACATCCATCGCCTTCACGCAGCGGTCGCGGAAGGCGCAGCCCGGCGGCGGGTCGATGGGGATGGGCGGGAGGCCCGAGATCGAACGCAGCTCGGACTCGCGGGAATCGTCGAGCTTGATGATCGAATCCAGCAGCCCCAGGGTGTACGGGTGCCGGGGGTTGCGGAAGATGGTCTTCACGTCGCCGTACTCGACCATCCGCCCGGAATACATCACCAGCACCTCGTCGGCCATGGCCGAGACCACGCCGAGATCGTGGGTGATGAGGATCATGGCGCTGCCGAGCTTCTTCTGGATGTCCGAGAGCAGCCGCAGGATCTGGGCCTGGATGGTGACGTCGAGCGCCGTCGTCGGCTCGTCGGCGATGAGGATGTCGGGCTCGCAGGCGATGGCGATGGCGATCAGCACGCGCTGGCGCATGCCGCCCGAGAACTGGTGCGGGTAGTCGGAGAGCCTGCCCTCTGGCTCGGGGATTCCGACGAGGCGCATCAGCTCCACCGCGCGGGCGCGGGCCTCCTCCTTGCTGGCGCCCGTGTGGGCGATGATGGTCTCGACGATCTGCTCGCCGATGGTGAAGACCGGGTTGAGCGAGGTCATCGGGTCCTGAAAGATCATGCCGATACGGTTGCCGCGCAGGTCCTCCATCTCGTGCTCGGTGAGCGCCAGCAGGTCCTGGTCGCGGAAGGAGATGGCGCCGTCGACGATGCGCCCCGGCAGCTCGATGAGGCGCATGATCGACTGCGCCGTCACGCTCTTGCCCGAGCCGGATTCGCCCACGATACAGAGCACGCGGCCGGCCTGAAGCTCGAAGGAGAGGCCGTCCACGGCCTTCAGCGTACCGGTGCGGAGGCGAAAGTGGGTCTTGAGGCCGCGCACGCTGAGGATCGGCTCGCTCACGACGCCACCCCCTCAGCGCACCCTGGCGCGCGGATCGAGCGCATCGCGCAGGCCGTCGCCGATGAAGGAGAACGCGAGCGAGACAATGACGATGACGAAGCCGGGGAAGGCGGTCGCGTGCGGCGCCTTCTTCAGTACCGCGCGGCCGTCGGAGACCATGGTGCCCCAGTCGGCGTCCGGCGGCTGGATGCCGAGGCCGAGGAAGGAGAGGCCGGAGCCCACCACCATCATCAGCCCGATCAGCGTGGTGGAGTAGACGATCACCGGGGCCAGCATGTTGGGCAGGACGTAGCGGGCGAGGATGGTGGGCGTGGTGGCGCCGCCTGCGCGCGCGGCCTCGATATAGGGCTCCTGCTTGACCGAGACCGTGGTGGTTCGCACCAGGCGCGAGATGTAGGGCACCAGCGCCACGGTGATTGAGAGGATCAGCGTGGCGACGCCGGGGTCCAGAATGCCGGCGATGACGATGGCGAGCAGCACCAGCGGGAAGGCGAAGAAGACATCGAGGATGCGCATCACCACCTGGTCCACCCAGCCGCCGATGTAGCCGGCGAAGAGCCCGAGGACGACTGCGATGAAGGTGGCGGCCACGGTCGGCACCACGCCGATGAGCAGCGACACCCGCCCGCCCCAGAAGAGGCGGGAGAGCATGTCGCGGCCATCCATGTCGCCGCCGAGGACGAGGCCGTCGGTCCCTGGCAGGCCGCCGCGAGTGCCCACCGCCTCGGTCGGGTCGTGCGGGCTGATGTAGGGCGCGAGGATCGCGATCAGCACCACGATCACCATGAAGACCAGTGCGCCCACCGCCGCCTTGTCCTTGGCATAGGCGTGCCAGGCGAGCGTGAGCGTCCGCCACATGATGTGGAAGTTCTCGCGCCGGAGCTCGGCGGCGGAGCGCTGCCGCGTTGACTGGCCGTGGAGGGTCGGCTCGGCGGTCATCGCGAGCGCACTCCCTCGGAGATGCGGATCTTCGGGTCGGTGTAGGCGTTGAACACGTCGACCGCGAGGTTCACCAGCACGAAGGCGACCGCGATGATGAGCGAGGCGCCCTGGATGGTGGGAATGTCGCGCGCCTGAATCGCCTGCCAAAGCTGATAGCCGATGCCGGGCCAGGCGAAGATCACCTCGACGAAGAGCACGCCGCCCAAGAGGTAGCCGAGCTGCAGACCGCAGATCGTGGCGATGGGCGGCAGCGCGTTGCGGAGCGCGTGCTTGCGCAGGATCACGCCGCGCCGGATGCCCTTGGCGCGGGCGACCTTGATGTAGTTCTGGCTCAAGATTTCGAGCATGGTCGCGCGCACGGTGCGCGCGATGATCGCCGCGGGCGCCGCACCCGCGGCGATGGTTGGCAAGATAAGGTGCAGAATCACGTCGATCGGCCCGCCGCCGCCGAAGATCTTGGTCATGCCCGTCGCCGGCAGCCAGCGCCAGGTCAGCGAGAACAGCAGCACCAGCAGCAGCCCGAACCAGTAGGGCGGAATGCTGCCGAACATAAGGGTGCCGGCGATGGTGAATCGGTCGAAATAGCCGTAGGGCCTGGACGCCGCGAAGATGCCGGCGAAGAGCCCGATGACGTAGGCCAGTGCCGCGCTGGTCACCGCCAGGATCGCGGAGTTGACGAACTTGGGGAAGATCAGCTCGGCGACCATGCGCCGGTTGGCGATGGACTTGCCGAACTCGCCCTGGAGGATGTGGCTCAGCCACTTGCCGTACTGGACCGGGAGCGGCTCGTTGAGGCCGAGGGATTCGCGGATCTGCTCACGCGTCTCCTCGGTGGCGTAAGGCCCTGTCAGCGTCGTGGTGACGTCGCCCGGCGCGAGATGGGCCAGGATGAAGACGAAGAACGACACCCCGAACATGATCGGGACGATCGTGAGGAGGCGCATGACGATGAACCGCGTCATGGAGCGGCGGCGCCTCCCATCGGCAAGCGAGCAATCACGCTATTGGACACTCGGTCGCTGCGGCGCTGCTCCGCGCCGCTAAAGCAGCCGGCCGCCGGGCGTTATGCCCGGCGGCCCACTCGCTGCTATCCGCGATCCCTACTCCTCAACCCAGGGCAGGGTGTAGTCGTACCAGTTCTCCTGACCGTTCACGAAGCCCTTCACGTTGGGCGCCAGAAGGATCGGATTGTGGTAGCTGAACACCGGCACGAAGGCGACGTCCTCTTCCATGATGATGCGGTTGGCCTCGCGATAGAGCTTCGTGGCCTCGGCCTGGTCCTCGGTCTGGATCGCCTGCTGATAGAGCGCATCGACCTTCTCGTTGCAGTACCAGCCGCCGTTGATGCCGTTCGGCGGATGATGGTCGCAACGGGTGGCGTGGGCGGTCCAGTACGGCACCGACCAGCCCCAGCCCATGCTGTTCATCGCCACGGTCTCGGGCATGCCCTGGAGCCACTTGCCGAGATAGGTCATCCACTCCAGCTTGTTCAGCTTGAGGTCGATGCCGACCTTCTTGAGGTCGCGCTGCATCCACTTCTCCCAAGCCTCGTTCCAGCCGTAGTCGAAGATCTCGAAGGTGAGCTCCAGCCCGCCGTCCCCGTAGCCGGCCTCGGCCAGCAGCGCCTTCGCGCCCTCGGGGTCGTAGGGATAGGGGTTGTAGTCGGGATCGTAGGCGAAGGTGCCGGCCGACAGCATGCCGTGCTCGGCCTTGCCGGTGCCTCTCAGCACCTCGCGGGCCACGCCCTCACGGTCGATCGCCATGTTGATCGCCTTGCGCACGCGCACGTCCTGGAGCGCCGGGTGCTTCATGTTGAACGCGGCGTACCAGACCGAGGGCACGTTGGGCTGCAGCAGAAGCTGGAAGCCCTCGTCCACCAGGTTCTCGATCTCGTCCCAGGTGGGCTCGGTGACCATGTTGATCTCGCCGGCCCTGAGCGCCGCGATGCGGGTCGCCGGGTCGGTGATCTGGCGATAGACCATGTAGTCGAGCTTGGCCGGCTCGCCGTAGTAGTCGTCGTTGCGCTCGAGCACGACCATCACGTCGATCTCACGCTCGACGAACTTGAACGGCCCGGTGCCGACCGGGTGGAGCGCGATGTCCTGATCGCCGTGAATCTCCCACGCGGTTGGGCTGATCATCTCCGGCTGCCCGCAGGAGGACTGGCCGATCTGCAGCCACTCGTAGTGCGGCTGGGTGAGCACGATCTCGAAGGTGTGCTCGTCGACCACGCGGGTGGACGCGATCCAGCGCGCGTAGAAGTTCAAGTAGGCATTGGCGACCGAGTTGTACTGCGGCGCGTCGGGGTTGGAGAAGCGGTCGTAGTTCCACTTCGCCACCTCGGCGTTGAACGGCGTGCCGTCGTGGAACTTCACGCCCTTGCGCAGGTTGAAGGTGTAGGTCATGCCGTCCTCGGAGACGGTCCAGGACTCGGCGAGTGCCGGCCGGAGCGTCGCCCAGCCCTTCTCGGGCTTGCCGAGCTCAAGCTCGACCAGGCCGTCGAAGATCATGTGGGTGGCGTTCTTGGTGAGCCAGCCGCAGGACTGCGGCGGATCGAACAGGCTCATCGCCGCCGGGATCGACCAGATCAGCGTGCCACCGCTTTCGGCCTTGGCGGGTTTGGTGTCGAGAGCGCCCAACGCCAACGCGGCGCCGGCCACCGTGGCGGCGCCTGCCAGGGCCACCGTTCGCAACGATCGAAGCATGTGTGTGTCTCCCTTGAATCGCTCATGCGCGCCGCTGGCCGGCTCGGTGGCCGCCCCAGGCCGCGGGCGCAGCGTACAACCCTCGGGCGCCCCGGCCAAATGGCGAAATTCCCGCAGGGCACGGCCCTTCCTTGCCGGCCGGCAGCGGGCGCGTATAGTCTGGCTCGGGCCGGAAAGGGGCCGTACAGGACGGAGAGCGCGGCTTGCGCTACATCAGCACGCGGCAGACCGGAGAACAGACGGTCTCGTTCGAACAGGCCCTGCTCCAGGGTCTCGCCCGCGACGGCGGCCTCTACATTCCCGAGCGCTGGCCGGTTCTCGACAACGATGCGCTCGCGGCGCTCAGCGGCCGGCCCTACGCGGACGTCGCCGCCGCCGTCATGGCAGAGTTCACCGGGCGCGCCTTCTCGCGCACGCAGCTCGCGGCCATCGCGGCCGAGAGCTACGCCGATTTCGACCATCCCGCGACGGCGCCCCTGGTGCAGCTCAGCCCGGACCAATGGCTGCTGGAGCTCTTCCACGGGCCGACGCTTGCGTTCAAGGACTTTGCGCTCCAGATGGTGGCGCGCCTGCTGGACGCGGTGCTGGCCAGGCGCGGACGGACGGCGACGATCCTCGCCGCCACCTCGGGCGACACGGGGGCGGCGGCGATCGAGGCCTTCCGCGGCCGCGAGGCGCTTTCCGTGGTCGTGCTCCACCCGGCGGGGCGGGTCTCGGAGATGCAGCGGCGCCAGATGACGTGCGCCGCGGAGCCCAACGTCCATAACGTCGCCATCTCCGGCACCTTCGACGACTGCCAGGCCCTGGTGAAGGCGCTCTTCGCCGACCTCGCGCTTCGGGACGAGATCGGGCTCGCGGCGGTCAACTCGATCAACTGGGCGCGCGTCGCGGCGCAGACCGCCTATTACGTGTACGCGGCGCTCGCCCTCGGCGCGCCGGGCCGCGCGGTCTCCTTCACCGTGCCCACGGGCAACTTCGGCAACGTCTACGCGGGCTACGCCGCCCGGCAGATGGGCGTGCTGATCGAACGCCTCATGGTCGCCACAAACCTGAACGACATTCTCGCCCGCTTCTTCGAGTCAGGGCTCTACCGCAAGGGGACGGTCCACAAGACGCTGAGCCCCAGCATGGACATCCAGGTGGCGAGCAACTTCGAGCGGCTGCTGGCCGACCTCTCGGGCCGCGACGGCGATGTCGTGTGCGGGCTGATGGCCGAGCTTGCCGAACACGGTGAGTTCACCCTGCGCGGCGCCCGGCTGGCGCAGGCCAAGGCCGCCTTCGCCGCCGCGCGTGCCAGCGACGATGCCTGCCTCGCCACCATCGCGGAGGTGTGGCGCGAAAGCGGGCGCATGATCGACCCGCATAGCGCGGCAGGTGTCCATGCCGCTCGCCTCCACGGCGCCGGCGCGGGGCCGATGGTGAGCCTGGCGACGGCGCACGCCGCCAAGTTCCCCGACGCCATCGAGCGCGCCATCGGCATTCGCCCGGCCTTGCCGCCGAGGCTCGCGGCGCTCGCGGCGAAGCCCGAACGCGTAACCGAGCTACCCGTGGATGCGGCCCTGCTCACGCGCTTCATCCGCGACCGAGTCCACGCGCCGCAGCGGGAGTGCGTCGCGTGAGCGTGCGGATCACGCCGCTCGCCAACGGGCTCAGAGTGGTCAGCGATCCGGTGGACCACGTTGAGACGGCCTCGGTCGGGCTCTGGGTCGATGTCGGCGCGCGCTGCGAGACCGAGGAGACCAACGGGCTCTCGCACCTGCTGGAGCACATGGCCTTCAAGGGCACCGAACGGCGCAGCGCCCGCGACATCGCCGAGGAGATCGAGGCGGTGGGCGGCCATCTCAACGCCTACACGTCCAGGGAGACCACGGCCTACTACGCCAAGGTGATGAAGGAGGACGTGCCGCTCGCGCTCGACCTGCTAGCGGACATCCTCCAGCACTCGACCTTCGATGAGGAGGAACTGGAGCGCGAACGCGCGGTGGTGATCCAGGAGATCGCGCAGGTCAACGACACGCCGGACGACCTGGTGTTCGACCGATTCCAGGAGACCGCCTATCCGGACCAGCCCATCGGCCGCACGATCCTCGGCCCACCCGAGCGCGTGGGCTCCTATTCGCGCGAGGCGCTCGCGGCCTACATGGGGGCGCATTACCGGGCGGCCCGCATGGTGCTGGTGGGCTCAGGCCGGGTCGATCACGACGCCCTGGTCGCGGCGGCGGAGGCGGCCTTCACCGTGCTGCCCGAAGGCCCGGTGCCGGCGCCTGCGGCTGCGGTCTACAGCGGCGGCGATTGCCGCATCGCGCGCGACCTGGAGCAGGCTCACGTGCTCATAGGCTTCGACGGCCTCGCCTACGACGACGACGATTTCTACGCGCTGCAGGTGATGTCGACGCTGCTGGGCGGCGGTATGTCGTCACGACTCTTCCAAGAGATCCGGGAGCGGCGCGGGCTCGCCTACGCTGTCTTCACCTTCGCCTCCAGCTACGCCGACGGCGGCATCTTCGGCGTCTATGCCGGCGCCGGCGAGGACGAGCTTGCGGAGTTGATCCCGGTGATGGCGGATGAGCTGGTCGACGCCTGCGCCACGGTGGGCGACGACGAGGTCGCCCGCGCCCGCGCCCAGCTCAAGGCCGGGCTGCTGATGTCCCTGGAGAGCACGCAAGCGCGGGCGGAGCGGCTGGGCCGCCATATCCTGCTGTTCGGCCGGCCGCTCACGATCGCCGAGTTGATCGAGCGCGTCGATGCGGTGGACCGCGAGGCGGTGCAGCGCACCGCATGCCGCATCCTGCAGGGCGGCCGACCCACGGTTGCCGCGCTCGGCCCCATCGCAAGGCTCGAAGCTCATGACTCGATCGCCGCCCGCTTCGCCTGAGCCGGTCGGGCGGCCGCCGGATGCCATGCCCGATGTCACGCCGGACGCGGAAAAAACCCTCGACGTGCGCGGCCTGATGTGTCCGCTGCCGGTGCTCAAGGCACGCAAGGCGCTCAAGCGCCTCGCCCCCGGCGCCACGCTCACGGTGCTCGCGACCGACCCGGCCGCGGTGATCGACTTCAAGCACTTCTGCGAGACCACGCCGTTCGAGCTCTTGGGCTGGGAGGAAGACGCCGGCACCTACGCGTTCAGGATCAGGGTCCCCGGCTGATGGCGTTCCTCCGCCCTGCCAGCGATTCCACGCGGGAGGCCACGGTGGAGGCGCGCTCGCTCTACCTCCGGCCGCCGCAGATGCGGGACTGGCGGGCCTGGGCCGAGCTCCGAGCGCTCTCGCGCGAGTTCCTCAGCCCCTGGGAGCCGACCTGGCCGAGCGACGCGCTCACCCGCAGCGCCTTTCGCCGGCGCATCCGCCGCCAGTTGCGCGACGGCCAGGACGATCTGGGCTACGCCTTCTTTCTGTTCCGCCGCAGGGATGACGCGCTGCTCGGCGGGGTGACCCTGAGCAATGTGCAGCGCGGCGCAGCGCAGTCCTGCAGCGTCGGCTACTGGATCGGCCGGCCCCATGCGCGCGAGGGCCACATGAGCGAGGCGCTCACCGGCCTGCTTGGCCATTGCTTCGGGCCTCTCGGCCTGCATCGGGTCGAGGCCGCGTGCATGCCCAAGAACACCGCGAGCCGAAAGCTGCTGGAGAAGACCGGATTCCGCTGCGAGGGGTACGCGCGCGCCTATCTCAAGATCGCCGGCGAGTGGCAGGATCACCTGCTCTACGCGACCATCGCACCGCGCAGGCCGTGAGCGTGTCGAGTAGTCGGAACCAGAGCGCGTCCGTCTTTGGCGGACGCGCGACAGGCCGCGACCGCGGCCCGCCGCGTTAGCGGCGCCCTCGCGGAGGCACCGGCCGTAGGCCGGCTGCCGTGAGCGAAAAAGTGCGAGAGCGTTTCCGTGCGAAACGGAAACGCTCTACGCCCGGCCGGCGAAGCCCGAGAGGTTGCCTGGGTCGAACCCGAGGCGGCCGACCGCGCGCTCCCACTTTGCGTCCTGGGCCTCGTCGAAGACCAACTCCTCGTCCGCCGGCACGGTGAGCCAGCCATTCTCCTGAATCTCGCGGTCGAGCTGGCCCGGCGCCCAGCCCGCATAGCCCAAAGCCAGCATGCTGAGGCGCGGGCCGCGGCCTTCGGCCATGGCCTTCAGCACGTCGATGGTGGCGGTCAGTGAGAAGCCGTCGTCCACTTGCATGGTGGCTTCATGGGTGTAGTCGGTGGAGTGGAGGACGAAGCCGCGCGCGGCCTCGACCGGGCCGCCGAAATGCACCGGGATGGGCTTGCTCTCGTGTGCGGGCTCGATTTCGAGCTGCTCGAGTAGGTCCGAGAAGCTGAGCGATTCGAGTAGCTTGTTGACGACGAGGCCCATCGCGCCGTCTTCCGAATGGGCGCACATGTAGATGACGGTGTGGGCGAAACGCGGGTCCGCCATCGTCGGCATGGCGACCAGCAACTGCCCCTCCAAGTAGGGTCCCGCGCCGTGCTCGCCGCCACTATCCATCACACCAATCCTTGAGCCACCCGGCTCGCCCTGATCATCGCAAAGCGGCGCGGGGGTGACAACCGAATGTCGTGCCGGACGATGGAGCACCGGCAAGGAAACGCCCCGCCCGGTTGCCCGGACGGGGCGTTGGTCTCAACTGGAAGGAGCGAGGCTGGGACGCTGGCGCCGCAGCCCCCTCCCGTCGTTACACCCGTCTAGCGGGCGCTATCGTTCCACGCTCGTTCACCGAGCGATGTACTCGTAGCGCTTGCCGAACAGCACGTCCATGGGCACCGGCTCCGAAATGGTCCAGGAGTCGACGACCGCCGGCTGATTGTTGGTGGTCTCCACGATCAGGTACGGCGCGAAGTTCTGGTGGTGGAGCTGGTCCGTGAAGGTCCGCGTGCCGACCAGCACCGGCTCCTCGCGGAAGCTCTCCAGCGCCTCGACGACGGCGTCGGAATCGAAGGTGCCGGCCTTCTCGACGGCCTTGGCCCACATCTCGAAGACCACGTAGCCGGGGAAGGCGTACTGGTTGTTCACCGGCTCGCCGAACTTGGCCTCGTACTTTTTGAGGAACTCCTGCACCGCCGGGCGAGGATCGTCGCCGTAGATCGAGGCCTGCTCAGGCACGAAGTGGCCGGAGAGACCGGGCACCGAATCCTGCCAGTAGACGCCCGTCATGGAGCTGCCGCCGCCGATGGGAGCGGTGATACCGGCTGCGCGGATCTGCTTGATCGCGCTCGCCCCGCCGGGGATGTAGCTGCAGTTCTCGATGATGTCGGGTTCCTCGGGCAGCGCCCTGATACGGTCGACCTGCGCCTGGATACTGGGATCGTCGTTCTGGTAGACGTCGTGGCCGACGACCTCGCCGCCGAGCACCTCACGCCACATCCAGTCGAAGCCGTAGCAGATGCCCTTGTTGTACTCGAGGATGTCGTCGAGAAGGATGTAGGCCGTGCGCCAGCCCTTCACCTTGTAGCCCCACTCGGCGATCGTGGCACCCTGCACCGCGGCAAGGATCGAGCTCGAGAACGAGTACTTGCCGATTCCCTGGATGCCGGCGAGTACGCTCTCCGCACACAGGAAGATCGAAATCAGGCCTGCGTTCTGCGCCTGCAGCGCGGCTGGCGCGCCGAAGTCGTAGTCGCAATCTACCGCCATGGCGATCGCGCCATCGTTGATGACGGAGATTCCGGCTTTGGCCCCTTCCGCACGCTCGGTCTTGGCGTCGGCGAAGACCGGCCTGATCTGCTTGCCGAGGAGGCCGCCCTTGGCGTTCCAGTCGTCGATCGCGATCAGCGCCGCATTGGTCGACGGCCCGCTATAGGCCTGCATCCAGCCCGAATACGACGCGGCGAAGCCGAAGACGACCTCGTGGTCGTCCGCCACCGCCGGCGCGGCCGATACCGCGCCCAGCGCGAGCGCGCCGGCCGCAGCGATTGACGCGAGTTTTCTCATCCGAAGTGACCTCCCTTTGAATGTCCGATGGCACATGCCAGGCGCTCGGCGGGTGCCGAGCACTTAAGCCGACGCATTGTCAATGCGGCGGCGGCTTTTGCAAGCCCGATTGAACGGCTGGCGCAAGCCCGATTGAACGGCTGGACGCAGGCCCAATGGCCGAGTCAAGCAAATTCTCCGTGATCCATCTGGGAAGCCATGCGAATTCCCCGTTGCTTCGCATCCCTGCGTTCTGTAGCTAACATCGGTGCTGCGGCTGTGCGGATGCCCGTGCGGCCGCATCGTCCGCGCAGCGGCGCGCGGGATGGTTCGGGCAACGGGGAGCGGCTGGTGTCAGAAGACGCCGGATCCAAGGCGGAAGCGCAGAACGGCGCGACGCTGGAAGCGCGCGCCGTGACCGTCCGCTTCGAAGGCCTTACCGCCGTCGACAGCGTGGACGAGACCCTGCACCAGGGTGAAATCCTAGGCCTCATCGGCCCCAACGGCGCTGGTAAGACAACGCTTGTCAACGCCATGACCGGATTCCAGGTCCCCGCTGCTGGCGAGGTGCTGCTCGGCGGCAAGGTGATCTCCAGGCTCACGCCCCACTGGATCAGGCGTCATGGCGTGGCCCGCACCTTCCAGGCCGGGCGCCTCTTCCGCGACATGCCCGTGAGTGAGAACGTGGAGGTCGCCGGCGTGAGCCTCGGCCTTTCCCGCCGCAAGGCGCACGCGCAGGCGATGGAAATCCTGGAGTGGATCGGCCTCGCCGATCAGGCTCAAGACCCGGCGGGAGTGCTGCCCTATACCGACGAGCGCCGGGTCGGCATCGCCCGCGCGCTGGCGATGAACCCTACGTTTGTCCTGCTGGACGAGCCTGCGGCCGGGATGTCCGACCTCGAGTGCGACGACGTGATGCACCTTGTGCGCGAGATACCTGAGCGCTTCGGCTGCGGCGTGCTGCTGATCGAGCACAATATGCGGGTCATCATGGGAGTCTGCGAGCGAATCCACGTGCTCGACAGCGGCCGCACTATCGCTCGCGGTACGCCTGCCGAGGTGCAGAGCAACGAAGCGGTCATCGCCGCCTACCTGGGTCACGAGTGACAGGGATGCTGCTCTCGGTCGAAGACATCTACGTGCACTATGGCCGGGTTCCGGCGGTGCGCGGCGTCTCCATCGGCGTCAGCGAGGGCGAGATCGTCTGCGTCGTCGGCCCCAACGGTGCCGGCAAGTCGACGACGCTGCTCACGATCTCCGGCGTGCTTCGGCCGTCCCAGGGCGCGATCACCTTCGACGGCCAGTCGATCGTCGGGCTGACGCCGGAGGGGGTGGCGCGGCGCGGCGTCTCCCAGGTGCCGGAAGGCCGGCACGTCTTCACCACGCTCAGCGTCGAGGAGAACCTGCGGCTCGGCACCCGGATGCGCAAAGACCGGGGCGAGATCGAGGCCGACTTCAAGCGGGTTCTGGAGCTCTTCCCGGTGCTGGCGGAGCGGCGCCGAGGCGCGGCAGGCAAGCTCTCCGGCGGCGAGCAGCAGATGCTGGTGATCGGCCGGGCGCTGCTGACCAACCCCAGAATCATGACCATCGACGAGCCCTCGCTCGGGCTCGCGCCCAACCTGGTGGACCGGGTCTACGAGGTCCTGCTCGAGCTGAGGGAATCGCGCGGGCTCACGCTGCTGATCGTCGAGCAGAGCTCGGAGCGCGCGATCAAGGCGGCGGACCGCATCTACGTGCTGCGCAGCGGCGAGATTCAGCTCGAAGGCGACGCCGCGGAACTGCAGGACGGCGAGAAGGTGCGCCAGGCCTATTTCGGCTTCACCGAAGGCGTGGAGCACGCGGGCGAGGCGACCTTCTGATGGAAGTCGTCGTCCAGGTCATCATTTCGAGCCTGAGCCTGGGGAGTTTCTACGCCCTAGGCGCTTTGGGTATCGGGCTGCTCTTCGGCGTGCTCAGGCTGATCAACTTCGCCCACGGCGACTTCATCACGGTGGGCGGGTTCTCGCTGATCGTGCCGGCGACGGCGGTGGTCGCGGTCCCGCTGATCCTCGACTTCCACCCGGTTGCGCTGATCATCTGCGTGGTGGGCGTGGTGGTGGTTTGGGCGCTCGCCTCCTACTTCCTGCTCTTCCGGCACATTCAGACGGCACCGCCCGCCGTGTTGATGATCGCCTCGGTGGCGCTCAGCTTCTCGATCCAGAACCTCATCATCATGATCTACAGCGGGCGGCCCAAGGCGGTGGGCCTCTGGCCCGAGCTCACCGGCGTGATCCCGCTCTCGGACAAGGTGCAGGTACCGATCCTGCAGCTCGTGATCGTGGCGGTGACCTGGATCCTGCTCATCCTGCTCACGATCTTCCTCAGGCGGACGCCGATCGGCGTGGAGATGCGGGCCGCAGCCGAGGACTTCAGGATGGCGCGGATGCTCGGCGTCAACGCGACCCGGGTGATCGCGCTCGCCTTCGTCATCTCGGGCGCGCTCGCCGGCATCATGGCGCTGATGTACCACACCCAGACCGGCATCCTGAGCTTCCGCGGCGGCGTCTTCCTGATGCTCTACGCCTTCATCGCGACGGTGATCGGCGGCATGGGCAGCCTGATCGGCGCTGTGGTCGGCGGCTACGTGGTGGGTATCTTCTCGACCGTGCTGATCGCGATCCTGCCGGAAGGCATGCGGGGCTTCCGCGACGCCTTCGTGTTCGGCCTGGTGGTGGTGATCCTGCTGGCCCGCCCGCAAGGGCTGGTGCCGACCAGGGCGTTCAAGGAGCGGGTGTGATGATCGACGCCACCACCCCGCTCATGCAGCGCCTCAGGCACTTCTGGCCGGTGGTCAATCTGTGCATCGGGCTGCTCGTCATCACCGCGGTCGTGGTCGCACTCGACGACCGGATCCTGGCGCGGACGCTGACCGAGGGCCTGATCCGCGTGGTCATCGTGGTCGCGCTCTACATGTTCATCGGCAACTCCGGGATCATGTCCTTCGGCCATATCGGCTTCATGATGATCGGCGCCTACGCCACGGGCTGGCAGACCTGCTGCGAGTACACCCGTGAGATGTTCATGCCGGGGCTGCCGGACTATCTGTTGAACAACAGCCACCACTTCGTGCTGGCGATCTTTCTGGCGGGGCTCTTGAGCGCCTTCGTGGCCTTTATCGCGGGCATTGCGCTGATGCGATTATCGGGGATCGCCGCGTCGATCGGCACCTTCGCCTTCCTGATGATCATTTATTCGGTCTATCTGCGCTGGAGCACCTGGACCTCGGGCGCGAGCTCGGTGATCGGCCTGCCGCAGACGACCACGCCCTGGGTCGCCTACTGCTATGCGGTGGTCACGATCTTTGCGGCCTTCCTCTACTCACGCTCGAAGTTCGGCCTCGCGCTCCGCGCCTCGCGGGACGACGAGGTCGCAGCCAAGGCGGCCGGCGTGAACGTCATCGGCCAGCGCCTGCTCGCCTTCGTCATCAGCGCCTTCTTCTGCGGCATGGCGGGCGGGCTCTTCGGCCACTTCCTAGGGATGCTGACGGTCGACACGTTCTTCCTCAACCTGACGCTGATTACGCTCGCGATGCTGGTGATCGGCGGCATGCAGAGCCTCTCCGGCGCCGTCGTCGGCGTCGTGGTGATGACCGTGGTGATCGACCTGCTCAAGAACCTGGAGAGCGGCATGTTCGGCAAAGACGGCTTCGTGCTGCCCACCAGCAGCACCTGGGTGGTGGTCGGCATCGTGATGATGTTGATCATCATCTTCCGCCGCAGCGGGATTACCCGAAACGCCGAGATCTACTGGCCCTTCAAGAGCGACATCACCGCCGAGGGCGCGCTCAGGCGCCAGTCCTAACCGGCGCTTACTGACCCCCCATTCCGTCATGGCCGGACATGCCCGGCCCCCGGATCAAGTCCGGGGGTGTTCCGCGCTTCTCCATCCGCCGGCCCGAGGGACAGGATCGACGTGGGGCTGGTGCGATACACCCGAGGAGCGATTTCCGTCCAGGATTCATAGTGATGAGCCGGGCTCAAGTGAGATTCGTCGGGATTATCCGGGATTGAGTGGGATTCGCCGGGATTGTCCCGGACTGCGGGGAAGGACTCGGGGTCCCACGGGTCCACCGGCGCCGTTGTGACCTTGCGGTGAGGCCGGGGAGGCGGGGGCGCCCTGCCCTCCACCTCCGCGCGAATGATGGCCACCGCCTCCGGCGAGAGCCCGCCCTGGCCCTTGGCCCGGCCGGCGGACTTGGCCTTCTCCGCCTTCTCCTTCTCCGCCGCGCGCTCCCGGTCCTTGCGGAGCTTCTCGGTGCCCTCGATGCGTTTGAGGATGTGGGAGAGGCGGTCAAGCTCCTGCAGGGACGCGGGCTCGTCCCGCGCGTTGAGAGCGGCCACGGTGGCGAGCACCATGGTCTGCAGGGTCTCGATCAGCATGCGCCCCGCGCCGCCCTCCGGCCGCTCGCCCAGCGCGTCCACCCACGCCTTGATAGTGCGGTCGGTCTCCTGCTGCTTGCAGATCAGCTCGCGCATGTTCTTGGCGTAGCGGCCGACGGCCGAGCGCGAGCAGTCCCCGCCCTCGGCTCGAATACGCTCGGTGATCTCGTCGATGGTGGCGCCGTCCGCGACGGCCTGATCCACGGCCTCGCGCAGTGTGTCTGGCAGGCGGTCGATCGAGGAGCGCCCGCCGGTTCCGTTGGGAGGGGTCTGGTTTTGCATGCCGCGATCCTGGCCCAGCCGCCCCGCCCCGTGCACCGCACCATGGTCCGGGCTGTCGAGTCCAAGCCCGGTACGCCCACTCCCATACTCGTCATGCCCGGACATGCCCGGACTCGATCCGGGTATCCGGGCATCTTCCTCCACCAGACACATCGGACGCTGGGCGAACACGTGGATGGCCGGGTCAAGCCCGGCCATGACGAAGAAAGCGTCTGGTCTCGCGCGTTCAGACGCCGGCGGGGGCTGCGGCGGGGAGCGGCGGCTTGCCCAGAATCATGTCGGCCGCCTTCTCGGCAATCATGATGGTCGGCGCGGCGGTGTTGCTCGAGGTGATGAGCGGCATGACCGAGGCATCCACCACCCTCAGCCCCTCCGCACCGTGCAGCCGCAACTGCTCGTCCGCTACGGCGCGCTCGTCCCGGCCCATGCGGCAGGTGCCGACCGGGTGCCAAACCGTGGTGAGGTTGGCCCTGATCCAGGCGTCGATTGAGTCGTCCGACTGAGCGTTCGCGCCCGGTGCGATCTCGTCGCCCCGGTAGGGGTCGAACGGCGCCTGGGCCATGATCTTCCGCGCGAAGCGGACCGCATCCCGCATCACCCGGCGATCGGTCTCCGCGCTCAGCGTGTTGGCGTGGATCGCCGGCGCCGCGTGAGCGTCGGCGGCGGTAATGCGAACCTCGCCTCGGCTCTCGGGCCGGAGCTGGTAGCAGTGGGTGAGGAACCCGTGCCGGCCCTGCTTCTTGCGCGTCACATCGAGGGTGAGGCCGGGGATGAAGGTGACCTGCAAGTCGGGCGCGTCGAGCCCCTCGCGGCTGCGCGCGAAGCCTCCGGCCTCCAGCGCGATCGAGGTGCCGGGGCCGGTGCCGAAGAGGTAGGCGCGCAGGCAGGCCAATGCAGCGCGGTCCGGCCGCAGCAGGCCGTAGAGCGCCACCGGCTGGGTGCAGGCGAATTGCACGTAGACGCCCGCGTGATCCTGCAGGTTACGCCCGACATCGGGGCTTTCCACCACGACCTCGATGCCGAGAGACTTGAGATGCTCCGGCGCACCCACGCCCGAGAGCTGCAAGAGCTGGGGCGAGTTGATCGCGCCGGCCGAGAGGATCACCTCGCGCCTCGCGCGAATCTCGCGCCGCCGCCCGCGCTCCCGGTAGGCCACGCCCACGCAGCGCCGGCCCTCGAAGATGAGCCGCTCGACATGGGCGCGGAGTACCACGCGCAGATTGCTCCGCTCCCGCACCGGCAGGATGAAGGCATGGCCGGTGTTCACGCGGCGCCCGCGATCGACGCAGAAATCCTGCCGGCCGATGCCTTCCTGCACCGCGCCGTTGAAGTCGTCGTTGCGCGGCAGGTCCAGCGCCTCGCAGGCCTCGAGAAAGACATCGTAGAGCGGGTTCTTGGACTGGGCGCGGTTGACCCGGAGCGGGCCGTCGCTGCCGTGATAGCCGTCGCGGCGGGAGCCGTGCCCCTCGGCCCGCTTGAAGTAGGGCAGCACGCTCTCGTAGTCCCAGCCGTCGAGGCCCAGCTGGCGCCAGCCGTCGTAGTCCCGGCGGTTGCCGCGCATGTACATCATGCCGTTGATCGCGGACGTGCCGCCCAGCACCTTGCCGCGTGGCCAGGGGATGCGGCGCCCGTCGAGATGGGGTTCCGGCTCGGTCTCGTAGCTCCAGTTGATCGAGCGCATGAAGTAGACCAGCCCCGCCATCAGCGGGATGTGGATGAAGGGATGACGTGCCTCGCCGCCGGCCTCCAGCAGCGCGACGCTGGTCCCAGGCTCGGCCGAGAGCCGGTTCGCCAGCACGCAGCCGGCGGTGCCGCCCCCGATCACGACGAAATCATGCTCGTCCGCCATGCTCCCCCCTGCATCCAAGCGGCAACTCCCCTAGACTGCGCCGCCTCCCATCGCCAGGACGGACCCCGCCATGGCCTTCGACACCCTGTTCAGCCCGATCGCGGTGGGCGCGCGCGAGCTGCGCAACCGCATCGTCCACGCCGCCACCGTCACCGGCCTCGGCAAGGACCGCGCCGTCACCGACCGCCTGATCGCCTACCACGAGGCCCGGGCTCGCGGCGGCACCGCGATGATCGTGACCGAGCTGATGAACGTGCATCCGACCAGCAGCGGCGCGCCGATCCTGGTGAGCATCCACGACGAGGCCAACCTCGGCGGGCTCACGCGCTGGGCCGAGGCGGTGGAGCGCCACGGCTGCCGGTTGGTGGGCCAGCTCGGCCATATCGGCCGCCAGCAGCTCTGGGGCCTCGATTCCGTGCCGCGCAGCGCGTCGTCTCAGCCCGAGGCGCTCTACTGGAACAGCGCCAAGCCGCTCGCGGAGGACGAGATTCCGGGCATTGTCGCGGGCTATGCGGAGAGCGCGGAGCGGCTGAAGCGCGCGGGCTTCAGCGGGGTCGAGCTGCACGGCGCCCACGGCTACCTGATCGCGCAGTTCCTCTCCCCCGCCTGCAACGACCGGACGGACGGCTACGGCGGCAGCCTCGAAGGCCGCACCCGCTTCATGCGCGAGGCGATGGCGGCGGTCCGCGCCGCCTGCGGGCCGGACGTCATCGTCGGCATCAAGCTGCCGGCGGACGAGCGGGTGCCGGGCGGCATCGACCCCGACGAGGCCGAGCGCATCGCCCGCGCGGCTGCGGCCGAAGGCGTGCTCGACTATCTCTCCTTCAGCCAGGGCGCGTTCGGTCCTGCGTTCGATACCCATCTGCCTGACATGCATTACCCGCCCCGGCCGTTCCTGCCGCTCCACACGCGGCTCCGCGCGGCCGGCGGCGGGCTCCCGGTGATCGGCCTCGGCCGGATCGAATCGGCAGAGGCGGCAGAGACGGCGCTGGCCGAGGGCGCCTGCGACATGGTCGGCTTCAGCCGCCTGTTGATATCGGACGCCGATTGGCCGCGCAAGACGGAGGCCGGCCGCGCCGGTGACATCCGCGCCTGCACCTTCTGCAACTATTGCTGGGGCGAGATTCACGCGGGCAAACCCATCCGCTGCTTCCAGAATCCCGTGCTGGCGAGCGCTGACGAGGCCGGCTGGCGCCCGCCGCCGGCCGATGAGCAGAAGCGCGTGGTGGTGGTCGGCGCCGGGCTCGCCGGGCTGGAGGCCGCGTGGGTCGCGGCGGCACGTGGCCATGCGGTCACCTTGTTCTCGGCGAGCGACGAGCCCGGCGGTGCCGCGCGCGTCGAAGCGCTGCTGCCGGGCCGGGCGGAGGTGTTGAAGACTGCTGCGTTTCAGTGTCGCAAGGCGGCGGACGCGGGCGCCGAACTCCGCCTCGGCGAGACCGTCACCGCAGCCGCGGTGAGGGCGTGCGAACCCGACGCCGTCATCCTCGCCACGGGCTCGCGGATGCGCTGGCCGCCGGCGCTCGCTGAGGGCGTCGACGCGGTCGATTTGCGCAGCGCCATCGCAGAATTGGCTGAGAGTGATACTGAGCCCTCACCGGGCACCGCCGTGCTGCTCGACATGGACCAGACGCCTGCCTTCTACGGCGCGGTCGAGCTTATGGCGCAGCGCTTCGCCCGCGTCGTCCTGCTGACTCCGGCGGCGGAGAACGCCCGCTTCGTCAACCTGATGTCGCGCATGGGGGTGGAGCGCAGACTCGCGCAGCTCGGCATCGACGTGCGCCGCCTCACCGAGCCCGTCGCGCGCGACGGCGACCGC
The DNA here is from genome assembly GCA_965243315.1 of Alphaproteobacteria bacterium. Classification (GTDB taxonomy): domain Bacteria; phylum Pseudomonadota; class Alphaproteobacteria; order UBA828; family UBA828; genus WTGU01. The sequence goes on from CBDEUP010000007.1 coordinate 596,219, forward strand.
GTCACCTGCCGCCACGTCATCACCGGCGCCGAGACGGAAATCGAGGACGTGGCGCTGCTGACCTACGCAACCCCCCGCGCAGCACGCGGGGAGCTTGCGGAGGAACTGGCAGAGGCCGGGGTTCCGGTCACGCTCATCGGCGACTGCCTGCTGCCGCGCGATGCGGCTTCCGCCATCCACGACGGCCACCGCGCCGCGCTCGCGCTCTGATCCGGCATTCGCGGCACGGGCTTCCGGGGCCGCGTGCGCCGGGTTAGGTTACGGCCAAGCTACGAACGCCGGAGGCCGCCATGCCAGGCGAGAAGGAAGTCCTCAAGACCACCTGCCCGCGCGATTGCTACGACGCCTGCGGCATCGTCGCGATCAAGCGCGACGGCGCGATCACCCGCGTGCTCGGCGACCCGGACCATCCGGTGAGCCGTGGTGCGCTGTGCGGCAAGTGCGCGCTCGCCTACAACGGCGTCTTCCGCGACCCCGAGGTGCGGCTGCAGACGCCGCTGAAGCGCGCCGGCGCCAAGGGCGAAGGGCGCTTCGAGCCGGTCTCGTGGGACGAGGCCATCGGCGACATCGCCGTGCGCTTCAAGGCGATTGCCGGGGGCGACGGCGCGGATCGGATCGTGCACGCGCATTACACCGGCACCTGCTCGCTGATCGCCAATACCTTCCCGATGCGCTTCCTCGGCCGCCTCGGCGCCCGCGAGGTGGAGCCAGACACGGTGTGCAACATGGCGGGCCACGTGGCGCTCGATTACGCGATCGGCACATCGGTGATCGGTTTCGACCCGCGTACGGCGAAGGACTCGAACAGCATCGTCGTCTGGGGCGCGAACCCGTCTGCCTCCGCGCCGCATCAGCACAAGCACTGGCTGAAGGAGGCGCCGGGCACGGTGATCGTCGTTGACCCCGTGCGTCACCCGACCGCCGAACAGGCCGACATGCACCTCCAACCCTTCCCCGGCAGCGACGCGGCACTGGCCTTCGCCATGGTCCACGTGCTGGTGCGTGACGGGCTGATCGACCGGGCCTTCCTCGACGCCCACGTGCTCGGTTGGGACGAGCTTGAGCCTGCCATCGCCCCCTGCACGCCGGCCTGGGGCGAGGCCCGCACCGGCGTGCCGGCAGCGCAGATCGAGGAAGCGGCGCGCATCTACGGTGCGGGCCCGGCGCTCCTCTGGCTCGGCCAAGGGCTGCAACGGCAAGCCATGGGCGGCAACGTGATGCGCGCCTGCGCGCTGCTGCCGGCGGTGACCGGCAACTTCGGCAAGCCCGGCGCCGGCATGCTCTATCTCAACGGCAGCGGTCGGAAGGGCGTGGACGGCGACTACCTGTCAGGCGCTGCGCTCAGCCAGAGCCCACCAAGCTTCAGCCAGATGGAGCTTGCGGCGCGGCTCGAAGACCCGGCCGACATTCAGGCCTTCCTCTGCTGGAACATCAACCCGGCGGCCTCCAGCCCGGAGCAGACGCGGTTCCGCCGCGCGCTGATGCGGGAAGACCTCTTCACCGTGGTCGTCGACATCTTCCAGACCGACACCGCCGACTATGCCGACTACGTACTGCCGGCGGCTGCGTTCCTGGAATTCGACGACCTGGTCTCCGGCTACTTCAACCTCTCCTTCTCCGCCCAGGCCAAGCTGCAAGAGCCGCTGGGGGACTCCCTCCCTAACCAGGAGATCTTCCGCCGGCTCTCCCGCGCCATGGGCTTTGCGGAGCCGGAACTCTACGAGCCCGACGACGAGATCATCGCGCGGATCATGGGCCAGGTGGGGATCGAGGGCTCCTTCGACGACTTCAAGAAGGCCGGCACCGTGTTTCCCGACGGGAAGCCCATCATTCAGTTCCCCGACCTCGCCTTCCCGACGCCGAGCGGCAAGATCGAGATTGCTTCGGCCCGCGCCGAGGCCGACGGCCACCCCCGCCTCCCGCTCGCCGACGCCGACCCGAAGCCCGCGGAAGGCCGGCTGCGTCTGCTGACGCCGGCTTCGCCTTGGCTGATGAACGATTCCTACGCCAACGATGGACGCGTCGCCGAGCGCATGGGCGAGGCGACCGTGACTTTGCACCCGGCGGACGCCCAGGCCCTCGGGCTCGCCGAAGGGCAGCGGGTGCGGCTCAGCAACGAGACCGGCAGCCTGGAACTCGATCTCGCCATCGCCGAGATGATCCCGCCCGGCGTCGCGCTTAGCCCCAAGGGCCGCTGGCCGCGCCAGGAGGGCACCAGAGCCAACGTCAACGTGCTCAACCCCGGTATCAAGTCGGACATGGGCGAGAGCACCTGCGTCCACGGGGTCGAGGTCGAGATTGCCGCCGTCTGAAACCGGGACGCAACGCAACCGAACCACACCGGTGTTGCCGGCGGCGCGCTTATGTCTAATCTGTCTCCGCCGCAGCACCCCTCAGCCTGAGAGAACGATGCCATGTCTGGAGCCGTCCACGCGCAGATCAACTACATCCTTCCCACGGACGAGAAGCCGGTTACCTACCTGACCAATCCGGGCAGCAAGCCGGCGCAGCGCAACGCCGAATACCAGGAGGTCGAGGTCACGATCCGCGACGCCCGGCCGACGGCGGATGCCCTCGAACTGGAGCGCGAGGGTTTCACCTTCAACACCGAGGGGAGCGCGGTCTCGGACTTCTACGACAGCGACGAGATCGAGGCGGTCTACAGCCCGGAGGTCGAGCGGCTGGTGAAGCAGGCGAGCGGCGCCGCCGAGGTGCTGGTCTTCGACCACACCATTCGCGTCGCCGATGACACGCTGCGGACCGAACGCAAGCTGCGCGAGCCCGTGCACGTGGCGCACAACGACTACACCCCCCGCTCGGCGCCGCAGCGGGTGCGCGACCTGCTGCCGGCAGACCGCGCCGAGGCGTTGCTGGAGCACCGCTTCGCCGTGGTACAGATGTGGCGGCCCATCGCGGGTCCGGTTCAGGACATGCCGCTCGCGATCTGCGATGCCCAGAGCATCGACGAGCGGGACTTCGTGCTGACCGATCTGGTCTACACCCACCGCGTTGGCGAGGTGATGCAGCTCAGCCACAATCCCGGCCACCGCTGGTTCTACTTCCCCGACATGAACCCGGGCGAGGCGCTGATCTTCAAGACCTACGAATCGCTCGCCGACGGCCGCGCGCGGTTCACCGCCCACACGGCCTTCGCCGATCCCAACGCGCCGGCGGACGCGCGCCCGCGCCAGAGCATCGAATCCCGCACCCTCGCCTTCTTCGCGCCCTGAGGGCGGCGCCCGCCGATAGGCCATGACGGAGGCGGACACCACCCTCGTCGACGGCGACAATCGGCCGGTCTTCACGGTCGGCGAGCTCTCGCAGGCGCTCAAGCGCGTGGTCGAGGGCGAGTTCGCCTGGGTCAGCGTGCGGGGCGAGGTCTCGGGCTTCAAGCGCGCCGCCTCCGGCCACCTCTACTTCTCGCTCAAGGACGCGGACGCGGTGCTCGACGCGGTCTGCTGGCGCGGAGTCGCCGGCAGGCTCGGGATCGCGCCGGAGGACGGGATCGAGGTCGTCGCCACCGGCAAGATCAGCACCTATCCGGGGCGCTCGCGCTATCAGATCGTGGTGGAGCGGCTGGAGCTGTCCGGCGCCGGCGCCCTGCTCGCGCTGCTGGAGGCCCGCAAGAAGGCACTCGCCGCCGAGGGCCTGTTCGACGAAGCGCGCAAGCGCGACCTGCCGTACCTGCCGGAGACGGTGGGAGTCGTGACTTCGCCCACGGGCGCCGTGATTCGCGACATCCTGCACCGGATCGAAGACCGCTTCCCCCGCCGGGTTCTGGTCTGGCCGGTGAAAGTCCAGGGCGCTGGCGCGGCAGAAGAGATCGCCGCCGCCATCGAGAGCTTCAACCGCCTCGATGCGGGCGGGCCGGTGCCGCGGCCCGACGTGCTGATCGTCGCCCGCGGCGGTGGCAGCCTGGAGGACCTCTGGGCCTTCAACGAGGAAGTCGTGGTGCGCGCCGCAGCCGCGAGCAAAATCCCCCTGATCGCCGCCGTGGGTCACGAGACCGACGTGACGCTGATCGACCTGGCCGCCGACCGCCGGGCGCCGACACCGACTGCCGCCGCCGAGTTGGCGGTGCCGGTGCGCACCGACCTGCTGGAGCGCACGCAGTCTCTCGAACATCGGCTGGGTGCGTCGCTCCGCCGGCAGATCGCGGAGCGGCGCACGCGCATTGACGGGCTCGGGCGCGGCCTGCCGGCGGCGCGCGACCGGCTCACGACCGCTGGCCAGCGGCTCGACGACTGGTCGGAGCGGCTCGCGCGGGGAGCACGAGGCCGTCTCGCTGCGCAACGTCAGGCCGTGGGCCGGCTGAGACCGCTCAAGCCGCGCCAACTTCTCACGCTCAAACGCCAGCAGCTTACGCATGCCGCCGGGCGCCTCGCGGCCGGGCACCCCGCCACCCGCATCGAATGGGAACGCCGGGGCGCGGAACAGTTGGCCGGGCGGCTGCGCCACGCCGGGCGGGCGGCGTTGAGCGAGGGGGCGGCGCGGGTCGAGACCGCAGCGCGCCTGCTGGAGGGCTATTCCTACCGGGGCGTGCTCGCGCGCGGCTACGCGGTGGTGCGCGATGAGCGCGAGCGTCCGCTCACCCGCGCTCGGGAAGTAAAGTCCGGCGCCGCGCTCTCCCTCGAGTTCCACGATGGCCGCGCCGCCGCCCGCGCCGCCGGGAAGCCCAAGCCCCGCAAGACCGCGCGGGACGAGGACGACAACGGGCAGGGCTCGCTGCTTTAGAGCGCGTCCGGCTTTGACGGACGCGCGACAGGCCGCGACTACGGCCCGCCGCTTATGCGGCGCCCTCGCGGAGGCGCCGGCCATAGGCCGGCTGCCGTGAGCGAAAAGCGCGAGAGCGTTTCCGTTTAAAGTGGAAACGCTCTAAGCGTCGGTGCCGCCCACCGTGATCGGGTCGACCAGCAGCGTCGGCAGGCCGACGCCGACCGGCACGCCCTGGCCGTTCTTGCCGCAGGTGCCGATGCCGGTGTCGAGCGCGAAATCGTTGCCGATCGCGGCGACCCGCGTCAGCACGTCCGGGCCGTTGCCGATCAGGCTCGCGCCCTTGAGCGGCGCGGTCATCTTGCCGTCCTCGATCAGGTAGGCCTCGGCGGCCGAGAACACGAACTTGCCCGAGGTGATGTCCACCTGGCCACCGCTGAAGTTCTTGGCATAGATGCCCTTCTTCACCCGACCGATGATCTCTTCCGGCTCGTCGGCACCGTCCAGCATGAAGGTGTTGGTCATGCGCGGCATGGGCGAATGCGCGTAGCTCTCGCGCCGGCCGTTGCCGGTGGGCTCCATGTCCATGAGGCGGGCGTTCATGCGGTCCTGCAGGTAGCCGCGCAGGATGCCGTCCTCGATCAGCACGGTGCGGCCGGTCGGCGTGCCCTCGTCGTCGACCGTAAGCGAACCGCGCCGGTCGTCGATGGTGCCGTCGTCCACCACGGTCACCCCCGGTGACGCCACCCGCTCACCGAGAAGGCCGGAGAACGCGCTGGTCTTCTTGCGGTTGAAGTCGCCCTCGAGGCCGTGGCCGATCGCCTCGTGCAGCAGGATGCCAGGCCAGCCGGGGCCGAGCACCACCGGCATCTCGCCGGCGGGAGTCGCGACCGATTCGAGATTGACCAGCGCCTGACGAAGCGCCTCGTCCACCTGCGCCTGCCAACGCTCGGGCGCGAGGAACTCGTCGTAGACCACGCGCCCGCCGACGCCATGCGAGCCGGTCTCCTGCCGCTCCCCCTCGCCCACCATGACGGCGACGTTGAGGCGCACCAGCGGGCGCACGTCGCAGGCGCGGCTGCCGTCGGCGCGGACGATTTCCACCGCCTGCCAAGAGCCGAGCAGCGACGCCATCACCTGGCGCACCCTGGGCTCCTTCCCCCGCGCGTAGGCGTCGATCTCCTTGAGCAGCGCGACCTTGTCCTCGAAGGGCGTGCCGTCCAGCGGATTATCGTCCACGTAAAGCGAGCGGTTGGTCTGCGACGGGGCCTGCGCCATGGTCCCGCCGTGGCCGTGCCGCACCGCCCTGACCGTCGCCGCCGCCCGTTTCAGCGCGTCCTCGCCGAGCTCGCCAGCGTGGGCGTAGGCCGAGGTCTCGCCGGAGACGGCGCGCAGCCCAAAGCCCTGGCTCGTATCGAAGCTCGCGCTCTTGAGCCGGCCGTCGTCGAAGGAAAAGCTCTCGCTCTGGCGATATTCGAGGAAAAGCTCGCCGTCGTCGGCGCCCTGGAGGGCGTCCGCGACGATCCCCTCCGTGCGCGGCCGGTCGAGGCCCGCACGATTGAAGAAGATCTCGTCGGTGACGCTTTCGCGGCTCATGTCTCTCGTCCTTCGCTCGCCCTGCGCCAGTGCGCAGAGAACATATGGGGCCGCCGGGGCGTGGCGTCCATCCCGAACGCCCCAAAGATCGGCGAGAACGCCGCTCGCCGTCAATGAGGGGCTTCAAAAACGGTGGGGTGCATGGTAGGACGCAGGCGGCTCGTGTAATGGCGGCGGCGCGCCGATGGCAGCGCCGCGCCGTTTCGCGTGAGGGGGTCCGGGCCGCCTTGCGTTCGCGCCTGCGGTGCCAAGCCACGGCACCGGAGAAGGCGGACGATCAGGCGAAATCCGACGATCGAGTGGAGGTTGAGTAGTGAGGCATCTCGCGAAACTGGGCGCATCGGTCGCCGGTCTCGCCGGCGCACTCGGCGCCGCCGGAGCGGCACTGGCGCAGCAGCCGACCGATTGGGAGGTCGACTTTCAGACCGCCCTCTCACCCTCCATGGAGCGCATCGTCGATTTCAACCTCATGGTGACGATCATCATCGTCATCATCACTGCCTTCGTGTTCGGCCTGATGGCCTGGATCGTGATCCGCTACAACAAGAAGCGGAACCCGGTACCTTCCAAGACCACCCACAACACCATGCTGGAGGTGATCTGGACCGTGGTGCCGGTGATCATCCTGCTGATCATCGCGGTGCCCTCGTTCCGGCTCCTCTACTTCACCGACAAGGTCGAGGACGCCGACATGACGCTCAAGGCGATCGGCCACCAGTGGTACTGGTCCTACGAGTATCCCGACCACGGCGACTTCACCTTCGACGCGATCATGCTGGAGGAGGATGAGCTGGAGGAGGGGCAGCCTCGCCTGCTGGCGACCGACGAGGCGGTGGTGCTGCCGGTCGGCGCCAAGATCAGGTTGCTGACGACGGCCGACGACGTGATCCACTCCTGGGCCATCCCGGCGTTCGGCGTCAAAATGGATTCCGTGCCCGGCCGGGTCAACGAGACCTGGTTCCAGATCAACCGCGAGGGCACCTATTACGGGCAATGCTCGGAACTCTGCGGCACGCTGCACGGCTTCATGCCCATCATGATCGAGGCGGTGTCGCAGGAGGAGTTCGACGCCTGGGTGGAATTCGCGCGAGAAGAATACGCAGCGGCGGACGAGACCTCGACCGAAGTCGCGGCGCTTGACACCGGCGCGCCGCTGGCGCGCTGAGGAAGGAGAGAGTCCATGGCGGACCACGCCCACGCCCACGCAGCGCACGACCACATGCCGCGGGGCATCACGCGGTGGCTCTACTCCACCAACCACAAAGACATCGGCACGATGTACATCGCCTTCGCGATCGTGTTCGGGATCGTGGGCGCGGTGCTCTCCATCTTCATGCGGATGGAGCTGGCCGAGCCCGGCATGCAGATCTTTGCCGATTCGCACACCTTCAACGTCTTCGTGACCGGCCACGGGCTGATCATGGTGTTCTTCATGATCATGCCCGCCTTCATCGGCGGCTTCGGCAACTGGTTCGTGCCGTTGATGATCGGGGCGCCGGACATGGCGTTCCCACGCATGAACAACATCAGCTTCTGGCTGTTGGTGCCGTCCGGCGCCCTCCTCGTGACCTCGATGTTCGTGGACGGGGGGCCTGGACCGGGCGTTGGAGCGGGCTGGACGGTCTATGCACCGTTATCGACCTCGGGCCATGCCGGCCCGGCCATGGACCTCGGCATCTTCGCGCTTCATCTCGCGGGCGCGTCGTCGATCCTGGGCGCCATCAATTTCATCACCACGATTCTGAACATGCGCGCACCGGGCATGACGATGCACAAGCTGCCGCTCTTCGTCTGGTCGGTGCTGGTGACCGCGTTCCTGCTGCTGCTGTCACTGCCGGTGCTGGCGGGCGCCATCACGATGCTGCTGACGGACCGCAACTTCGGCACTGCCTTCTTCGACGCGGCCGGCGGCGGCGACCCGATCCTCTACCAGCATCTCTTCTGGTTCTTCGGGCACCCGGAGGTCTACATCCTGATTCTGCCGGCCTTCGGCATCGTGAGCCACATCGTCTCCACATTCTCCAACAAGCCGGTCTTCGGCTACCTCGGCATGGCCTATGCCATGGTCGCCATCGGCTTCATCGGTTTCGTGGTGTGGGCTCACCACATGTTCACGGTGGGGATGGACGTCGACACGCGGGCCTATTTCATCGGTGCAACGATGGTCATCGCGGTGCCGACGGGCATCAAGATCTTCAGCTGGATTGCCACCATGTGGGGTGGCTCGATCGAGTTCAAGACGCCCATGCTGTGGGCCTTCGGCTTCATCTTCCTGTTCACGGTGGGCGGGGTAACCGGCGTCGTGCTCGCCAATGCGGGGCTCGATAGTGCGCTGCACGACACCTACTACGTGGTCGGGCACTTTCACTACGTGCTCTCGCTCGGCGCGGTGTTCATGGCCTTCGGCGCGTTCTACTACTGGATCGGCAAGATGTGCGGCCGCCAGTATCCGGAGACGTTGGGCAAGATTCACTTCTGGATCACCTTCATCGGCGTGAACCTCACCTTCTTCCCGATGCACTTCTCCGGCGTCTCGGGCATGCCGAGGCGCATCCCCGACTATCCGGATGCCTACGCCGGCTGGAACCTGATCTCGTCGATCGGCGCCTACATCTCTACCGTCGGTCTGATCCTGTTCATCTACATCCTCATCTACACGCTCTTCTGGGGTAAGAAGTGCGCCGCCAACCCCTGGGGCGAGGGTGCGCGCACCCTCGAATGGACGGTGCCGTCGCCGGCGCCCTTCCACACCCATGAGGAACTGCCTCGCGTCCGCTAGGCCGGAGCAGGGGGCCAGGCGATGAGCGAGCCAGCGGCAAGGGTGGCGGTCGCGGAAAGCGCGGCGCCGGTCGCGCTCGGCGATACGTTCGCGCTGCTGAAGCCAAGGGTAATGTCCCTGGTGGTCTTCACCGGCGCGGTCGGCCTGATAATCGCCCCCGGCACCATCCATCCGGTGATCGCGGCAGTGGCAGTGCTCTGCATCGCGATCGGCGCCGGCGGGTCCGCAGCCATCAACATGTGGTACGACCGCGACATCGACGCCGTGATGACGCGCACGCGCGCCCGTCCGGTCCCGGCCGGGCGGGTCGAGCCAAGCGCAGCGCTCGGCCTCGGCATCGTGCTCTCCGTGGGCGCGACCGCGCTGATGGGGCTCGCGGTCAACTGGGTCGCGGCCGGCCTGCTGGCATTCACGATCTTCTTCTACGTTTGCATCTACACGATGTGGCTGAAGCGGCGCACGCCGCAGAACATCGTGATCGGCGGTGCCGCCGGCGCCTTCCCGCCGATGATCGGATGGGCGGCGGTGACCGGCGGGCTCGATCTCACGGCGGTGGCACTCTTCGGCATCATCTTCCTCTGGACCCCGCCGCACTTCTGGGCGCTGGCGCTGGTCCGCTCATCGGACTACGAGGCCGCCGACGTGCCGATGCTGCCGGTGGTTTCGGGTGATCGCAGCACTCGGCGTCAGATCGTGGCCTACACGCTGCTCCTCGTGCCCGTGAGCCTGGCCCCCTGCGCGACAGGCGCTGCCGGCACGGTCTACGGCATCGGCGCGCTGGTGGCGGGCGTCCTGTTTGCGGCAGGCGCCTTCCGCGTGCTCGTGGACCACGGCCCGGCCGCTGCGAAGCGGTTCTTCGGCACGTCGATCATCTATCTCTTCGCGCTCTTCGCGCTGCTACTCGCGGACCACGCCTGGCCGGTCCCGGTCGTGCCATGAGGGATGGCGTCGTGAAAGACCGGGACAGCGAGCGCCGGCGCAAGATTCGCAACTTCGCCCTTGGCGGCGCGCTGCTCGCGCTCGCGATCCTCTTCTACCTCATCACCATCGTCAGGATGGGGGGCGAGTAGGATGGCGGTTGGCGCCCCCGACGCCCCCGGCAAGCGCGCGAGCCGGCGCCGCACCGCGACCGCGCTCATCCTGGGCGGCGTGGTCTGCGGCATGGTGGGCCTCGCCTTCGGCGCGGTGCCGCTCTACAAGCTCTTCTGCCAGGTCACCGGCTTCGGCGGCACCACCCAGGTGGCGGAGGAAGCGCCGGTCACCATCGGCGAGCGGGTGGTGACCGTCCGCTTCAACGCGGATACCGCGCGCGACCTGCCCTGGCACTTCAAGCCCGAGCAGCGCGAGATCAAGGTGCGCGTGGGCGAGATGGCGATGGCGTTCTACAACGCCGTCAACCAGTCCGACCGGTCGCTTATCGGCACCTCGACCTTCAACGTGACGCCGGTAAAGGCCGGCGCCTACTTCAACAAGATCGAGTGCTTCTGCTTTGAGGAGCAGACGCTGGCGCCGGGTGAGCGCGCCGAGTTTCCGGTATCGTTCTTCGTCGATCCCGACATCGTCGAGGATCGCAGACTCGACGATGTCTCCACGATCACCTTGTCCTACACGTTCTTCGCACGCGGAGAGGGCGTGACGGAAGCCGCGCTCACGGACGACGTGGCCGGCGACCCGCACCCCGAAGCGGCGGGCCCCAGACCAGGGAGCGAGTTCAGTTATGGCGGATAGCGCACACGGGACCGCGAACCACGAATACCACATGGTGAAGCCGAGCCCGTGGCCGGTCATCGGCGCCTTGGGCGGCGGCGGGCTCGGGCTCGGCGGCGTGGTCATCTACATGCACTCCGGCCAGCTCTGGCTGATGACCATTGGCGGGGTCGTGGTCCTGCTCACCATGTACTTCTGGTGGCGGGACGTGATCCGCGAAGCGCTGGTCGAGAACGAGCACACCCAAGTGGTTCAGCGCGGGCTCCGCTTCGGCATGGTGCTCTTCATCGCGTCCGAGGTGATGTTCTTCGCGGCGTTCTTCTGGGCCTTCTTCAACGCCTCGATCATGCCGCCCGACGTCATCGAGAACACCTGGCCGCCGCCAGGGGTCGAGGTCATCCCCGCCTGGCGGCTCCCGTTCGTGAACACGCTGCTGCTGCTGACCTCCGGCGCCACCGTGACCTGGGCGCACCACGCGCTCCGCCATGGCAACCAGCAGCAGCTGGTCTACGGGCTTGCGCTCACCGTGGTGCTCGGCGTCGCCTTTATCGGCGTGCAGGGATACGAGTACGCCCACGCGGCCTTCGGCTTCCGCGATGGCATTTATCCCTCCACCTTCTTCATGGCGACGGGCTTCCACGGCTTCCACGTCACCGTCGGTGCGATTTTCCTGGCGGTCTGCCTCTACCGGGCGCTCAAGAAGCAGTTCAAGCCGGACCAGCACATCGGGCTCGAGGCCGCGGCGTGGTACTGGCACTTCGTCGACGTGGTGTGGCTGTTCCTGTTCATCTGGGTCTACTGGTGGGGCGGTTGATCGAGACGACATGGCGGATGGGGATGGGACCTACTATCCGCCGGTCTCGGTCCTGAAGGCCGGCCTGCTCTTCCGCTGTCCCCGGTGCGGACGCGGCAAGCTGTTCAGAGGCTACCTGCGGGTCGCCGAGCGCTGCGGCGCGTGCCAGTTCGAGCTTTCGCAGCATGACAGCGCCGACGGGCCGGCGGTGTTCGTGATGTTCATCGTCGGCGGCATCGTCGTCGCGCTCGCGTTCTGGCTGGAGTTCACCCACGCACCGCCCTACTGGCTCCATGCGGTGCTCTGGCTGCCGGCGATCGTCATCTTGAGCCTCACCCTGCTGCGGCCGGCCAAGGCGCTCCTGATCGCGCTTCAGTACAGGCACAGAGCGGCCGGCTTTGGCGAGTGATGACCGCGCCCGCAGGCGCGTGACCAGCGAGCGCGCCCGGCGCCGGGCCACCTTGTTCGCAATTCCGGGCATCATCATCCTGCTCGCGCTCGGCTCCTGGCAGGTGCATCGCCTGATGTGGAAGACCGAGCTCAACGAGGAGCGCAGCGCCCAGTTCCAGGCGGAGGCGGTGATGCTGCCTGCCGAGCTCGCCGATGCCGACGACTTCGCGTACCGCCGGGTGTGGCTGGAGGGGAGCTTTCGCCACGAGGCGGAAATGTTCCTCGCCGCGCGCACCTTCGACCGCCGGGTGGGCTACCAGATCATCACCCCGTTCGAGCGCTTGGACGGCTCGGCGGTGCTGGTCAACCGCGGCTGGGTGCCGCTCGACAACAAGGAGCCCGAGACCCGGCTCGGTGGCCAAATCGAGGGCACATATCGCCTCGAGGGCGTCGTCGTGCCCAGCGGGCGGGTGGGCTGGTTCACGCCCGACAACGAGCCCGAGAACAACATCTGGTTCTGGACCGACACGGAAGCGCTCGCGGCCAAGGCGGGCATTCCACCGCCGTCGTTCCTGGTGGACGCCGGGCCAACGCCCAACCCGGGCGGCCTGCCCATCGGCGGGCAGACCAAGGTCGAGCTGCGCAGCGAGCACATGCAATACATCGTGATCTGGTACGCGCTCGCGATCGGCCTCGCCGTGATCTACACGATCTACATGCGGCGCGGCCCTCGCGAGTATGAGGACGAAGACGAGGACGCGGCTTGAGCGCCTACGCCGCGCTGGAGGCCCGCTTCCGCCGTCTCGGCCTGCTCGGCGGCGCGGCCGGGATACTGCACTGGGACTGGGCGACGATGATGCCGCCCGGCGGCGCGGAGCCCCGCGCGGCCCAGCTCGCCGAGCTTGCGCTGATCCGCCACGAGCTGCTGACCGATGTCCAAGTCCGCGACCTGCTGGACGAGGCCGAGGCGGAGGCCGATACCCTTGACGACTGGCAACGTGCCAACCTCGCCCGCATGCGGCGGCGATGGCGCCAGGCGGCGGCGCTGCCGGCCGATCTGGTGCAGGCGCTGAGCGAGGCGTCCTCGCACTGCGAGATGGTATGGCGCGAGGCCCGGCCGGCGAGCGACTTTCCGGCCTTTGCGGCAGCCTTTGCGCCGCTGCTCGGCCTCGTACACGAGAAGGCGGCGGCCTTGGGTGAGGCGCTCGGCTGCGCACCCTATGACGGACTTGTCGACTCTTACGAACCGGGGCTGCGCTGCGCCGTCATCGACCCGCTCTTCGACGATCTCGCAGGCTTCCTCCCCGAATTCCTTGGGCAAGTGCGAGAGGCGCAAGCCGGCGCAGACGCCCCGCCGCCGGTGAGCGGCTCCGTGGATGCGCAACAGGCCCTCGCCAGGTGTCTGATGACGGCACTCGGTTTCGATTTCGACCACGGCCGCCTCGACGTCAGCCTCCACCCCTTCTGCGGCGGAAGCGCCGGCGATATCCGCATCACCACCCGCTACGACGAGGCGGACGTTCTATCCGGCCTCATGGGGGTGCTGCACGAGACCGGCCATGCGCTCTACGAGGCAGGCTTGCCGAAGGCGTGGCGCTACCAGCCGGTGGGCCAGGCGGGCGGCATGGCGCTGCACGAGAGCCAGTCGCTGCTGATCGAAATGCAGGCCTGCCGCAGCCGATCCTTCATGCGCTTCCTCGCGCCGTTGCTGGCGGAGCATCTCGACGGTGGCGCTGCCTCGCAGGATGCCGAGGCGCTCTACCGGCAGGCGATCCGCGTCGAGCCGGGCTATATCCGTGTAGACGCCGACGAGGTGACGTACCCCGCCCACATCATGCTGCGCTACCGGCTGGAGCGCGCCTTGATCGCGAATGAGCTCGCTGTGGATGAGATTCCAGGCGCCTGGGCCGACAACCACCAGAACCTGCTCGGGATCAGGCCGCAGAACGATGCCGAGGGGTGCTTGCAGGACATCCACTGGTCCGTGGGCGAGCTCGGCTACTTCCCGAGCTACACCATCGGGGCCTTGATGGCGGCGCAGTTCTTCGACACCGCAGCTCAGAGCGAGCCGGAGCTGTGGCCGGCCATCGAGCGCGGCAACTTCTCGCCCCTGTTCGGGTGGCTCCGGGCCAACGTTCACGGCCTCGCGTCCCGCTATGAGGGCCCGGTGCTGCTCGAACGCGCCACCGGCACCTCGCTCGGCACCGGGGTCTTCAAGGCTCACTTGCAGCGGCGCTACCTCAACTGAGCCTATCGAACGCCGGATTGCGCGTGAATCGTTGACGCTCGCAGGCGAGCGCTCTAGTGTTTCGGTAGCGGGTGGGAGATCGTTTTTTGTAACCCGCAACAAGAACAACAGCGCCTTTTTCATGTCGGAAATGAAGAGGGCGAGCGACCGGCTTGAGCAGGCCGTGGACCGGCTCGACCAGGCGCTCGCAAACGGCCAGTCGGCGGGGCAAGGCGAGCACGCGCCGGCGTTGGCAATCGAAATCGCCGCCGTCGAGCGCGAGCGGGATTCGCTGCGCGTCGATCTGGAGGCCCTCAGAGTGGAGCGGGCGCGGCTGACACGGGCGCTCACGGAGGCCACGGAACGCCAGGCGGCCACGCGTCAGGCCAACGAAGCGGTGGCCGAGCGGCTCGACGACGCGATCGGCTCGCTCCGCGGGATCCTCGGAGTCTAGGCCGGGCCATGGGCGAGGTCGCGGTCACCATCGGCGGGCGGCGCTACCCGGTCTCCTGCGACGACGGCCAGGAAGAGCATGTCTCAAAGCTCGCGGCCTACGTGGACAAGCGGGCGCAGGAGCTGGAGGAGACCGTGGGCCGGGTCGGCGAGGTTCGGCTCCTGCTCATGGCCAGCCTGGTCGTCGCCGACGAATTGGCCGACGCCTACGACGAGCTCGACCGGCTGCAGTCGCAGGCGCGGATCGCCGAGCGCAGGGCCCGCGTGGACGCCGAGGCTGCACTCGAAGCCAAGTTTGCGCCGCTCGTGGACGCGCTCGCCGAGCGGATCGAGAATATTGCCGGCCGTCTAGAGAAGGATTAGATTTCCTTTCGGACGGTTACTGCCGGATTAGTCGCACCGACTGTTTCCCGCGGTCAATTTTCGCTTCTCGGGAGCTGTCCCTGCTGAGGCCGCGGTCTTGGCAACACGGCGCCCACCTGGTCTTCTCGGCCTGGAGGAAGCTCTGGGTGCGACGGTTCAGGCGGGGCCGTCCTTTCCTTGTCGCGGGGTCCGGCTGTGTCTCAGAGCGCTGCCATCCATGACCGCAAGCAGGCGTTGCGCGAGTATGCGCTGGCGCGGCGCAGGGCCGCGCGGCGGGCTGCGGGGCCGGGTGCCGGCGTGCGGGCGGCCAACCATTATCTCGCCGCAGTTCCGACGCCTGCGGGCGCGGTGATCTCCGGCTATTGGGCGATCCGGGACGAGATCGACGCCATGCCCCTGCTGGCGCGGCTCGTAGGCGCGGGCTTCGTTTGCTGCCTGCCTGCCGTGGTTGGCAAGGGCGAGGCGCTCCAGTTTCGCGTCTGGACGCCGGGTGCTGCGCTTTCGCGCGGGCCGTTCCGCATCCCGGAACCTGCGGATGATGCCGCGCCGGCCCAGCCGACTCATCTGCTGGTGCCGCTGCTCGCCTACGACCGGGACGGCTACCGCCTGGGCTACGGCGGCGGCTACTACGACCGCTCGCTGCGCGCGCTGCGCCAGATGCGCCCCATCATCGCCGTGGGCCTCGCCTATACCGAGCAGCTCGTGCAGGGCCTGCCCCACACCGAGCACGACGAGCCGCTGGACTGGATCGTGACCGAGCGGGGCGCCATGCCGATCGCCCCGCGCGCGGCCTGATCGCGGGCGCGAGGGGAACGGGCCGATGCGTATCCTGTTCTGCGGCGATGTCGTCGGCCGCCCTGGCCGCGACATCCTGACGGAACACCTGCCGGGCCTGCGCGAGGAGCTCGCCCTCGACCTGGTGATCGTGAACGGCGAGAACGCCGCCGGCGGCTTCGGCATCACCGCCGACATCTGCAAGGCCCTCTATCAGGTCGGCGCCGACGTGATCACCCTCGGCAACCACGCCTGGGACCAGCGCGGGACCGAGAGCTACATCGAGACCGACCGGAGGCTGGTCCGCGCCCGCAACTACCCGAAGGGAACGCCCGGCAGCGCCGGCGTCCTGCTGCACACGCGCGACGGCCGCACTGTCTTCGTCTTTCAGGTGCTCACCCAGCTTTTCATGGACCCAATCGGCGAGCCTTTCGCCTGCGTCGAGGAGACCCTGCAGGAGCACCGTCTCGGTCAGTCGGTCGATGCAATCGTGCTCGATATCCACGGCGAGGCGACGAGCGAGAAACAGGCGCTCGGGTACCTCGCCGACGGCCGCGTATCGCTGGCGGTGGGCACCCACACCCACGTGCCGACCGCCGATCACCGCATCCTGCCCAAGGGGACGGCCTATATCTCGGACGTCGGCATGTGCGGCAGCTACGAATCGATCATCGGGCTGGCCATCGATGCGCCGCTCGCCCGCTTCACGCGGAAGCGCCCCGGCCCCCGCGCGGCGCCCGCCGATGGCGAGGCCACCCTCTGCGCCGTCCTGGTCGAGACCGACGACGACACCGGGCTCGCCCGCCATGTCGGCGTGCTACGCCGCGGCGGCGTGCTTCTACCCTCTTCACCGATATGAATAAGCGCCGCAGAATCATCGGGTCAGCGCTTCTACAACAGGCTTGATCGAGGGTCGCCGCGGGAATACCATATTTTGGTATAGAGGCGGGAGCATCCACATGACGCGCAACACGTCGGTCTCTCTTGGAGACCACTTTGTGGGCTTCATTGACGAACGCGTCGCATCCGGACGCTACAACTCGGCCAGCGACGTGATCCGCGCCGGATTGCGGTTGCTCGAAGAGCATGAAGCCAGGGTAGAAGCTCTTCGCGAAGCCCTGATCGAAGGCGAGCGATCCGGCGCCGCCAGCCCGTTCGATTTCGACGCGTTCATCGAGCGCAAGAAGTCCACCTGAACGACGTGGCTGGTTACGTGCTCTCGCCGGCAGCGCAGGCCGATCTCGAAGAGATTTGGGACTACACGGTTAGCCGATGGGGCGAGGCGCAGGCCGAGCGCTACACGCGGGACATCCAGACGACGTGTGAAGCGCTGGGCAACGGAGCCCAGGTCGGTCTATCGGCCGAGGACATCCGCGCCGGATACAGGAAGATCGGAGTGGGCTCGCACGTCCTCTACTATCGGGAACGCGAGGGCACGCTTGAAATCGTGCGCATCTTACATCGACGCATGGACGTTGCCCGGCATCTATAGGGCAACGTCGCCGCTCTCAGAATGAGATGTTAGCCGGCGCTTGCCCTCTGCATGGGCGCGGGTTGGGCCGCGAAGTGAGGCACCACGTCGCGGGCGAAGCGCTCCCACATCTCGTGGCGGTAGTCGCGCGGCATGCCGTAGGTCACGTTCTGCAGGATGAAGTGGTCGAACCCCAGGCCGACGTAGGCCTGGAGCCGCTCGCACACGGTCTCGGCCCGGCCGACGAGCTGAAGGTCGAGCCACGGCCCCATATTGTCGGGTTGGGTCAGCTTCTTCGAGGTGGCCATGAACTTGCTGTAGGCCTTGAATTCTTCCAGCTCCTTCCAGGGGTCGGCGTCGGCCTCGTAATGCTCGACCACCTTCACGAAGTAGCGCGAGAGATGCTCCTTGGCGAGCGCATCCGCCTCTTCGTCAGTGTCCGCCAGCACCGCGTGGATCAGGATCGGCCGGCTGACTTCGGTGGAGCCGCCGCGCTGGCGGGTCTCCTCGTCCCAGCGCGCGAAGTCGTTGCCGTGGAAGTGCATCGGGAAGTTCGAGACCCGGATCATGGGGAGGTCGAGCTCGGCCATGATGCCGGCGCTCTCGGGGCTGCTGGTCGCACCGTAGAGGTTGATGCGCTCCTGCACGGACCTGGGCCTGAGCTGGATCGGCCGCTCGATGTCGAAGAACTCGCCGCCATAGGTGAACGAGCCGCCGGCGAGCGCCTTGCCAATGACCTCGCGGCACTCGCGGAAGCGCGCGCGGGTCTCGGTCATGGAAACCCCGAAGGCATCGTATTCCAGGCGCGCGAGGCCGCGCCCGAAGCCGATATGGAGCGTGCCCCGGCTCAGCTGGCTCAGCATGGCGATCTCGCCCGCGAGCCTCAGCGGGCTGTACCAGGGCAGCACCAGGACGCAGGTTCCGAGGTCCATGTCGGGATAGCGCCCGGCGAGGTGGGACAGCAGCACCAGCGGGCTCGGCGTCGGGAAGTAGTCGGAGAAGTGGTGCTCGATCACCCAGAACGCGTCGTAGCCGAGCCCCGCGACATGGTCCGCGTCGACCAGGGCCTCGACGTACTGGTCCGCATCGGACGCGCCGGGCTCGCCGACCGCCGAAATTACCGTTCCGAACTTGATCCCATCCATGGCAACTTGTCCCCGCCGCACACCGCGTTCTGTCCCTGCGATTCTAGCCGGGAGACAGAAAGAAAACAAACGTTTGGTTGGGCACTGGAGGACGGGAACGGAAAGCTGGGGGCTATCCGCCGCGCAGCTTGTAGCGCTGGATCTTGCCGGTCGCGGTCTTGGGCAACGCGTCGACGTAGCGGACCCAGCGTGGATACTTGTAGCGTGCAAGCCCCGCCTTGCAGTGGGTCACCAGCGCCTCGCTCAGGTCCTCGCTCGCGGTCTGCTCCTCGGCAAGCACGATCCAGGCCTCCGGCTTGATCAGCCCGTCATCGTCGGCACGGCCCACCACGGCGGCTTCGAGCACCGCGGGATGGGCGATCAGGCGGGCCTCGATCTCGACCGGCGAGACCCAGATGCCGCCGACCTTGAGCATGTCGTCCGAACGTCCGCAGCACACGTAGCAGCCATTCGCATCGATAAGGTAGGTGTCGCCGGTCCTGAGCCACTCACCGTCGAAGGCCGCGGCCGTGCGCTCGGGCTCGCCCCAGTACTCGGCGATGAGGGACTGGCCGCGGATCAGCAAGTTGCCGGTCTCGCCCGGCGCCACGTCGCGCCCGTCGTCGTCCACGAGCCGCGCCTCATAGCCCGGCACAGGCGTGCCGCTGGTGCCCGGCACCACCGCGCCGGGACGGTTGGAGATGAAGATGTGCAGAATCTCGGTGGTGCCGATCCCGTCCACGATGTCGAGCCCGGTGGCCGCACGCCAGCGCTCGAGGATTGCTGCCGGCAACGGTTCGCCCGCCGAGACGCAGAGGCGTACGCTGGAGAGGTCCGGCGACGCACTTTCCAACGCCTGAAGCTGCGCGGCGTAGAGCGTCGGCACGCCGTAGTAGACGGTCGGCCGGAACGCCTCGATGGTGGCGAACGTGGTCTCCGGCGTCGGCCGGTCGCCGAGGAGCACCGCGGTGCCGCCGGTCCAGAGCGGAAACGTCATGGCGTTGCCGAGCCCGTAGGCGAAGAACAGCTTGGCAGCAGAGAAGTGGGCGTCGTCGGAGTTGATGCCGAGCGTGTCGACCCCGAAATACTGGCTGGTCACCACCATGTCGCGGTGGCGGTGAACGCCGCCCTTGGGCGTGCCGGTCGAGCCCGACGTGTAGAGCCAGAAGGCCGGGTCGTCGGCTGACGCCGGGGCCGGAGCCAGCACGTCTGATGCCGCAGTGAGGCGGGCCCCCAAGGAATCACCCTCGCCTTCTGTGTGGAGCGCGTGCGCCGGCCGGTGCGAGGCCTGGGCCAGCCCCGGCTTGACCTCGCCGGCGAACTCCGGCGACCAGACGATGCACGCAGCGCGCGAATTCTCGATGACAAAGCGGTAGTCCGGCGCGCGCAGCAGGGTGTTGAGCGGGACCGGCACGAAACCCGCCTTGATCGCGCCCCAGAACAGATAGAAGAACGCGGGGCAGTCCTTCACCACCATCAGCACGCGGTCGCCGGGGCCGAGCCCCAGGGCTGCGAGCGCGTTGCCCGCCCGGTTTACGGCGGCGGCGAGTTCGGCATAGCTCACGTCGCCCGCCGCATCGCGGATCGCCACCTTGGCGCCGCGACCTTCGGTGACGTGCCGGTCGATGAACGGCACCGCGACGTTGAAGTTCTCGGCGAACGTCAGCGCGGTCGGCGTCTGTGTGGTGTCAGCCGCGACCGTGTGATCCCGCATGCCCCTTCCCTGCCAACGCGCTGTCGCTCCCAGTCTCCGCCCCACAGCATCGGGGGATTCATCTCCGCAGCGCAACCGGGGTACCCTATGCGCAAACGCCAGGGTCCGCAGTCCCCGAATCCTTGGCGGCGTGGCTGCGGTATGGAGGCGCAGGGTGGAAGCGTGAGGATGCGATGACGGCGTGGGACTACATCGTCGTGGGCGGGGGATCGACCGGCTGCGTCGTCGCCAGCCGCCTGACGGAGGACAGGCGCAGCCGCGTACTCGTATTGGAGGCCGGCGGCTCCGACCGGAGCCTCGCCGTCTCCATGCCCGCCGCCGGGCTCGTTCTGGCCTTGTCCAATCCGCGCTACGACTGGGGCTTCAAGGCCGAGCCCGACCCGACGCGGGACGGGCGCGAGGACTACATGCCGCGCGGCAAGGTGCTGGGCGGCACCAGCGCGATCAACGGCATGTCCTACTTGCGAGGCCAGCCGGAGGACTACGACGGCTGGGCTGCGCTCGGCTGCGAGGGCTGGGATTTCGAGAGCGTGCTCCCCTACTTCAAGCGCTCGGAGAACAACGAGAACGGCGCCGATGCCTATCACGGCGCGGGTGGCCCGCTCTCGGTCTCCAACATCCGCACCCTGCACCCGCTTTCCGACGACTATCTCCAGACCTGCGTCAATCTGGGCATCAAGCGTGTGGCCGATATCAACACGCCGCCGCAGGCCGGCGTCGGCTACGTGCCCGCCACCCAGCGTAGGGGGCGGCGGCACAGCACGGGGCGCGCTTACCTCAGGCCGGCGATGCGGCGCCGGAACCTGCGGGTGCTGACTCATGCCCACATCCGGCGCGTGCTGTTCGACGGCAAACGCGCGACCGGGGTCGAATACACACGCCGGGGCCGCACCGAGCGGGCCGAGGCAACGCGCGCGGTGATCGTCTGCGCCGGCACGTATGCCTCGCCGCAACTCCTCATGCTATCTGGCGTGGGCCCGGCGGCGCAGCTACGCGAGCTCGACATTCCGGTGGTTCACGACCTGCCGGGCGTAGGCGAGAACCTGCAGGATCATCCGGGCCTTGCGCAGACCTGTTTCGCCAGCGTGCCGACCTACAACACGCTGATGGGACCCATCGGCGGGCTGATCTACGGTGCGCAGTGGCTGCTCGCGGGCTCCGGCCCGGCGTCATCGCCCCACTCTCAAGTCACCGCCTTCCTGCGCCACGACATGAGCGAGGGCCGAGCCGATCTTCAATACATGTTCACGCCCGCCGGCTACGATCTGTCGGCGGACGGGCCCGTCCTGTTCGACCGGCCGGCGGTCACGGGCCTGATCAACCTGCTCAGGCCCTACTCCCGAGGGCGGGTCGGACTCCGCTCCGCAGACCCGCTCGTTCACTCGACCATTCAGCCTAACCTCTTCGCCGACGAACGCGACCTCGCGCTGCTGCTCGCCGGCGCCAAGCTGCAGCGCAAGCTGTTCCAGACCGAGCCGCTCGCCCGCTCCATCGCCGGCGACTACCGCCCTTCGAGCGACGTGCAGACCGACGACGAGTGGCGCGCCTACCTGCGCGAGAACTCGCTCAGCGGATACCACCCGGTCGGCACCTGCAAGATGGGCCGCGACAAGAGGGCGGTGGTCGACCACCGCCTGCGGGTGCGGGGGGTCGAAAACCTGCATGTCGCGGACGCGTCGATCATGCCGACCATCGTCAGCGGCAATCCGCTGGCGACCTGCGTCATGATCGGCGAGAAGGTGTCCGAGATGATCCGCGCGTCAGCCTGAGGGCGCGGTGCGCTCCAGCCAGGCGTTCGCAGCGTCCTCCATCGTCATGAAGGTCGCGCCCAGCCCCTGCAGCGCTTCGATCAGCCGCTCCAGCATCATCATGCGATGGCCGCGGCCGATCACGAGCGGGTGGCAGGTGTAGGTGAGCACGCCCCAGTCCATCGTGCGGGTCATGTAGTCGAAGTCGTCCACCCAGTTCTGCAGCACGCCTCCGGCCGGCATCAGGCCCTGGATGCGATAGCGCTGGTTCTGCACGAACTCGAAGTGCGGGTAGTCGTCCAGCGTCCAGCTTATCGGCATCTCGACCAGGCTGGTCTCGGGACCGAACTGCATGGGCTCCTCAAGCGCGATCACGTCGCCCGTGCGCGCGAAATACGGGGTGTAGTCGTTCCCCATCATGCTGCTCTCGTAGAGGAAGCCGCGCGAGACCAGGAGATCAACCGTGTTCTCGCTCAGGTCCCAGGCGGGCGAGCGGTAGCCTCGGGGCTTCTGCCCGCAGAGCTTGACGATGGCATCGGTGCCGCGCTGGAGCCCCGCCTCCTCCTCGTCGCGCGACATGGTGACCGGTGTCATGTGGGTCCAGCCGTGATGGCCGATCTCGTGCCCCGCCACCGCGACGCGGACCGACATCTCGGGATAGGTCTCGATGGTGTGACCGGGGATGAACCAGGTCGCCGGGATGTCGTGCCGCTTGAGCAGGGCCAGGATGCGCTCGGCGCCGACCAGGCCAAACTCACCCCGGCTGATCGGCGTCGGCGAGCGCATGCCCTGGGCGATGACGCCCGAGACGGCATCGAAGTCGAAGGTCAGGCAGGCGATGTGCATGTCCGTCATCCCTAGCTAGGTTGCGCGCCTGCGGCGCCCCGTCATCCTACATGGGTTGGGCATAACATGATCTCCGGATCGGCGTTTATGGGTGCGAGCGCCGCGGCCTGTCGGGCGTCGGCGGCGCTGGCGATCTGGGGTATTCTCCGCTCCACGGCTCATGAGCCGGCCCGGCAGCCGGCGGACCTCAGGACGAACGGCGAGGATGGAGGAACCCGGCATGGCGGACAGGGATGATCGGGCATATCCGGGCGAGGCGGAAATCCTCGAGCGCGCGGCCGATCAATACGAATCGTCCAATCCGGACTTTCCCATCGATCCGGGCAAGACGGCGCTGCTGGTGATCGACCTTCAGGAGGGATTCGTTGCCGAGGGCGCGCGCATGTGGACCCCGGAAAACCTGCGGATCCTGCCCCGCGTCAAGGCGTTGATCGAGCTCTGCCGCAGCCTCGGCGTCCCGGTTATCTTCACCGAGCACGCCCACGACACCACGGGCCGGGACAAGGGATTGATGTGGGACGTGCCGCTCAACCGGCCGATCAAGGACGGCGCTCTCCGGATCGGCGCCGACGACGTGCCCACCTATCACGAGATCGCGCCCGAACCGGGCGAGAAGGTGATCCAGAAGCACCGCTACAGCGCGTTCTTCGATACGGACCTGCACACCTATCTGCGCGGCTGCGACGTGGACACGGTGATCATCACGGGCTGCATGACGAACTACTGCTGCGGCTCGACCGCCCGTGACGCGTTCTTCCGCGACTATAAGGTCATCTTCGGCAGCGACGTGACCGCGACCGACAACCGGGACCTGCACGAGGCGGAGCTGAAGACGCTCCGGCGCGGCTACGCGCGGGTCATTCCGGCCGACGAGATCCTGGGCGAGATCGGCGAGTCCTGAGCGCTACAGCGGTGAACAGGCGCGCGGTGTTTCCCTGCCGTACTGTCGGCGCGGGCGGATCGGGTAAGCAATGATCGCCGGTTCGGCGCTCATGGGCGCAGGCGCCGCCGGAAGTTGGGGCGTCGGCGACTTCACGGCCCGCTTCCTCGGCCGCGCCATCGGCGTGCCACAGGGGTTGTTCGGCATGATGCTGGTCGGCAGCCTCGCGGTCGGGCTCTACATCGTGGTGAGCGGCGAGACGTTGGTCTGGGAGCTCTCCGGGCTCTGGCTCCTGGCCCTCAACGGCGTCGCCACCATGCTGGCGACGCTCATGCTGTTCGAGGCGCTGACCCGCGGCCCGGTCTCGCTCGGCTCGCCCATGGTCTCCAGCTACCCGGCGTTCGCGGTGCCGATCACGGTGGCCTTCGGCGCCCGGCCGGAGATCGTTCACTGGATCGCGATGGCAGCCACGCTCGGCGGCGTCTGGCTGGTGGCGCTCGCGGTCTCCCGTGTCGAAGGCGGCGACAAGCCGGAATACGCGCCGGCGGTGATACGGCGCGCCGCACTGATGGCGCTCGGCTCGGCGGTCCTCTTCGCCGTCGCCCTGCTCGCCGCCGACGAAGCGATCGAGCGTTACGGCCTCCCTCTCACGCTGCTGTCGGGGCGGATTGTCGGCGCTGTCGCGCTCGGGTTGGGCTTCCTCGTCATGCGCAGGCTGCCGCGCATGCCGCTCCGCGCGTGGCCGCTGATCCTGCTCATCGCGCTGGTGGATACGCTGGGCTACGTCTTCGTTTATGCCGGGCTCGCGCTGGAGAACGGCGAGTTCGCCATCGTCACCAGTTCGGCTTATTCCGTGGTGACGATCATTCTGGCGCGGATCTTCCTGCGCGAGCCGGTGGTGCGGCTTCAATGGCTGGGCGTCGCCATCGTCATCGCCGGCATCGGTACGCTGTCCGCAACCGGCTGATCTAGCCTAACTCAAATCACCCGTTCGCTCTCGGGATCGACGAGAACGGCCCGGCTCATGTCCACGTCCAGTGGGAGCGCGTCCCCCGGCTGCTCGGCGGCGGAGCCGTCGAGGCGCACGAGCATCGAGGTCTCGCCCAGGTGGAAGTTGACGAGGGTGTTGGCGCCCATGGGCTCGACGATCTCGACCGACGTCAGAAGCCTGGCGCAGTCGGGCCTGGGCGCCTCGCCCTCGGCCCGGTACATGTGCTCGGGCCTGATGCCGAGCAGCACGTCGCGCCCGCCGTCGCCGACGTGACGCTCGGCCCGCGCGGGCGGCAGTGCGAAGGCGTGCTCTCCGGCCCGAACCGCGAGCGCGCCGTCCGCCGCCTCGATCCGTGCCGGCGTGAAGTTCATCGCCGGCGAGCCGATGAAGCCCGCGACGAAGCGGGTCTGCGGCTGCTCGTAGAGCTCCAGTGGCGGCCCCTCCTGCTCGATCTCGCCCTCGCGCAGCAGCACGATTCTGTCGGCGAGTGTCATCGCCTCCACCTGGTCGTGGGTGACGTAGATCATGGTGCGTTGCATCTCCTGATGCAGCCGCTTGATCTCGGTGCGCATCTCGTCGCGTAGCTGAGCGTCGAGGTTGCTGAGCGGCTCGTCGAAGAGATAGAGCTTCGCGTCCCGCACCAGCGCGCGGCCCATGGCGACCCGCTGGCGCTGGCCGCCGGAGAGCTGGCGCGGCTGGCGGTCGAGCAGGTCCGTGATCCCCAGCATCGCCGCCGCCCGTTCCACCCGCGGGCGAATCTCGGCACTGGGCGCGTTCCGCATCCTGAGCCCGAAGGCCACGTTCTCGAACACCGACATGTGCGGATAGAGCGCGTAGTTCTGAAACACCATGGCGACGTCCCGGTCCTTGGGCCGGACGTCGTTGACCATCTCACCGTCGATCTCCACCGTGCCTTCGGTCACCTCCTCAAGCCCTGCGATCATGCGGAGCAGCGTGCTCTTGCCGCAGCCGGACGGCCCCACCAGAACGGTGAACGCACGGTCGGGAATCTCGATGTCAACTCCGCGCACGGCATGGACCTTGCCGAAACGCTTGTGCACGCCGCGCAGCCTGACTCCGGCCATCGCGCTCCTCCTACCCCTTGACCGCGCCCATGGTGATGCCGCGCACCAGGAAGCGCTGCAGCGTCGCCACCGCGAAGAACACCGGGAGCGTGCCGAGCACCGAGAGCGCCGCGATCTTCGACCAGAAGGTCGACTGGGCGCCGTAATAATGGGTGACCAGCACGGGGAAGGTCAGCACCTCCGTGCGGGTCAGGATCAGCGCGAAGACGAACTCGTTCCAGGCGAAGATGAAGGTGAACACCGCCGTCGCGAAGATGCCGGTGCGCGCCATGGGGAAGACGATCTTGCGCAGCGCCTGCCAACGCGAGCAGCCGTCGGTTAGCGCGCTCTCCTCCACCTCGACCGGGATGTCCTCGATGTAACCCCGCATCATCCAGATCACGTAGGGCAGGTTGAACGCGATGTAGAGCAGGATCAGCCCGACGTAGCTGTCGATCCAGCCGAACCAGACGAACAGCAGGAAGATCGGGAAGACGATGACGATGGGTGGGATCATCCGCTGCGAGATGATCCAGATTGCGAGGTTTTGGCCGCCGGTCTTGAAGCGGGCGAGGGAGTAAGCGGCCGCGGTGCCGAGGATCATCGCGGCGACGGTGGAGACGCTGGCGATGATCAGGCTGTTGTAGATCGCCCAGACGTCGCCGTCCTTGAAGAGGACCCCGAAGATGCGAAAGCTCGGCTGCTCCGG
This sequence comes from Alphaproteobacteria bacterium, assembly GCA_965243315.1. Taxonomy (GTDB): domain Bacteria; phylum Pseudomonadota; class Alphaproteobacteria; order UBA828; family UBA828; genus WTGU01. The sequence goes on from CBDEUP010000007.1 coordinate 622,561, forward strand.
AAACCAGACCGGCGGGCGGGCGAAGATATCGCCTGCCGATTTGATCGAGGTAATAAAGAGCCAGTAGACGGGGAAGAGAAAGAATACCAGCACCACCAGCGCGATCAGGAAACGCCAGGCCATGCGCCGGCGCTCGCGGGTGAGCCAGCGCGGCCATTTGCTGGCAGGCTGGGGTGCGGACGTGTCGGGCACCGTCATCGGGCGATCTCCACGCGCTTGAGCGCGAATATGACGATGATCGAGAGCAGAATGATCACCAGGAAGGCGATCGCGCCCGCATAGCTCGTCTCGAACTCCTTGAAGGCCCGGATGTAGGTGTAGATCGAGATCGTCTCGGTCATCGTGCCGGGTCCGCCCTTGGTCATCGCCCAGATGATGTCGAAGATGCGGAAGAGATCGAGCGCGCGGATCAGGATGGCGATGATCAGCACCGGCTTGATCACCGGCAGCGTGATCTTGAAGAAGATTTTCCAGAACGAAGCGCCGTCGATCTCAGCCGCTTCGATCAGGCTGCGGTCGACGTTGGAGAGCGCGGCCAGCAGGATCAGGAACATGAACGGCGTCCACTGCCACACCTCGCAGACGAGGATCGCCGGATAGACCCATTCCGGCCGCGAAAGCCAGAGAATCGCCACATGCTCCGTCGTGAACCAGTTGATGATCTGGTTGATCGGCCCGTACTGGTTGTCGAACATCAGCCGCCAGGTGGAGCCTGCGACGATTGGCGAGATCACGGTCGGGATGATCAGGAGCGCGACGAACACCTGCTTGAGCGGCATCTTTTCGAGGAAGAGCTGCGCCATGAGCAGTCCCAGCACCAGCTCGATGGGGAGCGCGATGGCCAGGATCAGGAAGGTGTGGCCGATCGACTCCCAGAGCCGCGTGTCGGAGAAGAGCGCCGCATAATGCTTGCCGCCGGACCAGGAGGTGTCCTCGGCCAGCATGGTGATGTCTTGGAAGCTGACGATGGCGGTGTGGACCAGCGGATAGAGGCCGATCAGCAGGAGCACGATGATCGACGGTGCGATCACCAGCCACTTGAAGTGCCGGTCGGCGAAGAGGCTCGCGCGGTGGGTGAAGTGCGGCTCTCGGCCCGCGGCGACCGTCATACGCGCGCCTTCACCGCCGGGCCGCCGGCGGGGTCAGCAACCGTGCCCGCCATGCCGCTCCCGTCCATGCCGGCCCGCCGTGCCTTGGTCCTTCCGCACAGCCTTGAGAGGTAACGGAAACACCGCCCCGGTGCAATGTTGGCGGCCTGAGTGGAGAAGTGCCGATCCACCATCGGCATTGCCGGCGCTTGCGCGTAAGATGCGCCGCCGCGCTACGGAGAGAAAATGACGTGAACCGTCGGAGTCCTCGACCGAAAGACGCCGCCACGCTGGTCCTGGTGAACGACGGGGCAAATGGGCCCGAGGTCCTGATGGGCCGCCGCCCCCGCCGCAGTGTTTTCATGCCGGATCAGTACGTGTTCCCCGGCGGCGGCGTCGAGCCCTGTGACCGCTGGGTGCGCCCGGCGACGGAGCTCAAGCCCCCCGTCGCCGCGCGACTTGCGCGTGCATGCACGCTGGCACGCGCCCGCTCGCTGGCTGCTGCGGCCGTGCGCGAGACCTTCGAGGAAACCGGGCTTGCGCTCGGGCTCGAGGCGCCGGCGGCGAACGGCCGCGTGCGGCCAGAGTGGCAGACCTTCCACGCGACCGGAGTGGCGCCCGCGCTGGACAGGCTCGACTACATCTACCGCGCGGTGACGCCGCCGGGGCTGCCGCGCCGCTTCAACGCGCGGTTCTTCCTAGCCCGCGCCGAGGACACGGTGGGCACCCTCGGCGGCAACGGCGAACTGCTCGACCTCGGCTGGGTGCCGGTTTCCGAGGCCATGGATCTGCCGATTCCCTACATCACCGCCGTCGTGCTCGAAGAGCTGGAGCACATGCACGATTCACCCCCCGACCCCGACAAGGACCGGCCCGTGCCGGTCTGCATCCGCGTCGGCCAGGATCACGTTCACGGGCACGAATAGAAGCTGTTATATCGCTCACGGCAGCCGGCCTCCGGCCGGCGCCTCCGCGAGGGCGCCGCTGACGCGGCGGGCCGCGGTCGCGGCCTGTCGCGAGCCCGACAGCGTCGGTCTCGCTCTACGCTCGGGTTACTCCTCCGAGACCTTGACCAGAAGCTTGCCGAAGTTGCGCCCGTCGAAGAGACGCTGAAAAGCGAGCGGCGCGTTCTCCAGGCCCTCCACGATGTCCTCCTTGAAGGCGAGGCGGCCGTCGGCGAGCCAGCGGGCGAGGCGCTTGCGCGCGTGCTCGTAGTGCGCGCCGTACGAGAAGATGTTGAAGCCTTTCACCTCGGTCTCGGTGAAAAGGATGGGCGCGAGGTGACTCGCGACCCTGGGCGGCTCGGTCGCGTTGTAGTGGGAGATGCCGCCGCAGATCACCACGCGGGCGCCGTGGGCGAGCAGGGGATAGATCGCATCGCCGATCGGCCCACCGACATTCTCGAAGTAGACGTCGATGCCGTCGGGGCACGCCTTGGCGAGGGCGCCGGGCAGGTCGCCCGTGTGGCGGTCGATGGCCTCGTCGAAACCGAGCTCCTGGGTGAGGTAGCGCAGCTTCTCCGCCCCGCCGGCGATGCCGACCACCCGGCAGCCCGCGATCTTCGCCACCTGGCCCGCGACCGCGCCAACCGCGCCAGCCGCCGCCGAGATCACGACCGTATCGCCCGGCGCAGGCCGGCCGACCTTGACCAACCCGAGATAGGCGGTGAGTCCCGGCATGCCGAGGGCCCCAATGGCGGTGCTGAGCGGCCCCAACGCCGGGTCCACCTTGCGCGCGCTCGCGCCCTGCGCAATGGCGTAGTCCTGCCAGCCTGTGTACTCGTCCACGATGTCACCCGGCGCGAAGCCCGGATGCCGGCTCTCCACCACCCTACTGACCGCGCCCCCCACGATCACGTCGCCGAGCGGAATGGGCGGGTAGTAGCGCAGGTCCGTCCCCATCCTGAGCCGCATGTAGGGATCGAGGGAAAGCCAGATCGTGCGCACCAGCAGCTCACCGTCCGAGGGTTCCGGCACCGGCGCCTCGACAAGGCGGAAATCCGACTCCTTCGGCGCTCCTTCCGGGCGGGCGGCGAGGACGATTTGACGGTTGGCGTTGGCAATCATGGACCGGGCTCCCTCCTGACGTGGGCCCGAGTCTATGCAAGCGCAGGGTACCGGCAAATTCGCCTGTTTTCCGCGCGGTCCGGCGACTACTCTGGTCACGGGACGCAAAAGGGAGACGACGGCCGATGAACCTCAATCCGACGGAGAAGGAGCGGCTCACCATCTTCACGGCCGCCCAGCTCGCGCGCGAGCACAGGCGCCGCGGCATCAAGCTGAGCCACCCGGAGGCTCTCGCCTATATCTGCGACGAGCTCCTGATGTGCGCCCGCGAGGGCCGCTCGCTCAAGGACCTCATGGGCTACGGCGCGGAGATCCTCACGTCGGACGACGTGCTGCCCGGCGTGCCCGAACTCGTTCCGGTGATCCACGTGGAAGCGATGTTCCCGGACGGCACCAAGCTCATCACCGTGCATCAGCCGATCCGGCCCGGCGCGACCGAGACTTCGCCCGGCCCCCGCGCCGGCGAGATCATCACGCCGGACGAGGAGATCGAGCTGAACGCGGGCCGGAGGACAGGGCTCGTCACCGTCACCAACACCGGCGACCGGCCAGTGCAGATCGGCAGCCACTTCCACTTCTTCGAGGTCAACCGGGCGCTCGACTTCGACCGGCAGGCGACCTTCGGCATGCGTCTCGACATCCCGTCCGGCACCGCCGTCCGCTTCGAGCCCGGCCAGAAGAAGGAAGTGGCGTTGGTGGAGTTCGGCGGCCGCGGCCGGATCAGCGGCTTCAGCAGCCTCACCGAGGGCATGATCGATTCGCCCGAAGTCAAGGAACAGGCGATCGCCCGCGCCAAGGCGGGCGGATTCCGGGGAGCGTAGGCAGATGGTGAAGATCGCGCGCGAGACCTATGCCCGCTATTACGGGCCGACCAAGGGCGACAAGATCAGGCTCGGCGACACCGCGCTGATTGGCGAGATCGAGCACGACCACACCTCATACGGGGACGAGTGCTGGACCGGCGCCGGCCGCGTGATGCGGGACGGCATGTCCTACGACGCCCACACCTCCGCGGCCGACGGTGCCATCGACATGCTGGTGGAGAACGCCACCGTCATCGACCCCGTGCTCGGCCTTGTGAAGGCCGATATCGGCATCAAGGACGGCAAGATCGCGGGCGTCGGCAAGGCCGGCAACCCGAATACCCAGGACGGGGTGGACCCCAATCTCGTCTGCGGCCCCAACACCACCTATTACCCCGCTGGCGGCCTGATCGTGACACCGGGCGGCATCGACGTGCACGTGCATTGGATGTCGGCGGAGCAGTGCAATCACGCGCTGGCAAGCGGGCTCACCACCATGATCGGCGGCACCATGGGGCCGCTCTTTGCCATCGACTGCGGCGGTCCGTGGAACACCTACCGCATGCTGGAGGCGTCCGAGGCGTGGCCGCTCAACTTCGGCTTCTTTGGCCGCGGCTCGTCGCACGATCCCGCGACCGTCGCCGAGCACCTCGACGGCGCCATCATCGGCGTGAAGATCCACGAGGATTACGGCGCCATGCCGGCCACCATCGACGCCTGCCTGCGGGCGTCTGCCGAGCACGACTTCCCGGTGCAGATCCACACGGACACGCTGAACGAGTCCGGCTTCTACGAGGACACGATGGCGGCCATCGCTGGCCGCACCATCCACATGTATCACACGGAAGGCTCCGGCGGCGGCCATGCGCCGGACATCATCCGCTGCAACGGCGAGCCCCATTGCCTGCCGTCCTCGACCAACCCGACCAACCCTTACACGGTCAACGTCTTCGACGAGCAGCTCGACATGACCATGGCCTGCCACCTGCTGCGCTTCGACCTGCCGGAGGATGTGGCCTTCGCCGAGAGCCGGGTGCGCCACGGCACCATCGCCGCCGAGGACGTGCTGCACGACATCGGCTCGGTCTCGATGTTCGGCTCAGACAGCCAGGGCATGGGGCGGATCAACGAGGTCATCACCCGCTGCTGGCAGCTCGCCAGCAAGATGCGCGACCAGCGCGGGCGGCTGCCCGAAGAGACCACCGCCGACGCGGACAACGAGCGCATCAAGCGCTACATCGCGAAGTACACCATCAATCCGGCGATCGCCTTCGGCATCGATCAGTACGTGGGCTCGCTGGAGCCGGGCAAGATGGCCGACCTCGTGACCTGGAAGCCCGCCTTCTTCGGGATAAAGCCCTTCGGCGTGATCAAGGGTGGCTTCGTCGCCTGGGGCGCGAGTGGCGATCCTTCCGGCAGCTACTTCCAGACCGAGCCGGTCGTCATGCGGCCCCAGTTCGGCCATCACGGGCGGGCGCCGGCGACGCTGAGCGCCAACTTCGCCCATCGGCGCGCGCTCGACATCGACGTGCAGGGCCGGCTCGGGCTCGCCAAGCCGATTCTGCCGATCGGGAGTTTCACCAAGCTCACCAAGAAGGACATGCTGCACAACGACGCCTGCCCCGACATCCGCGTCGACTCCCAGACCTTCGAGGTCTTCGTCGACGGGACGCTTGCGGCGTGCGAGCCCATCGACACGATCACCCTCGGCCAGAACTACCTGATGCGCTGAGCCCATCCCTTGGCTGCCACCACCATGCCGGCCGCCCGGCCCAACGAAGGGCCGCAAGCCGCGCTCCGCTTCGCCCGTGCGCCCGACGGGCGGAGCTATATCGCGCGCCAGCGCGTCGGCTACCCCTTCCACATCACCCGGCCGTTCTATTTCGAAGAGGAGCCTGCAGGGGCGCTGACGCTCTACCTCCAGTCGGTCTCCGGAGGCATCTATCAGGGCGAGGACCTGGTCATGACCTGCGCCGCGGGCGCCGGCAGCGCCGCCCACGTGACCACCCAGGCGGCCACCATCGTGCACCGCATGCCGGCGGCGCCGGCGCGGCAGACGGTTCTGTTGGAAGCTGCAGACGGCGCGCTGCTGGAGTACCTACCGGACCCGCTGATCATGTTCCCCGGCGCTCGGCTGACTTCGGTACTGGAGATCGAGGCCACGGCGGACGCCACCGTCATCGCGTCCGAGAGCTTTGCGCACCACGACCCGGGCGGCGAGGATCGCCGCTTCGAGAGTTTTGGGGCGGAGATGCGGATCCGCGACGAGGGCGGCCGTCTGCTCGCGTTGGAACGCTACGAGGTTGCGGGCGAGCGGCTGGCGGCAGGCCGCAGCCAACTCGCGCGCTGGCCCGCGCAGGGCAGTTTCGTGGTCGCCCACCGCGGTCCTGAATGCGAGGCCATTCTGGCGGCTCTCCGCTCGGCCCTCGCGCCGACGGATGATTTCTACGGCGGCGCCTCGGCTCTCCCCAACGAGGCTGGCATCGGGGTGCGCCTGCTCGCGCGGGACGGTGCCACGCTGCGCCGCGGACTGGACGCCGCGTGGCGTGCGGCGCGTCTCGCGCTTTACGGTGCCCCGCCGGCGCCCCGCCGAAAGTGAGCCTGCACACAATGTGGTGAGGCCCTTGATCGCTGCGCCCGGCCTGCCAAGGTTGCAGCCATGCACGTGCTGGTCGTCGAAGACGATATCGAGACCGCCCGTTATCTGCAGAAGGGCCTGAGCGAGAGCGGCCACGTGGTCGAGCTCGTCCATGACGGAGCGGACGGGCTCGCGCTTGCGCTGGACCACCGCTTCGACGCCCTCGTGGTCGACCGCATGCTGCCGGGACTCGACGGGCTTGCGCTGATCGAGACGCTGCGCCGCAAGGGCCGGCGCACACCGGTGCTGATCCTGAGCGCGCTGGCCCAGGTGGACGACCGGGTGGAGGGGCTCAGGGCCGGCGGCGACGACTATCTCACCAAGCCGTTCGCCTTCTCCGAGCTCCTGGCGCGGCTGGAGGCGCTGCTCCGGCGCGCGGGCGATGCCGCCGGCGTGATGCGGCTCAGCCTCGCGGACCTGGAGATCGACCTGCTCGCCCGCACGGTGCGGCGGGCAGGCCGCGAGATCGCCCTCCAGCCGCGAGAATTCAACCTGCTGGCCTACTTCATGCGCCACACAGGCCAGGTGGTGACGCGCACGATGCTGCTGGAGCATGTCTGGGGCTACCACTTCGACCCCCAGACCAACGTGATCGACGTCCACGTGAGCCGGCTGCGCGGCAAGATCGACAAGGGTTTCGAGCCCCCCCTGATCCACACTGTGCGGGGCGTCGGGTATTGCTTTCGTGCGGACGGCTAGGCTCCTCCGGACCTCCACGTTCCGGCTCTCGCTCCTCTACGTCGTCCTGTTCGGCGCCTCGGTCCTGGTGCTGCTCGCCTTCATCTACTGGACCACCGTTCGCGTCATCGACAGCCAAACCAGCGACACCATCGAGGCGGAGGTGCGCGGCCTCGCCGAGCAGTACCGGGCGCGGGGCATCCGCCAGCTGGTCGCCGTGATCGAGGAACGCAGCGGCCCCTACGGCGACCCCGATAGCGTCTACCTGCTCGCCGATCCTGGCTTCCGGCGGCTTGCCGGCAATCTCAGCGACTGGCCGCGCGAGGCGGCCGGCGCCGAAGGCGGCTGGGTGGAGATCGCGGCGACGCGCGCGAGCGGCGAGGAGGCACACGGAAGCATCCGCGCCCGCACCTTCGTCCTGCCGGGCGGCTTTCGGCTGCTCGTCGGCCGCGACCCGCGCGGGCGCGCGGACTTCGAGGACCTGATCCTCGAATCCCTCGGCGGCGCGCTCGGCATCACGCTGGTCCTGGGGCTCCTCGGCGGGCTCGTCATGAGCCGGCGGATGCTGCGCCGGGTCGATGCCGTGCGTGAGACCGGCCAGCGCATCGTGCGCGGCGATCTCTCGCGCCGCATGCCGGTCACGGGCGTGGGCGATGAGTTCGACCGGCTCTCGATCACGGTCAACGAGATGCTGGACGAGATCGAGACGCTGATGACGGGCCTGCGCACGGTGACCGACAGCGTCGCGCACGACCTGCGCAGCCCGCTCACCCGGCTCAAGTCCAGGCTGGAACTCGCGCTCAGAGAGGGTCCGGCAGACGAGGACAGGCACCGCGTCGCCCTCGAACGCGCGATCGCCGAGACCGACGCCATTTTGCGCACCTTCGCCACGCTGATGGAGATCGCCCGCGCAGAATCGGGCAAGGCCGGCATCGCGCTCGAACCGGTGGATCTCCGCGTCGTCGTCGCCGACATGGTCGAGCTCTACGCCCCGCTGGCCGAAGAGAAGGACCTCGCCATCGACGCCGCACTGGAGGAGTCGGGCGAGGTCTCCGGCCACGGCCAGTTCCTCTCCCAACTCGTCGCCAATCTGCTCGACAACGCGCTGGCGTACACGCCTGAAGGCCGGATCAAGGTGAGCCTCTCGCATGGAGACTCGGGCGCCGTCCGGCTCGTGGTGGAGGATTCGGGCCCCGGAATCTCGCCCGAGGAGCGGGAGCGCGTGCTGCAGCGTTTCGTCCGTCTCGATACCAGCCGCACCGGGGGCGGCAGCGGGCTTGGACTCAGCCTCGTGGCAGGGGTCGCCAAGCTGCACCGGGCGGTGTTGGCACTGGACGAGAGCCCGCTGGGGGGCCTCCGCGTGACCGTGACCTTCCCGCCGCCGGACGCATGAACCGGCCGCATGAACCGGCCGCCCCGTTACGCGCTCTGAAACCGCTGGCGCAGCGCCTCGACGCGCCGCCTGTTCACGCCCGAGTCGGTGATGGCATAGAAGGCGCGTGACGCGGAACGGACGTGGATCACCCCTTCCGCAGGAGCGAGCTGGCACTCGAGATCGTCGACGAAGCCGAGCCGCGTGCGGCAGGCGGCGTGCAGGTAGTCATCGGTCGCGGAGACGATCTCTGTCCGTTCCATCTCTTCCACCAGGTTCTTCAGCCGGGCAAAAGCCGCCGCAGGGTCGCCCGAGATGGCGAAGGGCTCGACACGGTGTCGCGGTCTCGCGTCCGCTCGGCTGCAGACGCAGATGGGTCGAAACGGGCAGGGTGCGAGTCGCGATGCCATCGCCGAACGGGCTCCGCCTACTTGCTCATGTAGCGCCGGCGCAGCCTCTCGACCCGCCTTCTGTTCACGCCAAGGTCGTGCAGGCCGGAGCGCGAGGCGGAGCGGACGTGGATGACCCCCTCGTCGGGGCAGAGGCGAAACTCGACATCGTCGATGAAGCCGCGAAGGCTGCGGCAGAGCGCGTGGAGGTAGTCTGCCGTCTCGGTAACGATTTCCGTGCGCGGGAGATCCTCCAGAAGCGATCGCAGCCGGCGGATCACTGCCTCCGGGTTTCCCAAGATGACGAAGGGCTCGACGTGATGAACGCGGGACGCGTCGCGTCTGCTGCAGACGCAGTTCCGCCAGCGCCGACAAGGAGCAAGCGGTTCGCTCATCGCACCATCATGGAGAAGAGTTAATGCAGCGTCCATCGTGACGACAGCTTGCCCTGCCATAGATAACCGGCGGCCTGCCATCGGCCGCTGCGGAACAACGGCAACGGCAAGTGAGGAAACGATGAACACGCTTTCACCCCAACGCAAACGGACGGTCATCGTCGCGGCCCTGGCGGGCCTCGGCATGATTGCGCTGGCCGGCGGCGGCCTGGCCACGTCGCTCAAGTCGGCCACGGCGGTTACGCCGCCGACATCGGTGGATCAGGTCTTTGCAATGCCCAGCCTCGCCGGCGTGGTGGAGGCGGTAAGCCCGGCGGTGGTCTCGATCGAGGTCATGCACAAGGCCCAGCCCGCCTTCACCTCCCAGCAATGGCGCGGCCGCGACCTGCCAGAGCATTTCAAACGCTTCTTCGGCAAGGACTTCGCCGAGCGCTTCGGCTTCACGCCGGACTTCGAGCCCGGCTCCATGAGGCCGCGGGGGGGCATCGGCTCCGGCTTCGTCGTCGACGCCGACGGCTACATCGTGACCAGCAATCACGTGATCGCCGGCGCGGACACCGTGACCGTGATCCTCGATGACGGCACGCGGCTCGACGCCGAGATCGTCGGCGGCGACAAGCGGACCGACCTCGCCCTGCTCAAGGTCGAGAGCGACGAGCCCCTGCCGACCGTGAATTTCGCGGCCGACGACAGCACCCGTGTCGGCGACTGGGTGGTCGCCATCGGCAACCCCTTCGGTGTGGGCAAGACCGCGACCTTCGGCATCGTCTCCGCACGCGCACGCGGAACCGGCGTCAACCCCTATGAGGACCATCTGCAAATCGATGCGCCGATCAACAGCGGCAACTCGGGCGGCCCCACGGTCAACCTGCACGGCGAGGTCATCGGGGTGAACACCTCCATCATCTCGCCCTCGGGCGGCAATGTGGGGATTGGCTTCGCGGTCCCCGCCGCCACCGCCACGGTGGTCATCGACGATCTCAAGGCCCACGGCCACGTCATGCGCGGCTGGCTCGGCGTCCACATCCAGCCCGTAACCGAGGACATCGCTGCGAGCCTCGGGCTCGAGGGCACAGAGGGTGCCATCGTCTCCCGCGTCCAGCCGGAAAGCCCGGCCGAGGCGGCAGGGCTTGAGCAGGGCGATGTCATCACCGCCGTCGATCAGGCACCGATCGAAGACACGCGGGCACTCTCGCAGACCATCTCCGCCATCAACGCCGGAACCTCCGCCACGCTCACCGTCTGGCGCGACGGTCAGTTTATCGAGCTCACGGCGGCGATCGCCAACGCGGCACTGGCGATAGAGGCCAGCGCCGAGATGTCCGGCGGAGACGAGGCCGGCCGCCTCGACACCTTTGGCCTCCGTCTGGAGAACATCGATTCCCAGTCCGGCGATGGTGCTGACATGGAAGGCGGGTCGGGCGCCGTGGTCGTTGCCGGTGTTGCGCCGGGGAGCACCGCTCATCGCAAGGGCATTCGCCCCGGCGACACGATCGTCAGCGTCGACAAGGAGCCTGTGGGCTCGATCGCGGAGGTGAACGAGCGCATTGAGGCCGCCCAGGGTGACGGGCGCGAGGCCGTCCTCATGCTGATGAGCCGGGACGGAAGCGAGCGCTTCGTCGCTTTTCCCTTTGCCACTTCCTGAGGTTCGCTTCGTCACCTCTTGAGGTGGGGCGGGAAGGGCCGGCGTTCCCTGACCGGGGCGCCGGCCCCTACTCGTCGAGCGAGTCCAGCAGGTCGTCGACGAAGTCCTGGAAACCCTCGTCCAGGTCAGGCTCGGGTTCCGTCACGTCCCGCTCAGGCTCGGGCTGCTTCAACGGATCGTCAACAACGTCCTTAAGGTCCGCGTCTTGGTTAGCCTTGGGCTCCCCCAACACATCGTCGACGAAGTCTTGCAGGGTCTCGCCCCGGTAGCGCTCAGGCGCAGACGGGGGTTCGGGCACAGCCTCGTCGGAAGGAGGTTCTAGCTCTGGCTCGTCGGGCACCGATTCGTCAGGCGAAGGCGCCGTCGCAGGCTGCTCCAGGTCTTCAGTTTCCAACAGCACTTCGTGCTGTTTCACCTGCTCCGGGTCCACCGGTACTCCTGCCTGACCGGCGTCAAGCGGCTCTTCCACCACCACGGGACTGGACGGTACGTCGTCCAGCGACAGTAGAGCGCTTCCCGCGTCGTCTTGGTCGGGAACCTCCATCGCGTTGCCTGTCCCGTCCGCTCCCTCGCGCGCTGCCGGCGGCACGGCGTCCGCCGCATCCTCGGCCTCGTCCGGATCGCCGAGCACGTTGCGGAGCAGCGTGTCCATTTCGGTGCCCGGCTCCGCCTTCGCGCCCTTGCGCAGCGTGATCTTGGGCACGTCATCCGAACCGGCGAGCGAGAGCAGCCCGAGCTGGACCAGATGAGCCTGCATCTCCTCGGTCAGATAGCGGCGTTCGGGTTGGTCGATCGGCCCTTCGAGATGCACGCCGACCGGCGGAGCGTCAGCATGCTCGGCGAGGCGAAACAGCGCCGTGAGGTCGAGCTGCCACGCGGGCAGGTCGGCGGTACCGTTGATGGTGCAGACGCCCCCGTCGGTGACGATCTCGAAGCCGTCGATGCGCGCCATGCCGTTCTGAACCCGCACGATGCCATCGAGGGAGGGAATCGCCGTCTGCCCGCTCGAAAGGCTTTGTTCCGCCTGGTCGACGAAGCTCACGATGTCGTCGAGCGCATCGGCCTCGGAGAGCGCGTCGATCTGGCGGCTGATCGCGGGCACGTCCACACCCTCGACGGCGCCCTCACCGGAAGTGATCGCGACACGGCCGGCGAGGCTCTCGACCATCTCGCGCTCCGTTTGTCCGCGCAGGGTGAAGTATCCGTCGATCGTGGCCTTGCCGGAGACTGCACGGCCGCCTGCTGCCTCCCGCAGAATGGCGCCGATATTCGCGTCGCTGAGCTGGACCGCCGCTTGCCCAGCCGGCATCGGCGCCCCTGCAAGGCTGCCGTCGGCCTCCAGCGCGCCTCCGAAGAGCCGCCCGCCGAGCGAGCGCAGCGTCAGCGTTCCCTCGCCCGCCGCGATATCGACATCGGCTTGCTCGATGCGGTAGGGGCCGAGAACGAGCGCCTCAGCAGCCAGCGTCAGCGTGCCGGAGAGCCGATCGAGGAGCGCAAGGTCGATCGGCTCATCGGACCAGCGATCGGAATACAGTTCGGTGACTTCGATACCGGTCCCCGCGTTACCGTCCGCGGCCGCCAGGCCGCCGCCGATCCAGGCGAGGTCGAGCACGCCCGCGCGCATGGCGGCGCTGAACGCCGGTGGATTCTGGTCCAGGCGGAGGAAGATGTCGCCAGCCAGCGTGCTTTCGCCGATGGCGGCGTCGATGCCGGCTAGGTTGGCCACCGTCCGGTCCCCTGAAACCTTTCCGACGAGGCGCACGGGGCCGAGGGCGGCGCCTGCCGGCGCTTCGCCGATCACGGTCGCGACCAGAGCCTCGCCGCTGGGATGAGCGAGATCGACGTCGACGCTGTAGCCGGGCGAGGTCAGCAACTCCGTGACGTTGCCAGAAACCGCCACCGTGGCGCCGGCTGCCTCGGCGCTCAGATTGACCGCAGCCGAGTCGAGGGTGCCGCCGATCCCACCGTCGATGGACAGCTTGCCGAGCCGCTCAATGACAGCGGGCGGCGTGAGCCCGGCGGTGCGAGCGAGAGCGGCGGCATCCGATGCGCGGAGGCTGAGCGCAAGAGCACCGGCGGGCGTGCCCAACGGATCGTCGACGGTGCCCTCGAGAGTTGCCTCTGCGGTGCCGGCCGCAAGCGTGAAATCGAGCGATAGCGAATCCTCACCGCCCGCGAGAGTGCCGTTCAACGCGAACTTGCCGAACGCCTGGGTGCGAAATTCGGGGTCGATGTCGAGAAACGCGACGACGCCTTCGAGGGAGTCGGCCGTGCTCTCCACTGCGAGATCGACGGTCGGCGCCGACCAGACCGTGCGCGCGGTGCCGGTTACCGAAACGCTGGCACCCGCAACACCCGCCACCTGCGCCCGGCGCAGGGTCAGGTTGTCGCCGTGGAGGGCGGCGTCGAGCTCCAGACCGGCCACGCGCACGCCGTCATAGATCAGCGCATCCATCTTGAGCGCGACATCGGCGTCGATGTCGGCGAGCCCCGGCCACGCGTCTTCGCTTGCGGCCTCTGGTGCGGGACGCGCCGTCTCCTGGAAACCGGCACCCGTCTCGCCGGCGGGGGGCAGATAGGCATCGACGTTGACCGTGTTGACCGCGAGGGCGGCGGTGATGCGTGGACGCTCGTCCGCCGCGATGGCTGCATTGCCGGCGATCCGCGTGGTATCGATCCGGACGTCGAGGTTGGTCGTCGACAGCCGATTGCCGATGGCGGAAAGGTCGGCGCTTGCATTGAGGCGACGGAGGCGATCCGCCGCGACATCGCCCACATCCACGGAAAGCCAGGAGAGGATGGCGCGCAGATCGTCGGCTGCGATCTCCACCACACCCTGCATCCAGGGGCGGTCGCCCCCTCGCGTCAGTCTGCCGGCAAATCGGACATCGGCGCCGCCGGGCAGTAGGGCCGAAGCGGGTTTGAGCGTGACCACACCATCGTCAAGTTCGAGTCGCGTCCGGGCTTGCCGGATGACACCCTCGCGCCAGGTGAGGGTGCCGATCTTAAGATCGATTGTCGCCGCCACGTCTGCGGGAATCGCGAGCCGGATGTCATCGGAGATGGTCTCAAGGGGGACCAAAGCCGCCTTGTCGACCGGCTGCCCGGTGCCGCCTGCTTCTTCGGCCGGCAGGAACTGGTCGAGGTCGATCCGGTTGAGGTCGATGTCGGCGGCCAACTGCGGCACCTCGCCGTCCCGCCAGGAGAGTGCGCCGGTCGCTTGGCTTTCGCCCAACCGCACTTGGAGCTCGTCTGCAGCGATCGCCTCGCCGCTCACGCTAAGGGCGCCCCTGGCGTCGAATTCGGCGGCAAGCGGTGCTGCAGGCAGCGCACCGAGATCGACGGCGAGCGCGCTCAGTAAGGCGCCGAGATCGGCCGTCTCGATCCGCACGTTGCCGTCGAATGCCGGCGTCTCGCCATCGCCACGCACGATGCCCTCGAACAGCGCGCGGCCCCGCTCGGCGCCAAAGATCGCTTCGACCGAGATCGGCATGGTGCCGTCGTCTCGCAGCGTGCTCGTCGCGAGCTGGAACGTGACCGGACGGCCGCGCGCGGCGAACGTGCCGTCTCCACGGAAGGGTCCGTCTAGCGAACGGGCGGAGAGCGTGGCGTCGATCCCCTCTATCCGCTCCGACGGCCGGCCGTCGGCATGGTGATAGACGATCGTGCCGTTCGTGATCGTCGCGGAGTCGAGCCTGGTCAGCTCCGGTTCGGACTCTGGTTCCCCCGCAGCACCCTCCCCTGTCGCCGGTGCCGGCACGCTCTCGAAAAGCCAATTGGGACGACCATCAGGTAGACGCTGGAGCTCGATGACCGGCTCCACCATCTCAAGGCCGGTGACGGCAATCTCGCCGCCGAGAAGCGGCCCGAGCGCAAGCCGGAGTTCGAGGGACCCGATCCGTGCCATATCGGGGTCGGCCGCGCCGGGTACGTTGGCGAGGCGCAGGTCTGTCGCCTCGATCTTGGGCGTGGGCAGGATGGAGACCTTGAGCGGCCCGTCGATCGTAAGCGTGCGCCCGGTGATGGCCTCTAAGCGCTCGGCGATCTCAGGCTTGAATCCCTCCCAATCGAGGAATGACGGCACGAGAAAGAGGGCAGCAACGACGAGGGCCAGAAAGACGAGAATGCCGTAAACGAATTTCACCGTTGGCCATGCCTCGGGGCTGGATGGACGGGCGCTCTGCCCGAGCGGTGCCGGCCCGGTCGACTCCGGTTAACAGCCCGATTCATTTCGTCTAGGCTTGCCTCTCGATCGGACGGGTCTGATCGGATGGGAGGCTCCGCGTTTCTTAGACCACGTTTGCCGGCGTACCGAAAGGCCTTTGGTCATGGGCGATGTCGTCAACCTGAATCAGTTCCGCAAGAAGCGCGACAGGGCGGCCAAGGCGCAGCAACGCGCGGCGAACCGTGCGCGGACAGGGCGCACCAAGGCGGAGAAGCAAGCGACGCAGGCCGAGGCGGTGCGGGGCGATGGCGCGCTGGACGGCAAGCGGATCGATCATGAGCCCGACGAGCCCGAGGGCGGCGGCAGACTGGGCCCACGGGGCGACTGAGCGACGCGTCGGGATAGAGTCAGGCGGTGCCCGGTAGAATGAGGCGAGGGAGTGTCGTGGTAGCGGGGCTGATCGGGGCGGCGCTCGCGCTCGCGGCGCCCGGAGCGCAAGCCGCGTGCACCGACACGCCGCAGCCGGGCGTCGATTGGCGGCGCTGCCTTCTGGACAACCGCAACTTCGTCGATGTCGACCTTGCCGGAGCCACACTCCGCGACGGATTTTTCGCGCGCTCGGACCTCACGAGGGCCGACTTTTCCGCGGTTGACGGCCGGCGCGCCAAGTTCACCGACGCCGTCCTGGTGGATACGCACTGGGCCGGCGCGCGCCTGATCGGCACCGATTTCACCAAGTCGGATCTATCCGGCGCCTCGTTCGAAGGCGCCGATCTGCGCCGCGCCCGCTTCTTCCGTGCCGACCTGCGCGGTGTCGACTTCACCGGCGCCCGGCTTGACGGCACCGATTTTCTCAAGGCCGACCTCAGTGGCGCGACCTGGATCGACGGCAACAAGGTGTGCGCGGAGGGCTCCAGCGGCCAATGCAACTGACCGACGGCGCGCGCGCGGCACCGGGCGGCGCCGACCTCGCTCACATCGACACCTGGATATTCGACCTCGACAACACCCTCTATCCGTCGAGCTCGCACCTCTTCGACCAAGTGAGCCAGCGCATCGGCGATTACATCGCCACCGCCTTCGATGTCGATCGGCAAGAGGCCCACAAGCTGCAGAAGGGCTACTTCCGCGAGTACGGCACCACGCTGCGCGGCCTCATGCTCAAGCACGACATGGACCCCGCACCCTTTCTCGACTACGTGCACGACATCGATCTCTCGCCCATCGCGCCGAGCGACGCGCTGGAGGCGGCGCTGGGCCGGCTGCCCGGCCGCAAGCTGGTCTTCACCAACGCCGATGCCCCTTATGCCAAGCGCGTGATGGCACGGCTTGGCATCGGCCACCACTTCAGCGAGATCTACGATATCCAAGCGGCCGACTGGATACCCAAGCCGTTTCCCGAAGCCTATGATCGGCTTGCCGACGTGCATGACGTGGAGCCGACGCGCGCCATCTTCTTCGAAGACATTCTGCGCAACCTGGCGCCCGCCGCCGCGCTCGGCATGGCCACCGTCTGGGTGCAAAACGACAGCGCCTGGGCGTCGTCTGGCGCGGACCAAATCACGCCCGACTACGTGACCGACGATCTTCCCGCCTGGCTCGCCGCGCTGCCCGCGCCGCCGGCCGCAGACGGCACAAGCGGCTGAAGCGAGCAACGAAGGAGAGGCCCGTGAACTTGGTAGACCTGGAGCGCGCGGTGGAGGCCGCCTGGGAAGAGCGCGATACGCTCTCGCCCGCGAGCGGCGGTGCTGCGGCGGAGGCGGTCGAGGCCGCACTTGCCCTGCTCGATTCCGGCGAGGCGCGTGTTGCGGAGAAACGCGACGGCGCGTGGATCGTCAAGCAGTGGCTCAAGAAGGCGGTGCTGCTCTCCTTCCGCCTCAACGACATGGCGACGATTCCAGGCGGGCCGGGGGCCGATACATCCTGGTACGACAAGGTGCCGTCCAAGTTCGCGGGTTGGGACGAAGCCCGATTTCAAGAGGCAGGCTTCCGCGCGGTGCCCAGCGCCATCGTGCGCCGCTCGGCCTACGTCGCGCCCGGCGTGGTGCTGATGCCCTCCTTCGTGAACATCGGCGCCTACGTGGACAGCGGCACGATGGTGGATACCTGGGCCACGGTGGGGAGCTGCGCGCAGATCGGCAAGAACTGCCACATCTCAGGCGGTGCCGGCATCGGCGGCGTGCTGGAGCCGCTCCAGGCGAACCCGGTGATCATCGAGGACGACTGCTTCGTCGGCGCGCGCAGCGAGGTGGCCGAAGGCGTCATTGTCGAGCAGGGCGCGGTGCTGGCGATGGGCGTCTATGTCGGCGCCTCCACGCGGGTGATCGACCGCGAGACTGGCGAGGTCCATCGCGGGCGCATTCCTTCCTACTCGGTCGTCGTGCCGGGCTCGATTCCGGGCAAGGCGCTGCCGGACGGCTCGCCCGGCCCCAGCCTCTACTGCGCGGTCATCGTCAAGCGGGTGGACGCGGGCACGCGGGCCAAGACCTCGATCAACGAGCTGCTCCGCAATTGAGCGAGGCGAACACGGTCGACCTGGCGGGCGCTGAAGCGCTCGCGCATCCGCTGGCGCTTGCCCGCGCGCTGATCCGTTGCGAGAGCGTCACGCCGGCCGATGGCGGCGCGCTCGACGTGCTCCAGAAAGCGCTCCAGACGCTCGGCTTCACCTGCCACCGCCTGCCTTTCGAGGAGCCGGGCACCGCGCGGGTCGACAATCTCTACGCGAGGCGGGGCGAAGGCCGGCCCAACTTCTGCTTCGCAGGCCACACCGACGTGGTGCCGACGGGCGATCGCGCAGGCTGGACCCGCGAGCCCTTCGCGGCGCGCGTGGATGACGGCGTCCTCTACGGGCGCGGCGCGAGCGACATGAAAGGGGCGATTGCGGCCTTTGTCGCCGCCGTGGCGCGCTTCGGCACGGCCGGTACGGGCCCCGGTTCCATCAGCCTGCTCATCACGGGAGACGAAGAGGGGCCGGCAG
This sequence comes from Alphaproteobacteria bacterium, assembly GCA_965243315.1. Lineage (GTDB taxonomy): Bacteria > Pseudomonadota > Alphaproteobacteria > UBA828 > UBA828 > WTGU01. Next base: position 640,777 of record CBDEUP010000007.1, read on the forward strand.
TCAACGGCACGCGCAAGGTGCTGGACTGGCTTGGCGAGCGCGGCGAGACCCTCGACGCCTGTCTGGTGGGCGAGCCGACCAACCCCGACGAGGTCGGCGAGATGGTGAAGATCGGCCGGCGCGGCAGCCTCAACGGCACGCTCCGGGTCGCCGGCCGTCAGGGGCACGTTGCCTATCCGGCACTGGCGGACAACCCCTTGCCCCGCCTCGCTGCCCTGCTCAGTGCCCTGCTCGCGCTGGAGTTGGATGAGGGCACGGACCATTTCCAGCCGAGCCGTCTCGAGCTCACCTCCATCGATGTCGGCAACGAAGCGACGAACGTCATTCCCGGAGCAGCGTCGGCGCGCTTCAACATCCGCTTCAACGACCGCCACACCGGGGCGAGCCTCAAGCGCACTATCCGCACGTGCCTCGATGCGACCGGCGAGCCCTACGAGCTCGCGACCGAAGTCTCGGGCGAGGCCTTTGTTACTCCGCCGGGCCCGCTCAGCACCATCATTGCCGACTCCGTCGCTGACGTGACAGGCATGACGCCTACTCTCAGCACCACAGGCGGCACCTCGGACGCGCGCTTCATCAAGGACCACTGCCCGGTCGCCGAGTTCGGCCTGATCGGCCGCACCATGCACCGCATCGACGAGTGCGTGCCCGTGGAGGCCATCGAGCGCCTGGCAGACATCTATCTCGGCGTCCTGGAACGTTATTTCGCGAAGACGTAAGTTTGCTGCGTTGACGGGGGACGAATATGGCCATATATTGAGCTATGGCCATACCGAAGATAAAGTCGACCTATTCGCTCGACGTCGAGACAGCGCGCACGCTGGAGTCGCTGGCGCGGCGCTGGAACGTGCCGAAAACCGAGGTGTTGCGCCGCGCCATCCGCGCGGCGGCACAGAAAGAGAGCCCCCGTGCGCGCGACAGGCTGGCTGCCCTCGACAAGCTTCAGGCTTCGATGAAGGCGCGGGGTGTCGATTTTGCGGCTTGGGAGCGAGAGGTTCGGGCTACACGTGACGAGGCTTGGAGCAAGCGGCTGTCCGTCTTCGATGATCCATCTTGATACGAGCTTTCTGATACGCGGGTTCGTATCCGAGACGCTCGAGAACCTTGCGCTGCGCAAATGGCTCGGTGCCGACGAGACCTTGGCAGTCAGCACGGTTGCCTGGATGGAGTTCCTATCTGGACCCGTCGAGCCGTCCGAGTTCGAGTTCGCCGCCAGCATCGTCAATCGCCACATCGACTTCACACCTGCCCACGCTGAGATTGCGGCGCGCCTGTTCAATCTGTCGGGACGACGGCGCAGGCTGTTCGCGGACTGCATGATCGCTGCGACGGCGATCGCCGAGAAAGCGCCCATCGCGACCGCCGACTCGCGGGACTTTCGCCGGTTTGAGAGCGAGGGTCTGACGCTCGCGCTCGCGTAGGCCTGTGCGTCCGCCCGCCTACATCCTGACGGCGCCGGTTTCGGTTGCCTTGAGGTCGAGTGCGGCGGCGAGCAGCGCCTGGGTGTATTCGGTCTCGGGCCTCTCGAAGATCGCCTCGGTCGGCCCGGTTTCCACCACAAGGCCGTCGCGCAGCACGATCACCTCGTGGCAGAGCGCGCGCACGACCTTCAGGTCGTGGCTGATGAAGAGGTAAGCGAGGCGGTGCCGCGCCTGGAGATCGCGCAGTAGATCGATAATTTGGGCCTGCACCGACATGTCGAGCGCCGACGTGGGCTCGTCCAACACCACCAGACGGGGCTTCAGCACCAGCGCGCGGGCGATCGCGATCCGCTGACGCTGGCCGCCCGAGAACTCGTGCGGGTAGCGGTCCTGCATGGCGGGCTCCAGACCCACCTCCTCCAGCACCGCGGCGACCGGATCGTCCGCGTCGTCGCCGTTTGCGAGCCGATGGATCTTCAGCCCTTCCTCGATGATCTGGCGCACAGTCATGCGCGGGCTGAGCGAGCCGAAGGGGTCCTGGAAGACGATCTGCATCCGCCGCCTGAGCGGACGCATGCGCTTGAAGGTGAGCCCCTGGATCGAGCGGTCCTCGAAGGTGATGGGGCCATCGCTTGAGATCAGCCGCAGCAGCGCCAGCGCCAGCGTGGTCTTGCCGGAGCCGCTCTCGCCAACGATGCCGACGGTCTGCCCCTCCCGGATCGAGAGCGTGACGCCGTCCACCGCCTTCACGAGGCCCACCGTGTGGCGCAAGACGCCGGCCTTGATCGGGAAATGGATCTTGAGGTCGTCGCAGGTGACGACCTCCTCTGCTGCGCCTCCCACCGCAAGCGGTTGGCCCTTGGGCTCGGCCGCAATCAACGCCCGGGTGTAGTCGTGCTCGGGCGCCTCGAAGACGCGCTCCGTCTCGCCCTCCTCCACGATGGCACCGTCCCGCATCACGCAGACCCGATCCGAGATGTGCCGCACGATGGTGAGGTCGTGGGTGATCAACAGCATCGCCATGCCGAGGCGTTGTTGCAGCTTGCCGAGCAGCTTCAGGATCTGCGCTTGCACCGTCACGTCCAGGGCGGTGGTGGGCTCGTCGGCGATCAGCAGGTCCGGCTCGCAGGCGAGCGCCATGGCGATCATCACGCGCTGGCGCTGACCGCCGGAAAGCTCGTGCGGGAACGCCTTCAGCCGCTTCGCAGTCTCGCCCAGCGCCACCATCTCCAGCAGCTCCTGCGCGCGCATCAGGGCCTGGCGCTTGGGCAGGCCCCGGTGCAGCGTCAGCACTTCGGCCACCTGGCGGCCGATGGTGTGGAGCGGATTGAGCGAGGTCATCGGCTCCTGAAAGATCATCGAAATCCGGTTGCCGCGGATCTGGCGGAGCCTGCGCGGGGACGCGCCGATCACCTCGGTGCCGTCCACGTCGATGGTACCGCTGGGATGCGATGCCACCGGATAGGGCAGCAGTTGCAGAATCGAGAGTGCTGTCACCGACTTGCCCGAGCCGCTCTCGCCCACCAGCGCCATGGTCTCGCCCCGCTCGATGTCGAAGGAGACGCCTGAGACGGCGCGCACGGTCTCGCCAGCGCTCGTGAAGTCGACCGAGAGGTCGCGGATGGAGACCAGCGTGCTCATGGGCCGCTCCTCACCGGCCCACCAGCTTGCGCGGGTCGAAGGCGTCGCGCACTGCTTCCCCGATGAAGATGAGCAGGCTCAGCATGAGGGCGAGCACCACGAAGCTCACGATCCCGAGCCAGGGCGCCTGCAGGTTGGCCTTGCCTTGGCGCAGCAGCTCGCCCAGCGACGGCTCGCCCGGCGGCAGGCCGAAGCCCAGGAAGTCGAGGGAGGTGAGCGACGTGATCGAGCCCACCAGGATGAAGGGCAGGAAGGTGACGGCGCTTACCATCGCGTTGGGCAGGCCGTGGCGGAAGATGATCGCCATGTTGCCGACGCCGAGCGCCCGCGCCGCGCGGATATAGTCGAAGTTGCGCACCCGCAGGAACTCGGCGCGCACCACACCCACCAGCGCCATCCAGCTGAACAGCAGCAGGATCACCAGCAGGACCCAGAAGTTGGGCTCGATGATGCTGGACAGGATGATCAGGATGAAGAGCTGCGGCAGCCCCGACCAGACCTCGATGAAGCGTTGGAAAGTGAGGTCGATCCAGCCGCCGAAGAAGCCCTGCACCGCGGCCGCGGCGATGCCGATGATCGAGGCGGCAGCGGTGAGAATCAGGCCGAACAGGACCGATAATCGGAAGCCGTAGATCACGCGGGCGAGCACGTCCCGCCCCTGGTCGTCGGTGCCGAGCCAGTTGTCGCCGGATGGCGGCGCCGGGGCCGGCACCGGCAGGTCGTAGTTGATGGTCCGGTAGCTGTAGGGGATGAGCGGCCAGACCATCCAGCCCTTCTCTTCGATCAGCTCGGCGACGAAGGGGTCGCGGTAGTCCGCCTCGGTCTCGAAATCGCCGCCGAACTCGGTCTCCGCGTATTCGAAGAAGATCGGGAAGTGGAGATTGCCGTCGTAGCTCAGGACGATGGGCTTGTCGTTGGCGATGAACTCCGCGAACAGCGTGACCAACAGCAGCGCCAGGAAGATCCAGAAGGAGATGTAGCCGCGCCGGTTGGCGCGGAAGTTGTAGAAGCGGCGCCGCGTGATGGGGGAAAGCGCCACCGCTCACACCTCCCGCGTCTCGAAATCGATGCGGGGGTCGATGATCACGTACATGAGGTCGCCGATCAGGTTCACGACGAGCCCCAGCAGCGTGAAGAAGAAGAGCGTGCCGAAGATGATCGGGTAATCCCGCTTGAGCAGAGATTCGAAACCCAGGAGCCCCAGCCCATCGAGCGAGAAGATGACCTCGATCAGGAGCACGCCGGTGAAGAGAATCCCGATGAAGGCCCCCGGCAGGCCCGCGATGACGATCAGCATGGCGTTGCGGAAGACGTGGCCGTAGAGCACGCGGCGTTCCGTCAGGCCCTTGGCGCGCGCGGTGATGACGTAGTGCTGGCTGATCTGGTCGAGAAAGGAGTTCTTGGTCAGCATGGTGGTGGTGGCGAAGCCGCTCACCGCCATCGCCAGGATCGGCAGCGCGAGGTGCCAGAAATAGTCCTCGATCTTGCCGAGCAGCGAGAGCTCCCCAAAATCGTTGGAGACAAGTCCACGCAGCGGGAACCAGTCCACGTAGCTGCCGCCCGCAAAGAGCACGATCAGCAGAATTGCGAAGATGAAATTCGGAATCGCGTAGCCGACGATGATGACCCCGCTGGTCCAGACGTCGAAGCGCTGTCCGTCGCGCACCGCCTTGGCGATACCCAAGGGAATCGAGATCAGGTAGGCGAGCAGCGTGGTCCAGAGCCCAAGCGAGATTGAGACGGGCAGCTTGTCGAGGACCAGATCGACCACGCGGTCGTCCCGGAAGAAGCTGGTTCCGAAATCGAACCGCACGTACTGGCCCATCATGTGGAGGAAGCGCTCCAGCGGCGGCTTGTCGAAGCCGTATTCCTTCTCCAGCCTCTCGATCAGTTCGGGGTCGAGGCCGCGCGCGCCGCGGTACTTGCTCGTGTCGGCGCGTTGGGAGATGTCGAACTGGCTCTCCGTCCCCACTTCGCCGGGGCCCGCGCCGGAAATGCGCGCGGTAGCGCCGACCGCGCTGCCGGTGAGTTCCGCGATTGCCTGCTCCACCGGCCCGCCGGGCGCAATCTGGATGATCGCGAAGTTGATCACCATGATCGCAAACAGCGTCGGGATGATCAGCAGCAGGCGGCGGACGATGTAGGCGAACATGGCTCAAGCGATGCGGGCGGCGCTAAGCGGTGTGCTCTTGCTTCTTCAGCACCCGCCCTCTCTCGGAATCGGCCGACCGGGCGGCACGACGGCCGGGCTGCAGGCCCGGCGGCGTCGCCGCTGGCCCTCTCCGGCCCTCACGCCGTGCCTTCGCGGTAGGCCCTCAAGGCGTCGTCCTTCTCCCGATCGACCCACCAGGTGTCGATGACGCCCCGCGCGTAGCGGGGCTTCAGCGCGGGCCGGTCGAACTTGTTCCAGTATACAAGATGATGTGCCCCCTTGTACCACTGCGGGATCATGTAGTGGCCCCAGAGCAGGACGCGGTCGAGCGCGCGGGTCGCGGCGATAAGGCTCGGCCGGTCGGTCGCGGCGGCGACCTCGGCGATCAGCGCATCGACCACCGGGTCCTTGATGCCGGGGATGTTGAACGAGCCGACCTGATCCACGGTGCTGGACGCGAAGTAGGAATTGAGCTCGGCGCCGGGCGAGAGGCTGAACACGAAGCGGATCGTCGTGATCTCGAAGTCGTGGGTCTTGAGCCGCTCTTCATACTGCGCGCCGTCGACGAGGCGGAGGGTTACGCCCACGCCGAGCCGCTCCAGGCTGCGGGCGAAGGCCGCGTAGATGCGCTCGAAGGTGGGCTCGAAGTAGAGGAACTCGACGGTCAAGGGCTCGCCGGTCTCGGCGTTGACGAGCTTCCGTTCCTTCGTGACCCAGCCGGCTTCCTCGAGCAGGACGCGTGCGGCGCGCAGGTTGCGCCGGTTGTTGCCTGAGCCGTCGGTCGCGGGCGGCACGAAGGCCTTGGTGAAGACCTCCTCCGGCACGTCGCCCCGGTGGGGTCCGAGCAAGGCGAGCTCAGCCTCGGACGGCAGGCCGCGCGCCGCAAGCTCCGAGTTCTCGAAGTAGCTCGCCATGCGGTCGTAGAGCCCATAGAACTGGTTCTTGTTGAGCCACTCGAAGTCGAAGGCGTAGGCGAACGCCTCGCGCACGCGGCGGTCCTGGAACTTGGGCAGGCGTGTGTTGAAGAAGAAAGCCTGCACGCCCGACGGCGTGTTGTCCTTCAGCACGTCCTTGACGAGCCAGCCGTCCTCGACCGCCGAGATGTCGTATTGCGTCGCCCAGACCTTGGACGTGAATTCCTCGTGAACGTCGAACTCGCCTGCCTTCAGCGCCTCCACCAGCACCGTGCGGTCGCGGTAATAGTCGTAGGTGATGGTCTCGAAATTGTAGCGGCCGACGTTGAGCGGGAGCCGGGCGGCCCAATAGTCCGCGACGCGCTCGTAGCTGACGGAGCGGCCCGGATCGACCTTTGCCACGCGATAGGCGCCGCTGCCGAGCGGTGGCTCCATGGTCGTCTCGCCGAACGCGCGGTCCCGGTAATAAGCCTCGGAGACGATGGAGAGCCCGCCCACGATCAGCGGCAGCTTGCGGTTTTCGGGATCGGCGAGGTGGAACGTGACCTCGCGATCCCCGGTGGTCTCGACCCGGTCGACGCCGGCCAGCTGGTTGGCGAAGGCGGGATGGCCCTCGGTGGTGAGGATCTCGAAGGAGAACGCCACGTCGCGGGCCGTGATCGGGGTGCCGTCGTGCCAGCGCGCCTCGGGCCGCAGGAGGAAGCGAACGCTGCGCCGGTCGGGCGCGAGGGCTACGCTCTGGGCGACCAGCCCGTAGGCCGCGTCAGCTTCGTCTGCCGAGCCTTCGAGCAGGCTCTCGAAGGGCAGGCCCGCACCGGCCGCGCTCGTGCCCTTCAGCGTGAAAGGATTGAGCGTGCTGTAGGTATCGACCGTGGCGAGGTGCAGCAGGCCGCCCTTGGGCGCATTGGGGGCCACGTAGTCGAAGTGTGCAAAGTCGGGGCCATACTTCAGGTCGCCGAAGAGCGAGAGTCCGTGGGCCGCCTCCTCGGCCGCCGCGCTCCCGATAAGGTGCGGCACGGGCGCCAACGACGCGACGGCAACGGCAGAGCCCTGAACGAAGCGTCTTCTGCTGAGTCTCACCGGTCCATCTCCTTCTGACGCTAACGCGGGGTCCCTCTGCCTCGCGCGCGTCGCCACCCGGCATCGTCATGCCAAGCCCACAGGGCATAACATGAGTCGCGCCATCGAGTATCGCCAATCACGACCTCGTGTCGTTTAGCCGGCGGACGGATGAGGTTTTGACCCCCGACCGCTGACCGGATGGCTGGACTCGCGGCAAGCGCGAGTCTCATACTTGGCCGATGGGGCGCTATCCGAACAGCGGCGGCCCGATCGTGCGCAGGGTGCCGGAGGGCGACGACCGGCCGCGCCTGATCTGCGACGCCTGCGGCTTCATCCGCTACGAGAACCCGAAGATTGTCGTCGGCTCGGTCGCGACCTGGGAGGGGCGCATCCTCCTCTGTCGCCGGTCCATCGAGCCGCAGGCCGGCTTCTGGACCCTGCCGGCAGGCTTCCTGGAGCTGCACGAAGAACCCGCCGAGGGCGCCCGGCGCGAGGCAGAGGAGGAAGCCTGCGCCGAGATCGCGATCGACGCGCTACTCGCGGTCTACACCATCCCCCGCATCAGCCTTGTGCAGCTCTTTTACCGGGCTCACCTCGCGCGTCCCAAGATCGCGCCGGGATTCGAGAGTCTGGAGGTCGAGCTCTTCGAGCCGAACGACATCCCGTGGGATTCCCTTGCGTTCCCGTCTGTGACCTGGGCACTCCGCCACCATGCTGAGGCGCCTGTGAGCGGCGAATTCGCGCCGTTCACCAATCCCGTCGGCGACGTCGGCGACTACAGGCCCGGCACCCCCGCACGCCGCTAGAACTACTCGTCGAGTCCCATCAGGGCGGCGGCGAAGGCACGAGCCTCGAAGGGGCGCAGATCGTCGATCCCTTCGCCGATGCCGATAGCGACCACCGGCACGCCGAAGCGCCGCGCCAACGCCACCAGCACGCCGCCCTTCGCCGTCCCGTCGAGCTTGGTCATCACCAGGCCGTCGACGGCGATGGCCTCGCGAAAGACATCGACCTGATTGAGCGCGTTCTGGCCGGTGGTGGCATCCAGCACCAGAAGGCGGCTGTGCGGCGCGCGCGAATCGAGCTTCTTGAGCACGCGGTCGATCTTCTGCAACTCGGCCATGAGGTGCGCCTTGTTCTGCAGCCGGCCGGCGGTGTCGATCAGGAGCACGTCGATCCCTTCCGCCCGGGCGCGCTCTAGCGCGTCGAAGGCGAGGCCTGCGGGATCGCCCCCGTCCTGACGGGCGACGACGGGCGCGCCGGCGCGCTCGCCCCAGATTGTGAGCTGTTCCACGGCGGCAGCACGAAAGGTATCGCCCGCGACCAGCATGACGCGCTTGCCCTCGCGGCTGAGCCGCTGGGCGAGCTTGCCGATGGTGGTGGTCTTGCCGGTGCCGTTGACGCCGGCCACCAGGACCACGTGGGGCTTGGCATCGTTCTCAATCGCCAGCGTCCCCTCGACCGGCGCCAGCAGGTCGGCGATCTGATCGGCGAGCGCCTGGCGCACCTCGGCGGCGGTCACCTCCTTGCCGAAGCGTTGCTGGGCGAGCTCGGCCGTGAGCTCGGCCGCGGTCGCCGCGCCGAGATCGCCGGCGATGAGCAGCTCTTCAAGCTCTTCGAGCGCTTCGTCGTCGAGCCGGCGGCCAGTGAAGATGGCCCCGATACCACCGGTGAGGCTGTTCGAGGTTCGCCGGAGACCAGCCTTGAGTCGCGCGAGCAGGCCACGTCCGGCACCGCCCTCCTGCGCCATCAGGCCGCGGTCCCGATCAGACGATCGCCCACCACGCCGGTGATGCGCGCCTTCACCAGGGCGCCGGGCTCGCCTACCGGCCGATCGAACGCGACGTCGGCGAAGCACTCGTCGCGCCCGCTCTCGGGCTTCTCCAGCAACACCCGGCTCTCGCGGCCGACGCGCCCCTGCAAGAATTGCCCGCGCGGGCCTTCAGCGGCGCTCCGCAGCGCTGCGGCGCGGGCGCGGCGCTCGGGTCCCGGCACCTGGGGCATGCGTGCCGCCGGCGTTCCGGGGCGGGGTGAATAGGGGAAGACGTGGAGCCAGACCAGCCCGGCGTCTGCGATCAGGTGCCGCGTGTTCTCGAACATCGCCTCCGTCTCGGTGGGGAAGCCCGCGATCAGGTCGGCGCCGAAGGCGATCTCCGGCCGGAGCGCGCGCAGCCGATCGCAGAGCGCCAGCACGTCGGCGCGACTGTGGCGCCGCTTCATCCGCTTGAGCACCATGTCGTCGCCCGCCTGGACGCTGAGGTGCAGGTGCGGCATGAGGCGCGGCTCATCGGCGAAGAGCTGCTCCAGCGCCGGGTCGACCTCCACCGGATCGATGGAGGAAAGCCTGAGTCGGGGCAGTTCCGGCACCGCCTGGAGCAGGCGGCGCACCGCCTCGCCGAGGTTGGGCCGACCCGGCAGGTCAGCGCCGTAGTGACCGAGATCGACGCCGCTCAGCACTACCTCGCGATGGCCGGCCGCCACCAGCGCCCGCACCTCAGCCGCAATGGCGCCGAGCGGCACGCTCCGGCTTGGGCCTCGCGCGAAGGGGATGATGCAGAAGGTGCAGCGGTGATCGCAGCCGTTCTGCACCTGGACGAAGGCGCGCGAGCGCGCCTCGTAGCCCGCGATCAGATGGCCGGCGGTCTCGCGCACCGCCATGATGTCGCCCACCGCTACGCGTTCGCCTGCGTCGGGCGCCAGCCCCTCCGGGGTGAGCTTCTCGCGGTTGCCGACAACCCGGTCGACCTCCGGCATCGCGGCGTAGCCTGCGGGGTCGAGCTGGGCGGCGCAGCCGGTGGCGATGATCGTCGCCTCGGGGTTCTGCCGCCTGGCGCGGCGGATCGCCTGGCGTGCCTGGCGCTCGGCCTCCCCCGTGACCGCGCAGGTGTTGACGATAACACCTTCGGTGAGCCCCGCAGCCTGAGCGCGGGCGCGCATGACCTCGGACTCATAGGCGTTGAGCCGGCAGCCCATGGTGATGACTTCGAGCCCGCTCATGCCGGCAATACGCCCGTGAAGCTGGCGGCGGTAGGGCCGGTCATCTCGACGTGGCCGTCTTCGCGCCAGACAATCCCCAGTTCGCCACCGTCGAGGACGACGGTGACATCGCGCCCGGTGAGCTCCCGCCGCGCGCCCGCGACCGCCGCGGCGCAGGCGCCGGTGCCGCAGGCCTGGGTGAGGCCCACGCCGCGTTCCCACACGCGGAGCCGCAAGCGGTCATCGGCGAGGCGCTGGGCGACGCCGATATTCGCGCGCTCGGGAAAGAGCGGATCGGTCTCCAGCTGCGGGCCGATCTCGGCCAACGGCACGGCCTCCGCGTCGTCCACGAAGAACACCGCGTGCGGGTTGCCCATGTTGACCGCCACGGCGTCCGAGAGCGACCCGGTGCCGACGGTGACGTGGAGCGTGTCCATCGCGCGGGCCACCGGGATCTCGCGCCAGTCGAGCCGCGCCGGCCCCATATCGACGCGCACCTGGTCCGCGCCGGCCTCGTGGGCGGCGAGGGGCCCGGCCTCGGTCTCCAGCACCACTTGGGCTGCGCCGGTCTCGTCCAGCAGCAGCCGCGCGGCGCAGCGGGTGCCGTTGCCGCAGGCCGCGACCTCGCCGCCGTCCTGGTTCCAGAAGCGCAGGTAGGCGTCGGTGCCGCCGTTACGCGGCGCCTCCAGGACGACCAGCTGATCGCAGCCGACGCCGGTGCGCCGGTCGGCGATGGCGCGCACGCGGGCTGCGTCGAGCGCGAGTGGCGCGCGGCGCGCGTCGAACACGACGAAGTCGTTGCCGAGTCCGTGCATCTTGGTGAAGGGAAGCCCCGTCATGGGCGGGGTTATAGGCGCCGACGGCGAGCCGCGCCACCGATTCCGGCGAAGGCCGGCCGTTCCGGCCTAGCCCTTGCCCCGGTAGATGCCGATGACGGTATCCAGCATGGCGAGCGCGTCGGCGCGCGGGCGCTGGAAGCTGTTGCGGCCGATGATCGAGCCGCTGCCGCCACCCGCATGGATCGCGCGGACCTCACCGAAAAGCCCTTCCAGCCCCTTCGCGGCGCCGCCGGAGAAGACCACGAGCCGGCGGCCGGCGAAGGCCGCCTGCATGATGTGAGCGATGCGCTTCTCCAGCGTCCCGCCATCCACGCCCTGGGCGCTGTACACCTTGGCGGCGGCCTCCTGCTCCAGATGGGCCGTTGGCGGCTTGACCTTGATGATGTGGGCGCCGGCGAGCGCGGCCATGTGGGCCGCATAGGCCACCACGTCGAGAGCCGTCTCTCCATCCTTGGAGAGCGACCCGCCGCGCGGGTAAGACCAGACCACCACCGCGAGCCCGTGCGCCTTGGCTTCTGCCGCGAGCTCGCGGATTTCCTCGATCATCTCGTATTGCTGGTCGGAGGCCGGATAGATGGTGAAGCCGATGGCGGAGCAGCCCAGCCGGAGCGCGTCGCGTACCGAGCCCGTCACCGCCTGATCCCTGGCCGAGCCGAGCGAGTTGGCGTTGTTGACCTTGAGAATGGTCGGGATCGCGCCAGCGAAGCTGGCGGCGCCTGCCTCGATCATGCCGAGCGGGCTCGCGAAGGCGTTGAGCCCCGCGTCGATCGCGAGCTGCCAGTGATAATGCGGGTCGTAGGCCGGCGGGTTGGGCGCGAAGCTGCGCGCCGGCCCGTGCTCGAAACCCTGATCCACGGGCAGGATGACCATCCGCCCGGTGCCACCAAGCCGGCCGTGCATCAGGATACGGGCGAGGTTGGTTTTCGTGCCCGGATTGTCGCTCTCGTACCACGAGAGAATCTCTTTGACGCGCCGGGTGATTCGCATGGCCGCATCCTGACCGAGGCGCGGTCCGTTTGCCAGAGCTTATCAGCGCTTGGCGCGTCGTTTCGCGAGAAAGGCGGCGCTGTCGCGCTCCGGGTGTGCGGAGTGGGCGAGATCGAGGGCACCGCGGCCCGGCCCGGCAGTAATCAGCTGGCCGTTCTGCCCGTCCGCGATGGCCTGGAGGGTCTTGCGCATGGCTCCGCGGCCGGTGAACGCCACGGCGGCGAAGCCGCGGCTCAGCGCTTCGTGGGCGAGCACGGCGCTGCCCCTGCAGTCCACAACCGCATCGAAGTCGGCCTCCAGCACCGCCTCCTTGGCCTGCTCGAAGACGGCGCCGAGAAAACCGAGCCCTGCGTAGGACGCGGCGCCGGGTGCAGTCCAGAGCGTCACCGGGACTCCGGCTGCTGCGGCCGCACGGAGCGCGCCGATAGCCTGGTCGAGATCGTGCACGACGATCGCGGGCCTCCGTGCGCTCATCGCCCTTTCACCCGGCGCTGCCGGTCTCGAGTGCCGCGACTCCCGGCAGGGTCTTGCCCTCCAGCCACTCCAGGAAGGCACCGCCAGCGGTGGAGACGTAGCTAAAGGCGCCGAGCACGCCCGCGCCCTGGAGCGCCGCGACCGTGTCGCCGCCGCCGGCCACGGAGAGCAGGCTGCACTCTCCGGTGAGCCGGGCGGCGGCGCGGGCGCAGCGCGTCGTTGCGCGGTCGAAGGGCGTGATCTCGAAGGCCCCAAGCGGCCCGTTCCAGACCAGCGTGCGCGAGTCCGCCAGAGCCGTCTCAATGCGGGCGCAAGTCTCTGGCCCAAGGTCCAGAATCATGCCGTCATCCGGCACGTTGGCGACCGGGACTGCCGTGCTCTCGGCGCCTTCCCGGAACTCGCGCGTTACCACCACGTCAGTGGGGAGAACGATCTCACAGCCGGCGGCCTCGGCATCCCCCGAGATAAGACGCGCGTCTTCCGCCAGGTCGGCCTCGTGAAGAGACGCGCCGATGGCGATCCCCTGCGCGTGGAGGAAGGTGTTGGCCATGGCGCCGCCGATGACGAGGCGGTCCACCCGCTCGATCAGATTGGCGAGGAGCGCGAGCTTGGTCGAGACCTTGGCGCCGCCGACCACGGCGACGACCGGCCGCTCGGGCGCTTGCAGCGCCTTGCCGAGCGCCTCCAGCTCCGCCTGCATGAGCCGCCCCGCCGCGCTCGGCAGGCGCTCCGCCACGGCGGTGGTGGACGCGTGGGCCCGGTGCGCGGCAGAGAACGCGTCGTTGACGTAAATGTCGGCGAGACCCGCGAGAGCGTCGGCGAAGGTGGGATCGTTGGCCTCCTCGCCCCCGTGGAAGCGCAGGTTCTCCAGCAGCGCGACGTCGCCGGGCGCCAGAGCCACGACTGCGGCCTCGGCTTCTACGCCGATGCAATCAGGTACGAAACGCACCGGGAGTCCGCCCAAGGCGCGGGAGAGCGGCGCGGCAAGTGGACCGAGCGACATCGCCGGCATCCGCTTGCCCTTCGGGCGGCCGAAGTGCGAGGCGACGATCACCCGCGCGCCGTTTTCGACAAGCTCTCTCAGCGTGGGTGCCACCCGGTCGATCCGCGTGGTATCGCCCACGGCGCCTTCGCGCATCGGCACGTTCAGGTCCACCCGCACGAGAACACACTTCCCCGCGACTTCGATATCGTCGAGCGTGCGGAACGTGGTCATGCCACGGGCGAAAGGCTGAACGGTCGCGCGGGCTCCGTCACAGGTTGCCGAGATGGGCGGCGACATCGCCCATCCGGTTCGAAAAGCCCCATTCGTTGTCGTACCAGGAGAGCACACGGCCGAGCGTGCCATCGACCACGGCAGTCTGGCCGGCATCGACGATCGAGCTTTCCGGCCGGTGGTTAAAATCGACCGAGACCAGCGGCTCCTCGCTGTAGGCGAGCACGCCGGCCATGGCGCCGGCGGCGGCGCTCGCCACCGCCTCGTTGATCTCGTCCACGGACGTCGCCCGCTTGGCGACGAAGTTGAGATCGACCATCGAGACGTTGGCGGTCGGCACTCTGACCGCCGTGCCGTCCAGCTTGCCGGCGAGCGCGGGCAGCACGAGGCCCACGGCACGCGCGGCGCCGGTGGAGGTGGGGATCATCGAGTTCGCCGCGCCACGGGCACGCCGCAGGTCCTTGTGCAGCGTATCGAGCACTGGCTGATCCAGCGTGTAGGCGTGCACCGTGGTCATGAAGCCGCTCTCGATCCCGATAGCCGCGTGCAGCACCGAGGCGACCGGGGCCAGGCAGTTGGTGGTGCAGGACGCGTTGGAGACGATGCGATGCTCCGGCGTGAGCGCGGTGTGGTTGACGCCATAGACCACGGTGAGGTCGGATTCCGTTCCAGGGGCCGAGATCAGGACCGCGCGGGCGCCGGCCTCCAGATGCGCTGCGGCCTTCTCACGCGCGGTGAAGATTCCGGTGCACTCCAGCGCCACGTCGATGCCGAGGTCGGCCCAGGGCAGCCGCGCCGGGTCGCGTTCGCTCAGCACCTGAACCGGCCCCGCGCCGATGTCGATGGAGCCCTCCGTCACCTCGACGGTGCCGGGGAAGCGCCCGTGGACCGAATCGTAGCGCAGCAAGTGGGCGTTGGTCTCCACGTCGCCCAGATCGTTGAGGGCGACGACGGTGAGATCGGTGCGGCCGGACTCGTGAATGGCGCGCAGGATATTGCGGCCGATCCGCCCGAATCCGTTGATGGCGATGCGAACCGTCATGATCCCTCCGATGTATGAAATGCCGCGTCTTGCTATCTACTCCACCCGCGGCGGTCAACCGCCATCACGGCGGCGTGGCCTGCGCCGATCCGGAGCGCCCTAAAAGCGCTCCTTGGCCGCGGCGACAACCGCATCAGCCGTGATGCCGAAGTGTGCATAAAGGTCCTTGGCAGGCGCCGAGCCCCCAAAACTCCGCATCCCGACGACGGTCCCGCCGGGGCCCACGTAGCGCTCCCAGCCGAGCGGGCTTGCGGCTTCCACCGCGATCCGTACCGCGTCGGCACCGCCCAGCACGCGTTCGCGATAGTTAGGCTCCTGCGCGTCGAACAGCTCCCAGCAGGGAAGCGAGACCAGCCGGGTCGGCACGCCGTCGGCCTCCAGCGTCTGCTGTGCCTCGGCGGCAATTGCGCACTCCGACCCGGTGGCGAGCAACACGACCGCGGGCGTTCCCGACGACGCCTCGTGCAACACGTAGCCGCCGCGTGCACAGGCATTCTCGGCGCCGTTTTCGCCATCCCGAAGATAGGGCACCCCCTGCCGTGTCAGCGCGAGCACCGAGGGCCGCTCGGCGTTGGCCAGGGCGAGCTCCCAGCACTCTGCCGTCTCGATGGCATCGGCGGGCCGGAAGAGAAGCAGATTAGGCATGGCCCGCAGGCTCGCGAGGTGCTCGATCGGCTGATGGGTCGGGCCGTCCTCGCCGAGGCCGATGGAGTCGTGGGTCATCACGTAAATGACGCGGAGTTCCATGAGTGCGGACAGCCGGATTGCCGGCCGGCAGTAGTCGGTGAAGGTGAGGAAGGTGCCGCCGAAGGGGATGACCCCGCCGTGGAGCGCCATGCCGTTCATCACCGCGCCCATGGCGTGCTCTCGCACCCCGTAATAGAGGTAGCGGCCGCCGTAGTCGCCGGGCGTGATCGGCGCAAGTTCGTCGCTCTTAGTGCCGTTGGAGCCGGTGAGGTCGGCGGAGCCGCCGATGAGCGACGGCAGGGCGTCGGCGATGGCGCCGATGACCCGCTTGTTGGCGACCCTGGTGGCGATGGTGGGGCGCTCCTCGGCAAGCGTGGCCTTCAGGCCCGCGAGAGCCTCCGCCAGTGCCGGGGGCAGCGCGCCCTCGGCTGCCCCGTCGAACTCGGCCCGTTGCACCTCGTCGAGGGCAGCGCGGCGCGCCTCCCAGGCTTCGCGCGCTTCCCCTCCCCGCTCGCCGAGGGCACGCCAGGAGTCGAGGATCGCGCCCGGCACGGTGAAGGGCGCGTGCGGCCAATCCAGCGCCTCGCGGGTGCCGGCGATCTCGTCAGGCCCAAGCGGTGCGCCATGGCTCGCGGCTGTGCCGGCCTTGGTCGGCGCGCCGTAGCCGATCACCGTGCGGCATTCGATCATCGAAGGCCGGGGCTCGACCTTGGCTGCCGTGATGGCCGCCGCCACCGCGTCGGGGTCGTGGCCATCGACGCGCAGCGTGTGCCAGCCGGCAGACTCGAAGCGCGCTCGCGCATCGTCGGAGCACGAGAGGCTGGTGGGGCCGTCGATGGAGATGTCGTTGGAATCGTAGAGCACGATGAGGCGGTCGAGCCGCAGATGGCCCGCAAGCGAAATCGCCTCCTGGCTGATGCCTTCCATCAGGCAGCCATCGCCGCAGACCACATAGGTGTGATGGTCCACGAGGTGTGCGCCGAAGCGGGCGGCCATGCTGCGCTCCGCCAAGGCCATGCCGACCGCGTTGGCGAGACCCTGGCCCAGCGGGCCGGTGGTGGTCTCGATCCCGGCGGCGAGGCCGTATTCCGGATGACCGGCCGTGCGGCTGCCAAGCTGGCGGAAGTTGCGGATCTCGTCGATGTCGATGTCGGGATACCCGGTGAGGTAGAGCAACGAATAGAGCAGCATCGAGCCGTGACCGTTGGACAGCACGAAGCGGTCGCGGTCGGGCCAGTCGGGGCGCGCGGGATCGAACTTGAGGAAGCGGCCGAAGAGCACGGTCGCGACGTCGGCGAGCCCCAGCGGCATGCCGGGATGGCCGGAGCGGGCCTGCTCCACCGCATCCATCGAAAGGGCGCGAATGGCGTTCGCCATGTCCGCGTGATCGACGCGCGGTGCGCGCCCTTCAGCCATTGGGGAGGGCATGGGCTTCCGTCCTGTGCCGCGCCGTCGCGCCGAAAAGTGGGCGCAACATGCCCCTCGCCGGGGTGAGCGTCAACCGCGCGCTCGCGTGAGCTAGAACGAGGAGTTCGGGGTCTTGAGGAAGGCGATTTCCTCCGCCGTGGAGGGCCGCGAGAGCGCCTTGTTGCGGTGCGGATAGCGCCCGAAACGGTCGATGATCACCTTGTGCTGCAGCTCGTACTTCAGGCTCTCGGGATCGTCGAGTGATCCGAAGAGAGTGACGGCGATTTCGTGGATGCGGCGCGATTCGCTGTGCTCGTACGGCATATAGAAGAACCTCCGACGCTCCAACGAAACCGCCCGGTCGGCGCCGACGCGCACCGCCTCCTGAGCCAGCGCGAGCGCCATGCCGTCGCAGACGAAGGCGCGTGGGTCTTCGCGGTAGAGGTTTCGGGAGAACTGGTCGAGCACGATGATCTCGGCGAGGCGACCCGCCGGCGCCTCGCGCCAGTCGTAAAGCTCGCCGAGCGCTGCGCTGGCGTGGAGGGCACCGAACTCGGTGCGGATCGCCTCATCGAAGGCGGGGTCCTTGGCCCACCACTGATCGGGGCCGTGGCGTTCGAACCAGAACGAGAGAACTTGCTCCATCATCTCTTCCTTACTCCAGGCTGTCGGAGACTAGCGCTCGTGCCTGCTCAAGCTGCGCCGGGGTATCGACGCCGAGCGGGACCGTGTCGACGAACGCGACCTCGATGCGCATGCCGTCCTCGAGCGCACGAAGCTGCTCCAGCCGCTCGCGGCGCTCCAGCGGGCTCGGCGGGAGCGCGACAAAGCGAGCAAGCGCCTCGCGCCTGTAGGCGTAGAGGCCGATATGGTGCCAGAGCGGGCCGTCGCCCGAGGGCGCGGTCGCGCGGGTGAAGTAGAGGGCCCGGCCCTGCGATTCACCCGGCCGATGCGACACCACGGCCTTGACCACGCTGGAGTCGTCGCGCTCCGCCGGATCGACGATCTCGGCTGCGAGCGTGCCGATATCGACCGCCGGGTCGGCCAGGAGCGCCAGCGCGCGCGACGGTAGGGCCGAGTCGAGTGTGGGCAGATCGCCCTGCAGGTTGACCACAGCGTCGTGTTCGCCCGCCGGGTCTATCGCCTGCAGCGCCTCGAATATCCGATCGGAGCCGGACGGGTGATCGGGATCGGTCATGACCGCGCGCCCGCCGGCGCCCTCGATGGCCTCCGCGATGGCGGGCTCGGCGCAGGCGACGACCACGGGGCCAATTGCCGCGGCTTCGGCGCGTTCCAGCACGCGCACGATCATCGGCCGGCCGGCGATGTCGGCGAGCGGCTTCCCGGGAAGCCGCGTCGAGGCCATGCGCGCTGGAATCAGCACGATAGGGTTCCGGGGCGGCAGGCGCGTAGCGGCCGAGGCGCTCATCCGCCTCCCCTCACCCGCGTGTCCGTCTTCGTTTGCACCCTCATTCGTGAGCGAGATAAGGCGCCGGACGGCTCTTGTCGAGGACGATGGAGCGCGTCCGTCTTTGACGGATGCGCTCCAGGCCGCGACCGCGGCCCGCCGCGTCAGCGGCGCCCTCGCGGAGGCGCCGGCCGCAGGCCGGCTGCCGTGAGCGATAAGGTGCGAGAGCGTTTCCGTGTGAGTCGGAAACGCTCTCGTCGAAGTACCGGAGGATGGTTGGACATGGCCGGTTGAAGCGGCTAATCTCGCGCCCCGTCGGCTTTCGACGACCCGGTTTCATCCACCCCAGCGGTCGGCATGAACACTTACGAGCTGAACAAGATCTTCGGCGCGGTTCTCTTCGCGGGCTTGACCGCGATGACGGCGTGGCTCATCTCGCTCGCCGCCTTCGGCAAGCTTGAGCATAGCCACCACGAGCGGGTGATCCACTACGTGGTCGCGGGCCTGGAGCAGGACGACGCCATGCACGACGAGGCCGTGGCGGAGGAGCCTGAGATGCCGGCGATGTCCCTGGCCGAGCTGCTGGCCGATGCTGACGCCGCCAAGGGTCAGAAGGTGTTCAAGAAGTGCGCCGCCTGTCACACCGTCGACGACGGCGGCAAGAACAAGGTCGGCCCCAATCTTTGGAACATAGTGAACAGGCCGATCGGGACTCACGAGGGCTTCACCTACTCCGGCGCCATGGCGGAGTTGGAGGGGGTTTGGGACTGGGAGCGCCTGAGCGCCTTCGTCGCCGACCCCAAGGGCAACGTGCCGGGCACCAAGATGGCCTTCAAGGGGGTCTCCAAGGACGGCGACCGGGCCAACGTGCTCGCCTATCTCCGTTCCCTTAGCGCCGAGCCGGCGGAGCTGCCGACCGAGTAGGCCGCACGCCGCGGCCCCTCACTTACGCAGTCTGAATCAGGCGGTAGCGGTCTGCCTCCAGCACGAGGCAGGTCAGTACGTTCGTGGCGAAGGCGCCCGTGTCGATGCCGATGCGGTTCGGGCAAATCTGCGCTTCGTTTGCGATCGTGTGACCGTGCACGACCACATGGCCGTGATCTGCGTTGGAGTGCAGGAAGGCGTCGCGAATCCAATAGAAGTCGTCGGTCGACTGCTCGGCGAGCGGCACGCCGGGCCGGATGCCGGCATGGACGAAGAGATAACCGCCGATCTCGCGATAGGGTTCCAGTTCGCGCAGAAAGGCGCGGTGGGATGCGGGAAGCGCCGTCGCGAGGTCCGCTTGCAGCGCCCGAAGCCGCATCGGATCGTCCTCGCCGCCCGCCGCCCGCACGCCGTAGCTCGCAAGCGTTTCCACGCCCCCGCAATAGAGCCAGCTCGGCCCGACGGAAATGTCGGAGCGGAAGCTCTCGAACCAGTCCTCATGGTTGCCGCGCAGATGCACCCGCGCGAATTCGGGCAGCGGTCGCTCCAACAGCAAATCGATGACCCCGCGCGACTCAGGCCCCCGATCCACGTAGTCGCCAACGAACACCACGGTCGGGCGCAAGGGCGGCAGCCTGCGCTGCTCCTCGTCAATCGCTTCGACCAGCATGTGCAGCAGGTCGAGGCGGCCGTGGATGTCGCCGACGGCGTAGACCCGCTCGCCCTCTGGCACCCGCGCCGGCGCCGCGGACCATTCCGAGCGCCGGATCGACGTGGCCCGCCGCCTCAGGAAGAGTCGCATGGCTGCAGTGTCCGGATGCTTGTCATTGCCGCGCCTGGAGCCATCCCCGCTCCTGATAGTAGCGCGCGGCGCCGGAATGGAGGGGCGCTGAAAGCCCCTCCAGCATCACCGTGGCATCCAGGCCGCTGAGCGCCGGATGCGCGCTCCGCAACACGTCTAGGTTTTCGAACACGGTTCTCACCACGTCGTAGACGAGATCGTCGGTGATATCGGCGCCGGTCACGAGCTCTGCCGTCTCGGGGGGCAGGCGGAAGACGGCCCTGAGCCCCGCCACTGGCTCGCCTTCCCACGCGCCTGAGCCGGAGACGGCCTCGTGAACGCCCTCGGACTGGACAAAGCCGAACTCCATCAGCCCGATATCGATCGCGCGAACGATGAAGACCGCCCCCGGCGCCGTACGGGCAATGCAGCCGTATTCCTTGCCGGCGTGCTCGTCCACCAGTGCACAAATCTGGCGCGCCGCCTGGGTGGAGACGCCGCCCTCCGCGCCGCCGCCGATCAGGATAGTCTGCGTCGCCTCGGCGCTCGTCACCGCGCCCGCAAGCAGCACCGCCGCAACTGCCGCGCCGATCAAAGCCCGGCGGATCGGCATAGTTCGTTGTTCCCTCGTCGGTTTCCGCTCGTCGCGCGCACCTACTTGACGAGGCGGGAGACCGCCTTGAACTCCGCCGTGCCGGCGACCTCCAGCCACTCGAACACTGCCATTTCGGTGGTCACGCGGGAGATCCCCAACGCCCCGAACCGCGCCAATGCGGCAACCTTGCTGGCGGGTGCGCGCGAGCCGCAGGCGTCCGCGACGATGTGGACGGTGCAGCCCTCTGCGTCGAGATCGGCGGCGGTCTGCATCACGCAGACGTGGCTCTCGACGCCGCAGATCACGATGTGATCGCGCCCTGCGGCCTTGAGCCCGTCGAGCCGGGAGGCGAAGTCGTGATTGCGCGCGGCGCTGAAGGTCATCTTCTCAACCACCGTTGCATCGTTTGGAAGCCGGCCGGCTATGGCGTCGACGGTGGGGCCGAGGCCCTTGGGATACTGCTCGGTCACGACCACCGGCACCTCGAGCTGCCGGGACGCCTCGATCAGGATGCCGGCCGCGCGCGTCACCGCGTCGCCCTCCGCGATCGCGGGCATCAGCCGCTCCTGCATGTCGATGACGACCAGGGCCGACCGGTCCCGTTGCAGCAAATCGGGGCTCAGTTGCCGTGTCATTGCGCGCAATCCCATCGCTTCGTTTGGGTCCATCACGGTGGCGCAAGCAACCGCCAGCCGCAACCCTGCGCGGGCCGTGGGGCGCTGGCGTGCCGCCCGTTCGCGGTGATAGGGTCCGCGCACCGGAAGGGGAACGCAGACGATTATGAAGGGGCAGGGGATAGCAGTGCGAACCGGTGCCGCCGTTTGGGCGCTGCTCGCGACGGCAGCGCTTTGCTTGGGCGCGGCTGGCCCTCTGACGGCGGCTGAGCGGCTCGGCACCTACGAGACCGCCAAGCACAGCTTCCATCTGGTCAAGGTCACGGACGGGCTGGAGCACCCCTGGGGCCTTGCCTTCCTGCCGGACGGGCGGATGCTGGTGACCGAGCGCCCCGGCAGGCTCCGTATCATCGATAGCGGCAAGCTCCTGCCCGAACCGGTCTCAGGAGTCCCCGAGGTGTGGGACGACGGCCAGGGCGGGCTGCTCGACGTGGCGTTGCATCCGGACTTCGCGGAGAACGGCCTGGTCTACCTCTCCTACTCGAGCCCGGACGACGACGATGACGCCGCCACCGCGGTCGCGCGCGGCCGGCTCGTCGGAGACCGCCTGGAGGATGTGGAGGAGATCTACGTCGCCTTGCCGCGCGACGACAACGGCCGCCACTTCGGCTCACGCCTGGTCTTCGCCGACGGCTACCTCTTCGTCACCGCCGGCGATCGGGGTGATTCAGACCGTGCCCAGGAGCTGGACGACCCGGCGGGCAGCATCATTCGCCTGCACGACGACGGCCGCGTGCCCGAGGACAACCCCTTCGTCGGGACCGCAGGCGTGCGGCCCGAGCTCTACTCCGTCGGCCACCGCAATCCTCAAGGCATGGCTCTGGAGGCGGCAACAGGGCGGATCTACGCCATCGAGCACGGGCCCAAGGGCGGAGACGAGCTGAACCTGATCGAGCCGGGCGTGAACTATGGCTGGCCGGTAATCACCCACGGCAAGAGCTACATGGGCTTCAAGATCGGCGAGGGCACCCACAAGGAAGGAATGGCCCAGCCGGTGCACTACTGGGTGCCGTCAATCTCGCCGTCGGGGCTCATGATCTACGACGCAGACCGCTTCCCCGCCTGGCAGGGAAGCTTCTTCGCCGGCGCGCTCTCTGGCGAGCTTCTGGTGCGTTTGGAAGTCTCGGGCGGCAGGGTCGTGGTGGAGGAGCGCATGCTCGAAGACCTTGAAGAGCGCTTCCGCGACGTACGCCAGGGGCCGGACGGCCTCATCTACCTGCTCACCGACCACCCGGATGGCATGTTGCTCAGGCTGGAGCCGGCGGACTAAGCCCCAGGATGTCTCAACCCATGAAGATCACCGCGGTCAGGCCGGTCTCCATCGGCCAGTTCCTCTTCGTCGAGATCGAGACCGACGCCGGCATTACGGGGCTCGGGGAATCGGGCACGTGGGGGCATCTCGGGGCCTCGCGCGCCGCCATCGAGACCTTCGCCGAGCATCTGGTGGGCGAGGACCCGGGGCCCATCGAGCGCCACTGGAACCTCATGCACCGCTTCAGCCACTTCCAGGGCGCGGCCGTCAACGGAGCCATCGCGGCTGTCGACATCGCGCTCTGGGACATCAAGGGCAAGGCGTTGGGCGTCCCGGTCCACTCCCTACTTGGCGGGCCGTGCCGCACTCATGCCAGGGTTTACGGCCACGCCTACGGCAAGACCACCGACGAGCTGGTGGAGAACTGCGTCGCCCTCAAGGAGGCGGGTTTCAACGCGGTCGGCCATATCAACCCCTTCCTCGACGAGCGCGAGGACGAGCCTTTCTTCGCCTCACACGTCGCCCACATGAGCCGTGCGGTCGAGACCGTCCGCCGTGTGCGCGAGGCGCTCGGGGGCGAGGTCGACATGCTGCTGGAGCTGCACCGGCGCCTCACGCCGGCCGAGGCCATCGACTTCATCCCGCGCATCGAGCGCTATCTGCCCTACTGGTGCGAGGACCCGATCCGGCCGGAGAACCCGGATGCAATGGCCGAGGTCGCGCGCCGCGTCCATGCGCCGATTGCGACCGGCGAGCGCTATGCCTCGCTCCACGACTTCCGTGCCCTCTTCGCACGCGATGGTGCAGGCTTCGCGCGCGTCGACGTCGCGCTCTGCGGCGGCATCACCGGCGCGCGCAAGGTGGCGGCGATGGCCGAGGCCCACCACGTCCTGGTTGCGCCCCACAACCCGCTCTCACCCTTGGGTCTCGCGGCCTGCCTCCATCTCGCCGCCGCGATCCCCAACTTCGCGATCCAGGAATACACGACCGGTTTCGAGGCGCTCAAGATGGAGACCAGCCTCGCGCTCCTCGGCTCGGACGTGGTCATCGGCGTGCCACCGATGGAAGACGGCTTCGTCGCCATCCCCGACGTGCCCGGCCTCGGCGTGGAGATCGCGCCCGGCGCGGCGGAGGGCCGCCCACCGATCCAGCGCCCCGTCACCATGCGCCCGCACCGCGACGGCTTTGTCGTCGACCAATAGCCCGCCGAGCGATGCACGCGGGGTCGTGGCCCATGCGCTTGGCGCGATCCTGCGCGAAGGCCGCACCCTAGATCAGGCGCTCGCCGCCGCGCCGGGGCTGGATGCCCTTCCCTCCCGCGACTCCGCCTTCGCGCGCCTGCTGCTGCTCACCACGCTCCGCCGCCTGGGCCAGATCGATGCCTTTCTGGCCCGGCTCATGGACCGGCCCTTACCGGCGCGGCGGGGAGCGGTGCAGGACCTGCTACGTCTGGGTATCGCGCAGCTCGCCTTCCTCGAAACACCTGCACATGCGGCGGTGGCGAGCACCGTGGCGCTTGCGCAAGGCCAGCGGCTCGCGCCCTATCGGGGGCTGGTGAACGCAGTGCTGCGCCGCGCCGCCCACGGGCACGGCGCCATCGCCGAACTCGACGCGCCCCGTCTCAACACGCCGGACTGGCTCTGGAATAGCTGGGCCGAGGCCTATGGCGAGGCGCGCTGCCGGGCCATCGCCGAAACCCACCTGAACGAGCCGCCGCTCGACCTCTCGCTTGTGTCCGACACGCCGGAACGTGTCACGGAGCTTTGCGCGGCGCTCGGCGCGCGGCGCCTCCCCGGCGGCAGCCTGCGGCTGCGCGGCGCCGGCGACGTGACGCGCCTCGCGGGTTATGACGCGGGTGAGTGGTGGGTGCAGGATGCGGCGGCGGCGTTGCCGGCTCGCCTCCTCGGCCCGGTCGCTGGAAAGCGGGTGCTGGAGATCGGCGCCGCCCCCGGCGGCAAGACCGCGCAACTCGCCGCCGCCGGCGCACGCGTGGCCGCCGTCGACCGCTCCGCCCCGCGTCTCGCCAGGCTTAGGGAGAATCTCGGCCGGCTCCGCCTCGAGGCCGAGGTCGTGGAAGCCGATGCACTGGATTGGCAGCCAACCGAACCCTTCGACACGGTGCTCCTCGATGCGCCCTGCACCGCGACAGGGACGATTCGGCGCCATCCCGATATTCCGCACCTTCGCGGCCCCGCCGACGTGGACCGCTTAGCTGATCTGCAGGGCCGGCTGCTCGCGCATACCGCAGCCATGGTGGCGCCGGGCGGTCTCCTGGTCTACGCGAGCTGCTCGCTTCAACCGGAGGAATGCGAGCAGCGTGTAGAAATATTCCTCGCATCCGCGCCCGAGTTTTCGCGCCTCCCGGTGCGTGCCGGCGAGCTTGAAGGCTTGAGTGAGGCCGTCACCACGGCCGGCGATCTGCGCACCTTGCCGTACCATTGGGCGGAGCACGGCGGGATGGACGGCTTCTACGCCGCGCGCTTGCGGCACCTTCCCTAAGCTGGTACCAGACCTCGCCATGCAGCAGGAGCTCCGGATTGCGGCGTCCGTTCTGGCGGCGGACTTCTCGCGCCTTGGCGAGGAGGTGCGGGCGGTCTCAGACGCGGGTGCGGACTGGCTGCACGTCGATGTTATGGATGGCCACTTCGTGCCCAACCTGACCATCGGCGCGGGTGTCGTCGCGGCGCTCAGACCACACAGCACGCGGCCCTTCGACGTGCACCTGATGGTCTCGCCGGTCGATCCCTACATCGAGCCCTTTGCCGAGTCCGGCTCCGACAGCATCACCGTTCACGTCGAGGCGGGAGCCCACTTGCACCGCACGCTCCAACGCATCAAGAGCACGGGCAAGCGGGCCGGGGTCGCGCTCAATCCGGCGACACCGGCTCACGCGGTCGAGCCTGTGCTCGGCGATGTCGATCTCGTTCTGGTGATGTCCGTCAACCCGGGATTCGGTGGCCAGCGGTTCATTCCAAGTCAGCTGGCCAAGATCGAACAGCTCAGGGCGCTCATCGACGCAAGCGGGCGTGCCATTGACCTCTCCGTCGACGGCGGCATTGATGAGCACACGGCCGGCCTTGCCGCACGCGCCGGCGCCGATGTGCTGGTCGCGGGCTCCGCAAGCTTTGCCGGCGGCCGGGCCGAGTATCCCGGCAATATCGCGCGACTGAGGGCAGCCGGAGAGGCGGGACGAGCGGCCTCGCACGGCGCTCGGACGGGGCCGCGCGCAATCGGCGCGGCGACCTCCTAACCCCACCCGGCCCCATGGGCGCGAGCGACGGGCAGGCCTCGGCGGTCTTTCTCGGTGCCCTGCGCTGGTTCCGCAACCGCGCTTCGGAGCCGCGGCGGCGCGGTGCGGCCCACCGGCTTGTACATCGATCGATCGACCCCGTGCCCGGCGTCGCCGGGCGGGGCGATGCGCTGGTTGCGGGTCTCTACGAGTTTGGCGGCCAAGCGGTCCGCGCCACCGAGGTCGGCGAGCGCGGCGAGACGCCCTGGCGCCATCGGGAAGCCGGCGACCACTGGCTTGCCGAGCTCCACGGCTTCGACTGGCTGCGCGATTTGCGCGCGGCGGGCACCCGCCTGGCTACCGAGCGCGGCCGCTCCATGGTGCTCGACTGGCTGCAGCAGCATCGCTCGCTCGACAACACGGCGGCGTGGACGCCGGAGGTCATCGGACGACGCCTCTCGGCTTGGCTCGCCCATGGCGAACTCTTGCTGCAAGGCGCCGACGACGAATTCACCCAGCGCTTCCACCAGGCGCTCCACCTTCAGGCTCGCCATCTGGCGCGGACCGCCCGCAACGCCGGCGAAGGGCTACCGCAACTGCTCGCCTATCGGGGGTTGATCGAGAGCGGGCTCTGCCTTCCCGACGGCGAGCGCCGTGTCACCCAGGGCCTCAAGCTCCTGGAGGCGGCGCTGGCAGAGCAGGTGCTCGGCGACGGTGGCTATGTCGAGCGCAACCCGTCGACGCACCTGGCGGCAATCTGGTGCCTCGCGGGACTGCGCGCGACCCTTGACGCGAGCGAGCGCCCGGCGGGGCAGGCGCTCTCGGAGGCGATGGCCCGACTGGCGCTGTCGCTCCGCACGTTCCGCCACGGCGACGGCGGCCTCGCTCTCTTCAACGGCGGTATCGAGGAGGAACGGGGCCTGATCGACCTCGCCCTCAGCCGGGCGGCGGCCGGTAACGGAACCGCCCCCTTCGATGCGCCCTATATGGGGTTCCGCCGCATCGACAGCAGACACTCCACCCTGATCGCGGACACGGGCGCGCCGTCGACCACCGGGCGTTGGACCCACGCCGGCACGTTGAGCTTCGAGATGAGCGCAGGCCGAGAGCGCCTCATCGTGAACTGTGGTGGCTGGCGCGGCGGTAACGCCGAGTGGCGCGAGGCGCTGCGTGGCACCGCGGCCCACAGCACGCTCGTGGTCGACGATACCAACACCGCGACCCTCGGCGAGGACGGCGCGATTGCCGACGGCCCGACCACGGTGAAGGTCGAGCGGCGCGATCAGGACGGCGCGACCTGGATCGACTCCAGCCACGACGGCTACCTCGAGACGCTCGGCCTGATTCACAGGCGGCGACTCTACATGGGCCAAGAGGGCGCCGATGTGCGCGGTGAGGACACACTGACGCACACAAAGCGACGCAAGCAACGAGGCCGGGAATTCGCTTTGCGCTTCCACCTGCATCCCGAGGTGACGTGCGCGATGACCGAGGATCGGCGGGCCGTCCTCTTGCGACTCTCCAGCGGTGCGATGTGGCAGATGCGCGGCGCCGGCGCGTCGATCAGCATCGACGAGAGCGTCTACGCCGGAGACGGCGTCACCCGGCGGCGCACCTCGCAGGTCGCGCT
Source organism: Alphaproteobacteria bacterium (assembly GCA_965243315.1). Classification (GTDB taxonomy): domain Bacteria; phylum Pseudomonadota; class Alphaproteobacteria; order UBA828; family UBA828; genus WTGU01. The sequence continues at coordinate 668,088 of CBDEUP010000007.1, forward strand.
GACCGGCCCAATCGAGGACTCCACCACGGTCAAATGGGCGTTCAAGCTGCTGCCGAAAGGGAACTAAGGCCTGTCCCCACACTATTGGCAAGACACGAAATCCCCTTGCAAAGCGCGCGACAATGGACCAACAAGGGGCCGGTCGGTTGCACGTGACCCTGATGTATCTTCGCTGACTGGCTCCAGCCGGGCCAAGCTACTCTAGAGACACGCTGCGCCTCTAATACCCGCGATGCCGCTCAGCGCGGCGCGGGCGCTAAACTTTGTGAAAGGAGTAGTCATGGCGACTGGAACGGTGAAGTGGTTCAACTCGGTCAAAGGCTACGGCTTCATTCAGCCGAGCGACGGGTCCAAGGACGCTTTCGTCCATATTTCCGCTGTCGAGCGGGCGGGACTCACCAACCTGCGCGAAGGCCAGAAGGTCGAGTACGAGCTGACACCGGGGCGCGACGGCAGAGCGTCGGCGGAGAACTTGGTCGTTCTCGACTAAGTCCCGGCGGGACTCCCCCATCAAGCACCGGCAGCGGACGCTGCCGGGCAAGTCGACGTCACCCGTCGCCGGGAGCATCGGCGGCGCGAGGTCAAACGGGCGCGCCCCGCGGGCGCGCCCGCCGAGCCAATAGGAACGGAATGGCACGCAAGCCCAACTATCGCTTCGCCCGCCTTGAACGCGAGCGCAACAAGGCCGCGAGAAAGGCCGAGCGCGCCAAGCTGAAAGCCGAGCGGGCGGAGCAGCGACGGCGGGAGAAGTCCGGCGAACTGGCCGACGGCGAGGCCGGCGAAGCCGTCGATGACGCTGCGGACCTTCCCGACGGTGCCTCGGACGAGTCCGCTACCGCCACGGCGCAGGATGAGAATCGCGCCTGATCGAGTCCTGATTCAGGGAATGGCGTTGACCGCGGGAACCATCCTCCCCTGAACGAATTTCGCGTCAGTCGGGCATTGTGTTCTCGTGCAGACTAACGAACCTCGACGAGGACATCGCCTTCCTTGAGAGCGGATTCAATGGTCCGCAGATGCGGTGTCAGCTTGGCCCGAAGTGAGGCGTTGGCCGTGTTGCCGAAGCGCAGCCAAACCACCTGTAGTCCCTGGGAGTGACGCGCTCGCTCGGCGAAATCGGTATCCTTCGACCAGATGACTGCCCCCAACTCTCGTGCTTTGGCTTCGATCATGTCATCGGAGGCGGCGCGCAGGCCGAGATCATCGATATGCTTGGAAGGATAACCGTTCTCGGAAAGCCACCGGGCCAGGCCAGGGGGCAGCTGCGCGTCGATCAGGAATAGCACTGTCAGGCGGCGAGAATGATGCGATGCGCACTTGCAGCCGCGCCGTAGGCCAAGGCCGCCCTCAGGTCAGCTTCACTGAGGTATGGATAGTCGGCGAGAATCTCGTCCTTTGACACGCCTTCGGCCAACAGCTCCAGGATGTCGGCCACCCTGACACGCGTGCCACGTATGTGCGGCCGTCCACCGCAGATCGAAGCATCGATGTGGATGCGGTCGCGAACCTCCGGGTCGTCTACCATGGACATGCTGGGCTCCTCGAGCAGCATCGTGAGGCAGCGGCAGAATACTGGACCAAGACGATCTCGTGTAGTTCGCAGCTGTGCGTCCGCGCGCCGGCCCAAGTCTTTCCTTGTAGCCTTGTCAGTTCCCGGTCCGGTGCGCCTTGGAGAGCTTGTCGGCGAGTCGCGTGGGCTCGGGCAGCCGATAGCGCGTGGCGCATCTGAGGGTTAGCGCCACTGCCGTCCTCAACGAGACCCGGTGCCCGGACGAGACGTAGACCGGCTTCACCCGCTCGCGGGTTCGCAGCACGGCACCGATCCGCTCTTCGGGCCGCATGCCCTTGTCGGCGATCAGCCACGCGACATCGCCCTTGGCCGGGCCGGGCTCGTCGTGAGAGCCGGTCAGCCGCGACTTCGCCACTCCGATGGTAGGCACGTCCAGCCATAGGCCCAAGTGGCAGGCGAGCCCGAAGCGGCGCGGATGGGCGTAGCCGTGGCCGTCGCAGAAGATCAGATCGGGCACAGTGGGGAGTTGCCGGAATGCCTCCAGCAAGGCCGGCACCTCGCGAAAGGAGAGCAGCCCCGGCACGTAGGGAAAGGTTGTCGGGCGCTCGAATAGAATCTGGTCCGTCACGTCCAATCCGGGATAGTTCAGCATCACGACCGCAGCCCGGATCGTGCGCCCGCCATCGGCGAAGGCGGCGTCCACCCCCGCCACCAGCCCGATCGCACGGCGCCCGCCGGAGCCGAAGCGGTCCGAGCGGACCACGTCGTTGGCGAGCGCCTTCTGCAGCGCAATGGCGTCCTTCGGCGACAGGTCCCACGCGTGGAGCGGCGCGTTGGTTGTCGCTCTCACTCCGCGCTGGTCCCGCGCGGCGCGGGTCCATCCAGGGCTGCGCCCAGCTTCTCGCGCTTGCCCTGCTGGCGGGTTGCGACGATCGCCAGCAGCGGCGGGACGATCAGCAGCGTGAGCACGGCTGAGAGCGCGAGGCCGCCGATCACCACCGAGCCGAGCCCCCGATAGAGCTCTGACCCTGCGCCGGGGAACAGCACCAGCGGCAACATGCCGAACACGCTCGTGAGCGTCGACATGAAGATCGGCCGAATCCGGTTCCTGGTCGCGGAGACGATGGCATCCGCGACCGCCATCTGCTCCTCCCGCATGTGAAACAGGGTCTGGTGGACGAGCAGGATGGCGTTGTTGACGACGATGCCGACCAGGATGACGAAGCCGAGCAGCGTCAGCATGTCGAGCGGCTGGAACGTGTAGGTATTGACCGCAGCAAGCCCCAGCACCCCGCCTGCAGCGGCGAGCGGCACCGAGAGCATGATGACGAAGGGATAGACGAAGCTCTCGAAGAGCACGGCCATAATGAGGTAGACGATCGCGATGGCGACCACCAGATTGATCGCCATCGCGTCCCACGTAGCCTCGAGGTCGTCAGCGGTGCCTGACAGCCTGATCTTCACACCCGGCGGCAGTCCTCGCCCTTCCAACGCCTGAACGACGCCCGTCTCCAGCCTCTCCAGCGCGATCTCGAGCGGTATGTCCGCGGCGGGGCGGACTTCCAGGGTGATGGTGCGCTCGCGTTCGACGTGGCGAATCTTGGTCGGCCCCGCCGTGACGACGATATCGGCGAGCGAACTGGCCGGCACGATGGCGCCCGCCCGCGTGACCACCGGCAGGCTTTCGATGCCCTGTGTGCGATCGACGTTGGCGTCCGGCCCCGCCAGTATCAGGTCGAACCGCTTGGCATCGATGGTCACCTCGTCCACCTTGAGGCCGTCGTTGTAGGCCTCGATCGTGGCGCCGAACTCGCGCGCAGAGACCCCGTTGTCGCCAAGCTTGATGGGGTCGGGGAGCAGGCGCACCTCGGGCGCGCCAAGCTCCAGGCCGGGTTTGGGGCGGAACTGGTTGCCCTGGTCGAAGGGCAGCGCCTGGGCGACGAGGCCGGTCGCCTGCAGCGCGATTCCGAGCACGGTCTCCAGGTTCGGGCCCGAGATATCCACGTCGATCTTGCGCCCGCCGCCAATCCCGCGGCCGAACAGCGACGCCTGGCTGACGAAGCCGAAGGTGCCCGGCTCGAAGAATACCGGGGTGCGAATCGGGTCGATCAGCTCGCCAGCCCGGTCGGCCTCGACCGCGACCGCGCCCACGAAGGCCTGATCGCGGAAGGTCACGAAGAAGAAGCGCTCCATCTTCGGCGGCTCGCCCGGCTGGGCGTCCGGCCCGGTCTCGGAGCGCCAGAGAGGACGCACCGCGTCCTCGACCGAGCGCGCGATGCCCATGGTGGTTTCGAGGTTGTAGCCCGGCGGCGGCAGGAGGACACCGAACACCAGGTTGCGGTTACCGGTAGGTAGATAATCGAGCCGAGGCAGCAGCAGCCACGACACGAAGAGCGCGCCACCGCAGACCACGATCGCCACGCCGGCGGCACGCAACCTGCGGCGCACGACCCATCCGGTGAAGGCCAGGACGACGCGGACGAACAGTGCCGCAAAATCATCGATGATCGGCAGGCGAAGCCGGTACGGCGGCGCGTCGTCGACCGCACGGGCCACTGGTGATCGGTCGACGCCGAAGATCTTGCGACCCAGGATTCGGCTCGCGAGGGAGGGAATGACGGTGCTCGCCACAATTAACGACAGGACGACCGAGACCGAGATTGCCACGGCGATGTCACGGAACAGCTGGCCGGCTTCCAACTCCATGACCAGGATCGGCACGAAGACCAGCACAGTGGTCGCGGCCGAAACGAATACCGCGCCCCAGACCTGCCGCGCGCCGTGGTAGGCGGCCTGGAGGCGCTCGTAGCCGTTCTGCCTCAGCCGGTAGATGTTCTCCAGCACGACGATCGCCGCATCGACCACCATGCCGACGGCGAAGGCGAGACCCGCGAGCGAGATCACGTTGATCGAGCGCCCCAGAAGCGCCATCGCCACGAACGAGCCCACGACCGAGACCGGAATTGCGATAGAAACGATCAGGGTCGCGGAGAAGGAGCGCAGGAACAGCAGCAGAATCAGCGCGGCCAGCGCGCCGCCCACGAAAATGTTTTGCTGCACCAGATCGATAGCGGAATTGATGTAGACGGTTTCGTCATAGACCTGTTCGAAGACGAGCCCAGCTTGCGGGATTGCTGCGGCGTTTAGTTCCGCCACGGCCTCCTTCACGCCCGCCATGGTCTCGATCACGTTGGCGCCGGTCTCGCGCACCGCGTTGACGGCAAGCGCAGGCTCGCCCAGCTGGCGGATGCGCGCGACGGGCTCCTTGTAGCGATAAGCGACTGAGGCGATGTCGCCCATGGTGACCCGGCCGAGCCGGCCCGAGAGAGGGTCGCTCTCCGAGCGCAGCACGACGCCGGCGACCCGCTCCGGCGTGTTGAGTTCGCCGTCGGTGCGCACCACGTAGCGGCGCTTGCCCTCCTCGACGTCGCCGGCGGAGATCGAGGCGTTGGATCGCCGCAGCGCGTCCGCGATTTCGGTCACGGTGAGGCCGTATTGCGCCATCCGGTCGGGATCGACGGTGATGCGAAGCTCCCGCTTGGTGCCGCCGAACATGTTGACCCGCGCCACGCCCTGCACGCGCTCCAGGCGCTCCTGGATCACGTCCTCGACGAAGTCGCCGTAGGTGTGGATCGAGCGTTCGTTGCCGGGCTTGCGCGAGAGAATGAACCAGGCGATCGGCTGGTCCTCGGAGCCGGCGGAGCTGATCACCGGCTCGGCGGCATCGTTCGGCTTGTCGGGCACGCGGTCCAACCTGTTGGCGACCAGCACGAGCGACCGATCCATATCGGTGCCGACGGCGAACTCCAGCTCGATCTCGCCCACGCCGTCGTCGGCCGAGCCGATCATGCGGTTCAGCCCTTCGAGGCCTTTGAACACCTCCTCCTGCTGGGTGATGATCTCGCGCTCGACTTCGGCGGGGGCTGCGCCGGGCCAGAAGGTTTCGACGGTGAGGACCGGCTTGCGGACATCGGGCGTGAGCTGGATCGGGATCGTCTGCAGTGCGACGAGGCCGAACATGACCACCATCAGGATCGCGGCGACGACCGCGATCGGCCGGTCGATAGCCAGCCTTATGAGGTTCATGGCGAGGGCGCGTCCCTAGCCGGCCCCGCCGACGGTAATCGACTGGCCGGGGCGGAGGCGCTCGTTGCCGCGCACGACGACAGGCTCGCCGGGGCCGAGGCCGCCCAGCACCTCGAAACGCCCGCCGACAGCGGCACCCAGTTGCACCGGGCGGATCTGCGCTTGCCCGTCCTTGGCGACATAGACGAACGCCTGACCCTGATTGCGGACGATGGCGTCCTTGTGCACCGTCAGCACGTCGCGGCCTCGCCCGGCCGGCAGCACCACCGTCGCCGACTGGTTGATCGCGAGCGGCTTACCCAGCGCCGAGAAGTGCGGCGTGAAGCGCACTTGGCGGGTGCGGGTGAGCGCGTTCTCCTGCGGCACGACGGTGCGCACGACCGCCGTGTGCTCGCTCCCGTCGTCGAGGACCACCGAGACCTGCGTGCCGGTTTCGAGAGCCCCGATGCGGCTCGACGGCACATCGGCTTCGACCTCGAGATCCTGATTGTTGATCATGGACACCACCCGCTCGCCGACGCCGAGCCAGGCGCCGACCTCGGTGTGCACCAGAGTGATGACGCCGGGGTAGGGCGCGGTGATCGTCGCCCATGCGAGATCGATCTCGGCGAGCGAGAGGCTTGCCGCCGCGCTGAGCCGGGCGGCATCGGCCGTGCCGATGGCGCTCTCGGCGATGATGACCTGCTGTCGGGCGTCCTCGAAGCGGCTCTGGCTGAACGCGGCCGAGTCCCGGAGCCCTTCCAGCCGTCGCAACTCCTGGCGGTGAAGGGTCGACTGGGCTATCAGGCGCTCCACCTGGGCCTGGGCCTCGTTGACGATCGCAGCCAGGCGATCGCGCTCGGCCCGGAGCCGGATCGTGTCCAGAACGGCAATGAGGTCGCCCGTCTCCACGCGATCGCCGACGGATACGTGGAGCGCAGCGACCGGACCTGCGGTGCGGGCGGCGACTTCGCCTGCCCGTTTCGCGACCAGGCGTCCGATCACCGGCACGGTCTGCGCCATGGCCTCCATGCGCACCTCGTCGACGGAGACCACGGCCGGCGGCTGCTGGGCTGCCCCCTCGCCTGTGCCCGTCCCGAGCCAGAGCGCGGCGGCAACGGCAGCGGCGAGTGCCCGAAGGCCAAGCCGAGAGAGACCGTGTCTCCACCGGCGCTCGCTCACTGAGGCGTCTTCCCGTCGCCCCGACCAGCGCAGGGTCGCCGATGAGCAGCCAGCGCGCGGCCGATCGCGACGACTTCAGGTGCCGCCATCCGCTCGCTGGCGACCGCATCGCCCGGCTCCATGAAGCGCAGAACGAGCGGCTCGCCCGGCGGCGTTGCCGGCTCACCGGCCCCTTCGACCGCGTAATAGAGGGGCGTGTACAGCCCGTGAATCCAGTGGCTGTAGAGAGTGCCCGGCACGTGGAGCAGGCGGGTCGGCTCGACTTCGAGGCGCCCTTCCTCCATGAACTCGCGGCAGAGCGCCTGTTCCGGCGTCTCGCCGGCCTCGACCGCGCCGCCGGGGAGCTTGAGAACGTCGCGCCCGCCGACTTTCTCATCCGCGATCAACACACGGCCGCCGCGCAGCAGCACGCCGTAGACGCGCACATTCGCAGGGCCTTGCTGAGTCACGGTGCTTCTCCCTTCTCAATTCGCCGCGCGGCACGCGCTGCCCGGCATTTGGCCCGCCGTTTCTACACGAAGCGGATGCGCCGGTCACAACGAAGTCGGCACGCGCGGATCATGGCGAGAGGCGCATGGCGCCGCATCGCTGGCCGGGCTATAAGCCCTCGCGGAGGGACGATGGCAAGAGAAACCCGGAGCCACGCGGCGGTCGGCATCATCGCCAACCCCGCCGCCGGCCGCGACATCAGGCGCCTGGTCGCCCAGGCATCGGTGTTCCCGATCGCCGAGAAGCGCAACATGATCACGCGCATCTTCTCCGCCCTCGGCGCGGTCGGCGTGAGCACCTGCTACATGATTCCGGACGAGAGCGGCATCGCCGACCGGGTGAAGCGGGCGATCGGCCTGGGTCCGCCGGAGGGCCAGGTGTGGCCCGAGGTGGAGTTCCTCGACATGCCGATCGAGGGCTCGCCTGCCGACACGCTCGAAGCCACCGCCCGAATGGTCGAACGAGGTGTCGGCGGAATCATGGTGCTCGGCGGCGACGGCACCAACCGGCTGGTTGCGCAGGCCTGCGACGGGGTGCCGCTGACCTCGCTCTCGACCGGGACCAACAACGTCTTTCCGATGATGCGCGAAGCGACCATCGCCGGCCTCGCGGCGGGACTGGTTGCGACCGGTGCGCTGCCACGCGACCAGGCGGCGCGGCGCAACAAGGTGCTCCGCGTCACGGTCAACGGCGCGCCGCGCGATATCGCGCTTGTCGACGTCTGCGTCAGCGGCGAGACCTGGACCGGGGCGAAGGCACTATGGCGGGCAGATTCGCTCGACCAGTTGTTCGTGACGTTCGCCGAGGCCGACGCCATCGGCCTCTCCTCGGTCGCGGGCCTCGTGCGCCCGGTCTCACGCGATGAGCCGACCGGCGTCGCCGTCGATCTGGCGGCAGCGCCGGGCGCGGCACGGACGGTCTCGGCGCCGCTCGCGCCGGGGCTGATGGCGGAGATCGGGGTCGAGCGGGTGGTCGATCTGGTGGCCGGCGTGCCACATCCGATCCGGCTCGAGCGCGGCGTTGTGGCGCTCGACGGCGAGCGCGAAATCGCCTTCGGCCCCAACGATCGGGTCGCGGTGGTGCTGCAGCCGGACGGCCCGCTCACCGTCGAGATTGCTCGGGCGATGGCGCTCGCGGCAAGGGAAGGGCTGTTGGAGCAGCCTGCTGCTGCGCGCGTCCCCTCATGACGGCGCTTTCGCCGGCCAGGACGCGTCGCCACCGGCAGGAAGGGCTTGCCCAGCGGGCGGCTTTGGCTAACATGCCCGGCGACAACTGACGGGGAACGGCCGTGGCAATCTTAGACGAGCATCGTATGCGTCGCCTGCGCCAGCTCTGGCACTCCGGCGAGGCGCCGGCGCTGGTGTTTGCGCTGGTATTCTGTGTCGTCACTGCCTACCTGATGGTGAGTGCGGAGCTTCTCCCTGCGGAAGACGGATACGGCATCGCCGGAGTTCTCTTCATTTACGTCACCGTGTTCGTGCTGGCGGGCGGCATTTTCAAGATGATCCTGAAGCCGGCGTTGCGGTTGTGGGCGAAGTCCCGCGCCGGAGGCGACAGCGGGGCTTAAGGCCCTTGGCGGCGCAGCCGGCCGCCCCATTCGCATCCCTTGTCCCTTCGGGACTCCGAGCCTTCTGACGATCCGAGCGCCATACGCGTCGGCCGCGCTCGCCGCTGGGCCGGGCGGCCGGCGGGGTTCTGGATCGCGGTCGGGCTGCTCTTCCTCACGGGCGTCCTCTACGGCCTGAGCTACTCGCTCACCGGGGTCTCCGTCGCCAATGGCGTCCCCTTCACCAGCTTCGTGCTGTTGATGGGCATGGGCGGGGCCGCGGTGAGCCTGCTGCTGGCGCTCATCTACGGGCAACCGCCGCCGCTCTCCCGCGCCCACATAAGCTCCTACGCAGTCGCCGGCATCTCGGGCTATGGCGTTCCATTCCTGACCGTGGGCTTCGTCAGCGGCGAAGGCGTGCCGGCCGGCATCATCAGCATGCTCGTGGTGCTGTCCCCCATCCTCACCTACGTGGGCGCGGTCGCCTTCAGGCTGGAAAGGATCTGGTGGCCTCGCGTCCTCGGCTTCGCCGTCGGCATCGTCGGGGTTGCGCTTTTGGTGGTGCCGGAGACCAGCCTGCCCTCGCGCGACCTAGTGCCGTGGATCCTGCTCGCCCTGCTGCTGCCGGTGGGCTACACGACCACCAGCCTGGCCACGGCGATCATGCGCCCGCCGGCGACCGACTCCCTCCACTTCGCATTCGGCTTCTTCTTCTTCGGCTCGCTCCCGATCCTCGCGGCCGTGGCTGCGACCGACGGCTGGTGGTGGTTCGAGGGTCCGATGGACGCGGGCGATTGGGCGCTGATCACCGCCATCTTCGTCCAGGCGCTTGGCATTTACCTGTTCGTCGAGCTGATCCGCTTCCTTGGGCCGGTCTTTTTCTCGACGGTGAACTTCATCGTCGCCCTTTCCGGCATCGGCTGGGGCATCCTGTTCTTCGGCGAAAGCCACAGCCACTGGGTCTGGCTCGCCCTGCTCTGCCTCATGCTGGGGGTCTTCTTCGTCATCCTGCGCCGCCGCGAGCGCCCGGAGCCGGGGGAGGCCGAGCCGGGCTAGCCGCGCCGCTCGGGCCCCTGACCGGTCCTGGGCCCGCCGGCGTTGCGTTCGCCCCGGATTGCCATGTCGATCCCCCACATCGCGCTCGCCCTCGCCGTGACCGTCCTCTGGGGCTTCTCCTTCGTGGTCATGCGGGATCTTGTCGACGCCCTGCCTCCGCTCATGGTGGCCGGGCTCCGCGTCGTCATTGCCGCGTTGCCCGTCCTGATTCTCTTTCGCCCGCCGGCGATCCGCTGGTACTGGACCCTGGGCATCGGCCTGACCCAGGGCACGATCCAGATGTCGCTGCTGTTCTTCGCCATGGAATTCGGCATGCCGGCAGGGCTCAGCTCGCTGCTGCTCCAGTCGCAGGTCTTTTTCACCACGATCTTCGCCTTCGCGATCCTGGGCGAGAAGCCGGGGCGCGCCCAGTATGCGGGCATCGCCGTCTCCGGCGCGGGCATCGCCATCATCGGCCTTACCCTGCCTGGCGGCCCGACTCTCGTGGGCCTCGGCTTCGTGCTCGTGTCCGCCTTGAGCTGGGCCTCCTCCAACATGATCGTCAAGCTCGCTGGCACCGACGACCTGCTGCGTCTGATCGCCTGGGCACACCTGATCGGCATCGCACCACTGCTCGGGCTCTCTTACGTCTTCGAAGGAGGGCCGGCGGTCTTCATCGCGCTCACCGACATGACCTTGGTGACTATTGGGGAGCTGTTCTTCCTCGGTCTGATCGCCACCTGCTTCGGCTTCATGCTGTGGAGCTACCTGCTGCGCCGCTATCCGGCCTATCTGGTGACGCCCTTCTCGCTGGTCATTCCGATTTCGGGCCTGATCAGCACCGCGCTGTTGCTGGACGAAAGCCTGGGGCCGCAGCGGCTCGCGGGCGTCGGGCTGGTGCTCATCGGCCTCGTTCTGGCGACGCTCCGCTTCCGTGCCCGCCGCGCCTAGCGTCTTTAGCGGGGAAGCTGGCAACCACCGCACTGTGCGGGTACGCTCCCGCGATGAAGAAACACCACACGCTACTCGCCCGCACCCTCGTTGCAGCCGGCCTCGCTTTCGGCCTTGCCTTTGCCCTCGCCCAGCCAGGGCAGGCAGAGGTGGTCTGCGATCCCGAAGCGATTGAAGACGGCCGCTGCGATCCCGGCGCCCCCGCCAAGAGCATGGAAGGCGGTTCTGCCGCTTCAGTCGGCGGTCTGCCGGTCGACGCCATCCGACAGATCATCCGGGACTATCTCCTCGAGCAGCCGGAGCTGCTGATCGAGGTTCAGCAGGCGCTGCAGGCCAAGCGCGATGCCGCCGCCGCCGCAGAGGCGCAGCACGCCATTCAGCGCTATCGCGACGAAATTTTCGGTGACCCGGAGGCCCCGGTGGCGGGGAATACCGAGGGCGCCATCGCGCTGGTCGAGTTTTTCGACTATCGCTGCGGCTACTGCCGACGGGTGAAACCGACGCTCGAAACCCTGCTCGCGGAAAACGACGACCTTCGCCTCGTCTTCAAGGAGTTCCCGATCCTGGGGCCGGAATCGACGTTGGCAGCGCGCGCGGCGCTCGCATCCCGGGCCCAGGGCCTCTACGAGCCATTTCATTGGGCGTTGCTCGGCACCGACGGCCCCTTCGACCTCGACCATATCCTCGAGGTCGCGCGCTCGGTCGGCCTCGACGACGAGCGGCTCGCGCGCGACATGGAGGATCCGGCCATCGACACGCTGATCGATCGGAACGCCGTGCTCGCCAATCTGTTGGGGATCAGGGGAACGCCGGCCTTCGTCGTCGGTGATCGCATGATCCGGGGCGCTCTGCCGATCGGGCAATTCCGCACCGCCATCGCCGACGCACGGCAGGCCCTGCAGTAAGGCGCGAGCGCCGCCGCCAACTGACCCAAAGAGAAGGGCGGGCCCGAAGGCCCGCCCCGTACAGTGTCGACGGTGGTAAGAGGTCAGCTCTTGCTGATCTGGACCTCGTCCGCCGTCGCGATCGTGCCGGTGGCATGGTGCATGGCGCGCTCCATGCCAACCTCGCGGTAGAGCTTGACCGCTTCGCGGTACTCGCTCTCCTCCTGGTAGATCTGGAAGAAGTGCCAGCCCACCCAGAGGGCCACGAGGATACCGACCATCGCCGTCTCGGCGCCCACGCCAGGGTACATGGCGCCGATTTCGGCGGGGTTGGTAAAGGAGTCCAAGCCGGTCGAAGCCATCTTATCCTCCTATTCCTTGGCGTAGGTGCGTTCGATCTTCTCGAACGCCGTTTCCTGGTGTGCATGGTAGGGATAGGCATCGCCGAGTTGATGCGTATCCAGACCCGCCAGCTCGACCTCGCGCGGCACCCGCAGCATATTGAAGTACTGCAGGACCCTTGCCAGGACGTAGCAGGGCAGGAAGCCCAGCACCCAGAACATGATGATCGCCCCCAGAATCTGGCCGACCGGATTGATTTGCGGCAGGCCTTCCGGAGTCGTGAACAGGGCGATCGAGGCCTCGCGTGCACCGTAGTCGCCGAACGTCGGCGCTGCGGCCGGGTAACCCCAGAGCACGAAGCCACACACGATGACGCCGAAGAAACCGGCGTAACCGTGCACGGCGACCGCTCCGACCGCGTCGTCGATCTTGAACTTACGCTCGACCCAGTGGTGCATGTAGAACATGAACACCACGCCGGCCCCACCGATGAACAGCGCCTGCAACGGGTGATAGAGGTCGTTGCCGGCAGAGGCCGCGATGATGCCGCCGAGACCGCCTGAGTATGTCCAGAACGGATTGCCCTTGCTGACGAGGTAAGCCGCCATCAGGCCGCCCGAGAAGGACATCAGGAAGTTGTAGACGATCGCGGACAGCGTCGTCGGCATCCCGTAGATGTTGGTCGCCGAGAAGAAGGTCCCTGCCTCGCCGCCGATGTCGATGATCGGCACGTTGCAGGCCGCGTAGAAGCCCCAGAAGCCGGTAAAGATCAGGAACAGCCCGACCGTGACCAGCCATGGGTTGTGCGGCTTGATATCGTTGACCTCTCCGTTCGGCCCGAACTTGCCGATGCGTGGCCCCAGCACAAAGAGGATCGCGAGGGCCGAGCCGCCGGCGATGGCGTGCACCACGCCGGATGCGTAGGCATCGTGATAGCCCAGGATCTGAACCATCCAGCCGCCCGGGTGCCAGCCCCAGGCCGCGTCGAGGATCCAGGTGAAGGAGCCGATCAGGACCGCGAAGATGAGGAACGCGCCGGTCTTGATACGCTCGATCACCGCGCCCGAGACAATCGAGGCGGTGGTCCATGAGAAGAGCAGGAACGCCGCCCAGAACACGCCTAGGATGCGGTCCTGCATGTGAGCGCCCATGAACTCGTCCCACGGCTCCGCGAACGACGCATCGGAGAATCCGCCGGATGCGAACGGAACATTGGGAAATGCGAAATAGACGTACCATCCGAAGAAGAAGAACGTGACGGTGACCAGAGGGATCAGCATCGTGTTCTTCATCAACGTGTGCAGAACATTCTTGCGCCGGGACGCCCCTACCTCGTAGGTGCAGAACCCGGCGTGAATGAGGAACATCATGACCACCGTGATCCAGTAGTAGGATTCGGTGAAAATTGTTGTCAAGGCATCGACAGGATCACCCATAGCGCCCCCCATACCTTGTGGATGCCGCACGCCAAATCGTTGTCGCTCGCGGCGCAGCGGCCCGAGTCGCGACCACGAATCTTGAGCAGCCCGCGGGGGCATGTCCAGCGCCGCCTGCCACGGGGTGACGTAAGAATTTATGTGTCAGGTGGGAAGGGGGTACTCCCTGTGGTGACGACAACCACAAACAGGAGCACCCCGCATGTCCCAGCAAGCTGCGACGATCATGAGCCTACCCCAGGCCTTTGAGGTGGTGAAGGAGATGCAGGCAGGCGGACTGGACTGGGGCGAAGGCTACCGCCCGCTCGGCCGCCAGGCGCTGGCCGAGATCATCGAGGGCCGGATGGCCGAGGCGGTGGATCGCTGGCTCGACAACCTCGACGCCGGCGCGATGCGCGACCGGCGCAACGGGACCTACCGCCGCTGCCTGCTGAGCGAGCTCGGCGACATCGAGCTCAACGTGCCGCGCACCCGGCACTTCTGCCCGACCGGGGTTGTGAAGAGCTACGCAAGGCGCGCGCCGGAGATCGACCGTGCCATCCTGGCCGGCTTCGTGCTGGGGCTTTCGACGCGCAAGGTGGGCGAGGTCCTGCTGGCCCTGCTCGGGCGCCCGGTCTCGGCCGCGACGGTGAGCCGGGTCTCCAAGACGCTCGACATGGCGGTCGAGGCCTTCCACCGCAGGCCGCTGAAGAACGCCTACAAGGCGCTGATGCTCGACGGCGTGGTGCTGGCCCGCAAGACCGGCGCCGGCGCGCTCAGGAGGCCGGTCCTGGTGGCGCTCGGCATCCGCCCCGACGGCAAGAAGGAGATCATCGACTTCCATCTCGCCGTCAGCGAAGGCGCCCGCGAGTGGGAAGCGTTCCTCAACCGGCTGTACCACCGCGGGCTCACCGGCGAAGGCCTTGAGATGATCTGCGTCGATGGCGGCAAGGGCCTGCTGGCTGCCTTGCCGTTCGTCTATCCCGGCATCCCGGTTCAGAGGTGCTGGGCGCACAAGATGCGCAACATCCTCAACAAGGTCCGCAAGGCCGACCAGGAGGCCGTCAAGGCCGATGTCCACGCCGTCATGAATGCAAAGAGCCGCCGCAAGGCCCAGAGCGCCGCCCGACGCTTCGCCGACCGCTGGCAAAGCACCTACCCCAAGGCCGTCGCCTGCCTGCGCAGCGATCTCGACGAGCTGCTCACCTGCTTCCGCTACCGGACCCTCGATGAGCGAAAGCGGGTCAGGACCACCAACGCCATCGAACGAAGGTTCCGGGAGGTCCGCAGACGAACCCGGCCCATGGGAACCTTCCAGGACCGGACCTCAATGGACCGCGTCCTCTACGCGGTATTCATCCACGAAAACAAGTCTCAGGGAATCAGCACCCCCGTCTCCCTGACACATAACTCTTGACGTTACCCTGCCACGGCGTTGGGTGGACTCCCGCAAATTAACGCAATTACAATGCGTTATAGAGAGAGTGAGGGGTCGCGGTGATAAAGTCCTTGCGACGGGGAGTTGACGCGGGTTTGAAACTTTCGAGTCGCTGGACCCTCACGAATTGGGGGTCAGAGACGGCTCGAGGCCGTTCGACCGGCCGTTCTGGAACCCCCGGAGAGAGGACGCAGCCTAGCCTTGGGCCGTCATGACGAAGTCGTGGTCGAGACGCAGGCCCTCGTCCGTCTCGTCGTAGTGCACGACCAGGGAGTCCTTGACGCCGAAGACGGCATCGCTCCCGAGATAGGGGTCGTCGTCGGTGAAGAGCTGCGTCACCAGCGTCTCATACCCCGCCGCCGACAGCATGAAATGAATGTGGGCCGGGCGCCAGTTGTGACGGCCGGCGGCGTCCAGCATGGCGCCCACGGGACCATCGCCCGGGATCGTGTAGCTCACCGGCTTGCGGGTGCGGAACCAGTAGCGCCCGTCCGCCTCGGTGGTGAGCCGGCCGCAGAGGTTGAACGAAGTCCCGGACGGATCCTGCGCCGCGTACGCGGCGTTTGACGCAGTCTGCCAGATGTCGAGCACCGCGCCTTCGATGGGCGCACCGTCGAGGTCGATCACTTTGCCCGAGACAAGCACGCGCTCGCCGCCGGTCTCGGCCTCCGCCAAGTCGGCGCCGTTTTCGTAGTCCGGCGCGCCCTCGCGATAAAAGGGGCCGAGCACGCTGCTCTCGGTGGCGCCGCTTGGTTTGCGGTTGTTGATGGCGTCGATCAGCATGCTCGCGCCGAGCGTGTCCGAGAGCAGGATGAACTCCTGGCGGTTTTCGTCGCACTTCTTGCCGGTCTCAGTCAGGAAGCGGATCGCCGCGAGCCATTCTTCCTCGGTCGGCTCGATGTCGCGGATGAACCCGTGAAGGTGCCGGGTCAGGCTGACCATGATCTCCCGCAACCGCCCGTCGGCGCCCTGTTCCAGACGCTCGATCGCTGCCTGCGTGATCTCGTCTTCGATGCTTAAGGACTGGGTCTCAGCGCGCGCGGTCTTCACCATCGCGGGTCACTCCCTCGTCTGCAGCCCATGCCATGCGGGCCGTACGTGCCAGCGGCGGTCGCTCGCCGAGGGCGGGGGAGCCGACGCGCCGCCGGGCCGACTAGTTGCCGACGCGACGCCCCGAGATCGGGTCGAAGAACAATAGGGTCTCGGTATCCAGATGCACCTCGACCCGGTCGCCGTCGTTGAACTCTTGCACGCCCGCGACGGTCAGCGCCAAATTAATCCCCGCCAGATCGATGCCGACCGTCGTGTGCATGCCGAGCGGCTCAAGATCGTTGACGATCCCGGTCCGGTGCGTTTCGGTCGCGGTCGAGGGCACAATCCGGACATGCTCTGGGCGAAGGCCGACCTCAACCTCGCTCAAATGCGCGGGCAGGCCGTGCTCCATGCGATCCGGCAAGGGCAGGTTCATCGAGCCGATGGAAAGTCTGGCGGTGCCGTTCTCGCGCGCGAGCCGGCCGGGGACGATATTGATCTTGGGATTGCCGACGAAGCGGGCCACGTCACGGTCGGCCGGCTCGTCATAGAGCTCCTGCGCCTTCGCGATCTGACGCACCTCGCCTTCCAGCAGGACGCAGACGGTATCCGCCAGCGCCAGCGCCTCGGTGTAGTCCGGTGTGGCGAAGACGAAGGTGCGCCCGAGGTCGCGCTGCAAGCGCTTCAACTCGGTCCTGAGTTCGATGCGGAGCATGAAGTCCAGGCTCGAGAGCGGCTCGTCCAGCAGGTAGAAGCGTGGCTCACGCACCATGGCTCGGCCCAGGGCCACGCGCTGCCGCTCGCCGCCGCTGAAGGTCGCCGGCAGGCGGTCGAGAATGTGGCCGATCTTGAGCAGCCCCGCGATCTCGTCGACCCGCTTGGCGATCTCGGCCTTCGGCATCCTGGCGAGCTTGAGCGGGGAGGCTACGTTCTCGTACCCCGTCTTGTTGGGGTAGAGCGCGAGATTGTCGAAGATCATCGCGATGTCGCGCCGGTTGGGCTGCAGCTTGGTGAAGTTCTGCCCTTCGACCCAGACCTCGCCCGAGGTCGGCGCCTCGAGCCCAGCGACGATCCTCAGCGTGGTCGTTTTGCCGGCTCCGGCTGGGCCCAAGAGCACGATCAGCGAGCCACGCGGGACCTCCAGGCTCAACTCCTTGAGCGCCTGAACCGAACCGAAGTTCTTGGAGATGGAGCGAAGCTGCAGGAGGGGTTCGTCCATGGCCGGGCTCACGCCTTGAAGCGGACGCCCGATGCGGCGTCGAACAGGGCCAGCAACTCAGCATCCGGCCGGATTGCGATTTCGGCCCCTTCGTGGGCCTGCGTGCCGGTCTCCACGACCAGCTTCAGGTCGGACTCGCCGATGCGAACCGTGAGAACGGTCTCCGGTCCCTGCGGCTCCACCGCGACGACCGCAGCGATGAAGGCTGCCGGGTCGCCCGCTTCCGCCAGCATCATCGACTCCGGCCGCATGCCAACGATCACCTCGGCGCCGTCACTCACTGCACCCGCGCTGGCAGTCGGGACGGGAATGATCGAGCCGTTCTGCGCCACGACCGGCCGGTTGCCGTCATGGCCGAACTGACCGTGCACGAAGTTCATCGGCGGGTTGCCGAGGAAGCTGCCGACGAAGGTGTTGTCGGGATAGTGGTAGACGTTGTGCGCCGTGTCGTATTGCTTGAGCTGGCCGAAATCCATGACGGCGATACGGTGTGCGAGCGAGAGCGCCTCGATCTGGTCATGGGTGACATAGATGATGGTCTGCCCGGTCTCGGCCTGAATGCGCCGGAGCTCACGGCGCATCTGGTTGCGCATCTCGGCTTCCAGATTGCTCAGCGGCTCGTCGAGCAGCAGGATCTCGGGGTTTGTCACCAGCGTCCGCCCGATCGCGACGCGCTGAAGCTCACTCGCGCCGAGCTCCAGCGGCTTGTAGTCGAGCTGATGCTCGAGGTGAAGGAACGCGGCGACCTTCGCCACCTCGCGGTCGATATCGGCGCGCCCCATGCCGCGCACGCGGAGCCCGTATTCCAGATTGCGCCTGACGTTCATGTGGGTGAAGACGGCGTAGTCCTGGAACACCAGGCCGACATTGCGCTGGCCGGGGGGCACCTGAAGCACTGACTGCCCGTCGATGAGGATGTCGCCCGAGGTGGGCGCCTCGAGGCCCACGATCATGTTCAGCGTGGTGGACTTGCCGCAGCCGGACGGCCCCAGCAACGCCATGGTCTCGCCTTCCTCGCAAGCGAGGGACATGTCGTCGACGGCGATGAGTTCGCCGAACTCCTTGCGGAGCTCCACCAGCTCAAGCTTGATGTTTGCCATCGTGCCGCGCTAACGCTTGATCGCGCCGAGGGTGAGGCCGCGCACCAGATGCCGCTGGATGAAGAAGCCGACGATCACCAGCGGGACGATGGAGACGCACGCGAGCGCCGCCTGAATGCC
Organism: Alphaproteobacteria bacterium; assembly: GCA_965243315.1. Lineage (GTDB taxonomy): Bacteria > Pseudomonadota > Alphaproteobacteria > UBA828 > UBA828 > WTGU01. Next base: position 686,416 of record CBDEUP010000007.1, read on the forward strand.
GTATTGCTGGCCCGATGTGGCGCTGAAGTACTTCGACAGCTTGACCGGGATCGTCTCGACGTTGGTGTAGGTCAGCACTAGCGCGAACAGGAACTCGCTCCAGTTGAGGATGAAGATGAAGAGCGAGGTCGCGATCAGGCCGCCCTTGATGAGCGGCACAGTGACTTTGATGTGCGCCTCCCATCGCGACATGCCGTCCATCATCGCCGCTTCCTCGATCTCCTGAGGCAGCTCGTCGATGAAGCTTTTCAGCATCCAGGTGGAGAACGGCACCGTGACCGCGGCGTAGGCCAGTATCAGGCCCCAATAGGAGTCGGTTGCCTCGATTCCCGGCGCGCTGAACATCACCACGAACGGGATGGCGATCGCAATGGGCGGGAACATTCGCCCCGATAATATGAAGAAGGGTGTGACGTTGCCGCCAAATCGGTATCGCGCAATGGCAATTGCAGCCATAAAGCCGACCACAATGGACAGCATTGTCGAGAGCACCGAAATGATGACCGAGCCCCGGATGGACTGCCACGCCGACTTGGTCAGGAAGTCTGCGACTGCGCCGCTCACCGCGTCGGATTCGGTCGCACGCTGCGCGGTGACCTCGCCCTCCTCGGTGTACTGGCCGAGACCGCCCCGCTGCTCGAGCAGGACCGACGGCCACAGAATGACGAGATAGTTGGTGACGGTGCCGTTCTCCGACACCCACACCGGCGGCGTCGTGACCCACTCGTTGGACGGCTTGAACGACGTGGACACCATCCAGAACAGCGGGAACACCGCGAAGAGGAGCCCGAAGGCGAGCCCGATCGCGCTGCCAGGGCCGAATTTCCGCGCGCCCATCTAGCGCTTCTCCAGCAACTCGTAGCGGATCGGCTTCAGCATCATGTTGATCATCACCACCGTGATCACCAGCACGATGAAGCCCGCCGACCCGGCGTAGGCGAGGCGGAAGTCCTGGAAACCGAGTTTGTATAGATAGAGGCTCATGGTCTCGGTCGCGGTGCCGGGACCGCCGCGCGTCAGGATGTAGATCTCGTCGAAGAGCTTGATGACCTCCATGCCGCGGATCACGAAGGCGATGATGATGACGCCCCGCATGTTGGGCATGATGACGGTCCAGAAGATTCGCCAGTTGCTGGCGCCGAGCACGGTCGCCGCCCGCACCGGGTTCTCTGGCACCGCGTTGAGGCCCGAGAGCAGGATCAGGAAGAACAGCGGCGTCCAGTGCCAGACTTCCGTGATGACCACGGCGAAGAAGGCCAGCACACCGTTGTTGAGCCACTGCAAATCGGCCCCAGCGGAGGTGCCGCCAATCCATCCCAGCACCTGATTGACCGGACCACTGTACTGGAACAGCATGAACCAGGTGTAGCCGACGACGACCGGCATGATCATCATCGGGGTCAGCAGCGCGGTGAACCAGATGCGCTTGCCCCAGAACGTTTTAAGGAAAATCGTGGCCAGCCCGAGCCCGATGACGAACTCGAGGCAGAGGCTGAGCACTGATATTGCGAGCGTCCGGCCCAGCGCCTCGAGGAAGCGCGGCTCGTCCGTCACCAGATAGTAGTAGTTGAGGCCGAGCTCGGTATCGCCGGAGAACACCGTCCCCACGGCGTGCCAGATGGAGGTTCCGTAAGTCGGCTGCCACTCGGTCAGCGCGACGAAAAACTCCAGGCCGAAGGGGAAGATCAACATCGTGATTAACAGAAGCTGAACCGGCGTGATGAAAAGCACGCCGATGTAACGCTTGTCATTGGGGTCGAACAGGCGTGCCCGCGCCTGCAATGTACGCGCGGGCACGCCCCCGTTCGCAGCTTTCGTAACCACGTTACCTGCGGTCCGGTTGTGCTGTTACTGTCGGACTACAGAACCCACTTGTCGACGCCGACGAGCTTCTGCAGCGGCTCGGGATACATCTTGGCCAGGCCGTGCCAGCTCTCTTTCTGCTCCGCCTTGCCCAGACGCCGCGTGATGCGGTTCTGCTCCTTGGCGGTGTCTTCCATGGCCTCTTCCGGCGACTTGTTGCCGTTGTAGGCCGCGGTCAGATTGACGTCGAGCGCGTTGAGGTACTCGGCCGCACCACGCAGCTGAATCTCCGGCACCGCGTCCACGATCGCCTCGGCGTGGGTCGCCAGGAAATCGCCCGGATAGGCTGCGAAGAACTCGGCCGACGGTGCGAAGAAGTGGTTGTCGCGCCACGGATCGAAGTAACCGCCCTCGTTCGGGATCGAGCGCATCGACATGGTCGGCCCCGTGATCCACTGCGAGAAGCAGTACGCAGCTTCCTGGATCGGCGAGTAGTTGCTGACCACGAAGTCCCAGGCGAAGGCGTGGATGCACGAGCGAATGAGCTCGCCGTTGTGCATGGTGCCCGGCACCTTCGAGACGGCGGTCTGCGAAGGCTCGCCGTCCTCGCCCTTGGCGGCGATGATCGACTGGGAGCCCGCCGCGTCGTTGCTGTAACGCCAGAGTGACGGCCATCCGAACTCGCAGAAACCACGGCCCTGCGCGTAGTACTGCGCGTAGTTCTCGGTGAAGCCGTAGGTGAACTGCTCGGCCGGCATGATGTCCTGCAGCGCGATCAGCTCCTTGACCGTCTCGATGCCCTGCGGCGTGTCGGCCAGCGAGTTCATGTCCTCGTCGAAGTAGAAGTGACCCTTCGACTGGACCCGCGTCATCCAGTGGAACTTGTTCCAGAACGGCGAGCGGTACTCGAGCGCCCCGTAGAAGTTGTTGTCCGGGTCGTGCATCGTGGCGCAGAGCTCGTCGTACTCGGTCCAGGTATGGACCATCTCGCGCTTCGACTTCGGCGCCAGGCCCTTCTCGGCGAGCTTGTCCTTGCGGTAGCTGAGGTGCCACCAGTCGCCGTCACAATAGAGGCCGTAGGTCTTGCCCTTGTACTTCTGCCCGAAGTCGGACACCGGGAACTGAAGCTGGTTGGGCCCTGAGTAGACCTCGGGATCGTACTTGTCCATGTAGTCGTCCAGGGGCCGCGCCACGCCCGATTCGGCGAGGTCGGCGAGGCTCAGCGGCGCCGGGATCATGATGTCGTAACGACCCGTCTTGGCCACCGCTTCCTGCATCGCCTTCTGATGGGTCTCGGTGACCGGCACTTCGATCAGCTCGAGATCGAAGCCGGTGAGCCCCTTCCACTCCTCGACGAAGGGCGAGAGGTTACCGCCGGAGCCCGACGGGTACATGATGCTGATGGTCTTCTTTTCGGCACTGTCGAAGAGCGCCTTGGCGCCGTTGATGGCACGCTCCTCAGGGGTGGCACCCTCAGCCGCCCAGGCCTGGCGCACGCTGAAGGGCGCCTGCTTCATGAGCATCGAGATTGCGCCCGCGCCGAGCCCGAGGCCGGCCATGCCCTTGATCAGGTCGCGCCGCGAGACCTTGTAGTTCTTCCGGTCCGCGTGCATCGACCAGAGCCGATACAACTCTTTCGTAAACTGCTGCTTTTTGTCGGTATGCGACATGCGCACCCTCCCTTCAGCACCGGGGGGAGACATCCGGCCCGGTTCTCATCGATTGTCCAAGGTTGATGCACCGCGCGGGCGCGGCGCGTATGACACTCCCTTTGCGCGGCGCACAATACAAGATGGCGTGCCCGCCACGCAAATGGAAATAGAGTACGATCTGATCCGATTGAATCGTCTTGATTTTCAACAGCTTAGTCTTCTCTCGCTTGAGGCGGATACACCTCCAGCGGGTTTCGGGGCGTTCGAATTGCCGCTGTTATCCAAGCTGGCAGCCGTTGTTAGCAGCCGTTCGGAGTAGGTTGTGATCCAGGTTGATCGGATAACGCTCTAGAATGCCCCTCGCACCCGCATGGCGGCAGCCGTGCCGGCGGCCCAACACACGTGGAGGCAGCACCCAGCGATGCGCTGGATCAAGGAATACACCATCGAGAAGCCCGCGCTCTGTGACGAGCTGATCAAGGGCTTCAAGCGGACACGCCGCCTCGGCCTCACCCGGCCGGGGACGAGCGCCAAGGGCGTCGACAAGGCCTGGAAGGATTCCGAAGACGCGAGCCTGACCTGCTTCCCCTACGAGGTCTACGCCAAGACGGTGCGCGCCTATCGCGGTCACGTCATGGCCTGCCTCGCCGACTACATGCGGGAGTTCTCGGTGCTGGGCGAGGCCTCGGACAAGCTCGGCTTCCTGGAGCCGCCGCAGATGCAGTACTACAAGCCGGGCGGAGCCTTCCACGGCGCCCACTACGAGGCGAGCGGCCTCGACCTCGGCCACCGGGTGCTCGCCTTTCAGACCTTCCTGAACGACATCAGGGAGGGCGGCGGCACCTATTTCACCTTCCAGGACCATCTGGTCCGGCCAGCCAAGGGCAAGACCCTGATCTGGCCGGCGGGCTTCACCCACACCCATAAGGGCGAGGTCGCGCCGCGCGAGGAGAAGTACATCATCACCGGCTGGATCAGTTTTATGGGGATTTAGTCATCGTCGTCTAAACACTCGTGGGGCGGCCGTGTGCCACGGCCTGTCCCCCGTTCGTCGGGGACGAACTCGTTCTAGAGATTGTCGAGCGCGGCTTGCACTGCCTGGCGCTCCTCCGAACCCGGCGCAAGCAGGGTAAGGAGGCGCTTCCAATGCGCACGCGCGATGGCGCTGTCGCCCCGCTCCGCCGCCGCGCGCCCGATGAACCAGAGCGCCGCCCCATCGTCGGGCTCGAGCCCCAGGATGCGCTTGTAGACCGTCACAGCCTCCGGCGGAGGCGGCTCCGCTCCAATCTCGCCGGTGAGAGCACGGGCATAGGCGTGGAGGGTCGCGAGGTCGTCTGGAGCCAGCTCCGATGCGCGGCGCAACGTGTCGACCGCCTTCTCGGGCTCGCCGAGCACGGCATAGGATTGGGCGAGACGCCGCCAACCCTCAGGGTCGTCCGGATTTTCCTCAAGCCGCGCGGCAAGGTTCTCCACCATGCCGCGGATCATGGCCATGCGTTCTTCAGGCGACATCTCGGCCGCTGCCGCCATGTCCTCAGCCGTTGGACCGGGGGACGCGTCGGCCATCGTGGGCCCACTCGGAACCGTCCCCGGCTCGATACCGAGAACCTCGGCAGACTGGCGGATCAGTTGCTCCAAGTCTCCGCGCCAAGTGGCGTCAGCCGGCGTGTCGGCGGCGAGCGCAAGCCACATCTCGTAGGCCTCCCGCACCGCACCGGCCTGGGCGCGGGCGAGGGCCAGGTGAAAGCGCGCCGCCGGGTCGGTCGGCCGTGCTTCGAGGACTTGGCGGAAGGCCCCGACTGCCTCCGGCACCACCATCCCGTCGTTAGCCCAGACGATCGCTTCGCCCAGCATCGCCAGCACCTCGGGATCGTCGCCGGAAAGCGTCGCCGCCCGCCTGAGCGCATCGGCCGCCTCGGCGTACCGCTGCAGCACCACGTAAGAGCGGCCGAGCAGAAGCCAGCCTTCGAGATTGTCGGGTTCACCCTCAAGCCGCGCCGCAAGCTGCTCGACCGGCCCGCTCAGCGCCGCGAGGGTCTCCGTTCGAGCGGCCGGCCGTTCGACTTCCGCGAAGGGCCTGCCGGGCAGCCCGGGGGTGCCGAGGCTTGCGTAGATACCGGCGGCCAGCGCCGGAATGCAGAGCCCAAGCCCGATGGCCGCCGCCCGCCGCCGCCAACTCGTCGGTGCGCGCGCGCCTGCATCTGCCGGCTCGGATGCTTCCGCCGCGTCCGCCGCCTGTGCCGCGTCCCGCGCCCGTGCTGCGCGCAGCATGCGCCGCTCGATCTCGGTGCGGGCTGCTTCTACCTGCTCCTCGCTGACCAAGCCGCGGGCGCGATCGCTCTCCAGCTCCCTGAGCTGATCGCGATAGACGGTGAGGTCGTAGTCCGCCCGCGACGGGGTTCGGCGGTGCCGGCGCAGCACCGGGATCAGCACTGCCGCGACGGCGAGCGCCGTCAGCAATGCGGCGGCAAGCGCGAAGATCATCGGCTGCTCGGTTCAGATGTCGTCGTCGAGAAGCGCGTCGAGCCGCCGCCGCTCCTCGGCGGAAAGGGGCGTCGCCCCTGCTTCGCGCGCCCCGGCCCGCGCTCGGCGCACGAGGGCAAAGGCAATGGCGGCGCCGGCAACGAAGACCGCCGCCGGCCCAAACCAGAGCGCGTAGGTCTCGGGCTTCACCGGCGGGTCGAGCAGAACGTAATCGCCGTAGCGGTCGGTGAGGAAGCCCCTCACGTCATCGTCGCTCGCGCCGCCCGCGATGCGCTCACGGACGATAGCGCGCATGTCCTGGGCCAGCGGCGCGTTGGAATCGGCGATCGATTGGCCCTGGCACACCATGCAGCGAAGCTCCGCATGGAGCGCTCGGGCGCGCGCTTCGAGCGCGGTGTCAGCGAGCGGCTCATCGGGCGTGAAAGACAGGCCGGGGCCCGCCGCAAGCGCCAACCAGAGCGCAACGAACCCGGCCAGCCCCAACCGTGCCGCAGCCGTCATCCGTTCAGGTCCTCGATTAGCGGCAGGATGGTCTCGTCCAGGTCGTACTGCGAGAGCACGCCCACGTGGCGGTGGCGGATGCGCCCGGCACCATCCACCACGAAGGTCTCGGGCACGCCGTAGACCCCCCAATCGATCCCGGTGCGGCCGTCGAGATCGGCTCCCATCAGCGTGTAAGGATTGCCGAGGCGGCCGAGCCAGCGCTCGGCGTCGTCCGGCGTGTCCTTATAGTTAATGCCGTAGAGCGGGATCGTGCCGGCCCCGGCGAGCGCCATCAACAACGGGTGCTCGACCCGGCAGGGGCCGCACCAGGAGGCGAAGATGTTGACGAGCGCAATCTCGCCCTTCTGGAGATCGGTGGTCGCGAACCCGCCTGCGTCTTCGAACCCCTGGACCGGCGGGAGCGAGAATTCCGGCACCGGCTTGTCGATCAGCGCCGACGGCACCTTGCCGGGATCGCCGGTGAGCAACTGGACGCCGAGCGCGGCGGCAAGCGCAACGAACAGGAACATCGGTACGAGATAGCGCAGCCTGCGGGCGGCGGAGACCGGCGGGCGGGCCTCCTGCTCCTCCCGCGGCGCCTGGGCGCCCTCGTCCGCCATCTCCTGCCTGTCCCTCAGTCGCCCGTGCCGGCAGCGGCGACAGCGGGCGCCGAATGCCGGCGGCGCGTGGGCGCGCCCACGCGGTGGCGGCGGTCGGTCAACGAAACGACACCGCCGGCCACCATGAGGAGTGCGCCGATCCAGATCCAGGGCACGAGTGGATTATGGTGGATGCGGATCGCCGTGCCGCCGGGCGCATCCTCGCCCACCACGACATAGAGATCGGAGAGCCAGGTGGTGTGGATCGCGGCCTCGGTGGTCCAGGTGTCCTGCACCGGGTAGTGGCGGCGCTCGGGCAGCAGGAGCGCAACCGGCTCGCCGTCCTGCAGGACCCGGACTTCACCGCGCCGCGCGATGTAGTTGGGGCCGGGCACGTCACCGATGCTCTGCAGCTCGAAATCGTAGCCGGCGAGGGCGACCGAATCGCCCGGCTGCATCGCCTGCTCACGCTCGGTCTGCCAATTGCTGGCGCCGACCGTGCCCACCACCAGTACCGCGACGCCGAGATGGGCGATGCTCATCGCCCAGGCTGCGCGGGGCAGGCCGAGGGCACGGCGCGCACTCTCGGCAAGCGGCACGCGGAAGAGCCGCACGCGCTCTGTGAACTCCGTGAGCACGCCCGCCGCCACCCAACCTGCGAGCGCCATGCCGAGCACCGCACCCCAGGGTCCGCCGCCGCTCGCCCCGACCGCCGCGGCCACGGCGATGGCGGCGATAAGCGAGACCGCGAGGCGCGGCAGCACGGCGCTGGGTCCGGCGCGCTTCCAGGCCATGAGCGGCCCCACCGCCATCATCAGGAGGAGGGGAATCATCAGGAGCACGAAGGTGGATTCGAAGAAAGGCGGCCCGACCGAAACCTTCTGGTCCGCGATGGCGTCGAGAACCAGCGGATAGAGCGTGCCAATAAAGACCGTGGCGCAGCCGACCGCCAGCAGCAGATTGTTGGCCAAGAGTGAACTCTCGCGCGAGAGCGGGCGGAACGAGCCGCCGGCCCGCATCCCCGGCGCGCGCCATGCGTAGAGCGTGAGCGAGCCGCCGACCACGATCACCAGGAACACCAGGATATAGACCCCGCGCGCCGGGTCGGAGGCGAAGCTGTGCACCGAGGTCAGCACGCCGGAGCGCACCAGGAAGGTCCCCAATAGGCTCAACGAGAAGCCGAGGATCGCGAGCAGCACGGTCCAGCTTTTGAGCGAGTCCCGTTTCTCCGCCACGATCGAGGAGTGCAGCAGCGCGGTCGCCATCAGCCAAGGCATGAAGGAGGCGTTCTCCACCGGGTCCCAGAACCAGTACCCGCCCCAGCCGAGCTCGTAATAGGCCCACCAGGAACCCAAGGCGATGCCGGCCGTTAGCGCGCACCAGGAGAGCAGGGTCCAGGGCCTGACCCAGCGTGCCCAGGCCGCGTTCACGCGCCCCTCGATCAGCGCTGCCACGGCGAAGGAGAAGGCGGTCGAGAGCCCGACGTAGCCGAGGTAGAGCAGCGGCGGGTGGAAGGCGAGGCCGGGGTCCTGCAGCAGCGGGTTGAGGTCGCGCCCGTCGAACGGCGCCGGATCGAGCCTGAGGAAGGGGTTGGAGGTGGCGAGCACGAAGACCAGGAAGCCGAGCCCGATCAGCGCCTGCACGGCCAGCACCCAAGCCCGGAACGCCGGCGGCAGGTTGCGCCCGAAGACCGCCACGGCGGCGCCGTGGACCGCCAGAATCCACACCCAGAGCAGCATCGAGCCTTCGTGATTGCCCCATGTGCCGGTGAACTTGTAGAGCAGCGGCTTGGCCGAATGGGAGTTGTCGGCAACCGTCACCACCGAGAAGTCGGAGACGACGAAGGCCTGCATCAGGCAGGCGAGCGCAGCCGAGATGAAGACGAACTGCGCCACCGCGGCCGGCCGCGCCAGCGCCATCAGGCCGCCATCGCGGAGCCTGGCGCCGAGGGGAGCGGCGACCGCCTGCACCAGCGCCATCGCGAGCGCGAGGATCAGGGCGAAGTGGCCGATCTCGGGGATCATTCGGCGCCCTTGCCCTTCCAGTTGCCGGATTTCTTCAGCGCGTCAGCCACCTCACGCGGCATGTAGTTCTCGTCGTGCTTGGCGAGCACCTCGTCGGCTTCGAACACGCTGCCCTTCAGATAGCCCTCGGCGACCACCCCCTGCCCCTCGCGGAACAGGTCCGGCAAAATGCCGCGATAGGTGACGAGTACGGTGTGGGCGAGGTCGGTGATGGTGAAACGCACCGTAAGCCCGTCGTCACCCCTCACTACGCTGTTCTCCTCGATCAGGCCGCCCACGCGAAGCCGCTGCTCGGGCGAAAACTGCCGTTCCTTGAGCGTGCTCGGGTCATGGAAGAAGACAAGCGTGTCGTCGAGCGCGGTGAGCACCAGGCCCGCAGCAAGGCCAAGCGCGCCGAGCCCTCCGCCGAGAAAGACCAACCGCCAATGCTTGCGCTTCATGCCGGGGCGTTCTGCCCCCCGTCACGGTCGCCGTCTCCATCGGCGTCACGCTGCCGGCGCGCGGTCGTCTCCAAGGCCCTCAGCGCCGCCTCCCTCGCACGCATGGCGCGAATGCTGAGCAGGAGGAGCGCAACCATGATCGCGGCCGCGGCGCCGAAGGCCGGCCACACGTAGGCGGCGTAGCCACCCATTTCGAAGAACGACATTGCCCCACGCCCACCTGCCGCAGGCGGCACCGCTGCAGGCACCACCCGACAGTCTCGTTACCCGGCAATGGTCATAGTGTGGGGGCTTCGTTCGCCGACATCAAGACGGCGGCCGGCGTGACCATCGAGGGACGGCTGACGTTGGGTCGCGGGTTGGCTACACTCGATGCACCGTTGAGTGGTCTTTGGAGGAGCGCGACATGGCCTATTGGCTCTTGAAGTCGGAACCCGGATCCTGGTCCTGGGACGATCAGGTGCGCGACAGCGTCACGGAGTGGGACGGCGTACGCAACCATCAGGCGAACAACAACATGAAGGCCATGAAGCGGGGCGACCGCTGCTTCTTCTACCACTCGGTCAACGCGAAGGAGATCGTCGGCGTCGTCGAGGTCGTGAAGGAGCACTATCCCGACCCGACCGATGCTTCCGGGCGCTTCGGCATGGTCGACGTCAAGGCCGTGGTCCCGGTGAGCGAGCCGGTCTCGCTGAAGCAGATCAAGGACGACCCGGCGCTGCAGGACATGCAGCTCGTGCGTCAATCGCGGCTTTCCGTGAGCCCCGTGAGCGAGGCCGAGTGGCGGCGCATCTGCACCCTGGCCGGCATCGCGGCCTAACGCGAGGATAGGCCCGCTCAGGCACCCTGCCTGCTCGCCGCCCGCGCGATTCGCAGCAGCGCCTGCCAGCAGATCGCCTCCGGCGCGCCACCGGAAACCTTGCAATCGCGCTCGGCACGGGTCAACAGCCCTAGCGCGCGGGCGGCGCGGGCGCTCGGCCAACGCGCCATCTCCTGACCGAAGGCGGCGCGTTCCCTGGGGAATACGGGCGGCTTGAGGCTGCCCATTGCGTCCGCCCGGCTGGCGCCGCCTTCCAGCGCGGCGACCGCGAGATGGAGGCGGGCGAGGCGCCGGGCTGCGGCGCGGAGAATGGTGATCGGTTGAACCCCGCCGTAGAGCGCCCGCGACATCGCCCGGTCCAGCCCTTCACGGTCGCCGGACAGGGCCAGACGCGCGACCTCATCGGCCGACGCTTCGGTCGCATCGCCGACGCAGGCCTCCGCGACCTCCTGCGTGAGCAAACCGCCCTCGGGGTCCCCCTCGCCCAGATAGACCGCGAGCTTCTCTACTGCGCCTTCGATCTGCCGGCGATCAGTGCCCAGACGCTCGGCAAGCCAATCGACCGTCTCGGGCGCCGCCTTGATTTTGCGCGCGCTGCAGAAGGCTTCGATCAACCGGGCAGCGCCCTCCGCGCTCTCGTCGTAGCAGGCGATGGCTGCGAGGCTCGCTTCCTGCTCGCATAACTTACGCAGCCCCGAGCGTGGGGTAAGCGGCCCGGCCTCCGCGATCACCAGACTCTCCGTGGCCGGCAAAACGAGACACAAGCGGATCGCGGGAACCACAGCCTCGGTCGCCCCGCGCAGGCGGACGGCACGTCGGCCGCCGATGAGCGAGAGCGCCGCCGCCTCGTCGGCGAGCCGGCCTGGCTCGTCACGCAGAAGCGCCGGGTCCAGGCTGGTGACGCGAAAAGGATCGTCGGCATCCTCCGCGACGGCCTTGACGCAAGCTTCAGCGCGGGCCCGCACCAGGCCTTCGTTGGAGCCGTAGATCAGAACAAGCCGGACATCCGCGTCCGGAGCCGCGCAGAACCGATCCGCGCGCGCCGGCGGGATTTTCATGGGGCGTCAACCGCCGGCGCGCGCGATGCCGGGTGCCTCATCGTCGGAGATGGAGGAGTATCAGCGTCAGGATTTCCTCGCTCAGCACCCGCGCCGCTTCCTCCGCCGCATCCCGCTCCGCCGTCACGGTAGCAAATCCCGACTCGACCACGTTGAAACTGCCCGTCGCCTGCGCGGCGTCGCGGTAGACCACCACCCCATCCCCGTCGGCCAGCGAAAACCGAGCACGAAGCGCGAGATTGAACCGGGTCGCGTGGTCGTCGAGCTGGATGAGAAGCGGGGTCTTTTCCTGCTCGACCGTGAGAGTCAGGCGATAGTCGGGATGCGTCGGCTGCCCCCTCGGGGTGAGGCTGTCGATCAGATGATTGCGCACGATGTGGCCGACCCGGTCCTTGATAGGTGCGATCTCGATCGCCGCAACGCCGCCGCCGCGCGCCTTGCCGGCGCGAGAGCCGTAGAGTGGCTCCACGGAACAGGCGCCGAGCAGGACGAGGGAAAGAGCGAGGGCGAGGACGGGAGTCGTTCTGCGCCAGAGGCGTGTCGCGCGGGGGGAGAGCGGTCGGTCAGGTGACGACATTCACGATCCGTCCGGGCACGACGATCACCTTGCGCACTTCCCGGCCGGCGAGCGCCCGGCGCACGCCACCGTCCGCCATCGCCGCGTCTTCCGCCGCCGCCTTGTCGTGATCCGCCGGCAGCGAGATGGTCGCGCGCTTCCTGCCGTCCACCTGCACGGCGATGACCACGACGTCGTCGGCCAGCAGCGCGGGATCGGGCTCGGGCCACGGCTCTCGCGCGAGCCAGCCGTCGTGGCCGAGACGGCGCCAAGCCTCCTCGGCCAGATGCGGCACCACTGGACCAAGCAGGCGTATCGCGGTCTCCAGACCCTCCCGCATCACGTGACCTGCGCCAGGCGCGTCCTCGATGGCGGAGAGCGCATTGGTCAGCTCCCGCACCCGCGCCACCGCCCGGTTGAAGCGAAAACGCTCTAGATCATCGGTCACACCAGCGATGGTCTTGTGAATGGTCCTGCGCACGTCACGCAGCGGAGCCCCCAAACCGCCCTGGTCTGGCACCGTCGCCCCGCATGGCGAAAGCGCAACGGGCGGCGACGAGACTAGGCGCCAAAGCGCGGCGACGTAGCGCCAAGCGCCCTTGACGCCGGTATCGGTCCATTCCAGGTCGCGCTCGGGCGGGCTGTCGGAGAGCATGAAGAGCCGCGCCGTGTCGGCACCGTAGGCCTCGATGATCGCCTCGGGATCGACGGTGTTGCGCTTCGATTTGCTCATCGCCTCGGACCGGCCGATGGCGATCGGACGCCCGTCTTCCTTGGCAACCAGATTGCCGGCGCGGGTCTCGATCTCGTCGGGGTAGTACCAGCGCCCGTCGGCGTCGCGGTAGGTCTCGTGACACACCATGCCCTGGGTGAAGAGGCCGGCGAAAGGCTCGTCGATCGTCACGTGGCCGCAGCGCTTGAGTGCTTTGGTATAGAAGCGCGAATAGAGCAGGTGCAGCACCGCGTGCTCGATGCCGCCGATGTATTGATCGACCGGCAACCAGGGCTCGACCTCGTCCGCCGGCAGTGGCTCGTCGGCGCGCGCGGCGCAGAAGCGCGCGAAGTACCAGGAGGAATCCACGAAGGTGTCCATCGTGTCGGTATCGCGCTCCGCGGCGGCACCGCAGCGCGGGCACGTGGTGTGCTTCCACGTGGGATGACGGTCGAGGGGATTGCCCGGCGTGTCGAAAGTCACATCATCCGGCAGATGCACCGGGAGCGCCTCGCGCGGCACCGGCACCACGCCGCACATTGCGCAATGCACCACCGGAATCGGGCAGCCCCAGTAGCGCTGCCGCGAGATGCCCCAGTCGCGGAGTCGATAGCTGACGGCATCGCCGCCGGCGCCGCGTTCCGCAAGCTCCGCGACGGCGCGCGCCTTGGCGTCGGCCACCGACAACCCGTCCAGGAAGTCGGAATTGATCGCAATGCCGTCACCGATATAGGCCTCGTCGCCAATCTCGACCGAATCCGCGTCCTCCCCCGGCGGGCACACCACCGGGATGATGGGCAGGCGCTGCTCGCGGGCAAAATCGAGGTCGCGCTGGTCGTGGGCGGGACAGCCGAAGATCGCGCCGGTGCCGTAATCCATGAGCACGAAATTAGCGACGTAGAGCGGCAGCGTGCGTTCGGCGTCGAAGGGGTGGCGGACTCTCACGCCGGTGTCGAAGCCACGCTTGCCCGCTGCCTCGATGTCGCGCTCGCCGATGCCAGCGCGGTTGCACTCGGCAATGAAATCGGCGAGCGCCGGATCGGAGGCGCCGAGCGATGTCGCGAGCGGATGGTTGGGCGAGAGCGCGCAGAAGGACGCGCCGAACAGCGTATCGGGTCGGGTGGTGAAGACCTCCAGCGCCTCGTCCCGGCCCTCGATGGGGAAGAGGATGCGGGCGCCTTGGGAGCGTCCGATCCAGTTGCGCTGCATGAGCCGCACCTTCTCGGGCCAGCGCGGCAGCGCCTCAAGCGCATCCAGGAGTTCGTCGGCGAAGCGGGTGATGCGGAAGAACCATTGCGCCAGCCTGCGTTTCTCGACGACCGCGCCCGAGCGCCAGCCGCGCCCGTCCACGACCTGCTCGTTGGCGAGCACCGTGCCATCGACCGGATCCCAGTTGACCCAGGCCTCTTTGCGCTCGACGAATTCGGCCTCGAAGAAGTCGAGGAACAACGCCTGCTGGTGTTCGTAGTAGCCGGGGTGGCAGGTGGCGAACTCGCGCTCCCAATCGATCGAGAGCCCCATCAGCTTGAGCTGCCCGCGCATGGTCGCGATGTTGGCGTAGGTCCACTCGGCGGGATGGACGCCGCGCTCGAAGGCCGCGTTCTCCGCCGGCAGGCCGAAGGCGTCCCAGCCCATGGGGTGGAGCACGTCGAAACCCCGCGTCCGCTTGTAGCGCGCAACCACGTCGCCCATGGTGTAGTTGCGCACGTGGCCCATGTGGATGCGGCCCGAGGGGTACGGGAACATCTCAAGGACATAGTAGGTCGGGCGCCCGTCGCCGCGCTCGGCCCGGAACAGGCTCGCGCTCTCCCAGGCGGCTTGCCACTTGGCCTCGACCGCCTGCGCGTCGTAACGCTCACTCATCGGCAACGCTCGCTCCCTCCCCCCGGCCGGTGCCGGAGAGCGGCGTCCCTATAGCATGAAGGATGAGTCGGCGCAGCCGTGCCGCACCGCCGGTCGTCGGGCGTTGTACCCTCTATCCGCCGAGTTGTGCGGTACGCAGTTGACGGGCGCGGTCGAGAATCTTGTCTTCGAGGCTGACCGCGGTGTCCGGGCTCGTGGCGCGGTCCTCCCAGAGACCGTCTTCGCCGCGTTCCTGGCGAAACACGGAGACCTGTACACCGTCCGAGCGCAGCATTCTGCCCAGGATGTAGACGGTCATCTTGAAGCGCTCGTCTGGGCTCTCGGACGGGGAGTACCAGTCGGTGATGATCACGCCGCCGAAGGGATCGGCCGAGAGCAAGGGCATGAACGAGATGGTGTCGAGTGTCGCACGCCAGAGAAAGGCGTTAACGCCGATGCCGCTGGCAGGCGCTTCGCGCTCCTCACCACCGAAAAGCCCGATCCCGGCGGGACCGAATACGCTTTCTTGGCTCGCGCCGGCTGCACGCCGTCGGGGATCCATGGTTGGGCTATCCGGCGGCACTGAATTCTCACAGCCGGCCGCCGCCAGAGCCAGAAGGAAGACGCCAAGCATCCCCAAGCCGATGTGCGAGCGCCTCATTCCGGCCACCCCCGTTTGAACGTGCATGGCCGCTTTTACCACGAGGCGCGCACACGCCGCAGCAGAATCAGGATCGGAGGCCAGCGAAACGTGGCGGGCGTCGCCTGGACTGCGTTGCGCCGACGGCGAAGCGCCGCCGGAAAGTGAAATCCAGCTAAGGGCGAAGCTGGAGGCCGAGGCCGGAATCGAACCGGCGTACACGGATTTGCAGTCCGCTGCATAGCCACTCTGCCACCCGGCCCCAGGGTGCTCGTCAGCGTCCGCGCCTCAATTAGGCGTCGCGTACCGCCAGGGTCAACCGTCTTTGGCCCGGAATTTTCGTCGCAGCTAAGGCGAGCCTGTCTGGCGGCCCGCGGGCGCGCCCGCTACACTCGACGTCCATCCATGGCGGGAGGATTCGGGATGACGGCGGAGCTATCACGCGACGAGGAAGTCAGGCGGGCGCTCGAGACGATCTTCGCCGCCGATTCGGAGATTTATCAGACGCGGGGCTTCCAGCGCCGCATCGGGTTTGGAACCCGGCCGGCGCTCCTGATCATCGACCTGGCGAACGCCTGGACCCGGCCGGGACACAATTTCACGTGCGACAACATGGAAGTGATCATCCCCACCAACCAGCAGCTGCTGGCCGCCGCACGTGAGAAGAACATCCCCGTGATCTACACGACGACGGCCTATCAGGACCCGACCGGGCCGCACGCTGACACCGGCCTCTGGCACATGAAGATCCCGGTCGAGACCCTGCGGGAAGGCTCGCTGGAGGCGCAGATCGACGAGCGCATCGAGCCGATGCCGGAGCGCGGCGAGCAGGTGATCGTGAAGAAGCGGGCGAGCGCCTTCCACGGCACTTATCTCGCGGGCTACCTCCGCGCCCAGCGGGTGGACACGGTGATCATCACCGGTGTCACCATGGCCGGCTGCGTGCGCCACTCCGCCGAAGACGCGATCGCCGAGGGCTTCCGCCCCATCGTCGTGCGGGAAGGCGTGGGCGACCGGGTGCCGGGAGTCGTCGAATGGAATCTGTTCGATATCGACGCCAAGTTCGGCGACGTCGAGCCGGCTGAGCGTGTCCTCGCCTATCTCAACGATCTAGAGGCCTTCAGTAACGAATAGGAGGCAGGAGAGCTCGTCATGGCCGCCGCTGACCTCGACCTATGCTACATGAGCGCGCTCGACGCGCTCGACGCTTTCAAGGCGCGGACGCTGTCGCCGGTCGAGCTGATGAAGGCGGTGATCGCCCGCTGCGAGGCGGTCAACCCGGCGCTCAACCTCGTCACCTACAGCTATTTCGAGCGTGCTCTGGAGCAGGCGAAGGCGGCCGAGACGCGTTATGGCAAGACCGACGGCCGGCTGCGCATGCTCGAAGGGCTGCCCTTCGCGAGCAAGGACTATCACGACATCAAGGGCGAGATCACCACGATCGGCTCCAAGATTATGGAGCACAACCGCCCCGATCATACGTATCCGGTGACCGAGCGCCTCATGCGCGCCGGCGCGATCCTCCACATCCGTACCACGACGCCTGAGTTCGGCTACGCGGGCACGAGCCACAGCCCGCTCTGGGGCGTGAGCCGCAATCCCTGGAACACCGATTACACGCCGGGCGGATCCTCGGGAGGCAGCGGTGGCGCGGTGGCCGCAGGCATGACCACGATCGCGGACGGCGGCGACGGTGGCGGGTCGATCCGCATCCCGGCCTCGGTCAACGGCATCTTTGGTTTCAAGCCGCCCTACGGTCGCAACCCGAACGATACCACCGCGCCCCACGCCTTCCTGGTGCAGATCGGCGTGCTGTCCCGCACGGTTGCGGAATCCGCCCTGCTCCAAAACATTGTCTCAGGCCCGCACAAGGCGGACATCAACTCCCTAAGGACGCGGGTTCGCCTGCCGCTCACCTACGAGGGCATCAAGGGCTGGCGCATCGCCTACTCGCCGGATCTCGGCTACGTCGAGGTCGACGAGGAAGTGCAGGAGAACACGCGGAAGGCCGTGGACGTCTTCCGCAATCTCGGTTGTGAGGTGGACGAGGTCGACCTCGGCTGGACCTCGGGCGTGCTGAACCAGTATCTGCGGCTGTTCGAGGTCTTCTTCGCCAGTGGTCTTCAGGACTTTCTCCCCGAATGGCGCTTCGAGATGGACCCGAAGGTGGTCGATCTGGTGGAGAAGGGGAAGCGCGTCAGCGGCGTCGAATTCGAGCGCGTCAGCCGAACACGGGGTTGGATGTACCAGAGGCTTGCGCCGATCCTCGAGCGCTATGACGTCATGATCTGCCCGACTCTCGCGGTGCCGGCGGTCAAGGCCGACCACACCAACATGGACCCCGGCTTCACCATCAACGGCAAGCCGGTCGAGCCGCATCTGGGCTGGCTGCTCACCTACCCGTTCAACATGATGAACCAGTGCCCGGTCGCAAGCGTGCCGACCGGATTCGCACGAAACGGCGTTCCCACCGGCCTACAGATCGTCGGCCGCACCTACGACGATGCGCGTGTATTTCGCGCGGCTGCGGCCTTCGAGGCGGCGACGAATTGGAGCCGGCACCGCCCCTCGCTTTAGACCCGGAGCAACCCGCAATGGACAGAGGCTTGTGGAGCCGCAGTGCGGTCGAGCTCGCCGCAATGATTCGCTCCCGCGAGGTGTCGTGCGTGGAGGTGACGCAGTCGGTGCTGGGCCGCATTGCTCAGCACAACGAGCGCATCAACGCGATCGTTGCCGACTGCTCCGAGGAGGCGTTGCGCGCCGCCGAACTGAAGGACCGTGAGGCCCGCGACGGCGCCGCCCTCGGGCCGCTGCACGGAGTCCCGGTCACCATCAAGGAGAACATCGACGTCGCCGGACAAGCGACCACGAACGGCCTGCCGGCCTATGCCGACGTCATCGCGCCGGACCACTCCCCGGTCACGCGCAACCTGCTCGACGCCGGCGCGATCATCGTGGGGCGCACCAATACGCCGGAACTCTCGATGCGCGCGACCACGGACAACCCGCTGCGCGGCCGCACCCTCAATCCTTGGAACGCCGACGCGTCTCCGGGCGGGTCTTCCGGCGGGGCGTCGGCCGCAGCGGCGATGGGGTTCGGGCCGATTCACCACGGCAACGACATTGGTGGATCACTGCGCTTCCCATCATTCGCGTGTGGGTTGGCGACGGTGAAACCGACCCAGGGGCGGGTGCCCGCGTACAACCCGAGTGCTGCAGCCGAGCGGGGCCTCCTGGCGCAGCTCAGCTCCGTCCAGGGTTCCATCTGCCGCGAGGTGCGGGACGTAAGGCTCGCCACGCGGGTGCTCGCGGGGGGCGATGCGCGCGATCCCTGGTGGGTGCCGGTGCCGTTCGAGGGGCCCACGCTCGATTCCCCGATCAAGGTTGCGGTCACGTGCGAGCCCCACGCCTATCCGATCGAGCCGCAGATCATCGCCGGCATCGAGCGGGCGGCAGAGGTGCTGAGCGACGCGGGTTACGCGGTGGAGCGCGTGGCGACGCCCTCGATCATGAAGCCCGCGCAGGCGTGGTTCGACGTGCTCGCGAGCGAGATCGTGCACTTTCTGGGTCCCATCGCGCGCGAGCACGGTAGTGAAACCATCCGGACAATCTTCGAGGACTACCAGCGCGTCGGAACACCGGTCGATGCGGCCGGATACCGCCAGGGCATCGCCGATCGCACCGCGCTGACGCGCGAATGGAACGTCTTTCTCGACCGGTATCCGCTGGTGCTCTGCCCGTTCCTAATGCGCTCGATGTATCCGTGGGACCACGACGCGCACGGGTTCGAGCAGGTGAAGGACCTCTTCATGGCCGCCATCTACAGCACCGGCGTCAACTACCTCGGCCTGCCGGCGGGCGTGGTGCCCATCGGGTTCGCGGACGGACTGCCGGCGGGTGTGCAGATCATCGGCCGCAGGTATCGCGAGGACCTGATCCTCGACGCGATGGAGGCGATCGAAGCCTCGGTCGGAATTCTCGCGCACACTTTGTGGGACCGAGAAGACGACGCGCCGTCGTGAGCCGGCGCGGCCGCCCGCTCGGTGTGGAGCACTAACTCTCCACCGCTAACGCCCGGAATTCATGCCGCGAATTTGATCTGCGCAGCGCCTGTGGTCGGTGCCGCTATCGGCACGCACCCGTTCCGGCGCACGACCCGCTATAATGAGCCATGCCTCGCTACCAGCGTTACCTGCTGCGCCAGCTTACAGGCCCCTTCCTGCTCGTTACGGTGGGGCTGACCGCGGTCGTTTGGCTATCGCAGTCGCTGCGCATCATCGACCTGATCGTCAACAAGGGTCTGTCGTTCAGCGCCTTCCTGCTGATGAGCATGCTGGTGCTGCCCACGTTCCTGAGCGCGATCCTGCCGATCGCATTCTTCTGCGCGCTGCTCTTCGTCTACAACAAGCTCACGATCGACAGCGAGCTGGTCAGCCTGCGCGCCGCCGGCGTGAGTCAGTGGTCGCTGGCGAAGCCCGCGCTGGTGATGGCCACAATTGTCGTCGTCATCTCATACGCGATCATCATGTACGTGATGCCGGTCAGCCACAGGGAGTTCAAGGAGCGGCAGTTCGTCCTGCGCAGCGATCACTCGGCGCTTCTCCTGGAGGAAGGCACCTTCAACACGCTGACCGAAGGCGTCACCGTCTACATCCGCGGGCGTGAGGGCGCTACGCTCAACGGCATCCTCGTGCACGATGCCCGGGAGCAGGAACGGCCGGTCACGATGATGGCCGAGCAGGGCATTCTGGTGCAGACCGACGAGGGACCGCGCTTCATCCTCATCAACGGCCACCGGCAGCGGATCGACAGGGATACCTCGAAACTCTCGCTGCTCAATTTCGAACGCTACACGATAGACCTCGGCGATTTCGTCCAACGCGGAGGCGAGCGCTGGCGCGGACCACGAGAGCGGTTCATCGACGAACTCCTTGACCCCGCAAGCGAGGGGGCGGAGCGGCTGCGGGGCAAGTTCCTCTCCGAAGCGCACAACCGCATCGTCTCGCCGCTGTTCGGCTATGCACTTGCCGCCATCGGGCTCGCAGCGCTGCTCTCCGGCAACGTCGACCGGCGTGGCCAGTGGCGCCGCATCCTCGTGGCGATTGCAGCAGGGGTCATGCTCGAGGCCGTGGCCCTCTTCCTGGTCAACGCGACCGCCAAGAACAGCAGTCTCATCCCATTCATGTATCTCAACCCGGTGCTCATGATCGCAGCGGCGATGATCGTGCTGCGCGGCCGCTTACCGCGCTTCCTCGGCGGCCGCCCTGCGGCGGCTGAACCGGGCGCACAGGGGTAGGAGCCAGGGCGGTGCGCCTCTCATCCACCCTCTCGCTCTACATGGGCAGGCATTACCTGCAGAGCGTCGCGCTCGTGTTCCTGCTCGTCATGCTGACCATCCTCATTGCCGACACGATCGAGCTGCTGCGCCGCGCCTCGGGGCCCGACAAGACGGCGACGATTGAAACCGTCCTTCAGATGGCATCGCTGCACATCCCCTTCATGGCGCAGAAGGCGCTGCCCTTCATCGTGCTCGTCGGCGGCATCGTGACCTTCGCGAAGATGACGCGGAGCCGCGAGCTCGTGGTGGCGCGTGCGGCGGGCGTCTCGGTCTGGCAATTCCTGCTGCCTGCGCTCGTCATCGCGGCGCTGCTCGGCGGCCTCTTCATGACGGTCGTCAACCCGCTCGCCTCGGCCACGACGGCGCGCTTCGAACAGATGGACGCGACCCATTTGCGCGGCAAGTCGAGCCTCATGGAGCTTTCCAAGTCCGGCATCTGGCTCAGGCAGGGCGATTCGGAGAGCCAATCGGTGGTTCACGCCGCGCGCATCGATCAGGAAACGATGACGCTCTACGACGCGATAATTTTCAATTACGCGAAGGAGGATCAGTTCGTCGGGCGGATCGACGCAGCCGAAGCCCGGCTGGAAGACGGGTATTGGAACCTGCAGGATGCCCTCTTCAGCGCGCCGGACGAGCCGGCCCGGCATCGCGCAACTGCTCGCGTGCCGACCGACCTTACCCTGGAACGAATCCAGAATAGCTTCTCGCCGCCAGAGACCCTGTCCTTCTGGGCGTTGCCCGGTTTCGTGAAGGTGTTGGACGAGTCCGGCTTCTCTTCGGTGAAGCACCGACTGCACTGGCATTCGCTTCTCTCCGTCCCCCTCCTCCTTTGTGCGATGGTTTTGATTGCGGCGACCTTTTCGCTCCGTTTCACGCGGCGGGGCACCTGGGTGCTTGTCTTGGCCGGACTGCTCACGGGCTTTCTCCTCTACTTCATCTCGGACCTGGTGCTCGCCCTCGGTCTTTCCGGCAAGCTGCCGCCGGTGCTCGCTGCGTGGACCCCGGCGGGAATCTTCACGTTGCTCGGCGTCGCGGGCCTGTTCCATCTCGAGGATGGATAGCGCCAGCATGATGAAGGCCTTCGCGCCGCTCATTTTCGTGTGTTGCCTGGCCGTTTCCGCGCTGGAGGCGAACGCGCAACAGAGCGACGCCGCGCCCGGTCTCGGCGACCTGCTGACGGGCGATCTCCTAATGACCGCCGATGAGGTGATCTACGATCAGGCCACCGATACGGTCATCGCCTCCGGCAATGTCGAGGTCGCACAGGGTGGGCGGGTGCTGCGTGCCGACAGTATCCATTACCGGCGCCGCGACGATGTGGTGACGGCATCGGGCGACGTCGCCATGCGGGAGCCAACCGGCGAGGTGATATTCGCTGATTCCGTCGAGCTCACCGGCGACTTGAGAGACGGCGTGATTTACCGTCTGAGTATCCTCTTGACGGACCAGTCGCGGCTCGTTGCAAGTGGCGCCCGACGCATCGATGGCACTCGCATGGTGATGCAGAGGGCGGTGTATTCGCCTTGCGAACTATGCCCGGACGATCCCGCGCCGGCACCGCTCTGGCAGCTCAAGGCCGCGCGTGTGATCCATGATCAGGTGGAGCGCTCCATCACCTACCGCGACGCATCGCTCGAGTTCTTCGGTCTGCCGATCCTGTACACGCCCTATTTCCGTCATCCCGATCCGAGCGTGACCCGCCAGAGCGGGTTCCTGGCCCCGTCCTACAGCAGCTCCACTGCTCTCGGCGCCGAGGTGACCATTCCCTATTACTGGTCGCTCGCGCCTGACCGAGATGTGACCTTTTCGCCCCGGTTCACCGCCCAAGAAAGTGCCGTGCTGGCCGGCGAGTACCGCGAGCGCACGCAGGACGGTCAGTTCACCATCGATGCGAGCATCACCCGCGCCCTGACCGCCGACGAGGACGGCAATAGGATCCGGGGACACGTCTTCGGCCATGGCCGCTTCGACATCGACGAGACCTGGCGATGGGGCTTCGATCTGGAGCGTGCTCTCGATGACACTTATCTGCGGCGTTACGGCATCTCGTCTAAGGACGATCTGGTCACGACCCTGTTTGCCGAGCGGTTCTACCGCCGCAGCTACCTGTCGGGCGTGGGCTACTTGTTCCAGGACCTCCGGGCGGGAAAGCAATCCGACCAGAGCCCGATCGTTCTGCCCCTACTCGATGCGCACCTCGTGAGCGCGCCCGACTATGCCGGCGGCTACGCTACGCTCGACGCCAATCTCATGATCCTGGAGCGCCTGGACGGAACCGACTCGCGGCGGCTCTCGATTGCCGGCGGCTGGCACCGGCCGATGATCCTGCCGGGTGGCCATCTCTTCCGCATCGATGCGAGCCTGCGAGGCGACCTCTATCACGCCTACACCTCGGCCGACCGAGGAGATTCCTACGGCGTCATGAGGAGCGAAACGGCGGGACGGTTCGTACCCGAACTCGCCGTCGAGTGGCGCTATCCGCTCATCACGCGGGTCGGCTCCCTGCGGCAGCTCATCGAGCCGATCGTACAGGGCGTCATCAGCCCCGATGGCAGCAATCCCAACAAGATCCCCAACGAGGACAGTCGGGATCTTGAGTTCGATCACACCAATCTGTTCAGCACCAACCGCCACACCGGTCTCGACCGCATCGAGACCGGGCCGCGTGTCAATTACGGTGTGCGCCTCGGCTTCTACGGCCCTGGCGGGGGCCGGGCGACCGCATTGATCGGGCAGAGCGCACGGGCCAAGGACGATTCGCCGTTCGGGCCAGGCAGCGGCCTCGAAGATCAGATGTCCGACTACGTCGGCCGCATTCTCTTGCAGCCGTCGCCTTGGCTCGATTTTTCCCTGCGGTTCCGTCTCGACGACCGTGACTTCATTATCAGACGCAACGAAATCGACCTTGCCGCCGGTCCGGAATGGCTGCGCGCCCGGCTCGGCTTCGCCGACGTGGTCCGGCCGCCGGAAAACACGATTGGGGACTTCGTTGTCGGCAGAGAGGGGCTCATGGAGTTCGCTGCGAGTCCTTGGGACAACTGGACCCTCTCCGCCGGGGCCCGCCGCGACCTAAAGGATAACGCTTCCATTAACTGGAACGTGGGTCTCTTCTATGAAGATGAATGTATCGTTATTGGCACGGGTGTATCGCGCTCCTTCACCCGGGACCGCGACATAGAGCCGGGTACGGTATGGCACATGACCGTCAATCTGAAACACGCGGGCTGAGGTAGCCATGAGACTCTTGCCAATCGTGCGGCCAGTCCTGCTGCTGCTTGGGCTACTGCCGATCATGCTCGCGCCCGTGGACCGTGCGAGCGGACAGGAGGTGGTTCGGATCGCCGCCGTGGTAAACAGCGAGGCGATCTCGATCCCCGATCTCGTGCGGCGCATAGACGTCGCCATCGTGTCGTCCCGATTGCAGGTCAGCGACGAGTTGCGCAGGCAGTTGGCGCCACAGGTGCTTCGCTCGCTCATCGACGAGCGTCTGAAGGTGCAAGAGGCAGAGCGCCTCGGGATTACGGTGAGTGAGGCCGACATGGCGAGCGCGCGGCGGACCGTCGAGCAACGCAACGGAATCCCGGCCGGCGCGCTCGACGACTTCCTGCGGCGCCAGGGGCTGGACGTCGCCACGGTCGAGGAGCAGCTCCACGCAGAGATTCTCTGGTCCAAGCTCGTGCGCCGCCGACTGGGCGCTGCGGTCACGGTCGGCGAGGGCGAGATCGACGAGGCGATCGCCCGGCTCGAAGCCAATCGGGGACGACCCGAATACCGTGTCGCGGAGATTTTTCTGGCGGTCGAAGCGAGCGAGCAGGAAGGCGAGGTCCGCGCGGCCGCCGCGAGCCTCCACAGACAACTGACGGGCGGCGCCAGCTTCGCCCAGATCGCCCGCCAGTTCTCACAGAGCGCCACCGCCGCAGTAGGCGGCGACATCGGTTGGGTCGTCGAAGGGCAGCTCCCGACCGAGATCGAGAGCGTGCTCGAGGGTATGGAACCGGGATCGATCGCTCCACCGGTGCGGGCCTTTGACGGCTACTACATCGTCTCGCTGGTCGACCGCCGCGCGGTACTCGCGGACGCGCCTGCCGCCGGGCTCGATCGAGAAGCGATCCGGCAGGACATCGCGGGGCGGAGGCTGGAGATGCTCGCGCGGCGCTACGTGCGCGACCTGCACCGATCGGCGTTCATCGACGTGCGGATTTGAACGGCGAGCACCCCCCTGATGCGGCAGGCGGCGCTGACGACGGGCACGACAGCCCATTGCCGCCGCTCTCTGCCGTCATCGCGCGCCACGGCCTGCAGCCCAAGCGGGCGCTTGGTCAACATTTCCTGCTCGATCCCAGCCTGTGCGGGAGGATTGCGCGGGCAGCCCGGCCCGGCACCTCGGCCGTCGTATTGGAGGTCGGGCCCGGGCCAGGCGGGCTGACCAGGGCGCTGCTCGCGGCCGGCGCGGCCCGCGTTGTCGCGGTGGAGAAGGACCGCCGCTGCGTGGCCGCGCTCGGCGAGCTCCAGGCGCGCCATCCCGATCGGCTCGAAATCGTCGAGGGCGACGCGCTCTCCTTCGATATTGCGATTCTCGGGTCCGCCCGCATCGGGATCGTGGCGAACCTCCCCTACAACGTCGGCACACGGCTGCTGTTGCGATGGCTGGAGCGGGTCGAACGGATCGAGAGCATGACCCTCATGTTCCAGAAGGAAGTGGCGGTGCGGATCACCGCAACCGGTGGGCGAGACTACGGCGGCCTTTCGGTGCGCGCGCAGTGGCTCTGCACCTGCGAGCGGCTGTTCGACGTGAGCCGGCGCGCCTTCGTGCCGCCGCCGGGCGTGGTCTCGACGGTGGTGCGCCTGGTGCCGCGGGCTGCGCCGCTCGCGCTAGCGGAGCCCGACGCCCTCGATGCCGTAACCCGCGCGGCATTCGGCCAGCGCAGAAAAATGCTGCGCCGCGCGCTGCGCACGCTTACCCCGGATCCGCAGGTGCTGCTTCAGAGCGCCGGCATCGCGCCCGAAGCGCGGGCGGAGACGCTCTCGGTCACCGAATTCTGCGCGCTCGCGCGCGCTTGGGCGGCGATGCGCAAACCTTGACCACGATAAAGAATTCAGGCTAGTCAGCGAGCCATCATGATGCGTTCTGCTCGCGAGCGACGACGAGACCGCTGACACCGCGGCGCCATCGGCGCTGCGGCATCACCACCTTGCCCGTCCGTCGTCGAGAGCAGAGCGCCATGTCCCCCATCCGTAAAGAGCGGCCGCAAGACGGCCCGGAGATCGAGCCCCTGCTGGACCGTGCCTTTGGCACGGATCGTCATGCCCGCCCTTCCTACCGCCTGCGCGAAGGTATCGAGCCCGTGCACAGCCTCTGCCTCGTCGCCGAGGACGAGGGCCGAATCCTCGGCGCGATCCGGCACTGGCCTGTACGGATCGGCACAACGGGATCGGCACTGTTGCTAGGGCCGATCGCCGTTGACCCGCCCCAAGAGGGACGCGGAATCGGAGGACTACTGATCCGAACCGCCCTCGATGCGGCGGCAGCCCAGGGGCATAGGGTTGTCGTCGCGGTGGGTGCTTTGAGTTATCTCGGCCGCTTCGGCTTTGCGAGCGCTACGCGCTACGGGATCACCCTTCCAGGCCTCACGGATTCCCGCCGGCTGCTCGCCCTGGAACTCGCTCCCGGCGCTCTCGGCGGTGTGACGGGCGAGATTACTCGCCTCAGCCCGGAGGCGGCTTCGTGCCGGCCGTGAGCCGCTGGACGAACACGTCGAGCCCTTTCAGGCGGTCCCGACGCAGGCGCTCGGCGCGAAGGATCGAGCGCACTTCCCCGACGGACCGTTCGAGCGCAGTGTTGACGACCACGTAGTCGTACTCGTCGTAGTGGCTCATCTCGTCGGCGGCGCGGCTCATGCGCTCCGCGACCACGGCCGGGCTGTCCTGCGCGCGCCGCTTGAGCCGCTGCTCCAGCGCTTCCAACGACGGCGGCAGGATAAAGATTCGGACCAGGTCGCCCTGCACGGCCTCCGCAAGCTGCTGGCTGCCCTGCCAGTCGATGTCGAAGACGACATCGCGGCCGGCATCGAGCGCGCTTTCCACCGGGTCGCGGGCGGTGCCGTACCAGTGGCCGAAAACCTCCGCGTATTCCAGGAACTCCCCGCGCTCCCTGAGGCGCGCGAACCCGGCCTCGTCGACGAAGTGATAGTCGCGGCCGTCCATCTCGTCCGGCCGCTTGGGCCGCGTCGTGTGCGAGACCGAGATTTCGACTCCGTCGCCTTCGAGCTCCACCAGGCGACGGGTAATGGTCGTCTTGCCCGCACCGGAGGGTGAGGACAGCACCAGCAGAAGGCCGCGGCGCCCGAAGGCCGGATTGTAGGTGGAGACGCTCACCGCCTACTCCACGTTCTGCGCCTGCTCACGGAACTGGTCGATGGCGGCCTTGAGCGCGAGTCCGATCTCCGTGAGCGCGGCATGAGAGGCCTTGGAGCAAAGCGTGTTGGCCTCCCGGTTGAACTCTTGCGCCAGGAAATCCAGCTTGCGTCCGACAGCATCCCCCTCCTTCAGATGACGTGCCGCCGCTGCGCAGTGGGACTTGAGCCGGTCGATCTCCTCGGTCACGTCGATCTTGACGGCGAGGAGCGCGAGCTCTGTTGCCAGCCGATCCTCGGGCACCGTGGAGCCCGCATCGACCAGAGCCTCTACCTGCTCGCGCAGCCGGACACCAAGCGCCTCCTGGCGCGTGGGCGCCAACGCCTCGGCGCGTTGCGTCAGCGTCGTAATCTTCTCGATGCGATCCGTCAGCGCGGCCGCGAGCGCGGCCCCCTCGGACTGCCGCTCGCGTACCAACTCGGAGAGTGCTTCGTCGAGCGTCTCCAGCATGGCGCCGTCGTCCTGGGCACCCTCGGAGTCGTCGGCTGATTCCGCGGTCTCGATGACGCCGCGCAGCGCGAGCATGCCGTCGAGGCGGGGCGGCGCGATGTCGTCTCGCCCGCGATATTCGGCCGCAAGAGCGATCAACTCGTCGAGCCACGCCCGGTTGACGCGCAAGGCTGCGGCCTCCAGCGCCTGGGAAAGCCTGAGCCCCACCGTCACATTGCCGCGCCGAAGGCGTGCAGACACCGCGCTGCGCACCGCCGGGTCGAGCCGCTCCAGCCCCTGCGGCAGGCGGCAGCGAATGTCCAGCGCCCGCCCGTTGACGCTCTTGACCTCCCAGCTCCAGCCGGCCGCGCCGTCGCCGCCACTGGCACGCGCGAATCCGGTCATACTGGAGATCGCGGTTATGTCCCCCATCGAGGCGCCTCTCAGCCGCTACTTCTTCGCCTTGGCCCGCGTCGCGCGCCAGCGCGCGACGTTGCGGTTGTGCTCATCCAGGGTCTTCGCGAACGCATGCCCGCCGGAGCCGTCGGCAACGAAATAGAGCGCATCGGTCTCGGCGGGATTCAGGACTGCGGCAAGCGCGGCCCGCCCGGGATTGGCGATGGGGCCCGGCGGCAGACCCTTGTTGCGGTACGTGTTGTAAGGACTCTCGACCCAGAGGTCGGCGCGCCTGAGCGCCCGTCCCAACGGCCGTTCACCGCCAGTTATTGCGTAGATCACGGTCGGGTCAGCCTGGAGCCGCATGCCTTGGCGCAGCCGGTTAAGGAAGACGCCTGCGATCACCGGCATCTCGTCGGCGACGCCGGTCTCCTTCTCGACCACGGACGCCAGCACCACTGCATCGTGCGCTTCGTCGAGGCCAACCGCAGAATCGCGGGCCGCCCATAGCTCGTCGACCAGACGCGCCATGGCCCGCTGCATGCGCTCGATGAGGACGGCGCGGTTGTCACCCAGTGCATAGTGATAGGTCTCGGGCAGGAGCGAGCCTTCTTCGGGCACCTTCAAGATCTCGCCTTCGAGCCCCGGCGCCGCGCGGACCGCGGCCACCACCTCGGCGCCGGTCATGCCCTCTACGACAGTCAGACGGTGCACGACGGTCTTGCCCGCGACCAGCTTCTCCATCACGCCGCGCGGCGTGACCAGCGCCTCGAACACGTACTCGCCGGCCTTGAGCGCATGCTGCTTGTCCTCGATCCAGAGCCCGGCGACGAAGAGCAGCGGATCGTCGATGACACCCGCTTCCTCAAGCGTATCGGCGATGTCGAAGGCGCTTAGCCCCTGGGGCAGGACCACGGTGCGCTCATCGCGTGCGGGCCCCGGCGTGTCGAACCGGCTGTGGACGTAGAGCCAACCTGCGATCGCGAGGACGACGGCGAGACCCACCACGACCGCCACGCCCGTGAGCGGCCATAGGAGGGCGCGCCTCATTGCCCGCCCCCTAAGTCGGCTGGCCTACGATGACCGTGGCGTTGGTGCCGCCGAACCCGAAGGAGTTCGACAGCGCCCGCTCGATCTTGCGCTCCTTGGCCTCATGCGGGACCAGATCGAGATCGCAGCCCGGCGAGGGATTGTCGAGATTGAGCGTCGGCGGGACCACGCCGTCGTTGATGGCGAGGATGGAGAAGATCAGCTCCACGCTGCCCGCCGCGCCCAGCAAATGCCCGATCGACGATTTGGTCGACGACATCGAGAGCCGCCCGGCGTCCTCGCCGAAAAGCTGCTTGACCGCACCGAGCTCGATTTCGTCGCCGAGCGGCGTCGAGGTGCCGTGCGCGTTGATGTAGTCGATCTCGTCGGTGTTGAGCTCCGCGGTCCTGAGCGCGTGGGCCATGGAGCGATAGCCGCCCGATCCGTCCGGCGCCGGTGCAGTCACGTGGTGGGCATCGCCGCTCATGCCGTAGCCGATGACCTCGGCATAGATCGTCGCGCCCCGTTTCTTGGCGTGCTCGTATTCCTCCAGCACGACCACGCCTGCGCCCTCGCCCATCACGAATCCGTCGCGCGCCTCGTCCCAGGGACGCGATGCACGTTCTGGCTCGTCGTTGAAGTTGGTGGAGAGTGCGCGGGCCGCTGCGAAGCCCGCGACGCCGATGTGGCAGACGCCGGCCTCCGCCCCGCCGGCGACCATGACGTCCGCATCGCCGCGCAGGATGAGGTGCGAGGCATCGCCGATCGCGTGCGCCCCGGTCGAGCATGCCGTGACAACCGAATGATTGGGCCCGCGGAAGCCGTAGCGGATCGAGACGTGGCCCGAAGCCAGGTTGATCAGGCTCGACGGGATGAAGAACGGGCTGAGCCGCCTCGGACCCTTCTCGTCTACGAGGACCGTCGCCGCCTCGATGGTCTTGAGCCCGCCGATGCCGGAGCCGATCATCACGCCAGTCCGCTCCAGGCTCTCCTCGTCGTCGGGCATCCAGCCCGAGTCCTCCACCGCCTCCACCGCAGCACAGAGCGCATAGACGATGAAGTCGTCCATCTTGCGCAGGTCCTTGGTGGATACGATGTCGGCCGCGTGGAAGGCGCCCTCATCGTCGCCGGACGGAATCTCGCCCGCGATTTTGACCGGCAGGTCGCTGGGATCGAAGCCTTCGATTTGAGCGATGCCCGAGCGGCCTTCAACCAGCCGCTCCCAACTCAAGCGAACGCCGTTCGCCAGCGGCGACACCATGCCGACACCGGTGACCACCACTCTGCGCGCCGGGTCAGCGGTGCGCATTCACTGCTCTCCGACTATCGGGGTCTTGCGCAGGCCGTGTCCGCGCCATCGGCCCCTCTGGCCGCCCCGTCAGGTGATCTGCTCGATGTGGTCGATGGCGTCCTTGACCGTGAGGATTTTCTCGGCGGCGTCATCGGGTATTTCGCAGCCGAACTCCTCCTCGAAGGCCATCACGAGCTCGACCGTATCGAGACTGTCCGCACCGAGATCGTCGATGAAGCTCGCATTCTCGGTCACCTTTTCCTCTTCGATGCCAAGGTGATCGACGACGATCTTCTTGACGCGCGCGGCGATATCGTTATCGCTCATGTAACCTTCCCTCGTCGGACTGCGTGAACGGCTACGCCGGTCTCAACCGGCGGACAGCGGCCCCGTGCGGCTCCCGAATCGCAAGCGGACCGTGCCGCGCGGACGGACGGACGCGGCGCTAGGTAACACATTTTTCGGCGATACTCCATACGCTCGGAAGGTGGTGCCGGTACGAGCGCAAATTCAAGCCTGAAGCCGGCCTGCGAGCCATGAGTGAAGCGCCGAACCCACTGCTGCGTGCCCGACAATGAGCGATCAACCGACCGAATCGAGCGCCATTCCCGGACGCGGGCGGGTGCTCCTGGGCTCGGCGCTTGTGGCTGTCGCCGGCTTGATGTTCGCCCTCGCCGGCATGGGCATCAAGATGGCGGAGGAGAGCCTTTCCAGCTTCGAGGTGCTGTTCTGGCGCAACGTGCTGAGCCTCGCGATCCTCACACCCTGGGTCATCCGGCACTGGCCCAGGTCGATGCGTCCGGCGCATCGCGGGCTGATGGCGATGCGGGGGATCGCCCTGGTGGCGGCGCTGCTCTGCTACTACCACGCGGTCAGCGTGCTCCCGCTTGCCGAGGCTGTGCTGCTCAACTTCAGCTCGCCCATCTTCGTGCCGGTCTTGGGTTTCCTGCTGTTCCGATTCGCGCTCGACGTCCGGGTGCTGGCGGCCGTATTGATCGGCTTTGCGGGTGTTGCCCTGATCCTCAAGCCGGGAACGGAATTCTTTCAGTTCGCGGCCCTGATCGGGCTCGCATCGGGCGTGCTGGGCGGGCTCTCTGCCGTCGCGATCTGGCGCATGCCGGCCGACGAGGACCCCTTCCGCATCGCCGTCTACTTCGCGCTCATCGGCATCCTGGTCACGCTCACGCCGATGCTGATGAGCCCGACCGTGCCGCCGGCGGAAGCCTGGCCTGGCCTGATCATGCTCGGCGTGTTCTCGACCGCCGCCCATGTCCTCTTCGCGAAGGGCTGCCTGATCGCGCCGACCGACAGGGTCGGCACCTTCATCTACACGTCGGTAGTCTTCGCCGCCGTGTTCGGCTGGCTCTTCTGGGGCGAGGGCGTGGACTGGCTCATGGGCGCGGGCGCGGCGCTGATCGTCGCTGCCGGCGTGCTTGCCATCCGCGCCGGCAAGCCCGGCCACAAACGAGCACCGTAAGGCGGCCGGCGCACGCGCGGCATTCAGATCATCGCCATGCCGCCGTTGACGTGGAGCGTCTGCCCCGTGACGTAGCGGGCTTCTTCGCTCGCGAGGTAGACGCAGGCGGCGGCGACATCGCTCCCCTCGCCGAAGCGCCCGGCGGGGATCGTGCCGAGCAGCGCCTCCTTCTGCGCGTCCGCCAATGCATCGGTCATCGCCGTCTCGATAAACCCTGGCGCCACGCAGTTGGCAGTGACGCCGCGCGCGGCCGTCTCGGCCGCAAGCGCCTTCACCATGCCCGCGAGACCGGCCTTGGAGGCCGCGTAGTTGGCCTGCCCGGCGTTACCGGTCGTGCCGACCACCGAAGTGATGAAGATGAGCCGCCCCCAGCGCTGGCGGATCATGCTGCGCAGACACGCGCGGGCCAGCACGAAACCTGCGCTGAGATTGACCTCCAGCACCTCTTGCCAATCCTCGTCCTTCATGCGGAGCGCGAGCCCGTCCCGGGTGATCCCGCCGCAATGGACCAGGACGGCGGGTGCGCCCAGTGCCTCCGCCGCCCGCTCGGGCAGCGCTGCGAGAGCGTCGCGGTCGGCGAGATCGCAGGGCACCGCTTGCGCGCCCTCCCCCAGCTTCGCGGCAAGTGCCTCCAGCGCGTCCGCTCGCCGGCCGGATAGCGCCACCGCCGCTCCCTGGCGGTGCAGGGCCTCGGCGATGGCGCTGCCGATGCCGCCCGACGCCCCTGTCACGAGCGCCACCTTTCCGGACAAATCGAACATCCCTCGCCGCTCCCTGCTGCTATCTTCGGTCGCGCCTACGCCAAGCCTTCCAAGAGGGCCTCGACGTCCGCGACCGTGCCGACCGCGCTCGCACCCAGCGATCTGTCGATACGGCGCGCGAGCCCGGTGAGCACCTTGCCGGCGCCGACCTCGATCAACGTATCGACGCCCTCGCTCGCCATGTGAAGCACGCTCTCGTGCCAGCGCACCATCGCCGTCACCTGGCACACCAGCAGCGCCGGCACCTCGGAAGCCTCGTGGACCGGGCGTGCGGTCACGTTGGAGACCACCGGGACGGCCAGCGGGTTGAAGGAGACAGTGTCGAATGCCGCCGCCATGGTCTCCGCCGCCGGCGCCAGCAAAGGCGAGTGGAACGGCGCACTCACCGGGAGCATCACGGCACGCTTGATGCCGTGCTCCGGTGCAAGCGCAACCGCGCGCTCCACCGCCGACATGGCACCGCTCACCACGACCTGACCGGGCGCGTTGTCGTTGCCGACCACGCAGACCTCGCCCTCGGCGGCCGCCTGGGCGATCGTCTCGGCCTGTGCGAGATCGGCGCCGAGCAGCGCGGCCATGGCGCCGGTGCCCACCGGCACCGCCTCTTGCATGGCTTCGCCCCGCAGGCGCAGCAGGCGCGCCGCATCGCCCAGCGCCAGGCAGCCCGCGGCGGTGAGCGCCGTGTACTCGCCCAGCGAATGGCCGGCGACGAAGGCTGCACGATCGGATAATCGCCAATCGCCCTCGGCCTCGAGCGCGCGAATGATCGCAACCGAGACCGCCATGAGCGCGGGCTGCGCGTTACGGGTGAGCGTGAGCTCGCTCTCCTCGCCCCCGAACATGAGCCGCGAGAGAGGCTCGCCGAGCGCCTCATCCACCTCCTGAAACACGGCGCGGGCGGCCGGAAGGGCATCGTGAAGATCGCGGCCCATGCCAACCGACTGCGAACCCTGTCCAGGAAAGATGATGGCCGTCGCCATGCGGGAGACTCATGCGTTTTCGTGATCCCAACGCGCGCGCCGCTACTGACCACGCAGTCCGAAACCTGTCAAGCGAGCGGGCCGCAGCGCCGCTTGCGATGCAAGAACGATGATGTATAGTCCGCCGCTTGGGTCTGCTGCCTCGCCTAGGAGCGGGGCGGGCGGCCTGTTACGCGCCGCGACCGACACTCAGGAGAACAGCGCCGCATGCCGCTCTACGAGAGCACGTTTATCGCGCGTCCAGACATCTCGTCCCAGCAAGTGGACGGCCTTGCCGAGCAGTTTCGCGAGATTCTGACCGAGGCGGGCGGCGAGATTGCCAAGACCGAGTATTGGGGACTGCGCAGCCTTGCGTACCGCATCAAGAAGAACCGCAAGGGCCACTACTACTTCATGAACATCGATGCGCCGCCGGAGGCGATCTCCGCGATGGAGCACACGATGCGCATCAACGAGGACATCATCCGCTACCTGACGGTGCGGGTCGACGAGCACGACCCCAACCCGGCACCGCTCACCCAGTCGCGCGGACGCGGACGCGATGGCCGCGGAGGCCGCGGAGGCCGATGGGAGGGGCGCCGCCGGGACGACGACGGCGAGGGCCGGCGCCGGGAGGGCGACGGAGAGCGCCGCGAGCGTCCCCAGCGCGAGGACGCCGCGCCGGCTGCCGATGCAAGCGCCAAGGAGGCCGCGAGCGAAACCCCCGCGAGCGAGACCCCTGTGAGCGAGGCGCCGAGAAGCGGCGAGAGCACGGCGGAGAGCGGTGCCGAGGAGAAGAGCGATGGCTGAAGGCGAACGGACCGAGGGCGCCCCGCAGCCAGCCGGTGCAACCCGGCCGGGGCCGGGTGGCGGCGACGGCCGCAGGATGCATCCCTTCGGCGGGCCGCGCCACGGCGGTGGGCCGGGCGGCGGGCGCGGCGGCGGAGGCGTGCCGATGGTCTCGTTCCCGAGACGCCCGTTCTTCCGCCGCAAGAAGTCGTGCCCCTTCAGCGGACCCAACGCGCCGAAGATCGACTATCGGGACGTGAAGCTGCTTCAGCGCTTCCTCTCCGAGCGGGGCAAGATCGTGCCGAGCCGCATCACGGCAGTCTCGGCCAAGAAGCAGCGGGAGCTCGCCCGCGCCATCAAGCGCGCGCGCCATCTGGCGCTGCTGCCCTACGTCATCAAATAGACAGGTCGTCGCCCGGCGCGGGTACGCCGGCCTGGGCGATTCGCCAAGCGGGGAACAGGGGCATGGAAGTCATCTTGCTCGAGAGGATCGAGAAGCTCGGCGGGATGGGCGATATCGTCGGGGTGAAGGACGGCTACGCTCGCAACTTTCTGCTGCCCCGCAAGAAGGCCCTTCGCGCCACGCCCGAGAACATGCAGCGCTTCGAGCGGGAGCGCGAGGCACTGGAGCAGCTCAACAGCGACCGCCGCGATGCCGCCAGCTCGGCCGCGGTCCGGCTCGAGGGTGAGAGCATCATCCTCATCCGCCAGGCGAGCGACACGTTGCAGCTCTACGGCTCCGTCAGCGCGCGGGATATCGCCGAGGCGATGGCCGAGCGCGGCGCCGAGGTGAGGCGCCAGCAGGTGCGGCTGGACCGCCCGATCAAGTCGCTCGGCGTCCACGACGTGCGGATCGCGCTCCACCCGGAGGTGACGGTGACGGTCAAGGTCAACGTCGCCCGCTCGCCTGAGGAGGCTGAGATTCAGGCCCGCGGCGGCACCATCCTCGATGAGGCGGAGGACGAGGCGGACGAAGCCGCAGAGGGTGAGGCCCCGGACGCGGCCGCGGACGACGCGGCCGATACGGCGGATGCTGGCGAGACGACAGAATCAGCCGAAGCCAGCGGCGACGCGGACAGTCCCTCGGAGGAAGACACGGCCGGCGCCACGGCCGAATAATCGAGGCCCCGTGCCATGCTAGTTGCGCCCCTGCTCAGGACGTTGATGAAGCGGGGCACGCTCCGCGTCATCGATGCGCGGGGCAAACTCCACACCTTTGCAGGCGAGCCGGGGGACACCGTCACCATCCGGCTGCACGACCGCTCGCTCCACTGGAAGCTGTTGTTGAATCCTCGCCTCGTCGTCGGCGAAGCCTACATGGACGGCACGCTGACGATGGAGGACGACGCGACTATCCGCGATTTCCTGCACCTGGTCGGCGCGAACCTCCACCTGCTCGACGAGAACGCGGTGATCAAGGCGCGCAATTGGCTCGCGCAATGGGTCCGCCCGCTGCAACAGCACAACCCGATCGGCCGCGCCCGGCAGAACGTGGCCCACCACTACGACCTCTCGGACGACCTCTACGACCTCTTTCTCGACCCGGACCGGCAGTATTCCTGCGCCTACTTCGACACACCCAATCACTCGCTAGAGCAGGCCCAGCACGCCAAGAAGCGCCACCTCGCGTCGAAGCTGCTGCTCGACCGGCCCGGCCTCAGCGTGCTCGACATCGGCTCGGGCTGGGGCGGGCTCGGCATCTACCTGCACGAGAAGACCGGCGCCAACGTGACGGGGCTGACCCTGTCGAAGGAGCAGCGGGCCTACGCCACGGAGCGCGCCCAGAAGCTCGGCATCCAGGATCACGTTGCCTTTCACCTGCGCGACTACCGCGAGGACACCGGCACTTACGATCGGATCGTCTCGGTCGGCATGTTCGAGCACGTGGGCGTCAAGCACTACCTCGAGTTCTTCCGCAAGGTCGAGCGGCTGCTCAAGGAGGATGGCGTCGCCCTGCTTCACACCATCGCCCGTTGGGATGGGCCGAGCGTCACCAACCCGTGGCTGCGCAAGTACATCTTCCCGGGCGGCTATTGCCCGTCTCTCTCCGAGGTCTTCGCCGCGCTGGAGCAGACCGGTCTGAAGTCCCTGGACGTGGAGATGTTGCGCCTGCACTACGCCGATACGCTCAAGCACTGGTCGCGCAACTTCCGGGCGAACCGGGAGCGGGTGAAGGCGGTCTACGACGAGCGCTTCTGCCGGATGTGGGAGTTCTATCTGGCCGGCTCAGAGGCCGCCTTCCGCCATCAGGACCACATGGTGGCCCAGATCCAGCTCGCCCGGCGCCAGGATGCGGCGCCGCTGACCCGCGATTACATGGTGGATTGGGAGCGCGCCCACGCGACCTGATCAGGCAATGCTCCCCAGGCCCGTCTCGATCCGTTTTCCACAGAGTTGCTCACAACTAAAGTTCTCGAATGGTAGCGGGTTCGGCGGTTTCCCCCGCAAACGAGTCTATGTCAGCAAGGAAAGCGTGTAGAGAAATTTCCACGATATCCTCGATTTTCACGTGCGGAGCCGTGTAGAGCCGCTCGTCACGCACATGTCATAGTGCGTTCATGGCCACTCGAGTCCCTCTACAAGAAGCGACAAACGAGACGCCGGGCTACCGCTCCCCACCGAGCAACCTCGAAGCCGAGCAGGCGCTGCTCGGCGCGCTGCTGGTCAACAACGAAGCCGCCAGCCTGGTCAGCGCGTTCCTGTTGCCGGAGCATTTCTTCCTGCCGGTCCACGGCCGCATCTACGACGCCGTGCTCCGCATGGTCGAGCGCGGGCAGATCGCCAACCCCGTGACTCTCAAACATTATTTCGAGCGTGACGAGGCGCTGGAGGAGGCCGGCGGCGGTCAGTATCTGGCCCGGCTCGCCGGCTCCGCCGTGACGGTGATCAACGCCGAACATTACGGCCGGGCGATCCACGACCTGGCGCTGCGCCGCTCTCTCGTCACCATCGGCGAAGAGGTTGTGAACGACGCCTACGACGGGCCGCTCGACCAGCCCGCGGCGGAGCAGATCGAAGCGGCCGAGCACAGCCTCTACCAGCTTGCCGAAGAAGGCCGCGTCGATCCCGGCGGCCAGCAGTTCGCCGCGCCGCTGACCAGCGCCGTCGAGATGATCAAGCAGGCCTATCAGCGCGACAGTCGGCTCACCGGCGCGCCGACCGGCTTTGTCGATCTCGACCGCCTGCTCGGCGGACTGCACGCCTCCGACCTGATCATCCTGGCGAGCCGCCCCGGCATGGGGAAGACGGCGCTCGCCACCAACATATCCTTCAGTGCCGCATCTACCTACAGCGCCGGCACCGAGGGAGGGCCGGCTGCCGACGGTGCAAGGGTCGCGTTCTTCTCGCTCGAAATGTCCGCCGAGCAGCTCGCAACGCGGATCCTCGCCGAACAGACCCAGATTACGTCGGACAAGCTCCGGCGCGGCGAAGTGCGGGACGCGGATTTCGTCAAGATCGTCCAAGCCAGCCAGGCGATGGAAGCGCTGCCGCTGTTCATCGACGACACACCCGCGCTCACCATCGCGGGCCTGCGCGCCCGCGCACGCCGGCTCAAGCGCCGCCACGGCATCTCGCTGATCGTCGTCGACTATCTGCAGCTCATGCGGCCGACGACGAGCATGCGGCTCAACAACCGCGTGCAGGAGGTCTCCGAGATCACGCAAGGCCTCAAGGCGCTGGCCAAGGACCTGGATTTGCCGGTGTTGGCGCTGGCGCAGCTCAGCCGTGCGGTGGAGCAGCGCGACGACAAGCGGCCGCAGCTTGCGGACCTGCGCGAGTCGGGCTCGATCGAGCAGGACGCGGACGTGGTCATGTTCCTTTACCGCGAGCAGTACTACCTCGGACGCAAGGAGCCGGAAGAGGGCACCGCCGACCACGCCGAGTGGCAGGAAAAGATGGACAAGGTCCACAACAAGGCGGAGGTCATCATCGCCAAGCAGCGCCACGGGCCGATCGGCAAGATCGAGCTCTATTTCAACGCGCTGCTGACCAAGTTCGACAATCTCGACAGGGGCCACGCGTCGGGCGACGACCCGCCTTTCTAATCTTCTGTTCGAAAGGTGTCTGGGCGTTTATGCGGCGGCGATCACCGCCTTCTTGGGAAGCCGGGCCGGAACCCGCCCGCCCAGCACATCCAGCAGCACCTCGACCCTCTCGCGCGGTGCAAGCCGGATGACGACCGCCGCGCACTCCACGAAGGGGCCGATCGCGATGGTGACGGCATCTCCCGGCTGCAAATCGGGCGGCGCGGGTGTGCTCACGCCGTCAGCCCCGGTCGCCTCCCGCAATGCAGCAACGAATTCGCCGGGCAGCGGCTGAGGCCGCGGGCCGTCGGCGAGAAGCCGCTTCACCCCGAAGGTGCCGTTGATGGCGCGCCAGGGCTCGCGCCCGATATCGAGTTCCACGAACAGGTAGCCCGGGAAGAGCGGCGCGTGCCCGCTCTCGAAGCGCTTTGCGCGGCGCCGGGAGCGTTACATCACCGGCAGCCACACCCGATACCCCTGGCGCGCCAGGTTTACCTCGGCACGCTGCTCCTGATGGGGCCGCGTGTGAACCACGTACCACTTACTCATCACTAACCTCCGACCGGCTGCAACTGAGGCGCCGGAACTTGCTGAACCAGAACCACTCCCAGCCATCATATCTCTTATCGAACAAATAGGTTATATAAATAGAACAAATCATGTATCTAGCGGCGGCAGTGGCGGCCGGTGCGGTGTGACCGATACAGATATGGGGTGCGACAAGGATGGCCGGGAGGTCCCCGCTCTATGAGCCCGCACTTCTCACCACGGTCACGGCCTGCGTCCAGATTCGGCCGACGCCACAGCCAATCCGAAAACCGGAAAACCCAGAATCGAGTAGCGCCTGCAAGGGAACCGGCGTACCCCGCTGACCCGCTTCCTGTCCCGCGAGGAGGCCGCCCGCCTGCACCGCATCCTCGACGGACAGATCGGCAAGAACGGCCAAGAGCAGGCGGACATCGTCCGTCTTCTGCTGCTCACCGGATGCCGCAAAACCGAGATCGTGCAACTTCGCTGATCCGAGGTTCAGGAAGACGCGCTCATGCTGGCCGACACCAAGACCGGCGCGAGGAAAGTCGTGCTCAACACCCTGGCTAGGCGCATCCTCGAACGCCAGCCGCGTGGAGAAAGCCCGTTCGTTCTCCCTTCTCCGCGCGATCCGCCGCGGCCGCGCAGCCTCGACCTCGGGCTCTGGTACCGGGTCCGGCGGGAGGCCGGCATCGAGGACTGTCGTCTCCACGACCTGCGCCATACCGTGGCCAGTCACGCGGTGACGAACGGCGTGCCGGTCCCGGTGGTCTCCAGGCTCATTGGACACACCAATGTCCGAATGACCCTGCGCTACGCCCACCTCGCCGACCGCGATGTCGAAGCCGCCGCGGAAAGGGTGGGACAAGCCATCGCCGACATGATGGACTTGTAGATCATGTGCAGGGACCGATGCAGGACCGGGCGAGATCGAGGAAAACGAGAGCGCGTTCCGAGCAAGTCCGTGAAGGCTTGGCTCGGAGCGGCGGCGCGCGCTGACGTGCCGTAGCTTACGATCACGAGAGGGCTGAGGACCCAGCGCCGCTCGCGTTTGCGACCTCTGGCCCAATCCACGTAGAGCATGGCACTCTCAGCACGATGAAGGTTTTCGATCCAGCGGCCGACACGGTGAGGGAGACGGTAACCCGCCGCGTGGGCCTGGAACCGCCTCACCAATGTGATCGGGTACGAAGCGTTCGCGCAAGCGGTTCAGGAAACCCTCGTTAGCCTGTGAGCGCGAGGACAGGGGACAACCCCATCCCGGTGCCGCCCTCGAAGGGCTCTAT
This sequence comes from Alphaproteobacteria bacterium, assembly GCA_965243315.1. Classification (GTDB taxonomy): domain Bacteria; phylum Pseudomonadota; class Alphaproteobacteria; order UBA828; family UBA828; genus WTGU01. The sequence goes on from CBDEUP010000007.1 coordinate 726,254, forward strand.
CGTCGCGAGACCAACTACGACCTGCCCAAGATCGCGCTGTCCGAGTCCCTGGTTCGCCGAATGCTGTGTCCAGCAGCCCGTCGAAACATCGAGAACCGACCCATCGTCCGCATCTTGGACCGGTTGGCGGTACTTGCCGCTCGCAACCACCTGCCCATAACCCAGAGGACGAGAGATGCAAACCAGGAGTCAACGTTTCTCGGACTGAAGCGCCGACCACGGGCAAGGCGACAGCGAATAACCACAGGGAATACCCCTTTTTCGACTGGCACATAGTCGCGTACATAACCCAGATCGGACACGCTGTTGACAGACAGGAACCTCGAAGACCATGCTAACATAGGCAGTTGCTGGCCCATGCGTAACCACGGGTCTCGGCAGTCCCGGCCGAGCCTTGAGAGTTTTGAAGAAGGACCGCCGGCAAGAGCCTGTACATCGCCGCCCCGCTTGAGCGGTGGAACGCGGGTGAAATGCCTCGGCCGTGCAGGCACTCTTATGACGCTGGGCTCTGAATAAGCCGGGAGTTCCATGGAGGGAGGGAGCCTCGTGGCAAACGAATCAGCACTCCAGCAGGGCTGGGCACTGAATGCGACCGAGGACTTCATCACAAGAACCTATGTTCTTCCGCTGCTGACCGACGAGCGTTCACGCGAACGCCTGGTCGACGAGCATCGGAAGAACCCGATCGGCGTCGCCGGGAAGGGCGGCAAGCCCGGTACCGGACACAGTACCGACTTGGTGCGCGTTCTCGATAAATTCCGCCGTGCGCCTCAAGCGGGGAAATACTGCCGTGTATGCACAAAGCCGCATGAGGAATGGCGCATCGGTATCTTTTCGGGAATACGGGGAGAGCCCATAAAGATTTTGCCGGAGGCGTTCGCCTCCGAAGATGATTGTGAGCACGCGATTTTCTTGAAGCGAATCGACGATCTCCTCGAGGCGTATAGAAGGAACCGGTAGGCGCTGTCCCATCCTGTTCGCCATTTGTGATCTCGGCTGACCGGACTTTCGGACGCACAAGGAGCTGGGAGATGTTGCGCATTGCAGGTTACGCGGATCGCTTTTCCGTACATCCAGGCGAGGAGATTCGCTTTTGCGTGAGCAGTGAGCGCTCGGAACCTTACCGAGCGGAGCTCGTCCGTCTCATCCACGGAGACACAAACCCTGACGGGCCGGGTTACAAGGAGGCGGCCGTTCCTTCATCGATTAGCGGCGACTATCAAGGCAAGCATCAGCGGATCTACGCCGGCTCTTACGCAATCGTCCCCGATCACCCGCTTCTGCACGTTCGGGCCTTCACGCTTCAGGCGTTTATCTTTCCCACGACGCCGACCAAAGGCCTGCAGGGACTGATCACGAAGTGGGACGCACCCAAGGAATGCGGCTACGGCCTCTTCATCGATGACGATGCCACGTTGGCCCTTTGGGTCGGAGATGGCAGCGGTCGTGTCGAGCGAGTTTCCAGCGGCAAGCCGCTTCTCCGCAACGTCTGGTACGCGATTGCCGCCTCTTTCGATCCCTCGGCCGGCCGGGTGCAACTTTATCAGGAGCCGATCGTCACGCGCGCCAATGGCGGCCACGGCATGTCGCTGTTGCACCCCGTCGATGAAACGACGGCATTCGTCGAAACATCGACCTCACTGCAGGGGCCGGGCTCAAACGACTGTCCGCTCTTGATGGCGGCATTCACCGAGCAGGTTGCCTCGGGACGGTCGGTGTTTGGCGGAATTTACAAGCAACTCGAAAACCCCCTGGGCCTGCCAATTCAAGGTGGGAACTACAACGGCAAGATCGACCGGCCGAGGCTGTCGAGCGCTGCGCTCGCGCGTCACGACATCGAGGCTCTAGCGCCAAGCTTCCGCTCATGTCCGAGCCGGATCAAGCCGGACGTGGTTGGCGCTTGGGATTTCCACGCCAATATCGTTCCCAACGCTGCCTCCACGCATATCATCGACGGCTCTCCCAACGACCTCCACGGAACGGCCATCAATCTTCCCGCGCGCGGTATGACCGGATACAACTGGACGGGAGACGAAATGTCTTACCGTCATGCGCCCGAACAGTATGGCTCCATCCATTTTCACGACGATGAGCTGGACGACGCGCGCTGGGAGACGGATTTTTCGCTGGTTGTCCCGGACGATATGAGAAGTGGCGTCTATGCGGCGCGACTGAATATCCGCGGCGACGATGCGCCGGAAGCGGAGGACTATATTCCCTTCTTCGTCCGGCCACCGGCGGGAAAGACGACCTCCTCGATCGCCCTGATCATCCCGACGTCGAGCTACCTGGCCTATGCCAACGACCACATGGGGCCTAACGCGGTTCTCGCAGAAGTTCTGGCGGCACGCGTGCCGATCATGCAGCACGAGGACGTCTTTCTGAACGAGCACCGAGAGTACGGTGCATCGCAATACGACACTCATAGCGATGGAACTGGATTCTACTATTCGTCGCGTCTACGTCCGATCTTGAACATGCGACCCAAATATCGCCACTGGCTCTCACCGTCGCTTTGGCAGATGAATGCCGACCTTCACCTGACCGATTGGCTTGAACATTGCGGGTTCTCCTTCGACGTACATACCGATGAGGATCTGCACAACGAAGGCGTGTCGCTGCTCAATCGCTACAAGGTGGTTCTGACCGGCTCGCACCCGGAGTATTCCTCAGAACGCATGATCGACGCCTACGATGCCTATCAACAGAGTGGCGGACGCTGGCTTTATCTCGGGGGTGACGGATTTTATTGGTGTTCCGAATTCCATCCCGACAACTCGGCGATCACCGAGGTACGGAAGGGCGAGCAAGGAACGCGCGCCTACAGTTCGCCGCCCGGAGAAAAAGACAACGCGTTTGACGGCAAGTTTGGTGGCATGTGGCGCGGACGAGGACGCATGCCGTCGAAGCTATGCGGGCTCACGTTCACGGCCTACGGCTTCGACGTGTCGTCCTATTACCGACGTGGGCCAGACAGTCAGCAGCCCGAGTGTGCATGGATTTTCGAGGGCATCGGCGAGGACGAAGTTATTGGCGATTTTGGCTTGGTTGGCGAAGGGGCGGCGGGTCTCGAGATCGACCGGGCGGATTTGGAGCTCGGCACGCCGCACAATGCGTTCGTGATCGCCCGCTCTGAGGGACACACGGACTTGATGCGCCAGGTCAATGAGGAAATGTATATTGCCGTAAGGGGAGTCTATGGCGGCGGCGACGAAAACCCAATGGTGCGCGCCGATATGATCTACTACAAGACCCCCAACGGTGGCGCCGTTTTTGCGCCGGGCTCCATTAGTTGGTGCGGAAGTCTATCGCACAATAACTACGAGAATAACGTGTCCCGCATTATGCGAAACGTCATCAACGGATTCTTGCGGGACGAGCCTTTGCCCTGAACTCGTTGGCGCGTTGACGAAAAAGCATAGGCATAAAGGACAGAAAACAGCGCCAATCGGGAGAAGGGAGAAACAGCATGTTGCGGATCGCAGGTTATGCGGATCGTTTCTCCGTACACCCAGACGAAGATGTGCGCTTCCACGTCAGTAGCGAGCATTCGGAGGGATATCAGGCGGAGATCGTTCGCCTTATTCATGGCGATACCAACCCCGCGGGGCCTGGGTATAGAGAAGAGCATATTCCGTCCTCCGTGAGCGGCGAGTACCCCGGTCGCAGACAGCCGATCTATGCGGGGTCCTATGTCTTGGTGCCGGATGAGCCGCGTCTGCGGGTCAGCAGCTTCACGGTCCAGGCATTCATATTTCCGACCACGCCAGACAAAGGGATTCAAGCACTGCTGACCAAGTGGCAAGCGCCACGAAGCGCGGGCTTCGGTCTCTTCATTGATGAAACGGGATGTGTTGCCCTCTGGATCGGCAATGACTCCGGCAATGTTGCCCGTGTCTCAAGCGGTGCGCCATTACAGCGAAATGTTTGGTACCTAGTGGCCGCTTCGTTCGACTCCGAAAGCCGCAGGGTTCGCCTGTGTCAGCGACCCGTCGTCACCAACACCAACGGCGGGTTCAACGTCGCACTCGTTCACCCTGCCGAAGAGATTACGGCCGAAGTCGAGACGGACGTGAATGTCAACGCGCCCGCAGCCAGCGACAGTCCCTTCTTGATGGCCGCCGACACCGAGCAGCCGGCCTCCGATCGCTTCGTGTCAGGCGGGCATTACAAGCACCTTGAGAACCCGCTAATGCTTCCGATCCATGGCCGGAACTACAACGGAAAGATCGACCGGCCGCGTCTCACGAACCGGGCGATAAGCATGGAGGAGGTTTCCGTACTGGCGCAGGACTGGAATACGGCCCCGACGATGCTTCGCTCGGCATTGGTTGGAGCCTGGGATTTCCACTCTAACATCGTTCCAAACGCAGCCTCGACCCACGTCGTCGATTCCTCCTCGAATGGCCTCCATGGCACGACGATCAACATGCCGGCGCGCGGTATGACAGGCCACAATTGGAGCGGTGCTGAGATGTCCTACCGCCATGCGCCAGAGCAGTATGGTGCAATCCACTTTCACGACGACGATCTGGACGATGCCCGCTGGTCCGTCGATTTCTCATACACGATACCGCGGTCTCTCAAGAGCGGTGTCTATGCAGCACGGTTACGAATTGATGGCGTGGAGTCGGAGGAAACGGAGGACTACATCCCGTTCTTCGTTCGCCCTCCCAAAGGCACATCAACGGCTCCGCTAGCGGTCATCATTCCAACCTCCAGCTATTTGGCCTATGCAAACGATCACCTTGGACCCAACGCCGTGCTGGCGGAAGTACTGGCGGCACGCGTGCCGATCATGCAGATCAACGATTTGTTCCTGCACGAGCATCGGGAATACGGGGGCTCTCAATACGATTCGCACTCGGACGGTTCCGGCGTCAATTTCTCGACCCGCTTGCGGCCGATTCTCAATATGCGTCCAAAATACCGCCATTGGCTGTCGCCTTCGCTCTGGCAGGCAAATGCCGATCTGCACCTCACCGACTGGCTCGAGGAGAAGGGCATTCCGTTTGATGTGCATACCGACGAAGACCTGCACATCGAGGGCGTAGACCTTCTGAACCGCTACCGGGTCGTGCTGACCGGAACCCACCCCGAATATTCTTCCGAGCGGATGCTGGATGCCTATCAGGCTTATCAGCTTCACGGTGGGCGGTGGCTCTATCTCGGCGGCAACGGATTCTATTGGTGCTCGGAATTCCATCCCGACAACCCTGCGATCACCGAGGTCCGTAAGGGAGAGGCGGGCTCGCGAGCCTACTGCATGCCGCCGGGGGAGAAGGACCACGCGTTCGACGGAAAGTTCGGCGGCATGTGGCGTGCCCGCGGCAGGCGGTCAGATAAGCTCTGCGGTCTTACCTTCTCAGCTTATGGCTTCGACGTTTCGTCCTATTATCGCCGTGGGCCCGCCAGCATGCGCCCCGACTGTGCCTGGATTTTCGAAGGCGTTGGAGAGGATGAGGTCATCGGAGACTTCGGTTTGATCGGCGACGGTGCAGCCGGGCTCGAAATCGACCGCGTGGACTTCGATTTGGGCACGCCCGCCCATGTTCGCGTTCTCGCAACTTCTGAAGGCCATACCGATCTCATGCGGCAAGTCAACGAGGAGATCCTTCTAAATTGCCGCGGTTCCTATGGTGGCGGAGACGAGAATCCGATGGTCCGCGCCGATATGGTCTACTACAAGACACCTAACGATGGAGCGGTATTCGCTCCCGGCTCCATCACGTGGTGCGGAAGCCTGTCGCACAACAATTACGACAACAACGTCTCACGCATTATGGAAAACGTCATCAAAAAGTTTTTGATGGACGGCCCTCTACCTTGATTGAGAATGTATACTTTACTTTCTAAGTTTTGCCCATTTGTCAGTAAAAGATAGGGAAAATAAATTGCCCGCGATTTACTAGAAACAGAGCCCTAGTTCTGCTAGCGGGCCAGAGGCGCACAGCGCCATCGATTGGATGGGGCTCGCATTGATAGGGAGAACTGGACATGTTGAATAGGAGAATGCCGAGCGATGCGACGCATATCGCGCGGAGAATGCTCGTGGACGAAGGACGACGTCGGTTCCTCAAGGGAGCCGGTTTGGCTAGCCTGGGCGTACTCGCAGCGTCGTCCGGGACGCTGGCGACAATCAACAACGGCGCTAAGGCTCAAGGAGAGCCGATTCCGTTAGGTTCGGGCGTTCCAATCACAGGATGGGCAGCGGCCGACGGCATCGAATATAAGCGCGCGAACGAAATGGCGTGCGACGAGATCAACGCCATGGGCGGAATACTCGGTCGACCCGTCCAGCCGGTGTTCGAGGACACGAAGGAGATGGGAGCGCCCAACATAATCCCGGCCTTCCAACGCCTCATAGACCGACACAACGTGCATGCGATCATCAACGGCTACAACACGGGAGCTGTCACTGCAGAATACGACACGATCGCGGATGCCGGCATCATTTACATCCACCACAATACCGACATTGTCCACCACGAGACCGTCGGTAACGATCCCGAAACGTATTTCGGGGTCTTTATGGGCGATCCGGCCGAATATTGGTACGGGCCAGGGCTGCTGCAATTCCTGAATGACCTCGAAGAATCCAGGCAATACGAGTATCCGAACAAGAAGATTGCGATTGTCACCGGGTCTCAGAATTACAGCGTGACGATCGCTCATGCGATTCGCGATAACCTGGACAAGTACGGTTGGACTGAAAGCCTCTATGAAACGGTCGTCATCCCGATCAGCGAATGGGGCCCCACGCTTCAAAAGCTGAGAGACAATCCACCCGCCGTTATTGCGATTACGCACTGGGTGCCGCAGGATCTCGCACAGTTCTGCATCCAGTTTACACCCTCGCCGACGAACAGCCTGGTTTACATGCAGTATGGGCCTTCCTTAGCAGCGTTCCGTGAAATCGGCCGACAACATACCGAAGGCGTTCTCTACTCCACTGTCGTGGCAGCATTGCAGGACGAGATCGGAAACGAGTTTGGGAAGCGCTACAAGGCTCGTTTCGGAGACGCAGCCAGCCATCTCGTGGGTGCTTTGCCCTACGATGGTTGCCATATGTGGGCGATCGCAGCAGCGCTCGCCGGCGGAACCGGAGAACCGGGCAACTTCGAGCAAAACCAGAAGGTCGCGGACAGGTTACGCAATCTCATTTATCGTGGCACTTTGGGGACCACCGCCTGGATGTTGCCTGAGCAGGCCGCCCGGCCTTATCCCGACGCGACCCGCGATCCATCGCTCGGCATGCCGCATCAGTATCTGCAGATCCAGGATTGGAACAGGGATCCGGACCTGATCGCACCTTCACCCTATGAGACTTCATCCTTCAAACTGCCGCCGTGGATTAAGGCGTAGCGCGGCTGCGGTGCTCATTGCTGGAACAGCTTCAGAGGGAACAAACCAAGTAACGGTTTAATGACGGGCGGCGTGGAGCTGGCGCGAGTGCGGCGGCACCACGCCCCCAAAGACGTTGACCGGGATGTTCCGGACCAACTGCGTGGTCTGGCGCAGGGCTTGGGAATGTGGGACTCGTGGCCGAGGAACAGCCAGCAACGCGCGAAGATGCGCTCAAGCTCCAACTGGTAGATCTCCGGGTCGAAGAAGATCCGGTGGCTGATCAGCCGTTCATCGAGCTTGAGGTAGTGCTCCAGTCCCTCCATGAGCCATTCCCCCTTGCCCGGAGACCGGCGCGCAAGACTCTTGACGGTCGCGCGCCTGCAAAGGCCAAACTGTCAGGTGATTACCGTCTCAGAACACCGGAAGAACTCGTGATGGGCTATGAGGGCTTCTTCTCGGAGCTTTCCAGAGCACACGGAGACGCGAAGCTGCTGTCGAGCTTTCGGCACTCAGGTTCCGGCACATAGTCCCGATCACCCGTGGCCACCCGTCTCACCGCACGCGGTCGCGGAAACTATCCATCTCGCACGGATCGACTTCGCGGCCTGCCTGAACGCCTCGCGCCGGTCCAACGCGTGTGAGCACCATGCGATCACGTGGTGCATCCGGCGGGCGCTCGGCGTGCAACATCCCAAAGACGATCAGTCAGAAGGCGACTGCGGTGATCCAGTCGACTGACGGCGTAAGCCAGAGCACTGCCAACATTACCAGTAACCACCCCCGCGCCGCGGCGGCTTCGTCGCGGAAGTAACGGGGGCTTGTGCCTTCGGCGGCGGTGGCATGAACTGGGGAGGGTTGGGGTTGTCGAGGCCGATACCTCAGTGGAGTGCGAGAGCACCCGATTACCAGTAACCACCCCCGCGCCGCGGCGGCTTCGTCGCGGAAGTAACGGGGGCTTGTGCCTTCGGCGGCGGTGGCATGAACTGGGGAGGGTTGGGGTTGTCGAGGCCGATACCTCAGTGGAGTGCGAGAGCACCCGATTACCAGGTGCTCCCACCGAAGCCGGTGGAGCCGGGCGACGAAGCCGGTGCAGTAGCTGCACTGGCCGAACGAGAGTGGGCGCGCGCGGAGCGGGGTTCCAGGTAGCAGGTCGAGCGGCAGCCAGGCGAGCCACCGGCCGGCCGCCGGCAGTGTCAGGCCGGCCGAGCCCGCCCGGAGAACGGCGCGCAACGGCCGGCCGGTCAGCGCGCGGAGTTCGTCGAGGACCGCGGCCAGGGATGGGCGGTTGCGGCCGTCCTCGCCTCTGAACGGCCCGTCGAAGTCGATCCAGAGCCAGCCGGCGAGGTCGCGGGGCTCTGGCCCGGTGCCATGCAGCGCATGGTCGCGGACGGCGACGACGCCGGCGGTCACTTCGAGGAAACGCTCGCGCCGGAGACCCGACCGGAATATTGCCGATCCTCCCCAGTATCGGCGACGCGCGCCGACAGGCGGTCGGACTGGCGTTGGCCGCTCGACCGGGGCGGCTGTTGCGAATGGATCCCGAGGCGCGCCGCAACCGACGGGAGCGCCGTGGCGTGAGTGCGTAGATGCCGTGAGACGTCGAAGCGGCCCCGATCGAGGCGGGCGTGACCGGGCCCCGGAGCCGCCGTCGGCGAAGCCGGACGGGAGTCTGGCCGCGTCCCGGAGGCCACTCATGCATGAGGACCCCTCGTCCGGCGTTCCGGGGACGCCGGCAGGGGACGACGGTCCCGTGCCGGGGGAGCGGATCGGAGATTTCGTGCGGAAGACCGCGAGTGCGCTCGGCAGCAACACCGGGAGGGCGGTGCGTTCGGACCTCGGCATCTACGCGGCGTAGTGCGCCGAGGAGCGAATCGCAGCCAGCTACGATCAGGAAGCGAAGTGGTGGGACAATGAGGAAAGTGCTCGCCAGCGTGTGGGGCACTAACACCGAGCGGTGAAGTCTTTCAGTCCTCCTGTCGATCCAGGAAGCCGCGCAGCGCCGCGATATAGGCGGCGGGTTCTTCGAAGAAGGGCGTGTGCGAGCTGTTGGCGAAGACGACGCTTTCCGAATTCGGCAGCGCCTCCTGCATGAGCATCGCCCCTTCCGGAGTCAGCTCGTCGTGGAGGCCGCTCACGATCAGGCAGGGGACGGTAATGCATGCCATGTCAGCAAGCCGGTCCCAATCCCTGAGCGTGCCGACGCAGCAGAACTCGTTGGGCCCCCACATCGTGCCGTAGACCGCCATGTTGATGCCATCGAGCGAGCGCTGCAGCGGCGCGGGCCAGTCGTCCACCCGGCAGAGATGCCTGCGGTAGAGGATGGTGACAGCCGCCTCGTAGGCGGGATGGTCGGTCGTTCCCTGCGCTTCGTGGCGTTGCATCATGGCGACCGTCTCCGCTCCAAGGGCGGCGCGCAGGCGCTTCATCTCGGAGACGGTGTGCGGCACGCTGCCGGAGCCGTTCGCGATCACGTACGACGCGACGTTGTCCAGGTACTTCAGGCAGTATTCCGTTCCCAGCCAGGTTCCCCACGATTGCCCGAGGAGATGCACGCGGCCGAGCCCCAGTGCGATTCGCACCGCTTCGACCTCGTCCACGTAGCGGGGAATGTTGAAGAGCGAGGTGTCGTCCGGCTTGTCGGACTGGCCGCAACCGAGCTGGTCATAGACCACCACCCGATAGCCGTGGTCCGCCATGACCGAATGGCTGTCCCGCACATAATCGCACGGGAGACCGGGGCCGCCGTGAAGGCAAAGCAGGACCCGCTCGCCCGCCCCGTAGCTGTAGACGGCAACCTCGCCGCCATCGACGGAGACGCGGCAGGTTTCGTCGGGTTGTCTCTCTTCGCTCATCGCTCCCCCCGCACTACTGCCCCGGCGGGCCGTAGGTCTCGCGGAATTCGGCGTACATGCGCTCGTAACGGTCCGCATTCATGGTGGAGTAGATGCGGAAGTCGAAGTCGATGGGCTTGTCCATCATCTCGGAGACGAAACTCCATGTCGTCTCCCGCAGGGCCGCAGCGACTTTGGCGGCTGCGAAGCGGTAGCGAAGCGCGTCGGTGACCGGCGCGTCAAAGTAGCTCTCGAGAAAGATGTCGCCCTCGTCGGGTCCGATTTCGATATTCATGGCGAGGACGCCAAGATCGAACAGGTCCACCACGAAGCCCGCAAATTCCCAATCGACGAACCAGAGCCGCTCACCGTCGTCCATGATGTTCTGCGGGTTGAGATCGTTGTGCCCGAAGACCACGTTGACCGGGCCGAGCGCGCGTTCCAGCTCCTCGTTCGCCGCAGCGAGGGCGGGCAACATGCCGCGCCAACGCTCGTAAAGCCGATCGGAGCGCTGGTGCAACAGCCGAATGTGCGAACGCTGATGCTGGAACGGCCAGAACATGAAGCCGGTCGAATCCAAGTGCTTGTGGGCATCGTCGTGAAGTCGGCGGAAGAGACGGGCCACCTCCGTAAGACGCGCTTGCTCTCGCACGTCGGCCGGCATGAGTGAGCGACCTTCGATGAAGCGGATCACCATGAGGCCCGGCTCGCCATAAACGACCTCGGGCGCGACGCCGGCCGCATGAGCCGCGCGGAACGCCAGAAGCTCGTGGTGGCGAAAGACGCCAAAGACGGGCTCATCATCGCCGACCCGGATCACGTAGCGCTCGCCGGCGTCATCCACCGTCAGGTTGATGTTGCTCAAGCCCCCGCTCAGCAGCGCGGGCTCGACCGTGCCAGACCAGATCGGCAGCGCACGCGCTCGCTCGATCGCGTCGCCGCTGCGCGCCTCCATGCCGCGCGCGCCGCCGATCAGCGAGTAGACCTCATCATCCGATGTGGGCTCTTGAGTCATGTGTCGCGGGTCCGTCTCCCGTTGCCGATGACCGTCCCCGGCGCACGATCGTGCGCCAACGACCCCATCGGCAAAAGGCCTTTCGGCGATCATTTGGCGATGATCAGTGTAACGACGCGCCGTGCCGCGTCGAGGTGTTCCGTGCCGATCCCCAGCCGCGGCGGTATACCGCACCTAGGCCCGATGCTATGGTCGATGCGGCCCAACAAGCGCCCGCCGGCAAGCCGAGCCGCACTGAGCGAGGTGCTCGCACCATGCCTCTCGATCGCCCCAACCTTCGCGCCTCGCTATGGGCCGTTCTTTATTCCTTCCTGGTTGTCGTCGGCTGCGGTGCGATGATCGAGGCCGATATCTCGCCCTTCATCGTCGTGCCGATCGGCCTGTTCGCTTTCCCTTTGATCGCGAGCGTGCCGTTCTTGTTCGTCCTCCGCGCGGACAAGAGCGCCTCGTAGGCGTCGCAGTGCTGGAGCACATCATCGTTTTTGCGGTCTGCGCTCCGTTTCAGGTCCTCTTGGGAATCTGGAACACGCGCAAACGCTGGCTCACGCCCGGCGAGGTCCGGTTCTGGGGCGTGGCGATCTTCGTGGCTGCCGAATTGATCTATCTCGGAGCCTTGTGATGACGGCGGTGCGGCTTGAGGGCCTTACCAAGCGCTTCGGCACCGTGGCCGCCGTCGATGCTGTCGATCTTGACATCGAAAGCGGCGAGTTCGTCGTCCTGGTCGGCCCCTCGGGCTCGGGCAAGACGACATGCCTGCGGATGATCGCGGGGTTGGAGGCGGTCACCTCGGGAAGCATCTTCATCGGCGATCGCGATGTCGCCAGCGTCCACGCAAAGGACCGCGACGTCGCGATGGTGTTCCAGTCCTACGCCCTCTACCCGCACATGTCGGTCGCCGACAACATGGGCTTCGCGTTGAAGCTGAAAAAAGTGCCCCGCGACGAGATCGACCATCGCATTCGGGACGTGGCGACGATCCTCGGCATCACGGAGGAGCTGCCGCGCAAGCCCAAGACGCTCTCGGGCGGGCAGCAGCAGCGGGTCGCGCTGGGCCGAGCGATCGTGCGGGACCCGGCGGTATTCCTGTTCGACGAGCCTCTATCCAATCTGGATGCCAAGCTGCGCATGGCGATGCGCGGCGAGTTGATCAAGCTGCACCACAGACTCTCCGCGACGATGATCTACGTCACCCACGATCAGACCGAAGCGATGACCATGGGCGATCGCATCGTCGTCATGAATGAGGGGCGCATCCAGCAGATCGGCACGCCGCTCGGCGTCTACGACAATCCGGACAACAGGTTCGTCGCGGGCTTCATCGGGAGCCCCACGATGAACCTGATCGATGGCATGATCGAGCCTGGCGAGGGAGCATTGGTGTTTCGCTCTGGCGAGCTCACGCTCAAGATGCCAACCGCGCATGCTGCGGCGCAGGCGCGCGCCGTCACGCTCGGGATCCGCCCGGAGTTCCTCACGCTCGGCACGGAGAGCGACGGGGTGGAGATGGATTGCCGGGTCGAGGCCGTCGAGCATCTTGGCGCCGAGACGATCCTCGAGCTCTCGTCTCACGGGCCGCCTCTCACCGCCAAGACAATCCGCAACGATGCGATCCGCTACGGCGATGCGATCAGGCTCGTGACCGATCCGGCGAAGGTGCTCGCGTTCGACGCCGCATCAGGCGAGCGTTTGCGCGCCTGAGTGCTCCGATCCACCGATCGGCGGCGCGCGGGCCTTAGCCCTTGACCGCGCCGAAGGTCAGGCCCTGCACCAGTTTCTTCTGGATGAAGAAGATGAAGATGAGCACGGGAATGCTCTGAATGATCGAGGCTGCGGCGACCTGACCCCAAAGCGTTCCGGTGTGCAGCACCAGGGAAGGAATCATCACGGGAAGCGTTCGCGTCTCTCCGCCCGAAAGGATGAGAGCGAAGAGCAGCTCATTCCACGAAAAGATCAGCACGAAGATCATGACCGCCACGAGCCCGGGGTAGGTCATCGGGATCGCAAAGCGCCAGAACACCCGAAAATGCCCGCAGCCGTCCAGGTAAGCGGCCTCCTCGATCTCGCGCGGGACGTCGTTGAAGAACGACCGCATCATCCAGACCACGAGGACGAGGTTGAAGGTCCCGTGAGCGAGTATGACTGCGAAGTGAGTGTTGACGAGGCCGAAGGCGTCGAAAACCAGGTACATCGGCAAGGCGTAAGCGACCGGCGGCCCGAGCCGGGTCGCAAGGATCAGAAAGAACAGGTGATTCCCGGCCGGTATTTTGAAACGGGAGAAACCGTAGGCCGCCATCGTGCCGACAATCACCGTCAGAGCGGTGCTCGAAAACCCGATGATGATCGAGTTCAGGAGGAACTGATCGAAGCCCTTGCCGAATATTTCCACGTAGTTGACGACCGTGGGCTCGAATATCCACTTCGGATCGGGCGTGATCAGGTCCACCCGCTTCTTGAAGCTCGCGAGAAGAATCCAGATGTAGGGGATCAACGCGACACCCAACAAGAGGACCAAGGGAATGAGGAAGGTGACCCAGTTGCGGCGCAGCATTTAGGCGGCCTCCTGAGTCGGCGCCTTGCCACTCACGATCTTGTAGAAGAGCGCCGCAACCACGAGCGACGCGAACGCGAGGACAAGACAGACCGCTGCGCCGTAGCCCAGGTTCCACGTCAGGAAATTAGTTCGATAGGCGAAGGTCGCGATGACCTCCGTGGCGTTTCCCGGCCCGCCGCCTGTCAGCACATAGATCGTGTCGAAGATCTTGCTCGCGTCGATCGCGCGCAGCATGAGCGCGATGATGATCAGCGGCACCAGCATGGGGAGTTCGATGTGTCGCAGGATCTGCCAGCGCGACGCCCCGTCGAGGGTTGCGGCCTCGATCGGCGCTCTCGGGACCGCCGAAAGCCCCGCCAGCATGATCAGCATGATGAAGGGGGTCCATTCCCAGATGTCGATGATCATCAATGCGCCGAACGCGGTCACCGGGCCGGAGAACACGCTCTTCTCCTCGAACAGCCCGATCCGGTTGAGGTAGACGGTGAGCACGCCGAAGCTCGGCATCAGGAAAAAACGCCAGATCATGCCCACCACTACAGGCGCGATCATGGTCGGGATCATAATGATCGTCAGGACGAGGCGGCGGCCGGCGAACTCGCGATTGAGCCACAGCGCGATCATCAGGCCGAGCACGAACTCCACCGGCACCACGACGGCCATGAAGATCGCCGTGTGCGCGATCGCAGCGTAGAACTTGGAGTCGGTGGCGATCAGATCGCGGTAATTGTCGAGCCCGATGAACTGGCCGCGCTTGGTCAGGCTGGAGAGCGAAAGCTCGCGCAGACTATCCACGATCGCGAGCGTCATGGGCGCAATCGCCACGACAAGCAGGAACACGAGCACCGGTCCCATGCAGACCCAAAGGAAGGTTCTGGTCGATGCGGAATCGGCTAGGACGCCCCCGCTCGATGCACTGTTGCTCATGTAGAACCCGCATCGCCGCGGCGTATTGCCTCAAGCAGCGACCCGAAGTCTTCCCGGCCCATGATCGCCGTGGAACGCGTGAAGCGATCCATCGCGTAATCCCAATAGCTCGCAAAGTGATACGCGGGCGCCTGGTTCTCGTTGACCTCTTGCAGTACCCCCCACAGCGTCCAGAGCAGGAAGGCCATCGCCTTGTAGATCACCAGCCGCGCCTCCATCGCCTTGGACGGCGGGCCGTTGCAGTAGGCCTCCAGCAGGATCGCGTCCTGTTGGTCGCTGAAGTCAGCCTCGACTGAAAGGTCCGCGAGGTCCCACATGGGATCGTTGTTCCCGCAGAACTCCCAATCGAGGATGTAAACCCGATCGCCGGTGTAAACGAGGTTCTCCGGTGCGGGGTCGTTGTGACAGGGTGCGAGCGCAATGTCGGCCTCGACGAGTGCCTGCCGCACCGCCTCGGCATCCCGCTTTGCTTCGAAATATCCCTCGGGCAGACGGGCGTCGTGACGTCGCAGGACGTCCAGATACTCGTCCATCTTCTTGAAGTTGCTGAAGCGTCCGAGAAAGGGCGTTCCGCACGTGTGCAGCCTGCGGAAAGCCTCGGCGGCGAGCCGGAGTGCGTGCGGATCGCTCAAGACCTCGGCGTTCATCGGGGCGCTGTTCTCGATGAACGCCGTCACTTGTAACCCGCGATCCCGGCTGTAGTAGACGAGCGGCGCGCCGACGCCGATTTGCGCCGTCACTTGCGCGGCGTGCTCGTCCGCTTCGCGATCGATGTATTCCTCGGTGCCCTGGCCTGCGATTCGCAGGACAAAGTCGTGCCCGTCGATAGTGACCTTGAAGCTCTGGTTGGTCATGCTGGCCATACGGACGATTTGGCCGACCCCGGCATTGGGTCCGAACACCGGGACTTCTGCCACCTTGGCACGAACGAGGTCTTCCACCGTCATCTTCTTGCTCTTGCTGCGAGTTCAGGCCAGATGGCGCGTCCCCCCTGGATCGTAGAGCGGCTCATCGTGGCGGACGGCGGGGATCGATCGAGAGAACGCTTCGATCTCGTAATCGCGGTGACGCGCCTCCGTGGTCCGAACGTAGCCCATGGCTATGGGCTTTCCAACGGTATGGCCAAAATTCGCACTCGATGTCACGCCGAGGACGGTGCCGTCGCGCAAAATCGCCTCGCCCCCGAACACGTCCGCCGGCTGCTCCAGGGTGAAGAGGCAGAGCGTCTCCCCCGGTCCTTCCGCCTCGATGCGCTCCAGTGCTTCCCGTCCGATGAAATCGCCCTTGCGGCGGGAGACGAGGCGCCCGAGGCCCGCGTGATAGGGCGAGTAGTCCGGCGAGATATCGGCGGCCCAGGCCACATAGCCCTTTTCCATTCTGAGAGTATCGAGCGCGCGGTAGCCGATGTCGGCAAGCCCGTGCTCGCGCCCGGCGTCGCACAGCAGCTCGTAGACGTGGGCCGCATATTCCGACGGCACATGCAGCTCCCAGCCGAGCTCTCCCGAATAAGACAACCGAATTGCGCGGACATGCGCCGCGCCAACGACGATGTCCCGGCAACGGGCAAAGGGAAACGCCTCGGACGAGACGTCGCAGTCGGCGATCTGTTGCAGCAGGGCGCGGGAACGCGGGCCGCAGACGTGCAGCACCGCGTAGGCTGAGGTCACATCCATGGACGCGACCTTCCCGTCGTTGGAAAGGTGGGCCTTGATCCAGCCGAAGTCGTGCTGCCCGAATGCGGTGCCGGTGACCACGTAGAAGCGATCCTCCGCGATCCGGCAGATCGTGAGGTCCGCTTCGATCCCGCCGCGCTCGTTGCAGAGCTGGGTGTAGACCGCGCGGCCGACCGGCCGGTCGAGATCCGCGACGGCCAGCCGCTGCAGGCCATCCAGCGCACCGGGCCCCCAGACCTCCAGCTTGGCGAACGACGATTGGTCGACCACCGCGACGCGCTCTCGCGCCGCCCGATGCTCCTCGCCCACAAATTCGAACCAGTTCGCGCGGCCGAACGATGGCTCGTCGCGACCAGCCACTCCCCTCGTGGCGAACCAGTTTGCCCGTTCCCAGCCCGCCTTGCTTCCAAAGACGGCGCCCCTCTCCCTCAGCATCCAATAGAGCGGACTGCGACGGATGCCCCGAGCGCTCTCCGGCTCCTCGATCGGCCACTTCGTCATGTAGTGTTTGCCGTAGAGCTCGACCGCGCGCCTGTCCAGGAAGTGGCGCGTGTGGTGGTGGGCCGAGAAGCGCCTGATATCGAGCGACCAGAGGTCTAGGCTCGGCCGGCCGTCGATGATCCACTCCGCCATCATGCGTCCCGCACCGGGCCCGCCCGCGATGCCGTAGAGGAAGCCGCTCGCGACGAAATAGTTGTCCAGCTCTGGTGCTCGGCCCATGACGAACTCACCATCGGCGGAGTAGGGGATGGCGCCGTTGATCAACTGGCGCACACCGACCTCGTTGATGATCGGCGTGCGGGTGGCCGCCCGTTCCGCGATCTGTGCGAAGCGGTCGAAGTTCTCGGGCAGCAGCTGCTGGGCGAAACCTTCTGGTATGCCGCCCGAGCCGAAGGGCACGGTATCGGGCTCATAACCGCCGACCACCATGCCGCCCACGTCGGGCTTCCAGTAGCTGAGCAGATCTGGGTCGCGCACCGTCGGCATGCCGGGTGGCAGGTCGGGAATTGGCTCGGTCACGATATACTGGTGTTCCAATGCGACGGTCGGCACATCGACACCGACCATGCGCCCGAGCTTGCGGCTCCACATGCCGGCGGCGTTGACCACAATCTCGGCGTGCACAGAGCCCGCGGTGGTGTGGACCTTGCGCACCCGCCGGCCGGTCAAGTCGAACCCCGTCGCCTCCACGCCTTCCACGATTCTGACCCCGCGCCGGCGCGCGCCGATCGCCAGCGCCTGGGTGGCGCTCGCGGGATCGACATAGCCGTCCGACGGGATGTAGGCGGACCCTTCCACGCCATCGAGCGTCATGATGGGGAAGAGTTCCTGTGTCTCCCTCGGCCCCAGGAGATGCAAGTCGAGTCCAAAACTCTTGGCCGTGCTGGCGGTCCGCTTGTATTCAAGTATTCGGTCCTTCGACGAGGCGATGCGCAGGCTGCCGACCTGCTTCCAGTCGATCGCCTGGCCGGTCTCTTCCTCCAATCTTTCGTAGAGAGCCACCGTAAGACGGAGCATGCGCGTGACGTTGCGCGACGGGCGAAGCTGACCGATCACACCGGCGGCGTGCCAAGTCGCGCCATGGGTGAGACCTGACTTCTCGAGCAGCAGCACGTCGGTCTTGCCCATGCTCGCGAGGTGGTAGGCGATGCTGCACCCGACGATGCCGCCGCCGACGATCACGATCTCCGCCTGTGTTGGGAGTGCTTGTGGCATTGCCTCAGCCCTTTCTCGCGCGGCGTGGCCGCGATTCAGCCATAGTACCGACAAACCCTCCGGCGCCGTGGTCCGTGCATGGTATGGAAGCTAGGATGGGCCGCGCGACCGTCGGCGACGGCATGCTGCGCGCCCTCGCGGCGCGCGGCTTCGGAACCGACAAGCAGAGGCGGAGGATGTCATGGACTGCCAACTAGCGGGAAAGCGGGCCCTGGTAACCGGCGCTGCGAGCGATATCGGCAAAGCGATTGCCCTCGCCCTGGCGCGAGAGGGCACAACGGTCGCGACCCACGCGCGAACGGCTGAGAAGTGCGCTGGCACGGTCGATGAGATTGCGGCCGCGGGGGGCAAGGCCTTCCCCGTTGCCGCAGACCTGACCGACAGCGGCGCCATCGCAACCATGTGCGCCGAGGCGATCGAGCGGCTCGGCGGAATCGACATCGTCGTCAACAACGCCGGCGTTTGCGACCTGAGCAAGGTCGAAGAGATGGAGGAGGCCTTGTGGGATTGGGTGATGGATACCAACCTCAAGGCGCCGTATCTCGTCACCAAGCACACCGTGCCCACGCTCAAGCAGCAGGGCACTGGCGGTGCGCTGATTTACAACGCATCGACCAACGCCAAGACCGCAGATGCGGAGTGGAGCGCTTACAACACCTCGAAGCACGGGCTGATCGGTTTCATTCGCTGCATCGCGGCCGAGCTCGGAGAGCACGGCATTACGTCTAACGCGATCTGTCCCGGCTGGGTCGAGACGCCGATGGCGGTGAGCCTGCACGAATCCATGGCTGCGGACGCCGGCGAGCCCTACGACAAGTTCTATGACGAGAGCATGCGCTTCAACATGCTGAAGGCGATTCTGCCGCCCGAGACGATTGCCGACATGGCGGTCTACCTCGCGAGCGAGCGCGGCAAGTACGTGACGGGCCAGTCGATCAACGTCTGCGGCGGCCTCTGCTATTTCTGAGAGCCCGTCGTCGCTCAACCCTTTGTGCGGACATTCTGGGGGTCGTAGAGCGGCGTCATGTGCAGCGTGGCGGGGAACCTGCGCATGCGGGCCTCGATCTCATAGTGGCCGGAACGCAGGTAGTCGTCGTCGACGCCCTCCGCGTTACGCACATAGCCGAGGCCGATGTTCTTGCGCACCGTGTAGCCGTAGCCGCCTGAGCTCAGGTAACCGGCCCGCTCGCCGTTACGATAGATCGTCTCGCGCCCCAGGAGGATTGCGTCGGGATCGTCGACCGTAAAGGTCACCAACCGCTTCGTAAGCGGTGACCCGCGCTGCCGCTCGACCGCCGCCCGCCCCACGAAATCCACCGTCTTCTTCAACGATACGGCGAAGCCCAGCCCAGCTTCATCGGGCGTGTAGTCGGAGCCGATGTCGGTGGCCCAGACGCGATAGCCCTTTTCCAGGCGAAGGGAATCGATGGCGCGGTAGCCCGCATCCCTGAGTCCCACCGCTTTGCCGGCCTCGCACAGCGCGTCGTAGACGGTGCACATGTATTCGGAGGGAACGTGGAGTTCCCAGCCGAGCTCGCCGACGAAAGTGACGCGCAGCGCACGAACCGGCGCACCGGCCACGAAGATCTCGCGGCAATGGCCGAAGGGGAAGCTCTCGTTGTCGATTTCGCCCTCCACGACATCGGCCAAAATGATGCGGGCCTCCGGTCCCATGAGGCAGAGCGTGCCGTAAGCCGAGGTGACGTCGATCAACTGCGCCCGCGCTTCCGCCGGGATGTGGCGCCTGATGTGGGCGAAGTCGTGGGTCGCGTAGCCGGTACCCGTGACGATATAAAACTCATTGCCACCGAACCGGGACACCGTGAGATCGCACTCGATCCCGCCGCGCGGATTGAGCATCTGCGTATAGGTCAACCGCCCGCTTGGCTTTCCCACATCGCCCGCGCAGATGGTCTGGAGGACGGCCTCGGCGTCCTGGCCCACCACGAGGAACTTCGCAAAGAAGGACTGATCGAAGAGCGCGGCGCCCTCACGGCACGCTGCATGCTCCTCTCCGACATGTGGGAACCAGTTGGCCCGCCCAAAGGAGACTCTATCGCTCGCCTCGACGCCCGGCGGAGCGAACCAATTGGGGCGCTCCCACCCGAATTTGGTCCCGAAGCAGGCACCCCGCGCCTCGAGCTTGTGATGGATCGGGCTCAGCCGGAGGGGGCGGCACGCCTCCATTTCCTCGTGCGGCCAGCGGATCGTGAAGTGATGGGATTGGCCCTCCAGCGAGCGTGCGCATGCCTGGTCGTCCGAGCCATGGTAGGCGCCGAATCGCCTGATGTCGGCGGCCCACAGATCGACCGGTGGCTGGCCTTCGAGGATCCACTCCGCCAGCGCGTAGCCGGCGCCGCCGGCGGAGGCGATGCCGAACGCGTTGAAGCCCGTGCCGACGAAGAAGTTCCGGAGCTCCGGCGCCTCGCCCAGGATGAACATGCCATCCTCGGTGAATGATTCGATGCCGTTGAACCATTGCCTGACGCCCACCGTTTCCAGCGCCGGGATGCGCTCCATCGCCGGGATCATCAGCTGCTCGAAGTGGTCCACGTCCTCCGGCATCAGCTTGAATTCGTGGCCTTCCGGGATTGGCCGCGTGCGATAGGGCTTCGGATTGCGCTCGTAGCCGCCGACGGCGAGGCCGCCGATCTCAAGAAAGTAGGTCAGCTTGTCGGGGTCGCGAATGGTCGGGTGGTCGCGTGTCAGCCCCTCGATCCGCTCCGTCACCATGTACTGGTGGTAGGCCGGCTGGACGGGTACGTTGACGCCTGCGAGCCGCCCGATCTCGCGCGACCAGATGCCGGCGCAGTTGACCACGAACTCGCAGTGAATCGTTCCCCTGTCGGTGATCACGCCGCAGGCGGCGCCCCCGCTCGTCTCGAAACCGGTGACCCTGGTGTCCTCGATCAGGCGAACGCCGTTCATTCGTGCGCCCGCCGCCAGCGCCATGGCCGCATCGGAAGGGCTCGCCATCCCATCGCTCGGGACGTAGGCGGCGCACACCAGGTCTCCCACGTCGAGCAACGGGAAGAGCTCCTTCGCCTCGGTGGGCGAGACGATCTCCATCTCCAGGCCGTAGGAGCGCGCCGTGGTCACGGCACGCTCGTACTCGGCGCGGCGGTCGGCGTTGGTCGCGAGCCGAAGCGAGCCGTTCTGGTGCCAACCGGTGGCCTGGCCCGTCTCCTCCTCAAGCCGGCTGTAGATTTCGACCGAGCGGCCGAGCAGCCACGAAACGTTGGCGCTCGTGCGCAACTGGCCGACCGCGCCCGCCGCGTGCCATGTCGAGCCCGAGGTGAGCTTGTGCTTCTCCAGCAGGACGACGTCGCGGCAGCCGCGGATCGCGAGATTGTACGCGGTCGAGCAGCCGACGATCCCGCCGCCGACGATCACCACCCTCGCCTGATCCGGGAACGGCGCATTCATGCAAGGGGGCTCCGGCGGGCCAAAGAGCCCTAGGCGTTGGCCCGCAAGATGTGATGCGCAGCGTTATGGCCGGGTGCGCCGGTCACCTCGCCGGCCGGGTGCGTGCCGCCGCCGCAGAGATAGAAGTTACCGATCGGCGTGTCGTAGCTGGGCCGGCCATTCAGGAACTGGCTCGGCACCACGTCGAGATGGCGGATCGCGCCGTCGGTGATGCCGGCGCGCTGCTCGATGTCCCACGGGCTCATGAACATCCATTCGCGGATCGAGGAACGGAAGTTGGGAATGAAACGGGTCACGTAATCGATGAGGCGCTCGCTCACCTCCTCGCGCCGCTCTTCCCAGGTTCCCTCCGCCAAGTGCGCCGGCGCGTAGAGCCCCCAGATCGAGCAGATATGGCCGTCCCTGTCAGTCAGGGTGTTGTCGTAGAGCGTCGGCACCTGAAGGTGGCAGATCGGTTCGCTGCAAGGCTCGCCGGCCCGCATCTCGGCCCCTGCCCGTGCGTAATGATCGAGGCCGGGCGCAATCATGATGTAGGAGACCGGCGGGCCGTCATAGTCGGGCACGTAGCCGGAGACATCCGGCACGTCGTCCATCACGCAGTGAAACTTGAAGTAGCCGGTCCCGGTCTTGAGCCGCTCGACGCGCTTGGCAAGATCGCCGGGCAGGTCGTCGGGCGCGAAGAGCGTCCGATAGGTACGCTTGGGATCGGCGTTCGACACGACGATGTCCGCGCGAATCTCTTCACCCGATTCGAGGCGCACGCCGGTGGCCTTGCCGTTCTCCACCAGTACCTGCGCGACCGGGGCATCGCAGCGGATTTCGCCGCCTTGCTCAGTCACCGCCTCCGCCATGTAGTGCGTGATCGAGCCCATCCCGCCTTCGACGACGTAGAAGCCGTGCCCGCCCGCGGCGCCGAACTGGAAAAAGACTTCGGCCCAGGCGCTGCCCGGTGCGTAGGGGTCGGCGATGTCCTGCACGTAGAGCATCATGGCGCGTACACGCTCGTCCTCGAAATAGTCGGCCGCGAGATCCACGAGCGAGCTGGTGAGAAAGCGCTCCAACACGGCCTCATCGCCGCTTGCCTTGGCGCGTTCCCAAATGTCGGAAAGTGTCGGCGGGTCGGTCAGCATGTAGGGCTGTACCAATCCCGTTGCCCGCGTCCAGAGCTCGACCCAATCGGGGAAACGCTCTGCATCGCGGCGGTTCAGCCGCGCGATGGATTCGACCGTGCGGTCGAGGTCGTAATGCAGGAACGCGTGCGAACCGTCTTCGTAAGGGAAGAACACCGGCGGGTCGATCAGGTGCATGGTCAGGCCGCGCCTGTCCAATCCCATATCGTCGCGCACCTTTTGCTCCAGCTTCCACATCACGTAGGCGCAGGACGAGACGCGGTAGCCATCGAACAGCTCTTCGGTGGCGCAGGCACCGCCGACGAAGGAGCGACGCTCACAGAGCAGCACCTTTCGCCCGGCGCGGGCGAGGTAGAAGGCGGCGACAAGCCCGTTATGGCCCGCGCCGACGATGATCGCATCGTAGTGAACGTCTGCCATGACAAGGCCCTTCTCGGAATTCAGGGAGCACAGAGGCCCAGAGTAGCGGTCACGATCACGCTGCGCCGCGCCGCGGCAGCAGTGGCGGCCGCCCCGGCGTTGCCAAGCGCAACGCCGGGGACGACACGTCGCTCATTGTGCAGGCCTAGGCTGGGGTCCCGAAGGCCGGATCGGGACCCTCGAAGCAGGCTTCCCTTGGCTGCGACGCTTCCGCTCTTACTGCTCCGCCGCGGCGCGCATGCGCTCCGCGATGTTGGCGATGGCGGTTGCCGCATCCTGGTTTCCGGCCCCGGCGTTGGAGAGCTCTTCCGTCAAGATCTCCGTCCATGCGAGCCAGGTCGGCGGATTCGGTCGTGCCAGCAGCCTGTCGTTCTCGACGAGCGAGTGATAGAGCTGGTCGCGCTGGATGTTGACCCAGGTCGGATCGCTCCACTCAGGCATCTCGTAGACGTCGCTCCGGGTCGGGTTGCCGCCCGCCGGCATGGTCCGCGCCTGGATGTCCTTGCGGTTGATCCACTGGGCAAAGAGGAACGCGGCCTCAGGATTCTTGGCGCTCTTCGGTATCATCCAGTTGTTGGCCTCGGCGATCGAGAGACCCATGCCGGGATGCGCGAAATAGGTCATCTTTCCGACCGAACCAGGGCAGTCCTCCGGGATCTCGAGGTAGGGCGTGGTATCGCCCCAGGTGAAAATGAGGAACAAGTTACCGGCGCACATCCCCGCGTATTCTTCGTCCCAGGTCGCCTCCATGTAGCCGGGACTGGAATGGGGCCGGAGCGATAGCATGAACTCGAGCGCCTTGACCGCGGCGTCGCCTTCGTCGATCGCGACGTTTCCGTTCTCGTCGGTGAAGCGGCCACCCATGTTGATCAGGATGCGCTCGTAGTCATAGAGCACGGCAATGTGGCGCTTGAACGGCACGATCGTGCCGTAGAAGTCGCTTTCCAGCACCTGACCCGCCAGCGTCTCGCCCTTGGCGCGTGTATAGAAGGCCGCGAGATCGTGGTAGTGCTGCCAGGTGGTCGGCGGCAACGGCATGGCGTAGCCGTTTGCCGCTTCGAAGTTGGCCTTTTCCTCGTCGGTCACGAGGTCGTGCCGATAAACCATGAAGGCCAGCACGAACTTCGTCGGCACGCTATAGAGATTGCCGTCGAATAGAGTGGAGACCTCGTACAGCGCCGGGATGAGATCGGACGCGAAGTTGACGTCCGGGTCCTTCAGCGCAGCATTGTCGGTGAAGGTCGACCAGTCGTAGACGAAACCGTGGGCTGGAAACACGCCGGTCGAGAACGAAATCACCTCGACCAGGTCGTAGTACTGCGATTCCGTGATCTGATCGGTCAGGAACTGGGTCTGGATCGCTCCGAGGTCGGCGATCTCGAAGTTCACCTTGATGCCGGTGAGTTGCTCGAACTCGTCGGTCAGTGCGACATAGGACATGCACGGCGCGTAACCGTCGCAAATGCCGCGCACTTCCGATCCAGCATAGGGCTTGGCCGCCTCCTCCAACGACCAGGCGTCCGCCTCATTGGCACCCAGGGGCGCCCCGGCCAGGACGCCGGCCAGCGCAGCGGCGCCGACTCCTAGCGCGAACTTGTTCATTCTCGACATCGTTGTCCTCCCCTTGTTGTCCGTGTCAGTTTCTCTGACGAATCTCTTTTGTTCATTCGGGAAATAATACTCAAAGCATCCACTCCGACGTTAGCCCGGTTGTCTCCCCAATGTCACGGCCTGCGCCGCGTCGGCGCGCGCCGTGTATGAGAGCGGCTCACCAATTCATATAGGCCTGGACTGCCTCGTCGGAGACGCGGCCCTCGGCGACATCGGTGAGGGCCTGGTCGATGATGGCAAGCCCCTCGTCGCATTCTGCGTCGCTCACGTTCAGAGGTGGCGTGATTTCCAGCACGTTGGCTTCGAGCCCGACGTAGATGAAGCTCGCGCCAAGTTCGTAGGCGCGCAGGATCACCTTGGCGGTGGTGGTGGCCTCGACCGGCGCCTTGCTGCCGCGGTCCTGCACCAGGTCGACACCGATGGCGAGCCCGCGCCCCCGCACGTCGCCGATCATCGCGTGACGCCCGCTCAGCGCGCGAAAGCCGTCCGCCAGGTGCTTGCCCATGCGTGCGGCATGGGCCGGCAGGTCTTCGTCGAGAATGGTGCGCAGAACGGCAAGGCCGGCGGCGGTGCAGACCGGATTGCCGCCGGTGGTCTGAATGGCGAATGCCGGGCGGTGGTCCATCACCTCGGCGGGCCCGATCACGACGGAGAGCGGCAGCCCGCCTCCGATTCCCTTGCCCAGCACCACCAGATCGGGGGTCAGTCCCTCGTGACTGAAGGCGTGGAATAGTCCGCTGCGCCCGCAGCCGACCTTGACCTCGTCCAGCACCGTGAGAATGCCGTGTTGCCGGCAGCGCTCCTCCAGCGCCTTCAGGAAGCCGGCGGGGGGCACGATGAGCCCACCGTCGGACATTACCGGCTCGATGAAGACGGCGGCCACCTGCTCGGGCGGGCACGTGGTCTCGAACTGGTAGTCAAGCATGTCGAGCACGTCGTCCGCCGAATACCGCGGCCGGTACGGGTCGGGATAGGGCAGAAGCACCAGGCCCGGCCTCGGCAGGGTGTGGGTCATCGCGGTGTGGCCCGAAATCGCCATCGAGCCTGCAACGCCGCCATGGTAGGAGCCGATGAACGAGATGAAGCGGGGTCGGCCGGTCGCCGCTTCCAGCACGCGCGCGGCGGCGTCGTTCGCGTCCGAGCCGGAGTGGCCGAACCAGACGCGCCGCTCGCCGCTGCCCGGCGTAACCTCGAGCAGCGCTTCGGCGAGTGCGGCAGCTGACTCGTTCGGGTACATCAGGAGGCTCGCGCCCGCCATGTCGGTGAGCGCCTTGGTCACAGCCTCGGTCACCGCCGGGTGCGCGTAGCCGAGGCTCGCGGCGGTGGCAGAGGCCGAGAGATCGAGGATGCGCCGGCCGTCCTCGGTGGTGAGGTAGGAGCCACTGCCCCCGCGGGCCGCCAGCGGGTTGAAGCGGAGCTTCTGGATCTCCGCAATTGCGGCGGTGTCACGCTGGCTCAGATCGTCGTTCGAGTGGGCCATCGTTCAAGCTCCTTCGTAGAGATCCGCGCGCCAGTGTGGTGTGCACGCAGGCCTTGAGCATGACGGATGGTCGAGGCTGCGCCGGCGCTCTCTCCCAACCGGCATTTTTGCATCCCTATTGGCCTTGCGTCATGCTTCGATAGCGCAAGACTCTCGCGATGCATTTGGGGGAATAGGCGATGACGGGTGATCCGAAATACGACATCTTGTTCGAACCCGTTCGCATCGGGCCCAAGCAGACTCCCAATCGCTTCTTCCAGGTTCCTCATTGCAACGGCGCGGGCTCCCACCGGCCCGGCGCTCAGGCCGCCTTTCGGGCCATGAAGGCCGAGGGCGGCTGGGGCGTCGTGTGCGTGGAGTACTGCGCGATCAGCCCGGAAACCGACGACACGCCCCACGTCAGCGTGCGCATCTGGGACGAAGGTGACGTCATCAATCTGCGGCACACGACCGAGAGCGTGCATCGGCATGGCGCCCTGGCCGGCATTCAGCTCTGGTACGGCGGCGCGCACGCACCGGTGCGCGAGACTCTCGCGATATCGCGCGGACCCAGTCAGATGCCGTCGGAGACGGCGTATCAGAACTACTGTCACGAGTGCGACGAAGACGACATCCGCGAGCTCATCCAGATGTACGTCGACGCCGCCAAGCGGTCCGAGGACGCAGGCTTCGACTACGTGGAGGTGATCGGCTCCGATTCCTCGCTCCCCACCCAGTTCCTCCAGCCGATGTACAACAAGCGCACCGACCGTTGGGGCGGCTCGTTCGAGAACCGTGCGCGCTTCTGGGTGGAAACCATGGCGGCCCTCAAGCGCGCCGTGGGCGACCGGGTCGCGGTCGGCACGCGCATCGCCATCGACAATTTGCTGGGCCCGATGGGTCTGGAATTGGAGGAAGGTCTCAAGTTCGTGGAGTTGGTCACGCGCGAGGGCGTGTGCGATCTCTGGAACATCAAGATTTCGTACTTCATGGAGTGGGGCAACGACGCGGGCCCTTCCCGCTTCTTCGAGCCCGGCTATCAGACTTGGGCGACGAAGGCCGTCAAGGAGGTGGCGGATGTCCCGGTGGTCGGTGTGGGCCGGGTCACCAGCCCCGACGACATGGTGCGCATCATCCGAGCCGGCGAGGCGGACCTGATAGGCGCCGCACGGCCCTCGATCGCCGATCCCTTCCTTCCTCGCAAGATCCGGGAAGGCAGGTCGGACGACATTCGGGAGTGCATCGGCTGCAACATCTGTGTCTCCCAGTTCAACATGGAGGCCCCGCTCGTCTGCACCCAGAACGCGACGGCAATGGAGGAGTACCGGCGCGGCTGGCATCCCGAGCGGTTCGACGAGGCCGTGGACCCCTGTTCCGTGCTCGTTGTTGGGGCCGGCCCCGCAGGGATGGAATGCGCCCGCGTGCTGGGCGAGCGCGGCTATGACGTGCACTTGCGCGAGCGCGAGAATGAGATCGGCGGGCACATTCGCCAGGTCATGCGCTATCCGGGCCTCGTGGAATGGGGCCGCATCATCAGCTACCGGCAGACCCAGCTCGATAAGCTGAAGTCCGTCGAGGTCCATACCGGCGTGGACGACATGACCGCTGACAGCGTGCTCGCTTACGGCGCCGACAAGGTCGTGATCGCGGTCGGCGCTGAGTGGGTCACCGATGGGCTCAACGCCGTTAGCTTCGGGCCAATCGAGGGCGCCGATGCCGAGACGCCGCAGTTCTGTACGCCCGAGCAGGTGATGAACGGAAAGGACATCGGCGACCGCGTGGTGATTCTGGACGGTGACGGCTACTTCACTGGCGTCGCTATGGCGGAAATGATGGCGGAGAGAGGCAAGCAGGTCTCCGTCGTTACCCAATTCAACGAAGTCGCGCCCTTCTGCCAGAACACCCTCGAGGGGCCGAACCTGCAGCGGCTTCTCCATGAGCAGGACATCCAGTGCTACCCGCTTCACTGGGTCGAATCCCTTGCCGTCAACAACACGGTCAAGGTGGAGATCGCCCACGCCTATCGCGACAGCCCCCGCATCGAACTTCCGCCCCGGACAGGCCGTGTTCCCAGGCGGCTCGGTACCGAAACGACGACGCTGGAATGCGATACCGTGATCCTCTGTACGGCGCGCAAGTCGAGGCGTGAGCTGTTCACCGCGCTCAAGACGCGAAAGGACGAGTGGGCGAAGAACGATGTACGGGCGGTCTACCAGGTGGGTGATTGCCACACGCCGCGATTCATCCAGCTATCGGTGTTCGAAGGGCACCGGCTGGGCCGCGAGTTCGAGGCCGACAACCCGCAACACCCGCTGCCCTACATCCGCGAACAGCACACCTGGGGGAACGAGACCTACCCGAAGAGGGGATAAGAGCTACCGTACCCATCTCAGGGTTCATCTGCTTCTCCGTCGCCAAGCGGATGATCCAGGCTCCATCCGCGCACGGCTTCGCTGGTGTCTTGTGCGAAGGAAGCTGAGGTCAGGCTGTTGTTAAGCACGCTTTGTTGGCCCCCCACAATCCAGCCAGATCAATGAGTTACCGCGCCGATCGGCATCGAACCCGTGCGCCGATCAACAGCGTGGGTCTGGCTGATGACGCCGCGGCCATCGCTCGACTGGGCGACGCCGTGTCCGCTTCTGGCTCGGGGCGATGCCGCGCCTGTGGCGAAGGCTGCCAGGGGAGACCGGCAAGGCGATTTTGCGTGACCGGCACGACGGAAGTGCGATCTTCGGCAGGCCACGCGGGGCATCTTCATAGCGTCGATAGTTCGTAACTATCGCAGCGGGTTTGCCCGCTTGTCGGCACTGGACAGCTGCGCCGAGCCACAATTCTGGTATGACAGCTGGCACTCGGACCGGCCAGAGGAAGGGCCATGCCGAACCGCAGCACCGTCGGACCAACCGGGTGGTTTGGGGAACGGTTGAAGGGCGAGAACGAGGACGCGATCTTCTGGACCGCGACCCCGCCGGCTTCGGCGTGCGGGTCCAGCATCTTGACGGCATGAGGAGGACGGCGGCGGCAGCACGGCGCAAGGCCCTCTCAAACCGCACCGTCGCGGCGCTGAAGGTCGACCGGGACACGGTGTTCTGGGACCGAAACCTCACCGGGTTCGGAGTTCGCGTCTATCCGACGGGCGGCAAAGTCTATATCGCCCAGACCCGGGAACCGACAGGATTGAAACGACGAAGGCGGATAACGATCGGCCGGCACGAGGTGCTGGGTACCGATGAGGCCCGCAAACGGGCAGCGCTTATCCTGGCGCGCATCAAGGCAGGGGAGGAGCCGCTACCCTTGCCGCTCGCCACCGAAGCGAAAGACGACCCGACGGTCGCCGATCTCGCTGCCCGATATCTGGAAGAGCATGTCGCGGTGCGACTGAAGCCGAACACGCAGGTGCATGTCCGCGGCGTGGTCCGCCGAAATATTCTGCCGATGCTGGGCAAGGTGCCGGTCGCGGCGGTCGAGCAAAGCCACGTCATCGAGCTGCAGCAGAGCCTGAGCGCCCATCCGGTGACGGCGAACACGGCGGTCAAGGTTCTGTCGCACATGTACCGGCTGGGCGAAGGCTGGGGTCTCGTGCCGGAAGGCTGCAATCCCTGCCGGGAGGTCAAGAAACATTCCGAACACCGCCGCGAGCGTTTTCTGACCGATGTCGAGTTCTCCCGTCTCGGCCGGGTAATGGAAGAATCCCTCGACGGCGGGCGCGGTTCGCCGACGGCCGTGGCTGTGATCCGCCTTCTGATGCTGACCGGCTGCCGCAAGAGCGAGATCCTCACCCTCCGTTGGACCGATGTCGACCTCGAAGCGGGCGAGCTCCACCTCGCCGACGCCAAGTCCGGTCCCCACACGGTTCAACTCGCGCCGCCAGCGGCGGGCGTGCTCGAAGCGCTACCGAGGCGGAAGGACAGTCCCTGGGTGTTCCCCGGAAACGACCCGGACGGACGCTTCAGTGGCGACGGTCTCGACCATATCTGGCAGACCATCCGGGCCAAAGCGGGACTGGAGGACGTTCAGCTGCATGACCTCCGGCACAGCTATGCCTCGCGGGCGCTGTCGCTCGGCGAGGACCTGCCGATTATCGGCCGATTGCTGGGCCACAGCGACATCGAGACCACGTCGCTTTACGCTCATCTGCCGGACGACCTGCTCCACGAAGCGGCGAAACGGATCGCGGACAGTATTGCGGACGACATTTCATGTTGATGCTGTCTCCCGGATTAGCTCGTTAGGAGACCGAGGTTTTTCCCGGATTGAGGGATCGTTGGATTTCCGGGGATGGTGGTCGAATGAGGGATAGTTGGGCACGGCGTATTTGCCGTGCCGGCTCCGTAGTGTCGGCCTGAGAACGAACAGGAAGGAGGCCCGCGCGGAGTCTGGATCCGCCGGGCCATGGCCGGATTGCAGCTTCGCTATGAGACAGGGCTTACCGGCGAGCAGTATGTTCGCGCCCGGGAGTGGCGGGACGCAAGGCTTGAGCGTTGCCCGAACCATCCTCGGGGCGGCTGCTCCCTGGCCCGTCATGGGAGCTATGAGCGCAAGACGCCCGCGGGCGTGCGGGTTGCTCGCTGGTATTGCCCGGAGAGCCATACGACGTTCAGCCTTCTGCCGGACTGCCTGGCGGCGCGTCTTCCGGGGGCGCTGGCCGATCTGGAAGCAGTTGTGGTCATGGCCGAGGGGGCGCGGAGCGTTGAGGCGGCGGCGAACGCGTTGCGCCGGGACGCGGTGGAGCTTCCGGGCGCGCTGCGCTGGGTGCGCCGCCGGGTTCGCCTCGTCCACAACGTTCTTGTCCGCGTTATCGGGCTGATCCCCGACCGGCTGTCGGGCTGCGCCGTCCTCATGGGCGCGGTCCGCGAGCGGCTGGCGAGCGACAGGGCGCTGATGAGACTGCGCGATCTGGTCTCCAAACAACTGTGGACGCTGCCGGCCCCGTTGGGCTTCCAAGCCCATGGGCTGAGGGTGGGTGGTCGCAAGCCGGTCTTCCAACACTTGATGGGGCCTGATCCACCCGCGGTTGGTGCGTAACGTCACGGTCCCGGGGCCGCAGAGCCCCCGAACGAGGACCGAAGACATGAAGGAACCGGACGACGAGCTTCGCCAGGCGATCACGCTGTTCCGCTACGGTGTCATCGCCGATCCGGCGCACTTGCCGGTGGGCACGCCGGGCACCGGCGCGATGATGCGCGCCAAGGCGGAGCAGGCCTACATCATCCCCGGAAGCACCCAGACCCGCATCGCCGCCGAGACGATACGCGGCTGGATCACCAACTACCGGCGCGGCGGCTTCGAGGCGCTACCCGAAGCGGCGGACCGACCGGGGCAAACCCCGGCGCCTGCCACCCGAGGTCGCCGAGCGCCTGATCGCGCTGAAGACCGCGAGCCCGAACCAGTCGGTGCGGGTTGAGGGCATCGATCATCCGCTCGCGCCGTCCAGCCGACCGATTCCGGATCTGTTCGTCGACAAGGTGTTCGCGGCGGCTCCCGCCATGCTTCGGTTTTTCGCAGCCGGTCACTGCGATTTCGGTCGATACGAGAGACCGGTGTCGCATCGAGAGGCGCCGCGGTGACCGGCATTTCCGACAATCTGCTTAACCTGGTCCTGGCCTTTCTCGGCCACGCGCCCTTCGATGAAGAACAGTTCGGCAGATACGCGGTCGGCGACGGCGGGTTCGTCGCGAGCCTCCAAGAGAGGGACGGGCCGACCATGGACACGGCCGACCAGGCGCTGCTCTGCATGGGCGAATCGGCAATCGGACTGGCATTCCGGTCCGAAATCGCGGCGTTCCTTCTCATCACCGAAACCAACGGCTCCGAGCTGGGGTATGGGGCAATCGGAGATCCTGCCTTCATGACGAAGTTGAACTCGGGTGTATCGCCGAGACTGTCCGCCGTTGAGCGGATCCGGGCGTGGATGCGCAAGATCGCGAGCTATGGG
This sequence comes from Alphaproteobacteria bacterium, assembly GCA_965243315.1. Classification (GTDB taxonomy): domain Bacteria; phylum Pseudomonadota; class Alphaproteobacteria; order UBA828; family UBA828; genus WTGU01. The sequence goes on from CBDEUP010000007.1 coordinate 758,295, forward strand.
GAACGGGCCGCGATCGCGCGGGCGATTGCCGATCCCGGCATGCCGGAGCCCGCCCTCAATCCGGACCCGGCGGCGCTGGACACTCTGGCCGATGGGGCGCCGTGCGCTGCTTCCGACGGCGAGAGCCCGCCGGGGCAATGCTCTCATCTGAGCGCACACTCAGTAGTTGATGGCGGGGTTTTCGGATTATTCGATGGTCGAGATGCGGCACTTTGTTGATCCACGAGAGCATTGAGCGGCCGGTCTTTCATCGGGACCGCAGCAGGATTTCGTTCCAGTCCTTTGCGCCGCGAGGGCGCAGTCTGATCACTCTGGGGTCGTTGGCGGCGAGCCGCTCGGCGGCGCCGTCACCGGCGCTGTCGGCGTCGTAGGCGCAGATGATGCGCTTCGGTTTCCAGTCTTCGATCCAGATCGGGATCGAGTTGGCGATGCCGGCGGTTGAGGCGACGACGGCGCCGGTCTCACGGGTCCCCTCGACGCGCAGGCTTCGAGCGGAGATGGCGTCGACGGCGCTCTCGGTGAGGATGACCAGAGCGGGCCGGTTTCGGTCGCAGGGGAGCCAGAAGCCGCCACGCGCCTTGCGCGATCCCGGCGCCATGCCCCTGAAGCGCCTTGTGCCGGCGTGCGCCGCGGTGCCGAGGATCTCGGCGCCGGTGGGGCGCCCGCTGGCGTTGCGGCAGACGAAGACGGCATTGAGCCTGTCATCGGCGTGTAGCAGGCCTCGGCCGTGGCAGGCCTCGAGCACGTCGGCGCGGAGGGCGCGCTGACGGGCGAGGGCGTCGCGGACCCTGGGCCATGCGCTCGGACTGGGCCTTGGCAGGCGCAGGCATCGCGGGGCGGCTGGGCTGGCGGTGGTCTTCTCCCGCCCCTCATGCCCTCCGAGGAAGCGCAGGGCTTCCGGGAATCGGCATCCCGTCGCATGGATGACGAGGTCGATGGCGCCACCCCCTCCGGTGCCGCGCAGGTGATCGAAGAACTTCGCGCCGTTGATGCTGATGACCGAGCCCTCGCGCTTGAAGCGCGCCCGGTCGGCGGGGTCTCTTCGGTAGCCGAGGGCGGCGGCGACCCGGTCGAGGGGGATGTTGCGGCAGGTGGCGAGGGGATCGCCGCCGCTCATTGCCGGATTCCGGCGAAGGGCTACTCGGAAGGGAGGCTGGCGGCGTTCCCGTTCCCGTACCCTTCAACGCTTAAGGGTTGCGGGAACAGGAACGGGAACGGCCTCATCCCGCGCTTCCATTGGTGGCGGCAGGGGGCTGCGGCTCCCGGTGCGCCTCGGCGGCTGCGAGGCGATAGCGGCCCCTGGGCGCCCGTTCGATGCGCCCCTCGCGGGTGAGCCTCTCGATGGCGGCAACGACGCTTGCGTTGCGGGCAGCGGCGCGTGAGCGGATCTGGGCTTTCGAGAGCGGCTCTTCGGCTTCTGCGATTGCCTTCACGATGCGCTGCTCGACGGTGGCGGGCTCGGGCCTGTCTTCATCCGCTGCTTGCCGGTGCAGCCGGAAGGCCGGTCCATGGCCGTCATCGACGAGGTCGAGCTCGATGTCGTTGAGGCCCCGGGCGTCGCGATGCTCGACCGTCATGACGATCTTCTTGTCGCGCCGGCGCAGGTAGAGATTCGAGTCACCCCATGCGTGCAGCTCGCTGCTCCCGCGCAGGGCCTGCCCCGGCCGGGCGCCCCCGCTCTTGCGGGCGTGGTGGACGAGGAGGACGGCGGTTTCGAAGCGGCGCTGCAGCTCGCGCAGGAAGCCGAGGATGGGGGCGACCTCGCCGGCGGCGTTCTCGTCTACGCCATGCAGGCGGACCAGGGGGTCGAGGATCAGGAGGCGCGGTTCGATGCGCTCCACGGTCTGCTGCAGGCGTTGACGGTCGCTGGGCTGGTCGAGACGCAGGGTGGGCACGTCGATGACGGCGATGTCGAGTTCGTCGAAGGGAGTGTCGGCGGCGCGGGCGATCCCCTGCAGGCGCTTGCGCACCCTGTGACCGGCATCCTCGGCGGCGAACAGCAGCACGGTGCCGCTTCCGGTGGCGCGGTAGTGGCGCAGGCATGGGACGCCGGTTGCCACGGCGACGGCGAGATCGAGGGCGAGCAAGGATTTGCCGCACTTGGGCTCGCCGCCGACGATGCCGACGGCCTGCTCGGACCACAGCGTGTCCACCATCCACTGCTGCGCCCGGGGGCGATCCTCGAGCTCCACCGGTGCCCGTGTCGGGAAGCCCTTCACCGCCGTGCCCTCCTGGGCTGTGCATCCTCGCCCCAGGTCTCCAGGAAGAGCTTTTCGTCGAGCTGCTCGCGATCCTGTTCGGCGCCGGCGGCGAGCAGGCCGTCGGCCATGATGGCGAGCGCCCTGGCATTGCCGTCGGCATGAGCGACGAGGGTGTCCTTGAGCCCGGCCGTCATCAGGGCGGGATTGCCGGCCTGCTCAAGCAGGTGGTCGAGGAGGCGGGCGAGTTCGCCGGGTTCGGAGCGGGTGATGAGCAGGCGCTGTCGGATGCGCGAGGCGATGGGCAGCAGCTCGGGGTTGCGCAGTTTTGTCAGAAGACGATTGTCGCCCACGAGAACGACGCTCAGGATGGCGCGGGAGTCGAAGTCGGTTGAGCTGAGCAGGCGCATCTCGGTCAACACCGGGTTGACCAGCTCCTGTGCCTCGTCGACGAGCAGGAGCGGGTGCAGGCGGGTGTCCTCCAGGTGGGCGAGCCAGTGCTGGCGCAGCCACTTGAAGCCGAGCCAGCGGTTGTTGTGGACCAGAGTGATGCCGAAGTGATCGGCGAGTTCGTGGTAGAAGTCGGCGACGCTGGCCGACGGATAGGTCAGCACCGCGAGGCCCAGGCCCTCGGTGCGCTCGAGGCGGTTGGCGAGCAGGCGCAGGGCTACGCTCTTGCCGGTGCCGGGCTCGCCGGCGATCATCGCGAAGCCGCCCTGGCGCATGAGCTGGCTCTCGATCCTGCGGCAGAAGCTGTCGATGGCAGGGGTGGGCATGAGGGCTTCGACCGGCAGGTCGGTGGCGAAGGGATTCCACTTGAGCCCGTAGAGCGTGAGCAGTTCGCGGTTCATGACGTCTCTCCCTGATCGTCGTCCTCGCCCGGATCGGGCGTTTGGTTATGGGGTACCCAGGGCGGCGGCAGGCCGGTTGCGGCCTGGGCGTCGAGCATGCCCTGGAGCAGCGGCGGAAGTTGGCCCGCACCCGCGCTGCCGCCGCCATCGTCGCCGCCGGAACCGGCGGGACGGCGGACGCCATCGGCGTTGCCGCGCTTGTCGAGGGGGTACATCGTGCACAGGGGCTCGCCGCTTCGGCCTTCGACCAGATCGACGCTTGAGAGGTCCCAGCGTGCGTAGCGGACCCAGGCCTCGCGCAGGTGGCGCCACGGCTGGGGCACCTGGTAGCGGATGCCCTCGACCGAGACGGTGGCGTCCGAGCGCCGCACCGTGCGCTTCCTGGTGATACGGAAGGCCGCCTTGAGCTCGGCCGAGCCGGGGCAGGGCCTCGATGCGTTGACGCTCTCGGCCAGCCGTTCGTGCGGCGTCATGCCGAGCTCGCGGTGCTTGCGCCGATGGTAGTCCTGCTCCAGCCAGGCTATGGTGGCGTCGTTGAGCATCTTCAGGGTGAGCGCGTCGACGCCTTCGAGCTGAGCCATCAGACGCGATTCGACGGTGCCCCAGAATGACTCGATCTTGCCGTTCTGATGGGGGCTGTAGGCGAGTGTGGTGGCCCCCACGATGCCGAGCCGAAGCAGCCCCTCCTCGACCTCGCCCGCCGTCATCGGCCCACCGTTGTCGGTAAGCAGGGACCTCACGAGGCCCCGCTTCATGAAGGCTTGGCACAGCCCGTGCACGAAGACCTCGGCGGTCTCCTCCAGGTACCACTGAAGGTGACAGCCGAGCCTGGAGTGGTCGTCGAGGAAGCCGAGCAGGATGGGCGTCTGCCATTCGCCCGACGGCGTCAGCACCCGGCGCTTGCCGTGGTGAAAGTCCCCATGCCAGAGGGCGTGGCTGCGGGACACCTCGTAGCTCAGGACCTCGCGGGCTTCGGCCGCCGGCCTGTCCTCGCCCTCGTGCCACTTCCTGGGACGCTTGCGGACCAGGCCGCGATTGCGCATCGCCCGCGTCAGCGTCGCGTAGGACGGCATCGGGCCCAGCTCGGGCTTCTTCTTCACAAGCGCCAGAAGATTGTCGTAGTGCAGCTGTGCCGACCACGAGGGATGCACCCGGTACTGCTCGCGCAGCGCCGCGATCAACCCCGCCGACATGGCCCGCTCGCGACCGACGTCGGCCCGAAGCTTCTGGCGAAGCGCCTTGACCGGGTCCCGCTCCTCTGCCCGCGCCCGGTAGTACCAGCGCTCGATCGTGGACACCGCGAAGCGCACCGGGCCCTTGCCCGATGGGTGCTGCCACTCCCGCTGCGCAAGCCGCTCGAGCTCGGCCCGCAGTTGGCCTGCAGGGGGCGGCGAAGCCAGAAGCGGCCCCACCACCGCAAAGCGCAGCCGGGCCCACTTCTCGCGCCTGGCGCCTGCGTCGTCCTTGTCCATTCCGGCATCCCTCCCTCGCCGCATCGGAGAGATGCCCATGTACGACGCCCTATCCCTACCTGACAGAAGCACCTTCTGCGGGAACCGCCGGGCCATCGGCGAGCGCGCAATGGCCCGTCCACGGCATCAGCCAGATCAGGCCCCGCGACAGACGGGCACGCAGGGTGCGGCCCCGCATGGTGCGCAGAAGCCAGCGCAGCGGCGCCTCCTCGGGCGGCGCTGCAAGCTCGCCCCGCTTCGCCTGCCACTCCCGGGTCAGAGGGAAGGCTTGCAGCCACCACCGCCGCCAGCGGCGCAGTGTGGCCACCGGAATCCCCCACTTCCGCTTGATCGTCTGCAAACGCACGCCGCCTCTCAGCACCAGCGCGCTCACCAGAACGAACAGGGCGCCCAGATAGAAGCGCCGCCCAAAGAATCGCGCCGACGGAGGCTTCACACGGCGCCTGCAAACCGAACAGCAGAGGCTGAAGCGTCGGACATCGTCCCGAAGATCCGCCGCCAGACCGTACGGCTTGCGCGGGTAGGTCGCGCTGTGTAGCGCCCCGCCACAGCGCGGACAGCCCGCCTCACGGCAGGTCTCCGCCTCGGCCGCATCGACCGCCTCCAGAAAGGACCAGACCCGGGCATCGGAAAGAATGGAGTGGCGGCACGGCTTGTGCGACATTGGGGCCGTCTCTGGTTGATTACACCGTCACCGAGACAAAGCCCCTCGGCGAACTTCTTGCAAGATCGCCGAGGGGCACCCGCTCCAAAACCTCAACTAATTCGAGCGGATCAGGCCCCAATCCCCGCTGAAAGCCTGTGTGCGCTCATCATCCGATCGAGCAAAGGCTCTTCCTCACCGAGTCCGAGGCCGCGGACTTTCTGAGATTCAGTCCCGTCACGCTGTCACGCTACCGGTGTTCAGGCGACGGCCCCGCGTATTGCAAGCTGGGAGGGACAATTCGGTATTACCGCGCCGATCTCCTGGCCTGGGCGTGGGCAAGACGCCGGGGGCACTCCCGTGAGAGAGCGTGACCGATCGGCGTCGTGCAGAAGATGCCCGCAACCCCGTCCATGCTCGCCGGTGGCACCACCGGAGGAGGAAGGGGAACAAAGTTCGTGGCGACCCTGACGGATGACATCCGCGCCAAGGTCTCGGCCTTTCTCAAGCGCACCGGCATGCCCGACGAGCAGTTCGGAAAGCTCGCACTCGGACGACCCCAATTCGTGGAGCGGCTTGCAGGACAGCAGACGATGACGCTCGAGACCGCCGACCGCCTGCTCCGGTTCCTGGGCGAGGCGCCGATCGGCCCCGTCTTCCGACGCGAGATCGAGGCCTTTCTTGACGTCACCGCCATTAGGCCTGCCAAATTGGGCACCGAGGCCGCCGGCTATCCCTGGTTCGTCGGCACACTCGAGGAACGAGGGTCGGCCCGGCTCTCTGCGGTGGAACGGGTGCGAGCCTGGATGGTCGAGACCGCAACGCCTTCCCAGCGCGCTGCCATCGCGAGGATGCTGGAGGACAGCGGCAGCACGATATATTCAACGACGGCGCGAGCACCTCCATGCAGGGCGAGAAGCCAGAGAGAACGACCTCTCCGGCGTCAGACGCGGACAAGGATGCCCGCGACCATGCTCACGAGGATCACCGCCAGTTGTTCCTCACTACGAAAGAAGCGGCGACGTTCCTCAGGCTGACCACGCGCTCGCTGGACCGCTTCCGCGCGGCTCGCGAGGGCCCTGCGTACTGCAGGATTGGAAATCGGGTGTATTATGTGCGTGCCGATCTGCTGACTTGGGTGTGGAGCCAGCGTGTGGAGCCAGCGTGTGGAGCCAGCGTGTGGAGCCAGCGTGTCAAAACCGACTGACGGGCGAGCCGGCGCTCGAGCGAGATCGCCAAACCGCGTCGACGGCACAAGAAAAATCGCCAGCACTTTGAAAAACATCGCTCTCGACTTGATGACCGGTCCTGAGCCACCCGTCCATGGGCTCCACGATGAAGGTAATTTACCGTGTTATTACAATGCATTATGAGATTTCGTAGTATTGTCGAAATCTAAAATGCGGGCTAACATCCCCGGCCGCATGAACTTGAGCCCGCCGGAGAGACGATGAGTACGACATTCAAGGAGACCGAGTGGATCTGGCGCGACGGGGAATTCGTCCGTTGGCAGGACGCCACGGTCCATATCCTGGCCACCGCCGTTCAGTTCGGCTCCTCGGTCTTCGAGGGCATCCGCTGCTACGACACCGCCGGCGGCCCCGCTATCTTCCGCCTGGCCGAGCATCTGAAGCGGCTCCGCAATTCCGCGCGGATTTATCGCATGGAGATCGGCTACAGCGACGAAGAGCTGACCCAGGCCTGCTTCGCCCTGATCCAGCGCAACGGGCTCCGCCACTGCTACATCCGCCCGGTGATCATGCGCGGCTACGGCGCGATCGGGATGGACGGCATAGGCAGCCCGATCGAGACCTGGATTCCGGCCTGGGAGTGGGGCGCCTATCTCGGTGCCGACGCCTTGGAGCGGGGCGTCGACGTCTGCGTCTCCTCCTGGAGCCGCGCCGCGCCCAACACCTTCCCCGGCATGGCAAAGGCCACCGGACATTACAACAACGCGCAGCTCATCAAGCTGGAGGCGATGGCCAACGGCTTCGTGGAGGCGATCGCGCTTACGCACGACGGGCTGATCAGCGAAGGCAGCGGCCAGAACCTTTTCGCGGTAATGGACGATGCCCTGCTGACGCCGCCGATCGACGGCAGCAACCTCTCCGGCATCACGCGGAACGCTGTGCTCACGATCGCCGCCGACCTCGACGTGCCGGTGCGCGAATGCCCGATGCCACGCGAGCTTCTCTATTGCGCTGACGAGCTGTTCTTTTCCGGCACTGCGGCGGAGGTCACGCCGATCCGATCCGTCGACCACATCATCATCGGCCCCGGCGGGATCGGCCGGGTCACGCGGCGCATCCAGCAGCGTTTCTCCGACATCGTGAATGGCCGCTCCAACGACGATCACCGCTGGCTCACCCTGGTCCCGCCTGCCTGAGCCGGGACACGACCGCCGGCCCGCCTCTTGCGTAAGGAAAGTTTGGTGTGACCGAGAGCCACGATCGCGCGGCTATGCTCGCGGACCGGCTATTCGCCGAGAACGCCGAAGGCCGGCCGTTTCGCCGCCTGCGGGGCGCCGAACGACCCGCGTCGCTCGACGAGGGATACCGCGTCCAGAGCCTGCTCAACCGGCGATTCGCAGAGACTGGGCGGGGCGGGATCGCCGGTTACAAGGTGGGCCTCACCTCCGAGGCCATCCAGACCATGTACGGGAGCGACCAGCCGATCAGCGGCGTGGTCTTCGAGACCGGGGTACACCGCTCCCCCGCCCGGATCGTGCTCGCGGACTACACCCACCTCGGAATCGAGTTCGAGCTTGCGGTCGAGATCGGAGGCGAATTCCGGCCCGAAGACGCGCCGTTCACCCTGGACGACGCGGGCGCCCGCGTCGCCGCCTGCATGCCGGCCTTCGAGCTGATCGAGGATCGCAACGCAGACCACGACGATGTCGACGCGCTCTCCATCCTCACGGACAACGCCTGGTGCGCCGGTGTGGTTCTGGGGCCGACCCGCACCGATTCGCGCTCCCTCGATCTCGCCAACACGCCGGTTTCACTCAGGGTCAACGATGGACTTCCAATGCCGGCGGTGACGGGCGCCGCCATGGGGAACCCGCTGAACTCCCTTGTCTGGCTCGCCAACCAGCTTGCGTCCCGCGGAACGACGCTGAAGAGCGGGATGATCGTGATGACCGGGAGCACGCTCGCCACGCAGTTTCCGGCAGCGGGCGATCGCTTCGTCTACGAGATCGAGGGGCTGGGCGGGGTGGAAGCGACCGTCGTCTGACTCTGCGGTCCGGTTCCCTACCCAGCTGAACCGGGGCGGCGCGTGATGATGACGTCGCGGTGGACGCCGACGCAAAGCAACAGCCCGAGACCCAGCATCAGGCTCAGCATGGCGCTGCCGCCGTAGGAGATCAGGGGCAGCGGCAGGCCCACGATGGGGATCAGGCCGATCACCATCGCGACATTGAAGAAGACGTGGAAGAAGAACGTGACCGTGATCCCCATGCCCAGCAGGCGGCCGAAATGGTTGTTGCTGCGGGCCGAGATCACCACGCCGTAGGTCGCAATCCCCAGGTACAGCAGGAGCACGCCGGCCACGCCGAAGAAACCCAGCTCTTCCGCCATCATCGTGAAGATGAAGTCGGTCTGCTTCTCCGGCAGGAAGTTGAGGTGGCTTTGCGTTCCCTGAAGGTATCCCTTGCCGAACAAGCCGCCGGAGCCGAGCGCGATCTTCGACTGCAGGATGTGATAGCCGGCGCCGAGCGGGTCCGCTTCGGGGTTGAAGAACGTGAGTATTCGAGCCTTCTGATACTCGTGCAGGAACTGCCAGACGACCGGCCCGGAACCGAGCGCGATGACGACGGCGACGCCAATCTTCCACGCCTTGAGCCCGGCCAGGAACAGCATGATCGCGCCGCCGAGCGCGAGCAGCAGCGCGGTCCCCAGATCGGGCTGGCGCAGGATCAGCGCGGCGGGCGCGAGAATCATGAGCAGCGGCAAGAGATAGGTGCGGATGCGGCCGATCCCCTCGAGCGGGACACCGTGGAAGTAGCGCGCGAGCGCGAGGATCAGCGCGATCTTCATAAGCTCCGAAGGCTGTAGCTGGATCACCCCCAGGTCGATCCAGCGCTGCGCCCCCTTCCCCGCAGCACCGAGCAGCTCCACACCCACCAACAGGGCGAACGCGAGGACGTAGATCGTGTACGCCGCGCGCAGCCAGAAGCCGATATCGATCAGCGCCACGCCGAGCATCAGCAGAAGACCCGCGCCGAACCAGACCATCTGGCGGGATGCCCAAGGCTCTGTGACGCCGCCGGAGGCGGAAATCAGCATGCCGATGCCGACCGCGCCAACGGTGCAGACGAGGACGACCAGGAACCAGTCGAGCCGAAGCAGCCGCTCGGTGACTCCGAAGCCCTGACGGCTGCTGACTTCGAACTGCGCCATCAGGCGATCTCGTGCGGGCGGATCAGCGCCTCGAGGTTGCGGGCGCGGCCCGAGGGGTCGCGGCGCTGAACCTCACGCAAGATGTCGCGGGCGATGGGTGCCGCCACGGAGCCGCCGCTGCCGCCATGCTCGACGACGACCGCGACGCCATAGCGCGGCCGCTCCAACGGCGCGTAGGCGACGAAGAGCGCGTGGTCGCGCTCCTTCCAAGGACGGTCTTCGTTCTTTATCACCCCGGTGCGGTGCTCGCGTTCGGAAATCCGCCGCACCTGCACGCTCCCGGTCTTGCCGGCCATGGCCAACGCGGGCTCTTCGATGCGCGCTTGATAGGCAGTGCCCTTGGGCTCGTTCACGACAAAATTCATGCCCTTGCGGACGATGTCCAAATGGGCGGGCGAAAGCCCCATCGGGTTGAACGTCTCGCTCTCCCGCGGCACCGGCTGTCCGTCCCGGATGACCTCCGCCAGGAGCCGAGGCTCCACCGCGATACCGCCGTTGGCGATGCGCGCGACCATCACCGCGAGCTGAAGCGGCGTGGTGAGGAGATAGCCCTGGCCGATACCCACGACCAGCGTCTCGCCGCCCTGCCAAGGCTCGCCAATCATGGCACGCTTCCACTCGCGCGTCGGCACCAGGCCAGGCTTCTCCCCTGGCAGTTCGATGTCGAGCTTCCTGCCGAAGCCGAAGCGCTCCGACATCGCCGCGATCCTGTCTATGCCGACGCGCTTTGCCACCTCGTAGAAGTAGACGTCGCAGGACTCCATGAGGCCCTGCACCATCGCGACGTGCCCGTGGCCGTAGCGCCGCCAGCAGCGGAACCGGCGCTTCCCGAGCTTTATGGAACCGTCGCAATAGAAACGCTGGTAAGGGCTCACTTCGCCACTTTCGAGCGCAGCCAGCGCCACGATCATCTTGAATGTGGAGCCCGGCGAATACTGGCCGGCGATCGACTTGTTGCTGAGCGGGAAGCGCGGATGGCCGATCAGCTCCCGCCATTGCCGCTGGCTGATGCCGGACGTGAAGAGATTGGGGTCGTAGTTCGGCATCGACGCCAGCGCCAGGATCTCGCCCGAATGGACGTCGAGGACCACGGCCGATCCGCTCTCTTCGCCGAAGCGGGCCGCGACGTACTGCTGAAGCCCGAGGTCGATGGTCAGCATGTGGTCGTCGCCCGGCCGGCCGGTCCTGCGGCTGAGCTCGCGGATGACGCGGCCGTAGGCGTTTACCTCGACCTGCCGGGAGCCGGCCTCGCCCCGCAGCGAGCTCTCCAGCACCTTCTCGGCGCCGTTCTTGCCGATGCGGAAGTCGGGCAGCGTGAGCAGCGGATCGTCCGTCCGCTCCAAGTCGGATTCGTTGACGGCGCCCACATAACCCACGATATGGACCGTATCGCGGCCGAAGGCGTAGAGGCGGCGGCTGCCCACGTCGATCATCACGCCGGGCAAGTCTGGCGCGTTGACCTCGATCTGCGAGACCTCGTCCCACGTCAGGTTCTCGCGGACCGTGATGGGGACGAATCTCTGCTTGCGCCTGGCTTCGCGCAGGACCCGCTCGCGGTCGTGGTCTTCGATCGGCACCAGCGCTGCAATTTCGTCCAGCGCCTTGTCGAGATTCAGCGCTGCCTCGGGAACAACGACCAGCCGATAATTCAGCCGGTTCTCCGCAAGCACCTGGCCGAAGCGGTCGAAGATGCGGCCCCGCGCCGGCTGCAGTAGCTGCATATTGATGCGGTTCTCGTCGGCGAGAACCTGATAGCGCTCGGAATCCACGACCTGGAGCTGGTAGAGGCGCCCGGCGAGGCCGGCTGTCAGCAGCGCTTGCGCGCCGCCCACGATGACCGCGCGGCGCGTAAAAATATTGGCGCGTCCCGTTTCGCCCCGCATCTCACTCAGGCCGCGCGGCGGCAAGCACGCCGAGGGGACGGAAGAGCAGCACGAAGATCGGGAAGAGCAGCATCGTCAGTACGACCTGTACAACGATGGGCAGCGGCGGCACCAGCGCGCCGAAGCAGGCAGAACTGATGATCCAGCTGAGCAGCCCGACCGCCGGCATGACCAGGGAGAAGCCCCACCAGACGACGAGAAACGGCTTGCCGCGGAAGAAGGTGCGTTGCGAGGCGACGACTCCCTGAACGATGAGCAGCACCAGCGCCGTCATGCCGAGCGGCGTTGTGGCGAGGATATCTTGAAGCACGCCGATGCCGAAGGTCGCCGCATAGGGGAAGCGCTCCGGCCGATAGATGGTCCAGTAGAAGACCGCCATCACCGCGAAGGCCGGCGTGACCTCGACGAACGCGGGCAGCCGCCAGGGGAGCGACGCCGCGAAAACGAGCATCACCGTGACGGTCACCGGGATCGCGCCGCGCACGGAGCGGTCGGCCCATTGCAGCCAGTCGCCTATCATCGCAGGCTCCCGGCACGCTCGGCGCGTCGCGTTTCGGGCAGGACCCCCGGCACCACATAGTCGAGGACGGTAACGTAATCGAGCCGCTCCCACACCACGAAGGGCTGCACCGTCGCGCGGTCCTTGTCGACCGCAGACACGATCCCGACATCGAGCGCCGGCGGGAACATCCCGCCTTCTCCCGAGGTCACGACGCGATCGCCGGGCTTTGCCCTGGCGTCGGTCGCGAGGAAGGCGAGGTAGGGATGCGGGCTGTTGTCGCCGCGCAGAATCGTCCGGCCGCGGCTCTCCTCCAGCACCACAGGAATTCGCGAGTTCAGGTCTGTCAGCAAGAGGACTCGCGCCGTGTGCTGCCCCGCCTCCAGCACGCGGCCCACCAGCCCGTCGTGGTTCACCACCGCCTGGCCCTTCCGCACCCCGTGGGATTGCCCGGCGTTCACCATGACCATGTGGATGAAGGGTCCGCCCGAATCCGCGATCACGCGTGCCGTGACGAAGCGCGCCCTCTGGTCCGGCACGACCTTGAGGAGCCGGCGAAACATGTCGTTCTCGTAGCCGAGCTGCTCGGCCACCGCCTGCCACTTGCGGAGCTGCGCGTTGTCCTGCTCCAGGCGCTGGTTCCGATCGTGAGCGCTCAAGATACCGTCCAACTCGTCGAATCCGCCGGCGATTGTCGTCACTGGCTGAGAGAAGAACGCAAATATCGGGCTCACGGTGTCGGTGACACCGACACGCAGCTTCTCGATCAAGCGCGGTTCTGCCTGGCTCAGGATCATCAGGGTGATCGCCGCGCAGGCCAGCATTGCGTAGCCGAAGCGCTGGGCGAAGACCCTGCCCGGCACGGCCAGGACGAGATTGCGCCCCCGGCCTACCCTCACTTAGACCTCCAAACGTTACGCGGCGTATTCCGAATCGGGCCCGCGTAGCGGGAAACCTAATATGTCTCGTGAAGGGCGTGCTTCAAGGCCTTCATTTCTTCCAAGCATCGGCCGGTACCGAGTGCGACGCAGCGCAAGGCCTGATCTGCGATCGAAACTGGCAGCCCCGTCGCATGGCGCAGCACGTAATCGAGGTTCCCGAGGAGCGCCCCGCCGCCCGTCAAAACGATGCCCTTGTCGACAATATCGGCCGCGAGCTCGGGCGCCGTGTTCTCCAGCCCGACCTTGACCGCGTCGATGATGGCGCCCACCGGCTCCGCCAGGCTTTCGGAAATCTGCCGCTTGGAGATGACGATTTCCTTGGGCACGCCGTTCATCAGATCGCGCCCCTTGATGTTGAGCGTCTCGCCGTCGCCGTCCTCGGGCGGGCACGCCGAGCCCAGGTCCTTCTTGATCCGCTCGGCGCTCGCCTCGCCGAGCAGCAGGTTATGGGTGCGGCGCACGTAGGCGATGATGCTCTCGTCCATCTTGTCGCCGCCGACGCGTACCGAGCGCGAGTAGACAATGCCGCCGAGAGAGAGCACCGCGACCTCGGTGGTGCCCCCGCCCACGTCGACCACCATCGAGCCGGTCGGCTCGGTCACCGGCAGGTTGGCGCCGATGGCGGCGGCCATCGGCTCCTCGATCAGGAAAACGCGCCGGGCGCCCGCGCTCTCCGCCGATTCCTGGATGGCACGGCGCTCGACGGCGGTCGAGCTCGACGGCACGCAGATGATGACCTGCGGGCTCGCGAAACTGCGCCGGTTGTGCACCTTGCGGATGAAGTGCTTGATCATGTCCTCCGCCACCTCGAAATCGGCAATGACGCCGTCCCGAAGCGGGCGGATCGCCTCGATGTTTCCGGGCGTGCGACCGAGCATCTGCTTGGCCTCGTTGCCGACCGCTAGAACCTGCTTCTTGCCCTTCCAGGTGGTGAGCGCCACCACCGAGGGCTCGTCTAGGACGATGCCTTGCGACTTCACGTAGACGAGCGTGTTCGCGGTCCCCAGGTCGATCGCCATGTCGGCGGAAAGGAACCCCAGCAACTTCGAGAACATGCGCTGCTTCTCCTCCTAAACGGCAGCGGGGCGGGCAGGCTGCAGCCGGGCCCACCCCGTCGTTCAAGCTGACAACGCCTCCGGAGCCGTCTTCTGCCGCTTGACCAGAAGCTTGTTGAGCGCGTGCACATAGGCCAGAACCGAGGCCACGATGGTATCGATATGCGCACTGTGCCCGTTCACTGTTCTCCCGTTTTCCTCCAGCCGCACGCTCACTTCGGCCTGGGCATCGGTGCCCTCCGTCACCGCATGAACCTGATAAAGCTGTAGCTTGGCCTCGTGCGGGTAAATCGCCTTGATGGCGTTGAAGGCCGCATCCACGGGGCCATTCCCGGTGGCCTGCGCCTCCGCCTGCTCGCCGTCGACGGCGAGCGTGAGAGACGCCTCCTGCGGCCCTGACGAGCCGCAGGACACCGAGAGGGACCCGAACTTGATGCGGTCGTTTGCGCCGGCGACTTCCGTGTCCACCAGCGCGATGATGTCCTCGTCGAAGAGTTCTTTCTTCTTGTCGGCGAGGTCCTTGAAACGCACGAACGCTTCCTGAAGCGCGTTGTCGCCGAGCTCGGTGTAGCCCAGGCTCCGCAGCTTCTCGCGGAAGGCGTGGCGGCCCGAATGCTTGCCCATGACGAGCGTCGACTGCACGAGGCCGACCGATTCGGGCGTCATGATCTCGTAGGTCTGCGCGTCCTTGAGGACGCCGTCCTGATGGATTCCCGCCTCGTGGGCGAAGGCATTGGCGCCCACGATCGCCTTGTTCGGCTGCACCACGAAGCCGGTCACTGCCGAGACCAAGCGCGAGGCACGCATGATGTTCTCTGTCTTCACGCCGGTCTCGTAGCTCATCAGATCGTTGCGCGTGCGCAGCGCCATGACGATCTCTTCCATCGCAGCGTTGCCGGCGCGCTCGCCGAGTCCGTTGATGGTGCACTCCACCTGCCGGGCGCCCGCCTGCACGGCGCTCAGCGAGTTGGCGACGGCGAGCCCCAGATCATTGTGGCAGTGGACCGAGAGCACGGCCTTGTCGATGTTGGGCACCCGGTCGAAGAGCATGGCGATCAACGACGCGAACTCCTCAGGCACCGCGTAGCCGACGGTGTCGGGGATGTTGATGGTACCGGCGCCGGCCTTGATCGCCGATTCGACACAGCGGCAGAGGAAGTCGTGCTCGGTGCGCGAGCCGTCCTCGCAGGACCACTCGACATCGTCGGTGAACTTGCGGGCATAGCTCACGCTGTCGATCACCGCCGCGTGCACGTCCTCGGGCTCCATCTGCAGCTTGACGCTCATGTGGAGCGGGCTGGTCGAAATGAAGGTGTGGATGCGCCCGGACTTGGCCGGCGCGAGCGCCTCAGCCGCACGGTCGATATCCCGCCGCCCGGCGCGGGCGAGGCCGCACACGGTGCTCTCCGTCACCACCTTAGCGACCTCACGGACCGCCTCGAAGTCGCCGTTCGATGCGATGGGGAAGCCGGCCTCGATCACGTCGACCCTCATCTCCTCGAGAATCTCGGCGATCCGGAGTTTCTCTTCCAGATTCATCGACGCGCCCGGCGACTGCTCACCGTCGCGCATCGTCGTATCGAAAATTCGGACTCGGTTCCCTGTCTCGGTCATAACGGGCATCCCTTCACCCTGGCGGCTACGACAGTCATCGCGCTCCCCTGGTCGGTCGGCCGCTTGCGCACGGCGAACCGCTCAGGGGCAGCTAAGTCGCAGCCCGCGTAGGGTGGAACGTGCCTTGGTCGCAGCGTCGCGCAACTGGTGCGTGCCCGCCGGCTCAGTCTCCGTAGGCACTGTCATCGGACCATGGCCCTCGACCCTATTCGCACGACGTAAGCAGTCATCCGGTGCAGTACAAAATCGCTTCACCGCCCGGGTTCTGGAGACTTTTACGCCCAACCCCTTGGGCGAAGCAACGAATTTGTCGCCTTGCGATGGTGCCTCTGCTTGTGCCGAGAGTCGTCAATTCTTGCTGCGGTCGACCAGCCGGGCCTCGGCGATCCACGGCATCATCGCGCGGAGCCGCTCGCCCACCTCCTCCAGCGGGTGCTCGGCGGCGCGGGCGCGCATGGCCTTGAAGGAGGACTGGCCCGCGGCGTTCTCGGTCATCCACTCGGTGGTGAACCGGCCGTTCTGAATGTCCGCGAGAATCGTCTTCATGCGCTCCCGCGTCGCGTCGTCGATGACGCGGGGCCCGCGCGTGTAGTCCCCGTACTCGGCGGTGTTGGAGATCGAGTAGCGCATGTTGGCGATGCCGCCCTCGTACATCAGGTCGACGATCAGCTTGACCTCGTGGAGGCACTCGAAATAGGCCATCTCCGGCGCGTAACCGGCATCCACCAGGGTCTCCCAGGCGGCGGTGATCAGGGACGTGAGGCCGCCACAGAGCACCACCTGCTCGCCGAAGAGATCGGTCTCGACCTCCTCGCGGAAGCTGGTCTCGATGATGCCGGCGCGGCCGCCGCCGATGCCCGACGCATAGGAGAGGCCGATTTCCTTGGCGTTGCCCGAGGGGTCGCGCGCCAGCGCGAGCAGGCAGGGCACGCCGCCGCCCCGCTGATACTCCGAGCGCACCGTATGGCCCGGCCCCTTGGGCGCCACCATGAAGACGTCGAGATCGGGCCGGGGCTCGATCAGGCGGAAGTGGATGTTGAGCCCGTGGGCAAAGGCCAGCGCAGCACCCTCCTTCATGGAGCCGTGCAGCACGTCGGCGTAGAGTTGGCGCTGAAGCTCGTCCGGGGTGAGCAACATCACGACATCGCCGAAGCGCGCGGCCTCCTCGATATCCATGACCGTGAGCCCGGCGGCCTCGACCTTGGCCGCGCTCGCAGAGCCCGGCCGGAGCCCGACGGCGACTTCCTCGACCCCGCTCTCCTTCAGGTTGTTCGCGTGCGCGAAGCCCTGGCTGCCGTAGCCGATGATCGAGACCTTCTTCGACTTGATCAGGTTCAGATCGGCATCGCGATCGTAGTAGACCCGCATCGTGCTCTCCCAAGTTGGCGTTGCGTGCGGCCCGACGCCGCGTCAGATCGATTCCTTGCCGCGCGTGATCGCGACCACGCCCGTGCGCGATATCTCGGTCAACCCAAGCGGTGTCATCAGCCGGATGAAGGCGTCGATCTTGGTGCCCTTTCCGGTCATCTCGAAGACGAACGAGTCGATTTCGCTGTCCACCACATGGGCGCGGAAGATGTCCGCGATCCGGAGCGATTCGACCCGCTTCTCGCCGGTGGCGACGACCTTGATGAGCGCGAGCTCGCGCTCGATGTAGGGGCCCTCGCTGCCGAGGTCCGAGACCTTGTGGATCGGCACCAGCCGGTCGAGCTGCGCCTTGATCTGCTCGATGACCATGGCAGAGCCCGAAGTCACCAGATTGATGCGCGAGAGGCGCTTGTCGTGCTCGACCTCGGCGACCGTCAGGCTCTCGATGTTGTAGCCGCGGCCGGAGAACAGCCCGATGA
The DNA here is from genome assembly GCA_965243315.1 of Alphaproteobacteria bacterium. Classification (GTDB taxonomy): domain Bacteria; phylum Pseudomonadota; class Alphaproteobacteria; order UBA828; family UBA828; genus WTGU01. The sequence goes on from CBDEUP010000007.1 coordinate 775,698, forward strand.
CGCGCGCCAGCACGCCGGGCTCGTTCTCCACGAGCACGGAGAGCGTGCGGCGCCCGGCGTCATCCGTCACGGCCGTTCCCCCCGGCCGCCTAAAGGCCGGCGTCCCGCAGGTGCCGGCACTCAGGCATGCCGGACGGCGGCTTGGCGTTTCGCGTCATGGATCGGCGCCCTGTGTCCTAGACGAGCACCATCCCGTCTTCCGAACGCTCTTCAAGCTCGCCGTGCTCGGGCCCGAGCTTCATCTCGTAGTGCGCCGCGCCGGCCGGGATCATCGGATAGACGTTCTCTTCCTTGTCGACGAGGATGTCAGCGATCACCGGGCCCGGCGTCTCGATCATGGCCTCGATCACGCCGTCCACCTCCTCGGGCCGACGGGCGCGCAGGCCGGTGGCACCGAAGGATTCCGCCAGCTTCACGAAGTCGGGCAGCGAATCCATGTAGCTCTCGGCGTAGCGGCCGCCGTGGAAGAACTCCTGCCACTGGCGCACCATGCCCATGTACTCGTTGTTGAGCAGGAACGTCTTCACCGGCAGCCGGTATTGCACCATGGTCGACAGCTCCTGGATCGTCATGAGCAGCGACGCTTCGCCCGCGATGTCGATGACGAGCGAGTCCGGATGGGCCACCTGCACGCCCATCGCCGCGGGGAAGCCGTACCCCATGGTGCCGAGGCCGCCCGAGGTCATCCAGCGGTTGGGCTCCTCGAACTTCAGGAACTGCGCCGCCCACATCTGGTGCTGGCCCACCTCGGTGGTGAAGTAGGCGTCCCGCTCCTTGGTGGCCTCGTAGAGCCGCTGCAGCGCGTATTGCGGCTTGATGGTGTTGCTGGAGTTCTTGTAGCGCAGGCAGTCGCGCCCGCGCCACTTGTCGATCTGCCGCCACCACGCCGCCACTTGGGCGCTAGGCTTCGCGCCGCTCGCCTCCCACTCGGCCAGAATGGCGTCGAGCGCGAGACCCGCATCGCCGACCATGGCGACGTCCACCGGCACGTTCTTGTTGATGGACGAGGGGTCGATGTCGATCTGCACCTTGGTCGAGCCGCGCGAGAAATCGGCGAGCCGGCCGGTCACGCGATCGTCGAAGCGGGCGCCCACCGCGATCATCAGATCGCACTCGGCCATCGCCATGTTGGCCTCGTAGGTGCCGTGCATGCCCAGCATGCCGAGGAAGAGCGAGTCGGACCCCGGATAACAGCCGAGCCCCATCAGCGTGTTGGTGATGGGATAGCCCGTGCGCTGCACCAAGGCCGCGAGACTCTGCGCCGCGCCCGGCCCCGCGTTGATCACACCGCCGCCAGCGTAGAAGAGGGGCCGCTTGGCGCGCGTCAATAGCTCCACCGTGCGCTTGACCGCGTCGGCGTCGGGCGCGCGCTGCGGCCGGTAGGAGCGATGCTCCAACCCGTTGCCCGGCGCCGCACACTCGGGGGCGTAGGGCGCCTTGGCCATGACCACGTCCTTCGGCAGGTCCACGACCACGGGGCCGGGCCGGCCGGCGCTCGCGATGTAGTAGGCCTCGCGGATCACCTGACAGAGATCGTCGACATCCTTGATGAGATAGTTGTGCTTCGTGCAGGGGCGGGTGATCCCCACCGTGTCGGCTTCCTGAAACGCGTCGTTGCCGATCATGTGGGTCGGCACCTGCCCGGTCAGGCAGACGACAGGGATGCTGTCCATCAGCGCGTCGGTGAGGCCGGTGACGCTGTTGGTGGCGCCGGGGCCCGAGGTGACCAGAACCGTGCCCACCTTGCCGGTCGAGCGCGCATAGCCTTCCGCCGCGTGGACCGCGCCCTGCTCGTGCCGCACCAGGATGTGGCGCAGCTCGTTCTGCTTGAAGATGGCGTCGTAGATGGGAAGTACCGCGCCGCCGGGGTAGCCGAACACGACATCTACGCCGAGATCGACCAGCGTGCGAACGACTAGCTCGGCCCCGGTCATCTCTGCCGGGGCATGATCCTCGGCATCCGTTGTCACGGCGATCTCCCTTCCGCACAAGCGCGAACGGCCCACCCTTGCGGCAGGGTCGGCCGGCCGGCGCTGGCACGCCCTACAGCGCGCCCGTCTTCGGAGGGCGGACAGTAGTCCTTCGCCCTCAGCCGGTCAATAGCAGGCGTTCGACGAGGGCGAGAGATTCCCGTTTCGATTCCGCGCGATAACGGTCCGGCATACGGGCGTCGCCAGGCATCTGGGTGCGGAACCAGGTGGTCTGACGCTTGGCATAGCGCCGCGTCGCCTGCCGGCCGAGCTCGACCGCTCGCTCCAGCGTGGTGACACCGCTCAGGTGATCGAGCAGAGCACGGACGCCGACCGCCTTCATCACGGGCAGGCCAGGATCGAGCCCGCGGGCCTTGAGGCGCGCGGCCTCGTCGAGCGCGCACGTCGCCATCATGCGCTCGAAGCGGGAGTTGCAGGCGTCATAGAGCGTATCGCGGGGCGGTTCGAGAATTAGCGTGACGGCGTGGCCGGAGTAGGCATCGTGCCGCTCCGCCTGCCACGCGAGCAGCGAGCGCCCCGTGGCTTCGATCACTTCGTAGGCCCGCATCACACGCTGGCTGTCGCCGGGTTCGAGCCGCCCGGCCGCCTCCGGGTCGCGCTCGGCGAGACGTGCATGGAGGCCGGCGCTGCCCTCCCGCTCATGGAGCGCGCGCACCGCTTCGCGCACGGCATCTGGAATTGCCGGTACCGGCGCCAGGCCCTCGAGCAGTGCCCGCAGGTAAAGCCCTGTCCCGCCAACTAGAATTGGCAGCGCGCCGTCCCCGTGGATGCGCTCGATCTCTGCCATCGCCAGGGCGCGCCAGCGGCCGGCGGAGCAGCGCTCGGCACCGTCGAGCACGCCGTAGAGCCAGTGCGGCGCGCGGGCGCGGAGCGCATCGTCCGGCCACGACGTCAGGATCGGCAGATCACGGTAGAGCTGCATGCTGTCGGCATTGACGACGACACCGCCGAAGCGCTCGGCAGCATCGGCCGCGAGCGCCGACTTGCCGCTCGCCGTCGGGCCGCCGATCACCAAGATCGAGGGTCTGTCGCCGGCTGGAGCGTGCCTCGGCACCGTCAGGACGTGACCAGCGAGACCAGTCCGTCGGCGAGCTTGGGCTCGAACCAGGTGGTTTTCGGCGGCAGGATCGCGCTGGCGTCGGCGACCGCCATGAGATCCTCCACCGAGGTCGGGTGAAGCGAGAAGGCGACCGTCGCCGCGCCGCCGTCGACCGCCGCCGCCAGCGCTTCGATCCCGCGCCCGCCGCCAACGAAGTCGATCCGCGCATCGAGCCTCGGATCGACAATGCCGAGAATTGGGCCGAGAACCAGGCGCGCCAGCAGCGAAACGTCGAGACGGTTGACCACCGGGCCGTCCGCAGGTGCCGGGCCCTCCGCTGCGAGCCGGTACCAGCGGCCCTCGACATACATGCCGAATTGCGCGGGCGTCGCGGGTTCCACCGGCCCGTCCGCCGGCTCGCAACGCAGCGCCTTGCCGATTTCGCCGAGGAATCCTTCCGGCGTGAGCCCGTTCAGGCCCTGCACGATCCGGTGATAGCCGAGAATCCGCACCTCGTCTGCGGGGAAGCTCACCGTCAACAGGCGGTCGGCGGCTTCTCCCGTCCCCGCTCCCATCGCCTGGGCCGCCATCTGCGCGGCGGCGGCGCGGTGGTGACCGTCGGCGATATAGAGCGCGCCGATCCGTTCGAATCGCCCTGTCAGCGCTTCGATCTCGTCCGTGCCGTCGATCGGCCAGAGCGTGTGGGTCACGGCACCGTCGAGCACGGCGCGGCAGAGCGGTGGCCCGTCGCAGGCCGCAGCGATCAGACGGCGAACCTCTTCGTCCGGCCGGTGAATCGTGAGGACGGGGCCGGTCTGCGCGCCAAGCGCCGCGATGTGCCGGGCCCGGTCTTCGACTTTGGTCGGCCGGGTCAACTCGTGCCGCTTGACCGCGCCCTCCTCGTAGGCGGCAAGCGAAGCCGCCGCCACGAGCCCCGTCTGCGTGCGACCGCCTGCCTCCATTCGGTAGGCGTAGAAGCGGGAGGCCGCATCGCGCATCAGGACTCCGCCCTCGATCATCCGCGCGAATGCCGCCGCCGACCCGTCGTAGAGCGCAGGCGCGCCGTCCGGCGTCTCGGGCGGCAGGTCGATCTCCGGTCGGGAGACGTGGAGGAAGCTCCACGGCCGGCCCTCAGCGGCGGCGCGGGCCTCTTCCGTCGACATCACGTCGTAGGGCGCCGCCGCCACAGCATCGGCATGCTCCGGGGCTGCGCAAAGCCCCGCGAAGGGCGCGAGCAGCCGCTCGCTCATCTATCGCGTCTCTTGCTCGCCACGTCCTGCCTCACCGCCCCTAGTTGACGAGCCACACCAGCAGGAGGCCGGCCAGAGCCGCGCCCATGCCGATGGCGCGAATTCGGCCAGAGGGCTGGGCGAGCACGCGCTGAATGCTGCGTCGCATGGCCTCCGGGAACAGCGCGTAGAGCCCGCCTTCGATAACAAATATCAATCCGATCGCGGTCAGGAATGCGGTCAGACCGTCGCTCATGGTCGGATCGTGGTAAGCGGCCGCGGGTCGGCCGTGCGCCGGGCCGCGGCCCGGCGGCGTCACTGCGTCGCTGCAGGGGCGGGTGCCCGGGGCGTCACGATATCGTCGAAGAAGCGGAAGAACTCGCTATTGGGCGACAGCACCATGCTGGTGTCGTTATCGCCAAGGGATTCGCGATAGGCCTGCATGGTTCGATAGAAGGCGTAGAATTCGGGATCGCGCCCATACGCGTCGCGCGAGATGCGGAGCGCCTCTTCGTCGCCCTCGCCGCGCAGGGTCTGGGCCTCGCGCTCGGCTTCCGCGAGGATGACCACGCGCTCGCGATCGGCGCGGGAGCGGATGCGCTGCGATTCCTCCTCACCCTGGGCCCTGAACTCCTTGGCCTCGCGTTCACGCTCGGTCTGCATGCGCTGATAGACGGCCTGGCTGTTCTCCTCCGGCAAGTCGGCACGGCGGATGCGCACGTCGATCACATCGACGCCGAAGCCGGTGGATTGCCGGTTCACCTGGTCCCTGATCTCGGTCATCAGCTGCGCACGTTCGCCCGAGAGCACGGTGATCAGCTCGACCGTGCCCAGCACCTGCCGCGTGCTGGCGTTGAGAATGGCGCCGAGCCTGGCGCGGGCTATCGCCTCGTTGCCGACGGACTGGAAGAACTTCAGCGGATCGATGATTCGGTAGCGGATAAAGGCGTCCACCACCAGGCGCTTCTGGTCGCCCAGGATCATCTCCTCCGCCGGCGCGTTGAAGTCCAGCACGCGCTTCTCGAAATACTCGACGTTCTGGACGAAGGGCGTCTTGAAGCGCAGCCCCGGCTCGTCCGAACCCCACTGGTTCACCACCTTGATGGGCTCACCGAGCTGGAGGAGGATCGCCTGCTCGTCCTCGCGCACCTTGTAGGTGGAGATCAGAATCAGGATGATCGCCACGAGGATGACCGCGGCGGCGATGATGAACTTGACCCGGGTACTCATGGTCTATTGTGCGCCCGTATCGTTCTGCCGGCGCTGCAACTCGGGCAGGGGCAGGTAGGGAACGACTCCGCCGGCTCCTTGGGCCGACGAATCGATGAGAACCTTGTCGATCCCGCCAAGCACCTCCTCCATCGTCTCCAGGTACATGCGGCGGCGGACGACATCCATGTTCTGCGCATACTCGCCGTAGACCGAGAGGAAGCGCGCCGCCTCACCCTGGGCCTTGGCGACCACCTCTTCCTTGTAGGCCGTGCCCTCCTGCACGAGGCGCTCGGCCGCGCCGCGCGCCCGCGGGATGATGTCGTTGCGATAGGCCTCGGCCTCGTTCTTCGCCCGCTCCTGGTCGGCGCGCGCGGCCTGCACGTCGCGGAAGGCCGCGATCACGGCTTCGGGCGGCGCGATGTCCTGCGGCTCGACCTGGGTGATCTCGATGCCGGCGCCGTAGTCGTCGAGAATCTGCTGTGTGAGCTGGTGCGTCTGCTGCGCCAGCAACAGGCGTTCCTCGGCGAGCGCGGATTGCAGGCGGGACTTGCCGATCACCTCGCGCATCGCGCTCTCGGCCGCATCCTTCACCGTGCGCTCCGGCGCCTGGATATTGAACAGGAACTGCCCGGCATCGCGAATTCGCCAGAAGACGGTGAACTTCACGTCGATGATGTTCTCGTCGCCGGTGAGCATCAGGCTCTCGTCCGGCACCGCCCGCGTGAAGGCGCCCCGCTGGGAATCGACCAAAGTCCGGTAGCCGATCTCGGCCCGGTTGATCTTCGTCACCTTGGGTCTGATGACGGTCTCGAAGGGCCAGGGCAGGTGGTAGTTGAGGCCGGGCTGGGTGGTCTTGGTCCACTCGCCCCAGCGCAGCACCACGCCCTGCTCGTCGGGCTCGACCCGGTAGAACCCGGTCAGCAGCCAGATGCCGATGGCGACGAGGAGCAGCAGGATGAGCCCGCGGCTACCGCGCAGCCCCGGCATCCACCTGCGGAAGCGATCCTGCCCGCGCCGGAGCATCTCCTCGAGGTCGGGCGGTGGAGGTTGCCCACCACCACGCCGGCCGCCGCCGCCGCCCGGCGAGCGCCCCCACGGGCCGCTGTTGCCGCCACCGCCGCTAGACCAGGTCATGGATGGGCCTTCCCGCCAAGGCTTTGCAAGCTGCCATCGGCGCCTTATATGTCATGCGCTTGCCGCACGCAACGGCGCCCGCGGCACGTTCCCTGGGTCGGAGTGAAACGATGGCGTCGGTCACCAAGGATCAGGTTCTGGCGGCGCTCGCTGACGTCCTGGACCCGGACAGCGGACAGAACGTGGTCGCGAGCGGCCTCATCAGCGGAGTCGTGGTGAGAGACGGCAACGTGGGCTTCGCGCTTGAGGTCGATCCGGACCAAGGCGCGGCGAAGGAACCGCTGCGAAAGGCCTGCGAGACTGCGGTGGAGCGACTCTCCGGCGTGCTCTCGGTGACGGCCGTGCTGACCGCCGAGCGACCGGCGGGCGGCCAAGCGCAGGGACAGGGCCACGGACATTCGCATGGTCACGGCCACGGTCACGCCCACGGCGGGCAGGCCCAGGCGCGGGCGCCGCAGGCCGATCAGCTCCTGCCAGGGGTGAAGAGCGTCATTGCCATCGCGTCCGGCAAGGGCGGCGTGGGTAAATCGACGACCGCCGTCAACATCGCGACCGCGATGGCCGCCAAGAACGTTCGAGTCGGCCTGCTCGACTGCGACATCTACGGGCCTTCGATCCCGCGCATGCTCAATCTCAGCGGCCAGCCGGAGATGGTGGGCGAACGCACGCTCCGCCCCATGGCGAACTACGGGATCAAGTGCATGTCCATCGGCTTTCTGGTTGCCGAGGACACCGCCATGATCTGGCGTGGGCCGATGGTGATGCAGGCGCTGGAGCAGATGATGCGGGACGTCGAATGGGGCGAGCTTGACGTGTTGCTCTGCGACCTGCCGCCTGGCACCGGCGATGCGCAGCTCACCATGGCGCAACGGGTGCCGCTCACCGGCGCGGTGATCGTGTCGACCCCGCAGGATATCGCGCTGCTCGACGTGAGCCGGGGCATCAACATGTTTCAGCAGGTCAACGTGCCGATCTTCGGGGTCGTGGAGAACATGAGCTATTACGTCTGCCCCGAATGCGGCCACCGGGCCGAGCTGTTCCACCACGGCGGCGCGCGCGAGACCGCGCGCCGACTCGGAGTCGATTTTCTGGGCGAGATACCGCTCGACATCTCGATCAGGACGACGTCCGACGCGGGCCGGCCGATCGTGGTCACCCAGCCCGAGAGCCCCCACGCCGAATCCTACCGGCAGATCGCCGCCGGCCTGATCGACAAGGCCACCTCGGCGGTGAGCGGCGCCGGCCGCGCCCAGCCCCGCATCGTCATGATGTGAGCGTACCCGCCGATGATGAACAGGCGGTCTGACGGCTTTCTCTCAAGACTAGCGGCCCGCATGGGCCGCAGGCGTTGGATCGGTGCCGGCATTGTCGCCGCGCTTTTGGCAGCGCTGGTAGCGGCCGGGTGCACGCCCTCGGTTCCGGATCGTCAGCAGGACCTCTGCGCGGTCTTCCACCAGCATCCCGACTGGTACGACTACGCCAAGGAGGCGGAGGATACGTGGGACGTGCCGGCACACATCCTCATGGCCTTCGTGCATCACGAATCGAGCTACCGCAGCGATGCGCGGCCGCCCCGCAAGTACGTTCTCTGGTTCATCCCATGGGGGCGCGTCTCGTCGGCCAAGGGCTACGCCCAGGCGCAGGACCCGGCCTGGGAGGACTACACGAACGAGCGCGGCTCCTTCTGGCGCAGCCGCTCGGACATGGAAGACGCCCTGGACTTCGTCGGCTGGTACAACCACGGGACGGCGCGCCAGCTCGGCATTGCCAAGACCGACGCGCGCAATCTCTATCTCGCCTATCACGAGGGGCGCGGCGGCTACCGGCGCGGCACCTGGAAAGAGAAGCCCAAGCTGCAACAAATCGCGAAGCGGGTGGCCGAGACAGCCAGCCGCTACGAATCGCAACTCAAGCGCTGCGATTCAGATTTTCGCTGCGATTCCTGGTACCAGATTTGGCCCTTCTGTAGCTAAGGCTCTCGCCCCAACACAGTCATAAGCTCGCGCCACTCGCGCTTGGAGAGGCCGCTGTTCTCCTGATCGACCGCCTCGCCCGCTAGCATGCGCTTGACCACGTCGAGCCCGCCTTTCGAGAGCGATGCGGCGTCCATCCCATAGTCGCGGAAGGCCTCGTAGGTGGCAGGCACCCAGCGCGCGACGACCTTGTCGAGGATCACCTCGGCATAGGCACGGATCTCGTACTGGGCGTGGTCGTCGGCCCGAAGCGACAGGAAGTGCAGCAGGTTGTGCAGGTCGATCTTCCAGTAGAACTGGGTGTAGTAATTGACCGGCAGCGCCGCGCGGGCGAGCTCGCGGGCAAGCCCGGCGCGGTCGGGGTCTTTCGGCTCGCCTGAGTCGTCCTCGTTGAGCAGATTCTTGTAGACGCCGTAGGCGCGGGTCGAAATCCAGTCGAGGCGTGAGAGGGCCTGTCGGGCCTCATCGTCCGTCAGGGCATCGTCCCGGCCCTGCTTGTTGGAGCCTGACTGCGCGGCGAGCGCCATGCGCTCTTCCGGTACTTCCACGGCTCCGAACAGGTCGTCCATGCCGCTGCTGGTGGCCCGCTGGCGGCCGATCTGCTCCTCGTGCACCGATTGCAGGTGGGCTGCGTCCGGCACGTAGAACTCGCGATCCAGCCTGGAGTAGCGCGCGGAATACTCGTTGACGCTGGCGGTGCGGTGGCGAAGCCATTGGCGGGCGACGAAGATCGGCGCTTTGATGTGCAGCTTGAGCTCGCACATCTCGAAGGGCGTGGTGTGGCGATGGCGCAAGAGGTAACGAATCAGCGCGCGGTCCTCCCGCACGTGCCGCGTGCCCGCGCCGTAGGAGACCCGTGCCGCTTGCACGATGGCGGCATCGTCGCCCATGTAGTCGATCACGCGGACGAAGCCGTGGTCGAGCACGTCGAAACGCTCGTAGAGGATCGACTCCAAGGCCGCCACCGTGGCGCGCCTGGTCTCGTGCGAGGCAGCGCGTTGGGCCTCGATCTCCGCCCGCTTGTTGTCGTCGACCGGCACGGTGAGGGTCATCCCCGGTGAAGTGACACGGAGGTCCGCGCTGCGATCATACCCCGCTCCCGCGGCAGAGTGGAAAGTCGCCGCGGCCACTTCCCAAACGCGCTGCGAGCACCTATATTGTAGGGGTCGGTGGGCGACCGTCGACTATGGCGATAAACGCTGCTCGAAATAAGCGTTGCGGACCCGGGGGCAGTACCCGGCGCCTCCACCACCCCTTGAGCGGGCGGCTCAAGTTGCGGGGGCGAACCAGGATCGACGTGCGTGGTAAAGGTGTGGTTTTCGCCCGGCATGGTACCGCCGTTATCGGGCCAACTCAGAGGTGCGAACGACAATGAAGTCGCCCTCGCTGCCTAGCATCGCTAGGTAAGCGCGGCTTGGGGGGCGCCGGGCAACAGAAGCCCCCCGCTAGAGCGTTTCCGCTGTACACGGAAACGCTCTCGCACTTAAATCGCTCACGGCAGCCGGCCCACGGCCGGCGCCTCCGCGAGGGCGCCGCATAAGCGGCGGGCCGCAGTCGCGGCCTGCCGCGCGTCCGTCAAAGTCGGACGCGCTCTAATCCGGAAATTCCGATGGGGCCGTGACCGTGGCGAGGCATCCGGGCTAAGCTGCTCGACGACGGCAGGCAGGCACGGCGCGGACTGGAGAATGAGCAAGGACCTCATCGGCTACAACACGCTGGTCGAAGACGGGCTGCGCTCGGTGGTTCGCGAGGCCCTCCGCCGCGTCGCAGAGGAGGGCTGGCCCGGCACCCACCACGCCTACATTACCTTCAAGACCGCAGCCCCCGGCGTCGAGGTGCCGGACTTCCTGCACACGCGCTACCCGGACGAGCTCACGATCGTGCTCCAGCACCAGTTCTGGGGCCTGGAGGTCGAAGACGACTCCTTCTCCGTCACGCTGAGCTTCAACAAGGTCGGCCACCGCATCGTCGTGCCCTTCACAGCGCTCACCAGCTACGCCGACCCCTCGATCAAGTTCGGCCTGCAGTTCGGGGTCACGCCGGAAGCGCGCGGAGAGGTGACCGCGCCCGAGGCGGACGAAAAACCAGCGAAGCGGAAGGCCCGCGGGAAAAAGGCCGAACCGGAAGATCGCACAACAGGGTCGGTGCCGGCGGCGGGTGGGGAAAAGGCCCCGCCGGAGGCGGAAAACGAAGCCGACGCGCCGGGGTCCAACGGCGAGAAAGTCGTGGCGCTCGACCACTTCCGCAAGAAGTAATCAGCTGGAGCGTTCCGTCTCACACGGAATCGCTCCAGCACTTTTCGCTCACGGCAGCCGGCCTATGGCTGGCGCCTCCGCGAGGGCGCCGCATTAGCGGCGGGCCGCGGTCGCGGCCTATCGCAAGTCCGACAAATTCGGACTCGCTCTATTCCTCCCACTCCAGGTTGCCGCAGACCCCGATCAGTTGCCCGGTGATGTTGCGCGCCGAATCCTGCGCCAGAAAGAACGCGGCATCCGCGACCTCCTCGCAAGAAATCAGAGAACGCGTGGAGATGAAGCTCACGTAGCGCTCGTGGGCCTCCTCGACCGTCTGCCCCCGCTCCTTAGCGAGGTGCGTGATCAGGCGCCGCCCGCGCGGATTGTCGATGATGCCGGGCAGGATGGCGTTGCAGCGGATGCCGGCGGGGCCGAGCTCCCGCGCGAGGTTCATGGTCATGCCGTCCACCGCGCACTTGGTGGTGATGTAGGAGGTTCTGAGCGGCATCCCCACCCGCGTGGACGCGCTGGAAATGTTGATGATCGCGCCCGAGCCTTGCGCCTTCATCACCGGCACGGCCCGCTTGATGCAAAGGAACATGCCGTTGAGGTTGACGTCGATCACGCGCTGCCACTCGTCGTCCTCGATCTCCTCCACCGGCGCGCGTGGGCCGCTGATGCCGGCGTTGTTCACCATCACGTCGAGCCCACCGAGGGCCGTGAGCCCCTCTTCGAACCAGCGCGCGACGGCTGCGGCCGAGCCCACGTCCGCGATACTGCCCGACATGCCGGGATTGGCGCCGAGCACATCCTTGAGGCTCTCGTCGGTGATGCAGCAGATGTGGACGCGGGCGCCGGCTGCGTGGAAACGCTCGGCCACGGCGCGGCCGATGCTGCGGCCGGCACCGGTGACCATCACCGTCTGTTGCGTGTCGCTTGCCATCGCACGCTCCTGGGCTCCCTGAACCAACGGCGCGAGGATAGGGTGGCGGCCAGTGCGCGCCAAATCCTCCATGCTGTCGCCCGGTTCAACCGGATGCGACGCGGGCACGCGCTTTTGCGCCGCGCACTGGGCGCCATATGTTCATTGTCGGCTCCCGACTGTGCCTCGCACACCTCGGTCAACGTGAAGGTCTTCCCATGGACGTACCCAAGCACATGACGCCTGACGAGTTCCGCCGCTGCGGAAACGAGGTCATCGAGTGGATCGCCCGTTATATGGAGGAGGTGGAGCAGTACCCCGTGCTCTCCCAGGCGGAGCCCGGATCGGTCCGTGCGCGCCTGCCGGGCGCCGCGCCGGAGCAGGGCGAGCCCTTCGCCGACGTGCTGCGCGACATCGACGAGATCGTCGTCCCCGGCCTCACCCATTGGCAGTCGCCCAACTTCTACGCCTACTTTCCCGCCAACGCCTCCGGCCCATCGATCCTCGGCGATCTGCTCGCGGCCGGGCTCGGGGTTCAGGGCATGATCTGGGCGACCAGCCCGGCGTGCACCGAGCTCGAGACCCAGGTGCTCGACTGGCTGGTCGACCTGCTCGGGCTACCGGAGGGCTACCGGTCGAGCACGGCCGGCGGCGGCGTGATCCAGGACAGCGCGTCGAGCAGCACGGTCACTGCGCTCATCGCTGCGCGCGAGCGCGCGAGCGCCGGCGCGGTCAACGAGCATGGTGTGGGTCGCGGTCCGGCGGGCGCGGAGGGACAGCGGCTCACGGTCTACACCTCCCGGCACGCCCACTCTTCGATCGAGAAGGGGGTGAAGATCGCGGGCCTCGGGCGCGACAACCTGCGGCTCATCGATGCCGACGAACGCCATGCGATGCGGGTCAAGGCGCTGGAGGCCGCGATCGCCGCGGACCGCGCGGCCGGTGCCGTGCCCGCTATGGTGTGCGCGACCGTGGGCACCACCTCCTCCGGCGCCGTGGACCCGCTCCGCGCCATCGGTGAGGTCTGCCGCCGCGAGGGCATCTGGCTCCACGTCGATGCCGCGCACGCCGGCAGCGCCACCATCTGCCCGGAGCACCGGGGCCTCATCGACGGGCTTGAGCACGCCGACAGCTACACTTTCAACCCGCACAAGTGGCTGCTCACCAACTTCGACTGCAGCTGCTTCTGGGTCGCGGACCGCGCCGCGCTGATCGAGGCGCTGAGCGTGCTCCCGGAATACCTGCGCAACCGCGCGACGGAATCGGGCGCGGTGATCGACTACCGCGACTGGCAGATCCCGCTCGGCCGCCGCTTCCGCGCGCTCAAGCTCTGGTTCGTGATCCGCCATTACGGCGCGGAGGGCTTGCGTGCCCACGTGCGGCATTGCGTCGCGTTGGCCGATTGGTTCGCTGCGCAGGTGGAGGCGCACGCAGCGTACGAGCTGGCGGCACCGGTCTCGGTTGGTCTCGTCTGCTTTCGCCACCGCGCGGGCGATGCGTTCAACGAGACGCTGATGAACCGGCTCAACGAATCGGGCGCTCTCTACCTCACCCATACCCGGCTCGACGACTGGCTCGTGCTGCGGCTCGCGGTGGGCTCGCCCGTGACCCGTCAGGAGCACATCGAGAGAGCTTGGGCACGCATCGTCGAGACGGCGGGCACGCTCTCCGCCGAAGCGTCCCCCGACTGAACGACACGAAGGCGCGCGCCGCAGGTGGCCGGCGTGCTAAAGGAGGCTCGCAACCGGAGAGGGCACGGCCATGACCGACACATCGGCGGAAACCCGGCGCGAGACGGACTCGATCGGCGCGATCGACGTGCCGGCCGACGCCTATTGGGGCGCTCAGACCCAGCGCAGCCTGCGGAACTTCAGAATCGGGGGCGAGCGCATGCCGGCGCCGCTGATCCGCGCGCTCGGCATCATCAAGCAGGCGGCGGCGCGGGTGAACGTCGAGGCCGGTTCGTTGGACCGTGAGGTCGGCGCGGCGATCGATGAGGCGGCGGGCGAGGTGATCGGCGGCACGCTCGACGATCACTTCCCGCTGGTCGTCTGGCAGACCGGCTCGGGCACCCAGAGCAACATGAACGCCAACGAGGTGATCGCCAACCGGGCCTGCGAGATCATGGGCCAGCCGATGGGCCAGAAGACCCCGGTCCATCCCAACGACCACGTCAACCGCAGCCAGTCCTCCAACGACACGTTTCCGACCGCGATGCACATCGCCGCCGTCGAGCAGTGCCACCACCTGCTATTGCCGGCGCTGGAGCATCTGCAGGGAGCGCTCGCCGCGAAGTCCGAGGCCTTCACCGAGATCGTGAAGATCGGCCGGACTCACCTGCAGGACGCGACGCCGCTCACCCTCGGCCAGGAGTTCTCCGGCTACGCGACGCAGGTGGAATACGGGATCGAGCGCGTGCGCGCTGCGCTGCCCAGGCTCTGCGCGCTCGCCCAGGGCGGCACCGCCGTCGGCACCGGGCTCAACACCAAGGCTGGCTTCGATGCGCGCTTCGCGGCCGAGGTCGCAGCGCTCACCGGCCTCCCGTTCCGCACCGCCGAGAACAAGTTCGAGGCTATTGCCGCGAACGACGCGGTGGTCGAGATGTCGGGTGCGCTCAACACCGTGGCCGCGAGCTTGATGAAAATCGCGAACGACATCCGGCTGCTGGGCTCGGGCCCGCGCTGCGGCCTGGGCGAGCTTGACTTGCCCGCCAATGAGCCCGGCTCATCGATCATGCCGGGCAAGGTCAATCCGACCCAGGCGGAGGCGCTCACCATGGTGGCGGCCCAGGTCATGGGCAATCACGTCGCGATATCGGTGGGCGGCGCCAACGGGCACTTCGAGCTCAACGTGTTCAAGCCGGTGATGATCTACAACCTGCTGCAGACGATCCGCCTGATCGGCGACGGCGCCCGCAGCTTTACCGACAACTGCGTGGCCGGCATCGAGCCGAACCGGGCGCGCATCGACCAGCTGCTGCACGAATCGCTGATGCTGGTGACCGCGCTCAACCCTCACATCGGCTACGACAACGCCGCCAAGGTGGCGAAGAAGGCCCATGCCGATGGCACGACGCTGAAGGAAGCGGCGCTCGCCCTCGGCGTGGTGAACGAGGCCGACTTCGAGCGCTGGGTCGATCCCACCAAGATGACCGGCCCTACGCCGTAGAGCGTTTCCGTTTCGCACGGAAACGCTCCGGCCTCTATTTCGCTCACGGCAGCCGGCCTGCGGCCGGCGCCTCCGCGAGGGCGCCGCAGTAGCGGCGGGCCGCGGTCGCGGCCTATCGCGTATCCGTCAAAGACGGATACGCTCAAGCGCCTAACCCGGCACGATCATGGTGCCGGTGCCGTGCTCGGTGAAAAGCTCCAACAGAATCACGTGCGGCACCCGGCCGTCCAGGATGTGGGCGGCTCCGGTCGAGCGCTCGATCGCCGCGAGGCAGGTTTCAAGCTTCGGGATCATGCCGCCGCTGACGGCGCCGCCAGTGAGCATCTTCTGCGCCTCGCCGGCGGTCATCTGGCTGATGAGCGCGCCGTCGCCGTCGAGCACGCCGGGGACGTCGGTGAGCAACAGCAGCTTGATGGCGGAGAGCGCGGACGCGATGGCGCCGGCTGCGGTATCGGCATTGATGTTGAAGGTCTCGCCGCCGGCGCCCACGCCGATCGGCGCAATGACCGGGATGATGTCAGACTCGCCCAGGTGGTCGAGCAGCCCGATGTTGACGCGCTCCGGCTCGCCGACGAAGCCGAGGTCCACCACGCGCTCGGCGCCGGTCTCGGCATCCCGCGTGCGCCGCTTGAGCGGCGACGCCTCGATGAGCCGTCCGTCCTTGCCGCTGAGGCCGACTGCGGTGCCGCCCTCCGCGTTGATTGTGGTGACGATCTGCTTGTTGATGGAGCCGGCAAGCACCATCTCGACGACCTCGATGGCCGCCGCGTCGGTGACGCGCAGGCCGTCGACGAAGTCGCTCTCGATGCCCAGCCGGGCGAGCATCTTAGCGATCTGCGGGCCGCCGCCGTGGACCACCACTGGATTGATGCCGACCTGCTTCAGCAGCACGACGTCGCGCGCGAAGCTCTGGGCGAGCGCGGCTTCGCCCATGGCGTGGCCGCCATATTTGATGACCACGCTCCGGCCCGCGAAGCGCCGCATGTAAGGCAGCGCCTCGGAGATCGTAGCCGCGGTGCGCAGCCAATGCTTGGTGTCGCTGATGCGCTGCATGGGGTGCCCGGTCGGTCGCAGGCGCCGGCGCGGTAGGCGGCGCCCGGCGGCCGCGGATCACTAAACCATTCTTTACGCCGTGGCCAGCGCCGCGAGGTGGCTCCTGAGCGCCGCGATGCCGTCCCCGGTGCGCGCGCTGGTGGCGATCAGCGAGGGATAGGCGGCGACGTGGGCGGCGAGCGCCCCTTCGATGGCGGCGACCTGCGCGGTCAGCACCTCGGGCGTCAACTTGTCGCACTTGGTCAGCACCGCGAGGAAGGAGACGGCGCTTTGATCGAAGGCCTCCATGACAGGCTCGTCGGCCGCGGTGATGCCGCGCCGCGCGTCCAGCAGCAGGCAGACCCGCCGCAGTGTCGGCCGGCCGCGTAGATAAGCCTCCGCCAGCCTGGTCCAGGCCTTGATCTTGGTCTTGGAGGCGGCGGCGTAGCCGTAGCCCGGCAGGTCCACGAGCATGAGCCGGCCGTCGAGGTCGAAGAAGTTCAGCTCCCGCGTGCGCCCCGGCGTGTTGGAGGTACGCGCCAGCGCTCGGCGGCCGGTCAGCGCGTTGACGAGGCTCGACTTGCCGACATTGGAGCGGCCGGCAAAGGCGATCTCGGGGAGCGCGGGCGCGGGCATTCCGTCGAGCCCGGCGACGCCCGCGACGAAGCCGCAGGGCCGCGCGAACAGCCGGCGGCCCGTCTCTAGCGCCGCCGCGCGCGCTTCCGCGTTCTCTGCCGCCGGGGCCTCGGCCTTGGCCGGTCCTGACTCGTCCATTCGCCGCCGTCAGCGGATGCGCCGGGAGCTGACTCCTGCGTGGGCGCGTCGCCGTCCCCAGCCGCATCCCCGCTCACCGCCTCAGCCGGCGCCTCATCGGCAGGGGCCGCGTCAGCAGGCGCCGCATCGCCGTTTGCGTCGGTGGGAGCGTCTCTCTCCTCGGTGGCGCGGGCGGCGGCGCGCTCCGCCTTGCGCTGCCTGCGCGATTTCTGGGGCCTTACCTTGGGCGCCGGCGTGCTCGTGGGCCGCGGCGCACCTTCGGCCGGGGGAATCCCGAGGCCAGCCTTCAGGCGATCCATCAGGCCCGTAGGTTGGTCGACCGAGGGCGCGGCCTTGCGCTGACGTGCGGCCTTCTGCCTCTGCTTGCGGGCCTGGGCCTTCTTTCGCGCGATGCGTGCCCGCTCGAGGGCGGCGCGCTTGGCCGGCGACATGGTGCTCCGGCTCTCGCCCTTCGCCTCGTTCTTCGCCTCGCCCTTGCGCTCGGTGCGCGCGCGGGGGGCGCTCTTGGCACGCGTCTTTTGACCACCGCCCGATTCTGAACGCCGGGTCCGTGCCGAACCCTCCGCCTTTGCGCTGCCACCCGATGCCTGCGTTGCACCGGACTTGCGGCGAGGTGCCTCGCCCTGGGGCGCGGCTCCGTCGCGCCGTGTATCGCCAGACTTGCGCGCGGTTCCCTCTCGGCGCGGCTCTCTATCCTGGCGCGGAGCGCTGTCACGCCGCGTTTGGCTGCTCCGAGGCTGGGACTTGCGGGCGCGGGCGGCGGTGTCCCGCTGCGTCGTCCCCTCGCGACGGGCCGTGTCCTCGGCACCGGCGCGCGCGCTTTCCTTGGCCGGATCGGGGCGCTTGGTCTTCTTGCGGGACGAGCGGCTTGGCTTCAGCAGCGTGCCCTTCTCCGCCGCCTCCTTGATCTTTTTGATCTTCTCCGCGTCCTCGGCGAGGCTCTGGCGGGTGATGCCCATGCGCCGCATGATCAGCCATTGCTGGCCGATGGAGAGCACGTTGTTCCAGGTCCAATAGACCACCAGCCCGGCCGGGAAACGCGCGAACAGGAAGAGGAAGATGATGGGCAGCGCCATCATGATCTTCTGCTGGATCGGCTCCATCGGCTGCGGGTTGAGCTTCATCTGGAGCCACATGGTCACGCCGAAGATGATCGGCCAGATGCCGACCAGCAGGAACTCCGGCACCGGCCATTCGAGGAGGCCGAAGCCGGTAATGAAGGTCATCGGGTCGGGCGCGGAGAGGTCGTGGATCCAGCCGAAGAAGGGCGCGTGCCGCATCTCGATAGTGACGAACAGCATGTAGTAAAGGGCGAAGAACACCGGAATCTGGGCCAGCAGCGGCAGGCAGCCGGCCACCGGGTTGGCCTTCTGCTCGCGGTAGAGCTTCATCAGCTCGCTGTTCATCCTCTGCTTGTCGTCCTTGAAGCGCTCGCGCAGGCGGATCATCTCCGGCTGGAGCTTGCGCATCCGGCTCATGGACGCGTAGGCCTTGTTGGCCAGCGGGAACAGCAGCACCCGCACGCAGATGGTCAGCAGCAGGATGGCGACGCCGAAATTGCCGGTCACCCGGTTGAAGAAGTCGATGACGTAGAACATCGGCTTCGACAGGAACCACGCCGGGCCGAAATCGACGGAGAGGTCCAGGCGATCCGCGCCCAGCGACTCCTCATAGTTATCGAGGAGGCTGATCTCCTTGGCGCCGGTGAAGAGGTGCGAGGTGAGCGAGATCGCCTGCCCCGGACTCACCGTAAGTGCTTCGGCCTCGTAGATGGTCTGGAAGGAATCTTCCGTGCCGCCGTCGACCGGCACGTACTCGAAGCTCGCGCGGAACGGCACTTGCTGATCGGGGATCAGCGCCACCAGCCAGTACTTGTCGGTCAATCCCATCCAGCCGCCGGTGGCCTCGTAGCGGTAATCGGCAGCGCTACGGGGGTTCTCCACCTTGGCGTCGTAGGCGTCGCGCATGTCGTCGTAGTCGGCGTCGTGATAGTCCTCGCCGAAGACGCCGAGCGCACCGTCCTGGAAGATGAAGAGCGGTTTGAACGGCAGGATGGACTCGGTGGCGTCGCTGAACCGCGCGATTCGCGAGTAAGGGGTGAGCGCCAGCGGCGCGCCGGTGGTGTTGAGCACCGATTGGGTGACGGTGAAGACGAAGTTCTCGTCGATGTCGATCTTGCGCGTAAACTTGAGCCCGGCGCCGTTGTCCCAGCGGAGCGTGACCGGCCGGCCGGGCGCGAGAGTGAGCTTGTCGGCATCCCAGAGGGTGTCGGGCTGCGGCAAGGCGACGCCCTCGTTGGCCGTAATCCAGCCGAAATCCGCGAAATAGGGACGCACCGCATCGCGGGGCTGGAGCAGCACGATGTTCGGGCTCTCCTCGTCTGCCTCCTCGCGATAGTCGAGCAGCGTGATGGAATCGATGCGCCCGCCGAGGCGCGCAATCGAGCCGCTCAGCCTGGGTGACTCGATTGTGATGCGGGGGCTGTCGATGCTCGCCTGGCCCAGCTCGACCTGGGCCGGATCGTCCACGTCGGGCACGACCTGATCGAGTGATGGCGGCGCCGTCCCCGGCGCGGGCTGCTCCGCAACGCGACGCGGCCGCTCATCCGGCGGGAACAGCGCTGGCATGAGGAATTGCCAGCCGACGAGGACCACGAAGATCGCGCCAATCGCGATGATGAGATTGCGTTTGTCTTGGCCTGTGCCGAACATGGATCGCTCGCCCGCCCCGCTCAGCGGGGGGCGCGCCTCCAGGGCGTGCTCAAGATACGGAGCGGCCGCTCCGGCACCTCATCGACCCCGCCGGGACAATAGGGATTGCACCGCAGGATCCGCCAGGTCGCGAGCGCCAGGCCGAAGACAACGCCATGCCGCCTGAGCGCGGTCATCGCATAGTGCGAGCAGGTCGGCTCGAAGCGGCAGCTCGGCGGCAAGAGGGGCGAGATGAAATACTGGTATCCGCGGATCAGGCCCACGATCAGTAACGCGATCGGTTTCATGCGTCTCCCGCTCTCGGGCCCGCTTCGCGCGACCGTCCGGCGGCGGCCCGCCGTCTCCGGTCCGATGTTTGATCGCCCGTCCGCGCGCCGACACGCGCCAACGCCGCGGCCAGATCATCGACCAAAGCGTCGAACGGGCGGGTCAGCGTGGCGGCACGCGCGATGACGACGTAGTCGCAGCCGCACTGCGCCGAGGCCGGCATAACATGGGCCACCGCTGCGCGCAATCGGCGCTTGGCGCGGTTGCGCCGGACTGCATTGCCGATCCGGCGGCTCGCGGTATAGCCCACGCGGACCAACTCATCCTCGGCGTCCGCCTCGGGCGTCGGTGCCGCCTGCAGCACCAAGCCGGGCGCGGCCCAGCGCCGCGCCGCTGCCCGCACCCGCAGAAAGTCGCTTCGCTTCTTGAGCGTGGCGATGCGCATCGGCGTTGCTTCCGGTCGGGCGGTTATCTTCGTTGCCGTGATATGAGGTTGCGCGCGGCGCGCCGCAATGGGTCTGCGTGCATCGAGCATCCGAGAAATAGCGACAGGCGAGGCCAAGCCCCGCCGACCCTAGACGGCCAGGCGCTTGCGCCCCTTGGCGCGCCTGCGCGCGAGCACGCGCCGGCCGGCCACGGTCTTCATGCGCTGCCTGAATCCGTGGCGCCGCTTGCGCACGATGTTGCTCGGCTGATAGGTCCGTTTCACGCCCCGTCTCCGCCCCCGGCATGGTCTCTCGCGAGCGCCGGGGCCGCCGCTGTATAAGCGCGTGCCCGGCCCCTGTCAACGCGCCCGCTGCGACGCGGCAGGCTCAGGGCGGGATGCGGCCGGCGAGCCAGTCCTCGATCAGCCGGCGGGAGATGGAGTAGCGACCCGGCAAGCGAAATTCGTCGCTGTCGCGGCGGCCGAGCAGGTCGCGCCGCTTGTACCAATGGGCGTACTCCAGCTCCGTCTCGTCGACCGCGATATCGCGGGAGAGGGCCTGCGCCATGAAGCCCACCATGAGCGTGCCGGGGAAGGGCCAGGGCTGCGAGGAGTGGTAGCGGACATCGCCCACGCGCACGCCGCTTTCCTCCTCGATCTCACGGGCCACGCATTCTTCCAGGCTCTCGCCCGGCTCCAGGAAGCCCGCGAGGGTCGAGTGCATCCCCGGCGGCCAGCGCGACTGGCGACATAGCAGGCATTCGTCGCCGTCATGGACCAGCGTGATCACCGCCGTGTCGGTGCGGGGGAAGTGCACAGCCCCGCAGTCCTCGTTGGTGCAGCGCCGCTGGTGGCCGGCCTCCAGCGCCTGTGCCGGCGCGCCGCAGGCGCCGCAGAAGCGATGGCGGCGGTGCCAGTAGGTGAGCCCCCGGGCAAAGGCGATGAGCGCGGAATCGGGCCCCGGCACGATCTGCACCAGCTCGCGCAGGTCCATCATCTCGCCGCCGGGCGAGCGCGCGAGCAGGGAACCGGCCTCCACGTGAGAGAGATCGACCACGAAGTGCGCCGCGCCAGCGGCGCCGTCCTCGTCCTCCACACCCAGAAGCGTGGGCTCGGTGCGGTCGCCGAGCAATCCGTCGAGGGTCTCGCGGTAGTGGATGACGGGGCGAGGCGCGGGACCCAGGCGGACCACGGCGTTCTGCCGCCAGATCGCGACGTAGCGGGTGGAGGGATCGTCGAAGCGGGCCTTGAGCCACGCCGCGTCGGTCCGCCGATGCGCGGCTCGGTCGAGCGGCATGCCGGAGAGCACGTTGGCGCCGATGCGGGTGAGGCCGGTCATGCCTCAACCTCGCACACCGATAGAGCCATTCATACCCCTCAGGCGCCGGGCGCTCGCTCCGCTCGCTTGGCTACGCGCCATTCGGCGCGGCGCGCGGTCGCGCGCTCCGGGCCGCTGCGCGGCCCGGCCCCTCAGACGCCGGGCGAAACCCGCCCAGCGCTTGGACCGATGGTTGTGGGGTTTATAGTAGGTGCCAGTTGTTCCGGACTGCGAAAACCCTGAGTTCTTGGCGATGAGCACCCCTCTCTATGTTCCGCTCGACGACCGCGGCGTCGTCTCCGTGGATGGCCCCGAGGCCGGCCCCTTTCTCCAGGGGCTGATCTCCAACGATATCGAGCGTGTGACCGATGCGCGCGGCATCTACGCGGCGCTGCTGACGCCCCAAGGCAAGTTCCTGCACGATTTCTTCGTCTTGCGGCGGGGAGATGGCTATCTGCTCGACTGCGAGGGGCCGCGCGTCGGCGACCTCGGGGGACGGCTGGTGGCCTACAGGCTGCGTGCCGACATCGAACTCGCCGACGCGACCGAGGATTTTCGAGTGGTAGCGCTTTTCGGCGGCGCGGCCGCCGATGGCGCGTTCGACCTGGCGCCGGGCGAAGGCAGTGCGGCGCCGTGCGAAGGCGGCACCATAATGCGCGATCCCAGGAACGCGGCGCTCGGCCTCCGTGCAGTCCTGCCCCGTGACGCGGACTTCGCGTTCCTGGAGCGGGCGGGCTTCGCCAAAGGGCACGTCGCCGACTACGAGCGTCACCGCATCGCCCACGGCGCGCCCGACGGCAGCCGCGACATGGAGGTCGGCCGGGCGACGCTGATGGAGTGCGGCTTCGAGGCGCTCAACGGCGTCGACTTCGAGAAGGGCTGCTACGTGGGTCAGGAGCTGACGGCGCGCACCAAGCATCGCGGCCTGGTTCGCCGGCGCCTCGCGCCGGTCGCGCTGGAGGGGCCGCTGCCGCCGGCCGGAACGCAGATCATGGCGGGCGAGCGGGAGGTGGGCGAGATCCGCTCGGGGCTGGACGATGCCGCGCTGGCGGTCTTGCGGCTGGAGAGGATCGCCGCCGCCGCCGAGGCGGGAGAGCCGCTCACCGCAGGCGAAGCGCGGGTTATCCCTCCCGATCTTCCTTGAGCGCGTCCGCGTCCTCACTGCGCGCGATAGCGGCCTGGGCTGCGGCGAGGCGCGCCACCGGCACGCGGTAGGGGGAACAGGAGACGTAGTCGAGGCCGACCTCCTCGAAGAAGGCAATGGAGTCCGGGTCGCCGCCGTGCTCGCCGCAGATGCCGAGCTTGAGGTCGGCGCGGGTACCCCGCCCCCGCTCGGCGGCGATACGGACAAGCTCCCCTACGCCGTCGGGGTCGATGGTGACGAAAGGATCGCGCGGCAAGACGCCTGCCCGCTCGTAGTCGCCGACGAAGCTCGGCGCATCGTCGCGCGAGATGCCGAAGGTCGTCTGGGTCAGGTCGTTGGTGCCGAAGCTGAAGAAGGATGCGCTCTCGGCGATCTCGGCCGCGCGGAGCGCGGCGCGCGGCAGCTCGATCATGGTGCCGATGGCGTAGGCAATGGCGGTGCCGGTCTCGGTCTGCACTTCACCGTGCACGTGTTCGATCGCGGCCTTGAGGATGTCGAGCTCGCGCCTGGTCGCCACCAGGGGGATCATGATTTCGAGCTCGACCGGGCGCTCGCCCCCGGCCTCGGCCGCCGCCTCGAAGATGGCGCGCGCCTGCATCTCGTAGATCTCGGGGTACGAGATGCCGAGGCGGCAGCCGCGATGCCCCAGCATCGGGTTGGTCTCGTGAAGCTGCGCGATGCGCGCGCGCAGAGCCTCGAACGTGACGCCGGCGGCCTGGGCGACGCCCGCGATCTCGGCATCGGTACGGGGCAGGAACTCGTGCAGCGGTGGGTCGAGCAGGCGGATGGTCACCGGCAGGCCCGCCATGATCCGGAACAGCGCGGCGAAGTCGCTGCGCTGCTCTGGCAGCAGCTTGGCGAGCGCGTCGCGGCGGCCGTCCGCGTCCTCGGCCACGATCATCTCGCGCACCGCGACGATGCGCTCGTCGTCGAAGAACATGTGCTCGGTGCGGCAAAGGCCGATCCCCTCGGCGCCGAAGCGGAGCGCGGTCTCGGCATCGCCCGGCGTTTCGGCGTTGGCGCGGACGCGCAGGCGCCGCGCGCGGTCCGCCCAGCCCATGAGGGTCGCGAAGTCGTCGGAGAGCGCGGGCTCGATGGTCGGCACCGCGCCTTCCAGCAGCTCGCCGCTCGCGCCGTCGATGGTGACGACATCGCCGGCCGCGATTACCGCGCCCCCGGCCCGGCACTCCCGCGCCGCCTCGTCGATGCGAAGCTCGCCGGCGCCGGTGATGCAGGGTCGCCCCATGCCGCGGGCGACGACGGCGGCGTGGCTGGTCATGCCGCCCCGGCTTGTGACGATCCCGCGCGCGGCGTGCATGCCGTGGATGTCCTCGGGGCTGGTCTCGGTCCGCAGCAGGATCACCGCCTCGCCGCGGTTGGCGCGGTCCTCGGCCTCGTCGGCGTCGAAGACGACCTTGCCGCAGGCGGCACCCGGCGATGCCGGTAGGCCGCGCGCCAGCACCCGGCGCGGCGCATCGGGGTCGAGGGTGGGATGGAGCAGCTGCTCGAGCGCCAGCGGGTCCACCCGCGCAAGCGCCTCCGCCTCGCTCACCAGGCCCGCGCCTGCCATGTCGACGGCGATCTTCAGCGCCGCCTTGGCGGTGCGCTTGCCGGCGCGGGTCTGGAGGATCCAGAGCGTGCCCTGCTGCACCGTGAACTCGACATCCTGCATGTCGCGGTAGTGGCCTTCGAGCCGGCCGAGCGCAGCATTGAGCGCAGCGAAGGCCTCGGGCATGGCCCGCTCCATGGAAGGCCCGTCTGTACCGCTCGCTTGGCGCGCGGCCTCACTCACGGCGCGGGGTGTGCGGATGCCAGCGACCACGTCCTCGCCCTGTGCGTTGACCAGATACTCGCCGTAGAGCGCCGCATCGCCGGTGGACGGGTTGCGAGTGAAGGCGACGCCGGTGGCGCAGTCCTCGCCCTTGTTGCCGAACACCATGGCCTGCACGGTGACCGCCGTGCCCCACTCGGCCGGGATGCCGTGCAGGCGGCGGTAGGTGACGGCGCGCGCGTTCATCCATGAATCGAGGACCGCGCGGATCGCACCCCTGAGCTGCTCCTTGGGCGCTTGAGGAAAGTCGCTGCCGGTCTCGGCCCGGACCAGCGCCTTGTAGTCCTCGATCAAGCGGGACCAGTCGTCTGCCGCCATGTCGGTATCGAGGCGGTAGCCGCGCGACTCCTTCTCGCGCTCCAGCAGTTCCTCGAAGGCGCGGTGCCCGACGCCGAGCACGACGTCGCCGTACATCTGGATGAGGCGGCGGTAGCTGTCGTAGGCGAAGCGGGCATCGCCGCTCGCGCGCGCGAGGCCGTCCGCGGTCTCGTCGTTGAGGCCGAGGTTGAGGACCGTGTCCATCATGCCGGGCATGGAGGCGCGGGCGCCGGAGCGCACCGAGACCAGCAGCGTGCGGTCCGGGTCGCCGAAGCCTGCGCCCGCGATCCGCTCGACATGGGCGAGGCCCGCCTCGATCTCGGCATCGAGGCCGGAAGGCAGCGCGCGGCCCTCGGCGTAGTAAGCGTTGCAGAGCGCTGTGGTGATGGTGAAGCCGGGCGGGACGGGGAGGCCGATGGTGGCCATCTCGGCGAGGTTCGCGCCCTTGCCGCCGAGCAGTGCGCGCATCCCGGCGTCGCCGTCCGCCTCCCCCCCGCCGAAGCGGTAGACCCACTCGGCCAAGGCTCAGGCCCCTGCCCCGGACATTCGCACGAATGGCGCCAACCCCCCACCGTCATGGCCGGGCTCGACCCGGCCATCTCGTCCCGCCAGGCGAGGGCGTGCGCCTTCGTGGATGCCCGGATCAAGTCCGGGCATGACGAGAAGGGGGACGTTGGAAGCAGTCTGTTTCCGGGCCACGACTCAGCCCTCGATCTTCGAGAAGTCGGCCACTACATCCAACGAGGCTCGAATACGCGACAGCATAAGGAGTCGGTTGCGGCGGAGCGCAGGGTCTCCGCAGTTGACCGTGACGCTGTCGAAGAAGGCGTCAACTGGCTCGCGCAGAGTCGCCAAATGCGCCATCGCCTTCTCGAACTTCTCATGCATGAGGGCATCATGCGCAGGAGTGATGGTCTTGTTGATTTGGTTGTATAGGGCGTGCTCTTCGTCTTGGACAAAGAGTCTTCGGTCTCCAGGCCCGTTATAGCGCTCGCCGTCTTTCTTCTCTTCGATTCGGAGGATATTGGCGGCTCGACGATATGCGGTGAGTAGGTTGGCGCCGTCGTCTGAGTCTAGGAAGCGAGCAAGCGCTTCAATTCGCTCCTGCAGGCGTACCAAATCGGTCTCGTCTCCCGCCTGAAAGACAGCACTGACGAGATCGTGACGCATGCCCATCTCGCGCAGACGCACCCTGAATCGGTCTCCAATAAATATCAGCAGATCGTAGCCTACCGCCGACGCGTCTGACGGCTTCCGTCGTAGTTCAACGTAGCCAGCAAGGGCATCGGCCAGCACGGGCTTGAGGTCCAAACGCAATTTGTTCTCGATGATAATGCGGATCACGCCCAGGGCGGCACGGCGGAGCGCGAACGGGTCTTTGGAGCCGGTCGGCCGCTCGTCGATAGCGAAGAAGCCGGCCAGCGTATCGAGCTTGTCCGCCAGCGCCACCGCGACGCTCTCTGGTGCGGTCGGACAGGCTTCGTCCGGGCCGCGCGGCGCGTAATGCCCGGCGATCGCCTCATAGACTGCCTGTACTTCACCATTCGCACGCGCATAGTGGCCGCCCATGACGCCTTGAAGATCGGGGAACTCGCCTACCATCTCGGTCACGAGATCGGCCTTGCAAAGCAACCCCGCTCGGGTTGTCTGGTCTGGATCGGCACCCGGGACCCTCGAACACAGCAACCGTGCCAGTGTCGCGATGCGCTGCGCTTTGTCGGCCATGGAGCCCAAACGGGCGTGGAACATGACACCCTCAAGCTGCGGCACGCGGTCAGCCAGCGGCACTCGCCTATCCTGGTCCCAGAAGAAGCGGGCGTCGGCGAGACGGGCGCGCAGCACTCGTTCATTGCCGGCAACGACGACGGCGCAATCGTCTTCGGTCTCAATATCGGCGACCATGACAAAGCGGGGAGCCGGTCGGTCGGCCTTGTTGACTAAACCGAAATAGCGCTGATGCTTGCGCATGGCCGAGTTCAGTACCTCGGGGGGCAAGTCCATGAAGCGCTCGTCGATAGTGCCCATCCGCACTACCGGCCATTCAACGAGACCAGCGTTCTCTCTCAACAGCCAGTGATCCGAAGAGAACTTAAGAGCTTCTCTTTCCGCCAACGTGCTGGCCGCGTCCGAGATCTTTTTCGCCCGGACCGGCAAATCCAGCATGACACTGGCCTTCTCAAGTATTTCCTCATAGCGATCCGCTGTAGCGACGGAGAGCATCCCGGAGGATAGGAAGCGGTGGCCGAGGGTGGTGCGTCCACTCTCGATGGCGCCGAAGCGGAAGGGGACGACCGCATCGTCCAACAGGCAGAGGATGGAGCGGATCGGACGCACCCAACGCGTCCCTGACTCCTCCCAGCGCATGGATTTGGGCCAGGAGACCGCGGCCAGCGCTTCCGGCAGCAGGTCAACCAGGAGTTCGCTGGTGGGGCGCCCCTTCTCCTGCGTGACCGCGAACCAGACCGGACCCTTGGGGGTTTCCCGCTGTTCGCAGTCCTCCAACGTGAGGCCGGCAGATTTGAGGAAGCCCTGGATCGCCTTCTCGGGCGCGTTGACGCGTGGCCCCTTGCGTTCCACCGTTATGCTAGGTTGCTCCACCGGCAAGCCACGTACCATGAGAGCAAGTCGGCGAGGCGTCACGTAGAATTCTTGGCTCTCGTGGGCGAGCCGTGCATCCTCAAGTCGGGATAGGACTTCGCGTTCGATCGCCACCCCGCCGCCCGCCTGCATGCGCGCCGGGATTTCTTCGGAGAGCACCTCCAGCAGCAGGTCAGGCATCGCTCATGCTCGCTATTGCCCGTATTCCAAAGTTCCCGTGCAGTGGGTTCGGAGCGTCTTCCGGTCCTCCCCGAACCTTCACTTCGTCATGCCCGGACTTGGTCCGGGCATCTCTCTCCGCGGGCTCTGCCGGAGCGTGAACGGGCAGATGGATGGCCGGATCAAGTCCGGCCAAGACGAAAATGGGCCAGGGAGCGAGCGGATAGGAGTTTCTTGAACAGAACATTAGTCTGCTCCAGCCAGCCAGGCCTCGCAGCAGGCCTTGGCGAGCGCGCGGACGCGGCCGATGTAGGCGGCGCGTTCCACCACGCTGATCGCGCCGCGCGCGTCCAGCAGGTTGAAGAGGTGGCTGGCCTTCATGCACTGGTCGTAGGCCGGCAGCGCGAGCGGCTTATCGCCCGCGAGCAGCGCGGTGCATTCCGCCTCCGCGTCCTCGAAGTGGCGGCGCAGGCGGTCGACATCGGCGTGCTCGAAGTTGAAGGCCGAGAACTCGCGCTCGGCCCGCAGGAACACGTCGCCGTAGACCGTGCCTTGCCCGTCCCAATCGAGGTCGTAGACGTTGTCGACTCCTTGCACGTACATGGCGAGGCGCTCCATGCCGTAGGTGAGCTCGACCGGGACCGGGTCGCAGTCGATCCCGCCCACCTGCTGGAAGTAGGTGAACTGGGTCACCTCCATGCCGTCGCACCAGACCTCCCAGCCGAGGCCCCAGGCGCCGAGCGTCGGGCTCTCCCAATCGTCCTCGACGAAGCGGATGTCGTGGGCGTGGACGTCGATGCCGAGCGCCCCCAGGCTGCCGAGATACTGGTCCTGCACGTCCTCGGGCGAAGGCTTCAGGATCACCTGGAACTGGTAGTAGTGCTGGAGCCGGTTGGGGTTCTCGCCGTAGCGGCCGTCGCCGGGCCGGCGGGAGGGCTGGACGTAGGCGGCGCGCCAGGGCTCCGGGCCCAGGCTGCGGAGCGTGGTCGCGGGATGGAAGGTGCCGGCGCCCACCTCCATGTCGTAGGGCTGAAGGATGACGCAGCCGCGCTCCGCCCAATAGGCCTGCAGGCCAAGGATGAGCGACTGGAACGACCGGTCGCGACTGTTGGCGTCCATCGAAGGCCGGCGATTCGGATGAATGGGCGGGCGGACAATGCCCCCCGCTTAGGCAGCGGTCAACCGCGCGGATGCCCCGCAGTTGCCGCGGGAGCGTGCGTCAGCGGCTGTTGTCGTCGATGTTCTGGTGCTCCTCGTGCTCGAGCGGCTCCGCGGCCCTGGCCTTGGCGCGCACCCGGCCGATTGCCTTGAAGCCGAACCAGACGGCCGCAATCAGCACCACGAGAATAAGCAGCTTCATCGGGCTGAACATGTCTCACGCTCCCGTCACACGGCGCACCGCGCAGCTTGAGCCACTGGCGCGCCGTCCTGTTTGACGGTCACTCTGAAGCGCCCGTGCCAGCAGGTCAAGCATTGTCTCGGAGTTGTGAACTGGGTGGGATTGACGCTGGGGCGGCGGGCGGCCATCGTCCGGCCCGTGCCGCGACCCATCAGCATCGTAATTCCGACCCTCGACGCCGCCCGCGTGCTCGGCGCGACCCTCGCCGGCCTAGCGCCCGGCGTCGCCTGGCTGGAGGAGCGCGGGATGGCGGTCGAGGTTTTGGTCGCCGACGGCGGCTCGCGCGACGGCACCGCCGAGCAAGCCCGCCGCCACGGCGCGCGGGTGATCGAAGCCCAGGCGGGTCGCGGCCGGCAGCTCGCAGCCGGCGCGGACGCCGCCGAGGGCGCGTGGCTACTCTTCCTCCACGCCGACACGCGCCCGGCAGCGGGCTGGGACGACGAGGTGAGCGGCTTCATCGCCCAGCCCGGCAATGAGGGCCGCGCCGCCTGCTTCCGCTTCGCCCTCGACGACCGCGCCGTCGTCGCCCGTCTGCTGGAGCGGCTGGTGGCGCTCCGGTGTTGCCTGTTCGCGCTCCCCTACGGCGACCAGGGGCTCCTGATCCACCGCAGCCTCTACGAGGCGCTGGGCGGCTTCCGTCCGCTGCCGATGATGGAGGATGTGGATTTCGTGCGCCGGATCGGCCGGCGGCGGCTCGCACATCTGAGAACGCCGGCGGTCACCTCGGCCGTGCGCTTTCGGCGCGCGGGCTACCTGCCCCGCATGGTGCGCAACCTCTGCTGCTTGCTGCTCTTCTCCTTGGGCGTGCGGGCCGAGACGGTGGCGAGGCTCTACGGATGAGGCCCCGCGCGCATCTCGCGATCTTCGTCAAGGAGCCAAGGCTCGGCCGGGCCAAGGCGCGGCTCGCCCGCGATATCGGGCACGGCGAGGCCTGGCTCTTCTACCGGCGGCTTGTGCGCCACGTGCTGCCGCCGCTCGCCCGCGACCCACACTGGAACGCGTGGCTCGCGACGACGCCGGACGGCTGGCAGGCGCGTGAGCCCTTCTGGCCCTTCGTCCTGCCCCGCCTTGACCAAGGCCCAGGCGATGTCGGCCAACGCATGCTGCGCGTCTTCCGCAGTCTGCCGCCTGGGCCCGCGATCATCGTCGGCAGCGATATTCCGGGCCTCACGCCCGCTCACGTGGCGCGCGGCTTCGCGGCGCTGGGCCGCGCCGACATGGTGCTGGGGCCTGCCGAGGACGGCGGCTACTGGCTGATCGGGTTGGGGCCGCGGGCACGGGCGATCGACCCGTTCCAGGGCGTGCGCTGGTCGAGCCCGTGGGCGCTCAGCGATACCGAGCGCGCGCTGCCGGCGGGCTTTCGCCTCGCGCTGGTCGACCGCCTCGCCGATGTCGACGACGGCCCTGCGTACTGGAACTGGCGCGGGCGGGCGAAGCCGGATTTGCGCCCGTGCACTCAGGCGAGCGGAGCTTTGAGTTCGCGTACTCAAGCAAGCGCGACGCACTCGATCTCGATATCGAACTCCATCGGCCAGGACGCCATGGCGACGAAGGTCCGCGCCGGCGGGTCGTGAGGGAAGTAGCGCCCATAGATCTCGTTCACGATCCGGTAGTAGGCCGAGTTGGTGACGAAGACCTGGCACTTCACCACGCGGTCGAGGGAGGAGCCTGCGCTCTCCAGCGTGTGCTTCAGCACCTCCATCACCTGCTCGGTCTGCACGTCGATCCCGCCCTTCACCATCTGGCCCGTATCGAGGTCGAGGGGCGGCAGGCCCGAGACGTAGAGGAAGCCGCCTGCGCGCACGCAGGGCGAGAGCGGCACGCCGATCTCGCGTATCGCGTCTGAGAGCTTGGGGATCTCGACGATTTCCTTCTCCACTTTCTCCTCCTCTCAGGCAGCGCCTCGGCGCTCGGTTTCTTGCAGGCGGGGCATCAGCTCGACCAGGTTGCAGGGCCGCCAGCGGTAGTCGAGCTGGTACTGCAGGATCTTGTCCCAACCGTCCTTGCAGGCGCCGGGCGAGCCGGGCAGCGCGAACAGGTAGGTGCCGCCGGCGACGCCGCCGGTGGTGCGCGATTGCAGGGTGGACGTGCCGATGAGATCGTAGCTGAGCTGGCGAAACAGCTCGCCGAAGCCCGGTATCTCTTTCTCGTAGACGTCGTGGAAGGCCTCGGGCGTCACGTCGCGGCCGGTGACGCCGGTGCCGCCAGTGGCGATCACCACGTCGATCTCGGGGTCGGCGATCCAACGTTCAAGCGCGGCCACGATCTCGGCCCGCTCGTCGGTGACGATGCGACGGTCGGCAACACGGTGGCCGGCGCCTTCGATCCGCTCCACCAGCAGCCGTCCCGAACGGTCCTCGGCGAGCCCGCGGCTGTCCGAGACCGTGAGCACTGCGATGTTGACGGCGCGGAAGGGCCGCTTCTCGTCGATCCCGATCATGGTGCGGCGTCTCCGTTCTTCATCTTGTCCTCGATTTCCAGCAGGTCGCGCCAGACCTCGCGCTTCGCAGACGGTGTGCGCAGCAGGTAGGCGGGATGGAAGGTGGCCGTGGCCTGGATCGTCCCTTCCATGCGCGGCGTTGCGAAGGGGAACCACTGGCCGCGCAGGCGGGTGATGCCCTCCCGCCGGTTGAGCAGGGCCTTCGCGGCGATGCCGCCCACCAGCACCAGGATGCGGGGCGCGATCAGCTCGATCTGGCGCTCCAGGAAGGGCTGGCAGATGGCGAGCTCCTCGGCGGTGGGCGAGCGGT
Source organism: Alphaproteobacteria bacterium (assembly GCA_965243315.1). Taxonomy (GTDB): domain Bacteria; phylum Pseudomonadota; class Alphaproteobacteria; order UBA828; family UBA828; genus WTGU01. Next base: position 807,325 of record CBDEUP010000007.1, read on the forward strand.
TGCCGGGCGGCCGCCAGGGCAGCATGTTGGTGATATAGACAGCCGAGCGGTCGAGGCCGATGGCGGCCAGCATTCGGTCCAGCAGCCGGCCCGCCGGCCCGACGAAGGGAAGGCCCTGGCGGTCCTCCTCGGCGCCCGGTGCCTCGCCCACGATCATCAGCTTGGCCTCCGGGTTGCCGTCGCCGATCACGGTATTGGTGGCCGTGCGCTTGAGCGCGCAGCCGTGGAAGGCGCGCACGGCCGCCACCAGTTGTTCGAGGCTGGTGCAGGCTGCGGCGATCTCCTGGGCGCTCCACGTGGCATCGCCGGGCGGAAGCAGGGGTGCGGTCGGCGGTGGAGGAGAAGCAGACGTCGCTTCGCGTGCGACTGCAGGTTCGGGCGCGGCGGCGGGCGGCTGGGCTGGCGGTGGCGCGGCCGCAGCCGCCTGCGCGTTGGCCGCCTCCCGGTAGCGATCGCGCGGCGCGTGGCCGATCGCCTGGTCCACGCCGGCAAGCGTGTACCACTCCAGAAGCGCCCGGATCGCCTGGTCACTGCTCATCGCCGGCACGATATCAGACCCGCCCCGCACGGGCGATTGCAACACCCGGCCCGGCGGCTCAGGATGGGGCAAACCGGCCACGCACATGCGGCAGGGGGAGAGAGGGATGAGCGACTACGAGATTTTCGACGCGGGCGACGTGGTGCTGCAGAAGGGCGCGACGCTCAGGGACGCCAAGCTCGCCTACAAGACATTCGGCACGCTGAACGCCAAGAAGGACAACGTCATCATCCAGCCGACCTGGTATTCCGGCCACCACACCGACGTGGAGTGGACCATCGGCGAGGATCAGGCCCTCGACCCGCGGCAGTACTTCATCATCGTGCCGAACATGCTGGGCAACGGTCTCTCGTCGTCGCCGAGCAACACGCCAGCGCCCTACGACAAGGCGCGCTTCCCCAACGTGACGGCCTACGACAACGTGCGCCTGCAACACCGTCTGGTCACGGAGGTGTTCGGGATCGAGCGGATCAAGCTCGTCACCGGCTGGTCCATGGGCGCGCTCCAAACCTTCCACTGGGGCTGCCTCTACCCCGACATGGTGGAGCGCATCGTGCCCACCTGCGGCTCCGCCAAGTGCTCGCGCCATAACTTCGTGTTCCTGGAGGGCGTGAAGGCGGCGCTCACCGCCGATGACGCATGGAAGGGCGGCTGGTACGACGCGCCGCCCACCAAGGGCTTGCGCGCGATGGCGCGGGTCTATGCGGGCTGGGGCTTCTCGCAGACCTTCTACCGGGTGGAGGAGGACCTCAAGCTCGGCTTCTCATCGCTCGAGGATTTCCTGGTGGCATTCTGGGAGGGCTTCTTCATCCACAAGGACGCGAACAACCTGCTCGCCATGCTGTGGACCTGGCAGAATGGCGACATCGGCGACAACGAACTCTACGGCGGCGACTTCAAGAAGGCGCTCTCGGGGATCAAGGCCAAGGCCATCGTGATGCCGGGGCGGACCGATCTCTACTTCCCACCGGAGGACAGCGAGATCGAGGTCGCCAACATGCCCAACGCCGAGTTGCGCGTGTTCGAGTCCTACTACGGCCACTTCGCCTCGAGCTTCCTCAACCCCGCCGACGTGGACTTCCAGAACCAGGCAATCAGAGAGATCCTGGCGAGCTAAAGAGGCGGGCGCATCCGCTGACTGAGGTCAGTGAGAGGGTCGAACGTTATTCGAAGAGGGGTAGGCTTCGTCAGGCGGCGTCGCGGGGACCGGATCGCCAAGTGACCGCTTCACGAAGGCCGTCCAGGACTCCCTCCAGACGTGCCATGCGCTCGCGCAGTTCCGCTTGGCCTTCGCGCAACTCGGTCTGACCCTCTCGCAGCGCGGCGATGTCGTGCTTCAGTTCCGTACGCAAGGCCCGCATGTCCCCGCGCATCCACGCGAAGAGTCCGATTACCAGGGTGGCGAGGCCCACGAAGCCGCCAATCTCGATCATTGTGGCCCACCATCACCCGTGCCATAGGTGTCCGTCAACGACAAAGCTGCGGCTATGTCGCAAAAACTTATAACCGCAGGTCGGGGATGGACAAATCAAGTGGACCGTGTCGCGGTGACGGAGAAGAGTTGCCGTCAGGAAAGCCCTACCCCCGGCCGATGAACGGCATCGCAGTCGCCATCACCGTCATGAACTGAACGTTAGCGTCGAGCGGCAGGCGCGCCATGTAGACCACCGCCTGGGCCACGTTCTCCACCGCCATGGTCGCCTCGGAGGCGACGGAGCCGTCGGCCTGCGGCACCCCCTGGCTCATGCGCTGGGTCATCTCGGTCGCCGCGTTGCCCACGTCGATCTGGCCGCAGGCGATGTTGTACTTGCGCCCGTCGAGCGAGGTCGAGCGGGTGAGGCCGGTCACCGCGTGCTTGGTCGAGGTGTAGGGCGCGGAGTTGGGCCGGGGCACGTGGGCGGAGATCGAGCCGTTGTTGACGATGCGCCCGCCCATGGGCTCCTGCGCCTTCATGATGCGAAAGGCTTCCTGGGTACAAAGGAAGATGCCGGTGAGGTTGGTATCGACCACTTGCTGCCACTTGTCGAAGCGGAGATCCTCAAGCGGCACGGCCGGCGCGCTGATGCCGGCGTTGTTGAAAAGCAGATCGAGCCGGCCAAACGCGGACATCGTCTCGGCAAAGAGCGCCGCAACTTGCTCCCGCTTGCCGACATCGCAGGTCACAGCGATCGCCGTGTCCGCGCCCGCACCGGCCTCGGCGATGGCCGCCCCCAGCGTCTCCTGCCGGCGTCCGGAGAAGACCACGGACCAGCCGTCTTCCAGCAGCGCGTGGGCCGCCGCCTTACCGATGCCCTGCCCTGCGCCCGTGACGAGGGCGACCTTGCGATCCGCGTTCATGGGTGATGTTCCCGCACTTCTGACGCCGCTGCGAGCGGCGTGCATATCCGTTTCGAGGCGCCGCCTATAGCATGTTGCGGATACATCGCGAAATCGGAGCTATGTCGCTCACGGCAGCCGGCCTGCGGCCGGCGCCTCCGCGAGGGCGCCGCAGAGCGGCGGGCCGCGGTCGCGACCTGTCGCGAGCCCGCCTTGGACGGGCTCGCTCTTACCGCCCGGTGTCTGGCGCTTTACTTGGAGCGCTTGCGCTCGCGAAGGTCGTGGCAGCCGGCGGCCTCGCGCGGGTCGATGCCGTCGGGGAAGAGCTTCACCTTCTGCACCTTCTGCGTGCTGGTGACCGGCAGCGTGTCGAGAAAGAGCAGGTAACCGGGCGCCTTGTAGTAGGCGAGCCGCTCCAGGCACATGTCCTGCAATACCGCCGCCGCGACCTGATCCGCGCCTGCGCCGGGTGCCGGCACGATGCAGGCCATCACCTCCTCCTGCCGGAGCTCGTCGGGCACGGCGATCACCGCCGCCTGGGCCACGCGCTCATCGGCCTGAAGCACCGCCTCAACCTCGGCGGCGGCGATATTCTCCCCACTGCGGCGGATGATGTTCTTCTTGCGATCGACGAAGCAGAGCATGCCGTCGGCAGCCTGGGTCACGACATCGCCGGTGTGGAACCAGCCGTCCCGCCAAGCCTCGTCGGTCGCCGCCGGGTCTTTCAGATAGCCGGAGAAGAGGCCTCGCATGGGCTCTTCGCCGGTCATGCGCAGCGTGAGCTCGCCTGGAACGCCCGGCGGCACTTCGCGCTCCTCGTCGTCGACCACCCGCACTTCGCAGCCCGAGAGGGGACGGCCGAAGGCGCGGGTGTCGGTCTGTCGCGGCTCGACACTCGCCCAGGTGGGCATCGCGACCTCGGTCATGCCCCAACCCTCGATCAGCGGGAAGCCGAAGCGCGCCTCGAAGGCCTCATGGTGCTTGGGATCGATGCCGGCGCCAGCGCCGAACTTCACGGCATGGGCACTGTCCTCGGGTCCCGGCGGCAGGCTGAGCAGAAGCGGCGGCATGATGCCGAGATAATGGATGATCGTGGCTCGGGTGGCGGCCACGTCGGCCCACCAGCTGCGGGGGTGGAAACGGTCGGCCATGACGATGCAGCCGGCCGCGCTCAGCATCGCCATGCTGCCGATGGCGAGCGCGTTGGCGTGGTGGAGCGGCAGCGGATTCAGAAGGCGCTCGGAGCCCTCTTCCAACGCCATCAAACCACCGGCCTCCCGATACCAGCGCGCGGCGTTGAGGAAATAGCGGTTGGTGAGGATGCAGCCCTTGGGCCGGCCTGTGGTGCCCGAGGTGTAGAGCAGTGCCGCCTCGTCATCGATGCCGGGCCCACCGCCTCCGCTTGCACCACCTCGGGGTGACGGTAGCCGAGGAGGAAGAGCGGCGACATCAACGATGGGTATACCATGTTCACAGAGACCGACGACGGCCTCGACATCAGCCAGCCGCTCCGGCACCGAGACGACGAGGGCTGCCTCGGAATGCTCGATGAGATAGACCATTTCGTCCTGCCGGTAGGCCGAGTTGACGGGCACGATGCCGCAGCCGAGGGCGTTGAGTGCCCACCAGTGCAGGTGGAAATCGGGCCGGTTCTCCAGCAGCAACGCGACGCGGTGGCCGCGGCCGTAGCCCGCCTCGCGGTAAAGCGCGCTGAGCGCCGCCACCCGCTCGCGCGCCGTGCGGTAGTCGATCTCGATGCCGTCCGGATGGTAGGCCCTGCCCGCCATGGGCGGGGCACAGAGGCAGCCGCCCTCCGGCACCCTGTGGGCCGCCGCCTCGAACAGCTCGAACACCGTCTCCGTCATCGCCGCTCCGTTCATTGACCGCGATACCGGCGGGAAACTACTTTCTCGCCTGCCGATGACGGGGGCCGGACCGGCCGGCCGCCGCAGGCGCGGAGACCATGCCCATGGGCGCCATTGAGGACAAATACTTCCACCGCCCCGCCGGCGAAATCACGCTGCTGCCGCCGATTGATATTGACCCCGTGCGGACGGCGCTGATCGTAATCGACATGCAATATCACGACGCCCATGCGGAGCAAGGCGTGGTCGCTGCACTGGAAAAGCTCCATCCGGGCTCCACCGCCTACTACGCGGAGCGGCTCGCCACGGTGGTGCCCGCTATCCGTCGCCTGCTCAACCACGCCCGCGCCACGGACCTCGAAGTGATCCACGTGGTGGTGGGCTCCGATTACCGGGACCTGCGCGACTTCAACAAGCGCATGCGGAGCTGGATCCTCGACCTGCAAGAACGGTCTGGCATGGCCGACTTCTACTGGACGCAGTCGCCCACCTACCAAATTCTGGAGGAGCTCACGCCGGCAGAGGGCGAGACCGTGTTCCAGAAGCGGAGCTTTGGAGCCTTCAACAGCACGAACTTCGAGAACCTGCTGCGCGAGATGGAGATCGACACCCTGCTCGTCACCGGCTGCGTCACCAACTATTGCGTGGAGACGACGGTGCGCGATGCGGCGGACCGGGGCTTCGCGGTGGCGGTGATCGACGAGGCGGTGGCAGGCTTCAGCCAGGAATCCCACGACGCGACGCTGGCCTCGCTGCGGGGTGGCTTCGCCGCCGTGATCCCGACGGCGGACGCCACCATGGCGATGCTGGACGAGATTGCGGGGCTCGGCGCTGCGCGCGCCGCGGCCGAGTGAGGGCACGCTCATGGCCAAGTTCTACGAGCCCGATCTGGGCAGGAATCCGGACGATCCCTTCGCGCGCGATGGGGACGGCAAGTTGATCCGCCGCGCCTTCTGGCTCGACATGAGCGACCGCTCCCTGGTGCTGGCCATGACGCAAGGCATTGGCGCCGCGCTCAGCAACGACCACAAGCGCGCTCACCTCGCGGACATTGGCCGCGCCCACGTGATCGACGACGTGTGCGTGCAGGAGATCCTACCGCCCGAGAGATAGAGCGCGTCCGGCCTCAACGGACGCGCGACAGGCCGCGGCCGCGGGCCGACTGCCGCGAGCGACAAATGGCTATGGCTCCGCGGGCGTCGCGGGTTGGCGCCGTGCCGCGTGGATCAGCAGCGCGACGCCCGCCAGCATCAGCACGGCGGCGGCCCAGACGTAGGCGCTGTGGCTCTCCCGAAAGAACAGGATGCCCCAGCCGAGGCCAGCCACCACCACCACGTAGTTGAACTGCGAGAAGAACACCGGGCCGGCGGCGCGGACGATGATCAGGAAGGTGATGTACATGGTGATGGTGACGCCGGCGGCGCCCAGGATGGCGAGGTCGGCGACGGTGTCCGGCCCCGGCACCACGTAGGTCTCGCCCAGTCCGATCATCACCGGCGCCAGCATGATCGCCGCCGCCGTCACGATGCCGCTCGCGAAGGTGAGCACCGGTGTCTCCGGCGGATCGATCAGCGCCGCGAGATTGTTGGTCAGCGCGAAGGAAGCGGGCGCCAGCAGGGCGAGCAGGAACCACACCACCATGCCGGGCTCCGGCAGGGAAAACGTCGGAATCGCCATCAGCAGGATGCCGCCCACGCCGCACAGCACGCCGATCAGGCTCAGTGCGCGCACCCGCTCCAGCTGGAGCGCGAGCGCGATCAGATAGGTGATCGGCGGCGAGAGGATCACCACCATGGAGAGGATGCCGGTCGGCAGCTTCGGCGCGAGCCACGTGATCAGCGCGATCGGCGCGGCGATGCCGAAGAGCCCGAGCACGAAGTAGGCCTTGAGGTGCCGGGTCTCCAATCGCGGGAGCGCACGCCGCCAGGCGGCGAGAATCAGCAGCAGGACCGCGGCGCCGAGCGTCTGCCAGAAGGTGAAGGCGACCGGCGGTGTCCCAGCCTCCACCGCGATCTTGTTCATGGTGAAAATGAGCGGATAGACCGCCCCGATCGTGAACAGCAGGAAGATCGGGAGCGAAAGCGGCCCGCGGCGCCGCATCAGGGTTTTGAGCTAAAGAAACGGGAAGACTATTGAGCGCCGGCGGCGTGCTCGGATTCCACTAGGAGGCAGTCGTCGCCGAGTGGCTCGATCGGCGCAAAGTCCCGGTGCGCGATGTACTCCGGCCGCTTGAACTGGCGGATCGCGTTGTCCACACGGTTGGCCGAGTAGTAGACCGCGAGCCGGCCCCAGGGCGACATGTTGGGCGCGGAGCCGTGCACCAGATTGCAATGGAAGAACACGGCCGCGCCGGGCTCGCCCTTGGGTGCCACGATCCCGCCTTCCGCCACCAGCTCCGTGATGGTCTCGTTGTCGACGGTCCAGAGCGGGTAGCTCGTGGTCTCGATGTCGTGGCCGGCTTCGATCCGGCCGCGCCGGTGCGAGCGGGGGATGAACATCAGCGGCCCGTTGAACTCGTTCACCGGGTCGAGAAAGACCGCGAGGTTCATGCCCTTGGCCTCCGGCATCAGGTCTTCGCGCGACCAGGTGCCGTAGTCCTGATGCCATTGCCAGACATCGCCGTCGAACGCGGCCTTGGCGTTCACCTTGAACTGGTGGATGTAGATCGGGCCGCCCAGCACCTGCATCGCCGGCTCGATCAGGCGCGGATGGCGCGAGAGCCGCCAGTAGATGTCGCTGTAGGTGTGGACGCCGAATGCGGTGCGCACGGCACCGCTGTGCTCGCGCACGATCTCCGGCCCCTTGCGCGCGAAGACAGGCGGCAGCGCCGCACGCAGCGCCGCAGCTTCCTCGGCCGAGAAGAGATCCGGCAGGAAGAGAAAGCCCTCGCGATCAAGGGTCTCGCACTGTTCGGCCGAAAGCTTCATCGCCCGCTCCTTCCTGCGGCTTGCGCTCAAATTGCGCCCATAGCGACGGGCGCGTCAAGACGCGGGATCGGATGTGTCGCCGCGAGGCTTGGCCGGCCGGTTGACCAGGAAGAGGCCCGCCAGCATGAGGACGAGTGCGAGCCAGATCCAGTAGCTGTGGCTCTCGCCGAAGAAGAGCACGCCCCAGCCGATGCCGGTGAGCGGGATCATGAAGTTGACCGTGGTGAAGAACACCGGGCCCGCGAGGCGGATGATCTCCACCATCAGGTAGAAGACCAGTGCCGTCACCCCCGCTGCCGCGGCCAGCGCCCAATCGCCGTCGGTCATCGGTCCCTCGAACCACCACCACTGACCGGTCGCCGCCATCACCACGAACATGAAGATGGCCCCGGTCGCGAGCACGCCGCCCGCAAGCGGCAGCGCGCCGTCTGGTGGCGGCTTGAGCCACGAGATGATCAGCGCGTTCGCCACATAGAGCACCGGGCCGACGAAGCTCAACAGCACCCAGGGCGCCATGTCGCGGCTGGGCAAACTGGTCTCGGGCACAACGACTAGGGCGACGCCGCCGACGCCGAGCACCAGGCCGACAGTGCGGATCGCGCGGAAGCGGTCCATGCGAAAGAGCGCGGCGGCCGGATAGGTGAGGATGGGCGTGAGCGTCGCGCCGAGCCCGAGCACCCCCGCCGGCACCTTGGGCGCGACGAAGGCGAGCACCGTGTACGTCATGCCGAAGGAGATCGTGCCGAGCACGAGGTAGCCCCGCATATGCTCCCACGAGAGCTTGGGCAGCGTGCGGAACACCGCACCGAGCGCCAGCAGGATGAGGGCGGCGCCGGTCCCCATCCAGAAGACGTAGGGGATGAAGGGAATGCCGTCAGTGGTCGCCAGCCGGTTGAGCGAATAAAGGATGCCCCAGCCGAGGGCCGAGACGACTAGAAGAACCGCCGGCCAGAGGAGCGCGTGTGCGTTGTCGCGCGGTTCGGGCCCCGTCACGCGCGGTGCTCCCGCGTTACAGCCTCATGCCGAGCATACGGCCCTCGTGGAAGGCCATGCTCGCGGTACGCGCCGCGACCATGTCGCCCACGGCGTGAACCTCCAGTCCGTCGTCGGCGAGCTCGCGGGCGAGCGCGTCATCCACCGTGTTGGTGGTCGCGAGCACGAGACTGTCGGCTTCCACCTGCCGCTCATCGCCTTTGTGAAGATTCGTGATCGTGGCCACGTTGTCGGCCCAGCGGGTGAGCGCGTGGGCGCCGATCACCTCGACGCCTTGTTTCGCGAAGCGCTCGCGCGTGCTCGGGCCGAGATGCGAGACATCGAGCGCCTCCGCCGCCTTCTCGGACGCGGTGACGATGGTCACGGCGTGGCCCCGCTCGGCGAGGTGCAGGGCGGTGCCTGAAGCGGGCCACCAGCCGTTGAGATCGTCGAGCAGGAGCACCCGCTTGCCGGGTTGGGCGGTGCCGTCCAGAACGTCGTTGACGGAGCAGACGTTCTCCTCCTCGACGCCGGGAAGGGTGTCGACGTGGGGGAGTGCGCGCTGGAACCCGGTGCGCGTGGGTACCGACCCTGTGGAGAGCACGACCGCGTCGGCCCCGCAATCCCGAATGGCCTCGGCGGTCATTTCCGTGCCCAGCTCGACCCGGACCTGCAATTTCTCGAGCTGGGTGCGGTACCAGCCCAACAGCTCGTCGATCTCGTCCCGCTCCGGTTGCGCGGCGGCGAGGCGGAACTGCCCGCCGAGTTCCTCCGCCTTTTCCGCCAGCGTCACGCGATGTCCGCGTTCCGCCGCGATACGGGCGGTCTCCAGCCCGGCCGGGCCGCCGCCCACCACCAGCACGTGGCGGGGCGTCTCGGCCGGCGGGGCGCTGTCGCCGTCCCACGCGTACTCCCGGCCGGCGGAGGGATTTACCAGGCACGAGATGTGGTAGTCCCGCATGCGCCGCCCGATACAGAGCTGATTGCATGAGATGCAGGGCCGGATGTCCTCCGCGCGTCCTTTGCGCGCCTTGTTGGCGAGGTGCGGGTCGGCGATCTGCCCGCGCACGATGGAGACGAGATCGCAGCAGCCGCTCGCGATGGCGGCCTCGGCGCGCGCGGGCGTCTTGACCCGCGCTTCGGCCGTGACCAGCGCGTGCTTCACCACCTGCTTGATGGCGGCGGCGTCCTCCGTGCCGAACGGTGCGGCGTAGTGAAAGCCCGGCACGATCGCCGTGAACTTGTTGATGTAGCTGCCGGTGCCGCAGGAGAAGTAATCCGCGAGGCCGCGCTCGTCGAGCCAGGCGAAAATCTCCTGCTTGTCGGCCATGGTGAGGCCGCCGGGGTAGGGCTCGGCGCCGGAGACGGTCATGCCGACGATGAAGTCCGGCCCGCAGACCTTGCGAATGCCGTCCGCGATCTCGGTCACGAAGCGGAGCCGGTTCTCCAGGCTGCCGCCCCAGGCGTCGTCGCGTCGGTTCGTGAGCGGCGACCAGAACTGGTCGATCAGGCAGGAATAGCCGGCGAAGAGGTCGACACCGTCGAACCCGCCCTTCTGGTCGCGCACCGCCTGGTCGATGAAGGCCTGGATGAGCTCGCGGATCTCCGGCTCGCTCATGGCGTGGCTGCCCCAGGGATCGTGGTGGCTGACCTGGCCCGAGGGGGACCAGTAGGGAGACCAGGAGTTGTCTTGATCGCCGTGAGCGCCGACATGATAGATCTGATGGCACATGACGGTGCCGTGGCTGTGGCACTCGTCGGTGATCCTGCGGAAGTAGGGGATCACCGCGTCGTCGGCCATGAAGTTGCCGCGCGTGAGGATCGCCGTCGGATGCGGCGGCGTGGGCTCGACCACGATCATGCCGGCGCCGCCGCGCGCGCGCTCCCGGTAATAGCCGAAGTGGCGCTCGACCGGCAGCCCGCCCTCCGCCATGTTCGCGGTGTGCGCGCCGAAGACGATGCGGCAGCGGAGCGTATGCCCCCGCAGGCGCGCCGGCGTGAACAGGTGGGGGAAGTGTTCCGATTCCGTCATCGCGCTCCCCATGACGACTGCGGCCGCGAGCAGGCGTTGCGCGCCGCCCGCGGCACGGCCGGCAACGATATCACCTTCTGTATCGACAGGTTTCCGTAGACATCGCCGCGATGGCGTGACATCAGGCACCCACCATGACGTGCGAGAGCGTGAGCTTCTACAGCGAGGGCGTGCGGCTCGAGGGCGATCTCTACCGGCCCAAGGGTGCGGACGCGGACGAGCTGCGCGCGGGTATCGTGCTCTGCCACGGCTACACCGGCGTGAAGAGCCTCTACCTGCCCGATAACGCGCGGGTGCTGACGGAGGCGGGCTACGTGGTGCTCACCTTCGACTACAAGGGCTGGGGGGCGAGCGAGGGGCCGCGCACTCGTCTCGCACCCTTCAGCCGCGTTGCCGACGTGCAGGCTGCGCTCACTTATCTCGGAACCCGGCCGGGGGTGGACCCCACCCACCTCGGACTCTACGGCACGAGCTACGGCGGCGCCACGGCGGTCTGGGCGGCTGCGCTGGACGAGCGGGTGCGCTGCGTGGTGAGCGTGGTGGGAATCGGTGACGGGCGGCGCTGGATGCGGAGCGTGCGACGGCCGGACGAATGGCACGACTTGCTCGAACACGCGCGCGAGGACCGGGAGCAGGCCGTGGTGAGCGGCGAGTCCGCGCCCGCAGAGCGCGACGAAGTTTTGATGCAGGACCGGGCATCCGCCGCGCTCTCGGCTGCGCAGCGGGCGAACAATCCGGACGCGGTCTCCACCGTGCCGGCCTCCTTCATCGACGAAACGCTCTCCTTCCATGCCGACTGGGTGGTGGGGAAGATCGCGCCACGCCCCCTCCTCATCATCACCACCGAGGACGACCGGCTGGTGCCGCCGGAGGAATCGCAGTCGCTCTACAACCAAGCCGGCGAGCCCAAGAAGCTCATCGTGCTCAAGGGCTACGGGCATTACGACGTCTACGCCGAGCCCGCCTTCGGCGAGGTCATGGCAGCGACGCTCTCCTGGTATCGGGCGCACCTTCCGGCACAGGCGCTCGACGCTCCATCGACGGCATAGCCGAATGACCGCGCCCGTGACGATCAGGCTGGAACCTTCCGGCGACAGCTTCACCTGCGGCCCTGGCGAGACCATCCTGCGCGCTGGCCTCGCGGCAGGCTTCGCCATGCCCTACGAGTGCGCGAGCGGAAGCTGCAGCTCGTGCAAGGGGCGGCTGATCGAGGGCGCGGTGGAGTATCTCTGGCCCGAAGCGACCGGCCTGAGCGAACGCGACCGGCGCAAGGGCGACCGCATCCTCTGCTGCCAGGCGTTGCCTCAGGGTAACTGCACCGTCCAGGTGCGTCTCGGCCAGGTGGAGGGCGCACGCGAGGAGCCCAGGCCTGCGACCTTTGCGGCCACAGTCGAGACGCTGGAGCGGCCGATACCGAGCGTCATCGCGTTCAGCTGCCGGCCGGCGCAGCCCGTCCCTTTCCTCCCCGGGCAGTACGTGCTTCTGCAGGTGCCGGACGGTGAGCGCCGCGCCTACTCGATGGCGAACACGGAAGCCGAAACCTTGGCCTTCATCGCCAAGGAGAAGCCGGGCGGGCATGCGTCCCGCTATCTCTTTGAAGAACTCGCCGTTGGCGACACGGTGAGCCTTGAGGGGCCCTACGGCCGGGCCTACCTGCGGACGCCGCCGGTCCGCGAAATCGTCTGCGTCGCCGGCGGTTCCGGGCTTGCGCCGATACTTTCGGTGATCGAGGGCGCGCTCGCCCGGCCCGACACGCCTGGCATCCGACTCTTCTTCGGCGCAAACAGTGCCGAAGAGCTCTTCATGGTGGACGAGATGCGGGCGGTCGAAGCCGCCCATGATCGCTTCTCGCTCACGCTCGCCGTCCGCGATGGTGGTGCGCCGGGTGCGGTCACCGGCCTCGTCGGCGATGTCGCGCTGGCGGCGATGGAAGACCTCGACGACTGCGACTTCTACATGGCCGGCCCGCCGGGCCTGATCGACGCGCTGCTCCGGCCGGTGATGCGCTGCGGCAAAGTTAGGCCCGAGCGCATTTTCTTCGACCGCTTCTATTAGGGCTGGCGGCGGGCTGGACCGGCCGCACGCGACCCCTTAGCCTCAGCCCATGCGCAAGATTCTCGTCACCGGCGCGCTCGGGCAGATCGGGGCCGAGCTGGTGCCGGAGCTCAGACAACGCCACGGCGCCGACAACGTCATCGCCTCGGGCTGGCGGCGCCGGGATGTGGCAACGGTCGTCGACGGCGGGCCGTTCGAGATCGTCGACTGCACCAAGCCGGGCGATATCGCCGCGGTGGTCGAAAAGCACGAGATCGGCACCATCTACCACATGCCGGCATTTCTCTCGGTGCTGGGCGAGGAGAAGCCGGAGGAAGCCTGGGCGCTCAACCTCGGCGGCTACGCCAACGCGCTGGAAGTTGCGCGGCGGCACGAGTGCGCGGTGTTCTTCCCGAGCTCCATCGGCGCCTTCGGGCCGAGCACGCCGCTGCAGAACACGCCGCAGGACACGATCCAGCGGCCGAACACCATTTACGGTGTCTCCAAGGTCGCGGGCGAGCTGCTCGGCGACTACTACCACGCGCGCTTCGGGCTCGATACGCGGGGGCTCAGGCTGCCGGGCCTGATCTCGCACGTAGCGCTGCCCGGCGGCGGCACCACCGATTATGCGGTGCATATCTTCTACGAGGCGCTGCGCGAGGGGCGCTTCACCTGCTTCCTGCGCCCGGACTCGCGCCTCGACATGATGTACATGCCCGACGCGGTGGCCGCGATCATCGACCTGATGGAGGCCGATCCGAGCCGGCTCCGCCACCGCAACGCCTTCAACGTGACCGCCATGAGCTTCACGCCGGAGGAGCTTGCTGCCGAAATCCGCCGCCACGTCCCCGGCTTCACGATCGACTACGAGGTGGACCCGCTGAAACAGGCCATTGCCGACTCGTGGCCGGATTCGATGGACGACAGCGCCGCCCGCGAAGAGTGGGACTGGGAGCCCCGCTACGACCTAGCCGCCACGACGGCGGAGATGATCGGGACGCTCAGGCGGAAGCACGACCTCGCCTGAAGCCGGCCGGTGCGACCGATGGGGACGCTCGGGCGGAAGCGGTGCCTCTCCTGACGCCGCCATGCGGGGCCGGGCTCGTTCCCCATAAACCCAGCTTCGCACGGGACCTACATCGAGGTGGACGAAGTCGGATGCCGGGTAGAGGCCGGCGCCGCCCCGCCGCATGTCCACGGCCGCGCGCCACACCGCCTCGGCGGCGAGGCCGGGCACCCTGACATCCGCCGCCATGCCGATCGTATGCAACGAGCTACGGGCGACGCCTGCGGACTTCGCGCGGAGCCACGCGTTCGTTCTGCCCGAGCGGTAGCCGGAGACGAGGTCGACGCGCGCCGGCCGACCGAGCGCCTTCCACAGGAAGAAGAGCTGATCGAGCACGCCATAGAAGATCGGTTCGACCTCGCCGTTGCGCCGGTCGCGCATCAGGTAGCTGTAGGCGTCGAGCGCATGCCGGTCGTAAGTGCCGTCGCGCCAGTAGACCAGATCGCGCCGCTCGCCCGTCCACAGATTGCGGAGGGGCACTCGTCGCTCGGAGTCCTCCAGAAAGGTTCGGGCAACGGCAACACCGGGGGAGGCCGCAAGGCCGAGGACGGCCGCCGCTCCGGCCGCACAGAAAGCCCGGCGGTCGGGGCCCCTGCCCCGCGTCCCTCCCCGATCGCGCATGGCCCAGCCTAGCATGGACAGTCCGGCACCGCCCGCGGAGGTCCGAATGCGCCTCGCGCGCGCCTCAAAGGTCGCGGGCGCATGTCAAGCCGGGCGCGCCTTGCCGGCTCAGCACCCCATCGGCGATACTGCCGGCCCTCCGCCGCAATCCCGCGACCAATCCGCCGACCGAAGGGACATCGCACCATGAGCACTGCCGCCGCCGAGATCGTGAAGGGCGTCTTCCTCCAGGACCCGACGCTGTTCCGCCAGCAATGCTATGTGGACGGCGAGTGGCTCGACGCGAAGTCCGGGCGGACAACCGACGTGGTGAACCCGGCGGACGGTCAAGTGATCGGCACAATTCCCGCGTTCTCCGCCGCCGAGACCCGTGCCGCCATCGAGGCGGCGAACCGGGCCTTCCCCGCCTGGCGCGCCAAGACAGCCAAGGAGCGCGCCCAGATCCTCCGCAAGTGGTACGACCTGATGATGGCGAACCAGGAGGACCTCGCCATCATCATGACCGCCGAGCAGGGCAAGCCGATGGCGGAATCGCGGGGCGAGATCGGCTACGGCGGCTCCTTCATCGAGTGGTTTGCGGAGGAGGGCAAGCGCGCCTACGGCGACGTGATTCCGCAGCATCTCAACGACAGGCGGATCGTGGTGACGAAGGAGCCGGTGGGCGTGGTCGGCATGATCACGCCGTGGAACTTCCCGAACGCCATGATTACCCGCAAGGCGGGGCCCGCGCTCGCGGCAGGCTGCACCGTGGTCGCGCGGCCGGCGACGGCGACGCCGTTCTCCGCGCTCGCGCTCTGCGAGCTGGGCGAGCGGGCCGGCATCCCGCGCGGCGTTTTCAACGTGATCACCGGCCCCTCGGGCGATGTCGGCGGCGAGATGACTGCCAACCCCATCGTGCGCAAGCTCTCGTTCACCGGCTCGACCGAGGTGGGCAAGGTCCTGCTCGAGCAGTGCGCGAGCACGGTGAAGAAGGTCTCGATGGAGCTCGGCGGCAACGCGCCCTTCATCGTCTTCGACGATGCCGACATGGATTCGGCCGTGAGCGGCGCCATCATGTCCAAGTACCGCAACACGGGGCAGACCTGCGTTTGCGCCAACCGCTTCCTGGTGCAGGGGGGCGTCTACGACACCTTCGCCGAGCGGCTGGCGGAGGAGTCCTCCAAGCTGGTGGTGGGCCCCGGCCTCGAAGGCGAGACCCAGCAGGGGCCGTTGATCGACGAGGACGCGGTCGCCAAGGTCGAGGAGCATATCCAGGACGCGGTGGACAAGGGAGCGGAGGTGATCCAGGGCGGCAAGCGCCACCCCCTCGGCGGCAACTTCTTCGAGCCCACGGTGATTGCCAACGTGAACACCCAGATGAAGGTCGCCCGCGAGGAGACCTTCGGCCCGCTCGCGCCGATCTTCCGCTTCGAGACCGACGACGAGGCGGTGCAGCTCGCCAACGACACCGAGTTCGGCCTCGCTGCCTATTTCTATAGCCGCGACATCGGGCGCATCTGGCGGGTGGCGGAGCAACTCGAATACGGCATCGTCGGCATCAACACCGGGATCATCTCGACCGAGGTGGCGCCCTTCGGCGGCATGAAGGAATCCGGCATCGGCCGCGAAGGCTCACATTACGGCCTCGATGAGTTCCTCGAAGTCAAGTACATGTGCATGGGCGACATCGACAAGTAGCGGGTTGCAAGGCCGCCCCCTCACTTGAGCTCCCTGTACAGGCCCCTAAGCGCGCCTTCCACGACGGGCGGCGGGGAGAGAGCGTGAGCGCCTTGACGGGTCCGGAACGGCCGCCGGCGGGCGGCGGCCAACCGCGCAAGCTGGTGCTCCTGCTGCACGGCCTCGGCGCGGACGGCAACGACCTGATCGGCTTGGCCGAGCCCTGGGGCCGGCTCGTGCCCCACGCCCATTTCGCCGCGCCGGACGCGCCCGAGCCCTGCGACATGGCGCCGATGGGGCGGCAATGGTTCAGCCTGAGCGACCGCTCACCCGAGCGCGTGGCCGACGGCGTCGCCAGTGCGGCGGACGCGATCAACGCGGATATCGACGCGAGGCTCGCGGCACTCGGGCTCGGCGAGCGGGACCTCGCGCTGGTGGGCTTCAGCCAGGGCACGATGATGTCGCTCCACGTCGCCTATCGCCGTGCCGCGCCCTGCGCTGGCGTGCTCGGCTTCTCGGGGCGGCTGGTGGGCGGCGAGCACCTGAAGGGCGAGCTTCGCGCCCGGCCACCGGCCCTGCTGATTCACGGCGATGCGGACGATCTCGTGCCGGTGGGCGCGCTCTTCGAGGCGGCGACCCTGCTCGGCGCCTGCGAGGTGCCGGTGCAATGGCACGTGAGCCGCGGCATCGGCCACGGCATCGCGCCGGACGGACTGGAGTTCGGCGGTCGCTTCCTCTGCGACGTGCTCGGCGCTGGCTGATCGCCGCGCTGTTGCGCGTTCGTCTTTGACGGACGCTCAACAGGCCGCGACCGCGGCCCGCCGCGTCAGCGGCGCCCTCGCGGAGGCGCCGGCCGCAGGCGGGCTGCCGTGAGCGAAAAAGAAGCCCTCAGTCGAGGCCGGTGCCGCTCTCGCGCAACGCCGCCACGGCCGCGTCGTCGAGGTCGAGCCAGTCGCGGAGCACTGTATCGGAATCCTCGCCCAGCATCGGCGCCGCGCGCGGATAATCCACTGGCGTCTCCGAGAACTTGATCGGGTTGGCCGGGTAGTCCACCTCGACGCCGAGGCTGTGGGGGACGCTCACCCTCATGCCCCGCGCCTGGACGTGCGGGTCGGCGAAGACCCGGTCGATGCTGTTGATCGGCCCACAGGGGACGCCCACCGGCTCCAGCACCGCGCTCCACTCGTCGAGCGTCCGCTGCCGGGTGATGTCGTTCAGCGTGGCGATCAGCTCCACGCGGTTCTGTAGCCGATCGACATTGGTCGCGAAGCGCGGGTCGTCGGGCAGTTCCGGGTGGCCGGCCACGTCGCAGAACTTGCGAAGCTGGCTGTTGTTGCCGATGGCGAGCGCGAAATGCCCGTCGCGGGTCTCGAAGACGCCGTAAGGCACCATGTTCTGATGCTCGTTGCCGGCGCGCGCCGGCGCCTCGCCTCCGACCAAGTAGTTCATCGCCTGGTTGGCGAGCCAGGCTACCTGGGTGTCGAGCAGGGCGAGGTCGATGTGCTGGCCGCGCCCGGAGTGCTCGCGGCTCGCGAGCGCGGCGAGGATCGCGGTCGCCGCGTACATGCCGGTCATCAAGTCGGCGGCGGCGACACCCACCTTCTGCGGCCCGCCGCCGGGCAGGTCGTCACGCTCGCCGGTGATGCTCATGATGCCGCCCATGGCCTGGGCGATCAGATCGTAGCCGGTGCGGTGCGCGTAGGGCCCGGACTGGCCGAAGCCCGTGATCGAGCAGTAGATCAGGCGCGGGTTGACTTGGCTGAGCGCCGGATAGTCGAGGCCGAACTTGGCGAGCCCGCCGACCTTGTAGTTCTCGATCAGGACATCCGCGCATTCGACGAGCCGCCTCACCACCGCCTGCCCCTCGGGCGCGGCGAAGTCGAGAGTGATGGAGCGCTTCCCGCGGTTGGCGGACATGTAGTAGGCGGCGTTGTTGGTGGTCTCAGCACCAGATGGATCGCGCAGGAAGGGTGGCCCCCAGGCCCGCGTGTCGTCGCCCACGCCCGGCCGCTCGACCTTGACCACGTCGGCGCCGAAGTCGGCAAGCAGCTGGCCCGCCCACGGGCCCGCGAGGATGCGGCTGAGGTCGAGCACCTTGAGGCCCGCGAGCGGGCCGGTTCTGGATTGGTCCATGAGTGATGCCTAAGTCTGGTCCTCGGCGCCGGCGAAGATCTCCAGCGCGCGGAGGTTCTCCCGCGTGGTGTGGTCGAGGGCGATGCCGCGCGCGGTGGCCGCGTGGGCGGCGCGACGGACGATCGTGTTGAATCCTTCGATCTGCGAATCGATCCTGAGGCTGCGGCGCCCGGCCTTGAGCGTGAGCTGCATCCAGCCGCGATCGCGCTTCCGCCTGGTGGAATAGTAGCCGAGGGTGCAGCGGGTCAGCCGCTCCCAGGGCAAGTGCCGGCGCATGAGGCCGTGTACGGTGACGCCATCCTCGCTCACGCCGAGCCACGTCCGGTGCCTGAGCAGAGTACGCACACCATAGACGGCGAAGAGTGCTGCGAGTGCGCCGAGCACCCAGGCGGCGGGACCGCCAGACGCCGCCAATCCCAGCGGGCCGAGGGTGAAGAGCAGGCCGAGCCCGGAATAGAGATAGTCCAACAGGACCGCGCGCGGCGGGTAACGGTGATGGCTCTCGCCGGCCTCCGCCGCCAGAGCGCTCCCGGATGCGCTCTGGGGCAGGGCCTCGTGCACGGGCACACTCACCCGGCGCTCCCCAGCCGCTCGCGGCGGATGCGCACGCCCGCCGCCTCGCGGTCCCAGCTGTCCACAGTGATGCCCTCTGCGCGCAGCCGGTGCTTCTCGATCTTCTCAGTCGGTGTCTTGGGCAGGGCGTCGACCATGCGGACGTAGCGCGGGATCATGAAGTGGGCGAGGCGGGGTTCGAGGAATTCCAGCAGCGCTGCCGGGTCGAGCTCCTGCCCCGGCTGGAGCGCGACCACCGCCATGACCTCGTCCTCGCCGAGCTCGCTCGGCACCGGCACCACCGCCGCCTCGCGCACCGCCGGATGGGCCGCGACCTCGGTCTCCACCTCCAGGGACGAGATGTTCTCGCCGCGCCGGCGGATCGTGTCCTTCAGCCGGTCGACGAAGTAGAGGTTGCCGTCCTCGTCCACGCGGCCGGCATCGCCGGTGTGGAACCAGCCGTTGCGCCACGCCCGCGCGGTCGCCTCCGGCTCCTTGTAGTAGCCGTGGTTGATGGCCCAGGGCGTATCCGCCCGCACGACGATCTCGCCGACAGCGCCGGTCGGCACCTCGCAGTCGTTGGCATCGACCACGCGAAGCTCGCAGCCCGGCCGTACCCGCCCCGCGCTCCCCGGCACGGTCATGGGCACGGTGGTCATTACGGGGCAGCAGAGCTCGGTCATGTTGTAGATCGAATAGACCTCCAGGCCGAAGCGCTCCATGAACGCATCGACATCGTTCACCAGCGGCACCATGCCGACCGTGCGCAAGGGGTGGTCACGGTCGTCGGGCCTGGGCGGCTCCTTCTCCAGGAACTGCGCCATCACGCCGAGCAGGAACACAGAGGTGACCCCGGTGCGGCGGACGGTGTCCCAAAACGACTGCGTTTTGAAATACTCCACCAGCGTGATCGAGGCGTGCTGACAGAGCATGCCGTAGGCGATGGTCGCACCGCCGAGGTGGAAGAGCGGCAGGCTGATGAGGTAGCGGTCCTCCGGCGTGATGAACTGCCAGGTGTCGGGGCCGAAATTCGAGAAGGCGTGGCAGTAGGAGCTGAGCACCGCCTTCGACGGCCCTGTGGTGCCGGACGTGAAGATGATCGATTGCGTGTCCCAGGGCTCGATGGGGCGCTCCAGGGGGGCGAGCGATCCGCCCTCGGGGTCAAGCGCCGCTTCGTCCAGCACGGTGAGACCCTCAATGGCGGGCGGCGGCCCGCCGACCGCCACCAGGGTCTCCAGGCTGGCGCGGCCGATGATGGCGAGTCGGGGCGCAAGCTCCGCGTGGGCGACCATGATGCGGGCGTCGGAACGCGCCACCACGTGCTCCAGAAGCCGGCCCTTGTACGCGGTGTTGATGGGCACGTAGACGGCGCCCAGGTAGTTCGAGCCCAGGAAGACGCGGAGCGCATCGGCACCGTTCGGCAGCCACGAGAGCACGTGGTCGCCCTGGCGCACACCGAGCGCCTGCAGCCCGATAGCGGTCTCGACCACCTCGGCCCGAGTGCGGGCGTAGCTCCACGTCGTGCCGTCCTCGAAGACGCAGAAGATCTTGTCCGGCGTCGCCGCGGCCAGCCGGTCGAGCAGGTAGCGCAGCACGCACCTGTCCGCCGCCGGGACACGCGGATCGCCGTGGGACGCTGCCGAGGGATGCTCCACCGCCGTCGCTCGCTCGTCGCCCATCATCTCAGACGGCCCCCTTGTAGCCCGGAGCCGCCCTTCGATTAAGCGCCGCGCGCATGGCCCTGGAATCCATGGCCCGGATCGGCGACCCTCATCCCGGGCCAACGCTGCGGGAGCGGCCGGCAACGCCGGTCGGAATGTCAGGCAGGAAAGGGCAATCGCATGCCGCCGACGTCACAAGGGCCGCTGGCCGACGACACGCTGGAGAGACTGCGCGCCGTGAGCATTGCGACGGTCACCATGCAGCTCTTCAAGCGCGGTCTGCGCAACACCTAACATCCGGGGGTCCCGCCCCCTCGATCCGCAGCGCGCACGATTTGCTGCGGAAGCCTACACCTTGCGCACCATACCCATGCGCGAGGATCTCAGCACGCTGGCGGTTCTGGGCGATCCGGAATACCCCCTGCGCAAGGCCATCGAGGCCTGCCCGCCCGGCCAGGTGCTGGTTTGCGATTGCCGCGGAGAACGGGGCGCCGGTGCCCTGGGAGACATCCTGATCACCCGGCTCAAGGTCCGCGGCGTCGCGGCGGTCGTCGCCGACGGCGCGATGCGCGACGCCGCGGCGATCGCCGCCACCAAGTTTCCGACCTTCTGTGCCGGCAGCGCCGCACCCGCGAGCCTCGCTGCCCACTTCGCCGTCGCCTTGCAGGAGCCGATCGCCTGCGGCGGCGTCGCGGTATTCCCCGGCGACGTGCTGGTCGGGGATCCGGACGGCGTCTGCGTCATTCCGCGCGGCATCGCGGACGACGTGGCCCGCGACGCCGACGAGCAGGAACAGGTGGAGGCGTTCATCCTGGAACGGATCCGCGACGGTACGCCCGTGCCCGGCATCTACCCGCCCAACGAGGTGACAATGAAGGCGTTCGAGGCCTGGCGGCGCAATCGCCAGTGACGCCCCGATCGCGCGCGGAGGCTCGCACGCCTGCGCCTGCGCCGCTCAACGGCCAATAACCAACCGGGATTCTCGGGGACGCGCCGGGACGAGCCGACCCGGCCACGGCCGCCGCGCTCGCCCCCTCCTCACCCAAACCCTCTCCTCCTCGAGGGGGAAGAGGGGGAGAACAGGTAGTCGCCGTTTACGTCCCCCCTCCGCCCTTCGGGGGAAGGGGGACAGGGGGAGGTGGGGGACAAGAGAATCGTTGCGGATCAGGTGTTGGCGAGTGCGGCGGCGAGTGCGCGTTGCAGCGTTGCGTCGGCGCTCTCGATCCCGTGCTGCTTTTGCGTCCGTGCCGCTGCAGCGGCGCCCATCGCCTGCCGGCTCTCGGCGCTCGTACAAAGCTCGACCACCGCCCCCGCAAAGGCCACGTCGTCCTGGCGTGGCGTGAGCAGACCGGTCTCGCCATTGGCGACGACTGCGGCAGCACCGGGCCAGTCCTGCGCCACGACGGGGAGGCCGGCCGCTTGCGCCTCCAGCATCGCCATGCCGAACGTCTCCTGGTAGGCGGGCCAGACGTAGAGGTCGCAGGAGGCGTATATCGCGGGCAGCGCTTCGTCCGCGCGGGCACCGGCAAAGACCGCGAGACCCGGCCCGAGCGGCGCCATCGCCTCCTCCACCAGCCAGCGCGCCTCGCCCTCGCCGACGATGAGCAGCTGCCACGGCGGGTCCGCGATGAGGTTGAGCGAGCGCCCCAGCAGGCGCCAGGAAGCCAATGCCGCGCCGGTCTGCATCGGGGCGACTGCCAGGAGCCACGGGCGCGCGGGATCGAGCGGCAGCGAGTCCGCCAGCACCCTTCGGGCCGCTTCGCGCTCGATCGCTTGGTAGGGCGCCAGGTCGAGGAAGGGCGCCAGCCGGTAGAGCCGCGCGGTGCTCGGCACCAGTGGCCGAATGCTCTCCTCGTCTTCGGCAGTGAGCGAGAGCACCGCCCGCGCCCGCGCGATGGCGCGCGCCGTGTACGAGAGCCAGCGCGCGTGGGCGCCGCCGGCCTCCGCCCGCGCGTAAGCAGCACCCACCAGCAAGTAGGGGATGCCGAGCGCCTCCGCCACGGCGGGGCCGATCAGGTCCGGCGCCGTGTGTCGGAGGTCGCAGGTGAGCCATGCCTCGGGCCGGGCGACGGCCGGGAAATCGCGGTAGGCGGTGACGAGCTTGCGCGCCCGCCTTGCGGCCTTTCGTTCGAGCGCCGCCTGCTGGCGGCTGTCTTCGAGACCCTCGTCGCTCCAAAACTCGGTGGGCGCGATGGTGTGATTGCGGTAGGAACGCGGGTTGTCCCACACGCCCCCCGCGCAGATCCGGACGTGCCCGCTAGGGCATCCGGCTCCTCCCTTGGGTTCAATTGACGGCAAGTCGCTGGTCCGGCCATGGGTGTCGAATTTTCAGCTTGGGCCAGTATTGCCGTGCTAACGCTGCGATACGGTCCAGACTGTAGCGGTCCTTTTGCGACCTGCGGCGCACATTCCTGCACCACAGCCACTTTAGGCGTTCGACGAAGCGGCGCAGATAGCGGTGGCTGGTCGGAACCGCAAAGTAGTTCAGCCAGCCTGAGACCACCTTCCCTAGCCATCTTGCCGTGCCAATCATGTCGCTGTGCATACGCCTGCGTAGCGCTTCCTTGAGCCGTTTCAGGGTGCGACTCATCCGCTTGGCAACCGGCTTGCGCCCCAACATGAAGCACCCCCGTCTGGTCTCCGTGCAGTAGTGCGTGAAGCCCAGAAAGTCGAAGGTCTCCGGTCTGCCCAGCCCTCGTTGCCGACGGTTTCCATGGGCGAACCGCCCGAACTCAATGAGCCGGGTCTTGTCAGGGTGTATGTCCAGGCCGAAGTTTCCAAGCCGCTCCTTTATGGCATTCAGGAATCGCTCCGCATCCCGCTTGTGCTGAAAACCCACCACGAAATCATCCGCGTACCGCACGATGATTGTGTCGCCTCCGACTTCGTGGTTGCGCCACTTCTTCTGGAACCACAGGTCGAGGACGTAGTGCAGGTAGACGTTCGCCAGAATCGGTGAAGCCACCGACCCTTGAGGCGTTCCCCGCAGATTGTCCCGCCACTCTCCAGCTTCCATGACGCCGGCGTTCAACCATTTGATGATGAGCCTGATAACCCGCTTGTCCCCGATGCGGTGCTCAAGGAACCGGACCAGCCAGTCCCTCGAAACCGTGTCGAAGAATGCGCGGACGTCAACGTCCACCACCCAGTTGATCTTGCGCCGTTGAATGCCGACCGCGAGCGCATCGAGCGCGTCATGCGCTCCACGCCCGGGCCGGAACCCGTAGCTGAAC
This sequence comes from Alphaproteobacteria bacterium, assembly GCA_965243315.1. Classification (GTDB taxonomy): domain Bacteria; phylum Pseudomonadota; class Alphaproteobacteria; order UBA828; family UBA828; genus WTGU01. The sequence continues at coordinate 830,931 of CBDEUP010000007.1, forward strand.
CCCAGGAACTCCGCCTCGTAAATCGGCGTCAGGATAATCTCCGCCACCGCCTTCTGGACTATCTTGTCCTCTATGGCCGCGACGCCGAGCGGTCGTGTCCCGCCATCCGGCTTCGGTATGTTCACCCGCCGTGATGGCCTCGCTCGGTACGCCCCCGAATGTACTCGGTCGTGCAGGTCGGCCAGCCGGCCTTCCAGCCCTTCCTCGTACATCCGCCACGTTGTGCCATCCGCGCCTGCCGCAGCGTCCTTCTTCAACTCGAAGAACGCCCAGCGCAGCGCATCGACCGTGATGTGGTGAAGGAGCGTCGTGAGACGTACCCGTGGCTCCCGTTGTACAAATTGCCGTATCCGGTCCGCCGCCTGTGTCACGCTTTCCCGGTCCTGCGTCCGGCACGTGCTTTGGCTTCCCGGATTCCCCTTGGGCTCGGCCCTTGGCTCCACCGGCTCCGCCGGGGCTGGCGCCCCATTGTTCGCCGGCTTCGCGGCTACTATGGCCGAGTCTGACTTCTCCATGCCGTTCATCATCGGTTGCGGATTCCTCCTTTCCTTTGCGATCCCGCCACGACAGCGGGATGGCATGGAGACCTCCCAGGTCCCGGTGCAGTGCGTACGTACGTGCGTGGGTTCTTCGACACCGCGGGATTCCGACCCCCCTCGCCAAATCGGTGGGTCGGATGCTGCCTTCGGTTGACTACAAGACCTCGGCATCCCGGACCAAATCTCTTTCGGTGCTCAATAGCCCTGCCCGCACGCGCCCCTGTCAACGCTTAACCTCCATCCTCGCGGATGACGGCCCATGACTCGGGGTGAAGGTGATGGCTAATCTTCTCCCTCCTGCCGGACTTTCACCGGCTGCACTGTCACCAGTTAGCCTGGCGCACGTAGCCGCCGACCTCCAGCGCCCGTGCGACCAGGCGCATCAGCCGTGGCCCGCCCCACGGCGCAGCGGGATCGGCACGGGCGGCGGGCGTGTAGAGCGCGATCGGCATGTCAGGCAGCGGTGAGCGGAACCGCCAGCACGGGGTTTGCGCGCCCCACCCTCCATCGGCGAATATCCGGCGCCATCAACAGGGAGGACCCCCGGTGACCGAGACACCCCTCAACGAGGCCGAGTTGGCGGCGCTTCGCGCCTACGACACGCCGACAATCTGCAACGCGCTGGAGATCGTCTGCCCCGAGCGCCGCACCTTCGGCTTCACGACCGAGACGCTGATCTGCGCCTTCCCGGAGCTTCAGCCGATGGTGGGCTACGCGCGCACCGCCACCATCCGCTCGATGGAGAAGCCTGCGAAGGGCGGCGATGCGATGACCGCCGATCGCGTGGCCTACTACCGCTACGTGGAGCAGGGGCACCGGCCCGGCATCATGGTCATCCAGGACATCGATTCTCGTCGCGGTGCGGCGTCTTGGTGGGGCGAGGTGCATTCCGCCGTGCATCAGTCCCTGGGCTGCCTCGGTGTCGTGACCGACGGCGCGGTGCGCGACCTCGACATGATTGCCGACGGCTTCCAGCTCATCTCGGGCACGGTGGTTCCTTCCCATGCGTGGGTTCACATAGTCAGCTTCGATGAGGCGGTGGACGTTTGCGGCATGGTGACTCACTCGGGCGATCTCGTACACGCCGACCGCCACGGCGCGGTCATCATCCCGCACGAGGCGGCGCGCGACGTGCCAGCGGCGGCGGAGCTCTGCATGCGGCGGGAAGCGCCGATCCTCGCGGCGTGCAAGGAGCCGGGGTTCTCGGCCGACGTGATGGAGCGGGTCCTGCGCGAGGCGAAGGAGATTCACTAGGCCGCATTCCCCACCACGGTATCGGCCCTTGACGCTGCGGCCGGCATCGGTGGAATGGAGGCGTTGAAAACGACTCGCATAGCCACTCGGCAGGTCGGCCGGGCTGCGGTATAATCGCGCGAGCGGAGGAACGCATGCGCACTCGAATCATCCACCTCATCAATCCTCAGACCAACCAATTCACGACGCGCCCGATGTACTTCAACCGGGCGCTCTATTCGCCGCTGGCGGGTCTGCTGGCGGTGGCGGCGGTGATTCCGCAGGACCGCTACGAAGTCGTGATGACCGACGAGAACATCGAGGACATCGACTTCGACCTGAAGGTCGACATGGTCGGAATCTCGGCCATGACGAGCTACATCAAGCGCGGCTACGAGATCGCCGACCGTTATCGTGCGAAAGGCGTGCCGGTGGTCATAGGCGGCGTGCATGCGAGCTTCATGCCCCAGGAGGCGCTCCAGCACTGCGACGCCGTGGTGATCGGCGAGGCTGAGCTGGTCATGCCCAAGCTCCTGGACGATCTGGATCGCGGCGAGGTCAAGGGCATCTACCGCGCCGACACGCTGCACCCGATGGTCGATGTGCCCATGCCCCGCTACGACCTGGTGAAGAAGAACCGCTACGTCAACCGTACCTTCGTCCAAACCTCGCGCGGTTGCCACCAGGGCTGCACGTTCTGTGCCGAGCCGCTGATGAACGGGCTCAAGTTCCGCTACCGTCCGGTCGACGAGGTGATCCGCGAGATCGAGAACTGCGGTCAGCGCACGATCTCCCTCAACGACGCCGATTTCTTCGGCACCGAGGAACGGCCCAAGGAGGTGATGCGGGCGCTCAGGGGGCGGGGCATTCGTTGGCAGGCCGCCGCCACCAGCAAGCTTGCCCAGAAGGACGAGATGCTGGAGCTCGCGGCCGAGAGCGGCTGCTACATGCTGAGCATCGGCTTCGAATCGATCTCGCGCGAGACGCTCAAGCGCGTCCACAAGTACGTCAACCGGCCGGAGCAGTTCGCCGCGCTGGTGGAGAAGATCCACAGCTACGGGATCATGGTCTTCGGGCTCTTCATGTTCGGCTTCGGCGGCGACGACGAGACCGTCTTCGACGAGACGACCAAGTTCAACATCGACGCCAAGTACGACGCTTGCGCCTACTCGGTGCTGACCCCTTATCCCGGTACGCTCACTTGGTACGAGATGAAGAAGGCTGGGCAGATCGTCTCCTACGACTGGGATCTCTACGACCAGGGGCACATCGTCTACCAGCCGGAGAAGCTCAGCACCCAGACGCTCCGCGCAGGCCACATGCGGGCCTACAGGAACTTCTATTCGCTGCCCTCGATCGCGAAACGCTTCCCGCTTACCGGCTCGCGCAACCGGCTGCATTGGAGCATTTACAACGGCTTCTTCCGCCGGGGCGAGGTGACGGGACGGGCGATGGAGAAGCCGATCGCGGATGCGACGCCCGAGCCCACGACCATCCCGGTGCCGCCGATCATGCCGCAGAAGCGCGAATGGCGGGAGATGGTGGCCGAGGGTATCGGCCCGATGCCGGCCCCGCAGACCGAACGCGAGCTGCGCAGCCAGGCTTAGGCCTGCATACCGCTCGCTCCTTCCGGATTGGACACTGATGCCCAGGGCGTCGGCCCGCTCGGGCGCTTAATTCACGCCTTCTACGATGCCCGGCGGGAGGCTCGCCTGAGCGGCGACCTCAGCCTGCTCACCCCGTTCCTTGCCGCCGACGTGCGCTGGAGCGAGCCCGACGTGGGCGACCACATGGGGTTTCTCGAAGGGCCGGGGGCGGTCATCGACATGATCGGGCGCGCGCTCGAGGCCACGGATGGCAGCTTCGAGCTCGCTGTCTCCCGCACCGTCGAAACCGGCAGCCATGTGGCGGCGCTGATCGTGTGGTCGGCGACGAGGGGCGGGCGGGAGATCGAGGGGCGGGAGATGGCGGTGTACGAGGTGCGCGACGGCTGCATTGCGTCCGCGTGGTTCTACCCGGAAAACATCGCAGACGATCAGGCATTTTGGGGCGAATAGCGTCTTCTCTGGCCCCCGTTTCTCAGCGCGATCATGCTCAGCGCCGCTGTCCCTGGCGGCCGGTTCCGGGGGCCCCCACACTCTAGGCTTCAGCGCAGTGGCCTAACTCTTCTGTCCCTAAAGACAATCGAGATTGTCCTTTGAGCCAAAAGAGAACGATCGATTGCCACGGGCCGACCGGGCTGACTATGATCCCTGCCTGGAGGAGTTCGCCGTACCGGCGGATTCCCGCAATGAGCATTGCGCCGCAGAATGAGCGCGATGCAACAGGGAGCAGTCCAATGTCTAGATTGTCGATGTCACTGGCGGCGGCACTCATGGTTGCCGGCGCCCTTGTCCTTGCGCGCGGGGCCGACGCGGCCTGCGGCAAGGTGACCATCGCCGAGATGACCTGGGCCTCGGCGGGTGTCGCGGCCCATGTCGAGGACATCATCCTCAAGGAAGGCTACGGCTGCGATACCGAGATCGTGCCCGGCGACACGGTGCCCACCGTCACCTCCATGACGGAGAAGGGCGAGCCAGACATCGCGCCCGAGGTCTGGATCAACTCAGCGCGCGAGATCGTGGGCAAAGCGGTGGACGAGGGCCGTCTCGTGATCGCCGGCGAGATCCTTTCCGACGGCGGCGAGGAAGGCTGGTGGGTTCCCGACTACGTGGTGGAGCAGAATCCGGAGCTCACCACCCTGCAGGAGGTCATCAAGCGGCCCGACCTCTTCCCCGACAAGGAGGAGCCGGGCAAGGGTCGCTTCTACGGCTGCCCGCCAGGCTGGGCCTGCGAGTACGTCAACGCCAATCTCTTCAAGGCCTATGGGCTCGACGACGCAGGCTTCACCATCTTCAATCCCGGCTCGGGCGAGGGGCTGGCAGGCGCCATCGCCAGCGCCTATGAGCGCGGCAACCCGATCTTCGCCTACTACTGGGCGCCGACCGCGCTGCTCGGCAACTACCCGATGGTGAAGCTCGGCGGGATGGTGCACGACCCGGAGACGTGGCCCTGCATCATCGACAAGGATTGCGCCGACCCGCAGCCGAACATGTACGCGAAGTCGGTGGTGCTCACGGTGGTGACCGCGAGCTTCGCCGAGAGCGCGCCCGATGCCTTCGGGTTCGTTTCCAGCGTCTCCTGGCCGAACAACCTGGTGAACAGCGTCCTGGCGTGGAAGGATTCGAACCAGGCGACCACGCGGGAAGCGGCGGAGTACTTCCTCAAGAACCATGAGGACGTGTGGACCGCCTGGGTGTCCGAAGACGTGGCGGCCAAGGTGAAGGCGGCGATGATGTAGCCCGCTTCCGGCGGGTCAGACACCGACCGGAAGAGTCCGCGCCGGCCCGCTCTCCCGCCCCGTCCCGGTGTACCGGATGGAACGCCGGGACGGGGAGCCGCGCCGGCGCGGCCCGGGTGGGAGCGGCATGTCCTCGGGGGAGCAGAACCGGGGAGCCTGAGCCGTGACTGACTGGGTCCTGAATTTTCCCACTCTCGACATTGCCACGCTGCGCGCCGTCCACAAGTCGATCGACGCAGCGTACAAGACCTTCTCGCGCAACTACGGCGACACCATCGAAAGCGCCTTCGACCCGCTTCTCTGGCTCCTGATCAAGTTCGAGTGGATCCTGCTCAACGCCCCCTGGTGGGTGATCGTGCTCGCGATCGCAGGCATCTGCTACGCCGCGAGCCGGCGCGTGCGGCTGAGCCTCGGCGTCATCGTCGCCTTCCTCATCATCGGTGTCCTCGGCATGTGGGAGGACACGATGCGCACGCTCGCCATCATCTTCGTCGCCACCCTCATCGCCATCGCCATCGGCATTCCCCTCGGCATCGCCATGTCGCGTTCCGACCGCATGCAGTCGTTCATGACGCCGATCCTCGACGTGATGCAGACGATGCCGATCTTCGTCTACCTGATTCCCGTGGTGATGCTGTTCGGCCTCGGCAAGATACCGGGGTTGATCGCGGTGGTGATCTACGCCGTGCCGCCGGTGATCCGGCTGACCAACCTCGGCATCCGACTGGTGGACCAGGAGGTGCTCGAGGCGGCGGACGCCTTCGGCGCGGGCACCTGGCGCAGGCTCTTCGGCGTGCAGTTGCCGCTGGCGCTGCCCAACATCATGGCCGGCGTCAACCAGACGATCATGATGGCGCTCTCGATGGTGGTGATCGCCTCGATGATCGGCGTGAAGGGCCTCGGCATGCCCGTGCTCCAGGCGGTCACCAACCAGTACTTCGCCCTCGGCCTCTTCAACGGGGCGGCGGTGGTCGGGCTCGCGATCGTGTTCGACCGGGTGACCCAGAGCTACGGCCGGCGCATCCAGGCGCAGCGGCAGTCATGACCGGGCAGACTCAGGCGGGCATCCACGTCGAACGCCTCTACAAGGTGTTCGGCGCCGACCCGGCGTCCGTGATGCCGCTGGTGCACGAAGGCATCGGCAAGCAGGAGCTGCTGGAAGACCACGGTCACGTGCTCGGGCTGCGCGACATCAATCTGGACGTGTCTCCGCGCAGCATCCAGGTCGTCATGGGGCTCAGCGGCTCCGGCAAGTCCACTCTCGTCCGCCATATCAACCGTCTCATCGACCCGACCGAAGGCGAAATCCGCGTGGACGGGGAGGACATGCTCGCGCTCGACGCCGCAGCGCTAAAGCAGCTCCGGCGCTACAAGATCAGCATGGTGTTCCAGCGCTTTGCGCTGTTCCCGCACCGGACCGTGATGGACAACATCAGTTACGGCCTGGCGCTTCAGCGCCTCGCCAAGCGCGAACGCGCCGACCGCGCGGCGCGGTGGATCGAGAGGGTCGGCCTGCAGGGCTACGAGAACTCCTATCCGCATCACCTCTCCGGCGGTATGCAGCAGCGCGTCGGCCTCGCCCGCGCGCTCGCGACCGATGCAGACATCCTGCTGATGGACGAGGCCTTCAGTGCGCTCGATCCGCTGATCCGCTCCGACATGCGGGTGCTGCTGCTGGACCTGCAACACGAGTTGCACAAGACCATCGTGTTCGTCACCCACGACCTCGAGGAAGCCATCGAGATCGGCGACCGCATCGCGATCCTGCGCGACGGCGAGGTCGTCCAGAACGGCGATTCACAGGACATCGTGCTGCGCCCGGCGGACTCCTACATCGCCGACTTCACGAAGAGCATCAATCGCGGCCGCGTCATTCGCGTGGGCTCCATCATGGAGCCGCTCAAGCCTGACCTGTCGGGGCCGGACTGCCCACACGACATCTCGGTGGAGGAGGCGCTGCCGCTCGCGGTCGCATCGCCCGGCGGTGAGGCGCGCGTCCTGAACAGCGAGGGCGAGCCGGTCGGCGCCGTATCGCTCGGCACCCTGGTCCGCGCCCTCGGTAACGAGCGGGAGCGCGACCGGGCGGCGGCGGGGAACGCCGAGCAGGCGGCCGAAGCCGGTTGACGGCTATTCCGCCGCGGCGGCTTCCTTCACCGCGTCGGCGAAGCTCGCGTCGCGGCCGTAGGCCGAGAGCCCTTCGGTGCTGACGAAGCCGTCCTCCAGGTCGGCGCGGAGTGCTTCGTCCGCCCGCTCGTGCGGATCGCCGTAGCCGCCGCCGCCCGGCACCCGGACCAGGATCTGGTCGCCCCGGTGCAACCGGATGTTGACGAACTTGGTCGGGCTTACGGTGCCGTAGACCTCCTTGAAGGTGCGGAACTCCTCGTCCTCGACCCGCTTGACGAAGAAGCCCGTGGGCGCGCCGGCCTCCCCCTTCATCAGGCCGTAGGGCCCTTCGGTGATGCGGTCGGTGAGCGCGCTCACGCTGATCGCGTCCGCGATCACCTCGAACTGGCGCCAGCATCCGAGCCCGCCCCGCCACTTGCCCGCGCCGCCTGAGTCGGGGCGGATCTCGTACTTCATCACGCGAAGCGGGAAGCGGGTTTCGAACACCTCGATGGGCGTCGCCCGGATGGTGCTCGCGTGCGCGCAACAGAGCGCGGTATTGCCGTCCTTGCCGAGCCGGCCGCCCCAGCCGCCGCCTTCCAGCTGATAGTGGGTCCAGTACTCGCCGGTATCCGGGTGGATGCCGCCCAGGAGCAGGTTGCACGCGGTGCCGCCCTCGGCGGCGCTCACCATGTCCGGCACCGCCTTGGAGAGCGCGTGCTGCACCGCCGCGATGATGCGGGGTTGGCCCTCGGTGTTGCCGGCAACGCTCGGCGCGGGGAAGACCGGGTTCGCCACCGTGCCTGGCGGCGCCACCACGCGGAGCGGCTTGAAGCAGCCGCTGTTGAGCGGCACGTCGCGGGCGCAGAGGGTTTGAAGCACCGCGGTGCAGCCGGCGGCGGCGGTCGCCACGTAGGTGACGTTGATCGGCCCCCGCGCCTGCTCGTCCGATTCCGAGAGGTCGACCACGATCTCCTCCTCCCGGATGTGCACCGTCGGGCGGAAGTAGAAGCGATCGGTGCTGACCCCGTCGTCCTCAAAATAGTCCTCGGCCTTGTAGATGCCGTTCGGGAGCTTGCGGATCTCGTTCCGCATCCAGTGCTCGGCGTGATCTACGAGCGCGTCGCAGATCTTCTCGAAGGTCTCGACGCCCAGGCGCTTCACCAGCGCGCCGAGGCGCTGCTCGGCGGTGTTGAGCGAGCCGATCATCGCGTGGAAGTCGCCCCAGGTGGTGTTGGGTGTGCGGTGATTGGCGAGCGCGATGCGCCAGACGTCCTTCACGTACTCGCCGCGCGAGAGCAGCTTCACCGGCGGCAGCCGGAGCCCCTCCTGAAACACCTCCGTCGCGGTGCTGGCGAAGGAGCCCACCGCCATGCCGCCGATCTCGGCGATATGGGCGATGTTGGCGGCGTAGCCGATCAGTGTGCCGTCGACGAAGACCGGCTTCATCAGCAGGTGCTCCGGCATGTGGCACTGGCCGCGGTAGGGATCGTTGTGGACGATCACGTCGCCTTGCTCGATCGGCTCGTCCATCTCCTTCACGCAGAGCGGCACCGTGTGCAGCCCGGCGCAGATGATCGCCGGGTTCATCTCTGCCTGGCCCACCATGCGCAGGTGACGGTCGAACAGACAGCAGGAGAAGTCCCGCGATTCGCTGAAAATCGGCGAATACGCGGTGCGCACCATGGCGCTTTCCATCTCGTTGCAGATGTTGCCGAGCGCGTTGTTGACCACCGTGAGCGTGACCGGGTCCTTCTCCGGCGCGAGCCGCCCGGTGCCGACCGCAGCGCTCGCCGCCCTGGGCAGGCTCACGATCAGACTGCCGTCGGCGCCGATCTCCACCTCGCTCTGCGGCGGCACGAGGGTGGTGGAATCCATCTCGTCGATGATCGCGGGCCCTGCGACCACGGAGCCTGCAGGAAGCTCGGCGCGGCGATAGATCGGCGTCTCCAGCGGTGTGTCGCCGTCGAAGTAGACCTCGCGGTGGGCATGGGCCTGACCCGAGCCCGTGGCAGGCGCGCTGAGCGTCGCATCGGTGCGCTCCTCGCCGACGGCGATCACGCGCACCTCGGTCATCTCGGCCACCTTGTCGCGGAGCGCGTAGCCGTAAAGCTCTTCGTGCTGGCTGTGCAGCCCTTCCAGCGCCCGCGCGAAGCCCGCCTCGTCGAGCTCCAGCGTGTCGAGCTGCACCAGCTCGCCGAAGTTTTGGCCCATGTAGCGCATGCTGATGTAGCCGGCGACGTGGGCCTCGCCCTCCAGCCCGTCGCGTCTGAGCTCCTCGACCGCCTCGCGGGCGAGCGTCTGGAGCTGGCTATTGAGAGTGGGGAGGTCCACCGTGTCCGAGCGGTGGTTGACCGTGCGCGCACGGTCCACGCGGAGGTCGGTAAGCAGTGTGCCCAGCGCTGAGCAGAGCCCTGGATGGGGCGGCACGACGACCTTCTTCATCTCCAGCGGGGCCGCGACATCCACGGCATGGAGCGGGCCGGCGCCGCCGAAGGCGATCAGCGCATAGTCGCGGTGATCGATGCCGCGCTCGACCGTCATCAGGCGGATCGCGTCCGCCATGTTCTCGGCCGCGGTCTCCAGAATCGCGCGCGCCGTCTCCACCGCCGTGAGCCCGAGCTCGGCACCGAGCCCGGCAACGGCCTCGTGCGCCTTGGCCGCGTCCAGCGTCATCTCGCCGCCGAGGAAGTAATCGGGGTCGAGACGGCCCAGCACCACGTTGGCGTCGGTGACCGTGGGCTCGGTTCCGCCCTTACCGTAGCAGGCGGGGCCGGGGTCGGCGCCGGCGCTGCGCGGCCCGACGCGGAGCAGTCCGCCGACATCGACGTAGGCGATTGAGCCGCCGCCCGCGCCGATGGTGGTGTAGTCGATGAAGAGCGCGCTCACCGGCACGCCCCACTCCACCTCGTACTCGGTGGTGGAGCCGAAGGCGCCGTCGGTGACGAGGCCGACGTCGCAGCTCGTGCCGCCCATGTCGAGGGTGACGCCGTTGCCCTCGGCGTGATCGCGGGCAAAACGGGCGCCGGCGATGACCCCGCCGGCGAGGCCCGAGAGCAGAAGCTGGACCGGCGCATCGCCGGCGGATTCCGCCTGGAGATGGCCGCCGTTCGACTTCATCAGCGAGAGCGGCGCCTCGATTCCCGCCGTCTCCAGGTCGGCCGAGACCTGGCCCACGAAGCGGTCGATGATGCGCTTGATGAAGGCGTCGGTGATGACCGTGGCGCTGCGTTGGTACTCGCGCCAGATCGGGCACACGTCGCTGGAGAGCGAGACCGGAAGGTCGGGGAAGCGCTCGGCGAGATATGCCCCAATGGCCTCCTCATGGCTCTGGTCGACGTAGGAAAAGAGCAGGTTGACCGCGACCGCCCACTCTTGCGCGGGGTCGCTCTTGCGCCACTCGTCGATCCAGTCGCCGAGCCGCTCCAGCTCAGGCTTTTCCAGTGGGACCAATATGTTGCCCTTGTGATCGACGCGCTCCTTGATGCCAAAAACATGGCGGCGCAGGACGCCCGCCGACGGCTTCTCCCAGGCCGGGTTGTAGGCCTCCTTGCGCGCTATCAGCCCGATGATGGGCACGTCCTGCACGCCGTCGGTGCCGACGTAGAGCACGGTCGCGCCCTTCTTCTGCAGGCGCGCGTTGGTGGCGATGGTGGTGCCGAGCACGATGCGGCCGATCTCGTCCGGCGTAAGCTCGCTCTGACCGATGGCGTTGAGCGGTGCGGCGGCGGGCTGCTGCGGCGTGGACGGCACCTTGACGGTACGGATGTGCCCGCTCGCGTCGTCCAGCGCGACCAGATCCGTGAACGTGCCGCCGGTATCGATGCCGACCCTATACATCGCCTGCCTCCCCGCCGTGACGCGCTTCCTCCACGCGGCCTGCCGCCTTCGCCTCGGCGAACTCGGCGCGCACGCGCCGCTTAACGTCGGCGCACTTGTCCTCGCAGAACATCTCGCCGGGGAACTCGTCGTCCACCCAGTATTCCCGCGCCATCATGATGCCGCAGAAGGAGCAGTTGAAAATTCGCGTGTCGTACCAGGCGAGCTCAAACGGGAGCCACTTGCCGCTCATATCTCCCTGCCTCCCAGCGTATCTCGGACGGCCGAGACACTTTCACGGCGCGCGATACGGGTCAACCGCGCGAGGGTGCCGGTGCGGAGCGGTCCCCCTCCTCACCCCGACCCTCTCCTCCCCCTATTTATATCCCTCAAGCGCCGGGCGCTCGCGCCGCTCGCTTGGCTTCTGCGCCTCTCGGTGCGAGGGGGAGGAGAGGGAGAAAAAGTTGGCGCCGCTTGCGTTCCCCCTCCGCCCTCCGGGGGGAGGGGGACAGGGGGAGGTGGGGGCAAAGGGTGACGCGGCCTACCAGCCCCGCGCCTGCTCGATGACACGGACGTTGGCGAGCCCGTCCTGGGCCGTGACCGCAAGCGGCGTGCCGCGGGCAACCGCGCGGGTGATGCTCTCCACCTGGGCCTTGTAGGTGTCGTAGCCTGCGAGCGAGACGGTGCGCGGCTTGCCGCCCTTGCGCACCGTGGTCATGGCGCCTGGGATGCCGACAAAGCCGCCTTCGATCGTGCAACAGCTCTCGCTGCCGAGCAGCTCGAACCCGCCGCCGGTGGTCACGGCGGTCGACGCCGAGATCGTGCCTGAGGCACCGTTCGCGAAGCCGATGGAGACGGCCGCGGTGTCGGCTGAGCGCCCGTAGGCCTGGTTGGCGAGATGGGCGTGCACCGTCTTCGCCTCGCCGTTGAACCAGCGCAGCAGGTCGATGAAGTGAGTGCCGATGTCGCCCAGCACCCAGCAGCCCGACTTCGCGTCGTCGAGGCGCCACCAGTCGTCGGGTACCTCCGGATAGCGGTAGCGGAACTGGCAGTGCATATGCACCGGCGCACCGAAGCGGCCTGCCTGCCACTGGGCGCGGATGGCATCGAGCCTCGGGTGGTAGCGGCTGTTGTAGCCGATGGTGAGCAGGCGCTCGGCCTTCTTCGCGGCTCTGATCATCGCCCGGCACTCGGCCTGGCTCATCGCCATGGGCTTCTCGCAAAGCACGTGCTTGCCGGCCTTGAGCGCGGCGATGGTCTGGTCCCTGTGCAGGTGATTGGGGCTCGCGATCCACACCACGTCGATGGCGGGATCGGCGAGGAAGGCCTCCAGGTCCGTGTAGCCACGCGCCACGCCGTGGCTCGCACAGTAGCGCTCGGCGTTCTCCTGCTTGGTCGAAAGTACGGCCTTGAAGCGCGCGCCCCGCGCCGCGTTGATCGCCGGGCCCAGGACCATGTCGCTCCAGCCCCGCGTGCCGATCATGCCCCAGCCGACCGGTTTCGCCGCCATGCTCGCCTCCCTACGTTCTACTGCCGGGCGATGGTATCACGGGGCGCGCCACGCGGCCCGAGGCCGGCCGCCGCCGCGTTGACACCCAACCGGTCTTTCGCCCGACCGACGAAACCATGCGCGGTTACGTGTTGCGTTCGTTCCTGCTGCTTGTGTTGCAAAATGAGCCATTCCGACGCATGAGTGCGGCGGGGCTTGAGCCACGATGCACGAACAACCTGCGTGGAATTGCTGCCGACAGTGATGTGTCGGCGCGCTGGAATCAGTTTTGGTTGTGGGCTGCACGCGGGAGCGGTGAATTACTCGTAGAGAATCGGACTTGCTGAAATCGGACATCGGCGAGTTGGGAGCCGTGCTGCTTTACCAATTCGTCGCAAGGCGATTCCTTCCCGTCTCCTGGTTTCGCCGGGTCGATCCCGCGCAGATTCCTAGAGCGAAGCGCCGGGGTCGGCTTCGCCTGCACATCGTGAGTCACTGTTGGCGCTACGGCCATTTCCTGACCTATCAGCTTAGCTCTCTCGTTATTCATCGAAGCGCAAGATGCGACCTCACGATGACGGTGTATTACTCCCCCGAAGATGAGCAAACCCAGGAGGTGCTGCGTTTCTTCGGAGAGATTGAGCTTCCAGGCATCACATGGGACTGGCAGCCATTGCCGAACGAATCCCTGTTTCGGCGTGGCATCGGTCGCAATCTTTCGGCGAAGCGCAGCACCGCCGACTGGATTTGGTTCACTGACGCCGACGTCGTCTTCGGAGAGGGGTGCCTGAATTCCCTGGCGGAGCTTCTTCAGGACAGGGACGACATGCTCGTCTTTCCTGCCTCGATTCATGCAACCGCACTATTGCCGGAAGAGGATCCTGTCTTGCAGCGAGGTCGAACGGGTCCGGCGCTCATGGACCTTCCGCCGCAAGCGTTCCCCTACCGCCTGGGACCGGCGAAGAAAGCCATGGGCCCCTATCAGATTGTGCACGGCGACCTCGCGCGCGCGTTCGGATACTGCGAGTCGATACCCGTCTATCAGAAACCGGCCAAGCACTGGCGCAAGTGCTATGAAGACTCCGCGTTCCGGTGGCTGCTCGGCACGCATGGCGTGCCCATCGAACTCGCGGGGGTGTGTCAGATCCGGCACCTCACCAAGGGCCGATACCGGCAAAGTACGCTGAACTCGGTTTTTCGCACTTTTCTACGGGCGCGACGAAACCCGCAGCGTTGAGCAACGGGCACTCTTGTTTCGACGGACATCGGCCAACACCTTCGCCCAAGCTGAACTTGTGGGTTCTCTACAATGTTGATGCTATTGGTCCGACCCTCCAGAAGCCGTACGCATCCGGTCCGGCCAGCCGCTCAGCGATGCTTGCGGCCGACCCAATCCCGTCAGTCGCGGGGAAATAGACCGAGGACAAGTAGCTCATGAAGGCGTCGCGAGCGTCCGAATCAAAATCAAGCGTCTCGGCCTCGGCAAAGACATCCTTGAGGCTCTCCAGGTCAGGCGTCGGTGTGGCAATTCCGGGGATGGCCCAGAAGGTTTGTCCGCAAACCACAACCGGCTTGTCGAAATAGAACGCCTGGATTCCAACCGAGGAGTTGACCGTGACCACACCGCGAGACGCGGCGACTTGCGCGAAAGTATCGGTGTCATTGTCCAGCCAGATCCGGGACGTGCCGGCTGCGCGGATCGCTTCGACGACCGAGACCTGGGCCGAGGGGTGTTCCTTGAGCCGCAGATGCCAGCCATCGGGCAGTGAACTGGCCGCCGACGCAAGGGATGAAACAAAGACATCGACGCTCTTGAACTCGCCGCCAAATAACCGGACCTGGGTGTCTTTGGGAACCTGTAACGGTACGAAAAGGAAAGGCTCGTCCAGGGACGGCAATCCCTCATCGGTGACCCGTGGCCGGGAGGCGGCGCGCTGCCGGATGTCGCTCCGCGCCGCGCGCCATGCCTTTCGATTGGGTGTATGTTGGTCGGCCCATGCCAGATAGGGCTCGAGCGTCCGGGGCAACGAACAGAGTGCGTTGACCCCACGCGGGTCGACCGTAATTCGCCCAGGCAGCGGCGCGAGTTCGAGGTATAGCCGTTGCGCACCAGCCGCTCGTGCGCCTTCCATGAAGGCCATACGGCCTCCATCGCTGGCGCCCCAAGCCACGGCGACGGCCGACCCGCGGCGCTGGAACAGCCGCCGCGCACCGGCATATTGCGCCCTGAGGTGCCACAGTTTGAGTGTTCGCATCAGCCAGCCAGACGGCCGGTTTGGCGCATTGGGCAATGCTCTTTCAGCAACCGCGCGCGCTTCTTCATACCGGCGCAGGCCTATCGGGCGCAGCAGAATCCAGTCAACCCGGCCCTCTCGACCCAGCACGCGCTCGATCATCCGCCGCTGTGAAGGGTCGCGACTCAAGCACAAGAACTCGAATGGCGCGGTCTTGGTCATCTCAAGATACAACGACATAGCATGAAGTCAGGGGACGGCGGCGGCCAATAGCACATATGGGGGTTGGAAAACCGGCCTCCGGTGGCGACTGGACGCGGCGACGTACGGCGATGCGCCCCGGTGACAAAGACGCGCCCAACGACCGTATCTGGGCAACCCGCATTGACCGGCCGCGGGCGCGGGCCATAGAGTGTGCGCCCTTCCCGCCGCAGCACGCCAGACGCCCCCGATGAAAGCCCTCTCGGACATCGTGATGCTCGACCTGACACACATGCTGTCGGGCCCGTTCGCGGCGATGCTGCTGGCCGATCTCGGCGCCCAGACCATCAAGGTGGAGCCGCCGGGCACCGGCGAGATGACCCGCAGCCTGATGGGCGACCACCCACGCTACGCCTACAAGGGCATGGGGCCTTACTTCCGCACGCTCAACCGCAACAAGAAGAGCGTCTGCATCGACCTGAAGCGGGCGGAGGGCCGCGCCCTCTTCCACGAGCTTGCGGCCAAGGCTGATATCGTCGTCAACAATTTTCGCGCCGGCGTGACCGAACGGCTCGGCATTGACCACGCGACGCTCGCCGCGATCAACCCGCGCATCGTCACCTGCAGCGTGACCGGCTTCGGCGAAGAGGGGCCGGACTGCGACCGCACCGCCTTCGACATGGTGGCCCAGGGCTACGGCGGCGGCATGTCGATCACCGGCGAGCCCGGCGGCCCGCCCATCCGCGCCGGCGTGCCGATGGGCGACCTCACGAGCGGGCTCTTCGGCGCCGTCGCCATGCTGGCGGCGCTGCATGCGCGCGAGCTGACCGGGCGCGGCCAGCATATCGATCTCTCCATGCAGGACTGTCAGGTCTCGCTCCTGAGCTACATCGCCGCGATGCACCTGCTCTCCGGCGATGTGCCGCGCCAGTTCGGCAACGCGCATTCGGTCTACGTGCCGTACGATACATTCCAGACCAAGGACCGGTGGCTCATCATCGCGGTGGTGAAGGACGATCAGTGGGCCAGGCTCAGGGACGTGCTGGGGAGTCCGACGCTCCAGGACGCGCGCTTCGACGGCTACGAGGGCCGGCGCGACCATCGGGAGGAGGTGGTCGGCGCGATCACGGAGGCGCTTGCGGCGCGCGGCTGCGACGAGTGGCTGGAGAGGCTGCGCGCGGCACGCGTGCCCTGCGGGCCGGTCAACGACGTGGCCCACGCGCTCACTGACGTGCAGGTGCAGGCCCGCGACATGGTGGTCGAAATCGAGCACCCGGAGGGCGGCTCCTTCCGCACCACGGGCAACCCGATCAAGCTGAGCGAGACGCCGGGCGAGAACTACGACCCGCCGCCGCTCCTCGGCCAGCACACGGACGAGGTGCTGACCGGCCTCTGCGGCAAGAGCAACACCGATCTTGCGCGGCTCCGCGAGGCCGGCGTGATAGCCTGACCGACACGAGCAAACGTGAGGACTCGAACAATGAGTGAGGTCATCACCGTGCACGAGGTGGGGCTCCGCGACGGGCTCCAGAACCAGCCGCGCGTCGTGCCGACGGAGGGCAAGCTGCGCCTGCTGGATGCCCTGCTGGACGCGGGCCTCCAATCCATCGAGGCCGCGAGCTTCGTCTCGCCCAAGGCGGTACCGCAGATGGCGGACGCGGCGGAGATCTTCGCCAACCTGCCGCAGGACCGGGGCGCGGGCTATGAGGCCCTGGTGCCGAACGAAAAGGGCTACGAGCGCGCGGTCGGCGCCGGCGTCACCACGGTGGCACTGGTGCTCGCCGCCACCGATACCTTCAACCGGCGCAACATCAACATGTCGCTGGACGAAGCGATCCGGGTCAACGAGGCGGTGATCCGCCGCGCAAAGGCGGACGGAGTCCGCGCCCGCTCATATCTCTCCGTGGTCGCCGCCTGCCCCTACGAGGGCGTGGTTCCGCCCGAGACCGTGTTCGACCTGGCTGCCCGTATGTTCGACGCGGGCGCCGACGAGCTGGCGCTGGGGGATTCCACCGGCGCCGGCAGCCCGCCGCAGATGGCCTACCTCTTCGAGACGCTGGCGCACCGCTATGGGCCGGAGCGCCTCGCCGGCCACTTCCACGACACGCGCGCCATGGGACTCGCGCTCACCTGGGTCGCCATCGAGTGCGGCATCCGCAAGTTCGACAGCTCCATCGGCGGCCTCGGCGGCTGCCCCTTCGCGCCCGGCGCCACCGGCAACCTCGCCACCGAGGACCTGGTGTTCATGGTGACCGAGGCCGGCTTCGAGACCGGCATCGACGTGGCCGGCCTGCGCCGCGCGGTCGCCGTCGCCGAGGAGCTGACCGGCCAAACCCTCGGTGGCCGGATCACGCCATTCCTGGATTCGAGAGAGAAACGCGCCCGCGCCAATTAATCCGTGCCGAAGAGGCGGTCGCCCGCGTCTCCTAGGCCGGGCACGATATAGGCCTTCTCGTTCAGGCACTCATCGAGGCTTGCGGCCCACACCTCGACGCTCGCGTGCTTCTCGTTGAAGGCCTGCATGCCCTCGGGCGCGGCGACCATCGCCATGAAGCGGACGTTGCTGTCGTCGATGCCGTTCCGGTTGAGCAGATCGACTGCGTAGGAGGCGGAGTAGCCGGTGGCGAGCATCGGGTCGACCAGGATGAAGAGGCGGTTGGTGTCCGCCGGCAGCCGCACGTAATACTCCACCGGGCGGTGCGTCTTGGGGTCGCGGTAGAGCCCGATATGGCCGAGCGGCGCCGTCGGCAGCAGCTCCGCCAGCCCCTCCGCCATTCCGAGGCCGGCACGCAGGATCGGCACGATCGCGGGCTTCCTGCCGCGCAGGAAGGGCGCCTCCATCTCCGTGAGCGGCGTCTCGATGGCGCGCGAGTCCATGGGCAGGCCCCGGGTGATCTCGTAGCCGATAAGCAGGGCGATCTCGCGCAACAGATCGCGGAACAGCGGGGTCCAGGTCGTCTTGTCGCGCAGGTGGCTCAGCTTGTGCTGCACCAGCGGGTGATCGACCACATGGAGGTTGGGGAACGGGTTCTCGGTCATGGGCTATCGGTTCGCCTGAGGTTGGGGGTCGCTGTAGAGCGAGGGGACGATAACGGGCATCAGCAGCCGGAAAGGGATGAGCAGCACGGCCGCCATGCCGACCTTGATTGCGAAATCGCCGAGCGCCCAGGTCACCCACGGCAGACCCGTGAGCGCGAAGGCCGCGCTGAAGAAGATCGCGGTATCCAGGGCAGACGCCGACAGCGACGAGACTAGCGGCGCCCGCCACCAGAGGCCGCGCCGGAGCCTGTGGAAGAGCGCGATGTCGAAGAGCTGCGCGCAGATGAAGGCGAAGCCCGAGGCCAGCGCCACGCGCACGCCTTCCCAGAGCGGGATGTCCGCCGCCACCGCGAGGATGATCGAAAGCCCCATCCCGAAGGGGAAGCCGACGTAGGCGACCGTGCGCGCCCGCCCCGGCCCATGGGCCCGGTTGGTGAGGTCGGTCACCAGGAACGCCAGCGGGTAGGTGAACGCGCCCCACGTCAGCCAGTCGTTGATCGCGTGCTGGACGGCGACGTTCGAGACCCCGATAACCGCCATCATCGCGACGATGGGGAGCAACAGCGACAGCGGAAGGGGCATCTTCATGGCCGCGGACTATAAGGCGCAGGCCTCACGCGGCCAACGCGTGGCGGAGATGATGGGGGCGCTTACTCCGCGGCGCTGGCCGCGAGGGCGTTCCTGACCTGGCGCTTGATGCGCTGAGCTCCTTGGGAGAGCCGATCGTCCGAGGTCTTGAGCAGGTAGCGGTCAAGGCCGCCGTGGCGCTCCACCGTGCGGATCGCGCTGGTCGAAACCTTGAGCCGCACCATCCGCCCCAGCGCCTCGCTGTGCAGCGCCTTGTCGTGGAGATTGGGCAGGAACCGCCTGCGGGTCTTGTTGTGAGCGTGGCTCACGTTGTTGCCCGTGAGGACGCCCTTGCCGGTCAGCTCGCAGCGGCGTGCCATGGTTCGCGCTCCGTGAAGGGAAGAGCAGGCTATTTAGAGGCAACAGGCATTTCGGTCAAGCGCGGGAGATCGTCAAGCCCGCGCGCGCATGAGCGCGCGACCCCGCACGGATGACAGCGCCGCCCTTTTGCTCTAAACCGCGAGGAATGAGCGGAGGAGGACAAGCCGCCCAGCGCCGTAGCGAGGAGCCCCTAGCAGCCGTCAACGGGGTGATCGACTTGCGCCTGCCGGCGCGCCAGACCGCGCCGCTCATCTTTACCTCCCCACACAGCGGTACCGATTACGACCCCGCTTTCATCGAGAGCTCCCGGCTCGACGAGAAGAACCTGCGGCGCTCGGAAGACAGCTTCGTCGACGAGATCTTCGCGGGCGCGCCCGCGCAAGGTACGCCGCTGCTCTGCGCGCTCTATCCGCGCGCCTATCTGGACCCCAACCGCGAGCCCTACGAGCTCGACCCGGAGATGTTCTCCGAACCGCTGCCGAGCCACGTAAAGACCCGCTCCGACCGGGTGCGGGCGGGCTTCGGCACCATCGCCAAGCTGGTCGCCTCGGGCGCCGAAATCTATGCCGGCAAGATGTCCTTCGCCGAGGCCGAACGCCGCATCGACACGCTCTACCGGCCTTATCACCGGGCGCTCGAAGGGCTGATCGAGACCACGTTGCGCGATTTCGGCGCGGCCTTCGTGCTGGATTGCCACTCCATGCCCTCGGTCGGCGGGCCGACGGACCGCGACCGCGGGACGCCCCGCCCCGACATCGTGCTGGGCGACCGCTTCGGCGCCTCCTGCGAGCCCAAGGTGATCGAGACAGCGGAGCGCATCTTCCGCGATCTCGACTTCTCGGTGGGGCGCAACGAGCCCTACGCCGGCGCGTTCACCACCGCCCACTACGGCCGCCCCAACGAGCGCGTGCACGCGCTGCAGATCGAGGTCAACCGCCGGCTCTACATGAACGAGGCCACGGTCGCCCGTTCGCGCGACCTGCCCGGCCTGCAGAAGAAGATGAACAGCTTCATCGCCGCCATGGCGGAGGAGAGCCTCGCGCTCGTCGAGACGCTCTGAGTGCGCCCGCCTGTGTTGAACGGGTGTCGCACCTGGAATTATATTGACCGACCGGCGGCGAGGGCCGCCCACGCAATCGCAGGGAGCAGACCATGAGACTGAGCCGCAGACAGTTCTTCCAGGCAACATCCGGCGCGCTGGCCTTCGCCAGCCTGCCTCATGTGCTGCGACGCGCCGGCATCGCCAGCGAGGACCCGATCAAGGTCGGCAACATCCTCGACCGCACCGGCATCCTCAACATCTACAGCCTGAAGCAGATCCAGGCGACGGCGATGGCGGTGGACGAGATCAACGCCGCCGGCGGCCTGCTGGGCCGGCCGCTGGAGCTGGTGTTCTACGATTCACAGTCCGACGGCCAGTACAACTCGCAGTACGTCACCGAGGCGCTGGTCAAGGACAAGTGCGTGGTGGTGCACGGCGGCATCACCAGCTCCTCGCGCGAGGTGATGCGCCCCATCGTGAACCGCTTCAAGGGGCTGCTCTTCTACAACTCGCTCTATGAGGGCGGTGTCTGCGACCGCCGCCACGTGTCGACCGGCATGGTGCCGGCGCAGCAGCTCGAGCCGCTGTTCGACTACGTGGTGAACGAGCTCGGCGGCAAGCGCACCTACATCCTGGCGGCCGACTACAACTACGGCCACATCACGTCCAAGT
Source organism: Alphaproteobacteria bacterium (assembly GCA_965243315.1). GTDB lineage: Bacteria > Pseudomonadota > Alphaproteobacteria > UBA828 > UBA828 > WTGU01. The sequence continues at coordinate 851,590 of CBDEUP010000007.1, forward strand.
GGATGCAGAAGTTCACCCGCGACAACGGCGGCGAGGATCTGGCGGTCGAGTTCTTCCCGCTCGACGTGACCAACTTCCAGCCGGCGATCTCACGCATCCAGGCGGCGAAGCCCGACGTGGTCATGTCGGCGCTGGTGGGCGGGGCCCACATCGCCTTCTACCGCCAGTTTGAGGCCTCCATCGGCAAGGACAACATGATGCTGGCGTCCGGCTCCTACGGCGTCGGGCTGGAGCACACCCAGCTCAGCCCCGAGGAGGGCAACGGCATCATCCTCGCGACTTCTTTCGTCGACGACCTCGACACGGATGCGGCCAGGGACTTCGTGAGCCGCTTCCACGCCTACACCGGCGATACCGGCTACGTCGGCGAGTACGGCGAATACGGCGAGCGCGGAGTCAAGGTCTGGGCCGAAGCCGTGCGTCAGGCGGGCGATGCCAGCCCCGATGCGGTGATCGAAGCGCTGGCTTCGAGCAACGTGAGCGTCGCCGGCGCGGGCGGGCAATACACGGTTGACGGTCAGACCAACCACACGACCATGGATATCCATATCGTGCGCGGCAACATGACGCAGACCTTCGACGTGATCCGCTCGTTCTCGCAGCGCCCGCCGCTGGATACCCAGCAAGTCTGCGACCTCCACGCGAACCCCGATGACAAGACCCAGTACGAGGTTGAGGTCGAGTAAGGATCGGGGCGTTACGACAACGGTCTTGTAGTCCGGACGCCGGGTCCGTCGGCGGCGCGGGTCGTCGCCGGCGGGCCGTCCCACGTTCGCAAATGCGTGTTTGGCCCCGGAACGCCCGGCCGGGGCGGCGGGGGTGACGGTTGGATCAGGTCGCGAACTATCTCTTCCAGATCGGCTTTTCCTTCTCGATCTTCATCCTGATCAGCCTCGGGCTCGCGGTCATCTTCGGGATGATGCGGGTGATCAACCTGGCGCAGGGCGAGTTCCTCATGCTCGGCGCCTATTTCTGCACGCTCTGCAGCCATGCCGGGATCAATCTCTGGCTCTCGTTCATCCTGTCGGCGCTCGCCGTCGGGCTCTTCGGCATCATCGTCGAGCGTTTCATCATCCAGTGGCTCTATGGCCGGATCATCGACACGCTGCTGGCGACCTGGGGGTTGAGCCTGCTGCTGGTGGGCGGCGTCACCACGATCTTCGGGCCGCAGACCGAGAGCGTCGCCGCGCCGCTCGGCAACGTCCAGGTGGGCGCCTTCGGCTTCCCCATCTACGGCCTCGTGATGATGGCGATTGCCGTGGCGCTGCTGGGCGCGGTTTACGCCTTCTGGCGCTTCACCCGCTACGGACTGATCGTGCGCGGCACCATGCAGAACCCGACGATCTCGGCCGCGTTGGGCGTGAACCGCAGCTTGGTCTACATGCTGACCTTCGCCTTCGGCTCCGCGCTCACCGGGCTCGCTGGCGCGGTGCTAGCGCCCATCGTCGGCGCCTACCCCACGCTCGGAATAGCCTACATTGCCAAGGCCTTCATCACGGTCATCACCGGCGGCCATCTGCCGCTGATCGGCACGGTGAGCGCGTCCAGCCTCTTCAGCACCATCGACGGCATCGTCGCCACCATCTCCAGCTCGGTGATCGGCGAGATGACGGTGCTGTTCGTCGCGATCATCCTGCTCCGGCTGCTGCCGCTCGGCATCACCGGGCGCATGACGCGCGGGGTCTAAGCGATGATCCACGGCATCGCCTTCATGCAGCACCCGAGCGAGAGGCCCAAGTGGTGGTGGTGGGTCTTCATCGCCGCGCTTGCGGCCTTCTTCATCACCATGCCCTTCCACCTGGAAATCTTCGTCATCCTGGAGATGTCGCGCTTCTTCGGGATGGCCATGCTCGCGCTCAGCATGGGCTTCCTCTGGGGCTTCAGCGGGATTCTCAGCTTCGGGCAGACCGCGTTCTTCGGACTCGGCGGCTACGGCTTCACAGTGCTGGCGCTCAATACCGGGGAGACCACGGGCTCGGTCTTCTTCGCCGTCGCGCTCGGCGCGGCCGGCGCCGGCATCCTCGGCTACTTCATGATCTACGGCCGCATCAGCGAGATTTATCTGAGCGTCATTACCCTGGTCTTCACGCTGATCCTGGAGAAAGGCATCCGCGCCACCTCGGGCGACCAGTACGTCATCGGCAAGGTGCGGCTGAACGGGCAGAACGGCATCCCTACAGTGCCCCAGCTCGACGTGCCGTGGAACCCGAGCGTGCAGCTCGACATCAACTGGTTCTTCTGGGTCGGCGCCGTGCTCATGATCCTGGTCTACATCGGGCTCCGGATGATTCTGACCACGCCCTTCGGCCGGGTGCTGGTGGGCATCCGCGAGAACGAGCGCAGGACAGAGCTGCTGGGCTACGACACCAGGCGCTACAAGCTCGCGGCCTTCATGCTGGCGGGCGGCGTCGCCGGGCTCGGCGGCGCGCTCTACGCAATCTCGATCCCGCTGGCGCACCCCGAGATGTTCAGCCTGGGGCGCGCAGCGGACGTCATCATGTGGGTGCTGGTGGGCGGCAAGGGCACCCTGATCGGCCCGATCGCCGGCGTCTTCGCCATCGAGCACTTCAAGGGCTGGCTCGGCACCCAGGGCGTGGGCCAGGTGACGCTGGTGCTGGGCGCGGTGCTGATCCTCTTCGTCCTGGTCTTCCACAAGGGCCTGCTGCCGAGCATCGGCTCGCTGCCGGGCCTCTGGCTGGACCGCGCGGCGATCCGCGAGCAATGGGCCGAGTTCGTGCAGCGCCTCAGCTTCCGCCCGGCTCCGCCGCGCAGGAGACCGCGGCAGGGAGGGCGGCCGTGAGCGAGGCGGTGCGCGAGGACGGGGTGATCCTGGAGACCCGGGCGCTGGAGAAGCGCTTCGGCGGCGTGAGCGCCATCGCCGGCGTCGACTTCGCGCTCCGGCAGGGCGAGCTACGCTGCCTGATTGGCCCGAACGGCGCCGGCAAGAGCACCTTCTTCAAGATGGTCACCGCCCAGATAAGGCCGTCAAGGGGGCAGGTTCTGTTCGATGGCCGCGACATCAGCAGAGCGCACCCGCACGAAATCTCGCGCCTCGGCATCGGCATCAAGAACCAGGTGCCGGACGTCTACGACGGCATCACCGTGGACGAGAACCTCTGGCTTGCCGCGCACCCGCGCCACGGCGCCAGAGCCGCGCGCGCGAAGGTGGACGAGACGCTGGAGCGGCTCGAGCTCGGCGACATCCGCTGGCAGCTGCTCGGCGCGCTCGCCCACGGCCAGCGCCAGTGGGTCGAGTTCGGCATGGTCATGGCACTGGAGCCCAAGATCATCCTGCTCGACGAGCCCACGGCGGGCATGAGCGTCGAGGAGACCAACCGCACGGCGGCGCTGATCCGCGAGGTGAACCGGACCACCACCATCGTCGTGGTCGAGCACGACATGCAGTTCATCCGCCAGATCGCCGATGTCGTTACCGTGTTCCACCAGGGCCGCATCCTGGCCGAGGACACCATGGCGCGCATCCAGGCCAACCAGGCCGTGCGCGAGGTCTATCTGGGGACGTCGGGCCTTGCTTGAGGTGGAAGGCCTGGGCGCCGGCTACGGCCGCATACCGATCCTGAACGGGATCGATTTCTCCATCGAGCGTGGCGAGATCGTGGGCGTGCTCGGCCACAACGGCATGGGCAAGACCACGCTGCTGCGCACGCTGATGGGGGAGATCAGGGCCACCGGCGGGAGCATCACCTTCGAGGACGAGGACATCACGCGGCTCGCCATGCACCGGCGCGCGCGGCTCGGCATCGGCTACGTGCCGCAGGGGCGCGACATCTATCCGCAGCTGAGCGTGATGGACAATCTGCGCATGGGCGAGATCGTGCGCCGGGGCCAGAGCGCGGTGCCCGAGCTGCTGGAGTATTTCCCGGTGCTGGAGGCGTTGCTGGAGCGGCCGGGGCGCGCGCTCTCGGGCGGCGAGCAGCAGATTCTGGCGCTCGCCCGCTGTCTCGCCGGCCGACCGAGTCTGCTGCTGCTGGACGAGCCGACCGAGGGAATCCAGCCCTCCATCGTCGATCAGATTCAGGCGAAGCTCGCCGAACTCGCCGCCGCACTTGACCTCACGGTTCTGCTGGTCGAGCAAAACCTGCGCTTCATCCAGGCGCTGGCGGAGCGGGTGCTGATCATGCAGAAGGGCACCATCGTCGCGACGATCAAGCCCGAGCAGCTCTCCGACCGGGCGATCGTGGACGAGTATTTGGGCATCTGACTGCTCAAACCCTAAGTCGTGGCGGTACACCCCCGCGCTGAAACTACCGTTGGTGGTAGTCAAGCAGACTTGCCGTAGCCCGTTCCCCGCCCCAGTATCTGCTCGGTGATGATCCCGAGGTCGCTCCCTTTGGAGCGTGTTTTCCTGTCCAGAAAATGCAGTTCATCGAGGCTGCACCGAGCAAGTACGCCGATCACCGCGGTAAGAGCATCAGTACGAGACCGCAGCTTGGAGGGTACGCTCTTGGTGGCCGCGGTAGAGTGAGCCTCCACGAACCGCCTGACATCCCGAAGTTCGGGAAGGAATTCCTTGTTTTCGTAGGCGTGGGTTAGCTTTCGAATCACTACTTCGGCTTCATGGCTGTCTGGTTGCGCCTTTCGTATTTCCTCTTCAAGGTTTTTTCTAGGTAGACGCTGGGTCTTGCCCCTTCTTGCCCTGTTCCCGCACGCTTCGATTTCGCTACGGATCGTGTCAAGGTCAACCTCCTGGATGGCTGAAAGTGCCTCGATCACCCGCGCCTGGCCATGCTGTGCGACGAGAAGGCGGAGGCTAAGGTCGAGAACTGTATCACTCTTGTTCATGAGAGCCTCCTTCGATGCCGAGGCGTTCAAAGATTTCGCTCTTGAGGCTATTGAATCCGTCTACGACGTACCAACGAGCGTTATCCGTTTGCGATATTGGTGCTCCCGCCCGTGCTGCTCTAGGATAAGATTTTGAGTGTGGAAGCTCATTCTTGAAAATGTGCCAACCATGCTCCTCGGCCTGCTCTCGTACTTCCTTCTTCGATTTTCTCACTTCAGGTCCCGAAGAGTAGTCACCATGATTGAAAACAAGACCAGCAATATCTAACTTGTGGTCATCATTTTCTATCTGGAACTCTTTCATCGATCTCGCGAGCAAGGGAAGACCAATAGTCGCCATGAATTCCGGCCTCACCGGGACGATGACATACCGGCTCGCAAAGTAAGCGGCATCCGTCAAAATTGATTCTGTTGGCGCACAGTCGATAAGAATTAAGTCGTATTGGTCGCTGACTCGCGCCAAGGCTTTAGCAAGCCTTCTCTCTTTGCCCGTTGGGTTCTTGAGAGTTCGGCTCAGTTCCAATCGAGACGGGATGAGATCGAGGGTGCTATTCTTCCTCCAATAGCCCGCATTCTTCACGATCACTTCGTCGAGATCGATTGGACGAGGCGAATCATGAACCCCACTGGTAGGAATATACCCATCGAAAATTTGCGCTATGGTGAGTTTCTGATGCTTTAGGTGCTCCACGTAAGCTCCGGCGCCCATTATGGATTGACTCAGATTCGACTGGGGGTCTAAGTCTACCGCCAAGACCCGTAAATCCTGGCGATCAGCGGCATGAGCCAACTGGGACGCAATCGTCGTCTTGCCGACACCGCCCTTCATATTGATAAGACTAACCGTGACAGACATGCTCGATACTCTCCGCTATGGGCAACATTTCAACCTGGTGGACACTCCAAGTTCAGCCGGTCTTCCGCGGCGATTTCAGCTTACGTGTTGAGCTGAGATCTGCCGATCTCTATGGAGCGAAGAATAACACACGACCATCGCAAAGGCAGTGCTGATCGTGTCGGACAGCGTTCCGGCAGCATCTGCCGTATTGCCCGACCGTCTATAGGATGAACTTGCTGAGGTCGGCGTCCTTGGCGAGGTCGCCCACGTGGGCCTCGACGTAAGCCGCATCGATGGTGATGGTATCGCCGGAACGGTCGGCGGCCTCGAAGCTGATCTCCTCCAAGAGCTTCTCCATCACCGTGTGCAGCCGGCGCGCGCCGATGTTCTCGACCGCGCGGTTGACCTCGGCGGCGAGGTCGGAAAGCGCGTCGATGGCGCAGTCGCTGAACTCCAGCGTCACGCTCTCGGTCTGCATCAGCGCGCGGTACTGGCGGATCAGGCTGTTCTCGGGCTCGGTGAGAATCTTCTTCAGGTCGTCGCGGGCGAGCGAATTCAGCTCCACCCGGATCGGCAGTCGCCCTTGGAGCTCGGGCAGGAGATCCGCCGGCTTCGCCAGGTGGAAGGCGCCGGAGGCGATGAAGAGGATGTGGTCGGTGGTGAGCGCGCCGTGCTTGGTGGTGACCGTGGTGCCCTCGATCAGCGGCAGGAGGTCGCGCTGTACGCCCTCGCGGCTCACGTCGGCGCCGAGGCGGTCGGAGCGCGCACAGATCTTGTCGATCTCGTCGATGAAGACGATTCCGTCGTTCTGGGCGTTCTCCAGCGCGTTGCGCACGACCACGTCCTGATCGAGCAGGCGGTCGCTCTCCTCCGCCATCAGGGTGTCGTACGAGTCCTCCACGGACATGCGCTTGATTTTCTTCTGCTCGCCGAAGGCCTTGCCGAGCATGTCGCCGATATTGACCATGCCCATCTGGGCGCCCGGCATGCCGGGGATATCGAAGGTGGGCAGCGACGAGGCGGCGGATTCGCTCACCTCGATGTCCACCTCCTTCTCGGCGAGCGAGCCGTCGCGCAGCATCTTGCGGAACTTGCCGCGGGTCTCCTTGGTCGCGTTCTTGCCGACGAGCGCGTCGAGCACCCGCTCCTCGGCGTTAAGCTCGGCCCTGGCGGCGACCTCCTTGCGCATGCGCTCGCGGGTCATGTGGATCGAGACCTCGACCAGGTCGCGCACGATCTGCTCCACGTCGCGGCCGACGTAGCCGACCTCGGTGAACTTGGTCGCCTCGACCTTTATGAAGGGCGCCTGGGCGAGGCGCGCGAGGCGGCGCGCGATCTCGGTCTTGCCGACGCCGGTCGGGCCGATCATCAGGATGTTCTTGGGCAGCACCTCCTCGCGAAGGTCGCCGGTGAGCTGCTGGCGGCGCCAGCGGTTGCGGAGCGCGATGGCGACGGATCGCTTGGCGTCGTCCTGGCCGATGATGAAGCGGTCGAGTTCGGAGACGATCTCGCGGGGGCTGAAGGCGGTCATGCCTCGATCTTCTCCAGGACGATCTCGGTGTTGGTGTAGATGCAGATGTCGGCGGCGATGGCCATGGCGCGCCGGCCCACCGCCTCGGCGTCGAGGCCTTCGACGTCGAGCAGCGCCCGTGCCGCCGCCAGCGCGTAGGAGCCGCCGGAGCCGATGCCGATCAGCCCGTCGGCTGGCTCCAGCACGTCGCCGGTGCCGGTGAGCACCAGCGAGACCTCGCTGTCGGCCACCGCCATCATCGCCTCCAGCCGGCGCAGGTAGCGATCGGTGCGCCAGTCCTTGGCGAGCTCGACGCAGGCACGGGTGAGCTGGCCCGGATGCTGCTCCAGCTTGCCCTCCAGCCGCTCGAAGAGGGTGAAGGCGTCGGCCGTGGCGCCGGCGAAGCCCGCGATGATGCCCCCTTCGCTCAGGCGCCGGACCTTGCGGGCGTTGGCCTTGATGACCGTCTGCCCGAGCGTGACCTGGCCGTCGCCCGCGACGACCACCATGTCGCCCTTGCGGACGGAAAGGATCGTCGTCCCGTGCCACACAGGCGAGCCTCGCCGCTCTTCCTCGGTCATGTTCCCCTGCCTCGCCGCCTCGCCCGCACCATGTGGGCATTCCCCGCGCACGGTCAAGGGCCGGGGGGAGCAGCGCCGGCACGACCCCACCGGTCTTGCCAATGCCGCGCGCGCGGTGCTAAGCCCGAGCGTTGGCGGCACGGGCGCTTAGCTCAGGGGGAGAGCGCTTGCTTGACATGCAAGAGGTCGCTGGTTCAAATCCAGCAGCGCCCACCAGACCGCCGCGCCGGGCCGCGAGCACAGGCTGAACGGCGGGCGCAGAGCGCCCCGCTCCCGCCTCGTATCCCCATGCCAGCCGCCCCACTGAAGCCAAGCGCACGACCTGCGGCGCCGCGCGAGCCAGGGCAATGAGGCGGCTGTTCCAAGACTTCCGCGAGAACCGGCTCATGTTGCCGACCGTGCTGCTGCTGCTCGGCGGCATCTCCTACGGCAGCCTGTTCACCGCCAACAAGATCGCGATCGACGCGGGCTTTCCTTTCATCGCCTATTCGTTCTGGCAGGCGCTGTTCGCCGGCGTGATAACGCTGGTGCTGGCCGCGATCATCTCCAAACCGCCCTCGCTGAGGCGGGAGAATCTCCGGGTCTTCGGGCTGGTGGCGGTCTTTGGCTTCCTGGGCCCGCTTCTGGTGGTCACCTATGTCGCCGACAGGTTGCCGCCGGCGGTGCTGACGCTCTGCGCGGCGCTGATCCCGGCGACCACCTACTCGCTGACCCTCGTGCTGAGGTTCGACCGCTTCCGCTGGCTCAGCGTCGGAGGCGTGCTCTTAGGCTTTGGCGGGATCCTGCTCATCGTCGTGCCGACCGGGAGCCTGCCGGAGTCAGGCGCCTGGGTGTGGGTGCTGTTCTCGCTGCTGATGCCAATGTCTGCGGCGGTGAACAATGTCGCAGGCGCGCGCTTCTCGCCGGTGGGCGTGAGCGCGTTCGCACTCTGCGGCGGCATGATGATGGTGGCCGCGCTCCTGCTGCTCATCGTGATGCTCGCCCAGGGCGAGTTCTTCCTACCGACCGACGCCGACTCCTCCGGCCTCTGGGGCCTGCTCTGGGCCACGGCAGGCCAGGCGATCACCTACAGCTGCTTCTTCGAGATCGTACGCCGCGCCGGCGCGCTCTTCTTCGCGCAGCTCAACTACGTGGTGGTCGCGGCCGGCATCTTCTGGGCCAGCATCTTCTTCGGCGCGGCGCTGAGCCACTGGGTCTGGGCCGCGGTCGCCGTGCTGGTGGCGAGCCTCGTTCTGATCAACGCCGGTACCGCGCGAGGCTTGCGCGAGCAGGCTGCCCGTTTCGAGGCCAAGCGGTCGGACCAATAACATCGATAACGTCTTGCCGCGTCACGCAAATCAGCCTATCAACCGCGAGCATTTTAGCGACGACAGCGAACGATGGCGTTCGGCCTCCTGAAATACGGCCTCTCCCGGCGCCGGCCGGTGAAGCGCTTCCTCGCCGCCCGGCCGGAACTCAGGCCGAGCTACGACGTGGCCATCATCGGCGGTGGCGGCCACGGGCTGGCAGCCGCCTACTACCTCGCGGCCAGGCACGGCGTGCGGAACGTCGCCGTGTTCGACAAGGGCTATCTCGGCGGCGGCAACACCGGGCGCAACACGGCCATCATCCGCTCGAATTACCTGACACCGGAGGGAGTCGCCTTCTACGAGGAATCGATGCGGCTCTATCGCGGCCTCAGCGAAGAGCTCGACTACAACATCCTCTATTCCGAGCGCGGGCACTTCACGTTGGCGCATTCTGATTCAGCCATGCGCACCTCGCGCTGGCGGGCCGAGGTGAACAAGCATCTCGGTGTCGATTCCGAAGTCGTCGAGCGCGACGAGCTCGCGCGCCTCGTGCCGCTGCTCAACATGTCCGACGAGGTCCGGCATCCCGTCCTGGGCGCCCTCTATCACCCGCCCGGTGCGGTCGCCCGCCACGATGCGGTGGCCTGGGGCTACGCCGGCCGTGCCCAGGAGCTCGGCGTCGAGATCCATCAGGAGACCGAGGTCACCGGCATCAAGATCGAGAACGGGCGCGTCGTCGGGCTCGAGACCAGCCGCGGGCCGGTCGCCTGCGGCAAGGCGATGCAGGCGGTGGCGGGGCTGAGCGGGCAGGTCGCGCGGCTCGCAGGCTTCACGCTGCCGATCCGCACCGTGCCGTTGCAGGCCTGCGTCTCGCTGCCACTCAAGCCTTTCCTCGACCCGATCATCGTCTCGGGCAGCCTGCACGTCTACATCTCGCAGTCCGACCGGGGCGAGCTGGTGATGGGCGGCGCAACCGACCCCTATCCGCGCTATCAGACTTCTTCGACTCTCGATTTCATGGAGGGGCTGATGGCGCACATCCTGGAGCTCTTTCCCTTCATGGTTGACGTGCCCGTACTGCGCCAGTGGGCGGGCATGACCGACATGACGCCCGACTTCGCGCCGGTCATGGGGCTCACGCCGGTCGAGAACTACTACATCGATTCAGGCTGGGGCACCTGGGGCTTCAAGGCAACACCGGTCTGCGGCACCACCATGGCGGAGATGATCGCGACCGGCCGCGTGCCCGAGCTGATCAAGGAATTCCGCCTCGACCGCTTCCGCAACTTCTCGCTCCTGGGCGAGAAGGGCGCGGCCTCGGTCGGGCACTAGGGCGGGGCCGCGGCGCCATGAAGATCATGCCCTGCCCCCTCAACGGGCCGCGCAATATCCAGGAGTTCATCTGCGCAGGCACCGTGGAGCTGCATCCCGACCCGAACCGGTGCTCGGACGACGAGTGGACCGAGTTCGTCTGGATGGAGGAGAACCTGGACGGCGTGGTGCGCGAGTGGTGGTGCCACGTCGCGACCGCCTACTGGTTCATCGCCGAGCGCAACACGGTGACCGACGAGATCCTTGCCACCTATCCGGCCGACCGGGTTTTCTCCGAGCGCGTCGAATTCGAGCCTCTGCCACCGCCGCCCGAGGCTGCCACAGCCAAGCCGGAACCGCCGAAGGAGGCCGCACCGCCGGCTCCGCCGGCCGAGACTGCACCCGCCGAGGCCGCGCAGGAGGCGCCCGCGGAGGAGCCAGCCGCGCCCGAGCCGCAATCCGAACCTGCCGAGGCCGCGGCGGAAACGCAGGACGCTCCGGAACAAGCCGCGCCGGCCGACGCCGACGCCGAAGGCGATGCACCCGCGGACGAGACATCCGCAGACGACGCACCGGCAGACGAGGCGCCTGCCGACGACGCGAACCCCTGCGAGCCGAAGGATCCGGCCGCATGATGACGCGTCTGCCGGAGCCCACAGGGCTGCTTCTCGATCGCACGGAACAGGTCTCGTTCCGCTTCGAGGGAAGGCAGTTTCAGGGCTATCGCGGCGATACGGTGGCGAGCGCGCTGGCGGCGAACGACGTCTCGGTGCTCTCGCGCTCCTTCAAGTATCACCGCCCGCGCGGCATCCACTCGCTCAGCGGCCTCGATGCGAACACGCTGGTCCAGGTCGGCCCCGCGCCCAACCGCTTCGCAGACCGCGAGCCGCTCGTTCCCGATCTGGAGGTTATGGGCCAGAATTACTGGGGGACGCTCAGGCACGACCGGCTGGCGGTATTCGGCCTGCTGCATCGCTTCTTTCCCGTGGGCTTCTACTACAAGGCGTTCTATAAGCCGCGCTGGACTTGGCCGCTCTGGGCCAAGATGATCCGCCGGATCGCGGGCCTCGGCACGGTCGATACCGACGCCCCGCACGGCTATTTCGACAAGCAGTACCTCTTCTGCGACGTGCTGGTGGTGGGCGGCGGCGCAGCGGGGCTCGCGGCGGCATCGCAAGCGGCAGCCGCAGGCGCCGAGGTCATCCTGGTGGACGAGAACGCCGCCCTCGGCGGCGGGCTGCTCTATGGCCGCGCGGACGCCGGCGGCATCCGCGCCCAAGAGGAGCGCGCCCGCCTCGTCGGCGACGTCGAAGGCTCCGACCGCATCTCTGTGATGACCGAGACCGCGTGCCTGGGGCGCTACGCCGACAACTGGCTGCCGCTGGTGCGCGGCAACCGCCTCTACAAGCTCAGGACCAAGGCCCTGGTGATCGCCACCGGCTCGCTGGAGCAGCCCCTGGTCTTCCGCAACAACGACCTGCCCGGCGTCATGCTGAGCAGCGCGGCACAGCGGCTGATCAAGCTCTATGGCGTGAAGCCTGGCCGCCGCGCGGTGGTGGCGACGGCGGGCGACGAGGGCTACGGCGCGGCCCTCGACCTGCTGGATGCCGGGGTCGAGGTGGCGGCGGTGGTCGATCTGCGCATGGATGCGCCGCGCACCGCGATGAGCGACACACTCGCCGCGCGCAGGGTGCCGGTACACGCCGCTTCGGCGCCGTGGGAGGCCGTGCCGCAGCGCAAGGGTCCGCGACTCGCCCGGGTCCGCGTCGCCCGGATCGAGGAGGACGGCGTCTGCGCGCCCTCCGTCGACAGCTTCAGCTGCGACCTTCTCGTTGTCAGCGGCGGCCACGCGCCGGCGGCAGCTCTGCTGCGCCAAGCGGGCGCCACATTCACCTACGACAGCGCGCGCCATGCGACGACGGTCGCGGAGCTTCCGTCGGACGTCTTCGCCGCTGGCGGGGTGGCCGGGACCTCCGGCGTCGATGCCGCGATGGCCGACGGCCGCCGTGCCGGCTGGCAGGCCGCGCAGGCAGCCGGCCTCGATGCGGGGCCTGAGCCCGCCGCCGCGCCTGCGGAGGAGGCGCCGGCAGCAGCGAAGGCCGCATGGCCGATCTTCCCGCATCCCGATCACAAGGCCTTCGTCGATCTGGACGAGGACGTGCAGGTCCACGATCTGGAGGACGCGATCGCCGAGGGCTACGACCACGTCGAGCTGCTCAAGCGCTTCACCACCAACGGCATGGGGCCGTCGCAGGGGCGTCATTCGTCGCTGAACGCGGTGCGCATTCTGGCGCGGTCCAAGGCGCGGAGCGTCGACGAGACCGGTGTCACCACGATGCGCCAGCCGATCGTGCCGGTCACCATGGGTCATCTCGCGGGCCGCAGCTTCGAGCCGGTGCGCTACACGGCGATGCACTTCCGCCATCTGGAGGCCGGCGCCACCATGATGCCGGCGGGGCTCTGGCTCAGGCCCGAGTTCTACGGCGATAAGGCGCGGCGCCAGGCGCTGATCCGCGAGGAGGCCAAGAACGTCCGCGACAACGTGGGCATCATCGATGTCTCGACCCTCGGCGGGCTCGACGTCCGCGGGCCGGACGCGGCCGAGTTCATGAACCGCATGTACACCTTCGCCTACCTGAAGCAGCCGGTGGGCCGCTCGCGCTACGTGCTGATGACCGACCTCGGCGGCGTGGTGGTGGACGACGGCGTCGCCTGCCGCATGCACGAGGACCACTTCTACGTCACGGCGACCACCTCGGGCGTCGACAACGTCTACCGCGAGATGCTCTGGTACAACGCCCAGTGGCGGCTCAAGGTCGACGTGACCAACGTCACCGCCGCGCTCGCGGGCGTCAACATCGCAGGCCCCAACTGCCGCCCGGTGCTGGAGACGCTCTGCGACGATGTCGACCTCTCGCCCGAAGGCTTTCCCTACATGGGCGTGCGCCAGGGCCACGTCGCCGGCATTCCCACGATCTTTCTCAGGGTCGGCTTCGTGGGCGAGCTCGGCTACGAGCTGCACGTGCCGGCGAGCCAGGGCGAGGCGCTCTGGGACGCGCTCATGGAGGCCGGCGCAGCCCACGGCATCCGGCCCTTCGGGGTCGAGGCGCAGCGCCTGCTCAGGCTGGAGAAGGGCCACATCCTTATCGGCCAGGACACCGACGGCCTCACCACCCCCCACGAGGCCGACATGGCCTGGGCGCTCGCCAAGAAGAAGCCCTTCCACGTCGGCATCCGCTCGGTGCGGATGCAGGGGGCGAAGGAACTCACTCGCAAGCTGGTTGGCTTCGAGATGCCGGGCGTCGGCGTGGAGCAACCGAAGGAGTGCCACCTGGTGATCCGCCAGGGCGAGATCACCGGGCGGGTCACCTCGGTCGCCTATTCGCCCAACCTGGACAAGATCGTGGGCCTCGCCTACGTCGCGCCCGACCAGAGCGAGTCCGGTACCCAGATTCAAATCAGGGTAGCCGGGGCGCGCATGGTGAACGCGACGGTGGCGAAGATCCCGTTCTACGACCCCGACGGCGCGAAGCAGGAGCTCTGAGCGTGACCGCCCCCGCCGAGCAGCCCCGCCGCTCCCCGCTCTACCGCGCGCTGGAAGGGCACGGGGCGCGCTTCGAGCCGCTGGGCGGCTTCGCCATCGCGCAGGACTTCGGGCGCGATGCCGCTGCCGAGGCGTCGCAGGCGGAATCGCTCGGGCTCGCCGACCTCACGCCCTTCCCGCGCATGGGCTTCAAGGGCTGGAACATCGCCCCCTGGCTCGCCGGCAACAGCGCCGAGATGGGCGAGGCGAGCAACCGGGCCTATCCCCAGGCCGATGGCACCCGCATCGCGCGGCTCTCCCCGGGCGAGGCGCTGGTGCTCGCGGACCGCAGCGGGGCCAGCCCCCTGATCGAGGCCCTGGGCAAGGCCTGGAGCATGGCAGAGGCCGAAGGATGCTTCCGCGTGGCACGGGATGAGACGAGCTGCTGGCTGCTGCTCAGCGGCGCGCACGCGCCCTCGATGCTTGCCAAGGTCTGCGCCGTCGATATGAGGCCGCAGGCCTTCGCGCCCGATGCCATCGCCCAAACCAATGTCGCCCGGCTCAATGTCATCGTGATCCGGGGCGACCTAGGCCCGGTGCCGGCCTTCGACCTGATCACCGACCTCGCGTCTGCGGTCTATCTATGGGGGGCGCTGCTCGACGCGATGGCGGAGTACGACGGGGCCCCGGTCGGCCTGGCCGCCATCCGCTCTCTGCTGGACGGGAGCGAAGCTAGCTCTTGAAGAGCGAGTCCGCCTTGCTCAGGTAATCCGACTTCGCGCGGATGGCGCCGCGCACACGCTCCAGCTCCTCTTCAAGCTGTTCGGCATAATGGTTGAGCGCGTCCACCGACATGTCGTCGAGCGTGCGCGGTGTCCATTCCTGCTCGCGCGGGATGCGAATTTGTTCCTCGTCCATCCCATTTCTCCTGCGCCCGTCGGGTCCGCTTGAGTATAGTCGCGCGCGCAAGCCGTTTGGAGACGTCATGGCAAAGCCGCCCACTGAAATGACCGCGATCGAGATTACCGAGCCCGGCGGGCCCGAGGTCCTCCGTCCCGCGCGGCGCGCGGTGCCCGAGCCCGGCCTGGGCGAGGTGCTGATCGAGGTGGCGGCGGCCGGGGTCAACCGGCCGGACGTGATGCAGCGCCAGGGCGCCTACCCGCCGCCCCCCGGCGCCTCCGACCTTCCGGGCCTCGAGGTCTCGGGCCGCGTGGCGGCAATCGGCCCCGGCGCGCACCGCTACGAAGCGGGCGATACCGTCTGCGCGCTGACCCACGGCGGCGCTTATGCGGAATACTGCGTCGCGCCGGAGACGCAAACGCTCCCGGTCCCGGCGGGGCTTTCGCTGGTCGACGCCGCCGGCCTGCCCGAGACCTGCTTCACGGTCTGGACCAACGCCTTCGAGCGCGCCCGGCTTCGCGCCGGCGAGCGGCTGCTCGTCCATGGCGGCAGCAGCGGCATCGGCACGACCGCGATCCAGATCGCGTCCGCGTTGGGTGTCCGCGTCTTCGCGACCGCCGGCTCGGCGGAGAAATGCGCCGCCTGCGAAAGTCTTGGCGCCGAGCGGGCGATCGACTACCGCAACGAGGACTTCGTCGCCGTGGTGAAGGAGACGACGGGAGGGGAGGGGGTCGATGTCGTGCTCGACATCGTCGGCGGCAGCTACGCGTCGCGTAATCTCGCCGCGCTCCGGCCCGAGGGCCGGCTGGCGCAGATCGCCGTCCAGGAGGCGTCGAAATCCCAGATCGATCTTTTCGCGCTCATGCGCAAGCGGCTCACCATTGTGGGCTCCACGCTCAGGCCCCAGAGCGTGGAGAGCAAGGCCCGTATCGCCGCCGCACTGGAGGAGACCGTCTGGCCGCTGATCGAGTCCGGGCTGGTGCGGCCGGTCATCGACACCCGGTTTCCGCTCGAGCAGGCGGCGGCGGCCCACGCCCGCATGGAGGAGGGGCAGCACATCGGCAAAATCCTGCTGGAGAGCACGAACCGGTAAAGCCCGGTGAATTGCGGCTTTGCGCTCCCTACATCAAGGCGATATACCGACCGCTCCACGCGCAGCCGCGGGCGATCGTGTCGGCCGCGGCACGGTCGCGTGCGGGCAGCAGTGGAAGGAACACACAAGATGGCCGAGTTGCTGATGCCCAAGGCCACTGCGGTGTGGCTGATCGATAACACCACGCTCACGTTCGATCAGATTGCGGCGTTCTGCGAGCTGCATCCGCTCGAGGTGCAAGGCATCGCCGACGGGGAGGTGGCGGTCGGCATTCGCGGCCTCGACCCCGTCGCCAACGGACAGGTCAGCCGTGAGGAGATCCAGCGCTGCGAAGGCGATTCCTCCCAGCGGTTGGAGGCCATCGGCCCGGCCTCGGAAGTTCCACAGCGTACCCGACGCGCCCGCTATACGCCGGTCAGCAAGCGGCAGGACCGCCCCAATGCCATCGCCTGGCTGCTCAAGAACTATGACGAGCTGAGCGACGCGCAGATCGGCAAGCTGCTCGGCACCACCAAGGCGACGATCAACGCAGTGCGCGAGCGGACGCACTGGAACACGCCAAACATCACGCCGCAGGACCCGATCCTGTTGGGCATCTGCACCGAGGCGGAGCTTCTCGACGCGGTGCGCAAGGCCCGCGCCAGGGCGGAGCGGGCGGCGGCGCGGGAGGAAAAGGCCGCCGAGGCGGCCGCAGCCGAAGCGTCTGCCGCAGCGGCCCAGGCGTCGCCAGCGCAGCCGCAGGTTGACGCGTCGCCGGCCCAGCCGGACGATGATGCGCCGCCAGCCGCCGCAGAAGCTGGGCCGTCCGACTCCGGCATGCCGGGCGAGGGCGGCGGACCTGCGGACGTATTGCAACCGGAAGCGGCCGACTAAGCGCCGGCCACGACAGCCACGCTGCGCCGGCCCAGGGGCCGGTCGCGGTGGGAGTCATCATTTATTGGAGGAAGGAACGGCCATGCTCATCGGCGTTCCCAAGGAGACCAAAGTCCACGAGTACCGCGTCGGCGTTCCACCCGGCGGGGTGCGCGAGCTCGTGCAGCATGGCCATCGGGTCATGGTCGAGAAGGATGCCGGGACCGAGATCGGACTCCTCGACGTGCATTACGAGCGCGCCGGCGCCCAGGTGGTGGACGACGCGGCGGAGATCTTCGGCACGGCTGAGATGATCGTGAAAGTGAAGGAGCCTTCGCAGGCCGAGTGCGCCATGCTGCGGACCGACCAGGTGCTCTTCACCTATCTCCACCTTGCGGCCGATGCCACCCAGACCGACGCCCTGATCGAGTCCAGCTGCATCGCCATCGCCTACGAGACCGTGACCGATGGGCGGGGCGGCCTGCCGCTGCTCGCGCCCATGAGCGAGGTCGCGGGCCGCATGTCGATCCAGGCGGGCGCCCATTGCCTTGAGAAAGAGCAGGGGGGCCGGGGCGTGCTGCTCGGTGGTGTCCCCGGCGTGCCGCCCGCCGACGTGGTGATCCTGGGCGGCGGCGTGGTGGGCACGCACGCAGCGCGCATGGCCGTTGGCATGGGCGCGCAGGTCACGATCATCGACCGCTCGATCCCGCGCCTCCGTCAGCTCGAGGAGATTTTTGGGGCCAGCGCCACGACCGTCTACTCGACCGTCCAGGCCATCGAAGAGACGGTAAACAACGCCGACCTGGTGATCGGCGCGGTGCTCATCGCCGGCGCGGCCGCGCCCAAGCTGGTGCGCCGCGACATGCTGGACGAGATGCGCCGCAACGCGGTCGTTGTCGATGTGGCGATCGACCAGGGCGGCTGCTTCGAGACCAGCCGGCCGACCACCCATGCCGACCCCACCTACAAGGTGGCCAACATCCTGCACTACTGCGTCACCAACATGCCGGGCGCCGTCGCCCGCACCTCGACGTTCGCGCTCAGCAACGCGACGCTGCCTTTCGTGCTGGCGCTCGCGGGGAAAGGCTGGCGGCAGGCCATGCGTGACGATGATCACCTCATGCACGGCCTCAATGTCTGCCAGGGGCGCGTCACCCACGAGGCCGTCGCGCTCGACCTCGGCCATGACTACCTCGCGCCGGAGCGCGCGCTCGCCGCTTAGCCCGGTGCCAGGAACCGACGAGAATCGGGGGATTGTGATGACTGCAACGCTCACACACTGGATCAACGGCGCCGCCGTGACCGGCGCGTCCGACCGCTTCGGCGATGTCTACGACCCCTCCGCCGGCGAGGTGGTCGCGCGCGTGCCTTTCGCCAACTCTGACGAGGTGGAGAGCGCCGTCCAGGCGGCGGCCGACGCCGCGCCCGGCTGGGCCGCGACGCCCCCAATCCAGAGGGCACGGGTGATCTTCGCGTTCAAGGAGCTGGTCGAAAGCCGCAAGGAGGATTTGGCCCGGGTGATAACGCGCGAGCACGGCAAGGTGCTCTCGGACGCGATGGGCTCCGTGAGCCGCGGGATGGAAGTGCTGGAGTTCGCCTGCGGCATCCCGCACCTGCTCAGGGGCGACTTCACCCAGTCGGTCGGCACCGGCGTCGACAGCTTTTCCAGCCGTCAGCCGCTCGGCGTGGTGGCCGGCATCACGCCGTTCAACTTCCCGGCCATGGTGCCGATGTGGATGTTCCCGGTGGCCATCGCCTGCGGCAACACTTTCATCCTGAAGCCGTCGGAGAAGGACCCCACGGCCTCGATGATGCTGGCCGAATGGATGAAGGAGGCCGGCTGCCCCGACGGCGTCTTCAACGTCGTCCACGGCGACAAGGAGGCGGTGGACGCGATCCTTGCCCACCCGGACATCGCCGCGGTGAGCTTCGTCGGCTCCACGCCGATCGCCGAGTACGTCTATCACACCGGCTGCGCCCACGGTAAGCGGGTGCAGGCGCTGGGCGGGGCCAAGAACCACGCGGTCGTCATGCCCGACGCCGATCTCACGATGGCGAGCGATGCCCTGATCGGCGCGGCCTACGGCTCCGCCGGCGAGCGCTGTATGGCGGTCTCGGTCGCCGTCGCCATCGGCGACAAGGTGGGCGATGCGCTGATCGAGGACCTCAAGCCCAAGATCGAGAGCATCAAGGTGGGGCCGGGTGGCGACGGCGAGGCTGACATGGGGCCGCTGGTGACCAAGGCGCATTACGACAAGGTGCGGGGCTATGTGGATATCGGCGTCGAGGAAGGCGCGGAGCTGGTGATCGACGGGCGCGACCTCTCGCTGCAGGGCTACGAGAACGGCTACTTCATTGGGCCCTGCCTCTTCGACCGGGTCACGCCGGACATGCGCATCTACCAGGAAGAGATTTTCGGGCCGGTGCTGTCCGTGGTCCGTGCGCCCGACTACGACGCCGCGGTGCAGATGGTGAACGAGCACGAGTTCGGCAACGGGGTCGCGATCTTCACCCGCGACGGCGACGCTGCGCGCGAGTTCGCGAACAAGGTGGAGATCGGCATGGTCGGCGTCAACGTGCCGATCCCCGTGCCGGTCGCCTACCACAGCTTCGGCGGCTGGAAGCGCTCGCTCTTCGGCGACCACGCCATGCACGGCATGGAGGGCGTGCGCTTCTACACCAAGCTCAAGACCGTGACCTCGCGCTGGCCGACCGGCATCCGCTCGGGCATCGACCTCTCCTTCCCCATGATGTCGTAGAGCCGCGGCAGCCGGGGCCGCAGAAGAGCGGGCCGCAGGCGATGAGTGACGACGACCTCTCCTACCTCTCGGCGACCGAGGCGGCCGCGCTCATTCGCGACGGCGCGCTCTCGCCCACAGACCTGGTGACGAACGCGCTCGCGCGTATTGAGGAAGTCAACCCCACGCTTAACTGCTTCTGCTTCACTTACCCAGAGGAGGCCATCGGGCAGGCGCGGGCGGCGGAGCGGGCGATCGCCGCGGGCGACAATGTGGGACCCCTGCTTGGCGTCCCCATCGCCATCAAGGACCTCACGCCCACCAAGGGCAAGACGACGACCTTCGGCTCCCACGCCTACAGGGACTGGGTGCCGGACTTCGACGCGCTCGTGGTGCAGCGCCTGCGCGATTCGGGCGCCATCATGGTGGGCAAGACGACGACGCCCGAGTTCGCCTTCTCCAGCCTGACAGATAGCCCCTTGTGGGGCATCACTCACAACCCGTGGAACCCCGACCACACGCCGGGCGGCTCGTCCGGCGGCTCTGCCGCCGCCGTGGTCGCCGGCTGCGTGCCGCTGGCGGAGGGCTCGGATGCCGGCGGCTCGGTGCGGATCCCCGCCTCTCACAGCGGCTGCGTGGGGCTGAAGCCGAGCTCGGGCCGGATCCCGTTCGAGTTCCTTCCGACCCAGTTCGACTACATGTGCTGCCACGGACCGCTCTCGCGCACCGTGGCCGATGCCGCGCTGTTCCTAAAACTCTGCCAGGGGCCAGACGAGCGCGATCTCAACACGTTGGCGCCGGCTCTCGCAATCGACGTGCCGCCACCGAGCGACGTTCGCGGCCTGCGTCTCGCGCTCTCCATCGACCTCGGTTACTACCGGATCGACCCAGACGTCGAGGCCAACACCCGCGCTGCCGCCGCCGCTCTGGAGCAGGCGGGGGCGGAGATCGAGCCCGTCGAGCTCGGCTGGAGCGCGGCGTTCAACGAGGCGTGGTGGGCCTACTGGGGCGTGTTCCAGGCCACGCACTTCGGCCACCATCTGGAACGCTGGCGGGGCAAGATGCACCCCTCCGTCGTCGCCTCGATGGAGGAGGGCCTCGCCATGAGCGCGGTCGAGCTGATGAAGACCGAGACCGTCTACACCGAGGCCTGGAACACGCTGCGTCCCATCCTCGAACGCTGCGACGCCCTGCTGTGCCCGACCGAGGCGATTCCGGCGCCGACCGTCGACTACGACGAGCTCGGTTCCATGGGGGACGATGCCGACGGCCGGCACCAGAGCATGGACATGACCATGCAGTTCAACGCGCTCAAGCTGCCCGCGCTCTCGGTTCCCTCGGGCTTCTCCGCGCAGGGACTGCCCACGGGCCTGCAGATCGTCGGCCGCCGCTTCGACGATTTGACGGTGCTCCGCATCGGCGCCGCGCTTGAGCAAGTGCGCCCCTGGCGCCAGCACCGGCCGCCGCTATAGGAGAACCCGCACCGCGCAGACCGTGGCCCCGGTACGAGTTCCGGGCTAGGCTGCCGGTCTTGGCGGCAGCAGGGGAGCAGGGGCGATGGCGACGGTTAAGGCCGGGCTCATCCAGATGAGCCTCAAGGGCGAGGTCGAGAACGACACGCCCGAGCAGATCAGCGAGAAGATGATCGCAGCGCACCTGCCCCTCATCGAGCAGGCGGCGAGCGAAGGCGTGCAGGTGCTGGGCCTGCAGGAGCTCTTCAACCTGCCCTACATCGGCGCGGTGCAGGACAACGCCTGGTACCGCACCGCAGAGCGGGTGCCCGACGGGCCGACGGTCCAGCGCATGCGGGAGGAGGCCGCACGCCTCGGCATGGCGATGGTGGTGCCGGTCTATGAGGAGGCGCAGACCGGCGTCTACTACAATACCGCCGCCGTGATCGATGCGGACGGGCGCTATCTCGGCAAGTTCCGCAAGATTCACATCCCCCATGTCGTCGGCTTCTGCGAAAAGTACTACTTCAAGCCCGGCGACATCGGCTATCCGGTGTTCGAGACCGCGTTCTGCAAGGTCGGCGTCTATATCTGCTACGACCGGCACTTCCCCGAAGGCTGGCGCGAGCTCGCCATGAACGGCGCCGAGGTGATCTTCAACCCGTCCGCGACTGCGCGGGGCCTGAGCGACCATCTCTGGAACCTGGAACAGCCGGCAGCGGCGGTCGCGAACTGCGTCTATATCGGCGCCAACAACCGCGTCGGCATGGAGGCGCCGTGGAACACCGGCTACTTCTACGGCTCCAGCTACTTCGTCAATCCGCGCGGCGAAATTCTCGACCAGGGGCCGGACGATCGGGACGCTCTGGTCACCGCCGAGCTCGACCTCGCCATGATTGCCGAGGTGCGGGACGGATGGAAATTCTATCGAGATCGCAGACCGGAGACCTACGGCGCCGTGGCGTCGTGGCAGGTTTGAGCGGGCGGGCGAGAGGAGGCTTCCATGCGCAAGGTCAAGGCGGCCCTCATTCAGATGAACCTGAAGGGGGACCCGGCGACGGACTCCATCGAGACGATCCGCGACAAGATGGTCGCCGCCCACTTGGCGTTGATCGAGGAAGCCGCGCGGCAAGGGGTGCAGGTGCTCGGCCTCCAGGAGGTCTTCAACGCGCCCTACTTCCCCGCCACTATCGACGAAAAGTGGTTCGAGTCCGCCGAGGCGGTGCCGGACGGCCCCACGACCCAGGCGATGTGCGAGGCGGCCAGGAAGCACGGCATGGTCATCGTCTCGCCGGTCTACGAGCGCGACCACAACGGCAAGTTCTACAATACCGCCGCCGTGATCGATGCGGACGGCAGCTACCTCGGCAAGTTCCGCAAGATTCACATCCCGAAGATCGGGCGCTATGACGAGAAGCACTACTTCGCCTACGGCGATCTCGGCTACCCGGTGTTCGATACCGCGGTTGGCAAGGTCGGGGTCTATATCTGTTACGACCGCCACTTCCCCGAAGGCTGGCGTGCGCTCGCACTGGGCGGTGCCGAGCTGGTGTTCAACCCGTCGGCGACCTTCAAGGGCCTCAGCGATCACATCTGGAACTTGGAGCAGGTGGGCGCGGCCATCGCCAACGGCATCTTCATCGGCACCAACAACCGCGTCGGCACCGAGCCGAGCTTCGGCAACCACGTGTTCTACGGCTCCAGCTACTTCTGCAATCCGCGCGGGGAGATCCTGGCGCAGGGCGGGGATGAGGACGACGAGCTGGTGGTCGCCGAGCTCGACCTCGACCAAATCCGCGAGGTCCGCGACACGTGGCAGTTCTTCCGCGACCGCCGGCCCGAGACCTACCAGCACTGCGCCCGGCAACCCTGAGGGACATTTTTTCGGTCGCGGCCTGGGGCGCGGCCGTCAAAGACGGACACGCCCTAGCGTCGCTCAGGAGCCGGAGGCGAGAGCCGAGGGAATCGAGCGGGAATCTTCGGCAGAAGCACCCAAGCGGGAGGTAGCCCGTGCCCGCGCCGCCTCGCCGAACGCGCCGAAGATCGCCATCGAGAACGCGTCCTCCGTCACCTTCCACTCCGGGTGCCATTGGACGCCGAGCGCAAATGAAGGGGCATCGCTGACGCGCACCGCCTCGATCTGGCCGTCAGGCGCGACCGCCTCGATCGCGAGCCGGGGCGAGGGCCGGTCGATCCCCTGGGCATGCAGCGAATTGACCATGACCTCTGGGGCGGGCCAGAGCGACGCCAGCAGTCCCCCGGCAGTCAACGTCACTTCGTGGATCGGCCCGTACTGCACGTCGCGGGGTTGGTCTTCGTCCGAGCGGTGGTCCATCCGCCCCGGCAGGTTGTGAACCTCCTGATGGAGGCTGCCGCCGAGGGCGACGTTGAGCTCCTGAAAGCCGCGGCAGATGCAGAGAATGGGAATCCCTGCGTCGATCGCGTTCCGGATCAAGGGCAGCGTCGTCGCGTCGCGCTCGGGGTCGTGGAGCGTGCCGTCGGCGCTCGGCGGCCCGTCGTAGTGGGCAGGCTCCACGTTGGAGGGGCTTCCGGTAAAGAGCAGGCCATCGCAGCGGTCCAGCACCGCGTCCTGGTCCAGCGCCCCGCCGAGCGCGGGCACGGCCACGGGTAGCCCGCCGGCCGCATCGACCACCGCTCGCATGTACTTGTCGCCGACCACGTGGAAGGGATGGATGCCGATGTCACGCACACAGGCGGGGAGGCCGATCAGGGGAACCGACGTGGCGGTCATGCCGGCTCAGCTATCACGGCGATCGCCTGCGGACAAGAATCCGCCGCGCCGCTGGATGCCCAGATAGATGGCGCCGAGCCCCGCGCCCCGCACCACGTAGAGCAGCGTCATCGCAAGCCAGAGGCCGTGATTGCCCAGCGGCTCGCGCAGCAGCCACGCGCAGGGTGTGAAGACAGCAAACGCCAGGATCATGTTGTTCCGCATGTGAGCGGTGCGCGTCGTGCCGGTGAACACGCCGTCGAGGAAGATGCCCCAGACCGCCACCAGCGGCAGCGCGATCAGCCAGGGCAGGAAGTCGTAAGCCACGGCGCGCACGTCCTCGATATCCGTGAGCACGCGGATGATCGGCGCACCGGCGAGGCCGTAGACGGCGACCGTGAGGAGGGCAAGCGCGAAGCACCAGAAGAAGCAGGCCCGGACGGCGTGGGTCAGATCGTCGCGCCGCCTGGCGCCGAGAGCGCGGCCGGTGAGCGCCTCGACGGCAAAGGCGAAGCCGTCGAACCCGAAGTTGAGGAAGATGACGAAGTTGAGCAATACGGCATTCGCGGCGAGCACCACGTCGCCCTGGCGTGCGCTCAGCGTCGTGAAGAGCGCGAACGCCGTGATGACGAAGAGCGTGCGCACGAAGATGTCGCCGTTGATCCCGAGGAATCGCCGCATGGCGGCGGCGTCGAGCACGAGGCGCGCACGCCACCGGCCACCGTGGCGCCGGGCGAGGCGAGCTGTGACGGCGAGGCCGAGGATCAGCCCGGAGTAGTCGGCGGCTATCGTGGCCCAGGCGACGCCTGGAACGCCGAGCTCGTAGACGAGTACCAGCACCAGATCCAATACGATGTTGATGCCGTTCACCGTCAGCAGCAGCGCCAGCGCCGCGCGAGTGTTCTGCATCCCGATGAACCAGCCGACGAGCGCGATGTTGGCGAGCGTGGCAGGCGCTCCCCAGACGCGGATGAAGAAGTAACGCATGCCCTCGCCGGCGACCGCCTCGCTCGGTTCGACCAGATAGAAGGCGAGCCAGCCGAGCGGCCCCTGCGCTGCCAGGAGAACGACCGCGAGCGTGAGCGCGATCAGGAGCGCACGGGCGAGCGTGGCGCGCGCTTCGTTCCAGTCGCGGGCGCCGAAGGCCTGGGCGGTGAGACCCGTGGTGCCCATGCGCAGGAAATTGCAGCCGAAATAGACGGTGTTGAAGATCAGTGCGCCGACCGCGACGGCACCGAGAAAATGCGGCTCGGGCAGATGGCCGATAACCGCCGTATCGACCGCGCCCAGCAGCGGGATCGACAGGTTGGAGACCACCATCGGCCAGACCAGGCGCCAGACCCGACGGTGCCAGGCCCACTCACCCATTGGCAGCGATCGCCGTATCAAGCCCCGCCTCCCAGCGACCGGGCGGCTGCGCGGCGCTTTCTTATCGGGTTTGAGGCCGTTTCTGACGCGGGTCGTCGAACACAAAGAGCCTGCGCGGCAGCCTGATATTGGTCTTGAGGTCGTGCAGGGAGACGGTGGTCACGAGCCCCTGGGCGTCGGTCACCCGCCAATGTGTCAGGCGTAGCGGCTCGGTATCCAGGATCAGGGTCAGGCTCCCGCCCCTGGGATCGTCCTCGTGCACCACGGTGATCTCGGTGCGCCCGTCGCGCTGCTCGACTGCCGTGACTTCCACGTCTTCGCCGAAACGTGTCACTTCCCTGGTGAGCGCGCCGAGCGGGGTCTCGTAGATGAACCAGTCGTTGATCTGGCCGAGCTCCTTGTCGTGATAGTGGATCCACAAGCCATCGCCGACGATGAGCACCGGCACCGGAGGCGCGTATTCCACGCGGAGCAGCCCCGGTCGGCGCATATGGATCACCCCTTCGGCGACCTCGCCCCTCGGCCCCACCTGCGTGAAGTCCGCCCTCAGGGTCTGGAGCCCGTTGAGATAGCGCTCGACGGCGGCGAGCGTCTCCTCCTGCGCTTCGTCGAAGACGACGGAGGCCGACTGCTGTGCCTGCACCGGCTGGGCGGCGGCGAGCCATGCGGCGAGAATCGGGGAAAGGCAAAAGAGGGCGGCGGCGCGGATCAATATCGGCATGGTTTGGAATGTAGGGCGCGCGGGTCGCGCGAACAATCACAGGTCGTTGAAACTCAGCCGGCGGAATGGTCAGAGACCAGCACCTCGCGCTTGCCAACATGGTTGGCCTGGCTGACGACGCCTTCGCTTTCCATCCGCTCGATGATCCGAGCGGCCCGGTTGTAGCCGATCTGGAGATGACGCTGCACGAAGCTGGTGGAGGCCTTGCGCTCGGCCGCGACCAGCGCCACGGCCCGGTCGTAAAGCGGGTCCTCGTCGCCACCCTCGTCGATCCCGGCGGCGGTCGCTTCGGGCTCCTCGGTGATCCCCTCGATGTAGTTGGGACGCCCGTTGGCACGCAGGAAGTCGGTCACTCGCTCGACTTCGGCATCGCTGACGAAGGGCCCGTGCACCCGCGCCACGCGCCCGCCGGCACCGAGATAAAGCATGTCGCCCTGGCCCAGCAGCTGCTCGGCGCCGGCTT
Organism: Alphaproteobacteria bacterium; assembly: GCA_965243315.1. Lineage (GTDB taxonomy): Bacteria > Pseudomonadota > Alphaproteobacteria > UBA828 > UBA828 > WTGU01. The sequence continues at coordinate 877,762 of CBDEUP010000007.1, forward strand.
CGCCGAGGATGGTGCGGCTGTCGATCTTCGACGTGACCTGGAAGCTGATCCGCGTCGGGAAGTTGGCCTTGATCGTGCCGGTGATGACGTCGACCGAGGGCCGTTGCGTCGCCATGATCAGGTGGATGCCGGCGGCGCGCGCCATCTGCGCCAGCCTCTGCACCGCGCCCTCGATGTCCTTGCCGGCGACGAGCATGAGGTCGGCCATCTCGTCCACGACGACGACGATGAACGGCATCGGCGTGGGGTCGATCTCGAATTCTTCGTGGATCGGCGCGCCGGTCTCTGCATCCATGCCGACATTGACCCGCCAGGTGAGCTGTTCGCCCTTTTCGCGGGCATCGGCGAGCCGCTTGTTGTAGCCGGAGATATTGCGCACCCCGAGTTTCGACATCGCCTTGTAGCGGGACTCCATCTCCCGCACGGTCCACTTCAGCGCGACGACCGCCTTGGCCGGCTCGGTCACCACCGGCGTGAGCAGGTGCGGGATGTCGTCGTAGACCGAAAGCTCCAGCATCTTGGGGTCGATGAGGATCAGCTTGCACTGGTCCGGCGGCAACCGATAGAGCAGCGACAGGATCATGCTGTTGATCGCGACCGACTTGCCCGAGCCGGTGGTGCCGGCGACCAGCAAGTGGGGCATGCGGGCGAGGTCGGCAACCACGGGGTTGCCGCCGATGTCCTTGCCGAGCGCGAGCGTGAGGCTGTGCTCGGTGCTTTCGTAGGCGGCGCTCGCCAGCAGTTCGCGCAGCAGCACCGTCTCGCGTTGGCTGTTGGGAAGCTCGATGCCGATGACGCTGCGGCCGGGGATCGTCGCGGCGCGAACCGAAATCGCGCTCATCGAGCGTGCGATGTCGTCAGCGAGCCCGATCACGCGTGAGGTGCGCGTGCCGGGCTGCGGCTCAAGCTCGTAGAGCGTGACCACGGGCCCCGGCCTGACCTGCGTGATCTCGCCGAAGACCCGAAAATCCTCTAGCACGGAGACCAGCATTTCCGCGTTCTGCCTGAGTGCGTCTTCGCTCGCGTTGGGCGCCTTGTTGTCGCCATCCGCGTCGGCGAGAAGCGCCAGCGCCGGCAACGTGTATTCGGCGTTGTCCTCGAGGTCTAGGGCGGGCTGACGTTCCTTTTTCTCCCGCTTGCCGGGCTTCACCCTGCGCCTGGGCTTCTCGACGATGCTGGGCTCGGCCGGCCGTTCCTCGATCTCCCCTGGCGCCGGCGGAAGCAGGCTCGGCTCGCGTCGGCGCGTGGTTTTCTCGGCAGACCGGGCGAGGCGGCGCGGTCTGCGTGCGGGGGCGACCTCCTCGTCGTCCCCAACGTCGACTGCGCGATCGCTGCTTCCGCCGTGTCCTGCGCGGGCGACCCAAACAGAGGCGCTGACGGTGCGCCGCAGGAGCCAGTAGACTCCCCGGAACAGCGCGCGCCATTCGCGCCACGGCACACCGAGCGCGAAGACCAGAGCAACGGCGGCAACGATCAGAACGACCGCACCGACGCCCGCGGCGGCCATCCCGGAGCCGCCTCCCAAATCGAGACCGTCGAGCCCGAGTGGGCCAAGCGCGGAGAGCACCATATTGCCGGCGGCCCCGCCGGCGCCAGCCGCAGTCGGCCAGTCGGCAATGCCCAGCGACGCGCCGCCGACGGCAGCGAGCAGGATGGAGAGAGGCGCCAGGGCGAAGCGCACCAGCCGCCGGTTCAGCCCGCGGTGGCTGAGCAGGGCCCAGGCCCAGGCCGCGAGGATCGCCGGTACCAGGGCGGCGGCGAGGCCGAACCACTGCAGCAGAAGGTCCGCACCGTAGGCACCGGGGCGGCCGATCAGATTGGCTGACGCGTTGCTGCTGGCACTGTTGAAGGAAGGGTCAGCCGCCGAATGGCTGGCCAGTGCGACCGCGATGACGGCGGCAAGGGCGGTGAGCGCGAGCCCCACCAACTCACTCAGACGGCGGGCAAAGAACGGCCCTGAGCCCGAGGGGAGGAGAGGCGTGCGCGCTTCGCGTGCGGCGGTCGCTACCAATATGAACTCCTGCCGGCGTCCGATGTCGAATCAAACATCGCACCCATTACAGGGGTTTATATAGTTCAGTTACGGGAGAGTCAAAGCTGTGGACGTGTGTGGACCAAACCAAGTACAGGAGAGACTGGACGGTGCTCCATACCGTCGTCATACGTAGCTGACCACCTCGTCGAGCGGCTTGCGACCGATGTCGGGCACCACGGCGTTCTCGTCCGGGTAGCCCACCACCAGCAGCAGGAAGGACCGCTCGGCCGATTTGGGGCGCCCCAGGATTTCGTTCAGGAACTTCATCGGGCTCGGCGTGTGGGTCAGAGTCGCCAATCCGGCGATATGCAGGGCTGCGATCAGCATTCCGGTCGCGAGCCCGACGGATTCCGTGGGGTAGTAGTGCTTGACCCTGCGGCCGTCGGCGAGGCGCCCGTACTTCTGGGCGAAGATCGCGATAAGATAAGGCGCGCGCTCGAGGAAGGGCTTGTGCTCGTCGGTGCCGAGCGGCGCCAGCGCATCCAGCCATTCCTGCGGCGCCCGGTGCCGGTAAAAGTGGCACTCCTCCTCTTCCGCCGCTTCGCGTATCCGACGCTTCGTCTCCGCATCGCCGACGACGACGAAGTGCCAGGGCTGGAGATTGGCGCCGCTCGGTGCCGTCATCGCGGCACTCAGGCAGTGATCGATGACCGCGCGAGGGACCGGACGGCTCGAAAAGTGCCGCACCGGGCGCCGTCGCCTCAACTCCGCATGGAAGTCGCGGGCCCGCTGCATCATCTCGTCTTCGGGATACTCCCGATAATCGGACAACGGGACGAAGGGGTAGTCGTCCATCTCTTTTTCCGTTTGTGTGTGGCCCGGTTTCGCTCGGCCCCGTCGTGCGTTCCGGCCGAAATGCTAATGTCCTTCCGCAAACCGAGGCTCGCGTGGAACATTCCGCCGCGGGCTTCGACGTTAGCAGATAGATTGACAAAGAACGGAGCTGGATCAATGGAGCGGCTACGTGTCGGAGTCATCGGGGTCGGCTGGTTCGGGACAGTGCATTGCCGGGCTATCGCCGACCATCCGCAGCTCGAGCTCGCTGCGCTTTGCGACAACTCGGAAGAACGCCTGGCCGAGATGGCGCGCGAGCACGGTGTCGCCCGCACCTGCACCGACTACCGGGCGCTCGTCGAGGACCCGGCGATTGACGTCCTTGCCGTCGTCACGCCCTGGGACCACCACGCCGCCCCGACCCTCGCCGGGCTCGCGGCCAGCAAGCACGTCCTGGTCGAGAAGCCTATGGCATCGACGGTGGAGGACTGCCAGCGCATGTGCGATGCCGCACGCGACGGTGGCGCCATCCTCATGGTGGGTCATATCTGCCGTTTCAACCCGCGCTATATCGCCGCCAAGCGCGAGATCGACGCGGGCCAGATCGGCAAGGTGGTCGCGATCAACGCACGGCGCAACGTGCCGGCGCGGTGGGTGATCGATCAGCTCGAGACGATCGGCCCCATTCTGCACACCTGCTCCCACGATACCGACATGATGCTCTGGTTGACCGGGGCCAGGGTCGTGAGCACCTTCGCACAGACCGTCAACTCGCTTGGCTGCCGGTATGACGACGTGGCCCAGCTCATGTACCGCTTCGACAACGGCGCGAGCGCGCTCTACGAGGGCGCCTGGTGCATGCCGGACGGCTCGCCCTTCGAGCTCGACGAGCGCATGTCGGTGATCGGCACCGAGGGCTTCATCCACATCCAGGACACCTTCCCCAACATCGGCATATGCACCAAGGAGGGCTTTAGGAGCCCGGACACGACCTATTGGCCGGAGCTGCACGGCATCACGAGCGGTGCATTGCACGAGGAATGGTCCTACTTCGCGCGCTGCGTCCGCGAGGACACGCGCCCGGCGTTGATCACGCCGGAGGAAGCGATGGAGGTCGTGCGGACCGTGCTCGCGGCGCATGAATCGGCGACCAGCGGCACGGTGGTGAGGCTGGAGTGACGCGTGGGCGGCCCCTCTGCAGTTGACGACCTGGTGCGTCCCATGTCGTGTGCCGGATCGGTTCCGGCACCGGTTTTCGCAATCGGGTAGGCACCGCTAAGATGCGGCAGGGAGACAGCGCGAAGCGCGAGGGGGAGACCATGGCACTGCATCCGCAGGTTCAGGAGTTCTGCGACGAAGTCAACGCGATCGAGGTGCCGCCGCTCGCGGAACGGCCGCTCGACGAGGTGCGCGAAGCCTTCAACGATCTGGTGATGGGCCTGCAGGCGCCGGGGATTGACGTGGGGCGGGTCGAGGACCGCGACATTCCGGGTCCGCACGGGCCGATCCGTGTCCGCCTCTACTGGCCCCAAGGGGCGGACCCCGCCACACCGCTGCCAGTCTACGTCAACTACCACGGCAGCGGCTACGTTGTGCTCAGCATCGACACCCACGACGGTGTCTGCCGTGCGCTCTGCGAGGGGGCGGGCTGCATCGTGGTGGGGGTCAACTATTGCAAGGCGCCGGAGAACAAGTTTCCGAAGCCCACGGACGACGCCTGGGCATCGCTTTGCTGGGTCGCGGAGAACTGCGCCGAGATCGGCGGCGATCCGGCACGCATCGCCATCGGTGGCGATTCCGCCGGCGGCTGCATTACCGCCGTGACCGCGCAGCGGGCGAAGGCCGAGGGCGGACCGTCGCTGGTCTTCCAGCTCATGGTCTATCCGGTCACCGACACGGACGAGAGCCGCCCGTCCTACAAGACCTTCGCGGATGACTACGTGCTCACCGCCGAGGCCATGACTTGGTTCTTCGATTGCTACTTCAACGACGAGTCCGAGCGCTCGGACGTGCGGGCCGCACCGATCCGCGCCGACGACCTGAGCGGTCTGCCGCCGGCGATGGTGATGACCGCGAGCCACGATCCGCTCTTCGACGACGGCCGTGAATACGCCGAGAGGCTCAAGGCGGCGGGCGTGCCCACCGACTACCGCAACTACGAGGGCCATATCCACGGCTTCTGGACCGCCACGGGACGGTTCGACGTGGCCGCCGAGGCGCACGCGACCGCTTGCGCCGCGCTACGCGAGGCGTTCGGCACGAGCTAGAGGAGGGACGCAGGATGCTGCGAGTCGGAGTCGATACGGGAGGCACCAACACCGATCTCGTCGCCATTGACGAGAACGGCGGGATCGTCGTCGCCAAGCGGCCGAGCACCGCCGCCGCGCCTGAAATCGGGGTGCTCAATGCCCTCGACGGCTCCGGCATCGCGCCGGAGGCGGTGCGCCACTTCGTGCTCGGAACCACCATCGCGACCAACGCGCGCCTCCAGAACACGGGCGCCCGCGTCATCTACCTCGCGACGGCAGGCTTCGAGGACATTCCGCTGATCGGCAGCATTTCGCGCCCCCACGCCTACGACCTGAGCTGGCGCCGGCCGGAGCCAGGCGTGGCGCGGCGCGACTGCCTCGGCGTGCGCGAGCGGATCGACTACCACGGTGACGTGATCACGGCGCTGGAAGACGTCGAGATCGCCCGCGTCCTCGACGAGGTGGCAGCCGTGCTCGGCGAGGAAGGGCATCGCAGCAATGGCGCCAACGGCACGGGCGCGGCCTGCTCCATCGCGGTTAATTTCCTCTTCAGCTACCGCAATCCTGCGCACGAGGCGGCGCTCGGCGCGGCACTCCGCGAGCGCTTCCCCGGGCTCCCGGTCTCCCTCTCCCACGAGGTGGCGCCGATCTGGCGCGAGTACCACCGGGCGACCACGACCATCCTCGCCGCTTCGGTCAGGCCCATCCTGCAAAGCTTCATCACCGATCTCGAGCGGGAGCTGGAGACACGCTCGCTGCCCGCCCGGCTCGCGATCATGAAATCGAACGGCGGCCAGATGCTCTCGGAACGGGCGCCGGACCGCACCGCCGAGATCTTCCTCTCCGGTCTCGCCGGCGGTGTGATCGGCGGCCACTACTTCGCCGCCGCCGAGGGCGCGGAAAATGCCGTGACTTTCGACATGGGCGGTACGAGTTGCGACGTGGGCATGATCGAAGGCGGCGATTATCGCTCCGTGCCGCAGATCGACCTCGACTGGGGCATCCACGTCGTTGCCCCGCATATCGACTTCACCACCATCGGTGCTGGCGGCGGCTCGATCGCCTACGTGGGGCAGGACGGCCTGCTCAAGGTGGGGCCGCAGAGCGCCGGCGCGGAACCCGGCCCGGCCTGCTACGGCAAGGGCGGAACGGAGCCCACGGTGACCGACGCCAACGTGGTGCTCGGCCGCATCGACCCCGACTACTTCCTCGGCGGGCGGATGCCGCTCGACAGTGCCGCGGCACGCGCGGCGGTAGCAACGGTGGCCGAGCCGCTCGGCCTCACGGTCGAGGAGGCGGCGCTCACCATCGTCGAGACCGTCAACGACAACATGGCGACGGCAGTGCGCCGCGTCACCATCGAGCGTGGCCTCGATTATCGCGACTTCGACCTGATCGCCTTCGGCGGCGCGGGTCCGGTCCACGGTGCCGAGCTCGCGCGCGCGGTCGGCATGCGGCGGACCCTGGTGCCGCCCTATCCTGGGCTCTGCTCCGCCTTCGGCACCGTGGTCGCCGATGTCCGAGTGGAGAAGAGCCGGACGGTCGCGTTCCGCTCCGACACCATGGCGCTCGGCGATATCGCCGAAGCCTATCGGTCGCTCGAAGAGCAGGCCGTGCGCGAGCTGCTGGAAGAGGGGTTCGAGGGCGAGCCGGTGATCGCGCGCAGCGCGTCTGCCCGCTACCGGCTGCAGAGCCACGAAATCGAGCTGCCCGTGACGCCGAGCGTGCTGGCGGGCACGGCTGCGGAGCTGGTGGAGACCTTCCACGCCGAGCACGAGCGCCGTTTCGACTTCAAGACGCCGAGCCACCCGGTGGAGATCGTGCGGCTCACAGTGCTCGCGCTGGGCGCATCGGCGCCGCCGCGCCTGCCGGGGCTCGAGCCCGGTGAGACGCCGGAGCCGGCCGCCAGACGCGCGGTCTGGTTCCGCGGCGCAGGCGCGGTGGAGACGCCGGTCTACCGGCGGGAGTCGCTGGGCGCGGGCATCACGATGGAAGGCCCGGCGGTGATCCTCGAGGAGGACTCCACGGTGATCGTGGCGCCCGACGACAGGCTGATCGTGCATGGCTCCGGCGTGCTGGAGATCGCGCCCGCGAGCGGCGCGCGCCGGGCACAGCCCCAGGGCAAGAGCGCGGCGGAGGACATGGTGACGCTCAACGTCATCCGCAACCGGCTCGATGCGATCTGCGACGAGATGGACCTGGAAGCCCTGCGCACCGCGCACTCGCCGCTCTTCAGCGAGTCCAAGGATTTCTCCTGCATGCTGTTCAACCGCGACCTGGAGCTGATCTCCCAGGCGCAGAACAACCCGGCGATCATTTGCGCCGGGTTGAACACGGTGCCCTTCGTGGTCGAGGAGCTGGGCGAGGACTACTTCGAGCCGGGCGACGTTGTGGTGCACAACGACCCGTACCGCGGCTCCTGCCACATGCCCGAGCACATGCTGCTGGAAGGCATCTTCGTGGACGGCGAGCTGGTCGGCTACGCGGCGATCATCGCCCACATCGCCGAGATCGGCGGCATGGTGCCGGGCTCCTTCGCGGTCACCGCGAGTGAGGTGTATCAAGAGGGGCTGCGGCTGCCTCCGATCAAGCTGATGAAGCGAGGTGAGCATGTCGAGGAGTTGTGGAAGGTGATCCTCGCCAACCACCGCACCCCGGATGCGACCTTTGGCGACTTCCACGCTATGCTGGCGAGCCTCAAGGTCGCGGGCCGCCGCTTTCCGGAGCTGATCCGGGACTACGGCGTGGACACGATCGAAGCGGCGACCAAGGCGCTGATGGCGGCCTCCGAGCGCTGGATGCGCGAGCAGATCAAGGCGATCCCGGACGGCACTTATTCTTTCGAGGACCGCTACGAGGATGACCCCCGGAACAGCACGCCCCATGTCTTCCGCGTGGACGTGACGGTGGACGACGACGAGATCCTGGTCGACTACAGCCGCTCCGACAAGCAGGTCGACGCCGCAATCAACCTGACCTATGTCGCGACGGCGGCCGCCTCCTACACCGGCATCCTCCAGAGCATCAACGTCCGCGACGTTCCCCTCAATCAGGGCGTGTTCCGTACCATCACGATGATCTGCCCGCCCGGCAGTCTGCTCAATGTCGAGCATCCGGGCAGTTCGGTCGGCGGTAACTCCGATGGCCAGCCCAGGGTCATCAACGCGATCTGGGGCGCCATGTCGCAGGCCCTGCCGGAGCGAACCTGCGCCGCCGATGGTGGGACCAACTGCCTGTTGCCGATGGGCGGCGTGCATCCCGAAACCGGCGAGTATTTCGCCCACCTCCATCTCGAAGGCGGCGGCTGGGGCGCGCGGCACGACGCGGACGGCAACGCCAACCTGTTCTGTGCCCACGGCAGCACGATCGAGATCACGCCCATCGAGATTCTGGAGAGCCGCTTTCCGCTGCTTCATCACGCCTGCGCGCTGCGCCCGGATTCCGGCGGCCCGGGGCGCAACCGGGGCGGCCTCTCGGTCATGCGCCGGGTGAGCGTGTACGCCAAGGAACTGACGGTGAGCGCGCTTTCCGACCGTCACTTCGTGGGCCCCTGGGGTCTTTTCGGTGGAAAGGAAGGCGGCACCCAAGCGTTCCGGGTCAAGCGGGTGGGCGACACGGAGTTCCGCACCTTCTCCGAGGCTTTCGGGTTGGAGAGCCCGACCAAGTTCGACAACGTCAAGGTCCACGAGGGCGACGAGCTACTGCTGGAGGCGCCGGGGGGAGGCGGCTACGGCGACCCGCTGGAGCGGGCACCGGCGCGGGTGCTCGCCGACGTGCTGGACCGTAACGTCACGCGCGGGTTGGCCGAGAGCGCTTACGGGGTGGTGCTTGCCGCCAGCAACGGCTCTCTCGCCGTGGACGAGGCCGCGACTAAGGCGCTCCGCACCCGGATGCGCGCTGCGCGGCCCGAGCCGCCGGCGGCGCCCGCGACGGCGACGCCCTCCGCAGTGGCAGCCGAGTAGGAGGCCGCCATGGGGCACTGGGAAGAGATCGAAAAGCCCTGGTACGAGGTCAAGATCGTCAATTGCTCGCTCTGCGGGCGAATGATCGCGCGCCGCCTCTGGGTGGTTGAAGTGCCGGAGCGACGGGTCTTCTGCGGCGAGAAGTGCGCCCAGCTCGCCGAACGCCGGGAAGGCGAGGCTTAGCAATCTATCGCTCACGGCAGCCGGCCTGCGGCCGGCGCCTCCGCGAGGGCGCCGCATAAGCGGCGGGCCGCGGTCGCGGCCTGTCGCGCGTCCGTCAAAGACGGACGCGCTCTAACCAGGAATTCCCAACGGGCCCGGCCGCGCTCACTCCGTCAGCAGGCCCGCCTCCTTGAACGAGACATGCCGGGAGCGTCCGATCACCAGGTGATCGTGGACGGTCACGCCGAGCGTGGCGCCGGCCTTCGCGACCTCCTTCGTGAGCTCGATATCGGCGCGGGAGGGGCTGGGGTTGCCCGAGGGGTGGTTGTGCACGAGCACAACCGCGCTCGCGCCGTGCTCCAGCGCCCGCTTGATCACCTCGCGCGGATAGAGCACCACGTGATCGACTGTGCCATGCTGCTGCTCCTCGTCGGCGATCAGCGCGTTGTGGTTGTCGAGGAAGAGCACTCGGAAGTGCTCGGTCTTGTTGTGGCCGAGGCGCGCGGTGCAGTAGTCCAGCACCGCCTGCCAGGAGGCGATGACCGGGCGGCCGATCACCGCCTCCCGCAGCGTGCGCACGCCGAGCGCCTCGACCAGCTTGAGCGTGTGGACCACCCCGTCGCCAACCCCGGCGACCTCCTTCAGCGCCCCCTTCTCGGCGCCGAGCACGCCGCCGACGGTGCCGAAGCGCTCGATCAGCCGCTTGGCGAGCGGCTTGACGTCGCGCCTTGGCAGCGCCTGACAGAGCAGCAGCTCCAGCAGCTCGTAGTCTGGGAGCGCGTCCGCACCCGTCTCGTCGAAGCGCTTGCGCAACCGTTCGCGATGGCCGTGAAAATGGGGCTTGTCCGCCACCACAGAGATACTTTCAACAGTTGTAGGGCGGCTTGGTGAGTCCTAGGGGGGAGAGCGTGAAGATCTCGTGACCGTCCTCGGTCACGGCGATCGTGTGCTCGAACTGGGCGGAGAGCGAGCGGTCCTTGGTCACCGCGGTCCAGCCGTCCTTGAGCAGCTTCACCTGCCAGCCGCCGAGATTGATCATGGGCTCGACGGTGAAGAACATGCCGGGCCTGAGCTTGGGGCCGGTGCCGGGCTCGCCGTAGTGCAGGATGTTCGGTGCATCGTGGAAGATGCGCCCGATGCCGTGGCCGCAGAAATCGCGCACCACGGCGCAGCGCTGGCCCTCGGCGTAGCTCTGGATCGCGTGGCCGATATCGCCGAGCCGTGCGCCGGGCCTCACCGCCGCGATGCCGCGCATCATCGCCTCGTAGGTGATGTCGATCAGCCGGCGCGCCTTCACGCTGGGCTGACCGACGTAGAACATGCGGCTGGTATCCCCGTGCCAGCCGTCGAGGATCACGGTCACGTCGATGTTCAGCATGTCGCCCTTCTGCAGCCGCTTGTCGCCGGGGATGCCGTGGCAGACGACGTGATTGACCGAGGTGCAGATGGATTTGGGGTAGCCGCGATAGCCGAGCGGCGCCGGCACTGCATCGTGGGCGACGATGTAGTCGTGGCAGAACCGATCGAGAGCGTCGGTGGTGACGCCGGGCTCGACCATCGGCGTCAGCGCATCAAGCACCTCCGCCGCGAGGCAGCCGGCCTTGCGCATCGCCGCGAAGCCGTCTGCGCCGTGGGTCTTGATGCTGCGCTCGATGATTTGCGCGCCGCCGGCCGTGGACACGAATGACCTCGCTCGCTGGTTACACGCGGCGAACACGACTCAACGCCGGAAACGCCCACCGCGCACAATCTAGTCGGTATCGCCGGGCGTTCAATAGACGCACTGGCTATGCTGCATCTTCGATGGGGAGCGGACGGTCGACGGCGATGCCCTCCGTGCTCAGCCGGCAGGCGTAGGCGAGCGCCTCCAACCCGCTCGCGCGTGCCTCGACGAAGGCAGCGGCGTAGGCGGAGTCGATATCGGCGGCGAGGGTGAAACTGTCGCAGTCCTCGCGCTGAACGATGTAGAGCATGACCGCGCGAGCGCCGCTCTCTGCCATCGCCGCGAGCTCGCGCAGGTGCTTCGTGCCGCGGGCGGTGACGCTGTCAGGGAACTCGGCGGCTGGGCCGCGCTTCAGGTGCACGTTCTTGACCTCAACGTAGCAGGGCGACCGGTCCGGACCTTCCAGCAAGAGGTCCACGCGCGAGCCCGCGCCGTAGGCGACCTCGCGGCGGACGCTCTCGTACCCCGCAAGCGCCGGGATCGCGCCGCCCGTGATCGCCTCCTCGGCGAGCCGGTTGGGCCACCCCGTGTTGACGCCCACCAAGCCGCCATCGGCCCGAACCATCTCCCAGCTGTAGGGGAGCTTGCGCTTCGGGTTCGCGGCGGGCGAGAGCCAGGTCTCAAACCCCTCACCGGTGAGCCCCGTCATCGCGCCGGGATTGGCGACGTGGGCGGTGACGGTGCTGCCGTCCCCCAGGCGATGATCGCTCAAGAAGCGCTTGTAACGCTTGAGCAGCGTCGCCCGGCGGAGAGGATGGGGAAAGCGCATCTAGTCTCATAAGCCGGCCGCCGCCGCCGGCTCAAGGGGCGCGGTGCCATCGCACCGTGGCAGCCTCGCGCGCGCCGCTCTATGCTCTGCGCCGTCCTGCGCCCGCACGCGCATCAACGAGCGTTGTCGCCATGTCGCAAGCCTCCGTCACCGCCGCCCTCATCGTCATCGGCAACGAGATCCTCTCGGGCCGCACCAAGGACGTGAACGTCTCCTATCTTGCCCGCCAGTTGACGGCGCTCGGTATCCAGCTCGCCGAGGTCCGCATGGTGCGGGACGAGGAGCGCGCCATCATCGCCGCCGCAAATACGCTGCGCGCATCCCACGACTATGTCTTCACCACCGGTGGAATCGGCCCCACGCATGACGACATCACCTCCGAGGCCGTCGCTCGGGCCTTCAATCTGCCCTATAGAATCCACCCGGAGGCGAAGCGCATCCTCGAGGATTTCTATCGGGACACCGGGCGCGAGCTGAACGAGGCGCGGATGCGCATGGCCCATACGCCCGAGGGGGCGACGCTCATCGAGAACCCGGTGAGCCGGGCGCCGGGCTTCCGGGTCGAGAACGTCCATGTGCTTGCCGGCATTCCGGCGGTGATGCGCGCAATGTTTGAGAGCGTGGCGCCGACGCTGAAGGGCGGGCGCGAGGTCAAGTCGCGCGAGATCGCGGTGCTGCTGGGCGAGGGCGACGTGGCCGCGCGCCTCGAAGGTCTGCAGGAACGCTACCCGGCGCTGGAGATCGGCAGCTACCCCTTCGTCCGCGACGGCAACTTCGGTACGACGCTGGTCCTGCGCGGCACCGACGAGGACGAGATCGCCCGCGCCGCAGACGAGCTCAGCACCATCCTGCGGGAGCTCGGCGGCGAGCCGGAGACGCCGCCGGCGCCCCCGGCACACATAGCTTAGCCATTTATCGCTCACGGCAGCCGGCCTCTGGCCGGTGCCTCCGCGAGGGCGCCGCATTAGCGGCGGGCCGCGGTCGCGGCCTGTCGCGTATCCGTATAGGACGGACACGCTTTAAACAACGAAGCGGGGCCGCGTGCTGAGTCCGGATTCCTCGTCGAGCGGCGGCACGAAGGCATTGGCCCCCCGCTCGCTCACCGTGTTTCGGTAGGGCTTGAGCTCGAGCCGGGCGATCTGGTTGCGATGGACCTCGTCCGGCCCGTCGGCGAGGCGCAGCAGACGCGCGTTGGCGTATGCCTTCGCGAGGCCGTAGTCGGCCGAGATGCCCGCGCCGCCGAAGGCCTGCATCGCCCAGTCGATCACCTGGCAGGCCATATTGGGCGCGGCCACCTTGATCATCGCAATCTCCTTGCGCGCGACCTTGTTGCCGACGGTGTCCATCATGTAGGCGGCCTTGAGCGTGAGCAGGCGGCACTGCTCGATCATGATGCGGGCTTCGGCGATGCGCTCCTGCGTCACGGTCTGGTCCGCAATCGGCTTGCCGAACGTGACGCGCATCTGCGTGCGCCGGCACATGCGCTCCAACGCGCGCTCGGCAGCGCCGATCAGCCGCATGCAGTGGTGAATGCGGCCCGGGCCAAGGCGCCCTTGGGCGATCTCGAAGCCCCGCCCCTCGCCCAGCAGCATGTTCGCCGTCGGCACGCGCACGTTCTCGAACAGCACCTCGGCGTGGCCGTGCGGCGCGTCGTCGAAGCCAAAGACCGGGAGCATGCGCTTCACCGTGACGCCGGGCCAGGGCAGCGGCACGAGGATCATCGACTGCTGCTTGTGGCGGTCGGGGTTCTCGGGATCGGTCTTGCCCATCACGATGAGGATGCGGCAGCGGGGGTCCATGGCGCCCGAGGTCCACCATTTGCGACCGTTGATGACGTAGTCGTCGCCCACGCGCTCGATCCGTGTCTCGATATTGGTGGCGTCGGAGGACGCGACCTCGACCTCGGTCATGGCGAAGGCGGAGCGGATCTCGCCCGCGAGTAGGGGAGTCAGCCACTCCTCGCGTTGCGCCTCGGTGCCGTAGCGGACCAGCACCTCCATGTTGCCGGTGTCGGGCGCCGAGCAGTTGAAGATCTCGGGCGCGAAGAGGGAGCGGCCCATCTCCTCGCAGGCAGGCGCGTAATCGAGATTGGAGAGCCCGGCGCCCAACTCGCTCTCGGGCAGGAACAGGTTCCACAGCCCCTCGGCCCTGGCCTTTGCCTTCAGCTCGTCGTGGAGCGGGATCGGCTGCCAGCGGTCGCCGTCGGCAACCTGCGCCAGCATCTCCTCCTCGTTGGGGTAGACGTGCGCCGTCATGAAGGCCGCGACGCGATCGCGTATCTCTTTCGCCTTGTCGCCGATGTCGAAGTTCATGGGCCCTTCTTCCGGAAATGCGTGATCGGTCTCGGGCCCTAACGAACCATCAGGGGGCGCAGACGGCAAGCCTCGGGCGCCTGTCCTTGTTGGTGCGGTGCCGTCGACCGCTGCGGCCGATTATTCGTCGGCGAAGACGTCGTCGATCACGGTCCGGTACATGGCGCTCGCCTCAGCACCGAAGCAGGCGAACACGACCTTCTCGAGCGCGCTGTCGGCTTCGAGGTGGTCTTGGGTCTCGGCCACGGCAATGCGCGTGGCCTGGTCGAGCGGATAGCCGTAGACGCCGGTGCTGATTGCCGGGAATGCGATGGACGCGATCCTCTGCTCGCCTGCGATCTCGTAGCAGCGGCGGTAGCAGCGTGCCAGTAGTGCGGGCTCTCCCTGCCCGCCGCCATGCCACACGGGGCCCACGGTGTGGATGACGAAGCGGGCGGGCAGATCGTAGGCGCCGGTGATCCTGGCGTCCCCGGTCTCGCACCCGCCGAGCGTGCGGCATTCCTCGAGCAAGCGAGGCCCCGCCGCGCGGTGAATGGCGCCGTCGACCCCACCGCCGCCCAGCAGCGCGTTGTTGGCCGCGTTGACAATCGCACCGACCTCGAGCGTCGTGATATCGCCCTCGAAGACCTCGATCCGTTCGCGCATATGGCTGCCTCGATCGTCAGTCGCGATGATCGCTCTCCGCGATGCCCGATAACTCGACGGGCGGTCGGTCGGGGAATCTGGCGATGAGCGAGAGGCTGCCCCCCATTGCCTCCACGGTCTTGCGCAGAGTCGAGAGCAAAAGATCGCTGCGCTGCTCAAGCCGGGAGACGCCGTCCTGGCTGATGCCGAGTTCGGCCGCGACGCGCGCCTGGGTGAGCTGCCGGGCCTTGCGAAGCTCGCGCAGGGTCATTTCCTCGGCGATGAGCTCGGCCGCCCGCTCCTCGATCCGCCGCCGCCTCTCGGGGTCGAGCTTTGCGATCACGTCATTCACATCTAAATCCATCACGATCCTCCTTCCTGCGTGAGGCGAGCGAGGTGCCTATCGAAACGCTCGTCGGCCTTGCGGATCAGTGCGCGATAGAACCGTCTGGTGCTGCCTCCCGACTTGTCACCGGCAACCAGAAGCATGGCTCTGCGCTTTGGGTCGAAGGCGAAAGCGAGGCGCCATTCCCCATCCGCTACGCTAAGCCGCGCTTCCTTCATGTTTGCGTGCCGCGAGCCCTTCAGCGTGTCCACCTGAGGTCGCCCCAATTGCGGCCCGAACTGCTGCAGCTGGCGAGACATCGTCAGGATCGCGTCTTGTACGTCCTCCTGCAGTCTGTCGAACTCCGGCCGGAACTCGCGGTTGATCTTGACGGCCCACTTCCTGCTCATTTTATGTTCTCCACTACATATGGAGTCAAGTGCATGCTCGGCATCCTCATCGTGACTAGACGAAGCGCTACCACCCTCACCGGAAGTCCCGCGAGTTCGGGATCACGCGCTGGTTGCGCGGGTGGCGGGCGAGATTCGCTGCGGGCTGCCGCCTGCCGCCGTACCGACCGGCCCCAGCGCTATCCGGCGACGGCTGCACGGTGCCCTCGTCCGGCATCAGCAGGTCGAGCCAGTGGGTCAGGTCCTCCAGGTGGGTCGCGACCAGATGGACAATCTCGCCGGCGCGCTGCACCCGGCCCCGCACCATCGCCAAGCGCCCGCCCAGCACCGCCGGGCGGTATTTCTCCAGGATGTTGGGCCAGACGACGATGTTCACGGTGCCGGTCTCGTCCTCCAGCGTCATGAAGATCACGCCCTTGGCGCTGCCCGGCCGCTGGCGCACCAGCACGAGCCCGGCCGTTGCTGCACGGTCGCCGTCCTGGGCGTGCAGGAGCGCCTCGGCCAGGAGCACGCTCCGGGCAGCCAGCCGCTCACGCAGGAAGGAGAGCGGGTGGGCTCTCAGCGAGAGGCGGAGTGTGCGGTAGTCCTCGACCACCTGCTCGCCGTCCGCCATGGCCGGCAGCGTGACCGCCGGCTCCGGCCCCTCGTCGCGCTGGTCCGACGCCTCGAAGAGCGGCAGCGGTGGCGCCTTGGCCAGCGCGCGGGCTTGCCACAGCGCCTCGCGTCGGGCGAGGCCTGCAGAACGGAAGGCGTCGGCTGCCGCTAGGGTCTCGATGGCGGCGACCGGGATGCCGGCGCGGCGGTGGAGCGCGGCGACATCGGGATAGGGCGTGTGGCGCGTGTCTATGATGCGCGCCGCATCCTCCTGACGCAGGCCGCCGATCTGGCGCGTGCCGAGACGAAGCGCAAGGTGCTCCGCGCGGCGCCCCTCCCCCACATCCTCCAGACTGTTGTCCCAGCCGCTCGCGTTGACATCCACCGGCCGCACCTCGACGCCGTGCTCGCGGGCGTCGCGCACGATCTGGGCGGGGGCGTAGAAGCCCATGGGCTGGGCGTTCAGCAGGGCACACGCGAACGCGTCCGGGTGGTGGCACTTGAGCCAGGAGGAGACGTAGGCCAGGAGCGCGAAGCTCGCGGCGTGGGATTCGGGAAAGCCGTAGTCCCCGAACCCCTCGATCTGACGGAAGCAACGCTCCGCAAGCGCTGGCTCGTAGCCGCGCGCCACCATGCGCCCGACCATCCTCTCCTTCAGCTGGCCGAGCGTGCCACGTCGGCGGAAGGTGGCCATGGCGCGGCGCAGCGCGTCGGCCTCGTCGGGCGTGAACTGTGCCGCCTCCATGGCGAGCCGCATCGCCTGCTCCTGGAAGAGCGGCACGCCGAGGGTCTTCTCCAACACTTGGCGCAGCTCGTCCGGCGGCCCGTGCTCGGGCGCGGGCGCCGGGTAGATCACCTCCTCCAGCCCGTCGCGGCGGCGTAGATAGGGATGCACCATGTCGCCCTGGATCGGGCCGGGGCGCACGATCGCGACCTCGATCACCAAGTCGTAGAAGCGGCGGGGCTTGAGCCGGGGCAGCATGTTCATCTGCGCCCGGCTCTCGATCTGGAAGACGCCGACCGTATCGGCCCGGCACAGCATGTCGTAGACCGCCGGGTCGTCCTGCGGCACCGAGGCGAGCGTCAGGTCGAGCCCCTTGTGCCGGGCCAGCAATTCGAAGGCCTTGCGGATGCAGGTCAGCATGCCGAGCCCCAGCACGTCGACCTTCATCAGGCCGAGCGCCTCGAGGTCGTCCTTGTCCCACTCGACGAAAGTACGCTTCTCCATCGCCCCGTTGCCGATGGGCACGATCTCCTCGAGCGGCCCTCGGGTCAGCACGAAGCCGCCGACATGCTGAGAGAGATGGCGGGGGAAGCCGATCAACTCACCCGCGAGCGCCACGGTCTGGCGCAGCAGGGGATCGGCGAGGTCGAGACCGGCCTCGCCAAGCCGCCGCACGACGGCGACGGCACCGTCGTGGTGCAGGTCCCGAATTGCGCCGGCAAGCGCTGCGGCGGTGTCCTCAGACAGCCCCATGGCCTTGCCCACGTCCCGCGCCGCGCTCCGCCCCCGGTAGCTGATGACGGTGGCGGCGAGGCCCGCGCAGTCGCGACCGTAGCGGCCGTAGATGTACTGGATCACCTCCTCCCGCCGCTCGTGCTCGAAGTCCACGTCGATGTCGGGGGGCTCGCGCCGCTCGCGGGAGACGAAGCGCTCGAACAGGAGGTCGATCTGCGCCGGGTCGACGGCGGTGATGCCGAGGCAGTAGCAGACGGCGGAGTTGGCGGCCGAGCCCCGCCCCTGGCAGAGGATGTCCTTCTCCCTGGCGAAGCGCACGATGTCGTACACGGTGAGGAAGTAGGGCGCGTAGCCGAGCTCGGCGATGAGCCCGAGCTCGTGCATCAGCGCGCGGCGGACCTTGGCTGGGATGCCGCCGGGATAGCACCGCGCCGCACCTTCCCAAGTCAGTGCCTCCAGGTGCTGCTGCGGCGTGGTACCGGCGGGCACCGGCTCCTCGGGATACTCGTAGGCCAGCTCGTCGAGGCTGAAGGTGCAGAGGCGCACGATCTCCAGGGTGCGGGCGACGGCATCCTCGTGGCTCCGGAAGAGCCGCGCCATCTCGGCCCCGCTCTTGAGGTGACGTTCGGCATTGGCGGCTAGCCGATAACCGGCCTGCGCCACCGTTACGCGCTCACGGATCGCGGTCAGCACGTCCTGCAGGGGCCGGCGCTCGCGCGTGTGGTAGTGGACGTCGTTGGTGGCGACGAGGGGGACCTCCTGCCGCTCGGCCAACGTTGCCAGCCGGTTGAGGCGGCTCGCGTCATCGCCCCGATAGAGCATGTGAGCAGCGAGGTAGAGGGGCCCCGCGTGGCGCCGGCGCAGTGCGGCGAGCGCCGGCTCGAACGGCTCTCCGCCCCTCTCGCCGGCCTCCTCATCCAGACGCTCCGGCGGCAACGCGATCAGCACCTGGCCCTCGGCGTGGGCCGTCACATCGTCGAGATGGAGCACGCAGTCGCCCTTGGTCGTGCGCCGCTGGCCGAGGGTCAGCAGACGGCAGAGGCGACCGTAGGCGGCACGGTCGCGGGGATAGCAGAGGAGCGAGAGCCCGCAGGCGAGGTCGAGCCGTGCGCCGGTGAGGAGCCGTAGACCGGCCGCCTTGGCTGCGACGTGGGCGCGCACCGCGCCGGCGAGGGTGTTGCGGTCGGCGATACCGATGGCGGCGAGCCCCAGCGCCGCCGCGCACTCCACCAGCTCGTCGGCGTGGGAGGCGCCGCGCAGGAAGCTGAAGTTGCTCACCGCCTGCAGCTCGGCGTAGGCGATGTTCGGGCCGTTAACCATGTCGCGCGGGAACGCGCGCGTCATCCATAGAGCCCGTGGACATACCAGCGGGGCGGCCCGCCAGCGCTGGTGTCGCCACCGCTATCGCCGTAGAGGCCGGCGCGGTAGAGCCAGTAGCGCCGGCCGTCTGCGTCCTCGATGCGGTAGTAATCGCGCACCGCCTCGTCCTGCCCGCCAGCGCCAGCGCCGGCCCACCATTCCGGCTCGATGCGCTCGGGTCCCGCAGCGCGCATGACGCGGCGGCGCACCCGCCGCCAGGTGAAGAGCAGCGGTGGGCCGTCCGGCACCTCGGCCATCACGTCCACCGGCTCGGGCCGGTCGAACAGGCGAAAGGGCCGCTGCGGCGTCGCGGGTGCCTCGGACGACGCGGGCGCTTCGCGCCAGGGTGCCGGGTCCCGGCCGGGGGCGACTGCCCGCTCCGCTGTCTCCGGCCTGTGACGGGCGACCGGCTCCAGGCGGCAGACGGCGCCGGTACCGAGGCGGGCCAGCAGGCGGTCGACCAGGAGGTCCAGATCGCCCTTCTTCTGCCCGTTGCTGGCGAGGGAAAGCTGTTTGGACGCAAGGGGCTCGACACGCTCGGCATGAAGCGCCGCGAGATCGATGCCGAAGCCGGGGTCGATGGTCTCCAGCGTCTCCTGGAAGAGGCGCAGCAAGTGATCGCCGTCCCGCGTCGCGCGTGCCGTGGCGATCGCGCGCCGTACCACGCCGCCGTCGACCCGGTAGCACCAGAGCGCGAGCCGGCGCACGCCGAACCCCTCGCGCTCCAGGGCAGCGGCCAGCTCCGGCATGAGTCGGGCCAGCACCGCATCCAGACCCGCCCGGTCGATCAGGGGTTCCGGCAGGGCCAGGCGCTCCAGGCAGGCAGGCGGCGGGACCATGGGCACGATCGGATCGGCCTGCCGGCCCAGCGCCCGGTCGAGGCGCGCGAGCACCGCGCCGCCCCGCTCGCGGCAGGGGAAGCGGCGAGCCAAGGAAGCGCGCGGCAGGTTCTCTACCGCGCCAACGGTGGTCAGACCCAGACGGCGCAGCAGGTGGGCGTCCTCGGCCGCGAGCCTGAGCGCTTCGACCGGAAGATCCGCGATCGCTGTGCGCAACTTCCTGGGCGCGGCGATGCGTGCGTCCGGACGACCGTTCGCCGCCGGACCGAAGCGAGCCAATGCCCAGGCGGCGCCCGGCGTGTCCGCGAGGCCCAGGCGGTTCTCGATGCCCAGGCCTGCAAGCCGTACCGCGATTTCGTTCATCAGCGCCGCCTCGCCGCCGAAGAGGTGGGCGCAGCCGGTGATATCGAGCAGCAGCCCGCCGTCGCCGCGATCGCCATTGCCATCGCCGCTGCAGTCCACCGCGCACCAGGGCGTGAAGCGGTTGCACCACAGGGCGAGCCGCTCAAGCCCCCGCCGGTCCGCCGCCGGATCGGCGCGCGCCGTGGCGAGGCCCGCGAGCAGGGCGCGGGCGTCGGCGAGGCGCATGCCGGGCCTCAGCCCCTTTGCGCTGGCCTCGCGGTTGACCGCCCACAGCACCGGTCCGCGGCGGCCGGATGCGACCAGCACGAAGGGGACCGGCGCGGACGGCACGGCCGCCTTCGCCGACTCAGCCGCCGGTGAGTGCGTAGGGCCGGCGCGGGACGTCGACCTCAACCGTGCCCGCTCGCGGCGTAGCCGGTCGATCGGCCAGCGCGGCAGCCATACGGAAATCACCCGTCTCACGGTTCCACTCCACGTCGCATGCGGCGGGCCGCCCGCCGCGCGCGCGCACGAGCGCAAGGCGCCAGCGGGGCAGACCGGGCGCGCCCTCGTCGAACGGGTCGGCACTGCCCGGCAGCGCCGCCACCCGCCAGCGGGTTTGCGCCGCGCTCGCCGGGCCGAACTCGTCGTGGCGCAACAGCAGCGCAGGCGTCGCGCCCTCGGCCGCGGCGAGCGCGAGGCGCCGGCTTGCTGTGAACTCGATGCTCTCGGCCTCGGCCAGGACCGCCGCGAGCGCGCCGCAGCGAAGGCCCTCCTCCATCGCCCAGGGCACGTCCTTCTCACGGCGGGCGCGGAGGATCAGCAGGTCCGCCGGCTCAAGGCCGAGATCGCGCCAGCCCGGCCCGTGGAGGCGGCCGAAGCGGGCGGCCCCGCCCCGGCTCTGGCAGACCAGCACCGGGCCGCGCTCGCCGGCGTGCACGCGCCGCGCCAGCAGTGCCGCGAGAAAGGCGGCGGCCGCCGGTCCGTCTGCCGCGCTTGCGCCAGCGGCCTCGTGCAGGCCGTCCGACGCGAGGCCGCTCTCCGGCAAAGCGCCATCCAAGGTATCCACGCCGAGCGGCCAGGGCCGCCTCACCCGGCTTGCGTCAGTGGCGCTCTCCAGCGCGGCCGGGCGGCGTTCGAGCGCCGCGATGCGCCGCCGCAGCGCTGCCAGATCGGCAGTGTCGTCGCACGGGGACCCGACTCGCATCGGGGACATGGGGCGAGAGGTGCTCATGGTTGTTCATTATTTGTTCTTTTTCAAGACCTGTCAAGCTACACGTGCCGTCCCACCGGTGGGGCGGTTGTTATCAAGCGTGGGAAATTGCCCCCAGGGTCTGTGCCCATGAGCTCACCCCGCCATTGGAGAGACGGGTGAGGGATCACCAAAACCTACTGCAATCGGGAGCCGATGGACGCCGCAGGAGAGGGGGATCGTGCCGTCAAAGCTCGTTCTTGTGGAACCAGCCGTCCTTCATGATGACCGGGATGTGGCGGCCCTGTTCCTGAAGCAGTCCGAAGTCGCTCAGGGGGTCGCCGTCCACCACCAGGATGTCCGCCACTGCTCCCGGCGCGATAGTGCCGAGCTCGCCCGAGCGCTGCATCAGCGCGGCGTTGATCGAGGTGGCGGAGCGCAGGACCTCCACCGGCGCCAGCACCTGACCTCGGATCAGGAACTCCTGGCTCTGCCGGTCGTGCAAGGGCCCGACGAGATCGGTGCCGAATCCCATCGGCACGCCGGCGGTGCGGCAGATGTCGAGTGAGCGCAGCCCGTCCTCGCCGAGGCCCTGGAGCTTCTCGGCAAAGATCTTGGGCAGCCCGAACTGGTCACCGGACTCGATCATCGCGAAAAGCGTCACTAGCGTCGGCACCACGAACGCGCCGGCCGCCGCCGCGGCCGCCGCCGCCTCGGCGTCGATCAGGGTGCCGTGCTCGATCGAGCGCACACCGAGCTCGGCGCAGCGGCGGACCGCGCTCGCCGTGTGCGCGTGAGCCATCACATAGGTGCGCCGGGTCGCGGCTTCCTCCACGCCGACACGGATCTCCTCGTCCGAATACTGGTCCATCCAGATCGGGTCGGTTGGCGAGAGCACGCCGCCCGAGACCATCATCTTGATCTGGTGGGCGCCCTTGCGGAGCTCCTCCCGCACCACCTGACGCACGGCGTCGACCCCGTCCGCCACCTGGGTCAGCGGCCCGTGGTAACCGGCGCAACCGCAGGGCTCGAACCGAGTCTGCTTGCGCATGTCGCCGTGGCCGCCGGTCTGGCTCAGTCCGCGGCCAGCGAACAGGATGCGGGGCCCCGCGATCAGTCCTCGCTCGACCGCGAGCGCGAGGCCGAGGTCGGCGCCGCCCGCGTCGCGCACGGTGGTGAAGCCCCGGCGCAGCGCGCCTTCGAGGTTGTGCCGCGCGTGCTGGTGGAGCAGCGAGGCCGGCATGTCGTCGAGCGCCGGTATGTTGAGGTCGACCAGGAGGGCGTGGAAGTGCGCGTCGATCAGCCCCGGCATCAGGGTCCGCCCGCCGCAGGCCACGCGCTCCGCATCCGCGGGAACCCTGAGCGCGCCGTCGGCGACCTCCTTGATGCGGCCGTCCTCGACCACCACGGTCGCGTCCTCGCGTGGCCCCGCCGAGACCCCATCGAAGACCCTGCATCCCTCGAAGACGATCGTCACGATGCTGCTCCCCAGCCCAAACTGCCGTCTACCAGGCGAGCCCGTAAGCCGGCCGCCGCGGGTCTGCCCCGCCCGAGAGCGTGCCCCGTTCGCCGTCCTTGACCAGCACGCACATGGCGCCAGCGGGCCAGGCCCACTCCGGCCACCACTCGACCCCGTGGTCCCACGCGGCGAGGGTGTTGCCGGCCTCCTCGGAGATGCGCGCCTCCAGCATCAGCTTGCCCGGATGGTACTCGTGCGGCTCGAAGGAGTTGGGGAAGCTCATGGTCGCAAGGCGCGGCGCCTCGACGGCGGCCTGCGGGTTCATGCCGTAGACCACGATGTTCACGAAGGTCTGGAGCATCGCCTGGATCTGAACGTCGCCGCCCGGCGTGCCGAAGGGCATGGCGAAGCCGTCGTCACCCATGGCGAGCGCCGGGTTGGGCGTGAGCCGAGGCCGCTTGCCGGGCGCCACGCCCGAGGTGTGCGCCGGGTCGGCCCAGGACTGCGCGCCGCGCGAGGAGGCACAGAGCCCGGTGCCGGGGATCACCGGTGAATCGAAGGAGATATCGCTCGGCGTTGCCGAGAACACGTTGCCTTCGCTGTCGATGGTGCAGACGTAAGACGTGTCGTGCGCGGCCTCGACTGGCCCCGCCGCAGCGGCGCCCACCGATGCCCGGCCCGTATCCGCCGCAACACCGAGGGGATCGCCCGCCGGCGGCATCTCGGGCCATGCCTCGCCGGGCCGGATGAGGGCGCGACGTTGGGCGATATAGTCGTCGGAGAGCAGCGCTTCCGACGGCACGTCGACGAAGCGCGGGTCGCCTATCCAGCGCTCACGGTCCGCGAAGGCGAGCTTCAGCGCCTCCGCCACCATGTGCAGCGCCTCCGGGCTGTTGTGGCCGTGCGCCGCCAGCGCTTTCGTATCGAGCAGGCGAAGCGCTTGCAGCAGCGTCGGCCCTTGGCACCAGGGGCCGCAGGCATAGACGTCGATGCCCTCGATCGTGACCCGCTCGGGCAGCTCCACCCCCACCCGGAAGGAGGCGAGGTCGTCCGCT
This sequence comes from Alphaproteobacteria bacterium, assembly GCA_965243315.1. Taxonomy (GTDB): domain Bacteria; phylum Pseudomonadota; class Alphaproteobacteria; order UBA828; family UBA828; genus WTGU01. Next base: position 901,406 of record CBDEUP010000007.1, read on the forward strand.
GTGAGCAGGCCACCGTTCTCCCGATGGTGGGTCACGATGGCTGCAGCGATGTCGCCCCGGTAGAACGCCGCGCGCGCGGCGTCGAGGCCGGCCGCACGGTTACCGCCGGCAGCCCGCTCCTCGTCCGCCATGTACTGGAGCGAGCGCCCGAGGTCGGCTTGGACGAAGAGATCGCCCACGGCAGGCGGGCGGCCGCCCGGCAGATAGATTTCGGCGTTCGACGGCCAGCGGCTGTAGGCGTCGACCTTCTTGCCGATGACGCTCGCCATCAGCGGGTACATGACGAAGCCGTCCCGCGCGAGCCTGATCGAGGCCTCCGCCACCTCGCCGAAGGTCATGGTGCCGTGGCGTTCGAGCGCGGTGATCCAGGCGTCCGGCGCGCTTGGCACCACGGTGCGAAGCGGGCCCACCGGGATATGCCCGTCGTGCTCGCGCATGAAGAGATCGGGCGTCATTGCCGCGGGCCAGGTGCCGAGGCCGCTGATGGTCTCCACCTGCCCGGTCTTCGCGCTGTAGAGGATGATCGGCGCGACGCCCGCGACGTTGACGAGGTCGCTGTGCACGACGCCGAGGGCGATCCCGGCGGCGACACCCGCATCGATGGCGTTGCCGCCCGTCTCCAGGATCGCGAAGCCCGCCTCAGCGGCGAGATAGTGCCCGGCGACGATCGCGTGCTTGTGGCCGCGGATCACCGGTCGGAGCGCGTCGATCGCCTCCGGATCGAACAGCGCGTACTCGCTCCTGCGTTCGCTCATGGCTACTCCTGGTTCGCGAGGTCGACGAGGCAGGCAGCCAGCGTCCGGGCGCCCGCTGCAAGGTCGGCCGGCGTCGCGTTCTCCGCCTCGTTGTGACTGACGCCCCGCTCGCAGGGCACGAAGATCATGCCGGTGGGGCACAGATGATTGATGTGGCCTGCATCGTGGCCGGCGCCGGAGGGCATCCGCATCACCGAATGGCCGAGGCGCCCAGCGTAGTCCTCCACCATGTCGATCAAGGCGGGGTCGAACTGCAGGGGCGCGCTCTCGATGGTGGGCCGGACGCTGACCGCGCAGCCGCGCGCGCGGGCCTGGCACACGGGCTCGATGTTGAGCCTGATGCGCTCGATCACCGCCGGGTCGGGATGACGGAAGTCGATCGTGAAAAGTACGCGGCTCGGCACCGTGGAAGGCGAGCCCGGGTGGCACTCGAAGCGACCCACGGTGAAGCGCACCGTGTCGGTCTCGTCGGCCATGAGTCCCTCGAGCGCGTGGACCATGTGGACCGCCGCCTTGAGCGCGTCCTTGCGCCCCTTGAGCGGGGTGGTGCCGGCATGCGCCTCCTCGCCCCTCACCTCCACGGTGAACCAGTACAAGCCCTGGATCCCGGTCACGGCGCCGATGGTCGTGCCGGCGTTCTCCAGCCGCGGACCTTGCTCGATGTGCGCCTCGACGTAAGCCGCGAAGGGATGACCGAAGGGTCGGTGCGGCAACCCCGGAGTGGAGGCAAGGGTCTCGGCGAGCGCGGCTTCGAGCGTCACGCCCTGGCGGTCCTCGATCCCGAGCTGGTCTTCCTGCTTGAGCACACCAGCGAACACCGCAGACCCCATGGCGCCCGGCTGGAAGCGGCCGCCTTCCTCGTTGGTCCAGGCGATGAGGTCGATGGAGCGCTCGGGCTCGATGCCTGCGCGCGCGATGGCCTCCAGCGCCTCGAAGCCGCCGACCACGCCGTAAGCGCCGTCGAACTTGCCGCCGCGCGGCTGGCTGTCCAGGTGGCTCCCCGTCACCACGGGCGCCGCGTCCGCCTGCCGGCCGGGAAGGCGAATGTATAGGTTCGCGATGCCGTCGGTCGCGACCTCGAAGCCGAGATCGCCGGCCCACTGCACCATCAGCCTGCGGGCGGCCCTGTCCTCGTCGGAGAGCGCGGCGCGGTTAACCCCGCCGCGCTCCGTCGCCCCGATCTCCGCCATCGTCATCTGCCGGGACCAGAGCCTTGATTCGTCTACTGCCGCTGCGGCCGCCAGCGCTTCCGCCTTTGCATCCATCGCCCACCTTCCGCGGCGCACCGTAGAACAGGCCGCGCCGCAGGCAAAGCAAGCGCGAGGCAGTCACTAGGTATTGCGAACAAAGATGGCCGGGCCGACGGCCCGGACGGCGCGACCGCGCCGCGCGCGTAGCGCGTAAGCCAAGCGAGCGGAGCTCGCGCCCGGCGTCTGAGGGAAATGAAATCAACTATTCTTCCGGCAGATCGTTAGGCCGTCGCCGATGGGCAGCATGACCATGGTCACCCGCTCGTCGCCCTTGATCTTCCTGTTCAGGGCATCGACGACAGCGCCTGACTCCTGCCAACGCTCGGGCTCCGCGATCCGGCCCATGTAGAACGTGTTGTCGAGCAGGATCAGGCCGCCGGGGCGCACGAGGGCGAGACACTGCTCGTAGTAGGTGTCGTAGCCCGACTTGTCGGCGTCGATGAAGGCGAAATCGTAAGCGCCGTCGAGACCGTCTGCACGGAGCGCCGCGAGGCTTTCCCGCGCGTCGCCCAGGCGAAGCTCGATTCGCTCCGCGACGCCCGCCTCTGCCCAGAAGCGCCGCGCGATCTCCGCGTAATCCGCGTTGATGTCGAGCGCCGTGAGCCTCCCCTCCGCACCCATGGCGTCCGCCACGACGAGGGCGCTGTAGCCGGTGAAGACGCCGATCTCGAGCGCGCGCATGGCGCCGATCGACTGCGCCAGCAGCGCCATCAGCGCGCCCTGCTCCGGCGAGATCTGCATCCTCCCCATCTCGTGGCGGGCGGTCTCCTCGCGCAGGCGACGCATGACCGGCGTCTCGCGCACGCCATGGGCCAGCAGGTAGTCGTGCAGCGCGTCTGTAAGCGCGGTCGGTCTGGCGGACATGGCGTCTCCTGCTCGTTGCGGTCGTTAGCGCGCGGTGCGCCAGACCAGGCCGAGAGCCTCGATCACGTCGAGGGTTCGCGCGACATAGTGGTCGCGCACGGTGAAGCGGCTGTCGCCTTGCCCGGTCAGCTCGCGCTCCAGGCAGTCGATCAGGCGCCTGAGGCGGCGCTGGTGAAGGCCGAGTTTGCGCTGAATCGGATCGGCGACCACGCCCGAGAACGCGCCGATCACCGCGCCTGCTGCGAGGAGGCCGCCGGTGAGACCGATGCTGAGCGCGGCCGGCGCCGCCGCCGGAAAGGCGCCGTACCAGAGCGCTCCGGCCCCGGTGCCGAGCGGAAAGCCCGCGATTGCCGCGTGCTGCACCAGCATCTGCGCGGTTGCCGGGCCGAGCGACAGCATCCCCGGTGTGAGCTTCTTGAAGGCCAGCGCGCCGACGCCGGCGCTCACGGCAGCAGTGGTGAGGTCAGCTGCCGAGACCCGCGTTCCCTCGTAGGTGCTGAGCGCACCGGCGAGCCACGCGCGAAACGCCTCCTGCTCCGCCGGCGACCGCGGCGCGCCTTCGCCCCCCGACGCGATGCGGGGGTCGCGGAGGATCTCGGCCGCGAGCGCATCGCGGTCCGACACCCGCTCGCCCTGTTGGATCGGGAGCTCCAGGAACTCGGTGAAGAGCCGCCATTCGAGCTCCCGCGCGACGTCGGTCTGCAGGAAGTAGCGCCGGCTGTCGAGCCAGTCGGCTGCAGGCGTCAGCCCGGCGCGGCGCGCCAGCCCGGCGCTCACCCGCGCCGCCAGATGAGGGGCCGAGAGGGCGAGATTGGCCGGCGAGCGCGCGAGATCCCAGCCGAGCGCCCGGCGATGGAGACGGAGCGTGCCGGTGAGAGAGAACGTGCGGTCGACGAATTCGTCGATCTTCGCTCGCCGCGCGGCGCAGTAGCGCGCCGCGGCTTCATCCACGATCAGGCGCGCTTGGGCGTCGCCATCGTCCGCCGGCGCTGCGGCTGAGGCGGCGGGAGTCCCGCTCATGGATCCTATGTGGCGCCCGCCCCGTCCTGGTCAAGGCAGGGGGCGCGGCGGAGGTGCCAGTCCGTCACCTGCTGGTAGGCGTGACCGACCCTGAACAGCAGCGGCTCCGCGCCCCAGGCGGCCTCGAGCATCACGCCGATGGGCAGACCGTCCGAGGAGAAGCCGCAAGGAACCGAGAGACCGGGGATGGATGCGAGCGCACCGCCATACGTGAAGCGCGTCGCCTCCTGGGTGGCGCGGTGGAGGCTGCGATCGTCAGCGATCGTCGGTGCCGGCCGGGGCGTGGTCGGCGCCAGCAGCACGTCCACAGTCTCGAATACCTGCGCCAGGGCGCGACGCCACGCCTCGCGCCCGCGCATGGCCTCGGCATAGTCAACGGCGCTGAACTCGCGTCCCATCATCATGCGCTTGTAGACAGCCTCGGAGAGCGCGCCGGGACCGGCATCCAGCCGCTCCTTGTGGTATGCGCAGGCATCGGCGTAGGCCATGATCGTGGTCCAGCGCTGGGCGGTCTCGGCGCCCGGCAGGGTCACGTCAACCAGTTGCGCACCGAGGGATTCCAGGGTGCCAGCGGCGGCCCGCACCGCGGCCTCGACTTCGGCATCGACGTTTTCGAAGAAGAAGTTGCGCGCGAGCCCGATGCGCACGCCCTCGATCCCGTCGTCGAGCCGGGGCAGAAAGTTGTCGAGCGGCATGTCCCGCGAGACCGGATCGAGCGGGTCGTAGGCCGCAAGCGCTGCGAAGAGCCGTGCGACGTCTGCCACGCAGCGCGCCATGGGGCCGACAGTGTCGTGCGCGACACTGACAGGCGTGATGCCGCGGATCGAGATGCGCCCGTGCGTCGGTCGCAGTCCGGCGACACCGGTCATCGAGGCCGGAATCCGCACCGAGCCGCCGGTGTCGGTGCCGAGCGAGGCCTCGGCCATCTCGGCCGCGACCACGGCGCCGGAGCCTCCGCTGGAGCCTCCCGGTATGCGCGCCGGGTTCCACGGGTTGCGGCATTGGCCGACCACCGGGTTGGTCGAGACCACGCCCCAGGCCAGCTCCTGCATGTTGGCCTTGCCGATCAGCACGGCGCCTTGCGCCTTGAGCCGGCCGACCACCGGGGCATCGCTGTTAGGGATGTGATCGGCGAGGTAGGCGCCGCCGCTGGTGGTGCGCACGCCTGCGGTGTCGATGTTGTCCTTGAGCGCGACGGGCATGCCGTGCAGCAGGCCGAGCCAGCGCCCCCCGGCAGCCGCCCTGTCGCAGGCATCGGCCTCCTCCCGCGCCCGCTCCGCCGTGGTCGTGATCATAGCGTTGAGCGCCGGATCGAGCTGCTCGATCCGTGCGAGGCACCGTTCAACCGCCTCCCGCGCGGCACTCGGCGCGGGCCGGTCGGGCATCCCTTGCCTCATGTCCTTGCGGTGCCTCTCGCCCGCGTGTGCCGCCGGCCCCTACTCGTCGCCATAGATCGCAATGCTGCGCACCGCGTAGTCGCCGCCGCTGTTGACCAGCGACAGGCCGCCGAACGGGTCGTCCAGGGCGCTGCTCTTCACCCGGATAAGCTCTTCACCGTCGACGGATGCGGTCATGGTCCCATCGCCGTCGCGCACCAGAGCGACCGCGTGGCTGCGGCCGTCCTCGAGGTTCACTTCGTCGCGGGATTCGCCGATCACCTCCGCGCCGCGACGGCTGAGGCGCGAGAGCATCAGCCCAGGATCGCTGCCAGGCAGATAGGAGAGGCGATAGCCTGAAGCGCCGGCTCTGCCCTGAAACAGGTCGATCTCGAACCGTGCGTCCTTGTGCGTGATACCCGACATCAACTCCAGCTCGAGGGCGAAGGCGTTGGGGATGTCTGCATCCAGGACGATCTCGGCGGGCTCCGGCCCGGCCGGCCCCGTGTCCTCCTTCTCCTCGTCATCGTCATCGCCGCCCCAGAGGTCATCGAGCTTTTTCTCGCCACTCAACAGGTCGCCAATCGTGTCCTTGCTCTTGTCGAACAGCTCTTCGCCCTTGCCGAGCAGCTCGTCCCCCTTGTCCCGGATGGTGTCGAGGGTGAGTCTCATTGCCTCGGCGTCGGCCCCGCTAAGCGGAATCGTCGTGCGCAGGCCGAGCCTGCCATCGACCGAAAAGTCGCCGCTTACCACCTCCCAGCGCGGATCGTCCGTGTAATCGCCATCGGAAAAGTCGTCACGGATCAGGGCCGTGCGTGGCTGTGCGTCGGCGACGTGGGTGGCGATCAAGTCCCGCAAATCCTGGAGAAAGCGAGGGTCGGCCGCCCGCGCATCTTCGGCCTGGTCGATCAGCGCCTCGAGTTCCCGCGAGAGCGCCTCGAGCGCAGCGGGGCCCGCGGCCTCGGCGCCCTCCGGTTGCCATTCCGAATAGCGCGACCCGTCATCAGCGATGGCCGGCACAGCCATCGCACTGGCGAAAAGAGCGGGAACGAGGAGCCTGCGCAGCATGGAACGCCTCCGGTCAGATTGCATGGCCTCGATGGTCCGTGGTCTAGCCCGGATTTCCCGGCGTTGTCGAGCGACAGCGCCACAAAGTGACCCAAATTCTCGCATTTCTTGACTTGTTGTGCTTTCGACGACGAGCCGGAAGGCGCTATAGTTCAGCCATCAGCAGGGAGGCGTGACATGAGGATCTTCAAGAGAAGCAGGGTCTCTTCGACAGGGCTCCGCCTCGCCGCAGTGGTGGGGCTCGCGGCGGTGCTTGGCGCGTGCCACGGAATGGAGCTCGAAGGCGTTAAGGATCTCGAGCCCCAGGGATCGGAATTCAACCAACAACTTTTCGCCGGTTATGTCGGGCTATCCGCGAGGGAGCTCGCGGAACACGACTACCGGGATTCGGACCGCTTTGCGCTGAGAGCGGCGGCGGCGGCGAGAGGCGATGACGTGAGGCCGACCGCCGTCGACGAGCGCCTAGTTGCAGCCGACAAACAGGAAGAGCTCTCGAAGGCGAGAGGCAGACTCATGGCGGCGCTGTTTGGAAGCGCCAAGGGCAAGGCGCCCGCCATCGCCGCCAGCGCCCAGATCAGCTACGAATGCTGGTTGCAGGAGCAGGAGGAAGGGCACCAACCCGACGACATCGCCGATTGCCGCAATGCCTTCTACGGCCAGGTGATCGCCGCCGAGGTCGCGATCCGGCCCGCGCCGCCGCCTCCACCCGAGCCCGAGCCTGAGCCCGAGCCGGTCTATGCGACCTATTACGTGGTGTTCTTCGACTTCGATAGCTCGGAGCTCTCGAACGCCGCGAAGCAGACGCTGGACGAGGCTACCGAAGCGGCGTTGGCGACGCGGCCCTACAAGATCATCATTCGGGGCCATACCGACCGCGCTGGTCCGGATAGTTACAACTTGGGTCTTTCCGAGAGGCGCGCTCTCTCGGTGGCGGGCTACATGATCGATCAGGGCGCAGGTCGCTTCGTGATCGACGCCGAAGGCCTCGGTGAATCGGAGCCGATCGCCAAGACTGCGGACAACGTGCGTGACGGCCGCAACCGGCGGGTCGAGGTCACGCTGAGTGAATAAGGCGAGGGGGCTGCAAGCTCCCTATTCGTCGTAGTGGTAAGTGCGGGCGACCATTCTCTCCGAGTGGTCGCCCGCCTTGATGGACGCATAGCGCCACGGATTGTCCGGGCCGGCGCAGCCAGGGATCGCCTCGACCTCCACGTCGTAATCGACGCCGAAGAACTGCACCAGGGAGTAACGCCTGCCGCCTGAGGTGTTGATGACCCTGTGCATGGTCGAGACGAACGTGTCGTTGGTCCATTGCTGCATGAGATCGCCCAGATTGACGGCAAAGCTGCCGTCCACCGGCGGCACGATCAGCCACTCGCCCTTCGGGCTCAGCATCTGCAGCCCTTCCCGATCCTGCCAGACGGTGGTGAAGCACTCGTAGTCAGTGTGGGCGCCCAGCCCGATATGGGCGATGTCGAGGGGCTCCGGTTGCGGCTCGTAGTAGCACACGCGAAGCCGTGCCAACGGCTTGGTGTACTTCGAGGTGAAGTAACCCTCCTCCACATCCAATGCGTATTCGAATGCGCGGAAGATCTGGCGGCCCAGCTCGAGCTGACAGTCGAAATAGGTACCGAGCGCCCAGCGAAAATCAGCCGGTTCCGCAGGCCAGTTGTTGGGGCCGTAGAAGCGGATGCCGCGCACGTGGTCGGGGTCGTCCGCCGGCAGGTCGTGCGCCATCTCAATGGCCTCCGAAATGTCGCTGGAGCCTTCGAAGCTGTGGTCCGCCGTGATCCCACCCGCCGGCACGTAGCCCCGGTGGTTGGGCCAGTCGAGGTAGTGGTTGCGCATCTTCCGCTCGACCGGGAGCGCGGAGAAGCGCTGCATTGCGGCCTGAGCCCGCGCGATCACCGCCTGCGGGAACTGATGGTTGACGATGTAGAAGAACCCCGGGCCCGCGCAGGCGGCGCGAATTTCCCGCGCCATGGTCTTGCGCTCGGTCGGGCTGGGCGAATAAAGCGCGCCGAAGTCGACGATCGGCACCTCGGCAAGCGAGGCGCGGCGCACCGCCGGCGCGTGCATGCCCTCTCTGATCTGAAACGGTGTTCCGGTGTCCATGCGCGTCTCCCGTCGCCCTTCCTTTCTGGCATGATAGTGTGAACCGGCTGTTCACGACGGCGTGCCTATAGCGCAATTTGCCTGTCGATGCCTCATCCGCCGACCGGCGGCACCATCATCGCTATTGGGAGACGAACATGGAGACTTCCCTTCAGGGCCGCCGTGCCCTGGTCACCGGGGCGGGAAGCGGCATCGGTGCCGCCATCGCCGAGGCCCTCGCGCGCGAGGGCGCGCATGTGGCGATTCACGCGCGCAGCGAAGAGCGCGCCCGGCCGACCGTTGATGCGATCGAGGCGGCGGGAGGCCGCGCGTTCGCCGCCACGGCCGACCTCCGCGACCGCGCGGCCATCGCGCCGATGTGCGAGGCCGCCATCGAGCGGCTCGGTGGGCTCGACATCCTGGTCAACAACGCGGGCACCTTCGTCCGCAAGCAGGTGGCCGAAATGGACCTTGCGAGCTGGGACGCCATGGTCGAGATCAACCTCACGGCCCCCTATCTGGTGACTCAGGCCACGCTGCCTGCCATCACGGCGTCGGAGGCGGGCGCCTCCATCATCTTCATCTCCTCCATCGGCGCGGGCGCCTTTTCCTCGGGCTGGGGCACCTACGCGATGACGAAGAACGGCCTCATCGCCTTCATGCGCTGCCTCGCGGACGAGCTCGGCGGCGACGGTGTCCGCGTCAACGCCATCTGCCCCGGCTGGGTCGAGACCAGGATGGCGCAGGACACGCACCGGAGCATCGCAGCGGATCTCGGCGTCGACTATGAGGCCTTCTACGCGGAGAACATGCGCGCCAACATGTTGGGCGCGCTGGTGACCCCCGACAGCGTTGCCGACATCGCCGTCTTCCTCGCGAGCGACCGCGCCCGCCACATCACGGCGCAGGAACACACCGTTTGCGGTGGCTGTAGCCCCGGCAACAACGCAAAGCCGGCCGAGGAAGAGGCCGAGGCGACAGCGTAGACACAGCGCCGACGGCTCTCCAGCTTGAGGGCCGGTCGCGCGAGTGGCCGCGCCCCTGCCCCTCACTGGCCCTCATAGGCGGGCAACAAACAATCTACCGGAAGGTGTCGATTTGATCGCCCTCAAGGATTTGCTCGTAGACGGCTCCTCTCGTCCCGTCTTCCCATAGCTGTTGATATCTGCCGTCTCCCAACGAGACGATCTTGTTGCAAAACACCGTTTGCCCGAATTTCTGCTCCATTTCAGGATACTCCGTACAGAAGCGGTCCTGATCATCGGCGAAGTATGTTCCAGTGATTTCCAGATCATCCTCGCCTTCAAACCTCAACAGAGCCTTCGTTGTTCCGTCAGGAGCAAAATACTCGGCCCATGTCAGCTTGAAACTGTCGAGGGCACCCATGAGGGTGTTGCCGGTGAGAAGTTCGATTTGCTCAGCAGCAGTCAGCACGTTGGGAGGCATCGCATCGGCCGCAGCGTCCGCAGCAGCCGTAGTAGCCTCCGCAGCTACCGGCGCCTCATCGGTCGCGGCGGGTCCGCCCTGCGACTGACATCCTGCAATGACGAGGCCGATTGCCACAGCCGAAAACGCAACCGTGGCAGTTTTCGTAAGATAGTTCATGTTCACTTTCTCCTCTTTGGGGCCCCTGTGAATGGTTCTTTCCCAGCAGCGGTTAGCCGGGAAGTCTGCTGGGGTGACATTCGCTAAGCGGCTGCCTGATGTTCGCTCTTTGAGCGTGGGGCTGGTCGTGGGACTGCACCGGGCCAGGCGATGCCGTCCTCCAACCAGTGGTTACTCAAGTACTCGAGGACTCTGCCTGCCACGCGGAGAGTGCAACTGCCCCCCTCCTGGAGCCTCTTCCCGAATTTGCCGTCTCCGGCCGCGAGGAAACTCACCCGAGCAAGGGAAATTCCGTGCGCTCTCGCGAATAGCTCCATGACGTAGATGATTTGGCCTTCATCTAGGGGGGATCGATAGGGAACCATATGCCGATGGTACAAGAAATTTCCTACGAGTCCAGGCGAAATATTACAGATCGGCATAGCGAAGGAGGATGACTATTCAGATGATGAGTGAAATATAAGTCATTTATAAGGAATATATTACGAATTGATGTGCTCGAAGAGTGACACAAACACAAAGCCAATTCTCCTATTGCCATCTCTTGACGAGGGATTTATCCCTTGTCGGGTGGAGGACATCCTGCGAGAGATCGATGCGGCTCTCGAACGCCTTGGACTCTCCGCCAGGGCAGCCTCAATTCGGGCTCAAGGTTCGCCTGAGATGATCCGGGACATGCGGCGTGGCCATGTCCCCTCCGTAGAAAGACTGCGCTCGCTCTGCGAGGTCCTCGACTTGGACTTCTTCGTCGGGCCCCGGCGATTGCGAAGTGATGCGCGCGAGGGTGCGCCCGACGTTCTGTTGAGCACGCTGGAGCGGACGGCGCAGGATCTGGCCCAGCTCACGGCGGACGCCGGTGGCAACCCTGTTTCCGACGATCTTTGGTCCGTCCTCGCGTCTAGGCGGGCTGTCGCATCGCCGGCGGCCGAAGAAGAGAGCACACCGACTGCTTCGAGTCCGTGGTCTGGCCCCCCGCCTTCAGACAAGATTCCGAAGGCAGGCATGGAGCTCGAAAAGTTTGACTGGCCGAATTTCTTATCTGGAAGATCTCGGGAAGGTCGGAGAGGATCGGAGGCCGAAATTTAGTGGGCAACATGTCGCGGAGGACGGGTCTCTCCGTATGACACGGCCTAAGTTGAGATCATCTTCTTCTCGATGCCCACGCCAGCCGCGATAGCGCGCTCGTATTCGAGCGGCAGAGTCGCCGAATCCTGGAGCGCGATCCCCGTCGAATCGAACAGCGTGACCTCGCTCGCCGAGGTTCGGCCGAGGATCTTGCCCGTGATCACCTCGCCGATATCGCCCGCGACGTCGCTCTCCTGAAGCTCACCTTTAGTGAATGGCACGTTGATCTCGCCGTCGGTGATGCACTGGCGCATGTCGTCGACGATGATTCGCGAGCGGCGCAGGATCGCGACATCGAGCTCCTGCGTGCCCGCGAGACCACCGCCGAGGGCCGCGATGTGCATGCCGTCCTCGATCAGCTCGTTACCAAGGACCGGAGTCTCACCGGTCGTCCCGGTGACGACGACATCGGCGCCCGGCACGACATCGTCCAGAACGGTCGAAGGCTTGATTGCCACGCCCGGGTGCTGCGGCTGCTCGGCCGCCATGAAGGCATCCAGCGTCGCTTGGGTCCGGCTCCAGACCCGAACCTCTTTCCAGTCATGGGTCGCCACGCAGGTGCGGAAGGCGCCGGTGTTCACGTCGCCGGCCCCGACCAGCGCCAGAACCGAGGAGTCCTCGCGCGCCATCCATTTTACGGAGACCGCGCCGGACGCGCCGGTCCGCATCAGGGTGTGATGGGTGCCGTCCACGATGGCGAGCGGAAAGCCGGTTTCGGGCTCGGTGTAGATGAGGATCGAAAATACCGTGGGGAGATTGAATTTTGCGCGGTTCTCGAAACGGATGGAGACCCACTTGCACGCCGCGGCGGCGGGCGCGGCCTCCGGCTCCTCGATGTAGGACGGCATGATCTCCCACTCGCCCGGATACTTGTCGAGCACGATGTGGCCCTTGGGCTCCAAGTAGACGCGGCCCTCGCCCATGCGTCGGAATGCGATCTCCACGCAGCGGACGTATTCCTCGGGCTCAAGCAGGCCGATCATTTCGCTGCGGCTGAGGATCAGGGTCTTCCGATTGCGCCAACTCGTATCCGCCATGGCTCGCCCGCTCCTGTCTCGGCTCTCTTCCTCGGTAACGGTTCCGGTCACTATACGGCCAACCGTGGGCGAAGGCCGTGGGCAGCATCGGCGGGACGCGCTATAACCTGCCGAGGGCCGCTTCCGGGCCGGCCCGTGGGCCGCGAGGGCAGCCATGCTGGCCGAGATTCTCGAAATCATCGTTTATGTCCTGATGGGCGCGGTCGTGGTCGCGCTCGTGCTGGGTCTCGGCCAGATGTATGCCGGCGGCAAGAACAGCAAGAGCAACCTCTTCATGCGCTGGCGGGTCGGCCTGCAGTTCGCGGCGATCGCGCTGCTCGCGCTGCTGGTGTTCGTCGTTCAGAAGTAATCGCGTGGTCCGCCTCACCAAGATTTACACGCGTGGCGGCGACGCCGGCGAGACCTCGCTCGGCGGCGGCGCCAGGGTCAAGAAGCACGACGCCCGCGTCGAGGCCTACGGCACGGTGGACGAGGCGAACGCGGCGATCGGTCTCGCGCGGCTGGAGACCGAGGGCGAAGCGGACGCGATGCTGGAGCGCATCCAGAACGACCTCTTCGACCTCGGCGCGGACCTCTGCCGGCCGGGATCGCTCGACGAGGGCTTACGCATCGCGCAATCCCAGATCGACCGGCTGGAGGGCGAGATCGACGCCCTCAACGAGCGCCTGAAGTCGCTCGAGTCATTCGTCCTGCCGGGCGGCGGACGCGCCGCGGCGGCGCTGCATCTCGCACGCACGGTGGTCCGCCGCGCCGAGCGCCTGATCACAACGTTGGCGGAGAGGGAGCAGGTGAACCCGCTGGCTGTGATCTACGCCAACCGGCTCTCCGACCACCTCTTCGTGCTCGCCCGCCATCTCAACGAGGACGGCGCCACCGACACCCTCTGGGTTCCCGGTGCGAACCGGTAGAGTCTCCGAAAGGGAACGCCAAGATGGAGCGAAGTCCCCAAGATCGGGCGCTCAAGGCAGCGATACGGGAGGGCATCGAGAGCGGCGTGAGCGACGAGACCGTGCCTGACATCATGGATGAAGTCGAAGCCCGGCTCCGCGCCGATGGTCGGCTAAGGTCAGACGCTAAAGGCGATACGCTCTCCGAGTAAGCTAGGAGGCCGCCCGCGCGCTACTCCGCGGCCTCCTGGTAACTCTCCATGGGCGGGCAGGCGCAGATCAGGTTGCGATCGCCATGCACCTGGTCGATCCGGTTCACCGGCGGCCAGTATTTTGCCTGCCTGAGGCCGTCTGCCGGGAAGACCGCCTCGGCCCGGCTGTAGCCACGACCCCATTCGGACTCGGCGATGTCGTCCATGGTGTGGGGTGCGTTCTTGAGCGGGTTGTCGGCCGGGTCCGCGTGGCCCTCCTCGATCGCCGCGATCTCCGCGCGGATCGCGATCATCGCGTCGCAGAAGCGGTCCAGCTCCTCTTTGGACTCGCTCTCGGTCGGCTCGATCATCAGCGTGCCGGCGACGGGGAAGGACATGGTCGGCGCGTGGAAGCCGTAGTCCATGAGGCGCTTGGCGACGTCGTCGACCTCGACGCCGGCGCTTTTCTTCAGATGCCGCATCTCGATGATGCACTCGTGCGCGACCAGGCCGCTCGCGGCGGTGTAGAGCACCGGATAGTGGTCGGCCAAGCGCTTGGCGATGTAGTTGGCGCTGAGGATCGCGACCTGGGTCGCTAGCGTGAGCCCCGAGCGGCCCATCATCGCGATGTAGGCCCAGGAGATCGGCAGAATCCCCGCCGAGCCCCAGGGCGCCGCCGCGATCGCGCCGATCCCTTCCGCCGGTCCTGACTCCGGCACCACCGGGTGCCCTGGCAGGAAGGGCGCGAGATGCGCGGCGACGCCGATGGGCCCCACCCCCGGCCCGCCGCCGCCGTGGGGGATGCAGAAGGTCTTGTGCAGATTGAGGTGCGCCACGTCCGGGCCGAACTGGCCGGGCAGGCTCAGGCCGAGCAGGGCGTTGAGGTTGGCGCCGTCCATGTAGACTTGGCCACCGTTGCTGTGGATCACCTCGCAAATCTCGACGATGGATTCCTCGAAGACGCCATGGGTGGAGGGATAGGTGATCATCAGCGCCGCCAGATCGTCGGCGTGAGCCTCGGCCTTGGCGCGCAGGTCGGCGAGGTCGACGTTGCCGTCCTCGTCGCAGGCCACCACCTGCACCGACATCCCGGCCATGACGGCGCTCGCCGGGTTGGTGCCATGCGCCGAGCTCGGGATCAGGCAGACGTCGCGTCCTCCCTCGCCGCGGCTCTCGTGGTAGCGGCGGATCACCAGGAGGCCGGCGTACTCGCCCTGGCTGCCGGCATTGGGCTGCAGCGAGACTGCCGCAAAACCCGTGACCGCGCTCAGCATCCGCTCCAGCCCCCCGACGAGCTCGCGGTAGCCCGCCGCCTGCGCGGCCGGCGCGAAGGGGTGGATGCCGCCGAAGCCGGGCCAGGTGATCGGCATCATCTCGGCGGTCGCATTGAGCTTCATGGTGCAGGAGCCGAGCGGGATCATGGCCTGGTTGAGGGTGAGGTCCCGGCCCTCGAGGCGACGCATGTAGCGCAGCAGCTCGGTCTCGGCGTGGTAGATGTTGAACACCGGGTGCTCGAGGAACGCGCTCTGACGCGCGAGGCCCTCGGGAAGCCCGCAACGGGCCTCGTCATCGAGCGCGGACACGTCGACGCCGGGCTCGCCGCCCGCGAACGCGCGCCACACGCCCTCGATATCGGCTCTCGTGGTGGTCTCGTCGCAGGCAATGCCGAGGCGATCGCCGTCGATCGGCCGGAAGTTGTAGTCCGCAGCCTCGGCCCTCTGCAGGATTGCTTTGGCTTGGCCGGGCGCGCGGACCGTGAGCGTGTCGAACCAGCTCTCGTTCTCGACCGCAAAGCCGAGACGCTGGAGCCCCGCCGCGAGGATGTCCGTGAGGCGGTGGACACGCCGCGCAATCCGCGCGAGCCCCTCCGGCCCGTGGTAGACCGCGTACATGCCGGCAATCACGCCGAGCAGGACCTGCGCCGTGCAGATGTTGCTGGTCGCCTTCTCGCGCCGGATGTGCTGCTCGCGGGTCTGGAGCGCGAGCCGGAGCGCCTGGCGCCCGCGGCTGTCTACCGAGACGCCGACGATCCGGCCCGGCATGGCGCGGCGGAACTTCTCGTGGGTGGCGAAGTAGGCGGCGTGGGGCCCGCCGTAGCCGAGGGGGACGCCGAAGCGCTGCGTGTTGCCGACCGCGATATCGGCGCCGAACTCGCCGGGCGGCGTCAGCAGCACGAGGCTGAGCAGGTCCGCCGCGACCGTGACCACCGCGCCCTGCCCGTGCGCCTGTTCGACGATCCCGCTGTAGTCCGGCACCGCGCCGCCGGTCTCAGGGTACTGCAGCAGAACACCGAAGAACGGCCCTTCTGGCAGCCCGGCGCGGTGATCGCCGACCTCGACCTCGATGCCAATGGCCTCGGCGCGGGTCTGCACCACCGCGATGGTCTGCGGCAGGCAGGCGTCGGAGACGAAGAAGCGGTCGCTGCCGTTCTTGGCGATGCCGTGGCTCATGTGCATGGCCTCGGCCGCCGCCGTGCCTTCGTCGAGCAGCGACGCGTTGGCGCAGCTAAGCCCGGTGAGGTCCATCACCATGGTCTGGAAGTTGAGCAGGGCCTCCAACCGGCCCTGGGAAATCTCCGGTTGATAGGGCGTGTACGCGGTGTACCAGCCCGGATTCTCCAGGATGTTCCGCTGAATCACCGGGGGCGTGATGGTGTCGTGGTAGCCGAGGCCGATCATGGAGCGCGCGACTCGGTTGCGCGCGGCAAGCGCTGCCAGCTCCGCCAGCACGTCGCGCTCGGTGCGGCTTTCCGGGAAGTCCGCCGGGATCTCGGCGCGGATCGAGGCCGGCACCGCCGCATCCATGAGGGCGTCAAGGGACTCGTAGCCCACGGCGTCGAGCATGGTCGCCACGTCCTCGTCGCGCGGGCCGATATGCCGGCCGACGAAGGCGTCCGCCTGCTCAAGAGCCGTCAATGAACCATCGTGTGCCGTCATCGCGGTCGTTCCTTCCCTGTCGGCGGGCGTCGGCTTATGGGTGCCGCGTCCCGCACAAACTCAATTGTCGCGTCTAGTCGTCGCCGAGCCCGCTGACGTAGTCGGCGTAGGCCGCCTCGTCCATCAGCCCGTCCAGCTCGCCGGGAGCGCTGAGTCGAAGCTTGAGGAACCAGCCCGCGCCGGTCGGCTCGCCGTTCACCAGTGCGGGGTCGTCCTCCAGCGCTTGGTTGACCTCGACCACCTCGCCCGAAACCGGCGCATAGACCTCGCTCGCGGCCTTGACCGATTCGACCACGGCCGCCTCCTCGTTCTGGGCGACGGTCTGGCCCACCTCCGGCAGCTCGACGTAGACCACGTCGCCGAGCTGATCCTGCGCGTAGTCCGAGATACCGACGGTGCCGATGTCGCCCTCGACCCGTATCCATTCGTGGTCCTTGCTGTACTTGAGCCCGCTCATGCCATCCTCCAGCTCAGCCTCGGTGATAGTTGTGGGGGACGAACGGCAGCTTGACGATGGTCGCCGGCCTGGGCTTGCCCCGCACCAGCAGCGACACCGGCCTGCCGGTCTCTGCGGCGTCGGCCGCGACGTAGCCCATGGCAACCGGCCCGCCGGCGGTCGGCCCGAAGCCGCCGCTGGTGACGGTGCCGATTTCGTCGCCGTCCGCATTCAGAATCGCCGTGCCCTCGCGCGCCGGGGCCCGGCCGTCGGGCAGGATGCCGACGCGCCGGCGCCGGGGGCCCTCCGCCAGCTCATGCTGAATGCGCGGGGCGCCAGGGAAGCCGCCCTCCTGCCGGCGGCGCTTGCCGATGGACCACGCAAGCCCGGCCTGGACCGGCGAGGTGGTCTCGTCGATGTCGTGGCCGTAGAGGCAGAGCCCCGCCTCCAGGCGCAGCGAATCGCGGGCGCCGAGCCCCACCGGCTCGACCTCGGGCTCGCCGATGAGCCGCCGCCAAAACGCCGCTGTCTCGTCTGCCGGCAGCGATATCTCGAAGCCGTCCTCGCCGGTATAGCCCGAGCGCGAGATCAGCGCGTCCACCCCGCCCGCCTTGAACCAGCCGGCGGTCATGAAGCCAAGCCGGGCACAGCCCGGCGCATGGCGCTCGAGCGCTGCCGCTGCCTTCGGCCCCTGCAACGCGATGAGGCCGCGCTCGCTGAGCACCGTCAAGTCAACGCCGGCATCGAGCCGGCGTTCGAGATGGGCAATGTCCGAGTCCTTACAGGACGCGTTTACCACCAGAAGGAGCCCGTCGTCGCTGCGGGTGACGATGAGGTCGTCGAGGATGCCGCCATCCTCGTTGGTGAACTGGGTGTAGCGCATGGCCCAGGGCGCGAGGCCCCCGATATCCCCAGGCACCAGGCGCTCGAGTGCCTGGGCGGTGCCGGCGCCGGTGAGCCACAGCTGGCCCATGTGCGAGACGTCGAAGAGGCCGGCGGCGGTGCGCGTGTGCGTGTGCTCCGCCATGATGCCGGGGCCGTAGCGCACCGGCATGGCATAGCCCGCGAACCCTACCAGCGTGGCGCCGAGGGCGCGGTGCTCGACAAAGAGCGGAGTCCGGGCGAGGGCGTCGGTGCCGGCGTCGTCGCTCATGGCATCTCCCAGGCAAACAATGGCGACCCAAAACGATCCCGTGCGGGATCGTCCGGTGCCCCCTCTGTCTCGGAACCTGAGAGATTAACCGGGCGGGCGATGGCCTGCCGCCGGCTTACCCCGTCGGTGAGGCGGCGCGGCGTGCGCAGCCTGCTTTCCAGAGTTGCATCCTCCCGCGGTCCCTGATGCCTGAGAGTTTCCGGGACGCTTGCTCCTTCGGCGCCGCGCGGACGGACCGCACGAACTCTCCCGCGGGGTTCATCTGCAAAACCGGGTGCGGCGATACTACTGACTTAGCCGGATCGGTCAACTGTGGTCGGACCATTGGCATGGGGAGGAAGAAACCGGACGGGGCCTCCCTGCGAGAGGCGGCCGCCAAACGGCAGAGCGACTGGTCAGCCGATCGGGCCGCCGTCGTCGCGGGTGATCGCCACCACGGACGAGCGCGGCGCGGCGTCGCCGCCCTCGGGGAAATGGCTGTCGCCCTTCTCGCCCGGGTGCTGGATGCCGATGAACATGGTCTTGCGGTCGGCGCTCCAGGTGATGCCGGTCACCTCGCATTCCCTGGGGCCCACGAGGAAGCGGCGAATCTCTCCGGTAGTGGGGTCGCCCAGCAGCATCATGTTGTTGCCCTGGCCGGCGAAGTCGCCCTCGTTGGAGTATTTGCCGTCGGTCTGGATCCATAGGCGGCCCTGGCTGTCGAAAGCGAGACCGTCCGGCGAGTTGAACATGTTGTCTGCGTTCACGTTGGCGGA
This sequence comes from Alphaproteobacteria bacterium, assembly GCA_965243315.1. Taxonomy (GTDB): domain Bacteria; phylum Pseudomonadota; class Alphaproteobacteria; order UBA828; family UBA828; genus WTGU01. The sequence continues at coordinate 919,958 of CBDEUP010000007.1, forward strand.
GCCGGCGCGCGCGTCGGTATGCGCGGTCGGGTTGCCGGCGATGACGTAGAGGTCCCAGGCGAAGGTATCGGCCGCGTGATCGCCGCCGTCGGGCGCCCAGCGCACGATCTGGCCGTAATTGTTCTTCTCTCTAGGGTTGGGGCCGCCCACCGGCGTCAGGTCGCCGCCCGCGTTGGGCTTGACGCCCCGGTTCTTGTTGTTGGTGAGGCAGCAGTAGGCCTCGGCCTTGTGCGGGTTGGCTGCCACCCACTCCGGCCGGTCCATGGTGGTGGCGCCGACCGCCGACGCCCCTTGGCGGGTGTGGATGCAGACCTCGGCCTGCGATGCCATGCCCGTGGTCTCAGGCGTGAGCGCGAGCCACACGCCGGTACCGTCGTCGGCAAACCTCGCGACGGAGAGCGAGCCGCTCCCCAGCAGGTCGGCGTTGTCGCCGCCTTCCGCGTGGGTACCGTCGCTCACGAAGCGATAGAGGAACTCGCCCCGCTCGTCGTCTCCCATATAGACCACGACGCGGCCGTCGGCGGCGAGGGTCAACTCCGCGTTCTCGTGCTTGAAGCGGCCGAGCGCGGTGCGCTTCCTGGGCGTGGACGCGGGATCCAGCGGGTCGATCTCGACCACGTAGCCGGCGCGGTTGGGCTCGTTGGGGTGTTTGGAGACGTCGAAGCGCTCGTCCGCCATTGCCCAGCGGTAGCCCCAGTCCTCCTGCTTGATGCCGTAGCGCTTCTGGGCCCCATCCTGTGCGAAGTTGGGGTCGCTCGACGAGAAGTAGCCGTTGAAGTTCTCCTCGCAGGCGAGATAGGTGCCCCAGGGCGTGCGCCCGTTGCCGCAGTTGTTCCAGGTGCCGAGCGCGGTGGTGCCGACGGGGTCGGCGGCGGTCTTCATCCAATCGTGGCCGCGCGCGGGCCCGGTGATCTCCATCGGCGTGTCCGGGGTGATGCGGCGGTTGTAGGGCGAATCCTGGACGATCCCCCAGGCGCCGTCCTGTTGCGCGATCTCCACCACGGAGACGCCGTGACCGGCCTTGCACTTGCGCACGTCGTCATCGGTCTCGGGCCTCCCCGACTCCCGGTTGGCGAACATGATGCCGAGGTTCACGTACTCGTTGTTCACCGCGAGCACGCTCTTCTCGCCGTCGCTGAAGAGCGCCATGCCGTCGCAGTTGTCGCCAAACGCGGCCTCCTGGCTTTCGCCGGTACCTCGCGTCGCGTGGTCGAAGGAAGCACCGCTCGACCAGAGCGGATCGCCCCAGCGGGCGACCACGTGCCAGCTGTAGCCGTCCGGCACGGTGACCGTGTCGAGGCCGTTGGCGGCGACCGGCGTGAAGTCGAGGCCCGCTGCCACGGCGCGGGCCGGAGACACCACCATACCGCCGGCGCCCAGCACGAACGCGGTCGCTCCGCAGACTGCAGCGCCGCTGAGGAAGCCGCGCCGCGAGATCGCTCTCTCGGCCAGCCGCTCGAAGTCGGTTGGTGAGGCCTGCCGGTCGTTCATCTCGCTGACATCGTTCCGTGAGACCGCATCGCGTGCGGCCACTGCGTCGTCGCGCATGTCCATCTCCCGTGGTCGAATGCAGTCCTGCAACGAGCCTGCGCCGCCCATCCGGCGCTGCAGGTGCGACTAGGGATAGCGGCAGCCGGTTACGGCCGCTCGGCACCCGTGTAACCGTTTCGTGACGGCCTGAAGCCCTGTGCGTCATCGCTCGGGCCGCCGTGCCGCCGACCCTCACTCCGGCCCGCTTCTACAATCTCCAACGGAGTGCCACATGCAGGCCGGTGTCGGGCGCAGCATGAAACGTGCCATCGTCCTCGGTGACCGCAATTGCCAGTGTCATGTCCTCGCTGAATCGCCACGATCCCCCCATCCCGATCATGACGACGGGATCCGAGAGTGGAGAGACCGCAGAGGCCCCATAGGGCGAGGAATGAACGTTGACCTGAGTCGCCAGGTTGAAGGTTGCCGATAGCTGCCAAGTTACGCCGAAGCGCCCGAAAGCGATGAATTGGCTACCGATGCCTGGCAAATTTGGCGATGCCTCACCGACGAGGACCCCCAACGTCGCGCTGTAAAGCCACTCGCGCGAAGCTGCCGATCCAAACAGCACGCCCGAGGTTTCGGCCCAACCCGAGACCGAAAACCCTCCCGATCCGGCCAGATTATCTTCATCGCCGGTGGGGAGCTTCACGATCGCCCGCACCGACATGCCGTCATTCGAAAACGGCGCCGAAGGCAGCGCATAGCCCACGCCGAGGCTCACGTCCCCGATCGACGAGACGCTGCTGTCGATATCGATATGAGTCGTGCCGTTATCAGCGTAGACGAGCGTCAGGCGGTCGCGTGGGGTCTTGAGCCGGTCGCCTTGCGGCAAGCCGAAGGTGCGGTGCCACTCCTCGATGAAGCTATCCAGGCTGCCGGGCCCGTGCGACACGAAGGAAAGATCAAGCAGATACTCCCAGCCGTCCCTGAATCCATGGCGCAGGGATAGCGCTTGCCGGTATGTCTCCCCATCGATGGCCGCGACTTCCCGACCGGAAATGTCTGCACGCAAGTGGGACGCGATATCCATCGACGCGATCAGTTCCGATGAGCCCGGCGCCAGCACGGGCGTGCCGAAGGAACCCGGCACCCCGTACAACATGTGAAACGGGTTCAGGTTCACGATGCGCAGCGGCGTCGCGATGCTGTGTCTGTTCGCTTCTTCGGAATGGGCTGCACTTGGCCAGAACACGGACAACACCAGGGCGCACAAGAGGCTGAGACAAGGGCCCGGAGGGATCCGGACTCGCAAAAGCCTCACGGGAAACAAGCCGGAAACCAGCTCGTGCTCAGGCGGCCCAGTCCCACTCAGCTGCCGGCCCGCGCCTTTTTCTCGTCGAGGGCGCGGAGGACGACCTCGGGCGTCACCGGAATCTGGGTGATGCGGACGTCGAGCGCATTGTTGATGGCGTTCACGATGGCCGGGATCGGGCCGTTGGTCACCATCTCGCCCACGCCCTTGCCGCCGTAGGGGCCGCTCTCCGCCGGATACTCCAGCACCTCGCAGGTGACGTCGGGCATCTCCGCCGCCCCCGGCTGCAGGTAGTTCTGGAAATCGACCGGCGCCGGGTCGATCGCCGGGTAGCCAGGCGCGGTGGTCTCGTAGAGCGCGTGGCCGATGCCCATCCACGAGCCACCCACGATCTGGCCCTTCACCAGATCCGGGTTCACCTGCTGACCCACCTCGTAGACGCTCTTCATGTCGAGCACCTCGACCATCCCGGTCTCGGTATCGACCTCGACCTCGACCACTGTGCAGGCGTGCGCCTGGGTCGAATCCGGGTCGCACTCCCCGGTCTCCGGATCCATCGGGCTCGGCGGCTTGAGGTAGGCGCCACGCCCGGCAATCGTCTTGCCGAAGCCGAAGTGAGCCGCGCCCGCGACCTCGCCGACCGAGACCGACTTCTCGGCCACGCCCTTGATGTGGATGTTGCCCTCGCCGTCGGTCTCCAGATCGTCCGGACTCGCCTCCAGTAGCTCGCCCGCTACCTCCAGCATTGCCTTGCGCGCCTCCTGCCCGGCCATTACCACCGCGTTGCCGGCGCGATGCGTGGTGCGGCTCGCGAAGGTGCCGGTGCAATGGGGGCCGGTGTCGGTATCGGCGGTCTCCACCACGATGCTCTCGTAGGGAACACCCAGGGTCTCCGCCGCGATCTGCGCCAGCACGGTGCGGAGCCCCTGCCCCAGATCGACGCTCGCCATGGTGACGACGAAGTCGCCCGCCGGAGTCATGTGGATCAGCGACTGTGTGGGATCGCCGCCGAGATGCATGCCCGTAGGATAGTTCACGGCCGCGAAGCCGGTGCCCCTTACCTTGGCCATCAGCTTGCCTTTCTGTCCCAGGAGGTCATCGCTTGGTATTCCGCCGGCAGCTCCTGACCGGCAAGGCGCGCCGCCGCCTGGATGGTCTCCACCATCGCCGCGTCTTCGTTCACCTTGCGGTGCGCCCGCATGTCGCCGTTGCGGTAGGCGTTGAGCAGCCGGAGCTGCCACGGGTCCATGCCGATGGTCTTGGCGACCTTGTCCATCTGCAGCTCGATGGCGAAGGAGGCGGCCATGACGCCGAAGCCCCGCATCGCGCTCGACGGCGGCCGGTTGGTGAAGACCACCCGCGCATCGACCCAGACGTTGGGGATCGTGTAGGGCCCCGGCATGTGGCCTGCGTGCTTCATCGAGCCGTAGGAGCTGAAGCGCAGGTAGGCTCCCGAATCCTGATAGGAGGTGATCTTGCGGGCGACGATGCGCCCATCGTTCATCACCCCGTCCTTGATGTAGAGCCGCCAGGCGGAGCGGGTGGAGCTGACCTGCATCTCCTCCTCCCGCGTGTACTTGAACTTGACTGGGCGCCCGGTCCTCATCGCGGCCAGCACCGAGATCGGCTCGACCGCCACGTCCACCTTGCCGCCGAAGCCGCCGCCCACGGTGCCGCCGAGAAAGCGCAGCTTGCCTGGCGCCAGCCCCAGGATGGCGGCGGTGTTGTCGCGGGCGAAGTGCACAGCCTGCGTGTTGGTGTGCACCGTGATGCGCCCGTCGCCACCGGGCTTCGCGATGCAACCGTTGGTCTCCATCGGCGCCTGCTCGATGGGGCTGGTCTGGTAGCTGTCCTCGACGATGTGGTGGGCGTCGGCCAAGCCCTGCTCGACATCGCCGAACCGGATCTGGGCTGCGGCGTGGTCGTCAGGGTAGATGTAATGGTTGTTCGGCCAATGCGCGGTCAGCGCGGGCAGCGATCCGGAAATCGCCTCCTCCACGTCGAACACGCCGGGGAGCGGGTCGTACTCCACCTCGACCTTGGCGGCGCCAGCGCGCGCTGCCTCGGCGGTCTCGCCCAAGACCGCGACGATGGGCTCGCCCCGCCAGCGCACCTTGTCGAAGGCGAGGATCGGCTCGTCCTCAGGCCCGACGCCGACGGCTGCGAGGCCGTTCCACACCTTCTTGCCGGGCAGGTCCTCGTGGGTGAGCACACAGACGACGCCGGGGCTGGCCTTGGCCTTGCTGGTGTCCACGCTGACGATGTTGGCGTGGGGCTCCGCACTCCGGTGCATCTTGAGGTGCAGCATGCGCGGGTAGTGAACGTCCTCGTAATAGGTGGTCTGGCCGCGCGCGTGGCTTTCGAGATCGCGCTGGCCGACGTTGCGGCCGACGACGCCGAGTTCCTTCATCGACATTAGCTCGCCTCCTCCCCGGTATCCGAGAGCGCCTGAGCGGCCTGCTGCACCGCGCGGACGATGGGCGCGAACCCGGTACAGCGACAGAGATTGCCCGAGAGCCCCTCCACAATCTCGTCGCGGCTGGGTGTCGGATTGCGGTCGAGCAAAGCCTTCGCCGCCATGACCATGCCCGCGGTGCAGTAGCCGCACTGGGCCGCGTAGTTCTCGACGAAGGCCTGCTGCAGGGGCACGATCGCGTTGGTCTCGTTGAGGCCTTCGAGTGTGGTCACTTCCGCGCCCACCGCCCGCTCGGCGAGAGTCAGACACGAGAGTTGAAGCTCCCCATCCACGAGCACCGAGCAGCTGCCGCAGCCCCCCTGCCCGCAGCCGCTCTTGACGGCGTTAAGCTCCAGGTTGTCCCGCAGCACGTCCTGCAGCGTCGCCAGCGGCTGAATCACCACGGCCTCGTCACGGCCGTTGACCGTGAGGCGTATCAGCTTGTCTTCCATCCTTGCCTCCCGCTCAACGTCGTCAGGCGAGCGCAGCCAGCACCCGGCCGACGAAGACGCCGGTCATGCGCCGGCGGTACCAGTCGGTTGCGACCGCATCGGTCTGGGGCTCGACCGCGCCCTCGGCCGCTGCGGCTGCTGCCGCGATGGCTGCTGCGTCCAGGCTGGAGCCGATCACGGCCTGCTCCGCCGGCGCACATCGGGTGGGATGCGCGTGTGCGCCGCTGAGCGCAATCCTGGCGTCCGACACCGTGCCGCCGTCCTTCTGTACGCAGGCGGCGACTGTGACCACCGAAGGCGTCGAGTAGCGCCGCCGCGCGCACTTCATGTAGGCGCAGCCGCCGGCCAGCGCGTCGAGCTCGATCCGGGTCAGCAGGCCAGCAGAGCGCGGCGCGCCGTCGGCCCAGCCGCCGTAGAAGTCCTCGATGGATTGCGTGGTCTCGCCGTCGGCCGTCGCGAAGACCAGACGCGCGCCGAGGGCGAGCAGCGCCGGGGCGAGGTCGCCGAAGGGCGCGCGGGCGAACAGGTTGCCGCCGACCGTCGCCATGTTCTGCACCGCCGGCCCGCCAATCTCGCGGGTGGCGGCCTGGAGCGCGGGAATCGGCACGGCCTCGCGCAGCGCGCTGAGCGAGACTGCGGCGCCTACCGACCACCCGCCGTCCCGCGTCACCACCTTGTCGAGGCCGAGGCGGTCGACCCCGATCAGGTAGCCCTCGTCTGACGGATAGGTCTCGCGCATCAGGCTGGTGCCGCCCGCGAGAACCGCGGCTGCTGCGCCGTGGCGCGCCATCAGATCGGCCGCTTCGTCGATCGAGCCGGGCCGAAGCAACTCTGGCATGGACGTCCCCCCTTCGTCCGTTTCTGAAACGCGGGCCGGATATTAGCCCGCCTGTCTCACCAAGGTCACGGCCTGCGTCGCGCGGAACGCGCGCGGTGCACACTAAGCGCGGAGCGCGCGCGGAGCACACTAAGCGCGGAACGCGCGCGGAGCACACTAAGCGCGGAACGCGCGCGGAGCACGCGATGCGCGCAGGCGTTCGCTCCGGCCTTGCCGCGCCGCCGGCAAGGCGGCTATCGTCCGCCGCTCCATCGATGCGAGGCACGACATGGCAACGAGGCCCGACACGGTCGGCCGCAATCTCGACCTGGAGAGCGCGGTTGACGAGGTCAAGGCGCGCTATGTGAGCGCCAATCCCGCCAGCCAAGCACAGTACGAGCGGGCGAAGCAGAGCATGCCCGGCGGCAACACCCGCACCGGCATGTTCTACACGCCCTTCCCGCTCTCGATCGCGACGGCGGCCGGCGCGACACTGACCGACGTCGACGGCCACACTTACACCGACTTCGTCGGCGACTTCTCGGCCGGCCTCTACGGCCACTCGCATCCGGTGATCCGCGAGGCCCTGATGGCGGCCCTCGATGACGGGATGACCTACGGCTCGTCCAGCCCCTACGAGGAGCGGCTGGCGACGCTCGTCTGCGCCCGCTTCTCCTCCATCGAGCAGGTGCGATTCACCAACTCCGGCACCGAGGCCAACAGCATGGCGCTGGTCACCGCCCGCGCGGTCAGCGGCAAGGATCTGGTCATGGTGTTCGAGGGCGCCTATCACGGCGGCACCATCTACTTCGGCCGCACGAGCGCGCCGATCAACCTGCCCTTTCCTTTCCTCATCGCGCCCTACAACGACCAGGAAGAGGCGACCCGTCTGATCGGCGAGAATGCGGAACGCCTCGCCGCCGTGCTGGTCGAGCCGATGCAGGGCGCGTCCGGCGCGATTCCGGGCGATGTGGACTTTCTGCGCGCGCTGCGCGAGGCCTGCAGCGCCCACGGCGTACTGCTGATCTTCGACGAGGTGATGACCTCCCGGGTTGCACCCAACGGGCGCCAGGGGCAGCTCGGCATCACCCCGGACATGACGACACTCGGCAAGTATATCGGCGGCGGCATCTCATGCGGTGCCTTCGGCGGCCCGGCGGAGATCATGTCGCGCTACGATCCTTCGAAGCCCGGCGCCTTCGTCCACCACGGCACCTTCAACAACAACGTGCTCACGCTCCGGGCCGGCGCCGCCGGGCTCGAGAAGGTCTTTACGCCAGAGGTGCAGGTCGCGCTCAGCGAATCGGGCATTGCTTTGCGCAACGCCCTCAACGGCCTCGCTGCCAAGCACGGGGCGCCGTTCCAGGTCACCGGCCTCGGCTCGATCATGACGATACACTTCCAGAACGAGCCGCTGCGCTCCATCCGCGACATCCAGCCTAGGGACGAGCGCCTGCGCCAGCTCCTGCATCTCTACCTGATCGACAAGGGGTTCTTCACCACCCGGCGCGGCTACATGGCGCTCTCGCTGCTCATTACCGAGGCCGATTGCTCAGGCCTGACTCAGGCGATCGACGACTTCCTGGCCCACCACAGCCATCTGCTCGATATTGCCCCGGAGAACGCTCCAGTCGACGTTTGGCCGGCGGCCGCCGGCGCCACCACCTAGTGAGGGAGAGCGAATGAACGATAGCGAACGCCGCAATCTCGCGGTGATTACCGAAGTTTGCGACGCCTATAACCGGCACGACGTGGAGGGCATTGTCCGGCACTTCGCCGAGGACTCGTCCTGGCTGCTCTCGCGGGGCGTGCCGCCCGAGGGCGGGCGGGCGCGCGGGATAGACGAGATCCGCGCCATGGCGCACAAACGCTTTCGCACCATCCCCGACATGTACTGGCACATTCGCAGTCACTGGGTCGGCGGCAACCGGGGTTGCTCCGAATGGACCGTCACTGGCACCGAATCCAACGGCAACAAGATCAACTGGCTCGGCTGCGACATCTGGGAGCTGAACGACGACGGCAAGGTCGTCACCAAGGACACCTACTGGAAGTTCGCGGGCGAGGAGCCGCCGGAATAGGCACGGCGCCCCGTTGTTGACAGCGTTCCGGCCGGCTCTGTAAACAGCAGGGCCGCGCCGGCGCGGGACACCGCCGGAGGGATGGCCGAGTGGTCGAAGGCGGCGGTTTGCTAAACCGTTGTACGGTGACAAGCCGTACCGTGGGTTCGAATCCCACTCCCTCCGCCATATCCCTTCCAGACAGTACCCGTGCATGCCACTAACACACTGGATCTCCGAGGTTTTCCTCCAAATCTCTGACTTAACCGTTCCCGCGAGATATCCCTCGTTACCCCACATTAGTGTGAGGCTGATGTGGGGCTGGGAATGGCGCGACTCTCCGCTGCAAAGGTCAAGTCGATCAAGAAACCGGGCATGCACGGTGACGGGAACGGGCTCTATCTGCGGGTGACAGGCTCGGGATCGCGGTCGTGGTTGCAGCGAATCGTGATTCAGGTCGCCGCCGCGCCCTAGACCTTGGTGGCTATCCGGCGATCGTCTTGGCAGAGGTTCGCGCGTTCGCGCTCGCCAACAAGACTCTGGTCACCGCCGGGCGCGACCCGCTAGCCGAACGCCACCGGGCCAATGTCCCGATCTTTCGGGAAGCTGCGAAGAAAGTGTATGAGGCGAACCTGCCGCGCTGGCGCATCGGCAAACACATGGTGAACTGGTGGGGATCGCTGGTACCCCACGCGTTCTCCGTCATCGGCGACGTGAAGGTTGACCGGATCCGCCGCAGCGATGTGCTAGCGGTGCTGGAGCCGATATGGGCCGTACGGACAGAAACGGCGCGGCGCGTCCAGCAGCGCATTCGCACGGTTCTCCGTTGGTGCGAGGCGCACGACTACTGCTCCGGCAACGCGGCAGGAGAGGCGCTGAACGGCGCTCTGCCACCCAAGCCGCGCCTGCAGGCGCACCATCGCGCTTTGCCCTATCGCGAAGTTTCGGAGGCGTTGGAGGGAGTGGACGCCTCCGACGCGTCCCTGGCGGCGAAGCTGTGTCTTCGTTTCATTGTTCTGACGACGGCGCGTTCGGGCGAGGCGCGCGGTGCGACTTGGGATGAGATCGGCCGGGAAGCGCGAGAGTGGCGCATTCCGGCTGGGCGGATGAAGGGCGGCGTTCAGCATCGCGTGCCACTGTCCAAGCAGGCGTTGGCGGTGTTGGAACAAGCAAGTCCGCTCCGTGACGACTCCCGACTGGTGTTTCCGTCGCCTGTGAATGCGGGTCGTCGCATGTCGGACATGACGCTAACCAAAGTGCTGCGGACAACAGGACTCGCTGAGCGTGCGACCGTGCACGGCTTCCGTTCTACATTCCGGGATTGGGCGGCAGAATGCACCAGTGCGCCTCACGCGGTCATGGAGTTGAGCCTGGCGCACGCGGTGGGATCGTCGGTGGAGCTAGCCTATGCGCGATCCGATCTCATCGCCAAACGTCGAGAGCTTATGGACCTATGGGCGCGATTCCCGAGCAGCGAGGATGCGGGCTGAGCGTGACACCACATTTGGATTGTGAGTACTCGAGCCAACGCACTGTCGTTCAGTGCGCACATTGGACGCCAATTGACGCCGTAATTCGTCGATCTTGCTGCATTGCGGGGGCGGGCCAATAAGGTGCGGTTGACTACACTCGCTTTGCTTCTCGACGTGCCGGCGGATGTCGCGCTTCTATGGCACGGGCACAAGTTCTCGTCGAACCAACGGGCCCGCATGCGTATAGTGTGCTACTAGACATACGGGAAAGTGACGCCCGGTCGCTAGCCGCCGCCGGCATCGCGAATGGCGCGCCATATCCTTTCCGGCGTCGCCGGCATATCGATGTGCTCGATTCCAAGCGGTGCCAAGGCGTCGACCACGGCGTTGACGAAACAGGGCAGTGCGCCGACGGTTCCGGCCTCGCCGCCGCCTTTTACGCCCAGCACGTTGGTCCGGCAGGGCACCTCGTGCCGCTCCAGCACGAAGGCGGGTAGCTCGTCGGCGCGGATCAGCCCGTAGTCCATGAACGAGGCGCTCAGGGGCTGGCCCGTCGCACGGTCGACGACATGGTGCTCGCGGAGCGCCTGGCTCAGGCCCTGGGCGATGCCGCCATGCACCTGACCGGCGATGACCATGGGGTTGATCACCGTCCCGAAGTCGTTGACCGAGAGGTAGCGGTCGACCTCGATGGCACCTGTCTGCGGATCGATCTCGACCTCGCAGATGTGGCAGCCGTTCGGATAGGTGAAGCTCGTTACCTCCGCCCGGCCCCGCTCGTCGAGGCCCGCCGCCATGCCAGCCGGGAGGCGGATCGGATCGCGGGCGGCTGCCGCGAGCTCGAGCAGGCCGATTGAGCGGTCGGTGCCGATCACCGTGTAGCGGCCGCTCTCGAAGCGCAGGTCCGCCTCGGCGACTTCCAGCAAGTGCGCAGCCAGGGCCGCCGCTTTCGCCTTGATCTTCTCGGCTGCGAGATAGATCGCCGTGCCGCCGACATAGGAGGAGCGCGAGCCGCCCGTGCCGCCGCCCTCGGGAAGATTGTCGGTATCCCCCTGGATCACGTCGATTGCGTCGCAGGGGATGCCGAGCTTCTCCTCGACGAGCTGGGCGAAGGTCGTGTAGTGGCCCTGGCCCGACGACATCGTGCCCATGAAGACGCTCACCCGACCGCTCTCGTCGAAGCGGATCTCGGCCATCTCGACCGGATGAGTGCCGGTCTTTTCGACATAGGCGGCCATGCCGATGCCGCGGAGGCGGCCGCGGGCCTCGCTCGCCTCGCGGCGCGCAGCGTAGCCGTCCCAGTCGGCAAGCCGCATGCAATCGTCGACGTTGCGTGCGAACTCGCCGGAATCGTAGGTCACGCCGAGCGGCCCGGCGTAGGGCATGCGCTCCGGCGGGACGAAGTTGCGCCGGCGCAGTTCGTCCGAGGCGACTCCCAGCTCGCTCGCCGCCTTGTCGATCAGGCGCTCGATCAGGTAGGTGGCCTCGGGTCGGCCGGCGCCGCGATAGGCGTCGGTCCAGACCGTATTGGTGAAGACCCCCTGAACCTCGGCGAAGATCGCCGGCGTCGTGTACGGCCCGCCCAGCATCTCGGTGTAGAGGATCGAAGGACTGAGAGGCCCGTGGTCCGAGCAGTAGGCGCCGAGATTCGCGATCGTGCGCACCCGCAGGCCCAGAAATCGCCCGGCCGCGTCGAGCGCGAGCTCGGCATGGCTGACGTGATCGCGCCCCTGAGTGTCGCTCAGAAAGGCCTCCGTCCGCCCGCTATACCATTTGACGGGCCGGCCGAGATCCCTGGCCGCCCACAGCACCAGCGGGTGCTCCGGATAAGTGTAGTACTTCATGCCGAAGCCGCCGCCCATCTCCGGCGAAATCACCCGCAGCGCCGCCTCGTCGATGCCGAGGCTCGCGGCGATCATGCTGCGCACGTGATAAATGTGCTGACAGTTGACGTAGAGGGTGTAGCGCTTCTCGGCGGCGTCGTAGACGCCGGTCGCGCCCCGCGGCTCGATCGTGCAGGCCACCGCACGATTGTTGACGAGGTCAAGCGAAACAATCCGCTCGGCGGCGGCGAACGCTGCCTCTGTCGCCGCCCGGTCGCCTTTCCCCCAGTGGAAGCAGATGTTGCCGGGCGCTTCGTCCCAAAGCCGGGGCGCATCGGGATCTGCGGCCTCCGCCGTCTCCGTGACTGAAGGGAGCGGCGTATAGGCGACATCAATCCGCTCCGTGGCGGCGAGCGCCTCGGACCGGGTCTCGGCGACCACCATAGCCACCGGGTCTCCGACGTGTCTTGCCCGCGTCGCAGAGATGATCGGGTGCGGCGGGCAGAAAGCGTCCCTGCCATCGCGCCGCGTGAGCGCGCCTGTGCGCGGCAAGGCGACGCAGGGGAGCGGTGTCAGGCCGGCGGCCGCAACATCGGCTCCGGTATAGACCGCGAGGACGCCCGGCGCGGCCTCCGCCTTGGACGTGTCGAGTGCCCGGATTTTGGCATGAGCGTGCGGCGATCTAAGGATGGCTGCATGGACTTGGCCGTCCAGGTTGACATCGTCCTGGAACCGCGCGCGCCCGGTGAGGAGGAGATTGTCCTCCTTGCGCCGGACGGACTGCCCAACGCCGAATTGCCCCATCCGGTATGTCTCCCCGTCTACCTTCCGGTCGGCGCTCCCGCCTGCCATGATCGGGACGCGCCAACGGGGTCAGCGCCGATGTTCCCTTGGATCGCGTACGCGATGCAAGGTGCGCTGTTGATCGGCGAGCGATGGGAATACATTGAACTCATCACATACCGGCGTCGTGTGTAGGTATCGACTTAGAAATCGTCGGACAGCTAGCTGGTGCCGGTTGCTGGGGTGGGAGCCGGAAGTCTCACTCTCGGCACTTCGTGGCAGGCTTCGTCGCTTGGATGCGCCGATGGGGTGGGAGCCAGAGGTTTCTATAACCCTTTGTATCCAAGCACCTCTTCGGCCTGATCCCCTGCCAGCCCTACATCCTGCACACCACAACTAGCCGGAACTCCGAAGTCACATCGAGCAGACCGTACGTTACCGCGCCACACTTCAGAAAACGCACCGGCTCCCTCGGGACGTTCGAATGGAGTTCTCTCCGGCACCCGCGCCGCACCACGCATCCTTGTCCCCGCGCTGCCCGTTCGGGCGCCGTATCCGGCCGCGGCCGTGGGAACGCAGCGACTCCTGATGTTGCGTAGTCCTCCCGCCCATTGCGAGTGTCGAGGGTGTCTGTCTCCGGCCGGCCCGAAACTAGACTCGTACCAAGACCGGTTGCCACCCATCCTTCAATATCAGCCGAACGCCGCGCACCCACTTGTGAGAACCGTGGTCTCGCCGACCTTCGCCTGGAAGAACAGTTCGGGGCCATCACCAGTCGCGGTGACATTGATTGCATCCCCCGGCATCACCGGCGCCGCGAGGCGCGCCTCGAGGCGCCTGAGTTCGCTCGGATGTGCTCCCGCCGGCTCGGCGAGCATTCGCGCCGCGATCCCGAGCGTGCAAAGGCCGTGCAGGATCGGCCGCTCGAAGCCGTTGGCGCGCGCGACCTCGACGTCGATGTGGATCGGATGCCGGTCGCCGGTCAGCCGGTAAAGCGCAGCCCGGTTGCGATCGGTCTCGTGGCAGCCTTGCCAGGACGGATGCCATTCCTGAGACGAAGCCGACGGGCCCCGCTCGCCCCCCCAGCCGCCGCGCCCCGGCAGGAAGATGCCGTAGCGCGCCGTAAAGATCTCGCACTCCATGACGATGGCGACGATCGCTGCCTTGCCTTTGTCCCATACCTCGGCGATGCACCCGCGAGCCTCGAACGAGCCGCTGCGCGGCATCGGCGCATGGAGTTCCAGGCTCTGGTTGGCGTGGAGCGACATGTTCCGGTCATAGGCACCGAGGCCGCCTGCCTCTTCGACCGCCCAAAGACCCAGGGCACAGGCGTAAGTCGGCAACACCCTGAGGTCCCTCTCGTAGACGAGGTCCGTCTCATCGCACGAGGCTCCGACGGCGAGCGCATAGAGTATCGCGTCACGCGCATCGTAGGAGATGGTGCGGATTCCGAGATCGTGCCCGGCCAGGTCCTTGAGCTCCATGGGCTCGCGTCCTCCTCTATGCCGCCGCCAAGGCGCTGGTTCGCGCCGCTCAGACCATGAGGTAAGCGGCGCGGATCTCCTCGTTCTCGGCGAGTTCCGCCATCGAACCCTCGTAGCGGATGCGGCCCTTTTCGATGATGTAGGCGCGATCCGAAACCAGGGTCGACAAGTGGAGGTTTTGTTCGGAGAGCAGGATTGACAGGCCCTGCGCCTTCAGATCGAGGATGGTCTTCGCCACTTGTTCGACGATGACGGGTGCGAGACCCTCGGACGGCTCGTCGAGCAGTATGGTCGTCGGGTTGCCCATCAGCGTGCGCGCGATCGTCAGCATCTGCTGTTCCCCTCCGCTCATCAAGCCACCGAGGCGGCTGCTCATCTCCGCGAGGTTGGGAAACAGCGCAAACAGCTTGTCGTACGTCCATTCCGGCGCATTCTCGCGTCGGGGCTGGCGGCCGACCTCGAGGTTCTCGGCAAGGGTCAGGCCGGTGAAGACGCGCCGGTCCTCGGGCACGTATCCCAGTCCGAGACGGCTGATCTGGAACGATTCCAGTCCCTGTATCGGCTTCCCCTCGAAGGAGATCTCGCCCTTCGCGGGCCGGACCAGGCCGATGATCGACTTGATGGTCGTCGACTTGCCGGCGCCGTTGCGTCCGAGCAGTGCCACGACCTCGCTTCGACGGACCTGGAGCGAAACATCGGACAGGATCTGCGCCCGACCGTAGAAGGTGTCGACACCGGCCAACTCCAGGACCGGGGCGCCTGTCGCCTCGATCATGAGATTTCGACGCCATGCGCGGCGCCGCTGCCCAGGTAGATCTCCTGGACCTTCTTGTTAGACCGCACCGCCATCGGCGGGCCCTCGGAGATCAGCTCGCCCCGATCCAGCACCATGATCCGGTCGGCGTGGGCGAAGACC
Organism: Alphaproteobacteria bacterium; assembly: GCA_965243315.1. Lineage (GTDB taxonomy): Bacteria > Pseudomonadota > Alphaproteobacteria > UBA828 > UBA828 > WTGU01. The sequence continues at coordinate 935,005 of CBDEUP010000007.1, forward strand.
ACGTCCATGTCGTGTTCGGTGAAGAGAACGGCGATGCTTCGTTCGTGCACGATCTCGGCCGTCAACTGCATCAGCTCCATGCGTTCCCTGGGCGCCATGCCCGCGGTCGGCTCATCCATGAGCAGGAGCTTGGGATCGTTCGCCAGCGCGATCGCAAGCTCGACCCGCTTGAGGTCGCCATAGGCCAGCACCCCGCAGGCTCGGTCGTACTGCCGGTCCATGCCGACGCGTTCCAGCAGCGTCATGGCCTCTTCGATGTAGTGGTTCTTCGCCGGCCGCCACAATGCCCGCGATCGGCGATGGTAGTTGATCAACGCCATCTGCACGTTTTCGCGCACGGTCATCGACACGAAGGTCGCGGTGATCTGGAACGTCCGCCCGACGCCGAGCCGCCAGATTGACTGGGGCTTCAGGCCCAGAATGCTGCGACCGTTGAGCCGTACCGCGCCGGCATCTGGCCGGAGCTGGCCGTTCAACATGTTGAAGCATGTCGTCTTGCCGGCGCCATTGGGTCCGATCATGGCCAGGAGTTCGCTCGACGAGAGCGTGAACGAGACCCGCTCCACTGCTTGCACCCCGCCGAACGCCTTGCTCAGCGATTCGACCTCGAGCACGGGAACGCGCTCGTGCGGTGCCGCGCTCATGTCGCCATTTCCTCCGGCCGCGCCAGCCGGAGCCGCCGGCCAAGCCGCGTGTCAGCGAAGCCGGCGAGGCCCTGGGGAAGCAGCAGCACCAGGGCGATGATGGTCACGCCAAGCAGGAACCGCCAATAGCTGAGGACGCTGAACAGATCGTTGAGCCAGGTCAGGGCGGCGGCGCCGAAGATCGGGCCGAAGAGCGACTGCACGCCGCCGAAGAGCACCATCAACAAGGCGTCGAAGGAGCGGGCGATTTCCAGCGTGGTCGGGAAGATGCTGCCCTTCGAGAACAGGAACAGAGAACCGGCAAGGCCCGTGAACGCGCCGGATATCGCAAAGGCCAGCCAGCGGTGGCGCGTGAGGTCGATCCCGATCGCTGCGGCCCGCAACGGCGAGTCGCGGCCGGCGCGCAAGGTGTAGCCGAACGGCGCATAGAGGATGCGCCGCATGATCATGAGCGCGGCTACGCTGAGCCCGACGGTAATGTAGTAGTAGGAGACACGCGCACTCGCCCAGCGGGACGGCCAGATGTCGTTCAGGCCGTCGTCGCCGCCGGTTATCTTGAGCGGTGCGCCGTACTCGTCCGCGATCCCGAAGGTCTTGAGCACGCTGCCCGGCATGTCCTGGAACACGAACGCCCATGCGATCTGCGCGAAGGCCAGAGTCAGCATCGCGAAGTAGACGCCGCTCAGACGGACGCAGAACCAGCCGAACAGGAACGCCAGCAGCGCCCCGCCGACCGGCGCTGCCCAGAACGCGAGCTCGAACGGTGCGTCCGCGAACTTCACCAGGAGCGCGGCCGCATAGGCGCCGCCACCGAAATACGCGGCATGACCGAAGCTGACCATCCCGCCCGGGCCCATGATGAAATGGAGCGCGGCGGCGAACAGCACGAAGACCATGATCTCGATCACCAGGACCAGCGTGAACGTGCCGACCACCTCGGGGAAGACGAGGTGAACGATCGGAAGCGCGAGGAGGACCGCGCAAGCCGCGCCGGCCAATGCGCGAACCCGGGGCAAGGCCGGACGCAGCGGCCGCTCGGGCGGGCCGGAAGGGATTTGAAGCACTGACTCCGGGATGCCGAGCAGCCCCCACGGCCGGAAGATCAGGACCACCGCCATGACCAGGAACATCAGAACCAGCGTCGAGTTGGGCAGTATCTGGATGCCGAAGGTCTGGAGGATGCCGAACAGCACCGCGGCCCAGAAGGCACCGAATATGCTGCCCATGCCGCCCACGACGACCACGACGAACGCGGCGGCGAGGATATTGAAATCCATCAGCAGGTCGGCGCCGCCCTTGGGGATCTGAACGGCGCCACCCAGTCCGGCGAGAGCGGAGCCTAAGAACAGGACACCGGTAAACAGCCAGCGCTGGTTGACGCCCAGCGCCGCCACCATCTGCCGGTCCTGAGTCGCGGCCCGGACCAGCGTGCCCCAGCGTGTCAGTTTGAACAGCGCCCACAGGCCGACCAGCACCAGAGGCGATATCGCGATCAGGGCCAGATCGTATTCCGGAAGCGGCTTGCCGAGGATAAAGACCGCACCCTTGAGTCCAGGAGCCTGCGGGCCGACGAGGTCCTCCGGTCCCCAGACCCAGAGCGTCACGTCCTGGATGACCAGGATGACCCCGAAGGTCGCGATCAGCTGAAAGAGCTCAGGCGCCTTGTAGATCCGGCGAAGCAGCAGGATCTCCATGACCACGCCGATCAGACCGACAGCGACGGCGGCAATCAGGACGGCGGCCCAGAAGCCGATCCCCGTGGAGCCGATTGCCTGGACCAGCGTGTATCCGATGTAGGCGCCCAGCATGTAGAACGAACCGTGGGCGAAGTTCACGATCCGGGTCACCCCGAAGATGATCGACAGCCCCGACGCGACCAGGAACATGGCTGCGGCGCTGGACAGCCCGGTCAACAGGCTGACAATGAAATCTGCCACGCTCCGGCTCTTTAACTCAGACTGCCCTACATCCTGATGCCTGCGTCAGGGGCCGATTGGGCGGCCCCTGACGCGACGCCGGTTCAGCCTCCACTGCGCAGCTTCCGGACCTCTTCATCGGACGGCAGGTAGTCCGCGCCGTCGAGGTATTTCCAGTCGACCATGATGCCCTGTCCGTCGCGCAACGTGGTCCAGCCGACATAGGCCCCCATCGTCGCTTGATGATCGATCGCCCGGAAGGTGATGGGCCCGGTCGGTGCATCGAAACTAAGGGGAATTGTGTAGCAAAATCCGCAAAACTGCTTGACCCCGCGCCCCGCCTACGCTATAACAATCCGCAGAAGGGGAGGCGATGATGGCCAAGGGCAAGCGTTCAGCGGAGACGATCAGCATCACGCAGCTACTGCGGATGTTCCCCAATCAGGACTCTTGCTTCACGTGGCTGGAGCGGGTGCGCTGGAATGGTGAGCCGTCCTGCGCTCATTGCGGCGCGGTGGACAAGATCAGCCCGCCCAAGCCGTCGAAGCCTCACCATCGCTGGTGCGGCCATTGCCGGAAGTACTTCACCGTCACCACCGGGACGATCATGCACGCGACCAAGACGCCGCTGCAAAACTGGATCGTGGCCATCTACAGCGTCATGACGGCCCGCAAGGGCGTGAGCGCGATGCAGCTCTCGAAAGAGATCGGCGTCCAGTACCGCACGGCTTGGTACATGCTCCACCGGATCAGGGAAGCCTGTGCCGATGGCGAGTTCAAGCTGGATAGCGTCGTCGAGATGGACGAGGTGTATATCGGCGGGAAGGAAGCCAACAAGCACGCAAACAAGAAGCAGAAGGCCGGTCGCGGTCCTGTCGGCAAGACGGCGGTGATGGGAGCGCGCGAGCGCGGCGGCAACACCGTTGCCAAGCCTGTCGCCAGTGCTGACGGCGAGACGGCCTGCGACTTCGCCCGCGAGACGGTGAAGCCCGGCGCGACGATCTACACGGACGAATCCCGCATCTACAACCGGCTGCCCTTCGACCATGAAGCGGTGAACCACAGTGCCGGTGAGTACGTTCGCGGCCGCGTCCACACCAACGGTATCGAGGCGGTTTGGGCGGTCCTGCGGCGCAGCATTCACGGCACTTGGCACCACGTCTCCGAAAAGCACCTGCCTCGTTACGTCAACGAGGCGACCATGCGCCTCAACACGGGCGAAGTTCAGATCGACACCATTGATCGGATGAACGCCTTGGTCCGCGCCTCGGGCGGCAAGCGCATCCGGTATTGCGACCTGATCGCCTGATCGGCCAGCCTCATGGCGGCCGCAGCGCTTGCACGACGATCCGAACGCCGAGCGGAGCGGCTGCTTGACGATCTTCTGACTTCGCAAGGCTGGGACGAACGCAAGCCGCCGCGCGGCGATCTCTACCTACAGACCGAATACCGGGACGATGAAGCGCTTGCGGAGGCGCTGGCGCACGCAAGCAAGTCGGGTGACAGCTACGGTATTCCCGAAGCGCTGCTCATGGACATGGAGAGCGGCAACCCGCTGGTCGTGATCGAGGCCAAGGCCGATGCGTCGGATATCGACATCGCTATCGACGAAGCGCAGGGATACGGGGCGGCACTGATTGCTGCCGACTTCCTGCCGCTGGCGATCGGTCTTGCCGGAACCGATGATGTCGAATTCCGGTTGCGCGTGTCCAAGTGGGATGAGGGCGGCTGGCTTCCCGTTACCTATGACGGCCATCCGATCAACTGGATTCCGAGTGCGGATGACTGCCGCCGGTTGCTCGCGCGCGGCGCGTCCGCCGAAATCCGGCCCAGCGTTCCGCCGGTGGAAGTGCTGGCGGAGAAGGCCGACGATATCAACCGGCTACTCCGTGAGGCGGACATCAAAGACGAATTCCGTCCTTCTCACGTCGCAGCCGTCATGCTGGCGCTTTGGGAGACCAAGGGCGAAATCCGCCGCGATCCCCGCTACATCCTGCAAGACGTGAATGACGGCTGCCGCAGCGCCTTCATGCGGACCGGAAAGGCGGACCTGGCGGCAAGTATCCGGGTGGACAAGGCGAACCGGAAGCTACGGGATCGAGCGCCGCGAATCGCGACGATCCTGGAACGGTTGAACGTCACCGTCCTGACAGCCGAGCATGATTATCTCGGCCAGCTCTACGAGACATTTTTCCGCTACACGGGCGGGAACACCATTGGCCAGTACTTCACTCCCCGGCACATAGCCCGGATGATGGTGGACCTTTGCGGCGCCGACAGCCGCGATATCGTGCTCGATATAGCGTGCGGCACCGGCGGATTCTTCGTCGCCTACATGGACCGACTCGTGAAGGTGGAACACCTGTCGCGGGCGGACATGGTGAGTATCGTTCAAGAGCGGATCATCGGCTTTGAGAGCGAGCCGAATACGGCGGCGCTTTGTGCCGCGAACATGATCCTTCGCGGCGACGGCTCTACCCGAATTCGCCAAGCCGACTCCCTGACCCTCCCCGACTTCCCCGCTGGCGTCGCGACGGTGGCGTTGATGAATCCCCCGTTTCCGCACAAGAAAACGGATACCCCGGTCGAGGAATTCGTTGAGCGCGGCCTAGAAGGGCTGGACGTTGGCGGCAAGCTGGCGGTGATTGTGCCAGCGAGCCTTCTATCGCGCGGCGGCGACAAGGGAAAATGGCGCAAGCGGATACTCGAATCGCATTCGCTCTTGGCCGTCTGCCAATTGCCGGACGAACTGTTTCAGCCGTTCGCTTCCGTCACAACATCCGTTCTCTTGCTGGAAAAGGGCCGGGCGCATCGCCCGGAACGTCGGACAGCCTTCGCGCGTCTCCAGCATGACGGGCTCGCCTTGCGAAAGAGCGTCCGCGTGCGGCGGGAAAACGAGCCCAATCAGATCCCGGATGCAATCGACGCGATGGAGAACAAGGTCAATACACCGGGGTTTTCCGCCGCGGCCAGTGTGTCGGATGACGCGGAATGGTCCGCTGGCGCCTACATCGCATCCGCCGTTCCCGACGATGGCGAATTGCGCGAGGCGGTGGACGTCCAGTTGCGACGCATGGCGTCATTCTACACGCGCTATGCAGCCGAGATCGTCGCCCAACGGGCGGCCATAGCCGCCGGAGAGCTTGACCTTCACCATTACCGGGAGACCCTGCCGGAAGCCCGGTTGCGCAATGCCGCCCGGCTCCCTGCCGCCGATGGCACTGTCGGCGGCGAATTCGATATCTACTACGGCATGAAGGAATTGCACTCGCGGGAGGGGATTGGCCCCGGTCGCACGCTGATTATCTCGCCAACCGAAGAGTACAACGGCACCTATGGATGGCTCGATTTTCCCTATGCCCTGCATCCGGGGTTCGTGACCGTCGCCCAAACCGGAAGCATTGGCGAGGCGTTCGTCCAGTTGGAGCCGTGCGCTGTAAACGACGATTGCCTGATCCTGTTGCCGAAGGGGCCGGCGCTGGACATGGCGATGCTGACACTGGCAGCCGCCACGCTTCACGCGGAGCGGTGGCGCTTCAACTATGGGCGCAAATTGACTCCCTCGCGGATTGCGCATTTTGCGCTACCAGACTCGCAGCCGCTGAAAGAGTGGATCGCCGGGAAGGTCGAATCGACGATGGAAGTTATCGCCGCGAGCCTTGCCCCCTATCAGGAGGATGAAGTGCCGGAACCGAAATTCGACCGCGCCGTGTTCGCGGAGATCGAACGCGACCCCGTTTCCCTCGATGATGTTGAATCCGTCATGCGGCAAGTCATGGAGCATCCGGCCAAGCCGGTTTCGAAAAGCGAGAACCGCGAGCCGTCGCGGGAGGAACTTCGCCAGCGCTGGAAGCTGTTCAGGCGCGGGTGATCCGTGCCGCTGCGGATTTTGCTACACAATTCCCAAACTAAGCCCTTTCATGGCGTCGACCATGGCTTCCGTCTCGGTCGAGTCGGCCCGTTCGAGCATCGCCTTGATGGCCAGCATCGTGTTGTAGCCGACGATCGAGCCGATCCGCGGATAGTCGTCCCATCGCCGCTGATAGGCGGCCAGGAACGCATCGTGCTCCGGGGTCTCGATGTCGTACCAGGGGTAGCCGGTCACCAGCCAGCCCTCCGGTGCCTCGTCCTTCAGGGGGTCGATGTACTCGGGCTCGCCGGTCAGCAATCCGACCATCAGCCGCCCCTCGAAGAGGCCGCGCAACCTGCCCTCACGCGCGAACTTGGCGAGATCGCTGCCAAAGGTGACGTTGTAGATCGCGTCTGGCTCCAGGCGCTTGAGCGCCTCGACCTCGGCCCCAGCGTCGATCTTGAACAGCGCCGGCCATTGCGAACCGACGAACTCCACATCCGGTCGCAACTCCGTCAACACCCGTTGGAACGCCGCCACAGCGTCCTTGCCGTAAGCATAGTTGGGCGCAATGGTTGCCCAACGCTTGGCGTCCTCATTCTTCGCTGCCTCGGCAGCGAGCATCGCCGCCTGCATGTAGGTCGACGGGCGCAGCCTGAAGGTGTAGCGGTTGCCCTGAGCCCAGACCAGCGCGTCGGCCAGCGGCTCGGCCGCGATGTACAATTGCTTGGTCTGCTTGGCATAGGCGGTCAGCGCCAACCCGACGTGGCTGAACAGCGAACCCGAAATCAGGACCACCTTGTCGCGGTCAAACAACCGCTCGGCCACCTTGACCGCCTCGCCTGGTTTCCCTTGGTCGTCGTGCGATATGAACTCGAGCTCGCGCCCGAGCACGCCGCCCGCGCTGTTGAACTCCTCGATCGCGAGGATTGCCCCCTGCCGATATGGAATCGTATGTGCCGGCAGCCGCGTGTACGAATTGATGTCGCCGATGCGAATGGTTTCCGCCTCGGCCGACACGGACCCGGACCCGACCGTGACGCCGATCGCGATTACGGCGGCGGTGACGGTCGCTGCTAGAAACGCCTTGAAAGGTCTCATTTTCTCCTCCCGATAAGCCAGGATTTGGCGCGGCACTCGCTTGTCAGACGTGTTCCTTGAGAGCCGTGCCACGACGGCGAGTGCTCGAAACCCCGTGTCCCGTAACGGGGCGATATGACTTGGACGATGTCATTTCATCGGATTCCTCCCGTTCGTCATGAGCGCGTTCCAGGCAAACCGATCACCCCAGCCCTAGACGCGCCTTCGCCCGCTCGACGCGCTCGCGTCGCTCGGTTGAGGCTAGGATGTCGAGGCGCACGCGTTCCCACTCATCGAGGCGGGCGAAGCCCTGCTCGAGCTCATTGAGCAGCGTCTTGGTTGCCGCGACAGCGTGTGGTGAACGAGCCGATATCCGCTCGACTAGCGCCCGCGCCTCGGCCCTGGCAGTGCCCTCGCGGACGACACGGGCAACCAGACCCATCGCCGCCCCGTCACGGGCATCAATCCGCTCGCCAAGAAGAAGCAGCCACCTCAGAGCGGCAGAATTCAAGCGACGGCGGAGGCGCACGACGGCACGTGGATCGTAAAGCAGGCCCAAGTGCGTCGCGGGCAGCGCGAAATAGGCACCCTCGGCGGCCATGATCGCATCGCAGCTCAGCGCCACCTCGAGCGCACCGCCGATACACGGACCCTCGACAGCCGCGACGACCGGTACCGCGCAATCGCGTATCGATGCGGCGGCGCGCGCTATGGCGTCGTCTACGGCACGGTCATCGATCGTGCCTGTCAGGTCGGCGAGATCGGCGCCGGCGCTGAACCCGTCACCTTCGCCGGCGAGGACCACCGCCCGGACGTCGCCCGCTCGGGCATCGTCAATCGCGCGACTCAGCGCCGACAGTAGCGAGAGGGACAGCGCGTTCCGGCGCCCAGCGTTCTCGAAGGTGATCTCGAGAACACCGTCGTGTGAGGTTGTGGCCACGCGCCCGCTCACGAAGCCGCCTCCACCGCCGGCCGCGGCGCCGGATCGCCCATCAGGCTCCGGTCGAACGCGAGCGCTTCTTCCATGTCTTCGGCAAGATCGAGAAGTCTCTCGTCCGCGTTCAGCGGCATGACGAGTTGCAGACCCACAGGCAGTCCGTCAGCGAGTCCGCATGGCAGCGATACGGCGGGATTGCCGGAGACATTGAACGGTACGGCAAAGGGGAACGCGCCCCACAGCCAGTCGACCTCGCGACCGGCGATCCGCTTCGGCCGCTGGTCGAAGGGAAACGCGGTGACGGCCGTTGCAGGCGTCGCGATCGCGTCCCAGGTCTCGAACAGCGTCGCGACACGGGCGCGATAGTTGCGGTGCGCCGTACGGCCGGCCGCAATGTCGTCGTCGGTGATCGTCCGTGCCGCCACCAGTGACTTGCGCACATAATCGCTGAGCACGTCCGGGAAGCGGTCGAGCAGGTCCCCGCGCTCACGGCGTTCCTCGGCGAGGACGAGTGGCCCGAAGGCCTGGTTCCATCCTTCGAGGTGCAACGCGGTCTCCACGACCTCATGGCCGAGGGCCTCGAGGCTCGCGACGGCGGCGCTGACGATCGCCGCGACGCCGGGGTCGACGGGGCGTCCTTCGGGGCGCGGGCACCAGGCAATGCGCAACCCCTTTTCCGCGCCGGCACGGCTCATCCCGCGACCGAGAAGCGCCCCCATGAATGCCCGCGCGTCGGCCGCGCGCCGTGCCAACGGGCCCGGGCAAACGAAGTCCGACATCGCCGGCAGGCCGCCTTCGTCGGGAATAAGGCCGTAGGTGGGTTTGAAGCCGAGCAATCCGGTGAACGATGCCGGTATGCGGATCGACCCGCCGCCGTCGGCGGCCAGCGCGAGGCTGGCAAGCCCGGCCGCGACCGAAACCGCGGCCCCGCCGCTCGAGCCGCCCAGCGTGCGCGTGGTATCCCAGGGGTTGCTGGCCTCCGGGCCGAGGCGGTTGTCGCTGGTCGCCGACTGGCCGAATTCGGCGGTGTTGGTCTTGCCCGTGAATACGGCGCCCGCGGCTCTCAGCCGGCGAACGACCCCGCTGTCCTGCTGCGTAACGTTTTGGCGGTGCACGACCGAGCCGAAGGTCGTCACCGCCCCGGCAAGCGGGAAGGTGTCCTTTATCGAGATCGGCACGCCGCTCAGCGGCAGCGCGCGACCGGCCCGATAGGCGGCTTCGGCCTCACGCGCCTGCCGGCGCGTGAGCTCGTCGAAGCGGACGAGATAGGCATGAAGCGACGGATTCAGTCGATCGATCCGCGTGAGCACCTCATCCGCCACCTCGACGGGCGACAGCAGGCCGCGCCGATAGGCCTCGATCAGCGACGCGATCGGCCAGTAGATCGGGCTCTGGCTGCTGCGATCAGGCAATCGGAGATACGCCTCCGCTGATGCCGTACACCTCCCCGGTGATGTATCCGGCGCGGTCGCTGATGAGGAACGAGACGAGGTCCGCTATGTCCTGGGGTTGTCCGACGCGGCCGACCAGAGACCGCGATTCCGCGTAGCCGTCGAAGAACTCGTCGGGGTAGATGCGGCGCAGAAAGTCGTTGTAGATCAGCCCCGGCGCCACGGCATTGACGCGGATGCCGTAGCGGCCGTTCTCGGCTGCGGCGACCCGTGTGAGCGCCAGAATCCCCGCCTTGGCCGCGGAATAGGCGGCGCCGTGCTCGGTCGTCGTTTCCCAAGCCGCAATCGACGAGATGTTGACGATGGCGCCTGAGCCTCGCGTGATCATGTGCGGAAGCACGTGACGCATGGCGTAAAAGGTGCCGTTCAAGTCGACATCCAGGCAGCGTCGCCAGGTCTCGGGCGACATCTCGGCGACTGGCTCGATCTTGCTCCAGCCTGCGTTGTTGACGAGGGCGTCAATCCGCCCGCGCTGCGCGACGACGGCCTGTATGACGACACCCACAGCGTCGAAATCGGTCACGTCGAGCGGCATCGACAGGAACTCCCTGCCGTGTTCGTCGGCGAGTTGCTGGGCGAACGCGCCGCAACGCCGCTCGTGGGCGTCCGTGATCACCACGTCGTAGTCTTCGGTTGCGAGTTGACGCGCAATCGCGGCGCCGATGCCGGCGCCGGCCGCCGCGGTGACGAGCGCCACCCGGCGTTCTCCGTCCTGTTCGTTTGGCACGGGCACCTCGTTTGCCTCCGCTTAGTCCGTCTTGAGCCGGGGAATCACGTGCTTGCCGAGTTCCTCCAGCCGGCGCAGGCGGCCTCTGGAGAGCAGGGCGAAGCTGATGCGGTCGATGTCCACCGTCGAGAGTTCGGACAGCCGGGAGAGGCAATGGTCCCGATCACCGGAAATCGTCACCGAGCGCACGAACTCCTCGCTCACGATCTGTTTGTGCCCGGCACGCAGCGAAAGGTGTTCCTCGTAATGGTAGGCATCCTGGGCGGCCTCGAATTCGGGTCGAAAGCGTTCCCATCCTGGCGGCATCGCCTTCCAGACGGCGAAGGTGGCGGCCTGGCTGGTCGCCCAGGCACGGACGTCGCCGAGCGCCTGTTCGGCATCCTCGTCGATACTCATGGTGACGATGAGATCGATGAGGATGTCCTCGCGCTTGCGCCCGGCATTTCGAAGACCCCGGTAGATGTATTCGAGCTGCCAGTTGCAGAAGTCGGGGTCGGCCGCTCCCATCAGGACGGCGCCGTCGCAAACCTCGCCCGCAAGCTCGAGCATGCGCGGCTGCGAGACGGCGAGATAGATCGGGATCTGCCGGCGGGCTGTGGCGAGCCGCCCCTTGGCGCTGGCGATTTCGACCTTCTCGCCCGAGAACAGCCTGCGAAACAGCTCTATGCCCTCGCGAAGCTCGGCGATCCTGTTCGGCTTTTCACCGATGGAATGGACGGCGACCCAGCCCGCGCCGAGGCCCAGCAAGGCTCGTCCGTCGGAAAGCTCGTCGAGCGCGGTCGTGGCGTTGGCGGTGACGGTCGGGTGACGCGTCCGCAGGTTGGTGACGGCACAACCGATCTCGATCGACCCGGTCGCCATCGCCGAGACGTTCATCGCCGCGTAGACGTCCTTCATCCCGAGTTGATGATCGATGAACCACAGCACGTCGAAGCCGAGCTCCTCGGCCTTCTTCGCGATCTCGGCGACCTGGCCGAACGTCTCTCGCGGGCTGACGCCTCTCGAGATACCGAAACTCTTCACCATCAGGCGCTGCTTTCCAGTGCGTTGCGAATGGCCTCTGCATAGGCGTCGGGCTGATCGACGCTCATCAGGTGACCGGCCTGCGCCACCTCGTGATAGGTTCCGTGGCGCAGGGCGGCGATCATGATGTCTGCCGCCTTGCGCGGGCAGAACACGTCCGCCTCGCCGCCGATCACATGGACCGGGCAGGCGATGTCCGGCAGCAGTTGAGTGAGCGGGTCTTCGTGGAGTCTCGCCATCGCGCGCGCTGCATTGACGTAGCCATCTCCGGTGCCGATGGCCTTGAGGCGTCTGGCCGCGACTTCTTCGAGCCGGTCGTCAGCGACGACCAGCTGCTGGCGCGTGTCCTCCTTGAGCGCGGTGGCAAAGCCGGAGAAGTCGCTCCGAATCGTCTCAATACGGTCACGGAAGAAACCGGCGGCGCGGCGGCCGACAACGGTCGAGGTGCCGGCGACCGTGGCTCGGGTCACCAGATCGGGCCGCCTGGCCGCGACCCAGAGCACCACGGCACCGCCCAGCGAGTAGCCGATGCAGTCGGCGGGGCCCGTCTGCGCCTCGAGGAAGGCAATGAGGTCACCGCCCAGCTGCTCCAGCGTGCCCTCGGCCTCACCCAGTTCGGATTCGCCGTGCCCGCGCAGGTCGTAGGCGTAGGTCGTGAAATCGCTCAGTCGGCGCTGCACGTCCGCCCAGCTGCTCCGGTCCTCCGCCAAGCCGTGGAGCATGACCGCCGGCGGCCCCTCTCCCATGTGCGTGTAGCCGACGTCGATGTCGGCGAGTCGGGCCCTCATGCCCCCTCACCGGATGCGGCGCTATCGCCGGTCACCATGGCGCGGAGGTCGGCCTTGCGGATCTTTCCCGCCGGCGTCATCGGCATTGCATCGACGACGTATAGGACCTCGGGGCAGTGATGCTTCGGCAAGCGCCTTGCGCGCGCGTGGGCAATCAGGTCGTCGAGGCTCGGGGCTTCGCCGTTCGCCACCACCACCGCGCAGATGCGTTCGCCCAAACGCTCGTCGGGGTAACCGATGACGGCCACGGCGTTGACGTCCTGATGGTCGGCGAGCGCATTCTCGATCGGCGCGGGTGAGATGTTGACGCCACCGCGAATGATCAAGTCCTTCAGTCTGCCGGTGATGCGCACGTACCCGTCCACGTCGATCCGCGCGAGATCGCCGGTGCGAAAGAACCCGTCATCGGTGATCATGGAGTCGCAGAGGTCTTGCTGCCCGAAATAGCCGATGAAGACGCCCGGCCCCCGCATGGCCAGCTCGCCCTCCTCACCCGCGGGCAGGGTGTCGCCCGCCGCGTCGAGGCAACGCAGTTCGAGCCCCGGCAGGCCGATGCCGGTGGTGCTCATCAGCTTCTCGCGGGGGCTTTCACGGACGCAGGTGACGAGCCCACCCTCGGTCATACCCCAAAGGACCGTCACGAACGTGTTCGGAAACTGCGCCTGCGCGGCCTCCATCAGCGACGGCGGCACCTGCGCGCCGCCGCATAGAAACGAACGGAGCGGCGCCAGCTTCGGCGTCGAACGCGGCCAGCGCGTGTCCACCAGATCCTTCAGAAACGGCGTCGCCGCGGCGGTGAACGCACAGCCGAACTCCTCGATCGTTTCGAGCGCACGTTCGGGATCCCAGACGTCCTGAAGGACGAGCGGCGCGCCCGTATGGAGCGACAATCGGGTGCCGTGGATGGCCCCAATGCTGTGCCCGAGGGGAGAGGCGAGAAAGATCGGCGCATCCAGGCCAAGCGAGAATCGCTCCGTGAACCCGATATTCAGGGCGGCGAGGGTGTCTTCGCTGTGCATGACGGCCTTGGGCCGGCCGGTCGTGCTCGACGTGAACATGATGTGCGCGAGGTTGGCAGCGCTCGCCGGCGAGGGCGTCCCTCGATTTGCCGGTGCCGTCCGCCACGTCCCGACGGACTCGTCGACGAGGCAGACGCCCAGCTCGTGCCCGCAGGTCGAGGCGGCTTCCCGGGCGATATCTCCCAGCCGCGCGCTGCCGTGGCGCTCCACCGAGATCAGTGCCCGCGCGCCCGTCAGCCCGGCAACGTAGGCAACCGTGTCGGGATCGGTGCGGGTCGGCAGACTCGCGGGTATAGCTCCGAGCCGCAGCAACGCGACGAACGCGACCTGCCCGACAACGATGTTCGGCAGAAGAAGGATCACGATATCACCGCGACCGATTCCGCCCTCTTTCAGATTTTCGGCGAGGCGTCCGCTCTCCCGCCACAACGTGCCGTGGCTGAGCCGCCGACCGGTTGCATCGGCGACGGCGAGGCGGTCTTGGTGGCGCTGGGCGAGGACAGTGTAGCGGTCGCACAAGCGTTCGCCTGGCCACCAACCCTTCGCGCGATACCGGCGTTCTCGTTGAGCGCGGTTGGCAGCGGCAGTATTCGGGAGCGCTGCTCGAGCGCCTCGCGAACCTTCGGGATCTGCGAGACGAATCTCCCTCATCTGCCGCTCCCGTCGCCGGCCCGGAATCACCGTGTTTCCACTGTCATCCCCACTCTCACCCAGCGTAGACCCGCTTCGATTCGAATTCAAGATGATGATATCGTTTTTTTTATTGATGATCATTTTTAATGACCATCACTCTTTCTCTTGGTACCTTCCTGGCATGATCGAGACCGGGGGCCTCCACGGGTCTGCACGGGAGCAGCCAAGACATCAACCGAAGGATGGTCGGTGAGGAGCGTGAGCCGGCGCCACCCAAAGAGTTGCGGTGCCTTTGAAGGGTGGAGGTCGGTGGAATGGCGGCGCAGATGACCCAAGTCCCGACCACACCCAAGGGCCGGCGCACGCGCAGCCGTCTCCTGGCGAGTGGCCGCAGAGTGCTGGCTCGCAACGGCTATGTCGACCTCAAGATGGTCGACGTCGCCGAAGAGGCAGGGGTATCGCTCGGCGCTCTCTATCGGTATTTCCGCAACAAGGAGGATCTGTTCAGGGCCTTGGTCGACGGCATTCACGAGGCATTGTTCGAAGCGAGTCGAGCACCGAACAAGCAGTTTGCGACCGACCCCAAGGGGGCCTTGCTCGAAGCTAACCTCGGCTATCTCTCGCTCTACAGCGAAAACCGCGACGTGATGCGCGCGCTTATCGAGGCCTCCACGGTCGACGAGCGGTTCCGCAGCGTCTGGTGGGCGATGCGGAACCGCCATGTCGACCGGTTCGTGGGCGCTCTCAAGTCCAAGTGCGGTATAGACGAGGTAGACGGCGTTCCCGCCCGTCTCGTTGCGGAAGCCATGGCCGCGATGGTCGAGCAATGCGCTTACGTCTGGTTTGCGCAGGAGGAGCAGCTGAACGAGAACCCGGTCTCCGTCGACGACGCCGCAAAGATCGTGACCCGGGTATGGCACGACGCCTTTTTCGAGCCTGATGCACGCTCAGCCTCCGCAGCCGAAACCGGCCGGGCCAAGTCGTCAATCGAGGACCGGTGAAGGCCCTCCCATCTGTCGAACGGCTTCTCTATTCGGGTTGACCAGGTCAAGGACTCTTCCGGCCCTACCTCCCTGCGACCGCGATTGGATGCAGATATCCTTCATGGGGCGTGCTTCGCTTGTTCTGAGACGGTAATCACCTGACAGTTTGGCCTTTGCCGGCGCGCGACCGTCAAGAGTCTTGCGCGCCGGCGGTGGCCACGCCGCTCCTGGTAGGGTTATGGATTGTTTTGCTCAACATCCGACCCATCGGGAGAACGACATGACCACCAAGGACAAGGTAGCACGGCGCAAGCTGAGCCTGCTTGAGTTGGCCAGCGACATGAACAACGTGTCTAAGAGTTTGACCTGAAATGTGAGTGGTCTCCCCAGCTGTGGTATCTCCCAGTCAGTTACCACACCACCCAGGGAGGTTCACATGGCTTGGAGCGAGACCACTCGGGCGCAGTATAAGCGACTTCTGGAGCGGTTCGAAACGGATGTAACCGACGCTGAGTGGGGGTTGATCGAGCCGCTGCTGCCGCCACCGTCGCGGCTGGGCCGCCGGCGCTGCACCGACCTTCGGGAGGTGTTCAACGCGGTTCAGTTCATGCTGGGGACGGGGTGTCAGTGGCGCGCCATTCCCGGCTGTTTTCCGCCGTTTACGACGGTACAGAACTACTTCTACGCGTGGCGCAACGACGGGACCCTGGAGCGGATGCTGGATGCGTTGCGTGCTCGTGCACGGGCTCAGGCGGGGCGTGCTGCGGAGCCGACGGCGGCGGCGATCGACAGCCAGTCGGTGAAGACGACCGAGTGCGGTGGCCCGGCGGGGTACGATGCGGGCAAGAACATCAAGGGCCGCAAGCGCCACCTCGCGGTGGATGTGGAAGGCACGCCGATCGTGATCCGGGTGCATGAGGCTTCGGTACAGGACCGGGACGGGGCGCCGGCAGTGATCCTCGGGTTGCGGGAGAAGGCGCCAGCGGTCACCAGGCTCTGGGCGGATGGCGGCTATCAGGGTCCGAAACTGGCCGCGAGGCTTCAGGAGCTGGGGATCGCAGAGCTGCTGGAGATTGTGGAAAAGCCGAAGGACAGCAAGGGCTTCACCGTGCTGTACCGGCGCTGGGTTGTGGAGCGGACATTCGCTTGGATGTCGCGCTACCGGCGATTGGCCAAGGACTTCGAGCGGACGCTGGCAAGTTCTCTGGCTTGGGTACAACTGGCGACCTGCCGGTTCCTGATGCGCCGCCTGGCACGTGGTACAAGTGTCTGAAAAACATAACTGTACCCAAAACAATCACTTATGATTCAGGCTCTGAGGCTCTTCGAATCGCCTATCCGCGTCGTAGCGGCCGCGTGCCTGCATGGTTCCCAAACGGACCCAACCCGATGCCCGATAGACGGCGCCGGTGCTGCCCCGGCAGTTCACGGTCGCCCGTTGCCGGGTAGCGTGACCGTCGCGCGCAATCCGCCTTCGGCGCAGTTCCCGAGGGCAATGTCGCCGCCGTGGCCACGGACGATGCTGCGCGCGATCGCAAGACCAAAGCCGCTGCCCCCGGTGTCACGGCTGCGCGATGCTGAGCAGCCCCCGTCGACTGGTCCGGTTCGAATGTTAGTGCATTGCGGGTTTGGACTTGCCCCTGATGTTGGACCGCCGCATGCGAGAGAACCCCGGCTCACTTGCCTCAGGGCCGGCATGCCGGCCCTGAGACATTGGCCAGCTCGACCGGGGTTTTCTGGCCGATCGAGCTGTGCGGACGGACCTCATTGTAATCCATTCGCCACGCCTCACACCTGGATCGTGCAACTTCCAGGCTCAGGAACCAAGAAGCATCCAGGCACTCCGCCCGGAATGACCCATTGAACGATTCGATGAAGGCATTGTCCGTGGGCTTCCCCGGCCGGGAGAAGTCCAGCGTCACCCCGTTCATCCAGGCCCAGAGGTCAAGCTCCTTACTGATGAACTCGGGCCCGTTGTCCACCCGGATGGTCCTGGGCACGCCATGGACCCTGGTGACCCTCTCCAGCGTCTCGACCACGTCCGATCCACGGTAGCTCTGGCGGATGTCGATCGCCGGCGACGGCCGGCTGAAGGCATCGACGATGGTCAGGATGCGGATGCGCCGGCCGTCGAACAGCTGGTCAGACATGAAGTCCATCGCCCACACCTCGTTCGGCGCCGCAGCGGGGCAGCGGTCTTCGCGAAGCTTCGCCGAGACCCTCCGTTTCGGCGTCTTGTTGCGCAGCTGAAGGCCCTCCTCGCAGTACAGCCGATAGACCCGCTTGGCGTTGACCCGCCAGCCCTCGCGCCGCAGCAGCACATGGATGCGACGGTAGCCGTAGCGCACGCGGGTCTCGGCGATCTCCCGGATGCGCTTCCTCAAGGCGGCCTGCGACGCACGCCGGGAGCGGTAGTGGTAGCTGGAGCGGCCCGCCTTCAGCACCGCGCAGGCACGCCGCGCGCTCACCTGCCAGGTCCGCCGCAGATCGTCGACCAGCTCCCGCCGCCGCGCAGGCCTCAGAGCTTTTTTCGGACAACCTCCTGCAGCATCTCCTTGTCCAGGCTCAGATCGGCAACCAGCCGCTTCAGGCGCTGGTTCTCCTCCTCCAGCTGTTTCAGACGTCTCATCTCCGACGGCATCAAGCCGCCATACTTCTTGCGCCAGCGGTAGTAGGTCTGCTGGGAAACTCCGGCCTTGCGGCACACCTCCTCGACGCTCGTGCCTTCCTCCGCCTGGCGCAGAATGAACGCTATCTGCTGCTCGCTGAACTTCGATCGCTTCACGACCCGCTCCCCGGTTGGTCTTAGAAAACCTAACCGAGAATTTCCTCAGCCCAGACGGTCCAAAATCCGGGGAGCAGGTCAAATTGGGTAAGAGATACATGAACGATTCCAACAACGAGCCGGTCGGCGATGCTGCGGTACCGGACGCCGGTTCCCGAGAGGACTGCGACTGTTCGCGGTGTGATTGCGCTCTGGACCACATTCAACTGGAGGCGCACTGGAATCTGGCAAACATGTTCGCTTCCATCGACCACAGTGTCCTCGATCGCGTGATCCAGTCACTGATGGACGCGCGCCACGTGCTCGTCGTCAGCCGGGACAGGGATCAAATCTGTGCGATTCACATGCAACGAAGCGCCGCCAGGCGGTTTTACAACTGGCAACATGTGAGAGGCAGCACTCGGGAGACGGTTGAATTCTCGGCCATTCTTGCACCCTGCGACGTCGTGGTCGGACTTGCGCTCGGGCCGTTCGACCACTCCAGCCCGTTCGATGACCATACTCTCCTGCTCGCCAAACGTGCCCGAGCCATCGGTGCGCGGGTGATCGGCCTCGTCGACCGGCTGGAGTCAACATTCTCCGCCCATGCAAACGACGTGCTGCGTGTTCCGGGCCTGAGACCCCTCACCTTCCCGACCTATTTGCCCGCGATGGTCCTCGTCGAAGCGCTGGTAGAAATCCTGGGAGTGCGCTGTGAGGGTGCGCCGGCCGAATAAACAATCGAACACAACAAGCCAGGCCGATGGCCCGCCAACAAGGAGAGAGACATGAACGATTCCAGTAACGAGCCGGCCACTGACGATTCCAATGACGGGCTACATATCGAACTGGCGACAGGCTTGATGATAGCCGTGACAGCGACCGGCGTTCTAAAGGGTGCCAACGACGAGACCAAAAGGCACGCTGGAGAGGTTCTGGAAAGCGAGTTGGAGAAGTTTCGTGCGGGCGAAGGGCAGTACGGCGTCAACCATGAGCGTGTCGCTGCGGGCGACATGCGCGAAGCTGATTCAGTTGTCGTGTTGGTCAGCAAGTGCGTCGAAAAGATCGCCCTCTTCAAGGAGTCGGCTTAGGCGGGCGCGCGCACCATTCGCCATCCCCTCGGCGTGGGCGGCCACGGCCGCCCACCGGGGAGCGGCGGCACTGGAGGCCAGCCCAAAAACCCGAGTCGCGGTGGCCGAGAACAACTATGGTCGGCTCCTCGGTACTTTGTCGAATTCTTCGATTAGCAAAGGCTAAGGGCGAGCGTGTTGGCGGCGATTCAAGCCGGGAGGGTAGGGTATGTACACCCTAGTTCTGCCTCCGTATGTCAAGAGCTTCCTCGATCAAAGCGGCAAGATAATTTCAAATCCAGCCAAATCGCTCTCGACTGCTTGTTCCGTGAGGGAGGTACGGTTGACCTCTGCTCTACGTGCGAAGCTGTCGAGCATTCCACACGCCGCTGTGGTAGGCTTCAGACTCGGTTGGGGGAGCTCGCTATTCTCCACTTGCGTGTGTTGGGCCAACTGTGGGGCTGGCGAGAAGGTGCGCCCAGGACGTGCATTATTTCAATGGGTTATGCGAGGGCGCGAATCCCACTCCCTCCGCCACCCCTCTTCCACAAGCCATTGTAATCGGCGGGTTTGCGTTGATCGGGCTGCACGTCGCCCCATTCTTGTTCCCAAACTGAAGTCGGACTATTCGATATGTCCTGCCATCTCGCGGGGCAATGACCAACGTCCCCGAAGAGGCTCGAATTAGCCGGATAGGGTCTTAGATCATGACGGTACTCGTTGAGACCCGTGCCGACCTCACGCTGGATGCCGCCCGCCGCGTGGCCTGGGAGGGCGAGGGGGTCGAGCTCGGTGCCACCGCGCTCGCCGCCATGGCGCGGGGACGGGAGCGCCTGGAACGCATTATCGAGCACGATCCCGACGTCACGATCTATGGCGTGACGACGGGTCCGGGCCAGCTCGCCCGAAAGACGCTGACAACCGAACAGCGCGAGCGGTGGGCTGGCATGTCGCCGGCGCGGATCGCGGCATCATGGGGCGATCCGTTGCCGGAGCGCGTGGTCCGCGCCATCGTGCTGGCGCGGTTGACCAACTTCGTGGAAGGCCATGCCGCGGTCTCGCCAGATATCGCACAGCGCGTCACCACCATGCTCGACGAGGACGCGATGCCAGTGGTCCCGACCAAGGGCCAGGGCGGTGCCGGCGAGATCCTGTCGTTAGGCCATCTGTTCATGGGCCTCGCGGAAGAAGCGGAGCCCGCAATCAAGGACGTGATGTGCCTGGTCAACGGATCGCCTGCGGCCACGGGCCTCGTGACCGACGCCGCGCTCGCCGCCGAGGCCCGGCTTGACGTCGCAGCGCAGGTCTTCGCGCTCTCCTTCGAAGCCTTCAATGCGCCGCTTGACCATCTCGACTCGGCACTCTGCGACTATTGGAACAACCCGCACGATCGGTGGGCGCTCGGGCGTCTGCGCGAGCTGGTGGCGGGCGGTCATGGCGGAGATCGGCGCCCCTATCAGGCGCCCGTCAGCTATCGCATCCTTCCGCGAATGCTGGGTCAGACCCGGCGCGCGGCATCGCTCGCCGCCGAGGTCGCAGCGGAATCGCTCCAGGCGGTGACCGACAATCCGGTGTGGGTCGACAGCGTCGACGAGGATCAACCGTTCGGCCGCTTCGTCACGAACGGCGGCTACCACAACCCCCACGCCGTGCTCGCCATGGACGCGCTCACTGCCGCGTGCGTCAACCTCTGCGTTCTGGCCGAGCGCCACGGTGCGAAGCTTCTGGACGGCGCTGTCTCGTTGCTTCCCGACCAGCTAGCGGTTTCGGACGCCGACGGCGATACCCCGCGTCCTTACATGGGATGTTTGCCGATGGCCCAGACCGGCTATGAGGAGGAAGCTCGTCTTTACGCCCAGGCCACGCTGCTGCCCGGCAGCGAGTCAGGCGGATTCGGCCAGAACGACGTGGCGAGCCCGGTGTTCCTGGCGTGGTCCAAGCAAGACCGCGCCGGCCGCTGCCTCGACATGGCGCTCGCCAGCCTCGTGCCGATCGCGCTCCGCGCTCTCGACGTTACCGACCGGCCCGTCCCTGAGCCGCTGGCTAAGCTCGAGGCCGTGGCCCGGGAGATCGTGCCCGATCCTGGGCAGCGCCCGGCGTTCGGCCCCGTGGTGGCCGCGCTGGCCGACGCTCTGCGCCGCGAGATTTATCCGTCCTGACGCCAACAGTTCGGATACTGACCCTACCGCCCCTCTTGGCCGCACCCATTTGTCACAATGATTGCACTGGAAATCGACTCTACATCGTCGTCAAACCGTCTTTGCCCAGTGCAGCGCATCGATAGAATGTGATTTCAGGCTCTCGACTCACCCACCGCTCTCTAATGCCCCTTAATTCTTCGCTTCCCACTCTCAGTTCTCTTGTCAGGCCGGCCAGCACCGTCAGAAAACGTCTCGCACTGGGGTTCCTTTGTCCTGTCGTTGTCAGATAAGCGTACAGGCCGCATTTCGTCTGCAACCATTCATCACGAACTGGAATGAGACGGCCAGTCTCGAAATCGCTGTTCAAATAGCCATTCCAACCCAGAGCGAGTCCCTGTCCTCTTGCCGCAGCGTCCGTCAAGTGAAAGTAAATTTCGTGATTTTCGATCGGGGCCTCCGGAGGCGGGCAGTTCTGTGACTTGAACCATGCCTCCCACGTTGTCCAACCCGCTCCCGTCGCTGTCCAGTCCAAACGGGGCAAGCCTAGCCATCGAGAGGGATGCTTGGCCAGCTCCCGCCTGAAGCGCTTGAAATAGGAGGGCGAGGCCACTGGAATGACTTCTTCATCCAACAGCCTCTCCGAATACTGATTGCGGCGAACGGCCGAATACTCGAAGAGCACGTCGACACCCACCGGCAACAGCGAGGGAAGCATGTCGTATTCGCAGTTCAGTGTCCGGAGATCGATGCTTTCATCCAGAAGCCGCTTCAGACTCGCGTAGAGTGAAAGCAAGATCATGACTGAAACGGTCTGCGTACAGCCTATCGTCACGATCGTGTTTTCGGCGTGAAGTTTGTTACTTGCGGCACGCAGGCTTTGAATCGACGGCTGAACAGAGGAAAAATAGTCTTCGCCGGTTTTAGTCAGTACGAGGCCTCGGCCCTTTCGTTCGAATAAGCGAACGTTTAGCGCGCTCTCCAGGTTACCGATGTGTCGGCTGATTGCAGGGGACGACACCTCCAGCTCCTCGGCGGCATGAACCACGCTGCCCAGGCGAGCGGTCGCTTCGAATGCAAGCAGTGCGCTGGTGGAGGGAATACCCGATTTGACGTCTTTCAAAGTGCCTCGCCGATTCCGTCCGATGCCGAGTCCTCTGAACGCGTGCCAGGCACGCCCCCCAACATGCAGGGTAAACCCTATTCATCCGGGCGCTCTCTGCCGCCTCCCATCTGGGAGGGGATCACAAGAATTGTAGGAAGCATGGACGTGAGCGGAACGCGCGCCCCTCGGTTGGCAAGCAGCTAAGGCGTCACTGCTGCGCCAGAGGGAGGTCTCCCAGGGACATGACCAGTTGCACCAGATCCACTTGGCGGGAGACGCCGAGTTTTCCGAAAATGTGCTTGATGTGCCATCGGATGGTGCCCTCGCTCCGCCCCGTCTCGATGGCAACTTGGCGGATGGTGTATCCCTGAGCCAACATCACCGCCACGTGGCTCTCCGCCGGTGTCAGGCCGAGCAGAGTTCCCACCAGCGCCGGATCGATACGTGCCCGGCTCGCCGGGTCGACCACCAGCAGGAGCGCGGCAACGCCGCGGGGACGCATGTCCGTCCTCTCGTCGCTTACGGGCATCGTGTGCAACACCAATCCGGGCGAAACGACCGAGCGCTTCACCATTATCGTGCCGCTTGCACCGTGGCCACCGAAGCGCGGCAGCGCCCGATTCAATATCTTTTGGAGAGCGGCGTCGCCTGCCGGCGTAGAGGCGCACAGAAGACCGCCCCGGTCTGACAACCCATCGCTCTTGCGCAGAATGTCTCGCGCACGGTCGTTCGCAGCCACGATCCGCCCACGCCGATCAAGCTGGATGACTCCGAAACGGGTGCTTTCAAGCAACCCGATGACAGTAGACCCCAGCGCGCGCGCGCTGACCAGCGACTGCCTGACCCGCACGAACTGACGAATGTGGGGCAGAAGACGCTCGATCGTCTCGATCCGGCCTGTCGGCCAGCCATCCCCGTCAACGGGGTCGGCAGTTTGCCAGCCGATGTGCGAACCATTCGGCACGTCCAGACGTACGTTGAGGCCATTCTGGGTCTCGCCGAGCGGCAGCGCTTCATTGAATGCCGGAGAGGTCTTCCGCTCCTTGTCGGTGTAGAGCTCGGCGACATGGACCAGCCGGCTGTCGGGCAGCAGCCTGAATCGAGGCATGCGTTCGTCGCTGGAGAAATAGGCGTCGTAGTACAGCCGCTCGAAGTACTCGTTGCGCTCCCCGCGGTAGCAGAATCGTTTAAAAAGGATTTCGACGTCTTCGCGAGAGCGCCTCTCGCCGAACACCAAAAAGTTGCCCTTCGACCCTAAGGCCTCGTCGATCAGGCCCGCAGTCGCCGGCCAGTGTGCGTCGTCGAGCGCCGCTTCATGTAGCGATCCCAGAATGCGCTCAAACGGATCTTGATCGCCCATGACGGATCCGTTCTCACGCTCCATTTGTTGGCAACGTTCTTTTGCCGCCGGCCTCCGTTCTATCGGCTTTGGCGGGGGGCAACATTCAATCTTCGCTCTTGGCGAGCATCACTCTTCTCACCTCCGCCGGTACGGCCAGCGATGCTCACAGGCCCCAGCGACCTGGGCCACCATCATCTGCCTATATCGTCCCGCTAACTGTGAACGGGCACGGCACTCCGAACGCGGGCGACGCGAATACATCGGACCGATAGTAAACAGGCACACGGCCGATTCCGCCCCCCAAATGGGAGGGGAAACTACCAAGATGGGGGGCCAGAAGCTTCGACACGGTGATCAGAGTGTAGGGCGCGCCGGTGTGAACGGTCCCAGGCTCGGGCGTCTAGTGCGACATCAGGACCGGCACGGTCATCTGCCTCAGAATGTCGCGGGTGACACCGCCTAGCAGCACCTCCCGCATACGGTGGTGGCCGTAGCCGCCCATGACGAGCAGGCCCGCCCCGAGATCGCTGATCTCGGAGAGAAGGGCGTCGCTCGCGCCGAGGTCGGACGAGCTGATCGCGTGCCTAGCATCCGCGCTGACGCCGTGTCGTGCCAGGTAGGTGCTGACTTCGGCTCCCGGTATGTGTTTTCCATCGCCGGTGTCGATGCCGAGGACGATCACCTTGCCCGCCTGCTGCAGCAGCGGCAGCGCGTCGGCGAGCGCGCGCTTCGCCTCGCGGGTTCCGTTCCAGGCGAGCATGACGGTCTCCGCATTGACACCGAAGGAGCCGGCATAGGGCCAGACCAGCACCGGCCCGCCTGCGGCAAGCACCACGCTGTCCGCCAGCCCGGAGACGCTGCTCTCGTCGTCGGGGTCGGTCTGGCCGACGATCGTGATGTCGGCGTAGTGTGCGCTCGTGGTGACCCCATCCACCGGGTCGCCCGTCAAGAGGCGCCATTCGGACGGCACCGTCGACTTCGCCGTCTGTTTGGCGAATTGCCGCTCGGCCTCTTCGGCGAGCGTCCGCTGTTCCGTATCCAGTCGCTTGTAGACCTCCGTGGAAAGCTCGAAGCTCGCAAAACCGGGGACGACGAGACGAGGCAGTACGTAGACGCCGGTTACCCTGCCTTCGTGTCGTTCGGCCAGCTCGATCGCGGCCTCGAGCCTCACCTGCGAGCGCCTGTCCTGAGCCAGATGTACGACGATGTCCCTGTACGCCATGGTCAAGTCTCCTTCTCCGCACCGGCCCGTGCGCGACACCCGAGCCATGGAGCACAGGCCAGCCTAGCGGGGCGACTGCGGGCGCGGTTTGACATGGGTCATTCCGGCCGTCGGCTAATGCGCCATCAGCACCGGCACGGTCATCTCGCTCAAGATGTCGCGGGTGACCCCGCCGAACAGCCGCTCGCGCAGGCGGTGATAGCCGTAACCGCCCATGACAAGGAGGCCGATACCGCAATCGCCGATCTCGGAGAGCAGGGCATCGCCGACGTGAATGCCGAAGGAGGTCTTCGTGTGCCGGGCCTCCGCCCTGACTCCATGGTGCGCCAGATGCGTGCTGATGTCGGCGCCAGGGATGTGCCTGCCGTCGTTCCTGTCGACGCCGAAGACGATCACCTTGCGCGCCTGTTGCAGGAGCGGCATCGCGTCCGCGAGTGCGCGCGTCGCCTCGCGGGAGCCGTTCCAGGCGAGCATGACCGTCGTCGCGGTGGCGTGGCACGCGCCGGCATAGGGCCAGACCAGCACGGGACCGCCCCCGCCGAGCACGACGCCGTCCGCCAGCCCGTCGGCGCTGCGTCCGTCATCGGGGTCGGTTTGGCCGACGATGGTGATGTCGGCGTAATGCGCGCTCGTGGTGACGGCATCCACAGGGTCGCCCGTCATGAGCCGCCATTCGCACGGCACCGGGGTCCTTGCCGTCCGTTCGGCGAACTGCGCCTCGGCCTCCTCGGTGAACTTGCGTTCTTCCGTATCCAGTCTTTTCAGGACCTCAGGCGGAATCTCGCAGCGAATGAACCCGGGGATGTTGCGTTTGGACAACACGTAGACGCCGGTCACTCTGCCTTTGCAGTTCTCGGCCAGCTCGATGGCGGCATCGAGCCGCGCCGCCGACCGGTTGTCGGTCCCGAGATGCACAACGATGTCCTTGTACTCCATGGCTGCTCTCCTTCACCTCACGACTCGCTCGAAGGCGAGGTGGTCTTTGGGTTGGATCGCAACTCCCTTCAGCAACGTCTCACTGTCCACTCCAGGTGTTCCGGCAGGATCGGCGGCGCATCCGATGCGGCGCATGCCCCTTCGATTTGCGTGTCCGAAAGGTCGTACGACTGACTGAGCCGGGCGCCGCCAATGTCCGCGCCGTCGAACAGCGCTCCCTGAAGCTCCGTGTCGCCGAAGTTGGCGTTGGAGAGGTCGGCACCGGCAAAGTTCGCATAAGCGCCGTTGGCCGAGGTCACGATGGCGCCAACCAAGTACGCGTTCGAGAAGTTGGCGACGAGGAGCTCGGACCCCGCCAGGTTCACCTTTTCCATGTAGGCGTCGTGGAAAACGGCACCGACGAGATCGGCGTCGCTGAGGTCGGCTTCGCAGAGGTCAGCGTCGGTGAGATTCGCGCGGATGAAGACCGCTCCGCTGAGATCGGCGCCGCGCAGATCGGCGCCGCTGAGGTCCGCCTCGACGAAGATTGCATCGCTCAAATCAGCCCGCCTGAAATTAGCGCCGGCCAGCTTTGCCCCGCGCAGGTCCGCCCCGCTGAGGTTGATCTCCTCCATGGCGACGCCGTCGCGCGCCAGCGCTTCCACGCTGGGCTTCAGCGCCTTCGCCCCCTTGCCATCCGGCAGCGCATGGGTGCGTGCGATCATCGCGAACAGCGTCGCCTCGCGAACGCCGCGATCAATCTGTCGCTTCTCCATATCGATGGTCACGCCGTAGACGCCCATGGCGAACAGCATGACGGCGGAAAACTGCAGGAGGAATCGGAAGCTCGCGACGTGGCCGACCAGGTAATAGAACCAGCAGAGAATGTATTCGAGGCTATCGAAAACAATTATGGCGAATGATCTAACGCTATTCCCTTTTTGCCGGTCGCGGGGCCAGATTGGCTTCGCTTCACCCAGCTTCTTATGCTCACGGTTTCCCGTGTTCTTTATATCTCCTGATTTCTCCATTTGGGTGGCTTAGTGTCGGCGCGGGCCCGGCAGGGCTGATATGGGCGCGTACGGCGGCCGGCGGACGCCGTCCGAGCGTCTGTCCTGAATGCCGCCGTGCCGTCATCTGCAGAGCCCTTCTATCGTCCTCTCATCCTGACATGGTGAGAGCGAGCGACCGACGCAAGGCCGCCGTGATCGGGGCTTTGGCGGATGCTCGGCCTGCTAAGCCGGTGCGCTGCGAGAGGGAACCTGGGCGAGCGCCCGGCCGGAAAGCACGGTCTGCTCGCCCACGGAGCACGTGGTCTCGAACTCGACGCGCCGGCGCTCCGGGATCAGCCGGTCCACCACCGCCCGCGCCACCACCTCGTCGCCGGGCCTGACCGGCGCCGTGAATCGGAGAGACTGAGAGAGGTAGATGCAGCCCGGCCCTGGCATCCGCGTGCCGATGACCGTGGAGATCAATGCTGCAGTGCACATACCGTGGACGATCCGGCCGCCAAAGCGCGACTGCTTGGCAAAGTCGTCGTCGAAGTGGAGCGGGTTGGTGTCGCCCGTCAGATCGGCGAAGAGCCGCATCTCCTCGTCGTTGATAATGCGCCCGTATTCGGCGCTCATGCCGATCTTCAGGTCCTCGAAGAAATAACCGAATCGGGCGTCGCCCGGGGCCGCGTCGGCCGTGTGCACCATGATCGAATTCCCTCCTCCCGCGTTGCCGAGCAGCGGATTGTGCGGTGCAACAGAGCCCCTTGCAAGCGCGCGCCCAAGGCCATTCGCCGCCGCCCTCCGCACGCGGCGCGACCGCTCTGTTCGCTGGCGCGGACGCGCGGTATATGTGGCGCTCCGGCAGGGGCGGCGGCGGTCGCCGTCGGCGCGGCAATGAAGGGAGGAGAACCGATGGCCAAGTTTCCGACGGTGCGCACACCGACGATCGAGGAGGTCCTCGACATCGCCGAGGGCTACGGCATGACGATCACCGTGGAGGACGCGGAATCGTACCGCGGCCTCATGGCGGGCACGATCGCCTCCTACCACCGGCTCGACGACCTCGACGAGCCGAAGCTCCCCGTCAAGTATCCGCGCAGCCCCGGCTACCGGCCGCCGCCGGAGGAGAATCCCTACAACGCCTGGTACTGGAAGTCCGAGGTCAAGGGCGCAAGCAGAGGGCCGCTCAAGGGCAAGAAGGTCGCGCTCAAGGACAACATCTGCCTCGCCGGCGTGCCCATGATGAACGGCGCGACGGTGCTCGAAGGCTACGTGCCCGACGTCGACGCGACCGTGGTCACGCGCATTCTCGATGCCGGCGGCACAATCGTCGGCAAGGCCGCCAACACCTACCTCTGCTTCGACGGCGGCAGCGCCACCACTGCCACCGGCATGGTCGATAACCCGCACAAGCCGGGCCACACCTGCGGCGGCTCGTCCGCCGGCAGCGGCGTGCTGGTGCTCACCGGCGAGGCCGACATGGCGCTCGGCGGCGACCAGGGCGGCTCGATCCGCATGCCGGCCTGCTGGAGCGGCATCTACGGGCACAAGCCCACGCACGGCCTGGTGCCCTACACCGGCATCTTCCCCATCGAGATGACGCTCGACCACACCGGCCCCATGGCGCGCTCGGTGAGCGACGTGGCGGCTCTGCTCCAGGTCATCGCCGGGCCGGACGGGCAGGACCCGCGCCAGATCGGCACCAAGACCCAGCGCTACACCAGCGCCGTGGACAAGGGCGCCGACGGCATGAAGATCGGCGTCGTCAAGGAGGGCTTCGGCCATCCCGAGAGCGAGGACGCCGTGGACAGCTGCGTGCGCGCGGCGGTCCAGCGCTTCACCGAGCTCGGCGCTACGGTCGACGAGATCTCGATCCCCATGCACCTGGACGGCCCGCACATCTGGAACGGCATCGCGGTCGAGGGCGCCACCGCGCTGATGCTGAAGGGCAATGCCTTCGGCACCAACTGGGAAGGCTACTACGCCACCTCGCTGATGGACGCCTACGCGCGCGGCTGGCGCTCGCGTCCGGACGATCTCTCGGAGACCGTGAAGTACGTCATGATGCTCGGCGAGTTCATGCACCGCGAGTATCACGGCCGCTACTACGCCAAGGCGCAGAACCTGAGCCGCAGGCTGCGCGAGACCTACGACGCGTCGCTGGCGGAGTACGACGTGCTGGCGATGCCGACGCTGCCGATGCTGGCGACCAAGCTGCCGGAGCCCGACTGCTCGCGCGAGGAGTACGTCGATGCCGCGCTCAACATGCTGGCCAACACCTGCCCGTTCGACGCGACGGGCCACCCGGCCATGACGGTGCCCTGCGGCAAGGCCGACGATTCCCCGATCGGGCTGATGCTGATCGGCAAGCGCTACGACGACGCGACCGTGATCCAAGCGGGCGGCGCCTTCGAGAGCCTCGGCGTCTACACGGTATCGACCGTATAGCCCTTTCCGGGCAGCCGGCCCCGCCGGCCCCACTTCTCAAGGGGCGCCTCCCATCGCGGGCGGCGCCCCTTTCTCTCGCCGGAGTCTCGGCCCGCAGCGCGCGGGCAAGTGGGACGAGAGACAATATTCTTGCCGGGATTCGCCGGGATCAAGTGGGATTAACTGGGACAACTGGGATTCCCCGGGATTAGGTGGGATCAAGTGAGACAAGCGGGATTCGCCGGCATTAGGTGGGATCAAGCGGGACAGGTGGGATTCTCCGGGATCGAGTGGGACAAGTGGGATTCCACGGGACGGGCGACAACCGCCCGTGACAGCCGTGCCGAGGGCGGCGCGCACACAGAATGTTCCACCTCCGCCTGCCCCCTCCCCCGAAGGCGGAGGGGGAACGTGGTTGAGAGGGCAAGGGACACCTCCACCGCCGTGGAGAGGAGAGAGAACGTGGCGGCTCCTTCTACTCTCCCTCTCCTCCCTGGGGAGGAGAGGGCCGGAGTGAGGAGGGGCCGATGCCGGCTCGACGAGCGGCCGCCCATCCTGTCTCCGCCCGCCGCGGCCCGATTGCTCGTGATATGCATGCCACGATGATGGCGCGCGCGGCTCGCGCCTTCCACCGCACCATGGTCCGGGGTGTCACCCGATGACGGCCGTGGCCTCCACCTCGCAGCGGACATCGGGCGAATAGAGCGCCTGGACGCCCATCAGCGTCATCGAGGGCGGCGTGTGGCCCTCGAAGAGCTTCCTGTTGGCGGCGTTCACCACCTCGCCTTCCTCGAAACGGTAGTTAGCGACGTAGGTGTTGAGGCGGACGACGTCCGCCACTGTCCCGCCGGCCTCGGCGAGCACACGGCGGATGTTCTCGTGCGCCTGCGCGAGCTGGGCTGCGAGGTCCGGCCCCACTGACTCGCTATTCGCGTTCCAGCCGACCTGGCCCGAGAGATAGATGGTCTTGCCGCCCTCGGCCACCACCGCGTGGCTGAGGCCGTAGGTCAGATAGTCCGGCACGTTGTCCGGGTTGATGTGGGTGAACTTGGCCATGGGGCCCTCCGTGGTTGCGACCGGGCGCGAGCGGGCGCCTCAGGCGGTCTTCTGCTCCGCGAGGTTGAGTTCCGCGATCATGGTCTCGCGCATCTTGAACTTCTGGATCTTGCCGGTGACGGTCATGGGGAACTCGTCCACGAAGCGCACGTAGCGCGGCACCTTGAAGTGGGCGATCTGGTCCTTGCAGAAGGCCTTGATCTCGTCCGCGTTCGCGTCTTCCCCGTCGCGCAGCTTGATCCAGGCGCAAAGCTCCTCGCCATATTTTTCATCAGGGACGCCGATCACCTGCACGTCCTGCACCTTGGGGTGGCGGTAGAGGAACTCCTCGATTTCGCGCGGATAGACGTTCTCGCCGCCGCGGATGACCATGTCCTTGATGCGGCCAACGATATTGCAATAGCCGTCTGCGTCGATGGTGGCCTGGTCGCCGGTGTGCATCCAGCCTGCGCCGTCGATGGACTCGCGGGTCTTCTCCTCGTCGTTCCAGTAGCCGCGCATGACCGAGTAGCCGCGGGTGAGCAGCTCGCCCGTCTCGCCGCTGGGCACGACCTTGCCGTCCTGGTTCACGACCTTGACCTCGACATGGGGGTGCACGCGGCCAACGGTGGAGACCCGGCGCTCGATCGGGTCGTCCGTCGCCGACTGGAAGCTCACCGGGCTGGTCTCGGTCATGCCGTAGGCGATGGTGACCTCTTCCATGTGCATCTCGCCGATCACGCGGCGCATGACCTCGATAGGGCAGGGTGAGCCCGCCATTGTGCCGGTGCGCAGCGAGGAGAGGTCGAAGCGCGCGAACTCCGGATGGTCGAGCTCGGCGATGAACATGGTAGGCACGCCGTAGAGCACCGTGCAGCGCTCCGCCTCGACCGCGCGCAGCACCTCCAGCGGGTCGAAGGCCTCGCTGGGATACACCATGGTCGCGCCGAACGCGGCCGACATCAGGTTGCCCATCACCATGCCGAAGCAGTGGTAGAGAGGCACCGGGATGCAGACCCGGTCGCGCTCGATCAAGCCCAGCGTAACGCCATTGAAGTAGCCGTTGTTGAGGATGTTGTGGTGGCTGAGCGTCGCCCCCTTGGGGAAGCCCGTGGTGCCGCTGGTGAACTGGATGTTGATGGGGTCGTCGAACTGCAGCACGTCAGCGAGGGCCTGCAGCCGATCGCGCTCGGCAGCGCCCGCGAGCCCCGGCACCTCGGCGAAGTTGTACATGCCGGCCGTGGTCTCAGGCCCGAGGCGCACCACCGTCTTCAGATGCGGCAGCTTTTCGGCTTTCAGCGCGCCGGGCCGAGCTTGGTCGAGCTCCGGCGCGAGCTTGCGCAGCATCTCGATGTAGCGGCTCGACTTGAAGGCTTCGGCGGTGACCAGCGCCCGGCACTCGACTTTGTTCAGCGCGTATTCGAGTTCGGCCAGGCGATAGGCGGGATTGATGTTGACCAGGATCAGCCCGGCCTTCGCCGCGGCGAACTGCGTCACCGCCCATTCGCTGTTGTTGGGCGACCAGATACCGATGCGATCACCCGGCTCCAGGCCAAGCGCAAGCAGGCCTGCGGCGAACGCGTCGACCTTCTCCGTGAGCGTGCCGTAGCGCCAGCGCACGTCCTGATGCACCACCACCAACGCCTCGTTGTCGGGGAAGCGCGCGGCGGTCCGGTCGAGCTGCGCGCCGATGGTGAGGCCGAGCAGCGGCTGCGTACTCGCACCGCTCACGTAGCTCATGCCCTGCGGCGTCATCGTCCGTCCCTACATCGTCCGGGCTGCCCGCCGCTGCGGACAGGGAGCGCCGGTGCCCAGGGGCGGAATCGAACCACCGACACGCGGATTTTCAGTCCGCTGCTCTACCAACTGAGCTACCTGGGCTTAGGCCGGCACGCGGGCCTGTGTATAGGCCACGTCGCGGCGGCTGTCTACGCGCCGGGCGCGGTCGCGAACAGGGTCAAACGGCGAGGTACTGCGCGGCCGCGAAGGCGGCGTAGCCGAGCAGCAGGAGCACGCCGAAGGGCCGTCCCAGCCGGATGCCCGAGAGCATTGCCGCAATCACGAGGCCGGTCACCCCCGCCAGCACCCAGATGTCGAGGTGCAAGATTTCCTCAGGCACCGGCAGCGGCGTCACCACGGTCACGACACCCAGAATCGCCAAGATGTTGAACACGCTGGAGCCGATCACGTTGCCGATCGCGACCTCGGCGTGCTTGCGATAGGCCGCCACCACGGTGGTTGCAAGCTCCGGCAAAGAGGTGCCGACCGCCACCACCGTGATGCCGATCACGGTCTCGGTGATTCCGAGGCCGCGCGCAATGATCGTGGCGGCACCCACCATCAGATGCGCGCCGAAGCTGACGCCAGCGAGTCCGAGCAGCGCAGCGAGCGCAGCGAGCCAGATGGGCTTCGGCAGGTGCAAGCGCTCCTCGGCCTCCTGGCTGTGGCGGCCGCCCGTCGCGTTGCCGAGCCGGCGCTCGTGCCAGTAGGAGGCGGCGGTGAGCATCCCGAGCAGCACCAGCATCAACGCGCCCTGCCAGGCGACGAGGGTGCCGAACGAGACGAAAACGACGAGCAGCGCGGTCGCCCCGATCAGCGTCGCGCCGTCCCGCACCGCCGCCTGCCGCGACACCATGACCGGCGTGATCGCGACGGCGAGGCCGAAGATGAGAAGCAGGTTGGCAATATTGCTGCCGATTACGTTGCCGAAGGCGATGCCGGTAGAGCCCCTGAGCGCGGCCTGCAGGGTGACCACCAGCTCCGGCATCGAGGTGCCGAAGGCCACGACCGTGGCCCCGATGAGCAGCGGCGAGACGTTCAACCGCCGGGCGAGCGCGACCGAGCCCCGCACCAGCGCCTCACCGCCCACGAAGAGCAGAATGAACCCGCCGATGAGTTGGATATGGGTCAGCGGGTCGAGCATCTGCCTCTGTGGCTTGCGGCGGCCGGTGTGCCGTTCCGCTCAAGCACGAAACGGCCATGCGGCTGGGCCGGGTCAGGAACGAGCGTGACCGGAATCCCGAGCCAGCGCGCCAACGTTTCATCGCCGGGCCGGGCGAGCGCCTCCAGCAGCGCCGGCGCTGCGCGGAGGGTCAGGGCCCGCGCCCCGGTCGCCGCCTCGCGCCGGGCGGCATCCGCCGCCTCATGCGCCATGGCGTCCGGCCGCAGCCTGCGGCCGCCGAAGTCGCCGGCCACCGGTTCGGTGAGCGCCTGACGCAGACTCGGGCCGAGCCGCTGGCGGTTGACCTCCACCACGCCGCCGGCAGTGACGCCGAGCACGCGGTGGGGGGTCCGGTCGGCCGCGAGCGCGCGTTTCAGTACTTCGATCTGCGCTTCCCGCCGCCGGGCCCCGCCGCGGCCCGCGAAATCGATCGCGATCAGCCCGCTCAGGTTGCGCAACACGATCTCGCGGCCCGCCGCTTCGGCGGTCTCGGCCACGGCGGCGCCGGCGGCCTGGCTCGTGTCGACGTCGATCGCAGTGAGCGCGCGGGTCTCTTCGATCGTGAGGCGGGCGCCGCCGGTCAGGACAACCTCTGGCTCAAGCGCCGCCTGAAACCGGCCGGCGCAATCGTGCCGCTCGAAGAGTGGGGGTAACGGGTCGACCAACGAGAACACAGGCACGAGGTCGGGCGCTTCGCATTCCGCCAGCGTGCGCGCCCGCTCAAAGGTCTCGTGGTCGTCAATCGCGATGCACGCGGTCCCCGCTGCTGCCACATCGCGCAGCAGCCGCCCGAGCAGCCCGCCCCCTTGCCAGAGGCGCCGGGGCGTCCGGTCGTGCCGCGCCGCAGCCTCGATCTCCTTCCAGCGTGCCGCCAAGGCGGCGACTTCGGCCGGCACCGCGTCCGGGTCGGCAGCAGCAGCGACCTTGATCGTCAGCGCCCCGTCAGGACTCTCGATGCCGCTGAGCACACGCTTGATCTGCGGATCGCGGAGACGGCGCGAGAACGTGAGCCCATTCCCACCGGGGCGGAAGACGGCGTAGCGGCCGGCCAGTGCCGGGCGCCGCGTGACCCGCGCACGCTTGCCTTCGTAGGCGTCGCAGACGACTTGGACTATCGGCGACCCGCCATCGGCGTCGAGCGCCCGGGCGCCTTGCAGGAACGCCTCCTCACCCCCGCCGATATCGACGATGCAAGCATCGATGCCCGACATCCGGCCGAGCGGACGCGCCATGTGCAGATCGCCGATGCGGCTCGGGTTCGCGCTCCACTCGATGAAGAACGCGACCGGCCGCCCGCCCGCGACCGCCGCCGCCTGGATGCCATAGGGGCTCGCGGTAAGGAGTAACTCGTCGCCCATCGCCTCGGTCACATGGGGCCGGGAGGCCGGGGCGGCAAGCCGAGGCCGGCCAGCAGCCGGTAGGTCTCGTGCAGCGGCAGCCCCACCACGTTGGAGTAGGAGCCATTGACCAAGCGGACGAAGGCCGCCGCCCGTCCCTGAATCGCATAACCGCCGGCCTTGCCCTGCCACTCGCCGCTGGCGAGATAGGCCGCGATTTCCTCGTCCGACAGCCGCTTGAACGCTACGGCGGTGCGCACCAGCCGGCTCACCGCACGGCCCGCCGGGTCGATCACCGTGACCCCGCCACACACCCGGTGGCGCCGGCCCGAGAGCAACGAGAGGCAGCGCCGCGTGCTCTCCTCGCTCTCCGCCTTGTCCAGGATGCGCCGGCCGCACGCC
This sequence comes from Alphaproteobacteria bacterium, assembly GCA_965243315.1. GTDB lineage: Bacteria > Pseudomonadota > Alphaproteobacteria > UBA828 > UBA828 > WTGU01. The sequence goes on from CBDEUP010000007.1 coordinate 969,749, forward strand.
ACCACCGTATCGGCGCCGAGGACGTAGGCCCCCGGATGGCGCGCAGCGACTGCCTCCGCCTTCGCCCGTGCGAGCCGCGCCGCGTGCGCCTCCGGCCGCTCGCCGGGGAGCACGGCTTCGTCGAGCGCCGCGGGCTCGACCGTGTCCGGGGCATAGCCGATCTGCTCCAGCAGCGCGCGCCGGCGAGGCGACGCCGAGGCAAGCACCAGGGGCGGACGCGGCGAAGGGTTGGCCATGCTCAGACCACCGGCGGACGGGGCGCGCCAAAGCGCTCCGTGAGCTTCGCCATGAGCCCGTCCCGCACCTCGCGGTAGGCGAACAGCCGGGTCTCGCGGTTGCCCTCGACGATGCTGGGGTCGAGGGTGTGCCAGAACTCGATCTCGCAATGGACAGTGCGGGTGAGCTCGATCGCCCGGTGCTGCGCTTCCGGCGAGAGCGAGACCACCATGTCGAATGAGTCGCTTTCGAGATCGTCGAAGGTCTTGGGCCGGTGGCCGCCGATATCGATCCCGATCTCCGCCATGACGAGAACCGCGAAGGGGTCACGCCCGCCGCCGCTGCGCACGCCCGCCGAATCGACGAAGAGCCGGGTGCCGAAGAGGCTCTTCATCAGCCCCTCCGCCATGGGCGAGCGCACGGAGTTCCACGTGCAGGCGAAGAGAATGCTGCCGGGGAGTATGCCCATGGCGAGCGAGCGGGCTAAAGCCGGACATGTAGCGCGTGGACGAGCGTGAACAGCGCCCGCGCTGTCGTCTCGTCGATATCGACGGTGCCGGCGAGTTCGCGCCGGATGATCTCGGCGCCGTCGTTGTGGCAAGACCGCCGGCCCATGTCGATCGCCTCGATTTGCGAGCGCGGCGCGGTTCTGATTGCCTCGTGATACGTGTCGCAGATGGTGGCGTAGTCGCGCAGGGTCTGGCGCAGCGCAGCCAGCAGCAGCACGGCCTGGACCTGCGGCACGCCCATGTCGTCCTCGACATCGAGGAGCAGCCGCCCTTCCTCACGGCCGATGCGCAGCCGATAGGGGCCGCCCGATCCCTCGACCGGCGCGAAGGTGTTCTCTTCCAGCAGGTCGTGAATGGCGATGCGGCGCTCGTGTTCGTAATCCGGGCCCCGGCGAAAGCCTGCGCTCGGGTCCAGCGCGACCTCCACCAGCCGGTCTGTGCCGGCCGGGTCCCCACCCACGCCTTCACTCCGAGCCGCCGCCGAGCCTGAGCGCCACCGAGAGCGCGTGGGCATGAAGCCCCTCGGCTTCGGCGAGCGTCACGGCCGCCGGGCCGATTTGCGCGAGGCTCGCGGCGTCGCAGCCGACGAAGGTCGTGCGCTTGAGGAAATCCAGAGGCGAGAGGCCCGAGGAGAAGCGGGCGCTCCGAGCCGTCGGCAGCACGTGGTTGGGGCCGGCCACGTAGTCGCCGATGGCCTCCGGCGTGTGCCTGCCAAGGAAGATGGCACCGGCGCTGGTCACGGCCTCGGCCAGCCGACCGGGCTCCGCCACCGCAAGCTCCAGATGCTCGGGCGCGAGGCGATTGACCAGCGGCGGCGCCTCGTCGAGTGAACCGACGACGATGACCGCGCCGTGATCCCGCCAGCTCGCGGCCGCGATGTTGGCGCGGGGCAGCCGCGCCAGGTGCGTCGCCACGGCTTCCGTGACCCGCGCCGCGAAATCCCCGTCGTCGGTAATGAGGATTGCCTGGGCATCGCCGTCATGCTCGGCCTGGGAGAGCAGGTCCGCCGCGATCCATTCCGGCTCGTTGTCGCTGTCGGCGACCACCAGTATCTCCGACGGCCCTGCGATCATGTCGATGCCGACGGTGCCGAAGACCAAGCGCTTGGCGGCGGCGACATAGGCGTTACCGGGGCCCACGATCTTGTCCGCTGGCGCGATGGTCTCGGTACCGTATGCGAGCGCGGCGACGGCCTGCGCGCCGCCGACCCGATAGATCTCGGTGACGCCGGCGATCTCGGCGGCCGCCATCACCGCAGGATCGAGCGCACCGTCCGGCGTTGGCACCACCATGGCGATGCGCCGCACGCCCGCGACCCGCGCGGGGATCGCGTTCATCAGAACGGTGCTGGGATAAGCGGCGGTGCCGCCCGGCACGTAGAGCCCGACCGCATCCAGCGGACGCCATCGGGCGCCGAGTTGAACGCCCGCCTCGTCGCGGTAGTCGAGGTCGGCCGGCATCAGGCGGACGTGGAAGGCCTCGATGCGCTCCGCCGCCTGCACCAGCGCGTCGCACACGGCCTCGGGCGCAGCAGCGGCCTGTGCGGCGGCCTCGTCCGCCGAGAGACGGATCGTGTCCGGCGTGAGCGCGACGCGGTCGAAGCGTGCCGTGTAGTCGAGCAGCGCCGCATCGCCGCCTTCCCGCACCGCATCCACGATCGTTGCCGCCTCGCGGTCGACATCCTCCGCCACGCCACGCCTGGCCGCGAGCAGAGCATCGAAGGCGGCGGTGAAGCCCGCGCCCACGCTATCCAGTCTGTGCGCCATTCACCGCCTCGCCGAAGCGCTCGATCCAGGCCTGGAGCTCGCCAGCACGCGTCTTGAGCGCGGTGCGGTTGACCACCAGCCGGGCGGAGACATCGGCGATGTGCTCCACCTCGACCAAGCCATTCGCCCTGAGCGTCGCGCCGGTGCCGACCAGATCGACGATCCGCCGGCAGAGCCCGAGCCCTGGCGCTAGCTCCATCGCGCCGTTGAGCTTGATGCACTCGGCCTGCACGCCCCGAGCGGCGAAATGCCGGCGCGTCACCTGCGGGTACTTGGTGGCGACCCGCACGTGGCTCCAGCGCGAGGGATCGTCCCCGGTCGCCAGTTCCGCCGGCTCCGCCACCACCATGCGGCAGAGGCCGATGCCGAGATCGAGCGGCGCGTAGATCTCGCGGTAGTCGAACTCCATGAGCACATCGTTGCCGACCACGCCGAGCTGGGCCGCGCCGAAGGCGACGAAGGTGGCGACATCGAAGCTGCGCACCTGGATCAGGTCGAGGCCCGCATCGGAGGTGGCGAAGCGGAGCTGGCGCGCGTGCTCGTCCGCAAATGCGGCCTCCGGCTCGATGCCGGCGCGCGACAGCACGGGCGCAAGCTCGCGCGCGATCCTGCCCTTGGGCAGCGCGAGCAGCAGGCCGGCGCTCATGCCCGATCCTCCTGCTCCTGCACCGAGGCCAGCCGCGGCTCCTCCAGGTCCTGAAACACGCAGGCGAGGTGGCCGGCCTCGACCCATACCTCGGCACCGTCCTGGAACAGGAGCCGCACCACGGTCGCGGACTGGCCGGGCTCGGCAACCATGCCGGCGAGCTTGAGCAGCCGCGCGGGCTCGGCGCGGTCGATCCCGCGCAGCTTGACCGCCGAGACCGCATCGAAGTGGATCGCAGCCCGTGCCTGGCCGGCGGGGCCACCCGCGGCCTCGCGGCAGCGGCGCACGACGATCGCTGCGAAGCGGCTGTCGGCGGGCTCGAAGGCCATCTCGCCGACCGCGAAGACGGAGTCCTCAAGGCATGCAGAGATCACGGCGAGATCGCAGGCATCCTCAGCCCGCAGCTTGAGACGCGTGCACGCCGTCAATGATGGACCCGGTCGATCTCGGCGCCGCAGGCCGCGAGCTTGTCCTCGATCCGCTCGTAGCCGCGGTCGAGGTGATAGACCCGGTGCACCACGGTCTCGCCCTCGGCGGCAAGCCCCGCAAGGACCAGCGACGACGAGGCCCTAAGGTCGGTGGCCATCACCTGCGCGCCGGTCAGCGAGTCGACGCCCCGCACCAGCGCGGTGGGGCCGCGCACGGCGATATCCGCGCCCATGCGGCGCAGCTCCTGCACGTGCATGAAGCGATTCTCGAAGATCGTCTCTGTGATCATCGCGGCGCCGTCAGCCACTGTCATGAGCGCCATCGCCTGCGCCTGCAGGTCGGTGGGAAAGCCGGGATAGGGCCGCGTCGTCACGTCCATCGCGGTTGGCCGGCCGTTGCCGCGCACCCTGAGCCCGCGCGGGGTCACGGTGATGCTGACCCCGGTAGCCTCCAGATAATCGACCAGAGAGCGCAGCAGCGCAGCCGGCGCGCCGGCGAGTTCGATATCGCCGCCTACGATCGCAGCCGCCAGCGCATAGGTGCCGGCCTCGATGCGGTCGCCCACCACATGATGCTCGGCGCCGGAGAGCGACTCCTTGCCCCGGATCAGAAGCTCGTCGCTCCCGATTCCGGTGATGTCGGCGCCCATCGCATTCAGGCAAAGGGCGAGATCGGCGATCTCCGGCTCGCGCGCGGCGTTGCGGATGACCGTCTCGCCGTCCGCAAGCGTCGCCGCCATCATCAGATTCTCGGTCGCGCCCACTGACGCGAAGGGCAGCCTGATCTCGGCACCACGCAGGCGCCCCTGCGCGTGCGCCCGGATGTCACCGTCCTCCAGCACGACCTCGGCGCCGAGCCGGGTGAGCCCGTCGATGTGCAGGTCCACCGGGCGCGTGCCAATGGCGCAGCCGCCGGGGAGCGAAACAGTCGCCCGTCCCGTGCGGGCCAGCAGCGGCCCCAGCACCAGAATGGAGGCGCGCATCCGGCTCACCAGCTCGTAGGGCGCAGTGGTGTTGGTGATCTGTCGGGCCCGGAGCGAGAGCACCCTCCCGGCATTGCCGCCGTGCCTCGCGTGGCCGTCCATGCCGATCTCGACGCCGTGCTGGGCGAGCAGGTGCGCGAGCGTCGTGATGTCGGTGAGGTGCGGAATGTTGGCGAGCGTGAGGGTCTCATCGGTCAAGAGACACGCCGCCATCAACGGCAGGGCCGCGTTCTTGGCGCCAAAGATCTCGATCTCGCCCTCGAGCGGGCGGCCGCCCCTGATGCGAATACTGTCCATGAACCGCCCCTGGCGCCGGGGCGCGGCGCCGCCGTGCGGCCGCACGTGAGAATCGGCGCGACCGCCCCGTCCGCTTTCGCGGCCGCACCATATGCGAGCGGCGCCCGAGGGACAAGCCGCGGCTCAGGCCGGGCGGTACTCCGCCATGGCGTCGAGCAGCCAGGTGGCGAGATAGACCGAGAACGAGTTGCGCACCGTGATCTCGTAGGAAGGCGCGTCGTCGGTCTGATGCAGAATTACGTTCGCCTTGGCCAACGACGTCTGCACGCAGGTGCCGGGCGTGAACGCGCGCGGGTGAAGATCCAGCCGGCAGCCCTTCATCAGCACCTCCCGGGCGCGCGGGCCGGTAAGCGCGAGCGTGGCGTACATGGCGCTCACGTCAGTCAGCGCGTGGTGGCGTCCGTCGAGGCGCCCCCGCAGCGTGTCTTCGAGCGCGGCGCCTTCTTCCGCCGGGCCGGTCACCAGCCACTCGTCGGGGCCGAGCCAGAGCAGGATAGTGCCGTTGACGGTGGTGGCTGCAGTGTTCGGCGTGCGGGGCAGCGACCCGCCGAGCACGGCGCCGGCGGCGGTGAGCGCGTCGGCGTCCTTCTGATCGAGCCGGAGATTGAACCGTGTCCGCGCGGGTGCCTCGGCGAGCATCACGCCCTCGGCACGCGCCTCTGCGAGCGCGTCGGCCAGGCCCGCGAGCGGACTGCGCGGTGCCGGCGCCTCAGCCATCCCGCTTCGCTCCTTCCGGGTCGTAGAACACTGGCTCCGTGATCTTGCAGGGGAGGAAGCCGCTCTCGGGCGCCGCATAGATGGTCTCGCCCTTGCGCGCGCGGCCGCCCTTCACCAGCGCAAGCGCGATGGAGCGGCCCAACGTTGGGCTCGCGTAGCTCGACGTGACGTGACCGATCATCGGGATCGGCGCCCGCCCGCGCTTCTCCACGAGTTGCGTGCCCTCGGGCAGTACCTGCTTTGGATTGTCGGTGAGGATGCCGACGAGCTGCTTGCGGTCGTCGCGCCGCGAGTCCTCGCGGCTCCAGGCACGCTTGCCCAGAAAATCCGCCTTCTTCTTCGACACGATCCAGTCCATGCCAAGGTCGTGCGGCGTCGTGGTGCCGTCGGTCTCCTGGCCCACGATGATGAAGCCGCGCTCGGCCCGGAGCACGTGCATCGCCTCGGTGCCGTAGGGGGCGATGCCGTGCTGGGCGCCCGCCCCCATCAGTGCCTCCCACAGGTGGCGCCCGTGGTGCCAGGGCACGTTGATCTCGAAGCTGAGCTCGCCGGTGAAGCTGATGCGGAAGACGCGCGCATCCACCCCGGCAACGACGCCGTCCTTCACGCTCATGAAGGGGAAAGAATCGCTATCGAGCGCCATATCGGGCGCCAACGAAGCGAGCACGTCGCGGGCCCGCGGGCCGGCGAGCGCCACGGTCGCCCACTGCTCGGTGACAGAGGTGCAATAGACCTTGAGCTCCGGCCACTCGGTCTGCAGCCATTCCTCGAGCCACTCCAGCACGTGAGCCGCGTTGCCCGTGGTGGTGGTCATCAGATAGTGGTTCTCGCCGAGGCGTGCGGTGGTGCCGTCGTCGAAGACCATGCCGTCGTCGCCGCACATCAGCCCGTAGCGCACGCGGCCCACCTTCAGCGTCGAGAAGGCGTTGGTGTAGACCATGTCGAGCAGGGTCGTCGCGTCCGGTCCCTTGATGTCGATCTTGCCGAGCGTCGAAGCGTCGAGGATGCCCGCGGCCTCGCGCACCGCGCGGCACTCGCGCGCCACCGCCGCGTGCATGTCCTCGCCCGGCTTGGGGTACCACCAGGGCCGGTGCCACTGGCCGACGGGCTCAAACACCGCGCCGTACGCCTCGTGCCATTCGTGCATCGCGGTGCGGCGCACCGGGTCCATCAGCGGGCCGGTATCGCGGCCGGCGAGCGCGCCGAAGGTGACCGGCGTGTAGGGCGGCCGGTAGGTGGTGAAGCCCACCTCGGGCACGGTCTTGCCCAGCGCATCGGCGAGGATGGCGAGACCGTTGACGTTCGCCGTCTTGCCCTGGTCCGTGCCCATGCCGACGGTGGTGTAGCGCTTGACGTGCTCGACCGATCGAAAACCCTCGCGGGCGGCGAGGCGGATGTCGGCCGCGGTCACGTCGTCCTGATGGTCGACCATGTGCTTGGCCTTGCCGTGGCCGACCGGCTTGAGGCCCGGCGCGAGCCAGAAGGGCGTGATCGCGCCGGGCTCGGGCGCTTCGACCGGCGGCGCCGGCAGTGACGTGCCATCGCCGAAGCCGGCAGCCTGGGCCGCGCGCGCGCCGGCAGCGCCGCCCTCCGCGAGACAGGCGGCGAGGCCGAAGCTGCCGTTCGCGGCACCCGCGACCTCCAGATCCTGCGTCGCTGTGCCAGGGAGGAAGATGCCGCGCGCCTCCTCGTAGACGAGCTTGCCGGCCGACTGGCTGAAGAGATGCACCGCCGGGTTCCAGCCGCCGGAGACGAGGACGCTGTCGCAATAGATGCGGTATCGCTCGCTGCTCACCCCGCCGTCCTTGCTGAGTTTCGCGACGGTGACAGAACGAACCCTCTTCGTCCCGTGCGTCGCGGCAATGACGGAACCGGTGTGGAGCGGCACCCCGGCCTCCTTCAGCTTGGGCGCCAGCGGCGGCGCAGGCTCGGGCCGGCAATCGATCACGGCGCCGACCGCGCCGCCGGCCTCCACGATATCGTGAGCCGCCTCGTAGGCCGCATCGTTGTTGGTGAAGAGCACGGCGCGCTCGCCCGGCAGCGCGGCGTAGTGGTTGACGTAGCGCAGCGCCGCAGACGCCAGCATGACCCCCGGACGGTCGTTGTCGGCGAAGACCAGGGGCCGCTCGTGGGCGCCGGTGGCGAGCACCACGCGTCCCGCCTTGATGTTCCATAGGCGCTGGCGGCTCGTGCCGGCCGGCGCGCGGGGGCCCAGGTGGTCGGTACGGCGCTCGAACGCGCTCAGGGAATTGTGGTCGTAGTAGCCGAAGAGCGTGGTGCGGGTAAGGACGCGCACCTCCTCCATGGCGGCGAGACGCCCGGCCGCCGCTTCGGCCCAGGCCGCGCCATCGACGCCGTCAACCTTGTGGCGGAGACCCAGCAGGGCGCCGCCAAGGGTTGCCTCTTCGTCCATCAGCAGAACCCGCGCGCCGGCCTCGCCCGCGGCGAGCGCTGCGGCGATCCCGGCCGGCCCGCCGCCCACCACCAGCACGTCGCAGTGGACGTTCATCTTGTCGTAGGAGTCCGGGTCGGGCACCTCGGGTGCGCGGCCGAGCCCGGCCATCCGCCTGATGGCGGGCTCGTAGAGCGACTTCCAGAACGACGCGGGCCAGAGGAAGGTCTTATAGTAGAAGCCGGCGGGGAAGAGCGGAGCGAGCCGCCCGGTCCAGGCCGCGAAGTCGCAGTTGGCGCTCGGCCAGGCATTGACGCCGGCGGCGCTAAGCCCGTCGTAGAGCTCGACCTGCGTCGCGCGAAGATTAGGTTCCGTCCGCGCGCCTTCGCCGAGCTGCACCAGCGCCGACGGCTCCTCCGCGCCTGCAGTCAGAATCCCGCGTGGCCGGTGATATTTGAAACTCCGGCTGGTCAGGTGCGTGCCGTTCGCGATCAGCGCGGACGCGAGCGTATCGCCGGCGTAGCCCTCGTAGCTCCGCCCGTTGAAGGTGAAGCGGAGGCGCTGCGCCCGATCGATCCGCCCGCCCTCCTTGAGACGAAAGCGCACTATCCGCCCTCCGCCTCGTCGCCCGGCGCGTCGGGCCTCGGCGTGCCCATGGGATAGATCGTGAGCACGTCATTGTTGACAGTGTCGCGCAGCACGTTGAACCAGCGCCGGCAGCCCTCCCGGTGCATCCAGCGCTCAGCGTGGACGCCCTTGGGATTGGTCCGCATGAAGAGATAGTCGCCCCAGCCAGCATCATCGGTCGTCGCGGGGTCGGGGCGCGCGATATGGGCCTCGCCACCGTAACGAAACTCGGTCTCGGGCCGGGCGCCGCACCAGGGGCAATCGATCCAGAGCATCCCGCGTTTCCTAGTGAGCCACGGCCGCCGCCGCGTGCTCGTCGATCAGCGCGCCGGAGGTGAAGCGATCGAGGGCAAAGGGCGCGTTGAGCGGGTGCGGCTCGCCGGTCGCGATGGTGTGGGCCAGCACCCAGCCCGAGCCCGGCGTCGCCTTGAAGCCGCCGGTGCCCCAGCCGCCGTTGATAAAGAGGCCATCCACCGGAGTCTTGCCGATGATCGGCGAGGCATCGGGGCAGACATCCACGATGCCGGCCCAGGAGCGCATCATGCGCACCCGGCTGAAGATCGGGATCAGCTCGACGATCGCCCCCATCTGGTCCTCTATGGTGTGCAGGCCGCCCCGCTGGCTGTAAGAATTGGGCGGATCGAGGCCGGCGCCGATCACGAGCTCGCCCTTGTCCGACTGGCTCACGTAGACGTGCACGCCGTTCGACATGATGACGCAGTGGAGCACCGGTTTGAGCGGCTCCGAGACCAGCGCCTGTAGCGGGTGGCTCTCGATCGGAAGCCGAAAGCCCGCCATGGAAGCCAAGACAGAGCTATGCCCCGCGACCACGATGCCCACCTTCTTCGCGGCGATGGTGCCTTGCGTGGTCTGCACCCCAGTCACCCGGCCGGCTTCCACGTCGATGCCGGTGACCTCGCAGTTCTGGATGATGTCGACGCCGCGCGCGTCCGCCGCCCGCGCGAAGCCCCAGGCGACGGCGTCGTGGCGCGCGTTGCCGCCGCGCCGCTGCAGGGCGCCGCCCATAATCGGGTAGCGAGTCTTGGATGAGGTGTTGAGGATCGGGCAGAACGCCTTGACCTCTTCCGTCGTCAGGAGCTCGGCATCGACCGCGTTGAGCCGGTTGGCGTTGACCCGCCGGGTCGCCTCCTGCATGTCGTGGACGTTGTGGATCAGGTTCAGCACGCCCCGCTGGCTGAACATCAGGTTGTAGTTCAGCTCCTGCGCCAGTCCCTCCCACAGCTTCAGCGAATGCTCGTAGAGGGCGGCGCTCTCGTCCCACAGGTAGTTGGAGCGGATCACCGTGGTGTTGCGGCCGGTGTTGCCGCCGCCGAGCCAGCCCTTCTCCAGCACCGCCACGTTGGTGATGCCGTGGAGGGCGGCGAGGTAGTAGGCGGTGGCCAGCCCATGCCCGCCGGCGCCGATGATAACCACGTCGTAGGCTGGCTTGGGCGCGGGGCTGCGCCACTGCTCCGGCCAGCGCTCGTGGTGACTCAGCGCGTTGCGCGCCAGGCTGAAGATCGAGAACTTTTTCATCTGCGGAAGCCGGAATACAGGAACCGCCCGCCCGTGTCACTCGCTTGCCGCACGCCGGCGCCGATGTATGCTCGGGACGCGCCTTGACGGGCTGCGGCCGGAGGGCTACTTGTGCGCCTCCCACGCCCCCGACAGCCGTATGGACTACTCACAATGGTCGATGTCGCGATCAAGTCGACGGACGGGCACCCGCTCGTCTTCCTGCCCGAGCACGACGGCTACGCCGACGATCACTTGCTCACCATCCTCCGAAGGGTGAAGACTTTTGCCATGGTAGGTGCCAGTACCCAGTGGCGCCGGCCCAGCTTCTACGCCATGAAGTACTTGACCAAAAAGGGTTATCGGGTGATCCCCATCAACCCCGGCCGGGCCGGGGAGACGATCCTGGGCGAGATCGTCTACGGTAGCCTCGCGGAATGTCCCGACAAGCTCGACATGGTGGACATCTTCCGCACCTCGGAGGAGGCGCTGGATATCACCAGGGACGTGATCGCGAACAAGGATGAGAAGGGCATCGAGGTGCTGTGGATGCAGCTCACGGTGCGCAACGATCATGCCGCGCAGCTCGCCGAAGAGGCCGGGCTCACGGTCGTCATGAACCGTTGCCCCAAGATCGAGTTCGCCCGGCTCTCGGGCGAGCTGAGCTTTAGTGGCATCAACTCGCGGATCGTCTCCGCAAAGCGGACAAGGCCGCTCAACGCATGAACGAGATGCAACCCCTCAAGGCAGAGGCGGCCAAGGCCGCGCCGCAACGCGAGTACGGGATGGAAACGCTGGCGGTCCACGCCGGCGCGCGGCCCGACCCGGTCACCGGCGCGCGGACGACGCCGATCTATCAGACTGCGGCCTACGCTTTCGACGATGCCGACCATGCGGCCGAGCTCTTCAACCTGCAGACCTTCGGCTACATCTATTCGCGCATCACCAACCCCACCGTCGCCGTGCTCGAGGAACGGGTCGCGGCATTGGAGAACGGACGCGGCGCCGTGGCGGCCGCTACCGGCCACGCGGCGCAGTTCCTGGTGGGTGCTACGCTGCTGGAGAGCGGCGACGAGTTCATCTCGTCCAACAATCTCTACGGCGGCTCGGTCACCCAGTTCGGCGTGAGCTTCAAGAAGCTGGGCTGGCATTGCCATTTCGTCGACATGACCGAGCCCGAGAACATCGAGCGGGCGATGACTGACAAGGTCAAGTTCGTCTTCTGCGAAGGACTGGCTAATCCGGGCGGCATCGTGCTCGATCTCGAAGCGATCGCCGAGGTCACGAAGCGCCACGGCGTGCCGCTCATCGTGGACAACACGATGGCCTCGCCCTATCTCTGCCGGCCCTTCGAGCACGGCGCCGACCTCGTGGTCCACTCGACCACGAAGTTCATCGGCGGCCACGGCAACACCATGGGCGGCATGGTGGTCGAATCCGGCCGCTTCGACTGGTGGCAGAACGACAAGTTCCCGAGCATGACCAAGCCGGACCCGGCCTATCACGGCCTCACCTTCGCCGAGACCTTCGGCGACTTCGGCTTCACCATGAAGATGCGCGCCGTGGCGTTGCGGGACTATGGCCCAAGCATGGCTGCGCAGGCAGCCTGGAACCTGCTGCTGGGGGTGGAGACGTTGCCGCTCCGCATGGAGCGTCACTGCTCGAACGCGCTCGCGGTCGCCAAGTATCTGGAAGACCACCCCAAGGTCTCCTGGGTCTCCTACGCCGGGCTGAAATCGAACCGCTATTACGAGCTTGCCCAGAGGTACCTGCCGCGCGGCGCCGGCGCGGTCTTCACCTTCGGCGTCAAGGGCGGCTACGAGGCCGGGCTCAAGGTGGTCGATACGGTCAACATGTTCTCGCACCTCGCCAATATCGGCGACACGCGGAGCCTGATCATCCATCCGGCGTCCACCACTCACCGCCAGCTCACCGACGAGCAGAAGACCAATGCCGGCGCGGGGCCCGACGTGGTGCGGCTTTCGGTCGGCATCGAGAGCCTCGACGACATCATCGCCGACCTCGACCAAGCCCTCGATCAGGCCTGACGGTCGCGTTTCTCTGCCGAGTGGGCTTGAGTGCCCCTCTCGCGGGCGGACAGGCTATGACCAATACAGGTTGATTCTTGGCCGCTGTATCTTTTGTACCCTGTCTCGGAGCAATTTCACGCGAGGCCCATGACCTGGAATTCGCCTCTCATGCGTCTCCACAAAGATATAGTCGATGCGTTTCATGATCTCAGGCCGGTCAAGCAAGGCTTCGAGTAGATCGACTTCTGCGCCTTCAATATCCACTTTTAGTGTTCCAATGCCTTCGTTGAGGCGCTCGAGATAGGCGATAAAGTCGATCTGGCGAACTTCAACAGCATCTTGTTCGGCCACATTGGTCTTGCTGGCGATAAGAGAGCTCGATCCCGAATGCAAGGCGGGTTCGTCCCGGAATCGGACATGGCGATAGAGAAGCACCCTTCCTTCGTGCGTGCCGGCTGCCACTTTCTCGAGCTTAACATTTTGGAGATCGGCGACATTGGCTTGCAGTATATCGAAGGTCCAAGGGTCCGGCTCGAAGGCGATGATCTGTTTGGCAACCGACGCCATCATTCTGGTGTAATCACCCACATTTGCGCCTAAATCGATGCAGGTCATGCCCCGGGAATGGCGTAGAGCCTCCGGAAATCCCTGCGTCCGAGCATGCAATCGAAAATACCTTCTTTGGTAGCCCCGTCCGATCTTTCCGGGCAGACGGCGCAATAGGTCGTATTTAAAGAGCTTGTCCATCCTTATTGGCTAACTCTTCGCTGCTGACGCGCCTCGACTCGCCACCACGATGGCAATCTTAACCAGCGCACCCATACAGGCGCGCGTGGTTCGTGGCCTAGGGCACGTCTGAGGCGCGGTCGCGGGCGGCGAGCAGGCCGCGGCAGAGCGCGCCGTTGAACTCCATAGCGATGCGGACGCTGGAGAGCGTGCGCAGATGCTCGTCGAAGCCCGCGTCGGTGAGCGGCGTCTCCTCCACCGTGACGAAAGCTCGGTAATCGGGTCCGGCCGGGCCGCCGACGCGGGCTCTCATCTCCAGGTAGCGGCGCAGCAAGTCGGCGTCCTCGGGATCGGTAACGGCAGTGCCCTCTAGTTCCGCCACGGTCATCGCCACGAGAGCGGCCTTGTCGAAACCCTGCGCCAACAGGGCACGCAGCAGCACCTCCTGCCGCCCCTGAAACGCTTTGCGCCGAAAGGTCGTGCGCAGGTCTACGAGGGAATCGTCGTCGCCTGCCTCGCCGAAGGCAGCACCGAAAGCGAGACCCCCGGCGACCCCCCGATTGACCTCGTCCGCGCACATGTGCTCCTGCAGGCGCGGGACCACGCGCGTCACCCAGGGCAGTGCGGCGACAGCGTCGCGCATGTCTTCGGCCATCATGTAGGCGAAGTTCGCGGCGCACCAGTAGGTCGGCAGGCGGAAGTCGATGGAGACGGTGCCGTCACCGCCGACCGTCACCTGCTCCACGAAACCCAGATCGGTCACCGGCTCGTCGAGCTCAGGATCCGTGACGGCCGCCAGGCAGGCCAGAACCTCGGCCTCGCGCCCTGCCTTAGCTATGCCCTCGCGCGCGCTCATAGGCCGCACCCGCCGTGCAGCCCTAGCCCGGCAATACGCACGAGCAAATCGGCCTTACACCGTCATGCCCGGGCTTGTTCCGGGCATCCATGTGAGTGCGCCATTTCCTGAGGGTGGCGTGGTGGCACCGTGGATGGCCGGGACAAGCCCGGTCATGACGAAAAAGAGGGATGCCGGCGACAGTCATGCTGGTTTCGCCCCGCCGCTCTAGCTCCAGAGCTTCGCCTTGGCCGCGTCGATGTCGATGTCATAGAGCCGGGCCGCGTTGAGCCCGAGGATCTTCCGCTTCACCTCGGGCGTGAGGTCGACGCCGCGCTCCTGCTTGATGTCCTCGGGCAGCTCGAACGCCCAGAACTTCTCCACCAGCCACTTGGGCGTCCAGATGGCATAGTCGCTCGCGAAGGTGAGCTTGTCCTCGCCAACCCAGAAGAGGAGCTCGGCGATCACCTCCGCGAAGTAGCGTGGGCGCGCGTGCATGAAGGGCATCACCACGGCAAGCCCGCCCCAGACGTTCTCCTCCTGCACAGCGATCCAGCAGAAGTCGTCCAGGCGCGGCAGGCCGACGTGCTCCACGATGAATTTGAGGTTGGGGAAGTCGGTTGCGGCATAGTCGACGTCGTGGCAGTCGAAGGCGTCCTTGGCCAGCGGGGTGATGGTCGGCCCCTTGTGGACGTGCATGTTGGTGATGCCGAGTTTTTCGCAGAGCTCGAAGCAGCGATAGGCCTCGGTGTCGTTAAGCCGCCAGCCGCGCGAGGCGCCGCGCCATTCCGCGGTGTAGAGCTTGACGCCCCGGATACCGTAGGCCTCCTTCAACGCGTGCAGGTGCTCCAGCGCGGCCGTGCCCTCGCGGGGGTCGAAGGAGCCGTTGAGGATGAAGCGGTCCGGGTGCGCTTGCGTGATGACGGCGTTCTGCTCGGTGGTGTTGAAGCCCTCGATGTAGAACTCCTTGAGATAGGTCGGCTGGATGATCGCCATGTCCACCGGCCCGTCGACAAAGAGATCGCGGACCATCGTCTCCGCGTCGTACTTCTCGAACTTCTCCTTGGGCCAGACCTCTTGCTCGGGGCTGAGCGCGCTGTGGTAGGCGTAGAAGCAGTCGATAAACTGCTTGCCGTGGATGTTGCGCTGATTGGCCGGCGCGGCATCCCAGAAGTGGGTGTGTCCGTCGACGACGAACAGCTCTTCCCCGTCGCTGGTCCTATACATCACGTGCTCCCTTCGGCTGCGACCGAGGGCGAGGGTAGCCGGGCACGCGCCAAATACAAGGCGCGATGCGGGAGGCGATATGGTGTGCGCACGGCGCCGCTGATAAGCTGAAAGGAACGCGGAACGAAAGGGGAGATCCGGGAATGGCTGAGCGGATGGTCGACCTGACGTTGACGCTGACCGACAACATGCCGGCGCACAAGCTCTTCCAGCGCCCGGTCATCGTGCCCCACTACACCCACGAGCAGACCCGCGAGCAGTTCTTCCTGGGCGTCGAAGACGACAGGCTCTCCTTCGCGACCACCTACATGGGCATGATCGACCACATCGGCACCCACGTGGACGCCTTCTATCACGTCAATCCCGAGGGCGCGCCGGTGGACCAGATGCCCCTCGACATGTTCATGGGCAAGGCGGTCTGCTGGGACCTGACACACATCCCCGACCTCGGCGACATCGACGTGGCAGACTTCGAGGAGGCGGAGGAGAAGGGCGGCGTCAAGGTGGACGGCCACATCGTGCTGCTCAACACCGGCCTCCACAACCGCCACTATCCGGACGTGAAGTCGGTGTGGAGCAACCCCGGCATCACCGAAGCCGCGACCCATTGGCTCGCCGACCGCGGCTCCAAGCTCCACGGCGTCGAAGGCCCGTCCACCGACAAGCCCTCGGATAACCTCTTCCCCAACCACCGTGTCTGCCGTGACCGCGGCATCGCCCACTACGAATGGCTGATCAACCTCGAGGAGCTGATCGGCAAGGGCGAGTTCATGTTCTATGGGCCGCCGATCAAGATAGGCAACGGCAGCGGCGCGCCGGTCCGCGCCTGGGCGATTCTCGACGAATAGGCCCACATCGCCGGCGATCGCGGCCAAGTGAGGCGCCGGTGACCCGCATCGACGACCGCTCGGTCGACGAGCGCATCCCCATCACCCTGCTCACGGGCTTCCTCGGCGCGGGCAAGACCACGCTGGTCAACCGCCTTCTGAGCGCGCCCGACGCCGGCAAGATCGCGGTCATCGTCAACGAGTTTGGCGAGATCGGGATCGACGGCGACCTCATCGCCCGCGCCAACGAGGACATGCTGGAGCTTACCAACGGCTGCATTTGCTGCGCGGCCCAGGGCGACCTGATGGACGGGCTCAACCGGCTCTTCCTGCGCAAGATCGGTCTCGCGGAACCCCAGGTGGACTTCGACAAGATCGTGATCGAGACCACGGGAATCGCCGACCCCTCGCCGCTGGCCCGGCTCTTCTACACCGACATGAAGCTCGATCTCACCTTTCGCCTGGACGCGGTGCTGACGGTTGTGGACCTGAAGCACGTGACCGGCCAGATCGCCCGCTCGCCGGAGGCGCAGAAGCAGATCGCCATCGCCGACAAGCTGATCTTCAACAAGCGCGACCTGGTGGACGAAGCGGGGTTCACCGATGCCGTGGCGGCTGTCGAGCGGCTCAACCCCTTCTCGGTCAAGGAGGTGACCACCCACGGGGCACTGCCGGTGGACCGGCTGCTCGACCTCGACCTGTTCGAGCCCAAGCGGCGCGACGACATGGTGGGCGCCTGGATCGGCGCCGACCGGGCGGACGCAGACGATCATGCCCACGACGACCCTGAGCATACGCCGGGCGTCGGCGCGGTCTGCCTGCAAACCCGCGAGCCCCTGGAGTGGAACGCGCTGCTCCGGTTCTTCCTGGAGCTCACGGAGGAGAAGGGCGAGGACCTCTTCCGCGTGAAGGGCATGGTGCACTTCCAGAATGTCGAGAAGCCGGTGATCATCCAGGGCGTGCAGGCCACCTTCAGCCCGCCGACCTATGCCGAGGCCTGGCCGCGCGGCGAGGTGGCGACAAGGATCGTGGTGATCGGCCGCGACCTCGATCGTGCCTCGATGGAGGCGCGGTTTGCGGCTTGCGTGGCGAAGCGTGAGGCCACGCTCGACCGCGGCCTCGGCGCCATCTGAGCAGCCACCCGAACAGGAGCCATCCATGAGCTTTGCGTACATGACGGCGAGCGAACTCAAGGGCCTGCTGGCGGTGCGCGATATCTCGCCGGTCGAGCTGGTGGAGGACACGCTCAGCCGTCAGGAGGCGCTGGAGCCCAAGATCAACGCCTTCGTCACCCGCACGCCCGAGGTCGCGCTGGAGGCCGCACGCGAGGCGGAGCGCGCCATTGCCGCAGGTGAGGCGGGCGCGATTGCGGGCCTCCCCACCTCGGTCAAGGACCTGGTGGCGATGGCGGGCGTGCCCTGGACCTTCGGCTCCCGCCCATTCGCGGACAACGTGGTGGATTTCGACGCGCCGGCGGTGGAGCGGGTCAGGGCGGCCGGCGGCTGCATCGTCGGCAAGTCCACCACCAGCGAGTTCGGCTGCAAGGCGATCTGCGACAGCCCGCTCACCGGAATCACCCGCAACCCGTGGAACTTGGCCAAGACATCCGGCGGCTCGAGCGGGGGCGGTGCCGCGAGCGTCGCCGCCGGGCTCACGCCCTTCGCGGTCTGCACCGATGGCGGCGGCTCGGTCCGCATTCCGTCGGCGCTCTGCGGGCTCTTCGGCATCAAGGGGCAGTTCGCCCGCGTGCCGGTGCACCCGGTTTCCGCCGCGCCGACACTCGCCCACGTGGGCGCGATCGCGCGGACGGTGCGTGATGCCGCGCTCCTGCTCGGTGTCATGGCGGGCCACGACCGGCGCGATGCCTTCGGCGTCGCCGAACCCGTGCCGGATTTCCTCGCCGCCTGCGATGGGAGTGCGGCGGGCCTGCGCATCGCCTGGAGCCCCACCTTGGGTTACGCGCAGCCGGAGCCCGAGATCGTCGCCCTCTGCGAGACCGCGGCCCTGCGCTTCGAGGCGCTGGGCTGCGAGGTCGAGCTGGTGGAAGACGCGCTCGGCGAAGATCCGGTCGAGATCTGGATGGCGGAGTTCTACGGCGGCATCGGCACCAAGCTGAAGGGCCTGATGGCGGAGCGGCCCGAGGAGCTGGACCCCGCCGTGGTCACGACGCTCAGCGGCGGGCTGGACCGCTCCATGGTGGACTATTTCGGCCAGCTCTTCGCCCGCTACGAGTTTCGCGAGAAGATGCGCCAGCTCTTCGAGCGCTACGACCTGCTGCTCTCGCCGACACTGCCGTGCGCCGCCTACGACGTGGGCCACGACACACCGCTGGGGCACGAGGGCCGCAACATCGTCTCCTGGGTCTACTACACCTATCCCTTCAACCTGACCGGCCAGCCTGCGGCTTCTATCCCGGCGGGCTTCACGGCCGCCGGGCTTCCGGTCGGCCTGCAGATGGTGGCAGGGATCAACCGCGAGGTGGACATCCTGCGCGCCGCCGCCGCGTTCGAGAAAGCGGCGCCCTGGGCCGACCGCCGGCCGCCTCTGGCCTAGCCCGCACCGCCGGCCCGCCGCACCGCGCACAACGAGGGAGGCGGCGATGCCGCTGGATGACAAGGTTCGCCAAGCGCTCGACACCATCTTCTCCGGCGATTCCGGGCTCTACAAGAATCGCGGCTGGAACCAGCGTTCAGGCTTCGGCACCAGGCCCGCGCTCCTCAACATCGACCTCGCCAACGCCTGGACTCGCCCCGGCCATCGCTTCTCCTGCGAGGACATGGACGAGCGAATCATCCCCGGCGTGCAGCGCCTGCTCGTGGCAGCGCGCGCCAAGCGGCTGCCGATCGTCTACACGACCACCGCCTTCTGCAGCCGCTTCGACATGGGCGCCTTCCCACTCAAGAAGCCCTTCGAAGACCTCATGCTGGGCTCGCCCGCGACAGAGATCGACGACCGTGTACCCCTGGAGGCAGGCGTCGACACGCTGATCGTCAAGAAGCGGCCGAGCGCCTTCGCGGGCACGCACCTCGGCGGCATCCTGCGCGCCGGCGGCATCGACACGCTGATCTGCACCGGCGTCACCATGGCGAGCTGCGTCAGGCACACGGTCGAGGACGCGCTCGGCGAGGGCTTCCGGACCGTCATCGTCCGCGAGTGCGTGGGCGACCGCGTGCCCGCCGCCATCGAGTGGAACCTGTTCGACCTCGACATGAAGTATTGCGACGTCGAGCCGCTCGACCGGGTGCTGGCCTACCTCGCCGACCTGGACCCCTTCGAGGAACGCTAAGCCTGTCCGCGGGTCAGCGGGACAAACGCCACCGGCAGCACCGTCTTCACTTCACATGAGCCGTCGGCGCGCTTCTCGAGGCGCTGCAATTGTTGGGTAGCGCCGGCGGGGCCGACGGGGATGATCAGACGGCCGCCGGGTCTGAGCTGATCCACCAGCGCTGCCGGCACTGAAGGCGCCGCCGCAGTCACGATGATGCCGTCGAACGGCGCCTCCTCCGGCCAGCCCACGTGGCCGTCTCCGGCGCGCACCGTGGCCTGCGCATAGCCCAGCGCTTCGAGGCGCGCCGCCGCCGCCGTCGCGAGGGGCTCGACGACCTCGACCGAATAAACCGTCGCGCCCAGCGCACAGAGGGCGGCGGTCTGGTAGCCGCAGCCGGTGCCCACCTCCAGGAAGCGCGCGCCCGGCTCGACATCGAGCAGCTCGGACATCAGGGCGACGACGAAGGGCTGCGAGATGGTCTGGCCGTGGCCGATGGGGAGCGGCCTGTTCTCATAGGCGAACGGCTTCTCCGCCTCGGGCACGAAGGCCGCGCGTGGCACGGTGCGCATGGCCTCCATGACGGCATCGCCGAAGACCGGCCGTCCGGTCTTGTCGCCGGTCTCCCGCGCGTCGCGCGCGATCGCCTCCAGCATGGTCTCTGCGGTCGCGCTCGCACCTAGCAGGTGGCGCAGCATCGTCGGCGCGCCCCCTTCCCGCCCCGCTAGCGGAAGTGTGGCAGCACCTTGGTCGCGTACTCGGCGATGATCCGTTCCTGGTCTTCCGTCATCAGGTAGAGCGCGAACTGCGTGACCCCGGCGGCCTCCAGCGCCTTGATCTTCTCCACGTGAGCCTCCGCCGGGCCGATCAGGCAGAAGGATTCGGTGATGGCATCGGTGACGTAGTGCACGTTGTCGGAGCCTGCGACCGCGTGCTTGTGATAGTCGTAGCCCTCGTCCGCGCCGCGCCCCTGGCGGGCGGCGATGAACGCGGTCAGACTCTCCGGCACCAGGTCCGTTCCCGCGCCGTGGCGCTCCACGATGTCGGCGACATGGTTGCCGACCACGGCGGGGAACCAGCTCGTCTGGGCGATGGCAGTCTCACGGTCGCCGATCCAGGCCGGCGCGCAGGAGAGCACGCGGTATCCGGCCGTATCGAGGCCCGCCGCCTTGCGCGCCGCAATGGCCTGGTCGGCCATCCATTGGCAGAGCCCCGGATCGGCGAGCTGGATCACCAACCCGTCGCCGTGCGTGCCCGCGGCAGCGAGCGCGCGCGGCCCGTAGGCCGCGATCCAGATCGGCAGGTCGTAGGGATCGGCCCAGTCGAGCTGCACCGGCCCGGCGGCGCCGTCGTATTCACACGCCTCGCCCCGCAACATGGTGCGGAGCGCATCGCAGTATTCAGTGAGCGTCTCGACTGTCGCGGGACGATGGCCCATGACGCGCACGGAGCTGTCGCCCCGGCCCACCGCCACGTCGAGCCGGCCGTCGCCGAACTGGGCCAGCCGCGCGAAGATGCTGGCCGCCACCGACCAGTCCCGCACCCTGGGGTTGGTCACGAGCGGACCCACGCGGATGCGCTTCGTGTGGTCCAGGCAGACCGCCATCTGGGTGTAGATGTCGGACCACAGGATGTGCGAATCCGCGAACCACATGTAGTCGAAGCCCGCGGCCTCGGCCTGGTGGGCAAGCGCCACGGTGCGGCGCACGTCGAGGTCGCCCTTGATACTGATGCCCAGTTCCATGATGTCCCCTCGCTCAGCGACGATCGCAGCCCAACCGGAGGATGGCACAGTCGCACTCCGCCCGCCACGCGCCGGGCAGGCGCGCCTGCCAAACGCCCGCCCGCCGTGCTAAACCCCGCGCAGGCAGCACCCCGCGCTGCCTCTCGGTCCCAGCGAGTGACGGCGAGCATGAGCAAGCGGCAGATGGTCCTGGTGGGCTTCCTCCAGGCGCAGAACTGCTCCAACTACCCGGCGTCCTGGCGGCATCCGGACTCGGCCACCGACTTTCTCACCGCCGACTACTACCAGCGGATCGCCCGGATTCTCGAGGCCGGCAAGTTCCACCTCGCCTTCTTCGACGACCGCCTCGCGCTGCCGGACATCTACGGCGGCGACCATGCCGAGGCGGTTCGCAACGGGGTGCGGGTGGTCAAGATGGACCCGATTCCCATCCTCACACTGATGGGGGCGGCGACCACGCGGCTCGGCCTGGGCGCCACCTGCTCGACTACCTACTACCAGCCGTTCCACGTGGCCCGCATGTTCTCCACCCTCGATCACATGAGCGGCGGCCGGGCGGCCTGGAACGTGGTGACCTCGCTCAACGATTCCGAGGCCGCGAACTACGGCGCGGACAGAGTGATCGAGCACAACGAGCGCTACGACCGCGCCGACGAGTTCATGGAGGTCGTGCTCGGCCACTGGGACGCGTGGGATGAGGACGCGATCGTCCTCGACAAGGAGCGGAACGTCTTCGCCAACCCGGCGGGCGTGCATCGGCTCGACCATGAGGGACGCTTCCTGCGCTCGCGCGGGCCGTTCACCGTGCCGCGCACGCCTCAAGGGCGCCCCATCGTGATCCAGGCCGGCCAGAGCGGGCGGGGGCGACAGTTCGCGGCGCGTTGGGCCGACGTGATCTTCGCGATCTATCCCACCCTGGAGTTCGGTCGGAAGGCCTACGCGGCGACGCGGGAGGCCGCAATTGCCGCCGGCCGCGACCCGGACTCCTGCCGCGTGGCGCCGGCGGCCTACGTCACGGTCGCCGAGACCCAGGCGGAGGCGGAGGAGACGGCCGCCTTCATCGCCGGCCTCGCGCGGCCCATCGACACGCTGGCGCTGCTCTCCGAGGCGCTCAACTACGACTTTGCGACCAAGCCTGCGGGCGAGCCCTTCACCGACGAGGAAATGGCGTCCATCAGCGGCCTTCAGGCCATCCGCGATCGCGTCGTGACTCTGAGCGGCAATCCGCACCCGACGGTCGAGGATTTCGTGACCTACACCGGGCGCGGCACGGTGAACGAGATGCCCCATTTCGTGGGCACGCCCGCCGCCGTTGCCGATCAGATGGCGGAATGGTTTGAGGGCGAGGCCTGCGACGGCTTCGTGCTCGCCGCGACCCATATTCCGGGTGCTTACGAGGATGTCGCCCGCCTCGTGGTGCCCGAGCTGCAGCGGCGCGGCCTCTACCACGAGGACTATGCCGGGCCCACGCTCAGGGAGAATCTGGGCCTTCGCGCCTCTTAGTCTTCACCGCACCCCGGCCCTTTCCGCCACCAGGGTCGAAGGCCTTCCTTTCCGGGGTCAACCCCGAAAGCGACTCCAAGCCCAACGAACCGCACCAATGCCCGTCGCTCCCAGCGTGGCCACGCTCAGAGCGCTCTTGACGAGCGTAAACGCGGCCGCCAGCCATGCCAGCGGAGAGGGCAAGCCGGCATAGCTCAGCGCCAGCGCTGCGACGGTGACATTTTCCAGCGCATCCGCAGCCGCCATGGCGAGCGGCAGCAAATAAAGCGGCACCGTGCCCCGGAAAAAACGGAACAACAGAATCGCGAACAACAGCCCGTAGGCAACGGGGAAGACCATGTCTATCGTCAGACCCGTCGCCGCGTAGATCGCTCTGGCACTCTCATCGTGCCGGTCGAGCGCGTCGAATAGAGCCGCCGCTTCTTCCGGCGTATACCAACCTCGGCTATCGAGAAGGTCGAGACCTCCAAGCCTGTCCTGCCTCCATAAGAGCCCTGCGACGCAGGCAGCGACACCAGCCAACGCCGCAGCCAGCTTCGCTGACCCCTACGCTGGATGCGCAGCCTTAACGCCGTACGCACCGACACCGGGAGCACAACCTGAGATAGCCGTGCCTTCCCCAACAGCTTGGTAACTCAACTTAGGTGTATTCCTGTCAATGGGCTTTCAAGATTGTCACCTTGCGTGGCGCGGCGGAGGTTGTAACCGACGCAGGATCGAAACCGCGCGGTCAATTCGAGTTGCGTCACCGGAACGCGCTATGATCTTCCGATGAACGTCAAGAATGGTGCCGCGCACCTGCTCGCGCTCGACAAGGACCGGGAAGTCTATCTCGACGGTGAGCTGATCAAGCGCGTGGCCGACCACCCGGCCTTCGCCGCCGCCTGCCGCTCGGCCGCAGCCCTCTATGATTTTCAGGCGGCGGCGGAGAACGTCGAGCGCATGACCTTCGAGACCGGGACCGGCCGCCGCGCGAACCGCGCCTGGCAGATGCCGCGGAGCTACAGCGAGCTGGTGGCGCGGCGCGAGGCGCTCACCGCCTGGGCCGAGCTTCACGCGGGCTTCCTCGGTCGCTCGCCCGACCACCTCGCCTCCTCCATCGCAGGCCAGGCGATCGGGATCGAGGTCTTCGAGCGCCACGGCGCGCGCCACGCGCGTGCGCTCCGCGATTACTACGCCTACGCGCGGGACCACGACCTCTACCTCACCTACGTCATCATCAACCCGCAGGGCGACCGCTCCAAGGCGTGGGGCGAGCAGGAAAGCGAAGAGATGACCATGCGGGTCGTCGACGAGGACGCGGAAGGCGTGACCGTGCGTGGCGCCAAGATGCTCGGCACCGGCTCGGTCATGGCCGAGGAGATTCTGGTCGCGAACCTGCAGCCGCTAAAGCCGGGCGAAGAGCGTTTCGCCATCTCCTTTGCGCTCCCGCTCGATACGCGCGGCCTCAAGGTGCTCTCGCGCAAGAGCTACGAAGCGAGCGCCGTCAGCGTCTGGGACAACCCGCTCTCCCACCGCTTCGACGAGAACGATTCCGTCGTCTATTTCGACGACGTGAAGGTGCCGTGGGAGCGCATCTTCGTCTTCGGCGATACCGACATGTGCCGGGCGCAGTTCCACGACACGCCGGGGCACGTCTTCCAGAACTACCAGTCGCAGATTCGCCTGGTGGTGAAGCTCAAGTTCCTGCTGGCGGTTGCGCGCCGCGTCGCCGACACCATCGGCACCACCAGGATGCCCCCGGTGATGGGGCAGCTCGGAGAGATGGCGTCCGAGGTGGCGGCCGTGGAAGGGCTGCTCTACGGCATGGAGAGCGCAGGCGGCATGATCGGCGACCACTACGTGCCCAATGCGAGCATGATGTATGCCGCACAGGTGCAGACCCAGGCCCTCTACCCACGCCTGATCGACGGGATCCGCTCTCTCGCCGGCGGCAGCCTGATCATGCTGCCGTCGTCCGTGGCGGACCTCGACAACCCCGACATCGCGCCCCTGATCGAGCGCACCCAGGTTTCCTCGCGACCCGGCGAGGGCGCTGCCGAGCGAATGGCGCTGATGAAGCTCGCCTGGGACGCGGTGGGCTCCGAGTTCGCCGGCCGCCACACCCAGTACGAGATGTTCTACGCGGGCGCCAAGTTCGTCACCACCGCGCACTGCTTCAGGCGCTACGACTGGGCCGGCGCCGACCGCATCCTGGAGGGGTTGATGGCCAGCAACGAAGGCCCCGGCGCGCTGTGAGGGTCGGGGTCGTCAATCTCGGCGCCATCGTCTCCGGCGACTGGCGCGCACCCTTCGTCGAAGGCGATGCCCTCGTCGCGGCCGACGGCATACTGGAAGCCGTCGGCCAGGTGCCGCCCGCCGCTCTCGATGCCTGCGAGGTCGTGATCGACGCCGGCGGGGCCACGGCGATACCGGGGCTGATCGACTCCCAGGTCCACGTCACCTTCGGCGACTTTACGCCGCGCCAGAACACCGTGGGCTACCTCACGAGCTACGTCCACGGCGGCACCACCACGGCGATCTCCGCCTCCGAAGTGCATGTGCCGGGCCGGCCGAAGGACCCCGCCGGGGTCAAGGCGCTGGCAGTCGCGGCCTTCAAATGCTTCGAGCATTACCGGCCGGGCGGCATGCGCGTGCACGGCGGCTCCATCATCCTGGAGCCCGGCCTCACCCGGGCGGACTTCGACGACGTGCACCGGGACGGCGTCTGGCTCGCCAAGGCCGGCTTCGGCGCCGTGGAGACGGCGCGCGACTACGTGGCGCTGGTGCGCCACGCCAGGGAGGCCGGGCTGCTCACGACGCTGCACACCGGAGGGGCCTCGATCCCCGGCTCCTTCCCCATCACCGGCGCGGATCTGATCGCCATCGACCCCACTGTCTCCTTCCACATCAACGGCGGGCCGGTCGCCATCGAGGACCGCTACTTCGAGCAGGTGGCGGCGGAGACCGGGATCGCCATGCAGGTCTGCACCGCCGGCAACCTGCGGACCACGCTGCTCTGCGCCGAGATGGCGCGCAAGCACGACGCGTTCGACCGTTTCTTGATTGCGACCGACACGCCCACCGGCAGCGGCGTCATGCCGCTCGGCATGATCTACACGATGGTCCACATCGCCTCGATTGCCGGCTTCGACCCGACCTGGATGATCGCCGCGTCGACCGGCAACGTGGCGGAAATCTACGACCTCAACAGCGGCTTCCTCAGGCCGGGGCGGGATGCAGACGTGGTCATCGTCGACGCCCCGCTCGGCGCTACCAAGCCGGATGCGCTCTCGACCATGAGCAACGGCGACCCGGTCGCCATCGGCGCGGTCATCACCGACGGCATCCCTCGTTTCGTCGGCCGCAGCCGAAACACCCCGCCCACCACCCGCAAGGTCGCCGTCGCCCGCTGCGAGGTCCCGGCCTTCGATCCGTCGTAGGTCAACATTTCCTAGAGAAGTGCAAGCGGGCAGTTGACAAATGTCGGGTCGGCACGCTTGCGCGCCGACCCGATGACGCCGCAATAAGCTCTGTCAGCCAGCGTACTTGGAATGGAGACGCACAACTTCCTCCGCTGCGGCAATGGCTTGCTTTGCTGCTGTAAGGGCTTGCATAGCGGCAACTGCCTCTCTACCGCAGGGGTAAGGACCTGATGGCGGAAGTTCGTCTTCGGCGGCCGCATCTACGGAAGCGAACTTTACTCCCGTTGCGATTTCAGCAATTCGCCCGCTATTCACTCCGAACCAAGCAGCGATATCGTGTTGCCTATCGCCCCTTATTAGCATGCCTTTGACAATTGCAGCATCGACATGGGTTAGTGTAATTCCACTGTTGGGTGCACGTCTCCTCATTTCACTTCTCCTACTCGATCTCGATTTCGGGAAGACGTGATTTGATCTTCGCGATCAGAACACGCCTAGCTGCGTTGCTGCTGTAGGCTCCTACGGCGCCCTCCGGCGCCACTTTCCAAAAATCCGGGCCAGTAGCTATTGCGCCGTTTGGTGTATCACCCTCCAGGGAAAGTAGAGCGGTCTCCATCGCACCACGGTACGATTCTTCTTCTGTCACCGAGTGGCCCTTGGAGCGGATGTATTCGAGCACCTGAATTAGAACCGCATGGAGAACGGCTACGCCTGTACCCTTCTGTATTGAAAATGAAGATGGGCCATCGGCAAACGGCTCCGGCAACACTCTCCTGATTCCCCGCCAATAGGCATCGAGGATCTTTATTTGGTTTTCAAGATTGATTGCTCCAAAATATGGAGTGGCTAAAAGAGGCTTCAGTGAAGCCACCATCGAAGCAGATGGAATGGTCGTTTCATTCTTGGGTTGGTTCGGAAAGCGCACTCGATTACGCCAAATCGTTGAATCCTGAGAGAGCTTTTCAACGATTGTTTGACCATCAACTTTCCATTTCCCTCCTTGCTCAATTAGACCTTCCATTATCTCTGGGTCTGACTCAGCACGCTGCTTCAACAGATCCATGGCTAAATCCGTTCGAACCGACTTTGCATTCGAGTTAACAATGTAGAATTGCTCCATCTCCTGTCTTACATTAGCACCGATCATGCAGACGAATGGAAGTAAATGAGCGCCCCATTTGTCGGCGTTATCCTCGACAAGCTCTTGGAGTGCAACCAACCTGTGTTGTCCATCAACAACATAAAATGGACCGAATCGATTGTCGGTTGGAGCGGGCATGAATAACTCGCCATCAGCACCATCGATCATGAAGTCATCCAAAGTAATTTCTCTGATATTGAGCAGGACTGCTGTTGGCAAGTCTACCCGTGATCTCTTTAGATCATTTACTAGCTTATTGACGCGTGAGCGAGAGACATCTCTTTGGTATCCTTGCTTCTTCAGAGTATCTCGTCGAGGAATGATGTAGTTGTGAGGTACCAGTAGCCCTACGGGCATGGCGCCAGTTATTGTGTTGATCCCACTGCGCAGTCTTGGTCCCCTTGTCACCGGAATCATGTGTTCACTCCAATCTTTGATCTTTTCAGCTGTTCCCATCATGCGTAAAATCCTTCCGTTAGAGTGGTTGGCGTGAGCGTCGACCCGAGAAGGCCTCGGTGGATCACACCCGCCGGGGCCTTCGCTTCTCGGCTGCATCCTTATCTTGCACATTCGCGGACCCGTGTCAAGGGTCTGAAATGTGGATCCAATACTCTATACGCGTGTTTGGATCCGCTCAAGCTCACTGAGCGGAAGATGCTTCCGGTCCTTGGCCAGAGAACCGATGACGTTTCAGACGGGCTGTTGTTAGGCAGCCCTCAGTCAATCTCGTCTTCGGGAACGATCCAGGGTTCTTGAAGCGCCGCGTCGCGCCATTCAACGAAGGCAGGCAAGGTCAGCACGGCGCGGCTGTAGGCGGCGCAGCTCTCGTCGAGATCGACGCCATAGGTATCGAACCGGGTGACCACCGGCGCGTACATGGCGTCCGCCGCGCAGAAGGCGCCGAACAGGAAGTCGCCACCGGCGCCGAAGCGGCTGCGGCAGTCGCGCCAGATCCCGCAAATGCGCGAAATGTCGTCGTCGACCCCCGGCCCGCGGCCCCTCCCCTTGAGGTCGAGGCGGCGCAGATTCATGGGCATGTGTTGTTTCCTGCTCTAGGTCGATAGAAGTCCAGGTCTTTTGTTCACATTGATCCGGCGGCGGATTTCCCGGGATGGTGTCCGAGTGCGGGAAGGACGCTGCCTGCGGCGCTTTTTTTGATTCTCAGCAAAGTCTTCGCCGCTTGGCGGCGCCGGGGAGCGTCCGTAGTCTCTTGGCCTCTCGCTAAACGACAAAGAGAGGCCCGGGGGACTGAACTCCCGCCGGGCCATGGTGCCGGTGCAGCTTCGCTACGATTCGGGGCTCACCAGCGAGGAGTACGTTAGGACCGAGGCGTGGCGCGACGCAAGGCTTGAGCGCTGCCCGAATCACCCGCACGGCGGATGTTCTGTGGCAAGCCACGGCACCTACGAGCGCAAGACCCCGCCCGGCGCGAAGGTTCCTCGCTGGTATTGCCGTGAGAGCCATACGACCATCGGCCTGCTGGACGACTGCCTGTCGTCGCGGCTGCCGGGCACGCTCGACGATCTGGAAGCGGTTGTTGTTGCGGCGGAGAAGGCCGGCAGCCTGGAGGAAGCGGCGAACGAGGTGCGCTGCCCCGAGGACGATGACGCCATCGAGCTTCCCGGCGCCCTGCGCTGGCTACGACGGCGGCTGGATCTCGTCTACGACGTGCTTACCCGTGTCATCGGCCTGATCCCCGACAAGCTCGCGGGCTGCGCGCCCACCATGAGCGCGGTGCGCAAGCGGCTGAAGAGCGACAGCGCGTTGATGGCGCTGCGCGGCCTTGTCGCCGGGCAGCTTGAGACGCTGCCCGCGCCTTTGGGCTTCCAACCCCACGGAATCGACATGGTGGGTCGCAAATCTGCGTTCCAACAACGGGCGGGGCCAGACCCGCCGCAGGTCAGTTCGTAGCGTGACGATCCCGGGGCCAGCGAGCCCCACGAACGAGGATCGCACCATGAACAACTCAGACGACGACCTTCGCCAGGAGGTCGCGCTCTTCCGATACGGCATCATCGTCGATCTGGTGCACCTGCCGGTGGGTACGCAGGGCATCGGCGAGAAGCTGCGCGACAAGGCCAGCCAGACCTACACCATCCCCGGAAGCGACCGGACCCATGTCGCCGTCAACACGATCCGGGGGTGGATCAAGCGCTACCGCTACGGCGGCTTCGATGCGCTCTACCCCAAGCCGCGCACCGACCGGGGGCAGCCCCGGCGGATTCCGCCCGAGGTCGCCGCTCAGCTCATCGAGCTGAAGACTGACAATCCGGCATGGTCGGTGCGCAGGGTCATCCAGAAGGCCCGCGAGGCCGGGGTGGATCATCCCCTCGCCCCGTCCACCGTGCATCGGCTGCTGAGCCGCGAGGGCCTGTTCGACAAGAAGCCGCCCGACGGTGCCGACCGCCGCCGCTTCGCCTTCAAGGAGGCCGGCGAGCTGTGGATGAGCGACGTCATGCACGGGCCCAAGGTCCGGCACGGGCGAACCCGGCGCAAGACCTACCTCATCGCCTTCATCGACGACGCCACCCGTGTCATTCCCTTTGCCGCCTGCGCCTTGGCCGAGAACGTCCAGGCCTTCCTGCCGGTGTTCAAGAGCGCCCTCGTCCGGCGCGGATTCGCAGCGCGCCTGTACGTCGACAACGGTGCCGCCTACCGCTCCCGCCAGCTCGCCCTGGTCTGCGCAAAGCTCGGCATCGCCCTGGTCCACGCCCGGGCGTATCAGCCAGCGGGAAAGGGCAAGATCGAACGCTGGTTCAGAACGCTTCGAGCCAGCTGGCTCGCCCACCTCGAGCCCGAGGCCCTGGACAGCCTCCAGGCGCTCAACCGCAGCCTCTGGGCCTGGATCGAGGGGGAGTATCACAACTCCCCCCATCGCAGCCTGGACGGGCGCACACCGCTCGAGCAGTGGGCACAGGCGAGCGCAGGCGTGCGCTATCCCGAGCCCACTCTCGACCTCGACGAGATCTTCCTCTTCGAGGTCAGGCGGCGGGTCCAGAAGGACCGCACCGTCAGCCTGAACGGCCGCCTCTACGAGGTCGATCCCCTCCTCGTCGGCCGCAGCGTCACCTTGCGCTACGACCCCGACGCGCCGCCCTCACGCCCCCTCGACGTCGTCTGTGAGGGCAAGCCCGCCGGCAAGGCAACCCGCCTCGACGCCTACGCAAATACCGCCGTGAAGCGCGGCCACTGCACCAAGCAGATCGAGACTGACGACCCGGCGCCGGAGCCGCCGCCCTCGCCGCTGGCCATGCGCAACTTCAAGAAGAAGCAGGAGGACAACTGATGTACCTGCGCCACTTCGCCTTCACCCGCCTGCCCTTCGAGACCCTGGCAGAGACCGACGAGCTGTTCGAGTCCTCAGCCCGCCGCGAGGCCGAGGCCAGGCTCGGCCACCTCGTCGAGTTGCGCGGCATCGGCATGCTCACCGGCGAGGTGGGCTCCGGCAAGACCACCGTCTGCCGGCATCTGACCGCGCAGCTCCACCCCGGCCTCTACCGGGTCCACTACGTCTCGCTCACCACAGGCAACGTGCTCGACATGTACAAGTCCATCGCGTGGGAGATCGGCATCACCGTCGAGCGCTCGCGATCCTCGGCCCACCACGCGATCAGGACCGAGATCACCCGGCTTGCGAACGAGGCCAAGCAGCTGCCCGTCCTCGTCGTCGACGAGGCCCATCATCTGCGCAACGACGTGCTCGAGGACCTGCGCCTGCTCACCAACTTCGCCATGGATGCAGAGCAGCGCCTGTGCCTCGTGCTCGTAGGCCTGACCGAGCTCAGGCGCAGGCTGTCCATGGCGGTGCACGAATCCCTCAGCCAGCGCCTCGTCGTCCGCCATCATCTCAGCGGCCTCGATCGTGACGAGGTGGACGCCTATATCAAGCACCGCCTCAGGCTCTCGGGATGCGAGCTGCCGCTGTTCGAAGAGCCCGCCGTCGAGGCCCTGTTCCAGAGCGCACGCGGCCTGCCGCGCCAGATCAACCGCATCGCCCACTACGCGCTGGCCGCCGCCGCCCTCGACAAGGCAAGGACCGTCAACGCCGACCACCTGCAGCACGCGCTCGAGGAGTTGCGGCCATGAACGGCTTCCCGACGCGCGCCCCGATCGAGCTGGAGGAGCGGCCGCGCGAGCAGCAGTGGCTGGTCGACACCCTATGGGGCGAGCAGGCCGTCGGCATCGTCGGCGGCGAGCCCAAGTGCGGCAAGTCCATCCTGGCGCTGGACCTCGCCGTCGCGGTCGCCGCCGGCGTCCCGTGCCTGCGGCACTTCGCCCCGGCCCGGCCAGGTCCGGTCCTGCTCTTCGCCGCAGAGGACGCAGGCCACCTCGTGCGCAAACGGCTGCACGGGATCGCCCGCGCCGCCGGCGCCCGCTTCGAGACCCTCGACATCGCCGTCATCGACGTGCCGACACTGCGCCTCGACCATCTCGACGACCGGCGCCGCCTGCAGGAGACCGTGGAGCGCATCGCACCGCGCCTCGTGATCCTCGACCCCTTGGTGCGCCTGCACGGCGTGGACGAGAACACCGTCGCCGACGTCGCCCCCATCCTCGGCTTCCTGCGCGACCTGCAACGCCGCTTCGAGACCGCCGTGCTCCTCGTCCACCACGCGCGCAAGAGCGGCGCTACGAGGCCGGGCCAGGCCCTGCGGGGAAGCAGTGAGCTGCACGCCTGGGGGGACAGTAATCTCTACCTGCGCCGCCGGGACCGGCAGACCCTCATGACCGTCGAGCATCGCGCCGCTCGCGGCCTCGAGGATATCGAGATCGAGCTCATGGAGGACGGAGAGCAGCCCGCCTTCCGGCTGCGCCAGCCGCCACCGGCCGGCGGGGCGCCTCAGCCCGAAACCCCCGAACGGCGCATCCTCAAGGCCCTCGTCGAGGCCCAGGCACCGCTCTCGCAGCGCCAGATCCGCGAACGCGCCGCGACCCGCCACAAGACCGTCGGCGCAATCCTGCGAAAGCTCGTCCAGGAGGGGCGCATCGAGCGCAACGCCGAGGGCGGCTACAGCATCGTCGCAAGCCAGCCCGACAAGGCCGCACCGGCCGCCAACGGCAGCGACCCCGACGCCGCACGGTTCCCGGTTCCCGCCGCTCACGCCTAGGGGTTCGAGGCGGAACCGCCCTCGGGAACCGCCCCCCAACCGACCGTCAGGCGCCCGCCACGACAATGCGTCGAGCGATCGGCCCATGGCCGAAAGCTCCGCTTACGGCCATGCATGCACTCAGTCGGGCGGACGGCGGCGGGTCACCCGAAGGGCCGGAGCGCAGCGGAGGAGCCGCGTAGCGGCTTGACGCGCCGACGGCCGGCCGACACCCCGCCAGCACGCTATCGAAACGATCCAACAATCCGGGAAATCTGCCCGTCCATCGCGCGAAATAATCCGGGAATCTCGCCGTCAAACAATGTGCGAGACAACAGCATGTGATTGCGGAGCGCGGTGAAGCCCGCGTGCATCTCGTTGGCGATGGCGCGTGCCGTGGCGCGCGTGGCGCGATCCTCGGGCCAGAGCCCGGCCTCCGGAAACAACTCGTTGGCGTACTCGATAATCGCCAGGGTCTCCCAGACGGTGCGCTCGCCGTGCAACAGCACGGGCACGCGCCCAGACGGCGAGACGGCAGCAATAGCCTCCTTCCAATTCTCGCCGGACAGCAGGAGCAGCCGCTCCTCGAAGGGGATTCCGGCGTGGCGCAGCGCGAGCCAAGGCCTGAGCGACCAGGACGAATAGTTCTTGTTGCCTATGACCAGGGTGAGGTCACTCATGGCTTCACGCGTCTGCTTGCCGAACTGAAGCGGGGAACAACCTATCGCGTGGCGTCGATGGTCTGAACGTGGCCGCCCGCGGCGTAGGAGAGGATGGCGAAGTCGGCCGTGAGCAGCGGCGCTCCGCATTGGCGAGCGGTCGCGATAATGAGTCGATCGGCCGGATCGGGACGAAACGCACCGGGCAGCCGCACGCTGTCGGCGGCGATCGCGGGCTCGATGGGCAGCAGCTTGATGCCGGGCAAGGCGAGTACCGCCCTGATCCACGCGCCGACCTCCTGCGCGAGCCGGAGGCGGCCCCGTTCCGCCAGCAAGACTATTTCCCACGGCGTGATGGCGGAGATGCCGATGTCATCCGATTGCCCCGCGCCGGCGATGGCGGCACGTGCCTCGGGCCCCAGCCGCCGCTCGTCTTCGATGGCCCAGAGCAGCACATGCGTGTCGAGTACGATCACCGCGCGGCGTTCCAGTCGGCGGGATCGAGTGCCGGCAGGAAGGGGTCGTCGTAGGCCAGTACCGAGCCCTTCATGGCGCCGATGATGGATCGATCCTCGCCCTCGGGCCGCACCGGCGAAAGCACGGCGACCGGCCGGCCGCGATTGGTGATCGTCACCGGCTCGCCGTCTTCGCCCATCTCATTGATAAGACGGAGACATTTCGCCTGAAATTCGGCGGCGGCAATAGTCTTTCCCATGATTTTCGCCCGAGACTTTATAGGTACTTATTATATATACGTATATCGAGCGAACGTCAATCTGGTGAAGCCGCACTCCTGAGAGATGGCCTAGTCGTCAGAATCGTCCTCGTCGGGGCCGCTCATCAGCTGGGAGAAGCGCACCGGCAGGATTTCCTCGGTCTCGAACCGCCCATCCCCGTCCTTAGAGACGAGCAGGAGGCGCTGGTCGTCCTCCAAGCCAGCCGGGATCACCATGCGCCCGCCGGGCTTGAGCTGTTGCAACAGCGCCGGCGGAATCAGGTCCGGCGCAGCGGTCGCGATGATGCGGTCGTAGGGCGCGTGGTCGGGCCAGCCGAGGCTGCCGTCGCCGATGCGGAACCGCACGTTGCCATAGCCCTGCTCGTCGAGCCGGCGGCGGCCGTTCTGGGCCAGCTCCTCGATCAGCTCGACCGTGTAGACCTCGGCCGCAAGCTCCGCCAACAGCGCCGCCTGATAGCCGAGCCCGGTGCCGATTTCGAGCACCCGGTGCTCCGTGCCGATCTCCAGCAGGTCGGTCATCAGCGCGACGATGAAGGGCTGCGAGATGGTCTTGCCGCAACCGATGGGGAGCGGTGAGTCGAGATAGGCGTAGAGCGTCATCTCGACCGGCACAAAGGCATGGCGCGGGACCCGCCCGATCGCCTCCATGACATCGCCCGCGATCGCGGCGCGGCCGGTCTTGCCGCTGACATGGTCGGCGTGGAGCTCCACCTGCTCGACCATGGTCCGGCGCAGGATCGCGAATTGGTCTTCGTTGGTATTCGCCGCCGTCATGGCTCGTTCCTGCGCCTCGGCGTGCGCGTGCTCGCGGGCACCGCGCCCGCCCATTACTGCTATAAGTAACGCATCTGCGCGACAGCCGCGAGCCTACCGGTGACGATCCTCGGCAGCGACCACCCTTGCGCGGGGCGACCGTCCCGCTCTGATGCAGCCCGCCGCGCCGGGCGTCCGACCCGCGCATGACCGGCTCCCTCGCGCTGCCGCTCTGGATCCTGGGCGTGGTGGGCGCGCTCGCGCTTTGGGCCGCGCTGGACCGCATCCTGATGCCGAGCGCACGCTGGTTCCTGCGCCGCCGCCTCAACCGCATGATCGAAGAGGTGAACACGCGGCTCGAGCTGCAGATCCCGGCGTTTCAGCAGACCAAGCGCCGGGTGCTGATCGACCAGCTCGCCTACGACCCGCACGTGATGGAGGCGATCGAGGCCGAGGCCGAGGCCACTGGCACCCCGCGCGAGGTGCTGAGCCGGCAGGTGGAGCGCTACGCCCGCGAGATCGTGCCTTCCTTCAACGCCTACGCCTACTTCCGCATCGGCTATCACCTCGCGCGACGGGCGGTGGAAAGCCTCTACCGCGTGCGCCTCGGCTATTCGGACGACGAGGCGCTCGCCCGCATCGAGCCCGGCGCCAGCGTCGTCTTCGTGATGAACCACCGCAGCAACATGGACTACGTGATTGTCGCCTACATGGCGGCGCATCGCTCCGCGCTCAGCTACGCCGTGGGCGAATGGGCGCGGGTCTGGCCGCTCAGGATGCTGGTACGCTCCCTCGGCGCCTATTTCGTGCGGCGCGGCTCGGGCAGCCGCCTCTACCGCCAGGTGCTGGCCCGCTACGTGCAGGCGGCGACGGCCGGCGGCGTGGTTCAAGCGGTCTATCCGGAAGGCGGCTTGAGCCGCGACGGCCGCCTGCGCAAGCCCAAGCTGGGGCTCATCAACTACATGGTCTCGTCCTTCGACCCGGAGGGGACGCGCGACCTGGTCTTCGTCCCCGTGGGCATCAACTACGACCGAGTGCTGGAGGACCGCATGCTGGTCCGCGCGCCGGGGCCGGGCGAGCCCCGGCGCAGCAGGGCGCGCGTGCTCGCGACCGCGCTCCGGTTCGTTGCCCACAACGTGGGCCTGATGATCCGGCGGCGCTGGTACCGCTTCGGCTATGCCTGCGTGAACTTCGCCGCGCCAATCTCCATGCGCGACTACGCCAAGGCGAACGGGCTCGATTTCCGCACGCTGGAGCTGGAGGCCCGCCACGAGGCCGTCGAAAAGCTCGGCGGCGAGCTACTGGAGGCGATCGCCGCGGCGATTCCGGTGCTGCCCGTGTCTCTGGTGGCAACGGTGTTCGTTCGTACGGAGGGGGCGCTCGACCTGCTGGAGATCAAGGGGCGCACCCAGGCGCTGATCGACCGGCTGGAGCGCGAGCGCGCCTACGTGCACGTGCCGCGGGCCGACCGTGACTATGCCGTCACCGTGGGGCTCCGCATGCTGACGCTGCGCCACTTCGTGACCGAGGCGGGCGGGCTCTATCGCGCCAACGAAGGCGAGCGCGACATGCTGCGCTACTACGCCAACGCCATCGAGCACTTCCTGCCCGACGCGGTGGACGACTGATCGGGCAGGAGAGGACGCGCCGGCGACAGAAGCCGCCGGCGCGCTGGATTATTCGACGCCCTCGACGAAGTAGACGCTGCTGTTGGAGGCGCGGAAGCGCATCGGCAGCACCGCCTGGTACTCGGGGCAGTTGTACCACTCCTTCGCCTTTTCCATGCTTTCGAAGCGGATGATCACGATTCTGGGCGGCTTCGACATGCCGTCCATGTGGGCGACGTTGGTGGTGGCGGCGACCAGTTCCCCGCCGTAGGCCGCGACCGAGGGGCCGGCCTTCTCGGCGTACTCGTCCATGAGAGCCTGGTCGGTCACTTGCGATTCTGAAATGAGGTAGGCAGCAGGCATGAAAGGTCTCCTTGGGTTGTGTCGTTTCGGGGAGGATCAGAGCTTGCGGGCCTGGCGGTGGCCTTCGTAGACCGCCTCGTAAGCGGTGCGCGGCGCGTTGGCGTCGCCGATGGTCTCGACCGAGACACCTCGCGCGGCAACCGCATTGTGCAGCGCGTTCTCGGAGCGTCGGCCGGTCGCCATGACGATCCAGTCGGCCTCGATCGTCCGCTCCGACTCGTCGTGGTGGACGTTGTAGAGCGTCACCTTGTCGCCCTCGATGCGGCGCACGAAGTGATCGACGCAAACCGTCACCCCGGTCTGGTAGAGCTTGGGTAGAATCCAGTCGAGATAGACATCGAGGATGGTCTCCATGCCGATCATGGGCCAGCGGGTGACCAGCGTGACCTCGTCGGCCCCGCCCTCCTTGCACGCGACGGCGGTGAGCGGCGCTACCACGTCGCAAAGGTCGTCCAGCACCATCACCTTGCCGCGAGGCCGGGCCTGGCCCTGGGCGACCGTATCCCAGCCGACGCAGTTGCCGGTCTCCCAGCCGGGGAGCCCCTCGCTGGTCCAGCCCTGGAAGCCGTCGACCGCGACTGAAGACCCCGTGGCCACCACCACGTGGTCGGGCTTCACCGTCTCCAGCGCCTGGTCCAGGTCCTCTTCCGTCACCGGCGCACCGGTGACGATGCGGGTGCCGTTCTTCTCGGCCTGCGCCGCGAGCCAGCGGCCGATCTCGCCGTACTCGGCCCGGGTCGGCAGCAGCGACTGCACCCGCACGTGGCCGCCGGTCTCGCCCTCGGCCTCGTAGAGCGTCACGTTGTGGCCGCGGGCCGCGGCGACGCGTGCATATTCCAGCCCGGCCGGGCCGCCGCCGATAACCAGCACCAACTTGGGATCCGCCACCTTGACCAGCGTGCCTTCGCCCCACTTTCCCTCACGGCCCACGGTGGGGTTGTAGATGCACTGCACACGGCCGCCCCGGCTCACGCTCTTCCAGCAGAAGTTGGCGGCGACGCATGCGCGAATGTCGTCGGTGCGGCCCTCCTGCGCCTTCTTGGCCCAGTGGGCATCGGTAAAGAGCTGGCGCGCGAGGCAGATGGCGTCGCCGTCGCCGGCTTCCAACAGCCGCTCGGCCACGTCCGGCGTGGTGATGCGGCCGACCAGCAGCACCGGCTTGGACGAGATCTCGCGGATCTTGCGGGCGTAGCCGCGCTCCCACCCTGCCTCGAACTCCATCGGCGTGTGGATGAAGGCGTGATGCACGCCGGCCGAGACGTTGACGTAGTCGATATCGGCCCGCTTCTCGATTTCGGCAACGATGTCCCGCACCTCGTCGATTTCGAGATCGCCCGGCCAGAACGAGGTCGAGTTGATGCGGTAGCCGACGAACCTGTCGTCGCCGGCGGCAGCGCGCATCCGCTTCAATGCCTCGAGGGGGAAGCGCAGGCGGTTGTCCAGCGAGCCACCCCAGCGGTCGGTGCGCTTGTTGTAGAGCGGCGAGATGAACTGCCAGGGCAGGTAGCCGTGGCTGAGGTGAAGCTCGACCCCGTCGAGCCCCGCCGCGAACGCGCGGACCGCGGCACTGCCGAAGGCCTCCAGCAGCTCCTCGATCTCGTCCTCGTCGAGCTCCTTGGGTGTGGACGCGCCGGGGAACTCGCCCAAGGGCACCTGGCTCGGCGAAACGGAGTACCAAGTCTCATCGGGGTCGTAGGTGGGCTCCTGCTTGAAGGTGGGGAAGCCCCGCACGCCCGAGTGCCAGAGCTGGATCGCGAGCTTGCAGCCTTCTGCATGGACCGCGTCGGCGATTTTCGAGAGCGGCTCGATCTGCCGGTCGTCGAAGAGCTGCGGCATGAGCAGCGGAGCCATGAGCGAGCTCCGGTGGACATGGGTGCCGCCGATGATGATGAGGCCGACTCCGCCCTCGGCACGCTCCCGGTAATAGTCGGTCGCCAT
The DNA here is from genome assembly GCA_965243315.1 of Alphaproteobacteria bacterium. Taxonomy (GTDB): domain Bacteria; phylum Pseudomonadota; class Alphaproteobacteria; order UBA828; family UBA828; genus WTGU01. Next base: position 1,007,690 of record CBDEUP010000007.1, read on the forward strand.
GTCGATGAAGAGCCCGTTCCACGGGTCGGAGACCCAGCTTGGGCAGGTTGGCGGGAACACCACGCGGTTCTTGATCGTGGTGTTGCGAATCTTCCATTCCGAGAAAAGCCGTGGATAGGCCGCCATGTCGTACTCCCCCCTGTCGCGGGCACCCTGCCGGCGGGGCGCCCTGTGCATGACTGGTTGGGTCCATTACACTCGGCTTGGCGCGGGAATGCCAGTTTCGCGGCCGCGGGCCTGCTCAAACACGGGAGGGCGGCGATGTCCGACACCTATCGCGCGGTGATCCCCTACGAATCCCTTGATCCGCTGACCATCGGCTCGGCCGACGATCCGGCCATGGTCTATCGGGAAACGCTGACCCTCGACATCCCCGAGGCCAACCTGCTGGCGGCGCTCTTCCCCGACGAGCCCGCGCCTGTCGCGAACCCCACCGAGGCCTGCGCCGCCGCGCTGGAGGCGCCGCACTCGGGGCCTCGGTTCTCGGAGATGATCGGGCCGGACAAGAGCCTCGCCATCATCATCGACAACCAGTTCCGCCCAACGCCCACGTCGAAGCTGCTGCCGGCGGTGCTGGATGCCATCGAGGCCCACGGCGTCAAGGACGCGCGCGTGGTCTGCGCCAACGGCAAGGTCTTCCCCATGTCGGAACGCGACACCGAGCTCAAGCTGGGCCGGGAGAACCTCGCGCGCATGGAGCGGCTCGGCATTCCCTTCTTCCAGAACGAGCCGCGCGATCCCGAGCAGTACGTCTTCATCGGCATGACCACGGGCGGCACGCCGGTTTGGCTTCACAAGGAGGTGGCGAAGTCCGACGTGACGCTCTCCATGGGCCAGGCGCAGTCCAACCACTGGGGCGCCGGCGGGGGCGGCAAGCTGATCCTGCCGGGCGTGGTCTCGGACGAGACAATTGAATCGAACCACTGCGCCTTCGTGATGTCGCCCAAGACTCACTACGGCGCCTTGGCCGGGCCGATGCGGACCGATATCGACGAGGCCGCCACCATGTGCGGCCTCTCGGCCACGCTCAACAGCGTGCTGGATACCAGGGGCCGGCTCTGCTTCATCAACTTCGGCGCGCACCCGGACGCGCACCGCGAGGCGATCCGCTTCTTCAACGGCATCTACGCCTACGACCGCCCCGCCGGCGGGCCGGCCGATATCGCCATCTGTGGCGTCTTCGCGCCGACCGATCACCTGTTCTTCCATACCGGCTGGGGCTGCATGTCCTCCGACCTGCTGGTGAAGGACGGCGGCACGCTGATCTATTGCAGCCCGTCCCCCGGCGTGAGCACGCACCTCGGCGACTTCCCCGGCCTCGCGCTCATGGACCTGATGAAGCCCTACATGCCGCCATCGCCCGCGAACCTGGAGCGCGTCTACCGCGACATCCACAGCCGCACCATCGAGATGTGGGCGGGCTGCATCTGGGTGCCGATCTACGAGGTCATGGTGCGCAAGCACCTCCACGTGGTGACGCTGGAAGAGAACCTGGAGATGGCGGCCGATATCGGGATCGAGGCCGGCACCTCGCTGGAGGATGCCTTCGCCGCCGCGATGGCCCGCCACGGGCCGGACGCCAAGGTCGCGGTGCTGCCCTTCGCGCGCTACCAGCTGCCGCGCGATGCGATCCGCATGCCGGCGGAGGTCGAGCCCATGGCGCAGGCGGCGGAGTAGGACCCGGTTCCATGCCTTCCCCCGGCGTTTCGGCTGCGCCGATCACGGGATCGACGACTGTGGTCGAGTTGTTGGAGCGCTTCCCCGGCGGCGAGGCGGCTGACTTGATGGCGCGGCTCGCCTGGCCCTGCGCCCATTGCTCGGGCGCGCTGCACGAACCCATCAGCTTGGCCGCCAAGCGCCATGCGAACCGCGCCGGCCCCGTGGTGCGCGCCTTCCAGGCGCTTGAGCGCGGCGGACCGAGCGAGGCCGAGATCGCCGAGGCCGCCGCCAAGCACGAAAAGCGCGCCGACCCGGCGGCGCTCTGGGCCCGCTACACGCGCTAGCCCGCGCCCGCCTGCGCGGCCGGATGGCGCAGGTTATGACCTTGGTTCGAAAGCTAAATTAACCTCTCGTGAGGATCTATCATAACGTGGTGGATCGGGCACGACACCAAAGAGCGTGCGCGATGAGGTCTGAGTTATTATCGCACTAACGCGCGACTCATCGTCTGCGCTCTATACGCCTTATTATAGGTTCTATACACTCAATTTAGTATTATGAAAGGTAGGCGTCCTATGGCGCGGTGTAACGTATGCGGTCGTTCGAGGTTCAAGGCGGGTCCTGGAGGGCGGATGAGCCGAGGCGGCAAGCGGCCCGCCTGTGAGTCCTGCGGGTCCTTGGAGCGGCATCGCACGGTGCGCGCCGTCTGGCAGCCGCTGGTTGGGGCGGAGCTGCGCCGTCTCAAGGCGATTCAGTTCAGTCTCGATCCGTCCGTAAACAAGGATTGGTTCGATTATTTGGAAGTCTCGATCTATGAAAAGAGAAACTCCCTTGACTTGGAGTACATATACCGTTTGTCCGGAAGTTATGACATTGTCATATGCAATCATGTTCTGGAGCATATCGAAGACGATCGCCGCGCGTTTCGGGAAATTATGCGCGTTCTAACGCCCTCGGGATTCTTCCAATTCACGGTGCCGCTTCCTCAGACGCGCGCCGTCACGGAGGAGTGGGGTTATCCGGACCATCCCCACGGGCACTACCGGCTGTATGGGAGAGATCTAATCGATCGTTTCGCCGAAGCCAGGCCGGGGACGAGGTTCCTGTGCGTTCCGTGCGTCGATCCCGTCACCGGAGAGCCGGATTTCGTGTACTTCGCATTTCCCAATGTGCGCCGGCTGAACGGGATTCACCGGGTGCTCGGCCAAGCGTTCCCGTCGTTGACGGTGGACGGGCACGGTGGGTCGAGCGCTTCGTCCGGGGTCCGTCACGCCGCAAATTGCTGAGCGCGTGCAGAGCAGGCCCGCGGGGCAGATCGCCGCGGTGCAGCGGGATCGCGTCGAAGTGCCGTCTCAGGCGGCTCTGGCATTGCTCGATCTCGCCCGAGGCGCGCGAGCGCATCACCTCTGGTACCTGCTCGCCTGGCAAGACATCCGCCGGCTCTACCGGCGATCCGTCCTCGGGCCCTTCTGGCTCACCGTCAGCATGGGTGCGCTGGTGGGCGTGCTGGGAACGCTCTACGGCATGCTGTTCCAGGTGGACAGCGCGAACTACGTGCCCTTCCTCGCGCTCGGTTTCATCGTCTGGACACTGATCTCCGGCGTCATGACCGACGGCTGCAAGGTCTTCATCAATGTGGAAGGCATCATCAAGCAGGTGGGCCTGCCGCTCTCGATCCACGTGTACCGTCTGCTTTGGCGCCACCTCATCATCCTCGCCCACAACGCTGCGGTGTTCGTCGTGGTGGCCGCCGTCTTTGCGGTCTGGCCGGGCTGGGCGGGCCTTCTCGCCCTACCGGGTTTAGTGTTGCTCTGCCTGAACGGTATCTGGGCGGGCTTGCTGCTTGGCATCGTCTCGGCCCGCTTCCGAGACGTGCCGCCAATCGTGACGAGCCTTGTGCGGATTTGCTTCTTCGTGACCCCGATCATCTGGACGCCGGAGCTCTTACCGGCGCGCACCCTGGTGCTGGACGCCAATCCCTTTTTCCACCTGGTGGAGGTGGTGCGGGCACCGCTGTTGGGTCAGATGCCGGGGCTGGCTTCCTGGATCGCGGTGTTGGTCATGACGGCCGCAGGCTGGCTCGTGACCTTCGCGTTCTTCCGTCGTTACCGGCGGCGGATCGCCTACTGGGTCTGAGCGCCGTGGTGAGCCTGCGGCTCGAAGCGGTCACGGTCGATTTTCCCGTCTACAGCGCCGGTGCGCGATCTCTGAAGAAACGCTTGCTTCATCGCGGCACCGGTGGGCGCATCGTGCATGGGGCCGCCAACTGCATGCGGGTGCGCGCGCTTGAGAACGTGAGTCTCGCCTTGAAGCAAGGTGATCGGGTCGGGCTTGTCGGCTCCAACGGCGCGGGGAAGACGACGCTGCTCCGCGTGCTCGCCGGCGCCTACGAGCCCACACGCGGTCGAGTGGAGCGACACGGTCGAACGGCGGCGCTTCTCAACGTGTCGCTCGGAATCGATGCCGAGGCAACGGGCTACGAGAACATCATGACCCGGGGGCTCTTCCTGGGTCTCCAGCCCGAGCAAGTCCACGCCCGCGTGGATGAGATCGCGGCGTTTACCGAGCTCGGCGATTACCTGGCGATGCCGGTGCACACCTATTCGGCGGGTATGCGGCTGCGGCTCGCCTTTGCGGTGTGCACCAGTTTCGATCCCGAAATCCTGCTGATGGACGAGTGGCTGGGCATCGGCGACCGGGCGTTCGTTGAAAAGGCGAAACGCCGGCTCGAACAGTTCGTGGAACGCGCCGGAGTACTGGTGCTCGCTTCGCAAAATACTTCCCTGCTCCGGCGAGTTTGTTCTACGGGCGTCTTGCTCGACAAAGGAAGGGTCATGTGTTTCGGATCGATTGATGAAGTGCTGCACATGTACCGCGGTAACACGTAGTTGTATTGGTTCAATTCGTCACAGTTTGATGAAACATTTGGTGTTAATTTATTAAGTTAAAATCTATTGACTCTGCATATTATTTCCATTCATTATTCGTGTCCTGTGACGTTTTTTCCTCGGAATAACTCGCGTTGAGTCCCTCAAGCGCCGTTGAACACAGCTTCGATCAGACTCGCTCCAGGCCCGCGCTTCTGGTGCTTGGCATGCATCGATCCGGGACCAGCGCCCTGACCGGCGCGCTAGAGCTCTGCGGTGCATGGGTGGGCGAGACGTCGGAGTTGACGGACGCCAATCCCGAGAATCCTCATGGATTCTGGGAACGCCGCGACGTGCGCGAGATTTGCGACCGGCTGCTGCATGCGGCGGGGGCGGATTGGTGGAGGGTCACGCAGTTCGAGCCCGAAGCGATTCCTCACGCTGTCTTGGCCGAGGAAGGAACAGAGTTTGCGAAAGTTGTCTCCTCACTAGACGAACACGGCACATGGGTACTCAAGGAGCCCCGCGTCTGTCTTCTATTGTCGGTCTTGCGTGACTACATAACGAATCCCATTTGCATTCAGATCGTTCGCAATCCGCTGGAGGTCGCCCGTTCATTGCAGGTGCGCAATGGGTTTACCATTTCGGCGGGCATCGGCCTTTGGGAAGTCTACAATCGCCTCGCTCTAAAGGCTTCGGAAAACCTCCCGCGCGTTCAGGTTTGCCACGAAGCCCTTGTGCTGCATCCAGCGGAAACGCTCGATGAGCTTATCGAGCGACTTGCCGAGTTCGGTGTCACCGATCTCGAGAGGCCGAACGAATATCGCCTGAGACAGTTCATCGACCCATCGCTCCATCGATGCAGGGCCAGCGGGGAGGATCTGCCCGAATTCCTCTCGCCGTCACAACTAGCCTTCTGGCAGGGACTTCGCAGCGAGCGAATTCTTTATCTTGAGCATGGCGCCTCGCTATCGCGGGCGGCATGGCAGCAGCTCTTCGATCTAGAGGCGACGCAGCTTTCTCTCCATGACCACAGTGAACGGGTGCGTGAGCTGAGCGGTGCGCTCGCGGCCAAAGGCCGGTCGATCGCCGCTCTCCAAAGCCGTGCCACCGCGTTAATGATCGAGCGAGACGAACTGCAAGCGACGACGAGCGCTCTCGAAACAATGACTGCGACTCACGTGACAACGATCGAGGCTCGCCAAGCAACCATCCGAACGCACGAGAAGACGATCGAGGCTCGGGAGGCGACCATCCAAGCGCACGAGGCGGCGATCGAGGCTTGCCGAGCGACCATCCGGACGCACGAGAGGACGATCAAGGCTCGAGAGGTGACCATAAGGGCTCGTGATGCCACCATTTGCGATCTTCTGAGTTCCACCAGTTGGAAAGCCACCGCTCCACTTCGCGCCGTGTCCCGAACCTCCAGAAGGTGTCGGCGCGCACTCCGCAGAGCCCCCAGACACCTATATCGGCAGGGCACGGGGCGATTCTCGCGTGTCACAAGTTCAATGCGTTTCGCTATCGCAGAATCACCCACAAGAGTTCAGGCGAAGCGAAACACCCGGCCGATTAAAACCTCGAATTCTGTTTCGGAGATTATTCGCGAAAGCAGAAGACAGCATGCCGAAAGAACATCCCGAGACACTCAACGACAACCTGACAGAAAGGCACTCAAGATAACGGTTATCGCGTGGGACCTGGCACACAATCCCCTGGGACGCGCGTACCTGCTAGCGGATGTGTTGCGACACGAATACGACGTCGAGCTTGTTGGGGCGACCTTCCCCGACTTCGGCAACGACATCTGGAAGCCGTTACGCGGCTGCAATCGCGTCAAGATCAAGCGCGTGCCAGGCACCTATTTTCCAGAATATTTCAAGACCATGGAAGCGATGGCCGAACACGTTGAGGGAGACATCCTCTACGTGTCCAAGCCTAGGCTTCCGAGTTTGGGGTTGGCTGTTCTTGCCAAGATGAAAAGAAACAGACCAATCATTCTCGACATCGATGACCATGAGCTCAGCTTCTTTGACAATCGGAAGACTCTAAGTCTAGAGGAGCTGAGAGCCGAGCGAGGCAATCTGGATGTCGACGTGCCTTTCGGCGAGGCCTGGACCCGCCACTGTGAAACGCTGATTCCGCTTGTTGACCAAGTCACCGTGTCGAATGAGGCACTCAAGGGAAGGTATGGAGGCATCGTTCTACCCCATGTCCGGGACCAGTGCGAATTCGACCCGACCATATATCCTCGCGAGAAAATTCGGCGTGAGCTTGGCTTCGTACCGGAAGACAGGGTCATTCTGTTTGCGGGCACCCCACGCAAGCACAAGGGACTCTCGCGGCTCATCGCCGCGCTGAGAGAACTGGATCGACCGACGTACAAGCTCTTGGTTGTCGGTTCGCCCGCCGATGGCGCCGTGACCAGACTGCTTCGGCACGTCGACCCGAGCCGCGCAACGCTGGTTCCGGACGTACCGTACTCGGAACTGCCCGGCTATCTCTGCGCCGCCGACCTCGTTCCTCTGCTTCAAGACGAAGAGGAGCCGGTATCGGACTTCCAAATGCCCGCCAAGTTCACCGATGCACTCGCTATGGGCATTCCCATCGTCGCGAGCAATGTCCCACCCTTAGTCGATGCCGCCAACGACGGTCTGGTGGAATTGCTGGGAAACGCAGCGCCGGCGCAAAAGATCGACGAAATCCTTTCCAACTACGCAATTCATAAGAAGCGAGCAACTGAAAACCGCGAGAGTTTTCTTGGGAAATACAGCTACGCGAGCAATTTGCCTAAGATAAAGCAAGTGGTGGAACGGCATACCGGTCACCCTAAGCCCGTCCCGGATGCCTTTCACGATCTCGTCGAGTATCAGGAGAGTATCTATTCCCAGACTGGCAAGACGTACAGAAACGCACCCAAAGTCATCTTACCCAGCAAAGTCACGAATACTCCTTCCGTTGCGACCGCAGCATTGGCGCAACGCAAGACTGAGAGGGCACGGCTGCGCGCGCAGCGATCGTACATCGACGACAAGATCGACGTCGTATTCTTTTGGAAGCAAAACGATACAGGGATCTACGGCAGGCGGCAGGACATGCTCGTCAAGTACCTGGCGCAAGACCCGCGGGTCAGCCGTATCTTCCACTTCGACGCTCCGGTGAACCTTTTCCATTCTGTACCTCTCGCTTCCAAGGCAACGCACGGCGGACGACACAGCCACGCACGACTGGTCGCAGGCCAAACCCTGAGAAGGCGTCTAGGGCTAGCCAACAGGGGCAAGGTCAGATTCGACACCTTCATCCACGTCTCTAACCGTCGCTGTCCGGGGGTGCTCAAGCATTTTCTTCCAGGAAAAGACGACTATCTCGAATTCCTAAGCCGCCTCTTCAAACGTCATGAGCTTGGGCAGCGGCGGACCGTTCTCTGGGTGTGTCCCGTTAACTTTCATCTATTGAACATAGACGATCGGTTGCAGGCAGACCTCGTGGTCGCCGATGTCATCGACGACGAGCGAAAATGGCCGGTGTGCGAGGCATATCGAGATAAGCTGAGCCTCAACTATGAAGAGGTATTGGGGCTTAGCGATCTGGTCCTGACCAACTGTGAGAGTGTTTTCCAAAATATGGGCGCCCTATCCGACAGCATTCATCTGCTGCCGAATGCCGTGGAGCTCCTATAAGAGGAGGCGAGGCACTGGCCCAAGCCGCACGAGTTCAAGCGTTTCTCGGGGCCGGTGATCGGATACGTCGGCAATTTGGATATTGCGCGCATCGACCTGGACCTGCTCAGGAGCGTGGTGAGTGAACGCCCTAGTTGGAATTTCGTCTTTATCGGCTCCATGCATAAGGGTGATGAGATCAGAGAGTTGGAAGTATATGGCAATGTTCATTTCTTGGGGGTTCGGGTCCACGAGCAAGCGCTGCGCTATATTCAGCATTTCGATGTGGCCATTATACCGCATTTGGATAACGAACTGACGAGAAGCATGAATCCCCTCAAGTTGTACGTTTATTTTTCCCTGCTGGTGCCCGTTGTGTCAACAGCGATACGGAATATCGGGGATTTCAGCGAGTTTGTCCGGGTAGCTCGCTCGCCGCAAGAGTTCGTGCGCACAATCGACGAATGTCTCTGCAACGACCCGTTCGAAAATGAATTGCCGCGTCTTCGAGAGTTACTGAAGGAGAATTCATGGTCTGAGCGCGTGAAGTACGTGCTTGAGTTGATTGAGCGGGAATTCGCAACGTGCTAGAAGTTTGGAGTACATAGCAGTGAATGTTTCCAATGTATCGTTGCCTGAAGTAAAGATCATGACTATGAAGAAGAAGGAAGACAGTCGAGGTTTTCTGTCGGAGGTGTACACCAGAAGAGCGTTTGCAGCGGAAGGGGATGAAATCGACTTCGTGCAAGATAACCATTCATTTTCCCCTCAGAAGGGAACGGTGCGAGGGTTGCACTTTCAGACGCCGCCGGTTGCTCAGCATAAGCTGGTTCGTGTTGTGCGGGGATCAGTGTTCGATGTCGTAGTTGATTTGCGGCGGTCGTCATTCAGCTATGGCCGGCACGTGAGTGTTGTTCTTTCGGCTACAGCGTGGAATCAAGTTCTCGTTCCCATCGGCTTTGCCCACGGGTTCATGACGTTGGAAGACGACACAGAGGTTATCTACAAGGTAAGCGATTACTATTCGCCGGATCACGACAAGGGCCTGCTGTGGAACGATCCGGCCCTGGGTATCCAATGGCCGCTCCCCACGAAAGAGGCCCTGCTCTCCGAAAGGGATCGGGCACAGCCAAGACTAGCGGAACTCGAGAGTCCGTTCACATAGCGCGAACGGGCGTTAACCAGGCGCGGCTGAAGTGGAGGAGGCGTGGAACGAATACTGGTGACCGGCGGGGCGGGCTTCATCGGCTCCTGCGTGGTGCGGCGGTTGGTGGAAGCCGGCAAAGAGGTCGTGACCATGGACCTGCTGACCTATGCGGGACATGCGGAGACCATCGGTGCGACGCTGGATGCGCCGAACCACCGCTTGGAACACGCCGATATCCGCGACCGCCGGGCGGTACGTCGGGTCTTAGCCGTAGCGCGGCCGCATGCGGTGATCCATCTTGCCGCCGAATCCCATGTCGATCGCTCGATCGACAGTCCCATGGACTTCGTCACCACCAACGTGCAGGGGACGGTGACGCTGCTTGAGGCCGCCATCGATTACTGGAGCGGTCTGGATGGCGCGGCGCGACAACGCTTCCGCTTCCTGCACGTGTCGACCGATGAGGTCTACGGCTCGCTGGGCGCCGAGGGCGCGTTCACCGAGACGACGCCGTACCTGCCGAACTCGCCCTACGCTGCGAGCAAGGCGGCCTCCGACCATTTCGCGAGGGCATGGCAACGGACCTTCGGCCTGCCGGTGCTGATCAGTCACTGCTCCAACAATTACGGCCCCTATCAGTTGCCGGAGAAGTTGATCCCCGTCGTCATCCTCGCCGCTCTGGAGGGAAGACCGATCCCCGTTTACGGCGACGGCGCGAACGTCCGCGACTGGCTCTTCGTCGAAGACCACGCGCGCGCCCTGGAGCTGATCCTGGAGAGGGGAACGCCTGGCGCCGTTTACAACGTCGGCGCGGATGCGGAGATGGCCAACTTGGACCTCGTGCGGGCGATCTGCGCTCGGATGGACGCGCTGATGCCCGGGAGCCCCCATCGGCCTCACACCGATCTCATCGAGTTCGTTGCGGATCGCCCGGGACACGACCGCCGTTACGCCATCGATTCCAGCCACGTGCGCCGCGAGCTGGGATGGCAGCCCACCGTCGAGCTGCACGAAGGCGTGGATCTCACCGTGCGCTGGTATCTTGAAAACCGCTGGTGGTGGCAGGGGATCCGCGACGGGGGCTTCGAAGACCGCCGTCGTCAGGGCTTGCGGTTCGGGTGACCTGAAACGATGCGGTCTAGGGTGCTACTGCTCGGGCCCCATGGTCAGCTCGGGCACGACGTTCGTCTCATGCACGCACAATCGGGAGAGCCCTTCGACCTGGTTCCCATCCTGCGCGAGACGCTGGATCTGGCCGCAGCGGGATCGATCGATCGTCTCCTCGGCAGCCTGCGCTTCGACGCCCTGGTCAATTGCGCGGCCTACACCCAGGTGGACCTAGCCGAAGTCGACGCCACCGGCGCATTCGCGGTCAACACGCACGCGGTGCAAGCGCTGGCGCGGGTCTGCGCCGCCAAGCGAGCGCGGCTTCTTCATATCAGCTCCGATTACGTGTTCGGTGGCGACGCGGCGCGGCAGCGCCCGCTCCGGGAGGACGATCCCGCCGCGCCGGTCAACGTCTATGGCGCCTCCAAGGCGATGGGAGAGAGGCGCGCGAGCCTCGAAGCCGACGATGTCGTCATCTTGCGCACAGCTTCACTGTTCGGGGTGGCCGGAGCGGGAGGCAAGGGCGACAACGTCGTCGAGACCATGATTCGGGTCGCGCGGGAGAAAGGGACTCTGAGAGTCGTCGAAGATCAGACGATGTCCCCGACCGCGACTGAAGACGTCGCCCGCGTCGTGTTGCGGACGCTAATGGATGGTTGCGCGCCCGGAACCTATCACGTCGTCAACGCCGGTTCGGCGACCTGGTTCGAGTTTGCTTGCGAGATCGTCCGATGTGCGGGTGTGGCAGCGGATGTCACGCCGTGCTCCTCGGAGGATTATCCGGTGCGAGCGCCTCGTCCGCGCTACAGCGTGCTCGACGGCGCCAAGGTCTCGGCAGCATTCGCCGCCTTGCCGACGTGGCAGGAGGCGCTGGAACGCTACTTGCACGCCACGCAGCGGTTGGTGCGCCAGGCGCCCGGGACCGCGATAGGAACCGCTGTGGGATGCGCGAAACAAGAGTGAGGCGGCGGGAGGCGGAATGAAGGGCATCATCCTCGCCGGGGGCGACGGCACGCGGCTCTTCCCGATCACGCGCGTGGTCAGCAAGCAGCTCCTGCCCGTCTACGACAAGCCGATGATCTACTACCCACTCAGCGTCCTGATGCTGGCGGGAATCCGAGACATCCTGGTGATCACCGCGCCGCAACAGAGCCGGAACTTCCGCGATCTTCTGGGCGACGGCAGCCAGTGGGGCCTCGCCCTGCGTCATGCCGTGCAGCCGAACCCCGACGGGCTCGCTCAAGCCTTCCTCATCGGCAAGGCCTTCATCGGGGACGATACGTGTGCTCTCGCGCTCGGCGACAATATCTTCTACGGCCACGGATTGGAGAGGATGCTGCGCCGTGCCGCCTACCGGCAAAATGGCGCTACGGTTTTCGCATATCCGGTTCACGATCCTGAGCGTTACGGCGTCGTCGCCTTCGATGCGAGCGGCCGCGCGACCGCCATCGAGGAGAAGCCCCAGCAACCGCGCTCTCGGTGGGCGGTTACGGGGCTCTATTTTTACGACAACGACGTGGTCGGCATCGCCGACGAGATCGAACCGAGCACCCGCGGCGAGCTGGAGATCACCGACGTCAACCGGCGCTACCTCGATCGCGGCGACTTGCGGGTCGAACAGTTGGGCCGGGGGTTCACCTGGTTCGACACCGGAACGCACGAGAGCCTGGTGGAGGCGTCGAGCTTCGTCCACACCATCGGGAAGCGCCAGAACCAGTGCATCGGCGTTCCGGAGGAGATCGCGTACCTGAACGGCTGGATCGACCACACGGAGCTCGCCGCGCTTGGCCATCGCCTGCGCAAGAGCAGTTACGGCGAACGCCTGCTGCGGCTCGCGGGCGAGCTCGACGGGAGCGATGCCACTGTCCCAGAGCCGTACTTCAACGCTCGATGACGAACCCGAGCCGAACTCGGCAAGGGGCCGACGCCCTCGGTCATGATGATCCGCCCGGCGAGGTCAGCGTCATCATGGTCTCGTACAGGACTGGGCCCGTGCTCGCGCTTGCCGTTGACGCGGTGCTTGCGCCCGGTCAGGAGGGCCTGACCGAACTCATCCTCGTCGATAACGGCAATCCGCCGGGAGTGACGGCGGCTCTCGCCCGCCGGATGGCGACGGAGCCGCGCCTTCGCCTCATCAGCGGTCATGGCAACGTGGGCTACGCGCGCGGCTGCAACCTCGGGGCGCGAGAGGCGCGGGGACGTTACCTGTTGCTGCTGAACCCGGACTGCTGCCTCGGGCCCGGCGCGATTCCGGCGCTATTGGCCGAAGCTGTGGCGCTCGGCGACGAGTGGATGCTGGGATGCCGCGTGCGCAATGCCGACGGCACCGACCAGCGCGGGTCTCGGCGGGCGTTGCTCACACCGGTCACCGCGCTTGTCGAGGCATTCCGGCTCGACAGGCTCTCTCCCACGCCGTTTCAGCGACATCGGCTTAGCCAACACGAGACCGCGCTTCCCGAGGGTACGGCCCGCGTGCCTGCCATCAGCGGCGCCTGCATGATGCTGCCGGCCACGACCTATCGCGCCGCCGGCGGCATGGACGAAGGCTACTTTCTGCACGTCGAAGATCTCGACCTCTGCCTGCGGCTGCACCGGGCCGGGATCCCCACCCACTTCGCACCCCACGTGGAGGCGGTCCATCACGCGAGTACCAGCCGCACGCATCCGCTCGTGATCGAGTGGCACAAGACCCGCGGCTTTCTCCGCTACTTCGGGCTGCACTACGGCAGGCTCCGTTGGCTGCCCGTGCTGGTGCCGTTGGCGGCAGCGATCCTTGTCCGCTTGGGTCTCCGGATCATGCTGACGATTTGCCGTCCTGCAGGGTGGCGCGCCGAAAGTTGTCGTGCGCCTCGCTTATTCCGCCAAGCGCCTCGGATAGGAGCCTGACTGACTGCGGTCGTGGTAAGAACTCCGGGCTAGAGGAATGACCGATCGATCGGTGCCTGGAAGCGCGGGGGAATGCGATGAATGACCGGATCGTCCTGATTACCAACGTGGAGCATTTCGTGGGCCGGCCGGTCGCAGTCGAGCTCGCAGCTCAGGGGGCGACGGTGATCTGCCACGACCAGAGCTTCGCGGATGCCGCCGCAGCGAACGAATTCGAAGCGGCCAATCCCGCGCTTACCGTGGTCCGGGCGCAAGCGCCGGCGGAGATCGTGGTGGCCGCGACCGAGGCCTGCGGGCGCATCGACGTGGTCGTCTGCAACGACGCGGGCGCGGCGGTCCGCGCGTCCATCGAGCAGGCACGCCCGGAGGATATGCGTTCCGCACTTGAGGAGATGGTGGTCTTTCCCTTCGAAATGGCGAGTGCCGTGGTGCCACAGATGAAGGTGCGCAAGCAGGGCAAGATCCTGTTCATCACCTCGGCGACGCCCCTGCGGGGGCTCCCCAACTACTCGATGTACGTCACCGCGCGCGGCGCCACCAATGCGCTCACCGTGTCGCTCGCGCAGGAGCTCGGCCGCGACAACATCCAGGTCAATGCGATCGCGCCCAACTACGTCGAGAGCCCGACCTATTTCCCGCCCGAGCTGGTCAACGATCCCGAAACCCTGGCCAAGATGACTCGAAACATCCCCCTGAAGCGTCTCGGCAAGCCCGAAGAGGTGGCCGCGCTGGTGGCGTTCTACGCCTCTGACAGAAGCGATTTCATCACGGGCCACGTCATGCCCTTCGCCGGCGGCTGGGCTTGAGGTCTCTGCGTGCCTTCGGCGGCGAACGGGCGTTGGCTGTCTCGGCCCATGCTATGTTGAAGACGCACCGGACGAGGAGGAGGCGCGTTCCGAGATTCGCTATCCCCTAACGCCTCGTTGGCCGTCGTCGTCGGATACGGCCCCGGCACCGGCACAGTCCAACGTCAGCGGCGGGCCACCGAACCGGAGCAAGCCACGAGCGAGGGCATGCACCATGAGCGACTACACCGCCAAGCCGTTGCGCGATGTCGAGCTGACCGATCACTTGCGCTCGGTTCTCGACCGGCTCGACGCATCGACCGCCGACATCGAGACCTGCATCACGCTGCCATCCGAGGTCTACACGTCGGAGGCCTGGTTCGAATTCGAGAAGCGCGCCGTGTGGGATCCCGAGTGGGTTTGCCTCGGCCACATCGGACAGATCCCGGAGATCGGCGACTACTTCTCGATCACCATCAACGACGATCCGCTGCTGGTGCTACGCGACGGCGCGGGCGAGGTCCGCGTCATGACGGCGGTGTGCCAGCATCGCGGCCACATTCTCGGCGAGCACACCGGAAACACGAAGGTGTTCACCTGCCCCCATCACGGCTGGTCCTACGATCTCAGCGGCACCCTGATCAGTGCACCAATGATGGACGCGCACGCCTCGCTGGATGAGCTGCGCCGGACCAGCTGCCTGCCGACACTGCGCTCGGAAATCTGGAACGGCTTCGTCTTCATCAACATGGACGGCGATGCGCCGCCGCTCAATTCGAAGCTCAAGCGGCTGACGGACGAAATCGCCAATCACCATCTTGGCGACATGGGAGCCACACCGACGTGCGACTTTTCCGGCTATCCGTGGAACTGGAAGTCCATGCAGGAGAATGCAGTCGAGCCGCATCACACGTGGTTCGTGCACAAGGGGCCGCACGACTTCGCGCCGTCACGGCTGGCAACCTTCGTCGAATGGGATGACGACGATGACGGGGCGGTCTACCACCCCACGGGTTTTCTCTATAAGGACGGCGGCTTCACCGCCGGGTTTCAATCCCTATTTCCGATCATCGAAACGCTGACCGACGCCGAGCGTCAGCGGGTGATGTTCGCGAGCATCATGCCCAACCTCTTCATCGGCACGGTGCCGGACGGCTGTCTCTACTACATGATCCTGCCTGACGGGGCTAACAGCCTGACCCTGCGGGTGGGATACCTGTTTCCGCATTCGACCCTGGCCTTGGACAACTTCGACGTAACTTTCAAGGCCGTCGTCGACGGCATCGTCATCTATAACGACCAGGACACCGAGGCCAACACCGCGGTTCACAAGGGTTTGCGGTCGCGTTTCGCAAATCGCGGACGCTACGCGCCGCTGGAGGGAACTCTGCCGCAGATAAACCGCTGGCTGGTCAAGCGCTACAGGGCGTATGCGGCACAACTGGACACCGGATCGTCCTGACGCAGCTCCTTACGCGTCGATGCCCTCGGCGCGGCGATCCAGTGCCGCGATGGCGTCCGCGGCGGTCACGGACCGGCCGGCGTTGGTCAGGGCCCGCATGATCGCAAGCGCCGCGTCGTGGCCTTGCGGACTGGTGCCGGCCACGCAGTCCTCCAGCACGTACACCCTGTAGTCGCGCTGATAGGCGTCCCCCGTGGTCCACAGCACGCAGACATCGCTGCAGACGCCTGCGATCAGGAGCGTGTCGACGCCCAGGCGGCGCAGGTTCATGTCGAGCTCGGTGCCGACAAAGATGCTGAAGCGCCGCTTGAGAACGCGGATGTCGCCGGGCTCGGGCGCGAGTTCGTCGACGATCTCGAATCCCTTCGTACCTTCGATGCAGGGCGGCGCCGGTGCTTCCCCAGGCGCGGCGCGGGGATGCTTGCCGGTAACCCAGCCGCTCCGCCCGTCCCAGAGGAGGCGCCCGCCGTCGAGCCCATCGGCGCGATGCACCTCCTGGCTGAACACGATCGGCACCCGCGCGCGCCGCGCCGCAGCGATCACCCGGCCGATCCGGGTCACCATGCGCTCCGCGCCGATCGCGTAGGAGCCGACATCGTCGTCGACGAAGTCGTTCTGCATGTCGACCACGGCAAGCGCTGGTTGCCCGATCTCCAGTCCGTCCATTCGTACGTCCTCCGATCCTGTCAGCCCTGTTTGTCGGGCGGGGCGGCGCTTGTCTATTGTAGCGCAAGACTAATTTTGGCCTTTATTGCGGCCCACCGCAGCGGCCGGTAGAGTGCCCTTCCAGCCGCAAGACGCGACCAGAAGCAGTTGGCGTCGCGTCCGTCACACCTTTAATGCGGACGTTCGAGGATAAGAATTCTTGCGGAATTGGGGTTCGGCTTTCGCGACGATGGGAGGCGGAGCAATGGCCATCGGCAACTCTGTCAAGGAGACCGAGCGCTATCTCGATGTGATCGAGCGATTCAATCCGGAAATCAATGCGGTCCTCACCAAGACCCCGGAGATGGCGCTCGAAATGGCCCACAAGGCCGACAAGGCTGCCGATGAGGGCGAGTGGCTCGGTCTCCTGCACGGCGTGCCGATGCTGGTCAAGGACTGCCTCAACGTTGCGGGCACCCGGACCACGTTCGGCTCGGGAATGTATCGGGACAACATCGCCAATTCGGATTCCGAAGTCGTCCGACGGATACGGAATTCGGGCCCGGTCTTTCTGGGTAAAACCAACTTGCCCGAGTTCTGTTACGGCGCGACGACCCACAACGTTCACTACGGCAATTGCCTGAATCCATGGGATACGACACGGATACCCGGCGGTTCCAGCGGAGGCACCGCAGCGGCACTGGCGTCGGGCATGTGCCGCATCGCGTTCGGATCCGACACCGGCGGCTCGGTCCGGGGGCCGTCTGCTCTCTGCGGCATCTCAGGCATTCGTCCGACCGTCGGCCGCATCCCCAACTCCAACGCTCTGGCGCTCACCATCCACGCCGACACGATCGGCATGATGGCGCGGACGGTGCCGGACGTCGCGCGAGGCTTTGCCACGATCGCCGGTCACGACCCCGAAGACTCACTGAGCGAAGACGTGCCCCTCGAAAACTTTTTGCCGACGCTGCGGGACGGCATCGAGAACACCAGGGTCGGGATCCCCACCTCTTTCTACTTCGAGAATTGCCAACCGGACGTTGTCGCGCGCGTCATGGAAGCCGCGAAAGTCATCGAAGCCTGCGGTGCCACGCTGGTGGATGTCGAGATCGAGGGCGCCGAAGAGGCGCGGGTCGCCGCGGGCCCCACCATACTGGCGATCGACATGGCGGACATGCACCGCGACGGCCTGAAGAACTATCCGGAGGAATATGGCGATGAGGTCTTGAGGCGCCTACGCGCTGGCGAGCCGTTCAAGGGAACCGATTACGCAAACGCGCTGAGAATTCTGATCCGGTGGAAGCATCAGTTCAAACGCATCTTTCAGGAGGTCGACATGCTGCTGACGCCGACGACGCCGATCGTTGCGCCGAAGTGGACGGACGCGGAGGACCTGCAGAAGTCGACCCACTCCATTCTGCGCAACTGTTTTGGCTTCAGTTACGCGGGCGTGCCCTGCCTTAGCGTTCCCGTCGGGCTCGATTCCCAGGGCATGCCGGTCGGCATGCAGTTGACGGCGAAGTGGTTCCAGGAGCCGCTGCTGTTCCGCGCTGGCGTCGCCTACCAGGAGCGCACCGAGTTTCACAGATTGAGGCCGAAGCTTTCGGCCTAGAGGGCGTCCGTCGCAGACGGACGCGGGCTAAAGCCCGGCTTCCCCACCCACCGTCTTGTTCGATCCGAACGGCACGCGCTTGCGAAAGTCCGCCGCCATCTCCGCGTGGGTGACCATCCTGACACCCTGATGCCTCAACATATGGTCGACGAGGCGTTCCAGCGCCAACATGACGTGAGGCTTCGACGCGGCGTCGGGATGCATCCCTAGGGGGTACACCGCGTAGTCGTGATTGCGGTAAATCCAGTCGAAGAAGTCTATCCAGATTTGGCCGATCTGTTGCCCCGTGACCCAACCGTGGCTGTTGGGCGCGGTCTTCACGAACATCGTGGGAGGGGCGTCGTCCAGATGCCAGCTGAGGGGAATTTCGACGATGTCGACTTCCTTCCCCGGCACCCAGGGCTTCATCCAGTCCACCGCATCCCTCGTGTAGTCGATCTTCGTCCAGCTATCTCCGGTCCTCAAATAGTACGGAAAGCAGTCCTCCTCCATCATGCTGTATTCGTGTGAAAAGCCGCGCTCGAGCAGCAAGTCCACGGTGATGGAAGAAAATTCGGCCCACGGTGTCGCATAGCCCCGTGGCCTTTGGCCGGTCAACGCCTGGCAAAGCTCGATACTCTTGTCGAGAACATCCCTCTCCTGCTGGGCGCTCATCGCGATCGGGTTCTCGTGGGAATAGCCGTGGACGCCGATTTCGTGGCCGTTCTTCGCGATCATCTCGGCCGCTTTGGGGAAGCTCTCCATCGAGTGCCCGGTAATGTGCCAGGTCGTCGTGATGTCGTAGCGCCGGAAGAATTCCAGCAGGCGTGGGACGCCACGCTTCGCCGCAAAGACGCCGCGCGAAATGTCGCAGGGTGAATCGGCACCGCCGAACGAGCCAAGCCAAAGGGAGACGGCGTCAAAGTGCGGATTGAAGCAAACCTGGATGTCCTTTTCTGCCATCTTACTGTCCTCCCGAAGCACCCCTCGGATTGAACCGGCCAGTCAGCGCCGCGCGGATTACAATTCTGGTGAGGGCTTCGCGCTACAGCCCGGCTTCCCCGCCGACCGTGTTGTCGGATCCGAACGGCACGCGCTTGCGAAAGTCCGCCGCCATCTCCGCGTGCGTCACCATCCTGACACCCTGATGTCTCAGGATGTGGTCGATGAGCCGCTCCATCGCCAACATGACGTGAGGCTTGGCCGCAGCGTCAGGATGGAGCGCCAAAGGATAAATCGCGTAGTCGTGGTTGCGGTAAATCCAGTCGAAATAGTCGAGCCAAATCTGGCCGATTTCTTGACCCGTGATCCAGCCGTGGCTGTTGGGCGCGGTCTTCACGAACATCGTGGGCGGCGCGTCGTCCAGATGCCAACTGAGAGGAATTTCGACGATGTCGACTTCCTTCCCCGGCACCCAAGGCTTCATCCAGTCGGCGGCATCTCTGGTGTAGTCGATCTTTGTCCAGCTATCTCCGGTTCGCAGGTAATACGGAAAACAGTCCTCCTCCATCATGCTGAACTCGTGCGAGAAGCCGCATTCCAGCAGCAGGTCCACGGTGATGGGCGTGAACTCTGCCCACGGCGTCGCATAGCCCCGTGGCCTTTCGCCGGTCAACGCCTGGCAAAGCTCGATGCTCTTTTCGAGAACGTCCCTCTCCTGCTGGGGGCTCATGGCGAGCGGGTTTTCGTGGGAGTAGCCGTGCACGCCGACCTCGTGGCCGTCCTTCGCGATCATCTCGGCCGCTTTGGGGAAGCTCTCGATCGAGTGTCCGGTAATGTGCCACGTCGTCCTGATGCCGTAGCGCCGGAAGAATTCTAGCAGCCGAGGAACACCGCGCTTTGCCGCAAAAACGCCCCGCGAAATATCGCAGGGCGAATCAGCGCCGCCGAACGAGCCGAGCCAAAGGGATACGGCGTCGAAGTGGGGGTTGAAGCAAACCTGGATGTCTTTTTCTGCCATCGTTCAGTTCTCCTTTGGCCATCATTCGCCGGCCGCCGTCTGCCCGTCGTCGCCGGCGCGCCGGGTACGCCAGATGCGTCGGCGCACGTTGAGTCCGCCGGTTCTGCTCAGCTGGGCGAGCGACACGGCAATGATGAGTGCGCCGCCGTAAAAGAAGCTCTGCACAAACGTGGGCAGTCCGAGGATGGCGAGCCCCGTTATGCCGGTGACAAGGAAGTACACGGAGAGAAACGCGCCCCACGGATTGAACTGACCGGGCATGATCGTGGTTGAGCCGAGAAACGCCGCCGCGAAGGCCGGCAGCAGCATCGTGAGCGCCGACGTGGGATCGACGCCGCCGGCCGCACCCGCGTACATGATGCCCGCAACGGCGGCCAACACGCTGCAGGATACGAACGACAGCGTCCGAACCCGCCCGACCGCGATGCCATTGAGCTTCGAAACTTCCCTCGATTTACCCAAAAACAAATGCTGGCGCCCGATGGGCGTAAATTCGAAGACGAGCCAGACAACCAAGCAAATTCCGACCGCAATGTAGAAGCTGAACGGCAGGCCACCGATATCGCGATTTGTGATCAGAACCACCAGCCAGTCGGACAAGCCGGTATAGGAATTCGAATTACTGATCCATAAGACAATGCCGGCCAAGATGGTCCCCATGCCCAGCGTCATGATGAAACTGTCGATTCCGACGAGGATGCAGAAGAAAGCGTTGACCAGCCCGACCGTGACTGCCATGCCAATGGCAATCCCGATCGCCGGCCCGATATCCATGCCGTACCTGATGTTAAGGACACCGACGATATTGCTCGACAGTGTCATCACGGCGGCCACCGACAGGTCGTAATCACCGCCCCTGAGAGTGACCACCGTCGCGATGGTCAGCACAACAATCGGCGCCGCGGACGCCAGAATCGAGGTCATCGTTCTCGGAACGAGAAACGCGTTGGGCGCCATCGCTCCGAAAAATATGATGATCGCTATGAAGCAGAGCGGCACGGAAAGCCGCCGCAGGAGTTGACCGTAGTCGAGGCGCGTCAGCTCCACAGTCGCACCATCGCGCGTAGGGTGACTTGGCTCGCCACGCTCAAACCCTCGCTTCGACCGGCCGGTTCATCGAGGCCAGGCGCGAGCCCCATTCATAGCAGGCCTCGCCAATGGAGCGCTTGTTGACCTCCGCTCCGCTCAGTTCCGCCCGTATGAAGCCTCCGCCGAATACCAGCACCCGGTCGCAAATTTCGGCCAACTGTTCCCAATCGGAGCTCGCGATGAGGACGGTGCCGCCTGCCCTCGCAAATTGGTCGAGCAGCTCCAGAATGTCCTCGTGGGCTGCGATGTCGACCGCTTGCGTCGGCTCGTCGAGCAGGAGCACACGCTTGCCCGCCGCGAGCCACTTTGCGACCAGCACTTTCTGGCGATTGCCGCCGCTCAGCGTCTTGAGCAAGGCATTCATGGCCGGCGTGATGATGCCGTACCGGGCGACGGTGTCCCGCGCAGCCGCCCCGAGCTTCGGCCGCGAGACCCACGGATTGAGGCCCGCGCGCGGCTTGAGTAGCTGGACCGTGAGATTGTCCGTCACCGAGAGCTCGAGCGCCACGCCGGCCTTGTCCCGCTCGAGGGGAACCAGGCCGATCCCCATCCCGACCGCGCTCTCGGGACTATGGCGCTTGAGACTGGCACCCTTGCCTTCGACCCTGATTTCCCCGGATGCGTTCTCCTTGAGCCCGAAGAGCGCTTGGTTGACATCGGCATAGCCGGAGCCGACGAGCCCGGCGAAGCCCACGATTTCGCCTGCCCTCGCCTCGAAGGAAACGCCATCGAGTCCGGACGCGCTCAGATCGGTCGCGCTCAGGCGAGGCTCCCCGGCCGAACGTGCTTCTCTCGGTCCGGCCTTGTCGAGACTATGCCCCACGATCATCCGTACAATCTCGGAGGGCTCCGTCGACGCCGTCTCCACCTTGCCTGCCACTTCGCCGTCGCGCAGGACCGTCGCGACGGTGGTGACCTCCATGATCTCGTCCAGGTCGTGGGAGACGAGCATCAGCGCGTGGCCGGCCTCGGCAAGCGAGGCGAAGGTGCGGTACAGATCCTGCTTTTCGTCCAGGCTCATCGCCGCGGTCGGCTCATCGAGAATCAACACGCGGCGGCCATCGGAATTGACGCGGCGGCCACCGGAGTCGGATCCCGATACCTCCCTGACGGCTCTGGCGATCGCGACCAACGCGCGGTCTCCCAAACTGAGGGTCGAGACCGGATCTTCCGGTCGTCTGTCAATCGAATAGCGCTCCAGGACTTCTCTGGTCGCGCGGGCCATCTGCTTCCGCGACTGCTTCCGCCTTCCCGAAGCAATCTCGGAGACGAAGAGATTCTCCAGAATCGAAATCTCCGGGATGAGGGCCTTGTCCTGATGAACGAAACTCAGACCAAGGCCGCGCGCTTCCCCCGGCTTTAGGGGGAAGCTGAGCGGCGAACCCCACAGCGTCGCGGCCGCACCGGGATCCGGCTCATGGTAGCCTGAGAGAATCTTGATGAGGGTCGACTTGCCCGACCCGTTCGCGCCGAGCAAGCCGTGAATTTGGCCGGGGATGAGGTCTAAACCAACGTCACTGAGAACCGTGTTGTTCCCAAAGGTCTTGGATAGACTCTCAATCCCCAGCGCGACTTCAGAAGCCGACGTCACGACCGATGTTCGCGGTCGAGCGTCCCACTAAAGCCCGAGGCCTATTCCTCAAGGCCCCAAAGCTTGAAGAACCCTTGCCTGACCTTGTCCCCATAACCAACCGAGTAGGCTGCGGGAGTGCCGGCTTCGGTCACGTTCGACGAATCCCAAATGCGCATCGGTATCTTCCGATCAACCGGGGGATTCTCTTCACCGAGCAGGAGCCGAGCGGCCAGGTCAAGGAGCGACAGTCCGATGTGTTCGTTGCTCTCGCCCACATCCATCAGCACGTAGTCGCCCTTGGCAATCTCATCGAGGACCGATGGCGTGCCGGCGTAAGTGACGACGTGGACCGTGCCGGGATCCGCCAGTTGCCTGAGCACCGGGACGATGTAGGGCGTTTCCGGGTCATAGAGCGGCAGGATGTAGTTGAGCTCCGGGTCGGCCAGCATCGCGCCCCGCACCGCGGCGGGCACCGTGGTCGCCCACTGCGCCACAGTCGCGTTCGCAATCGAGATTTCACAGTTCGGACAGTACTTTTCCAGCCCGTCCACGATCGCCTTGGTCTGAACCGGCGAACCGGTGATTTCGTCGGACTTGATGATCAGCACATGCGCGTTGCCCTCGGAATGCAACGCGGTATACGCCGCTTGCAGGAGGCCGCAAATCTCGTAGGGCGCCCCCACCGTTGCCTCGACGTTGGCTGAGATACCCTGCGTGAGCCCGGACGCGTGGGAATCCATCACCTTGATTCCTGCGGCCTTGGCTTCCGCGAGTTGCGGGCCCAAGAGCCGCGGGTCCGAGCCTCCCGTCAGGTCGATGACCGCAGCGCCATCGGTGATGGCTTGCGCGATTCCCCGCTGATGTTCGGCCAGCGATCCCTGATTCTGCCAGTCCTTGAACTGGAAGCCGATGATCGGCTCGAGCTTGCGAATGCTGGAGTAGATGCCCTCGGTAAACGGGTTGGCACTGGTCACCGAGATGCCATAGATCAACTTGCCGCCGAGCGCCGCCTTGATGTCGATGGGGTCTCCCGGTGCCACGAAGTCCGGCTCGCCCCGATAGCTGTTGATCAACTCTTCGAGCTCGGCCCTGAGCTCCGGCGTCAGGCTGGATTCTTCCGCCGTGCCATTCGACGAAAATCCAACTAGCGCCATGGATGCCGCGAGCAGACCGACGGCGGCCATCCTCTTTGGTTTAAGAAAGTCCATTGTTAGCCTCCCCTGAATTTCTAGTTAGTTTTTTGCGGCGATGAGAACTAGTTCTCACGCCTTTGCCCCGATCCGAACCTGCCATCCGCACTGGATGGTGAGTTGCCATTCTCAAGTGCGCATCGAAAGATTAGTGAGAAATTTAGCGCGATCCCCCCACTCGCGATCTGCCTGCCTTTCAATTCAACGAATCGGCAAAAACTGCAGCGCGCGCATCGCATTCGATGCAGATCAGCGGCACGCTACTAGGCTTAGCAGATGGGGTGGAGGCCCACAAGACGAAAGGCTGGGGGACGACCAGGCGAACAGGCGGTGAGCGCTCATCGCGAGCCACAACTGGACGATCCGGTGAGTTCGGGGGTGACTGCTCCTTAGCGCACCAAAAGATGCACGCCCGGACGCAGTCGGTCGCTGGCTAAACCTCCGTCCGTACGGCGTCCGCCGGGAGCGGCGCGAGCCGTGTCGGACTGAAGGGCGCGAGGTCCACGCGGCTGCTCGCACCATCAGCGATCAGCTCAGCCACCGCTTCGCCTGTGGCCGGGGCGTTCAGCATCCCCCAGACCGAGTGGGCGGTCGCCACGTAGGCACCGTCTACGCCGGGGACGGCGCCGATGAGCGGCACTCCGTCCTCGACCACAGGCCGGTAGCAGGCCTGCTCCGCCAGCACCTCCGCATCGCCGAGGGCCGGCGCGACCTGCGCCGTCATGGCACGAAGACGGGCCGCGCCGCCCTCCTCCGGCGCCACCGCGGCGGGGTCAATCGGCAGCGGTGCCTCGCTGGAAAGGCCGCACACGTATGTCGTGCCGTCGGGACGGGGATAGACCTCCGGCGAGGCGAAGTCGCCCGTCGCCGTCTCAAGCTCCACGAAGAGCGCATGGGGTGCCGGCTCGGGCGTGTAGCGGAAAATCACGCTGTGGCCCTTCAGGCCGTAGATCGCCGGCAGCGGCAGCCACCGGCTCGCGAGCACCGACCAGGGGCCCATGGCGATGACGACCGCATCGCCCGCGACCTCCTGCCCGTCCACTATGGCGCCGCGCACGGCACCGCCCTCGCCGAACACGAGGCCGGTAACGGAGCCCATGAGGAGCCGCGCGCCCGCTCCGATCGCAGCCCGCATCAAGGCCTTGGTGAAGTCCGCCGGGTTGACCTGGGCCGTGGTTTCGCTGGTGCCGAGCCGGCGGTGGACGGCCGCGTCTTGCGCCAGCCAGCCAGGCCCGTCGAGCCGCCGGAAAGAGCCCACGTCCCGGCGCGCGCTGGCAACCACGCCGAGCGTGTCGAGCCTGCGGTAGCCCCACTCGTCGTCGATCGTCTCGGCAAGCTCGGCGTGCAAGGCGAAGCTGCGCCGTGCCAGCGGTTCGGCTGGCGAGCCGTCGCACCAGTCGAGCGCGAGAAACCCGCCCGACTTGCCCGAGGCCGCGTTGGCGATGCCGGTACGCTCGATCACCACGGCCTCGATGCCGCGCTGGCCGAGAAAATAGGCGATCGACGTGCCGATCACGCCGCCGCCGCAGATCAATACCCGCATCCGCGCCCCGCGACGGCTGTTCCTAACCGCATAGTGATCGACACGACCGCTCCCATCGAGCCAGTGAGGAACAGCCTACCGCTCGCTCTGCTTCGGTTGCAAAGGCAGGTGCCTCGGCTACAGTCGGCGCCCTTTTGACCCACGGATGGACGCACGCTCATGCTCAACCGCGAGGAACTGATCGCCCTCGTCGAGGACGCCTACTTCTCCAACGTCGATAACAAGAACCTGGAACCTGCGGTCGCGTGCTTCGCGGTTGATGCCGAGCTTCGCATCCAATCGGCGCACGTGAGCCACGTCGGCCACGATCAGATCAGGCGCATGTTCGAGGACTTCATGGCCGCCACCAAGATCATCTACCACGGCGATTTCAGCCACGTCGTCGACGTGGAGAACCAGTGGATCGCCTCGCAGTTCGTCGCCCGCAACGACTACGACGACGGTCGCCACGTGGAGATGCGCAACTGCAACTTCTTCCAAATCGAGGACGACCGCTTCAAGCGCGTGACCATCTACATGACCGACGAGAACCCGCTGGTTTGATCGCGCTTCGCGCTCATTTCATTTCCCTCAATCGCCGGGCGCTCGCTCCGCGAGCTTGGCTACGCGCCATTCGGCGCGGCGCGCGGTCGCGCGCTCCGGGCCTAGCGGCCCGGCCCACTCACGACCCACCTCGTCGGAGACCATTCCTTGCGACGCTGAGCGCTATTCGCCAGACTCGCGGCCGGCACTGGTGAGGAACAGGCATGAGCGACCGACCGCAGATTGATCCGCCCTACCTGCTCTTCCTCGGCGATGCGCGCGACGCGCTCGCTGCCAAGACCGCGCGCGGGGTGTTCGTCTTTCGGCCGGAGTGGTGTCTCGGCCAGCTCAGGCTGCCGGGCTGCAAACCCCGCCTCGACCTGCCCGAGATGACGGTGGAGGAAGCGGCGGCCAAGGGCGCGAAGTGCCTTATCGTCGGCGTCGCCAACGCGGGCGGCGTGGTCAGCGAGACCTGGACCGCCACCCTCGTGGCAGCACTCGAAGCGGGCCTCGACGTAGCCAGCGGGCTTCACGTGCGCCTTAGCGACCTGCCGGCGGTGCGCGATGCGGCCGAGGCCAACGGTCGGCATCTCTTCGACGTGCGCCATCCGTCCCAGGAATTCAAGGTGGGGACGGGCGTGCGCAGAGCGGGCAAGCGCCTGCTCACGGTGGGCACCGACGCCTCGGTCGGCAAGATGTACGCCACGCTCGCGCTCGAAGCCGAATGGCGCCGGCGCGGCGTCCCCTGCACCTTTCGCGCGACCGGGCAGACTGGCATCTTCGTCGCCGGCCGCGGGGTCTCGGTCGATGCCGTGGTGGCCGACTTCATCTCCGGCGCCACCGAGTGGCTCACGCCCGAGAACGACCCGGATCACTGGGACCTTGTGGAAGGGCAGGGCTCGCTACACCACCCCTCCTACGCGGGCGTGACGCTGGGCCTGATCCACGGCGCCCAACCGGATGCCATCGTGGTCTGCCACGAGCCGACGCGGACCAACATGCGGGGCCTGCCGCATTGGCCACTGCCCGAGCTCGGCGCTTCCATCGAGGCCAACCTGCAGGCGGCGCGCCTCACCAATCCCGACGTCGTCTGCGCAGGCATCTGCGTCAACACTGAGGCGCTCGGCGAGGCGGAGGCGGAAGCGCTGCTGGAGGAGCTGGGCGCGGCCCACGGCTTGCCCTGCGTCGATCCGATCCGCACCGGCGTGGGCCCGATCGCCGACCGCGTGCTCTAGGAGGCAAGGCCGGTGAGCCGGCGCCTCACCGTCCGCCTCGAAACCTGGCCGCTCGCGAGCGCCTTTCGCATCTCCCGCGGCGCCAAGACGGAAGCGCACGTCGTGGTTGCCGAGATCGCGGACGGTTCCCACACTGGCCGGGGCGAAGCGGTCCCGTACCCCCGATACGACGAGACGCCCGAGGGCACGCGCGCCGAGATCGAAGCCGCTCGCGAGGCGGTGGAAGCGGGAATTACGCGCGACGGCCTGCTGGAGGCATTGTCACCGGGCGCGGCCCGCAACGCGCTCGACTGCGCGCTCTGGGACCTGGAGGCGAAGCAGGCCGCCCGCCCGGCCTGGGCGCTGGCAGGCCTGGAAGCACCGCAGCCTTGCGTGACCGCGGTGACGCTCAGCCTCGATACGCCGGAGAGCATGGGCCAGGCTGCGGCCCGCCACGCGGCGCTCCCCTTGCTCAAGCTCAAGGTCACCGGCGAAGGCGACCTCGCGCGCATCGAGGCAGTACGGGCGAACGCGCCCGGCGCCCGGCTGATCGTAGACGCGAACGAGGGCTGGACCGTGCCGATGCTGGAGGAGTTCCTGCCGTCCTTTGCCGACCTCGGGGTCGAGATGGTGGAACAGCCGCTGCCGGCGTCGGACGACTCCGCGCTCGAAGGACGGCAATTTGCTATCCCGCTCTGCGCCGACGAGAGCTGCCACACGCGGGAAGACCTGACGCGGCTCGCGGGCCGCTACCCGATGGTCAACATCAAGCTGGACAAAACCGGGGGGCTCACGGAAGCGCTGGCGCTCGCGGTGGAGGCGCGGGCCATGGCGTTCGACATCATGGTGGGCAGCATGGTAGGCACCTCGCTCGGCATGGCGCCGGCGGCACTGCTCGCCGGCTTCGCCGACTACGTCGATCTCGACGGCCCGCTGCTCCTGGCACGAGACCGTACGCCGGGCCTCAGCTACGACGGCGCGGTCATGGCACCGCCGGAGCCCGCTCTCTGGGGATAGCACTCATCGGATTCTTTACCAATTGAGATTCAGTAAAGAACACGATACCGTCTGTCAGAATTGGATGTACCCAAAAGGACGATTCCATGCCGCGCGTGAGCGCGAAGCGTCAGATCACGCTCCCCGTCGATCAGTGCAGAGAGGTCGGGATCGGGCCGGGGGATGAATACCGCAGCTTCGTCGCCGATGGCCGCATCACCATCGTGCGGAAGACCGCTGGCGCGGCCAGGGGTTTCTTGCGCCATGTAGCCGCCGATCCCGCCGTCAGCGATGAGGAATCCCTGCAGGACGTGCTTGACGAGTCAAAGCCTTGATCGCCGTCGACACCAATGTCTTGCTCCGCTATCTGCTGCACGATGACGAGGCCCAAGCCGCGCACGCGGACGCTGTTTTCGGTTCTGCCGAGACCGTTCTGATCACGGACGTCGTACTCGCGGAGACCGTGTGGACGCTATCCGGCCGCAAATACCGGCTGGCAAAGGCCGAATTGGTGGCCGTCCTCGAGCGGCTGTTCAGCGAGCCGAATATCCGTTTCGAGGACGATCAGGTGGTCTGGCGGGCCCTGCAGACGTACCGCAACACCGCGCCGGCGGATGAATCAGGGTCGGCGAAGGGCGCTGGCTTCGCCGATGCGTTGATCGTATTCAAGGCGCTGCATGCCGCGTCGAAGTCCGGCGAGACGTTGAACGGCGTCTACACCTTCGACGCGGCCATGGAGCAGCTACCGCACACTGTACTGCCCTAGCCCCCAACTCTTATCGGGGCTGTAGTCTTGTTTCCGTGCACTCGATCTGAAATTCTGGCAGGGCAATCGGAAAGACCCGGCCAGCACCGGGTCGGCACAGCGAGGGGGCTATGGGCCGCCTGTTGGAACTCGGGGAGCGGATGGAGCTCGTCTCCATGGATCCGCACTTCCACGACATCAGCATCTCCCTCTACCGCGAGACCGGGGAGGACGGCGGCTCGGGCTATCTCGCGCACAGCTACAGCGGGAAGGAGGGTACCGCCGAGCGGTTGGCCTTCGTGATGGGGGCGATGGCGACCATGGGCGGGATGGCGCCCGCACCCGGGCAGCCGGGCCGCCTCGCCTTCGCCTGCGGCGATGAGCACCGGGCCGCGGTCAAGCGGCTCTTCCTTGAAGCCTGCAAGAAGGCGCCAGGTACCGAGGTCGCGGCGCTGCCCATGAGCATTTACGACAAGAAGAACGACCTCACCATCAGCGCGACGGCGACCGGAGGCGGCGGCTACCGGCTCGCGGCCGCCGGCGGCGAGGCCGACGACAAGGTGGCGCGGCGCGTGGACGGCGTGACCAGGGGCCTGATCAAGCTTGCGGAGATGGAGCCGGGTGCGGAGCCGGGCGAGGCCCGCTTCGCCTGCGGCACGGCTCATGACGAGCTGGTGGGCCTCCTGCTCGGCCGTGCGCTCAACGTCCGCGCTGCCATGCGCGAGGCGGAGGCCGCGGCGTCGCGGGGGGTCCTCGCCGCGCCGAGCGCACAACAGCAGACCTGAGGGTCGGGAGCGAGAGCGATGACGGCAATACCCTCGATGACCAGCCGGGAGCGGGTGCTTGCGGCGCTGAAACGCGAGCCGGTGGATCGCACGCCCGTGTGCAACCCCACCTCGGTCGCGACGGTGGAGCTGATGGACCTGGTGGACGCCAACTTTCCGTTCGCCAACCGCGACCCCGAGCTGATGGCGCGGCTCGCCGCCACCAGCTACACCGAGCTCGGCTTCGACAGCATCATGCCGGTCTTCTCGATCATCCAGGAATCGTCGGCGCTCGGCTGCAAGATGCAGTGGGAGCAGAAGGACAACTGGCCGACCGTGCGCATGCGCGAGCCGATCTGGGAGGACGTGGGCGACATCCGCATCCC
This sequence comes from Alphaproteobacteria bacterium, assembly GCA_965243315.1. Lineage (GTDB taxonomy): Bacteria > Pseudomonadota > Alphaproteobacteria > UBA828 > UBA828 > WTGU01. The sequence goes on from CBDEUP010000007.1 coordinate 1,037,483, forward strand.
CAACGACTTCCTCCTGCACCCGGACATGCACTGCGTGATCGAGGCGATTCGCCTGCTCAAGCGCGAGTTCGGCGACGAGGTAGCGGTCATCGGCAAGACCATGGGGCCGTGGACCCTCGGCTATCACTGTTTCGGGGTCGAGCCCTTCCTGCTCATGTCGCTCGACGATCCAGGCAAGACCAAGCTCGCGCTCGACCGCATGAAGGAGGCGACGATCGTCTTCGGGCAGGCACAGATAGAGGCGGGCGCGGACGCGCTCACAGTCCCCGATCACGCCACCGGCGACCTGGTGAGCGCCGACTACTACAAGCGCTTCCTCAGGGACCTCCACATCGAGTTGGTAGAGCGCCTGCCGGTGCCGCTCGTCCTTCACATCTGCGGACGCACAGTGGACCGCATGGGCTATATCGCAGAGACCGGGATCGCCGCCTTCCACTTCGATTCAAAGAACGCACCCTCCGAGTCCATGGCGGCAATGGACGACAAGGTGTCGCTGGTCGGCAACATCAACAACCCCGAGACGCTGTTCGCCAAAGGGCCGGAGGACGTGCGCAAGGAGGTCTATGCCAACCTCGACGCCGGTGTGCAGGGGGTGGGGCCGGAATGTGCCATCCCGCTCCAGACCTCGGTCGAGAACCTTCGCGAGATTCCGCTGGCAGTGCGCGACTGGCATGCCGAGCACGGCCGCACGCACTAAGGCCCTGTGACACCCTGTCCATTTCACCACTGAGTCCCCGATGGCCGAGCTTGCCGACATCGCCAACGCGGTGATCCGCGACGAGATCGAGGAGTTTCTCGAGCGCCCGGACGAGATCGAGCGCAACGTCGCGCTGTTCGCGCGCATGCGGGCCGAGATGCAGGACATCGCCGCGGCGCTGATCGAAGGCGACAATCACACGGTCGACGCGCTCACCGTCAAGGCCCTGGAGGAGGGCACCGAGGCGCTGGAGATCATGGACGACGGCCTGATCGCCGGCATGGGCATCGTCGGGATCAAGTTCCGCGAGAACTTCATCTTCGTACCGGAGGTGCTGGCCTGCGCGCGGGCGATGAAGGCCGGCATGGCCCACATCGAGCCGATCCTCTCGGCCTCGGGCGTCGAGCCCTTGGGCACCGTGATCATGGGCACGGTCAAGGGCGACCTCCACGACATCGGCAAGAACCTCTGCATCATGATGCTCTCCGGCGCAGGCTTCGAGGTGGTCGATCTCGGCGTGGACACGTCGGAAGACGAGTTCATCGCCGCGCTCGAGGAGCACGAGGCGCCGATCATGGGTATGTCGGCGCTGTTGACGACGACGATGCCGAACATGGGCAAGACCATCGAGGCGCTGATCGACGCCGACATCCGGGACGACGTGATGGTGATGGTGGGCGGCGCGCCGGTGACCCAGGAGTTCGCCGACGATATGGGCGCGGACGGCTACGGCAAGGACGCGCTCTCGTGCGTTGCGCTCGCCAAGAAGCTGATGGAAGAGCGCGGTTAGGCGAAGCCGTTGCCGAAGATCAGCCAAGAGGACTATCAGCAGCGGCTGGACCGGCTCACCGAGATCTTCGCGGATATCGTGAGCCACGCCGACGAGCAGGCCACGCACCGCTGCCCCTACCGCGACGCGCGCGACCGGTGCACCGCCGCTTTCTCATGCGGCAACCAGATCGCCGCCGTCGAGAAGGGCGAGCCCGCGACCTGCGGCCACGACGGCACCTTCGACTACAGCTTGGCGTGGGAAACGGACCCGGCCATCCGCGAGCGCGCGAAGACCAAGCTCGGCGCGATCAGGCGGGCCGCCGCCGCGCGACGGGAAGGCGCGGCGCTACCGACGGGACCGGGCACGGTTTCCCACGACGGCAAGTCGGAGCCGCTCGCCATCGGCATGACGCTCTTCGACTGCGCCGACGAGCTTGCCGTCGAGGTGCCGACATCCTGCCAGCGCAACGGCCGCTGCCACGAGTGCGTGGTCGAGGTGAGCGCGGGCGACAGCGCGCTCTGCGTCCGCACCGAGGCCGAGGGGTTCCTGCGCGCGCCTTACCGCCTCGCCTGCCAGGCGATGGTGGAGCGCGACGACATCGACGTGGCGTTCGCGCCGCTCCGCCGCCGCCCGCGCATCCTGGTGCGCGCCCATGCGGATGCGGCCGGCGCGCCCGCGACGCTCGATCCCCTCGTCACGCGGCGGGGCGACGAGGTGCTCTACGACGGCGAGGTGGTGGACCGCTACCGGGGACACGTGCTCGGGCTCGCGGTCGATCTCGGCACCACGACGGTGGTGCTCGACTTCGTCGACCTGGAGACGGGGAAGAGCGTGCACAGCGCCGCCTTCGAGAACCCGCAGGCATTCGGCGGCAGCGACGTGATGCACCGCATCTCCTATGACCGCGACGACAAAGCCGGAGAGCTGCAAAAGGCTGCCGCGTCGGCCATCAACCGCGCCATCGTCGATGGTTGCGCGCGGCTCGGCACCAACCGCCAGGCGATCTACGAGATCGTGGTGGCCGCCAACTCAACCATGCGCGACATCCTGTTCAAGCTGGATGTGCAGGGGATCGGCCAGAAACCCTACAAGTCCTCCATCGAGCACGAATTCCTCGCCGGCGAGCGGGCGAACACGGCGCTCAGCGCCCGCGCGCTGCGGTTGGGCCTGCGCGCCAATCGCGCAGCCCGCGTCTACGGGCTGCCGCTCATCGCGAGCCACGTCGGCGGCGACGCCGCAGCCGCCCTCGTGGCGCTGGAAGAAGGCTTCGCCGACGCCGATACCGCGATGCTGGTCGACATGGGCACCAACACCGAGGTGGTGCTCAAGCGCGGGAACAGGATGCTCGCGGCCTCCTGCCCAGCGGGGCCCGCCTTCGAGGGCGGGCTCGTGCGCTATGGCATGCCGGCCTGCGACGGCGCCATCGAGGCAGTGCGCCTCGGCGAAGAGGGCGAGGCTGCTTACGAGACCATCGGCGGCAAGGACCCAGTGGGGATGTGCGGCTCCGGCCTTATCGACCTGCTAGCGGAACTGCGGCGGGCGGACGTGCTGACCGCCAAGGGTGTCTTCACCGCCGACCGCAAGCAGAGGGAAATGACCGTGGTGCCGGAACACGGGATCACCTTCTCCAAGGAGGATGCCAGCAACCTGGGCCAGGCCAAGGCCGCCAACTACTGCGGGCAGTACATCGTCATGCGCGCGCTGGGCGTCGATCCCGCCGCTGTTGAGAGGCTTTACCTAGCCGGCGGCTTCGCCAACTACGTGGATGTGGGGAACGCCATCTCCATCGGCCTGTTGGCGCCGGTGCCGGAAGAGCGCGTCGTCAAGGCCGGCAACGCGGCGGCGCGCGGCGCGCGGGCGATCCTGCTCTCGGCCACGCGGCGGCGCGCGCTGGAGCGCGAGGTCCAGGCCATCGAGCATATCGAGCTGGAGACCACGCCCGATTTCTTCGACCTCTTCGTGGACGGCTGCCAGTTCAAGCCGATGCCAACGCACCTCGTGCCGGAAGGAACCGCTGCATGACCACCCCGCCGCTCATCGTCATCGGCGAGAACATCCACTGCACCCGCGTCGCACTCCGAAAGGGCAGGCGCATCGCCGAACGGGACGGCGCCGAGGCGATCCTCTACGAGACTGCGGAGGGCGAGGAGCGCGCGCTGCCGGTCACGGCGGAGGCGAAGCGGACCAAGGACCACGAGGAAGGGCGGGTCAAGCATGTCCAAGTCGCGATCGAGACCGCGATGGAGACGGCGGCGGGCGATCCGGCCGAGGGCCTGCGCTACATCGAGGCGCAGGTTCGCCATCAGGAGCGCGCGGGCGCTGCCTTCCTCGACCTCAACGTGGACGAGATCGCGCCCAAGCTCGCCGTGCAGACCGGCGCCATGGCCTGGCTCGCCATCACGGTGCAGGGGCTCACGGACCTTCCGCTCTCCATCGATTCCTCAAGCGTGGACGTGATCCGCGCGGGGCTCGAGGCGATCGCGCCCGCCAAGGCGCGCCCGATGCTCAACTCCGCTTCGCTGGAGCGCCTGGACGCGCTCGACCTCGCGCGCGAACACGACTGCCGCGTGGTGGTGACCGCCGCCGGCGAGAAGGGGATGCCCGACGGCGCGGACGAGCGGGTGGCGAACGCGTCGCGCATGGTGGAGGCGGCCCTGGGGAGGGGCTTCGCCATCGGCGATCTCTACATCGACCCGCTGGTCTTCCCGATCTCAGTCGACTCCCGCTTCGGCAACCACTGCTTCGACGCGATCCGCTCCCTGCGCGCGCGCTTCGGCGACGAGGTCCACATCACCGGCGGCATGAGCAACGTCTCGTTCGGGCTACCGGCCCGCAAGCTCCTCAACGACATGTTCGTCCTGCTCGCTGTGGAGGCCGGCGCCGACAGCGGCATTTTGGACCCGGTGGCGAGCCCACCGGAGGCGATCCTCGCCATCGACCGTGCGGACCCGAATTACAAGCTCGCCGAGGACGTGTTGATGGGGCGGGACGAGCACTGCATGGAATATATCCGCGCCTGGCGGAAGAGCCGGCGCAAGGCCAAGTGAAAAAGAGACACCCATGACCGAGACTGAACGGCCGCCGGAGGCCGAGCCCGCGCTCCGTACACTCGCCATGCCCGCCGACGCCAACCCCAACGGCGATATCTTCGGCGGCTGGGTACTGGCACAGATGGACCTCGCCGGCGGCGTAGCGGCGGCGCGGTGCGCGTGCGGCCGCACGGTCACGGTGGCGGTGGAAGCCATGCGCTTCCATGCGCCCATCGCCGTCGGCGACCTCGTGACCTGCTACGCCGAGGTGGTGAAGACCGGGACGACTTCCATCACCGTAGACATCCAGACATGGGCGCGCCGGCGGCGTGGTCCCGTGGAGGTCAGGGTGACCGAGGGCACCTTCATCTACGTCGCCATCGACGACAACGGCCGCCCCCGACCTCTGCCGGAAGAGACGCCGGAGAGTTGAAGGCCGGAGCGTTTCCGTTTTGCATGGAAGTGCTCTCGCAGTTTTTCGCTCACGGCAGCCGGCCTGCGGCCGGCGCCTCCGCGTCGCGCGTCCACGCGCGCGGGCGCGCGATGGCGCCGCATTCGCGGCGGGCCGCGGTCGCGGCCTGTCGCGCGTCCGTCAAAGACGGACACGCTCTAGGAGCGGGCGCTGACGGCGGGATCGTTGGCCGGATCGAGGCCGCGGATGACGGTGCAAGGCATCGGCGCGGCGCGGAGCACCTTGCACGCCCGGCTGGCATCGTTCTTGTGGAGCCCGAGAAAGCGCGCCCGGTAAAGGGTGCTGCGTCCGTCTGCGAGAGGCACCAGGGTCGCCGTCGCATCGCTGAGGAGCGGGGCGCGAACCGATGCTCGGCGCATGGCGATCTCCGCCGCTGTGACCGACTCGTAGGCGCCCACCTGGATGGCCCAGGGGCCGCCCACCGCCGGTGCCGCTGTGAACGTCGTTGCCGGAGAAGGCGCTGGGGTCTTGACCGCCGGCTGCGCGGCCTCAAGCGCTGCGACCTCGGGCGTCGCGGCACCGGGCTTCAGCGGCGGGGGCTGGGGAGGCGGCGGGCCCGAAGCGACCTCGATTGGTGTCTCCGGTGCGAGCGGGGCCGGAGGCGGCTTCTCGGCGGTCTCAATTGGCTCGGGCGGCGGTGCCGCGTCGCCTTCGACCAGCTCGGGCGGCTCGGCCGCGGCAACCATGATGGCTGCCGGCTTGAAGCGCGGCGCCGGCGCGGCGAGTCCGGAACCTCCCGGTGGGCGCGGAATGCCGGCGTAACGCACGCGGCCGCGCTTGGCGTCGTTCTCGGCGATCCGTGTGAAACCGAGGTCGAGAAGGTTGGACATGTGAGCGTTGCGCGAACGCGCCGTCTTGCCGCCGAAGACCACGGCGATGACCCGCCGGCCGTCTCGCTCCGCCGAGGCCACGAGGTTGAAGCCCGAGGCGCGGATATAGCCGGTCTTGATGCCGTCCATGCCGCGATAGCGGCCGAGCAGCCGGTTCGGCGAGCGATGCTCTCGCCCGCGATAGCGGAAGCGCTTGTCGTCGAAATAGTGGTAGCGATCCGGGAAGTCGCGCATGAGTGCTTGGGCGAGGCGGGCCATGTCCCGTGCCGTGCTGCGCTGCTTCCGGTTAGGCAAGCCCGACGCATTGCGGAAACTGGTTCGGGACATGCCGAGCGCCTTGGCCTTCCTGGTCATCTTCCTGGCGAATTCGATCTCCGTCCCGCCCAGCGCCTCGGCAACCACCACGGCGATATCGTTCGCCGACTTGACGACCAGCGCCTTGATCGCGTCCTCGACACGGATCGTGGAACCGGCCCGCAGCCCGAGCTTGGAGGGCGACTGCCCCGCCGCGCGCTTGGAGACCTTCAACTTCGAATCCAGGCTGAGCTTCCCGTTGTCGACCGCCTCGAAGAGCAGATAGAGGGTCATCATCTTGGTCAGCGAGGCCGGGTAGCGCCTGATGTCGGCGTTGCGTGAGCGCAAAACCTCGCCGGTTTCAGCGTCGATGACGATGGAGGCGTAGCGCGCGTGCGCCTCTTCGGCGGCGAAGACCTGCGATATGACGAGGATGCAGAGCGCGAGTACGAGACTGAGGACGATCGAGCCCGGACGCAAAATTCTTCTTCTTCGCCGTGTTACCACGCCCGCCCCGCCGCCGACAGCGAATCGACTGAACATCCTTTATGGGTTGTCGACAGCACGTCCGTCAAGCAAGAGCTGTGAAAAAAGGTCTGGAAGTACTTGATTCAGTGCAATCTCTGCCCGGCCTGGGCGCCCGCACATGTTGTGGACAACGCGGACTAGAAGTCGGGCGGCTCGACCCCGCTCGCCCGCAGCTGAGCGGCGAGATCCCGCTTCATGCACTCCAGCGCCGCGGCGGTTTCCGCCTCGCAGCGCGCCACCAGCATGGGCTGGGTGTTCGATGCGCGCAGCAGCCACCAGCCGTCCGGGCTCTCGGCCCTCACGCCGTCGATGGCGGTGAACGTCGCGCCCGCAGTCGCGAGCCGGTTTCCAATTTCGTCGGCAACCCGGAACTTGCGCTCGTCCGGGCAGGGGAAGCGGACCTCGGGCGTGCTCACCGGCTGCGGCAACTCGGCCCTTAGCGCGGCGAGCGAGCGCCTCTCGCCGGCGACCAGCTTGAGCAGGCGGAGAGCGGCGTAGAGCGCGTCGTCGAAGCCCAAGTAGCGGTCGGCGAAGAAGATGTGGCCGCTCATCTCGCCAGCGAGCGGCGCGCCGCACTCGGCCATCTTCGCCTTGATCGGCGCGTGGCCCGTGCGCCACATCAGCGGCGTGCCGCCCAGGCGAGCGATCTCGTTGAAGAGGACCCGGCTCGCCTTGACGTCGCCGATGACGGTCGTGCCCGGTCGCTCGCGCAGCACCTCGCGCGCGAGCAGGGCCACCAGTTGATCGCCCCAGAGGATCGCACCTGCCCCGTCCACAACCCCGATGCGGTCGCCGTCGCCATCGAAGGCGATGCCGAGATCGCATCGCTCGGCCTGCACGGTCTCGATTAGCTGCGCCAGGTTCTCGGGCACCGTGGGGTCCGGGTGGTGGGCGGGGAAGGTCCCGTCGACCGCATCGTTCAACAAGATGTGGCGGCCCGGAAGGTCGCTCACCAGCGCGCCGAGCACCGCGCCGGCGGCCCCGTTGCCGGCATCCCACGCAATGGCGAATGGCTGTTCAACGGCCTCGGCGAGAAGGCGCGCAACGTAGGCGTCGCGAACGTCGTCATCCTCTGTTGCCCGGCCGGTGCCCTCGGCAAACGTGCCGACCTTCACGATCTGCGCCAGCGCCTCGATGTCGGCGCCGTAGAACGGCCCGCCGCCCAGCACCATCTTGACGCCGTTGTAGGCTGGCGGGTTGTGCGAGCCCGTAATCATCATTCCGCCGTCGCACCGGCGCTCGTAGACGGCGAAATAGAGCATCGGCGTTGGGCCCGCGCCGATGCGGAGCACGTCGGCGCCGGCATCGCTCAACCCCTCGACGAGATAGGCTTCCAGCTCCGGCGAGCTCAGCCGGCCATCGCGCCCCACGCAAATCTTCGGCGGCCGATCGATGGTTGCGCGTTGTCGCGCGATGGTGGCGAAGCCCCGGCCTATGGCTGCCATGTCGGCCCCGCTCAGCGTCTCGCCGACGATGCCCCTGATGTCGTAAGCGCCGAGGATCGACGGGTCGAGCGTATGCTCCGCGCTCATGGGGAGACCGCAGGCCGGCCGATGCTCACGTAGCGAAGGCCGGCGGCCGCCATCTCGGCTGGCTCGTAGATGTTGCGGAGATCGACCACCAGCGGGGTCCGCAACAGGCTCCGCGCGCGCTCCAGGTCGAACGCCCTGAACTCGTTCCACTCCGTGAGGATGACCAGCGCGTCCGCGCCCGTCATGGCCTCGTAGGAGTCGGTGCACCAGACGACGCTGTCGAGCAGAGCGCGCGCTTCTTCCATGCCGGCGGGATCGAAAGCACGCAGCGTGGCCCCTCGCTCCATGAGCCCCGGCAGGATCACGAGGCTCGGGCTCTCGCGCACGTCGTCCGTGTTGGGCTTGAAGGTGACGCCGAGCACGGCGATGGTCTTGCCCGCGACGGAGCCACCGCAGGCCTGCACGATCTTGTCCACCATCGCGGCCTTGCGCGCGGTGTTCGTGCGCAGCACCGCGTCGACGATGGCGCTGGGCGCGCCGGCTTCCTCGGCGATTCGGACGAAGGCTGCGGTGTCCTTGGGGAAGCACGAGCCGCCGAAGCCGGGGCCCGCGTGCAGAAAGTACCGACCGATGCGACCGTCGAGGCCGATCCCCTTGGCCACGTCCTGAACGTCCGCGCCGAGCCGCTCGCAGAGGTCCGCGATCTCGTTAATGAAGGTGATCTTGGTCGCGAGGAAGCAGTTGGCGGCGTACTTGATGAGTTCCGCCGTCTCCAGCGTGGTGAAGAGCACCGGCGTCTCGATCAGGAAGAGCGGCCTGTAGAGCGCCCGCATGACCGTCTGCGCTCGTTCGGACTCGACACCGACGACAACGCGGTCGGGGCGCATGAAGTCGCCGATCGCCGAGCCTTCGCGCAGGAACTCGGGGTTTGAGACCACATCGAACGAGGCATCCGGGCGGCGTTCCCGGATGATGCGCGCGATCTCGCGCCCTGTGCCGACGGGCACGGTCGATTTCGTCGCGACGACGGTGTAGCCGTCGAGAGCGTCCGCGACCTGGCGGGCCGCCTCGAACACGAACGAGAGGTCGGCGTGGCCGTCACCCCGCCGGCTGGGCGTGCCGACCGCCAGCATCACCACGTCGGCCGCCGATACGGCCTCCGCAATGTCTTCGGTGAAGGAGAGCCGCCCGGCGGCGACATTGGCGGCAAGCAGCGCCTGCAGCCCCGGCTCGAAGATCGGCACGCGTCCGGCGCGGAGCGCCGCGATCCTCTCCGGCTCGGCATCGACGCAGGTGACGGAGAAGCCGAATTCAGAGAAACAGGTGGCCGACACCAGCCCGACATAACCGGCCCCGATCATCGCGACGCGCATGGCGATGCTCCCCGAAAACGCTTCCGCGCGAAGGGCCGCCCTACGGGGAGGGCGTCACCTCTCGCAGGAAGGACAACAGCTCCTGCCTCAGCTCGGGCCGCTCCATGGCGCAGGCGATGGTCGCCTGAATGGCCCCCATCGGGCTGCCGCAATCGAAGCGCCGGCCGTTGAAGCGGACTCCGTGAAACTGCTCCTCCCGCGCCATCGCAGCCATGGCGTCGGTCAGCTGAATCTCGCCGCCTGCACCCGGCGCCTGCGTTGCAAGCCGCTCGAAGATGCCCGGTTGCAGAATGTAGCGGCCGATGAGCGCGAGCCGCGACGGCGCACGCGCGGGGTTGGGCTTCTCCACCATGCCCGCAAGCGAGAGGGCTCCGCTTTCATCCTCGCCCGCGACCTCGACGATCCCGTATCGGCCGGTTTCGCCCTGCGGCACCTCGGCAAGCGCCACGACGCTTCCCCCCGTTTGGCCATGAACCTCGACGAGCTCGGCGAGACACGGCGGGTCACCGAGGAGCAGCTCGTCCGGCAGCAGCACCGCAAAGGGCTCGTCGCCCACCAGATCGCGCGCGCAGAGGACTGCGTGACCCAGGCCCAGAGGCTCCTCCTGGCGCGCAAAGGCGTCTGTGCCAGGTGCCAGCACGGCGCCCGCGGTCGCCGCCAGAGCAGCATTATCGCCGCGCGCCGCGAGAAACGCGTCGAGCGCGTCGTCACGCTCAAAGTGGTCCTTGATCGTCGTCTCGCCCCGGCCCGTGACGAAGATAAATTCTTCGACCCCCGCAGCCCGTGCCTCCTCGACCGCATACTGGATAAGCGGCTTGTCGACCACCGGAAGCAACACCTTGGGCACTGCCTTGCTCGCAGGCAGGAAGCGCGTGCCCATGCCGGCGACGGGGAGCACGGCCTTCCTAACCCGCATTCCTCACCAGGGTCATGGTCTGCGCGGCGCTGTCCGGCCTACAGAGCAGGAAAGCCGCGAAACGCGATGCGGGGACATCGGGCGAGTGGCTTGACGCACGCTGTAGGCCGGACAGCGCCGCCCTTCGGGTCGCGCCCATGCGCCCGCCCGCGTCGTCGCGGGCCTCAACCGTAGACACCGTTACGCTTTTCGGCCCGCTCCTTGCGGATCGAACGCCTGGGTGCGACGCAGGCCGTGACCGTGGTGAGGAATGCGGGTTAACCGATGTGGGCATTTCGAGGACCTCGCCGCACTGACCGAGGACTGTGGAGACGGAGGTGTGCCACGGCGCCTTCAGCGCAACAAGCGAGCCCGGCACCGCATGGCTCATCCGCCGAGCAGCAGCTCCTTTGCCTGGTTGATTTTTGCCGCGAGGTAGTTGGAGCCGCCGTGATCGGGGTGGAGCTTGCGCATGAGCGTGCGGTGCGCCTCCTTGATCTCCTCCTTACCGGCGCCGGGTTGGAGGCCGAGGATTTCGTAGGCTTCTTCGCGGGTCATCGGCGTGCGGGCGCCAGCGGCCCTCTTGCGCCCCCAGCCCTGGCCTGTGCCGCCACCGGCGCTCTGCTCCTGCTCCGTCCGCGCCTCGGCGCGCTCGCGCCAATCGGCGCCGAGAATCCGGTCCATATAGGCTTCCAGCAGCCGCCGGCCTTCGTCGTCCCGCAAGCTGCACTCTTGGAACAACTCGAGAAGTTGAGGCTCCGATAGCTCGTCGAGTCGAGCCCCGGCATAGCGGCCTTGAAGCACTATGCCTTCCATCTCGCCGCTGTCGTGGTCCAGTGTCATGCGCAGATAGGGGGTTTCGACATCCGATTTCTGGCCGGCCGTGGGATTCGGGTTCATCCGGCCCGCGGCAAAGCGGCTCATGAGCCACGGCAGCCCGGTGATCGCGAGCGGCAGGAAGGCCAGGTTCGCCTTGCCGGTCACTGCGAGGAAGATCGTGGCCGCGGCGCCAGCGGCGATGAAGCCCCACTTGACCCACTTCGCGAGACTCGAGGGATTGGCCGTGGCGAACCAGCGGCTGAGAAACACGACCAGCACCAGGAGCGCAATCCCGAGAAGGACGTAGGTGATCATCGGAGGGCGCGGTCTAGCGAGCCGGGCGGCGGAAGCGCAGGAGGGGCGGGCTCATTTGATCTGGTGAGCGATCTGCAACACCGCCTCGCCGCGCTTGCGACTGTAGTCCTTGAGCGCCTTGCGCCCGCCAGCGGCGTAGACCGCGACCGCGCCCAAGAGCTCCTTGAGCTGGCGCGCACTCGACGCATCGAAGCGCAGATAGGCGCCGTTAGTAAGCCGCGCAATCTGGCGAAAGGCCAAAGATGCCGACGGGTCCGGCCCCTCGTGGAACATGAAGGCGGGAACTCCGCGCAAGCCCAGCTCGCCGGCGATGGCGCAAAGCTCGTCCACGTTCTCTTCCATGGCGTCACCGACGAAGACCAGCGCGTGGACCTTCTGGACCTGAGTCTCGTCCAGGGCGTGGCGCAGCACCTTGCGAATCTGGGTGTGACCGCCAAGACAACGGACGGCGGTCATGACGCGGACCAGCGCCCGCGAATCCCGCACCCACTTGCTCGCCTTGCACTCGCCGAAGCCGCGGTAGTAGACGAGCTGCACCGAGAGCCCGCCGAGCGAGGCCGTGGCGTCGAACATCTCCCCCTGGATCTGGCAGGCGCGGTCCCAGGTCGGCTCCCGGCTCGCCGTCGCGTCCATCGCAAACATGAGCCGCCCGGTCTCACCCTGCTTGACCGGCGCAGGGGCGGCCGCGACCCGGCGCAGGAAGGCATCGACGTCAGCGCTGTCGTCTCGGCCCTTCGTCGGCAGTTTTCGGTCACGGGTCATCGCGGGCTCCCCCTCCTATATGGGGGCGACCGGCAGCCGTGCCAGGCGCTCGGTCAGCATAGCGAAGAAGCCGTCGGCGTCGACCCGCTGCAGCACGTGGGCGTTGGCGGCCGCACCGGTGCGGCCGTGCAGATCGCACACAGTCCGCCCGAAGCAGTGGCCATCGCCCAACTCCACATCGACCCGCATATCGCGGCCTTCGAAGAGATCCGGGGCCAGAAGATAGGCGATCACGCAGGGATCGTGCATGGGCGCACCGTGATGATACGCCTCGATGTTCTTCTTGCCGTAAAGGTCGAGCATGCCGCAGACCGCAGCCGCGGGCGCTGTGCCCAGCGCACGGATCGCCTCCAGCCTGGGCGGCGTCGCGATTGCCTGATGCGTGACGTCGAGCCCAATCATGGTGAGCGGCACACCGGCCTCGAACACCACGTGTGCCGCGTGGGGATCGGCATGGATGTTGAACTCGGCCGCGGGCGTGACGTTGCCGAGCCCAATCGCGCCTCCCATGGTCACGATCTCGCGCACATTGGCGAGGATCGCCGTGTTCTTGACGATGGCGAGCGCGACATTGGTGAGGGGCCCAAGCGTCGCCAGTGTAATGGGCTCCTGCGCCGACGTCAGCGCATCGACCAGAAAGTCCACCGCGTGGGCCGCCTCGGCAGGGCGGCTCGGCTCCGGCAAGTCGGCGCCGTCGATCCCGGTCGGCCCGTGGATGTATTCCGCGGTCTCCGGCTCGCGCACCATGGGCCTGGAGCAGCCGACATAAACCGGCACCTCGGGCCGGCCGGCAAGGTCCCTGATCCGGCGCGCGTTGCTCTCGGTCCGGGCGAGCGGCACGTTGCCCGCGACGGCGGTGATGCCGAGCAGGTCGAACTCCTCGGGGGACGCGAAGGCGAGCAACAGGGCGACGGCGTCGTCCTGGCCCGGATCGCAGTCGATGATCAGCGGTCGCGCGCTCATGGCAGCCCGGAATCATACCTAGCGTCGCGCGCGGCGGGTAGTGCCTGAGATGGAAAGTGTGTGTTGGGCGCCGTCGTGGCCCGGCCGCGGCCCATCGGACGACTGTTCCGGCGTGTCTAATCCGGGAGAGCGTCCTGCAGGCGAGCGCCGTCATCGTCGTCGCCATGGGGAACGGAATCGCCATCGCGTGCAAGGTTCCGCGAATCATTGCCGGCGCGCTGCACATCGACCGGATCGGCTGAACTGGGAGCGAAACGACGGGCGTAGGTGTGCCGACTGGTGCGCCGACTGGTGCAGTCAACGCCCTTCCACCAGGCCTCCGCCGCTTCACGCACAGCGCCCCAATCCAGCTCGAAGCCCAGTCCCGTGAGCGCACACAGGCTTTCAGCGGGGATTGGGGCCTGATCCGCTCGAATTAGTTGAGGTTTTGGAGCGGGTGCCCCTCGGCGATCTTGCAAGAAGTTCGCCGAGGGGCTTTGTCTCGGTGACGGTGTAATCAACCAGAGACGGCCCCAATGTCGCACAAGCCGTGCCGCCACTCCATTCTTTCCGATGCCCGGGTCTGGTCCTTTCTGGAGGCGGTCGATGCGGCCGAGGCGGAGACCTGCCGTGAGGCGGGCTGTCCGCGCTGTGGCGGGGCGCTACACAGCGCGACCTACCCGCGCAAGCCGTACGGTCTGGCGGCGGATCTTCGGGACGATGTCCGACGCTTCAGCCTCTGCTGTTCGGTTTGCAGGCGCCGTGTGAAGCCTCCGTCGGCGCGATTCTTTGGGCGGCGCTTCTATCTGGGCGCCCTGTTCGTTCTGGTGAGCGCGCTGGTGCTGAGAGGCGGCGTGCGTTTGCAGACGATCAAGCGGAAGTGGGGGATTCCGGTGGCCACACTGCGCCGCTGGCGGCGGTGGTGGCTGCAAGCCTTCCCTCTGACCCGGGAGTGGCAGGCGAAGCGGGGCGAGCTTGCAGCGCCGCCCGAGGAGGCGCCGCTGCGCTGGCTTCTGCGCACCATGCGGGGCCGCACCCTGCGTGCCCGTCTGTCGCGGGGCCTGATCTGGCTGATGCCGTGGACGGGCCATTGCGCGCTCGCCGATGGCCCGGCGGTTCCCGCAGAAGGTGCTTCTGTCAGGTAGGGATAGGGCGTCGTACATGGGCATCTCTCCGATGCGGCGAGGGAGGGATGCCGGAATGGACAAGGACGACGCAGGCGCCAGGCGCGAGAAGTGGGCCCGGCTGCGCTTTGCGGTGGTGGGGCCGCTTCTGGCTTCGCCGCCCCCTGCAGGCCAACTGCGGGCCGAGCTCGAGCGGCTTGCGCAGCGGGAGTGGCAGCACCCATCGGGCAAGGGCCCGGTGCGCTTCGCGGTGTCCACGATCGAGCGCTGGTACTACCGGGCGCGGGCAGAGGAGCGGGACCCGGTCAAGGCGCTTCGCCAGAAGCTTCGGGCCGACGTCGGTCGCGAGCGGGCCATGTCGGCGGGGTTGATCGCGGCGCTGCGCGAGCAGTACCGGGTGCATCCCTCGTGGTCGGCACAGCTGCACTACGACAATCTTCTGGCGCTTGTGAAGAAGAAGCCCGAGCTGGGCCCGATGCCGTCCTACGCGACGCTGACGCGGGCGATGCGCAATCGCGGCCTGGTCCGCAAGCGTCCCAGGAAGTGGCACGAGGGCGAGGACAGGCCGGCGGCCGAAGCCCGCGAGGTCCTGAGCTACGAGGTGTCCCGCAGCCACGCCCTCTGGCATGGGGACTTTCACCACGGCAAGCGCCGGGTGCTGACGCCGTCGGGCGAATGGCAGACGCCCATCCTGCTCGGCTTCCTCGACGACCACTCCAGGCTCGGCTGTCACCTTCAGTGGTACCTGGAGGAGACCGCCGAGGTCTTCGTGCACGGGCTGTGCCAAGCCTTCATGAAGCGGGGCCTCGTGAGGTCCCTGCTTACCGACAACGGTGGGCCGATGACGGCGGGCGAGGTCGAGGAGGGGCTGCTTCGGCTCGGCATCGTGGGGGCCACCACACTCGCCTACAGCCCCCATCAGAACGGCAAGATCGAGTCATTCTGGGGCACCGTCGAATCGCGTCTGATGGCTCAGCTCGAAGGCGTCGACGCGCTCACCCTGAAGATGCTCAACGACGCCACCATAGCCTGGCTGGAGCAGGACTACCATCGGCGCAAGCACCGCGAGCTCGGCATGACGCCGCACGAACGGCTGGCCGAGAGCGTCAACGCATCGAGGCCCTGCCCCGGCTCGGCCGAGCTCAAGGCGGCCTTCCGTATCACCAGGAAGCGCACGGTGCGGCGCTCGGACGCCACCGTCTCGGTCGAGGGCATCCGCTACCAGGTGCCCCAGCCGTGGCGCCACCTGCGCGAGGCCTGGGTCCGCTACGCACGCTGGGACCTCTCAAGCGTCGATCTGGTCGAAGGCCGAAGCGGCGAGCCCCTGTGCACGATGTACCCCCTCGACAAGCGCGGCAACGCCGATGGCGTCCGCCGTCCCGCCGGTTCCGGCGGCGACGATGGCGGCGGCAGCGCGGGTGCGGGCCAACTTCCGCCGCTGCTCCAGGGCATGCTCGACGCCCAGGCCGCAACCGGCCTGCCGCCGCCCTGGGTACCCCATAACCAAACGCCCGATCCGGGCGAGGACGACGATCAGGGAGAGACGTCATGAACCGCGAACTGCTCACGCTCTACGGGCTCAAGTGGAATCCCTTCGCCACCGACCTGCCGGTCGAAGCCCTCATGCCCACCCCTGCCATCGACAGCTTCTGCCGCAGGATCGAGAGCCAGCTCATGCGCCAGGGCGGCTTCGCGATGATCGCCGGCGAGCCCGGCACCGGCAAGAGCGTAGCCCTGCGCCTGCTCGCCAACCGCCTCGAGCGCACCGAGGGCCTGGGCCTCGCGGTGCTGACCTATCCGTCGGCCAGCGTCGCCGACTTCTACCACGAACTCGCCGATCACTTCGGCATCACTCTGGTCCACAACAACCGCTGGCTCGGCTTCAAGTGGCTGCGCCAGCACTGGCTCGCCCACCTGGAGGACACCCGCCTGCACCCGCTCCTGCTCGTCGACGAGGCACAGGAGCTGGTCAACCCGGTGTTGACCGAGATGCGCCTGCTCAGCTCAACCGACTTCGACTCCCGCGCCATCCTGAGCGTCGTTCTCGTGGGCGACAATCGTCTTCTGACAAAACTGCGCAACCCCGAGCTGCTGCCCATCGCCTCGCGCATCCGACAGCGCCTGCTCATCACCCGCTCCGAACCCGGCGAACTCGCCCGCCTCCTCGACCACCTGCTTGAGCAGGCCGGCAATCCCGCCCTGATGACGGCCGGGCTCAAGGACACCCTCGTCGCTCATGCCGACGGCAATGCCAGGGCGCTCGCCATCATGGCCGACGGCCTGCTCGCCGCCGGCGCCGAACAGGATCGCGAGCAGCTCGACGAAAAGCTCTTCCTGGAGACCTGGGGCGAGGATGCACAGCCCAGGAGGGCACGGCGGTGAAGGGCTTCCCGACACGGGCACCGGTGGAGCTCGAGGATCGCCCCCGGGCGCAGCAGTGGATGGTGGACACGCTGTGGTCCGAGCAGGCCGTCGGCATCGTCGGCGGCGAGCCCAAGTGCGGCAAATCCTTGCTCGCCCTCGATCTCGCCGTCGCCGTGGCAACCGGCGTCCCATGCCTGCGCCACTACCGCGCCACCGGAAGCGGCACCGTGCTGCTGTTCGCCGCCGAGGATGCCGGTCACAGGGTGCGCAAGCGCCTGCAGGGGATCGCCCGCGCCGCCGACACTCCCTTCGACGAACTCGACATCGCCGTCATCGACGTGCCCACCCTGCGTCTCGACCAGCCCAGCGACCGTCAACGCCTGCAGCAGACCGTGGAGCGCATCGAACCGCGCCTCCTGATCCTCGACCCCCTGGTCCGCCTGCATGGCGTAGACGAGAACGCCGCCGGCGAGGTCGCCCCCATCCTCGGCTTCCTGCGCGAGCTGCAGCGCCGCTTCGAAACCGCCGTCCTCCTCGTCCACCACGCCCGCAAGAGCGGGGGCGCCCGGCCGGGGCAGGCCCTGCGCGGGAGCAGCGAGCTGCACGCATGGGGTGACTCGAATCTCTACCTGCGCCGGCGCGACAAGAAGATCGTCATGACGGTCGAGCATCGCGACGCCCGGGGCCTCAACGACATCGAGCTCGACCTCGTCGATGACGGCCATGGACCGGCCTTCCGGCTGCACCGGCAAGCAGCGGATGAAGACAGGCCCGAGCCCGCCACCGTCGAGCAGCGCATCGTGAAGGCAATCGCAGAAGCCGAAGAGCCGCTCTCGAAAGCCCAGATCCGCTCACGCGCCGCTGCCCGCAACGCAAGCGTCGTTGCCGCCATCGAGAGGCTCACCCGCGAGGGGCGCATCGAACGGGCGCCCAGGGGCCGCTATCGCCTCGCAGCCGCCGAGGCGCACCGGGAGCCGCAGCCCCCTGCCGCCACCAATGGAAGCGCGGGATGAGGCCGTTCCCGTTCCTGTTCCCGCAACCCTTAAGCGTTGAAGGGTACGGGAACGGGAACGCCGCCAGCCTCCCTTCCGAGTAGCCCTTCGCCGGAATCCGGCAATGAGCGGCGGCGATCCCCTCGCCACCTGCCGCAACATCCCCCTCGACCGGGTCGCCGCCGCCCTCGGCTACCGAAGAGACCCCGCCGACCGGGCGCGCTTCAAGCGCGAGGGCTCGGTCATCAGCATCAACGGCGCGAAGTTCTTCGATCACCTGCGCGGCACCGGAGGGGGTGGCGCCATCGACCTCGTCATCCATGCGACGGGATGCCGATTCCCGGAAGCCCTGCGCTTCCTCGGAGGGCATGAGGGGCGGGAGAAGACCACCGCCAGCCCAGCCGCCCCGCGATGCCTGCGCCTGCCAAGGCCCAGTCCGAGCGCATGGCCCAGGGTCCGCGACGCCCTCGCCCGTCAGCGCGCCCTCCGCGCCGACGTGCTCGAGGCCTGCCACGGCCGAGGCCTGCTACACGCCGATGACAGGCTCAATGCCGTCTTCGTCTGCCGCAACGCCAGCGGGCGCCCCACCGGCGCCGAGATCCTCGGCACCGCGGCGCACGCCGGCACAAGGCGCTTCAGGGGCATGGCGCCGGGATCGCGCAAGGCGCGTGGCGGCTTCTGGCTCCCCTGCGACCGAAACCGGCCCGCTCTGGTCATCCTCACCGAGAGCGCCGTCGACGCCATCTCCGCTCGAAGCCTGCGCGTCGAGGGGACCCGTGAGACCGGCGCCGTCGTCGCCTCAACCGCCGGCATCGCCAACTCGATCCCGATCTGGATCGAAGACTGGAAACCGAAGCGCATCATCTGCGCCTACGACGCCGACAGCGCCGGTGACGGCGCCGCCGAGCGGCTCGCCGCCAACGACCCCAGAGTGATCAGACTGCGCCCTCGCGGCGCAAAGGACTGGAACGAAATCCTGCTGCGGTCCCGATGAAAGACCGGCCGCTCAATGCTCTCGTGGATCAACAAAGTGCCGCATCTCGACCATCGAATAATCCGAAAACCCCGCCATCAACTACTGAGTGTGCGCTCATCCCGGACCGTCGAGAACAGGAAGCCTGCCGTCCTGCAACGTGAGGTCGGGTCGGCTGACGATGTCCCAGGCCAGAAAATTGTTCATGTACTGGTTGCCGTCGTCCAGGTTGGGGGTCACCGCCGCGACATGGGACGCCGCCACCGTCGTGATCCCCGTCTCGTGAAGACCGTGGATGCAAATGTCGATATTGGCCGCCTCGGCGACGTGGGCCATCTTGCAGAAGCGCAGCAAGCCCCCGGTTTCGTGCAGACCGACGACGATCAAATCGGCAGCGCGCAGGCGGCAGACGTCGAAGGCGTCGCCCAGCGCGATGACACCCCGGTCCGCAGCGATCGAGACCGGGCTCGCGGCTCGGACCCGTGCCAGCGCCTCGACGCTCTCCGCATCGATCGGCTGCTCCACGACTTCGATGTCGAATCGGGAAAGCCTTCGCATCATGCGGGCAGCCCGGACGGGGTGCCAACGCCCGCTCGAGTCGACTCGCAAGCGCTTGTCGGGTCCGATGGCGGCCCGAACCCGGGCCACGACCTCGGCGTCCAAATCGTCGCCCCGTCCGACCTCGACGAAGATCACTTCGTGGCCCGAGGCCGCGAGCCGCGCCGCCTCGCCGGCGATTTCCTCGGCGGTTTCCCCTTGCGGAAAGCCAAAGTAGCGCACCTCGTCGCGAATCGCGCCGCCCAGCAGAGCGTGAACGGGGCGCTCCACAGCCTTGCCCATGGCGTCCCACAGCGCCATCTCCAGCCCCGCGAGCGCTTTGCCCGCGAATTTGGAGGCCCTGCAAGCCTCCTCGCGCCCGAACAGAGCGTTGTAAGCCTCGTCAATCAGGCGGGCATTCTCGAAAGGACTGCGCCCAATACAAAAATCCGCCGCGAGCGAGACATGGGCGCGGATCGCCTCGACCGATGGCGTCGCAATCGACTCGCCATAGCCGATCACGCCCTCGTCGGTGTGGACCTCGACCAGGATTACCTCCGCGCCGTGGGTGACGCCCTCGGACCAGTGAAAGGGCTGCTCGTAGGGAATCCAGAGCGGTGTCGTGACAACCTCGCTAATCTTCACGTTCTCTCCTTCGGCGCTCGGCGCCGTCGGTCGTCTCGGAGCAGTTTAGAGAGCAAAGTGTCCCGCCCTGCCATCTAAATTGCGGGGGTTGGGTGAACATCGCCTTAATGGTGGTCTTGGAAGGCCACGAGGGAGCGGGCACCGGAAAATCGAGCCCCGCCTCATGGTCCACCTCGAATAGTAGTTAAGTGATCAGTCTAATGCCATATCAGAAGCGGTATTATGTCAGATTTATAACGTGATATGTCCAACTAATATATCCACCGCGGCAGTTTGAGCGCCTCCCGGCGCGGTGCAGTCAGCCTTGGGGGCGGTGCGATCGATCGGGCGTCGGCGCGATGTGCTATCGTGGCCCATGACCCGCTCCGGCGCCCGCGACGTGGCGCTCCTCGCCACCTGCCAGGCGCTCTTCCTCACCTCGATGTCCGGTGTGGTCGCCGCGGCCGCGCTGATCGGGCACCAGCTCGCCGATACCAAGGTGCTGGCGACGCTCCCCATCGGCATCCAGTTTGTCATGACGATGGTGGCGACGGTGCCGGCATCGCTCCTCATGAAGCGCATCGGACGGCGCGACGGCTTCACCGTTGGCGCCGCCATCGGGCTTGCCGGCGCGCTCTTGGGCTTCTGGGCGATCATGGAAGCGAGCTTCGCGCTCTTCTGCGTCGGCCTCGCGCTGATCGGCGCAGCCAACGGCTTCGCCCAGTACTACCGCTTTGCCGCGGCGGACGCAGCGAGCGAGGCCTTCAGGAGCCGGGCAATCTCGCTGGTGCTCGCGGGCGGCGTGATCGCCTCGATCGGCCCCCTGCTCGCCGACTGGTCCAGGGACCTCTTCGCGCCGATTGCGTTTGCAGGTGTCTTCTCCACCGTGGCCGCGCTCTACGTCGCCACGCTGGTGGTCCTCCGCTTCATCACCATCCCGCCGCCGGACGAAGAGGAACGCAGCGGCTCGGGCCGTCCTCTGCTCACGATCATGCGCCAGCCGACATTCATCATCGCCGTGCTCGGCTCCCTCGTCGGCTTCGCGATGATGACGCTGCTGATGACCGCGACGCCGCTCGCCATGAAGTACTGCGGCTTCGGCTTCTCCGACTCGGCGCAGACGATCCAGTGGCACGTGCTCGGCATGTTTGCGCCCGCCTTCGTCACCGGCCACCTAATCAAGCGCTTCGGCACGAAGACGATCATGGCTTGCGGTGCGCTGCTGATCGGGCTCTGCGCTGCGTCCAACCTCCATGGCGTCGCACTGCTCAACTTCCATGTCGCCCTGGTTCTGCTGGGCGTCGGCTGGAATTTCCTCTTCACCGGCGGCACGACGCTCATCACCGAGATTCACAGCCCGGCGGAGAAGGCGAAGACGCAAGCGGCCCACGACTTCACCGTGTTCACCGGCGTCGCGGCGGCGGCGCTGCTCTCCGGCGCGCTGCACGAGGCCGTGGGCTGGCAGACGATGAACTACGCGGTGCTGCCGTTCCTCGTCGCGGTTCTGATCGGACTCGCCTGGCTCGGACTCAGCGGGCGGAGGGCCGCCGCTTCGTCGGCAGCCGAGTAGAAAGCACGCGGCGTCGGGTTAGGGCGTCTCCGTTTTACACGGAAACGCCCTAACAGTTCTTCGCTCACGGCAGCCGGCCTACGGCCGGCGCCTCCGCGAGGGCGCCGCATAAGCGGCGGGCCGCGGTCGCGGCCTGTCGCGCGTCCGTCAAAGACGGTCACGCTCTAACTGTGATCTCTCAATAGGTTGTCCATCCGGGGTCGAATCTCGGAAGCTGATGGGTGACGAACGCCTGTCAACGAACCGAGAAGCGAGCCCCGGATGAACGTCCACAAGAATGCAAAACTCACGCCGCTCGGTCGAGCCGAGATCGTGCACCGCGTCCTCGAGGAAGGGCAGACCCCGATGGCGGTGGCCACCGCCGTCGGGGTCTGCGAGCGCACCGTGCGCAAGTGGGTCGCGCGCTTCCGGGCCGAGGGAAGCCAGGGTCTGCAGGACCGCTCGTCACGACCGCACACTCTGCGCCAGCCGACCCCCGCCGCGGTGGTCCGGCAGATTGCTGCGCTACGCCGACAACGCTGCACCGGCGCGCAGATCGCCGACGAGCTCGGGGTCTCCACCGCCACTGTCAGCCGTATCCTGCGGCGCCTCGGCCTCAACCGCCTGAGCGCCCTCGAGCCGGCCGAGCCGGTCCGGCGCTATGAGCGCGCACACCCCGGCGAGCTCATCCACATCGACATCAAGAAGCTGGGCCGCTTCGACCGCACCGGTCAAAGCAACTCACGCGGCGTCGGCTGGGAGTATCTCCACGTCTGCATCGACGACCACTCACGTGTCGCCTTCAGCCAGATCATGCCCGACGAGAAGAAGGAGAGCGCAACCGCCTTCCTCAAGGACGCCATCGCCTACTACAGAAGCCTCGGCGTCACCGTCAGCCGCGTCATGACCGACAACGGCGCCTGCTACAAGGCCTTCGCCTTCCGCGACGCCTGCCGAACCCTCGGCCTCAAGCACATCCGAACTCGGCCCTACACACCAAAGACCAACGGAAAGGCCGAGCGCTTCATCCAGACCGCCCTCCGCGAATGGGCCTATGCCCGCGCCTATCCGAACTCAAGCCAACGCGCACAGCAGCTGCCAGCCTGGCTGCACCAATACAACTGGCACCGGCCTCATGGTAGCCTGAACGCCAATACTCCCATCAGCAGACTCGCCCTGACCCAAGACAACCTGTTGATGCTCCACATCTAACCGCCGCCGATCCGGGGCAGGAAGCAGACTTCGCTCTCGGGCGAGACTGCTGCGAACAGGTCGTCCTGGTGGATGTGGCCATCCACCGCGACGGCCATGCCCTCCTCCAACTCGCGCCCGATGCCCGTATAGCGGGCCTCGAGTGCCCGGATTACGCCGCGAATGTCGGTCGCCTCGACCTCCAGCTCGGTGACCCCGCCCGTGTAGCGGGCAAGGCTCGAAGGCAGGACGACCCGCGCCAACGGGTCAGGCGCCGCCGCTGGCCCCGCCGTTATCGAGCGCCTCGAGCAGGCGCGGCGGCGACATCGGCAGGTCGGTCATGCGTATACCGGTCGCGTTCTCGATCGCGTTGGCGACCGCCGCCATCGGCGGCACGATCGGAGTCTCGCCGACGCCCCGCACGCCATAGGGGTGGTTCGGGTTCGGCACCTCGACGATGACCGCGTCGATCATCGGCAGGTCAGAGGCCACCGGCATGCGGTAGTCGAGGAAGCCCGGATTCTCGAGCCGGCCGTCCTTGTCGTAGATATATTCCTCGTTGAGCGCCCAGCCGATGCCCTGGGCGGCGCCGCCCTGGATCTGCCCCTCGACGTAGCTCGGATGGACCGCCTTGCCGGCGTCCTGCACCGCAGTGTAGCGCAGAACGGTGACACGCCCGGTCTCGCGGTCGACCTCGACGTCGCACACGTGGGTGCCGAAGCCGGGGCCCGCGCCTTGCGCGTTGATGGAGGCGGTCGCCGCGATCGGGCCGCCGGTCTTGCCGGCCTGAGCCGCGATCTCGGCGAGGCTGAGCGGCTCGAAGTCTCCGGCGTTGCTGCCCGAGGGTTTGGCGTAGCCGTCCTCCCACTCGACCGCCTCGACCGGGATGTCCCAGATCTTAGCGGCACGCTCGCGCAGCTGCTCGACCACCTTGCCCGCCACATCGATTGCTGCCATGCCGGTGGCGAAGGTGACGCGGCTGCCGCCGGTGAGGAAGGTGTAGCCGATGGTGTCGGTATCGGCGACCAGCGGGCGCACCTTCTCCGGCGGAATGCCGAGGGCTTCAGCCGCCTGCAACTGGATCGAGGCGCGCGAGCCGCCGATGTCGGGATTGCCTTCGATCACGGTCGCCGTGCCGTCCTCGTTGACGTTGATGGTGGCGCAGGATTCGCCGCCGATGTTGAACCAGAAGCCGGTGGCGATGCCGCGACCCTGGTTAGGGCCGAGCGGGATGTTGTAGTGCTCGCTGTTACGCGCGGCTTCCAGAGTCTCAATGCAGCCGACCGGGCCGAACTTGGGCCCGTAGAGCGCGCGGGTGCCCTCCTTCGCCGCGTTCATCAGGCGAAACTCGGCCGGGTCGATGCCGAGCTTCTTCGCGATCTCGTCGACCACCCCTTCGGAGGCGAACTCGGAGATCGGCGCGCCCGGCGCACGGTAGGCGGCGACTTTCGGCCGGTTGACCACCACGTCGTAGCCTTCGACCTCGGCGTTCTCGATATCGTAGGGTGCGAAGACGCACATACAGCCGGGCCCGATCGGCGAGCCGGGGAAGGCGCCCGCCTGATAGGCGAGCCACGCCTTGGCGGCGGTCAACTTGCCGTCCTTGGTGGCGCCCATCTTGATCGTCATCGCGCCGCCCGAGGTCGGGCCGCTGGCGCGGAAGACCTCCTCGCGGGACATCACGATTTTGACCGGGCGGCCGGCAAGCTGCGACAGCCTGAGCGCGATCGGCTCCAGATAGACCACGGTCTTGCCGCCGAAGCCGCCGCCGATCTCCGACGGGGTTACGCGGATGTTGCCGATGTCGATGCCGAGCAGGTTGGCGCAATAGGCGCGCACGGTGAACTGCCCCTGGGTGCAGCACCAGATCTCGCACTGACCGTCCTCGCCGGCTTTGGCGACCACTGCGTGGGGCTCGATATAGCCCTGGTGCACCGCCTTGGTGGTGAAGGTGCGCTCGACGATCACGTCGGCCTCGGCGAATCCCTTGTCCAGGTCGCCCATCGTGAAGTGCACCTTTTTGAAGACGTTGGAGGGCTTGTCGGGCTTGGGCTCCACGTCTTGGGTGTACATGTCGTCATGAAGAAGGGGTGCGTCAGGCTTCATCGCTTCGCGCACATCGATCACGTGTGGCAGAACCTCGTAGTCCACCTCAATCAGATCGATTGCCTGCTTGGCAATGGCCGTCGTGGTCGCTGCCACCGCGGCAACGGCGTGGCCGTCATAGAGCGCCTTCTCCCGCGCCATGACGTTCTGCGACATGTCACGGTAGTTGACCGCCACCTCGCCGGCCGGGACCCACTGGTTCGGGATCTCCGGCATCTCGTCGCGGGTGACGACGGCCTTTACGCCCGTCAGCGCGCGGGCCTTCGACGCGTCGATGGAGCGGATGCGCGCGTGCGCGTGGGGGCTGCGCAGCACCCGGCCCACAAGCATGCCTGGCAACGAGAAGTCCGCGCCGAACTTGGCCCTGCCGGTCACCTTGTCGACGCCGTCCGGGCGCACCGGGCGCGTGCCGACGTACTTGAGCGAGCCGTTGCCGTTTCCGATCTCCTGCTTGGCGGTTGCCATAAGCTATTCTCCCCTTAGCTCCGCCGCCGTCGTCATCACGGCGCGGATGATCTTGTCGTAGCCGGTACAGCGGCAGAGATTGCCCGCCAGCCAGTAGCGGGCTTCCGTCTCGGTCGGGTCCGGGTTCTCCTCGAGCAGCGCCTTGGCGGCGACGAGGAAGCCCGGCGTGCAGATGCCGCACTGCAGCGCCGCATCCTCCAGGAACTGGCGCTGCAAGGGATGCAGCGTGTCGCCATCGGCCATGCCCTCGATGGTGCCGATCTCGCGGCCCTCGGCCTCGGTGCCGAGCATGAGGCAGGCGCAGACGAGGGTGCCGTCCACGGTCACGCTGCAGGCGCCGCAGTCGCCGGTGGCGCAGCCTTCCTTGGTGCCGGTGAGCTCCAGCTCGTCGCGCAGCACGTCGAGCAGGGTCTGCTCGCCTGAGCAGAGGAACTCTGTCGGCTCGCCGTTGACGCTGGTGGTTACATGATACTTGGCCATCAGCCGTTGCTCCTCGCACGCTCCAGGGCGATGAGCGCGGCCCGCCTGGCCAGCACCCCCGCAACCTTGACCCGGTATTCGATGGTCCCGCGCTTGTCGTCGATGGGATTGCAGGCGGCGCTGGCGGCCGCTGCGAGGTTAGCGAGCGCGGCGTCGTCCACCTTCGTGCCGATCAGCGCCTTGGCGCCGTCTTCCACCAGGAGCGGCGTGGGCGCGACCGCGCCCAGGCCCAGCCGCGCGTGGGTGCAAACGCCCGCCCCGTCGAGCGTGAGCGCGACACCGGCGCCGACCACGGCGATGTCCATCTCGGTGCGCGGGATGAAGCGCAGATAGGCGTCGCCCGAGCGCGGCGGCGGCTTGGGCATGACGAGGGAGACCACAATCTCGCCGGGGCCGAGAGAAAGCTGGCCGGGCCCCGTGATCACGTCCTCCACCGGCACCGAGCGGCCTCCGTTCGGGCCCGCGATCTCGCAGACGGCGCCGGCGGCAATCAGCGCCGGCACGCTGTCGGCGGCTGGCGAGCCGTTGCAGAGGTTGCCGCCAAGCGAGGCGCGCCCCTGAATCTGAGTGGAGCCGATCAGCTCCAGCGCTTCCACCACACCCGGCCATGCGGCCTTCACGGCCTCGTTCTTGCCGAGGGTCGCGCCTGAAACCGCAGCGCCGACGCGAATGTCATCGCCGTTCACGCTCACGTCCATGAGCGCCGGAATGCGCTTCAAATCGACGATGAGGCCGGGCCGGACGAAATCGGTGCGCAACTGAACCAGGAGGTCGGTGCCGCCGGCGAGCGGCATGGCCTCTCCGTCGGCATCGGCGAGGAGCCGGACGGCATCCTCGACCGTCTCGGGCGCCTCGAATCGTAGACTGCTCATGTGCGGGGGGTTCCTCCTGTTGCCGCGGCACCGGGTTGGCGCCCTCTTTTACCTGAAAAGGCGCAACGGTTCACAGGGGCAAAATGGTGGTCGCGACCGGCCCTCGTCCTTGTCCGCGCCTTGCGGCCGGCGGCCCCCGCCGTCTACCTTGTCCGAAGCGCGAGTGACCGAGGACGGGCACCTGGGAGAGTGGGAGCCCAGCCGCATGACCGATTCCACCGAAAAGACCGTCGCCGACTGGGAGGCCCTGGCTGCCCGTGAGCTCAAGGGCGGGGACCCGGCAGTGCTCGCCTGGGAGACGCCCGAGGGCATCACGGTCAAGCCGCTCTACACCGCCGCCGACCTGGAGGCGCTGGAGGACCAGCCGGGCCTGCCCGGCTTCGCGCCCTACACCCGCGGCGTGCGCGCCACCATGTTCGCCAACCGGCCGTGGACGATCCGCCAGTACGCGGGCTTCGCCACCGCCGAGGAGTCCAACGCCTTCTATAAGCGCAATCTCGCCGGTGGTCAGAAGGGGCTCTCCGTCGCCTTCGACCTCGCCACCCACCGGGGCTACGACAGCGACCACCCCAGGGTTCGCGGCGACGTGGGCAAGGCAGGCGTCGCCATCGACACTGTCGAGGACATGAAGCGCCTCTTCGACGGCATCCCCTTGGGCGAGGTCAGCGTCTCGATGACCATGAACGGGGCGGTGTTGCCGGTGCTGGCGGCCTACATCGTGGCGGCGGAGGAGCAGGGTGTGGGCTCGGAAAAGCTCGCGGGCACCATCCAGAACGACATCCTCAAAGAGTTCATGGTCCGCAACACCTACATCTACCCGCCCGAGCCCAGCATGCGGATCGTGGCCGACATCATCGCGTACACGGCCCGGCACATGCCGCGCTTCAACTCGATCTCGATCTCCGGCTATCACATGCAGGAGGCCGGCGCGACGCTGGTGCAGGAGCTGGGATTCACGCTCGCCGACGGCCTCGACTACGTGCGCGCGGCGCATTCCCGAGGCCTCGCCATCGACGATTTCGCGCCCCGGCTCTCGTTCTTCTTCTGCATCGGCATGAACTTCTTCATGGAGGTGGCGAAGCTGCGCGCGGCCCGGCTGCTCTGGGCCAGGTTCATGGAAGGCTTCGGGGCCGAAGACCCGCGCTCGCTCATGCTGAGGACCCACTGCCAGACCTCAGGCGTCTCGCTGGCCGAGCAGGACCCCTACAACAACGTGGTCAGGACCGCCTACGAGGCGCTGGCGGGGGTGCTCGGCGGTACCCAGTCGCTCCACACCAACGCGCTGGACGAGGCGGTGGCGCTGCCGACCGATTTTTCGGCGCGGATCGCGCGCAATACCCAGCTCATCCTTCAGCACGAGACCGGCGTGCCTCGGGTGGTGGATCCGCTCGGCGGCTCCTACTACGTGGAGGCGCTCACCGCCTCGCTTGCGCGCGAGGCGCAGGCGCTGATCGACGAGGTCGAGGAGTTGGGCGGTATGACCAAGGTGGTCGCCGCCGGGATGCCCAAGCTCCGCATCGAGGAGGCAGCCGCCCGCCGCCAGGCGCGGCTCGACCGGGGCGAGGACGTGGTGGTCGGCGTCAATCGCTACCAGTCGGACTCGGACGACATGCCGGCACTGCTCGACGTGGATAACTACGCCGTGCGCGAGGCGCAGATCGCGTACATCGCCGAGGTTCGCGCCGGGCGGGACGAGGCGGCCTGCCAGGGGACGCTCGAGAAGCTCACCGAGGGCGCGCGCGGCGACGGCAACCTGCTGGCGCTCTCCATCGACGCCATCCGGGCGCGAGCGACGGTGGGCGAGGTCTCGGACGCGATGGAGGCGGCGTTCACACGCTACCGGGCGACGGTGCGCACAGTCTCCGGTGTCTACGGCGCAGCCTACGCGCAGGACGACGCCTTCCAGACCATCCGGCGCGAAACCGCGCTCTTCGCCGAGGCGGAGGGGCGCCGGCCGCGCATTCTGGTGGTCAAGCTCGGCCAGGACGGGCACGACCGCGGCGCCAAGGTGATCGCGACCGCCTTCGCCGACATCGGCTTCGACGTGGATATCGGCCCGCTGTTTCAGACGCCCGAGGAGGCCGCGCAAGATGCGCTGGAGAACGACGTCCATGTGATCGGCGTCTCCAGCCAAGCCGCCGGCCACAAGACCCTGGTGCCAGAGCTGATCGACGCGCTGCGAGAGGCCGGCGCGGGCCACGTGGTGGTGGTCTGCGGCGGGGTGATACCGCCCCAGGACCACGAGTTCCTGCACGAGGCGGGCGTCGCCGCCGTCTATGGCCCCGGCACCAACATCCCGGCCGCGGCGCAGGACATCATGGCGCTGATCCGCCGCCCCGAGGCCGCCTAACCGGCACCGGCATTTGATCCGCCCCCGCTTCGTGCTTATGTGAGACGCGCACGTAACGCGCTCTGAGCCCCGCAAGCGGCGGGGCCAACGATCAGACTCACGGCCCCATGGTTGCTCTCGATCGCGAGGCCCGCGTGCGGGAAGCGGGCGAACGCTCGCACCTGCACACCATCCGCACGCTGCTGCCCTATCTCTGGCCGCGCGGCTCGCTGGAGATGCGGGGCCGCGTGCTGCTGGCGATCCTGCTCCTGATCGGCGCCAAGGTGGCGAACGTCTATGTGCCGATCCTCTACAAGGACGCGGTCGATATCCTCTCGGGCGAGACGGCGGCGGTTATCGTCGTGCCGGTGGCGATCCTGTTGGCCTACGGCGCGCTCCGGGTGCTCACGGTCGCCTTCGGCGAGCTCAGGGATGCGGTCTTCGCCAAGGTGGCGGAGCGGGCGATCCGCACCGTGGCACTTCAGGTCTTCAACCATCTCCACGAGCTCTCGCTCCGCTTCCACATCGAGCGCCGCACCGGGGGCCTGAGCCGCGCCATCGAGCGCGGCGTCAAGGGCATCGAGTTCCTGCTCACCTTCATGCTGTTCAACATCCTGCCGACCCTGGTGGAGGTCACCATGGTCTGCGGCATCCTCTGGGTCCTCTACGGCGTCACTTACGCTGCGATCACCTTCGTCACCATCGGCTCCTTTATCGCCTTCACCCTCACGGTCACCGAGTGGCGGCTGAAGTACCGCCGGCGCATGAACGAGAAGGATAGCGAGGCCAACACCAAGGCGATCGACAGCCTGCTCAACTATGAGACGGTCAAGTATTTCGGCAACGAGATGCACGAGGCGCAGCGCTTCGACGTCTCCCGCCGGCAGTACGAACGGGCGGCAGTCCAGAGCAAGACCAGCCTCTCGCTGCTCAACATCGGCCAGGGGATCATCGTCGCGACCGGGCTTACCGGCATCACGATCATGGCCGGCTACGAGGTCGCCGCCGGCACCATGACCATCGGCGACTTCGTGCTGGTCAACACCTACCTGCTCCAGCTCTATATCCCGCTCAATTTCCTGGGCTTCGTCTATCGCGAGATCAAGCAGTCGCTCACCGACATGGAGGCGATGTTCAGCATCCTCTCGGTGGAGCGCGAGATCGAGGACGCGCCGGACGCGCCGCCGCTGCAAGTCACGACGGGCACCATCGAGTTCGAGGACGTGCGCTTCCGCTACGAGGAGCGGCGCGGCATCCTGGACGGGATCACCTTCCGCGTGCCGCCCGGCACCACGACCGCCATCGTCGGCGCGAGCGGGGCCGGCAAGTCGACCATCTCGCGCATCCTCTTCCGCTTCTACGATATCGAGGCCGGCAGCGTCAGGATCGACGGCCAGGACGTGCGCGACGTGAGCCAGGAGAGCCTGCGCGCCGCTATCGGCATCGTTCCGCAGGACACGGTGCTCTTCAACGACACGATCTACTACAACATCGCCTACGGCCGGCCCGACGCAAGCGCGGAAGAGGTGGAGGAGGCGGCGCGGCTCGCCCATATCCACGACTTCATCGCAGCACTCCCCGACGGCTACGAGAGCATGGTCGGCGAGCGCGGCCTCAAGCTCTCGGGCGGCGAGAAGCAGCGGGTGGCGATTGCGCGCACGATCCTCAAGAATCCCCGTATTCTGCTGTTCGATGAGGCCACGTCGGCGCTCGATTCGCAGACCGAGAAGGAGATTCAGGCGAGTCTGCGGGAGGTCAGCCGCGACCGCTCGACGCTCATGATCGCGCACCGCCTTTCCACGGTCATCGACGCCGACCAGATCCTGGTGCTGGACGGCGGGCGCATCGTCGAGCGCGGGCGACACGCAGAGCTTCTGGTGCGGGACGGCCACTACGCCGAGATGTGGTGGCGCCAGCAGGAGACCGCCGAGCTCAGGGAGGAGCTGGAACAACGGCTCGCCGATGAGGAAGGACGCGCCGGGGAGACGACGACCGCGCCCGAGGAGACCCCGGCGCCATGACCGCGCGCCCGCACAGCCCCGGCCAGGCGCCGCCTGTGGCGGACATCCTAGCCGGCGACCGGCGAACGCTGGCGACGGCGATCACGCTCATCGAATCGACGCGGGAGGAAGACCGCGCGGCGGCCGAGGACCTGCTCCAGGCGTTGTTGCCGCACGCGGGCAAAGCCGTGCGGCTCGGCATCTCGGGCGCGCCTGGCGTGGGCAAGTCGACCTTCATCGAGGCCTTCGGCACGCGCGCCATCGCGGCCGGCCGCAGGCTGGCGGTGCTCGCCATCGATCCCTCCAGCGAGCGCTCTGGCGGCTCGATCCTGGGCGACAAGACCCGGATGCCGGAGCTCGCGCGGAGCGACCAAAGCTTCGTCCGTGCCTCGCCGACTGGCGGCACCCTCGGTGGCGTCGCCCGGCGCACGCGCGATGTCATGCTGGCCTGCGAGGCGGCGGGCTTCGACCTGGTGATGGTGGAGACCGTGGGCGTCGGCCAGTCCGAGGCCGCCGTTGCCGACATGACAGACCTCTACATGCTGCTGGTGCAGCCAGGTGCCGGCGACGAGCTGCAAGGCATCAAGCGCGGCGTAATGGAGCGCGCGGATATTGTCGTCGTCACCAAGGCCGACGGCGCCCTCGAAGGGCCCGCCGCCCACGCCAAGGCGGACTTCGAGGCGGCGCTCATGCTCCACGCGGGCGAAGGGCCGTGGACGCCTTGCGTCATCGCCTGCTCGTCGGTCGAGGGTACCGGCCTCGACGAGATCGCGGACGCGGTGGAGCGGTATCGGACGGCAATGGCGAAGGACGGCGCGCTTGAGGCCAAGCGGGCCGCACAGGCCGGGGCCTGGCTCTGGCGCGAGGTGGAGGATTCTCTCGTGGCAGCGCTCCACGCCGACGAGCGATTGGCGCCCGCCGTCGCTGCGCTGGAGGCGGAGGTGATGGCGCAGACGCTGACCCCTGGCGCCGCCGCCCGCCGCATCGTCCAGCGGCTCCTAAACCGGGACGACTGAGGTGCTAAAGCATCCCAAGCCCCGCAGGGTGGATATTCGCCAGGGCAGGGACTATGTAGTGTGCTGCGGCGCAGCATTGGCGCGCCGAAGCCGGGAGAAGACTGAACATGATGGATGATCCGATCGTCATCGTCGGGATGGCGCGCACGCCCATGGGCGGGTTTCAGGGTGCATTGAAGGACGCGCGGGCGCCCGAGCTGGGTTCTGCCGCCATCGAGGCCGCGCTAAACCGCGCCGGCGTCGCCGCCGACGAGGTCGACGAGGTCATCATGGGCAACATCCTCTCCGCCGGTCAGGGGCAGGCGCCGGCGCGCCAGGCATCCATCGGCGCCGGAATCCCAGAGGCCATCGGCTGCACTACGATCAACAAGATGTGCGGCTCGGGAATGAAGGCCACCATGTTCGCCCACGACCTGATCGCAGCCGGCTCCGGCGATATCGTTGTCGCCGGCGGCATGGAGAGCATGACCAACGCGCCCTACCTGCTGGACCGCGCGCGCGGCGGCTACCGCATGGGCCACGGCAAGGTGCAGGACCACATGTTCCTCGACGGGCTGGAGGATGCCTACGACAAGGGCAAGCTGATGGGCCACTTCGCCGAGGAGACGGCGCGCACCTATCAGTTCACCCGCGAGCAGCAGGACGAATTCGCCATCACCTCTCTCACCCGCGCGAAGACGGCGATCGAAGACGGCTCCTTCGACGGCGAGGTCGCGCCCGTCACGGTCAAGCACCGCAAGGGCGAGACGGTGGTTGCCCAAGACGAGCAGCCGCTCACCGCCGATCTCGACAAGATCCCGACGCTGCGCCCGGCCTTCGCCAAGGACGGCTCGGTGACCGCTGCGAATTCCAGCTCGATCTCCGACGGCGGCGCGGCGCTGGTGCTCATGCGGCGTTCCGAGGCCGAGAAGCGCGGGCTCACACCGGTCGCCGTCATCCACGGCCACGCGACGCACGCGCAAGCGCCCGCCTGGTTTACCACCGCGCCTGGGCCGGCGCTCAGCAAGCTGTTCGAGAAGGTAGGCTGGGATGCCGACGACGTGGACCTCTACGAGGTCAACGAGGCCTTCGCGGTGGTCACCATGGCGGCGATGCGCGATCTGGATCTCGACCACGAGAAGGTGAACGTGCACGGCGGCGCCTGCGCGCTCGGGCATCCGGTCGGCGCTTCCGGCGCGCGAATCGTCATCACCCTGCTGGCGGCGCTGGAGAAGTACGGCCTCGACAAGGGTGCGGCGGCGCTTTGCATCGGCGGCGGTGAAGCCACGGCGATGGCCGTCGAGCGGCTGCACTAGGGTCGCCGCCATGACGGGCGAGCGCGAGACCATTCCGGCGCGGCGCGGCCGGGCGGCCAAGCTTGGCAAGGGCGAGAAGCTCCGCCTCATTAACACCCACGGCACGCAGGTGGTGGATACCTGGGCCTTCAACGCGGACGACATGGCCGAGTGCATGTCGATGGAACATTCGCGCGTCGCCATAGGCGGCGTCTTCCCCCGGCCCGGCGATACCATGGTCACCAACAAGCGCCGGCCCATCCTCACGCTTGTGGAGGACACCTCGCCCGGCATCCACGACACGCTGATCGCCGCCTGCGACCGCTGGCGCTACATCCTGCTGGACGCGGGCGACGATCACGACAACTGCGAGGACAACCTTCACGACGGGCTGGCGGCGCTGGGCCTCAAGGCGCCGAAGACACCGTCGCCGTGGAACATGTGGATGAACATCCCGGTGGGCGAGGGTGGCTCGGTCTCCTTCGAGCCCGGCGTGGCGAGCCCCGGCGACTATGTGGTGCTGCGGGCGGAGATGGACCTCGTGCTCGCGTTCTCCTGCTGCCCGCAGGACATCCTCCCGATCAACGGCGTCGCGTGCACGCCGGTGGACGCCGCCTTCGAGCGGCTCTGAGGGCCAAGGCCATGGCAGCGAACGGCATCTTCCTCACAGACGAGCAGCGGATGGTCCGCGACATGGCGCGCGACTTCGCGGCCAACGAGCTTGCCCCCCACGCCGGCCGGTGGGACCTGGACGGCGGCTACCCCGACGACATCCTCCCGCGCATGGGCCAGCTTGGGCTCATGGGCATGCTGGTGCCGCCGGAATGGGACGGCGCCGGCGCAGATCACGTGGCCTATGCGCTTGCCATGGAAGAGATCGCGGCCGGCGATGTCGGCACGTCCACGGCGATGAGTGTCAACAACTCGCTGGTCTGCGCGGGCATTCTGAGGGGCGGCTCCGAGGAGCAGAAGGAGCGCTTCCTGCGCCCGCTTGCGCGGGGCGACATGCTGGGCTGCTTCTGCCTGACCGAGCCGCAGGCGGGCTCCGATGCATCCAACCTGCGCACCCGCGCGGTGGCGGACGGCAACGGCTATCGGCTGAGCGGCACAAAGCAGTTCGTCTCCAGCGGCTCCAGGGCTGATCTCGCGATGGTCTTCGCCGTGACCGACCCCGATGCCGGCAAGAAGGGGATCAGCTGCTTCCTGGTGCCGACCTCCTCGGAGGGCTACACGGTCGCGAGCCACGAGACCAAGATGGGCCAGCGCGCCCACGACACCTGCCAGATCGTCTTCGATGACGTGCGCCTCACTCCCGATCTCATGTTGGGCGAGCCGGGGCAGGGCTACGCGATTGCGCTCGGCAATCTCGAAGGCGGCCGTATCGGTGTCGCGGCCCAGGCGACAGGCGCCATGCGCGCGGCCTACGAGGCTGCGCTCGATTACGCCAAGGAGCGCACGAGTTTCGGCAAGCCGCTGATCGAGCATCAGGCGGTTGGCTTTCGCCTCGCCGACATGGCGACGGAGATCGAGGCGTCGCGGTTGCTCACGCTGCAGGCCGCGCGGCTGCGCGACGCCAGCGAACCCTGCCTGAAGGAAGCCTCGATGGCCAAGCTCTTCGCCTCGGAGACGGCGGAGCGGGTCTGCTCCAAGGCGATCCAGACGCTCGGCGGCTACGGCTACCTGAGCGACTTCCCGGTGGAGCGCATCTATCGCGACCAGCGCGTCTGCACCATCTACGAGGGCACGAGTGACGTTCAGCGGCTGGTAATCAGCCGGGCGCTCGCGCGGGAGTAAGGCGATGAGCGACAGTCTCGATTTCTACTTCGACTTCTCCTCGCCTTACGGCTACCTCGCATCCGAGCGGATCGACGGGATCGCGGCGAAGCACGGGCGCGCCGTCACCTGGCGGCCGATGTTGCTCGGCGCCGTGTTCCAGAAGATCGGTGGAAGCCCCCTGGTCAACCAGCCGATGAAGGGGCCTTACTCGCAGCACGACATGCTGCGCTCGGCGCGCCTCCACGGCATTACCTTCAACGTCCCCGACAACTTCCCGGTCAACAGCATCGCCGCGTGCCGCGCCTACTACTGGCTGGCGGACAGCGACGCCGCCATGGCCCGCGATTTCGCCCAATCGCTCTATCGCGGCTACTTCGTCGAGAACCGCGACCTGAGCCAGCCGGAGGCAGTCGTGGCGGCGGCACAGGCGCTGGGCGTGGACGGCGATGCGCTAGTGGCGGCAGTGCAGGATCAGGCGATCAAGGACCGCTTGCGCGCCGAGAACGATGCGGCGCTCGATCGCGGCGTCTTCGGCTCGCCCACGGTCTTCGTCGGCGACGAGATGTTCTGGGGCCACGACCGGCTGGAGATGATCGACCGCTGGCTCGAAACCGGCGGCTGGTAGCGGGCGAAAGGAGCGCTCGGGCCGGGATTAGCCACCCACCTCGGCTCCGAGCTTCACCTCGTCGTCGTAGACCCCTTCCGGCAGCGGCAGGCCGCCGAGATCGGCCTCGCCGATGGGGCCATCCGGTGAAATGCCGCGCTGCTCCAGCAAGGCCATGAGCTGGCGGGCGTGCTGGGCCGCGTGCCAGGCCGTCCGCTCCAGCACGCTCTCGGTCGGATGGATGCCGTAATAGGTGTCGAGCGTGCCGAGGCGCCCCGCATCAGCCGCGCGCCACCACTCTGAAAGCGCATCCCGCACGGTCTGGCCGTATGCCGACACCTGGACCGCGCTCCGCATCTCGGGGCCGGGCGTGCGCTCGAAATAATCGAAGGTGAGCCGCGCACCGTGGGCGGCATCGAGAAACGCTGCCGGGATCACGAAGATGTGGTAGGCGAGGTCGAGGATGGTGCGCTCGCGGCCCGGCAGCCCCTCTTCCAGGTCCGCGGCCGGGAACTGAGCGAGATAGCGCTGAGTCGCGGCGAGGATCAGGTCGATCCTTTGCACCAGTTCCACCGGCGGCAACGCGCGCCGGTCGAACTCGACGCCGATGAAGCGCGCCAGGTCGCCCAGGTCCTGGGCGAAGACGAAGCGGCGCCCCTGGACCACCACCGGCACCGATTGGGCGCCGAGATCCGCAAGCTCCTCCATCGCCTCCGGCCTGGCGCGGACGTTGATCGATTCGTAGGCAATCCCACGGGTCGCAAGGAACTCCTTGGCCCGGAGGCAGCTGGAGCACCCCGGCTGCCAGTACACCTTGAAGTCGTCTGTCATGACAGGTCTCCCTGGCGGGCAGTGCGCGCCTATTCCGCCGTGTAGCCGCCGTCGATCACCAGCTCGGTGCCGGTGACGAACTTGGACTCGTCCGAGGCCAGATAGACCACGCCGTTGGCGATGTCGTCGGGCTCGCCGACGTGGCCCACCGGGTGCAGCTTGCCGAACTCCTCCGGCCCAGCGGCGGCGTTGCCGAACATGCGGGTCGCGGTCTCGTCCATCATCGGCGTGTGGATGAAGGCAGGGTGGATCGAGTTGACGCGGACGCCGCTGCCGTCGCGCGCGCATTCCAGCGCCACGCACTTGGTGAAGTAGCGGACCGCGCCCTTGGACGCGGTGTAGGCCGCGAGGTGCGCGGTGCCGACAATGCCGAGCACCGACGACATGTTGATGATGGAGCCGCCGCCCGAGTCCCGCATGGCGGGGATCGCGCTCCGGGTGCCGAGAAAGACCCCGTCGGCGTTGACCGCCATGATGCGCCGCCAAGTCTCCAGCGAGACATCGGCGATGGGTTCGGCGCGCGTGATGCCAGCGTTGTTGAACAGAATGTCGAGGCGGCCATGCTCCGACACCACGCTGTCCACGGTCGCCTGCCAGGCGGCCTCGTCGGTCACGTCGAGGGGCTGGAACCGGGCCGTGCCACCTGCCGCGGTGATGGACTCGGCAACCGCCTGACCGCGGCCCTCGTCCCGCCCCGTCACCAGCACCGCCGCGCCTTCCTCGGCCATGCGCACTGCCGACGCGGCGCCGAGCCCGCTGGTCGCCCCGGTCACGATCGCCACCTTGCCCGCCAGTCTCGCCATTGCCCGCCTCATACCCCGCAAGGGCATTGCATATGCCGCGCCGCGCATATCGACGCTTATGGATTTGAGAGTAACATTGCAGACTATACCTGCGCAGGCGCCGCCTGCGGTTCAAAAGGTCGCGCACCCATGGCGGACGGGAACGGCGCTCTCGGCGGCAACGCTTATCGGGCGGACCGGAATCTTCAGGCACTCCTGCACCGCAGCGCGCCATGGCTTACCGAAGACGACGCCGAGCGGCTGAGCAGCTTCGGCGGCTGGGTGGCGACCGCCGTCGACGAACAGGCGGACTACACCAACCGCTTCGCGCCACCGATTCTCGAAACCCTGGACGAGGATGGCCGGCCCCGCTCGGTGGTCCGCCACAATCCGCTCTACGTGGCAGTGCACCGCGAGGTCTACGAGCGGGGCATCGTCGGGCTCAATTACGGCGCGGCGCGTCGCCCCTACTCGCTGACCTTCGCGATGGGCTATCTCCTCGCGCAATCCGACATCTCGATTCACTGCCCGGTGACACTCACCGGCGCGGTCGCCCACGTGCTCGATCGTTTTGCGTCGAAGGCAGTGCGTGACATCTACCTGCCTCGGCTTGTGCGCACGGACGGCAAGACGGTGACCGGCGGCACCTGGGTCACAGAGAAGCAGGGCGGCAGCGATGTCGGCGCCACCCAGACCACGGCGCGGCGCACCAACGACGGCATCCGGCTCAGCGGGCTCAAGTGGTTCGCCAGCAACGTCGACGGTGGAATCGCTCTCACCCTCGCCCGGCCGGAGAGCGCGGCGGGCGGCGGCGGCGGGCTCGGTCTCTATCTGGTGCCGGCGCGATGCCCCGACGGCGCGCCCAACCGCTACCGGATCAGGCGGCTCAAGGACAAGCTCGGCACCCGCGGCCTCGCGACCGGCGAGATCGAGCTGGAGGACGCTCACGCGTTGGAGGTGACACCGCCGCCGGATGGGCTCAAGACGATGATGGCGGCGCTTGGCTACAGCCGCATTCACAACGCCATGGCCTCGGCGGGCATTCAGCGGCGCGCGTTCGCCGAGGCGCTGGCCCACGCCGAGGCCCGCGAAGCGTTCGGCCACCGCCTCATCGCCTACCCGATGGTGCAGGACCAGCTGGTCGAAATGCAGGTGCGTGTGGAGGCGAGCGTGGCGCTGGCCTTCGCTGCGGCGCAGGCCTTCGATGAGGCGCAGACAACGCCGGCCGAGCAGCCCTGGATGCGGCTCGTCACGGCGCTCGCCAAGTATCTCACGGCGGAATGGGCGATCACCGCCACCAGTCGGGCGATCGAGATCCTGGGCGGCAACGGCTACACCGAGGAATACCCCACGGCCAGGCTCTACCGCGATGCCCAGGTGCTCACCGTTTGGGAAGGGCCGCCAAACATCCAGGCGCTGGAGGTGCTGCGCCTCGCCGGTGCAGAGTCACCAGGGCTTGCCGCCTTCCACGCGCGCCTCGACGCCATTCTCAACATGCCCTTCGTTGCCAACCACTCGGCCTTCGTGCGGGCCCGCGCGCTGATCTTCCAGGCCCGGCGTGAAGTTGTTGCGCTGACGGCCCTGATCCGCGACGACCAAGCCGAGGCGCAGCGCCAAGCGCACCGGCTGATGGACTGCATGGCCAAGGGCCTGGCCGCTGCCCTCCTGATCGAGGAGGCCGCCACCGATTGGGGCGCGGGCGATGCGCGCAAGGCGGTGGTCGCACGCCTCTTCGCCGCGCAGGAGCTGGCGGCGCAGGAACCGCCCAAGCCCGGCGAGAGCGAGGGCCAGCGATTCTTCGAGCCGCTCGTCCGATACGAGAAGATTGGGACGCCGCACCCGGATTGACCGCGTCGCCGAGCTGGCGGTGGAAAACGCCTATCCGGCCAACGGCGCGGCATGTTATGTGCAAGGCGTGCACTCGAGCCGAGTGTGGGCTACGGGAGCGGGTTGGATGGAGATCAACGGTAAGTCAATCGCGGTCGAGCAGCATGGCGACGGCGACGCGGTGGTCATGGTCCACGGCCTCGGCGGCACCAGCAACACCTGGTATCCGCAGGTGGGCCCGCTCGCCCGGTTTTTCCGCGTGGTTCGGCCCGATCTCGAGGGCTCCGGCCGCTCGCCCGCCACGGGTGCCCTCTCCATCGCCTCCTTCGCCGCCGACGTGGTCGCGGTGATGGATGAGCTGGATATTTCGACCGCGCATCTCTGCGGCCACTCCATGGGCACGATCGTCTGCCAGCACATCGCCGCCGAGCACGCGGAACGGGTGAAGAGCCTCGCGCTCCTCGGTCCGCTGGCTGAACCGCCCGAGCCGGCCCGCCAGGCGATCCGCGACCGTGCGACCGTCGCACGCGAGAAGGGCATGACGCCGATTGCGGACACCCTGGTGGAAGTCGCGATCTCGGCCGACACCAGGGCGCACTATCCGGCGTCGGCCGCCTTCGTCCGCGAAATTCTCATGGGCCAGGATGCGGAGGGCTACGCGCGCACCTGCGAGGCGCTTGCCGCAGCCACGAGCGCAGACTTCGCCAGCATCCGCTGCCCCACCCTGCTGATCACCGGCGACGAGGACGGCGTCTCTCCGCCACCGGCGGTGAAAGCCCTGAGCAGCAAGATCAAGGGCTCCCGCGTTGCCGTGCTGCCCGGCTGCGGTCACTGGACCCCGATCGAGAAGCCGGCGCAAGTCAACGGCTTGATTCTAAACCTCTATTACAGCTTCAGTTAGGTAGGGCCATGGCAACGCGAAAGCAGGGCAAGCGGGGAAGCGCACAGTCGCGTTCCCGCAAGGGTTCGGGTAAGGCTCGGCCGCCCGCCACCAAGCGATCCTCTCGCGCCGGGCGGACCACGGCGTCGTCCGGCGCCGCGCCGGCGACCTTTTATGTCTGCCGCTCCTGCGTCTGGTCGGAATCGGCGCGGGAGCGCGACGGCAAGCGCCAGGGTACCTTCCTGCTGGAGGCGGTGCGCGACCTGATCGAGGCAGAACCCCTGCCGGAGACGCTCAACCTGCGCGCCGTCTATTGTCTGAACGGCTGCAAGAGCCCGTGCAACGTGGGCTTCCGCTCGGCCGGCAAGCACCACGTGCGCTTCAGCCATTTGACGCCGGAGAACGCGGCGGACGTCGTCGCCTACGCTCGCGCCTATCAAGCCGACGCGACCGGCGAGGTCTCCGAGGACGACACGCCGACGGCAATGCGCGGCAAGATGACGGTGCACACCCCGCCGATTGGTTAGAAGCGCCTCTTAGCTCCGCCGGGTGGCAGCTTCACCGGCGTCGATCTCATGCTCCTCCAGCGGTGCACCGGCATAGCGCCGGTTGGCCTCGCCCAAGGCGTCGCGCAGCGCCGCCACCAGACTCGCCCGCTCCTCCGGCGCCAGGAACGGGCCGATGACGAGCGAGCGGCCGTGCGAGGTGAGCGTGATCTGGCTGTGGTGCTCCACAGGATCGTCGAGGGCGACACGGAGCCAGTAGGGATTGAAGCGCCATTCCGTCGTGCGGCCGTTGGGCGCGATCCGCCTGACCATGACCTCGTCTGCGGTGACACGGATGGTCTCCCGCAGGCGGCCGGAGCGATAGCTCAACCGGAATGCGAGATAAAGCAGCGCGATGTCGAGGCCGAAGAAGCCGAGCACCGGCCACGCACCCTGGAGCAGGAAGAAGACGCCGAGCCCGACGCTGATGACGATGACGCCGGCCATGACCGCGATGAAACCAGCGCGCCCCAGCGAACGATTGGGCGCGAGCTCCGCATCGAATATGACTGGCGTGCCGGATGCCTCTCCGCCGGCCGATTCGACCGGTGAGGGCGACGGGCATTGGCTCATGAGGCCAGCGTAACGGCTCCAGCGCGCGCCGGTAAAGCACGACCGCCAAATTTCTCGACTCGGAGGCGACTATCAGGCCGCAAAGCCCCCTTTTTGGGGTGAGGCCGCTTGACACAATTGGCCGAATCGCCGTCAACTCCACAGCGACCTACCGGAGCCAGGAGGAGGCTATGCTCAAGAGATCGTGGGCGCTGCGGATTGCCGTTGTCGCTCTTCCATTGGCCGTCGCTGCAGGGTGCCAATCCGCTGCCGAGCAGGAACAGGCAGCTGCTGCCATAGCGGGCGCTGAGGCGATGGCCACGGAAGCCATGCAAACCGCCAATCAGGCCCTGGTCGCGGTTGACGAGCTGAGAGCGGCGGTGGACGAGGCCAACCAGAGCGCGGCGGCGGCGGCGGCGGCGGCCGAAGCGGCGGCCGAGGCAGCGCAGGCGGCCGCGGACAAGGCTGACCGCATTTTCCAGAAAGGAATGCGCAAATAGAGCCGGCGGGCGGCTCTCTCACGCCGCCTGAACTTGGCTAACTGGGAGTTGCGAAGCGGTCCACGGTGACTTGGGCAGGGACGCCGGACCGTTCTTCGAGAGCCTTGCGAATGAGGTGCCAGTCCAGCCGATCCTGGGCGGCACCGGCTTGAGTTTTGATCCGATATAGAGCGTCGGCGCGAGAGCGTGCGTCGACGCTCTCAATTCGCCCGGTCCATTCCAGCTCGTCCGCCTGTTCGGCCTCGGGGTGAGCCTCCACGTAGAGCTCACCACCGTTCCAGCCGATCTTGATTGCCTGACTGATGACCTGCACCGGCGTGCCGACCGGCACGAGTTCGAACAGCCGGGCGATATCTTCGGGATAGAGGCGGATACAGCCGTGGCTCACCCGCCGTCCGACGCCCCACGGCATGTTCGTGCCGTGGATGAGATAGCTTGGCCAATCGAAATAGAGCGCGTGGCTGCCCAGAGGATTGTGCGGGCCCGGCGGTACCGCTTTGGGTAGGTGCGGCTTCTTGGCGCGGATCGATTCAGGCGGGAACCAGGTCGGTCTTTCCTTCTTGCGCACGATCTCGGTGCTGCCGAGGGGCGTGCCCCACCCTTCCCTGCCCACGCCGAGCGGGAAGGTCTCCGGCTCGGCGCCGTCCGTCCCAAAGTAATAGAGGCGGTGTTCCGCTAAGTTAACGACGAGACCCTGCCGTTCGGCATCCGGCAGGATGTGCGCGGTCGGCAGTACGATCGGCGTGTTCTCGCCGGGAACCCAGGGGTCGATGCCCTGGTTGGCTGCGATCATCTCGACATAACCGAGGCCGTTGGCGCGGGCGATGTCCAGCAACGTGTCTTCATAGGCGGTGACGATATGGCGCAGCGCGCCGATCATGTCGCTTGACCGGCGCTCGCCCTCTGTCCCAAGCGCTGCAGCACCGCTGGTCGCAGGTTCCGGTTCTGCAGCCCTGCTGACCGCTGCCCACGTCAGAGCCACCACCATTGCGGCTGCAATGAAGAGAGTGGTCTGTCGCCGCTTCATCGAATGCCGAGCCTAGGCGGGGCCACCGCTTTCCACCGGCGCGTCCGCACGACTCCCCCAATCGCTCCAGGAACCGTCGTAGACGGCGACTTCTTCGGCACCGATTGCGGCAAGCGCGAGCGCCAGCGTGCACGCGGTGATGCCCGACCCGCATGTGGCGATGACCGGCCGGGCGGGGTCGACACCAGCGTCGGCGAAGGCGCGTCGGATTGCCGCAGCGTCGCCCAGCATAGCGTCGTCATCGTCGAGGACGGCGGCGAAGGGCACGTTGCGGGAGCCAGGAATATGGCCGCGCGGGAGATCGGGCCTTGGCCCCGGATCCTCACCCGTGAAGCGGGCGGCAGCGCGTGCGTCAACGATTTGCGCGCCGCCCGTGCCGAGTGTGGCGCGGACCTGCTCGAAGGACCGGACCAGCGAGTCATCGCGACGCGCAGCCTTGAACTGCGCTGGCGCGATAGCCGGCTTCCCACTCTCGACCGGGCGGCCCTCCGCCCGCCAGTGCGGCAGGCCGCCGGCGAGGATCGAGACCCGCTCGTGCCCGAACACGCGGAACATCCACCAGACTCGCGCCGCGCTGTAGAGGCCCACGGTGTCATAGACGACGACGTGCGAGTCATCGCCGACGCCCAACGCCGAGACGCTTTCCGCGAAAAGCTCCGGCGACGGCAACATGTGTGGCAGTGCCGAGTCCGGATCGCAGATTCCGTCGATGTCGAAGAAGGCAGCGCCCGGAATGTGCGCTTCCAGGAACTCGGCGGCCGGGTCGCGTCCTAGCGGCGGCAGGTGCCAGGAGCCGTCAAGCACGCGCACCGCGCTGTCCTGTCCGCCCTCTGCGGCGAGCCAGGCCGGGGTCACGACCAGCGGCGTCTCGTCCCCGCTCATGCCGGGTCTCCGAAGACGAGCGTGACGCGCCGGTTGTGCCGGCCCTTGCTCTCGATCTTGCGGACGATGACCGGTCCGATCTCACCGGTGCGCGCGACATGGGTGCCGCCGCAGGGCTGCAGGTCGATCCCTTCGACATTGATCACCCTGACCTGACCCTGGCCCGATGGGGGCTTCACCCGCATGGTCTTCACCAGCTCCGGCTGCGCCGCGAGTGCCTCGTCGCTCATCCAGCGTGCGGCGACCGGAAGGTCGCGTGCGATGAGCGCGTTGAGTTCGTCCTGGACCGCCGCCTTCTCCAACTTGGTATCGACATCGAAGTCGAG
Organism: Alphaproteobacteria bacterium; assembly: GCA_965243315.1. Taxonomy (GTDB): domain Bacteria; phylum Pseudomonadota; class Alphaproteobacteria; order UBA828; family UBA828; genus WTGU01. The sequence goes on from CBDEUP010000007.1 coordinate 1,081,111, forward strand.
GCGCCCTTTCTCTGCCGAGAGCTGCCCACCGGTCACCGGCGCGTCGATCACGGCGCTCAGCAAATGCAAGCAGGTATGCATGCGCATGTGGCGATAGCGGCGTTCCCAGTCAAGCTCGGCAACCACGCGGCTTCCCGGCGCCGGCGCCGAGGTGTCGGGATCGATCAGATGGAGGATGTCGTCGGCACCGTCGCCCTTGCGGGTATCGCGCACCGCGAGCTCGGTGCCGTCGTCCGCGCGCAGGATTCCGGTATCGCCGGGCTGGCCGCCGCCCTCGGGGTAGAAGACTGTGCGATCGAGCCGCACCGCTTCGCCGTCAACCGCGCTGACGTGTGCCTCGCAGCTGCGGGTGTAAGGCTCGGAGCGAAACAGCGGCTCAGTCGGCGGCATCGGGAGCGTCGTCGAGCCAAGGCGGCACCGGCAGATCGCGTTCGCGCAGGAAAGCGGCGTTGAAGAGCTTGCTGAAGTAGCGGGTGCCGTAGTCGCAGAGCACGGTGACGATAGTGTGGCCGGGGCCCATCTCCCTGGCCAATCGGATCGCGCCAGCCACGTTGATCCCGGTCGAGCCACCCATGATGTGGCCCTCGTTCTGCGCCAGATCGAAGATCACGGGCAGCGCTTCCGCATCCGGAATCTGGAACGGGACGTCGATCGGCCCGCCTTCGAGATTGTCGGTGATCCGACCCTGGCCGATCCCTTCGGTAATCGAGCTGCCCTCCGCCTTGAGTTCGCCGTGGGCGTAGTGGTTGTAGAGCGCGGCACCCATGGGGTCCGCGAGGCCGATTGTCACCGAGGACTTGCGTTCCTTGAGCGCCATGCCGACCCCGGCGAGCGTGCCGCCGGTGCCGACCGCGCAGATGAAGCCGTCGATCTTGCCCCCAGTCTGTTCCCAAATCTCGGGCCCGGTCGTTTCGACATGGGCCTGGCGGTTGGCCACGTTGTCGAACTGGTTGGCCCAGACCGCGCCGTTCGGCTCCGTCTCGGCAAGCTCGTCGGCGAGCCGGCCCGAATACTTCACGTAGTTGTTGGGGTCGCGATAGGGAACTGCCGGCACCTGGATCAGCTCCGCGCCGCAGAGCCGCAGCATGTCCTTTTTTTCCTGGCTCTGGGTCTCCGGAATTACGATCACCGAGCGGTAGCCGAGCGCGTTCCCCACGAGCGCGAGCCCGATGCCAGTGTTGCCAGCAGTGCCTTCGACGATGGTCCCGCCTGGCTTCAGCACGCCCCGCCGCTCGGCATCACGCACGATGAAAAGCGCGGCCCGGTCCTTGACCGAGCCGCCGGGGTTCAGGAACTCGCACTTGCCGAGGATCTCGCAGCCGGTGGCCTCGGAGGGGCCGTGCAGGCGGATCAGCGGCGTGTTTCCGATCAGTTCAATGAAACCCGGTACGGCTGTCATGGCACCCCACGCCCCCGAAGAAAGCGGCGCACCCTAGCCCGGATTTCTTACCGATGTCACGGCCTGCGACTGCGGCGCCGATCAAGCTGCGCCCTCTGGCAGCCTTGTTCGCTACCGGGCACACCGCTAGAGTAACGCTTGTCAATTTGACCCCTGAGACTGTCGAGGCAGCCCACCATGAGCGAACCCGTCGTCGCCCAGGCGGAACCCTATGAAACCGAGCTTGTCGCCGGAGAGAAGTATTTCTGGTGCGCCTGTGGCCTGAGCGCGACCCAGCCCTTCTGTGACGGCTCCCACAAGGTGACCGACATCCGCCCGATCGTCTTCACCGCCGAAGAGAGCGAGACCGCGTGGCTCTGCGGTTGCAAGCAGACCGGGAGCAAGCCGCACTGCGACGGCACTCACAACACGCTCTGAAAGCGTGCCCGCGCGCCGGACAGGCCGTGGGTAGCGGTACGCGATATCGGCGCCGCGCGCCTGGGCGGGCGGGCGGGGTGCTCCTCGCTACGGCCTTGGTGGTTGCGCTGGCCGGTTGCAATCCGTTCGCTGACCCGCCGCCTTGCCCCAGAGTCAGCATTCTGAAGGAAGCGCGCCTGCTCACCCTCTACGGCGACGGGCCGGGGCGCAATGCGGAGGACGTCTCTTTCGAGTTGGAACTTCGCAACGTGGCCTCCGACTGCGACTATGATCTCGACGACAGTGGCGGCGGCGTGGAGGTGACGTTCGCGCTGCCGATCCGCGCAACGCGCGGGCCCTCAGCCGAGAGCGACCGAGTGAGCGTGCCCTTCTTCGTCGCGCTTGCCGATCCGAGCCAGCAAGTCATCGCCAAAGAGATATTTACAGCGGAGATCGCCTTCGAGGCCAACAGCGCAAGCGCGCGAACGGTGGAAGACATCGAGCAATGGATTCCCCTTAGGCCGGGGGAGTACGGGGCAGGCTACGAGACGCTGGTCGGCTTCCAGCTTACCCCCGCCCAGCTCGAGGAGTCCCAGCGCCCCCAAGCACAGTGAAGCGGGCGCCGCGCGATCGAGACGGTTTCGGATTGTAGCGGCACGCCGGACGACGGTCCCCGCCTTGTCAGGTTAGCCGGCGCTTCCTACCATGCTCGGCAACCGCACGGCGGAGAGGAGCCCACGCCATGACCAAGGCCCAGACTGCTGTGGCTGCAAGCCCGGCCACCTCAGAGTCGCCGTTCACTCTTGCCAGGAGGGATGACCCGACCTTCGTGCCGGGACGGCGCGACTTCATGACCTACCGCGACCTCGGCGTCACAGCGGCGAGCGCAGGCCGCATCCGTGCACAGATCACCTCCGCCAAGCAGGGACTCACGCGGCCCACCGGCTGGCATACGCACATCTGTGAGGGGCAGATCGTCTATATGCTGAGCGGCTGGATCGACCTCGCCTTCGAGCACGAGACCATCCGCATCGAGGAAGGGGACTCGCTCTACATCCCCGGCGGCACGCCGCATAACGAGGTCGCCACCTCGGAAACGTTCGACCTGATCGAAGTCTCCGTGCCCGCGGATATGGGCACCGAACCCTGCGATCCGCCGCCGGGATGGCGCGACGACGCTTAGGGAACTTGCCTCCGCCGGACTTCCTTTCGCGCCCGCGATCTTTCGGGCGCAGACAACTCACGCAGCGGTCAGCGTGAATCCCTCATACCCGTTGGCGGCCACCGCCTCGCACTTCTCGATGTAAGCCGGGAAGCCGCCCGTATAGGGCATCACGCGGCGCGGCTTGCCGGCGACATTGGCACCGACATACCAGGAGTTGCAGCCGGGGAAGACTGTGCCGTTCGCGACCTCGTCGTGATGGGCGAGCCACGCGTCTTCCGCCGCCAGGCTCGCCTCGATGCGAGGCCGCCCCCGCGCCAGCGCATGCGCGATGAAGTCGGCGATCCACTCCACGTGCTGCTCGATGGCGGGGACCATGTTCGTCAGCACCGAGGGGCTGGCAGGCCCCGTGATCGTGAAAAGGTTGGGGAAGCCCTCGATCGCAAGCCCGAGATAGGCACGCGGGCCATCGGCCCACTTCGCCTTCAGCGTCCGCCCGTCTCTACCGCGGATGTCGATACCGAGCAGCGGCCCGGTCATCGCGTCGAACCCGATGGCGAAGACGATGGTATCCAGCTCGTAGTCCTTGCCGCCGGTGCGAAGGCCGGTCCGTGTGATCTCTTCCACCGGCGCGTCGCTGACATCGACCAGTGCCACATTGGGCCGGTTGAAGGTCGCGTAGTAGTCGGTATCGAGGCAGATTCGCTTGCAGCCGATGAAGGAGTGCGGTGAGAGCAGCGCCGCCACTTGCGGATCGCGCACCAGCTCACTGATCTTTTCGCGGACGAAGTCCGCCGCGATTTCGTTGGCCTCGTCGTTCATCAGCACGTCGGCGAAGACGCTGTACATGCAGAGCCCGCCCATCTCCCACCGGGCTTCCAGCTCGCGTCGACGCTCGTCGGCGCTCATCTCGTCGGCGGTGGCCGGGTTCACAATCCACCAGCAGCCTGTCGGAGTCTTCTTCGCCTCGCGCCGCAGCTCTCCGTAATTCTCCCTGATTTCGGCGTATTCCACCGGGTCCAGCGGCGCGTTGCGGGCGGGGATGGTGTAGTTCGCCTGGCGTTGGAAAACGGTGAGGTGGCTGGCCTCGGCGGCGATTACCGGGATTGACTGGATCGCTGAGGAGCCGGTGCCTACCACGCCGACGCGCTTGCCGGCGAAGGAGACCTCCTCATGGGGCCAGGCGCCGGTGTGGTACCACTCGCCCTCGAAGCGGTCCAAGCCGTCGAACTCCGGGCGGTTGACGGCCGAGAGACACCCCATGGCCATGATGCAGTAGGTGGCGGAGAGCTTGGCGCCGTCGTCGGTGGCAATGCGCCAACATCCCGCCGCCTCGTCGTAGATTGCTTCGGCGACGGCCGTGTCGAACTGGATATCGCGGCGCAGGTCGAACCGGTCGGCGACATGCTCCAGGTAGCGCAGGATCTCCGGCTGGGTGGCGAAGCGTTCGGTCCACCGCCATTCCTGCTGGAGCGCGTCGGAAAACTGGTACGAATACTCGACGCTGTCGGTATCGCAGCGGGCGCCAGGATAGCGGTTCCAGTACCAGGTGCCGCCAACCCCGCTGCCCTTTTCGAAGACGCGCGCTGAGAGCCCCATTCCGCGCAGCCGGTGGAGCATATAGAGACCGGCAAAGCCTGCGCCGACGACGACTGCGTCCACGTCCGGCGCAGTCCCGCCGCGCTCACCATTCCCGGTCTTGCTCCGTGTCGCAGAGGTGCCCATGGTCCGTGGCCTCTTGCCTGCGTTTAGGGAGTTTAGCGCGGATCGGCCGGGCTTCGCACCCGGCGATCAGGGCACGGAATAGAGAATGAGCGCGGCTCACGCGGCGCTCAGCGAGAATCCCTCGTATGCGTTGGCAGCAACCGCATCGCACTTCTCCACGTAAGCCGAGAACCCGGCCGTGTAGGGCATCACCTGGCGCGGCTTGCCGTCGACATTGGCGCCGACGTACCAGGAGTTGCAGGCGGGGAAGAGCGTGTGGCCCGCCTCCTCGTCGTGATGGGCGATCCACTCGACTTCCGCCGCCCGTGTCGCCTCGATGCGCGGGCAGGCGTGTGCGCGCGCATACGCGATGCAGTCGGCGATCCACTCCACGTGCTGCTCGATGGCGGGAACCATGCTGGCGAGCACCGAGGGGCTGGTCGGCCCCGTGATCGTGAACAGGTTGGGGAATCCCTCGATCGCGAGGCCGAGATAGGTGCGCGGCCCGTCGGCCCACTTCGCCTTGAGTGACCGCCCGCCTTTGCCGCGAATGTCGATGCGCAGCAGCGGCCCGGTCATCGCGTCGAACCCGATGGCGAAGACGATGGTGTCGAGCTCGTAATGGTCGCCGCCGGTGCGCAGACCGGTGCGCGTGACCTCCTCGATGGGCGTCGCGCTGATATCGACCAGCGTGACGTTGGACCGGTTGAAGGTCGCGAAATAGTCGGTATCGAGGCAGATGCGCTTGCAGCCGACGACGGAGCGCGGGGTCAGCAGGGCGGCTAGCTCAGGATCGTGGACCTGTGCCCGGATCTTGCTGCGGAGAAACTCGGCGGCGACGTCGTTCGCCTCGGTATTGACCAGCACGTCCTTGAAGACGCCGTAGAAGCAGAGGCCGCCGGTCCGCCATCGGGCCTCAAGCTCGCGCTCGCGCTCTTCGGCGCTCATCTCCGCGGCAGCCGAAAGATTCGCCGACCACCAGCAGCCGGAGGGAGTCTGCCGCGCCTGGCGGCGCAGCTCCCCGTATCGCGCCCTGATGGCCGCGTATTCCGCATCGCCCAGCGGCGCATTGCGGGCGGGGATCGAGTAGCTCGCCTGGCGCTGAAAGACGGTGAGGTGGCGCGCCTCGGCCGCGACCACGGGAATCGCCTGCACCGCGGATGAGCCGGTGCCGACAATGCCGACCCGCTTGCCGGCGAAGGAGACCGCCTCATGAGGCCAGGCGCCGGTGTGGTACCACTCGCCGGCGAAGCGGTCCAAGCCGTCGAAGGCCGGCCGGTTGGGGACGGAGAGGCACCCGGTCGCCATGATGCAATAGGTGGCGCTGAGCCGGGTGCCGTCGTCGGTGGCGATGTGCCAGCACCCCGCCGCCTCGTCGAAAGCCGCCTCGGTGACGGTCGTGCCGAAGCGGATGTCCCGGCGGAGGTCGAACCGGTCCGCCACGTGCTCCAGGTAGCGCAGGATCTCGGGCTGCGTGGCGAAGCGCTCGCTCCAGCGCCACTCCTGCTGGAGCGCATCGGAGAACTGGTACGAATACTCGACACTGTCGAGGTCGCAGCGGGCGCCGGGATAGCGGTTCCAGTACCAGGTGCCGCCGACCCCGCCGCCCTGCTCCAGGACGCGCACCGAAAGCCCCATCGAGCGCAGCCGATGGAGCATGTAGAGCCCGGCGAAGCCCGCCCCGACCACGATCGCATCGAAGTCCGGCGCAGCCGTGGCGCGCAGCCCGCTGGGCTCAAGCACGGTCGAGCATCAGCGCCGCGGCGCCCACCATGCCGGCATCATTGCCGAGCGCCGCCTTGGCCACGCGGATCGCGCCATCGGGTGCGAGCACGGCGCGCGCGACGGCCCGCTCGGCAGCCTCACAATAGAGCGCGAAGTGGCGCTCGCCGATGCCGCCGCCGATGAGGATTACCTCGGGCAGAAGCGTGTGGACGAGACTCCAGATCGCCGTCTCCATCGCGTCCGTGCTGCGGCCGATGATCGCCCTGGCCGGCTCCGCTTCGGCCTCGGCAGCGGCGAAGACGGCCTCGGCATCCGCGTATCCGAACTCCGCGCCTGCGCGCGCGAGCGCGGGCCCGGCGACGAGGGATTCGAGGCAGCCTCGGCTGCCGCAGTAACACTCCGGCCCGGTCGGGTCGACGATCAGATGGCCGATCTCAGGATGCTCGCGCCCGGCACCCCGCAGGATCGCACCGTCGATCAGCGCCGCGCCGCCGAGGCCGGTGCCGATGGTCAGCATCAGCGCGACACGGGCGCCGCGGGCCGCGCCGGCCAGCGCCTCGCCCAGCAGCGCCGCGTCCGCGTCGTTGATGAGCTGCACGGGCGTGTCGAAGCGGGCGACCAGCGGGCTCACGATGTCGTTCCCCTCCCAACCGGGGAGGGTATAGAAGTTCTCGATCCGCCCGGTCGCCTCGTCGAAGGGGCCGGGGCAGCCGATGCCGATGCCGGCAAGCGTGGCTACATCGATGTTCGCCTCGGCCAAGGTCTCGTCGATGGCCCGGGTGAGCCGCTCAAGCCCCGCCTCGAATCCCGCCTCGGGGTCGGTCGCAACGGTCCGCTGCGCATGCACATCACCGGCCGCATCGACCGCGCCGACCGCGATCTTGGTGCCGCCGATGTCGACGCCGAGGGCACAGGCACTCATGGTTCGGTGTCGTCGAGCTCAGTATCGGCCGCGGCGTCCCGGTCGCAGAGGCAGACCGTATCCCCGTGGAGCCATAGAAAGGACGCGGGCAGCGTCGGCGTGACGCGACGGGCCGCAAGCCGGGCGAGGGGCGTTCGTTTGGCGGCGCCGGTGACCAGGAGCAGGATGCGGCGGGAGCGCAGGATGTCGCCGAGGCCCAGCGTTAGCCCCTGGCGGACCGGGGCGACGGTCTCGGCCAGCATCGGGTGGGTGCGGGACTGCTCGGCAAGCGTGGCCACGTGGCAGAAGGGGTCGAAGCTCTCCGCCGGTTCGTTCAGGGCGAGATGCCCGTTCAGCCCGAGCCCCAGGATGCAGAGGTCGATGGGCCCGGCCTCCTCCAGGGCCGTCGCAACCCGCTGACACTCCGCGACCGCATCCGGCGCGTCGCCGCAGAAGTCGATCCGGCGCTCTGGCGGCACCGCGAGCGGCCCGAGCAGGGTGCGCTCCAGGTAGGCGGCGCAACTCGCCGGGTCGTCGGGGCCGACGCCCGCCCACTCATCGAGCTGGATGAAGCGTGCGCTCGCGAGGTGTTCCGGCTCTTGAGCGAGCAGCGCGTAGGTGCCAGTCGGCGTGTCTCCGCTCGCGAGGCAGATCAGGAGGTCCGGTTTCGCTTGGGCCGCCTCCCAAATAAGGGCCGCGGCCTCTCGATCCGGCGCCTCCCGGTCCGGCAAGACAGTAAAGCGCATTGTTTCAGCCCGCGCCGCCGCGCCACAGGTCCCAGGGCTTGGCCGCGTCGCTCCTGAAGGGGAGCGCGACCTTGGCACCGGTGCGGGCGGACTCGTAGGCCGCGAACAGCACTTCCTGCACCGCGCGGGCGTCTTCTCCGGTCACCAGCGGTTCCGTACCGTTCTGCACGCAATCCACGAAGTGGTCGAACTCACCCCAGAAGCCGTAGTTCCACTCCTCCTCGTAGATGGTGAAGCTCCAACCCTGGGTGCCGCCAGCCTTCTCCACGGCGTAGTCGTAACCACCGCTGCTGTAGGTCTCGATCGAGTTGCCGTGGAGCAGGTCGGCATAAGCAACGCCCCCTGAGCCATGCACCTCCGCCCTGTCGTCCATGCCGCCGGGTTTGGTCCAACTGGTCTCGTTGAGGAAGAGGCAGCCGCCCTCGAACTCGAGGATGAGCAGCGCGTTGTCCTCGCCCCTGGTCTTTTTGCCGTGCACCTGGGTCGAAAGCTGGGCGTAGACCGAGACGATCGGCGCCCGGTCCAGCATCCAGCGGGCGAAGGCGATTCCATGGCAGCCCATGTCGGCGAGCACGCCACCGCCGGCGCGATCGACATCCCAGAAATGGGGCGCATGGGGGCCGTCGTGCTTCTCGGAATGCTTGATGAGGGTGGGGCGGCCGAGCGCCCCGGCATCGAGCAGGGACTTCAAGCGCATGTACTTAGGCGCGAAGCACAACTCCTCCGCATACATGAAGAGCACGCCGGCATCGGCGCAGGCAGCGATCATGCTGTCGGCCTCGACCATGCTCAGGCACATCGGCTTCTCCAGCACGACATGCTTACCGGCGGCGGCGCAGTCCAACACCAGCGGGCAGTGGGTATCGTTGGGTGTGCCGATGACCACCATGTCGATATCGTCGCGCTCCAGCAGCGGGCGATAATCGGTCCAGTGGTGGGGCAGGCCGTATGTCTCGGCGAAGGCCTCGGCATGGCCCGGCGTGGGCGACGCCACGCCGATGAGCTTCGCATGGGGATTTCGCACCAGTGCGCGGGCGTGAATCCCGCTCACGAACTGCGAACCCAGGAACCCGACACCGACCGGCTTCGTCATCCACGGCCTCTCTGTTTCAAGGAATGGCGCAGGACGTCTCGCCTCAACGCTCAAGGGAAATGACTGGACCGATCAGAAGCCGTGCTTCGCGGCCTCCTCGGCGTACTTGGCTTTCTGTTCTGGCGTCGCCTCGGTCTGGAAGTGCTCCTTCCACTCGGCATAGGTCATGCCGTAGACCTGCTGGCGCGCCTCCTCCAGGTCCATGTCGAGCCCCTTCTCCTCGGCGGCGGCGCGATACCACTTGGAGAGGCAGTTGCGGCAGAAGCCGGCGAGGTTCATCAGCTCGATGTTCTGCACGTCAGTGCGCTTGCGCAGGTGCGCGACGAGGGTGCGGAAGGCAGCGGCCTCCAGCTCGGTCTGGGTCCTATCGTCCATCGTCCGCCTCCCCGGCGCCTTCCTGTGGTGCGCCATCGGCCGCCGCCAGCTTCGCTTCCAGCTGGGCGACCCGCTCGGCCAGCGCCTCGCTCTCGCTTCGGGCGCGCGCCGCCATCTCCTTGACCGCGTCGAACTCGTCCCGCGGGACCAGGTCCATGCGCGTGAGAATCCCTTCCAAGCGGCGTTTGACCATGGCATCGATTTCGCCCTTGAGGCCGCTGGCGGCCCCCATGGCCCCGGTGGCGACGCGGGCCACGTCGTCCAGAATGTGGCTGTCGGTCTGCATTGGCCGTCTCCCGTCTCGTCGTCAGTATGCCACGGAGGCGTGGGCTCCCTGTAGCGTGAGATGAGTTGGCTGGGGCGCTTTTCAAGCGCGATCAAACCGGCGACCATCGACGAATGGCAGAACCCACGAGACGACCGCAGCGGGGAGGGTGCCGCCAATGACGCCGGTCGCAGGCGTGCTGCTGGCAGGCGGCCTCGCGCGCCGCATGGGAGGCGGCGACAAGTGCCTGCGCCCGCTCGCCGGCGAGACCCTGCTCGCGCGGGTGATTGCGCGCGCAGCCCCCCAGGTCGGCCCGCTGATCCTGAATGCCAACGGCGACCCCGCGCGGTTCGCGCCCTACGACCTGCCGGTGGTGGCCGATGTGGTGGAAGGCCACGCTGGGCCGCTCGCCGGCATCCTGACGGCGCTCGACTGGGTGGCGGAGAATGCGCCCCACCATCCGCTGGTGGCGAGCTTCGCCACAGATGCGCCCTTCCTGCCGCGTGATCTAGTTCAGACGATGGTGGAGGCCCGCGACATGGCAGGCGCCGATCTCGCCTGCGCCGCCTCCGGCGGGCGGGCGCATCCGGTGTTTGGGCTCTGGCCGGTGGAGCTCCGCGCCGACTTGCGCACCGCCCTGGTGGAGCAGGGCGAGCGCAAGATCGACCGCTGGACCGCAAGTCACAGGCTGGTGGAAGTCGCCTTCCCCTGTGCCCCCGTGGACCCGTTCTTCAACGCCAACCGCGAAGACGATCTGGCCGAGGCCGAGCGCCTGATTGCGGCGCACGGCCCTGCACTTTGACTGCCGAGAAAAAGCCGCCCGGTCATTCCTCCGCGTGGGTGTAGGAGAGGTCGTGGGGCGGGCGGTCGCCGAGGGCGGGATCGGTGCCCGCCGGCTGGTAGGGCGCGCCCAGCGTCCCGATATCAAGCGGCACTGATTGCTTGAGCAGGCTGCGCGCGATGACCAGCCGCTGGATCGAGGGCGTGCCCTCCTCCAGCAGATTGATCCGGCATTCGCGATAGAGTCGCTCCAGCGGGTAGGGGTAGTCGGTGAAGTAGGCGCGCCCACCAACCACGTCCATCGCCTTGTCGGTCACCCGCATCACGGTCTCGAGCCCGAACAGCTTGGCGATGGAGGCCTCCACCGCACAGGGCTCCTCGCGGTCGATCTTGGCGGCGACGTCTTCGAGGATGAGCCGGAGCGCATAGACGTCACGGGCCATGTCGGCGAGCTCGGATTGCACCGAGGGCCGTGCGGCGATGGGCTTGCCGAAGGTGATGCGCTCGCCCGCGAAGTGGAGGGCGATCTCGAGCGCGCGCTCGGCGGTGCCCAGCGAGCTCGCGGCGACGAAGACGCGGCTCGGTTCCAGCTCGCCGAGGAAGACGTCGAGGCCATCGCCCTCGGCGCCCACCATGCTGTCCACGGACACCGGCGTGTCCTTGAAGCGGAGGATGCCGTGGGGCGGGCCGTTGTTGCCCATCATGTCGGGCATGGGCTCGATGGTGAAGCCGGGCGCGCCGGTGGGCACCACCAGCGCGGTGAGCCCGCGGCGATCGCCGCGCGCGCCCGTGCGGCAGCAGATCAGGTGGCCCGTGGCGAAGTCGGCATTGGTGATGTAGTGCTTCGCGCCGTTGACGATCCAGTGGTCGCCCTCTCGCCTGGCATGGGTGCCGACATCCATCCCGCTGCCGGAATTGGGCTCGGTGATGGCGAAGGTGAGCGACTGCTCGCCGGTCGCGAGTGCCGGCAGCAGCGCCTGCTTCTGCGCCTCGGTGCCGTAGGCGACGACCGCCCGTGCGCTGGTGTTGTGGACGTGCAGCAGGACCCGGACGACGCCCGAGACCTTCGAGAACTCGGCGAGCAGCGGCAGGTACTGGGAGCAGCTCAACGCGATACCGCCGTATTCCTCCGGAATCACCGCGCCGAAGAGGCCGTGATCGCGGAACTGCGGGAAGAGCGTGTCCTGCGGAAACTTGCCCGTGCGCTCCATCTCGCTTGCCCTGGGCTCGACCTCCCGCCAGAGGAAGTCGAAGACCCGCTTGTGGTAGGCCTCGTAGTCGCCCGCCGTCTCAACTCCGTTCACCATGCCGTGACTCCTGCCGCTTTTGTTTGCCGACACTCCGCGAGGTGCTATCTAACACACAAGGAACGGACGAGTATGAGGGCGAGATGACTGAAACGGCGATTTTCGGAGCAGGCTGCTTCTGGGGCGTCGAGGCGGCGTTTCGCCGGGTCGAGGGCGTCATCGAGACCGCGGTCGGCTACGCGGGCGGCCAAACGGCAGAGCCGGGCTACTATGACGTGTGCAGCGGCCAGACCGGCCACGCGGAGGTGGTACGGGTCGTCTTCGACCCCGAGCGGGTGAGCTACGAGCAGATGCTGGAGCTGTTCTGGCAGGTTCACGACCCGACCCAGGTCAACCGCCAGGGACCAGATATCGGCACCCAGTATCGCACTGTCATCTTCTACGGCTCAGAGGCGCAGAAAGAAGCCGCAGAAGCGAGCAAGGCGAAGCTCGTGGCGGCAGGGCATTCCATCGCGACCCAGATTGAGCCCGCCCCCGAGTTCTGGATGGCCGAGGACTACCACCAACAGTACTTCGAGAAGAACCGGCGCATTCACGCCGGCCTCTTCCGCGTTTGATCGGCGTCGCTGCCTCTCCGCGAGAGCCTGCGGCCGTACCTCTGCGCTGATGGCAACCTCTGGGACCGTCGAGCCCCTGGACCTGCTGCAGGGGCTGATCGCCATGGCGCGTCGCCTCGGTGCCGACTCCGCCGACGCCGTGCTCCTGAAGAGCAGCGCGCTTGATGCCGGATGCCGCCTGGGCGAGCCGGAAGAGCTGACCCGAGCGGAGAGCCGCGACCTCGGCTTGCGCGTCTTCGTTGGTGCCCGACAGGCCAATGTTTCCACCACCGACCTCTCGGAAAGCGCGCTCGCGCCTCTCGCCGAGCGGGCGATCGCCATGGCGCGCGCGGTGCCGGAGGACCCCTATGCCGGACTCGCCGACCCGGTGCGGCTCGCCCGAGATTGGCCCTCCCTCGACCTCGCCGATGCAGGGGAGCCCGGCCCGGACGACCTGATGAACCGAGCGTTGGCGGCCGAGGACGCGGCCCGCGCCGTCGCCGGAGTCACCAACTCCGAAGGCGCCGGGGCCGGCTGGGGCCGGTCGGAGGCGATGCTCGTGACCAGCGACGGCTTCGCCGGTGGCTATGCGAGCAGCCGGTATTCGGTGAGCGCCACGGCGCTGGCCGGCGAGGGCACCGCGATGGAACGCGACTACTGGTGGTCGTCGGCGGTGCACGAGGCCGATCTGGACGAACCCGCGACGGTCGGCCGCCGCGCCGGTGAGCGCGCAGTGCGCCGGCTCGGCGCCCGCAAGGCGCAATCGGGCCAAGTTCCTGTGGTCTACGACCCTCGGATTTCGGGGGGACTGCTCTCCCGCCTCGCCGGGGCGATCTCGGGCCCGTCCATCGCGCGCGGAACCAGCTTCCTGAAAGACGCGCTGAAGACCGCAGTATTCGCACCCGGCATCACCGTCGTGGATGACCCGCACCGGGCGCGCGGGCTGCGCTCGCGCCCCTTCGACGGCGAGGGTGTGGCGACGGAGCGGCGTGAGATCGTTGCCGACGGCGTGCTGCAAACCTGGCTGCTGGACAGCCGCTCCGCACGCCAGCTCGACCTCGCCAGCACCGGCCATGCCACGCGCGGGACCAGCGGTCCGCCTTCACCCTCATGCAGCAATCTTTGGTTGGAACCCGGCGCCGAGAGCAGAGAGGCCCTGATCGGCGGCGTGGCGAGCGGCCTCTACGTGACTGAGCTGATCGGCATGGGCGTGAACATGGTGACCGGCGACTACAGTCGGGGCGCTGCGGGGTTCTGGATCGAGCAGGGCGAGATCGCCTATCCGGTGAGCGAGGTCACAGTTGCCGGCAACCTCAAGGAGATGTTCCGCCATCTCACGCCGGCCAGCGATCTCGAGTTCCGCTATGGAGTTGATAGCCCAACGGTGCGCATCGACGGCATGACGGTGGCGGGCCGCTAAGCACCAACGGCGCTTCTTTGCGGGGTATGCTACGGTTGGAGCCCATGCCCCGGCCGTGCTATGGGGCTGATTTCAAACGTTTAGGCGTTGGCGCCTGAACCGGGCGAAAGCCGTGGAGCGATCCGACCCGTCCCCCAGCCCTAGCTCGACGAGGCATCTCCTGGTCCGCCTCGTGCGCGACCACGTGCGCCCCCACATGGGCCGGCTCGCGCTCGCCGTGCTCTGCATGGCCTTTGCCGCCGGCTCCACGGCGGCCCTCGCCTACCTCATGGAGCCGGTGCTGGACCAGATTTTCCTGGAGAAGGACCGCACGCTCCTGATCGTGGTGCCCATCGCGGTGATCGGGATCACGCTGATCCGGGGCGCCGCCACCTACGGGCAGGCGGTGCTGATGGCCTTCGTCGGGCAGCGCGTCATCGCCGAGCTGCAGAGCCGGATCTTCGCCCACGTCCTGCGTTTCGACCTCGCGTTCTTCCACGACACGGCGTCCGGCCGGTTGGTCTCGCGGCTGACCAACGACGTCAACATGATGCGCAGCGCGGTCTCCAACGCACTCACTGGCGTGGTCAAGGATTCCCTGACTCTGCTGTTTCTGGTCGGCGTGATGTTCGAGAAGGACTGGAAGCTCGCGTTGATCGCCTGTGTCGTCTTCCCCATTGCGATCTACCCGATCACGAAAATTGGTCGGCGCATGCGCAGAGTTTCGACGTCGGCGCTCAAGGAGCTGGGCCTCTTCACCGCGCGGCTCAACGAGACGTTTCAGGGCGCGCGCCACGTCAAGGCTTACAACCGGGAACGCTTCGAATCGGCACGCACCGACCGGCTGATCGAGAGCGTCTTCCGCTTGATCTTCAAGCAGGAGCGGGTCCGTGCCGCCGCGACGCCGATTATGGAAACGCTCGGCGGCATCTTCATCGCGGTGCTGATTCTCTATGGCGGCTGGCAGGTGATCGAGGGCGCGCTGACGCCAGGCGCATTTTTCGCTTTCATCACTGCCATGCTGCTCGCCTACCGGCCGCTCAAGGCACTCGCGAATCTCAACGCCAGCCTGCAGGAGGGCCTCGCCGCTAGCCAGCGCGTGTTCGACTTGCTGGACACCGAGCCCCGCATCGCCGAGGCCCCGGATGCACGCCCGCTCAAGGTCAGGGGCGGCGCCGTCGCGCTCGATCGCGTCAGCTTTACCTATCCGAATGGCGCCCCCGCGCTCCTCGATGTGACCTTGGACATCCCGGCGGGCGAGACGGTCGCCCTGGTCGGGCCCTCCGGCGCCGGCAAATCCACGGTGCTCAACCTGATCCCCCGGCTTTACGACGTGGACGAAGGAACGGTCAGCATCGACGGGACCGATGTCCGCGAGGCGACAGTCGAAAGCGTGCGCGACGCTGTGGCGCTGGTGAGCCAGGAGGCGGTGCTGTTCGACGAAAGCGTCCGCGCCAACATCGCCTACGGGCGGATCGATGCAAGTGACGACGACATCGTGGCCGCCGCACGGGCGGCCGGTGCCCATCGCTTCATCGAAGAGTTGCCCAACGAATACGACACGATCATCGGCGAGCACGGAGTCAAGCTCTCCGGCGGGCAGCGGCAGCGGCTCTCCATCGCCCGCGCCATGCTCAAGGATGCCCCCATCCTGCTGCTCGACGAGGCAACGAGCGCGCTCGACGCCGAGTCGGAGCGGCAGGTGCAGGACGCATTGCGGAGCCTGATGCAGGGCCGCACGACGCTGGTCATTGCCCACCGCCTCTCCACGGTCCGGGAGGCCAATCGGATCTATGTGCTGGAAAACGGCAGGCTCGCGGAAACGGGCACGCATCGATCGCTGTTGGCGGCGAACGGCGTGTACGCGCGGCTGCACGCCATGCAGTTTTCCGCAGGCATGGCCGCCGAATAGGCATGGCATTCGGCAAGCGCATCGCGCGGAGCCGGCTGGGGCGGACCGCGCTCATCTGGCTCTATGCGCGCTTTGCGAGCCTCGTCTTTGCCACGACCCGCTGGCGGATTCACGGCCGCGACGACGCCGAAGCGCTGATACGCGCAGGTCAACCCTTCATCTGTGCCTTCTGGCATGGCCGGCTGATGCTGGCGCCCCACGGCTGGCCGAGGGGCACGCCGATTCACGTCATGATTTCCCGCCACCGAGACGGCGAGAACATCGCGCGCGCAACGCAGCATCTGGGCGTTGTGCCGATCCGCGGCTCGCGCACGCGGGGTGGCGTGGCGGCGGGGCGTTCCGCGCTCCGCGTGTTGAGGGAGGGCGGCTACGTCGCCATCAGCCCGGACGGGCCGCGCGGCCCGCGGATGCGCGTGCAGCCCGGAATTATTGCGTTGGCGCGCCTCTCTGGTGCGCCGATCGTGCCATACACCTATGCAGTCTCGCGGCGCGCGGTTGCGAACAGCTGGGATCGCTTCGTGATCGCGCTGCCCTTCGGCCGCGGCGTCTATGTGTGGGGGCCGCCTCTCCACGTCGCTGCTGATACCGACGAAGCCGCGAGGGAACAAGCGCGCTTGATCCTGGAGGAGCGGCTCAACGCGCTGACTGCCGAAGCCGACCGCATGGTGGGCGCAGAGCCGATCGAGCCGGCTGGGGACACCGCGCAAACGGGCCGAGGCCGCACCGACCCCGCGCCGGCGGCTGCGCGCCCATGATCGAAGCCCTGATCACGCCGCGCAGCTACCGCTGCGCCAGCCTGCTCGCCACGCCGATCGTCCACGCCTGGCTTGCCCACCGTCGGCGCCGAGGCAAGGAGGACCGCGCCCGTTTCGGTGAGCGGCTCGGACGGCCTGGCATGCCGAGACCCGAGGGCCGGCTGGTCTGGATGCATGCAGTGAGTGTCGGCGAGAGCCTGTCCCTGCTACCGCTGGTCGAGCGCTTGCGCGAGGCGCTCCCCGACGTTCACGTCCTGATCACTTCCGGCACCGTCACCTCCGCGCAGCTACTGCACGAGCGACTTCCGGCCGGCGTTTTCCATCAATTTGCGCCGGTCGACCGGCCCGGTGCCGTGCGGCGGTTCACCGGGCACTGGCGACCGGACCTCGCAGTCTGGGTGGAATCGGAGCTCTGGCCCAACCTCATCCTGGAGACCTCCGGGCGCGACATCCCCATGCTGCTGGTCAATGCGCGCATGTCCGCTCGTTCTGCCGAACGCTGGCGGCGAGCGCCGCACCTGAGCCGGCCTATGCTCGCGGCCTTCACAGGAGTCTTGGCGCAGACCGAGGCGGACGCGGCGCTTTTCCGCGGTTTGGGCGCGCGTAACGTCGCGGTTCGCGGAAACCTCAAGAATGACGCCCCGCCACTGCCGGCGGATGCGCAGGACGTAGCGGTCCTCAAACGTGCCATCGGCGGGCGGCCGTGCTGGGTGGCGACGAGCACCCACGAGGGTGAGGAGGAAGCCGTCGGCGAGGCGGTCTGCGTCCTGCGTCGAACCTTCCCTGATCTGCTCACGATTCTTGCGCCGCGTCATCCGGAGCGGGGCACATCCGTTGCCGAGATGCTGGAGCGCCGCGGCCTCGTCACCGCCCGGCGCTCGGCGAACGATACGATCACGCCGGAGACCGCCGTCTTTCTCATCGATACGCTGGGCGAGCTCGGCCTAGTCTACCGTCTCGCCGGCATCGCCTTCGTGGGCGGCTCGCTCGCGCCCCATGGCGGGCACAACCCGCTGGAGCCGGCTCGGCTCGATTGTGCGCTCGTGGCCGGCCCGCATACGGAGAACTTTGCCGAGGCGTATGCCGCGCTGGAAGACGCCGATGCACTCAGCCGGGTGAGCGACGCGGATACGCTCGCGGGCGCGGTGCGCGGCCTGCTCGAAGACGAGAGCGCGCAGTCCGCGCGCGCGACAGTCGCGCGCGAGGCCGCGGCTGCGCTTGGCGGTGCGGCCGAGGCGGCGCTCGGCCTGATCCGCGACTATCTCGAACCCTGCGGTCGCGATGCGCGCGCCAGCGTTCTGGGCGGCTGAGCGCGGCGGTGTCGCCGCCGCCGCGCTGACGCCGCTCTCCTGGCTCTATCGCCTCGGCACGCGGAGCCACGCTGCCCTGGCTCGGCCGACGAGGGCGGCGCGTCCGGTAATTTGCGTCGGCAACTTCACGGTGGGCGGCGCGGGCAAGACGCCCACCGTTCTCGCCCTCGCCGCGTTGCTGGCGGAGGAAGGCGTCCGCCCGCACATCCTCACGCGCGGCTATGGCGGCAGTGAGCGGGGGCCCCTCAGGGTCGATCCCGCCCGCCACGGCGCAGATGCGGTCGGCGACGAGGCGTTGTTGCTGGCGCGCGCGGCACCGACCTGGCTTTGCCGCGACCGGCCGTCGGGAGCCGCCGCTGCGGCGTCCGCAGGCGCGGATTTGTTGCTCATGGACGACGGCATGCAGACGCCGGGCTTGGCGAAAGACGTTTGCATCGCGGTCGTGGATGGCGGCGCCGGCTTCGGTAATGGCCGCCTGTTGCCTGCCGGGCCGCTGCGGGAGCCGCTCGCCTGCGGGCTCAACCGGGCGCAGGCGTTGGTTCTGGTCGGTGCCGACCGAGAGGGCGCGCTCGCGGCGCTCGGGCCGCACGAGCTGCCCGTGATCGAGGCTTCGCTGGCGCCCGGAGACGAGGTTCGGGCGCTCCGCGAGCGGCCGATCGTCGCCTTCGCCGGGATCGGGCGGCCAGAGAAGTTCTTCGAGACGTTGGTCGAGAACGGCTGCAACGTGATCGCACGCCATGCCTTCGCGGACCACCACCGCTATAAGCCGAGAGAGATCACAGCCATCGTCAACCAAGCGAAAGAGCGAGACGCCGTGCCGGTCACGACCGAAAAGGACCACGTGCGGCTGCCGCCGGACGCAAGAGCGTCGGTTCGCATGCTTTCCGTCACTCTCGTCTGGCGCGACCCGGCCGCGCTGCGATCCCTGCTGGCGCCGCTGGTGACGCGCTGCCGCCGTGGCTAAGCGGGGGCCGGCACGCGCAGCGCGGCACGTCTGCGAGGCCGCCGCCGCCCATGTCTTTTTCGGCCTGCTGGGCGCGCTGCCCGTGGGATGGGCGTCGGCTCTCGGTGCCGTTCTGGGCGGCTCCATCGGACCCATGCTCCCGGTGCATCGGCAGGGTCTCGACAATCTTGCCCGCGCGCTGCCGGAGCTTTCGCCCGCCGAGGTTCGGCGTTGCGCCCGCCGCATGTGGCGCCATCTCGGCCGCGTCGCTGCGGAATATCCGCATCTCCACCGCTTCTCCGTCGACGCGCCCGGCGGGCGGGTCGAGCTCGTGGGGCGCGACCACCTGGACGAAGCCAAGCGCTCCGCCACCGGCGGGATTTTCTTCTCCGGCCACATCGGCAATTGGGAAATCGCCGCGCTCACGCTGGAGCAGGGCGGAATCCCCGCAACCTTCGTCTACAGGGCGGCGAACAACCCGATCGTCGACCGCATGATCTCGCGGATCAGAGGTGCGGTCATGCAGCACCTCGTCCCCAAGGGCCATGACGCGACGCGGGAGCTGGTGCGCACGCTCGGTGCCGGCGGGCACGTCGCTCTCCTGGTGGATCAAAAGCTCAGGACCGGCATCCCGGTCCCCTTCTTCGGCCGCGATGCCATGACCGCGCCCGCCGTGGCTACACTCGCGCTGCGCTACGACTGCCCGATTTGGCCGATCAGGGTGGAACGGCTGGGCGGCGCGTCGTTCCGAGTCACCGTGTATCCCAAGCTCGCCCTGCCTGAAGAAGGCAAGCGGGAAGAACGAATTCGCTCGGTCACGGTAGCTATCAACCAAATCCTCGAAGTCTGGATCCGTGAGCGGCCCGAACAATGGCTCTGGCTGCACCGGCGCTGGCCGGAGTGAGGGACACGTTCACCCCCGATTGACACGGGGGACGCCCGGCCTATAGTGCGCCCGCTGCGGGGAGCGCCCCGCTCTCCCAACATGGATGGTTGCCATGTTCGCTGTGGTCCGCTCTGGCGGGAAGCAATATCGCGTCGCGCCGGACGACGTGATCCGGGTGGAACGGCTCAAGGCCGAGGCCGGTGAGGCGATCGAGCTCGGCGAAGTGCTGGCCATGAGCGACGGCGACACCGTCTCGCTCGGGCAGCCGCTGGTCGAGGGTGCGCGGGTGGCGGCCACGGTCGTCGAACACACGCGCGGCGATAAGATCATCGTCTTCCGCAAGAAGCGGCGGAAGAACCATCGGCGCAAGCGCGGGCACCGGCAGGAACTCACCGTGCTTCGCATCGACGAGATTCTGGCGGCAGGCCAAAAGCGGAAAGCGCGCCGGAAGAAGAAGGCTGCGGCTGCGGAAGGCGAAGAGGCAACCGGCGCCAAGGCCAAGAGGTCGACGAGGGCGAAGGCCGCTGCCAAGCCGAGGACCCGGAAGAAGCCAGCCGCCAAGGCGAAGGCACCCGAGGAGACCGCACCCGCGCCCGCCGAAGCGGCGGCCCCGGAGCCGGCCGAGCCGCAGGTCGAAGAGGCCGCTGCTCCGCCGGCGGACGAGACTGCCGATACGGCAACCGAGGCACCGGCGGCCGAAGCGGCTGAGCCCTCGGCAGACGAGACGACCGACACGCCGGCCGAGGAGACTGCGGAGCCTCCTGCGGACGAGCCGGCAGAGGAGAAGAGCTGATGGCGCACAAGAAGGCAGGCGGCAGTTCGCGCAACGGCCGGGACACGGCGGGCCGACGCCTCGGCATCAAGAAGTACGGCGGCGAGGCCGTGATTCCGGGCAACATTATCGCGCGCCAGCGGGGCACCAAGTGGCACCCCGGTGAGAACGTCGGGATCGGGCGCGATCACACGCTCTTTGCGCTGACCGGCGGCCAGGTGAAGTTCGCGCGGCGCAGCGGCGGGAAGACGGTCGTCTCGGTCGAGCCGAGCGCGTAAGGCCGCGCTCACCCGCGCGCCCGGCAGCGGGCGCGCACCGCGCGAGGGACCCGCGTCATGCGGTTTCTCGATCAAGCCAAGATTCACGTGCAGAGCGGCGCAGGCGGTAGCGGCTGCGTCAGCTTCCGGCGGGCCAAGAACGAGCCGCGCGGCGGGCCCGATGGCGGCGATGGGGGCGACGGCGGTTCGGTCTTTGCCGAGGCGGTCGAAGGACTCAACACTCTCATCGATTTTCGCTTCCGCCAGCACGTCAAGGCGGGCCGAGGCGCGCACGGCCAGGGCGCCTGCCGGGCCGGCAGACACGGTGCCGACGTGGTGCTGGCCGTGCCGGTCGGGACGGAGATTTTCGCCGAACCAGGCGATGCGCCGATTGCCGACCTGACGGAGGTCGGTGCCCGCACCTTGCTCGCGCGGGGTGGCACCGGCGGGCGCGGCAACGCGCAGTTCAAGTCGTCGACCAATCGCGCACCGCGCCGATCCGAGACCGGCGGCGACGGCGAGGAATGCTGGATTCGCCTTCGCCTCAAGCTGCTGGCCGATGTCGGCCTTGTGGGTTTGCCCAATGCCGGCAAGTCGACCTTCCTCTCCGCGGTCAGTCGCGCGCGTCCCAAGATCGCCGATTACCCATTCACCACCCTCGTTCCTCACCTGGGCGTCGCGGCGGTGGGTCACGAGGAGTTGGTGCTGGCCGATATTCCCGGCTTGATCGAAGGCGCCCACGGCGGTGCGGGGCTGGGGGACCGATTTCTCGGACATATCGAGCGCTGCAGGGTGCTGATTCATCTGGTCGACGGCACGCGGGAGGGAGTGGAGCAGGCATACAAGACCGTGCGAACCGAGCTTGACGCATATGGCCATGGTCTCGCGGCGAAATCCGAGATCATCTGCCTTAACAAGGTGGATGCGCTCGTGGAGGACCAGCGCGAGCGGCAGCGAGCGCGTCTCGCTGCCGCGTCGGGTGCTTCAGTTCACTTGCTCTCGGGCGTTGCCGGCGAGGGGATGCGTGAAGTCCTCGCCGCCGCCCACCGGGCCACCGGGGCGTCCGCCAGCCGGGACCTGGCGTGATGCGGCCCTCGCTCGCCAACGCATCGCGCACCGTGGTCAAGATCGGCTCGGCGCTACTCGCCGACCCGGAGACCGGCGCCCTCAACGAAACCTGGCTCGACGGTCTTGCGCGGGACGTCGCCCGGCTGCGCGCGCGCGGCAAGGACGTGCTGATCGTCTCGTCGGGCGCGATCGCCATCGGGCGCCGCCATCTCGGACTCCCGCAGGGCGCGCTGAAGCTGGAAGAGATGCAGGCGGCGGCGGCCTGCGGCCAGATCAGGCTGGCTCATGCGTACCAATCGGCGCTCGCCCGCCACGGCATCGGCGTCGCACAGATTCTTCTGACTCACGAGGACACCGAGGCCCGCCGGCGTTACCTGAACGCCCGCAGCACTATCAATACGCTGCTCTCACTCGGCACCGTGCCCGTGATCAACGAGAACGACACCGTCGCCACCAACGAGATCCGCTTCGGCGACAATGACCGGCTTGCGGCGCGGGTCGCGGTGATGATGAGCGCAGACCTGCTGATCCTGCTCTCCGATGTCGATGGCCTTTATGAGAGCGACCCGAGGCAAGAGCCCGACGCCTGCTGGATTCCTACGGTGGAGCGCATCACACCTAAGATTGAGGCGATGGCCGGTGACGTCGGCACGCCGAGTGCTGCCGGCGGCATGGTGACCAAGATCGCCGCGGCCAAGCACGCGATGGCCGCAGGCTGCCACATGGCGATCGCGGAGGGTGCGGTCGAACGGCCGCTCACCGCGCTGGAAGGCGGCGCCCGCTCGACCTGGTTCGTCTCGACTGCGACGCCGCGCGCAGCCCGCAAGAGCTGGATCGCGAGCGCGCTCGAGCCCCGCGGCGCCCTCGTTATCGACGACGGCGCCTGGCGCGCGCTGCTGCGCGGCCGGAGCCTGCTTCCGGCCGGCGTGAAGGCGGTCGAGGGTGCGTTCGAGCGGGGCGATGCGGTGGCGGTCAGGGTGGAGCAGGGGCGCGAGGCCGGCCGCGGCCTGGTCGCCTATTCCGCAGCCGACGCATGCCGCATTGCCGGCCACAAATCCCGTGAAATAGAGCGGATCCTCGGCTACCGTGGCCGCGACGAGATGATCCACCGCGACGATCTCGTGCTCGACGAGGAGCAAGGACTGTGAGCATCGCCCAGGCGCGAAGCCGCGAAACGGACCAGGACATTGCCGCCGAGATGGCTGCGCTCGGGACCGAAGCGCGCGCGGCGGCACGGGCGCTCGCCGCAAGCTCGGCCGAGGACAGGCGGCGTGCGCTCAAGGCGGCGGCTGCGACGATCCGCGACGACGAGGCGACGATCCTGGAGGCGAACGCCAAGGACATGGCAGCCGCGCGCGAGAGTGGCCTGAGCGCCGCTCTGCTCGACCGCCTCGCCCTTGATCCTGGCCGGGTGGAAGGAATGTCGGCGGGTGTCGAGCAGGTGGCCGCCCTCGACGACCCGCTCGGCCGCCTGCTGGGCGAGTGGGAGCGCCCCAACGGGCTTCGCATCCACCGCGTCTCGGTGCCGATTGGCGTGATTGGGATCATTTACGAATCGCGGCCCAACGTGACCGCCGACGCCGGCGCGCTTTGCCTCATGGCGGGGAATGCGGCAATTCTGCGCGGCGGCTCCGATAGCTATCACTCATCGCGAGCCATTGCGGCGTCGCTGCGCTCGGCGCTCGGCGAGACCGGGCTGCCGGCGGGGTGCATCCAGCTGGTGCCGACGACCGATCGGGCGGCGGTCGGCGTTCTGCTCCGCATGGATGAGGCGCTCGACCTGATCGTGCCGCGCGGCAGCCGCTCGCTGATCGAGCGGGTGCTGGCCGAGAGCCGGGTGCCGGTGATGGCTCATCTGGATGGCAACTGTCACGTCTACGTGCATGCCGGTGCCGACCCTGAGAAGGCGCGCGACGTCACGTTCAACGCCAAGATGCGGCGGACAGGCATTTGCGGCGCGGCGGAGACGTTGCTGGTCGACGCCGCGGTGGCGGAATCGCTGCCTGCGATCCTCGAGCCGCTGTTCGAGGCCGGCTGCGAGGTGCGGGGCGATGCGCGCGTGCAGACAATGGACTCGCGTGTGGTGCCGGCCGACAACGCCGATTGGGGGACCGAATATCTCGACGCGATCATCTCGGTCGGCGTGGTGGACGGGCTCGACGCGGCGATCGCCCACGTCAACGAGCATGGCTCCCACCATACCGACAGCATCATCACCGAGGATGCCACAGCGGCCGAGCGCTTCATGGAAGGCGTCGACAGCGGAATCGTGCTGCACAATGCCTCGACCCAGTTCGCCGACGGCGGCGAATTCGGCATGGGGGCCGAGATCGGAATCTCCACCGGCAAGCTGCACGCGCGCGGGCCGGTGGGCGTCGAGCAACTCACCACCTACAAGTACAAGGTCTACGGCAACGGGCAGGTTCGCCCCTGACCGCGCTTGTTCCCATGAGCCGCCGGCGGTCGCGGCCGGTCTCCGACGCCGCCCCACGCGCGCGGCCGCCGGGGCGGAAGGTCGGCCTGCTCGGCGGCTCCTTCAACCCGGCCCACGAGGGGCACCGCCACATCAGCCTGCTGGCGCTGCAGCGCTTGGGCCTGCACGAGGTCTGGTGGCTGGTCTCGCCTCAGAATCCGCTCAAGCCCCGGGCCGGGATGGCGGCGTTCGACGAGCGCCTCGCCGCCGCGAGGGCCGCGGCGGGAGACCACAGGCTCCGCGTGAGCGATATCGAGCGCCGCCTCGGCAGTTGCTATTCGGTCGACACGGTCGCCCGGCTCAAGCGGCGCTTTCCGCGGCACCGGTTGGTCTGGATCATCGGCGCAGACAACCTGCCGACGCTCGCGGCGTGGCGGCGCTGGCCCGCGCTCTTCAGGGCGATACCCGTTGCGGTGATCGACCGCTGGCCTTACTCTCGCTATGCCAGTGTGGTTAAGCCTGCGAAACGCTTCGCACGCCAAAGATTGGCGGAACGCCGAGCGCCAGGGCTCGCGCGCAGCAAGCCGCCCGCCTGGATGATTATTCATGGTCCGCTGCATCCCGCGTCGGCGACAGCGTTGCGCGCCGGAAGCGATGTGCGTGGCCCTTAAGGGGAGGCTGGAGGAACACCATAGAAGCACCGAATCAACCTGTTAGGCCCAGTCGCCGGGAATCGAGCAGAGCCGGCGCTGAGGCGCTTCAACGGTCCGTCGCCGACGCTCTTGTAGACGCCAAGGCGGAGGACATCGTCACCATCGACCTCGACGGCAAGACCACGATCGCCGACCTCATGGTTATCGCCAGCGGGCGGTCGAAGCGCCATGTCAATGCGGTGGCGGAACGGCTCCTGAAGCAGCTCAAGGACAATGGCACGCCAGCACGCGCGGCGGAGGGCCGCGAAAACTCGGACTGGGTGCTGATCGATGCCGGCGACATCATCGTGCACGTCTTCCGGCCGGAAATCCGCGCCCTCTACAACCTCGAGAAGATGTGGTCCGTCGAGGCCATCGGCGCAGCCGACGAGGACTAGCGGCGCACAGCAGGGCGCCGCCTGACGGGTCGAGAGGACTTACCCCAGCCGATGCGCCTTGTGGTGGCAGCGGTGGGTCGCGGCCGGGACGATCCGGCCCAGCAACTCTTCGAGGACTACCGCAAGCGCCTGCCGTGGCCGCTCGAGCTGCGCGAGGTCCGGGTCAGCGGCGGTGGCAAGGCGGGGTGCGAACGCGAAGCTGCGGCGCTGCTGAAGGGTCTCCCGGCGGATGCCTATGTCGTCGCTCTCGACGGAACCGGGAAGGCGCTCACCAGCGAAGGATTCGCGGCGAAGCTTGCTTCAGTCCGCGACGACGGAAGGACCGTGATGGCGTTCCTGATCGGCGGGCCGGACGGGCATGGCGCCCCCGTTCTAGCGCGGGCCGACATGGTTCTCTCGCTGGGGCCGATGACCTGGCCGCACCTCTTGGTGCGCGCAATGCTGGCGGAGCAGCTCTGGCGCGCGGCGAGCATCCTCTCAGGCCACCCCTACCACCGAGGTTGACCCGCGGCAGGGCCGCTAGCGCGTCGGGATCGGCGTGCCCGTGGAGTAGTCGTAGAAACCCTTGCCGGTCTTGCGGCCGAGCCAGCCGGCTTCGACGTACTTGGCGAGCAGCGGGCAGGGCCGGTATTTGCTATCGGCCAGGCCCTCGTAGAGCGTCTGCATGATCGAGTGGCAGGTGTCTAGACCGATGAAATCGGCGAGCTCCAGTGGCCCCATGCGGTGATGGGCGCCGAGCTTCATCGCCGTGTCGATGGCCTTTACGGTGCCGACGCCCTCGTAGAGAGCATAGATCGCCTCGTTGACCATCGGCATGAGGATGCGGTTCACGATGAAGGCAGGAAAATCCTCGGCCATGGCCGGGATCTTGCCCATGCGCTCGGTCACCTTGCGGGCGGTCTCGTAGGTCTCCTCCTCGGTCGCGATGCCGCGCACCAGCTCCACCAGCTCCATCATCGGCACCGGGTTCATGAAATGCATGCCCATGAACTTGCCGGGCCGGTCGGTGCTCGCCGCAAGACGAGTGACGGGCAGCGACGAGCTGTTTGTGCAGATGATGGTGTGCTCCGGCAGCGCGCCGCGCAGTGAGGCGAAGACCTCCTTCTTGGCCGCTTCGTCCTCGATCACCGCTTCGATCACCATGTCGACACCCTTGATGGCATCGAGGCCGACCCCCGTTGCGATCCGCTCCAGCGCCGCCGCCTGCT
The DNA here is from genome assembly GCA_965243315.1 of Alphaproteobacteria bacterium. GTDB lineage: Bacteria > Pseudomonadota > Alphaproteobacteria > UBA828 > UBA828 > WTGU01. The sequence goes on from CBDEUP010000007.1 coordinate 1,107,513, forward strand.
GGTCTTCGGCGATCAAGCCCTTGCGCGCCTGGCGGCCGAGATTGGTGCGGATCGTCTCCAGCGCCGTGTCGAGCTGATCCTGCCCGAGATCGGTCAGCGTCACGTCGAAGCCCGCGAGCGCAGCCACATGGGCGATGCCGCTACCCATGCGGCCAGCTCCGACGATCCCGATCGATTGCACCATGGCTGCGGATTAGCCCTTGGAGATGCCCTGCCGGTCAAGCTCTTCGGCGAGCTCCGGAAGGACTTTGAACAGGTCGGCCACGAGACCGAAGTCGGCGATCTGGAAGATCGGTGCTTCCTCGTCCTTGTTGATGGCGCAGATCACCCGGCTGTCCTTCATCCCGGCGAGGTGCTGGATCGCGCCGGAGATGCCGACCGCGATGTAGAGGTCGGGTGCCACCACCTTGCCGGTCTGGCCCACCTGGAAGTCGTTGGGCACGTAGCCGGCGTCCACGGCGGCCCGCGAGGCGCCGACGGCGGCGCCCAACCGGTCCGCCACCGCCTCGATGAGGGGGAAGTTCTCGCCGCTCTGCATGCCGCGCCCGCCCGAGATCACGATGCCGGCGCTGGTGAGCTCCGGCCGGTCGGACTTGCTCAGCTCGTGGCGGACGAAGCGGACCAGCCCCTGGTCACCGGCACCCGAGATCGCCTCGACTGCGGCGCTGCCGCCTTCGGTGGGTGCCGCGTCGAACGCCGTAGTGCGCACGGTCACGACCTTCGTTGCGTCGCCGCTCTCCACCGTGGCGAGCGCGTTGCCCGCGTAGGTCGGGCGCACGAACACGCTCTCCGAGACGATTTCGGTAATGTCGGAGACCTGGGCCACGTCGAGCAGGGCCGCGACCCGCGGCATGACGTTCTTGCCGAAGGTGGTGGCCGAGGCGACCAGGTGGCTGTAGCCCTCGGCAAGGCCGACCAGCAGCGGTGCCAGGTTCTCGGCGATGCCGTGCTCGTAGGCCGCATCGTCTGCATGCAGGACCTTGTCGACGCCGGCGGCCTGCGCTGCGGCCTCGGCCACCGGACCGGCGCCGGAGCCCGCAACCAGGACGTGGACCTCGCCGCCCAGCGCCTGCGCCGCCGTGACCGCGTTGAGGCTCGGCCGCTTCAACTCGGCGTTGTCGTGCTCGGCAAGGACCAGAATGCTCATGCGTGTGCCCTCACCCGATCACTTTGGCGTCGTCCCGCAGCTTCGCGACGAGCTCCGTAACGTCCGACACCTTGATCCCCGCCTCGCGCTTGGGCGGCTCCTCCACCTTATGGATCGCGAGCCTGGGGCTGATGTCCACGCCCAGTGCGTCCGCTTCGCGCCGGTCGATAGGTTTCTTCTTGGCCTTCATGATGTTGGGGAGCGAGGCGTAACGCGGCTCGTTGAGCCTGAGATCGGTGGTGACCACCGCCGGCAGATTGACGTTGAGGGTCTCGAGCCCGCCGTCGATCTCGCGGGTCACGTCTGCGGTGCCGTCCTTGAACACGATTTCGGAGGCGAAGGTCGCCTGCGGCCAGCCGAGCAGCGCCGCCAGCATCTGGCCGGTCTGGTTGCTGTCGTCGTCGATGGCCTGCTTGCCCATGATGACGAGGCCGGGCTGCTCCTCATCCGCGATCACCTTCATCAGGCGCGCGACCGCAAGCGGCTGCAGATCTGCCTCGGTCACGATGTGGACGGCGCGGTCGGCACCCATGGCGAGCGCCGTGCGCAGGGTCTCCTGCGCCTTGTCGGGGCCGGCGGAGACAGCGACAACCTCGTCGGCGCTGCCGGCTTCCTTCATGCGCACGGCTTCCTCGACGGCGATCTCGCAGAACGGGTTCATCGCCATCTTCACGTTCGCGGTCTCGACCCCGGTCTGGTCGGACTTCACCCGCACCTTCACGTTGGGGTCGATCGTGCGCTTGACCGCGACCAGAACCTTCATGGGCATCCCTACAGGGCAACGAGACGAGCCGATTGTTGCGCTGCAGCGGACTCCCCACCGCGCGCGGCGCGCACACTAGCCCGGATTTCTCTCGGATGTCACGGCCTGCGTCGCGGCTCGCTCGCCTACCTCTTCAACCTGTGGATTCGAGGCACCATGGTGCGGTGTACGGCGGGAAGTACGTGGTCCAAGGTTGCGCCATGACAGGCGAACGCGGACCGGGCGCGGCAGACCGGATGACACCATGTTCATCGCTCAGGGGTCTGCTGCGTGCGCGGCGGAATCCCGCATTGTCCCAGCGAATCCCGCTTCGTCCCGGCGAATCCCGCCAATCCCGCCTTGTCCCGGCGAATCCCACTTCATCCCGGCGAGTCCCACTTCATCCCAGCGAATCTCACTTTGTCCCAGCGAATCCCAGCTTGTCCCGGTGAATCCCACTTTATCCAGGCGAATCCCGCTTTCTCACCTCTATCGCAGCCTGGGCACCCCCGGACCCGCGCGGGAGGCGGTCGCACCCTGCCTGGACCCTGCCCGAAGCACCGCGTAGAAATGGCTCGGCTCCGCCGCACGTGGCGGTGCGCACGGTCATCTGCGAAGGGAGGCAACGCTGTCAATCGCCTTCGGCCTCGGGCTCAACGCGTTCCCATTCTCGGGCGCGCGCGCGTTCTGGCGCTGGGTCGACCTCTGCGAGGAGGGCGGGGTCGATTCGCTCTGGCAAACCGACCGCCTGGTTTCGGAGGAGCCTTTCCTCGAGGTGATGAGCGTGATGGCGGCGCTCGCGGGCCGCACTGAGCGCATCAAGTTCGGCATGAACGTCGCCTCGGTCGGGCTGCGCGACCCGCTGCTGCTTGCCAAGCAGTGCGCCACCATCGACGTGCTGAGCGAGGGGCGGCTTCTCCCGGCCTTTGGCATCGGCGCGATTCGCGCGCGCGACTGGGCAGCGACGGGAACGGACACCAAGGGGCGCGGCCGGCGCACCGACGAGGGGCTGGACCTCATCGCCCGGCTCTGGACCGAGGACTCGGTCGATTTCGACGGCGAGTTCTACCGCTACGCGGGCGCGCGTATCGAGCCCAAGCCGGTACAGAAGAACCTGCCGCTCTGGCTCGGCGGCTCCAGCAAGCCTGCGATCCGGCGCACGGCGCGCATCGGCACCGGCTGGCTGGCCGGGCTGGAGACGCCGGCGCAGGTGGCGCCCGCCATCGCCGGGATCAAGGCGGCGCTCAAGCAGACCGGGCGGCGCATCGACGCCGACCACTACGGCGCGAGCTTCCACGTCCGCTTCGGCAGCTGGGACGAGCCCCTGATGCAACGGATGGCCGAGGTCTACGCGGTGCGCTTCCAGCGCGATCCGAAGGGCGGCATCGTCGCCGGCGACGCTGGCGACATCATGCTGCGGATCGAGGACTTCGTCGCGGCTGGCGTGTCGAAGTTCGTGCTGTGGCCGATCGGCAACGATGACGACGACATTCTCGACCAGACGCGCCGCTTGATCGAGGAGGTGCAGCCGGCGGTCGAGGCACTGAACCGAAGGGTCGACGCTGCATGACACCCGCATGACGCCGCTTGCCATCGACCAGGCGGTCGCGCTCTACGTCGCTGCGCGGCATCGTCGGCAGCGCATCGCCGTGCTGCCCGAGGACTGCCGGCCGGCCTCCCTCGACGAGGCGTATGCGGTCCAGGTTGCGCTCGGCGAACGGCTCGCGGAGACCCACGGCGCCGTCTGCGGCCGCAAGATCGGCTGCACCACGCCGGTGATGCAGCGCTATCTGGAGATCGCGCATCCCTGCGCCGGCGCGCTCTACGAGCGCCGGACTTTGGGCGCACCCGCGACGGTGCCTTATGCCGACCACTGGCGGCCGGGCGTGGAGTGCGAGATCGCGGTGCGGCTCGGACAATCGTTGCCGGCTGGCGCAGCGCCCTTCGACCGCGCCGCCATCGCGGACGCGGTGGAAGCCTGCATGGCCGCCATCGAGATCGTGGACGACCGCTACGACGATTTTCGGGCCCTCGATACGCCGACCCTGATCGCCGACGACTTCTTCAGCGCCGGCGCCGTGCTCGGCCCACCGGTGACTGCATGGCGCGGGGTCGACCTTGCGGCGGCCGGGGGGGCGATGGCGATCAACGGCGCGCAAGTGGGCGCCGGCACCGGGGCGGATGTGATGGGCCACCCCTTCGAGGCGCTGACCTGGCTCGCGAACCACGCCGCCGCGAGCGGGCGGCCGCTTCAGGCAGGCGACGTGGTGCTGACCGGCAGCGTGGTGGAGACCAAGTGGGTCGAGCCCGGCGATGCGGTCCACGTCGAGATCGAGGGCCTGGGGGAGGCCAGCGTCACGTTTAAGCGATAAGGACTGGTGGCGCGTTGACAGGGGCGGCGCGAAGGTCCTGAATCGACCGACCGCCACCACGGCCCGCCATACGAGGCCGGGCAAGAGAGGACGAATCCCATGATCAAGCTGCCGCTGACTGCCGGCGTCGCCGCTGCGGCGCTCTTGGCTGCGACCACCGCCTTCGCCGAGGAGGAGGCGGTCGTCAACGTCTACAACTGGTCTGACTACATCGACGAGGAGATCCTGACCGAGTTCGAGGCCGAGACCGGGATCAAGGTCGTCTACGATGTCTTCGATTCCAATAACATCCTCGAGACCAAGCTGCTCACCGGCAGCACCGGCTATGACGTGGTGGTGCCGAGCGGGACCTTCCTCGCGCGCCAGATTCAGGCGGGCATCTTCCAGCCGCTCGACAAGGGCCAGCTCGCCAACATCGGCAACCTGGACGAGACCATCATGTCGGTCGTGAGCCAGTGGGACCCGGGCAACCAATACGCCATCAATTACATGTGGGGCACCACGGGCTTTGGCTACAACATCGACAAGATCGCCGAGCGCGACGCGGAGGCGCCCACCGGCTCCTGGGGCATGCTCTTCGACCCCGACGTGGTCTCGAAATTCGCCGATTGCGGCGTCTACATGATGGACGAGCCGGACGAGGTGGTGCCGGCCGTGCTCAACTACATCGGCGAGGATCCCAACAGCCACGACACCGACGTGATCGCCAAGGTCGAGCCGGTGATGCTGGCGATCCGGCCACACATCCGGCGCTTCCACAACTCGGCCCAGATCAACGATCTCGCCAACGGCGACATCTGCCTCACCATGGGCTGGTCCGGCGACATGCTGCAAGCCCGCGACCGGGCCTGGGAGGCCGATAACAACGTCGAGATCGCCTATGTGATCCCGGACGAGGGCGCGCTGTCGTGGTTCGACATGATGGCGATCCCGGCGGACGCGCCGCATCCCGGCAACGCGCACACGTTCCTCGACTACATCCTGCGGCCCGAAGTGATCGCCAAGGCCTCCAACTACGTCTATTACGCCAACGGCAACGCCGCCTCGACGCCGCTGCTGGATGCGGAGATCACCGAGGATCCCGGCATCTACCCGACCGAGGAGGCGCGGAAGGGGCTCTACGTGACGAACCCCTATCCGCCCAAGGTGCAGCGCTTCATCACGCGGATGTGGACCCGCATCAAGGGCGCGGAATAGGCGCGACGCACACACCGCACGGGCGCGCGCGGGCGCGGCGCTCGTGAACGAGAGGCCGCACGACGCCGGGGGCAAGCCGCCGCCTGCCCCCGGCAACGGCGGCGGCTTCCTTCGCATCGAGGGTGTCAGCAAGAGCTTCGGTTCCGTCACCGCCGTCGACGACGTCTCGCTCGACATCGAGCAGGGCGAGTTCTTCGCCCTGCTGGGCCCCTCGGGCTGCGGCAAGACCACGCTGCTCCGCATGCTTGCGGGCTTCGAGACCCCGAGCGCGGGCGCGCTGCTGCTGGAGGGCGAGGACCTCGCGGCGCTGCCGCCCTACCGGCGGCCGGTCAACATGATGTTCCAGTCCTATGCGCTCTTTCCCCACATGAGCGTCGCCGGCAACGTCGCCTTCGGCCTGCGCCAGGACCGGGTGCCGAGGGCCGAGATCGCGACACGGGTGGCCGACGCGCTGGCGCTGGTGGAGCTTTCGCCCCTCGCCCGGCGCAAGCCGCACCAACTCTCCGGCGGCCAGCGCCAGCGGGTGGCGCTGGCCCGCAGCCTGGTCAAGCGGCCCAGGCTGCTGCTGCTCGACGAGCCGCTCGCCGCGCTCGACAAGAAGCTCCGCGAGCAGACCCAGTTCGAACTGATGGCCATTCAGCAGCGGGTTGGCATCACCTTCGTGATCGTCACCCACGATCAGGACGAGGCGATGACCGTCGCCGACCGCATCGCGGTGATGGAGGAGGGCCACATTGCTCAGGTGGACACGCCGTCTGCCATCTACGAGGCGCCCCGCTCGCGCTACGTGGCCGAGTTCATCGGCGATGTGAACATTTTTGAGGGTCGCGCCCGCGCCGTGAACGGCAACGATCTCGCGGTCGAACTCCCGGACGCACCGGATGGCCTAGCGGCGCCCGCCCGCGTCGACGGTCCCGCCGCCGGCGATACCGTGATGCTCGCGGTGCGGCCCGAGAAGATCGAGATCGCCCCCCAAGCACCGCCGCCCGGCACCGCCAACGCCATGGCCGGCGAGGTGACCGAGATCGCCTATCTCGGCAGCGTCTCCACCTACCGGGTGCGGCTCGACAGCGGCAAGACGGTGGTCTCGACCCAGACCAACCGCCTCAGCTACGGCGGCGCTGCCATCGACCGGGGCGCGCGGGTTCATCTCTCCTGGCCGGTCGAGGCGAGCATCCTGCTCCGCTCATGAGCGTGAGAGCCGGGCGCGAACGCCGGGAGCGGACGCGCGCGCGGGGGCTGCTCGGGCGCGGCTCGGTGATCGCGAGCCCCTATCTGTGGCTACTCTTCTTCTTCCTCGTGCCCTTCGCCATCGTGCTCAAGATCAGCGTGGCCGAGGTCCAGCTCGCGATCCCGCCCTATACGCCGCTCTTCGCCTGGCCCGATGACGGCTCTTTCGAGCTTTTCGCAGTTGGCGACAACTACCGGCTCCTGATCGAGGACAGCCTCTATATCCGCGCCTACGCCAACAGCCTCAAGATTGCGGCGATCTCGACCGCGATCGCGCTGCTGGTGGGCTTCCCCATCGCCTACGCCATGGCGCGCGCACCCCGCGCCTGGCAGGCGAGCCTGGTGATGCTGGTGATCCTGCCCTTCTGGACCTCGTTCCTGATCCGGGTCTACGCCTGGATCGGCATTCTGAAGAACGAGGGGATGCTGAACGGGGTACTGCGCTGGATCGGGGTGATCGACAAGCCGCTGGTCATCCTCAACACCGACATCGCGGTCTACATCGGCATCGTCTACTCGTACCTGCCGTTCATGGTCCTGCCGCTCTACGCCAACCTGGTGCGGATGGATCGCTCGTTGCTGGAGGCTGCAGCCGATCTCGGCTGCCGCCCGGCCGGTGCGTTCTGGAAGATCACCGTGCCGCTGGCGCGGCCCGGTATCGTCGCAGGGTGCTTCCTGGTGTTCATCCCGGCGGTCGGCGAGTTCGTGATCCCCGACCTGCTCGGCGGCTCCGGCACGCTGATGATCGGGCGCATTCTCTGGACCGAGTTCTTCAGCAACCGCGACTGGCCGGTGGCGTCTGCTGTCGCCGTGATCCTGCTGCTGGTGCTGATCGTGCCCATCGTGCTGTTCCAGCGCCACCAGCAGGCCCAGCGGGAACGGGAGGCGGGGGCCTGATGCGGCGCGGACTGAGTGGGGTCAATCTGGCGGCGCTCACGTTGGGCTTCGCCTTCCTCTACATCCCGATCCTTCTGCTCATCATCTACTCCTTCAACGAATCCAAGCTCGTGACCGTCTGGGCCGGGTTCTCCACCAAGTGGTACGTCGCGATGGTGGAGAACAAGTTGCTGCTCGACGCCGCCTGGATGACGCTGAAGGTCGCCTTCGTCTCGTCCACCGTGGCGCTGGTGCTCGGCACCCTGGCGGGGCTCGCGCTGGCCCGGCTCGGGCGCTTCCCCGGCCGCACGGTCTTCTCTGGCATGGTCTACGCGCCGCTGGTCATGCCCGAAGTCATCACCGGCCTTTCCATGCTACTGCTCTTCGTCGCGCTCTCCTGGGCGCGCGGCTACTGGACCGTGACGGTAGCCCACATCACCTTCTCCATGGCCTACGTGGCGGTGGTGGTGCAGTCGCGGCTGCTCACCATGGACCGTTCGTTGGAGGAAGCGGCGATGGATCTGGGCGCGCCGCCGGTCAAGACCTTCTTCGCAGTCACGCTGCCGATCATCAGCCCGGCGCTGGTGGCCGGTTGGCTGCTGGCGTTCACGCTCTCTCTCGACGATCTGGTGATTGCGTCCTCCACCAGCGGTCCCGGCTCGACGACGCTGCCGATGAAGATTTATTCCCAGGTGCGCTTAGGCGTGACGCCGGAGATCAACGCGGTCTCCACGGTGCTGGTGGGGATCGTCTCGATCGGTGTCATCGCCGCGAGCCTCATCAACAAACGCGCCATGGTCATCCGCGAGCGGGAGGCGCGAGCGGCAGAGCCATAGTGCCCGCGGATTCGGCCTCTACAGCCGGTCACGGAGCGCGCCGTAGGTAAGCGCGAGCGCGAGCGTGGGCCAACGCAGGAACCGGCCACCGGGGAAGGGCGGTTGCGGTAACTTCGCGAAGACGTCGAAGCGCTCCAGGGTGCCGGCGATGGCCTCGGCGATGAGCGCGCCGCCGAGCGTCGCGAGAGCCACACCGTGGCCGGAGTAGCCCTGGCCATAGTAGAGCCCGCCTTCGAGCCGGCCGATGCTTGGCATCCGGGTGCGTGTGATGGCGAGCGTCCCGCCCCAGGCATGGTCGATGCGCACATCGGCGAGCTGGGGAAATATGCGCAACATGCAGCGGCGCACGAGCGGGCCGGGGTCGGCAAGAAGGCGATTGCTCGTGGTCTCGCCACCGCCGAAGAGCAGCCGCCCGTCGCGTGAGAGCCGAAAGTAGTTCACCACGAAGCGGGTATCCACGACGGCGACGTCACGGGGGATCAGAGTCTTTGCACGTTCGTTGCCGAGGGGTTCGGTGGCCAGGATGAAGTTGTTGATCGGCACGGCGCGCTTGCCGAAGCCGGGGTCCAGCGCATCCAGATAGCCGTTGCAGGCGAGCACGACCGCATCCGCCGTGACCGTGTGCGGCCCGGCGCGGACCGTGCAGGGCGAGCCGGGTTCAAGCTCGGTGACGGGCGTGCTCTCGCGGATATCGACGCCCGCCTCCGCCGCCGCCCGAGCGAGGCCGCGCGCATAGTCGAGCGGGTGCAGGTGGCCCGCGCCGCGATCCATGAGGCCGCCGTGAAAATCCTCCGACGCGACCTCGCTACGCAGCGCAGCGCGGTCGAGCGCGTCGATCTGGTCGTAGCCGTAGCGGGAGCGGAGATGGTCCGCCTCACGGACGAGCGCGCGGAAGTGGCGAGGCCGGTGCGCCGCGATGGCGATGCCTGGCTTGAGGTCGCATTCGATCCCGTGCCGGGCGACGCGATCCCGCACCAGCGCCTTCGCCTCTTCGGCCATCGACCAGAGAAGGCGCGCTCGTTCGTCGCCCAGCTCCCGCTCCAGGATGGACTGATCGCGCCGGTGCCCGCTGCCGAGCTGCCCGCCGTTGCGGCCGGAGGCGCCATTGCCGATGCGCCGCGCTTCGAGCAGGAGGGTGCGGTAGCCGCGCTCGGCGAGGTGGAGCGCGCAGGAGAGCCCGGTATAGCCGCCGCCGATAACGCAGACGTCGACGCGCATATCGCCATCGAGCGCAGGCCAGGTGGGGCTCGTCCGCGCGCTCGCTTCGTACCAGGTGGGCTCCGCGCCGTCGTGCTGGGCGTAGCGCCGGGCGTGGTCGCGGCTCATCAGACGGCGAGCAGGAGGAACTTGCGCTCCCAAGAGCTGACGACGCGCAGGTAGGCATCGTATTCGGCGCGTACCACTTCGGTGAAGCCCTTGACGAAGCGCTCGCCGAACATGGCGCTCGCCTCATCCGAGGACTCGAACTGCACGAGCGCGGTCCTGAGGTCGAGCGGCAGGGTTTCGAACGCGCCCGTCTCTTCACCCTCCACCGGCGGCGAGGGTTCGAGTGCCTGCGTCATGCCGAGATAGCCGGCGGCCAGCGTCGCCGCGATGGCGAGGTAGGGGTTGGTGTCGGAGCCCGGCAGGCGATTCTCGACCCGGCGGTTCGCCGGCGGCGCATCCGGCACGCGCAGCCCCGCAATGCGGTTGTCGTAGCCCCAGCCGACGTTGAACGGCTTGCTCGCACCGAAGCGGAGCCGGCGATATGAGTTGACGTTGGGCGCCATGAGCGGCGTGAAGACCGGCAGGAAGCGCTGCAGGCCGCCGAGATAGTGGCGGAAGGCTGCCGACTCGGCGCCCGCTTCGTTCGAGAAAAGCGGCCGTCGTTCTGCACCCTCGTAGACCGACTGGTGCACGTGCATGGCGCTACCGGGCTCGCTCTGCATCGGCTTCGCCATGAAGGTCGCGTAGAAGCCGTGGCGCTGGGCGGTCTGGCGCACCGTGCGCTTGAAGACGAACACCTGGTCGGCAAGCCGCAGCGCATCGCCGTGGCGGAAGTTGATCTCCACCTGCCCGGCCCCGCTCTCGTGGTTGAGCGTGTCGATGTCGAGCTCCTGGGCCTCGCAATAGTCGTAGAGGTCCACGAAGAAGGGGTCGAACTCGTTGACCGCGTCGATGCCGAATTCCTGCCGACCTGCCTCGCGCCGGCCGGAGGCGCCGATGGGCGGCTTCAACGGCTGGTCCGGGTCGGTGTTCTTCTCCACCAGGTAGAACTCGATCTCCGGCGCGATGACCGGGTGCCAGCCGCGCTCGGCGAAGCGCTCCAGCAGGCTCACGAGCACGCGGCGGGAGTAAAAGGGTGAATGCCCGCCGTTGCGCAGCACGCAGTCGGCAATCACCTGTGCGGTGGGCTCGTCGTACCAGGGAACCAGGGTGAGCGTCGTGGGGTCCGGCTCCAGCACGAAGTCGCCGTCGCTCACATCGATGGAGACGGCGCCCGGCGGCGGAAAGTCGCCGGTGAGCGTATGGACGAGCACGTTCTTGGGCAGCCGGTGCTGGCCGCCGGCGAGTCCCTCGATGAACTTGTCCGTGGGCAGAATCTTGCCGCGCGGAACGCCGGCGAGGTCGGGCACGATGCACTCGACCTCGACGATGTTGCGCTCCTTGAGCCAGGCCTCGATCGCCCGGTGACCGTCGCTCATGCGTCCTCTCCGGGCTTCATATTGGTTCGCGCGGGGCCAAATTCTACCGCTCGCCGCGGTTGCCGAAGAGCATCGTCACGTTGATGCGCCGGTTCTCGTAGCCGGGGTGGAAGTCGAGGTCGTCGGTGCGGTGAAAGAGATCGGAGTCGAAGATCACCACGCGGTTCCGCCGGTAGGGTACGGTCACCGGCTCGTCGCCGGCCTCTTCGAGAAACTGCGCCATGCGGGAGCTGTCGGCATTGTAGGTGCGGAAGGCCCAGTCCGACGGCGCGTGGGCCTTGTGGACCACCAGCCCGCCGGAGCCTGGATCGCGGTTGGCTTCATCGGGGGTCACCCAGAAGTTGACGTTGATCGCCGCGAAGTCAGCGTGGGTGGCGATCCCTTGCAACCTGGAATCGTACTTGTAGGCCCAAAGCTGCTCCAGTCGATGGGCTCCGAAGATGCCGGGGAGGCTCGCGCGCAACTCGTCGGCGATCTGAAGCGCGAGCGCCGTGCCGAAGCCGTCCACCAGGTAGGCGCCGAGGTAGCCGCGCTTCACCTGGTACCAGACCGTGGCATCGAGGCAGAAGCGCCACAGCCGCTCCAGGGCATCTGTCGTCAGAAAATCGTCGACGACCACGAGATTGGGCGCGCTCTCACGATAGGCGCGCTCGATTTCGCCCGAATTCAGGTCCGGGTTGAGGGCACCTTCGGCCGCAGCCGGGGCCTCGGGGATGCTGAGAGGGCGGTTGTAGGTCAGCGCGATGCGCCGCCACTCCCGGTTGTCGAGGGCGATCGGTTCGTCCGGCGGCGCATCGGGAGGCAATGCGGCGAGCACCTGCTCGTAGGTCTCGGCGACCTGGTCGAACGACGGATCGATGCGGCCGTCGCTGCAGAGCCGGCGGATCTGCTCGGCGTCGTGCTGGAGCTTGAACGGAGCGACCGGAACCGCCGCCAGCTCCTCCCCCTGGCGGGCAAGCATGTCGGGCGAGAGCATCGGGCCGTGGCGGCGCTCGGCCGCGTGGCCGAAGCAAGCGAGCGCTGCTGCGGCATCGCCACGGGCCACGTGGACCATGCCGAGATTGGCACGGTAGGTCGTGTTCTCAGGCTTCAGCTCAAGCGCGCGCTCCAGGCTCCCGACCGCCTCGTCTTCACGATCCAGGCGCTTGAGGGCATTGCCGAGATTGGCATGCGGCGCCGCGTATTCGGCGTCGAGGGCGATGGCTTCGCGATAGGCGGCTTCCGCCTCCCCCACGCGGTGCAGGTCCTGCAGCACGTTGCCGAGGTTGGCGTGCGCCGCTGCAAGCTGCGGGTCCAGGTCGATGGCACGGCGGAGGCTGGTCTCGGCCTCCTCCAGCGCGCCAAGCTCTTGCAATGCGTTACCGAGGTCGGAATGCGCGCTCGCCGCATCCTCGTTGAGCACAACCGCCTGCCGCAGCGCCGCCACCGCGTCCTCGGCCCGGCCAGTATCCAGCAATGCGAGGCCGAGCTCCGACTGCGCCGATCCGTGATCGGGGCGGATCGCGAGCGCCTTCTCGAACCATTCGACCGCGTCGGCTGGGCGGCCCGCAGCGCGCAGCGCGTGACCGAAGTTGTAGCGGATGTCGGCATTGCTCTTATCGAAGGCGGCGGCGCGCCGGTAGTGAGCCTCAGCCTCGTCGAAGCGGCCCAGTCCGTTGAAGACGTTGGCGAGATCGTTCAGGAAGCCGGCGTTGCGCGGCGCCCGGCGCGCGGCCTTGGTCAGTAGCGGCAGCGCCTCCTCGAGCCGGCCCGCCTGGGCATGGAGCACGCCGAAGAGATGCAGCGCGTCTGCATGGCCGGGACTCTGGCGCAGCACCCGCTGGTAGAGTGCCGCCGCGGCCTCCGCGCGGCCCGCCCGATGATGGGCGAGCGCGGCGCGAAGCATATCGTCGACAGGGTCGCCGGCGGCCTGCCCCTTGGCTCGTCGTCGCTCGCGCCGCGCCATCACACCTTCGTGGGAGCTGGAATATCCGGGCCCGTCGCCGGGCGAACGCTTATCCCGCCGCGTTCAGAGAGAGTCCGGATTCGGCGTCGAAGAGCGTGATGCGGTTCGCGCGGAGAGCGAGACCCACCCGAGCGCCGATCGAGACCGGTTCGTGTACGTCCATGCTCGCCGCCACGTATTCGCGGTTGACCAGCAGGCCATCGGCACCGTCGAGCGTGATGAACGCGATGATGACACCGCCGTAAGATTCGGTGAACTCGATGGTCCCGTCGATGATGCCCTCGCCCGGCGGATGCAGGATTACGTCCTCGGGCCGAATGCCGAGGACAATTGACCCGCCGCCCTCGGCGCTTGCGCCTTCGAGCAAACGACCGGCGACCGTGACCCTGCCCTCACCGAGCTCGCCCTGCAGGAAGTTGATGCCGGGGCTGCCGATGAAGTCGGCGACGAACATGTTGGCCGGGCGCTCGTAGATCGTGACCGGATCCGCCACCTGCTGGACCTCGCCCTTGTTGAGCACCGCCACGCGGTCCGAGAGGATCAGTGCCTCGGCTTGGTCGTGGGTCACGTAGATCGTGGTCACCTTATAGGCCTGATGGAGGCGCTTGAGCTCGGTCCGCATGTGCTCCCGCAGCTTGAGGTCGAGGTTGGAGAGCGGCTCGTCCATCAGGTAGCAGGCGGGGCTCCGCACCATGGCGCGGCCGAGGGCGACACGCTGGCGCTCGCCGCCGGAGAGCTTGGCCGGCTTGCGTTCGAGCAGCGTCTCGATGTTGAGCAGTTGCGCCGTCTCGCGCGCCTTCTGAACCGCCTCGGCCTTGGACATGCCGGCGACCGTGAGGCCAAGCGTCATGTTCTGCAGTGCGGTCATGTGCGGATAGAGCGCGTAGGTCTGGAAGACCATCGCCACGTCGCGATCACCCGGATTGACGTTGGTGACGTCGCGCTCCCCGATCATGATGGAGCCCTCGGTCGGCTCCTCCAGCCCCGCGATCAGTCGGAGCGTCGTGGTCTTGCCGCAGCCGGAGGGCCCGAGCAGGGTCAGGAACTCGCCCTTGGCAATGTCGAGGTCGATCCCCTTGACGGCCTCGGTGCCGTCGCGAAAGCGCTTTACCAATCCCCTGAGCGTGACGTTCATGGCGGCCCTATTTCACCGCGCCGAGCGCAAGGCCGCGCGCGATATGTCGCTGGAGGAGGAACACGACGGCGATCATCGGCAATAGCTGTATCACCGCGCCGGCGCTGAGCGAACCCCACAATACGTTGTAGAGGTCGATGGTCTTTTGCAGCGCGACCGGCATCGTGGTCGCCTTGTCGTAGGTGAGGAACAACGCATAGAGATATTCGTTCCAACTGAAGACGAAGGTGAAGATGGCCGTGACCGCTATACCGGGCGCGGCCATCGGCAGAACTAATCGGAAGATGATCTGCAGCCAGCTCAACCCATCCAGCCGCGCGGCCTCCTCCACCTCCTTCGGCAAATCGAGCAGGAATCCGCGCAGAATCCAGACCGCGAACGGCAGCCCGAAAGCGACATAGACGACGATCAGCACGATTTGCGTGTCGATCAAACCGAACCAGTTGGCCATCTTGAAGTAGGGCAGCACGACGACCACGCCTGGCATGAATCGCAATGAGAGTATGACAAGGGCCCAGGTATCGCCCCCCATGAGGCCCATGCGCGCAACCGCGTAAGCCGCGGGCAGCGCGAGAATCATCACGATCAGCGTCGAGACGCCGACCGTAACCAGGCTGTTCACGATTGCCCGGTCGAAGAGGAAGCGATCGAAGATTTCGACGTAGTGCTCGCCGGTCGGCTCGAACGAATAGAAGGTAGGCTCCGGGGCATTGATGACGTTGGTGGGCTTCACCGAGGTGAGCGCCACCCACAGCACCGGAATCAGCCAGACGACGACGACGAGCACCGCGAGGATATTAATCGCGCGCGTGTATACCGACGTCATGGCGCATCGGCGGCGCGCGCCGCCTTCTCCGTTCGGTAGAGCGTGTTGAGGAAGGCAAGCACGACGATGTTGATCAGGATCAGGATCAGGAACCCATAGGCCGCCATCAGGCCGAGGTGGCCCTGCTCGAATATGGTGTAGTCATAGACGCTGGCCATCAGCGTCGACGACCCCGGCCCGCCCTTGGTCATGATGAAGTTGAGATCGAAGATGCGGATCGAATCCACGAGCCGGATCAGGATCACCACCATGATCACCGGGCGGATCAACGGAATCACGATGCGCGTGTAGAAGGTGACGCCGCGCACCCGGTCGAGCCGCGCGGCCTCCGTAATCTCCGGCGAGATGCTCTGCATGCCGGCGAGCAGAATCAGCGCGATGAAGGGCGTCCACTGCCAGCAGTCGACCAACATCAGCGTCATCAGCGCCGTATCCTTGTGCGAGAGCCAGGTCCACTTCTCGAGGCCGAAGCCGGTGTTGAGGATCCAGTTGGCGAGGCCGGAGACCGGCTCGAAGATGAAGCGCCAGGTAAGCCCCATGGCGATGGGCGAGATGAACACCGGGATGATGATGAGCGTGCGCAACAGGCCCGCGCCCCGCATCTTGCGGTCGAGTAGCACGGCGAGGAAGAAACCGAGGACCATCTGGATCGAGACGACGACGACGGCCCATATCACCGTGAGCTCGATGCTGTTCCAGAAGCGGCGGTCGTCGAACAGGTCGTTGTAGTTACGCCAGCCGACGAAACGCGCCACGTCCGGGTTGTAGAGCGGGTCGACCTTGAAAGAGAGTGTGCCGGAGAAGATCAGCGGAAAGATGGCGAGCGCCAGCAGGACGATGACGCAGGGCGCGAGTAGAAGATAGGCCGTGCGCCGCTGCTGGCGCGCTACGGCGCCCGGCCGTTGGGGCCGAGGCGGCCCGGCCGCACGCGACGGCCGGGCCTCAACGGTAAGAGCAGTCACGCCCGAGGCTCCGAGGAGCCCCTGGCCCTACACGCTGCGGCTAAACGTAGCCGCTGTCCTCCATGATGCGCTGGATTCGCTTATCCATAGCGGCGAGCGCATCCTCGATGCTCTGCTCCTCGTTGACCGCGTCGGCGACCTCCTCGCCCATGGCGCCCATGATGGGATATGCCTCCGGGATCACCGGCGCGTTCACGACGCAGACCGGATAGGCCTTCATCAGGCCGACGAAGAAGGGCTTGCGGTCGGACCAGCGGCTGAGCGTCGATCGCCGCGAGAGCTGGCCGCCGGCACCCACGATCGCATCGGCAATCAAGGGGCTGCCGTCCAGGTCCTCGCGGTCGCCCGAGTTGAGGAACTTGATCCAGGCGAACGCGGTCTCCCGATTGCCGCCCCAGGTCGGCATGAACTGGCCGAAGCCGCCGGTAAGCGCGCGGTGCCCGCCCTTGGGCCCGGTGCCTCTCGGCGAGAGGTCCATGTGCCAGTGCTCGTGCAGGTCGGTGTAGGTCGGATCGTTGAGCACCGCCGTGCCCCAGGTAAGCGGGCTGTAGAGCGCCGTGCCCTGGGCGAACACCAGGTTGACCTCGTCCTCGCCGGCGTTGGCGGAGACCGGGTGGGCGTACTTCTGGAGATCGACCAGCACCTTGAGCGCCTGGTAGCCCTCCTCGGTGTTGATCGCCACCGTCCAGTCCTGGTTGACCTCGTCCACAAAGACGTCGCCGCCCATGCTGCGGAGCGAGCCGTAGTACTGGTAGCCAGCCCAGAAGTTGCGCGCCATCGCCGCGCAGTAGGCGTAACGCTCGTTGGCCGGGTCGTGGATCTCCTTGCAGGCGTCGATCACGTCGTCCCAGGTCTCCGGCACGGGGATGCCCGCCCCCTCGAAGACGTCCTTGCGATAGAAGGTCATCATCGCGTTGCCGTCCGGCGCCAGCGCTGCGATGTAGCCTGGCGGTGCCGGCCCCTTGGGCAGGTTCCACATGTGCCGGTAGGCCTCCGGCACGTCCTCCTTGTAGTCCGCGAGCCACTCCGGGAACGGCTCCAGATAGGGGCCGAGGTCCGTGAGCGCGCCCATGGCGTCGAGCGAAGCGAACTGGGCGTGGTCCTGAGTGACGACGTCGAAGGCGTCGCTCTTGGACCGCATGTAGGTGTTGATCTGGGTCAGCGCCTCGCTCATCGGCTTCGACACGACCTCCAGCTCGACGTTCGGGAACACCTTGTCGAAGAGCGGCTTGACCGCCCTCAAGGAGTTCGCGAGCCGTTTACCGGACGACGCGAAGTGAACGATTGTGCCGCCGACGTCGGCATGCACCTCCTTCGGAACGAACTGCGACGCCAGCGTCGCGCCCAATGCCGTCGCTGCTGAAGCCTTGAGCACTTGGCGGCGGGTCAGCTCCCGCTCGCGGAAATGCTTGATGCGCTTCATCGCGCTGTCGTAGGCCCTGCTATCGTGGTCTGAATTCCGCATATGCGCCTCCCTTAGCGTGTCTGCGTCAGGCAGATGGAAGCCTCCCCATCTGCAAAAACGCTAGCACGGATGACTCACCATGGTCACGGCCCGCGTTCCTACCCATGCGTGTCTGTCCTTTCCGCACGCGGTGTGTAGACTCCGCGCCGGCACGCACCTTCACGATTCGGGAGCAAGGCCTTGTTCAAATCCAGATTGCGGCGGCTCTCGGTCTTTCTCGCGCTTGCCGTCGCGGCGGGGAGCATGATGACTGACCAGACCGAGACCCAAGCCGACGAAGGCGCAAGCCCGCTCGTCACCTTTGAGACCACACACGGCTCGTTCACCGTCGCGCTGGAGCCCGATTCCGCGCCCAAGACGGTCGAGAACTTCCTCGCCTACGTGCGAGACGGGCACTACGACGGAACGATCTTCCACCGCATCATCGCGGGCTTCATGATCCAGGGCGGCGGCTACGACGGGCGTTACCAGCAGCTGCCGACCCGCGTGCCCGTCGAGAACGAGGCGCCTGACGCGCCCGGCAACGACCGAGGAACGATCGCCATGGCGCGCACGGCCGATCCCCACTCTGCCACGGCGCAGTTCTTCATCAATGTGGTCGACAACGACTTCCTCAACCATCGCGGCAAGAACCCGCAGGGCTGGGGCTACGCCGCCTTCGGCCGGGTGGTCGACGGCATGGAGACGGTGGACCGCATCGCCGCGCTGCAGACCGGACCCGGCGGCCCATTCCCGAGCGACGTGCCCAAAGAAGCCGTGGTCATCGAGAAAGTGACGGCGGGCCCCGGCTCCTGACCGGCAAGCGCTGAACCTCGACCAGCGGTCCGGGCGATGCAGGCCGACCATCAAGCGGACTACATCGTCGTCGGCGCCGGCTCGGCCGGAAGCGTCGTCGCCGCGCGGCTATCGGAGGACGGGCGGCGGCGGGTGCTGCTGCTGGAAGCCGGCGGTTCTGATCGCCGCCTCGCCATCCTCATGCCGGCGGCGACCATGCTGCTCGCGATCACCAACCCGCGTTACGACTGGCGCTTCATGGCGGAGCCAGACCCCACCCGCGACGGGCGCGAGGACTTCATGCCGCGCGGCAAGGTGCTGGGCGGCACCAGCTCGATCAACGCCACCTCGTTCATTCGGGGCGCGCCGGAGGACTACAACGGTTGGGCGTCACTCGGCTGTCGAGGCTGGGACTTCGAGACGGTGCTTCCCTACTTCCGCCGTCTGGAGAATTACGAGGGCGGCGCCAACGAGTACCGGGGCACCGGCGGTCCGCTCTGGGTCTCCCACATCCGCTCGGTGCATCCGCTCTCCCGCGCCTTGATCGAGAGCTGCGTCAAGGCAGGCATGACGTTCCGGGAGGACATCAACCTGCCGCCGCAGATGGGCGTGGGCTACATGCAGGCCAGCCAGCGCAAGGGCTGGCGGCACAGTGCGTCGCGCGCGTATCTGTGGCCGGCCAAGGGCCGTGACAACCTGCGCATCGTGACCCATGCGCAGGCGCTGGGCCTCACGTTCGAGGGCACCCGTGCCACCGGCGTCGAGTATCTGCGCCGGGGCAAGCGCAGGCGCGCAACCGCTGCCAAGGCAGTCGTCCTTTGCGCAGGCAGCTTCGGCTCGCCGCAGCTCCTGATGCTCTCCGGCGTAGGCCCTGCGGCGCACCTGCGCGAGCACGGCATCGAGGTGCGCCACGACCTGCCTGGCGTCGGCGAAAACATGCAGGACCATGCCGGGATCAGCCAAACCGTTTGGGTCAACCGCAAGACTTACAATGTGCAGACCGGGCCGCTCAGCGCGCTGGTTTACGGCGCTCAGTGGCTGCTGTTCGGCACCGGGCCTGGATCGACGCCGATCGCTCAGGTCTGCGGCTACAGACGTTGCGACCCCAGCAAGTCGCGCAGCCACGTGCAGTATCTCTTCTCGCCGGCGGGCTACGATCTGACCGAAGACGGGCCGGAGGTCTTCGAAAAGCCAACGATCACAGGCCTCACCAACCTGCACCGACCCTATTCGGCGGGCACGGTGCGCCTCGCCTCTGCCGATCCGCTCAAGCAGCCCCAGATTCAGCCCAACCTCTTTGCGGACGAACGCGATATCGAGACTCTGATTCTGGGCTCCCGCTTCTTCCGCACGGTGTTTGAGACCGAGCCTATCGCGGGCTACATCGTGGGCGAGCACCTGCCCGGCAAGGACGTGCAGAGCGACGACGAGTGGACCGACTACATCCGCGCCCACGCCATGGGCGTCTATCACCCCGCCGGCACCTGCAAGATGGGGCATGATCCCATGGCCGTGGTGGACGACGGCCTCAAGGTGCACGGGCTGGAGGGGCTCTTCGTCGCCGACGCCTCGATCATGCCCACGGTCGTCAGCGCCAACCTCAACGCCACCTGCATTATGATCGGCGAGCGCGCGGCGGAGATGGTTCGCGCCGCTACCTGATTAGCGCCGCCGGAAAGAACCTCCAGGGAGGACCCACATGCCCTTTACCCTCGCCGCCACGCTCAGGATCAAGAAGAAGCACGTCGCCGAGTTCACCCGGCTGGTGAAGCGCCACGCCAACAACACCGTCACCAAGGAGGCGGGCTGCATCAGCTTCGAGGTCAGCGTCGATCGCGACGACCCGCGCCGCTTCATCTTCTACGAGGTCTACGTCGAGGAGGCCGATTTCGACGCCCATTGCGAGACGCCCTGGCTCAAGCGCCAGATGGAGCGGACGGCCCACATGATCGACGGTGAGGTGGAGATGGTGGGCTTCGGCCACCGCATTGCCGCGCCCAACAAGTAGCGCCGCGATACCCTCTCCATCGCCGGGCGCGGGGTGCCCGCCGGGCATCACTCGTCTGCGGCGAACTCCATGATGACCTGGTCGGCGGCGAGGTTGTCGCCGACTTTCGCGTGAACGGCGACAATGCGCCCATCGCGTGCGGCGCGAAGCACGTTCTCCATCTTCATGGCGTCCACGATGGCGAGCGGCTGCCCCACCTGCACCGTGTCGCCCTCTGAAGCTGGCAGCGCCACTACCAGCCCCGGCATGGGCGAGAGCAGGAAGCGTGAGAGGTCGAGGGCTTCCTTCGCCGGCATGGTTGCGGCGAGTTCTGCGGCCCGTGGCGTGCGCACCCGGGCCGTGATCTCGCAACCCCGCCAGCGGAGCGTGAGCGCCGTGCCCCGGCGCTGGACCTGGATCGTGACCGGGGCGCCAGCCACGGTGCCGCTGAAGAGGCTCTCATGGGGCTGCCAGTCGCTCGCCACCGGAACCGTTCGCTCGCCGTCGACGACCGCGATCCCTCCCGCGCCTTCGTCGATTTGCAGCTCGTGGCGGCTGTTGCCGAGATCGACCACCCACGCGCCGGTGTGCCGCACCGGCGGCAGGCCCTCGATTTGGCCCGAGATGCGCCCCGCACGAGCCGCGAGCCGCGCGTGCACCACCGCCGCGACCGGGACGAGCACGGCGCGCGCCTCGTCGGTGAGCGCTGCGGAGTCGAAGCGCTCGCCGAATTCCTCCTCGATAAACGCGGTCGAGAGCCGCCCTTCGGCGAAGCGCGGACGCCCCAGCACGGCGTTGAGGAAGCCCGCGTTGTGGGCGACGCCGCTGATCTCGTAGCGATCAAGCGCATCCCGCATGGAGGCGATCGCCGCCGGCCGGTTGGGACCGTGGGTGACGAGCTTCGCAATCATGGGATCGTAGAACATCGAAATCTCGGAGCCTTCGTCGACTCCGGCATCGACGCGGCAGGTCTCGCTCGCCGCGGGCTCGCGGTAGCGCGAGAGGCGCCCGATGGAGGGGACGAAGCCCCGCGCCGGGTCTTCGGCGTAGATGCGGCACTCCATCGCCCAGCCGTTTCGACCAATATCCTCCTGACGGAAAGCAAGGGGTTCGCCGGCAGCGATCCTGATCTGCTGCTCCACCAGGTCGATGCCGGTGACCAACTCGGTGATCGGATGCTCGACCTGGAGCCGCGTGTTCATTTCCAGGAAGTAAAAGTTCCGTTGCTGGTCGGCGACGAACTCCACAGTGCCGGCGGAGCGGTAGCCCACGGCGGCGGCCAACGCGCAAGCCTGGGCCCCCATTGACGCCCGCGTCTCCTCGTCGAGCAGGGGGCTCGGTGCCTCCTCAATCACCTTCTGATGGCGGCGTTGGATCGAGCATTCGCGCTCGCCCAGGTGGACGACCGTGCCGGCGTTATCGGCGAGCACTTGAATTTCGATATGGCGCGGGTCCTCGATAAAGCGCTCGACGAAGACCCGCCCGTCCCCAAAGGCCGAGACCGCCTCGTTGATGGCGGACGCCATGCCCTCGCTGAGCGCCGCCTCGTCCCAGACCAGGCGCATGCCCTTGCCGCCGCCGCCCGCCGACGCCTTGATCATCACCGGATAGCCGATCTCGCGCGCCGCAGCGATCGCTTCGTCGGCATCGTCGACCGCATCCTCGGTGCCGGGAATAGTCGCAACACCGGCATCGTCGGCGATTCTGCGGGCGGCGAGCTTGTCGCCCATCGCCGCAATGGCCTCTGCCGGCGGCCCGATGAAGGTGACCCCAGCCCCGGCCAGAGCCTCGGCGAACGCCGCGCTCTCTGAGAGGAAGCCGTAGCCCGGATGCACCGCCTCGGCGCCGGTCTCCGCGATCGCGGCCAAGAGAGCATCGACGTTGAGATAGCTCTCGGCAGCGGTAGCAGGGCCGATAAGGACGGCCTCGTCCGCCATGCGCGTGTGCAGCGCGCCCTCGTCGGCCTCGGAATAGACCGCAACGCTGCCGATCCCCAACCGCTGCGCGGAGCGGATCACCCGACAGGCGATCTCGCCGCGATTGGCGATCAGGATCTTGAAGAACAACGCCGCCTCTCCTGCCTTACAGCGGAATGTTCCCGTGCTTCTTCCACGGGTTCTCCAGCCGCTTGGTGCGCAGCGTCTCGAAGGCGCGCGCCACGCGAGCACGGGTATCCTGCGGGCGGATCACGTCGTCGATGAAGCCGCGGCTCGCGGCGACGAAGGGGTTGGCGAATGTACGGCGGTACTCCTCGGTCTTCGCGTCGACCGCTGCGGGGTCGTCCAACGAGCCGCGGAAGATGATCTCCACCGCGCCCTTGGGCCCCATGACCGCAATCTCGGCGGTGGGCCACGCATAGTTGAGGTCGCCGCGCAGGTGCTTCGACGCCATCACGTCGTAAGCACCGCCATAGGCCTTGCGCGTGATCACGGTGACCTTGGGCACCGTTGCCTCGGCGTAGGCGTAAAGCAGCTTCGAGCCGTGAGTGATGATGCCGCCGTATTCCTGATCGGTGCCGGGCAGAAAGCCGGGCACGTCGACGAAAGTGAGTAGTGGAATGTTGAAGCTGTCGCAAAACCGGACGAAGCGCCCTGCCTTGCGCGAGGATGAGATGTCGAGGCAGCCCGCCAGCACGGTCGGCTGGTTGGCGACGATGCCGATGGTGGTGCCCGCGATGCGGCCGAAGCCGGTGACGATGTTCTGCGCATATGCGGGCTTCAGCTCGAAGAAGTCGCCTTCGTCGACCACCTTCGCGATCAGCTCCTTCATGTCGTAGGGCTGGTTGGGATTGGCCGGCACCAGCCTGTCGAGGGAGAGTTCCACGCGGGTCACGGGGTCTGTGGTCGGCCATGAGGGAGGCCGCTCGCGGTTGTTGGCGGGCAGGAAGTCGATGAAGCGCCGGGTTTCGGCCAGCGCCTCGACATCGTTGTCGAAGGACTGATCGGCGACGCCCGAGCGGCCGGTGTGAGTGCCGGCGCCGCCGAGTTCCTCGTGGGTCACCACCTCGTGCGTGACGGTCTTCACCACGTCCGGCCCGGTCACGAACATGTAGGCGCTGTCCGCAACCATGAAGATCGCATCCGTCATGGCGGGCGAGTAGACCGCACCGCCGGCACACGGCCCCATGATGACCGAGACCTGCGGCACCACGCCCGACGCCAGCACGTTGCGTTGGAACACCTCGGCGTAGCCTGCGAGCGAAGCCACACCTTCGTGGATGCGCGCGCCGCCTGAGTCGTTGAGTCCCACCACCGGGGCGCCCACGCGCATGGCGTGGTCCATGATCTTGCAGATCTTCTCCGCATGCGCCTCGCTCAGAGAGCCGCCGAAGACGGTGAAGTCCTGGCTGAAGACAAAGACCAGCCGCCCGTTGATAGTGCCGCGCCCGGTAACAACGCCATCGCCCGGCACACGCTGCTCGGCCATGCCGAAGTCCGAGCTGCGGTGCTCGACGAACATGTCGTATTCCTCGAACGAACCGTCGTCGAGAAGTAGCTCCAGACGCTCGCGGGCAGTGAGCTTGCCCTTGGCGTGCTGCCGCTCGATCCGCGCCTCGCCGCCGCCCAACCGGGCGCGCGCGCGGCGCTCTTCAAGCGTGCGAAGGATGTCGTCCATCGCCTCCCTTCCCGGCGACGCTTGGAATTGCCCCGCCGCCGCTTGGTCTTAGCACGAATCGTCCTGGCCGGCGACCGGACGGCCCGCGCAAGCGAACGCCGAAACGGTCAGTTGCGCACGATGTTGTGCGCCGGGCCGTAGGGGAACCCGGTGATGTCCTCGGCGCCGTCCTCGGTCACCACCAGAATGTCGTGCTCGCGGTAGCCGCCGGCGCCGGGCTCGCCTTCAGGGATCATGATCATGGGCTCCATGGACACCACCATGTTGGGCTCCAGCACTGTCGGCACGTCCTCGCGAAACTCTAAGCCCGCTTCGCGGCCGTAATAGTGAGAGAGCACACCGAAGCTGTGGCCGTAGCCGAAGGTGCGGTTCGGGAGCAGGCCATAACGCTCGTAGATCGTGTTGAGCTCGGCGGCGATGTCGCAGCAGCGCACGCCGGGCTTGAT
The DNA here is from genome assembly GCA_965243315.1 of Alphaproteobacteria bacterium. Lineage (GTDB taxonomy): Bacteria > Pseudomonadota > Alphaproteobacteria > UBA828 > UBA828 > WTGU01. Next base: position 1,131,752 of record CBDEUP010000007.1, read on the forward strand.
AAGCGCGATCCCCGCCTCATGTACCTCGACGTTGATGTTCCAGAGCCGCAGGTGCGCGTCCGAGCACTCCTCGGCAAAGAGCGTCCGCTCCAGCGCGGTGTAATAGCCTGCCGGCATGGGAAAACAGTTGAGGCTCAGGATGTCGCCGCGCTCGATCCGGCGCGAGGTCACGGGATTGTGGGCGCCGTCGGTGTTGATGCCGGACTGGAACCAGGTCCAGGTGTCCATCAGCTCCACGTGGGGCTGGCTTTGGCCGATTTCGCGCACCATGGCCTGGGTCGCGTGGAGCGCCACCTCGTATTCGGGCACGCCGACGGCGATTGCCTCCACGCAGGCGGCGCCGCCGATGTCGGCGATGCGGGCGCTCTCTCGGATCCAGGCGATTTCTTCGTCGGACTTGACCATGCGCATCCGCATGGTGGGCTTGCTCACGTCGATCAGCTCAGCTGTGGGCAGGGCACCTTGCAGCTTGCGCAGGTTTTCGACGCTGATGTGGTCGAACTCGATGCCGATACGCCAACCGTCCTGAATCAGTTGCTTCACAGCGACGAAGTAGTTGTCGCGGTGCCAGTCGGTATAGACGAGGTTATCGCCGAAGGTGCGCCGCCAGGGCTGCCCGGCGTCGATATTGGCCGAGATCGTAGTCTGGCCCTCTTGCGTGACCACCAGGCCGTAGTTGCGGCCAAAGGAGCAGTAGAGGAAGTCACTGAAGTAGTTGATGTTGTGATACGAGGTGAACAGGCAGGCGTCGACCTGCTTTTCTGCCATATGGGTGCGCAAGGCTGAGAGCCGGCGGTTCATCTCGTTTGGGGAGAATGTCGGCCTGACCTTCTCGCCATTTTGGATCCTTTTCAGTTGCTCCATCGTCCTCACCTTGAACGTTGATAATGATCGTGCTGCGAGGCAGGCGACACCGTCAATGTTGCTGCTCGCGCTGCAACACGCAGACCGTAATTCTTAATACGGTCGCAGGCTGCGCAACGCTAGGCTGTGTCACCGGCGAGCCGTGACTTGCGCGCCGGTGTGCGTCTATGCGTGCCCGCGCAGATGGCGCCATCCGCCTAGTATATGAAGCCGAAGCCGTACCGCCATTCTTCGCCGGAATGCGATTTTTTCCTGAAAATTGGTCAATCCAATTGGAGACTTTTGTCAACAGAGATGATACAGTCATGAAACGCGACCCGTAACTTACAACCACAGAAGGCAAGTCGATGGCTCAGAACTCTTCCTCCCGGATTGACGAGAGCGCCCTGACCAAGGGGCAGCGCCGCAAACTCAATGCGCTCAGAAAGTCCGTCGGCGACGAGGTCGGGGAGCGCGCCTTTGCCGAATGGCTCGCGACACGACCGGTGGCAAAGTCCGACGAGAATGCGACGTTGATTGTCGATACGCTTTGGCCGCTCGTGCAACAGGGTAAGTTGGCAATCCCGAGGGGCGGCTATCTGCTCAGGCGTGGTCGCGGCCGGATCATCGTCGAGCCTGCCAAGCAATAACTCGTCTACGCAATAGTCGGTTTACGTTATATGGAGCGGTCCCGGGTCGCATGGGACCGCTCCTGACCTCACGAAATTGGCGTGCGCTGTACGATAGCGCCGAGTGCCGACCGGCTCGGAATGCTCACCATTGTCGCGACCTGTATCACACAGAACGTGAAACTGGTGAGAATTCCAGGCCAACCCTCTACGCTAATCTTGCAGAAGAGCAGTCGCGCGTCCTTCTCCGAATGCCCAAATGGAATTTGATATAGCGGATGCGTAAACCGAAGATCGATCGTGGCGTAACAGGATTACCGATCCTGCGATACCTATAGCGGAAGTACTATTACTGCTCGGTGAGTTAGGCTGGTGACGAGCGCAGGCAGCACGTTCAATATTTCGTGATAAGAGACATCCACGCCAAATATGTTGCCGATGGGTTCGCTCAATTGGCAGTGTTCGGGTATTGCCATTTGACTGATCGCGAAAAATGCAGCGGGAACCTCGGGGTATGTGATCGCCCAGCGACAGGTCAGTTACCCTAGCAGTCGCCCAACTATTTGAACTACTCCCCAAGAACAGCGTCATGACGGAGAGTTGTCTTACGATCGGTCGAACACTGTGGGAGGACCACTACGATATCGATCATGACATGGGATAAGGGACTTATCGTTCGATAATCTGGTCGCATCCCTGTTTACGCGGGCATCGTGCTCGTCGTTGAGCCGGAGTGGGCGCCCCTTCGGTGCTGGCCTGTGGCGCCTCAGGAGCCAACAGGGCTTCGAGAGGAGGTAAAAGCAGTCACGAACGCCGCAGCGCTATTGGTGCACTACCTGGGGGCCGCGCTATTCTCTCGCGTACTCGATGGGGCCGCGAGACGCGCGTCAGCAGGGAGACCGCGTCCGAAAGGAGACAACGATGCTCTCGATTCAGAAGGCGATACGGTCCGTCGTTGTCAGTGCGATGCTCGCGCGGGAACGCTGGCAGAGCGGCGTCGTGTACAACCCGCTATCAAAGCAAACCGCTCAAGACCCCTATCCCGTCTATGCGGCGCTCCGCGAACGCGACCCGGTGCACCGCAGCGCGTTGATGAACGCGTGGATGTTCGCCCGGCACGCAGATATCGACACGATCCTTCGTGACCACCGGCGGTTCAGCAACGACCCGCGCAAAGGCTCTCTCTCCAGCCGACAACGCGCCGGCCTGCCGGCGGACGAGGAATTCACAATGCTGTTCCTCGACCCGCCGGACCACAAACGGCTCAGGGCACTGGTCAACAAGGCCTTTACGCCCAAGGCGGTGAACGCGCTCAAGCCCCACATCCGTAGCCTGCTCGGCTCTCTGCTGGACGAGATCGACGACCCCGCTGGCTTCGACCTCATGCAGGCGGTGGCCCAGCCGCTGCCCGTGATCGTGATCGCCGAGATGCTCGGCGTGCCGCCGGAGGACCGGGCGCAGTTCAAAATCTGGTCGGACCAGCGCGCACGCACCCTGGAGCCGTCGATTGATGCGCGAGAGCGCGCGCTTGCAGAAGCGGCCAACAAGTCGCTCAACAATTATTTCCGGCCAATCATTGAGGAGCGGCGGGCGGACCCCAAGGACGACATCGTAAGCGCGCTCGCGCAGGCGGAGGAGGAAGGCGACCGCCTCACCGAGCTCGAGATGCTGAACATGCTGCGCCTGCTGCTGATTGCGGGCAACGAGACCACCACCAACCTGATCGGCAACGGCGTGCTGGCTCTGCTGCGCCACCCCGACCAACTCCAGCGGCTCAGGGACGATCCGAGCCTGATCCCCTTGGCGGTGGATGAGCTGCTACGCTTCGATTCACCCGTCCAGACGGATTTCCGCCGGGCGCTCGAAGACTGCGAGGTGAATGGCTTCCCCTTGAAGAAACGAGACAACATCGTCCTGATGCTGGGCGCAGCCAACCGGGACCCCGACGTGTTCGACGATCCCGACCGGCTCGATGTCGGCCGGGGCGATCGCTCACATCTGTCGTTCGGGCGCGGCATCCACCACTGCATCGGCGCTCCGCTCGCGCGCCTGGAAGGGCGGGTTGTCCTGGAGATGCTGCTGGAGCGCTTCTCCCAGATCAGCCTGCGCGGCGAGCAACCACGGTTCCGCAACAGCATCGTGCTGCGCGGCCTGGAATCCCTGCCTGTCCGCTGCGTCAAGGCTTGAGACAGGATTACGATACGTGAAGCCGGGGTTTGGCTAACTCCGAACCGTGGCAAACCGGAAGGACCACACTATGCTCGACACCCCGCCGGCGCTGACCATCCGCCGCACCTTCCAACGGCCGCCCCGTGATGCCATCGCCAAGCTGGCAGGCGCGCTGACCGGCCAGGTAGCCGACGCCCTCGGCGGGCTCGGCGCGCTGGACGCGGCGATCAAGCCGATCGCAGGTGCGCCGCCTTCCATGCAGAGTTTCGTGGGGCCGGCCTTCCCCTGCATGAACAGCCCGGCGGACCAACTCGCCCTGGTCGGCGCACTCGCCTATGCGGAGCCCGGCGACGTGCTCGTGGTGGGCACCGAGGCTTACCTCGGCACCGCCGTGATCGGCGACCTGATGGCGGGCATGCTGCTCAATAGCGGAGCCGCTGCGCTGGTCACCGACGGCGCGGTGCGGGATACGCCCGGTATCATTGGAGTGGGCTTGCCGGTTTATTGCGCAGGCATCAGCCCCAACTCGCCGCAACGGAACGGCCCCGGCACTGTGGGCCTCGCCATCAGCATCGGCGGGGTCACCGTGAATCCGGGCGACGTCGTGGTGGGCGATGGGGACGGCGTCGTCGTTGTTCCCCAGGATGCGCTCGACGCCGTGATCGGCGAGGTCGAAGAAATCCGACGCCAGGAGACCGAGGTGGAGGCCAAGGTCAAAGAGGGCCTCACCTATCCCGAGTCCTGGCGCGCCTACCTGGAGCCGGGGGCCGCGCGCTTTGTCGACTGACCTCGGTGTCGTCCGGGAGCGGGCGGCGATCCTCAAGCGTGAGACGAAGGTTCTGATTTTCGACCTCTACGGCACAGTCGTCGACATGCAGGCGGGGCTGACCCAGGCCGCAACCCCCTATCTCAAGAAGAAGGGCTGGGACGGAGCGCCGCACCGCTTCGTCACCTGGTGGCGGCGCACCCATTTCGAGAACTCGATGATCGATTCTCTGTGCGACCGGGGCCACACCTCCTATCGCGAGATCAGCCACCGCGCGCTCGCCTACGTGATGGACCGCTGCGGCTTCCCCTACACGCAGGAGGAGGTTATTCGGCTGGTGAGCGAAATCGAGACGCTCAAACCCTTCCCCGAAGTGCCGGTCGCGTTGGAAAGGCTCAGGGCGGCGGGCTACGCGCTCGCCATTCTCTCCAACGGCGATCGCGACATGCTGGAGGCCGCGATGCCGCACGTCGGTATCCCCTTCGACCACGTGGTCTCGGTGCAGGAGGCCGGCGCTTTCAAGCCCCATTGGCGGACCTACGCCAAGGCCGTCGAGATCATCGGCGTCGACCGCACGGCCTGCACGCTGGTCGCCAATCACGCCTTCGATTGCGTCGGCGCCAAGGCCTACGGGATGCGCACGGTCTTCATCGACCGGCGGAGCCGCCCCTTCGGAGAGACCCCGCACAGCCCAGACCTCATCGTCGAAGACGCAACGGCGCTTGCGGCGGCGCTCGCCTGACGCATCGGACCCGAAGCAGCGGCGGAATGCGGGCAGACTACATCGTCATCGGCTCGGGCTCCGGCGGAGCGGCGGTCGCAGCCCGCCTCGCGGATGACCCGCGCAACCGCGTGCTCTTGCTCGAAGCGGGGCCGAAGGACACCAACCCGTTCATCCACATACCGGCGGGTTTCACCCGTTTGCTCACCCACCCGACGCTCAACTGGCGGCGGCAGTCCGAGCCGGTGCCCGGCCTCGGCGGCCGGCGCATGCCCTTCCCCTCCGGCAAGGTGCTCGGCGGTTCCAGCGCGATCAACGGCATGCTCTACATCCGCGGTCAGGCCGAGGACTACGACGCATGGCGCGACGCCGGCAACATTGGCTGGGGCTGGGAGGATGTGCTGCCCTACTTCCGCAAGGCCGAAGACCAGCAGCACGGGGAGAGCGAGAGCCACGGCGTCGGCGGCCCCATCGGGGTGAGCGACACGCGGCCGAGCAGCCCGGCCTCCCGGCTCTTTCTCGATGCTGCCGTGCGGAGCGGCATTCCCCGCCTCGACGATCTCAACACCGGCGATCAGCACGGCATCGCACTGGTCCAGGGCACCATCAGGAGCGGCCGGCGCATGACCACCGCCGTAGGCTATCTGCGGCCCGCAGCAGCGCGGGAGAACCTGCGCATCGTGACCGAGGCGCTGGTGGACCGCATCGTCGTCGAAGACAGCATCGCCACCGGCGTCGTCTATACCGACAAGTCCGGCAACACCGTCACCGCGCGTGCCGAACGAGAGGTCGTGCTCAGTGCGGGCGCCGTGGCCTCGCCCCAGATCCTGCTGCAATCGGGGATCGGCGACGCAGACCAGCTCAAGGCGCTCGGCATCGCGCCGGTCCACCACCTGCCGGGGGTGGGCGAGAATCTCCACGACCACCTGTTCGTCTTCGTCCAACCCCGGCTGAAGAAAGGGGTTCCAACGCTCAACCGACTGCTGCGCAGCCGCCCGCGGCTCGCGGCGGAGGTGCTGCGCTACGGCCTCTTCCGCACCGGCGCGCTGTCGCTCACCTCATGCGAGGTTTGCGGCTTTCTCGACTCCAGGGAGCAGGGCGGCCGGCCCGATATCGAGATCACCTTCCGCCCGCTCAGCTTCGACCTGCTGCCGGATGGCGGCTGGCGCCCGCACCCCTACCCTGGCGGCACAAGCTCGGTCTGCGCCACCCGGCCCAAGAGCCGTGGCCGGGTGACGCTGGTGCAGGACGGCAATGGCACGCGCCGGGTGGCGATCCAGCCCAACTACCTCGCGCACGATGAGGACACGATGAGCCTGGTGCGTGGCATGCGCATCCTACGGCGCATCCTGGGAACCGAGCCTATCGCCTCATGCGTCGTCTCCGAGCAGCGGCCGGGCCCGGATGTCGAGAGCGACGAGGCGTTGGCCCAATACGTGCGCGAGACCGCGAGCACGGTCTATCACCCGGTCGGCACCTGCAAGATGGGCAGCGATGGAATGAGCGTCGTCGACGAGCGCCTTCGGGTCCACGGGATCGCGGGGCTGCGCGTCGCCGACGCCTCGATCATGCCGGCCATCCCCTCCGGCAACACCAACGCACCTACGATCATGATCGGCGAGAAGGCGGCCGATATGATCCGTCGCGACCACAATTAGAGCGGCCAACCAACCCTCCGTTCGGCAAGCCGTGTCACAGATTTGTCTCCGCTGGCCGCCTTGCCCCGTTCTGGACGGGGCGCCATAGTGCGCCCATGGAATGGCGCCATGCTACAGAGGAGGGTACGCATAGCGCGGCGGAGGAACCGCCCGTCCGCGTGTGCGAGCATCCCGACTGTGACCGTGACGCCGACCACCGCGCCCCGCGGGCGCCCAATGACCTCCGCTCCTGGCGCTGGTTCTGCCTCGACCACGTGCGCGACTACAACCGCTCGTGGAACTTCTTTGCGGGCTGGAGCCAGCACGACATCGAGCGCTTTCAGCACGACGACGTGACCGGACACCGCCCCACCTGGCCGTTCTGCCAGGGCCCCGGCAGTCGCCGGAGGGAAGACCTGGAGGCGGCGTTCCGCGCCTTCTCCCGCGAGTGGCTCAACGGCGAGGAAGCCCCGAACGGAAAAAGGCGGACTGGCACCGAAACGATCTCAGAAGCCAGGCTCGAAGCGCTCGCTCTCTTCGACCTCACGCTGCCCTTCGACCTCGATGCGCTTAAGCGGCGCTACAAGTTGTTGGTCAAGCGGCACCACCCCGATGCAAACGGGGGCTCACGCGAATCAGAGGAGCTTTTGAAACACATCAATCACGCCTATAACTACCTGAAGAAGGAGTGCTCATAGACGAAGGCGTTGTCGATCGGATTGGCGCAGGAGTGGCCGCCGATGGCGGCCTTACTCGTGCGGAGGGAAGCGCGCAATGCAAACTAGCGAGGTGGGGACGGCTGTCACCAATGACGGAGTGCCGGATATCCAGGTTTCCGTCAGCCAGACTTTCGGCATCGACACCGACATGGAGGTTCCGGCGTTTTCGGAGCCCACGGACCACGTGCCGGATATCGACACCGCGTATCACTTCGACCGCGACACCACGCTGACCATTCTCGCGGGCTTCGCTCACAACCGTCGGGTTATGATCCAGGGCTATCACGGCACCGGAAAATCGACCCACATCGAGCAGGTGGCGGCGCGGCTCAACTGGCCCTGCATCCGCATCAACCTCGACAGCCACATCAGCCGCATCGACCTGATCGGCAAAGACGCGATCGTGATTCGCGACGGGGTGCAGGTGACCGAGTTTCGGGAAGGCCTGCTGCCCTGGGCGCTCCAGCACCCGACGGCGCTGGTCTTCGACGAATACGATGCCGGCCGGCCGGACGTGATGTTCGTGATCCAGCGCATCCTGGAGGTCGACGGCAAGCTCACCTTGCTCGATCAGAATCGGGTGGTGCGGCCGCATCCCGCCTTCCGCATCTTCTCCACCACCAACACCGTCGGCCTCGGCGATACGACGGGCCTCTATCATGGTACGCAGCAGATCAACCAGGGCCAGATGGACCGCTGGAACCTGGTCGCGACGCTGAACTACCTCCCTCACGACGACGAAGTGAAGATCGTGCTCTCGAAGGTGCCTTCGTACGAGAAGGAGGAGAAACTCAAGCTGATCCACGCGATGGTCGAGGTGGCGGCGCTCTCCCGCTCGGGCTTCATGGCCGGCGACGTCTCCACCGTCATGTCGCCGCGCACGGTCATCCACTGGGCCGAGAACGCCGAGATCTTCGGCGACGTGGGCTACGCCTTCCGCACCACCTTCGTCAACAAGTGCGACGAGATGGAGCGGCCAATCATCGCCGAGTATTTCCAGCGCTGCCTCGGCATGGAGCTTCCTGAATCGTCGGCGCCGTTGCAGCCGACCGCCTGAGCCGGAGCACGCCGCGTGGCCCAGGAGGAAACCCCCGTCGAGACCTTCCAGCGCGCCGTCGGCTCGGCACTGCGGGCCATCGCGGGCGATGCGGGCGAGGAGCTCCAGGTCTCCTTCGGCGCGGACCAGCCGCAGGTCGCGGGCGATCAGGTTCAGCTACCCTTCCCCGCGCGCGACCTCAACGCGCTCGACGTGGAGCTGGTGCGGGGCTCGGCCGACGCGCTGGCGCTGCGACTGCGCTATCACGACCAGGGTGCCCACGTGCGCGAGCAGCCGCGCGGCAAGACGGCGCGTGCGATCTACGACGCGATCGAGCAGACACGGGTTGAGGCGCTGGGCGCCGGCCGACTGGCGGGGGTGGCAGCAAACCTCGATTCCGCGCTTGAGCAGCGCTGCCGGCGCAAGGGCTACGACCACTGCACGGCGCCCGAAGAGGTACCGGTCGCCGAAGCGCTCGCCATGATCATGCGCGAGAAGCTCACCGGCCGGCACCTGCCGCAGTCGGCGCGCCACATGGCGGACCTGTGGCGCCCCTGGTTCGAGACCAAGGGCGCGCGGCACACGGCGCAGCTCGTGCGCGCGATCAACGACCAGGACCAGTTCTCCACGCTTTGCCGCCGCCTCATCAAGGACCTGAACCTCCCTGACGAGGACGCCGAAGACCCGGACGACGCCGAGGACCAGTCGAGCCCTGAGCAGACCGACGATGACGACGCGAGCCAGCCCGGCGATGCGGAGCGCGGCGACGAGATGGATGCGTACAGCGACCGCGAGGCGGATGTCGACGCAGACGCGGATGCCGAGGCGCAGGAGGCGTCGGACGAAGATGCCGACGCCTCCATGAGCGAGGGTGAGGACGACGAGGAGGCTGGCCGCCGGCGCCTGCAGCCGGGAGGGGGACCGGGCGCCAAGGAACCGCCCTATAAGGCGTACACCACCCAGTTCGACGAGGTTGTCAACGCCTCGGAGCTTTGCGACGCCGAGGAGCTGGCCCGCTTGCGCACTCAGCTCGACCAGCAGCTCTCCCAGCTGCACGGGGTCATCAGCCGGCTCGCCAACCGGCTGCAGCGGCGCCTGCTCGCACGCCAGACGCGATCCTGGGAGTTCGACCTCGAGGAGGGCCTGCTGGATACCGCGCGACTCTCACGCGTCGTCACCAACCCGCTCCATCCGCTCTCCTACAAGATGGAGAAGGAGACCTCGTTCCGGGATACGGTGGTGACTCTGCTTATCGACAATTCGGGGTCAATGCGCGGACGACCGATCATGGTGGCCGCCATGAGCGGCGACATCCTGGCGCGGACGCTGGAGCGCTGCGGCGTGAAGGTGGAGATCCTGGGCTTCACCACGCGCGCCTGGAAGGGCGGGCAATCGCGCGAGCGCTGGCTGGCCGAGGGGCGGACGCGCAATCCGGGGCGTCTCAACGACCTCCGCCACATCATCTACAAGAACGCCGACGAGCCCTGGCGCCGGGCGCGGAAGAGCCTCGGCCTCATGCTGCGCGAGGGCCTACTCAAGGAGAACATCGACGGCGAGGCGTTGCTCTGGGCCCACGAGCGTCTGCTCGGCCGGTCCGAGGAGCGGCGCATTCTGATGGTGATCTCCGACGGCGCGCCGGTCGACGACAGCACGCTCTCGGTGAACGCGCGCAACTATTTGGAGCGGCACCTGCGCTCGGCGATCGACTGGGTCGAGACCTTCTCGCCGGTCCAGTTGCTGGCCATCGGCATCGGGCACGACGTGACCCGCTACTACCGCCGCGCCGTCACGCTCACCGATGCCGAACAGCTTGGCGGAACCATGACAGAGAAACTCGCCGAGCTCTTCGACGAGCAGCCGCGCGACGAGCGCGCCTTCGAATCCCGCCCGCGGCTCAGGAGCGCTTAGCACTTTTTCGCTCACGGCAGCCGGCCTACGGCCGACGCCTCCGCGTCGTGCGGTCACGCGCGCGGGCGCGTGATGGCGCCGCAAAGCGGCGGGCCGCGATCACGGCCAGTCGCGAGTCCGTCCAGGACGGACTCGCTCTTCTCCTCACATGAGGTGGGCCTCGAAGAAAGCCAGAGTGCGCCGCCAGGCGAGCGCGGTGTCTTCCTCGTCGTAGCGGGCGCTGGTCGGGTTGGCGAAGCCGTGGTCCGCCTCGTACCAGTGGTTCTCGGCGCTCTTGCCGGCCGCGGCCATCTCTGCCTCGAAGCCGTCCAGCATCTCCTGGTTAATCCACCTGTCGCGGGTCGCGAAATGGCCCAGCACCGGCCCAGCCAGGGAAGCGAGCTGCTCTCGCGTCCTCTTCACGTTGCCGTAGTAGACGACGGTCGCGTCGACCGGCGCCGCAAGCGAGGCGTTGAGCGACCAGCGGCCGCCGAAGCACCAGCCCACGGTGCCGACCTTGCCGCTGCCGCTCTCGTGGCTCCGAAGCCAGTCGATCCATGAGGCGCAGGTGTCGGTGGCGGCCTGCGGCTTGACCCCCGTCGCCAGCTCCCGCGCCACGGCGGGATCGGCGGTGACGTTACCGTCGTAGAGGTCGATGGCGAGCGCGAGATAGCCGGCGTCCGCTAGCGCCGCGGCGACCGACTTGATCTGGTCGTTCAGCCCCCACCACTCGTGTATCAGCATGACGGCCGGCGCCGGCAGTGCGGCTGGCACTCCGAGCGCCGCCGAGACGGAGCGGCCGCCAGCGGTGGTGATGGTGACGGTCTCTAGGCTGTCAGCGGCCGCGCGGGCGAGCCGCCGGTCGGCGAGGACCGCCGCGAGCGGCAGCCCGGCGAGGCCGATGAGGAGGTCACGTCTTGCGAGTCCCATGGCGCGTCGTCCTCCGTTGCGATGTGAGAGCGGTCATGGTCGGGCGCGCGCGGCCCTTACGCAAGGCGCGATCGGGACGGGCCCCTCGCTTTCTCCGCCTGGCGCCTCCCTGTATCCTCGCGCGGCTTCAGCGGAGGAGGGCCATGGCGAGCTCGATCGAGGCGCGAAAGACCAGACGCCGGCTATGGGGCGGCGCGGACCCTGCGCAGCAGAGGGACCTGGCGAACCGCGCCTACACCGGCGGCGACGCACTGGTCGCGACCCTTCTCGACCACGGCGTCGATACCGCGTTCGGCGTGCCGGGCGAGAGCTACCTCGCGGTGCTGGAAGCGCTGCGGGAGGCGCAGGATCGGCTCCGCTTCGTCATCACGCGCCACGAGTCCGGCGCCACCTTCGCCGCCTGCGCCTACGCCCGGCTCGCGCGCAAACCGGGCGTCGCCTTCGTGACCCGCGGGCCCGGCGCCACCAATGCCTCCATCGGCATCCACACGGCGCGCCAGGATTCCGTGCCGCTCGTGGTCTTCATCGGCCAGGTGCCGTCGGATCAGCGGGGCCGCGAGTCCTTCCAGGAGATCGACTACCACCGCATGCTGGGGCCGATGACCAAGGCGGTGTTCGAGCCCCACACGCCGCACGAGGTTGCATCGGCGGCGGCGGAAGCCTTCGCCATCGCCATGGACGGCAGGCCGGGGCCGGTCGCGGTCGCGCTGCCCGAAGACGTGACCGAAGGCGAGACCAACGAGGGACCACCGCCGGAGCCCCGCAAGCGCCCCGCCGTGCTCCCCGCGCCCGACGACATCCAGGCCATCGCCGAACGGATTGCGCAGGCGGAGCGTCCCGTCGCGATCGCAGGCGAGATGGTGGGCTTCGAGGGCGCCAACGAAGCGCTCGCCGCCTTCGCCGAGGCTTATGGCGTCGGCGTGTTCAGCTCCTTCCGCCAGCAAGGCGTGGTGCCGTGCGCGCACCCCGCCTATCTGGGGACGCTCGGGCTCGCGCTCCCGCCCTACCAGAAGACCCTGCTGGACGAGGCGGACCTTTTGCTCGCCCTCGGCACCCGGCTCGACCTCGCGACGACGGTGGACGACCGCGTGATCCACGAGGCCCGCTTCGTGGTCCACGTCTATCCGGACGCGGACGCGCTGGCGGCCGCCGGGGCCGGCCTGCAAGTCTGCTCCGATATCGCTCCCGTGCTGGAAGGCCTCATCGCCGCAGCGCCGGAGGCCCCGCCCACGCCCCGCAGCGCCTGGCGCGCGGCGCAGCGGGCGGTGTTCGACGAATTCCGACGGGAGTCGGCCGGACCCGCGCTCGGTGGGGTCGATCTCGCCGCCGTGGTGCAGACGCTTGCCGAACGGGTGCCGCAGGACGCCACCATCGTCAACGACGCGGGCAACTTCTCGACCTGGCTGCTGCGGCATTTTCCCTACGAGCATCCGCTGGCCCAGGCTGCGCCGTCGGTAGGGGCGATGGGTTACGGCGTGCCCGGCGCGATCGGCGCCCAGCTCGCCAGGCCCGGCAAGCGGGTCGTGGCGCTCGCCGGCGACGGCGGCTTCGGCATGACCGGCCAGGAGCTGATCACGGCGGTCGGCAATCGACTCCCGATCGTCGTGCTGGTCTGCGACAACAGCATCTACGGCACCATCGCCATGCACCAGTACAACCGCTATGGCTCCGATGCGACCTATGGCGTCGCGCTCAACAGCCCCGATTTCGCGGCCGCGGCGCGCGCCTGGGGCGCGGATGCCTGGACGGTCGAGGCCACCGAGGAATTCGCGCCGGCGCTGGAGGGGGCGCTTGCGGCGCAAGGCCCCGCGCTGATCCACCTCAAGACCGACATACGCGACATCGCGGCCTCGGGCGCCAAGATTCAGTAACCATGGCCGCCGGCCACGACGAGACGGACGACGCGGCGGAGGCCGGCGAGGACGGCCCGGCGCCGGAGGAAGCGTCCGAAGAAGCGGCGGTTGAAGCCCATGTTCTAAGCTCGATCACGCAGGTGGACGCGGCCGCCTGGGACCGTTGTGCCGGTCCCGACAATCCCTTCGTCCGCCACGCCTTTCTCTCGGCTCTGGAGGAGAGCGGCTCGAGCACGACGGAGACCGGCTGGCACCCCCGCCACATCGTCCTCAAGACCCCGCAGGGCGCCGTGCTCGGCGCCATGCCGATGTATCTCAAGAACCATTCCTACGGCGAATACGTGTTCGATCACGGCTGGGCCGATGCGTTCGAGCGCGCGGGCGGGCGCTACTACCCCAAGCTCCAGGTCTCGGTGCCGTTCACGCCGGTGACCGGGCCGCGCCTGCTGGCTCCGCCGGGGCCGGGCGCGGAAGCGGTGCAGACGGCGCTGCTTTCCACCTGTGTCGGCATCTGCGACCAGATCGGCGTCTCCTCGGTGCATATCACCTTCCCCACCGAGGACGAGTTCGACCTGATGGGGGACGCCGGGCTGCTGCAGCGGACGGGCATGCAGTTCCACTGGCTCAACGAGGGCTACGAGAGCTTCGACGACTTCCTCGCGAGCCTTGCCTCGCGCAAGCGTAAGCAAATCCGCAAGGAGCGGCAGGCTGTGGCGGACTCCGGCCTCACGATCGCGGCGCTTGCCGGGAGCGAGATCGAGGAGCGCCACTGGGACGCCTTCTTCGACTTCTACCAGGCGACCGGCAGCCGCAAGTGGGGCGTGCCCTATCTCACGCGCGAATTCTTCAGCCTGCTCGGCGAGCGGATGCCCGATGCGGTGGTGCTGGTGCTGGTGGAGCGGGAGGGTCGGCCCATAGCGGGCGCGCTCAACCTCGCAGGCTCTGATGCGCTCTACGGCCGCAACTGGGGCGCCATCGAGGATCACCGCTTCCTGCACTTCGAGGCTTGCTACTACCGCGCCATCGACTACGCCATCGCTAACGGGCTCAAGCGAGTCGAGGCCGGCGCCCAGGGGCCGCATAAGCTCGCGCGCGGCTACCTGCCGATGCCCACCTATTCCGCGCACTGGGTCGCCAACGAGAGCCTGCGCGATGCGGTCGCCCACTACCTCGATCACGAGACGCGGGAGATCGACCGCGAGATCGCCGTGCTTGAGCGGCACGGCCCCTTCCGCCAGAGCGATGATGCGGCGTGAGCGGGGCCGGCGCACCGCTTGCGTGCGGCACCGCGGCGCCCCAAGATCGCCCGCGCAATAACCGCCGCGCCTGAGGAGAAACCGGATGGATGCCCCCAATCTCGACGCGCTGACTCGCGATGCGCTCGACTACTACCTGTTCCCGCTCGCGACCAAGCAGGACATGCGCACCGACGGCCCGATGATCTTCTCCAGCGCCGAGGGGATGGAGATCACTGACGCAGGCGGCAAGACCTACCTCGACATGATGAGCACCCAGACCCGGGCGAGCTCGCTCGGCTACGGGCAGGAGCGCATCGCGCGCGCGATCTACGACCAGCTGATGTCGCTCCACTACGCCGGCACCTTCGCCAATGTCGCCGACACCACCATCCGGCTCTCGGCCAAGATCGCCGACCTCGCGCCCGGCTCGCTGACTGCGACGGTGTTCGCCGGCAGCGGGTCGGAGGCGAACGAGATGTCAATCAAGCTCGCCAAGCAATATCACGCGGCCAAGGGCGACAAGCCGCGCGCGCACAAGATCATCTCACGCTGGGACTCCTATCACGGCGCCACCATGGGCGTGATCGGCAGCACCGACTATCTGGGCACCCGCGCCATCACAGAGCCCGGCGTGCCCGGCTTCAGCCGGATTCCGGCGCCGAACCTCTACCGCACGCCCTTCGGCATGGACCCGTCCGAGGTCTGCGACTTCTGCGTGGACTTTCTGGAGCAGCACATCGTCCACGAGGGGCCGGAGACGGTCGCCGCCTTCATCGCCGAGCCGGTGATGCAAGGCGACGGCGTGCAGGTGCCGCCGGACGATTACTTCCCCCGCGTGAAAGCGGTTTGCGACAAGTACGACGTGCTCCTGATCGGCGACGAGGTGATCTGTGGCTTCGGCCGCACCGGGCGCTGGTTCGCGCTGGAACACTGGGGCGTCGAGTGCGACATCATGAGCACCGCGAAGGCGATCACCGCCGGATACTTCCCGCTCGGCGCGTCCACGGCGAGCCGCAAGGTGGCCGACGCGCTGCCGGTCTTCACCCACGTGCAGACCTACAACGGCCACCCCGGCGCCTGCGCTGCGGCGCTCGCAACCATCGACATTCTGGAGAGCGACAACCTGATCGAGCGCGGGGCCGAGACCGGCGCCTACTTCCTCGACCGGATGCAGCGGCTGCTCGACCTTCCCATCGTGGGCGACGTGCGCGGGCTCGGCATGTGGACCTGCATCGACTTCGCGGCCGACAAGAAGACCAAGGCGCCGTTCACCGACGACACGGTGAAGGCGATCACGCGGCGCATGGCCGATCTCGGCGTGCTCGGCGGCGAGGAGGGCACGGCCATCGAGTTCGGGCCTGCGCTCATCGCCACCCAAGAGATGGTGGATCGCTGCGTCGACGTGGCAGAGCAGGCGATCCGCGAGGTGATGACGGACCGCAACCTCGGCTGACCATCGCCGGCCCGCCGCGGTTTCAAGCCGCGAGGATCAGTCCAGGATCACGCCGGGGTTAAGGATGCCCTTGGGGTCGAGGGCGGCCTTGAGGGTGCGCATCAGGGCAATCTCCTCGGGCGAGCGCGCGAGCGGCAGGTAGGCGCGCTTCATCACGCCGATGCCGTGCTCGGCGCTGATGCTGCCCGCGCGACCGTGCACGGCGCCGTAGATCGCGTCGGCGAGCGCGGGCTCCATGGCGAGAAAATCGTCGTCCGCAAGCCCCGGCTCCTGCGCCATGTTGACGTGGACGTTGCCGTCGCCGAGATGGCCGAAGAGCACCACGCGGACTCCGTCGAAGCCCTCGGCCAGCGCCTCCATCTCGCCGAGGAAGGCGGGGATCACGCCGGGGGGCACGGTCACGTCAAACTTGTGGGTGAGCCCATGGCGGCTCACCGCCTCGGTCGGCGCCTCGCGCACGCGCCAGATCGCCCGCGCTTGCGCTTCGGAGCCCGCGACCACAGCGTCGGCGATCAGCCCGTCCGTCAGCAGGCTCTCCAATGCCGTGGCGAAGGCCTCGCCCGCAGCCTCGCCCGACGCAGATTCCTCCTCGATCACGACGAGGCTTCCGTGGTCGCCATCGAGCGGGATGCGGAGGTCGGGATCCTCTGTCTTCACGTAGGCCACGGTCTTGCCGTCGATGAACTCCAGCGAGGAGAGGCGGGGGAAGCGCGCCCGCGCCGCCTGCAGCAGCGCGGGCAAGAGGTCGCGGCGGGCGAGGCCCGCGAGCGCGGTCTGAAACGCCTCGGGCGCGGGCTGCACCTGGAGCACGGCGCGGGTGATAACGCCCAAGGTGCCCTCAGAGCCGATGAAGACCTGCTTCAGGTCGAGGCCGGTGTTGTTCTTCTTCAGGATGTTGAGGCCGCTTACCACGGTGCCGTCGGCAAGCACGACTTCGAGCCCCCGCACCTGCTCGCGCATATGGCCGTAGCGCAGCACCTTCACCCCGCCGGCGTTGGTCGCGATCATGCCGCCGATCTGGCATGACCCGCGCCCGCCGAGGTCCACCGGCATGTCATAGCCCCGCTCGGCCAGGTACGTCTGCAGGGTCTCCAGAACGACGCCGGACTGGACCGTGACGGTGGCCGAGGCTTCATCGAAGGCCTCGATCGCATTAAGCCGCTCGACGCTCAGCACCACCTCGCCGGCGCGCGGCACCCCGCCGCCCACCATCCCGGTGTTGCCCGCTTGCGGCACCACAGGCACGTCGAGCTCGGTGCAGGCGCTCAGCACCGCCGCCACTTCTTCGGTTGAGCGCGGGCGCACCACAAGCGGCGCCGTGCCGACGTACTTGCCGATCCAATCCCTCGCATAGCGGGCCGTGTCGGCGGGGTCGTCGAGATAGAGCGCCGGGTCGTCGAGCCTCGCCCGCAGCCTCTCGTGAGGTGCCGTCATTGCGCACTCCGTTCGGCAGGGATGCGGTTTTGCGGCACTATGGCGCGCAGGTCAAACGGCGGGGGCGGAGCGCGGCGGATGGGCGTCAAGGTACTGTTTCTCGACTACGACGGCGTCATCGCCGACAGCATGGGAGCCAAGGCGGAGGCCCTGGCGGACGCCTTCGCACCCTACACCCTGGATCGTGCCGGGGTTGCCGACGGCTTCAGGCGTCACGCCGGGAGCGGCCGGGAACTGATCTTCGACCGCATCTACGAGGATCTGATCGGGGAGCCCCTCGACGAGGCCACGCGCCAGCGCATCCTCGGCACCTTTCTCGACCGCGTCGACGCGATCAACGCGGCGATCGGACTCTTTCCCGGCGTCCACGGCTTCATCGAGGGCCAGGCGGCGAAGCGGCTCGTGGCCGTGGTCACAGGCGTGCCGCAGGAGGAGGCCACGAGGCAGCTCGAGCGCCTGGGCCTCGCACCGTTCCTCGCCTCGGTTCATGGCGCCACGCGCGAGACGCCGAAGCACATCCACATGGGGCGGTTCCTGGAGGCCCGCGCCATCGCACCTACGGACGCGCTCTTCGTGGGCGATTCCCATGCCGACATGCGCGAAGCCGCGCTGGCCGACATCCCTTTCGTCGGCATCGGCGAGCCGGCGTTCTTTGCCGAGGGGATGCCGCTCGCCGTGGTCCCCAGCCTGCCCGACCTCGCGGCCGTGCTCGACGGGTGAGACCCGATTCACCCTCCGTCCCACATACATTTCTAAGCGGGACTCGGCGGGATTGCGTGGGATAAGTGGGATAAGTGGGATTCGGCGGGACAAGCGCTGACAATAGTGCGGGCGGCAGGCGGCAGGCTCTTGCATTGCATGACGCGATGATGGCGCATCCGCCGCACGCCGTGCACCGCACCATGGTCCGGGCTATAGGACTGGCACCGCCTGGCCAGAGCGCGGAGCGGTCAGGATATCCAGATCGCAGCCGCGGTCGGCCTGCTCGACGTGGGCGAGGTGGAGCGCGAGATAGCCGCGCTCTGCGCCGGCGGGTGGGGGCGGGGGTTGCCACGCCGCCCGGCGCGCATCCAGCGTCGCCTGCGGGACGTCCAGCGTGAGCGCGCGCCCCGCCACGTCCAGCGTGATCGGATCCCCGTTCTCCACCAGCCCGAGCGGGCCGCCGATGGCGGCTTCAGGCGTCGCGTGGAGCACGATGGTGCCGAAGGCGGTGCCGCTCATCCGCGCGTCCGAAAGCCGCACCATGTCGGTCACCCCCTGGGTGGCGAGTTTCTTCGGGATGGGGATGTAGCCGGCCTCGGGCATCCCTGGCGCGCCTTTGGGGCCGGCGTTACGCAGCACCAGCACGTCCTCCGGCGCCACGTCGAGGGCAGGGTCGTCGATCCGCGCCGTGAGGTCGGCAACGGAATCGAACACGACCGACCGCCCGCTGTGCTGGCAGAGCGCGGGCGTCGCCGCCGACTGCTTGATGATGGCGCCGTCCGGCGCGAGGTTGCCGCGCAGCACGGCGATGCCGCCCTCGGGGTAGATGGGGTCGTCGCGCTCCCGCACCACGTCCTGGGCCCAGGGGGCGGGCGCCGCGGCAATCTCCTCGCCCAGCGTGCGCCCGGTGACGGTCATGCAGTCGAGATCGAGTTGCGCGGCCAGCGCGCGCAGGACCGGCATCAGCCCGCCGGCCTTGTTCAGGTCCTCCATGTAGTGCTGGCCCGAAGGCTTGAGATCGACCAGCACCGGGGTCTCGCGGCTGAGCCGGTCGAGGCGGCCCAGGTCGAGGTCGAAGCCGCAGCGCCCGGCGACGGCAGCGAGGTGGATCACCGCGTTGGTCGAGCCGCCCACCGCGAGCAGCACCGTGAGCGCGTTGGTGAAGGCGGCGGGCGTGAGGATGCGCTCCGGCGTGAGCCCCTCAGCGGCAAGCGCCACGGCACGGGCGCCGCTCTCTCGCGCGATGCGCTGGCGGTCGGCGAGCACCGCGGGAATCGCGGCGCTTCCCGGCAGCATCATGCCGAGCGCCTCCGCCGCGCAGGCCATGGTGCTGGCGGTGCCCATCACCATGCAGGTGCCGGCAGAGGGCATGAGCCGGCCGCCGACCTCGGCGATCTCGTCCTCGTCCACGCGCCCGCCCCGGTGGGCGCCCCAGTAGCGCCGGCAATCGGTGCAGGCGCCGAGCCGCTCGCCCTTGTGGCTTCCGGTCAGCATCGGCCCGGTGACAAGCTGGATTGCGGGGATGCCCGCGCTCGCCGCCGCCATGAGCTGGGCTGGGACGGTCTTGTCGCAGCCGCCGATTAGAACCACGGCATCGATGGGATGGGCACGGATCATCTCCTCCGTGTCCATCGCCATGAGGTTGCGGAAGAGCATGGTCGTCGGGTGCATGAAGGGCTCGCCGAGCGAGATGGTGGGGAACGTCAGCGGCAGCCCACCCGCCGCCGTCACACCGCGCTCCACCGCCTCGATCAAAGCCGGCACCGTGCCGTGGCAGCTGACGAGGCCGCTGCCCGTGTTCGCGATGCCGACGACCGGGCGGTCAAGCTCCGCCTCGGTGTAGCCCATTGACTTTGCGAAGGCCTTGCGCAGGAAGAGCGAGAAGCCGGGGTCGCCGTAGTCGGTGAGCTTGCGCCGGAGCCCGGCGGGCTTGTCGCTCATGCTGGTCTCCGCAGGCGGGAGGGGAAGGCGCCGGCCGTCACTCGGGCACGAGCCCGCAGCTCACGCCGCCGTCGATGGTGAGCGCGATGCCGGTGACCCAGCGCGCCTCGTCCGAGGCGAGGTAGACGTAGCCGCCGGCGATATCCGCCGGATTGCCCACGCCGAGCGGATGCAGCCGAGCAAGCCGCTCCTTGAACCCGTCCGGATCGTCGAGTTGGGAGAGGTGATAGTCCACCATCGGCGTCTGCACCCAGCCGGGGCAGACGCAGTTGACCCTGATCTGGTCCTTGGCGCCGTCGAGCGCCAAGCACTTGGTCAGCATGACCACCGCGCCCTTGGAGGTGGCGTAGGCCACCTGCCCCGGCGTGCCGATGAGGCCGGAAATGGAGGCTGTGTTGAGGATCGCACCGCCGCCGCGCTCCCTCATGTGGCTCCAGACCGCCTTGGCGCCCCGGTAGATGCTGGTGACGTTGACATCCATCTGGCGGTCCCAATCGGGGCGCTCGACCTCCTCGACGCTGCCGATCACAGCCTGGCCCGCGTTGTTCACCAGGATATCGACATGGCCGAGGGCCTCGATGGCGGCGGCCACCATGCCCGCCACGTCCTCGTCCTGCATGATGTCGGCCTCGATGGCGACGGCGCTGCCGCCGGCGTTCTCGATCGCGCGCACGGTGGCGACGTTGTCGTCGGCGCTGAGGCCTGCGCAGGCGACCGCTGCGCCTTCCCTGGCGAAGCGCAGCGCCGTGGCGCGGCCGATGCCCGAGCCTGCACCCGTGACGACTGCAGTCTTGCCCTCGAGCCTCATGGAACGATGCCTGCCTTCATGGCCGGCGCAGGATAGCCCGGCGGCCCTGGACCCGCGAGGGTTGACTCGGCGCCCCGCCAGCCGATAGGCCGGGCCGTGAACGGGACGGGATCCAGGCGATGAAGCTGGACGGCAAGACGGCGATCATCACCGGCGGCGGACGCGGCATCGGCCGCGAGATCGGCCGCCGCTTCGCCGCCGAAGGCGCACACGTGCTGCTCGCCGATATCGACGGCGAGCGCGCAGAGGCCGCGGCGGAGGAGATCGTCGATGGCGGCGGTCGGGCCACGCCTTGCACCGCCGATGTCGGCCTGCCGGAGAGCGTCCGGCACATGTACGAGACGGCCCAGGACTGCCTCGGCGACCGCCTCGACATCCTCATCAACAACGCCGGCATCGCCCACCACGGCGCCTTCCTCGAGCTTTCGTTCGAGGACTGGGAGCGCGTGCTGCGCAACAACCTGACCAGCGCCTTCCTCTGCGCACAGGGGGCCGCGCGCGTCATGGCCGCGCATGGTGGCGGGCGCATCGTCAACATTGGCTCGATCTCGGGCCAGCGCGGCAGCTACGGGCGCACCGCCTACGGCGTCACCAAGGCGGGAATCCACCAGATGACGCGGATCATGGCGGTGGAGCTCGGCCCGCGCGGCATCACCGTCAACGCCATCGCGCCCGGCCCCATCGACACCGGCATCACCAGCATGGGGCCGGATCAGGAGCGCCGCTACCTGGAGCGGATCCCGCTGGAGCGCTTCGGCCACGCCCGCGATGTTGCCGGCACGGCGCTTTTCCTCGCGAGCGACGACGCGGCGTACCTTACCGGCAGCGTCGTCAACGTGGACGGCGGCTTCGACGCCGCCGGCCTCATCTTCAGCTACACGGAACTCACCACGGTGAAGAGCGATGTCCGCGACCTCTCCAAGAGCGACTGAGCCCATGCGTATCAAGGATTGCGAGGCCTTCGTCACCGGTGCCGCCGGCGGTATCGGCACGCCCCTGGTGGCGGCGCTGGCCGCGCGCGGCGCCCGACGCATTCACGTGGTCGATTTGCCCGAGGCGCTGGCGAAGGCAGCGTTCTCGGGGGATGTGGAGCCGCTCGCGCTCGACGTGACCGACGAGGCGGCGGTTCAGCGCGCCGCAGGGCAGTGCGCGGGGGTCTCGCTCGTCATCAACAACGCCGCCATCGTCGCCTGGGAGGGCGTGATGAGCGCGCCCACACTCTCCACTGCACGCACCGTGTTCGAGATCAACTACTGGGGCTATCTGCACGTGGCCCGCGCCTTCGCCCCGGTGCTGGCGCGGAACGGCGGCGGCGCGATGGCCAACGTCCTCTCCGAGGTGGCGCGGGTCAATGCGCCCTTCTGCGGCTCCTATTCCGCGAGCAAGGCGGCGGTCTGGTCCGCGACCCAGTGCATGCGGGCCGAGCTCGCGGCCCAGGGCACCCACGTGCTCGCGGTTTTCCCAAGCTCGACCGACACCCCGATGCTCACGGGCTTCGGCGGCGAGAAGCAGCCGCCGGAAGCGGTCGCTGAGGGCATTTGCGACGCGCTGGAGCAAGGCGTGGAGGACGTCTGCATCGGCGCCCACTCGCTGTACACCGAGGCGCTGATGCGGAACGACCCCAAGGCTGGGGAGCGCGAGTTCGGCGCCATGCTGCCCGGCGCCGACGCCATCCCTGACTAGATTCGGCATTGCGGAGGCGGCAGCAGGCTCACTATTCAAATTTACGCCCTAAAATTGAATAATGTAGCGGGCAATTGAGGAAACTTGAATAAGGTGGCACCGCCATGCAGCGCGGGGAGGCCGGCAGGTACGAGAGCACGACCATAGGTGGGGAGCAAGTTCGCGCCTTCGTGCCGCTGCCTCTGCCGCCAAACCCTGCCTTGGCGCTGGATGGTTCTCTGCAACATGCGCTCGAGGCCGCCACGCTCGCCCTCGGGCGGCTCGACGCGATCTCGACGCTGCTGCCAGACGACGCCATCTTCCTCTACGCCTATGTGCGCAAGGAGGCTGTACTCTCCTCCCAGATCGAGGGCACGCAGTCCACACTGTCAGACCTTCTGCTATTCGAGCTGGAGGAGGCGCCCGGCGTTCCAGTCGAGGACGTCGTCGAAGTTTCGAACTATGTGGCAGCCCTCAATCATGGCTTACGTCGGCTGGAGGAGGGCTTTCCGCTCAGCAATCGGCTGATCCGCGAGATTCACGGAGTCTTGCTGTCTCGCGGCCGAGGAAGCGGCAAGACGCCAAGCGAATTTCGCCGCTCCCAGAACTGGATCGGCGGCACGCGGCCCGGCAACGCTGAATTCGTGCCGCCGCCCCACACCGCCGTGCCCGATTGCATGGCATCGCTCGAACGCTTCTGCCATGCGGATGATGGAATACCCGTCCTCGTCCGCGCTGGGCTGGCGCATGTCCAGTTCGAAACTATCCATCCTTTCCTGGACGGCAACGGCCGTGCGGGACGACTTCTGATCACGCTCCTGCTCTGCAACGCCGGCGTGTTGCGCGATCCTCTCCTTTACCTGAGCCTGTACTTCAAGCAGCACCGCAGCGAGTACTACGACCTTCTGAATCGCGTCCGCCGTACCGGCGACTGGGAAGAGTGGCTCGCTTTCTTTCTCGAAGGCGTGTGGATCACCGCCGAGGGGGCGGTCGTCACCTCCCGCCGCTTGGTTAACATGTTCGCATCGGATCGGACCGCTATAGAACGGCATGTCGGCCGCCGCGCGGGCTCAGCGCTGCGCGTACACGACGCATTGAAGGCACGGCCAATCGCGTCGCTGCCTCAGGTCTGCGCAGATACGAGCCTGTCGTTCCCGACCGCATCCGCCGCGATGCAGTCACTCGTAGAACAGGGTATCGCGCGGGAGCTTACCGGGAGAGCCCGTAACAGGAAATTCGCCTACGACCGCTATCTTTCGATCCTCGCTGAAGGGACCGAGGTCGCCTGATACCGTGCCGACCTAGATCATGACCGCGGCGAGAGTTACAGGCTAAGCGCGCGTTCAGGCTGTGAGAGGGAGTGCCATGATGCGGACCGTGAGATTGCCAGGCGGCGACGAGGTGGTGGCCCTCGGCCAGGGCACGTGGCGCATGGGCGAGCGCCGAGGGGCGCGCAAGGACGAAGTGGCGGCGCTCCAGCACGGCATCGCCTGCGGCATGACGCTCATCGACACGGCGGAGATGTATGGCTCCGGCGGCTCGGAGCGGGTGGTGGGCGAGGCGATCCGCGGGCAGCGCGACAAGGTCTACGTGGTGAGCAAGGTCCTACCGTCCAACGCCGGGCGCAAGCGCATGAAGCGCGCCTGCGAGAAGAGCCTGAAATGCCTCGGCACCGACTATCTCGACCTCTACCTGTTGCACTGGCGCAGCGGCACGTCCCTCGACGAGACCATCGAAGGCTTCCTCGCGCTGCAGGAAGCCGGCAAGATCCGCCACTTCGGGGTCAGCAACTTCGACGTCGACGACATGGAAGAGCTGTGGGAGACCCCGGAAGGCCGGGACTGCCAGACCAACCAGATCCTCTACAACCTGACGCGGCGCTGGCCCGAGGCGGCGCTCTTGCCGTGGTCCCGGCACAACGGCCAACCGCTCATGATCTATTCGCCGCTGGAGCAGGGCAGGCTGCCGTCGGGCGGTGCGCTCGGCGCGATCGCCGCCGCCCGCGGCATGACGACGATGCAGGTTGCGCTCGCCTGGGTGCTCCGGCACGAGGACGTGTTCGTCGTGCCCAAGGCGAGCCGCATCGCCCACGTCGATGCGAACCTGGGCGCGCTCGACATCGCGCTCACCGCTGACGAGCTTGCCGCCCTGGACAAGGACTTCCCCCCGCCTGAGGGCGGCGCGCCTCTCGAGATCCTTTAGCCCGACCGCCCCATCGCGGTTAACCCGCCTTTCTCACCACGGTCACGGCCTGCGTCGCGTCCAGGCGTCCGAACCGCCAGGAGTGGGCCGAAGAGCGTATCGGGGAATACGGTTGAGGCCCGCGACGCCGCGGGCGGGCGCCTGGGCGCGACCCGAAGGGCGGCGCTGTCCGGCCTACGGAGTGCGTCAAGCCGCTCGCCCGATGTCCCCGCATCGCGCCTCGCGGCTTTCCTGCTCTGAAGGCCGGACAGTGCCGCGCAGACCATGACCCTGGTGAGAAATGCGGGTTAAGCGCACGCCCGACGCTGGCAGGGGCCAGGTTTTCTTGCCGGGATTAGCCGGGATCGAGTGGGATCAAGTGGGATAAGTGGGATTCCGTGGGATAAGCGGGATTCGGTGGGATTAGGTGGGATAAGCGGGATTCGGTGGAATTCCGTGGGACAAGCGGGATTCGATGGGATTGAGTGGGACAAGTGGGATGCAGCCTGCGCCAGAGGGGTCGCCGGTGCATGAGCAGGGTCGCGCAAGTCGGACGGGTCTTGCGGGGGGAAGCGGAGCGCCACATGGCGCCATAGTGATGTGCCCGCGCCGCACCGTGCACCGCACCATGGTCCGGGGTCGCCCGCGCCCGAAAGGGTCGAGGGCGTGGGCGCGTCAGTCGCCTTGGCCGATCATCTTCATGATCCCGGAGAAATCGTCCGCCCCGAAGCCGGCGTTGCAGAAGAGCGTGTAGAGCGCCGCGGCCTCCGCGCCGAGCGGCGATGCCGCACCGGCCGAGGCGGCGGCGGACTGGGCGAGGCGCAGGTCCTTCAGCATCATGGCGGCGGTGAAGCCCGGCGCGTATTCGCGGTTCGACGGCGCGTTCGGCACCGGCCCCGGCACCGGGCAGTAGGAGGTAAGCGCCCAGCACTGGCCGGTCGCCTTGGAGACGATGTCGAAGAGGGTCTGGCGCTCGAGTCCGAGCCTGTCCGCCATCCCGAAGGCCTCACAGACCCCGATCATCGAGACCGCGAGGATCAGGTTGTTGCAAACCTTGGCGGTCTGACCGGCGCCCGAGGCGCCGGCGTGGATTACGGCCTTGCCCATGTCGCCCAGCACCGCACGCGCACGCTCTACTGCTTCGGCCTCGCCTCCCACCATGAAGGTGAGAGTGCCCGCCGCGGCACCGGCGACACCGCCGGAAACCGGCGAATCCAGCAGCGCCCAACCGCCCTTTGCCGCCGTTGCCGCGACGTCGCGCGCGGTATCGACGTCGATGGTCGAGCAGTCGATGAAGAGCGTGCCAGGCGCTGCGGCTGAAAGGACTCCGCCCTCGCCGCGATAGACCTCGGACACCTCGGCGCCGGCGGGTAGCATGGTGATGACCACCTCGCGCCCCGCTGCGGCCTCGGCCACCGTGCTCACCGTTGCGCAACCTGCCTCTCGTGCCCTCTCCGCAGCATCCGCGCTGATGTCGAAGGCGGAGACGGCGTGGCCAGCCTTCGCCAGGTTGGCGGCCATCGGCCCTCCCATGTTGCCGAGCCCGATGAAACCCACGTCAGCCATGTCGGAATCTCCCTCCCGCATCCGTCAGCGGCGGGGGTGCCGCTGGCGACCTCTTACCAGGTCATGTCGCCCTTTGGCGGTTCCTCGAAATAGGCATCGACCGCCGCCGCCGTTACCTCCTCCAGACGCGCCGGCCGCCAGGCCGGATTGCGGTCCTTGTCGACGATCTGGGCGCGGATGCCCTCGAAGAAGTCGACGCCAAGGTTGCAGTGCATGGCGAGCCGGTATTCCAGCGCCATGGCCTCCTCGAAGTCCCGCTTGCCGTACTCCGTGAGCTGCTTGTAGGTGACCTTGAGGCTGGTCGGCGATTTCTGGTGGAGCGTCGCAAGCGTCTCCTCCGCCCAGTCCGAGCCCTCCGCCTCCAGATTGGCGACGATCTCCTCCACCGAGCCCGCATCGAAGCAGCGGTCGATCTCCGCCCGATGCGCGGCGAGAGGAGCCGGTCCGAGATCGGCGGCGCTCTCCGCAAGTATCCGGTCGATGGCCGCTTGCGCGTCGCCGCCGAGGTCGGCCGCCAGCAGGGTTTCGTCCAGCGCCTGGAGCGCGTCGCTCGTCACCACGTGGCTCGCGAGCCCGAGATAGAGCGAGTCCGCCGCGCCGATGCGCGCGCCCGTGAGGCCGAGATAGAGCCCGGCCTTGCCCCTGAGCCTCGGCAGGAAGTACGTCGCGCCGACATCGGGGAAGAGCCCGATACCGGTCTCCGGCATGGCGAAGAGCGCGCGCTCGGTCATCACGCGGTGCGAGCCATGGATGGATATTCCGACCCCTCCACCCATCACCACGCCGTCGATCAGCGCCACATAGGGCTTCGGGTAGCGGAAGATGAACGTGTTGAGGCGGTATTCCTGGGCGTAGAAGACGGTGGCGAAGTCGCGCTCCGGATCGTCCCGCTCGCCGTAGAGGAGGCGGATGTCGCCGCCGGCGCAGAAGGGCACGCGCCCGTCATCCCGCGCCGCACCCCGCACCACCACGGCAGCTATTGCGGGGTCATCCGCCCATTCCTTGAGCCTTGCGTGCAAGTCCAGGACCATGGGTTGGGTCAGCGCGTTCAGCGCCTTCGCCCGGTTCAGCGTGACGCTGCCGACCCTGCCCTTGCGCTCCAGGATGATCTCGTCGTTCACGGCACCTCCGCCCCGCTCATTCGGCGCCGCATCCTAAGGACTACGCCCCGGCGGGGAAATAGCCGCCCGGCCTCACTCCGCCAGCAGGCGGCGGGCGATGATGAGGCGCATGATCTCGTTGGTGCCTTCGAGGATCTGGTGGACCCGCAGGTCCCGCAGGTGGCGCTCCACCGGGAAGTCCATCAGGTAGCCGTAACCACCGAGCAACTGGAGCGCCTGGTTGCAGACCTCGAACCCCGTATCGGTGGCGAAGCGCTTGGCCATGGCGATGGTGGCGGTGGCGCCGTCCTCCCGCGCGTCGAGCGCGGCCGCCGCCCGGTGGATCATCAGGCGCGCGGCTTCCAAAGTCGTCGCCATGTCGGCGAGCGCGAACTGGAGCGCCTGAAAGTCAGCGAGCTTGCGGCCGAACTGTTCGCGCTGGAGCAGGTGATCGCGGGCGATCTCCAGGCTCGCCTGGGCCGCACCGATCGAACAAGCCCCGATGTTGATGCGTCCGCCGTCGAGGCCCGCCATGGCGATCTTGAAGCCCTGGCCTTCCGTGCCGATGAGGTTCTCCGCCGGCACCCGGCAGTCCTCGAAGATCACCATTGCCGTCGGCTGGCTGTGCCAGCCGAGCTTCTTCTCCTGGGCGCCGAAGCCGAGGCCGGGTGTGTCGCGTTCGACCGCGATGCAGGAGATGCCGCCTGGCCCCGGCCCGCCGGTGCGTACCATGCAAACGTAGACATCCGCGTAGCCGCCGCCCGAGATGAAAGCCTTGGTGCCGTTGAGCACGTAGTGCTCGCCGTCACGGCGGGCGCTGGTCTTGAGCGAGGCGGCGTCGGAGCCCGAGCCCGGCTCGGTCAGGCAGTAGCTTGCGAAGTGCTCCATGCTCGCGAGACGCGGCAGGAAGCGCTTGCGCTGAGCCTCGCCGCCGAAGGCATCGATCATCCAGGACGCCATGTTGTGGATCGAGATGTAGGCTGCGGTCGACGCGCAGCCCCGCGCCAGGCCCTCGAAGATCAGCGCGGCATCGAGCCGCGTCAGATTCGATCCGCCGACATCATCGCCCACGTAGATGCCGCCGAATCCCAGTGCCGCGGCCTTGCGCAGGGTCTCCACCGGGAAGGTGCAGTCCCGGTCCCACTGGGCAGCGTGAGGGGCAAGCTCGTTCTCGGCGAAGCTCTGCGCGAGTTCGCGGAACGCCTGCTGCTCTTCGGAAAGGTTGAAGTCCATGACCGGCCTAACTTAGCGAGCGCCGGCGCACCTGGGCGAGACGAAATATCAAGGGAGCCACGATCACGATCAAAATGATCCGCGCGATGTGATGGGTCGAGACGAAGGCGGCGGCGCTCCCCATGGTGAGCGCGATCAGGCTCATCTCGGCGAGCCCGCCAGGGGCGAACGCGAGGAACAGGACCGGACCCGATTGGCCCGCGACGGCGGCGAGACCGTAGGCGGCGCCGGCCGTGACCAGCACCATCATCACCCCCACCAGCCCAGCCAGCAGCATGATTCGCCGGAGCTCGCTGAACGCCATGCCCACGAAGCGCGCGCCGATGGCAGCGCCGAGCACCACCTGGGCGGCCGCGATCAGCTCGCCCGGCGGTTGCGCCGAGACGAGCCCGCTCAAGTGCAGGGCGGCGCTCAGCACCATCGGCCCCACCAGCTGCGCCGCCGGCACCTTGAGCGCCTTCGCCGCCGGGTAGCCCACCAGTGCACAGGCGATCAGCGCAATGATGTCGATCCAGTCCGCCGCCCCGCCGGCGGGTACCGGCAGGCCCACCGGGGCGACCCCCTCGACCAACCGGAAGTAGAAGGCGATCAGGAAAACGGCGACCAGGATGCGCGTGGCGTGGGTGAGAGAGATCGTGCGCCCGTCGCCGCCCATGCTCTCGCCCAGCACCATCATCTCGCTGAGCCCGCCCGGCATCGACGAGAAGTAGGCAGACACCCGGTCGTAGCCCCCCAGCTTGCGGAAGACGACGTAAGCCATGCCCGCTGCTAACGCCGTGGAGAGCACCACGCCCGAGAGGCCGACGTACCACTCTGCGATCCGGCCGAAGAGGTCGATGGTGAACTGGCTCCCCAGCAGCACGCCGAGGATCGCGATCATGACGTTGCGGACCTGGGCGGGGACCATGATCGGCGCGCCGGTGAGCGCCGCCCCTGTCGCCACGGTCATGGCGCCCAACATCCAGGGCAGCGGCAGCGCGAGAGCGAAGAAGATTGCCCCGCCCACGGTGCCGAGGCCGACGGCCAGCGCAAAGCGCAAGCCGGCGACGCGCAGCCGCGCGGCCCGAAACCCGTCGACGAACAGGGCTGCCCGCCGTCTCATGGCTCACCCCCCTCAGGGGGTGAACTGCTCGGTGAGTATGCGCTCGGTAAGACTATGCTCGGGGTCGAAGAGCAGGTTGATCGCCGTCGCGTGATCGACCGCGACCTCGACCGACGCCACGTCGCGCACCTCGGTGTAGTCGGCGACCGCGCTGACCGGGCGCTTGTCGTGCTCGATCACCTCGAGCCGCACGGTGGCCTCGTGCAGCAGCAGGGCGCCCCGCCAGCGGCGAGGACGGAAGGCGCTGATCGGCGTGAGCGCCAGGATGTTGGCGCCGAGCGGGATGATCGGGCCGTGGGCCGAGAGGTTATAGGCGGTGCTGCCGGCCGGCGTTGCCACGATCACGCCGTCGCAGATCAGCTCTTCCACCCGCACGACACCGTCCACGCTGATCCTGATCTTGGCGGCCTGGCGGGTCTCCCGCAGCATCGAGACCTCGTTGATGGCGAGCGCCTCCCGCGTCTCGCCGTGGATCGTCTCGGCCCGCATGCTGAGCGGGTGCAGAACCGTGCTGTGCGCCTGCTCCAGCCGCGCGGGCAGGTCGTCGAGGGAAAATTCGTTCATGAGGAAGCCGACCGTGCCCCGGCTCATGCCGTAGATCGGCTTGCCCTGGCGGAGCAGGCGGTGCTGGGTTTCCAGCATGAAGCCGTCGCCGCCGAGCGCGATGATGACGTCGGCGTCGTCTGGCTCGGTCAGGGAGTAGCGTGTGGCGATCTCGGTCAGCGCCGCCTGGGCATCGGCGGCGGTCGATGCGACGGCGGCCATCCTCCGATAACGCATGGGGTCTCCCGATGGATTGCGCCGACGCGGCGCGGAGCGCGGGCTAGGCGGCGGCCGGTCAGCCGCCGGTCACGCTCATGTGGCGGCCGACCGCCGGGCCGGTGTGGCGGCGGTCGATGATGAAGTCGTGGCCCTTGGGCTTGCGCCCGATCGCCTCGTGGATCGCATCGACCAGAGCCTCATCGCTCTCGCTCCGGCGGAGCGGCGTGCGTAGGTCGGCCGCGTCCTCCTGGCCCAGGCACATGTAGAGCGTACCGGTGCAGGTGAGGCGAACCCGGTTGCAGGATTCGCAGAAGTTGTGGGTAAGCGGCGTGATGAAGCCGATCCGCTGGCCGGTCTCGCGCACCGTGACGTAGCGTGCGGGCCCGCCGGTGCGATGGTCGCTCTCGTCCAGGGTCCAGCGCTTGCGCAGCCGCGCGCGGACGAGGGAGAGCGGCAGGTAGTGCTCGGTGCGGTCGCCGTCGATGTCGCCGAGCGGCATGGTCTCGATGAAGGTGATGTCCTGGCCCTCAGCGGCGCACCACTCGATCAGATCCTCGATCTCCTCCTCGTTGACGCCGCGCAGCGCCACGGTGTTGATCTTGACCTTGAGCCCCGCCGCGCGTGCCGCCTCGATCCCCTCCAGCACCTGGTCGAGCCGGCCCCAGCGCGTGATCTCCGCGAATTTCGCAGGATCGCGCGTGTCGAGGGAGATGTTGATGCGGCGCACGCCGGCCGCGTAGAGGCCCTCCGCGTGGCGCGGCAGCTGGCTGCCGTTGGTGGTGAGCGTCAACTCGTCGAGCGCGCCGGTCCGCAAGTGGCGGCCCAGGCTCTCGAACAGCCCCATGACGCCCTTCCGCACCAGCGGCTCGCCGCCGGTGATGCGCAGCTTGCGAACGCCGAGGCCGACGAAGGCGCTGCACAGGCGATCCAACTCCTCCAGCGTCAGCAGCTCCGCCTTCGGCAGGAAGCTCATGTGCTCCGACATGCAATAGAAGCAGCGGAAGTCGCACCGGTCCGTGACCGAGACCCGCAGGTAGGTGACGTGGCGCTCGAATGGATCGATCAGCATGGCTTCCGCTCCGCCGGCGCGGGGCGCTTCCTCCGCCCCACGACGCTCCTCATATTACGCGAGGGTGCCGAATTTCTCCCGGAGAATCTGGGCATCATCGGGGCGGCGTCAACCGCTGCGCTCGCATGGCCCCGAAAGGTGCTGTTAGGATCGGGAGCGAAGGGCCGCGAAGTGGAGCGCGGAAAATGACGGACTCGGTGGTCCCGGTCATCGACATCGCGCCGTTTCTCACCGGCGGACGCGAGGACAGGGCGCGCGTTGCTGCGCAGGTGGACGACGCCTGCCGCGAGATCGGCTTCCTCGTCATTACGGGCCATGGCGTCGCGCAAGCCGAGACCGACGAGATGCGGCGCGTCACCCGCGCCTTCTTCGACCTGCCCTATTGGGAAAAGCTCAGGGTCAAGATGCCGCCAGACCGCTACCGCGGGCTGATGACCGTCGGCAGCGAGGACGTGGCCTACAGCATGGATGCGGACGAGGGCGCGCCCGACTGGCGCGAGAGCTTCGTCACCGGGCCCTACGACCACGCCTACGACGAGTATCACTACGGACCCAACGGCTGGCGCTTCTTCGCCGCCAATCTCTGGCCCGATAAGCCGGCGGACATGCGGCCGCTCTGGGAAGCCTACTATCGTGAGATGGAGCGGC
This sequence comes from Alphaproteobacteria bacterium, assembly GCA_965243315.1. Classification (GTDB taxonomy): domain Bacteria; phylum Pseudomonadota; class Alphaproteobacteria; order UBA828; family UBA828; genus WTGU01. Next base: position 1,163,841 of record CBDEUP010000007.1, read on the forward strand.
TGGCCGGCGACCTGATGCGGATCTTCGCCTGCGCGCTGGGATTGCCCGAGCTATTCTTCGCCGACAAGATCGACCGCCACATCACCAATTTCATCGCCTCCTACTATCCGCCGCAGCCGACCCCGCCGTTGCCGGGACAACTCCGCTGCGGGGCGCACGCGGACTACGGCAGCCTCACCATCGTCTCCTCCGACACGCCCGTGGGCGGCCTGCAGGTGCTGGGCAAGGACGGCACCTGGGCCGACGTGCCCTGCATCCCCGGCACCTTCGTCATCAATCTCGGCGACCTGATGGCGGAATGGACCAACGACCGTTGGCGCTCCACCCTGCACCGGGTGGTCAACCCGCCGCGTGAGGAGGCGGAGAGCAGCCGGCTGTCGCTGCTGTTCTTCCACCAACCCAACTACGATGCCGTGATCGAGTGCCTGCCGAGCTGCACCGACGACGCCAACCCGCCGCGCTATGCGCCCATCACGTCCGGCGCCCATGTCGCGCACAAGATCGACAAGAGCCGCCGCCCGCAGCTCGCCGACGCCGAGGCGGCGGCGGGATAGCCGCGGCGCCATCGGCCCTTGACTCCCTGCGCCTGAGACCGCGAATTCGTGCCGCCCGCGCGGCGGGCGATAAAGGCGTGACAGAGAGGAGGCGGCCGTGGCCGATAACGGAGGGCAAGGCGCCCGCGATCAGGTAGACGAGGCGTTGGCGCGGCTGGAGCGCGACGGCATCCAACATGTTCGCTTCGAGCTGCCGGACATGCACGGCTCGGCGCGCTCCAAGCAGGTACCGGTGGAGCGCTTCGCCGCCTCAGCCCGCGAGGGCGTGAACATGTACGGCGGCATCGTCGCCCTCGACACCGCCTCCCACGTGATCCCCGGCACGCTCTACAACGAGGAGGTCAAGTACAAGGACCAGACCCTGCGTCCGGACCTTTCGACCCTCGCGACCGTTCCGTGGCTCGACGGCATGGCGAAGGTGATCTGCGATACCGAGTGGGAGGACGGCACGCCGCTCTACGCCGCGCCCCGCGGCGTCGCCCGCCGGATGCTGGAAAGGGCGGCCGAGCTCGGCTTCGGTATCGAGAGCGCGCACGAGTATGAGTTCTACGTGCTCGACAATGAGACGCACCAGCCGCTCTTCGGCGGCGTCCATATTTTCAACAATCTGCGCAACGAACACCTGCCGGCGATCCGAGCGGTGGTCGACGGTCTGCGCGCAGCCGGCATCCCGATGCTGACCGCGAACGCCGAATACGCGCCCTCGCAGTACGAGCTGGTCTACAGGCATGCCGAGGGGATGGCAGGCCTCGACACCGCATTTACCTTCAAGAACGGAGTGAAGGAGATCGTCCAGCACGAGGGCCTCACCGCGACCTTCATGGGCAAGCCCTCGGCGGAGTCGGCGGGCTCCGGCTGCCACTACCACATTAGCCTGTTCGACAAGGAGAACGGGCAGAGCGCCTTCTACAACCCCGACAACCCGAACGAGTTCACGCCGACGCTTCGGCACTTCGTCCAGGGCATTATCGACCATGGCGCCGCCTGCATGGCGCTGTTCAACCCGACGCCCAACTGCTACCGCCGGCTCACGCCCCACACCTTCGCGCCGTCGAACGTGAGCTGGGGCGAGGAGGACCGGAGCGCCATGGTGCGCATCAAGCAGCCTAGCTCACCGGGCATGCATGTGGAGATGCGGGCGTCCTCGGCCATCAGCAATCCCTACCTCTGCGCCGCCGGCACGCTCGCCTGCGGACTGCTCGGCCTTGCTGAGAAGCGCTCGCTGGTCACGCAATCCGACGGGCCGAGCGAGGACGACCCCAGCCTTCCCCCCTTCCCGGCCAATTTGGAGGCCGCGCTCGCCGCGCTTGAAGCCGACGCGGCGATGGTCGAACTGCTGGGCGAGGAGTTCGTCACGGTCTTCACCACGATGAAGCGCGCCGAGCTCGCCCGCTTCAATGCTCACGTCACGCAATGGGAGCGCGACGAGTACATCGAACTTTACTGAGGTGCCGGCCGATAATTCGCCTGAATCGGATCTCAGTTTCCGAGACGTTCACGACTGCGTGCCAGTGTTTGATCACCCGGCACAGAGAGGTGGCGAGCGGGATTGGCTTTGCTCGACAAATAGTAAATATTCAAATGGCGTTTGATCGTGGGCGCTGGCGAGAATGGGTTGGCGTGCGCAGCCTCCGCATATTGATCGCCAAGAACTAGAGCAGGAACGCAGGGGGAGCGAATGGAGTTATGTGATCTCGGCGATCGTCCGCCGCTGGGCGAGGTACCGAAGAAGATGCACGCATTCCTCGTGCGCCAGGATCGCTTCGGCGAGCCCAGGGACGCCTGGCAACGCGAAGTCATCGACACCCCCGAGATCGGTCCGCTCGACGTGCTCGTCTACGTCATGGCAACGGGAATCAACTACAACAACGTGTGGGCGGCGCTCGGCATACCCGTCGACGTCATCGCGGACCGGCAGAGAAAGGGAGAGCCGGAGGACTTTCATGCCGGCGGGAGCGATTGCTCAGGCATCGTGTTCGCGGTCGGCGATCAAGTGACGAACGTCCGCCCCGGTGACGAAGTCGTCGTCCACAGCGGCTGGTGGGAGCCGGACGACCCGTGGGTGCTGTCAGGCCGCGACCCCATGCTCGCCGAAAGCACGCGCATCTGGGGTTACCAAACCAACTACGGAAGCTATTGCCAGTTCGCGCGGGCTCAATCCCACCAGTGTCAGCCGAAGCCCAAACATCTCTCGTGGGAGGCCGCCGGCTGCTATCTGCTGTGCGCGTCGACTGCGTACCGAATGCTCATGGGCTGGGCGCCGAACGTGGTCGAAGAGGGTGACTACGTCTTGGTGTGGGGGGCTGCCGGCGGACTTGGCGCGCTGGCGCTCCAGATCGTCACGGCAAACGGCGGCAAACCGGTGGCGGTGGTGTCCGACGAAGAGAAGCGGCAGTTCTGCCTCGACAACGGCGCCGTCGGCGTGATCAATCGGAACGATTTCGACCACTGGGGGCCGATGCCCGACACCGCCAGCAAGGAATGGGGGCAGTGGTTCAAGGGCGCGCGGGCGTTCGGCAAGGCCTTCTGGGACGCGGCCGGCGAAAGGGCGAGCCCTCGCATCGTCTTCGAGCACCCCGGCGAGGCCACGCTGCCGACGTCGGGATTCCTCTGTGCAACCGGCGGCATGGTCGTCATTTGCGCGGGAACCACCGGCTACACCGCGACGCTGGACCTTCGCTACCACTGGATGCGGCAGAAGCGGTTTCAGGGCAGCCACCTGTCCAACGACGAGCAGGCCGAGGCGGTAAACCGGATGATCATGGACCGAAAGGTCGACCCCTGCCTGTCTCACACCTTCTCGTTCGACGAGATCGGCGAGGCGCATCAGCAGATGCACGAGAACCGTCATCCCTACGGAAACATGGCTGCGCTCGTGAACGCCACGGAGCCGGGACAAGGCGCATCCTAGCGTCCCGATCGAGAAGTTCGTACGCCTTGCCGAGAACCCCAACACGTCATGGCCGGGCTTGACCCGGCCATCCACGTGTTGGCTCGAGACTCAACGGATTTGGCAGAGAGAGATGCCCGGAACAAATCCGGGCATAACGAGAAGAATTGGAGAGGCGGGGAGACTGCACGGCCAACCCATTTCGATCCCAACGTACTGTTAGGCGTCGTTGTTTGACCCCTCGGAAGTGAAGCGAATCAAGATGTTGCCACGCTGGTCGCCGTCAGAATAGCCCCGACGGCGAGTGGGCGAGATACAAGGCAGGGGTGCCTTCGATCAAACTTAGCGGCGCGTTTCCTAGCGGAAGTGCGGGAGCACGTGATCGGCGTAGGCCGCGACGATCTGCTCCTCGCCGCCGTTGGTGAGGTAGATGTTGAACTGGGTGACGCCGGCCGCCTCCAGCGCGCGGATTTTCTCGACATGGGCCTCGGCCGGGCCGATCACGCAGAAATCCTCGGTGATCTCCGGCGAGACGTAGGCGCTGTTGTCTGACTCCAGCGCGGTGTGCTGGCGGTAGTCATAGCCCTCGTCGGCGCCGACTCCCTCGCGCTCCGCAATGTAGGTGGTGAGGCTCTTCGGCACGAGGTCGGTGCCGGCGCCGTGGTGCTTCACGATGTCGGCCACGTGGTTGCCCACCAGCGCCGGGAACCACTTGGTCTGGGCGATCCCGGCCTCGCGGTCGCCGACCCAGACCGGCGCACAGGCCATGACGCGGTAGTCCGCCATGTCGCGGCCTTCGGCGCTGCCGGCGGCACGCGCCTGATCCCCCATCCACTGGCAGAGACCGACATCGCCGAGCTGCACGATCAGCCCGTCGCCGACGCGGCCCGCCGCCGCCAATGCCCGCGGCCCGTAGGCCGCGACCCAGACCGGCATCTCGTAGCCGCCGGTCCAGTCGAACTGCACCGGCTCTGGTACGCCCTCGTAGCTGACCGCCTCGCCCCGCACCAGCGCCTTCATGGCGTGGCAGAACTCCTCCAGGCGCGCCACCGTCGCCGGCCGCTTGCCGATCGCCCGCACGGCGCTATCGCCACGCCCCACGCCCATGTCGAAGCGGCCGTCCGACTGTACCGCCATCGCCCCGAACAGGCTCGCTGCCACCGACCATTCGCGGGTCATCGGGTTGGTGACGCAGGGGCCGAAGCGCAGCCGCTGTGTGTGGTCGATGGCGACCGCCATCTGCGGGTAGAGATCGCGCCACAGCGCGTGGCTGTCGAAGAACCAGGCGTAGTCGAAGCCCGCCGCCTCGGCTTGGCGGCAGATGGCGATGACGCGATCCTTCTCGAGGTCGCCGCGAAAGGTGATTGCGAATTCCATGATCGCCTCCTTTACCCGGCTTCCGGCCAGATCTTTACGCCTGCATGCTTGAAGCCCGTCGCCTTCGACATGTTAAGTCGGATCAGCAGCGGGGTCAGCGCCTCGATGCAGCGCGCGCTCTCGGCCGGGCCGCAGTTGTAGGCGCGGGCGCCGATGGTCTCGATCAGGTCCATTACCGCGCGCTTCGCCTCCAGGTCGTCGCCGCAGACGAGGATATCGCAGTTGATCGGCCGATCGAGGGCGGCGAGCACATAGGCCGAGACGTTGTGGAGCGCGCCCACCACCGCGACGCCTTCGCCCAGCATCGCCTGCGCCGCCTCGGTCGCCGAGCCTTCGGGTGGCATCGCAGCCTTGCGGGGATTGCCGTCGGCGAGCGGCACCGCCATGTCGACCAGGATCTTGCCCTGCAGCGCCTCGGTGAGCCCCGCGAGAGTCGCCTGGTGCGCGCTCCACGGTACCGCCAACACGACCATGCGCTCGGCCCGCGTCACCGCGTCTGCGTTGGCGGCGCCTTCGATCGACCCCGCTGCATCAGGCACGCCGGCCCTCAGATCGGCGGCGATCCCCGCCGCGCGGGCGACATCGCGCGAGCCGACCACGACGTCGATGCCGGCGAGCGCGCAGCGCTGCGTGAGCCCGCGGCCCTGGGGGCCGGTGCCTCCGATCACGGCGATGGCCATGGAATGGGTCTCCTGAGTGCGTCCGGCCGCAGCTACGCGTCGTAGGCGACGAGGGAGGTGATCGGCAGGTCGAGGCGCTGACGCCCGCCGAGGAAGCTCAGCTCGATGATGAAGGCCGCCGCCACCACCTCGGCACCCACTTGGCGCAGCAGCGCATGCGACGCGGCCGCCGTGCCACCGGTTGCAAGCAGATCATCGACGAGGACAACCCGCTGGCCAGGTGCTACGGCGTCGGCCTGCACCTCAACCTGATCGGTGCCGTATTCGAGCGCGTATTCATATGCCACGGTCTCGCCCGGCAGCTTGCCCTTCTTGCGCACCATGATGAAGCCGCACCCGAGCGCGTGCGCCACTGGTGCCGCGACCAGAAAGCCGCGGGATTCGATGCCCGCGAGGAGATCGGGCTTGTGACTGCCCACCACGTCGGCAAGTCGTTGCACAGTCTCGCCCCAAGCCTGCGCGTGGGCGAGCAGGGTCGAGATGTCGTAAAAGAGGATGCCGGGCTTTGGAAAGTCCGGAATTTCGCGGATGTGATCGCGCAGATCGAATTCGGGCATGGCTGCCCCCGATCAACGCGCGCCGGTCGTTTCCCTTGGGATTACTCGGCCCCGGTCGCTTCCTTGAGGTAGGCGATCAGGTTGTCGCGGTCCTTTTCCTTCCTGACCCCCTTGAACGCCATTTTGTTCTTCGGAATATAACCCTTGGGATCGGCGATATAGGCTCTGATCGTCTCCTCGTCCCAGACGATCGCCGCGTTCTTCATCGCGTCCGAGTATTTCTTGAAGCCCTCGGCCGTGCCCGAGGTGCGGCCGAAGACGCCGTGAAGGTTGGGGCCGACCTTGTGCTTCCCGCCTTCCTTGACGGTGTGGCACACCTTGCACTTCTTGAAGACCTTCTTGCCCTTCTTCACATCGGCGGCAATGGCGGAGGCGCTTGCCGCCATCATGAAGGTGGCGAGGGCAAGGGCGAGGACGTGTCGTGCGCGCACGGGTATCTCCTTAAGTCTGGTCCCGATCATGCGATGAACGCGGGAACATAAGACGGGTTCGATCCTGTAATCAAGGAACACCGGCGTCTCGACCTGAGATTTCGCCACCGAAACGGAACGCAGGTAGAGGAGGGGCGCTCTCGCGGAGGAGCGTTGCCGCGTCCCGACGCATCGTTGCAGTCAAGTAGGCCCGCCATAGTTGCGCGGGACAGTCTATGCGCAATTTCTGCTCGCCAGCTCTTGTCGATTTTTGCGCATAAAGTTGATTATTGCGCAAAATCCTTATAACTTGCGTGTAATGACCTTCACGCAAGATTGAGGATCATCGTGGCCAGACGCATTCGGGAGGAGGACCTGCGGGCGATCGAAGAAGTCGTGAGAAGCCGTCCCGACGGCATAAACGCGCGGCAAATCGCGGAGGCACTGGAGGACGCGCCGGCGCATCGGACCCTGCAATACCGGCTCAAATCCCTCGTCGACAGCGACCGTCTGGTCATGGAGGGGTCGGGCCGCGGGGCGCGCTACCGCGCACCCCGAGCCATCCAAATAGAATTGGGACCGGTTGCATTTGAGAGCATCGAGGGGAGCGCATCGGTCCACGTAAAGTCGATTGTGTCCGAAGCGGGTGCACAGGTGCTGGAATACGTTCGCCAACCGGCCGAAGCACGGGCGCCGGTAGGCTATGACCCGGAATTCCTTGAGTTGTACCGCCCCAACGATACCTACTACCTGTCGGAAGCGGAGCGCCGTCATCTCAGGGACAAAGGTGCGTCACTGGCCGCTGCCGAGCCCGCCGGAACCCATGCGAAGCAGGTCCTGAACAGGCTGCTCATCGACCTCTCCTGGAATTCGAGCCGTCTGGAGGGCAACACCTATTCGCTGCTCGATACCAAACGTCTTCTCGAGGCCGGCGCAGAGGCAACGGGGAAGGACCGACGCGACGCGCAGATGATCCTCAACCACAAGGAAGCAATCGAGTTTATCGTCGAAACGGCAGAGGACATCGGCTTCAACCGCCACACCATCCTCAATCTTCACGCGTTGCTGGCCGACAACCTGCTTCCCGACCCGGAGGCGGCTGGACGCCTCCGGCAAAGTGCCGTCGGCATTCAGGGCTCGGTGTTCTATCCTCTGGAGGGTCCTCAGCGGATCGAAGCGTATTTCGACCAGTTTCTCGCTAGCGCTTCGGCGATCGAAAACCCGTTCGAGCAAGCGTTCTTTGCGTTGGTGCAGCTTCCCTACCTGCAACCCTTCGACGACGTGAACAAGCGCGTGTCCCGCCTGGCTGCGAATATCCCCCTCATCAAGGCAAACTTGTCGCCGCTCTCCTTCGAAGACGTGCCGCGGGATCTCTACACGGAGGCCGTACCGGGAGTCTACGAGCTCAATCGCGTCGAGCTCCTTCGCGACGTGTTCGTCTGGGCCTACGAGCGCTCCGCTGCTCGTTACGCGGCAGTCCGCCAATCGCTCGGAGAACCCGATCCGTTTCGGATGCGCCACCGGACGGCGCTACGCGAACTCGTTGCTCACGTCGTTCGGGGTTGCATGGACGCAGGGCAGGCTGCCGCTGAAATCGAAGCATGGTGCGGGCAAAACATCGCGCAACAGGAGCGCGAGCGCTTTCGCGAGATGGTCGAGCGGGAGCTTCTGTCGCTCCATAAGGGCAATTTCGCCCGCTACCGCATAAGGCCTTCCGAATTCGCGGCTTGGCACGAAGCTTGGAGGAGGTAGAGGCCGGCGGCGCGGCACTCCGAGGAGCGGCGCGCCGCCGGCGGGTGACTACTGGACCCGGTACTCCTCGTCGAGGAAGAAGCGGCTGTCATAGTCCTCGACGCCAAGGTGGCACTCGGCGCAGAAGACGACGTTCTTGGCGCCCTTGCCGCCGGTTGCGCCGATCGTCCTACCGTTCGGCATGATCAGCGTGTAGCGCCAATCGCCGGTGTCGGCGTTGAAGCCGGCTTCCATCTTCTCCATCAGGAAGAGCGGCCCGGCGCCGATCTTGCCGTTGGGTTTGACGACGAAGCTGTCCTTGGCCAGCACGGTTCCGACGGGTGACGGGCCCGCCTCTTCGAAGAGGCTGTAATTGTCGGCGCCGATGTCGTTGGCGTAGTTGTTGACGTAACGCGCGCCATGAGTGTCGGAGACATAGGGCTGGGCCGCGACGTTCCTCCAGTTTTGGTAGGAGGTCGCCCACTGGTTGCCCGACTTGGCGTAGCCCTCGGCCATGACCGCGCTGATGCAGGCATAGGCGTCCCTGGCTTCGTCCGCGGTCAGCTCGACCTCCTCACCCGCCGCGCAGGGGTTGCACGGGTTACAAGGCCCGCACGGCCCACACGGGTTGCACGGTGCGCAGGGATTACAGGGGTTCGCCGCCGCGCAGGGGTTGCAAGGGCCGCATGGGTTGCAGGCTGCGGCGCACGGGTTGCAAGGCCCGCAGGGATTGCACGGTCCGCAGGCTGCAGCACAGGGATTGCACGGATTACAGGGAGCGCACGGTCCGCAAGGGCTGCAAGCGGTCGCGCATGGGTTGCACGGGCCGCACGGAGCACATGGCCCGCAAGGGCTGCTCGCGGCAGCGAGGCGCGGAACCACGCAGTCGGAACTGATCGCAACGCCCGCCGCACACGGGTTGCAGGCGCCGCACGGCCCGCAGGCGCCGGCGCAGGGATTGCAAGGGTTGCACGGTCCGCATGGGCCGCAGGCGCCCGCACAGGGGTTACAGGGCCCACAGGGGTTGCATGCAGCGGCGCAGGGGTTGCACGGATCACATGGATTACACGGTCCGCAAGCACCACAAGCGGCAGCACAGGGGTTGCAGGGATCGCACGGCCCGCAAGGTCCGCAGGCGGCCGCGCACGGGTTGCATGGGCTGCATGGTCCGCACGGATTGCAGGAGGCGAAGAGAAGCACGCCCGGATCCTGAGTCTGCGGGGTCGCCCCCGGACTCTCGCCGGTGGATGTACCGGCTGTGGCGTGGCCGCCACTGGTGGCGACCGCTAGCCCGATGACCACAGGGACCACCGTTCCGGCAAGCAGGGTGTTCGAGCGTGGCATGTCGGGCCTCCCTTGATGACGTGATTACGGTGCTCTGACCGAATTGTCGGCGAGCGCATGGTGCGGGGCAAACCCCTTGCGCTCAAATTTTTGTGACTCCTCCGCCGGGCGGTCCGAGAATAGATTCCAGGGATGATCTTCCTTCGAACCCTTCTCGCCCTGTGTTTCGCGGTCTCGGGTGCCGCCCTCGCAGATGCCGCTCATGCCGAAACCGCGATCGCCCCGGAGGTCGTGGAAGTTCCCGCCGGTCCCTTCATCGCGGGCTCCGACGCGGCCGAGCGGGACTACGGCTACCGGCTCGACGAGGCGGCCTACGGCCACTCCCGAACGCGGGAACGCGGCTGGTACGACCGCGAGCGCCCGCGCGGAACGAAGTCACTGGACGGCTTCTTCATCACGCGTACGCTGATCACCAATGCCCAGTACGCGGCATTCGTGGATGCCACGGGCCACCGTGTGCCCGATGTCGATCCCGAGACCTGGCACGGCTACCGGCTGATCCACCCCTACGAGCGCACCCGCCGCCACGCGTGGACGGAAGGAGTTCCGCCGCCTGGGCGCGAAAACCATCCGGTGGTCATGGTCTCGCACGACGACGCCAATGCCTACGCGGCCTGGCTTTCCGCCGAGACCGAGCTCATCTGGCGGCTCCCCACCGAGCTCGAATGGGAGAAGGCCGCGCGCGGCACGGACGGCCGCATCTTTCCTTGGGGCGATACCTACGACCCCGATCTGCTGAACAGCCACGATGCCGGTCCCTTCGACACGCTGCCGGTCGGCAGCTTTCCCGCCGGTGCAAGCCCTTACGGCCTGCTCGATCCGGCAGGCATGGCCTTCGAGTGGACCGCCTCGCCCGGCAATCCGGGGCGCTTCCTCGTCAAGGGCGGATCGTGGGACGACAGCGGCTGCGGCGTCTGCCGCCCTGCGGCGCGGCATGGCCGGCCGGCGGACATCAAGCACATCCTCGTCGGCTTCCGCCTCGTCGTCGATCTGGGTGCAGGGGATTAGCCTCCTCGGTCTGGCAAGAGCAAGCCCGCGGCACTATCTTTTCTTGGCGGCACGGCCAACGAACGGGCGATAGAGCGGCAGGATGGCCCAGGCTTCAGCGGCGAAGAACGAGCGGCAGGAGGAGACCCGCCACCTCGACATGGCGACGCAGCCGGTGAAGCGGCTGCGTATGATGCTCGCGGCCGGCGAGGAGGTGCAGGAGGTCGAGCGGGTGCTCGGCAGGACCGGCGACAACGTGGTGAGCGAGCTGCTGCGCGGGCGCGGGACGTTCTACGAGTGGGATCATTACCCGAAAGGGGACGTCTTCGACGGCCAGAGCCACTCCCAGTATTTCTACCACGCCCATCCCGGCGGCTTCAGGGACACCGAGCACGGGCATTTCCACACCTTCGTGCGCGCCAAGGGGATGCCGCGCGGCATGAAGCCCATGCGCCGCAAGAAGCGCGACAAGTGGCCCATGGGGGACAAAGCGCTCACCCACGTCATCGCCATCTCGATGGGGTCGAAGGGTCAGCCTCTCAGGCTTTTCACCACCAACCGCTGGGTCACCGGCGAGACCTGGTATCGCGCCGATGACGTGGCAAAGGTGATCGGCCGCTTCGTCATCGACCACGCCCGCCCGTCATGGCCGACCAACCGCTGGGTCGGCGCCATGATCCGCCTCTTCTGGCCGCAGATCATCCTGCTGGTCAAGGCGCGGGATCAGGTGATCGAGAACTGGGCTGCCCAGAATCCGAAGAAGGATACCCTCGAAGATCGCCGCCTCGAGGTCGTCTCCCAAGCCGAGGTCGATATCGAGGCTCAGATCGCCGCAGTCAAGGCGGCCCTCGCCGAGAGAACCTAGAGCGCGTCCGTCTTTGACGGACGCGCTACGCGGAGGCGCCGGCCAAAGGCCGGCTGCCGTGAGCGATTGAAGTGCGAGAGCATTTCCGTGTGAAACGGAAACGCTCTACGCGTCGTGGCGGGGGACCCAGGGGACCTCGCCGACCTCGATCCCCTCGTCGGCGAGCTCGCCGACCTCCTCCTTGGTGGCGTCGCCGTAAATGTTGCGGCGCTCCACCTCGCCGTAGTGGATCTTGCGCGCCTCCTCGGGGAAGCTCTCGCCCACATGATCGAAATTCTGCTCGATGTAGGAGCGCATGCGCCGCAGCGTCCCGATCGCGCGAGCCATTTCCGGCGGTGTCGGCTTGCGCGCGGGTACCTTCTCCGGCGCAGGCTCGGGCTCGCCCCGCGCCTTGTTTTTGACCGCGATGTTGGGTGCCATCGGCGCCTTCGCGACGTTGACGTCGCCGCAGTAAGGGCACGCGATCTCGCCCGCCTCCGCCTGCTGCTCGTAGGTCGCGGAGTCGGCAAAGTAGCCCTCGAACACGTGGTCCTTGCCGCACTTGAGGTCGAACACGATCATGTGGGTGCGCCCGGCTCGCTGCCACGGTCACTGCAACGTACCATAAAACCCCGAAACCATACGAAAATCCAATTGGCCTCACGGCCAGTGCCGCCATGCACAACCACCGCTCGCGCGTCCCGTCCCCCTGGATCGTCCGCCACGCAGGCGTGATCGCCGAAGGCGGCCATGCCCTCGATCTTGCCTGCGGCGGCGGCCGGCACACGCGCTATCTGCGCGAGCGCGGCCTGCGGATCACGGCCATCGACATCGACACCTCGGGCCTCGCCGATCTCGTGGACGACCCGCTGGTCGAGATCGTCGAGATGGACCTGGAGCGAACCGGCACCGAGCCGCTGACCGGACGCCGTTTCGACGCTGTCGTGGTGACGGATTATTTGTTCCGCCCGCTGCTGGAGCCGCTCGTGGATTGCCTCCTGCCAAGCGGCGTCTTCCTCTACGAGACCTTCGCCCTCGGCAACGAACGCTTCGGCCGACCGCGCAACCCGGACTACCTGCTGCGGCGCGGCGAGCTGCTGGCGCTCGCCGACGGGCGTCTCTCGGTCCTCGCCTACGAGCACCGATTAGTCCCGCCGCCCAATCCCAAGATCGTTCAGCACCTCTGCGGGCGAAAGTGATCCTCGGGCACTAACCGGTGGCGCGGCGGGGTTCCTGTTCCGAGGCGACCGGCGGCAGAAAATCCCGGTCGTGCGCCAGCGCGGGGATAGCGGCCCGCACCTTCTCCACGCGCGCAAGCTCGAGATCTGCAGTGATGATGCCAACCCCTTCGCCGGCGTCCGCGAGCACCTCGCCCCAGGGATCGACGATCAGCGAATGGCCGTAGGTCTTGCGGTCGCCGGAGTGGCTGCCCCACATGCAGGGCGCGATGACGAAGCAGCCGGCCTCGATCGCGCGTGCCCGCATCAGGATGTGCCAGTGCGCCTCGCCGGTGTGCTTGGTGAAGGCAGCGGGTACGGTGATCAGCCGCGCCCCCGCGTGTGCCAGAGCGCGGTAGAGCTGCGGAAAGCGCAGGTCATAACAGACGGTCATGCCAAGGCCGCCCCAGGGCGTTTCCGCCACCACCGCCTGCCCGCCAGGGCGGAAGGCATCGCTCTCGCAATAGGTCTCGCCGTTGGGCAGGTCGACGTCGAACATGTGGATCTTGTCGTAGGTCGCGACGATGGTGCCTGAGGGGTCGATCAGCACGGAGCGGTTGGAAATGCGGCCGTCGCCGGCGTCCGCCCCCATCGAGCCCGCAAGCAGCCACGCGCCGGTTTCCTCCGCAAGCGCGCTGAAGAACCGGGCCGCCGGATGGGCGTCCAGCGGCGCGGCGCTCGCCTGCACCAGCTCGGTCCGGTGCTCCATGAGGGCGACATTCTCCGGCAGCGCGATCAGCTCTGCGCCGGCTGCGCGGGCCTTGCGCACCAGGGCGCCGGCCGCCTCTAGGTTGGCCTGCATGTCCTGGCCGCTGGAGGGTTGAACGCAGGCGACCCGAACGGTTTCGGTCATGGCATCCCCCAAGTCTCGGTGCAGGCGGGCATCATGGACGGCTCGGCAAGGCGCGCGCAAGAGTGACCACGTCGACCTGCGCGGCGCCGGCCTTGCGTAGCACACGAGCACAGGCCGAGACGGTGGCACCGGTGGTCATGACGTCGTCCACCAGGAGCACGTTGCGTCCGGCCACGAGAGACGCGCGCGAGCGCCGCACCGCAAAGGCGCCCCGCACGTTGCGCCGCCGTTCGGGGCGCGAGAGCCGGGTTTGCGTCGCCGTCCGCCGGGTTCGGACCAGGAGGTCCGGGACCATGGCGGCATCTGCCTGGCGCGCCATAAGACTTGCAAGCACTGCCGCCTGGTTGAAGCGCCGCGCCAGCAGCCGCCAGCGATGGAGCGGCACCGGTACCACCATGTCCGCTTCGGGCAAGAGCGGTGCCGCCGCTCGCTGCAGCCACGCGGCCAACCTTGGCGCGAGCCAAGAGCGATCGGCCATCTTGAAGGCCAGGATTAGCCGGCGCCCCGCGCCTTCGTAGAGGAATGCCGCGCGCGCCCGGTCAAAGACGGGCGGCACCCGAGCGCAGTCGCCACAGATCGCGTCCGGGGCCGCCTCGATCGCAAACGGCAGGCCGCAGCGCGCGCAGCAGGGCCGGCCGATGAAGGTGATGCGGTTCCAGCAGTCGGGGCAAAGCCCGCCGACCGCACTGACCGGCGCATCGCAGGCGAGGCACGAAGGCGGCAATACCTGGTCGATGGCGACCGTCGCGGCGGTTTGTGCCAGCGCCGCCAATGGCCCGATGTACCCACTACCCTGCATCGCCTGCGGCACCTCCCCATGCTTCCCGCTTTCTGTTCATCATGCCATAACCCGCGGCATGACCCAGCGCGCGCCTAACCCGCATTTCTCAACATGGTCATGGTGAGAAATGCGGGCTAAGCCCGACAGCGCCGCGGTCTTCGACCGTGCCGCCGTGCGCGCCCACCGCGACCGCGCCGCCGCCGGCTTCGCGGGGCGGGGCGACTTTTTGGTGCGCGAGGTGGGTGAGCGGCTGGTGGGCCGGCTGGACGACGTGAAGCGCCGCTTCGCCCATGTGCTCGACCTCGGTTGCCATGGCGGGCAGCTCGGGCCGATGCTGCGCCGGCAAGCCGCGCCCGAGTTGCTGATCGAGGCCGACCTCTCGCCTGCCATGGTCGCGTACGCTGCGGGCCCCGCGCGCCTTGTCGCCGACGAGGAGTGGCTGCCGATCCGCGCCGACTCGCTCGATCTCGTGGTGAGCGCGCTCAGCCTGCATTGGGTGAACGACCTGCCGGGGACGCTGGTCCAGATCAGGCAGGCGCTCAAGCCGGACGGACTGCTGCTCGCGGCGATGCTGGGCGGCGAGACCCTGTTTGAGTTGCGCGAGGCGTTCCTCCGGGCAGAAGCCGGCCAGGAGGGGGGCGCCCGTCCGCACGTCTCGCCCTTCCCCGACGTTCAGACCCTCGGCGCCCTGCTGCAGCGGACCGGCTTCGCGCTGCCGGTGATCGACAGTGACCGAATTACAGTCACTTATGAGCGCGCGGAGGCGCTGATGCACGATCTGCGGGCCATGGGGGAGGCCAACGCCGCGGCGGGGCGGGCACGCCACTTCGCCAGGCGCGGCACCTTCCATGCAGCGGCCCAGTGCTACCGGGAGTTGTTCGGCGATGCGAACGGGCGCATTCCCGCCACCTTCCAGGTGCTCTACCTCACCGGCTGGCGGCCGCACGACTCTCAGCAGCAGCCCGCGCGCCGCGGCAGCGGCACCGTCGGTCTGGGGGAGGTGCTCAGTCCCCGCGAGCGATAGGGCCGACTACGTCCTCGATTGCCTGGGCGCTCACGACCCCGGCGCGGAGCAGGCGGGGGACTGCCCCGGTGAGGTCGAGCAGGGTGGAGCCGAGACTGTCGGCAGCCCGGCCGCCGTCGATGATCAATGCGACGTGCGCGCCCAGGCCGGCCGCGACCTCGGCGGCGGTGAGTGGGCTGGGCGCGCCAGTGGGGTTTGCGCTTGGCGCCGTCAACGGCCGCGCGGCGGCCTCGACAACGGCACGCGCGGTCTCGTTGCCGGGAATCCGAAGAGAGACTCCGGGCGCCCCCTGGTGAACCAGCGGTGAGAGGGGGGAGCCCGCAGCGCGCGGCACCACCAGGGTCAGCGGGCCGGGCCAGAAGGCCTCGGCAAGCGCGCGGGCCGGCGCAGAGAACGCGCCGCAGGCCTCGGCCATCGCCATCGTGGCAATGAGGGCGATGAGCGGCTTGTCGGCCGGGCGGCCCTTGGCACGAAAGACGCTTTCGACCGCCGCATCGCTGGTGGCGTCGGCGGCGAGGCCGTAGACCGTATCCGTCGGCAGCCCGACCAGCCCGCCGTCGCAGATCACCCGCGCGGCCCGCGCGATGGCCGCCGGTGTCGGCATCAGGCATGGCGGATGTGTTCGGGCGTCGGGGGGTGTCATCGGGCCGTATCCACGCCGCAGGCGACGAAGGGCGGGTTGACGAACCCCGCCTTGCCGTAGCGCAGCTCTCGACCGTTCAGGTCGCGGACATGCCCGCCAGCCGCCGTGAGGATCGCGTGGCCTGCGGCAGTGTCCCACTCCATGGTGCGGCCGAAGCGGGGATAGACGTCGGCCTCGCCGCACGCCAGTAGACCGAACTTGAGGGCGCTTCCCGCGCTCTCGATCCGTTTCGGCCCGAGCTTCGCGATGTACGCGTCGGTCTCTGCGTCGCGGTGCAGGCGGCTGGCGACAACGGCCGGGCCCTCGTCGGGCACCGCGCGCGCGCATATGGGTTGCGGTGAACCGTTGCCCACGATGCGCAGGGCCTGGCCCAGCCCGTCGGCGACATAGGTGTCGACTTGGACCGGAGCGTGGAGCACGCCAAGCACCGGCCGGCCATCCTCGATCAAGGCGATATTGACCGTGAACTCGCCGGTCCGTGCGATGAACTCCCGGGTGCCGTCCAGGGGATCAACGAGCCAGAACCGCCCACCGGAGGGTGCCGCAAGGGCGTCGTCCGCCGTGCTTTCCTCCGAAATTACAGGAATCTGAGGATCAGTCGCGCGCAGGCCCGCGACGATGATGAGATCCGCCGCCCGGTCAGCCTCGGTCACAGGCGAGCGATCCGCCTTCGTCTCGACCGGCGTGCCGTCACGGTAGAAGGCCATGATCGTCTGTCCCGCTTCCAGCGCCAGGTGCCGGGCCGCGGCCGCCAGTCGTGGATAGTCTTCGCTGCTTGTGTCCGGCATCGGCCGTCCCTGGCGTTCAAATTCGCGTCATCGAAACGAAATCCCTTCCCGCCGCCGCCGATATACACCACAATAGCGTGGGCTTCGCATGGTTCGACAACCCGCCGAGGCGAGGCGGCGCGCAGCCCCAACTCAAACCAATCAAATTCGCGTCTGCGAGGAGGAGGCAACGAAAATGATCAAGGAAACAGTGGTCGCCGTGAGTATCGTTACCATGGCGGCCGGCGCCGCTCTTGCGCCGTCGGCCGTGTCCGCTGGGGAGCAGCCGATCGTCGTTTCGGACTCGCATGAGGATCCGTGCAACCCGTGCGGGGCCTGTAACCCGTGCGAGGCTTGCAACCCATGCGAATCTTCCTTGGATGAGGGCATCGTCGTTGCGGATGCTTGCAACCCTTGCGAGGCTTGCAATCCGTGCGAGGCTTGTAACCCGTGCGGCGGTTGCAATCCGTGCGAATCTTCCTTGGACGAGCGCATCATCGTCGCGGATGCCTGCAACCCGTGCGAGGCTTGCAATCCGTGCGACCCGTGCGCGGCCTGCAACCCGTGCGATCCGTGTGCTGCCGAGTAAGTTCGAAAGTAACGACAACGGTATCCAAAGGCGCCGCCTCGGTAGAGGCGGCGTTCTTTATTGCGGTACGGGAGGCGTGACAGCGGCGGGCCGGCTGCGATTTAGAGCGTATCCGTTTCACGCGGAAACGCCAGCAATCTATCGCCCACAGCAACCGGCCTGCGGCCGGCGCCTCCGCGAGGGCGCCGCATTCGCGGCGGGCCGCGGCCGCGGCCTGTCGCGCGTCCGTCAAAGCCTGACGCGCTCTAGTTTCAGCCATCCTGACGGTTGACTGCCTTACGCTCAGGCGACGGGCTTCCTGGCGTGGACGATGTAGTTGACCGCAAGGTTGGCGCTCGTCGTCCAGCCGCCATCGAGCGGGTTGTAGACCATGCCTCGCATGTCGGCGACGGTGAGGCCATGGCGGCGCAGCAGGCGCACCATCTCGGCCGGGCGGACGAAGCGCGACCAGTCGTGGCTGCCGGCCGGTAGCCAGCCCAGAATCCGCTCGGCCGCGACGATGGCGAGCGCATAGGCCGCAAGCGTGCGGTTGAGCGTCGCCACGACGAACGTCCCACCGGGCTTGACCAGGCTCGAGCAAGCCTCGGCGAAGACGTCGAGATCGGCCACATGTTCAACGATTTCGAGCGCCAGCACGGCGTCGAAGCGCTCGCCGTCCGCCGCAAGCGCCTCAGCGGTGGCATGGCGATAGTCGATGGCGAGCCCCTGTTCCTCGGCGTGATGGCGGGCGGCGCGGACGTTGGCCTCCGCCGCATCGATGGCGACCACGTCTGCGCCCAGTCGACAAAGGGGCTCGGCCATCAGGCCGCCGCCGCAGCCGACGTCGAGGAGTCTCAGGCCGGCCAGCGGCTTGAGTGCCGCGGCTGCGTCGGTGCGCGCATCGGGCGGGGCGTCGGCTACGAGCGCGTCCCGCACGTAGGCGATACGCACCGGGTTCAGCGCGTGGAGCGCGCGGAAGGCGCCGTGGCGGTCCCACCAACGCTCAGCGAGCGCAGCGAAGCGCTCGATCTCAGCCGGATCGACGCTGGGGTCGATCGTGGGCTCGGCCGCCGCGGCGCGGGGCACCTCAGCCCCCTTTGAGGCCTCCTCCGACTCTCGACCTCGCCCGTTCCCGGCCATCGTCGTCTTTCCTTTCTGCCAGGCCATCCGCTTGCACGGCCAAAGCCGAGCCAGTATGTAGGGCCGTCTCCACGACCGGCAAGCGTCGCCTCACCGACCCAGACGCGCCCCACCCAATGGCACTCATCGTTCACAAGTACGGCGGCACGTCGCTGGCCGATCTCGACCGCATCAACGCCGCCGCCGACCGGGTGAAGGCGGCGTTCGATGCGGGCGATGAGATCGCGGTGGTGGTTTCAGCCATGGCCGGCACCACCGACCAGTTGGTCTCTTGGGTGCGCGCGGCTGCGCCGCTCCACGACGCGCGGGAATACGACACCGTCGCTGCAGCGGGCGAGCAGATCACCGCCGGTCTGCTGGCGCTTGCGCTGCAGAGCCGCGGGGTCACGGCACGCTCGTGGCTAGGCTGGCAAATCCCGATCCACACCGACGGCGGCCACGGGCGCGCCAGAATCGAGGGGATCGAGACGGAGGAGCTGCATAAGCGGCTCGGCAGACGCGAGGTGCCGGTGGTCGCAGGCTTCCAGGGCTTGGGCCCGCTCGGGCGGATCACGACCCTCGGCCGGGGCGGCACTGATACCTCGGCTGTGGCGCTCGCGGCGGCGTTGGGCGCGGACCGTTGCGATATCTTCACCGATGTGGAGGGCGTCTTCACCGCCGATCCGCGCATCGTTGCGACGGCGCGCAAGCTGACTAAGATCACCTACGAGGAGATGCTGGAGCTCGCCTCCCTCGGCGCCAAGGTCTTGCAGATTCGCGCCGTCGAGATGGCGATGAAGCACCAGGTGCCGCTTCAGGTCGCGTCCAGCTTCACCGATGCCCCCGGAACATTCGTGGTCGATGAGGACGACATCGTGGAACAGGAGCGGGTCAGCGGGATCGCCTACAGCAGGGACGAGGCCAAGATCACGGTGATGGGCGTCGCCGACCGCCCCGGCGTTGCGGCGAGCATCTTCGGGCCGTTGGCGGACGGCAACGTCAACGTCGACATGATCGTGCAGAACATCTCCGCCGACGGCACGACCGACCTCACCTTCACGGTGACGGAGGCCGATCTGGACCGCTCGATCGCCATCCTGGAGGAGGCGCGGAGCGTGGTCGCCTACGATCGGCTGGTAGCAGATCAGGGCGTGGTCAAGGTGTCGGTGATCGGCGTCGGCATGCGCAGCCACGCCGGGGTGGCACAGACGATGTTCGCGGCGCTTGCCGAGAAGGGCATCAACATCCAGGTGATCTCGACCTCGGAAATCAAGATCAGCGTGCTGGTGTCCGAGGACTATACCGAGCTTGCCGTACGCGCTCTCCACGCGGCCTACGGACTGGACGATCGTGAGCCCTGAGGCGATCACCCGCGCGGGAACCGTCGCGGGCGGACCATGACTGAAGCGCGTGAGAGCGCGCTCCAGCGGCTCGATGCCTACTGGGCGCGGGGGCGTGCGTTCCTCGGCACCCGATACGCGCTCATGGGCGGGGCGATGTCGTGGGTCTCCGAGCGGAACCTGGTGGCCGCCATCTCCAACGCCGGCGGCTTCGGCGTGGTGGCCTGCGGCTCGTTGGCTCCGGATCAGCTCGCAGCGGAGATCGACGGCGTCTACGAGCGCTGCGACAAGCCCTTCGGGGTCAATATCATCGTTATGCACCCGGAACTCGACGCTCTCGTCGCGACCTGCGTGGAGCGCCGGGTCGGCCACGTGGTGCTCGCCGGCGGGATGCCGCCCGGGCGGACGATCGAGACGCTGAAGCAGGCCGGCACCCGCGTCGTTGCCTTCGCATCGACGCTGCCGCTCGCCCGCAGGCTCGCCAAGCAGGGCATCGACGCGCTCATCATCGAAGGCATGGAGGCGGGCGGGCACATCGGACCGGTGTCCACCAACGTGCTCGCCCAGGAGGTGCTGCCCCACTTCGACCAAGTGCCGGTCTTCGTCGGCGGCGGCATCGGGCGGGGCGATGCGGTCGCGCTCTATCTGGCGATGGGCGCGGCCGGCTGCCAGTTGGGCACCCGCTTCGTCTGCGCGACGGAATCCATTGCCCATCCGCGCTTCAAGCAGGCGATGATCCGCGCAAATGCCCGCGACGCGCGGCTCTCGGTGCAGGTGGACCCCGATTTTCCCGTGATACCGGTGCGCGCCGTCGCCAACAAGGCGACCGAGCGTTTCGAGGCGTTTCAGCGGGAAACCATCGCGCGCTATCGCCAGGGCGAGTTGGAACTCGCCGAGGCCCGGCTCGCCATCGAGCACTTCTGGGCCGGTGCGCTGCGCCGGGCCGCGATCGAAGGCGACGTGGAGGACGGCTCTCTGATGGCCGGCCAAAGCGTCGGCATGGTGACGTCGGAACAGTCCACAAGCGAGATTGTCGCTGAACTGTTGGATCAGGCAGTAAATGCGCTCGCACTCAGCGCTGAACGCGGAGCAGCAAGCCTTGCTGACGGTAATCGACCGGCGCATCGTCCTCTGCCCGCCAGTGCATAACAGCAGCGTTACGATGCGTAAGGGTGACGTAAGAATTTATGTGTCAGGTGGGAAGGGGGTACTCCCTGTGGTGACGACAACCACAAACAGGAGCACCCCGCATGTCCCAGCAAGCTGCGACGATCATGAGCCTACCCCAGGCCTTTGAGGTGGTGAAGGAGATGCAGGCAGGCGGACTGGACTGGGGCGAAGGCTACCGCCCGCTCGGCCGCCAGGCGCTGGCCGAGATCATCGAGGGCCGGATGGCCGAGGCGGTGGATCGCTGGCTCGACAACCTCGACGCCGGCGCGATGCGCGACCGGCGCAACGGGACCTACCGCCGCTGCCTGCTGAGCGAGCTCGGCGACATCGAGCTCAACGTGCCGCGCACCCGGCACTTCTGCCCGACCGGGGTTGTGAAGAGCTACGCAAGGCGCGCGCCGGAGATCGACCGTGCCATCCTGGCCGGCTTCGTGCTGGGGCTTTCGACGCGCAAGGTGGGCGAGGTCCTGCTGGCCCTGCTCGGGCGCCCGGTCTCGGCCGCGACGGTGAGCCGGGTCTCCAAGACGCTCGACATGGCGGTCGAGGCCTTCCACCGCAGGCCGCTGAAGAACGCCTACAAGGCGCTGATGCTCGACGGCGTGGTGCTGGCCCGCAAGACCGGCGCCGGCGCGCTCAGGAGGCCGGTCCTGGTGGCGCTCGGCATCCGCCCCGACGGCAAGAAGGAGATCATCGACTTCCATCTCGCCGTCAGCGAAGGCGCCCGCGAGTGGGAAGCGTTCCTCAACCGGCTGTACCACCGCGGGCTCACCGGCGAAGGCCTTGAGATGATCTGCGTCGATGGCGGCAAGGGCCTGCTGGCTGCCTTGCCGTTCGTCTATCCCGGCATCCCGGTTCAGAGGTGCTGGGCGCACAAGATGCGCAACATCCTCAACAAGGTCCGCAAGGCCGACCAGGAGGCCGTCAAGGCCGATGTCCACGCCGTCATGAATGCAAAGAGCCGCCGCAAGGCCCAGAGCGCCGCCCGACGCTTCGCCGACCGCTGGCAAAGCACCTACCCCAAGGCCGTCGCCTGCCTGCGCAGCGATCTCGACGAGCTGCTCACCTGCTTCCGCTACCGGACCCTCGATGAGCGAAAGCGGGTCAGGACCACCAACGCCATCGAACGAAGGTTCCGGGAGGTCCGCAGACGAACCCGGCCCATGGGAACCTTCCAGGACCGGACCTCAATGGACCGCGTCCTCTACGCGGTATTCATCCACGAAAACAAGTCTCAGGGAATCAGCACCCCCGTCTCCCTGACACATAACTCTTGACGTTACCTGCGTAAGTCTATGATTGCGCAGGATGACAGCCGATGATAGCATCGCAAGTCTGGCTGTTAGTAACGGGGGACGGCTGATCGGGTCGCAGTCTTCTTAGCGCCAGAAAGATAACTGGCGAATTGAGGCGGTGGCGCGAACACAATATGGAGCGGATTAGACGTTCGCAAACGGGTGCCTGAGCGCGCAACGCCGGCTGGGAGGGTGGCGTTCGTGCTCGCTGTTGCGGGACGCAAGTCATGAAGGAACCTCTGCGGGTGCCGTTCGAGGCAGCCGAGCCTGATCCAGCCGGGCCGCGACTCGTTCACGAGACGGGCCGCGACGACCCACATGCCCTCCCGAGCTTTTGCGAAGAGCTGCGGGAAGCGCGAACCAGGGGCGGCTACAGCGTGGCCGACGCCGCTCACGTGCTGCGCATTCAGGAGCACTATCTCGAAGCGCTTGAGGAAGGTCGCTTCGACCAAATCCCCGGAACCACTTATACAATAGGGTTCTTGCGCAGCTATTCCGGCTTTCTCGGGCTCGATCCGGACGAGATCGTCGACGCTTTCAAGCGCGAGCAAGGGCTCGAAAAGAGCGAACAGAGGCTGGCTTTTCCGTCGCCTACCGACAGTAGCCCCAAACCCAAATTCTGGCTCATCCTCCTCGTGCTGGTGCTGGCGGGCCTCGCCTACGGCGGCTGGCAGTATCAGTCGACCGGCGGACAGATTGCGACTGACCTCGTCGACGACGTTTCGACCCGGCTGACCGAGGCGGTGGGCCTGAGCGAGACCGTCGCTACCGAGGAGACGACCGCCGCGAGCCAGACAGCGACTGCGACGGCCGATACCACGCCTGTGACCGATACCACACCTGCGGCCGATACCACGCCTGCGGCCGAGCCCGCCGCGGAGACGGCTGCCGCGACCGCCGAAGCGGTTGTCACGGAGGCGGCGACGCCCGCGCTGGCGGAACCTGCATCGACGGCGGCCGTCGAGCCGCCTCCCGCTCCCACCGCGGTACGGCAGGAAGAGCCTGTAACGGCAGATCCCGCTCCGGCGGCCCCCGATGCGACGGATGTCGCGTCGGCTGATCTCATCCCGGCGGCCGAGGTGTGGGACGAGGCCGGGCCGGCGGAGGCGACGGAGGTGGCCGCGCTTCAGGGGTCGCAGCCTGAGGACGCACAGGCCGCGCCGTCGCCTGCCGAGGTCGAAGCGGCTATCGAAACCACAGCCGTGGCGCCAGAGCCGACGGCGCCGGCCGAGCCCGTTCCGGTGGCCGAGGTGACCGCGCCGATCGCGCCGGCCGTCGCGCCTGCGGAAACGCCCGATCGGGGTACGCCGATTGCGGCCCCGCTTGATCTCGCGATCGTTACCACTGGTGGGACGAGCAGCCCCGTGGCCGGCATTGACGAAGCTGTTGCAGGCGACGGCGCGTTGACCAGCGACGCTGACGCCGCCGATGCCGATGTTATCGTGACCGCTGCGCTTGAGCCTGCATCGCCGGAGCCGACAATCGAGGCAGCGCCGGAGCAGACCGCCCCGCCTGCGGCCCCAGCGGCGGCGGAGCCCGAACTGCCGGTGGATACCGGTTACGTCCCCAAGGTCTACGGGCGAAGCAATCTCGACGCTCGCGTGGTCATCACGGCGATCGACGATAGCTGGGTTCAGGTTCAGGGACCGGACAATGAGCTGCTGCTGACGCGGATCCTCCACGCAGGCGATTCGTACCGTGTGCCCGACAGGCCAGGCCTACTCATGGTGACCGGCAACGCCGGCGGCCTCGAGATTCAGGTCGATAGCGCCCCGGCACCGGCACTCGGTCCGCTCGGCGTGGTCATTCGGAATATTGCGCTCGACCCGGATCGCCTCCTGGCCGGCACCGCCATCGGCGGGTAGGCGCGCGGAGCGGCACCGGCCGCTTGCCGCGACAGCCGAAACGAGTCACTAAACCCGCCACCGTCACGCCGGGAGTAGCACCGGCACCGTTCGGGAACCCAGACAGTGCGCAGAATTCAGCCGGTTCGTGGAACGCACGACCTTGCGGCGGACGAGATGCGCCGCCACCGACACGTCATCGAGCAGGCGCGCACGCTTGCCGCCCGCTATGGGTTCGCCGAGGTAGCGACGCCGATCTTCGAGTTCAGCGACGTGTTCCGGCGTACTCTCGGCGATACCTCCGACATCGTGACCAAGGAGATGTACACCTTTGCCGACCGCAGCGGGGCGGAGATCACGCTCAGGCCCGAGAACACGGCGGGCGTGGCTCGCGCGGTGATCGGTGGCACCTTCGGAGAGCGCCGGCCCTTCAAATGCTTCTATGCCGGCCCGATGTTTCGCTACGAGCGGCCGCAGAAGGGCCGGCTGCGGCAATTCCACCAGATCGGTGTCGAGCTGATCGGCGCTCCGGAGCCGCTCGCTGACATCGAGGTGATCGCCCTCGGCGCGCACTTGCTCGAGGAGCTCGGCGTGCTCGGCCAGGTCACGCTGGAGATCAACACGCTCGCCGACGAGGCCAGCCGACGCGCCTACCGGGCGGCGCTCGTCGCCTACCTCGAGGCTCACGAGGACTCGTTGTCGGAGGAGAGCAGGCAGCGGCTCCGGCGCAATCCGCTGCGTGTGCTCGATTCCAAGGACAAGAGCGATAAGTCCGTGCTGGCGGACGCGCCTGAAATCGACGCGCACTTGAGCCCGGAGGCCGCATCGTTCTTCGACGGCGTATGCGAGGGGCTCAGCGGGCTCGGAATTGCCTTCACCCGCAACCCCCGCCTCGTGCGCGGCCTGGATTACTACTGCCACACGGCCTTCGAGTTCACGACCGAGGCGCTCGGCGCCCAGGGCGCCGTGCTCGCTGGCGGCCGCTACGACGGGCTGGTAGAGACGATGGGCGGGCCGCCCACGCCGGGAGTCGGTTGGGCCGGCGGTATCGAGCGGCTCGCTGCCCTGGTGGAGGAGACCGTGGGCGACGTGGCGGCGGCGCCCCGGCCCATCGCCATCGTGCCCCTCGGACCGCGTGCCGAGGCCGCCGCACTCGGGCTCGCCCAGCGCCTCAGGCGCGAAGGCTTCGCGGTGGAGCTGACCTATCGCGGCTCCATCTCGAAGCGTCTGAAGCGGGCCGACCAAGCGCATGCTGCGGTGGCGGTCATCCTGGGCGACGACGAGATGGAGCGCGGCGTGGCGACGGTTCGCGATCTCGACAGCGGTGAGCAGGTCGAGACGCCTGAAGCCGAACTCGGCACGTACCTCGCCCGCTACGCGCCCGGCCGATGAGCGCGGCCACCGGCTTCGAGGAGCGCTTGGACCGGGTGCTCGACCGCCATCGGGAACTCAGCCAGGCACTCTCCGCCATGCCCCCGCCGCCGCCCGCCGAGCTCGCGCAGCTCTCGCGCGAATACACCCAGCTCTCGCCGATCGTGGATGCGATCGCGGCGCTGCGTGCCGCCCGCGACGAGGCCGACGAGCTTCAGGCG
The DNA here is from genome assembly GCA_965243315.1 of Alphaproteobacteria bacterium. Taxonomy (GTDB): domain Bacteria; phylum Pseudomonadota; class Alphaproteobacteria; order UBA828; family UBA828; genus WTGU01. Next base: position 1,189,425 of record CBDEUP010000007.1, read on the forward strand.
ATGGCCGACGACCCCGAGAGCGAGCCCGAAATGCGGGAACTGGCGGAGGAAGAGCGTGCCGCGTTGATGGCGGCAATTCCCGAGAAGGAGGAGGCGCTCAAGCTTCTCCTCCTGCCGGCGGACGAAGCCGACGAGCGCAATGCCATCCTCGAGGTTCGTGCCGGCACCGGCGGCGACGAAGCCGCGCTCTTCGGTGGTGATCTGCTCCGCATGTACCAGCGCTACGTCGAGGCGAAGGGCTGGCGCTTCGAGCTGATGTCGATGTCGGAAACCGGGCTCGGCGGGGTCAAGGAAGCTGTGGCCTCCGTCGGCGGGCGCGGCGCCTATGCGCGGCTCAAGTTCGAATCCGGCGTGCATCGGGTGCAGCGGGTGCCGGAGACCGAGGCCGGCGGGCGCATCCACACGTCGGCGGCGACCGTGGCCGTCCTGCCCGAGGCGGAGGATGTCGATATCGCAATCGACGAAAAGGACCTCCGTATCGACGTCTACCGCTCCAGCGGGCCCGGCGGGCAGAGCGTCAACACCACCGACAGCGCCGTGCGCATCACGCACCTGCCCAGCGGTATCGTGGTCACCCAGCAGGACGAGAAGTCGCAGCACAAGAACAAGGCAAAGGCGATGAAGGTGTTGCGTGCCCGGCTCTACGACCGGGAGCGCGCGCTCCTCGATGCCGAGCGGGCCGCTGCACGGCGCGGGCAGGTGGGCTCGGGCGACCGGTCGGAGCGCATCCGCACCTACAACTTTCCGCAAGGCCGGGTGAGCGACCACCGCATCAATCTCACCCTCTACAAGCTCGAAAAGGTGTTGAGCGGCGAGGCGCTCGATGAGGTCATCGATCCACTGATGACGGCAGACCGTGCCGCTCGCCTCGCGGAGGCGGAGTGACGGGCGCGGCGACCAGCCGGGCGGCGGTGCTCGGCGCTGCTACCGAAATGTTGCGGACAGCAGGCGTCGATGCACCGCGCCGCGATGCCCGCCTGCTGATGCAACACGTGCTGAGGCTCTCGCCCGAAGCCCTGCTCGCCGAAGACGGTCTACCGCTTGGCGAGGAAGAGGCCCGGCGGCTGACGGCGCTCGTCCGGCGCCGCGCTGCGCGCGAGCCAATCGCCTACCTCACCGGCAGGCGCGAGTTCTGGAGCCTCGACTTCGCGATCGACCGTTCCGCGCTGGTGCCGCGGCCGGAGAGCGAGACCCTTGTGGAGGCGGTGCTGGCCCGCGCTCCGCGGCTCCCGGCCCGCCCGCGCCTGCTCGACCTCGGCACCGGCTCAGGCTGCCTGCTGGTCGCGCTCCTCAGCGAGCTTCCCGGCGCGGTTGGTTTCGGCACCGATGTCAGCGCCGCTGCCGTCTCGCTGGCGCGGACCAACGCGCGTCGCCATGGTCTCCACGAGCGGGCTTCCTTCGCCGTTGCCGATTGGGGCGCACCGCTCGCCGCTCGCTTCGATATCGTGGTGAGCAATCCGCCGTACGTTTCAGAGTTGCAACTGGCAGCGCTTGCCCCGGAGATCGTTTGCCATGAGCCGAGAGCGGCACTCGATGGCGGGGAAGACGCGTACGCGAGTTACCGGCTTCTCGCGCCTCAAGTTGCGCAACTCTTGGCGCCAAGAGGGTTGGCCGCAATCGAGCTCGGCTCCGAAATGGCGGACGAAGTGGGGTCGCTATTTGCCGCTGCCGGTCTCATGGAGATTGGCCGTCGGCGCGATCTTGCTGGAATAGAGCGTTGCGCGCTGTTTGCCCGCGACAGCGACACTGGATTCCGGTCTGAGGAGACCGTAATCTCGCCGCCGGAACGTACCCGCGCGCAAAAAAGAGGTTGCAAACTGCGCGATGATGGTTAGGGTTCGCGGGACTCGCGAAACGCGACCGCTAATGCGGTCTCGTCGAGTCTCTCAGCGAAAGAAGCTGATAAGCGTGCCCGGAAGCAACGCACTCGGAGCGCGGCGTGTGGACGCCGGTTAGGTGAGAAGGCGATTCGTATGAAGGGTCCAAACAACAAGCGCCCGCGCGGGTATAGAGGTAACGGACGGCGCCCTGGTTTTCACGGGCGTGGCTCGACCTTCGAGAGCAATGGCCCCGAAGGAAAGATCCGCGGTACCGCGTTTCAGGTCATCGAGAAATACCAGGCCCTGGCGCAAGATGCGCTCTCGTCGGGAGACCGAATCGGCGCAGAAAATTTCTTCCAGCACGCCGAGCATTATTACCGTGTTGTTGCAGCCAATGGCTGGGATCAGCGCGGGCAACGCCAGCACGGTCAGCAGCCTCAACATTCGCAGCAACAGCCGCAACCTCAGCAGCGCGTCGAGCCCGAGAAAAACTCGGGCGGAGCGCAGGAACAGGCGGCAAGCGCCGAGCCTCAGGCCCAGGCGACGGCGAGCGAAGAAGCGCCGGCGGACGCGACCGAGGAACACGCTCCCCAGGCTTCCTAATCCGGGCGCCAGACCCTACCCAATCCCTTTCAAGTAAGTTCGTTTTTCCCAGCCGGCGGGCCCGCGCATCGCGTGCTTTGCGCGCGAGGACGCATGATGCTTAAGGGATGGGTAGGGGAGCTACCCTTGCCGCGCCGCCTCGACACCCCATATAGGGAGCGGTTGCCAAGCGACCCGGCATCCGACTGCGGGCCTCGTTCGTGGCCATGAGAGTGCGACCCTGTTCGGCTCTCGTCAGCGGATGGCCAACGAGGGATGACGCATGGATTTCGACAAGTTTACCGAGCGTTCGCGCGGGTTCGTGCAGGCGGCCCAAGGCCTTGCCGCCGCGCGCGGGCACCAACGCTTCGCGCCTGAGCACCTGCTCAAGGTCCTGCTCGATGACGGAGAAGGCCTCGCCGCCAATCTGATCCGCGCCGCCGGGGGGCGGCCGGAACACGCGCTGGAGAAGACCGAGGCGTCGCTCGACGCGTTGCCCAGGGTAGAAGGGGACGGCGCCGGACAGATCTACCTCGCGCCGGAGACCGCGCGGCTCTTCGATTCCGCTCTCGACATCGCAAAGAAGGCCGGCGACAGCTACGTCACCGCCGAGCGCCTGCTGCTCGCGCTTGCGCTCGTCAAGGGGACGCGCGCCGCGCGCATCCTGGGCGATGTCGGCGTCAGCCCGCAGACGCTGAACGCCGCCATCAATGACCTGCGCAAGGGGAGGACGGCGGACAGCGCCTCGGCAGAATCGGGCTACGACGCGCTCAAGAAGTATGCACGCGACCTGACCGAGGCGGCGCGCGGCGGCACGGTCGATCCGGTGATCGGACGGGACGAGGAAATCCGCCGCATCATGCAGGTGCTTTCGCGGCGCACGAAGAACAATCCGGTCATCATCGGCGAGCCCGGCGTCGGCAAGACGGCGATTGTCGAAGGCCTGGCCCAGCGCATCGTCAACGGCGATGTGCCCGAATCTCTGCGGGACAAGCGGCTGCTGGCTCTCGACCTCGGGGCCATGGTGGCCGGCGCAAAGTTCCGCGGCGAGTTCGAGGAGCGCCTCAAAGCCGTGCTGACCGAGGTCAACGCGGCGGCCGGCGAGGTCGTGATGTTCATCGACGAGCTGCACACGCTGGTGGGCGCAGGTGCTGCGGAAGGGGCGATGGATGCCTCCAACCTGCTCAAGCCGGCGCTGGCCCGGGGGGAGCTGCACTGCGTTGGCGCGACCACCCTCGACGAATACCGCAAGCATGTGGAGAAGGACGCGGCGCTAGCGCGGCGCTTCCAGCCCGTCTACGTGTCGGAACCCACCGTCGAGGACACGGTCTCGATCCTGCGTGGCCTCAAGGAGAAGTACGAGGTCCATCACGGCGTCGCGATCACCGACAACGCGATCGTCGCGGCGGCCACGCTCTCCAACCGCTACATCACCGATCGATTCCTCCCCGACAAGGCGATCGACCTGGTCGACGAGGCGGCGAGCAGGCTCAGGATGGAGATCGATTCCAAGCCGGAAGAGCTGGACGAGCTCGACCGCCGCATCATTCAGCTCAAGATCGAGCGCGAGGCGCTCAAGAAGGAGACGGACGAGCGCTCGCGCGACCGGCTCGAAGCGCTCGGCGACGAGCTTGCCGCGCTGGAGAAGCGCTCAGCCGACCAGACCGCGGTCTGGCTGGCCGAGAAGGAGCGGCTCTCTGGCGGGCAACGGATCAAGGAGAAGCTCGATGGCGCCCGTAGCGCGCTCGAGGTCGCGCAGCGGAACGGCGATCTGGCCCGCGCAGGCGAGCTTGCCTACGGGGTCATTCCCGAGCTCGAACGGGAACTCGGTTCTCTGGAAACTACCACCCACGAGCCGCTCCTCGACGAGGCGGTGAAGCCCTCTCACATCGCGGGCGTGGTCTCGCGCTGGACCGGTATCCCGGTGGACAAGATGCTGGAGGGCGAGCGCGAGAAGCTGCTCCACATGGAGCGCTCGCTGCGTGAGCGGGTGGTGGGGCAGGAGGAGGCGGTGGTTGCCGTCAGCAACGCCGTGCGCCGCGCCCGTGCCGGCCTGCAGGACGCGGACCGCCCGACCGGCTCTTTCCTCTTCCTGGGCCCCACCGGGGTGGGAAAGACCGAGCTGGTCAAGACGCTGGCCGCGTTTCTCTTCGACGACGAGGCGGCGATGATCCGCATCGACATGTCGGAGTACATGGAGAAGCACGCCGTCGCCCGCATGATTGGCGCCCCTCCCGGCTATGTCGGCTACGACGAGGGCGGCGCGCTGACCGAGGCGGTGCGCCGCCGCCCCTACCAGGTGATCCTCTTCGACGAGATCGAGAAGGCGCACGGCGACGTGTTCAACCTGCTGCTGCAAGTACTGGACGACGGGCGCCTCACTGATGGGCACGGGCGCACGGTCGATTTCTGCAACACCGTGATCATCATGACCTCGAACCTGGGCGGCGAGATCATGGCGGCGCAGCCGGACGGGGAGGAATCGAGCGCGGTGCGCGAGCCCGTGATGGAGCTTATGCGGGAGCACTTTCGGCCCGAGTTTCTCAACCGGCTGGACGAGATCATCCTGTTCCGCCGCCTGGGCCGCGCGCACATGGGAGCCATCGTGGATATCCAGATCGGCCACCTTGCCCGCCGGCTGAGCGATCGCAAGATCACGCTGGAGCTGGATGATGCCGCGCGTGCCTGGCTTGGCGAGGCCGGCTACGACGCGGCCTACGGGGCGCGGCCGCTGAAGCGCGTCATCCAGCGCAGCCTGCAGAACCCGCTCGCCCAGCTCATCGTCGCTGGCAGTCTCGCCGACGGCGAGACGGTGCGCATCTCAGCGGGTCCGGACGGCCTCGTCATCGACGGACATGACGCCGGCGTTCTCGCCAGCGCGGCATAGCGGCGTAAGGGTTATCGGTTAGCGCTGGGCGACGCGCGTGACCGTCGGCACCTCTGCGATCAGGATTGTGATCTTCTGTACCTGCGCCTGAAACGCGGCCAGCTCGCGGCCCTTCAGCTTGCGGCCTGAGGGCAGCTTGAGCGTCATCGGGTTGATCCGCTTGTTGCCCCGCATCACTTCGTAGTGAAGGTGAGGCCCGGTCGACATTCCGGTAGAGCCGACGTAGGCGATGACCTGCCCCTGGCGCACCCGCTTGCCCTTCTTCATGCCCTTCGCGTAGCCGCTGAGATGGGCGTAGCCGGTGCTGTAGGTGCTGTTATGGCGGACTCTGACGTATTTGCCGTAGTTGCCGTGCCAGCCGATCATGGTGATGGTTCCGTCGCCGCCGGCATAGATCGGCGTGCCGATAGGCGCCGCAAAATCGACCCCCAAGTGCTTCTTGTTGTAGCCGAGGATCGGGTGCTTCCGCATACCGTAGCCCGACGAGAGCCGGGCGCCGTTGATCGGCGTGCGCATCAGGGCCTTGCGCACGCTCGCGCCCTTGGCATCCAGATAGTCCGCCGGCCCCTCGTCGGGCTCGTAGCGGAAGAGCTCGACCTCGCGCTCGCCAACCTCGAGCTTGGCGTAAAGGATGGGGCCGTTTTCCACGAACTCGCCGTCCCTGTTGAACACTGCCTCGTAGAGGACCTCGAAGCGGTTGCCGCGCTGAATTTCGCGCTGGAAGTCCACGTCGAAGCTGAAGATGTGCACCATCTCCATGAGGACTTGATTGGGCATTCCCGCGGCACGTGCCGAGACATAGAGGCTGGAATCGATCGTCCCCGCCGACCGTTGCAGAACGCGGTCGAGCGGCCGGTCCACCACGCTCGGCAGAAATGCGCCATCCTCACCGCGGGTGACCACGACGTCGCGGTCCGCTGCCACGTCGAGGGCAAGCGTGGCGAGCCTCGGGACACCGTTCGATCCGTTCTCCGGATCGAACGCAAGGGAGAGCGTCTGGCCGACCCGTAACTTGCGCGGATTGTGCACCTTGCGGAAGGCCACGATCGCGGCTTCCGCTTCCTCGCGCGTGCCGCCGGCCCGTGTGAGCGCTTTCGACAGCGTGTCGCCACGGCCAATGACCACCGCCTTGCGCACCAGGCTATCGCCTCCGTCGAGCGGGGCGGCGGCGACGTCGCTGAAGGCACCGTTGATGGTGCCCTTGATGACGGGAAGGACAATCCCGTTGACGGCACCACTCTGGGGATCCGCCGCGCCTTGCGGCTCTAGGCTGGAGGAGACGGTGACGATCGGCGCGGCGGCGGCGACGAAGGCGCCGGTCATCACCTGGCCGCGATGGGCCACCCTTGCCCGCTCGCGCTGCGGCTTGTCCTCGGGCGGCGTGGCGACCGTGGCAATGCGCGTGAGCGGGGCGGCCATGAGCCCCAGCCGATCGACCTCTGCCGCATCAAAGTAACCGCTCGCGACACGGCTCACCTTGACGTAACGATCTTCGCCAACCCGCAGCGCAACAGCCTTTAGGGTGTCTGCGCCCGTCTCGTCGATGCCGGTCACCAAGGTGATTTCCTGCCCGACGCGAAGCCGCCTGAGATTGAACAGCTTGCGGGCAGCCTGAATGGCGCGGTCGGCCTCTACACGGTCGATCCCGTGCCGCCGCAGGATCGCCATGAGCGTATCGCCCGATCGCACCGTGATACGTGAGGCAGATGGCGGCAGGGCGTCGACTGGCGCGGCCGGCTCTGCAACCGGCGCCGTCCGGTCTACTTCTGCGGCGATAGCCACCGCGCGCGGCCGGGCGGGCACCGGCGGCTCTTTCGTGATGTGACTGGAGAAACGTCCTTTCTCCCCGCGCTCCACCACGATGTGCTGGCCTTTCGGGAGCTCGATGTCGAGCAAAGCGACGCGTGGCTCGAAGCCTTCCACCGGCTTCTTGGCTACACGGACGGTAACGCCGGCAGGAAGGCGCCGCGGGTTGAACACGCGGCGCAGGCTCCGCACGATGGCATCCGCCTCGGGTCTACGCACGTCTGCGTCGAGGAGCAAATCCATCAACGTGCTACCCGACCGCAAGGTGCGGCTCAGCTCAATGAACTCAGGCTCGACGGGGTGCTGGGGACCATCGTAGCGCGCGGTGTCGGCGGTGATCTGATCGGCGTCCGCAGGAGCGGTGTCGACGGTCTTGGGCACGGGCTTTTGCGGCGGCGTTGTAGGGACGTCAGCCAGCTGCACCGCGGTCTCGTCCACCTCAGGCGCCGGAGCAAACGTTAACCCTGCGGTGCGGAGCGCATCGGCGGTGGTGCTGCGTGCGGCGAAACCGCCGCCATCGCTACGGACGACCGCCACTGCCATGTCGTCATCGAGATGGAGCGCGATGCCGCGCAGGAGGGGTGTGTCATTCGCGTCGCGCCCAGCCACGATTGTGAGGGTGTGGCCTGGCATCAGGTTGCGTGGGTCGAAGGCTGCACGCAGCGCGGTCACGACGGCGTCCACGGTCACGGCGTCGACGCCGTGACGTTGCAAAATGCCCGCGATCGTCTGATTGCGCCGCACGGTCACGGTGCGGCCGTCGCGCTCGAACGCCACTTCGGACAGAGGGACGGGCTGAGTGAGGGGAGCGGTGGTGCGGCGCGCTCTGTACCCGCCTTTCTCGGTGCGGGTCGCTTCGACGTATCGACCGGGCCGCGTCTCGACGCTGACCGCAACCGGAATGCGCCGACGCTCGCCCTCCGCCTTGAACAGGAGCCGCACCTCGCGGCCGACCGACATGCGCCGCAGGTTGGTTCGCTTCTGAATCGCCTTGCTGATTCGGTCAACGTCGACGGCGCGCACGCCGGCCCTTGTAAGCAAGACGGAGAGGCTGTCGCCGCGTCCGAACTCGAGGGTCTCCAGCTCGGTCTCAACCTCTGCCGCAGCGAGTGCTGTCTGCATCGGCGCGGGCAGGACCACGGCAATCGCCGCGATCAGTGCGAACGCTGCAAGTCGGCCTATCCAACGGCGAGACTGGTGATCCATACCCCGAATCAATCAGTGAACCACGCGCTCTTCCATCGATTCATCAGTCGGAATCGGCAAACGACTACTGACCCTGATGGCGCAAGGGCTACATGTCAATCATTGCGTGAGCGACATGACCCGAAAAATACCTTGCAATTCGGTATGATATGCCTTTTCGGCATACACCTTAGGTCCAGGCGCCCTAGCGCCGACTGTGCGCTCCCGAGCGGCGGTTTTCACCTGCCGCCGCCGTCTGCAGCCGTGCGATCTCGTCCTTAACCTTGAGCTTTCGACGTTTTAGGTGGGTCAGAGACAGCCCATCGGGTGCCGGCCGTCCGGCTTCTTCCTGGATGGCCCGTTCGAGTCCGGCGTGCCTTGCAGCAAGCGTGGCGAGATAGTCGTCGACCCCGATCTCAAAGGCCAGCGCGACAGGGTCGATCCGCGAGTACATCAGTTGGTGGAACTCACTGGGGCAATCTCGACGGAGGTGATCAGCAAGGCATGCCGGGGCGTCTGCGGGTCTATCGCTAGTATGTCATATCGCCTGCGCCGCCGCCACGCCGTATCGCTCATCGAATCGCGTGGAATGGCCGCGTGTTATCAATATCGCTATGGCTCTTTCGGTAGTAGACAAGATGGGTGTCATCGGCTCGGCGATCGGGAGGCGGTGCCCGGACGCAGGAGCCAAGGTTGCCGCGACGCGCCGGGAACCGACGCGGAAATAGCGGGCGAATGGCTCAGGTGGTCGCGGAATGAGAGGTGGCGGTCAAGCGGCAGACACAGCGCCACGCCGAATGCAGTGAATCTTACCGCGTCTCTCGCAGCCGGCTGTGTGGGCTTCGCGGCGACGGCGGCGTTGACCGGTCTCGTCCGGGCGTTGCTGCGGCGTCATGGCGTCTGGGACCGGCCCAACGAGCGCTCCAGCCATCAAGCCGCAGTGCCGCGTGGCGGCGGCATCGCCGTCGTCGGCGTCTTGCTTGCGGCATGGCTCGTCCTCTGGTTCACGGATGCCTCTGCCGGCAGCGGAACGCTGTTCTGGGTCGCGCTCGCAGGCGGGCTCGGACTCGCCGCGGTCTCCTGGCTCGACGACCTAAGCGGCAGCGTCCCTATCTTCGTGCGCCTTGGGGTGCAGGTCGTGGCGGTCGGCGCCGGGATCGCCTCGCTCCCCGGTGACGGTCTCGTATTTCAAGGCACCGTGCCGGCCCTCGTCGATCACGCGCTGGCGGCGGTGGCCTGGCTCTGGTTCGTCAACCTGTTCAATTTCATGGACGGGATCGACGGGCTCAGCGGCGCCGAGGGCGCGAGCCTCGGGCTTGGCACATTCCTGCTGGCGCTGCTGGGGGCCGCGCCGACGTGGCTCGGGCCGCTCGGGCTGACGCTCGCCGGCGTCTCGCTCGGCTTTTTGCTCTGGAACTGGCACCCCGCCAGGATATTTCTCGGCGATGTGGGAAGCGTGCCGCTTGGCTACCTGGCCGGATGGCTCGTGCTGGCTTTGGCAACGGCGGGCGCATGGCAGGCGGCACTGCTGCTGCCGGCGTACTATCTCGCGGACGCGACGCTCACGCTGGTCCGCCGCCTGTTGCGGGGCCGGCGCGTGTGGCAGGCGCACCGCGAGCATGTCTATCAGCGGGTGGTGGCGGCCGGCTGGAGCCACGGCCGCACGGCCGCGCTGATCGCTGGCCACAATCTGCTGCTCGTGGGGCTTGCGGTCGCCTCCCAGCAGAGCCCAGCCGCAGCCGCGGCGTCGCTTGCGGCGGGGGCGATGCTCGTCGCGGCGCTGCTATGGTATCTTCACGCCGCCGCTCAAGCATCCTGCGGCGCATCGGGGCAGAGTTGATCGTCAAACGCGCGTACTTGGTGGCGGCCCGTGACATGGCCATGGCAGGCGCGTCGTTCGCGTGCACCCTGCTGCCCCGTTGCGGGCTCGGTAGCGTGGCGCCTCGCGGCGCCGGTGTCGACCGCGACATCGATGCGCGGCCGTTTCACTCAGAAGACCTGCTCGGTCGCCCGGAGGCTGCGCCCGACTGTGCTGACATGCGCGCCCTGGTCAACGGCAGGCGGGTCTGCATCACTGGCGCCGGCGGCACCATCGGCGCCGAACTCGCACGGCAAATTGCCGAATACGGGCCGGCACACCTCACCCTGATCGACAACGCCGAGTACAACCTCTACCGGATCGATCTCGAGCTCGAGAAGACGCAACCGGGGCTCTCCCGCAGCGCAGCGCTCGGCGACGTGCGGGACGGTGACAGCGTGGCTTACACCTTTGCCCACGCTCGCCCGGAGCTGGTCTTCCACGCGGCGGCACTCAAGCACGTGCACATGGTTGAGGCCAATCCCGACGAGGGGGTGCTGACCAATGCCGTTGGCACGCGCAATGTGGCGGATGCCTGCATCTCGATCGGCGCCCGAGCGATGGTGCTGGTATCGACCGACAAATCGGTCGATCCCACGAGCGTCATGGGCGCGACAAAGCGCATCGCCGAAAGCTACTGCCAGGCGCTCGCGCACTCGTCGGCGGCTGGAGATTTGCGGCTGGTGACGGTGCGCTTCGGCAACGTGATTGGCTCCTCCGGCTCGGTCGTGCCGCTCTTCCAGCGCCAGATCGCCGCCGGCGGTCCGGTGACCGTCACCGATCCCGACGTTGCGCGCTACTTCATGACCACGCGGGAGGCGGTGCAGCTCCTTCTTCAGGCGTCAGCGCTCGGCGTGGCTGAAGAGGGCGGCGGCATCTACGTGCTCGATATGGGTGAGCCCATCAAGATCGTCGATCTCGCGCGGCGGATGATCCGCCTCGCCGGGCTCGCCCCCGGTAGAGATATCGAAATTGTTTACACCGGACTGCGTCCAGGCGAGAAGAAGGGCGAGAGCCTGTTCCATCAGGCCGAGCCCATGGTCGTCACCGAGACGCCCGGTATTCTCAAGGCGCGGTCGCGTCCCGCTGACATCGCTTTCATGCGGCACCGGCTCGATCAGCTTGCGGCCGCGGCGCGCGACCGACGCACGCGCGACACGCTGGCGCTGGTGGCGGCGATGGTGCCCGAGTACGAGCCGAGCGACGGCGCTCTCTCGGCCACGCCCGCCGCATCCGGGCTCGCCCTCTAGCCGGCCGCACCGCCCCAGCAGGAGTCACTCGATGCCCGACAGCCCAGGCCGGTCCATTGCCCGTGCGCTGATATCGGTATCGGACAAGATAGGCCTGGAGCCGTTCGCCGCCGCGCTCGCGCGCCATGGCGTCGCCATCCTTTCCACCGGCGGCACCGCACGGGCCCTGCGCGACGCCGGCATCGCCGTCACCGACGTCTCGGATCACACCGGTTTTCCCGAGATCATGGACGGCCGGGTCAAGACCCTGCACCCGGCGATCCACGGCGGAATCCTCGCCCGCAGGAGCGACGCCGGCCATCGCGTGGCGCTGGAGGCGCATGGAATCGCCGGCATCGACCTGGTCGTGGTCAACCTCTATCCCTTTGAGGAGGCGGTGCGGGAGGGCGCCGCGCTCGACCGGTGCATCGAGACCATCGATATCGGCGGTCCGGCGATGATCCGGGCAGCGGCCAAGAACCATGAGGACGTGACGGTGGTGGTCCAGCCCTCCGACTACGCGGCGGTCATGGAGGAGATGGAGACGATGGGCGGCGCCACCAGCCTCGGCTTGCGCCGGCATCTGGCGGCGACGGCGTTCGCGCGCACGGCAGCCTACGACGCCGCCATCGCCCGCCGGCTCGCGGCGGAGACCGAGGGCGATCCGCTGCCTCCCCGCTTAGTATTCTGCGGCGCGCGGAGCAGACTGCTGCGCTACGGTGAGAACCCCCACCAGGCCGCCGCTCTCTACGTCGACCCCACGGCCCCGCCCGGCGTCGCGCAGGCCGAACTGATCCAGGGCAAGGAACCGAGCTATAACAACCTGGCCGATGCCGACGCGGCGTACGGGCTGGTGCGCGAGTTCGGCCCGCCCGCCATCGCCATCATCAAGCACAACAACCCCTGCGGCGTCGCCCTCGACGACTCCCTCGCAGCCGCTTACGAGAAGGCCAGGGACTGCGATCCGGTGAGCGCCTTCGGCGGCGTGGTCGCAGCCAACCGGCCGCTCGACGGCGCGACCGCACGGGCTATCGCCGGCCTCTTCACGGAGGTCGTGGTGGCGCCCGACGCGGACGACGAAGCGCGCACCATCCTCGCGGAGAAGAGCGGCCTGCGCCTCCTGCTCACCGGCCCCGGCCCCGGCGATCGCAAAGAGCGCGTCATGGTCCGCACGCTGGACGACGGTTTCCTGGTGCAGACGCAGGATACCGCGCGGGTGACTGTCGAAGCACTTGAGGTGGTCACAAAGCGCGCACCCACTGAACAGGAGCGCGCGGACCTGCTGTTCGCATTCACGGTGGCCAAGCACGTCAAATCGAACGCCATCGTCTATGCCAAGGACGGCGCGACGGTCGGCATCGGCGCCGGCCAGATGAGCCGCGTCGACTCCTCCCGGATCGCGGCGCAGAAGGCCGCCGACGCCTCCGCCGCCGCCGGAGAGGCTCGGTCGCGTGCGGAGGGCTGCGTGATCGCCTCAGACGCGTTCTTTCCCTTTGCGGACGGGCTCTTGGCGGCCGCTGCGGCCGGGGCTACCGCCGTGATCCAGCCGGGCGGCTCCAAGCGGGACGCGGAAGTGATCGCGGCGGCGGATGAACAGGGCCTCGCCATGGTCTTCACCGGCCTCCGCCATTTCCGTCATTAGGGAGGTGTGCGGATGATCGTCGTCTTCGGCTCGCTTAACGCCGATCTCGTCTTCAACGTCGATGCCCTGCCGCGCGCGGGCGAGACGGTACTGTGTCCCGGCCATCGCGCCGTGGCCGGCGGCAAGGGCCTCAATCAGGCGGTCGCCGCGGCGCAGGCCGCGACCGACCCGGCGACCTCTGTGCAGATGGTCGGCCGCGTCGGCCCAGACGGCTTCACCCCGCTCGCGCTTCAGGCCCTGAGGGACGCAGGAGTCGGCACCGAGGCGATCACTGAGAGCACACTGCCGACAGGCTGCGCAGCGGTGATCGTGGACCGCGTGGGCGAAAACCAGATCACCGTGGCAAGCGGCGCCAACACGGACCTGCCGCCCGAGGATTTGCCCGAGGAGTGGCTCGGGCCGGAGACGGTGCTCGTGCTTCAGATGGAGGTCCCGCTGGAATCGAACTGGGCGGTCGCCCGGCGGGCCAAGGCACGGGGCGCACGGGTCGTGATCAATCTGGCTCCGGCCAAGCCCGTGCCGGCCGAACTGCTTCCCGCGTTCGACCTCGTGGTGTTCAACGAAGTCGAGGCGGAAATGCTCGCCCGTACGCGAGCGCTGGATCCCGCCGCTGGCGAGGACGCGGCCCGCGCCATCACCGCGCGTTATGGCGTGACGACGGTGGTGAGCCTCGGCGGCGCCGGGGCCGCCGCCTTCACGCCCGACGAAGCCTGGCGCTGCGGCGCGCTCGCGATCGAGCCCGTGGATACGGTGGGGGCGGGCGATGCCTTCGTCGCCGGCCTCGCACTCGGGCTCGAAGCGGGGGCGACGCTACCCGCGATGCTGCACCGGGCGAGTGTTATCGGCGGCCTAGCCTGCTTGCGTGAGGGCGCGGCGCCCGCGATGCCTTCGGCAGCAGAGATCGAGGCGCGGCTCGGCGACCTTCCGCCGGCACAGCCTATGGCGCTATGACGAAGATGCCTCGGCGGCGCGCTCTGGAAACAGCGTGAGCAAGCCCTTCTGGGAGGCTTCGCAGACACCACGATCGGTGATGAGCGCGGTCACGAGCCGCGCAGGGGTCACGTCGAAGGCATAGTTGGCGGCGCGGCTGCCCGCGGGCGTGAGCGCCACCTTCGTCTCCTGCCCCGCCTCGTCGCGACCCGTGATCGTCAGCACCTCGTCTTCGTCCCGCTGCTCGATGGGGGTCTCCGCGCCGTCCTCCAAGGACCAGTCGATGGTCGGATGGGGTAGTGCGACGTAGAAGGGGACGTCGTTGTCGCTAGCAGCCAAGGCCTTCAGATAAGTGCCGATCTTGTTGCAGACATCGCCGCGGGAGGTCGTGCGGTCGGTGCCGGTGATGCAGAGATCGACCATGCCGAGCTGCATCAGATGGCCGCCGGCGTTATCCACGATCACCGTGTGCGGCACCCCGTGGCGCGCCAGTTCCCACGCGGTAAGCGCGGCGCCCTGGTTGCGCGGCCGCGTTTCGTCGACCCAGACGTGGACCGGGATACCCTTGTCGTAGGCCATGTAGAGCGGCGCCAGCGCCGTGCCCCAGTCGACCGTGGCGAGCCAGCCGGCGTTGCAGTGGGTCAGAACGTTAACGGTGCCGTCTCGGCCTTCTGCCGCCTCTTCCACCAGCGCGAGGCCGTTTTCCCCGATCGCCCGGTTGATGGCGACGTCTTCGTCGCAGATTTCAGCCGCCCGCCGGTAGGCCGCGGCGGCGCGGTCTGCGGCAGGCAAGGGCCGCAGCCGGCGACCGATATCCTCCAGCGCCCAGCGCAGGTTGGCCGCCGTCGGCCGCGTGCCAGCCAGAAGCGTGATCGCGTTCTCCAGGTTCGAATCGCTCGGGTCCTCGGCAAGCGCGAGGGCCACGCCGTAGGCCGCCGTCGCGCCGATGAGCGGCGCGCCGCGTACCACCATTGTGCTGATGGCGTGCGCGGCCTCCTCGACCGAGCGAAGCCGGCGCGTTTCGAAGTTGTGAGGAAGCCGCGTTTGGTCGATGACGACGACCGTGTGGCCGTCCTCGTCCAGCCAGATGCTGCGATAGGGCCGGCCGTCGATCTTCATGAGCCACCGCCCGCCTTCGTCATCATATCGTAGCGCACCTGGTCGTGGGCCTCCACCGGGTCCACACCCTGACGTAAGAATTTATGTGTCAGGTGGGAAGGGGGTACTCCCTGTGGTGACGACAACCACAAACAGGAGCACCCCGCATGTCCCAGCAAGCTGCGACGATCATGAGCCTACCCCAGGCCTTTGAGGTGGTGAAGGAGATGCAGGCAGGCGGACTGGACTGGGGCGAGGGCTACCGCCCGCTCGGCCGCCAGGCGCTGGCCGAGATCATCGAGGGCCGGATGGCCGAGGCGGTGGATCGCTGGCTCGACAACCTCGACGCCGGCGCGATGCGCGACCGGCGCAACGGGACCTACCGCCGCTGCCTGCTGAGCGAGCTCGGCGACATCGAGCTCAACGTGCCGCGCACCCGGCACTTCTGCCCGACCGGGGTTGTGAAGAGCTACGCAAGGCGCGCGCCGGAGATCGACCGTGCCATCCTGGCCGGCTTCGTGCTGGGGCTTTCGACGCGCAAGGTGGGCGAGGTCCTGCTGGCCCTGCTCGGGCGCCCGGTCTCGGCCGCGACGGTGAGCCGGGTCTCCAAGACGCTCGACATGGCGGTCGAGGCCTTCCACCGCAGGCCGCTGAAGAACGCCTACAAGGCGCTGATGCTCGACGGCGTGGTGCTGGCCCGCAAGACCGGCGCCGGCGCGCTCAGGAGGCCGGTCCTGGTGGCGCTCGGCATCCGCCCCGACGGCAAGAAGGAGATCATCGACTTCCATCTCGCCGTCAGCGAAGGCGCCCGCGAGTGGGAAGCGTTCCTCAACCGGCTGTACCACCGCGGGCTCACCGGCGAAGGCCTTGAGATGATCTGCGTCGATGGCGGCAAGGGCCTGCTGGCTGCCTTGCCGTTCGTCTATCCCGGCATCCCGGTTCAGAGGTGCTGGGCGCACAAGATGCGCAACATCCTCAACAAGGTCCGCAAGGCCGACCAGGAGGCCGTCAAGGCCGATGTCCACGCCGTCATGAATGCAAAGAGCCGCCGCAAGGCCCAGAGCGCCGCCCGACGCTTCGCCGACCGCTGGCAAAGCACCTACCCCAAGGCCGTCGCCTGCCTGCGCAGCGATCTCGACGAGCTGCTCACCTGCTTCCGCTACCGGACCCTCGATGAGCGAAAGCGGGTCAGGACCACCAACGCCATCGAACGAAGGTTCCGGGAGGTCCGCAGACGAACCCGGCCCATGGGAACCTTCCAGGACCGGACCTCAATGGACCGCGTCCTCTACGCGGTATTCATCCACGAAAACAAGTCTCAGGGAATCAGCACCCCCGTCTCCCTGACACATAACTCTTGACGTTACCCACCCTGACGCACCGCCTCGATGATGCCCTCCTCGATATTCTTGAAGAGCGCCGCGTGCTCCAGCACTTCGGCCGCCCTGGCGCGCGGGACGACGCAGACCCCGTTCTCGTCGGCGACGATGATGTCGCCCGGGTCGACCGGCACGCCGCCGAGGCGCACGCTGATTCCGTAACCGGCGCAGGCGCAGCGGTTGCGGATCGATTGCTGGATGAAGCCCCGCCCGTACACCGGCAAGTTCAGTTCCTTGTACTCGTCGATGTCACGGGTGACGCCGTCGATCACCGTGCCGACGAGGCCGAAGTGCCGGGTGGTGAAGCCGGCAACGCCGCCATAGCTGTTCACGTCCATCCGTCCGCCCTGGTCTATCACCAGAACGTCGCCGGGATTACCCAGCTTCACCGCTTCCAGGGTACCGAGCACCGGCGATTCGCCGGCCTCGCCCACCGGCACCAGCTTGAGCGTCGCGGCCGGGCCCACGATCTTGCCGCAGCTATCCCAGAGCGGGCCGATGCCATGCGGCGCGCCCGCGATGCCGGCCCGGTCGAGCCCGTCCGATACGTTGGCGGTAGAGAGCCGGCGGAACCCCTCGATCAGTCCCCTGAGGTCGGCGTCGGTCATGCTCGCTCCCACTACGATTGCTGCGGCGTGTCGAAGCCGGTCTCCTTGGCCCGGACCAGCGCCGAGACGAGCGTGTTGTAGGGTGCTTCCAGGCCGAGCGCCAGAGCCTCCGGCGGGATCGCGCCATTGATCGCGTCGATCTCCGAGCGGCGACCGGCGAGGTGATCCAGCAGCATCGAGGGGCGTGCGCCGGGGATCTTGGCGCCGAAGTCGTGCACGTAGGCAACCGGGTCCTCGAAATCGAGCCGGATGCCCTTGGCGCGCGCGACCCGATAGGCTTCCGCCGCGCAACTGGAGGCGATGGGCCAGGCGTCCGTGTCCGCCATGATCTCGCCCACGGTGAGCCCCGTCAGCGTCGCCGTGCCGCTGTAGCAGACGTTGCAGATCAGCTTCTCCCAGACGAGCTGGTCGATATCGTCGAAGCATTTCACCCTGAAGCCCGCCTCGCTCCAGACCGCGGCGATACGCTCCAGCCGCGGCGTCACCGCACCGTTCGCCTCACCGAGGCGCACCAGCTCCATGCCGTTGTGGTGGGCGTGGCCCGGCGCCACGATCGAAGCGCCGAAGCCACCCACCACGCCGACCATCACGCGCTCCTCGCCCATGATGCGGGCGACCTTCGCAGAGCTGCCGAGGCCGTTCTGGATGGTCAGCACCGGGGTCTCAGGGCCGAGCAGAGCGCGGGCGCCGGTGGCGGCGATTTCCACCTGCGGTGCCTTGGTCGCGATGATGACAAGATCGCAGGGGCCGACGGTCGTGGGGTCGCTGGTGGCACCGAGCGCCACCGTGCGATCGCCGCTCGCGCCTTCGAGCCGGAGCCCCTTGGCAGCGATCGCATCGACATGCGCCTGCCAAGTGTCGATTGCCCAGACCTCGTTGCCGGCATCGGCCATGAGTGCCGCGTAGACGCAGCCCATGGCGCCAGCACCGACGATTCCGATCTTCATGGCTCGATGCTCCGTTGGTTTCAGTTGCTGGTGGGAGCGCCCGACTGCGGGCCGATGCGCGCGCCGTGCTCCTCGCAAGACGCTTCGGCCAGTGCGACGAAGGGCTCGGTCACGTCATCCGGTGCGGGCAGCTTGCTTGCATCCTCGCCGGGATAGGCGCGGCGCCGCAGCTCAGTTACCACCGGACCGGGATCGAGCAGGTTGACCCGGAGCGCGCTGCGCCGCGTTTCCGCCGCGTAGCAGCGTACCAGCGCTTCCAGACCGGCCTTGCTCGCCGCATAAGGGCCCCAGAAGGCGGGCGCGGCCTCGGCAGCGGCAGCAGTGACGAAGACCGCCCGGCCAGCAGGCGAAGCGCGCAGGAGCGGGTCTAGGCTTCTGATCAGGCGCCAATTGGCACCGAGGTTGAGCCCGAGCGTTTGCTCCCAATCCTCGGGCGCGTAGTGCCCCACCGGGCTCAGTTGCCCCAGCGTGCCTGCATTGGCGACGAGAATGTCGAGGCGGCCGAAGCGCTTGGCCAGCGCGCCGCCCAGCCGGTCGATCTGCTCGCCGTCGCGCAGATCCATCGGCACCAGGGTCGCGGGCTCGCCCGATGCCTTCTGCACAGAGTCGTCCACCTCCTCCAGGCCTCCGGTAGTGCGGGCGACGAGGACAAGCCTCGCGCCTTCAGCAGCGAAGCGGCGGGCGACGGCCGCGCCGATGCCGCGCGAGGCACCGGTCACGAGTGCGATCCGGCCTTCGAGACGCGGCGCCACGGCGCCGCCTACCCCGATTCCGCGAGCAGGGAGAGCTGCGCCGGCGGTTCGCCAACCTGTTGATCGGGAAGCGGGATCGGATAGTCGCCGGAGAAGCAGGCGTCGCAGTAGCGTGGGTGCGCAGGATCGCGGCCCTGCTCGCCCATGGCCCGGTAGAGGCCGTCGATCGAGAGGAAGGCGAGGCTGTCGACTCCGATCGAGCGCGCCATGGCGTCCACGTCGCGCCGCGCGGCGAGGAGCTTCTCGCGCGCCGGCGTATCCACGCCGTAGAAGCAGGAATGGGCGGTCGGCGGGCTCGCGATCCGCATGTGGACCGCCGCTGCACCCGCCGAACGCACCATTTCCACGATCTTGGTGGAGGTGGTGCCGCGCACGATGCTGTCGTCGACCAGCACCACCCGCCGGCCTTCGATGAGGCGGCGGTTGGCGTTGTGTTTGAGCTTGACGCCGAGGTGCCTGATCCGGTCGGTTGGCTCGATGAAGGTGCGCCCGACGTAGTGGTTGCGGATGATGCCGAGCTCGAAGGGGAGGCTGGCCTCCGCCGCATAACCGATCGCCGCAGGTACGCCGGAATCGGGCACTGGCACCACCACGTCCGCCGGCGCCGGCGCCTCGCGGGCGAGCTCGGCCCCAATGAGGCGCCTGGCCTCGTAGACGCCGATCCCTTCGGAGACGCTGTCGGGCCGCGCAAAGTAGATGTACTCGAAGATGCAGAAGCGCTGCGCGGTGGGGCGGAACGGCTTGATGCTCTCCACCCCAGCGTCCGAGACGATGACCAGCTCGCCCGGATCGATGTCGCGCACGAATTCGGCGCCGATGATGTCGAACGCCACCGTCTCGGACGCCAAAATCATGGCGCCGTCGAGCCGGCCCAGCACCAGCGGGCGCACGCCGAAGGGGTCGCGCACGCCGATCATCGCGTCCTTGGTGAGCGCCACCAGCGAATAGGCGCCGTGCACCCGTCCCAGGGCTTCGATCATGCGCTCCACCACGCGCTCGCGCCGGCTGATGGCGATCAGATGGACGATGACCTCGGTGTCGGAGGTGGACTGGAAGATGCAGCCGCGTGAGACGAGATCGGCGCGCAGCGAGAGCGCGTTGGTGAGGTTGCCGTTGTGCGCGATGCTGAGCCCGCCGAAGGCGAGATCGGCGAAGAGCGGCTGAATATTGCGCACCTCGGGCAAGCCCTGGGTGGAATAGCGATTGTGGCCGATCGCCGCCTGGCCCTCCAGCGCGTCGATCACCTCGCCCGAAGAGAAGATATCGCCAACCCGGCCGAGTGCCCGGTGCGAGTGGAAGAGCGTGCCGTCGGCGCTGACGATGCCGGCCGATTCCTGCCCCCGGTGCTGCAAAGCGTGCAGGCCGAGCGCTGCATGGGCGGCAGCGTCGGGGTGGCCGAAGATGCCAAAGACCCCGCACTCTTCGCGCAGCTTGTCGTCGCCGGCCGCGCCGCCCGTCCAGGGTGCCGCCATCACTCGACGCTTTCGCTCAGGCCGTCGAGCTGGTTCCGCTCGCGGTCGCTGTAGCCGGTCTCGCCGTCCTCTGCCTGGCGATCGGCGGGCACGGGCTCGGTCAGCTCCTTCACGCTTCGCTCCCGGCCATCCTCGAAAGTCTCCTCGATGTGCCGGGTGCCCTCCTCGGCGACCTCTTCCGGGACCACCTCCTGCAGCGCGGCGACGCCCTGCTTGATATACGGCAAGGTCCTGGCCTCGTCGACCCAGGGCGGCCAGTCGCTCTGCGGCACCACAGAGCCGAACAGCATGTAGGCGATGCAGACCAGCGCCGCGCCGCGCAGGATGCCGAAGATGAACCCGAGAGTACGGTCCAGCGCGCCGCCGCGGCTCCGCTGGATGCGGCCAGAGATGATCTGGTTGACGATGGTGAGGATCACCAGCACGACGACGAAGACCGCGACGCCCGCGACCACGTCCGCGATCAGCATGGAGTCCGGTATCAGGTCGCGGGCGATGGGACGTGCATGGGGAAAGGCGAAAAAGGTCGCGACGCCCGCGCCGACCCAGGCCCCGATGCCGAGAATCTCCCGCGCCGCTCCTCGGCCGAAGGCGAGCAGCGCCGAGAGGATGATGATCAGCGCCACCAGGATGTCGATCAGGTTGACCGGCAGGTCTTCCATTCTGCCTCGATCGTCAGCGCGCGGACCCCGCCTCTGGTGGGAGGAGCGCCACCAGGTCGCGCACGTGGGTGAGTCGCCTGACCGCGATCCCCTGGCCCTCGGCCTCGCCGTCCTGGCCGCGGTCCGGCACCGGCGCGAGCGCATGGGTGAAGCCGAGCTTCGCGGCTTCCTTGAGTCTGGCCTCGCTCTGGCTCACCGGCCGAATTTCGCCTCCTAGCCCGATCTCGCCGAAGATGACGGCGCCGTGGTCCAAAGCCCGGCCCGCGGCCGATGAGGCGAGTGCGGCCGCGACCGCGAGATCGGCCGCAGGCTCTGTGATGCGCAGGCCGCCGGCGACGTTGAGATAGACATCGCAGACGCTGAGCCGAAGGCTCGCACGGGCCTCCAGCACGGCGAGAACCATGGCGAGCCGGCCTGCGTCCCAGCCCACCACGGTGCGCCTCGGCGAGCCCGCCGGCCCCGGTGCCACCAGGGCTTGAATCTCGACCAGGACCGGCCGCGAGCCCTCGACCCCGGCGAACACAGCGGCACCCGGTACCGGTCCCCGCTCAGGATCGACGAACAGGCTGGAGGGGTTGGAAATTTCCACAAGGCCGCGGTCGGTCATCTCGAACACGCCGATCTCGTCGGTCGGCCCGAAGCGGTTCTTGATGGCGCGCACGATGCGGAACTGGTGGCCGCGCTCGCCCTCGAAGTAAAGAACGCAGTCCACCATGTGCTCGAGCACACGGGGGCCCGCGATCTGCCCCTCCTTGGTGACGTGGCCGACCAGCACGAGTACCGTGCCGGTGCGCTTGGCGACGCGGATCAGCTCCTGCGCCGAGCCCCGCACCTGGGCGACCGTCCCCGGTGCCGAATCCAGGTTGTCGAGGTACATGGTCTGGATCGAATCGATCACCACCATGTCGGGCGGCGACCCCTCCTCCAGGCTGGTCACGATGTCGCGCACGTCGATGGCCGCCGCCAGCCCGATCGGCGCGTCCACGAGGCCGAGCCGGGCCGCGCGCATGCGGATCTGCTCCAGGCCCTCCTCGCCCGAGATGTAGGCGGCGGGGCTGCCTCCGCCGGTCAGCGCGGCCGCGACCTGCAGGAGCAAGGTGGACTTGCCGATGCCCGGATCGCCCGCCAACAGGACCGCTGAGCCGGGCACGAAGCCGCCGCCCACGACTCGGTCGATCTCGCCGATCCCGCAGGGCCTTCGGGTAAGCACGCCGCCCGGCCCGTCGAGGGGCTGAAAATCGATCACGCGGCCCTTGCCGCCGCCCAGGCCGCGCGGCGGTGCCTCGCGCGGCACCTCTTCCGAGAGGCTGTTCCAGGCGCCGCAGGCGTCGCAGCGGCCGGCCCAGCGCGACCGGGCGGCACCGCAGTCGCTGCAGACAAAGCGCTTCTCTGCCCGTGCCATAGGCTCTCTTATCCGGCTCGCGGTGTCGGCGGCGTGCGCCGCTCAGCCCGCGGCGGCATGGGCGACCGCGAGCTGAATCGGGCCCTCCGCCCGGCCGTTGATGAATTGCTCGACATGCGCATTCCCGCTGCTGCCGATTTCAGTGGCGGGCCCCTGCCAGATGATCGTGCCGTCGTGGATCATGGCGATCCGGTCGGCGATCCTGCGCGCGCTCCTCATGTCGTGGGTGATGGTGAGCGCGGTTGCGCCGAGCTCGTGCGTACACGCGACGATCAGGTCGTTGATGACATCGGCCATGATCGGGTCGAGCCCCGTCGTCGGCTCGTCGAAGAGAATGATCTCGGGCTTCGTGGCGATGGCGCGGGCGAGCCCGACCCGCTTGCGCATGCCGCCTGAGAGCGCGGCGGGGTAGAGATCGGCCGAGTCCGCGTCGAGGCCCACCTGGGCCATCGTCTCTATGGCGACCCCGCGCGCCTGCCTGCGAGATATGCCCTGCGCCTGGATCAGGCCGAAGGCGACGTTCTCCCACACCGAGAGGCTGTCGAAGAGCGCTGCGTTCTGGAACAGCATGCCGATCTTGCGCATGGCGTCCTCGCGCGCCGTGCGGTTGCGGGAGATCTCCTCGCCGTCGACGGTCACGCTGCCGGCGTCCGGGCGCAGCAGGCCCAGCAGGCACTTGAGCATGACCGACTTTCCAACGCCCGAGCAGCCGATCACCACCACCGATTCCCCGGTACCGATCTCAAGATCGAGGCCGTCGAGCACCACCGCGCCGCCGAACGTCTTGCAGAGGCCGCGCAGTGCGATCTTGGGCTGATTCGCGCCCGGGCCGGTACGGTCGTTCGTGGGCGCGCTCATTGGGCGAAGAACGCCTCGGTGATGATGTAGTTGAAGATCAGCACCAGAATCGCGCCGGTCACCACGGCGTTGGTGGTGGCCTTGCCCACGCCCTGGGCGCCACCCTTGGAGTGGAAGCCGTGGTAGCAGCCCATCAGCGCGATCAGGTAGCCGAAGACCGCGGCCTTCACGAGGCCGGAAGCCACGTCCATGACCTCCAGATATTCGAGGGTGTTGTTGATATAGGCGTCCGGGTTGAATCCGAGCTTGTAGACGCTCACGAGATAGCCGCCGCCCACGCCGATGATGTCGGTGACGAGGACCAGGAACGGCAACATCAGCAGGCCGGCGAGAAGTCGCGGCACAATCAGGTACTTGTGCGGATTGGTCGAGAGCGTGGTGAGCGCGTCGATCTGTTCGGTGACGCGCATGGTGCCGATTTCCGCCGCCATCGCGGCGCCGACCCGCCCAGCCACCATGAGGCCCGCCAGCACCGGCCCCAACTCGCGGGTGATCGAAAGCACCACGACGGTGGGAATCGTGCTCTCGGCCGAGAAGCGGGAGAACCCGGTGTAGCTCTGCAGCGCCAGCACCATGCCGGCGAAGAGGCCGGTCAGCCCCACCACCGGCAGGGAATAGAAGCCGATCTCCACCATCTGGCGCAGGAGCAGGCGCGGGTAGAAGGGCGGCCTCGCGCAGTGCGAGGTCGCTTCGAGGGCGAAGAGGGAGAGACGCCCGACAGCCTCGAACAACGCCAGGACGCCATGGCCGATCGCCTGTAGCGGAGGTCTCTTCACGCAGCGTTCCCGTCGATGACGCCTCCGGGCCGACCTGCCCAAGCCGCGACTCGGCGCCAAGCGCGCGGGACTCTAGCCCGGATTTCTCACCACGGTCACGGCTTGCGTCCCATAGGTGACGTAAGAATTTATGTGTCAGGTGGGAAGGGGGTACTCCCTGTGGTGACGACAACCACAAACAGGAGCACCCCGCATGTCCCAGCAAGCTGCGACGATCATGAGCCTACCCCAGGCCTTTGAGGTGGTGAAGGAGATGCAGGCAGGCGGACTGGACTGGGGCGAGGGCTACCGCCCGCTCGGCCGCCAGGCGCTGGCCGAGATCATCGAGGGCCGGATGGCCGAGGCGGTGGATCGCTGGCTCGACAACCTCGACGCCGGCGCGATGCGCGACCGGCGCAACGGGACCTACCGCCGCTGCCTGCTGAGCGAGCTCGGCGACATCGAGCTCAACGTGCCGCGCACCCGGCACTTCTGCCCGACCGGGGTTGTGAAGAGCTACGCAAGGCGCGCGCCGGAGATCGACCGTGCCATCCTGGCCGGCTTCGTGCTGGGGCTTTCGACGCGCAAGGTGGGCGAGGTCCTGCTGGCCCTGCTCGGGCGCCCGGTCTCGGCCGCGACGGTGAGCCGGGTCGCCAAGACGCTCGACATGGCGGTCGAGGCTTTCCACCGCAGGCCGCTGAAGAACGCCTACAAGGCGCTGATGCTCGACGGCGTGGTGCTGGCCCGCAAGACCGGCGCCGGCGCACTCAGGAGGCCGGTCCTGGTGGCGCTCGGCATCCGCCCCGACGGCAAGAAGGAGATCATCGACTTCCATCTCGCCGTCAGCGAAGGCACCCGCGAGTGGGAAGCGTTCCTCAACCGACTGTACCACCGCGGGCTCACCGGCGAAGGCCTTGAGATGATCTGCGTCGATGGCGGCAAGGGCCTGCTGGCTGCCTTGCCGTTCGTCTATCCCGGCATCCCGGTTCAGAGGTGCTGGGCGCACAAGATGCGCAACATCCTCAACAAGGTCCGCAAGGCCGACCAGGAGGCCGTCAAGGCCGATGTCCACGCCGTCATGAATGCAAAGAGCCGCCGCAAGGCCCAGAGCGCCGCCCGACGCTTCGCCGACCGCTGGCAAAGCACCTACCCCAAGGCCGTCGCCTGCCTGCGCAGCGATCTCGACGAGCTGCTCACCTGCTTCCGCTACCGGACCCTCGATGAGCGAAAGCAGGTCAGGACCACAAACGCCATCGAACGAAGGTTCCGGGAGGTCCGCAGACGAACCCGCCCCATGGGAACCTTCCAGGACCGGACCTCAATGGACCGCGTCCTCTACGCGGTATTCATCCACGAAAACAAGTCTCAGGGAATCAGCACCCCCGTCTCCCTGACACATAACTCTTGACGTTACCGTCCCATACAGGCGTTTGACCCCAAATGTGCGGCCCGAACCGCGCCTCACGACCCCAAATTCAAGGCCTGAAACGCCGCAGATGGACAAAGAGCCGGGTCAGCGGTCGGCGAGGAAGGCCAGAACCTCCCGCGCCGTCTGCTCCGGCGCCTCCTCGGGCAGAAAATGGCCGCAGTCGAGGGCCCGGCCTTGCACGTCCTCCGCCCGCGCGCGCCAGCTCTCCAGCATGCTGAGCCCCTTGCCGATCTGCCAGCCGGGACGTTTCGGCATGGTGCCGGCCCAGAGCACCAGCATGGGGCAAGCGATCTTGCGGCCCCGGTCCGCCTCGTCGTGGACCAGGTCCAGCGCGATGGCGCGGTAGTCCATGCACATGCAGTGGAGGGTCTCGGGGTTGCTGAAGCAGCGGAGATACTCGGTGTAGGCCTCGGGCGCGATGGCGCCGTCCACGGCGGTCCACTGGTCCAACAGAAAGTCGAGGAAGAGCTTCGCGCTGTTGCCGATCAGCGTCTCCGGAAACGGCGCGGGCTGGCGCATCAGGTGCCAGTGGAACCATGAGAACGCCAGATCGCGGTCCATGTTCTCGAAGGCCGCCTGGGAGGCCACCACGTCGAGCGAGGTAAAGGTACGAACCTGCGCGGGATGGTCGAGCGCCATGCGGTGGCCGACGCGGGCGCCGCGATCGTGCCCCACGACGTGGAAGCGATCGAATCCCAGAGTCTCCATGACTTCGACCTGATCCTGCGCCGAGGCACGCTTGCAGTGGTGGTCGAGATCGTCGGAGGCGGGCTTGCCGCTGTCGCCGTAGCCGCGCAGGTCAGGCGCCACCACCGTGTGATGATCGGCCAATATCGGCGCCACCTTGTGCCACATCAGGTGATTCTGTGGGTAGCCGTGGAGCAACAGGAGAGGCGGACCCTCGCCGCCCTTTACCAGATTAATTGCGATGGACGAGGTCTCGATCCGTGACTTGGTGAAGCCGTCGAACATGCTTGGCTCGTTCGTCGAATGACAGCGCGCGCTGCCGTCTACCGCCACAGCATAGCAGCTATGCCGGTCGCTGGGCTTCGCCCACGCCACGGCCAGACACATATCGGAATAAGGAACGGTGTGCGGCGGTTCCGATGTGGGCCGTCGCAGCACCTGTAACACTCCGGAAACAGGAGGTGAGGACATGGATCTCACACCCATCACCCGAGCGGTCCGGAAATGGCGGGAGCGTAGCCGTGCGCGGCAAGAGCTCCACCGCCTGACCGATCTCGAGCTTGCCGATATCGGGCTCAGCCGGGGCAACATCGACGCCGCACTGCGTGGCGACATCGTGCGCTCGCGGCCATCCGGCTTCTATGAAGCTCGGTAGCGAGGGAAGCGGGGCCTGCCTGCGGGCCGGCCTCGCCACCCCGCCTGACTCCAGGCTGATCTGACCCAAATACAGGGGCACACGAGACGGGTCTCGTGAAGCAGGGGTAAACGTTCTGAAGCGGGACACGCCGTTGCCGCTGTGCGTGCGCTGTGGCAATGTCGCGCCCGCGCCGCCGTAGCTCAGGGGTAGAGCACTCCCTTGGTAAGGGAGGGGTCGGAAGTTCAATTCTTCCCGGCGGCACCGTTTCCTTTCAAGAACTTAGACGCAATTCGCAAAACCTTAGAAATCGGCGATAACTGTGCGAACGCACAGAAGCGACCCTCACCTGTTCGCGGAACTTCCCCCCTGAGCAGCCAGAACTGCCCCTAGCAGACGCACCGGCAACCGTGCGCGGCATGGTCTGAGGGCCGCTCACCCCTTCCCGCTCGTGTCTCCTGGCAAGCGATCGGAGCACCCGTACACATCAGTCCGCACGACGCCCGAGAAGGCGTGGCACTTCCCTGAGGTCGAGTACGGCAACGCCGAATCTTCTTTCGCAGCGCTGGTTCTGGACTGCGACAAGCCAGCCGAGCTGAGACGCGGCCGGCCTGATCTACCGGACCCGAACTGGATTGGAGTGGACCCCTGGGGCCGGACAGTTTCGGGCGGCCGACACCACGCACGGCGATGACACGGTCGCTCGCTCTCATGCTTCGCCGACGGCACCGGGTACCCTAAGGTACGGAACCGAGGCTATCCTGCTGCTCGGAGCGCCGGGGCCGCAACCGCATCTAGTCTTGGACACTCTGGAAGTCATGACATGACAACGCAAAATCTCGTCCTCTGGGGCGCCGGCACGATGCGGACTCATCGGACCCTGTGGCTCGCGGAGGAGCTGGGTCTCGACTACGAGCACCGCCCCGTCGGCCCGCGCACCGGCGAGACCAAGACGGCCGAATTCCTGGCCATCAACCCGCGCCACAAGATCCCCGCGATGGTCCACGGCGACATCTGCCTGACCGAGAGCGCGGCGATCATGACCTACATGACCGAGACCTTTCCGGTGCCGGATCATTTCTATGTGCCCGACGACGCGCTCGAGCGGGCGCGGCTGCTCGAATGGTGCTTCTTCGCCATGAGCGAGCTCGACGCCAACGCGATCTACAGCATCCGGCGCCACGGGGACCTGGTCGAGATATACGGCGCGTCGCCGATCGCCGTCCGCGCGGCAATTGGGTATTTCGACCACCAGCTCGAATGCATGGAGGAACGGATTACCGGCGCCGGCTCCTTCCTGATGGGGGCGAGGTTCAGCATCGCCGACATTCTCTTCATGTCCTGCCTGGATGCCGCCGAGCACTACGAGCTCGCCTTGCCCGACTGGCTGCGCGACTACCGCTTGCGGCTACGGGCGCGCCCCGCCTACGCGGAGACCTATCCCCGCAACTATGGCGGGCGCAGCGCGCCGGAGGTCTGAGCCATGCCCGGCCCGCTCGACGGCATCCGCGTTCTGGACCTGACGACCATGGTCTCGGGCCCGGTGGCGACCATGATGCTGGCCGACCAGGGCGCGGACGTGATCAAGATCGAAGCGCCGGCCGGCGACATCATGCGGCAGTACGGTGTCGTCCACCGCGGCATGTCCGCCACCTTCCTGTCCTGCAATCGCTCGAAACGCTCGCTCTGCGTCGACCTCAAGACCGCAGAGGGTCTCGCTATCGTCCGCAAGCTCGTGGAAACCGCCGACGTGCTGGTGCAGAACTTCCGGCCCGGCGCGATCGAGCGCATGGGGCTCGGCGAGGACATCGTTCGCGCGCTCAAGCCCGACATCATCTTCGTCTCGATCAGCGGCTTCGGCGAGTCGGGGCCCTATGCGCACCAGCGGGTCTACGATTCGGTCATCCAGGCGCTTTGCGGCCTCTGCGACATCCAGACCGATAACGAGACAGGCCGCCCGCACATGGTGCGCACCATCGTCCCCGACAAGACGACAGCGCTGACCGCGGCGCAGGCGATCACTGCGGCGTTGTTCGCGCGTGAGCGCACCGGCAAGGGCCAGCACGTCCGCCTTGCCATGCTCGACACCATGGTCGCCTACCTGTGGCCGGAGGCGAGTTCGCCGCTGACCTTCCTCGACAACGAGCAGGATCCTGCGCAGGAACAGGCGGGGCCCGATCTGATCTTCCGGACCGCGGACGGCTACATCACGGCGGCCGCCGTCACGGATGCGGAGTGGGCGGGGATGTGCCGCGCCTTCGGCCGCGAGGAGCTGATCCTGGACCCGCGCTTCAAGACCGCAGCCACGCGCGGCCACAACCGGACCGAGCGCAGGACGATCATGAACCGGGAAATCGCCAAGTGGCCGACGGCGGAGATCCTTGCCAGGCTCGACCGCGAGACCGTCCCCGCCGCGCCGGTGCTCAGACGTAGCGAGGTGATCGCGGACCCCCAGGTGGTCGAGAACGGCATCATCGAGGTCCGCAAGAACCGGGAGCTCGGCCCGGTGCGTCAGCCGAGGCCGGCGGCGCGCTTTACCGAAACCCCGGCCGAGATTCGGTCTATCGCGCCCCGGCTCGGCGCCGACAACGCGACGATCCTCGCAGAGCTGGGCTATGACAAAGCTGCCATCGCGCGGTTGGTCGAAGACCGGGTGGTGCATCGACGGGAGCCGTGTCCCTGGTGAGAAATGCGGGGGAGCGGCGCACCACCGGTTCGACGGTGCTTCTCCCGTTTGCGTGACGCACGTCCGGAGACACTCCACTTCGGCATGTCGAAGAACGACCGCAGATAAAGCGCACACGCCCACGGCGCTGGCACCACGGATACCAACTGACGGCGAGTCTCGCCGACGATCACAGTGGCTTGAGCGTTGCATATTCGGCAACGCAGAGCACGGAAAACAGCAATTCCGCTGAACATTACGACAGGACTACGATCTCTCCAGCAGCGGGTGATCAGACACGATTCAAACGTCGACTGTCGCTTGCCGTCGCATACGACCAAAGGCGGGAAAGTCCTGCAAAACGACGCCTGAATCGCCGGGCCCGGTCACCTGCATAGGAAAATCGAAAGGGGACTGTGAGGACAAGACGCCGGTGCTTCGCGGCCATAGATGAGAGCGAAACGCGCAGGCGCTCCAAAGAAGGTTAGCGGGACGGAAATCGCGTACTTCGCGTGAAACCACATTGCCAATCGGGAGGTCTAGTCATGGCAGAACACTCGCAATCACACCGATCGCTCAATCGGCGCCAGATCCTGAAAGGCGCGGCCGCACTCGGCGGCGTTGCCGCCACCTCGTCCTTTATTAGCGTGGAGGTGCTTGGTGCGGACGCGGCAAAGGTCAGCATGCAGCTCGGCTGGCTCGCCAGCAACGGTATCATGGGCGAGGTCGTGGCCAAGCGTACCGGCATCTACGACGAGCTCGGCATCGAGCTTGAGGTCACGCCGGGCGGGCCTGGCGTGGACGGTGTCGCCTCGGTCGCCGCCGGACGGGCGCAAGTCGGCCATCTCTCCTCCAGCCCGTCGCTGATGCTGGCGCGTTCCGCCGGTATCCCGGTCAAGGCCTTCGCGGCCGGCTACCAGAAGCATCCCTTCACCTACTTCTCGCTCGCGAGCAATCCCATTCGCACGCCCGAGGACATGATCGGCCAGACAATCGCCACGCAGCCGACGGCTGTGATCCTGCTCAGGGCTCTGCTGGCGAAGAACGGCATCGCCGAGGATCAGGTCGAGATCGTGAAGATGGGCAGCGACATGAATCAGGTGATGACCGGCCAGGCTGCCGCCGTCACCGGCTGGATGACCAATACCAATGCGCTGAAGATCCTTGGCGACGACCGCGTCGACATGATGCTGTGGGACGCGGGTATCCAGCTCTACGCCAATGTCTACTACGCCACCGACGAGATGCTGGCTGACCACGCGGACGTGCTGACCCGCTTCCTCACCGGGACTGCGCGCGGCTGGGGCGAGGCGCGCAAGAACCCTGAGGCCGGTGTCGACCACCTAGTCACCGAGTACCAGAACCTCGACCGCGCGAGCGAGCTTGAGGCGGTTGGCCCGGTGCTGGGCTTCTCGTTCAACGACGTGACGGCAGCCGAGGGCTGGGCCGCCATGAATCCCGCGAACTGGCAGGCACAGATCGACACTTACGCCGAGCTTGAGCAGTTCAAGGGCGAGACACCGACGCTGGACGACGTCATGACCCTGGATATCCTGGCCGCCACGGAGGACGTGAGAAAGCAGGTTGGATGACGCCAGCCATCGCTGCGGCGACGGCAAACGCTGAGACTGCCGCCGCGCCCGCGATCTCGGTGCGCGAGCTGGTGGTCCGTTTCGACGGAGACGCCGGCAGCATCACGGCGCTCGACGAGGTCGGCTTCGACGTGCCCGAGGCCGGCTTCGTCACCATGCTGGGGCCGTCGGGCTGCGGCAAGTCCACGTTGTTGCGGGCGATCGCCGACCTGGTCCCGATCAGCGCCGGTTCGATCAGCGTCTTCGGCCGCACGCCCGAGCAGGCGCGGCGCGCCCGCGATTTCGCCTTCGTCTTTCAGGATGCGACGCTGCTGCCCTGGCGCAGCGTCATCGACAACGTCCGCCTGCCGCTGGAGGTTGGCCGGCGCGGCGTCAGAGTCGAGCAGCACGCGGAGCCCGAGGAGCTGCTGGCGCTGGTGGGTCTCGAGGGGCGCGAGGATGCCCTGCCCCACGAGCTCTCGGGCGGCATGCGCCAGCGCGTCTCCATCGCCCGGGCGCTGGTCTGCCGCCCCCGCGTGCTGCTGATGGACGAGCCCTTCGGCGCGCTGGACGAGATCAACCGGGACAAGCTGAACGAGGAGCTGCTGCGTATCTGGAAGGAAACCGGTACCACGATCATGTTCGTGACCCATTCGGTGCCGGAGGCCGCGTTTCTCGGCCAGAAATGCCTGGTGCTCTCGGCTCAGCCCGGCCGCGTCCGCGAGTACGTGGACATCTCCTTCGCGTCGCCGCGCGTCCTCGGCATGCGCGACACGCTCGAATTCGTGCAGGTCACCGCGCACCTTCGCTCCCTTCTGGAGCTGCCCCGATGACCACGACGGATGTCGGCGCCAAGCCTCAGGCCGCGGCAGGCGGAACCACCCGCGCCGGGCCAGCGAGAGCGAGGCGGCGTTTCCGCTATGCGCCGGCCATCGGGGCTGGGGTCGGCATGGTGGTTGTCTGGCATCTCATCGTCACCGGATTCGAAATACCGACCTACATCGCGCCGAGCCCGTGGCTGGTGCTGCAGGTGTTCGCCGAGCAGGGCGACATCCTCTGGATCAATTTCCTGCCGACCCTGCTTGAGGCGGTGTGCGGCTTCGCGCTGGGCAACAGCATCGCGGTGCTTCTCGCGGTCTGGTTCGTGCACAGCGGGGTGGCGGAGCGCGCGTTCTATCCCATCGCGGTGTTCATCAACACGATCCCCATCATCGCGATCGCGCCGATCCTGGTGCTGATGCTGGGCAACGGCTATGAGCCGAAGATCGTCATCGCGGCCCTGATCTGCTTCTTCCCGACTCTGGTCAACATGGTGCGCGGCCTGAAGGCGGTCAGCCCGCAGATGCTGGAACTGATGCGCGTGCTCTCCGCCAACGACCGGGAGGTTCTTTTCAAGATCAGGCTGCAAAGCTCGCTGCCCTTCCTCTTCGCGGCGTTGAAGATCGCGTCCACGACCTGCGTTATCGGCGCCATTGTCGGCGAATGGATCGGTTCCAACTACGGCCTGGGCTCCCTCATCATCGAGGCCACCTACAACTTCCGCGCCCCCCTGCTCTACGCCACGGTGATCCTGGGCGCAGGGCTCGCGGTGGCGTTCTTCGTGACCACGTCCCTCGTCGAGCGGCAGGTCCTGAAATGGAAGCCCGGCGAGGTTTACTGAGCCCGCTGCGGCGACACCTGGAGGCAAGCGCATGTCATCGCCCGAAATCCTGACTCGACCGGAAACGCGGGTGCCAGTCGTGGCCACCGCCGACGTGGTGGTCGTGGGCGGCGGACCCGCCGGCATCTCGGCCGCGGTCTCGGCCGCGCGCAACGGCGCATCGGCGGTCCTGGTCGAGCGCTACCCCTACCTGGGCGGCCTTGCTTCCGGCGGCATGGTCCTGGTGCTGGACGACATGCACAACGACACGGAAATCTCCGTGCGCGGTCTCGCGATGGAGATCGTCGAGCGCATGCACGCGAAGGGACTCTGCGTCTACCCGCCAGAGGCCGACCGCGACCCTGCGGTACGCATGACCGAGGCGATGTGGCGCAAGTGGTCCCGCTGGGGCCTGTTCGACTTCTATGCCAACTCGAAGCCCTATCCGATCATCTTCGCGGCCTCCTTCGATCCGGACGGCTTCAAGCAGGCGTCCCTCGACATGGTGTGCGAGGCAGGCGTCGAGCTCAGGCTGCACAGCTGGTTCCAGTCCGCGATCGTGGAAGACGGCCGCGCAGCCGGCGTCGTCGTCGAGACCAAGGAGGGCGCGCAGGCCATTCGCGGGAGCGTCGTCGTGGATGCCACCGGTGACCTGGACGTGGCCGCGAGCGCCGGAGCGCCCTACGCAGACGGTTCCTACATCGTCACCACGGTCTCGCGCATGGGCGGGGTGGACACGGACGAGGCGGAGCGGTTCCAGTTCGAGGAGCCCGAGCGGTTTGCCGAGATCGACCGGCAAGTCCGGCGCCTGATCGGGGGTTGCTGGCAAAATTGGTGGCTGAAGACTCCGCTCCCCGGCATCGTCTGGTGCAACTGCCCGCACATGTCGGGCTTCGACGGCCTCAAGGTCGCGGACCTCACGGCGGCCGAGTTCGAGGGCCGGCGGCGCATGCAGGCGGTGCTGGAGTTTGCGCGGGAGCACGTGCCGGGCTTCGAGCGCGCCTACTTCGTAGACTTCGCACCCCAGACCGGGGTGCGCCAGACCCGCCTGCTCGAAGGCGAGTACGTGGTGACCAAACGCGACGTGAAGGAGCGCGTGCACTTCCACGACAGCGTCTGCCGCGGCCGCGACTACTACACCCCCTACCGCGCGCTGCTGCCCCAGGCAGTGGAGCAGCTGCTGGTTGCCGGCCGTCACTACTCGGCGACCTCGCAGGCCCAAAAAATCAGCCGCGAGATCCCGCCCTGCATGGCCATGGGCGAGGCCGCCGGCATCGCCGCCGCCCAGGCGCTCGACGCGAGCATCCTGGTGCGCGATGTCGACGTGCGCGGAATCCAGAGGCAGATGTGGGCCCAGGGCGCGGACCCCGGCGACCGGCCAGCCGCGAACGCACTCGTGACGGAGGCCGCCTGATGACCCTCGATGCAGTTTCGCCCGGCAATAATCCACTCCCTCTCGACGGCGTGCGGGTCCTCGACTTCACCCAGGTGATGATGGGGCCGTGCTGCACCCAGATGCTGGGCGACTACGGCGCCGACGTGATCAAGATCGAGCGTGTCGGCGCCGGCGATCTCTCGCGCTGGAGCGTGGGCGAGGACCCGGACGGCGGCAACAATCCGGTCTTCGCCAGCCTGAACCGCAACAAGCGGAGCGTGGCGCTCGACCTGAAGTCGGAGGCGGACCGTCAGGCCGCATTGCGTCTCGTGGAGAGCGCAGACGTGGTCGTCAGCAACTTCCGCCCCGGCGTGATGGAGCGCATGGGCTTCGGCTACGATGCCCTGCGCCGCCTCAACCCGCGCATCATCTACGCCGCCGGCACGGGATTCGGCTCGAAAGGCCCCTACGTGCACAAGGGCGGCCAGGACGTGCTCGCCCAGGCCATGAGCGGCGCGATGCACCGCCGCGCCGATCCTGCGCTCCCGCTCTCGATCTACCCCACCGCGCTCGCGGACTACAGTGCCGGCATGCACCTGGTGCAAGGCATCCTGCTTGCCCTGTTGCAGCGCGAGAAGACCGGCGAGGGCCAGCAAGTCTCGGTCTCGCTCTACAACTCCATGCTGGCGATGCAGATGCAGGAAGCGGCGATGTGGATGATGCGGGGGCGCGAGCTCAACTGGGCCGCCATGCCGCTCTCGGGCGTGTTCGAGACCGCGGACGGCGCCGTGGTCATGGTGGGCGCGTTCAAGGAAAACCCGTTGCGCGACATTTGCGACGCGCTCGGCATCGACGATCTCTCCGACGATCCCCGCTACGCCACCCTGGAGCAGCAGATGCTTCACCGGGCGGAGCTGCAGGCGGTCTTTCGGAAGGGTTTTGGCGGCAACACCACCGCACACTGGCTGGCACGGCTCGACGACGTCGACATCCTGTGCGCGCCGGTGGTGACTCTGGAAGACGCTCTGGACGACCCGCAGACCGCCTGCAACCGCATGATCGTGGAGCTCGATCCAACAGCCGGCGGGCCGGTGCGTCTCGTGGCCTCACCTATCGAGATGTCGGCGGCGCCGTTCGCCGTGCGCCGCGCCCCGCCCGCGTTGGGCGAGCACAATGACGAGGTGCTGCCCTCTGCACGCGCCAGCGAGCACGCGGCGTGAACGTCGATTTCAATGTCGCCGACGGCATCGCCCGGGTCACGCTGAACCGCCCGGAGCGCCTGAACGCCATCGACTCCGCCGCTGACGCCGCGCTCCACGACATCTGGAACGCGATCGACGAGGACCCGGCGATCCGCTGCGTCGTGCTCACCGGCGCGGGGCGCGCATTTTGCGCGGGCGCGGACATGAAGGAGGATGGCCCCGGCGGCCTCGCCTACTGGGCCGGAACCGGCGACCACGGCTTCGGCGGCATCGCGCTTGGCGGCCGCTTGTCCGTCCCCCTGATCGCCAAGGTTAACGGGCTCGCTCTTGGCGGCGGCTTCGAGATGGTGCTGGGCTGCGACCTAATCGTCGCCGCCGAGACCGCCTCCTTCGGTCTGCCCGAGCCGCGCGTTGGCCGCTTGCCGCTCGACGGCATGATCCTCCTGCCCCGCCTGATCCCGCGGGCACAGGCCTTGGGAATGCTGCTGACCGGCCGGCGCATCAGCGCGGCGGAGGCGCTGGAGTATGGTCTCATCAATCAGGTGGTGCCGGAAGACGCGCTCGACGGCGCCGCCCAGTCGTGGATCGACGACATCGTCGCCTGCGCGCCGCTCAGCCTGAAGGCGATCAAGCGGTCCGCGAACGACACCGCGCACCTAACGGTACGCGAAGCCCGCAACGCCCGCCTGCCGAGCCTCGTCGAGGCGCTGCAGAGCCGGGATGCGGAGGAAGGCTTGGCGGCCTTCCGGGAGAAGCGTGCGCCGCGATGGACGGGCGACTGACACGCTCCGCAACACGGCCGCTTCTACACGGCCGGCAGTCCGCATTGCCGTCACGTCCGAATTCTTCGATGATTCGCCGTGGAGACGTGGCGAGCGGAACCTGAGAATCGATGCACGCGGCGGTATTGCGGTACTTCGAGGCGGTCGCCGAGGACGGCTCGATTCGCCGCGCCTCGGAACGTCTCCATATCTCACCCTCTGCCGTCAATCGGCAGATTCTCAAGCTTGAGGATTACCTCGGCACCCCGCTGTTCGAGCGGCGACCCGATGGGATGCGGCTAACCGATGCCGGGCAGCTGGTGCTATGCCATGCGCGAGCCACTCTGCACGATTTCGCCCGGCTGCGCGGCGATATCGACAAGCTGCGCGGCGTCGTCAGCGGTGACGTGACCATCACCACCCTGGACAGTCTGAACGTGCAATTCCTGCCGGAAGCGCTGGCCGAGTTCATTTCCGCTCATCCGGCCGTACAGATCCGGGTGACGGCCTGCGATCCGGTCGAGACCATGCACGCGGTTACCCAGGGCAACGCGGATCTCGGCCTGACCTTCTCACCGGCCTTGCGTCGTGGAATTGCCGTTCTCAAGGACGTTCCCTGCCCCATGTGCGCCATCATGGCCCCGGATCACGCGCTGGCGGCGCGCAAGTCCGTTTCCTTGGACGAGTGCGGTGACCACCCACTGATGTACCAGGATAATTTGGGCTCGATGCAACTCTTCTTGGGTGAGGAGATGGAGGCCTTCAAGAACGCGCACAAGCCGGTGGCGATCTCCAACACCCTGGCCGTCCTGAAGCGCCTGCTGCTGCGCGGTGTCGGTATCGCCTTCTACACGCGCCTGGGCTTCGCAGAGGAGCTGGCCAGCGGGCGCCTGGTTGCGGTGCCGCTCGAGGAAGAGCCTTTGTCGACCTTGCGCCTGTGCCTGATTGCACCCTCCGAGCGCAAACCGACTGTCGCAGCCCATGCGATGGCCGAGCACCTGCAGCAGGCTTTGGCCCAATGCGCCGTCGGCCTCGATCCCTGAATCGAGGCGTGACTGTTGTCACGCTCTAAGTCAGATCCGCCGCTAATAATGTGGACTAATAGTCGCGGAGCTCCGAGGCTTCGGTGGCGGCCTTGGCGCCGCCGCGCATCCGCCCGCTGATCCAGACGCCGAGGATCGTCGCCATATAGGGCAGCGAGAGCAGCACGTCGTGCGGGATGCTCGCGCCGAAAAGAAGCTGCAGCCTGATTCCTGCGACGCCCACCAGGCTGAAGAACATCGCGGCGAAGGCCGCGCCAACCGGATGCGCCGCGCCGAAGATAACGGCGGCGAAGCTCATGAAGCCGCGCCCTGCGGTCATGTTCTGCGCGAAGATGGTGAGGCCGCCGGCCGCGAGCTCTGCCCCGCCGAGGGCGCAGAGAACGCCGCCGGTCGCGAGCGCCATGAGCCGCGCGGTGGCTGGATTGGTGCCGACACTGCGTGCCGCGAGCGGGTGCTCGCCGGCAGCGGCCAGGCGCAGGCCAAAGCGCGTGCGGCGCAGCAGCACCCACATGCCCCAGACCACGAAGGGCATCATCAAGACGAAGATCGAGAGCGCGCCGTAAGGGCCGAAGGCCGCGCCGAGCCGGGGCACGCCGAAGGGTGCGGTCACGGCCGCCAAGCTGCCGAAGAGCGCTTGCACCGCGAACGCCGTCCCGCCGATGCCAAGACCCGTGAGGCCCAAACCTGCGATGATCGGGTTGGCGCCCAGCCTCTCGATCACGAACCAGAGCAGCACGGAGGCGGCCGCGCAGAGCACGCAGGCGATGCCGATGGCGGCCGGGAACGAACCGGTCAGCACGATGCCGAGGATCGTGGCGCAGGCGCCGATGATCATCACGCCTTCGAGGCCGAGGTGCCAGACGCCGGCGCGCTGCGCGATAACGCCTGCCATGGTGACGTAGACCAGGGGCGTGCCGGAGCGCAGGATCGCCACCATGAACTCGTGGAACTCGGTCATGTTGGCAGCCGGGCGGCCCGCAGGAGGCGGTCCAACAGCCCCGACTTCGCGGTGATGAAGAGCGCCACCGAGGCATTGAAGATGTCGATGGCGGCGGCCGGCAGGCCGGCCAGGATCGGCAGGTAAAGCGCGGCCGAGGCAAGGCCGCCGAAGAACATGCTGACGACCGCCGTCGCGAGCACCGAAAGGTTGGCGACCAGCGCAATGAGCACCGCAGTGAAGCCGTGGCCGGGCAGAAACCCGCTCGCGATGCGCCCGGTCGGGCCGAGCAGCTCGATGGTGCCGGCGAGCCCGGCCAGCCCGCCGCTGATGAGGAAGCTCGAAAGGCCCAGGGTCCAGAGCCGCGCGCCCTGAAAGCGCACCATTGTCGGGTTGCGCCCGGCGAGGCTCGCGAGCATGCCGAAGGGCGTGCGGTTGACCAGCACCCACATGGCGAGCGCGACGGCAACGGCAATGCCGATGATCGCAGGCGAGATACCTTGGGAATCGCTGATGCGATAGACCGCCGGCAGCAGCGGGCTCGCCGCCTGCTGACCGGTGCCGGAGGGGTCCTTGAGCGGACCCGAGGTGACGTAGACCAGCACGAGCGCGGCAATGAAATTGCCCATCAGCGTCGTGATGACCTCGTCGGTGCCGGAGCGAAGCCGCAAGTATCCCGGCCAGAGCGCCCAGAGCGCGCCCCCCGCCATGCCTGCGAGGAAGGTTGCCGGCAGCACGAGGGCGGCCGGGGCGCCGCCGAGCAGGTCGGTGGCAAAGGCGGCGCAGATGGCGCCCACATAGAACTGGCCCTGCGCACCGATATTGAAGAAGCCGCAGCGGAAGGAGATCGCGACGCCAGTCGCGGTGATGAAGAGCGGGAGCGCCCAGCGCAGGCTCTGCGCCCAGCCGCCCGCCCGCAAGAAGGCGCCCTCGACGACGCTTTCGAGCATTAGGAGCGCCGAGTAGCCGGCGAGCTCGAAGACGATGCTGCAGAGCGCCAGCGCGAGCACGATAAAGGCGACCGTGCGGATGACCGCGCCCGCGCGGATGCTGATGCCGCTCACGCAGACGCCCCGGTCATGGCGCGGCCCACCGCGGCAATGTCGTAGGGCGGGACGAATTCGGCGACTATGCGACCCGAGAGCATGACCACCAGCCGGTGGCTGACGTCGAACAGCTCGTCGAGATCGGACGAGATCAGCAGCACGCCGCAGCCGCGCCCGGCTGCATCGCGCAGCGCCGACCAGACGAAGGCGGTGGCGCCGATATCGAGCCCGCGCGCCGGCTGCGCGGCGATGATGAGGCGTGCGTCTTCGTCGATCTCGCGCGCGAGGATCACCTTCTGCGCGTTGCCGCCAGAAAGCGCGCCGGCGTTCTGTGCCGCCGACGCATAGTGAACGTCCCAAGCTTGGAGCGCCTCGTCGCAGCGCCTGCGCAGGGCGACCGGGTCGACGAAACTGAACAACGGCCTTTGCATCAGGTCGCGGACGGACCAGTTCTCCCACAGCGCGCTGGTGAGACTGAGGCCCTCGCTGTTGCGCTCGAAGGGGATGACGCGCAAGCCCAGCGCGCGACGGGCGGCGGGGCTCGTGCGGATCACGCGCGTTCCACCCAGGTGGAATTCGCCACCGGTCACGTCGGTAAGTCCGGCGATCGCCTTCACCAGAGTCCCCTGGCCGTTGCCCTGAACCCCGGCGACGCCGACGATCTCCCCTGGCCGGACCGCGAGGGAAACCCGGTCGAGCGGCGGTTCCTCGGGCTCCTTAGCCGTGCTCACGTTGGCGAGTTTGAGCGCCGCCTCGCTGGCGGAGGGCGTCGCCGCGGTGGGACCATGCTGAGCGACGGCGCTTCGAACCGACACCGCTCCGACGAGCGCCTGGGTGTCGTCGGCGCTGGCGGTGCCCGCGGCGGCCTGGCCGACGATCATCTCGGCGATGCTCTTCTCGTCCGCCCACTCGCGCGGGATGGGTCCTGCGACCAGTCGGCCCCCGCGCAGGACGGAGATCGTGTCCGCCACCGCCATGACTTCGCGGATCTTGTGCAGGATCAGGATCACCGTGACCCCGTGCCGCTTGAGGTGGCGGATACGCTCGAACAACGCTTCGATGCCGGCGGGCGGTAGCACCGCCGTCGGCTCGTCCAGAATGAGCAGCCTGGCGTCGGTGACCAGCGCACGAGCTATCTCCACCCCCTGCTGGACCTCTACCGGCAGGTCGCGGATGCGCCTGCGGGGGTCGACATCGAGATCGAGGGCCGCGAGCCGTTCGCGGCATCGCTTCAGGATTTGGCGCCGGCCGTAGAGGCCGATACCGCCGCCGGCGCCGAACTCCAGCGCCTCCGCCACGGTGAAAGAGGGAGGCAGCGCGAAGCTCTGGTGCACCAGCTCGACGCCTGCCGCGCGCGCACCGGCCACACGGCCGAGACGCAACGCGCGCCCGTCAATGGCGAGGGACCCTGCATCGGGGCGGACAAGCCCGGCCGCAACACGGGCGAATGTCGTCTTGCCCGCGCCGTTTTGGCCAACCACGGCGTGGATGGCGCCGCGCGCGAAGGCGATTTCGAGATCGGCGAGCGCCGTCACCTCGCCGTATGTGACGCGAATCCCGCGGCAATGGAGGGCCGGCGGGTCCGCGGCGGTCATC
Source organism: Alphaproteobacteria bacterium (assembly GCA_965243315.1). Taxonomy (GTDB): domain Bacteria; phylum Pseudomonadota; class Alphaproteobacteria; order UBA828; family UBA828; genus WTGU01. The sequence continues at coordinate 1,229,882 of CBDEUP010000007.1, forward strand.
TGTTCCGAGAGCGCCTCCTGGTCAGGGCGTGCCTTCAGAGCTCCGTGTTGAACGGCACCGAAACCGAGCCATCGAGGATGCCCGCCCGCGCCGCCTCGACCGCGGGCCACGCCTCGTCGGACCGCGCGACGATAGCCGCCGGCCCCTGCTCCCGGTAGAGCGGCGAGCGGAGGAAGTCGATGACGCCGCTGCCGAGGCCCGTCAGCACATGCCGTCCGCCCTGCCAGTCGGCGGCGAGCGCCGCGCTCGTCTCGTTATGGAGCGACTGGCCGAAGTCGAGGCTGACCACGCCGATCACGGAGGCGGGCCCGAGCGGGTACTGGGCCGGATCGAGCGCGCTGACCATGGCGCCCTCGCGCTCGTTGGCCGCCTGGATAATGCCGCCGTCGGTCGCGGCAGAATCGGTCTGGATGTAGTCGATCCCGTCCAGGAACATCTGGCTCGCGATCTCGTAGCCCTTGGCCGGGTCCTGGAAGGAGCCTGCGAAGGCGGCAGTAACGGTGGCCTCCGGATTCACCGCGTGGACTCCCGCCTGGAGCGCGTTGAAGTCGGCGTTGATCGGCGGAATGCTGATGCCGCCGATGAAGCCAATTTTCTTCGACTGCGAGACGTGAGCGGCGAAGATGCCCGACAGATAGCAGCCGAGATAATAGTCGTAGGAGACCGTCACCAGATTCCCGATCGGCGGGTCGACGGGGTCGCCGAAGAGCTGGATCCACTTCGTGTCGGGATAGAGCGGGCCCACCGCCTTGAACGCTTCGGAGATGACCGGGAAGGTCCCGAGCACGATGGAGGCACCCGCATCGCCTAGGGTGCGCAGCACGGTCTCGTAGGTCGCGGGGTCCTGGGCATAGATCGTGCGGGTCTCGAAACCCGCTGCCTCCGAGAGCTGGTTGAGCCGGCCCATCATGGAATCGATGGGGCCGCTGTCGCCCGCCGCCTGGGTGTGAACCAGGGCGACGAGGCCCGCGTCTGCGCGCGCGGCAAAGGGCAGTGCGACACTCGCGCCGACGACCGCCGAAACGCCGGCGGTTGCCGCCAGGAACCTGCGGCGGCTGAGGCGCGCAAACGGTGCGCCCGGACCAATCGCATTCGGCTTGTTCGACATGGCGTTTCTCCTCCTCTCCCACGGGCGCCCGTTGCGCCCGGTTGGCATTCGTGGGCAAACCCCCATCGGCAGCCCGCTCAATCGCCGATAGGCGGTGAGCAGGGCGCGGGGTTCATCACCATCACGTCCTGCTCCTGAATTGCGTCGAGCGCCCAGACCGACTGGATGAAGGCCTGCCACGCAGGGTCCGCGCTCATCGCAGCCCTCCGTTGCTCGCGATCGGCGAGGCTCTGGTAGGCCCAGATCAGGACGATCCGATGCAGCCGGCCGATCTCCGAGACGTAGAGCCCAACGAAGCGGCCGAGATGGTGCCTCTGGATCGGCAGGCCTTCCGCCTCGTACTTCTTGAGCCAGCCGTCCACCGTGCCGGGGCGAAACGTGTAGGTGCGGTGCTCGACGATCATTCCTGGGTCCCTTCCAGCGACGCATGGGCTTCGCCTGCGCCGAGAATGAACTCGGCCGCCTTCTCGCCGATCATGATGGCGGGCGCGTTGGTGTTGCCGCTGACGATGACCGGCATGACCGAGGCGTCTGCGACCCGGAGCCCGGCGATACCGTGGACGGCGAGTCGGGCGTCCACCACGGCCATCGGGTCCCCTCCCATGCGGCAGGTGCCGACAGGATGAAAGGTCGTCATGGCGTTGGCCCGGAGCCACGCGGTAAGGTCGGTATCGCTCTGCACCGCCGCGCCGGGCGCAAGCTCGGGGCCGCGGTAAGCGTCGAAGGCCGGCCGAGAGATCACATCACGAACCATGCGGATACCCGCGATCGTCGTGCGGCAGTCGGCCTCGCTCTGCAGATAGTTGGGCTGGATCAGCGGCGCGTCGGCGGGATTGGCGGAGCGCAGGCCGATCCAGCCCCGGCTCTCGGGATTGAGCGGTCCCACGCGCAGGCTGAAGCCGTGAGAGTCCTCCAGTGATGCCTTCCGGAACGGAATGGGGACGTGCAGGTTCGCCGCGCTTTCCAATGCCGGCATGAAGTGCACCTGGATGTCCGGCGCTACCTTCTCCGCCCGGCTCTTGAGGAAAGCGCCGGCCTCGTACGGAAAGGTCGTGGCAATGCCGCGGCCGAACAGCATCCCCTCCGCCACCGAGCGGATGAGCCTGTCGGCGCGCAAATCCCGGTAGAGGGTGATGGACTTGGTGCAGGCATAGGCGAGGACGCAATCGACGTGGTCCTGGAGGTTGCGGCCGACGCCGGGGAGTTCGTGAGCCACGGGAATATCGTGCCGTCTCAGGTCGTCGCCGGGCCCGATCCCTGAGAGCATGAGGAGCTGGGGCGAGTTGACGGTGCCGGCGCAGAGGATGACCTCACGCTCGGCGTGGATGGTTCGCACACCGCCCTGCCGCACGACTTCGATCCCGGTAGCGCGGCCCCCCTCCACGACCACCCGGCGCACCAGGCTGTCGGTGAGAATCGCCAGATTGCGCCGATGTCGGATCGGGTTGAGGAAGGCGGTGGAGGCGGAGCAGCGCCTACCGCGCCTGATGGTGAAGTCGTAGCGCCCGAAGCCTTCTTGCTCGTCGGCACCGTTGAAGTCGTCGTTGACGGGATGACCCGCCTGGCGGCCCGCCTCGACGAACGCGTCGAAAAGCGGATTGGTCCCCCGCGCGCGGCAGACCGTGAGCTCGCCGTCCGTCCCGTGGTAGATCCCGCCCCGCTCCAGGTGCCCTTCGGAGCGGCGGAAAGCCGGCAGGACCTCGTCGTAGGACCATCCTGTGAGGCCCATCTGCGCCCAGCGATCGTAGTCGTGGCGATTGCCGCGCACGTAGATCATGCCGTTGATGGTGGACGAGCCGCCGAGCACCTTGCCGCGCGGCCAGTAGAGCGAGCGGCCCTCCAGGCTAGGTACCGGCTCGGTGTGATAGCGCCAGTTGTAGATGCCCGAGTGGAACAACTTGCCCATCAGCATGGGCAGTCGGAAGAGCGGGTTGCGATCCTTGCCCCCGGCCTCGATCAAGAGGACCGAGCGGTCGGGATCGGCAGAGAGCCGGTTGGCGAGCACGCAACCAGCGGAGCCTGCGCCCACCACGATATAGTCGAAGGAACGCGCGCGCGGCATGGCTACCAGTCCACAGGCCGGGCGCCCATCGCTTGCAGGCGCCGGTTGCAGAGCGTGAACGGATTCTCTTGCGCGAGGACCTCGTCGGCCGCCGCCGGATGCGGGCGGAGGACGATGCGCTCGTCGCCTGCGTCGGACCCGTCGAGCCCCGCCGCGCAGAGCGTCTCCGCCGCCGCGTCGCCGAAGCCGATGAAGACGACAGCTGCATCCCACCGCGCGAGATGGCCGAGAACCCGGACCACCAGGGGGCGCCAGAGCCGAAGATGTCCCCGTATCTGGTGCGGGTCGCCGTCTCGCCTGAAGCGCGTCAGTGTGAGCGACGCGTTGAGAAGCAACACGCCGGACGCGACCCAGCGATCGGCAAGTGCGCCGGGCGCCTCAAGATCGACCATGCCGCGCTCGATGGCGGTGAGAATTGTGGGCCACCGCTCAACTCCGCGGACGAAGTGCTCATCGCCCGTCCGCGCGGCAAGGGTGAGTTGGATCACCGCGCGTACGCTGGGCGAGAACATCTTGTCGAGCTCCCGCCAGCGGGCGACGTTGCCGGCTTCGAAGGCGCGCCCGGTCGCGAAGGCGGGGCAGGGATAGGGGTCTTGGCCCAGGATCACGCAGCGCACGTCTGCGGGTGCGAGACCGTCGAAAGCGCGGAGCATGTGCGCGTCCACCGGAGCACCCGGAAGGGTCCGGCCTCGCCGAGCGGGAAAGATCGGTTCCCAGGGTTCAAGCTCCAACGTGGCGTCAACCTGCTCGAAGCCCAGCGCGACATCGGCGATGACGTCGCGCCAAGGGGACGCGATGTCTTCCTGCCAGCCCTCGAGCGTCTCCCGGAGCGCCGATCTCAGTTGCATCGCCACCGGCTCCGCACGCCTCGCCTGACTCTGCAAAAAACCTGACACGCGTGTCATGTTTCACGATCCGAGAACTAGACACGCGCGTCAAGTAAATTTTGGCTCGGCATCCAGCGAGCGGGGTTAGACTGCGGCCCGCAGCGACGGACCGATGGGGCACCGTGCGAGGCGAGGCACGAGCATGACGAAGACGAAGAGAGCAGATGCGGGAGCGGCGCCGGAACCGCGTATCCGGGCCCGGAACGAAGAGAAAATCCTACGCGCCGCCGTCGGCCTCTTTGCCGACAAGAGCTTTCACGGCACCCATATCAAGGAGATCGCGAGGGTCAGCGGTCTGCCGAAGACGAACGTCTACTACTACTTCCCCACCAAGGAACGCATCTATACGGCGGTGATCGAGCGATTGATTGAGGGCTGGGACCGCGCCTTCGAGCATATCGTGCCCGAGCGCGAACCGCGCGAGGCCATCGCTGCCTATATTCGCGCAAAGCTCGAGTATTCCCGCCGCCACGCCACCGAATCCCGCTTCTTTGCCAACGAGATATTGCGCGGCGCGCAGTTTCTGGAGCGGCGCCAGCGTCAACATATCCGTGAGGTCACCGACCAGCGCGCCCATGTGGTGGAGGAGTGGATCCGCCGCGGGCAGATGGCGCCGGTAGACCCGCGCCACTTCTTCATCATGCTGTGGTCGGCGACCCAGTTCTATGCGGATTTCGGAATGCTGGCCGCCGACGTGCTCGGGCGGCGCCGGCTCACGAGGACGGACTTCGACGCTGCGGCTGAGACCATGACCAAGGTCATCTTGGACGGATGCTGCAGCCCGGCCGTGCTTCCCGTCATCGGTCCACCTCGCCTATAATCCGCCTTGCAGCAAGACTGCGGGGTAGTCATGCAGATCGCCATCACGGGCCGGCACGTCAGCGTCAACGAAAGCTTTCGGGACCAGGTTACGCAGCGCCTCGAGTCGTCGGCGGGGAAGTTCTTTTCCACCGCCATCGACGCGCAGGCGGTGTTCGCCAAGGTGGCGCAGATGATCGAGACCGACCTCATGATCCATGTCGGCCACGGCATCAGGTTCCAGAGTCACGCGTCGGCCGCCGACATGACGGCGAGCTTCAGCATCGCCGCCGAGCGGTTGGAGAAGCGCATGCGACGGCACAAGCGAAAGCTTCGTGACCATCACAAGACCCCGCGCAGCGGTAGGGCCGCAGACGTAGGCGAGCCTTCGCCGCAGCCGGCCGACTGAGCGGCGCTGCGGCCGGGTTCGGGCCGCCGCCAACTTCGAGCAAGCGCTGCCTCCAACGGCAATCAACAGAGTGGCCGGGAAATGGAGATCGCGGACCTCTTGTCGTTGAGCGGCGTCCTGGACGACGTGAGGGCGGCCAGCAAGAAGCAGGCGCTGCAGGAGCTCTCCGCCATCGCCGCAGCGCAGACAGCGCAGGAGGAGCGCGTGGTCCTCGACCTGCTGCTCGCGCGCGAGCGGCTGGGCTCGACCGGGGTCGGTGGCGGGGTTGCAATCCCGCATGGCAGATTCGCCAACCTCACGCGGCTCTCGGCGGTGTTCGCCCGCCTGCGGGAGCCCATCGAGTTCGATGCCGTGGACGGGAAGCCGGTAGACCTCATCTTCCTGCTGCTCGCGCCGGACTCAGCAGGTTCGGATCACTTGAAGGCACTGGCGCTGGTCTCGCGCCTGCTGCGGGACCACCGCGTGTGTGCGCGCCTGCGCGGTGCCGACAACGCGGAGGCGCTCTATGCCGTCCTCACCGGTGCAGCCGGCGCGTCGCAGGCGTGAGCGCCAGGCCGATTGACAGCCGCGCCGCCGGGCCGCACGGTCGCGCCATGGTCCTGATTCATGCCAGCTGCGTCGCCCTGGAGGCCAAGGGCGTGCTGCTGCGGGGTGCCCCCGGCGCCGGCAAGTCCGACCTCGCGCTGCGCCTGATCGAGGGCGGGGCGCGGCTCGCCGCGGACGATCAAGTCGCACTGACGAGCAGCGGCGGGATGCTGCTCGCGGCGCCGCCGGCGCGCATCGCGGGACTGCTCGAAGTGCGTGGGATCGGCATCGTCTCGATGGGTTTCGTGACGCAGTGTCCGGTCCATCTCGTGGCCGATCTGGTCCGGCCCGACAAGGTAGAGCGTATGCCGGAGGCCGCGACCGTCGACCTTTGCGGCCATCGAATCGCGCACATCCTGCTTGCCCCGTTCGAGGCGTCGACGCCGGCGAAGGTCAGGCTCGCGCTCTCGCGCGCCGCAGCTGCCGGGCAGGACGCGCTAGCAACGCGCTCGGCCGGACGATGAACGACGATCCCTCCCCCAGCCGCACCCTCGTGCTGGTGACGGGAATGTCGGGCGCCGGCAAGTCGACGGCGCTTAAGATTTTGGAGGACCTCGGCTACGAGGCGATCGACAACCTGCCCCTCTCGCTTCTCTCGGAGCTGGTCCAGGCGCGGGGCGAGAACGGGCGACCGGGTCCGCTCGCGCTCGGCATCGATTCGCGGACGAGGGGGTTCGATCCCGGCGACATCGAGCGCTATCTCGAACCGCTACTCGGCGAGGGCGAGCGTGGTGAGATGGCGCTGCTCTTTCTCGACTGCGAGACCGAGGTGCTGCGCCGGCGCTTCAGCGAGACTCGCCGCCCACACCCGTTGGCGCACGACGAACCTGTCGACGAGGGAATTCGGCGCGAGCGCGCGCTGCTCGGCTGGGTCCGCGACCGGGCGGACCTCACCGTCAATACCAGCCGGCTTTCCGTCCGCGATCTGCGCGGGATCATCGCCGCGCGCTTTGGGCCCGAGGCCGGGCGGGCGCCCGCGATCTTCGTGCTGTCCTTCGCTTACAGCCGCGGCGTGCCGCCAGAGGCGGATTTCGTGTTCGATGTCCGCTTCCTCTCCAACCCGCACCATGTGCCAACACTCCGGCCGCTCACCGGGCGAGAGCCGGAGGTCGCGCGCCACGTGCAGGATGACCCCGCCTATGGCCCCTTCTTCGACGGCATGGTTGCAATGCTCAGGCCGTTGCTACCGGCCTTCGAGCGGGACGGGCGCTCCTACCTCACCATCGCGCTCGGCTGCACGGGCGGGCGGCACCGCTCCGTCGCCGTGGCCGAGCACCTGGCCGAGGCGCTGGGCGGCGGGCGCTGGCAGGTCAGGCTGCGCCACCGCGATCTCGACACCGAGCCCGCGGCATCCGCGATGCAAGCCAACGGATGACCCGATGATCGGCATCGTGCTCGTCACCCACGGACGGCTCGCCGAGGAGTTCGTTGCGGCGACTGAGCACGTCGTCGGGCCGCAGCCCCGCACGCGCGCCATCTGCATTGGCCCCGACGACGACATGGAGCAGCGCCGCCAGGACATTCTCGACGCCATCGGTGCCACCGACGAGGGCGACGGGGTGATCGTGCTCACCGACATGTTCGGCGGGACGCCCTCGAACCTCGCCATCTCGGTCATGGAGGGCGCGAACGTCGAGGTCATCGCCGGCGTGAACCTGCCGATGCTGATCAAGCTCGCGAGCGTGCGTTCGGGCAGCGATCTGCGGGGCGCCGTGGCCGCCGCACAGGAGGCCGGACGCACCTATATCCATGTCGCAGGCCGGCTGCTCGAGGGCGGCGAGGCATGAACGAGGCGGCGACCGAGCCCGGCGAGGGGAGCCACCGCCGCACATGCCTGATCGCCAACCGGCGCGGACTGCACGCGCGGGCCGCCGCCAACTTCGTCAAGACCGCCTCGCAGTTCGAGGCCAGCGTCGCCGTTTCCTGCAACGGAACACGGGTCTCGGGTCACTCAATCCTGGGTCTGATGATGCTGGCGGCGGGACCGGGTACCGAGATCGAGATCGAGACCGCGGGCAGAGATGCTCCGGCAGCGCTGGCGGCGCTGACGGCCCTCGTAGACGGCGGCTTCGATGAAGACTGAAGAAAGCGCCGCCACGCGCGCTCAGGTCGTTGAATTGACGGACCGGCCCGAGCGGCACTTCAGCGGCCTCGGAGTCTCCGCCGGCATCGCGGTAGGGCCCGCGCACGTGGTCGAGCGCGGCCTCATCGACGTGCCCGAGTACCGCATCGAAGACGACGCGGTGGAAGCCGAGATCGCGCGCTTTCACGACGCCGTTGCGCTGTCGGCATCGCAGATCCGCCAGCTGCAGGCCCAGGCCGAGGCGCTGCCGGAGGAGGTGGCGGGCCAGCTCCGCCACCTGCTCGATGCGCACCTCCTGATGCTCTCGGGTTCCCGGCTCGTGCGCGGCGTCGAGGTGCGCATCAGGGATGCGCGCATCAACGCCGAGGCGGCGGTCCAGGTGCAGCTCTCGGAGATCGCGCAGGCCTTTGCCGGGATGGAGAATTCCTATCTCGCCGGCAAGATCGACGACGTGCGCGAAGCAAGCGCGCGCCTCGTGCGCAACCTGACCCGGGCTGGCTATCAGGCCTTCTCCGGCCTGCCTCCAGGCACAATCATTATTGCCGAGGAGATCACGCCCGCGGATACCGCGCTGATGGATCCCGCGCGCATCGGCGGCTTCGCGGCAGCGCTCGGAGGCGCGGAGGGGCACACCGCGATCATGGCGCGCTCGCTGGGTCTGCCGGCGGTTTTGGGCGTGGCGGACCTCGTCGGCTCCGTGCGCTCGGGCGATCTCGTGGCGGTAGACGGCGTGCGTGGTGGGCTCGTGGTCAACCCCAACGAGGCGACGATCGCGCGCCTCGAGCGGCGCCGCCGGGCGCTTGAGCGGCGCGAGCGCCAGCTCGCCCGGCTGCGCGAGGTCACGGCCGTATCGTCCGACGGCGCGCGCGTGACCCTGCAATGCAACATCGAGCTGCCCAATGAGCTGCCGCAGGCGCAGGAAGCCGGCGCCGAAGGCATCGGGCTCCTGCGTAGCGAGTTCCTCTATATGAACCGCGAGGAGCCGCCGAGCGAAGACGAGCAGTACGTCGCGCTCAAGGAGATCGTCGCCGGCATGGAGGGGGCGCCAGTGACAGTGCGGACCCTCGACGTGGGTTCGGACAAGCTCGCTTACTCTCTCGACGAGCACATCGCACCCAGCGTCAATCCGGCGCTCGGGCTCCGCGCCGTCCGCCTTTCGCTCAAGACGCCGGCGCTTCTGGAGGCGCAGATCGCGGCCATTCTGCGCGCCGGCGCTCACGGGCCGGTGCGGATCCTGGTGCCCATGATCACCTCGGTCGACGAGATCAGGCAGGTGCGAAAGGCCGTGGACAAGACGGTACGCAGGCTCACGCGCGCGCGGATAGCGATCGCTGATGCTCCTCCGCTCGGTGTCATGATCGAGACGCCGGGTGCGGCGCTCGCTGCCGATGCGCTGGCCGACGCCTGCGACTTCTTTTCGCTCGGTACCAACGACCTCACCATGTACACGCTCGCGATCGACCGGGGCGACGAGCAGGTGGCCCACCTCTACGACCCCCTTCATCCTGCAGTGCTCCGGCTGATCTGCTTCGCCACCGAGGCAGCCCGACGCGCCGGCATCCCGGTCAATCTGTGCGGCGAGCTCGCAGGCAACCCGCGCTTTACCGCGATGTTGCTGGGGTTCGGCCTGCGCGATCTCTCCATGGCGCCGCCCAACGTGCCGCGCGTGAAGCAACGCATCCTCGCGCTCGACTCGGCGATGGCGGCACAGCACGCGGAGGAGCTGCTGAGCCAGGCCGAAGCAGGCCGAATCGCCAAGCTGATCGACGCCTTTCCCGGCGATTCTTGAGCTCGGATCCGGTGACGGACCACGCCGGTTGTGAGCCCCCGGCAGCGGTGCTAAAAGCCGCGCCGGCAGTGGCACGACAGCCGCTCAGGCGGTCAAGGAACCAAGAATGACGGACGGCACCGACTACAAGGTGAAGGACCTCTCGCTTGCCGACTGGGGCCGCAAGGAAATCGCCATCGCCGAGACCGAGATGCCGGGGCTGATGGCGCTCCGCGCCGAGTTCGGCGAGCGCCAAGTGCTGGCGGGCGCGCGCATCGCCGGCTGCCTCCACATGACAATCCAGACCGCCGTCTTGATCGAGACGCTGAGCGCGTTGGGCGCGGACGTGCGCTGGAGCTCCTGCAACATCTTCTCGACCCAGGATCATGCCGCCGCCGCCATGGCCGATGCCGGTGTCCCGGTCTTCGCTTGGAAGGGCGAGACCGAGGAGGAATACGACTGGTGCATCGGCCGGACCATTGAGGGCCCCGACGGCTGGCACCCCAACATGATCCTGGATGACGGCGGCGACCTCACCAAGATCATGCACGATGACCACCCCTCGCTCATGGCGGACATCAAGGGAATTTCGGAGGAAACCACGACCGGGGTGCTCCGGCTCTACGAGATGGAGCAGCGCGGCACCCTGGGCGCACCCGCCATCAACGTGAACGATTCGGTTACCAAGTCGAAGTTCGACAATCTCTACGGCTGCCGCGAGAGCCTGGTGGACGGCATCAAGCGGGCGACCGATGTGATGCTCGCGGGCAAGATCGCGGTGGTGAACGGCTACGGCGATGTCGGCAAGGGCTGCGCTGCGTCGCTGCGCGGGCAGGGCGCGCGCGTCTGCGTGACCGAGATCGACCCGATCTGCGCGCTGCAGGCGGCCATGGAGGGCTACGAGGTCTCGACCATGGACGACATGGCCGGCGTGGCGGATGTCTTCGTCACGGCTACCGGCAATGTCGACGTCATCACCATCGACCACATGCGCCAGATGAAGGACCGCGCCATCGTCTGCAACATCGGCCACTTCGATTCCGAGATTCAGATCGACGCGCTGGCCAACTTCCCCTGGCACGAGGTCAAGCCGCAGGTGGACGAGGTCGAGTTCCCGGATGGCAAGCGCCTGATCGTTCTGGCCAAGGGCCGCCTCGTGAATCTCGGTTGCGCTACCGGGCATCCCTCTTTCGTGATGAGCTCCTCGTTCTCCAACCAGGTGTTGGCGCAGATGGAACTCTGGCAGAACCACGCGAACTACGAGCACCGCGTCTACACCCTGCCGAAGCATCTCGACGAGAAGGTGGCGGCGCTGCACCTGGGCAAACTCGGCGCCAAGCTGACCGCGCTCTCGGACAAGCAGGCCTCCTACATCGGGGTGCCGCAAGAGGGGCCGTTCAAGCCCGATCACTACCGATACTGACGATAGGGCGCCGAGCGCCACGGCCGGAGAGAGCGCGGCGCCGCGCGAACCCCTAACCGTGCGCGCGGACGCCCTCGCGGAGACTGAGCGGCTGGCGCAGCGCCTCGTCCCGTACGCGGCGCCGGGGGACGTGATCGGGCTGAGCGGGACGCTCGGCAGCGGTAAGACCGCCTTCGCCAGGGCCTTCATCCGCGCGCGGTTGGGTCGGCCGGCAGAGGAGGTGCCGAGCCCCACCTTCACCCTGGTGCAGCTCTACGAGCACCCGGTAAGCGCGATCTGGCACTTCGACCTCTACCGCCTGAGCGCGCCGGAGGAGACCTACGAGCTCGGCATCGAGGATGCATTCGTGGGCGCGATTTCGCTCATCGAATGGCCGGAGAAGCTCGGCGCCATGATGCCTAGCGACTGGCTGGAGGTGCGTCTCGCGCCGGGAGAGGACGAAGGGGCGCGGTGCGTGACATTCGCGCCCCATGGCCCACGTGGCGAGATTCTGGCGTCAGCGCTTGCCCGAGACCTGGACTCGGACGGGTGAGCGAGCGCGAGCGGCAGCGCCGGGCCTTCGCCGCACGCGCGGGCTGGGGCGATGCCACGCACCGGCCACTCGCCGGTGACGCATCGGCGCGGCGCTATGAGCGGCTCACACAGGGCGATGTCACGGCGGTGCTCATGGACGACCCGCCGCCGGGGAATTCCGTCGGCCCCTTCGTGCGCATCGCGGGGCTGCTGCGGAGCATGGGTTACAGCGCCCCCGAAGTTTTCGCGGCGGACGAGGCCCAGGGGTTCGCCCTGCTCGAAGATTTTGGGGACGACAGCTTTTCTGCCCTACTCGCCGGGCCGGATGCTTCCTCCCTGGAACGCACGCTCTACGAGGCAGCCATCGACCTTTTAGTTGATCTCCACCGCCAGCCGGTGCCGCCCGACCTGCCCTGCTACGACCCCGCGTGGATGTTGAGCGATGCCACGCTCTTTCTGGAGACCGCCATCGACGATGCGGTGGAGCCCGCGATGGCACAAGAATTCGAAGCGGCGTGGTGCCGGCCTCTGGAAGAGGCGACACAGGGATCGGCCGTGCTCTGCCTCCGCGACTTCCACGCCGGCAACCTGATGTGGCTGCCGGCGCGGGGCGATGGCGGCTGCGACACCGCGGAGTTCGGCCGGGTCGGCCTGCTGGACTTTCAAGACGCGCGCCTGGGTCCTGCGGCCTACGACCTAGTCTCGCTGCTACAGGATGCGCGGCGCGATCTCGGTGACGGCCTGGAGCAGGCGATGCTGGTGCGCTACCTGCGCGCGTTCCCGGACCTCGACGAAGACGAGTTCCGCGCGGCCTACGCCATTCTCGGCACGCAGCGTGCGTTGCGGATCATCGGCGTCTTCCACCGGCTGGTGAAGCGGGACGACAAACCGGGCTACCTCAACCATCTGCCGCGAGTGTGGCAGCACCTCGACACCAATCTCGCCCATCTCGCGCTTGCCCCGGTGCGGGCCTGGTTCGACCGCTGGGTCCCGTCACAGGCGCGAGGACTCGCGTCGTGAGCGCCCGGCCTACCTGCGGGATGGTCTTGGCGGCGGGCCTGGGCACGCGTATGGGCACGCTCAGCGAGACAGTGCCGAAGCCGCTGGTGCCGATCGCCGGCAAGCCACTCATCGCCCACGCCCTGGAACGCCTGGAGCGAGCCGGGGTGGCGGAGATCGCCGTCAACACCCACCATTTGGCGGCGCAAATTGAGGCCTTCCTCGCCGACCACGCGGCCCGCCCCGATGCGCCCCGCATCCACATCTCGCGGGAGGAGGAGCGGCTGGAGACCGGCGGCGGCGTGCGCCAGGCGCTTCCCTGGCTCGGCGACGACGCGTTCTATGTTGTGAACAGCGATGTCGTCTTAGCGGAAGGTAGTGCACCAGCGCTCGCGCGCATGGCCGAGGCGTGGGACGGCGAGACAATGGACGCGCTCTTGCTGCTCTGTCCGTTGGCGCGCGCGCTGGGCTATGACGGCGCGGGCGACTTCTTCCGCCACGAGAACGGACGCCTCCGCCGGCGCGACAAGGTGGCCACGGCGCCCTTCGTTTTCACCGGCACGCAAATCCTGCACCCCCGGCTATTCGCCCATGCGCCGGCCGGTACCTATTCGCTCAACCGCCACTACGACGAAGCGCTCCGGGCAGACCGCCTGTTCGGGCTGGTGCATAGCGGCGTCATGCTCCACGTCGGCTCGCCAGCGGGTCTCGAGGCCGCAGAGCGCTATTTCGCTGCGGAACGGCGCGGGGAGCGTGAATGAGCGAGCGAGCGCCCACCCTCTACACAGTGCCGCCTCACGTCTCGTTTGTGGATGCGTTGGCTGGCGGGCTCCTTGCCGGCCGGCCGATCCCGCTCGACCGAGGCGACCCGCTGGCGCTGAGCCGGCTCACGATCCTGTTGCCGACGCGGCGCGCCTGCCGGGCGCTGCAGCTCGCCTTTCTCCGCGCCGCGCCGGGGCGAGCGCTGCTGCTGCCGCGCATCCGTCCCCTTGGCGACATCGACGAGGACGAGCGGAGCCTCGGCGACGAAGAGGACGAGACCCTGCCCGACGCAGTCTCGCCGCTGGAGCGCCGGCTCCAACTCACTCGACTGGTCCAGAAGTTCAGCAAAATGGCGAGGAGCGCGTCACTCACCGGAGCAGTCGGTGTGGACCAAGCCTCCCGGCTGGCGCGGGCTCTTGCCAGCCTGCTCGACGAAATTCAGATCGCTCGCGTCGACCCGCAGAGGCTCGCCGATCTCGCGCCGGAGGAATACGCGGCCCACTGGCAAGAGGTACTGATTTTCCTTGCGATCATCATGGACCAATGGCCGGCGCATCTCGCGGAGAAAGACCTGATGGATCCGTGGATGCGCCGCAACGCCCTGCTGGAAGCTCTCGTCGAACGCTGGGCGGCGAAGCCGCCGGCGCATCCGGCGATCGCCGCCGGCTCCACCGGGAGCGTACCGGCCACGCGCGACCTGCTGGCGGTCATAGCGCGCATGCCCCAAGGCGCAGTCGTCCTCCCCGGTCTCGATACAAAGGCCGACGACGAAACCTGGAAGGCGATCGGCCCCACCCACCCGCAATACGCGCTGAAGGGACTGCTCGATCGCATCGGGGTTGCGCGAGGCGACGTTCTACCGTGGCCGGGCGCCGACGGAGCGGGCAGCGCCGCCACACGCGCCCGTTCGCGGCTGGTCGCCGACGCGATGCGGCCGGCGGAAACCATCACCGCCTGGCGCGCGCTACCGCCGCCGGCGCCCGACGCGCTCCGCGACATGCACCGGATCGACTGTGCGGGTCCGCAGGAGGAGGCGGGCGTCATCGCCATCGTCATGCGCCGCGCGCTGGAGACTCCCGGCCGTACCGCCGCGCTGGTGACGGCGGATCGCGCCTTGGCCCGCAGGGTCACGGCGGAGCTCAGGCGTTGGCGCATCGAGGTGGACGATTCGGCGGGCGAGCCGCTGGGAGAGACGGCGCCCGGCGCCTTTCTTCGGCTCACCGCACACATGATTGCCGAGGGAGCCGCGCCGGTTCCGCTGCTGGCTGCGCTGAAGCATCCGCTCGCGGCTGGCGGCCAGGCGCCCGCGGCGTTCCGCCGTTTTGTGCGGGCGATGGAGACGGCGATTCTGCGCGGCCCCCGGCCTGCGCCGGGTTTTGGCGGCCTGCGGGAAGCCCTGAAGGAGCGTGATGCGACCATCCGCCCCTGGCTGGAAGGGCTGGAAGCCGCCGCCGCGCCCTTCGCCACCCTCATGGCGCTGCCCGAGGCCGACGCGCGCAAGCTCTTGCAAGCCCATGTCGAATTCGCGGAATGGCTCGCGGCCACGGACGACGAAGCCGGGGCCGCGCGGCTTTGGTCGGGCGAGGCGGGCTCGCAGGCGGCGCGCTTCGTCGCTGGGCTCTTGGAGGCGGCGTCCGCGCTGCCGCCGCTGGCGCCGCCTTCTCGCTATCCGGCGCTGCTCGATGCGCTGATGGAGGACCATGTGGTCCGCCCACCCTTCGGCCGCCACCCCCGCCTGCAAATCTGGGGCCCCCTTGAAGCCCGGCTGCAGCACGCCGATTGCATGATCCTGGGCGGACTGAACGAGAGCGTCTGGCCGCCGGCGGCCGCGGGCGATCCCTGGATGAGCCGCCCCATGCGCGCGGACTTCGGCCTGCCGCCGCCGGAGCTTCGCATCGGCTTATCGGCCCACGACTTCGTCCAGTGCTGCGGCGCGCAGGAGGTCTATCTGACGCGGGCGCGGCGCATCGAAGGCACACCGACCATCCCGGCGCGCTGGCTCCAGCGTCTCGATGCCTTGCTGCCGAGCGGCTCCGAGGGTGCGGCGGCGCTGCACACCATGGAGCCTGCGCTGCTCGCCTGGTGGGCGGCCCTAGATCGGCCGGCAGAGCCTTCCGGCCCCCGGCCTGCGCCCGCGCCGACGCCGCCGGTCGCCGCGCGGCCCAGGCAACTCTCGGTCACCAAGATCGAGACCTGGATCGCCGATCCCTATTCCATCTACGCGCGAGACATTTTGCGGCTCAAGGTCCTCGATCCCGTCGACGCGGACCCGAGCGCGGCGGAGCGCGGCACCATCATCCACCGAATTCTCGAGGCTTTCGTGCGCGAACATCCGGATGCGCTGCCGCCGGATGCCGAAGTGCGCTTGCTGGCGCTGGGCCGGGCGCACTTCGAGGCGGCTGGCGCGCGGCCCGGCGTACTCGCTTTCTGGTGGCCGCGGTTTGAGCGCATCGCCCACTGGTTTATCGCCGAGGAGCGGACACGCAGGCCCGCGCTCCAGCCGCTCGCGACCGAGGTGCAGGGCGCCCTCGACCTTGAGGCGCCGGCGGGAGAATTTCGCCTCACGGCGAAGGCAGATCGGATCGACCGCACCCATGCGGGCGTACTGGAGATTATCGACTACAAGACGGGGAGCGTTCCGAGTAAGCGCCACGTAAAGGACGGGCGCAGCCCGCAGCTTTCGTTGGAGGCGGCGATCGCTCAGGCAGGCGGCTTCGCGGACGTCGACGCCGCCGAGGTCGCAGCCCTCGCCTACTGGAAGCTGAGCGGCGCCGAGAGCGCCGGCGAGATCGTCCAGATCGGCGACGATGCCGACACGCTGGCGCGCGAGGCCGCAGCCGGCCTGCAGGCGCTGATCGCGCGCTTCGACGATCCCGCGACCCCCTATCACCCGGTGCCCCGACCGGCACTCGCCCCACGCTGGAACGATTACGGCCACCTCGCCCGGCACAAGGAGTGGTCGGTGCCCGGCGGAGAGACGTGATGGCCGCGCTCGCCTCAAGAATGACTCCGGCCCAGCACAGGGCCTCGGACCCTACGGCCTCGGTCTGGGTCGGCGCCTCGGCCGGCACCGGCAAGACCAAGGTGTTGACCGATCGCGTGTTGCGCCTGCTTTTGGGTGGTACCGCGCCGGAGCGCATACTCTGCCTCACCTTCACGCGCGCCGCCGCTGCCGAGATGGCGCTCAGGATCTCGAGCGAGTTGGCAGACTGGACCGTCGCTGACGACGAGACGCTGACCACGGCTCTGGCGGGGCTCACCGGGACGCGGCCGTCGGGCGCGACATGCGCCCTGGCGCGGCGCCTCTTCGCCGTCGTGCTCGACGTGCCGGACGGGCTGAAAATCCAGACCATCCACGCCTTCTGCCAGTCGTTGCTCCGGCGCTTCCCGCTGGAGGCGGGCGTCGCACCCAATTTCGAGATCGCCGACGAACGCATGAGCACCACTTTGTTGGGCTCAGCCCGTGCGCGCCTGTTGCATGCTGCCCGGCCTGAGGTGGACGACGACCTTGCGGCCCATCTCGCCATCATGACGGCGGTGGTCGGCGAGGAGGGTTTCGGCGCCCTGCTGGCGGACGTAAGCAGCGCGCGGGACCGCTTCGCCGCCGTGTTGGAGCGTCAAGGCGGCACCGCCGGCGCCATCGCGGCGTTGCGCGCCCACCTGGACGTGGACGAGGAAGTGACGCCGGAGAGCGTGTTGGCCAAAGGATCGGCCGAAAGTGCCTTCGACCGACCGGCGCTGACGCATGCCGTCCGCGTGCTCGGCGGTGGGACCGTGACGGATCAGAGGCGGGCGCAGGCGATTGCGGGTTGGCTCGACGCCGACCATGAGCGACGGACGGCGGGTTTTGGCGCCTATAGTCGCGCCTTCTTGCGCCAGGACGGAGACCTCATCCAGAGGCTCGTCACCAAAAGGCTAGGCGACGCCTACCCCGACGCGGCCGATGCACTCGCGGACGAGCAGGCGCGGGTTGCGGCTGCGGTCGAGCGCTGGAACGCCGCCCGCGTGGCCGAGAGCAGCGCCGCCCTGATCGAGGTCGCGTCCCGCCATCTCAGCTTCTACGGGGCCGAGAAGGCACGCCATGCCGTGCTCGACTACAGCGATCAAATCGCCATCAGCCGCAGCCTGCTCGCCCGCGCCGGCATCGCGCCCTGGGTGCTATTCAAGCTCGACGGCGGCCTCGACCACCTGCTGATCGACGAGGCGCAGGACACCAGCCCCGCGCAGTGGACCGTGATCGCGGCGCTTGCGGAAGAATTCTTTGCCGGGGAAGGCGCCCGTGCCGCGCCGCGTACCCTCTTCGCGGTCGGCGACGAGAAGCAGTCGATCTTCAGCTTCCAGGGCGCCGATGTCCGTGCGCTCGCCGGTGCCCATCGGCAGTTCCAGTGTAGGGCCAAGGCCGCCGAAAGGCCGTGGGAATCGCTCCCGCTCGCTCAATCGTTCCGCTCGACGGGGGCGGTGCTCGCCGCGGTGGACGCCGTGTTCGCGCAGCCGGCAGCCCGTGCCGGCGTCAGCACCGAGGACGTGTCCATCCGCCACGAGGTTCATCGCGTTGGCGCCGGTGGCCGGGTCGAGCTGTGGCCGCCGTTGGCTCCCGGAGAGGCGGCGCCGTTGGAGCCATGGGTGCCGCCAGCAGAACGCGAGGCGGCCGACGATCCGGCAGCACGCCTTGCTCAGCTCATCGCGGACCGCGTGGCTGCGTGGACGCAAGAAACCGCGGCGGAAGGCAGCAACGGCTGGCTTGAGGCACGCGGCCGCCCGATCCAGCCCGGCGACGTGCTGGTGTTGGTGCGCCGGCGCGGCCCTTTCGTGGACCACCTGCTACGCGCCTTCAAGGCGCGCGGCGTGCCGGTGGCGGGAATCGACCGCATGGTGCTGACCGAGCAGCTCGCGGTCATGGACCTGATCGCGCTCGGCGAGTTCTGCCTGCTGCCGGACGACGACCTGACGCTCGCCACGGTGCTCAAGAGCCCGCTGATCGGGCTCGACGAGGACGCGCTGTTTGCGCTTGCATACGATCGCAGCGCGAGCCTGTGGGCGACGCTTGCCCGGCGTCGGAATGAACGCTCCGCCTTCGCCGAGGCGCACGAGGCGCTTGGTGCCTTTCTCGGCGTCGCAGACTGGATGCCGCCCTTCGAGTTCTACGGCGAGGTGCTGGGCGCGCACGGTGGGCGGGCGGCGCTGCTCGGACGCCTCGGCCCGGAATCGGGGGATGCCATCGAGGAGTTCCTGGCTTTAGCGCTGGCCTACGGCCGCACGCACCCGCCCTCGCTCCAGGGCTTCCTGCACTGGGTCCAGGACGGGCGCGCGGAGATCAAGAGGGACTTCGAGCAGGGCCGCGACGAAGTACGGATCATGACCGTGCACGGCGCCAAAGGCCTGGAGGCGCCGGTGGTCTTTCTCCCCGACACCATGCGCAAGCCGAGAGGCCGGGACCCGCTGGTCTGGCTGGAGGAGGAACGGTCGGACGGCGGCGTCGGCACGGTCGAGGGCTTGCTGTGGCCGGGCCGCGCGAACCGAGAGGACCCGCTCACCCGCGAAGCCCGCTCCCAAGCCCGCGCCGCGCAAGAGGAGGAATACCGGCGACTGCTCTACGTCGCGATGACCCGCGCCGAAGACCGGCTCTATGTTTGCGGCTGGCAGGGCCGGGACACGCCGCCCGATGACTGCTGGTACTCGCTCGTGCGCTCGGGATTGGAGGGTCTGAAGGGTGTCCAGCCGCTGGCAATGCCGGACGGCACCGGCTTGGTCTACGCCGAACCGCAGACGGCGCCGCTCCCCTCGCCTGTCGAACCGGCGCCGGGGGGAGATGCCCCACCGCCGCTGCCGTCGGAGCTTCTTGTGCCGCCGGCTGAAGAGCCACCGGCGCCCCGCCCGCTCGCGCCCTCGCGCGTGCTCGCGGACCCTGCGCCGCGTTCGCCGATCGACGCCGCTGGGCAGAGCGCACGCCTGCGCGGGATCGCCGCGCACAAGCTGCTAGAGCATCTGCCCGCGTTGGTGCCGGCGGAGCGCCCGGCTGCCGCCCGCCGCTTGCTCGCCGGACACGATCTCGGCGACGGCGAGCGGGAGGCACTGGCGGAGTCCATGATCGCGCTAGTGGCCGACCCGGCGTTCGCCGCCCTCTTCGCCCCCGACACTTTGGCCGAAGCGCCGATCAGCGCGATCGTGGGCGACCGGGTGATCTCCGGCCAGATTGACCGTCTGCTGGTGCGCGAGCGGGAGGTGATCGCCCTCGATTACAAGACCGGCCGTGCGCCGGCGGAGGGCGAGCCCGTGCCCGAGGCCTACCGCGTCCAGATGGAGAGCTATCGCGCGGCGGTCTCCGCGGTCTTCCCGGACCGCAGAATCACCTGCGGCTTGCTCTTCGTCGACGCCCCCCGCCTGATCTGGCTGCCGGCTGGCGAATAAATTCAGCCGCCGAAGCGGGGCTCCGGCAAGCCCTGCACACCAAGACCGGAGACCGCGAGGATGCCGCCGCCGTGGGGCTGGGGCTTCGACGCCTCGCCGAAGATTTTCTGGGCCTCGGGACCCAGGAAATCGGTGCGGCCCATCGAGGTGAGATAGGCCACGTCCAGATTGTCGCCGCCGAACATGATGCTGGTGATGGTCTTGGTCGGCACCGGCACGCGGCGGTCCACCGTGCCGTCGGGCGCGTAGCGCACCAACTGGCCGGAGACAATCTGCGCGTTCCAGAGATAACCCTCGGCATCGATGGTCGAGCCGTCGGGGATGCCGGGCTCGTCGTGGGTATTGGCGAAGACCCGCTTGTTGGAGATCGCGCCGGTCTCGATGTCGTAGTCGTAGGCGTAGATCTCCTGCATGTAGGAATCAGTGTGATAGAAGGTCTTGTTGTCGGGGCTCCAGCTCGGCCCGTTGTTGCAGATGATGCCGCGCTCCAGCTCGTGCACGGTGAGGTCGGGGTCGAGCCTGAAGAGGCCGCAAATTGGCGATTCCGAAATCTCGTCCTCGCCGCCGGCGAAGAAGCGGCCGCGGCGGTCAACCTTGCCGTCGTTGAAGAGCGTGCGCGGTTCGTCGGCGTCGACCAGGGCGATGAGTTCGGTCTCGCCGCTGTCGAGGTCCATGAAATAGAAGCCGTCCCGCATGGTCAGCACGCCGCCGCCCTGCTCCCGGAGCGCGAACGCGCCCACGGTCTTGGGCAGGGTCCAGGTGCGGGTCTTGCCAGTGCGCGGATCGAGCCGCCAGACCTCCTTGTCCAGCATGTCGACCCAGTAGAGGACGCCGTCGACCGAGTCCCAGACCGGCCCCTCGCCGAGATAGTTGTTGGCCTCCACCACGCATTCGATCTTGACCATCTCCCGCCTCCCTTGCCTTCTGACACTCCCCGCGCGCCGGCGGTCGGCCGCGCGAGAGACCAGCCAGGACTGGCCAACTATACGCCCGAAAGCGCCTGAGCGGAGTCAGCGAAGCTGCGCGTCAGCACCCCATGACGCGCACGTGCCCCTCCCCGCCGTAGGCGAGCAGGTGGCGATCGCGGGTCACCAGGGTGTGGCCGAAGGCCCGCGCCGTAGCGGCGAGGATGCGGTCCACCGGATCGGCGGGCGGTACACCGGGCAGGGCGCACGATGCGATAAAAACCTCCGGCGGCAGTTCCGCGAGCGCCAGCTCCGGCCACGCGAGAATTCTCTCGAACCACATCTGGGGGCTCATCGCGAGCGCAATTCTGTTTTTCTCCACGAGCATGGCGATTTCCCACGCGGTGATGGGGGAGACGAAGACCCCGCGGCCATGCGCAGGCGCGCCCTCCAACGCGCCTGCGGCCGGTTCCTTCAGCGCCTCGCCGTTCGCGATCCAGATGACCGCGCAGGTGTCGAGAAGGTAAATGGGCATCGCCGACTACCGAGTCGCATCCCATTTCGTGTCGATCGGTGCCGTCAAGTCGGTTCCTGGCTTAATCGTCACCGTGCCCTCGAGCGCACCGAAGACACGAGAAAGAAAGCCCCCGGAGGTGACTGTGGAATCTTGCGGCTCGTCCCGCAACTCGCCGCTCGCGGACTTGGCCGCCGGTCCGTACTGCACGGCCTTGCAAAACACCAACTTATGCGCAGCCATGTCTACCTCCGCCGTCGTGTAGCCCGCCTCGAGCCAAGCACGAGTCATGACGTTGTTCGTGGGGTTATTGGACCACCAGGCCCGGTGCGTGAAGGCCGATTGCGGCAGTTTTGCGCCGATGACTTGCTCAATGTCGGCAAAGGTCATCGGCACGGACTCCTGGCCTGTGTCGCGCAGGTGGTCCTCTAAGGGCGCATATTTCGACATGGTGGCTCTCCTTCACAGGTGTTTCTTTTTATGGTTGTGTGTGTAACACACAACCATTGCCCATAGCAATCTAAATGTTGGCTGCGGCGGCCACGGCCGGCTCCGTCCCATTGCCGGCTTGGGCGCCGGAGGCGTACTCTCGCGCGCCATCCGGCGCCGCTATGGGAGCGGCGCCCTTCCGAGACGAGCCACGATGACCATTGAGGAGGCGCCCGGTCGCGGGCAGGCCCGTGTCATCGGGCTGATCTCGCTCGCCCACGGCGCGAGCCATTTCTACCAGCTCGCCCTGCCGCCGCTCTTCCCGCACCTGAAGGAAGCGTTCGCGGTCAGCTACACCGAGCTCGGCACGCTGATGACCGTGTTCTACGTGTCTTCCGGTGTCGCGCAGACCGGGGCGGGCTTCCTGGTCGATCGCTTCCCGGCGCGAACGGTGCTCCTGGGCGGACTGGCGCTGCTGTGCGCCGGAATTCTGCTGATGGGTCTCGCGCCTGAATTCTGGATGCTGTTCCCGCTTGCCGCGCTGGCGGGGCTCGGCAACAGTGTGTTCCACCCGGCCGATCTCTCGATCCTCACCGCGAGCATCCGCCGCACCCGCCACGGCCGGGCCTACGGCTTCCACACGCTGGGCGGCAATCTTGGTTATGCGCTCGCCCCCATCGTCATGGTGGGGCTCACGCTTGAGCTCGGCTGGCGTCCCGCCCTGATCTTGGCCGGAGCCGTCGGCCTGCTCCTGTTCCTCGCCTTGTTCTTCAACCGGCACCTGTTCCTCGACGCGAGCGACGAGGCGCCGGCGGCGTCCCGCCCGCGCGTTGGCGAAGCCCCCGTGGCGGCCGCGACTGGGCGCGGCTGGCTCGCCGCCGTGAGTCAGGGTGTCGCTCCCCTCATCTCGGTCCCGGTGCTGCTCTGCTTCGCCTTCTTCATCTTCCTGAGCGGAGCCACAATCGGCCTGCAGTCGTTCTTCCCGGCGCTGATGGACCAGCTTTACGGCCTGCCGGTCGCGGAAGGCGCGCCGTTGCTTTCGGTCTTCCTCTTCGGTGCATCGGGGGGCGTGCTGCTCGGGGGCTTCATGGCCGAGCGCGCGGGCTCACGGCATCAGCTCATCATCGGCGCAGGACTCGCATCGGCAGCCGCGTTCTTCGTCGCTATCAGCCTCGGCCTGTTCCCGGCGGCGGTTCTGGCAGTCCCCTTCGCGCTCGCGGGCATTCTGGTCGGGCTCACCTTTCCGTCCCGCGACATGCTGGTGCGCGAGACCGCAGCGGCGGACGCCAGGGGCCGGGTCTTCGGCTTCGTCTATTCGGGCCTCGATACCGGTGCCGCGGTCGCGCCGTTGGTCGTGGGGCTCCTGCTCGACCACGGCGACCCCCGCGCCGTGATGTGGCTGATCGCGGCGCTGCTGCTGCTGGGCGTCATCGCCGCCGCCCTGACGAAGGCTCGGCGAGGCTGAACAAGCTACAGCGCCCGCCATGCGCTACAATCCGGCCGCCCGGCGCGCGGGCTTCGGTGTCCCCCTCTGCAATCGGTGAGTGGCATGGTCAGCTTCGGCTTGTTCTGTCTCATGGGCTATCGGGATCGAGGAAGTGCGGTCTCCGAGGTGCTCGGCAACGCGGTCCGCATGACGCAATGGGCGGAGGAGGCGGGCTTCGAGGCCGCCTGGTTCGCCGAGCACCACTTCTCCAATTACTGCGTCTGCCCGTCGCCGCTGCTCATGGTCAATCACTGCGCGGGACACACGACGCGAATCAAGCTCGGCCCGGCGGTGATCGTGGTGCCGCTCTATCACCCGGTGCGGCTTCTCGCCGAAATCGGCATGACCCAGGCTCTGCTGGGCGAGGATCGCTTTCTGCTTGGACTCGGCAGCGGCTACCAGCCTTACGAGTTCGAGCGCTTCGGCGCAGACCTGGGCGAGTCCAAGGCTCAGCTGGATGAGTTCCTCGCGCTTATGGACCGGGCCTACGCGAACGAGACCTTCAGCTTCGACGGCGACTTCACCGCCCTGCCGGAGACCAACATCAGCACACGCCCGCCGAGTGGCGTGCCGCCGATCTGGATCGCGGGAGATTCCGAATCGACCCACAGGCTGGCGGCGCGGCGCGGCTTCGTGCCGATCATCACCGGTCGCTGGTTCGGCGCCGACTATTTGGCGGAGCAGCGGGAGCGCATCGACGCGTCCTACGCCGCCGAAGGTCTGGGCGGGGAGAAGCATGAGCTCGGGATTCTGCGCTTCGTCTGCGTGACCGAGAGCGATGAGGAGACGTTGGACTACCTCGTCCAAGCGCGCCAGCAGATGCGTTTCGCCGCCGCGCTCCGCAACCGGCAGGAGGCGATGGACGGCGGCATGCTCCTGGAAAAGCCGTTCTCCGGCGAGCCGCCGCTGGAGGAGATGGCGGCGAGCTTGCCGGTGGGCGACGCCGCCACGGTCGCGGCACGACTCACCGCCGATATCCGCGCCTCGGGCGCGAGCCACATGATGCTGAACATCCAGGCGGCAGGCTCCACCATGGTGCAGGCCGAGCGGACCATCCGGGCCTTCGCCAGCGAAATCAGGCCCGCCATCGATCACGCTTTGGCAGAAGACCCGGGCGTCGCCGCCCACCAAGAGTCACCATAGTCCACAACGTATACTGATGGACAAGTCTTGCCGATGCCAGTTACACTTTCCGGCGAAATGTTCTTTGAGGTTAGCTGATGACCAGTGATCTGGAAAATCTGAATGGAGGCATCGACCGCCTTGCGCTCGCCTTGCGGGACGTGTTTCGAGAGGCCACTGCAGAAGCAGTGTCGAAAGGGGTGGCGCCTCTGCACAAGGGTGTGTCAGAACTCAGCACTGGAGTAGCTGAGGTTCGTGGCGAGACCTCGCAAATCCATCACAAGGTTCAGCGTGTGGGAACCCGAATAGATCAGATGAATGAACGTATGAGAGAAGTGGAGAATAGAATTAGCCAAATGGATCAACGTATGGATGTTATAGAAAGACGCCTTCCCCAAGCGATGACACAGGAAGAATATGATGCTCTTCCAGAGAAGGACGAAAACACATTGTATGTAATAGTTGAGAGGCCTCGCTCGTAACGCCGTCTGTGGCCACTGTATTGTGGAAGAAACGACCGGCCTGCCTTATCGGATTCGGGTGGCGTCGAAGCCCTCTAACAATCAGCGATCAGGGGTCGACCTTGAACAAAGGGTGAGCTCCGATGCAACATCCAAGGCACCCGTAGGGCTTTTGGGACGTGTGGTGGCCACCATTAGATCGGTGTCAGACGCGACTTAAAATTTTGTAACCGATAAGTTAGCGAAGCGAGATACTATCTTTCGCACCCGCTCTATCGCATATGCATTTCTGCGAAACAGGCTCCTGCGCCGGCCGAGCAGGCCGATGGGAATTCAGCCTCCGCCCGCACCCTCCGCCGGGGCGCCGATGCGGGCGGCGAGCGATGCCGCCAGGAACTGGTCGATGCCGCCGTCGAGCACGGCGTCGGGGTTGCTGCTTTCGATCCCGGTGCGAAGGTCCTTCACCATGCGGTAGGGCTGCAGCACGTAAGAGCGGATCTGGTGGCCCCAGCCGATGTCGCTCTTCTGCTCGGCGAGCGCCTGCGCTTCCATCTCGCGCTCCTGCAAGGCGCGCTCGTAGAGGCGGGCGCGCAGCATCGACATGGCTTCCGCCTTGTTGCGGTGCTGCGAGCGCTCGGCCTGGCACTGGACGACGATGTTGGTAGGCAGGTGGGTGATGCGGACCGCGCTATCGGTCCGGTTGACGTGCTGTCCGCCCGCGCCCGAGGCGCGGTAGGTGTCGATCCGAAGGTCCTTGTCTGCGATCTCGATGTCGATGGTCTCGTCCACCACGGGGTAGACCCAAACCGAGGCGAAGCTGGTGTGGCGCCTGGCGCCCGCGTCGAAGGGCGAGATTCGGACCAGGCGGTGCACCCCGCTCTCGGTCTTGAGCCAGCCGTAGGCGCTCTCGCCCGAGACTTTGAGGACAGCCGACTTGATCCCGGCTTCCTCGCCTGGGCTCTCCTCGATCCACTCGACCTTGTAGCCGCGTTGCTCCGCCCAGCGGACGTACATGCGTAGCAGCATCTCGGCCCAGTCCTGCGATTCGGTGCCGCCGGCACCGGCATGGACCTCGAGGAAGCCGTCGTTGCCGTCCGCCTCGCCAGAGAGCAGGCTTTCCAGTTCGCGCCGCTTCGCCTCGTCGCGGGTCGCTGCGAGCGCGGACTCCGCCTCGCCGTAGGCCTCCTCGTCGGACTCTTCCTCGGCAAGCTCGGCAAGCGCGAGTCCATCCTCCAGCTCCTGTTCCAGCCGCTGGTAGGTGGCGACCGCCGCATCGAGGCGGGTGCGTTCCTGCATCACCGCGCGGGCACGCTCGGCATCGGACCAGAGGTCGGGGTCTTCGGCCTCGCGGTTCAGCGCCTCCAGGCGGTCTCGGGCACCGTCGAGGTCAAAGGTGCCTCCTCAGCAGCGTCAGCGACTGCTTGATATCATCGGCAAGCGACAGGATTTCAGCTCGCATCGACGGGGCCCCTCCGGTGGGCGCTCAATATACGGCGCCGAGCCCCTCGAACGGAACCGCGCCGGCTTCGAGCCCGCCTTCCAGGCTGTCAGCTGCCCGCAACGCCGCCCGCTGCGTCGGCTCGGTGCCGGGCAGAAACGCTTCGACGATCACGTCGTCGCTGGCGGGGCCGGGCAACGCGCCGGAACCGCGTTCGACCCGCACGAAGCGAATGCCAGTGGGAACCCGGAAGGGCACGGCCGGCTTGTCGGCCAAGGCGCCTGCGAAGAAGTCCCGCACGATGGGCGCCGCCACGCGTCCGCCGGACTCCTTCCACCCCAACGATTGCGGCTGGTCGAAGCCGACGTACGCGGCGGCGACCAGGTCGGGGGTAAAGCCCACGAACCAGGCATCGCGGAACTCGTTGGTTGTGCCCGTTTTGCCGCCGATCGGCGCGCCCAGCTTGCGAAGCGCGCGGCCGGTGCCGCGCTGCACGGCACCCTCCAGCATCGAGACGACCTGGTAGGTGGTGCGCGGATCGGCGATTACAGGCCGAATATCACGGAGGATGGGCGGCAGCTGATGATGCCATTCGCCCGGCCGGCAGCGGTCGCAATCGCGCGCGTCCCGCCGGTAGACCGTGCGCCCGTTGCGGTCCTGAATGCGCTCGACGAACGCCGGCTCGATCTTGCGCCCGCCGTTGACCAGCATGGCGTAAGCGGCAGCCAAGTCGAGCGGCGTGGTCTCCATCGAGCCCAGCGCGGCCGAGGGCAGCTCGGGCAGGTCCTCGTAGAGCCCGAAACGCGCGGCATAGTCGGCCACGGTCTTCATGCCGATGTCCTGAGCGACGCGGAGCGTCATCAGGTTGCGCGATTCCTCGAGGCCTACCCTGAGCGTGCTCGGCCCGTAGAAGCGCTCGGTGTAGTTCGCGGGCTTCCATTTGCGCAGGTGCTCGCCCTGGTCGATCACCACCGGCGCATCGAGCACGATGGAGGCCGGCGTGTAGCCGTCATCGAGCGCTGCCAGATAGACGAACGGCTTGAAGGCGGAGCCCGGCTGGCGCCGCGCCTGGGTCGCGCGGTCGAACTCGCTGGTGGCGAAGTCGAAGCCGCCGACCAGCGCCAGCACCCGCCCGGTGTGCGGGTCGAGCGCAACCAGGGCGCCCGAGACGACGGGAACCTGGCGGAGCGCATAGGAACCGTCGCGGCCCTCCACCGGCGCGACCGGCACTACATCGCCCGCGCTCAGCACTTGGTGCACGACGGTGACTTGCGGCCCGAGCCGACCCCTGCCGCGCGCCTTGCGCGCCCACGTGAGGTCGTCGAGCGCGATGGCGCCCACGGCGCCGTCAGCGAATCCGATTTCCGCGCGGCCGGCCTCCACCGCCAGTACCGCCGCGAGGCGCCACGGCTTCGGCACCGGCGGCAGCTCCTCCGCTGCGAGCGCCAGCCGCCAGTCGCCCGCCGGATCGATCTGCGCGAGCGGGCCGCGCCAGCCGCGGCGTTGATCGTAGGCGACGAGGCCGCCTCTTAGCGCTTGGTCGGCGACCGCCTGGAGCGCCGGGTCGACCGTCGTGCGGACCGAGAGGCCGCCTTCGTAGAGCGTGTCGTCGCCGTAGCGCGCCTGGAGCCAGCGCCGCACCTCCTCGGCGAAATGCGGTGCCTCGACGAAGGTCTCGGGCGCCCGATCCCGAATCCGCAGCGGCGCCTGCATCGCTGCCTCGGCCTCGGCTTCGCTGACCGCGTCGTTCGCGACCATCTGGTCCAGCACCCAGTTGCGCCGGGCCACCGCGGCCTCGTGCTTGCGCACCGGGTGATAGTTGTTCGGCGCCTTGGGCAGGGCCGCCAGATAGGCGATTTCCTCGAGCGAGAGGTCGTTGAGGGAGCGATCGAAGTAGTTGAGGGCCGCCGCCGCCACCCCGTAGGAGCCCGCGCCCAAGTAGATCTCGTTGAGATAGAGCTCGAGGATCTGATCCTTGGTGAAGGCGTCCTCGATCCTCATGGCGAGGATGGCTTCCTTGATCTTGCGCGAGAAAGAGAGCTCGTTCGAGAGCAGAAAGTTCTTGGCAACTTGTTGAGTCACCGTGGATGCGCCGATCGGCCGGCGTTCGCCGTTGCCGACCATGTTGACGAGGTTGGTGACCACAGCGTTCGCCACGCTGATGGGATCGACCCCGAAGTGCTCGTAGAACGCCTTGTCCTCGGCCGCGAGGAAAGCCTGGACCAGCCGCTGCGGCATGGCACTGACGGGCACGAACAGCCGCTTTTCGCGGGCATGTTCGGCGAGCAGCCGCCCGTCGCCGGCATGAACGCGGGTCATCACCGGCGGCTCGTAGGCCGCGAGCTGGTTGTGATCGGGCAAGTCTCGGCCGTAGTGGAAGAACACGAAGGCGATGGCACCGCCTGCGAGTGCCGCGAGGAGCACGAGGCTGCCGAGGACAATGCCGGCGATTTTCATCTCTGGACGGCCGGACGGTCAGTGGAGTCGCGTACGCCTCAGCGTAGCACCGATCGGCTGCGATCGGGATTGCCAGACGCACCTGCCCAACGAACGCCAGGAATGAGGCGAGACTGCGGCGGGGTTAGCAGGGCTCGTGAAAATAAGTGTCGAGCGCCTTGACGATCGCGCCTGCCAAATCGCGCCGGTGACTCTCGATCTGCAGCCGTTCCGCGTCCTGGTCGTTGGAGAGGAATCCGAGCTCGATAAGCACCGACGGGATGTCCGGCGCTTTGAGGACGCGGAAGTTGCCGAAGCGGTGCGGGCGGCTGATCAGCGGCGCCACGCGGCCGAGCTCCGGCAGCAGCGTCGCCGCCAGCACCGCCGAGCAGTTCATCGTGTTCTGCTGGACCATCGAAATCAGCACCTTCGCGACCTCTTCGTCGTAGCCCTCGGAGAGATCGACGTCGGCGACGATGTCCGCCTTGTTTTCGCGCGCGGCGAGCTCGGCGGTCTCCTCGTCCGACGCCTCGTCCGAAAGCGTGTAGACCGAGGCGCCGCTCACTTGCCGGTTCTCCAATCGGTCGAGATGGATAGAGAGGAAGAGATCGGCTTCGGCCTCGCGAGCGATTTCGACCCGGCGGTGCAGCCCGACCTTGTGGTCGCCATCGCGGGTCATCACCGCCTGGTAGCGGCCGGATGCTTCAAGCGCCGCCCGCAGCTCGCGCGAGAACGCCAATGCCAACACCTTTTCCCGGAGACCGTTTGACGCGATCGCGCCGGGATCGCGCCCGCCGTGGCCAGCGTCGATCGCGATCAGTTGGCGTACACGCTTGTGCGCCGGCTTGAGCTGGGGCAGCGGCACCGGCTCTGCCGGGGGCGCTCGACGTGCCTGCGTGGCCGGCTCAGCGAGGCGAGACGGCCGGACCGTGGCCCGAAACGCCGACTGTGATACCGGAACGAGATCCAGGATCAGCCGGTGAGAAACCGGGGCGTCCGCCTCCTGATCCAGCAAATCTGCCCGCCGCACGGCGAGCGGCTGGTCGAGGTCGAGCACGATGCGGGCAACATTCGGCCGAAACTGACCGAAGCGTAGCTGCGCCACACCGGCGCGTCCGACGGCTTGGGTTCCCTCCCCCACACCCCAGTTCACCGCCGTCAGGTCGATCACCACGCGGTCGGGATTGGCGAGGGAAAAAACACTGAACTCCACCGGCTCCGTGAGATCCACGACCAGCCGGGTCATGTCGGCGTACTTGCCGACCCGAACGTCCTTGACGGAGGGTGCGGCCTGCGCGCCAACAGCGAGGACTGCAGCCAGCAACGATGCGAGAGCCGCCACCGCGACCCGGCGCCGCCCAATCACCCCGCTGCTCCGCCCCATGCCGGCATTCTTCCCCCCTGATACCGGCAAACACGCGTCTTCATACCGCTTGGCCTCGAGTCTCGGCAACGCCCGACGCGCCGGCGGCCGTGCTAGTCTCGTCACGCTGCCGGGGAGAAGGGAAATGGCGCGAGCCAGGGGTGCGATGGAGACACGGAGGACGCGCCGGTCGCGCGCCGAAACCCGTGCGCGGCGGGAACTCGCCGCCTGCTACCGCATGTTCTACCGGCGCGGCATGGACGATCTGATCTACACCCACCTCTCGGTTCGGCTCCCGGACCAACGCGACCGCTACCTCTTCATCGGCTTCGGCCAGCTCTTCGACGACGTGACCGCATCGAGCCTGATGACCGTCGACATCGAGGGCCGAAACGTCGGTAAGACGTCGGGGGAAGTCAACCCGTCGGGCTGGATCGTGCACCGGACCGTCTTCGAGGCGATGCCGGAGGCTGAGAGTGTGATGCACCTCCACACGGTGACCGGCGTCGCCGTCTCGACGCAGAAAGACGGGCTGCTGCCGATCAACCAGTTCGCGATTACCCATGCCGACCAGATCGCCTATCACGACTACGACGGTCCCGGGCTCAGACCGGCCGAGCAGAAGACCCTGGTCCGCGACCTCGGCGACAAGCGCATGATGTTCCTGCGCAACCACGGCACGCTCACCTGGGGCCGCTCCATAGCCGAGGCGTTCACGCTAATGCACTATTTGGAGCGCACCTGCGAAATTCAGATCGCGGCCCAAGCGGGCGGTCCGCCGGTGCTGCCGCGGAAGTCCGTCATCGAGCGCACGGCGGCGATCGGCCAAGGGACCGGCAACGTGGAGTGGGCCAGGATCGGTTTCGAGGCGCTGCTGCGCCGGCTGGACCGGGAGGACCCCTCCTACCGCCGGTAATGACTTGTCGCTCACGGCAGCCGGCCTGTGGCCGGCGCCTCCGCGTCGCGCATCCACGCGCGCAGGGCGCGCGATGGCGCCGCAAAGCGGCGGGCCGCGGTCGCGGCCTGTCGCGAGCCCGTCAAGGACGGCCTCGCTCCGGCGCCACTGCTGGCCCTTCTGCTGACGGGCGCGCTATAGTGTTGTCATGGCTACGGTACTGAAGACGACAGACACACGGAGTGCGGTCGACGAGCTTGCCGCGCTCCTGGGCGACCGGCTCTCGACGTCGCGCGCGGTGTGCGAGCACCACGCGACCGGCGAGACCTATCACGCTCCCCATCCGCCGGATGCGGTGACCTTCCCCGAAACGACGGAAGAAGTCGCCGAGACCGTCCGCATCTGCGCGGCGCACGGCGTGCCCATGGTCCCATACGGCGTGGGCACCTCGGTCGAAGGCAACGTCTGCGCGCTGGAGGGCGGAGTCACCCTCGACATGGGGCGGATGAACAAGGTTCTCCGAGTGAGCCAGGAGGACCTCGACGTTACCGTGCAGGCCGGGGTCACGCGCAAGCAGCTCAATACTCACCTGCGCGATACCGGTCTGTTCTTCCCGATCGATCCAGGAGCGGACGCGACGCTCGGCGGGATGACCGCAACGCGCGCCTCCGGCACCAATGCCGTCCGCTACGGCACGTTGAAGGAGAATGTGCTCGGCCTCACCGTGGTGTTGCCCGACGGGCAAGTCATTAGAACCGGCGGGCGCGCCCGCAAGTCGGCAGCAGGCTACGACCTGACCCGGCTGTTCGTGGGCTCCGAGGGGACGCTCGGCGTGATGACCGAGATCACGCTCAGGCTCTACGGCATCCCAGAGGCGATTTCGGCGGCGGTGTGCTCTTTTCCCTCGCTGGAAGCGGCGGTCAACACGGTGATCCTGACCATCCAGTCGGGCATTCCCATCGCCCGCGTGGAGCTGCTCGACGACATCCAGATGAACGCCTGCAACAAGTTTTCGAAGCTCGACTACGCGCCGAAGGACACACTCTTCTTTGAGTTCCACGGCACTGAACAGGGCGTCGCCGAGCAGGTGGAACAGGTGCGCGAGATCGTCGAGGAGTTCGGCGGCTCGGACTTCCGCTGGGCGACAAAGCCGGAAGACCGGAACGCGCTCTGGCAGGCGCGGCACGACGTCTATTACGCCTGCCTCGCACTGCAGCCGGGCAAGAAAGGCTGGGCGACCGATGTCTGCGTGCCGATCTCGCGTCTCGCCGAATGCCTGATCGAGACCAAGGAAGAGCTCGACGCCTCGCCCCTGCTCGCGCCGATCGTCGGCCACGTGGGGGATGGCAACTTCCACGTCTGCTTCCTGATCGACCCGGACGATCCGGCCGAGATGGCGGAGGCCAAGCGCCTCAACGAGCGCATGATCGACCGCGCGCTCGCGATGGGCGGCACCAGCACGGGCGAGCACGGCATTGGTTGCGGCAAGCTCGACTATCTGGAGGCCGAGCACGGCGCCGGCGCGGTCGACCTGATGCGCACGATCAAGCGCTCATTCGACCCGCACAACCTGATGAATCCGGGGAAGGTGGTCGTCGTCTGACCGCCCAAGGACGCTCGGAGCCCGCCGCGCTATCAGGCATCGTCCGGCATCGCGCGTTTCAAGTATCCGTCGAATAGCGGCACCGTGAACGCGGTATCTCCGTGGGCGGGGCTGTAGATCATGCCCTTCGAGATCAACTTCGCTCGAATTGGGGCAACCGAACGCACCGATTTGTCCAGCACGCTCGCGACGGCGCCGGAGCGATGCGGGCCTTCGCCGAGCGTAGCCATGGCGCGCAAGTAGCGCTTCTCCGCTGGCGCCAGACGGTCGAAGCGGACACGGAAAAAGCCCGCGTCGAGTTCTGCGACCGCTTGCGCAGTGGCAGCCTCCACATCGCAAGCGGTGATGGGGGAGTCGCCCGCGTAGTTCCAACAGTTCTTTCCCCATTCCTGTAGGAAGTAAGGATATCGCTGTGTGCGCTCGACAATCGCTTGTAGCGCAGAGGGTTCGTAGGTCACACCCAGCCGCTCGGCCGGCGCTTGGATCGCGGTCGATGCTGCGTCTTCATCAAGGGGTCCAATCTCGGCGAACGAGAAAAGACGCTCCGCATACGACTTGGCTGCGCCGGTCCGTGCGATGAGTTGAGGAAGGCCGGCTCCCAACAGGGTCACCGGGAGTTCACGCTGGGCCGCTTGATGGAGCGCCGCAATCAGGGCACCCAGTTGACGTTCCTCGACGTACTGGAGCTCGTCTACGAAGAGTACCAGCGCCGTGCGCTGGTCGAGGGCGGCGGCGCCGACGGCGCAAAGTAATTCGCCGAGGTCGTGGTCGAGTACCCCGCTGTCGGCGAGACCACGCTCACCGCCGAACTCCACGCCGACTTCGAACCCTTGATACGAGACTTTCGTGGCGCGTGCGAAACCGGCCAAGGCCTGAAGCGCCCGCTTCGCGGCTGCACCAGCCGCCGTAAGGCGGTCCATTCTGATCAGGGCCGCACGCAGAGGAGCCGCGAGTAAATCGGGTAGTGGACGATCCTCAGGAGCTTCCAGCTGAACGGTGACGAATCCGCGGTTCTCGGCGTCTCTCGCAATGCGGTTCAGAAGGACTGTCTTGCCGACTCCCCGCAGGCCGGTCATCAGAACGCTCTTGGCTGTCCGTCCGTCGCGAATGCGGTCGAGAGCGACCGCCGCTTCTTCAAGAAGCGCACTGCGCCCCGCCAGTTCCGGAGGCGGCGTCCCTGCGCCGGGCGCGTAGGGGTTCGTGCGAGGGTCCATTTCAACCAAGGTTATCCCAAGTTATCTAAAATCGCTAACCTTGGGTAACTTCAGTTGAATTGCGGAGGAGTGCGGCAACTGGAGGCAGGCGCGCCTCAATCGAGCATCGTGCGCGGCAGCCACATGGCGATCTCGGGGAAGGCGATGACCAGCCCGAGCCCGATGAGCTGCAGGATCACGAAGGGGATGATCCCGCGGTAAATCTGCTGAATGCGCACTTCGGGCGGGGCCACGCCCTTCATATAGAAGAGGGCAAAGCCGAAGGGGGGCGTCAGGAACGAGGTCTGCAGATTCACCGCCATCAGGATGGAGAACCAGTAGACCACCTCGAGCTTGGGCACGTGGTCGCCGAAGTCGAGGCCCGCGAGGATCGGCGCGAACACCGGCAGCACGATCAGCGTGATCTCGATCCAGTCGAAGAAGAACCCCAGGAGGAAGGTCACGATCATCAGGATGAAGAGGATTCCCCAGGGCCCGACGCCGACGGAATAGACCAAATCCTCGATCAGCTGATCGCCGCCGAGCGAGCGGAAGACGTAGGAGAACGCCGTGGCGCCGACGAAGATGAAGAACAGCATGCCGTTGGTGAGCGCCGTGCG
Source organism: Alphaproteobacteria bacterium (assembly GCA_965243315.1). GTDB lineage: Bacteria > Pseudomonadota > Alphaproteobacteria > UBA828 > UBA828 > WTGU01. The sequence continues at coordinate 1,264,152 of CBDEUP010000007.1, forward strand.
CTCGACCACGTCCCGCAGCACCTTCCACGAGAGCTTGCGGTTGATGACCGCCAGCAGGACCGCGCCAAAGGCGCCGACGCCTGCGGCTTCGGTGGGCGTCGCCCAGCCGAGCACGATCGAGCCCAGCACCAGCAGAATGAGGAAGACCGCCGGAATGAAGCCCCGCAGCAGCAGGAAGATCAGATCGCGCGTGCTCTTGGGCCCCATGTCCTTGGGTAGCGGCGGCGCGAGGTGGGGCTTGAACCGGCACAGCGTCAATATGTAGATGAAGTAGAGGCCCGCCAGCATCAGGCCCGGGAACACCGCCGCGACGAAGAGCGTGCCGACCGACCGGCCCAGCAGGTCCGCCATGATCACCAGCATGATGCTGGGCGGAATCAGGATGCCGAGCGTCCCCGACGACGCGATCGTGCCGGTGGCGAGCTCCATGTTGTACTTGCGCTGCAGCATGACCGGCAGCGCCATCAGGCTGATCATCACCACCGAGGCGCCGATGATGCCGGTGGTCGCGGCGAGGATGGTGCCCATCACCGTGACCGCGAGCGCGAGCCCGCCCGGCGTCCGCCTTAGCAAGACCTGGAGGCAATAGAGCAGGTCGGCAGCGACGCCGGATCGCTCCAGCATCGTGCCCATGAAGATGAACATGGGGATCGCCACCAGCACCAGATTGTCGGCGATGCCCCAGATGCGGAGCGGCAGGTTGAAGAATTGGATGACATGGAAGACGTCGAGGGCGGCGCCGAGAAAACCAAAGGCCAGCGCCACGCCACCGAGGACGAAACCGACAGGGAAGCCCGAGAACAGCAGGATCGCCAGCGCGCCGAACATGAACGCCGGCAGATAGTCCTCGATGTACATGCCCTACTGCTCCCGGCCCGGCGTGGTGGGCTCGGGGCGTTCCGGCACTTCCGTACTCTCGTCCCTCAGGGCGCGACGGTGCTTGGGCGAGCCGAACAGCTCGATGAACTTGCGCAGCAGCACTGCGATCGAGGCCAAGCCCAGGAGGAGCATTCCGGCGGGCAGGAACCCCTTGATCGCCCAGCGGTAGGGCAGACCGGTCGCGGAGTCCGAGGCCTCGTTCAGATTCCAGGAGCGCTCCACGAAGTCGATCGCGAAGTAGAAGACGATGGCGCAGTAGGGAATGGCGAAGACAAGGCAGCCGATGAACTCGATCCAGCGCTGCGTCGTGGGACTGAATCGTTCGTGCACCAGGCTGATGCGCACGTGGGCATTTTTCAGGTAGGCGAAGCCGAGGCAGAGCAGGAACAGCACCGCATGCAGGTGCCATTCGCCTTCCTGCAACTTGGTCGAACCCAGTACCAGGAAGCGGCGGGTGATGACATCGAAGATGATGATGATCATCAGCGGCACCGAGATCCAGGCACCGATGCGCCCGACCCAAGTCGCCACCGAATTGAGGACGCCCTCAACTCTCAGGAGGTACCGCATGCAGCCCTTTACTGCCGTCCCGCCAACCTTAGTTCAGGTAACCGAGATCGGCCCAGACCGCATACTCGGCGCGGTACGCCGTGTAGGATTCCCAGACCTTGGCGAAGTTCTCGTCACGCGCCGCGTCCTCGGCTGCAACCTCGTTCCACTTCTCCTCCAGCGTATCCAGGATCTCCTGCGGCCAGCGGTGGATCGTCACACCCTTCTCCTGGAGCTCGGCCAGCGCCGCGCCCTGGATCGCCTCGCCCTCGGCCAGCCCTTCGCGGAAGGCATCGCCGCAGGCGACCTCGATCTGCGCCTGCTGGGTGTCGCTCAGCGCATCCCAGGCGGCCCGGTTCAGGAGCAACTCGAACACTGTCGACTGCTGGTGCCAGCCGGGGAAGTAGTAGTGCTTGGCGACCTGATAGAAGCCCAAGTTGAGGTCGATCGCCGGCATGGAATATTCGGTCGCGTCGATGGAGCCGCGCTCCAATGCCGGGAAGATATCGCCACCGGCGATGAGCTGGGTGGAGACGCCGATCTTCTCCATCACCTTGGCGCCGAGGCCGAAGAAGCGCATCTTCAAACCTGCGAGATCCTCGATGGAGTTGATCTCCTTGCGGAACCAGCCGGAGGCCTCAGGCGCGATGACGCCGCAGGGTAGCGACTTCAGGCCGTGCGGCTCGTAGATGGCATCCCACAGCTCGTAGCCGCCGCCGTAGTAGATCCAGCCCAGATATTCGCCGGCTCTCGGGCCGAAGGGCACGGCCGCAAACATGGCGAGCGCAGGCTCCTTGCCGTACCAGTAACCGGGCGTGGACCAGCACGCATCGACTGAGCCGGCGGCCACGGCGTCGAAGCATTCCTTCGCCGGGATCAGCGCGTTGGGCTCGAAGAACTTGATCTGAATGTTACCGCCGGAGATGCGGTCCAGGCGGTCCACCATGCTTTTGCCGAGCGTGCCGAGCTGGGTCAGGTTGCTGGGAAACCAGCTCGCCATGTTCCAGCGCACGCGCTCGTCCTCGGCCTGGGCGAGGCCCGCCGTAAGGATCGCGGCGCTCAACACGCCGGCAGCAAGGCCGGCTTTGATCGACTTGCCAATGTTCATTGCGTGCTCCCTTCAATCGTTTCGGTGCGCCCTGCAGAAGCGCATCGGCAGCATCCTGACTTAGGCCCCGGCAGTTTTGACCGGGGCGGCGGCGCCCGGTGTTGCGCCCTGGCGTCCGCCAAACCGCCACGCTAGAACAGGCGCAGAGGCACGGCAAGCGCTTCAGGAGCATACCTTGACCTACATCAACAAGGTCGCCCTGGTGAGCGGCGGCGCGAGCGGCATAGGCCGCGAGGTTGCACGCGCGTTGGCCGAGCGCGGCGCGGCGGTCGCCGTCGCAGACATCAACCTGGAGGGCGCCGAAGAAGTTGCTGCGGCGCTCGTAAACGATGGTGCGAAGGCCGAGGCCCTCGCCGTCGACGTGAGCCAGCCTGAGCAGGCAGACGCCATGATCGCGCGGGCGATAGAGGCATTCGGCAAGGTTGACATCCTGGTGCACAGCGCGGGCGTGGGCGTGGAGCGGAGCTTCCTCGACACCACGCCGGAGGAATGGCAGCGCATCCTCGACATCGACCTCTCGGGCACGTTTTTTTGTGGGCAGGCGGCGGCGCGGCACATGGTGGAGCGCGGCTATGGCCGTATCGTCAATCTCGCGTCGACGGCCGGCGTGCGCGGCGGCAAGGGACGCGCGGCCTACGGCACCGCCAAGGGCGGCGTCATCGCGCTTACAAAGGTGATGGCAGTCGAGCTTGCGCCTTACGGCGTCACCGTGAATGCGCTCGCGCCCGGCGCGATCGAGACCGAGCTCGTGGCGAAGATGCACTCGGCGGAGACACGCACGGTTTACCGCGCCGGCATCCCGCTCGACCGCTACGGCACGCCAGAGGAGACGGCCGCCGCGGCGCTCTTCCTCGCGAGCGAGGAGGCCCGCTACGTCACCGGCCACGTACTCGCCGTCGACGGCGGCTTCCTCGCGGCCGGCGTGATGCACCGCCGATAGTTCGGCCTATCTAGCTGAAGCGTCAGGTTAGCCAGCGCTTGAGCGCGTTGCAGGCGCCCTCGACCTCCTCCGTCGAGCCGGCGTAGGAGAAGCGGACGAAGGCGCGGCCCCTCTCGGTGTCGAAGTCGATGCCGGGCGTCGCCGCCACCCCGCACTCGGCCAACATGCGCTGGCAGAAGGCCTCGCTGTCGTCGGTGAGCCCCGAGACATCGGCATAGGCGTAAAAGGCGCCGTCGCAGGGCGCGAGCGCGCCGAAGCCTGCGGCAGGAAGTGCCTGTTGCACGATACTGCGGTTGCGGGCGTAACGCGCCACGTTGGCCTCCAACTCGTCCCGGCAGTCGAAGGCGGCGATTGCAGCCCGTTGCGAAAGCGCCGGCGGCGAGATGAAGAGGTTCTGCGTCAGCCGCTCCACCGCCCTGGCGAGGTCCTCTGGCACCACCATCCAGCCGAGCCGCCAGCCGGTCATCGCGAAGTATTTCGAGAAGCCGTTAATCACGACCGCGCTCTCTGAGAACGCGGCGACACTGGCCGCCGGCTTGCCATAGGTGATGCCGTGATAGATCTCGTCGGAGACCACTCGAATTCCGCGGTCGTCGCAGTAGGCCGCCACCGCTTCGAGTGTGGGCCTGGGCACCATGGTTCCGGTTGGATTAGACGGGCTGGCGACGATCAGGCCCTGGATCGGCTGTTCCAGTGCTTCCAGCATCGCCACGGTCGGCTGAAAGCGGGTCTCCACTGTGGTCGGGAGTAGCACCAGCTCGAGCCCGAGCGCCTGCAGAGTGTTGCGGTAGGCGGGGTAGCCGGGGTTGGCGAGCGCCACCCGATCGCCCACGTCGAAGGCGGCGAGGAAGGCGAGAATGATCCCGGCCGAGCCCCCAGTGGTGACCACGATCCGCTCCACCGGCGGGACGAAGCCGTAGCGCTCGCCGTAGTACACGGCAATACGCTCGCGCAGCGGCAGAACGCCGTCGGCCTCCGTGTAGCCAATCTTGTCGCCGGCCAAGGCCGCCTGCGCCGCGTCGAGCACCCGCTGCGGCGCGCCCGAGCCGGGCTCGCCGGTCTCCATGTGAAAGACCCGCGCGCCCGTTGCCGCGCGCTCGGTCGCAGCCTTGAGAATCTCCATCGCAAAGAAGGGCGCGACCGCCGCGCGCCGGGATGCCGCCATCACTATGCCTTAGTTCGAGCTAATGGTGGCGATGTGCGCCCATTGACGGTGGCGTCCAAGCAACATATCCAAACTCGTTATTCCTGGAGCAAGACCGTGGTCATCCGTCTCGCACGCGCTGCGGCGCTCTCCTGCTTAGCGTTCTCACTGATCCTGTCGGCAGCGGCGCCGGCGTGGCCGCAAGGCATGTCGCTGATCCGCGACGCCGAGATCGAAGGTACCATTCGGGCCTATGCCGCGCCACTGCTGGAGGCTGCGGGCCTCGGCGAAGATGCGGTGCGGCTGCACATCGTCAACGACCCCAACATCAACGCCTTTGTCGCCGGCGGACCCAATCTTTTCCTGAGCACCGGCATGCTGACCGCGGCCGAGGACCCCGGCGAGATCATCGGCGTTCTGGCGCATGAGATCGGCCACATCGCCGGCGGCCACCTGGTTCGCACGCGGGACGCGATGGAGAACGCTTCGGCCGAGATGATCCTGGCGACGGTGCTGGCGGCCGGCGCCATCATCGCGGGCGAGGGCGAAGTGGGAACCGCGATCCTGAGCGGCGGCCAGGCAGTGGCGCAGCAATCCTTCCTGCGCTACAGCCGCACGCAGGAGCAGAGCGCCGACCAGGCGGCCGTGCGCCTGCTGGAGCGCACCGGGCAGTCGGCTGCGGGCCTCTTGCGTATCTTCCAGCGGCTCGAGGAGCGCGAGCGCCTCGCTATCAGCGACGTGAACAGCTACGCGCGCACCCACCCGCTCACGCGGGAGCGCATCCGCTTCATCCGCGACCATGTGGAGGGGGAAGACCGCGCCGCAGGCAGCGCCGCGGACGCGCACGGCACCGTCCACCGCCGCATGGTGGCGAAGCTCAAGGGGTTCCTGGACCCACCGGAAGCGACCTTCCGCGCCTACCCGGAAGAAGACGAGTCGACCGAAGCGCGCTACGCCCGCGCCATCGCCTACTACCGAATCCCCGATCTGGACCGCGCCCTCGCGGCGCTCGACGCCTTGTTGGCTGACCACCCGGACGACGCGTGGTTCCAGGAGCTCAAGGGACAGGTGCTTTTCGAGAACGGGCGCGTGAGCGAAGCAATCGCGCCTTACGAGCGGGCGGTGGCGCTCAGGGACGACGCCGCACTGCTACGCCTCGGCCTCGCGCGGGCGCAGATCGAGAGCGGCGATGCCGCTTCGCTCGCAAGCGCGATAAAGAATCTGGAGGCAGCGATCCGGCTGGAGCCGAAATCGCCCCAGCACTGGTATCAACTGGGCATAGCGCGCGGCCGGGCCGGGAAACGCGCCGCCTCCTCCCTCGCCTTCGCCGAGGCCGCCTTTCTACGGGGCGATGTGGAACGAGCGCACTATCACGCGAGCGTCGCGGCGGAGGGCCTGCCAGAAGGCAGCGCGCGCTGGCTCCGAGCGGAGGATATCCGTAACGCTGCGGAGCAGGCCGCGAAGAAGAGGCGGTGAGCGCCGCCGTCGCCCTCAGATGAGCCCGCCAAGCGGTGACGAGGGGTCGGCGTAGCGCTTCTTCGCCATGCGGCCGGCGAGATAGGCGAGACGGCCGGCCTCCACCGCATGGCGCATGGCGTGCGCCATCAGCACCGGGTCCCTGGCGCCGGCGATGGCGGTGTTCATCAGCACCCCGTCGCAGCCGAGCTCCATCGCGACAGCGGCGTCGGAGGCCGTGCCCACACCGGCGTCGACCAGCACGGGCACGCCGATACGCTCGACGATGATGCGGATGCCGACGGGGTTCTGCACCCCGAGCCCCGAGCCGATGGGCGCCGCCAGCGGCATGATCGCGGCGCAGCCCATGTCCTCCAGCCGCTTGGCCATGATCGGGTCGTCGTTGCAATAGACCATGACCTCGAAGCCGTCCTTGATCAGGATTTCGGCAGCACGGAGGGTCTCCGGCATGTTGGGGTAGAGCGTCTCCTGATCACCGAGCACTTCGAGCTTGACCAGCGACCAGCCGCCGGCCTCGCGCGCGAGCCTGAGCGTGCGCACGGCATCCTCGCCGGTGAAGCAGCCGGCGGTGTTGGGGAGATAGGTGTAGCGCTCGGGATCGACGTAATCGATCAGCATCGGCGCGTTGCGATCGGTCACGTTCACCCGGCGCACCGCGACCGTGACGATCTCGGCGCCAGAAGCGTCCAGCGCGGCGGCGGTCTGTTCGAAGTCGCGATACTTGCCGGTGCCGACGATCAGCCGCGAGCGGAAGCGCCGGCCGGCGACCTCCCAGCTGTCGTCGTCCGCCGCCGCCGGCGCAGGGTCGACGCCGCCACCGATGAAGTGCACGATTTCGAGCCGGTCGCCAGCGGCGACGGCGGTCTGGTCGTAGGCGCTCTTGGGCACGATCTCGAGATTGCGCTCGACCGCGATCTTGCGCGGATCAAGGCCCAACCCCGTCACGATGCTGTAGACCGACTGGGGCTCCTCAAACTCGCGGAGCTCGCCGTTTATCTGCACCTGCATGGATGTGCGTTCCGTACGCGTGCCACAATTCGTCGCACAAATGCGACGCTAGCTGGAGTATTGGTGAGGAGTATAGCGATTTCAACAGGGGACGGCGGCAGGGAACGCGCGGATTGAAGCCTGAGTCCCGGCCGTGCTAGACCCGTTATGCGGGCGAGCATCACGACCCGGTGCGGCCATGACTCTCAATATCTTGATTTTGAACGGCCCCAACCTCAATATGCTGGGGTTGCGAGAACCTGAGATCTACGGGCACCAGACCCTGGACGACATCCGCGCGCGGTGCGAGAGCCACGCGGAAAGCCACGGGCTTGCGGTCGATTTCAGGCAGAGCAACCACGAGGGCGAGCTAATCGACTGGATTCAGCAGGCGCCGAAGGCTCACGCCGGCATCATCCTCAATCCCGGCGGCTACACCCACACGTCCGTCGCCATCATGGACGCGTTGCGCGCCGTGGACGTGCCGGCCATCGAGCTGCATCTCTCAAACATCCACCGGCGCGAGCTCTTCCGCCGGCGCTCTTACGTGGCGCAGGCGGTGCAGGGCTCAATCTGCGGGTTCGGCGCGGATGGTTACCTGCTCGCACTGGATGGCATGCGTGCGCTCTTGAAGGAGGAGTGACGCGATGGCAGTGAAACCTGTGCCGGATCCCCGGCCGGAGGAGCCGGAGCCAATGTTCGGACCCGACGTCGAGTTGATCCGCGCGCTTGCGGCGGTGCTTGACGAGGCCGGGCTGACCGAAATCGAGATCGGCGAAGGCGCGAACCGCATCCGCATCGCGCGACAGGCCACCGCGGCAGCGGCACTCGCGCCCACATCCGCTCCGCGCCCGGCGGCGGTCGAATCCATGCCCGAGGAGAAAGCACCGCCGGCACCGGTCGCCGACGATGCCTCACACCCCGGCGCGGTGACCTCGCCTCTTGTCGGCGTCGTCTACGTGGCACCGGAGCCGGGCGGGCGCCCCTTCGTCTCGGTCGGCGATGAGATCAGCGAGGGCGATACGCTGTTCATCGTCGAGGCGATGAAGACGATGAACCCGGTCCGTGCCCCGAGCGGGGGCCGTGTCACCCGAATTCTTGCCGAGAACGGCGCCCGGGTCGAATATGGCGAGGTCTTGCTGATCCTCGAGTGAGACCGATGTTCGACAAGGTCCTGATCGCCAACCGGGGGGAGATCGCGGTCCGGATCATCCGCGCCTGCCGGGAGTTCGGCATCAAGACCGTGGCCGTTCACTCCACGGCGGACGCCGAGGCGATGCACGCAAGGCTCGCCGACGAATCCGTCTGCATCGGCCCGCCGGCGCCGCGCGAGAGTTACCTCAACATCCCGGCGATCATCGCCGCCGGCGAGATCACCAACGCCAACGCCATCCACCCCGGCTACGGCTTTCTCTCCGAGAGCGCCGACTTCGCGACCATCGTGGAAGAGCACGGCTTCATCTTCATCGGTCCGAGCCCGACGCACATCTCGCTGATGGGCGACAAGATTCGCGCCAAGCAGACCGCGGCCGAGCTGGGCCTGCCGGTGGTGCCGGGTTCCGCCGCCGCACTGGAGGACGCCGCCTCGATCGCTGAGGCGGCGGACGAGATCGGCTATCCGGTGCTCATCAAGGCGGTGGCCGGCGGGGGCGGGCGCGGCATGAAGCGGGTCGACAGCCGCGAGGAGCTGGCCATGGCTGCCACCACGGCACGGGCCGAGGCCGAGTCCGCCTTCGGCAACGACGCGCTCTATCTGGAGAAGCTGGTCGCCGCACCCCGCCATATCGAGGTGCAGGTGCTCGCGGATCAGTTCGGCAACGCGGTGCACCTCGGCGAGCGCGATTGCTCGCTGCAGCGCCGTCACCAGAAGGTGCTGGAGGAGGCGCCATCGCCTGCGCTCGACGCGGAGGCGCGCGGGGAAATCGGCAGCCGGGTCAGCGCCGCGGTACGCGAGCTCGGCTATCGCGGGGTCGGCACACTGGAGTTCCTCTACGAGGACGGCGCCTTCTACTTCATGGAGATGAACACGCGCATCCAGGTAGAGCATCCGGTCACCGAGATGATCACCGGTATCGACCTCGTGCAGGAGCAGATCAGGGTCGCGGCCGGCGAGCCGCTGGCCTTCGACCAGGAGGACGTGCGCTTCGAAGGCCATTCCATCGAATGCCGGATCACTGCCGAGGACCCCGACACCTTCCACCCCTCCCCCGGCACCGTGAGCGGTTATCACACGCCGGGCGGGCCGGGCGTGCGCGTCGATTCCGCGCTTTATGACGGCTATCGCATTCCGCCCTACTACGACAGCCTGATCAGCAAGGTGATTGCCCAAGCGGGCAACCGCGAGGCCTGCCTCATGCGCCTGAGACGGGCGCTGGAGGAATACGTCATCCAGGGTGTCTCGACCACGATCCCGCTGCACCTGCGCTTGCTCGCCAGCCAGGCGTTTGCCGAGAGCGCCTACGACATCCACTGGTTCGAGCGCTTCGTGACGGAGACCGGCGCCGGCAGCGACGCCTAGCGCGCGCACCATGTCGACGGTCGAGCTCACACCGGCACTGATTCTCAGGGCCTACAGCTGCGGGCTCTTCCCCATGGCGGAGAGCAAGGCAGAGCGGGACGTCTTTTGGGTCGATCCAGAGACGCGCGGCGTAATCCCGCTCGACGGCTTTCACGTGCCCCGCAGGCTCGCACGCACGGTTCGCGGCGGGCACTTTCGCATCACCGTGGACCGGGACTTTCCCCGGGTCGTGCGCGGCTGCGCCCGCCGCACCCGGCGACGGCCCGAATCATGGATCAACGGGCCAATCTTCGAGGCATACTGCGCGCTGCACCGGCAGGGGCACGCCCACAGCGTGGAGGCCTGGCGCGACGATACGCTGGTGGGCGGCCTCTACGGCGTGGCGCTGGAGGCCGCGTTCTTCGGTGAGAGCATGTTCAGCGTCGAGCGGGACGCGAGCAAGGTCGCGCTCGTGCACCTGGTCGGCCGCCTTCGGGCCGGCGGCTTCTCCCTGCTGGATACCCAGTTCGTTACCGGGCACTTGAGCCAATTCGGCGCGGTCGAGGTGCCACGGGCGAGCTATCTAGAACGGCTGACGGAGGCTCTGAAGCGGCCCGCGACCTTCTATCCGGCGGGCTTTTCCGACGCGGCACTGTCGGCCGCCGGCGTGGTCTCCGAGCAAGCGAGCACCCAGATGTCGTAGACCGGGTGCTCCAGCGCGGCGAGGCCGGGCGTCGACGAGAACATCCAGCCGGTGTAGAGGCGGGTCGCGCGCCCCGCGTGGTCGACCTCGTCGATCTCCAGGAAGGCGGCATTCTCCGGCGGCTCCTCGGGCGGCGCCGCGTGACAGGCGCGCGCGACGATGCGGAGCGTCCCGAATTGCACGGCCCAATCGAGCGGCGCTTCCACTTCGGAGGTCCGCGCCACCACCTTGTCGAGCGCCTGCAGCACCGCGACCGAGCGCTCGGCCGTGTCGGCGACGGCGCCATTAATCCAGGCTGCGGCGAGCGCAGCCACTGCAGCCAGTAAGAGAAACCCGCGCCGCACCTACTCGGTGCCGAAGGCGAACTTGCCGATCAGCTCCTCAAGTAGGAGGGAGGATTGGGTGTATGAGATGCGGCCGCCGTCCTTGATGAGGGCCTCCTCGGCGCCCGGCTGGAGATCGATGAACTTGCCGCCGAGCAGACCGTCGCTAACCACCGCCGCCGTGGAATCCGTCGGCAGCTCCACCGACTCGTCGATGCTCATGCGGAGCACGGCGCGGAAGGTCTCCGGCTCGAGCTCTCGGTCGACCACCGTGCCCACCTTGATGCCGCCGATGCGCACATCGGAACCGTTGGAAATTCCGTCGACGCGGTTGAACGCCGCGCTCACCTCGTAGCCACTCACCGTGGCGACGCCGCTCCTGGTATAGGCGAAGACGACGAAGCCGATGGCCACCGCCAGCACCACGGCGCCCAGCAGGGTCTCGACTAGGCTTCTCGACATGGCGATCTCCTTCCCGGCCTCTGGGATGAGGATTGCGGCACTGCCCCGGCTTGGCGGGGCGGAGTCGAGTCGTATTCTGCCATAGCGCGCCCCGCCACGGGTAACGGCAACATGTCTCGCCAACGGGGCAACTGCGCAAGCAATTGTGCGAACGCACATTCATCCATATAGGTTCGCGCATGAGGACGACCATCGACGTGAACAACGACTTGCTGCAAGCGGTCAAGGCGCACGCGGCGCGCGAGCATCAGACCCTGAAGCAGACATTCGAGCAGGCTCTGCGCGCGTACTTGGCGCGCCCGGCTCCAGCCATCGGCAAGGCGCCGCCCATTCCGGTGTTTCGCGGACAGGGCGTGCAACAGGGTGTAGACCTGACCGATAACGCAGCGCTCCGGGCCATCATGGCTTCGGAGCCCTGACGTCGACGAACTGGATCGCGGCTTCGCGATCTATCCGGGGCTGCGCGCCCGCAACCTGCTGGACGGCTGACGGAGCGGAGTCACCCCACGATTTCGCCTTCGACCATGGCGATCGCCTCGATCTCGATCTCAAGCTCGGGCAGCGCCAGCCCTGTAATCTCGACGATGGTGTCGGCCGGGTAAGGCGGCGTGAAGAACTTTTCGCGCAGAGCGACGATCTTGCCGAAGTTGCCCATGTCCTTGAGGTAGATGTTCACCTTGACGATCTTCGCGAGGCTGGAACCGCCGGCTTCCAGCACCGCCGCCAGGTTCTTGAAGGTCTGCTCGGCCTGCGAGTCGAAATTGCCGACGCCGACGATGGTGCCGTCGAGGTCGATGGCGGTCTGGCCGGAGACGAAGATCAGATCGCCGACGCGGTAGGCCTGCGCCAGCCTGAAGGGCTCGTAGGGATCGGGGTCGGTCTTGATGCGAACGGCGTTCTCAGCCATCGGTGCTCTCCATTGCGAGTGGTGCGACACGTCAGTCTCGCCCAGCGCGACGCGTGATGGTAGGACGCGCGCACACGGCGGCAGCCGCATCAGCGGGAGACATGCGACATGAGCGACACGGTGTTGATCGAGCGGGCGGACGGCATCGCCCGGGTGACCCTGAACCGGCCGGACGTGCTGAACGCGCTCAACGACGAGCTTTGCGACGCCCTGGTCGCCACCCTTGCAGAGGTCGAGCGCGAGCCCGAGACCCGCGTCATGGTGCTACAGGGTGCCGGCGGCTACTTCATGGCGGGCGGCGACCTGCAGTCCTTCTACGGCCTGCTTGAGCGGACGCCGGATGAGCGCCGGCGGCATTTCGAGACGATGATCGACCGCGTCCACGCCATTATCCGGATCATGCGGCGGATGCCGCAGCCGGTCATTGCCAAGATCGACGGCGCGGCCGGCGGCTTCGGATTGAGCCTAGTTCTCGCGTGCGACCTCGCGATCAGTGCCGCCGACAGCATCTTCACCATGGCCTATTGCCGCATCGGCACCAGCCCCGACGGCTCGTCGACCTGGTTCCTGCCGCGCACGGTGGGCGCGAAGAAGGCAATGGAGCTTGCGCTGCTCGGCGATCGCTTCGGCGCGCGCGAGGCCGAGCGGCTCGGCGTCGTCAACCGCGTCGTCTCCCCGCATCGGCTCGAGGAGGAGACCGAAGCGCTGGCCCGCCGCTTGGCCTCCGGTCCCGCCCGCGCGTTGGCCAACACGAAGCGGCTGCTCCGCAACTCGGGCCATGCTTCCCTGGAAGACCAGCTCCAGGCGGAGGGCGAGATGTTCGCGGACTGCGCGGCGAGCGAGGATTTCGCAGAAGGGGTCGCGGCCTTCGTCGAGAAGCGCAGGCCCGCCTTTACCGGGCGCTGATCGATGGGTGCGCGCCTCGCCGGAAAGACCGCGCTGATCACCGCCGCGGGGCAAGGCATCGGCCACGCCACTGCCGTCGCGTTCCAGAAGGAGGGCGCACGGCTCTGGGCTACCGACATCGACGAGGGCAAGCTGGCGGGCCTCGTCGCGCTGGAGGGGGTGACTTGCCGGGCGCTTGACGTGCGCGACGCGAGCGCCGTGGCGGCGGCGGCTGAGGAAGTCGGTGCGGTAGACGTGCTCTTCAACTGCGCCGGCCGCGTGCCCCACGGCACGCTGCTCGACTGCGAGCCGGCAGACTGGGAGGAGACGCTAAGCCTCAACGTCACCGCCATGTACCGGATGATCCGCGCCTTCTTGCCTGCGATGCTGGCTGCTGACGGCGGCTCGATCATCAACATGGCGTCGGTGGTTTCCTCGGTGAAGGCGGCACCCAACCGCTGCGCCTACGGCGCCAGCAAGGCCGCGGTCATCGGCCTCACCAAGTCGGTCGCGCTGGACTACGCGGCGCAAGGCATCCGCTGCAACGCGGTCTGCCCCGGCGCGGTGGAGACCCCTTCCTTCAACGAGCGGTTCGGCACCAGCTCCGATTCCAGTGCAGCGCGCAAGGCCTTCACCGCGCTACACCCGATAGGCCGGATCGGAACACCGGCAGAAATCGCGGCACTCTGCGTCCATCTCGGATCCGACGAATCGTCCTACACCACCGGCCAGACATTCGTGACCGACGGCGGCCTTAGCCTTTAGCGGACGTGCTCCCGGTCAGCGCGGTCATCATGTTGTCGATCAGGCGCATGCCGATGTTGTCGTCGAGGGAGAGGATCGACTCCGGGTGGAACTGCACGGCGGCGATGGGCCGCTCCCGGTGCTCCAGCGCCATGACGACGCCGTCATCGGTTTCGGCGGTGACCCTGAGCAAATCGTCGGGGAGCGACACGCGGGCGGCATAGAGCGAGTGGTAGCGGCCGACGCGGAAGCGTTCCGGCAACCCCTGGAAGAGTGCGCTGTTCTTCACCGTAACATCGGACGGCTTGCCGTGGATCGGCTCGTCGAGCTGGCCGAGGTGCCCGCCGAAGTACTCGGCCACGGCCTGGAGGCCCAGGCAGACACCGAAGAGCGGCACGCCCTTCGCCAGCACCAGCTCGATGGTCTCGGCGGTACCGAAATCCACGGGCCGGCCGGGGCCGGGCGAGAGCACGACCAGATCGGGCGCGCCATCCCGCAACATCTCGCGCGCGGGCTCGGGCCGGAGCGTCTCGACCTCGGCCCCGGTCTGGCGCAGGTAGTTGGCAAGCGTGTGAACGAAGGAATCCTCGTGGTCGACCAGGAGCACACGCTTGGCAGGTCCCGGCTGGGCTGAGGGCGCGTGCGCCGGCGTGGCCACCGCCTCCGCCCGCACCGCCGCGAACAGCGCAGACGCCTTGAGCCGGCACTCCTCGTCCTCGGCTTGGGGATCGCTGTCGTAGAGCAGCGTGGCGCCGGCCCTGATCTCGGCGACGCCGTCCTTCATGCGGACGGTGCGGAGCGTGAGCCCGGTGTTCATTGCCCCGTCGAAGCCGATGCGACCGATGGCGCCGCCGTACCAGCGCCGCGCCGAGCGCTCGTTCGCTTCGATGAAGCGGATCGCCCAGTGCTTGGGCGCGCCGGTCACCGTCACCGCCCAAGTATGGCTGAGGAAGGCGTCGAGCGCATCGAACTCGGGCCGCAGGATGCCCTCGACGTGATCCACCGTGTGGATCAGGCGCGAGTAGAGCTCCACCTGGCGCCGCCCGATCACCCGCACCGAGCCCGGCTCGCAAATGCGCGACTTGTCGTTGCGGTCGACGTCGGTGCACATGGTGAGCTCGGCCTCGTCCTTGGCCGAGTTGAGGAGCTTCGCGATCTGGGCGGCATCGCCCAGCGCATCCTTGCCGCGCGCGATGGTGCCGGAGATCGGGCAGGTCTCGACCCGGCGGCCCTCGACCCTCACGTACATCTCGGGCGACGCGGCGACCAGGAACTCGCCGGCACCTAGGTTCATCAGCGCGCAGTAGGGCGCCGGGTTGAGGGTGCGCAGGCGGTCGAACACAGCTGAGGGCGCATCGGCGCAGGCCTCGCTGAACTGCTGGCTCAGCACCACCTCGAAGAGGTCGCCCCGGCGGAACGCATCCTTGGCGCGGTCTACCGCCGCGGGATATTGGCCCGGCTCATGGTCGTTGTCCGCCGGATTGGTGCCGGGAGCTGCGGTGGCGTAGGCGTCTTCTCGCGGCTCGCGGGCCATGTCGCGCGTGTCGCCTGCCGGGGTGACGAAATCGTAGCGGTGCCGCACCGCACGGTCCGACATGTGATCAACCACCAGGATCTCGTCGGGCACGAAGAGCACCAGATCGCGCTGGTCGGGCGGGCGCTCCAGCTTGAGCTCCACCGGCTCGAACTGGTGGGCGAGGTCGTAGCCGAAGGCGCCATAGAGGCCGAAGTGCTGGTCCTCGTCGTTGCCGAAGAGCTCGATGACCGCGCGCAGCAGGCTGAAGATCGAGGGCTGCCGGCTGCGTTGTTCCTCGGGCACGATCTCGACCGGCGGGTGGATCTGCCCGCGCAGGCGCTCGCCGTCCGCGTCCAGCGAGACGACCGCAGGGAGCGGCTCGATGGCGGCGCGGATTGGCTCCAGCAGGACCTGGCCCCTCGGCTCCAGCGCTACGACCTCGAAGTCGCGCCGGCGGCAAGTGATGGCGAGCGGCGGGGCGGCGAAGCCCAGGTCCCAGCGCGTGTAGCGGCCGGGAAACTCGAAGCAGGACGACATGAAGACGCCGGGAAAGCGGTCCAGACGCTCGACCAAGGCCGCGGCCGCAGGGCCGACCGCCGTCTCGCGGTCGCTGCGGTGGATGGTGATACCGCCGCGGGTGCGGTAGCGGCGGTCGCTGGCGGCGGGTTCGCTCATGGCGCCCTTATGCCGCTTGCGGCCACCCCCTTGTCAAGCGACGCGGGGATTCAGAGCCGGCGCAGCTCCACGACGGATTCGTAAAGAGTGCCACCGTTCGCCTTGCCGGCGCGGACGCTGGAGTCGACGATGCTGCTGCCGACCCGCGCCTTCCGTGGAACGTGAATACCCGCGACATTGAAGCCGCGCGATGTCGCGATCGCAGCGAGGAAGCGGTCGGTCGGGATCGGCGCCCCTTGCAGAATCGAGTTGCCGATCACCACCAGTGCCGTTGCGCCCGGCCGCAGGCACCACGCCACGCCGTCGATGAAGCGGGCGCAGTCGTTGAAGTAGCGCGCCGCATAGTTGGCCCAGCCGTTGCCGCCGTAGACGCCCTTCTCAGGGTTGCGCATCCGCAGTTCGTCAACGGCTTCTCGAATTGCCTCGTCAGCAATGGAGGGATCGAGGTCGATGCGCTCCTCATCGCGGGCATTCTGCCAGTAGGTGCCAAAGTTGAGCGTCTCCAGCCGCTTCAAGTCGCTTGGCGCAGAACAAAGCCCGAGCCAATACAAGTGCGGACGGGTATTGCGGTTGTAGTGGTAGTTGTTGAGGTAGGGCGGCGACGTGACGAGCAGGTCCACACTTCCCGCTTCCAGGGCAGCGCGGCCGTCGAAGAATGACTCTTCGAGCACGCGCCCGTCGTCACGCTCGGGATTCACGCGTTCGCGTCGATACCACGCGGCATCCTCGGCCATCTGGCGGAGCTTCGTCGCGATGGCGCCGGCCACGTCGTCGTCCTCGACCTCGGGCCGACCGACCGACGCCTTGCGCCCCAGGCTCGGCTCGTATGAGTAGTTGGAGTAACCCACCATGGTCGCCGCGAAGGCGAGGCGGAAGAGCGCTGCAATGGGCGCCTCCAGCGTCTCCATGAAATCGAACGCCAGCAACACCTTGCGCTCGACCGCCGGGCTGTAGAACGGCGCCCGCGTGCGAAACGCCGCGGGAGGCGATGCCTGCGGCGCGCGGCCCGTATGCGCGCCTTCATCCATGAACGTGACGAAATCCGCGGCGGCGGCCCTGAGCCGTGCGGGTTCCAGCCGATGGGCCGCGAGCTTCGCCCGCGCGGCGAAGGCAGCATAGGGATTGATCTCGAATCCAATGGCGGCATGGCCGGCAAGATCGGCCTCCACCAGCGTCGTGCCGACACCCGCGAAGGGGTCCAGAACGACACCCGGCCCTGGCAAGTGGCGGGCCAGCGCGTCCTGCACGAACTGCCGCGAAAAGCCCGCGATCCAGGGAACCCACCGGTGCACCGGCGCTTCCCGATTGGCCATGAAGGCGGGATCGCGGAAGACCCCATGGGCCTCCACCCGGCCGGCAGGTGCGTTCACCGGCCGCTGCAACACGCCGCCCCGCCGGCGGTCAGGGGGTGAGGATGGTCGAGCCCGTGGTCTTGCGCCCCTCCAGGTCGCGATGCGCCTGGGCGGCATCCGCGAGCGGATAGGTCTGATGGATCTCGATCTTGACCGCGCCCGAGCGCACCACGTCGAAGAGCGCACCGGCGGACGCCTCGAGCTCCGGCCGTGTCGCGTTGTAGCCGAAGAGGGTGGGCCGCGTGATGTAGGCGCTCTTGGGCGCGAGCCGGGCCAGGTTGAAGTCGGTGATCGGACCGGAGGCGTTACCAAAACTCGCGAGCGTGCCGAGCCGCGCGAGGCTATTGAGCGAGCCTTCGAGCGTGTCGGCGCCGATGGAATCGTAGACCACGGGCACGCCCTGGCCGTCGGTGATCTCCATGACGCGCGCGGCGAAATCCTCACTCCGGTAGAGGACCGGGTGGTGGCAGCCGTGAGCGCGGGCGAGCTCGGCCTTCTCCTCGGAGCCCACGGTGCCGATCACCGTCACGCCCAGGTGCTTGAGCCACTGGCACTGGATCAGGCCGACACCGCCGGCGGCGGCGTGCACCAGCACGGTCTCGCCCGCCTTCACCGGGTAGGTGCGGCGGATCAGGTATTCGACGGTCATGCCCTGCAGCATCATCGCTGCGCCCTGCTCGGAGCTGATGTCGGCCGGTAGCTCCACCAGCGATCCCGCCGGCATCACGCGGGCCTCAGAATAGCCGCCTGGCGGCGGCGGGCTGGCGTAGGCGACACGCGTGCCGGCCGAGACATCGGTGACGCCGTCGCCCACGGCCTCGACCACGCCGGCGCCTTCCATGCCGATGGTCCAGGGCAGCGAGGGCACCGGGTAGAGGCCGGTGCGATGATAGACGTCAATGTAGTTAAGGCCGATCGCCTCATGGCGCACCAGCGCTTCGCCGGGGCCGGGATCGGGCAGCGCCACGTCCTCGTAATGCAGCACCTCGGGTCCGCCGGCCTCGTGCATCCGCACAGCCTTGACCATGTGTCTCCCTTTCCTGTCGGGGGCGCCCGCCCGGCCGCGCTCGGCCTAGACCAGAAGCTGCGGCGGCAGCGCGCCTTCTAATGCGAGAAGCTGGCGCTTGGTATCACAGCCCGCACCGCCGGAGAACCCACCGATCGTGCCGCCCGAGCCCACCACCCGATGGCAGGGGATGATGAGGGGAATTGGATTGGCCCCGCAGGCGCCGCCAACCGCGCGGGGCGCGCTGTCGAGATCACGGGCGAGGTCGCCGTAGCTCCGGGTCTGGCCGTAGGGGATCGCCTGCATCGCCGCCCAGACCCGGCGTCGGAAGGGCGTGCCCTCCGGTGCGACCGGCAGCGTGAAGCCCCGCAGGTCGCCGGCGAAATACTCAGTGAGCTGACGCGCGGCCTCGGCAAGCACGCCGCCGTTCGGGCTTGGGCCGCCGCCGGCGCCGAAATCGACGGCGGTGATCGCATCATCCTCGGCCGTGATCGTGAGCGGGCCGACCGGGCTCTCGATGGTGCAGCGGGCGGCTGTCATCCGCCTCAGCCCTCGGCCGGTGCGCGGGCGTGGTCGAGGGCTGCCCGCAGCGAGTCGGGCTCGGTCACCGGCAGCGAGCAGACCGGGCCCACGCAAACGTAGGCAGTAGGCTGCCCATCGTGCTGGCCCTTACCGAAGGCGGGATGGCCGAGCGGCAGTGCCTCTTTCGGCGCAAGCTGAGTCAGCATCCGGTTGGGCAGACTCGTTGCGTAGACGGCATCGACGAGGGCCCGGGTCCCCTCCTCCGCTCGCATTCCGCACACCACCACCTGCACCGCGCGGTGAAGCACCTCGCTGTTGTTGGCGAGGGTCGAGAGCGGCGAGAAGTTGCGCTCAAGCTCGCCGGAGAACGCCTTGACCAGCGCCTCGGCGCGGTCGCGATAGGCTGTCTCGCCGGTGAGATGGTGGAGGCGCGCGAGCACGCCCACCATGGTGCCGTTGCCAGCGGGCGTCGCCGCGTCGTGGGCGGTCTTGGTGCGGCTGATGTTCGCCTCGGCATCGTCCGGCGCGTAGAAGTAGCCGCCCTCGGCCGCGTCCCAGTAGTGCGCATCGAGCACCGCGACCCAGCCCCGTGCCTTCTCGACGTAAGAAGCCTCGCCCGTCGCCTCGGCCAGCAACAGTGCCGCCCGCGCCATCTCGGCGTAGTCGTCGAGGAACTCGACGTCCTTTGAGCGGCCGTGTCGAGCGGCGTGGCGCAGCCGATCGCCTGCCGCCATGGGGCCTGCGACATAGTCGAAAGCCTCGCGGGCCGCATCGAGCCAAGCGGGCGCGTCGAAGACCATGGCGGCGTTGGCAAGCGCCGCGATCATCAGGCCGTTCCAGTCGGCGAGCACCTTGTCGTCCCAGCCGGGGCGCTCGCGGCCTGCGCGGCGTTCCATCAGGATCGTGCGCATCTCCGCGAGGCGAACTTCGTCCGGCGTCTCGTCGGTGCCGGGCGGCAGGAGGCGGTTGAGGATCGTCTTGCCTTCCCAATTGCCGTCTGGGGTGACGTCGTAGACAGCTTTGAAGTAGGCCGCGTCTGCGCCGAGGAGTTTGTCGATCTCGGCCTCGTTCCAGACGTAGAACTTGCCCTCCTCGCCCTCGGAATCGGCGTCGAGCGCGCTCGCGAACGCGCCCTCGCCCGTGCGCATCTCACGCAGGACCCAGGCCACAGTCTCTGCCGCGCGGGCGGCGAAAAGCGGCTCTCGGGTCTCCTGCCAGACATGGCTGAGCAGGTCGAGAAGCTGAGCGTTGTCGTAGAGCATCTTCTCGAAATGGGGCGCAAGCCAGCGCTCGTCGGTGGAGTAGCGGGCGAAGCCGCCGCCCAGATGGTCGTAGATACCGCCCTGGCACATGCGCTCCATGCTCAGCACCACCGCAGTCTTCATCAGCTGCGACCCGGTGCGCAGGTAGCTGCGCCAGAGCAGCTCCAGCATGGAACATTGCGGGAACTTAGGCGCGCCGCCGATGCCGCCGTGGCGGCCATCGACCTCGCGCAGCAAGCTCCGCGCCATATTCTCTGTGTGTTCCTCTGTTACGGCATCGCCGGGCTTGCTGCGAGCGAGACCCTGCAGCGCTTCGACCAGCGTTGTTCTGTTTTTGTCCACCTTCTCACGGTCGTTCCGGTAGGTCTGCTCGATCAGGGTCAGCACGTCCTTGAAGCCGGGGCGGCCGAAGCGGGGCTCGAGCGGGAAGTAGGTGCCACCCCAGAAGGGCTCGGCATCGGGCGTTAGGAACATGGTGAGCGGCCAGCCCCCCTGCTGGCCCATGAGCGCGAGCGCGCGCTGGTAGATGGTGTCGAGGTCGGGGCGTTCCTCGCGGTCGACCTTGATGTTGACGAAGAGGCGGTTCATCAGCCGCGCCGTCTCTTCGTCCTCGAAGCTCTCGTGGGCCATGACGTGACACCAGTGGCAGGCGGAATAGCCGACCGAGAGCAGGATAGGCTTGTCGTTGGCCTTGGCTTCCGCCAGCGCCTCGGGGCCCCAGGGGCGCCAATGCACCGGGTTGTCCTGGTGCTGCAAGAGGTAGGGGCTGGTCTCCGCGCCCAACAGGTTCTCGCTCATGGCCCTTCCCGTCTGGTTCGGGCCGCGCGCGCCAGCGGAACGGCCTCGGATTCGAGCATAGGGCGCCCGCGCCGGAGCCGCCAGCGCGGCGAGCACGCGCCGAGAAGACGAAACCTGTTCACGGGCGGGGCAGCGGGGTAAGGTCGCGCCCGCCGCGCCGGTGCGCGCGGTGCCGCCAGCGAGGTCGCCATGAAGGTCAAGATCGAGATCGATTGCACGCCGGAGGAGGCTCGCGCCTTGTGCGGAATGCCGGACTTGACGGCGGCCCACGAGGCCATGGCCAAGGGCCTTGAGGCGCGTATGGCGGAGGCGATCGGCCAGATCGACCCCGAAGCGATATTGAAATCCTGGCTTCCCGGCGGGCTGCAAGGCTTCGAGGCCATGCAGAAGGCCTTCTGGGAAGGGTTCGGCCAGGCCGGCGGCGGGGCGCCCAAAGGCAGCAGCGGAGGCGGCGCGGGATGAGCCGGGCGGACCCGCCGCTCTATTACCGGCGCCACGTCTTCTGCTGCGTCAACACGCGCGCGCCCGACCATCCGCGCGGCTGCTGCAGCGCGAAGGACTCGGTCAAGCTCCGTGCCCACATGAAAGCCAGAGCCAAGCAACGCGGCCTCTCCGACGTGCGCATCAACGCGAGCCAATGCCTGGATCGCTGCGAGTTCGGCCCGACCATGGTGATCTATCCCGAAGGCGTCTGGTACGCGGTCAAGACCGTCGCGGACGTGGACGAGATCATCGAGACCCACCTTGTGGGCGGCGGCCGGGTCGAGCGGCTGATGCTAATGCCCGACCAGCCGTTTCCCGACGAGGCCGACGGCGGCGGGGAACTCAGCCAAGCGGCGGCAAACGCCGCATCCTGACCCGGCGCGGGCCTGCCGCAGGCTCCGATGCGGCACCTCCTCTATAGACCATGAACGGCGACACCATCTTCGCCCTGTCTTCCGGCGGTGGGCGCGCCGCCATTGCGGTGGTTCGCGTCTCGGGCCCCGCTGCGGCGGAGGCGCTGACGCGCATCGGCGGCGAACCGCTGCCCGAACCACGCCGGGCCGCGCTCCGGCGTTTCCGCGAGCTGAAGACGGGGGAGCCGATCGACCAGGGACTGGCCCTCTGGTTCCCCGCACCCGCCAGCGCCACCGGCGAGGACATGGCGGAGTTTCACGTGCATGGCGGCCCCGCCGTGATCGCCGCGCTCTGCGAGGCGCTCGCGGTGCTCCCCGGCCTGCGCCCGGCCGAGCCCGGAGAGTTCACCCGGCGTGCCTTCGAGGCGGGCCGCCTTGACCTCACGCAGGCCGAGGGTATCGCCGACCTGGTCGCGGCCGAGACGGAAGGCCAGCGCCGGCAAGCGCTCGCCCAGATGGAAGGCGGGCTGCATCGCCTCTACGACGGCTGGCGCGATCGGCTCATGACGCTCCGGGCCAACGTCGAGGCCGCCATCGATTTCTCGGACCAAGAGCTAGGCGACGATCCTATGGCCACCGCTGCGCCCGGCCTCGTAGCGCTAGAAACCGAGATCGCGGCCCACCTCGACGATTCGCGGCGGGGCGAGCGCCTGCGAGAAGGGTTCTGCATCGCCATCGTGGGCGCGCCGAATGCTGGAAAGTCCAGCCTTCTCAATCGGTTAGCCGGGAGGGATGCGGCCATCGTCTCGACCCGCGCCGGCACCACCCGCGACGTCGTCGAGGTCCGCCTCGACCTTGCAGGCTGGCCTGTCACGCTCGCCGATACCGCGGGCCTGCGCGAGAGCCGGGACGAGATCGAGAGCGAAGGCGTGCGCCGTGCACTCGCGCGGGCGGCGAGCGCCGACCTCGCCCTGGTGGTGTTCGACGGCGCGCTCTGGCCCGAGACGGACGCGCAGAGCTTCGCCCTGCTGGGCGATGACGCGCTGCCGGTGCTGAACAAGACCGACCTTCTCGCGGACCCCGCCCCCGCCGGCGTCGCGGGCCACGCGGCGCTCGGGGTCTCGTGCCGCACCGGCGCCGGGATCGAGACCCTGCTGGAGACGCTGGCCAAGGAGATCGCGCGGCGCTACCCGCCGGGCGGCGCGCCAGCGCTGACCCGCGCCCGGCACCGGCATGCGGTCATCGAATGCCGCGACGCGCTGGCCCGCGCCATCGCCGGCCCGGCCGACGAGCGACTGGCGGAAGAGCTCCGGCTGGCAGCAAATGCTCTCGGCCGTATCACCGGCCGGGTGGACGTGGAGGCCGTGCTCGATCTCGTGTTCCGGGACTTCTGCATCGGCAAGTAGAGCGCTTGGCGCTTTACGGGCGCACGCGTGTGTCCTATAGGGGGCGCCGTTCCCAACGAGCCGAGCCGCAGACCTGGCGGCTGGGAGGGCGGCCATGGGCCGCGAGCGCTTCGATGTCATCGTGATCGGGGGCGGCCACGCCGGGTGCGAGGCCGCAGCGGCGGCCGCGCGCGTGGGTGCCGCGACGCTCCTCATCACCCAGAAGCGCGAGACCATCGGCGCGATGTCGTGCAACCCGGCGATCGGCGGGCTCGCCAAGGGTACGCTGGTGCGCGAGGTGGACGCGCTCGACGGGCTCATGGGCCGGGTCGCCGACGAGGCGGGAATCCAGTTCCGCGTGCTCAACCGCAGCAAGGGCCCGGCGGTGAGGGGGCCCCGGGCACAGCAGGATCGCGCGCTCTACCGGGCGGCCATGCAGGCGGCGCTTGACTCCCAGCCCAATCTCACGATCCGGGAGGGTACGGTCGAGGACCTGGCGCTCGATGAGACCGCGCAGGCGCGGCCCCGCGTGCGTGGCGTGGTGCTGGGGAACGGCGAACTCATCCCGGCACCGCAGGTGGTGCTGACCACCGGCACCTTCCTGCGCGGGCTTATCCATATCGGCGAGCGGCAGATCCCGGCGGGGCGTGTGGGCGATGCGCCGGCAACGGGCCTGGCGCTTACCTTGGAGCGGCTGGGTTTCCGCCTCGGCCGGCTGAAGACCGGCACCCCGCCAAGGCTCGACGGCCGCACCATCGACTGGGCCGGGCTGGAAGCGCAGGAGGGCGACGAGCCGCCCGAGCCCTTCTCGTTCCTCACCGACGCGGTCACGCGGACGCAGGTGCGCTGTCACATCACCGCCACCGGACCCGAGGGCCACGACCTCATCCGCCGCAACCTTGCGCGTTCGCCGATGTACTCGGGCGCGATCGCGAGCCGCGGGCCCCGTTACTGCCCCTCCATCGAGGACAAGGTGGTGCGCTTCGCAGAGCGCGCCTCGCATCAGATTTTCCTTGAGCCGGAGGGGCTTGACGACCACACGGTCTATCCCAACGGAATCTCGACGGCGTTGCCTGAGAACGTGCAGCGGGCGCTGGTGGCGACCATTCCGGGGCTGGAGCGGGCGAAAATCCTGAGGCCGGGCTACGCCATCGAGTACGACCACGTGGACCCGCGCGAGCTGAGCCCCACGCTGGAGACCGCGCATATCGGGGGCCTCTACCTCGCCGGCCAGATCAACGGCACCACCGGCTACGAGGAGGCCGCCGCCCAGGGCGTCATCGCCGGCATCAACGCCGCGCGGGCGGCGGCAGGCGGCGCGCCGTTCACGCTGGACCGGGCCGAGGGCTACATCGGCGTGCTGATCGACGACCTGGTGACGCAGGGGGTGAGCGAGCCCTACCGCATGTTCTCGTCGCGCGCCGAATACCGGCTCCGGCTCCGGCCGGACAATGCGGACCGCCGCCTCACGGCGCGCGGCATCGGGGCGGGCTGCGTGGGCGGGGAGCGGGCGCACCGCTTCGCCGCCAAGAGCGCGGCGCTCAGCCGAGCCGAGGACGTGCTGGATTCGTTTGACGCCACACCTGATGCACTACGCCGGCACGGCATCGCGGCGAATCGGGACGGGCGGAGGCGTACCGCCCGCGAGCTGATCGGCTATCCCGACGTGTCCCTGGGGGAGCTGAAGGTGCTCTGGCCGGCGCTCTCGGCGCTGGAGCCGGAGATTGTCCAGGCGTTAGAGAATGATGCCCATTACCGGGGCTATGTGGAGCGGCAGGAGGCGGATATCGCGGCCTTCCGCCGGGACGAGGCGCTCAGGCTGCCGGGCGACCTCCGCTTCGACCTGGTCGGCGGTCTCTCCCACGAGATGCGCCAGCGGCTTGCCGCTGCGCGGCCGGCGACCCTCGGCGCGGCGGGGCGGGTGCCGGGAGTGACGCCGGCGGCGCTCACTGCGCTGCTGGCGCATGTCCGCAAGGTAGACCCCCGAAAGTGCGCGGCGGAGGCCGGGCGCGGCTAGACCGGATGGAGCCGGGTGAGGCCTTCCGGCGCGATGTTTCACGTGAAACACGCGAGCGGCTCAAGATCTACGAGACCCTCCTTCGGCAACGGCAGCGGCGCACCAATCTGGTCTCGACGGCGTCGTTGCCCGCGCTCTGGACCCGGCATTTTCTGGATTCGGCACAGCTGGCCCCCCTGCTCGCCGACGACGTGGTTGGCCACACGGTGGACGTCGGCAGCGGCGCCGGCTTTCCCGGTATGGTGCTGGCGATCCTGGACGCAAACCGCCGAGTCTCCCTGGTGGAGGCCAATGGCAAGCGCTGTGCCTTCCTGCGCGAGGTGGCCGACGCCACCGGCACCCAGGTCTCGGTGATCGAAGGCCGGTTCGAGGCGCCGGACACCCAAGCCGCGCTTGCGCCCGCCGGCACCATCGTCGCCCGCGCCTGCGCGCCGTTGGCGGATTTGCTAGGTCTTGTTTTCCCCGTGCTGGACTCCCGTACATATTGTATATTTCCGAAAGGACGCCGCTACCGGAGCGAGCTGGAGGACGCCCGTCGCCGGTGGGAATTCGGGGTCGACATCGTCCCCAGTCGGACGGCGGCCGAGGCGCGGATACTGAGGATCAGCGATGTCGAACGGCGCCGCCGTTCTTGAAACCGGCGCTCAGCCCACGCCGGTGCCGGCGGGGCGGCCCCGGATCATCGCAGTCGCGAACCAGAAGGGCGGTGTCGGCAAGACCACCACCGCCATCAACCTGGGCACCGCACTCGCGGCGGCGGAACGGCCGGTGCTGCTGCTCGATCTCGATCCGCAGGGGAACGCCAGCACTGGACTCGGCATCCTGCCAGCGGAGCGCGCGCCCGGTTCCTACGGGCTGCTCCAGGGCGCGCCTCTCGCCGCGGCCCGGCGGCAGACCACGGTGCCGGGGCTTACCGTCGTGCCGGCGACCCGCGACCTCGCCGGTGCCGAGATAGAACTGTCCCAGAGCCCCCGCCCGCAGCACTGCCTGAGGGAAGCGTTGACGCCGGCCCTCGACCGCGAGCGAGCGCTATCACACGTGCTGATCGACTGCCCACCATCTCTTGGCATGCTAACTGTTAATGCCCTGGTCGCCGCGGACTCCGTGCTGGTGCCGCTGCAGTGCGAGTTCCTAGCGTTGGAAGGGTTGAGCCAGGTGCTCAGCATCGTGGAGCGCGTGCGCACCGCCTTCAACCCGGCGCTCCACGTGCAAGGCATCGTGCTCACCATGTACGACAAGCGGAACAATCTCTCCGCGCAAGTGCGGGACGACGTGCGCGCCCATCTGGGCGACGCGGTGTACGAGACCATCATCCCGCGCAACGTGCGGGTCTCCGAGGCGCCGTCCTACGGCGTTCCCGTTTTGCTCCACGATTTCCGCTGCCCCGGCGCCCAGGCCTACGCGCACCTGGCCGGCGAGCTGCTGCGGCGCGAGCGAATTCAGAAGGAGAGCGCAGCATGACAACCGATGCGAGCGGCCAGCCGCGCCAGCGCGGCCTCGGCAAGGGCCTTGCCGCCCTCCTCGGCGAAACCATGGAGGAGGGCGCGCGCGGCGCGCGGGAGGGCGCGTTGCTCTCCATCCCCATCGAGCACCTTGCGCCCCACCCCAACCAACCTCGCCAGCGCTTCGATGAAGCGGAGATTGAGAGCCTGGCCGCCTCGATCCGCGAGAAGGGGGTGGTTCAGCCCCTGGTGGTGCGGCCCGGCCCCGGCGGCGACGAATACGGCGCTCCTTACCAGATCGTCGCAGGCGAGCGGCGCTGGCGGGCGGCGCAACGGGCGGGGCTACACGAGCTGCCCGCGGTGGTGCGCCAGCTGAGCGATCCCGAGAGCATCGAGATCGCCCTGGTCGAGAACCTGCAGCGCAGCGACCTCAATCCGCTGGAGGAAGCCACGGCCTACCGCCGCCTGATCCGCGAGTTCGACCACCGCCAGGAGGACGTGGCGACCGCGCTCGGCAAGTCCCGCAGTCACGTGGCCAACACCGTGCGCCTGCTCGACCTGCCCGAGACGGTGAAGGCGCTGGTCGGCGACGGCACGTTGAGTGCCGGCCACGGGCGGGCGCTGCTGGCGGCCGCCGACCCGGCGGCGCTGTCGGACACGGTAGTGCGGCTGGGGCTCACCGTGCGCCAGACCGAGGCGCTGGTGCGCCGCGCCGGGGAGAGCCGTACCCGCGAGCCGAAGTCCCGCACGGATGACCCCAACGTCCGCGCGCTGCAGACCGACCTCAGCCGCGCGCTCGGCCTCAGAGTCACCATCGCCCCCGCCAAGCGCGGCGCCGGCGGCCGCGTGACGATCGCCTACAAGGAGCCCGAGCAGCTCGACGGGCTCATCGCCCGCCTGCGTGCGGCCCCTACGCCCCGACCGCCCCTTAAGGCCGTCTAGAGGTGGCACAACTAATTCCTATCTAAATCAACGGGCTAGGTGCATATCCACAATAATTATTATCTAGCTAAGTATTGCTCGTTGGATCGGCCTGGCTTGCGGGCCTGCTGCCCCTCCTTTAATTCTCATGCCACGCTGTCTTTCGGCTTTCGGTGCCGATCCCTTGCGGCGCGGCGATTCTGCACTCGCCGCGCATAGCTGCAAACTTGGGTTATTGCCCCGGACCAAGGTGCGGTGCACAGCACCAGGCTCCGGCGTCAGTATGCCGCCATGCGGCGGCGCAACGAACACCTTGGGTCAGGCAAAGCGGGCGAGCATGCGTGCCTCTATTCCACGAGCGCGCCCCTGTCCCGAGGAATCCCGCTTATCCCAGTTAATCCCATTTAATCCCGGCGAATCCCGCATCAGGTCTGCTGTCTGGAGTCCTAGATTCGTCCCGGGATGCGCTCTTGGCCCACTCGTGCTTCCGCGCTGTCGTGACGGGGCTGCTTCCGACCCTCCACGTGTGTGCCCGACGAATGGCGGCGCCAGCGCGTATGGATGCGCGGATCAAGTCCGCGCATGACGGCGGGAGTAGTTGGACTGGAGTGCGCGGCGCGGGCTTGCGTGACTCCATATGTCGAGCGCAAGACCCCGCGGGCTTGCGCTACGTATTCATCGAGGCGAAGAATTCCTCGTTGCTCTTGGTCGTCTTAAGCTTGTCGACCAGGAACTCCATGGCATCCACCGTGCCCATGGGCGAGAGGATGCGGCGCAGCACCCACATCTTGGCGAGCGTCGCGCGGTCCACCAGCAGCTCTTCCTTGCGGGTGCCGGAGCGGGCGATGTCCATGCTGGGCCAGGTGCGCTTGTCGGCGAGCTTGCGGTCCAGAATGATCTCGGAGTTGCCGGTCCCCTTGAACTCCTCGAAGATCACCTCGTCCATGCGCGAGCCCGTGTCGATCAGCGCGGTCGCGATGATGGTGAGCGAGCCGCCGTGCTCGATGTTGCGCGCCGCGCCAAAGAAGCGCTTGGGCCGCTGCAGCGCGTTGGCGTCCACGCCGCCGGTCAGCACCTTGCCCGAGGACGGCACCACGGTGTTGTAGGCGCGGGCGAGACGGGTGATGGAATCCAGCAGGATCACCACGTCCCGCTTATGCTCCACCAAACGCTTGGCCTTCTCGATGACCATCTCCGCCACCTGCACGTGGCGCGACGCCGGCTCGTCGAAGGTGGAGCTCACCACCTCGCCCTTCACCGAGCGGTCCATGTCGGTGACCTCCTCGGGCCGCTCGTCCACCAGCAGCACGATGAGGTAGGCCTCTGGGTGGTTCTCCTCGATCGAGTGCGCGATGTTCTGCAGCATCATGGTCTTGCCCGTGCGCGGCGGCGCGACGATCAGCGCCCGCTGCCCTTTGCCGAGCGGGGCCACGATATCGAGGATACGGCTGGTGGTGTCCTTCTTCTTGGGGTCGGCGATCTCCATGCTGAAGCGCTGCTCGGGATAGAGCGGCGTCAGGTTGTCGAAGTTGACCTTGTGGCGGAGGTTCTCCGGCGGGTCGAAGTTGATGTTGTTGAGCTTGAGCAGGGCGAAGTAGCGCTCGCCGTCGCGGGGCGCCCTGATCTGCCCCTCCAAGGTATCGCCGGTGCGGAGACCGAAGCGGCGGATCTGGCTCGGGCTCACGTAGATGTCGTCCGGACCCGGCAGGTAATTGGACTCCGGCGAACGCAGGAAGCCGAAGCCGTCCTGCAAGGTCTCAAGTACGCCCGAGCCGAAGATCGCCTGATCGTTCTCGGCGAGCTGCCGGAGGATCGCGAACATCAGGTCCTGCCGGCGCATCGAGTTCGCGTTCTCGATCTCGAGCTCTTCGGCGTAGTCGATCAGCTGAGTCGGGGTCTGGGTCTTGAGCTCTTGCAGGTGCATGACGGGAGCTGCCGTTGTGGGGCGGGGGGCGCACCGCCGGCCGGCGGCACGCTGAGGGCGCAAACCTAGTGAGAACGGCGTGCGGCTTATTTTTCCGAGAGAATGCGCCGAAGACGGGCAGGAAGCCCGCCCGCTGCGGCGGACGCGAACCTTAGCCTATCGGCTGGCGTTCCGCCGTGTCAAACGGAGATTCCATGTCGGTATTCCAAGTGCTCATGGCGCCCCGTCGTCATCAGAAGAGGGCCGCTTGAACTGCTTGGCGAGCGCGAGCCCTTGGCGTTGGTAGGAGGAGCCGATGCCGTGACCGTAGAGCTCGGCGGGGCGTTCGGTCAGCGGCTCGAACAGGAGGCGGCCGATGGTCTGGCCGTCCTCGATCACGAAGGGCACGTCGTGGGAGCGCACCTCCAGCACCGCGCGGGTGCCGCCGCCGCCGGCTTCGTCATGCCCGAACCCGGGGTCGAAGAAGCCCGCGTAATGGGCGCGGAACTCGCCGACCAAGGTGTCGTAGGCCACCATCTCGGCGGCATGGTCCGGCGGGATGCGTACGGATTCCTTCGAAGCCAGGATATAGAAGTCGTCCGGGTTCAGGATCACGCCGCCACCGGAGGGCCGCGCGATCCGCTCCCAGAAATCGGCAGGCTCGTAGCGGCCGACGACGTCGATGTCGATCAGGTCGGTATGGCGATTCGCCTTCCAGCCGACCAGTCCGGCGCCCGTGCCGGCGAGATCGACGGAGAGCGGCAGGCCGCCTGCGAAGCCGCCGCGCGCGACCTCGCCCTCGACCAGCCGGCGCTCGGCGTGCAAGCGCTCCAGAGCGCCTTCGGAATAGCCAGGGTCGCCCCGCTTGAAGCGGATCTGGTTGAGCCGGCTGCCGGCGCGGACCACGATGCTGAAGGTGCGGGGCGAGACCTCGGCATAGAGTGGGCCCCGGTAGCCGGCCTGCACTCGGTCGAACTCGTGCGCCTCGTCGGCGATCAGCCGCGTGAAGATGTCGAGCCGTCCGGTGGAGCTCTTGGGGTTAGCATGGGCAGCGACATCGGGCCCGAGCGAAAGGCGTTCCATCAGCGGCACGATGTAGACGCAGCCGCGCTCCAGCACAGCGCCGGGCGTGAGGTCGATCTCGTGCATGCCGAGGCGCGCGATCTTGGCGCTTACGCTCTCGCGGCCCGGCAGGAAGCTCGCGCGCACCCGGTAGGCGATGGGCCCGAGCCTGAGATCGAGGCTCGCCGGCTGGATCTGGGCCGCGCCGATGGGCTCGTCCGCGGCGACGCCGCCGCTTTCGATCAACGCTGCGATCGCCGTGCTGGAGAGGACCCCGGCTCGCTCAGTCACGCCTCACGCTCCCGACCCGCCTCAGAACGGCCTGACGATGACCATGATGACAATAGCGATCATGGCCAGCGTCGGCACCTCGTTTACCCTACGGTAGAAGCGGACGCTGCGGCGGTTGCGGTCGGCGGCGAAGTCCCGGCGCCAGCGCGCAAGCAGCCCATGGAAGGCCGCAAGCAGCGCCACCAGGGCGAGCTTGACGTAGATCCAGATATCGCCCGACCAGTCGACCACGCCGGGCTGCGCCAACAAGGCGCCGCCGAAGCCTAAGGTAGCCACCATGGCCGGGTTGATGATGATGCGGAGCAGGCGCCGCTCCATGACCTTGAGCGTCTCCGAGAGTTCGGAGCCCAGCTCGGCATCGGCATGATAGACGTAGAGCCGGGGCAGATAGAGCATCCCCGCCATCCAGGCGATCACCGCGATCACGTGCAGCGCGCGCAGCCAGGTGTAGAGGTCGTCGGCCATCAGCCGGCCATCAAGGGACAACCGCGATGGGCGGCTGGGCAGAGCCGCCCGCCTTCGCCGGAGTCCAGGTGGGTCTCACCATCCAGGGCGCGGCGGACCAGCCCGGCAAGTGCCTCGATAAAGGCCGGATGCGTGCCGAGGGCCGGCACCCGGTGATAGGCAGGGACGCCGGCCCGCTCGGCGTGCGCGCGATACGTGATGTCGAGCTCCACCAGGATCTCGCTGTGCTCGGAGACGAAGGCGATGGGCACGACGACCACGGGCACGCGGTCGCGGCCGGCACGGTCCAGTTCGTCGACGGTCGACGGCTCCAGCCAGGCGAGGGGCCCAACCTTGCTCTGGTAGCAGACCGTCCAATCCAGGTTGTCGCGGCCGAGGCAGGCAACGATGCTCCGCGCGGTTTCCTCCACCTGCCACTGGTAGGGATCGCCGCGCGCGACCACGCGCTTGGGCAGCCCGTGGGCCGAGAAGAGCACGCGCGGCCTGCCCGCCTCGTCTGCCGCCGCCAGCAAGGGCTCGATCAACGCCGCATGGGCCGCTATCAGCCCGTCCGCCCGCGGGTAGCAGCAGACGGCTTGCGCCGGCACGGCGATGCCGGCGGCCCTGGCCGCCGAGCGCCAAGCTGCCAGCGACGAGGCCACGGTGGTAGTCGAGAACTGCGGGTAGAGCGGCAGCAGCACGACCCGGTCCGGCCGGAAGGCGGCCACCTGCCGTGCCGCCGCTTCGCTCATTGGATGCCAGTAACGCATCGCGATAACCACCTCGACCTCGCCGAGATCGCCGAGAGCAGCCTGCAACGCTGCCGCCTGCGCCTCGGTTTCCTCAAGCAACGGCGAATGTCCGCCGATCGAGCGGTAAATCTCCCGTGCTTCCGGCCCCCGGCACTTCGCGATCAGGTGCGCCAGCAGCCGACGCACCGGCCCCGGCGCGCGGATGATCGCCGGGTCGCGGAACAGATTACGCAGGAACGGCTCGACGGCATCGAGCGAATCGGGGCCGCCGAGGTTCATGAGAACCACCGCGACACGGCTCATCGCCCAGCACCCTTAGGCCACGCGTGCACGAGCTCGCAGAGTTGGGCGACGTGCTCGGGTGGGGTTTGGGGCAACACGCCTTCGCCAAGATTGAACACAAAGGGGCCGTTCCCAAGCGCCTCCAGAATACGGCTGACCGCCTGCCCTAGCGCATCACCGCCCGCCAGCAGCGCCACGGGATCGAGATTGCCTTGCACGGTGCAAATCGGCTGCAAGCGCGCCGCGGCCCAAGCCGGAGGCACGGTGCTGTCGATGGAGATTGCGTTCACGCCGGTCTCGGAAGCGAAGCGCTCACAGGCCACGCCTGCCCCTCGCGGGTAGCCAATGATTGGGGCTGCCGGATGCGCAGCTTTCACCTCCGTCACGATCCGCTTTATGGGCTCGATGCTCCAGCGCGCGAACTCGTTCTCGGGCAATGCACCGGCCCAGCTGTCGAAGACTTGCACCGCATCGGCGCCAGCATCGAGCTGAGCGATCAGGTGCGCCGTCACCGCCTCGCGCACGGTCTCAATCAACCGTCCGAAGCTCTCGTGATCGCGATAGGCCCAACCCTTGACCGCGGCAAAATCCCGACTCCGGCCGCCACCGACCATATAGGTTGCGAGCGTCCACGGCGCCCCAGCGAAACCCAGCACCGTCGCCCCAGCCGGCGCCTCCGTCACGATCCACTCCAACGCCTCGTAGACAGGGGCGAGTTGGCGCCGTTGATGTTCCACATCAAATACGGGCAGAGACCCGCCTTCCGTGACTGGCTCAAGCCGCGGCCCCTCGCCTTCCTCGAACCAGAGCTTAACGCCCAGCGCCTCGGTCACCACCAAGATGTCCGAGAACAGGATGATCCCGTCGAAGGGGAAGCGACGAACGGGTTGAAGCGTGGCCTCCGCCGCCAGCGCCGGGTCGTAGCAGAGATCGAGGAAGGACCCCGCCTTCGCCCGCAACGCCCGGTACTCAGGCAGGTAGCGCCCAGCTTGGCGCATCAGCCAGAGCGGCGGCGGATGCTGCGTTTCCCCACGAAGTGCCGAGAGAAGCGGTTTGTTGTGCGTATCCATGGTTACGAGTCGGCTCTTGTCCCCGGCTTCGTCAGACTATCTTCATTAAATGAGTCTTAGTAAGGGTGGATGATGTTGTTGGAGCGGACGAGGGGATTCCGGCGTTCATCCCACGGGTCAAATGAATCGCTCCCTGGCTCGCGCTGCGGACGGGCTCAAACTGAGAAAGCCGTGAACAGCCACCGCCATTGGGTCCTTCAGGGGTAATGGGAAAATGAGGATACCGTGGAAGATCACCAGGCGGCGGTGGTCATAAGGGCGTTATCCCCGCTATGACAGTCTTGTGACATGGATGATCGGATAAGTTGGGGATAGGCTGAGGATCGACGGGCTGGGCAGCGTTGCCTAGGCGTTTTCCACATGAAGGCGCTGAGGACTCGCGCCCGCGCGGGTGCAGCGCAGAAGGTCGTGGCGGGATCATGCGAAGGTTTCATCTACATCTAGTCTCGGATGCCACTGGCGAGACCTGCATCACCATAGCGCGCGCTGCGGCGGCACAGTTTCAGGGCGTGGAAGCCGTCGAGCATCTGTGGTCGTTGGTGCGCACGGAGAGCCAGTTGCGAGGGGTTCTCGCCCAGGTCGAGGCGGAGCCCGGCGTCGTGATGTTCACGCTCGTGGACCCGCAGCTTCAAGCCCTCCTGCACGAGGAGTGCCGGCGTATCGAAGTTCCGTGCATCCCACTGCTCGACACGGCGATCACGGCGTTGAGCGGCTTTCTCGGCATCGAGAGCCGCAATCAGCCAGGCAGCCAGCATGTCATAGACGAAGCCTATCTCAAGCGCATCGAGGCGATGAATTACGCACTCGCCCACGACGACGGGCACTCGCCGACCTCGCTGCGCGAAGCGGATATCGTGCTCGTCGGCGTATCGCGGACCTCGAAGACCCCCACCTGCTTCTACCTCGCCAATCGCGGGCTCAAGGCAGCCAACGTGCCGGTGGTGCCGGGTAGCCTGCTCCCGCCAGAGCTTGCGGCGCCGCAGGGTGCGCTGGTCGTTGGCCTCACCTGTCACCCGGAACAGCTGATCGATATCCGCCGCAGCCGCATGCGCATGATCGGTGACATCGGCGAGACCGCTTACGTGGATCCCCTCCAGGTCGAGGAGGAGGTACGGCAGGCGCGGCGATTGTACGCGGAGGCGGGATGGCCGGTGATCGACGTGACCCACCGCTCGATTGAGGAAACCGCTGCCGCGATCCTCCAGCTGCACGACCGGCGCGCACTCTCCCCCTGAGCGGTTGGCGCGGCGCGGGAAGCGTATATTCTGCGCTGCAGCGAGGACGAGCCGGGACAGGAAGGCGGACTCATGGCAACGGTTGAGGCAGACGCGGCCTCGCACGGAGAGGCCGCCGACCGGCATGTGGTGCTCGCGTCTCAGGCGGCGGTGCGGGCGGCGATGCTGCGGGCCGCGGGCCTCTCCTTCTCGGTCCAGCCGGCGCGGGTGGACGAAGGCGCGGTCAAGGACGCCATGCGGGCCGAGGACCCCGAAGGCCGCGAGACCGCACGGGCACTCGCCGCCCTCAAGGCCCGCCGGGTCAGCGCCGGTGTGCCGGGCGCTTTCGTCATCGGCGCGGATCAGCTCCTGGTCTGCGGCGATGAGTGGTTCGACAAGCCAGTGGATGTAGCCGACGCCAGGGGGCAGCTTCAGCGGTTGCGCGGCCGCCGCCACACGCTGGTGACAGCGGTCTCCGTGGTGCGCGACGGGGCCGAGATTTGGGGCGACCTGGCGTGTCCGGCGTTGACCATGCGCCCGTTCTCCGACGTCTTTTTGGAGCGCTATCTGGAGCGCGCAGGCGACGGAATCCTTGCCTGCGTCGGCGGCTACGAGGCCGAGGGCCTGGGTGCGCAGCTTCTCGCGGAGATCGAGGGAGATTGGTTCGCGGTGCTGGGCCTGCCGCTGCTGCCGCTGTTGGTGTTTCTCCGCGAGCACGGGCTGGTGGAGACATGATCCTCACCGGCGCGGCGCGGCTGGCCGGGGTCATGGGCTGGCCGGTGGCGCATTCGCGCTCGCCCCGCATCCATGGCTACTGGCTCGAGGAGAAGGGGATCGACGGCGCCTACCTGCCGCTTGCGGTCCGGCCGGAGGAACTCGCTGCGGCGCTCGGCGCGCTGCCTGCCCTGGGCTTTCGTGGGTGTAACCTGACCGCGCCGCACAAGGAGGCCGCGCTCACGCGCATGAACACGCTGTCGGAGACCGCGCGCCGGATCGGCGCGGTCAACACCGTGACGGTCGGGGACTGCGGGGCGCTGCACGGCGATAACACCGATGGCTATGGCTTCATCAGCCACCTGCGCCAGGAAGCGCCGGGCTGGGAGGCTGGGGCGCCGGTGGCGGTGTTGGGGGCCGGCGGCGCTGCGCGGGCGGTGGTGGATGCGCTGTCTACCGCTGGCGTCCCCGAAATTCGCTTGCTCAACCGCTCGGGCAAGCGCGCGGCGGCGCTCGCGGAGGAGGCGGGTGAGGCGGTGCGCCCCCTCCCGTGGGACCAGCGGGACGGGGCGCTGGTGGACTGCGGTTTGCTCGTCAACACCACTAATCTCGGCCAGGTGGACAAGCCGGCGCTCGATCTCGCTCTGGAGCAGTTGCCTCCCGATGCCGTGGTCTACGACCTGGTGTATGCGCCGTTGGAGACGGATTTGCTGAAGGCCGCGCGGGGGCGGGGCCACGTGGCAGTGGATGGGCTCGGCATGTTGATTCACCAAGCCCGGCCCGGCTTTGCGACCTGGTTTGGCGCCGAAGCGGAGGCGACGGCCGCGCTCCGCTCATTTGCCGCCGAAGGGCTGTGACGGAGACCGGCCGTGGTCATCCTCGGCCTCACCGGCTCCATCGGCATGGGAAAGAGCACCGTCGCGAACGCTCTGCGAGACTCCGGCGCCACCGTCTTCGACGCCGATGCGGCGGTCCATCGGCTGCTCGCGGCTGGGGGCGCTGCGGTGGCGCCGGTGCTCGCGCGCTTTCCCGATGCCGGGGCGGGCGGGGGTGCCGCGCGCGCGGTTGACCGGGGGGCGCTCGGCGCGACGGTCTTCGCGGACCCTGAAGCCCTGGCGGAACTCGAGGCGATCCTGCACCCTCTGGTCCGTGCGGGCGAACGGCATTTCCTCTCGGCCAGCCAGCGGCGCGGCTGCCGTCTCGCGGTGCTCGACGTGCCGCTACTGTTCGAGACCGGCGGCGAAGCCCGCTGCGACGCGACACTGGTGGTCTCGGCGCCGGTCTTCGTGCAACGCGCGCGGGTGCTGGGCCGGTCCCGGATGACCGAGGATCGCCTGGCCGCTATCCTTGCTCGTCAGATGTCGGATCGGGAGAAGCGCAGGCGCGCGGATTTCGTGATCCGCACCGGGCTCGACAGGCGGGTCTCGCGGCTCGCCGCGCGGCGGATCGCGGCCCACCTCTCCAGCGAGCGCGGCACCCGCTGGCCGCGCTGCTGGGCCGGCGCGCTGGGGCGGGCTGGGGAGAGTGGCCATGCGTGAGGTCGTGCTCGACACGGAAACCACCGGGATCGATCCGGCGTCGGGCCACAGGATCGTCGAGGTCGGTGCGGTCGAGCTGGTCAACCACATCCCCTCCGGCCGGCGCTTCCAGCGCTATCTCAATCCCGAGCGCGACATGCCGGAAGACGCCGAGCGCGTACACGGGCTCACCCGCGCATTCCTCTCCGAGCACCGGCGCTTCGCCGACGAGGTCGAAGCACTGCTCGAATTTATTGGCGACGCCAAGCTCGTCATGCACAACGCGCCCTTCGATCTCGGCTTCCTCAATGCCGAGCTGGAGCGTATCCGCAGGGCCCCCATCCCGGCGGAGCGGACGGTGGATACGCTCTCGATTGCGCGGCGTAAGTATCCCGGCGCGCCGGCGAGCCTCGATGCTCTCTGTAAGCGCTTCGGCATCGATCGCTCCATGCGGGAGAAGCACGGCGCGCTGCTGGACGCTGAGCTGCTCACAGAGGTCTATTTGGAGCTCACCGGCGGCCGCCAGCCTGGGCTCGAGCTGCAGCGGACGGCGCCGGTGCGGGATGCCGCGCCGGCGCCCCGTGCTGACCGCCCTGCGCGTGCGCCGCGGCCGCACGAACCCACGGCGGAAGAGGCGGCGGCCCACGCCGCCTTCGTCGCGACGCTCAAAGACCCGATCTGGAACGACTGAGCACGCTCGCCTCGACACCCTAACGGCGATGCGGCAGGATCGCGCGGCCATTGCGAAGAGGGAGAGGCCGCCATGACGTACACAGTGCTTGCCAGCAATCCGGACACCGGTGAGATCGGAATCGCCTCCACGACGATTACCATCAACTTCAGCCGGACCTTCCCGGTGCATCGGCATCTTCTGCCCGACGTCACGGATCGCGGAATCATTGTCGCCCCGATGGCGACCATCCATCCGCAGAACGGCCACCGCCTCTGCGATCTGCGGGATGCGGGGGTCGGCTGGGACGACATGGAAGCCGAGCTGGAGAAGCACGACGAGCACTGGATGTGGCGGCAGATCGGCGCGGTAACCGCCACCGGCGAGACCTGGGTTCGCACCGGCTCCGACGCCTGGAACCACGCGAGCCATGTCGTGGCCGAGGGCTCGATCGCCATGGGCAACTACATGGACGGCCCTGGGCCGGTGCAGGCGATGGCCAAGGCGCTCGAAGACAACCGGGGCGAGGCCATGGACGAGCGGCTGCTACGCGCCATCGAGGCCGGCAAGGCCGCCGGCGGGCAGGGTCAGCCGGATCTCGGGCCGGTGCCGGAGTCCTGGGCGATGATCCAGGTGTTCAACGGCAAGCAGCCGTGGCCGGCGGTCGATGTGCGGGTGGACTTCGACGTGGACCCGGTGCCGAAGCTGCGGCGCTTGGTGACGCAGCTCAAGAATATGGACAAGGTGCTGCACACGATGTCGTTCGACCCGTCGAAGACCTTCGACGTCTACGGCGTGGTCTTCGACATGTACAACGCCCAAGTGTAGGCGCGGCCCCTCGGCCTCCTCCGCGCGCGGCTGCCCGTCAGCCGATGCGGGCCATGACGCCGCCGTCCACCGGCAGCGCCACGCCGGTGATGAAGCGGCCGGCGTCGGAGGCGAGGAAGAGCGAGGCCTGGGCCACATCCCAGGCGCTGCCCATGCCGCCCCTGAGCGGGCTCCAGGTGTCGCGGTCGGCGGCGATCTCCTCGCGCGGCTTGCCGTAGCGTCGGGCCTGCGTGTCCACCGCCATGGGCGTGTCCAAATAGCCCGGCAGAATGGCGTTCACGCGCACGCCATCGGGCGCGCAGTCGAGCGCGAGCTGGCGAGAGAAGGCGATCATCCCCGCCTTGCTCGTCTTGTAGGTGACCGACTTGTAATCGACCACCGCTGCGATCGACGAGATGTTGGTGATCACGCCGCTTCCCTGGCCACGCATCACCGGGACTACGTGCTTGCAGGCCATC
Source organism: Alphaproteobacteria bacterium (assembly GCA_965243315.1). Lineage (GTDB taxonomy): Bacteria > Pseudomonadota > Alphaproteobacteria > UBA828 > UBA828 > WTGU01. Next base: position 1,302,693 of record CBDEUP010000007.1, read on the forward strand.
ACCGTGCCGCGCAGGTTGATCGCCATCACCCGGTCGAAGCTCGCCTCGTCGAGGTCCGCGAGCGGCGAATCCCCGCCGGTGTAGGCGACGCCCACGTTGTTCTGCAGCACGTCGATGCGTCCGTGGCGCGCCACGATGGCCTCGATGGCCGCAATCAGCGCCTCCTCTTCGGTCACGTCGGCGACCTGGGCCTCGGCGCTGCCGCCCTCGGACACGATCATGGCGGCGGTTTCCTCGGCGGAAGACCGGTCACGGTCGAGAGCCACCACGTGCGCGCCGGCGCGGGCGAAGAGCACGCAAGTGGCGCGGCCGTTGCCGATCACCGGCCCCGGCGTCTGGCCGGCGCCGGCGACGATCGCGACCCGGCCGTCGAGGCTCAGCGTCGGGCTTTGCCAGGGTGCCGCGATGGCGGCAGTTGAAGCTTCGGTCATGGCGACACTCGGGCGATAGCGGAAACAGGGCAGGAAGGCTGTGAGCGTGCCCGCAGCTTGTCAAGGCAGTCGGTTGCGCCGTCGCGCAACGCGTGAGAGCGTGCGCCGCCCGCTTGGCCCACGACGCAAAGACGCACGAGGAGCATTGAGCCATGAAGATCGGCGCTGTCATCTTTGCCACCGACTACTGCATCGCGCTGACCGAACTCGCGCCTGCGCTCGAGGAACGCGGGTTCGACTCGCTCTTCGTGCCCGAGCACACCCACATCCCGGCCAGCCGGCGCTCGCCCTGGCGGGGTGGCGGAGAGCTGCCCCGGGAGTATTCCCACACGCTCGACCCCTTCGTGGGCCTCGCAGCGGCCGCGGCGGTGACCAGCACGCTCCGCGTCGGTACGGGCATTTGTCTGCTCACCGAGCGCGACCCCATCGTCACCGCGAAGGCGGTGGCGAGCCTCGATCTGGTCTCCGGCGGGCGCTTCGACTTCGGTATCGGCGCGGGCTGGAACGCCGAGGAGATGGAGCATCACGGCACCCGCTTCGAGACCCGCTTTCGGGTCATGGAGGATCGGGTCAAGGCGATGCAGGCGCTCTGGGCCGCCGACGAGGCGAGCTACGAGGGCGAATTCACGTCCTTCGAGCCGAGCTGGTCGTGGCCCAAGCCGGTGCAGAAGCCGCACCCGCCGATCCTGCTCGGCGGCGAGTCCGTGCACACCATGCGCCGGATCATGGATTTCTGCTCGGGCTGGTTCCCGCGCGGCCCGCTTCTGCCCGATCCGGCCGAGGGCATGGCCAAGCTCCGCGCCGCCGCTGAGGACGCCGGGCGCGACCCGGCCACGGTGTCAGCCACGGTCTTCGGCGCTAAGCCAGAGGAAGGCTATCTCGCGGCCTGCCGGGAGGCCGGTATGGACCGTGCGCTGCTGATCCTGCCGCCCGAAGGGCGCGACGGGGTGATGCCGGTCGTCGACCGCTACGCGGCCCTTATCGGCTGAGCGGACGCCGACCCATGTGAGCCGGCGTTAGGGAGCGAAAGGCCTCTCTCGCAGCCTCCGCGCCGAGAGCACCCCAGAGCGCGCCTCCGAGAACCGCCCCGCCAAGCGCGCCCCACGGCTTCCGTTCCGCGAGCGGCTGCGCAGCCCCGCGCCTGCCCTTGACGCGGACCTTGAAGGATTCGGCCGGCGCGGGCATGGGAAACTGCGTGGTCTTCAGGTTGTAGGCGGCCCGGTCGATGTCGAGGTCGACCTCGTGCAGGATGGTCGCCATGGTGACGGCGATCTGCACCTCGGCGAAGCCGTTGCCGAGGCAGCGATGGGGGCCGAGGCCGAAGGGCGCGTAGACGTAGGGCTGCTTGTGCTCCGCTCGCTCCGGCGTGTAGCGGTCGATGTCGAAGCGCTCGGGCTCGGGGAAGTATTCCGGCAGGTAGTGGGGCACGGCCGTGGCGATGATTAGCCGCTCGCCGGCGGGGATGCGATGGCCCGCGAACTCGAAGGAGTTGGCGGCGGTGCGGATGAGCATCGGGGTCACCGGATACATCCGCATGGTTTCCATGGCCGCTCGGTGCGTCGCGTCCATCTCGCGTAGCGCCTGCTCCGCCGGAACGTCGCCGTTGAGGAGGGTGTCTGCCTCCTCCCTCACCTTTGCCAGCACGTCCGGGTGACGGAGCAGGGCGTGGAGCATGAAGGCGGATGTGCCCGCCACCGTGTCCAGCGCCGCGACGAAGGGGCCCATCGCCGCGATCTTCAGGTCCGCCTCGGGAAAGAACTTCGGGTCAGCGTCGTGCAAGTCCAGCAGATCGTCGATCAGATCCGGCTCCGCACCGTGCCGCTCCCGCATGGTGCCCGTGTGGCACTCGATCACCTCGTGGTAGAGCTTGTCCACCTGCGCCGAGGCGCGGCGGAAGCGCGGCGACCAGCGCAGGTAAGGGCCGGGGACCAAGGTGGCCGAGAGCAACCCGTGGACGTAGCGGACCAGGGCGTCGTTGTAGGGGCGCGGAGAGACGCCGGCCACCAGGGTGCCCACTTGGTCGGTGACGATCCGCTGCAGCGCCGGCACCGCGGGCATGGGCCGGTCGACGGGCCATGCGTCGATCTCCCGGCGGGCGATGTCGACCAGGCCGTCGGTGTGCTCCACGGCGTACTCGCGGGAATAGCCCCGCCGTAGCGTGCGGCGAAACGCTGCGTGCTCGGGCCCGTCGGCACTCAGCGTGGACCGCGCGGCACCGAACCAGGCATTGAAGCCGCTCCAGAACTCGAACGAGCGCACGTGCTTCGTGCCCTCGCGCGCGAGGAAGCGGTTGGCTTCCATCCCGGCCAGCACGGTGAAGCGGCGGTTGAGCAGCCGCATGCCGTAGACGGGCCCGAGTTCCAGGTAGCTGTCGGTCATGAAGGCGCGTATGTCTCGCGCCATGTCGAAGACGCTGCCGACGACCGGCAGGCCACGCGCGAACGGTATCGTCGAGGACGCCATCTCCCAGCCCTCTGCGGTCGTGCCCCTGCCCCTCGTCCCGCAGGGCGGGCGGGCTACAGGGTGCCGCCGCCTGCTCCTATCATGGGGTGGGTGACCGCCGAATTCCAGCACTTCCGCTATGGCGGAAGGCGCGCTCCGGTATGCCGCTGGCAAGCGAACCGAGTGGCGCAAGAACTCTGGCCCTTCTGGCTTACCACCGGCCCCTATCCAGACTGTTCGGAGGTGCTCCGCACGTGCTATAGGCGCGCGCCGACTTCAGGGAGAGAAGCACGATGGACGTGACGGTCGAGCGGCAGGATAGCGTGTTGGTCGCCCGCGTGAGCGGGCGGATCGATCCGAAAGGCGCCGGGTCGCTTGAGACGACGATCACGGCGGCGCTTCAGGACGGCGACCATGCCGTCATCTTGGACTTCGAGCAGCTCGCTTATATCGGCAACGTCGGCGTTCGTGCGCTGCGGATCACCGCCAGGGTTCTGCGCGACCGAGACGTTCGCATGGCCGTCTGCGCGCCGCAGGGTGTCGTCGCTGCGGTCTTCTCGGGGGGCGGCGTGGATCGGCTTATTTCGGTCTACCAGACCAGAGCCGCCGCGCTCGCGGCCCTTAGCGACTGAAACGGCGCCCGGCACGATGACCCGCGAGTTGCAGCAATTCCGCTATGCCGGTCGCGCATTGTTGATCGCCAGTTGATCTGTTGCGGACTTGGCACGGGCCAAGATCATCCGTATCGTTCCGCCACGCCGGGAATGCTGGCCCGACGAGGAGACGCAGTCTCCGACGGGAGTCGCGGACGGCGCCCGCTCTTCAGGGGGTTGAAGCGTGGACGCGGCACGGATCGTCATCGAAGTCCTGCAGTACTACGGCTATGTCGGGCTCGCCGTCACGGCCGCGTTCCTGCTCTACGGTATCGAGCGGGTGGACGCCGGCGCACGCCGGTCCTACGCCTTCCGGCCGCTGCTGATCCCCGGTTGCATCGTGCTCTGGCCGCTGGTGATCTGCCGCTGGGTCGCGGCGGAACGCGGGCGAGGTTGAGCGTTCCATGCAGCGCCGCCACCGCAAGACCCACGCCTATATGTGGAAGGTGCTCGCGATCTTCCTGCCCGCGATGCTGATTGCGGCGCTCGCCATTCGCCAGCACGGGCCGACGGAGAAATCCGCCGTCCAGCTCGAAAAGCCGGCGACCGGGGCCGAAGCGCCCGCCGCCACGGCGGATGAGTAAAGAGGCGGCTGAGCGATGAGCGTGCGTTACGCGCCGGTCGGCTGGAACCGCAACAAGATCATCTACGACGTCGTGGTGCTCGCCGCCGCCGTCGCCTACATCCTGCTCTTCATCAAGATCGCGCCGAGCTTCCAGGACGTCACCAAGCCGACCAGCGGGGCGATCCTGCGGGCGCAGGCCTTCGGCACCTGCGCCTTCCTGATGCTCACGTTCATCCTCTGCATCGGGCCGCTCGCGCGCCTCGATCCGCGCGTCTTGCCGTTGCTCTACAACCGCCGCCACTTCGGCGTGATCACCTGCGCCATCGCCTTCACCCACGCCACGCACGTGGTCAGCATCTATTACTCGTTCAGCCCGCTGAACAAGTACGTCGCGGTGCTGGCGAGCAATACGAGCTACGACCGCTTCCTCGGCTTCCCGTTCGAGACCTTCGGCATATTCGCGCTTTTCCTGCTGCTGGTGCTCGCCGCCACGAGCCACGACTTCTGGCTCAAGTTCCTGACACCGCCGATCTGGAAGGCGATCCACATCTCGGTCTACGTCGCTTACGCGTCGATCGTCTGCCATGTTGTGCTCGGCTCCCTGCAATCGAAGCAGAGCCCGCTGCTCGCCGTCATCGTCGGCCTGAGTGTGGTGATGGTGACCGGCCTGCACCTGGTCGCCGGTCGCATCGAGCGGCAGAAGGACCGCAACACGGCGGAGAGCGCCGAGGAGAGTACCGACGAGGAGCCCTGGGTCGTCGCAGGCGACGTGGACTCCGTGCCTGATGGACGTGGCATCGTCGTGCCGCTGGAGGATGGCGAGCGCGTTGCGGTGTTCCGCTACGGCGACAAGCTGTCTGCGCTCGCCAATGTCTGCGCCCATCAGAACGGGCCGCTTGGCGAAGGGCGCATCATGGACGGCTGCGTGACCTGCCCGTGGCACGGCTTCCAGTACCGGCCCGAGGACGGCTGCGCGCCGGCGCCCTTCACGGAGAAGGTCGCGACCTATCGGCTCAAGCTCGACGGCAGGCGGATCCTGCTCGACCCCCGGCCGAACGATCCCGGTACCTATGTCGAGCCCGTGCGGGTGACGGAGGCGTAATATGGCAGGCCGCTTGCCCGACCCCGGCTTCTTCGTCGGCTACCTCAACAGCGTGCCGCGCCCGCTCGCGATCTTCCTGGTGGTGGTTGCCGCGGCGCTGGTAGGCGGCATGGCCGGGCTGGCCTTCGCCCTCGGCACCAACGTTAACGACCCCGGCGACGGCACCTTCGCGCGCAAGCTCGGCAAACAGGAGATGTCGGGGATTCTGGTGGAGAATCCTTATCCGATCCTGCGCGTGCGCCCGGACGCGAAAAATCCCGAGGCACGCACGGTCATGCTCACGGTGCCCGGCAAGCGCAGCGTCAAGCGCCGCGGCCGCAAGCTCTTCGACCAGCTCGTCGACGTGAAGGGCTTCATGTTCCAGCGCGGCGACATCGACATGCTGCAGGTCCAGGGCAAGAACTCCCTGAAGGCGGTGGAGGTCGCCGAAGGTGAGACGCCGCCCGAATTCACGCCGGCGCCCGCCGAATCCCTCGGCCGCTGGCGCCTCATCGGCGAGATCTGCGACAGCAAGTGCCATCTTGGCGCCATGCGGCCGGGCGACGGGCTCGCGCACAAGGCCTGCGCCAACCTTTGCATCTCCTCCGGCGCGCCACCGATCTTCGTCACTGCGGAGGAAGGCGCGGTCGAGGGCGAGAACTTCCTGCTGATGGCCGATCAGGACGGCGGGCCGCTCCCCGACCACTTCGGCGACTACGTGGCGATTCTCATCCAGCTCGAAGGCGAGGTCGAACGCCTCGACGACCTCCTGGTCTTCAAAGTCGATATCGACGCGGCCAAGGTGTTCTGAGCGATGAAGCGTGTCGCCTGGATCATCGCCGGCGCCATCGTGACCGCAGGGCTTGGCTACGCCTCCTACTGGGTCTATCTGGAGGTGCAGCAGCAGGTTCGCGGTACGCTGATTTCGGGCTTCGGCATCTTCGTCGGCGTCATGGGTGCCTTCGCCATGCTCGGCGTGGCCCACATCGTCTTCAGCTACGCCGAGCGCCTGCTGTGCGGCCGCAAGACACCCGCTGCCGACGAAGGCTCGTGACGGCCGATTGAGACGCGTCGCGCGGGCCGCGCGGTGGCGGAAGGCAGGATTTCCATGAACAAGATCGCGATCAAGACGCTTGACGAGTTGGAAGACCGCCAGCCGGCCTATGCCCTGGTCGGCGAGGTCGATCTTTGCGTCGTGCGCTACGACGACAACGTCTCGGTCTTCTACGGCCGCTGCCTACACCGGGGCGCGCTCATGGCAGACGGTTACGTCGACGGCGAGAACCTGATCTGCGGTGTGCACTATTGGGACTACCGGCTCGATACCGGCGTCAGCGAGTACAACAACGAGGAGATCCTGCCCAAGTTCGCCTCGTGGATCGAGGACGGCCAGGTGCTGGTCGATGCCGACGAGATCGGCGCCTGGGAGGAGGACCATCCGCAGCCCTTCAAGCGGGACGAGTATCTCGGCCTCTACGCCGACACCCACCCCGCGGCCGAGGAGCCCCACGTCGGGCTGATCCAGGGCTACGCCAAGGACGGCCTCAGCAAGACCGGCCACCACGGCGTCGTGGTGGCCATGGGCGTGCCGCGCCAGGACCTGCCGAGCTGGGACGACATCCAGTTCATCACGGCGCAGCTTCACCGCATGCCGCACCTGGATGACGAGCCCGTCGCCACCGAGGTGGTGATCGGCCCCAACGCCCAAAAGCCGCTCACCCTCGAGATTCCGCTGCTGGTCTCGGACATGAGCTTCGGGGCTCTCTCTGAGCCCGCCAAGGTCTCGCTTGCACGCGGCGCCGAGCTTTCCGGCACCGGTATCTGCTCAGGCGAGGGCGGCATGCTGCCGGAGGAGCAGCAGGCCTGCAGCCGCTACTTCTACGAGTATGCCTCAGGCCGCTTCGGCTTCTCGTGGGACAAGCTGGAGAACGTGCAGGCCTTCCACTTCAAGGGCGGCCAGGGAGCGAAGACCGGCACCGGCGGGCATCTGCCGGGGAACAAGGTGAGGGGCAAGATCGCCGAGGTGCGGGGACTGCAGGAAGGCTCGCCCGCGGTCTCGCCGCCGCGCTTCCCGGATTGGACGGACTGGCACCAGGTGAGAGACTTCGCTGATGAGGTCCGGAGCCACACCGGCGGCATCCCGATCGGCTACAAGCTCTCGGCCCAGCATATCGAGAAGGACATCGACGCCGCCCTTGAGGTGGGCGTCGACTACATCATCCTGGATGGGCGGGGTGGCGGCACGGGGGCTGCGCCGCTGATCTTCCGCGACAATATCTCAGTGCCGACCATCCCGGCGCTGGCGCGCGCCAGGCGCCATCTCGATACGTCCGAGCGCCAGGACATCACGCTGGTGATCACGGGGGGCCTGCGCAAGCCCGCCGATTTCGCCAAGGCGCTGGCGCTGGGTGCGGACGCGGTCGCGGTCTCCAACGCCGCGATTCAGGCGATCGGCTGCCTCGGCATGCGCGCCTGCCACACCAACAACTGCCCGGTCGGCATCGCGACTCAGAAGCCGCATCTGACCGCGCGGATCGAGGTCGAGAAGTCTGCGCGGCGCCTCGCCAACTTCTTCGAGGCGAGCGTCGAACTGATGAAGATCATGGCGCGCGCCTGCGGGCACACGCACCTCAACCAGCTCGCACTCGACGATCTCGAGACCTGGAAAGAGGATATGTCGCGGCTCTCCGGCGTCGCTTACGGCGGCGTCGGTGGTTGAGCGACGCTACAGGTTTTTCGCGAACTCTTTGTTTGCCGCCGGAATTTCCGGGACCGTGCCCAGATAAGCGTGACGTGACATGTCGGGCGAGTGCTTGCTCGCCGGCGGGCGGCGGCCGAGCGCCTCCGCCATGCTGCGGATATGGTGGGGTGCCGCACCGCAGCAGACCCCGAGATAGCCGACGCCGAGCGCCCGCGCGTCCTTGGTGAACTCCGCGATCTCGTAGCGGTTGCAGGCGAGGTTATCGAGCCCGGTGGGGAAGGCGCGTCCTTCGGGCAGACAGGCGCAGCCCGGATCGCTGAGGGAGAGGAAGGTCGGCTCGTCCTCGGCGGTGCGATAGGCCACCGGCAGCGCGGAGACGTGGCAGCTCACCGCCTCGCGGATGGGGCCCAGCAACGGCAGCATGGTCGCGGGGCCGCGCACGCAGTTGAGGCCGACCACGTCGGCGCCCGCGTCTTCCAGGCGCTTGCAGGCCTCGGCCGGAGTGAGCCCCTCGCGAGTGTGCGGGTCGCGGAAGATGGCGAGGTTGATCACCGCCGGCAGCCCGGTCTCTTTGATTGCTTCGAGTGCGAGCAGCGCCTCGCCCACGTAGCCGATGGTCTCGGCGACGAAGTAGTCCACGCCTTCATCGACGGCCCAACCCACCTGCTCGTCGAACATGGCGCGCACAGTCCGCGCGGACTCGGGATCGCCCTCGACGAAGATGTTGGAATTGCTGACGTTGCCGGCGACCAGGGCGCCGCCTTCCTGCGCGACTACCCGCGCAAGGCGGACCGCGGTGCGGTTCATTCGCTCAAGCTGGTCCTCCTTGCCGATCAGCCTGAGCTTCTCGCGATGGGCGTAATAGGTGAAGGCGAGCATCACGTCGGAGCCCGCGCGCAGCAATTCGCGATGCAGCTGGATTACTGCGTCAGGATGTTCCAGCACTGCTTCGGGCACGTAGGCGCCGGCGGTGAGATAGCCGCGGCGCTCGATCTCGAACAGATAGCCCTCGGCGCAAACAACCGGCCCTGCATCGAGCCGCTCCAGAAGGCCCGGCGCTGCAGACGCTCCGGCGTCAGTCATGCAAATGGTCTCCTCGTTGGTGCCAGCGTCGGCTAGCGCTACAGGTTCTTCGCAAAATCCTTGTACGCCGACGGGACCTTGTCCGAGGTCCCATAGAAAGCGTGCGTGGACATGTCGGGCGAGTACTTGCTCCCCGGCGGACGGCGGCCCAGAGCCTCCGCCATGCTGCGGATGTGGTGGGGGGACGCGCCGCAGCAGACGCCGAGATAGTTGACGCCGAGCGCCTGCGCCTCCTTGGTGAACTCCTCGATTTCGTAGCGGTTGACGGTGAAGGGATCGAGCGCGGTGGGGAAGGGCCTCTCCCGCGGCAGGCAGGAGCAGTCGGGGTCCTCCAGGGACTGGAAGGTGGGCTGGTCGGCGGTGGTGCGGTAGGCCACCGGGAGCGCCGCGACGTGGCAGTTCACCGCCTCGCGGATGGGGCCCAGCAGCGGCAGCATGGAGGCCGGGCCGCGCGCGCAGTTGAGCCCGACCACGTCAGCGCCCGCGTCTTCCAGGCGCTTGGCGGCCTCGGCCATGCTCTGTCCATCCCGCGTGTGTGGGTCGCGGTGGACGGCGAGGTTGATCACCGCCGTCTGGTCCACTGCCTTGATCGCCTCGAGCGCGAGCAGGGCTTCGCCGACGAAGGAGATGGTCTCGGCGACGATATAGTCCACGCCCTCCTCGACGGCCCACTCCACCTGCTCGTCAAACATGGCACGCACCTCGCGGGCGCACTCGGCGTCGCCCTCGACATAGATGTTGGAGTTGGACACATTGCCGGCGACCAGCGCGTCGCTCCCGGCTGCGGCCTCCCGCGCAAGGCGGAGCGCGGTGCGGTTCATTTCCTCGAGAGCGCCCTCCTTGCCGATCACCCGGAGCTTCTCGCGGTGGGCGTAGTAGGTGAAGGCCAGCATCACGTCGGAACCCGCGTACAGGAAGTCGCGGTGCAATTGGGCCACGACCTCCGGGTGGTCGAGCACCGCCTCCGGCACGTAGGCGCCGGCGGAGAGATAGCCGCGGCGCTCGATCTCGAAGAGATAGCCCTCGGCGCAGATGACCGGCCCTTCAGCCAATCGCCCAAGTAGACCCGGTCCGCTGGACACTGCGGCGTCAGTCATGGACAGCGCTCCTTATTGGTACTGGCCGGCCGGGCCGGGGTGCAGCGGCGAGTCCTTCACTCGCCAGAGAAAGCGCCGCACGATATCCCCGTAGCCGGTGAACAGGAAGGCGCCGTTGTCGGCGAGCACGCGCTCCCGCTCCGCCTTGTAGACATGGGGCAGGTCGTACCAGGCGATGCCGGGCCGCTCGTGGTGGAGCGCATGGAAATTGTTGCCAAGGAAGAGCAGCCTCATCAGCGGGCCGGCCTCCACGATGACCGTGCGTTGGGCCTGCTCCGCCGCAGGCCGGTGCTCGGTGTAGGAGCGCAGCAGGATTAGCGCGGTGCCCGGATAGACGTAGAGCATCACGTAGGCCCAGAGCGGGATGCCGCAGACGACCAGCACCCAGATCAGCACCAGCGCGGTCAGCACCGCGTGCGTGGCCCAAATTTGGACGCATCCCGGCTCGCCGCGCAGGAGGCGGGCGCCTTCCTCCCGCCAGAAGGCGAGAATCGTCATCGCCGGGCCGAGAAATAGCCGGCCCGCCAGCGTGTTATGGACCCGGAGCAGTGCCCTGTAGATCGGCCCGATGCGCTGCCAGCGCACTGGCTCCAGGTAGAAGCTCTCGGTATCGGCCAGCGGGTCCGTAAGGTGAGGCGTGGCATGGTGCGAAAGATGACGGCTGCGGTAGAGGGGAAATGGCAGCCAGAGCGCGAGCGGTGCCATGGCGAGCGCCGCGTTGAGCCAAGGCCGGCGCGTGGGATGGCCGTGAATGATCTCGTGCTGCAGGCCGCCGTGCCAGCCGACTAGCCAGCCGCCCAGCGGCAGGACCAGCCACCAGGGCAGGGCATGGTGATACCAGGTGAGCGCCAGCCAGCCGCCATAGACCGCCGCCGCCACGAGCCAGGTCGGCCCCTCGATGCGGCGCCAGAGGACAGGGAGGTCCGCTTGAGCGAGGGGATTGTCGAGGTTTCGTACCACGGTGACCTGGCTGTGGCGGCGGCTTCGGTCCACTCTGTGACCCGTCTCGCGGTGAAACAACGTGGGAATTCGCTCGCTTCGTCATACCACGCGCCAATTCTCCTAGAATTGTGATAATATTCATCGCCTGATGATTTTCTCCTCTATACGGGGAATTGGCGCATGGATAGGCGTGACACGGCGCAACGCTTCCGCGAGCGGCTGCTGGAAGCCATGGAGAAGGGAGGGGTCAACCGGTCTACGCTCGCCGCGCGCATCGGCATCGACCGCTCCACGCTCTCGCAGCTTCTGTCGGCCGAGGCGGACCGCCTTCCGCGGGCCGACACCGCTGCGGCGATCGCGTCTGCGCTTCACGTAAGCCTCGATTGGTTGCTCGGCCTCAGCCAGCAGGCGAAGCTCGGTGCCGACATCCTGCAAGAATCGGTTGAGGTGAAGCTGCGAGCGGACGAGCCGGCGGATGAAAGCCTCGCCGCCTGGTACGCCGAAGCGGCCGGCTACAAGATCCGCCATGTGCCGACCACGTTGCCGGACCTGCTGAAGACCGAGGCCGTGCTGGACTACGAGTATCGCGACTTCGCCGCCAGGTCGGCCGACCGGGCGATAGCCATTTCCCATGGCCGGCTTGCTTATGTGCGGTTGCCGGAGACCGACATCGAGATCTGCCAGTCGCGTCAGTCCATGGAAACCTTCACCCGCGCCGAAGGCATCTGGCGCGATCTATCGTTGTCGGCCAGGCGCGAGCAGCTCGATCACATGATCGCCTTGATCGACGAGCTCTACCCCACGCTCCGCATTTTCCTCTTTGACGGCCTGACCCACTACTCCGTCCCCTACACGGTGTTCGGACCGCAGCGGGCGGTGGTCTACGTCGGTCAGATGTTCTTCGCCTTCAACACGCTCCAGCATATCCGCGTGCTCACGCGCCACTTCGACTCCCTGGTGCGGGCTTCGACCGTGCCGGCCCACGCGGCCGGCGATTTCCTGCGCGAGCTGCGGCGGGAGCTGGATGGGGGCGCGTAGCCGCTAATCCTAACGCTCGCGCCGCCAGCGGATTTCGTCGAGGGCGAGGCGGGCGCGGACGCCGAGATCGCAGAAGGGTTGCGGCGGCAATGGCGAAGGCCTGCCCTGGGCCTCCATGTCGGCGATGTAGGAATTGTCCTGGCCTGTGGCCATGTCCGCCGCTAGCACGCCGGAGATGGTGCCCTTGGTCACGCCGACCGCGTTTTGGCACACGGCAGCAAATGTGTGGGGCCCCACCTTGCCGAAGCCTGGGGCGTTGTTTCGCGAGAGGCAGACATAGCCGCGCCAGGTGTGCTCGATCTCGACCTCTGGCAGCATGGGAAAGCGCGTCTCGAAGGCCCGCTGGTGGTCGCGGTGGACCGTCTGAATTTCGGAGTCCGAGCGCCTCAGCCTCGGCGCGTAATAGAAGCGCTGGCGGATCAGGATGCGCCGGTCTGTGGTGTAGCGCATGGTGACGCTGACGTGGGAGTTGGCCGGGGTGAGCCCCCAATCGTCCACGCCGCCGAGCGTCTGGTGCTCGGCCTCCGTCAGCGGCCGGGTCAGGCTGCCGTGGGCGGCGAAGGTCAGCAGTTTTCCCTTGAAGACCGAAAATTGCGGAGCATAGCCGTTGACCGCCAGCACCATGGCCTGGGCGTCGACGGTGCCGCTGGGGGTGGTCGCGCGAATGCCGTTGCGCTCCTCGACCTCCATCACCGGCGTGTGCTCGTGCAGAGTCACGTTCCCGGGCAGCGTGTCTGCGAGGCCCTTGGTGAGGCCCGCCGGGTTCATGAGCCGCCCGCCCGGCGTGTAGAGCGCCGACGTGTGATAGGACGTGCCGAGCTCCCGCTTGAGGTCCGCAGCCTCGACCCAGCGATAGGGCTCATCCAGCGAATCAAGCGTGCGCGCGAAGGGCTCCAGGATCTTCTCGCGCCCGAGGTCCGTGCGGGCGGCGTGGTACTTGCCGCGATGGGTGTAGGCGCACTCGATCCCGTTCTGGGTCACGCACGCATCCAGATAGTCGATCGCCGCCCGGCTGAGGCGGATGTAGCCGTGCGCGCCCGAGAGCTCCTCGAACTCGCCGCCGACGTTGTGCGGCAGGTCGATGGCGAAGCCCGAGTTGCGCCCGGAGGCGCCTTCGCCCACCTCGTGCGCGTCGAGCAGGACGATGTGATCGTCGGGCCGGTTCTCGGCGAGCCTGCGCGCTGCGGCCAGGCCGGCGAAGCCCGCGCCCACCACCAGCCAGTCGGCCCGAAGGTCGCCTTTGAGCGCAGGTGTGGGCTCGCGCGGGGGCAGGATGCGGCTCCAGCCGTTGGTGGCGTCTTCCTTGGGTAGAATCTTGACCGCCATGAGCTGGCCTCCGCGCGCGTGATCGTGCCCGCCCGCTTATCTCACTACGCGAGCAATTTCTAGTTTGCGTTGGGGATGAAGAGCCGCTCGCCGTCAATGCTGAAGCCGTCGATCGCGGCTTGGCCGGCGGGCGACAGCAGCCATTCGGCGAAGCGCCGGGCGGGCTTGGCCTTCACGTGCGGATGCCGCTCCGCGCTCACCAGGGTGATACCGTACTGGTTGCGGAGCCGGGCATCGCCCTCGACAAGAATGCGCAGATCGAGCCGGCCGCGCATGGAGAGCCAGGTGCCGCGATCGGTGAGCGTGTAGGCCTCCATCATCGTCGCCGTGTTGAGCGTCGCCCCCATGCCCTGCCCTGCTTCGCGGTACCAGGTGCCGGACGCGCCGGTGGGGTCCAGGCCGGCAGCCGCCCAGAGCGCGCGCTCTCGACGGTGGGTGCCGCTGTCGTCGCCTCGGCTGACGAAGGGCGCCTCCACCGCGGCGATGCTGGCAAACGCTGCCGCCGCGTCGCCCGTGCAGGCGATCCCGGCCGGGTCGGCAGCGGGGCCCACGACCACGAAGTCGTTGTACATGAGGTCGAAGCGCGCGCTGCCGTGGCCCTCGGCGACGAAGGCCTCTTCCGACGGCTGGTCGTGCACCAGAAGCAGGTCCGCATCGCCGTTCCGCGCCAGCCGGAGCGCCTGGCCGGTGCCGACCGCGACGACGCGCACCTCAATCCCGGTCTCGGCCTCGAATAGCGGCAGCAGATGGTCGAAGAGCCCGGCGTTCTGGGTCGACGTGGTCGAGGCGACCGTGATGAAGTCGCCGGCCCGCGCGCCCGACACCGCGAACAAGAGCGTGAGGGCCAACGCCGCGAACAGGCAGAAGACGCGGCCTCGGATGCGGCCGGGCAGTCGCATGGATAGCGCTCTCGGGGTCAGGTCTTAGGCGGGGTCAGCTCGCGGCGCTCCCACCACAAGAGCTCCCCGCGCAGGAAGGCGCTCGCGAGCTCGTTCCGGGGCCCTGCGAAGAAGGTCTCGGCTGCGGCATGCTCCAGCAGGCGGCCGCGGTGCAGGAACATCACCTCATCCGCAAGTCGGCGCGCCTGGCCGAGATCGTGGGTGGTCATGATGATCTTGGTGCCCTCCCGGGCCATCGCCTCGATCACGCCCTCTATCACGTGGGTCGCCGCCGGGTCGAGATTGGCGGTGGGCTCGTCGAGGAAGAGCACCTGCGGGTTCAGCGCCCAGGAGCGCGCGAGCGCGAGCCGCTGCTGCTCGCCGAAGGAGAGCACGCGCGCCGGCACCCGCGCGAAGGCGCCGAGCCCGGTGCGCTCCAGCGCGCGGGCGATGAGCCGCTTGCGCTCGGGCCGGGGGGTGCGGCGCAGGCTGAGCGCGAAGTCGATGTTGGCGGCAACCGAGCGGCGCAGCATCACCGGGCGCTGCATCACCATCGCCTGGAAGCGCAGCGGGTCGCGGCCGGCGGCGCCGTGCCAGAGCACTTCGCCCTCGCTCGGCGCAATCAGCCCGTGGCAAAGCCTGAGCAGCAGGCTCTTTCCCGCGCCGTTGGGGCCCATGATGATGGTCTTCGGCCCCTCGGCGACGCGGACCGAGACCGACTTGAGCAGCCGCTGCCGGTCGCGCTCGAAGCTCACGCCCCGAAGCTCCAGCGGCAGGATGGTGGGCACAGTCATCCCAGCCGCCCCTGCGCCAGCGTGCCGCGCAGCAGCGCGGCGGCGGCGCTCACCGTTATCGAAAGCGCAACCAGAACGATGCCGAGGCCCAGTGCAAGCGCGAGGTCGCCCTTGGAGACCTCGAGCGCGATCGCCGTGGTCATGACGCGGGTCACGTGGTCGATGTTGCCGCCCACGATCATCACCGCGCCGACCTCGGCGATGGCGCGGCCGAAGCCCGCGAGCACGGCGGTGAGCAGGCTGAGGCGCCCATCCCAGAGCAGCGCCGCGAGCGCGCGCCGGGGCGTCGCGCCGAGGGAGCGGAGCTGCTCCTCGTACTCGACCCACATGTCCTCGATCACCTGGCGGGCGAGCGCCGCGATGATCGGGGTCACCAGAAGCACCTGGGCGATGACCATGGCGGTCGGTGTGAACAGCAATCCGAGCACGCCGAGCGGGCCTGCGCGCGAGAGCACGAGGTAGACCAGCAGGCCCACCACCACCGGGGGCAGGCCCATGAGCGCGTTGAGAATGACGACGGTTGCCCCTCGGCCGGGGAAGCGAAAGAGCGCCACCGCAGCGCCCAAGGGCAGGCCCACCGCGCTCGCCACCGCCACAGCGCCGACGCTCACCTGGAGCGAGAGCAGCACGATCTCGCCCAGGTCGCTGTCGAGGTGATAGACGAGGGAGAAGGCCGCCGCGAAGGCCTCGGCGATATCGGTCACACTGGCGCCCTACCGCCCGCTGAGGTGGGTGCCGGCCGCCACCCGGCGCCGGTGCCGGCCATGGTCCCAACAGCGCGTGCGGAACGCAACCGCCCGCCGCCTTACTGCACTGAGAGCGCGCAAGTCGCGAATAGGGCGAGGGAGCCGGGCTATGCGACCTTGGGCAGCACCTCGTTCTTGAGCAGCGTCATGGAATGGTGCCAGTCCTCGTAGGGCTCCCAGTCGTGGCCCATGGCGAGCAGGGTGCCAAAGGGGCCGATCTCGCCCCTAAGGTCGTTCAGTTTCTGCGCCACCTCGTCGACGCTGCCGACGATGAAGACGTTGTCCACCATGTAGTCGATGGTCACGTCGCTATCGGCCATGTCCTGATCGTTCTTCAGCAACTTGAGCATGCCGACCTTGGGCAGGAGTCGGAAGAAGTAGTCGCGGAAATCGCGGGCGAGGACCCCTTCGCACGCGAGCTTGCGGGCCTTGGCGCTGGTTTCCGCCACCACGATCTCGCGGGCGACGCGCCACTCGCCGGGGTCGGGGGTGCGGCCCGCCTCCTCGGCGCCTTCGGCGATCGCGTCCCAATGGGTCTTGAGCAGCACCGGGGGGATGAGGTTGATCGACATGGGCATCCAGCCCTTGACCGCGGCCATCCTGAGCGTGGACGAGCGCGGGGAGACCCCGGCGACGCCGATCGGCGGATGCGGCTTCTGATAAGGACGAACGTGCGCGCGGAGCCCGTAATCGGTAACGGTCTCGGGGATGAGGAAGCGAAAACCATCGCTCTCGTAGATGCCGGGCTCGGGGTCGGTCCAGAGCTTCAGAATCGTGTCGAGCGCAGCACGGGTGTAGCTCTGGTTGTTGATGGCGGGGTTCTCGCCCCAATAGCCGAAGACCTGCATGTCGCCGGGGAAGCTGCCGGTGCCGACGCCCCAGTTGAAGCGGCCCTCCGCCATGTGGTCGAGCTGTGCAATGCGGTGGGCGAGCACGAAGGGATCGTGGTTCGGGATGCAGCTCACGCCGGTGCCCAGCCTGATCTGCTTGGTGAGCGGGATCGCCTGCGCGATGAGCAGGTCCGGCGCCGGGATGTTTTCCCACTCCGACGTGAAATGCTCTCCGATCCAGACCTCGGAATAACCTAGCTCGTCGAGCTTGACGATCTGATCCAGGTCCGCCTTGAGCGTCGCTGTGAAGTTCGCGCCCGGCGGGTGCAGCGGCATGGTGAAGAGACCGAGTTGCATCGAACACACTCCGGCAGTGGGATCAACGATCGTAGCCAGCATAGCGAGCGCGCCGTTATGCCGCCAACCGGAGCGGCGTCAACTCGGCGGCGGCGCGCCGGCCTTGGCGGCGATGGTCTCCCGCGCCACCTTGGCCTCACGGTAGGCGAGGTAGAGCGTGCTCACGAAGATGACGATGCCACCGATCCAGACGTAGAGCACCGGAACCTCGTTGAAGAGCAGATAGCCGTAGAGCGACGCCCAGATCAGGCGGAGGAAATCGACCGGGAGCACCACCGTGGCATCGGCCTCGCGAAAGGCCTGGGCGAGGCAGAGATGGGCGAGGGTCCCAAAACTCCCCATCAGCGCGAACCAGCCGAGGTCTTCCAGTGAGGGCCATTGCCAGACGAAGACCGCCGCGATCGACGAGAGCGGCGTGAGGAAGACCGCCATGTAGGCGGTTATCGTCAGGCTCGATTCCGTGCGGGACAGTAGCTTGATGATGATCATCGCGCCGGCCCAGACGGCGGACGAGCCCAGCACCAGCAGCGAGCCGGGGTCGAGCGCCACCATGCCGGGGCGGACAATGATCAGTGCCCCGGCGAAGCCGGCAATGAGCGCGACGATGCGCCGGATCCGCACCACCTCGCCGAGCAGCAGCACCGCGCCCACGGTGACGAAGAGCGGCGCGGTGAAGCTCAGTGCCGCGACGGTGCCGAGCGGCGTGATCGGCACCGCATAGAAGAACATCATCATGGCCGAAACGTGGACCGCGCCGCGTGCGGCATGGAGCGGCAGCTTGCTCGTGCGCAACGCGCCGAAGCCGTGGCGCAGCAGGAACGGCGCGATGAAGATCAGACCAAAGAGATTGCGGAAGAACGCGATTTCGAAGGCATGCTGCTCGCTCGATGCAATGCGGATCACCGCGTGCATTGACGCGAAGCCAATGGTGGCCCCCAGCAGCAGCAACATGCCCCGCGCCGGCGGCGGCAGGGTGTAGTAGGCGGCGAGCAGCGGCGCGAGCGGCCCGGCCCGCTGCGCGGGGCCGGCCGGCGGGGGCTCAGCCCGCATGTCCCACCACGGTCATAGTCTGCGTCGCGCGGGGTGCAGACCGTGACCCTGGCACGAAATGCGGGTTAGGGACGCGGCTTCTCCTCGGTGGGGCCGCCGGCCTCCTTCCAGGCGCCGAAGCCGCCTGCGATGTGGGCGACGGGGCTAAGCCCCATATTCTGCGCCGCCTGCGTGGCGAGCGCCGAGCGCATGCCGCCTGCGCAGAAGAGGACAAACTTCTTGCCGCTCGCGAAGAAGGGCTTGTGGTAAGGGCTTTCGGGATCGATCCAGAACTCGATCATGCCCCGCGGCACATGGCGCGCGCCGGGGACAGCGCCCTCGCGCCACAGCTCCCGAATGTCGCGGATGTCCACGAGCTCGACGTTCTCGTCGTCCATCAGCGCGATGGCGTCGGCGGCCGAGAGCGTCTCGATCTCGGCCTCGGCCTCGGCCACAAGCTGCTTGATTCCCTTGGTGATCATGGCTCCTCCCTGCGGTGCCCTGGAGCGGCGCGATGATGGCCGATGCCGGCTGCCGGCACCAGCGCCGCGCGCCAGCGGCTCTCGCTATGCCGCGTCCCTCGGCTTCGACAGGGTTTCCAGTGCCGCCAGCAGGGCGAGCAACCGCGCATCGCGCTCGGCCGCGAGCACCGGAATCGACTGGCCGTCCAGCATGTTGTCCACGGCGCGGCCCATGGTCTCGATCGCGGCCTCATCGAGGCGCGGCGTGCCGGAATCTGCCCACCAGCGTTCCAGCCCCGGCCCGAAGTGGTTGAGCGCGCCGCGTGTGCCGCCCTCGCCGCCGGCCAGGTGCATGGTGAGGAACGGTCCCATGAAGGCCCAGCGGAGCCCTGGACCGTGAGAGACCGCCGCGTCAATGTCGGCGGCGCTCGCCGTGCCCGAAAGCAGCAGGTCAAACGCCTCGCGCAGGAGCGCCGCCTGCAGCCGGTTGGCGATATGGCCGGGCACCTCGCGTTCCACCCTGATCGCGCGCTTGCCGTGGGCGTTGTAGAAGGCGAGCGCCCAGTCGACTGTGGCTGGGTCGGTGTCGCGCCCGCCCACGACCTCCACCAAGGGGACGAGATGGGGCGGGTTGAAGGGGTGGCCGACGACGAATCGCGCGCCGCTGCGCAAGCCCTCCTGAAGCTCGCTGATCAACAGGCCCGACGTACTCGACGCGAGCACCGCGTCCGGCGAGAGCGCCCCGTCGATGCGCCGGTAGAGCGCGCGCTTGAGCGCCGTGTCCTCCGGCGCGTTCTCCTGCACGAAGACCGCACCGTCCACGGCGGCCTCGGGGTCTGCGACCACACGAACCCGACCGGGATCGGCGCCATTCGCGAGGCCGAGCCGCTCCATGGCGGGCCAGGCTGCCTCGATGAAGGCGCGGAGGCGCTCCTCGTTGTCCTCCGCCGGATCCCACGCCGTGACCGAGAAGCCGCGCGCCAAGAAGTACGTCGCCCAGCTCGCCCCGATGGTGCCGGTGCCGAGCAGCGCAACGGTGTTGACCGCCGCAGGTGCGGGCCGTGCCATGGGAGCCTCCTTCGCCTGCCGGCGGACCGGTCGCGGGGTGGTTCAGTCGAATTTAGGGCTGGGCGGTGCCGCCCGGCGCTATATATACCGGTGGAGCCCGGCAATCGAGGGAGCGGGGCGCGGCAGGGCGCGGCCGAGGGAGGACATCATGGCGGACAAGGTGGTGAAGTCGGACGCGGAATGGCGCGCGACGCTGACAGAGGAGCAATACTACGTGACCCGGAGGGGGGGCACCGAGCGGCCCTTCACAGGTGCCTATTGCGACGAGAAAACGCCGGGCGAGTATGCCTGCGTCTGCTGCGGCGCCGCCCTCTTCAGCTCCGGCGACAAGTTCGATTCCGGCACCGGCTGGCCGAGCTTCACAAGGCCGGTCGATCCGGGAAACGTCGGCACGGTGGAGGACATGAGCTACGGCATGCGCAGGACAGAGGTGGTGTGCAGCCGCTGCGGCGCCCATCTCGGCCACGTCTTTCCGGATGGGCCAGCGCCCACGGGCTTACGCTACTGCATGAACTCCGCCGCACTCGTGCTCACACCCAGGGACGGCAGCGGGGAGGGGGGCAGCTAGCCCAGCCAAGACTCAGGCGCCTCTCGACGACGCGATCTCCCGCACGATTCCCCGGAAGCGCCCGAACGGCGACAGGTCGTCGGAGGAGCGCCGCGACACCATTCCGGTGCGGTGACGATACGTGCCAAACGCCACCGGCAGGGGCTTGAGTGGATGTCCGGGCAAACGCTCCAGGAATGTCAGCGACAGCCAGGAGAGGTAGGGGCCGGCCGCCATCAGGAACAGGCCGGCGGAACCGGCGCGCGTGACGGTCTTTATCCGCTTGCCAGTCCTTTCGTAGAGCTGGTCGAGGACTCCCGCCAGCGAAGGCCGCCCGTTGGCGGCATCCGCCCGCATGGGTGCGTCGAAGTCGATCCAAGGGTACTGGGCGAGCGCGTCATCGCTCACCGTTCCGGAATGGAGCGGATGATCCTTGTGGGCGACGATGCCCCACGTCATGTCGATGAAGCGTTCGCTCTTGAGGAACTGCGGCAAGGGTTCATTGCTGTTGATGCCGCCGCAGTGGATGTCGCTGTCACCGTTGGCCAGGAGGCGAACGCCTTCTGTCATCGGAAGGGTCTTCAGCTTGAGTTCCACGCCGGGGCAGGCCTCGTGGAACTTGGCGATGGCTTCGGGAAGCACGGCCCGCATCCACATGGGGCCAGCCGTGACGCGCAGACTGCCGGTGCGGCCTGCGATGGTCGCGGTGATCTTCTCTTCGGCAGCCTCGATTTCGTAGAGGATATGGCGTGCCAGGTCCGCGACGACGGCGCCGAGCGGCGTGAGCCGAACGCCCGTGGACATGCGGTCGAACAGCCGGCCTCCGAACTGGCGCTCGAGCCGTGCGACCACGCGCGAGAGGGCGGGTTGCGTGATACCAAGCTTGTCGGCGGCGGAGAGGATGGCGCCCGTCTCCGCAACGGCAAGGAACTTGATCAGATCGTTACGCTTCTCGAACATCTGTGGTCCGCGTCCTTCGCGACTTAGCTGCACATAACTCACGTATACATGTGGCAACGATTGCAAAATGCGTCCAGAGAGGAAATCTAACACTGTTGATAAGAAGTTCTTATGAATTTGCTTTCAGTTGCGGACAGTTAGCTTGGGAAATTTCGCACAATAATGGTCCAATCCTTGGATGTTCGTATCGATAATGTCAGTCTGAAGCTGGCATGACGACCTGGTAAGTTGGCATATCCGATTTGCGTGCAATTACATAACATTTTGATACTAAGATATTTTTCACAACAATTTCCGGGAGTGGGAAGGAGAAGTTCGACAGTTGACGTAGACTCCCGGGATCGATCTCGCAGAAAGGTTTATGGCCTCAAGCGGTAGAGATAGCGCGAGAAACGTTCGTGATAACGGGCACATGGTGAGCGGCTTCCAAAATCAAAACATTGCTACTATGCCTATCAGGCATGTGCTTTTCTTAGGGGCGCATCACACTCATATCAATGGGGTGTTGCGCGTCGCGCCGGGCGCGCGCAAGTATCATCTTGCATCGCACGTCGCCGACTTGGCGAGAATTCGGCAGCGGAGGCTCGCGATGGCAGCCGGCAAGGAGCGCCGCGGTGCGGTCTACTCCTCGTCCTGGGACGACGCACTTTGCTCCAAGAACGAGAGACAAAGCCGTGCGATGGGTCTGACGCGACCCTGTTCCGTGAGCGCTGCGCAAAAGTGATTGTCGCGTTCTACATAGCCATCGCCGAGCGCGACGAGGGCGCCGGTTTCGAGATGCTGATCGACGAAGTTTTTCCAGCCGAGCGCGATGCCCTGCCCCTCGACGGCCGCCTCAAGCGAATAGACGTAGTTGTCGAAGCTCACGAACAGAGGCGAGGGCTCGGGGCGCCCAGCGGCTTGAAACCAGTCCTCCCACGACGCCCAGTTCTCACTAGCGCTGCCAGGTTCGAGAAACGAGAGACCACTCCATCCGCTTACGGGGCCATTCAGCGTATCCGAATGGGTTGCAGCGTATTCGGGGGAACAGACCGGCCTCACCGCTTCCGCAAAAAGCACCACTGCGCCTTCCCCTCGAATTGTGGCCTTCCAGTCCAGAACCACGTCGGGAACCGAATCGAGTGGCAGGTTCTGCGAGTAACGATGAAAAATTACGGTTTGTATTTGAGTGCGCTCGCCGAGTGCTTCGCGAAGCGCATTGTGTCGCGGCCTCAGCACGTAGTGCGACGCCGGGTTGGAGCACGCGATCACCACGCGTTCGCCCGATGAAGCCTCGGCGATCTCAGAGGTGGCCTTGTCGATCATACCGAGCGCAGGAGCGACGCCTGTATGGAAGCGCCGTCCGGCTTCGGTCAGCTTCACTCCGGTTCGGGATCGTTCGAAGAGCTTGGCGCCGTTCTGTTCTTCAAGGTTTGCGATATGGCGACTAATTGCGGGTTGCGATGTGCCCAGCTCCTTGGCCGCGCCAGCGAAACTTCCGGTCCGTGCGGCGCATTCGAAGGCGATGAGGGCCGCCGTTGGCGGGATTCGATAGGGACTAGACTTTGCCATAACGTAATTGATACAAGCATAATCCAAGAATCGCAACGCACTTCGGGAAGGCTATGCTTGGGGAGAGTAAATACATAACTAAAAGTTATATACATATTCAAAGAAGAGCGCCCACGAGACATGCTAAAATACATAGTAATATAACCTAATTGAATGGAGCCTGCACAGACTTCCATACCGAGTGGGGCTATATGCGCAGCTTTTGCGGAATGCACACGAATTAGGGTCATGGCCAGACGCACGAACGGCCCGTTAGACCCCGTCCCCCTCCGCCTCAGACACTCTCCACTCAACGTGCGGCGGCGCGCAGCCCAATAGAGTGATCGTCAACTACGACAACCTTCGCACCGAGCCGATCGAGCAGATCGTGGACGCGCATCGCTACATGGAAATCAACACGCAGCGGGGCAAGATCGTGGTTACCGACTGACTTGCGCCGAAACCCGTTCTCTCACAGCGATCGAGGCGACAAGTCGGATGCGCTCTACGTCTCGAATGCCAGATCGGCAGGGGAAATCAGTACGCCGAACTGGACGCACCAGATGACGACGCTCGGATACTCCTTCAGGTCGACACCCTTGGGGATGGCGTACTTCTGACTGCCCTCGAACGCGCGTAGCTTGCCCAGGTCGATGTACATCGTCGACTTGACGTCGGAGGATTCACGGATTTCTTCGCGCGGGACTAGATAGACGTGAAACGCGGGCCCCGGCCCAACTTTGAAGTCCTCCTCAAGGAATACCAGCTCTTCATAGACCGTAACCCGCCCCTCACCGTAGTGGATCGGGTCCGAGGGATTTGCGTGAATAAACGTGCCTTGAGCGACGACCTCGGTCTGCTCTTCGGCCGTGAGAGTCTCCATCGCGGGCGGCGGCGGAAACACGTAGGGAAATATGAAGAAGCCAACGGCCACGCCGAAGGCCGTGCCCATAACGCCCCCAATGAAGAAGGCGATAATCCATTTCCGCATCGTCAGCTCCTGCGGTGATCGTTTCTACGGGTTCGCCCAGTTCGGCTCGGGCATTCAGCTAGATAGGCGCGCATGATAGGTCGCGATTGCCGAAGCATACAGGCAAGAGATCGTGCATGAATTGGTAACCGACGATCGCTCGTATAGAGAGTGGTTCTGCGCCTCTGCGCTTTCAAGAGGCGGCGTCCCGTAGGCACCCTGGTTTCTGGTCGGGCGCTGGTCGCCGCCGAAGCTTCCTCGACTGGCACCCCGTCGCTGCCCTTCGCCTCGCGCCTCGATCATCGTCCCGCCAATGTCGTTATGGGCATGATGGCGATGCAGCGTCGCAAACGCGGTGCTATCATCATCGTTGCCAGCTGCACCCATCCCAAGGTCCTTGTACGACCTGATGCGGACCGCAGCGACGAGAGCGGCGGCGATTGACCGGGTTAACCGGTTTGCTGCGCCACGCCAGAGGGAGGACTAACAATGGACAAGACCAACTCAAAATCGAATTCTGTGCCACACCAGAAGCGCCGCGTATCGCGGCGGAGCGTGCTCAAAGGCGCCGCGGCGCTGACCGCCGCCGGGTTCACCTGGAAGAGCATCGGTCCTTTCGTGCGTGACGCGGAGGCGGCAACGCTGGAGCTACGCTGGCTCGGCTGGGAGCACTACAACGTCAAGAGCCTGACCGCCGAGTTCGAGAACCGGCACGACGTCAAGGTCAGCGCCGGGTTCTTCGACGGCAATTCCGAGGCCTGGAACAAGCTGCGCGCCGGCGGCACCCAGGATTTCGACCTGGTGATGGCCGACGGATTCTGGCCGCGCCTCTATGCCAAGCAGGGTCTGGTACAGGCGGTCGACTATTCAAAGCTGGACCTGAGCAACGTGTTTGCCGACTTCGTGCCGCCAAAGTTCACGTTGCTGCGTGCGGAGGACAGCGAGGACATGATCGCCGCGCCCAACTGCTGGGGCGGGTATGGCTTCACGGTCAACACCGACAAGGTTGCGGCCGAGGATCAGGAATCGGTGAACCTTCTGTTCAACGAAAAGTACGAGGGGCATCTCTCCACCAGCGCCCGCTTCGAGGAGAACATTGCTCTGGCCGGCATCCTCGCTGCGCACAACATGGGCACGAAGGACGGCCCGCGGCCCGACGGCAAGAGCTTCAATCCCTACGTGCTGTCGGACGAGGAGCTTGAAGAGTGCAAGCGCCTTCTGATCCAGCAGAAGGGGTTGCTGGTCAACCGCTGGAACGACGAGGACACCCTGGAGCGGCTGCTGCGCGCCCAGGTGGTGTGGGCGTCGCCAGAGTGGTCCGGCATCTACAGGCGTATTCACTTCGACAAGCTGGACGGCAAGTCGGATCTCAACATGCGCCACGTCCTCAAGCCCACGGAAGGCGGGCTCGGCTGGGTGGACCAGTGGTCCATCACGTCGGGCGTGACCGACAGTGAGAAACTGGAGATCGCGCACAAGTGGATCGACTTCCGGCTCGAGCGCGAGGCCATGAAGACGGTGGCGGTCGAAATCGGCTGGGCGCCCACCGTCGACGTTCGCGATATGCTCGACGAACGCTATGTCGATACCCTGTTCCTCAACGAGACCGGGTCGATTCACGGCCTCTATCAGTTCGACGCGCCCTCCTCGCCCGAGAAGTGGGAGCGTATCTGGTCGGCAGTGGAAGCGGCCTAAGCCGCAAACTCACCGTAACACGGTACAGAGGGATCGGACCCAACGGTCCGGTCCCTCTCTTGCTATGGTGGCGCGTCTTGCCGGATCGCGGCCTAAGGGCGCGCGGCGCATGGCAGCGCTGAGGACAGCGGGAGTCTGGGCGGGATGAGCGACCAGGCAATCTTGCGCATCGAGGCGGTCGAGAAGCGCTTCGGCGCGGTCCGCGCCGTCGACGGCGTAAGCCTCGAGGTCGGCCGCCGCGAGTTCTTTGCGCTGCTGGGGCCCAGCGGTTCGGGCAAGACCACGCTGCTGCGCATCGTTTCCGGCCTGGAGGCGCCCGATCGCGGACGGGTGGAGATCGGCGGCACCGACGTGACCAGGCTGCCGCCCTACCTGCGCCGCATCGGCATGGTGTTCCAGGACTTCCTCCTGTTCCCGCATCGCACGGTGGCGGAGAACATCACCTTCCCGCTCAAGATGCAGGGCCGGAGCGTGGCCGAGCGGCAGGAACAACTCGACTGGATCCTCGGGTTCGTCCGCATGGAAGGGCTCGGAGGCCGCTTCCCCCATCAGCTTTCAGGCGGCCAGAAGCAACGCGTCGCGCTCGCGCGCGGGCTGGTCTCGCGGCCCGAGCTTCTGCTGCTCGACGAGCCGCTCGCCAACCTCGACCGCGAGCTGCGCAAGGAGATGGAAATCGAGGTGCGCCGCTATCAGGAGGAGCTCGGCATCCCCTTCGTCTACGTGACGCACAACCAGGAAGAGGCGCTCACAATGAGCGACCGCATGGCGGTGATGCACGAGGGCGTGCTGGAGCAGATCGGACCCAAGCTGGAGGTCTACAACGCGCCGGCCACGCGGTTCGTCGCCTCCTTCGTCGGCGCACCGAACAAGCTCACGGGACGCGCGATCGAGAGCGAAGGCCCGCATCTGCGTATCGACTGGGACGGCATAACGCTGACTGGACGCTCCGTCAGCGATGCCCGGCCGGGCGATCCGGTGGAGATTTATCTCAAGAGCGAACGGATCGCGCTCAGCGCCTCAGCCGATGACATCCATCACGAAAACCGGATCGAAGGGACGGTGCGCGACATCATCTTCAAAGGCCAGTTCGCCGACTACATCGTACGCGCCGGTAACGAGGCGGAGTTGGTGGTGAGCGGGCCGCCCAGCATCGCCGGCGTCGATCGCGGCTCGCGCGTGAGCCTGGGCTGGGCGGTCGAGGCGGCAGATGTTTTCCTAGCCGTGGACGACGCTCCATGACGCCCGAAGTGTCGGGGGACAGCGCGACGTGAAGGGGCGTCGAGCGCTGCTTCTCGATCCACGCGTCCGCTTTGCGACGCTGGTGGGGCCGGGCGCGCTCTTCATCGTCCTCTTCCTGCTGATCCCGCTGCTCTCGATCGTGGTCTTCAGCTTCTGGCGGACCGAAAGCTATGAGCTGATTTCGGACTGGAACGTAAACAACTACGAGGCGGTCCTGGGCGAATGGATCTACCTCAAGTTCCTGCTGAAATCGCTCGCCATGGCCGCCGCGGTCTCCGCCATCTGCCTCGTTTATGCCTGGCCCTGTGCATACCTGATTGCCAAGCATGGCGGTCGTTACAAGCTGGTCCTGGTCCTACTCACGGCAGCCCCGTTCCTAACGGGAATCCTGCTGCGGATCACTGCGATGCAGCAGATTTTGGGTCCCATCGGGCTGGTCAACATGGCCTTGATGGAGCTGGGTGCGCAGCCGATCCAAGTGCTGATGTACACCAACATCGCCAGCGCAGTGGGTCTGATCTATCTCTGGATCCCCTTCATGCTGCTCGCGATCTATCTCTCCCTCTTCAACTTCAACTTCGAGTTGCTGGAGGTCGCGAAGGTGAACGGCGCGAGGCCCTGGCGGGCATTCTTCGAGGTAACGTGGCCGCTCAACTGGATGGGAACCGCTATCGGGATCGTGCTGGTCTTCATTCCCACCTTCGCCGCGTCCGTGACGCCGCGCTTCCTGGGCGGGCCCGACGGCTCGATGTTCGTCAACCGCCTCGAGCACCAATTCGGATCCGCCGGTACGTGGGCGCTCGGCTCGGCCATGGGGGTGGTGATGTGCGTGGCCTCGCTCGCCGTCATCTTCGTGTTGTGGCGCACGGTCCGGCTGCGCCGGGCGGGATTCACGGGCGCAGGGGCATGACATGGCTGCGGTGAATCCAGGCGCACGCTTCGTGATCGGCGGCCAGACCGCGATGCTGCTGGCGCTCTACCTGTTCCTCTACTTCCCCATCTTCTACATCGGCTATCTCTCGATCATGGAGAACAACGTGTGGCCGTTCCCGCCGGTCTTCACCGGGGAGTGGTACGACCGTCTCATGATCATGAGCGACTTTCACGTGGGCCTCCTGAACAGCGTGCTCATCGGCGTTGGCACGGCCTCGCTATCCACGCTGTTCGCCACGGCCGCCGCGATCGGCATCCTGCGCTATCCGATCCGGCGCCGGGGGGTGATCGTTGTCCTGTTTCTCGCGCCGCTCTTTGTCGCCCAGATCTTGATCGGGATCTCGACCCTGATGTTCAACCGCAACGTGCTCGGTATTCCCGGCAACATCGAATCGGCGATCGTGGCCAACACGGCTTACAGCGTTTCGTTCGCGTTCTTGGTGATCCTGGCGCAGCTCGTGCGCTACGACTGGCGTTTCGACGAGGTCGCCCAAGTGTTCGGCGCGCGGCCGTTTCGCACCTTTCGGGAAGTCACGTTCCCTAACATCTGGCCGGCCGTGCTCGGCGCTTTCATCATCAGCTTCATTCTGGGCTTCAACAACTTCGAGATCACTTTCTACAACGTGGCTGCGATCCCGACGCTCCCCACCATAGCCTGGGGAACGCTGCGCCACGGCATCGAACCGGAGCTTTACGCGCTGGCCACCATCGTGAACGCGCTGGTCTTTATGCTCCTCTTCATCATCTATCTGCTGATCCGCGTCGGAGCGCTCCGTCTCGGCGTGCCAGACGACTGAGCTTGGCGGCCAGCTTATTCCGGCAACCGGTAGTCGCGGATGACGTCCGGGTCGGGCTCGGCTCCGAGGCCGGGGCCGGTGGGGATGCGGAAGTGGCCGTTCTCGTCCGGGGAGACAAACCCCGGATAGAGCGCCGCCTCGAGCTGGGTATAGAAGCGCTCGGCCCAGCCCCCGCCGGGGCGCCCGGTAAGCGGCATCGCCCCGAAGAGCTGCAGGGTCGCGAGCCAGCCCGGGCCGAAATAGGGCGAGTGCGGCATCACCGTCACACTGTATCCCTCGGCCAGCGCGAGCACCTTGAGGAACTCGGTCACGCCGCCCACCTTGGTCACACTCGGCTGCACGTAGCGCACCGCGCCGGCATCCAGCATGCGGCGGAATTCGAAGGCGGTGCAGGCGTTCTCGCCGCAGGCGAGATCTATGCCCGACTCCTGCTGCAGCCGCGCCAGCGCCCCGAAGTCCTCCGGCGGGAAGATGGGCTCCTCCAGCCAGTAGAGGTCGTAGGGCTTGAGCCGTTCCGCCATCGCGCGCGCCTCGGCCGGCGTCCACGGGCAGTTCGTGTCGGTGCAGAGAGGCATGTCATCGCCCATCGCCTCGCGTGCCGCCGCGATCTCGGGCTCTCCCGTCTCGTGTAGCTTGATGGCGGGATAGCCCTCGTCCAGGGCGGCGCGCACGGTTTTCGCCACCAGTTCTCGGTCCCGGTACTTGAGCAGGCTCGCGTAGCCGGGGACGAGCGGCGGCGTAGCCGGCCCGCCGAGGAGCTGTGCGAGCGGTAGCCCAGCCCTCTTGCCCGCGAGATCCCAGAGCGCGATATCGATGGCGGAGATCCCGAACATGGTGATGCCGTAGCGGCCGAAGAGGTGCAGCGCCTGCTGCAGCTCGCGGTTGAGCGCCGCGATGTCGGTCGCGTCGCGCCCGATCAGGATCGGCGCCACCGTCGCATCGACGACCGCCTGGAGCGCCGGCATGCAGTTGTAGCTGAAGCCCTCGCCCCAGCCGGCGGCGCCGTCCTCGGTCTCGACCCGGACCAGCAGAATCGTGAGCCCCTGCCATGCCTGCCCGCCCCACGCCGGCGGCGGCCCGCCGTGATCGTGCGGAATGGCGAGAGGGATGGTCTCGATGCGGGCGATCTTCATGGGCGTCTCCCCGGCTTGGATCGTCGATGCTGGGTCAGGGGAGGTCGCCGATCAAGTCGCGGATGTGGCCGGGCGGGGGCGGCGGCAGTTCGATCCCGAAGCGGCGCTTCAGCGCGTCGGCAATGAGCTCGAAGCAGGCGCCGTAGCGCACGACCTCGAAGGTCTCCAGATCGAGCAGGGTCGATGAGGCTCGATACAGGTGATAGAGACGAAGCCCGTGGTCGATGACGATATCGGCAATCTCGATCAGCTCGGGCTCGATATCCTCGACCCGGAACTTCGTGCCGGACAGCGAGAGGTTCGCGGACGAGCCGAAGAGCGGGTGCTGGGCCTCGCG
Organism: Alphaproteobacteria bacterium; assembly: GCA_965243315.1. Classification (GTDB taxonomy): domain Bacteria; phylum Pseudomonadota; class Alphaproteobacteria; order UBA828; family UBA828; genus WTGU01. Next base: position 1,332,356 of record CBDEUP010000007.1, read on the forward strand.
GCTGAGCCGCGTGATCGCCGCGTGGAAGGGGCCAGCGTTGAGCAGCATCAGCACGGTGCCGGCGCTGGTGGAGGCCGCGAGTGCGTCCGCCTCCATCTTGCGCAGGATGGGATGATCCATGCGTGCCGGCGCGATCGCGCCGAGCGGCAGATCGAGGTCCTCTATCAGGGTGCTGGCGACATCCCACCCCTTCTGATCGAGCACGTGAAGCTCGCGGTGCAGTGCCATGTCGCCGAGCATCGCGTTCAGCTTGGATGGCGTGCGCCGCTTGGTCTCGAAGATGGTCTTCAGGGCCGCGGCCGAGCCGCCAGTGGCGGAATAGCCCACGCTCATGGGCAGAATGGCGATCCCGCCCCGTTCGAGAACCGCGAAGGCCCGCTCGGCGTCGCGCTGAACGTCGGGTCTGCCCTCCACGACGGGTATTGGCTCGCGCGTGGCGCGCGCTCAGCTCCCGTGCGTGCCCATCTCGATCAGCTCGACCTTGTAGCCGTCCGGGTCCTCGACGAAGGCGATCACCGTGGTCCCGCCTTTGACCGGCCCCGCCTCGCGCGTGATGTTGCCGCCCGCCTCCCGGATCCGCTCGCAGGTCTCGGCGACGTTATCCACGCCGAGCGCGATGTGCCCGTACGCGGAGCCGAGGTCGTAGTCCGAGACGCCGTGGTTATAGGTCAGCTCCAGCTCGGCCTCGCCGTTCTCGTTGCCGCCCTTGAAGGCGACGAAAGCGAGGCTGTACCCCTGGTCCGGACGCTCGGTGGTGCGCAGCAGGTCCATGCCGACCACCTTGGTGTAGAAGTCGATCGAGCGCTGCATGTCGCCCACGCGGAGCATGGTGTGTAGAAGCTGCATGGTCATTCTCCCTGGATGGCGGCGCGGCAGGGTAGGCGATCCGGCGTGCGCACCGCCAGCCCCCACTTCGCACCAGGGTCAACCCCCGGTTTTTATCGCAGGTGGCTCACCACGAGCTCCTGGAAGCTCCGCACCGAGTCCTCCCACACCGGGGAGAGCACGCCACCGCCGTCGGCGACCGCCGATGCGCGGCCTTGCTGGAGCCGCTCGCAGATCACCTGGTCCTCCACGTGCACGTCGCGCCAGAGCGTCGCGAGTTGCGCCGTCTGTTCCTCCGATATCGGCAAATCCCCAAGAGTGTAGACGGCGCGCCGTTGGTAGGTGCGGTCCGGCGCGAGCGGCACGTCGAGGTGCACGCCAACCTGGTGCGGCAGGTAGAGCCCGAACGAGAAGTTGGGGAAGAGGGTGAGATAGCGGGAGTCCGCCGAGAGCGTATCGTCTCGCTTCGCCTCGCTGGAGACGTCGACGGCGCAGCCCAGGCAGCCCGGCTCGTTCAAGGTGTAGTGATCGGTCAGCGGCTGTTCGGTGGTCGTCGCGTGCACGAACGGCACGTGATAGGGCTCGATGAAGTTCTCCATCAGGAGCTTCCAGTTCGCGCCGATCTCGCCTAGGTCGACCGTCACGACATGCCGCATACGAGTGAGATCGATTCCCTCGAGGTGCCTCTGGATCGGAGCAACGAAGTCCCCGATGGGAGGTGCCTCGCCGCTCAGGTTGACGAAGATCCAGTCGTGCCAGGTCGCCGCCCGCACCTGCACCAGTCCGTGCTGCGCACGGTCGAAGCCGGCCGGCACCGCGCGCGGGTCGTGACCGCCGAAGTAGGGAGCGAGGTGCAACGCGCCGTCGAGCTTGTAGGTCCAGGAATGATAGGGGCATTGGATGGTGGGCCCCACGTTGCCGGGCTCTTCGACGAGCTTCAGGCAGCGATGGCGGCACACGTTGTGGAACGCCCGCACCTCGCCATCCGCGTCGCGCACCAGCAGTACCGGCTTGCCGGCCACGGTCACCGGCACCACGTCGCCCGGCTCGGCCAACTCGTGCGCTAGGCCGGCAAAGACCCACGATTCCGCAAAGATCCGCTCATTCTCGAGCTGGAAGACCGCCTCGCTGGTGTAGGCCGCTGCCGGCAAGCCGCGCGCCACCGCCCTTGGAGCCTCGAACGCTGCCAGCGCCTCATCTCCCAGGATCGATTGCAGCGAAAGGCTCATGGCGACCTCCGTTAGAGCGCCGGATCAGGGCACGTTGCGCTTGAGCAGGAACTGGTTCTTGAACATGCCGAGCCGAGTCATGACCTCGACGTGCGCGATGTCGGGCTGGCCGTGGATGTGATCGTTCAGGAAGTTGGCGAGCTCGGTTTCCTCGTCGCACACGACCTCGACCAGCAGGTCGAACCGGCCGCTGACCCACATGACGTAGACGACGGCTTCGTGAGGATCGAGCCGCTCGGCGACTGCGGACGGAGCCACGCCCGGCGCGGTCTTGATGCCGAGCATCGCGTCGGACTGGTAGTCGACGGCCACAGGGTCGACCACCGCCACGATGCGGAGCATGCCGGCGTCCCGCATCCGGGTGACGCGGTTGCGCACCGTCCCGCCCGAGACGCCGAGCTTCTGCCCGATCTCGTCATAGGTGGCGCGCCCGTCGTCCTGGAGAAGGCGGACGATCTGCTGGTTGAGATCGTCGTGGGGCGACGAGAGCGGCGAGATGTCGTCAACATTCGCCGCCTGAAACGCCTGTTGCGCGGGTCGGGACATGTGCTCTGCTCCTGGCGCCGCTGGACGCGGAGCGCTGCCGCTGTTGCTATATCCTCAATGTGAGGTGTAGGATGTTCTGAACTAGAAGATCCAGTCAACCTAATTTTGTATAATTTGAATCTTAGCGGACTTTGCCGGCAGAATCGGCAATCTCGCCCCTTGATACGTAGGGAGGCAAACATCCGATGACTGCGACACCAGAAACCCTGGCCGAGGCGCTGTCTGACATCGAACGCGTCCGCGAGGAGAAGGCGAGGCTGTTCGAGGCGGGAGTCCGCTACGTCTTCTCCTGCTGGATCGACATGCACGGCCAGCCCAAGACCAAGCCGGTGCCGATCAGCGACTTCGAAAACCTGTGCATGGGCAAGGGGCCGCAGTTCGCCGTGCACTCGATCTCCTTCGTGCCCGAGCTCGGCGCGGCGGACTCCGACCAGATCCCGGTGCCGGACCTCGACACCCTTGTCATCTGCCCGTGGGATCGCACCTGCGCCTGGATGTTCGCCGACCTCTGGTGGGAGGACGCGCCCTACAACCTTTGCCCGCGCCAGGCGCTCAAGCGCGTGGTCCGCGACACCGCGGCGAAGGGATTCATGGGTTTCGCGGGCATCGAACCCGAGTTCATCGTGATGCGCTGGCGCGACGGCCAGCCGGTCAAGGCCTTCGACAGCGACCCGCTCCCCGGCGAAGGCGTGCGGCCGAGACGCCAGGCGTTCGGCTACGACATCGAGTACACAATTGATTCCATGGGGTTCCTCGGCGCGGTCATCGATATCCTCGAAGACCTCGGCTGGGGACTGAAGGACGTGGTCTGCGAGGGCGCTTACTCGCAGTTCGAGCTCGATTTTGGCTACACCGACCTCGTCGGCATGGCCGACCGCCTAGTGTTCCTGCGCGTGCTTCTGAAAGAGGTCGCCAAGCAGCAGGGCCTCTTCGCCACCTACATGCCCAAGCCCACCACCGGCGACTGGCGCTCGGGCGCGCACATCAACTACTCGATGCAGCGGGTCGACAATCCGGGGGTCAATCTCTTCGGAAATGACGACTCCGGATGGGCGGACGCCGCCTACCACGCGGTGGGCGGGCTGCTGCGCCACGGTGGCGCGCTCACCGCGCTGACCGCCACGACCGTCAACTCCTACAACGGGCTCGTGCCCCGCGTCGGCGGCTTTGAGGGCGGCACCGTGACCTGGGCGCCCACCCACATGACCTATGGCAACAACAACCGCTCCGCCATGCTGCGCCTGCCGCAGAACCGGTTCTGCATCGAGAACCGCGCCTCCGACCTCTGCATGAACCCATATCTCGCGCTCGGTATGACGACCGCTGCGGCAGTGGAAGGAGTGATGGAAGGCATCGACCCCGGCCCGCCGCTCAACAGGGACCTCTACGACATGACGGACGAAGAGATCCGTGCCAGTGGTGGCCAGCGCCTGCCGCGGCACCTGCTGGAAGCGACGGAGATCCTGCGCGCCGACCCGCTGGCGGCCAAGGTGCTGGGCTCCCAGATGATGACCTCGTGGTTGCGTTACAAGGTCGACGAGTGGGAGCGCTACCACCAGACGGTGACTGACTGGGAGGTGCAGGAGTACTTGCGGCTCTACTGAGTGAGCCCGCGCGCCGCCTAAACCCGGCCGGGGCGGAAATCCGGTCCGCATCTGAGTCCCGAAGCCGCGTTTCCTTGCGGTGCCTGTCCTGCTCTTGTAACTACCGCTCGCGCCAATCGGGAGAGCTGCAATGACACCGCCCCCCATCCACATGGGCGAACGCGCACGCGGGCACGCATGAGCGACGCGGTCCGTGTGGGGGTGGAGGTCGGCGGCACGTTCACCGATCTCGTCGCCTTCGAGAAAGACGGCGTGCGCATCACCAAGGTGCCGAGCACGCCGACTGCACCGCACCGCGGCGCCATCGCCGCGCTCGATGAGTCGGGTCTGGCGCTGGCCGCCGCTGGCGATCTCGTACATGGCTCGACCGTCGCCACCAATGCGGTGCTGGAGCGCAAGGGCGCCAAGGTCGCGTTCTTCGCCACCGAAGGCTTCCGGGACCTCCTCACGCTGCAACGGCAGAGTCGGCGCTCCATCTACGACATCCACTACCGCAAGCCCGAGCCGGTGGTGCCACGCCGCGATACCTTCGAGATTCCCGAGCGCATCGGGCCGGCCGGCGAGGTGGTCGCTGCCCTCGACGAGGAGACGGCACGGCATCGCATCGCGCAGGCGTTGCAGGGCGGCGGATACGAGTCCGTCGCGATCTGCTTCCTGAACGGCTACGCCAACCCCGCTCACGAGCGGCGCGTGGCAGCGATGGTCGCCGAGCGCTTTCCCGACGTCGGCATCACATGCTCCAGCGACGTCACCCGCGAGTTCCGCGAGTACGAGCGCGCCTCGACCACCACGCTCGCGGCCTACGTGCAGCCCGTCATCGACCGTTATCTCGGGGCGTTCGAGCGCGCGCTGGGTGAGCGCGGATTTGCCGGCCGCTTCAGCCTGATGCAATCGAACGGTGGCAGGCTGCCGGCACGCGGCATGGCCGGCAACGCGATCACCTCGCTCTATTCGGGGCCGGCGGCGGGCGTGATGGGTGCGATCCGCCAGGCAGGGCGCTCTGGCTACCGCGACCTCATCACCTTCGACATGGGGGGCACCAGCACCGACGTGTGCCTAGTGCGGGACGGGACGCCGGTGCTGACCAGCGACGCCGAGATCGACGGTCTCCCCATCCGCATTCCGGTGCTCGACATCGTGACCGTCGGCGCGGGCGGCGGCTCGATCGTCTGGCGCGACGACGGCGGCATGCTGCGGGTGGGCCCCCGCTCGGCCGGCGCCGAGCCCGGCCCCGCCTGCTACCGGCGCGGCGGCGCGGACCCCACGATCACGGACGCGCACCTCGTGCGCGGCACCGTGCTCGCCGACACCTTTCTCGGCGGTCGCATGGATGTCGATCCCGAGCTCGCGCAAGGCGCCTTCGCGGCGTTGGCCGAGCAATTCGGGCGCAGCGTGGAGCAGATCGCCGACGACGCGGTCCGGGTGGCCGAGCACAACATCGTCCGCGCCATCCAGCTGGTCTCGACCGAGCGGGGCCGCGATCCGCGCGATTACGTCCTGGTGCCCTTCGGCGGCGCAGGGCCGCTGCACGCGGCGCGGGTCGCCGACGTGCTCGGCATCGCGACCATCGTCATCCCGCCTGCGGCCGGCGTGCTCTCGGCCTTCGGCCTCGTCGCCTCGGACTTCGTGCGCTACGAGAGCCGGACCGTGCGCTTCGCCCTGGACGAGGGAGACGCCGCCGCGCGCGTGCGCGAGCAGTTCGCTGCCATGCGGGCGGATGCGGAGGCCGCCTTCGCGACGCTCGGGCTGACCAGCGGGCTCCGCTACAGCCACACGCTGGAGATGCGCTACGTGGGGCAGGCCTTCGAGGTGCCGATCCCGCTCGGCGAGGAGGAGATCGCGCGCCTCGACGCGGCGCTGCTGCGCGAGCGGTTCAACGAGGCGCACCACCGCATCTTCGAGTTCGACGATTCGCGCACCAACCGGCCTGAAATTGTTTCCTTCCGGCTCGGCATCGCATCGCCGCCGCCGGTCGTTCCCGCACTCGCCGGGACCGACGACGCCCCGCACACGGCCACCGTCACGCTGTTCGACGGCGGCGCGCGTATTGAGGCCCGCCGGCTCAACCGCAGCGCCCTCGGCCAAGCGGGCGGGGGAGAGGGGCCATTGCTCATCGCGGACGATACGTCGACCGCGTACGTGCCGCCGGGATGGCGCGCGGGCATGGATGCGCACCATAATGTCATCCTGACACGCTGACTTCGGCCGGGTGAGGGAAAGCCCATGGCGCTCGATCAGGTCGACCAGGCGATCATCTCCCAGGCGCTGATCGCCGCCGCTAAGGAGATGGGGATCAAGCTCGTGCGCTCGGCCTACTCGCCGATCGTGCGCGAGGCCAACGACTGCTCCGCCGCGCTGCTCGATGCGGAGGGCAACGTGGTGAGCCAGGCGGAGCTCATCCCCATGCAGCTCGGGCCCATCGGCACCACCTTCCGCCCCTGCGCCGAGCTCTACCCGCCCGAGACGCTCGAGCCCGGCGACTTCTACATCAACAACGACCCTTACCACGGCGGGCAGCACGTCCCCGACATCTTCATCTTCACGCCGATCTTCTTCGGCAACCGGCTGGTCGGCTTCAGCGCCACCGTCGCCCACCACCTCGACCTCGGCGGCGGCGCGCCCGGCCTGAACATGGCGGCCGGCGACGTGCATCAGGAGGGGCTGATCTTCCCGCCGAGCCGCTACAACGTGAATCGCGACTGGAACGGCGGCCCTCTCGAGCGCCTGGTGCGCGCGAACGTGCGCGTGCCCGAGAAGACCATCGGAGACTGCAACGCGCAGTTCGCTGCAAATGCGGTGGGCGCGCGGCGCGTGATCGAGCTCTGCGAGAAGTTCGGCGCGGATACGGTCACCGAGGCCATGGCGGGGCTGCTCGACTACGCCGAACAGCGCATGCGCGCCGCCATCGCCGCAGCGCCCGACGGCATCTACGCGGGCGAGGACCAGCTCGACAGCGACGGCGTGAACGACGAGCCGCTCGTGGTGCGCGCGCGGGTGGAGATCGCGGGCGATACCGTCTCGGTCGATTACGGCGGTACTTGCGACCAGGTGCGGACCAACGTGAACTGCCCCTTCGCATCGACCATCGCGGCCGGGCTCTCGTGCGTGAAGTCGGTGCTGACGAGCCCCGACATTCCGTTCAACGAAGGCGCGAAACGGCCGATCGACATCACTGCGCCATACGGCTCGCTGCTCAATCCCCGCCCGCCGGCCCCGGTGCGCGCGCGCATGCTCTCGGCCTACCGCGCCTACAACGCGGTGATGAAGGCGCTGGCGGACGCGGTGCCCGAGCAGGTGATGGCGGCCGGCTTCGACACCACGCATGCCACCTGCCTCTCGCACCTGGGCAAGGAGGGCTACGGCATCTATCTCGAGATTTTCGGCGGCGGCTACGGCGCGAGCGCGGTCGGCGACGGCTGCGACGCGGTGGACAGCCCGCTTTCCAACTGCTCGAACATCCCCATCGAAGCCATCGACATGGAACACGGGTTCTTCCGCGTGGCGGAGTACGCGCTGGTGGCGGGCTCGGGCGGGGGCGGCGAGCACCGGGGCGGGCTCGGGATCCGGCGCGTCTACGAGGTGCTGGCCGACGATGTCGAGTACCAGTCATACTCCGATCGCTTCACGATCCCGCCCGAAGGGCTGTTCAGCGGTGAGGACGGCGGCGCAGCGTTCGTCAGCGTACTGCGCGGCAACGAGAAGTTCGAGCTCGGCTCGAAAACGAGCTTCCGACTGATGAAGGGCGACCGGGTGGTGATGAGCACCGGCGGCGGCGCGGGCTATGGCGAGCCCGGCCGGCGCTCGGCCGAGCGGATCGCGCAGGATCGCGAGGGTGGCGCGCTCGCGGTGTCGTAAAGCGCGTCCGTCTTTGACAGACGCGCTTTACAGGGAATGCCGGCTCGCCTCGACGAAGGGGGCGATGTCAGCTTCGGGTCGGGCGCCGTAGTGACCGACGATCTCGCCGGCCGTCAGCGCCGCGAGCCGCCCGCAACGAGCGAGATCGAAACCACGCGCCAATCCCAGAAGGAATCCCGCGGCGTAGAGGTCGCCTGCGCCGGTGGTATCCACGACATGATCGACCGGCGCGGCCTCGATGGCATGAGCCGCGCCCTCCCCCGCAACCACCGAGCCCTTGGCGCTGCGGGTGAGCACGGCGATGGCGCAGTCCGCACGGGCCGCGGCGAGCGCCGTGTCGAAGTCGCCCACCTCGTAGAGCGACATCGCCTCGTCCTCGTTCGCGAACAGGACATCGACGTGGTTCGCCACCAGATCGCGCAGCTCCGCCCGGTGGCGCTCGACGCAGAAGGAGTCCGAGAGCGAGAGGCAAACCCGGCCGCTTGCGGAATGGGCGATCCCGAGCGCCTTGCGGAAGGCCTCCTTGGCCGCCGGCGGGTCCCAGAGGTAGCCCTCCATGTAGAGCAGCCGGGCGCGGGCGATGAAGTCCGGGTCGATGTCGGCAGGACCCAACTCGACGCAGGCGCCGAGATAGGTCGTCATCGTGCGCTGGGCATCGGGCGTGACGAAGATCAGGCACTGAGCGGTCCCGGCACCGTCCACCGCCGCCGGGGTGGGGAAAGCGACGCCCGAGGCCTCGATATCGCGGCGAAACACCGCGCCTGCCGCGTCATCACGCACCTTGCCCACATAGCCGACTGCCCCGCCGAGCCGCGCCACGCCCACCATGGTGTTGGCGGCAGAGCCGCCGGAGACCTCGACCGCCTCGCCCATGAGCATGCGGAGCGCGCAGGCACGGGCGGCGTCGATCAGGGTCATCGAGCTCTTGGGCAGGTCCTCCTCGGCAAGCAATGCGTCATCGGCCTCGGCCACGGCATCGACGATGGCGTTGCCGATCCCGACGACATCCAGCTGAGACCCCATTCGACTCTCCTTTACGCGACAGCGCCGCCGGCGCAACGGCGGCGGGACTATAGGGCTGCCGCCAGCGGCGGCAAAGCCGGGTACGGAAGTCATCGGGCTGGCATGGTGCGACGGCTTCCGCGATAGTCCGGTGACCATGATGGCAAGCGGCGAGGCAGAAAGAATCGCAGTCGGCGCAGACTGTGCCGGGCTGCCCATGCTGCGCGCTGGCCCCGAAGCGATGGCCACCGCCCTAGACCGGGTGGCACGCGAGGACGCCGCCGTGGTGCCGCTGCTGACGCCGGCCGAGTGCCAGGAGTTCATCGACGCGGGCGCGGACCTCTCGTACCGCTCCGCCAAGCCGGTCATCGGCGAGGGCGAGCGCGCGGTCTATCAGGATTTCGATATCTGCCTTTCGATCCCGCAGACGCATCGGCTCTGGCAGCTGACCCAGGCGGTGGAGCGGCTCATCGCCGCCGCGCTCGGCACCATGGCCGAACCGCCGCTGGAGGCGCTGTCGCTGAACGACCTGGTGCTGCAACGCTACCCGCCCGGTGCGCGCGGCATCACGCCGCACCGTGACCACGTGCGTTATGTCGGACTGGTGGCGATCGTTCAGATGAGCGGAGACGGGCGCTTCGGACTCTGCGAAGACCGCAGCGGCGCCGGTGCCCGCGTGCTCGACGCCGGGCCGGGAGACGGAATCCTGATGCGCGCGCCCGGCTTCGGCGGGGCCAAGGACCGGCCGTTCCACTTCCTCGACGGGATTACGGTCGAGCGCTACAGCCTCGGCATGCGCAGCGACGAGACGGCGGAGCCTGCGGCCGCTTGAGCACCCTGCCCGGCGGGGCGATGGCCGGCCCCGTGTTATAGTGGACGACTCGTCCCGCACCGTGGTCCATGAACGAACCGTTCGATCCTGAGCCCGGCCTGCCCGCCGCGCCCGACACGCCGCCGGCTCGTCCGCCTGCGCCTGCGTCGACCTATCTTGACGACCTGAACCCGGAGCAACGCCAGGCTGCAGAGGCGCTTGACGGCCCGCTGCTGGTGCTCGCCGGCGCCGGCACTGGCAAGACCCGCGTGCTGACCACGCGGCTCGCCCACATCCTTGCCACCGGCCACGCCCGGCCGGGGCAAGTGCTCGCGGTCACTTTCACCAACAAGGCGGCACGCGAGATGATCGGCCGCGTGGAGCGGCTGATCGGCCGTTCCGCCGCCGGCCTCTGGCTCGGCACCTTTCACGCCATCGCGGCGCGCATCCTGCGCCGCCATGCCGAACTCGCCGGGCTCAAGCCGGACTTCACCATCCTCGATACCGACGACCAGATCCGCCTGCTTCGGCAGCTCATCCAGGCGGCGGACATCGACGAGAAGCGCTGGCCGGCGCGGACCCTCTCCATCATCATCCAGCGGTGGAAGGACCGGGGGCTCACGGTCGACAAGGTGGCGGGCGCCGAGGGCGCCGACTACGCCAACGGGCGCGCGCCGACGCTCTACGCGGCCTACCAGGAGCGGCTTCGCGCCGTGAACGCCGTCGATTTCGGCGACCTTCTGCTGCACAACCTGACCCTCTTCACGGGCCACAAGGACGTGCTGGCCGACTACCAGCGACGCTTCCGCTACCTGCTGGTGGACGAATATCAGGACACCAACGTCGCGCAGTATCTATGGCTCCGGCTGCTGGCGCAGGCACACCACAGCATCTGCTGCGTCGGCGACGACGATCAGTCGATCTACGGCTGGCGCGGCGCCGAGGTGGGCAACATCCTCCGCTTCGAGCAGGATTTCCCCGGCGCGCAAGTGGTCCGACTGGAGCGCAACTACCGCTCCACCGGGCACATCCTCGCCGCTGCCTCTGGCCTGATCGCTCACAACGCTGGCCGGCTCGGCAAGACGCTCTGGACCGAGGGCGAGGACGGCGAGAGGGTCCGTATCACCGAGACCTGGGACGGCGACGAGGAAGCCCGCGCCGTCGGCGAGGCCATCGAGGCATTGCAGCGGGACGGCGCGAGCCTCGACGACATCGCCATCCTGGTCCGTGCCGGCTTCCAGACCCGTGCCTTCGAGGAACGCTTCCTCGCCATCGGCCTGCCCTACCGAGTGATCGGGGGCTTGCGCTTCTACGAGCGGCAGGAAATCCGCGACGCCGTGGCCTACATCCGCGTCGTTGTGCGCCCCGACGACGATCTCGCCTTCGAGCGGATCGTGAACCTGCCCAAGCGCGGCCTCGGCGAGGCCTCGCTGCGCCCCGTTCACCAGCTCGCACGGGCGGACGACATTTCCCTCTATCGCGCCGCGGAGCGTCTGATCGAGACCGACGAGTTGAAGCCCCGCGCCCGTAGCGCGCTCGCCGGGCTGATCGGCCAGCTTCGCGGCTGGCGCGCGGCCCTCGCCGAGACGCCTCATACCGAGGTCGTCGGCAGGATGCTGGACGAATCCGGCTACAGCGAGATGTGGCAAAAGGACCGCTCGCCCGCCGCCCCCGGCCGGCTCGAAAACTTGCGGGAGCTGGTCGGCGCGCTCTCCGAATTCGAGGATCTCGGCGCCTTTCTCGATCATGTGAGCCTGGTCATGGATCGGGAAGGCGAGGCGAGCGAGGAGATGGTCAACATCATGACGCTCCACGGCGCCAAAGGTCTGGAGTTCGACACCGCGTTCCTGCCGGGTTGGGAGGAAGGGCTATTTCCGCACCAGCTCGCGCTCGACGAAGCCGGCCACGCTGGCCTGGAGGAGGAGCGGCGCCTTGCGTACGTCGGGCTCACACGCGCGCGCCTGCGCGCCCACGTGCTCTTCGCGGCGAACCGGCATCGGCACGGGCAATGGGTGAGCGCCATCCCGTCCCGCTTCGTCGACGAGCTGGCGCCGGATCATGTGATGCTCGCGGAAGGCGCGGGCATGCAAATGGCGCCCGGTGGGCTCTATCGTGGTCACGGCGGGGCCAGTTCAGCGCGGCGCCTCATGTCCGAGCATGCGAGCTACCGCGGGCGGGGAACGCTGCCCACCATCGACGCGACGCCTATGCCGACCGGCGGCGAGACGGGGCCTGAGGGCTACAACGTCGGCGACCGCATCTTTCACCAGAAGTTTGGCTATGGGCGGGTTCTGACGGTGGATGGCGATAAGCTGAAGATCGCCTTCGACAAGGCCGGCGCCAAGACGATCATCGACCGCTTCGTTCAGCCCGCCGACAGCGTCTGACCGTCCGTCAGCCACGCAGGCGTTTGATGGTGCCGGTGGTGCTGTGGCCGGGCTCGATCTGGGCGATCAGAACGCGGCCGCCATAGCCCTGCACAATGTCGGCGCCCACCACCTCCGCCACCGTGTGGTCGGAGCCCTTGACCAGGCAATCCGGTCGCAGCGCCTCGATCAGCCGCACCGGCGTGTCCTCGGCGAAGACCACGACCAGATCGACGGTCTCCAGCGACGCCAGCACCTGCGCTCGCGCCGCCTCCCCCTGCACCGGGCGGTCCGCCCCCTTGAGCCGGCGAACCGAAGCATCGCTGTTGAGGCCGACAATGAGCCTGTCCGCCGCCTGCCGCGCTTGGCGCAGCAGCGAGACATGGCCGGGGTGGAGGAGGTCGAAGCAGCCGTTGGTGAAGCCGATGCGCTGACCCTGCGCTCGCCAGCCGGCGGCTGCATCCAACGCCGCTGCGAGGGGCACGATCTTGGCCTTGGGGGCTGAGAGGTCGCCGGCATGCATCGCGTGCAGCAAATCGGCCGCGCTGACCGCAGCAGTCCCCACCTTGCCGACCGCGACACTGGCGGCAGCGTTGGCAAGCCGGGCCGCCGAAATCAGGTCCATGTCCTGGCTGAGCATGGCGGCGAGCGTCGCCACCACCGTGTCACCGGCGCCGGAGACATCGAACACCTCGCGCGCCTCCGCCTTGAGATGGGCGACGCAGCCACCCGCCGAGACGACGGTCATGCCGTCTCGGCCGCGTGTGACCAGGATCGCGCCCACGTCATGGCGGGCGATGAGCCGTCGGCAGGCGTCGACGATGGCGTCGTAGGTCTCCAGGCGCGCGCCCGCGGCGACCCCAAGCTCGGTGCGGTTGGGCGTCAGCACCGTCGCACCGGCGTAGCGCCCGAAGTCGGGTCCCCGGGGATCGATCACGACCGGCCGGCCGGCATCGCGGGCGGCCTCGATCAGCCGCTGTGCCAGGTCGCCAGCGAGCACGCCCTTGGCGTAGTCGGAGAGCACGACCACGTCGCAGCCCGCGAGCGCTTCCCGCGCGAAGCCAAGCAGGCGCTCCGCCGAGCGTGGTGTGATCGCCTCGGCTGTTTCCCGATCGGCGCGCAGAAGCTGCTGGCCGCCGGCAACGAAGCGGGTCTTTTCGGTGGAGAGTCGCCCGCCCTCCACCAGCAGGTAAGGCTCGAGGCGCTCCTCGCGCCCCACCAAGCCGGTCAGCCTACGCCCCACTGCGTCGTCCCCGATCACCGAGAGCAGCGTTGCCCGCGCGCCGAGGGAAACGAGATTTCGCACCACGTTGCCGACTCCGCCCAGCATGTCGACATCGTGATCGGTGCGCAGGATCGGCACCGGCGCCTCCGGCGAGGTGCGCTCGACCCGCCCGTAGATGAAGCGATCCAGCATCAGATCGCCAATACAGGCGACCCGGCTTTGACCAAGCAAATTGATGGAGGCGGCAACGGAAGACGGGTCGACCATGACCCCAACATCAAGGCGTCCCAACAGAACCGGTCGCACGGTATACGATTACAAATATAAATAATAGAATTCGTAAGATTAAATCTTCCTGCCACGCCCTGGCACTGCGGCATCGGCCGCATGCGCTTGCCCGGTCCGCGAGCGCGCGCCAATATCGGCAGCGCCACCACCGACCGGAATCCGCCCATGACCAGCCGCTACGACGAGATCTACGCCCGCTCGCTCGCAGAGCCCGAGGACTTCTGGGCCGAGGCCGCCGAGGGCATCGACTGGGAGAAGCGGTGGGACCGTGTCCTGGACGATTCCCGGCCTCCCTTCCTCCGCTGGTTCGTGGGCGCCGAGGTCAATACCTGCCACAACGCCCTGGATCGCCACGTGGCTGCCGGGCGCGGCGAGCAGACGGCGCTGATCTACGACAGCCCCGTCACCAGCACCGTGCAGAGCTTCACCTACGCCGAGCTGCAGGATCTTGCCGCGCGCTTCGCTGGCGCGCTTGCCTCACGGGGCGTGGGCCGGGGCGACCGCGTGGTGCTCTACATGCCAATGGTCCCGGAGGCGGCCGTCGCCATGCTGGGCTGCGCCCGCATCGGCGCGGTCCATTCCGTGGTGTTCGGCGGCTTCGCGGCAAACGAGCTCGCGACCAGAATCGACGACGCCAAGCCCAAGGTCATCGTCTGCGGCTCCTGCGGCATCGAGGTGGACCGCGTCATCGCCTACAAGCCCCTGCTCGACGCCGCGATCGACCTCGCGAGCCACAAGCCCGAGTGCTGCATCGTCCTGCAACGGCCCGAGCTGGAGGCCCCGCTCACGGCCGGCCGGGACGAGACCTGGGCCGATGCGATGGCCGGGGCGGAGCCGGTGGATTGCGTGCCCGTCGCCGCCACCGACCCGCTCTATATCCTCTACACCTCCGGCACCACGGGCGATCCCAAGGGCATCGTGCGCGACAACGGCGGGCACCTGGTCGCGCTGCACTGGACCATGAGCGGAGTCTACGACCGGAAGCCCGGCCAGGTGTGGTGGGCAGCGTCTGACATCGGCTGGGTGGTCGGCCACTCATATATCGTTTACGCACCGCTGATCTACGGCTGCCCGTCGATCCTCTACGAGGGCAAACCGGTCGGTACGCCTGATGCCGGGGCCTATTGGCGGGTGATCTCGCAGCACGGTGTAAGCGCAATGTTCACGGCGCCCACGGCATTCCGCGCGATCAAGCGCGACGACCCCGATGCGGCCCGCCTCGCCGACTACGACATGTCCTGCTTCGACACGCTCTATCTTGCCGGCGAGCGGACCGACCCCGACACCCTGGCCTGGGCCGAGAACCATCTGGAACGCCCGGTCTACGACCACTGGTGGCAGACCGAGTCCGGCTGGCCCATGGGCGCCAACTGCGCGGGTCTCGGCGCGTTGCCGGTGAAACCGGGTTCGCCGACCAAGCCGGTGCCGGGCTATCGCATCGAGGTGGTGGACGAGGAGGGCGCGCAGGTGCCGGCGGGCGGCATCGGGTCGATCGTCGTCAAGCTGCCGTTGCCGCCCGGCTTCACGCCGACTCTCTGGAACAACGACAAGCGCTTCGAGGAGGCCTATTTCACCCGCTTCCCCGGCTACTACCTGACCGGCGATGCGGGCGTGCTCGACGAGGACGGCTATCTCTGGATCATGAGCCGCACCGACGACATCATCAACGTCGCGGGCCATCGGCTTTCGACCGGGGCGATGGAGGAGGTGCTGGCGGCGCACCAGGACGTGGCGGAATGTGCCGTCGTCGGCGTTGCCGACGCGCTCAAGGGGCAGCTGCCATTGGGCTTCGTCGTGCTGAAGGCTGGCGTCAACCGCCCGTCGGACGAGATTGTGGTAGAGCTCGTGCGCATGGTGCGCGAGACCATCGGCCCGGTCGCCGCCTTCAAGCAGGCGGTCGTGGTGGACCGGCTGCCCAAGACCCGCTCGGGCAAGATCCTGCGCGGCACCATGGCGAAGATCGCCGACGGCGAGGAGTACAAGACCCCGGCGACCATCGACGACCCGGCGATCCTGGGCGAGATTGCCGACGCGGTCCGCCCGATCGGCTACGGCGGTGGTTCGCCGGCTGGAGACTAAGCCCGCTCCGAGGCCGGCTAGAGAAACGTGAGCGCGGTTCTGCCGTAGCGGCGCTGGTCTCGCACCTCGAGACTCGCCGGCGGCTCGAAGGGGTCGTCCACCCCGTGCTCGACCACGACTGTCGCCTCTGAATGCAGCCAGCCACCTTCCACCAGCGCGCCGAGCGCCGGTGCCGTGAGGCCGGCGCGGTAGGGGGGGTCGAGCAGGGCCAAGTCGCAGACTGAGGCTGCAGGCGGCAGGCGGGTCGCGTCGCAGGCGACGATGGTGGCTCGGTCCGCGCAGCCCAGGGCCTCGATGTTGGCGCGGAGCACCCCGCGCGCGTCCGCCTCGCTTTCGACGGCGGCGAGAGTTGCGGCGCCGCGGGAGAGTGCCTCCAGGCCGAGCGCGCCGGTGCCCGCGAAAAGATCGACGACATGAGCGCCCTCGAGCGGCCTCGACATGCCGCCGTGGAGCAGGATGTCGAAGAGGGACTCGCGCACCCGCTCACCGGTCGGGCGCACGCGCACGCCGGCAGGCGCCCGCAGCCTGCGGCCACGCAGGCTACCGCCGACGATCCGCACGCGCCCGGCCTCGTTTGCCTCCGAGCTGGTCGCGGAGCACGCGCGGCGGCACTTCGGCGACTTCCCCGCGCGCGAGCCAGCCCAACTGGAAGGGTCCGTAGGCCGTGCGGATGAGGCGGCTCACGGTGAACCCGAGGTGCGCGAACACGATGCGAATTTCCCGGTTGCGGCCCTCTGCGAGCGCGACGGTGAGCCAGGCATTCTGCCGGTTCCGGCGGTCGAGGTGTGCCTCGATCGGCCCGTAGCGGATACCATCCACGGTGGTTCCTTGTCCGAGGGCGGCGAGCGCGCCCTCATCGGGTGTGCCGCGCACCCGCACCCGATAGCGCCGCCGCCAGCCCCGCGACGGATGCTCCAGCTCGCGGGCGAGCGCACCGTCGTTGGTCAGCAGCAGCAATCCCTCGGAGTTGAAGTCGAGCCTTCCGACGGAAACGACGTAGCCGAGCTGCGCGGTTACCTTCTCGAACACGGTCGGGCGGCCCTGCGGGTCGCGGTGGCTGGTGATGAGGCCCGGCGGCTTGTGATAGCGCCAGAGCCGGGCGGGCGCGGGCGCCGGCAAGGGGGCGCCATCCACGGTGATGGCGCTGGACTCATCGACATTGGTCGCCGGGTCGGACACGACCGTGCCACCGAGCGCGACCCGGCCGGCGGCGATCAGCCGCTCGGCATCGCGCCGTGAACAGAGCCCGGCCCGGGCGATGCGCTTGGCGATGCGCTCGCCACGTCGGGCTGCCTCCAATCGCGGCCGCTCCGCCGCCATGCCGCCATCCTGCATCCTGAGAGAGAATCGCGCCGCACCTCGCGCGCGCGGCAAACCCCCGCATCCAAAGGGACGATTATCGTGGCACGAGGCGCGAGAGCGATCCAGCAAGCGGGGCCTAATTTGTTTGCGCAGGCCGGGGTCTCGCTCTACTGTCACTGACCGGTTCCGAACCAGACGGCATCGCCCGCCTCCGCGGCCTTGATGGCGAGCGGAGCCGAGGTGTCGTCGCCAAGGAGCGGGCCGGAACCGCGGACAATGCGCGGAGGGGAATATGTTCCGACGCAAGGGCGGGGATCAGGAAGAGGACAGTCGGGCTCAAGAGGGCGCCGAGGAGCGCCTCGCACCCAACGTCGTCGTGGAATCGTCGCGACGCGGTGTGCCGAACAAGACCGTCGTCTTTCACCCGGACGTGCCGCGCGGCGCACCCGATCCCGTGCCGGCTGATGCGCCGGGACGTGTGGAAAGCGACCCCAAGCGGCTCACCGTCGGGCGGGAGACGACCATCAGCGGCGGTACGGTCCTCGATTGCGAGCGCCTGACAGTCGAGGGCACGGTTGAAGCTTCGATGCCGGACGGACGCCTGCTTGAGATTGTGAAGGGCGGCACCTTCAAGGGCACCGTGACGGTGGACAACGCCGATATCGCCGGGGCGTTCGAGGGTGAGCTCAAGGTGAAGAAGCGGCTCTTCATCCGGGCGTCGGGCCGCGTTTCGGGAACCGTCCGTTACGGTCAATTCGAGGTCGAGCGAGGCGGTCGCATCGAAGGGCAAGCCGAGTACGATCCGGCGGATCGCGAAGCGGACCTGCAGCCGGTGACGTTGGCGCCGGCCGCCGACGCCCAGCCGGAGGAGGAGGAGGACTCCGCACCCGACCAGCTGGAGTTGAGTTCGAGCCCGGTCGAGCTCCCGTCCGTGGCCGCGTCCAAGCTGCGCGCTGACTGAGCGACTAAGTCGTTTTTCCCTTATAGCGGCAGAGGTCGCGAACGACGCAGGCCGGGCAATCCGGCGTCCTGGCCTTGCAGACATAGCGGCCGTGCAGGATCAGCCAATGATGCGCGTGCTGCTTGAAGCGGTCGGGCACGACCTTGTTCAAGCCGTCCTCGACCGCGCGCGGAGTCTTTCCGGGCGCGAGGCCACTACGGTTCGCGAGCCGGAATATGTGGGTGTCGACCGCGATGGTGGGCTCGCCGAAGACCGTGTTGAGCACCACGTTCGCGGTCTTGCGGCCGACGCCGGGGAGCGCCTCCAAAGCCGCCCGGTCGTCGGGCACGGCGCCGCCGTGTTTCTCCACTAACGCCTGGCTTAGCGCGATCACGTTCTTGGCCTTCATGTTGTAGAGGCCGATGGTCTTGATGTGCTCCTTGAGCCGCGCTTCGCCGAGGTCGACCATCTCCGCCGGCGTCTCGACCTCCGCGAAGAGCGTTTTGGTTGCCTTGTTGACACCCTTGTCGGTCGCCTGCGCAGACAGCACCACAGCGACCAGCAGCGTGTAGGGGTTTCGGTAGTCGAGTTCGGTAGTCGGCGCCTCGATACGCTCGGCGAGGCGCTCGAAGAACTCGGTGACCGCTGCCTTTTTCATGACGCACGGAGAGTAACCCGCCGCGCAGCCGGGGCAAGGGGGAGGGCCGATGGCGGATTTTCACTGTCCGCCCGGCATACCCCTTTTCAGCAACAGGCATAATCCCGTACTCTAGAGCGCGACGGGCCCCCTTGACAGAGGGTGCGAACTAAACTAGAACATATGCAGACGGTCTCCCTTTTGTTCGATTTCGCGGAGTTTGCCGATGCTGACCAGGAAACAGAAGGAACTCCTGCTTTTTGTCGATTCCTATCTTGATCAACGCGGCATCGCTCCTTCATTCGAGGAAATGAAGGAAGCGGTCAATCTCAAGTCCAAGTCCGGTATTCACAGGCTCGTCAAGGCGCTTGAGGAGCGCGGATTCCTGCGACGATTGCCGCATCGGGCGCGGGCGCTGGAAGTATTGAGGCCGCCACCCTCCCGCGTTGCCGAGGTGCCGGAGCGGCAGCCGAGCCGGCGCTTCCGGCCGAGCGTCATCAAGGGCGATTTCCGTTCCGGGCGGGGCACCGAGCGCCCGTCCGACGATCGGGCGAGTGTGGCGCTACCGCTCTACGGCCGCATTGCCGCCGGCACGCCGATCGAGGCGCTGCGCGACGAGACAAACCAGATCGATGTTCCGGGCGGGATGCTGGGGGCAGGCGAGCATTACGCCCTCGAAGTCGACGGCGATTCGATGATCGACGTCGGCATTTTGGATGGCGACACCGCCGTGATCGAGCGCTGCGAGACCGCCGATAGCGGCACTATCGTCGTGGCTCTGGTGGACGATAGCGAGGTGACGCTCAAGCGGCTGCGGCGCAAGGGAGAATCGATCGCGCTGGAACCCGCAAACACGCGCTACGAGACGCGCATTTTCGGCCCCGGCCGGGTCAAGGTGCAAGGGCGGCTCAAGGGCATCCTCCGCAACTACTGAGCCCTTAGCGAGAGTTGGCACGCCGGGCGGTCCACGGCCGCTCGCCGCGCACTTCCGCCACGCTCTCCACACGGGCACCGTCCTCATCGAGCCATATGGCGTGGCCGCCGCCGCGCCAGAGATCGAACCGATCCACCACCGTCTCGGGGCCTTCGCAAAGATCCCAGGCGGGGACGGCGCTGACTACGAGGTCGGCGCGGCGGCAGTCCTCTTCGAACGCGCGCGGGTCGCGCACGAACGCGATCGTTCGATCGCCGCGCCGTTGAATACATCCCAGCGTATCGCAACGAATCCCGGCGGTTGGCACGCCCTTGCCGCCTCGCGGCCAAGTCGGCGCCTCCGCCTGCCCGTCCCGTCTGAGCCACACGTCGCTCACGAAGCGCCCGCGCTGGCGGGTGGAAATCCCGAGTCGTCCATCCTCGCCGCGCGTCGCCATCACCTTCGCATCGCCGTCGACCAGGATGTCCGGCCGTCGCTCAAGGCCGGCGAGCGCGATCCCGCTGCCGATTACGACGACCCCGAGAACGCGCCAGCGGCTGCGCCAGAGGCAAAGCCACAATCCGCCGACCGAGATCGCGAGCAAGGCTGCTGCCGGCATCGCCGGAACCAGGCTGACCGCACCCGGCTGCGCCGCGACCTGGCGCGCGATCCAGACCACCGCGTCGATCCCCCAGCCCATCGGGGCGAGGGCAATCCCTTCGAGCCCGAACGGCATGAGGATGAGCGCAACCAGCCCCCAGGGCATGATCCAGAAGCCGGTGATCGGCACCGCGCCGAGATTGGCGAGGAGGCCGTAATCCGCGATGCGGTTGAAGTGGTAGACCGCGAACGGGCCGGTGGCGATGCCGGCTACCAAGGAGGTGAGCGTGACGCCGGCCGCGTAGACCACGGGGCGGAGCACGAGGCCGCCGCGTGCCGCCATTCGGGCGAAGGTGCCCCGCGCCGCTTCGTAGGTCGCGATCAGGGCGGTCGCTGCAGCGAAGGACATCTGGAAGCTCGGCCCGAGCATGCTTTCGGGCGCGATCGCCAGCACCAGCAACGCGGCCCAGGCGATCAGCCGCATCGAGAGGCTCGCCCGGTCCAGCATGATCGCGACCAGCACGACGCTCACCATGACGAAGGCCCGCTGGGTCGGCACACTCATGCCCGAGAGCAGCAGGTATGCCGCGGCACCTAGCAAGGCGCAGGCGGCAGCCCACTTCTTGATGGGCGCTCTGAGGGCCACCGGCTCGATCAGCGCCAGCAAGCCGCGCGTGGAGAAGAAGATGAAGCCGGCGATCAGGCCGACGTGGAGCCCCGAGATCGCCAGCAGGTGCGCGAGGCCGGAATCCCGCATCGCCTTGAGCGCGGTCTTCTCGATGGCGCTGCGGTCGCCGGTCAGAAGCGCCGTAGCGAACGGCCCCGCCGAGGGCGACGTGTCCGCGAGAATTCGCGACGAGACCCAATGGCGGACGCGCGATAGAAACGAGAGTGGGCCGCCGCCTTCCCCTTCGGGTGCGGCCATCGGCTTGGGCGCGCCATAGACGAAGCCGACCGCGCCGATGCGCTGGAACCACGCCTGGCGCCCGAAGTCCCATGCCCCTGGCTCCGCCGGTGCCGGCGGCGGACGGAGCGAAGCCAGCGCTCGGAGCCAAGTTCCCGGCGAAGCCAGGTCGTCGTCCGAACGCCGCACGCTGAGCCGCACTTTCTCGGGAGTCTCCGCCGGGGCCAGATCCTCGATCGTCACGCGATCGAGCAGGTAGCGCTGCGTGCCCTCGCCGGCACCGACCCAAACCACGCGCCCGGACACGTCGACCGGGCCGGTGGGGCCCGCGAGCACCGGGGCGCTGACCCGGTCGGAGCGCCAATCGGCGGCGGCGACACCGGCGGCGAGCAGCGCCAACGCCGCAAGACCGACGGCGGGTGCAATGTGTCGGCGCATGAGCAGTGCGGCGACAGCGAAGAGCCCGGCGGCCATCGGCGCGATCCAGTCGATCGGCTCCACCGGCAGCGTAAGGTAAAGGCCGCTGCCCGCGCCGAAGAGCACCGGCACCCAGAGAAATACGCGGCGACGCTCGGCGGCCCACACCGCATCGAGATGGATGCGCAGGCCGGCCGCGCGCCTCAACACGTGGGTAGCACCCCGCGACCATTGGGCGGGTGGCCGGCCTGTCGCCTGTCGCCGGGCGATATGCTAAACGCTCGACCGTTCAGACCCGTGGCGAACGGCCGGGTCGTCTGCCGGGGGTGAGATCGCACATGGGCGTCGTCACGCGCTTCGCGCCGTCGCCGACCGGCATGTTGCACCTCGGCGGCGCGCGCACCGCTCTCTTCAACTGGCTTTACGCACGCCATCACGGCGGCGCTTTCCGACTGCGGCTGGAAGACACCGACCGCAAGCGCTCGACCCCCGAAGCCATCGCCGCGATCATCGACGGGCTCACCTGGCTCGGTCTCGATTGGGACGGTGAGATCGTGCGCCAGTCCGAGCGCCGGCAGCGCCACGCCGACGTCGCGCGCGAGTTGCTCGCGGCCGGTGGCGCCTACCGCTGCTACTGCACGCCGGAGGAGCTGGAGACCATGCGGGCCGAGGCCCGTGCCGCCGGTCGCTCGGCTCTCTACGACGGGCGCTGGCGGGACCGCGATCCGGCGGAGGCACCGCCTGGCGTCGATCCCGTGATCCGCTTTCGGGCGCCGCAGGAAGGGGAAACAACTATATCGGATTTAGTGCAACGTGATGTCACAATAGATAACACAGCTCTCGACGACATGGTACTGCTGCGCGCCGACGGCACACCGACCTACATGCTCTCGGTGGTCGTGGACGACCACGATATGGGGATCACCCATGCCATCCGGGGCGACGACCACCTCACCAACGCCTTTCGCCAGACTCAGCTTTTCCGCGCCCTCGGGTGGGAGCCACCGGCGTACGCCCATATGCCGCTGATCCATGGCCCCGACGGCGCCAAGCTCTCCAAGCGGCACGGCGCGGTCGCCGTCGGTGCCTATGCCGAGCTCGGCATCCTGCCGGCGGCGATGCGCAATGCGCTGCTCAGGCTCGGCTGGAGCCACGGCGACGACGAGATCATCGATACCGCCCAGGCCGTCACCTGGTTTGACTTGGGTGCAGTGAACCGCGGCGCTGCCCGCTTCGACATGGAGAAGCTGCAGAGCCTCAACGGCCACTACATCCGCGAGAGCGCTGTTTCCGAGCTGCTGGCTGATGTCGAACGAAGGCTCGCCGCGCGCTATCCGGCGGCCGCGACGGACGAAGGACGGCGGCGGATTGCGGCCCTGCTGCCGGAGGCCAAGGCACGCGCGAAGACGCTGATCGAGCTCGCGGACAAGCTGGCGTTCCTGGTCTGCGACCGGCCCTTGGAGATGACGCCCAAGGCGGCGAAGTTGCTCGGGGACGAGGGCAGCGAGGCGCGGGGTCGCCTCGCCCGTCTGACCGCTGTGCTGCGGGACAATACGGCCTGGGATGAAGCGGCTCTCGAAACCGCGGTTCGCAGCTTTGCCGAGGGCGAAGGCGTCGGTCTCGGCGCCGTTGCGCAGCCGCTCAGGGCCGCGTTGACGGGCGCGCACGCATCCCCCGGCATCTTCGCCGTCATGGCCGCGCTCGGCCGGGAGGAGACCTTGGCCCGCCTCGCCGACGCTGGAGGTAAAGGGGGGAGCGAACGATGACGGACGACCGAATCGATCTCGCGATCACGAACGCCCATCTCTGGCGGGAGGACGCGCCGCACGATCTTTTCGTCAAGGACGGCCGCTTCGTGCCTGCGCCCTCCGGCGGCGCGGCCGCGGCTGAGCGCACCATCGATGCCGGCGGGCGCCTCTGCGTGGCGGGTTTCCTGGAGCCGCACATCCATCTCGACAAGGCACAGATCAACGACGATGTCAGGCCCAATCGCTCCGGCACCCTCGACGAGGCCATCGAGATCATCTGGGCGCGGAAGCGCGCCTACACCGTGGAGGAGATCGCGGCGCGGGCTGTGCGCACCATCCGCGCGGCCGTCGCCTGCGGGGTCACGCGCTTCCGCAGCCATGTCGATGTAGACAGCATCGGCGGGCTCCGCCCGTTAGAAGGCGTGCTCGAAGCACGCGAACGCACCTGCGACATTGCCGACATTCAAATCGTCGCCTTCCCGCAGGAAGGCATCTTCAAGGACAAGGGCACCGACGATCTGATGTGGCAGGCGATGGAGGCCGGTGCCGATCTGGTGGGCGGCATGCCCTTCAACGAGGCGACGCCGGAAGACAGCGCCCGCCACATCGCGCTCGCGTTCGAGATCGCCGCGCATCACGACGCCGACATAGACATGCACGTGGACGAGACCGACGATCCCGACGCGAAGACGCTGGAAGTGCTGGCCGAGCAGACCATGGAGAACGGCTGGCAGGGGCGCGTCACCGCGGGCCACACTTGCGCGTTGGCAGGCTACGAGGAGGACTACGCCAACCGCGTGATCGGGCTGGTGCGTGAGGCGGGCATCCACATGATCGTAAATCCCGCGACCAACCTCATGCTCCAGGGTCGGGGCGATGCGCAGCCCAAGCGGCGCGGCATCACCCGCGTGAAGGAGCTGCTGGAGGCCGGTGTCAACGTCTCCTGCGGGCAGGACTGCATCCGCGATACCTTTTACCCCTACGGGCGCGGTGACCCGCTGGAGGTGATGTTCCTCGCGAGCCACGCCGCGCACATGAGCCGGCCGCACGAGATCGAGACGGTCTTCGACATGCAGACCGCCGCCGCCGCCCGCACAATGGGGCTCAACGACTACGGCGCGGAGCCCGGCTGCGTCGCCGACCTGGTGATCGTCGACGCGGCCGATCCACTGGAGGCGCTGACCAGGCGCGCGGACCGCACCCACGTCATCAAGCGCGGCCGGGTCGTCGCCGAGACCGTGACCCAGCGTCGCACGGCCTGGGCCTGAAGACGGCGGCTAGCACTGCCCGCGAGGGGGAGAAACGACATGGCCATCGACGTTGCGAAGATCGAGATCAAGTCGGTCTCGGACGCCTCGGGCCTGGAGGAGCTGATCGCGTCGGGCCGCATGGCGGCGGATGAGGTCGTGGCCGTGATCGGCAAGACGGAAGGCAACGGCGGGGTCAACGACTTCACGCGCATCCTGTCGGATACCGCCTTTCGGGGCGTCCTGCTCAAGCACGGCACGCGCAGCGAGGCCGAGGTCGGTGAAATCCCCATGGTCTGGTCGGGCGGCTGCGACGGCGTGCTCACGCCGCACGCAACCGTCTTTGCCAGCAACGACGAGACCGGGCCCGGGGACTCGGCGCGCCTCGCCATGGGGACCGCCATGAGCGCGCCGATCCTGCCCGAGGACATCGGCCGGCCTGCGATGGTGGAGAAGATCGCGGACGGCGTCCGCGCGGCGATGGCCGACGCGGGGATCGGCGACCCGGCGGACGTCCACTATGTCCAGACCAAGACGCCACTGCTCACCATCGACACCGTGCGGGAGGCGCACGGGCGCGGCGAGACCGTGGCCTGCGAGGTCCATGAATCGATGGGGGTCTCCAACGGCACCACCGGGCTCGGCATCGCCGTCGCCCTCGGCGAGGTGAGCATGCCCAGGGCCGACGAAATCTGCCGCAACCTCGATATCTACTCGTCGGTCGCCTCGTGCTCGTCCGGGGTCGAGCTCGAGCGCGGCCAGATCGTTCTGTTCGGCAATGCGCCGGGGGCCGGCGGGCGCTTCCGCATCGGCCATGGCGTAATGCAGGACGCGCTCGACATCGACGGCATCTACGGCGGTATCCGCAATGCCGGCCTCGACCTCCCGGAGTGCCCGCGCGCCGCCGATCTCGGCGGCAGGCTGGTGAACTGCTTCATAAAGTGCGAGGCCGACCGCACGGCCCGGCTACGCGGGCGCCGCCAGATCATGCTGGACGATTCCGACGTCCACCATCACCGCCATTCCAAGGGCGCCGTGGGCGGTGTCGCCGCGGCGGCGATCGGCGATCCCGCGGTGTTCGTCTCGGTCGATGCGATGCACCAGGGGCCGCAGGGCGGCGGCCCGGTGGTGGCGATCGTCGACGTGGGAGCCTAATCCGCGTCGGCTTCCAACGGTGGTGCCCAGTGGCGTAGGGCGGCCGATTCGATGGTGCCGTCGGGCATCACGGTGCCGTCGAGGTTGGCCTGGCCGAAGAAGGCGTCCGCTACCTCGGCTCCGCGAAAGTCGGCGCGGATCAGGTCAGCCTCGCGAAAGTTCGCCTCGCGCAGGTTGGCACCGCCGAGGTCCGCCGTGGCGAGCCGCGCGCGCTTGAAGCTTGCGCCGGAGAAATTCGCTTCCCGCAGGTTGGCGCCGATCAATACCGCCTCCTCCAGCTTGGCGAGGCGCCCGTCGGCCCGGCCGAGATTGGCGTCTTCCAGGTCGGCGAGCCGAAGGTCGGCGCAGTAGAGCTCGGCGCCGCTGAAGTCGGCCCCCTGGCACTTGGCGCCGGCCAGCTCGGCCTGCGCGAGATTGCACTCGGAGAGCACGGCGCCGCCCAGGTCGGCCACCTTGAGGTCCGCGCTCCACAGGTCCGCGCCGGCGAGCCGCGCGCCGCGCATGATGGCTCCCTTGAAGGTCGCGAGGCGCAGGTTCGCCCCGGTGAGTTCGGCGTCGGTGAGGTCAGCGCCCCACAGGTCGACCTCGCGCAGAATGCTGCCGGCGAAACTTGCCCCGCGCAGATCGGCCTGGCGAAAGTGGAAGCCCTGCAGGTCGAAGCGCGTGAGGTCGGCGCCGGCGAGCTTGCCGGCGCGAATCTGATCCCCGTTCGGCCGCCAGCCCGTCATCCAGCGCCGCCTGCCGTCTCGATGCGGACGGGCGTTCCCACTTGCAGCCCAAGCAGGCGGTCCGCCCGGCCCCGGTTGACCGCGATCTCGGCGAGCCCGTTCGCGTTCTCGTACCAGAAGGCTGCACCCGACTCCGCGTCGGAGAACGTGCGTAGCCGCGCGAACCGCCGGGCGCCTGCGGCTAGCGTCGCGTCCTCGGGCAGGCGGTCCGCGCGCAGCCCTGTCATCGCGTTGCCGTAGGGGTCGATGTAAACGATCGCGGCGCGGTCGGCGGGCCAGTCGGTGCCGACCGTAGCCGCGCCATCGAGCGGCGTGCCGGGCACCGTCTCGCCGCGGGCGATCCGCGCCGCCACCGGCGCGAACAGGTCGCGGCCGTGGAAGGAGGCAGAGAGAGCCGGCGGCTGCCAAGTGATCCTGAACCAGCGCGCGTCGTCGGCTCGACGCGCGGCGATGGCGAGCAGGCCGTTGTCGGGACCCACGTACCAGCGCTCATCGGCGCTGAGCACGACCGGCGCCCGGTCGCTGCCGACGCCCGGATCGACCACACAGACGAAGACCGCGCCCGGCGGAAACGCGGGCGCGAACGCTGCCAGCAGATAGGCCGCAGGCTCCGGGTCGCAGGCCGGCAGGTCGTCGGCGAGGTCGACCACAGGGATGCCCGGTGCCTCGCGCGCGAGCACGGCCTTCATCTGGCCCGTATAGGGTCCGCCCAGCCCGAAATCGGTGAAGAGGACGATCACGCGCCGCCTGCGCCGGGCGGTGGGTCGTCGAGGTTGTCCATCCCCATGTAAGTGTCGAAGGCACCGTCCACGCCGAGCAGCTGGCCCGAAATGTGGCGGCCTGAATCGGAGCAGAGGTAGAGCGCGAGGTCTGCGATCTCCTGCTCTTCGATGCCGGTGCGCATGGCGATATTGCTGAGGATGGCCGCCTCCATCTCTTCAACCGTGCGGCCTGCGGCCTCGGCCTTCGCGCGGATCACGCGTCTGCCCCTCTCATTGAGGATGTAGCCCGGCAGGATCGCGTTGACGCTGATGTTGGCAGGCCCGAGCTCGATCGCCAGCGTCTTGGTCAGGCCGGTGATCGCGAACTTGGAGGTGGCGTAAGGGAGCCTCAGCGGAAAGCCGAGTCGGCCGGCGGTGGATGAGATGTTGACGATGGCGCCCCGGCCGGCCTGACGCATCAGCGGGACTGCGCGGCGGGCGCAATAGAACTGGCCGGAGATGTTGACCGAAATCGTGCGGTCCCAGTCGGCGGGCTCGATCTGCTCCACCCGCGCGGTGGGGCCGGCGATCCCTGCGTTGTTGACCAGCACGTCGACGCCGCCCATCGCTTCCGCTGCGACTTCGAACAACCGGTCGACCTGAGCCGGGTTCCCAACATCGGCCTCGATCGCACCGATCCCTCTGCCCCGCACGTCTTCGACAAGGTTGGGCTGGATGTCGCAGGTGAAGACCTGCGCGCCGTTGGCCGCCAGTGTCTCCGCAATGACGCGCCCGATGCCCGAACCGCCGGCGGTCACAACCGCGCGGCGCCCCTCACACGATATCTCCATGATCCGCTCCCGCTGCCGAAGAGGGCGCAAGAGTAACGGGCCGGGCTCGGCTTGCCGAGAGTGGCGAACACACACCCGCGGATGCAGCATTGGGCCGTTTCGGCCGCAGGGCGTGCTGCATAGAATGCGCGCCATGGAACGCTATGATTTTCTGGTTATCGGCGCCGGCATGGCTGGGGCTTCGGCAGCCTATTGGCTTGCAGAGCGGGGCCGTGTCATCGTGCTCGAACAGGAGGACGCGGCCGGCTATCACTCCACCGGGCGCTCCGCCGCCATGTACATGGAGACCTACGGCGGCCCGCTGACGCGGGGGCTGACCGCCGCAGGCCGGGCATTCCTCGCCGACCCGCCTGCGGGGTTTGCCGAGGCGCCGCTGCTCAGCCCGCAGCAGGTGCTCTACATTGGCCGCGCCGACCAACTCGAAGCCCTCGACCGGCTCTACGACGAGAACAGCCCGCGCGTGCTGAGCCTCGTCCGCCTCGACGCTGCCGAGGCCCTCGGTCAGCCCGTGCCACTGCGCGAGGACTATGTCGCCGGCGGGGTGCTGGAGCCGGAGTCGCTGGAAATCGACGTCGCCGCCCTGCATCAGGGCTATCTGCGTAGCCTGCGGGCCCGAGGCGGCAGGCTGTTGACAGAGGCGGGAGTGAGCGCGCTCGCCCGCAACGGCGACCTCTGGCACGCGGAGACGCCGGAGGGCGCCTTTGCCGCGCCGGTCGTGATCAATGCCGCCGGTGCCTGGTGCGACGCCGTTGCCGCGCTCGCTGGTGTCGCGACGATCGGCCTTGAACCGAAGCGCCGGACGGCGTTCATCTTCGACGGGCCGGGGGACGGCGGTGTCGACCAATGGCCGATGGTGCACGACATCGACGACGCTTTCTATATCAAGCCCGATGCCGGCCGGCTTCTGGCGTCGCCCGCCGACGAGACGCCCTCGGACCCGTGCGACGCATATCCGGAAGAGCTCGACATCGCCGTCGGCGCCGACCGCATCATGCAGGCCATGCCCCTGGAGATCCGCCACATCCGCAACAAGTGGGCGGGGCTCAGGAGCTTCGTGCGCGACCGCCAGCCGGTCGCGGGCTTCGACGTCGCTGCCGAGGGATTCTTCTGGCTGGCAGGCCAGGGTGGCGCCGGGATCATGACCGCGCCGGCGCTCGGTGCCATAACGGCGGCGATTGCCGCGGGCGATCCCTTGCCGGAGGACGCTGCCACGCGCGGCGTCACCGCCGCGCAGCTCAGCCCCGGCCGCCTACTCTGACGAGGAGACGGGCTCGGCGATCACGCGGATTTCGTCGCCCTGTACGGCGTTGTAGAAGCAAGCTGGGCGGTTGGTGTGGCAGGCGGGGCCGGTCTGATCGACCAACAGAAGCAGGGCGTCGCTGTCGCAGTCGAAGCGCATCTCGACCAGCCGCTGCGTGTGGCCCGAACTCTCGCCCTTGCGCCAGAGCGTCTGGCGTGAGCGCGACCAGTAGCAGACGCGGCCCGTCTCCAGTGTCTCACGCACCGCGTCTGCGTTCATCCAGGCGAGCATCAGCACCGCGAGGGTATCGTGCGATTGCGCGATAGCCGGGATCAGCCCCGCGTCGTCGAAACGCAGCCGCTCGATCACCTCTTGGACTAGGTCGGCGCTCGCCGTCATCTGCGTTCCCCGCGCTTGAGCGCGCGAAGCTAGTTCTCCGCCCGCGCCGAATCAACAACCCGTCCGAAGAAGATCGAGGCCAGCGCCGCGCCGCCGTGGCAGAGCGTGAAGAGCGCGAGCGCGGCGACCACGATCGACGGGCCGGACGGCGTATCCCAGGCGAGCGAGCCGTGCAGCCCCCCGGCTACCGCCACCGCCCCGATCGCGCTTGCGAGCAGCGCCATCTGTTCCGGCGAGCGGGCCAGTCTGCGCGCCGTCGCTGCTGGGATGATCAGCAGCGACACGATCAGGATGAGGCCAATAATCTTCATGGCGATGGCGACAGCGAGTGCGATCAGGAGGGTGAAGACGATGCGGACGAGGCCGGCCCGCACGCCTTCGGCACGCGCGAGCTCTTCGTGGACCGTGACGGCCAGCAAGGGCCGCCAGATCAGTGCCGTCGCGATCAGGACCGCACCGCAGCCGCCGTAGATCCAGATCAGGTCGCGGCCGGTGATGGCCAGGATATCGCCGAACAGGTAGGTCATCAGGTCCACGCGGACGCTCTGGAGGAAGCTGATTCCGACGAGACCGAGGGCCAGCGTGCCGTGCGCGAGGATGCCGAGGAGCGTGTCTGTGGCCAATCGCCTCTGCTGCTGGAGCAGGAGCAGCAGCAGGGCCAGCGCGACGCACATGAGGATGATGCCGCCGTTGAGGTCGATGCCGAGGACGACGCCGAGCAGGACGCCCAGCAGCGCGCTGTGCGCGATGGAATCGCCGAAATAGGCCATGCGCCGCCACACCATGAAGCAGCCGAGGGGCCCGGTGGCGAGCGCCACGCCGATGCCGCCCGCGAGCGCGCGCGCGAAGAAGTCGTCGAACATTGCGCGCGGTCAGTCGGCCCGGTCGGGTTCGAGACCGGCGTCGGGCGAGGCGTCGTCGACCGCTGCCACTGCGATGGGGTGATCGTGGCGGTGGGCGGGGTCGTGGGTGTAGACCGCGAGCGCGGCGGCTGCACCGGGGCCGAACAGCGAGATGTACTCGGGGTGCCGGCTCACCGTCTCGGGCTCGCCGGCGCAACAGACATGCCCGTTGATGCAGACCACGCGGTCGGTCGCGCCTAGTACCAGGTGGAGGTCATGGGAGATGACCAGCACGCCGCAGCCGCGCCGATCCCGCAGGCGGGCGATCAACTGGTGCATGGCAAGCTGGCCCGCAAAGTCGACCTGCTGGATCGGCTCGTCCAGCACCAGCAGGTCAGGGTTGCGTAGCAGCGCACGGGCGAGCAGGACACGCCTGAACTCCCCGCCAGAAACGTCGCTGAGCTGGCGGTCGATCAGGGGCGCCGCCCCCACCTCGTCCAGCACCGCGACGATATCGGCGCGGGTGCGCCGCCCCGCCATCGCCAGGAAGCGGCGGGCGGTGAGCGGCAGGAGCATCTCCGGCTCGATCCGCTGGGGGACGTAGCCCACCACGACGCCGGGCGCGTGACGGACGAGGCCGGAATCTGGCTTGATGAGGCCGAGCAGGGTGCGCACGGCCGTGGTCTTGCCGGCACCGTTCGGCCCGATCAGGCTCACGACCTCGTGGCGGCGAACCTCGATCGAGACCCGATTCAGCACCGTGCGGCCGCCGAAGCGGACGACCAGGTCGCGGCCCGAGGCAAGCGGCGCCCCTTCGGCGACTTGCCGATGCGGGCGGGTCAGGGAGTCGTCGGAAGCGTCGTGCAGCGCGGACATCTGCCGTGAAGCTCGATAATCGAGCGTGAGAGTGCGAAGCCGGAGTCTGCCGCCTGGTCGGCAACGGCACGGTCGATACTCGCCGCATTCAACTCCGATACGTCGCCGCAGTCTCCGCATATGAGGAACTGAGCGCCGTGGCGGTGGTCAGGCTGGGGGCAGCCGACGAAGGCGTTGAGGCTATCGATGCGGTGAACCAGGCCTTGGGCCATCAGGAACTCAAGGGCGCGGTACACGGTCGGCGGCTTTGCTGCACCCACTGCATCGCCGAGCGCCGCTAGCAGGTCGTAGGCCTTGACCGCCCGATGGCCGCTCCAGACCAGCTCCAGCACCCTGCGCCGCAACGGGGTGAGTCGGACGCCGCGCTCTCGGCACACCTCATCGGCGCGGGCGAGCGCGTCCTCGATACAGATTTGGTGCTCGTGCCCGCCCTCGTGGAAAGCCGGCTTGTCGCCCCGCGTGGTGTTCATTCGTACCTCGATCGCGCCGCCTGCGGCCGTGACGGGCGACGGCGCCAGCACGTTACCCTATAGCATAGCTGTTGCGGGTTGTTCAGCGACCAAGGGCGTTGCGGACGCCGTCAGCGCGCCCAGATCGACACGGTGCTGAGATAGGTGCGGTTGTCGCGGTCGAGCGGATAAAAGATCGTGCTGTCGCGCCCGAACCAGCGCTCATAGATCTCGTCATAGCGGCTGTTCGCGTCCTTGACGCCGGAGAACATGTCGATGATGACCCGGTTGACCGTGTCGCGCCACGGGCTGTCGTCTTGCGGCAGAACGCAGGCCAGCGTTTCCATGGCAAGTGCAAAGGTGCGCGGCAGCAGGACCACGCTACGACGCGGTTCCTGCTTGGCTGCCAGCCCCAGCAGGGTGATGCCGATATTGGCGACGCCACTCACCTCGCCTGCCGCAAGCGCGGTCATGGCGTCCTTCATGTTGGGGAAGAGATGCAGGTTGGCCGTGGGTAGCTGGTCCTGGACAATCGCCACCGTGGTAGTGCCCTCGACCACCCCGATATCGAGCATTCCGAGGTCCACGCCACCCATAGCCTTTTCCCGATAAATCAGAATGCGCGTGCCGTCGCGGAAAAACGGCACGGAAAAGTCGACCAGCGCTTCCCGATCCCAGGTCGGCGTCGTGATGCCGCACACGATGTCGAGCTCGCCCGCAGCGACCCGCTCGAGCCGGTCAGCGGGCGTCACCTCCTGCAGTTCCAGTGTGACCGACCGGCCCACCTTCCGTTCCGCGGCGACGCGAATCGCCTCCAGCAGGTCGACCGAGAAGCCCTCGAAACCCCCCGTTTCCAGCTTCCGGGCGAAGGGCGGTGCGCTAGCCCTGGTGCCGGCGCGAATGACGCCCTCGGCCTCGATCTTGGCGAGAACGCCATCGGCGGCGGCGTGCGCTGGCGTTGTGGGGTGCGGCAGGGCCAACGTCAGGAGGGCAAGCGCGAGCAAAAGGCCAACGTATCGAACGGGTGACCAAGGGCGAGGCCGAGCGAGATATCGACGTTCACCGAAGCCGGTCATCACCACCCCCGAAGGTCTGTTGCCGCTCGCGAAGGTTCTTTGCACCCGCACTGGTACCGCGTGCAGGGTGAGCGCCAGTAGAGCGACAGCAGAAACTGATTCCTCGCCACTACTACGATACTCTATTTCGCGATTTAGCCATATCGGATAGGCTTCGACTCGTTGCGGCTAGGGGGCACCGCGGCAACGGCTGGGAGGGCCAGCGGCACTCACCGCTGATTTCTTCCCGGCCACGTCAAATCGAGTTGGCACGATGATTCACGCGACGATCATCGACATCCGACGCGCTGGGGCCAAGGCTTCTCGCCGGGCCTCTATGGTGAATACGGCTTCGGCGCGGACAAGGTGATGCGATCGCGCTCTCGAGTCTCTCTCTCTGACGGGGAGGTTGCCGAGGCCGGCGGCCACTCCAACGACACTCCCTTTCCCGAATCGGCGAATTTGCACCTGCGGGTTGGCGCATGAGCCGGCGTCTTTCCAAGTGGTGGCTCCTTCTCGCGGTCTTGCTCACCGCTTGGGCTGGTTTGGCCGCTCCCGCGCTTGCCGACCGGCTGCAGGAGATTCAGGACCGCGGCCACGTCATCGTCGGCGTCAAGGAGGACTACGCGCCCTTCGGCTTCCGCGACGCTGATGGGGAACTGGTCGGCTACGACGTGGACGTGGCGCGCGGCTTCGCAGAGGCCATCGGTGTCGACGTCGAGCTGGTGCCGGTGACCAGCGCCAACCGCCTGCAGAAGGTAGGGCGGGGCGAGATCGACATCGTCGCCGCCACCATGGGCGATACCCGCAGCCGCCGCGAGCTGGTCACCATGATCGAGCCGCAATACTACGGCGACGGTGCCAACGTGCTGCTGCGGGACAGCGCCAAGATCGGCACTTGGGCCGACCTGCGCGGCCAGACCGTCTGTGGGCTTCAGGGCTCGCTCTGGAACCGGCTGGCCAAGCAGCGTCTGCTGCTCGATGTGACTGCGTTCAACAGTACCCGCGAAGCCGCCCAAGCGTTGCGCAACGAGCATTGCGTCGGCTGGATCTACGACGAGGTCCTCCTTCTCCACGAGATCGAGACCGGCGATTGGGAGGGCTATAGCGTCTCCCTGCCGACGCGCTTCGTGCTGCCCTGGGCCGTCGCCATCGCCAAGGAGGAAGGCGGTGGCGGGCTCGATCAGATAATGGGCGACACGCTGGCGCAGTGGCATCGCGACGGCTTCCTGCAATCGTTGGAAAAGAAGTGGGGCTTGCCGCCGTCTCCGTTCCTGCGGGATGCGCGCATCACGTGGCAGGAGGTTGACGAGGGTGGCGAGCTGAAGTGCCAGCGCAACGAGCAGGGTCAGTGGCCACTGGAATGCCGCGAGGTCGCCTTGGTCACCGGCAGCGGTATCGGCGGCCTCTCCGGCTTCTCGCTGACCATCATGGAGGTAACGGGTCTCGATATAAGCATTCTGTACGACCCGCTAGACCGTGACGTGTTTCTCTATGGGCTGGGGCTGACGGCGCTTCTGTCTCTGATCACGGTGGTCGGCAGCATCGTCCTTGGCGTGCTGTTCGGATGGTTGATGCACCGGCGAGTGCCGGGCGTGAGCCACTTCCTGCGGGGGTTCAGCGAGTTCATGCGCATGACGCCCCCGTTGCTCCAGCTCTATATCGTGTTCTTCGGCCTGGGCGGCGTTCTGCTGGCTCTGGGATTCACCGTCGATGCCTTCCTTGTCGCCGCCGTGGTGCTGTCGCTCTACGCGGCGTCGAGCAATGCCATCGCGTTCTCGCTGGCGGCGGACGTTGCGGCCGCCGGCGGCCGCAAGCTCCGCTTCACACCCAGGGATATTCAGCGGGGATTCGCGCTCTGCTACGCCGCGGTCATGGGCAACTCTGCCAACATCGTGAAGGCCACGGGGATGGCCAGTACCCTCGCGCTGCCCGAATTGGTTCACGCCAGCACCTCCATCGTGGCCGAAAAGGGCAATGCCGACGTGATGATGAATCTGCTACTGATCTGTTACTTCGTCCTTGTCATCATCACAGTGCAGCTCTTCCGGCGGTTCGAGCGGGGCAAGGCCGTCACGCGATGACCGCCGGGGAGACAGTCGACGTCCTGTGGGCCTGGTCGCCCTATCTGGCGGAAGGGTTCGGCTGGAACATCATCGTTTCCCTGGTTGCCATGGCCGTCGGCACCATCGTCGGCCTGGGGCTGGCACTGCTGCGGGGCGGTGCCCACTGGAGTGTGAGGCATAGCGGCAGCGCGGTGACGACGCTCGCGCGTAACGCGCCGACCTTCGTCATGTTGTTCTACCTCGCCTACATCATCCCCACCGAGTTCACGCTCTTCGGCGCCGCCGCGACATTCCCGGCGTGGATCAAGGCGTCGCTCGCGTTGGGCATCGCGGTCGCCGGTTACGTGTCCGACAACGCGCTCGCCGCCATACGGCATCTGCGCCGCCACGAGATCGCGGAGGCGCTGCTGTTCGTGCCGGCATGGACCAGCTACTTTCTGATCATCGTCATGGCCTCCAGCACCGCCTCGGTAATCGGTGTGCCCGAGCTCGTACGCCGGGCGGATACGGTGATCGGCGCGGTCGACAAGGTGGGGCTCGCGCTCTGGGTCTATCTTTGGGCTATGATCTGGTTCCTCGGGTTCAGCTTGCTGCTGACCTTCGGTATGAACCGGCTGAGCGGCTATCTTAGGCGGCGCGCACACCGCCCGGAGACGGAGACCACGGACCTCACCGGAAGTCCGCTGCCATGACGGCGCCCCCCGCCCGGCGTCGACAGTCGCTGGGCACCGTTGCCGATTGCTCCCTGTGACCCTCTCCAGACGACTGATCATCACAGTCGCCGCGTCCGTCGGCGTCGCGATTATCGGCGTTGCGCTGGCGATGGGCTTGCTCGCGCGCGATGCCTTGATCGAGCAGGCCGAAGATCAGGCGCGGCTCGTCGCCGGGCTGATCGCGAGCGAAGCCAACCGTGCGGAGCACACCGCCGACGAGATCGACCGAATGATCGTCGGGCAGATGGAGGCGCAGGCGCTGGCCATCGCCCGCCGTCTCGATAACCACGCGCATGAGGCAGAAGATGAGCGCGCCCTCGGCATCTATTTCGCGAAGCTGACTGCGGACAGCTCCGTCGACGATGTCTGGCTGCTGGACGAGGCCGGTACGCCGCTGGTGCGCGCAGTCGAAGGCCTGAGCCAGAGCGATGCGCCGGATCTAGCGTCCGCCGGGATCGATCCCCGTGTCGTGGAGGCCTTAGTCTCGGGGCGGCGTTTTTCCGTCGCCTTCCAGTCGATGCCGCCGAACGGGTGGGAAAAGCCCATCAGGTACGTCGGCGTTCGCACAGGCACTCGCGAGGCCGTGCTGGTCGGGACGCTGGCGGCGGACACCGGCGGTCCCGGCGAGGTCATCGGCATCGACGCGGCTCTGGATTCGCTGGCCGGGCGGGAGGCCGTCCAGGCGATCTGGGTGGTCAACGACTTGCTCCACCTCATCGGCATGGCCACCTTCGGGGGCAGAGACGCCTCCGAAACCGGGGCGGCGTTGTCGGCGGAGGACCAGGACCTTGCCACCCGCGCTCTCGGCATCGACGGCGCCGTCTCGTATCTCGGCGAGCATGCCCTCCATGTGGCGGCGCCGATCCTCGATCGCGGCGGGGTCGCCACTGGCGCTGCGGTGATCCACATGCAGCGAGACCATTTGGATCAGCTGTTCGCGGACCACATCAAGTACGGATTGATCGTGGCTGCGGCAGCCTTCGCCATCGGCTCGCTCATCGCGGCGTTCTCCGCGCGCCGCATCGTGCAGCCGGTCACCGCGTTGACCACGGCGGCAGCGGAGGTGGATACCGACACGCTCAGTTTCGCCCCGGAGACGCTGGACCCGGTGGCTGTTCGGCGGGACGAGCTCGGGACGCTGGTCCGCGTCTTTCAGAACATGGTGCGCCAGGTCCAGGCGCGTGAGGAATATCTGGAAAGCATGGTCCGCGCTCGCACGCGGGAGCTGGAAGCGTCGAACGCGCAGCTCGAAAAAGCCAAGGAGCGGATGGAATCGGAGCTCAAAATCGCGCACGCCTTGCAGGGTGCGATCTTGCCTAAGACGCTGCCCGAAAATCCGACATATTCCGGCCACGCGGTCATGACGCCTGCGCGCGAAATGGGCGGCGACTTTTACGACTTCTTTACCCTCGACGACGGTCGCCTCAGCGTGGTCATGGCGGACGTTTCCGGCAAGGGCGTGCCGGCGGCGTTCTTCATGGCAATTGCGCGGACCGTCATGCGGGCCGCTGCGGCCCGGCACCCCACCCCAGGCCCATGCCTGGAGGAAGTCAACGACGCCATTTGCGAGCAGAACCCCCAAGACCTGTTCGTGACGCTCTTTTACGGCATCCTAAATCCCGATACCGGAGAGTTCGTGTATGCCAACGCCGGGCACAACCCGCCCTACGTAGTCCAGCATGCCGGCACCGTCTCGCCGCTACCAATGACCGGGGGCATGGCCGTCGGCGTCATGCCTGGATTGCCTTACGCCGAGGACGCGACGACCCTGGCTCCAGGAGATACGATGTTCCTCTACACCGATGGCATCACCGAGGCCATGAACGTGGACGACGAGGAGTTCACTGAGGCCCGCCTGGAGGCGGTCTTGGCCGGAGGTCACGATTTGCCTGTCGATTCCGTCCTTGAGAATGTTACTGGCGCGGTGGTTAACTTCGCTGCCGGAGCAGAGCAGTCCGACGACATCACCTGCATCGTGCTGCGCTATGCCGGTACGGCAGATGACAGCGCGTTGGGTTGAGGGCGGTCGGTTGTGCCATCGCGCGGCAACGTATCGAACAAGCAAAGGCCATTAGAGGGCGAAGACACCCGTAACCGAGATTGGTCTTTCAAGCCGCCATACGACATCATGAGCGGCGTGCAACCAGCGTAAACAAACGACAGTTCGGTTTGCGGCGTTCGCCGGACGAGTTTCCAAAACGACTAGACAGGGAGGCGATGACGATGAGCGAACGTGAGAAAGTGCCCCCGTAAGAGCAGCTAAGGTGAAGGCGGTCAGCGATACCGAGGCGAAAGGGATCGTCGGCGGGACCAGGCAAGGGAGCCCAAATCACGCCAGCCGGCGGAAGGAAAGTTCACCAGTTCTGCCGGCGGCCGAAGCCCCGATTTTCCGTCGCGAAACCGCCGAGTTGGTCCGCTAGAACCGAAGTTGCACAGCCAATCCCACGCGTCCCAGCGGGTCCCTGGGGTTTGCCAGAGGCCCGAGCGGGGCAGCTATAACAAACCCGACCAGGCAAGATAGTTTTCCAGTCGCCTGAACGGGAGCCAAACCTTACGGTCGAACGTTCGACGCCTCGACCTGGGACGGATGGGAAGTATCGGTGGATCCACCCCGGCCCCTATCGGTGGGCCGGCACAGCGCGACTCAAACAATTTCATCGTTGCGGTTGCGCCCTCAGGGATAGGCCATGCCCGTCACGTTGCGCCAGCTAAGATACTTTCAGGCACTGATCGAGCACGGCTCCTTCAGCCGCGCGGCGGAGAGCGTTCACGTCTCGCAACCGGCGCTCTCGCTCCAAATTCGCGAGCTGGAGGCCTCGCTCGGCGGGCCGCTGGTCGAGCGCGAGAGCCGCGGCATCCTCCTCACCCCTCTCGGGCGGGAGGCGCATGAGCAGACGCTCCGGATCCTGGACGAAACGCTGCTTCTCGAAACCATGGGGCAGCGATTCGAAGCGGGTCCGCTCAGAGTCGCCGTTGGGATCGTCTCCACGCTCGCGCCATACCTGCTTCCAGGAATGCTTGGCCATTTGCCCGATGCTTCACCCCGTGTCGAAATCGACATCCTGGAAGCACCGGGTCAGGACCTCGTGTCCGGGCTCCTCGCCGGACGTCTCGACGCCGCAATCGTCTCGCTGCCGCTGGGAATGCTGGAGCTGCCCGAGCGCGAGCTGTTCGAGGACCGCCTCGTGCTCGCCGGCCGCGCCGAGCGCCTCGCCTCGATTCGCCGCTCTCTCGGGGACGACTTGCGCCCGGAGGACCTGGCCCGCGCCGACATAGGACCGCTCCTTACGCTCGGTGACGGCCACTGCCTAGCCGACCAGGTTTTGGGCGCCTGCCTGATGTGGCGCATGCAAGAGGTGCGCCGCGGAGCACAATCGCTCGCCACACTGTCGCGGCTCGTCGCAAGCGGTGCGGGATTGACACTCCTGCCCGAGACGGCCGCGCTCGCCGAGAGTACGGCCACCCCGGAGCTGAGTTTTCTCCGTTTCGCTGCGCCTGAGCCCCTGCGGCGGATCGGCCTCACCCATCGCGTTGCCGCTCACGGCCAACGCTGGATCGATCTGCTGGCGGAGGCTGCGACGAGAGCCGGTCAGGCTCTCACGGAGGAGGCACGGAAAGAAATCGGATCGTGAGCATGGCCGCGCCTCTCGCGCAGAGGGGCGATTGGGCTTCGGGCAGTTAGCCGTCGACAGAGGTGAGTGCTTCGTCTCGCGACGCGTGGATAGTGATAATGGTGTCGAATCCGCTCTTCTCGAAGACGACCCGGACCTGATCAGAAAGCGAGCAGAGCGCGAACCGCGTGTCACGATTCGAAAGGGTTTTGGCAATCGCGAGAACGGTACGGAGGCCCGCGCTGCCGATGAAATGCAGCCGCTCGCAATCCACGATGACCGCGCGATCGCCGTCCTCAACCGCAGATTCGATTGCTTCTTGAAACGCCATGACTGTGGAGCCGTCGATGCGCCCCTCCACATCGACGGACAGCACGCCGTCCCCGCGTTCCATCGTCATGTCCATGACGTCCTGCTTCGCCACGAGTGCCTCTATTGCGGCTCGACCCGGTTCCGCCTGGCGCGGCGCTTGGTTCGCTCGACCGACGTCATGCGACAGCGAGCCGCTCAAGCGCAGGCGGGCGCGGCCCGCCGGTCGCCCAGTCGAGGAGCTCGACCGTGTGCACCACCGGCAACGCAGTGTGGCTGGCGATCTGCACCATGCAACCGATATTGCCTGCAGCTACGAGCGTGGCACCGGTGCCTTCGATTGCCGCTGCCTTGCGCGCGCCGAGCGCACCGGCCAAGTCAGGCTGGAGCATATTATATGTGCCCGCCGAGCCGCAGCAGAAATGCCCGTCCGGGACCGTTCGCACGGTAAAGCCGGCGGCGGCAAGGAGCGTCACCGGTTGGCGGTCGATCTTCTGACCATGCTGGAGCGAACAGGCCGAGTGATAGGCGACGGGTGCGCTCGTCGGCGGCGACCCGAGACCCGTGACGCCCAGTTCGTCGAGCACCTCGCTGACATCGCGGGCGAGCGCTGCCACCCGCGCCCCAGCTTCTGCGTGTGTCTTGTCGTCCTTGAGCAAGTGGCCGTAGTCCTTGAGCATCGTGCCGCAGCCGGACGCCGTGGCGACGACCGCATCGAGCCCGCCTTGGGCGGCCTCGCGCGCGAATGCAGCCGCCGTCCGACCAGCTTGGGCGTGGCCCCGCGCCTCGTCGCCCAAGTGGTGCGAGAGCGCGCCGCAACAGCCGGCGCCGCGCGGCACCACCACCTCGCAGCCGTGGCGGGTGAGCACGCGCACCGCCGCTTCGTTGATCTCCGGCGCCAGCACGCATTGGACGCAACCGGTGAGCAGCGCCACGCGCTTGCGCCGCTCGCCCTGGGCCGGGATGACCTGCGGCCGCTCGACCCAACTCGGCCCGTACGAAGGCCGACCCGCGAGCCTGAGCAGGGCGCCGAGCCTTCCACCGAAGAGCAGCGCCAGCAGCGCCGGCCCCCGTGCGGCGAGGAGCGCAAGGCGAGCCAGACCGGGGCGGGGCAGCACAGCGCCAAGCAGGGTGCGGATCGCACGTTCGACGAGCGGTCGCTCCCAGGTGCGCTCGATATGGCCGCGCGCATGGTCGACCAGATGCATGTAGTCGACCCCCGCCGGGCAGGTCGTCATGCAGGAGAGGCAGGAGAGGCAGCGGTCGATGTGACGAGTGACCGTGGTGTCCGCTGGCGCGTCCTGCTCCAGCATGTCCTTGATCAGGTAGATGCGCCCGCGCGGACTGTCCCGCTCGTCGCCGAGCAGCGCATAGGTGGGGCAGGTGGCCAGGCAGAGGCCGCAATGGACGCAGGTGCGGAGCACCTCGTTGGCTTGCGCAAATGCCGGGAGCGCCAGCTGGCTTTCGGTGAACTGGGTCTGCATTGGCGCTAGACGCCCGCGTACATGCGCCCGGGATTGAGCACGCCTGCCGGGTCGAAGGCGCGTTTGATGCGCTCGGTCAGAGCCGCGAGGCCCGCCGCCTGGGGCTGGAACACCGCGCGCGCCGCCCGTGTCGGTGCATCGGCGCGGACCAGAGTCGCGTGCCCCCCCACTGCCGCAACGGCTTCGCGCACCGCAGCCTCGCCCGCATCCGGCGCACCGTTCACGCCGAGCCAGACAAGCCCGCCGCCCCAATCGAAGAGGGTGCGCACGTCTGCCCCGTCCGCGACCCGCGCAGCGGCAGCCGCGCCGGAGGTCGGCGGCACCGAGAGGCGCCAGAGCGGCCCGCTTTCATCGACAAAGGCTCGGACATCCCGAATTTCGCGCCAGAGCGTCGCCGAGTTCTTCGAGTGAAGCTCCTCGACTGCGCCGAAGCGCCCGAGCAGCTCGCGCAACGCCTCGCAGCGCGCCTCCACCGAGGCGGGAAAGCCCTCGACCCGGACTGCGCTGACCGGAGCACCGGCGTCCGCGACGTAGGAGACGCTTGAACGCGCGGCTACCTCGGCCGGCATGTGGGCCGCGCCTGAGACCTCGTGCGCGCTCCCGAGCGCCGCCCCCAAGGCGTCCATGGCGCCCGGCGGCTCCAGCCCATAGACCAGGACCGTGCGCGTCCGCTCCGGCGCTGGCAGGACCTTGACCGTCACCTCGTGCATGAGGGCGAGCGTGCCGTAGGAGCCTGCGAGCAGCTTGCAGACATCGTAGCCGGTCACGTTCTTCACCACGCGACCGCCGGCCTTAAATTGCTCGCCCCGCCCGCTCACCGCGTGCACGCCGAGGAAGTGATCGCGCGCCGCCCCCGCCTTGATCCGGCGCGGGCCCGAGAGGTTACAGGCGAGTGCTCCACCCAGAGTGGCACCTTCGGCCGAACCCAGCAGCGGCGCATAGTCCGCAGGCTCGAACGCCAGCATCTGTCGTTCGGCCCCGATTGCGCTTTCGATCGTAGCGAGCGGCGTTGCCGCCTTGGCCGTCAGCACCAGCTCGGAGGGCTGGTAGTCGACGATGCCGTCGAACGCGGCCAGCGAGAGGGTCGCCGCGCTCTGCACCGGCCGGCCGAAGTCCCGCTTGGAGCCGCCGGCGATGACCTCGAGCGGCTGTTCGCCCGCGACGGCCCAGCGCACGGCATCCGCGAGGCCGTTCGCATCCCTCGGGGCCAGGCTGTCGGCCATCAGAAGCGGGGCAGGTCGGGGAAGGCCGTCTCGCCGCGGTGCACGTGCATCTGGCCGAGTTCGGCGCAGCGGTGAAGCGTCGGGAAGACCTTTCCGGGGTTGAGCAGCTGATCGGGATCGAAGGCGCACTTGATCCGTTGCTGCTGCTTGAGATCGTCCTCGGTGAACATCGTGCCCATCAGGTCGCGCTTCTCGACGCCGACGCCGTGCTCGCCCGTGAGCACGCCACCTACCTCGACACAGAGCTTGAGAATTTCCGACCCCATCTCCTCGGTGCGCTGGAGGGCGCCGGGGATGCTGGAGT
This sequence comes from Alphaproteobacteria bacterium, assembly GCA_965243315.1. Lineage (GTDB taxonomy): Bacteria > Pseudomonadota > Alphaproteobacteria > UBA828 > UBA828 > WTGU01. The sequence continues at coordinate 1,374,900 of CBDEUP010000007.1, forward strand.
CGTACATGATCAACGGATGCAGGTTGCCGTCGCCCGCGTGGAAGACGTTGGCGACCGGCAGGTCGTACTCGCGGGAGAGCTCGCCGATCCGGGTCAGCACTTCGGGCAGGCGCGCGCGGGGAATCGTGCCGTCCATGACGTAGTAGTCAGGCGCCATGCGTCCTGCGGCGCCGAAGGCGGACTTGCGGCCGAGCCAGAAGCGCTCGCGCTCCTCCTCGCTCGTGCTCGCGCGGATCGTCGTCGCCCCCGACTTCCGGGCGAGGTCACCGACGAGCGCGACGAGCTCGTCGACCTCGACCTCGGGCCCGTCCAGCTCGCAGATCAGGATCGCCGCGACGTCCATGGGATAGCCGGGCTGACAAAAGCTCTCCGCCGCCTCGATCGCCGGCTTGTCCATCATCTCCAGGCCGGCGGGGATGATACCGGCGGCGATGATCTCGCCCACGCAGGCGCCGGCCGATGCATTGTCGGGGAAGCCGAGCAAGAGCGCGCGCACGGTAGCGGGTTTGGGCAGAATTCGCACCGTTACCTCGGTGACGACGCCGAGCAGCCCCTCGGAGCCGGTCACGACGCCAAGCAGGTCATAGCCCTCGGCATCGAACTGCTTGCCGCCGAGGCGCAGCACCTCGCCATCCATCAGCACCATCTCGACGCCGAGCAGGTTGTTGGTGGTGAGCCCGTACTTGAGGCAGTGCACGCCACCGGAGTTCTCGGCAACGTTGCCGCCGATCGAGCAGGCGATCTGGCTGGAGGGGTCCGGCGCATAGTAGAAGCCGTGGGGGCTCACCGCCGTGCTGATGGCGAGATTGGCGACTCCCGGCTGGACCACGGCGCAGCGGTTGGCGGTGTCGATTTCGAGAACCCGGTTGAGCTTGCCGAAGCCCACGGTGACCCCGTCGGCAAGCGGCAGCGCGCCGCCGGAGAGCCCGGTGCCGGCGCCGCGCGGCACGATCTTGACGCTGCGCTCATGGCAGAGCGCGAGTACGCGGCTGACCTCCTGCGTATCGCGCGGCAGGACAACGACCATCGGCAGCGAGCGGTAGGCGCTGAGCCCGTCGCACTCGAACGGGCGCAGCCCACGCTCGTCGTCGATCACGCAGTCCTCGGGCAGCAGCTTGCGTAGCGCCGCGACCAGGGACTGTCGCTGGCTGATCACGCCCGCGTCGGGCTCAGGCATGGCGATCACGGCAGCACCTTTCGGGGCCCGGTGGGGACCCTCCCTTGTGAGCGTGACGGATTGTCGGTGCGCACGTGCCGCCCGTCAATGCGAGGCGGCGGGCAGCCGGAGCAGCCCGGTGCGGTCAGCCCTGGCGCGCCTTGAAGCGCGGGTTGCGCTTATTAATAACCAGGACGCGCCCCTTGCGCCGCACGATCTGGCAGTCCTTGTGGCGCTTCTTGGCGGCGCGCAGCGAGTTGAAGACCTTCATCTCATCCTCTCCGGGCAAGGCGGCGCACCATAGGGAGCGCCTTCGCCCCTGTCAATCAGTCCCGCCTATCCCTGGCGGACCGTCTGGCGCTGGCGGCCGAGGCCCTCCACTTCGAGCTCCATCACGTCGCCGGGCTTGAGGTAGACCGGCGGCTTCATGCCCATGCCGACGCCGGGCGGGGTGCCGGTCGAGATCAGATCGCCCGCATCAAGCACCATGAACTGGCTGAGATAGTGCACCAGGTGGGCCACGCCGAAGATCATCGTGGCGGTGCTGCCGGTCTGGCGCACCTCACCGTTCACCGTAAGCGACATGGCGAGGCTCTGCGGATCGGCGATCTCGTCGGGCGTCACCAGCCACGGCCCGGTGGGGCAGAAGGTCCGGGCCGACTTGCCCTTGATCCAGGTGGGGCCGCGCTGGAGCTGGAAGTCGCGCTCGGAGACGTCGTTGCAGATGCAGTACCCGGCGACATGGTCGAGCGCAGCCGCCTCGTCCGGCAAATACTCGGCGGTGCGGCCGATCACCACGCCAAGCTCGACCTCCCAGTCGGTCTTCGTGCTGCCGCGCGGGATCAACACATCGTCGTCCGGCCCGCTGTAAGAGCTTGGAGCCTTGGAGAAGACCACCGGCTCCGTCGGAATGTCCATCCCCGCCTCCTTGGCGTGGTCGGCGAAGTTGAGGCCGATGGCGATGATGTGGCCGGGCCGGGCCACGGGCGGGCCGATCCGCGTACCGGGATCAACGCTCGGAAAGTGATCGGTTCCTTCGGCCAAGACCGCTGCTAGCCGGTCCACACTGCCGCCTTCGAGCCAGGCACCGTCGATCTCGCCCACCGCGCTCGATACGTCGATGATGGTTCCGTCATCCAGCATCACGGCCGGCCGCTCGGCGCCCGCTTCGCCAACACGCAACAGCTTCATTCGTCCTCTCCCGGGTCTGAAACCGCGCGCACTATACCAGCGGGCCCGGGCCGCACCAGCCCGGGGCTTTGTTCATTTCCCTCAGTCGCCGGGCGCTCGCTCCGCTCGATCGCGCGCTCCGGGCCGCTTTTCGGCCCGACCCACCTTATGCTCAGGTCCGCACGCTACTAGAGGCCGCGTCTTCGCCACTCAGGTTGCGCTTGCCGCGCTCTTCTTCTATTTTCCGCCGCGCCGGCGGGCCGCCCCGGCGCGCGCACCCGCGTACACAAGCGCCTTTCTCCCCATCGCTCAACGAGGTTGCCACCATGTCAGCAATCCTTTGGTTTGCCGTGGCCAGCGGACTGGTCGCGCTCGCCTATGGTCTCTACGCCACCCGGTCGGTCTTGAGCGCGAGCGCCGGCACCGAGCGTATGCAGGAGATCGCTGGGGCCGTGCAGGAAGGCGCGCGGGCCTACCTTAACCGCCAGTACCTGACGATTTCGCTGGTCGGCCTGGTGCTGTTCGGCATTCTGACGGGCCTGCTCGGTTATCTGGTGGGCATCGGTTTCCTCATTGGCGCGGTTCTTTCCGGCGCGGCCGGCTACATCGGCATGCACGTCTCGGTTCGGGCCAACGTGCGGACCGCCGACGCGGCAAGGACCGGCGGGCTCAAGCCGGCACTCGGCGTCGCCTTCCGCTCAGGCGCCATCACCGGCCTTCTGGTGGTGGGCCTCGGCCTGCTCGGCGTCGCGGTCTACTACGCGATCCTGCTGATCGCAGATGTCGAGACGAAGACGGTGTTGGAAGCTCTCGTGGCGCTCGGCTTCGGCGGCTCGCTGATCTCCATCTTCGCGCGGCTCGGCGGCGGCATCTTCACCAAGGGCGCCGACGTCGGCGCCGACCTAGTCGGCAAGGTGGAGGCCGGCATCCCCGAGGATGACCCGCGCAACCCGGCCGTGATCGCGGACAACGTGGGCGACAACGTGGGCGACTGCGCCGGCATGGCGGCCGACCTGTTCGAGACCTACGCCGTCACCATCGTCGCCACCATGCTGCTGGCCGCGGTGTTCTTCACCGGAGAATTGCAGCAATCGCTCATGCTCTATCCGCTGGCGATCGGGGGCGCCTGCATCCTGGCGTCGGTGATCGGCACGTTCTTTGTCCGCCTCGGCAAGAGCCAGAAGATCATGCCTGCGCTCTATCGGGGCTTTCTGGTCTCGGCCGTGCTGTCGGCCGTCGCGTTCTATCCCATCACCGACTGGGTAGTCGGCTGGAACACCGAGTTCACCGTCAGCGGCGTGACGGCCTCGGGCCTCGACCTCTTCCTCTGCGGTCTGATCGGCTTAGTGGTTACTGGCCTGATGATCTGGGTCACCGAGTACTACACGTCGACCGAGTTCGGACCGGTGCGCGGCATCGCCAAGGCGTCGACCACCGGCGATGCCACCAATATCATCCAGGGGCTTGCGGTTTCGATGCAGGCGACGGCGATCCCCGCGATCATCATCGCGGCGGGGATCATCCTCGCCTTCCTCGCCGCCGGCCTCTTCGGCATCGCAGTTGCGGTGACGGCGATGTTGGCGCTCGCCGGCATGGTGGTGGCCCTCGATGCCTATGGCCCGGTGACCGACAACGCCGGTGGCATCGCCGAGATGGCGGAACTGGACGAGGACGTGCGCAAGACCACCGACGCGCTGGACGCGGTCGGCAACACCACGAAGGCGGTGACCAAGGGTTATGCCATCGCGTCCGCGGGCCTCGCTGCGCTTGTGCTCTTCGCCGCCTATACCGAAGACGTGGTGCGATACTTCCCAGGGGTGGAGCTCGACTTCTCGCTGAGCAATCCCTACGTGGTCGTCGGCCTCTTCTTCGGCGGCCTCCTGCCCTTCCTCTTCGGCTCCATGGCGATGCTGGCGGTGGGCCGCGCTGCCGGCTCCGTGGTGCTCGAGGTGCGCCGGCAGTTCAGGGAGATCCCCGGCATCATGGAAGGGACCGGCAAGCCCGAATACGGCCGTGCGGTCGATCTGCTCACCAAGTCGGCCATCCGCGAGATGATCCTGCCTTCGCTGCTGCCGATCCTGGCGCCGATCCTGCTCTATATCGTGATCTGGGCCATCGCTGGCCAGTCAGCCGGTTTCTCGGCGCTGGGTGCCGCGCTCATGGGCACGATCGTGACCGGGCTCTTCCTCGCCATCGCCATGACCGCCGGCGGCGGGGCCTGGGACAACGCCAAGAAGTACATCGAAGACGGCAACCACGGCGGCAAGGGCTCGGACAGCCACAAGGCGGCGGTGACGGGCGACACCGTGGGCGATCCCTACAAGGATACCGCCGGCCCCGCTATCAACCCGATGATCAAGATCACCAACATCGTGGCGATTTTGCTGCTGGCGATCATCGCGAAGTTTGTCGCCGGCTGATGCGCCGAAGCGCGGAAGGGAGAGGGACGGGAGGCGCTGCCTTACTGGCCTCTCGGGAGCGGCCGGCCGATATTGCCGAGGAGCTGCTCCAGAAGCCCCAGCTCCCGGCCGCGCGTCGGGCTTTCCTCCCCGACCGGGTCGATCGCGCGCGCCTCATCGGTCGATACCGTGGCGACCTCGGCCACGACACCACTCTCGTCGAAGGCGATCACGATGATGCTTTGGTCGACCAGTTCGGGCGCGTTGAACGCCTCCGTCTCCGTGCGGCGGCTGATGTAGTACCAGTGCCGGTCTTCGAAGGTTCCCACCGCCGACGGCGTACCCAGCAGGCGCGCGACTTCCGCACGGGTTTGCACGCCGGGCTTGATCTGGGCCAGCGCTTCCGGATCGCTGACATGGCCTTGCTGGTGGACGATCGGCGTGCAGCCGGCGAGAAGCGCCGCCGCCAACGCGCAGCCCAGCAAGGCGCGTTTGCCGCGCCAGCCTGGCGCGCGCGCTGCGGCACTCACTGCGTGTCTGCGCCGGAGCCTCATGGGAGCAACCTCCGCTCGCTGAGCCGCGCCAACCTGCGCGCGTTGCCGGGGTGTGTCAACGGCGCGCGCGGGGCGGAGCGGAACGGGCTGTCATGGCGGTCGGGCGCGTCTGGCGCCATCTGAAGGGGCGCAAGCGCCGGCGTGAGGCGGCCCGCCGTCTCTACACGGCTGCAGTACGTCAGGCGCGCGATCCGATCCTCTACACCGAGGGCGGGGTTGCCGACACACTCGATGGTCGCTTCGACTTGATCGTGCTGCACGTGGTGCCGGTGATGCGCAGGCTGCGCCAGTGCGAGGAAGCGGGCCGGCAACTGAGCCAGGCGCTCTTCGACGTGATGTTCGACGACATGGACCAGAGCCTGCGGGAGATGGGCGTCGGCGACCTGCGCGTCGGCAAGCGGGTGAAGCAGATGGCGCGTGCCTTCTACGGGCGCACCAAGGCCTACGACCAGGCATTCCAGCAGGCGCCGGGGGCGGAACGCCGCCAAGCCATCGCCGAGGCGCTGGAGCGCAACGTCTTCAACAACGAACCGCCGCCCGCCGCCCGCGTGCTCGCGATGGCCGCCTATGTCGAGACGATTCTGGATGCGCTCGATGGCCAAAGCGCGGAGACGCTGCTCGGCGGGGAGGTTGGGCTGCCGTCGGTGCCTTCGCTGGCTGCTGAGGAGGGCGGTCGGTGAGCGCCGATGGATTTGCCTGCGCCGGAAACCGGCGCCTGGTCACGGCAGACGAAGTGGGCCGTTCCAGCCTCACTCTCGCGTTCGAGGCCGGCGAGGCGGAGAGGGGGGCGCTCGCGCGCCGCCTGGACCTGCTGTCGTTGGAGGCGCTCACGGCAAAGCTCCGCTTCGCGCCCGCCGACGAGGCCGAGGGGGCAATTCGCGTAACCGGGACTATCCGAGCATCGCTTGTTCAGCGCTGCGTTGTGACGCTCGAGCCCGTGCCGCGTTCGGTGAGCGAGCCTGTCGCCGCCCTCTACGCACCACCGCCCGCCGAGCAGCCCGAGCACGAGGTCGAAGTCTTGGCGGAAGGCGACGAGGCCGAGCCACTACCCGAGGACGGCATCGATATAGGTGCGCTGGTGGCGGAGCATCTTGCCCTTATCCTGGACCCCTATCCGCGCCATCCGGATGCGCCGGACGGGCCGCTCACCTACGCGGCAGGCGAGGACGGACCCAAAGAGGGTGTGCCGGACGACGATGGGGACACCGGACCCTTCGCGGCGCTTGGCCAACTCAAAAGCAAGTTGTAATGTGCGACTCTATTGTGTAGTGCCGGCGCAATTGGTGTGCCGCCGTTGAAGCGGCGGCGCGGTGCCCGTGCAGTCAAGCGATGAGAACCTGTCCATGGCCGTCCCGAAGAAGAAAGTGTCCCGCGCTCGCCGCGGCAACCGTCGTTCCCACGACGCGCTGGCCAAGGCCAACCCGACGGAATGCCCCAATTGCGGCGAGCACAAGCTGCCCCACCACGTGTGTCGGGCCTGCGGCTACTACAGGGGCCGCGAGGTGATCGAGGGCGAGGCCTAGCCCCATACCAGGCCGACACGAAGGCCCGCAGATGAGCAACTCGGAGATCGTAATCGCCCTCGATGCAATGGGTGGCGATGGTGCTCCCGACGTGGTGATCAGGGGCGCCAACATCGCCCGCGTGCGCTATCCGCATCTCCGCTTCAAGTTCTTCGGCAAGGAATCGGCCATCAAGGCGGGCATGGCAAAATTCAAGCGCCTGAAGGCGGTCAGCACCGTCCACCATGCCGAGAAGGTGATCGACGACAACGACAAGCTCGTCCAGGTGCTGCGCCAGCGCCAGGCATCGAGCATGCGGCTCGCCATCGACGCCGTGGGGGAGAATGCGGCGGACGGCGTGGTTTCGGCGGGCAACACCGGCGCGCTCATGGCGCTCGCCAAGGTCACGCTCAAGACCCTGCCGGGGATCGGGCGTCCGGCGATGGGGTCGGTCTTCCCCACGGTGCGGGGCGAGAGCGTGATGCTCGACCTCGGCGCCAATATCGACTGCGATTCGACGACGCTCGCGCAGTTCGCCGTGATGGGCGAGGTCTTCGCGCGCAACGTTCTCGGCGTGCGGGAGCCGACGGTGGGCCTGCTCAACATCGGCACCGAGGAGCTGAAGGGCTCGGAAACCATCCGCACGGCGGCCGCGACTCTGCGGGATTCCGGCTTGCCGATCAAATTCCACGGATTCGTCGAGGCCGACGATATCGCAGCCGGCACGGTCGACGTGATCGCGACCGACGGCTTCGCCGGCAACATCGCGCTCAAGTCGGCGGAGGGCACGGCGCGCCTCTACACCGAATATCTCAAGAGCGCGTTCCGGCGTTCGCTGTTCTCGCGCCTTGGCTACTTGTTGGCGCGGCCGGCGCTCCGCTTGCTCCGGGAGCGGGTCGACCCCCGCGCTTACAACGGCGCCATGTTCCTGGGCGTGAACGGGGTCGTGGTGAAGAGCCACGGCGGCACCGATCACAAGGGCTTCGCCAACGCCATCGGCGTCGCCTTCGACATGGTGAGCCAAGGGATCAATCCCAAGATCATCGACGAGCTGTCCCGCCTCCAGCTTGCCGCCCTGCCGGAGCCGAAGAGGGCCGCGCTCTAGCCATGCGCCGCTCCCGGCTGGTCGGCTGCGGCGCTTACCTCCCCGAACGCGTGCTCAGCAACGACGAGCTCAGTACGCGCATCGACACCAGCGACGAGTGGATCAAGACCCGCACCGGCATCAGGCAGCGGCACGTCGCCGCCGATGACCAGCTGACCTCCGATCTCGCCTGCGCGGCGAGCCGGGCGGCGTTGGAAGAGGCGGGTGTCAGCGCGGACTCTCTCGATCTCCTGGTGCTGGCGACGTCCACGCCGGACAACACCTTCCCCGCCACCGCGACCAAGGTACAAGCCAGGCTCGGCATGACCGGCGGCATCGCCTTCGATGTCCAGGCCGTGTGCGCGGGCTTCGTTTGCGCGCTCTCGGTGGCCGATAGCATGGTTCGGAGCGGCGCGGCCGACACGGCGCTCATCGTGGGCGCCGAAACCTATTCGCGTATCCTGGATTGGGACGACCGCCAGACCTGCGTGCTCTTCGGCGATGGCGCAGGCGCGGCCGTGCTGCGCGCGGACACCGGCACCGGGACCACGGCTGATCGGGGCGTGCTCGCGGTCCGCATGCGCTCCGACGGGCGCCATTACCAGGCGCTCTATGTGGACGGCGGCGTCTCCTCCACCCAGACCTCCGGTTACTTGAGAATGCAGGGACGCGAGGTCTTCCGCCACGCCGTAGCCAATCTGGCGGAGATCGCGGGCGAGGCGCTGGAGGCCGCCGGTGTCAGTGCCGACGAGGTCGACTGGCTGGTCCCGCATCAGGCCAACCGCCGGATCATCGACGCGACCGGCAAAAAGCTCGGAATTCCTGCGGAGAAGACCATCGTGACCGTGGACCGCCACGCCAATACCTCGTCCGCCTCCATCCCGCTCGCGCTCAAGGCTGGGATCGACGACGGGCGAATTACGCCGGGCGACCTGCTGGTGGTCGAGGCGATCGGCGGCGGTCTGGTCTGGGGCGCCGGCATCATTCGTCTCTAAACCGCTGTATCGGCCTAACAATTGTGCATGGGCCCTGGCTCGGCCCGCGCACGACGGTTGACGCTTGGGCGCCGAGGCAGTACCGTGGTGCGGACATAAAGGGAGGCGGGAGACAATGGCCGGGCAAACGGTCACCCGCGCCGATCTCGCCGAGGCTGTCTTCCGCGAAATCGGCCTGTCACGGAAGGAATCTGCTGATCTGGTCGAATCGGTCCTCGGCCTGATCGCCGACGCGCTCGCGCGCGGCGAGCCGGTGAAGATTTCCTCCTTCGGCAGCTTCAGCGCGCGGATGAAGGGCCAGCGTATCGGCCGCAATCCCAAGACCGGCGAGGAGGTTCCCATCCTGCCGCGCCGCGTGCTGGTTTTCCGCGCCTCACACGTGTTGAAGGACCGCATCAATGGCTCGCTCGCGCCCGTCGAGGAGGGCGAGGGCGTGGAGATAGTCCTGGATAGCGAACGGCCCGACGGGCCGGCCTCCTCCTAGGCGATGCCAGGCGCCGAGCCCGCAAGCGCGGGCGTTCCGAAATCGCCGGACGCATTCCGCACCATCGGCGAGGTCTCTGAAGAGCTTGACGTACCGCAGCACGTGCTGCGCTTCTGGGAGACCAAATTCCCGCAGGTCAGGCCGCTCAAGCGGGGCGGCGGGCGCCGCTACTACCGGCCCGAGGATGTGGCGCTGCTACGCCATATCAGGCACCTGCTTCATGCCGAGGGATATACCGTGCGCGGCGTGCAGAAACTGCTGCGCGAGCGGGCCTCGAGACCGGGCGCTCCACCTCTGTTGCCCGATCGGATCGAGGAGGAAAGCCCTCTCGCTCCCGAAGACCGCGCCCGCGCCGCCCAGGTTCTCGACGAGCTTTGCACGCTTCGCGACCTGCTGCGCGGTCGCACCCGGTCCTGACACACTCTCGCACTTTAACGCTCACGGCAGCCGGCCTGCCGCGCGTCCGTCAGGGACGGACGCGCTCCGGTATTCCGGGTTACCCGATGGCGGCGAGACCGGGGAAGGCTTCGAGTAGCCAGAAGGCGAAGGAGCTAAGGTAGCCGGTGATCAGCGCTGCCCCCATGGCCACCAGGATGACGCCGGCGCCGATCTGCAGTGGCCTGCTGACCTTCCTGATACGCCTCATGTGGCGGAGGAAGAAGCCGGTGAACGCCGCCGCGATCAGGAACGGCACCCCGAGCCCCAGCGAATAGATCGCCAGCAGGCCGATACCGAGGCCGACATCGGCGGAGGTCGCGGTGAGCGTGAGGATGCCGCCCAGCACCGGCCCGATGCAGGGAGTCCAGCCGAAGGCGAATGCGGCGCCCAGCAGGAACGCGCTCGCCGGCTTGCCGCCCGCGAGACGGCCGGCGAAGCGCGCCTCACGCTCGAAGAACGGTATTCTGATCAGGCCCGTGAGGTAGACGCCGAAGACGATGATCACCCCGCCCGCGACATATTCGAAGATCGTCTTGTGCTGGAGCAGGAAACCGCCTACGGCGCTCGCGCTGGCACCGAGGGCCACGAAGACCGCCGTAAAGCCGAGGACGAAGAACGCGCTCAGCATCAGCGCCGCAAGCCGCCGGCGGGAGAGTCCCTCCTCTTCCCGCAGCTCCTCGAGCGAGCCGCCGGCGACGTAGGAGACGTACCCTGGCACCAGGGGCAGGACGCAGGGCGAGAGGAACGAGATCAGCCCGGCGGCGAAGACCGAGACGATGCCGATGGCGGAAATCTCCATGATCGCCGACCCCGCGAGGGGTGTTCCCCGGGTCTGCGCCGCTACTCGACGATGTGGCGCACCAGCTCGATCACGTCCGGGTCGTCCCAGTCGCGATCGCCGAGCACGCGCGCGACCTCCGCCCCTTCGCCGTCGAAGAAGACCGTGGCCGGGATGCCGTGCACGCGGAGCGCGCGCCCCGCCTTCATCTTCTCGTCGATGAAGATCGGCAGCGTGGTGAGGTCGTGGTCGTTGTAATACCTGCGCACCAGCTCGGCACCGCCGCGATCGAGCGAGAGCGGCAGGATCACCAGGTCATCCCCAAGCTCCCGCTGCAGGGCGTCCATCGTCGGCATCTCGGCGCGGCAGGGGAAGCACCATGTGGCCCAGAAATGCACGGCGACCGGCGTGCCGCGATAGTCGGCGAGGCTCTTCTCCTCGCCGGCCTCGTCAGTGAAGGCGATGGGTGGCGGCTCCATCGGCCCGTCGGTCACGACCAGGTTGAGGATCGGGCTGCCGTCGACGCGCTTGTCGAGGGCGCGCAGCGTCTCGCCATCGGCGGCAAGCAGAGCGCCGCCGTAGAGCGCTACGCCCATCACCGCCATCGCAGCGCAAAGCCGCCCCAGAATTCCGATACCCTTCATGGCCGTGCTCCGTCTCTGCCAGCCGTCTGCTCGGGCATAGATAGTAACCTCAGAGCGCCCTGCCTAGCGCGGTCACGCGCGGTCACCATGATTTGAAGGAAGCTAAGCCTCGCTGGCGCTGGCGACGCGCTCCACGGCCGCGCACAGGCGGTCGAGGTCCTCGTCGCGCGAGAGGCGGTGATCCCCGTCCTTTACCAGCTCGACAGTCACGCGCTCGCTCTCCACCAGTTCGGTGATGCGCAGGGCAGTCCGCCAAGGCACGTCATCGTCGCGCATGCCCTGCAGCAGGTGAATGGGGCAGCCAAGCGCAATCGACGCGCGCAGCAGCAGGTGATCGCGCCCCTCCTCGATCAGGCTTATGGTGATCGGATAGGGGTCGTCGCCATAGTCGCAGGGCATCACGATCTCGCCGCTCTCGGCGAGGGTCCGCCGCCCTTCGTCGTCGAGCGTGGACCAGATGAGGTCTTCGGTGAAATCGGGTGCCGCCGCGACGCCGACGAGGCCGGCCAAGCGCTCAGGCCGCACCAGCGCCAGCAGCAGAACGATCCACCCGCCCATGCTGGAGCCGACCAGGATCTGCGGTCCGCTGGTGACGCGGTCGAGCACGGCCAGCGCATCGTCCCGCCACGCGCCGATGGTGCCGTCCCGGAACGCGCCGCCGGACGCACCGTGGCCGGAATAGTCAAAGCGCACGTAGGCGCGGCGCGTGCGGCGGCAATGGGCCTCCAGCGCCGTGGCCTTGGTCCCGGTCATGTCCGACATGAAGCCGCCGCAGAACATCACGCCCGGCGTGCTGCCCGCCATCGCCCGGTAGGCAATCGTCTCGCGGCCGTCGCGCTCCAGCAGCGATGGGGGATCCTGCATGGGTCTCTCACTCGATCCGGATGCTAGGCCGCTGCTAGCCGAATTCCGTCCGTCCGAGTTCGCGGCCTCTCCTAGTGGAACTCGACGTAGCGGTAGTCGAGGGGCTGGCCGTGGATGCCGCGCTTCGGCGGGGCGATCCAGCCAGCCATGGCGCCAGGCTCGACCACCGGATGCATCAGGGACTCGACGAAGGCGCGGTCGGCGGCGCTCGGCAGCCACTCGTCCCGCTTCGCCGCCCACGTCGCCTCGTCGATGAGCGTCCCGTCCGGGGCCGCGTGGATGCCGGCGAAGGCGCCGATGTTGCGGTGGAAGGCGCGGTGCGGCAGGCGCAGCTCGAAGTCGATGTCGAATGAGCGGATCATCTTGTTGAAGCGGTTGAGGCCGCGCTGGCTATCCTCAACGTAAGAGTCGCGCAGGGTTTCGTTCATCGCCTTCAGCGCCGTCACTTCCCTGGACCCCACCTTGCCGCCCGCCATGGCGGGCACGGTGACGGTGCGGTCCGCGAGCACGTGGTCATCGTCGATCTTGGTCTCCTGGTAGCGACCCTTCAGCCCCATCGAGTAGTAGTTGGCGGCATTGGTGGATTCCTCCGCGCCGAACAGATCAAGGCAGATCGAGTAGTGGAGGTTGACCCACTTCTGCAACAGCGCGAGCGGAACGGCGCCGTAGGGGCCGACATCGCCGGTATCGTGCTCGCGCATCTTCTCGCAGGTGCGCTGGACGATGCGCATGACGCCGGATTCGCCCACGAACATGTGGTGGGCTTCCTCGGTCAGCATGAAGCGGCAGGTGCGGGAGAGTGGATCGAAGCCCGATTCCGCCAGCGCGCAAAGCTGGAACTTGCCGTCGCGGTCCTGGAAGAAGGTGTACATGAAGAACGAGAGCCAATCGTCTGTGGGCTCGTTGAAGGCTTCCAGTGTGCGTGGCTTGTCGGCGTCGCCCGCGTGGCGGGCCAGCAATTCTTCGGCCTCCTCGCGCCCGTCGCGGCCGAAGAAGGCGTGCAACAGATAGACCATCGCCCAAAGGTGGCGGCCTTCCTCGACGTTGACCTGGTAGAGATTGCGCAGGTCGTAGAGCGAGGGCGCGCTGAGGCCGAGCCGGCACTGCTGCTCCACCGACGCGGGCTCCGTATCGCCCTGGATGACGATGAGGCGGCGCAGCTCCGCGCGGTACTCGCCGGGCAGCTCCTGCCACGCGGGCTCACCCTTGTGGATGCCGAAGTTGATGCGCCGGTCGGGCTCGGGCTCGGCCAGGAAGATGCCCCAGCGGTAGTCGGGCATCTTGACGTAGTCGAAGTGCGCCCAGCCGTCCGTGTCGACGCCGATGGCGGTGCGCAGGTAGACATCGTGCTGCAGCGCACCCACCGGGCCGAGTTCGCGCCACCAGTCGAGATAGGCTGGCTGCCAGCGCTCCAGCGCGCGCAACAGGCGGCGGTCGTCGGCGAGGCTCACGTTGTTGGGGATGCGTTCGTTGTAGTCGACCTGCATCGGGCTCCTCTCCCCGCGCTAGACGCGGTTGCGGTCGAAGGTCGGCTGCACGCCCGACCCGTAGAGCTTGAGCGCCCCCGCCGGGCCCACGGTATTGGGGCGCTGGAATATCCAGTTCTGCCAGGCCGAGAGCCGCCCAAAAATCTTGGTCTCCAAGGTTTCTGGACCGGCGAAGCGGAGCGAGGCTTCCATGCCGCTGAGTGCATCGGGCGAGAACGCCGCGCGCGCCTCGATGGCGATGCGCACCTCGTCCTCCCAGTCGATATCGTCGGGGATGAAGGTGACGAGCCCCAATGCCTCCGCCATCCCGGCGTCGAGGTCGGCGCCGAGGGCGTCGTGCGCCGCGGCAAGCGCCGCGTCATCGTCGAGGAAGCGGCTGGCGAGCCTGGCGAGCCCGTTCGCCATCGGCAGCGGGCCGGCATTCATCGCTGTGAGCCGCACCGTCGCCGGCGCCTCGTTCGAGCCCTCGAAGGTCCCGTCGAGCATGAAGCTCCGATCGGCCGCGAGCGCGAGCTCCAGCAGCGTACCGGTGAAACACGATCCCGGCTCGATCAAGGCGACGAGGCTGCGCGCGCTCACGTCGAGGCGTTTCAGGGTGCGCTTGAGGTAGAGGGTGATCTCGCGCACCAGCCAGTCGCCGGCGTTGGCCGCGAGCGCAGCGTCGGCTGCGGCGACGTGCGCCGCCGCCCCCGTTGTCTTGAGAACCCAGGTGCCGAGCACCGGCTCGTTGAAGCGCAGGTGCAGGATCGCATCGTCGAGCTCGCGCGCGAGCGCCAGCGGCCAGAACGCGGCGCCGGCGGCGTGGATGGCGTCGGCGTTCGCAGGTGGCAGCGCCTCGGGCGCGCTCACCGTGAGCGTCGCCGTGCCGCCCGCCCGGTCGAGCGCGACCTGGACGTGGCGATAGGTGAGGGCGTCGTCAGTCAGCGTGCGCTCCAGCGGTGGCAGCACGATGCCGCGCGCATCGGCCGGCCGGTCCGATGCCTCCGCTAGAGCTGCCGCGCGGGCGGCAACGGCATCGTCCAATCGCGAGCGCGGCACCAGCTCGTCCACCAGCTTCCAGTCCAGCGCGCGCCGCCCTCGCACGCCTTCGCCCGTGGTGCAGAAATAGTCGGCGCGGTCGCGGCGCACGCAGCGCTTGTCGACAACGCGGGTGAGCCCGCCGGTGCCCGGCAGCACTGCGAGCAGCGGCACCTCGGGCAACGACACGGCGGTCGACCCGTCATCGACCAGAATGATGTGGTCGGTTGCGAGCGCGAGCTCGTAGCCGCCGCCCGCAGCAGTGCCGGCGATCGCGGTCATCCAGCGCTGGCCCGCGTTGGTCGAGGCATCTTCGATGGCGTTGCGGGTCTCGTTGGTGAACTTGCAGAAGTTGACCTTATCGATGTGCGATGAGCGCGAGAGCATCGGGATGTTCGCGCCGGCCGAGAACACGCGTTCCTTCGCCGAGGTCAGCACCACCGCCCGCACCTGCGGGTGCTCGAAGCGGAGCCGCTGGGCGGCGTCCGCAAGCTCGATATCGACACCAAGATCGTAGGAGTTGAGCTTCAGCGCATAGTCGCCGGCGATACCGCCATTCTCGTCAACGTCGAGCGCAAGCGTGGCGATGGCGCCGTCGATGGCGAGGCGCCAGTGGCGGTATTGGTCCGGGTGGGTCCGGAAGTCGATCATGGCACCCGCCGTCTATCGGGCAGCGCCGACCGCTGCTCGATATTAATTGTTGCCCGGAGACTATATGGCGGGCCGCTCTCCGCCATCCACGGGATTCTTCTTAGCAACCGCTAATCCTTGGGGCGCAGGTCGACGATGCGCTTGGCCTTGCCGGCCGAGCGTTCGATCGAACCCGGCTCGCCCACCGTGACCTTGCTGCTAATGCCGATCAGAGACCGAATTCGGCCGACGAGGTCGCGTGCGGCCGCCTGTCGCGTTCCGTCATCGGCGGCGGCGGGCTTGGCTTCGACGACCACCGTCAACTCGTCGAGACGGCCCGGCCGCCGCACTTCGAGGTAGTAGTGCGGCGTGAGACGCTCGTCTTCGAGCACGATTTCCTCGATGAACGGCGGGAACAGGTTGACGCCGCGGATGATCAGCATGTCGTCGTTGCGTCCCGTGACCCGCTGCATGCGCCGCATGGGGCGCGCGGTGCCCGGCAGCAGCCGGGTCAGGTCGCGGGTGCGGTAGCGAATGATGGGGCACGCTTCCTTGGTGAGAGACGTGATGACCATTTCTCCCGCCTCGCCGTCGGGCAGCACGGCGCCGGTCTCGGGATCGATGATCTCGGGGTAGAAGTGGTCCTCCCAGATGTGGAGACCGTCCTTGCTCTCCACGCACTCGATGGAGACGCCGGGCCCGATCGCCTCGGAGCACCCGTAGATGTCGATCGCCTGCATGGCGAAGCGGGTCTCGATCTCCTCGCGCATCGCCTCGGTCCAGGGCTCGGCGCCGTGAATGCCGATCTGCAGCGAGCAGCGCCGCGGGTCCAGCCCCAAGCGCTCGAACTCGTCGCCGATCGCCAGCATGTAGGACGGCGTGACGGCGATGACCCGGGGCTCGAAGTCGGAGATCATCCCAACCTGGCGCTCGGTGAACCCGCCCGACGCCGGAATCACGGTACAGCCAAGCTTTTCGGCACCAGCGTGGAGGCCAAGGCCGCCGGTGAAGAGCCCGTAGCCGTAGGCGATGTGCACCATGTCGCCGGGGCGCGCGCCGGCGGCGCGCAGGCAGCGGGCGACCAGGCCGGCCCACGTGTCGAGGTCGTTCCTCGTGTAGCCCACCACGGTGGGAATGCCGGTCGTGCCGCTCGAGGCATGGATGCGGATGATCTGCTCGCGCGGCACCGCAAACATGTCGAAGGGGTAGTTGAGGCGGAGGTCGTCCTTGACCGTAAACGGGAACCTGGCGAGGTCGTCGAGGGACGTGAGATCGGCCGGGCACACGCCGGCCTCGTCGAAACACCTCTTGTAGTGAGGCACCTTGTCGTAGGCGCGCCGCACGGTCGCTTGCAGCCGCGTGAGCTGCAATGCCGCGATCTCGTCGCGGCTCGCGGTTTCGATGGGGTCGAGCTCGTCCGGGCGCGGGGGACGAACGGGATCGTTCATGGCATCCCTCTTGCGGTGTCGCACCATAGCGCATCCCGCGCCGGCGGCATCGCCTGCGTTGACACGCCCCCGCCCTGAGCGGATAGTCCGGCGCCTGTCGAAGGGTCGCCGGTATCGGCCGCCCGCACCCGTCAGGCGCCTGCCCATGTCTCCATCGAATGTCTCAACCGACAGCACCGGGTCGATCGAGGACCCGGCGGGCGTGATTGCCTTCCAGGGGGCGCCGGGCGCCTTCTCCGAGGCCGCTTGCGTGGCGCGTTATCCGGAGATGACCACGCTCCCCTGCAAGACCTTCAGCGACACCTTCGCCGCCGTGACCCAGGGTCAAGCCGGGCTCGCCATGATCCCGATCGAGAACTCGGCGGCGGGCCGCGTTGCCGACATTCACCAGCTGCTGCCGGAATCCAACCTCCACATCGTGGAGGAACACTTCGAGCGCGTGCGCCACAACCTCCTTGCCTGCCCCGGCGCCGACCCGTCGAAGCTCGAGACCGTGCGCTCTCACGTGCACGCGCTCTCCCAGTGCCGCAAGCTCATCGCGCGGCGCGGTCTCGTGCCGATCGTGCACGCCGATACCGCCGGAGCGGCTGCCGAGGTGGCGGCGGCGGACGACCCGACCAGAGCCGCAATCGCCTCCCGGCTTGCTGCCGAGACCTATGGGCTCGCGATCGTCGAGGCGAACATTGAGGACGATGCTCACAACACGACGCGCTTCGTGGTGCTGTCGCGGCAGCCGGCCGACCCCGGAGCGGACGCCGGGCCAATGATCACCTCCTTCATGTTCCAGTGCCGCAACGTGCCGGCGGCGCTCTACAAGTGCCTCGGCGGCTTCGCCACCAACAGCGTGAACATGACCAAGCTGGAGAGCTACATGGTTGATGGCAGCTTCTCGGCGACGGTTTTCTTCGCCGAGGTCGAGGGGCATCCGTCCGACACCGGACTGGCACGCGCCCTGAGCGAGCTCGACTACTTCTCGCGCGAGGTGCGGATCATGGGTGTCTACCCGGCCCACCCCTACCGCCGCGAGGCCGCCGCCAACAGGCGCTGATCGGGGCGCCCAGCAGAGGGATACCGGAGCCCAGCCGACATGCACGATCCCGCCCTGACACCGCTACGCTGGACCTTCTCCTGGCCCGTGATCCGCAACTCGCTGCTCGTCGGCGCCATCGTCGGCACGATCCTCAACATGATCAACCAGGGCGACCACATCACCGGCGACGGCGCGATCAACTGGTTCAAGCTCGGGCTGACCTATTGCGTGCCGTTCTGTGTCGCCACCTATGGTGCCTTCGCCGCCGCGCGCCTCTTCGCGAAGCAGATGCGCGCAAGGAGGGAGGGCAGCGGCGCTAACTGATGCGGGCGCGCGCCTACTCCCAGCGCGGGTCGCGGCCCGCGCGGTAGGCCTCCATGGCCTCGGCGAAGTCCGGCGCGGCCACGGCGTTGCCCTGCAGCACCAGATACTTGTGGAAGAAGGCCTCCCACCCGAGGTCGAAACAATCGAGCAGCATCTGCTTGGAGGCCCGGCAGCCGGTGGAGTTGGTGCTGGCGTACTCGCTGACCAAGGCTTCGAATTCTTCCTGAGCCGTGTTCTCGCCGACCAGGTGATCCACCATGCCGATACGTTCGGCCTCGGTGCCGTCGATCATGTTGCCGCGGATGATCAACGACTTGGCCCGGCCGAGCCCGATATAGCGCGCCAAGCGGAAGGTGCCTAAGCCGGGGATCAGCCCTTCCTTGATCGCCGGCAGACCGAGTTGTGCGGAGGGCGTGCAGACGCGGATGTCGCAGGCCAGCGCGAGTTGCAGGCCACCGCCGACGGCGTAGCCGTGAATCAGGCAGAGCACGAGCTTGTCCATCGTCTCGAACACCCGGAGCGCCCGGTCCCACATGTTGAAATAGCTCGGCTCGATCTCCCCGGCGGCCAGATCCTTGAGGTCGATGCCGGTGGAGAACGCCCGCCCCGAGCCGGTGATCGCCACCATGCGGACATCCTCGTCAGCGGCGAGGCGATTGGCCGCGTCGAGCAGTTCGCGGGTGCCGATCATGGCGAAGGCGTTGAGTCGTTCGGGCCGCGTCAACTCCATGCGCACGAGCCGGCCTTCGCGCGAGAGCGTCATGGTCTCGTAGTCTGCGGTCATATCGGGTGCCCCTGGACTCTGTGCCTGCCAAACAGCCCGCAGTTTATCCGATCGGCGACGTAACGCGTGGTGGGCGAGCCGCCTGTTCGTTCCTCTTCACTGTGGCTATCGTAAGCACCGGCACTCGACGCGACGCGAGCGATGCACAAGACCTCTGCCAGTCGGAGCCTGAGCGAGCTGTATCGGGACGACCCCGACAAGGCTGACCGAACGCTGTTCGGCCGCGTCACCCATCCCGACAGGCGCGGGTTCCTAAAAGGTGCCGGGCTTGCCGCCACGGCGGCGTTGGTCGGCGGGACGATCCCCTTCCACCGCAGCATGCCGGAGCACTTCATCCCTGTCGCGCTGGCCGACATGCCCGCCATTCGGGGCAAGGACGGCTTGGTCGTGCTCAACGACCGTCCGCTGAGTGCGGAGACGCCGGCGCACCTGCTCGACGACGCCATCACACCCACCGAGAGGCATTTTGTTCGCAACAACGGCATCCCGCCCGCAAGCGTCGATGCTGCCGCCTGGACCCTCACAATCGACGGCCTGGTTGGCACCCCGCTGGCACTCAACATCGACGATCTGAAGCGCCGGTTCGATGTCGTGACTCGCGCGCTGACTCTGGAGTGCGCGGGCAACGGCCGCGCCTTCTTCGAGCCCCCGGCAACAGGCGCGCAGTGGACCTACGGCGCCGTCGCCTGCTCGGAGTGGACCGGCGTCCGCCTTGCCGACGTGCTCAGGGCCGCCGGCGTGAAAGACGCTGTCGTCTATACCGCGCACGAGGGCGCGGACACCCACCCCTCAGGCGCCGCAAGCGGGCTTCCGATCTCGCGCGGCGTGCCTATCGCCAAGGCCATGGACCCCGATTCTCTCATCGCCTTCGCCCAGAACGGACAACCCATTCACCCTATGAACGGCGCGCCGCTGCGTTTGGTTTTTCCCGGATGGCCTGGGTCGTGCTCCCAGAAGTGGCTCACACGCATCTGGTTGCGGGACCGGGTCCACGACGGGGCGAAGATGACCGGCACCTCCTACCGCGTTCCGGGCCGGCCGGTGACGCCGGGGGAGCAACTGGACGCGACGGAGCTCGTCATCATCGAGGCGATGCCGGTCAAATCGCTGATTACGCACCCGGCCACCGGGCACAGAGCGGCGGCGCGGGCGCTGGAGGTGCGCGGGCACGCCTGGGCCGGCGAGCGGGCCGTCGATGCGGTGCGGTTCTCCATCGACTTCGGCGCGACCTGGACTCCCGCCACGCTCGACGAGCCGGTGAACCCCCATGCTTGGCAGAACTGGCGTGCCGCGATCGAATTTCCAGGGCCAGGATACTACGAGATCTGGGCCAGGGCGACGGATTCCGAGGGCGTAAGCCAGCCCCACGGTATCGCCTGGAACCCCAAGGGCTATCTCAACAACGCTATGCACCGGGTGGCCGTCACCGTCGCCTAGACGCCGTCTCGCCGCCCGTTAAATTCTTCCGGTGGCAGACAAAATTGTGTTGCTCACGCGGGCCTGCCACCCCATGTCCGCATCGCCATGACCGCGACGCTTCGACAGCTCGCCGGGCTGCTGCTCGGCACGGCGATCCTCTTCACCGGCAACGGGCTGATCAACACGCTGCTGCCCGTGCGGGCCGAGATCGAGGCCTTCTCGACGCTCGAAATCGGCCTGCTCGGCACCGTCTACTTCGCGGGCTTCATCCTGGGCTGCCTCAACGTGCCCTACGTGGTGCGCCGCGTCGGTCACATCAGAACCTTCGCGACGCTCTCCAGCATCATCGCCGCCACGGCACTGGCCCATGTCTTCATCATCGACCCCATCGCGTGGGGAGTGCTGCGCTTGTTTGTGGGCTTCGCCTTCGCCGGCCTCTACGTGGTGATCGAGAGCTGGCTGAACGACCGCGCCACCACCGCAAACCGCGGTGCCGTCATGTCGGCGTACACCTTCATCAGTCTCTGCGTGTTGATGGCGGGGCAGTTCCTGCTGACGACGTACGACCCTGCGGGCTTCGAGCTGTTTGCGCTCATCGCCATCCTGATCGCGATCGCACTGGTTCCGGTCTCGCTGACAAGAGCGCCGGAGCCGCCCCGGCCGGCGACCATCGGCCTCGACATCGCGGGGCTCTGGCGGCTCTCGCCGGTGGGTTTCGTCGGGTGCTTGAGCGTCGGCCTCGTCAACGGCTCGTTCTGGACGCTCGGGCCGGTCTTCGCGAGCCGCAGCGGCCTCGACATCGACAATCTGGTCTACTTCATCGCCGGTGCCACGCTCGCAGGCGCCGTCGCGCAGTGGCCGCTCGGCCTCGTGTCCGACCGCATCGACCGGCGCTTCGTGATTGTGGGAGCAACGCTCTGCGCGGCGGCGAGCGGCGTCCTGCTCAGCACCTGGGTAGAGCCGTCGACCACCCTGCTCATCGGACTTTCCGCCGCCTTCGGTGGCTTCGCCATGCCGCTCTACGCGGTGTCGGTGGCGCACGCGAACGACCACGCGGAGGACACGCGCTTCGTGGCGACCGCCGGCGGGCTCCTGCTGGTCTACGGACTCGGCGCGTCTCTCGGTCCGCTGATCGCCTCGGCCCTGATGGGGTATTACGGCAGCGGCGGCCTGTTCATGTTCACGACCTCCGTCCACGCCGCGCTCGCGCTCTTCACCATCGTCCGCCTCGTGCTGCGGCCGCGGCCGAAGCAGGACGATCGCGCCGGCTTCGTGGCGGTGCCACGCACCTCGCCCGCCCTCTACAAGCTGGACCCGCGCTCCGAGACGGAATCGGACGGCGACAAGTCGCCCTAATACGGGCATTCTTGCGCGCGATTCAGGCGGACGTCCCAGCGCGTCCCGGCCGATCTCGCAGATCGTGAGGAGGCCTCTTGACCACGATCCTGGGTTCCGGGCCCGATCGCGGCCGCGTCACGGGCCGCCTCTGGGTGCTCTCGGCCGGGCTCTGCATGAGCCTCGGCGGGCCGATCATCCGGCTCGCCGACGAGAGCACGCCGTGGCAGTTTCTGTTCTACCGCTCCCTTGGGGCGGCGCTGACGATCCTGGTCTATCTGCTCGTCACCGGCCGTCCGGTGCTCCCCACGATCCGCCGCGCAGGCGCGACCGGTGTGCTGGCGGGCCTGGGCCTCGCGGTCGCCTTCACCGGCTACGTGTGGGGCGTGATGCACTCCACGGTGGCGAACGCGCTTCTCCTGATCAGCGCGGCACCGCTGTTTGCGGCGTTCATCGGCTGGATGGTGCTGCGCGAACGCGTGGCCCGCTCGATGTGGTTCGCCATGGCAGGCGTGATCGCGGGCGTCGCCATCATGATCGGGGAGGGACTCGCTGAGGCCGACATCCTCGGCGATCTGGCATCGCTCGCCTCTGCGGTCGGGTTCGCCGGCTTCTCGGTCGCCATCCGGCGCGGCCGGCACACGGACATGAGCCCGTCGATCCTGATCGCCGCCGCCATCACCATCGTGTTCAGCGGGATCATGGCGGCAGCCAGCGGCACCGGCCTCGCGCCGCCGCTCGTGGATGTGGGCCTCGCTACCATGTACGGCGTGCTGGTCATCGGGGCCGGCATCTTCATGCTGACCATTGGCGCGCGGAACGTCCCGGCCGCCGAGCTTCTCGTCCTCTCGCTGACCGAGGTGGTGTTCGCGTCGCTCTGGGTGGCGCTCGCCTTTGGCGAGGTGCCGAGCATCCTCACCCTCGTCGGCGGGCTGATCATCCTCGGCAGCATCGGCGGCCAGGCCTTCGTCGGGATGCGCAGGTAACTTTACCCGCTCATTCCACCTTGGAGGGGCCCTGACGCACGAGCTTGGTGCCGAAGCCGCGGCCCCTGATGATGGCGTCCTCACCGAATTTTTCGCGCACCGCATCCAGCGCCTTGTCGATCTTCTCCTCCCCAGGCGCGGCATCGCTGAAGAGGTCGCCTTGAATGGCTTCAGCGGCCGGGGCGAGGTCATGGGCGCCGATGCCGATGAGGCGGAACGCGCGGCCGTCCGCCTCGCGCGCAAGAAGCGGCTCGGCCGCGCGGAACATCTCGTCCGCCGATTGGGTGGTAGCGCCGAGGCGGCGGGCCCGGGTGAGGATGCGGAAGTCGGCGGTTTTGAGCTTGAGCGTGACGCCGCCCCCGGCGAGGCCGGCTTTCTTCAGCCGCCGTGCCACCGTCTCGGTCAGGCGCCAGAGGATCGGGCGCAGCGTCGCCGGGTCGGAAACGTCCTCATCGAGGGTGATCTCCGAGGAGATGCTCTTGGTCTCGCGCTCGGGATTGACCGGTCGGTCGTCCTCGCCGCGCGCGCACTGGTGGAGCCGCTTGCCGATCTTGCCGTAGCGGACGACGAGCGTCGCCTCGTCGAGGCGGGCGAGCTGGCCAATGCGACTAATGCCGTCTTGCGCGAGGCGCTGCTGCATGGCCGCGCCGACGCCCCACAGCAGCCCGACCGGCTTGTCGGCGAGGAAGGCGCGGGCCTCGGCCCGGCCGATCACGGCGAAGCCGCACGGCTTGTCGAGATCGGAGGCGATCTTGGCCAGGAACTTGTTGTAGCTGAGGCCGATGGAGACGGTGATGGAAAGCGCGTCCTCCACCCGGCGCGCGAGAGCTGCGAGCGTCACCGCCGCGCTTGCGCGGTGGAGCGCTTCGGTGCCGGAGAGGTCCATGAAGGCCTCGTCGATGGAGAGCGGCTCCACCAAGGGCGTGCATTCCAGCATCATCGCGCGGACCTCGCGGCCGACGCCCACGTACTTTTTCATGTCGGGCTTGATGACCTCGGCGTCCGGGCAGGCCTTGAGCGCCTTGAACATGGGCATTGCCGAGCGCACGCCGTAGGTGCGGGCGATGTAGCAGCAGGCGGCGACCACGCCTCGGTGGCGGCCGCCGACGATCACGGGGCGGTCGCGGAGTCCCGGGCGGTCGCGCTTCTCGATCGCGGCGTAGAAGGCGTCGCAGTCGAGATGGGCGATGGAGAGATCGTGAAGCTCGGCGTGGCTCAGGAGGCGCGCCGACCCGCAGGCCGGGCAGGTGCCGGCCCCGCTGAGCGGCCGGTGGCCGCAATCGCGGCACAATGTCTCCACGGGGCGATCATAGGACTCGATCCGTGCCGTGCGAAGCCATAGGGGACGCGCCCCCGACGTGTGTCATGCAGACCGGATGCGCGCCCGCGAATTTTCCAGTAGGTCTGCGACCTCACCGCTTGGAAGAGCCATGACAATCGCATTCCACCTGCTCGACGCGATGGACGAGCTCCCGGCGCAGCTCAAGGAAGGCGTCATGGGCGAGCTTGAAGCGGCGAAAGAGCGGATCGTTCGCTTCGTCCAGATGGATCGTCTCGATGTCGTCGTGGCGGCCGAAGCCTGGGTGATTCGAGAGTGGGGCCTCTGCGGCTATGCCAATGGTCCAGGCCGCATCACGATCACGCTGGATCCGGATTCGCCCCGGCTGCATGATGTTGAGCGGCCCGACAGGCTTCTCGCCACGCTTGCCCACGAGATGCATCACGTGGCGCGGCTTCGAAGCGGTGTCGAGACCTATACCCTGGGCGGCCGATTCGTCAGTGAAGGCCTCGCCCAATGCTTCGAGGAGGAGGTCGGCGCTCCCACGCCCTTCTACGCGCTGGCGCTCGACGGTGAGTCGTTGAAGCGAATGGCGGCGCGCGCCCGTCCGCTCTTGTCAGCGACCGACTACGATCACGACGCCTGGATGTTCGGCCGAAAGGGCGATCCCGAATGGCCACGCCACGCTGGATACTCCCTGGGGTACAGGCTCGTGAAGGCGTGGCTCGCCAAGAGAGAAGTGTCCGCCATCGACGCTGCCGGCGTCCCGGCCACAGAGATCACCGACGACTGGCTATCCGGTCGGCTGTCTATCTTCGCCGCGTCCGGCTAGGGCACTACTCGAAGCCGCAGGCCGCGGCCGTCGTCCCGATCGAGGCCCACTGGCCGGTGCGCGTGCCGAAGCAGCCGTCGCGCCAGACGCCCTCGAAGATGGTGTCGTCGGCTTGCGTGTAGGTGCCCTGCCCGTGGGGTCGGCCGTCGCGCCATCCACCCACGTAGCGCGCGCCGTTGGCCTGGATGAGCGTCCCCTGCCCGTGCTGCTTGCCGTCCCTAAGCTCGCCCTCGTAGCGGAAGCCGTTGGCCCAATCCAGGACCCCGCGTCCGTGCATTTTGCCGCCCTGCATGGCGCCGTCGTACACGCCTTCGCCACCGCGAAAGCCCAGGCGCCCGCTGCCTGAAGCCTTACCGTCGGTACACGCGCCCGACCAGGTGAGCGGCTCGTAGTCTCTGTTGCCGTAGTTCCACACCTCGCAGGGCTGGTTCTCCGCAATCGACCAGCTCGGGCCCGAGGGCTGAGGGAAGGCTGGTGTATCGGGGGCCGGCGTGGACGGCGTGCTTGGCGTCGAGCGCGGCCGCTCCGCCACCAGTCTCAGGAGCGGTCCGTAGATGTACGCTTCATCGCCGCTGCGCGGGTACGCGACCCGCAACCAGTCTCGCCCCCGGACCTCGCCGGTCACGTGCAGCTCGTCGCCGGACATCACCGTCCCCACGATGTCGTAGTCGGGGCTGGGGCCGGTCCTGATATTGGCCGCCTCTCTCGCCGACATCAGACGATCCACCGGCTTTACCCTGTGGCGCCCCCCAAGTGTGGTCTCCAGCGGGACTTCATCGTCTTGTTCGCTCGCGGCGTCATCAACAGGGAAAGGATCTTCGGCCCCGCACTTGGAGCGCTCGAACGAGAAGTGTCCGACGCACGCGCGTGCCTGGTCGCGGAACCTGGGCAGACAGTCGGCAAGTTCTTGGTTTTCGACCTCGGTCGCGAACTGGGTATTCTCCCAGCAGAGTGCGATCTTGCGGTCGATGGTGCCGAGGCATTGCGCCCGCTGCGCGGGGAGATCCGTGTATGTGTCGCCTTCGATATCGCCGTGCAGGGGCTTGACGATGCGCCCGTCGGGCGTCTCGCAATCGAAGGAGAAGCTCCGGATTTCCGCTTCCGCGGCTTCGGCCCCAGACCAGAGCATCAGCGCGGCGAGCCCCGCTGCTATCGCTGCGAAGATGCTTATGCCCATGCGGTGCTGCATGTCCTGCACCCGCCCCTGAGCCCAATCCGGTGGCCGCTCGGCTAAGGTATGCGCCACCATGGCCTGAGTATAGTACAGGTGGCGGCGGCTCCGAATCCCGGCGGGCATAGCCGCTTGACCCGGAGAAGGACGGCCGCCGATGGATGCCGACGAGATCATCGCCCGCTACCGGCTGGCACCGCACCCGGAGGGCGGCCACTATCGCGAAATCTACCGCGCGCAGGCGGAAGACGGCGGACGCGGCGCGGTAACCTCCATTTACTACCTCTTGCGGGCGGGGGAGACTTCCGTCTGGCACCGGGTCGATGCGGTGGAGATCTGGCACTACCACGCCGGCGATGTGCTCAGGCTCGAGCTTTCTCTGGATGGCGTGGAGACCACGTGTCACCGGCTGGGCGTAGGCGAGGGCGCCTGGCCGCAGGTCGTGGTTCCCGTCGGTGCCTGGCAGA
This sequence comes from Alphaproteobacteria bacterium, assembly GCA_965243315.1. GTDB lineage: Bacteria > Pseudomonadota > Alphaproteobacteria > UBA828 > UBA828 > WTGU01. Next base: position 1,401,177 of record CBDEUP010000007.1, read on the forward strand.
GCGCGCGTCCGGAGGGTGCATGGACTCTGGTCGGCTGCACGGTGGCGCCCGCCTTCGAGTTCGACGGTTTCGAGCTCGCCCCGGCCGGCTGGCAGCCGGGGCGCGCGTAGCGCTCGCGTGGGGTTGCTGGGCTATCCCCGCTCCGCGGCGAAGGCTGCCAAGCGGTCCACGACGAAGCGGAGCGATTCTTCGGTCGTCCTGCGGCTGATGATGCCCAGGCGGACGGCCTCGGGCTCGCTCGGCCTAAGCGCCTCGGCCCAGGCGAGCACGCCTTCGTCCCGCAGATGCTGAACGGCGTCGTCGGCGGTAAACGCTCCGGCGCGCATCGCCGGGTGAACGGTGCAGACGACCGGCAGCGGCGTGCGGTTGACGATCTCCCACCCCGCGTCTTGCAGCAGGCGACGCAGCGTATCGCCGAGCGCCGCCTCCCCCTCGATCCGCTGCGCCAGCGCCGCCGGTTGAAGAACCGAGGTCAGCACCCTGAGCCCGCTGTTGGCGCGCGAGCCCTGGAGGGACATGGAGGAGAACTCATGCCGCTCCACCGGCCGGTCGTATATGTTGAACGCGCGCTCCACCGCCTCGCGGTGGCGGCTGATGAACATGCCGCACCCGCCTGCGCCGAGCGGCACAAGCGTCTTGTGCGGGTCGAAGATGAGGGAATCCGCGGTATCCAGCCCGGCGAGGCAGTCCTCTCGCAGCCGTGGCGAGAACGCCGCGATGGCGCCCCAAGGCGCATCGACGTGGAACCAGACGCCGTGCTCGCGGCACACCGCGCCGATCTCAGCGAGAGGATCGACGATCCCGGACGGCGTCGCGCCGACCGAGCCGACGGCCATGAACGGCAGGAACGCCCCCGATGCGGCGTCCGCCGCCATTGCGTCTGCGAGCGCACCCACGTCCATGCGCAGGTCGCCGTCCACGGGCACCGTGCGGATCGAGGCGGTGCCGATCAGGTTGCGCGCGTTCTTCTCGATGGAGAAGTGGGTCTGGGGCGAGACGTAGAGGGCAGGCCGCACCCGGAGCGGCATCGCGCCGTGGCGCCAGTACTCGTAAGGCTCCTCCCGCCCAGTCCCGTCCGTGCAGAGCGCCTGGTCGTAGGCGGTGCAGCGCGGGTTGCGGTGGGAAAGGCGGTCGGTGAGCGCGACGATCATGGCGGTTTGGTTCGCCTCGGTGCCGCAGGCGGTGAAGTGCCCGGCCCCGCTCTCGGGATCGATGCCGAAGGTTTCCATGATGAGGTCGACGGCGTACTGCTCGAAGGCGGCGGAGGCCGGATGCTGGCCCCTGACCACGATGTTCGCGCCGCGGCGATTGGTCTCGTCCATGGCGGCGATCGAGGCCGCATCGGCGTCGATGCAGAAGTAGCCCATGTTCAACGGGCTGCTGACATCGGTGTCGTAGAGATCGGCAAGCCGGCGAAAGACCTGCATGAGCCGGTCTACCGGTATATCACCGACGCCGGGGTCGAGGTTGTCGCGCACGAGCGCATAGACCGCCTCGAAGGCCGGGGCGTCGCGGGTCGCAGGCGTTTGCATCATGGCTGAGGCTCCGTAGCGGCGGGCCGCTGACGCATGCTGAACGGCCCTTCTCTTGTAGCAACCAAGAGTAGAAGTGAAGATTCGCGATTGACATTTTCAAGCATATCTTCAATATACTCACGATGATTTTCCAGTCACCCATGATAAAGAAACTGAAATGAACGATCAGACTGACAATCCCGGCTCGGACCATGATCTGTTACGTATGACTGCAGACGTGGTCACAGCATATGTCGGCAATAATACCGTGGCGCCGACCGATCTTGCGGAGGTCATTCGCACGGTTCACGCCTCGCTACGGGAGGCGCAGGCCGGCGCGACCGCCGTTGCGGCACCGCCGAAGCCCGCCATCCCGATTAAGAAATCGATCACGCCCGACTACCTGATCTGTCTCGAAGACGGCCGCGAACTGAAGATGCTTAAACGGCATCTCCGTACCACATACAACATGACCCCCGACGAATACCGGGCCAAGTGGGGCCTCGATGCCGACTATCCCATGGTCGCGCCCAACTATGCGCGGCGGCGGTCGGAGTTCGCGAAGCAAATCGGCCTCGGCCAGAAGCGGCGGAAGGCCGAGACTTCCGAGAGCGACATGGCCTCGGCCGAAGGCGGCGCGTCGTCCGCGGGAGGCGGCGGCACCCATTAGCGCCCGTCGGGGTCTCGCGCTAACCCCCGTTGCCTTTCTTACGGCCGGTCGTGGTCACCAGGAAGAGACCGGCGAACATCAGGACCACCGCGCCCCAGATGTAGGCCGAGGGCGCGTCGCCGAAGAACCACATGCCGAAGCCCATGCCCGACAGCGTGGCGATGTAGTTGACGGTCGAGAAGATCACCGGACCGGCGCGGCGAATCACCTCGAACACCAGATAGAACGACACGCAGTTGTTGGCCATTGCGGCGATCGTTGCGCCGTGGCCGATGCCGAATGAGCCGCCGAAGGCCCACCAGCTCTCCCCGATCGCGGCCATCACGATGAGCACGTAGCCGGCCGATGCCAGCATCAGGCCGCCGGCGAGCGGCAGCGAGCCGGTCTCTTGCGGGCGCCAGCGCGCGACCAGCACCGCATTGACCGCATAAGAGAGAGAGGGCACCAGGCCGAGCGCCACCCAGCCGGCCATGCCCGGCGCCGGCAGGCTCGCCTGCGGCACCAGCACCACGAGGATGCCGGCGAGTCCCAGAAGGATGCCGCCAAAACGGAGCACGTGGAACCGATCCTGTCTGAGCGTCAGCGCCAGCACGTAGACCATGATCGGCACCAGCGCGAGGCCGAGCGAAAGCAGGCTCGCCGGCACCTTGGGCGCAAGGTAGGCGAGCAGCATGTAGGGGAAGGCCAGGTTGAGCGCGCCGGTCGAGAGGAAGATGCGCACATGGCGGAGGTCGACGGGTGGCAGGCGGCGCAGCGCCGCGGCCAGCAGCATGAGCGCGGCGCCCCCGCCGAACGACTGCCAGAACACGTAGGGCAGGAAGGGCACGCCGCCGTCCGCCGCAAACCGGTTGAGCGAGACCGCGAGCGCGAAGGAGACACCGAGAACGAACAGCATCCCGATCAGGAGCGGGCTCGGGCGGGCGGCGGGCATGAACGGAGCCTCCCACGGGTCGCGGCATCGCCGCCAGGTGCGGGCAGGCTTGGTACGCCTATGCCCGGATGTTAAAAGAACGCGTCGTCCAGGAGGGAATCATGGTCCAAACCGCTGCGGCCGCCAAGGCCGCACCGTCCCGCGCGAAGCCGGTTTTCCAGTGGGACGATCCATTCCTGCTCGACGACCAGCTCGGCGAGGATGAGCGGCTGGTGCGCGACACCACCCGCGCCTACGCCCAAGACAAGCTGATGCCGCGCATCCTCGAAGCGAACCGATACGAGCGCTTCGACCGCGAGATTCTGAACGAAATGGGCGCCCTTGGCCTCTTGGGCTCGACGATCCAGGGCTACGGTTGCGCCGGCGTGAGCTACGTTTGCTACGGACTTGCCGCGCGTGAGGTGGAGGCGGTCGATTCCGGCTATCGCTCTGCGATGAGCGTGCAATCCAGCCTGGTGATGTATCCCATCGACGCCTACGGCACCGAGGCGCAGAAGCAGGAATGGCTGCCGAAGCTCGCAACCGGCGAGGCCGTCGGCTGCTTCGGGCTCACCGAGCCGGACTCCGGCTCCGACCCCGGCAGCATGACGACGCGGGCACGTGCGGTCGACGGCGGCTTCCTGATTTCCGGCGCGAAGAACTGGATCTCCAACTCGCCCATCGCCGACGTCTTCCTGGTCTGGGCCAAGAACGACGAGGGCACGATCCGGGGCTACCTGCTCGAGAAGGACATGAAAGGGCTGGCGGCGCCCAAGATCGAGGGCAAGTTCTCGCTGCGCGCCTCGGTCACCGGCATGATACAGATGGACGAGGTGTTCGTGCCGGCGGAGAACGAGCTGCCCGGTGCGAGCGGGCTCTCGGGACCCTTCCGCTGCCTCAACCGGGCCCGCTACGGCATCGGCTGGGGCGCGCTGGGTGCAGCCGAGTTCTGCTGGCGAGCTGCCCGCGACTACACGTTGGACCGTCAGCAGTTCGGCCGGCCGCTCGCGGCCAACCAGCTCATCCAGAGGAAGCTCGCCGACATGCAGACCGAGATCGCCATTGGCCTGCAGGCCTGCCTCCGCGTCGGCCGCCTCTTCGACGAGGGCCGGGCCACGCCCGAGATGATCTCGCTGATCAAGCGCAACTCCTGCGGCAAGGCGCTGGAGATGGCGCGCACCGCCCGCGACATGCACGGCGGCAACGGCATCAGTGACGAGTTTCACGTGATCCGCCACGTCATGAACCTCGAGGCGGTCAACACCTACGAGGGCACCCACGATATCCACGCCCTGATCCTCGGCCGGTCGCAGACCGGCATCCAGGCCTTCGCCTGACGCCATGGCGCGGCGCGGCGGGAGGGGGCATAGAGCGAGGCTCCTGCTCGGCGCGATCGCCGACGACCTCACCGGCGCGACCGACCTCTGCAACACGCTGGTGGCGGGGGGCATGCGCACGGTCCAGGTGATCGGCATCCCCCGCGCGGAGACCGCGGTGCCGGATGCCGATGCGGTCGTGGTGGCGCTCAAATCCCGCACGGTGCCGCCCGCGAAGGCGCTGCGCGAGTCCCGCGCGGCGCTCGCCTGGCTCAGGGAGGGCGGCGCGCGTCAGGTCTTCTTCAAGTACTGCTCGACCTTCGATTCCACGCCGCGCGGCAATATCGGGCCGGTGGCCGACGCGCTGCTGGACGATCTCGGCGCCGATCTCACCATCGCCTGCCCGGCCTTCCCGACCAACGGGCGCACCGTCTACAAGGGCCACCTCTTCGTCGGCGACGTGCTGCTCGAGAACTCGGGCATGCGCAACCATCCGCTCACCCCGATGCGGGACTCAAATCTCGTGGCGGTGCTCGGCGCGCAGACGCCGCGTCCGGTCGGGCTGGTGGGACACGAGGCCGTGCGCAAGGGAGCCCGCGCGATCCGCCGGGCGCTCGATGGGCTGCGGGAGGCCGGCACGCGCCACGCCATCGTCGATGCTGTCGCCGACAAGGACTTGATGGCGATCGGCGCGGCCTGTGCCGATCTGCCGCTGGTCACCGGCGGCTCCGGTGTCGCCATGGGGCTGCCGGCGAACTTCCGGGAGAGCGGCTTGCTCGGAGAGGCCGGGAAGGCGGCCACTCTGCCGGCTGCGGCGGGCCACGCGGCGGTGATCGCCGGCAGCTGCTCGCCGGCAACGCTCGGGCAGATCGAGCACATGGCTACGACTTGCCCGTCGTTTTTCGTTGATGCCGAGGCGCTCGCCGCGCGTCGGCGGGTGGCGCCGGAGGCGCTGGCCTGGGCGCGGCCCCGGCTCGCCGATGGGCCGGTGCTGATCTACGCCAGTGCCGCACCGGCGCGGGTCAGGAGGATCCAGAAGAAGCTCGGCGCAGACAAGGCCGGTGCGATGATCGAGCGCTGCCTCGCGCGCATCGCGACCGGACTCGTCGATGCCGGCGTGGGCCGGCTGGTGGTGGCGGGCGGGGAGACCGCAGGCGCCGTGGTCGGCGCACTCGGGGTTCAGGCACTCCGCATCGGGGCCGAGATCGATCCCGGCGTACCGTGGACCATGAGTGTCGGCGAGCCCCGGCTCCATCTCGCGCTGAAGTCCGGCAACTTCGGTGCGCCCGACTTCTTCACCCGCGCGTTCACCGTCCTGCCGTGAACGAGACCACGCTCCGCGAACAGATCGCCCTGCACGGCGAATCCCTATTCAGGCGCGGCTACGGCTGCGGCGCGTCGGGCAATATCAGCGTGCTGCTGGACGACGGCATTCTGGTCACGCCGACCAACTCATGCCTCGGCCGGCTGGACCCTGCGCGGATCGCGAAGCTCGGGCCGGACGGCACACATCTCTCCGGCGATCCGCCGTCGAAGGAGGCCTTCCTTCACCAGTCGATGTACCAGGCGAGGCCCGATGCGCGCGCCATCGTGCATCTGCACAGCACGTGTTCGGTCGCGGTTTCCTGCCTCGCCGACGTCGACCCTGCCGACGTGCTGCCGCCGATCACCGCTTACTACGTGATGCGCGTGGGCCGGCTGCCGCTCATTCCCTACTACCGGCCGGGCGACCGCGCCCTTGCGGATGCCGTGTACGAGGCTGCGCACACGCATCACGCGGTGCTGCTGGCCAATCATGGTCCCGTGGTAGCGGGGAAGGCGCTGGATGCCGCGATCTACGCCGCCGAAGAGCTGGAGGAGACGGCGAAGCTGCACCTGCTGCTGCGCGGTGCGCCGGTCAGGCTGCTGACCGACGAGCAAGTCGCCGAATTGAGAGAGGTCTTCCCGACCTGAGCCGCGGCGCAGACCGCGGCGCCGAAATTGTCGAGACCGCCCATGTATATTGTGAAGTGAACGGGTTACGCGGAAACAGGTTTGACCAATGTTGGAGTATTGCCCTCAAGTGGGGCGGGCAGCCTCGGGCAGAGGCTCAGCCTGAAACATAGAGCCCGCGGCCAACGCGCCGGACCGCTCCGCGTTTCCCGAGCTTGGCCAAAGCAGAACGAACCCAATGATGATAGTTGGGCTGATTACCCCATAACTCTTGGTGGTGAGACGTAACCAACGGATGGTGCTCGATTTCTCGATAAATCTCCTGAAGCGAGATCGCGTCGTTCCTGGCCCTGACGATCCGTAGAATCGCCTCTTCCCAAGTCTCAGACATTGTCGGACTACGCGGCCTCGCTCTCCTCTTCCTCCTCCTCGTCGTCGCCCGGCACGGGGCCCGAATCCTTGCCCTTCTCGTCCTCGTCCCGATCGACCAGCTCGATGATCGCCATGGGCGCGGCGTCGCCGTAGCGGTAACCGGCCTTGAGCACGCGGGTGTAGCCGCCCGGGCGCTCGGCGTAGCGGGGGCCCAGCGTGTCGAACAGCTTGCGCACGACCGCGTCGTCGACGAGATAGCTCAGCGCCTGCCGGCGTGCGTGGAGGTCGCCGCGTTTGCCGAGCGTGATCATGCGCTCGACGACGCCGCGCAGCTCCTTCGCCTTCGGCACCGTGGTCTCGATCTGCTCGTGCTTGAGCAGCGACGTCGCCATGTTGCGGAACATCGCGCGGCGGTGGCTCGACGTCCGGTTCAGCTTGCGGCGGCCATGTCGATGGCGCATGGCGTATCCCCCTGTAACGTGGCCTGAGGCGGCCCAGCCCCTAGTAGGGCTCGTCCAGCCTCTTGGCCATTTCCTCGATGTTCTCGGGCGGCCAGTCGGTGAGCTCCATGCCGAGATAGAGGCCCATGCCCGCGAGCACGTCCTTGATCTCGTTGAGTGACTTGCGACCGAAGTTGGGCGTCCGCAGCATTTCCGCTTCGGAGTACTGCACCAGGTCGCCGATATAGATGATGTTGTCGTTCTTGAGGCAGTTGGCGGAGCGGACGGAAAGCTCCAGCTCGTCCACCTTGCGCAGCAGGTTCGGGTTGAACTCGGGCTCGACCGCTTCCTCGGCGCGCGGCAGCTCGCGTGGCTCTTCGAAGTTGATGAAGAGCTGGAGCTGATCCTGGAGGATCCGGGCGGCGAGCGCGATCGCGTCCTCGGGCGAGACGGTGCCGTTGGTTTCGACCCGCATGGTCAGCTTGTCGTAGTCGGTCACCTGACCGACGCGGGTGTTGTCCACCTTGTATGCGACCTTGCGCACCGGGCTGTAAAGCGCATCGACCGGAATCAGTCCGATCGGCGCGTCCTCGGGCCGGTTCTGGGCGGCGGGGACGTAGCCCTTGCCGGTCTCGACCGTGAACTCCATTTCGATGTTCGTGTTCTCGTCGAGGGTGCAGATCACCACGTCGGGATCGATAATCTGGATGCCATGGCCGGCCTGGATCTGCGCTGCGGTGACCTCGCCCGGCCCGGAAGCGCTGAGCGTCATCCGCCGGGGCCCTTCGCCGTGCATGCGAAGCGCCAGCAGCTTCACGTTGAGCACGATGTCGGTGATGTCCTCGCGCACGCCCTGGAGAGAGGAGAACTCGTGCAGCACGCCGTTGATCTGCATCGACGTGACTGCAGCACCCTGCAGCGACGACAGCAGGATGCGCCTGAGCCCGTTGCCGAGCGTCATGCCGTAGCCGCGCTCCAGCGGCTCGGCCACGATGCGCGCGAAGCGGGAGCCGTCTCCCTCGGGCGTCACTTCGAGCTTGTGCGGCTTGATGAGTTCCTGCCAGTTCTTCTTCATGACACAGACTGTCCCGTGTGATGGGTTGTACGCCCGTTGAATGAACGAGGTGGCGCGCCGCGGCGCGCCGGAACGGTGCCGTCAGACGCGCCGCCGCTTGGGCGGCCGGCAGCCATTGTGCGGGATCGGCGTGACGTCGCGGATCGCGGTAATCACGAAGCCCGCGCTTTGTAGCGCGCGCAACGCGGATTCACGGCCCGAGCCTGGCCCCTTGATCTCGACCTCGAGGGACTTGACGCCGTGCTCGGCGGCCTTGCGGCCGGCTTCCTCGGCCGCCATCTGGGCAGCGTAGGGGGTCGACTTGCGCGAGCCGCGAAAGCCCATGCTGCCGGCCGACGACCAGGCGATCGCGTTGCCCTGGACATCGGTGATGGTAATCATCGTGCTGTTGAAGGTGGCGCTGACGTGGGCGATACCGGAAGAGATGTTCTTCCGCTCGCGGCGCCGCGTGCGCGTCGGCTTCGCCATCCTCGCTACCCTCTACTTCTTCTTGCCTGCGATCGGGCGTGCCGGGCCCTTGCGCGTGCGTGCGTTGGTGTGGGTGCGCTGGCCGCGCACGGGCAAGCCGCGCCGGTGCCGGAGCCCCCGGTAGGTGCCCAGGTCCATCAGGCGCTTGATGTTCATCGCGACCTCGCGGCGGAGGTCGCCCTCGACCACGTAGCTCTGGTCGATCACCTCGCGGATGCGGATGACCTCCGCATCGCTCAGCTGGCTTACCCGCTTCTCGGCCGGCAGGCCGACCGTCTCGCGGATTTGGCGGGCCTTGGTGCGCCCGATACCGTGGATATAGGTCAACGAGATCTCGACCCGCTTATTGGTCGGGATGTTGACGCCGGCGATACGCGCCACGCTGGGGCCTCCTCATAGGGGAAGGGCGCGCGGCGATGGCTGCGGCGCGCACCCTGGACGGCGCTTCGATTACACCGCGCGCGCGCCTGAGTCAAATGCCGCGTGCCGGCCCGCCGCGCTTCGGCGAGAGCGAGACCGTCCTTGACGGACTCGCGACAGGCCGCGACTGCGGCCCGCCGCTTATGCGGCGCGCCCGCGCAGCCGCCGGCCGTAGGCCGGCTGCCGTGAGCGATAAATGTCAGAGCGTTTCCGGTAAGGCGGAAACGCTCTAGCATGCGCGCCGGCGAGGGGAGATCAGTCCATGGCGCACTATCGAATTGCGGTAATACCAGGAGATGGCATCGGTAACGAGGTCATGCCCGAGGCCATGCGGGTGCTGGAGGCCGCCGGCCAGCGCTTCGATATCGGTTTCGACTGGCAGCACTTCGGCTGGAACTGCGAGACCTACGGCAAGACGGGCCGGATGATGCCGGAGGACGGGATCGAGGTGCTGCGCCCGTTCGACGCGATCCTGCTGGGCGCGGTGGGTTTTCCCGGCGTGCCGGACCACGTCTCGCTTTGGGGCCTCCTGATCCCGCTGCGCCGGGCCTTCCGCCAATACGTCAACCTGCGTCCGATCAAGCTGCTCAGGGGTGTGACCTCACCCCTTGCGGGCCGCAGTCCGGCAGACATCGACTTCATCATCGTCCGTGAGAACAACGAAGGCGAGTACTCGGAGATGGGCGGGCGCATCTATGCCGGCACCGAGCAGGAGGCGGTGGTGCAGGAGAGCGTCTTCACCCGCCAAGGCGTCGACCGGGTGATGCGCTACGCCTTCGAGCTTGCGCGCACCCGGCGCGGCCGCGTGGCCTCGGCCACCAAATCCAACGGCATCATCCACACCATGCCCTATTGGGACGAACGCTTCGCGGCCCACGCCGCCGAGTTCCTGGATGTTGAGACCGACAGCTTCCATATCGACATTCTGAGCGCCCACTTCGTGCAGCATCCGGACTGGTTCGACGTGGTGGTGGGCAGCAACCTCTTCGGCGACATCCTCTCGGACCTTGGCGCCGCCGTGGCGGGCGGCATGGGTCTGGCGCCGGCTGCGAACCTGAACCCTGATCGCGACCATCCCTCCATGTTCGAACCAGTGCACGGGTCTGCGCCGGACATCGCAGGCCGCGCCATCGCCAACCCGGTGGCGATGATCTGGACCGGCGCCATGATGGTGGACCATCTCGGCCACGGCGACGCGGCGCGCGCCATCGAGGGTGCGATCGAGACGGTGCTCGGCGAAGGCGCGCCGCTCACCCCCGATCTCGGCGGCAACGCCAGGACGGAGGACGTGGGCCAAGCCGTGGCGGCCGCGCTCTGAACTTGGCGACCGCAGGCTACAGCACATGAGAACACCGGTCCGCGAAGCGGGCCGGAGCGCGCGACCGCGCGCCGCGCCAACGGCGCGAAGCCAAACGAGCGGAGCGAGCGCCCGGCGCCTGAGGGAACAGATACAAAGAGCAAGTGCCTTGGCACTTGCAACCATCAGACGTTGAGGCGCTGGCCGGACTCGCGGTCGAACAGGTGAAGTGTCTCGAGGCGGGGCATCAGGCGGATCGTCTCGCCGGGGTCGAAGTCGTGCCGTTCCTGGAACTCAGCGCAGATCTCCTGGCCGGCCATCTGGCAGAACACGAGCGTGCTTGAGCCGGTGGGCTCGACCACCGAAACCGTGGCCTCGACGCCGGCGCCATTGGCGGCGAGCGCCAGGTCCTCGGGGCGCACGCCGTAGACGAGCGGCTGCCCCTCGCCCACGCGAATGTCCGCTGGCAGCGGCAGGGCCGTGCCGTCGTCCGCGGCGGCGGCAGGCGCGGCGCTCCCGGCACCGCCCGCGGCATCGATGAGGTTCATCGCCGGCGAGCCGATGAAGCCCGCGACGAAGAGGTTGGCGGGCCTGTCGTAGAGGTCGAGCGGGCGGCCCACCTGTTCCACCCTCCCCAGGTTCATCACCACGATGCGCTCGGCCATGGTCATGGCTTCTACCTGGTCGTGGGTGACGTAGATCGAGGTGGTCCTCAGCCGCTGGTGCAGCGCCTTGATCTCGGTCCGCATCTGCACCCGGAGCTTGGCGTCGAGGTTGGAGAGCGGCTCGTCGAAGAGGAACACTTGCGGGTCGCGCACGATGGCGCGGCCCATGGCGACCCGCTGGCGCTCGCCGCCCGAGAGTTGTCGCGGCAGGCGGTTGAGCAGGTCCGTCAGCCCAAGGATCTGGGCGGCGCTATCCACCCGCTCGCGGATGAGTTTCTTGTCCGCCTTGCGCAGCCGCAGGCTGAAGCCCATGTTCTGGCGCACCGTCATGTGCGGGTAGAGGGCGTAGTTCTGAAACACCATGGCGACGTCGCGGGTCTTTGGCGCCATGTGGTTCACCACCTTGTCGCCGATCGCGATCTCGCCGTCGTTGACGTCCTCGAGGCCGGCGATCATCCGGAGCAGCGTCGACTTGCCGCAGCCCGACGGGCCGACCAGGACCAGGAACTCGCCGTCCTCGATGTCGATCGAGACGCCATGGATAACGGCCGTGTCGTCGAAGGACTTGTGGACCTCGCGGATCGATACCGATGCCATGGCTTGTCTTCTCCGCTTATCCCTTGACTGCGCCGAGGGTGAGCCCGCGCACGATGTAACGCTGCGCGAAGAGCGCGATCAACACCGGCGGGACCATGGCGATGAGCGAGCGCACCGCCACGAACCAGAACTGCACGCCGCGCGAATCCACACCGCCCGCGATGTGGACCGGCATGGTCGCCGATTCCTTGATGGTGAGGATCACCGCGAACAGATACTCGTTCCACGCGAACGCGAACATGATGAGCGCGGACGCCGCGATCGCCGGCAGCGCGAGCGGGATCGCCACCCGGAAGAACGCGACGAAGTGCGAGCCGCCGTCCACCAGCGCCGCCTCCTCCAGCTCGATCGGCAGGTCCTGGAAGGTCTGGCGCACGATCACCACCACGAAGGGTAGGATGAAGGTGGCGTTGACCAGGATGAGCGCGGCATGGGTGTCCAGCATGTCGAGCGAGGAGAAGACGATGAAGAAGGGCACTGCCGTCGCCACCGGCGGCAGCACCCGCTGCGACAGGAACCAGATCGTGAGGTCCTTGTTCTTGATGCGTTTGAAGCGGAAGCGCGCGAGCGCGTAGGCCGCCGGCAGTCCGAGGGCAAGCGCGATCAGCACCGAGCAGACGGAGATGATCAGGCTGTTGCCGAAAGCGTTGGAAGCCTCGGGCGTAGAAATCTGCGATATCCAGTTCTCGAGCGTCGGCGTGAAATCGAGGAACGGGACGCCGAGGCCAGCCACCGTGAAGGTGTCCGCCGGTGCGCGCAGGCTGTTGGAGACCGCCCAGTAGATTGGGAAAAAGAAGATCAGTGCGATGAAAATCGCGATGATCGAGAAGCCGGCATCGGCGAACCAGAGCCGTTTGCGCTTGCCGCGTGCCTGGGGGACGCCGGTGGGCTGGCCGAACAGGGACTTGCCCAGCCCGCTAAGCATAGGTCTGCCTCAGGCGGCGGAAGAAGAGTGTGACCACAATCATCACCACGATCAGCAGCAGGTAGGCCATGGCCGAGGCGTAGCCGAAGTCGTTCAGCTTGAAGCCGCGGGTGAACGCCAGATAGCTGTAGGACTGGGTGGCGATACCGGGCCCGCCTTTGGTCAGCGTCGCGATGATGTCGAAGAGCTTGACCGCCTCCGCGAGACGCAGCAGAAGCACGATGATGATGACTGGCTGCATCATCGGGATTACGACGATACGCCAGAGATCCCATGCCGAGCCGCTGTCTAGTCGCGCGCATTCCACCAGATCGTCCGGGATGCTCTGGAGTGCGGCGAGAAACACAAGGAAACAGAACGGCGTCCACTGCCATATGTCGACCAATATGACCGAAACTAGGGCCCAGTCCGGGTGCGATAACCATGGTATGCCCAAGAATTCGAGCGGGCCGCCAATCTCGTAAAACACTGTAAAGAATAGGTAACCGACCGCGATCGGGGTCGCGAAAATCGGCAATATCATGATCGTTCGCAAGACCGCTCGCCCGAAGATGTATCGGTGAAAGAGGAAGGCGAGCAAGAACCCCAGCACGATCTCGAGCGTCACCGCGGTGAACACGAAAATCGCGGTGACCTTCACCGCAGAGCCCACCTCTTCGTCGCCGAAGGCGCGGATGAAGCTCGCAAAGCCGTTCCAGGTGAAGTTGGTCTGAAGCTCGCGGTGCACCACGGTCTTGGTGCGCGGCTCGCCACTCTTCTTGAGCACCGGCTCGCCGGCCTCGTTGAGCACCGGCACTTTCTCGCGCCCGGTGACGACGACCTTGCGGTCGACATCGTGGAAGCTGATGTAGAGCGAGTAGCCGAGCGGAAAGACCGTGAACGCCAGCACCCAGAAGACGGCCGGCAGCAAAAAGACGAACTTGACCGGCTTGGTCCAGCGAATCATGGCCGGCTAGCTAATTTGGTAATCGGCAGTTGGCAGGGCCCGGGGCGGGCGCGGCAAGCCGCGCACCGCCCCGCAAACCCTACCGGATGGCCTTGGTCTATCCGCCGTAGCCGATCGCTTCCTGATACTGCTTGAGAATCTTGTCACGGCCGAGACGGTCCGTGATCTCTTCCCAGGTCGCTGCGGTATCGGAAAGAGCCTCGGCCGCAGTCTTCTGGTCGCTCATAGCCGCCGACAGGTTCTTGTCCATGATGTCCCAGTACTCGGGCGCACCCTCGATCCGCAGATAGGTGAGGATCGTCGGCGCGGTGAAGTTGTCGTAATAGGCCTGCGTGTACTCGGCGACATCGTCGGGATGCCAACCTGCGGCCACGTAGTCCTCGATCTTCGCCTCGCCCAGCGGCTCCAGGAACTGGTAGTAGTACCCCGGATCGACACCGGTCCAGCCGTGATACGCGCCCCAGTTCGACGACGGCTTGATCGCCATCAGCGAGAGGAACGAATAGGCGGCATCCGGGTTCTCTGAGAACGCCGAGATCACGCCGTGCCACGAGCCGCCGGTGGTGTTGCCGACAGGCTGCGGGTCATCGGTCTCGACCCAGGTACCATTCTCATGATCCCAATACTTGTCCGAACTGGGCATGAGCGCCGAGCCGCAGATGCCCTTGATCTTCGAGCGCGACTCGTCCTGACAGAGCGAGCCGACATCGCCCCAGCTGAACACGAACACCGACTTGCCGCGCAGGAAGTAGTCCCACGCCTCGCCAAGGCTCCAGCCCACCTGCGCCTCCGGGCCCGTCTTGTGCAGCTCTTGCAGGAACTCAAGCGCTGCGACGTGACCGGGGCTGTCGATCAGCGGGGTCATGTTGGTGGGGTCGAACCAATAGACGTTGTGATACTGGGTCACCGCCTCGCCCGGCGTCATGGCGAAGGACGCGGACAGCGACTGGAAGTGATAGTGCCCCTGCTCGCCCACCTTGAGGTGGAGCACGGTGCCGCTATCGGGCTCGTCGTCGTTGGCATCCCAGTTCTTGCCGTCGAAGTACTGCGAGATGTCGAGGAGCTGCTGCCAGGTCTTGGGCGGGACCGGCATGTCGTAGCCCTTCTCCGCCTTGAACGCCGCCTGATGCTCGGGGTCGTTGAGCACGTCGCGACGGTAGTAGAGCACCTGACCGTCGGCGTCGTTGAGCACGCCGTAGCCGGTGTCGCCCCAGGTGTGCAGGGTCTTCAGCGAGTGCGGCATGGAATCGTAGGTCCATTGCGGATGCTCGCCGCTCTCCATGTACTCCTCGATTGGAAGCATGTAATCGCCTGCGACCAGGTCGCCGTAGAAGAAGGCGCCGACAATGATCCCGTCATAGAGGCCCGTGCCCTGGCGCAGGTCGAGCATCATCTTCGCGTAGAGGTCGGTGATCGGAGTCAACGCGATCTCCAGCTTGCCGCCCGAAAGCTCCTCCCAGATCGGGCGGAAGCTGAAAATCGGCCCCGAGATGCCGCCGCGCGGCCCCGAATCCAGGGTCAGCACCGTGATCGTGGTGCCCTCGAAGGGTTTCTCGCCGGGTCCGAACAGGGAACCCAGCTCATCCCGCGAGGTCTTGATAACGGCGCCATCCTCCATGATGAGGTCGACCGAGCCATCGTCATGCCATGTGACGTGCCCGTCTTGCGCCATCGCATCTGCTGCGGTCAGCGCGGCCAATGCCACGCCTGCCGAGATCAACCCGGCCCTCAAAGCCTTCATTCTCCATCTCCCTCGTCGTGGACGGCCCATGGTGCCGCCGAAGGTGGCATGACTATAGTCGATGGCGTCCCGGCGACAAGCCTGCCGCCCGGCTGTCGTTGACCCCTGCCAACCGACTCCCTAAGGTCCCGCCCGCCGCGCGCTGGCGGTGAGGGAATGGGGCAAATTGGGAGGTATCGAGCCATGGCCGTGGAGCGTAAAGAGGTGGCCGAGCAACGCTATCGCGAAGCCTACGGGCGCTACTTCGAGGATTTCGTGGTGGGCGATGTCTACGAGCACCGGCCGGGCCGGACGCTCACCGAGTACGACAACATCTCCTTCACGCTGCTCACCATGAACACTCATCCGATCCACTTCGACAGCCACTACGCTTCGCATAGCGAGTTCGGCAAGCCGCTGGTCAACAGCGCGCTCACGCTTGCGATCGTCGCCGGCATGTCGGTGAGCGACATCAGTCAGAAGGCGATCGCCAACCTCGGTTGGAACGACATCAGGCTCACCGCGCCCGTCTATTCCGGCGATACCATCTACGCCGAATCGGAGGTGCTGGAGACGCGGGAGTCGCGTTCGCGCCCGACCCAGGGCATCGTCACGGTCAAGACGACGGGCAAGAAATCCGACGGCACGGTGTTCATGACCTACGAGCGCACGGTGTTGGTGCCCAAGCGCGGCCATGCAGTAGACGACCGCGCCGAATACTAACCCGCAGCTCTTGCCGCTCAGGTACCCGGAAAAGCGGCCACTCAAGAATTTTGACACCCTCGCGATGCGCTGAACAGTCCAGCCGACGCGAACCCGAAATAGTCCCCACAACCGATCGGTCTCTGTGCTCCTTGCCGTCCTCGCAGCGTCTGCTGCAGCGCAAGAATTTGAGTACGGCGTCGCCCTAACCAAAGAAGTGGGCGGGCACGCCTGAATTTGGCGGGAGATAAGCACAAAAAATCGCGGCTTTCGGGGCGAACGTTCATCATATTGGACGAATTGCGTGACGCGTTGCAAAAGTCGGAGTAGAATTTATACGGACAGGGCAAGAGGAGGCGGGTGTGCTGTCCGACGTGCGCCTGCCCATCGGCGTGCGGGAGTCCGTCGCCTTCGTCGAAGGATGCCCGCAGCGCGCGACGAGGGGGACCGAGGACCCGGCCATCAGCATGGCCTGTTCGAACGGGGCGGTATTGCCCCCGGCCAATACCATTCAAGCGGACTTGACAGCCTCGATCCCAAACCTGACATACACGTTTGAAGGTGGACAACAACGCAAACTTAAAGCCCTGGATGCGCTGTATCGCAGGCTCGCGAGTGCCCTGATCATGATTTTTTGCCCTGCCTATCACCAATCTGCGTCTGATTGCTACGCAGGGCATTATCGGCGCTCGTACGCCGCTACGAATTGAGACGCGAGGAGGCCATGGCTGATGGCTGATACGATTCAGGGTTTAGCGGCCCAGTCGCTTAATTTGCCCGAAGAGCTTATCCTTATGCTCCTCAATGAGGAGACCGGTTACTTCCATCAAGTCCAAGGATGGGAATTGAATTGCGCCATCGTCGGCGCCGTGCTCGCGGAACTCTCCCTTCTCGAGCGCATTGACACGGACATGGAATCGCTGCTCCTTGTGGACCAGACAGAAACGGGCAACCCGATTCTGGACCCCATTCTGAAGCAAGTTGCAGACGAACCTAATCAGCGGAACGCCCAATTCTGGATTGAACGGCTTGCCGGCCAAGCGGAGACCGTTATTGATTCGACCTTGGATCACTTGGTTGCCCTGGGCATCCTAAAACATCACGACGGTGACTTCTGGACGCTAGCTCCTGTTCAATATGGTAGCTCCCTGGAAGACACTCCAAATGAGTTCATCAAGGCGCGTATCAGCAAGTTCATCTATTCCAGCGTGATTCCTGATCCGAGGGACATGATCATTATATGCCTCGTCAATACGTGTGACGTCTTGCGCTTCATATTCGATCTGGACGACGAGGCAGAAGAGCGCATCAGGTTCATTTGCAAGATGGACCTGATAGGCCGTTCAATCGCCGCCGCTGTCGAGCACAACATCTCCAGTCCGTCGCTGCGGGCTTCCGCGCTGACCAAGAAAATACCCGTCGTCCCCCTGCATAAGCTATTGCTGAACTCGCGTCTTCGGGGCGGCAACATCGCCGCCATTATCGCGCAAGTCGCGGAAGAACACGGTCCAGTTTTCCAGATCCGTCCGCCGTTCCAGGAACCCATGACCTTCCTCGCCGGGCCTCAGGTCAACCGCTGGATACACCGGAACGGGCGCATGTATTTTCGGTCCCGGGACTATTTCACCGACATCGAGAAGGTTTACGGAGCGTCCGGGGTGATTCCCTCGCTTGACGGGGCCGATCACTTCCAACTGCGCAAGGTGATGCAGCCGGGCACTTCCCGCGGGAGACTTGAGGATCGGCTGCATGACCTCTACGGCCATGTCCGTGCCTTCATGGCGGACTGGAAAGTGGGCTCGTCGCTGCCGGCGACCAGCATGTGCCGGCTGATGATCAACGCGCAGGTATCGCCGCTGGTCATCAGCATCGAGTCACAGGACTTCGTGGAGGACCTGATCAGATTCAAGGAGCGCGCGCTCACCACTCATGTGGCTAAAGTTCTGCCCAAGTTCATGCTGTACACCCCGTCGATGAAGCGTGCGTCCAGGGCCATCGACATTGGGATACAGCGGATCGTGGGTCTCCACACGCTCGCCCAGCGGGCTGGTTGCCCGCGGGATCTCGCCGACGACCTGCTCAGCCTCCACGCCAGCGACCCACAGTTGCTGCCCGAATCGAACCTGGCCTTCGCTCTTTCGACGCCCATGCTAGCGAGCATGTATCTGGGAGACGCGCTCGGCTGCGCGCTCTACGCCATGGCAACGCAGCCTTCACTCTACGAGAGGATCCGTGCGGAAGCCGACAACCTGTTCGAGAACGGCGATCCAGATGCCAAGGACCTCACCGACGAGTCTATCGACGTTACGCGGCGCTTCGTCCTGGAATGCCTGCGCATGTACCCCATCGTGCCCGCGTCCATCCGCAACGTGATGAACTCTTGCGTGGTCGAGGGCTATAAGTTGCCCGTGGGGGCGCGCATCGTCATCGCTCAGACGGCGCCGCATTACATGAGCGACGTCTTTCCCGACCCCGATTCATTCGACATCGACCGCTATCTGCCGCCGCGCAATGAGCACCGCAGCCCGGGATACGCGCCCTACGGGCTGGGCACCCATAAATGCCTTGGCTTCCGCTGGGTGGATCTGCAGTTGACTGTCAACCTGCTGATGATCGCGCATTACTTTACGCTTGAGGTGCGGCCCGCGAACTATAAGCTCCGAATTAGCCCGTTCCCGTCCCTGTCCCCGAGCAGAAAGCTGAAATTCCGCGTTGCCGAAAAGACGCGCGAACTGCCCGTCTGACTATTCTGAGTCCTGCCAAGATCTGAAAGCGCGCCAGCGCCGATTGCCTGCTCTTACCGTACCCGCTTGAGCGCGGTCTTGGTGAAGTCGCCGAGGTCGAGGTCCGTCTGGAACTCGAAGTCCGTCCAGAGCATCACGGTACTCTTGCCCGTGAGATGGTTCGTCATCGTCATCGTGCTGGGCCGCCAGATGCTGTCGAGATACTGGTTGTAGTCCTCCACTATTAGCGTCTTGAGATTCGCGTCCCTGCGGTCGAAGAACTCGATCTTCATTGCGCGAAGCTCGGCCAGGTCGAGCCAGATCAGTTGACGGGAATAACCTGAATCCTTGCTGACCGGAACGCGCTCCAGGACCGCACACTCGAGATCGCCGCAAGGCTCGTCGCGCAGATGCCGGTGGCTGTACTTCTCGACCTCGACGGCGCCCATGTCCTCGTATGAGAACTCGCTACCCATGAACGACGCCGACTGATTCGAGGCGCTGATGCGCTTGACCCGCTTCAGGGCAGGAAGATAAAGCCACTGCTCGTCCGGCTCTTCCTTGTGGGCGTGGACGAGAAAGGCGGTCCCCTTGACGTCGCGCGGGCGGTCGAACACGAACAGGGTCCGGTCGCCGTCGTCCTCGACCTCGATGACTTTCAGGCGGACTTCGCGCTTGCTTTCCTGCCCCCGCTTGTTGCGGAGGATCATCGTCATGCCGGCGGTGAAATTGCCGAAACCCTTGAGGCTATCGCGGGCTTCGGTTGCGATCCTGTGCCCGGCCTCCTCGGGGGTTTCAGCCCGACTGGCCGACGGCTCGCCCGCCCATGCAACGATGGCGATGGCGATCCCGGCCAAGACTAGCATCGGGTGGGAAAGAGCGGTGCGCATCACCGTTTCCTCCTGTCGGCGGACACTGAACAACGGGGGCGAGACGGAGTTTCGGCAGCGGGTTCAGGCCGCTGCCTGGGCATGCCGTCTCCTTCGGCGCCACCGGCCTCGCTTCCCCTATGGTAGCACGTTTCCTGCTTCCGGCATGTGAAAGCCCGAATGGCGGCCGGTCCTCCGACCCTCGGGCGATGATCCAGTTCAGAAGTTGTAGTCCAGGTTGAGCCCGACATAGCTGTCGCGCCGCACCTCGTACAGGACCTCTTCGACGACGCTCTTCGCATCGATGCCCGAATAGGCAGTGCCCTCCACATGCAGCGACCAGCTATCGGAGATGCGGCGCTTGAATTCGGCGCTAATGGCATGACTGCCGTTGTCGAGGGAAGCGAGCGCGCTGACCGTGAACTCGGTGCTCTGCTCGTCGTTTAGCCCGACGCGGGCGGCGAGGAGCACGTCGTTCTCGAACGCGTTGGTTGCCCATTGGCCCCGCCCGTCCCGGGTCCATTCGCCGATCAGGCTCAAATCGGTGTCCGACTCCCACACGGCATTGATGGTGTATTCGCCGCCCACGACGAACGCCGCGTAGTCCTCTTCTTCGTAACTGAAGAGGCGCTGATCGAACCGGCGGTTCTGCAAGCCAGAGCGGTGGATGGCCTCCAGCTTGAGGAGCCAGGGACCGGTAGTGAGCTGGGCATCCAGCCCGAATTGGCGGATCTTCTCGTAGTACGGCGCCAAAAAGAGTCCGGTGCCGACCGGTGTCGGCAGCAGGGTGGGCTCCCGGCTGGTGCCGTCGAACGCGCTGAGCCCGATGTCGAGCGGCCCGAAGCTGCCACTGAACCGGCCGGCGAGATCGAGACGCCACTCCTCCGCCGCCGACTCGTAGGAGGTCAGGTCGTGATCCACGACGAGCGCGGAACGCAGGCGGCCGTGCTGGCCCGGAAACGTGCGCGGGCGATGCCACGTAATCCCGAAGAGTTCCATCGCCCCCCAGTCCCCCGACCAAGTGAGATGGACCATGGGCTGGCCAAGCTTGGTCTTCTCGTCCGGATGCTCCACGAGGTCGGTCTGGTTGACGATATCGACCAGGGAACGCGATTCGACGACGCCCCAGAAGACACGGTCCACGCCTAGGCGGAGTTCCCACTCGTCGTCGCCAATATCGCCATACGCGAGAAAGTAGGCCTCGCGGAGATCAGAGTGGGTGCGCTCCGGGTCTCCGGCGTCGTATCGGTAAAAGGGCGTCAGCGTGATGCTTCTGCCTTCGTCGTTCTCGGCGTACATCGTCGCCTCGACGGCGAATCCGCTCGCATGGGAGCGCTGGTCTGGATGCCCGGCGCTCTCGGGGTAGAGCCGGGTCTCCGAAGAGAGACGTCCGAATACTTCGACTTCACCGAAGAAGCCGTTGTCGGCCCGCGCACCCGTCGCAAGCAGCGAGGCCAGAATCAGCGGCGTCGCCAGAAGGAAGGGGAGGCGCACGGTCAACGCGCCCTCGCCAGCTCCGGCGGGTGGGCGAGTGCGCTCGCAACGCCCGCGCGCCTCGTCATTGCCGGCGTCATGCCACGCGCTCTGCCCATCGATCGCGAGACTTCGGCACAGGAATTCATGCCAGCCGGCGTCAATGGCTCTCCTCGCCTGCCGGCTCGTTCTCCGGGCTCTTCTTCTTGACCCGATCAAGGATCATGAGCACCGGCGGGAGAAACAGGAAGTCCGCCAGCAGGGCAATGACGACCGTCGTTCCCGCTAGCAGGCCGAGCGCCTGGTTACTCGCCATCCCCGAGGCGCCGAACACCATGAACCCCAGCGCGAAGACGACGGTTGTCGCCATCAGCGCCTTGCCGACCGAGCCGAAAGCAGATTGAACGGACTCCGACGGTGGCAAGCCGCTCTTTCGGCCTCTCAGGTACTTGGTCGTGAAGTGGATCGTGTCATCGACGATGATGCCGAATGCGATAGCGGTGACCACGGCCGCCGAGACTCCGACCTCTCCGACCGCATACCCCCATAGGCCTATCGCCATGGCTGCCGGCACGAAATTAGGTATCAGGCTGATCAGGCCGAAGCGCAGACTCCTGAAGACGAAGACCAGCAGCAACGAGACGATACCCATCGCGATAATGGTGCCGATCAACATCTTCTCGATATTTCGCTGAATCGAATGAGCTCCGACCAATGCCTCGCCGGTGGCAGTGGCTTGCAGATCGGGAGCGTGCTGCGCAAGCCAGTTCTGAGCGCGCTCCGCGAGGTCGAGTTTCTCGTTGACGGACACCTTCTTGAGCACGGCCGTCAAGCGCGTTGCCGACCGCTTGACGTCGATGAGGTTGTTGAGGTCGCGGCCCACCGGCAGAGAAAACTCGTAGAGTAGCAGGTACTGCGCGGCCAGCTCGGAACTCTCGGGAAGGCTGTAGAATTCCGGGTCGTCGCCATGCAGATTCTTGTTGAGCCGCTTCATGATGTCGGTGATGGCGAAGACATGGGCAATCTCCGGCTGCGCCCGGTACCACTCCGCGAAGGCATCCACCTTGCTCAGGTACTCGATGTCCGTCACGCCCCCTTCCTGCCCGGAATCGAGCGAGTACTCGAACGGCTCCAGCCCGGAGAAACGCTCGCTCAGAAAATCCGTGGACCGCCGGAACTCGTAACTGTCGCTGAGAAGCTCCAGATGGTTGTCGTTGAGCTCGACCCGCGAAATACCGGCGATGAGCGCAACGACGAGAACGGCGAAAGAGCCCAGCATGATGGTACGGCGGGCAACCACGTAGCGCCCGAAGCGGTCAAAAAAGCGGTCGAAAATATCTGCTTTCCCTGCGCGCTCGGGGCGGATGCGCATGGGCATTAGTGAGAGAAACGCGGGTAGCAGCGTCAATGAATAGACGAAAGCGAGCAACGCGCCGAACGCCACGATGTTACCCATGACGCGAAACGGCGGCATGTCAGAGAAATTCAGACTGAGGAAGCCGATTGCAGTCGTGACAGACGTAAGGAATACGGGCCACGCGTTGAGTTGCATGGAATGAATCGCCGCCTGCTTGCGGTCCATTCCCTGACGCAGACCTGCCAGCATTCCCTCTATGACGTGCACGGAATGCGCGACCGCGATCGCCATCAGGACGAAGAGTGCTGCGCCGCTCTCGCCGTAAAGCTTCAGGCCCGCCCAGCCGGCGAACCCCAGGGCGGACAAGAGAATGGCAATGATCATCACAATTATCGTGACGGTGCCCCATATCGAGCGGAGCAGCAGCAGGGCAACCACCAACATTGTCCCGAGCGCAATGGGTCCGAGGATGCCCATGTCCTCATCCAGCGCGTCGCGAACAGAGCGATTGAGAAAGAGTCCGCCGCTGAGGTGGTAGTCGATCGCCGAATACTTTTTTCGTGCTTCGGCGGCAGTGTTGTGCAGGAAGTCGACTATCTCTACTTTTGCAAGCTGCCGATTGTCCTCGGGAATCACGACACTGACGATCAATCCGGCAACACTACCGTCTCGCGAAATCAGGCGCCCGGAAACTTCCTCCGTATCGAGCGCAATTCTTTCAATTTGTTCTATATCGTTGTCGCTCAGTGAACCGGCGTCGCCGATGAGCGGCTCGACGATCAGCTCATCCTCGAGGCCTTCGCTATGCGAATAATTTGCGATTGAATCGACGCGGGTGACGTAGGGCGTTCGCCATAGCTGCTCGGTCAGTTCCTCTATGGCGATGAGCGCGTCTCGCGTGAAAACCGTGTCGTTCTGTGGCGCAACGGCAACCAGCGCGGCGTCGGAAAGGGCATACGTGTCTTCGAATTGCTCAAGTGCGACTAGGCGCGGGTCGTCTTTGCTGAAGTGATTGCGAAAGTCGACATCGACATTGACAAGAAATTGGGCGCCCGCAGTTAAGGCGAGTACGACAAGCAGCGAAAGAAGAATGGTCACCCAGCGGCGACGCATGATGTGTGCGATGCAGGATTCCAAGCTCATATCAACCTGCTGTCACGAACGGTTTGGTTCGGGTCCGAGTTCCAAGGCGTTCGAGGAGATCGAACGACAGGTGCCGCAGTACTTGAACGCGGGCGCTTGCCGCTAGTCCACCGTTTGCCCCGCAGATATCGAAGCCCCTCCCGAATACGCCGGCATTAGAGCCGCTGTCAAGGTCGCGTTCTGCCACATCCGAAACTATCGGCTTCACCTAACGTTGGATTTTGATGCGCGATCAGTGTCGTTGGAGAATGTCGAGAATAAGCGCTTCGGCCGTTGTTCGCGCGCGGCCCGTGCGCGAATAGAGCGGCTCGAATTCACTCAGCATCTCGGCTCGCGTCGTGTTCCGATTTCGGCGATCGCCTGCAAGAGATTGATCCGCTGAGTGTGCACATCACATTCCAATTAGATGAACGGACTTTCGCCATGCTCGTCGTAGCGTTGCACAAGCCTCTCCCTCCGACCCGCCGTCCATCCAGCGATTGACCTAAAACCCTTGGGTGCCATGGGTTCTCGGACCGTGTACGAGGTGATTTGAAAGCGCAACGGATTATGGTATGGACCGAGCGAGACGCTCGCTGTCGATAACAGCGCGCTTCGCACCCGCGACGATTGGGCGCGATGCGGATAGAGCATTATGCCTCCAAGAACATAGCGCGCCGTGCGCTCTTGATTAACTGACTTTGCTATGCAGCAGCCTCTGCCTAGACAGAATACTCCACAAAACGTGGAAGATCTTTTCGGCGTGGGCCGCGATGTTCTCTCTCTCCACCCGTTTCCGGAGGGATGGTATTTCGTCGCGGAGCGCCGCTCGATATTGAAGCACAAATTAATCCAACGGCAGTGGCTTGGAACGAATGTTGTCGCTTGGTCGGACGATGAGGGGACTATTTGCGTTGCCGAGTCGGTGTGTCCTCACCTGGGCTCCTCCTTGGGCCCTGAAGCGGGCGGACGCGTGCGCGACGGCCGTCTGGTCTGCCCCTTTCACGGCTTCACCTACGATGTCGCCGGCACCTGTGTTGCAACGCCTTTTGCCGCGCCGCCCAAATCCGCCAGGCTGAACGTCTTTCACACGCGGGAAATTCTCGGCCTCGTCTTCGCCTGGTGGGGTATCGAAGGACGCCCACCGCAATGGGACCTTCCCGAAGAGCCGTCGGATGAAGGCGAGTGGAGTGACTTGCAATTGCGAATCGTCCGATTTCCCGGCCATCCTCAGGAGACGACGGAAAACTCGGTTGATCTTGCTCACTTGCGCTATGTGCACGGCTACGACAACGTGAAAGCCGTCGGAACGGCGACGGTGGACGGCTCGTGCCTCGTCAGTCGTTTCGACTTCAAGCGTCGCCAGCGCATCGCCGGAGTCACCAACCTCGTTTACGATGTTTCTGCTACTGTCTACGTGCATGGGCTGGGTTATTCGTTCGTCGATATCCGCGAGCACACCATCGGAATGGACACTCGCCTGTGGGTTCTCACCACACCGGTCGATAGCACACTCATCGATTTGGTTCTGGTCGGACAGGTCCGGGAAATACGAAAGCCCAGGCGCTTAATCTCCGGTCTCGGATTCCTGCCCGTGAAGCTGCGCACCAGGATCATGAACAGGATTCTGATTGCTGTGCAGGAACAGGATGTTCTTCAGGATGTCGATATCTGGAGCCGAAAGAAGTACCGACTTCACCCGCGTTTGTGCCGCTCCGACGGTCCCATCGGCAGATATCGGCGCTATTGCAGGCAGTTCTATCCACCCGACGACGAACATGGCCGCAATTAGCTGTAGTCAAAGCCGACCGGATCTGTCGATCCAGAATGCTCGGTTGGCAGTGCAGAAACTAGAATTAGAACGAGAACGCCGACCGGCCGGAGAGGTCTGTCGCGTCTTCGCGGGACAGCAGCAATCCTTAATTGCCTTGCCGGATGCGGTTGAGTCCTCCTTGAGATCGCCTTTGTGATATCTACGAGGCTTAGGCACTCTCCACTCGTTTATCGGGATTGGACGCCAGTGATGCTGACGAAGTCGGACCAAAAGAGACTCCGTAGCCTGTCCCGACGCACCCTGATGGCCGCCGCATTGATTGCCGCTGTCGTGGTTGCGGTCGGAGGCCAGCGAGCGGCAGCATCTGACGACCCGGCGATCGCGTTCGTCCAGGGTGTTGGCGACGACGTCGTGGCCATCCTCGGGAACAAGGACAACAGCACGTTTGCAGAGCGCGAAGCCGCGTTCCGTGACGTGATGGTCCGGGGCTTCGACGTTCCGCTCGTCACCCGCTTCGTGATGGGGAAGCACTGGAAATCAGCAACCGATGAGCAACGCGCGGAATTCTCAGCGATCTTTCTCGACTTCCTCGCACGCGTGTACGCGAGTCGGTTCGATTCTTATTCCTACGGGGGCGAACAGTTCACGGTGCGCTCTGCCATTACCGACGAGAGCGGCGACTCGATCGTGCGTGCGCGGGTTGCCCGGCCCTCCGGCGCAGATCCCGTCGAGCTCGATTTCCGCGTACGCACGAGGGACGGGACCCATAGGGTCGTGGACCTCTACGTCGAGGGCATCAGCATGCTGCTCACCCATCGAGTCGAGTTCAGTTCGGTCATCAACCGCAAAGGCATCAACGGTCTGTTGCGCGACATCCGGGCACGTATCGAGGCGCCCATCGGGGACGCAGAAGAATAGCCCGCGGCTGCTGCTTAGGCTTGAGCCCGAAGGTTCTTGGTGAGGCGCCCCCTACCAACGATGAGGTGATGGTCGCCGCTTGTAAGCTTGCAGACGGCCCAAAGCCGTCGCTTGCCGGCTCGGTTAGAATGAGACGCAGGCCTCGGTCACCACGCGGAGCACGCTGGACTGGCCGAAGGCGCGCTTGTACGCGTTTGCGATTTCATCCGTGCGCTGCATGGCGTCATCGCCTGGCGGAGCCAGGACGAGCAAGAGCTTGGTGCGCTCTCTTATGATTGTGCCCAAGCCGTCGCGCCACTGCCCCGCGGCATCGAACACGGTAAGGCCCTCCGGAAATCGCGGCGTAACCTCCTCGGCGAGGAACGAGCGCCAAGCCTCCTCGCTCACCACCTCGACGTCGCCCTGGCTGCGCCCAAAGAACAACCTGTATTCGGCGAATAGCTCGGTGCCGGAAGGGCAGGATGCCGCATTGGCCCCGAGTGTGGGCGCGTAGGCAAACGCGAGACCCGCGAGAACCGCCGCTGCGACAAGGCGGCGGCCCGGCGCGGCCATTCTGCGTTCGCCCCTATGGGCTTGCGCGCCTACTCGGCGGGAACGGAAACGTGCTCCTCTTCCATCGCCACGGCGTCGCCCGCCGCCTCACCCAGCGCATCGCCGAAGGCGTCGCCGGTATCCTCGATGGCAGCGGCTTCGGCCTCCTCCTCTTCAGCCTGCCTGAGCAACTCGCGTTCCACCGCCTGTTTTTGGATACGGTTGACGACGCTGCCGGTGCCGGCCGGGATCAGGCGGCCCACGATCACGTTCTCCTTGAGGCCGAGCAGGTTGTCGGACTTGCCGGAGACCGCCGCCTCGGTGAGCACCCGCGTGGTCTCCTGGAACGACGCGGCGGAGATGAAGGACCGGGTTTGCAGCGACGCCTTTGTGATGCCCTGGAGCACGGGAATGCTGTTGGCGGCATCGCCGTCGACGCGCTCGTTGACCTCGTCGTACTCGACCCGGTCGACCTGCTCGCCGACGAGGAAGGTGGTCTCGCCCGGCTCCACGATCTCGACCTTCTGCATCATCTGGCGGCAGATCACCTCGATGTGCTTGTCGTTGATCTTCACGCCCTGCAGCCGATAGACCTCCTGGATCTCGTCGATCAGGTAGGTCGCGAGCGCCTCAACGCCCAGCACTCGCAGGATATCGTGCGGGGCGCGGTTGCCGTCCATCAGCGGGTCGCCCTTGCGAACGATGTCCCCCTCCTGGACGCTGATGTGCTTGCCCTTGGGGATGAAGTACTCGGCCGGCTTGGCGTCGCCGTCGTCGGGCACGATCACGATCCGCCGCTTGGCCTTGTAGTCCTTGCCGAACTCGACCCGGCCGGTGATGTCGGTGATGACCGCGTGGTCCTTCGGCTTGCGAGCCTCGAACAGCTCGGCCACCCGCGGCAGGCCGCCGGTGATGTCGCGGGTCTTGGTCGATTCCCGCGGGATGCGCGCAAGTACGTCGCCGGCGTGGACGGTCTCGCCGTCCTCAACATTGAGGATGGCATCGACCGAGAGGAAGTATTGCGCCTCGCGCCCGTTAGGCAGCGTGATGATCTCGCCGCTCTCGTCGGTGAGGCCCACACGCGGCTTGAGGTCGCTGCCGCGCGGCTGTTGGCGCCAGTCCACCACCACCTTGTTGGAGACCCCGGTGCGCTCATCCACGACCTCACGGAAGGAGAGGCCCTCCACCATGTCGGAGAAGCGCACCACGCCAGCGCGCTCGGAAATCAGCGGCAGCGTGAACGGATCCCACGATGCGACGGTGTGCCCGCGCTCGATGTTCTGGCCCTGAGAGACGTAGAGCTTGGCGCCGTAGGGAATGCGGTGGCGCGCACGCTCCCTGCCCTGCTCATCGCGCAAGGCGACCTCGAGATTACGGCCCATCACCACTGAAGTGCCGGTGCTGTCGCTCACCACGTTTTCGTTTTCGATCTCGACCGTCGCACCGATCGGTGCTTCGACGCTCGACTGTTCCGCCCCGCGCTGGGCTGCGCCGCCGATGTGGAATGTGCGCATGGTGAGCTGCGTGCCGGGCTCGCCGATGGATTGCGCCGCGATGACGCCGACGGCCTCGCCGATATTGGCGAGGGTGCCCCGCGCGAGATCGCGCCCGTAGCAGAGGCTGCACACACCGTCGTCGCTTTCGCAGGTGAGCACCGAGCGGATCTTGACCTCTTCGATATTGGCCCGCTCGATCTGGTCGACGGTGCGCTCGTCGATCATCTCGCCGGCTCCCACGATCGTCTCGCCGGAGAGCGGATCCAGGATGGGCTCGGACGCGACCCGCCCCAGCGCCCGCTCGCCGAGCGTGGCGATGGTCTCGCCGCCTTCGATCACCGCCTTGATCGTGAGCCCGGCCGTGGTGCCGCAGTCGTCCTCGACGATGATGCAGTCCTGGGCGACATCGACGAGACGGCGGGTGAGGTAGCCCGAGTTTGCGGTCTTGAGCGCGGTGTCCGCGAGGCCCTTGCGCGCCCCATGGGTGGAGTTGAAATACTCGAGCACCGTCAGCCCTTCCTTGAAGTTGGACTTGATCGGCGTCTCGATGATCTCGCCGGAGGGCTTGGCCATCAGGCCGCGCATGCCGGCGAGCTGCTTCATCTGCGCTTCCGAACCGCGCGCACCGGAATCGGCCATGATGTAGATCGAGTTGAGCGCAGGCCCACCCCGCCGGTCCTCACCCACGGTGAGGTCCGACATGCCTTTCATCATGGCTGACGCCACCTTGTCCGTGCACTGCGACCAGGCGTCGATGACCTTGTTGTACTTCTCGCCCTGGGTAATGAGGCCGTCGGAGTACTGGCGCTCGTAGCGGCTCACCTCGCGGTCGGTGAATTCCACCAGCTTGGCCTTTTCGCGCGGCACCACCATGTCGTCCTTGCCGAAGGAGATGCCGGCCCGGGTCGCGTAGCGGAAGCCGAGATTCATCACCTGGTCGGCGAAGATCACCGTCTCCTTCTGCCCGCAGTGGCGGTAGACAGAATCGAACACAGCGCTGAGCTCGCGCTTGGTGAGCAGCTGATTGATCGCCTCGAAGCGGACGTTGGCGTTCTCCGGCAGCACCTCGGAGAGGATGAGGCGGCCCGCTGTGGTCTCGACCCGGACGGAGTCCGCCCCGTTCTCGCCCGCCCTGCGGCACGTGATCTTGGCATGAAGCGAGATCACGCCTGAATCCAGCGCCTTTTGCACTTCGCCGATGTCGGAGAAGGCCATGCCCTCGCCGCGTTCGCCGTCACGGGTGTAGGTCAGATAATAGATGCCAAGCACGATGTCCTGGCTCGGCACGATGATCGGCTTGCCGTTGGCGGGGCTCAGGATGTTGTTGGTGGACATCATCAGGACCCGCGCCTCGAGCTGCGCCTCGGGCGAGAGCGGCACGTGCACCGCCATCTGATCGCCGTCAAAGTCGGCGTTGAAGGCGGCGCAGACCAGCGGGTGAAGCTGAATCGCCTTGCCCTCGATCAGCACCGGCTCGAAGGCCTGGATGCCGAGACGATGCAGCGTCGGCGCTCGGTTGAGCAGCACCGGATGCTCGCGGATCACCTCCTCCAGGTAGTCCCAGACCTCGGGCCGCTCCTTCTCGACCATGCGCTTGGCGGCCTTGAGCGTGGTGGCCATGCCGTAGAGTTCGAGCTTGGAATAGATGAAGGGTTTGAAGAGCTCGAGCGCCATCTTCTTCGGTAGGCCGCACTCGTGCAGCTTGAGCTCGGGCCCCACGACGATCACCGAGCGGCCCGAATAGTCGACGCGCTTGCCGAGGAGATTCTGCCGGAAGCGCCCCTGCTTGCCTTTCAGCATGTCGCTGAGCGACTTCAGCGGGCGCTTGTTGGCGCCGGTCATCACCCGGCCGCGGCGGCCGTTGTCGAACAGCGCGTCCACCGCCTCCTGCAGCATGCGCTTCTCGTTGCGCACGATGATGTCCGGCGCGCGCAGCTCGATCAGCCGCTTCAGCCGGTTGTTGCGGTTGATGACGCGCCGATAGAGGTCGTTGAGATCCGAAGTGGCAAAGCGCCCTCCATCCAACGGCACCAGGGGGCGGAGCTCCGGCGGAATCACCGGCACAACCTCGAGAATCATCCATTCCGGCCGGTTGCCCGAGAGGATGAAGGACTCGACCAGCTTCAGGCGCTTGACGAGCTTCTTGCGCTTGGCCTCGGAGTTGGTGGTGGCGAGTTCGCCCCGCAGCGTGTCCCGCTCCTCTTCGAGATCGAGCTTGGTCAGCATCTTGCGGATCACTTCGGCCCCGATACCGGCCTCGAAGGCATCGGCCCCGAACTCGTCCTGCGCCTGGCGGAACTGATCTTCGGTAAGAAGCTGGAATTGGTTGAGTGAGGTAAAGCCGGGCTCGGTGACAACATAACTCTCGAAATAGAGGACGCGCTCCATCTCCTTGAGCGTCATGTCGAACAAGAGCCCGATGCGCGACGGCACAGACTTCAGGAACCAGATATGGGCGACCGGCGAGGCCAGTTCGATATGGCCCATGCGCTCGCGCCGGACCTTCGACTGGATCACTTCGACACCGCATTTCTCGCAGACGATGCCGCGGTACTTCATGCGCTTGTACTTGCCGCACAAGCACTCGTAATCCTTGATCGGCCCGAAAATACGGGCGCAGAACAGCCCGTCGCGCTCAGGCTTGAAGGTCCGGTAATTGATGGTTTCCGGCTTCTTGATCTCGCCGTAAGACCAGGAGCGAATCTTCTCCGGGCTCGCGATGGAGATCTTGATCTGGTTGAATTGTTGGGCCGTGCTTGCCGGACCAAAGAGATTGATCAACTCGTTCATCGACTGTCCTCCGAACCTGCCGCGATGCCGGGTGGCCGTGCCGGCTCTGCGTCAGCTCGTTGTCCTGAGATCGATATCGAGGCCGAGGGACTGCATCTCCTTGACCAGGACATTGAACGATTCAGGGATTCCGACCTCGAAGTTCTCGTCGCCGCGTACGATCGACTCGTAGACCTTGGTGCGGCCGGAGACGTCGTCCGACTTGACGGTCAGCATTTCCTGCAAGGTATAGGAGGCGCCGTAGGCCTGGAGCGCCCACACCTCCATCTCGCCGAAACGCTGGCCGCCAAACTGCGCCTTGCCGCCCAGCGGCTGCTGGGTGACGAGGCTGTAGGGCCCGATCGAGCGGGCGTGGATCTTGTCATCGACCAGGTGGTGCAGCTTCAGCATGTAGATGTAGCCGACCGTCACCTGGCGGTCGAAGGGCTCGCCGGTCTGCCCGTCGACCAGCGTCACCTGGCCGCTCGCTTCGAGGCCCGCAAGCTCCAGCATCTTCACGATGTCGACCTCGTGCGCACCGTCGAACACCGGGCTCGCCATCGGGACACCGCTTCTGCTGGTCTCGCCGATTTCGGCCAGTTCCGAGTCCGACATCCTCGCAACCTGGCCGTCGGCTTCCCGGTCGCCGTCGTAGACCTCGCCAAGCAGGCTCCGCAGCTCCCCGTTGGCTGCGCCGCCTGCGGCCTGAGCCTGGTCCAGGATCTCGCCGATCTTTAGGCCGAGCCCGTGGGAGGCCCACCCCAGATGGGTCTCCAAGATTTGGCCGACATTCATCCGGGACGGCACGCCGAGGGGGTTGAGCACGATATCGACGCTGGTTCCGTCCTCCAGGTGGGGCATGTCCTCGACCGGCACGATGTTCGAGACCACGCCCTTGTTTCCGTGGCGGCCGGCCATCTTGTCGCCGGGCTGCATCTTGCGCTTCACCGCGACGAACACCTTGACCATCTTGAGCACGCCCGGCGGCAGCTCGTCGCCGCGCTGCAGCTTCTCCACCTTGCTCTCGAAGCGTTCCTGAATCCGGCCGATGTTCTCGTCGAACTCCTCCTTGAGCGCTTCGAGGCGGGTGAGGATCGGCTCGCTGGCCGGCACGATCTGCCACCACTGCCCGCGGGAGAGGGAGTCGAGAACCCGCCCCGTGATCTTGCTGTTGGCGGCGACGTCCTTGGGGCCGCGGGCTACGATCCGGTTCAACAGCAGTGCACGCACGCGGTCGTACATGTTGCGCTCGATAATCGCGCGCTCGTCGTCGCGATCCTTGGCGAGCCGCTCGATCTCCTCGCGCTCGATCGCGAGCGCACGCTCGTCCTTGTCGACGCCGCGCCGGTTGAAGACGCGCACCTCGACCACCGTGCCCATGCCACCGGGCGGCACGCGCAGCGAGGTATCGCGCACGTCCGAGGCCTTTTCGCCGAAGATCGCGCGCAGCAGCTTCTCCTCTGGCGTCATGGGCGATTCGCCCTTGGGCGTGATCTTGCCGACGAGGATGTCGCCGGGCTGGACCTCGGCACCGATGTAGACGATGCCGGCCTCGTCCAGGTTGCGGAGCCCTTCCTCGCCGACATTGGGAATGTCGCGGGTGATCTCCTCCTGTCCCAGCTTGGTGTCGCGCGCCATCACCTCGAACTCCTCGATGTGGATCGAGGTGAAGACGTCGTCCTTGACCAGCCGCTCGGAGATCAGGATCGAATCCTCGAAGTTGTAGCCATTCCACGGCATGAAGGCGACGAGCACGTTGCGCCCGAGCGCAAGCTCGCCGTAGTCGGTGCTGGGCCCATCGGCGATGACACGGCCCGCCACCACCCGCTCGCCGACCCGCACCAAAGGCCGTTGCGTGATGCACGTGCTCTGGTTGGAGCGCTGGAATTTCAGCAGGTTGTAAATATCGACACCTGCAGATTCCGCGTTACCGTCCTGCTCGCCCTCGGCGCGAACCACAATGCGGGTGGCATCCACCTGCTCGACCGTACCGGTACGGCGCGCTGCGATGGCAGCGCCTGAATCGCGGGCCACCACCTCTTCCATGCCGGTGCCCACCAGCGGCGCCTCGGCGCGCACCAGCGGCACCGCCTGGCGCTGCATGTTGGAGCCCATCAGCGCCCGGTTCGCGTCGTCGTTCTCGAGGAAGGGAATGAGAGCGGCGGCAACCGATACCAGCTGCTTGGGCGAGACGTCCATGTATTCGATGTTGTCGGGCGACGACATTACGAACTCGCCGTTGCGCCGGCAACTCACCAGGTCCTCGCTGAGGGCGGCCTTCTCGTCCGTCTTCGCGTTGGCCTGGGCGATGGTGTACTTCGCCTCCTCGATCGCGGAGAGATAGATCACCTCGTCGGTCTGGCGACCCTCCTCCACCTTGCGATAGGGGCTCTCGATGAAGCCGTAGCGGTTGACCCGCGCGTAGGTGGCGAGGCTATTGATCAGCCCGATATTGGGGCCCTCCGGCGTCTCCACCGGGCAGATACGCCCATAGTGCGAGGGGTGCACGTCGCGCACCTCGAAGCCCGCCCGCTCGCGCGTGAGCCCGCCGGGGCCCAGTGCAGAGAGCCTCCGCTTGTGCGTGATCTCGGACAGCGGGTTGGTCTGGTCCATGAACTGCGAGAGCTGAGAGGAGCCGAAGAACTCGCGCACCGCCGCCGCCGCTGGCTTCGCGTTGATCAGATCGTGCGGCATGACGGTGTCGATATCGACCGAGCTCATCCGTTCGCGGATCGCGCGCTCCATCCGAAGCAGGCCGATCCGGTACTGGTTCTCCATCAGCTCGCCGACCGAGCGCACCCGGCGGTTGCCCAGGTGGTCGATGTCGTCGATGTCGCCGATGCCGTCCTTCAGGGCGACAAGAGTGGTGACGACGGCGACGATATCCTTGCGTCGCAGCACCCTGAGCTCGTCGTTGCCGTCGAGATTGAGCCTCATGCCCATCTTCACACGGCCGACATCGGAGAGGTCGTAGCGCTCGGAGCCGAGCGTGGCGAAGGCCTCTGCCGGCACCCATACCGGCTCCTCGATCTCGTCGGGTCGGTCGGCGGCCGGGACGATGATCCTGAGCCAGTCTTGCTCCTGCTCCAGGATCCAGACCTCGCCCATCTCGGCACGCTTCAGCCGAACCAGCACGTCGGAGGCCTCCTCGGGCTCGGCGCGCGCCTCGACCGATTCATCCTTCAGCCGGGCCTTGCCGAAGAACAGGTCGTAGAAGAGTTTTTCGGCGGTCTCGACAGTCGGCGGCTCGCCGGGCCGCATCACCTTGTAGATTTCGAGCAGCGCCTCCTCGCGGCTCGTCGTCCGGTCCTGCCTGATAGTGTTGCGGATGTAGGCGCCGACATTGATGTGGTCGATGCCGAGGACGGAGATCCGGTCGATCCCGCATTCCTCCAGGGATTCGAGCGTCTTCTCTTCGATTTCGCCGCCCGCCTCGATCAACACCTCTCCAGTCTCGGTATTGATCATGTCGTCGGAGGCGTACTGCCCGATCAGCTTGTCGGCGCTGATCAGCTGCTCGGTCATGCCGGCGTCGCTGAGCTTCTTGAGCACGCGCGCAGTCACGCGGCGCCCAGCCTCGACCACCGTCTTGCCGGTGGCCGCGTTCACCAGATCGTCCAGCAGCTTCACCCCGCGCAGGCGCTCGGGCTCGATCGGCGCCTTCCAACCGTCATCGGTCCGGGTGTGCATCACCTTGGAATAGAAGTGATCGAAGATCTCCTCCGTATCCATGGCGAGCGCGCGCAGCAGCACCGTCACCGGCAGCTTGCGGCGCCGGTCGATGCGCACGAACACCAAGTCCTTGGCGTCGAACTCAAAATCGAGCCAGGAGCCCCGATAGGGAATGATCCGGGCGGCGTAGAGATACTTGCCCGAGCTGTGCGTCTTGCCACGGTCGTGATCGAAGAAGACGCCCGGAGAGCGGTGCATCTGGGAAACGATCACCCGCTCGGTGCCGTTGATGACGAAGGTGCCGTTGTCGGTCATCAACGGCATGTCGCCCATGTAGACGTCCTGCTCCTTGATGTCCCGAACCGAGCGGAGCCCGCTGTCATCGTCCACGTCCCAGACCACGAGACGCAGCGTCACCTTGAGCGGGGCCGCGTAAGTGATGCCGCGCTGCTGGCATTCCTCGACGTCGTACTTGGGATCCTCGAACTCGTAGCGCTCGAACTCCAGCGATGCCTTGTCGGAAAAGTCCCGGATCGGGAACACCGACTTGAAGACCCGCTGAAGCCCGGACTCGGAGCGCCTGTCGCCCTCCATCTCCCGCTGCAGGAAGAACTCGTAGGAGCGCTTCTGCACCTCGATGAGGTTAGGCATCGAGGCAACCTGGGGAATGCGGCTGAAGCTGCGACGTAGCCTGCGGTGGGCCTTGCGAGACTGCACCATGGTACCCCTCGGACTCTCGGCCTCGGCCGCGGCTCAGGCGACGCGGCGGGCCGTGGGTTAGTCTTTACGTGCGGTGCGGCGGCGCACGCCGCGCAGACCAGGCCGCGCGTGATCGTGCCCGCCCGCGCCGCGGCGCGTCGGCGGGACCGGTGCTACCCGGTACGGGACCGGGCGTGCGCCGGCGATAGCCAATCGTCTCTACTTGACCTCGACGGTCGCGCCTGCAGCTTCGAGCTGCTCCTTTATCTTTGCCGCGTCGTCCTTCGACACGTCTTCCTTGACCGCGTTCGGTACGCCCTCGACCAGCGCCTTGGCCTCCTTCAGGCCGAGGCTGGTGATCGCGCGGACCTCCTTGATCACGTTGATCTTCTTCTCACCAAAGGAGGTAAGCACCACGGTGAATTCGGTCTGCTCTTCGGCCTCCTCGGCCGCAGGCGCGGCACCGGGAGCGGCGGCGACGGCAACGGGGGCGGCCGCGGAGACCCCCCACCTCTCTTCGAGCATCTTGCTCAACTCGGAGGCCTCGATCACCGTCAGGGTCGAAAGCTCGTCTGCAATTTTGGCCAGATCAGCCATGTCGTTGGTCTCCTGGGGGCTTGGGCTTTTCTTGGTGTGCGTTGGCGACTAATCGCCGGATGGTTCGCTCTTGCTAGCGGTGTCTCCTTGTTCCGAATAGGCGTTGACGACTCGCGCGAGTTGGCTTGCCGGCGCGCTCAGCACGGCGGCGATCTTGGTCGCCGGCGCGTTCAGCACGCCGATCAGCTGGGCGCGTAGCGTATCGAGCGAGGGCAGCTCAGCGAGTGAGCGCACATCGCCCTTGTCGAGCGCTGCGCCGCCGAGGGCGCCGCCCACGATAATCAGCTTGTCGTTCTCCTTGGCGTAGGCCACCGCGACCTTCGCCGCGGCCACCGGATCGTCCGAATAGGCAATCGCGCTGGAGCCCGTGAAGAGGTCCGCGAGCGGGGCGAAGGTCGTGCCGTCGACCGCGCGCTTCGCGAGCCGGTTCTTGGTGACGCGGAAGGTAGCGCCGGCCGCGCGCATCTGGCGGCGCAGGTCGGAGGCCTCCGCCACGGAGAGCCCGCTGAACTGCGTGACGACGACGAGATTCGTGCTCTCGAAGATGCCGCGCAGGGCTTCGACGATCTCTTCCTTCTTGAGCCGTTCCACAACTTCCTCCGGCTTATCCGGCAAACGCGAGGCGCGAACGCGCGCCGCTCACGCCGCCCGTCACGATGCCGCTATCTCCGCCTGCAGGGCGGAGACGTCGAGCTTCACGCCCGGCCCCTGGGAGGAGCTGAGCGCTGCCCGCTTCATATAGGTTCCCTTGGCGCCGCTCGGCTTCGCGCGGTTGAGCGCGTCCACCAGCGCGCGCGCGTTTTCGGTCAGCGCCTTCTCCTCGAAGCTCGCCTTGCCGATGCCGGCGTGGACGATTCCCGCCTTCTCCACTCGGAACTCCACCTGACCGCCCTTGGCCGCCTGCACAGCCTCGACCACATCGGGCGTCACCGTGCCGAGCTTGGGGTTCGGCATGAGTCCACGCGGGCCCAGTATGCGGCCGAGCTTACCGACCACCGGCATCATGTCCGGCGTCGCGATGCAGCGGTCGAATTCGATCTTGCCGGCCTGGACGTCTGCGGCGAGGTCGTCGTCGCCGACCACGTCGGCGCCCGCCTCGCGCGCAGCGTCAGCCTTGTCGCCCTTGGCGAAGACCGCGACGCGCACCGACTTGCCGGTGCCGTGAGGGAGCGCCACGACGCCCCGCACCATCTGGTCCGCATGGCGCGGGTCGACGCCGAGACCGATGCTCATTTCGACGGTCTCGTCGAACTTCGCCTTCGCCCCCTGCTTGACCAGACTGATCGCCTCGCCGAGCGCATAAGTCCTCTCGCGGTCGACCTGTTCCTTGGCCTGCCGCAGCCTTTTTCCGATCTTTGCCATCGCCACTAACCCACCACCTGGATGCCGATGGAGCGCGCCGAGCCTTCGATGATGCGGCAGGCCGCGTCCATGTCGTCGGCGTTGAGGTCCGCCATCTTCTTTTCCGCGATCTCGCGCACCTGCGCACGCGTCACCTGGCCCACCGGGTCGATCCGGCCGACCGTCTCGGAGCCCTTCTCGATGCCCGCCGCCTTCTTGAGGAAGAAGCTGGCCGGCGGGCTCTTGGTCACGAACGAGAAAGTCCGGTCGTGATAGACCGAGATCACGGTCGGGATCGGCATTCCCTGCTCGAGGTTCTGGGTCTGCGCGTT
This sequence comes from Alphaproteobacteria bacterium, assembly GCA_965243315.1. Classification (GTDB taxonomy): domain Bacteria; phylum Pseudomonadota; class Alphaproteobacteria; order UBA828; family UBA828; genus WTGU01. The sequence goes on from CBDEUP010000007.1 coordinate 1,438,819, forward strand.
GAAGGTCTTGCAGAACTCCATGATGTTGAGCCCTGCCTGACCCAGCGCCGGGCCGATCGGCGGCGACGGGTTGGCTTGCCCCGCCGGCACCTGCAGCTTGATCGTCCCCGTGACTCTCTTGGCCATGTTACTCCCGCCCTACCTTCAGGCCTTCTCGACCTGCGCGTATTCCAGCTCGACCGGGGTCGCCCGGCCGAAAATCGATACCGCGACCTTGAGGCGCGCCCGCTCCTCGTCGATCTCCTCCACCAGTCCGCTGAACGAGGTGAAGGGGCCGTCACAGACCCGCACGGTCTCGCCGATCTCGAAGATGACCGAGGGCTTCGGCCGCTCGACACCTTCCTTGACCTGCTTCAGCACGCGGTCCGCCTCGTCGTCGCTGATCGGCACCGGCTTACCACCACTGCCGAGGAATCCGGTCACCTTCGGCGTGTTGTTGATCAGGTGCCAGGTCTCGTCGGTCATGCTGATGTGCGCCAGCACGTAGCCGGGGAAGAACTTGCGCTCCGACTTGACCTTGGCGCCGCGGCGCATCTCCACGACCTCTTCCGAAGGCACCATAACGTCGGCGATCAGGTGATCGAGACCCTGTTGCCGTGCCTGTTCGCGGATCGACTGCGCCACCTTCTTCTCGAAGCCCGAATAGACGTGGACGATGTACCAGCGCCGCGCCGGCCCCTGATCGTCCGCCATGTGCGTGCCTACCGCCGACATGTCCGTCATCCGCCGAGCCCCAGAATCGCCCGCACCCCGATGGAGAGCACCTGATCCACCAGGAAGAAGAAGACCGCCATGATGATCACCATGATCAGCACCATGATCGTGCTGATGGTGGTCTCCTTGCGCGTGGGCCACGTGACCTTGCCGATCTCCTGGCGTGCCTGGCGCAGAAACTCTAGTGGCGGCGTGCGAGCCATGGTCAGCACGCCCCCCTGCCCGCGCAGGTGGCAGGAGTGGAGGGTCTCGAACCCCCAACCTCCGGTTTTGGAGACCGGCGCTCTACCAATTGAGCTACACTCCTAATCCGTTTGCGTGCCGCGGCGGGATGCCGCGTCCTACTCGACGATTTTGGCGACGACGCCTGCGCCGACGGTGCGCCCGCCCTCGCGGATGGCGAAGCGCAAGCCCTCGTCCATCGCGATCGGCGCTATCAGATCGACCTGCATCGTCACGTTGTCGCCGGGCATCACCATCTCGGTGCCCTCCGGCAACCCAATCGTCCCCGTCACGTCCGTCGTCCGGAAGTAAAACTGTGGGCGGTAGTTCGAGAAAAACGGCGTGTGACGCCCGCCCTCGTCCTTCGTCAGGATGTACGTCTCTGCCTCAAATCGCGTGTGCGGCGTGATCGTCCCGGGCTCCGCCAACACCTGGCCGCGCTCAACCTCGTCCCGCTTCGTTCCTCGAAGCAGGACGCCCACGTTGTCGCCGGCCTCGCCCTGATCCAGCAGCTTCCGGAACATCTCGACGCCCGTGCAGACCGTCTTCGTCGTCTCGCGGATGCCGATGATCCCGACGTCGTCGCCCACCTTCACAACGCCGCGCTCGATCCGACCCGTCACAACCGTCCCACGACCCGAAATCGAGAACACGTCCTCGATCGGCATCAGGAACGGCTGATCCTTCGGGCGCTCGGGCTGCGGTACGTAGTCGTCAACCGCCGCCATCAGCTCCAGGACCGAGCCTCGGCCCGTCGCCGCGTCGCCACCCTCGAGCGCCGCCAGCGCAGACCCACGGATCACAGGAATGTCGTCGCCCGGAAACTCGTACGCGGACAGAAGCTCCCGAACCTCAAGCTCGACAAGGTCCAGGATCTCCTCGTCGTCCACCATATCCACCTTGTTCATGTAGACCACCAGCGCGGGAACGCCCACCTGACGCGCAAGCAGAATATGCTCCCGCGTCTGAGGCATCGGGCCGTCCGCCGCAGACACGACCAGGATCGCGCCATCCATCTGCGCCGCACCCGTGATCATGTTCTTCACGTAGTCCGCATGGCCCGGACAGTCCACGTGCGCGTAGTGGCGGTTCGCCGTCTCGTACTCGACATGCGCGGTCGCGATCGTGATCCCGCGCTCGCGTTCCTCCGGCGCCTTGTCGATCTCGTCAAACGACACGAACTCCGCGCCGCCTGCTTCGCCCAGAACCCTCGTAATCGCCGCCGTCAACGTCGTCTTGCCATGGTCAACATGACCAATCGTCCCAACGTTGCAGTGCGGCTTCGTACGCTCAAACTTCTCCTTGGCCATCGGTGCTCTATTCCCCGTCTGCCGCGCCTGCGCGGCAGTTAAAAGGACAACACGAGCCGCGCACCACTGCTGCGGTGTCGGCCGAATACTCTGGAGCGGGTGATGGGAATCGAACCCACGTAACCAGCTTGGAAGGCTGGGGCTCTACCATTGAGCTACACCCGCTCGATCCCAAGTCCCCCGCGCCCTGCGTCGCGCATGCGCGCGCCGCCCGTGTGGTGGAGGGGGTAGGATTCGAACCTACGTAGACATACGTCGGCAGATTTACAGTCTGCTGCCTTTAACCACTCGGCCACCCCTCCGCGCCGAGGTGGACGCGCCCGGGACTCGGAACGGCGCACTATGGACATCCGCGGTCGATTGTCAACGCCCAAAGGAGCTCTCCGTGACGGCCCATCGCGCCATCGGCCGCCGCGGCTGCGGCGTCAGCGCGCGCCGGGCGGCCCGTGTGCCGGGGCGTCTCGCAAAAGGGATGGAAGTCTTATAATAGGGTGCGTCATGGCACGCAACAGTTCTCGCCGCCCACGCGAGCGCGGAACCGGGCGCCGGCGCACGCATCAGGAGCAGCGCGCCCAGGCGAGACCCCGCCGCGAGCGGCTCTACGGCGCCCACGCGGTCGCCGCCGCACTTGCCAATCCGAGCCGGCGCTGCCACCGGCTGATCGCGACGGAGGAAGGCGCAGCGCAGCTCGCCGAGCGAGCGGACGCCCGCACGCTCCCGCTCGCTGCCCGTGCCCTGTTGGAAGCGCCGCAGATCGTCTCGCGCCAAGACCTCGCCGCCCTGTTGCCGGAGGGCGCGGTGCATCAGGGCATCGTGCTGGAGACGGCGCCGCTGCCGGCGGTCGATCTGGCCTCTGCCTGCCGCGGCGTGGCGCAGGGCGCAGATGGGGCGCGGACCGTGGTCGTACTCGACCAGGTGACCGATCCGCACAACGTCGGCGCGATCCTGCGCTCGGCGGCGGCCTTTGCGGTGGGCGCCGTGGTGGTGCAGGACCGCCATTCGCCGCAGGGCGCCGGCGCGCTCGCCAAAGCGGCCTCGGGCGCGCTGGAGACGGTGCCGCTCGCCCGCGTCGTCAACATCGCACGCGCCCTCATCGTGCTGAAAGAGCTGGGCTTTTGGTGTCTCGGCCTCGACCCCGACGCGCCCGAGCCGCTCGGAGCCGTCTCTGTGAAGGCGCCGCTCGCGCTCGTGCTGGGTGCCGAAGGCCAAGGCATGCGCCGGCTCACCCGCGAGCGCTGCGATTCCACCGCGAGCATCCCCATGCCGGGATCGATGGCGAGCCTCAACGTCTCGAACGCCGCCGCCATCGCGCTCTACGAGGTTTCGCGGCGATGAGCGCGGTATGCTTGACTCGGCCCGCAGGGCGCGCTTGAAAGCGGACCGTCCGTGATCGCGCGCGCCTGCAGCGGCCGATTGGCCGGCGTAGCTCAACTGGTAGAGCACTTGATTTGTAATCAAGGGGTTGCGGGTTCGAGTCCTGCCGCCGGCACCGATCCAGGAGGGGTGCGGGATGCCGTCCACGCCACGGATCCATCATGGTCAGCGCCGCCGTCCTGATCGTCGCCGCCGGGCGCGGCCACCGGGTCGGCGGGCCGCTACCCAAGCAGTACCGCCAGCTTGCCGGGAGCGCAGTGCTGGGGCACAGCGTACAGCGCTTCGCGTCTCACCCGCGCATCGATCGGGTCAGGGTGGTGATCAACCCCGCTGACCGGACCCTCTATGACGAAGCCGTGCGCGAAAGCGGCGGTGCGGCGGACGGCGCGCTGCTCACGCCGGTCACTGGCGGCGAGACGCGGCAGGACTCAGTGCGTAACGGCCTGGAAAGCCTCGCGGAATCACCGCCCGACCTGGTGCTGATCCACGACGGCGCGCGCCCCTTGGTTTCCGGCACCGTGATCGACGGCGCGCTCGATGCGCTCGCAGGTCACGATGGCGCCCTGCCCTCACTCGCGGTGAGCGACAGCCTCAAGCGGGCGGCGCCGGGCAGCGCGGTGATCGCGGGCGCGGTGCCGCGCGAGGGGCTTTGGCGCGCCCAGACCCCGCAGGGCTTCCGCTTTCCTGCAATACTCGACGCACACCGCGCCGCAGCCGGCAGCGCGCTGACCGATGATGCCGCAGTGGCCGAGCAAGCCGGGCTGACCGTCGTGCTCACCCCCGGCGACGAGGACAACCTCAAAATTACCACCGAGCAAGACTTCGCCCGTGCCGAACGCATCCTGGCGGCGCAGGGAGGGCGCGACGTTGCCGCTGCAGCCGAGGCCGAGTTCGAGACCCGCGTCGGCATGGGCTTCGACGTTCACCGCTTCGGCCCTGGCGACCACCTCATGCTGGGCGGGGTGGCGGTGCCGCACGCACAGGGCGTGGTCAGCCATTCCGACGGCGACGTCGTACTCCACGCCATCGTCGATGCGTTGCTGGGCGCCATGGCGGCGGGCGATATCGGCACCCACTTTCCGCCCACTGACGAGGCGTGGCGGGACGCCGAGTCCACGCGCTTCGTGGCTCACGCACTCAAGCTTCTGGCGGAGCGCGGCGGCCATCTCAGCCACGTCGACGTCACAGTGATTTGCCAGCGGCCCAGGATCGGCCTGCACCGGCAGGCCATGCTGGCACGGCTTGCGGATGTTCTGGGCCTGGACCCCGCCCGCATCGGTCTCAAGGCGACCACGACGGAGCGCCTCGGCTTCACCGGGCGTGGCGAGGGCATCGCCGCCCAGGCTGTGGCCACGGTCCGCTTGCCCGCGAACAACGGCAATGACCGCTGAGGCGGAGCCAGTCCGCCCAAATCTCCGCCATCCGGCGGCCTTGATCGCGACCTGTTTCGGTGCGGGCCTTGTGCGTTGGGCGCCGGGGACGGTGGCGTCGGCACTGGCGCTGCCCTTCGCCTGGCTGCTCAGGACCTACACCGGCACTCTCGGCCTCGCCATTGCAACCCTCGTCGTGATCGTGATCGGCATCTGGGCGGCTGGCGCCTACGAGCGCCGCACGGGGACCCGAGACTCATCGGTGATCGTGATCGACGAGGTCGCAGGCCAGTTCGTGGCCCTACTGCTGGTGCCGCCGACAATTGCCGCGTATGCGGTGGGTTTCGCGCTATTCCGCCTGTTCGACGTGGTGAAGCCCTGGCCGATCAGCCTGCTCGACCGGCGCGTGAAGGGCGGGCTGGGCGTGATGCTGGATGACATCGTCGCCGGCGCCCTGGCGGCGGTCCTGCTCTGGAACGTCTGGATATGGCTGTGACCTTCCCGGCGGACATCATGGAGCGGGCCGAGCGGCTGCTGGCGCTCTGCCGGACGCGGGGCGCGCGCGTCGCCACGGCGGAATCCTGCACCGGCGGTCTGATCGCCGCCTGCCTAACCGAGATCGCAGGCTCCTCGGACGTGGTGGACCGCGGCTTCGTGACGTACGCCAACGAAGCCAAGCAGGATTTGCTCGGCGTACCCGACGAGCTGCTAGTGCGCTTGGGCGCGGTCAGCGAGGAAGTGGCGCGAGCAATGGCGGAGGGCGCGCTCGCCCGCTCCGACGCCAATCTCGCGGTTGCGGTGACCGGCATCGCGGGCCCCGGCGGGGGAACCACCGCCAAGCCGGTCGGCCTGGTGCACCATGCCTGCGCCGGGCCGGGTGGCGCGATCTCCCACCGTCGGATCGTCTATCCGGGCGATCGCGGCGCGGTCCGTCTGGCGACCGTCGCGACCGCGCTCGACATGCTGATCGACGGTGCCGAACGGAGGAGCTAGCGCCCTGGCGACGAGCGAAACGACCGCGCCCGAGGACGCGCGGGACGCGATCCTCGCTCACGCCCGCTCGCTCGGGTTCCAGGCCTTAGGTGTGGCAAGCGCCGAGGATGCGCCGGCGGACGGCGAGGGGCTTCGCGCGTTCATCGATCGGGGCTACGCCGGGGACATGGATTGGCTGCCCCGCACCGCCGAGCGACGCATCGCCCCCCGCGCGCTCTGGCCCGAGGCGCGCAGCGTCGTCGTGGTGGGCATCAACTACGGCCCGGCGCACGACCCGTTGCGTCTGCTAAGCGCACGCAAGCGAGGCATCGTCTCAGCCTACGCGCAAGGCCGCGACTACCACGACGTGCTCAAGGGCCGGCTCCGGCGGCTCGCGCGTTTCGTCTCAGGCACCTTCGGCGCCGAGGTGAAGCTCTTCGTGGACACAGCACCGGTGATGGAGAAACCGCTGGCGGCCCGCGCGGGCATCGGCTGGCAGGGCAAGCACACCAATCTCGTCTCCCGTCAGCACGGCTCGTGGCTCTTCCTCGGCGAGCTGTTCACGACCCTCGACCTCGCGCCTGACGACGCCGAGGCCGACCATTGCGGTGCCTGCCGCCAGTGCCTCGACGTCTGCCCGACCGATGCCTTCCCCGCGCCCTACCGACTGGATGCCAGGCGCTGCATCTCGTACCTCACCATCGAGCATAAGGGCCATATCGCGCCCGAATTCCGCGAGGCCATGGGCAACAGGATCTATGGCTGCGACGATTGCCTCGCGGTCTGCCCGTGGAACAAGTTCGCGAGCCGCACCGAGGAGTACGCCTTTCTACCCCGCGCAGAGTTGACCGCACCCCGGCTCGCGGATCTCGCCGCGCTGGACGACAAGACCTTCAGAACCGTCTTCTCGGGTAGCCCGATCAAGCGCACCGGGCGCGATCGCTTCGTGCGCAACGTGCTGATCGCCATCGGCAATTGCGGGGATTCCGCAGTCTTGCCGGCAGCGACGCGGCTGCTCCGCGACCCCTCGCCCCTGGTGCGGGCCATGGCTGTGTGGGCATCGCGGCGCCTCGTATCGCCTGCCGATTTCGTCGCACTCCGCGCCAGGCATGCACTTGCCGAGAGTGACCCCGCGGTGCTGGCCGAATGGCACGGCACCGAGCCCCCAACAGGCGCTTCCGGCGACGCGCGACCATAACGATGGCGCGCGGCAAGCGGTTGTTCTGCTTCGGCTACGGGTTCAGTGCCTCGGCGTTGGGCACGCTGCTCGGCCCCGAGGGCTGGTCCCTCGCCGGCACCTGCCGAACGCCCGACGGTTGCCACGCGCTGGCGGGCACGGGCGTCGAGGCCGTCCCCTTCTCGCGCGAGGCGCCGCTTGCGGACCCGGCGCGGAGCCTTGCTGACACGACCCATATCCTCCTCTCGATCGCACCGGACGCAGACGGCGACCCGGCGCTCGACTGCCACGGCGCCGATATCGCCGCCATCGAGGGGCTGGAATGGATCGGCTACCTCTCCACCACCGGAGTCTACGGCGATACCGGCGGCACCTGGGTTGACGAGGATGCCCCGCTTGCGCCCACCGGCGCGCGAGGCGGACGCCGGGCCGAAGCGGAGGCGGCCTGGCTCACCCTCGGCGAGAAGCACGATCTCGCGGTACACGTCTTTCGCCTAGCGGGAATTTATGGGCCGGGGCGCAACGCGCTCGCCGCTGTGAGGCGCGGCACGGCCAAACGTATCGCGAAGCCGGGCCAGGTCTTCTCGCGCATTCACGTGGCCGACATCGCGCAAGTGCTGGTTGCCTCCATCGCCAAGCCCCGCGCCGGGGCCATCTATAATGTGTGTGACGACGAGCCGGCTCCGGCCGCCGATGTCGTCGCACATGCCAGTGCCCTTCTGGGTGTCGCGCCACCGCCGCTCACGCCACTTGCGGAAGCGGACCTCTCGCCGATGGCGCGGAGCTTCTACGCTGACAACCGGCGGGTCTCGAATGCCCTCATCAAGAGTGAGCTGGGTATCATGCTGCGCTATCCGAACTATCGCGCCGGACTTGCCGCTCTGCTCGCCGAGGAGGCCGGCGCGCCCTAGCACGCTGGCCGGTGGCGCAGAGGGCGGCAAGAGTCGATAATGGCGCGCGAACGCGCTCGTCGCTTGGAGACAGGGCCGAGAGTCAGCGCTGTGTCGGATGGTCCTCTGGCCTTCGCGCGTGCTGGCCGCGTGCCGTATGGGAGCCATCAGATGCATCGTCTTGTCCAAGGCCTCCTCGTTGCCGTAGCGATCGTCGCCTGCGCCTCCGGCGTTCGGGCACAGGACTACGACGCCGTCGTCGTCTTCGGCGACAGCCTGAGCGATTCCGGCAACGTGGTCGAAGCGCTGCCGCTTGGGCTGCCGGCGGGAAGCAGCTTCACCACCAACCCCGACCCGATCTGGGCCGAAATCGTGGCGGAGACCTATGGCGCGCCGGGGGGACCCTCGCTCGCCGGAGGCACGAACTTCGCCTTCGGCGGCGCTTGCGTGAACAGGGACATCCCCTGCCACGTCACCGTACCGGTGCTCGGCCGGATCGAAATGCCGAGGATCGACCAGCAGATCGATGAGCATCTCCTGACGCGCGCCCAAGGTGAGGCCGATCCGAACCACCTTTACGCCGTCTGGGCCGGGAGCAACGATCTCGTTGCCGTTCTCGAGGCCGTCGCCGCGGGTGAGCCCGTCAATCCTCGGACCGTAATCCCGGCGACGGCACAGCGCTACGTGGGCGAAATCCAGCGCCTGCAACAGGCCGGCGCGCGCCATATCGTGGTCCTCAACCTGCCCGATGTGGGTCAGACACCGTTTGCCCAGAGCATCCCCGATCCGAGCTTCCCGCCGACGCTGACCGCGCTTGCCTCGGCCTACAACCAGGCGCTGAACGTGGGCCTTGGCACGCTCGACGACGGAATTGTACCCATCGATACCTTCGGCCTGTTCAACACGCTTCTGGCGACCCCGGAGAGGTACGGCTTCACCAGTGTCGCCGGGACGGCCTGCGCGCCGGTCAGCCGGGCAATTAATTCCATCGTTTGTGCCCCGGCGGGTTCGGGCTCGCCCGTCACCTACGAGCCCAGCACCAACCGAAGCCACCTGTTCGCGGACGACAAGCACCCCAGCGGCGGGGCGCACGCGATCCTCGCAAATGTGGTGACGGCAACGCTCGCGGCGCCGATCCAGGTGTCGCTCGCCGGCGAAGCGGGCGAGGCGGCGGTGGCAGCGCACCGCAGCGTCATCGCGGCGGAGCAACTTTCCGATCGAAAGTACTCGGTCGGGCGTTGGCACAGCTTCGCGGTTGCGCACACGGGCCGGCGGGCGGTCGAAGCCCCGCCGCGTCTCGGCGAGGCGCAGGTGGACGAGCACGCGGTGACTTTCGGCCTCGGCCAGCGTGCGTCACGCGATTTCCGGTGGGGCGTGGCGCTCAGCTTGGGCCGCCATGACAACGGCGTCGAGGGGGCCTCTCTCGAGAGCGAGTCGGCAGTCGGCTCGCTGCACGCAACCTGGCGGCGAGGCGGGCTGCATCTCAGCGGCGCGGTGAACCTGGGTAGAACCGGGGTGGACATCGAGCGCTCCATGACGCTCGGACCGGCGGTGAACACCGAGCGCGGCTCAACGGCGGGGCGTCAGGTCGGCGTCGATTTTGGCCTCGGCTGGACGATGGGCGAGGAGGATGGGACCCGCCACGGGCCGGTGCTCGGCCTCTCCTGGCTCGATCAGGAGGTGGACGGCTACCGCGAGAGCGGAACCTCCTCCACCGCCATGAACTTTGCCGCGATCGAGCGCGGCTCCCTGGTCGCCCGCGCCGGCTACGGGTTCTCGTTCGAGGCGGGCTCGGAGAGTCTCGGCATTCGTCCCTACGCCGCCGTCGCTTATGCCAAGGAGCTTGACGGCGCCCCCGTCTCGGTCACGGCAGGCTCCAACACCATGAACGGGCAGTTCACGGCGGAGGGATTTGCGCCGCCCGAAGACTGGCTGAGCATCGATCTCGGCGTTTCCATGAGTCTCGGCGGGCAGGCGAGCGCGGTCCTGGGCTACTCAGGCCGCACCGGCGACAGCTCCCGCAGCGACCACTTGGTGAACGTGGGCCTGCGCGTCGTGTTTTGATTGAGGCGCAGGTTGGAAGTCGCTGAGATGGCCAGCGGAGAGGTCGCTCAGCCAAGCGTTGATGCCATCAACGAGCTGGGCTCGAACAAATTCTACTGAAGAGTTTGAGCCACACTGCCGCCGCCCGTGAGAACCTCCATTCGAGGATTAGGTGGCGGAGGGGGTGGGATTCGAACCCACGGTACGCTCGCGCGTACAACGGTTTTCGAGACCGCCCCGTTCGACCACTCCGGCACCCCTCCGCGGTCTGCCGCCCCATGGGCAGCGCGGCCCCTATCTACGCCTGCCCGGCCACCTCGGCAACCGCCGCGGCTGCCACGCTCCGCTCATAGCCCGCGAAATCCTCGGTGCCGAGCACGTGGCGCTCCATCCAGGCAGTGAAGCGCGCCCGGTCGCGCGCGATCCTGTCCCAGGCCTCGTAGAACGTATTGTCCCGCTTGTAGTAGCCGAGCGCATAGGAGGGCCTGGCCCCGCCGGGCACGGGCGAGACCGCGCTCACCACCCAGTGCGGCAGGTGCACCGAGCCCGGCCGGGGCTCCAGCTCGTCCACGACCTCCTCCACCGTGACGAGCACCTTATGGCTCGCGAGCGCCACCTCCTTCTGCACGCCGGAGATGCCCCAGAGCATGACGTTACCCTTGCGGTCGGCCTGCTGGGCGTGAATCACCGCGATGTCGGGGCAGATGGCGGGGCTCGCCGCCAGCTTCTCGCCCGTGAAGGGGCAGGTGATGAACCTGATGATCGGGTTATGCGCCGGCAGGTCCGAGCCGACATAGCCCCGGATCACCGAGAAGGGCAGCCCGCTCGCCCCCGCGACATAGGCGTTGGCGAGGTCAGCGTGGCTCCGCTCCTCGATCTCCAGCGGGCGCGGCCAGCTCTTCTCCACCGCATCGCGGAAGCGGTGCAGTGAGCCCACCCCGGGGTTGCCGCCCCAGGAGAACACCAGCCGCTTCACGCAACCCATGCCGATGAGCTGGTCGTAGATCAGGTCCGGCGTCATCCGCACCGCAGTGAGGTCCTTGAGGCCGGCGCGGATCACCGCGTGGCCTGCGGCATGGGGGATCAGGTGGGTGAAGCCCTCCATGGCGACGGTATCGCCGTCATGGATGAGGGACGACACCGCGTCCGCGAGCGGGAGGATCTCGGTCATGCGCCGGGTGAGACGGGGCGCGAACGGGCGCGCGCAGTGGGGAGCGGGCGTCAGGCGGCTAGAACCGCACAGGCACGATCGGCGCCTCGCCCTTGGCGATCATCTCGGGGATCGCGGGTGAGGCGTTCTCCCACACCAGCAGCATCGAACGCTTGGGCGAGAAGCCCTGGTGGCGGATATCGGCCGGCATGCAGGCGACATCCCCCGCTCGCATGGTGACCACCGCGCGGGGGTCGCCCGAGTGCTTGTCCTTCACCTCCCAGACGATCTCGTCAGAGAGCTGGATGAACCACTCCACCCGGTCGTTGCCGTGCTCCACCGGCAGGATGAACTCCTCGGACGTGGGGCAAAACAGGCTGTCTCTCAGCACGGAGCAGACCGACGGGTTCCAGGTCACGTCCGAGCGCGAGAGGTAGGCGAAGAGGTTGAAGGACTGCACCTCGTCCTCGAAGCCGGGCTCGACCTCGACCTCCGGCTCGTCCTGCTCAACGTCGGCGAACATGCGGTTGACCGGGTAGCCGCTCTCGTCGGTCCTGAGCGGCGCGTCGTCGGGCAGACCCACCATGCGCTTCGCCGTCACCCGCACGCGGCCGAGCGCCTCGGGGTTGCGCCCGCTCTTGCGTCCGAAGGGCTGCGCCGTCTCCTGCGGGGCGGTGAAGGGGTCGTAGCCGGCGTTGGTCCAGTCCTCGAGCATCGCCTGGAAGGTATCCCTCAGGTCGTCGGAACCGATCGTCTCCGAATAGTCGCGGCCGTTGTCGCGGTAAGAGTCGTTGAAGCGCCCGATGTAGAGCTCAACCTGGCCGTAGAGATTGGTGGTGCCGAACACGTCGTCGAAGTTGAGGGTGCCGTAAAAGAAGTTCCACGCCACCTCGCGCACAAGCGCGCGCAGGAAGGCGTCGACCGGCATGAGATGGGAGCCGTCCGGCCAGGAGACGTAGGCGAAATACTCGTCGCGGCGGAAGCCGAAGCCGCCGATCTGGAAGGTGCGGTAGCCGGTGTAGTTGTCGGGATCGGAGGCCGTGTAGGCCAGCTGCGTTGCCATCGCGCTCACTCCTCGCCGGTCTGGCAGATTTCGGCCCAGCGCTCGATGGTAAGCGGGCCGTCCATCGTCTGGAACAGGACAACGCTCGGCGTCTCGGCCGAGATGCGGTAGGCGGCTTGTGCCGGCAGCAGGGTCAGGTGGCCCTTTCCGGCCCGGATGCACCCCATGCGGGGGCCCTCGGGCTCGCCGTCCAGCGCGTGCGCGCCGTCGCCCTCGGGCGCGTCGCCGCCATGCTTGATCAGCTCGACCTCGATCTGCCCGTCGAGGCAGAGCGCGAACTCGTCGTGACCCGCCGTGAACCAGGGCGAGGCGCCATCTGCGCGCATGATCTCGATGACGTACTCCAGGTTCTTGGCCACGCACACCCGCTCGAACGCCGCCGACTTGCCGGCGACCTCGAACGCGTTGGAGAAGACGTAGTTACGCGGATCGTCGTCGATGATGTGGACCCCGCCCTTGCGGAAGTCGCCGAGCGACCCGAGCTCGGTCGTGTAGTCGGACATGAACCCTGTCCTCTGCCCCTCGTCCTGATTGCGGCGGCTACTCTATCTCATACCGCCGCGACTGCGGAACCTGAACAAGTTCCGGTGTCGCCTGTGCCGCAGGGTCCAGGCGCGGCAAGAGTGGAGCGACTACACGCGCAGCCCCGCCTGCCGCATCAGCGGCATCACCTTCTCGCCGAAGTATTTCAGCTCCTCGTAATAGTCGAGCCACGAGAGGATGAAGCCCTCGACGCCGATGTCGGCGATGGCGAGCATCTTGTCGACCACCTGCTCAGGCGTGCCGACCAGGGGGTAGCCGCCCCACCCGGCGATGAAGCGCTCGCCCATGGCGCGAAGCTGCTCCTTGTTAGAGCCGTAGGAGTAGTTCTCGCCCAGCATCAGCTCGATGATCGTGTTGGTCGCGCCCCAGTCGCCCTCGTCCACGATGCGCCGGTAGAGCGCCTGGGCCTCGGCCTCGGTATCGCGGCAGCACACCAAGCCGTAGCTCATCACGCCGCAGCGGCGGCCGTGCTTCGCGGCGCGGGCATGAATGTCCTTCACGATCTCTTCCGCCTTCTCCATGGTCGTGATCGAGAGGAAGTTGAAGTCCGCGAGCTTCGCGGAGAACTCGCGGCCAGCGGGCGAGGAGCCCGCGTTGATGACCACCGGATGGGGCCGCTGGATCGGCTTCGGCGCCAGGAAACCCTGGTTGACCTTGTAGTACGTGCCCTCGTGGTCGAAGTCGTCCTCGGCCCAGAGCTGCTTCACGATGGAGAGCCATTCGTCCGCCATGACGTAGCGCTCGTCGTGCTCCAGCTGGTCCATGCCGAACATCTCGATCTCGGGCTTGAACCAGCCGCAGACGACATTGAGGCCGAAGCGCCCCCTGGAGATGTTATCGATGGTCGCCGCCTGCTTGGCGGCGAGGATGGGGTGCACCGTCGGCACATGCGAGGTGGCGAAGACCATGATGTCGGTGGTGTGACAAGCCATCGCGGCAGCCCAGGTGTAGACCTCCAGGTTGTTCCCGTTGAACTGCGTCGACCCGCCGAAATGCCGCCACCGCCCCACCGGCACCAGGAGCTCGAAACCGAGGCGGTCGGCAAGCTGGCTGATCTTCACGCTATGCTCGTAGGTGGGCTCGAAGGTCGTCTTGGCATGCGTGATCGTGCAGCCGTGGGAGCAGTTCTGCCCAAAGACGCCGAGCTTGAAGCGGTTCTCGTTGAAGACCGGCACGTTGCGTGCGCGCCATGCGGCCGCGTCGTCGGGGTGAATCGTCGTGCTGTCGATGTTCATGGATCGGTGCGTCTTGCCTTGTGGAGAGGGAATGTGACGGGGCGGGAAATCATGGGCGCGGGCGGCGGGCGCCGCTAACCTACACCGTTGGGCGCGACGGTTCACCCGCCCCCATTCGCGGATTATTCTCCGGCGACCGATCCCCATGGCGACACCGGCACCATGCAACCGCCCGACGCGAAGACCATCCCGGACCTGCTGGACGAGCTGGCCGCGCGCTACCCCGACCACGAGGCGCTGGTCGGCGGCGAGACGCGGCTCAGCTATCGCGAACTGCGCGACGAGGTGCGCCGGCTCGCCAAGGGCCTCCATGCGCTGGGCGTCCGCCGAGGCGACAAGGTCGGCCTCCTCATGGGCAACCGGCCCGAGTGGATCCTCGCCGATTTCGCGATCGCGCTGCTCGGCGGCACCATGGTTGCCATCAATACCTGGGCGACCAAGCGCGAGCTGGCCCACGTTCTCAAGCATTCGGACACGAAGTTCCTCATCACGGTCGATCGCTACCTCAAGTACGACTATCTGGAGACCCTCGACGCGCTCGCCCGCGAAGGCGATACGCTCGCGGGCGTGCAGGAGATCGTGCGCGTCGGCGGCACGCCCGAGCACCCGGCGCGGCGCATCGAGACCCTGTGGCAGCTGGCCGAAGGTGTCGACGACACGGTGATCGATCAGGCCCAAGCCGCCGTGCGCGGCGAGGACGTGGCCTACCTGCTCTACACCTCCGGCACAACGGCACTGCCCAAGGGCGTGCAGCTGCAGCACTACGCCCTGATCGAGAACATGTGGAACATCGGCGAGCGCCTGCACCTGCGCCCCGGCGACAGGCTCTGGCTCGCGGTCTCGCTCTTCTGGGGCCTCGGCTGCGAGAACGCGCTCTTCGCCGTGATGACCCACGCGGGCTGCATCGTGCTGCAGGAGCATTTCGACGCGGGCGAGGCGCTGCGCCTGATCGAGGCCGAGCGCTGCACCGTCTTCTACGGCACGCCCAACATGGTGCACGCGCTGGAGCAGCATCCGGAGCGGTCGGCGCGCGACATCTCCTCGCTGCGTACCGGCGCCACACTGGGCTCGCCGGAGCAGATCAAGCGCCTGATCGACCTCGGCGTCACCGAGATCTGCAACATCTACGGGCTGACCGAGACCTACGGCAATTCCAACGTCACCGACGTGGACGACCCGCTGGAGAAGCGGCTCAGCACGGTCGGACGGGCCCTGCCGGGCGTCGATATCGTGATCGCCGATCCCGAGAGTCTGGCGCCGCTGCCGGCTGGCTCCGTCGGCGAGATTCTGATCAAGGGCTATGTCACCTGCGGCTACTACAAGGACCCGGCGCTGGATGAGCGGAGCTTTCACGAGGGCTACTTCCGCACCGGCGACCTCGGGATGCTGGACGAGGACGGCTTTCTCCACTTTCGCGGTCGGCTCAAGGAGATGATCAAGACCGGCGGCATCAACGTCTCGCCTGCGGAGGTCGAGGCGGTGCTGACCGAGTTGCCGGAGGTTGAGCTTGCCTACGTGATCGGCCTGCCGGACCCGGAGCGCGACCAGCGGGTCGCCGCGGTCATCATCCCGCGCGACGGCGCCGCGTGTTCCGCCGAGAGCCTGACCGCTCACTGCGCCGCGCACCTGGCAGCCTACAAAGTGCCGCGGGAGTACCGCTTCGTCGGCGCCGGCGCGTTGCCGCTCACCACCACCGGTAAGCTCCAAAAGGCCCGCCTCGCCGAGTTCTTCGATACGGACCCCGCGTAGTGTCGGAGGCGCTGCGCGACAAGGCGGCGATCGCCGGTATCGGTACCAGCAGGTTCGGCCGCCACCTGCCCGAGAGCCAGCTCGCGCTTGCCGCCCAGGCGTTCAAGGCGGCTCTGGCGGACGCAGGGCTGGAGCGGGGCGACGTCGACGGTCTCTCCATCCACATCGGCTGGCCGCTCGGCGTCGACTACGACCAGGTCGCCCAGGCCTTCGGTCTCGAGATCGGCTTCGTCAACCAGGCCTGGACCCACGGCCGCTTCGTCACCGGCAGCCTGCAGACCGCGGCGATGGCGGTCGCAACCGGCATGGCGAACGTCGTCGCCTGCGTAAACGTGCTGAGCTTCACCCGCGAGCGCGACATTCTGGGCGGGCCGCACGACTTCGAGGGCTACCGCGAGACCGGCGGCACTCACGCGGAGACACCACACTACGGGCTGACCGCACCCGCCGGTGGCGCCGCGCTCGCCATGCAGCGCTACATGGCGCTCTACGGGGCGACCAGCGCGGAGCTTGCGGCGGTGCCGGTGGCGCTCCGCGCCCATGCGCGGCTCAATCCGAAGGCCGTGATGCAACAGCCCATGAGCGTCGCCGACCACCAGGCCTCACGCATGGTGGTGGACCCGCTCCGGCTCTTCGATTGCTGCATCGTGAGCGACGGTGCGGCCGTGGTGCTGGTGACGACGGCCGAGCGCGCCCGCGATCTCAGGCAGCGCCCCGTCTTCATCGCCGGGATGCAGGGCATGGCGGCGGGCCGCGACGAGTTCCTCTTCGCGCCGCCGGGCCTGGGCATCAATCAGCAGAGCGGGGAGCGCCCCGCCCGGCCCCCCGCGCGCGATCTCGCGGTCTACCGCTCGGCCGACATCCCGCGCGAGGCGGTCCAGGGCCTCTACACCTACGATGCCTTCTCGCCGCTGGTGCTATTCGTGCTGGAACGCTTTGGCTTCTGCACGCCAGGCGAGGCCGCGGCGTTCGTGCAGGACGGCCGCATCGGCCCCGGCGGCGCGCTGCCT
Source organism: Alphaproteobacteria bacterium (assembly GCA_965243315.1). GTDB lineage: Bacteria > Pseudomonadota > Alphaproteobacteria > UBA828 > UBA828 > WTGU01. Next base: position 1,455,641 of record CBDEUP010000007.1, read on the forward strand.
GTCAACACCTCCGGCGGGCTGCTCTCCGAAGCCCACGTCGCCGGCTGGAACTCGCTCTGCGAGATGGCGCGCCAGCTGCGAGGCGAAGCCGGGCCGCGCCAGATCGCCGAAGCCCGCGCCTTGCAATGGGCAACGGCCTGGGGCGATTCCGTCATCCTGCGGAACTGACGGGATCGGGGCTTGCGGATGAGCGCCTACGAGAAACCCACGCCGCGGATCAACCCGGACAACGTGCGCTTCTGGGAGAGCGCGCACGAGGGTGTGCTGCGCCTGCCCCGCTGCAGCGACTGCGCCGCCTGGCACTGGCCGCCGGGCCCGGTCTGCCCCGCCTGCTTCTCCGAGCGGATCGGCTGGGAGGAGGCGCAGGGCCACGGCACGGTCTCCACCTGGACCATGGTTCACCAGGACTGGTTCCCCGCATTCAAGGCCGATATCCCTTACGCCGTGGCGCAGATCGAGCTTGCGGAAGGCGTGCGGCTCACCGCAAACATCGTCGAGTGTCCGGCGAACAAGCTCCGGGTCGGGCTCCCGGTCGAGGTCGTGTTCGACCGCGTGACGGAGACGCTCACGCTGCCGCGCTTCCGCCCGCGCCTGGGCTGAGCGGCACGCGCAAGGAGAGAGTCGTGGCCAACATTCTGTGCGAGCACGAGGACGATTGCCTCCGCATCCGCCTCAGCAGCGGCACCGCCAACACGCTGACCACGGCGGTCATCCAGGACCTCGCGCACGCGGTCGAAGACGCCAACCGCGAGGCCCGTGGCGCGATGCTCTGCGGCGGTGAAAAATTTTTCTGCAACGGCCTCGACCTGGACTGGGCGCTCGCGTGCTCGCGCGCCGAGATCAAGGAGATGTTCGAAACGCTGGCGGGGCTCATCTTGGCCATGCTGGAATCGCCTCTGCCCATCGTCGGCGCCATCAGGGGCCACGCCATCGGCGGCGGCATGGCCATCTACCTGGCCTGCGATTACCGCTACGCCGCCGCCGGACGCGTGCTGATCGGCAAGCCCGAAATCCTGCTCGGCGTGCCCAACCCCTATTACGGCGACCAGCTCCTGCGCTTCGTCGCCGGAGATTTCGTTGCCTCCGACCTGATCTACACCGGCAAGCTGGTCCGCGCCGAGGAGGGCCGCGCCTTGGGCCTCGTTCATGAAACGGGGTCCAAGGAAGACATCGAGCGGATGGCCTGGGAGCGTCTGCTGTTCCTGCGCGACCTCGCGCCGGAGGCATTCGTGGAATCGAAGCGCATGCGGCTCGGCAAGTTCTGCGCCGACTTGCGGGAGCAGATGCCCACCCGCATCTCCCGCCAGGTCGAGATCTGGAGCGGCGACAAGGCCCAGGCCCGCCTCCGTGCCGGCGCCGAGCGGCTCAAGCGCCGGCGGAGCGAGGACTGATCGCCCGCACCTCTCCGTGCTCGCGATCCGGTTCCGCGGCACACGGCCCACAAGCAAATCTGTCCGGGAATCGCCGGGATTAAGTGGGATCAAGTGGGATTCGCTGGGATAGGTGGGATTGAGTGGGATTGGCCGGGATGAGTGGGATTCGCCGGGATTAAGTGGGACAAGTGGGATGTCCCGGGATGTCGCGCATGCCTGCAGGGTCATGCGCGCGCAGGTGACATCACACGCGAAGCGGAGCGCACGCGCTCTCGCCTCACCTGCCGGGACCGCTTCGCCCTCACACCTCATGACGCGATCCTGGCACAGACGCCGCGGGCCATGCATCGCACCATGGTCCGGGGAGCTCGGGGAGCGGCTCCGGCCCTGGCAGTCGAACCCGGCTAACCGATCAGGCGCAGCTCGCGCGGGAACGTCGTGAGCGAACGCGCGCCGTCCTCGGTGATGGTGACGTCGTCCTCGATCCGGATGCCGACATCGCCTGCGCCGTATAGGCCGGGCTCGATGGTGATGACGAAGCCGGGCTCCAGCCTGCGGTGGTTGCCGACCATGACCTGCGGCGCCTCGTGCACGTCGAGCCCGAGGCCGTGGCCAGTCTTGTGCACGATCATGTCGGCGAAGGGCGAGGCGCGGAGCACGTCGGTCACGGCCGTATCCAACTCGTGCGCCGTGACTCCGGGCCCGGCCATACGGCGCCCCAGCGCGTTCGCCTGGCGCACGGTTTCGTAGATATCCGCGTGGCGGTCGTCCACGTGCTCGCAGAAGAAGGTACGCGTGATGTCGGCGCTGAAGCCGTCGATCTTCGCGCCGAAGTCGATCAGCAGCGCGTCGCCCGGCCCGAGTGGCGCGTCGTCCGGTGTGCCGTGCGGGTTTGCCGCCTTGGCGCCCGCCAGCACGATGGGCTCGAAGCCGAAGCCGTCCGAGCCATGCGCCAGCATCCGGGTCTTTAACGACGCCGCGATGGCCCGCTCGGTATCGCCGGCCCGGACCTCGTCGAGAGTCTCGCCCAGCGCCAGCTGGCTAATCTCGATGGCGCGGGAGAGGCTCGCGATCTCGTCCTCGTCCTTGGCGATGCGGAGCGGCTGCAGAACAGCATCGGCGTTCCGCACCTCGCCGTTGCCTGCGTGGCGGCGCAGCGCATCGTATTCGAACATGCGCATCCGCCCGCCTTCGACGCCGAGTGCCGCCGCCCCCAACGCACGCATTGCAGACTCGAAAGCGTCCTCGAAGCCGTCGCTGTCCTGCCAGTAGAAGGTCTCGGTCTCGGGAAACGTGCTCGACCACTTGAGACGCTCGAGCTCCGGCATGATGGCGAGCATCCCGCCGCCCGCCGTGACGAACAGTAGTGTCGGGCGCTCCATCAGGTGAAAGTCGAGGCCGGTGAGATAGTAGAAGCTCGGCCCCGGCACGAACGCGGCGGCATCCAGTCCCGCACCCTTGATTAGCGCGGCCGCGCGGTCACGGCGCCGTGCATGGCCCGTCATAGCGCGCTAAGCCCCTGGCCGAAGCGCTCCAGCCGCATCTCCGCGCCGAAGCGGGGCTCGAGCGAGCGGCCGATGATCGCGGCATCGGCCAGGATCATGCGCTCGATCGCGCGATCGCTGGCGGCGGCGTCGCCGGCGAGCACCGCCTCGGCCAGCGCCCCCAGCCGGCCGGTCGAGGCGCGGCGCTCTTCGGCGGCCGCGTTCGGGTAGTAGTGGAGCACCCGCATGCGCATGCCCGCATCGATCACCTCATCGAAGAACTTGATCAGGAAAATGTTGCGGGAAAGCTCTGCCAGGTGGCGGAGCGCCGCCAACTCGCTCTTGAGCGACGCCTCCCAGTCGTCGTCCTGCGTCGCCTGGACGAAACGCTCCACGTGATCGTTCAATACCGCCGCCTCGGCCCGGCCGGAGAGCGCTGCAGCCCGCGCCACGGCCCGCGAGATGATCAGTGCGGTGTCCAGATAGTCGCCGGTGTTGTCGAGCGAGAAGTGCGCCACGATGCTAGTCCGGTTCGGCAGAAACTCGACCAGCCGTTCGCCCGCGAGCAGGAGCAGGGCCTCCCGGATGGGCGTGCGCGAGACCTCGAAGCGGGCAGCGAGGGCGGTCTCGTCCAGGGCGGAGCCCGGCGCGATCCGCACCCACAGGATTTCCTCGCGCAGGACGTCGTATACTTGAAGCGCACCGCGGCGGCCGCGCTTTCGGGGACGTGCCTTGGTCTCTGCTGCCATGCGCCGTGGCTCAGAGCGCCGACCGTCTCGCCTTGAAAGATTGCATTATGTTTGCATAATGATGGGCTGCAGGTGAGTCAAGGTGATAAACTCCGTGTGGGTCAAGACGCAGAAGGGAGACATCGACATGACGCGATCCATCACGCTGCTGCTGGGGGCCGTGGCCCTCGCCTTCGCCGTTGGGTTGGCCGCGCCGGCAATGGCGCAATCCAAGAAGATCGCCGTCTTCGCCGCCTCTTCGCAGAACGGCTTCAACCAAGCCGCGTTCGAAGGGGTCGAGGAAAAGGCCATGGAGCTCGGCTACGAGGCCGAGATCTACGACGGCAAGTTCGACGCCGTCCACCAGTACAGCCAGATCGAGGACGTGCTCGCCAGCGGCCGCTTCGAGGGCATGATCGTACTGCCCAACGATCCCGTCGGCATCTCAGGCGCCGTTGAGCAGGTCGTTGAAGCCGGCGTGCCGATCGCGACCCTGCTGTTCCCGATCGGGCCGGAGCTCAACACTCTGGAGCCGCAGGTGCCCGGTATCACGTCGACCGTCGCATCGCCGCCCGTCGACGGCGCCACCTGGCAGGCCGAGGCCGCTGCAGCGCACTGTGCGGACAAGGATCCCTGCAACGTCATCATCATCATCGGCTTCAAGACCTTCCCCTTCGACAATCTCCGGCTCGAGACCTTCGAGAAGGTCCTGGCCGGGTACCCCAACATCAAGATCGTGGGGATCGGCGAAGGCTGGTATTCGCCGGATACCTCGCTGAAGGCGATGCAGGACATGCTGCAGGCAGCGAAGGACGTGCACGTGGTGCTGTCGAACGCCGACCAGCATCTGGTAGGTGCGGAGATCGCGCTGGAGGCCGAGGGCTACAACGTGGCCGATCTCTACCTCATCGGCGGCGGTGCTGCGGCGATCTCGATCGAGGCGATCCGCGAAGGGCGCTGGGATGCAACCCTCGCCTACTTCCCCAAGACCATGGGCTCGCTGGGGATGGAGCAGATCGCCAACGCCATCGAGGGCAAGCCTGTGGACAACGCCATCAACATGGACGTCTCGGGTCCGCTCCAGGCCATGATCGACAAGGCCATTCTCGACGCCAATCCCGACTTCACGGGCGAGTGGGAGCAGTAACCGACGTTACCCGCCGGGGCCTTCGGGCCCCGGCGACCGTTTGGCGCCGGGAGGTGGTGAGTTGACCCGTCACTATCGGGTGTCCGCCGATATCGGCGGCACGTTTACGGACATCGTCTATCAGGATTGCGAGACCGGCGCCTGCGGTGCTGCAAAGGTCCTCTCGACGCCGGATAACCCCGGCCTCGCGGTGTTGCAGGGTATCGAGACGGCCATTCCCGCAGCCGACGCGATTGACTTCTTCGTCCACGGCACGACGGTGGGGCTGAACGCACTGCTCACCCGGCGTGGCGCCAAGGTGGCGCTGCTCACCACCGAGAACTTTCGCGACATCTACACGATCCAGGGCAACGACCGCGGCGAGATCTTCTCGATCCGCTGGAACAAGCCCGAGCCGCTCACCCCGCTGGAGCACACGTTCACGGCGCGGGAGCGGATGGCGGCCACCGGCGAGGTCGCGACGCCCCTTGAGACGAGCGATCTCGACCGCCTCGTCGAGGCCGTGAAGGAAGAGGGTTTCGAGGCAATCGCCATCGCCTTCCTCTTCTCCTTCAAGAACCCCGCGCACGAGCTGGAGGCCGCCGAATACCTGCGCACCCGCCTGCCCGACATTCCCATCGGGCTTTCTCACCGTGTCTCGCCCGAGTGGCGGGAGTTCGAGCGGACCTCGACCGCGGTAATGGACAGCTACCTCGCCCCGGTCGTGCGGGGATACCTGGAGACGCTGATCGGCGGCCTCGGCGATCGCCTGCCCCAAGGTCGGGGGCTGCACGTCATGCAGTCCAACGGCGGGGTGATGACGGCGGAATCAGCCAGCGAGACCCCGCTGCAAACGCTGCTCTCGGGCCCCGTCGGCGGCGCCATCGGCGGGAGAGCACTTTCCGCCGCAACCGGGCGGCCCAATCTCATTTGCATCGACATGGGCGGGACCTCCTTCGATGCGAGCCTGATCATCGACGGGCTGCCGTCGGGCTCCAACCATGCCAAGCTGGAGGGGCTGCCGGTCCAGATGTCGGTGGTAGACATCCACGTCATCGGCGCGGGCGGCGGCTCCATCGCTTGGGAGGAGGCGGGCGCCATGCGCGTCGGCCCCCAGTCCGCCGGCTCCATGCCAGGACCGGCCTGCTATGGGCTGGGCGGAACCGAGCCCACGGTCTCCGACGCCAACCTCGTGCTCGGCCGCCTGGATGGCGCCAATTTCTCCGGCGGCGCAATGGCGCTGGACCGGGGTGCGGCGGTCACGGCGCTGACCACAATCGGCGAGACGTTCGGGCTCACGACCGAAGCCATGGCGCAAGGTGTCGTGGATGTCGTGAACGCCAAGATGGCGGATGCGATCCGCACGATTACCGTCCAGCGCGGCATCGACCCGCGGGACTTCTCCCTGGTCGCCTTCGGCGGCGCAGGCCCGGCGCAGGCAGGGGCCTTGGCCGAGGAACTGCAGATCCGCGAGGTGATCGTGCCGGTGCATCCCGGCGCCTTCTCTGCTTGGGGCATGCTGCAGACGGACGTACGCCGCGACTACAAGGAGACGCTCTACAGCTTCTGGGACCTCGTGGAGCTCGCAGTTCTCGAAGCCGCGTTCGCAGGGCTCGAGGAGAATGGCCGCCAGCATCTGCTGGACGAGGGTATCGCCGAGGACGCCATCGCCTTCGAGCGGGCCATCGACTTCCGCTACTACGGGCAGGAATATGTCCTCACCATCCCGGTGCCGAACGGAACCATCGACATGGATGCCGTGCGCAAGAGCTTCGATGTGGCCTACGACCGGCAGTACGGCCACTCCAGCCCGGAGAACCGCGTCGAGATGGCGAATATTCGCCTGGCCGCGCTCGGCCGGCTGGCCCGGCCTGGCTCCGCGCCGCCTGCGCCAGAGCCCGCGCGGCCCACGCGTGAGCGGGATGTCATTTTCGCCGGCCGGCCGCTGAAGACCCCGGTCCTCGACCGCAACGGGCTGGAAATCGGCGATGCCGTGGCGGGCCCCGCGATCATCGAGGAATCAACGGCGACGACGCTGGTGCCGCCGGGTTGGAGCGCCACGGTGATCGAGGGCGGCCACCTCTCCATGACGAAGGAGGCGGGAGCATGAACGATCCGATGCTGCGCAACATCGCAGACCCAGTCACGACCGAGATCGTGCGCAACTTCGTCGTCTCCTGCGCGGAGGACATGAACGCCTCGCTCTGGCGCTCGGCCCATTCAGCGGTGATCTACGAGGGCCGGGACAGCGCCGTCGGGCTGCTGGACGCGGACGGCAACATGCTGGGCCAGTCGAGCGGCGTGCCGCTCTTCATCGGCGCCATCGATGCCAATGTCCACCACGTGATGGACTATTACGGCGACGACATCGCCCCCTGCGACGTCTTCATCATGAACGACAGCTACATGCAGGGCTCGCACCTGCATGACGTGTCGGTGGTCGGGCCCATCTTCTTTGACGGCGAGCTGATCGGCTTCGGCGCCGCGCGCGCGCACTGGAACGACATCGGCGCCATCGACCCCGGCACGGTCATGGGGTCCACGAATATCTATCAGGAGGGACTACGCCTCGGGCCGACCCGCATCGTCGCGCAGGGTAAGCCCATCCGCGAGTGGTTCGACCTGCTGCGGCTCAACACCCGCATGCCGGACACCAGCATCGGCGACCTGGACGCCCAGATCGCTGCTGTCCGCACCGGCGAGCGCAGGCTTTCCCAACTGCTCGACCGCATCGGCATCGAGACCTACCGGGCCGCCTGCGCAAACATCTTCGAGCAGGCCAGGCGCATGGACCGCGAGGCGATCGCTGCGATCCAGGACGGCACCTGGTACCGCGAAGGTCTCTTGGACAGCGACGGCGCGGGCGACGACCCGGTAAAGGTCGCGCTGACGCTCACGGTCAAGGGCGAGGAGCTGATCGTCGACCTCGAAGGCTCCTCGGGCATCGTCCCCGGCTCGGTCAACTGCGGCGCGAGCCAGACCGTCTCTCTGCTCCGCCTTGCCTACAAGACAATGATCAACCCGGAGCGCGCGATCACCGGCGGCTCGTTCGAAACGATGACCGTCCACATCCCGGACGACTGCCTCTTCAACGCCAAGGAGCCAGCGGCCTGCGAGTGGTACTTCACCGGCCTGGGCTTGCTGGCGGACCTCTTCATCTCCTGCCTCTCCGAAGCAATCCCCGAGCGCTCGACCGCCGCCCACTACGGGGATTCGATGGTCTCCCTCTTCTTCTCGGTCGATCGCAGGCGGGGCCAGTGGATGTCGATCGAGGCCACCGCTGGCGGCTGGGGCGGGCGCAACGACGGCGACGGCCAGAGCGCGCTGATCAACCTGGTCAACGGCAGCTTCCGCAACATCCCCGCCGAGGTGATGGAGACGAAGTTCCCCGTCCGCCTCGAAGAGTTCGCCATCCGCCTCGATTCCGGCGGGCCGGGGCGGCACCGCGGCGGCTGCGGCGTCCTGCGCCGCTACAAGACGCTGGAGGATTGCTACTGCGCCCTCTGGTTCGAGCGTTCGCTCACGCCGGCCTGGGGGCTGAACGGGGGCAAAGACGCACGGGGCCCGAAGGTCGAGATCACCCACCCCGACGGGTCGACCGAAGGGCCGCTCAAGATGCGGGCGCGTCCGGTCGCCGCCGGCACGGTGGTCGAGACCTGGACGGGCGGCGGCGGCGGCAATGGCGATCCCAAAGCGCGCCCGTTCGGGGAGGTGCAGCGCGACGTGCTTCGGGGTTACGTTTCCCCTGAAGGAGCCTGGAGGGACTATGGCGTCCGGATCACCTCGGACCTCGTCGTGGACGAAGAGGGATCGCAGCCGCGCGCCTGACCACGGCTATGGCTGACGAGCCGGCGCTCAGGGCCAACGGGATCGGTGTCGCCTTCGCGGGCGTCTGGGTCCTCAGCGATGTCTCGGTAGACATCCTGCCGGGCGAAATCCACGGGCTGATTGGCGAGAACGGTGCCGGCAAGTCGACCCTCGGCAAGGTGTTCGGCGGCTACTACGCGGCGAGCGCGGGCACGCTTGATGTCTTCGGCGAGCGGGCGAGCGCGTGGGACCCCCTCTCGGCGCTCTCCAAGGGCGTCGCGATCATGCACCAGGAGCTCCAGCTCGTCCCCGCACTGACCGTGGCCGAAAACGTCTTCCTCGGCCTGGAGGACCAGCGCTGGGGCGTGCTGCGCCGCAGCGAGGCGCAGCGCCTCTCCGCCCTGATGGAAGCGAGCGGATTTCAGCTGGACCCCAACGCCATCGTCTCCCGGCTCCCCATCGCCGACCAGCAGAAGATTGAGATCCTGCGGGCGCTCGCGCGCGAGGCGCGGATCATCGTGATGGACGAGCCCACGTCCTCGCTCTCGCGGGATGAGGTGACTCAGCTTCACTCGGCGATGCGGGCGCTCAGGGATGAGGGGCGCTCGATCATCTACGTCTCGCATTTTCTCCACGACATCCTCGAAGTCTCCGACCGGATCACCGTGCTGCGCGACGGCAAGCACGTGAAGACTGGGCCGGCCGCCGAGGAGACCCGGTCGAGCCTGGTCGCGTCGATGCTGGGCGGCGGCAAGAGCGAGACCCCGTTTCCGCCCAGGGTTCGCCCGGCGAATCCCGAGCCCGTGCTGGAAGTCGAGGACCTGGAGAGCGAGCAGGGCGCCAACGGCGCGAGCCTCTCGGTCGGCCGGGGCGAGATCGTGGGCCTCACCGGCCTCGTCGGCAGCGGCAGGAGCGAGATCGCCCGCGCCATCGTCGGCGCGGACCCGGCGACGGGCGGCGAGGTCCGGCTCCGGGGCGAGGTCTACCGCAAGCGCTCGATCCGGCGCTCCGCAGCGCTCGGCATGGTGATGTCGCCGGAGGACCGCCGCAAGCAGGGCCTAGTCCTGACCATGCGGGTCTCCCCCAACATGACCTTGCCCCACCTCGGCCGCTTCGCGCACCTTGGGGTCATGCGCCGCCGCGCCGAACGCTCGCGCGCCATGAGCCTGATCGAGCACTTCCGCGTGCGCCCGGCGGACCCCAACGGCAACGTCGCCACTTTCTCCGGCGGCAATCAGCAGAAGGTTCTGATCGGCAAGTGGCTCATGGAGAATCCCGACATCGTGATTCTCGACGAGCCGAGCCGCGGCGTGGACGTAGGCGCCCGTGAGCGGATTCACTTCGCGATTGCGGAGCTCGCGGCGAGCGGTACCGCCGTCCTGCTCATCTCCAGCGAAATCGAGGAGGTGCTGGGCCTTGCCCATCGCGCCTATCTGGCCGATGGCGGCCGTATCGTCGAAGAGGTGATCCCCGAAGAGTCCAGCGAAGCCGACCTTCTCGCGCTGCTCTTCCAGCACCAGAGCCAACGGCGCGGGGCCGCGTGATGATCGGAAGCTTCCATGTCGGGCGCTTCCTGCAGACCTATGCGGTCCTGATCATGATCGTGTTTCTGGTCATCGCGCTCAGCATGCTGTCCGAGAACTTCCTGACGCCCCGCAACCTGCTGAACATCCTCAACCAGAACGCGCCGCTCGCCATCATGGCGTCGGCGATGACGCTTGTGATCATCGCGGGCGGGTTCGACCTCTCGGTGGCGGCGATCTTCTCCATGGGTTCGGTCATGTCGGCCTGGATCGCGCTCAATGTGGACCCCTATGTCGGCCTCTTCGTGGCGCCCTTCATCGGCCTCATTCTCGGCACCATGAACGGCGTCGTCATCAATGCGCTCCGGGTGCATTCCTTCCTCGCCACCATCGCCACGAGTCTGATCTTCAAGGGCGTCGCCATCGTGATTTCCGACGGGCGGCTGATCTCCGTCCGCCTCGACACCTTTACCTGGCTCGGGCGCGACAAGGCGGGTGGCGTCTTCATCGCCGTCTGGATCATGGCGGTCTTCGCGATGATCCTGACCTTCGCGCTGACGCGGACGGCCTTCGGACGGCGGGTCTTCGCCGTCGGCGGCAACGAGGAGGCGGCGGTGCTCTCCGGCATCCGTACGGATCGCGTGAAGACCGCCACCTTCGCCATTGCGGGCTTTGCGGCGGGGCTCGCCTCGATCATCGCGACCTCACGCGTGGCGCTGGGGCAGGCGGCGGCCGGGCAGGGGATGGAGCTGCAGGCCATCGCCGCCGTGATCCTTGGCGGCACCAGCATCTACGGCGGCTCCGGCGCAGTCTGGCGCAGCCTCGGCGGCGTCTTCCTGCTGGCGCTCATCAGCAACGGCTTCAACATCCTGAACGCCGATCCCTTCTACCGCGACCTCACCACCGGGCTGGTCATCCTCGCCGCAATCGGGATCAGCGCGGGCGGCCAACGGCGGTGAGCCGGCCCAGCCCTGGGTCACAGCGTCTCTCCGATATTCGGGCGGCGATGCGCGCCGCCATCCTCGAGGACGAGGCGGATGCCGTGCAGCGGATGGTCGAGGCTGCGGACCTCACGCCGGCCGACCGCGTTTCCATCTCCGCGCGCGCGGCCGATCTGGTCCGCACCGTGCGGGCGAGCGGCAGCGCCTCGATCATGCAGGGCTTCCTCGCCGAGTACGGGCTCACGTCCCGCGAGGGCGTCGCTCTCATGTGCCTCGCCGAGGCGCTGCTCAGGGTGCCGGATACCGAGACCATCGACGCGCTGATCGAGGACAAGATCGCAGCGTCCAATTGGGCGGCGCACCTCGGGCAATCGAGCTCGCCGCTGGTCAACGCTTCCACCTGGGCGCTGCTGCTCACCGGCAAGGTGCTGGGCGACACGGAGGAAGGGCTGGCCGGGGCGCTGCACGGCGCGGTCAGGCGGTTGGGCGAGCCGGTCATTCGCACCGCGGTCACCCAGGCGATGCGCGAGCTCGGCCACCAGTTCGTGCTCGGCCGCGATATGGGCGAGGCCATGGCCCGCTCGGCCGAGCTGGAGGCGGAGGGCTACAGCTTCTCCTACGACATGCTGGGCGAAGCGGCCCGCACCGAGGCGGACGCGCGGCGCTACCACCTCGCCTATTCCGATTCCATCACCGCGCTCGCCGATCTCGGCCGGGGCACTCCCTTCCGCGACCGGCCAGGGGTCTCGGTCAAGCTCTCGGCGCTCCACCCGCGCTACGAGTTCGCTCAGCGCGCGCGGGTGATGGCCGAGCTCGTGGGGCGGGTACGCGCGCTGGCATTGCTCGCCAAGTCCGCCGGCATCGGCCTCAACGTGGATGCCGAGGAGGCGGACCGCCTCGACCTCTCCCTCGATGTCATCGAGGCGGTGCTCGCCGATCCCGCGCTGGCGGGTTGGGACGGCTTCGGCGTGGTGGTGCAGGCCTACGGCAAGCGGGCCGCGCACGTCATCGATTGGGGCTACGCGCTCGCCGGCGCGCACGGGCGTCGCATGATGGTGCGGCTGGTCAAGGGCGCCTACTGGGATACCGAGATCAAGCGCGCCCAGGTGCAGGGCCTCGCGGGCTTCCCGGTCTTCACCCGCAAGGCCGGCACCGATGTCTGCTTTCTCGCATGTGCGCGCAGATTGCTCGGGATGACGGACCGCCTCTATCCGCAGTTTGCGACCCACAACGCGCACACGGTGGCGGCTGTGCTGCACATGGCGGGCGGCGGAACGGACTTCGAGTTCCAGCGCCTGCACGGCATGGGCGAAGCTCTGCACGCGGCGGTGCGCGAAGCCCACGGCCTCCGCTGCCGCATTTATGCGCCGGTGGGCGCGCACCACGACCTGCTCGCCTATCTCGTCCGCCGTCTGCTAGAGAACGGCGCCAACAGCTCGTTCGTGAACCAGATCGTGGACGAGAGCGTGACCACGGAAGAGATCGCGCGAGATCCCATCGCGGCGGTGGAAGGGCTTGGCGGCGCGGTCGCGAACCCGGCCATCGCAGCACCCGTCGACCTCTTCGCCCCCGGCCGCCGCAACGCGAAGGGGTGGGACCTCACCGATCCGCTTGCCGTCAATGCGATCGAGGCCGCGCGCCGGCCCTTCCGTACAGCGGCTTGGGAGGCCGGGCCGGTCATTGCAGGAACGGCCGCTGGTACAGATCGCGAGGCGGTGCGAAACCCGGCGCGACCGGAGGACATCGTAGGCGTCGTGACCGAGGCCGCGCCGGCCGACGTCGAATCAGCCCTCGAAGCGGCCCGAGACGGAGTGGTGGCGTGGGCGGCACTGAGCGTCGACGAGCAGGCGCGTCGGCTCTGCCGCGTGGCCGATTTCTACGAAGAGCGTGCGCCAGAACTCTTCGCTCTGGCGGCGCGCGAGGCCGGCAAGACCTTGCCAGACTGCGTGGCGGAGGTGCGGGAGGCCTGCGATTTTGCGCGCTTCTATGCGAACGAAGCACTGCGCTTGCATCCCGAGGGCCAACGCACCCCGCGCGGCGTGATCGCCTGCATCTCGCCATGGAACTTCCCGCTCGCCATCTTCTCCGGCCAGATTCTTGGGGCGCTCGCCGCCGGCAACGCGGTCATCGCCAAGCCGGCGGAGCAGACACCGCTCATCGCGGCACGTGCGGTTGCTCTGATGCACGAGGCCGGCATCCCGCGCGACACCTTGCAGCTCTTGCCCGGCGATGGCGCCACGGTCGGGGCAGCGCTCTGCGCCGACCCCCGCATCGACGGTGTCTGCTTCACCGGCTCGACCGAGACCGCCCGGCTCATCAACCGCGCAATGGCGAAACACCTCGCGCCTGACGCGCCGCTGATCGCCGAGACCGGCGGGCTCAACGCGATGATCGTCGATTCCACCGCGCTCCCCGAGCAGGCGGTGCGCGACATCCTCGCCTCCGCCTTCCAGAGCGCCGGCCAGCGCTGCTCCGCGCTACGCGTGCTCTATGTCCAGCGCGAGGTCGAGGAGCGGATTCTTGAGATGCTGTTCGGCGCCATGGACGAGCTTTGCATCGGCGACCCGTGGGCGCTGGAAACGGACATCGGCCCGGTGATCGACACGGACGCGCACACCCGCATCGAGGCGCATTGCGCCGAGGCCGAGCGGGAGGGACGCGTGCTCAAGCGGCTCGCGGCACCGGGGGACGGCACCTCCGTGCCGCCGACGGTGCTTAGGGTCGACGGCATCGGGGCGCTCGAAGAAGAGATCTTCGGACCGGTGCTGCACGTTGCAAGCTTCGGTGCCGATGAGATCGACGTCGTCGTGGACGCCGTCAACCGGGCCAGTTACGGCCTCACCTTCGGCCTACACACCCGCATCGACGACCGCGTGCAGCACGTCGTCGACCGCGTGCGCGCGGGCAACATCTACGTCAATCGCAACCAGATCGGCGCGGTGGTGGGCTCGCAGCCCTTCGGCGGTGAGGGCCTGAGCGGCACCGGGCCCAAGGCCGGTGGGCCGCACTACGTAAGCCGTCTCACGGCCGGTGACGCCCCGGCCGGAGGCCGGCCCTCGGGCGCGGTGGTCAACGAGGCGCTGCTCGCCGCCGCCATCGCCGACGCCGGGCGTGCCCTCGCCACGAGAACGCATCGCGGAGACGACGGCCGATTCGCACCGCTGGACCTCCCCGGCCCGACCGGCGAGTCCAACCGGCTCTCGTTCGCGCCCCGTGGCGTGGTGCTCTGCCTCGGCTCCGGCGCCGACGCGGTGCGCACGCAGGTCGCAGTAGCCCGCGAAGCGGGGAACGCCGTGGTGGCGGTCGCCGACGGCGCGAGTGCTGCGCTCACCTCTTACGCGACCGATCCCCTCGTGGTCGTGCTCGACGGTCAAGTCGCGCCGGACGCGCTTACCATCCTACCCGGCATCGCCGCCGTCGCCCGCTCCGCGGATCGCGACGTGCTCGCCACGATGCGTGCCGCGCTCGCAGGACGCGCCGGACCCATCCTGCCGCTGATCACGGAGCCGGACGCGCCCGAGCGCTATGTGCTGGAGCGGCACCTCTGCGTCGACACCACGGCGGCGGGCGGAAATGCCTCCCTGCTGGCCCAGGCAGGGAGCTAGATGGCGTAATCTGGATCGCCGCAATCCACGGAGCTTGACGATGCCCCCTGACGCGAGACGCGACCCCCGCTTCGACGTGCTCTTCGAGCCGGTCGCGATCGGCCCGGTGACCGCGAAGAACCGCTTCTTCCAGGTGCCGCACTGCAACGGCATGGGCCACCGCGACCCCACGGCGCTCGCCTGGATGCGTGGGGTGAAGGCGGAGGGCGGTTGGGCCGTGGTCTGCACCGAGGAGGTGGAGATCCACCCGACCTCGGACGTGGCCCCCTTCATCGAGCTCCGGCTCTGGGACGACCGGGACATCCCGATGCTGGCGCGGACCGCGGACCGCATCCACGAGTTCGGTGCGCTGGCGGGGATCGAACTTGCCCACAACGGCCCGCACGCCGCCAACCACTATGCGCGCGAGGTGCCGCTGGCGGCCTCGGCGATGCCGGTCACGACCGCCGGCTACGAGCCGCTACAGGCCCGCGCGATGGACAGGCAGGACATCCGCGACCTCCACCGCTGGCACCGGGCGGCGGCGCTCCGCGCGAAACGGGCCGGGTTCGATCTGATCTACGTCTACGCCGGGCACGCGCTCAGCATCCTGCACCACTTCCTCTCCCGCCATCACAACCGGCGGAGCGACGAGTACGGCGGGTCTGCACGCAACCGCGTGCGCTTGCTGGAGGAGCTGCTGACCGACACACGGGAAGCCGTGGGCGACACCTGCGCAGTGCCGTGCCGGATCGCCCTCGACGAGCTGCTGGGCTCAGGCGGCCTGGAGAAGGCGGAGGTGGAGGAGATGATCGGCCTCGTCGCCGAGCTGCCGGACCTCTGGGACCTGTCGCTGGCGGCTTGGCCCAACGATTCCAAGACATCGCGGTTCGGCGCCGAAGGCTGGCAGGAGCCCTTCGTCCAGGGCGTGAAGACGCTCACCACGAAGCCGGTGGTCGTCGTGGGGCGCTACACCTCACCCGACCGGATGGTCTCGGTCGTCAACAAGGGGATCGCCGATTTCATCGGCTGCGCGCGGCCCTCCATCGCCGACCCGTTCCTGCCGAAGAAGATCGAGGAAGGGCGCCTCGACGACATTCGCGAATGTATCGGCTGCAACATCTGCGTCTCGGGCGACTTCATCATGTCGCCGATCCGCTGCACCCAGAACCCGACGATGGGCGAGGAGTGGCGCAAGGGCTGGCACCCCGAGCGCATCCGGCCGCGCGAGTCGGAGAAGCCCGTCTTGATCATGGGCGCGGGGCCGGCGGGCCTCGAGGCGGCGCAGGCGCTCGGCAAGCGGGGCTATGAGGTGACGCTGGCGGAGAAAGGCACGGCGCTCGGCGGCCGGGTCGCGCGGGAGTGTCGATTGCCCGGGCTCGCCGCCTGGGGCCGGGTCCGCGACTACCGGGAGCAGCAGTTACACCAGCTGCCCAACGTGCAGACCTACTTCGATTCCGACCTCGACGCGGACTCCGTGCTGGAATTCGGCGTGCCCCGTGTCGTCGTCGCCACCGGCGCGCGTTGGCGGGCGGACGGTCTCGGCCACCACCGGGCGCAACCCATGCCCATCGCGGCCGGCGCGCGGGTGCTGACACCAGACGACATCATGGCAGGTACGGTGCCGCCGGCGGGGGCGCGCGTCGCGGTCTGGGACGACGATCACTACTACATGGGCGGCGTGCTGGCGGAACTGCTCGCCGACCACGGTTGCGAGCTTCACTACCTGACGCCGGCGCCCGAAGCCTCCACCTGGACCCGGAACACGATGGAGCAGCACTTCATCCAGACGCGGCTCCTGGAGAAGGGCGTGACGATCCGCAGCTTCACCAACCTCGACGCCGTCTCGGAGGGTTCGGTCACCGTCTCCTGCGTCTCCACTGGCCGCACGGAGGAGATCGCGGCGGACGCCGTGGTCCTAGTCACGTCGCGCGAACCGGAAGACCGCCTCGCGCGTGAGCTTGCGGCGCGCGCCGAGGACTGGAAGGACGCCGGAATCGAAAGCGTCACCGCCATCGGTGACGCGCTCGCGCCGGCGACCATCGCTCACGCGGTCTACGCGGGGCGCCGCTATGCGGAGGAGTTGGACGGGCCGGAAACGAAGGACGACGAAGTTCCCTTCAGACGCGAGATCGTCGAATTGCTTCCCCTCGACTGACCCACCAATTCTGAGAGCGAGGCCGTCCCTGACGGCCTCGCGACAGGCCGCGACCGCGGCCCGCCGCTTATGCGGCGCCCTCGCGGAGGCGCCGGCCGAAGGCCGGCTGCCGTGAGCGACAAATCCTTAGAGCGTTTCCGCGCGAGACGCTCTAAGGAGCGCCGCGATCAGGAATTCGGTATTGCCGTCGCGGCCCTTGATCGGGCTTTCCATAAGGCCGATCACCGGCCAACCCTCTGCCGCGAGCCAGTCGCGGATCGTCTCGCAGACTTCCGCGTGAACGGTGGGGT
Source organism: Alphaproteobacteria bacterium (assembly GCA_965243315.1). Lineage (GTDB taxonomy): Bacteria > Pseudomonadota > Alphaproteobacteria > UBA828 > UBA828 > WTGU01. The sequence continues at coordinate 1,472,655 of CBDEUP010000007.1, forward strand.
CGCGGATGATGCCGCCCTTGCCGACGCGCCCGCGCCCGGCCTCGAACTGCGGCTTGATCAGGGCTACGAGGCGTGCGCCGGGACCGGCGAGTCCAAGCGGCGCCGGCAGAATCGTGCGCAGGCCGATGAAGCTCGCGTCGCAGACGATGAGGTCGATGGGCTCGGGCACCTCAGCCCGTGAAAGGTAGCGCGCGTTGGTCCGCTCCAACACCGTGACGCGGCCATTGCCCCGCAGGCGCGCGTCAAGCTGGCCGTAACCGACATCGACCGCGTAAACCTGCCGCGCCCCGCGCTGGCACAGCACATCGGTGAAACCCCCGGTGGAAGCGCCGATATCCAGCGCGGTGAGCCCGCTCGGGTCGATCTCGAAATGGGTGAGCGCGTGATCCAGCTTGATGCCGCCGCGCGAGACCCAGGGGTGGTCGGCGCCCCTGACCGTGAGCGGGAGGTCGTGGTCGACCTGGGTGCCCGGCTTCTCGAGCCGGCGCTCGCCGGCGTACACCCGGCCCGCCAGCAGCAGCGCCTGCGCCTTGGCCCTGGTCTCGGCGAGGCCGCGGGCGACCAGCAGGGTGTCGAGCCGCTCCTTGCCCCGCGACTGGCGGCTCAGTGGCGCCGCTCCACGATGTAGCGTGCGACGGCGCGGAGCGGCGCAGCCTTCTCGTCGAAGGCGCTGAGCGCCGCGATGGCGTCATCCACCAGCGCCTCGGCCCGCCGGCGCGCCTCATCCGCACCGAGTAGGCCCACGAAGGTCGCCTTGCCGGCGGCGGCATCCTTGCCGACGGCCTTGCCGAGGTCCGCCTCCGTACCCTCGTAGTCGAGCAGATCGTCGGCGATCTGGAACGCGAGCCCGATGCAGGCAGCATAGTCGCGGAGTGCCCCGCGGGCCGCCCCGTCCTCGCCCGCGAGGATGGGGCCGGCTTCGCAGGAGAAGCCGAACAACGCGCCGGTCTTGAGCCGTTGCAGCTGTATTACCTCTTCGAGAGTGAGATCCCGGCTCTCCGCCGCGAGGTCGATCGCCTGGCCGCCGGCCATGCCGTCCGCGCCGGCCGCCTGCGCCAGCGCGCAGGCGATCTCCGCACGCACGGCGGCGTCGGGATGCCCGGCCGGCGTCGTCACCGCCTCGAAGGCGAGGGTGAGCAGGGAATCGCCCACCAGGATCGCGGTCGCCTCGTCGAAGGCGATATGGCAGGTCGGCTTGCCGCGGCGCAGGTCGTCGTCGTCCATCGCGGGCAGGTCGTCATGGACCAGGGAATACGTGTGCACCATCTCGATGGCGGCGGCGGTGTTGACGGACCAGGCGCGCGGTACCTCGAAGAGGTCGGCGCCCGAGAGCACCAGAAAGGGCCTGAGCCGCTTGCCGCCGGCGAAGAGGGAGTAGCGCATCGCCTCTAAGAGGCGCCCGTCGGCGCCGTCGGGCGCGGGAACCAGCGATTCGAGGGCTTCGTCCACGGCCTCCGCGGACTCGCGGAGCGCATCCTCCAGCGACCTCACCCGGCGCCCTCAGCCGGTCTCGAACGGCTCCGTGCGGGCGGCGCCGGCGGCATCATTGTCGATCTTCTCGACGCGGAGCTCGGCCTGCCTGAGCTTCTCCTCGCAGAACGTCTTCAGCTTGACGCCGCGCTCATAGGCCGCAATGGCCGCTTCGAGACCGGTTTCGCCGGCCTCAAGCTCGTGCACGATCCCTTCGAGCTCGCGCATCGCGCTCTCGAAGGTTTGCGCCTCGCCGTCCTTGTTGCCGTCCTCGCCCATGGCCCGAGTCTAGAGAGTGCCCCGATGCGCGGCAACTCACTTGCCCGGCTCAGAATCAGCACGCAAGGCGCCGACACCGGGTCAGCCCGCGATGCTCGGGCGGGCGGAGACCTCGGCGTGCCAGCGCCAGGCATTGGTGTGGTCCTCCGGCAACCCCACCTTGGCGCCCTTGGTCGCGAAGTCGACGACGCAAAGCGCGGTGATGTCGGCGACGCTGAAACGAGAACCCGCGATGAAGCGGTTGTCCGCAAGCTGACGTTCGATGCGGCCGTAGAAGCGGGCCAGTCGCTTCTTGCCGCGCTCCACCAGGTCGGGGATCTGCTCGATCGGCTCCGCGAAGCTCGGCAGGCCACGGCCGGCGAAGGCAGGCGTGGAGTTACGGAACACCTCCGCCACGCCGTTGCCGCCTTCGGTCTCGGCGCGGCGCTCCCACATGTCCACCATCGCGCGGTCCCGCCGGTTCACGCCAAAGAGCGGCGGGGCCGGATACGCCTCCTCCAGATAGCGGCAGATCGCCATCGCCTCGCCGATCTGCGTGCCGTCGTCGAGTTCCAGCATCGGCACGATGCGCCCGTCGTAGCGGGCGAGATAATCGTCGGTGAGATGCGCGCCGTCCCCGGCCTCCACCACCGGAATCTCGATGCCCTTCTCGGCCATGTAGATCAACACCCGGCGCGGATTGGGCGCAGCCCCCCAACTGTAAAGCTTCATCGTCACTCCTCCTCGGCGCGTCCTGCGGTGCCCTATTACTCGATCGCGGGCCGCTTGCTCTGCCATGGCCGGGTCGCGGCCTCGAAGGCGGCAGACGCGCGGAATACGGAGAGGTCGTCGTAGGGCCGGCCCACGATCTGCATCCCGATCGGCACGCCGCTGGCGGAGAACCCGGTCGGCACGCTCATCACCGGGCACTGGCTCACCTGATTGAAGCCGTAGGTCGCGATCCAGCCGCCGTAAGCCATGACCGGCACCCCGTTGATTCGAAAATCCGGGTTCGCATTGTCATGGTCGGCCTTGACCGCCGGCACCGTATTCGTCGGGCAAATCAGGATGTTGTGGGACTTGAGGATCGGCCGCAGCTGTTGCCACATCCGGCCGCGCGCCTCGTAACACTGATAGAGGCGGGCGGCGCTGAGCCTGAGGCCCCGCTCCACCAGCGTCACGACGAAGGGGTCCATCTCGTATTGCCAGCGGGGCAGGTATTGGCCGACGAGGCCTGCGAAGATGCCCTCCCACCAGGTCACGCAGATGTCGAGGGCGCCGTAGTCCCAGCCGAGCTCGACCTCCTCCACCTCGCAGCCGAGCTCGCGGAATATCGCCGCCGCGCGCCGCGTCGCCTCCTCCACCTCCGGGTCGACCTGGAGGTAGCCGAGATCCATGCTGAGGGCGACCTTGAAGCCGCGGATTCCTTCGTAGCTGGTCGGCAGCCGGACCCTGCCCGGCAGGGAGCGGTGATCCTCCGGGTGTTGGCCGGACATGACGTTCTGCATCAGCGCGGCATCGGCCACGGTGCGGACGATCGGGCCGTAGTGCAGGATGGTCTCGAAGGGATGGTCGCGGTCCAGCGGATTGCGGCCGAAGGGAGGCTTGTAGCCGAAGAGACCGCAAGCCGAGGCCGGGATGCGGATGGAGCCGCCGCCATCGGTCCCGTCGGCAAGCGTCGCCATGCCGGCAGCGACCACGGCGCCTGCGCCGCCGGAGGAGCCGCCTGGGGTGTACTCCAGGTTCCACGGGTTGCGGGTGACTCCCCAGAGCGGGCTGTGGGTGGCGCCGGAGTGGGCGAACTCCGGCGATGTGGAGCGCATGTGCATGATGGCGCCCGCACGCAACAGCCGGTCCACCGTGGGCGCGGTGTAGTCCGGCCTGAAATCCTCGAAGATCTTCGAGCCGAGGGTGGTGATCTCGCCCTTGACCGCGTGGAAGTCCTTGATCGCGACTGGCACGCCTTCCAGCGCGCGCAGCCGGCCGTCGGTCTTCCCGTACTTCGCCTCAGCCTTCTTCGCCTGCTCGCGTGCCCGGTCGAAGTAGTCGTAGGTGATGGCGTTGAGCTTGGGGTTGACCGCCTGCGTGCGCGCGACCTGCGCGTCCAGCAGCTCGACGGGCGAGAGCGTGCGCGCCCTGAAGCGCTCCAGCGCCTCGCTCGCCGAGAGATAGCAAAGCTCCAGGTCCGCCGATGCCAAGATTCACCTCACGCCGCAGTACCGCCGCACTTCGTCCTCGGCTATGCGGCTCCGTCGCTTAGGCGCGGTACACGATCCTTCCCGCCACCTTTGGCCGTACTGCGCGCCCCCTAGATGGTGGGCCGCGTGCTCTGCCAAGGCTGGGTCGCGCCCTCGAAGGCGGCGGCCGCGCGGAACACGGAGTGATCGTCGTAGGGCCGGCCCACGACCTGCATGCCGGTCGGCACCCCGAATGAGGAGAAGCCGGTCGGCACGCTCATCACCGGGCACTGGCTCAGCAGGTTGAAGGGGTTGGTGCAGATCCAGCCGACATAGGCCATCACACGCACCCCGTTGATCTGGAAATTGGGATCCGCGTCGTTCTGCTCGGCCTTGACCGATGGCACGGCCAGCGTCGGGCAGATCAGGAAGTTGTAGCGCTTGAGGATCGGCTGCAGCTGCTCCCACATCCAGCCGCGGAACACCTGGCACTGGTAGAGGCGCGCGGCGCTGTGGGTCATGCCCTTCTCCAGCAGCCTGACCACGAAGGGGTCCATCTCGTACTGCCAGCGGGGCAGCAGGTGGCCGGCGATCCCGGCAAACAGACCCTCCCACCAGGTCATCCAGCAATCCTGGACGCCCCAGTTGAAGCCGACGTCGACTTCGTCCACTTCGCAGCCGAGGCCGCGCAGGATGTCCGCCGCGTGCCGCATGTTCGCCTGCACCTCCGGGTCGACCTCGAAGTAGCCGAGGTTCATGGAGAAGGCGACCTTCCAGCCGCGGATGTCGTCGTAGGTGGTTGGCAGCCGTATCTTGTTCGGCAGGCTGCAGATGTCGTCCGGATGGGGGCCGGACATGACGTTCTGCATCAGCGCGGCGTCGGCGACGCTGCGGACCATGGGGCCGTAATGAAGGATCGTCTCCAGCGGATGGTCGCGGTCCAGCGGGTTGCGGCCGAAGGGCGGCTTGTAGCCGAAGATACCGCAGGCGGATGATGGAATGCGGATCGAGCCGCCGCCGTCCGTCCCGTCGGCCAGCGTGGTCATGCCGCCGGCGACCGCCGCGCCCGCACCGCCAGAGGAGCCGCCGGGGGTGTAGTCGAGGTTCCACGGATTGCGCGTGATACCCCAGAGCGGGCTGTGGGTGTTGCCGGAATAGGCGAACTCGGGCGTCGTGGTGCGCAAATGCATGATGGAGCCGGCGCGCAGCAGCCGGTCCACCGTCGCAGCCGAGTAGTCGGGCCGAAAATCCTCGAAAATCTTCGAGCCCATGGTCGTAATCTCGCCCTTGACCGGGTGGAAGTCCTTGATTCCCACCGTCACACCTTCGAGCGCGCGGAGCCGGCCATCGGTCTTCGCGTACTTCGCCTCGGCCTTCTGCGCCTGCTCGCGCGCCCGGTCGAAGTAGTCGTAGGTGATGGCGTTGAGCTTGGGATTGACCGCCTGCGTGCGCGCGATCTGCGCGTCCAGCAGCTCCACAGGCGAGAGCGTGCGCGCCTTGAAGCGCTCCAGCGCCTCGCTCGCCGTCAGATAACAAAGCTCGAGATCTGCCGATGCCATGATGTGCCTCCCCTTGGCCTCTCAAGGCCTCCCACTAATTGCCTGCTCGCAACGATACGCTTGTCAGGCGAGATGAACGGCCTCCCGCCGCTTGATGCTCTCGTCGGCGGCGATGACGATGCGCAGGCTGTTGACCGCGCTGTCCATATGCTCGGAAAGATCGACGTCCTCGCGGATCGCCTTGAGCAGGAATTCCTGCTCGCGCTCGCACAGCTCCTGGTGGGTCGGCTCGTCGGCCATATCGACCCACTCGTCCTCACGCACGAAGTTGTTGGCCTCGTCGATCTCGCTCGAATGGCAGAGCAGTGCGTTGGTCTTGGTGTGCGAGTCGATATCGTCCGAGGCCGCGTGATCCTGCCCTTCCTGCGGCATGACGATGCTGACGCAGCCCTTGGGCCCGATCACGTCCTTCACGAAGAACGCGACCTCGCTCATCATCGGGCCCCAGCCGGCCTCGTACCAGCCCACCGAGCCGTCGTCGAACTCGACGTGGAGGTGGCCGTAGTTCTGCACCTTGGTCTGGTCGGTAAGCTGCGCGCCGATGCCGTGCACGCGTACCGGCTGGGCGCCGGTCATCTGGCACATGACATCGACGTAGTGGACCCCGCAATCGACGATCGGCGTCAGCGACTCCATCAGATTTCGATGCCAGTTCCAGGCCGGCCCCCGGCTCTGCTGATTGAGGTTCATGCGCATGACCAGCGGCTTGCCGAGGGTCCGCGCACGCGCGATGAACTCCGTCCAGGCTGGGTGAACCCGCAGGATGTAGCCGATGACCAGCTTCTTGTCGGTGGCGCGCGCCTTGTCCACCACCCTCTGGGCACCCTCCACGGTCGTGGCCAGCGGCTTCTCAACGAAGACATGGCAGCCCGCATCGAACGCCTTGAGGCAGAACTCCTCGTGGGTGTTGGGATACGTGTTGATCGAGACTGCATCGGGCCGGGATTCGGCGAGCGCCTCGTCGACATTCTCGTAGCGCGGCAGCGACGCCAGCTCGGCCGGCAGATCGTTGCGCCCGCGGATGCTTCGGCTGCAAAGCCCGACGAGCTCGAAGCCATCGATCTTGTCGTATGCGAGCGCGTGGCTGAGGCCCATGTTGCCGACGCCTACCACGAGCACCCTGATTTCTCCGTTATGCATGACCGCCTCCCGTTCTCCGTCCGCCCGCCGGGCGGTGCGCGATTTCCGCCGTTGCCCGTTCTTCTTGTCGCTTATTGTGCCGCCGCCCGCAGACCCGATCAAACGGCCGGAAGGCCGCTCAGTCGCCGAGAGGCGTCGCCACCATGCCCTCGATCTCGATCAGCATTCCGGGATGGGCAAGCTCGGTCACGCCGACGAGGGTGCGCGGCGGCGGGTTCGCCGGGTCGAAGTGACGGGCCGAGATCTCGTTCACGACGTTCTGCCCCGACATGTCGGTGAGGTAGATGTTGAGCTTGACGATCTGGGAGAAGTCGGCCCCCGCTGCCTCCAGAATGGTGCCGATGTTGGCGAAGGTCTTTTCGGTCTGCTCGCGCATGCCGCCTGCCAGCCACTCGGCCTCTGCCACCGGGTCGTGCGGGTGCGCGTGGTAGATCGGAATGGGCCCGCACCCGGAGAAGAGCAACAACCGCGCGTCCTCGACCGCGAAGGCCGCGCTGAAGGGGCTGCGGTATTCCGGCTTGAGGGGGATATGGTGGATCGGCGTGATCGGCATGGCGATGTCCCGTGGTCGGCAAAGGGGCGCCATGCTATCCCATCATACGCATAGCCGGAACGGTGCCTGCGGGCCTCGGCCGGGCGTCGGTGCAAGACGCATGGGCTGCCCGTGCCGACGAAAAACTGGGGCGGTCGCGAGGACCGCCCCAGCTGGAGGACCGACCAGTCGTTTGGGAGACAGCGGGAGGGACGAAGCGCTTCACCGTCGCCCAAGAGACGATATGGCCGTCGAATGTGGCATTGATGTGGCAGAATCGGGCATGACGGACCCGCAAGTGGGAAGCAGCGCTGGCGGCCTTGGCCTGCGCGCAGCGTCGGCTGCGGTGCTCGTGCCCGTCGCGCTCGGCACGGCCTACCTGGGCGGCCCCGTCTTCATCGCAGCAGTGGGAGCGGCTGGCGTGCTCGCCTGGCTCGAATGGCGCAGGCTTCTCGGCCGGCCGGCAGTCGATGTCGCCGCGGCGGTCGGCATCGCAGGGCTGGCTGCGGTCTGCGCACTCTTCGAGGTGATCGGAACGGTTGCCGCCGCCGGCGCCGCTGCGGGAGCCGCTCTCGTCGTCGCGGGCGCAGAACGCGGCGGGCTGCGGGTGCGCGTGGCAGGCCTGGCGGGCGCCGGGATCATCCTCCTGCTCGTCGTCGCCACGCTCACGCTGCGCGGAGACGACGCGGCGGGCCGAGCGACAGTCTTCTGGCTGCTCGCCGTGGTCTGGGCGAGCGACACCGGCGCGTATCTCGCCGGGCGAACGATCGGCGGCCCGCGTCTCGCACCCCGCATCAGCCCGGCCAAGACCTGGGCCGGCGCCGCCGGTGGTGTGGCGGCGGCGCTGGCCGCCAGCATCCTGCTCGGCTGGCTGATGCCGCTCGCAGGCTGGGTGGCGGAACGCCCGACCCTCGCCGTGCTGGCGGTGGCCGGCGTGCTCGGCTCGATCGTGGGGCAAATGGGCGACCTCGCTGAATCTGCCCTCAAGCGACGCGTCGGCGCGGATGATTCGGGCCGTCTGATCCCCGGCCACGGTGGCATTCTGGACCGGGGCGATTCCTTCGCCGCCGCCGCCTTCGCGTTGATCCTGGCGACCGTGATCAGCGGGGGAATGCCACCCTGGTCTTATTCGCCCTGACCGGACCGTTTGGCATCCCGCCAGTGCCGGACGCCGACGGCAAGCGTCGTAGCCGAGGCAAGAAGCAGAAGAATTGCGAGAATCCAATCTCCGAGCCGGGCCATCGGCGTGGACGCCGCGAGCGCGGGCGGCAGCGGCACGTCGAGCACACCGATCTCCCCCAGCCCCAGCCAGCCCACCACGCGGCCGTAGGAATCGACGACGGCGGAGATACCGGTGTTCGCCGCTCGCACCAGCGGCATGCCCTCTTCCACGGCCCGGAGGCGCGCCGCCTGAAAATGCTGATAGGGCCCGGCGGTATGCCCGAACCAGGCGTCGTTGGTGACATTGAGCAGCCATTGCGGCCGCTCTGCCGGCGATAGATCGTCGGCCACCACCTCGCCGGGGAAGATCGCCTCGTAGCAGATCAGCGGGCTGAAGGGCGGCACGCCCGGTAACCTGAGCGTGCGCGGCCCCGGTCCGGGGGAGCTGTCGACCATTCCAGCCGCCGCAATCGCCCGCAGATTGATGATCCCGCGCAGCGGCATGTATTCGCCGAACGGCACCAGATGGTGCTTGTCGTAGGAGGCTGTGATGGCTTCCGCCGGGCCTAGCGCATGCAGGCTGTTCCAGACGGCGATCGTGCGCCCGGCCGAACGGGTGCGCCGGGGTGCGCCGGTAATCACATAGCCGCCGGGGGGCGCGGCCCGCGAGACGAATGCCTGGATCGTCGCGCTCTCGTCCATGAAGAAGGGCACGGCCGTCTCCGGCCAGATCACGACGTCCGTCTCGTCGAGTCCCGGCTCGTGCGAGAGCACGACGTGGTGCGCGAGCCCCGCCTCGCGCGCGCCGTCCTCCCACTTCCGTGATTGATCGATGTTGGCCTGAACCAGGCGGAGGTTCACCTCGGTCGGCGCCAGATCGGGTGCCAGCGCGAGGCGCGTCTGCCCACCGACCCAGATTGCCGCCAGCAGTCCGAACGCAACGGCGGGCAACAGCCAGGGCCGGCGGCCGCGGCGCTCGTCCACATGCGGTGTCGCCAGGGCCGCCGGTGCCGCCGCAGCGAGCACGGTCACGAAGCTCAGCCCGTAGACCCCGACCGCCGCCACGGACTGGATCATGCCCACGGATGGCATCCAGACCGTGCCCATCAGGTTCATGGGAAAGCCGGTGAGGATGTTGCCACGCAGCCACTCCGCGGCGGTCCAGGTGACGGCGAGGGCGAGTACGCGGCCTGTGAGCGGCAGGGCGGGAAGCCGCGCCGCGAAGGCTGCCAGCGCAGGGAAGAGCGCGAAACCCGCAGAGAGCCCGATCACCGCCGGCGCCACCATCCAGCCGAAGCGGGATGGATCGGTCAGCATGGCGGCGCCGATCCAGTAGATACTGAAGAGAAAGTGAGCGAAGCCGAACCACCAGCCCGCGACGGCAGCCCGCCACGGGGAGCGGCTGGCGTGGATCAACCAGACCAGGCCCGTGAACGAGACCAGCAGCAGGGGGAGTGCGTGCCCCGGCGGCAGTGCGGTCGCCGAGAGGGCGCCGAGGCCGGCGGCAATCCCCGAGCGGCGCCAGCCGGACGCGGCGCCGAGCGTGTCCGCGAGCGCTGCGAGCCGCGCAGCAGCGGAGCGGCCGAAGCCGCTCACAGGCGACCGTGTGCCGGGTGTGACTCGGTGCGACTGACGCGCAGCCTCTTGATCCGTCGCGGGTCGGCCTCCAGCACTTCAAACGTGAATCCGACCGGATGGCAGATTCGCTCGCCCACACGCGGCACGCGCTCGGCGAGCGAGAACACGAGCCCGCCGAGGGTATCGACCGCGTCCTCCTCGTCGCCGTCGAGCAGCGGGACCGCCAGATGACGCTCCAGCTCGTCGACGCGAACGCGTGCGTCGGCCTCCATGGCGCCATCGTCCAGGCGGATCAGGGCCGGGGCCTCGATCTCGTCGTGCTCGTCCTCGATCTCACCGACGATCTCCTCCACCACATCTTCGATGGTGACTAGGCCGTGGGTGCCGCCGTATTCGTCGACGATCACCGCCATGTGCAACCGGGTCTCGCGCATCTCCTTGAGCAGGGCGGGGATCGGCATGGATTCGGGCACGTACAGAATTTCGCGCCGGATCGCCTCCAGGTCGAAGGAGCCGTCTCCGCCCCAATGGCCCATGACATCGCGGATGTGAATCATGCCGACGATCTCGTCGAGATTGCCGCGGTAGAGCGGCATCCTCGAATGGCCCTCCTCCTTGATGATGGCGACGACCTCGTCCAGCGGCGCCGTGATCTCGACCGCCGTGATGTCGTTGCGGGGCACCATCGCGTCCTCGGCGGTCAGGCTGCCGAAGCGGAGCAGGTTGAGCAGCAGGTCGCGCTCGTGCGGGCTGATCTGCTCGGCGATCTCCTCCTCCGCGAGGATCTCGCCGAGGGACTCGCGCCAGGAGACGCCGTTGCCGCGGCCGAGCCCCTTGCGCAGCCAATTGCCGATCAGCCCAACGACCGACGCGCGGACCCGCCCGCTTCGGTCGCCGCCTACACTGTCGCTGCTAGATGGAGGTTTGTCGTCTTCGCTCATCGTTCCGCTCCGCGGCCCGTGACCGCGGGGCAACTCGGATCCTCACAGGTTAACGTAGGGATCGCATAAGCCAAGTGCCAAAAGCGTTTTGGATTCCAGGGCGCGCATGCGGCGCTCGGCAACCGGCTCATCGTGGTCGTGGCCGAGCAGGTGGAGCACGCCGTGGACCACCAGATGACTCACCCGGTCGGCGAGGCCAACGCCGGCCGACGCGCTGTCGCGCTGCACGGTCTCGCGGGCGAGCACCACGTCGCCCAGCATGAGCGGCATCTGCCCCGGCGGCGGGTCGAGGCGCGGCGGCTCGTGGACGGGGAAAGAAAGCACGTCCGTGGCGCGGTCCTGCCCGCGGTAGCCCCTGTTCAGCGTTCGCACGAAGGCATCGTCCGCCAGCACGACGCCGAGCTCGACCTGACCGGAGAGTTGGGGCGTGGTCTCCAAGGCCGCGGCGGCCGCACGCCGGACCACGACAGCGGCGTCAGGAAGAGCGGTCGACCACGCCGAATCGCGGAGGCTGATCTCGATCTCGGTCATTACCGGGGGTTTCGGCGTCGTAGGCCTCGAGGATACGCGTCACGAGCGAGTGACGCATGACGTCGGCGGTGCTGAAGCGGACGAAGGCGACCTCGTCCATCCCTTCCAGGGTCGCGACGGCATGGCGCAGGCCCGATTGCGCGCCGGCCGGGAGGTCAACCTGAGTGAGGTCGCCGGTGACCACCATGCGGGAGCCCTCGCCCAGCCGGGTAAGGAACATCTTCATCTGCAGCGGCGTCGTGTTCTGCGCTTCGTCCAGGATGATGAACGACTGGGAGAGCGTGCGCCCGCGCATGAAGGCGAGAGGCGCGATCTCGATTTCTGCTGAGTCGATGCGCCGCGACACCAGGTCCGCCGGCAGCATGTCGTAGAGCGCGTCGTAGAGTGGGCGCAGATAGGGGTCGACCTTCTCCTTCAAATCGCCGGGCAGGAAGCCGAGACGCTCGCCGGCCTCGACCGCCGGCCGCGAGAGTACGATGCGCTCGACGCGGCCCGCGAGATAGAGGGAGACCGCCATCGCCACGGCGAGGTAGGTCTTGCCAGTACCGGCGGGTCCGAGCCCGAACACCAGATCGTTGTTCTGCATGGCGCGCACGTAATCGGCCTGGCGCGGCGAGCGAGGGCTGACCGGACGCTTGCGGGTGCGGAGCGTGAGCGCGGGCTCAGGCTCGGCCCGTCCGCCCACTGTGCCGACGGCGCCTCCGCTCCCCGGCCCCATTGCCATGCGGATCGCGCCTTCGACCTCGCCACCACCCATCGGCAGCCCCTGCTTCAGCTTGTCGTAGAGCGTGCGCAGAACCGCCTCGGTTGCAGCCACCGAGGATGGCGGGCCGCTGATCGCGACCTCGTTGCCGCGGGAGCGCAGCACCACGCCCAGCGCATGCTCGATCCGCACCAGATGGCGGTCGTGGTCGCCGAAGAGCAGCGGCAGCAACGTATTGTCGTCGAAGCGAATCTGCGCGCCGACCTCGCCCGGCGCCCCGGATGCAGCGCGGCTCACGCGGGAACGCCTCCTGCAACGTCAAGGCCGGCAGCGCGATGACAGCCTCGGGCGTCAGCGCCCATGCCGCCAATCAGCTCACCGGCGAGGCCGTTGGCTGAGGCGTGGGTCACAATCGCTTCGGCTACGGTGCCGATCAACGCGTCGTCGCCCTCCACATGGAGCCACTGCATGTGGGGCGTGCGGCCTGCGACCTGAGCAGGGTGGCGGCCGCGCCTCTCGAAGAGCACCGGGAGCGTCCGCCCGACCATGCTCGCGTTGAAGCGCCGCTTCTGCTCGTCGAGCAAGCGCTGGAGCCTGCTCAGACGCTCGGCCGCGACCTCGCCCGGCACACGGTCGTCGCGCTCGGCCGCAGGCGTGCCGGGGCGCGGGCTGTACTTGAAGAAGAAGGCCTGCGCGTACTCGACCTCGCGCACGAGCGCCATCGTTTCTTCGAAATCCGCTTCGGTCTCGCCGGGAAAGCCCACGATGAAGTCGCTGGAAAGCGCGATCTCTGGCTGAGTGGCGCGAAGCGCGGCCAGCAGTTGCAGGTAGCGCTCGGCGCTATGACCCCGGTTCATGGCGGCTAAAATGCGGTCGGAGCCCGACTGCACGGGGAGGTGCAGGAAGGGCATCAGCTTCGGCTCACTGCCGTGCGCCTCGATCAGCGCCGGCGTCATGTCGCGCGGATGCGAGGTGGTGTAGCGCAGCCGCTCCAACCCATCGATGGCGGCCAGGCGGCCGATCAGCCCCGCCAAGTTGGTCTCACCCGCGTCGTCGGCACCGTGGTAGGCGTTGACGTTCTGGCCCAGCAGCACAATCTCGCGGGCGCCGGCGGCGACGAGGCGGCGTGCCTCGGCCTCGACATCTGCGGCGGGGCGCGACTCCTCGGCGCCCCGGGTGTAGGGCACGACGCAGAAGGTGCAGAAGCGGTCGCAGCCTTCCTGAACCGTGAGGAAGGACGAGACGCCCCGCCCCGGCTGCCGGCCGGCCAGCTCCTCCGGCAAGTGATCGAAGCGAGAGTCCGCCGGCATGGAGGTATCGACCGCGGCGCGGCGCTCGCGCCGGGCGCGCGCCACCATGTCCGGCAGGCGATGATACGCCTGGGGGCCGACGACGATGTCGACGTAGGGTGCGCGGGCGGCGACCTCCTCACCTTCCGCCTGGGCGACACAGCCGGCGACGGCGAGCAGCATTTCGCCGCCACGTCGTTCGCGCGCCTGCTTCAAGCCGCGCAGCCGGCCGAGCTCGGAGTAGACCTTCTCCGCCGCCTTCTCACGGATGTGGCAGGTGTTGAGGACGACCAAGTCGGCTTCCTCGATCTCCGTTGTCGAGCGATAGCCGAACGGCGCCAGGACATCCGCCATGCGGGCGGAATCGTAGACGTTCATCTGGCAGCCGAAGGTCTTGACGTAGAGCTTTTTCGCCACGGCCTCGCCGTGTGTCGGGGCCTCATTGGAGATCGTGCGGCGCGCCAATCGTGCCGCTCCCTGCCCCTCTCCAAGGCCGCCGACCCTAGCACCCGCCGCAAGGCTGTCAAGCAAACGCGCCGGGGCGTATTGCCGACCCGCGGGCCTCAAGTTCCATCAAGCAATGCCCAGAAAGACGAGAATTGCCCGATCGATCTCTCGCATGTCCTTTGCGGAGAGGGTGCCAATCCGTCGACTCAGACGCTCCCGGCGTACCGTGGTGATCTTGTCGACCATGACCCGGCAGGTCTCGAACAGGCCGTTCTCGGGGCTCGGGGAGAGCGCGACGCGAAAGAGCGGCGCATCGGTCGGGTCACTGGTCAGTGCACAGACCGTTACCGAGTTGGAATGCTCGAAGCGGTCGTCCTGAACGATTACGACGGGTCTCGGCTTGCCCGTATAGTCGCCGCCCCCCGCAGCGACCCACAACTCGCCCCTCTTCACGCGATATCGATCTCGCTGATTGCGTCGACAAACCTCTGGTCGGCCTCGGCATGCGCGCTGGCAGCGACGGCCAGCGACTGTCTGCGCGCCTCTTCCGCAAATCCCTGTGTCCGGGTGTCGGGCACCCAGACTTGGAGAGGGCGAAGCCCCTGCTCACGCAGGCGAGCCCGATGTCGGCGAACCTTCTCGTTCGTTGCCTGCGTACTGTTCGGCAAGCTTGCCATGGATCGTCATTCCATTGGTTACATGTAACCTAACGTCTGCCATGCCATGGCGCAAGCCGGGCGCCATTTCGAATCCCTCATTCGCCGGACGCTCGCTCCGCTCGCTTGGCTACCCGCCATTCGGCGGGCGGCGCGGTCGCGCCGTCCGGGCCGCCTTGCGGCCCGGATCACAAATCGCTCCGCAGAAAGCTGAACCTCTTGCGGGGGCAGCCTCAATGGTCGTGATCATGGCCTGAGTGATCGTCATGATCGTCGTGGCCGGCGTGGTCATCGCCGCCGCCCGGCGCCTCGACAGAAACACCCGTCGTGATGGCGCCCGAGCGCTCGAAGGTGAAGGTGACGGGGATGGTTTCCTCCGCCATCAGCATGAACTTGAGGCCGATCAGCATGATGTGAAGACCGCCGGGCGCGAGTTCCACCGTGCCGCTCGCCGGCACGACGATGCTCTCCACAGCCTCCATGCGGTGGACGCCTTCCTCCACCGTGCTCCGGTGTAGCTCGATCTTCTTGGCGAGCGGCGTGCTCACGGCGATCAGGCGATCGTCGGCTGCGCCTTGGTTTTTGATGCCGAGATAGATCACGCCGTTATGCCCCTGTGCCGCCGGCCGCGACCAGGGGTGCACGATCGTGATGTCGCCGGCCTTCTCCTCGTGTGCCTGCGTCGGTGCTGTCGTTCCGAGAACGGCCAGAACGCCGAGCGCGGCCACGAGCGCTTTCAACCGGATCATCGTGCGTCTCCTTTCACTCGTAAGCCTGCCGCTCATCAGGTCCGGCCTCGATATCGGGCACGAGGCCTTGCGCCAGCGTCTCGCCCGGCACTTCGATCCGCTCCGCAGGGACCGCGAGGCGCCAGTCATGATCCACCGGGACGAGCCGCGTGAGCCAGTCCTTGCCCAGTGTGGGCGCACCAATGAGCCGGGCGCCGGCGTGGCGCCGCAGCAGTGCCGCCAGTACCTCCGCGCTGCTCGCCGTGGCAGGGCCGATCAGCACGTCGATCTCGAACGCGCCGATGGCACGAAGCGGCTGGGGCAATGCCACCTCGGTCGAGCCGTTCTTGCCGAGCACGCGGATCGCGCGGTCCCTCGGTCCCGTGAAGAGGCTCGCGACCCGCCGCATCCGGTCGAAATCGCCGCCCCCATTGCCGCGCAGATCGAGCACCAGCCGCGCAGGTGATGCGGGCGCGTGGGCGGCAACCACGTCGGCGATCTCGCGGTCGGCGGTACGGCCGAAGCGGTCGAGCACCACGACGAGCGCCCCACCGCTGCGCGTCTCGACCGCACTGACCGAAGGGACCGTGTGGGCGCGTCGGATCGTATCCGTATCGGGATGACTGACCTGCACGAGCTGCGCCGTCGGCATGTGCTCGACAATGAGCTGCGCGGCGCAGCGGGTATCGGCCGGCGGGCAGCGCCGCTCGATTTCCGTGCCGAGCACTGCGGGCAGCACCGCGTGCCGCTCGATGGCAGCGAGCAGGCGATCGCGCGGCGCGACCGACGCCGCCTCAGCGAAGGCCGAAGCGCCCAGCGCCGCCAGCGCCAGGATGCCGGCGGCGATGCGAAGGGAAGCGGTCGTCGTGGTCCCTAGTGGCAGTAGTTGACTGCGCCAGCCATGTGAGCGCCCCAGGGCTCTTCGCCCACGCCCTCGATCGTCGCGACCACGGCCTTCGCCTTTACGTCAATCACGGCGACCGTATGGGCATCGCTCAATGCGACGTAGAGCTTGGTGCCGTCAGGCGTCACCACGCCGGTCTCGGGCGTGCCGGGCAGCGCGACCTCGCCGGCCGGCTGCATGGTCTCGAGGTCGATGATCACCGCCTTGTCGTCGCCCCGGCTGATCACGTAGGCGTACCTATCGAACCAGCCGGTGTTGACGCCGGTCATGTCGGCCGCGCCGGGAAGCCGCGCGACCTCGTCGAGGGTCTCGGTCGAGACCACGGAGACGGTTTCGTCACCGTTGTTGGGGACGATCATGTAGCGGCCGTCGCTGGTGGTGAACGCGCGCCAGGGCGTGTCGCCCAACGCTAGGTCCTTGAGGGTCTGGCCCGAGTCGAGATCGATCACGGCCATGCGGTCGCCCTCGCCGTAGGCCGCGAAGCCGAGGCGCCCGTCGGGCGTGGCGGTGACGTTGATGATGCCCTGATACGCGGTGTCGTCATCCTCGTGTTGTGCGAGCGCGCGGTCTGGCCCGACCGCGATCTCGCCCGCGACCGCGGCCTGCGGCACATCGATTACGCTGACGAAGCTCGCCCCGAGGTTGCCCACGTAGAGGCGCTGGCCGGCGAGGTCGAAGGTCATGTTGTGGGGCTCGTGCAGCCCGTCAATGCGCGCAAGCTCGCGCTCTTCGCTGAGCGAAACAAGCGAAACCGTGCCTTCGCCGATATTGCCGACGGCGAGCACCGCGCCCGAGGGGTCGATCTCCATGTGCTCGGGCTCATGGCCGAGCGGGATGGTGGCCGTCGTCTCCAGCGTCGCGAGGTCGATCACCGAGATCGTGTTGTCGGCGGTGTTGGTTACGACCATCTTGCCGAGCTCCGGGGCGACCGCGACCTGGTGCGGCACCTCGCCCACCTGAACACGCGCGACCACCGTGTCGGTGCGCGTGTCGATCACCGCCACGTCCGCCGAGGCCCGATTGGGCACGAACACGTAGTGCGAGGGGTCGTCCAGCGCGTGCACGCTCGGCGCCGTCACGGCGAGCATGGCGAGCGCACCGAGGCCCGCTGACAGCAGCTTGTTCATTCCTTCCCCTCCTCTGGGTTCGCGCGGGCCACCGCCCGCCCCGCCGGCGGCGGCATGGATAGACCGGCAGAATAGAAATCGCCGCCCACAGGGGTCAAGCGTACGTCCAGGCAAGACCCACATTTCTCGCCAAGGTCGCGCCCTGCGAGACGTCGCGCGTTGCGGTGCAAGATGGGCGGGTAGGAAACTTATACGGGATTCGCCGGGATTCAGTGAAATTAAGTGGGACTAAGTGGGATTAATCGGGATAAGTGGGATTCCAGAGGGTAACCGCTCGCCGAGAGGGCACCCACTGTTTTTACCTCCACTGGCCGCAGCCTGCCTGCTCTTGCACATCATGGCGCGATGGTGGCGCGCCCGCCGCGCCCTGTGCACCGCACCATGGTCCGGTGGCTACTCCGCAGGGCGCACGCGGGCGATCCTGAGCGCGTTGGTGGTGCCGGGGGTGCCGAAGGGGACGCCGGCGGTGATGACGATGCGCTGGCCGGGCGCCGCGTGGCCAGCGGCGAGCGCCTGCGTGCAAGCCTTCTCCACCATGTCGGTAAAGCCCGTGGCATCGTCGGTGTGGACGCAGTGGACGCCCCAGAGGAGCGCGAGGCGGCGCGCGGTGCCGCGGTCTGGCGTCAACACGAGGATCGGCACCGGCGGGCGCTCGCGCGCGGCCCGGAGCGCGGTCGAGCCCGAGGTGGTGTAGGTCACGATGGCGGCGGCATCCAAGGTCTCCGCCACCTGGCGCGCGGCGGCGGTAATGGCATCGGCGGTCGTCGCCTCGGGGTCCTGGCGCTGCCAGTGGACGAAGCGCCTGAAGGAGGGGTCCCGCTCCACCCGCTCGACGATGCGGTTCATCATCGCCACGGCCTCGCGCGGATAACGCCCGGCGGCGGATTCGCCTGAGAGCATGAGCGCATCGGCCCCGTCATAGACCGCCGTTGCGACGTCCGAGGCCTCGGCGCGGGTGGGCGACGGCGCGTTCATCATCGAATCCAGCATCTGGGTCGCGACCACCACCGGCTTGCCGGCGGCCCGCGCCGCGTGGACGATGCGCTTCTGCACGGCCGGCACGTCCTCCGGCGCGAGCTCCACGCCGAGGTCGCCGCGCGCCACCATGATCGCGTCGGAGAGCGCGATAATCTCCTCCAGGCAGTCGAGCGCTGCGGGCTTTTCCAGCTTGGCGACGATGGCCACGTCATCCGGCACCAAACGGCGGGCGATCTTGATGTCCTCCGGTCCCTGGACGAAGGAGAGCGCCACCCAGTCGACGCCAAGCCCGAGGGCGAAGGCGAGGTCCTCCCGATCCTTGGGCGTGACCGCCTCGATGGGCAGCGTCATGCCCGGCAAGTTGAGGCCTTTGCGGTCGGAGAGGACGCCCGGCGTCACCACCACGGTCTCGGCATGGTCCGGCCCGCACGCGGCGACGCGGAGCCGCACCTTGCCATCGTCGAGCAAAACCTCCGCGCCGGGCGCGAGCGCCGCGAAGATCTCGGGGTGGGGCACGGGCACGTGCGTTTCGTCCCCCTGCGTATCGCTCAGAGTGAGGGTGAAGCGCTGGCCCTGGACGAGCGCAATCTGGCCATCCTGGAACGTGCCGATTCTGAGTTTCGGCCCTTGCAGGTCCGCGAGGATGCCGATGGGTCGGCCGACCGCATCCTCGACCGCGCGGACGAGAGCGTGGCGGGTACGATGCTCGGCGTGGCTGGCGTGGCTGAAGTTGAGGCGGAACACGTCCACGCCGGTCTCGAATAGCGCGCGGACGGTCGCCTCGTCGGCGCTCGATGGCCCGAGGGTCGCGACGATCTTGGCGCTGCGGTGGCGTCGCACGACTCGTGCCCCTGCGGTGTGCCCGCCTCTATATCGGCACGCCGCCGCCGCCGGTCAACGGCTGACGAGAATAGCGCGGAAGTCGTTCACGTTGGTGAGCGTCGGCCCGGTCATCACCAGGTCGCCGAGCCGGGCGAAGAAGCCGTAGGCGTCGTTGGCGGCGAGCCGCGCCGCCGCGTCCTCCCCAGCCTGGCGGGCGCGGGCGAGCGTGTCGGGCGTCACCAGGGCGCCGGCATTGTCCTCGGTGCCGTCGATCCCGTCGGTATCGCAGGCGGTGGCGAAGACGCCGGGCGCGCCATCGAGTGCCAATGCCAGCGCCAGCGCGTATTCGGCGTTGGGGCCGCCGCGGCCCGTGCCGGTCACGGTCACCGTGGCCTCGCCGCCGGAGAGCAGCACCGTGCCGGGCGCGGCATCGCGGGCGAGCCCGGCGTGGTCGCGGGCAAGAGCGCGCGCCTCGCCCTCCAGCGCATCGCCCAGAATCACGGGCTCGTAGCCCGCCTCGCGCGCCGCCTCGGCGGCGGCGGCGAGCGCCATCGCCGGCGTCGCCACGATCCGAGTTTCGGCGCCTGCGAGCCGGGGATCGCCCGCCTTCGGCGTCTCCTCCGCGCCGCTCGCGAGATGCCGGATGAGGGTGGCGGGCTCGTCGATCTCGTACTTCTGCAGCACGGCAAGGGCGTCACCGAAGGTGGTGGGGTCGGGCACGGTCGGCCCCGAGCCAATCACGGCGGGATCGTCGCCCGGCACGTCGGAAATCAGGAGACTCACGACCCGGGCCGGTTGACACGCCGCGCCCAGGCGCCCGCCCTTGATGGCAGAGAGGTGCTTGCGCACGCAGTTGATCTCGCCGATAGCGGCGCCCGAGCGCAGCAGCGCGCCGGTCACTGCCTGCTTGTCGGCGAGTTCGATCCCCGGCGTCGGCAGGGTGAGCAGCGCCGAGCCGCCACCGGAAATCAGGCACAGTGCAAGGTCGTCCGCGCCCAAGTCCTCCGCCAGGGACAGGATGCGCGCCGCGGCCTCCCGCCCGCCGGCGTCCGGCACCGGGTGGGCCGCCTCGACCACCTCGATCCTTTCTGTCGGCACGCGGTGGCCGTAGCGGGTGACGACGAGGCCCTCCAGCGGGCCTTTCCAATGATCCTCCACGGCCCGCGCCATGGTCGCGGCCGCCTTGCCGGCCCCCACGACCACGGTGCGGCCGGCAGGCGGCTCAGGCAGGTGCGGAGGCACGCATTGGGCCGGCTGAGCGCTCGCGAGAGCCGCATCCAGCAGGCGGCGCAGCAGGAGTCTCGGGTCGTCACTCATGCCCCACCATGCCAGAGCCGCCGGCAAGCGTCATCCGCCGCCCTGCGAGCGCTGCTTTGCGCGACGCGCTACCATGCCGGCGCACGTCGCCCGGCAACGGCATGGTTCGGGTGATACGGGAGCCCGCCCATGACCCCTGCCCGCCGCCGTCTGCTGTTCGGCGCCGGCCTCGCGGCCATTTCCGGCCTTTGCTTCAGCACTGGCGGCTTCTTCGTCCGCTCGGTGTCGGTCGATCCGTGGGAGATCATTACGGTCCGCTGCTTCTTCGCCGGGCTCGGCGTGCTCCTGATCCTTTTCGTGACCGAGCGGGGGCGAGTCTGGCCGGTGCTTCGGGCCTCGGGCTGGCCGGTGATCGCCGTGGGCGTCGCCACCGCCTGGGGGATCATCGCCTACGTGCTGTCGTTGCAGTACACGCTGGTCGCCAACGTGATCGCGATCATGACGACGTCCACCGTCATGGTCGCCCTGCTGGCGAAGCCGGTGCTGGGCGAGCCGGTGGCGCTGAGGACCTGGCTCGCGCTGCTGGGCAGCCTCTGCGGCGTCGGCGTCATGTTCTGGAGCGACGTGGGCAGCGGCGGCATCATCGGCAACCTTCTCGCGCTCTCGATCGCCGCCGCGATCGCGCTGCAAACCCTGATCGCACGGCGCTTCCGCACCGGGCGGATGGAGCCGGCGGTGCTGATCGCGGCAGTGATCGCGGGCCTCGCCTCGCTGCCGCTGGCGCTGCCGTTCGACGCGACGGCGCGGGAAGTCGGGTTCATGGCTGCGCTCGGCCTGGTGCAGCTCGCGTCTGCGCTCACCCTCTACTTCTACGCCGCGCGTTACCTGCCCGCGCCGATCCTGATCTTCGTCGTGCTGATTGATGCGGTTTTCGCGCCGATCTGGGTATGGCTCGGCTTCGGCGAGGTGCCGGGCACGCTCGTCTTCATCGGTGCCGTGGTGATCCTGGCCTCGGTGGCCGGCAACGCGCTCTTCGGGTTGTTCGCCGCGCGGCGGGACCCGCCCGCCGAGAGTTAGCTTGCGCGTCGCCCGTGGGTGATGGTGCCGAAGGTCACGCCCCTGAGCAACTGGTTCTGCAGCACGAAGGTCACCACCACCACCGGGATCAGGAACAGCGTCTCGATCGCAGCCAGCCTGCCCCAGTCCACGCCGATGCCGCTGCCGAGGCTCCCCCCTATGCCGACCGGCACGGTCCGCGTCTCCGGCCCGGTGAGCAGCAGCGCCATCAGGAACTCGTTCCAGGTGAGGATCAGGCCGAGCGTGGCGGTCGCCGCGATGCCGGCCTTCACCTGCGGCAGGCAGACGCGGAAGAAGACCCGCCATTCGGAGCTGCCTTCGGTGCGCGCGGCGTCCTCCACCGCGCGCGGCAGGTCGTCGAAGAAGCTCTTCATCATCCAGATGGCGAACGGCAGGTTGAACGCGGTGTAGAGCAGGATGATGCCGAGGTAGCCGCCGGCCAGCCCGGTCATGCGGAAGATCACGAAGAGTGGGATGATGAGGACGATGGGCGGCAGCATCCGCGTGGTCAGGATGACGAGCAGGTAGGTGTCGTTGCCCTTGAGGGGCCAACGCGAGAAGCCGTAGGCCGCGCCGGTGCCGAGGATCAGCGCGAGCCCCACGCTCGCGCCCGAGATCAGGATGCTGTTGACGAAGTAGAGCTCGAACCCGGTCTCGACCAGCGCGCCGCCCTCGTAGTGCACGCGCGCGAAGATGTTGGCGAAGTTGTCGGGGGTCGGCGTGAAGACCAACGTTGAAGTGAGAATGTCGCGCGGGCTCTTGAACGCGGTCAGCACGATCCAGAGCACCGGCAGGAAGTAGACGAAGCCCACGACTGCGCAGAGCGCGGTGCGCCCCCACCCGGCCCTATCGATCGCGCGCCGCCTCATGCTCTTGACGCCTTGCGTGCCCCCCGCGCGGCGTCCGCCACTCTGCGCCAGAACGTCTCGTCCCACCAGCGCCGCGCAGCGCCGGAGGTGGACGGCAGCACGTGGATCGCGGTCCCGCCGATGCGTCGCGTCTGCTCGCCATAGTCGAGGGTTTCGACGCCCAGGAAGACGCGCGCCGCCCGCTTGCCGTTGAAGGCCAGGACCGCGGGCCGATGTTGCGCGATCTTCGCGGCGAGCGCGGCGGCATCGTCCGCTTGCCGGGAGAGATCGGCGTCCGCGCCCGATTCCGTCTTGCAGAGGTCGGTGAGCCCGATGCCGTAGTCCATCACCGTGCGAAACTCGGCTGGCGCCAGCAGACGGGGCGTCAGCCCCACGCGGTGGAGCGTGGGCCAAAACATGTTGCCCGGTCCGGCATAGTAGGCGCCAACACGCGCAGACACCGCGCCCGCCGCCGAGCCGCAGAAGACGATGCGGAGCCCAGGGCCCAGTACGTCGGGCAGGACATCCTGTCGGGTCGGGTCAGCCATGAGCCCAGGCGTTGCCTCCTCTTGCGCTCGTGAGCGCGCTCTATCATAGACAGCCAACGGGTGACGACAGCGACGGAGCGGCAAGGTGCGGAACTTCAAGGTGAATGGCGATCGCCTGTGGGCAAGCCTGATGGAGATGGCGAAGATCGGCGCGACCGAGAAGGGCGGCGTCTGTCGGCTCGCGCTCACGGATGTGGACAAGGCGGCGCGCGATCTCTTCGTCCAGTGGTGCGAGGAGGCCGGCTGCACCGTCAGCGTCGACAAGATGGGCAACATCTTCGCTCGCCGCGCCGGCAAGAATGACTCGCTCCCGCCAGTAATGACCGGCAGCCACATCGACAGCCAGCCCACAGGCGGCAAGTTCGACGGCATCTACGGCGTGCTCGCGGGCCTCGAGGTGATCCGCACTCTCAACGACCTCGGCTACGAGACCGACGCGCCCATCGAGGTCTCAGCCTGGACCAACGAGGAGGGCTCGCGCTTCGCGCCGGCGATGGTGGCCTCCGGCGTCTTCGGCGGTGTGTTCACGCTGGAGGAAGGCCTCGCGTGCGCCGATGTCGACGGCAAGACCATCGGCGAGGAGCTTGAGCGCATCGGCTACGCCGGTGAGATGGAGTGCGGCGGGCGCGAGGTCGGCGCCTTCTTCGAAGCTCACATCGAGCAGGGACCGATCCTCGAAGCGGAGGAGAAGACCATCGGCATCGTGCAGGGGGTTCAGGGCATCAGCTGGTTCGACGTGACCGTGACCGGCATGGAATCCCACGCCGGCACCACACCGATGGAGCGCCGCAAGGACGCGATGGTGGGCGCCGCAAAGCTGGTCGCGGCAATCGACCAGCTCGCGCTCGACAACGCGCCGGACGCCCGCTCCACCATCGGCGTGATGCGGGTGAGTCCCAATTCGCGCAACGTGATCCCCGGCTCGGTCTACTTCTCGGTGGACCTGCGCCACCCGGACCCCGACACGCTCGCGGCGATGACCGCCGAGGCCCAGCACCAAGCGGAAGCGCTTGCCGTCGAGCGTAGTCTGGAGATCACCTTCGAGGAGATCTGGCACTCGCCGCCGATAAAGTTCGCCGCCGATTGCGTCGGCGCCGTGCAGAACGCGGCGGAATCCCTCGGGTATGCGAACCAGCCGATTACCTCAGGCGCCGGCCACGATGCGGTCTACGTCTCCCGCGTGGCCCCCACCGGCATGATCTTCATCCCCTGCGAAGACGGCATCAGCCATAACGAGATCGAGGCGGCAACGCAGTCCGACATCGCCGCCGGCTGCGACGTGCTGCTCAACGCGATGGTCGCGCTCGCCACCCGCGAAGAGGGCGGAGCACGCGCGGACGCGTGACCCTATCCCGCGACTTCACGGCGGACGATGGCGGCGCCTTCGACCATCGCCTTGAGCTTGCCGAACGCGGTATCCCGCGCCAGGTACTTCATGCCGCAGTCGGGCGCGGCGACCAACCGATCCGCTGGCACCACCGCGAGCGCCTCGCGCAGCCGGGCCGCCACGGTCTCCGGCCGCTCGATGGCGGGATCGTTCATGTCGATCACGCCGTAGAGGATCTCCTTGGACGGCAGATGGGCGAGGATCGCCGGGTCGAGGCCCGGCTGGGCCGCCTCGATGGAGATTTGATCCACTGTCGCCGCCTCCAGCTCCGGCAGGAAGGAATAGCCGGAGGGCTTCTGCGTCTTGATCACGGCGGCGTAGCCGAAGCAGAGGTGCAGCGCGGTCTTGCCCTCCACGCCCTCCAGCGCCCGGTTGATCGCCTTCACCGCGTAGCCACGCGCGGCCTCGGGCCGGGCCTGCACGTAGGGCTCGTCGAGCTGCACGATGTCGGCACCGGCTGCGAAGAGGTCCTTGATCTCCTCGTTCACCGCATCGGCGTAGTCCATGGCTAGGCTCTCGGCATCCGGGTAGTAGGCGTTCTCCGCTTGCTGGGTCATGGTGAAGGGGCCGGGCAGCGTGATCTTGATCATGCGCTCGGTGTTGGCGCGCAGGAACTTGACGTCCTCCACCTCGATGGGCCGCTCGCGTCGGATCGGCCCTGAGACGAGGGGGACCGGCGCGGGGTTCCCGGTGCGGTCCATGTGCGTGCCGATCTTCTCCTTGTCGATGCCGCCGAGCGCGGTTGCGACCCGGTTGGAGTAGCTCTCGCGCCTGATCTCGCCGTCGCTGATGACGTCCACGCCTGCGCGCTCCTGATCCCGGATCGCGGCCAGCGTCGCCGCCTCTTGCGCCTCTTCCAGATGCTCGGGCGGGATGCGCCAGATCTCGTGCGCGCGCACCCTGGGTGGCAGCCGGTTCACCAGATTGTCCCGGTCAATCAGCCACTCCGGCTGCGGATAGCTGCCGACGACGGCGGTGGTCAGCACAGTCTCGCTCATGGCATCTGTCCCGGTCGTTGCTCAAGATCAGGCCGCCCCGGCGGCAGCGGCCCCCACAGCCTACCGCTTGGGCACAGTATTGCCACATTGATCCCCTACCCCGAGGTCAGGGAATCCCGCTAGTCTGGTGTGGCGCCTGCACGCGGCACAGCATGGAGTAAGGGGCAATGAAACTCTGCCTGATCCAGATGAACAGCACGCCCGACCACGGGGAGAACGTGGCCCGCGCCGCCGGCTACATCGACCGCGCGGTCGCGGCGGACAAACCGGATCTCGTGGTCGTGCCCGAGTTCTTCAATCACCCCTACGTCTTCCAGTACCGCGATTACGCGCACATCGACGAGGCGGAGGGCGAGGACGGCATCGCCATCTCGACCATGCGCGCCAAGGCCAGCGAGCACGGCATCCACGTCATCGCCACCATCTTCGAATCCGTAGCCGCTGGCCTCTGCTACGACAGCGCCATCGTGATCGATCCCTCGGGCGACATTCTCGGGCGTTACCGCAAGGCACATCCGGCGGCGGTGCGCAGTCTGGAGAAGATCTATTTTCGCTACGGCTCGCACTTCCCCGTGTTCCGCATCGGCGGGTGGCAGGTCGGAATCAACATTTGCTACGACACGTTCTTCCCTGAATCCGCGCGCTGTGCGGCGGTCAACGGGGCGGAGCTGATCGTGGTTCCCTTCGCGGCACCGTCGGTTGCCTGCTGGCGCGAGACCATGCAGACCCGCGCCTTCGAGAACGGCGTCTACTTCGCGCCCTGCAACAAGGTGGGCCTGGAGGGGGAGTGGACCTTCGGCGGGCGCAGCATGATCGTCGCCCCCAATTCCGAGGTGCTTGCCGAAGCCGGCGACGAGGGCGATGAGACCATCACGGCGACCCTCGACCGTGCCCGCGTGTTCGAAGCCCGGCGTGCCTGGCCGATGTTCCGCGACCGCCGTCCGGACCTCTACACCGCGATCACGACGCCGACGGAAGACATTCCGCGTATCGATTGATCGCCGTGGCCCTGAGGATGAGAACCTGCAAGCGAATTCTGGTGGGTGCCGTCCTCGCCTGTGCTCTGGCGTTTGCCGCTGCGGAGCAGCCGGCCGCGGTGGCCCTTGCTGCGGTGGAGGAGGGCGCGCCCGCGCCTGCGACGCGCGCGATCCCCGTCGCGCCGGTCGATCCCGGCAGCACGGCCGGGCGGATCGTCCTCGGCGTCGCCGACTGGCTGGAGCAGCGCTTAGGCTCCGACTCGGAGGACGTGCGGCTCGCGCTCGATGCCCCGATGTGGGCCGAGGAGCGTGATGGCACCTACATCCTCCACCTACCCGGCGCACGTCTCGTGGAACCCACCGTGCCCCTCGTGCAGTGGGCGCTCGGCGACCTGGACGTTGCGGTAACGCCGCGGGGTGAGGCCGCCTACAATTTCGAGGCGGCTTTGCCACCCATAATCGACAAGGGCGAGGAGCGGCTTGCCATCGGCGAGGGAACGATCTCCGGCACCTGGCGGTCCGATCTGGAAGTCACCACCCGGCTGGAGGCCGATGCCACAAACCTGCGGCTCTCCGAAGGCGAGGGCGCGGCCGCGGTGGAGACGGTATCGGTTGGTGCGCTCTCCTTGGCGGACGAAGCGGCTGAGGGCTCCGACGGGCTGTGGGACGGCCGCTTCTCGTTCGCGCTTTCCGACCTCTCGGGCGAAGGCTTTAGGCTGGGTCGGCTCGAGGCCTCGGGCAGCTTCGAGGACTTCGATCGCGATCTGGCCCTGCACATGCGCGGAGATTTCGGCGCTCTCACCGGCGGCATGGGAGGGCCGACGGCGCTCGCGGATCTTCTGACGCCCCTCATGGGCGGCCGTTGGGGACGCTCCGAAATGACGATCGCCCTGCATGACCTGACGGCGAGCGGCGATGACACTGGCTTGAGCGGTGGCAATACGCTCTCGCTTGGCCGGCTGGAGTGGCACGTCGATCTCGACGGTCGAGCCGAACTCACCGACCTCGCCACGCGCATCATGACGTCTGACCTTTGGCTCGGCGGGGAGGCCGCCGCCGAAATTCCGCCCGCGCTGATGCCTCGCGCGGCGACCCTCGACGTCGCCCTCACGCGACTGCCGGTACGCCGCATCACCGACGCCCTCTCCGGGCTTGCGAAGCGGGACGGCGCAGCCCAGTTCGGCGACGAGCCGATGATGGAGGTCGTTCTGGACCATCTGGATGCGGCGGATTCGTCGTTGGAGATTCGGGATATCCACGTCGTCACGTCGTCGTGCGAGTTCCGTGCCGAGGGCCGGCTCCGGGTCGAGCCGGCAAGCGTCTTCGGCATCATCGGTCGCTTGGATGCCCGTGTTCGGGGTCTGAATGCCCTGATGGCGCTGGCTGCGGAGGAAGGAGACGAAGAGGCGGTGGCCCTGCTGATCGTGCTCCAGGGTCTCGGTCGGCCGATTTTCGAGGAGGGTGCGGATGAGGTGGCCTATGCCTTCGAGATCGACCTGCGCCGCGATGGCGCAGTCACCGTCAACGGCATCCCCTTTGACATGCTCCTCGGCGACCTTTCGCTCCAATGAGCGGCCGCCCGGCTCAAGTTAATCGGCAAGGATGATGGAACGCGGGGCACAGCGCCCGCTGACGCTGAGTCGCGAGGCGCTCGCCTCGGGCGCGATTCGACGCTTCGTCGAGGCACATTCGCACATCGAGACGCGGAGCCCGGCAGAGCTCGCAGCCTCCCTTCGTTCGGCGCTCGCCGGCCGTGATCTCCCCGGTGGCGTCTGGCTCTTCGCCTACGGCTCGCTGATCTGGAACCCGCTCATCGAAGTCGCCGAGAGGCGGCTCGGCACGGCCTACGGCTATCACCGGCGGTTCTGCATCTGGTCGGAGCTCGGCCGCGGCAGCCCCGAACGGCCCGGCCTGGTGCTCGCCCTCGACCACGGCGGTGCTTGCCGTGGCGTGCTGTTACGCGTTGCGCCGGAGCGGGTCGAAAGCGAGCTGGATGTGATCTGGCAGCGGGAGATGCTCACCTCGGTCTATCGCGCGCGCTGGCTTCCGGTGCGGAGCGCGGCGGGCCCCGTCGAGGCGCTCGCCTTCACCGTCAACCGCGCCCATTCGCGCTATGCGGGGCGGCTCTCGGAAGAGCGCATTCTGGACGCGATCGCCGCCGCCGAAGGGCCGATCGGGCGCTGCGCCGATTATCTGATCGAGACCGTTGCCTCCCTGCGCGCCCTTGGCATCTGCGAGCCGGGCCTGGCCGCGCTCAACGACCGGCTGGCAGCGCGCGGGGGCGCATAGCCGCCGGAAGCAATCCACGGCGCCCCTTGCCAGGGTGGGACGGGAGCGGGATAGTCTTGCGGAAAAGGCCGGAGGCGACGGCATGAGTGAAGAGTTCGATTGGGAGATTCCGCTCTCGGCGCAGCCGAAGCCGGATCAAGTGTCCTTCGACCTCGACCGCGCGCTCGGCGCCGTCGTGGGCTTGCGCGCCACCATCCCGGAGGACGCGTTTACGGCCGGGATCCTGGGAACCGAGAGGACCGGCAACGGGGTCCTGATCAGCGAAAGCGGCCTCGTGCTCACCATCGGCTACCTGGTCGCCGAGGCGGAATCGGTCTGGCTGACGGCGAGCGACGGCAGCGTGCTGGCAGGCCACGCACTGGGCTACGACTTCGAATCGGGGTTCGGTCTGGTGCAGGCGCTCGGCCGCTTCAGCGTGTCGGCGCTCGAGATCGGCTCCTCGGCCGACCTTGAGGTCGGCGATTTCGTCGTCGTGGCCGGCGAAGGCGGCAGGCGGCGCTCGCTGAATGCCCGCGTCACCGCCAAGCGCGAGTTCGCGGGCTATTGGGAATACGTGCTGGACGAGGCCGTCTTCACCGCGCCGCCGCATCCCAACTGGGGCGGGTGCGGGCTGATCGACCGCCACGGCCGGCTCGTCGGCATCGGCTCGCTGCTGGTGCGCCAGGCCGGCGCCGGCGGGGACGACACGCTCGACGGCAACATGATCGTCCCGATCGACCTGCTGAAGCCGATTCTCGACGACATGCAGACGCTGGGCCGCACCCAGCGCCCGCCCCGGCCCTGGCTCGGTGCCTACGTCACCGAGGTCGACGAGGCGCTCGTCGTCGCAGGGCTTGCGCCAGAGGGGCCGGCCGAGCAGGCGGAACTGCAGGTCGGCGATCAGGTGCTCGCGGTCAACCGGCAGCCGGTCGGCAGCCTCGTCGAGCTCTTCCGCAGCATCTGGGCGGTGGGCGAGGCCGGCGTCGCCGTGCCGCTCACCGTAATGCGCGACGGTGAGCCTCACGAAGTCCGGGTGCTGAGCGCCACCCGCGACGAGTTTATGATGTCGCCCCAGCTGCACTGACGGCGCCAAAGCGAGGTCGTCTCGGACGGACCTCGCGACGGGCCGCGCCCGCGGCCCGCCGCTCCTGCGGTGCCCACGCGGAGGCGTCGGCCGGAGGCCGACTGCCGTGAGCGAAAAGGCCTTGAGCGCATCCGTTTCACACGGAAGCGCTCAAGGCCTGAGCCAAGCGGCGCCACGCAGGCCGCTCTCCGGCCCGTAACGTGCGCGAACCAGCCGGGTGGCGGGCCGGGCCACGTTCGCGTGAGTGCCCCAGGCGGCAGGCACCAGGCGATAGAGCGCGCCGATCTCCGAGAGCCCGCCGCCCAGCACGATCACGTCGGGGTCAAGCAGGTTGATGACGCTGGCAAGAGCCTGGGCAAGGCGCTCGGCATAGCGGGCGACGGTGTCTGCCGCGAGCGCCTCCCCCGCCGCTGCGCGCGTGCCGATCTCTGCGGCCGTGGCCTGACCGCCTCCGAGCACCGCATAGTCGCGGGCAAGTGCCGCCCCGTTGAGCCAGGTCTCGAAGCAGCCTTGGGCGAAGCGCCCGCAGGCGCAGGGCACGCCGGCGCCCTCCGGCGTGGGCCAGGGGTTGTGGCCCCATTCGCCGGCGCTGGCGTTGGCGCCCACCAGGAGCTCGCCCCGCACCACCAGCCCGCCGCCAACGCCGGTGCCCAGGATGACTCCGAACACCACCTCGGCCCCCGCGCCGGCGCCGTCGGTGGCTTCGGAGAGGGCGAAGCAGTTGGCGTCGTTGGCGAGCGCCACCGGGCAGCCGAGACGCGCCTCCAGGGTCTGGCGCAGCGGCTGCCCTTCGAGCCAGGGCAGGTTGACGATCATGCTGATCTCGCCGTCCCGCGTGATGATGCCTGGGAGGCTCACGCCCACGCCCGGCGCGTGCACGCCGGCAGTCGCGAGCTCCGACACCATCTCGGCGACGGCATCGACCACGCCGTCGAAACTCTCCGGCACCGGCCTGCGCAGGCGCGCGCGCTCCGCCCCGCCGTCGTCGAGCCCGATGGCAGCGAGCTTGGTGCCGCCGATGTCGAAGCCGATGCGCATTGTCTCCTACCGAGCCTCCGACGCGTCGCTGCGCTCTCCGCCGATCCAGGTGGCGCGGGCGCACAACTCGTCGTCGAGCCAGACCAGATCCGCGCGGAGACCCGGCGCGAGCCGCCCCCGGCTCTCGGCGAGCCCTAGGAAGTCTGCGGGATAGGCGGCGGCCATGGCGAGTGCCTCCTCGAGCGGGATGCCGGCGTGATCAACGCAGTTCTTCACCGCCTGCCCCATGTCGAGCAGCGAGCCTGCGAGGCGGCCATCGGCCGTGCGCAGACAGCCGT
The DNA here is from genome assembly GCA_965243315.1 of Alphaproteobacteria bacterium. Lineage (GTDB taxonomy): Bacteria > Pseudomonadota > Alphaproteobacteria > UBA828 > UBA828 > WTGU01. Next base: position 1,503,416 of record CBDEUP010000007.1, read on the forward strand.
CCACCACACGAACGCACCCGTCACCCAGGGCGAATTCATCGAGGTCAGGGGCGCCCACCGGGGCCATCGCATCAGTGACCAGAAATAGCTTGCCGCGGGGTTTGGCGCGCCACGCGAGAAGCACCACGTCCCAGTGCACGTGGATACCGTCGGCAATGATGCTGCAGGCGAGATGATCGCGGGTGAGCGCCGCCCCAGCGGCACCCAATTCCCGGTGGCCGAGCGGGCCCATGGCGTTGAACAGGTGCGTGACGCCGGTCAGCCCCTGCGCCGCCACCCTGTCGAAGGTATTGGCGTTGGCCTCCGTGTGCCCGGCGGCGACGATGACGCCGCGAGCCACGAGCGTGGTGATGTGGTCGAGCTCCACGCTCTCCGGCGCCAGCGTCACGAGGGTTCGTCCAGCGCCGAGCGAGGCGAGCAGGTCGATGTCATCGTCGCCCAGCGGCCCAATTTCGTGCTCATCATGCGCGCCGCGCCGCGCCAGGTTGATGTGGGGACCTTCGAAGTGGATGCCGAGGACCCCCGGCATCCCCTGATCGAGCGCCTCCCGCACCGCTTCAACCGCCCGCGCCATGTCAGCGCGCGGGCCGGAGATGAAGGTCGGCAGAAAACCCGTGGTGCCGAAGGCACAGTGGGCCCGGCCGACCGCCGCGATGGTCGCCGTCGTTGGTGCGTCGTTGAACATCACGCCGCCGCCGCCGTTAACCTGGACGTCGATGAACCCGGCAGCGAGCGTACCCCCCGCCAGCCGCGTGACCAGGGCACCGGCGGGAATCGCGTCCTCCTCCACGATGTCGCGGATGCTGCCGCCTTCCAACAGCAGGGCGCGGTCGGAAAGAATTCCCTCTGGCGTGTGCAGCCGGGCGCCGGCTAGGACTTCCATCGTCGCCCTAGCGGCCCGCGCCGGGAAACGGGTTCGCCGGCGCGAGGCGGAATGTTAGTGTCGGTGCAAAGGTCACGAAACCGGGTGTAAGCCATGCTGCGCGCTGCCTCAATCGGGATGGGCTGGTGGTCCGACGAGCTAGCGGACGCCGCACAGGGTAAGTCGGACGTGATCCGCATCGTGACCTGCTTTACCCGGTCGGAAGAAAAGCGCGCGGCCTTCGCCGAAAAGTACGGCACGGACCAGCACGACTCTTACGAAGCGGTGCTCGCAGACGATGGTGTCGACGCTGTCATCCTGACCACGCCGCATTCGACCCATGCCGAGCAGGTGATCGCGGCGGCAGCAGCCGGCAAGCACGTCTTCTGCGAAAAGCCTTTCACGCTGACCCGTGCGAGCGCGCAGGCCGCGGTGGATGCCTGCGCCGAGGCCGGCGTGGTGCTTGCGATAGGGCAGAACCGGCGCTGGCATAGCGCGACCCGCGCGCTCAAGCGCAGGGTGGAGGGCGGTGACTTCGGCACGATCCTCCACGCGGAGGCGAACTTCTCGGTCCCGAGCGCGCTCAGCTATCCGCCGGAGCTCTGGCGTTCCAACCGCGTCGAAAGCCCGGCCGGCTCGATCACCGGACTCGGCATCCACATGATCGATGCCCTCGTCTATCTGCTGGGGCCGATGACGCGGGTGGCGGCGCAGGCCCATCGGCGCGCGGTCCCGGTCGACATCGACGACACGACCTCAGTGCTGTTCCTCTTCGAATCTGGGGTCTCGGGCTACCTCGGCACGATGTTCGCCTGCCCCCATACCTCGTACATCAACGTCTACGGCACCGGCGGCAACGCCTTCGCCCAAATCGACAACAGTCAGCTCATCCTTCAATCGGCGGACGGAGTCAGACGCGAAGAGCCTATCGAGCCCAATGACACGCTCCGGCTGGAGCTCGACGAGTTCGCCGCGACGTGCGCCGGCGAGGCACGGTACACGGTGACGACCGAGGAGGCCGTGCACGGCATCGCCGTGATGGAAGCGCTGGTCGAGGCCGCGGCCACCGGCCAGTGGGTGGAGGTCGCCGGCGGGGGCGGGGCATGAGCGCGCGCCACACCTTCTTCTGCATCGACGGCCACACTTGCGGCAATCCCGTGCGCGTGGTGGCGGGCGGCGGGCCGACGCTCGCCGGCGCCACCATGAGCGAGCGGCGCCAACACTTCCTCCGCGACTACGACTGGATCCGCCGAGCACTCATGTTCGAGCCCCGCGGCCACGACCTGATGTCGGGCTCCGTGCTCTACCCGCCGCTCTCGCCCGATGCCGATATCGCAATTCTCTTCGTCGAGACCTCCGGCTGCCTGCCGATGTGCGGCCACGGCACCATCGGGACCGTGACCATCGCCTTGGAGCACGGCCTCGTCTCCCCACGCAACGAGGGCACGTTGGTGCTGGACACGCCGGCGGGCCGGGTCGAGGCGCGTTACCGGCAGAACGGCACGCGCGTCGAGGCCGTGCGCATCACCAACGTGCCGAGCTTCCTGGCGGAGACGGGTGTTGCCGTGGAGTGCCCCGGCCTCGGTCCGCTCACGGTGGACATCGCCTATGGCGGCAACTTCTACGCGATCGTCGACCCGCAGCCGGGCTATGCGGGGATGGAAGAATTCTCGGCAGCCGAGCTCTTGGCGATGAGCCCCGGCCTGCGCGAAGCCTGCAATCGGGTGGTGGAGTGCATCCATCCCGACGATTCGTCCATCGCCGGCGTCAGCCACGTGATGTGGACCGGCGCCCCGCAGGACCCCGGTGCTCATGCGCGAAACGCCGTCTTCTACGGCCCGGGCGCGCTCGACCGCTCACCCTGCGGCACCGGCAGCTCGGCGCGCATGGCGCAGTGGGTGGCCTTGGGAAAGCTCGCGCCCGGCGATGAGTTCGTGCACGAGAGCATCATTGGCAGCTTGTTCCGCTGCCGGGTCGAGAGCGCGACAAAGGTGGGCAATCACGATGCGATCGTGCCGAGCATCGAGGGCTGGGCGCGCGTCACCGGGCTCAACACCATCTTCGTGGACGAAGCCGATCCCTTTGCCCACGGTTTCCAGGTGACCTAGATTGGTGCAGCCGAGACATAAAAATTAGTTATATCAAATATGAGAAATCAATGCTGGACGGTATGCGCACAGCCGGGCAGTGTCGGACCGTTTGGCCGGGTGCCGCAATGGAATGCGGCACGGCCTTGGCGGATGGAGCATGTCGGCAGAGTGTGGGCGACGCGCGTTCGGGGAGACAAGAAAACATGACCAGTTCCGCCATTCACAAGCCTGATCGCGCTCTTCGCGCGCTCGTTCGTCGCGTGTCCACGCGCGCGGTCAGACGGTACCTCGCCCCGGCCTGTGCCGCGCTTCTCGTGGGCACCCTAGGGCTAGGGTGTGCGGCTTATGGCGATGCGTCGGACGACGTGTCGCCCAACCCGCAGGCGGGCGATATCGCCGCCGGCGCCTCGGCAACCTATACCATCACGTACACGGGCATGTGGACCGCAGCTGCCACGCCCGGGGGCGTTCCCGACGGCGCGCACTTCTCACCGCTAATCGGCGGCGTCCACAATGCCTCAGTGGCGTTCCTTGAGGACGGCGGTACGGCTACGACAGGCATCGAAGCCATGGCGGAGCGCGGGCGCACAGCCGCCTTGTCCGAAGAGATCAAAGCGGCCGGTGCGAATGCGCTGAGCGTGCTGCGCAAGGAGTCAGGCTCCGGCGCGACGGAGTCCTCGACATTCGAGGCCGTCGTGCTGACTGCCGACCATCCCCGCATCACCCTGCTCTCGATGCTCGCCCCGAGCCCGGATTGGTTCGTCGGTGTCTTCGGTCTCTCCCTGCTCGATGCCGAGGGCGGCTGGGTCGAGGCGCTGACGGTGGACCTTCGCCCCTGGGATGCCGGGACCGAGGAGGGTGAGGAATTCTCGTTTGACAACGCGGATACCGTGCCGCAAGGCACCATCACCAGCCTCCAGGCTCAGGGTAGGTTTTCGGAGTCGCCGATGGCGACGCTGACCTTCACCCTACAGTCGGCCGAATAGGGTGGGCGGGACTCCAGCAGCGACAGTTCAGCATAGCGGCGCGACCGCCGCCGAGAATACGCTCAGGCGCACCATGAAGCGCCGCACGCCGCCGCTCGTCGCCCTGTTGTTCGCAATTGTCTTCGCCGCGGTGACGCTCGCGCAGGGTCCGCGCGCGGCTGCGGACGAGTACAGCGATGCCATGCTCGAAGCCTTCGCTTCCGCCGCTATCGAGGTCAGCAGAAGGATCGAGTCCTGGCGACCTCTCATCGAAAACACGGCCGACGAAGACGAGCGCGAGGCCTTGATCGAAGACGCGCAGGCAGACCTCGCGCGCGCCATCGAAGAAACGGAAGGTATCGACGAGGACGAGTACTACGCCATCTACGAGGCTGCGCGGGAAGACGAGGCGCTGCGCAATCGAATAAACGAGATCCTCTCTGCCCACTTGCAACGCCCGCAAGTCCCTCGCGCTGAGTGACCGCCTAACGAGGAACAAAAGGCCAATGAAGATCAAGAACATCACGGCGCGTTGGGTGCATGTGCCGATCCCCAAGGCACAGCAGCACAAGAGCGATCTCGGCGTCGCCGACTTCTTCGACGCCACCATCGTGCGGGTCGAGACCGAATGCGGCCTCGTGGGTTGGGGCGAGGCGAAGGCGTCGGTCGGCAGCATGGGTAACAACGCGGCGATGGCTGCGCTCATCAACCGCGACCTGGGCCCGGCCCTGATCGGCGAGGACCCGCGCAACCCGCGCCGGCTGTGGGAGATCGGCTATAACGGCAGCCGCGCCCATTTCGCGCTGACACGCGGCCAGGCCTTCCCTGCGCTGGACCGCCGCAGCAGCCGGATCAGCGCCATCGGCGCCATCGACATGGCCTGCTGGGACATCCTGGGCCGCTCCCTGGATGTGCCGGTGTGGCAGCTGCTCGGAGGCAAGTGCCGGGATGCCATGCCGGCCTACGCCTCCGGCGGCTGGGCGCCCGCCGAGGCCATCGGCGCGCAACTGGAAGGCTACATCGCGCGCGGCGGCTTCGGCGCAGTGAAGATGCGGGTTGGTGCCGGCGATGGCGACGTCATCACCTCGGTGCGCCGGGTCCGGGCCGCGCGCGCCCATCTCGGCTGCGATATCCAGATCATGGTGGACTCCCACGGTACATTCTCGGTGAAGGAGGCGCTCCGCTTCGTGCGCTTGGTGGAGGGCTGCGGTCTCGCCTGGTTCGAGGAGCCGGTGAATGTCGACGACCGGGCCGGCATGGCCACCGTGCGGGCCGCGAGCGACATCCCCATCGCCGCCGGCGAGAGCGAGTTCACCCGCTTCGATTTCCGTGAGCTAGTGGAGCATCAGGCCGTGGACTACTTCCAGCCCGATCTCGCCATCGCGGGCGGCATCACCGAGGCCATGCGGATCGCGGCGCTGGCCGAGAGCCACGGTATCAAGCTCGCACCCCACCTTTGGGGCGGCGCGCTCAACTTCGCCGCCGGGCTTCAGGTCATGGCCGCCTCGCCTGCGGCGGTCATTGCCGAATACTCCCTCGGCGCCAACCCGCTGCTCCACGATCTCGCCGAGGAGAGCTTCGAGGTGGTGGATGGCATGATCGCCATTCCCGACCGCCCCGGCCTCGGCATCACCATCGACGAAGAGTTTCTCGCCGCCCACACGGTCGATTAGCGCGCGCTCCATCGCCGTCTTCTGGGATTCGCCGGCCGGGCGGCTATGATGCGCGGCTGGCTGCGCCGGGCGCGGCCCTATCCGCCATTCGGGAGAGACGCTGTCATGCCCAACGAGATGTACGAAAAAGGCCTACAAATCCGGCGCGAGGTGCTGGGCTCGGAGTACGTGGACCGCGCCATCGGCAGCGCCGACGACTTCAACAAGGAATTTCAGGAGATCCTGACCGAGTACTGCTGGGGCGCGGTGTGGAGCCGGCCGGGGCTGAGCCGCAAGCAGCGCAGCCTCAACAACATCTGCATGCTCTCCGCGCTGGGCCGCAGTCATGAGCTTGAACTGCATCTCAAGGGCGCACTCACCAACGGGGTGACCGTCGACGAGATCAAGGAGACGCTGATCCAGGTCGCCGTCTACTGCGGCGCGCCGGCGGCGGTCGAAGGCTTCCGCATCGCGCGTCGCGTCGTCGACGAGCACCGCAAGGCGGAGGCCGGCTGATGCCGACTCTTGGCTTCATCGGCCTCGGCAACATGGGCGGCCCCATGGCGCACAATCTCTCTGCCGCCGGCCATGAGGTGGTGTGCTTCGATGCCGCCGGCACAGCGGCGCTGGCGCCGCCCGGCGCGCCCATTGCAGGGTCGGCCGAGGAAGTAGCGCAGCGGGCCCGGATTGTCTTCCTTTGCCTGCCCGATGGGCCCGTGGTCCTGCAAGTGGCCCGCGAGATGGCCGACTGCCCCGACCGCGCGGTCGAAATCGTGGTGGACAGCACCACCGCCGGCATGTCGGACGCCCGAGCAGCCCACGATGTGCTGGCCGAGGTCGGCATCCGTTACGCCGATGCGCCGGTGAGCGGCGGCACCAAGGGCTCGAAGGCCGGTACGCTCGCCATGATGGTGGCCGCACCCGACGACCTCTTCGCCGAGATCGAGCCCTACATCCGCCCGATGGCGGCGAACGCCCGCCATGTCGGCACCGAGCCCGGCCAGGGCATGGCGATGAAGCTGCTCAACAACTTCCTCTCGGCGACGGCGATGGCCGCGACCAGCGAGGCGGTGGCCTTCGGCGTCTCCCGGGGTCTCGACATGATGACGATCCTGGAGACGGTCAACGTCTCCACCGGGCGCAACACCGCGACCGAGGACAAGTTCCCCAACCGTATCGCGACCGGCGCCTTCGACGCGGGCTTCGCCACCAAGCTGATGGCCAAGGACCTCCGGCTCTACGAGGCTAGCGTCACCGCCGCCGGCGCGCCAGGCCGCCTCGCCGGGCAGCTCCGCGAAATCTGGGATGGTCTGGAGGCCGCCCGTCCGGACTCCGACTTCACTGAGATCTACAAGCACGTGCGCGACGGCCAGTAACCGCATCGGCCGACCGGCGCAGCCCGAGAGACGGCTTGCCGGCCCTTTCGTGCGGGACTAGCCTCGACGCCATGAATGACCGGGCGCCGACTCACTACGTGGTCGTCGAGGGGCTGGCGGGCGAGGACTCGACCTGGCGTGTCGTCCGGGCCGAGGAGCACGCTCGAGGGCGCAGGCTCTATGCCTTCGTCGGCACCTGTCAGACCCGCCGTGCGGCGCTTTCTCTCGCCCGCGCGCTCAACGAGAAGCGTGCCGTCGACGATGAAACGCTACGGACTGCGGCCCTGCGAGGACAGGCCCTCGCCCCTGGCCGCGCGGACATTGCGCCAGCGCCCGACCCCTACCGGCTCAGGCCCTCCTGTTGAGGCGGGCCGCTCTTAAGCGTTTCGCTTTCTGATCTCGTCGAGGTAGGCGAGCACCCGCTCGGACGAGACGATGTCGGCGTAGCGGCGGCCGACATCGCGCAGATTGTCCCGGTGCGGTCGCTCGTCGGCGTCGCCGACGCAGTCCTCCGGCACCATGGTTCGGTAGCCGTAGGAGAAGGAATCGATCACCGACGCCCGGATGCAGCCGCTGGTCATGCAGCCCATGACGATGGTCGTGTCCACGCCGTGCTTGGTGAGGAAGGCGGTGACCGGGGTCTGGAAGAAGATCGAGGGGCCCGACTTGCGCAGGATGTAGTCGTAGTCGGGGTCCGAGGTGCGGGGCTCCATCTCGGCGCAGGGGTCGCCTTCGAAGAAAGACTCACGCACCGGCGCGATCTTCCAGTAGGGCATGTCGCCCTCGGAATGATAGGCGGTGTAGCAGTTGGCGACCGGCACCCGCGCTGCGCGCGCGGCCTCCAGCACCCGTGCGGTGTTGTCCACGGCGCGGTGCACCAAGGGGCAGTTGCCGAGGGGGAACTCCGGTTGGGTGAAGCCGGTCTGGAAGTCGACCACGAGGATGCCCGGCCGCTCGCCGAAGCCGATCTCCATCGCGCCATAGCCGATGTCCTGGTAGGTGTCGTCGCTCATCGTCTCCCCCTCGCTCCTACGGCCGCTCAGGCGATCAAACCGGTGCTGATGCCGTAGGGCGCGGCCCAGCCAAGGCCCTCCAGCGTGTCGCCCTTGGGCCGGTACTCGCAGCCGATCCAGCCGTCGTACCCCGCACCATCGAGCATGTCGAAGAGGTAGGGGTAGTTGATCTCGCCGACGTCGGGCTCGTGGCGGCCGGGAACGCCGGAAACCTGGATGTGGGCGATGATCGTGCGATGCTGGGCGAAGCCCTCCGCGAGGCTGCCCTCCATGATCTGCCGGTGATAGAAGTCGTACTGGAGGAAGAGGTTGTTGCTCCCCACCGTCTCGATCACCCGCTGGGCGTGGCCTGCGGTCGACAGCAGATAGCCCGGATTGTCGATCGTGTTCAGCGGCTCGATCAGAGTGCGGATGCCCTCGCGCCCGAACGCGTCAGCCGCATAGGCGAGATTTGCGACGTAGGTGTCTTCGCAAGCGCGAGGGTCGGCGCCGTCGGGCACGATGGCGGCCAAGACATGAACCTGGCGGCAGTCCAATGCGTCGGCGTAGCGTAGCGCATTGTCGACCGAACGGCGGAAGTCGTCTTGCCGGCCCGGCAACGCGGTAATGCCCCGCTCCCCGGCCTCCCAATTCCCCGGCGAGAGGTTGAAGAGCGCCTGGCTTAGCCCGTTGTCGTCGAGCCGGGCCGCGATCTCCCCCGGCGGCGCCAGATCGTAGGGAAACAGGAATTCGACCGCCGTGAAGCCCGCGCGCTGCGCCGCCTCGAAGCGGTCGAGGAAGTCATGCTCCTGGAAGAGAAAGCTGAGATTGGCGGCAAACTTCGGCATGGTCCCTCCGGCGCCCAGCGGCCCCGGCGAGGCTGCGCGTCAGAAGCAACCGAGCGCGGCGCCCGCCCGCTCGATCCACATGACGAGGTAGGAGTCCGTGACGCTTTGATAGGCCTCAGCGGCCAATGCGTAACAGGTGTCTGCGTGCGCGGCGACGAGCCCGATACCAAGCACCGCCGCCGCCCCCATCAGGAGCCTGCGGTGGCCCGGGCCACGAATCCTGCGCCGATCTGCCGTCACGTCCGCCATCGCCGCGGCATTATGCGCCCACGCGGCGGCTTTTCATATCCCTCAGGCGCCGGGCGCGCGCTCCAGGCCGCTTTGCGGCCCGGCCCTCCAAATTTCCCGCACCCGGTCCGTCGCCGGCTGCTCAGTCCCCAACCGTGGTGAGAACTCCGGGTTGGTGGGATGATGCGGCGGTCGGGTACCGAACGAGCGCCGAGAAAGGGAGCAACGCATGGGCACACGCGAGTGGTTGATGAGCGAGCGCAACCTGGCCGACGAGCCGGTGGAGAGCCTCGGCGACATGAGCGAGAGCGAGCGGGACAATCTCGCGCTCCTCGTCCGGCAGTGCCGGGGCTGGTCGAGCCAGAACATCGAAGAGGTGGTGGCGGTCATGGCCGAGGACGGTGTCTATCACGACATCACGCTGCCGCCGGCGGTGGGCCATGACGCGATCCGCAAGTTCGGTGCCGGCTGGCTCGACGCGGTGCCCGACCTCTCGCTCCACATCGAGGCATTCTGCGTCCAGGGCAACGTCGTCTGCGACATGGGCTGGATGAGCGGCACCATCACAAAGGACTACTTCGGCCTCGCGGGCACCGGCCAGCGCTTCGACTGCCAGTTCTCCCAGATCTGCTTCGTCGAGGACGGTCGGATCAAGTATCTGCGCGGCCTCTGGAACGCGCCCGACATGTACAACCAGGTGGGTTGGGACCTGACCGGCCTCAAGCGCTAGGCGTTCTCTCCGGCCTGGGCCGCGTCGTCCGCACTGAACGCCGGGTCCCAGCGGGCGAAGTACCAGGAACCGTCGATCGACGGGTTCAGCGGGTCGCCGTCGCCGCGATTGACCCAGGCGTCGTACTTCTCCCGCTCCTCCCGTGCCCACGCCATCATGTCGGGGCGGAAGCCGGGGTCGTCGCCCCTGCGCATCCGGGGTCCGCGGATCAGCACGCCCTCGAGCCCCGTCGGGTCGCTCGGCCGTTGCCAGCGCACGTCGATCGCCCAGCGCACATGGTCGGAGCGGTTCCAGAGCCCCCGGTGCGGCATGTTCTCGTGGATGAAGAGCACCGAGCCCTTGCGCATGGCGCAGGTCACCACGTCGCCGGGCGGCAGGTCGTCCTCGTCGATGTAGAGATACCAGGAGCGCGGATCGCCGATCACCTTTTCGACCTTGTGGCGGGCGTTGCCGCTGGGCCGGTGGCCGCCGCGCACGACCTGCAGGCAGCCGTTTTCCTCGCCCACGTCGAGCAGGGGGATCCAGCAGGCGGGCTGCGCCGTGCCCTGGCCGCCCGGCGAGAGGTAGCCGGAATCCTGGTGCCACGGCACCGTCATCAGCACGTTTTCCGGCACCTTGGGGCGCACGTTCCAGATCGCCCCTCCCTCGATATCGGGGCCGATGATCGCGGCGACGATGCCGAGCAGGCGGTCCGACGACCAGAGCGCTGCAAGCTCCGGCCCCATGGGCGTGGAGATTTGCATGAGACCGGGTGCTTCGTCGTAGTCCGCGGCGACCTTGGCCATGCGGGTGTAGAAGCCCTCTTCCGCGTAAGAGCTGGTGATCCGGCCCGCCTCGAACAGGCGTCCGGCGAGCGAGTCCACGGCGGCCTCGAACTCGTCGATCACCGGCTGGAGGTCGTCGTCCGAAAACATTCCCTCGATGATGAGGAATCCGTCGCGCTCGTATTGCGCCAACTGCTCCGCACTGATCATCACTTCGCTTCCTCCCGCTCTGCAACGGGCGCCGTCTTCAACGGACGCCCATCATGAGCTTGATGATCTCGTCCTGGTCGGTCTCTCCGGTTGGCCTGATGCCGGCGAGCTGCCCCCGGTGCAGCACCATGATGCGGTCCGCCGTCGAGAATATCTCCTGCAGATTATGACTCACGAATACCACGGCCACGCCGGTCTCGCGCAGGCGGCCGATCAGCTCGAGCACCTTGCCGATCTCGACCACCGCGAGTGCTGCGGTCGGCTCGTCCATGAAGATGAGCCGCGCATCCCAATAGAGCGCACGGCTGATGGCGACCGCCTTCTTCTGCCCGCCCGAGAGATAGCCTACCTGAGAGGTGGGCGACAGCGAGCCGAGGCCGAGGCTTTTGAGCAGTTCTGCCGCCTCGGCGATCATGCGCCGCCGGTCGATGGTCTTGATATGCGTGCGCAGTAGACGGCCGAGGAAGACGTTTTCCCAAACCTCCAGCTCGTCCACCAGCGCCATGTCCTGATAGATGACCTCGATGCCGCGTTCGCGCGAGTCCCGCGGTGTCGCGAACGCTACCTCTTGGTCGGCGAAGACGATTTCGCCCGCGTTGGGGCGGTGGACGCCTGAGACCAGCTTGATCAGCGTCGATTTGCCCGCACCGTTATCGCCGACGAGGCCCAGCACCTCGTTGCCGTGCGCCTCGAAGCTCACGCCGTCCAGCGCCACGACATGGTCGAAGCGCTTGGAGAGCCCGCGCACCTTGAGCAGAGCCCCCTCGGCGCCGGCGTCGGGCGTCACGGTGTGCTGGTCCGCCATCGCTCTTCGAAGATCTCCGACACGCGCCACAGCACGACGGCGGCCAGTATCAGCACCCCGCGCACGGCGTCGACCCAGAAACTGGAAATCGGCATGACGCTGAGCCCCGTCGTGATCACGCCCAGGAGGAGCACCCCGCCAAGCGGCCCCATCATGGTGCCCTTGCCGCCGGCAAGGCTGACTCCGCCGATCACCGCGGCGGCGAAGACCTCGAACACCATGCCCTGCCCGAGGTTGATGGTCACCGCCTGCAGCCGGCCGGCCAACACCCAGGCCGCCAGCGCGCCCAGCATACCGGAAAGGACGAAGGCGGTGAGCGTCCGCCGATCAACCCGGATGCCGGCGGCGAATGCCGCTTCGCGGTTGCCGCCGATCGCGTAGAGGTCGCGGCCGAAGGCGGTGTAGCTGAGGACGAACTGACTCAAGACGAACAGACCGAGGAACAGGATCACCGACACCGGCAGAAGACCGCCGATGCTGTAGCCGCCCAGCGCGGCGAAGGAAGGCGGCAGGTCGTACATGGTGTTGGCATTGGTGAAGACGTAGGTGAAGCCCCGGAGCGCCAGCAGCATGGCGAGCGTCACGATGAAGGCGTTCACGCGGAGCTTGATGATGAAGAAGCTGTTGAGGCAACCGACCCCCGCCCCCATCCCCAGCATGAGGACGATGACCAGAGCCGGCGGCAACTGCCAGCCAGAGCCGAAGAAGGCGTTGGTCGACACCATCCAGGCGCCGACGAGCGCGGTGAAACCAAGGGTCGATTCCGAGGACAGATCGAAGCGGCCGGCGAGCAGGCAGAAGATCATGCCGATCACCAGAATGCCGAGGATCGACGAGTGCTCCAGCACGTTGATGAAGATTCGCACCGAAAGAAGGCGCGGCTCGACGGCGACGAACGCGATGGTCGTGAACAGGAGCACGATCCAGACCGCATTCCTGAGGAGGAACCTGGTCAATCCCGGTCGCCTCGCCGTGTGCAGCCGCTAAGGATCACGAGAGGTCGCGGCGGCTCGCCGTCGTGTCGCCGCGGCTCATCGCCCGGCCGCAGGAATCGGGTGAGCGCACCCGATTCCTGCATGCCCCAAGCGCGGGTCTACTGGTACTTCTTGATCGCGTTACCCCAGAGGGTGGGGTCGGTGTAGTTTGACTTGTCCACCGGGCGGCTCGGCGTCTCGATTTGCCAACCCTCGGTGGCCTCGGACCAGCGCGCCTCGATCCCGTGATAAGGCGCGCCCGGATTGTCGATGGGCCCGGCAGCGGTGATCTTGAAGCTGCCGTCGAGGTAATGCTTGATGTAGTGGGCGAGGATCGTGCCGTAGCCCACCATGTCCTGTAGGGCAGACGCATCCCACAGGTCGTTGCCGATCAGGTCGAGGATGCGGGGGTCGGCATCGATTCCGGTGACAACGATGTGGCCGGGCTCGCCGATCTTCTTGAGCTGGCCGAGCGAGTCGAGCGCCGCATCAACGCCCGGAATCACGTCGCTGCCCATAGTGATGCCGACCAGCTCGTTAGCGCTGGCCACCGACTTGGTGATGTCGAAGAACTCCTCCGGCGTCCAGTGCTGCAGCTTGCGGATCAACTCGATCTTCGGGTGCTTCGCCAGCACCGCCTGAATCGCCTCCGACCGCTGGCGTGCGTTGACCTGGTCCATCGGGCCGTGCAGCTCCAGCACCTTGCCGGCGATCTCGCCGCGCTGCTCCTTGATGCGCTTGACCAGCTCCTCGGCAGCGATCGTGCCGAGCGAGATGTTGTCGGCCCGCGCAATCAGCTCGACCTTGCCGCCCGCCGAGGTGCGGCCCAGCATGAAGACCGGAATGCTGGCCTCGTTGGCTTTCTTGACCGATATGGTGGCCGCCAGGCTGTCCACGGGTCCGCCGACAATTGCGTCATAGCCGAGCGCGATCGCCGTCGCCCATTCGTCGGCCTCCCGCTTGGCGGAAATCTCCGCGTTCTTGATGACCGCGTCCATGCCGAGACTCTCGGCGACGTCCTGCCAGTTCCGGGCGATGACGATGTCGGCGGCGTTGTTGAGCTGCGGTGCGATGTAGATGACCTTGTAGCCATCTGCGTTCGCGCTCTGGCTGCCGACACCGATGCCGAGCGCAAGGACTGCGGCGATCGCCGCGTGTTTCAGGATTCTCCCCGCCTGCATGACTTCCTCTCCCTTATGGCTCCCGGCGGCTGCCCCGGTTTCGTTCGTCTGATGTGGTTGGGGCACCGCGGGGACAGGATAGCGCGGCGCGGCCTGTCCCTGTCAAACGACGCCGGCCACACGCTCCGCAGCGAAGCGATCCGGGGTAGGATGGTCCCGCTTATAGGCGCTTGGTGAGCGGAACGAGGCATGGCGGCGGCTGAAGCGGAAGAGCGGATCGAGGTCGATGTCGTCATCGCCGGCGGCGGGCTCGTCGGGCTCACGCTCGGCGTCGCGCTCGCCGGCGCCGGGATCGAGACGGCGGTGGTCGACGGCACGCCGCCGGCGGCGATGAAGGATGCCGCGTTCGACGGCAGGGTCTCGTCGATCGCCCTCGGCTCCAGGCGTGTGCTGGACGGCATCGGCCTCTGGCCCGCGCTCGCGGACGACGCCCAGCCGATCCTGGAGATTCGCGTCTCCGACGGCGACGTGCCGCTCTTCCTGCACTACGACCACGAGGCCGTGGGCAGTGATCCCCTCGGCTACATCGTCGAGAACCGGAACATCCGTGCCGCCTTGCTGGAGCAGGCGACGGCGCTGGCTGCGCTCCGACACATCGTGCCGGCCTCGGTCGAGGCGCTGGAGCCCGCCGCTGGCGGGGTCGAGGCCCGGCTTGCGGACGGCCGGTGCGTGCGTGCGCGCCTCGCGGTCGCCGCCGATGGCGCAAACTCAGGGCTACGGGCCGCCGCCGGGATCGAAACCGTGCGTTGGTCTTACGAGCAGACCGGCATCGTCTGTACGGTGCTGCATGAGCGGCCGCACCGGGGCATCGCGCACGAGCGTTTCCTTCCGGCCGGGCCCTTCGCCATCCTGCCCATGACCGGTGATCGCTCCTCCCTGGTCTGGACCGAGAAGGCGGCCCTGGCCCCCACCTTGATGGACGCGTCACCAGCGGTCTTCGCCAAGGAGCTTGGCGCGCGCTTCGGCGATTTCCTCGGCGCGCTGGAGCCGACCGGCCCGCGCTGGAGCTATCCCCTGCGGCTCACCCATGCGACGCGCTACGTCGCGCCACGCCTCGCGCTCGCGGGCGATGCGGCCCACGCGATCCACCCGCTCGCAGGTCAGGGCTTCAACCTCGGCATCCGCGACGCTGCGGTGCTGGCCGAGCTGGTGGTGGACCGCGCGCGCCTCGGCCTCGACATCGGCGGCGACGACGTGCTCACGCACTATCAGCGTCGGCGGCGCTTCGACTCAGTGGTTCTGATCGGCGTGACCGACGGGCTCAACCGCCTCTTCTCGAACGACAATCAGGGCTTGCGTCTGGTCCGCGATGTCGGCCTCGCGGCGGTCAACGAGCTACCGCCGGTCAAGCGCTTCTTCATGCGCCACGCCATGGGTCTCGCGGGCGACCTGCCACGCCTAGCGCGCGGCGAGCCCCTCTAAAGCCACTCCACGTAGCGCGCGCGCTCGGTCTCGGGCACCTGGCGGCGGAACTCGTCGTATTCGTGGCGCTTGATCAGGGCGTAGTTACGGCAGAACTGCTCGCCGAACCAGTCCTTGGCCCAATCGGATGCCTCGAACCTCGCAAGCGCCTCGCCCCAGTCGTCGGGAAGGCGGGTCACGTCCTGCTCGTCGAGATCGCCCTCCGCCGGCGGGCCCGGATCGGTCTTGTTGGCGACACCGTCGAGGCCAGCCGCGAGATAGGCGGCGAGGGCGAGGTAGACGTTGATGTCGCCGCCGCAAACCCGGAGCTCAGGTCGCGTGGCGGCCGGGGCTTCGTTGATCAGGCGGATCGCCGCGGTCCGGTTGTCGACGCCCCAGGCGAGCGAGATCGGCGCGAAGGCGCCGGGCACCAGCCTGCGGTAAGAGTTCGAGTTGGGGAAGAAGACCGCGGTGAGCTCCGTGAGCCGGGCGAGCACGCCGCCCATGAAGTGCCGGCAGGTGTCGTTGATGTGCTGCGGCTCGTCCGGCGCCGCGAAGGCGTTGTTGCCGTCGCCGTCCACCAGCGACATGTGGATGTGGCAGGAGTTGCCGGTCATCTTGTCGAACGGCTTGGCCATGAAGGTGACGCGGCGGCCCATCTGCATCGCCGCCTCCTTCATGGTGGCGCGGAAGAGATGGCCGTCGTCGCCCATCTCGCGCACCGGGCGGTGGCGGATGCTCACCTCGTACTGGCCGGGGCCCCACTCATAGTGGCTGCATTCAAGCTCCCCGTGGGCGGCCACTGCGTCCAGCAGCGAGTATTCCTCGGCGAGAAATTGGGTGCGCTTCTGCATCGAATAGCACTGCAACCCGGAATCGAGCCTTTCGTGCTCGTCATCGAGGAGGAAGAACTCGAACTCGGGCGCGCAGCGGGCGCCGTAGCCCATCGCCTCCATGCGATCGGCGACCCGGTGCAGCACGTTGCGGGGCTCGCCTTCCACCAGCCGTCCGTCGGGCCATTTCATCGTGCCCATCACCAGCGCCGTGTCGGGCTCGTGGCGCAGAATGCGCATGCTGGAGAGGTCCGGAACGGCGATGAAATCGGCGTAGCCGATGTTCTCGCCGTAGTCGGTGCCCAGCACCACGTTGGCACCGATATCGAAGGCCATGACCGTGGCGCAGAAGGCGATACCGTGGTGCATCGAGCGCTCGAAATGCGCGAGGTCCATCGCCTTGCCCCGGGCCACGCCACCGTAGTCGCAATACTCGATGCGGACGCGCTGGACACCGTTGGCGCGCAGCCAATCCATGACCTGATCGCTCGTGCCCGTGAAGCGCACAGGGCCCGTTGCCGCCTCGCTCATTCCTCGATGCTCCCGTTGGTCGGCTCGCGGGGCCGTACCATACCGGCAGAGCTGCGCCCGCTCAAAGCGGGGGCGGTGAAACCGGGTTGTCTTGGGGCGGGCGGCGGACTACGATGCGCATGAAAATCGTTCGCGTTTGCAGGCGAATCCGACAGGGAGGCACGTCGATGCGTGGGATTGCGGTCGCTGCTCCTGGCGAGCGCACGGCCCGCGCGGGGCGCGGGATGCTGGCGCGCGTCGGGGCCGCAATGCGGTTGCCGGCGCGCGCTTGCGCGCCGGGCGTGCTCGCGGGACTCGCCGCGCTTACCGGCCTTGCCTGGGCCGCTGGCGGTGCGCAAGCGGCGGACGAACTTAACCTCTACTCGCACCGGCAGCCCTTCCTCATCGAGCCCTTCCTGGACGCCTTCACCGCCGAGACCGGGATCGAGGTCAACGTCGTCTACGCCTCCAAGGGCCTCGCCCAGCGGCTCCAGGCCGAGGGCAGGAACAGCCCGGCTGACGTGGTGCTGACCGTGGATATCGGGCGCCTTGCCATCTATGCGGACAAGGACCTGCTGGCACCGGTCGAATCCGCGGTGCTGATCGAGGCGGTGCCGGCCCATCTGCGCGATCCCGATGGGCGCTGGTTCGCGCTCTCCAAGCGTGCACGGGTGATCGCGGTCTCCAAGGACCGCGTGCCTGCCGGTACGATAACGACTTATGAGGAGCTGGCAGACCCCAAATGGGCCGGGCTCATCTGCTCTCGGCCCGGAAGCCACGTCTACAACCGGGCGCTGATGGCCTCGATGATCGCCGCCCAAGGGGAAGAGGGCGCCGAGGAGTGGGCCACCGGCCTGGTAGCCAACCTCGCCCGCAGGCCCCAGGGCAACGACCGGGCGCAGGTCAAGGCGATCTACGAGGGCCTCTGCGACGTCGCCCTCATCAACAGCTACTACTACGGCAAGCTTTCCTCCTCCGACATCGAGGAGCAGCGGGCGTGGGCCGCGTCCATGACCATGATCTTCCCCAATCAGGATGACCGTGGCACGCACATCAACATCTCGGGCGGCGGCGTTGCCAAGCACTCCAAGAACAAGAAGATCGCCGTGGCCTTCCTGGAGTTCCTGACGCGGGACGCCGCGCAGGTGCTCTACGGTACCGTCAACTATGAGTTCCCGGTCAATCCCGCCGTGGCGCCGGCGCCCGAGGTCGCCGCCTGGGGCGCGTTCAAGGAAGACTCGCTGCCGATTGTGCGCATCGCCGAGCTCGCGCCCACGGCGCAACGCGTGATCGACCGCACCGGGTGGTAAGCCCAACCGCCACGCTGGCGCGCCGGGCCTACCTCGCCCGGCCAAATCGTTGGTTCATCGCTGCGCTCGTGGTCGCGCTGATCATGGCGGCGCCGATCCTCTCGGTGATTGCCGCTGCGACGGAGGACAGCGAAGGCCTTTGGGCGCATCTCTTCTCGACGGTGCTGCCCCGCTACGTCGCGAACACGCTGGCACTGATGGCGGGCGTCGGCGGGCTCAGCCTGGTGCTGGGCGTGAGTACGGCCTGGGTGGTGACGCGCTACGAGTTTCCCGGCCGCCGCGTCCTCGAATGGATGCTGGTGCTGCCCTTTGCCGTGCCGGCCTACCTCATCGCCTACGTCTATACCGACTTCCTCGACTATGCCGGGCCGGTGCAGGGCGCGCTGCGCGATGCCTTCGGCTGGCAGACGCGGCGCGACTACTGGTTCCCCGAGATCCGCTCCATGGGCGGCGCCATCGTGGTGATGGGGGCGGTGCTCTACCCCTACGTCTACATGATGGCGCGGACGGCCTTCAAACTCACGCCGCACACGCTCTTCGAGATCGCGCGGGTGCACGACCGGGGCCTCTTCCGCACCGTCGGCCTGCCGCTGGCCAGGCCCGCCATCGCCGCCGGTCTCGCGCTCGTGCTGATGGAGACCGTCTCCGACTTCGGCACCGTGGACTACTTCGCGCTGGAGACGCTGACGCTCGGCATCTTCAACGTCTGGCTTGGCATGAACAGCCTGCCGGCGGCTGCGCAGATCGCCTCGTTGGGTTTTCTCTTCGTCATCGCCATGCTGGTGCTGGAGCTGATGTCGCGCCGCCGCCGGCGCTACGTGGACACGGGCCGGCGCATGCAGAGCCTCGCGCGGCTGCGCGCAGGGCCGGCACAGGCGGCGGCCTGCCTCGCCGTCTGCCTGCTGCCGGTGACAGTGGGATTCCTCATTCCCGTGGGCGTGCTTCTAAGCTTCGTGGTTCAGGGCTATGCGTTTGCCGACTACGGCGACGTGCTTACGGTGACGCTCAACTCGGTGGTCGTGGCGCTCGCGGTGGCGGCGCTGGTGATGGCGGCGGCGGCGCTGATGGTGGTTACCGTGGCTTACCGGCCGAGCCGCCCGCTCACGGTGCTGGCCGGCATCGCGTCCTCCGGCTACGCCTTCCCCGGCACGATCCTCGCCATCGGAGTCGTCACCTTCGCAGGCGCGGTGGACCGCGGGCTCGACGGCCTGATTTCGGGCGTGATGGGGCTTTCGTTCGACGGCTTCCTCACCGGCGGCATCGGCCTCGTGCTGTTCGCTTGCATGGTGCGCTTCCAGGCGATCGGCTACGGCGCGCTGACCTCGGGCATGAACCGCCTGCCGCGCAACGTGGTCTCCGCCGGCCGGGTGCTGGGCCTGAGCCTGCCGGCCAATATCTTCCGCGTGATTCTGCCGCTGCTCGGCACCTCGTTTCTCGCCGGCGGGCTCCTCGTCTTCGTCGACGTGATGAAGGAGCTGCCGATGACGCTCCTGCTCCGCCCCTTCGGCTTCGATACGTTGGCGACCCACCTCTACCAGTACGCCAAGGACGAGCTGCTGGAGCAGGCGGCGGTGCCGGCGCTCCTCATCGTCCTCGCCGGCACCGGCCCCGTGATCCTGATGAACGAGGCCCTACGCCGCCTGGGTGAGGGACGGAGGGGGATGAGGTGAGGGCGCTCTCACTTGCAAAAAACTGACATACGTGGCATCTTAATATAGAACACATCATGAACATACAATTGGCGCTATCGGAGCGTCACGATTCTCACTCAGATGGTACACCTGTACGGTATCCACGTAATGAATGACAGAATAGCCCAACCCGCTCCGGCATTCGGCGGACCGTGGACAGAGGAAAAGCTCGTCATTCTCGAGCGCTATCTTGATGCGTATACGAAAGCGCTCAAAAGGCAACCCTTCGAGCTTTGGTATATCGATGCGTTTGCGGGCACCGGTCGAGTCGAGTTGCCTGCCGAAGATCAGGGTGACATTCGACAATTCCTGAGCGGATCAGCTGAGCGCGCAATCAACGTCGCTGATAGGCCGTTCGACAAACTGCTCTTTGTTGAGAAAGACGCTGGTCGATGCGCCGAACTGCAGGCCTTAAGGGAGACCTATACTAATAGACTTATCGAAATCGTGAATTCCGATGCCAATGTCTTTCTCTCCAGTCTCGATGATAACTGGCGTGGCCGTCGGGGCGTCCTGTTTCTCGATCCCTTCGCTACTGAGGTCGAGTGGTCAACGCTACAAAGAGTTGCATCCTTTCAGGCGTTGAACACATGGATTCTGTTCCCTGTCTCGGCAATTGTGCGAATGCTCCCACAGTCGCGAAGACCCGATGAGATTGATCCCAAATGGGCTGCTCGTCTAACGACTGTTTTTGGGGATGAAAGCTGGCGCAATTTATACCAAGCAAGGCGCCAGCCAGATTTGTTCAACCCTGATGCACTGGAGAGAGAGCCGGGCATCGATGGGCTTCTCGACATCTACAAGGGGAAACTCGCTGCCTTGTTCGAAGGCAGGTTCTTGGAGAAGTCTCGAACATTGAAAAACTCCAGGAATTCGCCATTGTTCGAGTTCCTGTTTTGCGCAGGCCATGCGCGAGGTGCCGGCATTGCCAAAGACATTGCTGGGCACATCCTGGAGAACCTCTAGCCATGTCCACGCTCTCAAGCATCGAATGGACTGACGTCACGTGGAACCCCGTGACTGGCTGCACCAAGATCAGTCATGGGTGCAAACATTGCTACGCCGAGCGGATGGCCAAGAGGCTACGGGAGATGGGAGTGGAGAAGTATAGGGACGGATTTTCGGTCAATGTGCACGAGTCGACTCTTGACGATCCACTAAAGTGGAAGAATCCCAGTTTCGTTTTCGTTAATTCGATGTCGGATCTCTTTCATAAGTCAGTGCCAGCGACGTTCATTGAGAGAGTTTTCGACGTGATGAACTGCGCATCACAGCACAGATTTCAGGTGCTGACTAAGCGACCGAGTCGAGTGGCTCAGATGGATGGAAGGCTGCATTGGACGCCAAATATCTGGCTTGGGGTGAGCATCGAGTCTGAGCGTTGGATGGGACGGCTGGCGACTCTGAAGGGAACGAGAGCCCATGTGAAGTTCCTGTCTCTTGAACCTCTGCTCGGACCGTTGCCAGATATTGCGCTCGATGGGATCGACTGGGTAATTGTCGGCGGCGAGTCCGGACCGGGCGCTAGGCCAATGGAAGCCGACTGGGTGCGGGACATTCGCGACCAGTGCAGAAGCAAGGGTGTGCCGTTCTTCTTCAAGCAGTGGGGCGGCGTGTTCAAGAAGAAAACGGGCCGGACGTTGGATAATCGTACTTGGAGCGAGATGCCGCGTCTGACGCAATAGCGCTGGAGCGCGGCTGCATACTCAAACCTGATCACCACCCGGCAACGGCCCGTCTCGCATGAACGCGTTGAGCACGTTGGCGGTCACCTTGGACGCGCTGTTGTCGCAGGCGTTGATGGGGAGCGCCTGGCCCCAGGCGATGGAGCTGGCGGACCACACGGCGCCATCGTTGGGCGTCGTGAAGTAGGTCATGTCGGCGCGGATGCGGTGGTCCTGGGTGCCGCCCATGCCGGGGTAGTTGCAGAGGATATCCTCGACCACCAGGGGGAAGTTGTCCGAATGCCCCTCGGATGAGGCGAGGATCAGCGTGTGCGGCGGGGTGCCCAGCGCCAAGTCGTAGCGGTCGAACTCGATACCGGCAGCACCCCCCACGGCAAGCCCTTGGTCGCCAATGATGTCGCCGTCGATGCCATCGAAGATCCAGGCGGCGGCGGGGTTCTCGGCATCCGGCATCTTGCGGTAGGGCTTGGATTGGTCCATGCCTTCCGAGGTGAAGCCGGTGCCCAGGAGCTTCTGGGGCGCCCGGCCGCGGCCGCGCCAGAGGCCGCCGCGCTCCCCGTTGCTCACCATGTAGTGCTCGCCAGGCTCGGCGTTCCAGGACCGCGTTCCTAAGTCGAGCCGGCGCACTTCCATCACGTCCATGTCGCCCGCACGGAACGAGACCACCCAGTAATAGCCGTTGCCCGAGAGGTACATGAGCCGTCCGCCCGAGGCGAGATAGTCCTCGGTCGCGTCCATCATGCGCTCGGAGTAGTACTCGGCGTGGGTCGCGTTGATGATGACGTTGTAGGGCTCGAGGCAGGCCAGGCCCTCCCGATGCAGGTCCTCGTCGGTGATCACGTCGTAGTCGTAGCCCATGGTCTCGAGCCAGTAGATGACCGAAAGGTCGGCCGGGAACTGCCAGGGCACGACCGTCGGCGCCATGCGGTGCTTGGGCCGCATGTTGAAGATCGGCCGGAGCCGGGTGGTGTAGCAGACCCCCGCGCCATCTCGGTGGCTGTCGTAGCAGGAGAGGCCGTATTCCCGCCGCTGCCTTAGCGCCAGGTCCCACTCGTGGATCACCGTCACCTGGCTGCTCAGCACCTGGGCCTTGCCGGTGTCGAGGCCGATGCGCTCGTTGGCGTAGGCGAGGTAGCTGCAGGTGGGCATCAGCATCGCGATGGGGGCCGAGGGCTCCTTCGGCCGGAGGAAGAAGACCACGTGCTCCTCCGCACCGCCTGCCCTGAGCCTCGCGGCGTAAACGCCGCTCTTCACGTCCGGCACCTCCATGGAGAGGGTTGGCTGCCAGCCGCAGTCGGCGAGCGAATCCTCGTGGAACTCGATGCCGCCGAACTGCGCCGGCGCGTAACGGAAGCAATCCTCGTGGCCGCTCCAGTTGAAGCCGGTCATGCCCCGCACCGGGCGGTTGACGCCCGTGCCGTGGAGCCCGTGGGGGCCCGTGTCGACCACGGTGTCGCCGATGCCGGTCTCGCTGTAGCCGGCCGTGGTATCCCAGGCGGCGATCGCGGCATCGGTTGCCGGTGCGCCGCCGGCCTCCCGCGCGCGGTCGAGCGCCTCGCGGCTTAGCACTGCGCCGGCGACGCCCGCGCGGTCGATCTTGCCGTTATAGAGCTGGCTGGCGAAGGCGCCCCGCCCGGCCTCGCGATCCCCTGCGGCGGCCCACAGGAAATCCGCGTCCGCCGAAGCCGGGGTGACGGCAAGCCGCGCGCTCACGTGGCACGAGCGCGGAATCGGCACGATCTTGGAGAGGTGGTTGTTGTAGCGGTTCTCGACCGGCTCCTGGTAGAGCGTGGTCTGACCGCTTGCCGGGTCGTAGGAGGCTGCCACCAGGTACCACTGGCGCGCGATGAGCGGGATGTCGGCCGTGAGCGCGTCCGCGGTGCCGGCACCGTCGCCCACGCGGAACTCCAGCGCGCCGTCCTCCGATATGCCGAGCGTATAGCCGCTGCCGTCGGCACTCTGCCAGCGGGTCAGGATGCCCTGGCGACCGTCTGCCGGCGTGCAGGGCCAGATGTAGGCCCAGAGCGTGATGGGACCGCCCGGCGCGAGCCGACCATCCGGGTCCGCGACCCGGATGAAGCTGCCCAACTGCGTGTACTGCTTCGTCACGGAATGCGTCCCGTTCACCGGGGCGTCGACTTCGCGCTCGACGAAGCCGGGGCCCTCCGGGTTCTCGTCGCCGTGGATCAGGCGCACGAGCTGAAGCTCGACCTCGTCCGTGCCCTCGGCGCTCACCATGATGTCGAGCCGCTCGCCCGGCCGCGCGCTGAAGCGGTCGCAATAGCCCGCCAGATGTATCTCTGCCATTGCTCTTACCCCTCGGCCCTCAGCTTTCGCTCGCCATCAGCGCGTCTACCCGCTTGAGGAAGACCGCGTGGAGCGCCTCGTTCTTGTCGGTGTAGATCGTCCCGTCCACGTCCTGGGGCAGGCCGCCCTCCTTGGCAGTGGTGGTCACGATCTTGTACTTGCGGTTGGCTTCCAGCTCGAACAGCACGTACTTGCCCTCGAACGGCCCACGCCGGAAGTAGTTGAGCACGCGCTCCAGGTCGCCCGAGTGCTGGCCGAGTGGGCTTGCGCGGTATTCCTCGATCAGCGCTGGCGTGATGAGTGTTCTCAGATGCGCGCGCTGCTGCCTGTCGAAGCGCTCCTGGTACACCTTGTCCCTGTCATAGTGAGCGGCCGTCTCGCCTGCCATGCCTCGCCTCCTCTTTGGGTTTTGGACGGGCTCTGCGGCCAGCATAGCCCGCGCCCACCCTTGCGACCATTAGGGCTCGTTCGTGCTACCCTCCCGCGCTCAGGTCTGGCGAACGGGCGGGGAGAGGCACGGCATGAAGGAGTTGGGCAAGCGGGGCGTCTGGATATTCCCGGATGCGCCATCGGCGCGCGAGGTCGCGGCGTTCGCGCAGGCGGCGGAGGGCCTGGGCTACGACGCGCTCTGGTATCCCGAGGGCACGGGCTTCGAGAGCCTGAGCTTCGCTGCCTTCGTGCTGTCGGAGACCGAGAGGCTCTGCGCCGCGAGCGGCATCGCCAACATCTATGCCCGGGACGCCGTGGCCGCGATCGCGGGGCACGACACGCTCAACCACTTCTATGGCGACCGCTTCGTGCTCGGGCTCGGCGTCTCGCACGTGCCGCTGGTGGAGGGTTTTCGGGGGCATACCTACGCCAAGCCCGTGGCGACCATGCGCGCCTATCTCGACGCCATGGATGCGGCCGAGCTGGCCATGCCTGCGCAGGAGCGGAACGTGGTGCTGGCCGCTCTCGGGCCCCGGATGCTGGCACTGGCTGCCGAGCGCACGCGGGGCGCGCACCCCTACAACGTGACGCCCGAGCACACGGCGCGGGCGCGGGAGATCGTCGGGCCCGACGCCTGGCTCTGCGTCGAGCAGAAGGTCTGCGTCACCAACGAGGCATCGACGGCGCGCAATGTCGCGGCGCAGACGCTCTCGATCTACATGCCGCTCACGAACTACCGCAACAACTGGCTCAGCCTCGGCTTCGGCGAGGACGAGCTGGGCGAGCGCGGCAGCGACCGCTTCCTCGACGCCATGGTGGCCTGGGGCAAGCCGGAGACCGTGCGCGCGCGGATCAGAGAGCACTTCGACGCCGGTGCCAGCCACGTCTGCATCCAGCCGCTCGACCCGGCAGGCAGCACGGCGCCGGACCGGAACGCGATCGAGGCGCTCGCGACGCTCTGAACGCTCGACAGTGCCGCCGCCGCGCCCCGCGCCGGGGCGATGGGCGCGCGAACGCCAATGACTTGGACAGTGGGGAGGCCAGCATGACCGGCGCCGATCTATTGGTGAAAATCCTGAAGGCGGAAGGGGTCCGCCAGTGCCTCTGCTTCCCCATGACCCCGATCATCGAGGCGGTGGCGCGCGCCGGGATGCGCGTCATCACCACGCGGCAGGAGCGCGTGGCCGGCAATATGGCGGACGGCGTCTCGCGCTCCACCAGCGGCCGCGAGATCGGCGTCTTCACGGTGCAGGCGCTGGCGGGGTCGGAGAACGCGTTCGCCGGCGTCGCCCAGGCGCACACGGATTCCTCGCCGGTGCTGTTCCTCCCCGGTCACCCCGGCACGTCCTTCGTGGATCAGGCGCCCACCTTCGACAGCAAGGCGAACTACACCGCCACCACGAAGATGGCGCAGAAGGTGCTGGCCGCCGACCACATGCCGATCAAGCTGCGCCAGGCCTTCACGGCGCTGCGCTCGGGCCGGCCGCAGCCGGTGATGCTGGAGCTGCTGGGCGATGCCTGCGCGGGCGAGGTGAACGGTGCGCCCGAGTACACGCCGGTGCGGCGCATGCGCTCCGCGGCCGACGAGGGCGCGGTGCGGGAGACGGCCGAGCGCCTGCTCCAGGCCGAGACGCCCATGATCTGGGCCGGCCAGGGCGTGCTCTGGGCCGAGGCGAGCGACGAGCTGCGCGAGGTGGCGGAGCTGCTCGGCGCGCCCGCGATGACCACGCTGCAGGGCAAGAGCGCGATCCCCGAGGCGCACCCGCTGGCGGCGGGCGTCGGCGCTCTCTCCACCACGGCCATGGCTGCCCACTACCTGCAGGCGAGCGACTGCGTGCTCGCCGTGGGCTCCAGCCTGACGCGCGCACCCTTCACGCCGAAGATCCCGGACGGCAAGACCATCATCCACGCGACCGTAGACCCCATCGACATCAACAAGGAGTATCCGGCCGCGGTCGGCGTCGTGGCCGACGCCAAGCTGTTCCTGGGCCAGCTCGCCACCGAGCTCAGGCGCCATGTTGGCGAGGGCCGCGCCGAGCAGCGCGCCGAGACAGCCGACACCATTGCCCGCATCAAGGGCGAATGGCTTGCCGAGTACGAGCCGCTCTTCGCCGACGATTCGGCGCCCATCAACGGCTACCGCATGATGCGCGAGCTCTGGTCGGTGCTCGACCCGGAGACGTCGATGCTTACCCACGAGTCCGGCGCCTCGCGGGATATCCAGAGCGTCTTTTACGAGTCCGGCCCGCCGCGCAGCTATCTCGGCTGGGGGCAGTCCTCGCAGCTCGGCTTCTCCCTCGGCCTCGCCATGGGGGCCAAGCTCGCGAACCCCGACAAGCTGGTGGTCAACGTCATGGGCGATGCCTCGGTGGGCATGACCGGCATGGACTGGGAGACCGCGTCGCGCAACGACATCCCGATCCTCACCGTGATCAAGCACGATTCGATCTTCTCGGGCTACGACCGCAACATCCCCGAGGCCTCGGCGCGCTTCGAGGCGAACCGGCAGCAGGGCGACTACGCGACCATCGCGGCGAGCCTCGGCTGCCATGCCGAGAAGGTGACCGAGCCGGCGGCGCTCAGGCCCGCGCTGGAGCGTGCGATCCGCGCCACGAACGACGGCCAGCCGGCGGTGGTGGACGTCATCACCGCCGAGACCCGCAAGCTCTCCCGCCTCGCGCCGACCTCGATCGGCTGAGCCTGGCGACTCTATCTCGGCGCGCACGACCCAGCGCGCATGTGGGTGTCGCAACAACGAAGGATCGAGACCACGATGGGAAGACTGAACGACAAGGTCGCGGTGGTGACCGGCGGCTCGCGCGGCATCGGCGCGGCCATTGCGCGACGTTTCGGTGTTGAGGGTGCGCGCGTTGCCGTGGTCTACAAGGCGGCGGCCGAGGCCGCGGACGAAGTCGTGACGTCGATCGAGGCCGCCGGCGGTGAAGCCACCGCGATCCGCTGCGACGTGGCGCAGACGAGCGACTGTAACTCCATGGCGGCGGATGTGGCGGCGGCCTTCGGTGGCGCCGACATCCTGGTCAACAACGCGGGTATCCACCTGCTGACGGACCTCGGCCAGACCAGCGAGGACCAGTGGGACCGGCAGATGGACACCAACGTAAAGGGCGCCTACTTCGCAGCCCAGGCGCTGCTGCCGCAGATGGTGGAGCGGGGCGGCGGCAAGATCATCAATATCGGGTCCATCGTCGGCGAGACCGCCATCATGCGCTCGGCTGTTTATTGCGCCAGCAAGGGCGCGCTCAAGCTCATGACTAAGTCGCTCGCGCTCGACCTGCGTCCACACAACATCCAGGTGAACACCCTCTCGCCCGGCTGCGTTGCGACTGACATGAACGCCCGTTACCGGGTCGAGATTGAGGGCTACGCCGAATCCCTGCAGGGCCGCTTCGGGCCGGGCGATCCGTGGATGACGCCCGACGACATGGCGGGCACCGCCCTCTATCTGGCATCCTCGGATTCCGATACGGTCACCGGCGCCAACATCATGGTGGACAAAGGCTATTCCGCCTTTTGACCCGCTCGGCAAGAATGCAAAGTGGCCGGCACGCCGGCGCAACCAGGGGACGAGACCGCGATGGGAAGGCTGAACGACAAGGTGGCAGTGGTAACAGGCGGCTCACGCGGCATCGGTGCCGCCATTTCGCGCCGCTTCGGCGCGGAGGGCGCGCGCGTCGCCGTCGTCTACAAGGCAGCGGCCGAGGCGGCAGATGAGGTCGTGGCCGACATCAAGGCCGCCGGCAGCGAGGCCACCGCGATCCGTTGCGACGTGGCGCAGACCGCCGCGTGCAACGCCATGGCGGAATCCGTGGCGGAGGCCTTCGGCGGTGCCGACATCCTCGTGAACAACGCAGGCATCTACCTGCTGACAATGCCGGGCGAGACCAGCGAGGACGAGTGGGACAACCAGATGAACACCAACGTCAAGGGCGCCTACTTCGCAGCCCAGGCGTTGCTGCCGCAGATGATGGCCCGCGGCGGCGGCAAGATCATCAACATCGGCTCGATCGCAGGTGAGACCGGAATCCCCGCCTCGGCCGTCTACTGCGCCACCAAGGGCGCGATCAAACTGATGACCAAGTCGCTCGCGCTCGACCTGCGGCCGCACAACATCCAGGTGAACAGCCTCTCGCCGGGCTGCGTCGAATCCGACATGAACGCCGGCTACCGGGCCGAGCTCCAGGAATTCATGGATGCGCTGCAGGGCCGCTTCGGCGTCGGCAATCCGTGGATGGTGCCGGACGACATGGCGGGCACCGCCGTTTATCTGGCGTCATCGGATTCGGACACCGTCACGGGCGCCAACGTCATGGTGGACAACGGCTACTCGGCGTTTTGAGCTATCCGCCTTGTGCGGCCGAAGGCTCCAGCCGGCAGCGATAGGCATTGTTCGGCGTTGAGCCGCCGATGGGGTCGATGGTCTCGTTGCCGATCGCCGCATTGAAGTTGGTGTTGTCCGCGGCCGGGTAGCCGGAAAGAGAGAGTTCCTCGCAGCCCTGCCACCACCCGTGCGTGGCGCTCACCACCTTGGGGTGGAGCTTTGCGGCAAAGCGGGCGCGGGCGCGGAGCGAGTTGTGGGGTGTGGTCAGCGTCACCCAGTCGCCCTCGCCGATGGCGTGCGCGGCCGCCGTCTCCGGGTTGATCTCCACCAGCGGGTCCGGCTCGTGCCGCCGGAGCGAGGGGAGATTTCGGTTCTGGCTGTGCAGGTAGTGCGTCGACTTGGCGCAGGTAAGCACGAGCGGATAGGCGTCCGAGACGTCAGTGTCACCGTTCTTGCCGATCGCCGGCTCCACGTAGTCGGGCAAGGGCTCGTAGCCGTGCTCAAGTAAGCGCTCGGCGTAGATTTCGACCTTTCTGCTCGGCGTGTCGAAGCCGGCGGGATGGCCATCGACGGGCGCGGCATACTTGCGGTGCTGCACGGGCTGCGGCGCCCGCACGCCTTGCGGGTTGGCGCGCAGTGTCTCCAGTGTGATGCCGCTCGGCGCAAGCTGGTGCCGGTGGGCTGCCTCCAGGTCGCCGTTCCAGAACAGGTTGCCGAGGCCCAGGCGCTCGGCAAGCGCGAAGGCGATCCACATGTCGGAGCGGGTCTCGCCCCGCGCCTCGACGACCGCAGGCCGAAGCTGGGCATAGGCGCTCGCCTCCTGATCCACCAGGAAGTCGGTGCAGAGCCCTTCACGCTCGAATGCGGACGCGACGGGCAGCACGATGTCCGCATAGGCCGCCGTCGGGTTCATGAAGAGATCGGCATGCACCATGAACTCGAGCTCGCTGAGCGCCTTCGCCCCGCGCGCGCCGTCGGCATGGGTGTAGAGGATGTTCTTGCCAAAGTTCACCAAGGCCCGCACCGGGTAGGGTCGTCGTTCGAGGACCGCCTCGTAGAGCGCGTCCGTGGTGATCCATCCTTGCGTTTCCGGGCCGAGCGGCCGTTCCGCAAGGCCGAGAGACTTGTTCCATAGGTCGTCGGGCATCAGGTCGGCGGCCATCACGTCGTTGGTCGGGATGGTCGCCGGCACCACGTTGCCGCCCTCGGCGTCGAAGCTGCCGGTAAGGGCGTAGAGCAGGGCGATGGCGCGGTTGGTCTGGCTCGCGTTCGCCAGCATCTCGAGCCCGGCCCAGGCGTAGAACGAGACCCGCTCCGATGAGCCGATCAGCCGCGCGGTCGCGCGGATCTGCGCCGCCGGCACCCAGGTGATCTCTTCGACACGCTCGGGCGGGTACTGTCGGCAGAGTTCCGCGTAGAGGTCGAAGGCGGGCCGGCAAGTGAGCGTGCCTTTCGGGCCGGCGATCTCGTAACGGCCGGCGAGCGCGAGGTCAGCATCCTCCCGCTCGTAGGTGCCGCTCTGCGTGTCGTATCGAAGCGGCGCGCCCGCGCCGGCGTCCCAGGCGATGCGCTGGCCGGGCTCGCCGTCCTCGTCGAGGTCCGCGCCGGTGAGTAGCTGCCCGGTGTCGCCGCGCACCAGGAAGGGGCCGTTGGTCCAGCGCGTGACGAACTCGCGGTCGAACCACCCCTCTTCGATCATGACACCGGCGAGACCGAGCGCCAGCGCCCCGTCGCTGCCGGGGCGGACGCGGAGCCACTGATCGGCCTTGTTCGCGAGGCCGGCGCTGCGCGGATCGACCACCACGAGCTTCGCACCGCGCGCCTTGGCGTCCGCGATCCGCGTCGCGTGGGCGAGCCAGGTCGTGCTCGGGTTGTGCCCCCAGAGGATGAAGCAATCGGTCTGCGCAAGATCGGCCACCGGCATCGGCACGCCGAAGGTGTGGGGGAACACCATCTCCTTGGCGAAGCCGCAAAGCTCCATCGCGATCGCCGCGTTGGGGCTGCCGAAGGCGCGGCGCAGGCGCTCGACCCAGACGAAGCCATCCTGCATCGCGGTGCCGGCGGTCGTCGTGATGCCGAACGCGACCGTCTCCGAGCCCGATTCCTTCGCGAGGCTGTTGAGCGTGTCGGCGATCGTGTCGAGCGCTTCGTCCCACCCGATCCGCTCCCAGCCCGGGTCGGCTTCGCCCTTGGGGCGCGTGCGCTTCAGCGGGTGGAGCAGGCGGTCGGGATGATGCACAAGCTCGGGCGCGGCCCGGCCCTTGCCGCAGAGTGCCTTGCCGGTGGGATGCTCCGGGTCGGGTTCGACCGCGACGAGGCGGCCGTCTTCCACCGTGGAGATGCAGCCGCAGCGCGACCAGCAGAGAGCGCAGAACCCGTGGATACGTTCGGTGGCCATGATCTGCGTCCCCCTGTGATCGGCGCAGCTACGCCGCGCGTCGCTCGCCCCTGAGCGCCTCGGTCGCCGCGAGGTCCACGGCGCGCTCTTGGGCGTCGATCACCACGCCGTAGGAGGTCCGCGCCTCGTCGATCGAGATATAGTCGTCGAGCACGTCGTCGAGAACCTGCTCCACCGGCCGGGCCATCGGGTCGCCCCAACCGCCGCCGCCGCCGGTCTCGATGCGGAAGGCCTCGCCCGGCGCGAAGCGATAGGCGGCGAGCAGCGGGTTGTGCCACGAGCCGTCGTCCGCCAGACCGCCGATCACCTCCGCCGAGCCGTCGGGCAGCAGCTTGCAGAGCCGCTGCGCCCTGCTTTCCTGCCCGCCCTCGACACCTGGGCTGCCCGCGAGGGTCCGCGAGGTCTCGATGCTGAGCTCGGCGTTCCCGTTGAAGCGGAACTGCAGCCTGGCGCCAAGCCCGCCCCGGTGGGCGCCTGGCCCCGCCGAATCCTGCCGCAGGTCAAATGCCTCGTAGACGATGGGGTAGCAGAGCTCCGCCACCTCGGCCGAGAGGTTCATGCAGTTGCCGGTGGGGTCGAAGCGGACGCTCGCGCCGTCCATGTCGTTCATGCCGCCCCAGCCGCCGGCAGGCAGGTCGGAGAACACGGTCTGGCGCCGGGTCTCGGGGTCGGTCACGGCGCAGACCAGCCAGTTCACGTCCGACATGGTGCCGCCGGTCGCGTCCTGCGGCATGGCCTGGCTCATCGCGAGCCAGATCGAGCTGTTGATCTTGGCGGCGGTCACCGTGGTGCAGCCAATGGTGGGCGCCGGCCACTTGGCGTTGAGCCAGCAATCGTCCGGCAAGACGATGTCGACGGCGTCGAACAGGCCGGCGTTGGCCGGAGCCTCGGGACAGAGGTAGAAGCGCAGCGCCAGATAGGTGGCCGAGAACGTGTTGGCGAGCGGCGAGTTGATCGCGCCGACGCATTGCGGGTCCGACCCGGTGAAGTCGACGGTCATCTTCTCGCCTTCGACGGCGATCTTCACGGCGAGCTTGATGGGCTCTTCGCTGAAGCCATCGGTGTCGACGAAGTCGGTCACCGCATACTCGCCGTCTGGGATCGCCTCGATGCGGCTGCGGCTGATGCGATTTGTGTAGGCGATCAGCTCGCGCATGGCGATCTCGACCGTCTCCAGCCCGTAGCGTGCGACCGCGCGGTTGAACTCCTGCTCGGCGACCTTGAGCGCCCCCATGTGGGCCTGGATATCGCCCTCGATGTATTCCGGGCAGCGGGTGTTGTTCTTGATCAGCGCCAGCAGATCCTGGTTCATCTCGTACTCGTTGAAGAGCTTGAGCGGCGGGATGCGCAGCCCTTCGCCGGCGATGTGCGTGCCGAAGGACTGCCCGCCTGCGGCGCCGCCGCCGAGGTCCTGCCAGTGCCCCCGGCTCACGGCGAATCCCAGGAGCCTGTCGTCGCTGAAGATGGGCATGGTGAAGGTGGTGTCGGGAATGTGCGTGCCGCCTTGGAAGGGGTCGTTCAGGACCACCACGTCGCCGGGGCGGAGCGTCTCCTTGCCGTACTTGTTGACCGACTCCTGGGCGGCGAAGTGCATCGCCGCCATGTGGATGGGGCAGCCCGGCGACTGGGAGACAAGGCGGATGTCCGAATCGTAGACGGCGTTGGAGTAGTCGAGGATGTCACTCAGGATCGGCGAGAACGCGGTCTTCTGGAGCACCTTGCTCATGCGCTCGCAGCAGAAATCGAAGTGGCTGCGCAGAACCTCGAAGGTCACCGGATCGAGACCCCTGATCTCCGTCGAGTTGTAGTTGGCAGCTTCCATCGCCGTGACCTCTCGTGCGCTCAGGCGGCTCCGTCCAACGCGATCAACAGGTTGCCGCTGCGGTCGACCGATGCCTGCGTGCCCGGCGGCAGGACGGTCTCCGAATGGTCGTAGTCTACAATGGCGGGGCCGGTGATGGCGACGCCGGGGTAAAGCCGCTCCCCGGCGTAGATCGCCACGTCGTGCCATGACCCGCCGAAGTAGACCGCGCGCGTGCCACCCTCGACCTCGGCGGCCTCGTGAGCCTCGGCGTCGTGCAGGGTGGGGCGTGCGAACGCGCCTGCGGCAGTCACGCCGATACTAACGAACTCCGACGGGAAGGTCGGCGATTTGACGCCGTGTTCGGCTTCGTGGGCGTCGTGGAAGGCATCGGCGATGTCCTGCGCCCGCGCGGCCGAGAGCGGGCCGTCACCCAGCGGCGTCAACACCTCCCAGAACTGGCCGACATAGCGCATCTGCGCGTGACGCGAGAGCATCATCTCGCCGTCCGCGATGCCGTCTCGCGCGAGCAGCGCCCGGCCCTGGCGCTCGAGCTCGGCGTACATCTCGTTCAGCCGGTCGAACTCCGCCTCGTCCACGGGGGCGTAGTAGAACTCCTCGAGGTCGTGGCGGATGTCCATGGCGGTTGCGCCGAAGGCCGAGGCGACGCCGGCGTGGGCGGGGACCACGATGCGGGGAATGTTCATGGCGCGGGCGATCTGGCAGGCGTGCATGGGGCCGGCACCGCCGAAGCTCGCAAGCACGAAGTCGCGCGGGTCGCGGCCGCGATCGGTGAGCACCAGCTTGATCGCCTGGGCCATGTTCTCGCAGGTGATCGAGATGATCGCCTCGGCCGCCTCCAGCCGGTCGAGGCCGAGCCGGTCGGCGATCCGGCTCACGGCGCGCTCCGCGGCGTCGGCATCGAGGGTGAGCTTGCCGCCAAGCGTGGCGTCCAGCCGCCCGAGCACGAAGTTCGCGTCCGTCACCGTCGCCTCAGCGCCGCCCCGGTCGTAGCAGGCGGGGCCCGGATCGGAGCCCGCGCTCTGCGGTCCCACGCGCAGCGAGCCGCCCTTGTCGACCCAGGCGATTGAGCCGCCGCCGGCGCCGACGCTGCGGATGTCCAGCATCGGGATGGTGATCGGCACCTCCCATTCCAACTGGTAGTCGTGGGTGAGCAGCCCTTCGCCGTGATCGACGATCGATGCGTCGAAGGTCGTGCCCCCCATGTCGGTGTGGATGATGTTCGAGAATTCGGTGGTCTGGCTCAGGTAGCGGGCGTAGGCAACGCCGCCGGCGGGCCCGGATTCCACCAGCTCTTCGGGCCGCTCGATGGCGAGGTCGACGCCCATCATGCCGCCGTTGCTCTTGAGCGCGAGCAGCGAGCCGGAGAAGCCGTTGTCGCTTAGCCCGGCCGCGAGGCGGTTGAAGTAGCTGGTCATGACGGGGAGCAGCGCGGCCCGCACCACCGTGGTGGAAAAGCGCCCGTGCTCCCTGAACTTCCTCACCGTCTCGGATGAGAGCGCAATGTGGCAGTCGGGGTATTCCTCCAGCAGGATGTCGCGCATCCGGGCTTCGTGCCGCCCGTCCACATAGGCGTTGATGAAGCAGATGGCGATGGACTGCGCCCCCTGCTTCTTGATCTGCCGCGCGACCTGGCGGGCCTCGTCATCGTCGAACGGGCTCAGGTCCTCGCCTGTCGCCGCAAGCCGGCACCCCAGGGTGTAGCGCAGGCGCCGGGGAACGATGGGCGTGGGCCGCTTCTGGCGCAGCGCGAACAGGTGTTGCCGGCGCTGGCGCCCGATCTCGATGACGTCGCGGAAGCCCTCCGTCGTGACCATGGCGACGGGCGGATAGCTGCGCTCGACCAGCGCGTTGGTCGCGGTCGTGGTGCCGTGCACGAGCACGCTGATCTCCGCCGGGGCGATCTCGGCCGCCTCCAGCGCGTTCAGCACACCGACTGAGCGGTCGCCGGCGGTGGTCAGCACCTTCGCCGAAATCGTCTCGCCGCTCTCCCCGTTCGCCGCGAAGAGGTCGGTGAAGGTTCCTCCAACGTCAATTCCGACGTGCCACATCACGCTAGTCCCGGTGAGTCGATGGATCGTGAGAACCGGTCGAAGACAGCCTGGTCGAGAACGGAACCCGGCAGCGCTTGCCGGAGGCGCCGTATTTCTAGCGGATCGCCGGCTCCACGGAAATATCGGCCGGCCCGCAGGCAACTTCGGCAAGCGTCCTGTGATTCGCCGGGCGTCCTGTGATAGAGACATGGCGGCAGTGAAACGCGTTGGGAGAGACTTCATGCGCCACATCATGGGCGTCGATATCGGCGGCACCTTTACGGACTTTTCACTCATCGACGATCGAGGCGGCATCACGCTCTGGAAGGAAGCGACGACGCCCGCCGATCCGGGGGTCGCCGTCCAGCGCGGCCTGGAAGCTCTCGCCGACGCGCAGGGATTGGGGGTCGATTCCTTCGTCGGCAGTCTGGACCTCTTCGTGCATGGCCAGACCATCGCCACGAACACGGTGATCCAGCGCAACGGCCCCAAGACGGCGCTGCTCTGCACCGAGGGGTTCCGCGACGTTCTCTATTTCCGCGACGGCTTCAAGCCCGACCGCTACAACGTCAGCCTTCCCAGATCGAAGGATTTTATTCGCCGCGACCTGCGCCTGCCGCTCACGGAGCGGATGGACTATCGCGGCGAGCCGCTGATCGAGCTCGACGAGGACTCGGTGCGGGCTGCGGCTCGGGAGCTCAAGAAGCAGAACGTGGAATCCGTCGCCGTCGCGCTGCTCTGGTCCATCATGAACTCGAGCCACGAGGTCCGCGCGAAGGAGATCCTCGCGGAGGAGCTGCCCGACGTTCCCGTGGTGCTGAGCTCCGACGTGCTGCCGATGATCCGCGAGTGGGAGCGGACATCGAGCACCGTGCTCAGCGCCTATATCCTGCCGCGCATCTCCAGCTACATGATCGCGCTGGAAAAATATCTCTCCGAGAACGGCTTCGGACAGAACCTGCTGGTCATGCAGCTCAACGGCGGCACGGCGACGGTCAAGCAGATCATCGAGCGGCCGATCTACGCGCTGGCCTCGGGCCCGGCAGCAGGGCCGGCGGCGGGCCTCTATTGCGCCGAGCGGGTGGGCGTCAACAACGTCATCACCATCGACATGGGCGGCACCAGCTTCGACGTGTGCATGGTGACCGACGGCGA
This sequence comes from Alphaproteobacteria bacterium, assembly GCA_965243315.1. Classification (GTDB taxonomy): domain Bacteria; phylum Pseudomonadota; class Alphaproteobacteria; order UBA828; family UBA828; genus WTGU01. The sequence continues at coordinate 1,539,006 of CBDEUP010000007.1, forward strand.
GCCCGCACTGACCAAGGACATGCGGGTGCATGACAACCCGGTGGGCGTGGCGGCGGTCGACGTGCATTCGATCGGCGCGGGCGGCGGCAGCATCGCCTGGATCGACAAGGGCGGCGCCCTACAGGTCGGCCCTATGAGCGCCGGTGCCGAGCCGGGGCCCGCCTGCTATGAGCTGGGCGGCGACCGGCCGACGGTGACCGACGCCAACGTCGTCCTCGGCTACATCAACCCCGATTTCTTCCTCGGCGGTCGACGCGACATCAATCCCGATGCGTCCAACCGGGTCATCCAGGACTCCATCGCGAAGCCGCTGGGCTTGAGCGTCGAACAGGCCGCCGACGGCATCTTCCAAATCGTCAATACCAACATGGTCGACGCGATCCGCGTGGTCTCGGTCGAGAAAGGCATCGACCCGCGCGGCTACAGCCTGGTGGTGGGCGGCGGCGCCGGTGCCATCCATGCCGGCGCGCTCGGCGTGGAGCTCGGCATGAAGCAGGCGATCATCCCGCGCTACGGCGGGGTCTTCTGCTCCTACGGGATGATCGCGAGCGACGTCCGGCACGACCTGATCAAGGCCTTCGCCACCAACACCAGCGACTTCGATCTCGCCCGTGCCAACGAGATCTTCGCCGAGCTCGAGGAAGAGGCGATTGCCGAGCTGAGGGCGCAGGGCTTCGCCCGCTCGCGGATCAAGATCGCGCGATTCGCCGACGCCAAGTATTCGAACCAGATTCACGAGCTCACGATCCCGCTGCCGTCCAAGGGCAAGATCAAGAAGTCGGACATCGACAACATCGCCGAGGCCTTCCACGGCCTGCACGAGCGCATGTTCTCCTACTGCGTGCGGGAGAGCGCTGTCGATCTGTTCCACTGGCGGATCACGGCGGAAGGCCGGCTGCCGGAACGAGAGACGCCGATTCAGAAGCGCACGCGCAAGCCCGCGAGCGAGGCGCAGAAGGGCACGCGCATGGTCTATTTCAGGGCCTTCAAGAAGTACCGTCGGACCAAAATCTATGACGGCAGCAAGGTGCGCCACGGCATGACCATCGAAGGGCCGGCCGTGGTCGAGCAGGAGAACTCGACGATCGTGGTCCAGCCCAAGCACACGCTGAAGGTCAACCGCTACGACGATTTCGTCCTCGCGATCAACTAAGGGAGCGAGACATGCCCAACATATCCACGGTGCATGCAGCGAAGCCGCAGGCAAAGAGGCTTGCCAAGCGGCAGGTCAGCGTCCGAGCCCGGAAGAGCGCCAAGGCGGCGGTCGATCCCATCACCTTCTCGGTGGTTCTCAATCGCTTCAACACGATTGCGAACGAGATGACGCTGACCATGGAGAAGACCTCCTGGACCTCGATCATCGCGCTCGCGCGCGACTTCTCTTGCGCGATCTACGACGCCAAGGCGCGCCAGATCTGCATGATGGACGCGCTGCCGGTCCACACCAACTCGATGCACGTGGTGCTGAAGGAGATCGCACGGGTCTTCGAGGGCGACATCCACGACGGCGACGTCATCGTCTGCAACGACGCCTATAGCGGCAATACCCATGTCGGCGATTTCGTCACTGCCTGCCCGGTCTTCCACAAGGGCAAGCACATGTTCTGGAGCATGACCAAGGGGCATCAACTCGATTGCGGCGCCTTCATCCCCACCAGCACACCCGCCGCCGCCAAGGACGTGTGGCAGGAAGGGCTGCAGCTGCCGCCGATCAAGTTCTACGAGAAGGGCGAGCGGCGCGAGGACGTGGTGCGGATGTACCTCGCCAACGTGCGCTGGCAGGAGTGGCTCTACGGCGACCTGATGGCGCAGCTCGGCTCGATCTGGACCGGCAAGCGGCGGCTAATCGAGCTGGCGACGCACTACGGCAACGACGAGGTGGAGCGCTACATCGAGGCGATCTTCGACTACGCCGACCAGCGCATGGCTCAGGAAATCCGCCAGATGCCAGACGGTGACTACGAGGGCACCTCCTGGCTCGATACCGACGGACAGGGCGGCACCGACATTCCCGTGAACGCGCGGGTCTCGATCCGGGACGACCGGGTCCACGTCGATTTCGGCGGCTCGGCGCCGCAGACGCCGGGTGCAAACAACTCGTCCTTCGGCGTCATGCAGGCGGCGGCGGGTATCCCGATCCTGTGCACGATTGATCCCTCGATCCCCCACAACGACGGCTGCCTGCGCCACATCACGGCCGAGGCCCCGCTCGGCTCGGTGTGCAACGCGCAGTACCCGGCATCCACCGCGCTCGCCACCATCGGCCCCGACGACACCATGCAGGACGCCGTCTACAAGGCGCTGGCGCATGCGGTGCCCGAGCGCGTCACCGGCGGGAACGGCCGGGTCAGCTGCGTGCCCTTCTTCTCCGGCACCGACACCCGCGACGGACAGGATCGCTCCTGGGGCTGCATGTTCTTCAACGGCGGGCCAGCGGGCGGGGCGTCCTCGTCGCAGGACGGCTGGCCGCTACTCATCACGTCCGCCGGCCTGGGCGGGCTCAAGATCCTGAGCGTCGAAATGAGTGAGATGCTCTACCCCATGCGCGTCGACAAGCAGGAAATCGGCCCCGATTCCATGGGGCATGGCGAGCATCACGGCGGCCCCGGCGTCGAAATTCAGATCACGCCCATCGGCGGCCCGATCGAGTGCCACCTGTTCGGCGACGGCACCGCCAATCCGCCCCACGGCGTGATGGGCGGCACGATCGCGATCGGCGGGGGCAGCTACAAGGAAAATCTCGAGACGGGCAAGCGCACCTATTGCTCCTCGAAGGGGCGCCTCATGATCGAGGAAGACGAGATCTGGGTGGCGCACTCCAGCGGTGGCGGCGGCTACGGCGATCCGCTGAAGCGCGATCCCGAGGCGGTGCTGGAGAGCATCTTCGAGGGGCTGCTCACGGTCGAATGCGCGAAAGAGGTCTACGGCGTCGTCATCAACAAGGCGACCATGACCATCGACTGGAAGAAGACCGAAGCTCGGCGCGAGAAGATGGCAGCCGAACGCGGTCCGCTCGAGGTGGTGGTGCCGACCACGCCCGGAGCCTCCGACTGGGTCGAGACGCGGCTCCGCGAGGGCGACGAGTATCTGATCGACCCGCAGTGAGCGGGAGCGGGACCATGGCAACGCTCAATACATTCGACGCTGACGTCGGCACAGACACGTTGGTGGCGGCGATCGAGCGGGACGGCTACGTGATCGTGCGCGAGCTTCTCGATCCCGAGACCCTTGCGCAGCTCTCGGGCGAGCTGGCCCCTCATCTGGGGGTGACGGAGCTCGGCGACCCCGACACCTTCATGGGCCACAAGACCAAGCGCTTCGGCGCGCTGCTCTCGCGCTGCCCGACGACGCGCGACATGGTGGTCCATCCGCTCGTACTGGAGATCGCCGACCGCGTGCTCAGGCCGTATTGTGCGCGCTACCAGGTCAACTACACGGGCGTCATGCATGTCGAGCCCGGCGAGACCGTGCAAACCATGCACAGGGATACCGGCCTCTATCCGATCCAGAACCCTGCGCCGCCGCTGACGCTCGCGACCATGTGGGCGGTCACCGACTTCTCGCCGGAGAACGGGGCGACCCGCTTCGTGCCGGGGAGCCACCGATGGCCCGACGAGCGCGTGCCGGAGCCGGACGAAATTGCGCAGGCTGAGATGCCGGCGGGTTCGCTGCTGATGTACGTCGGCAGCCTGATTCACGGGGCCGGCGCCAATCGCTCGAACGCCGCTCGCTGCGGCGTCGCGCTTCACTATTGCCTTGGCTGGCTGCGCCAGGAAGAGAACCAGTATCTCGCCGTGCCGTTCGAGGAGGCGCGGACCTTCTCCCACCAGTTGCAGTGCCTGATGGGCTACGACCTCGGCACGGTCAACTTGGGGTTCGTCGACCACAAGCATCCGAACGACGTCCTGAACCAGACCGCCGGCGATCAGGCCGGCGTGCTCGGGCCTCAGGAGCTGATGGATGCGGACAACGCGATCCAGCGCTTCAAGGTCGAAAGGACCAAGGCCGTCGGCCGCGCGCGCATGAGGGTGTGAGCGGCGGCCAAGCGGGTGACCCGCCCCTGGCGAGAGCTCACCTCATAGCGGATCCCAGCTGAACACGTCGCCGGAGCGGTCCAGCGCAGCGAAGTGGGCCTTGAGCGCCGGCACCGCATGGTCGGCAATCGCCTGTACGTCCCAGCCCTCGCTACGGTGGACGCTGCGGGCGGGCCGGAAGGGATCAAAGAGGAAGATCTCGTTGTGGCGCGCGGCGAAGACCTGGCCCGAGATGTCGCGCGCCGCATCCGACGTGAGAAACACGGCGAGCGGGGCGTTCTTCTCCGGCGTCATCTTCTTGAGGCGCGCGATTCGCTCCCGCTGTTCGTCGGTGTCGGCCGGGATTTCGCTGGTCATCCGGCTCCAGGCGAAGGGCGCGATGCAGTTGGAGCGCACGTTGAAGCGCCGCATGTCGAGGGCGATCGACTTCGATAGCGCACAGATGCCGAGCTTGGCCGCCGCGTAGTTCGCTTGCCCGAAGTTCCCGATCAGCCCCGACGTGCTGGTCATGTGCACGAAGGCGCCCGACTCCTGGCGCCGGAAGTGCTCTGCCGCCGCGCGGCTCAGGAAGAAGCTACCGTTGAGATGCACGCTGACGACGGAGAGCCATTGCTCGGCGGTCATCTTGTGGAAGATCGTATCGCGCAGGATACCGGCGTTGTTCACCACGATGTCGATCTGCCCGAAGGCATCGAGCGCCGTTTGCACGATGGCGCGCGCGCCGTCCCAGCTTTCGACGCTGTGCGTGTCGGCGGCAGCGGAGCCGCCTGCATCCTCGATCAGCCGCTTCGTCTCTTCGGCGGGGGTTGCCGACCCGCCCTCGCCTGAGACCGAGACGCCGATGTCGTTGACGACGACGGCGGCCCCGGACCGGGCGAGCGCCAGCGCGATCTCACGCCCGATGCCGCCGCCTGCGCCGGAGACGACTGCCACCTTTCCCTCGTTCACCGTTCATCTCCCGTCGTTGCTGGGGTGCCTTAGCCGAAGGTCGCGAGGCCGTTGCGCAGGACGAACACGTCGCGCTCGACGGCCCGCGCGCGAAAGGCACCATTCCGCCACATCTGCACCTCCACGGTCTCGCCCGGATAGACCGGCGCCGAGAAGCGCGCGGACATGCTGCGGAGCGATTCGGCATTATCGGCAGCGAAGGAGCGCAGGAGGACGTGGCAGGCGATGCCGAAGGTGCAGAGTCCGTGGAGGATCGGCCTCTCGAAGCCTGCCTTCCGCGCGACCGCAGGGTCGAGATGGAGCGGGTTGGGATCGCCGTTCAGGCGATAGAGCAGGGCTTGTTCCGGCCGGGTCGCGACGGCAACGGTGCTGTCGGGCTCGCCGCCGGGTTCCTGCGGCGCGGAACGAGATACGCCGGAGGGCCCGTCGTAGCCGCCGTCGCCCCGAAGCATGAGCGTGCGTGTCTCGGTCGCGATGACCGCGCCGGTATCCGCGTCGCTCAGCGTCTTTTCGAGATAGAGCAGCGCGCCCTTGGCGGCGCCCTTGTCGACGATATCGACGATCCGGGTCTTGCCGACGACCGTGCCGGCGCTCGGAATCGGCCGCTTCAGGGAGAACCCCTGTTCGGCATGGACGAGCCGGGCCGCATCGACCGTCGTCCCCGGATCGGCCAGCCAGAAGCCGGGATGGCCCAACACCGAGCAGAACGACGGCACGATACGCGGGCCCTTGTGGTCATCCACGAATTGAAGCTGCCGCGGGTCGAGGGGATCGTGTCCGAGCCCGATCGAGAGCGCATACCGCACCGCATCGAGGGGGCCGAAGGTCTGGCGGACCTCGGGGATCTCGAAGCCCATGAGCGCATCGTAATTCACGGCCCGAAGGCCTCGAGGCACAGTGAGGGGATCACGGTCGTCGCGGTGAAGTGAGGGACGGGTTGCGGATGGGGCCGGTGCGGCGACCTAGCCGTCGTAGTGCCCGACGATTGCCACGCTGCAGACGTTCTGCACAGGGTGGCCGCCCAGGTTGTGGGTCAGGCCGTAGCGCATGGAATCGATCTGGCGCTCCTCCGCGCGGCCGTGGAACTGCAGATAGATCTCGTAGAGCATGCGCAGGCCGGAGGCCCCGATGGGGTGGCCGAAGCACTTCAGGCCGCCGTCGATCTGGCACGGCATCTCGCCGTCGGCGTCGTAGCGCCCGTCGAGCACCGCCTTCCAGGCCTCGCCCTCGTCGGCGAGGCCGAGGTCCTCCATCGTCACCAGCTCGGTGATCGAGAAGCAGTCGTGCACCTCGGTCGCGCTGATCTCCTTGCGCGGGTCGCCGATGCCGGCCTCCTCGTAGGCGCGCCGGGCGGCGATGCGCGTGGTCTTGAAGTGGGCGCCGTTCCAGCTGTTGAAACCGATTTCCTCGCCGTTCGAGACGCTGAGCTGCAACGCCTTGACCGTCACGACACTGGTCTTGCCCAGCGTCATGGCGATCTCGGGCGTGGTGACGATGGCGCAGGCCGCGCCGTCGCTGACGCCGCAGCAGTCGAACAGACCGATGGGCTCCGCGACCATCGGGGCGTCGATGGCCTGATCGTGGGTGATCTCACGCCTGAGGTGCGCCTTGGGGTTGCGCGCGCCGTTCGCATGGCTCTTGACCGAGACGTGGGCCATGGCACGCTTGAGATCGTCTCTGTCGATGCCGTGGGCGCCGCGATAGCCGGCCGCGAGCTGCGCGAAGGCGCCGGGCGCGGAGACGTTGGGGGAGAAAAGGTCGTTGGTCACCCCGCGGGTCCGTGCCGGCAGGCCGCCGTAGCCGGTGTCCTTCAGCTTCTCCACGCCGAGCGCGAGCGCGAAGTCAGCAGCGCCCGAGGCCACCGCGTAGCATGCGCCGCGGAAGGCCTCCGTGCCGCTCGCGCACATGTTCTCGACGTGCGTCACGGGGATGTAGCCGAGCCTGAGCGCGGTCGCGAGCGGCAGCGCGCTCGGCCCGACGTTGACGGAGTCGAACGCCGTGCTCAGCCACGCCGCATCGATCTGCGAGCGTTCGATGCCGGCGTCGGCGATGCACTCCTCGAACGCCTCGGCCATCAGGTCCGAAGGCTCGGCATCCCAACGCTCGCCGAACTTCGAGCAGCCCATGCCGAGGATGGCAACCTTGTCTCGAATTCCGCTGGCCATATCTCTACCTCTTGCGTCGCGGGACCCTAGTCGGGCGCCGCCTTCCAGAAATACTGACGCATCCCGCGCCGTTCATCCACATGCTTGATCCTAAAGCGCATGCGCGCGGGTGTGCCAACGTCGAAGCTCTCGGGATCCACCTCCGTGAACTCCACCATGGTCCGCCCGCCGCCCTCGAACTCGACGAGGCCCAAGTAAGCGGGCGGGTCCATGGAGAACACGAGATGGTCGGCGGTGAACGTCTTAACCGTAGCCGGCACGTCCGCCATGGGGTGGGGTTCCTGCGTGTCCTTGGCGCCGCAGTTCGGGTTCACGCAATAGATCGACTTCGGGTACTGGACCGTGCCGCAGCGCGTGCAGCGGCCGCCGACGAACCCGGTCACGCCTTCGCGGTTGCGGTACTGCGCCGTGAGCGCAGGCGAGCGGTCGAGCTCGGCGCGCTTGCCGCACTCGCGCTCGACCACCCCGCAGTAGGTCAGAAACTTGCTGTAGTTGATTTCCTCGACCCTGCGCTCCAGCCACCCGGCGACCCCGCGCTTCGGCCGGGCCACGCCGACCGCGTCCGTCACGCGGAATACCAGCGCATCGCAGCCCTGCCCGAAGCCGGTGACGACGATCGTCTGCCCCGGTGCGGCACTCGCCAGCTCGGCCGCGAGCATGAGCAGCGGCTGTGCCGTGCCGCACTGGCCCACCGTGCTCGTCATCGGGTCGGCGACGGCGTTGGCGGCAATGCCGCACGCCTTGGCGACACCCTCCGGCACCCGCCTCAGGTGGCACGGAACGATCAGGCGGTCGACGTTCGAGGCCTCGACCCCGGCTCGTGTGAGGGCGGCTGCGACCGCTTGCGGCACCAGCTTCAGCCAGCCTTCGTCGCGAATCCAGCGGTCTTCCCAAGCGTAGTCGTATGCGTCGCCGCTCGCGCGGAAATGGTCGATGAAGTCGGCGGCGACGGTGGCCGAACCGAGCAGCGTCGCGATCTCGCCCCCTGAGCCCACCCGGAGAGCGGCCGCTCCGTCTCCGGAGAGCATTTCCATCGGGCTGCCGGCACGAGCCTTGCGCCGGTCGGCCGCTACCACAACTGCTTGCGCTCCCGCCGCCGCAGCGTCGAGCGCACTCATCAGCGCGGTGGTCGAGGCGCGGAGCGAGCCCGCCACGTCCATGGTGCGCAGGTCGCTGCCGAGATTCAGTGCCTCCGCGACGATGCCGGCGTTCTGGCGGACGGCGAACGGGTGCGTGGTCGAGGCGAGGAAGAGCGCCTGAACCGGTGCGGCCGGGCCCATGTCGCGCGCGGCTTCCACGGCCATCGTCACCGTGTCCTCGTCCCAGCTGCACATGGTGCGCTCGCCGCGGGCCAGGCCGCGGAGTGAGGCGTCGAACCAGGTGTTGGCGGCGGCAATGGCCGAGCGCTGAAGGCGTCGGCGCGGCAGATAGGCGCCATACGCGGTGATGCCGGGCACGTCAGGACTCCGGAGATGTGCGCTTACGCAACCGAGGGCGGGCCATACTACACAGATGCTTTGGCAAGGCTAACCGAGGGACGGCGCATTCAGAGGCCGAGGTAGGCAGCCCTGACGTTGTCGTCCTTGATGAGCTCGTTGGCCGGCCCCTGGAGCACGAGCGAGCCCTGCTCCAGCACGTAGCCGTGGGAGGCGACGCTGAGCGCGAGCGCGGCGTTCTGTTCGACCAGGACGACACCGACATTCTCGTCGACGGTGAGCACGCGGAGCGTCTCCATGATCCTCTGCTCGATCACCGGTGCAAGTCCGATCGAGGGCTCGTCCAGCAGAAGCAGCTTGGGATCCGACATGAGGGCGCGGCCGAAGGCCAGCATCTGCTGCTCGCCGCCGCTCAGATCGCGCGCCAACTGGCGCCGGCGGTCCTTGAGGATGGGGAAGTGCTGGTAAATGCGGTCCAAGTCGCGGCGGATGGCCTTCTTGTCCTTGCGCAGGTAAGCGCCCACCATCAGGTTGTCGTAGACGCTGATACGCGGGAACAGCTCGCGCCCCTCCGGCACGTGCGAGATTCCCATGCGCACGATGTCAGTCGGCGAGGCGGCGTCGATCCTGTCGCCGAGGAAGCGAATCTCGCCGGACTCCGGCCGGATCAGGCCGGAGATCGTCTTGAGCAGGGTCGTCTTGCCGGCACCGTTGCTGCCGACGATGGTCGTGATCGTCCTCTCTTCTGCCGAGAGCGACACCTCGGAAAGGGCCGAGATCAGGTCGTACTTGACCGTCAGATCGCTGGTCTCAAGCATCATGGCGCGACGGCTTCCCGAGATAGGCCTCGATGACGGCCGGGTTGCTGGTCACCTCGTCCGCCGTGCCCTCGGCGATCTTCTCGCCGAAGTCGATCACGGTGATGAGCTCGCAGACGCTGAGCACGGAGCGCACGTCGTGCTCGACCAGGAGTATCGTGATGCCGTGGTCGCGCAGGCTCGCGATCTTCTGGGCGACGCTGATCTTCTCGGTCGGGTTGAGGCCGGCGAGCGGCTCGTCCAGCATCAGGAGCGTCGGCCTGACCGCGAGCGCGGTAGCAATCGAGAGCACCCGTTGCATGCCGGCAGGCAGCAGGCGCGCGGTGGTCTCTGCATCGTCCGAGAGCGCCATGAAGTCGAGGATCCACTCGGTGCTCTCATCCACGCTTTCGAATTGCGGCAGATTCTCGAGGGAAGGCCGGTGCCTCGCCCCTCGGCGTCCGGCATGGACGTGATGGCCCATCGCCACGTTCTCGCGCACCGTCATCTCGCGGTAGATGCTGGTGAGCTGGAAGGTGCGGACGAGCCCGCGCTTGGCGATCTGGTGCGGCCGCTTGCCCTTGATCGAGTGACCCTGGAAGCGCACGTCGCCGGAAGTGGGCTTCAGGAAGCCGCTGATGAGGTGGAACATCGTCGTCTTGCCGGAGCCGTTCGGCCCGATGAGACCCCGAATTTGCCCCTCCGAAATCTCGAAGGAGATTCCCTTCACCGCGGCCAGCTTGCCGAAGCGTTTGGCGACGTTATCGACTTCAAGGATCGCCACTGGTCACTGCCTCTGCCGGGCTCCGCCCGGCGGTCTATCGCCGCGGCTCCCCCACCAGCGCCGTGCGCGCTGCACGAGGCGGATGATGACCATCTCCAGGCCGCCTTCCGCCAGCAGGATCACGGCGAGGACGCTGACGCCCCATAACAGCGGAATCCACTGCGTGAAGTCCCGGAATATCTCTTCCAGCGCGGTCAAATAGAGCAGGCCGACGAGCGGCCCCCAGAAGGTCGTGACGCCGCCGACGATAGCCGCCGCCACCAGCTTGAACATGAGGACCGTGCTGAAGTCCAGCGGATTGATCAACCCGTTGAAGTTCGCGTAGAGCACGCCGCTGAAGCCCGCGACCACAGAGCCCATGACGAAGGGGAGCGTCCGCAGCGCCCACGTGTTGATGCCGATCGATTCCGACAGCTCCTCGTTGGCGGCCACCGCCTTGATCGTGTTGCCGAGGCGCGAGAGATCGAAACGGTAAAGAAGGAGGCCGACGACCACGGCAAGCGCCAACGCCAGATAGTAGAAGCCGGTGCTGTTGCCGAAGTCCATCCCGAGTATGGGTTCCGGCCGCGGGATGAAGGAGATGCCGTAGGTGCCGCCGGTGATGCCGCTGAACTGGACATAGCACTGGCGCAGCGCTTCGCCGGCCGCAAACGTGCTCAGGAAGAAATAGTAGTGCCGGGTGCGCAGCACCGGATAAGCGATGATCATCGCGAAGGCGCCGGCTATGAGCGCGCCGAGGAAGAACGTCGCCCAGAATGACCAGGGCGTCTCCAGTGTCGTCAGGACCGCCGTCGTGTAGGCACCGAGACCGGCCGTGGAAATGTGCGCGAACGACCAACCGCCCATGGTCGTGATGAGCCGGTAGCCCATCAACGAAACCGCGTTGATGGTGAAGAGCACCAGCACGCTCTGCCAGTAGACCGAGAGCGCGTGGGGGAGTGCCACCAGCAGCGGCAGCGCGATGCCGGTGCCGATACAGGCCCGCAAGAAAATCTTGTTGGCTTCTCGGTTGGCGGCGCGGTTGATCATTCTCGCGCCCCAAGCAGCCCGCTCGGCATGAAGGAGAGCACCAGCAGCATGATGATGGCGTCGACCATGGGCGCGAATTTGCCCGCGCCGAACGTCGTCATCAGCGTGTCGATGATGCCGAACAGGAAGGCGGCGACCACGGCGCCGGACAGGCTGCCGATGCCGCCGACGATGATGATGATGAAGGCGCGCCAGAGCGCTTCGCCGCCCATGAACGGGCTGATGATGAGCACGCTGCCCATGAGCACGCCGGAAATCGCCGCCAGCGCCGAGCCCACGAACATGGTCGTGAGCGCGATGTGGTTCATGCTGATGCCTTGCAGCATGGCGCCGGTTCGGTTCTGAGCGGTCGCGCGGACGGCGCGCCCGAGATCGGTGCGCATCAGGAAGAGCCAGAGCCCGCCCATCATCACGACGGTGAAGCCGAAGACCACCAGCCTCTGGATCGGCAGGACCATGCCCTCGAACAGGATGAAGCCCGGAAACGGCGCCGGGACAGACTGTCCCATTGGGCCGATGGCCTTCACCACCGCTACTTGGAGGACATAGGAGAGCCCGAGCGTCGCCATGAATATCGAGAAGGGCTGCTCCCGTAATCGATGGAAGATCGAGAGCTGGACCAGAATCCCGAGTATGCCGACCACTGCTGCGCCGACGATCAGGGCGACTATGAAGGTCGCACCCGGAGGCAGGATGCCTGTGAAGGCGTTGATCAACATCCAGAGCGCGTAGCCGCCGAACATGTAGAACTCGCCATGCGCGAAGTTGATGGTGCGCATGACGCCGAAGACGAGCGCGAGCCCGACCGCGAAGGACACGTAAAAAGTGCTGAGAAAGATGATATTGGCGACGATCTGCATGTCGTTACGGCCGCTGCGACCGCCTAACGCCTAACACCTGCCGCCGTCGCCGCGCGCGGCAGGAGCGAGCGGAGCAGCCGCTCGCCGTATGCGCCTGCCGGGTATCGAAAATGGACGGGCCGGGAACGACGCCGCACGCGACGCGCTTCCCGGCCCGCAAAATCTGCCGCCTGAGCGGCTTATCTGAATACTTGACCGCCTGCCTCGAGGACGGGCAGGGCAACGGCCATGTTCTCCTCCCACCAAGCGGCGTGGTCGAGGAGATGGTCGAGCACCAGGTTGCCGTCCGCGCCGAGGTTGTAAATCGGCAGCGGCGTCAGCAGGTGGTTGTTGGCGCCGTAAATCTCCTCACCGCCCCACCTGGAGGGACCGAAGATCGGGTGATCGACGACTTCTGCTCCCAGAAGGGTCTTCATTACGACCTCGGAGTCGATGCTGGGCGACATCCTGATGCCGGCCTCGATCGTGCCGATCGCGGCATAGCCGATCGGGGTGTAGGGCGACCATTGGTCTTCGCCGAACTGCTCCACGTAAGTGGTGTAGAGCTCGTGGCCCTTGGGGCTGAAGGAAGCCTCGGAGGCTTCGAACGCGTAGCCGAAGTACATCCGCCCGGCCAGCACCTCGGCGGGCACCCGCTTCAGGATGATCGGCATGGTAAAGCCCTCGGCGCAATAGACGCCCTTGAAACCGAGCTGCTCGACGGTCTCGACCATGATGGCGAGCTGCGCCGGTACGAAGCCGAGCTGACAGATCATGTCCGGCTCGGATGCCATCAGCGGCGTGAGCAGGCCGAGCATGTCCTTGGTGGCGTCAGGCGAATAGCTCTCGTTGTAGACGATCTCCGCCTGGTCCGGATGCGCCGCCACGCCGGCCTCGAAATAGGCCTTGGCAGCGAGGCCGTAGGACGCGTCCGCCGTGATGATCGCGACCCGCTTCACGTCCGGGTTGGCGGTGAGCGCGCGACTGGCGACCAGCATGTAGGCCGCCGGCGAGCCGGTGATGCCGCCGATCAGGTACGGATGATCCTTGCTCAGATAGCCCGCGCCGTAAGACGTGGTGAGCACGTGGTGGTCGGTGGTCATCTGGGCGATCGCCTGCCGGCTGCCCGGGGTGAAGGTCTGCAGCATGAACTTGATGCCGTCGTCCAGGATGGCGCGGCGTCCGGCCTTCAGCTCCTCGCCCGGGATGTAGCAGACGTTGTCGTACGCCTTGATCTCGATCATGTAGCGCTTGCCGTCGCCGGCCAGAAGACCGCCCTCGGCGTTGAGCTGATCCGCCCAGATCTGCATGCCACGGGTGATGGGAATCCCCCATTGCCCGCAATCGCCGGCCTGCGGCTGGATCGCACCGACTTGGAGCGTCTCCTGTGCCGATGCCGTTTCGGTGGTGGCTGATACGGCCATGCCCAACGCGGCCGCACCGGCGACTGCCGACAATGCAAGCCTGGGAATGCCCCTAGTGTTCCTCATAGTTCCCATCTCCCTCCGTGTCAGAACCGCCATCGCTTTTAGAGACATTGCCCAGCCCCGTCAATCGACGGCGGTTGAACCGGCGAAGCGTTCATGTGATGGAGATTAACAGCGATGGGGGAGGGGATGAGCCGGGGCGTCGAGAGCGAATTCAGTCTCCGCCTGATGACGGCGGAGGATGTCGAGCGGGTGCCGATCGGCTGCCAGGGCGACGAAGCGGCGCTCAAGGCACGGATCGCCGACGTGGGCTCCGCGGCGGTTCTCGCATTCGACGGCGCTCAACATGTGGCGCAGCTCCAGTTCCGCCGCTACGACCGCGCGTGCCGCTCGCCGGACGGCCTGTGGGACCCACTCTACTGGGGCGAGTTCGGCGACGCCGCGCCTGCGCTCCCCGCCGACAGCCTCTCAATCTTCTGCTACCACGTCGGCCAGCTCGACGACTCCGAGCGCCGGGACGCGCGCTATCAGGGCCGGGGACTCGGCCAGGCACTCCTGGACTATCTGCTCCAGTGGGCCGCCGGCGCGGGCTTCGCGGCGATCACGGCGAAGGCGACACCCCCGCACCGCGCGGTGATGGGCTTCATGGGCGGCCAGCCGGCGAGCGTCTATCGGGCGAGTGGCTTCGAGGTCTCTGCAAGCTGGATTGACAGGCAATTGCTCGATGTGGTCCATGAGAAGGCGTTGGTGCCCGAGGGGACCACGCCCGATGAAGCGGCCCGCGTGAGCCTCTGCGTGAAGGTTCTCGCGGCCGGCACCGAATAGTTCAGGGGAGGGACATGTCCAAGGTCATGATCGTTACGGGCGGCAGCCGCGGGATCGGCGCCGCCATCGCGCGGCTCGCCGGCGCCAAGGGCTACGATGTCGCCGTCAACTACGCCCAGGCCAAGGATCGGGCGGAGGAGGTCGCGGCCGATATCCGGAAAGCCGGCCAGCGCGCCATCGCCGTCCAGGCCGATATGGGCAAGGAAGACGACATCCTGCGGATGCTGGAAACGGTCGACAACGAGCTCGGGCCAGTCTCCGCCATCGTCAACAACGCCGCCATCGACTACGAGACGTTGATCCCCGACATGACGTTGGAGGGACTGGAGCGCGTCTTCGCCATCAACGTCTTCGGCCTCTTCGTCATCGCGCGCGAGGCCGTCACGCGCATGTCCACCAAGCACGGCGGCGACGGCGGCTCCATCGTGAACGTGGGCTCCATCTCGGCCCGCTATGGCGGGCTGCCCAGCGATGTCCCCTATGCGTCGTCCAAAGGCGCCGTGGACTCGTTCACCAAGGGCCTCGCCCACGAATATGCCGAACACGGCATCCGCGTGAACTGCGTGCGGCCCGGCCTCATCCTCACGGACATCTGGGAGCGTTCCATCGGTCCCGAAGCCGCGATCGCGCTCGGCAAGACCGGCTCGATGCTCAAGCGCATCGGCCAGCCCGAGGAGATCGCCACCATGGTACTGTGGCTCTGCTCGGACGAGGCCTCCTACGTCACCGCGGCGATCTACGACGTCGACGGGGGGCGCGGCAACAGGCCGGCATGAGCGGGGAGAGCGCGGCCACTGAAACTGTAATCAATAGTTGAAGTTGGGAGGGAGCGGATGAGCGGCATCAGGGTCATGAGTTTGGGCGATGCGGAGGTCTACGAGGACGAGACCGTCATCAGCCGTCGGCTGGTTCGCCGTGCGCACGGGTCGGAAGAGATGTCGCTCAACGTCTCGACCCTGAAGGAAGGCATGGAAGACCCGGACTGCGTCTACGCCGACTACGACGAGATCGTCTACGTCCTGAGCGGCACCGCGGAGTTGACCATCGACGGCGAGACGCAGACGGTGGGGGCGGGAACCGCCTTCTACGTTCCGCGCGGGGCCTCATACGGGTACAAGGTGATCGAGGCGCCCAACGACGTGATCGCAGTGTTCACGCCGGCCAAGACTTAGCGATGCCGCACCAGGCGGGAGGAAAGCGAATGGCACGATCGAAGAAGACCAATGGCAAGAGCCGCCCGGCGGCGCTCGCCCGCACCGCGCGCACCAAGGCCCGGAACCGAAAGACGAACGGGCGCGCCGATATCGACCCGATCACTTTTTCGGTCGTCCTCAACCGCTTCAACACAATCGCCAACGAGATGACGCTCGTGATGGAGCGCACGGCGTGGACCTCCATCATCGCGCTCTCGCACGACTTCTCCTGCGCGATCTACGACCGCAAGGACCGGCAGGTCTGCATGATGGACGCGCTGCCGATCCACACGAACTCCATGCACGTCGTGCTGAAGGAGATCGCGCGCGTCTTCGACGGCGACATCCACGAGGGCGACGTCATCGTCTGCAACGACCCCTACAGCGGCAACACACACGTGGGCGACTTCGTGACCGCGTGCCCTGTGTTCTACAAGGGCGAGCACCTGTTCTGGAGCGTGACCAAGGGTCATCAGCTCGATTGCGGCGCCTTCATGCCGACAAGCGTCCCGGCTGCTGCGAAGGACGTGTGGCAGGAGGGGCTGCAGCTCCCGCCGATCAAGTTCTACAAGAAGGGCAAGCCCTGCGAGGACATCATCCGCATGTACCTCGCCAACGTGCGCTGGAAGGACTGGCTCTACGGAGACCTCATGGCGCAGCTCGGGTCCATTTGGACCGGCCGGCGGCGCATCCTCGAAATGCTGGAGCGCTACGGCAAGGAGGAGCTGGAGAGCTATATCGACGCGATCTTCGACTATTCGGACCAGCGCATGGCGGACGAGATCCGTGCCATGCCCGACGGCGAGTATCATGGCGATGCGTGGCTCGATACCGACGGCCAGGGCGGCACGAACATCCCGATTCACGCCAAGGTCACCATCAAGGGCGACAGGGCGCACGTGGATTTCACGGGCTCCGCGCCGCAGACGCCCGGCTCCAACAACAGCACGGTGGGCGTGATGCAGGCGGCGGCCGGCATACCGATCATGTGCATGATCGATCCGACGATTCCGCACAACGACGGCTGCCTGCGCCACATCACGGCGGAGGCGCCGGCAGGCACGGTTTGCAACGCCAACCACCCGACCTCGACCGCGCTGGCGACGATCTGCCCCGGCGATACCATGCAAATCGCGGTGTGGAAGGCCTTGGCCCGGGCCATGCCGGAGCGCGCGACCGGCGGCATGCCCGCCATCCATTGCGTGCCCATGTTCTCGGGCTCCGATCAGCGAAACGGCGAGTCCAAGGAGTGGGGCAGCATGGTGTTCAACGCCTCGCCCGGCGGGGGCGCCGGGGTCGGCACCGACGGCTGGCCCATCATGCTCTCGCCCGCAGCCCTGGGCGGGCAGAAGATCATCAGCGTCGAGGTGAGCGAGATGCTCTACCCGATGCACTTCGACAAGCAGGAGATCGCCGTCGATTCGATGGGGCACGGGGAGGACATCGGCGGCCCCGGCGTGGACATCCGGATTCGCCCGATGAGCGGGGCGATGGACTGCAACATATTCGGCGACGGCAACATGAACCCGCCTTACGGCACGGTCGGCGGGACGCCCGGCATCGGCGGCGGCAACTACAAGGAAAACCTGACCACCGGCAAGCGCACCTTCTGCTCGGCCAAGGGGAACATGGTCATCGGGGAGGACGAAATCTGGGTGGGCCTTTCCACCGGCGGTGGGGGCAGAGGCGATCCGCTGGATCGGAATCCCGAGGCGGTGCTGGAAAGCGTCCTGGACGGCATGATCTCGCTCGAGAGTGCGGAGGACACTTACGGCGTTGCGATCGATCGCGCGACCATGACGGTCGATCTGGCGGCGACCAAGGCGTTGCGCAAGAAAATTCGCGCGGCGCGTGGCCCGGTCGACATCGTCAGGCCCGACCGTGCCGACGCGGGCGATTGGGTGAAGCGGAACCTGCGTCAGGGCGACGACTATCTGATCGACCCGCAGTAATTTGCCGAGCCAGGTTTCAAGAACATGACCGACGCGGAGCGGGACGCCTTTCTGCGCGAGACCCGCATCGGCACCCTCTGCACGCTGAACGAAGACGGCTCGCCCAACGCGCTGCCCCTCTGGTTCGAGTGGGATGGCGCGACCGCGCGCATGTTCTCCTCGCGCGATGCCGGCAAGGTCAGGCGGCTGCGCCGCGATCCGCGTGCCTCCCTCACCGTCGCGGCGCCGGTCGGCACACCCGAAGCCTGGGTCACGGTGGAGGGGACGGTCGCGATCCTCGACGAGGGCGGCAAGGAGCTCGGGCTCAAGCTCGCCCACGTCTACTACGAGGGAGAGAGGCGCGAGGAAGCGATCGCCGAATGGTCGCAGCGGGACGACTGGGTGCTGCTGGAGCTTACGCCGACCCGCATCCGTTCATATTGAGTGTCTTGGGGAGCATCCGTTGAAGATCGAGGGCAAGTCGGTCGTCGTCACCGGCGGCGCGGGCGGGATCGGGCTCGCGCTCGCGCGGCGCTTTCGCGCGGAGGGCGCGCGGGGTATCGCGCTGGCCGACTTGCAGGAGGACTCCCTGCTGGACGCCGCCGGCGAAATCGACGCCCTGGCGGTGCCTTGCGATGTCGCGGACGAGGCCGACATCAAGCGCCTCGTCGCGGCGGCGGAGGACGCCTTCGGGGCCATCGATGTGTTCGTCTCCAACGCCGGGATCGCGCGCATGGGCGGCGTCGATGCACCGGACGAGGAGTGGCGGCAGAACTGGGACATTCACGTCATGGCCCACGTTTACGCGGCCCGCGCGGTGGCGCCCAAGATGGCCGCGCGCGGCAGCGGCTATCTGGTCAACACGGCCTCCGCGGCGGGGCTCCTGAGCCATGTGGAATCGGCGACCTATTCGGTGACCAAGCATGCCGCCGTGGCCTTCGCCGAGTGGCTCTCGATCGTCTACGGCGACCAGGGGGTGCGGGTCTCGGTGCTCTGCCCGCAGGCGGTCCGCACCGCGATGCTCGACGGCCGGGACGAGGGCGTCGCCAGCCTCGACGGCGTACTGGAGCCGGAGCAGGTGGCCGACAGCGTGATCGAGGTGATGGAGCGCGAGGAGTTCTTCATCCTTCCGCACCCCAAGGTGCAGGACTACGTGGAGCGCAAGGCCACCGATCACGCGCGGTGGCTCCGGGGAATGCGCAAGCTGCGCGCGGCGCACGGAGGAGCCCCGTAGTCGATGGACCGGCGCCTGAGCCGGGCGGAGGCCCACGAACGCCTCGTGGGCGCCGGGCTCCCCTTCGAGCTTGAAGAGATCGAGGTTCGGGGCGTCGCGGGCCGCGCATGGAAGCACGCGCCGCAAACGCTCGCGGCCGTTCTCGCTGCCTCGGCGGAGTACGGTGAGAGAGCCTGCCTCGTTCTCGACGATGAGCGCCTGAGCTACGCCGACCACCATCGCGAGGTGTGTCGGTTCGCACAGGTGCTGCGGACACGCTTCGGCATCCGCGAGGGCGACCGGGTCGCGATCGCCATGCGCAACTTGCCGGAGTGGTCGATTGCCTTCTGGGCCGTCACAGGCATCGGCGCCATCGCGGTGCCGCTCAATGCCTGGCTCACCGCGCGCGAGCTCTCCTATTGCGTTGCCGATTCCGGTTCGCGTGTCGTCGTGGCGGACGACAAGCGCGCAGCGTTGCTCGGCTCGAGCGGGGAGGATCTCAATCTTGAGGGCCTCATCGTCGTGCGGAACGAAGACAAGGAGCAGGGTGACGGCCCCGTCCTTTGGGACGACGTGCTCGCAGCGGCGGATGACAATCCGCCGCCGCCCGACGTGGCGATCAAGCCCGACGACGACGCCACGATCTTCTATACCTCCGGCACCACGGGCACGCCCAAGGGCGCGATCGGCACCCACCGCAACATCTGCACGAACATCATGTCGGTAGCGTACCGCGGCGCCGTGCGCCAACTCTGTCGCGGCGTGACGCCGGTGTGGCTCGGCGGGCCGGTGCCGCACCCCACGGTCCTGGTCCCGGTGCCGTTCTTTCACGTCACCGGCTGCCATTCGATTCTGGCGCCGGCGATCTTCGGCGGCACCACGCTGATCTTGATGCACCGGTGGGACCCTGAGCGGGCGCTCGCCCTGGTCGAACGGGAGAGGATCACGAACTTCACGGGCGTGCCCGGCATGCTCCTGCAGATGCTGGAATCGCCGGACTTCGCGAACCACGACACGTCGTCACTGACCGGCGCCAACTACGGTGGGACGCCGCCGCCCGTCAGGCTGCTGGACCGTATTGCGGAGCTGCTGCCACAGGCGGAGGCCGAGAACGGCTACGGCCTCACCGAAGCCTCGTCCCTCGTGAGCTACAACGCGGGCGAGAGCTATCGCCGCCACCCCGATGGCGCCGGCGTGCCGGTGCCCACCTGCGACCTCAAGATCGTCGATGAGGGCGGCGCGGAGGTGCCGCCGGGTGCGCGGGGGGAGGTTTGCGTGCGGGGACCCAACGTCGTCAGGGGCTACTGGAACAAGCCCGAGGCGAGCGCCGAGACGTTCCGCGACGGCTGGCTGCACACCGGCGACATCGGTCGCTTCGACGAGGACGGCTGCCTCTTCCTGCTCGACCGCGCCAAGGACATGCTGATCAGAGGCGGCGAGAACGTCTATTGCGTCGAAGTGGAGAACGCGCTTTGTAGTCACCCGGCAGTCAAGGACGCGGCCGTGATTGGCAAGCCGCACCCCGTGCTCGGGCAAGAGGTCGCGGCAGTGGTGCAGGTCTCGGCCGAACACACGATTGGCGAGGCGGCGTTGATCGAGCACTGCCGGTCGCACCTTGCGGCGTTCAAGGTGCCGGTGACGATCGAGTTGCGGACCGAGGCGTTGCCGGTCAACGCGAACGGAAAGGTGATCAAGCGGCAGCTTCAGGACGAGCTGTTCGCGAAAATGGACGAAGGAACGGGCTGCAGCAGCGGCCAGACGAGTAACGGGCGATAGCGGCGGGAGAACCGGACATGGACATCGAGCAGGCCCACAACCTCTCTCTCGAGGAGATGGACAAGCAGAGCTTTTTGCACCCCTACACGGCTCTCAAGCCGCATCTCGAGAGCGGGCCCAACATCATCAAGTCGGGCAGCGGCGTGCGCCTCACCAACTCGGCGGGCAAGGAATACATCGACGGCATGGCCGGCCTCTGGTGCGTCAACATCGGCTGGGGGCACCAGGAGGTGGTCGACGCGATCACCGAGCAGGCCGAGAACCTGGCCTACTACCACAGCTTCTTCTCGATGGGGACCGAGGCGCCGATCCGCCTGGCCGACCGCATCCTGCGCCTCGTGCCCGGCAACATGAGCAAGGTGTTCTTCGGCAATTCGGGCTCGGACGCGAACGACACCAACGTGAAATTGGTCCACTACTACAACAATCTGCGCGGCAAGCCCGAGAAGAAGAAGATCATCTCCCGCAAGCGCGCCTACCACGGCGTCACGGTCGCGTCGGCGAGCCTGACCGGGCTGCCAAGCATTCACACGGCGTTCGATCTGCCCCTGCCGACGGTCCTCCATACCGAAACGCCGCACTATTGGCGGAACGCCGAGCCGGGGATGAGCGAGCGCGACTTCTCCAGGTGGTGCGCGCAGAAGCTGGAGGAAATGATCCTCGCCGAGGGGCCGGAGACGGTGGCGGCATTCATCGCCGAGCCGGTGATGGGCGCAGGCGGCGTGGTCATTCCGCCGGAGGGCTACTTCCCGGAGATTCAGAAGGTCCTGCGCAAGTACGACATGCTGATGATCGCCGACGAGGTGATCACGGGCTTCGGCCGCACCGGCAACTGGTTCGGCTCCCAGACCTACGACATCGAGCCCGACATCATCACCATCGCCAAGGGGCTGACGAGCGGCTACGTGCCCATGTCGGGCAGCGTCATCTCCGACGAGATCTGGCAGGTGATCAAGGAGGGGGCGCCCGGCGTCGCCTACTTCGCGCACGGCTACACCTACTCGGCGCATCCCGTGGCGGCGGCTGCGGCCATGGCCAACATCGACATCATGGAGCGGCTGGACCTGCCGGCGAAGTGCGCCAAGGTCGGAAGCTACTTCCAGAAACGGCTGCGCGAGGTTGCCGCGGACCATCCGCTGGTCGGCGAGGTGCGGGGCGAGGCCCTACTCGCGGCTGTCGAGCTGGTGAAGGACAAGGAGACCAAGGAGTCCTTCGATCCCGCCCTGCTGGTGGGGCCGACGCTGAGCAAGTACACGATCGAGGAAGGGCTCATCATCCGTGCGCTGCCGCTCAGCGATGCGGTCTCCTTCTCGCCGCCGCTGGTCATCAGCGAGGCCGAGGTGGACGAGGCGCTGGTGCTGTTCAAGCGTGCGCTGGACCGCGTCACCGACAAGCTGATCGAGGACGGCACCTGGAAGCCGTAATCGGCCGATAGGATGGAAAGCGCGGTCGTCAATCCGCGCGACCTGCGGTTTCAGCTCTTCGAGGTCCTGGGCGCGGAGGCGCTCTGCACGCGAGCGCGCTACCGCGACCATGACCGCGAGTCCCTGCAAGCCGCACTCGACCTCGCGATCCAGCTCGCCGACGAGGTGCTCTGGCCGAATGCGCCCATCGGGGACAGGGACGAGCCCCGGCTGGAGAACGGCCGGGTGCGCGTGGCCGCCGCTATTCACGAGAGCGTTGCCGCGATCACCGACGCGGGCTTCACCGCGGCTGCCCTCGACTACGACCGGGGCGGCATGCAGCTTCCGGCCGTTCTCCTGCAGGCCTGCATCGGTGTATTGAAGGCGGCGGATGCCGCGACGGTCGGCTATCTGATGCTGACCAAGGCAGCGGCCAATCTGCTCGACGTTCACGGGACCGACGAGCAGAAGCGCCTCTACATGGAGCCGCTCTACGCCGGGCGCTTCATGGGCACGATGTGCCTCTCGGAACCCGACGCGGGCTCCTCGCTGGGCGACATCAGGTGCCGCGCGGTCCCTGCCGGCGACGGCAGCTATCGGCTCTCCGGCAGCAAGATGTGGATCTCGGGCGGCGACCAGGACATCTCGGAGAACGTTGTCCACCTGGTGCTCGCGAAGCTCCCCGACGCGCCGCCCGGCGTGAAGGGAATCTCGCTCTTCATCGTGCCCAAGGTCCGCGTGAAGGCCGACGGCACGCTGGGCGCCGCCAACGATGTCGCCGTCGCGGGCCTCAATCACAAGATGGGCTACCGCGCGATTTCCAACTGCCTGCTGAGCTTCGGCGAGAACGGTGCGTGCGAGGCGCACCTGGTCGGCGCTCCCCACGAGGGCCTCGCCTGCATGTTCCACATGATGAACGAGGCGCGGATCGGGGTCGGCATCAGCGGCGCCATGATCGGCTATGCCGGCTACATGCAGGCGGTACGCTACGCCAACGAGCGGCGCCAGGGCCGGCCGGTCGACGACCGGGATCCGTCGCAGCCGCCCGTTCCCATCGTCCGGCACGCCGACGTGAAGCGGATGCTGCTCAAGCAGAAGGCCATCGTCGAGGGGGCGCTCGCGCTCTGCCTGACCTGCGCGCGCTATCTGGACGACACGACGACGGCGGCGGACGAGGAGGAGCGGCGCCGGGCCGCTCTGCTGCTCGACATCCTCACGCCCATCGCCAAGGCCTGGCCCGCCGAGTTCTGCCAGGAGGCCAACAGCCTCGCGATCCAGGTTCACGGCGGCTACGGCTACACGCGGGACTTTCCGGTCGAGCGCCTTTACCGGGACAACCGCCTCAACGCGATCCACGAAGGGACGAACGGCATTCAGGCGATCGACCTTCTCGGGCGCAAGGCACGCATGCAGGATGGCGCTGCGCTCGCGACGTTGATGCAGGAAATCCGCGCCGACATCGCCGCAGCGCGCGGCCGGCCCGCGCTCGCTGAGCATTGCGATGCGTTGGAGGCGGCCGCGGGCGAGATTGAAGCGGCGACCGGCTCTATCGGCGCGGCCCGCACGGAGGGTCGGATCGGCGACTCGCTTGCAAACGCGAGCCTCTACCTCAACGCCTTGGGCCACGTCGTCGTCGCGTGGCTCTGGCTGCGCCAGGCGCGCGTCGCGGAGGCTTCACTGCGGCTGGGCGCGGCAGCGAATGACGCCGCGTTCTATCGCGGCAAGCTCACGGCCTGCCGCTACTTCTTCCGCTACGAGCTGGCCGGGATGAAACCCGCCATCGCGCTGCTCGCGCGGGTCGATACGACCTGCGCCGAGATGGACGCGGACATGTTCTAAACGCAAAGCCGCTACGATCGGACGTGGCACCGGGTGCCGGGCCGCGCGCCGCAACCGACAGCCAGAACAAGGGAGGTGGACATGGCCGAGCTCACGCTGGAGCAACGGGTACAACGGATCGAGGACGCCGAAGAAATCAGGCGCCTGCGCTATCTCTATTGCGAGTACGGCAACCTCTACGACGCCGAGCGCTTCGCCGCGCTCTTCGCACCGGACGCGATATGGGATGGCGGCGATGCGTTCGGGCGCCAGGAGGGGCTGGAGCAGATCGAGCAGATGGTGCGCGACGCGGGCGAGCGAATCCGCTTCTCCGCCCACTACATCACGAACGAGCTGATTGAGGTCAACGGCGACAGCGCAACCGGGCGCTGGTGGCTGTTCATGCCGTGCGTCCTGGACGGCGAGTCGACCTGGCTCTTCGCCACGTATGACGACGAGTACGTGAAGCGCGACGGGCGCTGGCTGATCAAGAAGATCGTCCTCGACGTCAAGAACTTCGCGCCCCAGGACAAGGGCTGGGCCGAGAGCGCCAAGGGCTGGGTCGATGATCACTGGAAAGGGCCCTGAACCTCGGTCGCATAAGACCCCTTGCACCGCCGCACCCGCCGGCGGCAAGCTGCGGGCGCGGCAGGCGGGCGGTTGCTTCCGCACCGAAGTGAGCAAAATCGCACACAGACATCACACGCAGACAGGGTGAGACATGGCTTCGACTTCCACAGCACGCCGCGCCGTGCGGCAGATCAAGGATCAGGACAAGCCCAAGACAGCCGCCAGAAAGCGCGGCAACGGTGCCGCAGGCGCCGTCGATTCGATCACCTTCTCCGTCATCCTCAATCGCTTCTCCACCATCGCGAACGAGATGACGCTGACCATGGAGAAGACCGCCTGGACCTCGATCATTGCGCTGGCGCGCGACTTCTCCTGCGCGATCTACGACGCGAAGGCGCGCCAGATCTGCATGCAGGATGCCCTGCCGATCCACACGAATTCCCTGCACGTCGTGCTGGGCGAGATCGCGCGGGTCTTCGAGGGCGATATCCACGACGGCGACGTCATCGTCTGCAACGACGCCTACAGCGGCAACACCCACATCGGCGATTTCGTCACCGCTTGTCCCGTGTTCCACCAGGGCAAGCACATGTTCTGGAGCGTAGCAAAGGGCCATCAGCTCGACTGCGGTGCGTATATCCCCACCAGCGTGCCGGCGCCTGCCAGGGATGTCTGGCAGGAGGGGCTGCAGCTGCCTCCGATCAAGTTCTACGAGAAGGGCGAGCGGCGGGAGGACGTGGTGCGCATGTACCTCGCCAACGTGCGCTGGCAGGAATGGCTCTACGGAGACCTGATGGCGCAGCTCGGCTCGATCTGGACCGGCCGGCGCCGGCTCGTCGAGCTTGCGGCGCACTACGGCAACGACACGCTCGACCGCTACGCCGAGGCGATCCTCGATTACTCCGACAGGCGGATGGCGGAGGAGATTCGCGCGATTCCCGACGGCGACTACGACGGCATGTCGTGGCTCGATTCCGATGGTCATGGCATGACGAACATCCAGGTCGGCGCCCGGGTTTCTGTGCGGGGAGAGAACGTGCACATCGATTTCTCGAATTCGGATCCGCAGGTTCCGAGCGGGAACAACTCGTCTTACGGCGTGATGCAGGCTGCGGCGGGCATCCCGGTGTTGTGCTCCATCGACCCGACCATTCCGCACAACGACGGCTGCCTCCGCCACATCTCGGCGGACGCGCCCAAGGGCACCGTCTGCAACGCCGAGTACCCGGCGTCCACCGCGCTCGCCACCGTCGGCCCTGGCGATACCATGCAGGAGGCAGTGTGGAAGGCGCTCGCCCACGCCGTGCCCGAGCGCGTCATGGGCGGCAGCGGCAAGGACGGCAACCTGCCGATGTTCTCCGGTACGGATACGCGGAGCGGCAAGCCGGTCGATTGGGGCTGCATGCTGTTCAACGGCGCGCCGGCCGGCGGGGCTACGTCATCGGCCGACGGCTGGCCGCTGATCATGACCTCCGCCGGCATGGGCGGCCTCAAGATCATGAGCGTCGAGCTCTGCGAGCTGTTCTACCCCTACCGCATCGACCGCCAGGAAATCGCGGCCGATTCCATGGGGCACGGCAAGCACATCGGTGGCCCCGGCGTGGATATCCAGGTCAGCCCGACCGACGGCGGCTTCCAGGTGGAGCTCTTCGGCGAGGGCCAGGGCAACCCGCCCTTCGGCGTGATGAACGGCACGCCCGGCATCGGCGGCGGCAGCTACAAGGAGAATTTGGAGACCGGCAAGCGGACCTATTTTTCCTCCAAGGGCCGCTTCTATATCGGAGAGAACGACATCTGGGCGGGCACGTCGAGCGGGGGCGGCGGTTACGGTGACGCGCTGGAGCGCGATCCGGAAGCCGTGCTGGAAAGCGTTTTCAACGGCATGCTGTCGCTCGAATGCGCCGAGGACGTCTACGGCGTCGTCATCAACCGGGCGATGATGACCATCGACCGGGCCAAGACCGAGAAGCTGCGCGCCAAGATGGCGGCCGAGCGCGGCCCGCTCCAGGTGACCTTGCCCAACCGTCCCGGTGCAGCCGACTGGATTCAAAGGAAGCTGCGCCAGGGCGACGAGTACCTCGTCGACGCGCAATAGCGCACCGACGCATCTCATAGGGAGAATGACGATGGCTGAACCGACCCTCGAGGAACAGGTGGCGCGGCTCACCGCGATCGAGGACATCAAGCGGATGAAGGCGCAGTACTGCTACTACGCCGATCACGGCTACGATCCGGACGGCCTGGCGAGCCTCTTCGTCGAGGACGCCCGCTGGGACGGCGGCGACTTCGGTGTCTACGAGGGTAAGGCGGCGATCCGGGAGTTCTTCTCCGGCATCAAGGACGACATCGTCTTCGCGATCCACCCGGTGATGAACCCGATCATCACGGTGGACGGCGACACGGCGAACGCCAAGTGGTGGCTCATCATGTGGTGCACCATGATGGTCGACGGCGAGAAGAAGGCCCGCTGGTTCGCCGCCGAGTATGACGACGACCTGGTGAAGCGTGACGGCGAGTGGCTCTTTACCCACATCAAGGTCACGGGCCATTTCATGGCCGAGCACGCCGACGGCTGGGCAGCCCAGACCGGGTAGGCCGCCGCTGCGTCCTGCCGCTCCTGCGGAGCGCTTAGTCCGCGTCCGTTTCTGACCAAGAGGCGGGGCGGCCGTCGGTGGTCCAGACTCCCTTCGCCTCCGGCCGTCCGCTGGCTACCCCTGCAACCGGCACGATGACGGCGCGGGTGAAGAAGGCCTGCGCGCGGAAGCCGAAGATCACGGTATCGCCCACAGCGACGCGCTGGTGGGGCTCCGGCAGGAGCTGGCCGTAGTAGTCGATCATCGCCGGGTCCGGCGTGGCGGCGGCGACCTCCTGCGCGAGCGCCGCCTCCGGGTCGGGGCCCACCAGCGCCTTGAGCGGGTAGGGCTCGAACACCGGGTCGATGTAGAGGCCGCCGCCGAAGCAGTAGGCACGGCCCTGGTGGAGGTGGGAGACCTCCGTCAGGTAGAGCATCGCCGGGCGCTCGGGCAGGTCGGTGCGGGCGTGGAGCGGCGTCGTGCCGGTGAGCCCGTGGCCGGGCTCCACCTGGGTCGCGCCGCCGTCGGCGAGCGCCGCCATCACCCGGGCAGATGTGGTGCCCGGCGCGTTGATGACGAGGTCGTGCCGGCCCTGCTTGCCTAGAAGCGTCGCCGCCGCTTGCAGGGTGGCGAGATTGGGGGTCGGACGCGCCTCGCCCGAGCCTTCGTCGAAGAGCAGGGCGGGGAAGGTGGTGAGCCCGGCGAAGCGCCCGCCCGGCGTGCCGTCGAGCACGTCCGCCACAGCCTCGACTGCGTCCGCGTCGAAGCCCCCCTCGTGGCCGGAATAGAAGGTATCGCCGGGTGCCTGGATGCGCGCGATCAGCGCCTGCTCGTGGCCTTGGGCCGCCGCGGCCCGCGCGGCCTCGGCCGCCTTCTCCTCGTTGAAGACGGTCCAGTAGTCGGCGCGCATTGCCGCGGCCTCCACCGCCTCGCGGCGCGGAATCTGGCCGAGGTGGCCGATGTGAGCGAGCCCGTGGCCGTTCGCGTGGATCGGCCGGGCGCATGCCATGTCGACCGCGACGAAGCGGTCGATCCCGCCCGCCTTGAGCGCATCCAGCGCCGGCGGGTTGCGGCCGATCTGCTTGGTCATCGCCAGCACGTCGAGGCCGAGCCTGGATGCCTCGGCGCTCATCAGGCGCGCGTTCTGGGTCATCGTATCGAGGTCGAGCAGGTAGGCGCCGGCCGGCACCCGGCCCGCCTGGTGCAGCGCGACGGCCGCTTCGAGGAATGCCCGGTTGCGGGCCTGCAACGCTTTCAGGAACATCGCCCTTCGCCTCCCCCTTGCTCCCCGCTCAGGCCGCGTCGCCTCGCCCGGCTGCTAGGCGCATGGTATAGCGTGCGCAACCGACGCCACCCTGCGCGTGGGCGGCCGCCACGTGGACGATACATGAGCGAGACCGACCACACGACGCCGGGCGCGGCGCCCTCCATCTACCCGCTGGTTCGCCTGATTACCTCGCTGGTCCTCGTGACCATGGGCGGCGCCGCCATGTACGCCGTCATCGTGGTGCTCAAGCCGGTCTCCTTCGAGTTCGATGTGGGGCGCGGCGTCGCGTCGCTCCCCTACATGATGTTCATGATAACGGGCGGGGTCGGCGGCGTGGTGATGGGTCGGCTTGCCGACCGCTTCGGCGTGATGATGCCGGCCCTGATCGGGTGCGTCGGCCTGCCCGCCGGCATGGCCGGCGCCGCCTTCGCCGAGGAGTTCTGGCAGTTCTGCGTCTCGCTCGGGGTGCTGTCCGGGCTGCTCGGCACGTCGGCCCTCTTCGCCCCGATGGCCGCCGACATTTCGCACTGGTTCACCCGGCGGCGTGGGCTCGCCGTCGCGATCGTGATTACGTGCGCCAGGCTAACTGGTGACAGTGCAGCCGGTGAAAGTCCGGCAGGAGGGAGAAGATTAGCCATCACCTTCACCCCGAGTCATGGGCCGTCATCCGCGAGGATGGAGGTTAAGCGTTGACAGGGGCGCGTGCGGGCAGGGCTATTGAGCACCGAAAGAGATTTGGTCCGGGATGCCGAGGTCTTGTAGTCAACCGAAGGCAGCATCCGACCCACCGATTTGGCGAGGGGGGTCGGAATCCCGCGGTGTCGAAGAACCCACGCACGTACGTACGCACTGCACCGGGACCTGGGAGGTCTCCATGCCATCCCGCTGTCGTGGCGGGATCGCAAAGGAAAGGAGGAATCCGCAACCGATGATGAACGGCATGGAGAAGTCAGACTCGGCCATAGTAGCCGCGAAGCCGGCGAACAATGGGGCGCCAGCCCCGGCGGAGCCGGTGGAGCCAAGGGCCGAGCCCAAGGGGAATCCGGGAAGCCAAAGCACGTGCCGGACGCAGGACCGGGAAAGCGTGACACAGGCGGCGGACCGGATACGGCAATTTGTACAACGGGAGCCACGGGTACGTCTCACGACGCTCCTTCACCACATCACGGTCGATGCGCTGCGCTGGGCGTTCTTCGAGTTGAAGAAGGACGCTGCGGCAGGCGCGGATGGCACAACGTGGCGGATGTACGAGGAAGGGCTGGAAGGCCGGCTGGCCGACCTGCACGACCGAGTACATTCGGGGGCGTACCGAGCGAGGCCATCACGGCGGGTGAACATACCGAAGCCGGATGGCGGGACACGACCGCTCGGCGTCGCGGCCATAGAGGACAAGATAGTCCAGAAGGCGGTGGCGGAGATTATCCTGACGCCGATTTACGAGGCGGAGTTCCTGGGGTTCAGCTACGGGTTCCGGCCCGGGCGTGGAGCGCATGACGCGCTCGATGCGCTCGCGGTCGGCATTCAACGGCGCAAGATCAACTGGGTGGTGGACGTTGACGTCCGCGCATTCTTCGACACGGTTTCGAGGGACTGGCTGGTCCGGTTCCTTGAGCACCGCATCGGGGACAAGCGGGTTATCAGGCTCATCATCAAATGGTTGAACGCCGGCGTCATGGAAGCTGGAGAGTGGCGGGACAATCTGCGGGGAACGCCTCAAGGGTCGGTGGCTTCACCGATTCTGGCGAACGTCTACCTGCACTACGTCCTCGACCTGTGGTTCCAGAAGAAGTGGCGCAACCACGAAGTCGGAGGCGACACAATCATCGTGCGGTACGCGGATGATTTCGTGGTGGGTTTTCAGCACAAGCGGGATGCGGAGCGATTCCTGAATGCCATAAAGGAGCGGCTTGGAAACTTCGGCCTGGACATACACCCTGACAAGACCCGGCTCATTGAGTTCGGGCGGTTCGCCCATGGAAACCGTCGGCAACGAGGGCTGGGCAGACCGGAGACCTTCGACTTTCTGGGCTTCACGCACTACTGCACGGAGACCAGACGGGGGTGCTTCATGTTGGGGCGCAAGCCGGTTGCCAAGCGGATGAGTCGCAC
The DNA here is from genome assembly GCA_965243315.1 of Alphaproteobacteria bacterium. GTDB lineage: Bacteria > Pseudomonadota > Alphaproteobacteria > UBA828 > UBA828 > WTGU01. The sequence goes on from CBDEUP010000007.1 coordinate 1,569,143, forward strand.
CCTGAAACGGCTCAAGGAAGCGCTACGCAGGCGTATGCACAGCGACATGATTGGCACGGCAAGATGGCTAGGGAAGGTGGTCTCAGGCTGGCTGAACTACTTTGCGGTTCCGACCAGCCACCGCTATCTGCGCCGCTTCGTCGAACGCCTAAAGTGGCTGTGGTGCAGGAATGTGCGCCGCAGGTCGCAAAAGGACCGCTACAGTCTGGACCGTATCGCAGCGTTAGCACGGCAATACTGGCCCAAGCTGAAAATTCGACACCCATGGCCGGACCAGCGACTTGCCGTCAATTGAACCCAAGGGAGGAGCCGGATGCCCTAGCGGGCACGTCCGGATCTGCGCGGGGGGCGTGTGGGACAACCCGCGTTCCTACCGCAATCGGAACCTATTTCGCCGGCGCGCTGTGGCCGCCCATCGTTCAGGCCTCACTCGATGCGCGGGGCTGGCGCGAGACCTTCGTCGCGATCGCCATTCTCATGGCATGCATCATGCTGCCGCTGATCCCGCTGCTCTACCGCAAGCCAGCCGCGCTGATCGAGGCGCAGGCGGCGCGCACGGCGCCGGGCGCGGGCAGGCCGCTCGGTGTCGCTCCCGGCACGCTTCAGTGCCTGATTTGCGCGGCTGGGCTCGGCTGCTGCATCGCGATGGCGGCGCCCCAGGTGCACATCGTCGCCCACGTCACCGATCTCGGATACGCCGCCCAGCACGGCGCCGCGATGCTGTCGCTCATGCTCGGCACCGGCATCGTGAGCCGGATCGGCTCCGGCTTCATCTCGGACCGGATTGGCGGGCTGCGCACGCTGCTGCTCGGCTCGGTCCTGCAGGCTGTGACGCTGATGGCCTTCCTCGGCGCCGATACGCTCACCCTGCTCTACGTGGTCTCGGGCGTCTTCGGCCTCTCCCAGGGCGGGATCGTGCCGTCCTATACCATCATCATCAGGACGTTCTTCCCCGCGCATGAGGCGGGCCGCCGGGTCGGCTGGGCGATGCTATTCACGTTCGCGGGAATGGCGCTCGGCGGCTGGATGGCCGGTGCGCTGTACGACCTGACGGGCTCCTACACCGCGTCATTCATCAACGCGGTCGCCTTCAACGTGATGAACGCCGCGATCGTGGTCTTCCTCGCGCAGCGCCATCGGGCACTGGCAACAGCTTAACTTGCCGCCGCCCTGTGCTGGCTGTTGCCCAGCCTCTCGCGGCGGAGCGCCTCGGTTGCGGTGACATCGACGGCGAGGGTGTCGTCCGCCTCCGAACCCACGATCACCACGCCGTAGTGGGCCTCCGCCTTGGCGCGCGAGACGTAGCGCTCGTTCACGTCGCTCAGCACCCGCTCGGGCTCGCGCTCCAGCGGGTCGCCGTAGCCGCCACCGCCGTTGTCGATGGCGTGCAGGCGGGTGCCCGCCTCCAGGTGGCAGTAGGCATCGGTCTCATAGACCTCGCGCGTGCCGTCGGCCGCGATCTTCGCCTGATAGCCTGCCTGCGAAGACAGGCCGCCGAGCACGCCTTGCGGCAGGATGGTGAGCCCGTTGCAGATGTTGATGACCAGCATGGGGTCGTGGCGCGGGCCGAAGATCACCTCCGACGCAGGCCCGCCGCGCCGGCGGCCGGCGCCGCATGAGTCCTTCAGCGCACGCACGCTGTCGACCTGGAACGGGAAGCGCTGCTCGTTCACCTCGATGCTGTCGCGGTAGACGAGGCCGACGCTGACCGGGTTGACCAGACCGTGCATGCCGTCGGTCTCGGCCGAGGCCGCCATGCCGCCGGCCGACATGAACATCTGGTTGACGTAGGGTGCGCCCTCCCGCCGCCAGTCCTTGCCCGAGCAGACCCCGGTGCCCGCACCGTTGCAGAAGTTGCCCTGGCTGAAGCCGTAGCCGTCGCCGAGCTTGGCGAAGGCCGACTGGATCAGGTTGATGATCATGTCGGTCATGTTGGTGGTGGCGACCGAGCAGCTGTGCGGGAAGCGCGGGATGCCCACCACGCAGTTCTCCCGGAGCAGCACCTCAAGCCGGCGGAAGCTGCCCGCGTTGTGCGGGATGTCGGAGTCCAGGCAGGCGAAGACCGCCTGAGCCGCCGCCATGGTCGAGGTGACGCGCGTGAGGTTCATGCCGGCGTCCACGCAATCGGGGTTGTCGCGCAGATCGACCGTGATGAAGCCGGCCTCGCCGTCGATATCGATGGTCACCTTGATCGGGATGCCGTCGGGCAGGAACGGCTGGATCGGGTCGTGACAGCCTTCGTTCTCAAGCCGCCCGCTGGGCAGCGCCCGGATCGACTCCCTGGCGCGCCGCTCGGAATAGTCGAGCCATTCGTGAATGAAGGCGCGCACCGCCTTGGCGCCGTACTTGTCGAGGAACTCCTTGAGTCGCCGCTCGCCGATCCGGGCTGCCCCGATGGCGGCGAGGTAGTCGCCGAACCACTGGTCCGGCACCCGGATGCGGCGCCGGCACATGCGGATGATGTCGTCGATATCGCGATAGTCGCTCTGCACCTGGACGCAGGGGAAGATCAGCGCGCCTTCGTGATAGACGTCCGTGGCCGCAGCGAAATAGGTGGTTGGCTGGCTGTTGCCCACGTCCGCCTGGTGGGCCTTGATGCCGACCGTGAAGAAGTGCTCGCCCTCGTGGAACACCGGCACCAGGATCGTGTGATCGGCCGCGTGGCTGTTGCCGCCGTAGGGGTCGTTGTCGAGAAAGGCGTCGCCCTCGCGGAAATCCGGGTGCCTCTCGCTCATGATGGTGGTCTGGATGTTCATGCCGAAGACGTGAATCGGCATGGCCTCGGCGGTCGCCAGCACCTCGTGTTCCGAGGTGATGATGCCGCAGGAAAAGTCCCGCGCGATGCCGATGACGGCCGAGCGCGCGCTATGCAGCACGGTGTTGGTCATCTCGCGGCAGATCGCATCCATGCGATTGGCCATGACCGCGAGATTGAGGGCGCTCAGGCGCTCCTCGCTCTCGGCCGGGGCGGCGGTCGATAGGGCGACGGATGCGGCGGTCGATGGGTCGTTCATGGCTTCGCACGCCTTCCTGCGTCTGGCCTGAATGGCAAGCTTAGCACGTTGTGGCGGTTCCCCGCTGCTTGTGGCCCGACCCCCCGGCGCGTAGTCTGCCGCCCCCTTTCGACACAGGAAATCCCATGGTCCACTTGGCGCAGCGCCTCGGGCGCATCAAACCCTCGCCCACGATGGCGATCACGGCCATGGCCGCCGACCTCAAGGCCGCCGGCAAGGACGTGATCGGCCTCGGCGCCGGCGAGCCCGACTTCGACACGCCGGACACCGTCAAGGCCGCCGGCATCGAAGCGATTCAGACGGGCGAGACCAAGTACACCCGCGTGGACGGCCTGCCCGCGCTGAAGCAGGCGATCGCGCGCAAGTTCGCGCGGGAGAACAACCTCGACTACGGGCCCGACCAGATCAGCGTCGGCTCCGGCGCGAAGCACGTGCTCTATAACGCGTTGATGGCGGGCCTCGATCCGGGCGACGAGGTGATCGTGCCGGCGCCTTACTGGGTCTCCTACCCCGACATGGTGGTGCTGGCGGAGGGCACGCCGGTAATCGTGCCGACCAGCGCGGCCGACGGGTTCAAGCTCAGGCCGGAGGCGCTCGCCGCCGCAATCACGCCCCGCACCCGCTGGCTGATGTTCAACTCGCCCAGCAACCCCACGGGCGCGGCCTACACGCGGGATGAGATGGCCGCCATCGCCAATGTGCTGGTCGATCACCCCGATGTGGGCGTGCTCGCCGACGACATCTACGAGCATCTGGTCTACGACGACTTCCGCTTCCACACGATGGCCGAGGTCGATCCCCGGCTGTTGGAGCGCACCGTCACCATCAACGGAGTCTCCAAGGCCTACGCGATGACCGGCTGGCGCATCGGCTTCGCCGGCGGCCCGGCCGACTTGATCAAGGGCATGGCCAAGATCCAGTCGCAGTCGACCTCCAACCCATCCTCCATCAGCCAGCACGCCGCCATGGCGGCGCTGGACGGCCCGCAGGATTCGATCCCGGAACGCCGCGCGGTGTTTCAGGAGCGTCGCGACCTCGTGGTGAGCATGCTGAACCAGGCGGACGGTATCGAGTGCGCAACGCCCGAAGGCGCCTTCTACGTCTATCCAAGCTGCGCCGGGATGATCGGCCGCAAGACCCCGGGCGGGGAGACGCTCGCGAACGACGAGGACGTGGCCCGCTACTTCCTGGAGGCGGAGGGTGTCGCGGTCGTGTTCGGGGCGGCGTTCGGCCTCGAGCCCTACTTCCGCATCTCCTACGCCACCTCCACCGAGGCGCTGGAAGAGGCGTGCATGCGTATCCAGCGGGCGGCGGGCGCGCTTTCCTGACGACGAACTGACAAACGCTCACGCAGCGTTGAGTTGCCGTGAGTGGCCGCCGATGCCATTTCTCTCTGCAAGAGCCCCGCGCGCGGGCGCAGGGCTGAACGCAACTGGCATTCGCGGAGGGCCTTCGATGTTGATCAAGATCAAGCGCGACTGGGAGCTGCCGGACTCCGCCGCAACTCCCGAATCGGTGTTCATGAACCGGCGCACGCTGCTCAAGGGGCTCGCCACCGGCCCGTTGCTCGCTGCGGGGGCCGCGGTACCGTTCGCGGGCGGCCTCGGTTCGGCGCTGGCGGAAGAAGAGCAGGAAGACCCCTCGGCCCACCTCTATCCGGTCGAGCAGAACCCGGCCTACACCCTCGACCGGCCGCTCACGCCGGAGGACTTCGCCACCACCTACAACAACTACTACGAGTTCGGCTCCTACAAGGAGATCTGGCAGAAGGCCCAGGCGCTCAAGATCCGTCCCTGGACGGTCGAGTTCGACGGGCTGGTAGAGGAGCCGATGACGGTCGGCATTGACGATCTTCTGGCGAAGATGCCGCTGGAGGAGCGCCTCTACCGCCACCGCTGCGTCGAGGCGTGGTCGATCGCCGTGCCCTACAGCGGCTTCCCGCTCAAGGCGCTGGTCGATTTCGCGCGGCCCCTCGGCGATGCCAAGTATCTAGTCATGCAGACCTTCGAGGACGACGACGTGGCCGAAGGCCAGCGGCAGTTCTGGTATCCCTGGCCCTACATCGAGGGCCTGACCATGGCCGAGGCCACCAACGATCTCGCTTTCATCGCCACCGGCTACTACGGCAAGCCGATCCCGAAGCAGAATGGCGCCCCGCTACGTCTCGCCGTGCCGTGGAAGTACGGCTTCAAGCACATCAAGGGCATCGTCCGCTTCAGCTTCACGGACGAGCGGCCGGTCTCCTTCTGGGAGGACCTTGCGGGCAACGAGTACGGTTTCTGGGCCAACGTCAATCCGCAGGTGCCGCACCCTCGCTGGAGCCAGGCGAACGAGCGCTTCTACGGGCCCGACGGGCAGGAGCGCCGCCCGACGCTGCTCTACAACGGCTATGCGGAGCAGGTCGCCTCGCTCTACGAGGGCATGGAGAACGAGCTGATCTTCATGTAGTACACGCGCGACAGAGTATTGTGCGGAGGGTCGCCCCGGCCATCGGTCGGGGCGGCCTTTTCTTCCCTGATTCAGACCGAATCGAACTCGTTGTCGTGGCGCTCGATGTAGCGGACGATCCGCTCGAGCCCTTCGCGCAGGGCCTCGCGTGAATGGGCGAAGCAGAGCCGGAAATGCTCCTCGTTGCCGGGGCCGAAGGTGTAGCCCGGCGCGATGCCGACGTCCTCTTCCGCGAGCACGCCCTCCGCGAACGCGAGGCTCGACCTGAGCCCCCGCACGCGCGGAAAGGCATAGAACGCGCCCTGCGGCTCCGTGAGCTCGATGCGCGGGCAGCGCCCCAGCACTTGCGCCACGATCTCCCGTCCCCTCGCGTACTGATCGCGTAGACGGGCGACCGTCTCCTCGCCCCGCTCCAGAGCCATGATCGCGGCCTGCTGCACGAACACGGTCGCCCCGGTGTTGAAGCACTCGGAGAGGACGGCCCATGTCTCGGCGTGCCGGCTCGGCGCGACCACCCAGCCGACTCGCCACCCGGTCATGGCCCAGGCCTTGGAAAACCCGCTCACGACGATGACCGGGTCGTCGTCGCGCGCGAGCGTCATGAAGGAGGGCGCCACGTCGCCGTCATAGACGTTGCGATGGTAGACCTCGTCGGCGATCAGCAGGATGTTCCGCTCCCGGCAGAGTGCGAGCAGCTCGGCCTGCTGCTCGGCAGGCATCACCCAGCCGGTCGGGTTGCAGGGCGAGTTGACGAAGAGCGAACGGGTGCGGGGGCGCAAGGCCGCGCGGATGTCGTCGAGGCCGAGCTGCCATCCGGCCTCCGTCCGCCGCTGGCTCACATACGTCACCTCGGCACCGGTCGCCCGGTAGGTGCTCTCGATGTTGGGCCAGACCGGGCCGACGATGATCGCGTGATCGCCGGTGCTCAGCGCCATCTGTGCGGCGATGGTGATGCCGAGCATGGTCGCGCCCGGCACGGTGATCCGGTCAGGATCGAGATCGATCCCGTAGAGGGCGTCGAGGTAGCTCTTCAGTGCCTCGCGCAGCGCCTGCTTGCCGCGGGTGTGGGTATAGAACGTATCGCCCGCATCGAGCGCTTCCTTGGCCGCAGTGCGGATGAACTCGTCGGTCACGGCATCGCCCTCGCCGAACCAGAGCGGGATCACCTTCGGGTCGCCGATGCGGGTCAGGGCGACGCGGGTAATCCCGTTCTGCTCCAGGGCGGCGATTTCGGGGCGGAGGAAATCCATGACCATCACCCGTGCTGTGGCGGCCGCACTCTATCGACGCCGGCCCGAACGGAGGACTGGCCTGGACCAGGGTGGCCTCATCGCGCGTGCCGCATAAAAGGAAGGCCGGGTCCGAAGACCCGGCCAGTCTAACAGGGAGGCTTCACGTCTAGGAGACGTGGGATCCGAGGATCCCCTTCAGGCCTTGCACCTGAAGACGACAAACCGGGGTGGGCACCCCGGCTAATCCTCGTCGCATGACGCACGCGTCATGCTGCGGCGCAATATGTAATCGTGCCGAAACAAATGCGCTAGGGCATGGGAAGCAAACCAGCCATGCGTTTAGTTCATGGCTGCGGGCGTATCAAGAGCGCCACTTGGCCACTTCGGAGAGCAGAAAGTCGCGGAAAACCCCGATTCTCTTGGAGTATCGCAACTCCTCGGCGTAGGTGAAGAAGGCTTCGAAGGGCGGACCCTGGAGATCCGGCAGCACGCGCTGAAGCCGCCGGCTGCCCCAGGCCACGTAGTCCGGCAACGCGGCGATCCCGAGGCCGCTCTCCACGGCTTCGCGCATGCAATAAATGTTGTTCGCTTCCAAAACAATACGGCCGTCAGCCGTCGGATTGCCCGATATGCCGATCAGCCAGTCCGGGTTGGCGATGGGGGTGAGCGGCCCCTGGCCATAGATGATCAGGCGCTGGCGGGCGAGGTCGTCCACCGTCTCGATCGGCCCGAAACGGGCCAGATAGTCCGGCGAGGCGTAGATGTATGAATAGACGGTCATCAGGTGGCGGCGGACGAGATCGGGCTCGGTCGGTTCGATCATGCGGATCGCCACGTCCGCCTCGCGCATGGCGAGGTCCAGCAGGTTGTCCGAGGTCAGCAGGGTGATCTTGATCTCAGGATAAAGGCTGTTGAAGGCGGGGATCCTGGGCGTCAGCCAGACCGAAGCAAAGGAGACCGTGGTCGTGATCTTCAACGGGCCCGAGGGCCGGTCGCGGGCGTCGGTAATCTGCGCCTCGGTCATCGCGAGCTTGGCCGAGACCTCGCGGACCGTGCGGTAGAGCGCTTCGCCCTGTTCGGTCAGTAGCAGGCCACGCGAGTGGCGGTGGAACAGGACCGCGCCGAGGCTCTTCTCCAGCGCCGCGATCTGGCGGCTCACCGCCGACTGGCTGAGCTCAAGGATGTCACCGGCGCGGGTGAAGCTGCCGTGCTCCGCGACCGTCTGGAATATTCGTAGCCGGTTCCAATCCATGGCAGCGCCTCCGGCGCCGCGCCGGTGCTCACGCCGCGGCGGCGGCCTCCGGCGTCTCGGCTTCGGCGAGAAACTTCTCAGCCTCCAGCGCGCCCATGCAGCCGGTGCCGGCGGCGGTTACCGCCTGCCGGAACACCTTGTCCTGCACGTCGCCGGCGGCGAACACGCCCGGCACGTTGGTCTTCGTGCTGTCCGCCATCGTCTGAATGTAACCCTCATCGTCCATCGTGAGCTGGCCAGCGAAGAGCTCGGTGTTGGGCCGGTGACCGATGGCGATGAACACGCCCGAGAGCGGAATTCGCTGCACCGCGTCGGTCCTGACGTGACGCACCGCGATTCCTGTCACCGTCAGCGGGTCGCTCTCCCCCTCGATCTCGTCCAGCACGTGGTCCCACAGGACCTCGATCTTGTCGTTTCGGAACAGGCGATCCTGCAAGATTTTCTCGGCCCTGAGCGCGTCGCGGCGGTGGACGAGGGTGACCTTGCTCGCGTGATTGGTGAGATAGAGAGCCTCCTCGACGGCGGTGTTGCCGCCGCCGATCACCGCGACCTCCTTGCCGCGGAAGAAGAATCCGTCGCACGTCGCACAGGCCGAGACGCCGAAGCCCATGAAGCGCTGCTCGCTTTCCAGGCCCAGCCATTTCGCCTGCGCGCCGGTGCAAATGATGACGGTGTCGCCGATGTAGACATCGCCCGAATCGCCGGTGCAGACGAAGGGCCGCTGGCCAAAGTCCACGGCTGTCACCATGTCGTGGACCAGCCGCGTGCCCACTGCCCCAGCCTGGCCCGCCATCTGCTCCATCAGCCACGGCCCCTGGATGATGTCGGCAAAGCCTGGATAGTTTTCGACATCGGTGGTGATGGTGAGTTGACCGCCGGGCTCGAGGCCCTGGACCATGATCGGCTCAAGGTTGGCGCGGGCAGCGTAGATCGCCGCGGAGTAGCCGGCAGGGCCGGAGCCAATGATCACGACCTTGCTGCGGTGGGTCGTCGCCATGCGCGTCTCCCGTCAAGGCCGGCGCGCGCGCCGGCAGCAAGAGTGACAAACATAGGGGCGGCCACGGCGCCCGTTCAAGGGTTGGCCCTGCACGCGGACCAATTCCTACGTCGCTGGCGCACCAATTTGCGTGCCAGCGCGCCCGTCACCCGCTGCGAGCAAAGCTCTCGCGCCGCGTCATCACCGGCACCGCGAGCGCGGCGATGACCAGGCCGAGGGCCGTGAACTCGCTCCAGCCCAGCGGCTCGCCCAGGATCAGCGCCCCGCTGAAAAGGCCGACCATGGGGATGCCCAGGGTGCCCACCGTCGCCACCCCGGTCGGGAACATCCGCACGATCTCATAGTAGATGTAATAGCAGATCACGAACGGCGCGAAGATGTTGTAAATCACCGAAACCAGCGGCCAAAGCGACGGGAATTTCACCGTATCTGCGTCCACCACGGCCGCTGCGACGAAGATCGGCAGGCCGCAGATCAGGCATTGCCAGCCGACCAGCACCCACATGGAGACCTGCCAGTCAGTACGCTTGAGAGCGACCGTGCCGCAGGCCCAGCCGACGGCGCCAACCAGCACGAGAAGCGGCCCCAGTGGTGCGGCGCTGAGGGTCTGGGCGTCGGTCGCAATCAACACTCCCAATCCGGCGGAGCCCAGCGCAAGCGCGCTCAGCCGCCGCCAGCCCGGCCGCTCGCCGAGCACGAGATAGCCCACCGGCACGGTCCAGATCGGCATCGTGTAGGCGATGATCGAGGCGCGGCCGGAGGTCGTGTAGACGAGTCCGAATCCGGTCGCGAGGTGCCAGACGGTGATGTTGAAGAACCCGGTGATCAGGAGCGGCCGCCACTGCCGGCGTGGTACCGCGACCGAGCGGCCGATCGCGCAGTGGAGGGCAATGATGACCAGGCCTGCGAAGAAGAGGCAGGTTCCGCGGAAGGTGAGAACCGGCAGCTCGTTGAGCGCGAGCTTGAGCATCGGCCAGTTGACGCCCCAAAGCAGCGTCAGCAGCGCCAGAAGAACGAAGCCCCGGCGTGGCAGCGGCTCGGTGCCGCCGGGGGAGGTCGCCGCGTCCGTCATCGGCGAGGGCGGACGCAAGCGTGACTAAGCATGCCCCGCAGGCCGCCACTCGACCCATATCGGGGGCAGCCCGAGGGCAAACGGGCGCAGCCGGCACGTGGTTCTGCTGCACTCGTCACGTCAGTTCCTGTCCTCTTCTCCCGGCCCGAAATGTCCGGGGATGCACCCGCTGCCATGCTGCAGCCATCATCCCGTTCCGGTCGGCTGGCCTCAAGAGCGGCACTCCGACAAGCACCGTCGTGCGTCGCAGAGTAGATACCGACAAGCACTTTTTCCCGTTATCGCAAGAGGATAAAGCCCAACCGGATTACCCTGCAGCCGACCCAACTCTTTTTCTTGTTCATGGCCATTTTGGTGCCTAGACTGCCGTCCTGACGCGCGCTTGGCGGGCGGGCGGCAATCGCGGCCTCCTGTAGACTCTGCGAGTTGTTCGTGGCGGGCGCGCGCGGCAACCATAAGTCAGACTGGAGGACGGGATGAGCTTCAAGAAGATTGCCGGCGCCGTCGCGGTGGCCGGCGCGCTGGTGGCAGCGGGCGCTGTTCCGGGCCAGGCAGCGACACTCGACGACGTGAAGGCCGCAGGCACGCTCAAGTGCGGCATCAACACCGGCCTGCCGGGGTTCGCTTACACCGATGACGCGGGCAATTGGACCGGCTTCGACGTGGCTTACTGCCGGGCGATGGCGGCCGCCGTTCTGGGCGACGCCAACGCGATTTCCTTCGTCAATCTGACCGGCAAGACCCGCTTCCCGGCGCTGGCATCGGGCGAGATCGACGTACTGTCGCGCAACACGACCTGGACCTACTCGCGTGACGTCGACCTCGGCTTTACCTTCGTCGGCGTCAGCTATTATGACGGCCAGGGCTTCATCGGTCGCACGGCGCTCGGTATCAGCAGCGCCACCGAGCTCGACGGTGCCTCGGTCTGCATCCAGACCGGTACGACCACCGAGCTCAACCTCGCGGACTTCTTCCGCGTCAACGGCATCACTTACGAGCCGGTGCCGATCGAGACCAACGCCGAGGCCCGCGCGGCTTACGAGGCGGAGCGTTGCGACGTCTACACCACGGATGCGTCCGGTCTGGCGGCGACGAAGACGACCTTCGACGACCCCAGTGCGCACATGGTGTTCCCGGAGATCGTCTCGAAGGAGCCGCTGGGTCCGTTGGTGCGCCAGGGCGACGACCAGTGGGCGGACATCGCGCGCTGGACGCTGAACGCGCTGATCACCGCCGAGGAGCTTGGCGTGACCCAGGCGAACGTCGAGGAGATGGCCGCAGCCGCTGGCGATCATCCTGAGATCAACCGGATGCTCGGCACGGAAGGCTCGCTTGGCGAGATGATCGGCCTTGATGCGCAGTGGGCGGTTCGGGCGATCGCGGCGGAAGGTAACTACGCCGAGATCTTCGACCGCTATATCGGCCCCGACAGCCCACTCGGACTGGGTCGTGGCCTGAATGCGCTGTACACGGATGGCGGCATCCTCTATTCGCCTCCGTTCCGTTAGAATCAACGATGCACCGTCCCGCCCGCACAGCCGGGCGGGGCGGTGATTTCTTCTGATCAGTGCTTATTTGAGACAAGAGAGATTGTTCCGTTGACGTGAGGAGGGCGGCGCCACCGTGAGCGAGAGACCGGCGCCTCCACGTGGCGGCGGCTTCGACATAAGCCGCGCCTGGACCGACGAGCGCGCCCGCGGCGTCATCTTCCAGATTCTGATCGTGCTCGGGGTGGCAGGCCTTGCCGCCTTCATCGTCATGAACACGATCACGAACCTCAGGGAGGCCGGTCTCTCCTCCGGCTACGGCTTCCTCTTCGATACCGCCAACTTCGACATCAACCAGCGCCTCCTCGATTACGCATCGACCTCGACCTACGGCCAGGCGTTCGTGGTCGGTGCGCTCAACACGATCCTCGTCGCCGCAATGGGTATCATCGCTGCGACGGTTATCGGCTTCGTCACGGGCGTCCTCAGGTTGTCCAACAACTTCCTGGTGAGCCGCATCGTTGGGGTTTGGGTCGAGTTCACCCGCAACGTCCCGGTCCTGCTGCAGATCATCTTCTGGTGGCTGATCATGCTGGCGCTGCCGAGGGTGAAGGACAGCATTTCGATCGGCGATGCAGCCTTCCTCAACAACCGCGGCATTTTCCTGCCTTCGCCCATCTTCGAGGATGGCTCGGCGATCGTGCTGGCGATGATCCTGATCGGAGTGATCGGGGCGGTCCTGGTCGGGCGCTGGGCCAGGAAGCGCCAGGAGGCGACGGGCCGCACCTTCCCGGTCGGCTGGGTCGGGCTCGGGCTGATCGTAGGCATCCCTGTGATCATCTATGTCGCCCTCGGTCAGCCGCTCGATTTCGATATCCCGGAGAAGAAGCGCTTCAATTTGAAGGGCGGCTTCAACATCACGCCGGAGCTGATAGCGCTTTGGCTGGCGCTCTCCACCTATACCGGCGCCTTCATCTCCGAGATCGTGCGTGGCGGGATTCTCTCGGTCTCCAAGGGTCAGACCGAGGCGGCCGGCGCGCTCGGGCTGAGGCGCGGGCTGACCATGCGCAAGATCATTCTGCCGCAGGCGCTTCGGGTGATCATTCCGCCGATGACCAGCCAGTATCTCAACCTGACTAAGAACTCTTCGCTCGCCGTCGCCATCGGCTACCAGGACATCGTCTCGATCGGCGACACCATCCTCAACCAGAGCGGTCAGGCGCTCGAGGTGATCTCCCTCTACATGGCGTTCTATCTGGTGTTGAGTCTGCTCACCTCCGCCTTCATGAACTGGTACAACAAACGCATCGCCCTGGTGGAACGATGACGAAGCACGCCTTCCATCGCAGCCGGGCGAACATGCTGCCCGAGCGGCCGCCGCCGATCGCCAGCAGAGGCCTCATCGGCTGGCTGCGGGCGAACCTGTTCTCGAATTATCTGAGCGCGGCGCTGACGGTGGGCTCGATTGCAGTGCTGGCGCTGATCATTCCAGGCCTGATCGAATGGGCCTTCATCGACGCCACCCTGACCGGCGAGATCGGCAAGGACTGCCCCAGCGAGGGCGCGTGCTGGGCCTGGCTCGACCAGCGCATCACCCAGTTCTTCTATGGCTTCTATCCGCCCGATGCCTATTGGCGGGTTAACGTCTGCATCGCCCTGCTGGTGCCGGCGCTCGCCTATATGCTGTTCGACAAGTTGCCGTATTCCCGTTACGGGCGCTGGTTCTCGCTCGCCTATCCCGTGATTGCCGCAATCTTGCTGGTCGGCGGTCTCGGCCTCGAAGTCGTCCGGACCGATCAGTTCGGCGGCTTCATGCTCAATCTTATCGCCGGCCTCGTCGGCATCGTGCTTTCGCTACCCATCGGCGTCCTGCTGGCGCTGGGCCGGCGCTCGCGTATGCCGATCGTTCGGATGTTCTCGGTCGGGTTCATCGAGTTCATCCGCGGCGTGCCGCTGATCACGCTGCTCTTCGTCGCGATCATCCTCCTACCGCTCTTCCTGCCGCCGCAGGTCACGCTCGATCAGCTGATTCGCGTGATGATCATCATTACGGTGTTCGCCTCCGCTTATATGGCCGAGGTGATTCGCGGCGGACTGCAGGCCATCCCGCAAGGGCAGTACGAGGCCGGTCAGGCGATGGGGCTCGGTTACTGGCAGTCGATGCGCCTGATCATCCTGCCGCAGGCGCTTAAGATCTCGATCCCGGGAATCGTCAACACCTTCATCGGGCTGTTCAAGGACACCACGCTGGTGATCATCATCGGCCTGTTCGACATCCTGGGTCAGGCGCGGCTCCTCCAGACCAATCCGGACTGGCTGGGCAAGGTCGATTACGAGACCTTCCTGCTGGCGGCGCTGTTCTTCTTCGTGATCTGCTTCAGCATGTCGCGCTACTCGCTCAATCTCGAGAAGCGCCTGGACACCACGAGACGCTAGGGAGGCACCATGGCGGAGGCAGATGCCGCGCCCGGCGGCGCCGAAGACCCAATCATCGAAATCACCGGCCTCAACAAGTGGTTCGGTCAGTTCCATGTGCTGCGCGACATCGATCTCATGGTGGAGCGACGGGAGCGCATCGTCATCTGCGGGCCGTCGGGGTCGGGCAAGTCGACGCTGATCCGCTGCATCAACAGGCTGGAGGAGCATCAGGAAGGCACGGTCGTCGTCGATGGCGTCGAGCTCACCCACAATCTCAAGAACATCGACGCTATCCGGCGCGAAGTCGGCATGGTCTTCCAGCAGTTCAACCTATTCCCACATCTCACGGTGCTGGAGAACTGCACCCTCGCCCCAATCTGGGTGCGCAAGATGCCGAAGGCCGAGGCGCAGCAGATCGCCATGAAATACCTCGAGCGGGTCAAAATTCCGGAGCAGGCCTTGAAATACCCCGGCCAGCTCTCGGGTGGTCAGCAGCAGCGCGTGGCCATCGCCCGCTCACTCTGCATGCAGCCAAACATCATGTTGTTCGACGAGCCCACTTCGGCCCTCGATCCCGAGATGATCAAGGAGGTGCTCGAGGTCATGGTCGACCTTGCCGAGAGCGGTATGACCATGCTCGTCGTCACCCATGAGATGGGCTTTGCCTCGCAGGTCGCCAACCGCGTGATCTTCATGGACGAGGGTCAGATCGTCGAGCAGAACACGCCGGACGAGTTCTTCAACAATCCGAAGTCCGACCGGACCAAGTTGTTCCTGAGCCAGATTCTGTAGGGTCTGCGGCGTGCGTGCGGCCTGTCTCAGCCTCCGTCCGACTTGCCGTCGCCAACGACGAAACGCGCGGGCGCGGGGCTCACTACGCTGGTCTTGCCACCGCTTCTGACCTCGAAGACGGCAAGGCCGCGTTCCGCGATTCCCTCGTCATCGAAGCGAAAGAGACCGTCCGCGCCGACGAATCCGCCGCGGTTGCCGACTGCCTGCGCGTTGAATGAGGCGCCCGCTTGTGCCAGAGCCGCGGCGAGCGCGGTTGCGTCGTAGGCGAGGGTGGCGATCGCGCCCGGCTGCGTGCCGAAGGCATGGCGGTAGCGTTCCTCGAAATTTCGCCGTGCGACCGGGTCGGGACCCGCGAACCAGCCCCCCGCAAGCGCCAGCTCGCTGAGCGCTGCCGGGTCTTCCCAGAGGCCGGTGCCGAGGACGCGGATCTCGGCGGGGTCGATGTCGTAGTAGGGGAGCAGCGGCGCGACCTGCCGCAAGCGAGCGCCGCCATCGGCCAGCAGCAGCGCGTCGAAGGGGAGTTCTCCTAGTGTGTCGAGGGTCTCCAGCCGCTTCAGGCGGCGGTGGGCGGCGGCATCGCCCTGCCGTGCAAGCGTCCGCCGTTCGTCCTTCAGGGCCTGGGCGCGCCGGTCGTACTCGGCGAGGTTGCGCACGACATCGGCTGCGTCCGACGCATCCGGCGCGTAGTTTCGGACTCTTGCGAGCGACAGTCCGTTGAGCGCTGCCGCCGTCCAGGCTTCGTCTGCCACCGTCGCGCCATAGCGTGTCTCGGGCGCCAGCAGGGCGATCCGTCGGTGCCCATTCGCCGCCGCGTGGGCGAAGACCCGCCTGATCTGCGTACGTGGCGTATGGCCGAGCAGATAGACGCCCTCGCGCGCTACCGTTCGATCGGTGGAAAAGGCGACCACGGTAATGCCGTGCGCTCGCGCGTGAGAGGCGACGGCGTTCACACCCTCGGCGAACAGGGGACCGAGGATCAAGTCGACGCCCTCTTCGAGCAGCGCAAGGGCGGCCCGTTCAGCGCCCGACACCGTGCCTCCCGTGTCGCGCGGCAGCAGCAGGAAGTGCTCGTCGGCCGTGTCGAAGAGCGCGAGCTGCGCCGCGTGGAGCAGCGTCTCGCCTTCTTGGGCGTAGCGGCCGGAGAGCGGCAACAGGAGGCCCACCCTGGCGGCGGGTGCTGCCTCCTCGGGTGCCGTGGCTGCGGTGTCCTCTTCCCCAGCAGGCTCCTCCGCAATCTGTTCATCGGTAGGGAGGGCGGCGAGCGTTTCGGCCCGCTCATCGGCTGAAGGGATCAAGAACCCAGGCGCGGCGGTCTCCGTTTGGGCCGAAGAGCGAGGCTGCGGCTGGTCCTCGGGCGACGGCGGCTGTACGCTCGGCGCGGCGCAGGCGCCCCCAAGAAGGACCAGCAGCAGGGCGGCGCCTGCCGCTCCGATCTGCCGGCGCCGACTAGCTGCGGAGAGGCTACGAGGTCGATCCATGTCCGAGGAAGCTCCCGCGACACACGCAGGCGCCGGACAGACTAGGGACGACACCCCGGCGAGTAAACCGCAGCCGCGCGCGGACCCCGGTCTCTGGCTGGTGGCGACCCCGATCGGCAATCTGGAGGACATTTCTCAACGGGCGCTCACGGTGCTTGCGTCCGTCGATCGTGTCGCCTGCGAGGACACCCGCCGCACCGGGCGGCTCCTGGCGCGCCACGGCGTCTCAGCACGCCTCGTCTCCTACCACGAGCATAATGCGGCGCGCGTCCGCCCGGCTCTGCTCCGCACACTTACAGGCGGCGGCTCGGTGGCCCTGGTTTCGGACGCCGGTACGCCGTTGATCTCCGACCCCGGCTACAAACTGGTCTCCGAAGCGGTCTCCGCCGGCGTTCGCGTGACCGGCTGTCCCGGCCCGAGCGCGCCCTTGCTCGCGCTCATCCTCTCAGGCCTGCCGACCGATCGCTTCTACTTCGGTGGCTTCCTGCCTTCCAAGGCGGGGCCCCGGCGGGAGGCGCTCGCCACACTCTGCTCCCTCGATGCAACACTCGTCTTCCTCGAATCGCCCCGGCGACTGGCGGCGTCACTCGAAGACATGGCGGCGACACTCGGCCCGCGCCCGGCGGCTGTGGCGCGCGAGCTGACCAAGCTGCACGAGGAGGTGCGGCGCGGATCGCTCGACGAGCTGGCAGACCATTACGCCGCCGCCGGCGCGCCCAAGGGCGAGGTCGTGATCGTCGTTGGCCGCGGGCGGGGAGACACGGCGCAACCGGCGCTCTCGGGCGCGGATATCGACGCGCGTCTCGACCGTCTGCTCGCCGGCGGCACCGTCCGCGACGCGGCGGCAGCGCTCAGCGCTGAAACCGGGCTGCCGCGCCGCGCGCTCTATACCCGTGCACTGGCACGGTCACGGGCACGGGAGGGATGCGCAGTCGATCCCTAAAGGAACGACGCACGGCTTACGCGCGGGGTCTTGCGGCGGAACGACTCTGCGCGTTGCGCCTCCGGCTCACGGGCTGGCGCATTTTGGCGCGGCGCTACGCCACCCCCGTCGGCGAACTCGATATCGTCGCGCGTCGCGGTTCGCTGATCGCCTTCATCGAAGTGAAGCACCGCAAGGAGCGCCAGGGCATTCTTGAGACCGTCACCGCGCATCAGCGGCGGCGTATCGAGAACGCCGCCACCATTTACTTGTCGCGTCACCCGAATCGGCGCAAGCTTTCACTCCGATTCGATTTGATGGTGGTGAGCCCTTGGCGATGGCCGAGCCACCTGCCAGATGCGTGGCGTCCCGACCGCAGCGGGACAGTTATCTGACACGATTGACGCGGTGCCCGAGCCGGAAGGCGGGGCCTGCAGTCGCGCTCGCACTCCTCTTGGCCGGCTCGATTTCCCTCTCCGGATGCGCCGAACTCCTCATCGGCGCGGCCGCGACGACGGGCGTTGCGATCGCCGAGGAGCGCTCGGTCGGCGACGCGGTCGACGACCTGACGATTAGGGCGGAGCTCAACCACCTATTCTTCCAGGACGATGTCGAGCTTTTTGGGGACGTGTCGTTCAGCGTGATCGAAGGACGTGTTCTGCTCAAAGGCAGCGTGCCCACGCCCGACGATCGCATCCGTGCGCTTCGGCTCGCCTGGCAGGCTGCCGGCGTTCGCGAGGTAATCAATGAGCTTCAGGTGGCCGACGACAGCGGGATCCTGGATTACGCGCGCGACACGTGGATTTCGGCGCAGCTCAAGGGAAAGCTACTGGTGGACGGCGATGTCCTCTCCATCAACTACAGCGTGGAGACGGTCAACGGCACGGTCTACCTCTTGGGTATCGCGCAGGACGAGGCCGAGCTCGCGCGGGTCACCGAGCACGCCCGCAGCATCGAGGATGTGAAGCGTGTCGTGAGTCACGTGGTCTTGAAGGACGACCGTCACCGCCCGGTGACGCCTTGATGGCCCGTGGGGCGAATGTACGCGCAGGCGGCACGGGCGGCCGGAGTCTTCGCCCCTGGTGCCGAACTGGTCGGGCCGCAGCGCTTGCGCTTGCGCTGACCGCTCCGCTGAGTCTCGCCGGTTGTGCGGACGTCATTATCGGCGCGGCCACCACGACGGGCCTCGCCATCGCCGAGGAACGCACGGTCGGCAACGCCGTCAAGGACCTGACTATTCAAGCGGAACTCAACCATCTCTTCTTCCAGGACGATCTCGATCTTTACAACGACGTCTCGATCAGCGTGATGGAGGGCCGCGTGCTGCTCAAGGGTAGCGTGCCGACGCACGATGACCGGATTCGTGCGGGTTGGGTCGCCCGGCAGGCCGCACGCGCGCAGGAGGTGATCAACGAGCTGCAGGTGACCGGCGAGGGCGGAATCCTGGATTACGCGCAGGACAGGTGGATTTCGTTGAAACTTCGGACCAGGCTGCTCCTGGACCTCGATGTCCTGTCGGTCAACTATGATATCGAGACCGTCAACGGCACGGTTTATCTCTTAGGGATCGCTCAGGACGAGGATGAGCTGGAGCAGGTCAAGGCGCACGCCCGCAGCGTGGGCGGCGTCGACCGCGTGGTGAGCCACGTGATCATGAAGGACGATCCGCGCCGCCCGCTGCCATCTGATGCGCGGTCGGGCTCCCCGCCGCCACCTGATGCCGGGTGACGCAATAGAAGGTGCGCTCCGCGCCGTTGGAACCCTCGCGGACGAAGAGATCGACCTGGCCGATGCTGCGCTGCTTCTCGGCGCTCTCGACATGCCGGGCGCATCGCTCGATGGCTACCGAGCCCATGTCGGCCGGCTTGGCGAAGACGTGGCTGCGCTCGCCCGTTCCGGCGAGCCGCTGGAACGCCGCCGCAGGCACCTCAACGCCGTGCTCTTCGAGGCGCACGGCTATGCCGGCGATACCGAGAGCTACGATGCCCCTGAGAACGCCAATTTGCTCCAGGTCATCGACCGCAGGTTCGGTCTGCCGGTTAGCCTCGGCATCCTCTATATCCACGCCGCGCGGGCTCAGGGCTGGGCGGTGGATGGGCTGGCCTTCCCCGGTCACTTCCTGGTTCGGATGGATGAAGGCGATCGCCGCGTGATCGTCGATCCCTTCCACCAGGGCCAGGCGCTGGAGGCCGGCCATCTGCGCGGCCTGCTCAAGCAGTTCCAGGGCGCCGATGTGGAGCTGGAGCCCGCCCACTACGCGCCGGTTGGCAACCGGGCGATCCTTCTCAGGCTTCAGAACAACATCAAGTCCCGTGCGCTGCAGGGGGGCGACGGCGCCCGCGCCGAAGCGATCCTGGAGCGGATGCTGTTGATCGCGCCGGGGGCCGGCGGCCTCTGGCATGAGCTCGGCATGGTGCGGGCGCGGCTCGGCATCATCAAGGGCGCGGTCGAGGCGCTGGAACGGAGCCTCGCCTGTCCGTTGCCCGATGCCGCGCGGTCGCGTGTCGAAGCGGCGCTCGCGTCACTGACGACCAGCCTGCACTGACCGGTAAGGAGCACAATGGGGTCTACGACATGAGCCTCACTGTGGCCATTCAGATGGACCCGATCGAGGCCATCGACATCGAGGCCGACAGCACCTTCGTGCTCGCGCTGGAAGCGCAGGCCAGGGGCCACCGGCTGCACCACTACCTGCCGCAGCATCTCTCATTGACGGCGGCCGGCGCGGTGGCGACGGTGCGGCCCCTGGAGGTGCGCCGAAAGGCCGGCGATCACTTCTCCCTCAGCGCGCCAGAGACCGTCGACCTCGCCACCATGGACGTCGTCCTGATGCGCCAGGATCCGCCGTTCGACATGGCCTACATCACGGCCACCCATATCCTGGAGCACATCCAGCCCGAGACGCTGGTGGTCAACGACCCGGCCCACGTGCGCAACGCGCCGGAGAAACTCTTCGTCACCCGATTCCCCGAGCTAATGCCGCCGACGCTCATCACCGCCGAGCGCGACATGATCGTCGATTTCCGCGCTCAGCACGGCGACATCATCCTCAAGCCCCTCTTCGGCAACGGCGGCGCGGGCGTGTTCCACGTCGGGCCCGAGGACGAAAACCTCAACGCGTTGATCGAGATGTTCGGCACGTTCTTTCGCGAGCCGATCATCGCCCAGGCCTATCTGCCGGCGGTCCGCGACGGCGACAAGCGCATCATCCTGGTGGAAGGCGAGCCGGTCGGCGCTGTAAACCGGGTGCCGGCGGCCGGCGAGGCACGCGCCAACATGCATGTCGGCGCCCGCCCGGACAAAACCAAGCTGAGCGCCCGAGACCGCGAGATCTGCGCCGCAATCGGGCCGGCGCTGAGGGAACGCGGCCTGATCTTCACCGGGATCGACGTGATCGGCGGTTGTCTCACCGAGATCAACGTCACCTCGCCCACCGGCATTCAGGAGATAAACCGCCTCGACGGCACCCGCCTGGAAGCCCTGATCTGGGATGCGATCGAGGGCCGGCTGAAGCAGTCGTAGGCGCGCCGCGCGATTGCGTCCTACGGCTCGATGTGAGGGGGCCTGCGCTTGGGCGGCCCGCGGTCTTCGACGCCCCAATCCGCACCGTCGATTGCGATCACCGTCTCGGCCGTGACGGTGCCCGGATCGAGGCAGGACACGTTGACGCTGTAGCAATCGGGCGCCGAGCGCGGCGAGTAAAACGACTTTACGCCGCAGACTGCGCAGAAGAGGTGCTCCGCGACGCCGGTGCCGAAGCGGTAGCTGGTTAGCGTGTCGGCGCCGGAAATTAGAGTAAAACGCGACTTCGGCACCACCAGATGGCGGTAGCCGGTCTTCCGGCAGATCGAGCAGTCGCAGTCGTGCACTTCGATCTGGGCCGGAGCCTCGCAGGAAAAGCGCACCGCGCCGCAGTGGCAGCCGCCCCAGTGGGTGACGAGCGCGGTCATGTCCGACGGTTCGTCGCGTGGGTGGCAGGTGTGACGGGTAGCACGCCCATCCAGGCCGTCTCCCCCGCGCGTCGCGAAATCGCCCGCAGTGAGTCATGACGGGCGCGGGCCGGAGACTGGAGCGGGCGATGGGATTCGAACCCACGACCCCAACCTTGGCAAGGTTGTGCTCTACCCCTGAGCTACGCCCGCAAGCGCCCAGCTCCGTGCGCCGCGATAGTACGCCATCGGCGCGACCGCACAAGCCGCAATCCCGCCGTCACATTTCCGACCGAAAGGGTGTGCCGAGGGCGCACATCCTTCTCTCTACGCATATGGCGATTGACCTTGGCCTGCGGCAAGGGTAGGAGGGGCGCGGACCGAAGGCGCCGCGTCGCACGCGGGTCCGTCCTGAAGTTCGACGGCGGGCAGTTCATCGGTCGCACTGCGGCCAGCCCGTCGGTGAAGGAGCGAATATCCTGCATCACGTCATTGGTCCGCGATGTACGGCTGGGTGCCACGCCGGCACCCAGGCTACGCCGTCGCGCGAAGACCCGCAGGATGCGGCATGAATGCCGCAACGGAGGAAATTTCGTGGAATTGAATGAAGGATTCGCGGATCTCGGCCTGAGCGAGCCGCTGCTCGCCGCCGTTGCCGGGGCCGGCTATAAGGCGCCGACGCCGATCCAGCAGAAGGCCATCCCGCTCGTCCTGCGCGGCGTGGACTTGCTGGGCTGCGCCCAGACCGGCACGGGCAAGACCGCGTCCTACGCACTGCCGATCATCGATATCTTGAGCTCCGGCGTCGGAAAGCCGCGCATGCCGCGCTGCCTGATCCTGGCGCCGACGCGGGAGCTCGCGCAGCAGATCGCGGACAACTTCGTCACCTACGGCACCAACCACAGCCTGCGTCAGGCGTTGCTCATCGGCGGGGAGGGATTCACGCTGCAGGAAGCCGCGCTTGGCAAGGATCCCGACATTCTGATCGCCACCCCCGGCCGCCTGATCGACATGTTCGAGCGGGGCCGGATCATGCTGGGCGGCGTCAAGGTGCTGGTGATCGACGAGGCCGATCGCATGCTCGACATGGGCTTCATCCCGGACGTCGAACGCATCGTCCAGACCCTCCCACGAATCCGCCAGACGCTGATGTTCTCCGCCACGCTCGGGCCCGAGATCAAGAGGCTCGGTAAGGAATTCCTAATCAATCCCAAGGAGGTGAGCGTCGCACCACCGGCCACGGTGGCCGGCACCGTCAGCCACGCGATGATCCTGGTAGACGTGGAAGAGAAACGCGCCGCGTTGCGTGTCCTGCTCCGCGACGAGGCGGTGCAGAGCGCGCTGATCTTCTGCAATCGCAAGAAGGACGTCGATATCGTCAGCGCCTCGCTCCAGCGCCACGGCTTCGACGCCCGCGCGCTGCATGGCGACATGGTGCAGCACCGGCGCACCGAGACGCTGGCGGCGTTCAAGGCGGGCGAGGTCAACCTGCTGGTTTGCAGCGACGTGGCCGGGCGCGGCCTCGACATTGAGGCGGTCTCCCACGTCATCAACTTCGACGTTCCCTACAATCCCGAGGACTACGTCCATCGCATCGGCCGCACCGGCCGGGCCGGACGCGAGGGCCGGGCGATCACCCTGGCGACGAACGAGGAAGCTGAGGCGGTGGGTGCGATCGCGGCGCTCGTCAACGCCGCGATCCCGCTCACCACGCCTGACGGAGAGCCCGCCGCGCTCGACGACGCCCCCCGCGAGCGTGCGCGCCCGCGCCGGGGCCGTCGACGTCGGGAGGAGCCGCGCGCCGGCGAGAAGCGGGCCGCGCGCAAACGCACCCGTAGTGCGGATGCCCCTGAGACTAAGCCCAAGCCGGAGAGGACGCGCGGTGCGGAGGCCGCCGAGGGCCGCGGCGGGCGCAAGCCAGCCAAGCAGAGCGCCCCCGACCGCGACGACGAGCGGGTTACAGGGCTCGGCGATCACGTGCCAGCGTTCCTGAGTGATCCCCTGCCGGCACTCCGGCCCGGCGCGGAGCGCTAGAACGCGTTCGTCTTTGACGGACGCGCGACAGGCCGCGACTGCGGCCCGCCGCTCCTGCGGCGCCCTCGCGGAGGCGCCGGCCGTAGGCCGGCTGGCGTGAGCGATAAATTGCTAGGGCGTTTCCGTGCAAAGCGGAAACGCCCTAGCCCGGAGTTCTCACCGCAGTCACGGCTTGCGCACGTTGCGCGAAAATGCGCGCGGGTTCATATCACGCGAAGTCGCGCGCGGGCGCACGAAGTTCAGAAACGGGGCGCGAGTCCGTTATCGCGACGACGAGGCGAGGCGCTGCCACCAGCCGCGCCGCCGGGGGGGCTCACCCTCGATATCGTCCGGCGGAAGCA
Source organism: Alphaproteobacteria bacterium (assembly GCA_965243315.1). Taxonomy (GTDB): domain Bacteria; phylum Pseudomonadota; class Alphaproteobacteria; order UBA828; family UBA828; genus WTGU01. The sequence continues at coordinate 1,592,559 of CBDEUP010000007.1, forward strand.
CCGCGGTGGGCGCGTCGCCGTCGCCGTCGACCGGAGGAGCCTCGCTCCCGTCGGGGACCTCAACAGCCTCCGGGCGCGCGTCGTCTGATCCGTTACCACTCGCTGCGGTCGCCTGCGGGCCATCGACGGCCGCTGGCTCGGGCACCGGCGCTGGCGTCGGTGGCGCAAATGCCGGTGCCGACGGTGCCTCCGGTTCAGCCTCGGATGCCGCAGGAGCAGGCGCACTCTCGTCGTTGGCGGGGGTGGCCGCTTCTTCGGCGGTGGGGGTTGCAGGGGCCGCCGGGGGCTCGACCTCGGCAGCAGACGCGGGTGATGCGTCTCCCTCGGCCGCGAGGGGCGCGGGGGTCTCCTCCGCCGCCTCAATCGGGGCCTCGCGCGCTTCCTCCTGCCGCTCCTGCTGCTTTGAGGTGCGGCTGCGCCCGCCTCGCCGGCCGCGGCGCCGGCGCTTGGCGCGGGGTGCCTCCTCGCCTTTCTCGGCTTTGGCCTCCCCGGCGGTAACCGTTTCCTCGGCCTCGGCTTCCGCCTTGGCTTCAGCCGGAGCCGGCTCTGCCTGGGCGGTCGCCGCAGCCTCGGCAGGGGCCTCCTCCGCTCCCTCGCCGCGCGGCTTGCGCCGGCGCCGACGGCGGCGCTTGGTCGGCTCCGCGGCCTCGCCCTTGGTCTCCTGCTTGGGCTTGCTCTCGCGCTGAGGCGCCTCGTCTGCCTCTTCCTCCGCAGGCTCCTCGACCGGTGCGGACCGGGCCGCAATCCGCTCGATCGCGTAGCTCGGCGGCACAAGGCTGTCGTCCTGCTCGAAGCTGACCGCGAACGCGTAGCGCTGCTCGATCTCCTCCAGCATCCGGCGCTTGCGGTTGAGGATGTAGAGCCCGACGGCGGCCGGCACGCGCAACAGGATCTCGGCGCTCCGCCCCTGCAGCCCTTCCTCTTCGATGGCTCTGAGCGCGTGGACTGCGGACGACTCCACCGACCGTCTGACGCCGGTGCCGGCGCAGCTCGCGCAGCGCTCCATGCTGGCTTCCACCAGGCTCGGGCGCAGCCGTTGGCGCGAAAGCTCCATCAACCCGAAGGGGCTGATCCGACCCATGCGGATGCGCGCGCGGTCGACACGCATTGCTTCCTTCACCTTGCGTTCCACCGCCCGCTGGTTGCGGTTCTCGTCCATGTCGATGAAGTCGATGACGATCAACCCGGCGAGATCGCGCAGCCTGAGCTGGCGGGCGATTTCCTCCGCCGCCTCCAGGTTGGTCTTGAGCGCGGTCTCCTCGATTGTGCGCTCCCTGGTGGCGCGGCCTGAGTTGACGTCGATCGCCACCAGCGCCTCGGTCGGGTTGATGACCAGGTAGCCGCCCGACTTGAGCTGCAGCTCAGGGCCATACATGCAATCGAGCTGGCTCTCGATCTGATAGCGGACGAAGAGGGGAATTCGATCCCGATAGGGTTTCACGCGAGAGGCGTGGCTCGGGATCATGGTCTTCATGAAGGTCTTGGCGGTCTTGTAGCCCTCGTCCCCCTCGATCAGGATCTGCTCGATGTCGCGCGTGTAGAGGTCGCGGATCGAGCGGCGGATGAGGTTGGCCTCCTCGTTGATGACGCAGGGTGCCATCGATTCCATCGTGAGGTCGCGGATGTTCTGCCAGCGGCGCAGCAGGTATTCCAGATCGCGCCTGATCTCCGTCTTCGAGCGCGACAGCCCGGCGGTCCGCACGATGACCGCCATGCGCGCCGGGATATCGAGATCGGCCATGATCTTCTTGAGGCGCCGCCGGTCGTCGGCGTTGACGATCTTGCGCGAAATGCCTCCGCCCCGGATCGCATTGGGCATGAGCACGATGTAGCGCCCGGCGAGCGAGAGATAGGTGGTGAGCGCCGCGCCCTTGTTGCCGCGTTCCTCCTTGACCACCTGCACCAGAAGGATCTGGCGCTTCTTGATCACCTCCTGAATGCGGTAGCGGCGGCTGAGCAGCGAGCGGCTGGCCTGAAGGCGCCGGCGTTCCAGGTCGTCCAGCTCGTCCCCGCCCATGACCTCGACATCGCCGTTGCCGCTTCCTTCGCCATTGGCAGTGCCATTTCGGTCGCCGTCGACGACGCCCTCGGTGGCTCCGTCGTCGACGTCGCCATTGCCGCCATCGGCCGCCGCTACTTCCTCTGTTGCACCGCTCTCGTCGGCTGCCGCTTGGGCCGCCTCGGGGGCGTCCGCCGGCTCGGGTTGGCCATCGGCGGCCTGGGGTGGGGCCTCACCGTCTGCCTCGTTGGCCGCGGCCGGTTCCTCCGTTTCGTCGGCCTCCTCCTGCTCGGCATAGAGCGCCTCCCGGTCCGCGACCGGGATCTGATAGTAGTCGGGGTGAATCTCGTTGAAGGGCAGGAAGCCGTGGCGATTGCCGCCGTAGTCAACGAACGCCGCCTGGAGCGAGGGCTCCACGCGCATGACCTTGGCGAGATAGACGTTTCCTTTGAGCTGCTTCCTGGCAGCGGATTCGAAGTCGAATTCTTCTAGGCGTGTTCCGTCCGCCACGACCACGCGGGTCTCTTCCGCGTGGCTGGCGTCGATGAGCATTCGTTTGGCCATTCTTGTATCTTCTCCGTCCGGGAGCGCGCGGGGGCCTCGGCCTCCCGTAGGCGCGTCCGCGGGAACGCGATACGGCGCCGCGCCGAACACGGGCCGCCGGCCGGCGCGTGGCGGTCTCGTCTCGCGACGGACCGCATCACGGCGGGGTCGGTCGGCTCGATGGTAGGCGGCTGCCGCATCGGACTCGTTCCATGGTTTCGAGGTGCTGACTCACCGGACGCGCCCGGTGCTCCCCGTGTTCATGCCGGGGAACCGCCGCTCCCGCCATCATTGTGCGTGCGGTGCGGCGTGGCTCGTCCATCAGTCGTTTCGCATCCATATGATAGTGCTGACGGCGGCGAAAAACAATGCCGGGGCCGGCGTTGACGCTCTTAGGGGTGCTCACTACATTCAGGCCGCCCACCATAAGGACGAGATTGCAAGGTGTTGCGCGAACTGACCGACCGCTCGCAGGAGGTGCTCCGCCGGCTGGTCGAGGAATTCATGGAGACCGGGCAGCCGGTGGGCTCGCGCACACTCTCGCGCCGGCTTGCGACCCCGGTCTCGCCGGCGACGGTGCGCAACGTCATGGCCGACCTGGAGGACGCCGGCCTGCTTTATGCCCCGCACGTCTCGGCGGGGCGCCTGCCGACCCAGCTGGGCCTGCGCATCTACGTGGACGGCCTGCTGGAGCTGGGCCGGCTCACCGAGGAGGAGCGCGCCAGCATCGAGGGCAAGTGCCGGGCGGCGGGCCGCACCGTCGAGGAGATGCTGACCGAGACCACCGAAGCGCTCTCGGGCCTCTCGGGCTGCGCGGGGCTGGTGCTCGCGCCCAAGGCCGACGTGCCGTGCCGCCAGGTGGAGTTCGTGAGCCTCAGCCAGGGGCGCGCGCTCGCGGTCATGGTGACGGAGACCGGGCTGGTCGAGAACCGCGTGATCGACGTGCCGACGGGGATGACCCAGTCGCACCTGAGCCGCGCCACCAACTACCTCAACGCACGGCTTGCCGGCCGCACGCTCGCCGAGATTGGCGACGAAATCCGCACAGAAATCGAGGAGCACAGGGCCCAGCTCGACGATCTGACCGCCCGCGTCGTCGAAGCCGGGATCGCCGAATGGGCGAATGGTGCGCGCGAGCACGGCAGCCTCATCGTGCGCGGCAGGGCCAACCTGATCGACGATGTCACGGCGCTCGCCGATCTCGAACGGATCAGGCAGCTGTTCGACGCCCTGGAGGAGCGCAACGACTTCATCCGGCTGCTGGAAAGTACGGAAGGCGCGGATGGGGTCCAGATTTTCATCGGGGCGGAAAGCACGCTCTTCGCCTCGACCGGCTGCTCCATGGTGGTCGCGCCCTATCGCGATTCCGAAGCGCGCTTCATCGGAGCCATCGGCGTGATCGGCCCCACCCGCATCAATTACGGCCGTATCATCCCGATGGTCGATCACACTGCCGCAGTCATCGGCCGGGTGCTCGGGTGAGCGAGGGCGCGTCGCGCTCGGAGCGACGGCGGCCGTGGGCCCGAAAGAGAGCGAAGGAGACCATGCAGGACGAGACCGAACGGGCCGAGGCTGAACAGGCGGAGCCTGAAACCGACGCCGCCCAGCCCGCAGGGCAGAGCAGCGAGGCCGAGGCCGGTCAAACGGCAGCGGCGGATGACGCAGAGCGGGAAAGCCCTGCGGACGAAGCCGGGGATGCCGGTGAGCCTGAGGCTGCGGAGGCCGAAGAGTTTGCCGAGGCCGAGGAGGATGAGGCGGAGGACGACGAGACAGCACTCAAGGATCAGCTCCTGCGCGCCCTCGCCGATGCCGAGAACGCGCGTCGCAGGGCCAAGAAGGACGTGGACGACGCGCGTGCCTACGCGATATCGCGCTTTGCCCAGGACCTGCTGGGCGTCGCCGACAACCTGGGCCGTGCGCTGGAGAGCATTCCCGCCGAGCGGCGCGAGAGCGACGACGCGGTGAAGGCGATTGCCGAGGGCATCGAGATGACGGCGCGGGAGTTCGAGACGGCGCTGGGGCGCCACGGCATCACCAAGATCGACCCGCTGGGCGAGAAGTTCGACTACAACCTGCACCAGGCGCTGTTCGAGACTGCGGAGACGGACCAGCCGGACGGCACCGTCGTCCAGGTCTTTCAGACGGGCTACAGGATCGGCGACCGCCTGCTGCGCGAGGCGATGGTGGGTGTGGCCAAGGGCGGTACCGTGCCGGCGGCGGACGGCGAGGCCGATACCGGGGCAGATGACGCGGACGCGCCTGCGGAAGAGCCCTCATGAGCCTGCAGAGGCGCCGGTTTGGCCGCTTGCAGGGCGCAAATCCGCACCCATATTGACCATTGAACGCGGCGGTTGCCCGTCGTGAGGGAGGCCCCATGGGCATGAGACATGGGGCAAATGACACGGGGCCAGAGGCGATGCATGACGTGGTCGTTCGGGCCTGCTGACAATAGGGACGAGACATGAGCAAGGTAATCGGCATCGACCTGGGCACGACCAATTCCTGCGTTGCCATTATGGAAGGCAAGGACCCGCGGGTGGTCGAGAACGCGGAGGGCGCGCGCACGACGCCCTCGATCGTCGCGTTCACCGACGACGGCGAGCGTCTGGTCGGCCAAGCGGCCAAGCGACAGGCCGTCACCAACCCCGAAAACACCATCTTCGCGATTAAGCGCCTCATCGGGCGGCCCTTCAAGGACCCGATGACGCAGAAGGACATGAAGATGGTGCCCTACCAGATCGTCAATCACGGCAACGGCGATGCCTGGGTTACAGCGCGGGGCGATAACTACTCGCCGAGCCAGATTTCCGCGTTCACGCTACAGAAGATGAAGGAGACCGCCGAAGCCTTCCTCGGCGGGCCGGTCACCCAGGCGGTCATCACGGTGCCCGCCTATTTCAACGATTCCCAGCGCCAAGCCACCAAGGACGCGGGCCAGATCGCGGGCCTTGAGGTGCTGCGGATCATCAATGAGCCCACCGCCGCCGCGCTCGCCTACGGCCTCGACAAGAAGGGCGGAGGCACGATCGCGGTCTACGACTTAGGCGGCGGCACCTTCGACATCTCGATCCTGGAGATCGGCGACGGGGTCTTCGAGGTCAAGTCCACCAACGGCGATACCTTCCTTGGCGGCGAGGACTTCGACATGCGGCTCCTCGGCTACCTCGCCGATGAGTTCAAGAAGGAGCACGGCATCGACCTGCGCGAGGACAAGCTCGCGCTCCAGCGCCTGAAGGAGGCGGCGGAGAAGGCCAAGATCGAGCTCTCGAGCGCGATGCAGACCGAGGTCAACCTGCCCTTCATCACGGCCGATTCAAGCGGGCCCAAGCACCTCGCCATGAAGGTGACGCGGGCCAAGCTCGAAGCGCTGATCGACGACCTGATCACGCGCACCATCGAGCCCTGCCGGGCGGCGCTCAAGGATGCGGGCCTTTCCGCCGGCGAAATCGACGAGATCATCCTGGTGGGCGGCATGACCCGCATGCCCAAGGTCGTCGAGGTGGTAAAGAACTTCTTCGGCCGCGAGCCTCACAAGGGCGTCAACCCGGATGAGGTGGTGGCCGTGGGCGCCGCCATCCAGGCGGGCGTGCTGCAGGGCGACGTGACCGACGTGCTGCTGCTGGACGTGACCCCACTCTCGCTCGGGATCGAGACGCTGGGCGGCGTGTTCACGCGGCTGATCGACCGCAACACCACGATCCCGACCAAGAAGAGCCAAGTCTTCTCTACTGCCGAGGACGGGCAGATTGCGGTCACCATCCGAGTGTTCCAGGGTGAGCGCGAGATGGCGGCGGACAACAAGCTGCTCGGGCAGTTCGACCTGGTCGGCATCCCGGCGGCGCCGCGCGGCATGCCGCAGATCGAGGTCACCTTCGACATCGACGCCAACGGCATCGTCAACGTCTCGGCCAAGGACAAGGCGACCGCCAAGGAACAGCAGATCCGCATTCAGGCTTCCGGCGGCCTCTCGGACGACGACATCGAACGGATGGTGCGGGATGCAGAATCCCACGCCGAGGAGGACAAGCAGCGGCGCGAGCTGGTCGAGACCCGCAACCATGCCGAGGCGCTGATTCACTCGACCGAGAAGACCCTTTCCGAGCACGGCGACAAAATCGATCCGGCGGACAGGAGCGGGATCGAGGCGCAGATCGCCGAGTTGCGCGAGGAGCTCGGCGGCGAAGACGCAGACGCGATCAAGGCCAAGATGGAGCTGCTGGGCCAGAGCGCGATGAAGCTTGGCGAGGCCATGTACGCGGCAAGCCAGGGGGCTGAGGCCGACGCACAGCCGATGGACGAGCCGCCGCCCGGACCGGGCCCCGACGAGGGCCCCGCCAGCGAGAGGGATAACGTGGTCGACGCGGACTTCGAGGAGGTCGACGACAAGAAGGACCGGCCGTCCTCCTGAACCAGGGGCGGGCGGCTCCCGTGGGCGCGGAGTCTATCGCCGACTGGTCGGCTGTCGGCAACCCTCGACCGGGCCGTTGAGCCATGGCCAAGGCCGACTATTACGACCTTCTCGGCGCCTCCCGCGACGCCAGCGGGGACGATCTCAAGAAGGCCTATCGCAAGCTCGCGATGCAGTACCATCCGGACCGCAACCCGGATGACCAGGCCGCCGAGCAGAAGTTCAAGGAGATTTCCGAGGCCTACCACGTGCTCTCCGACAAGGAGAAGCGTGCGGCTTACGACCGCTTCGGCCATGCCGCCTTCGACGGCGCGAGCGGCGGCCCCGGCGCGGGCGGCTTCGACTTCGGCACGAGCTTCGCCGACGTCTTCGACGACCTGTTCGGCGACTTCATGGGCAGCGGCCAACGCCGCGGCGGCCGGCGGCAGCCGGCCCGAGGGGCGGATCTCCGCTACAACATGGAGATCACGCTGGAGGACGCCTACAACGGCAAGCAGGCGACAATCCGCGTTCCCGGCACCGTGAACTGCGAGCCCTGCGGCGGCTCCGGCGCCCGCGCCGGCACGCGCCCCTCGGCCTGCGGAACCTGCGGCGGCGCGGGTAAGGTGCGGGCGCAGCAGGGTTTTTTCACCATCGAGCGGACCTGCCCCACCTGCCAGGGCGCGGGCCAGGTGATCGCCGACCCCTGCCCCAACTGCCGCGGCGCAGGCCGCGTGCAGAAGGAGAAGTCGCTCTCGGTCAATATCCCGACGGGTGTCGAGGACGGCACCCGCATCCGCCTTGCGGGCGAAGGCGAGGCCGGCGCGAGAGGCGCCCCGCCGGGCGATCTCTACATCTTCCTGTCGGTCGAGCCGCACCCCATCTTCCAACGCGACGCCAAGCATGTTCACTGCCGCGTGCCTATCCCGATGACCACGGCGGCGCTTGGCGGCGCGGTCGAGGTGCCGACGGTTGGCGGCAGCCGCGCGCGGGTCACGGTGCCGGCGGGCACGCAGTCGGGGCATCAATTCCGCCTGCGCGGCAAGGGCATGCCGGCGCTGCGGGGCGCGGGCCACGGCGACATGTACATCGAGGTCGCGGTGGAAACGCCGGTCAACCTCAGCAAGCGCCAGAAGGAGCTGCTCAAGCAGTTCAACGAGCAGGGCGGCTCCCACCCGACCAGCCCTGAGTCCGAAGGCTTCTTCACCAAGGTGAAGGAGCTCTGGGAGGACCTGAAGGATTAGATGGTCGATCTCCGTCGCACGGATGCCCGCGGCTAACGAGGCGTAGGAACAGTGGAGGGCCGGGCCACCAGGCCCGGACGGCGCGACTGCGCCGCGCGCCGAATGGCGCGTAGCCAAGCGAGCGGAGCGAGCGCCCGGCGCCTGAGGGATAGTGAAAGGAGAAGCGATGAAGATCGGAATCCCGGGCGCCGCCGGGCGCATGGGCCAGGCGCTCACCCGTCAGGTGACGGCGACTGACGGCTGCTCCGTGGTGGCCGCGACCGAGGTTCCCGAGCATCCCGCGCTAGGCCGGGACTGCGGCACCCTTGCCGGGATCGAGCCACTCGGTGTCGCGGTGGGCGACGATGCGCAGGCTATGTTCCGGGCTGCTGACGCGGTGCTCGACTTCACACTGCCGGGGGCCGCCGCTCGCCACGCCGAGCTTGCGGCGGCCGAAGGCACGATGCTGGTGGTCGGCACCACGGGCCTCGGCGCCGACGAACAGGCCGCGCTGGAGGCAGCGGCGGCCGCGGTGGCGGTGGTGCAAGCGCCCAACATGAGCCTGGCCGTCAACCTGCTGTTCAGGCTCACCGAGCAGGTCGCTGCCATTCTGGACGACGACTACGACATCGAGATCGTCGAGATGCACCACCGGCACAAGATCGACGCGCCGTCGGGCACGGCCTTGGGGCTCGGCCGGGCGGCGGCGCGTGCGCGCGGGGTCGCGTTCGACGAGGTCGCGGCCCGTGGCCGCGATGGCGTGACCGGTGCACGGCCACGGGGCGAGATCGGCTTCGCCGCTCTGCGCGGCGGCGACGTCATCGGCGAGCACAGCGTGATCTTCGCGGCTGACGGCGAGCGGCTGGAGCTCGCTGTTCGCTCGTCCAACCGCCAGACCTACGCGCGGGGCGCCGTCCAGGCCGCGCGCTGGGCGGCGGGACGTGGGCCGGGCCTCTATACGATGGCGGACGTCCTCGGCCTCGATTGAGGGTACGCGACCCAGCGCAGTCCGGTCAGACCTGCTTGGCCTCGATCACGCCGCGCCGGATCGCGCGGGTGCGGGTGAAAAGCGTCTCCAGATAGGCGCCGTCGCCGCGCCGGATGGCGCGCTGCAGCGCCGAGAGGTCCTCGCTGAAGCGGCCCAGCATCTCCAGCACGGCCTCCCGATTGGTGAGGAAGATATCGCGCCACATGATCGGGTCCGAGGCAGCGATACGCGTGAAGTCCCGGAATCCGGCCGCCGCGTACTTGAACACCTCTTCCTTGGTCTCCTCCTCGAGGTCGGTGACCGTGCCGACGATGTTGTAGGCGATCAGATGCGGCAGGTGCGAGGTGATGGCGAGTACCGCGTCGTGATGGTCGGCGCTCATCTGCTCCACCGACATCCCGGCCATGCGCCAGAGCGCGGCGACCCGCTCCACCGCTGCGGGGTCGGCGTCCGGCGGCGGGGTCAGGATGCACCAGCGGCCCTCGAACATCTCGGCGAAACCGGCCTCGGGGCCGGAATGCTCGGTGCCCGCGACCGGGTGGCCGGGGATCAGATGGACGCCCGGCGGCACGTGCGGCGACACCGCCGCGAACACCGCCTTCTTGACCGATCCGACGTCGGTCAGGACCGCCCCCTCGGCCAGATGCGGCCCGATTTTCGCGGCGAGCGGCGCGAACGTGCCGACCGGTGAGCCCAGCACCACCAGGTCGCAACCTTCCACCGCTTGCGCCGGGTCCAGCGTCACCCGGTCGACGAAGCCGAGCTCCGTCGCCTTTTCGATGGTCGCCTGGCTGCGGGCGCAGCCTACGATTTCGGTTGTGGGCGCCTTGTTTCTCAAAACCCGCGCGAGCGATGAGTTGACCAGGCCGAGGCCGATCAACGCGACACGGGAGAAGGGCTCGCTCATCGGTCGTCGCTCGCGTCCGCCGCAGTCGCCCTCATGAAAGCCTCCAGCGCCTGGGCCAGGGCCTCGTTCTCCGCCTCCAGGCCGATGGTGATCCGGAGGCAGTCGGCGAGGTGATAGGGCTCCATCCGCCGGGCGACGATGCCGCGTTCGGTGAGGAAGCGATCGGCCGCCGCAGCGTCCCGCCCCGGCTCGTCGGGGAAGCGCACCAGCAGGAAGTTGCAGACGCTGGGCACGACGTGAAGCCCGGCGGCGCTGAGTCGCGCGGCAAGCGCACCGAGGCATTGCTCGTTGTGCTGCCTGGCGCGCGCGATGTGGTCCTGATCCTCCAGCGCAGCGAGCGCCGCAGCGAGCGCCGCAGCATTGGCGTTGAAGGGACCGCGAATGCGATGGAGCACGTCGATGATGGCGGGCGGCCCGTAGGCCCAGCCGAGCCGCAGCGCCGCGAGCCCGTAAGCTTTCGAGAACGTGCGGGTCATCACCACGTTGGGGGCCATGCCGGCGAGGTCGAGGCCGGAATCGTAGTCTTCGGTAGGGGCGAATTCCGCGTAGGCCGAATCGACCACCAGCACGACATGCTCCGGCAGGCCGCCCCAGAGCCGCCGGAGTTCGCCCCTGGGAATGTAGGTCCCGGTCGGGTTGTTGGGGTTGGCGAGGAAGACGATCCGGGTTCGCTCGGTCACTAGACCCAGGATCGCATCAACGTCCGCCGTGTAGTCGGTCTCCGGCGCGACGACGGGCGTGGCGCCGACGGCGAGCGTTGCGATCGGATAGACCAGGAAACCGTGGCGGCAATAGATGATCTCGTCGCCGGGGCCGGCATAGGCGTGGGCGACAAGCTGCAGCAGCTCGTCGGAGCCGTTGCCGCAGACGATGCGATCCGGGTCGATGCCGTGGAGTGAACCCAGCGCCATGCGCAGCTCCGTGGCGCCGCCGTCGGGATAGCGGTGGAGCGACCCGGCAAGCTCCCGGTAGGCGGCCTGCGCCTTGGGGCTGGGCCCCAGTGCCGACTCGTTGGAGGAGAGCTTGATGGTGTTGGCGTGGCCCGCTGCGGCGGATCGCCCGCCTACATAGGGCGAGATTTCCATGATTCCGGGGCGGGGAAGCGGCTGGACCGGCATGGCTGGACCCCCGCCCGTCAGCCGGCCCGCGCGGGAGCCGGCGGCCTCGGGTAGCTGCCCAGCACCGCGATCCGTCCAACGTCGTCGCCCAGCTTCTCGGCAAAGTTCTGCAACCGTTCGTCCCCCTCGGCGACGAAGCCATCGACCTCGATCAGCTGCCAGCGGCCGGGCGCACCGCCGTCGCCGTGCCAGGCCACTGAGCCGGTCACCGCAATGCCGGCCACGGCGAGCGCCGAGCGGATGCGGTCGCGGCTGATGGTGTCCGAGGATTCCACCGCGAGGTACGAAACGTCGTCGCCCGAGGGTGCCGGCGGGGTCATGGCCACCACGAGCGCGTTGGTCTTGCTGGCGGCATGCCGTCCGCCCGCGAGCCAGGGCAGGCGGGAGACGATCATCGGCCGCTCTTCGTCGCTGACGGCAAGCGTCAGCCACCAGGGCTCGGCGCTGACCCCGACATCGCCGCTCATCGCATCCGCAGGCACCGGCAGCACGCCGATAGACGCCTTGCCGTCACGCACGCCCCGCAGCACGCCGCTCTCGGTCCGGGCGGTGATCAGCGGCGTCTCGGCGCCGAAATAGACCCGCGCGAGGTCCGGAAAGCGGCTCTCCTCGCTCGGCTCCTCCACCGTGAACACCGAGACCGCGAAGCCGCCCTCGGCAAAGAGGGTCGCCGACATGATCTCTGACCAGATGCGCACGATGACGGGGAACGGAAAGGGGCCCTCATGACGCTCTTGCAGCCTTCTCAGGATGGCCGCCTCGCGCGCAGGCCGGAGCAGCGCGCCGGTGGCGCCACGGGCGCGCTTCGTCTCGCTGATGCGGTTGGCGAGCGCCATCCGGCGCATCAGGAGATCGTGGATCGTGTCGTCGATCTCGTCGATCTCGTCGCGCAGGGCGGCGAGCGGAGATTCCTCCGGCGAAGGCCTGTTCATGGCATGGCTGACACGGCTCAAGGGGGAGGCAAGTCGTAGTGCAAGAGCGTGGTAAAATCAAAGAGAACATTGACTTTCGGGTTCAAATCGCAACTGTCTGACCCCCTTTCGGCGAGACTTGCGGCCCGCGGTCCGATGACAGGACGCGGCCGCCCGGAGCCCGGTGAACGATGACCGCAATGCCCGAGAGCCAAGCCGCGGCGGAGCATGCACAGACCGGCCTGAGCGTCGAACTCGGCCGGGAGCAGCCGCTCGAGCTCGATTGCGGTGTCTCGCTCGGGCCATTCACGCTCGCCTATCAGACCTACGGCACGCTCAACAAGGATCGCTCCAACGCGGTGCTGCTCTGCCACGCGCTCACCGGCGATCAGTTCGTTGCGGGCTCTCACCCGGTCACCGGCAAACCCGGCTGGTGGGAGCTGATGGTGGGGCCCGGCAAGACGTTCGACACCGACCGCTACTTCGTGATCTGCAGCAACACGCTCGGCGGCTGCATGGGCACCAGCGGGCCGAAGGAGACCAACCCGGCGACAGGACGCCCCTGGGGCCTCGACTTTCCGGTCATCACCATCCGCGACATGGTGAAGGCCCAGGCCATGTTGCTCGATCATCTGGGAATTGAGCAGCTCTTCTGCGTCTCCGGCGGCTCCATGGGCGGCATGCAGGCCTTGCAGTGGGTGGCGAGCTACCCCGAGCGTTGCTTTACCGCCGTCCCCATCGCCTGTGCCGCCAAGCACTCGGCACAGAATATCGCGCTCAACGAGGTCGGCCGCCAGGCAATCATGGCCGATCCTGAATGGCGCGAGGGGCGCTATCAGGAACTCGGCACAAATCCGGTGGGCGGCCTCGCGGTGGCGCGCATGGCTGCGCACATCACTTACCTCTCGGAATCGGCGCTGCACCGGAAGTTCGGCCGGGCGCTGCAGGATAGGTCCAACGTCACCTACGGCTTCGATGCGGATTTTCAGGTCGAGAGCTACCTCCGCTATCAGGGGCAGGCGTTCGTCGAGCGCTTCGACGCCAACTCCTACCTCTACATCACCCGTGCGATCGACTATTTCGATCTCGCGGCCGACTACGACGGCGTGCTTGCGAATGCGTTTCGTGGGGTCGATACCCGTTTCTGCGTGATCTCCTTCACCAGCGACTGGCTCTATCCCACGTCCGAGAACCGGGCCATCGTGCGAGCGCTGGCCGCCGCCGCCGCCAACGTGAGCTTCGTCGAGGTGGTGAGCGACAAGGGGCACGATGCCTTCCTCCTCGACGAGCCGGACATGTTCGAGACACTGCGCGGCTTCCTGAGCGGCGCCGCCGCCAAGCGCGGGCTCGACAACCCGTAAGCCCCCGTCGATGAACGCAGGCCCGCAGCGGCAGAATATGCGCCAGAGCGCGCGCCCCGACCATCGCCTGATCGCCGAGCTGGTGGAGCCGGGCTCCAGGCTGCTCGACATCGGCTGCGGCGACGGCGCCCTGCTGGAACTGCTCGCGCGGGAGAAGAACGTCGACGGCCGCGGCATCGAGATCAGCCAGGAAGGAGTCAACGCCTCGGTCCGGCGTGGGCTCTCGGTGATCCAGGGGGATGCGGAGACCGACCTCGCCGACTACCCGGATGCCGCCTTCGACTACGTGGTCCTGAGCCAGACGTTGCCTGCGATCCGCGACCCCAAGGGCGTGCTGCTGGAGCTGCGCAGGATCGGCCGGAGCGCCATCGTCTCGATCCCCAACTTCGGGCACTGGCGTAATCGGCTGCACCTGCTGACGCGGGGCCGCATGCCGGCAGCGCTGGCCTCCGGCGAGCTCTGGTACGAAACGCCGATGATCAGGCCGTGCACGATCAAGGACTTCGTCATGCTCTGCCGCGAGCTCGACATCGGCATCGCGCGCCGCACCCAGGTCGATTCACGGGGACGCGTGCGCCGCTTCACCGGAACCGGCCGCTTCGCCAACCTGTTTGGCGAGCAGGCGGTGTTCCTGCTCTCCGCCAAGCGCCAATAGGCCGCACTCCCCAGCGGCCGTTCGCGCGCCCGCCGGCACCGGCTGCGGCAACGGCATGATGACCCTTCGGCGGCGCCGCGCCGTGATCGGAATGGCTTCGAACACGGTCTTGCCCGCCTCCACGTAGACGATGCCGCCAAAGGGGCGGCCGAGGTGACGGCCGAGGCGCTGCCAGATGGCGGCGGTACGCATCACCCCGCGCCAGCCCGTTGGGGGCAAGAAGAGCATCGCGCCGGAAGCGACCGGAGCGAAACGGTGCTCGCGCAAGAGCCGGGCCAGCTGGGAGGCGCTGAAGGGCGAGCCGTGGCCGAAGGGCGTGGCCTCGGCGCGGGCCCAGAGGCCGTGGCGGTTCGGCACCAGCACTAGGATGCGCCCGTCGGGCCGCATCACCCGCCATACCTCCTCCAGCATCGGGCGGCGTTGCTCGCTGAACTCCAGCCCGTGGACGATGAGGATGCGGTCGATGCAGCCGTCGGGCAGCGGCAGGACGCCGTCCTCGGCGAGCGCGACCTGCCGCCCGCCGCTCTCGGGCCAGGCCATCACCCCCTGGCCCGCCGGCATGACCGCAAACACACGGTCCGCCTCTTCGCGGAAGAGGCCGAGGAAGGGCACCGGATAGCCGAGCCCCAGCACCACCTCCTCGCGTACGCTGGGCCAGACCCGACGGATCTGCTGGCCAAGGATGCGGCGCGTGACCCGGCCGAGCCGGGTCAGGTAGAAGGCATTGAGGTCGACGACGTCCTGATGCATGGCCGGCTATGGTAGCAGGCTCTGCCTGTGACTTGGGCGGGAGCGAGTCCGCCCTTGACGGGCTCGCGACAGGCCGCGACCGCGGCCCGCCGCTTATGCGGCGCGCTCGCGCAGGCGCCGGCCGGAGGCCGGCTGCCGTGAGCGATAAAGAGAGAGCGTTTCCGTGTTAAACGGAAACGCTCTATGCGTAGTAGCCGGCGTCCTCCAAGACCCTTCGGATTCCCTTGTCCATATTTGTCAGCGCTTGCTCGATGCTCTGCTCGCCGTTGATGGCATCGGCGACCTCGACCCCGTTCTGCGTGCCGATGGTGAACCCCTCTGGGATCATCAGATTGTTGGTGACGCCATAGGGCATGCTGGCCATGAGGCCACCGAAGAACAACTTGTCGTCCTTGTGCCGATCGAGGATCGAGAGCCGCGCCGGCTGCCCGCCGGCCGCCACCACCGCCTCGCCGATCGCCGGATCGCGGGCATCGCCAGAGGCCAGGAACTTGGCAAATGCCACACCCGCTTCCTGATTCTTGGAGTAGGTCGGGACGAAGACGCCGAACCCGCCGGTGCTCACCCGATGCGCGCCCTTCTCGTTGTCTCCCGCCGGCGGCAGATCGGCGTAAATGACCCGATCGAACTTGGTGAAAGACGGATCGTTCAGCACCGCCGTTCCCCACGTCAGCGGGCCGTAGACGGCGGTGCCGTTGGCGAAGGCGGTGTTCACCTCGTCCTCCCCCGCATTGGCGCTCACGGGGTGCGCGTATTGCTGGAGGTCAACCAGCATCTTCAGCGCCATGTAACCTTCTTCGCTGTTTACAGTCGGGTTCCAGTACCCGGGTTCCTCACGGTCGACCAAGGCGCCGCCGAACGAGCGCAGCGCACCGTAGTATTGATAGCCGGCCCAATAGCTCCGCTGCATGGCGCCGACATAGCCGTACTGATTGGTGCCGGGCGAATGCAGCTCCTTGGCCGCCTCCAGGGCGTCCGGCCATGTCCTCGGAACCGGAATTCCGGCCTTGTCGAAGACGTCCTTGCGATAGAACGTCATCTGGCAGTTGGCGTCGTGAGCCAGGCCATAGAGCGTGCCGCTGCTGTTGGCGATGGGGATGCGATAGAGCGACTGCAACGCCTCCGGCACGTCTGTCTGATAGTCCGCAAACCACGTGGGGTCGGCATCCATGTGGTCCTGGAGCGGAATCATCGCCCCGAACGATTCGAGCGACGGGTACTGGCCGTAATCTTGAGTGACTGAATCGAAGGCATCCGACTTCGATTGCATGTAGACGTTGACCTTGTTGAGGAATTCGTTCGTCGGGATCGTGGCGACGTTCAGCGTGACGTTGGGATAAGCCTTCTCGAACAACGGCTTGAGGCCACGCACGACGCCCGCGAAGCGGCTGCCCGACGCCGTCAGATGCACCACTTCGCCGGTGACGTCGGCGCGCACCTCGCGCGGCACGAAGTTGGCGGCGATTGCGGCAATTGCGGTGGCTGAGCTTGCTTTCAGCACCTGACGACGCGTGAGAGCGGTGCGCCGACGATGCAGCACCTCCGCCATCGTCTGTTTCCACGTGTCGTAATTTCGATCGCTCATGTCTTCCTCCCAGAGATTTATTGGGTGCGCGGCGCGCCGTCACCCCTCGATCCGACGAGCCGCTCGCGAACTCCGGCGACTTTCGCGTCGGTCAAGTCTTCGTTGTGTGGATGTGAGGACGCGGGTGTCGCCGTTCCGTCAGCCGGCCCACATTGGGCATCCGCGACGGACGCCACGAACAGCGTCGTGGAATGCGTTTTTCGAACCCTCTCTACCAAGGGCCGTCCTTCGGCCAGTGGAGGGTATGTCTCGAAGCCTAGTCTTGGAGGCGGGGCGTGTCCATGAGCGGTTCAACGCCGGGCGGGTCGGGGGACCACCCTAATACATGTGGGTGCCGCCGTTCATGGTGATGGTGGAGCCGGTGGTCCAGGCCGCCTTGTCGTCCAGGAGGAAGAGCACGGCATGGGCCACCTCCTCCTCGTACCCCATGCGGCGGATCGGGGACTTGTCGATGATCTTCTGCGCGATCCTCTCGGGCATGTTGCGCATCAGGTAGGTATCGACGTAGCCGGGGGCCACGGTGTTGACCGTGATTCCGTGCTTCGCGCCTTCCTGCGCCAGCGCCTTGGTGAAGCCGTGCATGCCCGCCTTGGCGGCGACGTAGTTGACCTGGTTGAGTTGGCCGGCCTGGCCGTTCATCGAGCCGATCTGGATGATGCGGCCCCAGCCCCGCTCCATCATGCCGGGATAGACCGCCTTCGACATGTAATAGACAGAGTCGAGGTTGACCCGGACCACCCGCTGCCACTGGTCGTCGGTCATGTTCTCGAACTTGTTGTCGGAGACCGTGCCGGCATTGTTGACGAGAATCTCGACCGGGCCGTGCTCGGCCTCAATTGCCGCGACCCCGGCCCGGCAGGCGTCGCCGTCGCTCACGTCCCACTTGAGCGCCGGAATCCCGGAGTCCGCCGTGAAGGCGGCGGCGCACGCCTCATCGGCATGGTAATTGACCACCACCGGGTGGCCTGCCTCCTTCAAGGCGCACGCAATGCCGGCGCCGATGCCGCGGGTGCCGCCGGTGATGAGTGCTAACCGTCCCACGCCCGTCTCCCTTCAGTCTGATCAATACATATGGTGGCCGCCGTTCACCGAGATCGTCGACCCAGTGATGAAGTCAGCGTCGTCTGCGGTGAGGAAGAGTACCGCGCGCGCAATGTCCTCTGCACGGCCGAGCCGGCCCACCGGGATGCTGGCGACGATCTTCTCCAGCACCGCCTCGGGCACGGCACGCACCATCTCGGTATCGACATAGCCCGGCGCCACTGCGTTCACGGTGATGCCGTGGCGCGCGCCTTCCTGCGCCAGCGCCTTGGTGAAGCCGTGGATCCCGGACTTCGCGGCAGCATAGTTGACTTGGCCGTACTGACCGGCCTGGCCGTTGATCGAGCCGATATTGACGACACGGCCGAACTTGCGCGCACGCATGCCGGGGAAGGTGGCGTGGCAGAGGTTGAAGCAGGAGCCGAGATTGGTGTCGAGCACCGCCTGCCACCTGTCCGGCGTCATCTTCTGGAGCGTGCCGTCCCGCGTGATCCCGGCGTTGTTCACCAGGATGTCGATGGGGCCCAGGTCCTTCTCGATCTGCGCGATGCCCGCCTCGCAGGCCGCGAAGTCGCTCACGTCCCACTTGTAGACGTCGATGCCGGTGACCTCGCGGAAGCGCTCGGCAGCCTCGTCGTTGGCGTTGTAATTGGCGGCCACCTGGCAGCCGTTGTTCTTCAGCGCGAGCGAAATGGCGCCGCCGATCCCGCGCGTCCCGCCCGTCACCAGTGCGACCCGACTCATCGTCTCTCTCCTGGCAATGATCCGCGCCGCCGGGGACTCGTTCCTCGGCGGCGCGCGGGCCTCATATGCGCCTGCGCCCGCGCATTTTCAAGCGGTGGCGTGAGCAGAAATCCAATCTGCGAGCTTGCGCCAGAGCAGGCGCTTGGCGCGGGGGCTGGCCATCATGCCGATATGGCCGAGCGGCGGGCGCCAGGTTTCCACATCGGGAAGCGCCTCGCCCAGCGCCTCTGACGAAGCCGGAGGCACGATGCGGTCGCGCGCCGGCACGACATTGAGCGCGGGGCAGGTGACGCGCTCCGGCCGCACCGGCTCACCGCCCACGCGCCAGTTGCCGCGTGCGGGCGCGTTCGCGCCGTACCAGTCCTCCAGGCAGGCGCGGGCGACGGGGCCGGTGAGCGGCACGGCGTCGTTGAGCCAGTCCTCCAGCGCGACGAAATTGCGCGCAGCGGCCGAGGCGGGCGGAAGCGCGGCGAAGGCGCTGAACTTGCGCGCCGCCAGCAGCGGGTCGAGCGCAGCGAACATGGCCTGCAGCGCGTCGGGCGGCAGCTGCCCCAGACCGTCGATCAGGGCGGTCAGACCCGGCAGATGGGCCGCGACCAGTCGCGCCTGATGGCGGCCGTCCCCCCAGAAATCCCAGGGCGTCGCCAGCAGGACCAGCGCCGCCACCTCGACGCGGGCGGCGAGGGGCAGCACCATCGTGCCGCCCATGCAATAGCCCGCGAGCACGACCGGCCGGCCCGCGTCGCGGCGCACCGCCTCCAGCGCAGGCGCGAGCCGGCCGAGGATGTAGTCGTCGAGCCCGAATTCGCGCTCGTCTGCGCCGGGTGCGCCCCAGTCGAGCAGATAGGCACGCAAGCCCCGCTCCCGCAGGTAGCGGGCGAAGCTGCGCTGCGCCGTGAGGTCCAGGATGTAGGCGCGGTTGATGAGCGAGGGCACCAGCAGCACGGGCGCCCCTGCCGGCTCCCCCCCGAAGGCGAGCACCTGCGTGCTGCCGGCCTGCCAGAGCACAGGCGGGTCTTCCAGGCGGCGGCGGTATGGATGCGCGCGGTAGCCTTCGATGCCGGCGAGGAAAGTGCCGATGCGGGTTGCCGCCTCGGCGCCGAGCGCGCGCGCCAGAGCCTCAGGATTGGCCTGTGCCAGCGCCTCCTGGAGTGCCGTCGCCTGCGCCTGGTCCGCGTGCCGCCAGTTCAGCGATCCGCCCTTTGAGAGCCGCAAGGCGGCGAGAGAGCTCAGCCAGACGCTGAGTGCCATCCCCAGATGCAGCGGCAGCGGCCTCGGCCCGAGCCTCGGCGGCGGTGCTGGCGTCCGTGCCGGCATTCAAGCCGCCTCTCTCCTCGCCGCCCGCAAGCGCGGCGAGGGGCAGGGCGGCAAGGCGGAGCGTGAGCGCGCCGGGACCCCCGCCCCGACCGGTGCCGGCGATCTCCTCCTGCCAGAGGTCGAGGAAGCGGCGGGCGAGCGCGGCTGGATCGTCGTCATCGTTCGTCGCCTTGGCGCCACTCATGGCGCGAGTATAGCCCAAGCGCCGGCCCCGTCGTTGACTTGGCCCTCGCCGCGCACCATGCTCGGCGCATGACTATCGAGCAGAAGATCGAGGCCGCGGGCCTGACGCTCCCCCGGCTGGAAGACAGCTACGGCACCAACCCCGCGGCTGCGAAATACGTCTCGCACCATGCCCTCGGGCGCGTGCTCTACCTCTCGGGCTGTACACCCATGAAGGACGGCAAGCCCTATCTTCCCGGGATCCTCGGCGAGGACCTCACAATCGAGGAGGGCTACGAGGCGGCGCGCCAGTGCATGCTCTGCTATCTCGGCCTGATCAAGTATGCGCTGGGCGATCTCGACCGGATGCACCGGATGCTGCATCTGCACGGCTACGTGAACTCGGGGCCGGATTTCGTCGATCAGCCGCGCGTCATCAACGGCGCTGTCGACCTGCTGGTCGAGCTTTACGGCCGCCGCCTGATGCCGACGCGAGCTGCCATCGGCTGCCGCGGGCTCGCCGTCAACCACTCGGTCGAGTTGATCGCCACGGTGGAATTCGACGGCGGCTCCGTGGCACCCCCGCTCGCCCGCGACGGGACGTTGCTCGACTGAGAGACGCCCACCCCACCCGTTCAACCCTCCGTTCACGAGACTTGATGCCATGAAAGCCGTTGTCTGCAAGGCCTTTGGCCCGCCCGAAACTCTTGCATTCGAAGACGTGGAGCCGCCTGCGCTCGCGCCCGGCAGCGTCCGCGTCGCCGTGCATGCGGCGGGGGTCAACTTTCCCGATCTCCTGCTGATCGAGGGTAAGTATCAGGTCAGGCCGCCCTTCCCCTTCAGCCCCGGCCTGGAATGCGCAGGCGTCGTCGCCGAGTGCGGGGAGGGGGTGGAGGCGCCCGCGCCGGGCACCCGGGTGCTGGCCTACATGTCCTACGGCGGTATGGCCGAGGAGGTGGTGGCGCCGGCGGAATGCGTCATCCCCATTCCCGATGTCATGCCGTTCGATGTCGCGGCGGCCTTCCCCGTCGTCTACGGCACCAGCTACCACGCGCTGGTCGGGCGCGCGGCTCTGGGCGAGGGCGAGACGCTGCTGGTGCAAGGTGCTTCGGGCGGGGTCGGGCTCTCTGCGGTGGAGATCGGCAAGCGGCTCGGCGCAACGGTGATCGCGGCCGCCGGCAGCGGCGAGAAGCTGGAACTGGCGCGCGACCACGGCGCCGATCACCTCGTGAACTACCGCACCGAGGACCTGCGCGAGCGGGTCAAGGCCTTGACTGACGGGCGCGGCGCCGACGTGATCTACGACCCGGTGGGCGGCGATATCTTCGATACGTCAATGCGTTGCATCGCGTGGAACGGGCGGCTTCTGGTCATCGGCTTCGCCTCCGGCCGCATCGCGGAAGCCAAGACCAACATCATCCTGCTCAAGGAGATCAGCGTGGTGGGCGTCGCCTGGGGCGCCTTTGCCCAGCGCGACCGTGCCGCGAACCGCGCCTATTTCGACGATCTCTTCCGCTGGTACGAGGAAGGCGCGTTGAACCCCCGCATCTCCCGCCGCCTGCCGCTTGAAGAGGCGACGGCGGCGCTACAGGGATTCCAGAGCCGCAGCGTGGTCGGCAAGCAGGTGCTGACGGTGGAGCGGCCCGAGGGCTGAATTCGCGCCCACGCGCAGCCTTCTTTACCCAGAGAGGCAGATTTTCTACCCTGTGGCCCAGTCCCGCGGCGCCGCGGAGCAGTGGACTGCAGTACGGCTAGGACAAAGCGTGGCTGGGGAGGCGATCCGAGGCGCTGCGGGGCCACTCGTGGACGATCCCATTATCGGGCACCTGGTGCGTGCTGGCGGCTGGGCTGAGCACGCCGCGTCCTCATACACGCTGGCAGCCGCGGCGCTGGACGACGGGCGCTTCGCAGATGCAGCAGCGCTTGCCCGCCACACGGTCGAGGAGGCGTGCGAGGGCTACGAGCTCTACGCTCTCTGGGCCGATCAGATCAGGGAAACTCTCGCGGCCGAAGGCGTGGGCGAAGCCGTGATCGCGGCTGGCGAGACCCGGCTACAGGCGCTGCTGGCCGGTGAGGCAGGCGAGCCCTTCGATATCCACGCGGGCTGGGCCATCTACACCGCCGCAATCGACGATGTGGAGGTGGCCTGCGCGGCTGGCGATGCGGCGGCGGCGCGCGCGAGCCTGGAGCGCGCCCGCACGCTCTGGCTCGAGACACACGACCGGGGCTGCGATCTGGTTTACGGCATGCTCGACCTCGTTGTCCGCCATCTGGGCGAGCGCCGCATCGGCCCGCTCTGGGACGATCTCATGGCGCCGATGTACGAGACCTACGATGTCTACGACACCGCCACGCACCCTTGGCCGCGCTCGATGCACCGGCTGATCCTGATTGCAGCGCTCTCGCTGCGCGGCCATCTGAGCGGGCCGGGGCGCATGGGCGCCATCGAGATCACGGAGGAGGCGGACCGCTGGGTGCTGAGCTTCGACCCCTGCGGCTCCGGCGGGCGTACCTACCGCGATGAGGACCCCAAGGGGCCCCGCATGGAACCCCCGTTCGGCTTCGCCGTGACGACGGAGGCCCACGACTGGGCCTGGGGCAAGACCGGCGTCTGCGTCTATTGTGTCCATTGCTGCCAGTTGAACCAGCGCATGCCGATCCGGCGCTTCGGCTATCCGACGCGGGTGATCGACCCGCCGACCTGGCCCGAGGCGCGGCAGGGCGGCGTCTGCCGCTGGTCGATCTACAAGGACCCGTCGCTGGTGCCGGCGGAGGCCTATACCAGCGTGGGCTATGAGAAGCCGGCGGCGGACGGAACGGGAGCGGGAGCATGAGCGGTACGGCGACCGAGGGATTGGCGGCGGTGCGCGAGCAGATGCGTGCCGAAGGTGTCCGTTTCGTCCAAGTCGAGACGCCGGACTTGGACGGCGGGCTGCGCGGCAAGTTTCTTGCGCTCGACAAGGGGCTGTCGGCCGAGATCGGCTGGTCCAACATCATCTACGGGCTGACCACGGCGGACGATGTCTATCTCTCGCCGTTCTCGTCCTACGAGAACGGCTTCGCCGACGTTTACGGGAAACCGGACCCCGCTACTGTCTGCCGCTTGCCCTGGCGGCCGGACACTGTGGCGGCCATCCTCGATATCCACGACGCCGACGGTGCTCTGACGCCGGAATGCCCGCGCACAATGCTCCGGCGCGCCGCGGACAGGGCCGCCCAGATGGGCTTCGAGCCGCGCTTCGCGCTCGAATACGAGGTCTTTATCTACTACGTGGACGAAGACGCCTCGCCGCTCTCGCCGGGGACGCTCACGCCGGTCTCGCGCGGGCGGAATGCCTACAGTCTGTTGCGCCTGCCGGCGCTCCGCGCCGTGTTCGAGACCTTCATGCAGCGCATGGAGGAGGTGGGGACGCCGGTTGTATCCATGCACACGGAGCTGGGTCACGGCGCCATCGAGTTCGCACTGGCCCATGCCCCTGCGCTCGCGGCGGCCGACGGCGCCATGCGCGCCAAGACCTATCTCAAGGAGCTCTGCGCCGAGCGCGGCATGATCGCGACCTTCATGGCCAAGCTCGATGCCGACCTGCCGGGCTGCGGCGGACACATCCACCAAAGTCTCTGGCGGGACGGGGGAAATGCGTTCTGGGACGGCGCCGGCATGAGCGAGACCGCGACGCAGTACGCGGCTGGCCAGTTGGAGCACCTGCCGGCGCTGGTCGCGCTCTGCATGCCCAACGTCAACTCGTTCCGGCGCCGGGACTGGCAGCACTGGGTGCCCGAGAACGCATCCTGGGGCGATGACAACCGGAGCGCTGCGATGCGGCTGATCACCCGGCCCACCCCCCACGGTGCGCGTTTCGAGAATCGGCTGCCCGGCGCGGATTCCAACGCCTATCTCGCCATCGGCGGCATGCTGGCCGCAGGGCTCGACGGTATCGAGCGGGGCCTCGCGCCGCCGCCGATGTGTACTGGCAACGCAGCGCTCGACGAGAGCTATACGAAACTGCCGGCCACGTTGGAGGATGCGGTGGAGGTCTTCGAAGGATCGGCCTTCCTGCGCAGCGTCTTCAGCGACCGCTTCGTCGATCACTACACGCTCTCACGCCGGGCCGAGCTCGATCTCTGGCGCACATGGCAGAAGAGCCAGATCAGCGCCTGGGAGTACGAGCGCTATTTCGAGACCATTTGAGCCGCGCGGCGCCGAGACGACTTTTCGAGGCGGCCTTCTGCCACTATATCGGTGGAATCACGGCGACAACGCGCGCCGGCTTTAGCAGGACGAAGGGGGACGAATGACCGATCAGGACTCGATCGCGCAGCGCCTGGAGGCGTTGCGCGCCGAACATCAGTCGCTCAATGCGGAAATCGACGCGCTCAAGGGCCGCGGCGATAATCTCGAAATTCAGGGGCTCAAGCGCCAGAAGCTCCGGCTCAAGGACGAAATCGCGCGATTGGAGAGCGAGCACGCACACGCCGGGTAAGTCCGAATTATGAGTTTCTCAGGACCAACCTGATCGCGCGTATTGCGCTGTTTTACAACATGCATTTGTGAGGCATGCCGGCGCCTGTCACGGCGCGGGCTCAGTCTGCCGGCTTCACGCCCGTGCCGATCCGCACATGGACGTCCATCGGGACTTCGTCTCCCTCCCGCAGGCGCTCGAAACCCGCCGCCACGGCCTCCTTCAGGGCGCTCTGCGATGCCTCCGAGGCGCCATCCAAGGCGCGGCCGAAAGTCATGTCGAACTGGGCCTGCCAGAAGGGTGCCGCCGCCGGCACACGGGGTGCGAAGCGGACCTCGCGCTCGTCTACCTCGGTCAGACCGCCGTCGGTGAGCGCCTGGCCGAGCGCGCCAGGAGCGCCGAGCGAAAACGGCCGGGCGAGGTCGATGTCGTCCACTGTATCGAGGGGGCCCAGCACGGCTTCGGCGGCTGCGACGAAGACGACGAACATAGTCGTCTCCTCGCGCGGCCCCCAGACCAGGTAAGCCACCCGCCCGCCCGGCTTCAGCACGCGCCGCGCTTCGGCGGCAGCGCGCGCCGGTGCCGGGCAAAACATCAGGCCGAAACGGCAGATCACCCGGTCAAATACTGAATCCGCATCGGGGAGCGCCAGCATGTCGGCGGTCCTGAAGGTGATGTTGCCAAGCCCTTGGGCTGCGGCCCGGCGGCGTGCGCCCAACATCATCTCGGGGCAGAGGTCGGTGGCGAAAACGCGACCCTCCGCGCCCACCAGCGCGGCGACACTGAGCGCAGGCTCGCCAGCACCTGTGGCGATGTCGCAGACCTTCTGGCCGGGTGCGATGTCGGCGGCCTCGATGAGCGGTGCGTTCATGCGGGCCGCCTGCTCGGCGATCTCGTCGGACCGGCGGTCCCAATGGCGCCCGCGCGCCGCCCAGTCGGCCCGCACGAGCTCGGTTTCGCGCTTGATCGCGTCGGCGTCCATAGCGGGGCACTCTCCGCGCCCCGCCGCCCGTGTCAAGGCCGGTAGAAGCCGTCTTAAAGCAGCTGGACGGCCAGAAGACCCGCGAGCAACGCGGCGATCACGCTGAGCAGGATGGGCAGCGTGTTGCCACCGCGCCGGCGTCCGCCCATCGCCTCCAGCGTGTCGGGCGAAAGCGAAACCCCCGCCTCAAGCCCGTCCAGCACCCGCTCGGCGCGCGTGGCAAGGCGCGGCAGCCGGCCCGCCGCTTCCAGAAACTCTTCCGCCATATCGCGCACGCGGGCCTGGACGCCCAGGTTCTCCCGCGCCCAGCCCTCGATCAGCGGCCGGGTGAAGACCCACATGTTCTGATCGGGCGTGAGCCGGCGGGTCAGCCCTTCGGCCATCAGCATGGTCTTCTGCAGCAGCAGGAGCTGGGGCTGGGTCTCCATTTCGAAGGCTTCGGTGATCTGGAAGAGCTGGCCGAGCAGCTTGGCGATGGAAATCTCGTTGAGCGGCCGGCCCAGGATCGGCTCGCCGATGGAGCGCAGTGCCTGCACGAACGCCGCCTTCGAGGTCCGCCGCGGCACGTAGCCAGCCTCGATGTGCACCTCGGCCACGCGCTCGTAGTCGCCGATCAGGAACCCCAGAAGCATTTCGGCGAGATAGCGCCGGGTCTGGGTGTCTAGCCGCCCCATGATGCCGAAATCGACGGCGACGATGTTGCCGTCCGTGTTCACCAGCAAGTTGCCGGGGTGCAGGTCGGCGTGGAAGAAGCCGTCCCGAAAGGCCTGGTTGAAGAAGGCCTCGGCCGCCTTGCCCAGAACTTCGTGGGGGTCGTGGCCGGCCGTCACCAGGGCCTCGCGCTCGTCGATCGGGATGCCCTCGACCCGCTCCAGCGTGAGCACGCGACGGCTGGTGCGCCGCCAGTCGACCGCCGGCACCAGGAAGCTGGGATCCTCGGCGAAGTTCTGGCGCAGCTCCGAGGCGGCGGCGGCCTCGAAGCGGAGATCCATCTCGATCATCACGCTCTGGGCAAAGGTGCGGATGACCTCGACCGGCCGCAGCCGGCGCCAGGAGGGCAGCCTGCGCTCGGCAAGCTCGGCCAACCAGTAGAAGAGCTCCAGATCGCGCTCGAGAGCCCGCTCCACGCCGGGCCTGAGGATCTTGACCGCGACCGGCTCGCCGGTCGCGGTGACCGCGAAGTGCACTTGCGCGATGGAGGCCGCGGCCACCGGCTCGTCGGTGAACTCCTTGAAGAGGGCGTCTAGGGGCACGCCGAACTCGGATTCGACGATGGCGCGCGCGGCCTTGGCCTCGAAGGGCGGCAGGCGGTCCTGTAGCGCGGAGAGTTCGGCGGCGATTTCCTCGCCCACCAGGTCGGGTCGGGTGGAAATGGCCTGGCCGAATTTGATGAAACTGGGGCCCAGGACCTGCAGCGCGCCGGCGAGCCGCTGCCCCGGCGTGCCCAACCCGCGCTTCTTGGGCGCCATGCCTGTGAGAAAGGTGACCGCCGGCACGAGGCCGAAATCGCTGAGGAGGAAGAGCGCGTCCCATCGCCCCAGCGTCCAGGCGATCCGCAGCAGCCGCCCGATATTTCTGAGCGCCCGGCGCATGGCGAGAAATCCGGGCTAGACGCGCCAGCCCGAGTGGAGCGTGGCGATGCCGGCGGAGAGCGAACGGACGCGCACGCCGCCGAAGCCGGCATCGGTCATCATGGCGGCGAGTTTCTCGGGCGGCGGGAAGCGGCGGATGCTTTCGACGAGATAGGCGTAGGCGTCGCGCTGGCCGGTTACCGCCGCGCCGAGCAGCGGAATCACCGCGAACGAGTAGGCATTGTAGAGGCGATCCACGCCGACAGGCGGGCGCGAGCTGAACTCGAGGCAGAGAAAGCGCCCGCCTGGGCGGAGCACGCGCGCGGCCTCCGCCAGCGCCTGCTCGATCCGCGTCACGTTGCGGATGCCGAAGCCGATCGTGTAGGCATCCACCGAGCGCGGCGGCAGCGGCAGCGCCTCGGCATCGCCCACCAGCCACTCGATGCTGCCGATGAGCCCTGCGTTCCAGGTGCGCTCGCGGCCTTCGTCCACCATCCGCTCGCTCGCGTCGCAGACGATGACGCGGCCCTCGCCGTCCATTGCCGCCCACACCCGCCGCGCGATGTCGCCGGTGCCGCCCGCCACATCGAGCACGGCCATGCCGGGGCGGGGCGCGAGCCAGGCCACCATCTCGCGCTTCCACAGGCGGTGGACGCCGCCGCTCATCAGGTCGTTCATGAGGTCGTAGCGGCCGGCGACCCGGTCGAAGAGGTCGCGGACGAGCCCCGGCTTCTCGTCCTCGCCGACGCGGCGGAAACCGAAATCGGCGCCATCCGTGGCGTCGTGCTCACCGCGCGCGGAGGCCATGGCGGCGACCATAGCCCAGCGGCCGAACCCGCGCTACCGTGGCCGCAGGATGCCGGAATTGCCCGAGGTCGAAACCGTGCGCCGCGGGCTCGCCGCGCAGCTCACCGGCCGGCGCATCAGCCATGTCACGGTGCGGCGCGGCGATCTGCGCAGGCCGCTCCCGCCTGACATGGGGCAGGTGCTGACAGGCCGGGAAGTTCAGAGTTTCGGTCGGCGCGGCAAGTACCTGCTGGTGCACCTCGACGGCGGCCAGGTGCTGATCGTCCATCTCGGCATGTCGGGGCGCCTCTTCGTCGACGCGGCGCCGAGCGGTGCCGCGCACGAGCACGTCGTCCTCCACTTCAACGACGGCGCGGTGCTGAGCTACGTCGACCACCGACGCTTCGGCCTGATGGAGCTCGCCGAAGACGCGAGGCTCGACGAGCATGAATTGCTTTGCGCCATGGGCCCCGAGCCGCTCGCCGCCGACTTCGACGGGCCGGCACTGGCCGCGCGGCTCAAAGGCAAGGACACGCCGATCAAGGCCGCGCTGCTCGACCAGCGCGTGGTCGCGGGCCTCGGCAACATCTACGTCTGCGAGGCGCTCTTCTACGCCGGTTTGAGCCCGAGGCGCCGGGCGGGTTCTGTGCAGAGTGGACGCGCGGCCCGGCTCGCCGGCGCGATCAAGGACGTGCTGGAGGCGGCCATCGAAGCCGGCGGATCATCGCTCCGCGACTATGTGCAGGCATCGGGCGAGCTCGGCTACTTTCAGCACCGCTTCGCGGTCTACGACCGGGCGGGCCAGCCCTGCCCCGGCTGCGATTGCGGGGCCGCGGTGCGCCGTATCGTGCAGAGCAACCGCTCGACATTCTATTGCGCTAAGCGGCAACGGTGAGTTATCAGGCGGGCCGGGCGCACCTCGCGGCGCCCGTCCGGCAGCAGCCCGCCCGACAAGAACGCGGGCCCCGGCCCCTTGAGGGAAAGCACGATGGCCTATGAACACATCACTGTCGACCGGCGCGGCCGGGTCGGCCTGATTACGCTGAACCGGCCCAAGGCGCTCAACGCGCTGAACGGCGCGCTCATCGGCGAGCTCAACGCCGTGCTCGACAGCTTCGAGGCGGAAGACGAGATCGGTGCCGTCGTCGTCACCGGCAACGAGAAAGCCTTCGCGGCCGGCGCCGACATCACCGAGATGCGCAGGCTGAACTTCGTCGATGCCTACGGCAGCGACTTCATCGCCGCGTGGAACCGCATCACCGCATTCCGCAAGCCGGTGATCGCGGCGGTCGCGGGCTATGCGCTGGGCGGCGGCTGCGAGCTTGCGATGATGTGCGACATCGTGATCGCCGCCGACAACGCGAGATTCGGCCAGCCGGAGATCAAGCTCGGCACCATCCCCGGCGCCGGCGGCACCCAGCGGCTGACCCGCGCGGTCGGCAAGTCGAAGGCGATGGAGATGATCCTGACCGGGCGCATGATGGATGCTGAGGAGGCCGAGCGCAGCGGGCTCGCGAGCCGGGTCGTGCCGGTCGCCGATGTGGTTGACGAGGCGGTCGCCGTCGCCGAGCGGATCGCGCATTTCTCGGCGCCCACCGTAGCCCTCGCCAAGGCGAGCGTGAACCGGGCCTTCGAAACCACGCTCACGGAAGGCGTGCTCTACGAGCGGGCGGTCTTCTACGCGAGCTTCGCGACCGAGGATCAGAAGGAAGGGATGGACGCCTTCATCGAGAAGCGCGAGCCGGCCTTCAACAACCGCTAGGGCCGCTTAGCGACGCCGGTGCCGTTGACCGGGCTGGCCCGCGTGGTATAAGGCCGCCCGACCACAGGAGAGACCCTCGCCATGGCCCATTCGCGCCAGGCCCGCAAGCGGGTTCGGCAAAACAAGCGCCGCGTCGCGGTCAACCGCGCGCGGATTTCACGCATCCGCACCTTCATCCGCCGGGTGGAGGAAGCCATCGCGAGCGGCGACAAGCGCCAGGCGGAGGAGGCATTGCGCGCGGCCCAGCCCGAGATCATGCGCGGCGCGCAGAAAGCGGTGCTGCATCGGCGGACCGCGGCGCGCCGGGTCTCGCTGCTCGCACGCCGCGTGGGTGCGCTCTCCGACAGCTAGAAACGGCCTGCGCCGCAGCAGCGGCGGCTCTCATTTTCGCTCTCGGCGGGACCGCTTGTCCGCCCATTGATCCGGTCATGCCGACGGCGCAAAACATGCCGTCCGAATTCCGGTTATGCCGCCAACCGATTGGCTCTCTGCCTTCACTCTCATAGCCAACATTGCGACGGAAATGTGACACGCAATTTTTGCGACGGTTCCGCTTTCAGACCCGTTGCAAGCCTCGATTCCGCGCTTTAGCCTAAGCGTCACATACCGCCCGGAGGAGGCGCCGGCGGTATGTAAAGCAAAAATCACTGACGTTCACAACGGCGAGGCAAGCGTAGCTTGTCCGGGAAGGGAGACCCACCGCCGCACCGAGAGGCGCGACGCAATGCAAGAACAGACATGGGGTCAAACGAGGCTAAAAATAGAACATATCGCTCATGTTGGAGCGGTAGCCGGGGTTGTGATATCCGCTGCGAGATCGCCTGCCGCCGCGACGTGCCGTGTCGGCAGGGGTCCCGTCGCCTGCTGAGGGAGAGCCGGCAATGACGGACGGCGCTCCGCCGCGGGACCGAGACACGCAAGCCGATTGGGAGAGAGTCCGGGCGCGACTTCGGGCCGAATTGGGCGACGCCACCTTCGCGAGCTGGCTGGCGCCGCTCGCCCTGGTCGACGTTGACGGCGAGGAAGTCACCCTAGGCGTTGCCACGCGGTTCCTCCGCGACTGGATCGAATCGCACTATGCGGATCGCATCGCGGCGCTTTGGGCTGATCATCGGCCGAGTATCCAGGGCGCCCGCATCGTCATTCATGATGGCCTGCCGCTGGATGCGGACGGCAAACCGCACACCGCAGGCGAGCGGCCCCCGGCGGGGCGCGACGGCGCTTTGGTCCTGCGCGCGCATGACGCGCGGCCGGACGGCCTCGGCTCGCCGCTCAATAACCGCCTCACCTTCCGGGAATTCGTGGTCGGCGAAAGCAACGAACTCGCCCATGCCGCCGCGCAGCAAGTCGCTGGCATCGACCATCTTCCGTTCAACCCGCTCTACCTCTACGGCGGTGTCGGGCACGGCAAGACCCACCTTCTGCACGCCATCGCGTGGTGCATTCGCGGCCGCGAGCCGTCCCGGCGTGTCCTCTACCTCTCTGCCGAACGGTTCATGTATCGGTTCATCCAGGCAATCCGGCAGAAAGACACGGTGGCGTTCAAGGAGCGGCTTCGCTCCGCCGACGTGCTGTTGATCGACGACATCCAGTTCATCTGCGACAAGGACAGCACGCAGGAGGAATTTCTTCATACGCTCAATGCGTTGCTCGACCATCGCTGCCAGGTGGTGGTCTCCGCTGACCGCGCGCCCTCCCGGCTCGAGGGGATGGATGAGCGGCTCAAGTCCCGTCTGGCAGGCGGTCTTGCGGTTAATATCCTGCCGGCCAATTACGAGCTCCGCCTCGGCATCCTGCGGGAAAAAGCAAGGCCGCTCGGCATCGCCGACGCGCCGCGCGAGGTGATGGAGTTCCTGGCCCGGAACATCACCTCCAACGCACGCGAGTTGGAGATGGCGCTCCACAGCATTGCCGCTCATGCCGCGCTGCTCGGCGGTGCGATTACGCTGCCGACGACCCAGTGGGTGCTGCGGGACGTGCTCGTTGCGGAGGAACAGAAGATCACCATCGAGGAGATCCAGCAGCGGGTCGCCGCGCACTACAACATCAAGCCGGCGGAGCTCTCCTCCAACCGGCGCTCGCAGGCGGTGGTGCGGCCACGCCACGTGGCCATGTACCTCGCCAAGCAGCTCACGTCCCGTTCGCTGCCGGAGATCGGCCGCAAGTTCGGCAAGCGCGACCACACCACGGTCCTCTACGCGATCCGCCGCATCGAGGACCTGCGGCCCAAGGACCCCGCCCTCGACGAAGACGTGGAGCACCTCCGGCGAAGCCTCGAAGAACCGGACCGCTGACAGCAAATACACGGAAAGATGCGCGGCAAGGGCTGGCGCACAACGTCCGCGCCCCGACAATTCGCCGGTAAGGCTGCGGTTTCCGCCACTTCTCGGCTATAATGCGCCCTGATTCGGCGACGATTCAGGGCCTCCCGCGAGCATGAAACTCACGATCGAACGCTCCACGCTTTTGAGCTCTCTGGCGCATGTGCAAAGCGTCGTCGAGCGGCGCAACACGATCCCGATTCTTGCCAATGTGCGCATCGATGCGCAGGGGGGCGACCGCCTGCGGCTCACGGCAACGGACATGGACCTTGCCGTCGTCGACGAGGCCGAGGCCGCCGTCGAGCAGGAGGGCGCGGTGACGACGACCGCGCTCACCCTCTACGACATCGTCCGCAAGCTGCCGGACGGTGCGCAGGTCTCGATGACTCTCGACGGGAGCGACGGTGGGCAGCTCGATGTGGTCTCGGGGCGCTCGCGCTTCCGTCTCTCGTGTCTGCCCATCGCCGAGTTCCCGGTGATGGCCGACGACGATCTGCCGTATTCCTTCGAGCTGCCGCGGGACCATCTGCGGCGCCTGATCGACAAGACCCGGTTCGCCATCTCGACCGAAGAAACCCGCTACTATCTCAACGGCATCCACCTGCATAAGGCCGAGGACCAGGAGGGCGTCGCGCGGCTGCGCGCCGTCGCCACCGACGGCCACCGGCTCTCCTGTGCCGATGTGGCGCTACCCGAGGGGGCGGCGGAGCTGCCAGCCGTGATCGTCCCGCGCAAGACGGTCACGGAAGTGCGCAAACTGGTCGACGACGGCGACGAGCCGGTATCCGTCGCGCTGTCAGAGACCAGGATCCGCTTCGAAGCCGGCGCCGCCCAGCTCACCTCGAAACTGATCGACGGCTCGTTCCCGGACTACGAACGGGTGATTCCGCGCGGCAACCAGAACGTGATGACGGTGGCCAGCGGCAGCTTCGCCGAGGCCGTGGACCGGGTCTCCTCGATCTCCACGGACCGCTCCCACGCCATCAAGCTCTCCATCCGCTCGGGCGCGGTGACGCTCTCGGCCAACAGCCCCGATACGGGGACCGCGACCGAGGAGCTCGACGCCGACTACGGGGCCGAGCCCCTCGATATCGGTCTTAACGCGCGCTACGTGCTGGACGTCGCCAGTCAGATCGACAGCGATTCGATCCGCTTTTTCTTCGGCGATGCCGGCTCGCCGTCACTGGTGCGGGACACCGGCGATTCCGGCTCGCTCCACGTCATCATGCCGCTCCGCGTCTAGGTGTCCTCTCCAACCGCACAAGCCGCGACCGGGCGGGCGGGTCCGACGCCGGCGACCGCCCGCCATGCGTTGACCCGGCTTACGCTCGGCGACTTCCGCAGCTACCGCGCGGTGCGCCTCGCCATGGATCGGCGGCCGCTGGTGCTGACCGGCCCCAACGGCGCCGGCAAGACCAACCTGCTGGAAGCGGTCTCCTACCTCTCGCCGGGCCGGGGGCTCAGGGGTGCGCGGCTTGCCGATGTCGCGCATGTGGCCGGGCCGGACGCGGCTCCCGCCGAGGCTTGGTCAGTCGCCGGTACGCTTACCGGCGATGGTGGCGAGACCGCCCTGGGCTCCGGCTGGCGGGCGCCGGCCGAGCCGGGGGAGGCGGAGCGCCGCGTCGTCAGGATCGATGGTGCGACCGCGTCGGGGCCGGCGGCCTTGGCCGAGCACATCGGCATGGTCTGGCTTACACCTTCGATGGATCGGCTGTTCTCGGGCCCGCCGGCAGAGCGGCGGCGTTTTCTCGACCGGCTGGTCTACGCCATCGACACCGGCCACGCCGCGCGGGTCCAGCGCTACGACCGCGCGCGCCGCCACCGTGCCCGGCTGCTGCGCACGGGCACCAGCGACGATGCGTGGCTCGGCGCGCTTGAGCGCAGCATGGCGGAGAACGCGGTGGCGATCGGCGCGGCGCGTCTCGATCTCGCCATGCGGCTCGAGCAATTCCTGCCCGCCAACGCGGCGCCTTTCCCGACGATCACGCTCGCCGCGGACGGACTGGTCGAGCGCTGGCTCGCAGATTCGCCCGCGCTCGCGGTGGAGGATCAGTTCAGGGAGCACCTCGCCGCAACCCGCCGAACCGAGGCCGAGGGCGGCACGGTGGACGGTCCGCAGCGGAGCGACCTGATCGTCACCGACCGGGACCGCGGCATGGCGGCGGAGCAATGCTCCACCGGTGAGCAGAAGGCCATGCTGATCGCGCTGGTGACGGCCCATGCCCGCCTGGTGGAGCGCCAGCGCCGGTGCGCGCCGGTACTGCTACTGGACGAGATCGCCGCCCACCTCGACGAAAGTCGCCGGCGTGCACTCTTCGAGATCATCCTCGATGTCGGCGCCCAGGCCTGGCTCACGGGCACCGAGCGGAGCGTGTTCTCCCCCCTCGGCTCTGCCGCGCAGTTCTTCACGGTGCGGCCCGGCATGGTGGAAGGCGAGTAGAGCCCGTGGCCGACCCTGCCCCGCGCGGCCCCGCCGCAGCCACGGATTACGGCGCCGAGTCCATCACGGTCCTGCGCGGCCTCGATGCCGTGCGCAAGCGGCCGGGCATGTACATCGGCGACACCGACGATGGCTCGGGCCTGCACCGCATGGTCTACGAGGCCGTCGACAACGCCGTGGACGAGGCGCTCGCGGGCTACTGCGAGCACATCCAGGTGGTGCTCGGCGCCGACGGCTCGGCTTCGGTCAGCGACGACGGACGCGGCATCCCAACCGACATCCACGAGGAGGAGGGCGTCTCCGCCGCCGAGGTCATCATGACCAAGCTGCATGCCGGCGGGAAGTTCGACCAGAGCACCTACAAGGTCTCGGGCGGGCTTCACGGCGTCGGCGTCTCGGTGGTGAACGCGCTCTCGGAGTGGCTAGAGCTCCGCATCCGCCGCGATGGCAAGGAATACGCCATGCGCTTCGCCGGCGGCGAGCCCGAGGCGCCGCTCCGTGTCACGGGCGAGACCGCCGAGCGCTCGGGCACGCGCGTGACCTTCCTGCCTTCGAGCCAGATCTTCACGCAGACCGAGTTCGATTTCGACGAGCTGGAGCACCGCCTGCGCGAGCTCGCCTTCCTCAACGCCGGCCTGCACATCACGCTTCGGGACGAGCGCGCCGCTGAGCCCAGACTCGCGACCTTTTACTACGAGGGCGGCACCGAGGCCTTCGTCGGCTACCTCGACCGCGCCAAGCAGTCGCTGGTCGGCAACGCGATCATGATCCGCGATCGCCGGAGCGACATCATCGTTGAGGCCGCGCTGCAGTGGAACGACAGCTATCACGAGACGGTCCTCTGCTTCACCAACAACATCCGCCAGTCCGACGGCGGCAGCCATCTCGCGGGCTTCCGCGCGGCCTTGACCCGTGCGGTCAACGGCTACGCCGCCCAGAGCGGCATCGCCAAGCGCGAGAAGGTCTCGATCACCGGCGATGATGCTCGGGAAGGCCTCACCTGCGTTCTCTCGGTCAAGGTGCCGGACCCCAAATTCTCCTCGCAGACCAAGGAGAAGCTGGTGAGCTCCGAGGTCAAGCCGGTGGTGGAGGGCATCGTCGGCGAGGGGCTCGGCCAGTGGCTGGAGGAGCACCCGACCGAGGCCCGATCTGTCGTCGCCAAGGCGGTGGAGGCCGCAGCGGCGCGGGAAGCCGCGCGCAAAGCGCGCGACTTGACCCGGCGCAAGAGCGCGCTGGAGGTCACCAGCCTGCCGGGCAAGCTCGCAGATTGCCAGGAGCGGGATCCCAGCCGCTGCGAGCTGTTCTTGGTGGAGGGCGATTCCGCCGGCGGCTCGGCCAAGCAGGCGCGCAATCGGCGCTATCAGGCGGTGCTGCCGCTGCGCGGCAAGATCCTCAATGTCGAGCGCGCCAGGCTCGACAAGATGCTGAGCTCGGCCGAGATCGGCACCATCATCACCGCGCTCGGCACCGGCATCGGCTCCGAGGACTTCGATCTGGCGAAGCTCCGCTATCACCGCATCGTCATCATGACCGACGCCGACGTCGACGGCTCGCACATCCGCACGCTGCTGCTCACGTTCTTCTACCGCAACATGGAGGCGCTGATCCGCGCCGGCCACCTCTACATCGCGCAGCCGCCGCTCTACCGGGTGAAGCGGGGCTCGAGCGAGCTCTATCTGAAGGACGACCGCGAGCTGGAGGACCACCTCATCGCCGCCGGGCTGGAGGACGCGGTGCTCACGCTGCACGACGGCGCTGAGCGCTCGGGCAACGACCTGCGCGCCATCGTCGACACGGCGCGCGATACGACGGCGCTGGTCAGGGCGCTCACCCGCCGGGTGGCGCAGCATATCGTCGAGCAGGCGGCGATCGCCGGCGCGCTCAATCCGCCAGTCCTGACCGATCCGGAGATTTCGCCCGACGCTGCGGCCTATATCGCGGGGCGGCTGGACGAGCTCTCGCCGGAGATTGAGCGGGGCTGGCAGGGCGAGGTCCACGATACGCCGGGGGGTCCGGCCTTCCGCTTCTCCCGCACACTGCGCGGCGTGACCGAGAGCCACATGATCGACCAGGTCCTGATCACGACGCCGGAGGCGCGGCGCCTCGATACCTTCGCGGCACCGCTCCAGGAGGTCTACAGCCACCCCGTCCAACTCCGGCGCAAGGAGACCGAGACCGAGGTCAACTCGCCGAGCGCGCTGCTGGAGGCGGTCTATGCGGCCGGGCGCAAGGGCCTCACCATCCAGCGCTACAAGGGCCTCGGCGAGATGAACCCCGAGCAACTTTGGGAGACCACCCTCGACCCCGAGGTGCGAACCTTGCGACTGGTGGAGATCAAACAGGCGCAGGAGGCGGAGGAAATCTTCTCCACCCTGATGGGCGAGGTGGTGGAGCCGCGCCGCGAGTTCATCCAGCAGAACGCGCTCAAGGTCGTCAATCTCGACGTCTAGTTATCCGCTCCCCGCCGGCTAATGGCATCGCGCCGCCGCACGCCGCCACCGAAGCGGCCCCGCAAGCCGGCAAAGAAGCCCGCGCAGGCAAGAACCAAACCCAGCGGCGCCAAGGACAAGGCGGCTCCCAAGAAGCCGAAGGCCGCGCCGAAAACACCCCGAGCGCCCAGGAAACCGAAATCGGGCGGCACCGCGCGTAAGACGGGTGGCGCCAAGCCGCGCGCGAGGGCGAAATCGCCCCCGCGCCGCCGGCTTGGCTGGCGCATCGCCAAGTGGAGCGCCGTCTTCGTCCTCTGGCTCGTGGTGCTGGGCGCCGCCTTCGTCGGCTACTACGCCTACGACCTGCCCGATACCGAGCACCTGACCGGACCCGAGACCCCGCTCTCGATCACCGTGCTGGCGACGGACGGCTCCGAAGTCGCCACCGTGGGCGAGATGTGGGGCGAACTGGTGCCGGTCCAGGAGATGGCGCCGGTGCTGCCCCAGGCGGTTCTCGCGATCGAGGACCGCCGCTTCTACACTCACGGCGGAATCGACGCCTTCGGTGTGATCCGCGCGGCGTGGCAGAACGCGGTCGAGGGCCGCGTGGTGGCGGGCGGCAGCACGATCTCGCAACAGGTGGCGAAACTGGTGTTCCTCTCGCCCGAGCGCACCGTCAGGCGCAAGATTCAGGAGGCGATGCTGGCCTTCTGGCTGGAGCGCGAGTTCACCAAGGAAGAGATCCTCACGATCTACCTCAACCGTGCCTATTTCGGTGCCGGCGCCTACGGCGTCGACGCAGCGGCCCGGCGCTACTTCGGCCGCTCGGCACGCGATGTCGACGTGGCGCAGGCCGCCATGATCGCGGGCCTCCTGAAGGCGCCCTCGCGCTACAGCCCGGCCAACGACCTCGCGCTGGCGCGCAAGCGCGCAGGCGTCGTCGTGGATGCCATGGTCGATGCCGGCTTCCTCAGCAAAGACGAAGAGGCGGCCGCGCAGGCACGCGTTAAGGGACTTACCGTCGCCTCGCGCGGCGGCCCGGCAGCGGGCTATTTCGTCGATTGGGTGCGCGAGCAGGTGCCGGGCTATGTCGGCCGTGACCATGGCGCGCTCAGGGTATTCACGACCCTCGATCCCGCACGCCAGCGGGCGGCGCTGGCCGCTCTTGCCGAGACCCTGGCCGCTGCGGGCAAGAGCCGAAAGATCGGGCAGGGCGCCCTGGTCGCGATGGATGAGAACGGCGCCGTGCGTGCCATGGTCGGCGGCCGCGACCACGCCAGGAGTGTGTTCAACCGGGCAACGCAGGCCAGGCGACAGCCGGGCTCGGCCTTCAAGACGGTGGTCTATCTCGCCGGCGTCGAGGCAGGGCTCGCGCCTGACGACAGGGTCGAGGATGCGCCCATCACCGTTGGCGGCTGGTCGCCCCGCAACTACGACGACGAATACCGGGGCCCGGTGACGGTGCGGGAGGGTTTTGCGCGCTCGATCAACACGGTGGCGGTCCGGGTGGGCTTGCGCGCGGGCGCGAAGCGCATCCGGGAGACAGCGCGCCGGCTCGGCATCAAGAGCACGCTGCCGGCCGACGCGAGCATCGCGCTCGGCACCGGCGAAGTGACGCTGCTGGAGCTGACCTCGGCCTATGTGGCGCTCGCCAACGGCGGGGCGCGGGTGCTGCCTCACGGCATCGCTGAGATCCGCAATCGCGCGGGCGACGTGCTCTACAGCCGAGCGGGCTCAGGCGCGGGCCGCGCGGCCGATAGTGCCGCGGTGGCCGCGATGCGCGACCTGCTCGCAGCCACCGTGGCCGAGGGCACCGGCCGCAACGCCCGGTTGCCGCAGGGCCTGGGGCAGGCCTACGGCAAGACCGGCACCAGCCAGAAGTTCCGCGATGCGTGGTTCATCGGCTGGGCCGGGGAGCTGGTCGCCGGCGTCTGGCTCGGCAACGACGACGGCAGCCCCATGGACGAGGTGACCGGCGGCAGCTATCCGGCCGAAACCTGGCGCCGTTTCATGGTGGAGGCGCTGCGCTGAACGCGCATGATCGAATCACGCGCGATCGATCAGGTGGATGAAGGAGCCGGAGACCGTTCCGAAGGTCATGCCCGCGTGGCCGAGCGATGCGCCTGTCGCGTCGCGGGCCTCGAAGAGCGGGTGGTCGGCCTCCTCGGAAACCACGCGGCAATAGTGGAATTCGTGGCCGCGAAAGCCGGTCTCCGCCGCGCCGAGGGGGCCAGCCGCAGCCAGGCGAGCGTGGCGATAGCCGAGAGAAAGGCGGCGCTCGCGAAAACTTGTCTCCAGCGGCAGCAGACCGGCCATGGCGTGGCGCCGGCCATCCGCATCGGTGAGGCCCCGGCCCAGCACCATGTAGCCGCCGCACTCGCCGAACACGGCAGCGCCACGCGCCGCCGCAGCTCGCAAGCCGTCAAGGAAGCGCGCCGCGCCGGCGATACGCCCTGCGTGCAGCTCGGGATAGCCGCCCGGCAGGTAGACCGCATCGGCAACTGCATCGGGCGCCTCGTCCGCGAGCGGAGAGAAGGGCACGACCGCCGCACCGGCGGCGCGCCAATCCTCCATCAGCGCGTCGTAGCAGAAGCCGAAGGCCGCATCGCGCGCTACCGCAACCCGCTGGCCGAGGGGCGGGATCGCCGCACCCGGCTGCGTCGGCGTGGCCTGAAGCGGGTGGGCGAGCGCTTCCAGGGCATCGGTGTCAACAGACCGCGCGATAACCGACGCTGCCCTGTCCACCCAAGACCCCTCGCTCTCGCAGGCCTGCACGAGGCCGAGGTGGCGCGATGGCAGGCTTAGCGCCTCGTCTCGGAGCACGGCGCCGAGCACCGCGATCGATTGCGCATCGAGGGCATCACGCAGCAGCCGCTCGTGCGCCTCGCTCGCCACCCGGTTGAGGATGACGCCCGCCACCGTCACGTCCGCGCGGTGACCTGCGAAGCCTTCCGCAAGCGCCGCCACCGAGGCGCCCTGGCCGCGCGCG
Source organism: Alphaproteobacteria bacterium (assembly GCA_965243315.1). Lineage (GTDB taxonomy): Bacteria > Pseudomonadota > Alphaproteobacteria > UBA828 > UBA828 > WTGU01. The sequence continues at coordinate 1,631,990 of CBDEUP010000007.1, forward strand.
TCCACCACAAGCACCACGGGCAGGCCCAGCAGGGCCGCGAGGTCGGCGGTGGAGCCGGTACCGTCGCGGGCGCCGTCGAAGAGGCCCATCGCACCCTCGCCGATCACCAGGTTGTCACCCGCGGCAAGCGCCGCGACCCGGCGCGACAGCGTCTCCGGCCGCATTCCCCATGGATCGAGATTGACGCAGTCATGGCCGCTGGCCATGCGGTGATAGCCGGGGTCGATGTAGTCCGGACCAGCCTTGAAGGCGCGGACGGCACGGCCGCGTTCGCGAAAATGGGCCAGCAGGCCCGCGCACAGTACGGTCTTGCCGCTGCCCGACGCCGGCGCGGCGAGGATGACGCCCGAGGCCACGGACGCTCAGCCCGTGAGCTCGCGCTCGATCTCGAGAGCGATCTGGGTGGGTCCCTGGGTCGGCAGGTAGTGCTGGAGGAAAGCGCCGTCCGGCCCCATCAGGTAAAACAACGACGTGTGGTCAACCTGATAGCTCGTGTCGTCCGGCCCGTCCGCCTGCGAACGCCGGGTGATGCCAAAGGACTGGAGCGCCTGCGCCACCTGCACGTCCGAGCCGGTGAGCCCGATCAGGCCGGGAAGCTGCGCGACATAGGCGGCGAGCTTCTCTACCGTATCGCGCTGGGGATCGACGGTGACGAATATCGGCTGCACCGTCATGTTCTGGGCCGCCAGGTCCTCGACCACCTGCGCCATGACCAGCATGGCAGACGGGCAGACATCCGGGCACCAGGTGAAGCCGAAATAGTAGAGCGAATACGCGCCGTGGAAGTCCTCGTCGGTGCGCGGCGCGCCGGTGTGGTCGATCAGCTCGAAATCGCCGACGACCTGGTCCGGCGAGACCGCCATGCGCGAGACGTGGCTCTGATCCATGGGGCCGAAAATCGAGCCCGAGCCATCCATTTGCGTGTAGATCAGGATCGCGCCGATTATCAGGATCCAGAGCAGCGGGTTGCGGCCCAGGGGCGACTTCCTACCGCCGCCCCGGTTCTGCGGATCGCCGCCGCCGGGCTGCTGGCCGCCGCCAGACGGCGGACCCATGCCGAATTTGCCGAGTTCCTTCCACATGAGCTGGTTTGCGTATTCGGGGAGTCTTCAGGACGCCAGACTAGCCCTGCCATGCCCTGCGCGGCAAAAGGATTCGGTCTTGCCTCTTCCTTCTCAACCGGCGGCGCGGCGCCAGTGCCGAGCGAGGGCCTCCGCCGCTTCGGCCCGCGCCTCGACCGTCGCCGCCGGGTCCAGCGCGCGGCGGAGCCGCACAACATCGCCCACGACGACGAGGCAGGGCGCCTCGATATCCGCACGCTCGGCCGCCGCCGCCGCCTCGACCAGCGGGGCCTCCACGATGCGCTCGGCTCCTGTGGTGGCGTGGCTGATGAGCGCCACCGGCGTCTCGCCCGAGAGGCCGCTCTGGGTGAGCCGTGCGGCAATCGCGTCGAGCTGGCGGAGCGCCATGTAGAAGATCAGCACCGGCGCGCCTTGCGCGATGGCCTGCCAGTCGAGCCCATCCGGCACGCCACCGGCCGCGTCGTGGCCGGTGAGCAGCGTCACCGCCGAGTTCGTAGTGCGATGGGTCATGGGGATGCCGGCCGCCGCCAGGCCGCCGGCAGCGGCGGTGACGCCCGGTATCAGGCGAAAGGGAATGCGGGCTGCGGCGAGCGCCAGCGCCTCCTCCCCGCCCCGGCCGAAGACGAAGGGATCGCCACCCTTGAGGCGCAGCACGCGCTGACCCTGCCGGGCGAGGCGTATCAGCCGGCCGCAGATGTCGGGCTGGCGCGCAGACGGCTTGCCGCCGCGCTTGCCGGCGTATTCGAGCGCAGCCCCCGGCCGGGCCAGCGCCAGGATCTCGGGCGAGACCAGGGCGTCGTAGACGACGCAATCGGCCTCAGCCAGCGCGTTGGCGGCGTGGAGGGTGAGCAGGCCGGGATCGCCCGGGCCTGCGCCGACGAGCCAGACCGAGCCCGGCTCGATGGTGGGCAGCGCGGGCCTGCGTGGGAGCGGCGAGTGGTCGTCCATGGCGGCACTCTACACCGGCCGGCACCCCGCGCGGTATAACCGGCGCCATGACTGATGGATCGTCGAGCAGCAGCGCGCTTCGGCGAGGCTGGACCACCGGCGCCTGTGCCGCGGCGGCGACCCGCGCGGCCTACACGGCGCTGGTCACGGGGCGCTTCCCCAACCCCGTCTCGGTGACGCTGCCGGGTGGCCAAGAGCCCTCGTTCCCGCTGGTGGTGGCCGAGCAGGGCTCGGACCATGGGCGCGCAGGCGTGCGCAAGGATGCGGGCGACGACCCCGACGTGACCCACGGCGCGCTGGTCGAAGCCTGGGTGAGGCCCGCGCCTGCGGGCGCCGGTGTCGTGTTCCGGGCGGGCGAAGGCGTCGGTATCGTGACCAAGCCGGGCCTCAGCCTCGCTGTGGGCGAGCCTGCGATCAACCCGGCGCCCCGCAAGATGATCGCGGCGATGCTGGACGACCTCGCGCCCGCCCTGGGCGGGCCGACAGACGTTTCCGTCGCCATCGCGATCCCGGACGGGCGCCGGCTTGCGCGCCAGACGATGAACGGCCGCCTCGGTATCGTCGGCGGGCTCTCGGTGCTGGGCACATCAGGCATCGTCAAGCCCTACTCCTGCGCCGCGTGGATCGCCTCGATCCGGCAGGGGATCGACGTGGCGGCCGCCGCCGGCACGCCCCACCTCGCGGCCGCGACGGGCCGGGTCTCGGAGCAGGCGACGCAGGCGCTCTACGGCCTGGACGAGGCCGCACTGATCGATATGGGCGATTTCGCAGGCGCCACGCTGAAGCTGATCCGGCGCAAACCGGTGCCGCGGCTCACCATCGCCGGCGGCTTCGGCAAGATCAGCAAGCTCGCCGACGGCCACATGGATCTGCACTCCCAGCGCAGCACGGTGGGCCGCGAGGGGCTGATCCGCCGCCTCGCTGCCCTTGGCGCCGCCGAGGCAACGCTGGCGCAAGCCCAGGCTGCCGGCTCGGCTGGCGCGGTTCTGCAGGTTGCGAGCGAGGCCGGTCTCCCGCTTGCCGATGCCATCGCCGCCGAAGCCCGCGCCGTGGTCGAGGCCGCGTTGGCCGGCGCCCGGCCCGAGCCCCTTGTGGACGTGCTCATCGTCGACCGCACAGGCTGCATCGTTGGCCGCGCCGGGCCCTGAACGGCTGCTGATCCTGGGCGGCACGGCCGAAGGCCGCGCGCTGGCCGAGGCGGCTGAAGCGCGCTTCGGCCCGTCCCTCTCGGTGATCTCGGCGCTCGCCGGCCGCACCCGCGCACCGATCCTGCCGGCGGGCGAGGTCCGCATCGGCGGCTTCGGCGGGGCGGACGGCCTGGCCGCGTACGTGCAGGAAGAGCGGATCGGCCTGCTCATCGACGCCACCCACCCGTACGCCACGCAAATCTCGGCCCAGGCGTACGAGGCGGCGGGGCAGGCGGGGACCGAACGCCTGGTTCTGGTGCGTCCGCCCTGGCAACCCGTGCCAGGCGATCGCTGGATCGATGTTGCCACCATCGAGGAGGCGGTCGAAGCGATCCCGACGGAGGCAAGGCGCGTGTTTCTCACCGTGGGCGTCCGCTCGCTCGCGCCCTTCGCCGACCGCCCCGACCTCTGGTTCCTGGTGCGACTGGTGGACGAGCCGGTGGAGCCAATCCCGTTGGTGCGCCACCGGCTGATCTGCGCACGCGGTCCGTTCGCGGAGGCCGACGAGCGAGCGCTGCTCGAAGCACACCGCATCAATTGTCTGGTCACCCGTGCGAGCGGGGGCGACGCAACGACGGCCAAGCTCGCGGCGGCACGGGCTCTCGGGCTGCCCGTAGTGATGGTGCGCCGCCCGCCACCGCCGCCGGGCCCACGCGCGTCGTCGGTCGAGGAGGCGCTGAGCTGGATCGAAGCGCGCCTCGGGGAGGCGTAGTCAGGTCTCTTGCCGCGGGCGCAACACGTGGTGGTGGGCGGGGTCGTAGAGCTGGCTCTCGTCGAAGTCGGGCGCGTCCAGGGCTTGGCCGACCAGGATCAGCGCCGTCCGCGTGAGGCCCAGGGCCTTCACCTTGTCCCGGATATCGCCGAGGGTGCCGCGCACGATGCGCTCGTCGGGCCAGCTCACGCGGTAGGCGACGATGGTGGGGCAGTCCGCCCCGCGATGGGGGATCAGTGCCCGCGTCACCCGCGCGAGGTTGTTGATGGAGAGGTGGATGGCGAGCGTCCCGCCGCCTGCGGCGAGCCGCTCCAGCTCTTCGCCCTCGGGCATGGAGGACGCGCGCACGGCGGTCCGCGTCAGAATCACGGTCTGAGAGATGCCGGGGAGCGTGAGCTCCTGCTTGAGCGCCGCCGCCGCCGCCGCATAGGCCGGCACGCCGGGGGTCACGTCGTAAGGGATGCCGAGGCGGTCGAGGCGGCGCATCTGCTCGGCGATGGCGCCGTAGAGGGAAGGGTCGCCGGAATGAAGCCGCGCGACCTCGTGGCCCTCCGCCGCCGCCTGTTGCATCTCGGCGATGATCGCGTCGAGATCGAGGGGCGCGGTGTCGACGATGCGCGCACCCGCAGGCGCCTCCTCCAGGATCATCGGTGGCACCAGCGAGCCCGCGTAGAGCACCACAGGGCAGCGCCGCAACAGGGTGAGCCCCCGCACCGTGATCAGGTCTGCAGCACCAGGACCGGCGCCGATGAAGTGGACCGTCACGCGCTCTCCGCCGCACGGGGCGTCGCTTCGTCGTCCGCTGCTGCATCGCCCGCCCCGTAGCCGCGCGGGGTGTAGAGCCACGCCCGGCCGCCGCGGTCGATGCGCCGGGTCTGGCTGCTGCCGACGACGATGACCGTAAGCATGTCGACCGCATCCGTATCGAGGTCGTCCAGGGTGGTGATCGAGACTGCTTCGCCCTCCCGCCCGAGGTTGCGGGCGACGACCACGGGACAATCCGGCGGCCGGTGGGCGGCGAGGATCGCCCGCGCTTGCGTTAGCTGGATGCGCCGCCGCCCCGACGCCGGGTTGTAGAGCGCCACCACGAAATCGGCCTCGGCGGCGGCCCTGAGCCTGCGGGCGATCGCGGGCCAGGGCGTCAGCAGGTCGGAAAGCGAGATGGCGCAGAAATCGTGACCCATGGGCGCGCCGGCTCGCGCCGCGGCAGCCTGGAGCGCGCTGATACCGGGCTCCACCGCGAGCTGGATGCCGCTCCATTGGGGATCGGCGTCCGATCCATCCAGCAGCTCGAAGAGCAGCGAGGCCATTCCGTAGACGCCGGCATCGCCCGAGGAAACCAGGGCGACGCGGCGGCCTTCGGCCGCGAGTGCGAGGGCGGCCCGGCAGCGTTCCTCCTCCGCGCCGATGGGGTAGGCGTGGCGCGCGCAGCCCGGCGGCGGCGCCCCGAGCAGGTCGAGGTAGCGGCTATAGCCCACGAGGTCGGTGGCACCCGCGATGGCGGCGTCGGCCCCCGGCGTCCGCCATGCCCTGGCGCCGGGGCCGATGCCGACCACCGTGACCCGCCCGCGTCCGCGCCCGTAGCGCTCGGGCTCGATGATCGCAGGTGCCCGGGCGATGGCGCAGGTGCCCCGCGCGCTCTTGGTCTTGGGCTGGACCAGCGTGCCGTTCGCTCCGGCGCAGGCCAATGCCGCGGCCTCCGCCACGCCGTGGCAGCCGACCGCGCGAAACACCACGTCGGAGGGCGCCGTGAGCCGTGGGGTCTCGCGCTCCAGGGCCGGGGCGTCGAAGAGGCGGAGAGGCACGCCCAGCCAGTCCGCGACCGCGCTCACCGCCGGCTCGTCCGCCTTCAGGTCGAGCGAGGCGACACAGGCCACGGCTTCCGGCGCGAGCCCGCTGGTGACCAGCGTGCGCTCGGCAAGGCCGATCAGCTCGTCGGGGGCGCAGCCCCGCTCGCACCCTAAGCCGAGGGCCAGGACCGTGGGATGCAGCGTCACATCGGCCACGTCGTCGTCATGCGCCGGGCGCCGCTCCGTGATACGCACCGTGAGACGGCCGTGGTCCGCGAAGGGGGCACCGCCGGCAGTGAGCCAGTCAACGGACGCGGCCTCTCCCACCAAGCGCACCGGCTCGCCGGCGAGCAGCGCGGCAGTGACCGCCTTCACCCGCGCGCCCTCACTCAAGCGCCAGCCCGCAGGCGGCGCGTTGAGGGCAAAGCCCAGCGCTGTGTCGCCTGCTGTGGTGATCGCGGCATGGGCACCGAGAGCGTCGGCAAGAGTGCGGGCGAGGCGGTTGGCGCCGTGATGGCCGCCCAACAGGGGCACGACGCTCTGCCCGTCGTCCGAGACCGCGAGCACCGGCGGCTCGACGCCCTTGTCCGCGAGGTGGGGGCCGAGCAGGCGGATGAGGATGCCGGCGGCGCAGATGCCGACGATGGGCGTGCCGGCGCGGAACAGGGCGGCGAGATGGGGCCCCAAGCGCTGGTAGGCGACATCGGCGGTGCCCTCGAGCGCCGCGGGGCCGTGGATCGTCGCCCCCGGCAGGACAGTCGCAATGCGCCGCGCCAGTGCGTTCTGGCGCGCATCCAGGACCGCCACGGCGGGTGGGCTCAGCGCCATGCCGCGCCCCGCTTGTGGACGATGATCATGGAGAAGTAGGGCGCCGGCGGCTCGACCTCGGCCAGCGGCAGGACCCGTTCGGCCGCCATGGAGGCGCGCTCGACGTAGTGCGCGCGCTGAAGCAGGCCGAGGCCATCGAGCACGCGGCGCACCTTCTCCAGGTGGCGGCCGACCTTGACGATCGCCGCCGCGTCGCAGTTGGCGAGCTGGGCGGTGAGCCGCTGATCGTCGAGGGGCGCCGGGATCACCGCCAGCACGTCGTTGCGCGCCGCGAGCGGCAGGCCGAGGGCAGCGGCGCAGGCCATGGGCGAGGAGACGCCGGGGATCACCTCCACCCTGTGGCGCTCCGCCAGGCGCTCGAACAGGTAGAGGAAGGAGCCGTAGAGGAAGGGATCGCCCTCGCAGAGCACCGCGACGTCTTGGCCCGCATCGAGGCGCGCGCCGAGGGTCGCCGCCGCGTCGTCATAGACCTCCGTCGCTGGGAAGCGTCCCGGCTCCAGCGGCATGCGAATGGCGAATTCCTCCTGCCCGCCGGGGAGGTGCGGAGCCGCGATGCTGCGGGCGAGGCTCTCGCCCTCGGGCGGCGCGGGATAGGCCACGACGCCTGCCTGCCTGAGCGCCTTCAGCGCCTTGAGCGTGATCAGGTCGGGATCGCCGGGGCCGACGCCGATACCGCTGAGCAGGCCGCTCATGGCGGTTTGACCAGCGTGAGCTGCGTCACCGGCATGATCGGACGCCAGCCGAGGTGACGCCCCACGGGCCTGGCGCGCGAGACCGCGAGGCGGGTCATGAAGCCCTCGTGGCGCTGGCACCAGTCGGCGAGCACCGCCTCGCCCGCGACGGTGACGGCGTTGGCCACCAGCGTGCCGCCGGGCGCAAGCCGGGCCCAGCAGGTCTCGATCAGGCCGCCGACCGTGAGCCCGCCGCCGATGAAGACCGCGTCGGGCACGGGCAGAAGCTCCAGTGCTTCCGGCGCTGCGCCCTCCTGCACCGTGAGGCGGGGCACCCCAAGGGCAGCGGCGTTGCGGGCGATGCGGGCGCAGCGCTCCGCGTCGCGCTCCACCGCGATGGCATTGGTGGTGCGCTCGCTCAGGAGCCATTCGATCGCCACCGAGCCTGAGCCGGCACCCACGTCCCAGAGCAGGGCGCCCGGCCGCGGGTCGAGCGCGCTTATAGTCTGCACCCGGATTTCGCGCTTGGTGAGCTGGCCGTCGTTCTCGAACGCACGGTCCGGCAGGCCGGGCGCGCCTCGAAAGCGCTTCAGCTTGCCTTCGGCGCGGCATTCCACGGCGATGGTGTTGAGGTCCGGCACCTGCGCCTCACCCCAGCGGTCGGCGCGCTCAGTGACGCTGGTCTCGTCGGATCCGCCCATGCGGGCGAAGACGGTGAGCGTGCTAGCGCCGTAGCCGACAGCGGTCAGCTGCGCCGCGACCTGAGCCGGCGTGTCGCCGTCGTGGGAGAGCACCAGCAGGCGCTGACCCGGCGCAAGAAAGGCCCGGATGGTCTCCAGCGGGCGGCCGTGCAGGGTCACGCCAACGGTCTCATCGGCGCTCCAGCCGAGCCGGGCGCGGGCGAGGCTGAAGGCCGACGGCGCCGGGATCGTCACGATCTCCTCGTCGGGGAAGGCGCGGCGGAGCGTGGTGCCGATGCCGAAGCAGAAGGGGTCGCCGGTCGCCAGCACGACGACGCGCTGGCCGCTCACGGCACGGATATCGTCCATGGTCTCCGCCAGCGGGCGGCGCCAGGTCATGCGGCGGGCCGTTCCGTCCGGGATCATGGCGAGATGTCGTTCGCCGCCGATCAGCACCTCTGCCCGGTCGATCAGCGCGCGGGCAGCCGGGGCAAGCGCCTCCGGCCCGTCCTCGCCGAGGCCGACGACGGTGAGCCAGCCGCTCATGGGTTGCCTTGAGCCTCGGGCGGTGCCGCGAGCGCGTTCACCGCCGCCGCCGCAACCGCACTGCCTCCGCGCCGGCCCAGAAGGGTGAGGAAGGGCACGCCGTGGTCCCCGTTCGCGAGCGCGGCTTTGGACTCGCTCGCGCCGACGAAGCCGGGGGGCGTCGCGACGATCGCCGCGGGCCGGGGCGCACCTTCGGCCAGCAGCTCCAGCAGACGGAAGAGCGCCGTGGGTGCGTTGCCGATCACGCAGAGCGCGCCCGCAAGCTGTGGCTGCCAGAGCTCCACAGCCGCCGCCGAGCGCGTGGTCTGGGCGGACGCCGCGCGCTCGGCGAGGCCCGGCGCGCCAAGGGTGCAGATCACCTCGTTGCCCGCCGTGAGCCGGCGGCGGGAGATGCCGGACGCCACCATCTGGCAGTCCGTAAGGATGGGGGCGCCTGCGGCCAGCGCGCCGCGCGCCGTCTCCGCCACATCGGCCGAGAAGGCGAGGTCCGCCACCAGATCGGTCATGCCGGACGCGTGCACCATGCGGTAAGCCACGACCACCAGGTCCGCCGGCAGGCCGGCGACATCGGTCTCCTGCCGGATGATGGCGAAGGAGCGCCGCGTGATCCCGTCCGGGTCGCGCAGATAGTCAGCCGTGGCCGTGGCCGCCATGTTCGTCCGGTCCGTGGTCGTGGTGGTGATGGCCGTGAGCGTGCCCGTGGCGATGGTGATGGCCGTGGCCGCCGGCGCGGTCGGCATCGGTGCCGATGCCCTCGACATGATGGTGGTGGCCCACCTGGGGGGCGCCCAGGTCGCCTTCGTGGCCGATAATCTGCTCGCGGTACTTGCAGAGCTGGCAGTTCATGCGGTTGTCGCCCTCGGGGATCTCGGCGATCCGCGCGAGGAAGGCGTCCACCACCAGCGGGTGGTCGTTGAGATAGGCGGCCTTGCGGAAGGCGATCTCCGGGTGGGCGCGGGCGGTCGCGTCCACCGCGTCGTAGATGCGCCGCACCAGCACGCCGGTGAACAGGAAGTAGGGGAAGACCACGATGCGGCGGAATCCGAAGCCTGCGATCCGCGCGAGCGCCGGGCCGACCAGGGGCGTGGTGACGCCGCTAAAGCATGTTTCCGCCCAGCCGAAGCCCAGGCCCTCCCACAGCATGCGGGTGACCTTGGCGATGTTGCTGTTGGCGTCGGGGTCGGAGGTGCCGCGCCCGACCACGACGAGCAGGCTGTCGGCGGGCGGGGCGTCGCCGGGTTTCTGGGCGGCCTCGACGCGCTCGGCCGCGGCGCGGAGCAGCAGCGGATCGACCGCGAGGTCACGCCCGTAGCGGATGACGAGGCCGGGGTTAGCGGCGGCAAAGTCGTTGAGCACCGAGGGGATGTCGTTCTTGGCGTGGCCGGCGGCGAAGAGCATGCCGGGTACGGCGTCGATGGCGGTGGCGCCCGACTCCCGCATCGCCTCCAGCGTGCTGCCGATGGTGGGCCTCGCGAACTCAAGGAAGCCGTGGCTTACCTGGCGATCCGGCAGGCGCGCGGCGACAACCTCGGCCAGATGCTTGAACTCGGCGACCGCCGCGGCGTCGCGGCTGCCGTGGCCGCAGAGCAGCACCGCCGGCGCGCTCACCTGCGGCCTCCGTTCCGTCCATTGACCGCGATGCGCGGGCTTTCCATTGTGGACCGATGCTCCTCTTCGCCGCGCCCGACTGGCCTATCGGCCCGGCGGCGCCGTTCATCCTGCTCCTCGCGCTCGCGCTCGACGCGCTGATGGGCGACCCGCGCTGGCTGCCGCACCCGGTGCGTTTGATGGGCTGGCTCACGGACCTGCTCGACCGCGCCCTCAATCGGGAGAGGAGCGGCGAGGGCGCCCGCGTGATCCTGGGCGGGATTGCAGTGCTGCTGGTGGTAGGCGCGAGCGCCGCCGCCGGCTGGGCCGTCACCCGTTACGCGGCGATCCTCGGCTGGGGCTGGCTCGCCGAGCTCGCGCTGGTCACGACGCTGCTCGCCCAGCGCGACATGGCGGACCACATGGTGCGGGTGGCGCGCGCCCTCGATCACGGCGTCGAGCCGGCGCGGGAGGCGGTGCGACACATCGTGGGCCGCGATCTCCGCGCTCTCGACGAGCACGGCATCGCCCGCGCGGCGATCGAAAGCGGCGCCGAGAACTACTCCGACGGCGTGGTGGCGCCGGCCTTCTGGTACCTGCTGCTCGGCCTGCCGGGGCTGCTCGCCTACAAGGCGATCAACACCATGGACAGCATGATCGGCCACCGCTCGCCCCGCCACCATGCCTTCGGCCGTTCGGCGGCGCGCATCGACGATGCGGTGAACTGGGTGCCGGCGCGGATCGCGGGCGGGCTGATTGCGCTCGCCGCGCTCGTCGTCCCCGGTACCGCACCGGGCACGGCGCTGCGCACAATGCTGCGCGACGCGCCCCGTCACAGCTCGCCCAACGCCGGCTGGCCCGAGGCCGCGATGGCGGGCGCATTGGGTCTCGCCCTGCTGGGTCCACGGCAGTACGAGGGCGAGGCGGCGAGCGACGAAGCCTGGCTCGGCGACGGCCGGAGGAACGCGACAGCGCACGACCTCAGGCGCACGGTGTGGGTGTTTGCGGCGGCCTGCGCGCTGGTGGCGGTGCTCACTGCCGCCATTGCCGCCGGGACGGCACTCGGCGGGGTGTGACGGGGACTCAGCGCGCACGGGCCACCTCCAGCAGGCGGTCGAGGTCGAGATGGGCCTCGAGATGGGCGCCGAGGGCGTCCAGGGTCTCCTCCACCAGGGCGTCGTAGGCGATGCCGGCCGTCTCCCGCCGCCGCAGCCGGCCGAGGAAGGCGCGTCGAAATCCGTCGGCGGCGAAGAGCCCGTGCAGGTAGCAGCCCATGACCCGCCCGTTCGCCGCCCGCGCGCCGTCGGGGCCGCTTTCGAGACGGACCAGCGGGCGAGCGGTGTCGGGTCCCGTGGTTTCGCCCATGTGCATCTCGTAGCCCGAGACCGCCTCGCCACCCTCGCACTCCGTACCGGAGGCGCGGACCAGGCGCTTGCCCGCGCTCATCGTCGTCTCGACATCGAGCAGGCCGAGCCCCGGTGTCTCGCCGGGCGCCCCCTCGATGCCGGCGGGATCGGAGACTTGCTGGCCCAGCATCTGGTAGCCACCGCAGAGGCCCACCACCCAGCCGCCGCGCCTGACGTGCGCTTGGATGTCGAGCGCCCAGCCCTCGGCGTGCAGCGCTTCGAGGTCGCTGCGGGTCGCCTTGCTGCCCGGCAGCAGCACAAGGTCGGCATCCCCCGGCAGGGCGCGGCCCGGCGGCACGAGGTCGAGCACGACATCGGGCTCGGCGCGGAGCGGGTCGAGATCGTCGGTATTCGAGATGCGCGGTAGGCGGGGCACGGCGATCTTGATGGCGCGGCCGGGCATCGCCGACAGCGATGGCGTGGAGTCCAGGCCGACACTGTCCTCGGCGGGCAGCAGCCTCGCACCCTCGAACCAGGGTACGAGACCCAATGCGGCCCACCCGGTCTCCCGCTCGATGACAGTGTTGGCGTCGTCGAAGAGGGTGGCATCGCCTCGGAACTTGTTGATGAGGAAGCCCTTGGTCAGCGCGCGCTCCTGCGCCGGTAACAGCGCCCAGGTGCCGACCAGGCTCGCAATCACGCCGCCGCGGTCCACGTCGCCCACCAGCGCCACCGGCACGCGCGCGGCACAGGCGAAGCCCATGTTGGCGATGTCGTTCTCCCGCAGGTTGACCTCGGCCGGGCTGCCCGCGCCTTCCACCAGGATCAGGTCGGCGTTCTGGCCTAAGCGCCCGAAACTCTCCAGCACGCGCGGCATCAACTCGGCCTTGAGCGCGTGGTAGCCGCGCGCGTCGGCGGTACCGGTCACGCTGCCCTGCACCACCACCTGGGCGCCGTGCTCGCTCTCGGGCTTGAGCAGCACCGGGTTCATGTCGCTGGAGGGTTCGATGCCGGCGGCGCGAGCCTGCAGCGCCTGGGCGCGGCCGATCTCGCGCCCATCGCCGGCCACCGCAGCGTTGTTGGACATATTCTGCGGCTTGAAGGGACGCACCCGGAGCCCCCGCGCCGCATAGGCCCGGCAAAGCCCGGCCACCAGCAAGGACTTGCCGACGTTGGAGCCGGTGCCCTGGAACATCAGGGCAGGCGGTCTGCGGGCGGCTTGTGCCATCAGAATTCGATGCCCACCTGCGCCTTTACGCCGGCGCGGAAGGGATGCTTGATCTCGGTCATCTCGGTCACGAGGTCGGCCATCTCGACCAGCGCGGGCTTGGCGTTGCGGCCGGTGACCACGACGTGCTGGCCCGGATCGCGCGCGGCGAGACCGGCGAGCACGTCGTCGAGGTCGAGATAGTCGTAGCGCAGCACGATGTTGAGCTCGTCCAGCACCACGAGGCGGTAGGAAGGATCGGCGAGGAACTCCTTGGCGGACTCCCACGCGTTCTTCGCAGCGGCGATGTCGCGCTGGCGGTCCTGCGTGTCCCATGTGAAGCCCTCGCCCATCACGCGGACGGTGACGAGGTCGGGGAAGCGCTCCAGCACTGCGCGCTCGCCGGTCGCCCACTTGCCCTTCACGAACTGCACCACGCCCACCTTCATGCCGTTGCCGATGGCGCGCGCCGCGAGGCCGAAGGCGGCGGTGGACTTGCCCTTGCCCTTGCCGGTGTGGACGATGAGCAGGCCCTTCTCGATGGTCTTGGTGGCCAGCATGCGCTCGCGCGCGGCCTTGCGCTTACGCATCTTCTCGGCATGGCGCTGGTCGAGCTCGGCCTCGGTCCGGGTCTCGCGGGCCATCAGAGAGCCTCCTGCCTGCCGTCACGGAGCGCCGCGAGCAGGGTGTGCGCGTGGTTCGCGCGGGGCCGCCAGAGGCTCCGCTCCTGCGCTTCCAGCAGCCGCTCAGCGAGCTCGCGCAGCGCCGCCGGGTTGGCGTCGGCCATGAAGTCGCGCACATCGTCGTCGGCGACGTAGGCGTCGAACACCGCGTCGAAGTGGTGGTCCTTCACAGCGCCGGTGGTGGCGGCGAAGGCGAAGAGGTAGTCCACCGTCGCCGCGATCTCGAAGGCCCCCTTGTAGCCGTGGCGCATGACGCCCTGGATCCACTTGGGGTTGGTCACGCGCGCGCGGACCACGCGGCCGATCTCGTCGGCAAGGGTGCGGATGCGCGGGTTGTCCGGCACGGAGTGGTCGTTGTGATAGAGCGCGGGCGCGCGGCCGGCGTGGACCGTCACCGCCGCCGCAAGGCCACCCTCGAACTGGTAGTAGTCGTCGCTGTCCAAGAGGTCGTGCTCGCGGTTGTCCTGGTTCTGCACCACCGCCTCGACCGCGCCCAGTCTGCGCACGAAGAGCCTGTGCTCCGCCGCGCCGCCCTCGCCCGCGCCATAGGCCCAGCCGCCCCAGGCGACGTAGGCCTGAGCGAAATCGCCCGCGTCCTGCCAGCCACGCTCGTCGATCAGCGCCTGCAGGCCCGCACCGTAAGCGCCGGGCTTGGAGCCGAAGACCCGGTAGGAGGCGAGGCGGCGCGCCCTGGCTTCGGAGGCGCCGTCATCGGCGAGCGTCGCGGCGTCGGCGGCGACCTTGGCGGCGAGCGGGTTGTCGTCCGGTCCTTCCTCCAGGGCTGCGACGGCGCGCACGGCGGAATCGAAGAGGTCGATCAGGCCGGGGAAGGCGTCGCGGAAGAAGCCCGAGACCCGGAGCGTCACGTCCACCCGTGGCCGGTCGAGCAGGCCGAGTGGCATGATCTCGAAGCCGGTGACGCGGCCGGACGGCCCCTCCCAGCGCGGCCGCGCGCCGATGAGCGCCAAAGCCTGGGCGATATCGTCCCCGCCCGTGCGCATGTTGGACGTGCCCCACGCGCTGAGGGCCATCGCCCGCGGCCAGTCGCCGTTGGTCTGGGCGTAATGCTCCACCAGGAGCTGCGCGGACTTCCAGCCGAGCTGCCAGGCCGCGGCGGTGGGCACCTGGCGCGTGTCCACCGAGTAGAAGTTGCGGCCCGTGGGTAGTACGTCGGGCCGCCCGCGCGTGGGCGCGCCGGCGGCACCGGGTGCCACGAAGCGGCCGTCGAGCGCGGTGAGCAGGCCGGCGGTTTCGGCCTCCGCGCTCGCATCCAGCGCAGGGCCGATGGTCTCTTCCACCTCGCGCAGCACGGCGGCACTGGCGGACCATTCGGCGGGCAGGCGAATGGTGCCGGTGATCAGGCTGGCCGCCAATGTCTCCAGCCGCTCCACCGTGTCCCCGGCGCTGCGCCAGGCCGCGCCGTTGGCGAGTGCCTCGGGCCTCGGGCCCCGCCAGGGCTCGCCGAGCGGGGCAGAGAGCGGGTCGATGCCGAGGGCGAGATCGTCGGCCAGCGTGCGCAACAGCGAGGCCTCGCGGGCACCGGGGCCGCGCACGCTTCGCGCGATCGCGCGCAGGAGCTCGACGCGGCGCTCCGGCGCGGGCGCTTGGCCGAAGACATGAAGGCCGTCCCGGATCTGCATCTCCTTGATTTCGCAGAGATAGCCGTCGAGCTTGCGGAGCGCGTCGTCGCTGCCGTCGGTGGCCCGGATGCCGCAATCCTGGTCGAGCCCGATGGACGCGGCAAGCTCCAGGATGCGCGCGCTCAAGGGCGCACACCGGCGCGGATCGACCGAAGCGGCGTCGAAGAACTCGTCCACCAGCCGCTCCAGCTCCTCCAGCGTGCCGTGGGAGCCCGCGCGGGTGAGCGGCGGCGTCAGGTGATCGACGATCACGGCCGCGCCCCGCCGCTTGGCCTGGCTGCCCTCGCCGGGGTCGTTCACGATGAAGGGGTAGACGTGCGGTAGCGGCCCGAGCGCGGCCTCCGGAAAGCAGTCGCCCGAGAGCGCGAGCGCCTTGCCCGGCAGCCATTCCACGTTGCCGTGCTTGCCCACGTGCACCACCGCGTGAGCGTCGAAGGCGGTGCGCAGCCACGCGTAGGAGGCGAGATAGCCGTGGGGCGGCGGCAGGTCGGGGTCGTGGTAGCTCTTCTCCGGGTCGATGTTGTAGCCGCGTGCCGGCTGGATCGCGACGACCGCGTTGCCGTAGCGCACGGCAGACAGCGCGAAGCACCCCTCAACCGAACGAAAGAAGGGGTCTTCCTCCGGCTCGCCCCAGCGCTCGCCAACCGCTGACCGCACGGTCTCCGGCAGCGCGGCGAAGAAGTGCGCGTAGTCCGCGAGAGGGAGTGTGGCCTCCGCCAGCGGTGACGCTGCGTCGGCGGCGTTGGTGGGCCCTGCCTGGAGCCGGGCGATCAGCGCCGCACCGTCCGCCGGCGGGCTCTCCACCCGGTAGCCGGCCTCGGCGAGGGTGGCCATGATGCGCACCGTGCTTGCCGGCGTGTCGAGGCCGACGCCGTTGCCGATGCGCCCGTCGCGGTTGGGGTAGTTGGCGAGCACCAGGGCGATGCGGCGCTCCGCAGGAGCGGCGCGGGCGAGGCGCACCCAGGCGGCAGCAAGGGCGGCCACGAAGCGGCAGCGATCCTCGTTTGCCTCCGAGACCACGATGGGCGCTTGCGTGGCTGCGTCGAAGCGGGCTTCGGTCTTGAACGCGACCGCGCGGGTGAGAATGCGCCCGTCCACCTCGGGCAGCGCCACGTTCATGGCGATGTCGCGGGGCGAGAGGCCGCGCGTCGCCTCCGCCCACTGCCGCTCCGTGGCGCCGGCGAAGATCGCCTGCAACACGGGCACGCCGGCCTGGGCGAACGGAGTCTCCTGCGGTGCGCCGGGGCGGGAGACCGCGAAGCCCGTGGCGTTGAGCACGATCGCGGGCTTCGTGGTGCGCATGAGCGTACCGATCAGCTCCGCCGCCGGCGCATCGCGCAGGCTGGTGACGAAGATGGGCAGCGCGTCGAGGCCGGCGGCGCGCAGCGCCGCCACCAGCGCATCTACCGGGGCCAGCGAGCCGGCCTGCAGCAGCGCCCGGTAGAAAACCACGCACGCGCGTGGCGTGCCGCAGCGCCAATGGCATGTCAGCGATTCCAGGTCGAGCACGCCCTCCCCCGGCCAGTAGAGGCCGGCGCGGGGCACAGGCCGGGGCAGGCGGTAAGCCGTGTCATGCCCGATCAGCGTGGCGGCGTAGCGGAGCGCATCTCCGGCATTGTCGATGCCGCCCTGGGTGCAGTAGCGCCAGAGCATGTCCGCCGCGTCCGGCGCGAGGGTGCCGCGCGCGGCGAGCCCGGCGTCGGGCTTGTCGTCGCCGGGCAGCCAGGCGATAGGGATGCCGCGCTCGGCGCAGACGGCAGCCAGCCGCTCGACGCCGTAGGGCCAGTAGCTCTCGCCGCCGAGCAGCCGCACGATCACCAGCTTGGCGCCGGCGATC
The DNA here is from genome assembly GCA_965243315.1 of Alphaproteobacteria bacterium. GTDB lineage: Bacteria > Pseudomonadota > Alphaproteobacteria > UBA828 > UBA828 > WTGU01. The sequence continues at coordinate 1,648,734 of CBDEUP010000007.1, forward strand.
ACATGCTCGGCGTAGCGGTCGACCGAGTGGTTGTGGCCGAGCTGCATCAGGTTGGCGAGGCGGAGCGTGGGCGCGCCCGCGCCGAGCCCGGCGTGCGCCTGGGCAAAGCAGGCGAGCTCGGTATCGGCAGCCGAGAGCAGCACGATGTCCCCCGGCGACTGGCCGAGGTCCACCGCGTCGGCGCCGTCCTCGATGGCGCCGGGCTGCGCCGCGAGCAGGTGCAAGGCCGGGCTCCTAGCCTCTGATCGCCGCTTCGACCGCCGCACGGTCGAGGGGCACGAGGCCGATCACGACCAGGCGGCTCTCGCGCGCTTCGTCCGGACGCCAGTCGCGGTCGAAATGGCGATCCACGCGGGTGCCGACCGCCTGCACGACCAGCCGACGGCGCTTGCCCGCGACATCGAGGAAGCCCTTGGCGCGCAGCAGGCCGTGCGTGTCCGCCGCCGCGCTGAGCCGGGCCGCGAAGGCGGCCGGGTCGTCGACCGTGCCGGGCGCCATGACGAAGCTCTCGAACTCGTCGTGGTCGTGGGGCTCGTCGAGGTCGTCGTGGTGCGAGCGGCGGCTCGCGAGATCGGCTTCCGCTGCCGCGTCGAGGCCCAGCAGCAGGTCCGGGGGCACGCGCCCGTGCGCCGCCTTGACCACGCGGGCACCGGGCCGGAGGTGCGGGGTCATGCGCGCCTCGCCGTCCCCGGCACCGTTCGCGGGCAGCAGGTCGGTCTTGTTGAGGATCACCATGTCGGCGCAGCCGATCTGGTCCTCGAAGACCTCGGCCAGCGGCGATTCGTGGTCGAGGGCGTCGTCGGCCTCGCGTTGGGCCTGGAGGGCGTCTTCGTCGTCAGCGAAGCGGCCTTCCGCCAGCGCCGGGCCGTCCACCACCGCGACCACGCCGTCTACGGTGAGCCGGGTGCGGATCTCGGGCCAGTTGAAGGCGGCGACCAGCGGCTTGGGCAGCGCGAGCCCCGAGGTCTCGATCAGAATGTGCTCGGGCGCGGGTTCGCGGTCGAGCAGCGCCTCGATCGCCGGCACGAAGTCGTCGGCCACGGTGCAGCAGATGCAGCCGTTGGCGAGTTCGACGATATCGGTCTCGTCGCAGGCCTCGTCGCCGCAGCCCTGCAACACATCCTGGTCGATGCCGAGATCGCCGAACTCGTTGATGATGAGCGCGATGCGCCGGCCGTTCGCTTGGCCCAGCGCGTGGCGGATCAGGCTAGTCTTGCCGGCGCCGAGGAAGCCGGTGATCACGGTCGCGGGTATCTTCTGGTCTTGCATCGCGCCTCACATGGTCAGACGGTTCCACCCGGTGCCCTCGTGGCCGAAGGCGAAGTGCGCCGGGTGGATGATCTCGGCCAGGATTTCGAGGGACTCCACGAGCCTCGGTCCCGGCCGGTTGAAGTAGGCGTTGCCGTCGGTGGCGTAGACTTCGCCGGCCTGCGCCGCACGCAAGCCGCCCCAGGCGGGGTCGGCGAGCAGCGCGCGGCCGTCCGCCACCGTGCGCGGCAGGTCGTAGCCGCAGGGCATGAGCACGATCGCGTCGGGATCGGCCGCAGCCACCGCCTCGACGGTGATCCGCGGCGAGTGGCTGCCGTCGGCGCCCAGGGTGTCGATCCCGCCCGCGAGGGTGACGAGCTCCGGTACCCAGTTGCCGGCGGTCATCGGCGGATCACTCCACTCGACGGTGAGCACGCGCTTGGGCGGCAGCGCCTTGGCGCGTTCGGCGATCGCCGTGACGCGCTCGCGCAAGACTTCTTGGACCGGTTGGGCATCGACGCCGAGGGCCGCGCCCACGCGCGCGATATCGTCCCAGACGTCGCCCAAGCGCATCGGTGTGAGTGAGACGATCTGCACCGGCGCCTCCAGGAACTCGACCGCCGCGGCCTCGACTTCCGGCAGCCCCACCGCGCAGACGTCGCACTGGTCCTGCGTGACGATATGGCTCGGCCGCGCGGCCCGCAGGACCTCGGTATCGAGGTCGTAGAGGCTGAGCGCCGCGGCGAGCAGCTTGCCCACCTCCTCGTGGATCGCGCTGCTCGGCTTGCTCGCGTCGATGCGCGCGCGGGTGCAGGCGGGAGCCTGCGTAACCTCGGCCGGCCAGTCGCACTCGTGGCTGCGGGCGACGATGCTCTGCGCCTGGCCCAGGGCCGCGACGATCTCGGTCGCGCTCGGCACCAGGGAGGCGATGCGGGGGGCACTCACGGCGCTCTCACGGCTTGAGCGTCAGCGGCAGGCCGGCGGCGACGAAGACCACCCGCTCGGCAGCCTGGGCCACGGCCTGGTTGAGCCGCCCGGCATGGTCGCGGAAGGCGCGCGCCGCGGCGTTCTCCGGCACGATGCCGAGGCCGACCTCGTTGGAGACCAGCACGGTGCGCCCTTCCAGCCGGCGGAGGCAGGCGGTAAGGCGCTCGATCTCGGCGGCGATGTCGCGCCCGGCCTCCATGATGTTGCTGAGCCAGAGGGTGAGGCAATCAACCAGCAACGCGGCGCCGGGGTGGCTCTCGGCCTCCAACGTTTCCGTGAGCGCGAGCGGCGCCTCGACGGTGCGCCAGCCGGGCCCGCGCCGGGTGCGGTGCGCGGCGATGCGCGCTTCCATCTCGGCATCGCGCGGCTCGGCGGTGGCGATGTAGAGCCGGTTGCCGGCGTGGTCGTCGAGCAGCGCCTCCGCATGGGCGCTCTTGCCCGAGCGGGCGCCGCCGAGAACGAGGGTGATGCGCGCCGGGGGTGGCGCCTGGTCCAGACCCGCCATGATCCTCCCTCCGAGGACGTTGCAGCCCTGCCACGCAGCCGGTCTCCTGGCTCGGGGTCGTCGACGGGGCCCAAGCCTTCCCGACCCCGAAGGGTCAGTGGCCCGCGCGATGCGCACAGGGTCCGTCTCGCCGCTTACAGTTGCGGGGGCAGCGCCGGACTGGCCCGCGCCCTCATCCGGGGCGGGCGTCACCGGCTTCCCACGCTGCGTGACAGGTCCAAGCTAACGCACGCGAGCGCGAAACGCCACCTCCGTGCGCGCCGCGCGGGTGGTCTCGGGCCAGGGGGAAGACATGTCCGATCTGGTCTTCCATACGCCGTCATGCCCAGTCATGACGTGATGGGGTAGCGCAATCGGCCACGAACTTGGGTCACTGGACGCGAGTTGCATCGTGGCGTCCGGGCGCCCATATAGAGCCGTGGGGAGGTTGTGCAGGGAATACGATCGGAGCCAGACCGATGGCCAGCCGTGCAGCTATTCTCACCAGCCTGGGTTCACCCGGCCCCAAACCCTTCGAATTCGAGCCGCTTCCCGATCAGTTCGAGGAGCCGAGCATCAAGATCGGCCTCGAAGGCCACGGCGCCATCGTCGTGGACGTGCACGCCGCGAACCGCCTCGCCAACGCGATCCGGGGCGACGTGCCCGAGCGCGCAAGTCAGATCGACACCTGCATCGAGCAGGCGGAGCGTTACGCCAGGGACGCGATTTAAGGGTTGGGAAAGTCCGTTAGTTAGCGGGCGTCCTGTGGTGCACCAAAAGCCTTCCAAGGCATTTCTTGTTGACACAATGAGTGAACGTAATACACAGTTAGATGGCTGAGAAATTCTGCCGCTCCAAGGATTGGGGCGATCATCCGGAGAAGCCTCTCGCGGCAGCCGTCGCGGGAGGCTTCTTACTAGGAAGTCGAGGCTTCAAGGATGAAGTCAATATTGCTGATCGACGGAGGTTATCTCCGAAATATTGCAAGGGATGCGGGGCATGCGTACACCACTGATTTCATCGAAGCGTTTGCTCGCGTTTGTATTTTGGATGGAGAGTCTCTGCAACGCGTACTCTACTACGACTGCCCACAATACAGAGGTCGGCAACGACTTCCCGTTTCCGGAGAAACCAAGCATTTTACTGCGTCCGACAAGTGGCTGACCGATCTTGCTTGTCGCGAGCTATTCGCCGTTCGGCGCGGTACTCTTGCCTTTAGAGGCTGGGTGCCGCGTTCAACACCGATACAGGAGAGAGGCGCGCTGACAGACGACCACTTTCGCCCCAATTTCGAGCAAAAAGGCGTCGATATGAGGATCGGTTTAGACATCGCTAACATCTCTGCTAATGGGCGCATTGATCGCATTGTGCTTCTCTCGGGCGATACCGATCTGATCCCGGCCACGAAACATGCTCGTAAGGCCAATCTTGAGGTGATCGGCATTCAATTGCCGACTCCGCCAGCCCAGCCTCTAAGACCGGCGCTATGCGCCCACCTAGACAGCGTTCGACGCGTCGAATGGCCTGAAACAGCCAAGGCTGAGCCAGCCCTTCCTCAGGCCGCTACCCTGTAGCGCGAGAGCTTGTGCGGTTGGTTGCCCCGTGCTTTCTGCGAATGCCAGGATGGCCTTCAACCGCCGCATCATTGTGCGCACTGAGCCGACGGCGGCATAGAGTAGTGGCGGAAAGGTGGCGCACCCGGCACGATTCGAACGTGCGACCTCTGCCTTCGGAGGGCAGCGCTCTATCCAGCTGAGCTACGGGTGCTCTCGGCGAACCGAAGGCGCACCATAGGCAAGCCGGGCGGCGCCGGCAATGGCCTAGCCGGCCCCCACCTCACCCCGGCCCTCTCCCGGCTTATTCATTTCCCTCGGTCGCCGGGCGCTCACTCCGTTCGCTTGGCTACGCGCTTCGCGCGGCGCGCGGTCGCGCGCTCCGGACCTGCGGTCCGGACCTCTTCTTGGCAGACGCTTCGTTCGCTGCCGCGCGCGGTGGGGCTCCGCACTTGTCGGCGGGGCGGGGTCCGCTATTCTGCCGCCGCTTGAGGGCAAGGGAGGGATTGAGCGATGCCGTCGATGCTGGTCACCGGTGCGAACAGAGGCCTCGGCCTCGAAATGGTGCGCCAATTCGTGGACGACGACTGGCGCATCTACGCCTGCTGCCGCGCGCCCGAGACCGCCACCGATCTCGCCGCGCTCGCCGCCCAATCGGATGGCGCGATCACGCTGCACACCCTCGACGTGGGCAAGCCCGCGCAGATCACGGCGCTCGCGGACGAGCTTCGCGGCACGGCCATCGACATGCTGGTCAACAACGCGGGCCTGCTCGGGTGCACGATCGACTCGATGGGGCCGGGCGCCTTCGGCTCGGTCGACTACGACGCCTGGATGCAGCTGCACGAGATCAACACCATGGCGCCGCTCCGCGTTGCCGAGGCCTTCGTCGATCACGTCGCGGCGAGCGAGATGAAGCTGATGTTCTTCATGTCGACGCACATGGGCTGCATCACCGAACTCGCCGACGGCGGCCTCTATCCCTACCGCTCCAGCAAGGCGGCGCTGAACCTGGTGGTGAAGGGGCTCTCCCTCGACCTCGCGCCGCGCGGGGTGCGCACCATCGCGGTCCATCCCGGCTGGGTGAGCACGGACATGGGCGGGCCGGAGGCACCGGTCAACAAGGAGCAGAGCATCGCCGGCATCCGCCAGGTGGTGGCGAACTACGGCAGCAGCCAGACCGGCTGCTTCTATCAATACGACGGCAGGGAGCTGCCCTGGTAGCAGCCCGCCGACGCGAATCCGAGACAAGGGAGTATGGATTGATGGCCGTGGACCTGGCTCAGGCCGCGAAACAGAAGAAGATTCGCTATTTCCTGATCAGCTTCGTGGACCTGTTCGGCGTGCTGCGGGCCAAGCTAGTGCCGGCGGAGGCGATCGCGGGCATGCAGGAAGACGGCGCGGGCTTCGCCGCCTTCGCCGCGTGGCTCGATTCGACGCCGGCCGAGCCCGACATGCTGGTCAAGCCCGACCCCGCGAGCCTGATCCAGCTGCCGTGGAAACCGGAGGTGGGCTGGCTCGCCGGCGATTGCTGGATGAACGACGAGCCCATGCCGGACACGCCCCGGCTCAAGCTCAAGAGCATGCTCGCCGACGCGAAGAAGAAGGGCTACCGGGTCAAGACCGGGGTCGAGGCGGAGTACTTCATCGTGAGCGCGGACGGCACCGCAATCTCCGACCCGCTCGATACCCAGGCCAAGCCCTGCTACGACCAGGCGGCCCTCATGCGCCGCTACGACGTGGTCTCCGAGATCTGCGACGCCATGCTGGGCCTCGGCTGGGGGCCCTACCAGAACGACCACGAGGACGCGAACGGCCAGTTCGAGATGAACTGGGACTACGACGACGCGCTGGTGACCGCCGACCGCCACGTCTTCTTCAAGTACATGGTTAAGTCCCTGGCCGAGAAGCACGGGCTGCGCGCGACCTTCATGCCGAAGCCTTTCTCCAACCTCACCGGCAACGGCTGCCACGCCCACGTCTCGGTCTGGAACAACGCGGGCAAGAAGAACCTGTTCCACGATGCCAAGGGCGAGCTCGGCATCTCCAAGCTCGGCTATCAGTTCCTCGGCGGCATCATGCAGCGCGCGCCTGCGCTCTGCGCGCTCTGGAACCCGACCGTGAACAGCTACAAGCGGATCAACGCGCCGGTCACGCTCTCGGGCGCCACGTGGTCGCCCAACCAAGTGGCCTACGGCGGCAACAACCGCTCGACCATGGTGCGCATCCCGGATGCCGGGCGCTTCGAGCTGCGGCTGATGGACGGTGCGTCGAACCCCTACCTGCTGCAGGCGGGCGTCGTGGTCGCCGGGCTCGACGGCATGGAGAACCAACTCGACCCCGGCAAGCGCACCGACCTCAACCTCTATGCGGAGGGCCACAAGCTGCGCGGCGCGCGCAAGCTGCCGCTCAACCTGCTCGACGCGCTCAGGCTGTTCGAGAAGGACAAGGTGGTGCGCGCGGGCTTCGGCGAGAGCTTCGTCAAGAGCTACGTCAAGCTCAAGATGCGCGAGTGGAACGAGTACGCCGGCACGATCTCCGACTGGGAGCGCGGCAACACCCTGGATTGCTAAACCGGCTGGTGCGGGCGGTGAGACTCGAACTCACACTCCCGAAGGAACGGGTTTTTGAGACCCGCGCGTCTACCGCTTCCGCCACGCCCGCATACGCGCCAGCCGTGAAGTCCCTCATAACGCGAGTGCGCGCGCAAGGCCACCGCAGTTGACGGCGTTGTAACCTCCTCGACAGCCCGAACCATGGTGCGGTGCAAAGCGCAGGACGGGTGTGCCACCGTTACGCCATGAGGAGCGAGCGGACCGCGACAGCTGGGTGCGGGAAGACGGGGTGCTCTGCGGACGCGAAGTTGCCGCCGGGAATCCCGCCTATCCCACTTGATCTCGGCGAATCCCACTTATCCCGCTTGATCCCAGTTAATCCCGGCGAATCCCGTTTGTCCCACTTAATCCCGGTGAATCCCGCCACAATTCTTGCGCTGTCCGTCCCGCGGGTCAGGGATTCACCTCGAAGGTGACCGCGTACTTGAGCGCCCGCGCGAGCGCGTCCGCCGCCGTGCGCGCCTTGCCCGACGCGAGCGGCCGGTGCTCTGGCGCGAGCCGCAGCACCAGTTGGCCGTCCCCGGCCGCGATCTGGGAGCCTTCGAGCACCGCCGGCTCCCCGATGGAGAGCCGCTCCGCCAACCTGAGCGCGAGCCCGAGCGCCCGGGCCTCGGCGCGCGCCTCCGGGGGCAACAACCGGTTCACCGTGCGACTGGCCGCGACCGGAAGGCGCGACTTGTAGCGGGTGGCCACCGCGAGCGCCAAAAACACGCGGCCCGCATGATCGATACCGACGAAGGGGGCGCGCGAGATGCGCGTGAACGCATCGGCTGCGCGCAGGTCGGGATGCTGGCGCCAGGCGATCTCGGAGAGGAACGCCGCCGCAGGCAGCATCTCCCGATGCCGGGCGAGCGCAGGCAGCGTCGAGCGCCCCAACCAGGAGGCGAGCGCCTCGGCATAGACCAGCGAGCGGCCGTCCCGCCGGGCGATCGAACGGCAGGCATCGTGCAGGGGATCCTGCGTCCGTACCGCTGCGGGCAACCTGTCGAAGAGCAGGCCCTCGCGAAGACCGAAGGCGGAGAACAGGACCTCGCCCGGTGCGGCGACCTTCAGCAACGCCTTGAGCGCAGACGCGCCACTCGGCACGGTCGCGAGCCGCCTGGGCAACATTCCCTCCGGTCCGGGACGCAGCGTCGCGGGATCGACGGCAGCGAGCTCCTTGGTGGCCTCGCGCGCCTCGGCCGGCTTCATGCGGTAGTGATGGACGACCGGGATTGGGTGCCGCTCGGACGCCATGCGGAGCCGGGCCAGCGCCCGCCACGCGCCGCCCACGAGATAGACCGGCTCGCCACGCACCCGATCGAGCCAGCGCAGCGCCTTTATGCGCTCGGCCGCGAGCGCGGTGCGGCGGCTTGACGGCAGGCTGCCGAGGCGGAGCACGCCGAGAGGCAGCGTCGCGTGCTCGGCGAGCCGCCCGTGTTCCAGGCGGACCAGCTCAAGGCTGCCGCCGCCCAGGTCCGCCATCAGCCCGCTCGCGCCGGGGAAGGCCGAGACCACGCCGAGTGCGGCGTAGCGGGCCTCCTCCTCGCCCGAGAGGACGCGGAGCGAGAAGCCGGTCTCGCGGGCAACCGCCTTGCGAAATCGTTCGCCGTCGCTGGCATCACGGACCGCTGCCGTCGTCACCGCGTCGAGCGGGCCGACGCCAAGCGCCTCCGCTGCGGCGGCGAAGCGGCGCAACGCATCGAGCGCGGGCTCCACCGCGTCCGGCGCGAGCGTCCCGGTCTCGGCCAGGTTCGCGCCGAGGCCGCACAGCTCGCGCTCGTTGAAGACCGGCGCTGGCGCCCGCGTAAGCCCCTCGAACACCACGAGGCGGATCGAGTTGGAACCGACATCGAGCACGCCGTAAGGCGCGTCCGCCTCAGCCGCGGCGTGGAAACGCTCGTCTCCGACCGGAAGCGTTGCCGCGTCGGCCACGAGGCGGGTCTCCGCAAGTTGCTCCGTCACCCGTCGTGCGGTTCGCCACCGTCGTCGCCTGCGACGGCAAGCCGCGGCTCGCGCCGGGCCGTGCCGCGCCCGGAGAGCGACGGGTTGGTCATGAAGAAGCGGTGGGCGTTGAAATGCTCGGCGCCGGGGTCCACGCGCGAGAAGCCGCCGTCAGCGTCCAACGTCCAGCTTTGTTCGTTGTCCCTGAAGTTTGCGGTCATGATCTGGTCGAGAATCTGCTCGTGCACCGTCGGGTTCTCGATCGGCACCATCATTTCGACCCGTCGGTCCAGATTGCGTCCCATCCAGTCGGCGGACGAGATGTACACCTTGGCCTGGGGCGAGGGCAGGCCGTGACCCGCGCCGAAGCACATGATGCGAGAGTGCTCGAGGAAGCGCCCGACGATGCTCTTCACGCGGATGTTCTCCGAGAGGCCCGGCACGCCCGGCCTCAGGCAGCAGATGCCGCGCACCACCATATCGATGGAAACGCCTGCGGCAGCGGCGGCATAGAGCGCCTCGATCACGTCGGGGTCGACCAGGGAGTTGAGCTTCAACCAGATCGCCGCCGGCCGGCCGGCGAGGGCATGGGCGATCTCCGCCTCGATCAGCTCATCGATGGCGGGCCGCATGCCGAGCGGCGCGACAGCGATCTTCTCGTAGCGCTCGGGCGCCGCCCCTCCGGTCAGGTAGTTGAAGAGCAGCGCCGCGTCACGGCAGAGCGCCGGATCGCAGGTGAAGAACGATAGGTCGGTGTAGATCGCGGCGGTGATCGGGTGATAGTTGCCAGTGCCGTAGTGCACGTAGCTGCGCAGGCCGTCGGCCTCGCGCCGCGCCACCAGCGATGCCTTGGCGTGGGTCTTGAGGTCCATGAAGCCGTAGACCACCTGGGCGCCGGCGCGCTCCAGGTCTCGTGCCCAGCGGATGTTCGCCGCTTCGTCGAACCTGGCCTTGAGCTCGACCAGGGCGGTGACCGACTTGCCCGCCTCCGCCGCCTCGATCAGCGCGTTGACGATGGGGGAATCGTTGCTGGTGCGATAGAGGGTCTGCTTGATCGCGATCACGTCCGGGTCCCGCGCCGCCTGGCGCAGGAACTGGACGACCACGTCGAAGCTCTCGTAGGGGTGGTGGACGACGATGTCTTTGGCCTTGATGGCGGCAAAGCAGTCGCCGCCAAAGTCCCGGATGCGCTCGGGGAAGCGCGCGAGGTAGGGCGGGAATTCGAGATTGGCCCTGCCGCACTTGATGAGCATGGCCGTGTCCGCAAGCCCCAGAATCCCTTCGACCTTGACCACGTCGCGCCGGTCGACGTGAAGCTGGTCGGCGAGGAAGTCCAGCATGCTCAAAGGCATGGTGGAGTCCACCTCGAGCCGGATGACGCTGCCGCGCCGGCGCCGCTTGAGCGCGCTTTCGAACGAGCGCACCAGGTCCTCGGCCTCCTCCTCCAGCTCGATGTCGCTGTCGCGGACCACCCGGAAGCGCCCCACCGCATTCGGGGCGAAGCCGGGGAACAGCCGATCGAGGTAGAGCTCCACCACGTCCTCCAGCGCGATGAAGCGGATTTCGCCTCGCTCGCCTTCGGGCAGGCGGATGAAGCGCTCCACCTGGCTCGGGACGCGCACGAGCGAAGGGAGCAGGCGCCGGGTGCCCTTCTCGACCAGCTCCAGCGCCAGACTGAAGCCCAGATTCGGAATGAACGGGAACGGATGGGCCGGATCAATGGCGAGGGGGGTCAGCACCGGGAAGAGGCGGTCGATGAAGTAGCCGTCGAGCCAGCGCCGTTCGTCCTCCCTGAGTCGGTCGGCCGAGAGGATTGCGATGCCCGCATCGGCCAGCTCCGCCCGGAGTTCGAGCCAGCGCTCCTGCTGCTGGGCCATCAGCGCGTTGGCGCGCTCGTTGACGGCGCGGATTTGTGCAATGGGGCTCAGACCGTCCTGGGACGATTCGAGGATGCCCGCCTCGACCTGGCCGTGCAGGCCGGCGACGCGGACCATGTAGAACTCATCGAGGTTCGAACCCGAAATCGACAGGAAGCGCAAGCGCTCAAGCACGGGATGATCGAGGTTCTCGGCCTCTTCCATCACCCGCTCGTTGAAGGCGAGCCAGCTCAGCTCACGGTTGATGAACTTGTCGGCCGGCGCGAAGCTTTGCGCCTCGGCGGCCCGCTTGGCCTTGGCCATTCGGCTGCTCCCGCGTCCCCTCTATTTGGTTTGATTCGCGGCTTCTTACAATACGGTCATTGCCGCGACGTGACAAAATCGTGCGGGCTGGGGCGGTCCTGCGCGTCAGGCGCGCGGCCGCGCGCCGTCTTCGCCTTCGTCCAGCGCGAGGACCGCGCGCACGAGCGGCACGGTGACGGCCCGGCCCTCGGCGAGCGCCGCGCGATCCAGGCGTTCGACCAGGCGGGCCACGGCCTCGAACGTGCGCTCGATGCGCGGTACGACATAGGCCGGCACCTCCGGCGCCACCGTGATCTGCCGGTCGGCAAACAGCTTGAGCATGAGGGCTGCGAGCAGGGTATCGTCCGGCAGACCGAGCGTCACCGCCGGCGCGAGCCTGAGCCGGGAGGCGAGATCGGGGAGCGCGAGCGGCCAGCGCGCTGGCGGGGCCAGGGCAGTGAGCAACAGGTGGCCGCCCCGCTCGGTCATGGCGTTGTATGTGTGCAGGAGGGCGCGCTCGTCGATCGGCCCATCCAGCCCGTCGATGACCAGCGCCGGCGCTTCGCCGGCGTCGGGCGGAACCCCGGAGAGATGCGTCGCCGGGACGATCTCGGCGCCGCATCGCCGGCGCCACACCTCGGCGAGGTGGCTCTTGCCCGAGCCTGGTGGGCCGTGAATCACCAGCGCCGGCGCCGGCCAGTCCGGCCAGCGGTCGAGCCAGGCCACCGCCGCCTCGTTGCAAGGCGCGACCAGAAAATCTTCCCGCCCAAGCGCCGGGCGGACGCCCCAGTCCAAGGTGCGCTGCCGCCCGAGGTACGCGTTGGCCGCCATCAGTGCCTCACTCGCCCTCATCCGGAACGGGCGTGTCGGTTGCCTCCGGCTCTGGGGGCGTGGCGCGAGGCCGCAGCCACCACCCGTCTTCCTCGGGTGCGAGATCGAGGTCGTCCTGGCCGAGGGCGAGGCGGAGCTGGTCTTCCGTGCCGTGATAGTGGAGCGTGAGCCACCCCTCGCTGAGCGAGAGGGAGTCGATCTCGACCGACGCGACCATGCCGAGCGCCGCGAGGCGCCGCTGGATCGACACCCATTCGCCGAGGCTCGCGATCGGCACCCTCGTCCGGAGCGCGCGCTGCTCGTCGTAGCGGATCAGGTTGGCGGCCTTCCAGTCGTCCTCCAGCAGGGTGACGATCCTATCGGTGCCGCGCTTGAGCAGCGCCTGCTCGCTCTCCCCCTCGCGGCCGATCAGCGTTTTCTGGATGGCCCGGCTCCCGTCGACGGCGATCCGGCGCAGCGAGAGCGTGAGGGCCCGGCTGGCGGCCGGCGCATCGCCGTCGTCGCTCTCCGCAGCGGGCGCGGACGGTTTTGCCACGGCAGCGGAGCCGGAAAGGCCGGCGACGGCGACCGCAATCTCGGTCGTGCCGTAGAGCGCGGCGAGCGCGGTGAGGGCGTTCGTATCCGATGCCAACGCCCGCGCGGCATCCACCGTGCTGAGATCGATGACATCGCCGAGCGGCAGGAGGATCGGCACCAAGCCGCCATGCGGGGGGCGCTCCTCCCACGCCCGGCGCCACCCATTGCCGTCCTCCCACAAGAGGATGCCACCGGGATCGCGCTGAACCGCCACCACCAACACCGGCTTGCTCACGGTCTCGGCATATGGGACGCCGCTCACGCGCAGCAGGCGGCGCACCTCGGTCGGGTCGAAATCCACCGTCAAGGACGCGCGGTAGCGGGTGGTCGAGACCAGCTCGCGGTCGATGGCGAAGCCTGCCACCATCGTTGCAATAATGTTGTCGGGCGGTGGGGGCAGGTCCGTTCCCACGACGGTGAGCCGACGCAAGAGGGTGTCCAATGCGGCGCGCTGGCCGGCGGCGATGGCAAGCTCCCGCGCTTCCGCAGCCGATGCGGCTTCGGCGTCGATGGGAACGCGTGCCACGGTGAACACGGAGTCCGCCCGCGCCGCGCCGCAGGCGAGGAGCAGCACCAGCGCGCAGACGAACACGATGCGCCGTGCGGTGCTGGCGAGGCGAGGCGAGCCACCCATGGGTCTGGCCTTGCAATGCGGTCGAACGGGCTGCGGCCGGCGGCGGCTGAAACCCGTACAGCAGGCTATCATGGCGACCGCAGCCAAGCGACCGGCAGCGGCCGGAAGACGGCGGGGGACCACATGGCGCGGCTGAAAGTGGGCGTCCTGATCTCGGGCAGCGGGACCAATCTTCAGGCCCTGATCGACGACTGCGCCCGCCCGGCGGCCGAGAGCGAGATCGTGCTGGTTCTCTCCAACCGGGCCGACGCCTTCGGCCTCACGCGCGCCAAGCGTGCGGGCCTGTCCCATCGCGTGATCGACCACGAACGGTATGACTCCCGCGCGGCCTTCGAGCAGGCGCTCACCGAGGCGCTTGAGGAGAGCGGTGTCGAGTTGGTCTGTCTCGCCGGCTTCATGCGCGTGCTCACGGCGGAGTTCGTCAAGCGCTGGCGCGATCGGCTCATCAACATCCACCCCTCCCTGCTGCCGGCGTTCAAGGGGCTCGACACCCACGCCAGGGCCATCGAGGCGGGGGTTCGATTTGCTGGATGCACGGTCCACTTCGTGCGGTCCGAGGTGGACAGCGGCCCGATCATCGTCCAGGCGGCGGTACCGGTCTTGCCGGACGACACGGCTGAGACGCTTGCGGCCCGCGTGCTACGCGAGGAGCATCGCTGCCTGCCGCTCGCCGTGCGCCTGATCGCCCAAGGCCGCGTCGCGGTAGTGGAAGAGCGCTGCGTTATCGATGCGGCGGCGCCCGACGGTGCCCTCATCAATCCGGCGCCGGTCCCATAAGCGAAGGGCCCGGAACCGTGCGGTCCCAGGCCCTCCGTACGTGTGAGTCGGGCGCCGTTAGGCGGCGGGCTTGCCGTAGCGCTCGACCAGGTCCTCGGCACGCGCGCGGATCGGCTCCATCGCGTCGCCGGTGGACTTGACCGTCACGTCGGCAATGCGGTTGCCCGCAGCCATCGTGCGCTCGAACGCGCCCTTCGCGGCCCCGGTCTGGGCCTCGGTGAGCTCGGCCCAGCTGCGCGCACCCATCAGCGCCTCGGCAGTGTCAGTCTGGGCGGCCATCGCCTCCTTGGCGAAGTCGAACCAGGCGCTGCCGATGGCGCCGTAGCCCTTGGCCGCGATGGTCGAGGCCTGAACGAAGCTGTCGAGGCTCGCACGGCCCTCATCGGCCATGGTGTCGAAGGAGAATGCGCCGTTCCAGGCGGTCTTGGCGTTGGCAGCGGCCTTGCTCGCGGCGTCGGTCTTGGTGGTCATCGCGTTCACCCTTTCGTTTTGCGGTTGTTCCTGACGATGCGCACCGCTCTATGACGCCTTGCCATGTTGCGATGCAACATCATGTTGCGATGCAATATAGTCGAGTCGCACCGGCGATCAAGGCCCTTTGATGCTTATATTTTCTCCCCAGCCGCCGGGCCATGCGGGCGCGCTGGCAAACGCGCTGCGAAAGGCGTTAGGGGCAGGCGCGGCCCGCGTCGGCTGGACAAGCGCTTGTAGGCGTCCGACACTCCAAACCGGACAAACGCAGGGTCGAGGACATGGACCTCAAGCTCGACGGCAGGAAGGCGATCGTCACCGGCGGCACGCGGGGGATCGGCCACGCGATCGCGCGCAGGCTCGCGCTGGAGGGCTGCGGGGTCGGCATCTGCGCCCGCGGCAGCGCCAAGCTCGACGCGGTGCTGGCAGCGTTCGCGGGGGAGGGTCTCAATGTTATCGGCACCGCCTGCGACGTCGCGGACGGCGATGCCGTGCGGCAATGGACCGCGGCAATGGCGGGGCAGCTCGGCGGCATCGATATCGTGGTGGCCAACGTGAGCGCGATCGCCGGCGCTCCGGACGAAGACTCCTGGCGGGCCGCGCTCGAGGTCGACATGCTCGGCACCGTGCGCACCGTCGAGGCAGCCATGCCGCACCTGGAGGAGTCGGAGGCTGCGGCGATCGTCACCGTTTCGAGCACGGCGGGCGTCGAGAGCTTCGGCGGGGTCAGGCCCTATAACTCGATCAAGGCCGCGCTGATCAACTACACCTCCAATCTGGCCACCGTGCTGGCCGAGCGCGGCATCCGCGTGAACTGCGTCTCGCCGGGCACGATCTATTTTGAGGACGGCGTTTGGGGCCAACGCAAGCGGGAGGACCCGGAGCGCTACAAATTTGCACTCGGGCTCAATCCCACCGGCCGGATGGGCACGCCCGAGGAGGTCGCCGATGCGGTGGCGTTCCTCGCGAGCCCGGTGTCGAGCTTCACCACTGGCGCCAACCTGATCGTCGACGGCGGGCTTACCAAGCGCGTGCAGTTCTAGCACCGCCGCGCCGGGTGGCTCGGTAGACTCCCGCCGCACATTCCGCCTAGAGTTGCCAACGGATATCGCGGCGCCGTCGGATGACGGCGCTGTAGAAGACCAACGTCCGGCCGTACAGGGAGGGAATCACGATGCGGAAAATGACGTTGCTGGCGGGCGCTGCCGCGCTTGCCCTATCACTCGGCGTTGCCACGCCGAGCCAGGCTGCCGACGACGATATCGTCATCGGCTTCGCCATCGCGCTCAGCGGCTGGATGAACCAGTACGACGGCCCGCCGTCGCGCTCGGCGAAGATGGCGATCAACGACATCAACGAAGCCGGCGGCGTGCTCGGCGGCCGCAATTTCAGCTTCACCCAGTCCGACACCAAGTCGGAGGCGGCCGAGGGTGCGCGGGCCGGGCAGGAGGTGATCGCCGACGGCGCCAACTTCATGATCGTCTCGTGCGACTACGACATGGGTGCTGCCGCCGCGACGGTGGCGAACAGCAACGAGATGGTGGTCATCTCGCTCTGCGCCTCCGACGCGAAGATGGGCGTGCAGGGCATCGGACCCTACGCCTTCACCATGTCCAACTCGTCGCTCACAAGCGGTGCCGTGATTGCGGAGTGGGCGTGGAACAACAAGGGCTGGAAGACCGCCTACAGCCTGCTCGATACCTCGATCGAGTACGACAAGGCGATCTGCGCCGGCTTCAAGACACGCTTCGAGAAGCTGGGCGGCGTCATGCTGGGCGAGGACACCTTCAAGCAGGACGATGCGTCCATCGCCTCGCAGATTACGCGCTTCAAGCAGGTGGCGGAGGAGAAGGGCGAGCCTGACCTGCTCCACGTCTGCTCCTACGGTGCCGGCGCGAACGCCGCGATCCGCCAGATCAGGGCGGCCGGTATCGATACGCCGATTTCGGGCGGCGATTCGATGGACGGCGACTACTGGACCGAGGCCATCGGCAACCTCAACGACCATTACACCGGCACTTACGGCTCGGTGTTCGGCGACGATCCCCGGCCCCGGGTCAACGAGTTCTTCGACCGCTACGAGGAAGTGCACGGCGAGCGCGTGTGCTGCTCGTTCGCACTCTCGGGCTACAGCATCATCCAGGCGCTCGCCATCGCCATCGATCGGGCGGGCACCATCGACAGCGACGCGGTGCTGGCCGAGCTCAACAAGTTCGACAAGGAGCCGCTGCTGGTGGGTCCCACCACGTTTACCGAGGACCTGCACATCAACCTCGAGCGGCCCCAGGCGATCATCGGGATCAAGGACGGCAAGGGCTATTTCGTCGACCTGATTCAGCTGCCGGAGCCGCCGCCGCTTCAGCTAATCTTCAAGTAGGCAAAGACCCGGTGGGCGGTCCGCGAAAACCAGTCTCGCGGGCCGCCGCCGTTTTCCCGGTCGCGGCGCCGCGGCCGACGGCCGCCGCCTGACGCCGCCAGCCGTTCGAGGGGCCTTCTTCGGTGCAAGCGGTCGTTCAGAACATCATCGACGCTCTGAGCCTGGGGAGCCTGTTCGCGCTCACCTCCCTCGGCATCGGGCTGATCTTCGGCATCATGCGCCTGATCAACTTCGCCCACGGCGACTTGATCATGATTGGCGCCTACGCCCTGATCGTGCCGTCCGCCGCCGTGGCGCCGCAGCTCTTCATCGGCGCCTGGCACCCGGCGGCGGTGGTGGCGGCGATCATTCTCATCGTCATCATCTTCGCCGTCGCCTGCGAGCGGCTGGCGTTCAGGCCGCTCCGCGATGCCGACCCCTCGGTGCTGCTGATCGCCTCCTTCGCGCTCAGCTTCTTTCTCCAGAATCTGGTGCTGCTCATCTATGAGGGCCGGCCCAAGGGTGTGGACCTTTGGCCGGTGCTAACCGATCCCTTCCTGCTCGGCGACATTCGCCTGCCGCGCCTGCAGATCGTGATGATTGCCGCGACCGCGGCGCTGCTGCTGCTGCTCGTCGCGTTCCTCAAGCGCACGGCGATCGGGCGCCAGATGCGGGCGGCATCCGAAGACTTCATGATGGCGCGTTTCCTCGGCGTGCGCGCCAACCGGGTGATCGCCGCGGCCTTCGCGATCTCGGGCCTGCTCGCGGCGGTGGTTTCGCTGCTCTTCGTCGTGCAGAACGGCGTGCTCAAGTTCGACATGGGTGTGCCGCTGGTGCTCGCCGCGTTCGTGGGCACCGTCGTCGGCGGCATGGGCAGCCTGACAGGCGCGGTGGTGGGCGGCTTCGTGGTCGGCGTCGCCAGTGTCTTCTTCCAGATCGTGCTGCCGCTCGAGATGCGGCTCAACCGGGATGCCTGGGTCTACGGCCTCATCCTGGTCATCCTCCTGCTCAGGCCCGGCGGCATCGTCAAGGTGAAGGCGGTCGAGGAACGGATCTGACCGTGCTTCGTGAAATCCGCCCCGCTGCTGTTGGTCGTTACCTGTGGGAGCCCGGGACTCTCGGCTTGGGCCTCCTTGTGCTCTCCCTGATCATTTGGGGGAGCGGCGACAAGGTCATCGAGCGCACGCTCACGGTCGCGCTCATCAACACCGTCATGGTGATCGGCCTCTACATCTTCATCGGCAACTCCGGCGTGCTGGCCTTCGGCCACATGGCTTTCGCGCTGATCGGCGCCTATGCCGTCGCCTGGTTCACCATGTCGCCGTTCAAGAAGAGCTTCGCTCTCGACCTCCCGGCCTTCCTCGCCGAGAACACGCTGCCGCTGCTGCCGTCGGCGATCATCTCATCGCTGCTGGCTGCGCTCGTCGCCCTCGTCGTCGGTATCCCATTGATGCGATTAAGCGGCATCGCCGCGAGCATCGGCACCTTCGCGGTGCTGATGATCTTCTACACGCTCTACTCCAACTGGGATTCCTGGACCTTCGGCGCGAGCACGCTGGTGGGCATTCCCATCTACGTCAACTTCTGGGTGGCGCTCGCCTGGGCCGGAGTGGCACTGCTGGTCGCCACAATCTATCAGAAGTCCCGCTTCGGCCTCGCGCTCCGCGCCTCGCGCGAGAACGAGGCGGCGGCGCGCGCCGTCGGCATCAACGTGCCCACCCAGCGGCTCATCGCCTTCGTGCTGAGCGGCTTCTTCATGGGGCTGGGCGGGGTGCTGCAGGCCCACTACGTGGGCTCCATCGTGGTGCGCGGCTTCTGGCTGGGGCCCACCTTCATTGCGCTCGCCATGCTGATGATCGGCGGTCAGCGCAGCCTGACGGGTGCAGTGGTCGGCGTGATCGTGGTCTCGGCCCTGCAGGAAGTGCTGCGCCAGATCGAGGTCGTCATCGAGCAGTACGGGCTGAGCCAGCTCGTCATCGCGCTTCTGATGCTGACCATCCTCATCCTCCGCCCGCGCGGCATCGCGAAGGGGCGGGAAATCGCATGGCCCTTCGCCCGCCAGGCTGCGGTGGCACCGGCGGCGGCAGCGCCTGCGATCGTGGCCGCCGGCGGCGACATGGAGGAGCGGCTGGAGGCCCACGACATCTCGGTCAACTTCGAGGGCCTGGCGGCCGTCGACGAAGTCACGGTGTCGATGGGCCGGCACGAGATATTCGGGCTGATCGGGCCCAACGGCGCCGGCAAGACCACCCTCGTCAACGTGCTGACCGGCTTCCAGAAACCGACGCACGGCAGGGTCGTGCTCGCCGGCGTCGACGTTACCGGCATGCCGCCGCACCGGATCGGCCGCCGCGGGCTCGCACGGACCTTCCAGGCGGTGCGGCTCTATCCGGACATGCTGGTGATCGAGAACCTGGAGGCTGCTGCGGTCGGCACCGGCCTCAGCCGGCGCGAGGCGTCGCGGAGGGCGCGTGCCATCCTGGAGTGGATGAACTTCACGGATAAGGCTTACGATCACGCGGATACCTTGCCCTACGGCGACGAGCGCCGGGTCGGCATCGGCCGCGCGCTCGCGATGGCGCCGCACTTCGTCCTGCTGGACGAGCCCGCCGCCGGCATGAGCGATGCCGAGTGCGACGATCTCATGGCGTTGATCTCGCGCATTCCCGGCGATTTCGGCTGCGGCGTGCTGTTGATCGAGCACAACATGCGCGTGATCATGGGCGTCTGCGACCGCATCCACGTGATCGACAGCGGACGGACCATCGGCGAAGGGACGCCGCAGGAGATTCAGGCCAATCCCGAAGTGATCCGCGCCTATCTTGGCTCGCGCTCGGAGCAGGGCGATGCTTGAGGTCGACAACATCAGCGTGAGCTACGGCCGCATTCCGGCGGTGCGTGGCGTCAGCCTGACCGTGGACGAGGGCGAGATCGTGACCCTGGTGGGGCCCAATGGCGCCGGCAAGTCGACCACGCTCATGACCATCGCCGGCGCGCTGACCCCCACCGAGGGCACCGTGCGCCTCAACGACGAGGTAATCGTGGGCAAGGGGCCGGAGAACATCGCCCGCCTCGGCGTCTCCTTCGTGCCCGAAGGCCGCCACGTCTTCACCCGGCTCACGGTGGAGGAGAACATCCGCCTCGGCACCGACATGCGCTCCGACAAGAAGCAGATCGAGCAGGACTTCGAGCGCGTGCTCGACTACTTCCCCTTCATGCGTGATCGCCTGTCGACGCCGGGCGGCAAGCTCTCGGGCGGGGAGCAGCAGCAGCTCGTGATTGGGCGCGCGCTGATGACGGCGCCCAAGATCATCCTGGTGGACGAGCCTTCCCTCGGCCTCGGACCGCTGATCGTCGACAAGGTCTACGAGATCCTCCAATCCCTGCGCGAGGCCGGAAACACGCTGCTGGTGGTGGAGCAGAGCACCCACCGCGCGCTGGAGAACGCCGACCGAGTCTACGTGCTGCGCAGCGGGCAGATCGAGCTCACGGGCCGCAGCGACGAGCTCACCGACGAGGAGCTGGAGCGCGCCTATTTCGGATTCGAAGAAGCCACCGAGCGCGAAGACGTGCACTTCTAGAGAGTTTCCGCTCTACGCGGAAACTCTCTAGCACTTTTTCGCTCACGGCAGCCGGCCTGCGGCCGGCGCTTCCGCGAGGGCGCCGCAGGAGCGGCGGGCCGCAGTCGCGGCCTGTCGCCTCTCGGCTCCTCGTCTCCCAGGCTTCCCTGCTAGCCGGGCGCATCGCAGTTCAAGCTAAGGCGCGGGCCGGGCGCCGAAGATCGCGGTGCCGATGCGGACGTGGGTGGCGCCGAGCGCGACGGCGGTGCGGTAATCGGCCGACATGCCCATGCTGAGCTTGCGGAGGCCGTGGCGCGCGGCGAGTTCCCGCAGCAGCGTGAAGTGGGGGGCAGGGTCCTCGGCGGCAGGCGGGATGCACATGAGCCCGACCACGGGCAGCATCAGGTCGTCCCGGCACTGCGCGAGCAGCGCGTCGAGGGCATCCGGCAGCACGCCAGCCTTCTGCGGCTCGGCGCCGGTGTTGACCTGAATGAAGCAGTCCGGCCGCTCCCCCTGGCGATCCATCTCGCGGGCGAGCGCCGCAGCGAGCTTCGGCCGGTCTATCGCGTGGATGGCATCGGCGACCGCCACCGCCTCCCGCGCCTTGTTGGTCTGTAGCGCGCCGATGTAGTGAAGCACCGCACTTGGCCATTCGGCGCGGAGCGCCTGCCACTTCCGGCTCGCCTCCTGCACCCTGTTCTCGCCAAAGGTGGTGTGGCCGGCGGCGAGCGCGGGCAGGATTCGGCTTGAGGGGTGTCCCTTGGAAACTGCGATCAGCGTAATCTCGCCCGCGTCACGCCCGGCGGCCCGTGCCGCGTCCTGGACGTCGGCGGTGACGGTAGCCAGATTGGCCGCAACATCGACGGTCGATGTGCCGTCCGCGGCAGGAGCGGGAGATGCGTGCGCCATGGGAGCCTGAGTCGAGCGAGCGATGGGAACGCTAGCAGAGGCGGCAGTCGGTCTCAAACAGGCGGCGGGGAGCCCGTTGCCGGCGCTCATCCTGATGACCGACGAGGCGCGGCTCGCCGATCCGCTCCCGGCGGCCCGCGCGTTGCCTGCGGGAAGCGCCATCATCCTGCGCCACTACGGCGTGCCGGAGCGCGCGGCGCTCGCCCGCCAACTTGCCGCCATCGCACGCCGGCGCGGACTGATCCTGTTGGTGGGGGAAGACCCGGTGCTTGCGCGGCGCGTCGGCGCGGCAGGGGTGCACCTGCCGGAGCGCGCCATTCGCCGAGCGGGTGCGGTGCGCTGGCAGCGGGACTGGCTGGTCACCGCAGCCGTCCATTCCCCCGCGGCGTTGCGCACGGCTGCGGCTTGCGGCGCGGACGCGGCGCTGCTCGCCCCGATCTTCACCACAGCGAGCCACCCGGACGCCCGCGCCCTCGGCCTCCACCGCTTCGCGGCGCTAGCGCAGGCGAGCCCGCTCCCGGTCTATGCCTTGGGCGGCATCGACGGCGCTCGTGCACGCCTGTTGCGGGGCAGCGGGGCGGTCGGGATCGCCGGCATCGGCGGGCTTATTCCAAGGGCGCCGCTCGGCGGGTAGGGTAGCTAAAGGGCCGGTGGCCCGCCTTCGAGGGGGATGACGTCCACCGCCGTGCCGCGCTCGGCTGCCGGCGCGTGGGGCGGCCGGACGACGAGGCACTGCGCCTTCACCAGCAGCGAGAGCATCGAGCTGTCCTGCTTCGCGAACGGCGTGGCGATCAGCGTGCCGCTCTCGTCGCGCGTCAGCGTCGCGCGGAGATAGTCTTCGCGCTCGTCGTTCTCCCCGACGTCGGCGCCAAGGCACGCTCGCTGCACGATCGGCTGGGTGCCATCGTCGGTGCCGAGCATCCGTGCCATCGCCGGTCTCAGGAAGATCAGCGCGCAGACGAGGGACGAGACCGGGTTGCCGGGCAAGCCGAGCAGGCGGGTGCCGCCGACGGTACCGAACATCAGCGGCTTGCCGGGCCGCATGGCGATCTTCCAGAAGTCGAGGGCGAGCCCTTCGTCCTTGAGGGCGTCGCGGATCAGGTCGTGCTCGCCCACCGAGGCGCCGCCGGTGGTGATCAAGAGGTCGGCGCCGCGCGCACCAGCGGCAAGGCGCACGAGGGAGTCCTCATCGTCGCGGGCGATGCCGAGGTCGATGGCCTCGCCGCCGCAGCCCTCCACCACGGCGCGTAGCGCATGCGTGTTGGAACTCACGATCTGGTTGGCGCCCAGCGGCTCGCCCGGCATGACGATCTCGTCGCCGGTGGCCAGCAGGGCGATGCGCGGCTTGCGGCGAACGGTGAGCCACGGCTGGTTCATGGCGGCGGCGAGGCCGATGGCGCGCGCATCCAGCCGCCGCCCGGCCGGGACGCCCACCTCGCCCGCGCGGAAGTCGAGCCCCGCCGGGCGGATGTAGCGGCCCGCCGGCGCGCCTGCGCGCACGGTGATCGCATCGCCATCGGCGTCCGTGTTCTCCTGAATCACGATGGTGTCGGCACCGTCCGGCACCGGGGCGCCGGTGAAGATGCGCACCGTCTCTCCGGGACCAACGGTGCCTTGGAAGCGCGCACCGGCCGGCACGCTGCCGATCTGGCGCAGCGTGGTGGGCGGGTCGGAGACATCGGCGGCGCGCGC
The DNA here is from genome assembly GCA_965243315.1 of Alphaproteobacteria bacterium. Classification (GTDB taxonomy): domain Bacteria; phylum Pseudomonadota; class Alphaproteobacteria; order UBA828; family UBA828; genus WTGU01. Next base: position 1,671,509 of record CBDEUP010000007.1, read on the forward strand.
CGCGTAGCCATCCATCGCGGAGACGGCGAAGGGCGGCTGCGTGATTCGGGCGACGACATCCGCCGCCAGCACGCGGCCGTGGGCTGCGGCCAGCGGCACGGTCTCCGCCGGCAGCGGCGAGAAGGCGGCGGCGATGCGGGCGACCGCCTCGGCAACCGGAATCATGGGTCAGGGCGCCTTGAACTCGCCAGACCGGCCGCCTGCCTTGTGGGTGAGCCGCACGTCGGTGATGCGCATGCCGCGATCCGCGGCCTTGCACATGTCGTAGACGGTGAGCGCGGCGACGCTGGCGGCGGTCAGCGCTTCCATCTCGACCCCCGTGCGCGCGGTGATGCGGCAGCTTGCCTCGATGTCGACGGCGCCCGCCGCCTCGTCGCAGGCGAGGGTCACGTCGACGGCGCTGAGTGAAAGCGGATGGCAGAGCGGGATCAGGTCGGCGGTCCGCTTGGCAGCCATGATGCCGGCGAGGCGGGCCACGCCGAGCACATCGCCCTTGGCGACGCCGCCTTCGGTAATCAGGCGCACGGTCTCGGGCTTCATCAACACCCGCGCCCGCGCGGTCGCCCGGCGCTCGGTCACCTCCTTCTCGGTCACGTCCACCATGCGCGCCTTGCCCTCGGCGTCGATGTGGGTGAGACGCGCCATGGCTCAGCCCTCCGCTGCCTGGGTGGCAGGCGTCTCGGCGGGTACAGGGGCGAGCAGCGCCGCCGTGGCCGCCGCGACGTCCGTCTGACGCATCAGGGATTCGCCGACCAGGAAGCGCCGCACGCCGAGCGCCGTCATGCGCGCGATGTCGCCTGGGCCGTGCAGGCCGCTCTCGCAGACGATCGGCGGCCCGTCGGCCGCGAGCGGCGCGAGGCGCTCGGTGGTCGCGAGATCGACCTCCAGGGTCTTCAGGTTGCGATTGTTGATGCCGAGCAACGAGGCGTTGAGCGGGAGCGCCCGCCAGAGCTCAGGCTCGTCATGGACCTCAACCAGCGTGTCCATGCCGAACTCCGCTGCCGCTGCGGCGAGCTCGACGGCCTGGTCGTCGCCGAGGGCCGCCATGATGAGCAGGATGCAGTCCGCGCCCAGCGCCCTCGCTTCGACCACCTGGTAGGGGTCGAGCATGAAGTCCTTGCGCAGGACGGGGAGCGAGACCGCCGCGTGAGCCTCCGTGAGATACCGGTCTTCACCCTGAAAGTAATCCTTGTCCGTCAGCACCGAGAGGCAGGCCGCGCCGCCGGCGGCGTAGGCGGCGGCCAGCGCCGGCGGGTCGAAGTCGGAACGGATCAGGCCCTTGCTCGGCGATGCCTTCTTGAGCTCGGCGATGAGCGCAGGGCGGCCTTTGTCCGCGACCGCGCTCAGCGCCTGGGCGAATCCGCGCGGCGGCTCGACCGCCTGCGCGCGGTCTGCCAGCGCCGCCTGGGAGACGGACCGCTTGCGGGCCGCGACGTGATGGCGCTTGTCGTCGCAGATCTTGGCGAGGACGTCGCTCATCCGCCGGCGGCTCCCTGGGCCTCGGCAGGCGCGCCCCGGCCGCTGATCTCGACGAGCCGGTCGAGCGCGGCCTGGGCCTTGCCGCCGTCGACCGCCTCGGCAGCCAGACCAACGCCTTCCCGCAGATCGCCCGCGCGGCCTGCGACGACGAGCGCCGCGGCGGCGTTGAGCAGCACGATATCGCGCGCCGGGCCCGGTTCGCCGGCGAGCAGCGCGCGGACGATGCCGGCGTTGGTCTCCGGGTCGCCACCCTTGAGGTCCTCGGGAGCGGCGCGCGTCAGGCCGGCGTCCTCGGGCGCAACTTCGAAGCTGCGGATTGTGCCGCCGTCGAGCTCCACCACGGCGGACGGCCCCGTGGTGGTGAGCTCGTCGGTGCCGTCGCTGCCGTGGACGACCCAGACCCGCTCGGAGCCGAGATTGCGCAGCACCTCGGCCATCGGACCCGTCCACTTCGGGTCGAACACGCCGATCACCTGGCGCTTGGCACCGGCCGGGTTCGAGAGCGGGCCCAGCAGGTTGAAGACGGTGCGCGTGCCGAGCTCGACACGCGTGGGCCCGACGTGGCGCATGGCGCCGTGGTGCCTGGGCGCCATGAGGAAGCCGATCTTGGCCTCCCACAAGGCTTCGCGGACGAGCGCCATATCGGCGTCGATGGTCACGCCCAGGGCGGCGAGCAGGTCGGCCGAGCCTGAGCGCGAGGAGAGCGCGCGGTTGCCGTGCTTGGCAACCGGCACGCCGCAGCCGGCAGCGACGAGCGCTGCGGCGGTCGAGATGTTGAAGGTGCCCTTGGCGTCGCCGCCGGTGCCGCAGGTGTCGATGGCACCCTCGGGAGCCTCGATGCTGAGCGCGCGGGTGCGCATCGCCTGCGCGCCGCCGGTGATCTCGTCGACCGTCTCGCCACGCACCCGGAGCGCCATGAGGAAGCCGCCCATCTGCGCCGGCGTCACCGCGCCTTCCATCATCGCATCGAAGGCGGCGCGCGATTCGTCGACCGTGAGCGACGCGCCGGTCGCGACACGCCCGATGAGCGCTTTGAAGTCGGTCGAGTCCGTCATGGAGGTCAGAAGCCCGCTCGCTCCGCCAGCGGTATCGGGCGACACCGCCCGGCCGATTTGCCCCGTGTTATAGCCCGTTCTCGACGAAACGCCATGCGGCGTGGGCGCTGCCGGCCGGGGTGGGCATCAGGCGCGGCTTCACGGCTCGGGATAGGCGTCGAAGGCAATGCCGATACGCTCGCCCGGTCCGTCGAAGGGCCGCGTCCCGTGAAAGACGTAGGATGGGAAGAGCAGGGCCGTGCCGGCGCGCGGGGGGAGGCTGACACAACGGAAGGTGCTCCCTTCCGGCAGGTCGTGGTCGGGACGGCCGAACTCGAGCCAGCCGCCGTGGTCTTCACTCTCGGCACCGATCTGTGGCGGCACCGCGACGTAATAGACCCCGCTCAGCCACGCGCTCTCGTGAATGTGCGACGGGTGTCGGCCGCCTGCTGTCAGGATCGAGGCAATCAGTGTGAGGCGATAGCGCCGGGGGATGCGGGCGAGAAACGGGCTCTCCGGGTCTGCCGTCAGCGTCTCCCTGTAGCCGTCGATTGCGGCACGCAGCGCGCGCTCCAGGTTGCGGATGGGCGGGCTCGGCGCGGCCAGCAGGTCCTGGGTCACGGCGCCGTTGCGGGTCACGCGGTTGGGCGGCTCCCAGACCAGGGAGGGCGCCTCCCGAACGGCGGCTGCGAGCGCTTCGTTCAAGGTTTCGATGTCGCCGCTGCCGGGCGGCGGCGTAAGGGAGACCCGGGTTACGAAGCGGTCGAAGTCATAGAGCTCGCTGCCGGCGTCGCCATCGCCCGCGATCTGCTCGGCGAGCGCGCGGGTCGCCAGCGCGTTCTGGCAGAAGGGGTCGATGGCGAGCGCGGCGGCGCAGGCTGCCAGCGCATGATCCACCGCGCCGAGGGCGAGATGGGTCCGCGCCAGCCGGTGGTGCGCCTGCAGGTCGTAAGGGTCGAGGGCGATGGCCTTGCGGTAGGACACCGCCGCCTCTTCGCTCATGCCCGCCGCGCTGAGCACGTTACCGAGATTGGTATGGGCGTTGGCGTAGTCGGGACGGAGCGTGACGGCGCGTTCCAGCACGTCGCGGGCCTCGTCGGTCTGCCCGGTCTCGAGGAGAAGGATGCCGAGACTGTTGTGCGCTTCGGCATAGGTCGGCGCCGCCTCGGTCGCCTGGCGCAGCAGCGCCGCCGCCTCGTCGAAGCGGCTGCACCGGTAGCGGGCGACGCCGGCGAAGTGCAGGACGCTCGGGTCCTCCGCGCCAACCCCCGCCAGCAGCTTGGAGAGGAGCTGGTCTGCCCTCTGCGGGCGGCCTTCCTTCATGTGGCGTGCGGCGCGGGCGAGGACGTCCGCGTGAGGGGTGACCGGATTGTTCGTGCGGCTGCGACCAGCACTGGCCGCCCACTGCCGCGACTGCCGTCGTCTCGCTCGCCGGTTCATCGTGGCTGCCGCCCCATCTGGGCGGTTCGGCGTTCCCTCGGCCTGGGCGGCGTTGCCGCCCCGACGTCCGGTCGGCGCGGCTTGGCAGCGCTCAGCGGGCTGTCAAGCCGACGTTGATCATCGGCGTTTCCATAGCGGAGCCGAGAATGATCATCAGGGCCAGGAAAACCCAGAACACGTTGTCGGCGCAGAGCTGAAGAATGCGCCTAGCTTTCGGGTTCATGGCCCTGCTCCTCTCGTCGCCGCCGTGGCTGGCCAGAGCCAATGATTCCAAGTGAGCGGGAAGAACGCAACCGTCCGTAGACTTGGGGCCGGCTACGAATTTCGTAGCTCAACAGACCGAATTTCGTAAATGTCGTGAATGGCTTGTCACTCTGTTGAGGCGTGTGCGCTGTCACGCATCCCTTGGTGATCAAGGGCTCCAGTTGACCCGAGATTTTTCTTACCCCGGCGGCTTCGCAGACATCTGCGGTCCTGGGGTCGGCGAGCAGCGCGGCTCGAGGATTTCCACCCCATAGCCGACGACGCTCTGACGACGCTCCCAGGCTCACTTCCGGCCCCGTCGCGTCGTCCCGCCCGAATCGGATAGAAGGTGTCGCCATCGGGCCAGAGGCCCTCGTTCCATCCACCAGCCCTGGTAGGGAGAACGTGATGGCGACAACGGAGAAGCTACCCTTTTCCTGGCAGGCTGTCGAAGGCCTGCCGGACCTGGATCGCCTGCGTCTGGTGCTCGACACCCTGCCCGACGAGGAGATCGTGGCTGCGCTTGAGGCTGGTCGGGGCCGCGGGCGCAACGACTATCCGGTGCGGGCGATGTGGCGCGCGCTGATCGCAGGCGTCGTGTTCCAGCACGCCTCGATCCAGTCGCTGCTGCGGGAGATGGGCCGCAACCCGGCGCTCCTGGAACTCTGCGGGTTCGACCCGCTGCCTTTCCAGGGCGCGCCCGTGTTGGAGCTTCGCGCAGGCACGAAGGAGCCACCATGCGCGGTGGCGCATCCGGCGCAGGTCCGCTCGACGGTGCCCAGCCACTGGAACTTCTCGCGCTTCCTGCGGCGCGTCGTGCTGCTTGAGAACGAGTGCGGCCTGGTGTCCGCAATGGTCGAGAGCCTGCGCGCGTCGCTCTTCGAAGAGCTGCCCGACTTCGGCCGCCATCTCGGCTACGACGGCAAGGCGATCGAGAGCCACTCGACGGGCCGGGTTGCCGAGGACAAGGGGAAGACCTCCGACCCCGACGCCGACTGGGGCAAGCATGAGACGAGCGGGGTGAACGCCAAGACCGGCGCGATCTGGAAGAAGGTGAAATCATGGTTCGGCTACGGCCTCCACCTGATCGCCGACACCCACTACGAGGTCCCGGTGGCCTTCGAGGTGACGCGGGCGTCGGACTCGGAGGTCAAGATGCTCCCCAAGATGCTGGAGAACCTGTTCGCAAGAGCGCCGGAAATGGTGGAGCGCTGCGACGACTTCAGCGCCGACCGCGGTCTCGACAACGCTCCCCAGAAGAAGTTGCTCTGGGATAAGTGGGCCATTCGGCCGCTGGTCGACACGCGCTTGATGTGGAAGGCCGAGAAGGAGGAGCCGGGCTATGATCCGACGAAGCCGATCACGCGGGCGCTGTTCCCCAACCGCGCCGACGTCGTCGTCCACGACGAGCGCGGCCGCGTGTCCTGCATCTGCCCCCAGACCGGCGAGGTCCGCGCCATGGCCTTCCAGGGCTTCGAGGCCGAGCGCGGCCTCTGCGGCACGCTGAAATACCGCTGCCCGGCGGCGGCCTTCGGCTTCGACTGTGCAGGCAGCAAGGCGTGCCACCGGGCGGGCGGGGTGGAGCCCGGCGAGTACGGCCGCATCGTGCGCATCGATCTCGACAAGAACGACCGGCGCATCTTCACCCCGACGCCCTGGGGCAGCCCGTCGTGGCGGCGCGGCTACAACCGGCGCTCTGCGATAGAGAGGATCAACAGCCGCCTCGACAACAGCTTCAACTTCGAGACCCACTACATCCGCGGGCTCGCTAAGATGAAGACCCGTGTCGGGCTGGCGCTGGTGGTGATGATGGCGCTGGCCCTTGCGCAGGTGCGGGCCGGCCACGCGGAGCGGATGCGCTCGCTGGTCGGCGCGGTGCCGTACCTCGACACCGGCTGACCGGTTGTCCCACCTCCGACATCGCCGCTCGACCAAGCCGCCTGCCGGCGGATGGCAGACCGCGGCCATCCATGTCACGATGTTCCCGTAGCGTTCCGATCTCGCGTCTAATCGCTGCATTCTGCTCACCCGGCGGGGATCAGGCAGTCGATATCCGGCCGCCAAAGATCAGCGTCACGATGTCGAAATACGCCACAGCGCACATTCCTCTCTGTTGACATTATCGTTCAACGAGAGAGACTATCGCGGATACGGACGCATCCTGTCGCCAGAGCGGCGGCGGTCCGTGCGCTGCCCCTCGGGGTGAGAGCTTGGGAGAAATCAGGGGAGACCTCTACTATGCGTGTCAACAGACGGACCATCCTCAAGGGGGCGTTGGCGGGATCGGCCGGTATCGCGGCCGCATTCCCCCACATCTACATCAAGGACTTCGGGCAGGCCTGGGGCGCGAAGCCCTGGATCTACGAAGACGAGCCCATCAAAGTCGGCATGCTGTGGTCGCAGACCGGCAATCTTTCGGTGGTCGAGAACGATTCCACCCAGGTCTCGCTCTACGCAGTCGACGAGATCAATGCGGCCGGCGGCATCGCCGGCAAGATGGTCGAGCCGGTGGTGGTCGACGCCAAGTCCGACATCAAGGTCTATTCGGAGAAGATCACGCAGCTCATTCTCCGCGACCGCGTGGTGTCGGTCCATGGCAGCTACACCTCGGCGAGCCGGCGTGCGGTCATGCCGATCGTCATGAAGTGGGACCACCTCTACTACTACCCGACCTGCTACGAAGGCCGGGAGTGCATGCAGAACATCATCAACACCGGGCCGCTGGCGAACCAGCACTCCTATGACCTAGTGCCGTTCATGGTGGAGAACTTCGGCCCCAAGACCTATCTGGTCGGCTCCAACTACATCTGGCCGAAAGAGTCCAACAAGAACGTCAAGGTCTGGCTGGAGCGGGCCGGCGGCGAGGTGCTGGGCGAGGACTACATCCCCCTCGGCGGCTCCGAGTTCGCGCCGGTCTTCAACAAGATCCGCCAGCAGCAGCCCGACTGGATCATGTCGACCGTGGTCGGCGATTCCGACATCGCGCTGCACCGGCAATTCCTGCAGGAAGGCTTCAAGTCCGACAAGACACCGATCGCATCGCTTACCACCGGTGAGATCGAGACCCGCGCCATGGGCAACGAGGCCGGCGCCGGTCACTTCCTGTCGGCGCCTTACTTCCAGACCCTGCAGAACCCCACCAACGAGAAGTTCGTGGAGGGGTATCTCTCGAGCCAGTATGGCGGCGGCGGCGTCACCCACTACAACATGGAAGAGACCTATCTCGGCATCTACGTGTGGAAGAAGGGTGTCGAGCGGGCCCTCGAGGAGACCGGCGGCGACTGGGAGGCCATCACGCCGCGCATGATCCGCGATGTCAGCGGCAACTGGCGCGACCAGGGCCCGGTGGGGCTGAGCGACGAGGAAAGCCCGGAAGGCAAGGTCTGGATCGATCCGGACAACTTCAACATCTGGCTCAAGCCCAAGATCGGCCAGTGCGGTGCAGACGGTCAGTTCACCATCGTGCGCCAGGCCGACGAGCACGTCGGGCCGGATCCCTTCGCGATCTATCCTGAGCGCGGCGTCTGCAAGGCCGACGGCCTGCATCGGCCGGATGGGACGGTTCAGAAGGACGTTCTGTAAGACACCTGTTCGATCTGGTAGTGTCGGGGCGGAGGGGCATTTCCTCCGCCCCGCCGCTCCCCGGTGGGGAGCGGCGGCCGGCTGACCTCTCGGGCGCGCACTCGCGAGGCATTGCCGGAAGGACCGCAAGAGGGAGAGAGGCGGGACTCAATTCATGAGCGTCCATGATTTCTGGACACCCTTCGCCGCAGAACCGTTCATTAATGCGCTGATTATCGGGCTCAGCCTGGCCAGCATCTGGCTGGTCGCGGCGTTGGGCCTCACCATCATTTACGGCACCATGGGCGTCATCAACATGGCCCATGGCGAGTTCATCATGCTGGGGGCCTACTTCACCTGGATCCTGCAGTATTTCGGCGGGTTCCCCTGGCTGCTCTGCCTGCCCATCTCCTTCATTGTGGTCGGCTTCATTGGCTGGCTGGTCGAACGCGGCCTCATACGACACTTATACGACCGACCATTGGACACGCTCCTCGCGACATGGGGCGTATCCTTGGTCTTCATCCAGAGCATCCGGCTGATATTCGGCGGCGAGCCGCAATACGTCGAGGTCCCCGACTGGCTGACCAGCGTGATGACGATCGACTTCGTCCACGTGCCTTGGATCAGGATCTTCATCTTCTTCGCGGCGCTGGCGCTGGTCGCCATGACATGGGCGATCCTGTTCAAGACCAATATCGGCATCCAGGTTCGCGCGGTGATGCAGAACCCGCAGATGGCGGCGTCCTTCGGCATCAATTCGAGCCGGGTCTACGGCCTCACCTTCGCTTACGGGGCGGGCCTCGCGGGAATCTCGGGCTCGATGTTCGCGGGCCTGAAGACGATCTTCCCGGACATGGGGCTCGGCTACGTGGTCGAGGCCTTCCTGGTGGTGGTGACGGGCGGCGGCGAGCTGTTCGGCAGCCTGGCGACCGCCGGCATCATGGGCGAGATGTTCTCGATCTTCTCGTATTTCACCAACGACACCTTCGCCCGCTTCGTGCTGTTCATCCTGATCGTGATCTTCCTGCGCTTCCGCCCGCAGGGGATCTTCGCGCCGAGCATGGCGCGGCGCTAGGACAGGGCGAACGTCATGCTGCTGGAAAGGTTGAAACTGGAGCCGACGGGGCAGCGGCAGAACCTCTATCACGACAAGCGTGCGCAGTGGGCGATGTATGTCGTCGCCTTCGGCGCGCTCGCCACGATACCTGTGTTCATGGGCGACGACCCCTTCGCGCTCAACCAGTTCGCGCGCTACGGCGTCTTCGGCATGCTGGCACTCTCGGTGAGCCTGGTGTGGGGCTTCGGCGGCATCCTCAGCCTGGGTCAGGGAATCGCCTTCGGCATGGCCGCCTACGGCATGGGCGCCACCATGCAGATGCAGTACCAGGATCCGGAGTACGACCCGATCCCGAGCTTCATGCTGACCAACGAGCTCGAGAAGCTGCCGACGGTCTGGGAGCCGTTTTGGCATACCGAGGTCGGACTGATCCTGGCGCTCGGAATCCCGACGCTCTTCTTCGTCATCTTCGGCTTCCTGATGTTCCAGGCGCGCCTGGCCGGCGCCTTCGTCGCCATCATGACGCTCGCCATGCTCGGCGCCTGGTACAACATGGCCTACGACATGCAGCCGTTCACGGCGGGCTTCAACGGCATCTCGCCGCCGAGCTCGTTCCAGGCGTTCGGCGTCGACGTCGACCCCTACAGCAGCATGATCTACTGGGTGGCGCTCGGTGTTCTGGCCGCGCTGACGCTCGGGACCAAGGCGCTGCTTGCGAGCAAATTCGGCACCATAATTCAGGCGATACGCGACGACCCCGAACGCGCGCGCTTCCTCGGCTACAACGTCGCCTTCTATCAGGTGACGGTGTTCACGATCTCCGGCCTTATCGCCGCGATCGCTGGCATCGTCTGGGTGATGATCGTCCAGTACGTCTCGCCGACGTCGCTTGAGATCTTCTTCAGCATCACCATGGTGATCTGGGCCGCCGTCGGCGGCAGGCTCTCGCTGTTCGGCGCGATCTTCGGCGCCATCTTCATCAACACGATCCAGAGCTACGTGGGTGACGAGTTCCAGGCCGCCTGGTTCGTGATCCTTGGCACGATCTTCATCGTCGTCGTGCGCTTCCTGCCGAAGGGCATTGCCGGCCTGTTCGAGATGATCGTCGGCCTCGTCCCCTATCGCGGCCGCGCACCGGTTCAACCGACCCTCGGCCCCCGGCGGGCATCGGATTAGGAGGGCGTGGAGGTGGCTGCCATTTTGGAAGTCACGGAAGTGACCAAGGCCTACGACGAATACAGGGTCGTCGACGACTTCAGCTTCCAGGTCGATGAGGGCGAGCTGCGCTGCCTGCTGGGACCGAACGGTGCGGGCAAGACGACGACGATGGACCTGATCACCGGCCGCCAGAAGGTGACGGCGGGCAAGATCGTGTTCCAGGGCCGCGAAATCACGGGCCTGCCGGAGCACCGGATCGTTAAGCACGGGATCGGCCGCAAGTTCCAGGTGCCGGCAGTGTTCAAGGACCTCACCGTGCGTGAGAATTTGCAAGTCGCCAACAGCCGAAACACCAATCCCTTCGTGAACATGATCACGTTCCGCCAGCGGGCGGGGCGCGAACGGCTGGACGAGATCGTCGAGCTTGTCGGGCTGCAGGATCGGCTGGACGAGGTCGGCGGCAACCTCAGCCACGGCGAGACCCAGTGGCTTGAGATCGGCATGGTGCTCACCCAGGATCCCAAGCTCCTGCTCATGGACGAGCCCACCGCCGGCATGACCGAGCAGGAGACTCACCGCACCTCCGAGATCTTCAATCGGCTGAAGGGGACGCGCACGCTGGTTGTGGTCGAACACGACATGGCGTTCGTGCGCGAGATCGCCGACATCATCACGCTCATGCATCTGGGCAGGACGCTCGCGGAGGGCCCCATGCACGAGGTGGAGAACGATCCGAAGGTGCGCGAGGTCTATCTCGGCACCGAGGGCATCAGCGATGCTGCTTGAGCTGGAAGGCGTCACCTCCTACTACGGCAAGACGCCGATCCTCCAGAACGTGAGCCTTGGCGTCGCCCACGGCCATTGCATGGCGGTGCTGGGGCGGAACGGCGTCGGCAAGACGACGCTCATGCGCACCATCATGGGGCTGACCACGCAAATGACCGGCACGCTCAGGATCGCCGGCGAAGACGCGAGCAACATGCCTACCCACCGGCGCTCCGAGATCGGCGTCGGCTACATCCCGCAGGGGCGCGGCATCCTGCCCAAGTTCTCGGTGCGCGAGAACATCCTGCTCGGGACCTTCGCCCGCAACGACAGGCGGCGGAAGATCCCCGACATGTGCCTCGACCTCTTCCCTTATCTGGCTGAGAACTTGGACAAGCGGGCGGGGCAGCTCTCGGGCGGCCAGCAGCAGCAGCTCGCGATCTCGCGTGCGCTCGCGACCGATCCCAAGATTCTTCTTCTGGACGAGCCGACGGAAGGCATCCAGCCCAACATCGTGCAGGAGCTTGAGGCCACGATCATGCGGCTCAACACCGAGGTCGGGCTTACGCTCGTGCTTACGGAGCAGCACATCAAGGTTGCGCGCGAGCTTTCGCACGAGTTCGTCATCATGGACAACGGTCTAGTCGTCGAGGGTGGCCCCATCGACGCATTGACCGACGAGATCGTCGACAAATACCTGACGATCTAGGCACCAGAGGGCCGAGGCAGTAGACGCGAGGGGGGGACCCAGAATGATCCGTATTCCGCCGAAAGGCAGTCCCGATCGGGATCGTCTCATCGAAGAGCACAAGGCGTGCATCGACTCCATGAAGGGCGTCGCCGGTTGCTCGATCCTGCGCTGCGCGACACCGGGCGACACCACCGAGATCAGCGGCGGCATCCACGAGGACTTCCAGCTCAACCGCGTGCTGCTGCGGATGCGGGCCCAGCCGGCGAAGGGCAAGCTCGTGGTGGTCTGCACCAAGATCGAGAAGGAGTGGCGCATTGCACGGTGCTCCGGCATCCGGGGCGTGCCGCCGGAGTTCGTCTCCGACAAGGTGTACGACAACGAGCAGGACCCGCAGCACGACATCTTCCTGATGCGGCTCGACGAGTTCCCGGAGACCGACGGCTTCCCCGAGCACTTCCATCAGGGTTGGAAGCGCCGGGACGACAACTGGGCTGCGTCCTAGGGCGCGGGCCTGCGCGATCATTCCAGGGTTCCACGCGGTAACCGATCAGGACGCGCGAGCGGCCGCCAGGGCCCGCGCGACTTAAGGGGAGAGACACCCGATGGCTTGGATGAGACTGACGGGATATGCGGACAAGTTCGGCGTCCATCCCGGCGATACGATCCGCTTCTATGTGAATTGCGACGGGCCGAAGAGCTACGATGCCCAGCTCGTGAAGATGATCAACGGCGACACCAACCCGCGCGGGCCGGGGCTGATCGAGCGCAAGCGGCGGGCATCGCTCAACGGCAGCTACAAAGGCCGCCGTCAGGTCATCCATAGCGGCTCCTACGGCGTCGTGGAGGACAATTCGCAGCTCCGCGTCCAGAGCTTCACGCTACAGTGCTGGGTCTGGCCGACGACTCCCAAGACCCATCCCAAATACTGGAAGCACGGCGCCCAGGGCCTGGTCACCAAGTGGCACAGGAACCGGGGCTACGGCCTCTTCATCAACGAGGACGGCTGCGCCGAGCTCCGCATCAACGGCAAGAAGGTCACGACCGGCGCGCCGCTGCGCGACCATGCCTGGCATTTCCTCGCCGCCACCTACAACGCCGAGACGGGTCAGGCGACCCTCTATCACGAGCCGCAAGTGGTCTACGCCCTCGACCCGGTGATCCGGCCGGCGAAGGAGAAGATCGCAGGGCCGGTCAGGCATGACGGGAGCCCGGCGGTGATTGCTGGCTACACCGGCGCCCACAGCGACGATCCCACGGCGCAGTCGTCGGTGCCCGCAGGCATCATCATCAACGGCCACTACAACGGGAAGATCGACGGCCCCCGGATCTGCAACCGCGCGCTGAGCCGCGAAGAGATCGAGACCATGAAGCTCGGCGCCCAGCGCGGCATGACCGAGCGGCGCAATTCTGGCCCCACCGGCGCGCTTTCCGAGACCATCGTCGCAGCCTGGGATTTCTCCGACGGCATCAACACCATCGTCGGCAAGGACCACGGGCCCTATCTGCTCGATGCGCAGATCGTCAACTGCCCGACACGGGCCATGACCGGCCACAACTTCTCGGGCAACAACTTCGACTGGAAGCATGCGCCGCAGGAGTATGGCGCGATCCACTTCCACGACGACGATGTGGACGACGCGCGCTGGGAGGTCGACTTCGAGTGGACCGTGCCCGCGAACTACGAGAGCGATTCCTATTGCGTGAAGCTCACCACGGACGAGGGCGACGAGGACTACATCCCGTTCTTTGTCGTGCCTCGCCCCGGCGAGGAGCAGGCCAAGATCGCGGTGATGATGCCGACGATCAGCTACATGGCCTACGCCAACGAGCATCTCGCCAACAACGCGGGCGGGGCGGAGCTGCTGGTCTATCGCGTGCCGATCATGCAGCACCAGAACATGTTCCTGGCCGAGCACCGCGAGTACGGCGGCTCGATCTACGACACCCACACCGATGGCAGCGGCCTCTGCCTCTCGTCGAGGCTGCGGCCCATTCTCAGCATCCGGCCGCAGTACGACCACTTCCTGATGCAGGCGCCCTGGCAGTACCCGGCTGACCTGCATCTGATCTACTGGCTCAATCAGTTGGGCTACAAGTACGACATCATCACCGACGAGGACGTGAACTATGATGGCCTCGCGCGGCTGGAGAACTACAACGTCGTGATCACAGGCTCGCATCCGGAGCACAACTCCGGGCCGCAGCTCGACGCGATCCACGACTACACCCAGCGCGGCGGCCGGTTCATGTACATGGGCGCGGACGGGTTCTACTGGATCCACTCCTACCACCCGGCCTACGACCATCTCGGTCGCGGCATCATCACCGAGATGCGCCGCTGCGAATCCGGCATCAGGACCTGGCGGGCCGATCCCGGCGAGTACTACCACCAGTCGACCGGCGAGCTCGGCGGCATGTGGCGCTATCGCGGGCGCTACCTGCACTCAGTCGCCGGCACCGGCATGTCGTCGGAAGGCTTCGATATCTCCAGCTACTACTCGCGGACGCCCGAGAGTAACGATCCGCGCGTCTCGTGGGCCTACGAGGGCATCGGCTACGACGAGAAGATCGGCAACTTCGGCCTGGTCGGCGGCGGTGCTGCGGGTACCGAGCTCGACATCGTCGATACCCTGCTCGGCTCGCCGCCGCACACGTTGATCACCGCGACCTCGGCGGGCCGCCACACCGAGGGCTATCTGCTGGTGATGGAGGACTTCGGCTTCAACCAGCAGGGCCTCGACGGCACCCAGCACCCGCGCGTGCGCTCGGACATCGGTTATCACGAGACGCCCAACGGCGGCGCGTGCTTCGCGTTCAGCTCGATCGCCTTCTGCGGATCGCTGCCGTGGAACAACGGCGACCCCGAGAAGAACAACATCTCGCGGCTGGTGAAGAACGTGCTCGACCGCTTCTCGCAGGACGGCCCACTGCCACCGCCGCCGCGCAGCGCGATCAAGCATCGGGGCCGCGCCGATTACGATCCGCCGCTCAACAAGAAGCGGAAGTAGCGTTTCGCCGCAGGCACGGACGGGGCGGGTGGTGCACCCGCCCCATTCGGGCGCGGCCGAGGGTCTGGCCCGATGACGAAGCGGCCCGATCTCGATTATGTCGACGAGGGTGCCGATCTCCAGGATCCGGCGCTCTACAAGCCGTCGCGCGGTCGCTTCGGCAAGGCCAGCATTCTCACGCCCATCGCCTATCGCTCCAAGGTCTTCGCCGACCTCGAAGACGAGAAGATCTGGACCCGGAGCTGGATCTGCATCGGCTCCCACCGTGACATTCCCAATGTCGGCGACCTTCTGCCCTATACCGTCGGCAATCACGGCGTCCACGTGCAACGCGGCAAGGACGGGCTGACCGGGCGCTACAACCTCGCGCAGCACGGCGGCTGCCGCTTCGTGCCGGCGCAATGCCAGACCGGCTCGAAGACCAAATGCTCGTACACCTCCTGCGGCTACAGCCGCGATCGCGGGGTGATTGCCGCCGACGAGCTCGGCGACGAAACACCGACCATGCGCCAGTATCTCGGCTACCGGCCCGAGAGGCTGCTGCCGGTGACGGTGGCGAGCGAGGGGCCGCTCCTCTTCGTCAATCTCGATCCCGAAGCCGCACCGCTCGCCGACCGGCTCGACGGTGCCGCCGAGGCGCTCGGCCTCGACGACGCTGCAGCGTGGGAGAACGCCGAAAGTTTCTGGGTGGAATATGAGGCCAACTGGAAGCTGCTCGGTCGCGTGTTGCTCCGCTCGCTCGCGCCCGAGGCCAAGCCCACGAAGAAGAGGGGCGCCGACGTCATAGCTCTCCGAACGGGCGCCGATTTTTCAGGTACGCCCGCGACCGTCTTCTGGCTGCTGCCCAACCTGATCTTGCTGCGCGGGGCAGACCATCTGGTGAGCATTGTGCTGCAGCCGACCGCTCTGGAGGAGACGCTCGCCAGGGTCAGGATCACCGGCGCGCGGCCCATCGAGACCGCACACGGAGACGCTTTGCGCGCGGCCCTCGGCGAGGCCGGCAACACGGCGTCGATGCTGCAGGACGAGCTGGCCCGGTTCGGGACTCCGTCCAGGCCGAAGACCAGCCTCGCCTCGCTCCCGCTCGAAGAGGACCGCGCCGCCCACCTGCTCCAAGCCTACGTGATCGGGCGCGTGCTGCAGCGCCACGAGGTCCACTGGTCAGGGCCGCTCTACGCAGCCGCCACGCGCTGATGGTCTTCAGCGTCCAGCAGATCAAGTACGAAATTCTCGCCTACATGAAGGAGTGCGGCGGGGACTTCGGCGACTACTACGTCGGCATCGCAGCCGACCCGAAGAAGACCCTGCTCGAAGTCCACAAGGTGGACGAGGCCGCCGACCCCTGGCTCTACAAGCAGGCGCTCACCTTCTACGCGGCGCAAACGGTTCAGGACTACTTCCTGCGCCGGCTCAAGGCCGACGGCGAGCCGGTGCTCGACGGCGACGAAGATACGGACTGCGTCTATGTCTACAAGAAGAGCAAGCGGACCGTCCCGTAACGGGCGCCGCCGCGCTGCGCTTCGCGCGCAGCAGAAGAAAGACGCTATCGAAGAGGGGCGGCGCGCCTACATGGCCCGCGACTTCGACCGGGCGCGGGCGCTCTGGCTGCCGCTGGCCGAGGCCGGCAATGCCGAGGCGCAGGCCTGGGTCGGCTCGCTCTACGCCAACGGCGACGGTGTCGAGGCCGACGCGGCGGCGGCGTTCGCCTGGTATCTCAAGTCGGCCGAGGGCCGGAACGTGCTGGCCCAGAGCAACGTCGGCGCGATGTACGCCATGGGCAGCGGCGTCGCCGCGGACATGGCGGAGGCGGTGCGCTGGCTGCGGCGCGCGGCCCGCGGCGGCGATGCCAACGCCCGCTTCAACCTCGGCGTGCTCTACAGCCAGGGCAACGGCGTGCCTCAGAACTATGCCCGCGCTGCCGAGTGGTACCGCAAGGCGGCGGAAACCGGGCACTACCAGTCCCAGGCGCGTCTCGGCCACATGTACCTGGCAGGCGAGGGGGTGAAGAGGGACCGCGTTCAGGCCTTCCTGTGGCTCTCGCTCGCCGCGCGGCATGGCATCGGCAGCGCGCTCACCGCGCTGGAGGCCGTGGTCAAGGAGATGTCGTCGGACGAGAAGGCGCAGGGCATGCGTCTGGTCGCCCACTGGCGCGGCAAGGCCGCGAGCGACGCCGACGAGCTCATCGATCCGATACCCGTTTAGAGCGTTTCCGCTTCGCGCGGAAACGCTCTCACTCTTTGTCTCTCACGGCAGCTGGCCGTCCTGCGATTCCGCGCGCCTGCCGGCGCGACCTATCGCGCGTCCGTTGAAGGCGGATGCGCTCTTGCGCTGGCGCTATCCTGACCCGGCATGCGCGGACGGGGTGCAGGCGAAGCGGTCGATCACCCCGGTCTTGTCGTTCACCTCGATCTCGAAGGTCCGCTCAGCGAGCTTACTCCAGAGCCCCGATTCCTCGGTCGGGCAGGCATTGTGCGGCCCGATCTCGCCGGCGCGGGCTGCCTCGCCGTGCCGGGGCGAGCGGATGCCGGGGGCGAAAAAGACCTTCACCTCGACCGAGCCCGTATCGGCCCGCGCGGTGGTGCCGACCTCCCAGCCGGCCGGCAGGTCATGGGAGCGGTAGTAGCGCTTGAGCCGGCGCACGGTGTCCTCGGGGTCGACGGCCTCTTCGGCCCCGGGCACTGCGGCCTGTTGCTCCGTTCCGGTGCTGCCGCGGCGCAACTGCTGGCCGGTCTCGTAGACGATCACGAACAGCAGAAGTATTCCGATGATGATGCCGTAGCGAAGCCATCGCCGCTTCGACGGCACCTTGTCTGTGCGGCGTCGCCCCACGATGTTTCCGTCGCTTTCGAGTAAGATCGCCGTCTCTCAGGCGCAGGATACCGGTCGCGGTCAGGGGAGTGAAACGATGCCGATCCCGCGGAACATTCAGGAGGAGCTCGAGAAGAGGGACGAGCTGATCCTGGCTCTGGAAATGATGGTTGTCGATCAGGCCTGCCGCCTGCTCGCCGCAGAGGCGGTGCTGCGCGAACTCGTCCCGCCGAAGCGGAAGCCGTCGCAGGAGAAGATCGAGGCCCACATCGTCGAAGCCGCCGAGCGATTCCGCCAGCGCTTCGAGGGCGAAAGCGTCGCGGGATTCACCGATCGCGCCAAACGCATTGCAGCCGAGTTGGTCGGGCGTTAGCGCCCACTATCTCATTCCGGCGCGGGCACGACCGTGACCGCTCGTGATGCGCGCGCGACCTATCGGCGCATCGCACGCTTCTACGACTTCCTCGACGGGTCGTTCGAGCGCAAGCGCTATGCGCCGATCCGGGGCGAACTGTTCGCCGGGCTCACCGGGCGCGTTCTGGACGCCGGCGTCGGGACCGGCCGCAACATCCCTCACTATCCGGCGGAAGCCGAGGTCGTCGGGATCGATCTCGCGCAGGCGATGCTCGCACAGGCCCGCGCCCGACGCGATGCGCTGGGCAGCGACGCGCCACTCGCGGCGATGGACGTGCTGCGTACCGGTTTCGCCGACTCAAGCTTCGATGGCATCGTCGCGAGCTTCGTTTTCTGCGTTCTCCGGCCCGATCAACAGCGGGCGGCGCTCACCGAGCTGGGGCGGATCGTGAGGCCCGGCGGAGAAATTCGTCTGCTCGACTACACGTGGTCCAAGCAGCCGGGGCGACGGCTCATCATGCGCTTGTGGGCGCCCTGGGTGCGCTGGGCCTACGGCGCGGGCTTCGACCGCGAGCCGCACCGCCATGTCGAGCCCGCCGGCCTCGTGCTCGCCGAGGACCGCTTCCTGATCGACGATGTCGTGAGGTACGTAGTCGCCCGACGACCGCTCAGTTCTGCTGGTTGAACAGGGCCGAGAGCGTGCCCTGGTTGACCGAGATATCGTGCCGGCCGTAGAGCGACGCCCGGTAGACATCGGTGAGGTCGCCGCGCCATGCGCGCGAAAGCTGGTCGCGCAGCCGGTCGCGCTCGTCGCCGGTCGCCCCACGCCCAGCGTCGCTGACCTGGGTGAGCATCGCGACGGCCCACCCGTCGGCGGTTGGCGCCACGATCGGCTCCCGGCTGCCTTCGTCGCTCTCGAACATGCCCTGGATCAGCGCAAACGAGGTGTCCGGCGCCGCACCCTGCCCATCGCGCCGCACGTTCTCCAGCGTGGTCACCCTGAAACCCGCGTCGCGGGCGGCCCCATCGAGATCCTCGCCGGACCTGACCCGGTCGGCCAGCGCATTCGCCACTCGCTTGGCGGCCCCTTGCTCCTCCGCGCGCACCAGCGCAGAGCGCACCTGGCTCCGCACCTCCTCCAGGGGACGCGGCGCGGGTTCCACCACCTCGTCGACCCGCAGGATGACGAAGCTGCCATCGCCGAGCTCGGTCTGGAGCGATTCGCTCCCCTCCGCCGTCTCGTAGATGAGCGTCAGAATGTCGTCGCGCTCGGCCAGCTCGACGAGCACCGGGGACCCGCCCCGGTCGAGCCCGGTCCGGGTGATGCCGTTGACGACGATCGGCTCGACGCCGACGGCGGCAGCGCCCATCTCCAGAGAGGCGCCACCGCCGAGCTCGTCCTCCAGCACGGTGGAGAGGCGAAAGAGCCCCGCGCCCGCGAGGTCGAGCGCCATCTCGTCGTGCAGCTCCTGCTTCACTTCCTCGAAGCTCTGGCGCCGCGCCGGCTCCACCTTCTCGACCTTGAAGAGGTGCCAGCCGAACGGGGTTTGCACCGGCTCGCTGACCGAGCCCTCGGAGAGGCGGAAGACCGCCTCGCTCGCGCTCCTGAGAGGGCCGTCGGGCTCGAAATTGGGGATGGTCAGCACGGTCGCCCCGCTCCGGTCGAGGTCGTCGGCGACGGTGTCGAAGTCCTCGCCTTCCGCCAGCCTCTGAGTGCCTTCCCGTATCAGTGCCTCGTCCTGGGCGTTGATCTGGATGACCGCGCGTCGTTCCGGCAGCTCGAACTCGTCGATCCGAGCCTCGTACTCGGCATAGACGTCCTCGTCGCTCAGTTCGATCTCCGAGACCATGGCTTCCGGGGTGAGGTGAACGAGCACCGCGCTGCGCCGCTCGGGCGCCATGAAGGATGTCGAATTCTCCTCGTAATAGGCCTGGATGTCGGACTCGCCCGGTTCGGTGAGGCCACCGATGCCGCGCGCGGGGATCAGGGCGAGCCGGGCGCTCCGCTCCTCCGCCCGGTAGCGGTGGAGGGCTTCGGTCATCGCTTCCGGCACGTTGCGGTCGCCGCCTACGGAGGTGAGAATCTGATCGCGGAGAAGGTCGATGCGGATCAGATCCTCGTACTCGGTCCGGGTCATGTTGTTGCGTTCGAGAACGAGATCGTAGAGCTCGGGATCGAACCTGCCCTGCTCGTTGGAGAAGGCCGGCGAGGCCTCGAGCTCCTGTCTGACGCTGAAGTCCGCCGCGCTCAGCCCGAGCTTGGATGCCTCCGCGTCCAGCAGGTACTCGCGGACCAGAAGGTTGAGCACTTGGCCCGTGAGCCCGGCCTGGTGGGCCTCGTCGCGGGTCAGATCGGGGCGGCCGGAGCGGTCCCGCTCGCGCTGCAGGGCGCGCTGAAACTGGCGGTCGAAGAGGACCGTGGGAACGTCGACGTCGCCCACCGTCGCCACCGCCGAACGGCTGCCTCCGGTAAACACGTCATTGATGCCCCAGGCCCCGAAGCTCAAGGCCAGGACGATGATGACGGCGCGGCTCGCCCACGACTTGGTGGCCTGGCGCATGGATTGCAGCATTGCGGAACCCGCCCGATGGTGGAGGCGCGCCCGAGCCAGCGCGGGGCGCGCGTTGCGCCGGATAATAGGAGCGCCCGCCGATACGGGGCAACACGCAACCTGTCGTTCCGTTCACGATCTCGCTACTCCGCCAGCCTGCCCGGTGCGCCTAGCCCATCCCCGCGGGCCGTGATAGAGCAGGGTGGTCTCGCTCGCCGCCGGCGCTTATGTACGGGGGAAGAGGCGCACACACCCACAACCGCAGCCCGCGCTCATGCCGCCCCGACCGCTCTTCGTGGCCAATTGGAAGATGAACGGACTCCATGCAGACGGCCTCGCACGCGCCAGTGCGCTCGCCGGCCACGCCGCGGGCGGCGATTGCGGCGGCGATATCGTCGTTTGCCCGCCGGCGACGCTGCTTTTCGCGCTCAGGGCCGTCTTCGCGGGCTCGCAAATCGAGCTCGGCGGACAGGATTGCCACGCCGCGCCGGAGGGCGCGCACACCGGCGACGTGAGCGCGCCGATGCTCGCTGATGCCGGCTGCGCCTACGTCATCGTCGGCCATTCGGAGCGCCGCGCGGGCCACGGCGAGGCGGACGAGACAGTGGCGGGCAAGGCGGACGCGGCCCACGCGGCGGGGCTCGCCGCCATCGTCTGCGTCGGCGAGAGCGCGGTCGACCGCAACGACGGGCGGGCGCTCGCGGTGATCGGCCGTCAGGTCGAGCGCTCGCTGCCCGACGGTTCGACGACCGACAACACCGCGATCGCCTACGAGCCGGTCTGGGCCATCGGCACCGGCCGCACGCCGGCCCCGGCCGATATCGAGGCGGCACACGCCGAAGCGCGCGCTGGCTGGGAGAGGCGATTTTCAGGGAGCGGTGCGGCGCTCCGCGTGCTATATGGCGGCTCCGTCACGGCGCGGAACGCGGGGGAGATCATGGCCGCGCCGGGTGTCGACGGTGTGCTGGTCGGCGGTGCCAGTCTCTCTGCGGACACGTTCTGGCAGATTTGCCAAGCGTGCCGCTGAATCCGTCCGGAAGTAGCGGCGAGGAGCGGCGGTGGAAACGATTTTGCTCGTGATCCTGATCATCATCGCGATTGCGATGATCGGGCTCGTGCTACTTCAGCGGAGCGAGGGCGGCGCGCTCGGCATCGGCGGCCCCGGTGCGATGTTCTCGGCGCGCGGCACCGCGAACCTGCTGACGCGCGCGACGGCGGGGCTGGCGGCAGCCTTCATGATCCTGAGCCTGGTGTTGGCGATCCTCTCCGGCAGTTGGTCCGAGAAGGAATCGGTGCTGGACGCCGTCGAGGAGGATCCACTGTTCATCGAGGATGATCTTCCCCTGCCGGGTGAGTTGGATTTGCCCACTGATATCGAGCCGCTGGACCTGCTCGAGGACGACCGCCCGGCCGTCCCCCGCGCGGAGTGACGGGCCGCGCCGCCCTGACGGCGCTTCAGGCTATAGCGCTGCGGCTCCTGGTGGGGCCGGCGAAACGATCCAAATAATCTGCATGCGGGTGGTGGCGACTCGGGTGCGTTTGATAAGGTAGGGGTCCATGACGCGGTACATCTTCGTCACCGGCGGCGTGGTCTCCTCCCTCGGCAAGGGACTGGCTTCGGCGGCGCTCGGCGCGCTCCTGCAGGCGCGGGGCTATCGGGTTAGGCTCCGCAAGTTCGACCCCTACCTCAACGTCGATCCGGGCACCATGAGCCCGTTTCAGCACGGCGAGGTCTACGTCACCGACGACGGCGCCGAAACCGACCTCGACCTCGGCCACTACGAGCGCTTCACCGGCGTCCCGGCACGGCGCTCGGACAGCGTCACTGCGGGCCAGATCTACCAGACCGTAATCGCGAAGGAGCGGCGGGGCGACTACCTCGGCGGCACCGTGCAGGTGATCCCCCACGTCACCGACGCTATCAAGGACGCCATCGTCCGGGACAGCGACGGCGCCGACTTCGTGCTGGTCGAGATCGGCGGCACGGTGGGCGACATCGAGGGTCTGCCCTTCTTCGAATCGATCCGCCAGTTCGCCTACGAGCACGGGCGGGACAGGGTGATGTTCGTCCACCTGACCCTGGTGCCCTACATCGACACCGCCGGCGAGCTGAAGACCAAGCCCACCCAGCATTCGGTGAAAGAGCTGCGCAGCATCGGCATCGCGCCCGATCTACTGCTCTGCCGGGCCAACCGCCCGATCCCCGAGGCGGAATGCAAGAA
Organism: Alphaproteobacteria bacterium; assembly: GCA_965243315.1. GTDB lineage: Bacteria > Pseudomonadota > Alphaproteobacteria > UBA828 > UBA828 > WTGU01. The sequence goes on from CBDEUP010000007.1 coordinate 1,693,884, forward strand.
GATCGCGCAGTTCTGCAACGTGCGCGAGGACAACGTGATCGCCGCGACCGACGTGGAGACCATCTACGAGGTCCCGCTCAGCTATCACGCAGAGGGCTTCGACACGCAGGTCATGCGCTACTTTGGCATCGCCGACGCGCCGGCGCCCGATCTCTCCGGCTGGGAGAGGATCGTCAAGCGCACGCTGACGCCCGAGGGCGAGGTGGCGATCGCGGTGGTTGGCAAGTACACGGGGCTGCGCGACGCCTACAAGTCGCTGTTCGAGGCGCTCACGCACGGCGGGGTCGCGAACAGCGTCCGCGTCGATACCCGCTGGATCGAGGCCGATGACCTGGAGATCAACGGCACCGCCGGTGCACTGGAATCCGTGCACGGTGTCCTGGTGCCGGGCGGCTTCGGCGAGCGCGGCGTGCCCGGCAAGATCGCCGCGGTGGAATACGCGCGCACGCGCGGCGTTCCCTACTTCGGAATCTGCTTCGGCATGCAGCTCGCGGTGATCGAGACCGCGCGCAACGTCGCCGGGATCGCCGGCGCCGATTCGACCGAATTCGGCCCCTGCGATGAGCCGGTCATCGGGCTGATGACCGAATGGGACCGGGACGGCGAGGTGGAGCGCCGCAACGCGGGCGACAACCTGGGCGGCACCATGCGGCTCGGCGCTTACGAGGCCGTGCTGGCGGAAGGGAGCCGCGTGCGGTCGATCTACGCCAACGAGCGAATCTTCGAGCGCCACCGCCACCGCTATGAGTTCAACATCCGCTATCGCGAGCGGCTGTGCGACGCGGGCATGGAGGTGGCGGGCCTCTCGCCCGACGGGTCGCTCGCGGAAATCGTCGAACGCCCCGATCACCCGTGGTTCGTCGGCGTTCAATTCCACCCCGAGCTCACCTCGCGCCCCTTCGAGCCGCATCCCCTGTTCGCCTCCTTCATCGGGGCGGCGGTCAGGCAGGCGCGGCTGGTCTAGGACTCATGTGAGGGCGATGTGAGCGAGACGCCCGCCGATGGCCGGGTGGCGATCGGCGATTTCGAGGTCGGCAACGCGCTGCCGCTCGCGCTCATCGCGGGCCCCTGCGCGATCGAGGGGCGCGACCACGCGCTCCGGGTCTCGGAGACGCTGGTCGAGATGGCGGCGGCGCGGGGCATGCCGCTCGTCTACAAGAGCTCCTTCGACAAGGCCAACCGCACCTCGGCCGGGAGCCCGCGCGGCATCGGGATCGACGAGGGGCTTGCGATCATGGAGGCGGTGCGTGAGGCCCACGGCTGCCCGGTGCTGACCGACGTTCACCTGCCGGAGCAGTGCGCAGGCGCGGCGCAGGCGGTGGACGTGCTCCAGATTCCGGCATTCCTCTGCCGCCAGACCGATCTGCTGCTGGCGGCGGCGGCCACCGGCAAGGCGATCAACGTGAAGAAGGGCCAGTTCCTAGCGCCTTGGGACATGCGCCACGTGGTGGCGAAGATCACCGGCGCCGGCAACCCGCGGGTGCTGGTGTGCGAGCGGGGCGCGAGCTTCGGCTACAACACCCTGATCTCGGACATGCGAAGCCTGCCGCTGCTGGCGGAAACCGGCTGCCCGGTGGTGTTCGACGCCACCCATTCGGTGCAGCAGCCGGGCGGGCAGGGCTCGGTGAGCGGCGGGCAGCGGGAGTTCGTGCCGGTGCTGGCGCGGGCGGCGGTTGCGGTCGGCGTCGCGGCGGTGTTTATGGAGACTCACCCGGCGCCCGACGAGGCGCCCTCCGACGGCCCCAATATGGTGCCGCTGGATGCGTTGCCGGCGTTGCTCGATCGGCTGCTTGCCTTCGATGCGCTGGCCAAGAATTCGTGAGGGAGAGAGCGATGAGCGAGGGATGCGTGTTCATCGGCGGCGAGTACGTCGCGCCCGAGGACGCCAAGATGTCGATCTTCGATGCGGGCTTCGTCTGGAGCGATACGGTCTACGACGTGACCTCCACCTGGGCCGGCTGGTTCTTCATGCTGGACGAGCACCTGGAGCGCTTCGAACGCTCCTGCGCCGGCTTCCGGCTGGAAAACCCCTACAGCGCCGACGAGATGCGCAGCATTCTCGCCGAGTGCGTGGCGCGAACGGGGCTCGACAACTGCTACGTGAAGATTCAGCTCACCCGCGGCGTGATCCAGAGCCAGACCCGCGACCCGCGCCTCGGGTCGCCCGAGTTCGTCGCCTATGCCACGCCATACGCCTGGATCTGGGGCGAGGAGAAGTGTCGCAACGGCGCCGCGCTCTATCTCAGTGGCGTCGAGCGGGTCTCGTCCAAGGCGATCGACGCCCGCTACAAGAACTACAACCGCGCAGACTTCGTGCAGGCCCGCTTCGAGGCCTACGACAACGGCTGCGACGACGCGATCCTGGTGGGCGCCGACGGCTCGCTCACCGAAGGGCCGGGCTACAACATCTTCGTCGTGCGCGACGGCGCGGTGGCGTCGCCCGAGAGCAACGTGCTGGAGGGGATCACGCGGCGCGCGGTGGCGGAGCTCTGCGACGAGGAGGGGATACCGTTCGCCTACCGCAGAATGGAGCCGGCGGAGCTCGGCGAGGCCGACGAGCTCTTCGCAAGCACCACGGCGGGCGGCGTCATGCCGGTGGTGCGCCTCGGCGACAAGCCCATCGGCAACGGCCATGCCGGGCTCGTCACCAGCCGCATCCAGTCCCGCTATTGGCAGAAGCGCGAGGAGGGCTGGCACGGCACGCGGGTGGAGGATATCCGCGCCGCCGCATAAACGGGCCGGGGACTCTCCGGCCTTTCAGGCTCTCCGGACCATGGTGCGGTGCACGGCGCGCGGTGGGCGCGTCATCATCGCGCCATGGGATACGCGAGCGATCAGGCCGCGACGGGCGGGACAGCTGAACCAGCGGGCCTCCTGCTTCCGCGCGCAAGACCGTGCGGGCTTGCGCGACGCGCGTGCGCGACATCCCACTTATCCCGCCAAATCCCACTTATCCCACTTATCCCACTTAATCCCACCAAATCCCGCCTATCCCACTTATCCCGCCCAAAATGCTGGCTGTCTGTCTCAATTGCGGTGCAGACACTACGCGTAGCGGAAGGTGGGACCGGAGCGCGACTGCGGCGAGCGGTGCGGGTCAACGGTCGACGTAGTCTTCGATGTACTGGCGCACCACCTCATCCAGCGACGGGTTCTGGGGCAGGCCGAGGGCGGCCGCGCGGTCGGCCTTCGCGTAGGCCGGCCAGGAGCCGACCAGCCGCTGTATCGCCGTATCGGGCGCGTCGATGACGGCGCCGAGGTTGCGGCCTGCGCCCGCGCGCTCCAGCGCCGCCACCATCTCGCCCGCCGTCGCCGAGAACGAGGGCAGGTTGATGGTGCGGTCGTCGCCGAGGGCCGTGCTCGGCACCTCGTGGAGAGCGACCAGGCTATCGACTATCGTGCGGTAGCCGCCGAGGACGATGCGCGTGTCCCGGCTGACCGGGAGCTCGTGGTCGATGCCGGCGAGCGGCTCTCGGAAGAGACCGCTGGCGAAGCCGGAGGCCGCTTTGTTGGGCTTGCCCGGGCGCACGATCACCGTGGGCGGCCTGCCCCCGCGGCCATCGAGATAGCCCTTGCGGGTGTAGTCGGCCACCAGGTGCTCGTTGATGACCTTGGTGACGCCGTAGGTGCCCTGCGGCGTGATCTTGGTCGTATCGGAGACGGTCTCGGGGAGCGCGCTGCCACCGTAGACCGCGATGCTGCTGGTGAAGACAAGGCGCGGCAGACCCGGCGCGGCTCGACAGGCTTCGAGAATGTTGAGGCCGCCGGTGAGGTTCACCGCCAGCGCGAGATCAAAATCCTGCTCGGCGCCGGCACTGACCACCGAGGCGAAGTGGAAGACCGAGAGGGAGTCGCCCGCGATGAGGGCACGCACCGTCTCGCCGTCGGAGACGTCGCCTGCCGCCATGTCGACCCGCTCGTCGTCGAGGTTGGCCGGTGGTTGTTCGGGCACGACGGCATCGAAGAGGATCAGCTCGTCAATCCGCTCCTGCTCGCCCGAGGCGCCGGTCAGCGTTCCCCTGTCGAGCAGCGCCCGCGCCAGTTTCAGCCCAAGAAAGCCCAAGCCCCCCGTAATAACCACCTTCATGCGTTCTCTCCGTCCGCTCGGTCTGCGTCCGTGTGCAACATATCCTATTGGCAGGGCGCGCCGGTATGCGGATGATAGGCTCCTGGACTATGCCGCCCGCAGCGCAATCGTGCGGTGGGGCAAGGAAGTACAACGGGGCGATGGGGGGCCGGGATGACCACGTCGGCGGCGCTTGGGCCGAACGAGTCTCTGATCGACGAGCGCGAGTCTCGGGCCCGCCTGATCACGCCGGTTCTGGTGCTCGATCTCGACGCGATGGAGCGCAACATCGCCACGATGGCGGCCTATGCGGCGGAGCAGGGTGTTGCCATCCGCCCCCACGCGAAGACCCACAAGAGCGTGCAGATCGCCCGCCGCCAGTTGGACGCCGGCGCGTTGGGTATCTGCTGCGCGACCCTCGGTGAGGCGGAGGCGCTAGCGGCAGGGGGCATCGAGGGGCTGCTCATCACCTCGCCGGTCGTGGCGCCCGCCAAGATCAACCGCCTCATGGCACTCCGCCGGGATCACGAATCGCTCATGGTCGTGGCCGACGACATGGATAACCTGCGCGCCCTCGAAGCCGCTGCGGCCGCGTCCGGGTTCGTGCTGGACGTGGTGATCGATGTCGATGTCGGGCTGCACCGCACCGGCACGCGCGACGCGGAGACGGCGGCGGCGCTGGCCGAAGTGGCGGACGCGAGCGAGAGCCTGCGTTTCTGTGGGCTTCAGGGCTATGCCGGGCACGTCCAGCACATCGAGGATTTTGGCGACCGCCGCACGACCTCTCACGGCGATCTGGCGCCGCTCGGCGAAGCCCGCGACCGGCTCGTGGAGCAGGGCATCGCGGTGCCCATCGTCACCGGCGCCGGCACCGGCACCCACGATATCGACACGGAGATCGGGCTGATGACCGAGCTCCAGGTCGGCTCCTACGTGGTGATGGATGTCGAATACCTCGACGTTCAGGCGCGCGATAGCGGCGAGTGGCGCTTCGAACCCGCGCTCTTCGTCCGCTCGACGGTGGTTTCTGCCAGCCACGACGGCAGCGCCACCATGGACGCCGGCCTCAAGTGCTTCGCCACCGACGGGCCGCTGCCGCGTTTCCACACCGGCGTGCCCATCGGCGCGCACTACGAGCATTTCGGCGACGAGCACGGGCGCATCGTCTTCGCCAGTGCCAACGAGCGGCTCAGGATTGGCGCGGCGCTGGAGTGCATCGTCCCGCACTGCGACCCGACCGTGAACCTCTACGACCACTACCACTGCGTTCGTGGCGAGACCCTGGTCGACATCTGGCCGATCCAGGCTCGCGGCCGCCACTAGAGAAGAGCCATGGCGTCAATCACGCTTGCCAGCCTGACGAAGCGCTTCGGCGACCTGACTGCGGTCGCCTCCCTCGATCTCGAAATCAGGGACAAGGAGTTCGTGGCCCTGCTCGGGCCGTCGGGCTGCGGCAAGACCACGACGATGAACATGATCGCCGGCATCGAGACGCCGTCCGACGGGCAGATTCTCTTCGATGGCCGCGACATGCGCACGGTGCCGGCCAGCCGGCGCAAGGTCGGCTTCGTGTTTCAGAACTATGCCATCTTCACCCATCTCTCGGTGCGCGAGAATCTGGCGTTCGGGCTGAAGGTGCGGGGCGTGCCCAGGGCCGAGGTCGCGCAGCGTGTGGCCGCCATGGCTCAGCTCATGCGTCTCGAAGACCGCATCGATTGGCCCACTGCGAAGCTCAGCGTCAACGAGCTTCAGAAGGTCGCGATCGGCCGCTCGGCCATCACCGAGCCGGAGATCTTCCTGCTGGACGAGCCACTTAGCAATCTCGATGCGGCCTTCCGCGCCTTCATGCGGACCGAGCTCAAGCACCTGCAGCACCAGTTCCAGCAGACCATGGTCTACGTCACCCACGACCAGATCGAGGCGATGAGCCTCGCCGACCGGATCGCCGTGATGGATCTGGGCGTGCTGCAGCAGTACGGCTCGCCCATCGAGGTCTACAACGAGCCCCGCAACGTCTTCGTCGCCAACTTCATGGGTAGCCCCAGCATGAATCTGGTGCCGTGCACGCTCTCCGGTGGAGACGGCAGCTACGCGCTCGACTTCGGCGAGGGCGGCAGCGCGGCCGTGGAGGACGGCGCGCTCAAGCGGCGCTGCGATGCGGCGCGGGATGCCGAGCTGATTTTCGGCGCGCGGCCCGAGGACCTTGAGATCGAGCCGCCGGGCCACACCGCCCCCGGCATCGAGGCGACCGTGACGTTCGTCGAACCCATCGGCCCGCGCACCATCGTTCATCTTGCCGCCGGGGAGTGCCGATTGAAGATCGCCGAGGGCAAGCAGTACGGCATCGAGCTTGGCGCTCCGGTCAAGGCGGTGCTGCCGCCGGGCAAGTGCCACCTGTTCGATGCGGAAACGGGCGAGGCGCTGGGTCGCGCCTAGCGCGGCCCGCCCTCCGTCACTCGCTTAGGGGAGAGCTCCGACAGCGCCATGGCCCAGCTCGAACTGAGGAACACCAGCAAGTCCTACGGCAAGACCGTTGCCGTGAAGGACATCGAACTCGTTGTCGAGGACAACGAGTTCTTCTGTATCTTCGGCCCGCCGAGCTCGGGCAAGACGACGATCCTGCGCTTGCTGCTTGGGCTGGTAGCGCCGGACGAGGGCGAGATCATCATCGGCGACGCGCCCGTCGTCGATCAGGGGCCGAAGGAGCGTAATCTGGCGATGGTGTTCCAGAACCTCGCGCTCTTCCCGCACATGACCGCAGGGCAGAACCTCGCCTTCCCGCTGGTGGAGCGGAAGCTGGAGAAGGACGCCATCAAGGCGCGGGTGGTCGAGGTGGCGGAGACCCTGCACATCACGCCGCTGCTCGACAAGATGCCGGCGCACCTGAGCGGGGGCGAGCGCCAGCGCGTCGCCATCGGCCGGGCGCTCGTGCGCGACCCTGCAGCATTCCTCATGGATGAGCCGATCGCCGCGCTCGATGCCAGGCTCCGCGAAGAGATGCGCGTCGAGCTCAAGCGTCTTCAACGCGAGCTGCATCACACCATCGTTTACGTCACGCACGACCAGGAAGAGGCGATGTCGATCGCCGATCGCATCGCCGTTATGGAGGCCGGCGGGATCCGCCAGGTGGGCACCCCGGCCGAGATCTACAACCTGCCGAACAGCCGCTACGTGGCGGAGCTGATCGGCGCACCGCCGATGAACTTCGTCGACGGCACCCTCGCGAACGGTGGCCGCTTCGAAGGGCGCGACGTGCCGCTTTCGATCACGTTGGAGGATGCCGAGGGGGAGGGGCCCGCGGCCCTGGCCGTGCGGCCGGAGGACCTGGGGATCGGTGCAGCCGGTGCCAACGGTGGGGTCGAGGCCGCGATCTACGAGGTCGAGCCGCTCGGCGCTTTTACCATCGTCGATGTCAGCGTGGGCGAGCAAATCCTCAAGGTGCAGGCGCCGGGCCAGCCGCAGTTCACCCTCGGTGAGCGGGTGGGCCTCGCGGTCGATCCCGACCGCTGCCACCTTTTCCATGGCGAGACCGGGGACCTGATCCGATCCGCCCGCTGAGGGGTGCTGGAGGCTCGCGACCGTTGCTCGCGGGAGGTTCTTCGCGTTAGGGTAGAAAGTCTGGTGCGGTTTCTACCCTGGTGGCGACGATGAGCCTCAACATCAAGAACGACGAGACTTGCCGGCTGGCCCGCGAGCTTGCGCAGCTCACCGGCGAGAGCATGACCGGCGCAATCACCGTCGCGCTCCGCGAGCGACTGGAGCGCGAAGAGAGGCGACGCGACAAGGACGCCCTGCTGCGGGATATGCGCGCCATCGCGAAACGCTGTGCGGCGAAGCTGGGTCCGGGACCCTCGGCAGTGGAGCATGGCGACTACCTCTACGACGAGCGCGGCCTGCCAAAGTGATTGTCGATAGTTCGGCCATCCTTGCCATTCTGTTTGAGGAGCCGGATGCGGAACGCTTCGAGGATGCGATCGCTGACGCGTGGCCCCGCCGGATGTCGGCAGTCGCATTGCTAGAGGCGGCGATGGTTGTAGAAGGTAGGGGCGGTGCCGGAGCTGGTGACGCATTGGATGCTCTTCTCAAGAGAGCAAAGATCAAGCTGGAGCCTGTCACACAGGAGCATGTCGATGTCGCTCGCCAAGCCTGGCGGCGGTTCGGGAAGGGCAATCACCCGGCGGCGCTGAACTTCGGCGACTGCTTCGCCTATGCGCTCGCCGAGGTGACCGGCGAGCCGCTGCTGTTCAAAGGCGAAGACTTCGCCTTGACCGACATCGAGGCAGCGTAGGCGCGACGTCTACATATTTTGCAGCAGGTGGATCAGGCTGGAGGTGTCCCAGCGGTTGCCGCCGCGCTGCTGGACATGGGCGTAGAACTGGTCCACCAGCATCGACATCGGCAAGAGGGCGCCGTTCTTCTTGCCTTCCTCGAAACAAAGGCTCAGGTCCTTCCGCATCCAGTCGACGGCGAAGCCGAACTCGAACTCGCCTTTCAGCATGGTCGACCCGCGGTTCTCCATCTGCCATGACTGCGCTGCGCCCTTGGAGATGACATCCAGCACAGTCTCGCCGTCGAGGCCGGCACGCTGGGCGAAGTTGAGGGCTTCAGCGAGCCCCTGAACCACGCCCGCGATGCAGATCTGGTTCACCATCTTGGTGAGCTGGCCGTTCCCCGCCGGCCCCATGTGGGTCACGTTGCGCGCGAACGCGTCGATGACCGGCTGACCGCGGGCGAACTCGGCTTCGTCGCCACCCACCATCACCGTCAGCACGCCGTTCTCGGCACCTGCCTGGCCACCGGAGACCGGCGCGTCCAGGAAGCCCACACCCCGCTCCTTGGCTGAGGCATAGACTTCGCGGGCGACGACGGCGGAATCGGTCGTATGGTCGATGAAGATGGTGCCTTCCGCCATGCCCGCGAGCGCGCCGTCCTCGCCGTAGACGACTGCACGCAGGTCGTCATCGGCGCCGACGCAGGCAAAGACCATCTCCGCGTCTTGGGCGGCCGCGGCGGGGGTCGGGGCGGTGCGGCCTCGGTGGGTCTCGGTCCAATGCTTGGCCTTGGCTGCGGTCCGGTTGTAGACGGTGACCTCATGGCCCGCTTTCGCGAGGTGCCCCGCCATGGGAAACCCCATCACGCCGAGCCCGAGAAACGCCACCTTGGTGCCCCCGCCATCACTCATAATTCGTCCTCCCCGCCGGCTTTCCGCGCCGAAGCGCGGCATCGTAGCGACGCCGAAACAGGCGGGCAATGACGGCCCCGCTGCCCGTCTGTTGACGCAGATCAAGGCGCTGGCGAGTGCGGGCTTCAGACTGGCCCTGCGGGAGTCTGCCGTCGCTCTTCTCGGGGGACGATCGCCCACTCGTCACAACGTGCATGCCATGACAGCGGGTTCGTTTTCTGGCGCGAGGCGCTGCAGGATCGCGGCGCGCACGGTCCATCTCGGGGCCGTCACTGGGGCATCGCTGTTGTTGCTTGTCCTTGTCGTCGTCCTTGCTGGCGAAGCGCACGCTGCTGTCAAGCTCAGCAGCGCCCTCGCCAAGATTGAGCCCGCCGAGCTTGTGCCAGGTGCCGATCGCTTCGGCTCGGTCGAGGGCGCGCCGCCGCGCGCGCAGGTGCTCGAGGGATCCTCGCTCAGGGGCTACGTCTTCCTGAACACCGATGTTGCGGGCGCCGTGGGATACTCGGGCAAGCCCATTCACCTCCTCATTGGGCTCGACACCGAGGGCACGATCACGGGCGCCGTGCTGCACAAGCACCACGAGCCCATCGTGCTGATCGGGATACCCGAGCGGCGGATCAAGAGCTTCATCGCGGACTACGTCGGGCGCAACGTCCGCGAGTTCCTGGAGGAACGCGATGCCAGCGACCGCTCGCTCGACATCATCGCTGGCGCCACGGTCACGATCCTGGTGATTGACGACGCCATCCGCCGCTCGGCGCTGCGGATGGCGCGGGCTCTGGGGCTCGCCGGCCTCGGTGGTGAGCAGGGAACCGGCGCGCCGCCCCGGGGCGAGGTAGACGCTGCCCAAGAAGGCGTCGAAGACTGGATGACTCTGATCGGCGACGGCTCGGTGCGCCGGCTCAACCTCAGCGTCGGCGAGGTGACCGCAGACTTCGCGGCCGCCGACAAGGAGAAGGCCGCCTCACGACCCGAGAGCGACGACCCTGAAGCCCGCTTCATCGACCTCTACGCGGCGGAGGTCAGCGTGCCGGTCATCGGCCGGAGCCTGCTCGGCGATGCCGAATACGAGAACCTCCGCGCCCGTCTGGAGCCCGGCCAGCATGCCCTGCTGATCGCCGCCAACGGTCTCTATTCGTTCAAGGGCTCAGGCTTCGTACGCGGTGGAATCTTCGACCGCGTCCAGCTGGTCCAGGGCGATGGCAGCATCCGCTTCCGCGACCGCCAGTACAAGCACCTGGGCGAGGTGGCGGCGGATCTCGCGCAGCCCTTCGCCGAGGTGGCTCTCTTCGTGGTGCCGGCCGACGCCGAGTTCGACCCCGTAGCGCCTTGGACACTCCAGCTCCTGGTGCAGCGGGCGATCGGCGCGCTCGACAAGGATTTTCTTCTCTACGAGCTCTCCTACACGTTGCCAGCGCGGTATCTGAAGCCGCTGCCCGGCCCCGCGCCTGCTGCCGCCGACCAGACCCTGACCGAACCGGAGGCGGCGCCGGAGCTCTGGCGGCGCATCTGGGAAGACAGGATCGTCGATGTGGCAGTGCTCGGCGCGGCCATGATCGCGCTCACCCTGATCTTCTTCTTCCAGGACTGGTTCGCGCGTCGGCCCAAGCTCGCAACAAGTGTGCGGGTGGGCTTCCTGCTTTTCATCGTCGCCTGGCTCGGCGGCTTCGCTCAGGCTCAGCTCTCGGTGGTCAACATAATGACCTTCGGCAACGCGCTGATCACCGAATTCCGCTGGTCCCACTTCCTGATGGACCCGCTGATCTTCCTGCTCTGGTGTGGCACCGCGCTCGCGCTGATCTTCTGGGGCCGGGGCGTGTTCTGCGGCTGGCTCTGCCCCTTCGGCGCGCTGCAGGAGCTGCTGAACAAGGCGGCGCGGCTTGCGCGAGTGCCTCAAGTGACGCTCCCCTGGGGCATGCACGAGCGGCTCTGGCCGGTGAAATACGTGATTTTCATCGGCCTCGCCGGAGTCTCGCTGTACGACCTCGCCTTCGCCGAGCGGCTGGCGGAGGTGGAGCCCTTCAAGACCACGGTGATCCTGCGCTTCGCCCACGACTGGCCGTTCGTGGCCTGGGCCGGCGTGCTGCTCGGCACCGGGCTCTTCATCGAGCGCTTCTTCTGCCGCTACCTCTGCCCGCTGGGGGCGGCACTCGCGATCCCCGGCAAGATCAGGATCATGGAGTGGCTGCGGCGCCACAAGGAATGTGGCGCGCCCTGCCATCGCTGTGCCCAGGAATGCATGGTCCAGGCTATCCATCCCGACGGGCACATCAATCAGAACGAGTGCCTCTACTGCCTGCACTGCCAGCAGGTCTATCACGACGAGCACCGCTGCCCGCCGATGATTCAGCGCCGCCTCAGGCGCGAGCGGCGCCGGGCGCGTGCGTCCGCCAACATCACCGTTCCACCCGCGACAACCGCAGGCCCCACCGGCACAGCAACGAGTCCCTGATGCCAAGCAAAGAGGAGAAAGCCATGTCGAAGAAGAAACACGATGCCCCGGAGAAGACCGGCGTCACACGCCGCGATCTGATCGGCAGCACGGCCAAGATCGCCACCGTTGGCGGGGTGGTCGCCGCCGGGGTCGCCGGGGTAACGCCCGCCGAACCGCCGCGCAAGGCACATGCCGCCACCGATGCAGGCTCCGCCTACGTGGGACCGGGCCAACTCGACGAATACTACGGCTTCTGGTCGAGCGGCCAGTCCGGCGAGGTGCGCGTCTTCGGTGTGCCCTCCATGCGCGAGCTCCTACGCATTCCGGTTTTCAACCGCTGCAGCGCCACCGGCTGGGGACTCACCAATGAGAGCCGCCGGATCATGACCGAGGGGCTCACGCCCGAGACCCGGAAGTTCCTCGAATCCCGTGGCGGCATCTACACCAACGGCGACGCGCACCACCCGCACATGTCGTTCACCGATGGCACCTACGACGGGCGCTATGTCTGGATCAACGACAAGGCGAACACGCGCGTGGCGCGCATCCGCTGTGACGTGATGAAGGTCGACAAGATCGTGGAGATCCCCAACGCCAACGATATCCACGGCCTGCGGCCCCAGAAATACCCACGTACCGGCTACGTGTTCTGCAACGGCGAGCACGAGATTCCGCTGCCCAACGACGGCTCCGTGCTCAATGATCCGTCGCAGTACATCGCGATCTTCACGGCGCTCGACGGCGATACGATGGAGGTGGCTTGGCAGGTGATCGTCGACGGCAACCTCGACAACGTGGATGCCGACTATCAGGGCAAGTACGCAGTCTCTACCTGCTACAATTCCGAGATGGGCATGAACCTGGAGGAGATGACCGCGGCCGAGCAGGACTGGGCCGTGGTCTTCAACATCGCCCGCATCGAGCAGGGGGTGAAGGACGGCGACTACACCATGCACCAGGGCGTCAAGGTGCTGGACGGCCGCAAGGGCTCGCCCTACACCCGCTACATCCCGATCTCCACAAGCCCCCACGGCGTCAACACGGCGCCCGACGGCCACCACATCGTCATCAACGGCAAGCTCTCGCCGACCGTCTCGGTCATCGACGTGCGCCGCCTCGACGACCTGTTCGACGACAAGATCGCGCCGCGCGACGTGATCGTCGCCGAGCCCGAGCTCGGCCTCGGCCCGCTGCATACCGCCTTCGACGGGAAGGGCAATTGCTTCACCACGATCTTTCTCGACAGTCAGGTCTGCAAGTGGAACATGGATGCCGCCATTCGCCAGTACAACGGCGAGGAGGTGGACCCGATCGTCGAGAAGATCGATGTCCACTACCAGCCGGGGCACAACCACACCTCCATGGGCGAGACCAAGGAGGCGGACGGCAAGTGGCTGGTCTCGCTCAACAAGTTCTCGAAGGATCGGTTCATCAACGTGGGCCCGCTGAAGCCCGAATGCGAGCAGCTCATCGACATTTCTGGCGACAAGATGGAGCTGGTCCATGACGGACCCACCTTCTCGGAGCCCCACGACTGCATCATCGTTCATCGCAGCAAGATGAACCCGAAGCAGATCTGGGACCGCGAAGACCCGACCTGGGAGGAGGCGCGCCAGCAGGCGGCGAAGGACGGCGTCGATCTCGACTGGGGCGAGGACGTGATCCGCGACGGCAACAAGGTGCGGGTCTACATGTACTCGATCGCGCCCGCCTTCAGCCTAGAGACCTTCGAGGTGAACGAGGGCGACGAGGTCACCGTCTACATCACCAACCAGGACGATGTGGACGACCTCAGCCATGGCTGGAGCCTGTCCAACTACGGGGTGGCCATGGAAGTGGCGCCTCAGGCCACCGCGTCGGTCACCTTCACCGCCGACAGGCCTGGGGTACACTGGTTCTATTGCCAGTGGTTCTGCCATGCGCTGCACATGGAGATGCGCGGGCGCATGTTCGTGAAGCCGAAGACCGCCTGATGCGCGTGCGGTGCGCGGTGCTCGCTCTCGGTGTGGCGGTGGCGTTGCTTGCTACCGCCGCGGGCGAGGCGCGCGCCGCGCCCGCCGCCGTCATCGAAGTCTCGCCCGGCGAAGGGACGCTGCAGGCCGCGCTGGATACTGCCGAGCCCGGTGCGGTGCTGCGGCTCGCGCCGGGCATTTACCCTGGGCCAGTCGTCGTCGACCGGACGTTGACGCTGGAGGGGGCGCCCGGCGCCGTACTTGATGGCGGCGGCAAGGGCCGGGTGCTCAGCGTCGCGGCGCCCGATGTGACGGTGCGCGGGCTCACCGTCCGCAACTCTGGCGTCAGCCTTGCCGAGACCGACGCCGGCATCTTCCTCGACAAGCCGGCCAAGGGCGCACTGATCGAAGGCAACCGGCTGGAGAACAATCTGTTCGGTATATACCTGCACGGCGCCCGCAACACTCTGGTGCGGGGCAACGAAGTGATCGGCAACCGCGACCTGCGCATGAGCGAGCGCGGCAACGGCATCCATCTGTGGGCGGCAAAGGGCTCGGTGGTGGAGGACAACGACGTGCGCTACGGCCGCGACGGAATCTTCGTCACCACCAGCCGCAAGAACGCGTTCCGCAACAACCGCTTCCGCGACCTGCGCTTCGCCATTCACTACATGTACACCCACGACAGCGAGGTGAGCGGCAACGTCTCCCACGACAATCACGTGGGCTACGCGCTGATGTACTCCGACCGGCTCCGCGTGTTCAACAACCGCTCCACGGGCGATCGCGACCACGGCTTCCTCTTCAACTTCACCAACAAGTCGCGCATCGAGCGCAATCTCGTACGCGCCGGCCGCGACAAGTGCGTCTTTCTCTACAATGCGAACCGCAACGTGCTCAGCGGCAATCTCTTCGAGGGCTGCGCCATCGGCATTCACTTCACCGCAGGCTCCGAGGGCAACCGCATCGCGGGCAACGGCTTCATCAGCAACGCGACGCAGGTGAAGTACGTCGGCACGCGTCACGTCGAGTGGTCCGACGAAGGCGTCGGCAACTACTGGAGCGACAATCCCGCCCTCGATCTCGACGGCGACGGCATCGGCGACGTGCCCTACAGGCCCAACGACCTCGTCGACCAGGTGGTCTGGCGCCACCCGCTGGCCAAGCTGCTGCTGACCAGCCCGTCGGTGCGCATCCTGCGCTGGGCTCATGATCGCTTCCCCTCCATCTATCCGGGCGGAGTGATCGATTCCGCTCCGCTCATGCGCCCGCCCGAGTTCGGAGCCGGCTGATGGAGGGCCCCGCGCTCGCGCTGGAGGCGGTGACCAAGGCTTACGGCCGGCAGCCGGCAGTCGATGCGGTGACCCTCGCCCTTGCGCCGGGGGAGCGGCTTGCGCTGCTCGGCCACAACGGCGCCGGCAAGACCACGCTGCTCAAGCTCGCGCTGGGTCTCACGCGGGCCGACGGCGGCACAGTGACGACGCTGGGCTGCACTCCCGGAAGTTCGGCCTGGACAGCGGCGAAGCGCGAGATCGGCTTCCTGCCCGAGAACGTGGCGTTCCTCGGTTCGATGACCGGACGCGAGACGATCCGCTTCTACGGCCGGCTGAAAGCGGTGGGGCAGGCTGCCTGCGAGGAGGCGCTCGCCCACGTCGGGCTCGCCGGGGTGGCGGGCAAGCGGGTCAAGACCTACTCCAAGGGCATGCGCCAGCGCCTGGGGTTCGCGCAGGCGATCCTGGGTGCGCCCCGGCTCCTGGTGATGGACGAGCCGACCGGCGGGCTCGACCCGGAGTCGCGCCAGGCCTTTCACGAGACGTTGCACGAGCTGGCCGGCCAAGGCACCGCGATCGTCCTCTCCTCCCACGTGCTGACCGAGGTCGAGGCCGGGACCGACCGCATCGCCATCATGCGCGAGGGCCGGCTCGCGGCCCTGGGCACGGCGGACGAGCTCAAGCGCCGGGCCGGGCTCGCGGTGACGATCCGCGTGGCCGTGCGCCCCGGCGGCGGTGCCCTCCTCGCGAGCGCGCTCGGCGGCCGGTCGTCGGAACGGATCAACGATCATGCGGTCGAGCTCCGCTGCGACGTCGGCGAGAAGCGCGCCCTAATCGAGCGCATCCTCGGCTTGGGCGACGAGGTCGAGGACATCGAGATTGTCCCGCCGGGCCTCGATGCAGTGTACGCGCGCTTCGGCGGCAGCGGTGGCAGCGACATTGAGAGGGAGCGAGCGCCGTGACAGCGGTCGCGACCATCGCCGGGCGCGAGGTCCTGGCCGGCATCCGCAACCGCTGGATGCTCGCAGCCGCCTTGCTCCTCGGCGTGCTGGCGCTGACGTTGGCCTTCGTCGGCTCGGCCCCGGCGGGTCCGGTCGCGGCGTCACGTCTTGCGATCACGGTAGTCAGCCTCTCCAGTCTCTCGGTCTTCCTGGTGCCGCTCATCGGGCTGCTGGTGAGCTACGACACGCTGGTGGGCGAAATCGAGCGGGGCACCATGCCGCTGCTGATGACCCATCCGGTCACCCGCTTGCGCATCGTGCTCGGCAAGTTCGCAGGACAGGTAACGATCCTCGCCATCGCCACAGTCGTGGGCTTCGGCGTCGCCGCGCTCGCCACGGGCCTCGGCGACGGCGGCGATGCCGAGGCCTGGCGTGCCTTTGGGATCATGGTCGGCAGCTCGATTCTGCTTGGCGCCGCCTTCATCGCGCTCGGCACGCTCATCAGCGCCGTGGTGGCCGAGCGCGGCACGGCGGCAGGCATCTCGGCGGCGGTGTGGCTGGTCTTCGTCGTGCTCTTCGACATGGCGCTGCTCGCTATCCTGGTTGCGGACGAGGGGCAGGTGGTCTCGGGCGATCTCTTCCGCGTGCTGCTCCTGCTCAACCCGACCGACGTCTACCGCATGCTGACGCTTGCGGGCTCCGAGACCGTGGGCGCACTCTCCGGCATGGCGGGGGTGAGCGCCGAGGCCGCCTTCGGTCATGCGCTGCTGTTCCCGGTCATGGTGCTCTGGATCGCGGTGCCGCTCGGCCTCGCCGGCCTCCTGTTCGGGAGGAAGGAGCTATGAGGCGCGCCCTTGCCTTGCTGGCCGTCGGCTTCCTCGCGCTCTCCGGCGTCGCAGGCTGCGGCGAGGACGACGACGTGGTAGCCAAGCCGCCGCCGGTGGAGCCCACGCGCGAGGCCTCGGGCCACTACTGCGGCATGATCCTGGTCGATCACAGCGGGCCCAAGGCGCAGGTTCACCTGCCCGACGAGCCCGAGCCGGTGTGGTTCTCCTCGGTGCGCGATGCCATCGCCTTCACCATGCTGCCGGAGGAGCCGCGCAACTACACCGCGATCTACGTCAACGACATGGGCGTGGCCCAGTGGGACGCGCCCGAGCCTGGCACCTGGATCGAGGCGGCGAGCGCCTCTTACGTGATTGGGAGCGACCGGATGGGCGGCATGGGCGTGCCCGAGGCGGTGCCGTTCGCCACGCGCGAGGCGGCCGAGCGTTTCGTGGCGGAGCACGGCGGGCGCATCGTGGCGCTGACCGAGGTGCCGGAGAGCTATATCTTCGCCTACGCCGACGATGACGACACCGCTATGCCAGCGTATGGAGACCACCAATGATTCGCTGGCCCGCTGCCGGGCCAACCCGGCGGCGCTTTCTCGCCGTCGTCGCGGCGGCCGCCGGCCTACCATTCGGGGCGCTCCGGGCCGGCGCCGAGACGGGGCATCTGCACCGCTGGTCCGGCATCGCGCTGGGGGCTGCGGCGGAGATCGTCCTCTACGATCCCGACGCCGGCCGCGCACGTCGCCTGATCGCGCGCTGCGTCGCAGAGATCGACCGGCTGGAGGACGTGTTCAGCCTCTACCGGCCCGCGAGCGCAATCAGCCGCCTCAACCGGGAGGGCCGGCTCACGGCACCACCCCTGGAGCTGGTGGCGTTGCTGACCGAGGCCCGGTCCTATTCGGAGCGGACGGAGGGCGCCTTCGATGTCACCGTTCAGCCGCTCTGGCGCCTCTACGCCGAGCACTTCGCGCGTCCCGGCGCCGATCCGCAGGGGCCGGGCGAGGCCGCGCACGCCAAGGCACAAGCGCTGGTGGACTATGGGACGGTCGAGATCGAGCCGGCGGAGGTCCGCTACGCCCGGCCGGGAATGGCGATCACTTTGAACGGCATCGCCCAGGGCTACATCACCGACCGTGTGGCGGCGCTGATCCAGGACGCCGGCATGGGCGATGTTCTCCTCGATATCGGCGAAGTCCGGGCGCTCGGCCGTCATCCGGACGGCCGCCCCTGGCACGTCGGCCTCCGCCGCGCGGCGCAGCCGGAGACGATCGCACGCACCGTCACGCTGACCGACCGCGCCGTCGCCACCTCGGCCGGCATCGCGAGCCCGTTTGAGCCGAGCGGCCGCCACCACCACCTCTTTGACCCCGCGACCGGCCGGCCCGCGCCGGCGGCAGGGCAGGTCTCGGTGGTCGCGCCGCGCGCCACCATGGCCGACGCGCTCTCCACTGCGCTCGCGGTGTCCTCGCCCGCACACGCCGCCGCGCACGCTGCCCGCTTTCCCGAGATCGAGGTGCTGACCGATACGGTGAGCCGACCGTCCTAGCGGCTCCCCTCTACGGCGCAGCTTGGTTAGGATGCGCCCCGATTCCTCTTCCCGCCGAGCGGGCGCCCGATGGCCGTCTACACCGAAGTCTCCGACGACGAGCTTGCCGCATTCCTCGCGGAGTACGACATCGGCACGGCCGTCTCCTGCAAGGGCATCGCCGAGGGTGTCGAGAACTCCAACTACCTGCTGCTGACCGGGCGGGGCCCCTACATCCTCACGCTCTACGAGAAGCGGGTCGATGCCAGGGACCTGCCGTTCTTCCTCGGGCTGATCGAGCATCTGGCGGCGCGCGGCGTGCCCTGCCCGGTGCCGGTCCACGGGCGCGACGGCGCGGTGCTGCGCACGCTCTGCGAGCGACCGGCGGCGATCACGAGCTTCCTCGCCGGGGTCTGGCCGAGGCGCCCGAGGCCTGCTCACTGCGCCGGGCTGGGCGAAGCGCTGGCTCGGATGCATCTGGCCGGCCTCGACTACGAGCCCGAGCGTGCCAACGCGCTCTCCGTCGACAGTTGGCGGCCCCTCTTCGAGCGCTGCCGCGCCGGCGCCGATGACGTGGTGCCCGGCCTCTCGGCCGAGGTCTCGGAGACGCTCGACCGTATCGAGGCGGACTGGCCGCGCGATCTGCCGCGCGGCGTGATCCATGCCGACCTCTTCCCCGACAACGTCTTCTTCGACCGCGAGACTCTGAGCGGCCTGATCGACTTCTACTTCGCCTGCAACGACGCGCTGGTCTACGACCTCGCGGTCTGCCTCAACGCCTGGTGTTTCGAGCCCGACCTGAGCTTCAACGTGACCAAGGCGCGCTACATGATCGCGCGCTATCGCGCGGTGCGCCGCTGCTCGGAGGCGGAGATCGCCGCGCTTCCACGGCTTGCGGAGGGCGCCGCGCTGCGCTTCCTGCTCACCCGCCTCTACGACTGGATCAATCAGGTGGATGGCGCCCTGGTCAAACCCAAGGACCCACGCGAATACCTGCACAAGCTCCGCTTCCATCGCGGCGTGTCGGGCCCGGGCGCCTACGGCATCGAGCCGTGATCGTCGCGATCTATACCGACGGCGCCTGCCGCGGCAATCCGGGGCCAGGCGGCTGGGGCGCGGTGCTGCTCTATGGCGAGCACCGGCGCGAGATCAGCGGCGCGAGCGCTGACACCACCAACAACCGCATGGAGCTCACCGCCGCGATCCGGGCGCTGGAAGCGCTCAACCGCCGCTCCGCCGTCGCCCTCTATACGGACAGCACATACGTGAAGGACGGGATCACCCGATGGCTCCCCGGCTGGAAGGCCAAGGGCTGGCGCACCGCGTCCAAGTCGCCGGTCAAGAACCGCGATCTGTGGGAGGCCCTCGATGCGTTGGT
This sequence comes from Alphaproteobacteria bacterium, assembly GCA_965243315.1. Lineage (GTDB taxonomy): Bacteria > Pseudomonadota > Alphaproteobacteria > UBA828 > UBA828 > WTGU01. The sequence continues at coordinate 1,713,466 of CBDEUP010000007.1, forward strand.
CCAGCGCCACGACGTGACTTGGCACTGGGTCCGGGGACACGCCGGCGACCCAGAGAACGAGCGTGCCGATGCGCTCGCGCGGGAGGCGCTGAAGGCCGCGGCGGCTTAAGCCGCCGGTCGTCGATCGACTATTCCGCCGCGCTCACCTGCGGGGCGGGCGTGCGGAAGGCCGCCAAGAGCTCGGCCTCGCGCTCCTTCGCACAGGCGATGTTGGCCTCTTTCACGTGGCCGAAGCCCCGCATTGCGAGCGGTACCTCCGCGATCTCCACGGCGAGCCCGTGGTTGTCGGAGTCTAGGCCTGCGATGAGCGTCTCCACCGTCGCCTCGTACTCGCCGATCAGCGCGCGCTCCCGGCGCCGCTCGGCGCTGTAGCCGAAGATGTCGAGCGGCGTCCCGCGCAGGCCCTTGAACTGCGCCAGCAGGCGGAAGGCCGAGAGCATCCAGGGGCCGAAAATGCGTTTCTTCAGGTGGCCGGTCTGAGGATCGCGCCCGGCGATGAGCGGCGGTGCCATGCTGAACCGGAGCCCGACCCGCCCCTCGAACTCCGCCGCCACCTGCCGCTTGAAGCGGCCGTCGGTGTAGAGCCGGGCCACCTCGTATTCGTCCTTGTAGGCGAGCAGCTTGTGATAGGCGCGCGCGACCGCCCCGCCGAATCCCTCGCGGCCCGGCGACCGCGCCCGCTCGGCCTCCCGCGCGCGGCTCACCAGGGCGCGGTAGCGGCTGGCAAGCGCGGTGTTCTGATAGGCCCTGAGGTCGGAGGCACGGCGCTCGATCAGCGCGTCCAGCCCCTGCGCCTGCGGCTCCTGGGGCAGGGTGCCGGTCTCGGCCGCCGCGGCAGCCACCGCGTCGGCATCGTGCGCGGCAGCGCGTCCCCAGCGGAAGGCGCGCTGATTGGCCTCGACCGCAACGGCGTTGAGCGCGATCGCCCGCTCGATGGCGTCTGCGCCGAGCGGGACCAGGCCGCGCTGGTAGGCGTAGCCCAACAGGAAGAGGTTGGTGTAGACGGCATCGCCGACCAGCGCCGTTGCCAGGCGGGTCGCGTCCACGACATCGAGCGTCCGCGTCGCGGCCCCGATCACGCCTTCGAGCTGCGCGCCGGGGAATTCGAGATCGGGCGTACGGGTGAAGTCGCCGGTCGTGATCGGGCCGCCGTTGACCACCGCGTGGGAGGCGCCCTTGTCGAGCCGCGTCACCGCCTCGCGGCTCGCAGCCACCACCCGGTCGATTCCCAGCAGCAGCCTGGCGCCACCGACCGCGATGCGCACGGCGTGGAGGTCCTCGGGCCGGTCGGCGATGCGGATGTGGCTGGTGACGGCGCCGTACTTCTGGGCGAGGCCGGCCTTGTCGAGCACCGTGGCGCCCTTGCCCTCCAGCCGCGCCGCTGTGCCCAGCAGCGCTGCGAGGGTGACGATCCCGGTGCCGCCCACGCCCGCCAGCAGGATGCCGTAGGGCTCGGTACAGGAGGGCCGCTGGGGCTCGGGCAGCGCGGCGATCGGCCGCTCGGAAACGCCGTCAGAGGCGCCCGCGCGCCGCTTCCCGCCCTTGACCAGCACGAAGCTGGGGCAGAAGCCCTTGATGCAGGAGAAATCCTTGTTGCAGGCGGATTGGTCGATGGCCCGCTTGCGCCCGAACTCGGTCTCCAGCGGCACCACCGAGAGGCAGTTCGACTGCACGCCGCAATCGCCGCAGCCCTCGCACACGTCCGGGTTGATGATGACCCGCCAGTCCGGGTCCTCCAGCAGCCCGCGCTTGCGCCGGCGCCGCTTCTCGGTCGCGCACATCTGGTCGTAGACGATGGCCGAGACCCCCTCCCACTGGCGCAGGTCGCGCTGCACCTGGTCGAGCTCGTCCCGGTGATGGATCGTCACGCCGTCCGCGAACTGCCCGTCGAAGGGGTATTTCTCCGGCTGGTCGGTGACCACGGCGATGCGGCCGACGCCCTCTGCCTGGACCTGGCGGGTCACGCGCTGGACCGAGAGCGGGCCGTCCATCGGCTGGCCGCCGGTCATCGCCACCGCGTCGTTGTAGAGAATCTTGTAGGTCACGCTGACGCCGGCTGCGACCGCGGCCCGGATCGCGAGAATGCCGGAGTGGAAGTAGGTGCCGTCGCCGATGTTCTGGAAGATGTGCTCGGTCTCGGTGAAGGGCGCCTGCCCGATCCAGTTCGCGCCCTCGCCGCCCATGTGGGTGTAGGTATCGGTCTCCCGGTCCATCCACTGCGCCATGTAGTGGCAGCCGATGCCGGCGAGCGCGCGGCTCCCCTCCGGCACCTTGGTGGAGCTGTTGTGCGGGCAGCCCGAGCAGAAGTAAGGCACCCGCTCCATCGCTGCGGGCTCTCCGGCGCCGCTCTCCGCCCACCGGGCGCGCAAGCGGGCGAGCCGCGCCTCGATGCTCTCGTCGGCGCCCAAGCGCAGGAGCCGCTCCGCCAGCGTCTGTGCCACCCCGCCGGGGTCGAGCTCGCCCGAGGCGCGGAGCAGCGGCCGCCCGTCCTCGTCGCACTTGCCGATCACGCGCGGCCGCTCTGTCGCGGGCAGGTTGTAGAGCAGCTCCTTGATCTGGCCCTCGATGAAGTCCCGCTTCTCCTCGACCACGAGGATCTCGTCGAGCCCGCCGGCGAAGCGCCTGATGCCGTCGGGCTCCAGCGGCCAGCTCATGCCGACCTTGTAGAGTGCGATGCCCAGCCGCCGTGCCGTGCCTTCGTCGATGCCGAGGTCGTCCAGCGCCTGGCGCACGTCGAGATAGGACTTGCCGGTCGTCACGATGCCGAGCCGACGCCCCGGCCCGTCGATCACGGTGCGGTCGAGCCCGTTGGCCCGGCTGTAGGCGCGCGCCGCGTCCAGCTTGTGCTCAAGCATACGCTCCTCCTGCGCCAACGGCGTGTCGGGCCAGCGGATGTTGAGCCCGCCCTCCGGCAGCGCGTGGTCATCCGGCGTGGCGATGGCGACCCGGTGCGGGTCCACCGAGACGATAGCCGAGCTGTCCACCGTCTCGGCGATGCAGATGAAGCCGACCCAGAGGCCGGCGTAGCGCGAGAGTCCCCAGCCGTGCAGCCCGTAGTCCAGGAACTCCTGCACGCCGGCCGGGTTGATCACCGGCATGGTCGCGCTCACGAAGTCGAACTCGCTCTGGTGCGCCGTGGTGGAGGAGGCGCAGACGTGATCGTCGCCGGCCAGCGCGAGCACGCCGCCGTGTGCCGACGTGCCGGCGAGGTTGGCGTGCTTGAAGGCGTCGATGGTGCGGTCGACGCCCGGCCCCTTGCCGTACCAGATGGCGAAGACGCCGTCGTGCTTCGCGCCGGGGAAGAGCCCGACCTGCTGCGTGCCCCAGAGCGCAGTGGCCGCCGTGTCCTCGTTGACGCCCGGCTGGAAGTGCACGCCGTGCTTTTCGATGAACGGCCGCGCCTGCCAGAGCGCGCGGTCGAAGTTGCCGAGCGGCGAGCCCCGGTAGCCCGAAATCATGCAGCGCGTGTCCAGCCCGGCGGCCTTGTCGCGCAGGTGCTGCACCATCGGCAGCCTGACCAGCGCCTGGGTGCCGGTCATGTAGACGTCGCCCGAGAGGGCGGCGTACTTGTCGTCGAGTGAGACCGCGGCGAGGGTCATCGCGAATCCTGTCCTCAGCGTCCAGTTCTTCTTGGGGCTAGGCCGCAAGCTACGGCCGCCGGGTGCGCGGCCGCGCCGCCATCATACCCCAAGGCGCACCGTCGGCGCGAAGCGGCGGCGAGCTGCCGTCTCGGGAGAACCGCGCAGCGCGACTTGCGTCCCCACCCCGTCATGCGCGGACATGCCCGGACTCGATCCGGGTATCCGCGCATCCACTGGTGGCGTCCGGCCTCGCCGGCTCAGCCTCTCCCACCGTCAATCCCGGCCCCCGGATCAAGTCCGGGGGTGTTCCGCGCATCTCCATCCGCCGGCCCGAGGGACAGGATCGATGTGGGGCTGGTGCGATACACCCGCGGAGCGATTTCCGTCCAGGATTCATAGTGATGAGCCGGGCTCAAGTGAGATTCGCCGGGATTATCCGGGATTGAGTGGGATTCGCCGGGATTAGCCGGGACTGCGGGGAACGACTCGGGATCCCACGGGTCCACCGGCGCCGTCGTGCACTTGCGGTGAGGCCGGGGAGGTGGAGGCGCCCTGCCCTCAACCTCCGCGCGGATGATGGCGACCGCCTCCGGCGAGAGCCCGCCCTGGCCCTTCGCCCGGCCGGCGGACTTGGCCTTCTCCGCCTTCTCCTTCTCCGCCGCGCGCTCCCGGTCTTTGCGGAGCTTCTCGGTGCTCTCGATGCGTTTGAGGATATGGGAGAGGCGGTCAAGCTCCTGCAAGGACGCGGGCTCGTCCCGCGCGCTCATGGCGCTCACGGTGGCGAGCACCATGGTCTGCAGCGTCTCGATCAGGATGGGCCCGGCGCCGCCCTCCGGTCGCTCTCCCAGCGCGTCCACCCACGCCTCGATGGTGCGGTCGGTCTCCTGCTGCTGGCGGATCAGGTCGCGCATGTTCTTGGTGTAGCGGCCGACGGCGGAGCGCGAGCAGTCCCCGCCCTCGGCTCGAATACGCTCGGTGATCTCGTCGATGGTTGCGCCGTCCGCGATAGCCGCGTCCACGGCCTCGCGCAGTGTGTCCGGCAGGCGGTCGATCGAGGAGCGCCCGCCGGTTCCGATGGATCGGTTTCCGTTTTGCATGCCGCGATGCTGCCGCACCGGCCGTCCGGTGTGCACCGCACCATGGTCCGGAGCACGTTACCGGCAACAGATGAGGCGTTTGCCCTAACGGGGACCGGGCTGCGAAGCAGCCCGGACGGCGCGACTGCGCCGCGCGCGTAGCGCGTAGGCAAGCGAACGTCGCTCGGCTACGAGCGCGGAATCACGATTCGAGCGCCCGGCGTCTGAGGGAAATGATTAAGTCCCGGAGCGCACGTTGCATTGCTTTCACAGCGGCGTGCTGACACCCTCGCGCCGGCGTGCAGCACGGGAGACGAGCATGAAGGGCTACGACGGCTACACCACGATGACCTTCGCGCGCGAGCGGCGCGTGCTCACCGTGACGCTCAACCGGCCCGACGTGCTCAACGCCGTGAGCGCGGCCATGCACGCCGAGATGGCGCGGCTCTTCTACGACATCGCCGCGGACCGCGAGACCGATATCGTGGTGCTGACCGGCGCGGGCCGCGCCTTCTGCGCCGGCGGCGACATGGATTGGCTCCAGAGCGCTGCCGACGACCCGACGATCTTCGACGGGATCGCCGTCGAGGCGAAGCAGATCGTGTTCGGCCTGCTCGACCTGGAGAAGCCGGTGATCTGTCGGCTCAACGGCGATGCGGTGGGGCTCGGCGCCACGGTCGCGCTCTTCTGCGACATCATCATCGCGGCGGACGACGCGCGGATCGGCGATCTGCACGTCAACATCGGGCTCTCGGCGGGCGACGGCGGGGCGATCATTTGGCCCCAGCTCATCGGCTATCCGCGCGCCAAGGAGTTCCTGATGACCGGCCGACTGATCGACGGCACGGAGGCCGCGGCCCTGGGCCTTGTGAACGAGGCGGTGCCGGCGGACGAGCTCGATGCCCGCGTGGAGCGCATGGTGGGCAAGCTGGAGCGGGGCGCGACCCAGGCGATCCGACTCACCAAGGTCTCGATCAACGTCGGCCTCAAGCAGCTCGCGCACGGGATGATGGATGCCTCCATCGCTTACGAGACCCTCACCAACGTCTCCGCCGATCATCGCGAAGGGCTCGCGGCCTTCCGCGAGCGGCGCAAGCCCACTTTCGACCAAAGCCGGTGACGGCGATGACGAGAGCCGCGGCCGCGAAGGCCGACAATGGAGCGCTGCCGGGGTGGGACCTCTCCGACCTCTATCCCGCGCCTGACTCGGACGAGCTCCAGCACGATCTGGAGCGGGCAGCCGCAGAGGCCGAAGCGTTGCACGAGGAGTTCGCGGGCCGCGTCGCCGATCTCGATGGCGGAGCGCTGGGCGGCCTGATCGCCCGCTACGAGGCGATTCAGGAAATCCTGGATCGGCTGACCAGCTACGCCTATCTCATCTACTGCACGGCGATGGATGACGCCGAGACGGCGCAGTTTTTCCAGACCGTGCGGGAGGAGACCACCGCCACCAGCAGCCGGCTTCTCTTCCTCACACTCGAGCTCAACCGGATCGAGGACGCAGCGCTCGCGGAGAAGCTGCAGGCCCCCGCGCTCGCCCGCTACGCGCCCTGGGTGCGGGACGTGCGGGCGTTCCGCCCCTTCCAGCTGTCGGACGAGGTGGAGCGCCTCCTGCACGAGAAGCAGGTGGCAGGCCGCGCGGCCTGGATGCGCCTCTTCGACGAGACCATGGCGGCGCTGCGCTTCCCCGTGCGCGGTGAGGCGCTCACCAGCGCCGACGCGCTCAACCTGCTCTCGGACAAGGACCGGGAGGTGCGGAAGGAGGCGGCGCGATCGCTCGGCAGCGTGCTCGGCGAGAACGTGCGCACCTTCGCCCTCATCACCAACACGCTCGCCAAGGACAAGGAGATCGAGGACCAGTGGCGCGGCTTCGAGCGGCCGATCTCCGCGCGCAATCTCGGCAACCGGGTGGAGGACGAGGTGGTGGCCGCGCTGATCGCGGCCGTCGAGGCCTCGGCGCCCCGCCTCGCTCATCGCTACTACGCGCTCAAGGCGCACTGGATGGGCGGGGATCGCCTCGACTACTGGGACCGCACAGCACCACTGCCAGAGGACGACGACCGGCTCATCGACTGGGACGAGGCGGTGGCGACCGTGCTCGCGGCCTACCACGCCTTCTCGCCCGAGCTTGCTGGCATCGGCGGGCGCTTCTTCGACAACGACTGGATCGACGCGCCGGTACGCGCCGGCAAGTCACCGGGCGCCTTCGCTCATCCCACGGTGCCGGGCGCGCACCCCTACCTGCTGCTCAACTACCAGGGCAAGACGCGGGACGTGATGATCCTGGCCCACGAGCTCGGCCACGGGGTGCATCAGGTGCTGGCGGGCGGACAGGGCCTCTTGATGGCGGAAACACCGCTGACGCTGGCCGAGACCGCCTCGGTCTTCGGCGAGCAGCTCACCTTCCGCGCTCTGCTCGACGCCGAGAGCGACCCCGTCCGCCGCCGGGTCATGCTCGCCGGCAAGGTCGAGGACATGCTGAACACCGTGGTGCGCCAGGTCGCCTTCTGCGCCTTCGAGCGGCGCGTGCACGAGGAACGCCGCTCAGGCGAGCTCACACCCGACCGGCTCTCCGAGCATTGGCTCGCGGTGCAGCAGGAGAGCCTGGGCCCGGCGCTCCGCTTCCACGACGAGTACCGCTACTACTGGACCTACATTCCGCACTTCATCCACGCGCCGTTCTACGTCTACGCCTACGCCTTCGGCGAGTGCTTGGTGAATGCGCTCTATGCGGTTTATCGCGCCGAGCCCGCGGGCTTCGAGCAGAAGTATCTCGACATGCTGCGGGCCGGCGGCAGCCTCCGGCACCGGGAGCTGCTGGCCCCCTTCGGCCTCGACGCGTCCGAGCCCGCGTTCTGGTCTCGTGGTCTCGACGTGATCGCAGGCTTCGTCGACGAGCTGGAGGCTGCGTTCTAAACGCGCACCGCCCCCCCTCGCCTAAAGAAACACCGTGCCGCCGTCCACCATCAGGGTCTGGCCCGTGACCAGCTTGCTCGCGTCGGACGCGAGGTAGAGCACGGTGCCGACCAGATCGTCGGTCTCGAGGTTCTTCTGCAGGCTCTGGCCGGTGGCGACAGCCTGGAGCAGCTTGTCCTTCTTCTCGCCGAAGAACTCGTCTGTGCCCTCGGTCAGCACCGCGCTCGGCGCGATGGCGTTGACCCTGATCCAGTCGCGCCCGAGCTCGCGGGCAAGCGCGCGGGTCATGCCGATGACTGCCGCCTTCGAGGTCGCGTAGTGGAGCCCGAACGGCATGCCGTAGACCGCGGCGAGCGAGGCGATGTTGACGATGGAGCCGCCGCCCGCCTCGCGCATGGCCGGCACGCACGCCTTGGTGCATTGCCAGACGCCGCGCACGTTGACGGCCATGGTCTTGTCCCATTCGTCCTGCGGAATCTTGTCGAAGCGCCCGCCCTGGATGTCGCCGTAGAGTGCTGCGTTGTTGATGAGCACGTCGATGCGCCCGAACTCGGCAACCGCGTGCTTGGCCATGGTCTCGCAGCTCGCCATGTCGGCGGCATCCAGCGCGATGCCGGTGACGCGCCCGTTGGTCTTGCCGATGGCGTCAACCGTCTCGGCCGTGTCGCGGATATCGGCGGCCACCACCGCCGCGCCCTCGCGCGCCAGCGCCTCGCAATAGGCGCGGCCCAGGCCCCGCCCGCCGCCGGTGACGACGGCGACCTTCCCTTCAAGCTGTGCCATGGGGTCTCCCGCTTCTCTCGGATGCACGCGCGCCGGCCCCGCCGCCGCCGGGCCACGACATAGGGCACAACGGGCACCGCCGCAAGCCGGCGGTCCGGTTGCGGTCGGCCAGTGCGCCTTTCGTCGCGCATAGTGTTGGAGCGGGTCCGTCTTTGTCGGACCCGCGACAGGCCGCGACCGTGGCCCGCCGCGTTAGCGGCGCCCTCGCGGAGGCGCCGGCCGTAGGCCGGCTGCCGTGAGCGACAAGAGCGAGAGCGTTTCCGCGTGTAGCGGAAACGCTCTAAAATGCCGCCCGCAAGCCCGAGTGCTGGAGGGAACGATGGCGACCGAAATCGTGGAGCTGCCCGAGGGGATCGCGCGCACGCTGCGCCGCAAGGACGACGACGGCGTGACGACGCTCACGCTGAACCGGCCCAAGTCGGGCAACAGCCTGTCCCATCGGCTGGTGCACGAGCTGCAGGACACCCTGGACGAGATCAGGGACGACCGCTCCGTGCGGGTGGTGATCCTGGCGGCAGCCGGGCGGCTCTTCTGCACGGGCCACGACCTCAACGAATCGGTCGAGGCCATGAAGACGCCGGAAACCAAGCGCGAAGCCACCGCAACCTGCTCGCGCATGATGCAGAGCCTGATCGGCCTGCCTCAGCCGGTCATCGCCAAGGTCCACAGCATCGCAACGGCGGCGGGATGCGAGCTGGTGGCGAGCTGCGACCTGGTCTACGCCTCGTCAGAGGCCAAGTTCGCCACCCCCGGCGTGAACATCGGCTTCTGGTGCCATTCGCCGCAGGTGGCGGTGAGCCGCGCCGTCGCGCCCAAGCACGCGATGCAGATGCTGCTCACCGGCAAGATGGTGGATGCTGAGACCGCGTTCCGCATGGGGCTGGTCAGCGAGGTCGTGGCCCCCGACAAGCTGAACGAGCGGGTGGACGAGGTGGCGCAGCTCATCGCGTCGAAGTCGGCCTACGCCATCGCCCAGGGCAAGCGCTCCTTCTACCGCCAGCTGGAGATGGACCGGGGCGATGCCTACGACTATGCCGGCGAGGTGATCTACCGGACCATCCAGGCGGACGACGCGCGCGAAGGCATCGCGGCCTTCCTCGAGAAGCGGGAGCCTGTTTGGCAGGACAGCTGACGCCGCGCGTTCAGCGGGGACGCCACACTGACAGTGAGTCTACCATAGGAGGACTCGCGATAGGGCGCGCCAGACTTGAGGGAGAGTTTGCAGACTGTGCGTCGGGAAGGCGACTGCTTGAACTTACAACCGTGACACTAACCTTCATGTTCGAGATTTGGACACGCGTGTCAGTGCATCTTTTGTTTAGAGATTATATTGAAACATTAAAGGGTGACTGGACCGTTGGTTCGATGATTTCTTGAGGGGTTACTACCGGATTTTTGCATTCTACCTTTAAACTATAAGCTGCATCGAGCCGCTAAGATATTAACCGTTCTCACCGCGGATTTTCCCGCAGGTAGTCGAGACTGAAATCCTCCGTGAGGGCGTTCAGAGCTCTCCGCAGCGTGTCGGATAGATTATTCCGACCCGAATGCCCTACGTAGAGCCGTGACCAGACGCTTGCTCCACCGGACTTATCTTCCGCCAATGAGTTGATGCTAGGGATAGTCACTGCGGTCTCCAAGTATCCGAACACAACGAAGTAATAACCCTCCAATCCATTAAGTTTCCGAACGATTATGTCGGGCTTGAAAATCGACAAATAGAATGTGCTCTCGGAAACCGGCACACCGTTCCTGCGGAATCCTAATTCGACGATATTGTGAACCCAAGCCTCGGTGATGGGAGGGATGCCTATCTCGTTGAGGGCACAGCATGTGGCTTTGATGCGAACAGGGGCAATTTCAGAGAGCGCCCAAGTCCAACTTTTCTCCTCGCCCTTGGCTGGTCTTATGTCGATAATTGCCGCGTGACTGAGGACGAAACAGATGAAAGAAGCGCAAAATGTGGATAGCAATATGCGCGACATGATCAGCCTCCCTACACAGCGAGAATATTGCGGGTCAGCGCGCGAGGATCAACCAAAATATATGTTTCTCTATTTTGCTCGGTTAATCAAAGCCTACTATCAATTCCCGCCTGTTTCAGAATGTGGTTGGCCGTATGCCGGCTCTTGATCTTGCTCGGGACGGTGATGACCAACCCCGTCCGGTCCTCGCTCTGCCATTGCTCGTGGCTTGACCTGCCCTGGCGGATCTTGACCCAACCGGCCGCCCTCAGAAGGCTCTTCACCTTCCGTTCGAAAGTCGCCACTTCGATACCAGTGTTACACGTGTGACGGGATCAGTGTTTCCTCGACGACATAGCGCGGTGCACGTGCACTGACCCGGGACTGAGGACGTTCGCGGCGACCCTGCTGCGCGGCTGGTTGCTCCTCCTGCTGAAGCCGTACCGTGACCTGCACGTCAGCATCGCGAGGCACGTCCAGATTGCGCTCGAGCAGTTGCGGCACCATCTCCATGACGGCCTCGAGCATGCCGCCGAGCGTGTCTGCCTCGAGCGTCAGACCCGGTATGTCCTCGCTCGTCGCGACGAATACGTCGGTTTCCCCGCAGCGGAAAACATCGACGCTGTACAAGTTGGCCATCGCATCCCACTCCACGGCGGCCGTGCTGCGACGCTCCAAGCCCGCACCGCGTGAATTGCCGGAACGTTACGCTAGTCCCTCGGCGGGTACCAGTAGAGCGGGTCCGGGCGCTGGTAGCCCTCCGGGCGGTAGATCAGCTCAAGCGTCGTCTTGAGCGCGTCCTCGGTCTGGAAGTAGCAGAAGCGCACGCCGCGCCAGCCGCCGCTCATCACCCTTTCGAAGCCGCGCGCCTCCATGTCGGCGATGCAGCCGTCCATATCCAGGCCCGTGTCCTGCAGCAGAAAGCCCACGTGCTGCAGCCCCTCGCCGTGCTCGTCGAGAAACTCGTGGTAGATGCTGGGCCCTTCCAGCGGCTCGATCACCTCCCAGTTGAGGTCGCCGGTCCAGGCCAGCGCGAGGCGCATGGAGAACTGGCCGGGGCCGCCGCGAAAATACCTGTCGGTCAGGTCCGGCGGCCCGTACTCCTGCACCCACCAGGGGCCGATCCCCATGCGATCCGCATAGTTGCGGATGCAGGCATCGAGGTCGCGGGTGACGATGCAGATCTGCCGGGTCTGGCCGATGAGGCTGTTGGGCAGGTCGGTGAAGACGTGGTCGGGCGAGACGCTCATATGTGTTCCTCGCGTGGCTGTTGATATGAGATGTCGGGCGACCTCTACTGGCCGCCCGGAGCGCGCGACTGCGCGTCGCACGGCCACGTGCGCGGGCGCACGATGCGCCGAAGGCGCGTAGCGTCGTGCGTCCACGCGCGCGGAACGCATGATTGAGCGGAGTGAGCGTCCGGCGCTTGAGGGATCACAATTGAGCTCTTTCTATCGCACGCCAGACGCGCTCCGGAGTAAGCGGCATGTCGATATCGGTGACACCGCGCTCCTTGAGCGCATCGAGCACGGCGTTCACCACGGCCGCAGGCGCAGGGATCGCCCCCGCCTCGCCGCAGCCCTTGATGCCAAGCGGATTCTGGCTGGTCGGCACGCCGTTGGCGGCGAGCGCGAAGGGCGGCATGTCGTCGGCGCGCGGCAGGCAATAGTCCATGAACGAGCCGGAGAGAAGCTGGCCCGAGGCCTCGTCGTAGACGCAGTTCTCGAACACCGCCTGGCCCAGCCCCTGGGCCACGCCGCCGTGCACCTGCCCGTCCACCAGCACTGGATTGACGATGCGCCCGAAATCGTTGGCCGCGGCGTAGTTCACGAGCTCCAGCGCGCCGGTCTCGGGATCGACCTCGACCTCGCAGATGTGGCAGCCGTTGGGGAAGGTGCCCTCGAAGGTCTCGGTCTGGCCGTCGGCATCCAGCCCCGGCTCCACGCCCTCGGGCAGGTTGGCGGGGTCCTTCGCCCGCGCTGCCAGCGTCATGATGTCGATGGCGCGATCGGTGCCGGCGATGGAGAAGTCGCCGTCGGCGAAGCGGATGTCCGCCGGCGCGACCTCCAGGATGTTGGCCGCGACCTGGGTGCCCTTGTCGATCACCTTGGCGGCGCCGTCCTCGATCGCGAGCGCCACCATGTAAGTGGAGCGCGAGCCGCCGCTGCCGCCGCCACCCGGCAGGTCGTCGCTGTCGCCCTCGATGAGATCGATGGCCTCGAAGGGAATGCCCAGGCTGTCGCCGAGCAGCTGGGCATAGGTGGTGACGTGGCCCTGGCCGGACGCGCGGGTGCCGGCGCTGAGGCTTACTCCGCCGTCGTCGCGAAAGCGGATGGCGACGTGCTCGGCGGGATCTCCCACGGTCGATTCGACGTAGACCGCGATGCCGATACCCCGCAGCTTGCCGCGCGCCGCTGCTTCCGCGCGCCGCTCCGCAAAGCCCGGCCAGCCAGCGAGCGTCAGGCTGTCATCGAGGATGCGGGCGTAGTCGCCCGAGTCATAGGTGAGGTCGAGCGGCACCTGATAGGGCATCGCCGCCGCCGGGATCAGATTGCGCCGGCGAATCTCGTCGGGCGCGAGGCCAAGCTTGGCCGCGGCCTTGTCCACCAGGCGCTCGACCACGTAGTTCGATTCCGGAATCCCGGCGCCGCGATAGGCATCGGTGAAGACGGTGTTGGTCAGCACGCCTTCGACCTCGGCATGGATCGCGGGCGTGCGGTAGGCGTTCGCGAGCATGCGCGTGTAGAGCAGGGTCGGCGAGATCGGCCCGAGGTTGGAGACATAGGCACCGAGATTGGCCAGCGTGCGCACGCGCAGGCCCAGGAATTGCCCGTCCGCATCGAGCGCCAGCGCAGCCCGCGTGATGTGGTCGCGCGCTTGCGTGTCGCTCTGGAACCCCTCGGTGCGCCCGCACAGCCAGCGCACCGGCCGCCCCAGCTTGCGCGCGGCCCAGGCCACCAGGACCTGCTCGGGGTAGGAAAAATACTTCATGCCGAAGCCGCCGCCGAGGTCGTGGGAGAGGATGCGCAGGCGGTCTTCCCCGATGCCCAGGATGCCGGCGATGACGGCGCGCGCGCCGTGCACGTGCTGGCTGTTGATGTGGAGGGTGTAGCGCTCGTTTGCAGGGTCGTAGAGGCCGAGCGCGCCGCGCGGCTCGATGGTGTTCACCACCACGCGGTTGTTGACCAGCTCGATCTCCACCGTGTGGGCCGCGGCTTGGAAGGCCGCCTCGGTGGCGGCGGCATCGCCCTGCGCCCAGACGCAGGAGAGATTGCCCGGCGCTTCGGGCCAGATCTGGGGTGCGTCCGCCTCCCGCGCCTTCGCGGCGTCGACCACCGCCGGCAGCGGTTCGTAATCCACGCTCACCAGCTCCGCCGCATCCTGCGCGGCGTCGAGGGTCTCGGCCACGACCATCGCCACCGCCTCGCCCACATGGCGCACGCGGTCCTGCGGCAGCATCGGGTTGGGCGGATAGCAGGCGGCGTTCCCGTCCGGCCGCGTGAGCGGCACGAAGGCGTCGGCGATGCAGGGCAGTGTGCCGAGCCCCGCTGCCGCCACGTCCGCGCCGGTATGGACGGCGAGCACGCCGTCTGCGGCCGCAGCCGCTGCGGTGTCGATGGCGGTTATGTCGGCATGGGCGAGGGGCGAGCGCACGAAACAGGCGTGCACCTCGCCGTCGAGCGAAACGTCGTCCTGGAACCGGCCGAGGCCCTTCAGCAGAACGTCGTCTTCCTTGCGCGGTGCCGATTGGCCGACGCCGAACCGTGCCATCGCTCCCTCCCCCCGGTCTCGTGCGGACATGATAGGGAACTACGCGATGGGCGTCATCCGGGGCGGCCCGCCGACGCGCGGGGACTGCTCCTCTGCCCGACTCGGGCGCCTCTGTGCTACCTAGCCGGGAGAATGGCGCGCCCGTGTGGGCGCCCGCGAGCGAGCCAGAGGAGGAAGGGATGACGTTTGAGGAGAAGGTCGAGCGCCTCAGCGCGATCGAGGACATCAAGCAGCTCAAGGCGCGCTACTGCCAGCTCTGCGACGCCGGCTACGACCCCGACGGCATCGCGGCGATGTTCGTGGAAGACGGCGTGTGGGACGGGGGCGAGAACTTCGGCTGCCATGTCGGGCGCGAGGCGATCCACGGCTTCTTCTCAGGCATCTCCAATGACATCGTCTTCGCCGCCCACCTCGTGCTCAACCCGATCATCACGGTGGATGGCGATACTGCCAACGGCAAGTGGTGGCTGATCATGCCGTGCACCACCGAGCTCGGCGGCGGCCCCAAGGAGGCGCGCTGGCTGCTCGCGGAGTACGACGACGACTACGTGCGCGTCGACGGCACCTGGTACTACAAGCACCTGCGCATCGACCTGAAGTTCTTCACCCCGCACAAGGACGGCTGGGTGGAGACCTGAGCTCGCCTCTCCCAACTTATTCATTTCCCTCAGTCGCCGAGCGCTCGCTCCGTTCGATCGTGCGCTCCGCGTGCGTGGACGCGCGACGCTCCGCGCTTACGTGCGCGGCGCCCCCTCCCCACCCCGACCAGTTTTCCGGGATTCCATCCCACGTGTCCTCCTGATTGAGGCGCAGGCCCTGATCCTGATGAGAAATCCGGGCTAGAAGGTCGCATGGTCCCCCCGAAATCCGCTTCCAGCGCGCCGCTCCTCGGCGTCCTCTACATGTGTGTGGCCGCAGGCTTCGGGCTGCCGGGGCTGAACGCCCTCGTGAAGGCGCTCATCGCCGACTATCACATGGTGCAGATCATCTGGTTCCGCTGCGTCGTGCACCTGGGCTTCATGGTGGTGCTCTTCATGCCGGCGATGGGGCCGAGAGTCTTCGCGAGCCGCCGCCCGTGGCTGCAGTCGATCCGCTCGCTCACCCAGCTCGTCACCTTCACGTTGATCTGGGTTGCGCTCTTCTGGACGCCGATTACGACCGTCACCATGGTGCTCTTCACCGGCCCGCTGATGCTGGTGGCGCTCTCCGTCCCCTTCCTCGGGGAGCGCGTGGGGCCGCGCCGTTGGGCGGCGGTCTTCATCGGCTTCGCCGGTGTGCTGATCGTCCTCCGCCCTGGCGCCGACGTAGTGCATTGGGGAGCGCTGCTCGTGCTCGGCGGCGCCTTCTTCTACGCGATCTACCAGATTCAGACCCGCAAGCTCGCGGGCTACGACGATCCGCGCACGACGGCGGTCTATACCATCCTCGCCGCCTTTATCGTGGCCACGGTCGCGGTGCCGTTCTTCTGGGAAATGCCCAGGAACACGGTGGACTGGCTGCTGTTCCTCTCGCTCGGCGTGGTCGGCGGGCTTGCCCACTACTTCATCATCAAGGCGTATCAATACGCCGAGGCCTCGCTGGTCGGCCCCTTCGACTATAGCCAGCTGGTAGGCGCCAGCATCTTCGGCTTCGCGATTTTCGGCGAGGTCCCCGACGTCTGGACCTGGGTCGGCGCCGCCGTGATCATCGCGAGCGGCCTCTACATCGCCCACCGGGAGGCGCGCATACGACGGACGGCGGCCTGACCGGCGCGCCCCTGGCACGGCACCGGGCGATCCCATAGAAGAGGCCGATGACCACGTCGCCCGCGCGTTTCGACGATTCGCTCCGGGGCATCCTCTTCATGTGCCTCGTCGCCATCGTCGTCTTCCCTCTACTCAATGCGCTGGTGAAGTATCTCTTGTCGAACGACTACTCGATCGTGCAGATCATGTGGATGCGCTCGATCGTCCACATGGCGTGGATGCTCGGGCTGTTCCTTCCCTATGGCGGGCTCCGCATCCTGCGCAGCAACCGGCCGGGCCTCCAGCTCGTCCGCTCCTCGCTGCAGCTCGTGGCGCTGGTGCTCTACATCATCGCGCTCTCGCACGTGTCGCTCACGGCGATAACGATGGCCTTCTTCACGGCGCCGCTCATGGTCGTCGCGCTCTCGGTGCCGATGCTGGGGGAGCGGGTGGGGCCCCGGCGCTGGATCGCCGTGGCATTCGGCTTTGCCGGTGCGGCGGTGATCTTCCGGCCCGGCGGCGAGATCATCCACTGGTCCTTCCTGCTGGTGCTGGGTGCCGCCGCTGCCTACGCCGTCTTCCAGATCCAGACCCGCCAGCTTGCGGCGCAGGACGATTACCGCACCACCGCGATCTACACGATCATCGTGGCGCTGGTGGCGACCACGGCCGCCGGGCCCTTCTTCTGGACGTGGCCGGCGGAGCTCACCCACTGGGGGGCCTTCATCGGCCTCGGCGTGTTCGGTGGCGGCGGCCACTTCCTGGTGATCAAGGCCTACCAGTACGGCCGCGCCTCGGTGGTCGGCCCCTTCGACTACGGCCAGCTGCTCGGCGCCGCGGTGGTCGGCTTCCTCTGGTTCGGCGATAGCGTCGACCTGTGGACCTGGCTGGGCGCGGCGCTGATCGTGGCCAGCGGCATCTACATCGCGCGTCGCGAGGCGGTGCAGGGCGGCGGCCGCGGACCCAAGGCGCATCTTTAGATTGGCTTTCTCACCAGAGGTGTTGCCCAGGCGGCGAGCCCGGCGAGCAGAGCGGCGAGCACGGCCCAGGCTTGTGTTGTTTCCTGCTCTAGGTCGATAGAAGTCCAGGTCTTTTGTTCACATTGATCCGGCGGCGGATTTCCCGGGATGGTGTCCGAGTGCGGGAAGGACGCTGCCTGCGGCGCTTTTTTTGATTCTCAGCAAAGTCTTCGCCGCTTGGCGGCGCCGGGGAGCGTCCGTAGTCTCTTGGCCTCTCGCTAAACGACAAAGAGAGGCCCGGGGGACTGAACTCCCGCCGGGCCATGGTGCCGGTGCAGCTTCGCTACGATTCGGGGCTCACCAGCGAGGAGTACGTTAGGACCGAGGCGTGGCGCGACGCAAGGCTTGAGCGCTGCCCGAATCACCCGCACGGCGGATGTTCTGTGGCAAGCCACGGCACCTACGAGCGCAAGACCCCGCCCGGCGCGAAGGTTCCTCGCTGGTATTGCCGTGAGAGCCATACGACCATCGGCCTGCTGGACGACTGCCTGTCGTCGCGGCTGCCGGGCACGCTCGACGATCTGGAAGCGGTTGTTGTTGCGGCGGAGAAGGCCGGCAGCCTGGAGGAAGCGGCGAACGAGGTGCGCTGCCCCG
Source organism: Alphaproteobacteria bacterium (assembly GCA_965243315.1). Lineage (GTDB taxonomy): Bacteria > Pseudomonadota > Alphaproteobacteria > UBA828 > UBA828 > WTGU01. The sequence continues at coordinate 1,730,894 of CBDEUP010000007.1, forward strand.
AGGACGATGACGCCATCGAGCTTCCCGGCGCCCTGCGCTGGCTACGACGGCGGCTGGATCTCGTCTACGACGTGCTTACCCGTGTCATCGGCCTGATCCCCGACAAGCTCGCGGGCTGCGCGCCCACCATGAGCGCGGTGCGCAAGCGGCTGAAGAGCGACAGCGCGTTGATGGCGCTGCGCGGCCTTGTCGCCGGGCAGCTTGAGACGCTGCCCGCGCCTTTGGGCTTCCAACCCCACGGAATCGACATGGTGGGTCGCAAATCTGCGTTCCAACAACGGGCGGGGCCAGACCCGCCGCAGGTCAGTTCGTAGCGTGACGATCCCGGGGCCAGCGAGCCCCACGAACGAGGATCGCACCATGAACAACTCAGACGACGACCTTCGCCAGGAGGTCGCGCTCTTCCGATACGGCATCATCGTCGATCTGGTGCACCTGCCGGTGGGTACGCAGGGCATCGGCGAGAAGCTGCGCGACAAGGCCAGCCAGACCTACACCATCCCCGGAAGCGACCGGACCCATGTCGCCGTCAACACGATCCGGGGGTGGATCAAGCGCTACCGCTACGGCGGCTTCGATGCGCTCTACCCCAAGCCGCGCACCGACCGGGGGCAGCCCCGGCGGATTCCGCCCGAGGTCGCCGCTCAGCTCATCGAGCTGAAGACTGACAATCCGGCATGGTCGGTGCGCAGGGTCATCCAGAAGGCCCGCGAGGCCGGGGTGGATCATCCCCTCGCCCCGTCCACCGTGCATCGGCTGCTGAGCCGCGAGGGCCTGTTCGACAAGAAGCCGCCCGACGGTGCCGACCGCCGCCGCTTCGCCTTCAAGGAGGCCGGCGAGCTGTGGATGAGCGACGTCATGCACGGGCCCAAGGTCCGGCACGGGCGAACCCGGCGCAAGACCTACCTCATCGCCTTCATCGACGACGCCACCCGTGTCATTCCCTTTGCCGCCTGCGCCTTGGCCGAGAACGTCCAGGCCTTCCTGCCGGTGTTCAAGAGCGCCCTCGTCCGGCGCGGATTCGCAGCGCGCCTGTACGTCGACAACGGTGCCGCCTACCGCTCCCGCCAGCTCGCCCTGGTCTGCGCAAAGCTCGGCATCGCCCTGGTCCACGCCCGGGCGTATCAGCCAGCGGGAAAGGGCAAGATCGAACGCTGGTTCAGAACGCTTCGAGCCAGCTGGCTCGCCCACCTCGAGCCCGAGGCCCTGGACAGCCTCCAGGCGCTCAACCGCAGCCTCTGGGCCTGGATCGAGGGGGAGTATCACAACTCCCCCCATCGCAGCCTGGACGGGCGCACACCGCTCGAGCAGTGGGCACAGGCGAGCGCAGGCGTGCGCTATCCCGAGCCCACTCTCGACCTCGACGAGATCTTCCTCTTCGAGGTCAGGCGGCGGGTCCAGAAGGACCGCACCGTCAGCCTGAACGGCCGCCTCTACGAGGTCGATCCCCTCCTCGTCGGCCGCAGCGTCACCTTGCGCTACGACCCCGACGCGCCGCCCTCACGCCCCCTCGACGTCGTCTGTGAGGGCAAGCCCGCCGGCAAGGCAACCCGCCTCGACGCCTACGCAAATACCGCCGTGAAGCGCGGCCACTGCACCAAGCAGATCGAGACTGACGACCCGGCGCCGGAGCCGCCGCCCTCGCCGCTGGCCATGCGCAACTTCAAGAAGAAGCAGGAGGACAACTGATGTACCTGCGCCACTTCGCCTTCACCCGCCTGCCCTTCGAGACCCTGGCAGAGACCGACGAGCTGTTCGAGTCCTCAGCCCGCCGCGAGGCCGAGGCCAGGCTCGGCCACCTCGTCGAGTTGCGCGGCATCGGCATGCTCACCGGCGAGGTGGGCTCCGGCAAGACCACCGTCTGCCGGCATCTGACCGCGCAGCTCCACCCCGGCCTCTACCGGGTCCACTACGTCTCGCTCACCACAGGCAACGTGCTCGACATGTACAAGTCCATCGCGTGGGAGATCGGCATCACCGTCGAGCGCTCGCGATCCTCGGCCCACCACGCGATCAGGACCGAGATCACCCGGCTTGCGAACGAGGCCAAGCAGCTGCCCGTCCTCGTCGTCGACGAGGCCCATCATCTGCGCAACGACGTGCTCGAGGACCTGCGCCTGCTCACCAACTTCGCCATGGATGCAGAGCAGCGCCTGTGCCTCGTGCTCGTAGGCCTGACCGAGCTCAGGCGCAGGCTGTCCATGGCGGTGCACGAATCCCTCAGCCAGCGCCTCGTCGTCCGCCATCATCTCAGCGGCCTCGATCGTGACGAGGTGGACGCCTATATCAAGCACCGCCTCAGGCTCTCGGGATGCGAGCTGCCGCTGTTCGAAGAGCCCGCCGTCGAGGCCCTGTTCCAGAGCGCACGCGGCCTGCCGCGCCAGATCAACCGCATCGCCCACTACGCGCTGGCCGCCGCCGCCCTCGACAAGGCAAGGACCGTCAACGCCGACCACCTGCAGCACGCGCTCGAGGAGTTGCGGCCATGAACGGCTTCCCGACGCGCGCCCCGATCGAGCTGGAGGAGCGGCCGCGCGAGCAGCAGTGGCTGGTCGACACCCTATGGGGCGAGCAGGCCGTCGGCATCGTCGGCGGCGAGCCCAAGTGCGGCAAGTCCATCCTGGCGCTGGACCTCGCCGTCGCGGTCGCCGCCGGCGTCCCGTGCCTGCGGCACTTCGCCCCGGCCCGGCCAGGTCCGGTCCTGCTCTTCGCCGCAGAGGACGCAGGCCACCTCGTGCGCAAACGGCTGCACGGGATCGCCCGCGCCGCCGGCGCCCGCTTCGAGACCCTCGACATCGCCGTCATCGACGTGCCGACACTGCGCCTCGACCATCTCGACGACCGGCGCCGCCTGCAGGAGACCGTGGAGCGCATCGCACCGCGCCTCGTGATCCTCGACCCCTTGGTGCGCCTGCACGGCGTGGACGAGAACACCGTCGCCGACGTCGCCCCCATCCTCGGCTTCCTGCGCGACCTGCAACGCCGCTTCGAGACCGCCGTGCTCCTCGTCCACCACGCGCGCAAGAGCGGCGCTACGAGGCCGGGCCAGGCCCTGCGGGGAAGCAGTGAGCTGCACGCCTGGGGGGACAGTAATCTCTACCTGCGCCGCCGGGACCGGCAGACCCTCATGACCGTCGAGCATCGCGCCGCTCGCGGCCTCGAGGATATCGAGATCGAGCTCATGGAGGACGGAGAGCAGCCCGCCTTCCGGCTGCGCCAGCCGCCACCGGCCGGCGGGGCGCCTCAGCCCGAAACCCCCGAACGGCGCATCCTCAAGGCCCTCGTCGAGGCCCAGGCACCGCTCTCGCAGCGCCAGATCCGCGAACGCGCCGCGACCCGCCACAAGACCGTCGGCGCAATCCTGCGAAAGCTCGTCCAGGAGGGGCGCATCGAGCGCAACGCCGAGGGCGGCTACAGCATCGTCGCAAGCCAGCCCGACAAGGCCGCACCGGCCGCCAACGGCAGCGACCCCGACGCCGCACGGTTCCCGGTTCCCGCCGCTCACGCCTAGGGGTTCGAGGCGGAACCGCCCTCGGGAACCGCCCCCCAACCGACCGTCAGGCGCCCGCCACGACAATGCGTCGAGCGATCGGCCCATGGCCGAAAGCTCCGCTTACGGCCATGCATGCACTCAGTCGGGCGGACGGCGGCGGGTCACCCGAAGGGCCGGAGCGCAGCGGAGGAGCCGCGTAGCGGCTTGACGCGCCGACGGCCGGCCGACACCCCGCCAGCACGCTATCGAAACGATCCAACAATCCGGGAAATCTGCCCGTCCATCGCGCGAAATAATCCGGGAATCTCGCCGTCAAACAATGTGCGAGACAACACTTGCCAGGCATCCATGGTGAAGAGGGTCAGCGCGGAGACTACAAGCCACAGCACCGGAGCGACGCAAAGGAGAGCCGTCCAGCGGTTGCGGGCCGCGAGCGCGAGCAGGCCGAGCGTCGCGATGGCCGTGGGATCCGGCGCGATCGCGAAGACCTCAGCTTCGTTCCAGGGCCGTCCGTCGAGCGGCGCAAGAACGGGCCAGACCAGCGCCGCTGCGAGCACACCGAGACCCAACCAGGCGCTACGACGGTGCTGTAGAAAGACGATCCGGCCCGCGAGTCCGAGCCCTGCCAGCAGAGCGGCCTCGGCGTAGAAGCCCCAGGCGAGGGTGGGGGCGAGCCAATTGACCGTTCCATAGCGGAGCGCGACGAAGTGCCAGCCGGTCCAGAGCCAGGCAGCGCCCAGCACCGGGCCGAGCCAGCGCCCGGACGGTTGCCGGTTCAAGATGAATCCGAGCGCGAGCAACAGGCCCGCAGCCAGCACCACCGGCTGGGCGGGCCAGACCGACTCGTTTTCCAGCGCGAAGAGCCGCCAATAGACCTGCGGCGAGAACAGCAGCAGGTCTTCGAGCGTCCAGGACACGGCTATGGTAAGCGACTACTCCGCCCGAGGCTCCCGCGGAGCTTCGGTTCGAGCGGGGCGGCCCTACAGGTCCCGGACATAGTCGGCCATACGCTGGCGCATGGCGGGGTCCGGCATGGGACCGAATGCGGCGGACTTGTTCTCGCGGACGTGATCGACGTTGCGGGTCGCGGGGATGGCGGCAGTGACCGCAGGATGCGAGACGATGAACTTCAGCAGGAACTGCGGCCAGGTGGCGACCCCGATCTCGCCGGTCCAGCCGGGCAGTTGGTGGCGCGCGAGCCAGTCCGGCAACCGGCCGCGCTGGAACGGCCGGTTGCAGATCACCGCGATCCCTTGCTCCTGGGCGAGCGGCAGCAGGCGGCGTTCCACCTCCCGGTCCACGATGTTGTAGGTGAGCTGCACGAAGTCGGGCGGCCGGCGGCGCATGACCTCCTCAAGCTCCTCGTGCCGGCGGCCGTGCGAGGTGGTGACGCCGGTATAGCGCAGCCGATCGGCCTCCTTCATGGCGTCGAGCGTGTCGAGATTGGCCTCCCAGTCGATCAGGTTGTGGACCTGCAGCAGGTCGAAGCGCTGAACGCCCCAGCGCCGGGTCGTCTCCGCGATCTGCGCCGGGCCGTCGGAGGCATCGGTCCAGACCTTGTCGGCGGAGAAGAGGCCCGCCGGATGGCCGAGCGTCGCCAGTGCGTCGCCAATCACCGCCTGCGAGGAGCCGTACATGGGCGAGGAGTCGACCATGCCTCCGCCCTCCTCGAAGAAGGCGGCCATGACCGCGCGGCATTCGGCGCGCAGCAGCGGATCGTCGCCCACGTTGAAGGTGATCCAGCTTCCGATTCCGACTGCCGGCACCGGCTCTCCGGTTGCCGGAATGCGCTTGGACAGCACCTCCGCGGCCGCGGCTCCGAGCGTCGGTGCCGCGAGCGCAGCACCCGCCCCAACCAGCACCGCCCGGCGCGTCACGCCCATGAGACGCCCTCCGTTACCTGCGTTGCGCAACACTAGCCCGCATGTCTCGCAAGGCTCAAACGCAGCGCCCCTCTCCGCCGTTCGCTTTCGAGCCACCCCAGGATTTCTTATGAGGATTCTACGGAATCGATATTGGAAACCCTTCTCTCCACAGACGAAATCAGGAAGGAACATCCTCGCGGCGAGCGTGGTCGTTCCTGCGAAATCATGGATGAGGAGGACGAGACCATGAACGTTTCAGCCATCCTTCGAGGCGTCCGCAGCTGGCGGGAGTCCAGCCTGGCCACCCACAAGCTCGCGCGCTTCAGCGACCGCGACCTCGCCGATATCGGCCTCTCTCGGGGTGATGTCGACCGGGGTCTGACAGGCGATGCCGAGCGCGCGAGACGGATCGACCGGTACAGCAGATGGTGAGGTGACAGCGCCGGCGCGGAGCGGCGCCTCGATCAGAACCGCTGGCTCTGATCCAGCTTCCCGACCCAGTGCCGGTAGTTGTGCACTGAGAAGCGCTGATACTCGACCACGTTGTAGAGATACGTGCCGTCTTCGATCCGCGCTTCCGCCTGCTCGTAGCCCTCCTGAGTCACGGGCACGAACTTGATCCGGTCGCCCGGCTGGAACAGTACGATGTCGCCTCCGAAGACATCGAAGCGCTTCTCGGTATCCCAGATCGGCACCGGGGTGCGGCCTAGCAGCTGATAGCCCCCCGGCGTGTTGACCGGATAGATCGCGCTCGCAGACCCCCCCATACCGACCGTGCCTTGCGGGGTCCAGGTGCGGGGCGGGTTGTACTTGGGCACGGTGATCATCGCCCGGGGGTCGAGCGGCTGGAGGAAGGGCAGCCCCGGCCAGAAGCCGAGGGAGGCCACCCAGTACTCCGAGCTCGAATGGACGCGGACGAGCTGATCGCGATCGGCGAGGCCGTTGAGCCGCGCCACCATGTCCGGGTCGTACTCCTTGGGCGTGATCTTCTCGCTGTAGTCCTCGATGCAGTCCTTGGTCCAGGGGTCGAGGTACATGGTCTCGAACAGGAAGAGTCGGCTGTCGAGCTCGATGTCGTCGGTGGAGCCGAGGCTCGCGATCAGCGCCTTCAGCTCTGTCACCACGTCGTCGTAGGAGACCTCGCACGGCTCGTAGTGGACCAGCATCGAGGCGAAACAGGGCGCGGTCTCGACGATGCCCTTGGTCTTGTCGGCGACGATGCGCGCCGCCAGCCCCTGGGCGATGAAGTTCAGCTCGAGGTTCATCTCGTTGCCGAACTCGATCAGCACGTAGCGGTCGCCGCCGGGCAGGAACTTGGGCTCGTCGTAGATCATGGCGCTGCTCTCTCCCGCCGGCGCTCAGGCGCCCATCAAGTCGGACCGATGCTCGTCCACGAAGCCAGTATGGGTGTTTCCGGCGCGGAAGGCACCATGGTCGATAACACGGCGCAGGAAGCCGATGTTGGTGACGATCCCTTCGATGTGGAAATCGCCGAGCGCCGTCAGCATCCTGTCGATGGCGCCCGCGCGGTCGCTGCCGTGGGCGACGAGCTTGGCGATCATCGGGTCGTAGAAGGGCGTAATCTGGTCGCCTTCCGCAACCCCGGTATCGAGGCGGATGCCGTTGCCCTCCGGCGGCGGCGCGAAGCGCTCCAGCAGGCCCGGCGAGGGGAGGAAGTTCTTGTCCGGGTTCTCGGCGTAGATGCGGCACTCGATGGCGTGGCCGTCGGGCCCGCCCGCCGGCGCGGTGAGCCCTGAGAGGTCCTCGCCCTGCGCGAGCCGGAGCTGCAGCCCTACCAGATCGAGCCCCGTGATCATCTCCGTCGCCGGATGCTCAACCTGGATGCGCGTGTTCATCTCCAGGAAGTAGAACTCACCGTCCGGCGCCAGGATGAACTCGACCGTGCCGGCGCCGCGGTAGTGCTCCCGCTCCACCAGGGCCAGCGCCGCCTCCGTCATGCGCGCCCGGAGGCCTGAGTCCACCGCAGGCGAGGGCGCCTCCTCCACGATCTTCTGGAAGCGCCGCTGCACCGAGCATTCGCGCTCCATCAGGTGGAAGCCGCGCCCGCCTCCGTGCCCGAAGACCTGGATCTCGACATGGCGCGGGCGTTGCACCAGCCTCTCCAGGTAGACCGTGCCATCGCCGAACGCGCGCTCGGCCATGGTCTGGGTGGCGCCGACCACGTCCGCCAGCTTGGCCGGATCGTCCACCCGCCGCATGCCGATGCCGCCGCCGCCGGCAGACGCCTTGACCAGCAGCGGGAAGCCCACGGCCTCCGCTGCCTCGTCGAGGCTTGAGGGATCGTCGGCCGTGAGCCGGGCGCTTCCGGGGACGATGGGAAGTCCCGCGTCGCGAGCGATGGTGCGGGCGCGCTCCTTGTCGCCCATGGCGGCGATGCTCTCCGCCGTCGGCCCGACCCAGATGAGGCCGGCGTCCTCTACGGCTTGGGCGAAAGCCGGGTTCTCGGCGAGGAAGCCATAGCCCGGATGGATCGCATCGGCGCCGCTCTCGCGCGCCGCCGCGATGATCTTGTCGGCGACGAGGTAGCTCTCCTTCGCGGCCGGCGGCCCGATGGGCAGCGCCTCGTCGGCCTCGGCGACGTGGCGGGCGGAGGCATCCGCCTCCGAATAGACCGCCACCGTCGCGATGCCGAGCGACCGCGCGCTTCGCATGATCCGGCAGGCGATCTCGCCCCGGTTCGCAATCAGGAGCTTTTGCATGGGCACCGGGCTCGTGGGCGCCGCGCGACAGTATGACCAGCCGCGCTCGGCAACCGGGCGAGAGGCTACCCGCCCCCTCTGGGGCCCGCAAGCGCCGCGCCGCACTGATCCCCGCTTCGACCAGGGCCTGACTATGCGGCATAGTAGCGGCGGCTTCCGCGACAGGGATGCATCTGATGCCGCAGAACGCGCTGATCCCGCAGATCCTCGCCATCGACGCGGGCGGGACGATGACGGACACCTTCCTGATCGATCAGGACGGCAACTTCGTCGTCGGCAAGGCGCAGACCACACCGCACGATGAATCGATCGGCTTCATCCAGTCGGCCAAGGACGCGCTGAACTACTGGGACCTGGGGCTGGATGCGAGCTTCCCCCACCTCAAGACCGGCATCTATTCCGGCACCGCCATGCTCAACCGCCTGCTGGAGCGCAAGGGGCGCGACGTCGGCGTGATCGTGAGCGGGGGAATGGAGGACTACCTCAGGACCGAGCGCGCCATCCAGACCTACCTCGGCTATCCGTTCTCCGACCGCCTGCACGTCATCACGCATCACCACAACGAGCCCCTGGTGCCGCGCGAGCGCATCCTGGGCGTGCGCGGGCGCATCGACCTCTTCGGCAGGGAGATCATCCCGCTCTACGAAGGGGACGCGCGCGACGCCGTGCACAGCCTGATCGACCACGACGTCGCATCGATCGTTGTCTGCCTGCTGTTCTCCTACAAGAACAAGGACCACGAGCGGCGGGTGCGCGAGATCGGACAGGAGGTCATGGCCGAGCGCGGGGTGGCCGAGAAGCCCATCTACCTGTCGAGCGAGCTTTATCCCACACGCCAGGACTTCCCGCGCCTCAACTCGACCATCATGGAGGCCTACGCGGCGGAGCCCTCGCGCGAGACGCTGCAGGTGGTGCAGGAGGTCTGCCGGCAGGCGGGCGGCAGCTTCGAGCTCCGCATCATGGCGAGCCACGGCGGCACCATCTCGATCAACGCGCGGAAGCTTGCGCGGACCATGATCAGCGGGCCCATCGGCGGGGTCGTGGGGAGCAAGTTTCTGAGCGAGCGGATTGGCGTGCCCAACATCGCATGCACCGATATCGGCGGCACTTCGTTCGATATCGCGCTTATCACCGACGGAGAGTTCTCCACCAAGCACGCGCCCGACATCGGCCGGATCCTGCTCAACATGCCGATGGTGCGGATCGATTCCGTGGGCTCGGGCACCGGCTCCTACGTTCGCGTCAATCCGATCACCAACCGCATCGAGATCGGGCCGGACAGCGCCGGCGCCATGATCGGCGTCTCCTGGCCCGAAGGCGGGGTCGAGACCGTGACCATCACCGATTGCAACATCGTTCTCGGCTATCTCAATCCCGACTACTTCCTGGGCGGCGACATCACGCTGAGCCGGGAGCGCGCCATCGATGCGGTGCGCGCGCAGGTCGCGGAGCCGCTCGGGATCGACGTCTATCAGGCCGCCGCCGGCGTGCTCGAGCTGTTCGAGGATCAGCTGAAGAACAGCCTGCTCGGGCTCATCCTCGGCAAGGGCTACACGCCCGAGAGCTATACGCTGCTCTGCTACGGCGGCGGCGGGCCGCTGCATGTCGCGGGCTACAGCCAGGGTCTCGCCTTCGACGACATCCTCGTGCCGGCCTGGGCACCCGGCTTCTCAGCGTTCGGCTGCGCCTGCGGCGAATACGCCTACCGCTACGACAAGACCCTGGACATGGCGCTGCTCCCCGGCGACGGCGCCGATAAGCGGCGCGCGGTGGCCGACGCGATCATCGCCGCCTGGGACGAGCTGAAGGAGCAGGTCAACGCCGAGTTCGAGAAGAGCGGTGTGCGGCCGGAAGCCGTCAGTTACCGGCCGGCGGCCCGGATGCTCTACTATGGCCAGTTGAACGATCTCGAAGTCCCGGTTGATGACGGCTACGGATCGAACCTGGAAGAGATGCTGGACGGGCTCTGCGAAGGCTTCGAGGCGGAGTACGGCAAGATGTACGGCCTCGCCGCCCGCACGCCGCAGTTCGGATACATGGTGACGGCGGTGGTGATGACCGGGTCCACGCCCGTGGAGAAGCCGGAGCTGCCGGACGAGGCGGACGAAGCGCCGACACCGCCTGCAGACGCGTTGAAGGACGGGCGCAACATCTATGCTGATGGACAGTGGGTGCCGGCGCAGATCCTGGACCTGCAGCGGCTCAGGCCCGGCAACGTCATCGAGGGGCCGGCCATCGTCGAATCGCCGGCATCGACCATGCTGGTGCCGGCGGGCCGGACGGCACGACTCGACCGGCACAGCATCTTTCACCTGACGACCGACGCGGGTTAGCCCGCACTCCGGTCGGACGAGCAGCGGAGGCTGAAGTGAGCAACGTCGCACTGGAGCATGACTACGGGATCGGTTGGGGCGGTGCCTCGCTCGGCGGGATGCTGGAGGAGAGCGAGCGGATCTTCGCGGAGACCGGCCACTACGGGGGTCTCGACGAGCTCCCGCTCAAGGCTGCCGAGCCCATCCGCTACGAGAAGATGTTCTCGCGACTGCGCGGCGGCCTGGTGGGCGCACGCGAGACGGCGATGAATATCTCGGCGAGCCCCATCGTGCGCGAGGTCGGCGAGCTCTGCTTCGCCCTCTACACGCCGGAAGGGGACGCGATCACGCTCTCGACCGGGATCATGGCGCACGTCCACACCATGTCGATGGCGATCAAGCACATGATCCGCTCGGACTACGAGACCAATCCCGGCATCGCGCCCGGCGACATCTTCGTCAACAACGATCCCCAGCTCGGCGGCGTCCACAACGCCGACGTCATGAATTTCCTGCCCCTGTTCCACGAGGGCGAGATCGTCGGCTGGGCCGCCGGCGTGGTGCACGAGCTGGACGTGGGCGCCCCACAGCCGGCCAGCATGCCCATCGGCACCGTGAGCCGCTACGAGGACGGACTGATCCTGTCGTGCATGAAGGTGGGGTCCAACGACACGCTCAACCGCGACTACGAGAATCGCATCGAGACCGCGGTGCGGATGCCGTTCTACTGGGTGCTCGACGAGAAGTGCCGCATCGCCGGCTGCCAGATCATCCGGGCGACCGTGGAACGGCTGATCGCGGAGGAAGGCATCGACACCTACAAGCTATTCATGCGCGAGGTGATCGAGGACGCGCGACGCGCCTTCAAGCGCAACCTCACGCAGATGACGGTGCCGGGCATCTACCGCGTGCCCTCCTTCATGGATGTGCCCCACGAGGAGGACAAGGGGCTGATGCCGGACTACGCCGCGGTCAATTCGATGATGAACTGCCCGCTCTCGCTCACCATCGGCCGCGACGCCTCGTTCCACGTCGATCTCGACGGCGCCAACAAGTGGGGCTACCACTCGTTCAACTGCACGCCGTCCGGATTGCAGGGCGGGCTCTGGGTCGTGCTCTCGCAGACGCTCGTGCCCAACGACAAGGTCAACGACGGTGCCTATCTCGCGACCTCGTTCAACACGCCCTACGGCACCTGGTCCAACCCCGACAACAGGAGCGTATCCAACACGCTCTCCTGGATCTTCCTGATCCCCTGCTTCACGGGGCTGATCCATGCGTTGAGCCGCGCCTTCACCGCGCGTGGCTATCTGGAGGAGGTGTTGGCCGCCTATCCCTTCACGGGCAACATCACGCAGGGCGGCGGCATCAACCACCACGGTCTCGATGCCGGCTGGTCGAACTTCGAGCATTCGAGCTGCGGCATCTCCGCCCGCTGGGGCTATGACGGCGAGGTCTCAGGCGCGGCGATGTGGAATCCGGAAGGCGATATGGGCGATGTCGAGGCCTGGGAGCTGACCGAGCCGCTGCTCTACTTCGGCCGCCGAATCCGCCCCAATACCGGCGGGCCCGGCAAGCAGCGCGGTGGCTCGGGCTGGGAATGCGTGCGCATGCTCTACGGCACCGAGCGGCAGATCCTCTTCCACTGCAACAGCGGCCATGTCTTCCAGACCTCGGGCCTCTACGGCGGCTATCCGGGCTCGAGCGGCTACCGCCACATGATCACCAACACCGACATGAAGGAGAGGATTGCCGAGGGCCTGCCCTATCCGGTCGAGGACAGGGATACCGAGGACAGCCAGATCGTGGCGAACGTGGAGGCCGACCACCTGATCGACCGCCGCTGTCATCACTTCCCGGTGTCCCAGAGCGAATACGATCTCTACCTGAGCGTGCTCAACGGCGGCCACGGGCTCGGCGATCCGCTCGACCGCGACCCGGAAGCCGTCGTCGCCGACCTGAACTCGGGCGATGTGCTGCCGCGCTTTGCGCCGACCACCTATGGCGTCGTCGCCGAGCAGGATGCCGACGGGCACTGGACGCTGGACCGGAGCGCGACCGATGCGCTGCGCGCCGACATGCGCAAGCAGCGTCTCGCAAACAGCGTTCCGGTCGAGGAGTGGATGGAGGGCCAGCGCGGCCGCGCGGCCGATCTCGACTTCATAGAGCCGGTCGCCAAGGCCTATCGCGAGAGCATCGCGCTCTCGGAGAACTGGGCGGCGCTCTACAAGGATTTTTGGGGCCTGTCCGCCGATTGGACGCCGCCCAACGGCGACGCCACAGGCCGCGATCGCTAGGCGGGGAGAGGTACGATGACCGCCTACGACAAGGCCACAATCGAGGAGCTCTACCACGGCACGCTGCCCTGGCCGCAGCTCAAGCAGATGATGAGCGCGTTCAAGGACGCGGAGCGCTTCGATACCTTCCTCGCCGTCCTCCAGGAGCAGGTGCCCTGGGACGACCAGGTGCTGCTGCCCCTCGGCCCCAAGCTCTTCATCGTGCTCAAGGACGACGGGTCCATCGTCACCAAGAGCATGAGCGGTCACGAGTTCGGCGATTACCGGGAGAATTGGAAGCTCAAGGCGCGCATCGCCGTGCGGGATACCGACGAGAAGATGCAGGAGATCTATCCCAAGTGGATGCACGCGGACCCGGCGTGGATGGAGCTCCGCGAATACTACGACCCGCTCGACGGTTCGCTGCTCGAAGTGGAGGCGGTGCCGCCCGGCTATCCCATCGTGCACAGCTTCGAGCCGGACCTCGAAGGTTTCTACACGGAGTGGCTCGGCCGGGAGTTCCCGCCGAAGCGGACCTAACCCAGACACATCCCCTGTTTTGCTTGCGGGGGGTTTCTAAGTCGCGCGTTCGCGCAGGGTCAGCACGGCGCCGAGCACGACGATGCCGAAGATGATGTCGCGCCAGGCGAAGTGAAGCTCCGAGCCGGAGACCAGCGTGCCCACCGCCGTCAGCAGCAGCGCGCCGCCGAAAATGCCGAGATAGTGCCCGCGCCCGCCGATGGCGAGCGTGCCGCCCACCAGCACGACGGCGATCGCCGGCAGCAGGAAGCGCTGGCCCATGTTGAGGAAGGAGACGGTGGAGAAGCCGGTCATCAGCACGCCGGCCAGCGCCGAGCAGAAGCCGCTCAGCACGTAGACGCCCAGCACCGTCCAGTCGACCCGCACGCCGGAGAGCCGCGCCACCCGCGCGCTGTTGCCGACCGCGAAGACGCGCCGGCCGAAGGTCGTGCGGTGCAGCACGACGTAAGCCACGCCGGCGAAGCCGATGAGGAACCAGGCGGCCGGCGCGAGCCCGGCCAGCCGCTCGGTGAAGAACCAGACCAGCGCCGGCGGCGAGCGCCCGGTGGGAATGCCGCCAGTGAAGAGCAGACCTGCGCCCTGCATGATGCCGTTGGTGGCCAGCGTGACAACGATCGCCGGCATTCCGAACAGCACCACGCCGATGCCGTTGAAGAGGCCGACGCCGATGCCGATCGCCAGCACCAGCGGCACCGCCCAGTAGGCCGGCCCGTCCATCCCGTTGCAGAGCGCGGCCAGCACGACGCCGGTGAATGCGAGCGTGTGCGGCACCGAGAGATCGAGCCCGCCGGTCAGCACCACGGCGCCTTGGCCGAGGCCGAGGACGGCCAGGAAAAGCCCGAGCGTGAGCAGCGAGTTGAGGTAGTGGACGCTCACGCTCTCGCCGCCGATCACCGCGACCACGAGGATGTAGACCACCACCAGCAGCGTCCACGCCGGGACCATAAGGCGGAGCACGTCCCAATTCTTGGTGGTCCATTGCCAGAGCTGCGGCCCGGATAGCTCGTCGCTCGCCCGCGGGGTCCAGCTCGTGGCGAGCTTGCCTGTATTGGCCCGCGCGCCGCCGTGGAAGGACGGCAGGCTCCTGTGCCTCAGCCCCGATAGCTTGAGACCGGTCACCCGCCAGTACTCGGCGAGCGACGTGTCGCGGCCGATGGAGGCGCCGATCACCGCCAGCAGCAGGATCACCGCCTCGGTAATCGGCATGACGTGCGGCGACCAGTTAAGCACGATCAGCACGTTCGAAATCAGCATCAGCGTGAACGCCGCGAACACCGTGCCGAGGCAGCCGCCCTCGCCGCCGCCGATCCGGGTGCCGCCCAGGATCGTCGCTGCGAAGATGAGGAGCAGCATGCCGCTGCCCACCAGCGGGTCGCCGGAGCTGGTCTGGGCGCTGAGGAACACCCCGCCCGCGCCGTAGAAGGTGCCCGCCAGCGTGTAGCCAAGGAACTTGGTGCGCGCGACGTTGATGCCGTTGGCGAAGGCGGCGTCCTCATTGCTGCCGACGGCGTAGAGCGCGGTGCCGAACCGTGAGCGCTTGATGATCGTCCAGACGCCCAGCGCCAGCAGGATGACCAGGAGCGCGGCGGGGAAGCCGTCCGGGATCAGATCGCCGGTAAAGACCATCGAGAGGCCGTAGGGGATGTAGCCGCCCGGGTCCGGCATCAGCAGCAGGTTGAGGCCCAGGATGATGAACATCACCGCCAGCGTCACCACCACCGGCTGCAGCCGCATGTAGGCGATGAAGAAGCCGTTGATCGCGCCGACCGATGCCCCGATGCCGAGCCCCGCGAAGCACATCAGGACCTGGCTCCAGAGGGAATCGGTGGTGTGCAGCGCCATGATCACGTTGACGAGCGAGAGCACGGCGCCGCAGGAGAGGTCGAACCCGCCGATCAGGAACACCACCGTCTGGCCCATGGCGGCGAAGGCCAGGGGCCCGGTGTTGGACGAAAGGAAGTTGATCTCGAAGTAGCTGATCGGTCCGGGGGAGATCACATCCAGGCAGACAAAGATGCCGATGAAGGCCGTGACCGCGACCAGCAGGCGCCGGTTTCGCGCCAGCCCCTGCTGCCAGGAGAGGCGCGGCAGGCGGGAGAGCGGAACGTCGCTCACGGGGCCGCTCCCGCCTCTAAACTCGGCTGCGCCCCAGGTGCGGCCTCGGCGCCCTCCTCCGGGCCCTCGGCGCCGAGAGCGTAGCCCATGATCGCTTCCTCGGTGATCTCCTCGCCGATCAGCTCCTTGACCATGCGCCCGCGGTACATGACCAGCACCCGGTCGCAGATGTTCACGAGCTCCGGGATCTCGGTCGTGTAATAGAGGATGGCGGCGCCTGCCTTGGCGAGCGCGCGGATCAGCACGTAGATCTCGTGCTTGGTGCCGATATCGACGCCCCGCGTCGGGTCGAAGGTGAGCAGCACCTGGCTCCGCGCCAGCAGCCACTTGGCGATGGCGATCTTCTGCTGGTTGCCGCCGGAGAAGGATGAGACGGTCTTGTAGAGCGCCCTCGGATGCACCTGCAGGTCGTTCAGCACCTCGTCCACGGCGGCGGCCTCGGCCTTGCGGTCGATCCAGCCTGCCGCGGCGAAGCGGTCGATGATCGGGATCGAGGCGTTGGCCCCGCCGGTGAGCCTGAGGAACAGCGCCTCGGTCTTGCGATCCTCCGGCACCATGCTGATGCCGGCGCGCACTGCATCGGCCGGCGAGGCGAGCGTCAGCGCCCGGCCGCCGAGGGCGATGGTGCCGCTATCCACGCCACGCTCGCCGAACAGCGCCTCGAACAGCTCGCGCTGGCCCATGCCCTGGAGCGCGCCGATTCCCAGCACCTCGCCGGGCCAGAGCTCGAAGGAGAGATCGTCCAGCGTGCTGCCGATGGTGAGCCCCTCGCCGGCGAAGGCTGGGGTCGGCGCATCGTCGCGGCGGTAGTTCTCGCGCTCTGGATAGATCGCGCCAAGGGAGCGGCCGATCACGAGGCTCACCACCTCATCGTCGCTCACCTCGTCGATGCCGTAGGAGCCAACATGCAAGCCGTTGCGGAGCACCGTGAGGCTTTGGCAGAAGCGGCGCACCTCGGCCATGCGGTGCGAGATGAAGACGATCGTCACGCCGTCTGCGTTGAGCGTGTCGATGAGGTCGCCGAGCCAGTCAACGTCCGAGGCCGACAGCGTGGAGGTTGGCTCGTCCAGCAGCAGCACCCGCGGCTCCCGCGCGACCGCCTTGGCAATCTCGATCTTCTGACGCGTCGACAGCGCCAGGCTGCCGACCAACGCATTGGGGTCCACGTCCTCCAGGCCCAGACGGGCGAAGTGCTGCACGACCGCGCGCTTGCTCCCGCGCCGGTCGATCTGGCCTGCCACCAGCGGCTCGTAGGGCAGCAGCATGTTCTGCGTGACGGTCATATCGTCGATCAGGGTCATTTCCTGAAATGCCGTCTGAATGCCGAGCACGTGGGCACGGGACGGGCGTCCGATGGTCACATCGTCGCCGAACACGTGAATGCCGCCGGCATCCTCGCGGATCAGCCCAGCCAGGATCTTGACGAGGGTGGACTTGCCGGCGCCGTTCTCGCCGATCAGCGCGCGGATTTCGCCCTGCGGAATGGAGAAGGTGACATCGTCGAGGGCGACGGTCGCGTCAAACCGCTTGGAGAGGCCTTCGACCGCGATGGCGGGCGCCGCATCGTTCATGCGTGCCCGCGCGAAAAAATGTGCGCCGGGGCTCTGCCAAGCTCGCGGCCGGCCCCGGCGCAGCAGTCGTCATGGATCATGGCGGACGAGCCGCCGATCCCTCAGCTTTCGTCGTCCAGCTTCCCTTCGGTGGCCGCGCGGAAGCCGAGCTCGGGCACCTGGGGCGACCAGAAGTCGATGGCATAGTCAGGCGGGACGATGCCGGGCTTGATGGTGTTGCATCCAGCCGCGAACTCCTCCGCCGTGCCGTTCTCGCAGAGCTTCACGTTGTCCTGCGTGACCTCGACGCCGGTGTACCACCTGAGGTGCGGCACGTCCTCGTTGCCGTCGAGAACCTCCATGGCTGTCTTGAAGGTGTAGGACACGGCCCAGAGGCCCGAGCCGATGGACTGGCCGCTCTTGCCGAGCGCACCTTCGATCCCGGAATCGACCGGCAGCATTTGCAGCCGGTTGCCGTTCGCCGACTCGCCCGCGCACGGGATGATCGGGTTGTCCGGCCACCAGCCGTCCTCCACCTGCATCTGGGAGACGGTGTAGCAGCCGGTCTGCGCCACGATGCCGTCGATTTCGTCCCAGTTCTTGGTGGCCAGCAGCTCGCGCATCTTGAGGCGGGCCTCGGAGTGGCTCCACATGCCCACGAGCTCGGCCAGCACGTTGACCTCGGGATGCCGGGCCACGGCCTGCTTGAAGCCCTTGTGGTGGTCCTCGCCGTAGGAGACGCCGGGCACGCCGGTGATCGCGACGATGTTGCCCTTGCCGCCCATCTGGTCGATCACGTACTGGGTGCGGTAGTCGCCGAGCGCCACGCCGTCGATCTTCACGACGTAGGCGCAGGGCTCGGTCACGCCGTTGATCACGGCCACGACCACGCCCTTGTTGCACGCGTTCCTGATGACCTTGTTGAGCGCCGTCGGCGAGATCGGGAAGGCCACGATGGCATCCGCGCCGGCCGCGATCATCGCGTTCATCTGTTGGATCTGCTTCTGCGCGTCGGGGCCCGAGGCCTGAACCCGGAGCTCGACCCGATCCCGATACTGCGGCGCCTTGGCCATGGCGATGACGGTGTTCTTGGCCTCCGTCTGCCAGGCGTTGCCGACGTAGCTCATGCTGTAATAGACGAGGAACTTGCCGTCCTCGGTCTTGGCCTCGGCCTTGTCGGCAGTCACGCTGGCGGCGAGCGCTATGCCCACGCCGGCGGCAATCGCCCAGCGGGCGAGGCGTTTCGTTGCCTTGATTCTCACCTGTCTCCCTCCCTTGTTCGCTTTGCAAAACACCGGATGATTCTCGTCTTTGGAGTGTGCCGCCCGCAGCCGGGACGAGTCAATTGCGGCCCGTTTCGACCAGCAGCCCAAGATAGGCTACGCTCCCGCGCCAGCGGGGAGGGGCGAAAATGACGGACGCGCGCGACGCCGCCGGCATCGTGGTCGAGACCGACGTCATGGTGCGGATGCGGGACGGCGTCCACCTCGCCTGCGACGTTTACCGTCCGGCCTCGGGTGGCCCGGTCCCGGCCCTGGTCCAGCGGCAGCCCTACGACAAGCGCGTTGCCCAGACCTACGTCTACGACCACCCGGCGGTCTATGCGCGCCACGGCTATGCCGTGGTGATCGAGGACACCCGCGGGCGCTACGCCTCCGAGGGCGAGTTCTACCCGCTCCGTCTCGATGCCGAGGACGGCTACGACACCATCGAGTGGTGCGCCGCCCAGCCCTGGTGCAACGGCCGGGTGGGGAGCTTCGGCTTCTCCATTCCGGGCGTGAACCAGTTGCTCGCCGCCGCGCTCAAGCCCCCGCACCTGGCTGCCGCGGTGCCGGGCTTCTATCCGGGCGGCATGTACGAGGGCTTCACTCATGTGGGCGGCACCTTCGGGCTCGCGGCGGTGATGGACTGGGCGCTCATCCTCGCGGGCGACGCGGCGCGGCGGCGCGACGACAGGGAGGTCCTCGGCACCCTCGGCGCAGCGCAGGCGGCCTGTGGCCGCTGGCCGGCGGCGCTCGGACTCAGGGACATCCCCTTCCTCGAGACGCCGGACCTGATGCCCTTCCTCAAGGACTACGTGGACCACCCGGCCCACGATGCCTATTGGCAGGAATGGGAGCTCACGCCCCGGCTCGGGCAGATCGACGTGCCCTGCCTCCACGTCAGCGGCTGGTACGACAGCTTCATCCCGCAGACCATCGCGGCCTACGAGGCGTTTAGCGCCGCCGGCCGGGCCGAGCACCGGCTGATCGTCGGTCCCTGGTATCACATCCCGTGGACGCAGCAGGTCGGCGCCATCGATTTCGGCGACGAGGCGAAGAACACGGTCAGCGTCTACGAGCGCGCCTGGTTCGACGCCTGGCTGAAGGACGACCGCTCCGCGCTGGAGGCGCTGCCGCCCGTCCGACTCTTCGTCACGGGGGAGAACCGCTGGCACGATGCCGACGCCTGGCCGCTCCCCGGCACCGGTTCCGAGCGCTGGTACCTGCATAGCGGTGGCCGCGCCAACTCGCTGAGCGGGGACGGGACGCTGGACCGGGAGGCGCCCGGCGACGAGGCGCCGGACTTCTTCATCTACAGCCCGTTCGATCCGGTGCCGAGCATGGGCGGCCATTCCTGCTGTCTGCCGCAGACCGCACCCATGGGGCCGATGGACCAGCGCCCGGTCGAGTACCGGAACGACGTGCTGGTCTACACCTCAGAGCCGCTGGAAACGGCTTATTTTTCCGCGGGCTTCGTTACGGCGCGGCTGAGTGCGGCGACCAGCGCCACGGACACCGACTTCACGGTAAAGCTCTGCGACGTGGAGCCCGACGGGCGCTCGGTCAACCTGTTCGAGGGCGTGATTCGCGGCCGCTTTCGCGAGAGCCGGGAACACGAGGTGCCGCTGGAGCCCCACCGGGTGTACGAGTTCGCCATCGATGTTGGCGTGGTCTGCCACGTCTTCCGCGCCGGTCATCGCGTGCGGGTCGAGGTGTCGAGCAGCAACTACCCGGCGTTCGACCGCAACCCAAACACCGGCGGGCCGATCGGCGGCGAGCACGCCTTCGACCTGCAGCCAGCGCACCAGACCGTGTTCCACGATGGGGCGCGCCCCTCATTCATCGAGCTGCCGGTCATCCGGCGCTCCTGACCGCCGAAAGGAGAACCCGCCGATGGCCGACGACCGCACCTACCTCACACCCGCGAGCGAAGCCTGGATGAGCGGCCGGCCGGCCTCGGCAGCGGTCCAGGTCGGCGATCTCTTGTTCCTCTCGGGCCAGGGGAGCGTGACCGACGACGGCCGGGTGACGGACGCGGGCGACGTTCAGGCCCAGACGCGGAACGCTTTCGCCAGGGCCAGCGCGGTGCTGGAGGCGGCGGGCGCGGGCATCGACGACGTGCTCGACGTGATGACCTTCCACAAGGACCCGCGCACCATGGACGCCGTCTTCGCCGTGGGCCGCGAGGTGCTTTCCGCCCCCTACCCGGCGTGGACCGCGCTCGGAATGGTGGGCGCGCACGATCCCGGCCTCGAGGTCGTCGTCCGCGTGGTCGCCCACGTGGGCGCAGGCGAGAAGCAGGGCGTGACCCCGGCGGGCTTCGGCTGGATGGAGGGCCTTCCCCTGTCGGCGGCCTGCCGCAAGGGCGACTACCTGTTCACCAGCGGTATCGTCGCCGCCGACGATGGCGGCAACGTGGTGGGGCCCGCCAACCACATGGCGCAGGCGCGCTTCTGCTATGACCGACTCAAAGACGTGATGCAGGCAGCGGGCGGCTCGCTCGACGAGATCGTCGACATGATCTGCTTCAACCACGACGCGCGCGGCATGGACGCCGCCGTCGATACCTGGTGCAACGAGACCGTCGAGGGGCTCCCCGTCGGCGAGGCCACGTCCTACACCGCGATCGGCATGACCGGCCTGCACCGGATGGGCCAGGTGGGCTGCTACCGGGCCATCGCGGACTTCAGCGCTGGCCCCCGTGTCGCGCACAACCTGCCCAGCGTCCACTGGCACGACCAGCGCATCTCCGGCGCGAGCAAGAAGAAGAGCGGACGGCTCATCGGCATCTCCGGCCAGGTCGCGTCGGACGGGCAGCAGAACATCATCGCGCGAGGGGACGTCGCTTCCCAGGCGCACTACTGCTTCGGCCAGATCCGGGGCGTGCTGGAGAAGCACGGCGCGAGCCTCGACGACATCGTCGAGATCGTCTCCTTCCACAAGGACCCCAGAGCCTGGGAGACCGTGATGGCGGTGGGCAGCGAGCTGTTCCAATCCGGGCGCGGCCCAGCCTGGACCCCGATCGGCTGCACCGGCCTCTACCTCGAAGGCTACCTGCACGAGATCTACGCGATCGCCATGGTGTAAGAAAAACACCAAAATTGGTGGGGTGCGTCAGGCCGGGCTGCAAGGTTCCCAGGGCGCACTCATGAGCCGCCGACCGTCGGAGCGCCGCGTCCAGCACGTGGTGATGGCGACGGCGAGCGAATGGGCACGCATTCGCGAACTCGCGGCTGAGGCGGACATGGATCTCTCGCGCTACATCGTGCACCGGGCGACCGTGCCGGACCCGCTGCCGCGCCGCGCGGTACGCGAGCTTCTGCTGCTCGCCAAGATCGAGGAGCAGCGCATGGCCGATATGGGTCTTGAGGAGCGCTGGAAAACGCTCGGCGATGCCGTCAATGCATGGCTTGACCGGGAGGCTGAGTTCGACCGGCTGACCGATCCGGGCGCCGCCGAACGCTGGCGGGCGGTCTCCGGCAGCGCCGATCCGGAGTGCGGCCCCGCGCCGCAGCCCTGAGCGATGGCGCGCGTGGAGCGCCGCACGCTGCGCTGCAGCCGGGCCGAGAGGGCCGAGATCAGGGAACGCGCAGCCGCGCTCGGCATGTCGGTCTCGGGATACCTGGTTGCCTGCGCGTTGCACGAGGACGTGGGCGGGCCGTGGCGTGTCGATAAACGATCACGTGATCTCGGCCGGGCTGAACGTGGAGCTCGACCCCGCGCAGACGGACACGCCGGCTCTGGCGCTGAGCGAGGCGGAACAGTGCCGACTGCTCGACCGGGTGGACCGCCTGGCCGAGAGCATGCTGTCGGCGGCCTCCGGGGGTTCGATCGAGCTGCTGCTCATGACGACAGTGCAAGATTTTGCCTGGCAGGGCCGGTCGCGTGAGCTCGGGCCGCAGCTGGTGGCGGTGTTCGGCCCCGACGACGGGCCGGTCGTCGAACGGCAGTTCCGGGAGTGGATGGCGAGCAAGCCGCTGCCGCTCCGTTGACCTGTGCTGCGTATGTTCTCCACCCGACTCTTGACAGGGCGACGCGTCGCGTTTAGGTAGCGGGCCATAGCGCCGATTTGAGCGACAGCTTGCGGGCGCTTTACAAATGCGGCTAAAGCGTTGGGGCCCGCCCGGCAAAGCCGCGGCGGGTTTTGTGTGCGGCGGGCCACCGAGGCAGGACGTGGCGGCAGCACGGGAAGAAAACCCGCAGGGGAGCGGCGCCAGACCGGAGAAGGGTCGGCGTGCCGCGCGCGTGGCTGCGCTCGAAGCGGCTGCGGCCCGACGCGTGCTGGTGCTGGACGGGGCCATGGGCACCATGATCCAGCGCCACGAGCTGAGCGAGGCGGACTTTCGCGGCGCACTCTATGCCGATCACGACCACGAGCTCGCCGGCAACAACGACCTTCTCTCTGTAACCCGGCCGGAGATCATCCGAGATATCCACGCGGGCTTCCTCGAAGCGGGCGCAGACATCGTCACCACCAACACCTTCAACGCGAACCGCGTCTCGCAAGAGGACTACGGCCTTGGCGGCGCGGTGCGCGCCCTCAATCTCGCCAGCGCCCGGATCGCACGAGAGGCCGCCGATGCTGCCGCTACGGCCAAACGGCCCCGCTTCGTCGCGGGGGTGCTAGGGCCCACGAACAAGACGCTCTCGGTCTCGCCGGACGTGAACGACCCCGGCAAGCGCACGATCGACTTCGCCACCCTCGGCGCCGCCTACCGTGAGGCGGCGGAGGCCCTCATCGAGGGCGGGGTCGACCTCATCCTGCTGGAGACCATCTTCGATTCGCTCAACGCCAAGGCCGCGCTGGTGGCGCTGGACGAGATGTTCGAGGCCTCAGGCACCCGACTGCCGATCCTCATCTCGGGCACGGTCACCGACCGCGCCGGCCGCATGCTCAACGGCCAGACCGTGGAGGCGTTCTGGCTGACGCTGGCCCACGCCGCGCCGTTCAGCATCGGGCTCAACTGCTCCTTCGGAGCGGAGGACATGCGCCCGCACCTCGCCGATCTCGCGCGGATCGCCGAGACGCGGATCAGCGCCTACCCCAATGCCGGGCTTCCCAACGAGTTCGGCGGCTACGACGAGACACCGGACGAGACTGCCGCGCAGCTGGGCGAGTGGGCGGAGGCGGGCCTGGTCAACCTGGTCGGCGGCTGCTGCGGCACCACGCCCGCGCACATCGCGGCCATCGCCGACGCCGTCGCGGGCCATCCGCCGCGCGCCGTTTGCGCGAGCCAGCCCAGGCTCCGCCTCGCCGGGCTCGAGCCGTTCGAGAGCGGCGAAGACGGCAGCACCTTCGTCAATGTCGGCGAGCGCACCAACGTCACGGGCTCGGCCAGGTTCCGAAAGCTGATCACCAACGGTGACTACCCGACGGCGCTTGAGGTGGCGCGCCAGCAGGTCGAGAACGGCGCCCAGATCATCGACGTCAACATGGACGAGGGGATGCTGGACGGCGAAGCCGCCATGGCCCGCTTCCTCAACCTGATCGCGGCCGAACCGGACATCGCGCGGGTGCCGGTGATGATTGATTCCTCCCACTGGCCCGCCATCGAGGCCGGCTTGCGGTCGGTCGCCGGCAAACCGGTGGTCAACTCCATCAGCCTCAAGGAGGGGGAAGAGCCCTTCCTCGAACAGGCCCGGCTGGTAAAGCGCTACGGCGCGGCCGTGGTGGTCATGGCCTTCGACGAAGAGGGGCAGGCCGAGACGCCCGAGCGCAAGCTCGCGATCTGTGAGCGCGCCTATCGCCTGCTCACCGAGCGTGTGGGCCTCGCTGCGGGCGACATCATCTTCGACCCCAACATCTTCGCCGTCGCCACCGGCATCGAGGATCACAACGACTACGCGCGCGCCTTCATCGAGGCCGCGCGCCAGATCAAGGCCAGGTGGCCAGAGGTTCACGTCTCGGGCGGAGTCTCCAACATCTCGTTTGCGTTCCGCGGCAACAACACCGTCCGCGAAGCGATGCACGCGGCCTTCCTCTATCACGCGACCGGCGCCGGCATGGACATGGGCATCGTCAATGCCGGCCAGCTCGCAGTCTACGAGGACATCCCGGACGCGCTGAGAGACGCGGTCGAGGACGTGCTGCTCAACCGCCGGCCGGACGCCACTGAGCGCCTGCTGGAGATCGCCGAGCGCTACCGGGGCGCGGGCGCCGGCTCGGTGCGGGACGAAGACGCCGACGCCTGGCGCGAACAGGACGTGGACGGCCGGCTCCGCTACGCGCTGGTGCACGGCATCGCCGATCACATCGTCGACGACACCGAAGAGGCGCGGCAGGCGGCCGAGCGCGCACTGGCAGTGATCGAGGGGCCGCTGATGGACGGCATGAACGTGGTCGGCGACCTCTTCGGCGCCGGCAAGATGTTCCTGCCGCAGGTGGTCAAGAGCGCCCGCGTGATGAAGCAGGCGGTCGCTCATCTCGTGCCCTTCATCGAGGAGGAGAAGCGCGAGGGAGGCGCGGCGCCTCAGGCCGCCGGCAAGATCGTCACCGCCACGGTCAAAGGCGATGTGCACGACATCGGCAAGAACATCGTGGGCGTCGTGCTCCGCTGCAACAACTTCGAGGTGATAGACCTCGGTGTCATGGTACCGGCGGCGCAGATTCTCGACACAGCGCGCGAGGAGAAGGCGGACCTGATCGGAGTCTCGGGGCTGATCACGCCGAGCCTCGGCCAGATGTGCCTGCTCGCCGCCGAAATGGAGCGCCAGGGCCTCGACATCCCGCTCTTGATCGGCGGTGCCACGACCAGCCGCATGCACACGGCCGTCAAGATCGCACCCGCCTACAGCAGCGCCGTAGTGCACGTGACGGATGCGTCGAAGGCGGTGGGCGTCGCCGGCACGCTCATCAGTGCGGACCGCCGCCAGGCCTTCACCGCCGATGTGCGCGAGCGCTACGACGCGATGCGGGCGGCGCATTCGCGGGGCCAGTCCGGCAAGCGGCTGCTCTCGCTCGCCGAGGCGCGCGCCAACCGGGCGCGACCCGACTGGGGGCGTTACCAGGCGCCCACGCCGCGTTTCACAGGCGTCCGCTCCGTCGCCGACGTGACGGTCGCCGATCTGATCCCCTATATCGACTGGACGCCCTTCTTCCGAAGCTGGGAGCTCGCCGGCACGTATCCGACCATCCTCGAGGACGAGACGGTGGGCGAGGCGGCGCGCTCCCTCTTCGACGACGCGTACGCCATGCTGGAGACGATCGTGGCCGAGGGCGCGTTCGCGCCGCGCGGTGCTATCGGCTTCTGGCCGGCCTGGAGCGTCGACGACGACATCGAGCTGTTCGCCAACGGTGGGCGTAGGAGCCGCATCGCAACGCTCCACACGCTGCGCCAGCAGATGGCGCGCCAGCGCGAGCGTCCCAACCGCGCACTCGCCGACTTCGTCGCGCCCAGGGAGGCAGGAGTGGACGACCATGTGGGCGGATTCGCGGTGACCATCGGCGATGGCGTGGAGCGGTCGGCGGACGCCCATGAGAAGGCCCACGACGACTACGGCGCCATCATGGTCAAGGCCCTCGGCGATCGGCTGGCGGAGGCGTTCGCGGAGTACCTGCACGAGCGCACGCGCAAGGAGTTTTGGGGCTATGCGCCGAACGAGGCCTTGGCCAACGATGAGCTGATCGGGGAGCGCTATCGCGGCATCAGGCCGGCTCCGGGCTATCCCGCTTGCCCCGACCACAGTGAGAAGCGCACCATCTTCGCGTTGTTGGAGGCCGAGGCCCGCACGGGTCTGCGGCTCACCGAGAGCTGCGCCATGTGGCCGGCGTCGTCCGTGTGCGGCCTCTACTTCAGCCACCCGGAAAGCAGCTATTTCGGGATCGGTAAGCTCGGCCGCGATCAGGTCGAGGACTACGCGCGGCGCAAGAGGGCCTCGCTTGAGGAGACCGAGGCCTGGCTCTTACCAAATCTCGCTTACGACCCGACTGGCTCACCGTAGTCTGGGGAAGTCTAATGACCCATTTGCAGGGCCATTTCAGCGGAGGGCACTACCCGCCCGCGCGCACCGCTGCCCCGTGCGGCGCAACGATTTCATTGGTCGGTCATGGAATTGCGGCACTCCATCCGTGTATGGTATGGCTCGGAGCTGTGATGGTAACCGAGCCGGGGACCGTAGCGGGCCGCACCGGTTCGGGGCGCCGAGAAATGGATTTCTGGAGGAGTGGGAGGTTCAGCATGGGTGAGAAGTGGAGTAAACCGGACGTATCACGCCGGGACGTGCTTAAGGGCACGGCGGCTGCCGCGACTCTGGCGGCCGCTGGATCGCTCGCCACCACGCGCGTGGCGCAGGCGGCGTCCACGACGGTCAAGGGCTACGGCGTCACCACGTCGCAGCTCAAGGACTGGTCCATCATGGAGAAGGCCATCGGTATCACGATGGAATTCACCGGGACCAACGCCGACATCGGCACGTACATGCGGGACGTGATCTCCAACGATCTCGGCGAAACGCATGACATCTTCATCTTCGACGGCGGGACCGAGGACATCCTGGGGCCCCAGGGCTACTACGCCACCGTCATCGAGGATCACCCGAACCTCGAGCTCTGGGGGCGCACCTCCGACGATTGGAAGCGCACCGATCTGCTGCAGGACAATGACGGCAACCAGTACGGCGTGCCCGTGATCGGTAATGCGGACAGCTTCGGCTACTTCCCCGAGGCGATCGGCGCCAACCCTGAAGGTCTCGACGAGATCCCCTGGAGCAAGATGTTCGAGGACGAGGACACCAAGGGCCGCGTCTCGCTCGACCGCAGTTGGCTGCTCTCGAGCCCCGAGGTCGGCCTCTACCTCAAGGCGAATGGCCGGGCCGAGATCGAGGACGTCGCCAACATGACCGGCGAGGAGGCCCGCGTGGTCGCGGACTTCGCGGCCGATCGCAAGCGCGCCGGCCAGTTCCGCTCGCTCCACGCGGCCTTCGAGGAGCAGGTGCAGCTCCTCAGCAACCGCGAGATCGACCTGATCAACTGCTGGGAGCCGGCGACCAAGGAAGCCAACAACATCCTCGGCCCCGGCACGGTGATCTACGCCTTCACGGTCGAGGGCTATTACAAGTGGGGCCACGGCGCCTACATGCATACCAAGGCCGGCGAGCGCGACAACGTCGACAACATCTACAAGGTGCTCAACTACTACATGACCGGCGAGTACCGTGCTTACCAGGCGATCCAGCGCGGCTACGCCGGGCCCAACATGGACCTCGGCGTCAAGTTCGCGGAAGAGAACGGCTGGCCGCAGGAGCAGGTCGACGAACTCAAGTGGACCGAGGTCAAGGTCAACAAGAAGTTCGAGAAGCCGTTCTTCGGCAAGCCCGCGGCGCCGAACTCCGATGTCATGGAAGAGGAGTGGCAGCGGTTCCTGAACGCCTGACCGCGCCATCCGCAATGTGACAACCGCCCCGGTGCGCCCCGCGAATACCTTCGCACGGCGCGCCGGGGCTCTTTCTTTGTCGGCGATCGATGTCTGACTCGGCGGGAAGCGGCTTCGTCAACGACCTCCGCGTCGGCTACACCCGCCTATTCTCGGGCAGCTGGGTGGTGCCGGTTTTCGTCGCGGCATGGGTCGTCATCGTCATCCTGCCGCTGCTCGTCATGGTCGCCCATTCGTTCTTCGAGATGAAGAACTACCAGGTGTCCTACGACGCCGGGTTCAAGACCTGGAATTCGCTGATCGATTCCGGCCGCTGGATCGCAGCGGTGCGCACGCTCCGCGTCGTGCTCGTGATGACGGTGGTCGAGTTCCTGATCGCCTTCCCCTTCGCGCTCTGGCTCGCCAAGACCTGCAAGTCGAAGATAACCAAGGCGGTCATCATCACGCTGCTCACCATCCCGTTCTTCCTCGACCCCTCCTCGCGCACGATCATCTGGCGCGCCATCCTGGGCAAGAACGGCATCATCAACACCGTCCTCATGGAGCTCGGCATCATCAGCGAGCCCATGGAGTGGATGCTGTTCTCGGAATTCGCCGTCCATTTCGGGATGCTCGCGCCATACTTCCCGACGATGGTGTTCCCCATCTTCCTGGTCGTGAGCCTCATCGACGACCACTACCTGGAGGCGAGCCGCGACCTGGGCGCGAGCAAGCTGCACACGCTCTTCTACATCATCCTGCCGCTCTCGCTGCCGGGCATCGTCGCCGGCGCCGTCTTCACCATGGTGCCGCTCATGGCAACCTGGGTGGAGCCGGAGATGCTGGGCGGGGGTTTCGTGAACTTACTCGGCCCGTCGGTCGAAGCCGCGATTCGGAATCTGAAGTATCCGACTGCGGCCGCGCTCTCGGTCTTCGTCATCATCGTGCTCGCGCTGTTGCTTACGCTGCTGATCCTGGCGACGCGGCGCCTAGGCTCCATCGGCGACGTCTTCCAGACGCTGAGGCGGTGAGGCGATGAGCGACCGGGCACAACACAGGATGGCGGCGACCATCGACGACCAGATCGGCCACGGCGGCGCGCTGTTCTGGCGCCGCCTCTCGGGGTGGCGGCTTTGGACCGGAATCGCCAAGTGGCTCGGGCTGATCGTCATCCTGCTGATGTACATCCCGCTGGTCTGGCTCGCGGTGATGTCGTTCAGCGGCCGGCCGCTCTCGGGCATCCCCTACCCGCTCACCATGGAGCACTACGACGAGCTCTTCTTCGCCTTCAACAAGTGGGGCGAGCCACTCTACGAGAGCGTGGCCATGGGCGTGGTCGTCGGCATCGTCTGCATGATCGTGGCGACCGCCGTGGGCCGCGCCATGCCCCGGATGCGCAAGCCGGGCGGCGTGATTCTGGTCGCCCTCATTCCACTCTTCGTGCCGGGGCTCACCATGGGGGCGGCGCTCTTCATCTCCATCCGCTCCTTTCTTGATCTCCGGCTCGGGCTCTGGTCGATCTTCGTCGGCCATATGGTGTGGTCGCTGCCGTTCTCGCTCCTGCTGGTGCTGATCATCGCGACCCGCTTCGACCACCGTCTGCTGGAGGCCGCGCAGGACCTGGGCGCCACCGGCTGGCGCCGCTTTTGGGACATCGAGTTCCCGATCCTGCGCCCCGGCATTATCGGCGCCGGCATCTTCGGCTTCCTGCTCTCCTTCAACGAGCTCCTGCGCTCGATCTTCCTGCGCGGCTCGGAGACGACGATGCCGATCTACAACTGGACCATGACGGCGTCGCACCAGTCCCAGGTGCCGATCATCTTCTCGCTTTCGACGATCATCCTGGCCGTCACCCTGCCGATCCTCGGCGCCTTCTTCTGGCTGCTCTTCGCGAAGCTGGACCGAAGCTGAGCGCCGAGCGCTCACTCCCGGCGCAACACGTCGAAGGCGATGCTGATACGCTCCTCGTCGCCTTTGAACGGAAGCGTGCGATGAAACGTATAAGAGGGAAACAGGAGCATCAGCCCTTCCCCGGGCTTGACAAGCCTGGTCTCGGGCTCCGCTCGGATCTGGAAGTCCCAATAGGGCCGCCCGAACTCGATCCACCCGGCATGGGCAGCACCGTCCTCGTCGACGGCCCTGGGCAGACGCACATAGTAGACCCCGCTCAGCCAAGCCGATGGATGGATATGGGGAACCTGATATGCGCCCGCATCGAGGATCACCCCCCACGCCGTGGTTCTGGTTTGGCGCGGAACATCGGCCACAAACGGATGATCAGAGCCGCGCGGCAGCGCCTCTCGATAGTCGTCCACAGCGCGTTCGATCATCTTCTGAAATGTCGCGATCGCGGGCCCGCGGCCAGGGA
Organism: Alphaproteobacteria bacterium; assembly: GCA_965243315.1. Taxonomy (GTDB): domain Bacteria; phylum Pseudomonadota; class Alphaproteobacteria; order UBA828; family UBA828; genus WTGU01. The sequence continues at coordinate 1,760,745 of CBDEUP010000007.1, forward strand.
ACAACTCTCCCGTGCTCTTGCCCCGCTCCATCGAGTAACTCTCAGGCGCCTCCTGCAAGGTCGGATGGCCGCGGATATGGGCAGACAAGGCCTCATTGAACGCGGTCATGTCCGCAAAACCGGCGGGCGGCGAGCAACGCATGCGCCGAATCAAGTCATCGAAGCCGAGCAGCTCTCGCGCCGCGGTGTGCTCCCCCAGCTCCCATAGGGCGACCGCCTTCATGGCAAGCGCACCGCTTTGGCCCGGACGGCGGGCCAAAAACGCATCGCAGGCCTCAAGCGCAGCGCGCGGATCCTTCCGATCGAAATGCGCGTGGACGTGGCGCGGCTTGCCCACCTCGAACGAGGCATCAAGAACGTCGACCTTGAGCGCCGCCGCCCGCTGATAGGCTCTCAGTGCGTTGTTGAGACTGCCGCTCGCGTAAAGCGCGTTCCCGAGGGCGAAATGCGCCTCCGCATTTTCGGGATCGATCGCGATTGCCCGGTGAAACGCGCGCTCGGCCCCGTCGAGGTCTCCCTTCGCGTGGTCGACCAGGCCGATCTGAAGCATGGTACCGGCATGATCGGGGCGAAGCTCGGCGGCGCGATCGAAGGCCGTGGCGGCGCCATCCAGATCACCCTTCCTGCGCAGCGCGTGACCGAGGTTGAAATGCGTCTCCGCTTTGGCCGGATCGATCCCGATCGCGCGGCGATATGCGGCGATCGCCCCGTCGATATGACCAGCCACCTGGAGTGCGTTGCCAAGATCGTTGTGTGCGCCCGAATCGCGATCGTCGAGCGCGACGGCGCGCCGCAACAGCGCGACCGCCTGTCCGGGCTCATCGAGTTGGAGCGAGACCACGGCGCAGGCCTTCAACGCATCCCTGTGATCGGGGCGTGCGGCGAGAACCTCGCGATAGAGCGCCTGCGAATCGGCAAGCCGCCCGGTTCGCCGATAGAGGGCGGCCCGGCGCAACGCTTCACGGATGCGGGTCGCCGACATCGTCGCCCGACAACCGCCGACGCTGGTGCCTTGCCGCGCCGCTCCCGGTGCGTCAGTGGGCCGAGAACCCTTCCCTCGCGAACGTCTGCTCTGGTTCGGCGCCATGTCGCCTTCCGACCCTCGCCCCCTCCGTTAAGAGAGCACGACGTGAGGTGATGCTAGAGTATTTTTCGGCCTCAGAGAATCCGTACAATTTTCAGTCGGTTGGTTTCGCAATTCAAGATACGGGCTCGCCAATTGCCGCAGAATCTTCGACGACTCCGAGACCTTCGGAAGGCATCTCAACCGCCGTCCCGGCGCGGCCGACGAGATGAGAAATCTGTCGGCGTAGATCGAGTGCGACCTCAGTGCGGACAGCGCAGAAATCGATTGTTGTTAAGCACGCTTTGTTGACCCCTCATAATCCAGCCATATCAATGGGTTACCGCGCTCATCGGCACCACATCCGTGCGCCGATCAACAGAGAAAACCGACACTTGTTGTCATTAGTTGCAATACGGACGCCTTCTCCGCGCCCGAACCCGCGTGGCAGAATGACCGTTTGCGCCGCTGGGGCATCTGCCAAGGAGAAACCGATGATCACGCTTCATAATCCGGATACGGTCGTGGCGCCTGCGTCGTTCTACAGCCAGGCGGCGGAGGTGGGGCCGGGCAAGCGCTGGCTTCACATCTCGGGCCAGGTGGGCGCCGCTCCGGACGGGTCGCTCGCGGAAGGCTTCGAGGCGCAGAGCGATCAGGTCTGGCGTAACATCGAGGCTCTGCTCGCCGCCGCCGACATGACCATGGAGAACCTGGTCATCGTGCGGGCGCTGCTGGTGGACCGCGCCCACCTCGGGGCCTATCGCGAGATCAGGGACCGCCACCTGGCGGGCCATCAGGCGGCCTCGACGCTCCTGATCGTCGCGGGCCTCGCAGACGAGCGCTGGCTGATCGAGATTGAGGCGCTGGCTGCCGCCGAGACCTAATCGGGGAGTGGTCAGGCGGCGTCGGCTTCCTCGCTTGCGCCAGCACCGGCGCCGTTCTCGTTGGAGGTGATGGCGCACTCGGACTCGCGCCACCAAAGCGCCTCCAGATCGTTGACATCGACGCCCCGGTCCCAGATCCGCGCCTTGACCGGGCCGATGTCGGTATCAAGCGTCTGGTCCAGATACTTGCCTTTGTAAATCGTCGCCCCGCTGGTGCACGGCAACGCGTTGATGCCGGACTCGTCGACGGTCGCCCCGCGGGGCGCAAGCCTGATCCGCTCCGCCCGCACCGCGACGCAGGCAGGCGCACCCCTCTCCGCCAGGCCGGTGCCGCTCCATGCGCCGCTGATCACGTGCCCGCCGATGCGCACGCTGGCCGTGCCGTTCTGCACGCTCTCGATGGTTCCTTCCAACAGATTCTCCACGCCCATGAAGTCCGCGACGAAGCGGGTCGCGGGCCGGTCGAAGAGGTCGGTCGGCGGCCCTTCCTGCACGATCCGCCCTCGCCGCATCAGGATGATCCGGTCGCTCATGGTGAGCGCCTCTTCCTGACTGTGCGTGACGTAGATGAAGGTGAGGCCGAGCTTCTCGTGGAGGTCGAGGAGCTCCACCTGCATGTCCACGCGCAGCTTCTCGTCGAGCGCGCCAAGCGGCTCGTCGAGCAGCAGGATCGCAGGCTGCGTCACCAGCGCGCGGGCCAGCGCGACCCGCTGGCGCTCGCCGCCGGAGAGCTGGTGAACACGGCGGCCGTACTTGTCCAGCAGTCGCACCAGGGCGAGCGCGTCCTCCGCCCGTTGGCGGCGCTGATCCCTGTCGATGCCGCGCACACGCAGCCCGTACTCGACGTTCTGTCCGACCGACATGTGGGGGAAGAGCGCGTAGTGCTGGAACACGGTCGTGCAGTTGCGCCGCGACGCCGGGATGGCCGAGACATCCTCGCCGTCGATGGCGATGCGCGCGATCCGGGTGGGTCGCTCGAGCCCGGCGACGATCCTGAGCAGCGTCGTCTTGCCGGAGCCGCTTTCGCCCAACAGGGTGAGGAACTCGCCCCGCCGCGCCGTGATCGACACGTCGTCGAGCGCGACCACGTCGCCGAAGCGGTGGGTCGCATGCTCGACCTGCAGGATCTGGTCGCCGCCGGCCGGTGCGGTGCGCGGCGCGGCTGCTTCACTTGTTGCCATCTCGGCCTCCTCCGAAGGCAAGCTTGATCGCGAGGAAGGTCAACCCGATGCTCACGATCGTCACCAGGGTACTCATTGCATAGATCAGGGGCACGGTCGTGTTGTGCGCGCCCGATTGTATCCACAGATAGAGCGGCAGTGTGTCCTGTCCCGCACGCATGAAGATGCTGAAGGGCAGCTCGTTGAACGACAGCAGGAAGCCGAAGAAGCCTGCCGCGAAGATGCCGGGCTTCAGGATCGGCACCTCGATCTGCCAGAAGCGCTGCCAGCGGCTCGCGCCGAGGTCCTCCGCCGCCTCCATCAGCCGCGTGTCGAAGCGCGAGGCGACCACCAGCATCGCCAGCAGCGCGAAGGGAAACGCCCAGACGAAATGGGCCAGTGCCAGCGACCACACGCCCATCTTCACGTTGATCACGAGGCGATACCACATGAAGAGCCCGACGCCCGCGACGATGCCCGGCACCATCAGCGGCATGAGGAAGCCGATGAGCAGCGGCCCGCGTCGTTTCACCCGGGGCAGCACCGGCCCCACGATCAGCGCGCCGATCACGCACGCCGCCGAGGTGGCGAAGGCAAGCCCGATCGAGAGCAGCAGCGGATCGCCCACGCGGAAGTTACTGCCATAGGCCTCGCCGTCGCGCTGGGCGATGTCGGCGTAGATCACGTCCTCGTACCAGGTGAGTGTCCAGTCGCCCGGGATGCCGGTGAGCGGCTCGCCGCTGATGGAGAGGATCATCAGCCAGACGATCGGCAGATAGAGGACGAAGAGCACGCCGTAGCCGAAGAAGAGGCCGGTGCCTCGCGGCAGTCCGTCCATGAAACGCCGCCAGAAGGGCGGGCGCACCTGCGCGTAGGTGATCGTTTCGGAGGCGGGCACGGTCATCGTCATCGGCGCAGATTCGCGAAGACTTCGTTGAGACCGCCCACAGGCTTGAGCGCAGCCCAGAGCAGCACCTGGAAGGCGAGCATGATACCCAGAACGACCGCCGCAAGTGCAGCCGCCACCAAAAAGTTCGAGACTCCGATCAGACTCTGCACCTGGGCGCTCAACATCAGCACGTTGTTGCCGCCCATGTGCTGGGCCACCACCGTGTCGCCCAGCATCGGTATGAAGGTGAAGACGATGCCGGCGACGACGCCCGGCAACGCCAGCGGGAAGATGACGTGCACGAGCGTCCTGAAGCGGTTGGCGCCGAGGTCGTTGCTGGCTTCAAGGAAGTCGTTATCGATCAGGCTGATGGAGAGGAAGATCGGCCACACCATGGTGGGGAAGAAGGCGCCGAGGAAGCCGAAGTGCACGGCGAACTCTGAGAAGATCAGCCAGGTCACGGGCTCGTCCACCGCGCCAATCCCGAGCAGCGCCTGATTCACCACGCCGTTGATGCCGAAGACCGAGCGCCAGACGATGACGCGCGCCGCCGGGCTCAGGAAGAACGGCACGGTGAGCGCGGTGAAGGTGAGCAGGCGCACCATGTTGTTCTTGCAGCCCTTCGCCAGCCAGAGCGCGAAGGGGAACGCGATCATGAGTTCGATGAACGTGATCGTCGCTGCGATGCGCACCGAGCGCGCGAGCAGATCGCTGCCGCCATAGGAGAAGAACCGCTCGTACTGCAGAAAGGAGGGATCGAAGTTGATCCTGATCCCGCGGCCCTGGAGGAACGAGACCAGGATGATGGCGAGCAGCGGGATGACGATGCCGCCAAACCAGACGACGGTGAAGCCCGAGAGCGACCAGACGCCTGCCGGCAAGCGCGGCAGCAGGCGGCGCATGACGTCGTCGTTGGCGGTGAGCGTGGCGGCCATCCTGACTAAGGCAAAATGGGCGAGACCCGCCCCGCCCTCTCATGCGGCGGGACGGGCCTGGCCCGATAGCGAGCCGAACGTTAGGCGTTGAGCACGCGGTCCATCTGAGCCTGCATTTCCTGCAGGTTCGACGGCACCGCGCTGAACCAGAAGTCCTCTTTGGCGAACTTGAACTTGACCTTGGCCAGGGCCTCGTCAATCGCGACGCCGACCTCGGGCCCCATGCCGTTCTCTTCGGCGTACTGCGGGGCAAGATCCGGCCGACCGGTGACGTAGCCGCGCAACGGCGTGATTCCCGCGGCGTAGCTGCCGCTCAGGATCCAGTTGAGCGCCGTGTGCACCTGCTCGAGATTGCCGCGGTCGTGGACCTGGGTCGGGATGTAACAAGCGTGCATCCACTTGGTGTAGAACTCCGTGGCGTTGGCATAGACCCAGTCACCGCCGGCCTTGTTGGCCTCGCGCACCGCGGGCTCCCAGCAGCGGATGGCGTCGACTTCGCCGTTCTTCATGTCGGAGACCTGGTCGTCGAAGATCTTCCAGAAGTTGCGGAACTGCCCGGCCTGCTTGCGCTCGATCAGGAAGTCGGCGGTCGCCGCAGCCTCATCCGGCGACGGATCGAGGAGGTCCTTGACGTCCAGCTGGCCGGTATTCTTGAGATAGGCGAGCGCCTCCCACAGGTAGATGTAGTTGTCGCCGGTGGACGAGCGGCCCAAGGTCTTCTCGCTCTCGTACACCAACGACCAGGAGGCTTCCTCCGGCGGGCGCGGCTCGTTCAGCTTCTCCGGCAGATAGCCGAAGCTGTCGGCGTTCATCGCCAGCGGAACGCCCCACACGTGGCCGCCTTCCGGCGCGAGGTCGCGCTGAAGATAGGGCATTTGCGTGATGCTTTCGGGAATGCCGCCCCAGTTCGGGACTGCCGAGGTCTCGATCGGCTTGATCGCCTCGCCGTCGATCAAGTCCTGTTCGGCGCCCGTGAGCGCGGCGATGATGTCGAAGCGGTCGCCGCCGTCGTTCACCAGAATTTCGGTCAGGAAGATGCCGGGATCGTCCTTGATCACGGTGTCTTCCATCTTGAATCCGGTTTCCCTCTCGAACGCGCTCCAGTCGCCGGGGATAAGGGTGGGGCCGGTGATGAGAAGCCGGATGGTGTTGTCGTCCTGGGCAATCGCCCGGCGGGTGAGCCCCTTGAGAATTGCGGGCGCGCCGACGATGGCCGTGCCCGCGGCAGCGCACTTGATGAAGTTGCGTCGTGAAAGGTGGAAGTAGAGGTGTTTGCTCGTCCGCATGGCGAAGCCTCCCTGCATGAGTTTGAGCGCGCCCGCGGACCGCGCGCCTTCGCCAACCGGCCGCAGAGCGTCTGCAGGATAACAGCGGCAAGCGGGGCAAGGCCCAGCGGGTGGAGACATGATGACTGGTTTGGGCACGCCAAACAATCCCACGCACTGGTTCGGGCCGGACGGAAGGGCAGGGTTGCGAAGGCGAATCCGACCCCTGGGGCGTGCGCCGGCGGCAGGCGGCACACTCCTTCGCGTCTCCGTACTGTCCTGCGGTCACCTGGTCGCCTGGCTCGCCGAGACCGCCCCTTTATCGGACCGCTGAGCCAGACAACTCTTGGTCGGACCAATCGACGCCTCAAGTGTCCGTGACAACACCCAAAATACCGTTGACAAGCCAATTTCCTGACCACAGGATTGCCCGTGGATCGGTCAATTCAAGAGCCACCAAGTACCTCGGTACGGTGCTTGACAATAAATTGGGGAGGTTTGAGGGGCTAAATCGACATCCAATAGTCAGCGGCAACTCTTCGCCAACCGAACTGACTGTGATGCTCGATCTGCGCTCTTTCGCGAACATTGAGTCTTGGAACCGTGGCTCGAGGCGCTAGGGGCGGCCTTGCTGAGGAGGAAGCCGGACAGGGTATGGTGAGCGTTCTGTATCCTGCTGATATGCAACGAGAAGGCGCCGATTCGAACGATCATGACGCGGCGTTCAGCGACTGCATACGATTCTGTGGGTGGCGTTTGTGCACCAATGTTCGGTACGTCAAATAGGCTGTCGGTGGCTTCGATGAAACGCACTCTATAGCCACGACAATGCCAAGACATTCTCAAACACTGCGAAATAGAGAGGGAGCAAGATCTGAATTTATTAAGTCCACTATTTTACAGCGTGTGTTGAAAGAATTCGGCCCTATTTCAGGTCGGAATGGATGTCTATCTAGGCGGGGATGGGTATTTTGATGATGACCGATACCCCGGATATTGTGGTCTTCGACCGCGTGCAAAAGAGCTACGACGGCGAGATCCTGGTCGTCAAGGACCTCAATCTGAGCATCAAGACTGGTGAGTTCCTGACGATGTTGGGCCCTTCGGGATCCGGCAAGACCACATGCTTGATGATGTTGGCTGGTTTTGAGCCGGCTACTCATGGAGAAATCTATTTGAACGATCGCCCGATCAACAAAGTTGCGCCGCATCGACGAAATATCGGAATGGTCTTCCAGGATTATGCGCTGTTCCCGCACATGACCGTCACGGAGAATCTGGCGTTTCCTCTAAAAGTTCGAAGGATTCCGAAATCGGAGATTGAGGCAAAAGTCAAGCGAGCGCTGGACATGGTTCGCCTGCCGGACTTCGGTGGCCGCCGTCCCGGCCAACTCTCGGGCGGCCAGCAACAACGCGTGGCGGTGGCACGGGCGCTGGTGTTCGAGCCCGACCTGGTGCTTATGGATGAGCCTCTCGGCGCCTTGGACAAGAATCTGCGGGAGGAGATGCAGTACGAAATAAAACACCTTCACGAAGAGCTGGGCGTTACTATCGTCTACGTCACGCATGATCAGTCCGAAGCGTTGACCATGTCCAATCGTATTGCGGTCTTTAATGATGGTGTAATTCAGCAATTGGCAAGCCCTAGCGCGCTGTACGAACAACCGGAGAACGCCTTCGTTGCGCAGTTTATCGGCGAGAACAATCGTTTGTGCGGCAAGGTAAATTCCGTTGAGGGGAACCATTGCCAGGTGAATTTGGATGGTGGTGGCACCGTTCGAGCCCTCAATGTGAGGGTCGAAGGGGCGGGCGCACGCACGACTCTCTCGCTCCGCCCTGAGCGCGTTATCGTCGCGTGCGAGGATGGGGAGGTGGACAACTCCATCGTCGGTCGGGTCGAAGAGTTGATCTATCTGGGAGACCACATCCGCGCGCGCTTGTCCGTCGCGGCAACAGATGAGTTTGTTGTGAAGATTCCCAATACAGATCGCCATGCGGCGCTGCGCGAGGGCATGAAGGTCAACCTGGGCTGGGCTGCGGAAGATTGCCGGGCGCTGGATGCGCCGACTGATGCGGCCGAGCCCGGTTAGAGCAGATCAAGGCGTGTCGGCGTTGCCGATGCGAGGCTTGAGAACCCGCCGGTGTGTCCGGCAAACGAGAGGAGAATAACCAAGATGAGATGGCTATTGAGTACGACTGTCGTCGCCGCCGGCGTGGCGTTGGCGGCGGGGAGCGCCCAGGCACTCGACCTCACGATCGTGTCGTGGGGCGGCGCCTATACGGCGAGCCAGCAGAAGGCCTATCACGATCCCTACATGGCGGCGAACCCCGACATCAACATCATCAATGACGACAACGCCGCTGAGGGACTGGCCAAAGTCAGGGCGCAGGTGGAGTCGAACAACGTCACCTGGGATATCGTCGACATGGTGGCGGCCGACGCGATCACCGCGTGCGACGAAGGCCTGATCATGGAGATCGATCCGGACACGTGGCTCGCGCCTGCGCCGGACGGGACCCCTGCGTCGGAGGACTTCTTCGCCGGCACGCTGTCACCGGGCGGTACCAACTGCTTCATCCCGCAGATCGTCTATTCCACGACCTTCGGCTACCGCACGGATGTCTTCGAGGGTGAGCAGCCGTCCACGATCGCCGACGTGTTCGACCTGGAGAAGTTCCCCGGCAAGCGCTCGCTGGAGCGCCGGCCCATCAACAATCTCGAATGGGCGCTGCTTGCCGACGGTGTGGCACCTGCGGACGTCTACGCGATGCTGAGCACGGACGAGGGCGTGGCGCGGGCCCTGGCCAAGCTCGACACCATCAAGGACCAGGTGGTCTGGTGGACCAAGGGCGCCCAGCCGCCGCAGCTTCTGGCGGACGGCGAGGTCGTCATAGCGTCGGCCTACAACGGCCGTCTCTTCTCGGCCATCGCGGAGAAGAACCAACCCATCGCCATGCTGTGGGACCGCCAGGTGTTCGATCTCGACGGCTGGGTTGTGCCGGTGGGCGTCAAAGACCTCGACGCGGTGAAGGCGTATCTCTACTTCGCCACCGACACGCAGCGTCTGGCGGACCAGGCGAAGTTCATCTCCTACGGCCCGGCGCGCTATTCGTCGGCGCCGCTGGTGGGCAATCACGCCGATCTCGGCATCGACATGAAGCCCCACATGCCGACCGATCCCAACAATGCCAAGACCCTCTTCGACTTCGACTACGTCTGGTGGGCCGACCACCGGGCGGAGCTCGACGAGGTGTTCAACACCTGGCTCGCGAAATAGCAGAGACTCAGAGGGACGGGTCGCCCATGTGCGTCCCGTCCCCATTTCTTCGAGGCCGCTGAACGAGACCCAGAGCCGCGCGCATGTCGACGGTCGCCGATAGCACCCTGCGAACCGCCGATGGCGTGCCATTGAAGACGAGCCTGCGGCGGGCGATGGCCCGCAGGCGCATTCGCACATTCTTGTTGGTTGTCCCCATTCTGGTGTTTTTGTTGATCACGTTTGTTTTTCCCGTCATCGACATGTTGTTTAGAAGCGTCGACAACCAAATCGTTTCATCTGTTCTGCCTCGTACAACGCTGGCCATTCAAAGCTGGGATCCGGGGAGCGAGGAGCTGCCACCGGAATTCGTGTACGAAGCTCTGGTGCTGGATATTCAAGAGTCGTTCAAGGACAAGACGCTGGGCCGTGCCGGACGTCGCTTGAATTACGAAAAGTCCGGCGTGATGAGCTTGTTCCGGAAATCGGGACGACGAGCCAAACGCATCACCGAGGCCCCCTTCAAGGACCAAGTCATAGCAATTGACCAACGCTGGGCAGACTTGGCGACTTGGCAGCTGATTTATCAGGAATCGAGCAGCGTAACCGAAAGCTACTTCTTGTCGGCTGTCGACCTTCGGGTTGACTACAAGGGTGAAATATCCTGGAAGGCGGAAGAACGACGAATATACTTGTTCTTATTTTATCGTACGTTGTGGATGAGTGCGCTCATCACGATATTCTGCTTGCTACTCGGTTATCCGATTGCCTTCCTCCTGGCGACGTTACCACCGCGCCATAGCAATCTCTTGCTCATTCTCGTCTTGTTGCCATTCTGGACCTCTCTGCTGGTTAGGACGACTGCGTGGATTGCGTTGCTTCAGTCCGAAGGCGTGCTGAACGACCTTATGGTGTTCCTGGGCATAATTTCCGAAGACGGTCGTTTGCAGATGATTCACAACAAGATCGGCACCTTCGTGGCGATGACTCACATTCTTTTGCCCTTTATGATTCTGCCCCTCTATTCCGTCATGAAGACAATTCCCTCTTCGTATATGCGCGCTGCTCGCTCGCTCGGGGCATCACCGTTCACTGGCTTTATCAAGGTCTATATGCCCAATACCGTACCTGGTATCGGCGCCGGCTGCATTCTGGTATTCATTCTTTCGATCGGTTATTACATCACGCCGGCGCTGGTCGGAGGACGAACCGGCACGTTCATCTCGAACATCATCGCCCTTCACATTAGCGAGACGTTAAACTGGGGTCTGGCGGCTGCGCTGGGCGTGATTTTGTTGGCGCTCGTCCTGTTGCTCTATTTCCTCTATGACAGGATCGTCGGCGTCGCCAACATGAAGCTCGGATAGCGCGCATGCCGCCGCCGCTGCACGCCACGCACTCAGAACGGGTCTGGTATTACACGTTCCGAACGCTGTGCGTGCTGATTTTTATTTTCTTGGTCGGTCCTATTTTCGTCATTATTCCACTCAGCTTTAACGAACTTCCCTACTTTACCTTCACGCCCGAGATGCTTGCCTTCGACCCGGCAGGCTACAGCACGAAGTGGTATCAGGAATTCTTCACCGAGGACTCTTGGCAAAGGGCAGTACAGAACAGCTTCCTCATCGCGGTATTCGCCACGCTCATTTCGACATTCCTCGGCACCCTGGCGGCGCTCGGGCTCAGCAGGCCCGAAATGCCCTTCAGGAAGACGATTATGGCGCTGTTGATTTCGCCGATGATCGTTCCGCTTATAATTTCGGCCGCCGGTATGTATTTCTTTTATGCAAGGATCGGACTCGCCTCGACGCATGTCGGCGTCATTCTTGCCCATGCGGCGTTGGGCATCCCCTTCGTAATCATCACGGTGACGGCGACGTTGGTGGGCTTCGACCACTCGCTCACCCGCGCGGCCGCAAGCCTGGGGTCGAGCCCGACGCGGACCTTCTTCGTTGTGATCGTGCCCCTGATCTTGCCCGGCGTCATATCGGGCGCGCTGCTAGCGTTCATCACCTCCTTCGACGAGGTGGTGGTCGTGCTGTTCGTGGGCTCGGTGGAGCAGCGAACGATTCCCTGGAAGATGTTCTCAGGGATTCGCGAGGAGATCCGTCCGACCATCCTCGCCGTCGCGACGCTCCTGGTGGTCGTGTCGATCATTTTGTTGACGATGGTGGAGCTCCTGCGGCGGCGGAGCGAGCGGCTACGCGGGATTCGCTCTTAAACGCCATATAGTAACGCCACATAGTGGCGCGCCGGCAAATGTTCTTGTAATGTTCTTGTCCACCACCTATGCTGTGGCGATGAGTGGCGTGCGCAAGGGGCGGGGGGCAGCGAGCAACCGGAGCGGGCGCTACGAACGCCACCAACGAGAGGTTTTCGACGACGGTTGGAGCACCATCGATGAGGAACCGCGGCCCCTTCGCACGGAGGTTCGGCCCGATGCCAGCCGCACGGTGATAACCCGCAACAACTCCCCCGACCTCGGCTTCGATCGTTCAATCAACGTCTATCGCGGCTGCGAGCATGGCTGCGTCTATTGTTACGCACGCCCCACCCACGCCTTTCTCGGGCTCTCGCCCGGCCAGGACTTCGAGAGCCGCATCTTTGCCAAGCACGATGCGCCGGCCCAGCTGGAGCGTGAGCTGGCCAGACCGGGCTACCGGTGCCGCATGATCGCGATGGGCACCAACACCGACCCCTACCAGCCGACTGAGCGTCGCCTCGCGCTGACGCGAGGCGTGCTCGAGGTGCTGGACCGTTGCAATCATCCCGTCGGCATCGTGACCAAGTCGGCGCTGGTGGCGCGGGACGCCGACATTCTCTCCCGTATGGCACGTCGTCGCCTTGCCACGGTCGCGCTCTCTATCACGACGCTGGACCGCGAGCTCGCCCGCACCATGGAGCCGCGCGCCTCGACGCCAGCGAAGCGGTTGGAGGCGATCAAGGCGCTGAGCGACGCTGGGGTGCCGGTGGGCGTGATGGTGGCGCCCATCGTACCCGGCCTCACCGATCACGAGATGGAGGCGATCCTTGAGGCCGCCAGCGAGGTGGGTGCAAGCCGCGCCGGCTACGTCCTCCTGCGGTTGCCGCTGGAGGTCCGGGAGCTTTTTCTGGAATGGCTTTCGGTCCACGCGCCCAACAAGGCCAAACGGGTGGTCTCTCTATTGCAGGGAATGCGCGCGGGTCGTCTCAACGATCCCCACTTCGGCTCCCGCATGACCGGCGCTGGCCCCTACGCCGACCTTATCGCTTCGCGCTTCGCCGCGGCGACGAAGCGCCTCGGGCTGGCGCGGCGCGGGCCCGACCTCGACACCGGGCGCTTCCGCCCGCCATCTCGCGACCCGGCGCAACTCGAACTGTTCTGAACCGCTGACGCGCACGCCAGGCGTGCTAGAACGGCTTCATGGCAGTGAGGCGCAAACAGCAGGAGCAGCCTGATCTTTCGTTGGAGCACGCGGCCGGCGGGCGCGTGGCTGGCGTCGACGAAGCGGGCAGGGGGCCCTGGGCGGGGCCCGTGGTCGCAGCGGCTGTGGTGTTCGACGCGGACGGCCCGCCGCCTCGCTTCAGCGTGATGATCACCGATTCCAAGTTGCTCAAGGCGGAACAGCGCGCCGCGCTCCAGCCGGCGATCTTGGCTTGCGCCGACGCCACCGTTGGCATCGCCAGCGTCGCCGAGATCGATAGCATGAACATCCTTCAGGCTACGCTGCTCGCCATGCGCCGAGCCGTCGCACGCCTCGCCGAAGTGCCCGACCTGGCGCTGGTGGACGGCAATCGCGCGCCGCGCCTGCCTTGCCCGGCGCGGGCGGTGGTGGGCGGCGACCGCAAGAGCCTCTCGATCGCCGCGGCCTCGATCGTCGCCAAGGTGGTCAGGGACCGTCTGATGGCGCGCCTCGCGGCGGACTATCCGGGCTACGGCTGGGAGCGGAACGCCGGCTACGGCACGGCAGAGCACCAGGCGGGGCTCGCCCGGCTCGGGCCTTGCATACACCACCGGCGCTCCTTTCGTCCGATCCGTGAACTCCTGGAAGCCGAACCGTGAGCAGCCGCGTGTCCGGCGACGAACTCGTCCTCCATCCGCCGAACATTCTCCGCTGGCGCGGGCGCCGCTTCGCCTGCGCCATCGGCTGGGGCGGGGTGCGGACCAACAAGCGCGAGGGCGATGGTGCCACGCCAGCCGGCCGCTTTCCTCTCCGCCGGGTTCTCTACAGGCCGGACCACTTGGCGCCGCCGCGCACGGCGCTCCCCATCGCACCGCTGAGCCCGCGGGACGGCTGGTGCGACGACCCCACCCACCCGCTTTACAACCGGCCGCTTCGACTGCCGCACGAGGCTCGCCATGAGGAGCTCTGGCGGGCGGACCGGGTCTACGATGTCATCGTCATTCTCGGTCACAACGATGCGCCCGTCGTGCAGGACCTCGGCAGTGCGGTGTTCTTGCACGTCGCTCAGCCGGACTACGCGCCCACCGCAGGCTGCGTCGCTGTGGCGGCAGGCGATCTGCTGACGATTCTGGCCGGCGTGGGCAGACGCACGTGTCTTCGCGTGCCACTCGCCGCAGCGCCTCCTGCTCGTTGCAGAAAGCCGTCCCTGGTTTTCGGCGGCATCGGATTCCAGTAGGGTGCCAAGCAATCCGAAAACGAGGAGGTCGTATCCCATGAAGAAACTCGCTCTCGCACTTCTGGCCGCCGCCACCCTGGCTGTGGCAGGGCCTGTTAGCGCCCAGGAAGACATGCCGTTCGCGCTTGACTGGAAGTTCGAAGGTCCCTCTGGGCCGTATTTCGCGGCCATCGACAACGGCCACTTCGAAGCCGCCGGACTCAATGTCGAGATCTCCGCCGGCCAGGGCTCGCTGGATGCCATTCCCAAGGTCGCCACCGGCGCCTTCCCGGTCGGCTTCGCGGACATCAACTCTCTGGTCAAGTTCCTGGACCAGAATCCTGGTGCACCGGTCATCGCGGTCATGATGATCTATGACAAGCCGCCGTTCGCCGTCGTCGGCCGCAAGAGCCTCGGCGTCAGCGTGCCGAAGGATCTCGAGGGGCGGGTGCTCGGAGCGCCGCCGCCGGATGGTGCCTGGGCCCAATTCCCGGCCTTTGCCACCGCCAACGACCTCGATATGGACAAGATCACCGTCGAGCCCGTCGGCTTTCCGACCCGCGAGCCGATGCTTGCAGAAGGCAACGTGGATGCCGTGACCGGCTATTCCTTTTCGTCATTCCTGAACCTCGTCCGCCTCGGCGTGCCAGAGGACGACATTTCGACCATCCTGATGGCGGATTACGGTCTCGCGCTCTACGGCAACGCGATCATCGTGAACACCGACTATGCGGCCGCCAATGGGGACAAGGTCACCGGCTTCATCACCGCCGTGGCGAAGGGGTGGAAGGATGCCATCGCCGATCCGGCGAAGGCCATTGAATCACTGGTGAAGCGGAACCCCGCCGCCGATGCGGCGCTTGAAACTCGCCGGCTTCAGCTCTCCATCGATGCCAATGTGCTGACCGACTACACGAGCGCCAACGGAATCGGCGGTATTGACGCTGCGCGCATGGACAAGGCGCTGATGCAGCTCGCGGAGACGTACGAGTTCCAGAACGAGCCGGACGCTTCGCTCTATTTCACGGACGCCTATCTGCCTGCGGCTGAAATGAGGATGCTCCAGTAGCCTGACCGCGGCAGAGTTTTCTACATACGCCGGCCGGAGGGGCGGACTCGGTGGATACAAACTCTCCGGCCGGCGTCCAGACGCAGGGGCCAGAGGAAGGTCGGCCTGTCGGCGAGCAGCCTCCCTCGGATGCCCTGATCGACATCAGGGACGTCAAGCTTACCTATGAGACCAAGGACGGAAGACTGCCCGTCCTCGACGGCGTCGACATGCGGGTTCCCGAGGGGGGCTTTGTGGCCGTGGTCGGCCCCTCTGGTTGCGGCAAGTCAACTCTCACGCGCTTGATCGCCGGCCTGCTGGAGCCGAATGCGGGCGAGGTCTGGCTGCACGGGGAGCGGGTGACGGGCCCGAAATCCTCGGTCGGAATGGCATTCCAGAACCCGGTTCTGCTTGAATGGCGTTCCGTGCTGCGCAACGTGACGCTGCCGCTCGAGCTCGTGGCTCCTCGCATGCCAAAGCGGGAGAAGGAGGAGCGCGCGCTGGAGCTTCTGACCCTCGTCGGCCTCGAGGGATTTGAGCGCAAGCGGCCGAGCGAGCTTTCGGGCGGCATGCGTCAGCGCGCCTCGCTTTGCCGCTCGATCGTGCACAAGCCGGAAGTGCTTATCCTCGATGAGCCGTTCGGGGCGCTGGATGCGTTCACGCGCGAAGACCTCTGGCAGACGATGCAGAAGGTGAAGTCGGAGGAGCCGTTCACCGGCGTCATGATCACGCACGATCTGCGGGAATCGATCTTTCTCGCGGATCAGGTGATCGTGCTGTCCGGCCGTCCGGCGATCACGCAATACACGATGGAGGTCCCGTGGAAGGGCGAACGGGACCTCGGCCTCCTCTACACCGCGGAGGGGACAGAGATGCTGGGGGAACTTCGGGACCAGATACAGATCGCGCAGGGCAGAGCCCCGCAGGAGGAGGGCGCATGAACTGGCGCCTTTTTGCGCCGGTTATCGCAATCATCGTGTTCGCCCTGCTCTGGGAGGCGGTAGTTTGGGTGAACGACTGGCCGAACTACAAGATGGCCTCACCCTCGGATCTTGGACCTGCCTTCTGGAAGTTCCGCTGGCTCTTCCTTGAGTACGGATGGGACACGCTCTGGCGAACCGTGGCGGGGCTCCTTCTGTCCGTGGCCGTCGGCGTGCTTCTCGGCATGATCATGGGGCTGAACCGGACCATGCGGGATGCGCTTTACCCGCTGCTCGTCGGCTTCAACGCCATACCCAAGGCGACCGTCGTCCCCATCATCGCGCTGCTGTTCGTCGGCGCGCACGACATGAACACGATCCTGATCGCGTTCCTGATCTCCTTCTTTCCCATCGCCGTTTCCGTCTCGATCGGGCTCTCCACGCTGGAGCCGGAATACCGTGACATCCTCGCCGCGCTCGGCGCCTCCCGCTTCACGATCTTCTGGAAGATCGCGCTTCCGAAGACGCTGCCGGAGTTTTTCGGGGCCCTCAAGGTCGCGGTCACGCTTGCCTTCATTGGCACGAACCTGATGGAGATCGTGGAACCGCATGGGCGCGGACTCGGCCATCTGTTTGATAGCGGCAAGATCAGCGCGGACTATCCCCTGATGTTTGCCGTGCTCATTGCGCTCGCGGCCCTTGGCATTCTGCTCTTCTACGTTGTCGTGGTGCTGGAGCGCATCTTCGCTGGCTGGGCCGAGCGCTCGCCGACGTGACCCTGACGAGACATGCGGGCTAGGATCGTGCCCGACGAGTCCGCAAGGGAGGCGACGGTGGATATCGCGGCGCTGCGCGCGGCTGGCGCGCGTCATCTGATCCAGGGCGAGCTGCTCTCGGACGTGGTTCCGGCCGCCGACGGGCCCGTCTTCGTCCGTGCCGACGGCGCGGAGATCTTCGATTCCGAGGGCCAGGCCTACCTCGATTTCAACTCGGGCCAGATGTGCTCGGCGATCGGCCACAACAACCCGCGCGTGACCCAGGCGGTGCGCGAGGGCCTGGGCACGCTCACCCATGCGAGCTCGGTCTATTTCAACGAGCCGCAGCTGCGGCTTGCCGCACGGCTTGCGGAGACCTTCGATGCGCCGCTCAGCCGCTCGCTCTTCATCCAGTCCGGCGCCGATTCCAACGAGGCAGCGGTGCTCTTCGCCCGGCGCGCGACCGGGCGCAGCGGCATCGGCGCGCTGCACTTGGCCTTCCACGGCTACACCGACGTGACCCGCGCCATCAGCTTCGCCGCGACCACCGCCGGCACCGGACCCTCAATCCCGGACGTGCACGCGATCCCGGCGCCCTACGCCTACCGCTCGCCGGTGGGGGCTGACGGCGACGAGTGGTGGGCGCCGCTGCTCGCCATCGCCTTCGACCTGCTCGACCGCGAATGCCCCAACAATCTGGCGGCCGTCATCGCCGAGCCCCTGATCAGCGCGGGCGGGGTGATCGAGATGCCGCCCGGCTACCTCAAGGCGCTCAAGGCGGGGCTGGAGGCGCGCGGCGCGCTGCTCATTCTGGACGAGGCGCAGACCGGGCTTGGAAAGCTCGGCACCCTCTACGCCTACCAGCAGCACGGCGTGGTGCCGGACATCATGACGCTGTCGAAGCACTTCGGCGGGGGGCTCCCCATCAGCGCCATGGTGACGACGGACGCGATCGCCGAGCGCGCGCTCGAGGGCGGGCTCACCTTCGGCCATTCGCATTCGTCCGATCCCATCGCCTGCACGGCGGGACTCGCCAGCCTGGACGAAATACTGATCGAGGACCTGCCCGCCAAGGCCCGCGCGGTCGGCACGTACTGGCGCCAGCGCATGGAGGGCCTGCAGCAGCGCTTTCCCATGATCGGCGACGTGCGCGGCAAGGGCTGCCTACAAGGGGTCGAGCTGGTCCGCGACCGCTCCACCAAAGAGCCCGCGAGCGAAGAGGCGAAGGAAATCTTCCGCGAAAGCCTGGGCGAGGGGCTGCTGTTCTCGGTGCGCGGCCAGCACCGCAACGTGCTCCGCTTCGTGCCGCCCTTCTGCACCAGCGAAGCGCAGATCGACCGCGCCGCCGCGATCCTGGAGCGCGCGCTGGCGCGTCACGGCTGAGGCGGCGATGGCTTTAGTTCTCCGCCTGGCCCTATCGGCCAGCGGGTCTCGCACATGAGCAGGCCCACCACAGGCGTGCTCGCGCTCGTCCTCTGCGCGGCCCTGGTGCTCACGATCAGCAACGGGCTTCGCAGCAGTTTCGGCCTCTTCCTCACGCCGATGAGCCTCGACATCGGGATCTCGCGCGAGACGTTTGCGCTGGCCATCGCGATCCAGGGTCTCGTATGGGGGATCAGCCAGCCCATCTTCGGTGCGCTCGCTGACCGCCACGGGGCGGTGCGCGTCGTCCTGCTCGGGACCGTGATCTACGTCGCAGGCCTGCTGTGGATGGCCTGGGCCGACGGCGCTCTCGGGCTTCACCTGAGCCAGGGTGTGCTCGTCGCCCTCGGCATCAGCGCCACCGGGTTCGCGGTGGTGTTGGGGCCGGTGGGGCGTGCCGTGCCACCGGAGCGGCGCAGCATGGCGCTCGGCATCGCGGCAGCCGGCGGCTCCTTCGGACAGTTCGCGCTGGCGCCTGTCGGCGGCGCCTTGATCGACGGTGTCGGCTGGTCGATGGCGCTGATTGCTTACTGCGGGATCGCGGCCATGATGATCCCGTGTCTCCTCGGCATGCGCGGCAGCCACAGGCCGCCCGAGGGCAGCGCCCAAACGCTGAGCGAAGCGCTTGCCGAGGCCCGCGCTCACAGCGGCTTCTGGCTACTCTGCGGCGGCTTCTTCGTCTGCGGCTTCCATGTCTACTTCATCGCGACACACCTGCCGCCCTTCATCACCGACGCGGGGCTTGCGCCGATGCTGGGGGCGACGGCGATTGCCGTGATCGGGCTCGGCAACATCGTCGGCACCTTCGCCGCCGGCTGGCTCGGCGATCGACACCGCAAGAAGTACGTGCTCTCGTTCTTCTACCTCGGCCGGGCGGCGGTCCTCGGCATCTTCCTCGTGGCGCCGGTGACCGAGGCAAGCGTGCTGGTGTTCTCCGCACTGATGGGCCTGCTCTGGCTCGGGACGGTGCCGCTCACCAGCGGTCTCGTCGCCCAAATCTTCGGGCCGCGCTACCTTGGCGCGCTCTTCGGCCTCGTCTTCTTCAGCCACCAGCTCGGCTCCTTTCTCGGCGCTTGGCTCGGCGGCTATCTGTACGACACGACCGGCTCCTACGACATGGTGTGGCTAACCGCGGTGGCGCTCGGTGTAGCGGCGGCGGTGCTGCACTGGCCGATCCGCGACCGGCCGCTCGTGCGCCAGGAGGCAGGCGCGGGCTAAGGCAGATTGGAGCGAATAACGATAAGTTGCTTGGTGCGTTGGGCGCAGCGGGTTTACGCTGGCGCATGGTGCCCTGGAGACGCTGCCTGCGATGCCTGCCTGCGCTGGCACTCGCGCTGCTGCTGGCGCTCGGCGCTACGGGAACTGCCTTGGCGGATCAGAACGACCCAGCGCTGGACGGCCTCTTCCACGACCTCAAGGCCGCGCAGAGCCCGCAGTTGGTCCGCCAGATCGAGGCGCAGATCTGGGCGCGCTGGTTCGACACTGGCTCCGAAAAGATGGACCGCATGCTTCGGGCGGGTGATATCGCGCTCTCCACAGGTCAGTACAACCAGTCGTACGCAATCCTCAACGGAGTCATCGAACTCCGGCCCGACCTTTCCGAAGGCTGGAACCGCCGCGCGACGCTGCGCTACCTGATGGGCGACTACGAGGGCTCGATCGCCGACATCGCCGAGACCCTCAAGCGCGAGCCGCGCCACTTCGGCGCTCTCTCTGGTTTGGGTCTTTGCCAGCTCAGGCTCGGCAACGAGGAGGAGGCGCTCGACGCGTTCGAGCAGGCGCTGATCCACAATCCCCACATGCAGGGCGTGAAGCGGAACGTGAGGGAGCTTCGCGACCGGCTTGGCCGCCACGCGATCTGAACGTCCGGCGCAGGCGCCACCTACCGCCGTAATGCCCGGCCCGGCCGATTGCCGGTGGCCTCGCCCCCCTCACGCACGATGGCGCCGTTCACCATGACGATGTCGATGCCGGCGGCGGGCCGCGTCGGCGCCTCGAAGGTCGCCTCATCGGCGATGGTCTCGGCATCGAACATCACGAGATCGGCATAGGCGCCGGCGCGCACCTCGCCGCGATCGGTGAGGCCGAACTGGGCGGCGGTGAGCCCGGTCATGCGGCGCACCGCATCCTCCAGGGTGAGCAGGCCGAGCTCGCGCGAATAGTGGCCGAGCACGCGCGGGAAGGTGCCCCACAGCCTGGGGTGCGGGTGGCGGTCGTGGGGCAGGCCGTCGGAGCCGATCATGCTGTGTTCGAAGGCGATGATGCGGCGCACGTCCGCCTCGTCCATCATGAAGTAGATGCCGCCCGCCGGTTGCAGCTTCGGCACGGCGGCCACTGGACCGAGGCCGAGCGCGGCGGCCACGTCTTCGAGGTCCTGGCCCGCATACTCCGGATGCGGCTCGGACCAGGTGACGATCACGCGTTCCGCCTTCTCCACCA
Source organism: Alphaproteobacteria bacterium (assembly GCA_965243315.1). Taxonomy (GTDB): domain Bacteria; phylum Pseudomonadota; class Alphaproteobacteria; order UBA828; family UBA828; genus WTGU01. Next base: position 1,781,381 of record CBDEUP010000007.1, read on the forward strand.
TCTCCGCCAGCAGCACCGTGGAGCCTGCGGTGTAGGGGTAGACGTCGAGGCCGACCGCCTGGGTCTCGCGCGTCTTCTCGATCAGCGCGAGCGTGTCGCGACTTCGCCCGAAGTTCTGCCGGCCTGCGCACTTGTGGTGGGAGATGACGACGCCGGCGCCGGCCTGGCGGCCGATCTCGAAGGCCTCCTCCATCGCCTCCTCGACGCCGTCGTGCTCGTTGCGCATGTGGGTGACGTAAAGGCCGCCGGCGGCGCCCGCGACCTCCGCCACCGCCGCGACCTCGTCGGTGGTCGCCGCCTTGTTGGGGCCGTAGATGAGCCCGGTGCTAAAGCCGAGCGCCCCGGCCTCCATGCCCTCGGCCAGCCGCTCGCGCATGGCGTCGATCTCGCCCGACGTGGCCGGGCGATCGACATCGTCCATGGTGTCGAGGCGGAGCGCCGAATGGCCGACCAGCAGGCCCGCATTGGCGGCCGGCGGGTTCTCGTCCAGCGCCGCGACGTAGTCGGCGAAGCGGGGGTAGCGGAAGTCGGCGGGCGGGCCGAGCAGGTCGAGCGGCGGCGGTATGGGCCGGCCGGGCTTGAGCGGCGCGAGGCTCACCCCGCAATTGCCGGCGATCACCGTGGTGACGCCCTGGCTGGTCTTGGGGGTCACGTCCGGGTCCACCAGCAGCAGGTTGTCGTCGTGGGTGTGGGCGTCGATGAAGCCCGGCGAGACGATGCGCCCGGTCGCGTCGATGGTTCGCGCGGCCTCAGCGCCTGCCAGATCGCCGACGGCGGCGATGCGGTCTCCGGCGACCGCGACATCGGCCCGCTGGCGCGGCACACCCGTGCCGTCGATCACCGTGCCGCCCGTGAAGAGGACGTCGTATCGCCCTTCCGCCGCCATCGTCGCCTCCCGCTTTTGCCTGCGTCTGCCGGTGGGACCATGACGGCGGCGGCGGGCCGTGACAACAGGCTTTGGTCTCTGTGGGGGCGGCTAGTATGGTGCCGCTCGATGAAGGAAGAGCTGCGCCCAATCCCCAGCGATGCTGACGAGAGAGAACCCGCTCCCGCCAAGGGTCTGGGGACGGCGCTGCATGCGCTCTTCAGACCTCTTGGAGGCGTAGAGCTCGATCTTCCGCCACGTGAGCCGATGCGTGAGCCGCCTCGGTTCGACTGACGCGCGCATGAGCGACAGCGATAGGAATATGGAGGGCGGCGCGGGTGCCGATCTTGCGGCGCTGCAGTTCGGCGACAGCTTCTTCCCGAGCGGGGCTGTGTCGTTCTCGCTTGGGCTGGAGACGCTCCACGCCGACGGCATCGTGGCTGACGCCGCCGGCCTCGACGAGTTCCTTACCGACCAGGCGATGGACCGCTGGGCCACGGCCGAGCGTGCCTTCTTCGCCGCCGCCCACGAAGCCTGCCCGGACTGGCCGGCGGTTGCCGAGATCGACGCCCTGCAGGAGGCGATGACGCTGCCGCGCGAGCTGCGCGAGGGCTCGCGCAAGGGCGGCGCCGCGCTGCTCGGCGTTCATGCGCGCATGGAGACGCCGGGTGCCCAGGACTACCGGGAGCGGCTGCGGGCCGGTTCCGCGCACGGCCATCTCGCCGTGGTGCAAGGCGTGGTGCTCAAGGGTGCGGACCTCGACCTCGCCCGTGCCGAGGCGGTGAGCCTGCACGGGCACTGCACGATGATCCTGGGTGCCGCGCTCAGGCTCGGCTTGATCGGCCACCTCGACGGGCAGATCATACTGCGCGGACTCAGGCCCCGGATGGCGGCGCTCTTGGCGGAGCCGGCGCCCGGCCTCGATGAGGCCCGCTCCTACGCGCCGCTCGCCGATGTCGCCGCCGCCCGCCACGAGGAAGCGGCGGTTCGACTCTTCAGCAACTGACCAGGGTGGCCCACGATGCTGTTGACACCGACCGAGATGGAGCGGCTGACGATCTACACCGCCGCCGAGCTCGCGCGAAAGCGCCGAGCGCGCGGGCGCGCCCTCAACCACCCCGAGGCCGTGGCGCTGATCAGTGACGAGATTCTCGAAGGCGCGCGCGACGGACGCTCGGTGGCGGAGCTGATCGAGCACGGTGCCACCATCCTTACTACCGACGATGTCATGCCCGGCGTCGCCGAGATGATGCCGGTGCTGCAGGTAGAGGGCACCTTCCCCGACGGCACCAAGCTGGTCACGGTCCATGATCCCATCCGCCCCGGCGAGAAGGCGCAAGATGTCAGTGTCAGACCGGGCGAGATCATTCCGGCCGACGGCGATATCGAAATCAACGCGGGCCGGCCCACCGCCACGGTCGCCGTCACCAACACCGGCGACCGGCCGGTGCAGATCGGCAGCCACTATCACTTCTTCGAGGTGAACCGTCATCTCGACTTCGACCGCACCACCTCCTTCGGGATGCGCCTCGACATCCCGGCCGGCACGGCAGTGCGCTTCGCGCCGGGCGAGACCAAGGAGGTGACGCTCGTCGAGTTCGGCGGCAGCGGCGAGATGGTGGGACTCAACGACCTAACCCAGGGCTCGCGGCGCTCCGAGAGCGTCAAGCAGGAGGCGCTGGCCCGTGCCCGCGCCCGCGGCTTCAAGGGGGCTTGAGCGATGGCACGGATGAGCAGGGCGGAGTACGCGGCGCTCTACGGGCCCACGACCGGCGACTGCGTGCGCTTGGGCGACAGCGAGCTCTTGGCCGAGATCGAGCACGACCACGGCGTGCCGGGGGAGGAGTGCCTGCACGGCGGCGGCAAGACGCTGCGTGACGGCATCGGCCTCGTCGCCGGGCTCGACAGCGCCGGCGGCTCGCTCGACTTTCTGATCTCCAACGCGGTCGTCATCGATCCCGTCCTGGGTATCGTCAAAGGCGATATCGGCATCAAGGAGGGCCTCATCGCCGGCGTCGGCAAGGCCGGCAATCCGGCGGTGATGGACGGGGTGGACCCCGCGCTGCTCTGCGGTGCCGCGACCACGGTGCGCGATGCGGAAGGGTTGATTGCGACGCCCGGTGGCATCGATGTCCACGTCCATTTCGACAGCGCGCAACTCTGCGAGCACGCGATCTCAAGCGGGGTCACGACGATGCTGGGCGGCTCGCTCGGGCCGATCACCGTCGGCATCGACTGCGGCGGCGCCTGGAACGTCGGCAAGATGCTGCAGGCGGCCGAATCCTGGCCGATCAATTTCGGTTTCCTCGGTCGCGGCAACTCAGCCAAGCCGCTCTCGCTGGTGGACCAGATCGCGGGCGGCTGCATGGGGCTCAAGATCCACGAGGACTGGGGCGCCATGCCGGCGGCGATCGATACCTGCCTCGACGTTGCCGATGAGATGGACTTTCAGGTCCAGCTCCACACCGACACGCTGAACGAGAGCGGCTTCCTGGAGGAGACGCTGGCCGCCATCAGGGGTCGCACGATCCACATGTACCACGCGGAAGGCGCCGGGGGCGGACACGCACCCGACATCATTCGCATCACCGGCGAGCCTAACTGCCTGCCGTCGTCCACCAACCCCACCAATCCCTACACGCGCAACACCTTCGACGAACACCTCGACATGATCATGGTCTGCCACCACCTGAACCCGGCGGTGCCTGAGGACGTGGCCTTCGCCGAGAGCAGAATTCGCGCGCAAACCATCGCCGCCGAGGACGTGCTGCACGACATCGGCGCGATCTCGATGCTGGGTTCGGACAGCCAGGGGATGGGGCGGATCAACGAGGTCATCTGCCGCACCTGGCAACTTGCCTCCAAGATGCGGCGCCAGCGCGGGCGGCTCGCGTCGGAGCAGACCGCCAAGGGCGACAACGAGCGGATCAAGCGCTACATCGCGAAGTACACCATTAACGCGGCCCGCACCTTCGGCATCGACCGGCACATCGGTTCGCTGGAGGCGGGCAAGCTCGCGGACGTGGTGCTCTGGCGCCCGGCCTTCTTCGGCATCAAGCCCGAGCTGGTCATCAAGGGGGGCTTCATCGTGTGGTCGGCAATGGGCGACAGCGCCGCCTCGCTGATGACCTGCGAGCCGCTGCTCATGCGCCCGCAATGGGGCGCCTTCGGCCGGGCCAAGGAAGCGCTGAGCCTGAGCTTCGTCTCGCAGGCGGCGGCCGACGCGGATATCGCGGGAAGGCTCGGATTGGAGAGCCGCACCGTGCCTGTGCAGGGCACGCGCAAGCTCGCCAAGGGCCACATGCTGCATAACGGCGCGTGCCCCGAGGTGACGGTCGATCCCGAGACCTTCGAGGTGCGCGTCGACGGCGAGCTCGCGACCTGCGAGCCGGCCGACGAGCTGCCGCTCGCTCAGCGCTACATGCTGCGCTAGGCGCGAGAGGGGGCAGGAGGCACGCGCAGGAGCCGGAGGATGGAGCAGATCCTGCGCGGCGCGCTCGTCGTCGGCGGTGACGAAACCCGGCTCGACATCGGCATCGCCGACGGGCGCATTGCCGAAATCGCACCCACGATCGAGGCCGACGCGCCCGTGCTCGACCTGGGCGGCCGCCTCGTGGCGCCCGGCTTCATCGAGACCCATATCCACCTCGACAAGGCCTGCATCCTTGACCGCTGCCGCGCGGAGCGGGGCGACCTCGCCGAGGCCATCGACGAGGTGGCGCGGGTCAAGCGAGAATTCACCGCCGACGACGTGAACGCCCGCGCCCGGCGCGTGCTCGATGCCTGCATCGCCCAGGGCACCACCCACATGCGCACGCACCTGGAGGTCGACCCCGGCATCGGGATGCGGGGCTTCGAGGGCGTGCTGCCGCTGATCGAGGCCTATCGCTGGGCCATTGACCTCGAAATCTGCGTCTTCCCGCAGGAGGGGCTGCTCAACAATCCGGGCACCGACGAGCTGATGGTGGAGGCGCTGGAGCGGGGTGCCTCTGTGGTCGGCGCCGCGCCCTATACGGACAGAGACCCGGCCGGCCAGATCGACCGCGTGTTCGATCTCGCGCGCACGTTCGACGTCGATATCGACATGCATCTAGACTTCGGCGAGAGTGCGGACGAACTTGATCTCGACCAGGTCTGCGGGCTGACCGAGCGCTTCGGATACGGCGGACGGGTCACGGTGGGCCACGTCACCAAGCTCTCGGCCGCGACGCCTGAGCATCTGGCGCAGGTCGCGGACCGCATGGCAGAAGCGGGCGTCGCCTGCACCGTGCTGCCCGCAACCGACCTCTTCCTCATGGGACGGGGCGACGAAGCCAACGTGCGGCGCGGTGTCACGCCTGTGCACCGGTTGCTCGGCCGCGGCGTCAACTGCTCGCTCTCGTCGAACAACGTGCTCAACCCATTCACGCCCTTCGGTGATTGCTCGCTGGTCCGCATGGCGAACCTCTACGCCAATATCTGCCAGGTGGGCGCACGATCTGAGATGCTGGACTGCTTCGACATGATCACGCGGCGCTCAGCCCGCATTCTCGGTCTCGACGACTACGGCATCGCGGTCGGCAAGACGGCTGATCTCGTGGTGCTCGACGCAACCGATCCGGCCGACGCGGTGGCCGCGATTGCGCCACCGCTCTACGGCTTCAAGCGCGGGCGCATGACCTTCCGGCGCCCGCCGGCGGAGCTTTTCGAGCCGTCGTAGCGCCGCCGCTGGCCGGGCGTCACGAGCGCCTCGATCAATGGGCGGGCCGTTTCGCGGGCGCGCCGGTATAATGGACCGTCCCCCGGCCGTGCCGGGGGCCTCTCGCGCTCATGGTGGAAGAGGAATCGCCGGTGAGGCGCTGGGGCTACATCGCACTCATCGTCGGCATTGCGCTGGTCATCGGCCTGGTGTGCTACCAGGGCGCAGGCGACGTGGCGGCCACCGTCGCCGCGGTGAGCTGGGGCATCGTGGTCGTGGTCCTGGTGCGCCTCGTGCCGATCATGCTGGACGGCTATGTCTGGCGGCTGCTTTTTCTGGAAGGCCATCGGCCGCCAGTGCTGACGGCGCTCTGGGCACGCTGGATCGGCGAGGCCGTCAACACGCTGGTGCCGGCGTTCCAGGTAGGGGGCGCCGTGGTGCGCTCGCGACTCCTGGTCATGCGCGGTGTGCCTGGCCGGATCGCGGGTGCAAGCGTCGTCGTCGACCTCACCCTCAGCACGATCACCCTGCTGTTCTTCACCTTGGTCGGCATCGGCCTGCTGATGGCCCATCACGGCGAAAGCGATATCGCGCGCGCCATCGGCTACTGCGTGGCGGGCGGGTTCGTGGTCGTCGTCCTGCTCTGCGTCGTCCAGCAACGCGGGTTCTTCGGCTGGATCATCCGCATGGCGGCGCGGTTCGCCAGGGGCAGGGCGTGGGACAACGCCGTCGGCGGCGCCGAGGCGCTCGATGAGGCGATCCTGGATCTCTACAGACACCGCTGGCTGCTGGCGGGGAACGCGGCCGGCCAGCTCGCCGCCTGGACGCTCGGCGCGGCCGAGATCTATGCCGCGCTCTACTTCATGGGCTACGAAGTCTCCATCGCCGACGCGCTGTTGCTAGAGAGCCTGATCCTGGCGACGCGCACCGCGGCGTTCTTCGTGCCGGGCGCGCTCGGCGTGCAGGAGGGCGTGCTGGTGCTGCTCGGCGGCATGATCGGCCTAGGGCCCGAGGTGGCTCTGGCGCTCTCGTTGGTCAAGCGGGTACGCGAGCTGGTGATCGGCGTCCCAGGCCTCCTTGCCTGGCAAGTGGCCGAGGGCAAGAACCTGCTGAGCCGTAGCGCGCGGCGCGCGGCGGCGGCGTGCGCGCCGGAGCCGCCGGCCCCCGCCGCCTCTCCTGCCAGCCGCTCGCGGGAAGCTCTCTGAGAGCTCAGTAACCACGCAGGCCGGGCGCCATCCACCCCACCATCTCAAGCAATCACATGTATCCGGAGACCGCACCATGGGCACGATGATCGACGGCGAGTGGCACAAGGAGGACAACAGGACCGAAAGTGACGGGCGTTTCGTGCGAGCCACGACCTCCTTCCGTGAAACCGTCACCGCCGATGGCTCCTCGGGATTCAAGGCCGAGCCGGGCCGCTACCACCTCTACGTCTCGCACGCCTGCCCTTGGGCGCACCGCACGATGATCGTGCGCGCGCTGCGCGGGCTGGAGGACGTGATCTCGGTCTCCGTGGTGGACCCCTACATGGGCGAGGACGGCTGGCACTTCAGCGAGGGCCCCGGCTGTATCCCCGACAGCGTCAACGGCACCCGGTTTCTTCGCGAGATCTACAAGCTGGCGCGGGACGACTACACAGGGCGGGTCTCGGTGCCCGTGCTCTGGGACAAGCGGGAGCGAACCATCGTCAACAACGAGTCCGCCGAGATCATTCGGATGCTCAACACGGCATTCAATGGCTGGGGCGACGGAGAGCCGGACCTGTACCCGGCGGCGCTCAGGGACGAGATCGACGCGATCAACGAGCCGATCTACGAGCACGTCAACAATGGCGTCTACAGGACCGGCTTCTCCCGGTCGCAGGCGGCTTACGAGGACGCCTTCGACGCGCTTTTCGCGACCCTGGACGACCTGGAGGAGAGACTGGGCGCGCAGCGCTACCTGGCCGGCGGGTGCATCACCGAGGCTGACTGGCGGCTCTTGCCCACCCTGGTGCGCTTCGACGCCGTCTATGTCGGGCACTTCAAGTGCAACAAGCGCCGGATCGAGGACTATCCCAATCTGGGCAACTACCTGCGGGAGCTTTATCAGTATCCGGGGGTCGCGGACACGGTGAACATGGCGCACATCAAGGGCCACTATTACGGGAGCCACGTCAGTGTGAACCCCTCTCGCATCGTGCCCAAGGGGCCGGTGCTCGACTTCACGCGCCCTCACGATCGGGACCGCCTTCCCGGCGCGACGGGGCACACGAGCGCGTAGTGGAGCGCGTCCGTCTCCGACGGACACGCGACAGGCCGCGACCGCGGTCCGCCGCTTTTGCGGCGCCCTCGCCGGGCACGGCGCGGGCTTGATTGTCTGCAGCGACCGGCACGCACTATAGTTGCGCCCCGGCGGAGTCGGGCAGCGCGCTACGGGCGGGTGCCGCCGGCGGAGGAGACCAGCCATGACGGTCAGCGCCGCGAAGTTCGAGGTCGGCCAGGTCGTCCACCACCTGAAGTTCGGCTATCGCGGCGTAGTCTTCGACGCCGATCCGTGCTTCCAGGGCACCGATGAATGGTACGAGCAGGTCGCGCGCTCGCGCCCGCCGAAGGACAGGCCGTGGTATCACGTTCTGGTTCACGATGCGGCGCACACCACCTATGTCGCCGAGCGCCATCTGGAGCCTGACCCGGAGGGCGGGCCCATCCAGCACCGGCTGCTGGCTCAGCTCTTCGGCGGCTTCGAGAACGGCCGCTACCGCACCGTTCGCGCTATCAATTGAGACCCAGGTAGGGTTATGCTGCATTGCAGCAAGATGTTCACTTTAGCGTTGAGTTTGTTACAATCGGTTGTTGTTGCGGCGCAGCATAGCGCGCCGGGGCGGCCGTAGGCCGCCTGCAGGGCCTCGCCAAGGAGGCAGCGACATGGCCAACCAAAGCCCAGTCCGGCGGCTCACCGTCCGCGATATCGCCCGCGCCAAGGGGGGCGAGCCGATCGTGAGCCTCACTGCCTACACGGCACCCGTTGCCCGCATTGTCGATGAAGCCTGCGACTTCATCCTGGTGGGCGATTCGCTCGGCATGGTGCTCTACGGGATGGATTCCACGGTCGGCGTCACGGTCGAGATGATGCTTGCCCACGGCCGCGCTGTGGTCCGCGCCACCCGACGGGCATGCATCGTCGTGGACCTGCCCTTCGGCTCCTACGAGCAATCGCCCGCCCAGGCCTTCGGCACGGCCTCCCGTATCATGGCGGAGACCGGCTGCGCGGCGGTCAAGCTGGAGGGCGGGGAGGAGATGGCTGAGACGATCGATTTCCTCACCGCGCGCGGCGTTCCGGTGCTGGGCCATATCGGTCTGATGCCGCAATCGGTAAACGCGGCCGGCTTCCAGGTTCAGGGCAGGACCGAGGAGAGCGCGCGGCGCATCCTCGCCGATGCGCGGGCGGTCCAGGCCGCAGGCGCCTTCGGCATCGTGATCGAGAACACGGTCGAGCTGCTTTCGCGCACGCTGACGCAGGAGCTCGCGGTGCCCACCATCGGCATCGGAGCATCGCCGGCCTGCGACGGTCAGATCCTTGTTACCGAAGATATCGTGGGCCTCGCCGGCGCCTTCACGCCCCGCTTCGTCAAGCGCTACGCGGAGCTCGGCGACGGGCTTGCCGGTGCCGTGCGGGACTATGCCGCCGACGTGCGCGCCCGGCGCTTCCCCGGACCCGAGCACACGGCGAACCTGACGGTGCCCAAGGCGAAATCCAAGGCTTGAGTTGCGGCGAGAGGCTCGGTGCGAGAGCCGGTTTCGCCACATTCCGAACACAATGATTTGACAAGACCGACGCCCATGCACAGATCATGCTGCATGGGCTCGAGCGTTCGGTTGGAGTCGGCGCTCCGGCCGTTGCGCACCCAGCTTCGGCGATAGGGACGTGAGGAGACGATCCATGCACAGGTTCAAGTTCGCGATGCTCGGGTTGGCGGTGCTGGCGCTCGCCGCCTGCACCGAAACCACCGGCCAGAAGCAAAGCCTGGGTACGCTGCTCGGCGCAGTGGCCGGCGGGGTCGCCGGCTCGCAGGTCGGTGATGGCCGCGGCAAGCTGGTCGCCACCGGCGTTGGCGCCCTTCTCGGTGCGATGATCGGCAGCGAGATCGGCAAGTCGCTCGACCGCGCCGATCAGCTGGCGATGGAGCATTCAGCGCAACAGACGTTGGAGACGGCGCCCATAGGTACGACGAACACGTGGCATAACCCGGACAGCGGCAACATGGGCACGTTCACGCCGACCCAGACATACCAGCAAAGCGATGGAACCTACTGCCGCGAGTTCACCCAGACCGTGACGATCGGCAACCGCACGGAGGAAGCCTACGGCACCGCCTGCCGCCAGCCCGACGGCAGCTGGCAGATCATCTAGCGCCGGGCTACGCGCCTCGGGAAACGTCCGCCCAGAGTGCGGGCGGCCGATGGCGCCCTCGGTCATCGACAGCATTGCCGGCCTGCGCGCGGCCGTCGCCGCGTGGCGCGCAAACGGTCTGACGGTCGCCCTCGTCCCCACCATGGGGGCGCTGCACGAGGGCCACATGGCGCTGGTCCGGGCCGCGCGCGCGCATGGTGGGCGAACGGTGGTCAGCCTCTTCGTCAACCCGACCCAGTTCGCGCCTGACGAGGATTTCGCCCTCTACCCGCGTCAGCAGGCGGATGACCTCGCGAAGCTCGCCGAGGCCGGGGTCGAGGCCGCGTTCATGCCGGCCACCAAGGCGATCTACCCGCCGGGCTTCGCGACAACGGTGCGGGTCGAGGGTGTCACCGCCGGGCTGGAAGGCGCCTCCCGGCCCCACTTCTTCGACGGGGTCGCGACGGTCGTCACCAAGCTTCTGCTGCAATGCTTGCCCGATGTCGCGCTCTTCGGCGAGAAGGACTATCAGCAGCTCGTCACGGTGCGCCGCCTGGTCGCCGACCTCGACATCCCCTGCAGGATCGAGGCCGTGCCAACCGTGCGCGCGGAGGACGGTCTCGCGCTCTCTTCGCGCAACGCCTATCTCTCGGCGGACGAACGCCGGGTCGCGCCAAAAATCTTCGAGGTGCTGAGCTGGATGGCGGCGGCATTGGGCGAGGGCGCGGCGCCGGCCGATAGCATCGCCCAGGGCACGGCCGCGCTCAGAGACGCAGGCTTCGCCCGTATCGACTATCTCGCAGTCTGCGATGCAGAGACTCTCGAGCCGGTCGCGCGGCTGGACGGGCCGGCCAGGGTGCTCGCTGCCGTCTGGCTGGGCGAGACGCGATTGATCGATAATGTTCCGGTGAGCCCCGCCGGCTGACGGCGCCTTCTGCCGAGGATCAGTGAGAGTCTCGCGCTCCGCCGTCGATCTCGCCGGGGCCGTCATCGGTGCCCTCGCGTCGGCGCGCATCGAAGAGCAGCGTCTTCGCCGACCAGAAGATCCCGATCGACAGGATGAGGGTGGCGAGCGCAACCAGCAGCGGCAGTCCGAGGTCCCAGGGCATGGGTTATGTAGCCCCCAAGTGACGATCCTGCTTGGCTGAATAGCCAAGCGCCCCGGCTGCGTCAAGGCCGGGACATCCGCTTGACAGGCGGGCCAGTGCCGCCGCATGATCCGGCCCCCTTCGGCCGGGGCGACCGGCCGCCGCAATGGGGCCGTAGCTCAGTTGGGAGAGCGTCGCGTTCGCAATGCGAAGGTCAGGGGTTCGACTCCCCTCGGCTCCACCATTCCCCTCTTTCAGACAATCCCAAGACGTCTCGAAACTCCCTGAACAATCTCCACGCGGACTATCGATTGAAGGTGTCATTTCAGCAAACACCCCTTATACGCCAAACTTTGCCGCCGACGCTGGCACCGGCCTCCTCGTTCGCGAATACTCGCCAAGCCTTTGGCACGTTCGACTCTGTCGCCCACGGCGTCGAATGGATACCCTGTCGTGGAGATAGGCCCGAATAGATGCTTCGTTATCCATCGCTTCTCGGGCTTGTTGAGGGCTCCTGGTCTCCGGTTCAAGCGGGCTTCCGCACCTGTTCGACTTCGATCCACAGGCTCTCGACGCCGCGAAGAACGATGCCGTCCCGGTACCGGGGCTCCGCCGCCATGTGTATCGACGCGAAGCGATCGAGCAGACCCCGGAACGCGATCCTCGCCTCCAGCACCGCGAGCGACGCGCCGAGGCAGAAGTGGATGCCGCGCCCGAAGGAAAGATGGCTCTTCTCCGTGCGTCCGATGTCGAGCGCGTCGGGGCTCTCGAACGCGGCCGGGTCCCGGTTCGCCGCGCCAATCAGGGCGATCACCTTATCGCCCACGCGCAGGCGCTTGCCGCCCATCTCCAGGTCCTCGCGCACGACGCGGCCGTCGAGCTGGACGGGGCTGTCGTAGCGCAGCAGCTCGTCGACAGCGGGTTCCAGCAGGCCGGGCTCGTCGCGCAGCCGCTGCAACTGATCGGGGTGGCGGAGGAGGGCCAGCATGCCGTTGCCGATGAGATTGCGCGTGGTCTCGTTGCCGGCCACCAGGATCAACAGCATGGTGGACAGAAGCTCTTCGCGGGAGAGCTTGTCGCCCTCCTCCTCCGCCGCCAGCAGGGCGCTGACGATATCGTCCCGGGGCTCCCGCTGCCGTGCCTCTACGATGGTCTCGAAATAGGCGAACAACTCCTCCGTCGCACGCCGCACGCCCTCGACCTGCGCAGGGGTGAGGATTGGCTCGACGATGAGCGCGATGCCGTTGGACCAGCCTTCGAAGCGGTCCATGTCCTCTGCCGGCACCCCCAGCATCTCGGCGATCACGGTCACCGGCAGCGGGTAGCCGAGGGCTGAGATCAGGTCGAAGCGATCCTGGCCGGCGACCGCGTCAAGAAGCCGGTCGGAAATCGCCTGCACCCGCCCGTGCCAGCTTCTCACCGAGCGCGGCGTGAATGCCCGGGAGACGAGCGCGCGCAGCCGCGTGTGGTCGGGCGGGTCAATGTCCAGCAGGGTTGTCAGGCCGGTATCGTGGAAGCGGCGATCCTCGTTGGAGAAACGTGCGTGGTCGCGGAGCATTGCGTCCGCGTCCTCGTAGCGGGCCAGCACCCAGGCGTCGACCAGCCGCATGCGGTGGACCGGATCCTTGTCCCTGATCCGGCGATAGACCGCGTAGGGATCTCTCGCGACCTCTTCGGAGACGGGATTGTAGGCGACACCGGATTCGAGCCGCTCGTAGGCGAGCAGCACCTGCATGGCGACCGGCTTGACGAGACTGGCAACAGCCCCCAACGTATCCACCATCGTCCATTCCCCCACCAGGTGACGACCGCGCACCCATACTAACCCAGGGGCGACTCGAGGCGGATCGAGCACGCCATCCTTGCGCGATCCTATCCGCGTTCTTCGAATGGTTCGAAGGATCGCACTCGACGGACCCCGTTCCCGCCGCGGGTATGGGAGGCGGCCGCCGCAAGGAACCATGCGACGAAAAGCTTGCGGGCGATCGGCTGTCAGCCTTGAGAACCGGAAGTCCGGGGTCGCTGCGGTCGCTGCAGGGGGACGACCGAGTAATGCTGCAGCGGCTGCCGTGGGAGCGTCAGCGCAGGTAGCGTCCGACGTTCAATATGCCTCGCGAAGGGCGTGCTTCAGGGCCTTCATCTCTTCGAGACAGCGCCCGGTACCGAGTGCAACGGAGTGCATGGCCCGATCTGCGATGGTCACCGGCAGCCCTGTCGCGTGGCGCAGCACGTAGTCGAGGTTGCCGAGGAGCGCCCCGCCGCCTGTCAACACGATACCCCTGTCCACGATGTCTGCCGCAAGCTCCGGCGCCGTGTTCTCCAACCCCACCTTGACTGCGTCGACGATGGCGCCGACAGGCTCCGCCAAGCTTTCGGATATCTGACGCCTGGAAAGGATGATCTCCTTGGGCACGCCGTTCATGAGGTCGCGCCCCTTGATGTTCACGGTCTCGCCGTCGCCGTCCTCCGGCGGACACGCTGCGCCCAGCTCCCTCTTGATCCGCTCCGCGCTCCCCTCGCCCAACAGCAGGTTATGGGTGCGGCGCACGTAGGCGATGATGCTCTCGTCCATCTTGTCGCCGCCCACGCGTATGGAGCGCGAATAGACGATGCCACCCAGCGAGAGCACCGCGACCTCGGTGGTGCCGCCGCCCACGTCGACCACCATGGAGCCGGTCGGCTCGGTCACCGGGAGGTTCGCACCGATGGCGGCAGCCATCGGCTCCTCGATCAGGAATACGCGCCGCGCGCCCGCACTATCGGCCGCCTCCTGGATCGCACGGCGCTCAACGGCGGTAGCGCCGGAAGGCACGCAGATGACGATCTGCGGGCTCGCGAAGCTGCGCCGCTTATGGACCTTGCGGATGAAGTGCCTGATCATCTCCCGCGCCACCTCGAAGTCGGCGATGACGCCGTCTCGAAGCGGGCGGATCGCCTCGATGTTTCCGGGCGTGCGGCCGAGCATCCGCTTGGCCTCGTCGCCGACGGCGAGCATCTGCTTTCTACCCTTACGGTTGACGAAGGCCACCACCGAGGGCTCGTCGAGGACGATGCCTTGCGACTTCACGTAGACCAGCGTGTTCGCGGTCCCCAGGTCGATCGCCATGTCAGCAGAAAGGAACCCCAACATGCGCGCCTCCTCCTGAAGGGCTGCACGGCGCGCGGTCCGCATCCGGCATCCGCAGGCGCGGCAAAGGGCCGGGTCGCCGTATCCGGGCTCCTAGACCGATTCGCGGCATCCTGGCAACCGGCTCGCCTTTCCCATCGGGAAGGGCGCATCGATCGTGGCGCTCGCTTCGCCGTCCGTCTGAGGTGCTAAAGGCATGTGCGTGACCTCCGGCGGGACGTGGCAGGCAAGCCCGGAAACGAGGCTGGACCATGTCCTGCTTGCACCGGCGGGCTTGCTGCTGGCTCGGGCCGTTCAAGGCAATTATCTGCGCGGCGGCGGGAAGCTGTCGGCATGGCTCACCTCGTATTTCTGAGCCGGCGTGCGGGACGGCGCAACCGCATATGCTCCGCACGATGACAGCCTCTTTGGGCGGGGAGCGTAGTCAGGGTTCGAGAACGTTGCGCGGACGCGCACCCGCCTGGGATGAAAGAGCCTCCGCAACGCCTTCGAGTTGATCTGGCGGACGCCCAGCGGTTCTGTCCAAGCCTTCGCGCCCTCCTACGACCTACACGACCAGCCGCAGCAGATACGCATCGTGCTCGAGGGGGTGGAGGGCTACATCCCCACCGCGCTCATTGCGCTGACGCTCGCCGATGCGGAGTGGCTTTGCGACTGCCTCAACCGCCGCCTCGGACTCGCCGCGACGCTTGGTGCGCCATGGTCGGGCGCGCCATGGCGCCCGCAGCCCGATGCATGCCTGCGGCGCCGGCAAGGCACTGCTCGCACAGCTTGCGCAGGGAGACATCGAGAGATTGCTACGGAGGAAGGGATTGCCCGAGTTCACGCCCAAGACCCTTACCAAGCCGCATCTCCTCTTCACCGAGCTCCATACCACTCGAACCCGCGGCTGGGCCTATGATGACGAGGAACGATATGCGGGCATGCGCTGTATCGCGGCGCCCGTGTTCAATGCCTACTGCAACGCGGTGGCAGGGATTTCGGTCTCAGGCCCGACGGCCCGCTTCACCGAGCAGGCTATCTCCCTTTTCAGCACCGCGGTCCGCAAGGCTGCCGACGATCTGACCGAACGCATCGGCGGGTCGACAGATTGAGAATAGATGGCAGGCGTGGGCGCCGTGCATCCGGCTCGGGCAGAGCGCCGCACAGTTGGTCTCGTTGGTGAACGCCAGGCCGGTGATAGTGTGAAACTCCTGGCCTGCATGGTCCTGGAGACGCTTCCGAGCCTCTTCGACGTCTATAGTACGTGTCCTCCCGTTCCCTTTTGGCCTCAGTAAATGCTGAACGGGAAGTAGCGGCCGTTGATGGCCAAATAGGTGCCGTCGGCGAGGATTTCCGCGAGCGCGCGGTTCAGGCCCTGGCGCAAGGCGTCGTCTTCGTGGCGCACGGCAAAGCCGATGCCCTCGTCGAGCCTGAGGCCGTGCCCGACGTAGTGGAAAGCGGCGCCGTCTGCGCTCTGGAGCCAGGAGTAGAGGCCGAGGCCGTCGCCGAGAACCGCGTCCAGGCGGGCGCTGGCAAGATCGCCCAGCATTTCCGACTGACTGCGGTAGAGCTTGATGGTCGCCACGTCGGCCAGATTGTCCTCGAGCCAGTCTGACGAAACTGTGGCTCGCGCGACGCCGATCGTTGTTCCGGCCGGCTGATCGGGGTGAAAGTCGGAATCCTTGTTCGCGACGAAACGGGCGACGTTGCTGTAGTAGCGGTCGGTGAAGGCGACCAACTCCCGGCGCGGCTCGGTGATCGACATGCTGGCGGCGATCACGTCGAAGGTCCCGGCGCGCAGCTCCGGAATCAGCGTCTCCCACTCGTGGTGCCGGAGCTCGCACTCGACGTCCATCCGTTCGCAAAGCGCCAGCGCGATATCGACGTCGAAGCCGCTGAGCTCGCCCGCATCGTCGACGTAGTTGAACGGTGGATAATCGCCTGTGGTTGCGATGCGGAGGTTGTTCGCTGCGGCATCCGCGCTCACTGCCATCAAAGTGAGACCAATGACGGCCGCAACCCAGCGCAGCGGTCCGGGCGGAAAAGGTGGCTTCACGGCTGTACCTCTCTTGCCAGGTTCGCGCTGTGCTACCAGCGGGATACTTTACTCAATGGCGAATGAATCTTGCGTGTCAATACTCACGACAATAGCGCTCTTTTTGTAGACAGCGCGTTGGCTTCGTCGCCTGGCTGCCGAGGCTGCGGCGCGGGCCCAGGAATTGCGGTCCGGCTTCCAATCTGCGCAGCGGTAGTGCTGGCGGCCCAACGGCGGTGTAACGAGCTTGCCATAATATTTATGGAA
Organism: Alphaproteobacteria bacterium; assembly: GCA_965243315.1. Classification (GTDB taxonomy): domain Bacteria; phylum Pseudomonadota; class Alphaproteobacteria; order UBA828; family UBA828; genus WTGU01. Next base: position 1,797,797 of record CBDEUP010000007.1, read on the forward strand.
AAGGCACCGTCACGATCAATGTAAATACACACAATTTACTTCTATTGCCGTAAGAATCTAGCAATGAGTCTTGCGTTTCCAGGTGACCTCGGCCCTGGCCCGTCGGGTCAGCACTGTGACGTCACGGTGGCAGGAGGCGGCCCTTCCTGGCTCCGGCGAAAGGGAGAAGACGGGATGAGGATGGCACTCTCGATCGCGGTGCTGGCAGCTGCGGTCGCGCTCGCGTCCTGCACTCGGACGCTCGATCCTCCGACGCCCGAGGAACAGGCGCGGGAGAGCCACGGGGCGATCGTCGGCGCGGCGAACACGCTGCTGATGGGCGACCGGCTGGCCTGGTTCGCGACGGAGGGCGACGTGGAGCGGGCGAACACGACCTGTCGGGACGACACCTGCGCGGTCGGATACCTGGCCTTGAGCAGGACGACTCGGTTCGGCCTCGAGGGCTGGGAGCTGACGTTGCTTCGCGAGCGCCGCGGCGTGGGCCTGTTTCGACAGGAACTCGCGGCAACCCACCGCGACTATGAGGCCTATGGTGGTTGGCTCGAGCACAGCCTGTTCGCCACGCGGCTGACCCGGTTCGGCGAGGAGGCGGGCCCCAGCGCGGGGGCGTCGGTGGTGTTCGGCTATTCGCTCGGGCTCTCGAGCGGGGAGAACCCCGGCGCCGAAGGCTCGGCCCGCTGGGAAGGGCTGATGCTCGGCCGCGACGTCAGCGCCTCACGCAGCCGCGGCCAGGCGATCCGGGGCGACGCCGACGTGACGGTCGAGTTCGGAGCCGACGCGATCACGGCGGATGTCGCGTTCACCGGCATCGTCAACATCGAGACGGGCGCTGCGCGGAACGACATGGCGTGGCGCGGCCTGGAGGTGGAGGACGGCGGCTTCGCCCGGCGGAGCGCTCCCGGCGACACCGTTTCGGGCCGGTTCTACGGCCCCGATGAGGAGGAGGTCGGCGGGGTCTTCGAACGCGACGGCATCGCCGGCGCCTTCGGCGGGCGGCGCACCTCCGCGCCGTGACCCGCTGCGTCCCGTTCTGATCGCCGCCGGCGCCGCAACATCCTAGGGAGGGTCCGATGAGAGTAGGATTCCCGAGTGCGTTGGCGGCAGCAGCGCTGGCGCTGGCGGCCTGCACCGGCTCGCCCGAGCCGCCACCGCCGCCGACGGCGGACGAGTTGGCGCGGTCCGCCTATGCACGGATCGTGAGCGGCTCGAATACGTACCTGATGGGCGACCATCTCGGCTGGTTCGGAACCGACGACGCGGTCGAACGGGTGGGCGTCAGGTGCCTGGACGACACCTGCGTGTCCGCCGTCCAACGGGCATTCCGGTCGACCACCGCGTTGAGCGTCGAAGGCAACGAGCTGGATCTGCTCGGCGAACGCCGCGGCGTGAGCCTGGTCGTGGAGGAAGCATCGGGCGATTACGCGGACGCCCACGTCTATGGCGGTTGGCTCGATCACAGCCTGTTCGCCACGGAAACCGCCCTTCTCACGCACGAAATCTTCCCGGACCGGGGCGCGACGGTGGCGCTGAACTATTCGGTCGGCTTCTCGACGGGGGAGAATCCCCGCGCAGTCGACGGCTTGGCCCGCTGGGAGGGACTGATGCTCGGCCGCGACATGCGCGCGACGCCCGGCCGTGCCCAGGTCATCTGGGGCGACGCCGACGTGACGATCGAATTCGGGGCGGATGCCGTGACGGCCGACGTCGCGTTTACCGACATCGCCAATGTCGATACCGGCGAGGCGTGGGGCGACATGGCGTGGCGCGGCATGGCGGTGGAGAACGGCGGCTTCGCCCGCAGGAACGCCCCCGACGACACGATCTCGGGCCGGTTCTACGGCCCCAACGAGGAGGAAGTCGGCGGCATATTCGAGCGCGACGGCATGGCGGGTGCGTTCGGCGGAAAGCGCGCCTTCCCATAGCTGTCGTTCGACGAGCGGGTTGCGAGCCGACCGGCACGGTAAGTCGTCGAACCGCCTTGATGCCGAGGGTCAAGTTGGCCCGCCCAACGGCTATAGAGCGAGAGCAGGAGAATGAGCGCGACCTTTACACTCAATATGGAAGCACCGCTGGACGAAATCGAGCGCATTCACACGGCGGTCGACATCCTGGCGGCGGCCGATGGCTGGGAGCCCGATTTCATGTTTCAGATCAGGCTCGCACTGGAGGAGGTCGGCACCAACATCGTGCAGTACGGATACGACGAAGCAGGGAAAAAGGACATCCGCATTACGCTTACCTCCAAAGGCCAATCCCTCACGATGGAAATCGTCGACGACGGCAAGCCCTTCGATCCGTTCTCCGATGCACCGTCGCCCGATCTCGACTCCTCGGTCGCGGACCGCCCCATAGGTGGCCTCGGCATCCATCTCGTGCGGAGGCTAATGGACGAAGCGCACTATCGGCGCGAGGACGGCAGGAACAGGGTGGTCCTGATCAAGCGGAGGAAGCCTTGACGCGCCCGTTGACATGCCGGGGCAGCCGTTCCCACGCCGCGGTCACCGTGCTGGCGACATTGTCCGATCCCAGGGGCCCCACTCCGTAACAGCAGCCATGCGACGATAATGTCTCGTGTCCCGCTCGGAAGGCGGCGCGGTGCAGAAATTCGTGGTCGCTCTGAGGGGAGAAAACATCCAGCATAGGCTTGCGTTACTCGGCGATCCGGGTCATCCCACGAAGATCGGTTGCGACCGCTTTTGCGGCAATTCCGCGCCGCCGATCGTCCTTGGCAAGGTCGCTCCTGCCGGCTCATGTTCATCGTCGATACGAGGACAAGCATATGAAGCTCAACGCAATCGTCGGCATTTTTGCTGCCCTCTGTGTATCAATCACCGTCCTCGCGACCGACGTTTACGCAAGCACGCTCGATCATGTTAGGGCGGCGGGCACACTCAGATGCGGCATCAATCCGGGCCTGCCGGGCTTTTCCCATACCGACGATACGGGCCGTTGGTCCGGCTTTGAGGCGGCCTATTGCCGTGCATTAGCGGCGGCCGTTCTGGGCGATCCGGACAAGATCTCCTTCGTCACCCTGACGGGGAAGACTCGGTTTCCGGCCTTGGCCTCCGGCGAAGTCGACATCCTGTCGCGTAACACGACCTGGACATTCTCACGCGATGTCGACCTGGGATTCACCTTCGTTGGCATCAACTACTATGACGGCCAGGGCTTCCTCGGCCACCGGGAGCTCGGCGTGGAGAGCGCCACCGAGCTCGACGGCGCCTCGATCTGCATCCAGACCGGCACGACCACCGAACTCAACCTCGCTGACTTCTTCCGCGTCAACGGCATCACCTACGAGCCGGTGCCGCTCGAGACCAACGCCGAAGCCCGTGCGGCGTACAAGGCGGAACGCTGCGACGTCTACACGACAGACGTTTCGGGCTTGGCGGCGACGAAATCGACCTTCGCCGACCCGGACGCACACATGATCTACCCGGAGATCATCTCCAAGGAGCCCTTGGGGCCGCTGGTGCGCCACGGCGACGACCACTGGGCGGACATCGGGCGCTGGGTGCTCAACGCGCTGATCACCGCCGAAGAGCTCGGCGTGACCCAGGCGAACGTCATGGAGATGGCGAAAGGAACGGATCACCCGGAAATCAACCGGATGCTGGGCACTGAGGGCTCGCTGGGCGAGATGCTGGGCCTCGATGCGCAGTGGGCGGCGCGCGCAATCGCGGCGGAAGGCAACTACGCCGAGATCTTCGAGAGATACCTCGGCGCTGGCAGCCCGCTCGGACTGCCGCGCGGCCTCAGCGCCCTCTACGGCGACGGCGGCGCCCTCTATTCGCCGCCGTTCCGCTGAAGTGTCTGAGAGCAGACTCCGTGCCGACAAACCGCCGTATGTGGATAGGCGTCCCGGCTCGGTTACACCGCTACCGATGACTGGTGGCACGACCATAGGCGTCAAGCCGGGCCTCCCTTACAATGAAGATGTGCTGACGCTGGCGCTAGGAGACGCAATTTTCCTCTACACTGACGGTGCGACAACCTGATGAGTCTTGAAGGTCAACCCCACTCTGATCGCCGCTGCATTTGGCAGCGAGGTTGCCAAGTCGATGCCGCGGCGGCGGGTGGGACGTGGCGCCCCAGTGGGTGACTGACTGCTTTGGGTCCTTCTCAAAGTCTTTCATCGCGATCGGATCGCGGTGGAGTTGAAATCCGAGAAAGGGTAACAACCGCACAATTCTCACCGTTTGGGGGCGACCCATTGCTTCCGCCCGTCGTCAACATCTGAGTAGGACGGCACGATGCTGACATTCGTTGAAGAGACTTGCCTCTTGCTTCTGGATGAGAAAGGCAGCGAGTTCCTGCCCATACACCCCAACATAGTAGAATGCGCCCTGGCCGGGGCCGTGCTTGTGGATCTGGCGTTCGCCTATCGGATTGACACCGATCCTAAGACCCTGGCCGTCATGGACCGTACGCCGATCGGCGAGGCCATGCTCGATCGTATCCTGGCCAAGATCGGCGAGCACACGGAAACTACCGATACCGCCACTTGGATAAAGACGTTGTCCGCCGACGAATCGGCAGCCATTCAACAACAGGCACTCGACCGACTCGTGGAGCGGGGCATTCTAGAGCGGCAGGATAAGAAATCTCTCTTGGGTTTCCGCAAACGCCGCTATCTCACCCTCGACGGCGAGGCGGCACGCGAGATCAAGGACCGTATAAGGACGCTCATTCTCTCGGATGACATACCCGATCCTCGGGATATCGCGCTGCTTTCTTTGTTAGATTCCTGTGGAATTCTTCCCGAAATTTACCCCGACGTCGAGTTCAAGAGCGCCGGCGTGCGAATAAGACAGCTCCGCAACATGGATCTTGTTGGCCGCGACGTGTTCAACGCCGTTACCGACATCGAACGCGCAATCGTCACAGCACGTGCACACGGAGCCCACTAAGACGTATGAAGAACGCGACATCACGAGCGTTTTCACGAATCGCAAAAAACGAGTTGAGCAATGACAGAAGAGCCAAACGCTGAAACACTAGAATTGCGTTCGACTCCCTACAAGATTCTCGTCGTAGACGACGAACCTGACTTGGAACGTCTCGTTCTGCAGCAGATGCGCCGGGAGATTCGTCGCCAGCAGTATGAGTTTGTCTTCGCGCACAATGGTATCGAAGCTCTTGAACGGCTCAGCCAGGATCCGGGCATCGATTTGGTGGTCTCGGACATCAACATGCCCAAGATGGACGGTCTTGCACTCCTTGAAGAGATTTCTGAAGTCAATGCGGACGTGCGTTCCGTGATCGTGTCAGCGTACGGCGATATGAAGAACATTCGCACTGCGATGAACCGGGGCGCTTTCGATTTCGTGACCAAGCCCATCGACTTCGCAGACCTGAAGGTCACGATCGAACGAACATTGCGCAATCTGATTTCGTGGAGAGAGGCGACAGAATCGCGCGAAAAGCTTCTAGCAATACAAAATGAACTCGATGTAGCCAGCAAAATGCAACAGTCGATCCTTCCGACCGTTTTCCCCGCAGATTCTCGGTATCAGGTGTTCGGTAGCATGTCACCCGCTCGGGAAGTAGGCGGGGATTTTTTCGACATTATGAAATTGGAAGAGGGACGTATTGGTATTGCGGTCGCGGATGTGTCCGGCAAGGGCGTTCCCGCCGCCCTCTTCATGATGTCTTGCCGCACTCTTCTCAAAGGTGCAGCCATCGGCACCGCTCACCCTGGCGCGGTGCTGAAGGAGGTCAACCAAGTTCTTCAGGAAGACAACGAAGCGATGATGTTCGTCACGCTGTTCTACGCAATTTTCGACCCGCAGAGCGGGGAAATGGTGTATGCAAACGGGGGTCACAATCCGCCAGTTATTGTTAAAGCCGATGGAAGCTCCAGCGAGATTCCCGTGACGAGTGGGATTGCGCTCGGCGTGATGCCTGACATGGACTTTGTGGAAGACGCGCTACATGTCGCGCCGGGGGAATCAGTCGTATTCTACACCGATGGCGTCACGGAAGCCGAGAATGCTACGGCAGAGTTGTTCGATATGGAGCGGCTGCGGATGGTCTTTACCGGAGTGCCCCCGAAAGACGCGAAAGAAGCCAACAAGGCGGTTTTCGAGGCGGTGAGCGCGTTTGCAGGCGACACGCCGCAATCCGACGACATCACTTGCATAACGCTCTATCGCTGCGAGTCATGAGGGTAAATTTTGGGCTCTTTTCCCGCTTCGACGCGGGGGAGCGACGATCGGCGGAGCTTCGGCGCGTTCCCGTCTCGTGCATGCGAGATGGCCCCGTCGCGCCGGCAGAGCGAGCGCCAGAGCGTCCAACCAGCAACGATACAACAGGGAAGCGGGCGATGCGGGCAAGTGGTTTGCGCGCGGCTCTCCTCATGGCTATCTGGCTCACGCTTCCGGGTGCTGCGGCGGCGCAGGCAGAAGAGCCAGGGGTGACCGACCAGCAGATCCTCTTCGGACAATCGGCGGCTTTCAGCGGTCCCGCGCAGGACCTGGGTAAGAACCTGCGGCTCGGTATCCAGGCGGCGTTCGAGGAAGCGAACCGGCGCGGCGGCGTGCACGGGCGCACGCTGGCGCTTCGGTCTCTCGACGACGCCTACGAGCCGGAAGCCGCGATCGCCAATACCCGCCGGCTGATCGCCGACGATGGCGTCTTCGCCCTGATCGGCGCAGTCGGTACGCCGACCTCCCGCTCAGCTACACCCATAGCGGCCCATGCGGGCGTTCCCTACCTCGCGCCCTTCACCGGCGCCGAGTTCCTGCGCGACCCCAAGTTGCGCAACGTGATCAATCTGCGTGCCTCCTACTACCAGGAGACCGAGGCAATGGTCTCCCGCCTGATCGGAGATCTGGGAATTGACCGGGTCGGGGTGATCTATCAGGACGATTCCTTCGGGCAGGCCGGCTATCGAGGGGTACGCCGGGCGCTCGAGCGGCGCGGGCTGGCGCCCGTGGCGATCGGGGTCTACCCGCGCAACACGACAGCCGTGAAAACGGCATTGCTCGACGTGCGGCGCTCTGATCTCGGAGCCGTCATCCTGGTCGGAGCCTATGAGCCGGTCGCCGCGCTGATCGCCTGGGCGCGGCACACCGGCTTCGATCCCGTTTTCCTGACGATTTCCTTCGTCGGCAGCAACGCTCTGGCGAGAGAGCTGGGTGCCGCCGGCGCCGGCGTCTTCGTGACCCAGGTGGTGCCCTTCCCCGACGGAGACGAGCCGGCCGTTACTCTGGCCTATCGCCGCGCTCTGGCCGCCTATTCGCCCGAAGCCGTGCCGGGCTTCGTCTCGTTCGAAGGCTACCTGGCAGGCCGTCTGGCGATCGCGGCTCTCGAGCGCTGCGGCCGTGAGGTCGACCGGGCTTGCGTGCTCGATAATCTGCGCCGCGCCGGCGCCATCGATCTCGGAGGCTTCGAGCTTCGATACGGCGACGAAGACAATCAAGGTTCGGACGCCGTCTTCGTGACCGTGATCGGTGGGGACGGCCGCTACCATCCCATCGACACACTTCAGCGCGCCGTGCAGCCATGACCACGTTGGCAAGACGGCTGCTCGACAGTCGCTTTCGACTCTCGACCCAGCTCTATCTGGGTATCGGGGGCGCTGTCGCGCTCACCGTCGTCGCCAGCGTGGTCGGCCTGGTTTCCTTCGATCACGTCGCTGAGGTTCAGAGACGCGTCAACGAAGGCAGCGTGCCCGAGATGGTGACGGCCTTCGGCGTGGCGCAGCAAAGCGGTGCCCTTGTGGCAGCCGGGCCGCGGCTGACGGCTGCAGCGACGCCGGAAGAACTCGCCCACACCGTCGCGGACATTTCACATGACCGGCAAGCCTTCGAAGCCCAGGTAGCCGCGCTGCCGGATCAGGGAGCGGAGGAGCCGCGCTTCGAGCGCATTCGCACCCAAGGCAATGCCTTGCTCGCGAATGTCGGCGCCATCGAGGAGTCGGTGGCCGAGGGCTTCCTGCTCACGGAGCGCAGCCAAGCGTTGCGCGCCGAAATCGCGTCCCTGCAACGGGAGCTCGCCGCGGCACTAATTCCGGCCATCGACGACCAGCTCTTTTACACGATGACCGGCTATCGGGAGCTCGGCGAGGCGCCGGCACCTCGAGCGGTGCACAGATCGGAGGACGAGTTCAACCGCTATCGCCACATGGCGGGGTTGCAGGCGAACGCGACGATCGCAATCGAGCTTCTGGCGAGCGCGTTCGACGTCTCAGACATCGCTTTGCTGGAACCGCTCCGGGAGCGCTTCGAGGCCTCCGCCGGCAAGATCGAGCGCGGCCTGTCGGCCCTGGGCGTCACGCCCCTCCATGCCAGGATTGCACCCGCCTTGTCCCGTCTCGTCGATCTGGGTCTGGGCCACGATCAAGGCTTCGACTTGCGGGCTCAGGAACTTTCTCTCGATGAGCGTCAGACGGCGTTGCTCGCGTCCAACAACAATCTTGCTGTCGAACTCGCCGCCGAGGCAGAGGGGCTGGTCAGCGCGGCGCGTGGGAGCGTCCAAGACGCGGCGCAGGCGTCCTCGTCGGCGATCAGCACCGGCGGCAATCTCCTGCTTGCGATCAGCGTGACCAGCATCGTCGGGGCGGTGCTGATCTCATGGCTGTTCGTCGGCCGCGTGCTGATGCGGCGTCTCGGGCGGCTCTCGGATCGGATGCGCCGGATGGCCGAGGGCGATATCGAGGCGGAAGTGGTGGTCGACGGACGAGGCGAGGTCGCGGACATGGCCGCGGCGTTGGAGGTCTTTCGCCGTCACGCGCTCGAAGTCCAACGGCTCAACTTGGTGGAGAAGCTGGCAGAGGAGCTCAAGGGCAAGAACGAGCAGCTCGAGGACGCACTCGCGAACCTTCAGCGAGCGCAAGACCAGATCGTCATGCAGGAGAAGCTCGCGGCGCTTGGCGAGCTCACTGCCGGCGTGGCGCACGAAATCCGGAACCCGCTGAACTTCGTCAAGAACTTTTCAGACGTAACGGAGCAGTTGCTGGAAGAACTCCTGGAAGAGCTGCAAACGGTTCTCCCTGAGCCGGTCGACGGGAAGGAGGACGAGAGCAGTGCGCTGATTCGAGAAATCAGCGCCGACATCACGGAAAACCTCAGATTGATTCGGGAGCACGGCGAGCGCGCAAATCAGATCGTACACCACATGCTCAGCATGGGGCGTGATTCGGGCGGCCGACAACCGACGGACATCAATGCCCTGCTCGACGAGCATGTGCGGCTTGCCTACCACAGCGCCCGGGCAAGCGATGACAGCTTTCAACTCGATATCGTCCAGGACTTCGATCCGGCGGTCGGATCTCTCGACGTCGTCACTCAGGACGTGGGCCGCGTCTTCCTGAACCTGGTCGGCAATGCCTGCCAGGCGACTGCCGAGAGGCGGCGCGCCGAGGAAGCCGCGGACGCAGCGGATCCCGGCCCCGAGGGCTCGGAAGGGGGCGCTTACGAGCCCACGCTCACCCTGGTCACCCGACGATCCGAAGAAGGGGTCGAAATCCGAATCAGAGACAACGGGAGCGGGATCCCACCCGAAATCATCGCCGACATCTTCAACCCCTTCTTCACGACCAAGCCGCCGGACCAGGGCACCGGTCTGGGCCTCGCGCTCTCGAGCGACATCGTTCGCCAGCACGGCGGCGAAATCAGGGTGGAGTCCGAAGTCGGCGTGTTCACCGAAATGATCGTCACGCTGGCCGCGCAACCGCCTCAGCAGACCGAGGACGACGCGGCCGAGGACGAGGCGGAGTTAGAGGACGAGCACCCCAAGGAGTCGCCCTTGCCATCGTGAAGCGAGGCGGGAAGCCACTCTTCGGGCATGCCACATAAGCGAGGTAGGATGGGCATACCTCGAATGAGGTCGCCGACGAGGAGAAGCGTCCTTCGGTACGGACTTGCCGGTTGCCTATTGGGTTTTGGCTGGAGGCCATCCGGCGCAGCGGCATCATCGGGCGTGACCGATAGCGAGATCGTGCTGGGCATGTCCGCTGCGTTCTCCGGTCCTTCCCGCGGTCTCGGCATAGAGCTCTTCCGCGGCGCCAGCGCCTATTTCGAGCACGTCAACCGCCAGGGTGGCGTCCGGGGTCGAAGAATCGTTCTCAAGACCTATGACGACGGCTATCAGCCCGACCCGTCGGTTCAGAACACGATGACCCTGATGCTGGAAGACGAGGTCTTCGCGCTGTTCGGTTATGTCGGTACGCCGACGGTCACGCGCGTTCTTCCCATGCTCAAGAAGTTTCAGGAGAGACAGGTCTATCTGTTCTTTCCGTTCACCGGCGCGCAGCCGCAGCGGGAGCCGCCATACGGCCCCTTCGCCTTCAACCTGCGCGCCTCCTACCGGCAGGAGACGGCCGGCCTGGTACAGAACTTCGTCGGGATCGGCCGCAAGCGAATCGCGGTCTTCTATCAGGCCGACGCTTACGGCCGCAGCGGCTGGGCCGGCGTGCGACGTGCCTTGAGACCGTTCGGCGAGCGGATCGTCGGCGAGGCGACCTACAGGCGGGGCTCGAAGTTCACGGGCATCATGCGCGATCAGGTGGAGATACTGAAGGCGTCGCGTCCCGATGCGGTCATATGCATCGGCGCCTACGCCGCCTGCGCCGCGTTTCTCCGCGACGCGGTGGATCTCGGGTTGCGCGTGCCGATCGCCAACGTGTCCTTCGTCGGCAGCGAGAACCTTCTCAATCTCATCACGCAAGGACGCGACGACGGCGAGCGCTACACCGAGCTGCTGGTGAACTCGCAGGTCGTTCCCAGCTACCACGACGTGGGGATTCCTGCTGTCCAGCAGTACCAGGAATTGATGGCGCGATATGACCCTCAGCCTCCGCAGGAATTGCTGAGAGAGGATTACGCGCCCTTCTCGCACAGCTTCGTCAGTCTGGAGGGCTTCCTCAACGCCAAGCTGATGGTCGAGATATTGGATCGCCTCGGTGATCGGCCGGAGAGACGCGCCCTCGAGGACGCCGTTTTCAGCATAAGTGATTTCGATCTGGGAATCGGGGAACTGGTGTCGTTCGGCCCGGAGCGCCGCCAGGGCTTACAGAAGGTCTACTACACCGTTGTGGACGAGGGCCGCTTCGTTCCCCTGGACAGCTGGCAAGACAGGTTCGCCTGACATGAAAATTCTAAGACTCTTCCGCAAGACCCTGTTCGGCGTATTTTTCCTGTTCGGCGTAATCGGCATATCGACATCGGTTCTCTGCATTTACACAGTCGATACGCACCTGTCCGAAGAATATGAATCGAACAGCAGGGATATCGCCAAGACGATCGCCGATGCCAGCGTCGACATCCTGTTGAACAGAAACCTGACGGCGCTCCAGTCCCTGATCGACCAGTTCGTCGAGATTCAGGGAATCAGCTACATCTACATCACGAGCGAGACAGGGGAGTTTCTGGCCCACACTTTTGTTCCGGGCATTCCGGAGGAAATCAGGACCGGTGACGCGACCAGCACGGTGACGGTGGAGCGAAGCCTGCCGGGCATGGGCGATTTCGTCGAGGTCGCGAGTCCAATCCTGGCGGGCGTCGCCGGCGCGGTCCACATCGGCAGCGACACCGGGCTGATCGCGTTGAAGGTCCAAAGGGCGATCGGCCAGCAGATCTATCTCATCTCCATCATCTTCGTGGTCGGCATTCTCGCCGCGATCTGGCTCGTCGGCCAGGCAGCTAGACCGGTCGACGGCGTTCTCGCCTTTGCGGTGAAGCTCGCACAGGAGCGGGAGACCGACAGCAGAGGAAACGAGAAACTGCTCGCGCGCAATGACGAGGCGGGAGAGCTCGCGCGCCTCTTCCTCTACTTCTCGCAGGTGATGGATAGAGACAAGGCGGACGGGCTCTCGCAGCCGGGCGGTAAGGAATAGCCGTCCGGTGGCTCATTCTCGCGCAGCGGCAATTCTCTACTGCACTGTTCTGCAGGTTTGCTTCGGGACCGTCTATGCGTGGAGTTTCTTTCAAACGCTTCTCGTGAGGCAGCTCGGCTGGTCGTTCACCGACACGGCGCTCGCCTTCAGCATCACGATCTTTTCTCTCGGCATGTCCGCTGCGGGCGCGGGCATGATTCTGCCCAAGGTGGGGCCGCGACGACTGGCGCTTGCCGGCAGTGTGATGTTCTCGGGCGGGTACATGATTGCGGGCCTCGCGCTGCAACTCGACAGTCTCGCGCTCTTCTATCTCGGTTACGGCGTGATCGGCGGCGCCGGGATCGGGCTCGGCTACGTCACGCCCGTCGCCACGGTGGCGAAGTGGTTCCCGGACAAGAAGGGACTGGCGACGGGCATCGTCGTCATGGGCTTTGGGATCGGCGCGGTGGTTCTCAGTAAGGGACTGGCACCCTTGCTGGTGGTTGAGACGGAAGGAGATCTTCCGCTCCTGTTCATCTGGCTCGGCGTGGTGTTCGCCGCCGTCTTGATCCCGTGCAGCCTGGCGCTGCGGGATCCGCCCGCGGAGCTCGCAAGTCGTCTCGATAGTGCCACGGCCTTTAGCGGCGCGCAGGACGAGCCGGACTCGACCGCGCGCTGCCTGTATTCGGGCGAATTCGCCGTCATGTGGCTTGTGTTCTTCTTCAACATCGCTGCAGGCATCGCCGTTATCAGCTTTCAGTCACCGCTGCTTCAGGACGTGTGGGGACTTGCCGACCCGTCCGTGGAGCCGGAAACACTCGCCGAATATGGCGCGACGCTGATCGCTGCCAGCTCGCTCTGCAACGGATTTGGCCGGCTTTTCTGGGGATTGCTGTCTGATCGCATCGGCCGCATCCGCGTGTTCAGGATCCTGCTGGCCAGTCAGATGATCGTGTTCGGCATCCTGATGACCGAGCGCGATCCGTGGATATTCTCGGCTCTCGTCTGCTACATCATGCTTTGTTTTGGCGGCGGTTTCGCGACGATGCCCTCTTTCGTGCTCGACGTCTTCGGTGCGAAAAAGATGTCTGCGGTCTATGGCATCATGTTGACGGCTTGGGCGGCGGCCGGCGTCTGCGGTCCTCTCTACATCGGCTATCTAAAGGACCAGTACCCCGACCGCGCCATCATCTACTGCTTCCTGATTGGGGTGTTGATCCTGGGTCTCGGGTACGTGTTCTCCTACCTGCTGAGCGACAAACGCATCCGACTTCAACGGCCGAGCGTGGAAAGCACGCTGCGGGAGCACGGAATCGCGATGCCGCGTCGTCGACAAGCAAGCTAGCCCGCATTTCTCACCAGGGTCTCGGCCTGCGTCGCACCCAGGCGTTCGATCCGCCAGGAGCGGGCCGAAAAGCGTATCAGGGAATACGGTTGAGGCCCGCGACGACGCGGGCGGGCGCTTGGGCGCGACCCGAAGGATGGCGCTCTCCGGCCGACAGTGTGCGTCATGGCTCTTGCCCGATGTTCCACATCGCGCTGCGCGCCGTTCCTACCCTGTCGACCGGACAGCGCCGCGCAGAACATGACCCTGGCGAGAAAGGCGGGCTAGAAGGCCGCTGAAGAACCCGCCATTTGCGGCTGCTTAGGTGGATCGGGTCGGTTTGTTCGGGTTAATGGTGGACCTCGCTTCCATCACTCCCTTCTGCCAGGTATTCCCAAGCGTTCCGAGACGCCCTGGAAATCAACGATTACCTTGTCCCAGGGTTCTGGAACGCTCCCGTACATGCCCCGGACTCGCGATCATTCGATACGTGGGCTGGACCCGCCAGTCAGCGCGACTGCTGAAGCACCCCTTCGAGGAGTTGCGCCGCAAACCCCGGACCGTCGGCCTCGTGCATCTGACTGCTGGTGCGGGCGAGGCGATCGCGCATTGCGGGATCGCCGATCAGCTTGTCGACGGCACGAAGCAGGTCCTCGTCGCTCCAGCCATAGCGGTGCAGATTGAGGCCGTGCCCCGTCTCCGCAACACGGGTGGCGTTGTCGTGGCCGTCCCAGACATAGGGCATGATAAGCGCCGGCTTTCCGAAATAGAGGCACTCGGTGAAGCTGTTGTTCCCGCCGTGGTGAATGACCGCATCGGTCTGGGGAATCACCGATGGCTGCGGATACCAGCCGGCGAGATGCACGTTGGGGGGCGGTGACTCGTAATCGTCGAGATAGTCGCCGACATTGACCAGCACCCGATAGGGCTTGCCGGCGAACGCGGCGACGATGCGCTTCAGCAGGTCGGTATCGCCGGCGCCGAGGCTGCCGAAGCTGGCGTAGACGAGAGGCGCGTCATCGTGCTCGGCGAAGCGCGGCACCTCGTAAGGGTCCTCCTGGCGGACGCAGCCCTCCAGGTATTGGTATCGCGTGGGATCAAGGGGCTCGCGCCGGGCGTACCGGACCGCCTTCGGATAGAGCAACAGGTTGAGGTACGGCGAGGGCTCGAAGAACTGCCCGAGCGGATAGGGCTCTTCGCCGCAGCTCGTCAGAAACTCGTTGAAGCGCGCGTGGATCGGCCCGATCACCTCGTTGAAGCGGCTCTCGAACGCCGCGAAGCAGGCCCGGTCGTTCTCTCCGCAGCCTGAGAGGTGCGGCGGTATGTCCGGGTCGGGAATTTCGTTCTCGCTGCAGGAAATGATCCGGACCCAGGGGACGCCGTGCCGCTTGGTGGCGGGAAACAGGATCACGTTGTCGATGCAGATGAGGTCGGGTTGAAGCTCCGCGAGGATGCCCGGCAACGTCTTCTCGGCCCACACCGCGGTGTCCACGATCGCGTCCCAGCAGTCCTTCACGTAGTTGTTGATCTGGTCGAACGGACTCTTGCGGAAGTTTGGGATGTGGCCGTTGATGAAGTCGGACCAGTACTTCGCCATCTGCTCCGGCGGCATGGGTTCCGACATGGGAACCGGCACTTCCTCGAAGCCGTAGTTGGCGAACACGCCGGTGAAGCCGGGATCGCAAAGGAATACGGCACGGTGACCGCGGGCGCGGCAGGCCTGGGCGATCGCCACCGAGTTCAACGCCGGCCCGAAGGCGGCCTCGGGAAAGAAGACGATGGTCTTGCTCATTCTCTCACACCTCGGACTGTGACTCGCGGGGCAGGATGCGCGACGCTGACGGTGGCCAGTAACACCACAGGGTTTGCCCGCGCTCGATTCCCGCGACGCTTGGATCGGCGGTATCCACCTTCGCCAGGACCAACGCATCGGCCTCCGGAACCCGGAGGCGGACGCTCAAATGCTGGCCGCTGTATGAAATGTCGACGACCTCCGCTTCAAGGGCGTTGTCCTCGGCAAGCGCTGGCCGCTCGGCCGAGAGCGCGAGCTTCTCGGGGCGCACGGCGAGCCAGGCTGGAGACTCCACACCGGCGTCACCGTGGCCACGAAGGATCGTGTCGGTCTTCAGCCTGACTCCGTCCGCAGTCCGTGTGCCCGCGACAAAGTTCATAACGCCGATGAAGTCGGCGACGAAATGGTTTGCCGGCCGCTCGTAGAGTGCTTCCGGCGTGCCCTCCTGCTCGATCCTCCCGTCCCGCATCAGCGCGATACGGTCTGCCATCTCCAGCGCTTCCTCTTGATCGTGGGTCACCACAATGAAGGTGATGCCAACGACGTGCTGCAGGCGCTTCAGCTCGACCTGCATTTGTCCGCGCAGCTTCTTGTCGAGCGAGCCGAGCGGCTCGTCCAGCAGCAGCACCCGCGGGTGCTTCACCAGGGCGCGGGCGAGGGCGACCCGTTGGCGCTGGCCCCCGGAGAGCTGGTTGGGGCGCCGGCTCTCCAGCCCGTCGAGCTTGACCATGGCGAGGGCGTCCCGTGTCCGCTGCTCCAGCTCCGAGCCGCGAACGCGGTCCATGCGCAGGCCGTAGGCCACGTTGTTGAAGACGTTGAGATGAGGGAAGAGGGCGTAGGACTGGAACATCATGTTGACCGGGCGGCGGTTGGGCCGGATCGCGAGCAGGTCCTTGCCGTCGAGCGAAACGTCGCCCGTATCCGGCGTCTCGAAGCCGGCGAGGACGCGCAACAGCGTCGTCTTGCCGCACCCGGACGGCCCGAGGAGCGCATAGAACTCGTTCTCCCGAATCGTCAGCGATACCTCGTCGAGCGCAATCGCGGCGCCGAAGCGCTTGCTGACGCCATGCATCTCGATGACCGCGCTCACGGGTTCGCCACCGGCCGGTTGATGCGCTGGGAGATCAGGATCAGGGTGAAGCTGACGAAGAGCACGATGGTCGCAATGGCGTTGATCTCCGGCGTCACGCCGAAGCGGATCATCGAATAGATCAGCATGGGGAACGTGGTCGAGGACGGTCCCGCGCCGGCCGTGAAGAATGCGATGACGAACTCGTCGATCGAGAGAGTGAAGGCGATAAGCGCGCCGGCAATGACGCCGGGCGCGATCACCGGGAGCGTGATGCGCCAGAAGGTGCCCACCTCGCTCGCGCCGAGGTCGATGGAGGCCTCCACGATGGACTTGTCGAAGTTTCTCAGCCGGGCGCGCACGACGACGGCGACGAACGCGATGTTGAAGACAATGTGGGAAAAGACGATGGAGTGCAGGCCGAGGGTCATCTCCAGCAGGGTGTAGAACGAGAGCAAGGCGATTGCGAGAACGATATCGGGCACGATCATCGGCACGAAAATGAGGCCGTCGATCCAGGCGCGGGGCTTGAGACGCTCGAGCCCAAGGGCCAGGAGAGTTCCGAGAACCGTCGCGACGGCTGTTGCCGAGACCGCGACGATCAACGTGTTGAGCACCGCCCGATGGATGTCCGCCGCTCCTGCGAGCGCTGAGTACCAGCGGGTCGAGAAGCCGGTCCACGCGGTCGGCAGACCGCTCTCGTTGAAGGAGAGGACGACGAGGACCGCGATCGGCCCGTATAGGAAGAGATAGACCAGCGCAGCGTGGACGCGCAGCGCCTGTCGTTCGGGACGCACCCTAGCCATGGCGCATCTGCCGGTTCACAAACCAGGCCTGCATAAACAGGAGCGCCATCATCACGCCGATCAGGATGAGGGCGAGGGTCGAGCCGAAGGGCCAGTCCCGCGCCTTCAGGAACTGATCGTAGATGAGGTTGCCGATCATCTTCGTGCGGCCGCCGCCCAGCAGGTCGGGCGTGATGAAATTGCCGATGGACGGGACGAAAACGAAGATGCAGCCCGCTGCGATGGCCTGGCGGGTCAGCGGTACGGTCACGGTCCAGAAGCCGCGCAGGGAGGACGCGCCGAGATCGGTCGCCGCCTCGCGAATCTCGGGGTTCAGCCGGGCGATGGAGGCGTAGAGCGGCAGGACCATGAACGGCAGGTAGCCGTAGACGAGGCCGATCACGATGGCGGTGTCGTTGTAGAGCAGCGAGAGCGGCTCATCGACGAGGCCGAGCCAGCGCAGCGCGTTGTTGATCAGGCCCTCGCGATTGAGCAGCACGATCCAGGCATAGGTCCGGATCAGGTAGTTGCTCCAGAATGGCAGCATGACGAGGAGCAAGAGGGGAATCTGAAGCCGCTTCGGCGCCGTCGCGATCAAGTAAGCGACCGGATAGCCGATGACCAG
The DNA here is from genome assembly GCA_965243315.1 of Alphaproteobacteria bacterium. GTDB lineage: Bacteria > Pseudomonadota > Alphaproteobacteria > UBA828 > UBA828 > WTGU01. The sequence continues at coordinate 1,815,210 of CBDEUP010000007.1, forward strand.
CGCCACCGCGGTCGCGATCGCCGCGATGCGCAGCGACTTCAAGAGGATGCCGAAATAGAGGGGATCGACGGCGCGGACGTAGTTCTCGACGTTGAAGACCGAGTCGATGCCGCCGTAGGTGCCGCGCTCGAAGAAGCTGTAGAGCAGCACCGTGGCGGTCGGTACAACCAGGAAGAGCGCAAGCCACGTGAGGCCCGGCCCCAGCAACAGCGCCCGGCGTAACGATTCCGGCATGGGGGCGCCCGCCTCGGCGAAAGGACTGGCCGGCGCCGCCCGCGCGACGCCGGCCGTATCAAATCAGGCCTATTCGGAGGCCGTGATCTCCGTCACGGTCCGCGAATAGAGCTTCATGGCGTCGCCCACGTCGCGCAGCGCTTCCTGGGCGAGGATGTCCTCCGGCTTCATCGCCAGATTGGGAAACGCCTCATAGAGCCCAGGGTCGAGCCCTTCCATGGCCTGGGCGTTCGGAACCTTGTAGAGGATGTTGCTCGCCACCCACGCGCCGACATCGGGGCGCAGCACGTAGTCGATGAAGGCGTGTGCCGCGTCCTTGTTCTCCGACGCTTCCATGATCACCATGGTGTCGGCCCAGAGGTCGGCGCCTTCCTTCGGCACGGTGAAGACGATGTCGGGGTTCTCGGCAACGCCGTAGTTGCACCAGCCGTCCCACGCTTCCACGAGCCAGGCCTCGCCGGAAACCAGCTTCGAATAGAACGTGGTGTCGTCGTAGGCGAGCAGGTCCTTCTTCGCCTCGATCAGCACGTCGCGCGCCGCCGCGACTTCGGCCTCGTCGGTCGTGTTGGCGGAATAGCCGAGCGCCTTGAAACCGGGAAGCAGGAGCCAGCGATCCGTGGCGAGCATGGTGATCTTGCCTTTGAGCGCGTCGCTCGGCCGCAGCAGATCCCACCAGCTATCGAGCGCACCTTCCACCAGGTCGGAGCGATAGCAGAGGCCCGTGGTCCCCCAGGCGTAGGGAACGGAGTGCGCGAGGCCCGGGTCGTAGGCGAGCGAGCGGGCCTCGGGGTAGAGATTCGCCATGTTCGGAATCTTGGCGTGGTCGAGTTTGGCGGCAAGGCCCAGCTTGACCAGCGCCTCGACAAAGGGGCTGGTGACGAAGATCACGTCGTAACCCGCGCCGCCGCCGGCCGTCACCTTGCCCATGATCTCTTCGTTGGTCGCGTGCAACGAGAGTTCCGCCTCGATGCCGGTCTCCTTGGTGAAGTTTTCGAGGAGATCGCCGGGCATGTAGGCGTCCCAATTGGAGATGACGATCTTGTCGGCAGCCTGCGCCGCGCCGAGCGTCGTCGCGCAGCAGAGGAGCGCGGCTGCAATCCATCGTGTCGGTACCAGCATCGAGTGGGTCTCCCTCTTGTCTCGGCTCTCGGCCGTTATTGCCCGACGGGCCCAGCGCGCGACAAAAGGCGCAAGCCCGTCGACGAACGGACCACTGTAGCGGACACTATACTCCCTACGGTTTCCCGGTAACGTCGGCATTCTGCAGAAAAATCGTTTAATTCGAGAATTTGTTCTCTTGGAGGGAAGCAGGTCGGGACAGTGCGGCACTTCTCGCCGCTCGGCGATCACGGACAGGGCGCGGCCATCTGGATCGTCGCGAGGGTGCGGGCGGTGGAGGCGGGCTTAGGCAGCGGTTATGGGTGCCGTTGCGGCGCGAAGCCAGGCGAGAGCGTCCGCGTCGTTTGCCAGTAGTGGTGTGAGGATATCTGCGACGCGCGCGTGGTAGGTATCGAGCCAGGCGCGTTCAGCCGCCGTCAGCATGGCGGGGTCGATCAGGGCGCGGTCGATGGGTGCGAGGGTCAGCGTCTCGAAGCCGAGGAACCCCCCGTTGGCGTCGTCAGCCTCCGTCACCGTCACCAGGTTCTCGATCCGGATGCCGTAGGCGCCGGTCTTGTAGTAGCCGGGTTCGTTGGAGACCACCATTCCGGGCGCGAGCGCCGCCGCGCTGCCCATGCGGGAGATGCGCTGCGGGCCTTCGTGCACGTTGAGGTAGTGGCCGACGCCGTGTCCGGTGCCGTGGTCGTAGTCGAGGCCCGCCTGCCACAGGAACTGGCGGGCAAGCGTGTCGAGCTGCGCGCCAGTGGTGCCGCGCGGGAAGCGTGCCGTTGCCAGTGCGATATGGCCGCGCAGCACGCGGGTGAAGCGGTCCCGGTGCTCGGGCTCCGGCCGGCCGATCGCGACCGTGCGGGTCACGTCCGTGGTGCCGTCGAGATACTGCCCGCCCGAATCGACGAGATAGAGGGTGCCCGGCTCCAGCGTGCGGTTGCTCTCCTCAGTCACCCGGTAGTGGACGATAGCGCCGTTAGGGCCGGCACCCGAGATCGTGTCGAAGCTCGCACCCCGATAGTGCTCGCCGCCAGCGCGCATCGCCGCCAGCCAGTCGACCGCGTCGAGCTCGGTGATCGAGCCGGGCGTCGCGGTGGCGAGCCAGGCCAGGAAGCGGGTCAGCGCCGCGCCATCCCGGCGATGGGCCGCGCGGATTCCTTCGAGCTCGACAGCGTTCTTGCAGGCCTTGGGCAGCGCGCAGGGATCGGCGCCGCGAATCACCTCAGCGCCGCCGTCCGTCAGCCGATCGACCATCCAGACCGGCGTTGCCGCCTCGTCGATCAGCACCGCCTTGCCCGCGCCGGCAAGCGCGCCGAGCATGTCTGCCATCGTCTCGGGCGCCTGAACGTGCACGGCGTTGCCGAGATGCGCCGGAATCTCGGGGAGCAGCTTGCGGCGGTCCACGAACCAGTCCACGTCGCCGTCGCCGTGCACGATCGCGAAGGAGTGGGGGAGGGGGCTGTTTGCAACGTCGGCGCCGCGCACGTTGAGTAGCCAGGCGATGGAATCGGGCGCACTCAGCACCGCGGCGGCCGCGCTCTTCTTCGCAAGTCGGGCCGCGACGATCTCTCTCTTCTCGCCCGCTTCGGCACCGGCAAAGCGCGCCGGATGGGGGGCGATGGGGCCGAGCGGGGCCGGCGGCTGATCCGCCCATAGTGCGTCGATGGGATTGTCCTCGCACGGAACCAGGCGGGCGCCGACAGCGCAGCAGGGCGCCGCCAGCCGGTCTCTCTGGCTCGCGCCGTGAAGCCGGGGGTCGTAGCCGAGCGCGGCGCCTGCCGCGAGATGCTCCCTGAGCCATGCGTCCGCCGGCTCCTCAGTAATGTGACGGTGCTCGTAGAGGCTGCCGCCCACCTGCGCTGCAGCCTGCAAGGTATAGCGCCCATCCACGAAGAGCGCGGCCCGCTCAGCCAGCACGATCGCCATGCCGGCAGAGCCCGTGAAGCCGGTGAGCCACGCCAGCCGCTGCGAGCGCCGCGCCACGTACTCGCCTTGATGCTCGTCGCTGAGCGGCACCACGAAGCCGTCAAGGCCGCGCTCGGCGAGTTCCGCCCTGAGCGCCGCTAGCCGCGACTTCTGCTGTGGGGTGTCGATCCCGTCCGGCGCCTCCGCGTAAGCCCGTCGCAGAGCTTCGAAGCGCTCGGCGAAGGCGGCCTCGGCGTCGGCCTCCAGGTGGATCAGACGGAGCCAGTCCGGGTCCTGCACCGCTGCGGCGGCGACTCCCCGCACCAGCGCTTCGACCTCGTGGATTGGCGTGTCGATACCGGCCTCGGCGAGCGCCTGCGCCAGCGCGTCGGTTGTCGCAGTGTTCTCGGACATGGTGGCGTTTCTGCCAGTGCGCCGCTCACCGCGTCAATATCAGCGTGACCCAGGTGCCGAGCCGTATGTGCCGCCGGAGCCGGAGCCCGCGCGTGCGGAAGGCCGCGAGCACCAGCCGCTCCTCGTCGGCTAGAAGGCCGGAGAGCACCGTAACACCGCCCGGCCGCAGGTGCCGGGCAAAGCCTGGCGCCATCGCTGTGATCGGTCTTGCCCTGATGTTGGCGATGATCAGGTCCGCCCGTGCGAGCCACCCGACGGCAACCGTGCGGAAGCCCTCTCCCCGCACCACCGTCACCCGGCGAGAGACCCCGTTCCGCTGCACCGTTTCCCATGCCGTGACCACCGCCAAGGGGTCGGTATCCAGGGCGAGCACCCTCGCCGGCCAGAGCCTTGCCGCCGCTACCGCGAGGATGCCGGAGCCCGTGCCGATATCCAGCGCACGGTATACCCGCCGCCGACGGGCGAGCCAGTCGAGGGCGAGCAGGCAGCCCTGGGTCGATTCGTGGCGGCCGGAGCCGAAGGCGGGGCCGGCATCGACGCGGAGGACGAGGCGTCGGCGGGGCGGGGCCTGGTGCGCGCCTACAATCGTCAAACGCCCGACCGAGATCGGCGGAAACGAGGCGAGGGACTGCGCTTCCCAATCGGTAGAGCCCACCGGCTCGACCGCCGTTTCGTCGGGCCCGACGCCCGCCGCGCTCAACAGCGCGCACATCTGACTCGGCCTAGGGTCGTCTCCTGCCGAAGCGGCGCCGAACAACGTCACGCGTAGAAGGTCCGCCGGGGCTTCCTCTATCGGGTGTGTCGCCTCGATCGTCTCGGCCACCACGGCGTCCGTGAGGTCTTCGAGCGCCGACTCCAGTGCCTCAAAGGCGGCCCGGTCGAGCACCACCTGGAGCTGCCAGCCTTGGGCCTCGGCGCAAGTCCTGCTCACGGCCGCCCCCGGCGTAGGCGGATTCCGGCTATGATAGGCCTCCCAGAAAGCACGGTCGGAGGCCCACGATGCCTGAGATGCCGGATTGGCAACGCTTCCTGAGCGAGGATGACAGGGAGACCATCGAGCGCGGCCGCTGGGCCAAGCGCGTCGGCTTCGGCGCCCGCCCGGCCGTCATCCTGATCGACGTGCAGAACTACATGGTGGGGGAGGAGGGCAACCACGACCTCGCCGCCTATCCCTATAGTTGCGCCACCGGCTGGGATGCCGTTTGGCAGACCAAGCGCATCGTCGGTGCAGCCCGCGCCGCCGGCGCCCCGGTGATCTACACCCGCTTCGCTATCGACCGCACCGTCGGCGATGCCGGGCTCTTCGACGCCAAGATCGGCGCCGAGGCCGGCGAGAACGTCTACTTCGAAGGCACCCACGGCGGCGAAATCGTGGGCGCGGTGGCGCCCGAGCCCGGCGATCTGGTCTTCACAAAGAAGAAGCCAAGCTCCTTCCACGGCACGCCCCTCCTGCCCTACCTGATCGACCGCGCCATCGATACGCTGATCGTCACCGGCGGCGCCACCTGCAACTGCGTCCGGGCCACGGTCTTCGACGCGTTCTCGTACAATTACCGCACCATCGTACCGTCAGACGCGGTGTTCGACCGCCTGCCGATCAGCCACGCGATCAACCTGTTCGACATGAACCGCTGCTCGGCCGACGTGACGGATACCGAGGCCGTGCTCGCCTATTTCGCCAAGCAGGCCCAGCGCGCGGCCTAAAAACTGCCGGCGGCACCTGCTATAGTGCGGGCGGGAGATCGGCGGCGGACGGCTAACTCGCCAACCCGGTCAGGTCCGGAAGGAAGCAGCCGTAACGAGCTTCAAGCCGGGTCGCCTGCCGGTCTCCTGCCGCCAACCTGACGCGCTGCCCCCGCAAGACGCGGATCGAAGGACGCCATACACCGATGAGCGAGGACGCCGCCGCCTATCGGGTGCTCGCACGCAAGTACAGGCCGGCGAGCTTCGCCGGGCTGATCGGCCAGGACGCCCTGGTACGTACGCTCAGCAACGCGATCGCGATGGACCGCCTGGCCCACGCCTACCTGCTGACGGGCGTGCGCGGGGTGGGCAAGACCTCGACCGCGCGTATCATTGCGCGCGCCCTCAACTGCATCGGTGAGGACGGGACCGGCGGGCCCACGCCCGAGCCGTGCGGCGTGTGCGATCACTGCATCGCCATCGCCGAGGACCGCCACGTCGATGTGATCGAGATGGATGCCGCCTCCCGCACGGGCATCGACGACGTGCGCGAGTTGATCGAGAGCGTGCGCTACCGCCCGGTCTCGGCGCGTTTCAAGGTCTACATCATCGACGAAGTACACATGCTCTCGAAGCAGGCCTTCAACGCGTTGCTGAAGACGCTCGAAGAGCCGCCGCCCCACGTCAAGTTCGTGTTCGCGACGACCGAGGTGCGGCGCCTGCCGGTGACCGTGCTCTCGCGCTGCCAGCGCTTCGACCTGCGCCGGGTCGATATGGAGTTGCTGATCGAGCACTTCACGGGCATCGCCGCCAAGGAGGGGGCGGAGGTGGAGCCGGCGGCGCTTGCGCTGATCGCCCGGGCCGCCGATGGCTCGGTGCGCGACGGGCTTTCTGTGCTCGACCAGGCGATGGCGCATGAGGGCACACGCATCACCGAGGAAGCGGTGCGGGCCATGCTGGGCCTCGCCGACCGCACCCGGCTCTTCGACCTGTTCGACATGCTGATGAAGGGCGCGATCAAGGACGCGCTGGACTGCTTCTCCGAGCTTCACGACGCGGGCGCGGAGCCGCAGGCACTGCTGCAGGACCTGTTGGAACTCTGCCATTGGCTCACGCGGCTGAAGCATGTGCCCGCCGCGGCGGAGGATCCCGCGGTGCCCGAGGCCGAGCGCACGCGCGGACGCACCATGGCCGAGGCGCTGGCGGTGCCGTCGCTCACACAAACCTGGCAGATGCTGCTTAAGGGGCTGGAAGAGGCAAACCGGGCGGCGAGACCCGCGCTTGCGGCCGAGATGACCCTGGTGCGGATCGCCTATGCCGCCGACCTGCCGAGCCCGGCCGACGCACTCCGGGCCATCGGTGCTGACGTTGCGAGCACACAGCCGAAGAGCGCGCCTGCAGCGTCGCCCGCCTCTGCCCCGGCGCCTGCACCAAGCGGTAGGACAAACGCCGGAACGGCGGCGGAGCCTGCGGTGGTGCCCGAATCGGCGCCCGAGCCGGCAACTCAGCCGGCGCCGGTGGCCGCGTCCGCCCCGCGTGTGCAGCCGACATCGTTGCGCGAGGTCGCCGCGCTAGCGGAGGAGCGGCGGGAGCCGATCCTGAGCGCGTGGCTCAGGACCGAGGTCCGGCCTATCCGCGTTGCCGCTGGCGCGGTGGAGATCAACTGCGGGCGTTCGCCGGACGGCAAGATGCTCGCCCTGCTTCAGGAGCGGCTCGAGGAATGGACCGGCGAGCGCTGGATGATCGCGCTGAGCGAGGAGGGCGGCGAGCCCACCCTCGACGAGCAGGACCAGGCTAAGCAGAAAGCGGCCGACCAGGCGGCGATGGACCATCCCCTGGTGCGGCAGGTCCTCGATGCCTTCCCCGGCGCGCGTGTGCGCAAGGTGCACCGGCCGGCGCCGGAAAGTGGAAACGACGGAGATGCCACCCCATGAAGAACATCGGTAAGATGCTGAAGCAGGCGCAGGAAATGCAGACTAGGATGGCCGAGCTGCAGGAGAGCCTCGGCGCGCTCGAGGTCGAGGGCACGGCGGGTGGCGGCCTGGTGAGGGTGACGCTCACGGGCAAGGGGGAGATGCGCCGCCTCTCCATCGACCCAGCGCTGGTGAGTGGCGACGAGGTGGAGGTTCTGGAAGACCTGATCGTCGCCGCGTTCAACGACGGCAAGGCCAAGGTCGAGCAACTCGTCCAGGAGCGGATGGCCGAGGTCACTGGCGGGCTCAAGCTGCCGCCCGGCCTCGACCTCGGCATGTGAGGGCGCGCCGCAGCCCTTCCTTCACTGGCGACAGGCGATGACGAGCCCCGCGATCGAGCGGCTGGTCGGGCATCTCGGCAAGCTCCCCGGTCTCGGGCCGCGCTCGGCCCGCCGCGCCGCCCTGCATCTTCTGGAGCGGCGTGAATCGCACCTGGAGCCGCTCTTGAGCGCGCTGCGCACGGCGGCCGAGAGCGTCCGCGCCTGCGGCATCTGCGGCAATCTCGACGCCCAGGACCCGTGCGCCATTTGTACCGATCCGGAACGCGACCGCTCGGCCATCTGCGTCGTCGAGCAGGTCGCGGATCTCTGGGCGCTGGAGCGCACGCTGATGTTCCGCGGCCGTTATCACGTGCTCGGCGGGCTCTTGTCCGCGCTTGACGGGATCGGGCCGGAGGATCTCGCTATCGCCGGCCTCGTCGCCCGCGCCGGCGAGCCAGCGGTGAGCGAGATCATCCTTGCCACCAGCGCCACGGTGGACGGACAGACCACGGCGCACTATCTGACCGATCGGCTCGCCGAGAGCGGCGTCGCGATCTCCCGTCTCGCCCACGGGTTGCCGGTCGGCGGCGAGCTCGACTATCTCGACGACGGCACCCTCGGCACCGCGCTCAAGGCACGCCAGCGCCTCCTCTGAGCCGACGCCACTGCGCGCTGGATTGTCCGGGCCACGCCCTCTATGGTCGCGCCCCGGCCGCCCGCGGGGCGGCCGACGAGAGCGTTGGAGAGGGCCATGGCAGACGAGGCGAAGAGCGCGGGCCAGTTGGAACGCGTGCTGCGCGCGGGCGAGTTCGCCATCACGGCAGAGATGGGGCCGCCCGACTCGGTGGACCCGGCCGACGTTCTGGCCCACGCCAGTTGCCTCAAGGGGCTCGCCGATGCCGTCAACGTGCTCGACGGAGCCGGCGCCCGCGCGCATCTTTCGCCGCTCGCAACCGCCGCGATCCTGGTCCGCGAAGGCATCGAGCCGGTACTCCAGTTCACCATGCGCGATCGCAACCGGCTCGCGCTGCAGGCCGACGTGCTGGGGGCAGCGGCGCTCGGCGTGCACAGCCTGCTCTGCCTCACCGGCGATTCGGTTGACGCCGGCGATCAGCCTGAGACGAAGCCGGTTTTCGACCTGAAATCCAACGAGTTCATGGCGGTAGTCCGAGCCATGCGGGATGAGGCCCTGCTCCCCGGCGGGCGAAGCCTCGCCTCGGCGCCGAGGGTACTGATCGGCGGCGCCGATGCACCCCGCGAGCCCAAGGCGGGCGATACGCCCACCAGCCTTCAGGCCAAGATCGACGCGGGTGCGGATTTTTTCCAGACCCAGTTCTGCTTCGATATGGCGATGCTGAAGCGCTACCTCGCTTGGCTCGGGGACTTCGGCATTCCCGAGCGCACGTCCATCATCGTCGGCATCGGGCCCATAAGGTCGGCGCGTTCGGCCCGCTGGATGAACGAGAACCTCTTCGGTGTGCACATCCCGGATGCGGTCATCGTCCGGCTCGAGGGTGCCAAGGACCCTCAGGCCGAGGGCATCCGCATCTGCGTCGAGTTGATCGAGGAGCTGCAGGGAATCGAGGGCGTCGCCGGCGCGCACCTCATGGCACCGCGCGGCGAGCAGGCAATTGCCGCGGTGATCGCTGAAACGGGACTTTGCCGTCCCGCCGGCGCTTGAACGCGCCCTCAGCGGCGCGCTTACGTTCCCCTAGAACAGTTGCCGAATGCCGATCTCGAGGAAGTGGATACGGAGGTCGGTCTCCGTCGTCGTCGAGACCATGCCGTTGTCGGCGCTGAACGACAGGCCGTCGAGGGCCTGCAGGCGGTAGCCGATGTTGAGCGTGGCCGTATCTGACAGCGCGTAGCCGATTCCTGCCCCGATTTGATAGGCGAAGGCGGTGTCGGCGGTGGAGAGCCTGGGAACGTCGGCGGCCTGTAGGGGGCGGAGACCGGCTAGGGCGGCCAACAGCCGCGGATTCTGGGCCGCAGCCATAGCCGCCCTTTGGCTGATCGCGTTCTTCACTGCATTAGGGTCGTAACTCAAGTCGCTTTGGTCGATGCGGATGAGGCCAAGGCCACCACCGACATAGGGGGTCCAGTTGTCGCCAGTGTCGAAGTCGTACCAGAGGTTCACCATGGCGCCGAACTGGTCGCCGGTGCCCGATACCGGGATGTCCACATCTCCAAGAAGGTCGGGGGGTAGTGGCACATCCGGCAAGGAGATGCTGGTGTGGGTGAGCCTGCTGACCTCCGCCCTGGCGAAGAATATCTCGCCCTCCACGCGGAGGTTGGACTCCAGATGATGGCCGACGACGGCCCCGAGCTTGAAGCCCGTGTCGTGTTCCGACCTGACCGTGGACTGTAGTTCGATCGGTCCCTGGGGACTCGAGAAGCTTGTGTTGGCGTTGGAGTCGCTATCGTCGATGAACATGAGGGGCATGTTCGCCCCGATGTACCACTCCCCCTCCTGCGCCTGCGCCGCGCTCGCCCCGCCGAATGCGAGACACGCGGCCGCTACCGCTCCAACAATCCAGCGCGATCCGAAGCTGTTTCCAGACATTTTCCGGCTCTCCCCGGCTACGCCTCACCCGCCCATCCAGCCTAGGCTATTGCGAGACGAAGTACGGCGCAAACGTCTGCGGCAGCCTTGACACTCTAGCGTTTCGAGTGCGTCCAGATGCGCGTCCACCGTAAGCGGCGTTCAGCCCGCCGCTTTGCTCATCGTCTGGCATCACGCTCGCGCGTATCCTCGTAACCGGAGGGCAAGTAGCCGAAGTGCTCCATTTGGGCGCGGTGGCGCTCTACCACGCGGCGGACGTGCGCGTCGTCCAGCACCTCCCGCCAGCTGCCCACCTTGCCGGCACGGAAAAAGCGGTCCTGCGACGGGGTGCGTTCGACAAAGCCGATGCGGTCTTCCTGCGCGCGCAGTGAGCGGAAGGACGAGTGCCGCATCGCCCGCTCCAAGCGCTCGCGCGGCGGCTTGAGTCCAAGGAACGCCGCAATGGCGCGGAAAGTCGGGCCGGGCCGGCGGCTCATGTCTTCGTAGCGCACGATGTGGAGCTGCGGATGCGAGCGTGTGGTCCAACTCTCGACATGGGTGGACCAGTCGCTGTGGTGCTCGGGTACCTGGTCCGCGGTTGCGGGCGATTGAAAGCCTCTTGTTTCCATGAGCGTGATGACGTCGTCCGTCGGCTGACCTAGGTGGTGAGCGTAAGAGACGACCACGTCGAGCGGGTTGCGCACGACATAGATCGCCCCTGCCGTGAGCGACTGGGTAATCATGGGCACGCCGTCGGCCTCGACGAGGGCGTTGTGGGTCTTGACCATGACGGTATCGGGCGCGCTCTCAGCGATGAGTGCGTGCACCCTGGGTCTAAGGCGCGCGAAATCCTCCGCATCCAGCGCCACTGGCGGTCGGGGATCGAGACGCCCGTACCAGTGGGCTTGGCTGTCGCCCGCCGTCAACTCGGACATACGGTTGATGTCGAAGGGCGTGCGCGCGTTCCGCAGCAGATTGTGCAAGAAGGCGCGCAGCCATGTGTTGCCCGACTTGGGGTAGGAGGCGAGCCACAGAATCCCGCTCATGGGTCAGCGCAGGATAACCGACGCCTGTTACGCCGGTACCGCCCTCCTAGGTGATCGGGGCAGCGCAGATACAATATGAATTGAACGCATTCAAGTCGTCTCCGCTTTCCCGCCCTATCGCCTCAGCCGCGCGTGCGGCCCGCTGGAATCCGGCCAAAGAAAAGGGAGCGGCTGAAGCCGCTCCCCACGCTCTTGACGACAATGCTCGAGACTAGAAGTTGAGCATCGTCCCCAGAAGGATCTGAGTGAAGTCGTTCATGCCACTCTCGCCCGCGCCGATCTGCAACCCGAGATCGATTCCTGGTCCGAGATTGTAGTTGGCATTGAAGGCCACGATGTTGCTGTTGTTGGACTCGTTGTCGCCGTACTGAACGCCCAGCATCATGGGACCGTCGGTCCAGGACACGCCGATATCGGACTTCGAGGTCGAGACGCCGCCGATTTCCTGATCGTACACGGCACCGCCCAGCGCGATCTGGTCGATGCTGATCGAGGCCCCGTAGCGCAAGCCCTCGGGATCCGCACCGCCGTCCTCGTTCGTGTAGCCCTCGTAGCCGACATTGGCGCTGAAGCTGCCACCCATGACGTCGACAGTGTAGCTAAGGGCGGCGGAGACCCCCTCCGAGTTTTGCCCCGGATCGGCAGTGCTCGTTCCGCCATAGGAGTCCGTCGTATTCTCGGGCGCGTAGCTCGCGGCAAGAGAGATGCCGTTAAAGCTCGGCGAGAAGTAGAGGACCTTGATCGCATCCTCGTTCATGATGGCGTTCGTCGTCCACATGCCGCCGATGCCGCCGAACCAGGGCGACTTGATGCCGCCGATCGGCACGGTCCCGCCCGGCGCCCAGACGACCGTCTGCTGCGCGGCGCCTTCGATTGCGCCGACGTGCAAGGAGCCGAAGCCGCCGCTGAAAGTGATTTCCTGCTCGTCGCTGTGTTCGTAGTCGTTGGCAGCGAAGCGGACCCTGACGCCAACAGTGATGCCGTTATCGAGGGTAGTCGAGCCCGCGATCTGCATCTCCATGTTCTGCTGGATGACGTGGCCGCGATCATCCATGGCACCGTCCATGTCTCGGGCGACGACGGCGGTGGTGTAATAGCCGCCCACACCAACGCTAATCGGCTCGGCCATCATCTCGTCGGCGGACGCGACATTGCTGGCCAGCAGGCCAACGGCCGCAAGTGCCGTAGTTCCCAACAATACCTTCTTCATGCTCCCATCCTCCTCATTCGCGCGATTGGTAGAGTTCCATGCATGGATCCGCGGCGGTACGCCTCTAAACCAGCGCAGACCGCCGCACCGAGAGAATGGTACACGCAGGGTCCGCAGCGCAACCCTGCTCAGCGCAGAATATGACAGAATTCAGTCATCAAGACATTTTCTTATCTCACTGTGACACAAATGCCACAGCCGGCGATATTGCCACCCATCCCACGGCTTCGCGAACTCACCCCGCGCTTGAATCCAGGGCGTAGCCTGCCGAGCGGACGGTCCTGATCAGGTCCGGGCGGCGCTCGGCGTTGAGAGCTTGGCGCAGGCGTCGCACGTGCACATCGACCGTCCGGCTCTCGATGAAGATGTCCGGTCCCCAGACCGAATCGAGGAGCTGCTCGCGCGAGAACACGCGCCCCGGATGCTCCATCAGGTGGCGCAACAAGCGGAACTCGGTCGGCCCGAGGTGAATCGACTCATCCCCTCGCGTGACCCTGTGCCCGGCGAGGTCCATCTTGAGGTCGGCGTAGTGGAGCACCTCGTCGCCGAGCGCCGGCCGCATGCGTCTCAGGATCGCGCGGATGCGGGCGAGAAGTTCCGCCGGCGAGAAGGGCTTGACGACGTAGTCGTCGGCGCCGCCGTCGAGCCCGCGCACCCGGTCCGACTCTTCGCCACGCGCCGTCAGCATGACGATGGGTAGCGGCTGCGAGTCGGGCCTGCGCCTGATGCGACGGCAAACCTCGATGCCGGAAAGAGTCGGCAGCATCCAGTCGAGCACCATCAGGTCGGGGCGCCGCTCGTCCACCATCAGCAGCGCCTCCTCGCCGTCCACGGCCTCGCCCACCTCGAAGCCGCCCTTCTCCAGGTTGTAGCGGAGCAGCGTGAGCAGCGCCGCCTCGTCCTCGACGACCAGAATGTATGGCTTCATGGCGTCGTCGCCTCCGTCTCGTCGCCCGCCTGGTGGAAGGACGTGACGTCTCCCTTGGGCCGCTCCTCCTCCACCGGGGTGCCAGTCACCATGTAATTCACGGTCTCGGCGATGTTGGTCGCGTGGTCGCCGATCCGCTCGATATTCTTGGCGATGAAGAGCAGGTGCGCGCAGGTGGTGATGCGGCGCGGGTCCTCCATCATGTAGGTGAGCAGCTCCCGGAAGAGACTGTTATAGGACTCGTCCACATCCTCGTCGCGCCGCCAGACCGCCATGGCGCGCTCGACATCGCGGTCCCTGAACGAATCGAGCACGTCCTTGATCATGCCCTGTGCGATGCCCGCCATCCGCGAGATCGTGTGGGTCAGCCGGATGGGGTCGATGTCCTGAATGGCGATGGAGCGCTTGGCGACGTTGGCGGCATAGTCGCCCATGCGCTCCAGGTCGCTTGCCACCTTGAGCGAGGCGGTGATGACCCGGAGATCCACGGCGACAGGCTGGCGCAGCGCCAGGATGCGCACCGCAAGCTGGTCGATCTCGGACTCCAGCGCGTCCACCCGCTTGTCCTCGGTGATCACGCTGGACGCGAGCTCGTCGTCGCGGCGGACCAGCGAGGTGATGGAGGCCGCGAGCTGCTGCTCGACGATGCCGCCCATCTCCAGGATCGCGTTGTTCATGCGATCCAGCTCCTCGTCGTAGGCCTTGACCGTATGCTCGGCAGCCACGGGTCACCCTCCTTGCCTTCAGCCTCTGCCCACGCCTAGCCGAAGCGCCCGGTAATATAGTCCTGCGTCCGCTGATCGTGCGGATTGGTGAAGATCTGCTCGGTCGCCTCGAACTCCACCAGCTCGCCCAGGTGGAAGAACGCCGTGAACTGGGAGACACGGGCGGCCTGCTGCATGTTGTGGGTAACGATCGCGATCGTGTAGTGCTCGCGGAGCTCGTCGATCAGCTCCTCCACCTTGGCCGTGGCGATGGGGTCCAGCGCCGAGCAGGGCTCGTCCATCAGGATGACCTCGGGGCTGATGGCGATGGCGCGCGCGATGCAGAGCCGCTGCTGCTGCCCGCCGGAAAGACTGGTGCCGGGCTGGTGCAGCCGGTCGGAGACTTCGTCGAAGAGGCCGGCGCGGCGCAGGCTCTGCTCGACAACGTCGTCGAGCTCCCGGCCTTTTCTGGCGAGCCCGTGGATGCGCGGGCCGTAGGCCACATTCTCGTAGATCGACTTCGGGAACGGATTGGGCTTCTGAAATACCATGCCGACCCGCGCCCGCAGCTGCACCACGTCGATATCGCGGCCGTAGATGTCCCGGTCGTCCAGGGTGATCGAGCCGGTCACCCTGCAAATGTCGATGATGTCGTTCATCCGGTTGAGGCAGCGGATGAACGTGGACTTGCCGCAGCCCGAGGGGCCGATCAGGGCCGTCACCTTGTTCTGGGCCAGGTCGATGTCGACGTCAAAGAGCGCCTGCTTGTCTGCGTAGAAGACGTTGACGTCGCGCGCGCGCATCCTGATGGCCGCCGGCGCCTCGGCCTCGATTTCGGCGGCGACGGCGGGTTCGGCAGCAGGGGCAGCAGCCTCTTCCATCATCAGTGAGACCATCCCGTCGGTGTCGTCCGTCACGATACCACTCCCGCCCGCCTACCAGCGGATCTCGAACTTGCGCCTGAGATAGATCGCCACGGCGTTCATCAGGATCAGGAACGCCAGAAGCACCAGAATTGCCGCCGAGACCTTCTCGACGAAGCCGCGCTCCGGGCTGTCGGCCCAGAGGAAGATTTGCACCGGCAGCGCCGTCGCCGGATCGAACGGGCCGCCGGGAATGTCGACGATGAAGGCCACCATCCCGATCATGAGCAGCGGTGCAGTCTCGCCCAGCGCCCTCGCCATGCCGATGATGGTGCCGGTAAGGATGCCGGGTGTGGCCAGCGGCAGCACGTGGTGGAAGACCACCTGGATCGGGGACGCGCCGACGCCGTAGGCACCCTCGCGGATCGATGGCGGCACCGCCTTGAGCGCGGAGCGGGCCGCGATGATGATCGTCGGCAGCGTCATCAGGGTAAGCGTGAGCCCGCCCACAATGGGCGCTGAGCGCGGCAGGTGGAACAGATTGATGAACACTGCAAGTCCCAGTAGCCCGAACACGATGGAGGGCACCGCCGCCAAGTTGTTGATGTTGACCTCGATCATGTCGGTGACGCGGTTCTTGGGCGCGAACTCCTCCAGATAGATCGCCGCGGTCACGCCGATGGGGAAGGTCAGCACCAGCGTGACCAGCAGCATGTAGAAGGAGCCCGCGATGGCACCGCCGATGCCGGCAATCTCGGGCTCCCGCGAATCCGCGTTGACGAAGAACTCGCCGTTGAACCCGGTCTCCACGAAGCCGGCAGCATTGAAGGTGTCGATCCAGGCGATTTGCTGGTCGTCGAGGCGGCGCTCGTCCTCCGGCACGTCGCGGGGCGCGCTCCCCTTGATCAGCATGTCCACGTCGCTGGACGCAGTGAGCCATATGCGCCGGGTCGTGCCGATGATCGAGGGATCGTCAACCAGCAGCTCGCGCAGCTCGAAGCGCGCGGCCGTGCTCACGAGCTTCAAGAGCTTGCGCCGCTCCTTTCGCGCCGTGACCTCGGGGAACGCGGCGAAGACGGATTCGCGCAAGAGCTTGCCGTAGTTCGCCTTTTGAAGCTCCTCTCTGCTCGGAGCCTCGCCCACGCCGAGCACCTTGGGGTCGAAGTCGACCTCGAGTGCGATCGAGGTCCTGACGAAGGCGGGGTAGCCTTCTGCGATCACGCTCCCGATGAGGAGCGCGAGAAAACCGAGCGCGACGGCCACGGCGATGATGCCGTAGGCCTTGAAGCGCCGCTCGGCGCGGTAGCGCCGCCGCAGCCTGCGCTTCGTCCAGTCCGCGTCCTGCCAGGCGTCGGCGAGCCGCGGCTCAGCGAGGTCAGTCATACTGCTCCCAGTATTTGCGCGATATGTGGAGCGCGAAGATGTTGAGCGCGAGCGTCACCACGAAGAGCATCAGGCCGAGTGCGAAGGCGGCCAGTGTCTTGGCGCTGTCGAACTCCTGATCGCCGACCAGCAGCGTGACAATCTGCACCGTGACAGTGGTCACGGCGTCGAGCGGATTGGCGGTGAGGTTGGCGGCGAGGCCCGCAGCCATGACCACGATCATAGTTTCGCCGATGGCGCGGCTGACTGCGAGCAGACAGGCAGCGACGATGCCGGGCAGCGCCGCTGGCAGGATCACCTTGACCACGGTTTCCGACTTGGTCGCCCCCATGGCGAGTGAGCCTTCGCGCAACGAGTTGGGCACGGCGACGATGGCGTCGTCGCTCAGCGACGAAATGAAGGGGATGATCATGATGCCCATGACCACCCCGGCGGCGAGCGCGCTCTCCGATGCGACATCAAGGCCGATCGATTCGCCGATTCCCCTGACCGCCGGCGCCACCACCAGGGCCGCGAAGAAGCCGTAAACCACCGTCGGCACGCCGGCCAGAATCTCCAGGATCGGCTTGGTCACGTTGCGGAACCGGGGGCTCGCAAACTCCGCCATGTAGATGGCGGCGAAGAGGCCCACCGGGAGTGCCACCAGCATGGCGATCAGCGTAATCATCAGCGTGCCGGTGAAGAGCGGGATGGCGCCGAATGCGCCGGTGCTGCCCACCTGATCGGCGCGGATAGCTGTCTGCGGGCTCCACTTCAGACCGAACAGGAAGTCCCAGAAGGGGATGATCGAGAAGAAGCGGATCGATTCGAACAGCACCGAGAGAACGATGCCGATGGTGGTGACGATGGCGACACAGGACGACAGGATGAGCACGATGTTCACCACCCGCTCAACCTTGTTGCGCGCCCGCAGGCCCGGTGAAATGCGCCGCCAGGCCCAGCCGAAGCCGGCGCCGCCCAAGGCCACGCCGATTGCCAGCACTGCAGCCTGCGCGGTGGACTTCATGCTGGCGTAACGGTCCGCCGCAGCCTGCAGCGCGGGATCCACCTCGCGGCTCACCACGTCGCCCGAGGCTAGATTGCGCACGTCGTTCAGCAGGAGGCCAATCATCGCCTCCGACTGCTCCGCTAGCGTGGGTCCGAGGTAGGAGAGCAACAGCGCCTCAAGGATCGGCGCTTCGATGACTAGCCAGACGATGAGGACGATGCCTGACGGGATGCCGCACCAGAGCGCCACGTACCAGCCGTGGTAGCTCGGCATCGAGTGGAGCTTGCCGAGATTGGTGCCGGCGGCCCGTAGCGCGCGGCGGCGGCCGAAATAGAGGCCAATGACCGCGAGCGCCAAGACTGCAATAAGGAGGATGGTGAGCTGCACGCCGTCGGCCGCCCCTGCCCCGTGCGCCCGGTCAGGCGAGCGCTAGCCTCACCCTATGAACGGGCCGATTCAGGGATAAGTCAGTTTCGTTACGGTTTTGTGACGGCGACTTCGGAAGGATCGTTCGCTGGCACCGCTACCCGATCGTCAGGCGGCAGCGCAGCCACTTCGAGGGCGTCGCTTTCGGCCGCTGGAGCCGGCTGCAGGTAAACGGTAAACGTGCTGCCTTCGCCGGGAGCGCTGTCGATGGCGAGCGCGCCCCGGTGCCTGTTCACGATGTGCTTGACGATGGCGAGCCCGAGGCCGGTGCCGCCGAGCTCGCGGGAGCGCGCCTTGTCCACGCGATAGAAGCGCTCCGTGAGCCGCGGCAAATGCTCGCGCGGGATGCCGGCCCCCCGGTCAGCGACTGACACAACGACCGCGCCGTCCTTGCCAGCCCTCCAGCCGGCCGCTTCGGCCTCCGCAACCCGTCGCACCTCCACGCTGACTGTCCCCTCCGCGTCTCCATACTTGATCGCGTTGTCGACCAGGTTGAGAAACACTTGGGTCAGCTCGTCGCCGTCGCCGATCACCGGGGGCAACTCGTCTTCGGCATCGATGGCGACGGTTACCTTGCGCTGTTCTGCCCGCCACGCGAGCGTGTTGCGCACATGGGAGAGCAGCGAGGGGAGCGACACCGTATCCGTGGGCGGCGTGTGCTCGTTCATCTCGATGCGCGAAAGGGAGAGCAGGTCCTCGACGAGACGGGCCATGCGCTTGCCGTGCTGGTCCATGATGGCGAGGAAACGCTCGCGCGCGGCCGCATCGTCGCGGGCGGAGCCTTGCAGCGTCTCGATGAAGCCCATGAGCGTGGCGAGTGGCGTGCGAATTTCGTGGCTCGCGTTGGCGACGAAGTCGGCCCGCATCTGGTCGGTGCGGCGCACAGCCGTGAAATCGACGAGCGCGAGCAGCACAGCGGCGCCGCCCTCCCGCGGCTCGGGCAGCGGCTCGACCCGCGCCGCGAAGGTGCGTTCGACCGGTGCCTGCAGGGTGAACTCGATGTCACATCCGTCGCCACCGTCCAGGGTTTGCTCGACGGCCTCGATCAGCGCCGGATTGCGCAGGGAGGCTGCGATGTGGCGCCCGGCCACCTCGCCATCGAGGAGCGCCGTTGCTGCCCGATTGGCGCGCACGATCTTGCGGTCGGCATCCAGCAGGAGGAGCGGTTCGGGTAAGGCATCCAGCGCGCGTTCGAGCTCGGCCCTCTCGCTCGCAAGCTGCGCCCGGCCCTCGGCGCCGAGCCGGGCCAGGCGCTCGACCGATGCCGCGAGCTCGCGGGTAAGCAGCCCCGCCGGCGCAGCGCCTTGCCGCGCTTCGCCCCCAGTCTCGGCGGAGGTCTCAACGTGGTGCGCGAGCGCGGCGACCTCCCTCAGCATCAGGCCGACCACAACTGCCACGAGCAGGCTGAGGCCAGCCCAGGCGAGCACTGCCGCGATGGGCGGCGTGAGGCCGAGTGCGCCGAGCACCAGGAACGCGAGCCCGAGCGGCAGCGATGCCGCAAGGCTGAGGCGCGCCCACCGGCGCAGCGGAACGACACGCGCCGCCATCGACCGGCTCTCCTCCGCAGCGGGGTTCCGGGCTTTCGAGTCTAGCAGAGCCAATCGATCATGAGCGTGACGAATATAAGACAATCAGGGGTCTGCGGCGCCGGCATCAGGTACACGGAACCCCGGCAACCGCCTGTGCTAGTGTCGCGCCATGCCCGATGACGCCGAGGCGCAAGCGACCGCCGCGCCGGCCGCCGCCCGCAGCGCCCGCCGGGGCCGGCCACGCGCGCGGCGCGTCGAGCCGGCGACGCCGATGATGACGCAGTATCTCGAAATCAAGGGCGCCCACCCGGATCACCTCCTGTTCTACCGGATGGGGGACTTCTACGAGCTCTTCTTCGACGACGCGCGCCAGGCCTCGGAGGCGCTCGATATCGCGCTCACCAAGCGAGGCCTGCACCAGGGGCAGGAGATCCCGATGTGCGGCGTGCCCGTGGTGAGCGCCGAGGGCTATCTCCAGCGGCTGATCCGCAAGGGCTACCGGGTCGCTGTGTGCGAGCAGGT
The DNA here is from genome assembly GCA_965243315.1 of Alphaproteobacteria bacterium. Taxonomy (GTDB): domain Bacteria; phylum Pseudomonadota; class Alphaproteobacteria; order UBA828; family UBA828; genus WTGU01. Next base: position 1,834,927 of record CBDEUP010000007.1, read on the forward strand.
CGAGAACCCGGCGGAGGCCCGCAAGCGGGGTGCGAAGGCGGTGGTGCGCCGCGAGGTCATCCGCCTGGTGACGCCGGGGACGCTGAGCGAGGACGCGCTGCTGGACGCGCGGGCAGCCAACTACCTCGCGGCGCTCGCCCAGGCCGAGGGCGCTCTGGCGTTGGCGTGGGCCGAGATGTCCACCGGCGAGTTCGCGGTGATGGGGGTCTCGGAGGCCTCGCTGCCCGCAGCGCTCGCGCGCCTCGAGCCCGGCGAAATGCTGGTGCCGGAGCCGCTGCTGGAGGAGCCGGCGCTCTTCGAGCTCTTCGCCGAGTGGAAAGAGGCCCTGACGCCCCAGCCGCGCTCGCTCTTTGATAGCGTCGCCGCCGGGCGGGCGCTCGCGGCGTTCTACGGCCTCGCCTCCCTTGACGGTCTCGGCTCTTTCGGCCGCGCGGAGCTTGCCGCCGCCGGCGCCGTGCTCGGCTATCTCAAGCTCACCCAAAAGAGCCAGATGCCCCGCCTCGCGCGGCTCCGCTTGACCGAGACGGGTGCTGCGATGGCGATCGACGCCGCGACCCGGCGCAACCTGGAGCTCACGGCCACCCTGGACGGCGGCAGCGCAGGCAGCCTGCTCTCGGTGATCGACCGCACCGTCACCGGCGCCGGTGCCCGGCTGCTCAGGGCGCGGCTCACCGCGCCGCTCACCGAGCCCGCCGCCATCGTCGAGCGACTCGATGCCGTCGGCTTTCTGGTGGAGGCGGAAGGCGCGCGGAGTGGTCTCAGGGAGCGGCTCTGTCGGTGCCCGGACGTGGAACGCGCACTCTCGCGCCTCAGCCTGGGACGCGGGGGCCCACGCGACCTCGCCGCGGTGCGCGATGCGCTCGGCCAGATTCCAGCGATTCGGGATGCCCTCGGCACTGAGGACGCTGGCGGCCTGCGAACGCCGCCGCCAGGGCTCGCGGCCGATATCAAGGCGCTCGGCCATCACCAGAGCCTGGTGGACCGTCTAACCAGTGCCTTGGTAGAAAGCCCGCCGCCCAGCATCCGAGACGGCGGCGTCATCGCGCGCGGCTACGACGAGGCGCTCGACGAGGTGGTGGAGCTGCGCGACCACAGCCGGCGCCTGATCGGTGAACTGGAGGCCCGCTACCGCACCGAGACCGGGGTCAACGCCCTCAAGGTGCGCCACAACAACGTGCTCGGCTACTACGTCGAGGTGCCGCCCCAGCGGGCCGAGGCGCTGACCGATGCCTTCATTCACCGCCAGACCCTCGCGAGCGCAATGCGCTACACCACCGTGGAGCTCGGCGAGCTGGAGGCGCGGATCAACGGCGCAGCCGACAAGGCGCTCGCGCTCGAGCAAGCGCACTTCGACGACCTCCGTAATGATGTCGTCCAACGGGCCGAGGACATTGCGCGGGCTGCCGCCGCGCTCGCCGCGCTCGACGTGGCTCAGGGGCTCTCGCTGCTCGCGGTCGAGCGACGCTATACCCGCCCAATCGTAGACGAGACCACAGCCTTCGAGATCAAGGGCGGCCGGCACCCGGTGGTGGAAGTCATGGGCGCGGGCGGGGAAACTCCCTTCGTCCCCAACGATTGCGACCTGGGCGATGCAGGGCGAATCTGGCTGGTCACCGGCCCCAACATGGCGGGCAAGAGCACCTTCCTGCGCCAGAATGCGCAGATCGCGGTGCTGGCCCAGATGGGCTCGTTCGTGCCAGCCGACGAGGCCCGCATCGGCGTGGTGGACCGCCTCTTCTCCCGCGTGGGCGCCGCCGACGATCTCGCGCGCGGCCGCTCCACTTTCATGGTGGAGATGGTGGAGACCGCCGCCATCCTCAACCAGGCCGGCGAGCGGGCGCTGGTGATCCTCGACGAGATCGGGCGCGGCACCGCCACCTACGACGGGCTCTCCATCGCCTGGGCTGCGATCGAGCATCTGCACGACAGCAACCGTTGCCGCGCGCTCTTCGCAACCCACTATCACGAGCTCACGGCGCTCGCCCAGAAGCTCGAGCGGCTCGCCTGCCACACCATGCGGATCAAGGAGTGGAAGGGGAAGGTCGTGTTCCTGCACGAGGTAGCGCCGGGCGCGGCGGATCGCTCCTATGGCATTCACGTGGCGCGTCTTGCGGGCTTGCCGGAGGCGGTGCTGACCCGCGCCCAGACGGTGCTGGAGGTACTGGAGCAGGGCGAGAAGGCAACCGCCGCCACCCGGCTCGCCAACGACCTGCCGCTCTTTCAGGCTCGTCCGGTACCGGCGCCCGCGGAACCTGCGCCCGATCCGCTCCGCGACCGCCTCGCCGCCATCAATCCCGACGACCTGACGCCGCGCGATGCGCTGGAGCTTGTCTATGCGCTACGCGCCGGACTCGACAGCGATGAGACCCCGGGTGGCTAACCGGCCACCACGCGCCGGTATAAGATCGGGGCACTTGGATCGACAGCCGGGTCGTGAGAGGACATGAAGCCGCCGCCGTTCGCCTACGAATGCCCCACCGAGGTGGCGGACGCCATCGCCCTGCTCGCGGCGCATGGCGCGGATGCGCGGCCGCTTGCCGGTGGGCAAAGCCTGGTGCCGCTACTCAATTTCCGCCTGGCACGGCCGACCGTTCTGGTCGATCTCAACCGCGTCGCGTCGCTCGGCCGCATCACGGTCGAGGATGGAACGCTTCGCATCGGCGCCATGGCCCGACAGGCGGCGGTCGAGGCCGATCCCGGCGTGGCGCGCGGCTGGCCGCTGCTGACCGAGGCCATCGGCCACATTGCCCATCCCCAGATTCGCAATCGCGGCACTATCGGCGGCAGTCTCGCCCACAACGACCCGGCGGCGGAGCTGCCGGCGGTGATGCTGGCGCTCGACGCCCAAATGACCACGCAAGGCCCGGAGGGGGCGCGTACCATCCAGGCCGACGACTTCTTCGCGGGCACGATGGAGACGGCGCTCGCGCCGGACGAGCTTCTGACCGAGATCAGGGGTCCCGCACTGCCTGATGGCACCGGCTGGGCCTTTCAGGAGGCTGCGCGCCGCCAGGGGGATTTCGCGCTCGTCGCGGTCGCGGTGCTGCTGCGGCCCTCCAGCGACGGTATCGACGCCAGCATCGTGGTCACCGGCACCGGCGACGGGCCCCAGCGCATACGCGGGGCGGAGGCGGTCCTTGCCGAGCGGGGAACGGACGGTGACGCGTGCGAGGCCGCAGGCAACGCCGCGGCCGAAGCCTCCGACCCGGCGGACGACCCCCACGCGCCGGCCTGGTATCGCCAGAAGCTCGTGGCTGCGCTCACCCGCCGTGCCTGCCGCGAGGCGGCCGCAAGGATGGGGCGCTGAATGGCGGACCATGGCCACAACGTCCGCGTCACCATCAACGGCGAGGCCCACGAGCACCGCGTCGAGCCGAGGCTCCTGCTCTCGGACTTCATCCGGCACGAGGCCGGGCTCACCGGCACCCATGTCGGCTGCGAGCACGGCGTCTGCGGCGCCTGCACGGTGCTCTTGGACGGCGCGCCCGTGCGCTCCTGCCTCATGTTTGCGGTGCAGAGCGACGGCGCCTCGATCGAGACGGTCGAATCGCTAGCGGACGGCGAGACCCTGCACCCGCTACAGGAGGCCTTCCGCCGTGAGCACGGGCTGCAATGCGGCTATTGCACGCCTGGCATCTTGATGACGCTCAAACCCTTTCTCGCCGCCAACCCGGCGCCGAGCGACGCCGAGATCCGCAAGGCGCTCTCGGGCAACCTCTGCCGTTGCACCGGCTACCAGCAGATCGTGGCGGCCGTGCGCCGGGCCGCGGCGGTGCTGAGGGGCGAGGAGCCATGACCGCGCGGCTGATCGGCGAGCCGGTCGAGCGGCGCGAGGATGCGCGCCTGCTCACCGGTCGCGCGCGCTTCATCGACGACATTCACCTGCCGGAGATGCTGCACGCCGCGGTGCTCCGCAGCCCTCACGCCAAGGCGCGCTTCACGCGCATCGATGCCAGCGCGGCGCTCTCGCTTCCCGGCGTTCACGCGGTCATCACCCACGAGGACTTGGGCCCGGCCAACACACCCATGCCGCTCCTCAACGAGGACCCCGGCTTCATCCATCCGCGCACCCATCGGGCGCTTGCGCCGGGGCAGGTTCGCTTCGTCGGTGAGCCGGTGGCGCTGGTGGTCGCAAAGAGCCGCTACCTGGCCGAAGACGCACTCGACCTGATCGAGGTCGACTATGCGCCCGAGGCGGCGGCGGTGGACCTCGTGGCGGCAGCAGAGTCAGGCGCGCCGCTGGTCCACGACGATACCGATTCCAACGTCGCCTGCCGCACCGCCGACAACACCGGCGATATCGAGAGCGCCTTCGCCGCCGCCGACTTCGTGCTGCGCGAGGAGCTCCGGCCCGAGCGGGGCGCCGCCCAGCCGATGGAGACCCGGGGCGTCGTCGCCCGCTACGACGCGAGCCTTGAGCAGCTCACGATCTGGGACACGACCCAGGCGCCGATCAGTGCCCGCGGCGTCATCGCCGACAAGCTCGGCATGGCGGAAGCCGCCGTCACCGTGATCGCGCCTGACGTGGGCGGTGGCTTCGGCGTCAAGATCTATCTGGTTTACCCGGAGGAGGTGCTGGTCCCCTTCGCCGCCCGTCTGCTCGGCCGCCCCGTCAAATGGATCGAGGACCGCCGCGAGCACTTCATCGGCTCCAACCACGAGCGGCTGATGGTGCACCACATCGAGGTGGCGGCGACCAAGGATGGGCGCATCCTCGGCATCAAGGACCACTTCCTCTACGACAGCGGCGCCTACTGCCCCTACGGCCCCATCAACGCCCAGTGCGCCCAGGCCATCCTGCCGGGCCCCTACAAGATCCCGGCGGTGCACTCGACCTACGAGGCGGTCTACACCAACACGCCGACCGTGAGCCCCTACCGGGGTGCCGGCCAGCCACACGGCAACTTCGTCACCGAAGCGGCCATGAACCACGTGGCCCGCGCGCTCGGCCTGGATGCGGCCGAGACCAGGTGGCGCAATCTGGTGCGACCTGAGGACTGCCCCTGGGATTCTGGCCGCATCTTTCAGGGCAACACCCCGTTCATCCACCGCGATAGCGACTATCCCGCACAGCTCGCGAAGACACTCGACGCGCTCGACTATGCGGGCGTCAAGCGCGGCCAGCCGGCTGAGCGCGAGCAGGGAATCTTCCGCGGCGCCGGCATCGCCTTCTTCGTTGAAGGCACCGGCATCTCGCCCTACGAGGGGGTCGAGGTGCGGGTGGAGCCCACCGGCCACGTGCACGTGACGACGGGCTATCCCTCGCAAGGGCAGAGCCACCACACCACGCTTACGCAGATCGTGGCGGAGACCCTCGCCGTCCCGCCGGAGCAGGTGGTGGTGGAAAGCGGGCGGAGCGACCGCTTCGCCTGGGGCGTCGGCACCTTCGCCAGCCGTGCGGCCGTGGTGGGCGGCAACGCTGCGCTCGGTGCGGCCAAGGCGGTCCGGGCGCGGGCGCTCGACCTCGCTTCGGAGGAACTGGAGGCGGCGCTCGAAGACCTGGTACTGGCGGATGGGGCCGTGCATGTGAAAGGGGCGCCGCAAATGGCGGTGACGCTCGCCGCTCTTGCGTACGCGGCCAATCCCATCAACACGCTCGAATCGGGCGCAGAGCCGGGCCTCCGCGCCGCGGACTACTACCGCTCCCCCGATGGCGCGATAGCCAGCGGAGTCCACGGCGCGGTCGTGGTCGTGGATATCGCCACCGGCATGGTGGAGATCGAGACATACGTCGTGGTCCACGACTGCGGGGTGATGATCAATCCCACCATCGTCGAGGGCCAGATACTGGGCGGCACGGCGCAGGGGATCGGCGGCGCCTTCTACGAGAAGCTCAGGTTCGACGAGGACGGCCAGCCGCTGGTGACCACCTTCATGGACTACCTGATCCCGACGGCCATGGAGATCCCGCCGATCGAGATCCACCACATGGAGAGCCGCTGCAGTCTCAACCCCCTGGGCGTCAAGGGGGTGGGGGAGGGCGGCGCGATCCCCGCTGCCGCGGCCTTCGCAGGGGCCGTGGAGGACGCGCTGGAGCCCTTCGGCGCGACCGTCCACGCCGTCCCCCTCGACCCGCCCGCCATCCTCGCGCTGATCGAGGGTCACGGCGGCAGCGGCGCGACTCCCTGACCGCCCCTCCTTCGCTTGGCGCAGGCGTGGCGGGCGACTATCGTGCGCGGCTTGTCGCCGCAGCACGGGCAACACCGTGACACATAGCGTGAGACCATATGAGTAGCACCACCGAGGGCGCCCGCTACGTGCTGGCCGTCGATGTCGGCGGCACTTAAATTGACCTTGATTTTCGGATATCTGGACATTTGGGTCCTTGAGACGCCATGAGAGCCCTGGAGGATGATTTTCGGTCTATCCTACCGCAAATAAAAGACTTTTTCCTGCGCCGATACACCTTGCAACGTGGCCATGAGTGCGCTTGAATGACCTTGAGGCGACATCCGATCGCTTACGCATAGCTTACGCTTACGGCGTGCACGATTTCGCGAACGGCCGGATGCCGATGAGAACGATTCTCAACAAGGGGGCAATATGGCCAAGCTGAAGTTCCGCACCATTTCCAAGCGTACCGTCGATGCGCTTGTCGTCGAGGACCGCGACGAGGTCTTCTGGGACGACCGCATTCCCGGCTTCGGGGTCCGGGTCTATCCGTCCGGGTCGAAGGTGTATGTCGTCCAGACCCGGCACAGGGGGAAGTCGCGCCGCGTGACGCTCGGGCGCCACGGGGTCATGACCGCCGACGAGGCGCGCAAGAAGGCGGCCACGACCCTCAACCGCATGAGGAGCGGCGAGAACCCGGTGGAGCGGGGCTCGGTGACGGTGGCGGAGCTTGCCGCGCGCTATCTGGCGGAGCATGTCGACATGCGCTGCAAGGAGAGCACGCGGAAGGCGTACCGCAGGGCGGTCGAGCGCTTCATCGTGCCGTCCTACGGAGATGTGGCGGTCGAGGACGTCGAGCGCGAGCACATCGACAAGCTGCACCGCGACCTCCACCACATTCCTTACCAGGCGAACCGGGCGCTGGAGATCGGGACCAGCCTGTTCAACTTCGCCGAGGAGTGGAAGCTGCGCAGCGGGGGCAACCCGTGCAAATACGTGCGCAAGTACCAGGAGAAGAAGCGCGAGCGGTTCCTGACCGAGGCGGAGTTCCGCCACCTGGGCGCGGTGCTGAACGAGATGGAGGCCGAGGGAAGGTTGCCGGTCTATCCGGCGGCGGCGATCCGGCTGCTGATGCTGACCGGGTGCCGGCGCAACGAGATCGTCGCGCTCGAATGGAAGCATGTCGATCTTGAGGCGGGCGAGTTGAAGCTCGCGGACTCGAAGACCGGTGCGCGGCTGGTGCCGCTGTCGCCGGCGGCGGCTCGGGTGCTGGCGGAGCTGCCGCGCATCGCGGGCAACCCGTGGGTCATTCCGGGCACGAAGCCCGGCAAACACCTTGCCGATCTCAACCATTACTGGGACCGGGTGCGGACGGAGGCGGACCTCGACGACGTGCGGCTTCATGACCTCCGCCACAGCTTCGCGTCCAGGGCGCTGGCGCTCGGCGAGAGCCTGTCGATGATCGGCAAGCTGCTCGGTCACAACAAGATCGAAACGACCTCGCGCTATGCGCATCTGGCGCGCGATTCGATCAAGGCGTCGTCGGCGAAGGTGGCGGAGAGCATCGGCGCAGACATTCTCAACTCGCCGGTAACGGCGGAGACTGCCTCGGCCTGACCGGGGGCCGTGTCGCCGGCCGGCCCGACGTGCCGGCCGGCTGCCGAGGGCGGTGCCAACGCGCCGGAATCGGCTGTCGATTCGGTTGGGCCGCCGATTCCGGGAGCGCCACGCAAATCGGGCGAGCATTTTTTTCGGACGACTTTCGGGGACATAAGGAGCCTTGAGGGTCCTTGAGGCGCCTGGAGCATGATTTGCAGGAAATCCCATAGATACAGCGGGTTGCAGGGCTCCGCGGCGGCCCTATCCTTGTCTCCATGGACGCGCTCGACACCTTCCATCGCGACGGCCCGAACGCCGATTCCGACCTGGCTGCCGGGCTCCGGCGCGCACGGCCGGACGCTTGCCGGCGGCTCCCGGAGCGGGTCCGATGATCGACCTCGACCGGCTGCGCCGGGCGCTGGTGCTGGGGGTGCTGGGGGCGGTCGCGATGGCGTTGCTGCTGCCCCCGCTGGCGCTGACGCGCCACACGGATGCCCACGACTGGTATGCCGCGCGCAAGGTAAGCGTGGCGCAGGCGCTGATCTTCGTCGGCTTCGACGAGCGCGCATTTACGGACTACCGCCTGGCGGACGGCACGCCCGTGAGGTGGACCCGCGACGGCGTGGCGACCTGGCCGGCGGCGCGGGAGTCTCGCGGTCTCATCCTCGCCGTCATCGGGGACAACATCCTGCTCGGCGCCATCGCGGGATTCGTGGTGGTGTTCACGCTGTCGGGGCTGCTGAACCTGGCGCGGCACGAAACGGCGGGGGTATGGGGGGCGGCTGCGCGGCGGCCTTCGGCAGCGGAGCGCCGGCCCGGCTTCATCGAAGGCGTGCCGCCGTATGCGGCGCACGAACCGAACCGTGTGCCGGCGAGAGCCGCCCCGGCGGGAGTTGGGCCGCTCCCGAACGCGGCAGTCCCCTCGCCCGAACCGCCCGTCGAGGCGGAGCCCGAAGCGGCGTATGAGCCGCCCGCCCGTCCGCGCGGGCGCTGGTTCTGATGGTCGCCTCGATCGGCGCGGTCGCCTCGCCCGCCCAGGGGATCAGCTACTACGAGAAGGACTCCTACTACGCCAGGGATTCCGACGAGCACAAGGCAGCGAGCGCTTGGGCGGGCAAGGGGGCAGCGGAACTCGGGCTCGAAGGCCCGGTGGACCCGGAGACCTTCCGCGCGGTGCTGGAGGGCGAGGTCCCGGACGGCTCGGGCAAGCGTATCGGCAAGCGCGGCAGGGAGGGCGAGATCCATCACCGCCCCGGCCGCGACCTGACCTTCAGCGCGCCCAAATCCGTGTCCCTGGCTGCGCTGGTCGGCGGCGACGAACGCATCGTCGGGGCGCACGACCGCGCGGTGGCGGGCGCGCTCGACTGGTTCGAGCGGAACGCCGCCGAGACCCGGATGCACGATCCCCAGGCTGGGCGCATGGTCCGTGCCGGCGGCCAGAAGACGGTGGTGGCCACCTTCCGGCATGACACGTCGCGGAACCTCGATCCCGCGCTGCACACCCATTCGGTGATCGCCAACATGCTGCTCGGCCCGGACGGAAAATGGCGCACCATGGCCAACGAGCGGCTCTACGGCTCGAAGATGGCGCTGGGGGCGCTCTACCGCAACGCGCTGGCGGGCGAGCTCGCGCGGCTCGGCTATTCCATAGAGAAGACCCACGCCGACGGCCGGTTCGAGATTGCCGGGGTCTCGCGCGAGATTGTGGAGGCGTTCTCGACGAGACGCGCCGAGATAGAGGCGGCGATGGAGGGCCGGGGCCTCGGCACGACGGGGGAGAACCCGCATCTCGCGCGGCGGGCGGCGCTGATGACGCGCGCGGCCAAGCGCGAGGTCGACCGCGACGCGCTGAGGGAGACCTGGGAGAAGCAGGCCGCCGCCCTCGGCTTCGATGCGAAAAGGCTGGTCGCCGAGGCGATGGAACGCCACGGGGCCGAGAAGGCGCGCGAGGCAGAACCAGGCAAGGACGGTCCCCCGGCACCGCCGCGCCAGCCGGACCTGTTCGAGCATGCCGCGAAAGCCGACCCCGCGCGCGCTGCGGTGGACTGGGCTCTGGCCCATCTCTCGGAGCGCGACGCGGTGTTCTCCACCACCGACCTGCTCGCGGCCGCGCTCGCCTTCGAGCCCGGCACGGCCTCCATTGGCGATATCGAGCGCGCCGTGGACGGCCTCAAGCGCGAGGGCCGGCTGCACGATGCGCCTGCATTGGAGGGCGGCGGCGGATTGACCACCGACAAGGCGCTGGCCGAGGAGCGCGAGACGGTCGCGCTGATGCGCGCCGGCGAGCGGCGCGGCAAGGCGCCGATGCGCGGCTGGATGGTGGAGCGGCACCTGCGCAAGGGTCCGCTCACCGCCGGGCAGAAGCAGGCGGTGAAGCTGATCCTCTCCGAGAAAGACAGAACGGTGGGCGTCCAGGGCTACGCCGGCACGGGGAAGACGAAGATGCTCGCGCGCGCGAGAACGCTCGCGGAGAAGAAGGGCTGGCGCATGGTGGGCTTGGCGCCCTCGGCCTCGGCGGCGAACACGCTCAACTCCGAATCCGGCATCGCCTCGGAGACGCTGCAACGCTTCCTCGCCCGCAACGCGGGCGTCGCCGAGGGCCGGCTGACGAAGAAAGGCGCGAAGGAAATGCGCAGCCGCTTCGCCAAGACGGTGCTGGTGGTCGACGAGGGCTCGCTCGCTTCCACCGTCCAGGCGCGCGACCTGCTGCGGATCGCCGGTGTGCTGCGTGTCCCGAAGCTGGTGCTGGTGGGCGATGCGAAGCAGCTCGACGCGGTGGACGCCGGCAAGCCCTTCGCCCAGCTCCAGGCTGCCGGCATGAAGACGGCGGTGATGGACGAGATCCTGCGCCAGCGCGACCCGGACCTGAAGGCGGCCGTCGGGGCGAGCCTCGCGGGCGAGATCGGCAAGGCGTTCGACAGGCTCGGCGACAACGTGGCCGAAGTGAAGGCGGACAATATCGCCGGCGCGGTCGCCGCGCGCTGGCTCAAGCTCTCGCAGGATGAGCGCGAGCGCACCGGGGTGATGGCGCCGAGCCACGCGCTGCGCGAGGGGATCAACGGCCATATCCGCGAGCGCCTGGTGCGCGAGGGCCGCATCGCGGGTCCCGCCCTGGAGACCCAGCGGCTGGTCTCGAAGGGCTATACCAACGCGGAGAAGTCGCTCGCGGCCAACTACGCGGCTGGCGACGTGGTCGCCTTCCACCGCGCCTACAAGCGCATCGGCGTCGCCAAGGGCGAGGAACGCCGGGTCGCCGGCGTCGGCCGCCGGAAGAGGACCGTCCTGCTCGAAGCGCCGGGCGGCGGGACCGTCGCCTGGAAGCCGTCCGAGATCGGCGGGCGGCAGGGGGGAACGGAGGTCTACCGCCGCGAGAGCATCGAGCTTCGCGCGGGCGACCGCATTCGCTGGACCCGCAACGACAAGGGTCTCGGGCTGGTCAACAGCGGCGCAGCCGAAGTCATGGGCATCCGCAACGGCCGCGTGACGTTCCTCCTGGAGGACGGGCGCCGGCTCACGCTCACCCCGGGCGACCCGCAACTGCGCCATCTCGACCGCGCCTGGTGCTCGACCGTGCACGCGTTCCAGGGCCGCACCGTCGATAATGTCATTGCCGCGATGGAGGCGAATCATCCGGCGCTGACGACGCAGAAAGCCCTCTATGTCGAGATCAGCCGCGCCCGCGACCGGGCGGAGCTGGTGACCGACGACGCGCAGGCGCTCAAGGAACGGCTCGAAGCGGTCACCGGCGAGCGGATCTCGGCGCTCGAAGGCGTCGGCGAGGACGTGCGCGAGCGAGCCGAACGCGGCCGGGAAACCGCGCCGGAAGCGAAGGAACGCGAGCGCGACCGGGCCGAAGACCCTTCCACGAAGCGGATCGAAACCGCGCACGAGCGGGACGAAAAGGCCGCGCGGGAGAAGGCCGCGCCGGCCGGGGACAGGGCCGCGCCCTCGTCGCCGGAGCGGAACCTCGGCCGCGAGGCGCCGCAGCGCAAGGCGCCCGAGCCGCCGGCGAAGGCGAGGGTGCGCGAGTACGATCTCGGCATGTAGACCGAATCCCTAGTCGGCTCCTTGTAACCAACCGCGCTTTTGTTTGCGAATTGGCCCCGTTTCGATAATATCGTCATGGCTTGTTTTCGTTTCGCAAATAGAGGACGCCACGCCGCACCATGGCCGGGTCCGACAAGAATCGTAAGCCCCACGGTCGCACAATCCGCTGCGCCGGCGGCTACCGGGCGTTCCTTCCGGCCCCGCTTCCGCCGCCGATCGGGTGGAACGATACGCTGGCCATGGCTCTTTCAAGCGCGGACCTCGCAGTCGGACGCCTCGCCGGAGAGGGAAGCCGGTTTCCAAACCCGCATCTCTTTATCCGCTCCTTCGTGCGCCGGGAAGCGGTATTGTCGAGCCGGATCGAGGGGACGCGGACGACGCTTGCCGAATTGCTCGCCGCCGAAGCCGGTGCGAAGGACGCGGCGGACAGCGCCGACTTGCGCGAAGTGGCGAACTACGTTGCCGCGCTCGAATACGGGCTCGACCGTCTCGACACCTTGTCGTTGTCGCTGAGGCTGATCCGCGAGATTCACGGGCGGCTCATGCGCGGGGTGCGGGGCGATTCGGCGACGCCGGGAGAGTTCCGCCGCAGTCAGAACTGGATCGGCCCGCCCGGCTGCACGCTGGACGACGCGAGCTACGTGCCGCCCCCGCCCGACGAGTTGATGGACTGCCTCGACGCCCTGGAGCGGTTTCTTCACGACGACAGCCTTCCGGTGCTGGTGCATGCGGCGCTCGCGCACGCGCAATTTGAGGCGATCCATCCGTTTCTCGACGGCAACGGCCGGGTCGGCCGGCTGTTGATCACGCTGCTGCTGGCCGAGCGCGGCATCCTGCCCTCGCCGCTGCTCTATCTGAGCGCGTATTTCGAGGAGACCCGCGAAGATTACTATGCGCATTTGCTCGCGATTACGGAGGCGGGCGCGTGGGAAGACTGGCTCGTCTACTTCCTGCGCGGTGTCCGGTTGCAGGCGGACGACGCCCTCGCGCGCATCGAACACCTCGACACTTTGCACGAGTCCTGGCGCGACGATCTCGGCGACGCGCTGTCGCCTCGGCTCAACGAGGTCCTGAGCCTGTTCGTGGAAAGCCCGTTCTGGACCGTCGGCGAGATCGGCAAGACGCTCGGTATTGCCTATACCACCGCGCGGCGCGCGGTCGACCGGCTGGAAGAGGCCGGTATCGTGTCGCCGTCCGGGCCGTCGAGACGCAACCGGGTCTACTGCGCGCGCGCCGCTCTGGAGGCGCTCAGCGATCCGCTGCAACTGGCAGAGCCCTCCGGTCCCGGTGCTCGCGCAGGATCGCCGGACGGTCCTTGAGGCCACGATCGTCGGGAACCCGGCCCGCAGCGTTCCCGGCATGGAGAAATTCGGGGCTGAAGATCAGGCAACAGCGGCGCTTCTCGAACCGGACGGTCACCGCCTCCCGTTCGGAACCGGAGCAAGAGTCGCGATGCGTCCGCCCAAATCTCTCACGCCGTTTCTTCGCCGAGGGCCTCCGCCATCGCCTTGCGCCCGTCTTCGAGGATGCTGTTGAGCTGCTTGTTGCGCTTTGCGCCGAGCAGTTCCTCCTGGCGGAGCGTGGTCAGCAGGTAGACGCCGCGGTAGATGTCTTCGATCAGCGCGATGTGACCGGGCGACATCGGCGCCGCATCGGGGCGCTGGACCCGCTCCTCGGCGGCGGCGAGCATCACGGCGCGAACGAATTGTCCGGCCGGTATCCCCTGGCGCAGGGCCGCGTCCTCGACCAGTTGCCACTCGGAATCGGAGAAACGGATCGAGCGCGCGCGGCGCGGATCGCCCGCGCGGGCGTCGAACTCGTTCGATGTCGAGCGAGACTTTCGAGGGTTTCGGGCCACGTCGCTGCTCCTTCTCGGCCTCGCCGGCGTCGGTTGCGGGTCGAAAACGCTTCCGCAACCCGGCCCGCCCGGCCCGCTCCCGGCCCAAACTTGCTCGCCTCGGCAAGGTTGTCGCGGCGCTCCGCCACCTACCGGCTAACGGTATCGGCGAACGCCTGAAGGTCGTCGCGAGCAAGGCCGCACGGCGCTCGCGGCGGGCCGGTACGACCGATTCCGGCGCACACAATCCGTGTTTACAGCGTATTACATCGTCATACGCAAGGCAATTGGGCGATACGCGATCGTGTATCGGTCGGGGACAGGAGGGGCCTTGAGATGCCCCGAGACGACAAAATTGCGGAGAACCGGCGTATGCTCCGGAGAAGCACGCTCGCTCCGCAATCCTGCTGTCGTCTCCTGTCCTCTCACGGCCTCTCAAGGGCACTGGAGGGCACGTCTGTCCCCCAATGGCGGGCCTTGCAGCGGGCTGCGTCCGGTGTGAGAACGACGCGCCGAAGGGCGTCCTGATCCTGCTTCCTTGACGCCCAAGCACTCGGGACATGGAAGCCGTTTTGTAACCGGCATTTAGCCCGAGCGGCGCTTGAGCGGCAGCGCCCGCCGCGCATGAGAGAGAACGGTCTACGAACCGCCGCGCGGCATCCGACCGGTAGTGTAGGAAGCACGAGACGGCGAAGCAATTGCAAACCGACCCGCGCACTGGCCGGGTCATTCGTGCGGCCCGCGCTGTCGGCGACGGCGCGCACGATGCCCGGCGCGAAGTCGTGCCCGCTACGGCATCCGACCGTCGGTCCCTTCTCGCATTGTGCGGCGAACCGCGTGCGGCTATCGGTGCGGCCATGCGATCATCGTCGCGCTTCAATGCTCAACGGTCGCCCGCGCCCAAGCCGCCGCAGTCGAGCTTGCGCGTCGCACGGGGCGACCGCATGGTGACGGGAACGGGAGGCGAGCGAGGAGACATGCGCCGATGAACAATGCCGCGTCATCAGAACGCGCGACCGGTCGGCACTGCCGATCGGTGTGCTCGTCGTCACGGTCGGCGCGATGACTCCGGGCGCGTTCATCGCCAAGTGGCGGGCGTCGGAGTTGAAGGAAAGCTCGGCGTCGCACGAACACTTCATCGACCTGTGCCGCCTGCTCGGCGAGCCGACGCCGGCGGAGGCCGACCCGGCGGGCGAGCGGTACTGCTTCGAGCGTGGCGCGCGGAAGGACACCGGCGGCGACGGCTGGGCCGACGTATGGAAGCGCGGCTTCTTCGCATGGGAGTACAAGGGCAAACGCGCGGACCTCGACGCGGCGTTCAATCAACTGCGGCAGTACGCGCTCGCGCTGGAGAATCCGCCGCTGCTGATCGTCTCGGACATGGCGCGGTTCCGCGTCCGCACCAACTGGACGAACAGCGTGAGCGTGACGCACGAGTTCACGCTCGACGACCTCGCCGACGGCGCGACCCGCGACAAGCTCAAGTGGGCGATGTCGGACCCGGAGCGGCTGCGGCCCGGCGAGACGCGGCAGACGGTGACGGAGCGCGCGGCGGCAACCTTCGCGGAGCTTGCCCAAGGGTTGCGGGATCGGGGCCACGACCCGCAGACGGTGGCGCACTTCGTCAACCGTCTGGTGTTCTGCATGTTCGCCGAGGATGTCGGCCTGCTGCCCGGCGACATGTTCACCCGGATGCTGGAACAGGCATGCAGGCGGCCGGACGAGTTCGCTGAGCTTGCCCGCGACCTGTTCGGGGCAATGTCTGTCGGAGGCCGCGTCGGATTCGAGTCCGTGGCCTGGTTCAACGGCGGGCTGTTTGACGACGACACGGCGTTGCCGCTCGACCGGCAAGGAATCGAGACGGCGCTCAAGGCGGCGGCGCTCGACTGGTCGGAGATCGACCCGTCAATCCTCGGCACACTGTTCGAGCGCGGCCTCGACCCGGACAAGCGTTCGCAGTTGGGCGCGCACTACACCGACCGCGACAAGATCATGCGGATCGTCGAGCCGGTGATCGTTCGGCCCCTGCTCGCGGAATGGGAGACGGCGAAGGCCGGGATCGCGGCTACGTGCGCCAGGCTAACTGGTGACAGTGCAGCCGGTGAAAGTCCGGCAGGAGGGAGAAGATTAGCCATCACCTTCACCCCGAGTCATGGGCCGTCATCCGCGAGGATGGAGGTTAAGCGTTGACAGGGGCGCGTGCGGGCAGGGCTATTGAGCACCGAAAGAGATTTGGTCCGGGATGCCGAGGTCTTGTAGTCAACCGAAGGCAGCATCCGACCCACCGATTTGGCGAGGGGGGTCGGAATCCCGCGGTGTCGAAGAACCCACGCACGTACGTACGCACTGCACCGGGACCTGGGAGGTCTCCATGCCATCCCGCTGTCGTGGCGGGATCGCAAAGGAAAGGAGGAATCCGCAACCGATGATGAACGGCATGGAGAAGTCAGACTCGGCCATAGTAGCCGCGAAGCCGGCGAACAATGGGGCGCCAGCCCCGGCGGAGCCGGTGGAGCCAAGGGCCGAGCCCAAGGGGAATCCGGGAAGCCAAAGCACGTGCCGGACGCAGGACCGGGAAAGCGTGACACAGGCGGCGGACCGGATACGGCAATTTGTACAACGGGAGCCACGGGTACGTCTCACGACGCTCCTTCACCACATCACGGTCGATGCGCTGCGCTGGGCGTTCTTCGAGTTGAAGAAGGACGCTGCGGCAGGCGCGGATGGCACAACGTGGCGGATGTACGAGGAAGGGCTGGAAGGCCGGCTGGCCGACCTGCACGACCGAGTACATTCGGGGGCGTACCGAGCGAGGCCATCACGGCGGGTGAACATACCGAAGCCGGATGGCGGGACACGACCGCTCGGCGTCGCGGCCATAGAGGACAAGATAGTCCAGAAGGCGGTGGCGGAGATTATCCTGACGCCGATTTACGAGGCGGAGTTCCTGGGGTTCAGCTACGGGTTCCGGCCCGGGCGTGGAGCGCATGACGCGCTCGATGCGCTCGCGGTCGGCATTCAACGGCGCAAGATCAACTGGGTGGTGGACGTTGACGTCCGCGCATTCTTCGACACGGTTTCGAGGGACTGGCTGGTCCGGTTCCTTGAGCACCGCATCGGGGACAAGCGGGTTATCAGGCTCATCATCAAATGGTTGAACGCCGGCGTCATGGAAGCTGGAGAGTGGCGGGACAATCTGCGGGGAACGCCTCAAGGGTCGGTGGCTTCACCGATTCTGGCGAACGTCTACCTGCACTACGTCCTCGACCTGTGGTTCCAGAAGAAGTGGCGCAACCACGAAGTCGGAGGCGACACAATCATCGTGCGGTACGCGGATGATTTCGTGGTGGGTTTTCAGCACAAGCGGGATGCGGAGCGATTCCTGAATGCCATAAAGGAGCGGCTTGGAAACTTCGGCCTGGACATACACCCTGACAAGACCCGGCTCATTGAGTTCGGGCGGTTCGCCCATGGAAACCGTCGGCAACGAGGGCTGGGCAGACCGGAGACCTTCGACTTTCTGGGCTTCACGCACTACTGCACGGAGACCAGACGGGGGTGCTTCATGTTGGGGCGCAAGCCGGTTGCCAAGCGGATGAGTCGCACCCTGAAACGGCTCAAGGAAGCGCTACGCAGGCGTATGCACAGCGACATGATTGGCACGGCAAGATGGCTAGGGAAGGTGGTCTCAGGCTGGCTGAACTACTTTGCGGTTCCGACCAGCCACCGCTATCTGCGCCGCTTCGTCGAACGCCTAAAGTGGCTGTGGTGCAGGAATGTGCGCCGCAGGTCGCAAAAGGACCGCTACAGTCTGGACCGTATCGCAGCGTTAGCACGGCAATACTGGCCCAAGCTGAAAATTCGACACCCATGGCCGGACCAGCGACTTGCCGTCAATTGAACCCAAGGGAGGAGCCGGATGCCCTAGCGGGCACGTCCGGATCTGCGCGGGGGGCGTGTGGGACAACCCGCGTTCCTACCGCAATCGTCGAACGCGCGGACGTGGCGGGTTCTCCGGCGGCGCAGACACGGCTACGGCGGCAGGCGGACCGGGCGCTGCGCACCTTCCTCGACCGGCTGCGGCAGTTCACCGTGCTCGACCCGGCCTGCGGGTCGGGGAACTTCCTGTATCTTGCGCTGCACGCGCTCAAGGACATCGAGCACCGGGTCCAGCTCGAAGCGGAGACGCTCGGCCTTGCGCGCGGGTTCCCGGCGGTCGGCCCGGCGAACGTGAAGGGAATCGAGATCAACGCCTACGCCGCCGAGCTTGCCCGCGTGTCGGTGTGGATCGGCGAAATCCAGTGGATGCGGCGCAACGGGTTCAGCAATTCGACCAATCCGATTCTCGATCCGCTCGACACCATCGAATGCCGCGATGCGGTCCTTTCGCCCGACGGAGGACAACCGGACTGGCCCGACGCCGACGCCGTGATCGGCAACCCGCCGTTTCTGGGCGACCGGGTGATGCGGGACGGACTCGGCCACGACTATACAGAGCGCCTGCGCCGCGCCTATCGCGGTTCCGTCCCGGCGTCCGCAGATCTTGTTTGCTACTGGTTCCACAAGGCAGGCCAGCTAATCGCCGGAGAGAAGATCGCCCGCGTCGGTCTGGTCTCCACCAACTCGATCCGCGGCGGAAATAACCGGGCGGTACTCGACCGGATCGTCGAGGACAGCGCCATTTTTGACGCTTGGTCCGACGAACCCTGGGTTATCGACGGTGCGGCGGTGCGGGTCTCGCTGGTCTGCTTCGCGCCGAAGGGCGCCGACCTGCCCGTTACGCTGGACGGTGCCGCGGCGGCGCGCATCAACCCAGACCTGACAGGCGGGGGCCTCGACCTCACGCAAGCGGCGGGACTGCCCGCAAACCGTGCTGTTGCCTTCCTTGGCGTCAATAAGAATGGCGCTTTCGACATTCCGGGGGATGTTGCGCGGGAATGGCTGGGCCTGCCCGCCAACCCGAACGGGCGTCCGAACGCCGATGTCTTGAAGCCTCGGATCGTCGGAATGGATGTGGTGCGCCGGTCATCCGACCAATGGATTATCGACTTCGGCGTTTCCATGACCGAAGCCGAGGCTGCACTCTACGAAGCCCCGTTCGCTCATGTTGCGGAGCATGTGAAGCCGGTACGGGCGACCAACCGAATCAAGGCGCTTAGGGAAGAATGGTGGCGACACTCGCGGCCCCGTCCGGCGATGTGGCGGGCCGTAAGCGGCATGAAACGCTTCATCGCGACGCCGACCCTTGCAAAGCATCGGCTGTTCGTCTGGCTCGATGCGGGCGTCTGTCCCGACCATCAGTTGATCGTCATCGCCCGCGACGACGACGTGACCTTCGGCATCTTGCACAGCCGGTTTCACGAGGCATGGTCGCTGCGGTTGGGGACCTGGCTCGGCAAAGGGAACGATCCGCGCTACACGCCGACCACCACCTTCGAGACCTTCCCCTTCCCGGACGGCCTCTCGCCGGATATTCCCGCCGCAGACTATGCGGAAGACTCCCGCGCCGTCGCCATCGCCGAGGCCGCAAGGCGATTGGTCGAGTTGCGCGACCGCTGGCTCAACCCGCCCGAATGGGTGGAATGGATCGACGAACCCGTTCCCGGCTATCCGAAACGTACTGTCCCCCGCGACGAGGCGGCGGCAAAGGAACTCAAGGCCCGCACGCTGACAAACCTGTACAATGCCCGCCCGCAATGGCTGACCGACGCGCACTCGGCACTTGATGCCGTTGTCGCTGCGGCCTACGGATGGGACAAGAGGATCAACGACAATGTGGCAATGAACAAATTGCTCACGCTAAATCTGACAAGATAGAACGCCGCCGCCAACCGTAAGTGTAGGAGCCAGTTATGGCGCAAAGTAAGTCCAAGAGTTTCTTAGGCCGAGAAACTCGCGAGTATGTTGATTTCATTATTGGTGTCGATGATTCCGGGAAAACAATTACGTATACCTCAAATCCGAGTGCGTTGGCGAATTTTTTTGGTGCAAACCCAAACGCTCCGAATTTCCTAACCCAAGTTCATTTCCGAAGGGATGTGCTGGACAAGTATTATCAGAAACCGAGCACATACTCGGTGAAAAGCGGGATTCTGCATGGCGGTCATGAGTGGGGGTTGCCAATGGACAACAACCACGAGGACAAGGTTTGTGCGTGGTTGGGTGATCTTGGTCGCATTCCCTACGACGAGCAACTCCACTGGCGGGCACACAACATTCCGCCCAGCGGTACGTTAAGCGAGACTTTCTACGCCAATCAAATCTTGGCAACGCCAACAGATTCAAACCGCCCAGACCATCTGTTTATGAGAAGTTACGACAAATTGCAGAAGGTGTGGGGAGAGAATCTAAGTTGGTCCGTTCTGGTTCCCTTGAGCTCTGACGATAGCCATCATCTGCAAACCCTGAGGATTCCGTCTACTGAGGAACAACGTGAGTTCGATGAGTTAGTGCTGAGTCTCACAAAGGTACTGATTGATTCAATCAACGAAAAGAAGTTGAAAGAAGTGATTCCAGAATTATGCAATGATAGCAGCACCTCTGGACTCAATGTTCTAGAACGCGCATTGCAGAGCATCGGAATCGAAAATTTTTCCATCCACATTCATTACCTGAGAAAGCTCCAGGCGCTAAGGTCAGCGGGTGTAGCGCACAGGAAAGGGAAACGATATGAAAAACTGTCTAGTGAGCTTGGCATAGGAAGCAAGAGTTTTCGCGTGGTGTTCGCGGAACTTCTAGAAGGTGGAACAGACTACTTGGATTTTCTCACTTCTGTGGCGAATGATTGCCGCATGCACTCATCCTGAATGCTAGAAAACTCGTGCCCCGTTCTTGGACCCGCTGATTTCAGAACCAGCGCCCGCATATACGGCGAGCGCGGGGACTGGAAGGCGACGGCGTGTCGTGGAGTTTCATCGCTTCTGCGATGATGCTCCCGACGTTCTCCGCTGTTTCGACCAGATGGCCGTCGGCAAGGTGCGCATAACCCGCAGTAGTCTCGTGCCTGCGATGGCCGAGCAGCTTGCCCACGAGCGGCAGGTTTTCGCCCGACATGACGGCGTGGCTCGCCGCCGTGTGCCGCAAATCGTGCAGCCGGACCTTGCCGAGCTTCGCGTCGTCGCAGACCGCTCGCCAGCAGTTGACAATCCGGTGTGCGTGTCTGCCCCCGGCGAGGTTCGGAAACAGGAACGCATCGGGGTCGCGTGGGCCGGGCAGTGCCGCGATGACCGCCCGCGCGGCTTCGCCGAGCGGCACGCTGCGCGGTCCAGTCTTGCTATCGCGCAAGGCGATGGCGTTCTCTCCGATGTGGCGCCAGCGGAGATTAAGCACTTCGCCCCGGCGGCAGCCGGTGAGCGCCAGCAGGCGGATGGCGGCGACAGCCTCGGGTCGTTTGTCCTCGCGGGCGTCGAGCGCCCGCCCGAGCCGGGCGAGTTCGTCGGTGTCGAGGAACCGGGCGATGTTGCGCCTCGGGTTCTTCCTGATGCCGAGACAGGGATTGGTGCCCGGCTCGCGGAAGCCGTATTCCTCGGCCCGGAACATCATGGAGCGCAGTATCTCGAAGGCGCGGTTGGCCGCGCCGGGCCGGTCCCGGCTCGCTTCGTCGAACCACGCGGCCACATCCTCCGGGCCGACGCGCTCCACCGGCATCTTGCCGAAGGCAGGCAGGATGCGGGCCTTGAGATAGATGCGGATGGTCTTGCGTCCCGACGGCTTCCAGTAGGGATCGCAGCGCCGGAGATACTCATCGGCCAGCATGGCCACGGTCGGGGCCGTCTTCTCCTTGCGGATGTCGTCGGCGGGATTGTCGCCCGCCTGGATGCGCGCGAGGATATCGCGGGCGCGGCGGCGGGCATGCGCCAGGTCCATCTCCCCGTAACGGGCGATGACGATGCGCCGGGACTTCCCCTCGATGCGGGTCTGCACGATCCACGCCTTCGCACCGGACCGGTGGACGCGCAACCCGAAGCCGGGCAGCGCCCGGTCGAACAGGAACACGTCCCGGTCGTCGGGTTCGGTCTTGCGGGCCAGCTTGGCGGTGAGGTCAACCGTCGGCATGATCGCACCCTCCCTCATTCACCGCACCGCTACCGGCCAGAGCCGCCCCGATGCGCCCGGACACCCGGTCGGCGGCCTCGGCAACCGAGCGGTCGGACAGGTGGACGTATCGCTCGGTCGTCTCGACCAGCGCGTGACCCAACAGCTTCGCGATGCTCACCATGTCCACGCCGTTCATGGCGGCGACCGAGGCCCACGAATGTCTGAGGTCATGAAGCCGCAGGCCGGGCAAGCCCGCCTCGGCGCGGATGCGGTCCCACTGGAAGGCGATGTTGTCGACGGGCCGCGTCGGCGGGCGGGCGGGAAACAGATACGGGCAATCCGCGCTGTAGCGCGGGATGGCGTCGATCACCGCCCGCGCGGCGCCGGACAACCAGACCGTGCGCGGCCCGGATTTCGAATCGGGCAGGAAGATGCGCCGGTCCCTGATCCAGTCCCATTCGAGCGCGGCGATCTCGCCGAAGCGGCAGCCGGTCAGCATCAGCAGGCGGACGATGGCCACGACATCGGGGCAGCGGAACTCGTCGCGGGTCAGCACGACGTTGAGCCGGACCATTTCCTCCGCCGTCAGGAACCGCTCCTTGGCCTGGGTCTTGTAGCGCCGCGTATTTTTGCAGGGATTGGAGTTGTGCCGGCGGTATCCCCAAAGCTCGGCCATGCGCATCATGACGGACAGGGTGGGCATGGCGCGGTTGGCGTTGCCGGGCTTGTCGGCCATGGATGCGAACCAGTCCCGGACGTTCTCGACAGTGATGGCGTCCACCGTCATATGCCCGAAGGCGGGCAAGATGTGGTTGCGGACGACGTAGGTGCTGGCCGTCAGGGTCTTGGGCTTCCAGTGCCGCGCGTAGCGTTCGAGAAACTCCTCGGCGAACGCGGCCATGGGGTGTCCCGGCGTCTTCGGGCCGCTGCCCTTTACCTCCGGTTCGATGTAGCTCTCGATCAGCCTGCGGGCCTCGCGCCGCGCCTCGGGGATCGTCATGGCGTCGGCGCTGCCGATGGTGGCGTATCGCCTGCGCCCGCGCACCATGCGGGCGAGGAAGAAGGTCCGGACTCCGGTGGGCTGGATGGAAAGCGCCAGTCCACTCACCACGTCGTCGCGGACTTCGTACTTGGCAGTTCTTGGCTTTGCGGCGCGGACGCGCCGGGCGAAGGTGGATTTGGTCTGGTCGCTCATGGTCGCGGCTCCCTGTTCGGGCCGCGCGGCTGGCCGGTAATGCAGGAAGCAGCCGCGGCGGCGTTTCGTCGGGGATGCCGCGAGGCGGTGCGGGACCGATGGAACCGTAAGGCCCTGCTATTGCAGGGTTTTCCGGCTACTCATGCGGTGGCGGGCGGAGGCAGGATTGGCACCGTCGGTGCGTCCGGTGTGGTTCCAAAGCCCGCCCCGGCGGGTCAGAGGCCATGAATCTGCTGAATTTTCCAAGGGGGAATGGACGCCGGAGAACCCGGCAGGGTGAAGCCGCCGCGGCGCTGAGCGGCGGGGCGTGCCGTCACGAACCGGGACGGTCGCGCCCGGCGAGGTGACGGAGGCGCCGATGGTGGAACCCGCCCGATGCCGGTCGCACCTGCATCGGGTTCTGTGGAGGCCGGCAACGGCGACGCGCGCGATGATCGCGATGACGACCGCGACCACGGTCACCAGCGCCGTGCATCGTGTCGTGCACGATGATCGGCGCATTAGCCGACGCGCTATGCGAAGCATGGTGCGGAGGCGACCGACAGGACGGGCGATCGCGAGTCCCGTCGCGGTGTCCGCCGTGGCGATCAAGTCGGCGATCATGATCGCCGACAGCGCCGAGGGTGGGAGCGAGTAGCGCGAGCGGATCGGTGTGAGCGGCAGCGAACGCACTGGTGATCGGCGAATCCCCCGGATCGTGGTCCGGGGGCAGGCATCGCCCGGCGAGCGCGGCGCGAAGCGCGCGCGAGGAAGACGGCGCCGCCGCAACGCCGTCGGTCGGAAACGAAACGGGCCGCGCCGCCGTCCCGCTGCGGGGATGACGGCGCGGCCCGCTAGGTACTGCGGTCAGGCGCGGCAGACCGGGATGCCCATCTGCCGGGCGCGGTCCACGAGGTTCTCGGTGATGCCGCTGCCGGGGAACGCGATCACGCCCTTCGGCAGAAGGTTCAGCAGCTCCTCGTTGCGGCGGAACGGGGCGGCGCGTCCGTGGCGGTCCCAATCGGGCTTGCAGACGACCTGGTGGACGCCGTTGCGTTCGGCCCAGCGCGCGGCGATCTTCTCGACGCCGGGACCGCCGCCGTGGACGAGCACCATGTCGGCGTGCTTGGCGCGGGTCCTGTCGAGCATGGCGATCACGGCGGCCGGGTCGGCGACGTCCTTGCCGCCGGCGATGGCGACGAGCGTTCCCTGCGGCAGATGCGCGGCGGTCTTGCGGTCCTGCCTCGCGCGGGCGAAATCGCGGGCGTCGATGCTGGCCGAGGTCAGCGTGCCGGTCTGCGATACATGCGATCCGCGCCTCGGACGCCAGACGTTGCCGGTCTCCGCGCGATACCGTTCGGCGGCCTGGTCGCGCATGGTCTCGAAGGCGTCGCGTCGGTCGGTGAGGCACTGCGCGCGATGGGTGGTCATCTCCAGTTCGAGGGACTTGATCTCGGTGCCGTCCTGGGCGCGCTGGAGGTCGCGCAGTTCGGGCATCAGCTTGTCGGCGGCGCGGTCGAGGCGGTTGGTCTGGCTGTCGAGCATGTTCACGAACCCCCAGAGCAGGCTCTCGCGCTCGTCGGCAAGCTGGGTTCCGTCCGGCGCGACGCCCTCGGCCAGGATGCGGAACGCTTCGCTCACCGCATCGATGGCGTCGTCGGCGTCCCAGATCTCGCGGGTATCGAACTCGTCGCGCTCGGGCGCCGCGCCGAACAGGGCGGCGTTGTCGCAGACGGTCGCGGTGACGGACTGCGCGCCCGCTTCGATGGTGTCGATGTTCTCGATGATGTTCATGTCGGTCTCCTATGCGATCGGTTGTTGCACGCTGGGGCCGATCCCCGACGTGATTGTTCTTTGGGACATGTGCGCGCCGGAGCGGAGCGGAGGACCGGCGAAGCCGGTTGTCGCAGAGAGCACACATGGCACAATGAACGATCACGTCTGGAGGCGAATATCTCTCCACCTGCACGGACCTCATGGGCGGTTCGGCTTGGCACGGCGGTCGAGGGGATGCACGATGTCGCGTCAGCCATCGGTCCGCTCCGCCAGTTGCCCGGAGGCCCAGGCGGCTGCGCGGGCGAGCACATGGCCGTGGCACGGTTCGGGATCGCACCAGCACGCCAGCCAGCATCCGTCGAGCGCGGCGAGCTCCTCCAGCGCGACTTCGCCCGCGCGGATGCGGCGCCACAGATCGGCGCGGTAGCAGGCGATGACTTCCTCGCGGGTCCCGTCGCGGCCCACGCGCCACGGGTTGCCCACCGGGTGCGGCGGTCGACCAGCACGGTGTTGTTGACGACGTGCGCATATTCGAACTCCTCCCGCAGCCTCGGCTCGCGCTTCAGGTTGATGACGGCCTCCATGACTCCCTCCTCGTCCAGAACGGCTTGCCCTCCTCGCTGCTTTTCTCCCCTCTTGGCGCGGCGGCGGACTCCGGACCCGCGGCAGAAAAAATGGCGGCCGCCGAAACAGCAGCCGCCAGAGTTGGGAGGGAGGGGAGAGACGGATCTAGAACGGGATTTCCTGGCCCAGCCCGTCATCGTCGCCGGCCGGCATCGCCTCGCCGTTCGCCGACGGCTGGGCGGTCCCCGACGCGGCCCGGGTGCCGTTGCCGTTCGCGCCGGCGGGCTTGTCCAGGAATTGAATTTTGTGGCCGGGCACGACCAGGATCTCGGTGGAGAAGCGCTCCGAGTCCTCGCCGTCCTTCTTCCACCGGCGGGTCTTGAGCTTGCCCTCGGCGTGGATCAGGCGGCCCTTCTTCGCATGGCGCACCAGCATGTCGATCAGGCCGGGCTGGAAGGTCACGACCCGGTGCCATTCCGTGCGGTCCTGGCGCTGCCCGGAATTCTTGTCCAGGAAGCTCTCGTCGGTCGCGATGCTCAGATTGGCGACACGGCCGCCGCTGGCGAGGTTGTTGACGATGACGTCGGCGCCCAGGCGGCCGATCAGTTCGACGCGGTTCATTCCGAAGCTCATGACGATGCTCCTTCAGTTCTCGATGTTGACGATGGTTTGCGAACGACGGGAAGCCGGGACGATCGCTCCCCCCGGCCCCCCGCCGCTCATCCACTCCAAGCGCTCCTCCACCTCCATCACGCCGGAGGGAGCGACGACGCCGGGTCCCAGGGCTCGTCGGGCGCGGCCTCGCCGAAGCCCACCACCGGCGGTTCCGGGAAGAGGCCGGCGAAACCGTGCTCGGGATAGACCGCCGGGCGTTCGGGACACCGCATCTGGCGCTCGTCCTCGATCGTCTCGCGGACGGCGGCCGGGTCGATGCCCAGCGCGGCCAGCAAGGTGTTGGCGGGCAGGTCGGTGGAATGGTCGGACAGGAACATGGCGAAAACCTCCTTCGCGTTGCCGCGCCCGGCATTGAGGCGACCGGACTCCCTCCAGCCGCCCTGCCGGACACGCCCCCGCGAAAGCTCCTCTCGACCTCCCGGCCGAACCCCGCGCGGACGCCGACGCGGTTCCGCCCCCGTCCGCGACGGACAGGCAGCGCCGCGACGGCATCGGGCGCGGATCAGTGCAGGGTGGCGCCGTTCATGGCGCCGGCGCCGGCGCGCAGGCAGCGTTCGGCGAGTGCGGTCCAGGCGGCGCGGTCGAGACCGAGGGCGCGGTTGAGCCTGTCGGCGACGCGGAGGCCGTCTTCGGCGGTGAGGCAGACCAGCGCGGTTGGGACGGTGAAGCCGAGGCCCTCCACCAGAAGACGGATCCGCGGGGGCTCGCCGTCCGTGTCGGTGACGGGAGCAAAGCAATAGATCGGTTCGTCGGGGATGCAGGCGGTCATTGGCGGTTGCTCCTTTCGTGGGGCCGGCCGGAGCGGCGGGCGTCCGGCCGGCGATACGTATGGGGGGCAGCGGACGGCGGGCCGGCAGCGCAGCGGGGAATGGCCCCCGCCGCGCGGCCGCCGGCTCACCAAGGCGGGGCCGTGTACGAACTCATCGGCGAGGCGTCGCACAGCACCTCGACCTCGTGGCGCGCGAGCTTCTCGAAGGCGAGGCAGAGCGCCACGTCGGCCTCGCTGTCATAGGGACCGTGCTCGCGGCCGGAGGCGATCTCGATCACCGTCCAGCTCGGGTCCCAGACCGGGATGCCGCGAAACGCCCCCGAGCCCTCGCGGTGCCTGCGCGAACAGGGCTCGCAGCGGGCGACCCCCGGCGACGGCGCCTCGCACTCGACGCAGCGGCCCCTGGCCTTCCGGTCGGCATAGCGGGCGCGGCGGGCGGCATATTCCGCCTCGCGGTTGCGCCGCCTTCGATTGGCGACGGCGCAGGGCGCGCAACAGGTAGCGCCGCCGAAAGTGGGCGTCTTGCACTTGACGCAGACCCCGGCGGCTTTCCGGGCACGGTAGCGGGCGCGGGCGGCGTCGCAGCAGGCCCGGCACTCGGCCGCCCCGTTGGCCGGCTTGCCGCAGGTCGTGCAATCGCCCCTGGCGCGCCTTTCGGAATATCGGCGGCGGTCGGCTTCCCGTGTCGCCTCGTGGTTCCGGCGCCCGGAGCGGGCCTTGGCGCAGGGGTCGCAATACGCCTTGCCGTCCGGCGCGGGCGTCGCGCATTTGACGCATAACCCGGCGGCGCGGCGCTCGTGATGGAGCGTGCGTTTCGCCTGCCGCCGGTCCTCGCGGCACGGCTCGCACATCGACCGGCCCTCCTCGGGCGGGGCGTTGCCGCAGCGGATACAGACGCCGGCGGCCTTGCGGGCTTCGCTGCGCCGGCGGCTGCGCTTCCGGCCGGCCCGGCGGCGGGCCTCGGGATTGCGGCCGCCGTAAGGTATCCCCTGGGCCTTCGCACGCTCATAGCGGTCGCGGTCCCTTGCACGATGCTTGACCGCGCAGGGCTCACAGGTGGTGCGATCCGGGACCGTCTCGGCGCGGCCGCATTTGGTGCAGACGCCGGCGGCCACGCGTTGAGCTTTCAACTGCACCTCCTCTGTGCATTGAGAATCACCGGTTTCGGGTGACGCATCCGTTTCATCCTCTTCATGGACGTGAGTTCGAGCTGGTCGAGATCGCGTCGGTGATGGGGGTGGGGCTGGTTCACTACACGGCTGACGACGGGACGCTGCGCACGGTTCGTCAGGCTTTTACGAGCGTCGCGGCGGTGGACCCGTTTACGAGGGTAGCGGCGGGCCGGTCGGCGTTCCGCGTCTCCGATCTGCTTGCGCTGGCGGCATTGCTGGACAGCCTGGACGGGGACGGCCGCGCCGGGAGGGAGACCGGCGGCGGGGCGGAGACTGTCAAGGAGATTTTGCCGCATGTGTAAGGACGTTTTTGCGCATGAATGGGGAGCGCAGAACATCGTAGTGGCTGGAAGGATGGCACATATTGGGCGTAATGCTTGGATTTTCTGCCTGTTTTTCCTGGTACAAGGGAAGGTGAGGCTTGATGCGGTAGCGGGATTGTGCATAAATATATTTACATTCCTTTCCTCATGGAGCCCGCGCGATGGCCAGACGCCCCGCCGACGCAAAGACCCGTTCGCTCAAGGAGCACGGGTGTCTCAACCCGCATGCCGAGGCGGTGCTCGACGAGTTGTTCCTGTCGAACGCGTTCTTCGATCCGCGCGACCTGCTTCAGGTCCGCTACGAGATGCTGCGCTGCGTGCGCGAGGACGGCGTTCCGGTGAGCCACGCCGCTGCGAGCTTCGGCGTGTCGCGGCCCACCTGGTATCAGGCGCAGCGCGCCTACGAAGCGGGCGGGCTGCCGGGCCTGCTGCCGGACCGGCCGGGACCGCGCCGGCCCCACAAGCTCAGCGACGAGGTGGTCGAGGCGCTGCAGGCCGCGAAGAGCGAACGGCCGGAGCTGACCGCGGCCGAGCTGGTCGAGCTCGTGCGCACCCGCTTCGGCATCTCGGTCCACCGCCGCAGCATCGACCGCGCCCTGGCGCGGGGAAAAAAACGATGACGATGCACAGCCCGCCACGCGCCGCGCTCACCGCGGCGGAGCATTCCGCCTACGGACAGGGTTACGAGCGGATGCGCCGTAATGCCGTCGAGCCCGGCGCCGGCCACGACCGCCATGGGCTTGCCGTGGTGGCGCTTCGCGGCGTCGCGGCCTGGCTGCACGCATTCGCCGAGCTACCCGCCCCGCCGGCCGCTGAGTACGCGGGGGCCTCGCCCGAGCCGCTGCCCGCCGGCGTTGAAAGGCCGGTGATCGATGTTCTGCTCGCGATGCTCAAGGGCCATATGGAAGGGGAGCCGGCATGAGCGCCGTCCACCAGAAGGTGACTGCGAGCCACCTGAGCCGCGACGCCTACCTCTATGTGCGTCAGTCCACCGTGCGCCAGGTGTTCGAGCACGGCGAGAGCACGAGACGCCAGTATGCGCTGCGGGAGCGGGCCGTGGCGCTGGGCTGGCCGACCGAGGGCGTCGTCGTGATCGACAGCGATCTCGGCCTCTCCGGCGCCGACGGCGACCGCGAGGGCTTTCAGCGGCTGGTCGCGGACGTCGGCATGGGACGGGCGGGGATCGTGCTCGGACTCGAGGTCAGTCGTCTCGCACGCAACTCCACCGACTGGCATCGGCTGCTCGAGATCTGCGCGCTGAGCGAGACGCTGATCCTCGACGAGGACGGCCTCTACGATCCCGTCGACTTCAACGATAGGCTCCTGCTGGGACTTAAAGGCACGATGAGCGAGGCCGAGCTGCACATGATGCGCGCCCGGATGCGCGGTGGGACGCTGAACGCGGCAAGACGCGGGGAGTTGAAGATTCCTCTGCCGGTGGGGCTGGTCTACGACCCGCTCGGCGATGTCGTTCTCGACCCCGACGTCCAGGTGCAGCACAGCCTGCGGCTGCTGTTCGACACCTTCACCCGGACCGGCTCGGCCGCCGCCACGGTGAAGCACTTCAACCGGGAGAAGCTGCTGTTCCCGCACCGTCCTCAAGGCGGGCCGCACAAGGGCGAGCTGCACTGGAAGCCGCTGAGGTTCGCACGGGCACTCCGAACACTGCACAACCCGCGATACGCGGGCGCGTTCGCGTACGGGCGCAGCCGCAGCCGGCGGCGTCCCGGCGGCGGTGTCGAGACCAGAAGCGTGCCGCGCGAGGAGTGGACGGTGCTGCTGCGCGATGCCCATCCGGGCTACATCACCTGGGAGCGGTTCGAACAGAATGAGCGCCAGCTTCGCGACAACGATAATGCCCATGCGGCCGCCGCCGCGCGCCGCCCTCCCCCGCGCGAGGGGCCGGCGCTGCTCCAGGGCCTGGCTATCTGCGGCGTGTGCGGCCGGAGCATGGCGGTGCGCTACTACAAGCAAAAGGGGGGTCTGCATCCCTACTACCTGTGCAGCCATGAAGGGAACAAGACGGCGAGCCCCTGGTGTCAGAGCATCCCCGGCGCCGCCATCGACCGGAGGGTCGGCGAGCTGCTGGTGGGGCTGATGACACCGCTCACGCTGGACGTGGCGTTGCAGGTGCAGGACGAACTCGCCGCGCGCGCCGAAGAGGCCGATCTGTGGCGCGCCCAGCGGGTGCAGCGCGCCCGCGAGGAAGCCGACCTGGCGCGCCAGCGGTTCATGCAGACCCATCCCGACAACCGCATGGTGGCCGACGTGCTGGAGGCGGAGTGGAACGCGAAGCTCCGGGCGCTCGACGAGGCGCAGCACGAGCTTGAGCGCAGCCGGGCCGAACCGGGCCAGGGATTGGACGACGGGCAACGCGAGCGGATCCTCGCGCTGGCCAGCGACTTCCCCCGCCTGTGGAACGATCCGGCGACGCCGCACCGCGAGCGCAAGCGGATGGCGCGGCTGCTCATCGAGGACGTGACGCTGACCAAGGCAACACGGAGCCTGGGGGTGCGGCTGCGCGGCGGCGCGACCCGGCAGATCACCTGGACGCCGGATCCACTCGGGCGCGAGATGCACAAGACCAGCGAAGAAGTCGTCGCCGAGGTCGACAGGCTGTTGAACGACCACACCGATGGCGAGGTCGCCAAAATCCTCAACGAGCGCGGATACCGAAGCGGTTACGGCCTCGCCTTCACCCCGAAGCTGGTCAGCGTGGTGAGAGAGCGTTACGCCCTGAAGTCCCGCTATCAGCGGCTGCGCGATCGCGGACTGTTGCGCAGCGACGAGATCGCCAGGCAACTCGGGGTGGCCGGAAGCACCGTCCACAAATGGCGCAAGGCCGGGCTCTTGCGCGGTCACGTCTATTGCGACGCCGGCTACTGCCTGTTCGAAATCCCCGATCCTCCGCCGACGAAACAACCGGGGCAACGGCTCTCGCGGCGACAGCCGACAGAACAACCTCGCCATGATTGGAACAGCGGAGGTGTAGTATGAAGCGTAGTCTACGCGCTCGGCGTACAAAGCGCGGCTGCGCTCGCGCTCGTACAGCTTTGCCTTGGCCGGATCCCGCCTGGGTCGGCCCTCGGCGCGGAGCCTGGCGTCCCTCGCCCGGCCCGCACGGTTCTGCTTCTCGTTGCAGGACGCGCAGAGCGTGCGCTCGGGCACGGGCTCGCTTTTGCCGCACCGCAAACAAAGCCCGGCCTCGCGACGAGCCCGGGTCCGCCGGTGGTAGCGCGCAAGGTCATTCCTGCGGCGCGCGTGGATGTCACGATATGCCACGATGGCCTCCTTCCTGCCGATCCGGAAATGAACGGAAGGACGCCCCGCCGCCTGCCTTGCCTCGAACAGAGGGCGGCAGGCCGGCAGGACGTCGCGGAAGGGGCCGTCAGCCCTTCTGCTTGCGGTCGCAGAGAATTCCGGCCGCGAGCGACCCCCACAATTGCAAGCCGCCGCGGGTCTTGAGGCCGGTGCAGATGATGATCTCGGTGGTGGCGGGCCGCAGCTCCTTCACCGCCTTCAGCGTGACCGTGGTGCGCTTGACCTTGCGTCGGCCCTTCGCCGCGAGAGCTTCGGCCGGGGCGGGAACGATGTCGCCGTCGGAACGGGCCTTGAACCGCTCGACCACATAGCGGTCGTCGGCCAGGCCGGTGCCGAAGAAATGAACCAGAAACGTCGCCGCCGTGTTGCCGGGCATCGCCATGGCTGCCGTCATGATGCCGTCTCCTTCGTGCCGATGAGGGAAAACGGCGGCCGGACATCCTCCCCCGGACATCCCGACCGCCGCCCCGATAACGGCCAACACTCCCCTCCTGCCGAAGAGAAGCGCGGGGTTGGAGACGGCGGCGGGACGGCGGCGCGGCAGCCGGGGGCCGTCAGCGCCGGCGGATGGCAACGCGATGTTATGCGCTGGCGGCTATATCAGCACGTCGCGGATGCAGCGGGTCATGGCGGCATGATCGCCCGTATTGGACCGGCGCGAGGCGTCGAGCCAGGCGGCGCGCAAGTTCGGCGCGGAGACGGCGGAGCGGCTCGCCGCACTGCTCGGCGGCGGGGGCGTCGCGAGGACCGCCGGAGGGCCATACGCATACCGGCTGGCCCGAGCGGCGGACACGGACGCGTGCGTCGCGAAAAAAGCGTGCGCGAAAAAAGCGTCGCCATTGCCGCGCGAATGTGGTAGATGTATTGGAAAGTCCATGTGCGAAGGTAGCGGCGCTGCGCGCGCCTTGGGTTCGTCGGCGCTTTTGCCTTGCCCGTGTCGGGAGGTGCGGCGATGGACGGCGCTGAGCGTGCGCACGCTATTTGAGGGGAATCCGCCGGATTCCGCTCAGATTATTTGATGTTTGGGGCTGGGCGCCCCCCAGCCAACTTGCAAGAAGCGGGCCAGGGGGCTTGTCTCGGTGACGGTGAATCAACCTGAGACCGGTCCGAATGTCGCACACGCTCTTCGCCGATTCCAGCTTTTGCAACGCCCGGGTCTGGGCTTTCCTCGAACGCGTTGACGAGACCGAGGCTGCGGCCTGCCGCGCGGCGGGATGTTCGCTCTGCGGCGGCGGGCTTCACAGCGCGACCTACCCGCGCAAGCCGCACGGTCTGGCGCCCGAGCTGAGAGAGGACGCGCGGCGTTACAGCTTCTGCTGCGCTGATTGCAGGCGTCGCAAGACGCCGCCGTCGTGCCGCTTCTTCGGCCGCCGCTTCCGCGTGGCGCCGCTGTTCCTGCTGGTGAGCGTGCTGGTTCTGGCCGGCGGCGTGCGCCTGGAGACGGTCGGCCGGGAGTGGGGAATCCCGGTGCAGACGCTGCGGCGCTGGCGGCGGTGGTGGCAGGAGACATTCCCGCGAACGCGGCCGTGGCGCTGGAAGCGGGGCGAGCTGGCGGTGCCGCCCGACGAGGCGCCCCTGGTGGTTCTGCTGGCCTCGGTTCGCGGCCGTAGCGCGCGCTCGCGGCTGCTGCGGGGCCTGATCTGGCTGATGCCGTGGACGGGCTTTTGCACGCTCGGCGATGGTCCGGCGCCGTCCGCAGAAACTGTTTCTTCTCACGCCATGTGAGGCGTTCTACATGGCGTCTCCCCGGACACCGGCCAGGGAGAGACGCCGTCATGAGCAGCAGCAACGGCAAGGGCGACCGCGACGGGTGGGCGCGCTTGCGCTTCGCGGTGGTCGGGCCTCTTCTGGCCTCGCCGCCGCCCAAGGGGCGGCTGCGGGCGGAGTTGCAGCGGCTGGCGGAGCGTAGCTGGGAGCATCCCGCGGGCGGCGGCCAGGTGCGGTTCTCGGTATCCACGCTGGAACGCTGGTACTACCAGGCCCGGGCGGCGCATCGGGACCCGGTGAAGGCCCTGCGGCCACGGCCGCGCGGCGACGTGGGACGCGTGCGGTCGATGTCGCCGGTGCTGATCGAGGCGCTGCTCGATCAGTACAAGGCCCATCCCTCGTGGTCGGGCCAGCTCCACTACGACAATCTGCAGGCCCGCGTCGAGGCCGAGCCCGCGCTCGGGCCGATGCCCTCCTACGCCACCCTGACCCGGGTGATGCGCGCCCGCGGGCTGGTGCGCCGGCGCCGGCGCAAGTGGTTCGAGAGAGAGGACAAGGCGCCGGCCGAGGCGCGCGAGGTGCTGAGCTACGAGGTCGAGCGCAGCCACGCTCTCTGGCACGCCGACATGCATCACGGCAAGCGCCGGGTGCTCACGGCCACCGGCGAATGGAAGACGCCGATCCTGCTCGGCTTCCTCGACGACCACTCGCGTCTGGGCTGCCACCTCCAGTGGTATCTTGCCGAGACCGCCGAGGTCTTCGTCCACGGAATCTGCCAGGCCTTCATGAAGCGGGGCCTGCCGAGGTCCCTGCTCACCGACAACGGTGCGCCGATGACGGCGGGCGAGGTCGAGGAGGGGCTGCACCGGCTCGGCATCCTTCATTCCAGGACCATGGCCGGGGCTCCCCACATGAACGGCAAGTGCGAGGTCTGGTGGGCCGCCGTCGAGGGCCGCCTGATGGCCATGCTCGACGGCGTCGAGGCGCTCACCCTTGAGAAGCTCAACGACGCCACCCTCGCCTGGCTCGAGCGCGACTACCACCGCCGGGTGCATCGCGAGCTCGGCACGACGCCGCTGAAGCGCTTCCTCGACAGCGACGACGCCTCCAGGCCCTGCCCGGAAACGGACGTCCTCAGGGCGGCCTTCCGCATCACCGTGAAGCGCACGCTCAGGCGCTCGGACGGAACCGTCTCGGTCGAGGGCGTGCGCTACCAGGTGCCGGCGCCGTGGCGGCACCTGGCAACGCTGTTCATCCGCGTCGCGCGCTGGGACCTCTCCAGCGTCGACCTGGTCGACGGCCGCACCGGCGAGCGCCTGTGCACGCTCTACCCGCTCGACAAGCGCGGCAATGCCGGCGGGGTGCGCCTTCCCAGCGGACCCGCCGACGGCGATCGCGGCGGGGGCGCCGCCGCCACGGAACTGGGACCGGCGCCGCTGCTCAACCGGATCCTCGACGACCAGGCCGCCTCCGGACTGCCGCCGCTCTGGCTGCCCCATGCCGAACCGCGCGACCGCGACAAGGACGACGAACAGGGAGACCCGTCATGAACCGCCAGCACCTCACCCTCTACGGCCTCAAGTGGAATCCCTTCGCGACCGACCTGCCGGTCGAGGGTCTCATGACCACTCCGGCCGTCGACAGCTTCTGCCTCAGGGTCGAACGCCACCTCGTGCGCGAGGGCGGCTTCGCCATGATCTCCGGCGATCCCGGCACCGGAAAGAGCGTCGCCCTGCGCCTGCTCGCCAAGCGCCTCGAACGCAACGACGCCGTGCACATCGCGGTCCTCACCCATCCGTCGTCCACCATCGGCGACTTCTACCGCGAGATGGGCGACCTCTTCGGCATCGAGCTGATCCACAACAACCGCTGGATCGGCTTCAAGGGCCTGCGCGAGCGCTGGCGCGCCCACGTCGAGGACACCCGGCTGCGCCCGGTCCTGCTGATCGACGAGGCGCAGGAGGTGCTGCACGCCGTCCTGACCGAGCTGCGCCTGCTCGCCTCCACCGAGTTCGACTCCCGCGCCATCCTCTCGATCGTCCTGGCCGGCGACAACCGGCTCCTCGCCAAGCTGCGCAGCGAGGAGCTGCAGCCGATCGCCTCGCGCATCCGCCAGCGCCTCGTCATGTCGGCCGCCGAGCCCCGCGAGCTCGAGACGCTGCTCGACCATCTGCTCGAACAGGCCGGCAATCCGGCGCTGATGACGGCGGGCCTCAAGGACGCGCTCTGCGCCCACGCCGCGGGCAACCCCAGGTCGCTCTGCATCATGGCCGACAGCCTGCTCGTCGCCGCCGCCGAGCAGGACCGCGAGATCCTCGACGAAAAGCTCTTCATGGAGATCTGGGGCGAGCCCGTGCCGCGCGCCCAGGGGGCGCGGCGGTGAGCGGCTTCCCCACCCGCCACCCGGCGGCCCTGGAGGACCGGCCGCGGCAGCAGCACTGGCTGGTCGACGAGCTCTGGGCCAAGCAGGCGGTCGGCATCATCGGCGGCGAGCCCAAATGCGGCAAATCCTTCCTCGCTCTCGATGTGGCCGTCGCGGTCGCCGCCGGCGTCCCCTGCCTGCGCCACTTCGCGGCCGCCCAGACCGGCCGGGTCCTGATGTACGCCGCCGAGGACGCCGGCCACATCGTGCGCAGCCGTCTGGAGGGCATCGCCGGGGCCGCCGACACGCCCTTCGACAAGCTCGACATCGCCGTGATCGACGTCCCCACGCTGCGCCTCGACCATCGTGCCGACCGCCAGCGTCTCCAGGAGACCGTGCAACAGCTCAAGCCGCGCCTGGTGGTCCTCGACCCCCTGGTCCGCCTCCACGGCGTCGACGAGAACACCGTCGCCGAGATCGCTCCCATCCTCGGCTTCCTGCGCGACCTCCAGCGCCGGTTCGAGACCGCCGTGCTGCTCGTCCACCACGCTCGCAAGAGCGGCGCTACGCGGCCGGGCCAGGCCCTGCGCGGGAGCAGTGAGCTGCACGCCTGGGGAGACTCCAACCTCTACCTGCGCCGCCGCGACAAGCAGATCGTCATGACCGTCGAGCACCGCGCCGCTCCCGGCCTCAACGACATCGAGATCGAGCTCGCCGATGACGGTCCGGGACCCGCCCTGCGCCTCCGGCGGGCGGTGCCGAACCAGGCCCCGCCAAAGCCGGAAACCCCCGAACAGCGCATCGTGCAGGCCCTCGCGGACGCCGATGAGCCGCTCTCCCAGTCCCAGATCCGGGAACGGGCCGCAGCCCGCAACTCAACCGTCACCGCGGCGCTGCACGAGCTCGTGCGCGAAGGACGTATCGAGCGCGGTCCGGGAGGTCGCTACCGCTACCTTGGCGGCGTGTCGAATGACGCCGCCATGCAGACCGCCAGCGCCAACGGCTAGGCGAAGCACGACGCGTTCCCGGTCCCGTTCCGGCCAACCCTTAAGGGTTCGAGGGAACGGGAACGGGAACGGCGGCGCCTATCCCCCATCGCAACCCTGCGTCAAGCAGTCGGCCCATGGCCGAAAGCTTGCCTTACGGCCATGGCAGCACTTCGTCGCGTGGACGGCAGCGGGTCACCCGAAGGGCCGTAGCGAAGCGAAGGAGCCGCGCAGCGGCTTGACGCGCTGACGGCCTCGCGACACCCCACCGGCGCGAGCTTCAGAGTCCATCAAATAGCGTGATCGGAGCGTCCTCAAATAGCGTGCGCACGCTCAGGCGCGAACATCGCGGGCCGTGGGGCCGGGCCTGACAGGCGCGGCGAAATAATCCGTGCAAGGGGGTTGACAAACCCCGAAGCGGCTCTCGTTACAATCTTGCCGAGCCGAGCCGAGCCGAGCCGAGCCGAGCCGAGCCGAGCCGAGCCGAGCCGAGCCGAGCCGAGCCGAGCCGAGCCGAGCCGAGCCGAGCCGAGCCGAGCCGCTTCGCCTTGCGTCCGCGCACCGGCCATGAGCGCGCCGTCGGGGCGGCGGCTGTTGCCCTGGCGTCCCCTACGCCGCGGGGCGTCCCCGCCTGAGTCTTCCGCCGCCGGGCACGCCGCGTCCCGCCCGGCCCGCACCTCCTCCGAACGCTCCGCCTCTTCCTCCTCCCCCGCCCGGCGTGGCCCGCGCCGTGTGTGGCGCGGCCTGCTTGCGGCGCTGCTCGCCCTGCCGCTCGCCGCCGGCCTTGCCGCCGGGGCGCAGGCGCAGTCGACGGTGAGCTTCGCGCAGTCGAGCTACGTTGTAGACGAGGGCGAGGACGCAACGCTGACGCTGCAGCTCTCGCCCGCCCGCACGGTGGCGACGGAGGTCCGGGTGACGTTTGTGGACCTGACCACATCGCCCAAAGACTACGACGAAAGTGCGCAGACGGTGACCATCCCGGCGAACGCGACGAGCGCGACGGTGACGGTCGGGACCGAGGACGACCAGTTCATAGAAATCAAAGAGTCAGCCCGGGCCCATATCGATTCGGGCTCCCTGCCCTCCGGGGTGACGGTGGGCACGCAGGGGACTACAGACATCGTCATCACCGACAACGCGGTGCCCGCCCTGGTGTTCACGCCGAAGGCGCTGACGGTGGCCGAGGGCGGCTCGGCGAGCTACGAGGTGGCGCTGTCGCACCGGCCCCATCACGCAAGCGCCTCAATCACGGTGGCCATCTCCGGGCAGGCGGACACGGACCTGACGCTGGACAAGACGAGCCTGACCTTCGGGCACTCGAACTGGAACCAGGCGCAGACCGTGACGGTGAGCGCGGCCGCGGACACCGACCGGACCGACGATGCCGCGACGCTCGACCACGCCGCGTCGAGCGGAGTCTCCAAATTCAACGGAGTCACCGGCAGCCTCGCGGTAACGGTGCAGGAGAACCTGCCGGTCATCGGCGTCTCCGCGGCGACGAGCGATTTCACCGAGGGCGACGCCTCGAAGGTGGCCTTCTCCGTCACCGCCTCGGGCGGGGAGACCGGCGACTACCCGGTGTCGGTGACGTTTGGGACGAGCGGCGCGGCGACCCAGGGTACCGACTACACCCTCCCGGCCTCGGTGACCTTGTCGGCCGACGGCGCCTCGGTGGCGGTCCCGATACTCGTCGCCGACGACGACACCGTGGAGGGCGAGGAGACCGCGGCCATCACGATACCGGCGGGCTCGGGCTACCGCCCGGACAAGGATGCCGCCACCCACACCATGACCATCGCGGACAACGACCACTCGATTAGCTATCGGGTCCGGGGCACGCCTGTGGAGGGCAGCACGAGTACCGTGATTGGCCGGGGCAATGGAATCATCAATTTCCAGCAACCCACCCCGCAGTTGGCGTCGGGCGAGACGATGACGATACCGCTGTCGTTCGCAGACGGCACCCTGGGCACGGACTTCACGCTGGCGGTGGGGGATCACGACTTTGCCTCGGCGTCGGTGGACGCCACGACGGGGGTGGTGAGTGTCACGGGTCCGACGAGCAGTGCCGCCACCTTCGTTGTGCTGCTCCTTGCCAGCGAGGACACGGACACGACCGACGACACGGTGACGGTGAGCGTGGGCAGCGGCGCGACGGCGGGCGGCGGCGCCCTGGTCGCCACCCGCCGGGGCAATGGACAGTTGACGATGCTGGACAACGACGTGTCCCAGAGCCTGACCGTGGAGTTCACCCAGTCCGGGTTCAGCGTGAACGAGGACCGGACGGTGCAGCCGGTGGCGCGCCTGTCCGAGACGGCGCGCACCGACATCGACATCCCGGTGACGGTGACCTCCGGCACGGCGACGCGCGGGGTGGACTTCGAGAGCGCCGCCGCGCGCACGCTGACCGTGTTCGCGGGCGGAACGACCGGCACCGTCTCCATCCCCATGATTGACGACGACCTGACGGAGGGCGACGAGACCTTCACGATTGCCATCGACACCGCCTCGCTGCCGACCGGGGTGACGGCGAAGCCGGGGGGCCACCTCCAGGCGACGGTGACCATCCTCGACAACGACGAGACGCCGACGCTGTCCATCGCCGCCCCTGCGGACGCCGACGAGGGCGATGGGCTCGCGTCCACGCGGCTGTTCACCGTGGGGCTCACCCGGGCGGTGGCGGGCGCGGTGCGCTACGAGGTGTGCTTCTCGGGCACGGCGAAGTCCGCCGCTGACGCGCACCGCTCGCAGGAGCTGGTCGACTACCGGGTGCAGCGCGACGGCGCGGGGGTGGCGGCCGAGTGCCTCGAGGACCTCACGCTCGCTGCGGGCGCGACCGCCTCGGGGCAGGCCGTCGGCATCAAGGTCCTGGGCGACACCTTCGCCGAGCCCGACGAGACGGTGGTGGCGACGCTCGAGATGAAGGCCGCGCCCGACGGCGTGCTGCTCGGCACCTCGGTCGCGACCCACGTCATCGGCAACGACGACGGGACGGAGGCGACGCTCACGCTTGCGCCCGCGCCGGGCGCGGTGACGGCGCTCGTCGAGGGCGACGCGCCGGCGCACTTCGTCATCGACGGCACGGGTGCCACGCCGGGCGCGGAGTACTACGTCCAGCTCGCGCTCGGCGGCGAGGCGAAGAACGGGACGGACTACCGGCTCGAGATACGCATCGACGGGCAGTGGCACCAGTTGAGCCGCAATCTGCGGCGCAGCATCTTCTCCGTGTTCGAGCTGCCGACGCGGCTTCGCCTCTTCGCGCTTGCCGACACGGCGCCCGAGGGCGACGAGCGCGCGGTGCTCACCCTTGCCGACGCGCAGGGCTACGCGCCCGGCACGCCGTCGGAGGTGACCTTCGTCATCGGCAACGGGCCGCCGGCGGTGACCGTCGAGGCGGTCGAGGCGGCGGTGACCGAGGGGGCGCCGGCGCGCTTCACGGTGCGCTTGAGCGAGGCGCAGGTCGCGGACTTCGACGTGGCGGTGCGCATCGCCGAGGACGGGGACGGCGACTTCGTGGCCGGGGACGACGAGGGGGTGCAGAGCTTCACCGTCCCCGCGGGCGAGACCGAGGCGGTGCTCGAGGTCGCGACCGACGACGACACGACGCACGAGCCCGGCACGGCGGTCACGGCGACGGTGGAGCCGGGCGCGGGCTACACGGTGGGCACCCCCGCCTCGGCCGCGGTCGCGGTGGCCGACGACGGGGACCTCGAGCTGTCGCACGGCATATTCCCGGCAACGGCGGGCGAGGGCAGCACGCTCGGGGCCGCACGGTTCTACCTGCGCCCGCAACGGGCGCTCGCCGCGGGCGAGACGGTGACGGTCCCGCTCGCGTTCACCGGCGGGACCCTCGGCACGGACTTCACGCTCGCGCTCGATGCCGCCTCCGCCCAAGCGTTCGGGTCGGCGTCGCTCGCCGCGGGCACGGTGACGCTCACCGGTCCGGCGGATAGGGGCAGATTGCTGAACGTGAACCTCTTCGCCGCCGAGGACGACGACGCCGACGACGAGGTGGTGACGCTCGGCTTCGGGGCGATGTCGACGAGCGCCGGGGGCGACGTCGGGCTCATGCGGTTCACCAGCGACCGGATAAAGCTGCTCGACAACGACGTCCCGCAGTCGCTCACCGTCGAGTTCACCCGCGATGCGCTCACCATCTTCGAGGACATCGGTCTCCTCGAGCCGATACTGCGGCTCTCGGAGGTGGCGCGCCGGGACGTCGCGGTCAAGGTGACGCTCACCGACGGCACGGCGGTGCGCGGGGCGGACTACGAGAGCGCGGCCACGCGCACCGTGACCTTCCCGGCGGGCAAGGAGGTCTCGGGCCTCCAGGTGAAAATCCTCATAGACAACGAGGTGGAGGGCGACGAGACCTTCATGGTGGCCATCGACACGGACTCGCTGCCGGCGGGGGTGACCGCGAAGCCGGGCGGCAATGCCGAGGCGACGGTTACCATCCTCAACGACGACACGACGGCGTCGTTCGCCGCGGCCGCCTCGAGCGCGAGCGAGGGCGCGGGCGCCCACACCGTGACGGTGAACTTCACGCCGCCGGCGGCGTCATTTACCTCCCTCCGCTACACCGTGGGTGGCACGGCGAGGGCGGGCGAGGACTTCACCATCGCGGGCTCGGGCAGCCTCTCGGTGCCCATCGACGCGACGAGCGTCGACATCGAGGTCGCGGTGGTCGACGACGCCGTGCCCGAGTACGCGGAGACGGTCGTGCTCACCCTGACCGACGGCGGCAGACGCATCGCCCTCGGCGCCACCACCGTCCACATCCTCACCATCGCCGACGACGACGCGGGCACGCCGCCGAACCCGGTGCGCCTCTCGGTCTCGGACGCCGGCGCGGTGGCCGAGGGCGGGACGGTCACGGTGACCGCGACCCTCGACCACGCCAACGCCA
Organism: Alphaproteobacteria bacterium; assembly: GCA_965243315.1. Lineage (GTDB taxonomy): Bacteria > Pseudomonadota > Alphaproteobacteria > UBA828 > UBA828 > WTGU01. The sequence continues at coordinate 1,876,296 of CBDEUP010000007.1, forward strand.
CGGGCGGCGCGCTCGCGATACCGCTTGCGGTGCGCGCCGCCGGCACCACCGCGGCGCCCGGCGACTACACGGTGGCGTCGAGCATCGCCATCGCCGACGGCGCCACCGCCGGCACGACGGACCTCGCCGCGACCGACGACGACGCGGTCGAGGCGCCGGAGACGGTGGTGCTCGCGCTCGGCGCGGCGCTCCCCGAAGGGGTCGCCGCGGGCACGCCCGGCCACGTGACGGTCACCATCGCCGACGACGACCTGGGGCTCACCTACGGCGTTCGCGATTGGAGCGCCACGGAGGGCGAGCCGACGAGCCACGCGCGGCTCTTCGTGCGGCCGCAGTGGGCGCTCGGCGCGGGCGAGACGCTGACCGTCCCGCTCACCTTCACCGGCGGAACCTTGGGCACGGACTTCACGCTCGCCCTCGAGGCGGCCTCCGCGGCAAGGTTCGCCGCGGCGACGCTTGCCGCGGGCACGGTGACGCTCACCGGCCCGGCGCGGGCGGACGCCGCCGTGTACGTCCGCCTCTTCGCCGCCGAGGACGACGACGCCGGCGACGAGACGGTGACGCTCGGCGTCGGGACGGTGGCGTCGAGCACCGGCGCCGCGGTCGCCGCGAGCCGGCAGGGCGACGGGCGGATGACGCTGCTCGACAACGACGGCGACCTCGAGCTGCGCTATGGCGTTTTGCCTGCCACCGCCGCGGAGGGCAGCACCACCGCCCTCCGGCAGCTCTGGCTGACGCCGCGACGGGCGCTCGCCGCGGGCGAGGCGGTGACGGTGCCGCTCGTGTTCGAGGGCGGGACGCTCGGTACGGACTTCACGCTCGCGCCCGGTGTCCACGGGTTCGGCTCGATGGTGCTCGCCGCGGGCACGCTGACGCTCACCGGTCCGGCGAATCGGGGCGCCACCGGGTTCGTGAACCTCTTCGCCCTCGAGGACGACGACGCCGACGACGAGGTGGTGACGCTCGGCTTCGGAGCGGCCTCGTCGAGCACCGGCGCCGCGGTCACGCACACCCGGTTCGGCGACGGGCGCATCACGCTGCTCGACAACGACGCCCCGCAGTCGCTCACCGTCGAGTTCGCCAGCGATGCGTTCGGCGTCTACGAGCACAACGGTCCCGCCGAGCCGGTGCTGCGGCTCTCGGAGGTGCCGCGCCGCGACGTCGCGGTGCGGGTGACGGTGACCTCCGGCACGGCGGTGCGCGGGGAGGATTTCCTGAGCGCGGCCACGCGCACCGCGACCTTCCCGGCGGGGGGCGCCACGACCACGAACGTCCCGATGACCCTCCCCAACGACGCCCTGGTGGAGGGCGACGAGACCTTCACGGTGGCCATCGACACGGCCTCGCTGCCGGCGAACGTGACGGCGAAGCCGGGCGGCAACGTCCGGGCGACGGTCACCCTCTTCGACGACGACACCGCGACGGTGGGGTTCGCGCGCGGCGCGCTCGCGGTGCGCGAGGGCGATGCGGCGCGCCCGGTGCTGGTGCTCTCCAAGGCGTTCGCCGCCGATGTCACGGTCGGCGTCGAGGACGCCGCGGGCACCGCCACCGCGCCCGGCGACTACGCGGCCGGTCCGTACTCGGTGACCTTCCCCGCGGGCGCCAAACGCGCGGCGTTCGACGTGGCGACGGTCGCGGATTCCACCGCCGAGGGCGCGGAGACGTTCTCGCTGCGGATACCGGCCGCGGGCCTCCCGGCGGGGATGGGCCTTGCCGCGGCGGGCGCCGCCACCCCGCCCGAGGCGACCGTCACCGTCTCCGAGAGCGCGCCGCCGAGCGTGCCCGAGGCGGCGTTCGCCGCGGGCGAATCGGACGCGGGCGAGGCCGCGGGCACCCGCACCGTGACGGTGCACCTCGTACCGCCGCCGACCTCGCCGCTCGCGCTCGCCTACACCGTGGGCGGCACCGCGACGGCGGGCGCGGACTTCACCATCGCGGGCTCTGGCATCGTCGCGGTGCCCGCGCACGCGACCGGCGTCGACATCGAGGTGGCGGTGCTCGACGACACCGCGCAGGAGTCCGACGAGACGCTCGTCCTGACGCTCGCCGCCGGCGCGGGCTACACGGTGGGCGCCCCGGGCGTGCACACGCTCACCCTTGCCGACGACGACGCGCCGCCGCCCGCGCCCGTGGTCTCGGTCGCGGGCACGCCGGGCGCCGAGGGCGGCGCGCCGGCGCGCTTCCTCCTCACCGCGCGCCCGCGGCCCGCGGGCAGCGTCGCGGTGACGGTCGCGGTGACGCAGAGCGGCGGCTATGCCGGCCCGGGCGAGACCGGCACGCGCACCGTGACGATGGACGCGTCGGGCTCGGCGCTGCTCGACGTCGCGATTGCCGACGACGCCATCGACGAGCCGGACGGCAGCTTCACCGCGACGGTGCGCCCCGGCACGGGCTACGCGGTGCACGCAAGCGCTGCCGCCGCCACCGTGGCGGTGGCCGACGACGACCCGACCCGGGTGACGCTTGCGGGCTCCGCGGACGCAATCCCCGAGACCGGGGGGACGAAGACGCTGACGGTGCGCCTCGCCCGGGCGCTGGTCGCACCGGAGACGCTCGCGGTGCCGCTCGTGTTCGCAGGCGAGGCGGTGCGGGGCCTCGACTACACGCTGAGCTGCGGCAACGACACCGGCGCGGCCTGCCGCGACCTTGCGGGCGAGGCGCCGCGCATCGAGTTCAGCGCCGGCGGGCGCACCGCGACGGTGACGCTCGCCGCCGCCGGCGACGCCATCAACGAGGGCGCGGGCGAGACGGTGACGGTGGCGCTCGGTGCGCTCGACGCGAGCTCGGGCACCGGCCTCGGCGGGGGTGCGGCGGGCGCAGGCAGCGTCGCGTTCACCATTACCGACGACGACGCGGGCCCGGAGCCGGGTATTGTGCTGCCCGATACGGACGTGGCCGTGGTCGAGGGCGCGACGGCGAGCTACGAGCTCAAGCTCGCCTCCGACCCCGGCGACGGCGCCACGGTGCGGGTGAGCGTCACCTCCGCGGACACCGGCGCGGTGACGGTGAGCGACACCCAGTCGGGTGTGAACGGCACGCAGGACTGGCTCGACTTCACCGGCGGCGCCGCCGGCACCTGGAGCACCGCCCAGACGGTGACCGTCGCCGGCGTGCACGACGCCGACTCCGCCCACGAGGCGGACGTGGCGCTCGCCCACGCCGCGAGCGTGCAGGCGGGCACGAGCGCGCCCTATGCGGGGCTTGCGAGCCGGACGCTCCACGTCGACGTGACCGAGGACGACGCGGCCGAGGTCGGCTTCAAGCAGGACGCCCACGCGGTGGACGAGGGCGACGACGCGACGCTCACGCTCACGTTCACGCGCGCGCTAGGGAGCGACGTGACCGTGCGGGTCCTGCTGACCGGTCTCGGGGCGACCGGCTCGGGCGTCGACTTCGACTCGACCCCGCGCTCGATTGCCGTCCCGGCGGGGACGGTGGAGCAGGCGTTCACCGTCTCGACCGTCGAGGACGAGAAGTTCGAGGGCTACGAGACCTTCCAGGCGACGATTCTCGCCCTCGGCCTCCCCGACGACCTGGCGCTCGCCGCCGCGCACCGCTCGACCGTCACCATCGTCGACGACGAGGCCTCGGTCTCGCCCGCGCTCGACGCCGGCATCCACGAGGGCGAGACGCTGACCTACACCGTCTCGGGAATCGACCCCGCGCATGCGAGCGTGACGCTCCTGGCCGCCACCTCGAGCACCGCGACCCGCGACGTCGACGGGACGTGGGACGCGGGCGAGGACTACCGCCTGCTTCGCCCCGGCGACCCCGAGGACACGGTGCTCGGCGCGACCGACACCCTCACCCCCTCGGGCGGGGCGGTGACGTTCCGCATCAAGACGCGCGCCGACACCGACGACACCGAGGGCGACGAGACGGTGGTGTTCGAGATGGAGCTTCCGGGTGTCTTGGGGGAGGCGGCGCTCGGGACGCTGGCGCTGAAGAACGGCCCGCGCCTCGAGGCTGGGGTCGCGCTCTCCGCGCAAACCCTCGCCCTCGACGAGGGGACGACCGGCACCTACACCGTGGCGCTCACCCTCGCGCCCGCCCCGGGCGAGACGGTGACCGTCACCGCGGCGAGCCCCGATGCGGGCGCGGTGCGGGTGCACGCCGCCGGCGGCTCCCCGGGGGCGCGCGCGACGCTGACCTTCACCGACGCGACCTGGAGCGCCGCGCAGACGGTGACGGTGACCGCGCTCTCCGACTTCGATGCGAGCGACGAGCGCGTCGACATCGCGCACGCGGTCGAGGGCACGGGCGCGTACGCGGACGTGACCGCGCCGGCGGTGGCGGTCACGGTGGACGACGACGAGGTGCCCGTCGTGGTCTCGGTCGCCGCGGGCGCGGCGGTGGATGAGGGCGGGGCCGCGACCTTCACGGTGACGGCGACGCCTGCGCCGCCCCGCACGCTTCGCATCGCGCTCGCGCTCGGCGAGACCGGCGCGTTCCTCGCCCCGGGCGCCACGCTGCCTGCGGTGCACCTCAGCCCCACCCGGGCGTCGCAGAGCGTCTCGCTCGCGACCGAGGACGACACGGTCAACGAGGCGCACGGCGCGGTGACGCTCACCGTGGAGGCGGGGACCGGCTACGTCGTGGCGGCCGCGCCGGACCACACCGCGAGCGTCGAGGTCCGCGACGACGACGGGGCGGGCATGCCGGTGGTGAGCATCGCGAGCGCGCAAAGCCCCGGCGCGACCGCGTTCGAGGGCGACGCGCTCGTCTTCACGGTGCGCGCCGACCCCGCGCCCGCGGCCGAGCTCGCCGTCACCGTCGGCGTCGCCGAGAGCGCGGGCAGCGCCTTCGTCGTCCCCGGCGGAACGGGGAACAAGACGGTGACGATTGCGGCGAACGCGCGCACGGCGACGCTGAGTGTCGCGACCGTCCAGGACACCGACGAGGAGGACCCGGCGTTCGCGACGGTGACGGCGACGGTGGCGCACGCGCCGGGCTACACCGTCGCCGATGCGCCGCGCGACAGCGCGCAGGCGACGGTCTCCGACGACGACGGGCTGCCCGGGGTCACCATCCACGACGCGCAAGCCGAAGAGGGCGACCCGATGTTCTTCCGGGTGACGCTCTCGAAGGCGGCGGCCCACACCGTCGAGGTGAAGTGGGCGACGAGGTTCGAGTACGACGCCAACAAGTGGGAGACCGGCAGCGCCCGCTACACCCTCGACTACACGAGCGCCAACGGCATCCTGCGCTTCGCCCCGCGCGAGACCGTGCGCGAGATCCTGATCTACACCGTCGACGACGCCCACGACGAGGGCGACGAGACGTTCGAGGTGGAGCTCTCCGACCCTGTGGGGGCGGTGATAGCCGACGGCCTCGCGACGGGGACGATCACGAACGACGACCCGCTGCCCGCGGCCTGGCTCGCGCGCTTCGGGCGCACGGTGGCGGAGCAGGCGCTCGAGGGCGTCGCGGACCGCATCGCCGCCCCGCGCAAGCCGGGGATGCAGGGCACGCTCGCCGGGCAGGCGCTGAGCCCCTCGACAGGCTCGGGACAGGCGCTCGACCCGGCGGCTTCCGGCCAGGCGGCGGGCGGAACGCCCGGCACGGCGGCGCTCGCGCTCGCCGACGTGGCGCGCCGCTTCGGCGACGGCCCGTTCGATCCGTTCGGTCATGGCGCCGCGCCGGGCCCCGGCGCGGCGCAGGCGCAATCGCGCACGATGACCGCGAGCGAGGCGCTGCTCGGGTCGAGCTTCACGCTGACCGGCGAGACGGACGGCGCGGGCGGCACCATGGCCTTCTGGGGCCGGGCGGCGCAGTCGAGCTTCGACGGCGTCGAGCGGGGCGCCGGCACCGACATCGCCCTCGACGGCACGGTGACCACCGGCATGCTGGGCGCGGACTATGCGCGCGGGCCCTGGCTGGTGGGGCTTGCGCTGACCCTGAGTTCGTCCGAGGGCAGCTATGCCGCCACCGGCGATCGGGATCCCTGTCCCGGTACGGACGCGGACCGGTGCGACGGCGCGGTGCGCGCCGGCGACGGCACGCTGGAGGCGTCGCTGACGGCGGCGGTGCCCTATGCGTCGTGGCGGGCCTCGGAGCGCCTCAAGCTCTGGGGCGCGCTCGGCTACGGCGCCGGCGAGGTGACGCTGAAGACGGGCATGGGCGAGCGCCTCGGCGCGGACATCGACTGGACCATGGCGGCGGCCGGCCTGCGGGGCGACGTGATCGCGCTGCCCATGGAAGGCTCCGGCCTTGCCCTCGCGGTGACCTCGGACGCCATGTGGGCGCGCACGGCCTCGGAGAAGACACGGGACCTTGCGGCGTCGGAGTCCGACGTGACCCGGCTCAGGCTCGGGCTGGAGGGAAGCTACCGCGTCGCCCTCGAAGAGGGCGGCAGCCTGACGCCGAAGCTGGAGGTGGGCGCGCGCCATGACGGGGGCGACGCCGAGACCGGGTTCGGGGTCGAGCTCGGCGGCGGCATCGCCTGGGTCGACCCGGCGCTCGGGCTCTCGCTCGATCTCTCGGGCCGCACGCTGATCGCGCACGGCAACGACGACCTGGAGGACCATGGCTTCGCGGCTTCGCTCGCCTGGGACCCGGCCCCGGCGACGAAGCGGGGTCCGTCGCTGACGCTCACCCAGGACTGGGGCGGGCGGGCCGAGGGCGGCCTCGACGCGCTGTTCGCGCCGGACCCGCTGGAGGACCGGACGGGCAATGGCGAGCCGACCTCCCGCTGGGCCATGGAGGCCGCATACGGCCTGCCGGCCTTCGGCGGGCGCTGGACCGGCAGCCCGCATGCCGGGCTGGGGCTCGCGACCGGCACGCGCGACTACACGATCGGCTGGCGGCTAGCGCCGGAAGCGGCCAACGCGCCCGACCTGTCGCTCGGTCTCAAGGCCACCCGCCGGGAGAGCGACACGGCCGAGCCCGAGCATAGCGTCGGGGTCGAAGTCCGTGCCAGATGGTGAACGACGCGAGTCCGATGCGCGATGCCGTGGAGACGGGCGACGGGAGCCGGGCATGGCTCTTCCTGCGCCGCGTCCCGGAATACGAGGCGGCATGGCGGGCGCGGCCACCGACGGCAGCGCCGGGCGTCATGCCCGGTGACGGTTGGCAAACCGGCTGATAGAGTGCGCCGGGAATCGCGGTCGGCGGCGGGGACTTCCGGGGCCGGGCCGGAGGGGCCGTCGCCCGCCGCCCTCTTGCACCCCTGGACCCCGATGGACTGAAGTTGGAGTGAATCCGCTTACAGTACGCTTACACCGGCCCGATGGGACCGTCTTTGGATCGGGTCGGGATCGTGCCGCAAGATATTGATAAAAAGACAAAAAACGCCGTAGCGCAAGGCCGATTCCGCATCGGGGTGGACGTGGGCGGCACCTTCACCGACCTCATCATTACCGACGGCGAGACGCGCGAGAGCGCGATCCACAAGGTGCCCACCACGCCGGACGACCCGTCGGAGGGGGCCGCCGCGGGCATCGCGGCACTCTGCGAGCGGAGCGGCACGGCGCCCGACGCCATCGCCCACGTCTTCCACGGCACCACGATCTCGACCAACGCGGTGCTCCAATACGACGGCGCCGAGACCGGCATGATCACCTCCGCCGGCTACCGCGACATCATCCATATCGGCCGTCACCAGCGGCCCCAGAACTACTCGATCATGCAGGACATCCCGTGGCAGGCGCGCCCGCTGGTGCGCCGCCGGCACCGCCTCACGGTGAAGGAGCGGCGGGTGCCGCCGCAGGGCGACGTGCTGGAGCCGCTCGACGAAGAGGGCGTGCGCCAGGCCGCGCGGACGCTGCGCGACAAGGGCGTAGAGGCCGTCGCCATCTGCTTCCTCTTCGCCTACATCGACCCCACGCATGAGGAGCGCGCGCGGGCCATCGTGTTGGAGGAATGGCCTGAGGCCTTCGTCACCACCTCGGCCCGGGTCGCGCCCCAGTTCCGCGAGTTCGAGCGCTTCACCACGGCGGCGATGAACGCCTTCATCGGCCCCAAGGTGCGCAACTACGTGCGCCGCTTCGAGGACCGGCTGAAGCAGGGCGGCATCGCGGGCGACCTCCACATCATGGGGTCCAACGGCGGCGTCGCGACCGCGGCGATGGTGGCGGACGTGCCGGTCATCACCCTGATGTCGGGGCCGGCGGCCGGCGTGCTGGGCGGTGCCTGGGCGGCAGAGCATTCCGGCCGGCGCCGCCTCATCACCTTCGACGTGGGCGGCACCAGCGCCGACATCGGCATCGTGATCGACGGCCGCTACAACGAGGCCACCGCGCGCGACACCTGGATCGGCGGCTATCCGGTGCTCGTGCCGATGATCGACATCACCACCATCGGCGCAGGCGGCGGCAGCATCGCCCGCACCGATGCCGGCGGCGCCTTCAAGGTGGGGCCGGAGAGCGCGGGCTCCGAGCCCGGCCCCGCCTGCTATGGCAGGGGCGGGGACGCGCCCACGGTCACCGACGCCAACCTCGTGCTCGGCCGGCTGGATGCGGACAACTTCCTCGGCGGCGAGATGACGCTCGCGCCCGAGCGCGCCGATCAGGCGCTCACAGAGCTTGCCGAGACCCTCGGCGTTGACAAGCACGAGGCGGCCGAGGGCGTGCTCACCATCGTCAACAGCAACATGGCGAACGCCATCCGCTCCAAGACGGTGCAAAAGGGCCTCGACCCGCGCGACTTCTCGCTGGTCGCCTTCGGCGGCGCGGGGCCGCTCCACGGCGCCGAGGTCGCGGCGATGCTCGACGTGCCCGAGGTCGTGGTGCCGCCCCATCCCGGCATCACGTCCGCGGCGGGGCTGCTCACCACCGATCTCAAGTACGACCAGATCATGACCGCCTTTCAGGTCAAGGGCGCGGTCGATATCGGGCGGATCAACGGCGACTTCGCGTGTCTGAGCCGCGACCTCCTGGCCCAGTACGAGGCCGCCGGCCTCGGTGCCGACCGGGTGGAGGAGCGCCGTGCCGGCGACCTGCGCTACGTCGGCCAGGGCTACGAGCTGCGCGTGGCCTTCCCGGCGGATGAGCTGGACGAGGCCGGGCTGGAGGAGGTCTGGCAGGCCTTCCATGCCCTGCACGAGCAGGAATACGGCCACTGCTTCACCGAAAGCCCCATCGAGATCGTGAACATCCGCATCACCGGCGTCGGCCGCATGCCCAAGATCGCGGCACCGCCTGCGCCCGCCGGCGGATCGCTGGAAGAGGCGCGGGTCAAGACCGCGCGTTCGGTCTTCCGCGTGGACGGCGCGCTCGAGGGCTACGACACCGCGTTCTACAGGCGCGAGGCGCTGCCGGTCGACGAGCCGTTCGCCGGCCCCGCGGTCATCCTGCAAACGGATGCCACAACCGTGGTGCCGCCCGACTGGTCGGTGCGAGTCGACACGAGCGCCAACCTCATCTTGCGCCTGGGCGAGGAGGACTAGACATGACTGATACGCCCAACATCCGCCCCATCGATGCCGTCACCGCCAGCGTGATCCAGGGCGCGTTGGAGAACATCGCGGTCGAGATGGGCTGGAAGCTCATGCGCATGTCCTACTCCTCGATCATCCGCGAGTCCGAGGATTTCGGCGCTGCGATCATCGACCGCCACGGCCGCCAGCTCTGCGAATCGAAGCACTCGACGCCGCTCCAGTCCGGTCCCATTCCCGGCTACGTGAAGGGCATGAACCAGATACTTGAGGAGCGCGGCCAGACGCTGCACGAGGGCGACGTCATCATCCACAACTCCGCCTATCACGGCGCGAGCCACGGGCCGGACGTGGCCTTCATCGTGCCGGTCTTCCATGACGGCGCGCTGGTGGGATACGCGGTCACCACCGCGCACCACCTCGATATCGGCGCGCTCAGCCCCGGCAGTTGCGGCATCGTCGATGCGATGGACGCCTACGCCGAGGGGCTCCAGTTCAAGGCTCTCAAGGCCTACGACCGGGGCGTAGTCAACGAGGCGCTCTGGCACATGATGCGCGACAACATCCGCGCGCCCGACATGGTGGTGGGCGACATGGAGGCGCAGGTCGCCGCCAGCCGGATCGGCGCCGAGCGCTATCTCGCGCTGATCGAGCGCCACAGTCTGGCGACGGTGGAGGCGGCGGCCGACGCGCTCATGGACTATTCCGAGCGGCTCATGCGCCAGGCCATCGAGGCGCTGCCCGACGGCACCTACCAAGCCGAGGGCTACGTGGACGGCTTCCTCGACGACCCCGACCGGCGCCACTTCAAGGTCGCCGTTGCGGTCACCGTCAAAGGCAGCGACTTGGTGGTGGATCTCGCCGGCACGTCTGCGCAGTGCGACGACCGGCCCATCAACATGCCGCTCGAAGGCACGGTGGACTGCGCGATCTGGCTCACCGTCCGCTCGATCCTGCTGGACAGCGAGAGCTTCGGCGAGATTCCGCAGAACTCGGGCCTGATCCGCCCCATCACCATCGAGGCGCCGGAGGGCACGATCGCCAACCCCACCTTCCCAGCGCCCACCATCGCGCGCTTCGTCTCCGGCAACATCGTCGCCGATACGCTGATGAAGGCGCTCGCCCAGGCGGTGCCCGACAAGGTCTCCGCCGGGGTCGGCAACCTCAAGGTGATCGCGTTCTCCGGCCTCAAGGACGGCGGCCACTGGGTACACATGGACATCCACGAGGGCAGCTACGGGGGGCGCGCCGGCAAGGATGCGATGGACGCGGTCGATACCCTCTACGCCAACACCCGCAACAACCCGATCGAGGACATCGAGTCCCACCTGCCGCTCCGCATCGCCCGCTACGAGCTGCGCGACGATGCGTCCGCCGCCGGGCGTTGGCGGGGCGGCATCGGGTCCGTCCGCGAGGTCTCTTTCTTGGCCGACAGCTTCATCTCGGTCGAGGGCGACGGCCACGCCTTCCGCCCCTGGGGCTTCGAGGGAGGTGCCGAGGGAAAAGAGGCGGCGCTGATCTACCACCGCGCCGACGGCGAGGATGTTCATTTTCCCTCGATGATGCCGAACCGCGCGGTCAAGGCCGGCGAGAGCCTAACGCTCACCGGCACCTGCGGCGGCGGCTACGGCTCAGCCGCCGAGCGTCCTGCGGACGCCGTGGCGGAGGATGTGCGCGACGGCTACATCTCGCGCGAGACCGCCGAGAGCGACTATGGCGTCGTCGTCAGCGAAGACGGCGCACTCGACACCGCAGCCACCGAAGGCCGGCGCGGCAGTCCTGCCCCGTAATCCGAACGGCGCCAGGCAAGCCATCCCCTGACAACAATATCTGGCTAAGCCCGCCGACTGATCGCCACGCGCCTCTACGGGCGGAAAGACCATCGCGGCGGCACGCAAGGGGAATTAATGAGCCAGACGGAGCGCGGCCACGCCCTTCGCACCGCCGAGTTCGTGCCCCTCGTCGGCCTGCTCATGTCGCTGGTCGCGCTGGCGATCGACGCGATGCTGCCGGCGCTGCCCGCGATCGGCAGCGATTTTGGCGTCTCGCGTCCGAACGATGTTCAGTTAGTCATCATGTCCCTGTTTCTGGGGCTTGGGATTGGCCAGCTGCTGTTCGGCCCTCTCTCCGACAGCATTGGGCGCAAACCCGCCGTCCATGCCGGCCTCGTCCTGTTCATGATCGGATGCCTCGTGAGCATTTTCGCGCCCACGTTCGAGGTGATGATCGCGGGCCGCGTCCTGCAGGGCATCGGCGTGGCGGGGCCCCGCATCGTGACCATGGCCCTCGTGCGCGATCAGTACGAGGGACGGATGATGGCCCGGCTCATGTCGTTCGCGATGGCCGTGTTCATCATGGTCCCCACGATCGCCCCGGCGCTTGGGCAGGGCCTCCTGATCCTGGGAGGCTGGCGCGCGATCTTCGTCACGTTCCTCGTCATCTCCGCGATCGTCTTCGCATGGTTTGCGCTGCGCCAGCCGGAAACCCTGCCCACCGACCGGCGGCGGCCCTTCTCGCCGCGCGCCATCGGCCAGGCGGTAGGCGAAATACTGAGAATTCGACCCGCCATCGGATACACGATCGCCACGGGGTTCGTGTTCGCGCCGTTCGTCGCCTATCTCGGCTCGGCCCAGCAGGTCTTTCAGGACTCCTACGGGACCGGCGCTCTCTTTCCTCTCTATTTCGGCGTGCTCGCGCTCTCGTTCGGGGCCGGCTCGATCGTGAACGGTCGCCTCGTGATGAAGTACGGCATGCGGCGACTCTCCAAGCTCGCCGCGGCCGCCATCGCGTTGATATCGCTTGTCGCGTGCCCGGTCGCCTTCGCCTTTGATGGGCTTCCGCCGTTCTGGCTCCTCATGTGCTATCTCCTCAGCGTCTTCGTGAGCGTCAGCCTGCTGTTCGGGAACCTGAACGCGCTGGCCATGGAGCCTCTTGGCCACATCGCGGGTATAGGAGCGGCTGTCATCGCTTCGCTTGCCACATTCATCTCGGTGCCGCTGGGGGGCCTGGTCGGCCAGGGCTTCGACGGAACCATGTACACCTTGATCGGCGCCTTCGCCGTCTCGGGGCTGGCCACTCTTGCTGCGATGCGGTGGGCGGAGGGCGGCGCAAAGTCCGCGCGGCCGATGTCCGATCGCGGCTGATCGCGGCGGGGATATGAGGTTGAGCGCGGAAAGGTTAAGGCTAATGATGAGGCGCAGGTGAGGGCCGCCGCGCTGCGTTGATACCGACGGCATGCGCACGAGGGACATGAAGGGGAGAACCACCGATGAAGATCAAGGTGATCAATCCCAACACCACGCTGGAGATGACCGAGGGGATCGGCGAGGCGGCGCGCTCGGTGGCCGCTGCTGGCACGGAGATCGTGGCGGTGAGCCCCGAGTTCGGGCCGGAGTCGATCGAGAGCTATTACGACGAGCAGGTCGCGGCCTGCGGAGTCCTCGACGAGGTGCGCAAGGGCGAGGGAGAAGGGATCGACGCCTATGTCATCGCCTGCTACGGCGATCCCGGCCTTCACGCCGCGCGCGAGGCGACCGAGAAGCCGGTGATCGGCATCGCCGAGGCGTCGTTCTACACCGCCTCGATGGTTGCGGCGCGGTTTTCCATCGTCTCGGTCATTCCCCGCGTGCGCACCCTGCTCGAAGAGATGGTGCAGGGCTACGGCATGGCGGAGCGCATCGTCGCCATCCGCACGCTGCCGCTCTACGTGCTGGACATCGAGCGCGACCCGGAAGGGTCGATGGGGAAGCTCCGGGACGAGGTGCGCCGCTCGGTGGCCGAGGATGACGCCGAGGCGGTCTGCTTGGGCTGCGCCGGCTTCGCGCGCTTCGCCGCCGAGCTTGAGGCCGAACTCGGCGTGCCGGTGCTCGACGGCGTGGTCTGCGCCACCAAGCAAGCGGAGCTGCTGGTGAGCCTCGGGCTCAAGACCAGCAAGCGCAAGACCTACCGCCCGCCGGAGCGAAAGCGTTTCACCGGCATGTTCAAGCACTTCGGCACGGCCGACGACATCGCCGAAGCCGCGGAGTAGGGCAGGGGGCCCCTGCCCGCTGCAGCGCCCGAGTTTAGACGACACCCCTCGTCACCCGCGCCCCAAGAGCGGCGCCATTCGTTGCCCGTCCGCTGGGCACGGCGCATTTCCGGCTTGACTGCGCCGCCAGGTAAGATATTTTCATGATATTATCTAGTAAATATCTATATGTTGGAGATGGAGGATGAATGGGATGCAAATTGGGGACCTGCAATTCGATATCGAGCAAAGCCTCGCCAACCTGAAGACGTCAGCCCTTCCGCCGGCATTGGAGGGGCTGAGGCATCTGCCGCTCGGCGGCCATGAGCCTCGCGTGAGCATTCGCGGCCGGGACGGAGGCAGGAAGGTTCGCAGGGACGCTGACGCCAGCTATTTCGACCCGGAAATTTGCGAGGTGGTGATCCAGTTCGTTCCTTCCGATCACCCGTACGACGAGTTCGACCCACACCGACAAGACGCCTCCGAGGCCAAGGGCGACAGTGCTAGCGAGTTCGACCGTGAGACGGCCATGGACCAGCTCCTCGATGCGCTTTCGGAGGCCGAGCGCCCGCGGGAGTTCGTGGGCTTGAAATGGTTTCGCGATCAGTACCTTTCCTCGCGGGGCTACGATTGGGCGCGCGATCCGAGAACCAGTGGCACTCTTCTGCATCGTGCGACTGAGCAGCGTCTGATCCTGACCAGCCAGGTTCCCAACCCGAACAACCCGCTGCACCCGGTCACCGCGATACGGGTCAATCGGCGCCATCCGCGGTTCAACATGGAGTCACCGCCTCGCCATGCAGGATTCCAACGGGTGCGCATACGGGGAGGCGCGATCGCAGACACCGTCATCAGTGACAGACGCTGAAGCAGTCGAATGGCGAGCGTCTACTTGGACACGAGCGCGGTGCTCAAGCTCTACATCGAGGAAGACGGGGCGGATCGGGTCACGCACATCGTGGAGGACGCCGAACATGGCCAAGTGTTCATTCTGGACCTCACCAAGGTCGAAGCCCGCTCGGCGATCCGCCGGCGCGAGCGCGGGGGCGACATCACTGGTCCGGATGCAGAGCGGATTTTGAGGCAAATCGAGGACGACACCTCGGCACTCTTTCTGGTGCAGCCCTCGACTTCGGCAGTGTTGGAGGAGGCTGCACGCTTGATCGACCGGCATCCGCTCCGCGCCTACGACGCGCTTCAACTTGCGGGCTGCATCGTCGTGCGAGAGGGCATGCCGGAGCCGGTGACATTTGTCTGTGCAGACGCGCGTCTCTGCGAATCCGCGGCCAACGAGGGGCTGACGACGTTGAACCCGGTTGCGCCATAGCTTCGGCGTGCCCTCCGGCGCTGCCCTCAGGCGCTCATTAGCCTCCTTTCGCGCTCCGGCACCGCTGCGGCAACTCGGAAAAACATTCTCCGACCCTTGACATAATCTGGAATAGTTCTTATTTGCATCACCAGACCAATTCCGGATCAGGAGCCAATGAAATGCGTGTACCAGAGGTGACATTCAAGACCCGCGTCCGCGACGAGAGCGTCGAGGGGCCGAACCCGTTCCGTTGGCAGGACCGGACCAGCGCCGAGATCTTCGGCGGCCGGCGCGTGGTGCTGTTCGCGCTGCCGGGCGCGTTTACGCCAACCTGCAGCAGCACCCACTTGCCAGGCTACGAGGCGTTGCACGATCGCTTCAAGGCGGCCGGTATCGACGAGGTGATTTGTCTCGCAGTCAACGACGCCTTCGTCATGTACCAGTGGGGCAAGCACCAGGGGGTCGAAGACGTGACCCTGCTGCCGGACGGCTCCTGCACCTTCACGCGCCTCATGGGCATGCTGGTGGACAAGGACAACCTCGGCTTCGGCCTGCGCAGCTGGCGCTATTCCATGCTGGTCGAGGACGGCGAGATTACGAAGATGTTCGCGGAACCAGGGTTCTGCGACAACGCGTCAGACGATCCCTTCGAGGTCTCCGACGCGGAGACCATGCTCGCCCACATCGAATCGCTCAAGCTGGCGCAGGCCGCCTGAGCGTTGGTTGCGGCCCCTGCCTGCGCCCGGCCGGGGCAGGGGCGTTATCCGGCCCGAGGGTGGGCTGCCGTGTAAGCGGCGAGGAGCCCGGCTTCGTCCACTTCGGTGTAGCGCTGTGTGGTGGAGAGGCTCGCGTGGCCGAGCAGCTCCTGAATCGTGCGCAGGTCGCCGCCGCCCGCGAGCAGATGGGTGGCGAAGCTGTGGCGGAGCGCGTGGGGCGTCGCAGACGCCGGCAGGCCGAGTGCGCCGCGCAGCCGCGCCATGGTCTGCTGCACCAGACGAGGCTGAAGCCGCTTGCCGCGCACGCCGACAAAGAGCGGATCGCCCGGCCCGAGCGTGTGCGGGCAGGCCGCGAGGTAGTCCGCGATCGCCTCGGCGACGACGGGCAGAACCGGCACCACCCGCTGCTTGCCGCCCTTGCCCGTGATCATCAGGCTGCGGAGCGCGCCACCCTCGGCCGGTGTGTCGGCACGGTCGAGCCCCAGCGCTTCGCCGATGCGAAGCCCGCAGCCGTAGAGCAGCAGCAGCACCGCAACATCCCGCCGGGCGGTCCAGTCGAGCGGCGCGCCGTTTCCCCCGTTCAGATCGACGACGGCCCTTGCCTGGCCCTCGGTGAGTGGCCGCGGCACGGCACGCGGCGTCTTCGGCGCGCGCACCAGAGAGAGCGCAGATGAGACGGGAACGCCCTCCCGCTCCAGGAAGCGGAAGAAGACCCGCACCGCCGAGAGCGCCCTTGCCGTAGAAGTCTTCGCGCGGCCTTCCGCCGCCCGGCGCGCGAGCCAAGCGCGCACGTCGCGCACGCTGAGCGTGCCCAGTGCCGCGAGGTCCGGCGCCGCCCCCCAATGCTCCGCCAGAAAGCCCAGGAAATCGTCGAGGTCGCGCCGGTAGGCGGCGATGGTGTTGTCGGAGCGTCGCCGCTCGTCGGCGAGGCGGCTGAGCCAGGTCTCCACCGCCGTCGCCAGGTCGGCTGCGGCCGGTAGAGGGCTGCTCATGACAGGATCGATTGCCCCGTCTTCTGCCAGTCGGCGAGGAAGGCGTCGAGGCCCTTGTCGGTGAGCGGGTGACTCGCGAGCTTGCGCAGCACTGCCGGCGGCACCGTCGCCACATCGGCGCCGAGCTTCGCGGCCTCGACGACGTGGAGCGGGTGGCGGATCGAGGCGACCAGGATCTCGGTGTTGATGGTATCGGGATAGGCGCGGTAGATCGTCGCGATCTCGCGGATCAGGCCCATGCCGTCCTGGCTGATGTCGTCGAGGCGGCCCACGAAGGGCGAGATGAAGGCGGCGCCGGCCTTCGCAGCCAGCAATGCCTGAGAAGGCGAGAAACAGAGCGTGACGTTGACCTTGGTACCGCCCTGGCTGAGCGCCCGGCAGGCCTTGAGGCCGTCCCAAGTAAGCGGCACCTTGACCGCGACGTTGGGCGCGATGGCGGCGAGCGTGCGGCCTTCGGAGAGCATGGTCTCGGCGTCGGTGGCGGTGACCTCGGCGCTGACCGGCCCTGGCACGATGCCGCAAATGTTCCGGATCACCTCGAAGAAGTCGCCGCCGGACTTGGCGATGAGCGAGGGATTGGTGGTCACGCCGTCGAGCAGGCCGGTCGCGGCGAGGTCCTCGATCTCGGCGATGTCTGCCGTATCCACGAAAAACTTCATGCCGCCGCTCCGTGCGAGGGTCGCCAGCCGGCGCCGGCCTCTCGAGTCATCGGACTGGACGCCGTCGCACGAGTGATGCAGGACGAGTGCATGAGCGCAGCATCCGCGACTCGAATCGGCTTCGGGCCGGTGGCGAATTGGGCCGGCCTCATAGCATGTCCGATGCGCCGTTGCCATCGCGCCGCAGCCGGCAGGGCGAAGTGAGCGGATCGGCCGACGGCGGAGGAGGGGGCCAGGAAGGCGCACCCCAGCCTGTCGCCGTCCTCATGCCGCTGCCGTTGGAGCGCGCCTACGACTACGTCGTGCCCAGCGATTTCGAGGCCGCCATCGCGCCTGGCGCCTTCGTGCGGGTGCCGCTTGGCAGGGTGGAGCGTGTCGGTGTGGTCTGGGGCAGCGGCGAGGGCGATGTCGAGCCGGCCCGCCTCAAGCCGGTGACGGCGGTGCTGGAGACGCCGCCGATGATCGAACCGCTCCGTCAACTGGTCGACTGGACCGCCGAATACACGCTGACCAACCGGGGGTCCGTTCTGCGCATGGCGATGAGCGTTCCCGGTGCGTTTGAGCCGCCGGCGGTCCGCACCGCTTACCGGCCGGGGCAAGGCGAGGCGCCGCGCATGACCGCGGCGCGGGAGCGCGTAATCGCGCTGCTGCAGAAAGGACCGCCGCGCACCGCCACCGAGATCGCACGCGACGCTGGTGTGAGTGCCGGCGTGGTGCGCGGCCTGGCCACACTCGGTGCGATCGAGGCGGTCACTATGCGGGAGGTCGCGACCTTCGGCCGCCCCGACACGTCCCGGGTGGGTCCCGTCCTGTCCCACGCGCAGAGAGAGGCCGCCGAGGCGTTGCAACAGACGCTTGCGGCCCAGGCGTTCTCGGTCACCGTCCTCGACGGCGTGACCGGCTCCGGCAAGACCGAGGTCTATTTCGAGGCCATCGCTGCCGCGCTGGACCGAGGCCATCAGGTGCTGGTGATGTTGCCCGAGATCGCGCTGAGCGCCCAATGGCTCGCGCGCTTTCGTGCGCGCTTCGGTGTGGACCCTGCGGTCTGGCATTCCGAGCTCGGCACGCGGCAGCGGCGCGAGACCTGGCGCGCCGTTGCCGAGGGCCGGGCGCAGGTGGTGGTCGGCGCGCGCTCGGCGCTCTGGCTGCCCTTCCCCTCGCTCGGGCTCATCGTGGTCGACGAGGAGCACGACGCTGCGTTCAAGCAGGAGGACGGTGTCGTCTATCACGCCCGCGACATGGCAGTGGTGCGCGCGCGCTTCGAGGACTGCCCGATCGTCCTGGTTTCGGCCACGCCGTCACTGGAGACGATTGTCAACGTCGAGAACGGCCGCTACGGGCGCGAGCGGCTGCCGGACCGCCACGGCGGCGCGCGGCTGCCGGCGATCGAGACCGTCGACCTGCGTGAGACACCTCCGGAGCGCGGCACCTGGCTCGCACCGGCCCTGCGCGCGGCCCTCGCGGAAACCCTGGAAGCCGGCGAGCAGGCGCTGCTATTCCTCAACCGGCGGGGCTACGCGCCGCTCACGCTCTGCCGCGCTTGCGGCCACCGATTCCACTGCCCGAATTGCAGCGCTTGGCTGGTGGAGCATCGCTTCGCCGGCACCCTCGACTGCCACCATTGCGGCTTCCGGCAGACGCAGCCCGAGGCCTGCCCCGCTTGTGAGGCGGAGGGGAGCTTCACGGCCTGTGGGCCGGGCGTGGAGCGCCTCGCCGAGGAGGTCGACGAGGCCTTCCCCGGCGCCCGCTGGGCCGTGCTGACCAGCGATACGGTGCGCGGCCCCAGTCAGGTGCGAGACCTGGTCGATGCCATCGTGAAACACGAGATTGACGTGCTGATCGGCACGCAGATGGTGGCCAAGGGGCACCACTTCCCGCAGCTGACCCTGGTGGGCGTGGTCGACGCCGACCTGGGACTCGCGGGCGGCGATATGCGCGCTGCCGAGCGCACCTACCAGCTGCTCCATCAGGTGGGCGGGCGCGCCGGGCGCGGCGGGCGTCCCGGCCGGGTGGTGCTCCAGACCTACGCCGCCGAGCACCCGGTCATCGAGGCGCTCGCCGCCGGCGATCGCGACTCCTTCATGGAGAACGAGGCGGCGGCCCGACAGGCACACGACCTGCCGCCCTTCGGCCGTCTCGTGGCGGTGATCGCCACCGGCCCCAGCGAGTCCGGCACGCTACGCGCCGCGTCGGACCTCGCACGCACCGCCCGCGCCGAAGAGAAGGCGCTCGGCATCCAAGTGCTGGGTCCGGCGCCAGCACCGCTCAGGCTCCTGCGCGGCCGCTATCGCTTTCGCCTGCTCTTCAAGGCCCCGCGCGGCGTGCTGCTCCAGCCTCACATGAGGCGCTGGCTGGCGGCGCTTGACCGGCGCGCCCGTGCGCGCCTCCAGGTGGACATCGACCCCCACAGCTTCATGTGACGCCCCTCAGGGTGTGCTTACCGTCATGCAGCCTCCAGGGGCGTGATGTCCGTCACATCGACGGTTTCCCTGGCGCGGGCGAGGTCATGGGCCCGCTGCAGGTTCATCCAGAACTCCGGCGTGTTGCCGAAGAACCGGGCGAGCCGCATCCCGGTGTCCACCGTGAGCGAGGTTTCGCCCTTGACCAGCCGCTCGATCCGCGTGCGCGGCACGTTCAGGCGTTTCGCAAGCGCGATCGCGCTCATGCCGAGGGGCTTGAGATACAGCTCCGCGAGCACCTCGCCAGGGTGGGAGGGATTTTTCATCGGCGTCGTCATCAGTCGTCCACCCACTCCTTGCGCCCTTGATAGCGGTGGCGATCAATCATTCCATGATACATGACACCGGGGTGCGCGCGCTGAGAGCCGCCTATCGTGACACCCGCCGGGGCGTTTGCTAGGTTCTTGCAGGCTCGACCGCCGTTGCGATCGATGGGAACGCAGGGGGGACGCCATGATCATCCAGACCCAGGCAGAAGAGCGGCCTGACGGTGCTCGCTTCGCCATCACCCTCGACGAGCATCTCCAGCTCGTGAGCCAGTTCGCCGAGAATTACGGGAACGACAGCTTCGCTCAGCCCGAGCCGCGCGACTACTTCCTCTATGCCTGCCGCTGGCACGACAAGGGCTGGAAGGACCTCGACGACAACCCGCCACTCGATCCCGAGACCGGGCTGCCCTACAACCTAGTGGAGACTCCGATCCCCATCATCACGCTGACCGGCTGCCGCTCGCCCGAGTACAACGAGGCGCACCACGCTTATTGCGGGCTGCTGGACAGCATGCACATCTGGGGCCTCTACAACGGTCGCTACGGCATGTCAGACAAGGTGCTGATTGATATCGTGCCGGAGCAGCACAAGCTCGCCGCCCAGACCATGCTGGACACCGAGCGCCAGCGCCAGGAGCGGCTCACTGCTGTGCTGCAGGACGATCCCGAGACCGCGCCCTGGGTCGAGCACGAGCGTCTCTTCGCCAACTACAAGGCGCTACAGTTCTTCGACACCTTCGCGCTCTACTTCAACTGCGTGCATCCGGAGGGGCGCGGCGAGAGCACCTTCGCCAATGTGCCGCGCGGTGTCGGCGACGATGTTGATGTCGAGGTCCGGGCGCTCGGCGACGGGGTCTACAGCCTCGATCCCTATCCCTTCCTCGACGACAGTCTGGAAGTCTCGTTCACCGGCCGCCATCTCACGCCGTTCGGCTCCGAAGATGCGCCCGACATGGCGGCGGTGATGCGGGAGACCCCGCGCGAGCGCCAGAGCGCCCGGTTGATCGCGGCCTGAGCGCCGCGTCGTCAGTACCGAGACCTCCAATCGTGCCTACCGCCGCGCGCCCGAGCCCTGTCGAAGTGCTTGGACTGGACCATGTCGTGCTCCGAGTGGCGGATATCGAGGCCTCGCTGGAGTGGTACCGACGGGTGCTCGGCTGCTCTGTTGAACGGCGGATCGAGAGCTTCGGGCTCTACCAGTTGCGGGCGGGCACGAATCTGATCGATCTGGTTTCCGTCGCGAGCAAGGCCGGCAAGCCCGGCGGCGGCGCGCCGGGCAAGACGCGGCGCAACATGGAGCATTTCGCCCTCAGGCTCGCCGCCTTCGACGAGAATAAGCTCCGCCGCTATCTCAAGCGGCGCGGTGTGGAGGCGGGCGAGACGGCGCGGCGCTACGGCGCCGACGGCCACGGACCCTCGCTCTACCTCACCGACCCGGACGGCAACACCGTGGAGCTAAAGGGTCCGCCCGATGCGGACCAGAGCGAGAGGGTAGCCGACGCCGAGTATCCGGGGGCGGGGCGGCGGCCCTCGGCAAAGCGGAGCGCGCAAGCATGAAGGCGGTCGTTATCCACCGTCACGGCGGGCCGGAGGAGCTCGTCTATGAAGACATCGAGACGCCTGAGGTCGGCTCCGAAGACGTCCTCATCAATCTGGAGACGGTGGGCCTCAACCATTTCGACCTCGACGTCTGCGACGGCATCTCCGGCTACCTCAGCCTCGACATGCCGCACATTCTCGGCGTCGAGGGCGCCGGCACTGTCGCCGAGACGGGCGCCGCGGTGACCGCCTATCGTCCCGGCGACCGGGTCATGCCCTTCCTCACCATCACCTCGGGCCTTTGCAGGCACAAGGTGTGCAACTGCGCGCTCGGCATGGACAACATCTGCCTCGATTTCGAGAAGCTGGGCGTGACCTGCTGGGGCACCTACGCCGAGTACGTGAAGGTCTCCCACCACAACGTGCTCCGCATTCCCGACGGCGTCTCTGCGCTCGACGCGGCCGCAGGGCAGGTCGCCTTCGCCACGGCCTGGGAGCTGGTGGTGAAGAAGGCGCAGGTGCGTCAGGGCGAGGACGTGCTCATCAACGCTGCCGGCAGCGGCGTCGGCTCGGCGGCGATCCAGTGTGCTCGCCTCGCCGGCGCGCGGGTGATCGCCACCGCCGGCTCCGACGAGAAGCTCGCGCGCGCCCGTCAGCTTGGTGCGGACGAGGTCATCAACTACAACGAGACGCTGGCGATCGGCGACGCCGTGCGCGATCTTACCGATGGGCGCGGCGTCGATGTCTGTATCGAGATGGTGGGCGGTTCGGTGTTGCAGCAGAGCCTCGACGCGCTTGCGCTCAACGGGCGCCTGGCGACCTGCGGCGCCCACGCGGGCGAGAAGGTCGAGATCGACATGATCGAGTTTTTTCGCAAGCAGATCACCATGACGAGTTGCCACTTTGCGCCGAAGTCGACCAACCACGAGGTCCTTCGCCTGATGGAGCAGGGCAAGCTCAGGCCGGTTATCGGCGAGGTGCTACCGTTGGCCGAGATGCGCGCCGCCCACGAACGACTTGCCGCGCGCGCAGTCTTCGGCAAGATCGTGCTCGAAGTTTAGCGGAGCGAGCGATGGCCGAGCTTGAGTTGCGTAAAGTCGACCGCTGGCATCACCGGCAGGTCATTCTTGACGAGCTGAGTTTGAAGGCGCCTTCGGGCCGTATCACCGCGCTCTTGGGCGATGAAGAGTCGGGTCGCCTCACGGCGCTCAAGGTCATCGCTGGGATCGAGAAGCCGCAGGGCGGTTCCATCCTGATCGACGGTGAGGAGGTGCTCGGGCAGCGGGAGGGAATTCGGGAAGCGGCGACGGTCTTTCGCACCGCCGCGCTGATGCCGCACAAGACGGCCTTGGAGAATATCGCCTATCCGCTCAGGATCGCCCGCTTCGACCGGGAGACAATCGAGGCGCGGGTGCTTGCCGTGGGCGAGCACTTCGGGATCACAGACATTCTCGTGCAGCGACCCAAGAAACTCACCGACATTCAGTGTTATCAGATCGGCCTTGCCCGCGCGCTGGTGCGAGACCCCGGGGTCTACCTCTTCGAATTGCCGACGGAGGAAGACCCAGAGCTGCGCAACCTCGCGATAACCGAGATGAAGCGGCTCAGGGACGAGTTCGGGCGCACCGTGGTCTATGCCGCCGATACTGTCGATGACGTGGACGACCTTGCCGATTGGGTCGTCGTGCTGGACGAAGGGCGCAGGCTGCAAATGGGCAGCCCCGGGAGGATCGTTAAATGGCCGGTTTCTCGCCGGGTCGCGAAGCTCTTCGGCGCGAGACTCCGCGCCGCGCGCGTGGAGGGCACCGAGCACGACGCAATCACGGTGCGTCTCAAGGACGGCGCCACCCTCACAATCCCATGGGAGAGCAACGAGGCGGCCGCTGGCGAGCGCGCCACGCTGGCCATCTGGCCGGAGCACATCGATCGCGAGGGCGCGACGGCTTACCCGCCAGAGCACTGCTACCTGTTCAATGCGCGGGGGCACCTGGTGGCGGGTCCCTCCGGGCCGCCGCCGAAGCCGAAACCGAAGCGCCGCTCCCGCCGGCGGTGAGAGGCGATTCGCAGCTTCGCAGCCCTCTTCATTGTGAGGCTGGGTTCCCTGTTTGGCTCAGTATTTCTCGTTGACGATCCCCCAATAGCGCACAAATACCCCCAATATATAGAGAAAAATAAAGCATAACGACAATATGTTGTAAGTATTAGTGCCGGCAGAAACATGCCGCAATCGGTGATTCATTGTGTGGGGCGAGCGGTAACGTCAAGAGTTATGTGTCAGGGAGACGGGGGTGCTGATTCCCTGAGACTTGTTTTCGTGGATGAATACCGCGTAGAGGACGCGGTCCATTGAGGTCCGGTCCTGGAAGGTTCCCATGGGCCGGGTTCGTCTGCGGACCTCCCGGAACCTTCGTTCGATGGCGTTGGTGGTCCTGACCCGCTTTCGCTCATCGAGGGTCCGGTAGCGGAAGCAGGTGAGCAGCTCGTCGAGATCGCTGCGCAGGCAGGCGACGGCCTTGGGGTAGGTGCTTTGCCAGCGGTCGGCGAAGCGTCGGGCGGCGCTCTGGGCCTTGCGGCGGCTCTTTGCATTCATGACGGCGTGGACATCGGCCTTGACGGCCTCCTGGTCGGCCTTGCGGACCTTGTTGAGGATGTTGCGCATCTTGTGCGCCCAGCACCTCTGAACCGGGATGCCGGGATAGACGAACGGCAAGGCAGCCAGCAGGCCCTTGCCGCCATCGACGCAGATCATCTCAAGGCCTTCGCCGGTGAGCCCGCGGTGGTACAGCCGGTTGAGGAACGCTTCCCACTCGCGGGCGCCTTCGCTGACGGCGAGATGGAAGTCGATGATCTCCTTCTTGCCGTCGGGGCGGATGCCGAGCGCCACCAGGACCGGCCTCCTGAGCGCGCCGGCGCCGGTCTTGCGGGCCAGCACCACGCCGTCGAGCATCAGCGCCTTGTAGGCGTTCTTCAGCGGCCTGCGGTGGAAGGCCTCGACCGCCATGTCGAGCGTCTTGGAGACCCGGCTCACCGTCGCGGCCGAGACCGGGCGCCCGAGCAGGGCCAGCAGGACCTCGCCCACCTTGCGCGTCGAAAGCCCCAGCACGAAGCCGGCCAGGATGGCACGGTCGATCTCCGGCGCGCGCCTTGCGTAGCTCTTCACAACCCCGGTCGGGCAGAAGTGCCGGGTGCGCGGCACGTTGAGCTCGATGTCGCCGAGCTCGCTCAGCAGGCAGCGGCGGTAGGTCCCGTTGCGCCGGTCGCGCATCGCGCCGGCGTCGAGGTTGTCGAGCCAGCGATCCACCGCCTCGGCCATCCGGCCCTCGATGATCTCGGCCAGCGCCTGGCGGCCGAGCGGGCGGTAGCCTTCGCCCCAGTCCAGTCCGCCTGCCTGCATCTCCTTCACCACCTCAAAGGCCTGGGGTAGGCTCATGATCGTCGCAGCTTGCTGGGACATGCGGGGTGCTCCTGTTTGTGGTTGTCGTCACCACAGGGAGTACCCCCTTCCCACCTGACACATAAATTCTTACGTCACCGGGGCGAGCGGCCTCGTTGCCATTCATGCGTCGTCCGCACTAGAATGAAGCAGAAACGCCTGCCCCTAAAGGATTTTCCCTCAGATGATCGACCACGCTGCCGCGCGTCGCAATATGGTCACGGGCCAAATCATGACCAACCGCGTCACCGACGAGCGGCTGATCGATGCGATAGCGGAAATCCCTCGGGAGCGCTTCGTTCCGCACGCCAAGCGGGGCGTCGCCTATGTGGACGAGGACGTGGAAATCGCGTCCGGCCGTTACCTGATGGAGCCGATGGTGCTCGCGCGCCTGTTGCAGGAAGCCGACATAACGGCGAACGACATGGTCCTCGATGTCGGCTGCGGCACGGGCTACGCGTCGGCGGTCATGGCCCGCCTCGCCGCCACCGTCATCGCATTGGATGTCGACGAGGCTCTTGCTGCCGAGGCCGAGAGTGCATTGAGCGCCGTCGGTGCCGACAACGCGATCGTGGTGACCGGCACGCTCGCCGAGGGTTATGCCGGACAAGCGCCCTACGACGTGATCCTGGTCGGCGGCGCGGTGGATCACCTGCCGCAGGCGCTGGCGGATCAACTGGCCGAGGCGGGCAGGATCGTAGGCGTCGTGCGTGAGCCCGGCGGGTTGGGGCAGGCGACTCTCTGGGCGCGGCACCGGGGTGCGCTCTCAAGCCGCAGCCTGTTCGAGGCGACACTTCCGTCGCTTCCCGGTATCGCCCGGCCCATAAGTTTCGAGTTCTAGATCGTGGACGGTGAGGTGCCCGCGCTCTCGGTCGGGGAATTCGCGGCGCTGCGCGCAGGCGAGGGGTCGTACGCGCTGCTTGACGTGCGGGAGCCTTGGGAGGTGGCGCTCGGCGCGCTGCCGGAGGCGTTGACCATCCCCATGAGCGCGCTGCACGACCAGCTCGACGCTCTGCCTGCGGACCGCCCGCTGGTGGTGCTCTGCCACCACGGCCAGCGCAGCGCCCACGTCACCGCCTGGCTCCACAGGCGCGGTTACGACAATGCGGTCAATCTGGACGGCGGAATCGACGCGTGGTCGCGCACGGTAGACCCCGCCATGCCGACTTACTGAAAGGAGCGGCCCATGACCCACACTCGACGGCACTCCTTAATCGGAAGAATCGTGCTCGGCGCATTGGTAGGCGCTCTCTTCGCCGGCACGTCGGCGTACACCCAGGGCGCCGTCGCGCAGACCCTGGAGGAGGCGCTGGTCCTCGCCTACCAGAACAACCCGACCCTGCAGGCGGAGCGCACCCGGCTCCGGGCGGTGGACGAGGAGGTGCCTGCGGCGCTGGCCGGCTGGCAACCCACGGTGGAACTCGCCGGGGACCTCGGTGTCTCGTACAGCAAGACAGACGGCATGGTTCCCAACGCCGGCAGCCATAGCGTTGCTCCCCATGGCGTCGGGCTTACAGCGACGGCCCCCCTCTATCAGGGCGGGCGGGTTTCCGCCCAGATCGATTCGGCCGAGAACCGGGTCAACGCAGGCCGGGCGCAGCTACAGGCGGTGGAGCAGTCGATCCTGCTTAGCACGGTGAACGCCTACATGGACGTGCTCCGCTACGACGCCGAGATTGAGCTCAGCCGCAGCAGCGAGCGGGTCGTGGGCCGTCAACTGCAGGCGGCGAGGGACCGGCTCGAGGTCGGCGAGGTGACGCGCACCGATGTGGCGCAGGCCGAGGCCCGGCTGGCGCAGGCGGGCGCGGAGCGTGTGGCTGCCGAGGGCGGCATGATGTCCGCCCGCGCCATGTACCAGCAGGTGACCGGCCGGCCGCCGGGCACGCTCTCCTGGCCGCCCGTTCCCATGGGCCTGCCGGAGACGGAGGAAGACGCCCTGACAGCCGCAACCGACGCCAACCCGTCGATCAGGGCGGCCTCGTACATCGCGCAAGCGGCGCAGGCAGATATCGAGACAGCCGCCGCGGCGCTCAGGCCGCAGGTTTCCATCGTTGGCGATGTGCGCCAGCGCTTCGACACCTCCGACCTCATCGAGCAGACCACCGATGCCTCGATCAGGGCCAGCGTGCGTGTGCCGCTCTATCAGGGTGGCGCCGCGAGCGCACGTATCCGCCAGTCGAAGCAGATCGCGGCGCAGCGGCTGCTCGAGCTCGATCAGTCCCGGCGCACGGTTCAGGAGCAGGTCGCTCAGGCCTGGAGAGCGCTCACGTCGGCGCGGGCGCAGATTGCCGCGTTCGAATCACAGGTGGCCGCGGCGGCCGTCGCGCTGGACGGCGTCGAGCAGGAGACGCAGGTCGGCTTGCGCACCACGCTCGATGTGCTGGACGCCGAACAGGAGCACTTCAGGGCGCAGATCAACCTGGTCCGGGCGAAGCGGGAGGAGATCGTCGCCGCCTATCAGGTAAGGTCGGCGATCGGCGCGCTGACCGCACAGCAGCTTGGGCTTCCGGTCGACTTGTACGACCCTGAAGAGCATTATCGGAGCGTGCGCGGGAGCCCCGGAGGGTGGCTGTGGTCGGACGAATAATCGTTATCGACGCGGGAGTGTAAGGACATGGAGAAGCCGGCGCTGGCCGATCACCCGATCAATGAGGCAATGAAGCGACGCTGGAGCCCGCGCGCGTTCGACCCGCGCCCCATGCCCCGCGCGGACATCCTCACGCTGCTGGAGGCCGCGCGCTGGGCGGCGTCGAGCTTCAACCAGCAGCCCTGGCACTTCCTGGTCGCGACCAGGGACCAGGAGGAACGGTTTGCGAAGCTACTGGACTGCTTGGTGCCCGGCAATCAGGTGTGGGCGCGGAACGCTTCGCTGCTCATCCTCACCGTGACCAAGCAAGCCTTCGACTACAACAATTCGCCCAACAGCTGCTGCGTCCACGACATTGGCCTCGCCGCTTGCCAGCTCGTCCTGCAGGCCACCGAGCTAGGATACGCAACCCATCAGATGGCGGGCATCGAGGCGGACAAGATCCGGGAGGTCTATGGTGTGCCGGAGGGCTACGACCCTGTCACCGGGATCGCCGTCGGTTATCCCGGTGACCCGGATACCCTCCCCGGCGACCTCCGCGAGATGGAGTTGGGCGCGCGCACGCGGCGCCCCTTTAGCGAGTACATTTTCGCCGACCGCTGGGGCCAGTCCGCCGGCTACTGACGGCTCTTGCCTAGACAGGCACGCGCGCTGCCCGCGCGAAGACCGGCTGATCGATCTCGGAGCGGGGGATGTCCGACTTCCACGTGAGCGTCGGCGAGCAGGTCACGTTTTCCAAGACCGTCGGTGAAAGCGACGTCTACCTGTTCGCGGGCATTACCGGCGATCTGAACGGCCTGCACGTGAACGAGCAGTACATGTCCGAGACGTCCTACGGGCATCGGATTGCCCATGGGGCGCTGCTGGTCGGGTTCATGTCGACCACGTCAACCATGATGATTGCCCGGTGCGATGAGAGGGGAGGCGACGAGACCCCCGTCTCCCTCGGCTACGATCGCATCCGCTTCATCGCGCCGGTCTACATCAACGATACGGTGAACGTGACCTACACGGTCGCCGAGATCGACGAGGAGCGCCGCCGCGCGCTTTCCGACATCGAGGTGGTCAACCAACGCGGCGAGACCGTCGCCGTCGCCCAGCACATCATCAAGTGGGTGCCGCAGACGTAGGCGACGAGCGCACGGGGGGAGCGGACATGGCGCGCGCACTCTGGCAAGGACAGGTCATCGCGGAGTCCGAGACGTGGGAAAGCGTGGAGGGCAACGTCTACTTCCCGCCGGGGGCCGTGAACCGCGCGTTCCTCACGCCAAGCCCGACGACGACCGTCTGCGGCTGGAAGGGCACGGCCCACTACTACTCGGTCGAGGTCGACGGGGCGCGAAACGCCGATGCTGCGTGGTACTACCCTGATCCCAAGCCGGCGGCCGAAAACATCCGCGACCATGTCGCCTTCTGGCGGGGCGTCACCGTCGAGACCTGAGCCCGGGGCGCCAGCCGCCTGCACACGCGCTCTCGCGCGGTGACGCGCGCAACAGAAAGCAGGAACTCCGATGCCTCGATACCTAAAGACCGGAATCAGCGATGCCGAAGCGGCGGAGGCCGACGAGAAGGTCCGCCGCGTCGTGGAAGACGCGTTGAACGACATTGCGAAGCGGGGCGATGCGGCCGTGCGCGAGATGTCGCTCAAGTTCGATCGCTGGGAGCGGGAGGACTTCCGGCTCAGCGAGGCGGAGATCGAGGCCTGCCTGGACCGGGTGCCGGAGCAGGACTGCGAGGACATCCTCTTTGCCCAGGAGCAAATTCGAAATTTCGCGCAGGCCCAGCGCGACGCGTTACAGGATGTCGAGGTCGAGACCCTGCCGGGCGTGGTGCTCGGCCACAGGAACATCCCGGTGAACGCGGTCGGCTGCTACGTGCCGGGCGGCAAGTACCCCATGGTGGCGTCAGCCCACATGTCGGTGGTGACGGCCAAGGTGGCGGGCGTGGAACGCATCGCGACCTGTGCACCGCCCTTCGAGGGCAGCCCCGCTCCAGCCATCGTTGCCGCCCAGCATCTCGCGGGCGCCAACGAGATCTACGTGCTGGGGGGCATCCAGGCAGTTGGCGCCATGGCGCTGGGGACGGGGAGCATCGAACAGGTGGACATGCTGGTGGGTCCCGGCAACGCCTTCGTGGCGGAGGCCAAGCGCCAGCTCTTCGGTCGCGTGGGCATCGACCTGTTGGCCGGGCCAACCGAGACCCTGGTGATCGCCGACGAGACCGTGGACGGCGAGCTCTGTGCCGCCGATCTTCTGGGCCAGGCCGAGCACGGGCCGACCTCGCCGGCAACCCTGCTGACCAACTCCGAAACCCTCGCCCGCCAGACGATCGCCGAGGTCGAGCGTCAGCTCACCATCCTGCCGACGGCGGAGATCGCGGGCCAGGCGTGGCGCGACTACGGCCAGGTGATCGTCTGTGACACGTTGGACGAGATGGTGGCGGTGGCGGACGAGATCGCCGCCGAGCACGTGCAGGTGATGACCGAGGACGCGGACTGGTTCCTCGAGCGCATGACCAACTATGGCGCGCTCTTCCTCGGCCCTCGCACCAACGTCTCCTACGGCGACAAGGTGATCGGCACCAACCACACGCTGCCGACACGCAAGGCCGCGCGCTACACCGGTGGCCTCTGGGTCGGCAAGTTCCTCAAGACCTGCACCTACCAGCGGGTGTTGACCGACGAGGCTTCGGCCATTGTTGGGGAATACTGCTCACGCCTCTGCGAACTCGAAGGCTTCGCCGGGCACAAGGAGCAGGCGGATATCCGCGTGCGTCGTTACGGCGGGAAGAACCTTGCCTGATCCCGCGGTGGACGACGCGCTGCCGAAGACACCGTCGTTCCGGCTCGACGGCAAGCGGGCGCTCGTCACCGGCGCGAGTCGCGGCCTCGGCCGCGCCTGCGCCGCCGCGATCGCCGAGGCTGGCGCCCATGTCGTGCTCGCCGCGCGGGGCCAAGAGGCGCTAAAGCGGGTCGCGGGCGAGATCGAGGAGGCCGGCGGGACGACGGAGACGCTCGCGATCGACATCGCCGACGTGGAGCGGGCTGCGGAGGCCCTCGCGGCACTGGGTCCGGTCGATATTCTCGTCAACAACGCCGGCGGCAATCGCCCGGCACCGCTGCTCGACGTGACGGTGGAAGACTTCGACGCCGTGATGGGGATTAACGTGCGCGGCGCCTACTTCTGCGCCCAGGCGGTCGCGCGAGAGATGGTCGCTGCGAGTCAGGGCGGTGTCATCATCAACATGTCGTCCCAGATGGGCCATGTCGGCGGGCCGCGGCGCACGGTCTACTGTGCCACCAAGCACGCCATCGAGGGCATGACCAAGGCGATGGCCATGGATTTGGCCCCATATAACATCAGGGTTAATGCAATTGGTCCGACCTTTATTTCTACCCCCATGACCCGGCCTTTTCTCGAAGATCCGGCGTTCAAGGAGGACACGCTGAACCGTATTGCTCTTGGCCGCCTCGGCGAGACTTCAGACATTATGGGGGCCGTCGTGTTTTTGGCGAGCGATGCGGCCAGCCTGATAACCGGCGCCAGCCTGTTAATCGACGGTGGGTGGACCGCGCAATAGAGTTATATTTCTTACTAATTGTTATGCTAATGGCAGATGTATACCCCATTGTCCGTCCAAATTTCCCCGTCGTAACAGTGTACTACGCGTTTATTTGTCGAAGAGATTCGGCATATGCCACTAATGTCTACGGAAATGCCAAGCAAGCATATCGAATTACTCGATGCTTTAGATCGACGATTTGTATGCTATATAACTGCACAGAATCGATTCGCTTAAATTTCTCGGAGGTGGATTTATGGCAAGACGGTCTTCGCCCAAAATCGACGAAAACGCGCTAACAAAGGGGCAGAAACGCAAGCTCGACACCCTGCGCAAATCTGTGGGTGACGACATCGGCAAGCGCGCGTTCGCCGCGTGGCTCGCCACGCAACCGAAGCCGGAGGTGGTCGTGGAGGACCATGACGCCGCATTGATCGTCGAAACGCTTTGGCCGTTCGTCCGAGATGGCACGCTGGCAATCCCGCGGGGCGGCTATCTGATCCGGCGCGGGCGTCGTCGCGTTATCGTCGAGCCGCTGAAGCCATAACCCAATAGCTCCCGGTGCCGCCCGCTACTCGGCGGCGCCCATCTCCCGCAGCCGAGACCAGGGCGAGAGCATTCTCCTCCGTCTCTTACGGCAGTCGGTCGCGACGCCTAACCGCAAATTTGAGAGCTACGGCGAGGAGCCGCGCGGGCAATAGAATCGCGGCAGTTCGCTGACACCCCGGACCATGGTGCGGTGCACGGGGCGGGCGGGGGGAGGCAGGCTGTGGGGATGCAGTGCGCAGACCATCACCCGGTCGACAAATCCGGGCTGGGACCGGCCCGGAGGCGCGGCTGATGGCCGGGCGTTCCTCCATCGAGCGCTTGCCGCGGCCGATTCACGCGCTGGTGCAAGAGGCAATCGCCGAGGGCGCGACCACCGACGAGATCGTCCGGCTCATCCGCGCGCATGGCGGTACCTGCTCGCGTTCGGCCGTCGTCCGCTACGCCAAGAGGGCCCGCGACAGGCTGCAGCGTTGGAGCGAGGACAAGGGGCTCGTCGATTTCTGGCTCAAGTCGCAGGGCGAGCGGCCCGAGGGCGGAACCGGGCGGCTCGCGCTCGAGACGCTCCGGTCTCTCGCCTTGCGCGCTGCTATCGCCCTCGACCGCGAAGAGGAACCGCCCACCGCCGACCAGATCGCCCCGCTCGCGCTCGCCATGCACCGCATCGAAGGCGCCGGCAAGAGCGGTGCGGACCGCGAGAGCGCCGCCGCCCGCATGGATGCCGGGCGAGAGAAAACGCCGAAGGGCGGCGGGGGGCTGTCGCCCGAGGCCGTCGCCATCATCCGCGCCGAAGTCGAGGGCGACTGGCACGGCTGGACCCCGGAGACACACGACGAAGGCGCGCATCGGCTCGATATCGACAGCCATCCGATGCGCCGCTCCGGTCCGTCATGAGCCGCCTTGGGCTGCTCGCGTCAGACCACCTTGGGCCACTTTGGGCCGGATTGGGCCGGAATAGGCCGCCCTTAAACCTTCTTCCGAAACTTGCCGGGATTCTTCACCTGTCTCGGGCAGGCGGCTGGAGGCGGACTCGGGCATCGACTAGCATTCGGGCTAGGCCGCCCGGCTGGGGTGGCCCGAGCGGAGCGATGAAGAGCAGGCGAGGAGAACGGTATGGGCCGTTCGAAGATACTGTTGGCGGGCGAATCGTGGGTGACGACCGCAACGCACATCAAGGGCTTCGACCAGTTCCCCACGGTCACCTTTCATCGCGGCGCCGACGCGCTGGCCGAGGCGCTGGCGGACAGCGATTTCGCGCTCACCTACATGCCGGCCCACGAGGCGCAGACACACTTTCCATCGACGCTCGCCGGGCTCCGGGAATACGACGCCGTCATTCTCAGCGACATCGGCGCCAACACCCTGCTCCTGCATCCCGATACGTGGATCGAGAGCAAGCCCACGCCAAACCGGCTCAAGCTCATCCGCGACTACGTGGGTGAGGGCCGCGGCCTGATGATGGTCGGCGGCTATTACAGCTTCCAGGGCATCAATGCGGGCGCCCGGTACCGGGGAACGCCGGTCGAAGACGTGCTGCCCGTGACGATCCTGCCCTGGGACGATCGGGTCGAGGTGCCGGAAGGATTCCGGGCGGAGGTCCAGGGGCCCGCCGAGCATCCGATCCTCGCGGGCCTCGGCACCGCGTGGCCGATGCTGCTCGGCTACAACGAGGTCGCGCTGAAGGAGGGGGCGGAGCTTCTGCTCAAGGTCCCGGACGATGCGGGCGGACATCCCCTTCTGGCGACGGGCGCCTATGGCAAGGGCCGCGCCATCGCCTGGACCTCCGACATCGGTCCGCACTGGTGCCCGCACGGCTTCGTCTCGTGGGAGGGCTACGGCCGCCTGTGGCAGCAGTGCCTCTCGTGGCTGACTCACGCCTCGGATAGCTGATCGCGCGGTCGCGGCCTCGCGTGCCTCACCGGCCCACCCAGGGCGGGTCCCTGAAATCGTCCCAGGTGGCGCCGATGCCGGCGTCGACGGGAATGGCGGCGCCGGTAATGCCGGTGGCGAGCGGGGAGGCGACGTAGGCGATGGCCGACGCGATATCGCGTGAGGTGAGAACGCGTCCGAGCGGGTGGCGCTCGGCGTAGGCCCGCAGCACCTCGTCGCCGTTGGGGATAGTCGCAAGCCGGCCCTCAAGCAGTGGGGTGAAGGTGACGCTCGGGCAGACGCAGTTCACCGTGATGCCGTCCCGCGCCAGATCGAGCGCGGCGGCGCGCGCCAGATTCAGCAGCGCGCCCTTGGACGTGCAGTAGGAGAACATGCCGTGCTCGGCTTGCAGCCCGTCGAGGCTGGAGAGCAGCACGATGGCGCCGGCGCGGCGCGGGCGCATGTGGCGCGCGGCCTCGCGTGTGACGAGGAAGGAGCCGCGCACGTTGACGCCCATGACGTGCTCGAAGTCCTCGACGGGGGTCTCGAACACCGGGCCGCCCTCGCCCAGCACGCCGGCACAGGCGATGGCGGCGTCGATCTCGCCGAGCGCGCGCCGCGTCTCTGCGAAGGCATCGACGACGGTCTGCTCGTCGCCGGTGTCGCCCTCAATGGCGAGCGCGCGGCGGCCGATCTGCTCGATGCGCTCGGCGGCTGCGGCGGCCGCGCCGGGCGTCCAGTCGAGCACGGCGACGTCGGCGCCGAGATCGGCGAGGGTGAGCGCGGTCTCCAGGCCGATGCCCGAGCCGCCGCCGGTGACGAACGCGGTTCTGCCGCTGTGAACCATGCCGGGATGGGTCGTTCTCTCCGTCATTGCGCTGCACCCATGCGGATCGTTCCTCGTTGGGTGGGTGCGCCGCCGCCCGGCACGCGCAGGCGCCACAACTGGCCATTGGTATTGGGCTCTTCGCTAACGACGAGAACGCCGGCGTCGGTCACCCACATGGTCTCGCCGTCGAAGACGCAGTTCGTGGGCGCGCCGCCGCAGGCGAGGAACCCATCGACCGTGCCGTCGGGATTCAGAAGGTGCATCCCGCCGGCGGAGAGGTCGGTCACGTAGAGGCGTCCGTCGGCGCCGACGGTCATGCCGTCCAGGATGGGGCTGTCGCCCGGCATGCGGCCGAGGTCTTCCGTGGTGCCGTCGGGCCGCAGGCGGCCGACATGGCCGGTGTAGGACTCGTCCCACACGATGGAGCCGTCGGCCTCGACGGCGACCCCGTTGGGGAAGACGGGTTCGGGAAAGTCGACGAGGAGGCTGGTGCTGCCGTCCGGCGCGATGGCGAAGATGTAGCTCGGGTTCGGATCGTCCGGGTTGTAGGTGCCGGGATCGGTGAAGATCAGCCGCCCGTCGGCGTGGAAGACCAGGTCGTTGGGGCCGTTCAACGCAATGCCCGCGATCTCCGTGACCAGGGTCTCGGCCTCACCGCCTTCCGATACGCGCTGGATCGAGGGCGTGGTCATCTCCGCCGCCCGCCACGGGCCCACGGTGCCGCCGTTCTGGCAGACGTAGAGCGCGCCGTCACCGCCGAGCACGCAGGCGTTGGGCGCGCCCGCGGTGTAGGCGAAGCGGCGCATCTCGCCGTCCGCGTCGACCACCGTGAGCTGGCTCCGGTAGCTCTCGACGAAGACCACGCTGCCGTCGGGTCTGACTGTCGGTCCTTCGGGCCAGCCGAGCCCGGAGGCCACGAGTACGGGTGCTTCTCCACTGTTCATTTCACGGCTCCTGCGGTCAGTCCGCGCACGATATAGCGCTGCACGAAGAGCGAGAAGATCAGGATCGGCACGACCGTCACCACGCCCACCGCCGCGGCGATGTTCCAGTCGATAGGCCGCTGCGCGCTGACCAGGGTGGCGGCGCCGAGCGCGATGGTCTGAAATTCCCGCGAGTCGATGACGTAGAGCGCTACGAGAAACTCGTTCCAGATGAAGATCGCGCCGAACAGCGACGCGGTCACCAGTCCGGGTCGCACCATGGGCAGCATCACGCGCCACAGCACCTCGAAGCGGGTGCAACCGTCCATGATCGCGGCGTCGTCGATCTCCTGCGGGATCTCGTCGAAGAACCCGATCATGATCCAGACCACCAGCGGCAGAGAGAACGCGATGTAGGGCAGGATCAGTCCGAGGTAGCTGTCGTGCGTGCCCACCCACTGCATCATCAGGAACAGCGGAATCGCGATCGCGACCGGCGGCATGAAGCGCATGCTCAGGATCGTGAACGCGAGGTTCTCGTTGCCGCGAAATCGGAAGCGCGAGAACGCGTAGGCCGCCGGCGTCGCGATCACGAGCACCAGCACCGTGGTGGCGCCCACCACGATGATCGAGTTGACGGTGAACTCCAGCATGCCCTGGCTGAACAGGACCTCGTTGTAGTTCTTCGTGATCCGGGCCCACTTGAAGTCGAGGGTCGGCGGCACCTGCGCCAGAATCTCGATGCGCTTCTTGGTCGAGAGAACCCCGAGATAGACGATGGGCGCGATGCCGGCGAGCCCGAGCATGATCAGCACGAGATAGGCGAACGCCCTGCCGATCTTCCGCTTCATTTCGCGTATCCCGGCCGTATCTGGACGAAGCGGAGTAGGACGATCGTGCCCACCGCGAGGATCAGCAGCATCATGTAGGAAGCGGCTGCGGCGTAGCCGTAGTTCTGCCACTGGAAGCCGTTCTGGAACGAGAAGAAGCTGAGCGTCGTCGTGCTCCGTGCCGGCCCGCCGTAGCTCAGCCCGAAGATGAGGTCGAAGGAGCGGAACGAATCAACCGCGCGGAAGACCGCAGCGAAAATGATTGCCGGCATGAGGAGCGGCAACGTGACGAAGCGGAACGTGGCGAGCGGCTTGGCGCCGTCGACGATAGCAGCCTCGAAGACCTCCTGCGGCAGCGCCTGCAGGCGCGCGTACACGATGATGAAGACGAACGGCGTCCACTGCCAGGACTCGACGAGGATGAGCGTCGGCATCGCCATCTCGATCGAGCCGAACCAGTTGGGCGGCTCCAAGCCGACCGCCTCGATGCACCAGTTGACGAGCCCCCAATCGGGATTCAGCAGGGCTCGCCACATCACGCCGACCACGATGGGCGTGATCAACATGGGCAGCACCAGGATTCCGCGCACCAGCCACGCGCCCTTGAGCTGGAGATTGAAGAACATCGCGAGCGCGACCCCGAGCACGACCTGAATTGCCAGCGAGGCGCTCACCATGACCGCGCTGTTCTTGGTCGCGTTCCAGAAGTGCGGGTCGCGCAGCAGGTCGCCGTAGTTCCTGAGACCGACCCAGTCTCCGGTGCCCGCTGCTGCGGTCAGGTCCGTGAACGAGAGGCGCAGGCTGTAGAAGAGCGGAAAGATCGCGAACGCCGCGAGATAGAGCAGGGTCGGCGCGAGGAGCAGCCATACGACTGTCCCCGGCCGATCCAGCTTGCCCAGCTTGGTGCCGAGACGCTCGCGACTGGCGGGAGTCATCCCGCGATCGGGTTACGCGCGGTGTCGATCTCTCTTTTGCCTATGCGAGGTGACCCGCCTTGCGCAGAACATCCTCCCACTGGGCCTGCACGTTGTCGCACGCGGTCTTGGCGTCCTGCGCGCCGATGAGCGCCGCGTTGAACTCGACGTTCATCATGGCGTTCATCTGGAAGAACTCCGGAATACGCGACGTCGGGATGGTCACCGCGTTCTCGATCGCCGCCAGCGAGTGCTCCAGATAGGGGAAGGTCTCGAGCAGCTCCGGATCCTTGAACGCCGAGGTCCGGTTCGCGTCGATGTTGTAGGCCTCGATCGAGTAACGGTTGATCCGCTTGTTGGTGATCCAGGTGAGCGCCCGCCAGGCGGCGTTCCTCTTGGCAGGATCGACGTTGGCGGGAATGCCGACTCCCCAGCCGCCCTGGATTGCCCTGGGCACTTGCCCCGGCCCCGCCGGCACGTG
Source organism: Alphaproteobacteria bacterium (assembly GCA_965243315.1). GTDB lineage: Bacteria > Pseudomonadota > Alphaproteobacteria > UBA828 > UBA828 > WTGU01. The sequence goes on from CBDEUP010000007.1 coordinate 1,913,591, forward strand.
CGCGGTCCCGGTCACGTCGGCGACCAGCGAGTTCTCCTCGTTGAGGACCGGCCCGGCAATGGTCGACCAGAAGATCATCTGCGCGATCTTGCCGGTGGAGAAGCCGTCCACGTTCTCGGCGAAGCCGTACTGCGTGACGTTTTTCGGCGCATAGGGCAGGGAATCGATAAGCATTTGTAGCGCACCGATCCCCTCCGCCGAGTTGATCTGCGGCATGAAGTTCTTCTCGTTGGGGTTGCCGCTCATCAGGCTGCCGCCGGTGGTGATGAAACGCGTGTACCAGTCCACCGTGGCGAGCGAGAAATCGTTGGCACCGATGAAGCTGCATCCGGCCACGTCGTCGCTGTGCAACGCCTGGGCCGCCGCCATGAACTCGTCCCAGGTACTCGCCGGCTGCAGGCCGGCCTCCTCGAACAGGTCCTTGCGGTAGAAGTAAATGCACGAGCCGGAGTGCAGGCCCGGAATGCCGTAGACGTCCGTGCCCTGGCCGACCGTTCCACTGGCCATGTCGTAGTAGCCGACATTTCTCATGGCAGCGGGAATGAAGTCACCGAAATCCCAGTCGGGCGGCGTCTCGCTCGGATCGTCGATCAGGTCGTTGAGTTGCGAGAAGTAGCCGCCGCCCAGCTGCTGCGTGGTCAGGAATCCCAGGTACATGATGATCTCGAACGCCGACTGCTCGCCCGTGAGGTTCTGCAGCGTCTTCTCGATCAACGGGCCGAGGGCGGGCGCCGAGACCACCAGTTCGATCCCGGTCTCCTCCTTCATCTCGGGCAGAAGATCGTCGAGCGCCCGGTGATCGTTCTCGTCGCCGGTCATCAGGATGTTGATCTCGGTCCCGGCATACTTCATCGGGTCATAGTCGGCGGCGAATGCGCCCCGAGCGCCCAACAGGCCGGGAAGCGCCGCGGCGGTGACGCCGGCCGCGCCTGCACCCTTGATGACTTGGCGGCGATCCACCCCGCCGAGGATGCCCTTGTCTGGCTTACCCGCGCGTCCGGACTCGTTCTTGCGGCCCATCGTGTCTCCTCCCTTTTTGCTGCCGGCGCTTATGCACCGCCTACTGCAAACGCTATCACCGAAGGAACGGGAGAGTCACCCGGTTGTGGCGCGCGGATCGGCCGCCGCGCGTCGACTACGCGGTCATGTAGCCGTCGTCGCACATGATGGTGTGGCCGGTCACCAGTTCCGACGCGTCGCTGGCGAGAAAGATCGCCGCCCCGATCAACTCGCGCGGCAAGCCCACCCGCGGCCGGATCATGCGGGCCTTGATGAAATCGGCGGTGAACGAGGTCGTCTGCGCGGCCTTTCGGGTCATCGGGGATTCCATCAGCGTCGGGCCGATCCCATTGACCCGGACGCCGCGCTCGCGCCACTCCAACGCCATCACCTTGGTCACCTGGGCGACCCCGCCCTTCGATGCGAGATAGGCGCTCGACAACGGGTAGGCGATGAAGGAGCCGATCGACGCCATGTTGATGATGCTGCCTTTCCCCTGCTCCAGCATGACGTTGCCGAACGCCTGGCAGCAGAGATACGTGCCTTTCAGGTTCAGCTCGATGATGTAGTCGAAGCGCTCCTCGGGGAACTCCTCGGCCGGGCTGCGATGGGCGCCGCCCGCGCTGTTGACGAGGATGTCGACGCGCCCGTGCTCGCGCCGCACCGTGTCCGCGACCTCGAAGCACTGGCCGCGCTTGGTGACATCGAGGGGGACTGTCACTGCAGTTCCACCTTGCTCGCCGATGGTCGCCTTGGTCTCGGCGGCGCCCTCTTCGTTGATATCGGCGACGGCGACCGTGACGCCGCATTGCGCGTAGCCGATGGCGATGGCCCGACCGAGCCCGCTACCGCCGCCGGTGATCACGGCCACCCGGCCGGACAGGTCGAAGATATCGCGCGCGTAACCAAGGGGGACGCTGGTCTCATCCGAGGACATCGGCACCTCCGGAGTGTGTGAAGAGCGGCGCGACCGGACCGCATCCCGCCGCATTCTTCCGTCGCCGGACGGTACCCATCGCGCCCGAAAGCCTGTATCAAACTGTGGATTGGCGACGGTAGTGGGGCGCACTGGCGCGGTCAATGCGCCGGGGCGTATCAACGCTGGGCGGGGAGTCCCGATGGGTGCGATCGGGCTGAGCGGGATCAGGAAGGTCTTTCCGGACGGCACGGTAGCCGTCAACGACGTGGACCTCGAAATCGACGACGGCGAGTTCGTCGTGTTCGTCGGGCCTTCGGGGTGCGGCAAGACCACTCTGCTGCGGCTGATCTCCGGGCTCGAGAGCATGACCGCCGGCGAGATTCGCTTCGACGGCCAGGTCATCAACGACGTTTCGCCGCGCGAGCGAAACATGGCCATGGTCTTTCAGAACTACGCCCTCTACCCGCACATGACCGTGCGCCAGAACATCGCCTTCGCGCTCCGCGTGCGGAAGTTCCGCCAGGCCGAGATCGCCGAGCGGGTCAACGAGGCGGCCCGCATTCTCGATCTCGACCGGCTTCTCGATCGCAAGCCCAAGCAGCTCTCCGGCGGCCAGCGGCAGAGGGTGGCCATGGGGCGCGCGATCGTGCGCCATCCGGGCGCGTTCCTGCTCGACGAGCCGCTCTCCAACCTGGACGCCAAATTGCGGGTGCAGTTGCGCACAGAGCTGCGGCGCCTCCACGAACGCCTCGGCGTGACCACGATCCATGTCACCCACGATCAGGTGGAGGCGATGACGCTGGGCGACCGCGTCGCCATATTCTCGGAAGGCTCGCTCCAGCAGTACGATACCCCGCAGGCGCTCTATCGCCAACCGGCCAACATCTTCGTGGCCGGCTTCATCGGCAGCCCGGCGATGAACTTCATCGAGGCGCAGCTCGCCGGGAGCGGTGGTGAAGCCACGGCGTCGATCGGCGGTAGCGAGATCAGGCTTGGGCCGCTCACGCGCGGCGACGGAGTCGGGCCCGGCGATCGCGTGCTTTTAGGCGTTCGACCCGAGCACCTGGGATGGCGACGCAGCGAGAATGGTGCTGTGGGAGTCCTGCAAGCCCGTGTCGAACTGGTCGAGCACATCGAGCCCGAGGCCCACGTTTCCGCATCCCTGGTGGACCCGACCGTCGTCGTCCGCACCGCCGACGAATTTGTCGGCGACAGCCAGGAGGACACGGCGGCACTGGCGCATGACGATACCCGTTTCCTCACGCTGCGGGTGTCTGCGGATGAGGTGCCCGAACGCGGAGAGGTCATCGACTTGACCATGGACGGCGATCGCATCCGCCTGTTCGACCTCGCGACCGGCAACCGCCTTGGCCACTGAAGCCAAGCGGGACGCGCCTGTCTCCGGATCAAAGAAGGCACGGACTTCGGGATCGTAGACAACGCGCTTGCGCTCGCCGGCCGTGAGCCAGCGCCGGCTGCCGAGAAGTGCGGGCTAAAGACGCACGTCGTGCAGCGGCCGGCTCCAGTTTCGGGCGCGCCGCTCGACGCGGGCAATGTTCTCTTCCAGCATCAGGCCGTCGGCGACCAGGCGCTTCGCCGCCTCGACCATCGCGGTGACATAGCCGTCGGCATCCCCATAGCGCTGCTCGATCGATGCACGTGGGTCGCCCGTGGCGGCACGTATTGAGTCCGTCTCGGGCAAAGGGATCGTGCTGCCGGTGAACTCGTGCATGGCGCCCTCGCCATGGCCCCTGACCCGCAGGTTCCAGCCGGTGTAGGTGGCGAGCGGTGCGGTGACCATCGGCACCCGCACCCCGGCGATGTCATTGCCGTCGTTATCGACCGCCGGCACCAGCACGGCGTAGCCCTTGGGATCGACGACGGCGGGCGGCAGCGTGTTCTGAATGCCGACCTCCGCCTCCGGGCCGAAGTCGAGGAGCGGCAGCGCGTTGGGCCCGCGCGGGGTGGCGATGCCGGGAATGGCGGGGAACTGCGCGCGCCACTCGTCCATGCCGACGAGGCTGCCGTCGTGGCGCCTTGGGATACGGCTTGCCGGCGGTGCGATGCCCTCGCTCGCCCAGCGGTCCATCGCGTCGAGCAGTGCGCGGAACAGCATCGCGGTCTGGACCACGTTGCTCAAGTTCTGGCAGACGCCGCGCGCCGGCGCGCCCTGGTTCGGGTCGGCCACGTGCGGCGCACTCGACCAGAAGTAGACCCGCACGTTCTCGGGCTGCTCCAGGTCGTTGCCCTCGGTGTCGGTATGCACGAGAGAGCCACGCCGCTGCCAGTATTCCGTGGCCGTCTGGGTATGGAAGATCAGCGGGTCGGTCTCTGGTCGCTTGCAGATCGCGTCCGACCTGCCGGTCAAGTGATCCCGGCACTCTGCGTAGGAGAACGGGAAGCTGTCGGCGGCGTTGTCGTGGTCCTCGTACTGCTGCCCCGCCGGTACGACGACGTTGGCGAAGCGGTGGTTCATCCACATGCGCCCGCAGCCGGCGACGTGAGCCAGCACGCCGTCGAACACCTTGCGCCCCGCTGCGTCGGCATTGAAGCCGCGCCAGATCGCATCGCGGATCAAGCGCCCCGTTTGCGAGCGGCCGAAGGCATAGGCCTTCTCCATGGGCTCACCGCCCGCCACCGGATTGGCCCGCCCTTCGCTGTCGACCTCCCCGTACTTCAGGAAGCTCACGAGGTCGCGCACCGCCACGTAGCCCAGGCCGAGCACCAGCGGATCGCGGGCCTCATAGACAAGCTCATAGATCCAGCCGGGCTCGAATCCGCCGGGCATATAAATGTGGGTGTCGGACTCGACGATCGCGTGCTCTGCGCCCTGAAAGTCGAGGCCAATGCCGGTCTCGACGCGCGCGAACTGCCAGGCCTCCGGCGCAATCTCGATGCGCTCGTCATCGGGATAGCGGCGGCGTGTCAGCCGTGCCTTCGACGAATCGCGCGAGACCGTGGGGTGGCTGCGGGTGGAGACCCAGCCGCTCAGCGGCAGCGTGGTCTGGCCTTCCTGCGCCACGATGAACTCGGTCCGCACCGGGCCGGTTAGCGGCGCATCCCCGTCGGTCGCGACGGGCAGGTCCATGGTCATGCGGCCGTCGCCCGGCAGCAGGTCGCCCTGCCAAGCGCCCCAGACCACAGTGTAGCCGCGGCGGAACAGATAGCCGTTGCCGGCGTGTTCCAGCGTCTCCGGGTCGTTGCAGGCCGGCGCGTCACAAAAGTACTGCACCGCCCGCTTGTTGCCGCGGTTGCCGTAGTCGAAGAAGAGCCGCCTGTTGCTGCGGGCCGGATCGGCCGGCTTCAGGATGCAGAGGTCGGCCGCGAACTCGACCAGGCCGTCCCGGTTGCGCGGTGCCTTGTCCAGGTCGACGATGCCTGCCTGCGCAGGCGCGTCGGGATCGACCGCGAAACGGGCCCGCCCGGTCAGCCGCTCGTAGGCGCCGGCTTCATCGAACTCGTGACCGTCGGCGAAGGCGCTGCGTTCGCGGATGTCGATGGCAATTCTGTTGCTCAAGCCATGCTCCCGACCGTCGCCTCTCCTAAACGGCACCGATGCGATCGGCGATGGCGACGATCCGGTGCATCTCCCGCAGCACAGGCTTCTCGATGAGCTTGCCGTCGATCACCACAAGCCCGGTATCGGCCGCCTCGAACTCGGCGATGATGCGGCGGGCGCGCGCAATCCGCTCCGGCGACGGCGTGAACACCTCGTTGAGCGCCGGAATCTGCTTGGGGTGCACCGCGCCCTTGCCGCAGAAGCCCAGGTCCCTCGCCTGGATCGCGGCGCGCGTCATGCCCTCCGGATCCTGGAGATCGAGGTAAGGCACGTCGATCACGTCCAGGCCTGCGCTGGCGGCGGCGTGGACCACGCGCGAGCGGGCGTAGAGCAGCGGCTCCCACGCGTTCTTGCAGCGCAGCTCGGCGGCCATGTCGACGCCGCCGAAGAACATCGCGTCGGTGCGCGGGCTGCACCGGGCGATGTCGTGGGCGGCCTCGAGCCCGGCATTGGTCTCGATGATGACATGCAGGCGCGTATCGTGGCCGCGCTCGGTCAGCAGGTCGTCGAGCAGCACCACTTCGTCCGGCGTGCGCACCTTGGGCATCATCAGCGCGGGCGGCGGTGTGTCGCTGGCGAGCACCGCCTGCACGTCGGCCATGCCGAAACCCTCGCGCAGCGAGTTGATGCGGACGATCCGCTCGACCCCATCATCGGCCTGCGGGCTCTCAAAGAGCTTCATCGTGCTGGCGCGCGCAGCCGCCTTGTCCTTGGGAGCGATGCCGTCCTCCAGCTCCACGCAGACGATATCCGCGCCGCTCGCGAGCGCCTTCGGAAACATTTCCGGGCGCAGGCCCGGCGTGAAGATGAACGAGCGGCGGGGGCGAATGCGCGGTCCAGGCATGAGGGGGCCTTTGCTGTCGTGCGGTCGGCGGAGCTTCGCCCTGCCCGGAATGGTTGTCTACGGTGCCGACGGTCGCCGCGTCAGGACGCGAGCCACTTCTCCCGCGCGGGCCACGCATCCACCATAGCGCGGAGCGCCGGGTCCAGGTCGGGCATCGCCTCGGCTTCCCGCGCAAGCTCGCCTGGCTCGGCGTTGAACGCCAGGTAGGAAAGATCGGTCATCCTCATGGGGTAGAGGATGCCGTCCAGGTGATCGCACTCGTGCTGCAGGATCATCGCGTGCCAATCCTCGACGACCCTTTGCCGGCTCTCTCCCTCCAGCGTCTGGTAGACGATCTCGACCTGCTTGTAGCGCGGCACCTTGCCGTGGAGGCCCGGCAGCGAGAGGCAGCGTTCCCAGATCAGGCCCACGTCCTCGCTCAGCGGCGTGACGACGGGGTTGACCATCACCGTCCACGGCAACGGCTCAAGCGCGACGCCGGGAGGAATGCGCTCGGCCAGGATGCGATACACCACGACGCGCCGGCTGTCGTAGACCTGAGGCGCCGCTATCCCCGTGGCGCCGATCCATTCCAGCGTGTCGCGCATGTCCGCCGCGAGGCGGGCGATGTCAGGGTCCGTCGGGTCGGCGACCGGAGCGGCCCTCTTGCGCAGAACGGGGTGCCCCATCTTTGCGATCTGACGAATGGCCATCGTTCACCTCCCCGGTTTCCATCGGTCCATGATCGGCTTCACGTCAGCGACTGTCACGTCTCGGCTTCCGCGACATCTACCACGACGAGTCCGCTGGCTATCTGTAGGCGGCGGACGTAGGGGTCCGACATGGGCGCGCCCGAGCACGCGATCTTCATCCAGAGCACGGGCCAGTCCGGCAACCCGCTCTTGTCACACTACGAGTACGCCGCCGAGCCCTGGCGCGACGGTCCCTTCCTCCCTATGCTCCCCTGCGGTCAGCGGGTGGAGGAGGTTGCGCTGGGGAAGCTGGTGTTGAGCCCGAGGTGAGGGTGGACAGGGTGATCGAATGATCTTGCTTTCCAACCAAGCGAGGTGACTTCCTTACGATGAAGAGTTTCAACTGGACTTGTCCCTATTGCAATCGCGATCAAGCTGTAACCGAGGAGCAGTTTAGTCGGGAGAGCGGTTACATTCATAATGCGGACAGCGTGCATGAGCACATCGGCTATCATGTTGTTTCCATAAGATGCGCGAACGATCAATGCAAGAAACTTCAGTTGTGGTTTGATCTTTGTAAGGCTCGGAAGAACCAACATGGAAGTTATGTAGCGGGGCACAATATTATTCGGCATTGGCCTCTGCTTCCTGAATCTTCCGCAAAGCCTCAACCGGACTACATACCTAAGCCAATAGTGGAAGACTATACAGAGGCTTGCCGCATTTGCGCATTAAGCCCCAAGGCGAGCGCAACACTTTCGCGCCGATGTCTTCAGGGGATGATCAGAGATTTTTGTGGTATCTCAGGAGCATCACTGTTCGCTGAAATTGATGCTTTGAGAGAAGCGGTCAACCAAGGGGATGGTATTAGGCACGTCAACCAAGACACGGTCGAGGCTATAGATCATGTACGCAAGATCGGAAAGTATGGCGCGCATATGGAAAAGGATGTCAACTTGGTCATCAATGTGGAACCGCATGAGGCTCAGAAGCTAATCGAGTTGATCGAGTTGTTGTTCAATGAATGGTATGTGCAGCGGGAAAACAGAAAGCAGGGGCTTGCGGCCATAAAGCGAATCTCCGAAGAGAAAGAAGTGCAGAGGAAAGAGACTTCTCCCTAATCAAGTCTTGGAGACTCCAGTCGCTTTGGCCGCCTCGCGGAGGCGCCGGTCGAGGGTTGCGAGCGGAAGGCTGCGGCGGACGGCGACTTCCAGGTATGCGGCGTCGTAGACGGTCAAGCGGTGTCCGCGGGCGAGATCGAGGAGGAGAGACCCGTCGTGTTCGTCGTCGATGACGATCGCAAGCGCCATACTGTCAGCGAGCGTGTCGGCCACCTGCTGTGATGAAATGCGGCCGCGGCGCTCGTTCATCAAGAGGGCGTTACGCAATTCGTACCACCAGATGCGGGGAACGACCCCGCCCTCGTCCGCGACACGCTGCATGGCGTGGGCTGCCGTCGGATCGTCCTCGTCACCCAGGCACCAGGAGAGAAACACCGAGTTGTCGATGACGATGGCCGTCAATATCGGTGTCCCTCGTGGATCGTCGCCATCAGGTCTGCCAAGGGCACGCGCTTGAGGTGCTTGCGTCTCTCCACAATGCGGGCTGCCGCTTCCTTTGCCCGCTCGCGGTCGCCGGCTACGGGCACCAGCCGTGCGACGGGCTTGCCATGACGCGTGATCGTCAGGCTTTCGCCCCGCGCCACGCGGTCCAGAAGCCGCGGTAGATGCGTCTTCGCTTCGTAGGCGCCAATCTGTACCATCGCCGCTCTCCGCATCCAGTTAGACCAGACTATACGACTAGTCTAATATGGAGGCAACCAGTGACGAGGCAATTCTGAAATTCGAACGGCCTGCCGCCGGGCTCCCGACATCTTCCGATTCTCCGCAACATGGTGCGGTTCACGGAGTAGGTGGGTCGGGGCAGGCTGCGCGGATGCGTCGCACGGACCATCACCCGGTCGACGAATCCCCACTCGCGCTCGCCATGCACCGCATCGAAGGCGCGCACCGGCTCGATATCGACTCCCATCCGATGCGTCGCTCCGGTCCGTCATGAGCCACCCTGGGCCGCTCGCGTCGGACCACCTTGGGCCGCTTTGGGCCGGAGTGGGCCGGAATAGACCGCCTTAAAATACTCTTCCGAAACTTGCCGGGATTCTGCCGTCCGGGCGTTCGGTCACGCTCCGGCTCACACGTACCCGTGGTCCGTGAACCATCGCACGGACCGTTCCAGCGCTCCGGCGGCGGAACTCTGGGGAAACCCCAGCTCCGAGATCGCCTTGGTGCAGTCAACCGCCATCCTGTGCCGAGGAATGTGCGCTGTGGCGTATTTCGACATCGTGACGCTGATCTTTGGCGGCCGGATATCGACTGCCTGATCCCCGCCGGGTGAGCAGAATGCAGCGATTAGACGCGAGATCGGAACGCTACGGGAACATCGTGACATGGATGGCCGCGGTCTGCCATCCGCCGGCAGGCGGCTTGGTCGAGCGGCGATGTCGGAGGTGGGACAACCGGTCAGCCGGTGTCGAGGTACGGCACCGCGCCGACCAGCGAGCGCATCCGCTCCGCGTGGCCGGCCCGCACCTGCGCAAGGGCCAGCGCCATCATCACCACCAGCGCCAGCCCGACACGGGTCTTCATCTTAGCGAGCCCGCGGATGTAGTGGGTCTCGAAGTTGAAGCTGTTGTCGAGGCGGCTGTTGATCCTCTCTATCGCAGAGCGCCGGTTGTAGCCGCGCCGCCACGACGGGCTGCCCCAGGGCGTCGGGGTGAAGATGCGCCGGTCGTTCTTGTCGAGATCGATGCGCACGATGCGGCCGTACTCGCCGGGCTCCACCCCGCCCGCCCGGTGGCACGCCTTGCTGCCTGTACAGTCGAAGCCGAAGGCCGCCGCCGGGCAGCGGTATTTCAGCGTGCCGCAGAGGCCGCGCTCGGCCTCGAAGCCCTGGAAGGCCATGGCGCGGACCTCGCCGGTCTGGGGGCAGATGCAGGACACGCGGCCGCGCTCGTCGTGGACGACGACGTCGGCGCGGTTGGGGAACAGCGCCCGCGTGATCGGCTTCGTCGGATCATAGCCCGGCTCCTCCTTCTCGGCCTTCCACATCAAGCGCGTGTCGACCAGCGGCCGAATGGCCCACTTATCCCAGAGCAACTTCTTCTGGGGAGCGTTGTCGAGACCGCGGTCGGCGCTGAAGTCGTCGCAGCGCTCCACCATTTCCGGCGCTCTTGCGAACAGGTTCTCCAGCATCTTGGGGAGCATCTTGACCTCCGAGTCCGACGCCCGCGTCACCTCGAAGGCCACCGGGACCTCGTAGTGGGTGTCGGCGATCAGGTGGAGGCCGTAGCCGAACCATGATTTCACCTTCTTCCAGATCGCGCCGGTCTTGGCGTTCACCCCGCTCGTCTCATGCTTGCCCCAGTCGGCGTCGGGGTCGGAGGTCTTCCCCTTGTCCTCGGCAACCCGGCCCGTCGAGTGGCTCTCGATCGCCTTGCCGTCGTAGCCGAGATGGCGGCCGAAGTCGGGCAGCTCTTCGAAGAGCGACGCGCGCAGGCTCTCGACCATTGCGGACACCAGGCCGCACTCGTTCTCAAGCAGCACGACGCGCCGCAGGAAGCGCGAGAAGTTCCAGTGGCTGGGCACCGTCGAGCGGACCTGCGCCGGATGCGCCACCGCGCATGGTGGCTCCTTCGTACCTGCGCGAAGCTCCAACACGGGCGCGCTCTGGAAAGGCAGCGGGTCGAACCCGCAGAGTTCCAGGAGCGCCGGGTTGCGGCCCATCTCCCGCAGCAGCGACTGGATCGAGGCGTGCTGGAACACCACGCCCGCGATCAGCGCACGCCACATCGACCGCACCGGGTAGTCGTTGCGCCCGCGACCTCGCCCGGCCTCAAGCGCAGCCACGATCTCCTCGTCGGGCAGGGTGTCGAGCACCAGACGCAGGCGATCCAGGTCCGGCAGGCCTTCGACAGCCTGCCAGGAAAAGGGTAGCTTCTCCGTTGTCGCCATCACGTTCTCCCTACCAGGGCTGGTGGATGGAACGAGGGCCTCTGGCCCGATGGCGACACCTTCTATCCGATTCGGGCGGGACGACGCGACGGGGCCGGAAGTGAGCCTGGGAGCGTCGTCGGCTATGGGGTGGAAATCCTCGATCCGCCCTATCCGCCGATCTCAGGGCCGCAGATGTCTGCGAAGCCGCCGGGGTAAGAAAAATCTCGGATCAGCTGGAGCCCTTGATCACCAAGGGATGCGTGACAGCGCACACGCCTCTGTGCCGTGCCAGCCGCGCAGCCTCCAACGGGAGGTACGGTTGCCGGCGCAGGATCACGCCCTCCAACAGGGCGTCCACGTAGGCGGCCGCGAGCGCAAGCGATGCGGGAGCTCTCAACAGCGGCGGGCGTCGTCCGGTTATCTCACTCAGTACGGACAAGACCTCCGGCAACGTCGTGTTCCAGTTGCCCAGCAGATAGCGCTCGCCTTTGCGTCCATGCCGCCACGCGCCAATGTGCCCCTGCGCCACGTCGTCCACGTCTATCAGGTTGAGGTGAACGCCAACGGCAACGGGCATCCTGCCCCGGACGAAGTCCAGCACGATGCGCCCCGTCGGCGTGGGTTTCACGTCTCCCGGACCGATGGGCACCGTGGGGCTCGCGATCACGACGTCCTGGCCTCGCGCCACGGCTGCATGCACCTCTTGCTCCGCAAGCCACTTGGTGCGGCGGTATGCCCCGCGCAGGTCCGCTTTCGACGGCTGGGTATCCTCGGTTGCCAGCGAGCCCGGAGCCGGCCTGCCGACCACCACCCAGGTGCTCGTGTGCACCACGCGCTCAACCCCTGCCGCCTCGGCTGCGGCCAGGACGTTTCGCGTGCCCACGACGTTCACCCGGTGGTGCTTCCTCGGGTCCCTGTCCCAGAGAGTGGTCAGCGCAGCCACATGGAAAACCACATCGCACTCCGATGCGGCGGCGCGCAGGCTCTCCGGGTCCTCTATGTCTCCCGGCGTCCGTTCGACACGCAGCCCGTCCAGGGCCGGATGATTACCCTCGCTTCGGACCAGCGCGCGGACCTCGACGTCCTCGTGCAGCAGCGCCCGGACGAGGTTGCCGCCCACGAAACCCGTCGCGCCCGTCACCAGAGCCCTCATCGGTCAGGCGCGGCGGAGCGCGACGACCGGGATCTGGCGCTCGGTGCTGGCGCGATAGGTGGCGAAGCGAGGATTGGCCGCAACCACCTTGTCGTACAGCGCGGCGCGTTCCTGTCCCTGGGCTGTATGGGCCTCGGCGGCGAAGCGCTCGCCACCGGTCTCGACGGAAACGTTCGGATCGGCGGCGACGTTCAAGTACCACGCTGGATGGCGGTCCTGGCCGTAGTTCGAAGCGACGACGATGAGGTCGCCGGACTCTTCGAATCGGAAGTACAGCAAGGGCGATGAGCGTGGCTCGCCGCTCTTGCGTCCCTTGGTGACGAGAATGAGGACTCCCGTGCCTTCGAGGCGACCCAGGATACGGCCGCCCGAGAGGCGAAACACGAATTGGTGCACCGGGACGAAGAGCCACGCGATGAGGAGGCGTTTCCAGGTCGGCATTGCCGGCTCCTTCGAGCTGGGTCATGCGAGCCGCAGGCTGGATCGTGCTCTAATACCGGGGTGTGCGGTTCCAGGGTTCGGGTGCGACCGGGCCGGGGTCGGTCACGAGGAAAGGCGTGACCTGGCTGCGCCGGGGCTCGGGCCAGATGTCGGGGCGGAGCGTGCGGCCGGGGGCGGCGTCGGTGTCGATCTCCTCGCGCAGGTAGAGCTTCCAGATACGGGCCCTGAGCGAGGCCGGCAGCGCCTCGTAGTCCGGGTGCCACCAGAGCGTGATGTTGGTGCGCTCGCGGCCCGAGCGGTTGGGGTGGGCGCCGTGGATCAGCCGCGCGTCGACCACGACGACATCGCCCGCCGTCACCGGCGCGTCGAGCGCGTCCGGGTGCTGGGCGAAGGCGACATCGTCGGGGTTGCGCACTTCCGCAAGCGTGGGATCGTGAGCGTCGACCAGGTCGTGCAGCGCGTGCGGCATCCGGTGGGAGCCGGGGATGAGGCGCAGGCAGCCGTTCATCCGCGTGGTGTTGGTCATGTAGAGGAAGAGCGCGACCTGGGCGATGCGGCTCTCGCGCGAGATCGGGTGCTGCCAGCCCCACCAGTCCTGATGCCAGAAGAGCGCGGGCCCGTCCGGCGGCTTGCTGATGACGTAGCCGGAGGAGAAGAGCGTGCCCCGAAAGCCGAGGCGCGCGAACATCTCCTGGAAGCCGGCATGGGCGATGAGCGGCGCGAAGGCGGGGTGGTCCGCGACCGGGACGAGGCTCCCCTGCGAGCGCCACTGCGCGCGGTGGTCGGTGTCGATGGTGCCGAGCGCGGCCTCCGCCGCTTCTCTGGTCGCCCGGAGCGCCGCGGGGTCGAGCACGCCCGGCACGTGGCAGAAGCCGTCGGCCTCGAGCTTGCGCCGCGCCGCCTCGCCATCCCATGTGGGCGGGCGCATGTCGGTGGCGTCGTTCATGCCTGAGCATTTCCGTTTTGCACGGAACGCTCTCGCACTTTATCGCTCACGGCAGCCGGCCTCCGGCCGCCGCCTCCGCGAGGGCGCCGCTAGCGCGGCGGGCCGCGGTCGCGGCCTGTCGCGCGTCCGTCAAAGACGGACGCACTCTATCGCCCCGCTGCAAGCTCGCGCTCGACCAGCGTCGCCCAGTAGCTCGCGCCGATGGGGAGGATCTCGTCGTTGAAGTCGTAGCCGGGGTTGTGGAGGAAGCAGCCGCCGGGGCCGAGCCCGTTGCCGATCCAGACGTAGCTGCCGGGCCGGGCCTGGAGCATGTACGCAAAATCCTCGGAGCCCATGCAGGGCGCGAGGTCGCGGTGGACGCGCTCCGCCCCCACCACATCGGTGGCCGCGGCCTCGGCGCGGTCGGTCTCGTCCGCCGTGTTGACCGTGGCGGGGAAGCGCCCCTCCACGTTTACCTGGGCCTTGGCACCCAGCGCCACCGCCGTGCTCTCGGCGATCCTTTGGATGTTGTCGGCGATCAGGTCCCTCACCTCCGGCTTGAAGGTGCGGACGGTGCCGGCCAGCTCGACGGCCTGTGGGATGACGTTGAAGGCGTCGCCGCCGTGGATCATGGTCACGCTGACGACGCCGGCCTCCAGCGGGTCGACGTTGCGGGCCACGATGGACTGCAGGCCGGTGACGATCTGCGCCGCCGCCACCACGGCATCGTGGCCGAGGTGGGGCATGGCGCCGTGGGCCCCGGTGCCCTCCACCGTGATGGTGAACTCGTCGCAGGCCGCCATCATCGGCCCGTTGCGGACGGCAATCTCCCCCGGCGGGAGGCCAGGCCAGTTGTGCATGCCGTAGACGGCGGTGGCCGGGAAGCGCTCGAACAGCCCCTCCTTCACCATGGCCTCGCCGCCACCGAGCCCTTCCTCGGCGGGCTGGAACACGAAGTAGACCGTGCCGGCGAAGTTGCGGGTCGCGGCGAGGTAACGGGCCGCGCCCAGCAGCATGGTCGTGTGCCCGTCGTGGCCGCAGGCGTGCATGGTGCCGTCGTTGGTGGAGCGGTGGGCGACGTCGTTGCCCTCCAGAATCGGCAGCGCGTCCATGTCGGCGCGAAGCGCGATGGCGCCCGCCCCCGGCGCGCCTTCGAGAATGCCGACCACGCCGGTCTTTGCGAGCCCTCGATGCACCTGGATGCCGAAGGACTCCAGCTTCTCGGCCACGATGGCGGAGGTGCGCTCCTCCTGGAAACCGAGCTCCGGGTGGGCGTGGATGTCGCGGCGCCACGCCGTCATGTCGTCGTGAATTGCGGCGATGCGATTGATGACGGGCATGGCCTCTCGCTCCCCGTTTCAGATCGTCCGGCTCAGAATAGAAGGCGGCCCGCCGGAACGCGCCGACGAGCCGCCCGACTGCACCCCGGCGGCGGCCTGCGGTCGTTACTCGGCGGCTTCGGCCGGGACCGGGCGGTTCATGCCGATCTCGGCGATCCGCTCCTGCGTGTAGACCTGGTGCCACATCTCGTAGGAAAACTCGGAGCGCAGCCGCTGCGCCTTCGGGTTGATGGCGGGGCTCACCGTCTCGCCGCCGAGGATGATCTCGCGAATGCGGCTGCGGTCCTGAAGCTGGGTGATGTCGGCGAGCGGGTCGCCGTCGAAGACCAGGATGTCGGCGAGCCGCCCCTGCTCCAACGCGCCCACCTGGCTTTCCTCGCGCACGAAGGTGCCGTTGTTGACCGTGGCGCAACGCAGAGCCTCAGCCGACGAGATGCCGAGGTAGGTCACCATGTGCTCGAGCTCGCGGGCGTGCCACTCGCCGTAGGGCGTGACCGCGAAGCCGGAATCGGTGCCGGAGAGGAAGGTGACGCCCGCATCGCGCGCCTTCACGAGGGAGCGCTGGGCGGCCTCGATCTCGCGTTTGTGCGCGTCGGGGAAGCCCGGATAGCAGCCGTCGCCCGGCCGGGTGAAGTCGATGTCGTTCACCACCAGGCTGAAGGTCGGACAGATCATGCAGCCGTTCTCGACCACCGCCTCCAGTCCCTCGTCGTCCATCCAGGCGGCGTGCAGGATCACGTCAACGCCGGCGCGGGCGGAATAGAGCACGGCCTCGGCGCCGCGGGCGTGGACCACCACCTTCTTGCCGAGCCGGTGGGCCTCGGCGACCATCGCCGTGGTCTCCTCCTGGTTGTAGCCGGCGACGAGGACGCTGGTCATGGGGTTCATCGAATCGCCGTCCATGGCGATCTTGATGAAGTCCACGCCGTCCTTGGCCATGGTGCGGATTTCAGCAATGCCCTCGTTGGCGCCACGAGCGAGCACGCCGATGGAGGTCTCGGGCACGCCGATCCAGGTGGGATACCAGTCGGAGAGGCCCTGGCGGTTGGTGATCTGGCGCCCGGAGCAGGTGATGCGGGGGCCGACGAAAAGGCCTGCGTCGATGGCGTCGCGGATGGACGGCGTCACCCGGCCGCTGGTCGTGGGGTCTGCCATCGAGGTGAAGCCTGCGGCGAGCACCCGCTGGGCCGCCTCCATCCCGCGCAGCGCGCGAAACTCGACCGGCGCGTAGAGGTCGATGTCCTCCTCGGTCTTGGCGTTGCCGTAGGAGAGGTGGACGTGGACGTCGATCAGGCCCGGCAGCACGAAGTGGCCGGAATGGTCCACCACCTCGTCTTCCGGCGCCACCACGGGCGCGCCTGCGCTCGGCCCGACATAGGCGATGCGCTCGCCTTCAGTCACCACCGTCTGGTCGCGCTCAGCGCCGTCGCTCAAGCCGGTGAACAGCTGTCCGCATCGAATGTGTCTACGCATCGCTCGCTCCATCGTCTTACCGGCGCGTCCCGCCTCAAGTCAGCCGAACAGCATCTGCGCCGCAGCCAGAAGTTTATCAGGATGTTCCAGGGCCGGCGAATGACCGCACTCCGCGATCACGAAGGTGTCGGCCTTGTGCAGGTGCCGGGCAAGGACCCTGGTGTTCTCCTCGCAGGGGAAGGGCCGGTCGTCGCGGCCGTGGAGCATCATCACCTGGCAGGCGAGCGACGACAGCCGGTCGGGCGGGAGCACCGCCTCGTCGATGTAGCGCTGCTTGTCACCCGCGAACATGCTGCGGAAGTAGGGGCCGTACTCGCCGTCGTGGAGGATCGCCATGCGGGCGTCGAGGAAGGCGTCGGTGATCACCGAGGGGTCGTGGACCAGGATCTCCGCTGCCTGCCGCAGCTCCTCACGGGTCTCGGGAAAGCGCCAGCAAATCTCGGTCTCGCGGTTGGCGCGCGCGGGCGCGCCCATGGCGCCGGTGGTCATCACCTTGGTGATGCGCGGATTGTCCATGGCGAGCCCGAGCGCGAGGCTGCCGGAGAGAGAATGGCCGATCACGCCGGCCTCGCCTGCGGGCAGCAGGTCGAGCACCGCCTGGGCCTGGCGCCGCCAGAGCGGCAGATCGAAGTAAGGTTTCCGCTCCTTGCGGCTGGAGGCGCCGAAGCCGATCAGGTCGGTGGCGACGATGCGGTAGCGCGCCGCCAGCGGCTCCAGCACCAGCCGCCAGTTGCCGATGGTCCCCGCGCCGGGGCCCGAGCCGTGCAGCATCAGGATTGGGAAGCCCTCGCCCCCTTCCCAGAGGTGGACGCGGTGCCCTTCGACGGTGATGTCGCGCTCGGCCAGTGCCATGTCGGCTCCTTGGTGCTGTGTGTCGTGCCCGCCGCGCGCGGTCTACGCGCGCAGCCGCTCGTTGGAGGGGTCCACCGGCGAGTTGGGCACGATCCGCGCGGGGCGCCGCTCCCCCAGGATTTCGACGGCGAGCCGGCGGCCGCGCACCGCGTGGTCGCGGGCGACGTAGCCAAGCGCCAGGCTCTTCTCCACCGTGTGGCCGAAGGCGCCGGAGGTGGCGCGGCCGATCATGGTTTCGCCGTCGTAGATCGGCTCGTTTCCCCAGGGATCGGCGTCGTCCGCCTCCACCTCAAGCGTCACGAAGTCCTGCGGCACGCCGGCCTCGCGCTGGGCGACCAGCGCCTCGCGGCCTGTGAAGTCGCCCTTGTCGAGGGAGACGAAACGGCCCAGGCCGGCCTCGAAGGCGGAATACTCGATGGTCAGGTCCTGCCCCCACATGCGGTAGGACTTTTCGATCCTGAGCGAATCCATTGCCCGCATGCCGCACATCGCCAGTCCGTGCGCTTCGCCGGCATCGACCAGCGCGTCGAAGATGCGGTTCTGGTACTCGATCGGATGGTGCAGCTCCCAGCCAAGCTCGCCCACGAAGTTGACCCGCATCGCGGTAGCCGGCGCGAGACCGATGGAGATCGGTTGCGCCGTGAGCCAGGGGAAGGCCTCGTTGGAGAGGTCAGCGTCGGTCACTGCCTGGAGGATGTCGCGCGAGCGCGGCCCCGCCAGCACCAGGACGCCGTGGGCGGTGGTGATGTTCTCGATCCTCACGCCCTTACCCGCCACGCGGCGCAGCAGGAAATCGTGGTCGTAGCGCTCGGCCGCGCCCGAGCTCACCAGGTAGAAGGACTCCGGACCCTCGCGCAGCACCGTGAACTCGGAGCGCACGCCGCCGGTCACCGTGAGCGCGTGGGCGAGCTTGATGCGGCCCGCAGCCTTGGGCAGCCGGTTGGCGAGCACGCGGTCGAGCGCGGCTTCCGCGCCCGGCCCGGACACTCTGAACTTGGAGAAGCTGGTGATGTCGATCAGTCCGGCGCGCTCGCGCACGGCTTGGCACTCGGCACCCACCGGCCCGAAATAGTTGGTGCGGCGGAAGCTCCAATCGTCGCGTGGCTCTACACCCTCAGGCGCGAACCAGTTGGGGCGCTCCCAGCCGTAGCGCTGGCCCCAGACGGCTCCGTGGGCCGCGAGCCGTTCGTGGCAGGGGCTGGTCTTGGCAGGCCGCGCCGCCGGGCGCTCCTCGTCCGGGTAGTGGATGATGAAGACGTGGGCGTAGGCCTCCTCGTTCTTGGCCTTGGTGTAGTGCTTGTTGGCGTAGGCGCCGAAGCGGCGCGGGTCCACCGCTAGCATGTCGATGGAGGGCTCGCCCTCGGCGATCCAGCCCGCAAGCTGCCAGCCCGCACCGCCTGCAGCGGTGATGCCGAAGCTGAAGCCCTCCGCCAGCCAGAAGTTGGGCAGCCCGTGGGCCGGGCCAACGAGGGGGTTGCCGTCCGGCGTGTAGGGGATCGGGCCGTTCACGCAGTCCTTGATCCCGGCGCGGCCGAACATGGGCACCCGGTTGATCGCGGCCTCGATGTGGGGCTCCAGGCGGTCCACGTCCGGCGGCAACAGCTCCTGCCCAAAGCCCTCGGGGACGCCGTCCACGGCCCAGGCCGGCGCGTCCTTCTCGTAAGGCCCGAGGATCAGGCCCTGGCGCTCCTCCCGCATGTAGTAGGAGGCATCGCTCTCCCTGAGCACCGGCATCTCGGGGAGGCCCGCTTCCCTGCGCTCCTCCAGCTCGGGGATGGTGTCGGTCACGATGTACTGGTGCTCGACCGGGATGGTCGGCAGGTCCAGGCCCACCATGGCGCCCACCTGCCGGGCCCAGGAGCCGGTGGCGGTCACCACCGTCTCGCAGGTGATGTCGCCCCGTGTGGTCTTGACCAGCCACTCACCGGCGCGGGTGCGCTCGATGCCCGTGACCTCGGTGTTGCGGTTGATCTCAGCACCCCGGTCGCGCGCACCCTTGGCCAAGGCCTGGGTCACGTCCACCGGCGCCACGTGCCCGTCGTGGGGGTGGAAGAGAGCGCCCACCAGCCCGTCGAGATTGCAGAGCGGCCAGAGGTCGCCGATTTCGTTGGGGCCGATCAGCTCGAAGGGGACGCCGATGGTGTTCGCGGTGCCACAATAGTTGCGGTACTCGTCCATCCGCTCCTGGTTGGTGGCGAGGCGCAGGTTGCCGGTGCGGTGAAAACTCACCGCCTGGCCGGTTTCCGCCTCAAGCTGCTGGTAGAGGTCGATCGAGTACTTGTGGAGCTGGCCGACGCTGTAGCTCATGTTGAAGAGGGGGAGCAGGCCGGCCGCGTGCCAGGTGGAGCCGGCAGTGAGCTCGGTCTTCTCGACCAGCACCACCTCGGACCAGCCGAGCTTCGCCAGATGGTAGAGCACGCTGCAGCCGACGATGCCGCCGCCGATCACCACCACCCGCGCCTGATCCCTCATGCCTCGGCCCCTTTTCGCGCCGCATGCCCGCCTTTCGGGCGCGCGAACCCTATCATGCAGGCACGGCTTTCGGCAGGGCGGCGTGGCCTCCTCGCGCGGCGTGCAAAGGCAACCCGCCGCGCCTATCCTTCGGTCCCGAGCGAGGGTCGGATGCTGCTGCACCGATGCCTGGGACGGGAACGGAGAGACGCGCCATGGCGATGACATCGGACAGCGGGCGGGGGATGACCGTCGAGGAGCGCGACGCGTTCCTGACCTCGGGCACGATGTTTGCCAAGGTTGCCACCGCGATGGCCGATGGCTGGCCCGTGGTGAGCCCGGTCTGGTTCGACTGGCTGGCGCAGGACAACGCGTTCCTCGTGATCAGCAAGGCGCGCACCAGCATGGTGCAGAACCTGCATCGCGACCCGCGCTGCGGTGTCCTCGTCGACAATCCCGGCCTGCCCTACATGCGCGTGAGTGTGCTGGGCGAGGCGGAATTCCTGTTGGAGGACTTCGACTGGATCACGCCGGCCCGCAAGATGGCGGAGCGCTATCTCGGCGCGCCGGGCGTGGCCTATGCCGAGACGACGTTCGGATTCCCCAGGGAGCCCTTTCTCGTCCACGTGCGAAAGATGACCACCTGGAACGGGGGCGGCTTCGACCGCACCTTCTTCAGGCCCACGACCTGGCACGACGCGTCTGCCCCTCAATCGCCGAGGAGCCCCGGCCCATGAGCACCATGAACGACCGCAATTTCGTCGGCTATGGCCGCACCCGCCCGCGCCCGCCCTGGAGTGACCGGAGCCCGCTCGCGCTGAGTCTCGTCCTCAACTACGAGGAAGGCGCCGAACGGTCGATCCTCAACGGCGATGCAACCTCCGAGAGCTACATCCACGAGATTTGCGGCATCGAGGCGCGCGAGGGCCAGCGGGACCACAACACCGAGAGCCTTTACGACTACGGCGCGCGCGCCGGAGTCTGGCGCATCCTGCGGCTCTTCGAGGAGCTGGGCGTGACGGCGACCATTTTCGGCGTGGGTCAGGCGCTCGCGCTGAACCCGGATGTCGGCCGCTATTGCGCCGAGCAGGGTTTCGAGGTCGCGAGCCACAACTGGCGCTGGTTCGACTATGCCACCGTCCCCGAGGACGTCGAGCGCGAGCACATCCTGAAGTCGAAGGAGACCATCCGTGAGCAGACGGGCGAGGCGCCGGTCGGCTTCTACTGCGGCCGGGTGAGCGCGAACTCGCGCCGACTTGCGATCGAATGCGGCGACCTGCTCTACGACTCGGACGCCTACGACGACGACATTCCTTACTGGCTGGAGCTGGAGGGGGGCGAGCGCCACCTCGTCATTCCCTACGCGCTCGACAGCAACGATATGAAATTCAGTACGCCGAACGGCTTCGCCTCGCCGGTCGCATTTGCCGAGTATCTCTGCGCGGCCTTCGACGAGCTCTACCGGGAAGGCGTCAACGGGCATCCCGCGATGCTATCCGTTGGCCTGCATTGTCGCGTGATCGGGAGACCGGCGCGCCTGGCGGCGCTGCGGCGCTTTCTGGAGCACGTGCTGGGTCACGACGACGTGTGGATCTGCCGCCGCGCGGATATCGCGCGCGCGTATCACGGCATCGAAGGGTAGGGTGGCGGCATGACAGGACGTCTCGACGGCAAGGTCGCGCTGATCACGGGCGCAGGCTCGGTTGGCCCCGGCTGGGGCAACGGCCGCGCCACCGCCGTTCTGTTCGCCCGCGAAGGTGCGCGCGTCGTCGCGGTCGACCGCAACACGGCCGCCGCCGAGGCGACGCGGCAGATGATCGAGAGCGAGGGCAACGCCTGCGCGGTGGAGACCGCCAACGTGACCGACAGCGCTCAGATCGAGCGGGTGATATCGGAAGTCTGCGAGCATTGGGGCGGGTTACACGTGCTCGTCAACAATGTGGGCGGCTCGGTGCCCGGCGGGCCGGTCGAGCTGAGCGAGGAGGACTGGGCCGGACAGCTGGAGTTCAATCTCACCACTGCCTTCCTCACCACCCGCTGCGCACTCCCGGTCATGGAGGCGCAGGGCATGGGCGCCATCGTCAACATCTCCTCTGTTGCCGGGCTCCGCTTCGTCGGCAACCACCACGCGGCCTACGCGGCGGCGAAGGCGGGGCTGGTGCAATTCACCAAGGCGGTGGCCGTGCAGTACGCGGCGCGCGGCGTGCGCTGCAATTCCATCTCGGTCGGCCTCATGCACACCCCGCTGGTGGAGGCGCGGCTCGCCGCCCAATACGCCGAGGGCGACCTCGAAGCCCTGGTCGAGAAGCGCCACGCCCAGGTGCCCATGGGCCGCATGGGTTCCGGCTGGGACGTGGCCCACGCGGCGCTCTTCCTGGCCTCGGACGAGGCTGGCTACGTGACCGCGGCCGATCTGGTCGTGGACGGCGGCCTCACCGCGAAATGCGACTGAGGGCGTTGCCGCGCCGGTTGGGCCGGCGGCCGCGCCAATGATCGAGAGCATCGCTCGACGCGACCGGCTGGTGGTCCTGGCCGGCCTTGCGGTCGCCGCCGCGCTCGCCTGGCTCTACCTCATCGACATGGCCCTGGACATGGGCGGCAGCATGGCGCACGCGGACGGCGCCATGATGCAGATGCAGGCCTGGAGCGTGACCGACGGCCTGCTGATGTGGGCCATGTGGGCGGTGATGATGGTGGCGATGATGGTGCCGAGCGCGGCGCCGATGATCCTGATTTTCGCCCGCGTGGACCGTTCGCAGAGCGGCGGCCGTCCCTTCACCGCGACCACGCTCTTCGCGCTCGGCTATGTGCTGATCTGGGCCGCGTTCAGCGTTGCCGCGACGGCGATGCAGTGGGGGCTCCAGAACGCGGCGCTGCTCTCACCGATGATGGTCGCCACCAGCACGATCCTCGGCGGCGTGCTGTTCATCGCTGCCGGCGTCTATCAATGGACGCCACTCAAGTACGCCTGCCTCAAGCACTGCCGCTCGCCCATGGCCTTCATCATGGGGCACTGGCGGCCGGGCCGGTTGGGCGCCTTCCGCATGGGGCTCGGCCACGGCGCCTTCTGCCTCGGCTGCTGCGGCTTCGTGATGGGGCTGCTCTTCGTCGGCGGCGTGATGAACCTCGCCTGGGTGGCGGCGATCACGGTCTTTGTCGTTGCCGAGAAGCTCATGCCCAAGGGCGAGTGGGTCGCGCGCGCAGGCGGCGTCGCGATGGTCGCCGCCGGCATCTACCTCCTGGTATCGCCTTAGGAGTTCCTATCGCGCCGTCGTGCCGTAGGCGCGTTCACCGCGCGGTCGTACCGCCGTCGATGGGGAGCAGAGTGCCGGTGACGAAGCCGGCGGCGTCGGAGGCCAGGAACATCACCGCGTGGCCGATATCGAGCGGCTGGCCCACCTTGCCGAGCGGGATGTGGTCCTTGAGCCTCTCGCGGATCTCCTCGGAGGAGAGGTCGAGGTGCGCCCAGCCCAGGTCGGTCATGGGCGTGTCGATGTCACCGGGGCAGACCGCGTTGACGCGGATGCCGTCCCTCGCGTGATCCATGGCCATGCACTTGGTCAACATGACGATGGCGCCCTTGGTCGCGCTGTAGGCGGGCAGGCGCTCATAGGCGATCAGCCCGCATTCCGACGACATGTTGATGATTGCGCCGCCATCGCCCTGCGCCTTCATCTGGCGCACGGCGGCCCGCGCCATGTAGAAGCTGCCGCTGACGTTGATGCCGATTAGGTGGTCCCAGTCGTCGTCCGAGGTCTCGTCCACCGGCCCGTGCAAGCAGATGCCGGCATTGTTGAAGAGCACGTCGAGCCGGCCGAAGCGGTCCGCCGTCTCGTCCACCAGCCGGTTGCAGTAGGCGGAGTCCGCCACATCGCCGAGACTGAGCGCGGCGCTGCCGCCGCCGCTCACGATGGCGTCCAGCACCGCGCCCCCCCGCGCCGCATCGCGCCCGTTGAGCATGACGTTGGCGCCGTGGGCGGCGAAGGCCTTGGCGGTGCCTTCGCCGATGCCTGAGCTGGCACCGGTGACCAGCACCGTCTTCCCGGCGAATGCGTCGTTGGCGAAGACTGAGGTCATGGGAGCCTCCCTGTGGGTCGGTTGCGTCGTGCAACCGTAGTTTAGCTTGCGAGGACCGGCGGCCGGCGGTCCTTCCAGGGCTTTGCCGCCTCTAGCTGGCCGGCGAGACGGAAGAGCGTGCTCTCGTCGCATTCGCGGCCCACGAGCTGCACGCCGACCGGCAATCCATCCGCCGTCATGTGCAGCGGCAGCGACATGCCGGGCAGGCCGCAAGCATTGAAGGGCGCGACAAACACCGCGTCCGGTCCCATCCGCTCGCCGTTGTAGAGATCGGGGTCGCCGATGGTCATGGGGTAGTGGCCGTGGGGCCGGGCGGGGTGGCCGATGACCGGCATGAGATGCACGTCGCAGTCCGCAAGGCTCGCGATCAACTCTCTGCTCATTTGCTTGAGGTCGTTCACGTCGCGGTAGTGCTGCGGGCCGTCGATGGCCTTGCCCTTCTGGATGATGCCCCAGATCAGCGGTGCGACGTCGTCTTCCGTGACCGGGCGGCCAATGAGCGCCTCGGAATCCTCGAAGCCCGACGCGGTCTGGGCGGCGGTCATCCGCGTGTAGGTGGTCCAGAAGCGTTCCCAGTCCAGAGAAAGTTCCCGCTCCTCCACCCGGTGACCCAGGCGTTCGCAGAGCGCGGCAGCATCGCGCACCGCCTGCACCACCTCCTCGTGGATGGAATTGCCGTCCGGCGACGCCGTGGTCACGCCGATGCGGAGCGTGCCGGGGTCGCGCCCCACCTCGTCCAGGTACGGAGTCTCCGGCATCTCCGTGTAATAGACGTCGCCCGTCACCCGTCCGCCGACGGCGTCCAGGTAGGCCGCGCTCTCGCGCACCGTATGGGTCACGGTGAGGAAGGTCGCCCCGCCGTACCAATAGTCGGGGTACGGCTCCAGCGTGATCCTGCCGCGCGAGGGCTTGAGTCCGACCAGCCCGCAGTGGGAGGCCGGCACGCGCGTGGACCCCGCGCCGTCGCTCGCATCGACAAAGGGCACCATGCGGGACGCCAGCGCCGCCGCCGCGCCGCCGCTGGAGCCGCCCGGCGTCCGCTCCAGATCCCAGGGGTTGTTGGTGCGGCCGAAGAGGGTGGGCTCGACCGCGTAACACCAACCGAATTCCGGCGCGTTGCTGCGGCCCAGCAGAACGAACCCTGCCTCCTTGATCCGTCGCGTGTATGTCATGTCGGCGGGGCAGACGAAGTCCTTGAAGTAGCGGCAGCTGTTGGCGAGCGGGATGCCCTCCCAGAGGGTGCCGAGGTCCTTGAGCAGGAAGGGCACGCCCTTGAAGGGCCCATCGGGCAGCGCCGGGTCGGCGGCGGCCTTGCGGCCATAGTCGAAGAGCCGCATGGAGACCGCGTTCAGCGTCGGGTTCAGTTGCTCGATGCGGCGGATCGCCTCCTCGGCGAGCTCGCCCGGCGTCACTTCACCCGTCTTCACAAGCTGGGCGATTTCGAGCGAATCCCGCTCGTCGAACAGGGCTTTGATATCGGCGCTCATGGGGCCTCCCTTGGCTCGCGACGCCGGCTGCCACTAAGCGCGGCGGCGCGCGTTGCACATATCCCGTGGCTTCGGCCGCTGCAAACGAAAAGGGGCGGGCCCTCGGGCCCGCCCCGATCGTAAGCCTGGAAGGCTGGGCTACATGCCCATGCCACCCATGTCCGGCATGCCGGCGCCGGCGGCGTCGTCCTTCTTCTCGGGCTTCTCGGCAACCATCGCCTCGGTGGTGATGAGCAGGCCGGCGACCGAAGCCGCATCCTGCAGCGCGGTGCGCACCACCTTCGCGGGGTCGATGATGCCCTCCTTCACCATGTCGACGTACTTGCCGTTCTGCGCGTCGAAGCCTTGCGTCGCGCTCTTCTGCTCCAGCAGCTTGCCGATCACGAGCGAGCCGTCCTCGCCCGCGTTCTCGACGATCAGCCGGGCCGGCGACTTGAGCGACTGGCGCACGATGTTGACGCCGACGTTCTGGTCGTCGTTGGCACCCTGGAGCTTGTCGAGCGCACGGCCGGCATAGAGCAGCGCCACGCCGCCGCCGGCGACGATGCCTTCCTCGACCGCCGCACGTGTGGAGTTGAGCGCGTCCTCGACGAGGTCCTTGCTCTCCTTCACCTCGACCTCGGTGGCCCCGCCGACCCTGATCACCGCGACGCCGCCGGCGAGCTTAGCCAGCCGCTCCTGCAGCTTCTCGCGGTCATAGTCGGAGGTGGTCTCCTCGATCTGCGCCCGGATCTGGTTGCAGCGTCCGGTGATGTCCCCCTTCTTGCCGGCGCCGCCGACGATGGTGGACTCCTCCTTGGTGATCGAGACCCGCTTGGCGGTGCCGAGCATGTCGACCGTGACGTTCTCGAGCTTGATGCCAAGGTCCTCGCTGACCACCTGGCCGCCGGTGAGGATCGAGATGTCCTCGAGCATGGCCTTGCGGCGATCGCCGAAGCCCGGCGCCTTCACCGCCGCGACCTTGAGGCCGCCACGCAGCTTGTTGACCACCAGCGTCGCCAGCGCCTCGCCCTCGACCTCTTCCGCGATGATGAGCAGCGGCTTGGACGACTGCACCACCGACTCGAGAATCGGGATCATGGCCTGCATGTTGGAGAGCTTCTTCTCATGCAGGAGGATGAAGGGGTCCTCCAGCTCGCAGGTCATCTTGTCGGCGTTGGTGATGAAGTAGGGCGACTGGTAGCCGCGATCGAACTGCATGCCCTCGACCACGTCGAGCTCGGTCTCGAGGCCCTTGGCCTCCTCCACCGTGATCACGCCTTCCTTGCCGACCTTCTGCATCGCCTCGGCGATCATGTCGCCGACCGCACGCTCGCCGTTGGCGGAGATGGAGCCGACCTGAGCGATCTCCTCATCGGTCTGCACGCGCTTGGAGCGCTTGCCGATCTCGCTCACCACGGCGCCGACCGCGAGGTCGATGCCGCGCTTGAGGTCCATCGGGTTCATCCCGGCGGCGACCGCTTTGGAGCCCTCGCGCACGATCGACTGGGCCAGCACCGTCGCCGTGGTGGTGCCGTCGCCGGCCTCGTCATTGGTCTTGCTCGCGACCTCGCGCACCATCTGGGCGCCCATGTTCTCGAACTTGTCGGTGAGCTCGATCTCCTTGGCGACCGTGACGCCGTCCTTGGTGATGCGCGGTGCGCCGAACGACTTGTCGAGCACGACGTTGCGGCCCTTGGGGCCGAGCGTCACGCCGACGGCGGCCGCCAGCGTGTCCACGCCTTTGAGCAGGCGGGTCCGCGCGTCGGCGGAAAACTTTACTTCCTTCGCTGCCATGATCTGTTTCCTTCCTGACTACGAGCGGCCCGCCTACGCGGCCTTCTTCGACTTCTTGCCGGTCTCGACGATGGCCATGATGTCGGACTCCTTCATGAACAGGAGCTCGTCACCGTCGAGGGTCACTTCGTTGCCGGACCACTTGCCGAACAGCACGCGATCGCCCGGCTTCACGTCCAGCGGATGCAGCGTCCCGTCGTCTCCCCGGGTGCCGGGGCCCACGGCCACGATCTCGCCTTCCTGCGGCTTCTCCTGGGCCGTGTCCGGGATGATGATGCCGCCGGCGGTCTTGGTGTCCTCGCCGATCCGGCGAACCACGACCCTGTCGTGCAGCGGTCGAAACTTCATTGGTTCCTCCACGTTCGTCTGAAATGTCGTCTGGTAGCAGGTGTTAGCACTCGCTGGGATTGAGTGCTAACACCATTGGTGCGGCGAAGCAAGCGTCCGTTTGCGCTCGGAGCGCGCGATCGCGGTAAATGTCCGAGGTTTCCTCCGGCCTTGCGCGGGCGGTCCAGCGGGCGTCAGGATGGCGCCGCAGCAGGGGATATGGAGCTATGGATCTCGGAATCAAGGGGCGACACGCGATCGTCTGCGCCGCGAGCCGTGGGCTCGGCCGTGCCTGTGCGCAGTCGCTCGCGCGAAATGGTGTCGATCTCGTCATTAACGGGCGCGACAGTGCGGCGCTCGAAGGCACGGCGCGCGATATTCGAGAGGAGAGGGGCGTCAAGGTGGAGACCGTGGCCGGCGACATCAGCGATCCGGCGGTTCAGGCCGCGCTGATCGAGGCCTGCCCCGAGCCCGACATCCTGGTGAACAACAACGGCGGACCGCCCCGCCGGGATTTCCGCGAGATCGACCGCGACGCCTTCCTCCAAGGCGTGGTGATGAACATGGCGACGCCGGTGGAGATGATCCAGCGTGTGGTGGACGGCATGGCCGAGCGCAGTTTCGGGCGGATCGTCAACATCACCTCGATCTCGGTGAAGATGCCAGTCCCCGGTCTCGACCTCTCCAGCGGCGCGCGCGCAGGCCTCACCGCCTTCGTCGCCGGCATCGCGTCCGGCGTCGCCCCACGCAACGTGACCATCAACAACATCCTGCCCGGCTACTTCGACACCGAGCGTCTGCGCAGCAACATCGCGTCCGGTGCCGAGGCGACGGGTGCCGAGCTTGCCGCGTTCACCGAGCAGCACATGGCGTCGGTTCCGGCCAAGCGCTTCGGCGACCCCGCCGAGTTCGGTGAGGCCTGTGCCTTCCTCTGCAGCACCCAGGCCGGTTACATCACCGGCCAGAACCTCGTGATCGACGGCGGCCGCTACGGCAGCGTCTGGTAAAGCCTCTTCTCCAACCCAGAGGAGCAGACGCTGCACAGTTCGCGCGCAGTTCTCAAGCCTCTGTAGTTGGGCTCCCGCCGCCAGTTAAGACACCGACAAACACCGATGTCGAAACACGCTATCGATCCGTTAGACCTTATTGATCATCCTTGCGGCCATATCCATAATGACTGCGTTTCCGTGGACAGGGGTACTTGGTCATGATCGAGTGGCTTGGTATTGAGCACTTTTTCGAGCTTACCGAGACAGAGAAGCTAGCGGGATTCTTCACACCGCTGGCAATCTTCATCGTCTTTTTCTTGTTGCAGGTCATCCTTCCGGGAATGCGGGTTCCCGGCTACGTCAGAGATAAGGAGACCGGCGAGCCCCGCAAGTACCGGCTGAACGGCATCCTGGTGTTCGTCATCGCGGTGCTCGTGTGGGCCTTCGAGGCCACCGGGATGCCGCGCGACTGGTTCTTCCGGACGACGATGTACGCACTGGCCGGTGGAACGCTGTTCTCCCTGATCTTCACCTTTGTCGCGGTGTACAGCCAGCCGCGAAAGGAGAAGCGGAATCCCATCGCCGACCTGTGGGTTGGGCGAGCTCAGGAGCTGGCGTTCTTCAACTACCGCTTCGACGTCAAGATGTATCTCTATGTCGTCGGCGGAACCATGCTGGCTCTCAACGCCTTGTCCGGAGCCGCGTATCACTACGACCGCTTCGGCGAGGACGCCAACCCCGGCGTTTTCCTCTATGCGTTGTTCTTCGCGTTCTACGTGTTCGACTACTTCATCTTCGAGCGCGTCCAGCTCTACACCTACGATCTGATCCACGAGAAGCTCGGCTTCAAGCTGTTCTGGGGTGGCCTCATGGTCTACGGGTGGCTGTACATCCTCCCGTTGTGGGGCATGGCCGCTTACCCGGACCCCGGATTCTCGCCGGCATGGACGTATGTCTGGCTCATCGGAACGGGTCTGCTGTTCCTGTACGGGTGGGTCATAACGCGTGGCGCCAACCTGCAGAAGTACATGTTCAAGCGATGGCCCGACCGCAAGTTCCTCGGGATCATCAAGCCCGAGTACATCGAGGCTGGCGACCGCAAGATTCTGTGCAGCGGTCTATGGGGTGTCGCCCGCCACTTCAACTACCTGGGGGAAGGGTTCCTTGCTCTGTCGGTCGCCCTGTCATTCGGCCACTTCGACAATCCCTGGGCCTGGACGTACTTCGTCTTCATCGTCACGCTGTTCACCATTCGACAGGTAGAGGACGAAGCGTACTGCGCCGAGAAATACGGTGCCGAAAAGTGGGCGGAGTATCAGGCGCGGGTGAAGTACCGGATCTTTCCCGGCATCTGGTGAAGAGGGCTTCCTGCGGGGTCGATACAGGGCGCCCCTGATGAGCTGACCGCCCGAAGCGGCTCACTCCAGCGGCACCATAGACCCACGCCGACGTCGGAAATCGCTATTGCCGCGCCTTGCGGCAGACGATCTCGATGGGCACGGCGCGATGCTCTCTCAGCGCCTGCGCGGAGTTCGCCGTCGCCTCCTCGGCGAGCGCACCGTGGATCAACGAGACGGCGCGGTGCAGTGGCTTGCCGCCGGCATCGACCGTGGCGCGAGAGCGGGCGGCGTAGGCGAGCGCCGTCTCCGTCGTCTCCCGCAGAGTCTCGATGACGAACCCCGAGGCCTCGAGGTTCGCGCGGGTCTCCGCCGGGCTCGCGAGAAAGCTCGTCGCGGCGGTCCGCGCCCACGGCGTCGGGTAGTCCGGCGCGCCACCCGGCCCCTGCACGGCCTCCGACAGGCTCAACCAGCCGCCGGGCTTGAGCACGCGGTGGATCTCCCGATAGAGCGCGCGCTTGTCGGCGATATTCATCGAGACGTTCATCGAGTAGGCGCCGTCGAACGCGGCGTCGTCGAACGGCATCGCCAGCGCGTCGCCCTGCTTGAAGGAGACACGATCCGTGAGCCCCAGCAGCGCCGTCAGGTGCCGTGCGATGGCGCAGAATTCGTCCGTCAGGTCGATGCCGTCGACCCGGCAGCCGAAGCGCTCCGCCATATAACGCGCCGGCCCGCCGAGCCCGCTGCCGACATCCAGAATGCGGTCCGACTCGGCCACCTGGAGCAGGTTCGCCATGTCCTCGGTCGCTTCCAGGCCGCGGCCGTGGAAATGGTCGTAGGGGGCCAAAGCCTCGGCGCTCGGGTGCGCCGGATCGTGCCCGTCTTCCCGCAGCCGCGCCTCCAGCCGCGCGAGCAGGTCGCCGCTGGTGTAATGGGCGGCAATATCGGAGGCCCCGGTCACGGGGAGACCCCCGCTTGCTTCTGCGGCTTGAACACCGCCGCCACGTCTTTGAGGCCGAGGGAGTTCGCCGTGAGCGCGAGGCTCGACCGGACCCTGCGCGGCAGGGGGATTCCCTCCGCGCGCCGCAGGGCGCGCATCTCATCCTCGGGCTCGCCGGGGAGGCGCACCCGCTCGTGCCCCGGCGCGGCGCGGGCGCTGCGCACGAAGGCGACGTAACGGTCGAGCTCCGGCCAGAGCCGCGCCTCGGTGCCGAAGCGCTCAGGCTCGAGCAGGATGGAGAGCATGTTGTTCTCCAGCGTCTTGTGACCCGTCCGGCCGCAGCCGCCGCCGGTGAGCGCGCCCGCGAGCAGCTCGCACATGATGCTGATGCCGGAGCCCTTGTGCTCGCCCATGGCGCGTACCGCGGCGGAGCCCGTGCGCTGGTCGTGGGGCTGGGTGCCGTCCAGCGTGCCGTAGATGGCGTTGGGATC
Organism: Alphaproteobacteria bacterium; assembly: GCA_965243315.1. Taxonomy (GTDB): domain Bacteria; phylum Pseudomonadota; class Alphaproteobacteria; order UBA828; family UBA828; genus WTGU01. The sequence continues at coordinate 1,944,634 of CBDEUP010000007.1, forward strand.
GGTGGTGAGCGTACCGTCCCGATCGATCAGGGAGCCCTCGGGGAGCGGCTTGCCGCCGTTGAGCGCGACCAGCACCTTGCCCTCGGCCACGATCGACGTCGCGCAGTCGAGCACCAGCGGCGCCCCCTCCGGCATCGGCACGCCGAAGCAGACGGGATTGGTGGACATGCGCCGCTCGGTGCCGCCGAAGGGCGCCACCAGCATGCCGAGCCCGCTGGTGTTGACGAAGTGGATCGAGAACAACCCTTGCACAGCCGCAAGCTCGGCCCAGTCGCCGACTCGCCCCAGGTGGCCCGAGTTGCGCAGGCCCACCACGGCAACGCCGTACTCCCGCGCCTTTTCGACGCCCAGCGTGATCGCCTCCTCGCCGATGGTCTGGCCGAAGCCGTGATCGCCATCCAGCACCGCGACGGCGCCCGCGTCCATCACCGTCTTGATGTGCCGGCCGGCGTGCACGGCGCCGGTGTCGAGCCAGTGGACATAGCGCGGCACGCGGATGACGCCGTGGCTGTCGTGCCCGGTGAGGTTGGATTCGACCAGGTATCGGGCGACGCGCGCGCCTTCTTCCTCGTCGCAGCCGGCGCCGACGAAAATCGCGGCGATGGCCTCCCTCAACCGCCCGGCGTCGATCGCGAGGACGTCCTGTTCGGCAACGTTCATGTTCAGGCTCCGGACGGCGGGCGTGGGTCGGGCGGTGGGCGCGGCTCGGTCTCGCCCCAGGCGACGCGGCCGTCGGTGGACAGCATGATCGCGATGGGCCGCGTGCGCGGGAAGTGGGCGAAGATGATCATCGCGATCACGGTGATGGGCACGCAGAGGAACATCCCTGGCACCCCCCAGATCGTACCCCATACGGCCAGCGAGATCAGGGTCGCGAAGGGGCTGATGTTGAGGGACGAGCCCATCAGCATCGGCTCCAGGAAGTTGCCGACGAAGACCTGGATCACGGCAAGGCTCGGCGTGACGATGAGGAAGGGCACGAAGGTGTCGAACTGCACCAGCGCCAGCAGCGCCGGGAAGAGGATGCCGAGCAACGAGCCGATGGTCGGGATGTAGTTCAGCAGGAAGATGATGACCACCCAGAAGCCGGCGAAGTCGAGGCCGACAGAGGCCAGCACGGCGTAGCTCAAGCCCGCCGTCAGCGCGCTGGTGAAGGTCTTGATCCAGAGATAGTTCTGAATTTCCTCGCTCATGTGGGTGAGGATCTTGTGGACCCGCTCTTCCCGCGCCGGGTCGGGGAAGAGCGCCTTCATCTTGCGATCGAAGCTGCCCTGCTCGACGAAGAGGAAGAGCATGTAGACCAGGATGAGCCCGGCCTCGCCTGCGATACTGGTCAGCGTTGTGGCAAGGCGGCCGACCACCGCACTGAAGTCGATGCGGTCGACGATATCGGCGACATTCGGTGATTCCTGCATCCCGAACAGCGCCGCCACCTCGCCGATCAGGCGCTGCAGATTGGCTTGATAAGTGGGGATCGCATCGACGACGTTGCTGAAGTTGCCGCTCACCATCTCGGCCAGCGACATCACCGCCGCGATGACGGCCAGTGCCGTCAGCGCAAGCGCGGCCCAGCGCGGCGGGCGAACGCCGCGTATGCTGAGCTTCATGATCCCGCGCGCGATCGCGTTGATCAGGTACCAGGCCATGACCGCGATGGCGATCGGGATCAGGATGTTCCGCCCGGAGATGAGAAGGTAAATGGTGAGGGCGGCGATGCCGGCCGAGGCGGCGAAGAGGATGAGTCTTGATTGCATGACGGGTGCCCGTCCGGAGCGCTCGCGGCATTGTTGGTCCGGGGTGGGCAACGGTCAACCGGCCCCGGCTTGGGGCGTCGAGGCAGACGCATGACCGAGGGGCCGGCGGCAGGACGGAGGCCGGGGCCGCTTCGCAGGCTCTACGACTGGACGCTGGCGCTCGCGGGCAAGCGGCACGCCGTCTGGGCGCTTGCCGCCGTGGCCTTTGCGGAAAGCTCGTTCTTCCCGATCCCGCCGGACCTGCTGCTGATCCCCATGGTGCTCGCGCAACGGGCCAAGGCGTGGCTGCTGGCCGGAGTCTGCACGCTCTTCTCGGTCGCGGGCGGCCTCTTCGGCTACGCCATCGGCTACTTCCTCTTCGATGCCTTCGGCGGCCCGCTGCTCGAGCTTTGGGGGCACGAGGACAAGCTCGCCACCTTCGAGCGCTACCGCGACGAGTGGGGCGCCTGGATCGTCGTCGCCGGCGGCTTCACCCCGCTCCCCTACAAGCTGATCACCATTGCGAGCGGCGCAGGCCAGCTCGATATCGGCGTGTTCATCATCGCCTCGCTGCTCGCGCGCGGGCTGCGCTTCTACATCGTGGCCGCAATTCTCTGGCAGTTCGGCCCGCCGGCCCGCGCCTTCATCGAGCGTCACCTGGGCTGGGTGGCGCTCGCCGCCATCGCCATCCTGATCGCCGTCGTGCTGGCGATCCGCTTCGCCGCCTAAAACTTGCGCTCCGAGATAAGCGTGTCCGGCATCTTCGCCTGGCGCAGGTATTGGGCGAGCATGTGCATGATCGACTGGTGGGTGTCCTCGATCACGCCGCAGTTGTCGCCGTTCACGTGGAGGTTGACCGTGGCGAGCGGCGACGAGCGGCCGCCGTCGAAGCCAGTGAGCGCGATGCTCTCCAGCCCGTTCCCCGCAGCCCATCGGAGCGCACGGACGATATTCTCCGAATCGCCCGAGGACGAGATGGTCATCAGCAGGTCGCCGGCGCGCGCTGCGGTCCTGAGCTGATAGAGGAAGCAGTCCTCGAAGGCGATGTCGTTGGCTATCGCGGTCACCATCTCCAGGCTCGAACTCAGGCTCATCACCCGTGGCAGCACGCCGGTGTCGGTCTGCACCCCCTTGGCGACATCGCAGAGCAGGTGATTGGCGATCGCCGCCGAGCCGCCGTTGCCGCAGACGAAGAGCCATGCGCTGCGGCCAAACGCAGCATCGAGCAACTCCGCAGCACAAGCGAGCGCGGCGCGGTCGATGGAGGCGCCGGCCCGTGCAAGCCGGGCCATGTAATCGTCGCAATAGTCCGCGATCGAGGGGTAGCCCTTGTCGGGGAAGGTCATGGGTCCCCTGTGAAAAACGAAACCGGTCTGCAGCGGCGGCGCGCAGGGCCTACGCGCCGCCGCTTGGGTCGGGCTTAGGGTGTGATGCCCTCGCTCTTGAGGCCGAGCACGCCCTGTTCTTCGATCAGCTCGAGGATCTGCTCGTCGTTGCGCATCCAGCGCCGCGCCTTCTTGTCCTTCGCCTCCAGGCCGCGCTCCTTGGCCCACTGGCGGACGAATGCGTTGGCGCCGCGCCACTTGCCACCCTCGGGCCGCACGAACTGCACCGCGAAGGTGGTGATGCCGTAGTTCGTCGTGAACAGGCCGTCGACCGTTACCCGCTGGTTGCAGAAGGGGATGAGATCGACGGTTGGCCCGGTGAAGGGGCCCGCGTTCTTGAGCGGCAGCACGAGGGTGCCGTCGTCCTGCAGCAGGCCGAGCAGGCGATTGCCGGCGCCGCAGTCCTCGGGGCAGTCGCCGCTGAGGACGCAGAGCACGTCGGTCACCTTGGCGTCGAAGCGCGCCTCGACCTCGTCAGGCAGCCCCCAACTATTGGCGGCGGAGGCGACGCCGGCGGCCGCCATGGAACCAGCGAATACCAAGGCGGCGGCAAATCGAATCATCGTGCGATGGGCCCGCATGACTAGAGCCCTCCCGGCTGGATGTCGAAGTCCTCGTGGGAGTAGTTCACGATCCCGTGGTCTTCGACGATCTCGTTGACGGCGAGATACTTGACGCTGTCGCGCTCGTAAAGGTCGCCGGTGACGACGACCTCGTTGGTCTGCATGCGGAAGATCGCCTTGTTGCCGATCACGTCGGGATTGTCCTCCATCATGAGCACGACGTAGACCTCCTCGTCGTCCTCGCTCAGGATGCCCACCGGCACCCCGCCCCGCGCGCACCAGACCGCGCAGCGGTGATGGGCCGAGCCGGTCGCCCACATGATCTCGCTCAGATAACACCAGGAATCGATGACCTCGCCGGTCACCGTGATCCGCTGTGGCTCCGCCGCCGAGGCCGGTGCTGCGGCAACGGCCGCGAACCCCATGCCTCCGGCGACCAAGCCAGCGGCCGCCAACCGTATCAAGCGCATGTTCTTAACCCCCGCGTTGCGGTTTTCGTCGCGTAACGTTCCGCGCGCGATGGCGTCGCGCGCCTTGTTGCCATTGATATTGGCCCCGGCGGCGCTCTTCGCAAGAATGCCGATCAGGCCCAGCACGCGCGGGCGACACTAACAAGCTTCGTCTGCTCCCGCCATGCAGGTGGCCGGTTGGGCCGTGCAACAGTTCGTGAAGGGCCGCGGGCGTTTCGCGAGCGTGGCAAACCGTCTACAACCTCGGCAGCGCGGCGATCGCTGCGGCGTGAGTGCGGGAGGAGAGGTCGATGCGTGATTTTCAGCGTCCGGGGCGGTCCATGGTTCACGGCACGCGCGGCATGGCGGCGACCTCGCACCCGCTCGCGACGGCGACGGCGATCGAGATGCTGCGCGCAGGCGGCAACGCGGTGGATGCGGCGGTCGCGGCCTGCGCCGTCCAGGGCGTGGTCGAGCCACAGTCCACCGGCATCGGCGGCGACTGCTTCGCGCTCTATGCTCCAGGCGGCCGGGTGCCGCCGGTTGCGGTCAACGGCTCCGGCCGGGCGCCGGCTGCTGCGAGCGTGGACTGGTTCCGGGAGCAGGGCATCGACGCGATCGGCTTCCAGAGCGCGCACGCCGTCACCGTCCCGGGCGCGGTCGGCACCTGGGAATGGCTGCTCGCCAACCACGGCACCAAGGGCCTCGACGAGGTGCTGCAGCCCGCCATCCGCTATGCTGAGGAGGGCTTCGTCGTCCACAGCCGTGTCGCCCACGACTGGGCGAATGCCGCGGAGAAGTTGAAGGGTTGCGCGAACGCCCGTGCCATCTACCTGCCCGGCGGGCGGGCGCCCGCAGCCGGCGACCTGCATCGGCTGCCGGCGCTGGCGGAGACGCTGCGCCTGATCGCGAAGGAGGGCGCAGCGGCCTTCTATCGCGGTGCCATCGCCGACGACATCGTGGCCCACCTCGGCGCACACGGCAGCCTGATGACGGCGGACGACCTCGCCGGCTTCGAGCCGCAGGCGGTGGAGCCCATCAGCGCCAACTACCGGGGCTACGACATCTACGAGTGCCCGCCCAACGGGCAAGGCATCATCGCGCTGCTCATCCTCAACATGCTCGAGGGTTTCGAGCTTGCCGGGCTTGACCCGGTGGGCGCTGAGCGCCTGCACCTGGAGGCGGAAGCCACGCGCCTCGGCTATCGCGACCGCGCGGCGCTGATCGCCGATCCCGATGCGGTCAAGGTACCGGTGGACGCGCTGCTCTCCACCCAGTACGCCGACGCCATGCGCCGCCACATCGACCCGGCGCGGGCCATGCCGCCAGAGCTGCCGCCGGGCTACCCGGCTCACGGCGACACCGTCTATCTCACGGTGGTAGATGGCGAGGGCAACGCGATCTCCTTCATCAACTCGCTGTTCGCGTCCTTCGGCACCGGCCTCTGCACGCCGTCCGGCGTGCTGCTGCAGAACCGGGGCGCGAGCTTCGTCATCGACGCGGACCACCCCAACCGCATCGCGGGCGGCAAACGGCCCATGCACACCATCATCCCCGGCATGGTGGGTCAGGGTGAGCACGCGTTGATGCCCTTCGGCGTGATGGGCGGTCACTTCCAGGCCTGCGGCCACGCCCACTTCCTCACCAACGTCATCGACTACGGCATGGACCCGCAGGCGGCGCTGGACTGCCCCCGCGCCTTCCACTTCGGCGGCGTGCTGACGCTGGAAACCACCATCACAGACGAGACCGCCCGGCGACTGGCGGCCCTCGGCCACGACGTGGCGTGGGCGGCGGTGCCCCACGGCGGTGGTCAGGCGATCGCGATCGACCGCGAGAGCGGCGTGCTCACCGGCGGCTCCGACCCCCGCAAGGACGGCTGCGCGCTGGGGATATGAGGGATATAGATTAAGATCCCAATGAACAACCATCAAAACTATATCAGACATCTTGAGCAACAAGTTCACAGATACATGGGTATCTTGCAGCAAATGTTTGGTCCGCGTGATTCTAGATTTGTCTTTGGCTCAATCCGTGAATCAGTCTTCGATGATGTGCCACAAACGCACTTTCCCCATAACTTTCATTTCAACGGCGATTGTGTTGTTGATATTCAGATTTCTAGATGGCCATGGCAGGTTTGTTCATACAGCCAAGGCGCGTGGCAGGTTGCGCACGAATGCGTTCACATGCTGGACCCAGGAGTTCAGGGAACGAACGTACTTGAAGAAGGCTTGGCGACCTGGTTTCAAAATGAACCGAGATTCCACGACAACTCCGTTAGAACGTATATAATGCGATCTCCAACGCGCTTTCCGGCCTATATTAGCGCGAGACGACTAGTGCAACATTGCATGCCACATCTCGTCGACGCTATCAAAAATATTCGTGGTTCAGGTGTAAGAATAAGAGATATTACTTCTGACAGTTTGGCGCATCAGTTTCCAGACATGGATAGGAACATTGTAGATCAACTTTGCAGTAGATTTTAGAGTTAATCGCGATAATTCTTCGCGCCAAGGTGAAGCGTTTTGGGCAGCCGGTTAATCCCGGCAGGCACCCCGCCTCCACCGTGCGCTGCTTCACCAGCGCGTAGACCGTATCGATGGCAGGCGTCGGCACGTCCACCAGGCGGCCGAGCTCGCTGATCACGCCAACCACGTCCTCGACCACCCGCGTCCGCTGCGCCCGGCGCCCCGGACCATGGTGCGGTTCTCGGTGAGCGGAGGGGGTGCCAAGATTACTTCATGCAGCACGAGAGCCAACGGGCCTCAGCCCTCGCCGCCGCCGCCGATTGTCCCGCGGAATCCCACTTATCCCACTTGGTCCCACTTAATCCCGGCGGATCCCGCTTATCCCACTTAAATCCCACCTTATCCCGGTAAATCCCGCATCAAATCCTTGCCTCGGGCGAGATGCAGGCCTTGGCCGAGGTCGGAGACTCGGGTCAGCCGGGGAGACAGCCCGCCTCGATCGCGCGCTGCTTCACCAGCGCGTAGACCATGTCGATGGAGGGCGTCGGCACGCCGACCAGGCGGCCGAGCTCGCTGATCACGCCAACCACGTCCTCGACCACCCGCGTCTGCTGCGCCCGACGCCCCCGACCATGGTGCGGTTCTCGGTGAGCGGAGGGCGTGTCAAGATTACCTCATGCAACACGAGAGCCAACGGGCCTCAGCCCTCGCCGCCGCCGCCGGTAGCCCCGCGGAATCCCACTCATCCCACTTGGTCCCACTTAATCCCGGCGAATCCCACTTATCCCGGTGAATCCCGCTTCAAATCCTTGCCTCGGGCGAGATGCAGGCCTTGGCCGAGGCTGGAAATTCGGGTCAGCCGGGGAGACAGCCGGCCTCCACCGCGCGCTGCTTCACCAGCGCGTAGACCATGTCGATCGAGGGCGTCGGGACGCCCACCAGGCGGCCGAGCTCGCTGATCACGCCGACCAGGGCCTCGATCTCCATGGGCCGGCCCAGGTTGAGGTCCTGAAGCATCGAGGTGCGGTGCGCGCCCACCTGCTCGGCGCCTTCGATGCGCTTGTCCACGTCGATGGCGAAGCGCGCGCCGAGCGCCTCGCCCACCGCCTGCCCCTCCGCCATCATGGCGCGCACCACGGCGCGGGTGCCGGCGTCGCGGGCGATGTCCTCCAGAGTGGCGCCGGTGAGCGCGCTCACCGGGTTGAAGGCGAGGTTGCCCCAGAGCTTGACCCAGATGTCCGAGCGGATGTCGGGCCGCACCGGCGACTTGAAGCCGGCGGCGATGAAGGCCCGGCTCAGCGCCTGCACGCGATCGCTGCGCGAGCCGTCCGGCTCGCCGAAGGGCAGGCGCTTCTGGCTGAGATGCCCAGAAATCTCGATGACGCCGGGCTCGACGATCTCGCCCGCCGCGAAGATGACGCAACCGATGGCGCGCTCCGGCCCGAGCAGATCCCACTGGATGCCGTCGGGGTCCACGGCCGCGATGCGCCGGTCCTCGTAGGGGCCCTCCAGCTTGTGGAAGTACCACCAGGGGATGCCGTTGGACGCCGTGACCACCGTCGTCTCCGGCCCGAGCAGCGGCTGCAGCCGGGCGCAGATGCCGGGCACCGAGTGCGCCTTCAGCGTGATGATGACGGCGTTCTGCGGGCCAAGCTCGGCCGGGTCGTCGGTCGCGCGGATCTCGGCCCGGCGTTCCTCGCCGCCGGCGCGGACGCGCACGCCGCCGGCCTGCATCGCCGCGAGATGGGGCCCGCGCGCGATCAGCGAGACCTCCGCCCCGCCCTGCGCAAGCTCCAGCCCGAAGTAGGCGCCAATCGCACCCGCGCCGACGATGCAGATTTTCACGACGTGCCTCCGCTCAATGGCGGACGGAGCGTCTATGTCCAGCGCGATGCCGCGCGAACGACGCCCACCTCCCCCTGTCCCCCTCCCCCCTCAAGGGCAGAGGGGGGACGTAGGCGGAAACGGCCACATCTCTCCCTCTCCTCCCCCGGGGGCGGAGAGGGCCGGGGTGAGGTGGGGGCGGTTGCGCTCCCCCGTAGCGAAGAAGGACGGCCATGCCGCTGCCGCAAGCGCGGAGCACCGTCGCCAATAGGTTCACCACCGGACCCTCACGACGTGATTCCCAGTTTCTCGGCGAGGCCAATGCGCTGGAGCTTGCCGGTGGCGCCCTTGGGGATCTCGTCGCGGAAGAGGATCGTGCGCGGCACCTTGAAGTCGGCAAGAGAGTCAGCGGCGAAGGCGCGGAGCTCCCGCTCGCCCGCCTCGGCGCCCTCGCGCAGCACGATCACCGCCGCCACGTCCTCGCCCAGCTTCGGGTGCGGCACGGCGAAGGCCACCGCCTGGGCCACGGCGGGATGGGTCATCAGCACGTCGTCGACCTCGCGCGGCGCGATCTTCTCGCCGCCCCGGTTGATGATCTCCTTGAGCCGGCCGGTGAGCGTCAGATAGCCGGCCCCATCGATCACTCCCTGGTCGCCGGTACGGAACCAGCCGTTCGAGAACGCCGTCGCGTTGGCTTCGGGGTTGTTCTCGTAGCCGTGGGTGACGTTCGGGCCCCGGATCACCACCTCGCCCTCCGTACCCGGCACCTGCAACGCGCCGGCCTCGTCCATGATCGCGACCTCGGGGCCTGCGGCGATGCCCACGCCCCCCGGCCTGCGCTCGGCGGGCGGCATCGGGTTGCTGGTCATCTGGTGGGAGGCCTCGGTCATCCCGTAGGACTCGATCACCGGCGCATCGAAGGTCGCCTCAAGCTCGCCCATCACCGGTGCCGGCAGCGAGGAGGAGGACGAGCGCAACAGCCGGAGCCTGCGGCGCGCTACGATCTCCCTGTTGCGCGGCGCGCGTGCGAGGATCGCCTGGTGCATGGTGGGCACGGCGGTGAGCCAGGTGGGCACCATGTCGTCCAGCCAGGCGAAGAAGCGCAGCGCGTTGAAGCCCGGCGTGCAGATTACGCAGGCGCCTGCGTGGAGCGAGGCCATCACGCCCGCCATCAGCCCGTGGATGTGGAAGAGCGGCATGATGTTAAGGCAGCGGTCGCCGGGCTCGAGCGCGATCCAATCGGCAATGTTGCGCGCAGAGGCGCAGAGGTTGGCGCCAGTGAGTGGCACGATCTTGGGCCGCGACGTGGTGCCCGAGGTGTGGAGCACCAGCGCGGCATCGTCCCTGCCATTGCTATCGTTCGCCGCCCCCGCGCCCGACGGTGCATCGAGGGTGAAGGTGCCGGCACCCGCGCCAGTCTCCGGCGTGAGCGCGATGATCGGCACGTCCACCCGCTTTGCCGCCTCGACCGCCGGGCTCTCGGTGCCAGCCTCCAGGATCAACGCCCTGGCGCGGAGGTCTTCGAGGTAGAAGGCGAACTCATCCACCCGGTAAGCGGGGTTGAGTGGCGCCGCGGTCGCGTGCGCGGCGGTGGCGAGGAAGGCCGCCGCCATCTCCGGCCCGTTGGAAAGCACGATCGCCAACCGATCTCCCTGCCCGATCCCCGCACCGGTGAGCGCGTCGCCCGTGCGCCCGACCTGATCGCGCAAGCCGCCATAGGTCAGCGGCTCACGCTCCGGCGCCGCGATGGCGATGTCGTCCCGCCCGCCTCGCTCCAGCAGCGCGTGGATGTCGGTGGGTTCAGACATGGTCCGGGGCCGCCAGCGTTGAGCGGAGCGTCCGCGCCCCACTCACGCGCGGTTCATCCGGTTATCCACCAGGTCGTCCACCACCGCCGGGTCGGCCAACGTGGAGGTATCGCCCAGCGCGTCGTGCTCGTTGGCCGCGATCTTGCGCAGGATGCGGCGCATGATCTTGCCGGACCGCGTCTTGGGCAGCCCCGGCGCCCACTGGATCAAGTCGGGCGTCGCGATGGGGCCGATCTCCTTTCGCACCCAGCGGCTGAGCTCGCCGCGCAGCTCTTCGCTGGGCTCGCGGCCGGCGGTGAGCGTCACGTAGGCGTAGATGCCCTGGCCCTTGATGTCGTGGGGATAGCCCACCACCGCCGATTCCGAGACCGCCGGATGCGCCACCAGCGCGCTCTCCACTTCCGCCGTCCCCATGCGGTGGCCGGAGACGTTCAGCACGTCGTCGACGCGGCCGGTGATCCAGTAGTAGCCGTCCTCGTCCCTGCGCGCCCCGTCGCCGGTGAAATAGCGCCCCGGATACTGCGAGAAGTAGGTCTCGATGAAGCGCTTGTGGTCGCCGTAGACCGTGCGCATCTGCCCCGGCCAGGAATCGGCGAGGCAGAGCAGGCCGGAGCAGGCGCCGCTAAGCTTGTTCCCCTCCTGATCGACGATCAGGGGCTGTACGCCGAAGAAGGGCCGCGTGGCGGAGCCCGGCTTCAACGCGGTCGCGCCCGGCAGCGGGGTAATCAGGATGCCGCCGGTCTCGGTCTGCCACCAGGTATCGACGATGGGGCAGCGCCCGTCGCCCACGACCCTGTGATACCAGAGCCAGGCCTCGGGGTTGATCGGCTCGCCCACGGAGCCCAGCAGCCGGAGCGAGGCGCGGGAGGTTTTCTCGACCGGCCCCTTGCCCTCGCGCATCAGCGCACGGATTGCGGTGGGCGCGGTGTAGTAAATGTTGACGCCGTGCTTGTCGCACACCTGCCAATGGCGCGAGGCGTCCGGGTAGTTGGGCACGCCCTCGAACATCAGCGTGGTTGCGCCGTTGGCGAGCGGCCCGTAGAGGATGTAGCTGTGGCCGGTGACCCAGCCGACGTCCGCCGTGCACCAGTAGGTCTCGCCGTCGTGGTAGTCGAAGACGTACTGGTGGGTCATCGAGGCGTAGACCATGTAGCCGCCGGTGGTGTGCAGCACGCCCTTGGGCTTTCCCGTCGAGCCCGAGGTGTAGAGGATGAAGAGCGGGTCCTCGGCCGCCATCTCCGCTGGCGGGCAGTCGGCCGACGCGCCTTCGACGAGGTCGTGGTACCAGACATCGCGGCCCTCCACCCAGCCGATCTCGCCGCCGGTGCGCTTCACCACCACGCAGTTACGGATGCTCGGGCAGCTTTCGAGCGCGGCATCCGTGTTGGCCTTGAGCGGGACGATGCGGCCGCCGCGCAGGCCCTCATCGGCGGTGATGATGAGCGAGGAATCGCAGTCCTGGATGCGGCCCGCGAGCGAATCCGGCGAGAAGCCGCCGAACACCACCGAGTGGACCGCGCCGATCCGGGCGCACGCCAGCATGGCGATGGCCGCCTCCGGAATCATCGGCAAGTAGATGGTGATGCGGTCGCCCTTCCTGGCGCCGAGGGAGAGAAGGCCGTTGGCGAACCGGCTGACCGCCTCGCGCAGCTCGCGGTATGTCAGCGTCGAATCTTCGGCCGGGTCGTCACCCTCCCAGATGATCGCGACCTGATCGCCGCGGCTTGCGAGGTGGCGGTCGACGCAGTTGGCACAAGCGTTCAGCGTGCCGTCCTCGAACCAGCGGATGTGGAGGTCGTCGGCCGCGTAGGAGACGTCCTTCACCTTGCTATAGGGCCTGATCCAGTCGATCCGCTTGCCGTGCTCGGCCCAGAACCCCTCGGGGTCCTCGATCGAGCGGGCGTACCAGGCGCGGTAGGTCGCGTCGTCGCAGTGGGCCGATTGGTCGAGGCCCTCGGGCACGGGGAACAGCTCAGTCTCCGACATCGTGGCGCAAAGCCTCCCTGCTGGATCGGCCGACCGTCTCGGCGCGGCGGGATTATATACGGTTAGAATTCTACGGCGACCGCCCCGCCATCGATGGAGACGGGGAGCGGCGTGAGGTTCTCGCCCACGCAGGGGCCGGAGAGGCAGTGCCCGTCCTCGATGCGAAAGAGCGCGCCATGAGTGGCGCAGAGGATCATGTCCTTCTCGCGGTTGAGGAACTGGTCGGGCACCCAATCGAGGGGCCCTGCGGTGTGCGGGCACGAGTTCTCGTAGGCCCGCACCGTGCCGCCCGCGCGCACGACAAAGATCGAACGCAGGTCGTCGCCCTCACGAAAGTCGAAGCCCTTGGAGCCCGGATCGGGAATCTCGTCCAGACGGCAGAGGACGCGCTGGCTCATGGCGCGGAGCGGCGGGGCCGCGTTGCTCTCAGGCGGCCTCGCGCTCGACCGCCCGCAAGCTCGCCAGCACGGCATCGGCCAAGTGGTCGATCTCCGCCTCTTCCATCGGCGTCGACAGGCACGCCATGCCGGAGACCGAGGTCACGACGCCGTGGTTGAGCAGTTCGCGGAACAGCCCGTCCAGCTTGCGCGCGCGCCCGTCGGTGCCGGCGCGGTAGACCGCGCGGTAATCGGTGAGCGGCTCGTCGCTCATGCGGAAGAGGATGAGCGAACCCTCGCCGGTGATCTGCCCCTCGCAGCCTGCGATGCGGAAGGCCTCGCGCAGCTTGGCGCGCGCGCTCTCGCCCATGGCATTGAGCCGCTCGACGTTCTCGCGCGTGAACATGCGCATTGCCGCCACCCCAGCGGCCATGGAGAGCGGATTGGCCGTGAACGTGCCGGACTGCGGGCAGGCGGCCTTGCCGATGCTGCTGTCGTAGACCGCCATCGCTTCTTCCGTGCCCGCCACCGCGCCGATGGGCAAGCCGCCGCCGATCACCTTGCCGAGGGTGGTGAGGTCAGGCTCCAGGCCGTAAAGGGTTTGGGCGCCGCACTCGTGCAAGCGGAACGTGATCACCTCGTCGTTGATGATGAGCGCACCGGATGAGCGGCGGAATTCGTGCAGCATGTCGATATAGGCCGGGCTCATCGGAGCGCCGCCGCAGCGGGCCGGCGCGAGGTCGATCAGCACGGCGGCAAGCTCGTCGGCATGGCGTTCCAGGATCGTGCGGGTTTGTGCCACGTCGTTGAAGGGGATGATCACCGCGTCCTGCAGCAGCCCTTGCGGCGTGCTCTTGGCGTAGCCCACCGGGCGCGGCCGGTCGATGCCCCAGCTCTGCGGGTCCGGGTCCAGGCTTGCCTCGGCATAGTCGTAGGCACCGTGGTAGACGCCCTCGCACTTTGCGATCTTGGGCCGCCCGGTGTAGGCGCGCGCACCCTTGATGGCGTGCATCACCGCTTCCGTGCCGGTGTTGGTGAAGCGGATGTGCTGGAGCGACGGCGCCCGCCCGCAAATCTGCTCGGCAAGCTCGATCTCGCTCTCGGTCGCGAGCGTGAGCGACATGAAGCGCTCGGCCTGCTTCACCACCGCCTCGACGATGGCCGGGTGCGAGTGGCCGAAGAGCTGGACCGTGTAGTTGTTGATGAAGTCGATCCGCTCCATACCGTCAACATCGGTGACCCGGCAGCCGTGGGCCTCGCGTGCGTAGATCGGATAGGGCGAGAGCTGCGTGAGGCCGCGCGTGCCGCCGCCGGGGAACACCGCTCGTGCCCTCGCGCCGAGCGCGGCGGAGCGCGAGTGCGGATCGGGATACGCCATGACCGAACTCCTGCTGGGGGATGTTTCTGCGCCTCGGGGCCTGTCACGCCACTGCTGCGCGCGCCCTCTGCGAGCCGGCGCCAGAATGCGCCCATCCCGTGCCGCAGGCAAGCACCGGCGAGCGCAGCGGTGGTACACTCTCTCCTTGTCTGTTACATGCCGCTGCCGATGCCATCGGTGGCGGCTAAGCATGTGAGCCCTGTGGAATGAGCGACGAGGTTCTCGAGGTCGGGAAGCTGCCGGCGGCACTGCTGGCCGAGGTGCTGGTGACGGGGCGGCCCGTGCCACCCGAGCTGCTTCTGCCGCCCAGAGTCGGCGAGGACGCGGGCGTCGTCGCCGTGCAGCGAGGCGCGCTGATTGCGGCCAGCGACCCGGTGACGCTCACCGGCCAGGATGTCGGCGCCCATGCGGTGCTGGTGAACGCGAACGATATTGCCGTCATGGGCGCAAGGCCCCGCTGGTTCACCGCGACCGTCCTGCTGCCGCCGGGGATCACAGCGGACGAGGTGCGCGCCCTCTACCGGCGCATGCACGAGGCGCTGGCGGAGCTCGACGCCGTGCTGGTGGGGGGCCATGTCGAGATCACCGATGCGGTCCGCCGCACCGTGGTCTCGGGCCACATGATGGGGCTCCGGCAAGACGGTAACTTCGCCAGCACCGCCGATCTGAAGCCGGGACACGTGGTGGTGCAGATCGGCCCTGCGCCGGTGGAAGGCGCCGCCGTGCTCGCGGCCGAGGCGCGCGCGCAGCTTGAGGGTAAGGTCACCGCCGCGATGCTGGAAGAGGCCGAAGGCGCGCTGACCGATCCCGGCATCTCTGTGGTGGACGCCGCGTTGCGCGCCACGAAACTCGGGGCCACCGCCATGCACGACCCCACAGAGGGCGGGCTCTCCGCCGGGCTCTACGAGATGGCGGAGACCGCGGGTGTCGGGCTCACGGTCGAGGCGAACGCCGTGCTCTGGTACGAACCGGGCCGCGTGCTAGCCGAGGCGCTCGGTATCGACCCTTGGGGTTTGCTCGCCTCCGGCGCCCTGCTCGCGGCCTTCCCCGCCGACACCGCCGCGGAAGCGCTGGCCACGCTTGCGGCCGAGGGTTTCACCTGCGCGCCTATCGCCCGTGCCGACGCGGGGAGCGGCGTCAGCTTCGAAGGCGGCGGCGCGGTGCCGCGCTTTTCACGCGACGAGATGATCCGGGTCTTCAGCCCCGAAGGCTAACCCGTGCGGCGTTCAGGCTGCGCAGTAATCCGCATCGGTGCTCTCGGCGTTGGAAAGGTCGACGATGCTGGGCTGCTCGCCGCAGAGCGCGCAGGCCGGGTCGGGCTTTACCTTGATCTTGCGGAATACCGCGGCGAGCCCGTCGTAGACGATTAGGCTGCCGGAGAGGCTCTCGCCGATCCCGAGCAGCTCCTTCAGCACCTCGGTCGCCTGCAGCGAGCCCATGGAGCCCGCCACGGCGCCCAAGATGCCGCCCTCGGCGCAGGACGGGATCAGCCCCGGCGGCGGCGCCTCGGGGAAGATGCAGCGGTAGCAAGGATTGTCGCCCTCAAGATGGGCCTTGAAGGTCGCGAGCTGGCCGTCGAAGCGCAGGATCGAGGCCGAGACCAGGGTCGTCTGCGCCAGGTAGCAGGCATCGTTGATGAGGAAACGCGTCGCGAAGTTGTCGCTGCCGTCGGCGACCAGGTCGTAGCGTCCGATCAGGTCCAGGGCATTGTCCGGGTCAAGGCGCACCGGGTGGCATTCGACCGTCACGTCCGGATTGATCCGCGCCACCGTCTCGGCCGCACTCTCGGTCTTGGGATGGCCAATGCGGGCTTCGGTGTGGGCGATCTGCCGCTGCAGGTTGGAGAGCGCCACCGCATCGTCGTCGACCACGCCGATTGTGCCGACACCGGCCGCCGCGAGATAGAGCATGAGCGGGGAGCCGAGCCCGCCGGCGCCGACCACGAGCACCTTGGAGTCGAGCAGTTTCTGCTGGCCGGGGCCGCCCACTTCCTGCAACAGGATGTGGCGGGCGTAGCGCTCCAGCTGGCGTTCGTTGAACATGGCGCTGCCTACAGCCCCGCGAAGAGGTCAGTGGAGAGGTAGCGCTCGGCGAAGGAGGGCACGATGACGAGGATGCGCTTGCCTGCCATCTCTTCGCGGGCGCCGACCTGGAGCGCCGCGCCGATGGCGGCACCGGATGAGATGCCCACCGGGATGCCTTCCAGCCGCGCGACCCGCCGGGCGGTCTCGATGGCGGTCTCGTCGCTGATCTGGATCAGCTCGTCGATCACCGAGCGGTCAAGCACGCCCGGCACGAAGCCCGCGCCGATGCCCTGAATCTTGTGCGGACCGGCCGGCGCGCCGGAAAGCACGGCGCTCGCCTCGGGCTCGACCCCGATCAGCTTGAGCGCGGGCAGGCGGGGCTTGAGCACCTGGCCGATGCCGGTCACCGTGCCGCCGGTGCCGACGCCGCAGACGATGGCATCCAACGCGCCGCCAGTGTCGCGCCAGATCTCCTCGGCGGTGGTGACGCGGTGGATCGCCGGGTTCGCCGGGTTCTCGAACTGCTGGAGCATCACGGCGCCGTCGATCTCGTCGACAAGCTCGATGGCACGCGCGAGCGCACCGGGGATGCCTTTGGCCGCCGGGGTCAGCTCCAGCTCAGCGCCCATAAACAGGAGGATGCGGCGGCGCTCGATTGACATGCTCTCCGGCATGGTGAGGATCAGCCGGTAGCCCTTGGCCGCCGCTACGAAGGCCAGAGCGATACCGGTGTTGCCCGAGGTGGGCTCGATCAGAACCGAGCGCCCGGGCTCGATCCTGCCGTCTGCCTCCGCCGCCTCGATCATGGAAACGCCGATGCGGTCCTTGACCGAGGCGAGGGGGTTGAAGAACTCGAGCTTGCTGACGATTTCGGCGCCGCAGCCGGCCTCGGCCGGCAGGCGGTTGAAGCGCACCAGCGGCGTCGAGCCGATGGTCTCGGCGATACTGTCGTAGATGCGCCCGCGTACCGCCGGCGGTGGCGCCGTGACGGCGGGGGTGGCCTCGTCCGGGTGGTCTCGTGCCATGGTCCGCTCGGATCGCTCGCTCATGCAGCCTTGCGGTCGCCCCGCCGCCGCTCCGGCCAGCGAGGAGCGCCGAGCAGACGCGCTAATGCGGCCGGCGGCGGCCAGCCGCCCGGCGTGTCACTTGGCTCTCGAGCAGCTCTTCGCTTTGACCTTCGGGGTTGCGTCCTCGTCGAGGGCCGTGGACGCAACGTGTGTGGCGTCCGTCTGGTCGACGCTTGACTGAGTCTTGCCGCCCTCCGCCTCGATCAACACCAGCTCGAGCTGATGGTCGTCCGCGCGCGCCTCGCCGGCATGGCTCGTGAACGCCGCCACCGCCAAGCCTGCGACAAACGCCATGGACAGCACGGCCCCGACACCAAACCGACCTCTGCGCCTCATCGTCATGCCTGCTCCCCTTTCGTGACCGGCCCGGCGCGCTTCGGCGCCAGCAAGGCATTGTGCAATGCGGGACGAACGCGATCAACGGCGATCGCTCAAGACCCTGAGTTGTCTTCGCTCTTCGGGCCCAGCCCGGTGGAGCCGAAGCCGCCGGCGCCCCTGCCGCTCGGCGGCACCTCGCCCTCCACCAGACGCGCCCGGATCACCGGCGCGATCACCAGCTGGGCGATGCGCATGCCGCGCTCGACGACGAACGGGCTTTCCCCCAGATTGATCAGCAGCACGCCAATCTGGCCCCGATAGTCAGAATCGATGGTGCCGGGGGCGTTGAGCACGGTCACGCCATGCTTGAGCGCGAAGCCGGAGCGCGGCCTGATCTGGCCCTCGAAGCCCTCGGGCAGCGCCAGCGCAAGCCCGGTTCCGACCAGGGTGCGCCCGCCGGGTGCAAGCGTGAGCGGGCCTGCGGCGGCGTAGAGATCGAGGCCCGCGCTGCCGGCGCTGGCGTAGCTCGGGAGCGGCAGGTCCTGTGCATGGGCGAGACGCCGAACCGCGATTTCCAGTGGCTCAGTCATGCCTCTTCGGCACTCGACGAGAGCGCTTCGACGATGCGCTGGACCAACCGCGCAGCGACCCCGGCCTTGCTCATGCGCGGCCACTGTTCCACCGCAGGCGACCCACCGTCCTCGGCGCGCGTGAGGAGGTGGATGAGATTGTCGTCGTCGCCGAAGACCGCGCCCTCCGCCACCTGGTTGGCGAGGATCCAGTCGCAGCCCTTGGCCGCGAGCTTGGCGGCGGCGTTGGCTTCGACATCCTCGGTCTCGGCGGCGAAGCCGATGACCAGACGCGGGCGCTTGGAACCGGGAGTGCTGAGCCGGGCCAGAATGTCGGGGTTCTCGGCGAGCGTCAGGGTGGGGGGCCCCTTGCCCCGGTTCTTCTTGATTTTCCGGTCTTGGGGCGTCGCCGCGCGCCAGTCCGAGACTGCCGCGGCGCAAATGGCGATGTCGACGGGCAGGCCCTGCTCGCAGGCGGTCAGCATCTCCTCGGCGGTTTCGATGCCCACCGTCTCGACCCCTTCCGGCGCCGCTTCGGCGGTCGGGCCCGAGACGAGCAGCACGTCGGCGCCCGCGTCGGCGCAGGCGGTGGCGATGGCATGGCCTTGCTTGCCGGAGGAGCGGTTGCCGAGAAAGCGCACCGGGTCGATGGGCTCGTAGGTCGGGCCGCTCGTGACCAGCACCCGCAAGCCGGCGAGCGGGTCAGGCCGGGCGCCCAGAACGTCGGCAATGGCGACCACGATTTCTGGCACCTCCGCCATGCGGCCGGGACCGCTCTCGCCCTCTGCCAGCGGGCCGTCGTTGGGGCCGACGAATGCGACGCCGTCCGCCTCCAGTCGCGTGCGGTTGCGCTCGGTCGCGGGATGCTGCCACATGCGCGTGTTCATCGCGGGGGCCAGCAGCGTGGGCTTGTCCGCCGCGATCAGCGTCGAGGTCGCGAGATCGTCGGCGATGCCGTGAGCCATCTTGGCCATGATGTCGGCGGTCGCGGGCGCCACCACCACGACATCGGCCTCCTGCCCGAGCCTGATGTGGGCGATCTCGCTGTCTTCGGTGAGCGCCAGCGTGTCGGTGTAGACCGGCTGCCCCGCGAGGGTCTCGACCGAGAGAGGGGTGACGAACGCCGCGCTGGCGCGTGTCAGGATGCAGCGCACATGGGCGCCGTTCTCCCGAATCCGCCGGATCAGGTCGAGGCACTTGTAGGCGGCAATGCCGCCCGCGATCACGAGCAGGATTTGCTTGCCACGCAGCGCCGCGGCGTCCGCACCGCCTTCGTTTCCCGCCTCCCGCATGGGGTTACGCTACGAGGGCGGGGCGAGCCCGGCAAGAGCCGCGCAAGGCGCCATTCAGGGCCAGCGCACCTCGGGCGGCAGCGACATCAGGATCGCCTCGGTGTTGCCCCCGGTCTCCAGCCCGAAGCGGGTGCCGCGATCGTAGAGCAGGTTGAACTCTACGTAGCGGCCGCGGCGCGCGAGCTGATGCGCGCGTTGCTCCTCCGTCCAGGGCTCGCCCATGCGCCGGCGCACGATTGCGGGGTAGACCTCCAGGAGGGCGCGGCCCACATCCTGGGTGAAGCCAAAATCCGCCGCCCAGTCGCCCGTGTTGAGATCGTCGTAGAAGATGCCGCCGACGCCGCGCGCCTCCTCGCGGTGAGGCAGGTAGAAGTAGCGATCGCACCACGCCTTGAAGCGCGGATAATAGCTCGCGTCGTGGCCTTCGCAGGCCTGCCGGAGCGCCGCGTGAAACTCCGCCGTGTCGCGCTCGTCCGGGTAGGTGGGCGTGAGATCGCTGCCGCCGCCGAACCACCAGGTGCTGGTGACGATATGTCTGGTGTTCATGTGCACCGCCGGCACCAAGGGCGAGCGCGTGTGGGCCACGACCGAGATGCCGCTCGCCCAGAACCGTCCGTCCTCAGCCGCGCCCGTGATCTTCTGGCGGAAGCTCTCGGAGAACGTGCCGTGCACGGTCGAGACGTTGACGCCCACCTTCTCGAACACCCGGCCCCGCATGAGCGCCGTCGTGCCTCCGCCGCCTCCGGGGCGCTCCCAGGGCTTGCGCTCGAAGCGGCCGGGGCGGGCGCCTGCGCTCTCCGCCTCGTCCTCGATCGCCTCGAAAGCAGCGCAGATTTCATCCCGTAGCGCCTCGAACCAGGCCTGCGTCCGCTCTTTCCGCGCCGCCTCGTCGCCCGTATCGCTCACAGGGGTTATGGCTCCCCGCCCACCACTGGTGTCACGTCGTAGTCGTCGCCGAGCGAGAGCGCGTCAAGGATCACCTTGATTCGCGCCCAGGTGGGCCCGTCGATGGGGAAGGGACCGCCCGGCCCCCCGCCGGCCCGCGCACCGGGAAGACGCACGCCATCGCTGCCCTCGGCGGGGGGTAGGGCCCGCAAGCCTGCGACGAATTTCTCCATCGTCTGCACGAATTCGGCGCCCCCACCCAGAGCTTCCGGATCGGCCGCAAGCACAAAGAGGCCGTTGCCCTGGTCCTCGTTCTCGTTGCCCCGGCTCATGCCGGCGCCGGCGAGCGCGCCCGCGAAGGCCTCGACGATCAGGCTGAGCAGGAAGCCCTTGTGGCCGTCGGCTGCACCGCCCAAAGGCAGCAGCGACGCACTGCGCGGCGAGTCGAAAAAGCCGGCAGGCTCGGTGGTTGCCCGGCCCTCGCGGTCGATCAGCCAGCCTTCGGGCACGGCCTCGCCCTGGTTCGCGGCCATCTTGATCTTGCCGAGCGCCACGACCGATGTGGAGAGGTCGATCACTAAAGGCGGCTTGCCCGCCGCGCGCGGGATACCGCAGGCGAGCGGATTGGTGCTGAGGAAGGGCGCCGCGCTGCCGAAGGGCGCGACGCAGGCGCCACCGCCCGCGTCGTTCACCAGCAGCAGAGTCATCAGGCCGTCCCGTGCCGGCCCCCCGACGTAGGCGCCAAGCCGGGCCACGTCGTTGCCGTTGCGCACCGCGGCGCAGCCGACGCCTTGCGCCCGGGCCTTGGCGCTGGCTCGCTCCACGGCGAAGACGCAGGAGGCGGGGCCGAGGCAGCGCCGCGCGTCGATCATCGCCGCCGCTGCGGTCTCGTGCACCACCATCGGCGCCACCGCTGGCGCGATCATCCCGGCGCGCGTGTCCTCGGCGAAGGTGGGGATGCGCATCACCCCGTGGGAGTGATAGCCCGCGCGGCTCGCCTCCAGCAGGGTCTCGGTGAGCACCGCGCGCTCCTGGGCGGTGAAACCCAGCGCCCCGAAGATATCCTCGATCAGGGCACAGACGGTCGCTTCCGGCGCATTGAATCCCGTCTGGACCACGCTTTCAGTGCTCCGCCACCTTGACCACGAGCTTGCCGAAGTTCCGCCCCTCGAACAGCATCCCGAGCCCTTCGGGCGCGTTCTCCAACCCCTCGATCACGTGCTCCCTGTAGATCATCGAGCCGTCGTCGAGCCATGCGGTAAGCCGCGCGAAGGCCTCCGGGTAGCGGGACAGCCAGTCGAACACCAAGAAGCCCTCGACCCGCGCCCGGTTGACGAGGATGTGGCGCAGGTGGCTTGGTCCCAGGTAAGGCTCGGTCAGGTTGTAGTGGTGGATGCAGCCGCAGACCACCACGCGCGCCTTGAAGGCAAGCCGTTGCATGACCGCGTCGGTCATCGGGCCGCCCACGTTGTCGAAGTAGACATCGATGCCGTCCGGGCAGGCCTCGTCGAGTGCCGCGCCGAGGTCGTTGGCCGTGCGGTAGTTGATCGCGGCATCGAAGCCCAGCGCATCGGTGACGTAGGCCGCCTTCTCGTCGCTGCCGACCGTGCCGACCACGCGGCAGCCGCCGATCTTGGCGATCTGCCCCACCACCGCGCCGACGGCGCCCGAGGCCGCCGAGACCACCACCGTATCGCCGGCGCGCGGCCGGCCCACCTCCAGCAGGCCGAAATAAGCCGTGGCACCGGGCATACCGAGGACGCCGAGCGCGTAGGAGGGCGGATAGGGAGAGGCGGGCAGCACCCGCGCCGAGCCGCGCGAACAGAGCGCGTATTCCTGCCAGCCGAACATGCCCTCGACCAGGTCGCCTTCCTTGAGGCCCGAGGCCTCCGAGCGCACGACCTCACCCACGGCTCCGCCGGTCATCACGTCGCCGATGCCGACCGGTGCCGCGTAGGATTTCGCGTCGCTCATGCGCCCGCGCATGTAAGGGTCGAGGGAGAGCGAGAGCACGCGCACCAGCGCCTGGCCTGGGCGAGGCTCGGGCACCGGCTCTTCCGCCAGCGAGAAGTCGCTTGCCTTCGGCATGCCCACCGGCCGCGCCGCGAGCGTGACCTGGCGATTGATGGCCGCGTTCATCGCAGTCCCTCCGTTTGTTTCAGAGTAGTGTGAGGTTCCGGTTTAGTCCGCACGGGACCGGACGGCACAATGGCCGCTGGCCGCCGCGCGTGCTGCTCCGCCTACGGATGGACGTCGTATCCGCCCACCGCCAGGTAGCCGCCGTCGATCACGAGCTCCGTGCCGGTGATGAAGCTCGACTCCTCCGAGGCGAGGAAGATCGCGCCGTTGGCGATGTCCTCCGGCTTGCCCACGCGCCCGATGGGGTGCTGCTTGGCGAGCGCCTCGATCCCCGCTTCCAGGCTGCCGTAGTCGCGGTAACAGGTGGCCTCCATCATCTCGGTATGGATGTAGCCGGGATGGATCGAGTTCACCCGGATCCGGCGTTCGTCCTTGGCGCCGTCCAACGCCGCCGCCTTGGTGAAGAGCCTGACCGCGCCCTTGCTCGCGCTGTAGGCCGAGAGGGCCGGAATGCTCGTGAACCCCAGGATCGAGGAGAGGTTAATGATCGAGCCGCCCGCGCGCATCGCGGCCATGCCGTGCTTGGTGCCGAGGAAGACGCCGTCGACGTTGACCGACATTGTCTTGTGCCAGCTTTCCAGCGTGACCACGTCGAGCGGCTCGACGATGCCGACGCCCGCGTTGTTGACGAGGATGTCGAGCCCGCCGAAGCGATCGATCACGGCCGGGATCGCGGCTTCCCAATCGGCCTCCTTGGTCGTGTCGAGGGTGATGAACATGGTCTCGGCGCCGCCGGCCTCGAGCTCCGCCGCGAGCGCCTTGCCGCCTTCCTCCTCGATATCGGTGAGAGCGACCGGCGCGCCCTCCGCCGCCATTCCGCGCGCCATTGCAGCACCCAGGCCCCTCCCGGCGCCGGTAATGAGCGCGACGCGGCCTTCCAGTCGTCCTACCATTCTCTGCTTCTCCTCTCGTCAGTCGCCGATGCCGTCGTGCGCGCACCTACGGTTGGACGTCGTAGCCGCCCACCGCCAGGAAACCGCCGTCGATCACGAGCTCCGTGCCGGTGATGAAGCTCGATTCCTCCGAAGCGAGGAAGATCGCACCGTTGGCGATGTCTTGCGGTTTGCCCACGCGCCCGATGGGGTGGCGCTTGCCCATCGCCTCGATCCCCGCTTCCAGGCTGCCGTATTCACTGTAGCAGGTGGCCTCCATCATCTCGGTGTGGATGTAGCCGGGGTGGATCGAGTTCACCCGGATGCGGCGCTCGTCTTTGGCGCCGTCCAGCGCCGCCCCCTTGGTGAAGAGCCTGACCGCCCCCTTGCTCGCGCAGTAGGCGGTGAGCTCTGGCGTGGCCGTAAAGCCCATGATCGAGGAGATGTTGATGATCGAGCCGCCCGCGCGCATCGAGGCCATGCCGTGCTTGGTGCCGAGGAAGACGCCGTCGAGGTTGACCGACATGGTCTTCTGCCAGCTTTCCACCGAGATCGCGTCGACCGGCTCGACGATGACGACGCCTGCGTTGTTGACGAGGATGTCGAGCCCGCCGAAGCGATCGATCACGGCCGGAATCGCCGCCTCCCAATCGGCCTCCTTGGTCGTGTCGAGGGCGATGAACATGGTCTCGGCGCCGCCGGCCTCAAGCTCCGCCGCGAGCGCCTCGCCCCCCTCCTTGTCGATGTCGCTGAGCGCGACCGGCGCGCCCTCCGCCGCCATTCCGCGCGCCATTGCCGCGCCGAGGCCCCTCGCGGCGCCGGTGATAAGCGCGACGCGGCCTTCCAGCCGTCCTGCCATCCTCTGCGCTTCCTCTCGTCAGTCGCCGACGGTCGCCGCGCCATCCATCATGGCGTGGACCATGGCGGGCTTGGGCACGGTCGGGCTGGGGTAGGCCTTGCGGCTGTGGCTCAGCCCCAGGCCCAGCACGCATTCGGCGAGCTTGTAGGTGAGCGGGCCAGGGTTGATGACCGGCACCGGCAGGTTTTCGGCCATGTGCCCGTGCGCCTGGTGCATGGTGGTGGAGCCGAGCAGGATCGCCTCGGCGCCGTCGTCTTCGATGCAACGCGTGGCGCACTCCACCAGCTTGGGGAAGACCACCTCCTCCTTGCCGCCCAGCAGGTTCTCGACGTCCGGCATCACGTTGATGGAGCGGACGGAGGCCAGGCGATCGGCGACGCCGTATTCCACGCTGCTCTTCTTGTAGAGGGGGATCCAGCCGTCCCACTGCGTCACCACCGAGAAGCGGTTGCAGAGCATCAGCGCCATCATGTAGGAGGCCCGCCCCGGCCCGATCACCGGGATGTCGAGCATCGAGCGCATGGCGTTCATGCCGGAATCGCTCATGGTGTCGATGCAGACGGCGTCGTAGCCGTCCTCCTGGGCCGTGAGGCCTGCCTCGAACAGCGAGATATCGGCCATGCTGTAGTCGTGGTAGCAGTCGAGCAGCGCCGGCCCCGCCTTGACGCCCCGAAAGTCGAATTCGATGTCCGGGCCGAACGAGACCGAATCCAGCTGCGAGCGCCGGTTCGCGAGCCCCTTCTCGTCAAAGGCGAAGGGAACGATTACGAGTATCTTGGCCATGACCCTCTCCCCATCCGTGCGGCGTGTGCGCGGGATCATGGCGCAGATGCTGCGCGGGCGGAAGGGCGCGCGGCGGAGGGGAGCGCGCGGGGGCGGCGCCTCGGCCTGGCCCGCGGGACGCACATCAAAATTTTTGAGGTGGGATTCGCCGGGATCAAGTGGGATTGAGTGGGATTAACCAGGATAAGTGGGATGTCGCGCACGCCCGAAGGGTCGTGCACGCGGTATGAGGTGGCGCCGGGAAATCGGACAGGTCGCTAAGGTGTATTCCGCCGTCTGACGGAGGAATACGGATGAGCGGGAAGCGACGGAAGTTTTGGGGGAGCTGAAGGCGAAGGTTGCGCTGGAGGCGCTTCGGGGTGATCGGACGCTTCAGGAGATCGCGTCGAAGTACCAGGTCCATCCGAACCAGGTGGGCGCCTGGAAGCGCCAGGCGATCGAGGGGCTGGCGGAGGTCTTCTCCGGTGGAGGGGAGCGCCGGGCCCGGGATCATGAGGGCGAGGTTCGCGATCTTCATGCCAAGATCGGGGAGTTGATCGTGGAGCGTGATTTTTTGTCACGCGGGTCCGGTCGATGAGCCGGTCGGAGCGCCGTGCAATGGTGGTGCGCGAGCACCCGGCGCTGAGCCTGACCCGGCAATGCCGCCTGCTGTCGATCGGGCGCTCGTCGCTCTACTACGAGCCGAAGGGCGAGAGCGCGGAGACGCTGGCGCTGATGCGGCGGATCGACGATCTGTTCCTGAAGTATCCGTTTTACGGCGCCCGCCGGATGGCGCTTCACCTGCGCCGCGAGGGCGTGCGGATCGGGCGCCGGCGCGCCGCACGGCTGATGCGCCTGATGGGGCTTGAGGCGGTCTATCGGGCGCCGCGGACCAGCGCACCGCATCCCGAGCACCGGGTTTACCCGTATCTGCTGCGCGGCCTGGCGATCGAGCGGCCGGACCATGTCTGGTGTGCCGACATCACCTACATCCCGGTCAGGCGGGGCTTCCTTTACCTGGCGGCGATCATGGACTGGGCGAGCCGGTACATCCTCGCCTGGCGGCTGTCGAACACGCTGGACGCGGGCTTCTGCACGGACGCGCTCGAAGAGGCCCTGGCCGCGCACGATGCGCCGGAGATCTTCAACACCGACCAGGGCAGCCAGTTCACCAACTTCGCCTTCACTGGGCGCCTGCGGGAGGCCGGCATCCGCATCTCGATGGACGGCAGGGGCCGGTTCATGGACAACGTTCGGCCGCTCACTCGGACCGATGGCGTTCGCGGCCTCAGTCATCGAGCGGCTGTGGCGCTCGCTCAAATACGAGGCGATCTACCTGCACGAGATCGCCGACGGCCTTCAGGCCCGGCGCCTGATCCGCGATTGGGTCGCCTTTTACAACGCCGAGAGACCGCACGCGGCGCTGGGTGGGCGAACCCCGGCCAAGGCATGACCAAGTTCAGAGAGATGTGAGACGGTTCCCTTGAAGTGGGGTTGGGGGTCTCCGAGGCTGTTGGTGCGAACCGAAGCAGCCGGAAGGAGGCCCCCATGCAGGTACGAAGCCTGCCCCGCCATGTTATCCGGAACGCCAACGCCGCGTCGCGCCTGATCGGCGCGGAGCCCCACGACAGCGCAGCGGCGATCAGGCGCGATGCGCTCATCCGTTGGCAGCGTGCCCGGGCGCGGGGACTGGGTGCCGCTGATGCCGCAGAGGCGGTCGGCGTGCCGCGTGCCACCCTCTATCGCTGGGCGAAGCGTCCCGAGCCTGGCTCGCGGCGGCCTCACCGGCTGCGCCGGCCGAACTGGCCGCCGGCGCTGGTGGATGCGGTCGAGGCTATGCGCCGCGACTATCCGATGTGGGGCAAGGCCAAGCTGGTCGTCCTGTTGCGCCGCGAGGGCTGGGTCGTCTCGGAGAGCACCACAGGCCGCATCCTGGCGATGCTGGTCGCCCGAGGCCGGGTCGTGCCCGTGCCCGTCCTGCGCCGCCGGCGACACGGCAGCGTCCGCCGCGAGCGGCCCCACGCCAGACCTCTGCCCAAGGGCCTGAGGCCGAGCCGCCCCGGCGAGATCGTCCAGCTCGACACGCTCAGCGTCTCTCTCGGCGCAGACCACCGCTCGCTCAAGCAGTTCACCGCCTGCGACCCGCTCGCCAAGTGGACCTGCGCCCAAGCCTTCCGACGCGCCAGCGCGCACAACGCCAAAGACTTCCTCGACAAGCTCCAGGCCGACATGCCCTTCCCCATCCAGGCCATCCAGGTCGATGGCGGATCGGAGTTCAAGGCCGACTTCGAAGCCGAATGTGCGCGGCGCGGCATCGCGCTCTACGAGCTGCCGCCCCGCACGCCCGCGCTCAACGGCCATGTCGAGCGCAACAACGGGGCCTGGCGCTACGAGTTCTACGCCACTTGGGAACTGCCCACCAACAACCTCGACGACATCAACCGATGGATCGACGCCTTCGCCGACGAGTTCAACACATTCAGGCCGCACCACGCCCTTGGCGGACAAACACCAGCCGAATACCTTGCTCAGATCACAGCCCGCGATACCCAGCCGTCTCATAACCCATGAACTAGGACAAGGCATACCGGGACGGCCCGCCTGTGGATATGATGGACAAGCCGCTGCGCGCCTTGCCCACATCCCCACAGGCGCAACAGCAGCAACAGGAAGATCGACCCAAGGGGATTCTGGCGGCCTGAACTTCAACCGGAATACACCTTAGCTCGGCCGTCAGGCTGTGCGAAAAGGCGGGACCACCTCAGTCATCCATGCTGGCCTCCTTCACCAGTAGCCAGCTTGAATCACATTCCGTAACTAATGGGAATCCCTAATGATTCTCTCAATAACGGATATGCTCTAGCTGTGGAGCATCAACAGGTTGTCTTGGGTCAGGGCGAGTCTGCTGATGGGAGTATTGGCGTTCAGGCTACCATGAGGCCGGTGCCAGTTGTATTGGTGCAGCCAGGCTGGCAGCTGCTGTGCGCGTTGGCTTGAGTTCGGATAGGCGCGGGCATAGGCCCATTCGCGGAGGGCGGTCTGGATGAAGCGCTCGGCCTTTCCGTTGGTCTTTGGTGTGTAGGGCCGAGTTCGGATGTGCTTGAGGCCGAGGGTTCGGCAGGCGTCGCGGAAGGCGAAGGCCTTGTAGCAGGCGCCGTTGTCGGTCATGACGCGGCTGACGGTGACGCCGAGGCTTCTGTAGTAGGCGATGGCGTCCTTGAGGAAGGCGGTTGCGCTCTCCTTCTTCTCGTCGGGCATGATCTGGCTGAAGGCGACACGTGAGTGGTCGTCGATGCAGACGTGGAGATACTCCCAGCCGACGCCGCGTGAGTTGCTTTGACCGGTGCGGTCGAAGCGGCCCAGCTTCTTGATGTCGATGTGGATGAGCTCGCCGGGGTGTGCGCGCTCATAGCGCCGGACCGGCTCGGCCGGCTCGAGGGCGCTCAGGCGGTTGAGGCCGAGGCGCCGCAGGATACGGCTGACAGTGGCGGTGGAGACCCCGAGCTCGTCGGCGATCTGCGCGCCGGTGCAGCGTTGTCGGCGTAGCGCAGCAATCTGCCGGACCACCGCGGCGGGGGTCGGCTGGCGCAGAGTGTGCGGTCGTGACGAGCGGTCCTGCAGACCCTGGCTTCCCTCGGCCCGGAAGCGCGCGACCCACTTGCGCACGGTGCGTTCGCAGACGCCTGGTCGAGGACGCGGCGCACGATCTCGGCTCGACCGAGCGGCGTGAGTTTTGCATTCTTGTGGACGTTCATCCGGGGCTCGCTTCTCGGTTCGTTGACAGGCGTTCGTCACCCATCAGCTTCCGAGATTCGACCCCGGATGGACAACCTATTGAGAGATCACAGCTAGGCCGTGATCACCGACACTTGAGGGGTCGTTCCCATCCAGCGTTGCGGTGACATTCGGGCACAGGGAGGATTCCCGCCCTTCGTTCTCGGGCAGCCGGTTACCCTAGCGCAGATTTGTGACAGCAGCGCGTCAATCGCGACATGGATCGCCGCGCCCATCACCTCGACGTGGCGCTCGGCACGTTGAGCCCGTACCGCAAGTGGCTGGAGCGCTGCGGGCGGTCACTCAGTACTCTAGCGTCCCCGTCAGCACTCGCCGCACCTTGCCGCCGACCCGGATCCGCTCCCCAACCTCAAGATAGAGTCGCGACGGGCGATCGATCTCGAACCCCTGCTCAACCACCACCGCTCCGCTCCTGCCGAGGGAGCGCAGGTGCGCCGCGAACGCCGTATTCGCGCTCCCCGTCGCAGGGTCTTCGTGCAGAGTCCCGTGAAAGGTCAGCATGCGGGCGGCAATGTCCGCGTCCTCGTTGTAGGCCTCTTCGGTGAAGACGAACAGGGAAAGCCAGCCTCCGGACGCGACATCGTCGTACACCGCCGGATCGATAGCCACCCGCCGCAAGGCATCCAGCGTCCGCACCCCGACGAGCAGGAACCAAGGGCCAATCGTGATGAACCGGCACGGGTAGCGGCTGTCGATCTCGCTCTCATCCAGACCGAGCAGCGCAGCGGCGCGCGACCCATCCACAAGCTCGCCCATGCTCACGGCCGGGGGCTCCATCCAGGCGATCCCGTCTTCGAAGCTCACCGGAACGCGCCCGGCGGCAAGCTCCAGCGTGTAGCAATCCCGGTCCCGGCCAAGCACCCAGGCGGTGCCCAGCGTCGGATGTCCCGCGAACGGCAGCTCCCGGTCTTTGGTGAAGATGCGCGCCCTCGCCTCGCCGGAGCGCTCCTCCGTGACGAACGTCGTCTCCGAGAAGTTCATCTCCCGAGCGATGGCCTGCATCGCCTCGCTGTCGAGATGGGCGCAGCGGCGAATCACCGCCAGCTGATTGCCCGTCAGCGGCCATTCGGCGAATACGTCAACGATCGTGCAGTCCATCGTCACCGTGCTCACACGCGGAACGCAGCGATTGCGCGCGTTTCTTGACGGTCATCGATACCCGCCCCACGATCCGAAGGCTTCCGGCAAGCCATGGTCCGCATACTATCCGGGTGTGGCCAGCGCGGCATCATCCCGCTGCCGGCCGACCACGGCACGTATGACATCGAGACCGAGACGGCGACCTGCCTGGCCCTAATACCAACGGACCCTGGAGCCCTGGATCATTTCGGAAGACGAGCCGGTCACGGTGCCCGCCGCCTGTGTCGAGCACCCGTTCGAGATCCTGACGGCGCCGACATCTCGTCCTTCTTCGGCAGCTTGCGCTGATGGACTTGCTCGCCGGCAGCGTGGTGGCCGGCTCGCAGGCCGAACGCCGATCGGCACGCTAACTGATTGAATTCCCCTGGCCCCGAGGGGCCCAACTTGGGCGCCGAGCAACACCGGATCGGCCTGAGCCAGAGCGGCAGTGATGTTGTCGAAATTGGGCTACAGCAATGCCGAGGCTCTGCCAGGCGGGTGGGTGCGCTACAGCCGGAATTCCACTCTCTCCCGCCGGCAAAACAAATGCCGCCAGAAACTGGGTTCATAGATCGTGAACAGTGATCGTCGACCGTTTCATTCGTTTTCCAATGGCGTGCGCTGTCCGAGCTTCACCAGGCGCCGCGTAAGTTCCCGCTCAAGCCGGCTTCGGCGGAACGGTGTGAGCTTGAGCCACTCCTCGATCTCGGCGGCGGTCCTGCCACAGCCCAGGCACCACCCCGTCTTCGGGTCGAGACGGCAGACCTCGATGCATGGGGATCGCGCGCGCTTTGCCCCCCGCTTCATGCAAGAACCTCGATTGGAGTTTCCGGCTCACGCTCATGATGGAGACCGCCAGTCGGAAAGGCTAATTCGAGCGAGAAAGCCGCTCTCGGTGCCGAGTGCGAGATGCTGTCCGTCTGCCGACCATGCGAGCGCGGTCACAGCGCCTTCGCCGGGTGGCTTGACCAGAGCCGAATCAGGGCTGTCGATCTGCACGAGGATGGTGGCACCGTCCTCGTATCCGGCGGCGACCACGTCATGGCGGGGGTGGGCAGCCACCACCGTCACCACACCATCGAAGCC
The DNA here is from genome assembly GCA_965243315.1 of Alphaproteobacteria bacterium. Classification (GTDB taxonomy): domain Bacteria; phylum Pseudomonadota; class Alphaproteobacteria; order UBA828; family UBA828; genus WTGU01. The sequence continues at coordinate 1,975,398 of CBDEUP010000007.1, forward strand.
CCACCCGAGGTCGATCGCCGCCTTGCCCACGGGTCCGCCCTTGCCGTGGAACGGCCAACAGACCACGGACTCCGCGCCGCCGGTCGCCAGATACCGTCCCTTCGGCAGCCAGCTCATCGACTTGACCTTCGTCGGGTAGCCGGACATCTGCATATCGTGGCCGTCGGAGACACGCCAGCCGTGCAACTGGTTCTCCTGCGTTGCGGTGAGGACGTACTTTCCGTCCGGGCTCCAGGTCAGAGTAAGGTGCGAGCCCGTCCAGCTCAGGCGTTTGGGTTTCTGCGTGCTGGGATTCGCCCACCAGAGGCTGACTCCGCCATAGTGCGAGGCTGCGATCCGCCGCCCTCTCGGGTCGAATGCCAGACCGCCGACCGTGTTTGCATGATCGAACGTTCCGACTGCTCTTCCATCTTGCGCGAATAGGGAAACTGTCTTGCCGAAGACCGCAGCGCATAGTCCGGATGCCCTGCTGACGGCAATCGGCTCGACCCATTGCCCCGCAACGGCTGCGATTTCGGTGGTCTCGCCGTCGGTATCGGTGCTCACCAGCCGAGCATCATCTCCGCCTGTCAGAACGCGCTGCTCCCCCAAGTCGGCGGCCAGCGAAAGACAAGCCCCGTCATGCACCGAAACGAAGGACGGAGGACTCGTGCTTTCGCTATTGATGAACGCGACGCGCCCGTCCCCGAGTGCGGCCGCGAGCAGTCCCTTCTCAAGGAACGCAACGCCCACCACATAGGCGTCGAGCGTCCGAGCGGTGCCGATGCGATCGAGCAGGGACGTCTGGGTCAGTTCTGCGGACAAACTCATGCGATGCAGGTGTCGAACTGCTGACGTAATTCCGACTCATCAATGTTTCGTCCGATGAAGACCAAGCGACTCTCTCGGTTTTCGTTTGGGCTCCACGGCTTCGTGAAATTACCTTCCATCAGCATATGGACCGCCTGGACGACATACTGCTTGTCCTCGCCAGCGATCGACAGGATTCCCTTGGTTCGCAGAAAGTCTTGACCACGCTCGACAAGTAGGCCCTGCAACCATCCTGTGAGGCGGGTTCCGTCCAAGGGTCGGTCGGTGCGCAGGCAGACGCTCTTCACGGCATCGTCGTGTTCATGGTCGTCTTCCGAGAGAAAGTCCGGCTCGATCGCCAGGATGCGATCAAGATCGAAGGCTCGGCGCCCCAGAACCGTGTCAAGCCCCACCTCGCATCGCTGCGTGCGATGGATAACCGCCGTCGCATTGATCGAGCGGATGCGAGTTTCCACCTGCGCCAGCTCACCGGCCGGCACAAGATCCGTCTTGTTGAGAAGGATGACGTCGGCAAAGGCAATCTGTTCCAGCGCCTCATGGCTATCTTCCAGCCGCCGGACGACATGGCGAGCGTCGACCACCGTTACGATCGAATCGAGCCAGGTCCGTCGCCGAACATCGTCGTCCACGAAGAAGGTCTGGGCGACCGGCGCGGGATCAGCAAGGCCCGTGGTCTCGATGAGGATTCCATCGAAGCTGCCTTGTCGTTTCATCAACCCCCCAAGGATGCGGATCAGATCCCCGCGTACGGTGCAGCAGATACAACCGTTGTTCATCTCGAACACTTCCTCGTCGGCGTTGACCACGAGGTCGTTGTCGATGCCGACTTCGCCGAACTCGTTGACAACCACCGCGTATTTCTTGCCGTGCTCCTCGGTCAGGATGCGGTTCAGGAGCGTTGTCTTGCCGGCGCCGAGATAGCCGGTCAGAACGGTAACGGGGATCTGATTCATGGCCTCCTTCTCCTTCAATTTCTGAAGCCGCTCAGCAGCACTCAGCCGCTTCTACTCAGTTCATAGATGCTGACGAGAAGCGCTGTTCGGGACGCGACTTCATGCGCGGTGTGCCGACCTGCCCCTCTCGTTCCTGGAAGTCCGGCGTCCCGGCTTTCGAACGTTGTGCGCCGAGTCTTACGGAGCCAGCGCCTGCGCCAGCGTCGTCGCGTTGTGCCGCATCATGTCGAGGTAGGTCGGCGCCGGACCGTCCGGGCCGGACAGCGCGCCAGGATAGAGCGTGCCGCCGATGGTGGCCCCGGTCTCGTTTGCGATCTGCTCGAGCAGGCGCCCATCGGTGATGTTCTCAACGAAGACGGCCGAGATACCCTCGTCACGGATGCGCTCGATCAGCCGGGCAACGTCCTGTGCCGACGCCTCGGACTCGGTGCTGAGTCCTTGGGGTGCCAGGAAGGTCAGCCCATAGTCGCGGCCGAAATACTGGAACGCATCGTGCGAAGTAACGACGGTGCGGCGGTCGGCCGGCAGGCCTGCCACGATCTCGTGGATCTCTGCATCGAGCGCCTCGATCTCGGCGCCGTAGGTTGCTCGGTTCTGGTGGAAGTCGGCCGCGTTCGCCGGATCGGCCTGAGCCAGAGCGGCAGTGATGTTGTCGAGGTAGGCCAAGGCATTGCCGAGGCTCTGCCAGCCGTGCGGGTCGAAAGCGCCGTGGTGATGGTGGTCGTGATCGTCGCCCTCGGCGTGCGCCTCGTCTTCGTGGTCGTCGTGGCCTGCCTCGGCATGTGCCTCGTGGTCATGGTCGTCATGCCCGGCCTCTTCATGCTCATCGTGGTCGTGATGATCGTCATGCCCGGCCTCTTCGGCGTGGTCTTCGTGGCCGCCGCCGTTATCGTGCTCGTCATCGTGATCGTCGTCGAACGCGATCGGCTCAATGCCGTCGGTTGCCACCACGCGCATGCCGTCGAAATCGGAGGCGGCGATCAGCCGGTCGAGCCAGCCTTCGAACTGCAGCCCGTTGACCACAAGGATCTCCGCTTCGCTGACGGCCCGCGCATCGGCAGGGGTCGGCTGGTAGACATGTGTATCCCCGTCGGGGCCGACGAGCGTCGTGACAGCGATGTGCTCGCCGCCGATGCGCTCTACCATGTCGCCGAGGATCGAGAAGGTGGCGACCACCGGGGTAGGCCTATGTGACTCTGCGATGGCCGGAGCGGCGAGCGTCACGGCAAGGAGGGCGGTGGCGGACATCAGAAGCGCTCTGCGGGTAGGCATGGAAACTCCTTTCAGGCTTCAAGGTGGCGGCGCGGGAAGGCCCGTGTGGCGAGACCGCCCACCGGTCCGAAGACCAGCGACACCGCGTAGGCGAAACCCGCGACGAGGATGATCGACGGCCCGGAGGGCAGGCTGAAGTGGTAGGAGAGAAGAAGGCCGCTCAGGCTTGAGAGCATCGCAACCGAGACCGCGACGGCGATCAGTGCGCCGATGCCGACTGCCCAGAACCGCGCGGCGGCGGCGGGAAGGATCATGATGCCGACGGCCATCAGCGTGCCGAGCGCGTGAAAGCCGGCCACGAGGTTCAGCACGACGAGGGCAAGAAATGTGAAATGCGTCACGGCGCTGAGCCCGCTCACCGAGCGCAGGAACTGCGGGTCCGCACATTCGAGCACGAGCGGCCGGAACACGACTGCCAGCGTCAGGACCGAGAGGCTCGCGATGGAACACAGAAGAACCAGCGCATCGTCGTCGAGCGCGAGCACCGTCCCGAAGAGCACGTGCATCAGGTCGACATTGCTGCCCCGGGTGGACACGATCAGCACGCCCACCGCCAGCGAGATCAGGTAGAACGCCGCCAGGCTCGCGTCCTCGCGCAGCGCCGTGACGCGGGTCACGAAGCCCGCAAGCAGCGCCACGGCCATGCCTGCGATCAGCCCGCCGACGGTCATCGCCCCGAGCGAGAGGCCCGAGACGAGATAGCCGACGGCTGCACCCGGCAGGATCGCATGGGCCATCGCGTCGCCCGTCAGGCTCATGCGGCGCAGCATCAGGAACACCCCGACCGGCGTCGCGCCAACCGAGATCGCTATGCAGCCCATCAGCGCGCGCCGCATGAAGCCGAAGTCGGCGAAGGGCTGGGCGAGGAGCTCCCAAATCATGCGGCGTTACGCCCGCATATATGCGGGGGGCCGGCACAGGCCTCGCACATCTGGCGCGCGCGGAACTGGTTCTCGGCCGTCAGCACCTGCGCCGTGGGTCCATGGGCAACGAGCTCGCGCGCCAGCATCAGCGTGCGGGGGAAGTGAGCCCGCACCGTGTCGACGTCGTGCAGGACGGCGAGTACGGTGCGGCCTTCGCCGTGCCAGCGTTGCACCACGCCGAGCAGGTCCGCCACCGTTCTCGCGTCGATCGCCGTGAAGGGCTCGTCCAGCAGGACGAGCCGTGCGTCCTGCAGCAGCAGGCGGGCAAAGAGCGCACGCTGTAACTGCCCGCCCGAGAGCGACCCGATCGGCCGCTTCTCGAACCCTCCGAGGCCGACCGCGGAAATCGCTTCGGCGACACGTGTGCGGTGAACGGCCCGCAGGCCCGCGAAGCCGCCGATCTCCCGCCAGAGGCCCATCGCAACGAGGTCGGAGACTACGATCGGGAAGGACCGGTCGACGTCCGATTGCTGCGGCAGGTAGGCGATGTCGTCCCGCGCGATCTCGCCGAAGGCGATCCGTCCTTCGAGCGGGCGGAGCGAGCCGGTCACCCCCTTCAGCACCGTGGATTTGCCAGCCCCGTTGGGTCCGACGATGGCCGTCAGGCTGCCCTCGTCGATCTCGCCGTGCAGGCGATGCACGGCCGGTTGCCGGTCGTAGCCGAGGCTCAGGTCCTGAAACTTGAGGGCGTAGGTCATGGTCCACCCGGCGTGGACGTCGCCCAGAAGAACGCACCCCAGAGCGCGGCAACAATCAGGACCGCCCCGAGCAGCCGGGGGCCGGCGCCGAGCGGCAGCAGCCGGATCGAAGGCGTGTGCCGCGTTCTCATGCCGGTGCTCCCTGCCGAGTGGCGGCGCTCACGTCCAGCCGTCGCGAAGATCCATCCGGATACCGGCTCCCCATGGGTGGAGCTCCTCGTTCCCGCCTACGCCGCGCCGGCTTCTGCGCACCGTGCACACGTGCCCTGGACCTCGACCATTCGACGTGTCGCGACGAACCCGAGGGCAGCGGCATCCTCGGCAAGCAGTCCTCCGATCCGCGAATCCTCAAGTTCGACCGATGACCGGCAGCCGCTGCAAATGAAGAACAGGCAGTCGTGGTCGCGCTCGGGATGGGCGCACGGGACGTAGGCGTTCAAGCTTTCGATCCTGGAAACGAGGCCCTGCACCATCAGGAACTCGAGCGCCCGGTACACGGTCGGTGGTCCGACCGGACGCGCATCTTTGAGCTTGACCGCTTCGATCAGTTCGTAGGCGCCCGTCGGTCGGCCCTTCGCCCAAAGCAGCTCCAGGACACGCCTCCGCAGCGCAGTCATCTGCACGCCGCGCCCCTCGCAAATCGATACCGCGAGTGCGACCCTTTCGCCCGGTGAGTGCCGCCCGCGGCAATCCGTATCGACGCAGGGCCGGGGTCGGGCCGGCGGTTTCGTCATCGCCTGTCTCACCTTGCGGTATAAGAAAGATATATTATAACATTTCGTATTGTTTCGCAAGAAAGCCGCTATCCGGGGCGGCCCGACAGCAATGAAAGGCCGGGATATGGACAGTGTAGTTGTCGAGCATCGAAGCTTGACCCCGTCGCGCACCGGGCCGGGAGCGCGCCGTCGGCCGCGCCGTGCCGAGGCGGAGGCCGCCGTTCGCACGCTGATCGAGTGGGCCGGAGACGATCCCAACCGGGAGGGGCTCAAGGGAACGCCCGAGCGTGTCGTGCGCGCCTACGAGGAATTCTTTGCCGGTTACAACGAAGATCCGGTCGCCTTGCTGGCCACAACTTTCGAGAAGACTGCCGCCTATGACCAGATGATCGTCTTGCGTGATATTCGCCTCGAATCTCACTGCGAGCACCACATCGTTCCCATCCTGGGTAAGGCGCATATCGGTTACCTGCCGGCAGGCCGCGTCGTCGGCATTCCCAAGCTGGCGCGCCTTGTCGAGGTGTTCGCCAAGCGGATGCAGATCCAAGAGGCGCTTACGTCGCAGATCGCGGATGCCCTCCAGGAGGCGCTGAAGCCGCACGGTATCGGTGTCGTCATCGAGGCGGCGCACCAATGCATGACCACGCGCGGGATTCACAAGCCGGGTGTCAGCATGGTGACCAGCCGCATGCTCGGCTCCTTTCGCGACGACCCGGCGACCCGGCGGGAGTTTCTCGCGATGATCGAAAGCCCCAGGAGCGGCTCCAATGGCTCCTGACGAATCCGTTCCGGCAGCCGTCGCCGCCTTCGCCGCCCGGACGACGGTCGAGCAGGTTGAGGAAGGCCTCGCCCTGGCGCCCAGGTTCGACGCCGACGGGCTGATCCCCTGCATCACGACCGACGCCAGCACGGGCGACGTGTTGATGCTGGGCTACATGAATGGCGAGGCTCTGCAGCGAACGATCGCGACCGGCGAAGCGCACTACTGGAGCCGAAGCCGCCAGTGCCTTTGGCGCAAGGGCGCAACCAGCGGCCTCGTCCAAGAGGTTGTCGAGATGCGCATCGACGACGACCAGGATGCCGTCTGGCTGCGCGTCCGGGTCGCCGGTTCAGGCGCCAGTTGTCACGTCGGATACCGTTCCTGCTTCTACCGGTCGGTTGAGCTCGGCGACCACTCCGATGGACCTGCTCGGCTCGTGTTCACGGAGTCGCGGAAATCGTTCGATCCGGAGGACGTCTACGGTGACGCGCCGAATCCGACGCAGCTTTGAGGGACGGTGGGATGCCCCTCACGCTTCCAGCGCAAGATCTGCTTGAGCCGGTCGATGATGCCTCCGGGGTCGAGCTGCCACGCCACTTCGCCGATTCACTGGAGCATCTGCGCGCCGCAATCTCACGTTGCGACCAAGTCGGCACCCCCAGCGGTACGCTGATTGCCGCGCTAGTGACGGAGCTGAAGACGCCCACGTTTCGATTGAGGAGCGACCTCGACTGTCGAGCCGTGCAGTGGAATCCCTTCTCGAGGTTATCTCGGCACATCAAGGTTCCCAAACGCACGTCCGGTCTGAGTTTGGCTGCGTGATGCGTGCGCACTTTTTGCTCGGGGCTGTAAGCATCCCTGCACCGTTTGTTTCAACGTCAACGAAGAGAGATTCAACTGATGAGAGACGCCAGCCTCGACCAACGCTTGACCATTGCCTTGAACCTCGCCGTTCCACCGCTGGCAATCACGTTCTCCAACGAGCCAGTCGGCGCTCCCACGCCCGAGGCGCCCGTACCCGCCGGGTGCTCGTTCTGGGAGTTGGGTGCGAGGCAGAGCCTGACGACGTCTGCTGCCGATCATCAGTTCTGCTCGATTGGAGTCCATACGCATAACCTTCGCGATGCAGTGGCAAGCCATGGCGCCGAACTCGAGGCAGCACTCGGGGCGATGACTGGGCTGGGTTATGTCAAGCCCGACGAAGTGGCCGGCATTCCCGTGATGAGCGAAAGCTACGCGTACGTGACTTACGGCCCGCTCGCCAATGCGAAGTGTCCTGTGAGCGTTGTACTCGTCGTTGCTGATGCCAACCGAAGCCTGACGCTGACTGAAGCGGTTGCGCGTGTGGATGGCGGCGCACCCCCGGCTATGGGTCGACCCGCTTGTGCGTTGGTGCCGCAAGTCGCCAACTCAGGCGCCGCCGCGGCGAGTCTCGGCTGCTGTGGCGCCCGAGCGTATATGGATTCGCTCACCGACGACATCGTTCTGTGGGGCTTTCCGGGCGAGCGGCTCGAGGCCTACGTCGAGGCCATCGAAGTCCTTGCCAAGGCGAACACCGTCTTGAGCAAGTTTCACACGGAGCGCCGACGGGCGGTTGAATCCGGGGCGTCGCCGACGGTCAAGGACTCACTGGACGCGCTGGGGGCAGCAGGATGAACGGAACGAGACTCAATCCGGCCCCATCTTCGGTCTCGCCGTGTCGCAGGGAGAAGAGAGAACATGTTGATCAACACGTCACCCGAACCGCGAACGGGTTCGACATATCAGGGAGGCATTGCGTGCAGCGCTTGGCCAGGGTCGCGAAGGACCGGAGCATCCTGCTCATGATCTCCGACCAATGTGCTGTGCGTCGCGACCTGGCCGAAGGCACCCTCGAGCAATGCGGCAAGGGCGTCGTCACGGCGAGAGCCGCGGTCGCCGGTGTTCAAGTCGGCTGCTTTCCCCAGTTCTACGCGGCCCTCGCACCCAGCGCCCCCGACCTCGCAATCACGCTCTGAAGAACTGCCATGACCCAGCCCCTGGAGCGACCCATTCTGCCCGTCACCGTACTTTCCGGCTTCCTTGGCGCCGGCAAGACCACGCTGATGAACCACATCCTCAACAACCGCGAAGGCAAGCGCGTCGCGGTCATCGTCAACGACATGAGCGAGGTGAACATCGACGCCGATCTCATCCGTGACGGCGGCGCAGATCTGAGCCGCACCGAAGAGACTCTGGTCGAGATGACCAATGGCTGCATCTGCTGCACGTTGCGCGATGACCTCCTCAAGGAGGTGCGTCGGCTCGCTCAGGATGGCCGGTTCGACTACCTTCTCATCGAATCGACCGGCATTTCCGAGCCGCTGCCCGTAGCGGCCACCTTCAACTTCCGTACGGAAGAAGGCGAGAGCCTGGAGGATGTCACGCGCCTCGATACGATGGTGACCGTGGTCGATGCCGCAAACCTCCTGCGCGACTACGCATCAACCGATTTCCTCAAGGACCGGGGCGAGGCGCTGGGCGAGGAGGACAACCGCGCGCTGGTCAATCTGCTCGTCGATCAGATCGAATTCGCCGACGTCATCATTCTGAACAAGATCGATGCGGCAGAGCCCGAACAGCTCGATGCCGCGCGCAAGATCATCCGGTCGCTCAACACCGATGCGGAACTCATCGAGACCAGCATGTCCCGTGTATCGCTGGACAAGGTGCTGAACACCGGCCGGTTCGACCATGACAAGGCGCAGGAGCACCCGCTTTGGTTCAAAGAGCTATACGGCTTTGCCGAGCACAAGCCGGAGACCGAAGAATACGGGGTGCGCAGCTTCGTGTATCAGGCACGCCGTCCCTTTCATCCCGAGAAATTCCACGCCTTCATCAACTCGTCATGGCCGGGGGTCATTCGTGCTAAGGGGCGCTTTTGGCTGGCCAACCGTCCTGAATGGGTCGGCGAGTTGAGCCAGGCCGGCGCCCTTGTCCGCCATAGGGCCGTGGGCTTCTGGTGGGCGAGCGTCGCCAAGGAGCATTGGCCCGATCACCCGGAATGGCGTCGGAACATCGCCAAGTCCTGGGATCCCGTCTACGAAGACCGCCACCAGGAAATCGTCTTCATCGGCACCGACATGGACGAGGCCGCGATCCGACGCCGGCTCGACGCCTGCCTTGTCGGCGATGCCAACGCCGAAGCCATGCAGCCTGCCGCCTGGAACAAGCTCAAGGATCCGTTCCCGGCCTGGAAGCGGGCCGAGCCGTCATGACCGTTCCGTCGGTATCCCTGGACGGTGAGGCCGTCAGGACCTCCGCCACGTCGGGCGCGGGCATCGCAACGTGCGACGCAGCGGAAGGCCTCGCCGCCATCAACGAGCCCGACATGGCGCTCGTGATCTGGCGGCGGGCGCTTCCCTCGTGCCTGCAGACCTGGCTCGACCGACTTGATGCTTCGTGTCTTCCTCACCTGCGTGTTCTTGTCCGGCCCGGCGACCTTCGACGTGCGGTGGAACCGCATTTGGACGAAATTGGTATGCCTCCCGGAGACATGCGCGACCTGCTGGTCGGGGACGTCGATGATCTCGTTTCGGCTTTTGCTGGCATCGCCCGAAGTGATCTCGTCGATGTAAGGCTGGAGCGCGTCAGCCACGATTCCTGCTGGAAGTTCCACCGGGACTTCGTGGAGGCGCGCCTCCTGACCACGTACCGCGGTCCCGGCACCGAGTGGGTCCAACCGATCCACGCTGAACGGGCATTGCGCGCACAGAAGCGGTTCAAAGGGCCGTTAGAGCACGTCAGTGGCAACGACGTGGCGATATTCAAGGGAAACTGCGCCGGACCAAGCAGCGGAATCGTGCACCGCTCGCCGCCCATCGCGGGCACTGGCTGCACGCGATTGCTGCTCGCCCTCAACCAGCTGTCGACCGCGTCTCCGGAGCCGTGGCCGGCAGGCGTCGAACACGAGACGCCGCCATTATGAATGTTGAGCGACCGACCATTTCGGTATGCACGCGCTGTCGACCGCAGGGCTGGCAAGACACGGCAAACCGCGAGCGCTATTACCGCGGATATCGAGCGCGGCATGCTTCGCGTCGGCGACTACTCGCGCCAGAGCACGCGGGTCATGGCGTGGCTGCCGGACGCCGAGGAAGCCCGCCTCCTGCGGCAGCCGCGCAACCGTCCCGTTCTCGTCACCGAAGCGGTCAGCGCGGACATTGATGGCGAGCCTATAGAATTCGGAATCGCCCGTTTCGCCTCGGACTGCGTGCAGATCCTGGTCGAAAGCTGGGAGTGTGTCGCGCTCGCCTATGGCCTTGTAAGCGAGGCCAGCGGTTACCATGGCACGATCGAACCGTTGCGCTGACCGCGTCGCTGCCATGAAGCTGGTTCTCTGGTGACGTCGAAACCGGCGACCCTAGTTCTCGAACGCCACCGCCCGGACCTCCTCGATCCGTTCGTCCTCGGTGAAGCGCCAGATGCCGATATGGCCGCGGCGCAGGTCGCCGTTCCCGTCCCAGTCCATGCTTCCCGAGGCGCCTTCGTAATCGATCTCCTTGCCGTCGGCGAGAATGCGAAGGGCATCGGCGACGCCGCTTGGGCCGGCGGTCACGACGGTGCCCGGCGAGCTGCCCACCGCGCGCAGCCGGTCGCGGATCGTGGCGCCGTGCAGGCGGCCCGCTGCCTGCGCCGCAAGCGCCAGCGCCACCGTGGCGTCATAGGCCTCCTTGACGTAGGCGAGCACCGGCAGCGCACCGTACTCGGCGATCCAGGCCGCCTCCCACGCCGCGGACGCGGCACTCTCCGGCGCCGACGCGGGCCCGGTGCCGTACATGTCGCCGAGGCGGGCGCCGCCCAGGGTCCGGACCAGGCTCGGCCGCTTGGCGCCGTCGCCGAACACGAAGTCGGCGTAAAGGCCGTTATCGATCGCCTCGCGCACCATGGCGAGCGCCGCCGTCTCGAAGGCGATCACCACCAGGGCCTGCGCGCCCCCGCTCGCAGACTCGCGAAGCGCGGTCAGGAAGTCGGTCTCAGTGCGGTCCACCGGGACAGCCTTGACGGGACCGTCCCAGGCCGCTTCGAAGGCGCCGGCAAGGCCCCGCCCCCAGGGGTCGTCGACATGGAGCAGGCCGACATTGTCGAAGCCCCGCTCGCGCGTGAGGCCGGCGAGGACGGGTCCCTGGGAAACGTCGGAGAGCGCGGTTCGAAAGAAGAAATCGTTGTCCCCGGCAGAGGTCAGCGCCGGCGACGTGGCCGAGAAGCTGACGGTGGGGATGACGGCCGGACCGATCACCCGCTCGGCCACCGGCAGCGCGCTGGCGCTGGCGTTGGGTCCGACAATGGCATGGACGCCCTCGACCTCGACGAGACGCCGTGCCGCGGCGACCGCCTTCTCCGGGTCCGCCGTTGCGTCGGCGACCGCGACCGCCACGGGCAGGCCGAACACGCCGCCGCCTTCGTTGACATGCTTGATCGCGAGTTCGAACGCCCGCTGCCTGTCCCTGTAAACCTCCGCCGAACCGCTGCTCAAGTCCAGCAGCAATCCGATCTTGAGCGCGGTGGCCTCATCCGCCTGCGCCGTCGTCGTCTCCGTCGCCGCGCTGGTCAGCAACATGCCCGCCGCACTCAGCAGCATCGCGATCGCGCACGTCCAGAATGATGCCCGGCCGAGGAATTTGCGGATCATTGCGAACGTCCTCCATTCCGACGTGCGACGGTGGAAACCGGCTCGCCATGCGCTTCGCCATCGACCTTCAGAACCCTGCGCCCTCTCGCTACTCTTTCAGAGGCTTCGGAGCACGGATATTGGTTCCGGCCCCGCCACTACCGCTTGAGATCGAAGCGGTCCAGGGTCATCACGTTGGTCCAGGCGTCGACGAAGTCCTCCAGGAACGCCTGCTCCCCGTCGTCGGCCGCATAGTGCTCCGCGACCGCGCGCAACTCGGAGTTGGAGCCGAAGATCAGATCGACCGGAGTCGCTGTCCACCTGATCGCACCGGTTGCGCGGTCACGACCCTCATAAACCCCCTCGGTGGCCGCAGCGGACCATTGCGTAGACATATCGATCAGGTTGACGAAGAAGTCGTTGCTCAGTGTGCCGGGGCGGTCCGTGAACACGCCGTGAGGCGAGCCCCCGGCGTTGCTGTCCATCGCGCGCATGCCGCCGACGAGCACCGTCATCTCCGGAATCGTCAAGTTGAGGAAGGCTGCCTTCTCCACCAGCATTTCCGCCGGCGAGCGGGGGTTGCCGTCTGCGAAGTAGTTGCGGAACCCGTCCGCCGTTGGCTCGAGCAAAGCGAAAGACTCGGCGTCGGTCTGCTGCGCCGATGCGTCCATACGGCCGGGCACGAATGGCACGGCCACCTCGAACCCGGCTGCTGCTGCGGCCCGCTCGATGGCGGCGGCCCCGCCCAGGACGATCAGGTCAGCGATGGAGACTCGCTTGTCACCCGATTGCGCGGCGTTGAATTCACCCTGGATACTCTCCAGCGTCTCCAGCACGCGGGCCAGTTCCTCCGGATCGTTGGCGGCCCATTCGTTCTGGGGTGCAAGACGAATGCGGGCTCCGTTGGCGCCGCCCCGCATGTCGGTCCCGCGGAAGGTGGACGCGGACGCCCAGGCGACACGAACCAGTTCGGCGCCGGACAGCCCCAATTCGATGATCGCGGCTTTCAGCGTGGTCGCATCCTGTGCGTCGATCAGCGCGTGATCCACTTCGGGGATGGGGTCCTGCCAGACGAACACCTTGTCGGGCACGTCGTCGCCCAGGTAGCGCGAGGTCGGACCCAAATCGCGATGCGTCAGCTTGAACCAGGCCCGGGCGAAAGCGTCCTCGAACTCCTCCGGATATTCGAGCCAGCGCGACGTGATCTCGCGATATGCCGGGTCCTCCTTCAGGGCAAGGTCGGTGGTCAGCATGATGGGCGCGTGCGTCACGGACGGATCGTGCGCATCCGGCACCAGGTCCGATGCCGCCCCGTCTGCGGGCACCCACTGGATCGCGCCGGCCGGACTTCGAGTCTGCACCCAATCGAAGGCATAAAGGTTCTCCAGGAAGTTATGGGTCCAGGCCGCAGGGGCGACCGTCCACGCGCCTTCCAGACCGCTGGTGATGGTGTCGGCGCCATGGCCGTCGCCGTAGCTGTTGCGCCAGCCGAATCCCTGTGCCTCGACGGCGTCCGCCTCCGGTTCGACACCCACGTACTCGGACGGATCAGCCGCACCGTGGGCCTTGCCGAAGGTATGCCCGCCTGCGATCAGCGCAGCCGTCTCTTCGTCGTTCATTGCCATGCGGCCGAAGGCCTCACGTATGGCATGAGCGGCCGCCAGCGGATCCGGGTTGCCGCCCGGGCCTTGCGGGTTCACGTAGATGAGGCCCATCTGGGTGGCGCCCAAGGGAGGATCCAGCACGCCATCCTCGTTGCGGCGGTCGGCAGCCAGCCACTCCCCCTCGGAGCCCCAGTTCACGTCTTCCGGCTGCCAGGCGTCGATACGGCCGCCTGCAAAACCCAGGGTCTCGAAGCCCATCGAGTCCATGGCTACCGTGCCGGCGAGGATCAGCAGGTCAGCCCAGGAAATCTTGCGGCCGTATTTCTGCTTGATGGGCCAGAGCAGCCGGTGCGCCTTGTCCAGGTTTGCGTTGTCGGGCCAGCTGTTGAGCGGCGCAAAGCGTTGCAGGCCGCCGTCCGCTCCGCCCCGGCCGTCGATGGTTCGATAGGTGCCAGCACTGTGCCATGCCATTCGAATGAAGAACGGTCCGTAGTGACCGAAGTCCGCTGGCCACCAGTCCTGGGACGTCGTCATCAACGTGGCGAGATCGGCCTTCACCGCCTCCAGGTCGAGGCTTTCGAAAGCCTCGGCATAATCGAAGTCCTCGCTGAGGGGACTCGATCCCTGGGAGTTCCGGCGCAGCGGCTCGAGGTCCAACCGGTCCGGCCACCAGTACTCATTGTCTGGTGGGCTGCTCTGGGCAACCGTGAGGTTGGCCGGCAGGCCCAGCAGAATTCCGATCGTCAGCAAGGCGATGACAGGCATCTTTGGCTTGAGCACGGTGGTTGGTTCCTTCGGCATGGAAGTTATCTCAAATGTAACGTATGCGGTGCCAATCGGCTTTCACCATTACCCCGTCAACGCCTCAACGCCAGACCGACTTGACGGGCGGCGCGGCCGGACAACGACGTGCCGGCGGGGGCGTTCAAGGAGGGCCGTCGCGGTAGCCGTAAGGCGCGGTCTCCGCCTCGCACTCCTGCCAGGTGCCGATGGTGCCGTGGGTGTCGAGGCTCCCCAGGCACACTGCCGCCACGGAGACCGCGAGCGCGAGGCCGCGCGGCACCGGCCACCCTTCGTGCAGGCCGTAGACGAGCCCGGCCGCGAAGGCGTCCCCTGCGCCGACCGCGCTCACGATGCGCGAATCGGGCCACCGCACGGACGCCTGCGCGTGCAGGGTGCCCTCCGCATCGACCGCGACCGCCCCCTCGGGGAAATGAATGGCCGCAACCTGCCGGACCCCCATCTCGCGGAGCCGCCGGCACGCCCGCCCCGCCGCCGCCCAGTCGAGGACCCCCTCTGGACGGATCTCGATCTCCGTCACCGCCTCGCCCTCCAGGTCGTTGATGACGATGCTGTCGAGGAGGGGAAGGCACGGCCGCACGATGGGGCGCAGGATGTCGCCCTCCAGGCTCGCCATCTCCATGTTCGTGCGGAAGCCTAGCTCGCGGGCGCGCGCAAGGACCCGCGTCCAGCCGTTTCCGCCGTCCGGATGCGCCCGGTCCAGACGAGGGTGAAGCCCAGGGGCGCCCAAATGGAAGATGCGGCCACGCGATGCGCCGGGATCGGTGTGGGTCTCGTCCAGCAAGTCGGCCGTCCCCCGAAAGAAGAAGAAGGTCCGCCGCCCGGTCGCCTGCGACGCCATGACCTCGACGTAAACCTGCGGCGCCTCGCGGGTGAGGGTCATCCCGTCCGGCGAGATGCCGTGTCGGGCGAGCGCGTCGAGGACCACCTTGCCGTTCTCGTCGTCGCCGAGGAGGCCGTGGCACTCAACCCGCATGTTCGGATCGAGCCGGCGCAGGTTCGCCGCGATGTTGTAGCCCGGCCCGCCGGCCGCGAGATGGCGGCGGGCGATGAAGGTCGTCTGGTCCTCGGGCGGGTAGTGCTCGATGGCGAGGTTGTGGTCGGTGATGAACGACCCGAAGGTCAAAACGCCGCTTCTTGGCTCCGTCATCTGTCGTAGCTCCGACCTGCCTCCGGGCCCTTCCGGTCGTTTCGTCCCGCTCAAGTCCCAGGCAGGAGGGCCGGCTCGGTGATCCGGAGGTCGTCTTCGAGGGAGCGGGACGGCACCAGGCCGTCCGCCCGGATCGCGGCGTGATACGCGTGTACGGCCTCCTCCGGCGAGAGCTCTCCGTCGACCACCCGTCGCATGTGACGGACCATTTCGAGCGGAGACTCCGCGAGCTTGATCTTGCGGCCGAAGAGGGCCACCTGGGCGCCGTCCCGCTGGGCGTCGCCAAGGAGCTGGAAGGTGTCGCGGTTGGTCCCCGCCGCCCCGCCGAGGATTCCCACAACCAGCTCGGGGTCGTAGGAGCAGAGCTCGCCCATTGCGCGCGGGCCGTTGTAGGCGATCTTGAGGAAGCGGGGCCGCTCCGCCCGCGTCAGCCCCGCGAGGCAGCGGATGATGCAGTCGCCCACGTAGGCACCGGTCTCCTGGAGCGAGGCGAATCCTGAGTCGACGTTGGGATTGAACACCTCCAGGAAGTAGCGCATGCCGCACCGCTCCGCGTCCTCGCGGAAGTCCGCGAACGCCTCGAGACTCCGCAGGTCGTCATCCACGCTGTTGTTGAAGGTGATCGAGTAGAGGCAGAGGTCGCACCCGAGCTCGCGCGCCCGGGAGAGCGAAGCGGTGCGGAACGGCCGGGACGGCTCGCGCGCGTAGGCGCCTCCCCGCACGCCCCAGACGTCCGTGGTGTCATTGGCGCGAATGGCGAGGGTGACCTGCGAGTTCTCGAAAACGCCCGTCCCGAGCCGCTCCAGAGTGGAAGACGAGACGAGCATCACGTCGACGATTCCCTGACGGGTGATCGCCCGGATTTCGTCGAGGTAGCCTGCGAGCGGCCGGACTGCGTCGAGCGGCCGCCCGTCCGCACCGCGCTCCGGGCCGGGAGCGGACCGTCCGCTGCCCATGTCGGCGTCCTTGGCGTCTGCGATGATGAAGTCGGTCTTCGCGCCGCCTCCCCGTAGGATCGCGCCGAGCTTTCGATCAAGTGCCTTCATGCAGGTAGCTCCCAAGCGTCGTGTCGTCCGCCTCGTTTCGCGTCGCATCGACGGGCCGGATTCTCCGGATTCGCAAATCCCGGCGCAACCGAGCCGAAGGGCGCGATCGCGGAAGCGGCCTCTGGGCTTGCCTTGCAGCCGCCGGGAGTGACAGGATTCCGGGGCGCCAGCAGGAAGGAGCCCTGCCATACTCTCGCGCCGTCGCTTTCTCGCAACCTCGGCCGCAGCGGCGCTGCTGCCCTCGGCGGCCCGCGCCGCCGGCGCGCCGATGCCAATCTTCGACGCCCATATCCATTTCAGCCACGATGCGGCCGAGCGGTTATCAGCCAGCGACGCCGTCGCCATTCTGGAGAAGGCGGGGCTGAAGCGGGCGCTGGTGTCGAGCTCGGGCGACGCCGGCACCCGCGCGCTCTACGCCGCCGCGCCGAACCTTGTCCTGCCGAGCCTGCGCCCCTACCGCCGGCGTGGCGAGATCAGCAGCTGGGTCGACGATCCGTCGGTGATCGACTTTCTCGAGGACCGTGTGGAGCGTTTCAAGTGGGTCGCAGTCGGCGAATTCCACCTCTTCGCCGCGCAGACGGACAAGGCGGTGCCGCGGCGCATGATCGAGTTGGCGCGGCAGCACAATCTTCTCTTGCACGCCCATTCGGACGCCGGCGCGGTAGACGGAATCTTCGCCCAATGGCCGGAAGCGCGGGTGCTGTGGGCCCATGCCGGCTTCGTCGGTCCGGATACCGTCGGCCCGATGCTCGGCAAGCACGCGAACCTATGGACGGACCTCGCCTTCCGCAGCGAGCACGCCCGTGACGGTCTGGTCGACGACGACTGGCGCAGCCTGTTCGCCGCCTTCCCGGACCGCGTCATGGTCGGCACCGACACCTTCACGCCGGAGCGCTGGCACTACGTCGTCCAGCACGCGGAATGGACCAGGGAATGGCTGGGCGACCTGCCGCCCGACCTCGCCGAAAAGATCGCCTGGCGCAACGGCGAGGCGATGATCCGGCCGCACCTCGCAAACCTCCGAATATAACCGTGGCCCGGCGGCGCCTCGGCGGGTTGGCGCTGGCGGCCGTGCTTGCGCTCGTTCTCGCGGCCGGCCAGGCGGCGGCCTGCGATCGTCCCGAGGGCTGGACCGGCGGCGCGAAAATCGCCGGCGAGCTTTGGACGGCGTGGTGGCGATCGGAACCCGCCCCCATCCCGATCAGCGCGCATTTTTCCATCCATTTCCATCTGTGCGGGCCGCCGGTCGACCGGGTCGGGGTGCGCGGCTGGATGCCGGACCACCGGCACGGCATGAACTACCGGCCGGGGGTGACCCTGAACGGCCTGTCTGGATCGGCCGAAGGCCTGATGTTCCACATGCCGGGGCGCTGGCAGCTGATTCTGGATGTCCGCGGCGCGGCGGGTCGGGAGAAGCTGACCGCGGAGGCGGTGCTGGAGTGACGCCTCGGCGCTCCGGCACATCCATCGTCGGTCGGTTGGCCGCCGGGCTCTCGGGATTTTCGATCGTATTCTGTTTGCTTTTCGGCATCGCCGCACCGGCGCCGGCGCTCGACTTCACCGCCGAGGAAGAGCGCCGGATCCTGCGCCACGGGCCGTGGCCGCCGGACTTGCAGCCCGATCCGAGCAACCGGGTTTCCGGCAAACCGGCCGCCATCGCCTTCGGCCGGGCGCTGTTCTTCGATCCGCGCCTGTCAGTCTCCGGCGAGGTTTCCTGCGCAACCTGCCACCCGCCGGACCGGGCCTGGACCGACGGCCTGCCGCGCAGCCGCGGGCACCGGACCGTCGACCGCAACGCGCTCAGCCTGTTCAACCTGCGCTTCAACCGCTGGTTCGGCTGGGACGGCGCGCAGGACTCGCTGTGGGCCCAAAACCTGCGGCCCCTGCTCGACCCGCGCGAAATGGGTGTCGGCCCCAGCGGCGCAGCGCGGCTGGTCCGCTCCGACCGGCAGCTTTCCTGCGGCTACCGGCAAGCGTTCGGCGAAGCGCCCGGCGCGGACGACGCAGGGATATTCGTCGATCTCGGCAAGGCGCTGGCGGCGTTCCTGGAAACGCAAGTCACCGGCCGCACGCCGTTCGATGATTTCCGCGACGCGCTCGCGCACAACGATACGGCCGGCCAGACCCGCTATCCCGCCGCAGCCAAGCGCGGACTGCGCCTCTTCATCGGCCGGGGCAACTGCGCCTTCTGCCATTTCGGCCCGGCCTTCACCAATGGCGAGTTCGCCGATGCCGGCGTGCCGCATTTCGTCGAGCCCGGCCGGGTCGATCCCGGCCGGCACGGCGGTATCCGCAAACTGCGCGAGAGCCCTTACACCCTGCTGGGCCGCTTTAACGACGATGCAGGGCGCTCCACCGCCGCCAAGACCCGCTATGTTGACCTGCGCCAAAGCAACTTCGGCGAGTTCCGGGTGCCGGGCCTGCGCAACGTGGCGCTCACCGCGCCCTATATGCATGCCGGCAGCCTCGAGACGCTTGCCGACGTCGCCCACCATTATTCGACGCTCGACGAAGAACGGCTGCACGCCGGAGGCGAACGGATTCTGCGCCGCCTGGACCTGAGCGCGCGCGAACAGGCCGACCTCGTCGCCTTTCTCGAAACGCTGACGGAAAAGGAGCCGCGTCACGAATTCGTGGAGGATACCGGCAACACCCTTTGCCGATAGCGCAAACGCCTCAGCAGTGTTCGTCGCAATCGTATTGCACGTCACTCGTGCGATGCATACAACGGGCCGGTCTGATCTATGTAGGAGCGATTGAAGGGGACTTATACGCCTAACTAGCCAACCAGCCGATTTCAGAAGTTCATAGACACAACGTAGTCATTCGGGTTCGCCAGCATCAGAGACCAGCCGACCAGCGGCAGGTTTAGGCTCCGCGCCGACGTGATTAGGAACTAGGCCGTCTTGTCTGTGTCTTGATCGCTCAACATGGCGAGGCAGATGATCGTGCGCGAGCCATGCTTGGCGACGCAATGCAGGCCTTCCGTGTTGCTGACTGTTTCCGCAAAGCGATCAGCCGTGTCCTCAGACTCTCCAGCCGCGACCGGACCGCCCACGACTATCGCGACCACCACCAATAAGACGGCCCATACCTTCATCAGGCTCGGCTACTGAGTCGCCTTCGGCTTCCGCGTGTGGGTCTTCTGCACGCGGATCGTCGGGTCCGCTGGTTTCACGGCTGAGAAGATCGCGCGTGCCACCCGCTGCGGGCTGGCCTCGATCCTCGGAATCTCTTTGGGCGGCCGGCCGCGCGGGCGCGGATTGATGATCTTCTTCTTCGTCATGTCGCTGGTCAGTCTACGCCGCGAGATATGGCTAGGCAACTGGCGATATATGCCTTGACTTTCCGGCTGCCATCACCGCACCCTTTCCTCGCTACGTCAATCAGGCCCGCTCCGCCGGGCCGCCCGCTGAATAGAACAGCCTGATACCGGGCGAGGGGTAGCTCCCCGCGCCAAGGTGAATAGGCGGGGCTTCATCCATTCCTGGTTGACGTAGCAACGGCCCGGCACCAGCCGGCGCCGCGGCAACGGCATGGAAGAGCGATGGCGGTCCCGGCCTTCGTCATCAACCTGGATCGGCGACAGGACCGCTGGACGGCCATCTCCGCCCAGCTTGATCGCCTCGGCATCGAGACCACGCGCGTCCCCGCGCTCGACGGGTCGCACGCGACGATCAAGGACTTCTCCCCCTTCGTGAACATGGACGGTTGGGCTCGCAAGCAGGACATGGATCGAGGCAGCGCGGCCTGCATCGTCAGTCACCGCAACGCGCTCACCAGGTTCGTGCGGGAGACCGACGCCTCCGCCGCCCTGATCCTTGAGGACGACGTGAAGCTCGCGAGCGACCTACCGGACTTCCTGACGGCCGCCGAGTTCATGCTGAACGGGACGAAACTGTTGAAGCTGGATGTGAACCCCGGCAACCCCCGTCAACGCTCGCTCGGCTTCTCGGTGGGGACCATCCAGGGGCGCGAGCTTCGCCCCTTGAGGAGTTGGATACCGGGCGCCGGCGCCTACGTCGTCACGCGCGAGGCGGCCGAGACCATCGTGCGGGGCTGCCGCGGCGTCACCGAGCCGATCGACCACATCCTGTTCGATCTGCGGCTTTCCGGGCTGGCGCGGCGGCTGCGCCCCGTCCTGGTCCAGCCGGGCCTCGCGCTGCATCAAATGGGCTTGTTCGGCTCCGATATCACCGAGCACAGGAAGTCGGCGGTTGAAGCCGGCCGTGTGAGGTGCTTCGCGGCCAGCCTGCGCAAGTTGCCGCGCCGGACGGTGGTGGCGTGGCAGATAGCGACCGGGGCGACGAAGAAGACCGCGCTTCATTTCGCGGATGAGGTCTAAGGGCGGATCAACCGCCCACAACAATGGAGGGACTCAATGACCAGAATAATTGTACCGCTCGTGCTCGCACTGGCGATCGCCGGATGCGCCACGATGCTACGTGGGACGACACAGGATGTGAGTGTCAACACCATACCATCAGGTGCAGCGGTTGCTTTCTCCAACGGCCAAAGCTGTACATCGCCCTGCACTATAGAAGCTGAGCGCAATCAGTCCTTGCAAATCACGATCTCCAAGGACGATTGCCACACACATACCGCGACGATGATCCCCAACCTCGCGGGGGAAGGAGCGATCTTGGGCGGGCTGATCGACTACGGGACCGGCGCCGTCTACGATTTGCAGCCCAACCCACTCACTGTCTCGCTGGTCTGCGAATAGAACGAGTCGGCAGAGACCGGCCTCACCGGACGGCACGTTCCCCTCGGGGTGCGAGCCGGAAACCCCAATCGTCGAAGAGGCGCCCCCGACGCGCGTCTTCTTGGGCGTCGACTGCAGCAAACCGTTTGTCGTCGGCCTACCAGATGATGTGCTCACGGAGTGCGAGACCGAATGACCCACTACCGCTTGACAGGGTTCGTGGTGAGTCCTACGCTCCACACTAGATCGAGCCACCAAGAAAACGGGCCGGACACCGAAGCGCCCGACCCTTGGTTGGCTCCCCGCAAGGATTGTGAGGCCGCGCGGGAAATGCCCTAAGAGGCGCAGGATAGTCTCTGCGCAGCATCCGATCAAGCGGCCTCCGCGCTCGAACGATGGAGGCCAATATGGCTATTCGCCGAACCAGGACGGTCAGGCGGACCGTCCGGGTCCCAGTGAAGACGACAGTGCGAGTAACGACACGGGTGCGCACTGTGCGCACAATCCGTCGCATACGCTGACGAGACGCCCCGCCTGCAACTGCGGGCGGGGCGTCAGGCTGTAGGAGATAGGCATGGCAGGTTGGCGCAATAAGAAGTTTGCCGATGGGGTGGAAGCCTTTACACCAACAAAAGAGATTCAGGATGCATTCATGAGACTAACTTTGGCTCAAGCTCGTGTGGGTCATTGTTCGTATGATTCTGCTGTCTTCTCAGAACATAATCCGACAACAGGAGAGATCACTGTTTACTTCAGTCCGACTGCGGAGCCTATAGCAAAAATATTCGACGCGACTCCGTGTGAAAAGCCGGTTCCTAAAGGTGATTTTGGTCTGTCTGTCGGTGATACGCGCGCATGGGATATACACTTCCCCGGATACTTAGACAGAAATGAAAGGGGAAACGACGATGAGTGAAGAGTTCAAACCCGGTGATGAGGTTCGACACAAGAGTGGTGGGTCGAAAATCATCGTCACCAAGATTGATGACGATGAGGTGGAATGTGAGTGGATTGATAAAGAAGGAAACAGGAGAGTCGAACGCTTCTTGGCAACCAGTCTGAAAAAGTGGACACCGAGGAGCGGAGGTGTAATCGGGTCATATTGACGCCTGTTACGACCGCGCGCCGCTCGACAGGCCATTGTCGGCGATCAGTTCCCGATAGCGCAGCCGCTTGCCGACCATGCCACGTACCAGCGTGGCCATCTGGTCGATGGTGTCCATGTCGCGGATGTTGTTGCGGCCTGTGAACTCCCGGACGTAGCGGTCCAGGTGCTTCTCGCTCAGGTGGTGGAACGTCCCGTGATAGCCCCGCTTGAAGAGACTCCAGAACGACTCCATGCCGTTCGTGCTGGCATCGCCCTTCACATACTCCCCGGCGCTGTGCTTCACGGTGTCGTGCTCGCGGGGCAGGCCGATGTAGGAGCGCGACTCGTCCGTGTAGACCGTGGCGTCATCGGTGGTTCGCTCGGTCACGAAGTCCTGTAGCGTCGGCTTCTCGGTGTCCTCTACCTTGGCGGCGCTCACGCGCTTGGACGGGCGATCCTTCACGCCGGCGACGATGGCCTTGCCGAGATCGGGCTTCTGGCGAGCTTCCTTCCGGCGCTTGGCCGACATGTTCCCCAGCTTCCCACCGATATACGTCTCATCGGCCTCCACGGGGCCGGGAAACGGCTCGTCGGCGCCTTCCAGGAAGCCCTCGCGAATGCGCTGCATCAGGAACCACGCCGTGGCCTGGCGGATGCCGAGCTCCCGGTAAATCTTCATGCTCGACGTGCCCTTGATGCCCGTCGTCATCACGTAGATGGCGATGGCCCACTTCTGGAGGCCCAGCTTGCTCGACTGCATGACGGTGCCCTTGCGAACCGAGAAGTGATGGCGGCAGTCCCGGCAGCGGTAGGGCATGGGCTTCCGGCTCGCGACGGCCACCGTGTTGGTCGATCCGCAATCGGGGCAAAAGCGGCCATCAGGCCAGCGCTCGGCCTCGAACCACTTCTCAGCGGTGGCATCGTCGGGGAACTTCCGCAGCAGCTCCATGACCGTCATGCCAGTGCGGTGGGAGCGTCCGGGTGCCTTCTGTGTCATGTCGTCGCCCTCGATTTATTGCGCTTATACTAGCCGCAAAGCGGGGCGGCGTCAAGGGGCAACGTCCAGAAACAGCGGGCGAATCCTGGTTAGGGCGCCAAGCGCTGGGAACGGTGACCCCCGGCGCTTGTGTCAACTACGAGCCTCGGCTGGCGCCCACCGGCATTTAGCGCCGGCCGCGGCTAGTTGTGCCATAGGTGTGGCATAGGTATGGTGGCACCATGATTCCGCGCCACGATCATATCTCGTATAGTCTGTCAAGGGGATTTATGATAACCTGTTCCTCCGAACGCGCTGGGGATCACCAGCAGGATTCGGCCGTATCTCTAGGAGGCCGACCATGAGTGGACCGCACGATGCGCGAGCGATCGCCAATGCCCTCATCGACAGAGGCGTGGTGAGCTTGGCCCCCCGTGACCCTCTTCAGATCATCAAGCTCACCTATCTCTGCCATGGATGGATGTTGGGACTCTACAACCGTCCCATGTCCGCGCAACCTGTATACGCTTGGCGCTATGGGCCAGTCATCCCGCGCGTATACCACGCGCTCAAGCGCTATGGGAAAGAGCCAGTCAAGGTGTCGATCGACTGCCAGCCAGCAGCCTTCGATGATCTGGAGATTGATCTAATCGGCCAAGTCTTCGATGGATACGAGCATTATAGCGGTATCGATCTATCCCAAATGACCCACGCGCCCGGCACGCCGTGGCATCAGATTCGGCATAGCGCAGGTCTCGATACGATCATCCCAGATGAGGTGATCGAAAAGCACTTTGCAACCATCGCGGAGTCCTAGCCTGTGGCCGAACGTCAGAAACCTGCCTCCCCCTAGGACCGACGAAGGGAGATGCCGGCACCACCGCCGCCATCTCCACCTGACGATCCGAGTAGCCGCGCAGCAGCTCAAGCTGAAGAGCATGAATTGGAGCGTGCTAAGAGTGAGCATGCCCGCGACGAGCTTTCTAGGAAGTTGATCGGCTATGGAATTGCGACACTGATCGTGACCGTATTCATCGTCATTATAGGATCAGTGGTAACCTTGGGGGTGCATCACTTGCTGCCAGAGGATATGTACTGGTTGAGTCCAGAGCGTCTCCAAGATGTGAAGAATTTTGTTCTTAGCGGAGCAGTTGTTGGTCTTGGCATAAACTATGCTAGGCGCTATTTCGATGGACCGAGCCGCTCGTCGCCTCGAGACTAATTCATCGAAACGGATACCTGTCGCCGTAGTTCCTCCAGTTTGGCTAGTTAGGCGTATAAGTCCCGATTGAAGTGACGCAGGCAAGCGCGACGGATTCGGGAACCCTGACCGAAGGCGACCAATTTCATGCCAGGGCTATCGGGTTCCGTACGACGGCCAACGACCTTCAGAGGCTGCTGAACGGGCTGGCTTCAGGTAAGAGTATTCCGGCAGGTGCTGAGACTAAGTTGTTTGGCTATTTTCTTTCGGTAACTGTTTTGAGAGCACTCTCCGCAGAGTGCATGCTCAAAGCGATAGCTTGTGCGCGTTCCGGTTCGTTCAAATATGAGCATGACCTCTTGGAATTGTTTGAAGCTTTAGACGGAGAGACCAAAGGGCTCATAGGAAAACTTGCAGACTCTCAGGGAGTGGCTAGTCCGCGGCGAGTGCTGAAGCGTCACCGAATGGATTTCGTTGAGTGGCGATACCCGGCGGAGGGCGAGACCCAAAGCACCAATCTACTCGATCTCGAAAAGGTGCTCCAAATCCTCCACGACGTCTACCGGAGAATCAAGAACGGGAAAGGTCCTTAACAACAATCTGCTTAGCTTCACTGTCTCCGAGCGATACTCAGGATACTGCAGTTGGGCAGTCTGACGTATGAAGTTGATGAATGGCATCGCTGGAGGATTTGGTAGCGATGGTTTCTCAGGCTCGCCAGTAGAGCTTCGTTTGGAATCAAGTATTCTAAAGTAAGAAATAAGGAACGGGCAAACGGAGCTGCTCGCGACACTGATGAACTACTCTAAGGGGAGCGGACCAAAGGAATTCAACACATGAAGCTCGGCTACACAGAATTTTCGTTTGGGTACGCGTTCACCGAAAACCTCATTCGCTCCGCATCGACTGCCCCTGGCGGGGCGCTGTTCTTTCCTAACCTGGTCCAGGAAGGTCGGCTCGGGTACGACGTTCGCATCGACTGTCCGGGCTGTCCACTGTACTTCCAGTACAAGTTGCCCGAGTTAATGATTCGGAATTCGGCGGCCGAGATTTCCCAGTATTTCTTGCAGGGAATTGAAACGCCGTTTTTTCGCATGCATTTGATGAAGAGAAATCAATCTCGACAGCACGAACTTCTGATAAATCTTGAAAGCCGGTATCCGAACGCTGTGTACTACGCAAGCCCTGGATTGAGATGCAATCGATCATTCAATGCTGCATACAATGCAGCGACCGTTCATTTGCAGTCGGTGCTGTTTTCGCCGAACGAAATCGGCCCGCTAACCGACGATAATCTTCATGTGGTCTCGTACCGCTTTGGTCAGCCGTATGCTTGGTTTCGTTCTGAACCACGAAGGATCCGCGCCTTCAAGTTCGAGGACACGGTCGATCAAGTGGGAAAGTTATTCGAAGAACCCGGTTATCGTACGCTGCAGGAAATGGCTCGAACAGTTTTGGAAGGATTGATGCAACTGGTGCCAGAGCAGATTCGGAATTCCGAAAACGCGATCCGACAGCGCATTCGGGCGAGGAGGACGACGATGGAGGAAGCCCCGGCTGTGAGCGAGGCAACGCAAGATGTGGTCGAGGACTTGTTGGTGTCTCACGAAATTGCTCGAGTGTCGCTCGGTGTCGAGCTCGTTATCGCGCAGCCCTCGGGATGACGTCCGAAACGAAAGTCGGACCGGTGCCGGCCCCGGCGCGTTCCCACCAATCGCGGCGGATTTGTGCGTTAGCGTAGGGGGATGATTTCGGCGCACCGGGAATCGCTTGAGAATTGACAAGTTGATCGCCTGCGGCCGGCGCCTCCGCGAGGGCGCCGCAGGAGCGGCGGGCCGCAGTCGTGGCCTGTCGCGTGTCCGTCAAAGACGGACACGCTCTAACGCGTCCGCCGATAGGCGTCCCGTCGGTGCGCGACGCGAACCACCAGAACGACGAGCTCATCGTCCCGGATTTCGTACACCACACGGTAGTCTCCAACCCGGAGCCGCCGCAAGCCCCGCATGTCGCCTTTCAGCGCAGCACCGAGATGAGGGGTTTCGGCCAGCCGGTCGATGGCCGCCACGATCCGCGCCCGATCCGGCTTCGCCACACGCCTCAGCTCTTTGGTGGCGCTCTCCTTAATCCGTATCGAGAAGCTCACGCCGAACCTGGTCCCAGTCCAACACCGGATCGCTCGGATCGCGGAGTCGGTCGATGGCGACGGAGAGATCGTCGAAGTCCTCGAGATAGTGCTCGACGGCGAGGCGGATGACGTCCGCCCGGCTGCGTCTGAGCTGTTGTGCAGCCGTGTCCAGCGCTTCGACCACCGGATCGGGCAAGCGCGCGGTCACCTGTTGGGGCATGGCGGTTCCAACGTAGCAATTGAAGTGATTGACATTACATTACTTCACTCCAGTTGCCGAGGCAATCGGGTTGGGAAGCCAGACGAACAGGCAGACTGAACCTCGCCCACCCTGCCTCGGCAAGCCCGCCGCGCGCGGTCAGATCAGCGTGCGCACGTAACGGTCCTGCACGTCGTCGCACCAGTTGCCGACGTTCCAGCGGCCGTAGGCCCCCATGCCGCCCCGAGGGTCGTCCCCGTAGTAGACCGGGACGTGGATCAGGCTGAGGCCGTCGTAGTCGAAGGCCTCTTCAAGCGCCGCTTCCAGGGAGGACGGATCGAACCCGCCCGATAGCGCCTTCACGCCCGGCACCG
Organism: Alphaproteobacteria bacterium; assembly: GCA_965243315.1. Classification (GTDB taxonomy): domain Bacteria; phylum Pseudomonadota; class Alphaproteobacteria; order UBA828; family UBA828; genus WTGU01. The sequence goes on from CBDEUP010000007.1 coordinate 2,002,427, forward strand.
ACGCCGCCATCTGCACGTAGTCCACAGGTACGGAGTCCGAGGTGCGGAAATCCGCTCCGTACTGCGCCTGCTGCAACCCGCTGATCGCGCCCATGCGGCGGTTGTCGAACAGGACGATGGCACCCTGCACGCCGTGCTCCACGCCGTCGATCAGGACCTGCGGGTTCATGGTGAATGACCCGTCGCCGGTGAAGGCCACGCCATAGCGCCCGTCCTCGGCCAGCGCGCCCGCGAGCAGGGCCGACACCGAGAACCCCATGTAAGACGCGCCTGCCTCGGTGAAGGTCTCGTAGGGCGCGCCGTCCTCGACGATCTGGAAGCCGTTGGCCTGCACGTCGCCGGCGTCGAAGAACTTGATGGCGGCGCGCGTCTTGCAGAACGCGGCGGTCACCGCGATCGCCTGGGGCTGGGTCAGCACCTCCCGCTGCCAGACCGTGTCTACGGGTTGGGCGGCATCGAGCTGCGCGGACCTGAACGCCTGCCATTCGGCCTTCTTCGCGGCGCAGGCGTCGAGCCATTCCCGCTTGCTCTCGGGCGCCCCTGGATGATCGCGGCGCAGCACGTCGTTCAGGCGTTCCAGCACGGCGCCGGCATCGCCGCACAGCGCAGACGTGTGGTTGTAGTGCTGAACGTCCTCCGGATCGGCGTTGATGTTGACGACGTGGCGGACCTTCGGCCACCCCGTGCCCGAGCAATCGCTCTGGCAAACCGCCCGGCTGCCGATGACCACCAGCAGGTCGGCTTCCTCCATCGCGAAGTTGCCGCTGATGCTTCCCTTGGAGCCGCCGACGTGCAGGTTCTGCGGGTGGCCGTCGGGCAGCACCCCGGTCGAGCCGGGGCTGAGCACCACCGCTGCGCCCGCCAGTTCCGCGAACTCCCGGATTTCTCGGGCGAAGGGCCGCGCCCCGCCGCCTGCCTTGATCGCGACGCGCCGGGCGCCGGAGACGAGCGCCGCGGCTTGCGTGTAGGCCTCCTCATCGGCGGGTGCGGCGGGGGAGAACGCGGGTGCCGCCGGCAGGGTATCGAGCCGAACCACGGTCTCCGCAGGCTGCGTGTTGAGGGGCAGGTTGAGGTAGAACGGACCGGCCTTCCACGGATGGAACACCGTCATCGCGCCCCGGCGCAGTGCCGCCCGCAGCCCGCCGGGACTGTGCAGGGTCCAGGACTCGCCCATCAGCGCGGTCATCTGCCCGAACAGCCCCTGCGCCGGCTTCGGTACCTGCTGCATGTTGTAGCCTTCGCCGTGCGTGGTTTCGTCGCCGTAGAGGTGATAGACGCCGACGCCGTTGGAGGCCGCCGCCAGCGATCCGGCCATCGCCTGCATCGCGCCCGGCCCGATGGAGGTGACCACGGCGGAGGGCTCGCCGTAGACCCAGCGGAGCGCCGTGGCGGCGTGGGCCATCGCGACCTCGTTGCGGAACTGCCAGCACCGGACCAGACCGTGGGCCTGGTAGACCCGCAGCACCTCGCCGACCGCGGTGGAGCCGTGCCCGAAGATCGCGAGGTACTTCGTCACGCCCTGACGCATCAGGCCCAGCACCAGCGCCTCGGCAAGGGAGAGGGCGACCGGCTCGTCGAGCTGCCCGGCATCGATGGCCGCGTTCAGGCCGCCGGCAGCGGCGAGCCAGGCCGCTCTCTGATCCATCGAGGGCGGCAGCGGTCCGGGCGTGCCTGTGGCGTTCGTCATGCGCTCTTTCCTCCCTCGGCAGCGACCGGCACCGGCCTGCCCAGGCGAGCGGACTCGAGGGCAGCGAGCGCGAACCGCAGCACCTGCCGGCCCTCGCGCGCGGTCAGAACCGGGCGCCCGCCTTGCGATAGGACCTTCAGAAAGTGGCGGGTGGAGAGCACGAAGCTCTGCTCCCAGCCGGTCGCCACGTCGCGGAACTCGGTGATGGCGCCGTCCCGGTAGAGCGCGACCGGCGCCGTGTCGCCGAGCCGCCCGTGGCCGCCATTCACCCAGATCACGCCCTTGCTGCCGGTGATCTCCACGCGGTCGTCCTGGGCGTAGTGCTGGGTTGCGATCTCGAGCGCCGGCGAATGGACGATCTCCAGGTTGCCGATGCGGTTGCCGGAAAAGCGGAACGACACGATCGAGGGTGCGTCCAGCCGCTCGCGGTGGTCCGCCGTTTCGGTCTCCCCGATGAAGGCGTGGACCTCCTCCGGCTCGCCCATGAAGTGCCAGGCGAGGGCGAACTTGTGGTGGCCGTCGTCGAACACCAGTGGCCCGCCGCCGGAGTGCTCGGGCCGCTGCCGCCAGGCGATGGCGCTTGCCGGCACATCCCAGGCGGTCGCGCTCCGCCCCGGGTTGCTCTTGATGCGGATGGAGAGAGGCGTGCCGATGGCATCCTCGGCGATCAGCTCCCTCGCGCGAACCACAGGGGGGTAGAACAGGAAGTTCTCGAACACCTTGAACGGGCGATCCGTGGCGGCGGCGGCGACCAGACGGTCGGCTTCCTCCAGTGAGATGCACATCGGCTTCTGGAGCGAGACGATCTTGCCGGCGTCGATAGCCTTCAGCGCTGCTCCCAGATGCAGGTGATGGGGGAGCAGGATCTCGACGAGATCCACGTCCGGGCGGGCGAGCAGGGCGTCGATGTCGCCCTCGATGGCAACGTCGTCCAAGCCCCAGGCCGCCGCCCGCTCCGTCGCGCGTGCCGTGTCCACGTCGCAGAGCGCCACGATCCGCGCCAGCGGATTGGCCAGGTACTCGATGGCGTGCAGATCGGAGATGCGGCCCGTCCCCACGATGCCGACTCCGATGGGTCCGCTCTCAACCCGCATGTCTCACCACAAACACTATCGGGCACGGAACACGCAATACCATTGTACCCAAATCGGCCGAACGAAGCCGCCGGTGTGAGAAATGCTAGGCACCGCGTAGAAATGCTGGCCTGTTCCGTGTCGGCTCAGCGGGCCGAGCCTGAGAGACCACGTCCGCCGCTCGCCAGCCAATCCTCGAACCTCTCGGTCAGCGCGACGTGGTGGGTGGCCCACCATGCGGCATCCGTCTGCAAGGCGAGCGCGAGGTTCTCGGGCGCGGTGGGCAGGTGCGGTTTGGTTTCCTCCGCGACCAGCGCCATGGAGGATAGTCTCGCCGGGCCATAGGAGATGTATTTCGTCTGCTCCGCGAGCGGCCCCGTGCCGGTGGCGAAGCGTATGAAGTCCATGGCCTTGTGCAGATTGTCGCTGCCCTTGGGGATGCCCCAGGAATCGATGTCCCAGATTTGGCCGTCCCACAGGATGGCGTAAGGCTTGCCGTCTTCCACGATCGGGCCATACATGCGCCCGTTCCACGCCGAGGTCATGACGACCTCGTCCAAATCGAGCAGGCGTATCGGGTCCGCTCCGGCCTCCCACCACTCGATGTGGTTCTTGATCTCGTCCATGACCGAGAACGCGCGATCCAGCCCGTTATCGGTCTCGAGCATGGCGTAGACGTCAGCCGGTGCCACGCCGTCGGCAATCAGAGCCCATTCGAGGATCACGCGCGGGTCGCGCCGCAGGCCGCGCTTGCCGGGGAACCCGTCGACGTCGAAGAAGTCGCCAAGGGTGGAGGGAGCGCTCTCGCCGACCGCCTCGCCGTCATAAGCCACCACCGTCGACCACACGGTCTGGCCGACGCCGCAGGGGGTGAACGCGCCGGGAATGAAGTCGTCCACGGCGAGCGTGCCGTCATCGCCCGGCGGCAGGGTGGCGTGGTCGATCTCCGCGAGCAGGCCTTCGCGGCAGCCCCGGATCAGGTCCGAGAGCTCGAAGTCCACCACGTCCCACGTCACGTTCTCTGTCTCGACCTGCTCGCGTATCTCCTTGAGCCCGCCGTTGTAGGTCTCCATCGACACCCACTCGCCGCTGAGGAGCCGGTAGGGCTTCACGTAAGCCAGCATTTGGCTCCGGGTGTAGGCACCGCCCCAGGAGACGATGGTCAGCTCCTTCGTCGGTGGCGCGACTCGCTCTTCCGCCGGGTCATCCTCGGCAAACGCCGGGATCGACGCCAACAGGGCGAGTGACAGGACAAGGGCCCCAATCCCCCGACAGAATGCCATCTCCGCTCCCCTTCCTATTCCGGCCCCAAGCGCTCTCACGGTGTCGGGCCTCAGCGTGGAATGTCGCCTTTCAGACTGGTGCCGTCCGGCGCCTTGCCGTCGGACGGCATGGGCACGGCGCTCGGGTCTTCGTGCAGGGACTTGATGATGCCGAAGGTCATCATGAGCATGATGATGCTGACCGGCAGGGCGGCGGCGATGGAGGCGGTCTGAAGCGCCTTCAGGCCGCCCGCCAGCAGCAGCACCGCGGCAACGAACCCCTCTCCCAGCCCCCAGAAGATGCGGAACTTCCGGGGCGGGTTGTCGCTGCCCATGCTGAGCATGGTGGTGATGACCAGCGTGCCGGAATCCGAGGAGGTGATGAACCACGTCGCCAACAGGAAGGTCGCGAGCGCGGCCATGATCCAGTTCAGCCACGAAATGCCCGTCACCAGGTCGATGGTGCCGTAGAGCGAGGCCGGAAGGTTCCAATCCCGGATCAGCTGGGCGATTCCGGCGGTGCCAACGCCGCCGGCCGCCTCCAGCTCGGCGTACATGGCGTTGCCGCCGAAGATGCAGAGCCAAAGGAAGGCGATGGTGGTGGGCACGAACATCACGCCGACCATGAACTCGCGGATCGTTCGCCCGCGGCTGATCCTGGCTATGAACATGCCGACGAACGGAGCCCAGGAGATCCACCAGCCCCAGTAGAAGATCGTCCACCCGCCCTGCCAGGCCGCCGCGCCTTCGGAATTGAAGATCTGGAAGCCCATGGGGATGAAGTGCCAGAGGTAGTCGCCCACGGAGGTGACGAAGAGACCCAGCAGCCACTTCGTCGGGCCGCCGAACAGGAAGAAGGCGACCAGCACGACACTGAGCCAGATATTCCATTCGGAGATGATGCGGATGCCCTTGCCGACCCCGGACACCGCCGACAAAGTCGCGACGATCGAGATGATCACGATCAGGATGACCTGCGTGATGACGCCGGGATCGATTCCGAAGAGATGATTGAGGCCGGTCGCCATCTGGCTCACGCCGAGGCCGAGGGAGGTCGCGACGCCGAACACGGTCCCGAACACGGCCAGCAGGTCGACGGCGTGGCCGGCAGGGCCGTAGATCTTGTCGCCGATGATCGGGTAGAGCGCCGAACGCAGCGTCAGCGGCAGCTTCTTGCGGAACCCGAAGTAGGCCAGGCAGAGGCCCACCATCACGTAGACCGCCCAGCCGTGGAAGCCCCAGTGGAAGTAGGTGACCCGCATGGCGAGAACTGCGCGCGGCTCGCTCATTTCGTTAACGCCGGCCAGGTCGGCGAACGGATTGTTGGGGTAGCCCCAGGGCATCGTGTTGTCGAAGTAGAACATCGGCTCGGCGATGCTGAAGAACAGCAGCCCGATGCCGACGCCGGCCGAGAACAGCATCGCGAACCAGGAGAAGGTGCTGAACTCGGGCTTGCTGTCGTCGTCGCCCAGCTTGATACGCCCGAAGCGGCTGAACATCAGGTAGAAGCAGGCGAAGAGCATGATGACGAGCGCGCTCATGTAGTACCAATTGAGCGCATGCTCGATCCATCCGCGGATTGCCGAATAGATGCCGTCGGCGGTCTCCACAAACAGGGCCGTGAACAGGACGAACGCCGCAATCATGCCCTTGGACGCGATGCCCATGCCGGGGTGCAACCCCTTCCAGAGCCCCCGGTTCGCGACATTCTTCGGCATGTTGTCTGGCACTGCCTTTACCCCTCTCGGTCAGCTCCCATGCCCGTCCGACTCCGGCTCGGCTCCGGGTCGGGAAGAGCTGCGGAGAGCGCTTCTCTCGATGCCCCGTGCTCGGTAGCGGGCTCCAGCTCGCCGACGCGCAGCCGACCGGCTTCGAGTGCTCTCTGTAAGTCTCAAAGCGAAACCAACGGTAACAAGATCACCGCAGCAGGGAAACTGCCCGCGCCGATCGGTGCGCGTTGGCTGTGAGCGGCCCGCCCTTCGGGTCGTGCCCAGGTGCCTCCCCGTGGCCGATACGCCGCGAACGCAGGCGGAGGCCGCGCCGTCGCGCAACGAATGTTGCTGTCCAGAATCGACCATTCGGCATGCACGCGCGTCATATCCCGGCGCATTCGCCCCGTTTTCGTTGACACCGCGCGGAGCGATGCGCTTCACTTTCGAGTTGCTCAATCACAACGCTGGCATATCAACCGCATGGGGGAAAATTCCATGATCACTCTCAACAGGCGCAGGGTACTGGCCACCATGGCGGTCGTGCCGGCCCTGCTGCTTGGCGCGCCCGCCTTCGCGCAAGGCGGTGACGTCACGCTCACGCACTACTTCACCGGCGAATTCGGACTCAAGATCTTCAACGAGCAGGTCGCGAAGTTCGAAGCAGCCACGGACTACACGATCAAGAACAGCCCGATCGGCCACGAGGACTTCAAGACCGATATCCTGGTGCGCGCGGCCGGCGACAGCCTGCCGGATGTCTTCAGCTACTGGGCCGGCGCGCGGACGCAGTTCGTCGTGGATTCCGGGAGCCTCCATACCATCGACGACATGTGGGCGCGGGACGGCCTCGCCAGTGTCGTCGCGAAGTCCGTGGCCGACAGCGCCACCATGTACAACGGCGCACGCTACCTGGTGCCGTTCAACTACCACTACGCGGGCATGTTCTATAACACCCAAGTGCTCGCGGATGCGGGCGTCACCGAAATGCCGACGACCTGGGACGGGTTCCTGGCGCTCTGCGAGACGCTGAAGGGCAAGGGCGTGACGCCGATCGCGCTCGGCTCCAAGAATCGCTGGCCCGCTCAGTTCTGGTTCGACTATCTGCTGCTCGGCACCGCCGGTTCCGACTACCGCGCAAGCCTGATGAACGGCTCGGCCTCTTACGACGACGCCGAGGTCAAGGCAGCCATGGCGATGTGGAAGGACCTGGCGGACAAGGGCTACTTCGCGCCGAACGCCAACGCCGATTCCTGGACGGATGCGTCGGACAAGGTGGCCCGCGGCGATGCGGCGATGACCCTGATGGGCACCTGGATCACCGGCTACTGGAACGGACTGGGGCTCGAGCCCGGCAAGGACTACGACTTCTTCCCGTTCCCGTCCATCGCGGACGGCGTCCCTGCTTCGGTGGTCGGCCCAGTTGACGGTCTGGTCATCTCCAACGACGGGGAGAACCGCGCCGGCGCCGAGGCGTTCCTGAGCTTCATGATGTCGAACGCAGACGTGCAGGCGAGCTGGACCGGTGCATACGGGGCGCTCTCTGCCAACGTCAATGTCGATCCGGCGAACTACAACGAGGTCATGCAGCGGGTCTCCACCGTCGTGGCCGGCGCGGACAACTTCGCGTTCAACTATGACCTCGCGACGCCACCGCCGGTGGCGGAGGTCGGGCTCTCCATGTTCTCGCGCTTCATGGACGACCCGAGCCAGGTGGATGACATCCTGGCGCAGGTCGCCGCGGACGCAGCCCAAGCGTTCACGGAGTAGGCGCGGCCTAGTGCGGGCGGGCCGCCGGGCGGCATTCCCCCGGCGGCCCGTCCACGTCTCACCATGAGCGGAGACCGATGGAGCGGGAGAACCGTTTCTGGCGGGTAATCCTGCTGGCGCTGCCGCTTGCGGTGTTCGCGGCGTTCGTGGTCTGGCCGCTCGCGAGCTCCTTCTATTACAGCTTCACCAACTGGAACGGCTTCAATCCCGACTACGACTACGTCGGTTTCGATAACTTCCGCAAGATCTACACCGACAAGCTGTTCCTCAACGCTACGATCAACACGGCGTTCTGGATCGTCGCTGCGATCGTCGTGCCGACCGTGCTCGGGCTTGGGCTTGCGCTCCTGATCGACAGCCGCATCCCCGGCGGCTCGGTGTTCAAGTCGATCTTCTACCTGCCGATCTGCCTCTCGGCCGTGGTGGTCGGGCAGATCTGGGTGTGGATCTACCAGCCTGACTGGGGGCTGCTGAACACCGTGGTGGAGGCGGTGAGCGGCGGGAGCTTCAACTACGCATGGCTGGCGAAGCCGGATTCCGCGCTCTGGTCGGTCATCCTCGCCTGGTCGTGGCAGCAGACCGGGCTCTCCATGGTGATCTTCCTGGCCGGGCTCACCACCATCCCGGAAGAGCTGCTGGAAGTGTGCGAGATCGAGGGCGCGAAAGCCTTTCAGCGCATCCGCCTGGTGGTCATCCCCCTGCTCACGCCGGCCACCGTGGTGGTGATCGCGCTCAACGTCATCAACTCGCTCAAGGGGTTCGACATCCTCTACACCATGACCGGCGGCGGGCCGTTCAACAGCTCCGACACGCTGGCCATGCACATGTACAACGAGTCCTTCAAGAAGTACCTGATGGGCTACGGCAGCGCGATCTCGGTGGTCCTGTTCCTCATTGCGCTGACCATCATCCGCCTCTACTTCCGCCAGCTGCGCAAGGTCGACGAGCTCCATGGCTGACCTGGTGCTCGACGCCGCCCCACCCAAGCGGTTCAACCCGTGGCCCGCGGTGATCTTCGTTGTGCTCACGGTTCTGGCGCTGCTGTTCCTGGCGCCGACCGCCGGCGTTCTGCTCTCCTCCATCAAGACCACCCGCGATATCGCGCTTGGCCAGCTGTGGACGATCCCGCCCCAGCTCTACTGGGGCAACTTCGCGGAGGTGCTCGGCAATCCGGCCGTGCACCGGTACTTCGCCAACACGTTTCTCGTCACCGCGCCTGCGACGGTGGCCTCCATCGCGCTCGGGTCGCTGGCCGGCTATGTCTTCGCCAAGTTGCCGTTCCGCGGCAGCAACCTGCTCTTTCTCGCCATCGTCTCCGGCATGTTCTTCCCGCCGCAGGTGATTCTGATTCCCCTGTTCCGGCTCTTCAACGCGATGGATCTGATCGACACGCTCTACCCCATCATCATCATCCACACAGCGATGGGCATCCCCATCTGCACGCTCCTGATGCGCAACTTCTTCGCCACCGTCCCGAATGCGCTGCGCGAGGCGGCCATCCTGGAGGGCGCGAACGAGTGGCAGGTGCTGACCCGGGTGGCGCTGCCCTTGAGCCTGCCGGCGCTCGCGGTGCTGGCGACGCTCCAGTTCACCTGGATCTGGAACGACTTCCTGTGGCCGCTCATCTTCACCCAGTCGGACGAGAAGCGGACCATCATGCTCGGGATCGTGAACCTGCAGGGGCAGTACTCGGTCGCCTGGGGGGTGCAGGGTTCGCTGTCGCTGATCGCGAGCCTGCCGACGCTCATCGTGTTCCTGTTCTTCCAGCGCTACTTCATCAAGGGGATGACCATGGGGGCGGTGAAGGGCTGACGATGGCGGAGCTTGCCCTGCATGGCGTCTCGAAGCGCTTCGGCTCGGTGCTCGCCGTCGACGGCATCGATCTGGCGATCGCGCACGGCGAGTTCGTGGTTCTGGTTGGCCCCTCCGGGTGCGGCAAGACCACAACTCTCAGGATGATCTCAGGTCTGGAGAGCGTGAGCGAGGGGCGCATCCTGATCGGCGGGCATGACGTGACCGACGTTGCGCCTGCGCGGCGCGGGGTGGCGATGGTATTCCAGTCCTACGCGCTCTTCCCCCACATGACCGCTGCGCAGAACATCGGCTTCGGCCTCAGGCTGGCCAAGGTGCCCAAGGCCGAGATCGCCCGGCGCGTGAACGAGGTCGCCGCGACCCTTCAGATCGAGGCGTTGCTCGGGCGCTACCCGCGCGAGCTTTCCGGCGGGCAGCGCCAGCGCGTGGCCATCGGACGGTCCATCATCCGCGACCCGCAGGTCTTCCTGTTCGACGAGCCGCTCTCCAACCTCGACGCGGCGCTCCGGGTGCGAATGCGCCTGGAAATCGCGCGGCTGCGCGACCGGCTCGACGCCACCATGGTCTACGTCACCCACGACCAAACCGAGGCCATGACCCTGGCCGACCGGATCGTGGTGTTCGACCATGGGCGGATCGAGCAGGTCGGCCCGCCGGAAGAGCTCTACGATGCGCCCGCCAACCGGTTCGTGGCCGGCTTCATCGGCGCGCCTGCGATGAACTTCATCGACGCCGCGATCGAGGCGACCGAAGGAAGAGAGCCGCAGGTGCGGTTCGGCTCGGCGTCGCTGCCGGCCGGGCGTTTGCACGGCGTGGCACCTGGGCCGGTTACGCTGGGCGTTCGGCCGGAGCACCTCTACATCGCGACCGAGGCCGAGGCGGATTTTCGCGGGCGGGTCGAGATCGTCGAGAAGCTGGGCGGTGAGTCCCTGGCCTATCTGCAGACGGAGTTCACGGCCGAACCGGTCACCATCAAGCTCTCCGAAGAAGCCCTCGTCCGGCCCGGAGACGAGGTCCCGGTGCGGGTGGGACGCGAGCGCTTCCACCTATTCGCAGAAACGGGGGCTGTTCTCTAATCGGGCCGCGAGAGCGTGCGCGCCACGGCGTCGGCCCAGCGGGCGCGGGCCGGTGCGAGATCGCCGCGGGGAGAGAACCGCCGGCCCGGTTGGCGCGGCGCCTCGGCCGGATCGGAGAACACACCGACGCCCAAGCCCGCCAGCACGGCGGCACCCCAGGCCGTGGTCTCGGTCACGGCCGGGCGTTCCACGGTGAGTCCCACGACGTCGGCGAGGGTCTGGGCGAACCAGTCGTTCGCGCTCATTCCGCCGTCGATCCGGATCAGCGCGGCCTGGACGCCGTCGGCCGCCGCCGCGTCCAGCAGGTCGGCGGTCTGGTGCGCCGCGGCTTCCAGCGCGGCTCGTGCGAGGTCGGCCGGGCCCGTGTCGCGGGTGAGCCCGTAGAGCGCGCCGCGCGCATCCGCGTCCCACCAGGGCGCGCCGAGGCCGACGAAGGCCGGCACCATGACCACGCCGCTCTCGCCCGCCCCTTGCGCCAGCGCCTCGGTCTCCGCAGCGTTCGCGATCACGCCCAGCCCGTCGCGCAGCCATTGTACCGCCGCACCGGCAACGAAGACGGCGCCTTCGAGCGCATAAGTGGTCCGGCCGTCGAGGCTGAGCGCGACGGTGGTGAGCAACCGGTGGCGCGAGGCGACCGGCTCAGCGCCTGTATGAGCCAGCAGGAAGCAGCCGGTGCCGTAAGTGCTCTTGACGTCGCCGGCCTCGAGGCAGCCCTGGCCTAACGTCGCCGCCTGTTGGTCGCCGGCCATCCCTGCGACCGGCACGGGCGCGCCCAGGATGTCGGTGGTGCCGAAGCCCGCGGTATTGCCGCGCACTTCCGGCAGCACGGACTCGGGCACGTCGAAGAGCGCGAGCAGCTCCGGGCTCCAGGCGCACGCGTGGATATCAAAGAGATTAGTGCGCGCGGCGTTGGTGGAGTCCGTTGCGTGGACCCGGCCGCCAGTGAGCCGCCAGACCAGGAAGCTGTCGATCGTGCCGAAGGCGAGGTTGCTCCGCTCGCGCGCGCCGGGCAGGTTATCGAGCAGCCAGGCAAGCTTGGTCGCCGAGAAATAGGGGTCGATCAGGAGGCCGCTGCGCTCGATGACAAAGGGCTCCTGCCCGTCCTCACGCAGCCGGTCGCAGACAGGCGCCGTGCGCCGGTCCTGCCAGACGATGGCGTTGTGCAGGCAGGCGCCGCTCGCGCGGTCCCAGAGCAGCACCGTCTCGCGCTGGTTGGTGATCCCGATGGCGGTGGGCAGGGAATCGCCAGCCGCCTCGCGCAGCACCGCGACACTGGCCTCCCAGATTTCTTCCGGGTCGTGCTCCACCCAGCCGTCCGCCGGATAGATCTGGCGAAGCTCGCGCTGCGCCGTCCTGAGCGGCGTGCCGGCGCTGTCGAACAGGATCGCGCGGGTCGACGTAGTGCCCTGGTCGAGGGCGAGCAGGAGCGGGCTGGACGCCATGGCGGTCATGCTAGCCCGCATGTCTCGCCAGCGTCACGGCCTCCGCACGCTGGCAGTGTTCGAACTGGAGACTATATGGTCACTCATGGGTGTGAGGGATTCGTCGCCGCGCACGGTCGACCTGCTGGTCATCGGCGGCGGCATCAACGGCACCGGCATCGCGCGGGACGCGGCGGGGCGCGGCGTGGACGTGCTGCTGTGCGAGCAGGACGATCTGGCCGCGCACACCTCGTCGGCGAGCACCAAGCTGATCCACGGCGGGCTTCGCTACCTGGAGCACCGCGACTTCCGGCTCGTGCGCCAGTCCCTGCGCGAGCGCGCGGTGCTCCTGCGCAATGCCCCTCACATCATTTGGCCGATGCGCTTCGTGCTCCCCCATCACGCGGGGCTCCGCCCGTGGTGGATGATCCGCCTCGGCCTCTTCTTCTACGACCACCTGGGCGGGAGCGGCCCGCTGCCGCCAAGCGCCAGCATCGACCTCGGCCGGCACGCGAGCGGGAGCGCGTTGCAGGGCCGCTATCGCCGGGCCTTCGAGTACTCGGACTGCTGGGTGCAGGATTCACGGCTGGTGGTGCTGAACGCCCGCGATGCCCATGCCAGGGGGGCGGAGGTTCGCACCCGCACCGCGTGTGTCTCGCTGGCTCCGAATGGGTCGAGCTGGACGGCAGTCCTTGCCGACCGGGAGTCGGGCGAGCACGACACCGTTACCGCGCGGGGCGTCGTCAACGCGAGCGGCCCATGGGTGGGCCAAGTGCGTTCGCTCGCTGGCGGCGCCGAGGCGACGCACAGGGTCAGGCTGGTCAGGGGGAGCCACATCGTGGTGCGCAAGCTCTTCGACCACCCTCATCCCTACATCTTTCAGACCGGCGACGGCCGCGTGCTGTTCGCGATCCCCTACGAGGAGGACTACACCCTGCTGGGGACGACCGACATCGAGTTCGAGGCAGCGCCCGGGCGGGTCGAGATCACGCCCGAGGAAGTCGACTACATCTGCGCCGCCGCCAATGACTACTTCGTGACTCCCGTCGCCCCGCGCGACGTGGTCTGGACCTACTCCGGCATCCGTCCCCTATTCGACGACCAGGCCGAGAACGCGAGCGAGGTCACCCGCGACTACGTACTGCACCTCGATCCGGCTCCGGCGCCGATGCTCTCGGTCTATGGCGGCAAGCTCACGACGTACCGCAGGCTTGCGGAGCGGGCCGTGGACATGCTGGCGGGCCCTCTCCGTGCCACAGGATCGCGCTGGACGCGCGACGCGCCCCTCCCCGGTGGAGACATCCCCAACGCAGACATCGGTGCCTTCACCGCGCAATGCGCCTCACGTTATTCATGGCTGCCGGAGCACCTGCACCGTCACTACATCCGCCACTACGGCACCGAGACTCATGCCCTGCTTGCCGGCCGCAGCAGCGCGGATGACCTCGGCGAACACTTCGGGGCCGGGCTCTACGCGGCGGAAGTCGCGTATCTGGTCGAGCACGAGTGGGCCAGGACCGCCGAAGACATCCTGTGGCGCCGCACCCGGAAGGGTCTCGACGTCCCCGACGCTGGCGTCGAGCGACTGCGCGCCTACCTGCGGGTGGAACGTGCCAAACGGTGATGCTGCTCTAACCCTTGCTCCGGTCCCGGCCGGCGACCTTCTCGCCCTTGACGTAGACCGCCCGCACTGCGCGGTCGTCGCCCAGCATCATCAGCGCGAACAGCATGTCCTCCAGGCTCTCCGAGAGCTCCTGGCGGGCAGCCAGCACAGGCGTCGCGCACGGATCGAGGACGACGACATCGGCCCAACGGCCTGCGTCGAGCGAGCCGATCTCGGCATCGAGCCGAAGGCCGCGCGCATTGCCCAGGGTGGCTAAGTAGAAGCCGTCGAAGGCATTGAAGCTGCAGCCTTTTAGTCGGGATATCTTGTATGCCTCGGCGAGCGTCTGGAGCAGGGAGTAACTGGTGCCCCCGCCGATGTCGCTGGCCACACCAACCCTGACCGGGCGCTGGGTCGCGTACAGATGCTCGATGTCGAACAGGCCCGATCCCAGAAACGCGTTTGAGGTCGGGCAGAAGACGACCATCGAGCCTGAGTCGTGCAGGGCCTGGCATTCGCGTTCCGAGAGGTGGATGCCATGGGCGAAGACGGAGGTTTCGCCCACCAGGCCGAAGCGCGCGTAGACATCGGTGTAGTCCTTCGACCAGGGAAACAGCCGCCGCACCAGGTCGATCTCCGCGGCGCTCTCCGAGAGATGCGTGTGGAGCGGGCAGTCGGGATGGTCCGCCAGAAGCTCACCGGCCAGCCGAAGCTGCTCTTCGCTCGACGTGACGGCAAAGCGCACCGTGAGCGCGTAGCGCAGGCGCTCAACCCCGTGCCACGCGGCGATGAGGTCCGCACTCTCCCAGGCACTCGCTTCGGCCTCCTGAGTTACGGCCGGGGGCGCGTTGCAGTCCATCATGGTGGCCCCCGTCATCAGGCAGAGGCCGCGCCGCCGCGCCGCCCGAAAGAGACAGTCGGCCGCGCTCCCATGCACCGAGGAAAAGACCAGGGCGCTGGTGGTTCCGTGCCTCACGAGCTTGTCCAAAAAACTCTCCGCAGCCGCCGCGGCGTGGCCCTCGTCGGCGTACCGCGCTTCCTCGGGGAAGGCGAAGCGCTCGAGCCATTCGAGCAGGTCGTGCGCGGGCGCCGCCAACATGCGGTGTTGCGGGAAGTGAACGTGCGCATCGATCAATCCCGGCAGGATGACCTCGCGGCCGTAGCGCTCGCTCGGGGCCTCGGCGTGCTCCCGCGGCAGGTCCGCGAAGGCGCCGTGCCACAGGATGCGGCCCTGCCGGCCCACGACCACCGCGCCGTCCTCGTGGTTGCACAACGCCTTGTCAGCCCCGACGACGCGTGGATCGCCCCGGAAGCTCACCGTGCGGCCGCGCAGAACTCGTGCCGCGGTATCGGCGCCCGCCGTCATTCCGCGACCCGATCCTCGATGCGGAAGCGCATGATGCGGCAGACGTTCTCAATCGCGTTCTCGACTTCGATCTCCTGCCCATTGGCTACGCGTTCTTCGAAGGCGGTGAGGATCATTTCCTTGCTCGCGCCCTTGACCGCGAAGATGAAGGGGATCTCGAAGCGCTCCTTGTAGGCGGCATTGAGCGCGGTGAAGCGTTCGAACTCCTCAGGCGTCAGCCGGTCGAGGCCCGCGCCCGCCTGTTCCCTGCGGGAGTCCTCGCTCAGGTCTCCGGCGATCGCCGCACGGCCGGCGAGATCCGGATGCGCGCGCAGCACCGCCAGCTGACCGTCAAGCGCTGCACCGCGCAGGGCAGCCGCGAATGCGTCAGCGACCGCGTCCCGGTCGGCAAAGGGACGGGCGCCGGCGGCACGCTCGGCGACCCAGGGCGAATGCTCCACCACGTCGCCGAATGTGGCGGTGAATTCGGCCACGGCCATCCCGTTCAGATCGTCGATGGAGAGGAGCATGCCTGCCGCCTTGCCGCCCATCGTCCTACTTGTTGTCGTCGATCCAGGCGCCGAGCTGGGCGCGCTCTTCGTCGGTCATCTCGGTCTCGTTGCCGAGCGGCATAGTGCGGGTCTGGACCGTGAACTTGTCCACCAGCTCCGCGTGGCGGAGCAGGTCGTCGATGGTCTCCAGCACCATTTCCTTGGGCGGCGTGTCGAAGCTCTCGTGGCTCGGGCTCGCGGCGTGACAGGAGACGCAGTGCTTGTCGACGATGGCCATGACCTCCACGTCCGAAACGTCGAAATCCGACAGGTCCCGTTGCTGCGGCGAGGTCAGCCACACGGCCGCAGCCAAGGCCACCAGCATGACGGGCAAGGTCCAGACGAATCGGGGGAACGGGTCGCCGGCCTCGTGGCGGACAAAGGCGTGGCGCAGGGCGGCGCCGCCGACGAGGACGAAGGCGACGATCAGCCAGGCCTGGGAATGCGCCGTCAGCATGGGGTAGTGCCCGCCCACCATGGTCACGAGCACGGGCAGTGTCAGATAGGTGTTGTGGACCGAGCGCTGCTTGCCGATGGCGCCGTACTTGGGGTCCGGCTCCCGCCCCTCCAGCAGGGCCTTGGTGATCTTCTTCTGGTTGGGAATGATCACCGCGAACACGTTGGCCGCCATGAGGGTGCCGATGAAGGCGCCGACATGGATCAACGCGGCGCGGCCGGAGAAGACGTTGGTGTAGAGGTAAGCCGCCAGGAGAATCCACGCGAACGTTACGATGGCGAGCAGCGTCGGCCGCTTGCCGACGGGCGACCGGCACAACCCGTCATAAGCGAACCAGCCGACCGCCAGGCTCCCCACCGAGATACCGACCGCGTGCAGAGGCTCGAGGTCCAGGACCGCGGGATCGATCATCCAGGTCCCGGCGCTCAAATAGAACTGCACGATCAGGAGCAGGAAGCCGGTGAACCACGTGAGGTAGGCTTCCCACTTGAACCAGACCAAGTCGCCGGGCAGCTCCTTCGGCGCAACGGTGAACTTCTCGACGTGATAGAAGCCGCCGCCGTGCACCTGCCACGCGGTGCCCAGCACGCCTTCCTTCATCTTCTCCCGCTTCCTCAACTTGACGTCGAGAGCGATGAAATAGAAGGAGGTGCCGATCCAGCCGATGCCGGCGATCATGTGCGCCCAGCGAAGCAGGAGATTGAGCCAGTCGACGGCGAAGGCGGCCAAGCGCGTCTCTCCTCGCCTTCACATCACAACAGCCGGCGCACCGGGCCTGCAACGCGGCAGGATCGGTGCGCCGGCCAGTATCGGTAACGGACTATTCAGGCAACGTGTCGTCGACGCCTTGGACGTACCAGTTGATGCCCGCGAGCGTCCCGTCGTCCATGACCTCGCCTTCGGCCACGGCCAGCGTGCCGTCCTGCTTGTAAACCGGACCGGCGAAGGGGTTGAGCTCCCCGGAAGCGATCATGGCTGCCGTTTCCGCAGCCGCAGCCGCAACGTCATCGGGCATGTTGGTGTAGGGCGCCATCACCACCGTACCCGCGGCCATTCCGGTCCATGTGTCCCCCGACTCCCAGGTCCCGTCGAGCACCGCCTGGGCGCGCTCGACGTAGTAGGGGCCCCACTCGTCGATGATCGCCGTGAGCTGCGCCTTCGGCGCGAAGTGGATCATGTCGGAGGCCTGACCGAAGCCGAGCACGCCCTCTTCTTCGGCGATCTGCAGCGGCGCCGTTGAATCGGTGTGCTGGGTGATGATGTCGGCACCCTGGCCGATCAGCACCTTGGCGGCGTCGGCTTCCTTGCCCGGATCGAACCACGTGTTGACCCAGACCACCTTGAGCTTGAAGTCCGGGTTCACGGTCTGCGCGCCCAGGATGAACGCGTTGATGCCCATCACGACCTCAGGGATCGGGAAGGACGCGATGTAGCCGGCGACCCCCGACTTCGACATCTTCGCGGCGATCTGACCGATGACGTACCGGCCTTCGTGGAAGCGCGCGTTATAGGACGCGACGTTCTCGGACTGCTTGTAGCCGGTCGCGTGCTCGAACTTCACGTCGGGAAAGCGCTTCGCCACCTTGATCGTCGGGTCCATGTAGCCGAAGGACGTGGTGAAGATCAGCCCGGCACCCTGGCGCGCCAGTCGCTCGATGGCGCGCTCGGCGTCGGCACCCTCCGGTACGTTCTCGACATACACGGTCTCCACCTGGTCACCCAATGCCTCTTCGATCATGAGGCGGCCCTGATCGTGGGCGTAGGTCCAGCCATGATCGCCGATGGGTCCGACATAGACGAAGCCGACCTTCAGCTTGTCGGCAGCGGACGCGGCACCCGCGGCGAACGTCATCGCCAGCGCGAGCGCGACCATTCCAATGAGCTTCTTCATGATGCCTCCTTTCACGTCAGCAAGAGTTTGTTCAGTGCAACGTTTCGTGCCGCCAACGCTAATCGTAACGCGCGGGCGGCGTCATCCCCCCTCTACCTCTCTGGTGCGAAGGGCTGCCCGATCATTGCGGGTGTATTCACCCTGATCAAAGACCTGTTCCCCGAAATGATAACCAGAACCACTATCGTGACGAGGTAAGGCAGGGACGACAATAGCTGCGACGGGATTCCGACGCCCAGACCCTGGACGTAGAGGCCCATGATCCAGACCGTGCCGAAGAGATAGGCCCCGATCAGAAGACGCCCGGGCAGCCAAGTAGAAAAGACGACCAGCGCGAGCGCGATCCAGCCGCGGCCCGCGCTCATGCTCTCGATCCACTGTGTGGTGTAGGCGAGCGCCAAGTACGCGCCGGCTAACCCTGAGCAGGCGCCGCCGAAGGCGATGCAAGCGTAGCGCACTCTGACTACACCATAGCCGAGCGCATGGGCGGAATGGTGATTGTTGCCCACCGCGTTGATGACGAGGCCTATCCGGGTGCGAAACAGCACGTAGCTGACGGCCGCAATCAGCGCGAGCGAGATGTAGACCAGGATGTCCTGGCCGAACAGGATCGGCCCGATGAAGGGGATGTCGGTGAGCAAGGGGATGTGGATCGATTCGAGCTTCTCCCCGGGCAGCCCCGTAAACCCCTCGCCGATCAGGCCGGATAGCCCCAGGCCCAGCAGGGTGAGCGACAGCCCGGTCGCCACCTGTGAGGTCATCAGGGTCTGGGTCAGGAAGGCGAAGAGCAACGACGTGGCGACGCCCGCGTAGAGCCCGACCAGAACGCCGAGCAGTGCCGAGCCGGTCGTGTAAGCGGCGGCGAAGCTGCAAACCGCGCCCATGATCATCATGCCCTCGACGCCCAGGTTGAGGACACCCGAGCGCTCCGTTACGAGCTCTCCGGTCGCCGCCAGCAGCAACGGCGTGGACGCCGTGATGATCGTCAGAATGACGGCTTCGAGGGCTTCCATCGACCGCTTCTCAGACCTCCGCCGTCATCTTCCAGGTCGAACCAGCCTGATGCGGTAACGGATCAGCGTGTCACAGGCCAGGATGAGGAACAGCAGCATGCCCTGGAACACCTGAGTCGTCTTGTCGGAGATGCCGAGCTCCACCTGCACCGCCTCTCCGCCCATATAGCTGATCGCCAGCAGAACGCCCGCGAAGAACACGCCGATCGGGTTCAGGCGACCCAGAAAGGCGACGATGATCGCGGTGAAACCGTAGCCGGGCGAGACGTGCGGGGTCAGTTGGCCGCTCGGGCCCGCGACTTCGCAGATACCGGCCAGCCCGGCAAGCGCCCCGGAGAGCATGAAGCAGAACAGGACCACCCGCTTGCCCTTGAAGCCGGCGAATGAGCCGGCACGGGGCGAGGTGCCGACGACGCGGATCTCGAAGCCGCGCAGCGTTCGTACCATCATGAACGCGACGATGATGACGGCGACGATCGCGAAGATGGCGCCGATATGCACCCGTCCCTCGCCCAGAGGCGGGATGACCTGCCAGCCCTCGAACAATATGGACTGCGGAAAATTGTAGCCGTCGGGGTCTCGCCAGGCCCCGCGGATCAGCCAGTCCAGCAGCAACTGGGCGACGTAGACGAGCATCAGGCTGGTCAGAATCTCGTTGGCGGAGAAACGGTTCTTCAGAAACGCCGGGATCGCGGCGAAGAGCGCGCCGCCGGCGATCCCGAGAACCAGCATGAGGAGCAGGACCAGCGGCGACTGCCAGTCGGGGAAATAGATCGGGATGGAGGCGCCGACCAGGGCGCCCATCGTAAGCTGGCCCTCCGCACCGATGTTCCAGACATTGGCGGTGTAGCAGACGGCGAGGCCAACCCCGATCAGGATGAGCGGCGCGGCCTTGACGATCACCTCCTCGATTGACCAGGCGCTGGTCACCGGCTCGATGAAGTAGATGTAGAGCGCCTCGCCGGGATCGAACCCTAAGGCCACGAACATGATGGCGCCGAGCGCGAGCGTGATGCCGATCGCCAGCACCGGCGACAGAAACGCCATCAGCGTCGAACGCTGGCTGCGCCTTTCCAGCCTGAGGATCACGCCTTTGCCCCGTGCTCGGCATCCCGGCCGGCTCTCTCGTGGGTACCCGCCATTAGCAAGCCGATCCGCTCCGGGCTGAGCTCGCCCGCCGGGTAGGCTTCCGACAGCTCGCCGCGCGAGATCACCGCGATGCGGTCGGCGATCTCGAAAATCTCGTCGAGATCCTGGCTGATCATCAGAACCGCCGAGCCGCCCCGCGCCATGTCGACCAGGGACTGGCGAATGAACGCCGCCGCTCCCGCGTCGACCCCCCAGGTCGGCTGATGCACTACGAGAACACTAGGCCTGCGGTCCAGCTCGCGGCCGACAACGAACTTCTGGAGGTTGCCGCCGGAGAGCGCGCTCGCTTCGGGATCGGCCAGATTCTTGCGTACGTCATAGTGCTCGGCGACCCTGGCCATCACATCCTTTGCCGCGCTGCGGTTGATCAGGCCGTGCCGCACGACATCTTTGCCAACGGCATGATGGGTGAGGACGAGGTTCTCCGAGAGCGGCAGGTCCGCAATGGCGGCGTGGCCGACGCGCTCTTCCGGCACGAAGGCGGCATCGCGTCGGCGTCGCTGCGTGATGGTCTCGCGGCCGCAGGACGCACCCGTTAGCTTCACCGAGTCCGCAGACTTGCTCGTCCGCTCGCCCGAAATGGCGTCGAAGAGCTCCGACTGGCCGTTGCCCGCGACGCCCGCGATCGCGACGATCTCCCCGGAACGGACCTCCAGATCGATGCTCTTCAGCGCAACGCCAAACGGGTCATCGGTCGGCATGGAGAGACCGTCGAGCTCCAGCAGGGGTTCGCCGGGTGCCGCACCGCTCCCTGACTGGAGCGCCGCGACATCGGTGCCGATCATGTGCCTGGCGAGAGAAGCAGCGGATTCCTGCTGCGGATCGACCCGCGCCACTAATTTGCCAAGACGCAGGATGGTCGCGTCGTGGCAGAGGCGTTTCACCTCTTCCAAGCGATGGGAGATGTAGAGCACCGCGCAACCCTCACCAGCCAGGCGCTCCAGGGTGACGAAGAGTTGATCCGCCTCCTGCGGCGTCAGTACCGCGGTGGGCTCGTCTAGGATCAGCAGGCGCGGCTCCTGGAGAAGGCAGCGCACGACCTCGATGCGCTGGCGCTCGCCCACAGAAAGGTCCGCCACGAGCGCACCGGGCCGAAGCGGCAGGCCGTAGTCGGCGGAGACCGTCTCGATTCGCCCGGCGAGCGCCTTCAGGTCCCTCTCCCCCTTGAGCGCAAGCGCGATGTTCTGCGTGACGGTCAGCGCATCGAACAGCGAGAAGTGCTGAAAGACCATGCCGATGCCGAGATCCCGCGCTGCGGCCGGGTTTGAAATCGTCACTGGCGCGCCCTGCCAGAAGAGCTCTCCCGACGTCGGCTGCAGGGCGCCGTAGATGATCTTCACCAGCGTGGACTTGCCGGCGCCGTTCTCGCCCAAGAGCGCGTGGATCTCGCCGGACTTAAGGCTCAGGTCGACATCGTCGTTGGCCCGCAGGTCGCCGAAGAGCTTGACGATGTTGCGGGCTTCGAGAATGTACGCGCCCGAGGCCGTCTCGTTGCCGTTGTCCAAAGCCATGGCGGTAATGCTCATTCGTCCTGGACCCTCGGGTCCCTAAGACGAGGCCTCCGCGCCGTGCGTCCCGGCCCGCGCGTCCCGGCGGCGCAGCAGGTCCGAGACCACCGATGCAGCGATGACCGCTGGCTGCTTCGACGTAACGCCGTCGATGCCGATGGGGCAGACCAGCTGCTCGATATCGTCGTCCGCCAGGCCCGCTTGCCGCATGCGGCTGATGAAGCGGGCCTTCTTCGACGCCGAGCCGATCAGGCCGACGTAACCGAACCGCTTGGCTCGCAGCGCGGCTAGGACGACGTCGAAGTCGAGCGCGTGGCTGTGGGACATCACCAGCACGAAGGCGCCATCGGGTACCGCGTTCAACTCGGCCGCCGGTTCCGCCGCCACCATGACACGCACGTCGCCCGGCACGATGGACGGGAACTCGTCCTTGCGCGGATCGATCCACACCACGCTGAAGTCGAGCGGCGCGAGCGCGATGATCATGGCGCGCCCGACGTGGCCGGCGCCGATCAGCGCCAGGACCTGCTTCCGCGTCCCGAAGCGCTCAAGCAGGCGCCCGTCGTCCGCCAACAGGCTGTCCTCGCCGCCCTGAAAGTCGCGATCCAGAATGGTCCGCTCCACGTACCGCTCGGCGATGCGGCCCTCGGTAACGAAGAGCCCCGCGCTTTCGGCTTCGACGAGCGCCTGCACCTCGGCCGCTCGCCCCGGCGTGAACACTTCCACGAGGATACGCACCGAGCCGCCGCAGCATTGGCCGAGATCGGGGCCGAGTGCCATTCGCTCCAGCCCCACGGGAGGAGCAACCCCGGCCGCCGTGCCCTTCGTCAGCGCCGCGCGGGCACGTTCGATAGCCTGCCATTCCAACGTGCCGCCGCCGATGGTGCCGGCGAACGAGCCGTCCTCCAGCACGACCATGCGCGCGCCGGGTTCGCGCGGCGCCGAGCCCTTGGCATCGACGATGCTGACCATGGCGCAGCTCTGCTCTTCGCGGAGCGCGCGGCCGATGGTCGCCCAGGTCTTCATCGCTTGGCCTTATGCATCCCGCATGGAACGGATTGCGCGGGTAATCGTTTCCGGCGTCGCCGGCGCATCGAGCGCGGGCACCCTACCGGGATTGAGGCTCGCGATGGCGTTCGAGATCGCCGAGAACACTGAGATGGCCAGCATCAGCGGCGGCTCACCCACCGCCTTCGAGCGGTAGATGGTGGGTTCCCTGTTGCCCTTGGACTGCCAGAGCGCAACCCTGAAGTCCTCCGGCACGTCGCTCGCGACCGGTATCTTGTAGGTGGAGGGCGCATGGGTCGTGAGCCGGCCCTTCGAATCGAATACCAGCTCCTCGGTGGTGAGCCACCCCATGCCCTGCACGAATCCCCCTTCGATCTGGCCGATGTCGATGGCGGGATTGAGCGAGTTGCCGACGTCGTGCAGCAGGTCCACCCGGTCCACCCGAATCTCTCCGGTCAGAGTATCGATCGTCACCTCCGAGCAGGCGGCGCCGCAGGCGAAATAAAGGAACGGTCGCCCGCTCGCCGATACGCGGTCCCAGTTGATCTTCGGTGTCGCGAAGTAGCCGGTGGACGAGAGCGAGACCCGTTCGAGGAAGCAGGTCTTCGCCAGCTCGGCGAACGGGATGTCCTGCCCGCCGACCGTGACCATGCCGCCGGCGAAACGGACCTGCGCCTTGGGCACCTGGTAGAGCTTGCCGGCCAGGACGGCCATGCGGTCCTTGATCGTGCCGGCGGCCCGCTTCGCCGCCATGCCGTTCAGATCGGAGCCGGACGACGCGGCGGTCGGCGTCGTGTTGGGCACCATATCGGTCTTCGTCGCGGTGATCCTCACCTGGTCGAAGCCGATGCCAAACTCCTCCGCCACCACTTGCGCAACCTTGGTGTGGAGCCCCTGCCCCATCTCGGTGCCGCCGTGGTTCACCAGCACGGAGCCGTCGGTATAGACATGCACCAGCGCGCCCGCCTGGTTCAGGTGCTTCAGCGTGAAGGCGATCCCGAACTTGACCGGCGTGAGCGACATCCCCTTTTTGAGAAATCGGTTGCTCTCGTTGAAGGCTGCGATGCCCTTGCGCCGCTCTCGGTAGTCGCTGGTCTTCTCGAGCTCGCGCACCAATCGCGGCAGAATGTTGTCGCTCACCTTCATGCCGTAGGGCGTGACGTCCCGCCCGCGGCCATAGAGATTGCGCTTGCGCACGTCGAGCGGGTCCAGGCCGAGCCGGCAGGCGATGTCGTCCATCATCCGCTCGGCCAGCATCATGCCCTGCGGCCCGCCGAACCCCCTGAACGCCGTGTTCGAGACCGTGTCGGTCCTGACCCGCCGCGAGAGGATGCGCGCGCTCGGATAGTAGTAGGCGTTGTCCGCATGGAACATGGCCCGGTCGCTGACGGCCATGGAGAGATCGGCCGAGCAGCCGCAGCGCGCGTTGAGCGCGGCATCGACCGCCAGCAGCCTGCCCGTCTCGTCGCAGCCGTAGCCGTAGTCGACCAGGAAGTCGTGGCGCTTGCCGGTCATGATCATGTCGTCGTCGCGGTCGAGCCGGACTTTGGCCGCCGAGCCGGTCACGCTGGCCGCGAGCGCGGCGAGGCAAGCCCACTGCGCCGCCTGGCTCTCCTTGCCGCCGAACGCCCCGCCCATGCGCCGGCACTCGCACACCACCTCCGAGTCCGGCTTCCCAAGCATGGCCGCCACGAGGTGCTGAATCTCCGAGGGATGCTGCGTCGACGAGAGGACGTGCATCGCCCCGCCCTCGCCGGGGAGCGCCATGGCGACCTGTCCCTCGAGATAGAAGTGCTCCTGACCGCCGACGTGGAGAGAGCCCGACGCGGTGCGCCGGGCTTGTTTCATGTCCGCGCCCAGCTCGCCGCACTGGAACTGGTAGTCGGGGACCACCGTCTCGCCGGAGGCGAGGCCTGCCTCAACCGAGACTCGCGGCTCCTCCTCCTCGACCGTGATGCGCGCCAAGCGGCTGGCGCGGCGGGCCTGATCCCGGCTCAGCGCCACCACTGCGAAGACCACCTGGCCGTGGAACGTGATCCTCTCCTCGGCGAGGATCGGATCGTCGCCGAAGACCGGGCTGCAGTCGTTCTTTCCCGGAATGTCGGCAGCGGTCAGAACCGCGACTACGCCGGGCGCGGCCCGCACCGCATCGAGATCTAGCGCAGCGATCCAGCCGCGCGCAGCATGCGGGGCGTAGCCCGGCGCCACATGAACCAGCGCCACCGGCTCGGGAACGTCGTCGATGAAGCGCGCCGTGCCCTGGACGTGGCGCACGGCGCTGTCGTGGGCGAGCGCCCGCCCAACCGCGCCGCTGCCGTCTCCGGGCGCGGTCCGTTCCGCCTGGACAATCTCAGGCGGCACGCTCGGCCTCCCCGGGCCTCAGGCCCACGAGCCGGGTCGCGGCGCTCGCCTCGCCGCCCGCCTCGTGCAGGGCCTTCTGCAGGAGTGCCTGCGCCGCCTCCAGCCGGTAGCGCGCACTGGCCCGCATGTCATCGATAGGCCGAAAATCCGACGCCAGGGCCTCGCAGGCGACGTCCCATCCGTGTGGGTCCTCAAGTTCCAGTCCCTTGAGGGTGGCCTCAGTGGCTGCGGCCCGCTTCGGCGTGGCCGCCATGCCTCCGAAGGCGACACGCGCGTGCGTGACGCGGCCCGCCTCCACGGTGAACCTAAAGGCGCCCAGGACCGCGGAGATATCCTGATCGAATCGCTTGGAGATCTTGTAGCAGCGAAAGACCTGATCGGGCTTGAGGCGCGGCACGTCGATCCCGGTGACGAACTCGCCTTCCGCCCGGTCCTGCTTGCCGTAATCGATGAAGAAACCCTCGAGCGGCATCGACCGCGTCGCCTCGCCCCGGCGCAGGTGCAGCGTCGTGCCGAGCGCGATCAGAGCGGGCATCGTATCGCCGATTGGCGAGCCGTTGGCGATGTTGCCGCCAATCGTCCCCACCGCGCGGACCTGCTTGCCGCCGAACCGGCGGAACAACTCAAGCAGATCGGGATCGATCGCCGCCATGGCGCGTTCGGCGCGCGCATGGGTGACGCCGGCGCCAAAATAGAAGCCCTGCTCGGTTTCGTACATCTCCGCCAAGCCGGTCACCCTTCCCAAGTGAATGATCTTCGGCAGGACCCGCAACTGCTTGGTGATCCACAACCCAACATCCGTGGCGCCCGCGACCGGCGTTGCGTCCGGATGCCGCCCGTAGAGGCTGGCCAGGGCATCGACCGTGGCCGGCGCGGCAAAGAAACCCGCCGCCTCATCGCCGATGAAGAGGTCCTCGCCGTCGTCCAGGGCCGCTAGATGCTCAGCCGTGGCGGCCCGGCGCGCCGCGAATGCGTCGCGAGGCGCGCCGGCGCACGCCTCCAGCGCCGCATCGACGATGGGCCGGTAGCCCGTGCAGCGGCACAGGTTTCCGGCGAGCGTATCGTCCACTGCCTGCCGGTCGCCGCTTCCGCCGGCCTGGTAGAGCGTGAACAGACTCATCACGATGCCCGGCGTGCAGAAGCCGCATTGGCTGCCGTGATGCCTGAGCACCGCGTCCTGCACCGGGTGCAGTGTGCCGTCCGGGCCGGTCAGGTCTTCCACGACGACCAGCTCCTTGCCGTCGATCATACCCAGCAGGCAGATGCAGGCATTGACCGGCGCGTACTCCAGCTTGCCATCCTGCAGGCTGCCGAGCGCCACAGTGCAGGCACCGCAGTCGCCCTCGGCGCAGCCCTCCTTGGTGCCACAGGCGTGGCAGCGCAGCCGCAGATAGTCGAGCAGGGTCTCGTTCGCGCCCACATCGGTCAGCGAGACGACCTCGCCGCGGTGGAGAAACCGGACCGCCGCGCGCGTCATGCGTCAACTGCCGCGATACGTGGAGTAGCCATAGGCGGAAAGTAGCAGCGGGACGTGGTAGTGGCCTTGCGGATCCGCGACGCCGAAGCGCACTGGCACGACATCGAGGAACGGCGGTTCGGGAAGCGGCCCGCCCGCGCACCTTCGATAGTCGCCCGCCATGAAGCGCAGCTCGTAGGTGCCGGCGGCAAACGCCTCCCCTTCCAGCAGGGCGCCCTCGATCCGGCCGTCGTCGTTCGTCACGACAGTCTTGAGTCGTTGCGCCGCCGCGCCGTCCAGGCGCCAGAGCTCCACCGTCAATCCCCGCGCCGGCGTGCCCAGCGTCAAGTCAAGCACATGTGTCGTCAACCGCCCGATGGGTCGTCACTCCTTGGCTGCCGATTGCCGCTTCGTCGCTTCTTCAAAACAACCGGCGATTGTCTACGAAATTTTGAGATCGCAAAAGAACGGCATTTCGTGAACCAGCACTGCAGCGGCCCGGCCGAGCACCGCCTCGGCGCTCGGCTCCAGGCACGGTGGCAACCGGGACGGAACGCACCGTCATGGACCGCGGCTGACGCGGCGCGGGTTCGGCAGAAGCATGGATGCCGCCCGCGCCAACCCAGCGCAGCGATCTCAGCGAGTCTCAGGTGGTGACGACGATCTTGCCGCGCTGCACGTTGGTTTCCATGTAGCGATGCGCGTCCACGATCTGTTCGAGCGGGAAGGTCCGGTCGATGATCGGCTTCAAGGCGCCGGAGGCCACCTCGTCGTGCACGAAGTCGAAGCAGGCGGCGCGCTTCTCCGGCAGGCGCATCGTGTCGTACAGGCTGTGGAACTTGAAAAAGAGCCGCTTGGCGAGCATCGGCAGGACAGGGATGTCGATCGGCTCGGTGCGGAGGTTGCCGTAGTTGACGATGAGCCCATAGGGCTGCGCCGCTGCGACGAGATCACCGATGAATGGACCACCCACCGGGTCGTAGGCGATGGTGAAACCCTGGCCGCCGGTAATCTCCTTCACGCGGGTCTCCAGGTCCTCCTCCTCGGTGGCGACGACGTGATCCGCACCGGCCTCGAGTAGGAAATCCGCCTTCTCGGACTTGCGCGTGGCGGCGATGACCATGGCGCCGGCATTCTTCGCGATCTGCAGCCCGGCAAGCGCGGCGCTGCTGCTCGCCGCCGTGACCAGCACGATGTCATCGGACGAGACGCCGGCGTGATCGACCAGCCCGCCCCACGCGGTGCCGTACTGGCACCAGAGCGCGCCCGCCTCGACCGCCGATATCCCGTCAGGATTGCGGGCCACGCAGAACGCGGGCACCACCGCGCTCTCGCCGTAGAGGCCGTACGTGTTGACTGAATCGTTGGTCCAGTTGCCCCACCGGTCCCACGAATTGAAGGGAACCGCACCGGCGCGCTCGCCGATGGAGAGGCCCGAGACGCCAGGGCCCAGCGCATCGATCACGCCGCTTGCCTCGATCCCGATGCGGGAGGGGAAGGTGGGGTTGGAGACATAAGCGCCGTTCCGCAACATGATCTCCGCCCGGTTGAGGCCGATCGCCTCGATCTTGAGGCGAACCTCGCCCTCCCCCGGCTCTTCGAGCGGTTCTTCGCGAACCTCCAGGACCTCCGGGCCGCCGTGTCTGGCAAAGCGAACGATGCGTGGCATGCGATTGACCTCTCCCCGTCTCGGAAGCTCTGTCGAATGAGCGTTGCTGCTTTCGATGATAAGGCCTGAGAACAGTCGAGTGGAGCCCTCGCCGGCCAAAACTCCGGCACCACGCCCAGGGGCACGAATACGAGGAGGCGCCATAATTCCGTCGAATTCTCGTGCGACTGTCGCCTCAACGGCCGGGGTGACTGCTGTTGCGGCTTCTTCACAGGGACCGATGGCACGGAGGACATCCGCCGCGAATGCGTCGGGCGCTCGTCGTGGGCTGCGCCATGGTCCTGATCGGCTCCGTGACGGCGGTCATCCCGGTTGATTCTGTGTCGACGGACGAGGCGATCGCCGCGTCCGCGACCTCCGACGCATTAGCCGCCGCAGAGGCCCGCGCGATGGGTCCTTTCGCGACCCTCCTCGCGGACAGGGGCTGGCGCTAAACCCGACAAAGGCGAGCCTGCGCCCTGTTCAGGCTGCGGGCAGGTCGAAGTTGTAGAACCGAGCGCAGTTGTTGAAGGTGAGGTCGCGCCGCGTCTCCTCGTCGAGATGGCCGAAGACGCGCTCGACCACTTCCAAGGTATTCGGATACGTACATCGGGCGTGGGGGAAGTCCGAGCCCCACATGATGGTCTTCGGATCGACAACGTCCAGCACCTTGTCGATGTAGGGATCGTCGATCAGCCCGTGATAGATCTGGCTCATATACTCCTCGACCGGCCGCTTGATATTGGGAATGTTCAGCGCCGGCCCGAAGTCGTCCTGGATCTGCTTCGCGCGAAAGAGCCAATAGGGCAGCCACGAGACCTCGTATTCCGAGAGCACCAGCTTCAGCTTCTCGAAGCGGTCGAGCACCCCGCCGAAGATGAACTCGTTGGCGAGCACGGGCCCTGCCTCGGCAAGAACGTTCAGGTTGCTGCGGGGCACGTTGATGCGCTCGGGCCCGTGCAGGGTGAAAGGGTCGACCTCGTTGCCGGTGATGATGTGGAGTGTCACCGGCTGGTCCAGCTCTTCCGCCCGAGCCCAGAAGGGGTCGTAGCGGTTGTCCTGGAACGGCGGCCACTCGGGCCGCGCGTCGCAATTGATGATCACGCTCTTCAGGCCGCGCTTGGCGGTGCGCTCCAGCTCCGCGCAGGCCCAGTCGATGTCCGCGAGGTGAATCATCGAGGTGCCGTAGAGGCGCTTGGCCGCGTGGCTGCAGTACTCGGCGAGCCAGTCGTTGAACACGCCACACAGGTCCTCGACCAGCCGGTCGTCGTGCGCGCGCATGGCGTAGAGCATCCAGGTGGAGTTGACGATCTCGCCGCTGACCCCGTCCTCGTCCATGCATTCGAGCCGAATGGCGGGGTCCGTGCCTGAGCCCACGAGCTTCCGCTGCAGCTCCTCGTCGCCCTCGACGATCTCGTCCACACGCACGTACTCGAGCCCCGTGAAGAAGTGGTCGCCCTTGACCCCGGCATGCTCGGACACCATGCGCGGCACGGCGTCGCCGTAACGCGCGCCCAGTGGCTTGGACCAGAGGTCCGCCGGCTCGATGACGTGGGAATCGCCCGAGATAACGGGCAGTTGTCCGTTTGCAGCCATCGCCAAACTCTGAGTTCTGGTTTTGGAGAGCTAGTCCCTGAGCATCAGCAGCAGCTTCTGACGGTAGTTGTCGGCGATCACCGCGAGGATGAGCAGGATGCCGATCACCACCAGCTGCATGTAGGAGCTGATGCGCAGCAGGTTCATGCCGTTCTGCACGAGGATGATGAAGATGGCGCCGAGCACCACGTTGGGCAGCCGCCCGGTGCCGCCGAAGAGGCTGACACCGCCGATTACGCAGGCCGCGATCGAGAGCAGCGGGTACTCCTTTCCGATGTTGCCCTCGCCGCTTTCCAGCCGCGCCGTCAGCATGATGGCGCCGATGGTCGTGATCCCGGCGGTCACGACGTAGGCCATGAACAGATAGAAGCGCGTGCTGATGCCCGAGAGCTGCGACGCCTTGAGGTTGCCGCCCAGCGCGTAGAGATAGCGCCCCATCCGTGTCCAGTTGAGGAACACGTACATCAGGATGATGAACCCGATGGTGATCCAGATCGGGATCGGGACGCCGAGGCCTCTGCCGTAGCCGAGGATGTTCGCGAAGTCGTCCGGCATGCCGTAGATCGGCGTGCCGCCGGTAATCATGAGCGCGATGCCGAACACGATGGACGACATGGCCAGCGTCATCATGAAGGGCGGCACCCGGAAGACCGCGACACCAATGCCGTTGACCATGCCGATGCCGGTGCCGGCGCCGAAGCCCGCGAGGCAGCCGATGAGGATCGCGCCCGTGGTGGCGGCGCCGCCGTCCCACACGCCCACCATGGTCATCGACGTGATGACCGAGACCAGAGCGAACATGACGCCGACCGAGAGATCGAGGCCTGCGGTCAGCAGCACGACCATCTGGCCCATGGAGACCATGATCAGGTAGGTGGACTGGCGCGCAACCTGCATCAGGTTGCGGCTGCTGAAGAAGTTGTCCGTGGTGATCGCGAAGACGACGATCGCGATGAGGAGGAACCAGGGAAGCACGCCGGCACGGACGAAGATGAGCGTTGCGAAATACTCCGCCCTCTCCATCCACGTCCGGCGCTCCTGGGCGATATCGGCCATTAAGTCTTCCTCCGGTTCACGCCTCGTCCTCCTTCTCGAAGAAGTGATGCAGCACCGACTCCTCCGAGATTTCGGATTGATCCAGCTCAGCGCGCAGTTCGCCGCGGTACATCACGTAGGTGCGGTGCACCAGGTGCAGGATCTCCGGCAGGTCCGAGGAGATCAGGAGCACGCCGGCGCCCGCCTCGCAGAGATCGCGAATGAACTCGTAGATCGCGACGCGCGCGCCAACATCGACGCCCACCGTCGGCTCGTCGAAGACGAAGAGCTTCACGTCGCGCACGAGCGACTTGCCGACCAGCACCTTCTGCTGGTTGCCGCCCGAGAAGTGCTCCAGGTCGCGCTCGATGTTGAGCGGCATCAGGTCGAGCTTCTGTGCGATGTCGCGCACGACCTTGCGCTCGTTGTTGCGGCGCAGGAACAGGCGGTTCGAGAACTTGCCCAGCCCGAGGGAGGGCAGCGACACGTTCTCCCGCACGTTCTGCATCATCACCAGGCCCTCCTGCCGGCGGTCCGAGGGCAGGTAGTAGAGGCCGCGATCGAGCATCCGGCGGGTGCCCAACTTGTTTACGTGCTTGGCCCGGTCGTAGACGACATCGCCGTCGAAGGTGATCTTGCCCGCCATGATCCGCTCGAGGCCGAAGCAGGCGCGGCCAAGGTCGGACTTGCCCGAGCCCACCAGGCCGGCGAGGCCGACCACCTCGCCGCGCCGCACGTTGATCGAGACGTCGTTCACGAAGTGCTTGGCGGTGACGAGGTTCTCGACCTCCAGCAGGGTCTCGGCCGGGTTTCGCTTGATGTCCGGGAAAATCTGCTCGATCACGCGGCCGGTCATCAGCTCGACGAGCTTTTGATCGGACGCTTCCTCGACCGGGATCGTATCGATGTGCACCCCGTCCCGCAGCACGGTGATGCGGTCGCCGATCCGCTTGATCTCGTTCATCCGGTGCGTGATGTAGATGATGCCGATGCCTTCGGCCTTGATCTGCTCGATCAGGCCGAACAGCCGGTCGGTCTCGCGTTCCGTGAGCGAGGCGGTCGGCTCGTCGAAGATCATGATATTCGGCCGGGTGCGAAAGGCCTTGGCGATCTCCACCATCTGCTGCTCGGCGCGGGACAGGTACATCACCTCGTCGCGCGGCCTGAGCGGGAAGCCGAGGCGGTCCAACGTCTCACGCGCCTGCCTGGCGAGCGCTCTCTTGTTGAGCAGGCCCCCGCGCGTCAGCTCGTCGCCGAGGAACAGGTTCTCCTCGACCGTGAGGTGCGGCACCAGCGAGAATTCCTGAAAGACCGCGCTCACGCCGAGCTGGCGCGCGTGGTGCACCGAGTGAATATTGATCGGCTCGCCGCGCAGGTGGATGGTCCCGCCGGAGGGCCTGTGGACGCCGGCGACGATCTGGATCAGCGTCGACTTTCCCGCGCCGTTCTCGCCGAACAGCACGTGCACCTCGCCCGCCTGCACGTCGAAATTGACGCGATCCAGCGCGAGCGTACCGGGAAATTGCTTGGAGAGATTTTCTAATCTGAGAAGGGTGTCCCCGGAGCTCTGAGGCTCCGGGGACTCGTCAACCAATGCTGATGGTTCTGCCACTGCTATGGGCCTCCATCAGTCTCGTACTTTGTCGGACGAACGCACGCCTAGTCGGTGCTGAACACCGGCGTCCAGCCCTTGGGCGCGAGCGTGGTCGACGTGTCGAAGTCCGCGTGGTTCTCAGGCGTCACCTGCATCGCCACCGGCTGCACATGCTCGATCATCCGGCCGGTGTCGTTGAACTCGGGCCGGCCGCCGGTCGCGGACGGCTTGCCCTCGAGCAGACGGACCGCCTGGTCGATGGAAATCCGAGCCTGGATGATCATCTGGTCGGTCGGCGCCATGGCGACGCTGCCACGGCCGACGAACTGATGCATGCCGGGGGTGTAGTAGTAGGAAACCAGCTTGACCTCGTCCTGCAGGCCCAGGTCACGGAGCGCAGCCATGCCGCCCTCGACTGCGGGCGCCACGCCAACGATGTAGTCGAGATCGACATCGCTACCCGAGGTCTGCGCCTGGATCACGTTCTCGACGAGGCTGAGCTGGGCTTCCTTGCTGGTCTGGGCCCACTTGGTGGAGATGATCTCGGCGTCGGAGCCGACGACCGCGTCGTGGCAGCCCTGGTTGCCGGCCACCGACCAGCTGGCTCCGGGCGGGCCCGGGAACCAGGCGATCTTGACGTTGCCGCTGCCTGCGGGGTGCTGGTCGGCGACCCACTTACAGGCAATCCGGCCCATGCTGTAGTAGCTCTCGAGCGACTTGGCATCGACCTCGGTGTTGATCCCGTTGATCAGGTCGACAACCTTGATGCCCCTGGCACGCAGCTCGTCGACCTGCTTGATGTTGCCTTCTGCCGAGATCGCCGAAAGCACGAGAATCTCGGCGCCGTTGGCGATGCAGTCTTCGACCTGCGAGAGTTGCTTCTCCAGCTTGTCGTAGCCGCCGGCCTCGATCAGAGAGATTTTCTGGCCGAGACGCTTGCCTTCCTCGATGATCCCGTAGGCCGCGCCGACCCAGTAGGAGTCCACGAGGTGGGGGAAGGACACGCAGATGTGGTGCTTCGCGTCCACCTCATCCGGCATCAGCGGCACGTAGTCGACGATCTCGAGGTTCTGGTTGGCGGGATCGGTCCAGCATGCCGGATCGCCGTCCGTGCATGACGGGTTGTAAATCTCGACTTGCGCCGGCCACCAGACGCCGTCGTCCTCTGCCTGCACGTCGGACGCGGCAAAGCCGGTAAGAGCCATGCCCGCCGCGACGGCGGCGCCTAACGTAAGTTTCCACATAGTCCTCTCTCCCTCTGGTCGTGGACCCATATCGGCGAGGGCGCCGGTGAACTTCGCCGGCGCCCACACAATCACGTCTCCGTGTGGAGGGCATATTACGGGCCGGCGACAAAAGCGCAAAGGCCCATTGCCCCCGCTTGGCTGGTCAATTGGCGGGTGCCCGCATGTCCTCCGTTATGACCGCGCCGTCCTCTACGATCAGCTCGTCGTCGAGCCAGAGCGAGCAGCCCTGCATCGGCAGATCGAGGTGGCAGGGGGTGTCGTTTTCGCCGCCGAACTCGGTGTCGGGGCCGAGCGAGAACAGCACGTTGCCGTAGTGAGCGCGGCCGTCCATGCCGATGCCCGGCAGGTCGGGCTGCCAGATGCAATGGTGGTTGAGCCCCCAGCCGATGTGCGAGACCGCGTAGGCGCGCGGGTCGTTGTAGCCCTCGATGAAGCCCCGCAGGTGATCGGCGCGGGCGCCGCCCGATATCTCCGTCACCATGCCGTCGCTGATATCGAAGGCGATGCGCTCGCCGGTGAACTCGCGCAGCGGGAAGACGATGTCGTCCGCGTCCATCACCACCCGCCCGTTCACACCTTGTTCGGCGGCGAGAGTGGCGAGGAAGCCCCCCGGCCAGTGGTCCCAGCGCCCCGGCTCGGTGGTGAAGCCGTATTCGGTCAGGATGAAATTGTCGCCGAGCGTATAGGTCACGTCCGTGCCGGCGTCGTTGGTGAAGCGCAAGCTCTGCGCCGCCTTCAGCCGCTGCTCACCGGCCTCGACGCGCGCGCGCATCTCGGCGGTCGGGAACAGGCGCTCCAGAATCTCCTCGGGCTCGACGACGAGCAGGATGCGGGAGCCTGCCTCCTGCATGGCTATCTGCTCGTGCGAGAACAGCAGGAGCATGTGGTCGACCACCATGTCGGCGTCCTTGCAAGTCTGCATCGCCTCCGGATGCTTGCTCAGCGCGTTTTGCCCGATGTTGGCGATCCTGACCGCCGGGTCCTCCGCTCCGTCCGAGGGGAGATGCACGTCGGCCACGTCCGCGCCGAGGTCACGTGCGGCTGCGAGCGACGCCTGCCTATAGTTCCCGAGCTGATCTCCTTCCGAGAGGACGGCCACCGTCTCGCCCGGTCCCACTTGGCAGAGTTCGAGATTCTTCCGGAACAACTCCGTCAGTCGTGCCTGATCCTGCTGTGTGCCCATGATTCCGGCTCCTATTCGGCGGCGCTCATCAGCGCCGTGTAGCCGCCGTCGCGCGGCTCCCTGTTGCGCGAGGCGCTCTCGCGCAGGGCTTCGTCGCCTTCCTGGCGGCGCTTCCCGAGCGCCTCGTCGTCCTCGCCCAGCAGCTTGTCGAGGTAGTAGTTGAGCAAGTGGTGAATGGCACGCTCCAGTCTCGCCGTGGGGCCGGGGCGAAAGGCGCGCGAGCCCACCCCGTTCTGGAGCGATTCCAACATGGCCCGATCCTCGTTCGCGACCAGCCGGATGAAGTCGGCATAGATCTGGTTCTTCTCATCGAAGGCGGGCGCGTCGAAATACTCGTCCGGCAGCTGCGTGTAGATAATGATCCGCGTGGTACTGTGATCGATCGGATGCGCCACCCAGGGCTGGATCATGTCGTGGCGGCCGAAGATGTTCATGGTCGGCCTTATCCAGGTGGTGCAGGCGAACTTGTCCGTCACCTTGCCCTTGAGCCAAGGCATGGTGTCGAAGAGCGTGACCCCCTTCGGCGCCATGGTGTAGCTCTCGTAGGCGGCGTTGTAGCCGTTCCTCTGCAGGTTGAAGCGGAAGTCGGCGACCGGGAAGTGACCCCCGAAGGAGTCCTTGTGGATTACCCCCACGTGGTAGATGTCCATGAGATTCTCGGGGATGAACTTCCAGTTGCAGGGCACGTCGAAGACGTACGTGTCCGACGTCCGCGTGTTCTCGGGCTGCAAGAACGCCGCGAACTCCCTGACTCCGTCCTCGTCCAGGCAGTCGGCGAGGCTCCGGCAGTCTGGATCGAAATTGACGAAGATGTAGCCGCCCCAGGTGTCGAGGTTGACCCGCGGTAGCGCGCAGGTCGAGAAGTCGAAGTTCTCCACCTCCTTGGTGTGCGGCGCGCCCAGAAGCTTGCCCTCCAGGTCGTAGACCCAGGCGTGGTAGGGGCAGCGGAAGCTCTTCAGGTTGCCTTCGCCGGTCGTGACCTCGACGCCCCGGTGCTGGCACACGTTGCTGAAGGCGTTGAGCTGACCCGCTCCGTCGCGGCAGACCAGGAGCGGCTCGCCGGCGATGCGGGTAGCCCGATAGTCGCCTTCGTTCTCGAACTCCTCCACCCGGCCGACACAGAGCCACTCTTTCATGAAGATGGCCTCGACCTCGTAGTCGAAGATCTCCGGTGCCGTGTAGAGGAAGCCTGGCAGGTGCCGCGCTTGGCCGAGGCCCCGGCGCGTCTTCCTGATCTCTTCGAGAACGCTCTCGTCGAGCGTGATGCTCCGATGCTGCATCGCTCAACGTCTCCCCTTGGTTTGTGATCCTGGCAGTATAGCGGCCCGCCCCCGGCGAGTCCGCAGGCGCCAACGTGCCTACACGGGGCAGCGGGTGAGCAGGCGGCCCTCATCGTCGAAGCGGAGCGCTCCCGCCTCGCCCAGCACCTCGCCGGCACCGTTGAGCTCGGCGGCAAGCGGCGGCGAGACCAGAATCGTGTCGAGGTGCAGGGTCGAGCGGATCAGGCAGAGCCGCGCGTCTGCGCCGTCGAGATGCCAGGACGTGCCGACGGCGGCCTGCAGCGCCGCCTTGTCGCTCGCGAGCACGGCGGGGATTCGCACCCGCTCGGTAAAGGTTGCCGTGCAGGCGTTCATGTACATGGCGTAGAGGTCGAGGTTGTCGGCGACCTCCTTGGTCGTGTAGTCGGCATTGCCGACGCCGAGACCGTTGCCGTGCGTCTCCGGCGTCAGCCCCAGCACCACCAGCTTGCTGATTACCGGCGCAGGCGGGTTGGGCCGCCCGCGGATGTCGAAGCGCGCAGTAACCGCCGGGTCCATGCCGGTGCCGGAGATGTTCTTGCCAAGCGTTTCCACCGCGAGCACGTCGATCTGCTCGAAGGGGAGCTTGGGAACGCAGCCCTTGGCCGTCTTCAGCAGGCGGGCGTCGGTCTCGTAGAAGTCCTCCGGCTCCGCGCCTTCGATCACCGCCGCCTCGCGCGCCGCGTTCTCGACGATGGCGATGCCGTAGGCAATCGGGGCCTCGCGGATGGCGATCCTGGCCCATTCGGGCAGCACCTCCATGTAGCCGCGCACGCCGAGGCGATGGACGAATCGCGCGCCCTCTGCCTTGCCAAGCCCGATGGCGGTCATCTTGGTGAGCCCGCTTTCCACCTCGCGATCGAACGACGTGTGGGACTTGACCCGGCCCACCACCAGCACCGCATCGGCTTCGAAGGCGCGGCGGTCGAAGTGGACTGCGACGCCGGCGCCCGTCTCCCCCAGCCGCACCACCTCCATGCTGGCCTCGATTGGGCACCCCATGGCCTCTTCGGTGAAGCCGAGCTCGGCCAGCAGCGTCACTTGACCCGAAGCGACGGCGCCGGCGTGGCTGCCCATTGCAGGCACGATGAAGGGGTCGAGCCCGCGCTCCTTGAGCCAGGCGACCGCCGCTTTGACCACCGCCGGTTTGCTCTTGATGCCCCGACTGCCGCAGGTGATCGCGACGCGAGAGCCCGCCGCGAGCGCGTTGAGCCGGCGCGAGGCATCGAGTGCCGCGCGCGTTGCGGCGGCGACATCGGGGAGCGCCGGCACGTCGGGATGGCGGAGCGCCACCGGCATCACCGGCGGCAGCCGCTCGTTCTCGAACTGCGGCAGCGCGATGGCAGGGAAGATCGGGCTCGGCGTGTTCAGGGTCATGGCGGCACGATACACCAGAGGCAGGCCGGGCAGAACGCCGCGTTGCGGATCAGTGCAGCGGCCCCGGCGGGCGTTCGCCGGTGTCGGGCGTCGGCTGGCGCTGGGCTGCTGGCCCCGCCTGGTGATGGACCATGCGCCAGCCGTCCTCTTCGCGTGCGAAGACGTTAGTGGCGATCAGCCAACCCTGTTGCTCCAGCACCTCGCGGCAGATCACGAAGGCGCTCGGGCCGAGGATGAACGCGCGCGGCGCTTCGCAGCGGATCTGCGGCGCGCCTGCGCCGCCGAGGATCGCGGCCCAGCTCTCCATCACTGCCTCGCGCCCGACCAGCGCGTCCCAGCCCGGATGGATGCAGGCGACCGGCGTCTCCTCGGCCCAGAGCGCATCCATGGCCTCGAGGTCGCGGGCAGCAAAGGCCCGGTAGAACTCCTCATTGGCGGCGAGCACCGCGTCCTCTTCCGACATCGCCTGCTCGGGCATAGCCGCTCCCTCCCGCGCCGTTCAGCCGCGCAGCGCCTCATATTGAGCAGTATAGGCCTCCGGATCGACCGTCACGTCGATCAGCGTCGGCCCGCTGTGCGTGAACGCCTCCGCCAGCGCCGGGGTCAGCGGCTCGGTGGCGCCCACGCGCCAGCCCCGGCAGCCGAGACCCTCCGCGACCTGGGCGTGGTCCATATCGCCGAAGCGCACGCCCCGGCTCTCCCGCTGTTGCCGTTGTTGCTTGATGTCGATGAGCGAAAGCGCGGAATCGTTGAACACCACGACCGCGATTCGGCAGCCGAGGCGGGCGGCGGTGGCAAGCTCGGCGAGGCACATGTGCAGGCCGCCGTCGCCGGTCATGGCGATCACCGGGCGCGCCGGCTCCTCCAGCGCGGACGCGATGGCCGCAGGCAGCGCAAAGCCCATGGTGGAAAGCCCGTTCGACTTCAGCACGTCGTTGGGCTCGTCCGCCTGCCAGAGGCCCATGGCCGAGAACATGTGCGCGCCCGAATCCACCGTGAGCCGCGCCCGCGCTGGCGCTGCGTGGCGCACCGCGCTCACAACGTCTTCGGCCGTGCGCCGGCCCAGGCCGACCATCGCGAAGCCCGCGCGAAGCCGGCTACGGAGCGCGGCGATCTCAAGCTCCGACCAGCCCATCGGCTGCGCGTCCTCGATCAGCGCCACGGCGGAGCGATCAAGGGGGCCGGTCAGCACCGCCGCCGGCACCGCCGGATAGTCGTAGCCGGCATGGGCCGCCAGCGCGAGGATCGGCCCCTCGAAGCGCCAGGGGCCGGGGAGCAGCTCGATCGGATCGAGGCCGAAGAAGATCAGCAGGTCGGCCCGGTCGAGGCAGCGCGCATCGGCCGAGGCGCCCGTGAAGCACCCGACCACCAGCGGGTCGGCGTCGGCGACGGCGCCCTTGGCCTTGTAGGTGGTCATCACCGGGCAGCCGAGCGATTGCACCAGCACCCTGAGCGCCGCGCTCGCCGCGCGGCCGCGAACCTCCATGCCGGCGACGATGAGCGGGCGCTGAGCCTGCGCGAGCAGCCCGCGTGCTTCGGCCAGCGCGACCAGGTCGAAGTCCTTGGGCGTCTTCTTCGCGGTCCTCCGCCGCTTGGCTTCGGGCGCGGCGGGGCTCGTGGCGGGCGCGGTGGCCGCCGCCGTCGTGAGGTCGAGCTGCACCGGCCCCGCCGGGTGGGCCATGGCCGTGTCGAGCAGTCTTTCGATCCCGTTCGGCCCGTCGCCCGGCTCGGGCCTGGCGTAGCCCTTGACCAGCGGCGCGAAGAGGGCGCGCTGGTCGAAGCGCTGATGCAGCGCGTGGTGGCCCGGCGCAGGCTCCGCCAGCGCATCGGTGACGAGCAGCACGGGCGCGCGCTCCAGCGCGGCGTAGGCGATGCCGTTGACCGCGCTGGCAGCGCCCGGCCCCACGCCCGTCACCACCACGCCGGGGGCGCCGCCGAGCTCGGCGGTGACCGCCGCCATCAGGGTGGCGGAGGTCTCGCCGTGGGTGAGCACGAAGTCGATATTCTCAGCGGCGAACGCGTCGATGACATCGAGGCTGCTGGCCCCGCCCGGCACGCCAAAGGCGCGGCGCACGCCACGCTCCCGGCATGCCGCTGCGAGTCCCTGGGCCAGCGTCTCGGCCATGCCACCCGCCGCCGATATCCCCCGGGCCGCGGCCTCAGGGGATCAGCACCGCACGACCCTTCACCGTGCCAGCATGGAGGTCGTGCAGCGCCTGGTTGGCCTCGGCGAGCGCGTACTCGCGGGTGGCCAGCGTCACCAGCCCCCGGTCGGCGAGCGCCATAAGCTCGACCAGCTCGGCATAGGTGCCCACCAGATTGCCGACGATGGTCTTCTCCGAGACGATCATGTCGATCGCCGGGATCTGGACCCGCCCGCCGTAGCCCACGATGTAGTAGAAGCCGTCGTTGCGGGTCATGGCGAGGCCCTTGTCGATGGCGTCGCCCTCGCCGACGAAATCGATCACAGCCTCCGCGCCGTGCCCGCCGGTAAGCGAGAGCACCTCATCGACCGCACCGTCGCCCCCGCGCACCACGTGGTGGGCACCGCATTCCTTGGCGAGCCCGAGCGCCAGGTCGGAATAGTCGATCACGATGATCTCGGCCGCGCACAGCGCCGCCAGCGACTGGATGCCGATATGGCCGAGCCCGCCGGCACCGATGATCACGGCATACTCGCCCGGCACCAGATGCGCGGCGGCCTTCTTGGCGACGCGGTAGGCGGTGAGCCCTGCGTCGGTGTAGGGCGCCACGTCCTTGGGCGCGAGGCTCTGGGGCAACTTGATCAGGGCTCGCTCGCCGGTCAGCAGGTAGTCGGCATAGCCGCCGGCCGCGTTGATGCCGGGGAAGCTGCTCTCGCCCGCGTGCATGTCGTTGCCGCGCCGACAGGCAAGGCAGTGGCCGCTGGTCACCAGCGGATGGCAGATCACCGGGTCGCCGACCTCAACGCTCTCGACGCCCGAGCCGACCTCCTCTACCCAGCCCGCGTTCTCGTGCCCCATGATGTGGGGGAAGGCGACATCCACATGCCCCTTCCACACGCCCTCGATGATGTGGAGGTCGGTGCGGCAGACGCCCGCGCCGCCGATGCGGACGACCACGTCCGTGGGCTTCGTGATACTCGGGTCGTCCACGTCCTCGTAGGTTACGAATTCGGGGCTGGTGAGAGCCTCGTCGTAGCCGTGGAGCGTCGCTGCCTTCATGGGTTTCCTCCAGTGATGGGTTCGTTTCAGTTCAGTCGCTGCCCGGTCTCCGGGTCGAACAGGTGCACGGCGCCGGCACGGGGGGCAAGCGCCAGCGTCTCGCCTTCGTGGACCGCCGTGTAGCGTGGCAGGCGGACCGTGAGCTCCTGGCCTTCGTCGGTGGTACAGAACACCAGCGTGTCCGCCCCCATGGGCTCGACCAGAGTGACCTCTGCCCGCAGCCTGCCCTTATCGTTCACGCCGTCGGGCAGCAGGTCCTCGGGCCGGATGCCGACGGTGACCGCGCCGCTCGCCGCTCCAATGGTGGCCGCCTCCGTCTCGCCGATCCGCACGACGCCGTCCGCTGCCCTGCCCTGCAGGAAGTTCATGGCCGGCGAGCCGATGAAGCCTGCGACGAACTCGTTGACCGGCCTCTCGTAGAGGTCGTCCGGCTCACCGATCTGCTCGATCCGCCCGTCGCGGAGCACCACCACGCGGTCCGCCAGCGTCATGGCCTCGACCTGATCGTGGGTGACGTAGACCGACGTGCGCCGCATCTCCTGGTGCAGTCGCTTGATTACGGTGCGGAGGCGCACGCGCAACTCGGCATCCAGGTTGGAGAGCGGCTCGTCGAACAGGAAGATGCGCGGATCCCGCACCAGCGCGCGGCCGATGGCGACCCGCTGGCGCTGGCCGCCCGACATCTGGCGCGGGCGGCGCCTCAACAGCTCGGTGATCTCCAGCCGTTCGGCCACCTCGCGCACCTTGCGGTCCACGGTCTTGCGATCGACGCCTCGGATGCGCTGGTTGAAGGCGAGATTGTCGAACACGTTCATGTGCGGATAGAGGGCGTGGCTCTGGAACACCATCGCCACGTCGCGGTCCTTGGGCGCGATGCCGGCCATGTCCCGGCCGTCGATAGAGACCGAGCCTTCGCTCTGGCGCTCCAGCCCGGCGACGATCCTGAGCAGCGTGGACTTGCCGCTGCCGGACGGCCCCACCAGCACCACGAACTCGTTGTCGTGGACCGTGAGGTCGATCTCCTCCAGCGCCGCAACCGGGCCGAAGCGCTTGAAGACGCCGCTGACAACGACTTCGGCCACGGGCCTACTCCCGGATCACGCCGGCGAGCGTGCCGCGCGCCAGGTAGCGCTCCAGCACGAAAGCGATGATGACCAGCGGCAGCACCGAGACCAGCGCAGACGCGCTCAGACTCCACCACGGCACCTTGTTGGAATTGAGGATCACGATGGTGGGCGGCAGCAGCTGCACCTTGGCGAAGGTGAGCGTGAGCGCGAAGAAGAAGTCGCTCCACGAGAAGATGATGCAGAGCAGCGTCGCCACCACCATGCCCGGCGCACAGTTGGGCAGGATGATCCGGTAGAACGCCTGGATCGGGTTGCAGCCGTCGATCAGCGCTGCCTCGTCCAGCTCGATGGGCACGGTGTTGAAGAAGTCCACCATCACCCAGACCACGATGGGCAGCAGCATCGCGACGTAGACCAGGATCAGCCCGAGGTGGGTGTCGAGCAGGCCGGTGAAGCGCAGCAGCAGGAAATAGGGGATCGCCAGCACCGCCGGCGGCATGATGCGCTGGGAAATGAAGAAGAAGGTGATGTCGTTGTTGCCCAAGGGGCCCGCGCGGAAGGTGAAGCGCGAGAGCCCGTAGGCCGCGAGAGTGCCGAGGAAGAGCGCGATCGAGGTCGAGACCAGACTCACCACGAGGCTCGAGAGATAGGGCCCCTGCATGCTGATGCCGCCCGAGCTGGTGTCGCGGAAGAGCGCGGTCCAGCCGTCCACCGTGGGCTCGTATTCGAGGAAGGGGATGTAGGTGGCGCCGCCGACCACGCCGGGGTCGCTCTTGAACGAGGTGGAGAGAGCCCAGAGGAAGGGCGCCACCACGAAGATCGCCCAGGCGATGAGCGCCGCGTACTTGAGCACCCGGCAGACGTCGGCCTTGAGCCCGGTCATGGCGACGCCGCGCGCCCGCTCCCGCACTGCCTCGTGCGCGCTCATACCCGCACCGGCCCCTGGCGCCCGATCATGAGGCGGCTCAAGCTGCGGGCGAAGATGGTGAGCGCGATGATCATGATGGCGAGATAGATGATCGAGAGCGAGGCGGTGTAGCCGATCTGAAACTCGCGCAAGCCCCTGATGTAGAGCAGATAGCTCGTGGTCTCGGTGGAGGACCCGGGGCCGCCGGAGGTGAGCGCGTAGATCGTCTCCATCAGCTTGGAGGATTCGATCAGGCGGATGATCAGCGCGCCCAGCGTGATCGGCGCCATCAGCGGGAAGGTGACATGGACGAAGGTGCGGATCGGCCCGGCGCCGTCGATCTGCGCCGCCTCGTAGGGCTCGCGCGGCAGCGACATCAGGCCCGCCAGCAGCAGGATGAACATGAAGGAGGTCCACTGCCAGACATCGATGATGACGACCGCGGCGAAGGCCGGGCCGGATTTGCTGAGCCACGGCACGCCCGGGATTCCGAACCAGCTCAGCACGTCGTTCAGCGGCCCCAGCGTCTCGTGAAAGATCGTGCGCCAGACCACCGCCATCACCACCGGGGTCACGCACATCGGCACGATGAAGAGCACGCGGAAGAAGCGCCCGGCCTTCACCTCCTTCCAGAGCATCAGCGCCAGCCCGAAGCCCAGCAGGTATTCGAAGACGACGCAGAGGAGCACCATCAGGTAGAGGGTGCCCATGGAATCCCAGAAGCGCCCGTCGGTGATGGCGCGGGCGTAGTTGTCCCAACCGATATAGTCGAGTTCGGGGAAGTTCACGTCCCAGCCGGAGAGGCTGAGGCGCACCGTGTAGATCAGCGGAAAGATGATGATCGCGACCAGCGCGAGCAGCGCCGGAAGCAGGAAAATATGCTTGTAGCGCGAGTCCAGCATGGCCGGGCGAAGAACGACCGGCGGGCCTCAGCCCGCCGGTCTCTTCAAGCGTGGTCTAGCAGTTGCTCGATGCCAGACGGCCCTATTGGACCTGATCCAGCGGGACGTTGTCCTCCAGCGCCACCACATTCCTGTAGGCTTGGCGGATAACGTCGACGCCGATCCTGTCGGCGATGCGCGTCCACTCTTCGGCGACCTCGTCGAGCGCATCCTGGGCGGTCATCTCGCCCGCCATCGCCTTGGCGACGCTCGCCATCATGGCGGTGTAGAACTGATTGACGCCCGGCACGCGCAGGTCGAAGACCCGGTTGGTGCTCGTGTCCATGCCCTGCAGCATGACGGTGAAGCTTTCCGCCACCGCGCGATCCCAGCCGGCCTCCTGCTCCCAGTAGTCCGGGTCCATGTGGCTGGTGCGGAAGGGATTGACGCCGAAGCGGCCGATCAGCAGGTCGTGGTTGGTGTTGGCATAGTTCGAGAAGAAGCAGAACCAGTCGAACGCCATCTCCTGCTCTTCACTGTACTTGGAGACGCCGGCGCCCCAGCCCCAGGTCACATAAGGCGCGACCGAGGGGGTCTCGAACTCGTCCCATTGCCCGCTGACCCTGTTCCACACTTTGTGCGAGCCCATGGAGGGGCCGTACTCGGTGCCGACGCGGATCTGGTTGCGGATCGGCGAATCCGGCTGCATCGCCTGGATGAAGGCGTCGTCCCAGGTGACGCTCATCAGCGACTCACCGCCGCCCCAGGAGAAGATCTCCTCGCCGATGCCGAAGTTGATCCCGCCGGGCGGCATATAGCGGAGCGCGTCCATCCACATCTCCAGCCCCTTGACGAAGCCCGGGTTGTTGACCTGCGGGGTCATGGTCTCGAGATCGAACCAGAAGCCGCCGGTGACGTTGGGGTTCTTGGCGTAAGAGGCGACGCGGGTGATGAAGTTGGCGAAGGCCACGTCGTCGCGCTTGACGATCTCGGTCGAACCATACTCAAGCTCGCCGTCGCCGTCCCAGTCCCAGCCGCTGAAGAAGGTGGCGACCTCGGCGTACTCCTCCCAGGTCGTCGGCACCGCCAGATCGCGGCCGTACTCGGCCTTGAACTTGGCCTGATTATCTGCGTCCTCGAAGGGCGGCAGGATGTACTTGAAGTAGTTCCGGTCGCCGTCGAAGGTGTACTGCAGGCGCTGGCCGTTCCAGCTGGCGACACCCTGATAGGCCGGCGTGATGTCCTTCATCTCGTCAGTGTCGAGGTATTTCTGCGGAACGGGCGCGAGATGCGGCGCCCAGTCGCCGATCCAGTAGGAGCCGCCGTAGACGATGTCGTAGACGTGCTGGCCGGTCTGGAAGGGGATCATCACCTTCTGGTAAAGCTCGCCGAAGGGGGCGTGCACCACGTTCACCGTGCCGCCTGTCAACTCCTCGAACTGCTTGGAGTGCAGCGCCACCGGCTCGCCCATCACCGGCACGGCATGGGTCAGGATGGTGATCTCGTGCCCGGTGTAGTCCTTCGCGTCGGTCGCCTCGTATGAGCAAA
Source organism: Alphaproteobacteria bacterium (assembly GCA_965243315.1). GTDB lineage: Bacteria > Pseudomonadota > Alphaproteobacteria > UBA828 > UBA828 > WTGU01. Next base: position 2,047,163 of record CBDEUP010000007.1, read on the forward strand.
TGCCCGGATGGTCTTGCTTGATCCCGTACTTCGCGACGTAGTCGGTCTCCGCGAAGGCGGGCATGGTCGCGGCCACGCCGAACGCGCCGAGCACGCCGGCCGCCAGAACAGTTCTCGGTTGCATCGTTATCTCCCTGAGTGGCTTGTGGAACGCCGCACAGCGGCATCGCCGTGCAGGCGCCGGCTCACGGCCGGCGAGTATGCGTCATCGTCCGCAAGCCAAGCAAGGAACGGCCCGCCGTGGGCCCCGCCGGGCCGTAGGCCCGGACGGCGCGACTGCGCCGCGCGCGTAGCGCGGAGCCAAGCGAGCGGACCGAGCGCCCGGCGACTGAGGGAATTGAATAAGTCGGGAGGGCGACAGGGGCAGGTGGGATTCTAAAGAGCCGCGGTGATCTGGTCAGGTCGGATTCTGGCCTAGATTTTGCCCTCGACTGCGACCTCGATCAGGTAGGGAGCGCCCGAGGCGAGGCCTTCCTTCACCGCCTCCGCCAGCTCGTCCGGCTCGGTGACGCGGGTGCCGGCGACGCCCATGCCGGCCGCCATCTCGACGAAACCCAGCGGCGGATCGACCAGGTCCATCTGCACGTAAGGGTGGTTCGTCGCGACGCCAAAGCGCCTCCGGTAGATGTCGAGATTGTGCTTGAGGATGCGGTACTCGGCGTTGGCGAGGATGACGAAGACAATGGGCAGCCGGTGATGCGCCGCGGTCCAGAGTGCCTGGATGCTGTACATCGCCGACCCGTCGCCCGAGAGGCACACCATGGGGCGCTCCGGCAGCGCGAGCTTGACGCCGAGCGCGCCGGCGATCCCCTGGCCGATGCCGCCACCGCGGCCACAAAAGTAATCACCGTGCCCGCCGAAGCTGAAGGCCTTGGGGATCTCGGGACTGCCGGTGATCGCTTCCTCCACAATCACCACGTCCTCCGGCACCGCTGTCGCAATGGCTTCCAGCATGACGGGCACCGGCATGGGCCGCCGCTCGCGGATGGCGTCGAGGCGGGCGCGCCTGTCCGCCCGTTCGTCCTCGCGGAGCGCCGCGAAGCGCCGGTTCCGCTCGGCTGCGGCGGCCGAATAGGCGTCCGAGCCGTTCGCCCCCACCTGCGCGCCGATGGCTTCCAGCGCGGGCTTGAGCCCCGCGATCAGGCCGGCATCGAGCCCGTGGTTGCGGGCGAGCCGCTCGGTCGACTCCTCGATCTGCAGCACCGCGGCGCCGAGCGGGAACGGCCCCTCCGGCGCGTACCAGACCTCCTCGAAGAAGGGACCGCCCACCATGAGCACCGCGTCCGCCCCGCCGAAGGCCTTGGCGATGTTGGCGGGGTCGGTGGGGATGCGGCCCCGGTAGTTGGGGTGCATGTTGGGCACCGGCTGGTGCTGGTGGATCAGCTCGGTCCAGATGCCGGCGCCCACGGCCTCCGCCAGCGCGACCAGGGCCTCGCCCGCGCCTGCGCGCGCGACATCGTCGCCGATCATGATTGCAGGCTCGTTGGCGGCCAGCAGGTGCCGGGCGACGGCGGCGACGCCTTCCGCATCCGGTGGCGGTGCGCGGTAGAGCGGCCCGGCGGCACGCGCTGCGACCTCGGTCTGCTGCTCCATCACGTTGATGGGCAGCGCGACGAAGACCGGGCCCGAGGGCGCATCGTGCGCGATCTTGAATGCGCGCCGCATGACCAGCGCAATCTCGTCGGCGCTCTCGGCCTGCACGCTCCACTTCACCACCGGCGCCGCCATGGCCACCAGGTCGTGGCCCAGGATGGGGTCGCGCAGGCGGAGCCGCGTGTCCTGCTGGCCGGCGGTGACGACCATCGGCGAGTTGGTGCGGAGCGCCCCAAAAATCATGCCGATGGCGTTGCCGAGGCCGGGTGCCACGTGCAGGTTCACCACCCCGGCCCGGCCGCAGGCCTGGGCGTAGTAGCTCGCGGCCCCGATGGCGACGCCCTCGTGCAGCGCGAGCACGTAGTCGATCCCCTGGTAGCGCGCCAGGCTGTCGATCAGCGGGCTCTCGGTGGTGCCGGGGTTGCCGAACAAGTGCTGGACCCCGTGCGCCAGCAGGCTCTCCATGAAGACGTCGCGCCCGTACATGTTTCGTCCCTGTGGCTTTTTCGCCGCCCGCTTCGGCGCGGGATCGCGCGGGCGCGCATCTTGGCAGAAACCGCGTCGGCCGGCACCCCGCGCGACCGTTCTCAAGTCTAGGCGCGGAGCAGGCGGGTGCGCTCCTCGTCCACGACGATGTCGATGCCGTTGGCGGCGCGGACCAGGGCGACCCTGTAGACGCTCACCGCGCGCTCGACGCTGAGCCAGCCGCGGGCGACATCCTCGGCGACCGCGGCAGGGTCCCGTTCGGCCGGTTCGCCGTAGCCGCCGCCGGCGACGGTCCGGTAGTGCATCGCCTCGCCCGGCGCGAGGCGCTCTTCGTGGAACGAGGGGAGGGTGCGCGAAGCGCCGTCCGCCTCCCGCTTGCGGTTGAGCGAGGGCGCGCCCGCCGCGCCGCCGAGCACACCCTGGGCCGGGTTGAGATCGCCGTCGCTGCAGTAGAACACCGAGACCGGGCCTGCGAGCGAGCGGTAGGCGCCCTGGGTTGCCGGTGCCCCATTCCAGCGGCCCGCGCCCATGGTGTCGCGGGCGATGCGACGCTCCTCCATCAGGATCGGATACTGCGCCTCGTCGATCTCGATCGAATCGATCACCAGCACGCCGCCGCCGTCCGGCGCCTCGTAGGTGAGCCAGCCGTCGTGCCCGTGGGTGCCGGGGCCTCCGGAGAGGCCGACGCAGAACTGGTTCACGTAGGGCACCGCCTCGCCGTCCCGATCGTCCGTCCCTGAGACCACGCCGAGGCCGGCGGACATGTTGCCGCCGCCTTCCGCCAGACCGTGGGGCGCGCCCATCTGCGCGAAGCAGCACTGCACGGCGTTGATGAGGCGGTCGTTGACGTTGGTGGTGGCGACCGAGGTGCCCGCCGGGAAGGTCGGCCGCCCCACCACGCAGCCGTCCCTGAGCAGCACCCTGATCCGGCTCGCGCTGCCCTCGTTGTGCGGGATCGTGGGGTCGAGGTTGTAGAAGACGCCGATCCGGCAGGAGCCCGCGGCGCAGGCTTCCGAGAGATTGACCCCGCCCGGCACGCAGTCCGGATTGTCGCGGAGGTCCACGGTGATGAAGCCTTCCTCGGGCTCGACAGTGACCTTGGCGGTGATCGGGATGCCCTCTTCCGCCACGCCGGGGATCGGGTCGTGGCTGCAGGTGTAGCGCCAGGTGCCGGCGGGGAGTTCGCGGATCGCCGCCGCCGCCCGGCGCGCGCCGTAATCCATCCAGGCCTCGACGAAGGCGCGCACGGTCTCGATGCCGTAGTGTTCGACCAGCGCCTTGAGTCTGCGCTCGCCGATCCGGCAGGCGCCGACCTGCGCGCGGTAATCGCCGTACCAGACGTGCGGCGCGCGGATCTTCTGCAGCCCGATACGCACGATGTCCGCCTTGTCCTCCCGTCCTTCCTGGATCCGCACGCAGGGGAAGTGCACGCCCTCCTGGTAGAGCGTCGCGGCGTAGGGCAGGTAGGTGGTGGGCTCCGGCGCTCCCACGTCCGCGTGATGCGAGCGCGACAGCACCCAGAAGAGCGGCTCGCCGTCCGCAAAGACCGGCACGCAGAGCGTCATGTCCGCGTGGTGTGTCACCCCGTGATAGGGGCTGTTGTTGAAGTAGGCGTCGCCCTCCTTCACGTCGTCGAAGAGCTCGGTGATCGGCCGGGTCGTGAGCTCGAGCGCGCTAACGTGGATGGGCATCGCCTCCTCGACGCAGATGAGCCGATGGTCGTAGGTCAGGATGCCGCAGGACATGTCGCGGGCGTTGGTGATGACCGCCGAGCGCGACGCGCGCATCACCGTGTTGCTCATCTCGCGGATGATCGCTTCCAGCCGGCGCGAGAGCACCGCCATCAGCAGCGGGTCGAAACGGGCGTCCGTCTCTGTCATGCCGGTGCCCTCAATCGCCGCCAGTGTCGATGTGGAAGTTGCCGCCCGCGTCGGTGCGCGCTCGCTGGCCGGCGAGCAGCAGGATGGTGGTTGTGTCGCCGTCGATCAGGGCAGGGCCCGCAACCTCGGCGCCCGCAGGCGGAGCGTTGCCGTCGTAGGCGGGAAGCGCGCGGAAGGCCCGCTCTTCGCCGAGGTAGACGCTGCGTGTGCCTCGCTCTCTCAGTTGTCCGCCGGCGTACGTGGTTGCCTCTCCCTCTGCGACGGCGCCGCTCCCAGTGCCGATGGCGCGCACGGTCCAGGTGGTGAACTCGACCTCGCCGTCGTCTTCTCGGATGGTGTGGATGCGCTCGTGCATGGCGTGGAACGCGTCCGAGAGCGCCGGCACGTCGTCTGCGCCAAGCGCCCCATCCGCCGGCACGAAGGGCGCCTCGATCTCCCAGGACTGGTACTTGTAACGGGCCTGGAAGGCGTACTCGTAGCGGCGTTCCGCCTCCGGCACGCCGGCGCGCTCCAGGAAGCGCTGCGCCCGGTCGTAGAGCGCCGCGAGCGTGCGGTTGACCGCGTCGAGCGCAAAGTGGCGGTTGCTGGTGTGCAGCGTCGCGGTCTCCTCGCCCCTGATATCCGTGACCAGACCGCCGAAGGCGCTCAGGCCCGCCGCCACGCCCGGCACCATGAAGCGCTCGATCCCCAAGGCCAGCGCCATCTCGCCGATGTGGCACGCGGTGGCACCCCCGCCCGCCACCAGAAAACTCTCGCGCGGGTCGATGCCTTCGTTGACGGTGATGTCCTCGATCGCGGCGATCATGTTCTCGTTGCTGGTGACGTGGATCGCGTAGGCCGCCTCCGCCACCTCCAGCCCGAGCGCATCGGCCACGGTGGCGACCGCGTGGTGCGCGGCCTGAACATCGAGCGGCAGCCGCCCGCCCAGGAAGTAATCGGGGTCGAGCAGACCCAGCACCAGGTTGGCGTCGGTCACGGTGGGCCGCGTGCCGCCCCGCCCGTAGGCCGCAGGGCCAGGATCGGCGCCGGCGCTCACCGGCCCCACCCGCAACAGCCCGCCGGAATCCACCCAGGCGATGCTGCCGCCGCCCGCGCCCACCGAACGCACGTCGATCTTCGGCAGCCCCAGCAGGTCGTCCACGATCGGCGCCTCGGTGGTGCGGATCAGCGCGCCGGCGCGGATGGCGGAGACGTCGAAGGTCGTGCCGCCCATGTCGATCACGACGATGTCGGGCTCGTCCGAAAGCGCGAGCGCGGCGATGGGAGCCAGTGTCGGCCCGCTCATCACCGCATGGATGGGCCGCGCGGCGATCTCGTCCACCGTCATCATGCCGCCCTGGCAGTTGGCGACCAGCAGGGAGCCCCCGAAACCCGCATCGCGCACCGCGCCTTCCAGCCGGCCGAGGTAGGCGGGCACGATGCCGTGCAGCGAGGCGTCGATGGCGCTCGCGATGGTGCGGCGGTACTCGCGCGGGATCGGGTTGAGCGCGTGGCTGAGGGTCACCGGCACCTCGGGCCAGAGCTCGCCCACGATCTCGCCCACGCGGCGCTCGTGCGCAGGCTCCACCACGGACCAGAGCAGGCTGACGGCGACGGCATCCACCGGGCAGCGTCTGAAATGCGCCACCGCCGCACGCACGTCGTCCTCGACGAGCGGGGCGATCTCGTTGCCGCGCGCGTCGATCCGCCCGCGCACCTCGAAGGTGCGGTTGCGGGGGACGAAGGGCCGGGGATAGTCGAGGCGCCAGTCGAAGGCGCGCTTGCGCGGCGCCTCTCGCAGCGTCAGCACGTCCGGGTGGCCGGCGGTGCAGATCAGCCCGACCGCACCGGTGCGACCCTCCACCAGCGCGTTGGTGGCGACGGTGGTGCCGTGCACGATGCGCCGGGTCCGGGAGAGGAACTCCTTGAGTTCGCGGTCGAAAGCGCGGGCGGCGAGCGTCAGCGCGTCCATGAAGCCCCGCTCGAACGCGGGCGGCGTCGACGGCGCCTTGACCACCGCGCGCCGCGCGCCGTCCGAGACCACGCAATCGGTGAAGGTCCCGCCGATGTCGATCGAGACCTGATACTGGCTCACCCGCCCCCCCCCCCCCGCGCTTATTGCCTGCCCGCGTGCGCATCCTGACAACGGGCGGCGGGCCGGCGCAAGGCCCGCGCCAGCGGAGCCGTCATCGCCTTAAGCGCGCGCTTGTGAGGGGTGGGGTCGGTGCGCGAACCGTACTATGATCTGCCAATAAATGGGCACAAGCCCAACGCAGGGTGCGGGCAAAGAAAGCGCCAACTCAACAAGGCGCGCTCGGGGGGAGATATGAGGGCCATCGCGACACTGGCCATGGCGTTTGCCGCGGCTATCGTCTGGACCGTGGATTCGACCAGCGCCTACACCGTTGACTCTGCCAACGCTTACGTAGTCGATCCCTTCAACCGGGTGATGGAGGTGGTCAAGACGGCAAACGTGCGGGCCGGCCCCAGCACAGAGTATGACGTGCGCGTCGTCCTGCACGAAGGAGCGACCGTGCGCGTGACCGGCGCCGTGCTGGGGCGCGACTGGATGCGGGTAGACCTGCGCGGGGACGGCGACGAGGCCTTCATCTACGCGCCGCTGTTGAGGGAGACCGGGGCCGCAGCAGGTCTCCGGCCCGTTGGCCCCAACTGGTCTGTCACCCAAAACCAGCCTTGCCACGTGTGGAACGATGGCCAGCGCGGTTATGAGCCGTTCATCTGGTGGGGGGACTGTGTGGACGGCAAGGCCTCGGGCGAGGGACGGCTCATCTGGCATACCCGCTTCGGCAGGCACGTTTACGAAGGCAACATGGTGGCCGGCAAGCAGCACGGCTCCGGGACCCTGCTGCGCAGCGATGCCGCCCGCTACGAAGGCGAATGGCAGGAAGGCAAGAGGCACGGGATCGGCATCTACACCTGGGCTGCCGGCCACCGCTACGAGGGCGGCTGGCGCGACGACCGGCCGCACGGCTTCGGCACTGCGACGTTTGCCGATGGCGACGTCCACCAGGGCGAGTGGCGCCGGGGTTGCTACGGGGAGCGGGACGGCGTCTGGTCGGCTTTGATCGCCACCGTGGAAGACTGCGGCTTTAATTAGCCGGTTCGCTGCTCCTCAAGTCGCGACCATAACCGCCGAGCGCCTCACTCGCCGGGGCGAAACCTGCTATGAGTGCGCGCAGGTGACGGTGCGGCGGGCGGTTGGATGCCGAAACGGTTGAGCGAGGCGGAGCGGCGCGGGTTCCACGAAGCAGGCTATTGCGCGCCAATCCGCGTCATGAGCGCGGGCGAAGCGCAGCACTACCGCGCGGAGCTGGAGCGCTTCGAGCGGCACTGGCCGGACGAGCGCCATATGCTCGACCAGGGCGCCTCGTTGCTCTGCCCGTGGATCGACGCGTTCACCCGCCACCCCGGCCTGCTCGACCCGATGGAAGACCTGCTGGGCCCCAACCTTCTGGTCTGGGGCGTCTCGCTCAGGCTCAAGGAGGCGGACGGCAGGACCTTCGCCGGCTGGCATCAGGACACCGCCTACTGCGACATCAAGCCGATCGTGGTGATCGCCGCGCTTGCGCTCTCCGACTGCGGCGAGGGTGCCGGGTGCCTGCGTGTGATCCCAGGCTCCCATCGCGGGGCGCTGCTGCCGCACCGTGAGAATTTCGGAACCGACAGCCTGCTCACCCGCGAACAGCAGATCGACGCGCCCCTCGACGAGAGCGCCGCGGTCTCGCTGCCGATGGCGGCGGGCGAGGCGGTCCTCTTCAACAACGCGATCTGCCATTCCTCCGACCCCAACCGGGGCGACGACCGGCGCATCGTCTTCCTCATAGAATACGTACCCACGCACGCCTGGCAGCATGAGCCGCGCGAATCCGCGATGCTGGTCCGGGGCGTCGATCGCTTCCGCAACTTCGATGTCGACCCGCGCCCGGCCCAGGAGATGAGCCCGGCGGTGCGGGCGGCATGGCGGCGCAAGGTCGAGGTGCAGGCAAAGGTGCTCTATCGCGGTGCCGCGCATCCTGCGCGGGCGCTTGCTCGGGAGTGCTGAACCGCATGACCGAGGCGCGACGCCGCCGGCCTCGTTCGCGCGGAAGCCGGGATAGCCCGGGATGAACCGGGACAAGCCGGGATAAACTGGGATGAACCGGGATAAGCCGGGACGCAGCGAGACAGGCGCCCGCCGTCTCCAGCAACGCCGGCGGCGACCGCGAACTCTAACGGCAGCAGCACCTCGCGGAGGGCGGGTTCCCCTTCCCCACCTTCGTTTGCCGCGGCCTGTTCGCGTTCGCGCAACATGGCGCGATCATGCTGTGCGTGCGGCGTGCTGTGCACCGCACCATGGTCCGGGCTACCCCCCGCTCTGCGCCCCCGGCAGGGCGTCCTCCGGTAGCGCCTGGGTGTCCGGTTCCGTCGGGCGGGGGAAGCCGGCGACCACCGCTTCCGCTGCGATGGCGCGGGCGGCGGCGGGGACCGCGGTGCGGAGCGCCATGCGAACCACCTTCGTTGGGTCGACGATCCCGGCGCGGGGGAGGTCGCGGAAGCGCCCTTCGGCGGCGTCGAAGCCCCAGCGCGGGTTGTCCTGCGCCAGCGCGCGGGCGACGGCGTAGGAGCCTTCACCGCCAGCGTTCTCGACGATCCGCCGCATCGGAGCCTTCAGCGCGGAGCCCAGCGCTGTCACGCCCATAGCCTCGTCGCCGGAGCATCCGGCGCGGACCGGCCCGAGCGCGCGCGATGCCTGCACCAGAGCCACGCCGCCGCCGGGCACCACGCCCTCGGCCGCCGCAGCGCGCGCCGCGTTTAGCGCATCGGTGGCGTGTTCCTTGCGGGCGCGTAGTTCCGTCTCGGTCGCCCCGCCCAGGCGCAGGTGGGCGATGCCGGCGGCAAGCCGGGCGAGGCGCTCTTGCAGCTTCTCCCGGTCGAAGCTCAGGTACTTCTCGGCCGCGGCCTCGCGCCGCAGCATGTCGCAGCGATGCGCGATCTCCTGGGCATCGCCGGCGCCTTCCACGATGGTGGTGCGGTCGCGGGTCACGTGCACCCGCTTCGCCGCGCCCATCATCGCGGGCTTCAAGTTCTCCAGCTTGTTGCCCAGCTCGTCGGTGACGATCTGGCCATCGGTCGCCACCGCGATGTCCTCCAGCATCGGCTTGCGCCAGCGCCCAAAGCCCGGCGCCTTGACCGCGACGACGCGGAGTCCGCCCTCGCGCTTGTTCAGGATCAGCGTCGCCAGCGCCTCGCCCACTACGTCTTCGGCGACGATGAGCAGCGCGTGCGAGGACTTCGCGAAGGCGCGGAGCGCGGGCACGATGGCGTCCACGCTGGAGATGACACCCTCGTGCATCAGCACGTAGGCGTCCTCCAGCATCACCGTCATGTCGTCCTGGTCGGTCACGAAGGCCGGCGACACGTACCCCTTGTCGAAGCTCATGCCCTCGTGCACCGAAAGCTCGGTCTCGATGCCCTTGGCCTCCTCGATGGTGACGACGCCGTCGGGGCCGACCTGCGTGATGGCGTCCGCGAGGTGGCGCGCGGTCTCCTCGTCGCCGCCAGACGCAAGCCGGGCCACGCGCTCCAGCCCGCCGCGCGCGGGCAGGGGACGGGACTGCGCATCGAGCGCCGCCATGACCGCGCCTAGCCCGCGCTCGATCCCGCGCATGACGCTCATGGGGTCGGCGCCCGCCGTGGTGGCGCGGTGACCCTCCTCCATCAGCGCGGCTGCGAGCACCATCGCGGTGGTCGAGCCGTCGCCCACCTCGTCGGTCACCTTCGAGCCTACGTGGCGGATCAGACGCCCGCCGATGTCCTCGAAGCGGTCTTCGAGGTCGATGTGACGCGCGATGGTGTAGCCATCCGTCGAGACCCAGGGCTGGGCGTGACGGCGTTCGATCAGCACCGCGCGCCCGCCGGGGCCGAGGGTGGTGCCGACGATATCGCCAACCATCGCCGCGCCCCGCAGCAGCGCGGCCTTGGCCTCAGGGCCGGTGCCGACCCGCTTCGGCCCCGGAATGCCGCCGATCATCATGGCGCGCGAACTCGCCGCGGCCAGCCGCTACCGTAAAGCTTGAGGCGCGTGCGCCGGCGGCTCAGCCCTCGTAATCGATGGGGGTGGCTTCGCGGTCGTCCTCGTGCCGGACCCAGTAGAGGTCGCGCAGCCGTTCGGTCACCGGGCCGGTGGCGCCGTCGCCCACGGGCTCATGGTCGATCTTCGTGACCGGCAGAATCCCTCCCGCCGTGCTGGTGACGAAGACCTCGTCGGCACCGCGCAGATCGTCCGGAGAGACCGTGCCGACCTCGCCCTTCACGTTCAGCTCACCGAGCAGGTCGAGCGCGGTCCGCCGCGTGATGCCCTCAAGGCAGGTGCCGCCCGGCGTGGTTGCGGTGCCGCCCTTCACGGCGAAGACGTTAAAGCCCGGCCCCTCGGCGATATTGCCGTCGAGGTCCACCACCACTGGCATGTCGCAGCCCCGCTCGTAGCTCTCGAACAGCGCGCGGATCATGTCGCCCCAATGGAAGTTCTTTGCGGTGGGGTCCACCGAGCCGGGCGGAATCCGCAGGTAGGAGCTCAGATGCAGGTTGATGCCGCGCGCGCGCATCTCCTCATCCGCGATCCAGACGAAGGGGATGACGAAGGCGATGAAGCGGTTCTCGCAGGCTCTGGGATCGCGGGTGCCCTTGGGCGGCATCCCGCGGGTGCAGAGCACCTCCACGTAGGCGTCGCGCAGCTGGCTGAGGCGCATGAGCCGCATCAGGATAGCGACGATCTCGCCACGATTGTGGGGCACAGTCATGCGGACGCTGGCGAGGCTCTTCTCGAAGCGGTCGAGATGGTGGTCGAGGCGGAAGAACTTGCCGCCCCAGACGTGGACCACATCGTAGGTGACGTCGGAGCGGGTGAAGCCCCAATCCAGGATCGGTATCCGCGCCTCGGCGATCGGCACGTAGGCGCCCTCGACGAAGGCGGCACCGTCGGCAAAGCGGTTCTCCAATCTCACGACGCCGTCGGGCGTCGCTTCCGTGACCCGTGTCATCAGTGGTCTCCCCGGTTCGAAAATCCAGATTGGGCGCCAGTGTGCCGCATCGCGCCGACTAGCGCGACTGTTGGCAGGCGATGTCTAAACCGGCACCGTGCCCTCGATGAGGATGCGGAGCAGGCGGCGCGGGTGGTCGCTCTCGTGCGGCGAGGCCTTGTGCATCGTGCAGCGATTGTCCCAGACCACGATGTCGTCCGGTTGCCACGCGTGGACATGGACGAACGCCGGCTGCGTCGCGTGCGCGATCAGCGCGTCGAGGAGGGAGTCGCTGTCCGCGAGCGGCAGGTCCGCGATCCGGTCGATCCGGTTGGGGTTGATGTAGAGCGCCTTGCGGCCCGTCTCCGGGTGCGTGCGCACCAGCGGATGCGTCACCGGCGGCGTGCGTGCTTCCTCCTCGGGCGTGCGCTCCGGCACCGGAGACGCGTTGCGCCGGGACTGGTAGGTGTGCACGGCCTTCAGTCTTGAGATCCGCATCCTGGTCTCGTCGGGCAATGCCTCGTAGGCCAGGTGCATGTTGGTGAACGACGTATCGCCGCCCTTTGGCGGCACGACCTCGCCGTAGAGCATTGTCACCGCGCACGGCACGGCCATGTACGAATCGTCGGTGTGCCACTGGCTGCCGAAGGTCGCCGCCTTGCCGGTGGCCATGCTGATCCCCTGTCGGCGCTCGATCAGCGAAATCTCAGGGTACGCGGTGTCGCGCAGGACGCCCATCAGCTCCCGCTGGGGCGTGCCGAAGATGCGGGCGAGGCGCAGGAACGATTCGGGCGTCGCCCCGCCACTGCGGATGCAGAGCATCGGGCTTGCCCGAAAGGCGCGGCGGAGCGCCTCCTCTGCCTCCGGCTCGGGTGACTCGAGGTCGAAGCCGGTCACCACCGCGCCCAGCCCAGCCCTCACGGGTTCCGTCACGGCTATGCCCACTGCGCGCCTCGTCCGTTGCCGCCGCCCGCTCGTGCCTCGTCCTTGGGACGCTCGCATATCGCCTCGATTCCAGCAATTGTCGCCAGAATCGCGTGCCTTCCTGCTTCGCATTTCGCGCCGGGCTCAGGCGGAGAGGAATAATGCAGGACCGCGACCGGCAACAATTGTAACGAAGCCGCGATCCGCTTGGCATATGCGTTGCCCGCACATGGATTTGCGCCTATGTTTCGGGCGCTTTTCTGGCCAGGAGTACGAATCCATGGTTCCGAGGAAGTTGGTGAGTGCGCTCGCCAAGACGGGCGCGCTCGGGCTCGCCTTGATCGTGTTGGCCGGCTGTCCGCCCATGCAACAGGGCGGCGAGGGCGGCGGCGAGGCCGGCGGCGGCGACATGCTGATGTCGATCCTGCCGCTCATCCTGATCTTTGTGGTGTTCTACTTCCTGCTGATTCGTCCTCAGCAGAGAAAGCAGAAGGCCCACCGCGAGATGCTGCATAACGTGAACCGGGGCGATGACATCGTGACCAATGGCGGTCTGGTCGGGAACGTCATCAAGGTCGGCCGCGGCGACAGCATACTCGTGGAGATCGCGCCCGACGTCAGGGTCCGGATCATGCGCAACATGATCTCGCAGATCATGCCGCGCCATGAACAGTACGAAGAAGACGATGACGACGAGGACGAAGAGGACGAGCGCGAGGACGAGACCCTCGAGGACGAGGACGAGGACGAGGTCGAGGACGAAGACGACGACGAGGACTACGAGGACCTCGACGAGGAAGACGAGGACGAAGAGGAGGAGGACGACAGGCGGAGAAGGCGCAGGCGCTGATCGGGCCGTTCCTCTCCCGCATAGCCGATGCTCCGTACCCGTCTCTGGCAAGTCGCCGTCGTCGCGGTAATCATCGCCGCGGCGATCGTCTTCGCCGTGCCCAACCTGTTCAGCCGCGTCTCGCTCGAGAGCTATCCCGCGTGGCTACCGTCGAGCCAGGTCAACCTCGGCCTTGATCTCCAGGGCGGCTCTCACCTTCTGCTCGAGGTTCAGGTTGCCGACATCCTGCGCGAGCGGATCACGACTCTGGTCGATGACGCGCGCGTGGCGCTCAGGCGCAACGGCATCAAGTACACCGGGCTGAAGGCCGCGCGGGACCGCGTCGTCTTCCAGCTCATCGATCCCGCCCAGATCGACGTGGCGGAGGAGGCGGTGGAGGATCTCGACCCCGAGGCCGAGATCGACAGCGATTCCGGCGGGGCCTTCCAGATCGTGCTCACCGAGGAGGCGGTGGAGGGCCGCCGCCTCGCGGCGGTAAACCAGTCCATCGAGATCATCCGCCGCCGCATCGACGAGACCGGCGTGCGGGAGCCCACCATCCAGCGCCAGGGCGAGGACCGCATCCTCGTCCAGCTGCCCGGCGTGGACGACCCCGAGCGCATCAAGCGCCTGCTGGGCAGGACCGCGAAGCTCACCTTCCACCTGCTGGACGAGAACGTGACCGCGGAGGACCGGCGCTCGGGCCGCGTGCCGCTGGGCTCGCAGCGGCTGCCCGGCGACGAACTCGATGCGGAGGGCGAGGAGATCTTCTACGTCATCCGCAAGCGGGTCATGGTGAGCGGCGATTCGCTGGTCGATGCGGCGACCACGCGCGACCAGACCGGACAGTGGGCGGTGAGCTTCCGCTTCGATTCCACCGGTGCGCGGAAGTTCGGCGACGTGACCACCGAGAACGTCGGCAGGCCCTTCGCCATCGTGCTCGACGGCCGGGTCATCAGCGCGCCGGTGATCCGCGAGCCGATCGTCGGCGGCAACGGGCAGATCACCGGCAACTTCACGGTCGAGGAGGCCAACGACCTTTCGCTGCTGCTGCGTGCCGGCGCGCTGCCCGCGCCGATGAAGATTCTGGAGGAGCGCACGGTCGGGCCCGATCTCGGCGCCGATTCCATCGAGGCCGGCAAGATCGCCTGCATTATCGGGCTGGCGGCGGTGATCCTGTTCATGGCGCTCTACTACGGCCTGTTCGGGCTGGTCGCGGATCTCGCGCTGATTCTCAACCTGATCATCATGCTGGGCGTGCTGTCGCTGCTCCAGGCGACACTCACGCTGCCCGGCATTGCCGGAATCGTGCTCACCATCGGCATGGCGGTGGACGCCAACGTGCTGATCTTCGAGCGAATACGAGAGGAGGCGAAAGCCGGCCGGGCGCCGTTCTCGGCCATGGAGGCCGGCTATCGCCGTGCCTTCACCACGATCATCGACTCCAACCTGACGACGCTGATCGCCGCCATCATCCTCTTCATCATCGGCACTGGGCCGGTGAAGGGCTTCGCCGTCACGCTCGGAATCGGGATCGCCACCTCCATGTTCACCGCCATGCTGGTGAGCCGGATCATCCTGGTCGCTTGGCTGCGCCAGCGGCGGCCCGCAGCGCTGCCGCTCTAGGTTCGCGTCATGTGGCGTTTCCGACTCATCCCCGACAACACGAAGGTGCCGTTCCTGCGGCTGCGCCGCACGTTCTTCATCGTTTCGATCACGCTGGCGGTGCTCTCGGTCGCGGTCCTGCTGGGTCGCGGGCTCAACTTCGGGATCGATTTCGCCGGCGGCATCCTGATCGAGGTGGGCACCGAGCGGGAGGCCGACATCGGGCAGATGCGGAGCGCGCTTACCGGCCTCGGCCTCGGCGAGATCGCGCTGCAGGAGTTCGGCTCGCCCAACGAAGTCCTCATCCGCATCGAGCGCCAGCCGGGCGATGCGGGCGCCCAGCAGGTCGCCGTCACCGCAGTGCGCGAGGCCTTGAGCGCAAACTACAGCGATACGCTGAGCTACCGCCGGGTCGAGACGGTGGGGCCCAAGGTCGGCGGCGAGCTGATCCAGGCCGGCATCATCGCGGTGGTGGTCTCGGTCTTCCTGATGCTGGTCTATATCTGGTTCCGGTTCGAGCTGCCCTTCGCCATCGGCGCGGTGATCGCGCTGCTTCACGACGTGCTGCTTTCCCTCGGAATCTTTGCGGCGCTCGGGCTGGAATTCAATTTGCCCATTGTCGCCGCGATTCTGCTCATCGTCGGCTATTCGATGAACGATACCGTGGTCGTGTACGACCGCGTGCGCGAGAATCTGCGAAAATACAAGACGTTGCCGCTTCTCGATCTGCTCAACCGGAGCGTCAACGAGACTCTCGCACGCACCGTCATCACCTCGGCGACGACAATGCTCGCCCTGCTCGCGCTGCTCATCTTCGGCGGTGCCGTCATCCGCGATTTCAGCTTCGCGATGATCTGGGGCGTGATCGTCGGCACCTACTCGTCGATCTTCATCGCGGGCGCGCTGCTGCTCTACGTGCAGCCGCAGCGGGGCGGCCAGAAGAAAACCGTCGGCCAGGCCGAGCGAACCGCCGCCCTCGAAGAGGACCTGCCGCCTGCCCGGTTCGCCGCCGAGCCCGAGGCCGCCCTGCCGGAGCCGGAAACGCCGGTGGCGAGCGTGGCCGACATCGCCAGGGCCGCCGACGCGGCAGAGGCTGCGCTGGCCGACGAGGGCGGCGACGAGCCCGAGCCCGAGCCCACCGGCTCGCGCAGGCAGCGCCGCGCAAGCTCGTCACGGGAGCGCAAGCGCCGGCGACGCAAGCGCGGCAAGCGCTAAGAGCGCACTGTGGATATCACGCCGCTCGTCCCCGAAGGCCGGCAGATCATCGAGAGCTACGGCGACGACGGCTTCAGGATCAGCGGCGAGCGATATCCGGGCCCGGTCATCGTTTGGCCGGAGGGCGTGGCTACCTGGGCGGTATCGGCCATTGCGTCCGCCGCGATCGAGACGCTCGACGCGGTGTTCTCCGCCGAGCCCCCGATCGAGATTCTGCTGATCGGCAGCGGCGCCACCTTCGAGATGGCGCCGGCAGCGTTGCGCTCGGCACTCGGCGCACGCGGCCTTTCCATTGAGAGCATGGACACCGGCGCCGCCTGCCGCACCTACAACGTGCTCATGGCCGAGGAACGACGCGTCGCCGCCGCGCTTCTGCCTGCGCGGACTGTCTGATCGCCTTCTCTTTCAGCTCAGCGGGATGTCGCTGTCGTCCTTCGACGCCTGGTACACGGCGGAGAGATCGTCGTAAACCGCCCCGAGGCGGCCGATCCGCTCCCTTAGATCTCCGCTCTCGCTGCCGACCAGATCCTCGACGGACCGGCTTCGCCAGAACGCATTTTCTCGGGCGTATTCCCCGTTCTCGATGCGGAACACCTCGCTCAGGATCCGCAGGTCATGGGGAATGTTGAAGGCGTCCCGGGTGTCCACATAGCCGAAGAGGTAGTGGAAGTTGTCGAACCCGGCCCAGGTGATTGCCGAGAGGCACAACGAGCAGGGCTCGTGCGTGGACAGGAACAGGCAGTCCTCGGGCGCAGGACGCGCCTCACCGGGCAGCGCGAAGAACGCGTTCAGGGTGGAGATTTCGCCGTGGTAGAGCGGGTTCTCGGTCTCGCGGTTGGTTGCGGCGATGACGAGCGCGAGGTCCGACTTGCGGAGGATCGCGCCGCCGAATACCTTGTCGCCGCGCGCCACGCCCGCCCGCGTCAGCGGAACGATGTCATGCTCGATCACATCGAGGAAGCGGGTGGCGAGCGCCCGATCCGAATGGGTCATGGCGAAGCTCTCGCCTCTGACGCCGCATAATCCTCCAATCGGCTGAGAAGGGCTCGCTGCTCCTCCGCCGGCAGCCAGCTTGCCTCGAAGGCGTTGGCGGTGAGCCGAACGACCTGATCCCGGCTCAGATCGGCCTCAGCCTGGGTCGCAACCAGGTTCTCCTGCACGTACCCCAGGAAGTATGCGGGATCGTCGGAGTTTACGGTCGCCCGCATGCCCTTCTCCAACATGCGCCGCACCTCGAGCGCCTTGAGGCTGCCGGTGATGCACTTGTTGGAGATCGGGCAGACCGTGAGCGCCAGACCCCTGCGCAAGATCTCATCGCACAGCGCCTCGTCCTCCAGCGAATTGACGCCGTGGTCGATCCTGTCGACCCCAATGTCGTCGAGGGTCTGCCAGATGTGCGTGGTCGAGTTCTCCTGGTCCACGTCGCAGTGCATGGTCAGCCGGTAGCCTTCGGCGCGCGCCCGGTCGAACACGGCCTTGAACTTGATCGGCGGATTGCCCTTCTCGTCGGAGTCCAGACCGACGCCGACGATCCAATCCTGGTACGGCAGGGACTGTTCCAGCGTCGCCATCGCGGAGTCGGCGCTCATGTCCCGCAGGAAGCACATGATGAGTTGGGTGCGAATGCCGAGTCTGTCCTCGGCATCTTCCTGCGCCCGGTGGATTCCGCGAATCACGGTGTCGTAGTCGATGCCGCGCACGGCGTGCGCCTGGGGGTCGAAGAACATCTCGGCATAGAGCACGTTCTGGGAGTGCGCCTTTGTCAGGTAGGCGGTGGTGAGATCGTAGAAGTCCTGCTCCGTCACCAGGACGCTCATGCCCTCGTAGTACATCTTGAGGAAGGACGGCAGATCGTCGAAATCGTAGGCCGCCCTCATCTCCTCCACCGATCGGTAAGGCAGCGCGACGGCATTGCGCCGGCCGAGCTCGAACTTCATCTCGGGCTCCAGCGTCCCCTCCACGTGAACGTGCAGCTCCGCTTTCGGAATGCGTTCGATGAAACGTCTCATGTCCGTCATGGCTTCAAGCCTATGGTTCGGTGTCGAACGATCAATCTATCGAATACGTGATAAATCAACAGGTTGCCACACTGTTCGGTGTCCAGCCAGCACGCCGAGCACCAATTGGGCAGCACAATTTGCCCCCGATAATTGCAACCGCCCGTTCACGCACTATGCTAGAGACTTGCGATTCGGAATTGCAGGGGGGCACCAGACATGACCAACCCGCTGACATCGCTTACGAAAACCGTGATCATGGGGGTCGCGCTCACCGTGATCATCGTCGCGATTCTCTACGGCATAAGCTAAGCGAGGGGGCGAGGCGATGGACATTCCATTGGTCGACTATCATTGGTGGACATTCTTCTTCCGCTGGACCCACGTGCTCGCGGGCGTGATGTGGATCGGGCTGCTCTGGTACTTCAACTTCGTCCAGATCCCGAACATGCCGAAGATCCCGGACGACCAGAAACCCGCGATCGGCAAGGTGATTGCGCCGGCCGCGCTCTTCTGGTTCCGCTGGGCGGCGCTCGCCACGGTCGCGACCGGCATCGTGCTCGCGCTGATGAACGAGTACTTCTCGGATGCCATCACCTTCGGCATCCTGGGCGCCGCCACCGACGGGCACGTGCTGAGACACACGGCGATCGGCATCGGGATGTGGCTCGGCATCATCATGATGCTGAACGTCTGGCTCATCATCTGGCCGAACCAGAAACGGGCCCTCGGCATCGTGGAGGTGGAGGCGGATCGAAAGGCGCGGTCCGCGCGCTACGCTATGCTGGCGTCGCGCACCAACACGATGCTCTCGATCCCGATGCTTTACTCCATGGTCTCGGCGCAGAACGTCTACTGACGCGATAGACCGAATGCCTTCGCCCGCCGGCCCATGATCGGGTCGGCGGGCGGGGCGATCTCCCTTCTCAAGCCGCGGTAAGCGCGCGCAGCGCGTGCCGCGCCGCGGTGACGCCCGAACGCACCGCCCCTTCGATGGTGGCGGGCAGCCCGGTCGCGGTCCAGTCTCCGGCGAGGAACAGGTTGCGGAAGCGGGTCTCGGCCGGCGGACGCAGCGGCAGGGCAGCAGGGATCTGGGCGAAGGTCGCGCGCTTCTCCTTCACGATCCGCACCGCAGGCATGGCAGGCGGCCGATAGTCGAGCGCCTGTGAAACGTCGGTCCACAGCATCTCGGCAATCTCCACCGCAGGACGCTCCGCCAGCATCCCCGCCGCGCTCACGGTGACCGAGGCGATGTCGCCGCGAGCGAAGATCCACTGCGCCGTGCCGCCTACCACGCCGAGGATCGCGCTGCCGCCCGGCATCGGCACCGGCCGGTCGAGGCGGAAGTGCGCGTTGACGATGGGCCGGGTCTCCAAAGGCGCCGGAATCTCGGGCAGAAGCTGCGCGCAGACCTGCGGCGTCACCGCGAGCACGGCGACATCGCCCGGCGCAAACGCCGCTGCGTCGTCGCCGTCGCCGGCGAAATCGAGGGCCGTCACCGCGCGCCCGTCGTGCTCGATGGCGCGCAGCCGGCGGTTGTAGAGGAGCAGGCCTCCGCCCCGCTCAACGTAGCGCACGCCCGGCTCCACCAGATCGGGCCCGAGCCCGTCGCGGGTGAGATAGGCGCGGCAGGCCGCCTCGCCCTTGCCGAAGGTGAGGCGCACGACCGGCCAGAGCAGGCGTGCGGACGCTTCCTCTACCGAGGCGTTGAGCACGGCCACGGTCAGCGGCTCCCACAGCCGCTCCAGCAGCGGCCCGGTGCCGCGAAGCCGCTCTGCGGCGGTGTCGCCGTCGCGCGAACGGGCGAGGGCCAGCCCGGCCAGGTAGTGGCGTGCGCGGCTGCCCGGCACGCGTTGCCCTGGCGCCATGATCCACCAGGGCAGCGGCCCGGCGTTGGGGCGCACGGTCCAGCGCTCGCCCGAGCGCAGGTCGACGAAGGGGAAGGCCGCGCGCGCCTGGCCCACCAGCCCGTCGCGCGCGCCGATGGTCTCCAGATAAGCGAACACCGCGGGATTGGCGCCCAGGATCAAGTGGTTGCCATTGTCGATGGTCCGGTCCAGGGTGGCATCGTGAAACGAGCGGCAGCGGCCGCCCGCGTGCGCCGCCGCCTCCCAGAGGACAACGCGCTGCCTCGCCTTCACCAGCTCCACGGCGCAGGAAAGCCCCGCCATGCCGGCGCCGATCACGTGAACGGTCGCCATGCTCCCTCGCATCCCTCCGGCGCGTCCATGTACAGGGGAGGGGAGGCGCCTGGCAAACGCGCGGTGGGGCGGGGTCGCGCCTGAATGGCCGCGCAGCTTTCGCCGGTCGGCGTGCTCGCGCGGGCGGCCGACTACGACCGCTACCTCTCCACCGTATTTGCGCCGGCCGCGCGCCGTGAGGCGCTGTTCGCGCTGATCGCCTTCAACCACGAGATCGCACGCATTCCCGAGGCGGTGAGTGAGCCGATGCTGGGCCGCATCCGGCTGCAGTGGTGGCGCGAGGTCCTCGACGCAGTCTATGCCGGCGAGCCTGCCCGGCACCACGAGGTGTCGGTGCCCCTGGCGGAGGCGATCCGTGCGTGCGCGCTCGACCGCGCCCCGTTTGACGCGCTGCTGGAGGCGCGGGAGGCCGATCTTGAGGAGGAGGGCCCGGCCGATCTAGCGGTGCTGGAGCGCTATGCCGCCGCCACCGGCGGCAGCCTGACGGAGCTCATGGTGCGGGCTTGCGGCGCCGACTCCGGCCCGGCGATGGAGGCCGGGAGGCAGGTCGGCACCGCTTGGGCGTTGATCGGCACCCTGCGCGCAGCGCCGCACGCGGCGGCGCAGGGCCGGCTCACGCTCCCGGCCGTTCTCCTCGCCAAGGCCGGGATTGCAACCGACGATCTGCGAGCGGGCCGGGGCTTCGAGCGGTTCGCCGTCGTCGCCGAGCCGGTTGCGGACCGCGCCGCCGATCTGCTCGCTACAGCGCGGCAGGCCCGGCGCGCGATGCCCCCGCAATGCCGCACCGCGCTGCTGATCGCCCGCCTCGCCGATCTCTATCGTGCGCGCCTGCGCCGCGCCGCGTGGGACCCGCGCGACCCCCGCGTGGCCTGCGGCCCGCTCCGCAAGCAGGCGACGATGTTGGCAGGCGCGCTGTCGGGTCGCTACTGACGCCTTTGCTCAGGCTGCCGCGGCGCGGCCCTCTCCCAGCCAGCGGCCGAGATCGGCGCGCGCGCGTTCGACCATCACGGCCTTGCGCGCGCGCTTGGGCACGCGGCCTGCGAGCGGCGGGAACAGGCCGAAGTTGACATTCATCGGCTGGAAGGTCCCTCCCGCCCCCAGGTGTCCGCCGGTGATGTGGCTAATCAGCGCGCCGAGCGCCGTGGTTGGCGGCGGAGGCGGGGCGGTGGCGCCTGCGGCCTCCGCTGCGGCGAAGCGCCCGGCGAGCAGGCCGATCGCCGCGCTCTCGACGTAGCCCTCGACCCCGGTAATCTGGCCCGCGAAGCGCAGATGCGGCGCGCGGCGCAGGCGCAGCTCCGCGTCCAGCAGCACCGGGCTGTTGATGAAGGTGTTGCGGTGAATGCCGCCGAGCCTGGCGAGGCCGGCTTGCTCCAGCCCCGGGATCAGGCGGAAGACCCGCTTCTGGGCACCGTGCGTGAGCTTGGTTTGGAAGCCCACGATGTTGAAGAGCGTGCCATGCGCGTTGTCCTGCCGCAGCTGCACCACTGCATGGGGGCGAGCGCCGGTGGCGGGATCGGTGAGGCCCACGGGCTTCATGGGGCCGAAACGGAGCGTGTCGCGGCCGCGCGCCGCCATCACCTCGATGGGCAGGCAGCCCTCGAAGTAGGGTGTGTCGCACTCCCAGTCCCTGAAGGGGATCGTGTCGGCAGCGAGCAGGGCGTCGATGAAGGCCTCGTAGCCTTCGGGGTCCAGCGGGCAGTTGATGTAGGCGGCGCGGTCGCCGCCCGGCCCCGCCTTGTCGTAGCGGGACTGGAACCACGCCTTCTCGAAGTCGATGCTGTCGCGGTGGACGATGGGCGCGAGCGCGTCGAAGAAGGCGAGGTGATCCTCCCCGGTCGCATCGAGGATCGCCTGGCTCAGCGCCGGCGCGGTGAGCGGGCCGGTGGCGACGATGGCGAGGCCGTCCGCTGCATCGGGCAGGCCCGGGGCTTCAGCGCGGCGCACGCGGATGGCGGGCTCGTCCTCGATCGCCTGCTGCATGGCGTCGGCGAAGCCCGCGCGGTCCACCGCCAGCGCCTGCCCTGCCGGCACCTTGTGGCGGTCGGCGGCGGCCATGACCAGCGAGCCCGCGCGCCGCATCTCCTCGTGCAGGAGGCCCACCGCATTGCGCTCTGCATCGTCGGAGCGGAAGGAGTTGGAGCACACAAGCTCGGCGAGCCGGTCGGTGACGTGCGCCTCGGTTGCGCGCACCGGCCGCATCTCCCACAGCTCGACTGCCCCGCCCTGGCGCGCGATCTGCCACGCTGCCTCGCAGCCGGCGAGGCCGCCGCCAATGATGCGGATGCGCTCTTCCACCCGTCCGCTCTCCGCGGTCCGCCGCCGGATTCAGGCCACCTTGCGCCGCGTGCGCCGCGGTCGTCGCGTTCCGTGATGCGCCTGGCGGGCCGGGGCGGGGCCGAGCGCGCGGCGCAGGAACTGCCCGGTGTAGCTCTCCTCCACCGCGGCGACCTCGTCGGGTGTGCCGGCCGCGACTACCCGCCCGCCGCCGTCGCCACCCTCCGGCCCGAGATCGACGATCCAGTCGGCGGTCTTGATCACCTCCAAGTTGTGCTCAATGACCACCACGGTGTTGCCGCTCTCCACCAGCGCATGCAGCACCTCCAACAGCTTGCGCACGTCGTGGAAGTGAAGGCCCGTGGTGGGCTCATCCAGGATGTAGAGGGTCTTGCCGGTAGCCCGGCGCGAAAGCTCCTTGGCGAGCTTGACCCGCTGCGCCTCCCCGCCCGAGAGCGTGGTCGCCTGCTGGCCCACCTGGATGTAGCCGAGCCCCACCCGCTGCAGGGTCTCCAGCTTGTTGCGGATCGCGGGCACCGCCTTGAAGAAGTCGGTGGCGTCGTCCACGGTCATCGCCAGCACGTCCGCGATGGACTGGTTGCGGTAGAGGATCTCCAGGGTCTCGCGGTTGTAGCGCCGCCCCTTGCACTCCTCGCACTGGACGTAGATGTCCGGCAGGAAGTGCATCTCGATCTTGATCAGGCCGTCGCCCTGGCAGGCCTCGCAGCGTCCGCCCTTGACGTTGAAGGAGAAGCGCCCTGGCTTGTAGCCCCGCGCCTTGGCCTCCGGCAGCCCCGCGTACCACTCGCGGATCGGTCCGAAGGCGCCGGTGTAGGTGGCTGGATTGGAGCGTGGCGTGCGGCCGATGGGCGACTGATCAATGTCTACCACCTTGTCGAGGAACTCGAGCCCGTCGATGCCGTCGTGCGCGCCGGGCTGCACCCGGGCCGCAAACATGCGCCGCGCGGCTGCACGGTAGAGCGTGTCGACGATCAGCGTGGACTTGCCGCTGCCGGAGACCCCGGTGACGCAGGTGAAGGTGCCGAGCCGGAAGGCGACGTCAATGGACGCGAGGTTGTTGGCGCGCGCGCCGCGCACTGTGACCGTCTGACCCTCCTTGCCGGGCCGCGTGGTCTCCGGCACCGGGATCGCCTCTTCCCCGCTCAGGTACTGGCCGGTCAAGCTCTCCCGGCTCGCGATGATGGCGGCTGGTTCACCCTCGGCCACGATTTCGCCGCCGTGGACGCCGGCGCCCGGCCCCATGTCCACCACGTAGTCCGCACTCCTGATCGCGTCCTCGTCGTGTTCCACCACGAGCACGGTGTTGCCGAGGTCGCGCAGGTTCCGCAGCGTGCCGAGCAGGCGCGCGTTATCGCGCTGGTGCAGGCCGATTGAGGGCTCGTCCAGCACGTAGAGCACGCCGGTGAGACCGGAGCCGATCTGCGAGGCGAGGCGGATGCGCTGGCTCTCGCCGCCCGAGAGCGTGCCGGCGGTGCGGGAGAGCGTGAGGTATTCCAGCCCCACATCGACCAGAAACTGCAGCCGCTCGTTGATCTCCTTCAGGATGCGCCGGGCGATCTCGCGCTGCTTGGGCGTCAGGCTGTCGTCCAGCGCTGCGAACCAGCGCGCGGCTTCCGCGATCGAGAATTGCGTGACATCGCCGATGTGCAGGTCGCCCACCTTGACGCAGAGCGCCTCCGGCTTCAGCCGATGGCCGCTGCAGCTCTCGCACGCGGCGGTGCTCTGAAACTTGCCGAGCTCGTCGCGCAGCCAGGCACTGTCGGATTCGCGCCAGCGGCGGTCCAGGTTGGGCACCACGCCCTCGAAGGGCTTGGTCGTGCTGTACTGCCGGATGCCGTCGTCGTAAGTGAAGGTGATCCGTTCGTCACCAGAGCCGTGGATGATCGTTTGCCGCACCTTCACGGGCAGATCGCTCCAGGGCACGGTCATGCGCGCGCCGTAGTGCTCGGCGATGCACTCCAGGGTCTGCCGGTAGTATGGCGAGGACGAGCCCGCCCAGGGGGCGACGGCGCCCTGGGCAAGGCTGAGGCGCTGGTCCGGCACCACCAGCTCGGCGTCGAAATAGAGCCGGATGCCGAGGCCGTCGCAGCTCGGGCAGGCGCCGAAGGGGTTGTTGAAGGAGAAGAGCCGGGGCTCGATCTCCTCGATGGTGAAGCCCGAGACCGGACAGGCGAACTTGGCCGAGAAGACCGTCCGCTCACCGCTGTCGGCATCCTCGGCGACCACCAGCCCGTCGGTGAGCCCGAGCCCGGTCTCCAGGCTGTCGGCGAGCCGGGTACCGAGCGTGGGCGAGACCACCACGCGGTCCACCACCACCTCGATGTCGTGCTTGCGCTTCTTGTCCAGCGCCGGTGCCGCATCGATGTCGTAAGTCTCGCCGTCGATCTTGACCCTGGTGAAGCCTCGCTTGAGCAGCTCGGCGAGGTCCTTTCTGTATTCGCCCTTGCGCCCGCGGATCACCGGCGCGAGCAGGTAGAGTCGCGTGCCCTCGTCCATCGCCAGGATGCGGTCGACCATCTGGCTCACGGTCTGGCTCTCGATGGGGAGCCCGGTCGCGGGCGAATAGGGCACCCCGATGCGGGCGAAGAGCAGGCGCAGGTAGTCGTGGATCTCGGTGACTGTGCCCACGGTGGAGCGCGGATTTCGCGACGTGGTCTTCTGCTCGATGGAGATCGCGGGCGACAGCCCGTCGATGGACTCCACGTCGGGCTTCTGCATCAGCTCCAGGAACTGCCGCGCGTAGGCCGAGAGGCTCTCGACGTAGCGACGCTGGCCCTCGGCATAGATCGTGTCGAAGGCGAGCGAGGACTTGCCCGAGCCCGACAGCCCGGTGACGACGATCAGGCGGTCGCGGGGCAGGTCGACGTCGACGCCCTTCAGATTGTGCTCACGGGCGCCGCGAACGCTGATGGTCTTGGCCATGGGCGCGGACGAAACGGTTCGGGGATCGACTCTGGAATATAGGAGTTTCGCCCGGCGAAGGCGAGAGCCGCCGGTATGTATAGCCGGTATGTGGGGGCCGGTTTGAGGCGACTCTGGCTATGGGCTAAGAATCGCCGAGGTAGCCTGCGTGTACAGAGGAGGTTCAGTTATGGCGGGTAGCGTCAACAAGGTCATTTTGGTCGGCAACCTGGGACGCGACCCGGAAACCCGTCAGACCCAGGACGGCAGGCCCATCGTCAACATGTCGGTCGCCACCAGCGAGAACTGGCGGGACCGTCAGACCGGCGAGCGGCGCGAGCGGACCGAGTGGCACCGCGTCGTTATCTTCAACGAGCGCCTCGCCGAGGTCGCGCAGAACTACCTCCGCAAGGGCTCCAAGGTCTATCTCGAAGGCCAGTTGCAGACGCGCAAGTGGACCGACCAGTCGGGGCAGGAGCGCTACACCACGGAGGTCGTGCTCGGCCGCTTTCGCGGCGAACTCACGATGCTCGACAGCCGCGCCGAAAGCGGAGGCGGTTCCCGCGACTACGGCGGCGAGCCTGCCGGCGCCCCAGCTGCCGCCCGCGACAGCGGTCCTTCATCCACCGACCTGGATGACGACATCCCGTTCTGAGTCCTCTGTCGCCGTGCCGGCAGGACGACGGCGCCACCGCGCGACCGGAGCCCTTTGATGGGGCGATCCATCAAATTTGTATTTGCGTGTTTCGGTCGCGCGATGCGTCTTCACCGGACTCGATCCAGGTAGACGTCGTGCGCGGTCGCACGCGAACGACCGCAGATCGCTGGACATTGGAATGGCGAACGACTCAGCGCAAACGCGCACGCTCCGCTGAGCCGGCGGGCAGCGGGCGAAGGGACAGGGCATGAGCAGGACAGGGAAAGACCTGATTGTGAGCGTGGTGGCGGGTGCTGCCATCATTGCGGTGTTCGCAAGCTTCGAACTGGTGGAGAGCTTGTTCGAGGCCACGCGGAAGCACGAAGACTGGGATCTCGATGAGATCATCGCCTGCATCCCGGCGCTGGCCATCGTGGCGACGTGGTTTTCCCTGCGCCGCTGGCGAGAGGTCTCGGAACTGAACAAGACCCTGAACAGACAGGCCGGCGAGCTCGCCGACGCGTTGGAACAGCGCCGGGCCATGGAGGAGCAGCTTCGCGAGGGATACAAGGTCGCGGCCATGGGGACGCTCGGCGGCGGATTCGCCGGTGAGCTCCGGCGCGTGCTGGAGCCCGTCGAACGGCTTTCCAGGGAAGGATTGAACCAGGCCTCCCTATCCCCGGACGAGAAGACCCGTCTGGAGCGGATCTCGGACGCGGCGCAGGGAGGTCTTACGATCGTCGGTCGAATGCTCGCGTTCGGCGACGGCGGCATGCGCGCGACGGAAACCGTCGTGGCGACCAAGGGTGTGCTGGAGAGCATCTCGCTTGCCAGGGAGGCGCTCGATTCCACCCTGGAAGTCGCGTACCGCACCAGCGACGAATCCTCCCTAATTCACGTCAATCGCTGGGAGCTCCACGAAGTCGCATCACAGATCGTTGCCAACGCGACCGAAGCGATAGGCGCGGGCGGGCGGATACAGGTGACCGTCGATCATACTGTGATCGACACGCCAGGTGCCGAGGCGCGAGGCTTGGTCGCCGGCGGCTACGTCCGGGTCACGGTGAAAGACGAAGGACCAGGAATACCCCCCGCGATCCAGAGCCACGTGTTCGAGCCGTTCTTTACGACCAAGGGGACGGGGGACGGCAAGGGCCTCGGGCTTGCCATCGCCTACAGTCTGGTGCGCGGATGGAACGGCGATCTGTCGGTGCAATCCGAACCAGGACGGGGCGCGACCTTCGAGATTTTAGTCCCAACAGGAGACGCGGCCGGAAACTGAAAAACGGGCGGAGGAAGCTAGAGAAGTCGCGAGTTTCGGTTGCTTGAAGGCCGCATCGGAAGGCCCGCCGACGGCACGGCATTTCGCATCTGCAACATTGTGAATCAGGGCCGATTCCTGTAGTGTTCGAGGCATGAGGACCGAGTCGCCACGCGCGGCCTAATTCCTTGTCCCTCAATAATCTTTTCGGTCATTCGTGACAGAGATACCGCCCTCCGCGCCACCTCGGGAACCGCCCGACGGCGGCGCGCCCCTGACGCCCCCCGTCGCCATCGAGGAGGAGATGAAACGCTCCTACCTCGACTACGCGATGAGCGTGATCGTGAGCCGCGCGCTGCCCGACGTGCGCGACGGTTTGAAGCCAGTGCATCGCCGCATACTCTACTCGATGCACGAGAACGGCTACGACTGGAACAAGCCCTATCGCAAGTCGGCCCGCGTGGTCGGCGACGTCATGGGCAAGTACCACCCGCACGGCGATGCCGCGATCTACGACGCCATGGTGCGCATGGCGCAGGACTTTTCCATGCGCCTGCCCCTGCTGGACGGGCAGGGCAACTACGGCTCGATGGACGGCGACCCGCCGGCGGCGATGCGCTACACCGAGGTGCGGCTGGGCGAGCCCGCGCATGCACTGCTCACCGACATCGACAAGGAGACGGTCGACTTCCAGGCCAACTACGACGAATCGGCGCACGAGCCCGTGGTGCTGCCGGCGGCCTTCCCCAATCTTCTGGTCAACGGGGCGGGCGGCATCGCGGTCGGTATGGCAACCAACATCCCGCCGCACAACCTGGGCGAGGTGGTGGACGCCGCCTGCGCCTATCTCGAAGACCCAGATATCACCATCGATGCCCTGATGGAGCACGTGCCGGGGCCGGACTTCCCGACCGGCGCCATGATCATCGGCGCCGCCGGCATCCGTCAGGCCTATCACTTTGGCCGCGGCTCGGTGGTCATGCGGGGCCGGACGACGATCGAGCAGTCCGTTAAGGACCGCGAGGCGATCATCGTCACGGAAATCCCCTATCAGGTGAACAAGTCGCGGATGATCGAGCGCATTGCCGGGCTCGTGAACGAGCGCCGCATCGAGGGGATCGCCGACCTCCGAGACGAATCGGACCGCGACGGCGTGCGTGTCGTCATCGAGCTCAAGCGCAGCGCAATGGCCGAAGTGGTGCTTAACCAGCTCTACCGCTACTCGCCGCTGCAGACGAGCTTTGGCGTGAACATGTTGGCCCTGCGCGGCGGCCGCCCGGAGATGCTGACGCTGAAGGACATCATCGCGGCGTTCGTCGAGTTCCGCGAAGAGGTCGTCACCCGGCGCACCGCCTACCAGCTTCGCCAGGCACGCACGCGGGCCCATGCGCTCGCGGGCCTCGCCATCGCGGTCGCCAACATCGACGAGATCATCGCACTGATCCGCAAGGCCAAGGACCCCGCCGAGGCCCGCGCGGGCCTCACCGGACGGGACTGGCCGGTCAAGGACGCGGGCCCCTTAATTGCGCTGATCGCCGATCCGCGCCAGCGGGTGACGGAAGAGGAAACCTGCCGGCTCACTGACGAGCAGGCACGGGCGATCCTCGAGTTGCGCTTGCAGCGGCTCACCGCCATGGAACGTGACAAGATCGCGGACGAGCTCGCCGGCATCGTCGAGCAGATCAAGGATTACATCGACATCCTGCAGAACCGGGAGCGCTTGCGCTCGGTCCTGCGCGACGAGCTGGTCACCACGCGCGAGAAGTTCGCCGACGCGCGGCGCACCGAGCTAGGCGAGGCCGAGTTCGAGCACGACGTCGAGGACCTGATCCAGCGCGAGGAGATGGTGGTCACGCTGAGCCACCGGGGCTACGTCAAGCGAGTGCCGCTCTCGACCTATCGGGCGCAGCGGCGTGGCGGCAAGGGCCGGGCTGGCATGAGCACCCGCGACGAGGACTTCGTCTCGCAGGTCTTCGTCGTCAACACCCACACGCCGGTGCTGTTCTTCTCCACCGCCGGCAAGGTCTACAAGCTCAAGGTCTACCGTCTGCCCCAGGCCGCGCCGCAGGCGCGCGGCAAGGCGCTGGTCAATCTGCTGCCGTTGGCGAAAGGCGAAACCATCTCGACCATCCTGCCGATGCCGGAGGACGAGGAGGAATGGGCGAGCCTCCAGCTCATGTTCGCGACCGCCGCCGGCTCGGTCAGGCGCAACAGCGCGAGCGACTTCGTGAACGTGCCCTCCGCCGGCAAGATCGCCATGAAGCTTGGCGACGATGATCGCATCATCGGCGTGCAGACCTGCTCAGACGGCGACGACGTGCTGCTCGCCGCCCGCGGCGGCAAGTGCACCCGCTTCGCCGCCTCCGACGTACGCCTGTTCCGGGGGCGCAGCTCGTCCGGCGTGCGCGGCATGGACCTCGCCGAGGGCGACCGGGTGATCTCCATGAGCGTGCTTGCACACGTCGATCTCGACGCAACCGAGCGGGACGCCTATTTCAGGCGCGCGCGCGAGGGAGAGGCGCTCAAGCTCACGAAGGAGCGTCGCGCCGAGCTCGCCGCCCAGGAGCAGTTCCTGCTCACGGTCCGCAGCGACGGCTTCGGCAAGCGCACCTCCAGCCATGACTATCGCCTGACCCGGCGTGGCGGCAAGGGTATCATCAACACCGCGATCGGCGCTGGCGAGATCGAGGTCGTCGCCGCCTTCCCTGTAGCTGGGCAGGACGAAGTCATGCTGGTGACCGACGGCGGTCAGCTGATCCGTTGCCCGGTGAAGGACATCAGGAAAACGGGGAGAGATACGCGCGGCGTGACGATCTTCCGACTGGGCAAAGGCGAGCGAGTGGTGTCGGCGGCGCGGCTTGCCGACGTGAACGGCAACGGCGCGGCGGGCGAAGCGGCAGCGAACGCGGGGGCGGCACAGGATGGCTGAGCGGATCGGCCTCTATCCGGGAACCTTCGACCCGATTACCACGGGCCATCAGGACATCATCAGGCGTGCGCTCCGGGTGGTCGACAGGCTGGTGGTGGCGGTCGCCGTCAACGCGGGCAAGAACCCGCTGTTCGATGTGGACGAGCGGGTGGCGCTCACCGCGCAGGACCTCGCAGCGCTTGGGCTCGAGCCGCCGCAGCTGGAGGTGCGCAGCTTCGACAGCCTGCTCATGCACTTCGTTCACGAGGTCGGCGCCACGGTGATCGTGCGCGGGCTCCGGGCGGTCTCCGACTTCGAGTACGAGTTCCAGATGGCTGGCATGAACGCGCGCCTCGACCAGGGCGTGGAGACCGTATTCCTGATGGCCTCCGAGCGGCACCACTTCATCTCCTCGAAGCTGGTCAAGGAGATCGCCTCCCTCGGCGGCGACGTGTCGAGCTTCGTCTCGCCGCTCATCGCCCAGCGCCTCGCCGAGCGGTTCGGGACGCCGCCTCCCTGAGGCCGGCGGCGCCGGCGGCCAGCGGTGCGGGTCGACGCCTTCGATTTCGACCTTCCGCGCGAGGCGATCGCGACCCGCCCCGCCCGCCCGCGCGATTCCGCGCGCCTGCTGGATCTGACCGCCAGCCTCGCTCACCGCGGCGTCGCGGATCTCCCGGCCTTGCTGCAGCCGGGCGACATGATGGTCTTCAACGACACGCGGGTGATCCCGGCGCGCCTCGTGGGCGCGAGAGGCGAGGCGCGGGTCGAACTCACCCTGCACCGGCGCCTGAGCGACAACCGCTGGCAGGCGTTCGCCAAGCCCGCGCGGCGGCTCAGACCGGGCGATACGGTGCGTTTTGCCGAAGGATTCTCCGCGAACGTCGAAGCGCGGGATGGGCCTGAGGTAAGCTTGGTGTTCGACCGTGGCGGGGCGGCGCTCGCCGAGGCGCTGCAACGCCACGGCGTCATGCCGCTGCCGCCCTACATGCGCCGCGCTGCAGACGCGTGTGACCGCGATGACTACCAGACTGTGTTCGCACGGCAGGGGGGCGCCGTCGCCGCGCCGACCGCCGGCCTGCATTTCACTGATCGCCTGCTGCAGGCCATCGACGCGCGCGGCATCGAACGGCGTTTCATCACCCTCCACGTCGGTGCCGGCACGTTTCTGCCGGTCTCGGTGGAGGACACCGCCGATCACCCGATGCACAGCGAGACCTGCGTGCTCACGCCCGACACGGCCTCCGCCATCAACCGCCGCCGCGCAGCCGGCGGGCGCATCGTCGCGGTTGGCACCACGGTCGTTCGGCTTCTGGAGAACGCGGCCCGGCCCGACGGGACCGTCGAGGCGTTTACCGGCGAGGTCGATCTCTTCATCGAGCCGGGTTATCGCTTCAAGACCGTCGACCTGATGCTGACCAACTTCCACTTGCCCCGCTCGACGCTCTTCATGCTGGTCTGCGCCTTCGCAGGCACCGAGCGGATGAAGGCCGCCTACGCGGAGGCTCTCGCGGCGGGGTATCGCTTCTATTCCTACGGCGATGCCTGCCTGCTCGCGCGCGGGGAGGCGTCGTGAGCCTCGGCTTCACCGTGGAGGTGACCGACGGTCGCGCCAGGCTCGGTCGGCTGGAGACCGCCCACGGGCCCGTGCGCACGCCAACCTTCATGCCGGTGGGGACCCAGGCGGCTGTCAAGGGTCTCACGGTCGATGCGGTACGGGCGAGCGGCGCCGAGATCGTGCTCGGCAACACCTATCACCTGATGATCCGCCCCGGCGCTGACCGCATCGCCCGCCTCGGCGGCCTGCACGCGTTCATGAATTGGCCGGGACCCATCCTCACCGATTCCGGCGGCTTTCAGGTGATGTCGCTTGCCCAGCTCCGCACCGTGCAGGAGGACGGCGTGGTGTTCCGCGCACACACCGACGGCTCCCGCCATCATCTGACGCCGGCGGGCGCCGTGGACATCCAGCATGCGCTGGACAGCGATATCACCATGGTGCTGGACGAGTGCACGCCCTATCCGGCGAGCGAGGAGGAGGCCGCGGAGTCGATGCGCCGCTCCATGCGCTGGGCCGCGCGCTGCAGGGAGGCGTTCGTGGAGAGGCCCGGCTACGGGCTGTTCGGCATCGTACAGGGCAGCGTCTTCCCGGCGCTGCGGGCAGAATCGGCGGCGGCGCTCGTGGAGATCGGCTTTGACGGCTACGCCGTGGGCGGGCTCGCGGTGGGCGAAGGCCAGGCCCAGATGCTGGCGGTGCTCGACGGGCTCAAGAGCGCGCTGCCGGCGGAGCGGCCGCGCTACCTGATGGGGGTGGGCACGCCCGACGACATCGTGAAGGCGGTCCGCCGCGGGATCGACATGTTCGACTGCGTGCTGCCGACCCGCTCGGGTCGCACCGCGCGTGCTTACACCGCAAGCGGCACCCTCAACATGCGGAACGCCCGCCACGCAGAGGACTCATCGCCGGTCGATGCCGCCTGCGCCTGCCCCACGTGCGCGGACTATAGCCGCGCGTACGTCCACCACCTGTTTCGCACCGGCGAAATGCTCGGCCCCATCCTGCTGAGCCAGCACAACCTCTATTTCTATCAGAGCTTGATGGCCGATCTGCGCACCGCGATCTCGGAGGGACGCTTCGACGCTTTCGCGACGGCGCAGGGTGCGGACGGGGACTCTGAGGACGACGACTGACCGGAGAGGTCAGTCGCCGAATTCCTTCACCCTTTCGGCGGTCTCGGGGTCGAGGAAGCGCCGCACCGTGGCCTCGGTCTCCAGCGCCAACGCGCCCTCGATATCGAAGCCGCCCGCCCGGTTCAGCACCATTTTGAGGTTGCGCACCGCTCCTTGAGGCAGGGCAGCGATGCGCGCGGCGGTCTCGTGCGCGGTCTCGAAGACCTCATCGTCCGGCACCACGCGCCAGGCGAGGCCCATCTCGTGCGCCTCTGCGGCGCCAAAGGTCTCGCCGAGCAGGAGCAGCTCGCGGGTCTTCGCCAGCCCCACGATGCGCGGCAGGATCGCCGTTACTCCGCCGGTCGGGAACATGCCCCACTTGATCTCGGGGAAGAAGCACTTGGTGCCCTCGCCGAAGACGGCGAGGTCGCAGTTGATCGCCCACTCCAGCCCGCCGCCTACGGCCCAGCCGTGGATCGCGCCGACCACCACCTTGTCGCCCAGCACTAGGCGGCGCGAGACCTCCTGGATCGCTTCGATGAAGGCCCGGGTCTCCGCTTCGCCGGCGGTCTGATTCTCGATCTCCTTGAGATCATCGCCTGAGCAGAAGGCGCGCCCCGCCCCGCGCAGGACCAGTGCGCCCACCCCATCGTCGGCAAGTGCCGCATCGAGCGCCGTGCAGAGATCGGCGAGCAGCGTGGCGTTGAGCGCGTTGAGCCGTTCCGGTCGGTTGAGCGTGAGCGTGGCGACTCCTGCCGTCACGCCGGAGAGCACGGTACCCGCCATCGTCAATCCTCCCGAATCAGCCGCTGGGTCTTGCCACCTGTGCGCGGCAGCGAGCTTGGCGGCAGCAGGGTCACGTTAGCCGAGGCGCGAAGCGCCGCTTTGATCGCCTCTTCCACTCGCAAGGCGAGCCCACCGGAGTCCTCGGCGCCTTCCGCCAGCTCGGCTTCTACCGGCAGGCGGTTGTAGGGTCCGCTCCCCTTGAGGCGGATACGGAACTCGCCCGAAAGCGCGTCGAACCCTGCGATCACGCCGCCGACGGCAGTGGGAAAGATGTTCACGCCGCGCACCACCACCATGTCGTCGCTACGCCCGAGAACGCGGAAGCGAGTCGCCGCGCGCCCGCAGGTGCACATGCCGGTGCCGGTGATGGCGATCACGTCGTTGGTACGGAAGCGCACCAGCGGCTGCGCCTCGCGCTTGAGGTGGGTCAGCACCAGCTCGCCGCTCGCGCCCTCCCGCCACGGCACCGGGTCGCCGCTCTCCGGCTCGATCAGCTCCGGGTAGAGCACGTCCTCGCCCAGGAAGTGCAGGTCGTTGTTGGCCCAGCACTGGCTCGCGAAGTTGCTGAACACGTCGGAGACGCCATAGTTGGCGTTGCGCGCGGTAAAGCCCCAGACGGACTCCAGACGCTCGCGGAAGCTCGGATTGTCCAGTCCCGCCTCGCCGCCGAAGAGGCCGAGCGTGAGGCCCAGGTCGCGCGGAGCGAGGCCGGGGAAGTGCTCCGCGATCGTCCGCTCCAGGGCGGCGGGATAGGAGGGCGTGCAGTGGATCACGCGGACCTTGAGGTTGAGGATCGTGCGTATCAGGAGCTGGCTCTCGCCTGCGCCAAACGGAATCACGGTCGCGCCTGCGGCTTCGAGAGAGAGGTGGTCGCTCACCCCGCCCATCCACATCCGGTAGTTGAGGCAGTGCACCGTGAGCGTGCCGGTGGTGAGCCCCGCGGCCTGGAAGCAGCGCGCGCCGACCTCGGCCGTCTGCGCCGCGTCGGCTTCCGTCTGGGCGATGTTCATGGCCTGGCCCGTGGTGCCGGAGGTGCGATGCAGGCGGACGACGAACTCGCGTACGGCAGCGAGGTAGTCGCCGAAGGGCGGGTGTGTGGCCTGGGATTCCCGCAGCATCGCCTTGTCGCAGAGGGGGAGGGCGGGCAGGTCCTCCAGCCGCTCCGGCACGTGCCGGCCGGCCCAAAGCCGGGCAAAGAAGGGCGATTGTGAGATGACGTAGGCTCGCTGGGCCTGCCAACGCTCCTGCTGGAGCGTGGCAATCTCCTCATGCGGCCGAAGCGCCTCGCTTACAGGGCTCATGCGTTGCGCCCCCGCCCGCTTGCGGCTGTGTCCGCGACCGGATCAGGCGATTACAGCTTGCGCCTCGTCGACCAGCGGGTGGGACAAGCGGGAAATCATCTCCCGCGGGCAGATCTGCCAGAAGTTGCCGATCTCCAGGGTCCAGTCGGCGAGCAGGCGTTCGCTATAGCGCGAGCGGGTCTCGGCATGGTGCTCCTCGACCAGGGCACGGCACTCGCGCTCCCAATGGGCGCTGGCGATGCGTTGCCAGACCACCGTGTCGGCGTTGACGCGCCGCTCAAAGGTGGCGTCGGGGTCGTAGACGAAGGCCATGCCGCCGGTCATGCCGGCGGCGAAATTGTCGCCCACGGGCCCCAGGATGACCGCAATGCCGCCGGTCATATATTCGCACCCGTTCGAGCCGCAGCCCTCGACCACGGCGCGCGCGCCCGAGTTGCGCACGCAGAAGCGCTCGCCCGCCTGGCCGGCGGCGAACAACTTTCCGCTGGTGGCACCGTAGAGGACGACATTGCCGATGATCGTGTTCTCGTTGGAGGCGAGCGGGCTCGAGGTCGGCAGGCGCAGGACGATGGTGCCGCCGGAGAGGCCCTTGCCCACGTAGTCGTTGGCGTCGCCGCTCACCACGATCTTGAGGCCCTGGACAGCCCAGGCGCCGAGCGACTGGCCGGCGGAGCCACGCAGGCTCACCGTGAAGTAGTCGGGCGGCAGCCCGGACATGCCGAAGCGGCGGGTCAGGTGGGACGAGAGCTTGGCCCCGATCGTGCGGTGGGTGTTGGGCATCGTGTAGGCGAGCTGCATCTTCTCCGGCACTTCCAAGGCGTCGTCGGCGTCGCTGATGATCTGCTCGTCGAGGGTGCCGGGCACCTCGATCCGCCCTTTGCGTGTGGAGTGGCGGGGGTGGCCGCCGGGGTCTGCCTGGGCGAGCAGCGGATTGAGGTCGAGATCGTCGAGATCGGCGCTGCCCCGGCTGACCTGGCGCAGCAGGTCGGTACGGCCGACGATCTCGTCGAGCGTCGCAACCCCGAGCGACGCCAGAATCTCGCGCACCTCCTCGCCGATGAAGGTGAACAGGTTGACCACCTTCTCCGGCGTGCCCTCGAACTTGGCGCGGAGCGCCGGATCCTGCGTGCACACCCCCACCGGGCAGGTGTTGCTGTGGCACTGGCGCACAAGAATGCAGCCCATCGCGACCAGCGACGTGGTGCCGATGCCGAATTCCTCGGCCCCCAGCATAGCGGCGGTGACCACGTCGCGGCCGGTCTTGATGCCGCCATCGACCCGGAGCGTCACGGTGTGGCGCAGGCGGTTGAGGGTCAGGACCTGATGCACCTCGGCGAGCCCCATTTCCCAGGGCACGCCGGCGTACTTCACGCTGCTCTGGGGCGAGGCGCCGGTGCCGCCGTCGTGGCCCGAGACCAGGACCACGTCGGCCTTCGCCTTGGCGACGCCCGCGGCGATGGTGCCGATGCCGGCCTCGGCCACGAGCTTGACCGTGACTCTGGCGTTTGGGTTGATCTGCTTCAGGTCGTAGATGAGCTGGGCCAAGTCTTCGATCGAGTAGATGTCGTGGTGTGGCGGCGGCGAAATCAGCGTCACCCCCGGCGTCGAATGGCGCAGCTTGGCGATCTCCTCCGACACCTTGAAGCCCGGCAGCTGGCCGCCTTCGCCGGGCTTGGCACCTTGCGCCATCTTGATCTCGATCTCGCGGCAGTGGTTCAGGTACTCCGCGGTCACGCCGAAACGGGCCGACGCGATCTGCTTGGTCGCCGACGATGCATTGTCGCCGTTGTCGCGCGGCTCGAAGCGCTCGCGTGCCTCGCCACCCTCGCCGCTGCAGGATGCAGCCCCGATGCGGTTCATGGCGATGGCCAGCGTCTCGTGTGCCTCCTTGGAGAGTGCGCCGTGCGACATGCTGCCGCTGCTGAAGCGCTTGCGGACCTGAGTGATCGATTCCACCTCGTCGAGCCCGATCTCCGACCTGTCGGACTCGAAGCCCAGGAGGTTGCGGATCTGGATCGGCGGCAGCGCGTACACGCCCTCGGCATACTTCTTGTAGGTCGCGTAAGAGTCGGCCGCGAGCGCCGACTGGAGCATGTGGATCAGCGGCCCGTCGAAGGCGTGGATCTCGCCCGAGCGCCGGTACTTGAGGAGGCCCCCTACCGGAAGCACTACAGCGCTCTCCTCGTAGGCCTTGCGGTGCTGGCGCAGCACGCGGCGCTTGATGCCGCTGAGCCCAATTCCGGAGAGCCGCGCCGTCATGCCGGGGAAGAAATCTGCGACCAGCGCCCGGCTGAGGCCGACGGACTCGAAGTTGTAGCCGCTCCGGTATGAGCTCAGCACCGAAATGCCCATCTTGGAGAGGATCTTGAGCAGCCCCGCATCCACCGCGCGGCGGTAGCGGTCCTCGCAGTCCGCCAGACTGCGGTTGCCGAAGAGCCCGCGTTCCTGCCTGTCGGCCAGGCTTTCGAGCGCGAGATAGGGGTTGATCGAGGTCGCGCCCACCCCGATCAGCACGGCGTAATAGTGGACGTCGAGGCACTCGGCGGCGCGCACGTTGATCGAGGTAAAGGTTCTGAGCCGCTGGCGCACCAGATGGCTGTGCACCCCGCCGGCCGCCAGGATCATGGGAATCGGCGCGCGCTCTTCCGAGACATGCTCGTCGGTGAGGATCAGGTGGGTTGCGCCGCCGCGCACGGCTTCCTCCGCCTGCGCGCGGATGCGCTCCATTGCCGCGGTCAGCCGGCCGCGGCCGGGTGACGCGTCGAAGCTGCAGTCGATCCACACCGCCTTGTCGCCCAGAAGCTCGGTCAGGCCTTTGAACTCGCCATTGGTGAGGACCGGCGAATCCAGTTGCAGTAGCGCGGTCTGCTCGGGCTCGCCGGCGAAGATGTTGCCCATGTTGCCGAGCCGGGTGAGCAGACTCATGACGCTGTATTCGCGCAGGGAATCGATCGGCGGGTTGGTCACCTGCGCGAACATCTGGCGGAAGTAGTGGTGTAGGCCGCGATACTGGCCCGAGAGTACGGCGAGCGGCGTGTCGTCGCCCATCGAGCCGGTCGGCTCCTTGCCGGCTTCCACCATGGGATGGAGCACCAGTTCGAGCTCCTCCATGGAATAGCCCACCATGCGCTGGCGCAGCCGGAGCTCGTCGCGCGAGAACATGCGGGGCGCCGCCGTGCCGGAGACCAGCGCACTCGCGTCGACCACGTCTGCAACCCATGCTGCGTAGGGCTTGGCCTCCGCGAGCATGTCCTTCATCTCGCGGTCGTGATAGAGGCGGCCTTCGGAGAGATCGACGCAGATCATCTGACCGGGGCCGAGGCGGCCGTTCTCGGTAATTCGCTCGGGTGCGATGGGGACCATGCCGGCCTCGGAGCCGACCACGAGCATTCCGTCGGCGGTCACGCTGTAGCGCATGGGGCGAAGCCCGTTGCGATCCATGCCGGCGAGAATCCAGGTGCCGTCGGTCGCGGCGATAGCTGCCGGGCCGTCCCACGGCTCCATCACGCAATTGCAGAAGTTGTAGAAGGCGCGGTGGTGGGCAGGCATGTCCTGCTTCTTGGACCAGGCGTCGGGGATCAGCAGGCTGTGGGCCGCCGGCACGGAACGCCCGGCTCGCACCACGCCCTCGAGCACGGCGTCGAGCGCCATGGAATCCGACGAGTCCGGCTCGATCAGCGGAAAGAGCTCGCTGTTATGGGCGCCGAAGACGTCGCTCGCAGCGCGCGTCTCGTGATTCGCCATCCAGTTCTTGTTGCCGCGAATCGTGTTGATCTCGCCATTGTGGGCGAGCATGCGGAAAGGCTGCGCCAGCCGCCACGTGGGGAAGGTGTTGGTCGAATAGCGCTGGTGGAAGATCGCGAAGCGCGACACGAAGCGCTCGTCGAGCAGGTCCGGATAGAACGCCGTGAGCTGCTCGGCCAGGAACATGCCCTTGTAGATGAGCGAGCGGCACGAAAGGGAGCAGATGTAGAAGCCGGTGATGTGACGGTCGAGCACCTGCTTCTCGATGCGCCGGCGAATGATGTAGAGGTCGATCTCGAACTGGTCGTCGTCGACGCCGCGCCGGTTGACGATCATCACCTGTTCGATCTCGGGCCGGGCGGCGTTCGCCTTCTCCCCGATCACCGACGAATCGATCGGCACCTGGCGCCAACCCACGATGCCGTGGCCGAAGCGGAGGATCTCGGTCTCGACGATGCTGCGGCAGAGGTCCTGCGCGCCGAGGTCGGTCTTGGGCAGGAACACCATGCCGACGGCGAGCGGCCCGCCTTTGGGGCTCTGGCCCGTCGCCTCAATATGCTCCCGGAAGAAGTCCTGTGGAATCTCGACGTGGATGCCGGCGCCGTCGCCGGTCTTGCCATCGGCGTCGACTGCGCCCCGGTGCCACACGGCCTTGAGCGCCGCGATGCCGGCCTCGACTACGTCGCGCCGCGGCGTGCCGTCGAGCGCTGCAATCAGCCCGACCCCGCAGGAATCGTGCTCGAAAGAGGGGTCGTAGAGGCCGAAGCTCTGGCCGGCTTCGGGGGCATGGGGATGGTGCTCACGCTCCTTCATGCGGCTGCCTCCCTCACGCCATCGCGTTCGTCCGCGTTCGCCTGGATGTAGCGGTGAATGGAGCGTGCGGCGTCACGCCCGTCCTTGATCGCCCACACCACCAGCGAGGCGCCGCGCACGATGTCCCCGATGGCGAAGACTCCGTCGAGGCTCGTCATCATGGTGCGCCAGTCGATCAGCAGCGTGCCCCAGCGCGTCGTCTTCAGCGTGGGCTCGCCGAAGAAGGTCGGCAGGTCCTCGGGATCGAAGCCCAAAGCCTTGATGAGCAGGTCGGCGTCGATGGAGTAGCTCGAGCCGGGGATGGGCTGGGGCGTCTGCCGCCCGCTCGCGTCGGCGACGCCGAGGTGGATGCGCACCGCGCGCACGCCCTGGACCGTCGTATCGCCGAGCACGGCCTCGGGTGCAGACAGCCAGACGAACTCGACGCCCTCTTCCTCGGCGTGGCGCACCTCCTGCATCGAGCCCGGCATGTTCACGCGGTCGCGGCGGTAGAGGCAGCGCACCGATCGCGCTCCCTGGCGCACGGCGGTGCGCACGCAGTCCATCGCCGTGTCGCCGCCGCCGACGACCACGACATTCTTGCCGCTGGCGTCCAGCGTGCCGTCGTCGAAGGCCGGCACCGCATCGCCCAGGCCCTTGCGGTTGCTCGCGGTGAGGTAATCCATCGCCTGGAAAATGTTGCCGAGGCCGATCCCCGGCAGGGACACGTCGCGCGCCTTGTAGGCGCCGGTCGCGATCACCACCGCATCGTGCTGCGCGCGCAGCTCCGCGAGCGAACAGTCGCGCCCGACCTCGACATTGAGATGCATGTGCACGCCGCCCTCGATGAGCAAGTCGGCCCGGCGCTGAACGATCGACTTCTCCAGCTTGAAGTTCGGAATCCCGTAGATCAGCAGGCCGCCGACCCGGTCGTAGCGGTCGTAGATGTGGGCCTGATAGCCCATGCGGCGCAGCTCCTCGGCGACTGTCAGGCCGCCGGGGCCGGCACCGACGATGCCCACCGACTGCGGCCGCTCCGCCCTGGGTTTCGGCGGCTTGACCCAGCCGTTGCGGAAGGCGGTATCGGTGATGTAGCGCTCCACGGCGCCGATGGTGACCGACTCGAAGCCCTTTTCGATCACGCAGTTGCCTTCGCAGAGGCGATCCTGCGGGCAGATGCGGCCGCAGATCTCGGGCATGTTGTTGGTCGCCGACGAAATCTCGTAGGCCTCTTCCAACCGCCCTTCAGCCGTGAGCATCAGCCAGTCCGGGATGTTGTTCGAGACAGGGCAGTGAATCTGACAAAAGGGCACCCCGCACTGGGAGCAGCGCGCGGCCTGGTCCGCCGCCGCCTCGGGGCGGAAGTCCTCGTAGACCTCGCCCCAGTCGCGGCGGCGGAGCGCCGGCGCCCGCTTGTCCGGGTGCTCCTGCTCCAGCGTCACGAATTTGAGCATGTCTGCGCCCACGCGCTCTCTCCCCAGGGTTTCGGCGTGGCGGCCGCTATCGGCACCGGTCTTGCGCTGTTTCCCCTGTGTACTATAGCGGCCAGCAGGTACATGCGCTAGGCAATTCGGCGTTATAAGACAGTATTACTGTCTAAAAGGCGCGTGCGACGCCGAGTCGAATTTTAGACCGACCGGTCCAACCAAAGATTCCGATAGTTTTTGGTTCCGAAACGAGACGATATGTCGCGAGCGGCTCATCGTGCCTGATCGAGCCAGCGATGGTATAAGCGCGCCGCGGCCCGAGTCGGTCGACACTGAGGCAGCAGCACGCCCGTGCCGTTCCTTCATATCGTCGTCATCACGATCATTCAGGGCATCACCGAGTTTCTACCGGTGAGCTCATCCGGCCATCTGGTGCTCGTGCCATTCGTCACCGGTTGGCAGGACCAGGGACTGGTCATGGACGTGGCGGTCCATGTCGGCACGCTGGCGGCGGTGTTGATCTACTTCTGGCGCGATCTCGGGCAGATCATCCTCGGCTGGATCGGCGGGCGTTGGCGGCGGAGGGACCGGCGCCTCGGCCGCGCGCTCGGCTTCTACATGGTGGTTTCGGCGATTCCCGTAATCCTCGTGGGCGGAACGATCTACGTGCTGGGGCACGAGATGCTGCGCAACCCGGAAGTCGTCGCCTGGACCACGATCGGCTTTGGTATCCTGCTCTATTTCGCCGATCGCATCGGGATCACCGTGCGAGAGGTCGAGCACATGACGCTCGGCCACGCCCTCTTCATCGGGCTTGCTCAGGTGCTCGCGCTCATCCCCGGTGCGAGCCGCTCCGGCGTCACGATGACGGCGGCGCGCTGGTTGGGCTACGAGCGGCCGGAGGCGGCTCGCTTCGCGATGCTCATGTCGATCCCGGTAATCGCGGCGAGCGGCGTGGTGGCCGGCTACGAGGTCTGGCAGCGGGGCGATCCGATCGTCATCGGCGGCGCAGCGCTGGCTGCGGCGCTCTCCTTCGTGGTGGCGCTGCTCGCGATCGCGCTACTGCTCGCCCTGCTGCGGCGCGTGAGCTTCACGCCGTTCGTGATCTACCGCCTGCTGCTGGGCGGGGCCGTTCTGGTCTGGCTCCACTACTGGTCGTAAGACACCGGCGCGGGAAAGGGCGACTCAGGTCTCGCTTACAGGAGCCGATTCAGTGTTGCCACGGCGGTAGTCGCGCAGATAGGTCGGCAGAATCAGTTCGGCCGCCGTCGCGTCGACACCGAGATGGGCGAGCCCCAGCGCGTCAGGCGCCACGACGTTGTCGATTCTGAGCAGCTTGACCTGATCCGGCGTGAGCGGCGGGATCGGCGCGAACTGCAAAAACCTCGCCATGACCGCCGCCGCGAAGAAGGGCACCGGCACGTAAAATGCCCCGCGTCCGGTCTCGCGCGCGACCAGCGCCATCAGCTCCGCGTAGCTGTAGATCGAGGGGCCGCCGAGCTCATACGTCTTGCCCCGCGCCGCCTCGCCGCCGAGCGTCCGCTGGGTGGCCTCGGCGATGTCGCCGACGAAGACCGGCTGGAACCGCGTGGTGCCCGCCTCGAACTCCGGCGTGAGGAACAGTCCGTCCAGCTTCATCTTCGGCAGGCCGTCGAAGAACAGCGGCAGCACCGGGACCAGACGCACCATGGACGCGAAGCGATTGAAGAAATCGTCCTCCGGCCCGAACACCAGGCTCGGCCTGAAGATGGTGGCGTTGGGGAACGCCTCTCGGACTGCGGCTTCGCCGGCGGCTTTGGAGCGCGCGTAGTCCGAGGGCGAGGCCGCGTCAGCGCCGATTGCTGAGACGTGAAGCAGACGCGCGGCGCCGACCTCCGCCGCAGCCCGCGCAATACGG
This sequence comes from Alphaproteobacteria bacterium, assembly GCA_965243315.1. Classification (GTDB taxonomy): domain Bacteria; phylum Pseudomonadota; class Alphaproteobacteria; order UBA828; family UBA828; genus WTGU01. Next base: position 2,089,507 of record CBDEUP010000007.1, read on the forward strand.
TCGGCCGACGCCACGTGGACAGCGTAGAAGTTCTGCCGGCCGCGCTCGTAGAGGATGCCAGTCAAATTGATGACGGCGTCCGCGCCCGCGACGGCACGCCGGATCGAGTCCTCGTTTCGCACGTTGGCCTGGACCGGCACGACCTGGCCGACACCGCCGCACGGGCGCAGGAATCCGGCGAGCTCTGGCCGGCGCGTCGCAACGCGGATGCCGTAGCCCTCCTGCGCGAGCCGCTGGACGATGTGGCGCCCGAGAAACCCGGTTCCACCGAAGATTGTGACGATTCGCAAGTCGGCCCCGCCTCCTTGGCCCTGTCGTTATCGCGCCCCGACTATTAGCCCGGATGTCTCACCGATGTCACGGCCTGCGTCGCACAAGCGTTGACCCTGGTGAGAGTTCCGGGCTAGGCAGCACGCCATGGCGCAGCACCTCCATCGCGGCGACCTGCCGCCGGGGCTCACCTTCGGCGATTCGGTCGCCATCGACACCGAGACGATGGGCCTCAACCCGCACCGGGACCGGCTCTGCCTGGTGCAGCTCTCGCGCGGCGACGGCGACTGCCATCTGGTGCAGTTCCCGCCGGGCGAGCCCGTCGACGCGCCCCAGCTGGCGGCACTGCTGGCCGACGAAGCGGTGCTGAAGATCTTCCACTTCGCACGCTTCGACATCGCGGTGCTGGAGCACGCGCTCGGAGTCCGCTGCGCGCCGGTCTATTGCACGAAGATTGCCTCGCGCCTTTCGCGCACCTTCACCGACCGCCACGGCCTCAAGGACCTCTGCCGCGACCTGCTGGGCGTCGAGATATCCAAGCAGCAGCAATCATCCGACTGGGGTGCGGACCAACTCTCCTCGAGTCAGCTCGATTACGCCGCGAACGACGTTCTCCACCTGCATCCGCTCAAGGAGAAGCTCGACGAGATGCTCGCGCGCGAGGGGCGCACCGAGCTCGCCGAGGCCTGCTTTGCGTTTCTACCTTACCGCGCCCGGCTCGATCTCGAGGGATGGCCCGAGGTGGACATCTTCGCTCACGATTAGCCTGGATGCCTTGCCGGACCCTCGCCCGTCTGCCTCAGGCAGCGGAGGAGAACGGCGGGCCGATCGTAAGCCTTGGCAATGCTTCTCTGCCAGCGCTAGCCTTGTTCATCCACCGGGCTGATCGACGGGGGCTGCGCCATGTATGACGCAATCGTTGTGGGGGCGCGGTGTGCCGGCGCCTCTCTCGCGATGCTTCTCTCCCGCAAGGGCTACCGCGTCTTGCTCGTCGACCGGGCAACCTTTCCCAGCGACCACACCATGTCGACGCATCTGGTTTGGCAGAACGGAACGAACCGTCTGCGGAAGTGGGGTCTGCTCGACACGGTCGCCGCCTCGAACTGCCCGCCAATGTCTTCCTTCTTCATCGACTTCGGGGATTTTCGGCTCGACGGCGAACCGACACCGGCGGACGGCCAGAAACACGCGTTCTGTCCCAGACGCTTCCTGCTCGACAAGTTCCTGGTCGATGCTGCGGCGGCGGCCGGCGCCGAGGTGCGGGAGGGCATCTTCGTCCGGGAGCTCGACGGCGATGGCGACCGCGTGAGCGGCATCTCGGGGACCGACAAGAGCGGCACCACCGTTCGCGAAACTGCCCGGATCGTGGTCGGTGCGGACGGCATGAATTCGCTGGTGGCGCGCGCGGTTCAGGCACAGGAATACAACGCGAAACCACGGCTGCAGAGGACTTACTTCAGCTACTGGAGCGACGTGCCGTCCCATGCCGTGGAGATCTACGTCGGGGAATGGCGGGGGGCATACGCGTTCCCCACCAACGACGGCCTGACGGTGGTCGGCGCGAACTGGACCGCGCGAGACGCTCGCGACGTCAAGGCCGACATCGAGACGAACTACCTCGAAGCATTGGAGGCCTGGACACCGTCGCTCGCCGAACGTGTGCGCGATGGCACGCGCGAGGATCGCTGGCTCGGCGGCTCCATTCCGAGCTTCCTCCGCAAGCCCTATGGACCTGGCTGGGCGCTGGTGGGCGATGCCGGGGTCACCATGGACCCGTGCACGGCGGAAGGCATCACCAACGCTCTGCGCGATGCCGACTTCCTGGCCGATGCTCTCGACGAGGGCCTCTCCGGTCAGCGACCGATGGATGAAGCGCTTGCCCAGTACGAGCAACGACGCAACGCGGCGATCTTGCCGATCTACGAGCTGACATGCGAGCTGGCGCCCTTCGCGCCGCTGCCGCCCGACAGGCGAGAGCTCCTGGAAGCCCTGATCGGCAACCAGGCGGACACCAATCGGTTCCTGGGCTTGATCGCTCAGACCGTGTCCATCCCCGAGTTCTTCGCCGAAGAGAATGTACGGAGAATTCTGTCCACTGCATCGAACGCGCGCTGATCCACGCGGTGGCGCGCACAGTCACCGCGCGCGAGGTTGCGCAGGCTTGGAGAGGACGGGACGTGTGAGAGGCGCTCTCCACCTGCTACGATTGCCTGCCTTACAAGAGCTTAGCGGAACGCAGCGATCGCTCGTTCACGCGGCACAGGGACGGGCTCCATGAGCACTGCCGCAGCCGGCGGCCGCAAAGGTATCCGCTACCAGCCCGACGAGAGGCCGCCACCCGCGCTCGCCCTGGGCCTCGGCGCTCAGCTCGCAATTCTATCGGTCGCCGGCATCATCCTGATCCCGACGGTGGTGATGCGGGCCGGCGGCGCGAGCGAGAGCTATCTCTCGTGGGCGGTGTTCGCCACGGTCGCGATCTGCGGGGCGACCACGATCTTGCAGGCCTTCAGGGCAGGGCGGATCGGATCGGGGCATGTGCTTGTGATGGGGGCGTCCGGCGCCTTCATCGCGGTCTGCATCACTGCGGTTGCCGAAGGCGGCCCGGCGCTGATGGCGATCCTGGTGCTGGTCGCGTCGTTCGTTCCGATCCTGCTTTCCGCCCGGTTGTCGCTGTTCCAGCGCATTCTGACTCCGACCGTCTCGGGCACCGTGGTCATGCTGATCCCGGTTACGGTCATGCCCGCCGTCTTCGATCTGCTGAGTGCGGTACCGGCGGAAACCCCAACGCTGGCCGCACCGTTGAGTGCGCTCGTGGTGGTGCTCGTCATCGCCGGCATCGCGCTGAAGATGGCGGGCGCATGGCGGCTTTGGGCGCCGGTCATCGGCGTGATCGTGGGCTCCGGCGTCGCCGCGATCTTCGGGCTCTATGACGCGGGCCGCGTCGTCGATGCGCTGTGGGTCGGCCTGCCCACGGGGGAGTGGGCGGGCTTCGATCTCGACTTCGGGCCGTCCTTCTGGGCGCTGCTGCCGGCCTTTCTGTTCGTGGCCGTCATCGCTTCGGTGCGGACCGTGAGCGGCGCCGTCGCCATCCAGCGGGTTTCGTGGCGCCGGGCGCGGGCCGTGGATTTCCGCGCGGTACAGGGCGCGGTGACCGTGGACGGGCTGGGCAACCTGCTCTCCGGCCTCGCGGGAACGACACCGAATGCGGCCACGACCGTCGGCGCATCGGTCACCGAGCTCACGGGCGTAGGCGCGCGCAGCGTCGGCATCGCCACCGGGGCGGTCTTCATCGTGATGGCGTTCCTGCCCAAGGTGCTCGCCATCGTGCTGGCGATCCCAGGGCCGGTGGTCGCGGCCTATCTCGGCGTACTGCTGGCGATGCTCTTCATGGTCGGCATGAAGATCGCCATCCAGGACGGGATCGACTACCGCAAGGGGTTGATCGTCGGCGTCTCGTTCTGGCTCGGCGTCGGCTTCCAGAACGACATGGTCTTTCCCGAACTGGTCAAGGAATTCGCGGGCGGTCTCTTCCGGAACGGGGTCACGACCGGGGGCATCACGGCCATCCTCATGACGCTCTTCGTGGAGTTGACCGGCTCCCGCCGCAGCCGGATCCAAGCAGCGTTTGATCTCGAGGTTCTGCCGAAGATCAGGGAGTTTCTTGCCACCTTCGCCGCCCGCAACGGCTGGGACGCGGCGATGGCCGAGCGGCTCGACGCCGCCAGCGAGGAGACGCTGCTGACGCTCGTCCGCGAGGACGAAGACGAAGACCACCGACGCCGCCTGCGTCTTTCCGCGCATCGGGAGGGCAACGGGGCGGTGCTGGAGTTTGTCGTCACGTCGCGGGAGGACAATATTCAGGACCGGCTCGCGCTGCTCGCCGACGATCCCGGCGATGCGCCCGCCGAACACGAGGTCTCGCTTCGCCTGCTGCGCCGACTCGCGTCCTCCGTCCGCCATCAGCAGTATCACGGGACCGATATCGTCACCGTCCGCGTGGCTGCGCCGGCAGCGGACGACCAGGCAAAATGATCCCACGCAAACTGCAGCCGCAGGGTGTATGTATGCCGCCTGCGGCTATATGATTTTTGAGATGGTTCGTACCGTCCTCCTGACTGAGGGAGAACCGCGATGACGGAACGAGAGAGGCCTTGCGGCCGTGCCGGCGACGTGCGCCCTGCTGGCGAGGGCCGCGTGCCAGAACTCTCAGGGTTGAATGAGCCCATAGCGATCGTCGGCATGGCGTGCCGGTTCCCCAGTGCTGACGGCCTTTCCGCCTTCTGGCGCATGCTGGAGGCGGGCGAGAGCGGGGTGATCGAAGGGGTTCCCGGCTCCGGCGAGGGCCGCATCGGCGCTCTGTTCCCCGATGCCGCGCAGGCTCCGGCGTGCCGATTCGGCGCCTATCTCGACGAGCTCGAGCAGTTCGACGCCGCCTTCTTCCGCATCTCGCCGGTTGAGGCGCAACTGCTCGATCCGCAGCAGCGGATGATGCTGGAGACCTGCTGGCGCGCACTGGAAGACGCCGGCATGGACCCGGACCGCCTCAAAGGCAGCCGCACTGGCGTCTACGCAGGAATCAGCAATAACGAGTATCGCGGGCTGATCCTGGAGACCGCCTCCCCGGATGAACCCGCCGTGAGCCTCTATTCCGTCACTGGCACCTCCTTCAACACCGCCATCGGCCGGGTCGCCTTTGCGCTGGGGCTGGAAGGGCCGGCCCTGGCGCTGGATACGGCCTGCTCGTCCTCGCTCGTCGCGATCCACCAGGCGGTGACCGGCCTGCAGCGGGGCGAGGCGGACCTCGCGCTCGCCGGGGGCGTGCACGCGATTCTCTCGGGCCGGCTGCTGGAGATGCGCGCCAACGCCGGCATGCTTTCGCCGGACGGGCGCTGCGCGACCTTCGACGCGGCCGCAAACGGGTACGTGCGGGGCGAGGGCTGCGGCATCGTAGTGCTCAAGCGGCTCTCCGAGGCGGAGGCCGACGGCGATCGCATCTGGGCCGTGGTGCGCGGCTCGGCGCTCAACCAGGACGGCGCCAGCCCCGGATTGACGGTCCCGAGCGGCCCCGCCCAGGAGAAGGTGATCGAGGCCGCGCTAAAGCGGGCCGGATTGCAGCCTGCCGATGTCGACTACGTGGAAGCGCACGGCACGGGCACCGACGTCGGCGACCCGATCGAAGCGCAGGCGACCGGCACAGCCTACGGGCGCGGGCGCGATGCGGATCGCCCCCTGCTGATCGGCTCGGTCAAGACCAACATCGGCCATCTCGAAGCCGCCGCAGGGGTCGCTGGCGTGATCAAGACCGTGCTGGCCATGAATCGGGGCGTCATTCCCAGGCACCTCCATTTCCGGGTCCCGAGACCGGAAATCGACTGGGAGCGGCTGCCGCTGCAGGTGACGGCAACGCTCACGGACTGGCCGATCACTGACGGCAGCCCGCCGCGCGCAGGGGTGAGCGGCTTCGGCTGGTCGGGCACCAACGCCCATGTCGTGCTGGAGGGGTATGGCAACGGGCACGGCGTCGATGGGCAGGGCCCCGAGCACTGGAACGCCGGACCGCCCCTGCAGATCGCCATCTCCCAGCCGGCCTCCGTTACCGAGCCAGCGCCGCAGCGAGATGGTCTCGCCCCGCGCGCAACGCGTTTTTTGCCGCTCTCCGGCAAGTCGGATACCGCGTTGCGGGAGGCCGCCGGGCGCTATCTCGCGTGGCTCGACGAGGACGCCGATGCGGCCTCGCTCGCCAACATGGCATGGACGGCTGCCACAGGCCGCAGCCATTTCGGTCACCGCGCGGGCTTGGTGTTCCACGACGAGAGTTCGCTGCGAGCAGGCCTGACGGCGGTGGCGGAGGGGGACGAGCAACCGGCGCGGCGGACGGCTGCCAAGGTGGCGTTCGCCTACACCGGCCAGGCAAGCCAGTGGCCGGGCATGGGCGCGGCGCTCTACGCCAGCGAGCCGGTGTTCCGCGCGGTGCTCGACCGCTGCGATGCGCTGCTGGCAGAGGAGCGCGGCGCCTCGCTGCTGGACGTGATGCTCGGCCGGCCCGGCGCGGCCGGCGACCTGGACGATCCGCAGTGGAAGCAGCCGGCGATCTACGCGCTGGAGTGCGCGCTCGCAGCGCTCTGGGAGAGCATCGGCATCCGGCCGGACGTGGTGCTCGGGCACAGCCTTGGGGAAATCGCGGCCGCACACACCGCCGGCGTCTTCGGCCTGGAGGAGGGCCTGCGCTTTGCGGCGGCCCGAGGGAGTCTGATCGGGGCGCTCCCCGGCGAGGGCGCGATGGCAGCGATCTTCGCGCCGCCGGCCCGCGTGGCAGAGGTAGTGACGGCGCAGAACGCGGCGTCAGACGGGCCGGGCCTCAGCATTGCGGCGGACAACGGCGCCCACCAAGTGGTGAGCGGCCCGTTGGCGGACATCGAGGCGATCCTCGCCCGCTTCGAGGCGGAGGATGTGCGCGTCGCGCGGCTGCGCAAGAGCCCGGCCTACCACAGCGCCATGATCGAGCCGGCGCTGGGCGATCTGGAGGCTGCGATCTCGACAATCGCGTTCCAGCCGCCCTCGCTCACCTTCGTCAGCAACCTGACCGGGCGGGCCCTGGAAGAGGGCGAAGCGCCCGATGCGGCGTACTGGCGGCGCCAGGCGCGCGAGCCGGTCGCCTTCCGCGCCTGCATCGAGACGCTGGCGGAGCGTGGCGTGGATGCCGTCATCGAGATCGGCCCCCATGCCGTGCTGGGGCCGATGACGACCATGGCGTGGCCGGAATCAGCCGGGGCACCTCCGGCTGTTCTCTCGAGTCTGTTGAGACCGTCGAAGGACGAGCTGCAGCCGGCGCCGGGTTCCGGCGGAGGCCTCGTGGAGGCGGTCGCCGGCGCCTACGAGGCGGGGCTCCCGCTCCAATTCGAAGGGCTCTTCGCCGGCGAGGAGCGCCGCCGGATCGCGCTGCCTGGCTATCCCTTCCAACGCGAACGCTATTGGATCGAGGCGCCCAGACGCCGGCGGTCGGACGCTGGTCACCCCTTGCTGGGTGCGCGCCACGAGTCCGCGAGCGGAGAGGTCGCCTTCGACACCGAGGTCTTTCCGTCCGATCCGGCGTGGTTGAGCGACCACTGCGTCTTCGGCCGGCTGATCGCGCCGGGCGCGCTCTACGGCGCCATGGCGGCGTCGGCCACCCTCGCCGAGGGGAGCAGTGCGGTGCTCGTCGAGGATTTCGGGATGCAGAGCGCGTTGGTCTTCCCCGACGAGGATGCCGAGGATGGCTCCGCCGACGCGGGCCGGCGTGTGCAGGTGCTGCTCGACGACGATGAGGACGGCGCTGCGCGGCGCGTCCGCATTCTCAGCCGGGGCGAGGACGAGGACGATTGGACGCTGCACGCGGAAGGCCGACTCCCGGCGACTTCTGCGGGCCCACTGTCGGCGGCGCCAGCGCTCGATATCGAGGGGCTGAAGGCCGTTCTCGCGCCGGTGGACCTCGCGGCCTACTACCGGGCGAAGGCTGCGGTCGGGATCGATCTCGGCCCGTCCTTCCGTACGGTGGACGGTCTCTGGGCACGGCCGGGCGAGGCAATCGCCGAGGTGGCGCTCCCCGCCGGGCTCGAGCGCAGTCCATTCGACGTGCACCCGCTCGTGCTCGATGGCTGCTTCCAGGCCTTCGGCGCGGCGCGCAGCCCGGACGGCAGCGAGGAAGGAATCACCTATCTGCCCTTCGCGTGGGAGCGGCTGTGGCTCAAGGACCGGTTGCCGGAGCGGCTGGTCTGCCATGTGTCCATGAGGGAAGGCCCGCAGGGCGAAGCGGCGGACGCGGCAAGCGATGATGTGCCGGAGGTTCACGCTGCCGACCTGCGGCTCTACGAGCCGGATGGGGTGCTCATCGGGGAGCTGGCTGGCTTCACCGTGAAACGGGCGACGCGAGCGGCGCTGCTCTCGGCCGTGGAGGGGATCGACGAGCTGCTCTACGAGGTCGTGTGGCAAGACTGCGCACTCGCACCTGGCATGGTGCCGGCCGACTTCCTCACGGGGCCGTCCGACGTTGCCGCCGACATGAACCTCTTCACCGAATACCTCGCGAACGAGGGCGTCGGGGCCGACGACAGGGCCGCACTGTTGGCGGACCTCGAGCATCTGTCGCACACCTACGCGCTCGCGACGCTCGACAGGCTGGGCTGGCAGCGGGAGGCCGGCGCATCCGTGGACTCCGAAGACTTGCGGCAACGGCTGAAGGTCGGGGACGAGCACGTGCGCCTCTTCCGCCGGCTGCTGGAGATGCAGGTCAGGACCGGCGTGCTGACCGAGGCGGACGGCGGGTTCGTCGTGGCGGTCGGATCCGAAGACCCGCTGCCGGATACCATGCCGGATGACGCGGAAGCATTCGCGGGCCGGATGGCGGCGCAATACGACCACGGCTCCAACGAGATCGGGCTCTTCCGGCGCAGTGCGAATGCGCTCCCCGACGTGCTGCGCGGCGAGGCGGATGCACTGACGCTGCTCTTCAGTAGCGGCGAGCCGACGGCGGCCGACCTCTATCTCAAGGCGCCGGTGGCGCGCGCGGCGAACCGGCTGCTGGCGGATGCCATAGCGGGGCTCCTGGCTGAACTGCCGGCCGGGCGTCGGCTCCGGGTGATCGAGGTCGGGGCCGGCACCGGTTCGGCGACGGCCTCGGTCCTGCCCGAGCTTCCCGAAGGAGGCTACGACTACGTCTACACGGACATCTCCGCCGGCTTCTTCTCCGAGGCGGAATCGCGCTTCGGCGGTGCCGAGGCGGCGATCGATTACCGCGTTCTGGATGTCGAGAAGGACCCGGTGGAGCAGGGCTTCGATCTTCACGGCTACGACCTGGTGATCGCCTCCAACGTGCTGCACGCGACGCGCTATCTGAACGAGACGCTGGCGCACTGCCTCGCGCTCCTCGCACCGTCCGGCCAGTTGGTGGCACTGGAGAATCTGCGCGGCCAGGGCTGGCTGGACCTGACCTTCGGCCAGCTCGACGGCTGGTGGCGCTTCGCCGACGACTACCGCCCACACCATGCGCTGGCTACCCCTGCCGTCTGGCGGCAGGCCCTCGGCGATGCCGGATTCGAGGACATCGCTATCCTGGGGTTCGACGAATCCGACCCCAACGCCAACCCTGACCGGGGCGTGATCGTGGCGCAGGGGCCGGCGGAGGTGGTCGAGGCCGCGGGCGTCTGGGTGCTGGCCCCCGACCGTGGCGGCCTCGCGGCCGAACTTGCCTCGGAACTCGCGGCGCACAACCAGACGGTCGTGCTGGCCGGAGTCGAGGCACCCACTGGCGAGCCATCGGCGGCGGACGGGGCTGGTGTGATCGAGGCGTTCGTGGAGACGGCGCGGCGCGAATCATGGAAGTCCTTGCTGGACGACCTGCCCGCAGAGCCGCCGCTCGCGGGCATTGTGCATCTCGCCGGGCTGGACGGCCACGGCGCGCAGGCAACCACGGACGAAATGGCGACCGACGCGCACCACGCGGCGGCGAGCGCGCTGGCACTGACCCAGGCGCTCGCCGAGAGCGACCTGGCCCCGTCGAAGGGTCTCTGGTTCGTGACGCGCGGCGCCCAGGTGTTGGAGCGGGAGCGCGGCGGCGAGTTGGCCGGCGCCACGCTCTGGGGGCTGGGCAAGGTGGCGGCGCGGGAGACGCCCCAGCTGCAACCGAGGATGCTCGACCTCGACCCCGCCGGTGCGGCGTCCCCAAGCGACCTCGTGAACGAGCTTCTCTATCCTGATGCCGAGACCCACGTCGCCCATCGCTTCGGCCGCCGCCAGGGCGCCCGGCTGGTCCGCGCCGCGGCGGTCACGGATCGGCTGGCGCTCCCGGAGGAGCCCGGCTGGATGCTGGAGCCCGATGCCGGCGGCTCCCTCGACGCCATTCAGGTGGCGCCGGAGCCTCAGCAACCGCTGAAGCCAGGCGAGGTCCGGGCCGCCATTGAGGCCTTCGGCCTCAACTTCCGAGACGTGTTCATCGCCATCGGCCTCGTCGACGACTTCATGGGCGGGGAGTTCTGCGGCCAGGTGCTGGAGGTGGGAGAGGGCGTCTCCAGCGTTGCCGTGGGCGACCGGGTCGTCGGAATGACGTTCAAGAATTACGGCTCGGAGACGGTGACCCTGGAAAAGATGATCGTGCCCGCGCCGCTGGGGTTCTCGGTCACCGAGCTCGCGACGATCCCGACGGCCTTCGTCTCGGCGGCGCTCTCGTTCGAGCTCTCCGGACTTAGCGCCGGTGATCGTGTGTTGATTCACGCTGGTGCGGGCGGCGTCGGGCTGGCGGCGATCCAGCTGGCCCAGGCGGCCGGAGCGGAGGTGTTCGCGACCGCGAGCGCACGCAAGCGGGACTATCTGCGCTCGCTCGGCGTGGAGCACGTCTTCGACAGCCGCACGACGGCGTTCGGCGAAGACATCCTCGCGGCCACAGGCGGTGCCGGGGTCGACATGGTGCTGAACAGCCTGACCGGCGAGGGCTACATCGAGGCGAGCCTCTCGTGCCTCGCGCAGGGCGGCCGCTTCGTTGAAATGGGCCGGGTGGACATCCTGAGCGAGGACGAGATGGCGGCGGTCCGACCGGATGTCGCCTACGCCATCCTCATGATCGACGTTCTCAAGGAAGAAGAGCCCGCAAAGGCCGGAGAAATCTTGCGCGGGGTGATGGCGCGGCTAAAGGCCGGCGAATTGACTCCGCTCGTCCACGCGCGCTGGCCGGTGGCCGAGGCGGGGCGCGCGATGAAGTGCATGCAGGGCGCGCGCCACATCGGCAAGATCATCTTCACCAACTCGCCGCTCGCCAGGGGCCGGCTGCGCGAGGACCGGAGCTATCTGGTGACCGGCGGTCTCGGCGGCATCGGCATCGCGGTTGCCGGTTGGCTCGCGGATCGCGGCGCCGGCGCTATCGTGCTCAACGGCCGCCGCCCGCCTGACCCGGAAGTCGCCGATGCGATCAAGGCGCTGCGCCGGCAGGGGAGCACCGTGCAGGTAGAGCTCGCGGACGTGACGGACGCCGCCGCGCTCGACGCCATGCTGGCGCGCATGGACGCGGAGCTGCCGCCGCTCGCGGGCGTCATCCACAGCGTCGGCGTTCTGGCGGACGCCACCATCGGCAACCAGACGTGGGAGACCTTCGAGACGGTGCTCTGGCCCAAGATGCTGGGGGCCTGGCACCTGCACCGGGCGACCGCCGACCGCGACCTCGACATGTTCGTTCTATTCTCCAGCGTCGCCGGTGTGTTGGGCAATCCGGGGCAGGCCAACCACGCGGCGGCCAACGCCTTCCTCGACCAGCTCGCCGCCCATCGGCGCACGCTGGGGCTCCCCGGCCAGGCCATTGCCTGGGGCGCGTGGTCGGAGATCGGCGAGGCCGAGGAGCAGCGCGAACGGATGACCCGGCGCTCCGCATCGGGCGGGATCGAGTGGATCACCCCGCAGCAGGGTCTCCGGGCCTTCGATCGGTTGGTGCGCGAGGACGCCACCACCAGCGTGGTGTTGGCGCGCGACTGGGTGGCCTTCGGCGAGTCCCTCGAAAGCCGCCCGCCGCTGCTGGAGGACGTGCTGTCCGACGGCGCGGACGAGGGCGACGATGCGGCCTCGGCCGAAGACCTGCTCTCCCAGCTTCGGCAGGCCCCTGCGGCGACTCGCGATGAGGTGCTCGCGTCGTTCCTCCAGTCGGAGGTCAAGGCGGTGTTGAGGCTGCCGACGACACCGGCGCCCACCGTGGGCTTCTTCGACCTAGGGATGGACTCCCTGATGGCGGTGGAGCTGCGCAACCGGCTGAACCGTGCCTTCGCAGGCGCCTATACGGCCTCCAACACCGTGGTGTTCGACTATCCGGACATCGCTGCGCTCGCCGCTCATCTGGCGGGAGAGCTCGCAGAGGTCGTGGGGGCGGACGCGCCCGCGCCACAGCCCGATCCTGCGCCGGAGCCGACAGCGCGGCGCGACGACGGGGCCAGCGCGGACGCCATCGCCATCGTGGGCATGGCTTGTCGTTTCCCCGGCGCGCCGGACCTGCCGGCCTTCTGGCAGCAGTTGGAAGCCGGCGCCGACGCGGTCACGAACGAACGCCTGGAGGCCGAGCCCTGGCAGGACTTCGTCGAGAACCTGCCCACCCGGTACGACGCCTATCGCCGGGCCGGGTTCGTGGCCGGGATCGACGAATTCGACGCCAGGTTCTTCCGCATCTCGCCCATCGAGGCGCGGCTGATGGACCCGCAGCAGCGGATGCTGCTGGAGACGACCTGGCAGGCGCTCGAGGATGCGGGGGTCGATCCCGACGGGCTGCGGGGCAGCCGCACCGGCGTTTATGCCGGCGTGGCCTCCAGCGAATACCGGGACCTGATGAGGAGCGGCGACTACGGCATCGGCTACCTGAGCACCGCCGCGAGCATGGCCGTGGGCCGCGTCGCCTATCAGTTCGGATTCGAAGGACCGACCATGCCGGTGGAGCTCAACTGTGCCTCGTCGCTGATCGCGGTGCACCAGGCGGTCACAGGCTTGCGGCTCGACGAGGTGGACCTGGCCCTAGTCGGCGGCGCGAACGCGGTGCTCTCGGCCGGCATCACCCGAGAAATGGCGGACCTGCAGCTGCTCTCACCGGAGGGGCGATGCAAGAGCTTCGATGCCTCGGCAGACGGCTTCGTGCGGGGCGAGGGCTGCGGCATGGTCGTTCTCAAGCGGCTGAGCGAAGCCGAAGCCGACGGCGACCGCATCTGGGCGGTGATCCGCGGCTCGGCCTTCAATCAGAACGGTGCGACCGCCGGCGCGACAGTGCCCAACGGCCCGGCGCAGGAGCGGCTGATCGAGCGGGCGCTCGCGCAGGCCGGCGTGGCACCGGCAGAGGTCGACTACCTGGAGGCACACGGCGCAGGCTCCGCGTTCGGCGACCCCATCGAGGTGCAGTCGGCGGCGGCGGTCTATGGCAAGGAGCGCGACGCGGACCGTCCGCTCCTGATGGGCTCGGTCAAGACCAACATCGGCCATCTGGAATCGGCGGCCGGGATCGCCGGCCTGATCAAGGCGGTGCTGGCGATGAAGCAGGGGGTGATCCCGCGGCACCTCCACTTCGATAATCCGAGCACACTCGTCGAATGGGAGACACTGCCGGTACGGGTGATGACGGAGACGGAGGATTGGCCGCTGGAGTCCGATCGGCCGCCGCGCGCTGGGGTCAGCGCATTCGGGATTTCGGGCGTGAACGCGCACGTCGTGCTGGAGGGGTACGGGCCAACAAACGGTGCTTCGGCCGGGCTCGATGGTGGGAATTCCCACGCGGGTGCAGCGCAGCCCGTCGCAGCGACCCTGCCGGAGCCGGCCGCGAGTCCGCCGCCGTCCGAGGAAGCGTTCTCCGCGCGCAACACGCGGCTGCTGCCGCTCTCGGCCAAGTCAGACGAGGCGCTCCGGGCGCTGGCGGGGCGATATCTCTCATGGCTCGACGCGCAGGCCGACGCGTTGGCGGTCGAAGGCGCCGCATCCGACTCCCTGCTCTCGGACATGGCGTGGACCGCCGCCACAGGCCGCAGCCACTCTGGTCATCGCGCGGGCTTGGTGTTCCAGGACGCGGCATCGCTGCGACGGAGCCTCACCGTGCAAGCGCGAGCGGACGAGGGGCTTGGGCCGAGGACGGCGACGAAGGTGGCGTTCGTCTACACCGGCGAGACCGACCAGTGGGTCAGCATGGGCGGGGCGCTCTACGCGCGCGAGCCGGTGGTGCGCGCCGTCCTTGACCGGTGTGACGCGATGCTCGGGGAGGATCGCGGGGCCTCGCTACTCGACGCGATGTTCGGCGGTCCCGGCGCCGAGGGGGGGCTGAGCGATCCGGCTTGGTCGCGGCCCGCGACCTATGCGCTCGCGTGCGCGCTCACGGCGCTGTGGGCGAGCGTCGGCATCCGGCCGAGCGTGGTAGCCGGGCAGGGCGCAGGCGAGATCGCGGCGGCGCAGGCTGCCGGTGTGTTCAACTTGGAGGATGGATTGCGGCTCGCGGCGGCGGGCGGCGACGCGGAGACAGCGCTGGACGGCGTCGCAATCGCCGCGCCGTCGGTCGGCCTGGTGAGTAGCCTTACCGGCCGCGTGATGGATCCTGATCAGGCCCTCGACGGTGCGTACTGGCGCCGCCAGACGACGGACGATCCGGCGTCGCTCAGCGGTTGCGCCGATACCCTGGCGGCCCTCGGTGTGGACGTCGTCATCGAGATCGGACGGGATGCCGTGCTGGCGCCACTGCTGGCTGAGGCGTGGCCGAAGACCGCGGAAAACGCAGCGGCGCCAACCCTGTTGTCGAGCCTGCGGCAGTCGACGGGGGGCGAAGAGGAGGCGACAGGGCACGCTGACGGCGACTTCGTGGAGGCGGTCGCCCGCGCTTACGAGGCGGGGCTCGGCGTGTCTCTCGTGGGGCTCTTCGCGGGCGAGACCCGGCGGCGCATTTCGCTACCCGGCTATCCGTTCCAGCGTCGGCGCTTCTGGCTGCCGAAGCCTGGGGGACAAACCACCACCGCGTCGGACTGAACCCGCTAAGCGAGGCCCCGCCGCTCCAGGAACTCGCGGGTCACGGCGGCGCACTCCCTAGGCTTTTCCAGTTGAAGAAAGTGCGTCGCCTCGGGAATGAAATCGTAGTCCATGGCCGAGACAATTCGCTGATCGAGCGTCGGCAGATACGCATGCGGCAAGGTGGGATCGGCGCCAATGATTTTCGTCGGGCAAGCGACCAGATCGAGGTCCAGCAGCGGGAAGAAGCTTCGGGCGTAGTCCATGAGCTGCGCCTCGTATTCGCGGGGGCAGCGAAGCTCGTAGCCCTCGCCGTCCGCAGATTGCCGAAGCGTGGTCCGGGCCATCAGATCGTGCACGCCGGGAACGGCGCGCTTGAACGTGGGAAATATTCCCAGGAGCTCGATAAAGTCCTCCCGCCTCTTGAAGCTACGCCCCCGCCGCCGGATTAATCTTGCCGCGCGCTCCGCAGCATCATGAAGCTCCGTCTGACTCGCGCCGGGTTTGGTCAGGGGCGGATCGAACAGAATCAGACCTGAATAGAGCTTGCTGAACGAGAGCAGCGTAATGAGAGTGGCGAGGGAGTGATAAATGCCAACGGTCGGCTTGCTTCCATACGCGCGGTCGATGGACTCAAGGATGATGTCGTGGTCGCTAATCAGCGTCGGAATATTGTGATCCGTCTGGGCACCGACGCTGTTCCAACCGTGGTTCCTGAGGTCGTAGACCATCAGGTCGTAGTCGTCCGCGAGCAGAGACCAGAACGGGTAATAGAGATCGGCGGCGAGACCGCTGCCGTGGTTCAAGATGACCCTGGGGCCAGACGGATTGCCGTGTTGCCGAACGGTCGTGACGGTGTCGGCATCGAGACGGACGTCGAACGTCGAAAGGGGGGCGGGTATTTCCCACACGATGTCAGCCGTCATGGCAGAGGGCCCGGTTTCCTGCCAACGCGCGCTCTAAACGGGACGCAACGCTGCCGCGATCGCCGGGGGCCCGATATCGGAAATGCCGACCGCCCCCGAGTTCGGAGGCGGCCGGTCGTGCTCACGTAGCGCCGGGGACCATCACCCGGCGCGCGCATCGATAAAGGTCACGAGCTCCCGCAACGTGTTGAACTGCAGGCAGTCCTCCGCGACCATGTTCAACTCGAATTCCTGGTTGACCATCTTGAAGAACGCGACCGCTTCCACCGAAGAGACTCCGGCGTCGCTGAACGCTCGGTCGAAATCCGGATCGTGGTCCAAGTCGAGGTTTTCGCTGATGAGTGTCCGCAAACGAGATTCTGTCGACGACATGGGTATAGTCTCCCTGTCCTTAAGAGTTAGACGTGAGGCCTCACACGGTGTTTAGGCGTGTACAGGACCGATCGCACTGACGCCATCGCCGAGGCGAAAGGCGCCGCACATCGACCAGACTATATTAGGCGCCGTCTATGCCGATTCGGTCAAGTCTTGCTACAGCTTTAGACTCTGACCGACCAGACCATCGGATCGTGGTGGGATATCTGGAGCGAATCGGTCGATACGCCGAAGTGCGAGAGAGAAGCCGATGAAAACCGCTATACGCGAGAAGCAGTGGGCAGAGAAGTATCCCGATCTCGGGACAGAACCGCTACCGATCGCGCCCTATATCTCCGACGAGCAATTCGCCCTCGAACGCGATCTGGTGTTCCGACGCTCCTGGATCAATGTCGGCCGCGTGGACGAAGTCCCCAACCCCGGCGACTACTTCGTGCGCGACATCGCCATCTGCAACGTTTCCATCCTCATGATTCGGGGGTCAGACAACGTTGTGCGCGGCTTCCACAATGTCTGCTCGCATCGCGGCAACACACTGGTGCTCGACGAGCGGGGCTCCTGCCCGGGTAGCGTCTACTGCCACTTCCACAACTGGGTCTACAGCGATACTGGCGCGCTCATCCGCGTGCCCGACGAGGAGAACTTCTTCGATCTCGACAAGCGCGATCACGGGCTCGCGCCTGTGAACACGGACATCTGGGAAGGCTTCGTCTTCGTCCATCTGGACCCGGAGCCCGCGGAGACGCTGCGCGAGTTTCTCGGCGGAGTCGCCGACCAGCTTGACGGCTGCCCGTTTCATGAGATGCCACTGACGCAAACCTATCGCGTGGAGGAGCAAGCCAACTGGAAGGTCGGGCTCGATGCGCAGAACGAGCTTTACCACTTCCCGTTTCAGCACCGCCGGGTCCTGGGTGACGCTTTCGTCACGAACGACAAGAAACAGTGCCGCTACCTGGACCTCACGCTCTACGACAAGCACAGCGTCTGGTCGTGCGAATTCCAGCGGGGCCAGGAGCCCACACCACTCGCGACCACGCTGTTCAAATTCGACGGCGTTCTGCGCGCATTCACCATCCCGCAGATGATCGGCGAGATGGATTTCTTCACGGTGTTCCCGAACTTCGTGATCCTGCTGTACCAGCTCGGCACCACGACGAGCTACCTCACGTATCAATTTTGGCCGCTCGCCATTGACCGGACGATCTGGGAGATCGGCGTCTATTTCAGGGAGCCCCTGACCGTGCGCGAGCGACTCAGGCAGGAATACTTCAAGTGCACCTACAGGGACACGCTGCAGGAGGACACGGCCATGCACGAGACCCTGCAGGCAGGTCTCGCGTCCGGCGTGAAGTCTCATGTCATCCTGCAGGACAACGAGCTGGCGATCCGCCACTTCCACCGGGTGTTGGAGAGCCATCTCGATGCCGGGAGGAACGCGTGAGCCGGTCGGGCGGGACGGCAGGAACGTCCACGATGGCTGGGTCACCACTGCCGGAGGAATTTGCCGACCTCGCACCCTGGCTCGACTGGGCGCTGGAGCCGGAGCGTGCGCGCACCGAGAAGCGGGAAGCGTCCTCGATGGCGGAGATCCGCGCCTTCTACGATGCCGTCCTGCCGCGCCTGGAAGAGATGATCCGCCACCTGGAAGGCTTCCGCGACGGCGACATGCCGGCGCCTCAGCACCGCCTCTACCTGATTTCGCTGTCGTTGGTGGAGGTCGCTAATCTGGTGGAACTCTACAAGCGGCGCGAAGCCGTCGAAGCCTGCGATCCGCTGCGCTACGAGCCGTTGCTCTGAGACGGTAGTCGGTAGGCGAGCGCCGCGGCGAAGCGGGACTCTCCCAAATCCAGGAGCCGCCATTCGCCCTCCGGCGCGTGCGGGAAGCGAAACACGCCCGATTGATCCCCCTGCAGCATCGATGCGGGGATCTCGAATCGCGACGGGCTGAGTGAAAATCCCGCGCCGATCGCCTTGATCAGTGCCTCCTTCATGCTCCACAGGCGATAGAAGAGATGGACCTTTTCCCGACCCG
The DNA here is from genome assembly GCA_965243315.1 of Alphaproteobacteria bacterium. GTDB lineage: Bacteria > Pseudomonadota > Alphaproteobacteria > UBA828 > UBA828 > WTGU01. The sequence goes on from CBDEUP010000007.1 coordinate 2,107,582, forward strand.
CGGCGGCGGCCAGCAGTCGCCGCTCCACCGGGCCGTAGACCAGGCTGCCGATGCCCTCGAGATCGCGCTGCGCAACGCGCTCCTCCACATCGACGCCTAGGCAGTCGTGTGCGGCGATCGCGATCAGGCCGTGCCGACCGCTGTGGCTGACATTGAAGCCGATCCTCGCGCACTGGCCATCGACCTTGGCAAAGGGCTTGCCGTGTTCGCCGTAGCCGAAGGAGAGTACGCGGTTTTCGCAGCCCAGCCGCTCGCAGAGACTGACGCGGAGCGCCGCGCGGCAGAGGGCGAAATCCCGCCGGGCACGCTCCGACAGGAAACGGCGCCAGCGCGTCCCCTCTTCATCGTCTAGCAGCGAGAGGGCGCGCGCCTCCCGCTCCGCGTCCGGTGTGAGGTCCACATGGAGGATCGGCGCGCGATCGACCTCGCGCCAGGGACTCCACCAGGGGTTGGTCGTCTTCGTCATCGCCTAGGGCGATGTCTGGTAGCGGCAGTCACCTCCGCCGCCATTGAGGGCCGAGGCGTGGCCCGGAGCTCTCGTCTCAGCCGGCGGGCTCACCCCCATAGAGCCACGGCTGGGTGGCCTTCTGCGTCGCCTCGAAGGCGTCAATCTCGCCGGCCTTGGTCATGGTGATGCCGATATCGTCGAGCCCGTTCAGCAGCCGGTGCTTGCGGAAGGGCTCGATCTCGAAGCCGACGATTTCGCCGTTGGAGCGCGTGATCGTCTGTGCCTCCAGATCGACCGCCATCCGGCAGGTCTGGGAGTTTCCCGCGTCGTCCATCAGCAGGTTCGCGTCGTCTTCCGGCAGCGGGATCAGCAGAATTCCGTTCTTCACGCAGTTGTTGAAGAAGATGTCGGCGAAGCTCGGCGCGATCACGCAGCGGATGCCGAAATCCTCCAGCGCCCAGGGGGCGTGCTCGCGGCTGGAGCCGCAGCCGAAGTTCTCGCCCGCGATGAGGATGCAGGCGTCGCGCCAGGGCTCCCGGTTGAGGACGAACTCCGGAAGCTCCTTGTCCTCCATGTCGTAGCGGAAGTCGTGGAAGAGGCCCTTGCCGAGCCCGGCGCGGCTGATCGCAGTGAGATATTGCTTGGGAATCAGCTGGTCGGTATCGACATTGATCATCGGCAGCGCCGCCGCTGGGCCGGAGAGGGTCGTGAATGTCCGCATGACAGGCCCTCCTCAGGACACGAGTTCGCGGACGTCGACGAAACGCCCGCTGACGGCGGCGGCGGCGGCCATCGCCGGGCTCACCAGATGGGTGCGTCCGCCCCGGCCCTGGCGGCCCTTGAAGTTGCGGTTCGACGTCGATGCGCAGCGCTCACCCGGCGCGAGCTTGTCGTCGTTCATGGCGATGCACATGGAGCAGCCCGCATCGCGCCACTCGAAGCCGGCCTCCAGGAAGATGCGGTCGAGCCCTTCCTCCTCGGCCTGCTGCTTCACCAGGCCGGAGCCCGGCACCACCATGGCGCCGACGCCTGCCGGCACCTTGCGTCCCTGGGCGACGGCGGCGGCGGCACGCAGGTCCTCGATCCGGCCGTTGGTGCAGGAGCCGATGAAGACCCGGTCCACGGCCACGCCTTCGATGGGCGAATCGGGTTCGAGCGCCATGTAGTCGAGGGCCTGGGAGATCGCCTCGCGCCGCATTTCGTCCGGCGCTGCGGCGGGGTCCGGTGTCCGCCCCGTCACCGGAATCACATCCTCGGGGCTGGTGCCCCAGGTGATCTGCGGCGCGATGTCGGTCGCCTGGATGGTGGCTTCTTTGTCGTAAGCGGCGCCTTCGTCGGACGCGAGCGTTCGCCAATGGGCCATGGCCTGGTCCCAAGCGGCGCCGGAGGGCGCCATTGGGCGCCCGTTGAGGTAGGCGAAGGTGGTCTCGTCCGGCGCGATCAGTCCGGCCCGCGCGCCGCCCTCGATGGTCATGTTGCAGACCGTCATCCGCCCTTCCATGGAGAGCGCGCGGATCGCGGGGCCGGCGTATTCTACCACGTGGCCGGTCCCCCCTGCGGTGCCGATCTTGCCAATGATGGCGAGGATCATGTCCTTGCCGGTGATGCCTGCGGGCAGTTCGCCGGCGACCGTGATGCGCATGTTGCGCGGGCGCTTCTGGTTCAGCGTTTGTGTCGCGAGCACGTGCTCGACCTCGCTGGAGCCGATGCCGAAGGCGAGGCAGCCGAAGGCGCCGTGCGTCGCGGTGTGGCTGTCGCCGCAGACGAGGGTAGCGCCCGGCAGGGTGAGTCCCTGCTCAGGCCCGATGATGTGGACGATACCTTGGCGCAGGTCCGTCAGTGGGATCAGGGGGACGCCGAATTTCTCGCAGTTCTCGATCAGAGCTTCGACCTGGCCGCGGCCGAGCGGGTCGCCGATGCCTTCGACGCCGAGCGCGCGGTTCCTGGTGGGGATCGAGTGGTCCGGCACGCCGAGGGTGGCATCGGGGCGGCGCACCGGGCGCCCGTCCTCGGCCATCTTCTCGAAGCCGGTCCAGCTCGTCACCTCGTGGATGAGGTGCTTGTCGATGTAGAGGAGCGTGGTGCCGTCGTCGTTCTCGGCCACCACGTGGCTCTCCCAAATCTTGTCGAACAGAGTCTTGGGGTCGCTCATCGGTGTTCTCCCCCTCACGCGGCGATGGCGCGTGCGATCAATCGGCGGGGACGGCAGCCTCCTCCGACTGGGCAGCAGCCTTCTGCGCCGCAACGGCGGCCTTCTTCGCGCCGCGATCGTCCCGCTTCTCCTTGATGCGCGCCGACTTGCCGCGCCGGCCGCGCAGGTAATAAAGCTTGGCGCGGCGCACCGCCCCCCGCTTCACCACCTCGATCTCCGCAATGCGCGGCGAATGCAGCGGGAAGACCCGTTCCACTCCCTCGCCGTAAGAGATCTTGCGGACGGTGAAGGAGGAGTTGAGGCTGCGGTTGCGCCGGGCGATGCAGACGCCCTCGAACACCTGCACCCGCTCCCGCGAGCCTTCCACCACCTTGACGTGGACGCGCAGGGTATCGCCGGGGCCGAACGCCGGGACTTCTCGCTCCTGCGAGAGCTTCTCCACGGCTTCGGCGTTCAACTGCTCGATCGTATTCACGGCACTATCCTCACGGTCTCAGGCGCGACACTAATCGGCGCGCCTGGTGGCGTGCCCACAGGTCGGCACGCCGCGTTCTGGTTACATGTTCCGCCTGGGCACGGCGCCAGGCGCCGATGGCGGCGTGATCGCCGGAGAGAAGCACATCCGGCACCGCGCGGCCTTCGAAGAGGCGAGGGCGCGTGTATTGCGGATACTCCAGCAGGTCGTCCTCGAAACTCTCCTCCACCAGCGAGGAGGGTCGGCCGACCACGCCGGGCAGCAGGCGCACGCAGGCGTCGATCACCGCCATTGCCGCGATCTCCCCGCCCGACAGGACGTAGTCGCCGACGCTGAGCTCGGCAACGCCTCGGCCATCCAACACACGCTCGTCGACTCCTTCGAAACGGCCGCAGATCAGCATGATGCCGGGGCCGTCCGCCAATGCCTTCACCTGCTCCTGGGTCAGCGGGGCACCGCGCGGCGAAAGCAGGAAGCGCGGTGCGCCACCCTCCGCCGGCCCAACCGAATCGATGGCCGCTGCCAGGACATCGGGGCGCATGACCATACCTGCCCCTCCGCCGAACGGGTGATCGTCGACGGTGCCGTGTTTATCGCGCGCAAAGCGGCGGATGTCCACCGTTTCCAGCCGCCAGAGACCGGATTCGAGGCCGCGGCCGGCGAGCGCCGCACCAAGCGGTCCGGGAAAGGCCTCGGGGTAGAGGGTGAGCACCTGGGCGCACCAGGGCCGGGCGCGAGCCTCCCCGCCGTCGCGCTCGCCCGCGGTCACGGGCCTTCCTCCTGGGCGGTGACGACCATGCGGCCGGCTTCGATGTCGACGCTGGGCACGTGCTCCCGCGTGAAGGGGATGAGGGTGGAGGGGCCGTCAGGCGGCTGAATCTCGACGATGGGCCCGGCACCGTGGTCGTGAACGGCGCTCACCCGACCCAAGGCGGTGCCATCTTCGCTTTCCGCCCGGAGGCCGACGAGATCGGCGTGGTAGTACTCCTCGCCCTCGGTCGGCGGCAACGCCGCCCGAGGGACGTAAAGGTCGGTGCCGCGCAGCGCCTCGGCCGCGTCGCGGTCGTCGACGCCGTCTACGCGGGCGAGCACGAGGCCCTTGACGTGCCCGGTGACCGTGAGCGCGAAGCGCCGGGCGCCCGATTCATCGCTCAGAATGCCGTAGGCGGTGAGATCGTCCGGGTTCGCCGTGTGGCTCTGCACGCGCACGATGCCGCGCACCCCGTGGGCGCCCACGATCCGCCCGAGGCAGACGGTCTTCGGCCGCCGCGCCGCAGTCTCCGCCGGTGCAGCAGTTGCGGCGGGTACGGCCTCAGCCGTCGGCTTTCTCTTCGCCCTCGCCATCGTCTGTGCCTGCCTCCTCCGATGCGGCCTCCTCGGCGGCAGCATCCTCGGCTGGCGCTTCCTCGGGCGCAGCGTCCTCGACAGGTACCTCTTCGGAGGCAGCCTCTTCAGGCGCAGCCTCCTCGGCGACGGGTTCCGGGGGAGTCTCCGCCTCGGCCTCGGCCGCCGCCTTCGCCTTCTCGGCGCGCGCGGCCTGGCGCTCCAGGGCCTTCGCCCTGGGTTGGCCCTTCTCCGGGTTGTTACGTTGCGCCGGCATCGGGATGATCTCGGCGGCGCCAAGGAAACGCGCCACGCGATCCGAGGGCAGCGCGCCGACGCCGAGCCAGTGACGAATGCGCTCCTCGTTGAGGCGCACGCGCTCGGGATGGTCCTTGGGCAGCATCGGGTCGTAGGTCCCGAGCCTTTCCAGGAAGCGGCCGTCGCGCGGGCTGCGCGTGTCGGCCACGACCACGCGATAGAACGGGCGCTTCTTGGCGCCGGCACGGGACAGGCGAATTTTCAGTGACATGCTCTCTCCAGTCTCGTTGTGGGCTGCGTGTGATCAGCGGGGCGGCATGATGCCGGGCATTCCGGCCCGCATGAGGCCCTTCTCGCCCAGCTTGCCGGCCCGCTTCATCATGACGTTCATCTGCTTGACCTGCTTGAGCAGGCGGTTGATGTCCTGCACGGTGGTGCCCGATCCGCCCGCGATGCGCCGCTTGCGCGAGCTGTTGAGCAGCTTGGGGTTGCTCCGCTCGGCCGGCGTCATCGAGTCGATGATCGCCTGCTGGCGATCGAGCATCTTGATATCGACATTGGCCTCGGCGAGCTGGCGCTTGACCTTGCCGACCCCTGGCAGCATGCCGAGCAGGCCCTCCATGCCGCCCATCTTGCGGACCTGCTGAATCTGCTTGGACAGGTCGTTGAGGTCGAAGCCGCCCTTCTTCGCCTTGCGGACGAGGCGTTCGGCCTCGTCCTGCTCGATGGTCTCTTGCGCCCTCTCGACCAGGGAGACCACGTCGCCCATGCCGAGGATGCGGGACGCGATGCGGTCCGGGTGGAAGGGCTCGATAGCGTCGAGCTTCTCGCCGATGCCAATCAGCTTGATCGGACAGCCAGTGACCGCGCGCATGCTGAGCGCGGCACCGCCGCGCCCGTCACCATCGACACGGGTCAGCGCGATTCCGGTGAGGCCGATCCGCTCGTGGAAGGCGCCGGCGACATTGACCGCATCCTGGCCAGTCAGCGCATCGGCGACCAGCAGGGTCTCCGCCGGCACGGCCGCGTCGCGCACCGCTGCGCATTCGGCCATCAACTCTTCGTCCACGTGGAGTCGCCCGGCGGTGTCGAGCAGGACGACGTCGTGGCCCTCCTGCGCGCCGGTCTTCATGGCGCGCCTAGCGATCGCCACCGCACGTTCGCCGGGGATCACAGGCAGCACGTCCACCTCGGCCTGAACGGCGAGCGTCGCAAGCTGCTCCATGGCCGCAGGCCGGCTGGTGTCGAGCGAGGCCATCAGCACGCGCTTCTTGTGGCTCACGCGCAGGAAAAGGCCGAGCTTGGCGGTGGTGGTGGTCTTGCCCGAGCCCTGCAGGCCCACCATGAGCACGGCGGCGGGCGGGGTGGCCGCGGCGATGGCGATTTCGGCGGTCTCGCCGCCCAGCATCTCAATCAGGTGATCGTTCACGATCTTGATCACCTGCTGGCCCGGCGCGACGCTCTTGAGCACGTCGGCACCCACTGCCTTCTCGCGCACGCCCGTGATGAAGTCCTTGACGACGGGCAGCGCGACATCGGCCTCGAGCAGGGCAATGCGCACGTCGCGTAGCGCCGAATCCACGTCGCTCTCGCTCAGCGCGCCGCGCCGCGTGAGCGTCTCGAAGACACCGTTTAGTCTGCCGGACAGACTGTCGAACACCAGCGTCTCCCGCCCCAACGATTGGCGCGCCGGCGCGCGACACTCGCGGACCGGCGTCCCTCCTCGAAGGGTGGCCTGTTACTAACTCTCGAAACGCGCGGACCCTAAGCCCGCTGCTTCAGTGCGTCAAGGCGCTGTACCGGCGTGGACCATCCGCGAACCTCTCCGCATGCGCCACGCGGGTCAACTTCTCACGCCGAGCCACGCTGGGCGCTCTCATTGTCGGTCGCGCCCGGATTCCATGTCACCGGCGCGCTCAGCGGCGAGTCAGCAGAGGCTGCTTGTCCGTGGGTCACACGATCGAAGGCTTCGCGGTACTTCGGATGCTCCGTGCCGGCCAGGCGATCCCACCAAGTGAAATAGAGCCCGTAATTCGACCCGTTAGAGCTGTGATGAAGGTCGTGATGCGTGATCGTGGTCAAGACACCGAACACCGCATGCCCCGGCATGCCCCGTGGAAACAGTTCGAAGCCGCTGTGGCCGATGACGTTGCGGACGATCATGTGAAGCATGAACAGGTATATGACCGTGACGTGCAGCGGTAGGACAAATATGAGCATCGTCAGGAACATCGCCTGAATCACCGCCTCCAGGGGCGCGAAGGCGTAGGCCGCCCAGGGCGACGGGCTGTGCGATTCGTGATGCAGCCGGTGGAACCGCTCGAACAGGCGCGGATGGTGCATCAGGCGATGCGTCCAATAGAAATAGGCATCGTGAAGAACGATGGTGACCACCAGACTGAAGGCGCCGTAAAACCAGCCGTAATCGGCGAAATCTGTGTAAATGAGCGTCCAGCCGTTCGCCATCGCGACGTAAATGAAGACGCCATTGAGCGCGAAGATGAACGCCGTGAGAAGCGAATAGAAAACCTCTCGCCGGATCGCGTGGAACCGCGCAAAGCCGGGCTGGATCTTTCGCTCGCGAAGAGGATTGCCCTTCCAAACATAGAGAGCGAGAAACGCGACACTCGCCGGAACGACGATGAGCAGCATGTGCGCACCGAGTATCGTGGGCCACACTGGCCAGGCCGCGATCAGATCGTCGAGAGCGGCCATGGCTGTTCTGCTTCTTTGAGTATGGGAACCGCGTCGTGCAGTGCGGGCGGCGGACGTGCCTTCCCCGGCGACGAGGTTGGCCGGCGGAACCTTAGCCTACGCGGCGACAGTTAGCCATGCGACGACAGCGAGGGTGAAGCTCCAGGTCGTTTCACGCGCCCAGGAAGAGCCGGCCGACTTCCGGATCTTCCAGCAGGGCGCTGCCGGGGCCGGCCATGGCGAGCCGGCCCGAGACCAGGACGTAGCCGATATCGGCGAACTCCAGCCCCTTCTTGGCGTTCTGCTCGACCATCACGATGGTCTTGCCGTCGCGGCGCTGCAGGTCCTCTAGAATCTCGAAAACCATGTCGATGAAGCGGGGCTCCAGCCCGATGGAGGGCTCGTCCACCAGCAGGACTTCCGGCTCCATGATGAGCGCGCGGGAGATTTCGAGCAGCCGCCGCTCGCCGCCGGAGAGCACGCCGGCTCGTCGATGCCGCCGCTGGGCCAGCCTGTCGTAGCGGTCGAACACGCGCTCGGCAGCCTGCTTTGCCGCGCCGCGCCGGTGAAGCAGGAAGCCCCCCATGAGCAGGTTCTCCTCCACCGTCATGTCGGGGAAGACGGAGTTGTCCTGCAGTACATAGGCCACGCCCGCGTCGGACAGGCGGCGGCTAGAGGCGAGGCGAGAGATGTCATGCGCGCCCACATGGATGGTACCGGCCATCACGTCGGCGAAGCCGAAGACGGCGTGGAGCACGGTCGACTTGCCGGCGCCGTTGGGGCCGATGAGGCAGAGTGATTGGCCCCGACCGGCCACGAGGTCGATGCCGTGCAGGATCTCCATGCGGCCGTAGCCCGCGCGCAAGCCCCGGATGTCGATAGCGGGCTCGCCATGGGACAGCGCCTCCAGGTCTTGCCGCGCGGGTCCTTCGCCGGCGAGCTCACGCGCGGCCTCCTCCACCGCATCCACCGAGAGCGCGGTTTCGAAGTCCATCGGCACCTCGGTGCCGGGTCCGGGCGGCGTGGCCGCCATCAACGCGCCCCCAGGTAGGCGTCGATCACGCGCTGATCGTTGCGCAGCGCGTCGGGCGGGCCGCTCGCGAGCAGGCGGCCGTGGGCGAGGCAGTGTATGTGCTCGGCCAGGCTCATGATGACCCGCATGTTGTGCTCGATGACGAAGAGGGTGACCCCGAACTCCCGGTTGGCGCGCTGTAGCCGCTCGATCACGCCGTTGATGAGCGTCGGGTTGATGCCCGCCGTCGGCTCGTCCAGCAGCAGCATGCGCGGGCGCACCATCAGCGCCATCGCGAGCTCCAGAAGCTTGCGTTGGCCGAAGGAGAGCTCGCCCGCCATCAGGTGGCGCTTGCCGTAGAGGCCGCAGAAGGCGAGCAGCGCCTCCGCCCGCTCCCGCGTCTCGGCCGGCACCGGCCGCATGAGCCGGAAGAGCCCGTGCCCGGCCTCGGCATCGCTGATCGCCATGTTCTGCAGGCCCGTCATCTGCACGAAGACGTGGGTCTGCTGGAAGGTGCGGATCAGCCCAAGGCGCGCGATCGCGGCCGTGCGCAGGCGGGTGATCTCGCGCCCCTCGAAGCGGATCGAGCCGCCGTCCACCGGGTGATAGCCGACGATGGAATTGAAGAGCGTCGACTTGCCCCAGCCGTTGGGCCCGATCAGGCCCACCACCTTGCCCTCCGGCACCTCCAGCGAGATGTCGTCGTTGGCGGTGACCCCGCCGAAGCGCTTGGTGGCGCCCTGGACCGTGAGCTGCGCGCTCATGCCCGTCCGCTCTCACGCTCGTTCGGCTCGTGGCGCGCGGGCCAGCGGGTCCGCGCCCAACCCAGGATGCCCTGGGGGAAGAACACCACGATGCCGACGATGATCACGCCGAGGGCCACGCGCTGCCAGCCAAGAAGGTGGGTCCAGAGCAACTCCTGGGTGATGTGGAAGATGGTGGCGCCGAGCAGCGGGCCCCACAGCGTTCCCTTTCCGCCAAGGATGGCCATGAGCACCATCCAGACGCCGAAGGTGGCGCCGGCAAAGGCGGTATCGCGCGGGTCCACGAAGCCCAGCATGTTGCCCATCGCCCCGCCGACGAGACCGAGGAAGAAGGCGGCCACGGTCCATGCCGTGATCTTGTAGAGCCCGGTGTGGAGCCCCATCGCCTCGGCCTTGTCCTCGTTGTCGCGGATGGCGTTGAGGGCGAGGCCGAAACGGGTGCGGTAGAGCGCGGCGAGCAGGACGAAGACCAGCGCGGCGAGACCGAAGAAGAGATAGGCGAAGAACAGGTTGGCGGTCCCGGGCGGCGCCGGGAACAAGGGTGGCGACAGTCCGGAGCCCGCGCCGACGTAGTCCCACCCGCCGGCGATCTCGCCAGCCGCGATGCCGAGGCCAAGCGTGGCAATCGCAAAATAGTGACCCCGCATGCGCAGGATCATCGAGCCCAGCAGCACGGCGAGCGCTGCGGCGATCGCCGCACCCACCACCATGCCGAGCACGAGACCGGGGAAGTAGTCGAGGCCCACGTCCCGCTGCACGACGACCGAGGCGTACATGCCGACGCCGAAGAAGAGGATGTTGCCAAAACTGTTGTAGCCGGTCTGGCCGCCGGTGATGTCCCAGGTCTGGGCCATGATGATCAGCGCCCAGAGCATGGCGATCTGCGCGCGGTAGTCGGGCACCACGAAGGGAAGCGCAACGCCTACAGCGGCGACGCCCAGCATGAGTAGCGGCTGGCGGCGGAGGGTCACTTGAGGAACTGCCTGCGCCGCTGCAGCAGGGAGCTGCGGATCACCAGAATCACCACCAGCAGGATGAACACGAAGGCCACTTGATACTGCACGCCCAGGATGAAGCCTGCGAAGTTCTCCGCCGCACCTAAGCCGAGACCCGCCACGATCACGCCCGGCAGATTGCCGAGGCCCGCCACGATCACGATCATGAAGGAGCGCACTGTGTAGGGCAGCCCGATGTAGGGGTGGACCGAGTAGGCCATCACCACCAGCGCACCGGCCGCACCACAGAGCGCAGCGTTGATGCCGTAGGTGGCGGCGAAGACGCGGTTGGTGTCGATGCCGAGGATGCGCGCGGCGCGCGGGTTCTGGGCAGTGGCGCGGATCGCCTGGCCGATCCTGCTCTTCTTGAGGAAGACGATCAGCACGGCGCCGATGGCGATGGCGCCACCGCAGGCTGCGGCCTTCATCTGCGATACGGTCACCGTGTAATCGAGCAGGAACCAGGTGCCAAGCCCCGACTGGGCTGTCCTGACATCACCGCCCCAGATCTGGTTCATCAGCTGCTGCAACAAGATGGAGAGCCCGAAGGTGGCGAGCAGCGAGATGAACATGTCGCGGTCCGCCACGCGCCGGATCACGCCGTAGTAGAGGCCGGTGCCGATGACGTAGAGCACGCCCGCTGCAACCGGGATGCCCCAAAGCGGGCTCACGCCCCAGAGCGTGAGCTGGTAGGCGATGAAGCCGCCCAGCATGACGAGCTCGCCCTGGACGACGTTGATGACGTTCATCACGCCCCAGACCAGCGCCATGCCGTAGGCGGCGACGGCGAAGATGGCGCCGATCATCAACCCGTCCAGCAAGAGCTGGAGGATGAGGAACGGCGCCTCCCCTAGGAGCGCGACGTTGGCTGCCATGTCTACCTTGCCGGGGCGCGACGCGCGGCCGTCACTACGCGCCGGCTACGCCTCCGCGTGCGAGGGGTACGCGTGGAAGATATCTACCGCTCGGACCACGGCGGGGTCGGGTGACGGACCTCCGAGGCGGCCCACTTGGTCGGCGCGACCACGACATAGGCGCCGTCCTGGATTTGGTAGAGCACCATGGGCTTCGCGATGTTCTTCCCGGTCTCGTCGAACTTGATGTTGCCGTAGAAGGTCTGCATCTCCGTGGCAGCGAGGGCATCGCGCACCGCGTCCTTGCCGAAGCCGCCCGCGCGCTCGAAGGCATCTGCGAAGACGATCACCGCGGCGGAGGATTCAGCGGCCTGATAGGGCGGCGCGTAGCCGTACTCGGCCTCGAAGGTCGCGGCATAGTCGGCCGCCGAGCCGAACACATCGTCGCGGTAGGAGAGCGTCGGCGCCCACTGGCTTGCGCAGAGCGTGTACTCGGACGCAGCGCCGAACTTGCCGATCACGTCGGCGCTGTCGCAGTGGGTGATCGCCAGCATCGGCACGTCGACCCGCATCTCCTCGATCTGCCTGACCGCGAGTGCCGCGCCCTTGGAATGGCCGGAGACCACGAGAATGTCGGGCTTCACCGCCTTGGTCTTGGCGAGCGTCGCCGCCATGTCGTTCAGCTCGGGGGGCAGCTGGTCGTCAATCACGACCTGGATGCCGAGTCCTGCCGCGTCAGCGAGCACGCCCGCGCGGATGTCCTGGCTGAACGGGTCATTCTCGAAGGCCCCGGCCAGCTTCAGCGTCGCCGGGTCGCGCCCCTCGCGCTCGGCAAGCTCGGCCGCCAGCGCAACCGCGCTCGCGAGGTACTGCTCGGTGGTCGAAAGCACCGCGAAGAGATAGCGGTAACCCTTGTTGAAGAGTTGAAGGGAGGCGCCGTTGGCCTCCACCATGGGCACGCCGTACTGCTCGGTCACCGGCGCGATGGCCTTGGTGAGCCCTGAGCTGTAGGGGCCCAACATGAACTCGACGCCGTCCTGATTGATCAGGCGCTCGGCGAGTTGCGCGCCGCGCGCGGGAGTCGACTCATCGTCGTAGTAGATGACCTCCAGACGGTAGGTCTTGCCGTCGACCGTGATGCCGCCGGCATCGTTGATGGTCTTGACGGCGAGGTCGTAGCCCCGCTGGGTGTGCTCGCCGGCGGTCGTGTACTTGCCCGTCAGCGACACGGCGGCGCCGAGGTAGACGGTATCGCCCTCCACCTTCGCCTGTGCCACGCCTGTGACGAGAACGCTCAGGCCGAGCGCTGCAATGCCGGCGATACCGGCCCATGCCTTCACCATGACGACCCTCCGATTGAGGCTGCTGCCGCTTTCATCAATCGTGGCGAAGGCTGGTGACGCTGTCCACCGTGCGCGCCTGAGTCCAATCAGAATTCGTGACGCACGGAGAGACGAAGTCCGTGGCTTCGCAAACGGGCCTCGCTCGCACCTTGATTGAGCATGAGCGGCTCCCTGCTCCCGTCGCGCCACACAACCCGGCCGCCCCCCGTCGCGGTCTCGGCGGCACCGAGATCGCTGTACCTCCACGCCAGGTCCAGCGTCGTGCTCTCGCTCAGCGCCGTCGCGACGCCCGCCGTCACCATCCAGGCAAATCCGGTCCGGTGCGCGCCCGGCACGATTGTCGTCGTCGCCGGAAACATCATCCGCGTCTCGCCCGCCGCGATCCGGGCGGCGCCGACCCCGGCTCCCACGAAGGGGGCAAACGGGCCGAGCCTCGGTAAGCCCAGCGCCGGGAGGTCCGCGTAGGCCGCAACCATTCCCGACACAACGGAGAGGTCGACCGAGACGGATTGCCGCAACTCAGGGTCCAGATAGTTGGCTCGTCCGCTGAAGGTGAGGCTTGGGCGGACCTCCACCAGAGCCTCGATTCTCAACGCCGGAGCGACAATGCTGCCGATCCCGACTTCGAGGGCGGCTACCGTGCCGAACTCCCCCACCGACTGATACGGCGCCCCATCGCCGCCAAGGCCGCAGCCGTAGAGCGGGACCGGAGTCTCGATCTCGCAATCTTTGTCGCGGAACACGGTCTCTGTCAGGCGGTCCAGGCCGAATCCGGCTCGCAGGTAAAGGTCCTCGGCCACTGCGGCCCCCGTGCTCACCGCCGCCGCAAGCACAACCAACGCGGCAGCGAGGCAATGCCACGCGCTCTGTGCTCTTCTCGGTTGCGGCACGCTGGAATCGGGAGGGAGCGACCGGGTCGGGCCTTTCCCTACCACTGGGAGCGCGCCTCAATCGGCCAGATGTCCACCAGCGTGTCGCCGCGCACGCAGTGATAGACGTCGTAGAGCAGGAGCGTCTGGTAGCAGTGCGGCGCGATGCATTCCAGCGCGTCGCCCACCTGCGGAAGGCTCTCGCCCTCCGGCACGGTGAGGCGGCCCATGTCGTCGCCCACTAGCTCGTAGAGGGAGTCCGGGTGGGCGCCAGAGGCGACGCGGGGCGGAAACTCCTCGCGCTGAAGCTCCTTGATACCAGCATCGGTGACCGCGAACTCGTCCCGCGCGCTGATCACCGTGGTGCGGACGAAGAGCGAGGTCTCGAAGGGATGCGGATTGTCGGGCTCGAAGGGGGTGTCGGCGTAGTTCACGTCCATGAAGATGTAGCTGCCGGCCTGGCACTCGGTGAAGAGACCGTTGGCCGCGTCGATGGCATAGGTGCCGGTACCGCCGCCGGAGACGATCTCGGGCGGCAGGCCTTCCGCGCCGAGGCGCTCGCAAAGCTCGGCGAGCGGCGCCGTGCAGCGCTCCTGCTCGGCGCGGCGGGCGTCGATGTCCGGCTCGCGCTGGAACGAGCCGTTGTAGCCCTGGACCCCGGCGTAGACCGCGCCCTCGGTCCCGGCGATGTGGCGCGCGAGTGCCAACGCATCGTCCACGGCGACGAGCCCGGTGCGCCTGCCGCCCACCTCGAAGTCCACCAGCATGCGGAGCGGCTTGCCGGCGTCGCGCGCGGCAGCGGCGAGCCGGTCCACTACGGCCGCGTCGTCGACGGCGACGAGCAGTCCGTCCGCGCGGGCGTTGAGCGCGGCGAGGCGGGCGATCTTGGGCTCGGTCACGACCTGGGAGAAGAGCAGCACGCCCGGAATGCCGGCGTCGGCCATGATCTCGGCCTCGGCCAACGTGGCGCAGCACTGGCCGAGCGCGCCGGCCTCGATCTGGCGCTTCGCGACTTCCACCGACTTATGGATCTTGGCGACGGGCCGGACGCCATGGCCGGCCTTGCCGAGATAGTCGGCGAGATAGGCGATGTTGCTCTCGAGCCGGTCGAGGTCGAGCACCAGCGCCGGCGTCGACAGCGCGGAGCGCGAGCCCTGCTGGCCGATAAGCGATTCGTTGGGGCCGCGTTCGCCGATAACGCCCATGAGTCTGCCTCGTGCCTGGTTGACCGCCGGCCATCGAATATCAGGGCACGCACGGGGTCAAATCGTGCCTGGTGCCGCAGGCGGCGCAGATTGCGCCGGCGGGGTCGGGCCGATAGGGTCCGCCGATCTGGAAGAGGGGATATAGCGGAGGACAAGGACATGGCGGACGGACAACGCGGACCGACGGCTCCGGCTGAAGGGCCGGCGCGGGCGCTCGATCACGTCGGCATCTCGGTGCCGGATATCGACGCAGCCGTCGCCTGGTACCGCGATATCCTCGGCTGCTACGTGCTGATGGAGCCCGTGGAGGGCTACGCCGACGGCAGCTACTTCGGTCAGATTGTCGCCGACATCTACGGCGCCGACTTCCAGGGGATGAAGATCGCCCACCTTGCGACTGCCGACGGCGTCGGCATCGAGCTCTTCCAGTTCGTCGCCAACGAGCGGCAGGACAACAACTTCGCCTACTGGAAGGACGGCATATACCACATCTGCATTCTCGACCCCGACATTGAGGGCCTGGTGAAACGGATCGACGAAAGCGGCGGGAAGCAGCGCAGCCAAGTCTGGCAGCTCTGGCCCGACAAGCCCTACAAGATCTGCTATTGCGAGGACCCTTGGGGCACCATCGTCGAGGTCAGCTCCCACCCCTACGTCATGGCCTGGTCGAACTTCATCCCGCGGCACGGGGACTGAGTGCCCCGAACGAGCGTCCAGCACTGCGGCAACTAGGCGATGACGGTCTCTCGACTGCGCCACATCCCCGGCATCGGCGTCGACCGCATGGGCGACGCGGCGGACGCCGCGCGCGATCCGGACATGCTCCGGCTGGAGAACCTGGATACCGACATTCCGCCGCCCCAGGCCGCCATCGACGCCACCCGCGCGGCTGTGTCACGCGACGACGCGAACAGCTACCTGCCCTTCCTCGGCATTGACGCGCTCCGGCAGGCGGTGGTCGCGCGGCTCGAGGCCGACACCGGCATCGCCTACGACTGGCGCGCGCAATGCGTGATCTCGGCGGGCGGGCTTTCGGGCATCCTCAACGCGCTCCTCGCCATGCTGGAGCCCGGCGACGAGGTCATCATCAGCGACCCGGCCTACGCCGGCCTCATCAACCGCATCCGCCTTGCGGGCGGCGTGCCGCGCCTGGTGCCGCTCAGGGTGGTCGACGGCGGCTGGCGGCTCGATCTGCAGGCGCTGGCCGAGGCTGCGAGCGAGAAGACGAAGGCCGTGCTCACCATGTGCCCCTCCATGCCGTGCGGCATCGTCCACACGGCCGAGGAATGGCAAGCGATTGCCGACGTCGTGCACCAAACCGGGGCCTGGCTCCTGCACGACGCGGCGATGGAGAGGCTTCTGTTCGGGACGGCCCCAACCCTGCACCCGGCCCGCATGCCGGGCCTCGCCGAGAGGACCGTGACCGTCGGCAGCGTCTCCAAGGAATACCGGATGATCGGTTGGCGGGTCGGCTGGATCGTCGGGCCGGCCGATATCATGAAGGACATCGGGCTGGTCAGCCTGACCAACGTGGTCTGCCAGGTCGGCATCGGCATGCCGGGGGCGGCCGCGGCGCTCACCGCAGAGGACGACGGTATCGCCGCGGCGGTCACCGAATGGCAGACGCGGCGGGACCTCATCCTCGCGGAGCTGTCGGACCTGCCCGTAATTCGCCCGGACGGCGGCTGGTCGCTGCTGATCGATACGGTCGCGCTCGGCATGAACCCGGCCGAGGCGTCGCAGCGGCTGTTCGAGAAGGGCAAGGTCGCCGCGACACCGATGACCGGCTGGGGCAGCGAGGAGCATGCCGGCCGCTATCTGCGCTTCGTCTTCGCCAACGAACCGCGCGAACGCCTCATCGGCCTGCGCGAGCGCGTCCGCGCCGCCTGGTCGCTCTGAGGTGCAGCCACTTTCCGCCTCCGGCTCGCACGCATAACGGACTCGCGCCCGCCGGGCCCTGCGATATACTCCGGCCCCGGATTCTGCCTCCCGCCCCGCAATCACCGAGACGCGCCCGGCGATGAACGCGTTGGCCGACCTCATCCACGCCGTCTTCTCGATCTACATCTATCTGCTGATCGCGTCGGCGGTGTTCAGCTGGCTGGTGGCGTTCAACGTGATCAACACCAGCAACCGCTTCGTGTTCACGCTGCTGAGCTTCCTCCACCGCATCACCGAGCCCCCACTCCGGCCGATTCGGCGCATCATCCCCAACCTCGGCGGCATCGACATATCGCCGGTCATTTTGATTCTGATCCTCTACTTCCTCCGCGATCTCATCGTGAGCAATATCGTTCCATGAGTCGTCCGGGACCGGCGCGTCCCTGCGCCCGCCGGCTCGGATCGCGTCCAGCCCCAAACGAGGAACATCCATGAGCGACGCAGTCATCATCGACGGCAAGGCATTCGCGGCCGAAATCCGGGCCGAGGTCGGGCGCAAGGCGGCGCTCGTGAAGGAGAGCCACGGCCTCGTGCCGGGGCTCTCGGTTGTGCTGGTGGGCGACGACCCGGCGAGCCACGTCTACGTTCGTAACAAGGGCAAGGCGACCGTCGCCGCCGGCATGGACTCGCAGGAGTACCGCCTGCCCGATAGCGCGAGCCATCAGGAGGTGCTGGAGACGGTCGAGAGGCTGAACGCGGACGACTCCGTGCACGGCATCCTGGTGCAGCTCCCGCTGCCGGATCAGGTGGACTCCAACGCGATCATCAACGCCATCGACCCGGACAAGGACGTGGACGGCTTCCACACCGTCAACGTGGGCCGGCTCACGACGGGGCAGGACAGCCTGGTGCCCTGCACGCCCTTGGGTTGCCTGCTGATGCTGCGCCACTTCGTGGGCGAGCTGAAGGGCAAGCGGGCGATGATCGTCGGCCGCTCCAACATCGTCGGCAAGCCGATGGCGTCGCTGCTGCTGCGCGAGCACTGCACCGTGACCGTCGGCCATTCACGCACCCAGGACCTGCCCGGCGAGTGCCGGCGCGCCGATGTCCTCATCGCTGCCGTGGGGCGAGCCGAGATGATCCGGGGCGACTGGGTCAAGCCCGGCGCCGCGGTCATCGACGTCGGCATCAACCGTGTGCCCGCAGGCGAGAAGACCAGGCTGGTGGGCGACGTCTGCTTCGAGGAGGCGGTCGAAAACGCGGGCTGGATCACGCCGGTGCCGGGCGGCGTCGGGCCCATGACCATCGCGTGCCTCCTAAAGAATACGCTCACCGCCGCCTGCCGCAGCCACGGGATCGAAGAGCCTGCGTGACGCCGTATAAGCACGGCGCGGTGGGCGGGGTGTGAGCTACCCGTCCTCCCCCGTCTTGCCGAGCCTTAGGCGCAGCGCGTTGAGCCGGATGAAGCCCTCGGCATCGCGCTGGTCGTAAACCGAATCCGCCTCGAAGGTCGCGTGCTCCGCGCTGTAGAGGCTCACGGGCGCCTTGCGGCCCTCGACCGAGACCGAGCCCTTGTAAAGCGCAAGCCGCACGGTGCCGGTAACGCCTTTCTGGCTCTCGTCGATCGCCGCCTGCAGCATGCGCCGCTCCGGTGCGAACCAGAAGCCGTTGTAGACGAGCTCGGCGTAGCGCGGCATCAGCTCGTCCTTGAGGTGGGCTGCGGCGCGGTCGAGTGTCAGGCTTTCCATGGCCCGGTGGGCGGCGATCAGGATGGTGCCGCCGGGGGTCTCGTAGACGCCGCGTGACTTCATGCCGACGAAGCGGTTCTCCACCAGGTCCACCCGGCCGATCCCGTTGGCGCCGCCGAGCTCGTTCAGCCGTTCCAGCAGGGCAGCCGGGCTCAACGCCTCGCCGTCAACTGCCACCGCATCGCCGGCCTCCAACGCGATCTCGACCGTGGTCGGCCGGTCCGGCGCCTCCTGGGGTGAGACCGAGCGGGTGAACATGCTCTCGTCCGGCGCGACCCACGGGTCCTCCAGCGCCTTCCCCTCGTAGGAGATGTGCAGGAGGTTGGCGTCGGTGGAATAGGGCGGCTCGCCCCGCTTGTCCCGCGGGATCGGAATCTGGTGCTTCTCCGCGTATTCGACCAGCTGTTCCCGCGAATCGATGTCCCACTCGCGCCAGGGCGCAATCACGCGGATGCCGGGGTCGTGCGCGTAGTAGCCGAGTTCGAAACGCACCTGGTCGTTGCCCTTGCCAGTGGCACCGTGGGCCACCGCGTCAGCGCCGGTCTCGCGCGCGATCTCGATCTGCCGCCTGGCGATGAGTGGCCGCGCGATCGACGTGCCGAGCAGGTAGACGCCCTCGTAGATCGCGTTGGCCCGGAACATGGGGAACACGTAGTCGCGCACGAAGGTTTCGCGCAGGTCCTCGATGCGGATGTCGCGCACGCCGAGCGTCTCGGCCTTGGCGCGCGCGGGCTCCAGCTCCTCGCCCTGGCCGATGTCGGCGGTGAAGGTGACCACCTCGCAGCCATACGTTTCCTGCAGCCAGCGCAGGATGACCGAGGTGTCGAGCCCGCCAGAATAGGCGAGCACCACCTTCTTCGGCGCCTCACTCATCGTCTCGTCTCCTCACCAGCCGGCGGGTGATCCCGCGGCTTCTCCGGCGCGCCGCCTCGCTCGGCCGCGTGGCCCGTCTGAAGCGGGCCGTGAAGCGCTCCGGCTCCGGCGGATCGTATCCCGGTGTATCGGGGAGCGGGCGCGGGTTGTCGATCGAGGGCCACGGCACGAACGCTAAGACCCAGATCATGACCACGGGCAGGCCGATCAGGAGGCCCAGCCCGACCGTGACCGGCGGTATGAAGAGTCCCACGATGGGGAGGAGCATGAGATACGCCCACCAGGGGTTGCGTCCGGCCTTGTTGAAGATGCGCCAGAACATCCACATCGCGACAACCACGACCGCGAGGTACTGGAGGACGCCGACCACGGTTCAGCGCTTTCCGTAGGGATCGCTCGGCCAGATCATGAAGGCGAGCAGCGCGAGCAGGATCAGCGGCCCGACCAGAGGCACGAACACCACGAGCGCGAGCGGCCAGCGCAGCCCGGCGCGCCGGCAGATGCGGATGGCCGGATATAAGAGTATGGCCCCGAGCGCGAGGCCGACGGCGATCTGTATCGGCACGGCCGCGGCGCAGTTGCGGTCGCTCAGGCGGGATGGGCGCGTTCGGCGCGCTGCGTCGTCCGCGCCCCCCGCTCAGACCGAATAGTACATCTCGTACTCGATGGGATGCGGGCTCATGAGGAAGGCCGTCTGCTCCTCCCGCTTGAGTTCGAGGTAGCCGTCGATCAGGTCGTCGGTGAAGACGTCGCCCTTTTTCAGGAAGTCGCGGTCGGCATCGAGCGAGTCGAGCGCTTGGCCCAGGTTGCCGCACACCGTCGGCACGTCCTTGAGCTCCTCCGGCGGCAGGTCGTAGAGGTTCTTGTCCATCGCGTCGCCCGGATGGATCTTGTTCTCGATGCCGTCGATCCCCGCCATCAGCATTGCCGCGAACGCCATATAGGGGTTCGCCGAGGGGTCGGGGAAGCGCACCTCCACCCGCTTGCCGTTGGGGCTCGCCGCGTAGGGGATGCGGCAGGAGGCGGAGCGGTTGCGCGCCGAGTAGGCGAGCAGCACCGGCGCCTCGTAGCCCGGCACGAGCCGCTTGTAGCTGTTCGTCGTCGGGTTGGTGAAGGCGTTGATCGCCCTGGCGTGCCGGATCACGCCGCCGATGTAGTAGAGCGCCATGTCCGAGAGGTCGGCGTAGCCCGAGCCCGCGAAAAGCGGCCTGCCGTCCTTCCAGATCGACTGGTGCACGTGCATGCCGGAGCCGTTATCGCCGACGATGGGCTTCGGCATGTAGGTCGCGCTCTTGCCGTAGCTGTGGGCGGTCATATGCACCACGTACTTCTGGATCTGCAGCTGGTCGGCCGCCTGGAGAAGCGTGCCGAACTCGACCCCGAGCTCGTTCTGGCTGGGCGCCACCTCATGATGGTGCTTTTCCACCTTGACGCCCATGCCGGCCAGGTGAGTGACCATCTCCGCCCGCATGTCGTTCATCGAATCGACCGGCGGCACCGGCACGTAGCCGCCCTTGGTCGGCGGGCGGTGGCCGTAGTTGCCCTCCTCGTAGGCGCGACCCGCGTTGTAGGGGCCTTCCTCCTGGTCGAGCATGTAGTAGGTCTCGTTCATCGAGACCTTGAAGCGCACGTCGTCGAAGACGAAGAACTCCGCTTCCGGCCCGAAATAGGCGGTATCGCCAAGCCCGGAATAGGCCAGATAGATCTCCGCCTTCTTGGCGACGCTGCGCGGGCAGCGGTCATAGGCCTGTCCGGTAGACGGCTCGATCACGTCGCACGTCAGGATCATCTGCGGCAGCGCCGAGAACGGGTCCATCACGGCGGTTGCCGGGTCCGGCATGAGCACCATGTCGGACTGGTGAATCTCCTTCCAGCCGGCGATCGAGGAGCCGTCGAACATGATCCCGTCGGTGAGCATGTCCTCGTCGACCGTGCGGACCGCCTGGGTCATGTGTTGCCACTTGCCGCGCGGGTCGGTGAACCGGAAGTCCACGAACTGGACTTCGTTCTTCTCGATCATCTCCAAGACGCTGTCGACATCACTCATCGTATTGCTCCATTACCCGCTCGGTCTGTCCTCATGGCGCCTGCATCGGGCAGCGCGCTGGCGCGCTTATATGGCTTCGCGGCCGCGTTCGCCAGTGCGGATTCGGATCGCGTCCTCCACCGGCACGATGAAGATCTTGCCGTCGCCCACGCGACCGGTCGCCGCCGCCTCGCAGATGGCTTCGATCGCGCGCTCGACCATGTTGTCTTCGAGCACGATCTCGATCTTCACCTTGGGCAGAAAATCAACCACGTACTCGGCACCCCGGTAGAGCTCAGTATGGCCCCGCTGCCGGCCGAAGCCCTTGGCCTCGGTCACGGTGATTCCCTGCAGCCCGACCTCGTGCAAGGCGTCCTTCACCTCGTCGAGCTTGAACGGTTTGATAACGGCTTCGATCTTCTTCATCGTGCTCCCCTAAGCGGGCCAGGCCGGTACGGTTTCTAGCCCGGAGTTCTCTCCCCGTCGGCGCCGCATGATAGCGCAGGTCCGTTTCCGCGCAGCCTCCTTTGGTGGCATCATGCGCGGCCCTAATGCTTTAGGTGGGACAAGGAGGCGCACGTGCAGACCGCCGAGCGCATGGGGCGGCTCGGGACCGAGACCGCCTTCGACGTATTGGCCCGCGCCGGCGCCTTGCAGGCAGCCGGGCGCAGCATCATCAATCTCGGGATCGGCCAGCCGGATTTCCGCACGCCCGAGCACATCGTCGAGGCCGGCCGCAAGGCGCTGGCCGACGGCCACCACGGCTACACGCCTGCCAACGGCATCCCGGCGCTGCGCGAGGCGGTGGCGGCGGACGTCGCCACCTACCGTCGCTGCGAGGTCGATCCCGACAACGTCGTGGTCGTGCCTGGCGGCAAGGTGACGATGTTCTTTGCCGCGCTGATGTTCGGCGAGCCGGGGGCCGAGATTCTCTACCCCAATCCGGGCTTCCCCATCTACGAGTCTGCGATCAAGTTCTCCGGTGCGACGCCGGTGCCGATCCCGCTCTACGAGGAGACCGGCTTCTCCTTCGATGCCGAGGAGGTGCTCGCCAAGATCACCCCGCGCACCCGGCTTGTCATGCTCAACAGCCCGGCCAACCCCACCGGCGGCGTGGTTCCGCGCGAGACCTTCGACCGGCTCGCCGAGGGGCTCGAGGCTCACCCCCACGTCGCGATCATGAGCGACGAGATATACAGCCGGCTGCTCTACGAAGGCCGCGAGCATGTCACGATGCTGGACTATCCGGCGCTGCGCGACCGTGTGATCGTGCTCGATGGCTGGAGCAAGACCTATGCGATGACCGGCTGGCGCATCGGCTACGGGGTCTGGCCCGCTACGCTGGCGGCGCACGCGACCAGGCTTGCGATCAACTGCAACTCCTGCGTCAACGCGCCGACCCAGCACGCGGCGTTGGCGGCGCTCACCGGCCCGCAGGATTCGGTGGAGGTCATGCGCAAAACCTTCGACGAGCGGCGGAAGCTTATCGTGCCTGCGCTCAACCGGATCGAGAGCATCACCTGCGTCGATTCCGCCGGCGCCTTCTACGCCATGCCCAATATCACGGGCACCGGGCTCGACGCGCGCACGTTGCAGGACGGGCTGCTGGAGGAAGCCGGCGTCGCCACCATCGCCGGCACCAGCTTCGGCGCCTACGGCGAGGGCTACCTCCGCCTCTCCTACGCCGCGAGCACGGAGGAGATCGAGGAATCCATCGCCCGCATCGAGGGCTGGCTCGCGGCGCGAGCCGCCGCGGCGTGAGGGGGCCGGCGCGCTCGCCCGCGCATCCGCCGATGGTCGAACACATTTGGCGCCGATCGTGATAGGAACGGTCTCGGCGCCCGTAGCTCAGCCGGATAGAGCACGAGCCTTCTAAGCTTGGGGTCGCAGGTTCGAGTCCTGCCGGGCGCGCCACTCTTTTCAGTGGATTGAATCAACACCTTAACTACGCCGATGGCGTCCAATCTGCGGGCCGAACACGATGCTCGGAGGTGCGGGCTCAGTCCATCTCGCTGCGGTTTCCGTTGTACTGGTGCCGGCCGAGCCGCTCCTGATAGTCATGCGTCCGCCAATTCGCGCGGAACAGCCAATGCTCTTCCGGCTGCCGCTCGGCGAGAGCCGGGTCGATTTCCACTTCGTCGAAGCCGTTTCGCCGGGCCATGGCGTATTGATCGGCAAGAATGCGCCCGCAGGCGCGTAGCCGGCCCCGGTAACCCAGCAGTCGCAAGTGGCGGGCCAGCGAGAACCCCCGGCCGTCCATGTGCGACGGGAAGGCGACGCGAATGAGGGCGATGCGTTCGAAGGCGGGCGCAATGTCCTCGGCGTGCGCGGTGTTCTCGACCTCCAGCGCCGCCCCATCAGGCAGTGCGGAATGGTCGTCCTCTCTGCTCCACTGGATGAATTCACCGCGCCAGTCGTCTTCTTGGAACCCGCAGTCGCGAACGAGTATTCTGGGGCTCCCGCGTCCCAAGGCTAGCGTCCTGCGGCCAAGGCGGTGTCGGGATAGAGCGCCGCCTTGAACGGCTGCATGCCGACGCGCCGGTAGGTCGTGAGAAAGGCTTCGTCTTCGTCCGACCGGAGCTCGAGGTAGGTGTCGATCAGCCGGTCTACGGCAGGGACGACGTCATCTGCTGCAAAGCCAGGGCCGGTGCGTTTGCCGATCGCTGCGCTCTCGGTTCCGTCGCCGCCGAGCGTGATCTGGTAGTTCTCGGCGCCGGCGCGATCGAGGCCGAGTATGCCGATGTGCCCGACATGATGGTGCCCGCACGCATTGATGCAGCCGGAGATCTTGATCTTGAGATCGCCGACAAGGCGCTCGTCCCCGCGCTCCTTCACGCGGGTGGCTATGCCCTGGGCGATGGGGATGGAGCGCGCGGTGGCCAGATTGCAGTAATCCATCCCGGGGCAGGCGATGATGTCCGATGCCAGCCCGACGTTGGCGGTGGCAAGCCCCGCCTTTCTCAACGCCGCATGCACTGCCGGCACATCGTGCTTGTGCACGTGAGGCAGAATGCAGTTTTGCTCGTGACTGATCCGGATCTCGTCGTGGCCATATCGCTCCGCGAAGTCGGCGATGACGCGCATCTGGTCTGCGGTGGCATCGCCCGGCGTCGCGCCGTGGGCCTTGAGCGAGATGGTGACGATCGCGTAATCCGGATTCCGGTGCGGGTGCAGATTGGTGTCGACGAATGACCGGAACATCGGATCGCGCACGAGCGCCGCGTCGAACGCTCCGGTCGGCGCCTCAACGTATGCCGGCGGCGCGAACATCGCGCGAATGTCCCTGAGGAGCGCCTGGTCCGCGCCCCCGAATGCCCTTCGCTGAAGCCGGAAGCGTTTCTCCACGCGCTCCCGGAAGGCCTCGATCCCGTGCTCGCCGACCGTGATCTTGATACGCGCCTTGAACTTGTTATCGCGGCGCCCGATGGCGTTGTAGACCTGCAGGATGGACTCGACGTAGGGAAGCAAATCGGCCTCGGGCAGGAAGTCGCGGATAACCGTTCCGATCACCGGGGTGCGTCCGAGCCCGCCGCCGACCGCAACTTCGTAGCCGATCTCTCCGACTCCGTTGCGGACGATGCGGATGCCGATGTCGTGTGCGCGGGTCACGGCGCGGTCCACCGGGGAACCGCTCACCGCGATCTTGAATTTTCTGGGCAGGAACGCGAATTCCGGGTGATCCGTCGACCATTGCCGCAGCAGCTCAGCAGTTGGGCGGGGATCGGCGATCTCGTCAGCGGCCGCCCCGGCAAAGTGGTCGGCGGTGACGTTGCGAACACAATTCCCGGATGTCTGGATTGCATGCATCTCCACGTCCGCGAGGGCATCGAGGATGTCCGGCACGTCTTTCAGCCTGGGCCAGTTGAACTGGATGTTCTGCCGGGTAGTGAAGTGTCCGTAGCCCTTGTCCCAGCGCTCGGCGATATGGGCCAGCTGCCGCATCTGGCAGCTGTCGAGCGTGCCGTAGGGGATCGCCACACGAAGCATGTAGGCGTACAGCTGCAGGTAGAGTCCGTTCATCAGCCGCAGCGGCTTGAACTCTTCCTCGGTGAGCGAGCCGTCGATCCGCCGCTCCACCTGCTGGCGAAACTCCGCGACCCGATTGCGCACAAATTCCCGGTCGAAGCTGTCGTATCGGTACACGCGTTAGCTCCCCGCCTACTTGCCGTGGCGATGGTTGGTGGGTCCTCCCGCGCGCAGAGCTTCGCGAAAGTGAACCGGCTGCAGGCCACCGCCCTCGCTCGGCACGGCAGCCGCCAGGTATGGCTCGACGATTGCGCCTTCCTGCGACTTCGCCTCGGCAAGGCTGCGATTGGCCTCCGCTTCGTCCACGAACAGACGTGCCGAAACGAGGTGCCGTGTCCAGGCGCCGTCGGGCGCGAGATAGACCACGTCGCCATCGAAGAGGTCGTTCGCGGTCAGGACGCAGGGCCTGAAGGCGCGGGGCATCAGACAGCCTCCCGCCGGGCCGCGCAGCCCGACTCCGCCTTCCGCATGGCGTCGCGTGGCAGGATGCCGAGCATCAGCACCACCGCCCCTGGGAACTGCACGTCGCCCAATGCCTCGGGCAGCCCGAGCAGCGTCGTCGCGACGATCCGCTTGTCCTGGCGCGAGGCGTTCTCGACGATGGTGACCGGCGTGGATGGCGCGGCCCCGCGCATCAGCAGGCGCCCGCGCAGGAAAGCGGCTGCCCGCTTGCCCATGTAGATCGCGGCGACGGATCCGGGCCGGGCAAGGGCGCCCCAATCGTGCTCGGCGAACCCCTCGACGTCGCGGGCCGTGATGAGGCGAAGCTCCGAGTTGCGCCCGCGGCGCGTGAGCGAGACCCCCATGTCCGCAGCGGCACCGGCGGCGGCGGTGATTCCCGGAACGATCTCCCAGGGAATGCCTGCGGTCTCCAGCGCCTCGATCTCTTCGTCCAGCCTGCCGAACACCGCCGGATCGCCGGACTTGAGGCGGACTACGTGGTTGCCGGCTCGGGCTTGACTGACTAACAGCGCGTTGATGCGCGCCTGGGACCAAGATGGGCCGAAGCCTTGCTTGCCGGCGCAGACCCGCTCCGCCTCCCGCCGCGCGAGCTCGAGCACCTGCGCGGAGACCAGCCGGTCATGAACCACGATGTCGGCGTCATGCAGCCGGTTGCGCGCCTTGAGCGTGAGCAGCTCCGGATCGCCCGGCCCCGCGCCCACGAAGGAGACCAGGCCGGCAGCGCGCGTCGCGGTTGCAGCCTCGTCGAGCAACATACGGAGCGCTTCGCGGGCGCCGTTCTCGCCCTCCCTGGCATAGCCGCGGGGGCCGCGCCGAAAAAAATACTCGGACCAGAGCGCCCGTCGCGTGCGGCCGGTGGGAAGGCTCTCGCACTTGCTCCGGAATGCCTGTCCGATGCGAGCAAGCGGCCCCAGAGACGCCGGCAGCTGCGCCTCGAATGCCGCCTTGAGGCTTCGTGCCAGCACCGGAGCGGTCCCCTCGGTTCCGATGGCAATCGTGACCGGATCGCGGTCCACGATGGCGGGCGTGATGAAGTCGCTGCCTTCGAGATCGTCGACGGTGTTGACGGGGATGCGACGCCGGCGGGCCAGCGCGGCGGCGCGCGCGTCCTCCGCGGGATCGTCGCTCGCGCAGTAGAGGAGCGCCGCACCGTCAAGGTCGTCGGCTTCCACGCCGCGCTCGTTGTTGCGGAGCGCGCCATCGCGGTGCCACGCCAGAATCTCCGGGTCCGGGTCGGGGCCGAATACCGTGATCTCGGCGTCGGTCTTCAGCAGCAGGCGCAGCTTGGTCACCGCAGCCTGCCCGGCGCCGGAGACGACGATGCGCCGGCTCGAGAGACGGAGAAAGATTGGGAAATGCTGCACCAGGGCCGCCTGTTGCCGATTACTCTTGATGTCGCCGGATAGTACATATTTTCCAATATTGTGATAGTAGGTGAGAAAAATAAGGATATTATGTATATAATTCTGCAAATCACAGGACAAATATTCTATCTGAGGCGGAGGTTGAGATGGCTGGTCAGCTTGATGGCGTCGATCGGAGAATTCTTGCGGCGATGCAGGAGGACGCGTCGCGCTCCCTCGATGACATCGCGGAGATAGCCGGCGCCTCGCGGACGCCCGTGTGGCACAGAATACGAAAGCTCCGGGCTGCCGGGATCATTCGGCAGAACACGGTTCTCCTCGACCCCGACAAGCTGGGGCTGGAGGCGTGCTTCTTCGTGCTCATCCGGACCTCCGAGCACCAGAAGGATTGGCAGGACCGGTTCCTGGAGACGCTGAAGGGACGTCCGGAAGTGATGGAGGCCCACCGTCTGGCCGGCGACGTCGACTACATCCTGAAGGTCCGCGTCCAGAATGCCAGGGCCTATGACGATTTCTACCAGGCGCTCATTTCGCAAGTGAAAATCTTCAACATCACCTCCCTGCTATCCATGGAGGAGATCAAGTCGACAACCGAGCTTCCTCTCTGACCACACGATGCCGGCGGGTCACCGAGATAGAACGTGGAGGCAGCACGGGAAGAGGAGCCGCAGGGGAGCGGCGCCAAACAGGAGAAAGGTCGGCGTGCCGAGCGCATGGCTGCGCTTGAAGCGACTGCGGCCGAGCGAACGCTCGATGCCCGATGGCGATGCGCCGAATTTGCCTCACCTGCCGGGCGGCGCCGGGGTGACGTAAGAATTTATGTGTCAGGTGGGAAGGGGGTACTCCCTGTGGTGACGACAACCACAAACAGGAGCACCCCGCATGTCCCAGCAAGCTGCGACGATCATGAGCCTACCCCAGGCCTTTGAGGTGGTGAAGGAGATGCAGGCAGGCGGACTGGACTGGGGCGAGGGCTACCGCCCGCTCGGCCGCCAGGCGCTGGCCGAGATCATCGAGGGCCGGATGGCCGAGGCGGTGGATCGCTGGCTCGACAACCTCGACGCCGGCGCGATGCGCGACCGGCGCAACGGGACCTACCGCCGCTGCCTGCTGAGCGAGCTCGGCGACATCGAGCTCAACGTGCCGCGCACCCGGCACTTCTGCCCGACCGGGGTTGTGAAGAGCTACGCAAGGCGCGCGCCGGAGATCGACCGTGCCATCCTGGCCGGCTTCGTGCTGGGGCTTTCGACGCGCAAGGTGGGCGAGGTCCTGCTGGCCCTGCTCGGGCGCCCGGTCTCGGCCGCGACGGTGAGCCGGGTCGCCAAGACGCTCGACATGGCGGTCGAGGCTTTCCACCGCAGGCCGCTGAAGAACGCCTACAAGGCGCTGATGCTCGACGGCGTGGTGCTGGCCCGCAAGACCGGCGCCGGCGCACTCAGGAGGCCGGTCCTGGTGGCGCTCGGCATCCGCCCCGACGGCAAGAAGGAGATCATCGACTTCCATCTCGCCGTCAGCGAAGGCACCCGCGAGTGGGAAGCGTTCCTCAACCGACTGTACCACCGCGGGCTCACCGGCGAAGGCCTTGAGATGATCTGCGTCGATGGCGGCAAGGGCCTGCTGGCTGCCTTGCCGTTCGTCTATCCCGGCATCCCGGTTCAGAGGTGCTGGGCGCACAAGATGCGCAACATCCTCAACAAGGTCCGCAAGGCCGACCAGGAGGCCGTCAAGGCCGATGTCCACGCCGTCATGAATGCAAAGAGCCGCCGCAAGGCCCAGAGCGCCGCCCGACGCTTCGCCGACCGCTGGCAAAGCACCTACCCCAAGGCCGTCGCCTGCCTGCGCAGCGATCTCGACGAGCTGCTCACCTGCTTCCGCTACCGGACCCTCGATGAGCGAAAGCAGGTCAGGACCACAAACGCCATCGAACGAAGATTCCGCGAGGTCCGCAGACGAACCCGCCCCATGGGAACCTTCCAGGACCGGACCTCAATGGACCGCGTCCTCTACGCGGTATTCATCCACGAAAACAAGTCTCAGGGAATCAGCACCCCCGTCTCCCTGACACATAACTCTTGACGTTACCGGCGCCGGGCCGCGCTTGTGCAGCGAGCCACAGGGCCGCATACTTCCCGGTGAGCCATAAGGCGTGGAGAGGTGCTGCTCCGACGCGACGGGCGGCGCCGACGGGCGCCATGCTCGTCGGCTCCCCCCGATCGCATCGCGAGTGGTGCGGCACGAACGTCATAACGGGGAGGAGCAAGCTTATGGCAGATCTCAAGAAGACAGGAATTTCCAGGCGGTCCGTACTCAAGGGCTCGGCAGCGGTCGCCGGCGTGGCGGTCGGCGCGGGCATTGGCGGTTTCCCGACAGTCTGGTCGCAAGACATCAAGGACATCGAGGTCAGTATGATCGGCACCGCGGTGACGATCTCCAGCACTTACGAGGCAATGGCCGAAGAGGCGCTCGGCTTCCAGTTCAACATGTCGGCGGTCGACCTCAACACCATCGGCCAGCGCGCCATCACGCAGCCGAGATCGGCTGACCTCTTCGAGCCCGATCTCGAGCAGTTCCCACAGATCTTCCCGACCGGCAACATGCAGGCGATCGACGTCACCAAGCTCGAGCATTTCGACCAGCTGCTCGGGATCTACAAGAAGAGCGGCACGATCCATGCCGACGCCTGGTACGGGGACGGCATGAACCCGTCACGCTACTGCTGGACCTCGGCCATAGACGGCAGGGACTTCGTCGAGCCGGAGTCCAGCCAGTGGATGACCATCGTGCCGGGCACCTTCAACGCCGACACCCTCGGCGCGCAGCCGGAGAAAATCGGCCGCCCGATCGAGTCCTGGGCCGAGTTCGTCAACCCCGAGTTCAACGGCAGGACGGCGCTGCAGAACTTCCCCGGCATCGGCATCATGGACATCGCCATGGCGCTTCAGGCCAACGGGGAGATCGAGTACGGCGACAAGGGCAACATGACGGTCGATGAGATCAACTACACCTTCGACCGGCTGATCCAGCTCAAGAAGGACGGGCACTTCCGCGCTTTCTGGAGCACCTTCAACGATTCAGTCAATTTGATGACCTCGGGCGAGGTGGTGCTGCAGTCCATGTGGTCGCCTGCGGTGGCGGCGGTGCGCGCTCGCGGCGTGCCCTGCATCTACCTCGACCTCAAGGAAGGCTACCGGGCCTGGGCGCTCGGCGCGATGATCCCGCGCCACGTCGAGGGCAAGAAGCTCGGCGCCCTCTACGACTACTTCAACTGGTACCACTCGGGCCCGGCCGGCGCCTACTTCTCCAAGCAGGGCTACTACATGTGCACGCCCGAGAACTCGCGCGGCTTCATGGAGCCCTGGGAGTGGGATTACTGGTACGAGGGCAAGCCGGCCGAGGGCGAGGTCAAGGATCCCTTCGGCAACGTCATGGAGCAGCCCGGCCACGTCCGCGACGGCGGCTCGTTTGCGAACCGCATGGGCCGGGTCGCCGTGTGGAACTCGATCATGGACGAGAACATCCTCGTCGTGAAACGCTGGAACGAGTTCCAGACCGCCTAAACGGTTACCAGTAACCATCCCCGCGCCGCGGCGGCTTCGTCGCGGAAGTAACGGGGGCTTGTGCCTTCGGCGGCGGTGGCATGAACTGGGGAGGGTTGGGGTTGTCGAGGCCGATACCTCAGTGGAGTGCGAGAGCACCCGATTACCAGTGTGGCCCGAACCATGCTCGGCTTCCGTCACTGATGGCGCGGGTTGTCCCGCGACCTCGTTCGAGAGATTGAAACGTCGCCGTGGTTCCTCCCCCGCCCGCATCTCAACGGACATTGGGAGGGGTTTGCATGCCGCGGAAGAGGAGAAAGGCACAGCGCTTGAAGGTGGTGAACCCGGACTGCGCCGGGATCGACATTGGCAAGGATCGGCACTTCGTGGCCGTCGATCCGGAGCGGAGTTCGGAACCGGTCCGTTCGTTCGACAGCTTCACCCGGGATCTGGAAGCGATGGCGGCGTGGTTGTCGTCGTGCGGGGTGAAGAAAGTGGCGATGGAATCGACCTCGGTCTACTGGATCCCGGTCTACGAGGTGCTGGAGCGCGCCGGGTTCGAGGTGATGCTGGTGCCGCCGCGCATGACGAAGCAGATTGCCGGGCGCAAGAGCGACGTGCTCGACTGCCAGTGGATCTGGCAGTTGTTGTCCTACGGTCTTCTGCGGGGCGCTTTCCGTCCCAGCGATGCGATCTGTCCGCTTCGTTCGTACGTTCGCCAGGCCAAGCGGCTGATCGAAGACCGTTCGCGCTGCGTGCAGCACATGCAGAAGGCGCTGACCCAGATGAATATCCGGCTGGACTCGGTGCTCACCGATATCGTGGGCCAGACCGGACAGAAGATCCTGCGGGCGATCATCGACGGCGAGCGCGACCCGCAGCGTCTGGCGTCGTTCCGGCACCGTCGGGTCAAGGCCAGTGCCGACACGATCGCCGCCAGCCTGGAGGGTACTTGGCGCGAAGAGCACCTGTTCGCCCTGGAGCAGGCCATGCAGCGCTACGACTTCCTCGAACGGCAACTCGAGGACTGCGAGGCACAGATCACGGCGCAGATCGACAGCCTGACGCCGCCGGACGATTCCGCAGGCGGCGGCACGATCAACGGGACCCCGGTCGCTGCGGCCTCCCCGACGACTGCGTCGAAGAAGTCTCGGGGCAAGTCGGTCGCCTCGAACGAGAAGGCGATGTCTCAAGCGCTGCACGAGATGATGGGTGTCGATCTCACCGCGATCCCCACCATCGGCGTCAACACCGCTCTGGTGATTGCCTCGGAGATCGGCCCGGACTTCTCCGCCTTCCCGACCGTGCAGCACTTCTGCTCCTGGCTGGGGGTGGCGCCGGGGACCCGGATCAGCGGCGGAAAATCCCTGCCGGGCCGGGCGCACAAAGTGGTCAACCCGGTCGCCCAGGCGCTGCGCATAGCGGCCATGACGGCGCGCAGCAGCCAGACCTTCATCGGTGCCAAGCACCGTGCTCGCCTCGCCCGAAAGGACAAGCCCGTCGCGATCACCGCTACGGCGCGAGAGCTTGCCTGCCTGATCTACCTGATGGTCACTCGGGGCGAGGAATATGTGGAACAGGGTATGGAGGTCTACGAGCAACGCCGCCTCAACCGCACATTCGCGCATCTGGACCGGCGAGCCAAGCAACTCGGCTACCAACTGGTCCAGATCGTTGAAGATGAAAAGGAACAAGGGCTCGCAACATCAACGGCTTAGGAATCTGTTACTCAAGAGCAGGATTGCTGCGGCGCCTTTCGGGGCGCCGCAGTGCCTTCGGCCCCTATACGTGCTCGCCGCCGTTGACGTGCAACTCGCCGCCGGTGATGTAGGCGGCGGTGTCCGAGCAGAGGAAGTAGATCGCCGACGCCACCTCCGAGGGCTTGCCGAGGCGCGCCATCGGAATGGCCGGCAAGAGGTCGTTGGCCTGCGGCGAGAGGATGGGCGTGTCGATCTCGCCTGGCGCGATGGCGTTGACGCGGATGCCGAGCGGGCCAAAGTCCGCTGCCATCTCGCGGGTGAGCGCGGCGAGTGCCGCCTTGGAGGTTGAATAGGCGCTGCCGGCGAAGCGGTGGACCCGGCCGCCCGCGATCGAGGTCACGTTGACGACGCTGCCCTGGCCGCGCTTCAGTTCCTCGAAGAGGCCTCGCGCCAGCGCCAGCGGCGCGTAGAAGTTGACCTGGAAGACCTCGCGCCAGAGGTCGAGATCGGTGCTCAGGCTGTCAAGCCGGATGCCGTCCTCGCCCTTGGGCGAAATGCCCGCGTTGTTGACCAGCGCACTCAGCGGCGCACCGTTGAGGCGGGCGCGCATCTCTTCGATGCCGCGCTGCACGTCCTCCGGGTCGGAGAGGTCGATTCTGATGTGGTCTTCGGGCCCGGCCTCCCACGGGCAATCCTCCGAGAAGGCCCGGCGCGAGGCGGTGATGACCCGCCAGCCGGCCGCGCTGAAGCGCTTGACCGTCGCGTGCCCGATCCCCTGGCTTGCGCCGGTGAGGATCAGCGTCCTTCGCTCGTCCGCCATGGCCGTGCTCCCTATCCGTCGCGGCCTGCGCGCCACCCCCCGGCCCGGTCGGCGCCTTCGCTACCCGCCGTCTACCGGCATGGTGTAGTTCAACCGCATGCGCCCCCCATCGGCATAGATTACCTGCCCCGTGACGTAGGAGGAATCGTCGCTTGCGAGAAAGACCGCGATGCCGGCGACCTCTTCCGGCTGGCCGACGCGGCCCATTGGCGTGCGGGAGAGAATTCGCCGCCGTGCCACCTCGTCAGTCATCATCGCTCCCGCCATCTCGGTGAGGATCGTGCCGGGGCCGATCGCGTTCACGCGGACACCGCGAGGCGCCAACGCCAGCGCCATGACCGAGGTGAGCTGGTTCACCCCGCCCTTGCTGACCACATAGGCCGCGATCGATTCGATCGCCATCACTGCATTCACCGAGGACATGTTGATGATGCTGCCGGAGCCTGCCTCCGCCATCGCTCGCGCCGCCGCCTGGCCCACCAGGAAGTAGCCTTTCAGATTCACGCGGAGCACGCGGTCGAAGTCTTCCTCGGTCACGTCGAGGAAGTCCGCGATGGTGAAGATGCCGGCGTTGTTCACCAGCACGTCGATGCGGCCGTGGCGCGAGACCGTCTCCGCGATCAGTGCGCGCGCCTGTGGGGCGTCCCCGGTGTCGCAGGCGGCGAAGGTGGCAGCACCGCCAGCGTCGCGGATCGACCGCGCTGTCGCCTCGCCCTGCTCTTCGAGGATGTCGCCGATGACCACCGCGGCACCCTCGGCGGCGAAGCGCCGGGCGCAGGCGGCGCCGATGCCGCGGGCAGCCCCAGTCACCACCGCGACCTTGCCTTCGAGCCTCATCCTGCCTCCTTCGCCGGGCGGAACAGGTTGACGATCTGGCGCGCGATCTCCTCCGCCGAATCCTCGCCCGGCCTGTACCAGGCGATCGACCAAGCCATGGCGCCGATCAGCGCCAGCCGAAAATACTTGCGACTCGTGCCGTCCGGCAGCGGCAGGTCGTCGATCAGGGTGCGAAAGACGTTCTCATAGTCGTCACGCTCTTCGATCATGCGTGCGCGCAGCTTCGGCGAATGCCGGCGCGGGAACTCTGTCGCGATGACCGAGCCGTAGTCCTTGCTCTGGTGCAGGGTCTCGACGTGGGCGGCGCAGGCGGCCTCGAGCCTGCCCCAGGGATCGTCCGGCGTCTCGATGGCGGCGAGCACGCGCTCCTTGATCCGGCGAATGCCGGCCTCGTGAACCGCCGCCAGCAGGTCCTCCTTCGAGGCGAAGTGGTAGTACATCGAGCCGGGCAGGATGCCGGCCGCGGAGGCGATGTCGCGGACCGAAGTGGCGCTGTAGCCCGAGCGCGCGAACTCGACCGCAGCCGCGTCGAGGATGCGGCCCCGGCGGTTGTCCCTGCGCTTCCCGTCGGTTTCTGCCACAGCAAAGGATCATTCCGGACTCAGGCGTTTTGGGCAAGCGTTTGTTCGATTTTCCGATATGGCGCGCTCCGCGCGGCTGCCGATTGTCGCCACGGTTGAAGGTGGCTACCATCGTCGGCGATGCGCTGGGCAAGGACGCCGGCGCCCGGCCGCGCCGCGTCCGGCACGGACGGCAGGATGCAATGAGAGAGGGAGGATAACGATGAGCAAGGTCAATCGTCGTACGTTGCTCAAGGGGGCCGGGATCGGCGGCGCGGCGCTGGTAGCGGCACCGACCATCATCATCAAGCCGGCGCGTGCCGATACCATCAGGGTCGGCGGTCTGCACGACCGTACCGGCGTGATCGGCATCTACGGCAACGAGATGGCCGATGCGCTCGTGTTCGCGGTGGAAGAGATCAACGCGGCCGGCGGCGTGCTGGGCCAGCAGCTCGAGCTCATCGAGTACGACGCCCAGTCGACCATGGCGAACTACTCGCAGTATGCGCAGCGGCTGGCGACCAGCGACCAGGTCGACGTCGTCTTCGGCGGCATCACCAGCGCGTCGCGCGAGTCGATCCGCCCGGTCTTCGACCGCTTCCGCAAGCTCTACTTCTACAGCACCTTCTACGAGGGCGGCGTCTGCGACCGGACGGTGTTCTGCAACGCCGAGACGCCGGCGCAGATCAACGGCCCGCTGCTCAAGTACGCGATGGACAAGTTCGGCGCGAAGACCGTCTACACCATCGCCGCCGACTACATCTATGGGCAGATCACGGCCGACTGGATCAAGAAGTACGCCAAGGATTTTGGGGGCGAGGTGATTGCCGAAGAGTTCTTCCCGCTCGATGTCGGCGACTTTGCGTCCACCATCACCAAGATTCAGCAGGCCGATCCCGACCTGGTGGTCTCGGCGCTCGTTGGCGGCAACCACATCGGCTTCTACCGGCAGTGGCCGGCGGCGGGGATGCAGGACAAGATTCCGGTGGCGTCCACCGTGTTCGGGCCGTGGGAGAACGCCTTCGTCTCGGCCGCGGAGTCCGAGGGCATCATGTGCTCCTACCACTACTTCCAGAGCATCGACTCGCCAGCCAACGCGGCGTTCCTGGAGAAGTGGCGCGGCCGCTACGGCGAGGATGCGCAGGAGATCGGCACGCTCGCGATCTGCACCTACAACTCGGTCAACATGTGGAAGAAGGCGGTCGAGCAGGCCGGCACCATCGACCGCATGGCGGTGATCGAGGCGCTTGAGACCGGCATTTCCGTCGAGGGGCCGGGCGGTACGGTGACAATGGATCCGCCGACTCACCACACGATCATGAGCGCGGCGATCGCCGAGCTTAATGGTGGCAAGTTCAACATCGTCGAGGTGGCCGAGAACCGGACACCGGACGACACCGCCACGGTCTGCGACCTGATCGCCAATCCGGATCAGGCGACCCAGTACCGGATCGAGGTCGACTGACCTCTTTCTAGTCGTCGTTACCGATCATGGACCTCGCCGGCATCATCGCCGTCCAGATCGGCTACACCGTTGCCAGCCTCGCGCTCATCAGCGCGGGGCTGGCCGTCATTTTCGGCATGATGCGGGTCATCAACCTGGCCCACGGCGAGTTCCTGATGCTCGGCGCCTACGCGGTCGTCGTCTCGACCAAGGCCGGCATCAACTTCTGGGTGTCGATGCTGGTCATCGCGCCGCTCTTCGTCGGCATCGTCGGCGTCATCGTCGAGCGCTTCATCGTGCGCTTCCTCTACGGCCGCATGATGGACACCCTGATCGCGACCTGGGGGCTTTCCCTGCTCTTCATCGGCGTCATCACGACCATCTTCGGCAATGCGACCGAGAGCGTGGTCTCGCCGCTCGGCAGCTTCGAGATCGGCGAGTTCGTCGAGAGCCAGTACCGGCTCTTCATCATCTTCCTCGGCGTGCTGGTGATCGCGGTGATCTTCGTCGTGCTGCGCTACTCCCGCGCAGGCCTCATTGCCCGCGGAACGATGCAGAACGCCGACATGGCGGCGGCGCTCGGGATCAGCCCGCAGCATGTCTACACCATCACCTTCGGCGTCGGAGCGGCGCTCACCGGGCTCGCGGGCGCAGCGCTCGCGCCGGTGACTGGCCTGCTGCCCACCATGGGTGCGGCCTTCATCGCCAAGGCCTTCATCACCGTGATCGGGGGCGGCGAGGCCATCGTCACCGGCACCTCGTCCGCGTCGGCGTTCTTCGGCACCGTCAACCAGGTCACCACCTTCCTGTGGACGCCGGTGATGGGCGACGTCGCGCTGCTCATCGCCGCGGTCATCCTGCTCAGGCTGCTGCCGCAGGGCATCACTGGCCGGTTCTTCCGCCGATGGCTTTGAACCTGAGTCTCAACGCCGAGGGTCTCACGGTGGGGCGGCTCTCGCCCGCGCTGACGGGGCCGATCGCGGCCGTCGTGATCATCGCGCTCGTCATCGGCATCCTGCCGTTGCTGATTTCCGACATCTTCATCCTGCTCCAGCTCACGCTCTTCATGGCCTACGGCATCCTCGCCATGAGCCTCGGCTGGGTCTGGGGCTACGGCGGCATCTTCAGCTTCGGCCAGGCCGCGTTCTATGGCCTCGGCGGCTACACCTATGCCGTGGTCTCCATCAACATGGGGGGCAGTACCACCGCGCTCTTCGCGGGCGTCGCCGTGCCCGCGGCCTTCGCGCTCTTCCTCGGCTACTTCATGTTCTACGGCCGCATCAGCACGGTCTACGTGGCCGTCATCACCCTCGTGGTGTCGCTGATCTTCTACAAATTCCTGGGCCACACGGCGGGTTACGAATACACCATCGGCACCGCCCATCTGGGCGGCTTCAACGGAATGCCGGCGCTGCCCCCAATCAACACGCCGGGCAATCCCATGAGCATCATCTGGCCCGAGGACATGTTCGTCATCACCGGGATCTGCCTGCTGCTGGTCTATGTCGGTCTGAAACTCGCGATGAACTCCAGCTTCGGGCGCGCGGTCGCGGCGATGAGAGAGAACGAGCTCCGGGCCGAGCTGCTGGGCTACGACACGCGGCTCTACAAGATGGCCGTCTTCGGGATCGGCGGCGCGGTCGCAGGCCTCGCGGGCGTGCTCTACGCCAACTGGAACTCCTACGTGAGCCCCACCGTGTTCGACCTGGGCTTCAGCGCGCAGATCATCATCTGGGTGGTGGTCGGCGGGCTCGGCACCCTGGTGGGGCCGCTGGTGGGCGCCATGGCCCTGGGCTTCGTCACCATCGAGCTCGGCACGCAGCAGACCGTGGACGTCAACCTGATCCTCGGCGTGATCCTGGTGGTCTTCGTGCTGGCGGTGCCGGAGGGCGTCACCGCTCAGGCCCGCTTCCTCTACGCCCGTCTGATGGAGCAGATTCAGGGGCAGGCCCGAGCGTAATCACCCCTATTCCGCCGCCGCCTGCGAGGCGGGGCCGGCCTCCAGCCGCGCGATGGCGCGGGCATAGACGCCAGGGTCCACGTTGCCGCCCGAGAGGATCAGCCCGACCTTCTTGCCGGCCATGATGTCCCGCTCCTGGATCAGCGCGGCGAGCGGAGACGCCCCCGCGCCCTCGGCGAGGTTGTGCGTGTCGGCGTGATATGCGGCGATGGCGTCGAGCATCTCGTCGTCGGAGACGCTGACGATGCGCGCGCAGCCGGCGAGGATCAGGTCGAGGCCCTCGGACGAGGGCTCGCGGGTCGCGATCCCGTCGCCCACCACCGTCGTGGACCGGTTGATCGAGACCGTCCGCCGCGCCTCGAAGCTGAGCGCGTAGCAGTTGGCGCCCTCGGCGACCACGCCGATGATCTCCGTCTTCAGTCCGAGCGCATCGCGCACGCCCATCAGCCCGCAGATGCCGGAGCCGAGCCCCACTGGCACATAGACCGCGTCGAGATCGGGCACCGCGGTGAAGAGCTCCAGCGCGTAGCTGCCGACGCCGCGCACGAGGCGCTCGTCGAAGGAGGGGACCATGACCAGGTCCCGCTCGTCCGCAAGCGCCTGGGCGTGCTCATACGCGGCCTCGAAGTCCGCGCCGTGCACCACCAGCTCGCCACCGAAGGCGCGCATCGCCGCATTCTTGCCCGCCGCATTACCCTCGGGCACAACCAGCGTCGCGGTAAGGCCGAGCCGGGTCGCGGCGTAGGCGATGCTCTGGCCGTGATTGCCCCTGGTGGCGGCGATGACGCCCGCGACCGTGCCGTGCCGGCGCAGATCGTCCATGTAGACGAGGCCGCCCCGCACCTTGAAGGCGCAGATCGGCGTGTGGTTCTCGTGCTTGACCCAGACCTTGGCCCCGGTGCGCTCGGCCAGCAGCGGCCAGGGGATTTGCGGCGTGGGGTCGAGGGTCTCGTGGACGAAGGCGGCGGCCTCCTGAAATTCGGCCAGCGTGGGCAGGCGCATGGCAATGCTCCCTGGGTCAGTGGCGGTGCACTATAGCAGGCGCGCACGACCTTTCAGGCGTGTGCGGCGGCAGGTGCGTGATCCTGTCGGGATGGCGCGAACGGGTCGTCGCCCTCCGTTGCGTTCCGCCACCTTTCCCCGTCCCAATCTGCCCCTAACGGCGGAGAGCAACTGTACACATCAATCGTGAGGAGTTTGTACAACTGGTTCTATGGCCGGCCTCGTGTTCGCGGGCTATTCTGCGTCTGCGAGACAGGGAAAACGGCCATGAAAGTGACCTGCGAACGGCGGGACGGCGTCCTGTGGTTCTACGTGAGCGGCCGCATCACTATCCTCAATGCCACACAGTTCGAGGAGACGGTCGTAAACGCAGTCCAGGATGGCGACCGGGCGGTGATCGTTGACCTTGAGAAGTTGGTCTACATCAGCAGTGCGGGCCTTTACGCCGTCCTCAGGATTGCAAAGCTCATGTGGCAACGCGATGCGGCGTTAGCGCTGTGCTCATTGTCGGATTCCGTCCATCTGGTCTTCGAGAGGATCGGTTTCACCAAAATTATCGGGATCTATTCGACCAGGGCCGAGGCACTGGCATCCCTCGAAGACTGAATCAGCGGCTCGATATCATCTCGCGCGGCTCCGAGGCACTGCCGCGCCCCATATGCCGCTCCCGCGACCCCTCGGGCGCGGGCGACTGGTTGCATCGCGGGTAGCGGCCTGTACCTTGGCGGGACCCAGCGAGAGGGGAGGCGATGGAGGTCCTGCGCTCGACGGTCGATCCGGCCTCGGACAAGTTCAAGAGCAACGAGACGGCCATGCGGGCGCTGGTGGACGATCTCGCCAAGCGCCACGCGCGGGTGCTGGAGGGCGGCCCGGAGCAAGCGCGCGAGCGGCACCGCAAGCGGGGCAAAATGTTGCCACGCGAGCGGGTCGCGGCGCTGATCGACCAGGACACTCCCTTTCTGGAGCTCTCGACGCTGGCGGCAGACGGGCTCTACGGCGCCGAGGTCCCGGCCGCCGGGATCATCACCGGCATCGGGCGGATCGAAGGGCGCGAGTGCGTCGTGATCGCCAACGACGCGACGGTCAAGGGCGGCACCTACTACCCGTTGACCGTCAAGAAGCACATCCGGGCCCAGGAGATCGCCGAGCAGAACCGGCTACCCTGCCTCTACCTGGTTGATTCCGGCGGCGCCAACCTGCCGCACCAGGACGAGGTGTTCCCCGACCGCGAGC
This sequence comes from Alphaproteobacteria bacterium, assembly GCA_965243315.1. Taxonomy (GTDB): domain Bacteria; phylum Pseudomonadota; class Alphaproteobacteria; order UBA828; family UBA828; genus WTGU01. The sequence goes on from CBDEUP010000007.1 coordinate 2,147,446, forward strand.
ACTTCGGGCGCATCTTCTACAACCAGGCGCGCATGTCGGCGAAGGGCGTCGCCCAGATCGCCGTGGTGATGGGCTCGTGCACGGCGGGCGGGGCCTACGTGCCCGCGATGTCCGACGAGACCATCATCGTGAAGGAGCAAGGCACGATCTTCCTGGGCGGCCCGCCGCTGGTGAAGGCCGCGACCGGGGAGGAGGTGAGCGCGGAGGAGCTGGGCGGTGCCGACGTGCACACGCGGCTTTCGGGTGTCGCCGACCACATGGCGGCGGACGATGCGGACGCGATCCGCCGTGCGCGCGCCATCGTGGCCCGCCTCGGCGCCGTGCCGCCGTCACCGACCACGCAGGCGCCCGAGCCCGCCTACGACTCAGCCGAAATCTACGGCATCGTGCCGCAGTCGCTCAGGACCATGTTCAACGTGCGCGAGGTGATCGCCCGCATCGCGGACGGCAGCGCCTTCGACGAGTTCAAGGCCCGCTACGGCGCCACCCTGGTGACCGGCTTCGCGTACATCGGCGGGCACCTCGTCGGCATCCTCGCCAACAACGGCATTCTCTTCTCGGAATCCTCGCTCAAGGGTGCGCACTTCATCGAGCTTTGTTGCCAGCGCGGCATTCCGCTGCTCTTCCTGCAGAACATCGTGGGCTTCATGGTGGGCAAGCGCTACGAGCAGGGCGGCATCGCCAAGGACGGGGCCAAGCTGGTCACCGCGGTCTCGTGCGCAGCCGTGCCCAAGCTCACGGTCATCATCGGCGGCAGCTACGGTGCCGGGAACTACGGCATGTGCGGGCGCGCCTTCGGGCCGCGCTTCCTCTGGATGTGGCCCAATGCGCGCATCTCGGTGATGGGGGGGGAGCAGGCGGCGAGCGTGCTCGCCCGCATCCGGCGCGACCGGATCGAGGCGGGCGGCGACGAATGGAGCGAGGACGACGAGGCCGCATTCAAGGCGCCGATTCTCTCCCAGTACGAGGAGCAGGGGAATCCCTACTACGCTGCAGCCCGGCTCTGGCACGACGGCGTGATCGACCCGGCGGAGACGCGGCAGGTGCTGGCGCGCGCACTAGGTATCGTCGCAGGCGGCCCGGCCGAGGCCACGCGCTTCGGCGTCTTTAGGATGTAACGGGGGACGCAGGGCCATGGCCGACGACACCGTGCTGGTGGGATTCGAGGGCGCCGTCGCCACGGTCACGCTCAACCGGCCCAAGGCGCACAACGCCTTCGACGACGCGGTGGTCGCCCTGCTCACGAGCACGCTCGAAGGGCTGGGCGCGCGCTACGACGTGCGCGTCGTGGTCCTCACCGGGCACGGAAAATCCTTCAGTGCCGGTGCCGATCTGGCCTACATGAAGAGGGCCGCGCGCTTCTCGGAGGCGGAAAACATCGTCGACGCCCGCGCGGTCGCGCGCCTCCTCATGGTGCTGGGCGGCCTGCCCAAGCCCACCGTGGCGCTGGTGCAGGGGCCGGCTTACGGCGGCGGCGTCGGCCTGGTCAGCGCCTGCGATATCGCCATCGCGGCCGACAGCGCGGCCTTCGCATTGACCGAGGTGCGCCTCGGGCTGATCCCCGCCGTGATCAGCCCGTTCGTGGTCCGCGCAATCGGCGACTCCTGCAGCCGGCGCTACATGCTCACGGGCGAGCGCTTCGATGCGGAGACCGCGCTCCGGATCGGGCTGGTGCACGAGGTGGTGCCCGCCAAGGCCCTCGAAGCGCGCGGCGCGGAGATCGTGCAGACCCTGCTGAAATGCTCGCCAGACGCACAACGCCGGGCGAAGTCGCTGATCGACGCGGTCTCGGGCCGGCCGATCGACGATGCGCTGGCCGACGACGTTGCGCGCCGCATTGCAAACGCCCGTGCCTCGGAGGACGGGAAGGAGGGCATCGCCGCCTTCCTCGAAAAGCGACCGCCCAAGTGGTGGGACTGAACCCGCAAGTGCGGTGGCACTCAACCTGCTGAAGCTCGCCGTCGGTATCGACGGCGTCGACCACCTGCGCGCGGTACAGGCGGCGCGCCTCGAACGGCTGGGCCGCCTGATCCACGTCACCCGCTTCCGGCCGCGCCGGGCCGAGGAAATCCTGGCGGGCGGTTCGATGTATTGGGTCGTCCGGCACCGCATCCGCGTGCGCCAGCGCATCCTGGACTTCGACCGGCACGAGACGAAGGCGGGTGGCAAGCCCAAGTGCGCCATCGTGCTCGATCTCGAATTGATCGCCACCGACCCGGTGCATCGTCGGCCGCACCAGGGCTGGCGTTACCTGGAAGCGACCGCCGCGCCGCGCGACCTCGGCCCTGTGGGAACGGTCGAGATTCCTGAAGACTCCTTCCCGCCGGACATGGCGGCCGAGCTTCGTGCCCTGGGCCTTCTCTGACCGACCTCCGCGCGGGCCGTGTTATGCTGATGTGGTGAAGCGATGGAGGGCATGGCCATGAGCGGGGCTGACTGGCACATCAAGGGCGACTACTTCGAGACCTGCAGCTGCGATTACCTCTGCCCCTGCATCTTCACCAACATGACCGCGATGCCGACCGACGGCGTTTGCAAGGTCGCGATCGTGCTGGACATCGCGGAAGGGCACTACGGCGACACCCGCCTTGATGGCGTCGCCTTTGTGACGGCCGCGATGGTGGAGGGGCCGATGGGCGACGGCAACTGGACCGTGGGCCTCATCATCGACGAGGGCGCGAGCGAGGCGCAGGTGGACGCCATCGGCCGCATCTGCTCCGGCGACGAAGGCGGGCCGATGGCGCTGATGGCGCCGCTCATCGGTACCTTCGCCGGCGTCGAGCGGGCGCCGATCAAGATCGAGCGGCGGGAGATGGGCTTCTCGATCACCGCCGGCGACCTGCTCAGCCACGGGGCCGAGGGCGTGCCCAGCCTGCCCGATCCCTCCGAGACCATCATGATCGACAACACCGGACATCCCGCCAACAAGCGCCTGCACCTCGCCATCGGCACCCACAGCCACCTGAACGCCTTCGGCATCGACTGGAACGATGCGGCGGGCGGCCACAACGGCCATTACGCCCCGTTCGACTGGCGTCCGAATTAGAGTCGTCCGACCGTAAGTCGGTCCCCAATTTTGGTGCCGCGGCCCGGCCATCGACGGCCGGGCCCGAACGCCTTGGCGCAGGCATGACCGAGGCGGATATCCTCATCGTGGGTGCCGGGTCCGCAGGCTGCGTGCTTGCCGCGAGGCTTACCGAGCGGCCAGACCTCCGCGTTCTCTTGCTGGAGGCGGGCGGAGAACCCGAGAACCCCGACATCTCCGATCCTGCCGCTTGGCCGCTTCTGCAAGGCTCGGAGATCGATTGGGATTTTGAGACCGTGCCGCAGCGCTACATGGCAGGACGCGCACATCCGTGGCCGCGCGGGCGCGTGGTGGGCGGGACGAGCGCGATGAATGCCATGGGTCATGTGCGCGGCCATCCGAGAGACTTCGACAAGTGGGCCGAGGCCGGCGCTACAGGATGGAACTGGGCCGCACTCCGGCCCTACTTCACTCGTTCGGAAACCTCGCCCTTCGCCCCCGAAGAGGGTTATGGCGGAGGGGGTCCCGTGCGACTCTGCCAGCCCGCCCGGCCGCACCCGCTCAGCCGTGCTCACTGCTCGGCCGGAAGGGAGCTCGGGCTCCATCCCACCCGCGACCACAACGGGCGGGACTTGGCGGGGCCGACGCTCAATACGCTCACGATTGTGGATGATCGGCGGCAGAGCATGGCCGATGCCTACTTGACGGAGGCCGTTCGCGCGAGACCGAACCTCGATCTGCGCTCAGGCCTGCTCGTCGACCGGCTTGCCTTCGACGACAGCGGACGCGTGACGGGGGTGCAAGCCTTGGAAGACGCCACGGTTCACCACTTCGACGCCCGGCGCGCCGTTGTTCTGGCCGCCGGGGTCATCGGAACGCCTGCAATAATGATGCGATCCGGCCTGGGCCCGGCCGCCCGGCTGGCAGCTCTCGGCATAGACGTTCGGCGCGACATGCCCGGCGTCGGGCAGAACCTGCAGGACCACCTGCTTGCCGCGGGCAACGTTTATCGCGCCCGCAGGTCGCTTCCGCCGACCACGACGCAACACTCGGAGGCGCTAACCTATATCCACGCGCGCGGGCAGGTTCCCCAAGACGCGCCTAACCTCGTGGTGGCCTGCGTCACGCTCCCCGTGGTCTCCGAAACGCTTGCGGGCAGGATTCGCGTGCCCGCCCCTAGCGAGGGATACACCCTGATGCGCACCTGCGGTGCTAATACACTGATATAGCGTTGCTTTTTCTTCCTGTTTCTGGCCGGCGAGGGCGAATTGGGTCTCCGTATTCGCCCCGGCTGCAACGGAAAGTGCAGGAGGGATTCCTATGGCAACGCTTCGTCTCAACCAAGCCCGCGTCGATGCACTCAAGCCTCGTAGGTCCACCTACGATGTCCGCGACCGCGACCTCAAGGGCTTCGGCATAAGGGTTCTGCCCTCGGGTGCCAAGCGCTACTTCATCCATAGTCAGCACCAGGGTCGCCGGGTTTGGAAGATCGTCGGCAAGGCCGAATCCATCGGCGTGGACAAGGCCCGAGAGCAAGCCAGGACGCTGGTGGCCTCGATCCAGACGGGAATTGGCGACGAGAGTTGGGCGCCGCCCGACACCCCGTTCGAGGCAGTCGCCGAGGAAGTGTTCCGGCGCTACGCCCGGAACTGGAAAGAGTCCACGCTCAAAGTCAACCGGGTCTACTACGGCAAGCAGATTCTTCCCTGGTTCGAGGGACGCCCGATCGCAGGTATCACCGCCCAAGACGTAAGGCAGTGGCTCGCGTCCCTTCACGAGACCCCGGTGGCTGCGGATCGCTCGGCCCCTATCCTCTCCGTTATCATGCGCGAGGCCGAGGTCTACGGCTACCGGCCCGAGGGGACCAACCCGTGCGTAGGGATCAAGCGATACCGGCGCCAGGGACGTGAGCGGTTCCTCTCGATGGCGGAAGTCAGCCGGCTTGGAGCGGTGCTGGCGCGTCATGAGGCCGACTACCCGCTGGCCGTGGCGATCATTCGGTTGCTGCTGCTCACCGGATGCCGCAAGGGCGAGATCGTTTCCCTGAAGTGGTCCTACTACCGAGAGGGCAAGCTGTTCCTTCCCGATAGCAAGGTCGGACCGCGCACGGTCTGGCTCTCCTCCCCCGCACGCGCCATCCTCGACGGCCTGCCCCGCGCTTCGGTTTGGGCCTTTCCCTCGCCGAGAACGAACGGCTTCTTGAGCGCGGAGGCCCTCCGGCAGCTCTGGCATCGCGTTCGGACGGAGGCGGACCTGCGCGATGTCCGCCTTCACGATCTTCGACACACGCACGCCAGCATGGCGCTCGCGCAGGGCGAGACGGTACTGACCATCGGCCGACTGCTGGGACACCGCAGTCCGACGACCACGCTGAAATACATCCATCTCTCCGACGCGATGGTACGCGAGGCGACCGAAGTCGTCGGCGCGACGCTGGAGGGTTGAGACATGGCCGTGAAGAGGCGGCGTCTGACGGACACCAACGTCGCGAGGCTGTCGCCAGCGGCCCGCGAGTACACGGTCTGGGACAAGCGCCAGGCGGGTCTCGGCGCGCGCGTGCGGCCTTCGGGGCACCGGAGCTTCGTCTACTGGCGGAAGGGGGAGGACGGAGCGCGCAGGATCACCCTCGGGTCTGCAGCACTCATGAGCGTCGAAGAGGCGCGCAGGCAGTGCCTCGCCATCGAGAGCGGGGCGCGGTCCGGCCGGACGCAGCGCAGCGAGGTTCCCACCTTCGGAGAGTTTGTTGAGGGCCCGGGGCGCTCGTGTTTCGAGCGGGGCAAGCCGTCGACGCGCAAGGTCACGGCCAGGATCGTCTCCTTGCACTTGCTCCCCGCCTTCGGCTCGCTACGTGTTGTTTCCTGCTCTAGGTCGATAGAAGTCCAGGTCTTTTGTTCACATTGATCCGGCGGCGGATTTCCCGGGATGGTGTCCGAGTGCGGGAAGGACGCTGCCTGCGGCGCTTTTTTTGATTCTCAGCAAAGTCTTCGCCGCTTGGCGGCGCCGGGGAGCGTCCGTAGTCTCTTGGCCTCTCGCTAAACGACAAAGAGAGGCCCGGGGGACTGAACTCCCGCCGGGCCATGGTGCCGGTGCAGCTTCGCTACGATTCGGGGCTCACCAGCGAGGAGTACGTTAGGACCGAGGCGTGGCGCGACGCAAGGCTTGAGCGCTGCCCGAATCACCCGCACGGCGGATGTTCTGTGGCAAGCCACGGCACCTACGAGCGCAAGACCCCGCCCGGCGCGAAGGTTCCTCGCTGGTATTGCCGTGAGAGCCATACGACCATCGGCCTGCTGGACGACTGCCTGTCGTCGCGGCTGCCGGGCACGCTCGACGATCTGGAAGCGGTTGTTGTTGCGGCGGAGAAGGCCGGCAGCCTGGAGGAAGCGGCGAACGAGGTGCGCTGCCCCGAGGACGATGACGCCATCGAGCTTCCCGGCGCCCTGCGCTGGCTACGACGGCGGCTGGATCTCGTCTACGACGTGCTTACCCGTGTCATCGGCCTGATCCCCGACAAGCTCGCGGGCTGCGCGCCCACCATGAGCGCGGTGCGCAAGCGGCTGAAGAGCGACAGCGCGTTGATGGCGCTGCGCGGCCTTGTCGCCGGGCAGCTTGAGACGCTGCCCGCGCCTTTGGGCTTCCAACCCCACGGAATCGACATGGTGGGTCGCAAATCTGCGTTCCAACAACGGGCGGGGCCAGACCCGCCGCAGGTCAGTTCGTAGCGTGACGATCCCGGGGCCAGCGAGCCCCACGAACGAGGATCGCACCATGAACAACTCAGACGACGACCTTCGCCAGGAGGTCGCGCTCTTCCGATACGGCATCATCGTCGATCTGGTGCACCTGCCGGTGGGTACGCAGGGCATCGGCGAGAAGCTGCGCGACAAGGCCAGCCAGACCTACACCATCCCCGGAAGCGACCGGACCCATGTCGCCGTCAACACGATCCGGGGGTGGATCAAGCGCTACCGCTACGGCGGCTTCGATGCGCTCTACCCCAAGCCGCGCACCGACCGGGGGCAGCCCCGGCGGATTCCGCCCGAGGTCGCCGCTCAGCTCATCGAGCTGAAGACTGACAATCCGGCATGGTCGGTGCGCAGGGTCATCCAGAAGGCCCGCGAGGCCGGGGTGGATCATCCCCTCGCCCCGTCCACCGTGCATCGGCTGCTGAGCCGCGAGGGCCTGTTCGACAAGAAGCCGCCCGACGGTGCCGACCGCCGCCGCTTCGCCTTCAAGGAGGCCGGCGAGCTGTGGATGAGCGACGTCATGCACGGGCCCAAGGTCCGGCACGGGCGAACCCGGCGCAAGACCTACCTCATCGCCTTCATCGACGACGCCACCCGTGTCATTCCCTTTGCCGCCTGCGCCTTGGCCGAGAACGTCCAGGCCTTCCTGCCGGTGTTCAAGAGCGCCCTCGTCCGGCGCGGATTCGCAGCGCGCCTGTACGTCGACAACGGTGCCGCCTACCGCTCCCGCCAGCTCGCCCTGGTCTGCGCAAAGCTCGGCATCGCCCTGGTCCACGCCCGGGCGTATCAGCCAGCGGGAAAGGGCAAGATCGAACGCTGGTTCAGAACGCTTCGAGCCAGCTGGCTCGCCCACCTCGAGCCCGAGGCCCTGGACAGCCTCCAGGCGCTCAACCGCAGCCTCTGGGCCTGGATCGAGGGGGAGTATCACAACTCCCCCCATCGCAGCCTGGACGGGCGCACACCGCTCGAGCAGTGGGCACAGGCGAGCGCAGGCGTGCGCTATCCCGAGCCCACTCTCGACCTCGACGAGATCTTCCTCTTCGAGGTCAGGCGGCGGGTCCAGAAGGACCGCACCGTCAGCCTGAACGGCCGCCTCTACGAGGTCGATCCCCTCCTCGTCGGCCGCAGCGTCACCTTGCGCTACGACCCCGACGCGCCGCCCTCACGCCCCCTCGACGTCGTCTGTGAGGGCAAGCCCGCCGGCAAGGCAACCCGCCTCGACGCCTACGCAAATACCGCCGTGAAGCGCGGCCACTGCACCAAGCAGATCGAGACTGACGACCCGGCGCCGGAGCCGCCGCCCTCGCCGCTGGCCATGCGCAACTTCAAGAAGAAGCAGGAGGACAACTGATGTACCTGCGCCACTTCGCCTTCACCCGCCTGCCCTTCGAGACCCTGGCAGAGACCGACGAGCTGTTCGAGTCCTCAGCCCGCCGCGAGGCCGAGGCCAGGCTCGGCCACCTCGTCGAGTTGCGCGGCATCGGCATGCTCACCGGCGAGGTGGGCTCCGGCAAGACCACCGTCTGCCGGCATCTGACCGCGCAGCTCCACCCCGGCCTCTACCGGGTCCACTACGTCTCGCTCACCACAGGCAACGTGCTCGACATGTACAAGTCCATCGCGTGGGAGATCGGCATCACCGTCGAGCGCTCGCGATCCTCGGCCCACCACGCGATCAGGACCGAGATCACCCGGCTTGCGAACGAGGCCAAGCAGCTGCCCGTCCTCGTCGTCGACGAGGCCCATCATCTGCGCAACGACGTGCTCGAGGACCTGCGCCTGCTCACCAACTTCGCCATGGATGCAGAGCAGCGCCTGTGCCTCGTGCTCGTAGGCCTGACCGAGCTCAGGCGCAGGCTGTCCATGGCGGTGCACGAATCCCTCAGCCAGCGCCTCGTCGTCCGCCATCATCTCAGCGGCCTCGATCGTGACGAGGTGGACGCCTATATCAAGCACCGCCTCAGGCTCTCGGGATGCGAGCTGCCGCTGTTCGAAGAGCCCGCCGTCGAGGCCCTGTTCCAGAGCGCACGCGGCCTGCCGCGCCAGATCAACCGCATCGCCCACTACGCGCTGGCCGCCGCCGCCCTCGACAAGGCAAGGACCGTCAACGCCGACCACCTGCAGCACGCGCTCGAGGAGTTGCGGCCATGAACGGCTTCCCGACGCGCGCCCCGATCGAGCTGGAGGAGCGGCCGCGCGAGCAGCAGTGGCTGGTCGACACCCTATGGGGCGAGCAGGCCGTCGGCATCGTCGGCGGCGAGCCCAAGTGCGGCAAGTCCATCCTGGCGCTGGACCTCGCCGTCGCGGTCGCCGCCGGCGTCCCGTGCCTGCGGCACTTCGCCCCGGCCCGGCCAGGTCCGGTCCTGCTCTTCGCCGCAGAGGACGCAGGCCACCTCGTGCGCAAACGGCTGCACGGGATCGCCCGCGCCGCCGGCGCCCGCTTCGAGACCCTCGACATCGCCGTCATCGACGTGCCGACACTGCGCCTCGACCATCTCGACGACCGGCGCCGCCTGCAGGAGACCGTGGAGCGCATCGCACCGCGCCTCGTGATCCTCGACCCCTTGGTGCGCCTGCACGGCGTGGACGAGAACACCGTCGCCGACGTCGCCCCCATCCTCGGCTTCCTGCGCGACCTGCAACGCCGCTTCGAGACCGCCGTGCTCCTCGTCCACCACGCGCGCAAGAGCGGCGCTACGAGGCCGGGCCAGGCCCTGCGGGGAAGCAGTGAGCTGCACGCCTGGGGGGACAGTAATCTCTACCTGCGCCGCCGGGACCGGCAGACCCTCATGACCGTCGAGCATCGCGCCGCTCGCGGCCTCGAGGATATCGAGATCGAGCTCATGGAGGACGGAGAGCAGCCCGCCTTCCGGCTGCGCCAGCCGCCACCGGCCGGCGGGGCGCCTCAGCCCGAAACCCCCGAACGGCGCATCCTCAAGGCCCTCGTCGAGGCCCAGGCACCGCTCTCGCAGCGCCAGATCCGCGAACGCGCCGCGACCCGCCACAAGACCGTCGGCGCAATCCTGCGAAAGCTCGTCCAGGAGGGGCGCATCGAGCGCAACGCCGAGGGCGGCTACAGCATCGTCGCAAGCCAGCCCGACAAGGCCGCACCGGCCGCCAACGGCAGCGACCCCGACGCCGCACGGTTCCCGGTTCCCGCCGCTCACGCCTAGGGGTTCGAGGCGGAACCGCCCTCGGGAACCGCCCCCCAACCGACCGTCAGGCGCCCGCCACGACAATGCGTCGAGCGATCGGCCCATGGCCGAAAGCTCCGCTTACGGCCATGCATGCACTCAGTCGGGCGGACGGCGGCGGGTCACCCGAAGGGCCGGAGCGCAGCGGAGGAGCCGCGTAGCGGCTTGACGCGCCGACGGCCGGCCGACACCCCGCCAGCACGCTATCGAAACGATCCAACAATCCGGGAAATCTGCCCGTCCATCGCGCGAAATAATCCGGGAATCTCGCCGTCAAACAATGTGCGAGACAACAGCTACGGCTGGACCGGATTACCCGCGCCACCGTGACCCGGTGGTTCGACGAGTGCAGCCGGACCACACCTGGTGCGGCCAACAGGGCGTTGAACATGCTCAGCCGGATTCTCAGCCATGCGATCGTCTGTGGCCATCTCCGGACGAACCCCGCGCGGGGCATCAAGTGGAACCCCAGCGCCAAGCTAACTCGCTTCCTCTCTGGCGAGGAAGTCCGCCGACTCCATCATGCGCTGGATCGCCATGATAGCGCACGACCGTCGCGCGCGCGGCAGGCGGACGTCATCCGTCTTCTGCTGCTGACCGGCTGCCGGAAGAGCGAAATTTTGACCCTGCGCTGGCAGGATGTGGACGGGGATACAATCAATCTTGTCGATGCCAAGACTGGACCGAGACGAGTGTTCCTCAATGCGCCGGCCCGCGCCATCCTGGAGCGGCAGCCGCGCTCGGGGAGCGCATACGTCTTTCCGGCCTCGACCGATCCCAGCCGACCGCTTTCACGCGATCTGCCGCTCTGGCGAGCCGTGCGCAGGGAGGTCGGGGTCGAGGATGTGCGAATCCACGACCTCCGACATACGTACGCCAGCCACGCCGTTCTGCAAGGCGTGCCCCTACCGGTGGTCTCGCGCATGCTCGGTCACACGCGGCCGAGCATGACGCTGCGATACGCCCATGTCGGCGACTGCGAGACCGAGGCCGCGGCGGAGCGCATCGGTGTCGCCATCGCACGGGCGTTGGGACTGGGCATTCAACTGCATCCCTTGAATAGGTTGAGCGGCGGATCGTCCGGGTGACGCACCCGTTTCATCCTCTTCACGACCGTGAGTTCCAACTTACACTTACTAGTAACCACCCCCGCGCCGCGGCGGCTTCGTCGCGGAAGTAACGGGGGCTTGTGCCTTCGGCGGCGGTGGCATGAACTGGGGAGGGTTGGGGTTGTCGAGGCCGATACCTCAGTGGAGTGCGAGAGCACCCGATTACCAGTAACCACCCCCGCGCCGCGGCGGCTTCGTCGCGGAAGTAACGGGGGCTTGTGCCTTCGGCGGCGGTGGCATGAACTGGGGAGGGTTGGGGTTGTCGAGGCCGATACCTCAGTGGAGTGCGAGAGCACCCGATTACCAGTGTGGCCCGAACCATGCTCGGCTTCCGTCACTGATGGCGCGGGTTGTCCCGCGACCTCGTTCGAGAGATTGAAACGTCGCCGTGGTTCCTCCCCCGCCCGCATCTCAACGGACATTGGGAGGGGTTTGCATGCCGCGGAAGAGGAGAAAGGCACAGCGCTTGAAGGTGGTGAACCCGGACTGCGCCGGGATCGACATTGGCAAGGATCGGCACTTCGTGGCCGTCGATCCGGAGCGGAGTTCGGAACCGGTCCGTTCGTTCGACAGCTTCACCCGGGATCTGGAAGCGATGGCGGCGTGGTTGTCGTCGTGCGGGGTGAAGAAAGTGGCGATGGAATCGACCTCGGTCTACTGGATCCCGGTCTACGAGGTGCTGGAGCGCGCCGGGTTCGAGGTGATGCTGGTGCCGCCGCGCATGACGAAGCAGATTGCCGGGCGCAAGAGCGACGTGCTCGACTGCCAGTGGATCTGGCAGTTGTTGTCCTACGGTCTTCTGCGGGGCGCTTTCCGTCCCAGCGATGCGATCTGTCCGCTTCGTTCGTACGTTCGCCAGGCCAAGCGGCTGATCGAAGACCGTTCGCGCTGCGTGCAGCACATGCAGAAGGCGCTGACCCAGATGAATATCCGGCTGGACTCGGTGCTCACCGATATCGTGGGCCAGACCGGACAGAAGATCCTGCGGGCGATCATCGACGGCGAGCGCGACCCGCAGCGTCTGGCGTCGTTCCGGCACCGTCGGGTCAAGGCCAGTGCCGACACGATCGCCGCCAGCCTGGAGGGTACTTGGCGCGAAGAGCACCTGTTCGCCCTGGAGCAGGCCATGCAGCGCTACGACTTCCTCGAACGGCAACTCGAGGACTGCGAGGCACAGATCACGGCGCAGATCGACAGCCTGACGCCGCCGGACGATTCCGCAGGCGGCGGCACGATCAACGGGACCCCGGTCGCTGCGGCCTCCCCGACGACTGCGTCGAAGAAGTCTCGGGGCAAGTCGGTCGCCTCGAACGAGAAGGCGATGTCTCAAGCGCTGCACGAGATGATGGGTGTCGATCTCACCGCGATCCCCACCATCGGCGTCAACACCGCTCTGGTGATTGCCTCGGAGATCGGCCCGGACTTCTCCGCCTTCCCGACCGTGCAGCACTTCTGCTCCTGGCTGGGGGTGGCGCCGGGGACCCGGATCAGCGGCGGAAAATCCCTGCCGGGCCGGGCGCACAAAGTGGTCAACCCGGTCGCCCAGGCGCTGCGCATAGCGGCCATGACGGCGCGCAGCAGCCAGACCTTCATCGGTGCCAAGCACCGTGCTCGCCTCGCCCGAAAGGACAAGCCCGTCGCGATCACCGCTACGGCGCGAGAGCTTGCCTGCCTGATCTACCTGATGGTCACTCGGGGCGAGGAATATGTGGAACAGGGTATGGAGGTCTACGAGCAACGCCGCCTCAACCGCACATTCGCGCATCTGGACCGGCGAGCCAAGCAACTCGGCTACCAACTGGTCCAGATCGTTGAAGATGAAAAGGAACAAGGGCTCGCAACATCAACGGCTTAGGAATCTGTTACTCAAGAGTGTGGCCCGAACCATGCTCGGCTTCCGTCACTGATGGCGCGGGTTGTCCCGCGACCTCGTTCGAGAGATTGAAACGTCGCCGTGGTTCCTCCCCCGCCCGCATCTCAACGGACATTGGGAGGGGTTTGCATGCCGCGGAAGAGGAGAAAGGCACAGCGCTTGAAGGTGGTGAACCCGGACTGCGCCGGGATCGACATTGGCAAGGATCGGCACTTCGTGGCCGTCGATCCGGAGCGGAGTTCGGAACCGGTCCGTTCGTTCGACAGCTTCACCCGGGATCTGGAAGCGATGGCGGCGTGGTTGTCGTCGTGCGGGGTGAAGAAAGTGGCGATGGAATCGACCTCGGTCTACTGGATCCCGGTCTACGAGGTGCTGGAGCGCGCCGGGTTCGAGGTGATGCTGGTGCCGCCGCGCATGACGAAGCAGATTGCCGGGCGCAAGAGCGACGTGCTCGACTGCCAGTGGATCTGGCAGTTGTTGTCCTACGGTCTTCTGCGGGGCGCTTTCCGTCCCAGCGATGCGATCTGTCCGCTTCGTTCGTACGTTCGCCAGGCCAAGCGGCTGATCGAAGACCGTTCGCGCTGCGTGCAGCACATGCAGAAGGCGCTGACCCAGATGAATATCCGGCTGGACTCGGTGCTCACCGATATCGTGGGCCAGACCGGACAGAAGATCCTGCGGGCGATCATCGACGGCGAGCGCGACCCGCAGCGTCTGGCGTCGTTCCGGCACCGTCGGGTCAAGGCCAGTGCCGACACGATCGCCGCCAGCCTGGAGGGTACTTGGCGCGAAGAGCACCTGTTCGCCCTGGAGCAGGCCATGCAGCGCTACGACTTCCTCGAACGGCAACTCGAGGACTGCGAGGCACAGATCACGGCGCAGATCGACAGCCTGACGCCGCCGGACGATTCCGCAGGCGGCGGCACGATCAACGGGACCCCGGTCGCTGCGGCCTCCCCGACGACTGCGTCGAAGAAGTCTCGGGGCAAGTCGGTCGCCTCGAACGAGAAGGCGATGTCTCAAGCGCTGCACGAGATGATGGGTGTCGATCTCACCGCGATCCCCACCATCGGCGTCAACACCGCTCTGGTGATTGCCTCGGAGATCGGCCCGGACTTCTCCGCCTTCCCGACCGTGCAGCACTTCTGCTCCTGGCTGGGGGTGGCGCCGGGGACCCGGATCAGCGGCGGAAAATCCCTGCCGGGCCGGGCGCACAAAGTGGTCAACCCGGTCGCCCAGGCGCTGCGCATAGCGGCCATGACGGCGCGCAGCAGCCAGACCTTCATCGGTGCCAAGCACCGTGCTCGCCTCGCCCGAAAGGACAAGCCCGTCGCGATCACCGCTACGGCGCGAGAGCTTGCCTGCCTGATCTACCTGATGGTCACTCGGGGCGAGGAATATGTGGAACAGGGTATGGAGGTCTACGAGCAACGCCGCCTCAACCGCACATTCGCGCATCTGGACCGGCGAGCCAAGCAACTCGGCTACCAACTGGTCCAGATCGTTGAAGATGAAAAGGAACAAGGGCTCGCAACATCAACGGCTTAGGAATCTGTTACTCAAGAGGGGTGGGTATGGGGCGGCGTGGACAAGCGCACTTTGTCGCACCGGTCACGGGCAGGCGGGGAGACCTTGCCGGCATGAGTTCGTTGCGCCGCCCACTTCCGCGCGTCGGAGCCGGCTGCGCTGTCCCGCAACCATCGGTGGCGTCGCTGGCTTACGGGCCTCGGTATCGCGGCCGCGTCGTTCGTCTTCTTCGTGCTGGGCGCGGTGCTGTAGCGGGAGACCGACGTGGTGTCCTTCGGCGATCCCCGCCGCGAGTGGAACGAATTCGTCGCTGAGCACTACGCGCCGACGCTCGCCGCCTGCGCGTCGATGGCGCGGGTGGACAAGTACACCGTCAGATACGTGCTGTTCGTCGATCCCTCGCTGCAGGTGACGGTCCCCCACCACCCCGACTTGAACCTGGAGAGATTGTCGCCCAAGGGGGACTCCGAAGCGGCCGCGGAGGGATAGTCGGCCATGGTCACGACCGTCACACGCATGAACACCGCGGCCACGACGGTGCACTACTTCGAAGCCGACGGGTACCGAAGAGGCCTCGCATACGCTCGGCTCGGGCTGGCCAATGGCCAGCCCCTCGACATCACCAAGGGGAGGGTCACACCGCGAAATCCGGGAGAGACAGCGCACTAGCGCACGCCCGCAGCACGGTCAAGTGTTGACAGAACCCCGGTCAGATCAAATCAGAACCGGCGGTCAAATAAACCGGAATCCACAACTCAACTCCCGGTATTGAGCGATTTCAACGACTTACCCGACCAGACCACTCGCAAATCGGGCGGTTACTGTTCAAGTTGGGCCTAAGTGCACATCCTCAACAGGCGAAATCATCACTAAAGGGATCCTCCGCGAGGCAGCGGTGGAATGCTTCCCGAAGTAGGCAAAAGGTGAAGCGCACTTGAGGAAGACTTCTTCAGCTCCTCAGCCTTTCGCTTCTTCGGCCCACAACCTAACTTCACCCGTGCCGGAGACCAGAGCGATTTCAATTCCAGCGTCTCGACAGCGCACAGCCATCCTGCGGGCGAGCTTTTCGGTTTCTGGATGTAGCGGTACTGCGGCAATCAAGCGGCCCGCGTCATTAGGACGGTCAAGTAGCATGCCAACTGCTTCGTAGAGATGCTTGCGTAGCTTCGACTTCTGTCCAGAGTGGCGCGTGTTGACAATGCCTCCCTTTGCTTCGACTAGGACGCGGCGTCCTCTCAACTCTGCGATGACGTCGCCCCTTCCTGGCGCAAACTCGACGTCAAGAGTATGGGGTCCGCAAGAGTATGTTCCAGCTTCGCGAGTCTTTCCTCTCTCGGCGAGCTTCTGGAACCCCTCGTTCTTCAACCAGCTACAAATGTCGAACTGCTTGGCATGCATTCCGTCAGGGCATACACACACATTCTTTGCGCCCAGCTTGAACATCCATCGCGCCACAGCAAGCATTACGGCTGCCTCATATAAGTGTTGTTCCAACGGGCCTACACATTTGTTTTCCCTACCCTTCGGAGGCGGCTTTTCTGTAATGAACTTCATTGCGTCCGCTCTTGAGAGTTTCGCATTGTTCGGGACTTATATGCCTAGCTGGCCAATTTCGGGAAACATAGGAATGGTGCTAGTCGAATTCATCTTCCGCGCCACACCAATTTACCGTCTTTCAATTTGTACTCTGTATGATCCAAGCGCTTTTCGAGTTGAAACCCTGATCTCACTTCAGCTTTGAGCTGAGCGTCTCTACGATTTTCTATGTAGTTCCTTATGGCATCTATATCTGTACCACCGTAATCAACTGTCTCCTCGTCCAACATATGTATCCGCTCCAATTGTGACAGGCGTCTAGGCAAGAGCGACACAAAAATTTCCATGACGCGCACATGATTGTATTCCGGATATAATCGCGCCATGGCAGCCAACACATGAATGCCGCCTACGCGCGCCGCTAAGTTTTTTCTGCGGACCAGATCAACAGCCATTTTGAATCTCTCGTCCAACATCCCCTGCCTAGCTGTATCTTCCTGTTTACGATCTGTCCAACCTCTAAATGCTGCAACTATTACGCCTAGGAGCGCTACCGTGAAGGTTCCAATAAACCACCAATCTGGAGCGGTGATCATTCTCTGGGACCGGTCACTTTAAGCCTGCCACCGCACGCCTTGGTGAATGAGGATGCTTGGCTGAGTCCCACCGGGCGACATTCGCATTTCCTACCGTAGCATGGAGATTCGTGTCAACTGAATGACTTATCGTGGCTTGTCCAACCATATGTCCCGGCGTAGGCTGACTCACCACATTGCGGATGCGGGGCAATGGCGACCAAGCCCGTCAACCCACTTCTAATGGGCCGCCCACCGAAGCCCATCCCGATGCTTGACGCTAGTTCGGAAGAGATGGCCCGCGCGATCTTCTCTGGCGTGAAGCCGCCTAATCCGTCGATTCGCGTCCTCGAAACGCATCGCCGGAAGTCGAAGCAGAAATCGGCTCAATGACGGGACGCAAGGCCTCGCTGTTCGGCGTCTCCGACATGGAGCGGTTGATCAACGGTCGATCATCCGACTCTCGTTCAGACCGGCAGAAGAAGATTCGTCACCTCCTCCGCGAGCTGGGAGAGGGGGTAGGCAGGGGAAACCGTTATCGGTGGACCGAAGCGGAGCTGCACCGCTTGGCGCGCTTTGTGAAGGCGAAGATCACTGGCCAGTTAGGCGTATAAGTCCCCATTGTTCAGTCCCATTCGCGACAAAAGTGCATCCGCACCAATTGCCGGAGTTGCCCCCCGAGAGCGCACCTCGTGATCAGGCGTGCAACGCGCTCGCGCACCCTCACGCAGTGAGATGGGGGCAACGCGCCTAGCAAGTCCAGCCCCGGGACCCCATCCGACTTTGTGCCGACTTCCGCCGTGACGGTGCAGTCTCCGAATTCGCGAACCCCACCCAGGCGGACGGACGACACCAAGCGTCGAGAGTCGGAGGCTCAATCAATTCCGGCGTTCGATCCAATACCCTTGCTGACCGGGGTCGCCGCGACCAGGCTTGCCTAGGGCGCCTCGCCGGATCGGGCAGACAGCGCCTGCCCGGCGCGGGGATATCGGCGGCGCGCACCGCCTGCGGAAATGGCGGCAGTGGCGGACGAGACGACATGGGAGAGCCGCTAAGTGGCGGACCGCTTCGTGAGCCATGTCGGCGCGGACCGGTCCGACCCGCCAGAAGATGATCCGCAACATAGGCGGGCTGGAACTGTGACCCTGCCCACCGAGTCTCTTTCAGCTTCCCCTACTCGACTATCCATGCGATGTTATCCCCGCACGCAAGTCCAGGTGCCCGCTCCGTCGGGTCACCTGCTGAATACAACAGCCTCACGACCCGGCGCGGGGTAGCTCCCTGCGCTTGGCGAATAGGCAGGAGCTTCATACCACCTGGATGTTGCGTGCAACGGCCCGGCACCAGCTGGCGCCGAAACGGGAGGCACGCGGCACATGAAAACAATTGTATCCGGCGCGGTTCTCGCCGCAATTATCTTGCTCTTAGTATCGGCATGTGGTGGTGGCGGTAGTGGCACCCCGCCCGATGTTTCCGGCGGTGAACCACCGCCAGTTACACTGACCGTACAGGAGGCGCAGGCGGCCGTCTCGCGAGTAGTCCTTGGAGTCGCACGACGCGCTGGCGCGGGCACTCCAGGATTTGGCAGCGTCACCCAATCAACGAACCAAGGCGGCTCCGGCGTTACCACGGATCGAGCCAGGGCCACCTTCGCCTCTGGTCCGAGGCTGGTAGTAGATGTCGCCCGGCGAAGCGGGGGCGCGCTTTCTCTCGACACGGCACACCACACCATCGACTATGAGATCGGCACCTCTTCAACTACCGATCGAAAGTTCGGGTCCGCTGCGATGCTCAAGCACAGCGCTTCGGAGTTCACTCTGGCGCGCGTGGCGACCGACTGGGCCTCGGACGATGTTACGGATTATCTCGCCGGCGGATACTGGCTCCATGCAACCGGTGACATCTACAACGGCAGAGTAACCGCCGCGGAAATGGGCGCGTTCGTAGACGGGCCCGAAATACGCGGAACCCCCAGTCTGCCCGTCACGGGAACTGCCACCTACAACGGTCTCGCCGCAGGGCTATATGCCGCGCGCTATGGGAGCGATGTGCCAAACGTTCCTCAAGGAACCAATGAAATCGGGGAGTTCGAAGGCAATCTCAGACTGCTTGCCAACTTCCAGACCGGGAGCATCTCGGGCGAGGTGAACAACATATATTTGAGCTACATTGGAGAAACTCCGGGAGGTGTCGCCTACTCAGGGAAAAATGAACGGAGCGATTATCGCCTCAATCTGGAGACTGCTCAGATCGATTCTAATGGAACCTTCACTGGAAACGATATCACGCTCACGAATCCGTTTCTATCAATCAGCTCTACCGGGTCGTGGGGCGGTCGTTTCTCCACCATCGACGACAGCGCAGGAAATCCAAGGGTGGTAGCAGGGACGCTCGGAGGATCCGGAACCACGTCAGGAGGCAGCGTGGCGTCGTTCGTTGGCGCATTCTACGGTGCTACTCCTCAGTTCGATTAGGCGAGCGCGCAACCGCGGTGTCCGCACTCGTCGGAATCCGGCTCGGACATGGCTCCTTGCTCTCCGGCAACGCCTCACAAGCAGCACCGCGACCCCTTGTCCCGCGATGGCCACCAACCGGACCGCCATTGTAGAAAGACTGCTTTTGCACACGCCTAGCGCAGCAGAGCTAGGCCGGCGCAGCTGGTGCGACAACCGATTGTCACAAGTCCGGATCGGCAGCACTCACGCCTGCGCCAGCGGAGTCCCCCAAGGTCATTGCCGCATTCTTCTCGCCGAACAGATGCGTCGGCATCTTCTGCAACTTCTTCTCGCGGCGGTCGCTCATCACGGTGCGCATAGTCTCGGCGACCGAGGAAGTGAGAGAGTTTGCGTACCCCTCCATCACCGCTTCGCCCACCTCCACCCTTAACGTGCGCTCCGCAATGGCGATCACATGGTCATGAGGGGCGCTCTTCTCGGACTTGTGGCCTTAGGCCACAGATTTGCGAGCCACGCCGTGCTGCGCGGCATCTCCTTGCCTATTGTCTCGCGCCTGATCGGTAACAAGCGCCGGGGATGGCAATGCACCACACCCAAGTTAGCGATTGCGAGACAAGACAACGGCGGAACGATTCGGTGCGACAATCGCTTGTGCGCCGAATGGTGGTGAGGTCTGATCAACGGCTTACTCGACGTGCTCCCATTTGGATCCTGTAATTGTTCGAGATCAAGACATCTTCAAGCTTCGGACGCGAAGATTGAGCGGGCTGCTATTCCAGTCGCCGGTGGATCCATACAATCTATGCGAGCGTAGCAAAACCCCTGAGTGAATTCGTGGTGTCTTACCGGTAGATTTGTATCGACGTTTCTCCCTATGTGCTCATGGAGTTGGAACAGACAAAGGCGTTCTCCAATGATCTAATCCAGGCGTATCCGGGGGCATTACGTTGAACTTGAGCATTACTTGGAGTGGCATTGGCACGTCCCCGAAAGAGGCTCCGCGCGGTTCACCGGGAGCCGGGACGGGGAGTCATGTCCGTCGGCGCGGAGCCCGCTCTTCCCGTGCGACCTGCCAGCCAGCCCCGCCAGCGGCGAGCAAGCGGAGCCGGAGAGGCACTCTTGTCGAAGAGCCGAGTAGAATAATCTCTCCAACACTCTCTCTGCGTAAGGTCGGGGCGGCTTCAGTGCAACGGATCCCTGCGGACTTGAGCGGAGCCCGCGGGATTGAACGGCTTCACGCCGAGATCCAGCGCCGTACCAATATCGTCGACATCTTCTCCCACAAAGACGCCATCGACCGACTATTCGGCCCCATACCGCTCGAGCAGAATGACGAGTGGGCCGTCCAACGAGACGCATGACGCTGGAATCTGTCTTGCTCGTAAGCGACAATCTTGCCGTCAAGCTGCCCGCCCTGGCAGCCTGAGCCGTCTAGTTCGACCCTGCGGTTGCCAAAACGCACACCAAGCTACTACACCGCGGCTCGGAGCGCGAGCAGAAGAAGCCAGAGGCGAGTCAACGCGATAGGAGAAGTTGATGCCAACGACCGACAGCGCCGTAGGCACGGTCGATATCGACGAACACATAGACCGACAGATCGACGGATTCCGGCGACAACTGCTTGGGCTGACCCTCCGCAATCCGCTGCTGTCATGTCCTCACGGGCCAAATATTTCGAGCCAAATCCGTATCGTTCATGAATTGCACGACGAGGTGTTCAACCATTTCGATCGCGACGAGGCGTTCGAAGTTTCACCGCTGCCGGAGCCGCGGGACGTCCCCGACGACGAGGACGACGAGGAGTTTAGCCTAGCACTCGCAGCCCACAAGAAGCACAGCTTGGCTTACGATCTGGCACTCAAGCAACTCGATCGATCGAAGCCGGACACCGGTATTCGCGAAGCACTTGATCGCGAGGCTCGCGATCATGTCCGCCTTCAGGTGGGAAGGGGAAAATGGGAGCCAGAACGAGATCTTGCGCCCGAGGACTTGGCACGCCGCCACGGCATCAATCCCTCCTTCGACTTGTCATCTACCGAAGGAGGGGAACGGATCGAGCGTCACTACGACGATGCGCTGCAAACACTGCTCCATGAGCAGGACCTGTCCCGTCGTCTTCGACTGCTTCGCGAGCGCGCGCGTTCCGATCTCCGCGACCGCGGGGTGCACACCCTGTTTGCGGCCTTTGGTTTTCTGGAATGGTACGAGGATACGACATCCGACAGACCCCACCTCGCGCCGTTGTTCCTCCTGCCGATCGAACTGGAAAGGGTTTCCCGCAACAACCGGCGTACGTACGTGTTTCGCAAGGCAGGTGAACAGCCGATAAGTAATGCCGCGCTTGCCGAAGACTTGAGCCGCAGATTCGATCTGGAACTTCCTGACCTGGACTCCGACGATACGCCGGAGAGTTATTTCGAAAAGCTCGACCCCGTACTCAGTCATGAGCGGCGTTGGAGTATTCGGCGCTTCCTAACGGTTCAAATCTTCTCAGATGCCAAGCTCGCCATTTATGACGACCTCGCTGCTGATTCGTGGCCGAATGACGCCCCGCTGTCACGACACGGCGCCGTTCGCCAGTTGATGTCCGAAATCGGAGTGGGGGACGCCCCCTACGCCGAAGACCACGATATCGACGGGGACCAAGCTGCGGTGAGTGTCCCGGCATTGATATACGACGCCGACTCATCGCAGCACAGCGCCATCGTAGACGCCATGCGGGGCGGTGACTTGGCAATTTACGGACCGCCCGGAACCGGCAAGTCACAGACGATCACCAACCTTATCGCGGCGGCCATGGACGACGGCAAGTCGGTGCTGTTCGTAGCGGAAAAGCTAACCGCGCTCGATGTCGTCCACAAGCGACTGGGTGAAGCAGGCCTCGGACCATACTGCTTCGTCCTGCACTCACGCGGAATTCGTAGAACTGCGGTGCTCGACGCATTGCGCAAGCGCGTGGATGAGGTGCCCCCAGATTTCGACGAGGCGACCTACCGGGCCCGCAGGAAATACTGGGAAGTACGACGTGACGCATTGAAGCTCTACGCCTCGGTGATGGGAGATCGCCCAGGAGCACTCGGGCTAACCGTGCACGATATCCTGTGGGCGGAAATCCGTCTGCGCGAAGAAGGCGAGCGCCTGCCGCCTGCCACCGCGACCATCAGGCTGCCGGAGGCCCGGGCACTCGCGTTGACGGCGAATGATCTGCAACGGCTTAAGGGCAGGTTGGCAGATCTCGCATCGGCATATCGGGCGCTAGGCGAATCGGGCGCCCGTCCGTGGCGTGGGATCGAAGGGGATGAACTGGCGCCAACGGAGTTCGAGCCTACACACCATCGCCTTGCCACTTGGCGGGACGCGGTGGGCGACCTCATGAATAGAGTGTCGTTCCTGTCGGGAGCCATCGAGCCGATATCTCTCGAGAACATCGCGGAAGTGAAGCGCGCGACGGCGCTGCTGGCGGACCATGCGGGGTTGTCCCAAGAATTCGATCTTGAGCCTCTTGCTCGCGAAGATGGCCGGCTTGCCGTGAAGGCCGCGGCCGGTGCCGCGAAGACTGCATCGCAGCACGCCCACACGTTGCGGCAAGAATTCGATCTCGATCCGGGCTGTCTTCCGTCGCTCGACGACGTACGCGCGGTCGCCGACGAGGCTTCGGCGCTGGGCTGCTCGCAACTCGCGGCATGCGAACTCGCTGGCTTCGCCGAGAACGAACGCCTCAAGGCCAAATCTGCCCTTCGCGTGCGATCCGCCCTGGAAGGTCTTCATCGACTGTTTGGGATCGAGGAGACAGATGCAGGCACTGTGCAAGTTACTGTTCGCGCCATTGAGAGAATTCGGCTGACGTCCCGCGAGATACTGCAAGCCAAAACGAATCCTTGGGTAGAAGGGCGCGCCTTCACACGCTTGACGGAATTACAGGCCCGTGTCGAGGAAATACGCCAAGAACGCGAAGTGCTGGCGAAGCGCTTCGACGTTAACGGGCTTCCTAGCGCCGAGAAGCTCCGAGCAGCGAGTAGCAGGCTGGAACGGGCAGGCAGAATGTGGTGGCTGTCCCGGCAGTCTCGCCTTGCCGCCGGACTACACAAGAAAATCGAGTCGGAGCCAGCAAAGGCGGACGCCAAGACAATGGCCGCGGACTTGTTGCGTCTCGCGACTCATGCAGATGCGAGAGAGTCCCTTACGCTTAACGAGGACGGAAAGACCTTGTTGGCTGCGGGCTGGCGAGGCGCAGACAGCGACCTTGGCGTAGCCCTGGAGGTGAGTGGCTGGGCCGAAACGGTGGCCACGGAGTTCTCGGGCATCAGTTCGGGGCGCGCCCAGATCCGCCATACGCTGCTGCATGGCGATATAGATGTCCTCGACGAGGTTATGAACGTAACGGATAGCTTGGAAGACTTGAGCATAGGGGACTTCGTCAGTGCCGACGGTATCGCCGTCTCTGATCCCGATGAGCTTGATGAGCGGGCAAACCGGGCGGAAGCGCTTGCCGACCGCGTTCGGCAAGCGGGCCTGCCGCAAGAACGTCCGTTGAAGGACGCGGCAGCTATTGCCGATCGGATAGAACGCTACCAAGAGAACCGCGATGCCTCGATCAAACACCCTATTCGCGGACGGACAGGCGATACATCGGCGGACGGCGAGACCCTCGCCGCCCTCGCCCAATTATCTTGCGCCATCGACCAAACGACGCTCAGCGAGTGTGCATGGTGCGCTGCCCAGATCGTCGACACTCAGCTTGACTCCGACACCCAAGCCGGATGGCCAGGCAGCATCGAAGCAGCCATCGATCGAGAAAATGATGCGTGGCGGGCCTGGGCTGACTCGTTGCAGGTCGTGGAAACCGCATTCTTCGACGGCATGGCGCGGAAGACCGCACCGTTGGAGGGTTTACTGCGACGCGCTGAGGAATGCCTGAAAGGCGGAAAGGCGATACTGGACTGGTGCCGCTATCGCCGCATACGTAATGAGTGTTTCAACAGCGAAGCCCGACCTGTGCTATCGGCTTTCGAACAGGGGCAGGTGGAAATCGGGCAGCTATCTGTCGCCTTCGAGCTGGCTGTGTATAGATCTCTCGCCTCGATCGTATTTCAGGATCACCCGGTACTTCAAGAACTTTCAGGCGAGCAGCTCCGCAATCACAAAGAAGCATTCAAGCATGTCGAAGAAGAACTTCAGAAGCTTGAACGCCTGCGGATCGCCCATAAAGTTCACGGCCGTCCTGTCGAGCATGGAATTGCAGTTGGTCCTCAAAGTGTCCTGACCGAGCGAGCGCTGATCAATCAGCAACGGGGCTTGAAACGGGGAAGCGTGTCGCCCCGTGACCTTATGCATCGTGCCAGCAAGGCCGTACGTCAACTGAAACCGTGCTTCATGATGTCACCGACGACAGTGGCCGAACTCTTGCCGAGAACGGCCGGGTTGTTTGATCTGATTGTAATCGATGAAGCGTCGCAGGTGTTGCCGGCAGATGCTCTGGGGGCCATAGCTCGCGGAAAGAAAGCGATCGTCGTTGGAGACCCGCAGCAACTTCCGCCCACGACGTTTTTTCAGGGTGGTCAAGTGGCGGGAGACGGTGACGGTGACGGACTTGCTTCCGCTTCCGAATCTATCCTTGATCTTGCCATGTCCGCTTGGCGCCCCCATCGCTATCTTCGTTGGCACTACCGCTCACGACACAGTGCGTTGATACAGTTTTCTAACGCAAAATTTTATCAGAGTCGGATGATTGTATTTCCTAGCCCATATGAGGATCGTGGTGAGAACGGGGTCAATTTTCGTTATATTAAAGACGGAATCTATCGAGGAGACCGAACCAACGAACATGAAGTAAGCAAAATCGTAGAGGCCGTGCTCCGGTTCACCTCGAACAGGGACAACTGGGAGCAAAGTCTGGCCATCGTCACGATGAACCAGCCGCAAAGGGATGTTCTGGACGAGGCGCTCGACAAGGCGGCAACCGAGAACGGATCGCTCTCCGGGTACATACGCAGATGGGACAGCACCCTTGAACCGTTCACGGTCAAAAACTTGGAGACCGTGCAGGGCGATGAGCGCGACGTAATTTTCATTTCGACCGTTTACGGTCCTCGGGCGCCGGGCGGTCTTGTGTCGCAAACATTTGGTCCGATAACTCAGCAGGGTGGTGAACGCCGCCTGAACGTGCTGTTCACGCGCGCCCGCTGGCGCATCGACGTTTACTCGTCGATGCGCGCCAACGATATCCAGCGCCGCCCGGGACAAAGCCGGGGAGTCCAGATCCTGCGGGACTATCTGGAATATGCGGCAACCAGGCGCATCGAGAGCGGAGTTGCTACGGGTATGCCCACTGAAAGCCCCTTCGAACAGCACGTCAAGGAACGTGTGGAGGCTGCGGGATACGACGTTACGCCTCAAGTTGGCGTTGCCAGCTACCGTATCGACCTCGGAGTCAAACATCGCGACTACCCGCATGGTTTCATGCTCGGCGTCGAATGCGACGGCGCGACCTATCATTCCGCTAAGTCGGTCCGCGATCGGGACCGGCTGCGCGAAGCCGTTTTGCGCGGTCTGGGTTGGGACATATATCGCATATGGTCGACCGACTGGTTCGACGACCCCGACCGGGAAATGCAGAAGCTGCTGGACTATCTGAACAACAGGCTAGCGAGGCTGGGTTCCGGGCAGGAAACTCAAGACCCGGATTTGACAGGGGCGGTTGTCGACGAGGAACAACGCGCGGAAGTTGACCAAGAGACGCCCGACCAAACTGCGGCTGTCTCCGCGGAGCGGGCGGAGGAAGATGAGTCTTCTTGGGAAGCCGATTCCGTAGAGGTAGGCGATACCGTCCATTACCGCCCCGATGTTGCAGGCTCTGATATTCGCAGGGTGGATATCGTCGACGGAGCGGATGATCCCAACCGCGGTCTGATCAACGACACCAAACCCCTGGCACGAGCGGTGTTGGGACGAAGCCGTGGCGAAACGGTTATAGTCCGTCAGCCGAACTCCCGTACCGAGATAATCATTGAACGGATTGTGAAGGGGAAGGCGCAGCCCGACGCCGACGCGCCAGATCCCGTGCAATCGGAGTTGTTCGTTGGCCCCAGCGGCATGAGACCTTATGTAACTTGGCGTGGTACCACTCCAGATCCAAGAGCCGTACCGACAAGAGAGCTGGCGAATACCTTGAGGGAGATCGTCGAGGCGGAAGGCCCGATGGTGACCGAGCGCATCTATCGCGCCTACATACGCGCGAGCAGTCTGCAGAAGGCGGGGCGTCAGGTGAAACAAGCATTGAACAGGGCTCTGCGAGACCTCGAACGACGCCGCATCATCACCATCGACCGGCAAGGAACCGGGAACGGCTATGCCCGAGCCACCGTGCGGCTGTCCGATAGTCCGCAGACTGTCTTGCGCGACCGGGGCGACCGTGATCTTGGGGAGATACCGATTGATGAATTGGCCCAGATGTACCGACTTGTACGATCTGAGCACCCAGGTGAAGACGACGAGGCAATCCGCCGTGAACTGTTGACGCGCTACGGCCTGACACGCATGACCACAAGAGTCCGAGAAAGATTAGTTGAGGCTGCACAACGACCGTAAAGAGATTCAGACGGCTAGCCTATGACTCCGAGAGGGAGACCGTAAATGAGACTTTCGCTGGCCTTCGTTATCACAGCACTCACCGCAGCGCCCGCTCTAGCGAACCAGAACGCCAGCGACAACGAATTCGTAGTCGGACCGTTGGGCGAGAGTATTGAACTTATTGTTGAGAAACCTAGCTCATGCGAACGTCATTCAAAGGAGTGCGCCACGCTCTCTTGCAACACACTACTAGGCGCGATCAAGAAGGCAGAACACACTATCGAGTTCGCAGTGTATGGAATGCGAGGCGTCGAGCACATTCTGGAAGCATTGCTCGGAGCAAAGGACCGCGGGGTAAACGTACGGGGAATCGTGGATGAAGAGCAGAACGGCGAATACACATATGAAGATACCGAAAGATGGAAGGATAGACTTCAACTGGTGCGTACCGATGGCGCTGCTGAAAGGCGACTAAACAAGAAGAAGGTTTCATATCGAAAGCCGTCATGCCCGAAACCTGTAGTTGAGGATATTGAAAGCGGAGAGATCATTCTCTTTAACGGCCCGAGGCAGTGCGTGGCATACGAGATTGCTCCCTCTAAGTGGCGCGTTTCTACACACGCTAGCAGAAACAAATTACCGTCTAGAATGCGCATAATGCACCATAAATTCTTTATATTTGACCACAGTGCAGTCTGGACAGGTTCGGCGAACGTGAGTGATACGGGGATCGGCGGGTGTAACGCCAACGTAGTGCTTTATGTGCAGTCGAAAAAGGTTGCGGAACAGTACCGTGATGAATTTGACACCATGTGGAGCGGAAACTTTCACGAGGAGAAGAGGGTTTCTGGAACGAGCACAGAAACTCGCGTACGAGAGCCAATCGAGATCGGCCAGCACAAATTGAGAATTGAATTTTCTCCACAAGACAGACCGATCAGCGCGATCAAGAGCGCCCTGGATCAAGCCGGAAAATCGATCAACGTGGCAATTTTCTTCCTGACCCATAAGGAGTTGACTTGTTCATTAGTTGCCGCACGTAATCGCGGGGTCGTGGTTCGCGTGATTCTGGACGCCACTGGAGCAGGCAATGAGTACACCAAGCACCGCATACTCCGCGACGCAGGTATAGCCGTAAAGGTCGAGAACTGGTCTGGAAAGATGCACATGAAGGCAGCATCCATTGATGGTCAGACGCTGGTAGCGGGCTCAATGAACTGGACATCGGCCGGGGAGCGTGTAAATGATGAGAACACGTTGATCATCCGATCAACGACACTAGCCCGCGAGTTTGATGAGAACTTTGAAGCATTGTGGATGAGCATTCCTGACCGGTGGAAAAAAGATAGACCGGATTCAGAAAGCGGAGAGTCGATTGGATCTTGCGGGGATGGTCGTGACAATGACTTCGACGACATGACTGATGCACAAGATCCGGGATGCGGCGACAGCCCCCCAGCGCTACCGCCCTTACCACCGCAGTGGAGTGCCAACAAGCCCCCGGATGGCTATTGGCAGTGTGCTATTCGCGCAAAGCCACTTCTCAGAGAGTTGAGCCCTTACGATGACAATCGGAACGGCCGAGTCTCCTGTGCTGAGGCAGAACTTCACGGCATCACTCCAGTCAAACGAGGAGACCCGGCATATCAATGGATGAGAGACGCCGACGCCGACGGGTTGGTGTGCGAATAGAAGGTGGAACGCGCGACGAAGCAGGAGTAGTTCGAGTAGTTCGCAACAGACGACAATGCGCATGCGACAGCGGTACTGGGCATAAGTCGTGCCGTACGCTTTATGCACATGACATCGGATAGGATGTCCGGGGTGCGGTTCGAAATCCATTTATCCGCCGAATCTGAATACAACCGCAGCTTGCCCTTGTCCTTCAGCTTGGCTGCACCGATATCGATTTCTTCAAGAGTTACGAACAATCATTGCTGACTGGGAGGCGATCATGTCGCTGGAGGACGAATCGCGTCGCAGACCAAATTCCGGGAACGACAGCTTCGACGGCCGCGACCTCCTGATCGGCCGGCCGGAAGGGGCGGAGGCCCGGCCACCCGCCGAGCCTGCAAATCCCGCGCCGACGCCCCCGCTGCCGACGTTGCCGCAGCCCGACTCGCACGCTGACGCCGTCCGCGAGATTCTCGAGACGGTGCGGTCTCTGGTCGCGCGGCTCAACACGCTCCAGGAAGCGCCGAAACCGGAGCACGAGTCGGCCGAGGCGCTCGCGCGCGAGACGGCGGAGCTGTCGCAGGCCGTCGTGGACGCGCGCGGCGCGCTGGCCAAGGCGACAGAGCTGGCCGGGCGGCAGGACGGGGCGGCGGAGGCGGTCCGGGCCCTGGCCCAGGGCATCGCCGCACTGAAGGCGCAGGGCGAGGCCCTCGACAAGAGCCTCCACACCACCGGCCGGCTGGCGGAGGCCGCCGCTCGGCAGGCGAAGGAGAACAGTTGGCAGTCAGAGGTCACCGCCCAGGGAATCGCAGAGATGAATCGGACAGCGAGGCTGCTGCAAAGCAGCCTGCGCGTTCATGTCGAGAACATTACACGCTTCGATGACGCGCAGCGGTTGCGTTTCTGGCTGACCGTTCTCGCCATGGCAGCCGCTTCGTTCGGCTTCTTCACTCTGGGTGCGTTGCTTTAGCGGGAGGCCGGTGTTGTGATCGTCGGCGATCCTTACCACGATTGGAACGATTACGTCGCGGAACACTTCACGCCGCTGCGCTCCGTCTGTGCATCGATGGCTCGCATGAAGGACAAGCCCATCGAGTGCCGGCTGGCCATTCGTCCAACGCGGGAGGTCGCGAGTCCCGTTTACCCGGACGCGAATGTGACCTCCGCACCGCCCGAAGAGTTCACTGACCCCGCTGGGGAGGGATAGAAAACCATGGTCGCGACCGTCACGCGCCTGAAGGCTGCGGCCACGACGGTGCATTACTTCGAAGCCGACGGCTACTACGCCCGCAACGACCCCGAGCACCGCAAGGCGAGCGGCTGGTACGGCGAGGCGGCGGCAACGCTGGGCCTGCACGGGCCGGTCAAGCCGAAGCGCTTCGAGGCTCTGCTTGCCGGATATGTGCCCGGCACCGACATTCGCCTCGGGCGGCTGCGCGACGGCGAGCACCAGCACAGGCCCGGCGTGGACATCACGTTCTCCGCACCCAAGTCGGTATCGCTGGAAGCGCTGGTCTATGCGGCGCCCAAGACCGGCGCACGGGTGGTGAGGGCTCACGACGAGGCGGTGGGCGCGACCTTGCGCTTCGTAGAGACCGAGCTGCTCCAGGCCCGAAGCTACGATCCGGCGACTGGAAGGAGGCCAAGGATCGAGGCAGACGGCATGGCGGCGGCGACCTTCCGCCACTTGGCCAGCCGCAACCTCGACCCGCAGCTGCATACCCATGCCGTGGTCGCCAACATGACGCGCGGCCGGGACGGGGCGTGGCGCAGCGCCGAGTTCACCTCGGTGGAGAGATCGAAGCTGCTGATCGGGGCCTACTACCGCAACGAGCTCAGGACCCGGCTGGAAGACATCGGCTATGCCACGGTGCCGACCCTGGTGGGGCGGATGCCGGGGTTCGAGATCGCGGGCTACCGCAAGCCGGTGCTGGACGCATTCTCGACGCGCCGCCGCGAGCTGCTGGACTACATGCAGGAGCGTGGCTGGGAGAACACGCCTGCACTGGCACAGCAGGCGGCGCTCTACACGCGCCGGCGCAAGGCGGAGCCCGACCGGCGGATCCTGCGCGAGACGTGGCAGGAGAGGGCGCAGGAGCTCGGGCCTGGGCGTGACCGGGACGAGGCGAGGGGCCGGGACCGCGACCGCGCGGCCTCGCCCGCGCCGGAGCCGCGGGCGCAGCCGTCGGCGCTGGCGGTGGTGCGGCAGGCGGTGGAGCACCTGGAGGAGAGGCGCACCGTGCTGCCCGCCAACGACGTGCGCGCATGGGCCCTGGCACATGGGGGCGGGCGGCACTCGCTGGATGCCCTCGATGCCGCCATCGACCGGCTGCGGCGGGACGGGAACCTGATCGAGGTAACGGCGCGAAGGGCCGATACGGCCTTCGTCACCGACCGGGCGCGCAACGCCGAGCGCGACATCATCGCCGGCATGCGCGCCGGTCTTGACGCCGGGCATGGCCTGGCGCCGGCGGAGGCGGTCGAGGCGAAGCTGAACGAGGCCGGCCTCAACGACGGCCAGCGGGCCGCCGCCCGCACGATCCTGCTCTCGCCCCACCGCACGGTGGGGGTGCAGGGCCACGCGGGATCGGGCAAGACCACCATGCTGCGCACAGTGAGAGAGCTGGCGGGCGAGCGGCAGTTGATCGGCCTGGCCCCCTCGGCAAGCGCCACGCGCGTGCTCGAAGGCGAGGCCGATATTCCGGCCCGCACCCTGCAATGGTTCCTCATGCGCTACCGCGACGTGGGCGACGGCATCGCCTCGCCCGAGAGGATGGAGGAAGCGCGGCGTACCCTCGGCGGCTCCGTGTTGATCCTCGACGAGGCGTCGATGGTCGGCACCACCCAGATGAGGACGCTGACGCGCATCGCCGCCGAGACGGGCGTGGAGAGGCTCGCGCTGATCGGCGACCGCAGGCAGCTGCGCGCGGTGGAGGCCGGCCAGCCCTTCGCCCTGGTGCAGGACGCGGGCATGCCCACGGCACGGATGGACGAGGTGGTGCGCCAGCGCGATGCGGGCTTGCGGGCTGCGGTGCTGCACATGGTGGCGGACGAGCCGCGCCTCGCGGTGGAAGGCCTCGGCAACGGCGTCCTGGAGACGGCGGGTGACGAGCTCGGCAGGAAGGCGGCGCAGCTCTGGCTCGATCTCGATCCGCCCCTGCGGGCAGGCACGGCCATCCTGGCGCCCACGCACGAGCTCAGGGCCGAGATCAACGAGGCCATCCGCCACGGCCTGGAGGACGAGGGCGTGCTGCACGGCCCCGCACTGGAGATTGAGCGCTACGTCAACCTGCACCTGACGCGCCCGCAGAAGGGCGACATCGCCAACTACCGCCCCGGCGACGTCGCCGTCTTCCACCACGACGTCTACGGCGTCCGCGCGAAGGCCGGCGACGCCTGCCGTGTCGCGGCGGTCGATGCCGCAGAGGGGCGCGTGGCGCTCACCTTCCCCAACGGCAGGGAGCGCCAGATCGACCCGTCCGGCTACATCCGCTACAGGCTCGACCTCTTCGAGACGCAGCCGATGGTGCTGAGAGCCGGCGACACGGTGCGCTGGACCCGAAACGACGCCGCACGCGGCTTGATCAACGGCGAGCACGCCGAGGTGCTGTCCATCGGCTGGGTCAACGTCAGGATCAAGACGCGGGACGGCCGTGAGCTCTCCATGAAGCGCGACGACCCTCACCTCCACCATCTCGATCACGCGTACTCGTCCACCGTGCACGCGGCCCAGGGGATGACGTGCGACCGCGTGATCGCGGTGCTGGATACGGACCGCGCGCCGGCGGACCAGGCCATGTTCTACGTTGAGCTCACCCGCGCCCGCGACAACGTGGTGCTGCTGACCGACGACCGCGAGGCGCTGATCGAGGCCCTGGAGACCGCGCCTTCAAGCGAGATGTCTGCGCTCAAGGCCATCGGCGAACAGTTCGAAGTCTCGACTTCGGTCTCGACCTCCGCCTCGGCCTCCGTCTCACCGGAGACCGTTGCGCAGCGCACGCTCCCGGAGAAGGCGGCGGTCCTGGATGAAGCGGCGCGGGAGACCCGCAGGGAGGCGGAGCGCTTTCTGGACCGGGCCCTGTCGGCGGCGGCGGCCTCGGTCGGGGAGCGGCAGGAGCGCGCCCACCATGCCGCCGAACACGATACTCACGTCACCCGTACCGCCGGCTATGAAGAGTGGCGCGACGACGCCCGCCGCGTCCTCGACGGCTGCCGCAGAATCCTCGACGACCCCGAGACGTTCGGGCGGCATCTCGACCGCCGCCCCGGCGCGGAGGACGATCTGAAGCGCCTCTCGTCGCGGATCGAGACCGGCCTCAAGGCCGACACCGCCGAGATCGAGCGCGTCCGGCTGGAGAAGGAGGCGCAGGTGAAACAGGAGCGCGAAGCGCAGGAGAAAGGGCAGGAGAAGACCCGCGACATGGACATGGGCCTGGAACTCTGATGCATCCCAGCGACCTTACATTCGATCACCCGTGGCCCGAACTTCCGGCACGGCGACGGCCTCCCGCCATCGGCGGCGGAGTAGCCTCTTATTCAGTGCGAGTCCGAGCTTTCAGCGCCCGTGCGCGTGCGCAGCCGCTCCACCGTCGCCGCAGCCGCGTCTTCCCCGAACAAGTCCGTGAGGATCGCCTGAAGTTCCTCCGCGCGTCCCTCGCCCGCCATGGTCCGCATCCTCGTCTCGACCAGGAAGGAAAGCGAGTTGCGAACCCCCGTCAGCACCGCTTCCTCCGTTCCGGCCTCCCCTGTGCGCTCCGCGATGGCGGTCACGCGGTCGAAAAGGGCGCGCTGCTCGGCCTCGTCGAGCACCAGACGCGGCGGCGGCGCAGGCTCCGACTCCGGGTCCACGGTGAGCCCGCACTCGACCATGTAGCGCGAGATGGACAACCCCCGCCGCTCCGCCAGCACCCGCACACGTCCCCACTCCGAGTCGGTGCAGGAGAGCGAATACGCTCTTGGCAAGCTCCGTCCACGACGCCTCATGAAGCGTCCCCGCTCTCATCGACGGATCGGGATTGCGCCTCCCGGACCAGGAAAGCCAATGCACCGAGCGCCGATATCTCGGTCCCCGGAAGCCGCGACAGCAGCGCCTCGTTGCACCTGTCAAGAAGCACAACGCGCTCGTATAGCTGCCGCTGCTCGTCCTCGCTCAGGACCAGACGAGGACCCTCCTCATCGGCATCCTCGTCAGCCCCATGCAGCGCGCAGGCGATCATGAAACGCGAGAAGCTCATGCCCGCTTCCTTGGCCCGCCGTCCGATCAAGGCGCGGTTCTCGGCAGAGCAGTAGATGCTCCTCGCACGAGCAAGCTCCCGCCTCCCGCCTTCCTCGATTGCCGTCATCGAAGCGCCTCCTCGGCATCGACCCTTGCACCGGCACGGCGCACCAGAGCCTGCCAGGTCTCCGTCCCTGCACCGGCCTCGACGCGCTCTTTCTCGACCTCGTAGAGCACCCTGACCATGCGCTCGATCCGCGCCAGACCGACGGCGAGATCGCGCGCCACGACCGCGTCCGCCGACACCGGAGAAGGCACCGTCAGACGTTCCAGGATGAAGCGCGATATATCCATTCCGGCAGCGTCGGCGCGCTCTTTCAGCAGCTGCCAGTCGCTATCTGTGGCCATGACGGCGCGTTGTCGTTTGCGTCTTTCGGCTGCCCCGCTCATGCCGTCCGCCTCCCGTGGTATGACCGCTCCGGCCGCGCCCCGTGTCTCGCTTGTGTCGCTACAAGATGCGCGAAATACGCGCGTAATACGCCGCGCATTACGCGCACAATCTGCCTTCGAAGCGCCTACAGGCCACATAGCCCACAGAGCTACCGTTGCACATATCTTGCATACCGTGCAAGGAAGCTCATCAGGGCAAGCCGCCAGTGTGGTTGCAAAGTGGGACGCCGACATTCGTGCGTAATACGTTAAGTCCCCGAATGCAACTGTAGAGCTATTGAGGATTGTGGCTTATTGACCCCACCTCTCCACCCGAATTCTGTTGACGAGGCATGCAACTATCTGTAACATAGTCATTATAGGAGGAAGGAGCAACGCTGTTCAGGTGTGCCACCGATAGTTGGCCAATGCGTTAGTTTGTCTCACCTTGATGTTCGGCATCACGCACCCGCGGAGTCGCGGTCACCTGACCATCGCCTCCGCAGACCCGCACGCGAAGCCCATCATCGATCCCGCCTATCTCAGCGCGGCGGAGGACCGCTCGCTATTCCTCGAAGCGCTCGACTGGGCACGGCGGCTGGGCGCAGCGGACGCCTACGCACCGTGGCGCGGCGAAGAATTATTGCCGCAGCCCGGCGATCTCGCGAGTCAGGATGCGCGGTCGGCGTTCATCGAGCGCGCCGCCTTCACGCATCACCATCCGATCGGAACCTGCAGGATGGGAACGGACTCTGGTGCCGTTGTCCGCCCCGACCTTTCAGCTGCAGGCGTGCCGGGGCTCCATATCGTTGACGGCTCTGTCTTTCCGAGCCTGACGACGGGCCCGGTCAACGCGGCTATCGTCGCGGTCGCAGAACGGGCGAGCGATCTTCTTTCCGCCTGATGATCAGACCTGTGGGGAGCCTGAGCAGGGAACACGGAGCCTCCTGCCCGTCCAACGGCGGCCGGTCCGGCCCCCTTCGTGGCGCACGCCTCCGCCGCCGGCGTGACACTTTAGGCATCCCGTATAGACTTCGCCCCGTAGCGGCGCGGGGGAAAGAACGGCGATGAAGGCAGCCTATTTCGAGCGGCACGGCGGACCCGAGGTCATCCGCTACGGCGACCTGCCGGACCCGGAGGCCGGGTCGGGCCAGATCGTCGTCGACATCCACGCGGCCAGCGTCAGCGGCGCGGACTGCAAGGTGCTGTCGGGCCGCTACAGCCGGATCACCGACTTTCCCGACGTGCTTGGGCGCGATTTTTCGGGCGTGGTCGCATCGCTCGGAGACGGCGTCGACGAATTCGCGCCGGGCGATCCGGTGTTCGGCGTCTGCGAGGTGGGCCAGGAAGGAACCCATGCCGAGAAGATCGCAGTGAAGGCGGCGCTGGTCGCGCCAAAGCCGAACAGCCTCTCCCACGTGGATGCCGCGGCGCTCGCGCTGATCGGCCTGACGGCGGTGGTCTCGATCGAGGACACCCTGGCACTGCAGCCGGGTGAGACGATCCTGATCCAGGGCGGGGCCGGCGGGGTCGCCGGTTTCGGCATCCAGCTCGCCAAGCACATCGGCGCGCATGTCATCGCGACGTGCAGCGCCCGCAACATCGACTATGTGCGCGGCCTCGGCGCGGACGAGGTGATCGACTACAACGCGCAGGACTTCGTTGAAGGCGTCTCGGACTGCGATGCCGTGTTCGAGACCGTGGGCGGAGACGTGGCCGAGCGTTCCTTCGCCGTGCTCAAGCCAGGAGGACGGGCGGCGTTCATTGCCTCGGGCCCGACCGCGCCGGAGCCAACTCGCGACGACGTGACCGCGCTCCGCCCCAGGGTCGGGCGCGACCGCCCGCATCTGCTGCACATCCTGGAACTGGTGGAGGCGGGCGCCGTGCGGGTGCCCGAGATTCGTACCTTCCCGCTGGAGGACGCCGCCTACGCGCTCGCCACCAGCGCATCGCGCCACCTCAGGGGCAAGCTCGTCTTGAAAATCCGCTGATGTCCTGATCCGGACGTCACTCGCGATCGCGCCGCCAGGCCTCGAAGGTGGCAAGGGTTGCCTCGTTCGGCGGGTAGGTGCCGGGCACGGGCGTGCCGTCCCGAATGCGTTCCCGGATAAACGCCTCGATCTGTTCCTGCTCGCCGGCTGCGCGGGCCACGTCGTCAGCGATGCCGCGCGGAATGACGCACACACCGTCCGGATCACCGACCAGCACGTCGCCAGGGAATACCGCGACGCCACCGCAGGCGATCGGGTCCTGCACGGCGGCGGCGAAGTGGGCGGCCAGGCTGGCGGGGGCGGCGCTGCCGGTACAGAAGGTCGGGAACGCGATGGCTGCGACTGCCGCCGCGTCGCAAGTCGGGCCTTCGGTCACGAACGCCGCGACCCCGCGCACCAGGAGCCGGGTGATCAGGATGTCGCCCAACATCCCGGCGCGCTGCTCACCCCGGCTGTCGCAAACCAGT
Organism: Alphaproteobacteria bacterium; assembly: GCA_965243315.1. GTDB lineage: Bacteria > Pseudomonadota > Alphaproteobacteria > UBA828 > UBA828 > WTGU01. The sequence continues at coordinate 2,183,832 of CBDEUP010000007.1, forward strand.
ACCTGGCCGGGGGGGGGGCAGGCCTCGATGGCCTTGCGCTGGGGATATTCCGGATCGGCCAGAACCTCCGGCGTGCTGAGGTCCTCACGCATGGGAATGGTGCGTAGCGTGTAGGCCTCCGCCGCAAAGCGAGCGTGCTGCGGATTGAGCGGGCGGGCACCCCGGATGAAGGCGTGGCGCATGCCACGCTTGAGCATCTGCATGGTGACCGTGGCGACGCTCACGGTGCGCAATCGCTCAAGAGTGTCGTCGGCCAGCGACTTGTCTGATGTCGGCGGCATTCGTTTGCCTTTCCTCCCTGAGATTGCGACCGGGGATTTCCCTTGTTGAGCGCCCGATTGCAGGGGATGATGAGATCGTGCCCTCCAGAGTGCTGTCAACTCGGCTTGGAGTACACGGCGATGCCCCTGGAAAACCTCAACCACGTGCTCGTGCTGACCAGGGATCTCGAGGCGACGCGGGACTTCTATGTCGATGTCCTGGGCCTCGAGGACGGCTACCGGCCGCCCTTCCCGTTCAGCGGACACTGGATCTATCTGGGCGACCGCGCGGTGGTCCACGTGGCTGAGAACAGGGGTTATCTCGACGCGCGCGATCAGGTGCGCGACGGCTCGGCGGACAGCGCCACCGGCTCGATCGATCACATCGCCTTCGAGGCCTCGGGGCTCAGGGCCATGATCGCGAGGCTGGAAGAGAACGACATCGCCGCCCACCATCGCAAGGTGCCGGACCTCGACCTGCACCAGGTCTTCGTCCACGACCCGAACGGCGTGCGCATCGAATTGAACTTTCCCGCCCACGAAGGAGCGGAGGTGGACCTGCCGGGCTAGGATGGATCGACGCTCATGGTCTTGAGACACGACCGGCTACAGCCGCTTCGGCTGTCCGGAGTGAGTGGATCGGATTTGTGACGAGTGTACGGGTGGAAGAACAGGGAGGCGCTTATGAAAAGGAAACCAGCACTCTGTACCCTTCGCGCATGTTGGAAAAAGGGAGATCAAACCATGACACTACGACGTAAACTGCTTGCTGCGGCCTTTGTCGCGCTTCTCGCGGTACCGGGAGTCGCCAAGGCCGAAGATAATATCCATCTCACATATCATGCAGCCTTCAGCCAAGCGGCGCTCAACGAAGCGTCCCGCGTATGGATGGACGAGGTTGAGGCGCGCACCGATGGAAGGGTGACATTCACCCGGCTCTTCGGTGGACCGCTCGGCAAGTTTGCAGGACAGCCGGACGGTCTCAAGGCGCGTTCGTTCGATGTCGGGCAGCTCTCGGCAGTCTACAATCCCGGCTTATACCCGCGCGCGACGACGACAATCATGACGTTTCTGACCTACAACGCGGAAGCACACAATCTGGCGGCGCACGAATTCTTCAAGTTGCCTGAGGTTCAAGCGGAATTCGACAGGCTCAACCAGAAATTCATGTTCGTCGGCCAGTGGTCCCGGATCGAGATGCTGTCGTATGACCACTACAATACCATGGAGGAGCTCAGCCAAGCCAAGATTCGCGCTCACGGCGGCGCAGGCGACGCACTTGAGGCCGCCGGCATTGCGGGCTACGCGATCCCCTGGGGCGAGCTTCCGTCAGCGGCGGAGAAAAGGGTCGTCGACGCCGCCATCATGGGCGCTCCGGCAGCGGCATACGACTTCGGATTCGGCGACATCTTCGAATACTGGTACGCGTACATGCCGTTCTACTACTTCCCCATGACGCTGGTCATGAACAAGGAGGCCTGGGAGGAGCTGCCGGCGGATATCCAGCAGATCATCTCGGATCTCAACGAGGAGATGGTTCCTCGGGCCCAGGCGATAACCGTCATGCGAGACGGGGAAGCCGAGGCAAAACTGACGGAAGAGCTCGGTGTAAAGAAGGTCAGGTTTGCCGAACGCGATAAGCTGGAAGCAGCCGCAATGGGCGCCCGGGAAAACTGGAAGGCGGAAATGGCGGAAAAGGGGATCGATGGCGAAGCTCTCCTCAACACCTACTTCGAGCTGCTGAAGAAGCACGGCGGATAACCGGGAGAATCGGATGCCGGCTTCACAGGCCGAGTAGCATGTCGTTCAACACGTGCGGGAAGCATTCGGCTCCGGGGCAAATCCCCGTCGAATGCTTCCCATTTTTTCGTGCAGGAATTGCAAGGTCGGGGCCGCGCATGGCCGACCAGTCGAAACTCTTGATGACTGGACCACTTTTGCGGCAGCACGGATCGACATGAAGAAACAATGGACTCTAGGGTGAAAAGAGTACTATTGAGTGCCCAGAGGCACATTGAGGACATACTGACTTATGTCTCGGCTGCGGCTGTCGCAGCCATGATGGTGATCACCGTGGCTGACGTGCTGGTCCGATACCTCACGCCCACGAATGTGCCAGGATCGTACGAATACGTCAGCCTGTTGTTCGTATTGGTCATTTACCTCGGCCTTGCGTATGCACAGCGCGAGAACTCCCATATTGCGATCGACGCGCTTTATAGTAAGTTGCCGAGACGATACCGGAAATTGCTTCAGCTGTTTCAGCTGGGTACTTTTTTGATCTTTTCCGCGACACTGACCTGGTATACCGCAGCCATAACCTGGGACAACTACGTCCTGGGGGATACGATCTTGGGAGCAATTTCGGTCGTGACGTGGCCCTCGCGATTGACGATTTCGATAGGTTTTCTGGTGCTGGCGCTGCGTTTCCTGATTCAGCTGTTGAATTTGATAATTCTGGACAAGCTTATCGAAGAAGAGGCGCCGACTATGCTCGTCGAAGAATCTTGATTGATCCAGTCACCCCAATTCTCATCATCGTAGGAGTCGCGGCTCTCCTGGCGCTAAGGGTGCCAGTCGGATTCACGTTGCTCCTCATGGGTGCGATCGGTTTCGCAACCAGCCGCGGTCTCGACTCGACCCTGAACACGCTGGGCGGGCGCCTCTTCGATATCGGTTCGGGCTACTCCTTGAGTGCCGTGCCGCTGTTCCTGCTGATGGGCCACATGGCCATCGCGTCCAGGGTGACGGAAGACATGTTCGGCGCCGCGCGCGCATGGGTCGGGCATTTGAGAGGCAGTCTGGTGTTGGCAACAACCTTTGCCGCCACCGGATTCGCCGCGTGCTCGGGCTCGACCACCTCGACGACCGCGGTCTTCGGGCGGGTCGCTCTCCCCGAAATGCTCAAGAACAACATCGATCGCCGGCTCGCCGCGGGATGCATCGCGACCGTGGGCACGCTCGCCGGCATGATCCCTCCCAGCGTCGTTCTGATCGTTTTCGGCATCATCGCGCGGGAATCCATCCCGCGGCTCTTTATCGCCGGCATCGTCCCCGGACTTCTCACGGCCTTCTGTTTCTCCGTGATGATCTACGTAAGGGTGCTTCGCGATCCCAAGCTGGCGCCTCCGTTGCCGCCCGCCCCGAGGTCCGAGAAAATCCGCTCTCTCAAGGACGTCTGGGCTGCCTTGCTGCTGGCTGTCGTGGTGATCGGAGGCATCTATGCGGGCATCTTTACACCGACCGAAGCAGGCGCCATGGGAGCGGGAGGAGCATTCCTCATAGCGCTTTTCAGAGGGCGTCTAAGCCTCCAGGTCCTTCGATCCGTTTTCACCGAAACGGCAAAAACGACCTCGGTGATCTTCATTATCCTGGTCGGCGCTCTGATTTTTACATCCTACCTGGCCGTAAGCGGAACATCCTCGGCGATTACCGAAGGCATCGTCGGCATGGATGTTCACCCGCGGGTGCTGTTGCTGCTGTATCTGCTTCTCATGCTTGTGTTGGGTCTCTTCATCGACCCGATTTCGGTCATGTTCCTGACAGTGCCGATATTCTTGCCGCCCTTGGAAAGGCTAGGCATGGACCCGATCTGGATCGGCGTTCTTGTCACAAAGTCGCTCGAAATAGGCTTGATCACACCGCCCGTTGGGCTGAACGCATTCGTTCTAAAAAGCGTGTCTCCTGGCTTTAATTTCAAAGAAATTTACCACGGTATATGGTGGTTCCTGCAGGTCGAGATCGTCGTGCTGGGAATCATATTCGCGTTCCCGGAGCTGGCCCTGTGGCTTCCGAACCTTATGTACAGGTGAGCAGCGAGCCCAGCGAGCGCTCGGCGCCTGAGAGATCGGATGAAGGGGTGGAGACGATAAGCGGGAGTTAGCGCGTCGTCTTAGGTCGAGGAATCAGGGCCTCGTCACGTTCCAGGTCGCGTTAATCTTCGTGCCGGCCTGGGTGAGAATGACCGTCACCGGGCAACGCTTCTCCAGGTCTTCGCGGAGCCGCGTGATCTCGGCGTCAGTCGCCGATGTGGTGACGTTCATCGTCAGGTCGATCTCCGGGAAGGGCAGCGCCGTCGGTGTCGTGTTGCGGATCCCATCGGTGTCGAAGGTGGCGTCGAGGGACATGGAGAGATCGTCGATCTCGATCTCCATCTCGTCGGCGATCAGGTGCGAAATGACGTTGAGGCAGGCGAGGAAGGAGGAGAGCATCGTCTCCAGCGGTGTGGCGCCGCTGTCGGTCCCGCCACGTATTTCCGGCTCGTCGATGATCACGGTGTGCTGGCGCGTGCTGGCCTCGAGCCGGCAGCGGCTGGTGGCCTTGGCGTCGATGACGAAGTGATGGGTGGGCGGCAGGTCGAAGGTCACAGGGTCCTCCCATAAGTCACGGCACGATTGCCGAGTTCCGGGCCATGTCACCACGGCGCGCCCGGTTCGGACAAGGGGCGGCCCGGCCGATCAGGCCGCGTACGCCGACTAACGCGCGCAGGCCTCGATCAGCGAGCGGAAGATACGAGCGTCGCCAGGGTCGATCGCGTATTCCGGGTGCCACTGCACGCCGATGAACCAGCGGTGCGTCGGGTCTTCGATGCCCTCGATCACGCCGTCCGGCGCCAGCGCATTGACCACGAGGCCGGGGGCCGCCTCGGCGACAGCCTGGTGATGGGCGCTGTTCACCTGCATGACCTCGCTGCCGACGATGGCCTTGAGCACGCTGCCGGCCTCAAGCGAGACCGCGTGGCCAGGCTCGGTGCGCGGGTTGGGCTGCTCGTGAGCCAGGGCATCGGGCACCGCGTCCGGGATGTGCTGGATGAGGGTGCCGCCGAGCGCCACGTTCATCAGCTGCTGACCGCCGCAGATGCCGAGTGAGGGCACCGCCTGCCGGTGCGCGGCGCGGGTGATGGCCAGCTCGAAGGCGGTGCGCCGGTCCTTGGTGGTGACGCTCTCGTGCCGTGAGGTGGCGCCGAAGAGGGTCGGGTCCACGTCGAAGGCGCCGCCGGTGACGATGAGGCCATGCACCGTCTCCAGATAGCGCTCCGCGAGCTCCGGCTCGTGTGGCAGCGCGACCGGAATCCCACCCGCCGCCGCGACCGCCGTGCAGTAGTTCTCGCGGATCGCGTACCAGGGCTCGCCGGAATAACCGCCCGGCGGCTCGGAATCGAGGGTAAGGCCGATGACGGGCTGAGCCATCGGCAAACTCTAACGTGCATTCATCAATGTGGGGAGGGCGCGCCGGCTGCCGCTGCGGGTCAACAAGCAGGAACCGTTCAACTAAGTTGTTTGTGTCAACTACGGGATTGAGGTTGTCATGCCGCGCATTCGTGTCGTTGACGTGGTGCGTATCGTCACCGCGCTACTCTGCCGTGGGCGCGTCGGCAAGAAGTGCCGCGATGCCGGCGATCCAATCCTCGCCTTGCGCGGGATGGGCAGGGAAATCTGGGCAGACGAGGACGCCGACGCCTATGTCGACCGGCTGCGCTCGGGCTGGCAATGAGCAAGATTTCGCGGCACGCGAATCTCTTCATCGACCCAGGCAAGGATTACGGCGCGCAGGCAAAGCCGGTCGCGGCTCTGCGCCGGGGGTCGATTGAGCGCCACGAGGCAACCCCGTGAACGCGTTCCCCTCCCCCATGGACCTCGCCATGGCCGAGGCCGAGGCGGCGCGCGACCGGGGCGAGGTGCCGGTGGGGGCGGTGGTGGTCGACGGGCGCACCGGCGCGGTGCTGGCGCGGGCCGGCAACGAGGTGGAAGAGAGGCACGACCCGACGGCGCACGCCGAGATGCTGGCTATCCGCGCTGCGGCGACGGAGCGGGGCAGCTCGCGCCTCCCCGACTGCGACATCTACGTCACGCTGGAGCCTTGCGCCATGTGCGCGCAGGCGATCGCCTTCGCCCGGTTGCGCCGGCTCTACTTCGGCGCAGCCGACCCCAAGGGCGGCGGGGTCGAGCACGGCGCCCGCATCTTCCAGCAGCCGACCTGCCACCATCGGCCCGAGGTCATCGGCGGCCTCCAGGAAACTCGCGCCGCCGAACTACTGCGTGGCTTTTTCGAGGCGCGCCGGTAGCGGCTCACAAGACCATTCCCGCCGTTGCCGGGCGGGTGCCCAAACTCTATAAGGGCCCGCCGTCACAGCACGGGGGAGAACCCATGGCGACCCAGCGCACCCTTTCGATCATCAAGCCCGATGCCACCCGCCGCAACCTGACGGGTGCCATCAACCAGCGCTTCGAGGAGGCCGGGCTTTCCATCGTCGCCCAGCGCCGGGTCAGGCTGACGGAGGCGCAGGCGCGCGCGTTCTACGCGGTCCACGAGGAGCGGTCCTTCTACAACGATCTCTGCGCCTACATGACTTCGGGCCCCGTGGTGGTTCAGGTGCTGCAGGGCGAGAACGCGGTCGAGGCCAATCGTACGATCATGGGGGCAACCAATCCCGCCAACGCCGACGAGGGAACCATCCGCAAGGACTTCGGCGAGTCGGTGGAGGCCAACTCCGTGCACGGCTCGGACTCGCCAGAAAACGCGGCCATCGAGATTGCATTCTTCTTCGCGGAGACCGATATCGTCGGCTGAGCCGGCGACGCCTGTGCGCATGGGCCTCCATGCTATAGTGCGGGCCGGCACACGCGGCGTGCGCGGGGTGTGATGAGCGATGTCGGATCAACGGACAACTGGTCGGCCCGGCGACGACTCCTCGGTCATCACCAAGTCGCGCAGCGAGACCAAGAAGCCCTCGATGTACAAGGTCTTGCTGCTGAATGACGATTACACCCCGATGGAGTTCGTGGTCATTGTGTTGATGCGGTTCTTCGGTATGGACGAGCAGCGGGCAACGACGATCATGCTTCACGTGCACCGACGGGGCGTGGGCGTCTGCGGTGTCTATTCCTATGAGGTCGCGGAGACCAAGGTGAAGCAGGTCTGCGAATTTGCGCGGCGCAACGAGCACCCGCTGCAGTGCACGATGGAGAAGGAGTAGCCGTGCTTTCCCGCGATCTCGAAAAGAGTCTGCACCGGGCGCTGGCGCTTGCGGTAGAGCGGCGGCACGAGTTCGCGACACTCGAGCACCTGCTCTACGCGCTGCTGGAGGACCCCGACGCCATCGCGGTGCTCAAGGCCTGCGGTGTCGATCTGGAGCGGCTCGAACGCGAGCTCGAGACCTTTATCGACGAGGAGCTGGAGAGCCTGGCCACCGACGAGGCGGTCGAGGCCAAGCCCACGACTGGCTTTCAGCGGGTGGTGCAGCGCGCAGTCCTGCACGTGCAGTCCTCGGGTCGCTCCGAGGTTACCGGCGCCAACATCCTGGTAGCGATCTTCTCCGAGCGCGAATCCCATGCGGTCTACTTCCTGCAAGAGCAGGACATGTCACGCTACGACGCGGTCAACTACATCTCGCACCGCATCGCCAAGGTACCCGGCCAATCGGGGCCGGGCGGGGGCGTCTCCGGCACCGACGAGGACGCCAGCGAGGAGAACATCGTCAAGGAAGGGCCGGCCGCGCTCGAGGCCTATTGCGTCAATCTGAACGACAAGGCCAATGCGGGGCGGATCGACCCGCTTATCGGGCGCGATGCCGAGATCGAACGCACCATCCAGGTGCTCTGCCGCCGTACCAAGAACAACCCGCTCTATGTCGGCGATGCGGGCGTGGGCAAGACGGCGCTTGCCGAAGGCCTGGCGCGGCGCATCGAGCACGGCGAGGTGCCGCAGGTGCTCGAAGGCGCCACCATCTTCGCGCTCGACATGGGCGCGCTGCTCGCCGGCACCCGCTACCGCGGCGACTTCGAGGAGCGGATCAAGGCGGTGCTCGCCGAGATCGAGGCCCACGAGAGCGCGATCCTCTTCATCGACGAGATTCACACGGTCATCGGCGCGGGCGCGACCAGTGGCGGCGCGATGGATGCCTCGAACCTGCTGAAGCCCGCGCTGCAGAGCGGCACGCTGCGCTGCATCGGCTCGACGACCTACAAGGAATACCGCAACTACTTCGAGAAGGACCGCGCGCTGGTGCGGCGCTTCCAGAAGATCGACGTGAACGAGCCGAGTGTGGACGAGGCGGTCAAGATACTGCGCGGCCTCAAGCCCTACTACGAGGAGCACCACGGCGTGCGTTACACGGCGGAGGCGATCCGCACCGCCGTCGAGCTCGCGAGCCGCTACATCAACGACCGCAGGCTCCCCGACAAGGCGATCGACGTGATCGACGAGGTCGGCGCTTCGCAGCGCCTGCTGCCGGAATCGAAGCGGCGCAAGACAGTGGGCGTGAAGGATGTCGAGAGCATCGTTGCGAAGATCGCCCGCATCCCGCCCAAGAACGTGAGCCGGGGCGACAAGACGATCCTGGAGAGCCTGGATCGCGACCTCAAGACCGTCGTCTTCGGCCAGGACGAGGCGATCGGCGCCGTCGCGACCGCGATCAAGATGGCCCGCGCGGGCCTGCGCGAGCCGGGCAAGCCGGTCGGCTGCTATCTTTTCTGTGGGCCGACAGGGGTCGGCAAGACCGAGGTCGCGCGCCAGCTCGCCCATGTGATGGGCGTCGAGCTCGTCCGCTTCGACATGAGCGAGTACATGGAGCGGCATTCGGTCTCGCGGCTGATCGGCGCGCCGCCCGGCTACGTCGGCTTCGATCAGGGCGGCCTGCTCACCGACGCCGCCGACCAGAACCCGCACATGGTCCTGCTGCTGGACGAGATCGAGAAGGCGCATCCCGATCTCTTCAACATCCTCCTGCAGATCATGGACTACGGGAAGCTCACCGATCACAACGGCAAGACGGTCGATTTCAGCAACGTCATCCTCATCATGACCACCAACGCCGGCGCCGCCGAGCTCGCCAAGCCGCCGATCGGCTTCGCCCGAACCGAGCGTGAGGGCGATGACGAGGAGGCGATCAAGCGGATGTTCGCGCCCGAGTTCCGCAACCGCCTCGATGCCGTAATCCGCTTCGCCGCGCTCTCGCCGGAGGTGATCGCGCGCGTGGTGGACAAGTTCGTCATCCAGCTGGAGGAGCAGCTCGCCGACCGCAACGTCACCATCGAGCTGAGCGCAGCCGCGCGGGCCTGGCTCGCCGAGAACGGCTACGATCCCACCTACGGTGCCCGGCCGCTCGCGCGGCTGATCCAGGAGGAGATCAAGAAGCCGCTCGCCGACGAGCTCCTGTTCGGCAAGCTGGCCAAGGGCGGGCGGGTACAGGTTGGCCTCAAGGACGGCAAGCTCACCTTCAGCTTCCCGGCATCCGACGCGTCCGGCCGCAAGGGCGGCGGCGGTTCCGGTCGGCGAGGCGGTTCCGGCAAGCGGCCCCGCGTGCCCGAATACGCCTCCTGACCGGCTGCGCTCGGCGCGGTGCCCATCCCTTTCCTCACCGGGTTGAGGGTCCTCGACCTCAGCCAGTATATCCCTGGGCCGTACGGGAGCCTGATCCTCGCCGATCTCGGCGCCGAGGTGATCAAGGTTGAGCCGCCGGGCGGAGAGCCGATGCGGGGCGTCGGGCCCAAGGACGATGCCGGGGTCTCGATCTGGTACCGAATGGTCAACGGCGGCAAGACTGTGGTCGAGATCGACCTGAAGTCGGACGACGGCAAGCGCGATTTCCGCGCCCTGGTGGAGCAGTCCGACGCCTTTCTCGAATCCTACCGGCCGGGCGTGTTGGACCGCCTCGGCTTCGGCCACGAGGCGCTGCACGAGATGAATCCCGGCATCATCTCCTGCTCGCTCTCCGGCTGGGGACTCGAAGGGCCTTATCGTTTGCGGGGCGGGCACGACATCAACTACATGGGTTTGATGGGTGGGCTTGAGCGCTCCGGCGTGCCGGAGCGGCCGATCGTCGCCTTCCCGCCCACCGCGGATTTCGCGAGCGGGATGCAGGCGGCGCTTAGCATTATGGGCGGGCTGATCGGCCGCAGCCGGAACGGGAACGGGCAGGGTGCGACCATCGACGTCAGCATCGCCGAGACCGTGCTGCCCTGGCAGGTGTGGGCGCTCAACGGGCTCTTCCACAAGGAATGGGACGCCGCGCGGGGAGCGCAGTTCCCGAACGGCGGCGCGGCCTTCTACAACATCTACGAGACCGGCGACGGGCGCTTCATCACCCTGGGCGCACTCGAAGACAAGTTCTGGGCGAACTTCTGTACCGCCTGCGGTCGGCCCGAGTGGATCGAGCGGCAGTGGGAGCCCCGGCCGCAGGAGGCGCTGATCGGCGAGGTCGCCGCCTTCGTGAGCTGCAAGACCCTCGACGAGATGAACGGGCTGATGGAGGGCGTCGACTGCTGCTACGAGCCAGTCCACCGCCTCGAAGACGTGCCCGAGCATCCGCAGATCAAAGCGCGGCAGATGCTGCGCCGGCACGACATGCCGACGCCGGCCTACGAGATTCTCTTCCCCGGCTGGATCGACGGCGAGCCCCCGCCGCCGCGCCCGCCGGTCGAGTACATGAGCGCGCCGGACGTGCTCGCCCGCTGGCAGGAGCAGGGCCGGCCATGAGCATCGACAAGGACACCGTCGTGCGGATCGCCCGCCTCTCGCGCATCGCCATGGAGGAGGACGCGCTGGAGCCCATGGCGCAGGAACTCAACGGTATCCTCTCGTGGGTCGAGCAGCTGAGCGAGGTGGACACCGAGGGCGTCGAGCCGATGACCGGCGCCATTGCCGCGACGCTGCCGCAGCGGGACGACGACGCTTCGGCCGGCACACCGACCGACGACCTTCTGGCCAACGCACCGGAGGCGGACGACGGCTTCTTCGTCGTGCCCAAGGTGGTCGAGTGAGCGATCTTACCCAGCTCACAATCGCCGAGGCCCGCGCCGGGCTTGCCGCGCGCAACTTCTCGGCGCGCGAGTTGACCGACGCGCATATCGCAGCCGTCGAAGCCGGGCGCGACCTCAACGCTTTCGTCGCGGAGACCTTCGACGCCGCGCGCGCCAACGCCGATGCCGCCGATGCGCGGCTCGCAGCCGGCGAGGGGCGGCTGCTCGAAGGCATCCCGCTCGCGGTCAAGGACCTGTTCTGCACCCGCGGGGTGCGCAGCCAGGCCTGCTCCAAGATTCTCGACGGCTTCGAGCCGCCCTACGAATCGACCGTCACCGCCAATGTCTGGGATTCCGGCGCGCTCATGCTGGGCAAGACCAACATGGACGAGTTCGCCATGGGCTCGGCCAACGTGACCAGCGCCGACGGCCCGGTGATCAACCCCTGGCGCCGGCGAGGCGACGACAAGCCGTTGGTGCCGGGCGGAAGCTCTGGCGGCTCGGCGGCTGCCGTAGCGGCAGGGCTCTGCCTCGGTGCCACCGGGACCGACACCGGCGGCTCGATCCGCCAGCCGGGGGCCTTCTGCGGCATCGTCGGCATGAAGCCGACCTATGGCCGCTGCTCGCGCTGGGGCATGATCGCCTTTGCTTCCTCGCTCGATCAGGCGGGCCCGCTCACGCGGACGGTCGAGGACGCGGCGCTCATGCTGCAGGCGATGGCCGGTCACGACCCCAAGGATTCGACCTCCATCGACCGCCCAGTGCCCGACTACACGGCGAGCCTCACGGGCGACGTGCGCGACCTCACCATCGGCGTGCCGGCGGAATACCGGATGGAGGGCATGCCGGCGGAGATCGAGGCGCTCTGGGCCGAGGGCGTGCGCTGGTTCCGCGATGCGGGGGCGAAGGTCGTCGACATCTCGCTCCCGCTCACCAAGTATGCGCTCCCCACCTATTACATCGTGGCGCCGGCGGAGGCCTCCTCCAACCTCGCGCGCTACGACGGCGTGCGCTACGGGCTGCGCGTCGAGGGCGACGACCCGACCGAGATGTATGCCAGGACGCGGGCTGCGGGCTTCGGCCGCGAGGTCAGGCGGCGCATCCTAATCGGCACCTACGTGCTCTCGGCCGGCTACTACGACGCCTACTACCTGAAGGCGCAGAAGGTGCGGACGCTGATCGCGCGCGACTTCGAAACCGCGTTCGAGACCGTGGATGCCGTGCTGACGCCGACCGCGCCCTTCGCCGCCTTCGCCATCGGCGAGAAGATGGACGACCCCATCGCCATGTACCTGAACGACGTGTTCACGGTGCCGGCGAGCCTCGCGGGCCTGCCCGCGATCTCGGTGCCCGCCGGGCTCACGGGCGATGGGCTGCCGCTCGGCCTGCACCTGATCTCGCGGCCCTTCGACGAGCCGACGCTGTTCCGTGCGGCCGGGGTTCTGGAGAGCGCCGCCGGCTTCAGCCATCGCCCCGACCGGAGCGGGGCCGGAGGCGTAGCGTGAGCGCGAGCGGCTACCGGATCAGAGGCCGCGATGGCGATTGGGAGATCGCCGTCGGCCTGGAGGTCCACGCCCAGGTGGTCTCGGAAGCGAAGCTCTTCTCCACCGCGCCCACCGCCTTCGGCGCTGAGCCCAACACCCAGGTCTCGCTGGTCGATGCCGCGATGCCCGGCATGCTGCCCGTGATCAACGGCCATTGCGTGACGCAGGCCGTGCGTACCGGGCTTGCGCTGGAGGCCGAAATCAACCTGACCTCGGTGTTCGACCGCAAGAACTACTTCTACCCTGACCTGCCGCCGGGCTATCAGATCTCGCAGTACTCGCGGCCCATCGTGGGCGAGGGCCGGGTCGTGCTCGACCTGGAGGACGGCTCGCAGCGAACCATTGGAATCACCCGGCTGCACCTGGAGATGGACGCCGGCAAGAGCATCCACGACCGACGCGCGGACGCCACCTGCGTCGACCTCAACCGCGCCGGCGTCGCGCTGATGGAGATCGTCTCCGAGCCGGACATCAGGAGCCCGGAGGAGGCCGGCCTCTGCCTGAGCAAGCTGCGCTCTATCCTGCGCTACATCGGCACCTGCGACGGCAACATGGAGCAGGGCTCGCTGCGGGCAGATGTCAACGTCTCGGTGCGTCGGCCGGGCAAGGAGCTAGGGACGCGCTGCGAGGTCAAGAACCTCAACTCGGTCCGCTTCGTCATGAAGGCGATCGAGGTGGAGGCCCGCCGCCAGGTCGCTGTGCGGGAAGACGGCGGCACGATCGAGCTTGAAACCCGTCTCTTCGATCCGGAGCGCGGCGAGACGCGTTCCATGCGCTCCAAGGAAGAGGCTCACGATTACCGCTACTTCCCCGACCCCGACCTGTTGCCGCTCACTCTCGACCCAGCTTGGGTCGATGAGCAGCGCGCCGCCCTGCCGGAGCTGCCGGACGCTCGGAAGGCACGCTTCATGGCCGACTACGGGCTCTCGGCCTACGACGCCGGCGTGCTCGTGGCCGAGCGCGAGATCGCGGAGTATTTTGAGGCGGTGGCCACAGGGCGCAACGGCAAGCAGGCGGCCAACTGGGTCACGGGCACGCTCTTCGGCGCACTCAACCGGGCCGGAATCGGGATCGAGCAGAGCCCGGTCTCTGCCGCCGCCCTCGGCGCGCTGATCGACCGGGTAGCGGACGGCACGGTCTCCAACCGCGCGGCCAAGGACGTGTTCGAGGCCATGGTCTCGACAGGGAAGGACGCCGACACCATCATCGAGGAGCAGGGGCTCAGGCAGCTAAGCGACACGGGCGCGATCGAGGCGCTCGTGGACCAGGTGATCGCCGAGAACCCCGACAAGGTCGCCGACTATCGCGGCGGCAAGACGAAGCTCGCAGGCTGGTTCGTCGGCCAGGTGATGAGGGCGTCTGGCGGCAAGGCCAACCCGAAGGCGGTGAACGAGGCGCTGCGGGCCAAGCTCGAAGGCTGAGCGCGGGGCGCGGGCCCCGCAGACAGGATTGACACATGTTCCTGCCGCTCAGGGACGACAACCCGGTCAACCGGATCGGCTTCCAGTTCGTGACGGTGGGGCTGATCGCCGCCTGCACCATCATCTGGGTCGTCCAGTGGCTGGGCGGGGATCAGTTCGATGCCGAGCTGATCTTCCGCCTCGGCATGATCCCGGTGACGGTGCTCGGCGAACTCAGGCGCGAGCCCGAGATGGTGACCGTGACTCCCTGGCTCACCATCGTCACCTCCATGTTCCTGCACGGGGGCTTCATGCACCTGTTCGGCAACATGCTCTATCTCTGGATTTTCGGGGACAATGTCGAAGACGCGATGGGCCACTGGCGCTTCGCGGTTTTCTATCTGCTCTGCGGCGCGGTGGCGGCCCTCACCCACGCCGCGGTCGAGCCCGCCTCTCAGATTCCCACCATCGGGGCGAGCGGCGCGGTCTCCGGCGTGCTCGGCGCCTACTTCATGCTTCACCCGAAGCGAGGGGTCTGGATTCTGGTCTTCTTCATGCCGATCCGCTTCCCCGCCTGGGGCGTGCTCGGGCTCTGGATCGGCTATCAGGTCTTCAACGCGCTGGCCGCCGGCCCGGCCGGCGGCGGGGTCGCCTGGTACGCCCACATCGGCGGCTTCGCCGCCGGCGCGCTGCTGGTGGTGCCGCTGCGAAAGCGCGGCGTGCCGCTCTTCGACCGGGGTTTCGTCCGTGCCCGGCGGCGGACGCCGTACCAGCCGCCGCCCGAGGCCGAAACCCCCGGTGCCGGACCGTGGGAGGAGCCGCCCGCCGACTCTGCCCCCGATCCCGAAGCCGACGGCGACGCGCCCTGGCAGGAGCCGCCCCGCAGCCGTCCCAACGGAGGCGAAGCGCCGGGAGACCGTAACGGCCCGTGGGGGCGGCGGCCCCGTGGCCCCTGGTCGCGGAGGGATTAGGTTATGAGCGCGGGAAAAAAGAGCGACTACTTCGCCGACCGCATCCGCGCCGAACTTGCGTTCGCGCGCTCGCGCGGCGCGCGCGATCCGGAGGCCTTGGCCCAGCACCTCAACGCCCGCGGCTTTCTCACCCGCGACGGCAGGCGCTGGACAGCGGCGGATGTCGAGGCCGCGACCCGCCGCCCGCCCAAGGCAAAGCCCGAGAGTTAAGTCCGGCTACTCCGCCGCTGCGGCGTGGCCGTAGCGCTCGGCGGCGGCGGACTGCGAGACGAAGCCCTCGCGCACGTCTTCGTCGACCAACTCCTGCGACCGCTCCGTCACGGGGCCGTAGCCCCCGCCGCCGCCCGAGAGCAGGCGGACCCGGTCGCCCCGGTGCACCGAGACGTTGCCGAACTTGCTGGGCGAGACCTTGCCGTGGCCCTCACAGACGTCCTTCCATTCGTTCTCGTTCGCCTTCTTGATGAGCAGCGCGGCCGATCCCCCGGAACCACCGCCGAGCAGACCCCACGGGGCCTTCCGGTGGCGGTCGCCCATGTAGCTGAGGATGATTTCGTCGGCCGTGCACTCCAGCGTCTTGGTTGAGCCAAGCCCGCCCCGGTACTTGCCGGCGCCGCCCGAATCCTCGGTGAGCGAGAGGTTCTCGACGAGCCAGGGGTAGCGGCTCTCGTAAACCTCGACCGGGACGGTGCGGCAGTTGCCGTTGATGCAGTTGCAGGTGTCGTTGCCGTCGGCGAAAGGGCGCCCGCCCCAGCCGGCAACCATGAAATCATAGCAGACGTAAAACTCGTCGTTCTCGGGGTCGTGGCCGCCGAAGAGGAAATTGCCGTGGGTGCCGGCGTCGGTGGCGAAGGCGCGCTCCGGCAGGCAGCGGGACATCGCCCCGATCACCGTGAAGCAGATGCGGACGTGGGTCTCCGTATTGCCGCCCACCTCCGGCGCCGGATAGTCGACGTTGACCACGGTCGCCGGTCGCGCCAGCACCCGGATCGGCCGGTAACAGCCCGCGTTGCGCGGGATCGACGGGTCGGTCAGGTGCAGCATGGCGTTGTAGGTGGCGGAGCAGGTGACGCCGAGAGTCGCGTTGATCGCGCCCTTGGCCTGGGCGTCGCTGCGGCGCCAGTCGGCGATGATCTCGTCGCCCTGCACCACCATGTCGACGGCTATCTTGTAGGGCCGGGCGTCGATCCCGTCGTCCTCCATGTAGTCCTCGAAGGAATACTGGCCGTCGGGGATCGCCGCGATCTCAGCCCGCATCCGGGCTTCGGAGTAGTCCATGAGATCGGCAACGGTCTGCTCGAAGAGCGGTACGCCGTACTTTCGGATCAGCGCGGCCATGCGCTCGGCGCCGAGCTCGCAGGCGCTGATCATGGCCCGGTAGTCGCCGTAGTTGTAGCGAGGGGTGCGGACGTTCGCGAGCAGGAGCTTCCAGACCTCGTCCACGTCCTTGCCCTGCTTTTTTATCTTGACCGGAGGCACGCGCAGCCCCTCGTGGAAGATCTCCGTGGCCTCGCTGGCGAAGCCGCCCGGCACCATGCCACCGACCTCGGCGACGTGGCCGATCGCCGCCGCATAGCCCATGAACTTGCCGTCGACGAAAATGGGCGTGAAGAAGGTGTGCTCCGGCGTGTGCAGCCCGCCCCGATAGGGGTCGTTGTGCATGATGACGTCGCCCTCGTGCACCGGCTCGTTCGCCATCTCGCGGATGCAGGTCTTGATCAGGAGAGACATGCCGCCGATCTGCGCCGGGCAGTAATCGGCGACCGCGATCATGTCGCCGTTGGCGTCGGCGATGGCGCAGCTGAAGTCGAGCGATTCGTTGAAGATCGTCGAATATGACGTCTTCATCATGGTGATCCCCATCTCCCGGCAGATGGAGAGCATCGTCGATTCGACGATGTTCATCGTGACGACGTCCATGGCTCCCTCCTCGGTCCCGCGCCTATTCTAGCGGGCGCTGATCGCGGCGCCCAAGAGCGGGAGTTTCGCCAACAAGTGTGCGGCCTATACAGTGCCTTCGCCCGCGGGCATGTTGAGCGAAGAATTCATCATCACGGCGGGGGAGTCGATGCGGGATCGCCGCCTGAGCGCCGACGACGTAGCCCGTTTTCAGAGCGACGGCTATCTGCTCAAGCCGGCGCTGTTCGATGCCGAGGAGGTCGCGCTGATGCGCCAGGCGCTCGCGAACGACGCGGGCATCGGCGACCAGCGCAACACCATGGCGATGCACGACGCCGACGGCAGCGTCACCACGACGGTATTGTGGACCGACCCCGGCGACGATCTGTTCGGTGCGGTCGCGCGCTGCGAGCGGGTGGTGGAGGGCGCCGAGCGGCTGCTGGACGGCGAGGTCTATCACTACCACTCCAAGCTAACCCTGAAGGCGCCCGAGACCGGCGGCGCCTGGAACTGGCACCAGGACTACGGCTACTGGTACTTCAACGGCAATCTCTTCCCCGACATGCTCAGCGTCTTCATCGCCATCGACCCGGCGACGCAGGAGAACGGCTGCCTCCAGGTCATCCGGGGCTCGGCCCGCATGGGCCGGCTCGACCACGAGCTGGTGGGCGGCCAACTCACGGCCGAGCCGGAGCGGGTGGAGCACGCGTTGGAGCGGCTTGAGGTGGTTTCCTGCGAGATGGCGGCCGGTGACGCGCTCTTCCTGCACTGCAATACGCTGCACGGCTCGTCCAAGAACCTCTCCAGGCAGAGCCGCAACGTGCTGCTCTGCTGCTACAACGCCGCCCGCAACGATCCCTACAAGGATCATCACATGCCGCGCTACACGCCGCTGGAGAAGCTGCCGGACGGCGCGGTCAAGGAGCGCGGTGGCATCCACGCCGGCACCGCCCGGCGCTTCATGCGCCCCGAAGATCACCCCGGCGATCAAGCCTCGCTCACGACGCCCGATACAACCTAAGGGGCTAGCCCGCATTTCTCACCAAGGTCACGGCCTGCGTCGCGCCCAGTCGTTCGATCCGCCAGGAGCGGGCCGAAGAGCGTATCAGGGAATACGGTTGAGGCCCGCGACGCCGCGGGCGGATGCCTGGGCGCGACCCGAAGGGCGGCGCTCTCCGGCCGACAGTGTGTGTCGAGGCGTTTGCCCGATGTCCCCGCATCGCACTGCACGCCTCTCCTACCCTGTCGGCCGGACAGAGCCGCGCAGACCATGACCTTGGTGAGAAAGGCGGGCTGAGTCTCGCCTCCCGGCTGGTGGCCCGCGGGGCGGCGATCGCGCGCGAAGTATCGGTGTGAAGTCGCGGCGAAATTGGGTACTCAAGGCCGCGACCGGACCGGTGCGCTGGAACACGAGGGGCGGCGGGAATAAATCTGATGCCGCAGAGCGCACCGATGACCGCCAAGGCAGGCAGCATGGACGCCTCTTCCGATACCCCGAAAGAGAAGGACCAGCTGCGGTTCGTGATTTGCGGCGCCGAGGGGGGCAGCAAATCGACCCTGCTCGGCCGTCTGCTGGACGAGACGCGGACTGCGCTCGAAGACGGCCCGCGGGCGGATCAGGAACCGGGCATCGCCAGCGATGTCGCCTGGCGCCGTTTCGAGACCGACAGGCGCAAATTCGTCGCGGCGGGCGCGTCCAATCCCGAGCAACACACGCGTAACGTGGCGATGGGCGCCGCGTCGGCGGACCTGGCGGTCATCCTGGTGGACGCCCGCGAGGGCATCCTGACCCAGACCCGGCGCGACAGCTATATCGTCTCCCTCATGGGCGTCCCGCAGGTTGTTCTCGCGGTCAACAAGATGGACCTGGCCGGCTACGCGCTACCGGTCTTCGAGGCCATCGCGGAGGAATACGCGGCCTTCGCCCATGAATTCAGGATCGAGAACGTCCATGCGATCCCGCTTTCCGCCCTGACCGGCGAGAACGTGCACGCGGGCGGGAGTGCCATGCCCTGGTATGCCGGCCCAACGCTCATGGAGGTGCTGGAAGGTGCCGCCCCGCGGCGCGACCCCGCCGGCGGTCCCTTCCGCCTGCCGGTGCAGCGGGTAGACCGCTCCAACCCGAACACGCGCGGTCTTAGTGGCACCATCGCCTCGGGGCGCATCGAATGCGGCACCGCGGTTTCCGCGTTCCCCTCCGGCATGCGGACGACGGTCGCCCGCATACGCGGCCCGTCGGGCGACGTGCGAAGCGCGGTCGCCGGCCAGGCGGTCACGCTGATTCTGGCCGACGAGATTGAAATCGGGCGCGGCGATGTCATTGCCGACCATCACCAGCCGCCGGCCGCCGCCGACCAGTTTGCGGCCCATCTGATCTGGCTGGACGGCTCCGCGATGCTGCCCGAACGGACCTACGCCATCCGGATCGGCACCGCGTCGGCAACGGCGCAGGTCACCGACCTGGTCCACCGGGTGGCCGTGGACACGCTGACGCACCTCGCGGCGAAGACGCTCGAACGCGACGAGGTCGGCTATTGCAAGCTCGCGCTCGACCGCCGGGTGGCGTTCGATCCCTATTCCGAGAACCGCCGCACCGGCGCCTTCGTGCTGATCGACAAATTCACCGGTGTCACGGCCGGTGTGGGCGTCATCCACTTCCCGCTGCGCCGCGCCACCAATGTCGTCTGGCAGCCGACAAAGATCGACCGGACGGCGCGGGCGTATGCCAAGGGACAGGTGCCCCGATTGCTGTGGATTACGGGCCTGCCTGCCGCGGGGAAATCGACGGTCGCCGACCGGCTCGAGCAGAAGCTGCATGCCGCCGGCGTCCACACCTACCTGCTGGACGGCGACAATGTGCGGCATGGCCTGAACCGGGATCTCGGCTTCACGGAGCAGGACCGTGTCGAGAACGTCCGACGTGTTGCCGAGGTCGCGAAACTGATGGTGGACGCTGGCCTCGTCGTCATCGTGTCCATGATTTCGCCGTTCAGGTCCGAACGTCGGATGGCGCGGGACCTTGTGAACGAAGGCGAGTTCGTCGAGGTCTTCGTCGATACGCCGCTCGCAGTTTGCGAATCGCGCGACCCGAAGGGGCTCTACAGGCGGGCGCGTGCAGGTGAGCTGATCAACTTCACCGGCATCGATTCGCCCTACGAGCCTCCCGAGGCCGCCGAGATTGTCCTGAAGGGCGGGGAAGAGCACCCCGACACCCTTGCAGGCCGGGTCGTCGACTACCTGAACGTCAACCGGAATATCGCCCCCGACGCATCCTGAGGGGCCGTCACGCATGGCAGCCCCTACTGATAGGTATACGCACAACTGTTGCCCGCCTCTTGGTCATGGGCGTATACAGGGCCGGCCACGGGCCACGCGCCAGGGTTGGCAATGTCAGACCAGCGAATTGCCATTGCTTCCGACCACGCAGGCGTCAGCCTCAAGGCGGTGCTGCGCGCCGACCTGGAAGCTGCGGGACGCGAGGTCGTCGACCTGGGGCCCGATGGTGACGGCCCGGTCGACTACCCCGACTTTGCAGAGGCCGTGGCGCAGGCGATCGAAAGCGGGCAGGCCGGGCAGGGCGTCCTGATCTGCGGGAGCGGCATCGGCATGAGCATCGCAGTCAACCGCAGCCGCGCCGTGCGGGGCGCGCTCTGCCACGATGCGGAGGAGGCGCGGCTCGCACGCTCCCACAACGACGCCAACGTCCTGGCACTCGGTGCCCGCCGCGTGTCGGAGGAGACCGCGCGCCGCTGCCTGCGGGCGTTTCTGGATACGGACTTCGAGGGCGGCCGCCACGCCGCGCGTGTCGCCAAGCTCTCCTGAGTGAACGAGAAAGGATAACGACCTTGGCTGCTTACACGCGCCCGGAGAGCGGGGCCGGGACTTCGTTCTTCACCAGCGGGCTGCAGGAGGCCGATGCGGCGGTGTACGCGGCGGTCTCCGGCGAGGTCGAGCGCCTGCAGACGACCATCGAGCTGATCGCGTCGGAGAACATCGTGAGCCGCGCGGTGCTGGAAGCGCAGGGCTCGGTGCTCACCAACAAGTATGCCGAGGGCTATCCCGGCCGGCGCTACTACGGCGGCTGCGAGAATGTTGATATCGGCGAGGCCTTGGCGATCGAGCGCGCGATCGCGATCTTCGGCTGCGGCTTCGCCAACGTGCAGCCGCATTCCGGCGCGCAGGCCAACCAGGCGGCCTTTCTCGCGACGCTTGAGCCCGGCGACGCCTTTCTCGGGCTCTCGCTCGCGGCCGGCGGACACCTCACTCACGGGGCGCCGCCCAACCTCTCCGGCAAGTGGTTCAAGGCGATCCAGTACGGCGTCGGCCGCGCGGACGGCCTGATCGACTTTGACGAGGTGGAGGCGCTGGCCCGAGCGGAGAAGCCCAAGCTGATCCTCACCGGGGGCTCCGCCTATCCACGCATCATCGACTTTGCGCGCTTTCGCGCGATCGCGGATTCGGTGGACGCGGTCTTCATGGTCGACATGGCCCATTTCGCAGGCCTGGTCGCGGCCGGGATCCATCCGAACCCCTTCCCCCATGCCCATATCGTCACGACCACCACCCACAAGACCCTGCGCGGGCCGCGCGGCGGCATGATCCTGACCGACGACGAGGCCCTGGCGAAGCGGATCAACTCGGCGGTCTTCCCCGGCCTCCAGGGCGGGCCGCTGGAGCACGTCATCGCAGCCAAGGCGGTGGCGCTGGGCGAGGCGATGACACCCGCGTTCAAGGACTACGCCCGGCAGGTGGTGGACAACGCCAAGGTGCTGGCGGGTGCACTGATGGAGCGCGGCTACGACATCGTCTCCGGCGGGACCGACACGCACCTCCTGCTCGTCGACCTGCGCGCCAAGGAGCTCACCGGCAAGGTGGCGGAGGCGGTGCTGGAGCACGCCGGGATCACCTGCAACAAGAACGGCGTTCCCTTCGATCCCCAGAAGCCGTGGATCACCTCCGGCATCAGGCTCGGCACCCCGGCGGCGACGAGCCGCGGCTTCGGCACGGCCGAGTTCCGGCGGGTCGCGGGCTGGATCGCCGACCTGCTCGACCGCGAGGCCGAGGCTGAGGGCAGCAGCGAGAGCCTCGCAGCCGAGATTCGCGAGGAGGTCCGCGCGCTCTGCGCCGCTTTCCCGGTCTACCCCGGTCACGCCTGAGAGGAGGCTCGCCGTGCGCTGTCCGTTCTGCGGCAATGAAGACACGCAAGTGAAGGATTCGCGGCCGACGGAGGACAACACCGCGATCCGCCGCCGCCGGCAATGCACCAATTGCGCCGGCCGCTTCACCACCTTCGAGAGGATCCAGCTGCGCGAGCTCTCGGTCATCAAGAGCAACGGCCAGCGAGTCCCCTTCGAGCGCGAGAAGATGGCGCGCTCCATGCAGATCGCGCTGCGCAAGCGGCCGGTGGAGCCCGATCGGGTCGATCACATCGTGACTGGCATCGTGCGCCGACTGGAAAGCCTGGGCGAGACCGAAATCCCGAGCACGGTGATCGGGGAAATGGTGATGGAGGCGCTCTCGGGCCTCGATCAGGTCGCTTACGTGCGCTTCGCCTCGGTCTACCGAAACTTCGGCGAGAAGAAGGACTTCGAGGAGTTCATCGGCGGCCTCGCCGACGAGCGGGACTGAGCCCATGGCGGAGGCGGACCCGGTCACCGACCGCCGCTACATGGCGCTCGCGCTGGCGCTGGCCGGCCGGGGTCTCGGCAATGTGTGGCCCAACCCGGCGGTGGGCTGCGTGATCGTGAAGGACGGACACATCGTCGGCCGCGGCTGGACCCAGCCCGGCGGCCGGCCCCATGCCGAGACCGAGGCGCTCGCCCGCGCTGGCGACGGCGCACAAGGCGCCACCTGCTACACCACTCTGGAGCCCTGCGCCCACCACGGCGAGACCGGCCCCTGCGCCGATGCGCTGATCGGGGCCGGGATCGCGCGGGCCGTCGTCGCGCTGGAAGACCCAGATCCCCGCGTCGCGGGCCGCGGAAGCGTCATGCTCGAAGACGCCGGCATCGAAGTCGCGCGCGGCTGCATGGAGAACGAAGCACGGGCGCTCAACGCGGGCTTCCTCTCGCGCGTGGAGAAGGGCAGGCCTTACGTGACGCTCAAGCTCGCGACCTCGCTCGACGGGCGCATCGGGACGCGCGCCGGAGACAGTCGCTGGATCACCGGGGCGCCGGCGCGGGCACGCGGGCACTTGCTCAGGGCCCAGAACGACGCCGTGATGGTGGGGGCTGCGAGCGCGCTTGCCGACGACCCCGCGCTGACCTGCCGCCTCCCCGGCCTAGGCGACCAGAGCCCAGTGCGGGTGGTGATCGATGGCAGCGCGCGGCTGCCGGCGGGCCACGCGCTCATCGCGGGCGCCGGCGACCAGCCGACCTGGATAATCTCGACCCAGAAACTCGGCAGCGACGGACGCCATGCGGACTGGCATGAGTCGGGCGCGGAGGTCATCGCGGTGGCGGCGGAGGCGGGCGGTCGCCCGGCGCTCGCAGCCGCGCTGGAAGCGCTGGCCGCGCGCGGCCTCACCCGCATTCTGGTGGAAGGCGGCGGCCGGCTCGCGGCCGGGCTTCTGCGCGCCGGGCTGGTCGATCGCATCGAATGGTTCCGCACGCCCGGTGCCATCGGCGGCGACGGCGTGCCAGCGCTGGCCGCGCTCGGCGTCGAACGCGCCAACGACATGCCGCGCTTCCACCGCGTCGCCTCGACCTCGCTGGGCGAGGACGTGCTGGACACTCTGGTGCCGGCAGGCTAAGGCGCGCGCTGTGTTCACCGGAATCGTCACCGACGTCGGGCAGGTGCGTGAGATCGCCGACGCTCCCGGCGGCGGGCACAGGCTGGAGATCGAGACCGCCTACGACACCGGCACCGTCGCGCTCGGCGCCTCCATCGCCTGCTCGGGCCCGTGCCTCACCGTGGTCGACAAGGGGCCGGGCTGGTTCGCGGTTGATGTCTCCCGCGAGACCGCGGACCGGACCACCCTTGGCGACTGGCGCGAAGGGACTGGGGTCAATCTGGAGCGCGCGCTCGCCCTCGGCGACGAGCTCGGCGGTCATCTGGTGACCGGCCATATCGACGGCGTCGGGGTGATCGAAGGGGCGGAGCCGGAAGGGGACTCGCTCCGCCTCACCATACGCTGCCCGGCGGAGCTCTCGCGCTTCGTTGCCTCCAAGGGGTCGGTCGCGCTCGACGGCGTCTCGCTCACGGTAAACGAGGTCGATGGCGACGTGTTCGGGATCAATCTGATCCCTCACACGCTGGAGCAGACCACTTTTCGAGACTGCGTTGCCGGCCGCCGACTCAATCTTGAGGTGGACTTGATCGCGCGCTACCTTGCGCGCCTTCATTCCGAGCGCTGAAAGGTCGAGATGTCGCGCGCCGCGTCGTCCTGCAAGCTCATGTCCGTCGAGGAGACGGTCGAGGAGTTCCGCAACGGGCGAATGGTCATCCTCGCCGACGACGAGGAACGGGAGAACGAGGGCGATCTGGTCATCCCGGCCCAGATGGCGACGCCCGAGGCCATCAACTTCATGGCCCGCTACGGCCGCGGGCTGATCTGCCTTGCGCTCGGAAGCGACCGTGTGCGTGATCTCGGCCTCGAGCTGATGCCCAAGCGCAACGAGTCCCGCCACGACACGGCGTTCACGGTCTCCATCGAGGCGCGTGAGGGGATCACAACCGGCATCTCCGCCTCCGACCGCGCGCGCACCATCGCGGTCGCCATCGACCCGCGCTGCGGGCCGGACGATCTGACCTCGCCGGGCCACGTCTTCCCGCTGCTCGCCCGCGACGGCGGCGTGCTGGTGCGCACAGGCCACACCGAGGCGAGCGTGGACCTAGCCCGGCTCGCGGGCCTCAACCCCTCCGCCGTGATCTGCGAGATCATGAACGACGACGGGACCATGGCGCGGATGCCGGACCTGGAGGCCTTTTCGCAACGCCACAACGTCAGGATCGCGACCATCGCGGATCTGATCGCCTACCGGCTGCGCCACGACAGCATCATCCGCCGCGTGCGGGAGACCACGTTCAGCTCCCATCACGGCGGCGCCTTCCGCATGTACGTTTACGCCGACACCGTCCAGAAGGCCGAGCACATCGCGCTGGTAAAGGGCGACGTGTGGGACAACGAGCCCGTGCCAGTGCGAGCCCACGCCTTCAGCATCCTCGACGACGGACTCGCCGACACGGCGAGCGAGAACACCGGCAAGCTCCAGGCCGCGCTTCGGACGATCGGCGAGATGGGCCGCGGCGTCGTGGTCGTCGTGCGCAACCCCTTCCCCGTGCGGCTCTCCGAGCCGGCGGAGCCGGACGCCGATCAAGAGGACAGCGAGGGCCTCAGGGACTACGGCGTGGCCGCCCAGATCCTCATCGACCTCGGCGTGCGCGACATGATCCTGCTCCACAACACCCACTGGACCATCGTCGGGCTCGACGGCTACGGCTTGAGGGTGGTGGATCAGCGCCCGATCTCGGACGAGGCGCGGCGCGCGTGGATGGCCGACAGCCATGACTGAGGGGCGGCGGGTCCTCATCCTGGAGGCACGGTTCTACGAGGATATCGCCGACCAGCTGGTGGCGGGCGCGGTTGCGGCCTTGGACGAGGCCGGTGCGATCCATGAGCGCATCAGCGTGCCCGGCGCCTTCGAGCTTCCGGCAGCGCTTGCGATGGCGATCGACAGCGGGCGCTACCACGGCTTCGTCGCGCTCGGCTGCGTGATCCGGGGCGAGACCAGCCACTACGAGCACGTCTGCGGCGAATGCGCGCGCGGGCTCGCCACGCTGGCCGAGTGTCACCGCATCGCCCTCGGCTTCGGCGTGGTGACTGCCGAGAACCGCGAGCAGGCCTGGGAGCGGGCGGCGACGGACCGGAAGAACAAAGGCGCCGACGCCGCCCAAGCCTGCCTCGCGATGATGGCGATCCGCGCCTCCTTAGGCTCGGATTCTCGGGGCTAGGCGAGATGACCGCCGCCCCCGGCGCCGCACAGGCGACTCCGTCACGCGGCCAGGGGCGGAGCAGCGCGCGGCTCGCCTGCGTCCAGGCGCTCTACCAGATCGAGATGTCCGGCCAGTCGGCGGACGAGGTGATCGAGGAGTTTCTGAGTCACCGCGCGGGCCACGAGATCGACGGCGAGCGCTACGCGACCCCCCACCGCCGCCACTTCGAGCGCACCGTGCGCGAGGCCGCGGCGCGGGCGAACGAGTTCGACGCCCTGGTGGCGGCGACGCTGGCGGAGCGCTGGAGCATGGAGCGGCTGGGTGCGGTGGTGCGCGCCCTCCTGCGGGCCGCCACCTGCGAGCTCGCGGCCTGCCCGGACGTGCCGGCGCGCGTGGTGATCGACGAGTACGTCGAGCTCGCCCGCGCCTTCTTCTCCGAGCGCGAGCCGGCCTTCGTCAACGGCGCGCTGGACAGCCTGGCGCGCAAGCTGCGCACGGCGGAGATGGCGGACGGAGCGGACCATGACCGGCCGGCGCGGGCACGGTGAATTCGACCTCATCGACCGCTTCTTCAAGCCGCTGAGCCGCGCCGCGCCGGGCGCCTTTGCGCTCGGCAACGACGGCGCGCTGCTGACGCCGCCGGACGGCGCGAGCCTCGTCGTCACCAAGGACCTGGTGGTGGCGGGCGTGCACTACCCCGAGGGTGAAGAGCCCGCGGTGCTCGCGCGCCGGCTGCTACGCGTGAACCTCTCGGACCTCGCGGCCATGGGCGCCACGGCGACGGCCTACGCGTTAGGCCTCGCGCTGCCTGCGGACATTGACGACGCCTGGGTGGAGGCGTTCGCCGCAGGCCTCGCCCGCGACCAGGAGGCGTTCGGCGTCACGCTGATCGGCGGCGACACGGTGGCGACCGAGGGTCCGGCGGTGCTTTCGCTCACAGCCTTCGGCATAGCCGAGAATGGCGCTTGCCTCCCTCGCGCGGGCGCGCGCGAAGGCGACGACATCTACGTCTCAGGCACCGTCGGCGACGCGACGCTGGGCCTGCGCGCGTTGCAGGGCGACCTCGCCGCGCTCTTGCCCGACGACCGCGCGGCGCTTGCCGAGCGCTTCCGCCTGCCCGAGCCCCGGCTCGCGCTTGGCGCGGCGCTCGTCGGGCTCGCGACTTGTGCCATCGATGTCTCCGACGGGTTGGTCGCAGACCTGGGCCATCTCTGCGCCGAATCCGGCGTCGCGGCTCGCGTCAGGGCGGATGCCGTGCCGCTGTCGGGCCCGGCGCGGCGCACGCTAGACGCGGACGAGGCAGCGATTGCCGATCTCCTGACGGGCGGGGACGACTACGAGCTGCTGTTCTGCGCGCTGCCCTCGGAGCGCGAGGCTATAGACGCCCTCGGCCGCCGCCTCGACCTCTCGCTCACACGCATCGGTGTGATCGAGCCGGGGCAAGGCGTCACGGTGGTGGACGTTGACGGCCAGCCGCTTGCCCTTGGGCGCGCCGGCTACTCCCACTTCTAAGAGCGACTCCAGCCAGTGACGTTGACCGGCCGGGGCCGGCTGGTCATAAGAGGGCCGGGCCGCTCACCGGCCCGAGGCGGCGAGGGAGAAGGGCGCCATGATCGATCTCTATTACTGGCCGACACCGAACGGGTGGAAGCTCACCATCCTCTTCGAGGAGCTCGGCATTCCGTACAACGTGATCCCCGTGGACATCAACAAGGGCGAGCAGTTCGAGTCAGACTTCCTCGCGATTGCGCCCAACAACCGGATGCCGGCGGTGGTCGACCCCGAGGGCGCGGACGGCGAGCCGCTCTCGCTCTTCGAATCTGGCGCGATCATGCTGCACTACGCCGACAAGCACGGCCGCTTCATCCCTGCCGACGAGCGGGGCCGCGCCGAGGTGCTGCAGTGGCTCTTCTTCCAGATGGGCAACGTCGGGCCGATGCTCGGCCAGTGCCACCACTTCCGCAACTACGCGCCCGAGCAGCTCCCCTACGCGGTGGAGCGCTACACAAACGAGGCGAGCCGGCTCTATCGGGTGGTGAACAAGCGCCTGGCGGACCGCGAGTGGGTCGCGGGCGAGTACTCCATCGCCGACATGGCGATCTTCCCGTGGATGCGGCTCTGGTACAACCAGGGGCAGGAGATCGAGGATTATCCTCACCTCGACACCTGGCTGGAGCGCAACAAGGAGCGCCCGGCGGTGCGGCGTGGCCTCGACGTGATGGCCGACCAGATCCGCAAGAAGCCCGTGTTCACCGAGGAAGAGCGCTCGATCATGTTCGGCGCCAAGCAGTTCGAAGCGCGGTAGAGAGGGAGAGGCAATGATCGACCTCTACACCTTCGGCACGCCCAACGGCGTGAAGGTTTCCATCATGCTCGAGGAGGTCGGGCTCCCCTACCGGGCGCACACGGTCAACATCCTCGAGGACGAGCAGTTCGACCCCGAGTTCCTCAAGATCAGCCCTAACAACAAGATCCCGGCGATCGTCGATTCCGATGGGCCTGACGGGGAGCCGATCTCGCTCTTCGAATCCGGCGCGATCCTGCTCTACCTCGCCGACAAGACCGGCCAGCTGATCCCGGCCGACGCGCGCGGGCGCTGGCGGGTGATGGAGTGGCTGATGTTCCAGATGGGGGGCGTCGGCCCGATGTTCGGCCAGGCCAACCATTTTCGGCGCTTCGCCAAGGAGGAGGTGCCTTACGCCATCGAGCGTTACACCGCCGAGGCGCACCGGCTCTACGGCGTGATGGATCGCAGGCTCACGGAGCACGACTTCCTCGCCGGCGACTACTCCATCGCCGACATCGCCTGCGTCGGCTGGGTGGGACGCTGGGAGTGGCACGGCATCGACTGGGCCGACTATCCGAACCTGCACCGCTGGTTCGAGACCATCCGCGCCCGGCCTGCGGTGCAGCGGGGGCTCAAGGTTCCGCAGTAGGGCGCGGGGGCATGGCCGACCCGATCGCCCATCCGGCGGTGCGCCGGGTGCAGGCGGCGCTCGCCGAAGCCGGGTCGGGGGCAGAGGTGATCGCGCTCGCCAGCACCGCGCGGAGCGCCGAGGACGCCGCGGCCAGCATCGACACGCCACTCGGCAGCATCGTGAAGTCACTGGTCTTCACCGTCGCCGGGACGCCGGTGATGGCGCTGGTCGCGGGCGACCGGCGCTGCGACCCGAAGGCATTGGGGCGGGCGTTGGGGCGCGAAGGCAAGGTGCGCCGCGCCGATGCCGATGCCGTCCGTGCCGCCACGGGCTTCTCCATCGGCGGCGTCGCCCCGCTCGCTCACGAGACGCCGCTTCCGGTCGCGATCGACGCGAGCCTCGGCCGCTTCGAGACGGTCTACGCCGCCGCCGGCCACCCTCATTGCGTCTTCGCCACGACGATCGACGAGCTTCAGCGCCTTACGGGTGGCGCAGTCACGCCGGATATCGCGGTCGAACAGTAGAGTTGTCGGCGGGTCAGTTTTCAGGCGGGTTCCGCATCAGGCGGGCAAGCGAGGCGGTCTCTTGCCCGTAGCCGTCGCTCTCGACGAGCCCCGCGGCCCGCAGACGAACTTGGTCGTCCTTGTTCTGATTGAGCTTCCAGGTGCCGTCCACGCTCTCCACCGAGAGCTCGACCGGCATGATCGAGCGCATCAGCGTGCCAAGCTGGTCCGGCGACACCTTGGCTGGCGTCCAGGGGGGCTTGGGCCGAAGCTCGTTCTCGAACCTGGCCGACAGCGCGTCCAGGTGGGCACGGAGCGTCTCATCGGCGCGGCGCCGAAGGATGCCCCGGATGTGCACAGCCACGTAATTCCATGTCGGCACCTGATCCGCCGTGCCTGTGCCGTACCAGTCTGGTGAGACGTAGCTGTCCGGCCCGCTGACCGCGAGCACGGCGGCCCGTTCCTGCTCGCACAAGTGCCGCGCGATCGGATTCCCACGGACGAGATGGGCATGAACCGCCGCGCCGCCTTCGGCCAGGATGAAGGGAATGTGGCTGACGAGCGGCCCTGCACCGTCGATGGCCAGGACGCCGAACCCCCGTTGCGCGGCGAACCTCAGGTTGCGGTCCTGGGAGACTCGCCGGAAGGCAGGATTGCTGTGCACCGAACTCTGGTTGCTCCTGCCTCAAGATCGCCAACGCGCCGCCGCAGCCATATCGCCTGCTACTCCAGCACCGGAATAGCGGTGAGGTAGTCGAACAGCGCCTTGGCGATGCGCTGGCGCTCGTCTTCGGCAAGGCGATCGGAGAGGGGCGGCATGGTCGTCTCTTCGAACACAGAGAGCGGCGCCAGAACCACGCTCACGAACACCGCCTCTTCGTAGTCCTTGGTGATCTCCGCGAGGTTGCCCTCGTGCTTCTCGCCGCCGTAACCGTTCACCAAGTGGCATCTCAGGCAGTGCTCTTTGGCGAGTGCCGCGCCCTCGTGAAAGCGGGCGTCGAGCCCTTCGGGCAGCAGCGCCGCGTCCGAGAGCGTGACGAGATTGGCCTCGGCAATCTGATAAATCCATGTGCCCGGACCCTCCTCGATCAGGGCGGGGTTCCCGATATTGTCCCAGACCAGGTAGTAGGGCCCGAGCGGCACGTCGGTCTGGTTCTGCAAGAGATTGTCGACCGTAAACGGCGACCCATCCCCCAGCGCGAAGACGAAGAAGGCATCCACCGTCAGGAATCGGTCGGCGGCGACGCGCAAGACGTAACCGTCCAGCGCGCGGAGCTCGACGGTTTCGGCCTGGCTCGCCCAGTTCGTACCGAAAAGCCGCGCCAGGACATCCACGGCCGGGTAGCCCACGTAGTCGACGATGACATGCTCATCGCCCACGCTCAGATGCGGCTCGTAGACCGTGACCGTCTCGGCCGGGGCGCCCATCTGGGCCTCAAGGTCGTCGACAGCGGGCATCTCCACCGCGCGAAGGGGGGAAGCCGCCAGCAGCGCCAGCCCGAGAACGGCGCCGAGCAAGGTGAACCGTGAATGCATCGCTTTCTCTCCCTGTCCAAGAAAGCGCCCGCCTCAATGGTGGACGGGCTGGCCCGCATCGTAGAGGTCCCGCCGGGTCTTTCTCAACCGGGTCTCCGCCTTACATCGGCGCTTCGATCTGATATGTCTCCGGGCGGGACGCGGCACCGCCGCGTCATGCGGCGGGAGGAGGCGATGGCAGTCAGAGCGGCACCCGAGACGCGCCGGAACCGGGGATTTCCCCAGGCGAGCCGACCTTGGGACGACCTCAAGGCCGAGATGCTGGCAGCACACGCGGACGACAACCCCTGGTGCCACGAGCGCAGCTTCACCGCCGCCTACTTCGCGGGCGAGGACCTGCTGCGCTGTGCGCACGAGGCCTACGACGCCTACCGGAACGAGAGCGGCCTCTTTGCTGCGAGCGCCTATCCGAGCCTCGCCGCATGCGAGCGCGAATTGATCGCGGGCGTGCTCGACCTCCTGCACGCGCCGGAGGGCGCTGGGGGCTCCACCACCGCAGGCGGCACCGAGAGCATCCTCATGGCGATGAAGGCCGCGCGGGACTGGGCGCGGGAGCACCGCCCGGTCGCCGGCGTGCCAGAGGTCATCGTGCCGAAGACGGCGCACGCCGCTTTCGACAAGGGCGCCGCCTGGCTCGGCATGAAGGTCATCCGCATGTCCCGCAGCGAGGGCTGGCGCGCGGACGTGGCCGGCATGGCCGCCGCCATTACCGAGAATACGGTGATGATCGCGGGCTCCGCGCCGCCCTATCCCTACGGCGAGACCGACCCCATCGAGGAGATCGCCCAGCTTGCCCGAGACCACGACCTCTGGATGCACTCCGACGGCTGCATCGGCGGCATGATCCTGCCCTTCATGGCGATGCTGGGCGAGCCGATCCCGCCCTTCGATTTCGCGGTCCCCGGCGTCACCTCGATGTCGGTGGACATGCACAAGTTCGGCTACGCCCACAAGGGCATCTCGCTCTGCTTGCTGCGCGACAAGGCGCTGGAGCGCTACCACCGCACCACCTTCGATGGCTGGCCTGCAGGCACCTATTCCACGCCCACGATTACCGGCACCCGCTCGGGCGGCGGGGTCGCGAGCGCCTGGGCGGTGATGACCCATCTGGGGGAGGAGGGCTACCTCCGCATCTACGAGGCGCAGCGGCGCATTCGCGAGCGTTTGATCGAAGGTATCGGCGCGATCGAGGGGCTCGCCGTGCTCGGCCGCCCGCACGCGCTCCACGTCACGTTCTATGCCGAGGGCTTCGACGTCTTCGCGGTGGAAGAGAGGACGGCGGCGCGCGGCTGGCGCTCGATCCGCATGCGCGAGCCGGATTCCATCCTGCTCTGGCTCAACATGACGCACGCAGACAGCATCCACGACTATCTCGCCGACTTGGCCGAGGTCACGGCGGACGTGCGCGCCGGCGGCCTCACCGCGGCGACGCGCGGCGCCTCCAACTATGCGACCTGATCGCGACCGACGGCGGAGCCGGCCGTGAGCCGCACCATCGACTGCAACTTCGACGGCGGCAACATCCGCTGCCTTGCGCTCCCCAAGACCGGCCCGATCAGGCTCGAGATCGTGCCCGACGAAGGCGGCGCGTTCTTCCAGTGGTTCTACTTCCGGCTGCGCGGCGCGGCGGGCGAGGACTGCGTGCTCCGGATCGAAAATGCCGCAGGCGCTACCTACCCCGAGGGCTGGAAGGGCTACCGGGCCGTCGCCTCGGAGGATGGCGAGGACTGGTTGCGGGTCGCGACCGAGTATGACGGCACGGTGCTGACCATCCAGCACCGCCCCGCCGGCGACGAGGTGCGCTTCGCCTACTTCGCGCCCTATCCGATGGCCCGCCACGCATCGCTCATCGCGCGTATCGGGCGCTCGCCCCTGGTCGCCGTGCGCCGGCTCGGCACCACCCTCGACGGCGCACCGCTCGACCTGCTGGAGATCGGTGGGACACGGGAGCGCACCTGCTGGATCGTCGGGCGCCAGCATCCTGGCGAGACCATGGCCGAGTGGTGGATGGAGGGGTTTCTCGACGGGCTGCTGGATCCCTTCGACGCCGCCGCCCGCACGCTGCTGGAGAAGGCGCGCTTCTGCGTGGTGCCCAACATGAACCCCGACGGCAGCAGCCGCGGCCATCTCCGGACCAACGCGGCGGGAGTCAATCTCAACCGCGCCTGGGCCGCACCTAGCATGAAGGAGAGCCCCGAGGTCTATCTCGTCGGTGCCGAGATGGCGCGCACCGGGGTCGATTTCTGCCTCGATGTCCACGGCGACGAGGCGCTGCCCTACGCCTTCATCGCCGGGTCCGAGGGCATTCCGTCCTACACGCATGTGCTGGCACAGAAACAGGCGCGCTTCCAGGATGCGCTTGCGACGGCCAACCCGGAGTTCCAGACCAAGCACGGCTATCCGCCGACGCCGCCCGGCAAGGCAAATCTCGGCATCTGCGCCAACTACGTGGCGGAGACCTACGGCTGCCTCGCCATGACCCTGGAGCAGCCCTTCAAGGACGCGGCCAACGCGCCCGATCCCCGCCACGGCTGGTCGCCGGCGCATTGTCGCAGGCTCGGCCACGGCTGCGTGGAGGCGCTCGCCGCCGTCATCGACGTACTACGCTGATCCGGCCGGGCGGGCGGGCTCGGTGGCGAAGCCTGCGCTCGGCTTCGCGTCCGGCAGCCGCAGATAGGCCACGCATGCCACGGCCACCAGGGCGGCGAGGAAGGCGAAGAACGCCTGGTAGGCGATGGCCGGGGCCGCGCCGTTGGTCGCGGGAAAAGCGCCGATGATGACGCCGCTCACGCCCTGCAGCACAGCAGGCCCGCCCATGAAGGCGATCGCCATGAGCGCCATGCCGCGCCCCGCGAGCCGGTCGGGCAGCAGCGAGCGCGCGTGGCCCGCGAGGATGATGTTGTAGGAGCCGCAGGCGCCGACCAGAGCGAGGAGCAGGATCACCGCCCAGGTGGGCAGAGCCGGCAGCGCGGCGAGCAGCCCCAGAGCCGCGACGACGACGGCGGCAAGGCCGAGGATGAGCCACTTGCGCAAATCCAGTCGGCGCTCCAGAGGACCGAGCACAAGGTTCGCCACGATCAGCGTGGCCGCCATCACGAGGAGCGCGTTGCCGGCCTCCACCGGCTCGAGCCCGTGCCGGTCCGCGAGAAAGGGCCCGCCCCAGAGTCCGAGGACGGTGATGACCACCGGATAGGACGCAAATCCCATCAGGATGAGCGTCGGGAACCCCGGCGTGGCGAGCGCCGCGCGGACGCCGCGCAGGCTTTCGCGAAGCCCTTCCGCCGGGGCCGCGGCGCCTGCATCGACCGACGGGCGGTCGCGGGCCATCGCGTAGATGGCGATGGCGCCCGCCGCGGTCAGCGCAGCCGCGCCCCAGAAGGCCGTGCGCCAGCCGAGGGTCTCCGCAATGGCCGCGAGTGGCGTGGTGGAGAGAAGCCCGCCGGCGCCGCCGATGGCGATCATCCGCCCCATCCAGGTGCTGAAGGAGGCGGCGGGCGCCCACTGGCCGAAGAGGAAGAGCGAGCCCATCAGGACCACCGAGCAGCCGATGCCGAGAAGCAGGCGGCCCGCGATCAGCATCGCCTCGCCGTCCGCGAGGCCGTAGAGGATCGAGCCCGCAATCGCGGCGGTGAGCACGACCGGCGCCGTGCGGCGCGCGCCGAAGCGGTCGAACAGCATGCCCACCGGGATCTGCGCCAGGCCGAAGGAGAGGAAGAACATGCCGGTGAGCAGGCCCAGCGCCTCGGGCGAAAGCCCGAATTCGGCGCTCAGCGTCTTGGCGATCACGGCGTTTGAGGCGCGGAAGAACTGGCTCAGCACGAACACCGCGCCGAAGCAGACGACGATGGCGACCAGCGGATGCAGCAGGCTGGGGCGCGTTTCGCCTCCCTGCGGGATGTCACCCGGCGAGCGCATCGATTCCCCAGCCGGCCAGCGCGCCCAGAATCACCACGGCCCAGGGCGGCACCTTCCAGAACGCGAGCAACACGAAGGCCGCGAGCCCGAGTGCGAGATCGGCGGGCGTACGGACGCCACCGGTCCAGATCGGGTCGTAGAAGGCGGCGCCCAGCAGGCCGACCACGGCCGCGTTGACGCCGAGCATCGCGCGCTCTGCCAGCGCGAAGCGGCGCAGCCGCTCCCAGAAGGGGAGCGCCCCCACCACCAGCAGGAACGAGGGCAGGAAGACCGCGGCGAGGCAGA
Organism: Alphaproteobacteria bacterium; assembly: GCA_965243315.1. Lineage (GTDB taxonomy): Bacteria > Pseudomonadota > Alphaproteobacteria > UBA828 > UBA828 > WTGU01. Next base: position 2,218,733 of record CBDEUP010000007.1, read on the forward strand.
GCAGGCCACCCAGCACGCCGCCGGGCCCAATGCCTGCGACCGCGCCAAGGTAGGCCGCGAAGGTGAAGAGCGGCCCCGGCACCGCTTGCGCTGCGCCGTAGCCCGCGATGAAGGTCTCGTTCCCGACCCAGCCGGGCGGCACCACCTCCGCCTGCAGCAGCGGCAGCAGCACGTGGCCGCCGCCGAAGACCAGCGAGGCGGAGCGGTAGAAGCCATCCACCAGTTGCAGCGCCTCCGCCGGCCAGGCTGCGGCGAGGATCGGGAGCGCGACGAGCAGCGCAAGGAAGAGCGCGAGCAGCACGACCGCGAGGCGGCGATCCACGGCGACGCCGAGCGAGGCATCGGAATCATCGCCGGCGGGGCGCGGGACCAGCAGGCCGGCGAGCGCGCCGGCAGCAATGATCGCGACATGCGTCACCACCGAGGGCGCCAGCACCGCCGCGATTGCGGCGAGCACCGCCACCGTGGCGCGCGGTGCGTCCGAGCAGAGGGTGCGCGCCATGCCCCAGACGGCCTGCGCCACCACCGCCGCGGCGACTACCTTCAGCCCTTGCAGGGCGCCGGCGGGGATCACGTCCTCGTAGGCCGCGATGCCGTAGCCGAATGCCACCATCAGGACCGCCGAAGGCAGCGTGAAGCCCACCCACGCCGCCGCAGCGCCGGGCAGGCCCGCCTTCGCGAGGCCGATGCCGATCCCGACCTGGCTCGAGGTCGGCCCCGGCAGCATCTGACAGAGCGCGACGAGGTCCGCGTAGGCGCGGTCCTCGATCCAGCGCCGGCGGGTGACGAAGGCCTCGCGGAAGTAACCGATGTGGGCCACCGGCCCGCCGAACGAGGTCAGCCCCAGTAGGAGGAAGGCCGCAAAGACGCGCGCAACGGGCTCGCGCCCCGCGCCGCTCCCGCCGCCGTTGCTTCTTCCCTCGCTCATGGGGACCGGGAATACGCCATTTCGCCGGCGCAGACACCTGAAGCCGCGGTCGCGAACCGGGTGCGCCCTCAAACTTTGCCCGGCCGGGTGATAGGCTCCCGGCCGAGCGATCTCCGGGGCCGGAAAGGCAAGCCATGACGAGCGACGACACTCATACGATGCCCTTCGAGGCGGCGCACTGGGACCTCGTGCCGGGGCGGACGGCGCTCGTCGTGATCGACGCGCAGAACGATTTTCTGCACGGGGACGGGTGGTATGCGACGCAGGGCATCGACATCGGTCACATGCAGCGCTGCATCGAACCCATGAAGGCGCTGCTCGCGGCCGCGCGGGCCAAGAACATTCCCGTCGTCTGGACCCGCCACGGCATCAAGGGCGTCGAGGACGGCGGCCCGTTCATTCAACTCCGGCCTTTCCTCAAGGACGGCGGCCTGAGGCGCAAGACCTGGGGCTGGGAGGTCCTGGCGGATCTCGCGCCCCAGCCGGAGGACTGGTATGTGGCGAAGACGCGGCTCAGCGCCTTTTACGGCACCGACCTGGAGGTGGTGCTGCGTGGCTTGCAAGCGGAGACGGTGTTGATGACGGGCGTGCTCACCAATCAATGCGTGGCCGCGACGTCCAAGGACGCGATGTTCCGCGACTTCAAGCCCATCGTGATCGAGGAGTGCACGGGGACCACCATGCCGCACCTGCACGAGCCCGCGATCGAGATGATGCGCGTCGGCTGGGCCGAAGTGCGAGACCTCGAGTCGGCGTTGAGCGAGATCAGGCAGATGGCGCCTGCCCGCGTGGAGGACCCCCGGTAATGGCTCAGGATATTCCCCGCTCGGCGCGTGTGGTCATCGTCGGCGGTGGGGTGGTGGGCTGCTCCATCGCCTATCACCTAGCGCGCGCGGGCGTGAACGACGTGGTGCTGCTGGAGCGCCGCGAGCTCACCTGCGGCACTACCTGGCACGCCGCCGGTCTCATCGGTCAGCTCCGCCCCTCCAAGCGCATGACCGAGCTCGCCAAGTACACGGCAGAGCTCTACACGGGCCTCGAAGCCGAGACCGGTCAGGCCACAGGCTTCAAGCAGAACGGCTCGATCTCGCTCGCCACCCACGAGGGCCGCCTCGAGGAACTGAAGCGCAGCGCCTCGATGGCCAAGGTGTTCAATCTCCGCGTCGACGTGCTCAGTCCCGACGAGATCAAGGAGCGCTACCCGCTGATCACCGTCGACGACGTGGTGGGCGGCATCTTCATTCCCTCCGACGGCCAGACCAACCCCATCGACGTGAGCCGCGCGCTCGCCAAGGGTGCGCGGGATGGAGGCGTGCTCGTCCGCGAAAACATCCCCGTCACCGCCATCCGCCACGACGGCGAGCGGGTCACGGGCGTCGAGACGCCGGAGGGCCCGATTGCGGCGGAGACGGTGGTGCTCTCGGCCGGCATGTGGACCCGTGAGCTTGCGGCCACCATCGGCGTCCACGTGCCGCTCCACGCCTGCGAGCACTTCTACGTCATGACCGATCCGTTCGAGGGCGTGACGCCGGACCTGCCGGTGCTGCGCGACTACGACGGCTGCGCCTACTACAAGGAGGATGCCGGCAAGATTCTGCTCGGCGCCTTCGAGCCCGACGCCAAGCCCTGGGGCATGGACGGCATCCCCGAGGACTTCTGCTTCGACCAGCTGCCCGACGACTTCGAGCACTTCGAGCCGGTGCTGACGCATGCGCTGAAGCGGATGCCGGCGCTGGCGGATGCGGGCATCCAGACCTTCTTCTGTGGGCCCGAGAGCTTCACGCCGGACGACCGCTATCATCTCGGCGAGGCGCCGGGGCTTGCCGGCTGCTACATCGCCGCCGGATTCAACTCCATCGGCATCCAGTCCGCCGGCGGCGCGGGGAAAGTGCTGGCGGAGTGCATCAAGACCGGCAAGCCGTTGGTCGATATGTGGGACGTGGACATACGCCGCGCGCTGCCGTTCCAGACCAACCGGCGCTATCTGCAGAAGCGGGTAAGCGAGACCCTGGGCCTGCTCTACGACGACCACTGGCCCTTCCGTCAGTTCGTGACCGCGCGGGGCGTGCGCCGCTCGCCCTTCCACGATCGCCTTGCAGCCAAGGGGGCCTGCCATGGCGAGGCCTTCGGCTGGGAGCGGCCCAATTGGTACGCGACGGAAAACATGGAGCCACGCTACGTGTACAGCTTCGGGCGGCAGAACTGGTTCGATGCGAGCGCCGAGGAGCACCGCGCGGTGCGGGAGGGCGTGGGCCTGTTCGATCAGACCTCGTTCGCCAAGTTCCGGCTCCAGGGCCGCGATGCCGCGAAGGTTCTGGGTCGGGTCTCAGCCAACGAGGTGGACGTGCCGCCCGGCCGCATCGTCTACACCCAGTGGCTCAACGACGCGGGCGGCATCGAGGCCGACCTCACCGTCACCCGGCTCGCAGAGGACGACTACCTGATCGTGACCTCGGGCGAGTTCCAGGTGCGGGATGCCCTCTGGCTTACGCGCCACATCCCGGAAGGCGCGCACGCGGTGCTCACCGACGTGACCTCAGGCCTTGCCGTGCTTGGCATCATGGGCGCCCGCGCCCGGAACCTGCTGCAGTCGCTCAGCCCCGACGACCTCGGCAACGAGGCCTTCCCCTTCGGCACCAGCCGGGAGATCGAGCTCGGCTACGCCCGCGTTCGCGCCTCGCGCATCACCTACGTGGGCGAGCTCGGTTGGGAGCTCTACATCCCCACCGAGTTCGCGGCCGGCATTTACGACACGCTGGTCGAGGCAGGGGAGGACGTGGGGCTTCGCCACGTTGGCATGCACGCCATGAACTCGCTCAGGATCGAGAAGGCCTACCGGCACTACGGCCACGACATTTCGGACGCCGATACGCCGCTGGAAGCGGGCCTCGGCTTCGCGGTCAAGCTTGACAAGCCGGAGCCCTTCATCGGCCGTGATGCCTTGCTGCGCCAGCGGGACGAGGGCGTTCGCCAGCGGCTGGTGCAGTTCCTGCTCGAAGATCCTGCCCCGCTGCTCTACCACAACGAGCCGATCTGGCGGGAAGATGCGATCTGCGGCTACGTCCGCTCAGGCATGTACGGCCACACGCTCGGCGGCGCCGTCGGGCTCGGATACGTGGAGAACGAAGGCGGCGTGGACGCGGACTACGTGACCGCCGGCCGCTACGAAATCGAGGTCGCGGGCGTCCGGTATTCCGCACAGGCCTCCCTCCGCCCCCTCTACGACCCGACCTCCAGCCGTATCAAGGCGTAGTCGCGCGCCGGACAATGGCGCGGCAAAAAGCGTACCGGCGGCACTATGCGGCCAGCGCCCACTCCCCCCGGGGACCGCCGGAGAGCGCGAAGGTCAGTTCCTGCTTGCGGTCCAACGCGTCCTCGCGGTCGGCGATACGGCGTAACGCATCGCGGAGCGTTTCATCGGCGGCATTGCCATGCTCGAGATAGAGCCTCCTGATGAGAGCGTCCGCCGCTCTCGGGCAACTGGTCTTTTCTGCCTCCCATCTGTGAACGGTCTGCTCGCTCACGTCCAGCAGGTGCGCGAGCGTCGCCTGAGACATGAGCATCTCTTGACGCAGGAACCTTAGCTCCTTGCCGCTCAGGGCCTTCCCGTGGCGGCTCACGTGCTCACCGATCGCCCGATGAAGAGCATCGATGTCCTTGATTGCGATAGTCTTCCCGCGCGGGGACGCGTTCCATTCGAACCCGTTCATCAGAAAGACATGGTCCAAACCGCACTCCGTGTAGTGGTATCGCTCGTCATGCATGGACATCACTCCGGTCTTCGCCGTCACCACGTTGTGATGCATTCGATGTGATCCGCGCACACCGCCACGATCACGTTGACGCGTTGCCCTGCGACCTTGCGGCGCATGTGGATCCGCCAATCGCCGAACTCGTCCAGCCCAGGGCGGCCGACCGCTCTCCCCGATCTCAACACCTCCAGTACCAGCCGCATGGTGATGCCCCGCTCTCTCATGCGCTGCCTGAAATGGGGCTCGCTCATGCGGACGTTCAATGTGTCCGCCAAAGCGAGCGAATGAACGCGGCTCACCAGTTGATCTGCCGATGGGGCTTCTGCCCCTGACCTGGAAAAGGGGACAAACGGTGAGTCCGACACAACCTACCAATATGGTAGGTTAGGCAGGCCGTCAAGGCTTCCACAGCCGGCGCCCAATCCGCCCAGCATTGGGCCGCTTTGCCCGCGCGCCGATGGCAGGCGAGACTAAGCGCGCGACTCATCCACAGGGGAGAGAGCGATGGCGTGGGATTACATCATCGTCGGTGCAGGCTCGGCCGGGTGCGTGCTGGCGCACCGGCTCTCCGCCAAGCCTGGGAACAAGGTCCTGCTGCTGGAAGGCGGCGGAAACGACACCTCGCCGCTCGTTCGGATCCCCGCCGGCGAGATCAAGGCCATCCTCAACCCCCGCTTCAACTGGATGTACATGAGTGAGCCCGACCCCTCGCTCAACGGGCGCGACGCCATGTGGCCCGGCGGCAAGGTGCTCGGCGGGTCGAGCTCGATCAACGGCATGATCTACCTGCGCGGCCAGCACGAGGACTACGACGACTGGGCCCGCCTCGTCGGCAACACCGGCGCGTGGAGCTACCGCGACGTGCTGCCCTACTTCAAGCGCATGGAGACCAACCCGCTCGGCCCCAGCGAATATCACGGGGACTGCGGCCCGCTCGTCGTCTCCGACGTGCCGACGCCCCATCCGCTGGTCCGCACCTTCATCGAGGCAGCCAAGGAGCTCGGCATCCCCTTCAACCCGGACGTGAATGGCGAGCGCCAGGAGGGCGCCGGCCCCCATCAGGGAACCATCCGCTTCGGCCGCCGCAACAGCGCGGCCCGCGCCTTTCTGCGCCCGGTGATGGACCGGCCCAATCTCAGCGTCGAGACCGAGGCGCGGGTGGACAAGGTGCTGTTCGAGGAGGGCCGCGCCCGCACCGTGGTCTACACCCGGGGCGGCGCAAAGCGCGAAGCAAGAGCGGATGGCGAGATCATCCTCTCCGCCGGGGCCATCGCCTCGCCGGCGATCCTGCTGCGCTCAGGGATAGGGCCGGCGGCCGATCTCTCCGATTTCGGGATCCCCGTGATCGCGGATTCACCGGGAGTCGGCCACAACCTGCAGGAGCATCCGGTCGCCTGGGTGGCCGGCTACGTCGATATCAGCACCTACAACACCGAGGTCACGCCCGCCGGCTGGGTGAAGCACGGCCTCAACTGGCTGCTGCGCGGCAAGGGGCCGGCGGCGAGCCCCATCTCCCAGGCTGTGGCCTTCGTCCGTACCCGGCCAGAAGAAGAGGACCGCCCGGACATTCAACTCCACTTCACGCCGACCGGCTACGAGTTCGGCCCGGACGGGATCAAGCTGCTGGACCGCCCCGGAGTCACCATTCCGGCCAACGTCTGCCGACCCAAGAGCCGCAGCAGGCTTAGCTTGCGTTCGGCCGATCCGAACGAGCCGCCGCGCATCTTCTCGAATCTGCTCGGTGACGAGGACGACGTGCGGCGCATGGTGGACGGCTGCAAGGTCTCGCGCGGTATCTTCGAGAGCGCGGCCTTCAAGCCGCACTTCCAGGGTCTGTTCCTGCCCGCGCCGGATGTCCGGAGCGACGACGAACTCGAAGCCTACGTCAAGCAATACACGCTGCCGGCCTATCATCCCGTCGGCACCTGCAAGATGGGCATCGACGATATGGCGGTGGTCGACCCGGAGCTCCGGGTCCGGGGCGTTCAAGGGCTCCGCGTGATCGACGCCTCGATCATGCCGATCGTGCCGAGCGCCAACACCAACGCGCCGAGCATGATGGTCGGCGAGAAGGGCTCGGACCTGGTGCTGGGCGGTTAGACGGCCTGTGCGATCCGGGCCGGATCGCCCACGTCGAGAGTGGTGACGCGGCGCATCTCGCGCCGGTGCTGGGTGTCCTCGAACGGGCGGGCACGGTGCATCGTTGCGCGGTTGTCCCAGATCACGAAGTCCCCGCGTCGCCAGGAATGCCGGTAGACGAACTCGGGCGCTGTCGCGTGCTCCATGAGGTCGCGGAGCAGGAGCCGGCCATCGGGGACGGGCCGGTCGAGGATCCGCGACGCGTGGGAGGCGAGGTAGAGGGAGCGCCGCCCGGTGCGCGGGTTCTCCAGCACCAGCGGCTGGATGGCCCCCTTGAGCTGGTCGCTCTCCTCCTCCGAGAAGTCGAAGCCGAGCGTGATGCGCGAATAGGCGATCGAATGATGCGCGCGGAGGCCTTCGAGCTTCGCCTTCGTCTCGTCCGCCAGCGCGTCGTGGGCGGCCCGCATGTCCGCGAACTCGGTGTCGGCCGCAACCGGCGGCAGCGCGACGGCGGCGAGCATCGAGTAGCGGCCGCGCGGGTCCTGAAACGACGCGTCGGTATGCCAGAGGCGGTTGGCGAGGCCGTACAGGCGCTTCCGGCTGTCAGCCTCCAAGACCTCTCCGCCGGCATCGATGTTCGAGACATCGGTGATGGCCTCGTCACCGAAGCGACTCTTCTGCAGGACGCTGATGCCGGTCTTGCGGTGGAGTTCCCCGTCGAGCCGGGTGGCGAAATCGCGCTGCTCCTCGCTGGAGAACGCCTGGTCCCGAAACACCAGCACCGCGTGCTCGTCCATGCCCTCCCTGATCCACTCCAGAGTCTCGTCATCGTGCACGGCGCGCAGATCGACCGCGCTCGCCTCAGCGGCGAAGAGCGGGTGGAGCTTGCGAAACTGGAGTGTCATCGGGTCTCACCAGACTGCGGGCCCGTCTCGATGGGGAGGGCGGGGTCGTGCGCCCACTCGCCCATCGACCCGTCGTAGAGGGTGAGGTCAGTGTATCCGAGTTGGTGCAGCAGGAAGAGGCCGACGGTAGCGGAGATGCCCCCGCCGCAATAGGCAACGACGTGGCGGTCCGATGTGATGCCGGCGTCTTCGTGGAGCCGCCGCGCCTCGTCCAGCGGTACGAAGGCCCCGTTCGCCGGATCGAGGAGCGTCGCGGCCGGCACGTTGACGCTGCCCGGAATCCGGCCCGGCCGTCCGTAGCGGCTCGGGCCCTCGCCGAGATGAAATTCGGGCGCGAGCGCATTCACCGCGACGGCGTCGGCATCGTCGAGCCGTGAGAGCACGTATTCGCTGTCCACGAACTGGCCCGGCTTGAGCCGAGCGGTGAAACGCGCCGGCGGATACCGGCCCGCTTCGGAGGAGACGGGCCGCCCCTCTGCCCGCCACTTCTCCCAGCCGCCATCGAGCACCGCTACGCAGTCGAAGCCGAACGCACGCAGCATCCACCATACCCGCGTCGCCCACATGATGCTGCCGGCGGAGTAGAGCACGACGCGTGAGTTGTCGCCGATGCCGAGCGCACCCATCGCGTCGGCGAAGCGCTCGGCGGACGGCGCCATGAACTTGAGGCGCGTGTCCGGGGCGGAAATCTGCCCCTGGATGTCGAGGAAGACGGCGCCCGGGATATGCGCCGCGTCGTACTCGGCCCGGCCGGGGACGACGCGGTAGGGGGCGTCGTCGCCCGGCTCGGCCGGCTTGAGCCACGTGGTGCAGTCCACGATGCGAAGCTCGTGCGCGCCAAGGCTCGCCTCCAGCGCGCCGGTCTCGATGAGTGCGCCCGGCTCGCGCCAATGCGAGAGGTCGGCTCGGCCTTCGGTCATGAGCGATCTACCCTGAACTGTTGCTCAACGCGCAATAGTGACATGGGATTGGCAGGTCAGCACGCCGATGGGCGTCAATTTTGTGCGCGAAACGGTATTGCAGTGGTGAGAGAGCATTCGGAGGGGACCATGACACAGAAGGCCATTGCGATTTTGAGCCCCGGAGACATGGGCGGTGGGGTCGGTGCGGCGCTGGCCCGGCACGGCCATGACGTAATCGCCTGCGTGGCTGGCCGCAGCCAAGAGACCCGCGTCCGCGCCGAGCGCCTCGGCTTCCGTCTCGCGGCAGATCTCGACTCGCTGCTCGCCGAGGCCGATCTGGTGCTGTCGATCCTGCCGCCGGAGGCCGCGGTGGGTTTGGCCCGTGACGTCGCCGCGGCGATGCGGCGCTCGGGCTCCGCCCCGGCCTATGCCGACTGCAACGCGGTCTCGCCGGAGACGGCGCGCACGATCGGCGCCCTGTTCGAGGGGACCGGCGCGCCCTTCATCGATGCAGGGATCATCGGCTTCTCGCCGCGTCCGGACGGACCGCCGACGCGGTTCTACGTGAGCGGAGAGACGGCGGGCCTCATGGACGTCCTGGACGGCAAGGGCATGTCGGTTCGCTGCGTCGGGCCGGAGATCGGCTGCGCCTCGGCGGTCAAGATGTGCTACGCCTCGATCACCAAGGGCACCAACGCGCTGCACACCGCGGCGATGACGGTCGCCGATGCGCTGGGGGTCGGCGAGACCGTGCGGGCTGAGATCGACGAGAGCCTGCCCGCGGTCATGAAACACATGCGTGGCGCGATCCCGCGCCTGCCCGCCGACGCCGGCCGCTGGGTCGGCGAGATGGAAGAAATCGCCAGCACATACGCGTCGGCCGGCGTCACGCCCCGGTTTCACCAGGGCGCGGCGGAGACGTTCCGGCTACTCGATTCGACGCCCTACGGGCGCGAGACCCGCGAGACGATGGACACCACGCGCACGCTGGAAGACACCATCGCGGCGTGCTTGCAGAACTTGCCCATGCGGAATGCCGCTAAGTGAGGCCGCGCGCGACGTGTCGGTCTGGCGCAACTACCCCGGCGGCAACCCGGCGGTGAGGCCGCCGTCGATCACGAGCGCCGTGCCGGTGACCCAGCGGGCTTCGTCGGAGGCGAGATAGAGGAACGCCGACGCGATCTCATCGGGCTGACCCATGCGGCCCAGGGGATGGGCGGCATTGACCGCCGCCCGGCTCGCCGCCGGGTCGTCCTGCGCGTCGAAGTACTCGTTGACCATCGGCGTCTCGACAAAGCCGGGACAGACGCAGTTCGAACGAATGCCGTGGGCGGCGCCGTCGAGGGCCATGCACTTGGTCAGCATCACGACGCCTGCCTTGGCGGCGGAATAGCCGTGTTGGCCGGCCATGCCGATGACTCCGGCAACCGAGGCCGTGTTCAGGATAGTCCCGCCGCCTGCCTCGACGAAGCGGGGCCATATGGCCCGGCTGGCCCGGTAGATACTCGACAGGTCGAGGTCGATGACGCGATCCCATTCGTCGGAGGCGAGGGTCTCGACGGTGCCGATCGTCGGAATCGCGGCGTTGTTCACGAGGATGTCGACACCGCCCAGCGTCTCCCATGCGCGCTCCGTCATGGCGGCGACGGAGGCGTCGTCTCCCACGTCCGCGACGAGGGCGACCGCCGTCCCTCCCCGGTCGCAGATTGCCGCGGCGTGCCTCTCCGCGCCGGTGCCGTTCAGATCCGCGATCGCGACGGCCGCGCCTTCCGCTGCGAAGCGCTCGGCGGTCGCGGCGCCGATGCCCGAGGCGCCGCCGGTCACCAGCGCACGCTTGCCTGCCAAACGCATCGGCGCCCCCCTCCTGCAACTCAAGCCAACTAACCGCGCAATCCGATCAAGACCAAATCGACGCACACTTGCCATGTGGCAAGTGTTCTAGAATAGACTCATAACCATCTTAATCAAGTTTGCTACGGTCCCCAATATAGACGTAGCTCTGTAAACGCTATTTTTCTCTATAGCACGGATGGTGCTAGGAATACGACGCAGATATACTCCGATTCTTGCCACTCGACTAAATAATCTTGCCGCCGCCTCGGTCGCTCCAAATTTCGCATCTCGAGCCGTAGGATACGGATAGCGCTCAACATCGGCACTCTCCGCCACTTGACTCGCTAGATGAGTGATATCTTCAGCGAAGTCTTCAGCCATAACTCCTTCCGAAATGTCTTCCAATACAGGTCGGGCCTGGCGCAACTTCGCTCGTTGTTCAGCAGACAGCTCCTTCAGCTTCTGTTCGCTTAGTATCCGTCTATTCTCGGCTATATTATCGTGCGTTGCTCGAATTGCTAATGCACCCTCCTCTAGCGCATCTTTCAGAGCTATATTCTCACCACTAGGTGGAAGCTCTTCCGAGATTACTTGACGTGATATAGCGGCATGGACTGCGGTAAAATCCATTTCTATCCGTTGGGGATCATTTCCGTATTTTGATAATGTCCGCCGTATAACACGAACTTCTCGCGACCTCTCGTTTAGCCCGTTACTTTGATCGTTCAAAACGTCCAAGACCGCATCGTCGACTTGTGAAAGCGTGGCAGCCAATAGGTCTGGTTTAGTAATAGGTACGGGGGCAGAGTGAAATTTTGCAACTTCTTGGCTGTACGATACTGTTTCTACTATAGGCAGTTCTCCAGCGATAAAATCTGCGTTGAGTTCCTCTATTTTATCTGCAATATTGGCGGCACCGTGTTGCCATTCTTTTGGTGGAATTGAAGCGATTGCCTCTTGAAGCTTCCACTTAATCGGCCTGCCAGTCAGAAAGCCGGAATACCACTCAGACCAAAACGGTGAAAATGGGGGCTGTTTCATCTCAAATAGTAATTTAGAAATTCCTTCACCCAAACGTTCCATCGGCTGTATGTCGCGGTAGAGCGGTAGTTCCTCAGCTCGACGTCCCATTGTTCGAACAGCCTCGACGTCTGAGTCTATTTGTCGTGCTTGCAAAGCAAAGGCTCCTACGCCACTGTCGAAAGAGTCCAGTACATTGCCTGTTGCGTGAATTGTGTGAAGAACTTTTGTCTGGTCATATGGAGGTGATGAGGATGTTACAGTTAGCATTCCTTTGAGGGCGCGGCGAAAATCTCCATATTCCGCACTGTGTTGACCAGTGTTGTAGTTTATTTCTTCCACGTTAAGGCCTAAACTGTGTTGCAAGGGTCTCCCAAGCTTTGCCGCAACAAGGGTGGTGAGGGTGATTCGAAGCAATGATTGAAGGTCATCGTCCGAATTAAGTTCGGAGCGAGAGGCACATCCAGGCAGAGCTCTCAGCACGCACCGAACCAAGATTGCACTCATCTCGCTGTGCGTAGCCGCGGAGAGCCAGTTTCTGAATTCAGGCGAGTACGGTGTGTCAGCCATGTAAGGTCTCTACGATCTTTCTCTTTGAGGCATGAGGCAATAGTTGGAAGGGACACAATGCGCAAATGAAAGTGTACGAGCTACATGTTTCTTTGCATATAGCCCTAAGCGGCGAGATAAATTGGGGGTCGTTAGGGAATGTGGTGTTTCAATAGCCATAGTCTGCACGTGAATCGTAGCAAGGAAAACTAGTTTGTGACGAAGGTAGAAAGAGCACGCTAACCCCACAGCCGCTCGGTGGCGAGGGCGGCGCCGTCCGCGAGCATGCGGAGCTTGGCCCAGGCCACGTCGTCGGCCACGAACTGGTAGCTCGCGAAGGTGCTGAAGCCACAGTCGGTGCCGGCGATCACGCGCCGCTTGTCGCCCATCACATCAGCGTAGAGGCAGATGCGGTCGGCTACCACCTCGGGGTGCTCCAGATAGTTGGTGGTCACGTCGATCACGCCGGGGATCAGGATCATGGGCTCGGGCGGCGGGTTCGCCTTGAGCACCTTCCACTCGTGCTGATGGCGCGGGTTGGAACAGGCGATGCTGAGCGCGCCGACCTTGGCCTCGTAGAGCAGCGGCAGCAGCGGTTCGAGGTCGCAATCGTCGATGTGGGGGCCGTCCCAGTTGCCGAAGCAGACGTGGAGCCGGACCTTCTCCGCCGGGATGTCGGCGACGGCCACGTTGAGCGCCCTGATGTGCAGTTCCACCCGCTCCAAGAACTCGTCGAGCGGACGGCCCTGGAACATGAACTGGCGCTCCATGGCGAGGTCCGGGGCGTCGAGTTGCAACAGATGGCCCGAGGCGACGATCGCGTCGTACTCCTTCTTGAGCTCGTGGCCGAGCGCCATGACGTAGTCCTCGTCGCGCGGATAGTCGGGATTGTCCTCCGCGCGCAGCATGGTGGTCGATACGATGCCGGGCGAGGCGGCGGTCAGGAAGGTCTCGGCGAAGCTCCCGTCGGACCGCTCCAGCGACGCCGCGAAGTGGTCGAGCTCGAAGGTCACGTCGGCGAGATCGGGCTCGTACTCGACGGCGGTCTGCGCCTGCGGCGCGTTCCAGACCTTCGGCCGCTCCTTGTCCCGGCTCCAGGTGCGCTCGCTGAACATCTGCGCGTAGCCGGGGAACTTGACCATGTCGGTGAGCATCTTGCGCTGGGATTCGCCGCCGAAGCCGGACATGCGCTGAGGCGCGTAGGTCTGGAAGCCGACGCGAGATTCCTCGCCGTCGTTGCCGATATCGACGCCGCTCTCGATCTGCTTGGAGACGACCCAGTCGATCCCATCGGCGACCGCCTGCGCGAAGGCTCCCTGATCGATGGCCTCGCCCCGCTCTCGCTTGATGAGCAGCGTCTCCAGGGCCGGCGGACGGGGCAGGCTGCCCGCGTGGGTAGTGAGCATGCGGTCTTCGCTGGTCAACATGGGTGCGCCTCCCGTCGGTTCCGCCACGTCTGCCGAGTGTCGCGGGCTGCTCGCGGGGACGCAACCGGCGCGTTCCCATTCATTCCGCCCTTGCGGCCGCGCCGGATTTCTTTCTAATGGACCGCTCTCCAGGTATGCGAAGGGGGCGACGATGAGCAGGCCTTACGCGCTGGTGATCCGCGGCGGTACGGTTGTCGACGGCTCGGGCGGCGAGCCCCGCGACGCGGACGTCGGGATTGCCGACGGGCTGGTGGCGGCGGTCGGACCCAATCTCGCTGCTGGCGACGAGGAGGTCGACGCCCGCGGCAAGATCGTCACGCCGGGTTTCATCGACCCCCACACCCACTACGACGCGCAGGCCACCTGGAGCAGCCAGATCACGCCGTCGTCGTGGAACGGCGTCACGACGGCGATGATGGGCAATTGCGGCGTCGGCTTTGCGCCCTGCCGGCCCGACCAGCGGGACACGCTGGTGGAGTTCATGGAAGGCGTCGAGGACATTCCCGGCGCGGTGCTAGACGAGGGGCTGCCCTGGACGTGGCAGAGCTTCGAGCAGTTCATGGATGCGCTCGACGCGAGGCCCTACGACCTCGACATCGCGGCGCAGGTGCCGCATTCGCCCGTGCGGGTCTTCGTCATGGGCCAGCGGGGCGTCGAGCGCGAGCCCGCGACGGCTGAGGACAACGCGGCGATGGCCGAACTCGCGGCGGCGGGTATCCGCGCTGGCGCTTTGGGCTTCTCCACCTCGCGCACACTCAATCACAAGACGCTGGACGGCCGGCCGATCCCCACGCTGACCGCGGCCGAGGACGAGCTCACGGCCATCGGCGCTGCCATGGGGAGCGTCGGCGCCGGCTGGTTGCAGGTGATCTCCGATTTCGTCGACCTCGACGAGGAGTTCGCCATGCTGCGCCGCGTGGTCGAGCGCTGCCGTCGGCCGCTCGCGATCACGATCCTGCAGGTCGACCGCGCGCCCGACGGCTGGCGCCGCATTCTCGACCATATCGCCCAGGCGAACCGCGACGGCCTTCCGATCATCGGCCAGACGCTCACGCGCGCGACCGGTGTCCTGCTCGGCTTCGAGATTTCCATTAATCCGTTCTCCGGGCGGCCGAGCTGGGAGGCAATCGCCCACCTGCCGCTCGCGGAGAAGCTGAAGACCCTGCGGCAGCCGGCGTTCCGTGCCCGCCTCTTCGCCGAGGAATGCGCGAACGCGTCCCTCGCCCGTCGCGTCTCCAGCTGGGACCGGCTCTATCCGCTCGGCACGCCGCCGAACTACGAGCCGTCCCACGAGCAGAGCGTCACCGCCATCGCCGAGCGCGAAGGGAAGACGCCCGAGGATGTCGCCTACGACTATCTGCTGGAGCGGGACGGCAAGGCGATGCTCTATCGCCCGGTCAGCAACTACTCGGAAGGCTCGCTCGACGCGGTGGGAGAGATGCTGCGGCACCCGAACACGCTGGTGAGCCTCGGCGACGGCGGTGCCCACGTGGGCATGCTGTGCGATGCGAGCGCGTTCAGCTACATGCTGATCCACTGGGTGCGTGACCGGACTGTGGGCGAGCGGATGTCGCTCCCCTGGGCGGTCAAGCGCATGACCCGCGACAACGCGCTAGCGCTGGGTCTCGAAGACCGCGGGCTGCTGCAGCCGGGCTACAAGGCCGATCTCAACGTGATCGACTACGACCGGCTCACGCTGCACTGCCCGGAGCCGGTCTACGACCTGCCGGCCGGCGGGCGGCGGCTGATCCAGCGGGCCGAAGGCTACGTGGCGACCGTGGTCTCAGGCGCCCCGGTCTATCGCGACGGCGAGGCGACCGGCGCGCTTCCCGGCCGCCTGCTGCGCGGTCCGCAGCCCGGCCCCAGCGCCGCCGCGTAAGTAGAACGCCCGCGGAGGGCGTGCGCTAAGCGGCGGCGCTCGCGACTTGCTCCGTGAACTGATCCGTCTCGGTCGAGCCCGCCATCGCGGCGGTCGAAGCCGCCCCGCCTGAAATCGCCATGCTCACGGCGTCGAAGTAGGCCGCGCCCACCTCGTGCTGGTGCCGGGTCGCCGTGTAGCCCATGGCCTCGGACGCGAACTCCGCCTCCTGCAGCACGGTGTAGGCTGCCATGCCGCGATCGCGGTAGCCCCGCGCCAGCTCGAACATGCCGTGGTTCAGGCTGTGGAAGCCCGCGAGCGTGACGAACTGGAACTTGTAGCCCATGGCGCCGAGCTCGCGCTGGAAGCGGCCGATTGTCCGCTCGTCGATGTTGCCGCGCCAGTTGAACGAGGGCGAGCAGTTGTAGGCGAGCATCTTGTCCGGGAAGTGCCGGTGGATGGCTTCGGCGAAGGTCCGCGCCTGGGCGAGATCGGGGGTCGAGGTCTCCATCCACAGCAGATCGGCGTAGGGCGCGAAGGCGAGGCCGCGGTCAATGCAGCGCGCCATGCCTTCGCCGTCGCGCAGGCGGTGGAAGCCCTCCGGCGTGCGCTCGCCGGTGATAAAGGGGCGGTCGCGCTCGTCGATGTCACTGGTAATGAGCTTGGCGCTGTCCGCGTCCGTGCGCGCGACGATCACGGTCGCCGTGCCACTGACATCAGCCGCGAGCCGCGCCGCGCTGAGGTTGCGGATGTGAGCCTGGGTCGGGATCAGCACCTTGCCGCCCATGTGGCCGCACTTCTTCTCGGACGCGAGCTGGTCCTCGAAGTGAATGCCGCCGACGCCGGCTTCGATGTAGGCTCTCGCGATTTCGAAGGCGTTGAGGGGCCCACCGAAGCCGGCCTCGGCGTCCGCGACGATCGGTGCGAACCAGTCCGTGTTGCCGAAGCCGTCGACGCTGTCGATCTGGTCGGCGCGTTGCAGCGCGCGGTTGATGCGCTTGGCCAGCGCCGGCCCGCTGTCGGCCGGATAGAGGCTCTGGTCGGGGTAGGTCTGGCCAGCGCCGTTGGCGTCTGCCGCCACCTGCCAGCCCGAGAGGTAGATCGCCTTGAGGCCCGCGCGCACCATCTGCACGGCCTGGCCGCCGGTCATCGCGCCCAGCGCGTGGACGTAGTCCTCGGTGGCGAGCAGGTGCCAGAGCCGGTTGGCGGCGTGCTCGGCGAGTGAATAGCGGACCGGCAAAGTCCCGCGCAGCGCTACCACCTGGTCGACGCCGTAATCGCGGCGAATGCCTGCGAAGCGTCCGTCAGGGGCGTCATTGACCAGGGACTCCATCGATCTCGCACTCATCTCATCCTCCTCAATCGGCGTTCTCGCCGTCATGGATGGTGTTAAGAACTCTGTAAGCAGGGAGCGTCAGGAATTCGGGGAAGCCGTTTCCCGTCCCGACCTGGGTGAAGAGGGCGACCGCATCGTCGAAGTGCCCTTCCTCGTAACGGGCCTCGCCGAGCACATCTCTGAGGGCTGCGACCTCCTCGGCGACCAGCCGGTCCACCAGCGCCCAGTCGACCGCGCGGCCGTTCTCAAGGCGCGCGCCGTGGCGCAGGCACTGCCAGAGCTGGGCACGGCTGATCTCGGCGGTGGCCGCATCTTCCATAAGGTTGTAGAGGGGCACAGCGCCGCGGCCGGCGAGCCACGCCTCGATGTACTGGATGGCGACGCGGATGTTGTTGCGCAGCCCCTCTTCGGTGAGTTCGCCTTTAGGGACCGCGAGCAGATCGGCCTCGGTCACGGTCACGTTGCCGAGCTGCCGCGATACCTGATTGGCCTCCGGCATCAACCGGTCGAAGACCTCGCGCGCGACCGGCACGAGCCCCGGATGGGCGATCCAGGTGCCGTCGTGGCCATCGCCGGCCTCGCGCTCCTTGTCCGCGCGGACCTTGCCGAAGGCCTCTTCGTTGGCCGCATCGTCGCCCTTGATGGGGATCTGCGCCGCCATGCCGCCCATCGCATGCGCACCGCGCCGATGACAGGTCTTGATCAGGAGCCGGCTGTAGGCGCGCATGAAGGGCTGGGTCATGGTGACCAGGCCGCGATCCGGCAGCACCCAGTCGGGACGGTTTCGGAAGGTCTTGATGACGCTGAAGATGTAGTCCCAGCGGCCGCAGTTGAGGCCGACGACGTGGTCCTTCAGCGCGTGCAGGATCTCGTCCATCTCGAACGCTGCGGTGATGGTCTCGATCAGCACCGTGGCCTTGATCGTGCCGACGGGGAGCCCGAGTTCCTCCTGAGCCGCGACAAAGACGGCGTTCCAGAGCGCCGCCTCTTCGTAGTGCTCCAGCTTGGGCAGGTAGAAGTAGGGGCCCGTGCCGTTGGCGCTGAGTTCCACCGCGTTGTGGAAGAAGTAGAGCCCGAAATCGAACAGGCTGGCGGAGGCCGGGCGGCCGTCGACGACGAGGTGCGCCTCCTCCAGATGCCAGCCGCGCGGGCGGACGATCAGCGTCGCGGTCTCGTCGCCCAACGCATAGGACTTGCCGGAGCTGGGATCGGTCATGGCGATGGTGCGGCGCGCCGCATCGCGCAGGTTGATCTGGCCCGCGATCATCGCCTGCCACGTCGGCGATGCGGCGTCCTCGAAATCGGCCATGAAGCAGGACGCGCCGCAGTTAAGCGCGTTGATGATCATCTTGCGATCGACTGGGCCGGTGATCTCCACCCGCCGGTCGGCGAGATCGGCCGGTGTGCCCGCGATGGTCCAGTCGCCCTCGCGGATCGCCTTGGTGTCGGGCCGGAAGGCCGGGTTCTCGCCGGCGTCGATGCGCGCCTGGAACGCTGCGCGGGCCTCGAGGAGACGCCGCCGCTCGTCGCCGAAGCGGCGCTCCAGCATGGCGACGAAGGCGCAGGCCTCGTCGGTCAGGATTTCGGCGAGGCCGGGGGCGGCGGGCCCATCAATTTCGATTCCGGTCTTCATGGGCGCGTCTGCGTCCCCGCTACGGCTCTCCGGCATTGCGAGCGACTCCTTGCATGTTGCATCGCAATACGGCATGAATGTCGCGCGATGCAGTGGAAATGTCTATAACTTGTTGTAAAAAAACGTGTATTTCATTCACATTTAGTATGTGAATTATTGTAGTAATGTGAATTCAGTAAAATTGCGTGGCCGCGCGGGGGGCGCGACCGCCGCTACAATACGGAGAAGGCCATGCAAGGCAAGGTGATGGCAGGCCAGAGGGTGCGCCGGCTCCGCCGGGAGCGCGGGCTGACCCAGGCGCGCATGGCAGCGCAACTCGGAATCTCTACGAGTTATCTCAATTTGATCGAGCGCAGCCAGCGCCCGGTGACGGTTCCCTTCCTGCTCAAGCTCGGCCAGGCCTTCGACATTGACCTTCAGCGCTTCGCAGAGGACGACGAGGGGCGGGTGACCGCTCAGCTCAGGGAGGTGTTCGGCGACCCGCTGTTCGCGCGCAGCCAGGTGAGCGACCAGGACATCCGCGACGCGGCCCAGGCGAGCCCGGCGCTGGGCGACGCGGTCATCCGTCTGTTCGGTGCCTACCGCGACCTGCTGGAGAACACGGCGAACATTGCAGAGGGTCTCGGCGATGCTGCGACGGAAGGTCCGCCGGCTCCGTTGGCTGGAGCTGCCGGGATCCCCAGCGACGCGGTGCATGACTTCATCCAGGCCCGATCCGGCTATTTCCCCGAGCTGGAGGAGGCGGCCGAGCAGCTCTGGGCCGACGCGGGCCTCGATGCCGATGGCCTCTACGAGGGATTGCGGGCCGTCCTCACGGACGCCCACGGCCTCAAGGTCCGCATCATGCCCGCGCACGTCATGCACGACCTGGTCCGGCGCTACGACCGCCACGGCCGGCGCGTGCTGCTTTCCGACGCGCTGGCGCCGGAGGAACGCGTCCTCCAACTAGCCTTTCAAGCTGCAGTGCTCGGCTGGCGCGAGCTTTTCGACAACATCGCCGGCGAAGCGGATCTTCGGGGAGAGGCGCGCCACCTCCTCGTCATCGAGTTGGCAGGCTATTTCGCCGCCGCCTGTGTTATGCCCTACGAGCGCTTCCACGAGGCTGCCGAAACGCTCGAGTACGACATCGATCTCCTGGGCCGGCGTTTCGGTGCGTCGTTCGAGCATGTCTGCCATCGGCTCGTCACCCTGCAGCGGCCGGGGGCCAAGGGCGTGCCGTTCTTCCTCGTCCATCTCGACTGCGCAGGCAACGTGCTGCGCCGCTTCGACGCCGGCGGCTTCCGCTTCGCCCGCTTCGGCGGCCTCTGCCCGCGCTGGGGCGTGCACCGCGCCTTTCAATCTCAGTGGCAGAACCGCGTCGACCTGGTCGAGATGCCGGACGGCGCGCGCTTCCTCACCATCGCCCGTGCGGTCTCGCGACCGGGCGCCGGACACGCGCTGCCGGGCCAGCAACTGGTGGTCGCCATCGGCTGCCCGCTCTCTCACGCGAACCGCCTGGTCTACGGCGCGGGCCTCGACCTTGAGCGGCCTGCGGGGGCGGTTCCTATCGGGATCAACTGCCGCCTCTGCGACCGTGCCGACTGCACGGCGCGCGCCTTCCCGCCACCCGGCCGCCGCCTGATCGTGGACGAGAACCAGCAGGGAATGACGCCCTACTTCCTCTCTTGAGCGTTTCCGGTTTGCACGGAAACGCTCTGGCATTTTTTCGCTCACGGCAGCCGGCCTACGGCCGGCGCCTGCGCGGGCGCGCCGCCGGAGCGGTGGGCCGCATTCGCGGCCTGTCGCGTGTCCGCCAAAGATGGACACGCTCTACGCCTCTCCCCGTCCGAGGCCCCGGACCATGGTGCGGTGCACGGCGCGCGGCGGGTGCGCCATTGTCACGCCATGCGAGACAAGATCGTTCGGCGCGAAAGCGAGCGGGCCGCAACAGGCGGAAGGAGGTTCAAGGCGCCCGTACCGTTGTCGGCGTCGCAACGAGGGACGGCCGCCGCTTTGGTTCGCCGCGGATCACCGGATTTGGTCCACCTTGAGCCACCTTGGGCCACTTTGGGCTGGAATAGGCCGGAATAGGCCGCATAGAAAACTAATCTGTCGCTTTTGCGACAATCCACCTCAAACGGCTTGGCGCCGTTACGACTTCGGTCGTCAAGCCGCCGGCACGATCGCTCCGTCCCAGCCCGCGGACGCGAGCACCCCTTTGTCCACGATCAGCCGTGCCGCCATGGTCGGCCGGGGCGAGGTGCCGATGCGGAGCTCGCCTACGATGCCGAGCAGCATGTAGGCCTCGCGCCGCGAGAGCCCGGTCCAGCGCGCGACCAGGCCGACGGCGGCGTCCGACGCATCCTCGGTCGCGGCTTCCACCGAGGGGCCGTAGCCCACGATCTGCACCGTGCCGTTATGCTCGAAGATCGGCCGCTCCACCGGGCTCGCCTTGTTCAAGTCGATCCGCGCCCGCACCCGCGCCGAACACTCGACGCCGGTGCCGCTGATGATGCCGTCGCTGATTGCGGCATGGGGGTCGGCCATGAAGATCAGCGCGTCGTCGACCATGACCGGCAGGTGAACCCGCGCGCCGACGCCCACGTCGCGCTGGTCGAAGTCGCCGCCGTAGGGCCCGGCGTGGGAGGGGCGGTAGCCCTCGGGCGGCATGGTCGACAGCGTGCCGAGATTGGGCGCGAGCGGGATCGCCACTCGATCGCCGAACCAGGCCTGACCGTCACGGATCGGGCAGGCGACGATGGCGGGCTCCTCGAACTCCTCCTTGAGCACGCCGAAATCGCGCAGCACCGCGTTGGCGCCTTCGCCGAAGGGCTCGATCGAGAGCAGGTCGATCGCCACCGAATCGCCCGGCCGCGCGCCGCGCACCGCGATCGGCCCGGTCACCGGCGCGAGCGGATGCCCTTCGGAGGCCGGGGTGAACGGCGTCGGCACCTCGGTGATGTCCTCGATGTCGTCGAAGGCGCCGTCCACCGTGACCTCGATCTCCGTGCCGGGGTCGATGGTCATTGCCGGCGGGGTCGAGGGGCCGACGGTGAAGAGATAGGTCTTGCCCATGTTTCCTGCTCCAAGCGCCTGCTCAGCCGGTGAGCGCGGCGTCACGCTCCTGGTGGAAATTATGCAGCCCGATCTCGTTCCGCCCGAACACGATCTCGCGCTGGATGCCGGCGGCAAGGTTCGCCTGCACGCCCTCCATCACGGCGAAGTCCTCGTTGTCCAGCACACCGAGCGCGAGCCGCATCATCTCCTCCCAATCGCGATTGGAGCGGTCGTCGGCGGGTGAGGCGAAGCTGAAGCGGCACACCGTGGTATCGGGCCGTTCGGGGTCGGGGAAGAAGCGCGCCAACTCCACGTGCGGCCCCTGGCTGATGAACACCGCATTGGGGAAGAGGCGATAGACGATGGTCGAGTGCGGCACCACGCGCCACGTCTCCGGGTCGTCGTCCCGCTGATCCATGATGCTGCGGCGGGGCGCCACCAGCCGGGCGTGCCGGCCGCAAGCCTCGTAGAGGAAGACCGTGCCGAACAGCGTCTTGCCGATGGAGGCGCGGTGCAGGATGGGCACGTGGTAATACTCGAGGAAGGTATCGACCCCGAGCTTCCAGTTCATCCGCTTGGTCCAGACGTGACTGCCGCGGTGGCGGTAGTCGGCCAGCCCGAAGGCCGCGAGCTCGGCACCGAAATCCCCGAGGGCTTCGTCGAGATCGAGCCTGCCGGCGGGGTCCAGCAGCAGCCAGACGAAGCCGTCGCGTTCCTCGGTGGGGAAGCGCACCAGGCCCGTCTCGCCGACGACGACATCGGGGAAGTGCTCGGCCCCCGGCTGCGCCGTGAGCACGCCGCAGCGATCGTAGGTCCAGTTATGGTAGGGGCAGACGAAGTTCTTGCTCACTTGACCCGCGCCGTCGAGCAGGCGGGCGCCGCGGTGCCGGCAGGTGTTCAGCAGCCCGCGTACCGTGCCCTCGTCGTCGCGGATCAGCATGACCGGCACGCCGGCGATGTCGAGCGTGAGGTAGTCGCCGGGCTCAGCGACCTCGCAGCCGAAGGCGACGGGCAGCGGGTGGCCGCGGAAAATCTTCTCGATCTCGTCCGCGAGCGCCGCCCGACAGGTGTAGCGCCTGCCGTCCACGGCCATGGAAGTCTCGGCCTCGGGCAAGGCGCGTCGGTCGATCCGGTCGAGCGCTTCGGCGGCGAGGCGGAGTTCGGTCTGGTGCTGCAATGGTTCCTCTTGGCAGTCGTGTCTCCGCCCATACTAGCTGATAACGCCAGCCGCGACCCCACCCGCGCGGCGGCGCGGGCGCGATGCCATGGGTGTACCCGTCCATCGTCCAAATTACGGACGCTGCGCCAACGGCTTACGCGCTGCGCGCGGCGATTCGACCGGCTGGCTAAGTTCGGCTATAGTGGATCAATGGAAAAGCGAAGCGACGCCACTCTCTTCGCTCTATTGCGCTGTCATCCAAGAACGTTCACGACTCTCATTGTGTGAGGGCGGAACTCATGGTGGCGACCCCAAATACCTGTAAAATAGTTGGATGGTTAACAATTGCCGGCGCCTTTGCTTTGGCAATGGTTGGCGCGACGACTTTTGCGCTCGCCAGTACCACCGAAGTGGATGCCGAAGTCGCGGAAATGACCCCGGACGCCGACGAACAGTTGACGCAGAGCGAGCTTCGCTGGTGCATCTTCGAGTCCGTCAGACTGGATGGAGAAATCGAGGAACTTGATGCGCGGCTAATCTGGGAAGTCGAAAACTATAATGTGCGGTCCAGGGCCTATCAGGAGCACTGCTCGGACAGGAAATATAGCGAGGGGGACAAGTCCGCAGTCGAAGATGAGTTGACGCCTGCCAAGCGTCTCTCTCTCAGAGAGCAGGGCGCCGCGCGGGTCATGGACGCCCGTGCCGAACGAGAGAACCGACGCGTTCACGTCAAGGAGCATGTTGCCCGCGTGCTTGCGATGCCGGAACATGCCGCCGAGGAACTCGGCCGCGTTGCACAATGGGGCGATCTCGTTGCCACCGGCCGGGAGGAGGGACCCTGGCGCGAGGTTGAGTGGCCCACCGCTGCGCCGGGACAGGCGCCGGCAGCCGGATGGGTTCTGGGCGGTCTCCTGGGCCGCGGTACCGGGACCGACGGCCGCTTCGCCTACTGTGAGCAGCGCGCGGGCGATCGTGCAACCCACAATGATGTCTTAAGGAGGGATATTGATCTTCACACGATCAGCTCATTTACGGTCGAGAACGGTCTGGAAGACAATGCCTACGTGAAGCTGGTTCGCGAACAGGATAACGCGGTGATTTCCCTGTTTGTCGCGGCGAAACAAACGGCCTCGGTGATAGGATTACCGACCGGTTCCTATGAAATCGTCTTCGCGACAGGCTCCAATTTCAGCCGTGGCTGCGATTCGTTCTCTCAGCGCGGTACTGCTCGAAAATTCCCGAACCGCATCGACTACGGCCACCGCGCCGTGGTTTGGACTCTCTCGTTGCAGAGCGCGGAAGATGGCAACGCGCGGGCAGATTCGATGAGTTACGACGAGTTCGACAGGCTTTAGTGGACGGATTTTGTTGCACTGAAAAGCCTTCTTCTCGCGAGTTCATAAAAAGATAGGTCTTGGCACAAATGGCGCGAACTTTTTGGACGCGCCTGACTTGTCCGCTTTCAAATTCACCCATACCACTCGTAGAATCGTGACCAGCGAATCGTGTCGCCGGAACGGGCTGCCGCAGCCACGGACGATTTGGGGCTGCGCGGCCGCCGGGAGTGGAGCATGACAGAACCCCCGGAAGCTCAAGACCTTGCCATCACCCTCGGGGTCGAGGAGGAGTTTTTTCTCGTCGATCCTGAGTCCCGCGACCTCGTTGCCGATCCGGACGAGGGCATCTTCGAGGCCTGCGAGCGGAGCGGCGGGCCGCACAAGGTCGTCCACGAGTTCCTTCGCTCCCAGATCGAGACCAACACGCGGGTGTGCGGCTCGGTGGCGGACGTGCGCGAGGCGCTGAGCGAGACCCGGCAGCTCGTCGTCGAGGCGGCAGAAGCCCACGGCGCGCGGGTGATGGCTGCTTCGACCCATCCCTTCGCCTCATGGCGGGAGCAGGCGCCCACGCCCGGCGAGCGCTACAGGCGGTTCGCCTCCACCTATCAGGAGAGCGTGCGCCGCGCCCTCGTCGGCGGCATGCACATACACGCGGGCTTCGGCGATGAAGACTCGCGCATCCGGGTGATGACGGCGCTCAGGCGCTATCTGCCGTTTCTCCATGCGCTCTCCGCCTCCTCGCCGTTCAACGGCGGGCACGAGACCGGGTTCAAGTCCTTTCGGCTGACCGTGATGGGCGCCCTGCCGCGCACCGGCCTGCCCAGCCCGCTGCACTCGCGGGCCGAGTACGAACGGCTCGTCGCCAAGTATCTGCGCATGGACTACATCGGCGATGCCAGAGAGCTCTGGTGGGACATTCGCCCCGCCAGCGCGTTCCCCACCATCGAGCTGCGCATCTGCGACGTGTGCACGCACCTCGAGGACGCGGTGAGCATCGCGGCGCTCTACGCCTCTCTCATCCGCTGGCTCCTGCGGCACGACCGTGACGGCGCGCTGCCGCCCGAGCCGCACACCGAGCTCATATTCCAGGATCGCTGGATCGCCCAGCGCTACGGCGTGCTCGCCTTCTTCGGCGACCGGGCCTCCGGCAGCGGACGGATCGACATCGACGACTATGCGGTGGCTCTGGTGGAGACGCTCGCGGACGACGCCCGCGCGCTCGGCTGCGAGTCGGAGGTGCGCCGCGCGCTCACCATCGTCAGAGACGGGACCGGTGCCGACCGCCAGATCGATCTCTACCGCCTGCGCCGCCTCGAGGGCGACAGCGAGGCGGAGGCCTTGCACCGCGTAGTGGATCAGGTGCTGGCCGAGACGAAGGAGGGACTCGGGGACGGCGGCGGGTGAGGGGACTTGGGCTAGAGCCGTTCCCAGTCCGCAATACCGCCGGGGATCGTCCGGAAGAGCGGGTGCGGCGCCAGTGGGTGGGGCGTGCCTAGCGCCTCGCGCCAAGCGGGCGCCCGTGCCTCCAGCTTCGCGATCAAGTGGCGCCACTCGAAGTCGAACTGACCTTGCGGCACGTCGATCAGGGGCGTCGTCCCGCCGGGCGCGATCTTGCTGGCGTCGAAACGATAGTCCCGCGCGATCGCCTCCGTGTGCACGGCGCGCAGGTAGGCGGCAATGGCGAAGACGGGCGACGGCTGCGCGCGGAAGCGTTGCAGCTGGGGATGGTTCCGGTACCCCTTGGTCTGGCCCTTGAGCACGGCCTGGGCGAGCAGCCCTTCCCGCCAGAGCGCAACCAGCCCCTTGCCGTCGAGGTAACTCGGATGAAGGCTCCAGAGGCGCATCCCTCGACAATTGGGCCCGGTCGCCGGCCCCGCAAGCACCCAATCTGTGGTAGAAAGTTGCCGGTTACGCACAACATGTCGTGCGATCGTTGGCAGGCGGGCGGCCGCTCCCTATAGTATGTTCCGGCGTCACTATTTGATCGCTGCACCGTTCCATGGCCGATAACCTCGATCTCTTCGCAGGGCTCGACGAGAGCGCTTCCGCCAAGAAGCAGAAGGCTCAGCGCAAGGCTGCGCGGAAGGCGCCGCGCGCTGCCGGCCGGCAGTCCAAGGCAAGGGCGCCCAAGGCCCAGCCCGCGCCGCCCGCCAACGGCGACTACACTGCGCACGACATCGAGATTCTGGAGGGGCTGGAGCCGGTGCGCCGCCGGCCCGGCATGTACGTGGGCGGCACCGATCAGCGGGCGCTGCACCATCTGCTGGCCGAGCTCATCGACAATGCGATGGACGAGGCCATCGCTGGCCACGCCAGCCGGATCGAGATCGCGCTCCACGGCGACGGCTCGGCCTCGGTCAAGGACAACGGCCGGGGCATCCCCGTCGATCCGCACCCCAGGTACGAGAACGTCTCGGCGCTGCAGGTGATCCTCACCACGCTGCACTCCGGCGGCAAGTTCGGCGACAAGGTGTACGCGACCTCGGGCGGACTGCACGGGGTCGGGCTTTCCGTGGTCAACGCGCTCTCAGAGCGGCTGACGGTCGAGGTCGCGCGGGACAAGCGGCTGTGGCGGCAGTCCTACGCGCGGGGCCTGCCGAGTGGCCCGCTGGAGGACGCAGGCCCCGTCACCAACCGGCGCGGCACGCTGGTGCGCTTTCACCCCGACCCCGAAATCTTCGGTGATGCTATCCGCTTCGGACCGGGGCCGCTCTTCGAGATGGCGCGGACGCGCGCGTACCTCTACCGCGGGGTCGAGATCCGCTGGTCCTGCGATGCAGCGCTGCTCACCGATGCCGGCGCGGTGCCGGAGGCGGCGGTGCTGCACTATCCGGGCGGTCTGGTGGATTACCTGAACGCCACCCTCGGCAAGCGCCACACGCTGACGCCCGCGCCCTTCGCGGGCCAGGGCTCGCTCAACGGTGAAGCCGGGCGGGTCGAGTGGGCGCTGGCCTGGCCGGAGGACGAGGAAGGCTTCGTCGCTTCACACTGCAACACCGTGCCCACCAGCCGGGGCGGCAGCCACGAGGCCGGCATGCGCACGGCCATCGTGCGCGGGCTGAAGGCTTACGGCGCGCTCGTGAGCAACAAGCGCGCAGCCCATCTCACGTCGGACGACGTGACTGGCGGTGCCTGCGCGCTGCTCTCGGTCTTCCTGCGCGACCCGCAGTTCCAGGGGCAGACCAAGGAACGCCTCGCCTCGCCCGAAGCCGGCCGCCTGGTTGAGAACGCCCTAAGCGATCACTTCGACCACTGGCTCTCGGCCGACCCAGCCGCCGCTAACCTGCTGCTCGAGCGCGTGGTCGAGCGCGCCGAGGAGCGGCTCCGGCGCAGGAAGGACCGCGAGGTCGCTCGCAAGCGTGCGGCCCGCAAGACCCGGCTGCCGGGCAAGCTCGCCGATTGTGCGCGCGAGGCGGCGGACGGCACCGAAATCTTCCTGGTCGAGGGCGATTCGGCCGGCGGTTCCGCCAAGCAGGCGCGCAACCGCGAGACCCAGGCCGTGCTGCCCCTACGCGGCAAGATTCTCAATGTGGCGAGCGCCAGCGCCGACAAGCTGCGCGGCAACAAGGAGCTCGACGATCTGGTCCAGGCTCTGGGCTGCGGCACCGGCGCGCGCTTCGACGCGGGCGCGCTGCGCTACGAGCGCGTCGTCATCATGACCGATGCGGACGTGGACGGCGCCCACATTGCCGCACTGCTGATGACGTTCTTCTACCGGCAGATGCCGGGCCTCATCGACGAGGGTCATCTGTTCCTGGCGCAGCCGCCGCTCTACCGGCTCGCGCGGGGTGGCACCACCCGCTACGCGCGCGATGACGCCGACCGTGACCGGCTACTCGCCAGCGACTTCGCCGGCGCCGGCAAGGTCGAGATCAGCCGCTTCAAGGGGCTCGGCGAGATGCCGCCGGCCCAGCTCAAGGAAACCACCATGGACCCCGCGCGGCGCACGCTGCTGCGCGTCGAGGTCGCCGATGACGCAGGCACGGCCACGGCGCGCCGGGTCGAGGAGCTCATGGGCCGCCGCCCCGAATCCCGCCTCGCCTTCATCCAGACTCACGCCGACCGGGTGACCGCCCTCGACTTGTAAGGGGCGGCGCCGTCAGACGTCGGCAGACACGCGCCCGTCCTGGAGCAATATCTGGAACGCCTGGAACGTCTCGGCCGTGCCGTCCTCCAGCGAGATCGTGCCGTAGTCGCCGATGTGCGCGCGGAGCAGCGCGTCCTGGTCCTCCATGGGGAAGGGCAGGGGGTCGCCGCTCGCCCGCACCCGCGCGCCGGGAGCAAGCCGGCGGATCGCCTCAAGCCCGTCATCGATCGGAGTGACGGTTCCGTTGATGTCGAAGGCGGGTGCGCCATCGCCGTCGCGCGCGAGGGCCTGGAGGAATGCCGCCGCGACCTCGCCCGCGTAGAGATATGAGATGGCGCCGGTGAAGGGCACTTCGTAGTCGCGCCCGGCCGCCGCCGCCAGGATCGCGACCGTGGTCTTCGACGTCATGCCCTGGTCGCGGCCGACGCCGTAGACGATGCCGGGGCGGAGCCCGATGCTCGGCACCTCCCAGTCCTGCCAATAGGTCCGGGCGATCGCTTCGTCGCAGGCCTTGTAGGCGCCGTAGAGCGTGGAGGCGTAGCCGCTCTCCGCCGGCGCGCCGTGGGCGGCTATGGAGCTCGCGTAGGCGAGGCGGCGCAGGCCGTGGCTGCGGGCCGCCTCGAACACCGCGACCGTGCCGACCACGTTGACGCGGGCGCCCGCAACGGGGTCCGCCTTGCAGAAGGGCACCTGCAGGGCCGCGAGGTGGAGGATCGCCCCGATCCCGTGCTCCGCCACCACCCGGTCGACAGCCTCGGCATCGGCGATGTCCCCCTCCATCCAGGTCACGTGCGCAAGCTCTTCCTCCGACATCAAGAGGCGAGGCCGGCGGCGGCTCGAATCGAGGTCGAAGGAGACGGCGGGCACGCCGGCGCGCACGAGAATCGCGAGCGCCCAGCTCCCGATGCATCCGCTGGAGCCGGTCACCAGCACCGGCCGGTCGAAATCCTCTTTGCGCACGGTGAAGCGGCTGTTCAACGAGTCCATGGTTCTCACTCGGTGACGTGGAGGGGGCAGATGGCGAGGCGCGGAGTCTTGCACGCGATGGGGACTGCGGCCAACGGCCGACCGGATGGCGCGGGTCTGTTTCCACGTGTTGCCCGTGGCTATCATCGCGCCGCTTGGGCTTTGGGCTCGTAAGGGAAGTTGGGTCATGACGGAAACCTCGGCGGCGCGGCGCAAGACGATCGTGCTCCTCGATGGTGGTGTCGGGCAGGAGCTCTATCGCCGGAGCACGCGGCCGGCGGCGCCGCTCTGGTCCGTCCAGGTGATGATGGACGAGCCGGAGCTGGTCGAGGCCGTGCATCTCGACTTCATCGAGGCCGGCGCGCGGATCATCACGGTGAACACCTACACGGCGACGCCCCCGAGGCTCGACCGAGAGGGTATCGCCGACATGTTCGAGGCCTTGCACGACGCGGCGCTCGGCGCAGCCGAGGCCGCACGCGAGAGGAGCGGTGAGCCAGTCAGGATCGCCGGCTGTCTGCCGCCGCTGGTCGGCAGCTACAGGCCCGACCTGACTCCGCCCGAAGACGAGTGCCTCGCGCACTACCGCAGGATCGTTGCGGTGCAGGCGGATGGTGTGGATCTCTTCCTGTGCGAGACCATGCTGTCGGCGGCGGAGGCGCGCGCGGCGACCACGGCGGCCCGCGAGAGCGGCCAACCGGTCTGGACCGCGCTCTCGGTCAACGATGCCGACGGCGCGGTGCTGCGCTCGGGCGAGGGCGTTGCCGCGGGCGCGCAAGCCGCCGTGGCTGCGGGCGCCCAGGCGGTGCTGATCAATTGCTCCAGCCCCGAGGCGGTCGCCACCGCCATGCCCCTGCTGGCCGAAATCGGCGTTCCCTTCGGCGCCTACGCTAACGGTTTCGTCTCCATCGGCGCCCTGCAGCCGGGCGGCACGGTCGACGTGCTGGAGGCCCGCGAGGACCTGGATCCGGCAACCTATGCGGGCCACGCGATGGGCTGGGTCGCCTCGGGCGCCGCCATCGTCGGCGGCTGCTGCGAGATCGGGCCCGGCCACATCGCCGCGCTCGGTAAGCGGCTCGCGGCGGAAGGGCACGATCTTTCGCCTGCGCTCTAAGCCAGGGCGGCGCTCGCCTCGGCGGTGATCTCGTAGGAGCGCAGCCGGGCGGCGTGGTCGTGGATGTTGGACGTCACCATGATCTCGTCGACGCCGGTGTGCTCCGCGAACGTCGCGAGGCGCTCCGCCACAAGTTCGGGCGTGCCCGAGGCCGAACAGGTGAACCAGCGTTTCAGGATGGACTGTTCCTGCGCATCCAGGCCGGCCTCTAAGTCTCGCACCGGGCGGGGCAGGGGGCCCGGCACGCCCCGGTGCAGGTTGAGTACCGATTGTTGGGCCGAACTCCGCACGTAAGCCGCCTCCTCGTCGCTATCGGCGGCGAACACGTTGAAGCCCGCCATCACGTATGGCGCATCGCACTGTTCCGAGGGGCGGAACTGCTCGTGGTAGACCTCGATCGCCTGCATCAGCGCGGCGGGCGCGAAGTGTGACGCGAAGCCGTAGGGCAGCCCGAGCGCGGCCGCAAGCTGTGCGCCGAAGAGGCTGGAGCCCAGGATCCAGATCGGCACATTGAGGCCCGCCCCCGGCACCGCGCGCACGCGCCGCCCTGGCTCCGATGGCTGGAAGTAGCTTTGCAGCTCCACCACGTCGCGCGGGAAGTCGTTGACGTCGCCGGTGAGCGTGCGCCTGAGTGCGTGCGACGTCATCTGGTCCGTTCCTGGCGCGCGGCCGATGCCGAGGTCGATCCGGCCCGGATAGAGCGATTCCAGTGTGCCGAACTGCTCGGCGATCACCAGCGGTGCGTGGTTGGGCAGCATGATACCGCCGGCGCCGACGCGGATGGTCTCGGTGGCGCCTGCGACGTGACCGATCAGCACCGCCGTTGCGGCGCTGCCGATCCCGGCCATGTTGTGATGCTCAGCCAGCCAATAGCGGCGGAATCCCAAGTGCTCGACGTGGCGTGCGAGCTGCACCGTGTTGCGGAAGGCCTGCGCCGCGTCCGCGCCTTCCGGGATCGGCGAAAGATCAAGAACCGAGAGTGCGACCATGGGCCGGGCGCCGCACCTCGCCTCAGCCGAACGCGCTGCGGCGACGGGGGGACTTCTTTTTGCCGCGCTTGCGGGCCGAGGTGCCGGGCGCGCCCTTGCTGCTCCGCCCGTGACTTCCCTCGCCGCTGCCGCGCCGGGCGCCCTTAAGCCCCAGGTCCTGGTCGTTGAGGCGGCGGATCTCGTCCCGAAGCCGCGCCGCCTCCTCGAACTCCAGCTCCCCCGCCGCCGCCTTCATGCGCGCTTCCAGGTCCTTGAGATGGGCCTCCAGGTTGTGCCCGATGAGGTGGGGGGTCGCCTCGTCGCCGGTCTCGACGGTGACGTGGTCGCCACCGTAGACGCTCTCCAGGATGTCGTTGATCGCCTTGCGCACGCTTTCCGGCGTGATGCCGTTGGCGGCGTTGTACGCCTGTTGGCGGGTGCGCCGGCGCTCGGTCTCCGCCAGCGCGTTGCTGAGCGAGTCCGTCATATGGTCGGCGTAAAGGACCACCCGGCCGTCGATATTGCGCGCGGCCCGGCCGATGGTCTGGATCAGCGAGGTCTGGGAGCGCAGGAAACCCTCCTTGTCGGCATCCAGGATCGCCACCAGCCCGCATTCCGGGATGTCCAGCCCCTCGCGCAGGAGGTTGATGCCCACCAGCACGTCGAAGGCGCCGAGGCGCAGATCGCGGATGATCTCGATGCGCTCGATGGTATCGATGTCGGAGTGCAGGTAGCGCACCCGCACGCCCGCTTCGTGCAGGTACTCGGTCAAGTCTTCGGCCATGCGCTTGGTGAGCGTGGTGACCAGCACGCGGAGCCCCCTGGCGGCGCGGTCCTTGCACTCCGCGATCAGATCGTCGACCTGCTGCTCGACCGGGCGGACCACGCAGACGGGGTCGATCAGCCCGGTCGGGCGGATGACCTGCTCGACGAAGACCCCGCCGGTGCGCTCCAGCTCCCACGGCCCCGGCGTGGCCGAGACGAAGATGGTCTCCGGCCGCATGGCATCCCACTCCTCGAACTTGAGCGGCCGGTTGTCGACGCAGGACGGTAGGCGAAAGCCGAACTCGGCGAGGGTCGACTTGCGCTTGAAGTCGCCACGAAACATGCCGCCCAGCTGCGGTACCGTTACGTGGGACTCGTCGACGATCAGCAGCGCGTTCTCCGGCAGGTACTCGAAGAGCGTCGGCGGCGGCTCGCCTGGATTGCGGCCGGTCAGGTAGCGCGAGTAGTTCTCGATGCCGGCGCAGCTGCCGGTCGCCTCCATCATCTCCAGGTCGAAGAGCGTGCGCTGCTCCAGCCGCTGGGCCTCCAGCAGCTGACCATTCGTGTTGAACTCCTCCAGCCGCCGGGCGAGCTCGACCCTGACCTGCTTGATCGCCTGGCGC
Organism: Alphaproteobacteria bacterium; assembly: GCA_965243315.1. Classification (GTDB taxonomy): domain Bacteria; phylum Pseudomonadota; class Alphaproteobacteria; order UBA828; family UBA828; genus WTGU01. Next base: position 2,251,010 of record CBDEUP010000007.1, read on the forward strand.
ACGGTCGGGCGCGGCGTGACGTAGTGGCTGTTGGGGTAGACGCGCACGCGCACGAGCTTGTCGGTCTTGGTGCCGGTGAGCGGGTCGAACTCGATGATCTCCTCGATCTCGTCGCCGAAGAGCGAGATGCGCCAGGCCCGGTCCTCGGAATGGGCCGGAAACAGCTCGATCACATCGCCGCGCACGCGGAAGCTGCCGCGATCCAGGGTCTGGTTGGTGCGGCGATATTGCAGGTCAACCAGCTTGCGGATCAGCGCGCGCTGGTCGACACGCCCCTCTAGCGCCAGCGAGACCGCCATCGACGAATAGGTCTCGACCGCGCCGATGCCGTAGATGCACGAGACAGAGGCCACGATCACCACGTCCTCGCGCTCCAGCAGCGCGCGCGTGGCACTGTGGCGCATGCGGTCGATGTGCTCGTTGATGGAGGCGTCCTTCTCGATATAGGTGTCCGAGCGTGGGACGTACGCCTCCGGCTGGTAGTAGTCGTAGTAGGAGACGAAGTACTCGACGGAGTTGTTCGGCAAGAACTCCTTCATCTCGCCGTAGAGCTGGGCGGCGAGGGTCTTGTTGGGCGCGAGGATCAGCGCGGGCCGGCCGAGCGCCTTGATCACGTGGGTCATGGTGAAGGTCTTGCCGGACCCGGTGACGCCCAGCAGCACCTGGTCCCGCTCGCCTTCGCGCACGCCCTCGATCAGCTGCGCGATCGCCTCGGGCTGGTCGCCCGCCGGCTCAAACGCCGACACGATTTCGAACGCGCCGCCACCGGCTCTGGGCGCCTGCTCCGACTGTTCCGCCGCTTCCGCCGACTGGATCATGACACAATATAGGGGGGTGCTGAGCCCGTGCGCCAGAGGGCGCTTTTGAGGCTCCTGCCGTTCTGGACAAACGCCATTGTCGGGCCGATAGTGCGAGCCGATTGCCCTGGAGGATGTGGATGTACCAGAAGGAAACGCGCGCCATTGAAATCACGGTCAAGCCGTTCTATCTGGAGGAGCAGTCCGAGCCCGACGACAGTCATTTCGTGTTCGCCTACCACATCCGGATCCAGAACAACGGCGGGGACGTGGTTCAGTTGCTGAACCGCTATTGGCAAATTACCGACGGCCTCGGCCGCATCCAGGAGGTGCGGGGCCCCGGAGTGGTCGGTGAGCAGCCGGTGCTGCGGCCGGGGGAGGCATTCGAGTACACGAGCGGATGCCCGCTCAACACCGCGACCGGCATCATGGTCGGCACCTACGAGATGGAAACGCTGGACGGCGAGCGCTTCGACGTGGATATTCCGGCATTCTCGCTCGACGCGCCGGATGCGCCAGTGCGGCTCAACTGAGACCGCGCAGCCGCCGGCACGCTGACCAGGACAACCGAACGACGCCGAGACCGCCCCGCTGCGGTCTCGTGGTACCGCACAGCCGGCCCAGAGCCGGAAAAGGAGACCGCCTGTGGACGACAGCCAGCCCGCGCCCCTCACCGGCGCTGATGACGACACGACCCAGGGAACGGGCGCACGGCCGACGAGGGACGAGGCCGAGCAGGCGGTGCGCGTCCTGCTCCGCTGGGCCGGCGATGACCCCGAGCGCGAGGGGCTGCTCGATACGCCCAAGCGGGTCGCGCGCGCCTACGAGGAATATTTCCGGGGCTACGGCCAGGACCCCTACGCGATCCTGCGCCGCACCTTCGAGGAGACCAACGGCTACGACGAGATGGTCGTTCTGCGCGACATCGATTTCCGCTCGCACTGCGAGCACCACGTGGCGCCGATCGTGGGCCGCGCCCACATCGGCTACTTGCCGGACCACCGCGTGATTGGCATCAGCAAGCTCGCGCGCGTGGTCGACGTCTACGCCCGCCGCCTGCAGATTCAGGAGAAGCTGACCGCCGAGATCGCCGACGCCATCGACACGGTCCTGCAACCGCGCGGCGTCGGAGTCGTGATCGAGGCGGCGCACCACTGCATGACGACCCGGGGCGTGTCCAAGGAGGGAGTCCTCATGGTGACGAGCCGGATGCTCGGCACGTTTCGTACGGATCCGAAGACCCGCCGTGAGTTTCTCAGCATGATCGGGAACCCGGCGTCCTCGGTGTCGCGCTAGGACGCCCGGCCCGGCCGAACCGCCGGGCAGCCGCCAGGGCTCACAGGCCGCCCGATGGGCTCCGTCAGGGACTTCCGGCCGGTTTTCTTCGTGGTCGGCATTCTGCTGATCACGCTCTCGCTGGCGATGGCATTGCCAGCCGTTGCAGACGCGGTCACGGGCAATCCCCACTGGCGGGTCTTTCTCGCCGCGAGCGTCTTCACGCTCTTCATCGGCACCTGCCTGGTGCTCTCCAACAGGATGCGGGAGCCGCGGCTGACGGTGCGTCAGGCTTTCGTGCTCACCACCTTGAGCTGGGTTGTCGTGGCCGCATTCGCCGCGCTGCCGTTCGCCTTCTCCGACCTCAACCTTAGCTACACCGACGGCTATTTCGAGGCGATGTCGGGGCTCACCACGACCGGGTCCACGGTCATCGTCGGGCTCGACAAGGCGCCGGCCGGCATTCTGCTGTGGCGCGCGCTGCTGCAGTGGCTCGGCGGCATCGGCATCATCGTCACGGCCATCGCGATCCTGCCGATGCTGCGGGTCGGTGGCATGCAGCTCTTCCACACGGAGTCCTCGGACAGCTCCGAGAAGGTGCTGCCCCGCGCGGCCCAGCTCGCCGGCGCCATCGGCATGGTCTACCTCGGGCTCACGGTCAGCAACGGAATCGCCTACTGGGCCGCCGGCATGACGCCCTTCGAGGCGGTGTGCCACGCGATGACGACCATCGCGACCGGCGGCTTCTCGACCTCGGACAGGTCGCTCGGCCACTTCAACAACGACGCCATCGAGGGCATCGCCACCGTCTACATGGTGCTGGGCTCGCTTCCCTTCGTGCTCTACCTGCAGGCTGTGCGCGGCGGCTGGGGGGCGCTTGCGCGAGACACGCAGGTGCGCTGGTTCTTCGGGCTGGTGCTGTTTGCCCTGCTCTCGCTCGCGGGCTGGCTGATGGCGGCCAACGGCGCCGCGCCGACCGATGCGTTTCGCGAGGCGGCCTTCAACGGCATCTCGATACTGACCGGCACCGGCTATTCCACCGCCGACTTCTCCGCCTGGGGCACGTTCGCGCTCCCGGTCTTCACGCTCCTCATGTTCATCGGCGGCTGTACCGGCTCGACCACGGGTGGTGTGAAGGTCTTCCGAATTCAGGTTCTCGCTTCCACGTCGCTCTCGCAGATCCGCCAGCTCATCCAGCCCCACGGCGTCTTCATCAGCAAGTTCAACAGGCGGCCGATCCCGGAGAGCGTGTCGCCGGCGGTGATGGGGTTCTTCTTCCTGTTCATGGTGAGCTTCGGGCTGATCGCCATGGGGCTGGCGCTCATGGACCTCGACTATGTGACCAGCATCAGCGGCGCGGCCACGGCGATCGCCAACGTCGGCCCCGGTCTGGGCGAGACCATCGGCCCTGCCGGCTCCTTCCAACCCCTGCCTGACCCGGCGAAGTGGCTGCTGTCGGCCGCCATGCTGCTCGGCCGGCTCGAACTTTTCACGGTGCTGGTGCTGTTCGTCCCCCGCTTCTGGCGGGACTAGAGCGTTTCCGTTTCACTCGGAAACACGCACCTTCGATGCTAAACAACTGATTCGATTGCGTTGGTCATCCGTTTCTATTGCCACTGGGCGCGGAATTCAAGCCGATTCCGCACCCCGCTGCAACAGATCGGAGACGCGCGATCATGCCTCCCATTCACCTCACCCAGCGCCGAGTCGACGCCCTTCGACCCCGCCGCAAGGTGCGCGATGTCCGGGACGCCGAGCTCAAGGGGTACGGTGTCCGGGTTATGCCCTCCGGCGCCAGGCGCTACTTCATCCACAGCCAGCACAGGGGCAAACGGGTCTGGAAGATCATAGGCGACGCGGGGGCAATCACCGAGCCCGAGGCGCGGGAGAGAGCCAGGTCGATGCTCGCCGCGTTGCGCGACGGCCGGGAGCCCGCGGCGGTGGACCCCAACGACACTCTCTTCGAGACCGTCGCCGAGGAGGTCTTCGACCGCTACGGCCGCCGCTGGAAGCCGCGCACCCTGGAAGTGAACCGGGCCTATCTCCGCCGGCAGATACTGCCCTTCTTTGCAGGAAGGCCCATCGGAGAGATAACCCGGGAGGACGTGCGGGCCTGGTTTCACGCGCTCCACGCGACGCCCGCCGCCGCGAACCGCTCGGCGCCGATCCTCTCGGTCATCATGCAGCAGGCCGAGGTCTGGGGATACCGCCCGGAGAACAGCAACCCCTGCGCCGGCATCCGCCGCTACCGGCAGGGGCGGTCCGAGCGCTTCCTGACCCCCGAGGAGTATCGCCGCCTTGCCTGCGTGCTGGGCCGACACGAGGACAGCCGCCCTCTGCACGTGGCCGCTTTGCGCCTGCTGCTGCTCACCGGGTGCCGCAAGGCGGAGATACTGACCCTCCAATGGCGCTCCTACCGGGAGGGACGGCTCCATCTGCCGGACAGCAAGACCGGCCCGCGCACGGTCTGGCTGTGCGAGGCGGCGCGCGGCGTCCTTGACAGTCTGCCCCGGTCGCCTGGATTCGTCTTCCCGGTCGCCGGTCTGCGCACCCCGTGGCTGTGGCTGGATTACTTCTGGCGCGGCGTGAGGGAGGAGGCCGGGCTGCAGGATGTCCGCCTGCATGACACCAGGCATTCGTACGCCAGCATGGCGCTGCTCGGCGGGGAGAGCGTGCGCACCGTCGGTCGCCTGCTCGGTCACGAGCGCGCGTCGACCACCCTGAAATACGCCCACCTGTCCGACGACACGGTCCGCGAAGCGGTCGTGGCCCTGTCTCCCGTCCTGTCGGGGGGCCGGACATGAAGAAGCGGAGGGTCAGGCTGACCGACGCGGGCGTCGGCAAGTTGAAGCCGGCCACGACGGAATACGCGGTCTGGGACAGCGAGGTGCCCGGCCTCGGCGTGCGGGTGCGCCCGTCTGGACATCGCAGCTTCGTCTGGCACGGGCGCGTCCAGGGAGAGCCGGTCAGGGCGACCGTCGGCCCGGCCGCGCTCATGACCGTCGAGGAGGCCCGGCAGCGGGCCCTGGCGCTACGCGGGGGAACCGCACCGCGCGGGGCGGAAGGACGTTCCGGCGCTCCCCTGTTCCGCGACTTCGTTCGGGACGAGTGGTGGCCAGCGTACCACCGTCGCTGTGCGCCGTCGTCCTGCCAATTCGCCAATCGTGTTCTTGAACGGCAGCTGATCCCCGCATTCGGCCGCCTCTCGCTGGACGCCATCCGGCGGATCGACGTCGAACGCTGGTTCGACGCCTACAGCCGCACCGCTCCGGGCGGGGCCAACAAGGCGCTCGAGATCCTCGGTCAGATCATGAACGCCGCCCTCGCCGCAGGCTACGTCGTAACCGCCCCCGTCAAGGGCGTCGCGAAGAACCCCCGCCCGAAACTCACCCGGTTCCTCTCCGCCGAAGAGATCGGGAGGCTTCTCCGTGTCCTTGATCGGCTGGTCGCGGAGCGGCCCTCCCGCCGGCAACAGGCCGACATCATCCGGCTGCTCCTGCTCACCGGCTGCAGGAAGGGCGAGATCCTGAAGCTCCGATGGTCGGAGGTCGACGGCGACCGCCTCAACCTCGCCCACACCAAGACCGGGCCGCGGAGGGTCTGGCTCAGCCACGCCGCGCAGACCATCCTCACCCGCCAGCCGCGTGCCGCAGGTCCCTACGTGTTCCCGTCCCCGAGGCATCCCGACAAGCCGCTTTCAAGCACACTGCACCTCTGGCGCTGGGCGCGGAAGGAAGCCGGTCTCGACGACGTCCGCCTGCACGATCTCAGGCATACCGTTGCCAGTCAGGCCGTCGCCCGGGGCGTTCCGCTGTCCACCGTCGCGCGCATGCTCGGGCACGCCGACCCCAGGATGACCCTGCGATACGCCCATGTTAGCGACCGCGACCTGCAGGCCGCCGCCGAGCGCATCGGAAAGGCTATCGAGGCCGCAATGGAGACCGGCTAGTACAAAGCGGCCCTTCTTTCTGCCTAGCAATTCCGAATTCAGCCCTATTGAGTGCCAAGATTGCGTCGCGGGTGTTGTTCGGCGTACAGGTCGGACGTCGATCGGCACGACAGCGGGTAGAATCAATTCCGTTCCAAGAATTCAGACGACAACACCGAGCAACATGCCTAGTCGGCATATCAATTGTCGGAATACCGTTGTCGGCCTATTCTGTCAGTCGACATGGTGTCGCTGTCGCAGCAGGGAACAGAGCGGCAGCCATATGCTGCCGCGAGCCGGCCTCGCCGTATGGCGTGTGCCGCCCTAGTCCTGGCGGCCCTGATCGCGTTCAGTCCGGAACGTTCTGCAGCGCAAGACCCTGATGCCAGGCTGTTCGCGAGCCACGTGCTGGACTTGCGCGCTGCCGGTGTCGCGGGCGAGCCGGAGGCGACGGATTTTCTGGCCTCCCTGCCCGGTTCGGGGATCGTGGACGCGGAGTCGCTGCCGCTCCTGTGGAGCCCGTTCTTCGCCAACGCGATCGTGAAGCTCGGCCGCCTGCAGGCGCCGGGCCCGGCCGCACTCTACTACGACCCGCTGCTCGATGCCGCGCTCCTCACCCTGTGGCGGAAGGAGGGCGAGCGCTATGTCGTCGCCTCGGCTCGCGCGCTGCCCGGCGACAGGCTGGCAAACCCGGAGGCCGTCGCGACGCTCCAGCCGCCGTGGATGGCGGAGGAGGAGAGTCCGCTCGACGCCCTGGGGGAGATCGCGTCCGCCCGCCTCGACGCCTTCGGTCGGGCGCATCCGGCAGAGGCACATGACGCCGCCCGCGCGACCACCACCTTCGCCGCCGACGCGGCGGACATGCGCGCCGTGCTGCCGCGTCTTGCCTGGAACGCCACGCGCCGGCTGGCATGGAGCGACGGAACGCACCCCTGGCTGCCGGAGACGCTGACCGCGATCCAGGCGATGCTGGCGGCGGACGATCCGGCCGCGCTGGTGGCGGCGGCACCCGACACGGACGCGGAGACGGCTGCCGCGCTGGCTGACCTGCCGCCCGCCTTCGCCGCAGGGCTCACGCTCGACATGACGCTCGAGACGGGCGAGGCCGACCACCTGCTGATCGGCTCCCTGCCCCACGAAGGCGACATCTACGTGCTGGTGCTATGCCGGCTGGAGAGCGGTGGCTGCGCCCTCCGCCGCATCATGCTGGTGTCCCTGCTGGGCTAGGTTCCGTCCGGGCAGGGACTCTGGAGAGAAATCGCCATGACACACGGGTCAGGTCGCAAGCACAGCCTCCGCATCGCCTCTCTGGTCGCGGTGGCGCTGGTGGCGGGTATCTTCCTCGTCTCCGCCGCACCCGACGAGGCCGCTGCGTTCAAGGCCCTGTTCACCGCTAAGCACCTCGCGGACGCGGAAAAGGACCGAAAGGGTCTCAAGAAGTTCTTCGGCGACATCATCGATCGCGCGGGCGAGGGTCTGAGCGGCGTGATTGCAGGCGACGACAGTGCTCCCGACAGGGCCCTGCAGGGACAACGGGAGGCCCTCGGGCGCCTCCTTGTCCACAAGATCGACCCGACGCATGGGGGGGCGACGTCTCTCTACAACAAGCTGAAGTCCGCCAAGGACAAGATCAAAGATAAGATCAAGAGCGTCGTCGGACGCGCCGCCGACACCGTCTCGGATGCGCGCACGGAGGCCTTGGGACACGCGAAGACAGCCGCCCACACTGTCGGGACGCTCCTCGTCCCGGAGGCGAGTGCGGACACATTGATCGATCGCCGCGGCGCGCTGGCGGTCACCGCGAAAGACCGGGCGCTCTACGAGTCCGGGACGGGAATCCTCGGCGACAGGCCGCTGCCGACGCCGGCGAGCGCGAAGACCAGCCCGGCAGAGTCGCCGCTGCAGGCCAAGTTTAAGGAGTGGGCGCGGTGGCACGAGGAGTACCCGCACTGCTGGGGGATCGTGGACGCGAACAGCGATCCCGAGCGCTGCATGGCCAAGGCGGACGACGCGAGGAGGAGGGCTGCCGCCGAGGCCGCGAAGAAGCCCAAACCGGAGAAAGCGGACGACGGGAAGATCGACTGGGCCTCCGACAACTGGAAGGCCGAAGGCACCGGCTGGGCCGGCTGGGACCGCTCGGACAGCCGCTACGACGATGCGGACCGGGACGCGGCGCGCGTCGGCATCTACGCGTGGGAGTGCTGGGGCGCGCCGGGCGTCACGGCGGACTCCGGGCTTTACGACCTCATGAAGGGCCGTATGGCGCGCAACGAGTGCCCCGAGAAGGAGCGTGGTCAGGACCAGGGGGACGAGGGGGACCAGGGAAAGGGCAGCTACGAAGCGGCGCTGGCCGATAGGCTCGGCGACGACGGTGCGGAGACGGCGGCGGAGGGCGACAGTTATCGGGATGCGCTGAGCGCTCTCGATGCACAAGACGAGCCGGCGCAGCACGGCGCCGGCGCCGATGACGTGTACCAGGCCGCACTGGGCAATCTTGAAGCGAGGAACGATGAGCTAAGGGACATCGAGTCCGGCGAGATCAGCGAAGCGAGACTGGAGGGAGACCACGACGGGCAGTCGGAATTATCCGCGCGTTTGCCGGACACACAATGTTCAGCCGATATTCGCCAAAATTGCTGGATCGAGTTTCTTGACTCCCCAGGATGTGGCTTCTTCGTGGGTGAAGGACGTACTGCAATAGAGTCTTATATCTCAAATTGGCATTATGATGAGTCACAATTTAACGACGGCAATATTAAAATAGATTGGTTTGGCGCGTGTGCTGATGGAATTGCCATAGGTCAGGGAATTATTTCAGGTTACCGTACGATACCAATAGGGGGGTTTAAGGGGTGCGATGGCAATCAAGTTGTCAAAATTGCCATAGCTGGGCAAATTCACGATGACGGCAGAAAAGATGGGCGATGGACGCTTAGCGTAAGCCGTTCTAGCGAGGAAATGTGTTCTTATCATGAAATTGGCTTGGATAGAGTGACGTCTTCTGTAGAAATGACCGTGGAGCAAATCTATTTGAACGGCAAAGAACATGGCGCGTATAGCCACTTATCACGATCCACCGCCACCTCCCCTAATGGCAGGGAAACCCATACTACTGAAGAGAATGGTAGCTTTATAAACGGCATGAAGGACGGAGTATGGCTCACTAGGGACGAATCATTATGGGACCAATTCGGTTCGCAACATTTTTGCTTTCGTGTAGAGTACTCACAGGGTGAAGAGTTGAGCCGTCAAGAATGCTAGCGCATCGACTTTGGTTTATGCTATAGGTATGGATTTTATGAAATTAGAGATTTGTCCTATGCGCACGAACCTTATAGTCAACGGGCGTTACTCGCATCTACCACGGAAAACTCATTTGAACGTTATAACGGAGAGCGCGGTATGTTCGCACGCATAGTCCAGAAAATATTGTTGTCCCTGGGACTCGTCCTCGTCCTCGCGCTGCCCGCCCAAGCGGACTACGAGGCGGGGAAGCGCGCGTGGGAAGAGAAGCGCCCTGTCGAGGCGCTGGCTGAGTGGCAGGCCGCGGCCGAGGACGGCGACAGCCGCGCCATGCTGGCGCTGGGCCGGCTCTATGAAATGGGGAGGGGTGCGCCGCAGAACTACATCCTGGCGCATGTGTGGTTCAACCTCGCTGCCAGCCGGGGCGAGATGGAGGCGCTCGCCGAGCGTGATGCGCTGGCCGCGAAGATGACGCCGCAGCAGGTGGCGGAGGCGCAGGAGCGCGCGGCGGCGTGGCGCCCCGGTGACGGCGCCGGAGCCGATACTCAGGAAGCCGCGGCCGAGCCCGCCGCGCCCGCCGCCGAGGATCCTGGCCCGCCGCCGGTCGAGGCGCTGCGCGAGGCCCAGGCGCTGCTGGCGGCGCTGGGCTACGACCCCGGCCCGGCCGACGGCATCTGGGGCCGGCGTTCCGTTCAGGCCTACCGAGCCTTCCTGCGCGATGCGGGCCTGCCCGAGGCGGATGTGCTCACGCCGGCCGCGCTGTTCGCCATGCGCGACATCGCGGCCAGCCGAGACGAGGCGGCGGCGCCTGCCGCGCCCGACGACGGAGCCCAGGCACCGGCCGCAACCGAGACGACCACGGCCGAACCCACCACCCCCGAGCCCGCCGGGCCCGAGCCGGCCCGGCCGTCATTTCCGCCGGACATCGTGAACCGGCTGGTGAAGGCAGGCGACATGGACGGCGTGGAGGCCGCTCTCGAGTCCGGCGCGGGCGTTCACATTGATGAGCGTGACGGTCAAGGCTGGACAGCGCTGATGCACGCCGCGAACAAGGGCTACACGCTGCTGATGCCGTCCCTGCTCGATGCCGGACCCGACCTCGACGTGCGCGCGGCGGACGGCGCGACCGCGCTCTTCATCGCCGTAGTGCAAGGCGATGAGGAGATAGCCAGAGTGCTGGCGCAGGCAGGCGCCGACACTTCGATCACGGGGCCTCGAGGCAAGACGCCTCTAGATGTGGCGAAACTGCTGAAGCTTAAGGACACCGTCGCACTCCTTGAATCAGTCGAGGCGGACCGTGCGGCCTTTTCCGCCGCCAAAAGAGCGGACACGGCCGCGGCGTATGACCGCTACCTCACAGCGTATCCGGATGGGCTGTTTGTGCTGGAGGCAGAACAACTCCGGGACGTCGCGCAGGATCGCGAGGCGTTCCAGAAGGCAAGGACGACCGGAACCGCCCAAGCCTGCAGGGACTACCTGACGACCTACCGAGACGGCGCATACCGCGAAGAAGCCGAGCGCTTGGTCGTGGAATTCGACAAGCGGGAGTACGACCGGGCGGTAAGAGCGGACTCGTCGGCCGCATATGCGAAATACATTGCGGGAAATCGGGATGGGCTCTTCGTCGCGGACGCAGAGAGGAGACGGCGAGAAGCTCTCGATCGCGAGACGTTTGAGCAAGCTAAGGCTCGCAACACCATCCAGGCGCTGGAGGATTACCTCACTGCCCATCCCGACGGCGCCTATCGGGTGCAGGCTCAGAATATCATCAAGCGCCTGAGAGATCCGATCGTATATGCCGAGGCCGAAAAGACACACACTATCGAAGCCTATGAACATTATCTTGCGCTGTATCCGGATGGAGATCATGCGGACAAGGCTAGGTACAATATCGCTGAGCTCTCGGTAATAGGGCAGGAGTTTAGAGATGACTGCGCCGGCTGCCCGACAATGGTGGTGATTCCGCGTGGATCATTTGTGATGGGTTCCGACGAAGGAGAGACACGTGAACAACCGCGGCATCGCGTAACAATTCCCAAACCATTTTCGGTTGGAAAGTATGAAGTGACCTTTGCCGAGTTCAAGGCGTTTGTACGGGACACAGGGCACGATATGGGAGTAAAGGAGAGCATTTTCGATACAACGGCGACCGAGCCCTGCAGTTCACGCGACATTTCAGGGTTTTTCAAGAAGATATCATGGCAGAAACCCGGATATGATCAGCAAGAAAGGTCACCTATAGTATGCCTCAACTGGAACGATGCCGCGGCCTACGTCGAATGGCTATCAGAACGCACGAATAAGCCATATCGACTCCTGACGGAGTCGGAGTGGGAGTATGCAGCAAGGGCTCAAACAAAAACGAACTTTCATTTTGGTGAAATGATCTCTACAAGCCAGGCAAATTACGACGGTTCACACGGTGGTGAACTGTCTAAGGACCGAGGCATTCTAGGCAAGACCATAAAGGTAGGTTCGTTTCCACCGAACGGGTTTGGCCTATACGATATGCACGGCAATGTGTTTGAGTGGGTCGAAGACTGTTGGCACGAAAACTATCAAGGCGCGCCAAGGGACGGGCGGGCTTGGACCTGGGACGGAAACTGCGCCCTGCGTGTCTTAAGGGGTGGATCTTGGTTTAACCATGCCGCATTACTGCGCTCCGCATTTCGCGGCGCCTCAAAAGTGACGCAACGTTACACTCATTATGGTCTGCGTGTTGCTCGGACAATTGATCCTCTCGTCCTGCACTCGGAGTTCGATTTCACTCCGCCGGAGCAGTAGCTGCAAACAATGGGTCTTCAGCGCGGCATCCTACTGCATCTAGCGGTGCGGAGTGTGGCGATTCGGCCTTCAGGACGGGGGAAGATCACGGATCCTCACGCGCCATGCCTTGACGGCGAGTGGAGCGGTGGAGAATGCAGGCCGATCGGGCGGGACGACGTGAGGCTGCGATAACGGCTTTCGCCGTTGGCGGCATTGGCTATTCTCGCGACATGAGCGCAGTAGCTCCGCAAGCCGCACCTGCCGAGGACGGCACGGACCCCGCCGCCATCGAGGCCTTCATTGGCCGGTGGGAAGAATCCGGCGGCTCGGAAATGGCGAACTTCCAACCGTTCGCCAAGGAGCTTTGCAAGCTTCTTGGCCTGCCGGAGCCCGATCCAGCGCAAGAAAAGGTCGAATCCAACGATTACGTCTTCGAGCGGCGCGTCGACTACAAGTTTGACGACGGTACGACGGCCCGGCGCCGGATCGACCTATACAAGCGCGACTGCTTCGTCATGGAGGCCAAGCAATCGGCCAAGCGGATCAAGACGAAGAAGATCGATCCTGAACAGCCGGAGCTAATCCCCGAGGACGCGACGCAGATCAAGGCTGGCACCGCTACTCGCGGCACGGGTCGCTGGGACAAGGTGATGCGCGCCGCCAAGCGGCAAGCGGAGGATTACGCCCGCGCGCTGCCGAAGGAGCACGGCTGGCCGCCCTTCATCCTCGTCGTCGATGTGGGCCACGTGATCGAGGTCTACGCCGACTTCTCCGGCCAGGGGAAGAACTACGCCCAGTTCCCGGATCGGGACGGCTATTCCATTCCGCTGGAAGGTCTGCGCGACCAGGCCATCCGAGACCGTCTGCGCGCGATCTGGCGCGCACCTCACTCTCTCAATCCCGCCAAACGCAGCGCCGAGGTCACCCGCGACATCGCGGAGCGCCTCGCCCGCATCGCACGCAACCTGGAAGGCAAGCACGACCCCAAGGAGGTCGCGGAATTCCTCATGCGCTGCCTCTTCACCATGTTCGCTGAGGATATCGGCCTCCTCCCCGAACGAGGGTTCGAGACGCTGTTGGGCGAGATGGTGGACACACCCCAGCACTTTGCCCCGGCGCTGGAGAGCCTGTGGCGGGTCATGGACGAGGGCGGCTACGCCCCACACCTGAACGCAACGATCAAGCGCTTCAACGGCACCCTGTTCAGAAAGCGCAAGGCGATCGCACTGGAGAGGGACGAAATTCGCGAGCTTCACATCGCCGCTGCACGCGACTGGCGCGATGTCGAGCCCGCCATCTTCGGCACGCTGCTGGAGCGTGCGCTCGACAAGAAGGAGCGCTCGAAGCTCGGCGCTCACTACACGCCGCGCGCCTACGTGGAGCGGCTGGTCGTCCCCACGATCATCGAGCCCCTGCGCGCCGATTGGGAGGAGGCACTGACCCGCGCCCATGCGTTGGAGGGGGAAGGCAAGCACCAGGCAGCGCTTCAAGCGATCAAGTATTTTCACTATCGACTCTGCACGACCCGCGTGCTGGACCCGGCCTGCGGCACCGGCAATTTCCTCTACGTCTCGCTGGAGCTGATGAAGCGGCTGGAAGGCGAGGTGCTGGACGCGCTGGACGACCTCGGCGAACCGGATTTGGCGCCGCGCTTGGCGATGGAGGGCGAGACCGTCAGCCCGCGCCAATTCCACGGCCTGGAACTCAACCCCCGCGCCGTCGCCATCGCCGACCTGGTGCTCTGGATCGGCTATCTCAAGTGGCAACTCCGCACCGTCAAGGCCGACCAGATCGCCGAGCCGGTGCTCCACGCTTACGGCACGATCAGGGAACAGGACGCGATCCTGGCCTGGGACAAGCATGAGCTTCTGCGCGACGAGCACGGCCTACCTCTCTCCCAGTGGGACGGCGTGACCATGAAGCTCCACCCGATCACTGGGGAAGAGATTCCTGACCCCGACGCCACGGTCGAACTCTACCGTTACGAGAACTCGCGACGCGCCGAGTGGCCGGAGGCCGAGTTCATCGTGGGCAACCCGCCGTTCATCGGCGGCAAGGACATGCGCGCGGAGTTAGGCGACGGCTACGCCGAAGCGGCGTGGGAGGCCCGCCAGAAAATCCCCGGTGGTGCTGACTTCGTCATGCACTTCTGGGACGAGGCTGCCACCCGCCTGCTGCGCAAGCCGAAGAAGGGCAAGACCAACCCGCTGCGCCGCTTCGGCTTCATCACCACCAACTCCGTGACCCAGACCTTCTCCCGCCGCGTCATCGAACGGCACGCGCGGGCGAAGGAACCGCTGTCCCTGATCTACGCCGTGCCCGACCACCCCTGGCAGAAGGCGGCCGGCAAGGCGGCGGTCCGGATCGCCATGACCGTCGCGGCCCGCGGCGAGCGGGACGGCACGCTGGCCACGGTGGAGCGCGAGAGCGGACTGAACACTGACACCCCTGTCGTCGAGCTGACGGAGCGGGAGGGCAGGATCAACGGCAACCTAAAGATCGGCGCCGACATCACCATGGTCCGGCCGCTGCTGGCGAATGGGCTGATTTCCAGCCCCGGCGTCAAGCTGCACGGTTCCGGCTTCATACTGACCCCGCAGCAGGCCGCTGCACTCGGCCTCGGGTCAACGCATGGTTTGGAGGACCACATCCTGCCCTATCGAAACGGCCGCGACCTCGCCCAACGCCCACGCGGGGTTATGGTGATCGACCTCTATCCACTTTCTGCCGATGAAGTCCGCGACCGTTTGCCAAAGGTGTTTCAGCACGTCGCCGAGCGGGTGAAACCGGAGCGTGATCACAACAATCGCAAGGTCTATCGCGAGAAATGGTGGCTATTCGGCGAACCCCGACCTGACTGGCGCCCCGTACTAGAGCCGCTGGAGCGCTACGTTGCGACGGTCGAAACGTCGAAACACCGTTTTTTCCAGTTCCTCGAGGCGAACATCCGGCCGGACAACATGCTTGTCTGCATCGGTTCGGATGCGGGCAGCTTGCTTGCCGTTCTGTCGTCTCGCGTCAATGTCTGCTGGTCCATCGAGGCCGGTGGATGGCTGGGGATGGGCAATGATCCTCGCTACAGCAAGTCCCGAACTTTCGATCCCATGCCGTTTCCCATTGGGGAGGGGTCCGATAGCTCGGGAGCGGCGCTTACGGAACTCGGTGAGCGCCTTGACCGCTTCCGCAAGGAACGGCTCGCCGAACACGACTTCCTGACCATGACTACGCTCTACAACGTGCTGGAGCGGGTGCGGGAGCTGGAGAACGGCTGCGACGTGCCGCCGCTTTCGGCGAGGGAGAAGGATATCCACGAGGCCGGACTGGTTTCCGTCTTGAGGGACATCCACGACGATATCGACCGTGCCGTGTTTGAGGCCTATGGCTGGGCCGACCTGATCCCCGCGCTGGTGGGCAAGCCGGGGGCGACAATGCCCTCGCCCCACAAGACGCCGGAGCAGGAGGAAGCGGAGGAAGAGCTGCTCACGCGCCTCGTCGCCCTGAACCGGGAGCGGGCGGCGGAAGAGCGGCGCGGCACCGTGCGCTGGCTGCGGCCTGACTATCAGAAGCCAAAGCTGGCTCACAAAGTGAAGACACCCGAAGACGTCGAGCAGGTTGAAGCCCAGCTGATCGTGCCGGCACCCGCCGATGGAAAACCGGCTTGGCCGAAGGACGAGATGGACCGCATCCGCGTCGTCCGTGACATACTGAACCGCGCCACGGCTCCGTTGGCGCCGGAGGTGCTGAGCACCGCGTTCAGGGGTAGGAGCACGGCACCCCGCATGAAGGGAGTGGAGAAGGCGCTGCAGACCCTCGCCGCCGCCGGCGTCGCACAGCAAGGGATCGACGGACAGGATGGCAGCAGCCGTTTCTTCATTCCCCGTTAGGTCCGGCTCCTATGTCTGCCAAGCATTCGCACAACATCACGCCGAACGAACCACGATCCTTCAGCGTTTCACCTGGAGACACCGACCATCCGGACGCGAAGGTCGCACCGATGACCAACCCCGATCTTCGCGCGTGACGGAGAGAATCGCCCTGACCGGTTCGGCCCTGCCGGTTATGTTTGGTTTCGATGGTAGCGACGATCCGCAATCTGACCTCGTCGTCGGCCACGCTGGAGTATTTCCGGCACGAGGCGGGGTATTACGTCGGGTTGAACGGCGATGCGGGCGCGCTTCACGCGAAGCGGGAAGAGCACCGCGAGGCGAGTGTTGTCTCGCACATTGTTTGACGGCGAGATTCCCGGATTATTTCGCGCGATGGACGGGCAGATTTCCCGGATTGTTGGATCGTTTCGATAGCGTGCTGGCGGGGTGTCGGCCGGCCGTCGGCGCGTCAAGCCGCTACGCGGCTCCTCCGCTGCGCTCCGGCCCTTCGGGTGACCCGCCGCCGTCCGCCCGACTGAGTGCATGCATGGCCGTAAGCGGAGCTTTCGGCCATGGGCCGATCGCTCGACGCATTGTCGTGGCGGGCGCCTGACGGTCGGTTGGGGGGCGGTTCCCGAGGGCGGTTCCGCCTCGAACCCCTAGGCGTGAGCGGCGGGAACCGGGAACCGTGCGGCGTCGGGGTCGCTGCCGTTGGCGGCCGGTGCGGCCTTGTCGGGCTGGCTTGCGACGATGCTGTAGCCGCCCTCGGCGTTGCGCTCGATGCGCCCCTCCTGGACGAGCTTTCGCAGGATTGCGCCGACGGTCTTGTGGCGGGTCGCGGCGCGTTCGCGGATCTGGCGCTGCGAGAGCGGTGCCTGGGCCTCGACGAGGGCCTTGAGGATGCGCCGTTCGGGGGTTTCGGGCTGAGGCGCCCCGCCGGCCGGTGGCGGCTGGCGCAGCCGGAAGGCGGGCTGCTCTCCGTCCTCCATGAGCTCGATCTCGATATCCTCGAGGCCGCGAGCGGCGCGATGCTCGACGGTCATGAGGGTCTGCCGGTCCCGGCGGCGCAGGTAGAGATTACTGTCCCCCCAGGCGTGCAGCTCACTGCTTCCCCGCAGGGCCTGGCCCGGCCTCGTAGCGCCGCTCTTGCGCGCGTGGTGGACGAGGAGCACGGCGGTCTCGAAGCGGCGTTGCAGGTCGCGCAGGAAGCCGAGGATGGGGGCGACGTCGGCGACGGTGTTCTCGTCCACGCCGTGCAGGCGCACCAAGGGGTCGAGGATCACGAGGCGCGGTGCGATGCGCTCCACGGTCTCCTGCAGGCGGCGCCGGTCGTCGAGATGGTCGAGGCGCAGTGTCGGCACGTCGATGACGGCGATGTCGAGGGTCTCGAAGCGGGCGCCGGCGGCGCGGGCGATCCCGTGCAGCCGTTTGCGCACGAGGTGGCCTGCGTCCTCTGCGGCGAAGAGCAGGACCGGACCTGGCCGGGCCGGGGCGAAGTGCCGCAGGCACGGGACGCCGGCGGCGACCGCGACGGCGAGGTCCAGCGCCAGGATGGACTTGCCGCACTTGGGCTCGCCGCCGACGATGCCGACGGCCTGCTCGCCCCATAGGGTGTCGACCAGCCACTGCTGCTCGCGCGGCCGCTCCTCCAGCTCGATCGGGGCGCGCGTCGGGAAGCCGTTCATGGCCGCAACTCCTCGAGCGCGTGCTGCAGGTGGTCGGCGTTGACGGTCCTTGCCTTGTCGAGGGCGGCGGCGGCCAGCGCGTAGTGGGCGATGCGGTTGATCTGGCGCGGCAGGCCGCGTGCGCTCTGGAACAGGGCCTCGACGGCGGGCTCTTCGAACAGCGGCAGCTCGCATCCCGAGAGCCTGAGGCGGTGCTTGATATAGGCGTCCACCTCGTCACGATCGAGGCCGCTGAGATGATGGCGGACGACGAGGCGCTGGCTGAGGGATTCGTGCACCGCCATGGACAGCCTGCGCCTGAGCTCGGTCAGGCCTACGAGCACGAGGCACAGGCGCTGCTCTGCATCCATGGCGAAGTTGGTGAGCAGGCGCAGGTCCTCGAGCACGTCGTTGCGCAGATGATGGGCCTCGTCGACGACGAGGACGGGCAGCTGCTTGGCCTCGTTCGCAAGCCGGGTGATCTCGGTCCTGATCGCGTGGTGGGCCGAGGATCGCGAGCGCTCGACGGTGATGCCGATCTCCCACGCGATGGACTTGTACATGTCGAGCACGTTGCCTGTGGTGAGCGAGACGTAGTGGACCCGGTAGAGGCCGGGGTGGAGCTGCGCGGTCAGATGCCGGCAGACGGTGGTCTTGCCGGAGCCCACCTCGCCGGTGAGCATGCCGATGCCGCGCAACTCGACGAGGTGGCCGAGCCTGGCCTCGGCCTCGCGGCGGGCTGAGGACTCGAACAGCTCGTCGGTCTCTGCCAGGGTCTCGAAGGGCAGGCGGGTGAAGGCGAAGTGGCGCAGGTACATCAGTTGTCCTCCTGCTTCTTCTTGAAGTTGCGCATGGCCAGCGGCGAGGGCGGCGGCTCCGGCGCCGGGTCGTCAGTCTCGATCTGCTTGGTGCAGTGGCCGCGCTTCACGGCGGTATTTGCGTAGGCGTCGAGGCGGGTTGCCTTGCCGGCGGGCTTGCCCTCACAGACGACGTCGAGGGGGCGTGAGGGCGGCGCGTCGGGGTCGTAGCGCAAGGTGACGCTGCGGCCGACGAGGAGGGGATCGACCTCGTAGAGGCGGCCGTTCAGGCTGACGGTGCGGTCCTTCTGGACCCGCCGCCTGACCTCGAAGAGGAAGATCTCGTCGAGGTCGAGAGTGGGCTCGGGATAGCGCACGCCTGCGCTCGCCTGTGCCCACTGCTCGAGCGGTGTGCGCCCGTCCAGGCTGCGATGGGGGGAGTTGTGATACTCCCCCTCGATCCAGGCCCAGAGGCTGCGGTTGAGCGCCTGGAGGCTGTCCAGGGCCTCGGGCTCGAGGTGGGCGAGCCAGCTGGCTCGAAGCGTTCTGAACCAGCGTTCGATCTTGCCCTTTCCCGCTGGCTGATACGCCCGGGCGTGGACCAGGGCGATGCCGAGCTTTGCGCAGACCAGGGCGAGCTGGCGGGAGCGGTAGGCGGCACCGTTGTCGACGTACAGGCGCGCTGCGAATCCGCGCCGGACGAGGGCGCTCTTGAACACCGGCAGGAAGGCCTGGACGTTCTCGGCCAAGGCGCAGGCGGCAAAGGGAATGACACGGGTGGCGTCGTCGATGAAGGCGATGAGGTAGGTCTTGCGCCGGGTTCGCCCGTGCCGGACCTTGGGCCCGTGCATGACGTCGCTCATCCACAGCTCGCCGGCCTCCTTGAAGGCGAAGCGGCGGCGGTCGGCACCGTCGGGCGGCTTCTTGTCGAACAGGCCCTCGCGGCTCAGCAGCCGATGCACGGTGGACGGGGCGAGGGGATGATCCACCCCGGCCTCGCGGGCCTTCTGGATGACCCTGCGCACCGACCATGCCGGATTGTCAGTCTTCAGCTCGATGAGCTGAGCGGCGACCTCGGGCGGAATCCGCCGGGGCTGCCCCCGGTCGGTGCGCGGCTTGGGGTAGAGCGCATCGAAGCCGCCGTAGCGGTAGCGCTTGATCCACCCCCGGATCGTGTTGACGGCGACATGGGTCCGGTCGCTTCCGGGGATGGTGTAGGTCTGGCTGGCCTTGTCGCGCAGCTTCTCGCCGATGCCCTGCGTACCCACCGGCAGGTGCACCAGATCGACGATGATGCCGTATCGGAAGAGCGCGACCTCCTGGCGAAGGTCGTCGTCTGAGTTGTTCATGGTGCGATCCTCGTTCGTGGGGCTCGCTGGCCCCGGGATCGTCACGCTACGAACTGACCTGCGGCGGGTCTGGCCCCGCCCGTTGTTGGAACGCAGATTTGCGACCCACCATGTCGATTCCGTGGGGTTGGAAGCCCAAAGGCGCGGGCAGCGTCTCAAGCTGCCCGGCGACAAGGCCGCGCAGCGCCATCAACGCGCTGTCGCTCTTCAGCCGCTTGCGCACCGCGCTCATGGTGGGCGCGCAGCCCGCGAGCTTGTCGGGGATCAGGCCGATGACACGGGTAAGCACGTCGTAGACGAGATCCAGCCGCCGTCGTAGCCAGCGCAGGGCGCCGGGAAGCTCGATGGCGTCATCGTCCTCGGGGCAGCGCACCTCGTTCGCCGCTTCCTCCAGGCTGCCGGCCTTCTCCGCCGCAACAACAACCGCTTCCAGATCGTCGAGCGTGCCCGGCAGCCGCGACGACAGGCAGTCGTCCAGCAGGCCGATGGTCGTATGGCTCTCACGGCAATACCAGCGAGGAACCTTCGCGCCGGGCGGGGTCTTGCGCTCGTAGGTGCCGTGGCTTGCCACAGAACATCCGCCGTGCGGGTGATTCGGGCAGCGCTCAAGCCTTGCGTCGCGCCACGCCTCGGTCCTAACGTACTCCTCGCTGGTGAGCCCCGAATCGTAGCGAAGCTGCACCGGCACCATGGCCCGGCGGGAGTTCAGTCCCCCGGGCCTCTCTTTGTCGTTTAGCGAGAGGCCAAGAGACTACGGACGCTCCCCGGCGCCGCCAAGCGGCGAAGACTTTGCTGAGAATCAAAAAAAGCGCCGCAGGCAGCGTCCTTCCCGCACTCGGACACCATCCCGGGAAATCCGCCGCCGGATCAATGTGAACAAAAGACCTGGACTTCTATCGACCTAGAGCAGGAAACAACACGAGCGCGTGGCACGGGAGCGGGCTGGAGGCGCTAGGCCTGAAGCCGGGCGCGCGGGTGTCTGCGCGGGCGTTCGAGAAGCTGCTGCAGGGTCATGTGCCGGGGACGGAGATCCGGCTGGGGCGGCTCCGGCACGGCGGGCACGAGCGCCGGCCGGGATTCGACCTGACCTTTTCGGCGCCGAAGTCCGTATCGCTGGCGGCGCTGCTGCCGACGGAGCGCCATCCCTGGGGCGACCGTTCGGTGGTGCGAGCTCACGACGAGGCGGTGCGGGCGACGCTGGACTGGGTGGAAGAGACGTTTCTTGAGACGCGCGGCTGGGACCCGGAGACGCGGCAGCGTCCCCGGGTGAAGGCGCCGTTCATGGCGGCGGCGACGTTCCGCCACGTGGCCAGCCGCAACCTCGATCCGCAACTCCACACGCACGCCGTGATCGCCAACATGACGCGGGGCCCGGAGGGCCGGTGGCGGAGCGTGGACCCCATCGCGCTTCACCGCAACGTGCGCCTGATCGGGGCGTATTACCGGGACCGGCTGGCGCGCAACCTGATTGGACGTGGGTATTCGATCGTGCCGGGGATGGCGGGCCGGATTCCGAGCTTCGACATTGCAGGCTTCGGCCGTGAGCTGCGCGATGCGTTCTCGACGCGGCGTCGCGAGATCCTGGCCTACGTGGAGGATCGGGGCTGGGACGGCAGCGAGGCGCAGAGGCAGATCGCGACGCTTGCGACGCGAAGGCGCAAGGCGGAGCCGCTGCGGGCGATGCTGCGCACGCTCTGGCGGGAGCGCGCGGAGGCGCTCGGTTTCGGAGGGGTTTCGGTTTCGCGTTCCGGGGACTGGGTATCGCTTCCGCCGGCGCCGTCGGCGCTTGAGATCGTGGGCCGCACGGTGAGCCGTCTCGAGGAGCGCTATCCTGTGTTCGCGGAGCGCGAGCTGGAGGCGCTGGCGCTGGGCCATTCGCCGGGGCGGCACTCGCTCGGCGAGATCCGCGAGGCGGTGGCATGGATGGTCAGGGACGGGCACCTGGTGGAGGCGGAGCAGCGGGGTTTGGGCCGGTCGTACGTGACCGACCGGACGCTGAAGGCGGAGCGGTCGGTGATTGCGGCGATGAAGGCGGGTCTCGGCGCGGGGGAGGCGCTGGCCGGCGCCGACGCGGTGGCGGCGCACGTGGCGGGCGCCGGCCTGACGGCGGGCCAGGAGGAAGCGCTGCGGACGGTGCTTCTGTCGCGCGACCGGATCGTGGGCGTTCAGGGCTGGGCGGGGACCGGCAAGACGACCATGCTCCGGCACGTCCGGGAGCTCGCGGCCGGCCGCCCGGTGGTGGGGCTCGCGCCGTCGGCGGAGGCGGCGCGCGTGCTGGAGCGCGAGTCGGGCATGAACGTGCGCACCCTGCAATGGTTTCTGACGCGCTGCGGCTCGGCGGTGGGCGACGGGCGGGCAGAGGACCGGCTGAAGCGGATGTTCGGCGGCGCGCTGGTGGTGCTTGACGAAGCCTCGATGGTGTCGACCGACCAGATGGTCTCGCTGATGCGGATCGCGGACCGGCTCGGCGTGGCGCGGTTGGTGGTGGTGGGCGACACGAAGCAGCTCCGGGCGGTGGACGCGGGGCAGCCGTTTCTTCTGCTTCAGCGGGCGGGCATGACGACGGTGGAAATGGAAGAATCCCGGCGCCAGCGGGACCCGAAGCTGCGCGCGGCGGTTCTGGCGTCGCGGTCGGGCGAGCCGGGGAAGGCGGTGGCGCTGCTGGGCTCCAGCGTGCACGAGGTCCCCTTCGACGAGCTGGGGAAGGCGGCGGGGCGGACCTGGCTCGCTCTCGCGCCGGAGGCAAGGGAGCGGACGCTGCTGCTGGCGCCGACGCACGCGCTCAGGGCGGAGATCAACGAGACCGTGCGGGCGGCGCTGGCCGGCGAGGGGGTCCTGCGGGGCAAGGCGCTCACGATCGAGCGCCTGGTGAGCCTCGGCATGACGCGGGCCGAGAAGGGCGACGCGCGGAACTATCGGGAAGGCGATTCCGTGGTGTTCCACCAGGACAAGGTCAACTACCGCCTGAAGAAGGACGAGGCGCTGACGGTGACGGGGATCGATGGCGAGCGGGTGGCGCTGCGCCATCCCGACGGCGGGCCGCGCCATATCAAGCCGGCGGGACGGGTCCGCTACTATCTGGACGTCTACGAGCCGCGTCCGATCGAGATCCGGGCGGGGGACCGCATCCGCTGGACGCGCAACGACCACGGCCGCAGGCTGATCAACGGGGAACGGGCGGAGGTGGCGGCGATCGCCCGGGGCCGGGTGCGGCTCGTTCTGGAGGACGGGCGGGAGGTGTCGCTGCGGGCGGAAGACCCGCAGCTCCGGCATATCGACTATGCCTGGAGCTCGACGGTTCACGGCGCGCAGGGGAGCACGGCGGACGGGGTGATCGCGGTTCTCGACACGAGCCACCGTGCGCTGACCGACCAGTCGACGTTCTACGTCGAGATCAGCCGTGCGCGGGACCGCGCGGTGGTGCTGACCGACAACCTGGACGAGCTGGTCGAGATGCTGGAGGCGAACACGGGGGAGCGTGCGACGGCGCTGGACGCGGTGGGCGAGCCGATCGAGGAGGACGTGCAGGTGCTGGCGCGCCGGATTCCTCAGAAGGCGCCGCTCTGGACGCCCGGCGAGGAATGGGCTGCGCTTGAGGCACGGGCGCGCCGGGAGGGGACGGTGGCGTTCCTCGCAGACGGCTACGATGCCCTGATGGAGCGGGTGCGGAGGCTGGCGGAACAGCCGGACCTGCCTTCGGCGACGCGGGAGGTCCTCGACGGCCTGCTGGCCTACGACCGCGCCTGCTTGGAGGGGGACGCTGCGGCAAAGGAGTTCGCGGCGCTGCTGGACGCGCATGCCGAGGCGCGGTGTGGACTGGAAGAGGCGGCCGAGGCCGCCCGGCGCGCGATCGCCGGGCTGGAGGGGTACGGGG
Organism: Alphaproteobacteria bacterium; assembly: GCA_965243315.1. Classification (GTDB taxonomy): domain Bacteria; phylum Pseudomonadota; class Alphaproteobacteria; order UBA828; family UBA828; genus WTGU01. The sequence continues at coordinate 2,274,569 of CBDEUP010000007.1, forward strand.
ACTGGCGCGCGCGCTCGGCACGGCTGATCGCGAACGGCGAGGCGTTGCTGGCCGAGCTGGGCGCGCGGGCGGGTGATGCGGGCGGGGAGATCCGCCAAGGTCTCGGGCGGCTGCCGGCCCTCCACGCCCTCGACGACGCGCACCGCGCCTTCGAGAGCCTGCGGGACGAGGTCACGGCACGGGCGGCGAAAGCGGGCACGATCCCGTACTACGCCGAGGGCCACGACGCGCTCCTCGAAAGGGCCAGGGCGCTGGCGGCGATGGCGGGCCTGCCGGCCCATGCCCGGGAAGCGGCCGAGGAAGTCATCGCCGAGGCAGAGGCGTGCGAACGGCGCCGCGCGGAGATCGATGCGCTGCGCGCCGAGGCGTCCCGGCTTCTGCAGAAGCGCCGCGAGATGGAGGCCGCCCTCGGCGAGGTTCCGGAGGGCCATCTGGTCCCTTACACCGAGGGCGCGGACTATGCCGCCTGGTCGGCGCGCTGCAAGGCGGCGGAAGAGTGCTGGCAGGCTATGCGCGACGAGGCGGATACCTGGGACCCCCATCTCGATCGTGCCGGGGTCGGCAAGGCGGCGCTCGAAGCCGACGTGCAAAGGCTCGGGGATCTGCGCGGCCACGACGAGGCATGGGCTGAGTTGTGCGCGATGCACAGCGGCATCGCGGAACGGGCGCGCGCGAAGGACAATGCGACGTTCGACATGCCGGAATGGAAGGAGCTTGCCGGCATGGCGGACGCGCTCCTGGCGCGGCCCGGTCTTCCCGAGGCGGCGGCCCGGGGGGCCAGGGCGATCCTGGACTACGACCGCCGCTGCCGCGAGGTCGACGCCTTCCTCGAAGGCGCCGAGGCGCACGAGGCACGCTGTGATGCGCTGCGGGCGGAAGCCGTGACCGGCGAGAACGTCTCGATCGTCGACCTTCCGGGCTACGCCCCGCTGACGGAGGCCGAACGGGAGCTGCGCGAGAGCGGCGAGGCGATACTGGCGGACCGCGCGGGCTTCCATCTTGCACGAGTGCGGGACGGCGCCAGGCGCGTCACCGCCGCGCTGGAACGGCTGGAGAGCCACGCCCTGCTCGACCGCTGCGTCGCGGCGATGGACGCTCTCAAGGCAGCCGCGGGTCGCGCGTGGGCAACCCTGCCCGGCGATTCCCTGCACGAGGCTTTGGAGGATGCGGAGGCGCTTGCGAAGAAGCGCGGGCTGGAGGACAAGGCGCGGCGGCGCCTGGAGGACGCGATTGAGGAGCAGCAGGCGCTTCTGGCGCGGCTCGCGGCGATCCGGCAGCTGCTGCACGACATGGAGGCGCTGGACCGGCTCGATCGGGAGCTCGGCAAGGACGCCGCAGAGTACAAGGGGGTTCCGCAAATCCTGCTTCCTGTCGGGGAGGACTGGCAGGCAGCGCACGAAGAGTTCCTGGAGGCGGCCCGGCTGGCGCTCGAGGGCGCCGCCTTCGAGGAGTTCAGGCAGGCTCGCCCCGACCTCGTCGACCAGATCCGCAAGGCGGTGGAAACCGTGCGGGATCGCCTCGCCCTTGCCGCGCCCGGACTGGGTCTCGATACCGCCATGGGCGGGGCGGCGTACCTGGAGGAAGCCGGCGCCTGGCAGCCGAATGCGGCCGACTTCGCCGTTTCCTGCGAGCGCGACATCGTGGCCGGAGACCTTGTGCACTTCACGGCGCAGGCAGACGCGTTGCCGGGAATCCCCGACAGCGAGGACGTGCGCGAGGTGCAGGTCGTCGCGTCGATCGTCGACAGGACGGCGGGGAGATGGGCGGACGAAGACCGTTTCACCCTGGAGACGCTGTGGCGTTCCGACGACGGACCCGGCGGGACGTTCGCCGTGCAGCTCGACCTGCTGACCGTCGGCGATTGCGCGCGCATGACGTGGGAGCGGGAGGAAGAGCGCATCGGCGAGGAGGTGGAGCTTGTGGAGGCGCGCGTGGAGGTATGGAAGATCTACTTGAGCATGAAAATGAGCATGAAGATGTGACGGGCGGCCGGCGGTGGAGATCTGGCTGATAGACCGGGACAGCAGGGAGCGGGTGTACCAACTGACGCCGCGGGAGGTCGACGCGCTGTGCGCATTGAAGATGCGGTGCGCGAACGCGGTGCAGGAGGCTCTCTGCCTTCCGCTGATCGAATGCCAGCGCCGCGACGGGCTTCGGTTCGGATGCGGCTGCCGGCGGGTGGGATCGCAGTATCCGGACTTCCATACCCGCCGCCTCGGGAGCGGCGGGTATGCGTTTCCCAACCGGCCCAACGCGGATGTGACGCATGCCCCGGACTGCGTGTTCCGGCGGAGCGAGACGGACGCAGACCGGCCGCCGCCGCTGCGTCACCCCAACGTGCTGGACGGGTTCGACGTGGCCGAGGAGGAGGAAGATCTCCCCCCGCCCGATCTGCACATGCGGCCGCACGCCTACTGGAAGCCGCGCCCGCGCATGGCGTCCGAACAGCACAAGACGCTGTGGGGCACGGCGTCGATACTGATGCACAGGGCAGGCCTCAACCTGCTCGGGGCGGAGGAGCGGCGCCCGCCCCGCGAAGAGTGGCTCGCGGCGATCGCGAAAGCGGCCGGGAGCCTCTATCTGCCGCCCAGGGTGCCGGCGTCAGGGTACGTGTTCACCGATCCCGCCGTCTGGCGCTCGGACGACGAGGCGGCCAGGCTGGAGGAAGCGGCGGCGGACTGGCCCGGGGAGGGACCGCCCCGCGCCTATCTCTGCTGGCCGGTCGAGGAGGTGAGCGGCCATGTGGTCGACCCGGGTGGGGAAGGCCATGTCGAGGCGCTCCGCCCCGTGGTCTGTCCGAGCATCGGCGGCCGGCCGGTGAGCGGACCTTACCTGTTCCTGGGCGCGGTCGTCCGCTCAAAGGGAAGGTGGACGTGCGTCAACGCCTGCGCGCGGCCGATCGCCGCGCTCGACTGCCCGGTCCCGGTCGATTCGGACTTCGAACGCCAGGCGACCGGCCCGCTGTGGCGGATGGTGCGGACGCTGGCCGGCAACCGGGAGCTCGCCGGCCTGATCGGCGGGGTTCCGCGCTTCAGGCTGGAGAAGCCGCTCAATCTCATCAGGACGCGCATCGGCACCTGCATTCCGGACTTCATGGTGAGCGCATTCCGCCCGGGCACCTACGACCTGCCGCCCGGCAACCCGAAGGATCCAGGCTTCCTGCAGCGCTTCGATCCGCGCAACCGGGCGTACTACGTGATCGAGGTCATGGGGTTCGCCGATCGCAAGTACGAAGAGAGCAAGAAGCGCACCCACCCCCGGATGGCGCGCCTCGGAAAGCTGAAGACGATGGTGGGCCGGGAGTTCGGGCCCGACGGCAAGGGTATCAAGCGCCAGCGCGAGGTGTTGACGGCCGAGATCGCCTACGACCTGCTCCAGCGCTGGGGAAGGGCGGGCGCCCGACCCGCCGCCGCGTGAGCGCCTGCAGCAGGATCGGACCATGCCGGTGGCGATCCGGAGGTGCGCTCACCTGCCGTATTCGGCGGACTGGCGGGCGACCCCGTGGCCTCGCGGTCGAACGCGGCGACAACACCCCGGACCGCTCGCCGCGAACCGACGCGCGCAAACGTCGCCATGCAGCAAGCGAGGGCGCCTCCTAATCGTCGTCGGTATGGAACAGGTCCCGCTACGGCGACCGCCCCGGCGGGGCCTCGGGCATCAACGCCGCGGCCACGGTTTGCGCGGCCTCGTCGCCGAACGCCCGGCGCAGCAGCGCCAGCGCGTTCGCGCGCCGGCCGCGCCGTGCCATCCCGCGCAGCCGCGCGGCCATGAGCGCCGTGAGATCGGCCCCGACGTCGCCGGCCCCGCCCGCCTCGTCCGCGCCGAGGTTCCGGGCGCTCGCCGCCACTGCACGCGCGTGGCGGCGCTGCTCCCGTTCGTTCAGCACCAGCCGGCGGTGCTTCCTCGGCCACGGATCCACGGTCAGCGCGCACTCGACGAACCACGTCGAGACCTTCTCGCCGGCTCGCTCCGCTCCGTCCTGGATTGCCGCCCACTGCTCGTCGGTACACGAGATCGTGTACGTCCTCCCGCGCGACTCCTTGCGCGCAGGCGCCCTCTTGCGTCGCTTGCTCATTCGCCCTCCTCGCACAGCAGCAGGAAGCGGATCACCGCATCGAGCGGCAGGTCGACACGCTCTCCCCCCGGCGCCTTGACCGAAATACGTGTCTTGCGTTCCACCGCAAGACTGTGTGCCAGAAGGCGCCGCTGGTCGTCCTCGGGCCACGCCAGCGGATAGCCCGGCGGCGCCGACGGCGGCGCGCCCAACTCTTCCGCCGCGCGCCGGCAGCAGAGCTCGCCGAAGCGCGAGATCGACATATTCGCCTTCCGCGCACGCCGCTTGATCCGCTTCCAATTCTCCGGCGTGCAGTGGATGCCGCGCGGCCTGGCGAGGCTCACCGCGCCCTCCCGATCAGCCCAGAGCCGTCTCGTCGTCGAGCCAGCGATCGGCCCGGTCGAGCGCCGCGTTCCAGTCCCCCTCGGAGCCTTCCCTGATCAGCCGCAGCCGTTCCATCTCCTCCAGCACCAACACCGAGCGCGCGATGTGGCGCAGCACATGCGCCTGGATAGCGGGCGCCGGCGCGGTGGACTCCGCTTCGGCCAGGCAGCGCCGCACGATGAACTCCGAGCACGACACCCTGTCCGCATCCGCCCTCTCGCGCATCCGCGACCACTCCGTATCGGTCGCCATGACGCAGCGCCGCTTCCGCTTCTCGCCCCCCGGTCCCGCCATGTCCGTGCTCCGTTTCGCGCCTCTCATGACCGTTTAGATCGCCCCCACTAGGAAGACCAACTGTCCATAATTCCCAAATGAGTCTCAAATGTATCTATCCATGGATACCATAACTCGCCGATATGACGTAGAGACACGCACCAATCTAACACCCCGCTGCAACTATCTCCCCAAATCTGATCCAATCATATACGTACTCTCGCGATCCGTCTTGGACGCTTGACACATCAGGAAATTCGTTATATAACAACGCTGAAATGGAAGACCATCGAAAATCGATTCAGTCTCGCGAACGACCTTTTCTCGCAGTAGTTTTTGCTACACGGAAACGCTCTGATCTCTTTATCGCTCACGGCAGCCGGCCTATGGCCGGCGCCTCCGCGAGGGCGCCGCAGGGGCGGCGGGCCGCGGTCGCGGCCTGTCACGAGTCCGTCAGAGACGGCCTCGCTCCGAGGGTGGGCGGCCCCTGTGCAATCAACCCTTTTCCGCCAGCATGCCGCCGTCTACCGGCAGCACGTGGCCAGTGACGAAGCTCGCCTTGTCCGAGAGCAGCCAGACCACCGCGTCGGCGACCTCCTTGGGCTCGCCGATCCGGCCCATCGGCACACGGCCCGAGGCATTGGTGGGGTCGTTGTTCCAGCCGCGCAGGAGGAGGGGGGTCAGAATCGGCCCCGGCGCCACCGCGTTCACCCGAATGCCGTCCTTGGCATAGTCCAGTGCCGCCGCCCTGGTCATGCCGGAGACCGCGTGCTTCGCGGTCATGTAGGGCGACCAGAGCGGGTAGGCCGCCAAGCCCCACATGGAGCCAGCGTTAACGATGGAGCCGCCGCCCGATTCCAGCATCGCCGGAATCTCCGCCTGCATGCAGAGATAGACACCCTCGATCATGACCGCGAAGACGTGCTGAACGTCGGCCATGTCCTGCTCCGCCAGCAACGCCTGGGGGCCTTCGATGCCGGCGTTGTTGTAGGCGAGGTCGAGCCGGCCGAACTCGCTGAGGGTCCGGTCGATGAGGGCCTCGACCTGGCCCGCCTCGGCCACGTCCACGCGCATGAACACGGCCTTGCCGCCCGCGTCGCGAACCTCCGCTGCCACCGCCTCGCCGCCTTCCTCGTCAATGTCGGAGACAAGAACCGCCGCGCCCTCGGCAGCGAGTGCCACCACTGTCGCCTGCCCAATGCCCGAGCCGCCGCCAGTCACGATCGCCGCGCGTCCATCGAATAGCATCGCTTCCTCCTCCTCTCGGAGACTCCGTTCAATCTCCGGGATCGATGACCCGATCGGGCGGGTTGTGCCCGTCGGCAAAGGTCTGGATGTTGATCAACACCTTCTCGCCCATGTCGCGGCGCCCTTCGATCGTGGCCGAGCCGATGTGCGGCAGCGCCACCACGTTGTCGAGGGTGAGCAGCTTCGGCGAGACCACCGGCTCGTTTTCGTATACGTCGAGTCCGGCGCCCGCGATCTTGCCGGCCTCCAGCAGGCGCACCAGGGCTGCCTCGTCGATGGCGTGGCCGCGCGATGTGTTAATGACATAGGCTTGCGGTCGCAGCAGGCCGAGCCGCCGCGCCGAGAGCAGATGATAGGTCGCCGGCGTGCTCGGGCAGTGAATGGAGACGAAATCCATATGCGCCAGCATCTGGTCCAGGCTCTGCCACCAGGTGGCGTCGAGTTCGGCTTCGGTCTCCTCGTCGAGGCGGTTCCGGTTGTGATAGTGGACCGCGAGCCCGAAGCCGCGCGCCCGGCGGGCGACCGCCTGGCCGATCCGCCCCATGCCGATGATGCCGAGCCGCTTGCCCCAGATTCGGTGGCCCAGCATGGTGGTCGGCGCCCAGCCCTGCCAGTCGCCGCCGCGCAGCAGGCGCTCGCCTTCGGAGAGCCGGCGCGGCACCGCGAGGATCAGTGCCATGGTCATGTCCGCCGTGTCCTCGGTCAGCACGCCGGGCGTGTTGGTCACGAGGATGCCGCGCTTCCCCGCCGCAGCGAGGTCGATGTGATCGACGCCGGTGCCGAAGCTCGCGATCAGCTTCAGGTCGGGGCCGGACTGGCCGATCAGGTCGCCGTCGATGGTGTCCGTCACCGTCGGCACGAGCACGTCGGCCTCTGCCACGGCCTTCGACATGGCCTCACGATCGAGCGGCCGATCGTCCTCGTTGAGTCGGGTATCGAAAAGCTCCATCATGCGCGCCTCGATCTCCCGAGGGAGACGCCGCGTCACGATCACCTTGAGCTTTCTGCCAGGCCTCATCGACCCTCCGCGCGCGGCTCGGCGGGCGCGATCCGAGCGCAATCGGCAGCCTGTTTAGCAAACGCCCCATGGCGACTCAAACCGGAGGGCGGGACTCGGTGCCCGCCATGAGTGCTGATCGAAGCCGCCGCCGCGGGAAATGCGCGCTGCAGCATACCCTTCGCGCGCCTGCGCGCCTCTTCGCGGCCGGCCGCGCGCTTGCGCTGGCGGCGGCGCTCGCGGCTATGGTCACAGCCGTCTCCGCGGCTCTTGGGCCGCAAATCCGCGCCCAGGAGGGTCCGCGCTTCGTCTCGCTGAAGGCGGAGGTCGCCAACCTTCGGGTCGGCCCCGGACGGCGCTATCCCATCGAGTGGGTCTACCAGCGGCGCGGCCTGCCGCTGTTGGTGGTCGCACACTTCGATCAGTGGCGCTGGGTTCTCGATCACGAGGGGACGAAGGGCTGGATGCACAAGTCGCTTCTCACAACCCACCGCACCGTCGTCATCATGGGCGGGGTACAGACCATCCGGGAGCGTCCGTTGACCGGCTCGCCGGCGGTCCTGCGGGCGGAAGCCGGGGTCATCGCCGATCTGCTCGGTTGCGAGGACGGCTGGTGCCGCATCGGGCTTGCCGGCGAGAAGGGCTGGGTGCCGGAGAGCGCGCTCTGGGGTGTGAGGCCGCCCGCACCCTGACCCGGATTGCCCGCGCGCCAACGCCGCGATATCCCGTGGGACAGGTGCAGCAATTTGTTCCGGGATTCGCCGGGACTGACTGGGATTAGGTGGGATTCATCGGGATTCGCTGGGATTTGCCGGGACGTACTGGGATTCTCCGGGATTCATCGGGATTAAGTGGGATGAGTGGGATAGGTGGGATTCGGCGTCACTCCCGCCTGAAGAGTCGCGGTGCACGCGCAAGGTTGCATTCGCGGGGAGCCCTCGCCTCGTGTTCCGTTCCCAGGCTTCAAGCGATGTCGGGCCGGCGCACATGGTCTCTGCCGTGGTCACGTTCTCACTCCGTCTTGGCACGAACCTTAAGCATTTGCTCCGCCCTGTGCATCGCACCATGGTCCGGGGGCGTTTCAGCAACTGACGAGGAGTCGACCACCAGGGATCGGGCCGCAACGCGGCCCGGAGCGCGCAACTGCGCGTCGCGCGGAACGCGCGCGGGGCGCACGATGCGCCGAATGGCGCGTAGGCAAGCGAGTGGAACGAGCGCCCGCCGTTGAGGGAAATGAAAGAACTTGCGCCCGGCGACAAATCCGGCTCAGGCGCCGCCTTCGTCCAGGTCCTCGGCCAGAGCGGCGCGGGTCTCCTCCGGCATGACGGCGAGGTGGCCATAAGCCGGGTGCTCGACGCCGAGCAGCACGCGCGTTCCCGGTGTGCGGAACTTCGCGGCATCCGCTGGTGCGAAAGGGAAGCGCAGGAAATGGATGGAGGAGGTCTTGCCGTCCTCAGTCGTCCGCGCAACCTCGTCTTCGATGGGCAGGGCGGCGACGGTCGCACCGCCCAGCTCCAGCTTGATGCTGTCCTCGATCCCTGCCAGGCGGTAGAGCTCGCGCTCTCTGCGCGCGGGATCGTCGATTTCCAGCATCATAGTCGCGATCAGAGCGTCGCCCCGCGGAATCAGAGGATTGTAGGCCTCGAGTTCGCCCGCGATCTGCTCCTCCCCACCGCGCTCGATGTGGAGCATCTCGTGGACCTGCATCCACATGGTCTCGAAGCACTCGAAATGGAAGGTGGCGAAGGGGCCGACGGCGAGCCGGCGGTTGCGCTTCAATGCCGTGATCGCGCCGCGGCGTTCATTGCGGACCTTGGCGTAGTCCGCCATGTCCATGATATCGGCGCGGGTGAGCGCGCGGCGCGGCTGGCTCATCGTCTCAGGCGAGGCCGTAGGCGCGCGCCAGCAGCTCGATCGGGTGATGAGCGCGGCCGGCGGTGGGTGCGCCGTCGCCAAGGTGGCCGTCCTTGGCCGCCTGGCGGGCCATCCCGTTCACGATGTGAGCGCCGGCGAGCGGGCATTCCGACGCGAGATAGGGGTTCGCGGCCTCGCGCGCCCGGCGCGCGGTGGTCCGGCCGACCTTCAGCGCGGTCTCGTGGAAGCCCTTGGTGACGCCAAGGGAGCCGCCGTGGCCGGAGCAGCGCTCGATGATCGAGACCTCGGTATCCGGCACCAGGGCCAGCATGTCGGCGGACTTGCGCCCGACGTTCTGGGCCCGTTCGTGGCACGGCAGATGCAGCGTCACGGCGCCGTCGAGAGGGGCCATGCCTGGCGAAAGCCCTTCCTCGCGGGAGATACCGACGACGTATTCACAAATGTCATAGCTGTGCTCGGCGAGGCGCTCGACCGCAGGGTCGTCCGGCAGGATCAGCGGCCATTCGAGCTTGAGCATGAGCGCGCAGCTCGCCACCAGGGCGATGACGTCGTAGCCCTTGTCGATCCACTCGCCGAGCGCCGCCGCTACATGCCGCGCATTGTCGGCGACGCGCTCGATGTCGCCCTCCTCGAGCTGCGGCATGCCGCAGCAGCGGGGGTAAGCGACGACGGTCTCGACCCCGTTGTGCGCCAGCACCTTGCGCGCCGCGGCGCCGACCTCGGGCTGGTTGTAGTTGGCGAAGCAGGTCGCGTAGATCACCGCCTTGCGGCCGTTCGCCGGCGCCTGCCGGTTGACCGCCGGCCCTCCCTTGGCTGCACGGTCGAGCATGGTGCGGCGGTGGTAGCGCGGCAGCGGCGCTTCCTTATGGACGCCAGCGACCGCCTGCATCAGCGGCCGGGTGAGGCGGTTGTCCTGGGCAGAGCCCCAGTTCATCACCGGCGCAAAGGTACGGGCCAAACGGCCGTTGCGGTCGGTCTCCGCGAGCCGTTTGGACGCCGTGGTATGGCGGCGACCCGCGCGGCGGTCGGCGGCACGGTGCCGCAGCATGAGATGGGGAAAGTCGATGTTCCACTCGTGCGGCGGCGTGTAGGGGCACATGGTCATGAAACACATGTCGCAGAGCGTGCAGGCGTCCACGACCGACTTGAAGCCGGACGAATCAACGGAATCCAGCTCTCCCGTCTCGGACTCGTCGATCAGGTCGAAGAGCCGCGGGAAGGAATCGCAGAGGCTGAAGCAGCGCCTGCAGCCGTGGCAGATGTCGAAAACCCGGCGCGTCTCCCGCTCCAGGGCCTTGCCGTCGTAGAACTCGGGGTTTCGCCAGTCTATGGGATGGCGGAAGGGCGCACCCTCGTCGGCCATCGCGGGGACAGTGTTACCGGCAAGAGCCGCAGAGCCGGTTACCCGGCCCCGCGCTATCGAAATGGCGGCCGCAGCGCAGGCAGCGGCGTTGGCTCTCTTGCGCCTCCAGGCGATCGAGTTCCGCGAGTTCGTCGGAGAGCGAGATCATCCCCGGTCCGCGATCTACATTCCTGGCGGCTTCACGCCGCGCATCCCATTTGGTCCGTCGTTGAGGCGCGAGCGACATCGTTTGGCGCGAGTTCCCTAGCGAGGTGGTCGGTGAGGCAGCCGGTAGGACCATTGTAGCGGAATACGGCGCCCGATCTAAGCCAAATCTTCATATCGGAGGCCAAAAAAAGCACCCACGACCCGGCCGCCGGGTCTATTCGGCTGCCTCGGTGCTGCCGGCAGGCGTGCGGAAGGCCGGCATGACCGCCTCGGCGAAGAGCTGCAGGCTCCTTAGCAGGTTCGCCTCGCCGTAATAGGGTGGATAGTGTAGCAACAGGGAGTCAAGGCCGGTCGCAGCGCGCAGCGCCCGGATGCGGGCAATCACGGTCTCTGGCGAGCCGTGGATCAAGGTGGTCTCCAGCAGCGTGTCGTAGTCGAACGACGCGGCGCTCTCCTTCTCCGAGACCTTGCCGAGATAGCCTGCGGCCTTCTTGCCGAGGAACGCCTTGAGGTGGCGGACGATACCGGCTTCGCTTTCTTCCCGCGCCTTGGCGTCGGTCTCGGCCACGTAGACCCAGCGGGCGATGTTGACCGAGCCGAAGGCGGGGTTGGCGTTCCAGGGCGCCGGCGCGCCCGCCATCGCCTCGCGATAGAGGGCGATCTGCCCGGCCAGGGTCTCGAACGAGGGCAGGGTGGAGAGCATCAGGCCGAAGCCGTGGCGTGCTGCGATCTCGATGGAGCGCGTGGTGCCGGCGGCCATGTAAAACGGCGGATGCGGCTGCTGCACGCTCACCGGGTAGATCTCGTAGTCACCGTCGACCTGGTGCTGGAAGTGCGTGCCCTCGTGGTTGACCTTCCGCGTATGAAAGGCGTCCAGAATCAGGGGGATTGCCTCTTCCTGGATGTCGTGGCGGGCGTCGAACGGGATTCCGAAGCCCTCGTACTCGTAGGGCCGGTAGCCGGAGCCGAGGCCGAGGCTCAGCCGCCCGTCGCTCAGAATGTCCACGAAAGCCGCGTTTTCGACGATCCGCATCGGGTTGTGCAGCGGCAGCGTCATCACAGCCGTGCCGAGCCCGATACGGCTGGTCTTGGGCGCCAGATAACCCAGGTAGACGAAGGGGTCCGGCAGCACGCCGTACTGGTTGGAGAAGTGGTGCTCGGCGATCCAGGCGGTGTCGTAGCCCAGCCGGTCTGCCTCAATGATCTCGCGGGTCACCCGCGCGTGCACGGCGCGGTGCGGGTAGGGCTCCACGTCGAGATTGGGCTGCGAGGTGACAAGAACGCCGAATTTCATCATTTGCTCCCCTGGTTGCCGGCCGCCATCGCGCCGCCCCGCTCGGCGGCGGTGCGCAGACGCGCTCTTACCCCGAAGGGGCGCAACTCAATACCACGTTCGGTCAGTTCGCAGCGCCTTCGACCGGTGCCTCGACGCGCGCCCTGAGGTCGCCCAGCAGGCCGTCGATTCCCTTACGATTGACGACCGAGGCGAACTCGACCCGGTGGGTATGCAACATGCTGATACCTTCGACGCTCACGTCGATGACCTTGTAACCCTCGTCGCGCTTGCGCACGCGGAAATCGACCCCGATGGGATCACCGCCGGAGGGCCGCACGATCTGCGCCCGCACGATCTTGTCGCCGCTCTCGTCATTGATAACCGAGCGCGCCGTAAACAGCTCGCCACCGTAAGAATCAAAGCGGCTGGCGTATACGCGCACGATGAAGTCGACGAAGATCCTCCGGTATTCCCTGCGCTGTTCCTTGCTCGCCGTCTTCCAGTGACGCCCAAGCACGAAGCGGCTGACGATCGGAATGTCGAAGCCTTCCACCATGACCTCGCGGAAGGCGGCCTCCCGCTCCTCGAACGTCGTGTTGGCCTTGTCTTTGAGGACCGAGATGGCTTGGTCCCCAAGGCCCTGAATGAACGTGAGCGCCGGGTCGTCGGCTGCGGCGGCGCGCCGCGCGCCGAGCGCGGATAGCAATACGGCCGCAGCGAGGGCGGCGGCCGCAAGAGAGCGTCGAGAGATGAGAATGCTCATGGGATGTCTCCCGTGTCTCATCCAGGCGTGCCGCGCGGCGGGCTCTTCCCCGGATTACTCCTCATCGAAGTCCTCGTCGAAATCGTCATCGAAGTCGAAGTCGGGGATCTCCATCACAGGCGGCGGCGCACCGTCCCTGATCTCCGTGGCCCGATACTGCCGGTATAACTCACGCAATGCAGCATAAAAGTCGACCGAGGTGCGTTCCAGCGTTTCCAGCTCTTCGAGGTACTGGGCGCGCTGAGACACGCCGCTCGTGACGCCGCGAGCGAGCCCGGCCTCGGTCGGCAGGAGATAACCGAAGGGATCGGCAATCCAATCGACCCCAAAGGCCGCCGCGTCGCGGGGATTGGTGGGCCCCAGCAGCGGCAACATCAGGAACGGCTCGCCGCCGACGCCCCATGCCGCGAGGGTCTGCCCGAAATCCTCTGGCGTACGCTCGTATCCCCACTCCGAGGCCACATCGAAGATGCCGCCGACGCCGATCGTGGTGTTGACCGTGAAGCGCATGAGCGTCGAGCCCGCCCGTTCGAACTTGCCCTGGGCCGCGTTGTTCACCAAGTTGAGCGGCTCACTCAGATTGCTGAGAACATTGGCAATTCTAAGGCGCACTTCATCCGGAAGGATGAACACGTAGGCCTCGGCGATCGGCTTCAACAGGAAGCGGTCGATCGTCTGGTTGACCTCGAAAATCGCCCGGTTGACGTCCTCGAGCGGATCGTTCGCGTCGAAGGGATCCTGAGCGCGGCCTTCCGCGGCGACACAGAGCAGTGCGCCGGCGAGCAGCAGGATCGCCAGAAGGCGCTGCGGGGCGGCGAATAGGCCGATGGCTCGGCGCGGAGCGGGCTGTCGCGGAAGGCTCTCGCTCATGCCGGCGGTCAGTCGTCCTCCTTCGCTGCGGCGAGCACGTCGTCGGCCAGCCGCCCGGTGAGCTCCTGCAGGCGGTCGAACTGAGCTTCGAAGGTGCCGACCCCGAGGGTGAGCGAGCGCAGCTCGATGATCAGGTCGTGCATCTCCGCCTGCGGCATCTGGCTCGTCACCTGGTCCCAGCCGGACCAGTCCTCGCGTGCCTGGAATCCCAGCACCTGGCCGCGGCGGCCGGTCACGAGGCGCTGAACGTTCGGCGTGAACTCGCTCGGTATCGATATCCTGACCTCGCAGATGGGCTCCAGAAGCACCGGGTTGCACTTGGGCAACGCTTCGGCCATTGCCATGCGGCCGGCGGTCTTGAAGGCCATTTCCGAGCTGTCGACGGAATGGTGCTTGCCGTCGGTGAGCGTCACCGAGACGTCGACGACCGGGAAGCCGAGCGGCCCGCTGGTGAGATAGTCGCGCACGCCGGCCTCCACCGCAGGGATGTACTGGCGCGGCACGGCGCCACCCACGACCTTGTCCTGAAACTCGAAGCCGGTACCGCGCGGCAGCGGCTTCACGTCGATGTGCACGTCGCCGAACTGGCCGTGGCCGCCGGTCTGCTTCTTGTAGCGCGCATGCTGGGAGACCGGCTTACGAATTGCCTCCTTGTAGGCGACCTTCGGCCTCTCGGTCTGCAGGCTGAGCCCATACTTGCCGGCGAGTCGGTCGAGCGCGACCTTCAGGTGCATCTCGCCCTGGCCCCAGAGCACCGCTTCCTGGGTATCGGGATTGGGCTGGAAGCTGAGCGACGGGTCCTCCTGTGCCAGACGGCTCATCGCGCCCGAGACCTTGACCTCGTCCTCTCGCCGGCTGGCTCGTACCGAATAGGCATAGACCGACGAGGGCAGGTCTGCGCGCGGCATGGGCTCGACCTCGGGCCCGTCGGCGGGAGCGACGGTATCCCCCGTGCTGATGGACTCCAACCGTCCGAGGCCGACGATCTCGCCGGCTTGCGCCTTGTCGATCTTGTTCTGCTGCTGGCCCTGCATCCGGTACATCCCGCCGATGCGCTGGCCGTCGTTGAGCGTCATGCCGTCTTCGATGGTGCCCGCCCAGACCCGCGCCAGCGAGACCTTGCCGCCGTGCTGGGTCATGTAGGTCTTGAGGACCTGAGCAACGGAGGCGCCGTCGGCACCGGTCGGCAGTCGCCGCGACGCGAGTGCGTCGCCGGGCGCGAAGTCGATCAGCGATTCCAGCAGGCGGCGCACGCCCCAATCCCGCTCCGCAGACCCCATCATCACAGGCACCACGGCCGCATCCGCCAGCACGCCGCGCAGGTAGGCCTGAATCTCCTCGGGCTCGGGAATCTCGTCCTCAAGCAGGCGTTCCAGGAGCGTGTCGTCGAAGTCCGCCAGGCTCTCGAGTAGCTGTGTGCGCGCGTCCTCCTGGCGCTCCGAAACCTCCTCCGGCGCGTCGACGCCGACGGCACCGTCCTGGTCACGGTACTCGTAGGCCTTGCCGGTAATCAGATCGACATACCCCTTGACGCTGTCGCCGTCGCGGATTGCAACCTGGCAGGGCACCAGCGGCCGGTCGCTGACCGGCTGCACCGCCTCGATCAACTCCGCGACCCGCACCGCCGTCTCGTCCATCCTGTTGGTGAACACGACGTGCGGAATCTCGTGCTGAGCCAGGTACTTGAAAAGCCGCCCCATGGTCCAGACCCGGTTCGTGTCGGGCGTGCAGACGATGACGGCGAGATCGACGCCCATGAGCGCATTGGCGGTCTCGGCAAAGAATTCGATCGAGCCCGGACAATCCAGGACGGTAAAGCTGCGGTCCCGGTACTCGAACGAGGCGGCGTTGACCTCCACGCTCGACTGGCGCCCACGCGCCTCGTCGGACCAGTCGCCCACCGTGTTGCCGTCCGTGACCTTGCCCTTGCGGCCGATTGCACCGGCCACGAACAACATGCTTTCCAGTAGCGTGGTCTTGCCGCTCGTATAGGGGCCGACAAGCGCAATGTTCAGCGCCCCGGTCGAATCGCTCATGCCATCTCCCTTTACCCAGAACCGCGCCGGCGGGCTTCGTCCCGTACTCGCGGGGCCGGCATGTTTCCAGTGCCCCGGCCGGAATGCAACCGCGATTAGCGCTGGCTTCGCAACAAGGCGGCGGAGCGGCCGGCCCAGTCTGGCGCGCCTCGGGTGGGGCGGCTATGGTGCCCCGGTTCAGGCTGCAGAGACAGGCTTCCGTTGAGCATCTGGGGCAAGATCATCGGCGGCGCCGCGGGGTTCGCGCTGGGCGGCCCCATCGGCGCGATTCTAGGCGTGGCCGCCGGCCATTTCGTGGACCGCATGGCCACCGGCCGCCGCGTCCGGCGCCTCGGCGCGGGCGATCAGGAGACCAAGCAGGCGGCGGTCTCGATCGCGCTGGTGGTTCTTGCCGCCAAGATGGCGAAGGCCGACGGCCGTGTCACCCGCGAGGAGATCGACGCGTTCAAGCGGGTCTTCGCCGTTCCCCAAGCCCACGCCGCCGCGATCGGGCGGATCTGGGACGAGGCGCGGCGCGAGGCGACCGGCTTCGAGCCCTACGCAGAGCAGATCGTGCAAATCTTTCCGCACGACACCACCATGCGGGAGGAAATGCTCGGCGCACTCTTCCAGATCGCTATGGCCGACGGCGAGCTGCACGAGGGGGAGCGCGCCTACCTTACCCGCGTCGCCCAGATCTTCGGCTTCGACGAGCGCAGCTTCGCGCAGATCATGTCGCGCCACATGGGTGGCGGCGAGGCTGACCCCTATCAGGTGCTCGGCGTCGAGCCCAGCGCATCGGACGACGAGATCAAGCAGACCTACCGCCGGCTGATCCGCGAGCATCACCCCGACAAGCTCATCGCCGAGGGCATGCCGGAGGAGATGGTCCAGGTCGCCAACGAGCAGATGGCCGCGATCAACGCGGCCTATGACAGGATCGCCAAGCTTCGCGGGCTGCGCTGATCGCGCTTACCACGCGCTGAGCGCGCCCGCGCCACCGTTACTCCCGCTTCCGCCGCGCCCGCCGCCCAATGCCGCCGAGTCATATTGCGATCGCGCTCGGCACGGCTCTGCTTTGGGGCTTCGGCTTCGTGACCAGCAAGTACGGCGCGGACCACATGCCGCCGCTGTTCTTCCTGGCGCTGCGCTTCACCCTGATGGCGCTGATGCTGCTCTGGTTCGTGCGCCCGCCTGCCGGCCGCTGGCTCGCCGTGAGCCTCTTCGCGCTGACCATGGGCGCCGGGCACTTCGGCCTCTTCTACGTCGCCCTCAACATCGGCGTGGAGGCCTCGACAGCGGCGATCATCTGGCTCACGCAGGTGCCCCTCAGCGCGCTGCTGGCGGGAATCTTCCTGCGCGAGCGTCCGGGCTGGATGGCGCTCCTGGGCATCGCCATCGCGTTCGGCGGCGCCGTGTTGCTCGTGGGCGAGCCGCGCCATACCGGCAACGCGGTTGGCATCGCGCTCATGTTCGGCTCCAGCATTGCGTGGGCGGTGGCCAACGTGCAGGTCAAGCGCCTCACCGACATCTCTCCGCTGGCGCTGAACGGCTGGATGTCGGCGATCTCCGCCCTGCTCCTGTTTCCGCTCTCCTTCGCCCTGGAGGAGGGGCAGATCGCGAGCCTGCTGCAGCCCGACTGGCGCCTGCACAGCTCACTGGTCTATCAGGTCGTGGGCTCGACCCTGCTGGCCTACTGGGCCTGGTATTACCTGCTCGCGCACAACAAGGTGGCAACGGTGGCCGGTTTCATGCTGCTGGTGCCGGTGGTGGGCGTCATCTTCGGCGTCTTCCTCCTGGGCGATCCGATCACCTGGCAGACCCTTGTGGGCGGCGCGATCATCGTCTCCGGCGTTGCCCTCATCGTCCTCAAGCGCGCACCGGAGCCTGCGGTGACGGGCCGATGACGCCACAACCGGGATCGTCCGCGGCGAGGGAGGCCGGGGCGTGAGCGAAGAGAGTATCGCCCGGCGTGCCGTGGCCGACATGCCCTCGCCCAACTGGGACGCGCGGCCTGCGGCTGCCGGCCCGGTCGATACGCTGGTGTTGCACTATACCGGCATGGCCTCGGCCGAGGCCGCGCTCGCACGCATGACGGACGCTCGGGCCAAGGTCAGCGCGCACTGGTGCATCGGCGAAGACGGCACCCTCTGGCGGCTGGTGCCCGAGGAGCGCCGCGCCTGGCATGCGGGCCAGAGCGAATGGCGCGGCCGCCACTCGGTGAACGATTTCTCGATCGGAATCGAGCTGGTCAATCCCGGCCACGAGCACGGCTACCGTCCGTTCCCGCAGGCCCAGATGGATGCCCTGCTCGATCTCGCCCGCGCCATCGTCGCGCGCCTCCCCATCGACCCCCGCAATGTGGTGGCGCATTCCGACATCGCGCCCACGCGCCGGCAGGACCCCGGCGAGCTCTTCGACTGGGCACGCCTCGCGCGTGCGGGCATCGGTGTCTGGCCCGAGCGTGCGGCGGCGCCAGTTCAAGAAGACCCGGCGCTGCGCCAGGGCGATCGTGGCGCTGCCGTGCGACTGCAGCAGGAGCGCCTGCGTGACTTCGGTTACGGCATCGTGGTCGACGGCGATTTCGGCGCGACCACCGCGGCCGTCGTGCGCGCCTTTCAACGGCATTTCCGGCAGGCCCGCGTTGACGGTGTGATCGATGCCGGCACGGCCGCCGTCATCGGCCAGATGCATGCGCTTGCGGTCGGTCGGGTCTGAGACGGGCTTGACCGGATTCCCGCGCGCGCGTAGTCAGGGCGGGCCAGACGGCCGGATGGCCGCCGTCGCCGCCTCAGGCGCGCGGCGGAGGAAAGTCCGGGCTCCACGGAAGCACGGAGCCGGGTAACACCCGGCGGGGGCGACCCCAGGGAAAGTGCCACAGAGAGCAGACCGCTCGTCCGGTGCCGCAAGGTCGGCGAGCAAGGGTGAAAGGGTGCGGTAAGAGCGCACCGCGCTCCCGGCAACGGGGGCGGCACGGCAAACCCCTCCGGGAGCAAGACCAAGTAGGGGCGGTGCGGATACGGTCGCAAGACCGTTTCCAGGTTGGTTTCCGGGCCGGCTGCCCGGGTCGGTCGCGCGAGGCGCCCGGTGACGGGCGTCCCAGATGAATGGCCATCGCGTGGGCCGCGAGGCCCCCGACAGAACCCGGCTTACAGGCCGTCTGGCGCTTCTCTCCCCACGGACCCCAACATGTTGAGGGGTCCGAATACCGATACACTAGATATTCCCTCATCGACTGTTGTCTTGGCAGTCGGTTCCAGTACTGATAATAGAACATAAAGAGAACATGTAGTTGATCTCCGCCGAGACTTGAGTCCTCTCCCCGATAACTGGCGCTCTAGTTTTTCCCCGCCGGTCTTCATCCGTCGTCAGGTCAGAGAGGTCGGGCCGCTGCTTTTGCACGTCCACCTGAACACTTGAAATTTTGTCTTGCAACCATGTTTTCCCATGTAGTACCATGTTATCCCATGACGTCCCAGATCAGAGCGGGAACAGTCTAGAGCGAAGGCACGACGAACGGGGCACGGCCCAAGGAGCAACGCGGTGGCTCTCTTTACGTATACGTTCGTCAACAAGGTGGACCGGAAGGGACGGGTCTCCGTTCCCGCGTCCTTCCGCAATGAGCTTACTCGTCAGTCCTTCAACGGCATTGCGGTCTACCCCTCGATCGACGGCACCAGGTCTCTGACTGGCTGTGAGGAAGAAGTCCTCAGGCAGTGGAGCGACACCTACCGGGCAGACGACCCCTTCGACACCGATTCCACTCGAAAGCGGATGAGGCTCTTTTCCGGCGTCCAGCGCCTCCCCCTGGATGCTGACGGCCGCGTGTTGCTGCCGGCCGAGCTGCTCACCCATGCGGGGATCACCACCCACGCCACATTCGTCGGCATGGGCCACGAGTTCCAAATCTGGGATCCCGCGACCTTCGACGCAGCCGAGGATGCGGAGGACGAGCAATGAGCCCCGCCTCCGGCCACGTCCCGGTCATGCGGGAAACGATGCTCTCGCTCATCGCGCCGCAGGACGGTGGCGTCTATGTGGACGGCACCTTCGGCGGCGGCGGCTACAGCGAAGCCCTGCTGGAATCGGCCTCCTGCGTGGTCTACGGGATCGACCGCGACGCCGACGCCCTGCGCGCGGGCGAGGCCCTCTCGCTGCGGTTCGGCGGCAGGTTGATCCTGGTCCATGGCCGTTTCGGCGAGATGGCGACCCTTCTCGCTTCCCATCAAGTGAGCGCGGTGGACGGGATCGTTCTCGATCTCGGCCTCTCCTCGCGCCAGCTCGATGACGGCGCGCGGGGCTTCTCGTTCCGTCTCGACGGTCCGCTGAATATGAAGATGGACCAGGACGATCCAGGGCCCACGGCAGCCGACCTGGTCAACGGCGAATCCGAGTCCGGTCTCGCCGCAATCATCGCGGACTTCGGCGAGGAGCGGCGGGCGCGGGCCATTGCGCGGGCCATCGTCGCCGCCAGGGCCGAAAGCCCGATTACCAGCACCGGCCAGCTCGCCGAGATCGTCCGGCGCGCAGCGGCGCGGCGGTCGCAGGGTGGGATTGACGACGCTACTCGAACTTTTCAGGCACTCAGAATCCGCGTGAACGACGAAATCGGGGAGATCGAGCGCGGTCTCTGCCAGATCGAGCGGCTCCTGCGGCCCGGCGGACGGGCCATCGTGGTGTCCTTCCATTCCCTGGAGGACCGGCCTGTGAAGCGCTTCTTCCGCGAGCGCAGCGAGCGGCGGCAGCCCAATCGCCACGAGCCACCCGCTGCCACGAAATCGCCCGATCCGACCTTCAAGCTGCTGACCCGCCGGGCGCGCAAGCCCGACGGCGCCGAAGTCTCGGCCAACCCGCGGGCGCGCTCGGCACGGCTGCGGGCGGCCGAGCGCACCGGCGCGCCGCCGTGGCACGAGAGGCTCGTCGCATGATGCGGCACCTGGTCCTCATTTCGATCGCAGCGTTCGTCGTCGCGATGCTCGCGCTCTTCCTCGTGAAACACGAGGTAAGGGGGCTGGAACGCGAGCTCGCCGCGCTCGAGCACGAGCGTCAGAGTCACGTCGAAGCGATCCGGGTGCTCCGCTCTGAACGGAGCTACCTGACCCGCCCCTCCAGGCTCGCGGCGCTCGCCGAGCGCCACCTTCCGCTTGAGCCGGTGGCGCCCGCGCAGGTCCGCTGGCTGCCGCAACGGCCGTCCGTGGCCTCCCCATTCGCGATGCCCATCGGCGGCGAGAGGGAGCTGTGAGGGACCTCGCGACCCGGCGCTGGTGGCGCCGCGGATCGACCTCCCGCCGCGACGGCACGGCGGCGCAGGCACAGCCCGCGCTGCTGGAGCGCGCACGTGGCCGCCTGCTGGCGACCGGCGTGATCTTCCTGCTCTGCTTCGGTGCTGTGGTGGTTCGCACTCTCGACGTGGCGGTGATCGGCGCACCCGTCGACATCAGCACCGCCGGCAACGCGAGCGCGTTCGATCCAGCGGCGCGAGCCGACATCGTGGACCGTAACGGGGTCCTCCTGGCGTCGAACCTGCCCACGCATGCCCTCTACGTCGAGCCCGGCAAGATCTTCGATCGCGAGGAGGCCGTGGCCGCGCTCGGTCGTGTGTTCCCCGAACTCGACCTGGCACGCACGACCTCCCTCATCGCGTCCGGCAAGAAGAGCGCCCTGTTGCGGCACGACCTCACGCCCGAGCAGGCGCACGCCATCAACCGCCTCGGCATCCCCGGACTCTGGCTGGAGCGCCAGGAGCAGCGCGTCTATCCGCAAGGGCGCCTCTTCGCCCACGCGATCGGGTTCACGGACGTGGATAATCGCGGGCTCGCCGGCGTCGAAAAGGCGGCCGACGCGGAGCTGCGGCGACGTGCCGAAGCGCACAGCGGCCCGCTTGCGCTTTCGCTCGACATCCGGGTCCAGCACGTTCTCGCCCAGGCGCTCCAGCGCACGATGACCGCCCATCGCGCGCTCGGCGCCGCCGGCATGGTGATGGATGTGGAGACCGGCGAGCTTCTGGCCCTGGTCAGCCTCCCCTCGTTCGACCCCAAGGCGCCGGATCGCAGCCCGGCAGAGACCCTCTTCAACCGCGCCACGCTGGGCACTTACGAGCTCGGCTCCACCTTCAAGCCCTTCACCGTGGCCGCGGCTCTCGACCTCGGCATCGCCGGGATCGAGGACAGCTACGACGCCACCGAGCCGATCAGGGTCTCGCGCTATCTGATTCGCGACCACCATCCCGAGAACCGCTGGCTGACGGTGCCGGAGATACTCATCCACTCTTCCAACATCGGTGCGGCGCGGATGGCGGTGGACGTGGGCGCGGAACGCCAGCGGGCCTTCCTCGACGCGCTCGGCATGTTCGAGCGGATGCCCCTGGAATCGTCCGAGCGCGGCCGGCCCCTCGCACCCCGGCGCTGGTCCGAGCACACCACGATGACGGTGAGCTACGGCCACGGGCTCGCAGTGACGCCGCTGCACCTGCTCGTTAACTACGCCGCGCTGGTCAACGGCGGCATCGCGGTGACGCCGACGCTGCTGAAGCGCGAGCCGGGCGCCCACTTCGCGCAGCGGCGGGTCATCAGCGCAGAGACCTCCGCCGTCATGCGAATGCTGCTCTACGCCGTCGTGGCCGAGGGCACCGGCAAGAACGCCGCGGTTCCCGGCTACCTGGTGGGTGGCAAGACCGGCACCGCCGAGAAGGCCATCGGCGGCAGGTACAAGCGCGACAGCATGATCACCAACTTCGTCGGCGTCTTCCCCATCGACCGGCCCCGCTACGCGGTGCTCACGATGATGGACGAGCCCAAGGGGACCAAGGAGACCTACGGCTTCGCGACGGCGGGCTGGACCGCAGCGCCGGTCGCCGGCGCGGTGATCGAGCGGATCGCGCCGCTGCTCGGCGTGCCGGCCATCGTCGAGCCCGATGAGACCGAAGAGGAGCCCGCGTTCGCCCAGTGGGACGGCGCGGGGCGTCATGCGTCTTACTAGCCTGATCCCCGAGGCGCCGGCCGACGTGGAGATCACGGGGCTCGCTTCGGATTCGCGCGACGTGCAGCCCGGCTACCTGTTCGCAGCACTCGCCGGCACTCAGGCCGACGGTGCCGATTTCATCAGCGATGCCGTGGGGCGCGGCGCCGCCGCCGTGCTGGCGCCGGAAGGCATCGACCCGGCGCTCGCGCAAGGGATCGCCTTGGTAACGGACCCCAACCCGCGTCTCCGGCTCGCGCTTGCGGCCGCGCGCTACTTCGGCCCTCAACCGGAAGTCGTGGTCTGCGTCACCGGCACCAACGGGAAGACCTCCGTGGCGGACTTCACCCGCCAGATCTGGCGGGCCTCGGGCCGCAAGGCTGCCTCCCTCGGCACCCTCGGCGTCTGCACCGAGGGCGAATGGCAGCCGCTCCGACACACGACACCGGACCCGATCGAGCTGCACCGCGTGCTCGCCGAGCTCGCGGGAAACGGTATCGACCACCTGGCGCTGGAGGCGTCCAGTCATGGTCTCGCGCAGTACCGGCTGGACGGGGTGCGCGTCGCAGCGGCGGCGTTCACCAACGTCTCTCGCGACCACATGGACTATCACCCCGATGCCGACGCCTACTTCGCGGCCAAGGCGGGCCTCTTCGAGCGGGTCATGGCGGCGGACGGGACCGCCGTTCTCAACGCCGGTGACGAGCGCGTGGCGGGCCTCGCCGCCCGCTGCCGGGCGCGTGGGCAGCGGGTGCTCACCTTCGGCACCGGCGAGGCGGACATACAGCTCCTGGCGCGGCACGACACCGAGCAAGGGCAGCGGCTCAGCGTCGCTATCACCGGCACGGTGCATGAGGTCGCGTTGCCGCTCCCCGGCGCATACCAGGCCCTGAACGCGCTCGCCGCTCTGGGCCTCGCATTGGCGACTGGTGTGGACGCGACGGAGGCGATCCGGGCGCTCCACGGCGTGGACGGCGTGCCGGGCCGGCTGCAGCGGGTCTCGGGCCATCCGGCCGGCGCCGCCGTCTTCGTGGATTACGCGCACACGCCCGACGCGCTGGCTGCGGCGCTGCAGGCTGTGCGTCCGCTCATCCCCGGCACGCTGGTCGTCGTCTTCGGCTGCGGCGGCGAGCGGGACGTCGGCAAGCGGCGCGAGATGGGCGAGATCGCCACAAGGCTCGCCGACCGGGTCGTCGTCACCGACGATAACCCCCGCCACGAGGACCCAGCCTCGATCCGCCAGGCTATCCTCGACGCCTGCCCCGGCGCCGAGGAGATCGGCGACCGCGCCGAGGCCATCCGTATTTCTATTGAAGGGCTCCGCGCAGGCGATGGCCTGCTCATCGCCGGCAAGGGACATGAGCGGGAGCAGATCGTGGGCGAGCGCGCCATCGCGTTCGACGATGTCGGCGTCGCTCGCTGCGCCGTGGCCGGGATCGCCGGCGGGCGGGCGGCATGAGCCGGCCCCTTCATAACGTCCCGCTGTGGACCTCGGCGGAAGCCGCCGCCGCCACTGGCGGGCAGGCGCCCGAGCCCTGGAGCGCGACCGGCGTCTCCATCGACAGCCGCAGCGTCGAGGCGGGCGACCTGTTCGTCGCCCTCGCCGGCCCCAACCACGACGGCCATGACTACGTGCAGGCCGCATTCGAGCGTGCGGCGGCGGCGGCGATGGTGAGTCGCCCGCCGGAGGCGCAGCCCAAGGGCGCGCCGCTGCTGTTGGTCGTCGATACCTACGACGGGCTCCGCACCCTGGCCGCCTGTGCGCGGGGGCGGAGCGCGGCCCACATCGTCGCGATCACCGGCAGCGTGGGCAAGACCGGAACCAAGGAACTGCTGGCCGGCGCCCTCGCAGGCTGCGGCCCGACGCTCGCGAGCGCGGGCAATCTCAACAACCACATCGGCGCCCCTCTCAGCCTCGCCCGGCTGCCGCAGAACGCCGCCTACGGCGTCTTCGAGCTGGGCATGAACCACGCGGGCGAGATTGCCCCGCTCTCGCGTCTGGTTCGCCCGCACACCGCACTGATCACCACCATCGCGCCCGCCCATACCGAGGCATTTCCCAGCCTAGACGCCGTCGCCGATGCCAAGGCCGAGATCTTCGATGGTCTCGAGCCCGGCGGCACGGCCGTGCTGAACCGGGACAACGAATACTTCGAGCGGCTGGCCACCGCGGCGTGCACCGCCGGCGCGGGAAGCATCGTGTCGTTCGGCGAGAGCGCCGATGCCGATGCACGTCTCCTGGACTGGCGGCCCGCTGCTGCCGGCGGCACCGTGACCGCAGCGATTGACGGGGGCGAGATCGACTACGAGATCGCCTTCTCGGGTCGGCACTGGGCGTTGAACAGCGTGGCGGTGTTGGCCTGCGTTCAGGCTGCCGGCGCGTCAGTTGAGCAGGCCGCCCGCGCCTTGCGCACGGTTGCGCCTGTGGCGGGCCGGGGCGTGCGCCACCGCCTCCCGATTCAGGGCGGCGCCTACGAGCTGATCGACGAGAGCTACAACGCAAGCCCGGCGGCCGTCTCCGCCGCGATCCGGACGCTCGCCGAAACAGCGCCGTCGGCCCCAGACGGGCGGCGGATCGCGGTCCTAGGCGACATGCTGGAGCTCGGCGAGGAGGGGCCGCGCTGGCACGCCGAACTCGCCGGCGATCTCGAAGCCGCCAGGATCGACCTCGTCTTCACCGCAGGCCCGCTGATGGCCCATCTCCACCGCGCCCTGGGCGCCGCCCGCCGCGGCGCTCACGCGCCCGAGTCCGAGAGCCTGACCGACATCCTGCGCGCGGAAATCCGCGCCGGCGATGTGGTGCTGGTCAAGGGCTCGCTCGGCAGTCGCATGGGGCCGATCGTTCGGCGTCTCGTCGCCGACGCGTCGGCCGCTCGCTTGCCATGACGGGGAAAGGCGCGCCGAGCGATGTTCTTCAATCTGCTGTATCCGCTCTCGGACTCGATCGGCATCTTCAACGTCTTCCAGTACCTGACGTTCCGCACCGGGGCGGCGGTGCTCACCGCGTTGCTGATCAGTTTCGCCTTCGGGCCCCCGCTGATCCGCTTGCTGCGCGCGCGCCAGGAGCACGGGCAGCCGATCCGGAGCGACGGGCCGGAGAGCCACGCGGCCAAGGCGGGGACGCCGACCATGGGCGGGGTAATCATTCTCCTCGCCGTCATGGTCTCGACGCTGCTCTGGGCCGACATGACCAACCCGCTGATCTGGGTGCTGCTGGTGGTCACGATCGGCTTCGGCGCCATCGGCTTCACCGACGACGCGATGAAGCTGCTGAACCGCAGCCACCGCGGCCTGAACATGCGCATCAAGGTCGCGGCCGAGCTGGTGCTCGCGGTGGGGGCGGTTTTCTGGGTGACGATGATCCTGGAGGCGCCGCTCGATCACGGGCTGGCGCTGCCGTTCGTCAAGTCTCTGTTGCTCGACATCGGCTGGTTCACGGTGCCCTTCGCCGCATTCGTGGTCATCGGCTCGTCCAATGCCGTCAACCTGACCGACGGCCTCGATGGTCTCGCGATCGTGCCGATCATGATTGCCGCCGCGTGCTTCGCGCTGATCGCCTACGTGGTGGGCAACACCGTGTTCACGGAATACCTGCAGGTCCACCACGTGCCCGGCACCGGCGAGCTTTCAGTTTTCTGTGGCGCCCTGGTTGGCGCAGGGCTGGGCTTCCTCTGGTTCAACGCGCCGCCGGCGATGGTCTTCATGGGCGACACCGGCTCGCTCTCCACCGGCGCGGCGCTCGGCATCATTGCGGTGATGACCAAACACGAGATCGTGCTCGCAATCGTGGGCGGCCTGTTCGTGCTCGAAGCGGTCTCGGTGATCGTGCAGGTCGCCTCGTTCAAGCTGCTCGGGCGGCGGGTCTTCGCCATGGCGCCGCTGCACCATCACTTCGAGCAGAAGGGGGTCGCGGAGCCCACCATCGTCATTCGCTTCTGGGTGATCGCCGTGATCCTCGCCCTGATCGGGCTCTCGACGCTGAAGCTGAGGTGAGCCAGTGATCCGGGTCCCGCTCTATCGCAATCGTACCGTGGCCGTGCTCGGGCTCGCCCGCTCCGGCCTCGCCGCGGCGCGGGCACTCGGTGCCGGCGGCGCGCGCGTGCTCTGCTGGGACGATGCGCCGGATGCGCGGACGGCGGCGCGCGATCAGGGCTTCGAGGTGCGCCCCGCCGGGCCCGAGGACGGGATCGCTGCCCTGGTGCCGAGCCCCGGCGTGCCGCTCTCGCACCCGATGATCGCCGCCGCGCACGACGCCGGCATCGAGGTGGTGGGCGATATCGAGCTTCTGTGGCGCGTGCTGCCGGAGCCCCGCTACGTCGCCGTCACCGGCACCAACGGCAAGTCGACGACCACGGCGCTCATCGGTCACCTGCTGCATTCGGCCGGGGCCCGCCACATCCGCGTCGGCGGCAACCTGGGGACGCCCGCGCTCGATCTGACGCCGGTGCCCGGCGAGGGGACCATCGTCCTCGAGCTCTCCTCCTACCAGCTCGATCTCACCGTCGAGGCGACCTTCGACATCGCCGTGCTGTTGAACGTCGCTCCGGACCATCTCGACCGTCACGGGACGATGGCGGCCTACGTCGACGCGAAGCGCCAGGTCTTCCGTCCCGGCCGGCTCGAGACCGCCGTAATCGGCACCGACGATCCGATCTCGCGCAGCATCGGCGACGCGCTTCGGGCGCGAGACCCGCTCCGTGTGGTGCCGGTGACCGTGGAGGGTGCGTCGCGCGAAGGCGTTTCCGTCGTGGACGGGATTCTCCAGGAGGACGGTGAGCCGGTCTGCGACCTCACGCACGCGGCGGCGTTGCCCGGCAGGCACAACTGGCAGAACGCGGCCGCGGCCTACGCGGCGGCGCGCGCTTGCGGGCTCGCACCCGAGCGTCTTGTGCCGGCGCTCCTCGATTTCCCCGGCTTGCCGCACCGCATGGAGCAGATCGGCAGCGTTAGCGGCATCCCGGTCATCAACGACAGCAAGGCCACGAACGCCGAAGCGGCAGCGCGGGCCATCGCATGCTTCCACAACGTCTATTGGATCGCCGGCGGACGGCCCAAGGAGGGCGGGCTCGACGCCATCGCGCCCCTCTTCTCCCATATCGCCCACGCCTTCCTCATCGGCGAGGCCGAAGACGGCTTCGCCGCTACGCTCGAAGGCCGGTTGCCGGTGACCCGCTGCGGCACCCTCGACCGCGCCGTGGCCGCCGCCCTCGACGCCGCCTGCAGCAACGGGCGCGACGGCACCGTGGTCCTGTTTTCGCCTGCCTGCGCGTCGTTCGACCAATTCAGCGATTTCGAGCAGCGCGGCGATCGGTTCCGGGCGCTGGTTCCCGTCGAGCCGCCCGCCGCGTCGGAGGAGGCTGCGCCGTGGACCAGGTGACGCCCTTCTCCCGCACGGACACCAGTGTGCTCGGACGCTGGTGGTGGACCGTCGACCGCTGGATGCTGACGGCCGTCCTGCTGCTCATGCTGTTGGGCGCTGCCCTGGCGCTTGCATCGAGCCCCGCAGCGGCCGAGCGGATCGGCCTCGATCCGTTCCACTTCGCCCGGCAGCAGCTGCTCTTCCTGCCGGTAGCGCTGGTCGTGATGATCGCCGTCTCGCTGCTCTCCCGCACTGGCATTCAGCGCATCGGCACCGCCGGCACCGTGCTCGGCATTGCCCTGCTCGCGCTTACCCTCATCGCCGGCGTGGAATTGAACGGCGCGCGCCGCTGGCTATCGCTAGGTGGCTTCCACCTGCAGCCGTCGGAGTTCGTCAAGCCCTGCCTCGCGGTGTTCCTGGCCGCCGTCCTGACGCGGCCGCGGGACGACAAGCTGCCCTACGGCATGTTTATCGCATCGCTGCCCGTCGCGGTCGCAGCACTCCTCCTCGTCCTGCAACCCGATATCGGGATGGCGGTGACGGTGGCCGCCGTCTGGTTCGTACAGATGTTCGTGATCGGCATGCCGCTCGTTCTTGCCGTGCTGGGCGGGGTGGCGATCGCAGGCGGCCTCGTGTTCGCCTACCACAACCTGACGCACGTCAAGGCGCGCATCGACCAGTTCATCGACCCCACGACCGGCGACACCTATCAGGTCGACACCTCGCTCCGCGCCTTCGAGGCGGGCGGGCTCTTCGGCCGGGGACCCGGCGAAGGGGTCGTCAAACACGTGCTGCCCGATGCCCACACCGACTTCATCTTCGCCGTTGCCGCCGAGGAATTCGGCGTCATCGCCTGCATCGTGATCATCGGGTTGTTCGGCTTCATCGTCGTCCGCGGCTTCGCCCGCGCCATGCGCGGGCGCGACCTGTTCGCGGTGGTCGCGGTCTCCGGCCTGCTCGCCCAATTCGGCTTTCAGGCCCTGATCAACATGGGAGTCGCCATCAGGCTCCTGCCCGCCAAGGGGATGACCCTTCCATTCCTGAGCTACGGAGGCTCGTCGGCGATGGCGACGGCCATCGGCCTCGGAATGGTGCTCGCACTGACCCGCGAGCGGTGGAGTGATGAAGGATACGAACTTTGAGAACGCCTGCGCCCAACCCTCCCATTCTCCTCGCAGCAGGCGGAACTGGCGGCCACGTGTTCCCGGCGGAAGCTCTCGCGGTGGAACTGGAAGCGCGTGGCCGTCGTCTTGTTCTCATGACGGATCGGAGGGGCGTTGCCTTCGGCGACGTTCTCGGGCGCATCGAACGACACGCCATCGCGGCCCGCAGTCCCAGCGTGCGTGGACCCCTGGCACGCGTCACCGCCGTGCTCGGGCTCGCGCGAGCAGTCATGCAGGCGGCGCGCGTGCTGCGCCGGATTCGGCCGATCGCCGCCGTGGGCTTCGGCGGCTACCCGTCGGTGCCGCCGCTGGTAGCAAGCAGGCGGCTCGGCATCCCGAGCGTGCTACACGAGCAGAATGCGGTGCTGGGCCGGGCCAATCGGATGCTCGCGCGCCGCGCGTCGGCCATCGCCACCTCGTTCCCCGAGACCGCGCGCATCCCCCGCAACCGGGCTGCCCTCGTCACCCATGTAGGCAACCCGGTTCGTGCCGCCATCGCGGCGCTGCGCGGGGCGGACTACGACCCGCCCGCGCCGGGTGGGCAATTCCGTGTGCTGGTCACAGGCGGGAGCCAGGGTGCACGCATCTTCGCCGAGGTGGTGCCGGCGGCTATCGCGGCGCTGCCGCAGGCCTTGCGCGAGCGGATTGAGGTCAGCCAGCAGTGCCGCCCGGAGGACCTCGCCGATGTCGAGCGGGCCTACGCCGAAGCAGGGGTGGAGGCGAGGCTTGCGCCCTTCTTCGACGATATCCCGGCGCGTCTCGGCGAATCCCACCTCGTGATCTGTCGGGCGGGTGCGTCGACCATCGCAGAGCTCGCTGCAGCGGGACGCCCGGCGATCCTGGTGCCATTGCCCATCGCCGCCGATGACCATCAGAGCGCGAACGGCCGCGCCCTGGTCGCAGCCGGCGCGGCGATCATGATCGCGCAGCAAGAGTTCACGGCGGAGCGTCTGGCTCAGGAGCTCACGACGCTGATGGCGAAGCCCGCGCAGCTGGCGCAGCAGGCCGCCGCAGCGGCGAACTTCGCACGGCCCGATGCGGCGCGCGCGCTGGCGGATCTCATCGAAGGACTGATCAACGGATCACTTCCCGGACACCCGGCGCCCGAGCACGCAGGGGGTGCGGCATGAAGGCAATGCCCTTCGCCATCGGCACGATCCATTTCGTCGGCATCGGCGGGATCGGCATGAGCGGCATCGCCGAGGTCATGCACAACCTCGGCTACCGCATCCAGGGCAGCGACATCGCGGAGAGCGCTACGGTGCGCCGCCTGCGCGGACTGGGAATCCCGATCGCCCGCGGCCACGGCGCCGAGACCATAGGCGACGTGGCGGTGGTGGTCGTCTCCTCGGCCATTGGCGAGGACAACGTCGAGGTCGTTGCCGCGCGCGAGCGCCACATCCCCGTGGTGCGCCGCGCCGAGATGCTGGCCGAGCTGATGCGCCTCAAGTGGTCGGTGGCGGTCGCCGGCACCCACGGCAAGACGACCACGACCTCGATCATCGCGGCCATGCTTGATAGCGCTGGGTTCGACCCGACCGTCATCAACGGCGGCATCATCAACGCCTACGGCACCAACGCGCGGCTCGGCGAAGGCGAGTGGATGGTGGTCGAGGCCGACGAATCCGACGGCAGCTTCGTCAAGCTGCCGGCCATCGCCGCCGTCATCACCAACATCGACCGCGAGCACATGGAGTTCTACGGCGACTTCGACGCCGTGCGCTGGGCCTACCAGTCCTTCGTCGAGAACATCCCCTTCTACGGCGTCGCCGCGCTCTGTATCGACCATCCCGAGGTGCAGGCCCTGATCGGGCGCATCGAGGACCGACGTACCGTGACCTACGGCATGAGCCCCCAGGCCGAGGTGCGGGCGGTCAACGTCGCGGGCGACCCGCTGGGCTCGAGCTTCGACGTCGTCATCTCCGGTTATGTCCACGAGCGCCACGGCACCATGGAGGGCGTGCGGCTTCCCATGCTCGGCGCGCACAATGTGCAGAACGCGCTGGCGGCGATTGCCATCGGCCGCGAGATGGGCTTTTCCGACAACGTGATCCGCCGCGCGCTCGCGGATTTCAAGGGCGTCGAACGCCGCTTCACCAAGGTCGGCGTCGTCGGCGGGGTCACGGTAATCGACGACTACGGGCACCACCCGGTCGAGATCGCCGCCGTTCTCAGCGCCGCCCGCAGCGCCTACAGCCGGCGGATCGTCGCCGTCGTGCAGCCCCATCGCTACACCCGCCTGCGCGACCTGTTCGAGGAATTCTGCTCCTGCTTCAACGACGCCGACACGGTGGTCGTCGCGGATGTTCATCCCGCCGGCGAGGAGCCCATCGAGGGGATCGACCGCGAGGCGCTGGTGGAGGGCCTGTGGCGCCACGGCCACCGCCACGTGCTGCCGCTGGAGACGCCCGACGCCCTGCCGGCATTGATCGAATCGCTGGTGGAGCCCGGCGACCTCGTCGTCTGCCTGGGCGCAGGCAGCATCACGCACTGGGCGCGGGCGCTCCCCGAGGCTCTGGAAGAGCTGCAGGGCGGAGTGCGGGCGGCGAGCCCGGCCGGGCAGTCGTCATGATCGCGAACTCGAAGATGGCGGACTGGATCGAACGGCTGCCTGCGGTTCGCGGCCGCTACGCCTTCGACGTCGACCTCTCCCGCACCGTCTGGTTCCGCGCCGGCGGGCGCGCGGACGTGGTGTTCCGGCCGGCGGATGTCGACGACCTGGCGCACTTCCTCGCTACCCGGCCCGCCGACGTGCCGGTGACGGCGGTCGGCCTCGGCTCCAACGTGCTGGTGCGCGACGGCGGCGTGGAAGGCGTCGTCATCCGCCTGCGCCAGGGCTTTCGCGATACGAGCGTTCGCTGGGAAGGCGAGCGTGCGCTGGTAGAGGTCGGCGCCGGCGCTCTCGACATGAACGTCGCCCGCTACTGCCGCGACCAGGGAGTGGACGGACTGGCCTTCCTGAGCGGCATTCCCGGAAGCGTCGGCGGCGCGCTCCGCATGAACGCGGGCGCCTACGGGTACGAGATGGCGGATGTCCTCGTCGAGGCGCGGGCGCTGGACAGTGACGGCGCCCTGCACGTGCTCACGCCGGACGCGATGGGCTTTTCCTACCGACACTCGGCGGTGCCGGAGGACTGGATCTTCGTCTCTGCAGTGCTGGCCGGGCGGCGCGGGGAGCCCGCCGCCATCGCCCGCCACATGGAAGAGATCAACGCCCAGCGCGAGGCGAGCCAGCCGATCCGAGCGCGCACCGGGGGCAGCACCTTCACCAACCCCGCGGGGCATTCGGCCTGGGAGCTGATCGACGAGGCCGGCTGCCGCGGGCTCACGCGCGGCGGCGCACAGATTTCGGAGCAGCACTGCAACTTCATCGTCAATGCCGGCGGCGCGACGGCCTCGGACATCGAGGGTCTGGGCGAGGAGGTCCGCCGCCGGGTCGAGGAGAAGACCGGCTTCTCGCTCCAGTGGGAAATCCGCAGGATCGGCCGCCACGGCCGCTGGCCGCAGGACGGCGGGGAAGACGAAGGATGAGCGCCGCGGGCAAGCACGTCGCCGTGCTGATGGGTGGGTGGTCCGCCGAGCGCGAGGTGTCGCTGGTCTCCGGTGCCGCCGTGAAGCGTGCGCTTGCCGAGAGCGGCTATCGCGTCACCGGCGTCGACGTGACACGCGACCTGCCGACGATGCTGGCCGAGGTCCGGCCGGACGTCGTGTTCAACGCCCTGCATGGCTCCATCGGCGAAGACGGCTGCGTCCAGGGTCTGCTCGAGGTCATGGGCCTGCCCTACACCCACTCCGGCGTGCTGGCGTCCGCGCTGGCGATGGACAAGCCGGCGGCGAAGCGGCTCTTCGCCGATGCCGGGCTCACCTGCCCCGAGGGCCAGGTGATGTGCCGCGCCGATATCGCCGCCGGTGCCGCAGGCGAGCCACCTTACGTGATCAAGCCGCTCGACCAGGGCTCCAGCGTGGGCGTCCACCTGGTCTTCAGCGGCGACAACGCGGCGCTCCCCAACGGCGAATGGTCCTACGGCGAGCAAGTTCTGGTCGAGCGCTACATCCCAGGTCGCGAGATCCAGGTCGCGGTGATGGGGGAGCGCGCTTTGGGCGCCATCGAGATCAGGCCGAAGGGGCGCTTCTACGACTACGAAGCGAAATATACCGAAGGCTATGCCGACCATCACATGCCGGCGCCCATTCACCCGGATGCCTACGCCGAGGCGCTTAAGATCGCGCTCACCGCCCACCGGGCGCTGGGCTGCCGCGGCGTGACCCGCGCCGATCTGCGCTACGACGACACGGCCGGCGAGCCGGGGCAGTTCTACCTGCTGGAAATCAACACTCAGCCGGGCATGACACCGCTCTCGCTCGTGCCCGAGATCGCCGCCGATGTCGGCATCAGCTTCGAAGAGCTCGTCGTCTGGCTCGTGGAGAACGCCGCATGCGACAGCTGAGCCTCTTCGGCACTCAGAAGCGGGGTGCGCAACCCGCACCGCGCCCGGTCGCAACCCGCCTCGTCTCGCGGCGCGTAATCAGGTGGGGGACGTGCGTTCTCGTGGGCGGCGTGGTGGTTGCCGCCGCGATCTGGGTGGTTCAGCCAGGCACGCTCGCAGTCGTGGGCGAGGACATCCGGGCCGGCTTCGTGTCAGCCACGGCAGACGCAGGCATGACGGTGCAGCGGATTGAAACGTCGGGGGGCGAGCGAACCCCGGCCGAGGCGGTCCGCACGGCAACCGGCGTCAATATCGGCACGCCCATCTTCGCAGTCGACCTCGCTTCCGCGCGGGGCCGGGTCGAGACTATCGGCTGGGTCGAGAGCGCGACGGTCGAGCGGCGCCTGCCGTCCACGCTCCACGTGCACATCGTCGAGCGCAAACCGGTGGCGCTCTGGCAGCGCAATCAGCGGCTGGTCATGGTCGATCGCGCCGGAACGGAGATCGGTGCGGAGCCGATCGGCCGCTTCGCCCATCTGCCGATCGTCGTGGGCGACGGCGCGCTCACGCACATGCCGGCGCTGCTAGACGCAATGGCAACCGATCCGGCCCTGTCGAGGCGGGTTCAGGCGGCCACCTGGATCGGCGGGCGGCGCTGGACGATTCACTTCCACAACGGCCTCGAAGCCAAGCTGCCGGAGCGCGAAATCGGCGCGGCCTGGGCCCGGCTCGTCAGGGAGATCGGCGAACACCGTCTCCTCGACGAGCCGATTGCCGTGGTCGACCTGCGCCTCCCCGACCGGACCATCGTCCGCATCCGGCCGCCCGAGCCGCCGGCCGACGACCGGACATGACGAGACAGGGAGCGAACGCAACGTGATCGCCGCCCTCGATATCGGCACGACCAAGGTGGCCTGCCTCCTTGCCCACCGCGACGCCGAAGGCACGCTCGCCGTCGTCGGCAGCGGTCAGGAGGTCGCCGCCGGCATGCACGCCGGCCGGGTCGTCGACATGGAGGCGGCGGAGGGCGCGATCCGCACCGCCGTCCACCGCGCCGAGCGGATGGCCGGCGAGAACGTCCGCAGCGTCTTCGTCGGCACGTCGGGCGGCGCGCCCAGCTCCAGCTTCGCCAATGTCGAGGTCGAGATCGGCGGGCGAGAAGTCACGGAGCACGACATCCAGCGCGCGTTCGACCAGCTTCACGTGTCGGACGAAGGGGGCGAGCGCGACATTGTGCATGCCGTGCCCATCGACTACGCCCTCGACGGGGCGCCCGGAATCAGGGACCCGCGCGGCATGTACGCGGACAGCCTCCAGGTACGCTTGCACATGGTAAGCGTCGCCCACGGCGGCCTGCGCAACCTGCTCTCCTGCGTCTCTCGCTGCGATCTGCAGGTCGCCGCGCCGGTGGCCGCCGGCTACGCCTCAGGCCTCGCGTGCCTGGTCTCCGACGAGATCGATCTGGGTGTCACCTGCATCGACATTGGCGGCGGCACGACCAAGCTCGCGATCTTCGGCGGCGGCAATCTGATGTGGACCGAGACGCTCCCCCTCGGCGGGGATCACGTCACCAACGACATTGCGCAGGGGCTGTCGACACCGATCGCAAGCGCGGAACGCATGAAGCGGTTGCACGGGAGCGCCGCGGACGAAACGGCGGACGGCAACTACAGCATCGAGGTGCCGGAGATCGGCCCTGAAAACGGCTGCTCCGGCTCCGTCCACCATGTGCCGCGCTCGATGCTCACGCGAATCATGCGCGCCCGCATTGAAGAGATCCTCGAGTTCGCCCGTGCCCGCATCGAGGCGAGCGGGCTCGACAGGTGGTCGGGCAACCGCGTCGTCATCAGCGGCGGCGCGAGCCAGAGCTTCGCCATGGCCGAACTCGCGAGCCGCATCCTCGACAAGCAGGTGAGGCTTGCTCGCCCGCTCTCACTCCCCGGTCTGGCGCAAGCCGTCTCGGGGCCCGAGTTCGCAACCTCTGCCGGCCTGCTCGTCTACGCAACGCGCAAGCACGCGGAGCCGTGGGCCAGGTCCGCCCGCGACGAGTCGACCGGGCGCTTCACCAACACCTTGTCGCACCTCAGCCGCTGGCTGAGGGGCAATTTCTCGGAACAGACGGGTCAAAGAACACCGTAAAGGAGGGTACGATGACCATCGATTTCATGCCGGAGCGGCAGCCGGAAAACCGACCGCGCATCACGGTCTTCGGAGTCGGCGGTGCTGGCGGCAATGCCGTCAACAACATGATCGCCGGTGAGCTGGAGGGCGTCGACTTCGTCGCCGCCAATACCGACGCGCAGTCGCTCTTCCAGTCGCTGTGCGAGAATCGGGTCCGCCTGGGTGTCAACATCACCCAGGGGCTGGGCGCCGGCGCACGCGCCGATATCGGCAAGGTGGCTGCCGAGGAAGCCCTCGACGATATCCAGAGCTACCTGCAAGGGAACAACATGGTGTTCATCGCCGCCGGCATGGGTGGCGGCACCGGCACAGGCGCCGCGCCCGTGATCGCCCGCGCGGCGCGCGAGCACGGCATCCTCACCGTGGGCGTCGTCACCAAGCCCTTCCACTTCGAGGGCTCGCAGCGTATGCGCATCGCAGAGCGCGGCATCCAGGAGCTCCACCAATACGTGGACACGCTGATCGTCATCCCCAACCAGAACCTGTTCTGTGTGGCGAGCGAAGACACCACGTTCGCTGACGCCTTCGGCATGGCCGACGACGTGCTGCACGCTGGTGTGCGTGGGGTCACAGATCTGATGGTCAATCCTGGTCTCATCAACCTCGATTTCGCCGACATCCGCACGGTGATGGGAACCATGGGCAAGGCGATGATGGGCACCGGGGAGGCCGAGGGCGAGAACCGCGCCACGGAGGCGGCCGAGGCGGCGATCAACAACCCGCTGCTCGACAATGCGTCGATCGAAGGCGCGCGCGGGGTGCTGATCAACGTTACCGGCGGCACCGATGTCACGCTCCACGAAGTGGACACGGCGGCATCGCGCATCTGCAAGCAGGTTGACGAGGAAGCCACCATCATCTTCGGCACCAGCCTCGATCAGAAGATGGACGGCTACATGCGCGTCGCCGTGATTGCCACGGGAATCGATTCCGATGAGGTTCGTGCGCCGATTCCCGACTCCGGCGACAACATCCACGTCCTCGGCTTCTCCGACCGCAAGGGCGCGAGCGGCGGTGGCTCCACGATGTCGGCGGCTGAGCCCGAGAAGGAGGTAGTCGAACCGGAAGCGACCCCGTCCTCCGCCGCTACCGGAACGGACGAGTCTGACCTCGTCATCCCGGTGGCCGAGGCGGTCGCGGAGTCGGCGGCGGCAGTCGGCGGCGGGCCGCAGTCCGCGCCGGCAGTGTCCACAACGCCGCAGCCCTCGGCCTCTCCCAGCGCTCAGGCTCCGGCGCCCGCCGAATCGCGGGCGAGGCAGGAGCACAGGGCGGTGGCGGCGAGCGCTTCCGGCGCCATCGCGGCTCGGGCGACCGTTGCGGCCGCGGAAGCGAAAGCCGAGCGGCCGGCGGCGCGGTTCACGCCGCCGGAAGCCAGGGCGCCCGAGAAGAAGCCCAGCTTGCCGCTCGACCGCCCGGCGACCGATCGCCAGCGGACCGAGCGTCCGGCGATCGAGCGTCCGGCGCCCTCGCCCCGCCGTGTGGAAGGAAGCGATGCCACGCCGTCCGGCAGGCCCTCGCTCTTCGAGCGGATGACCGGGACCGGACGGGCGCGGCGGAATGGCGCCGAGGGTGAAACGCCTTCGACCGGCACGGCACCGCGCACGCCCACGTCGGCGGAGGCGAAGCCGAGTGGCCTGCAGAAGAGCGCTCCGGAGGCCCGGCTCCGTTCAGAGCCGATATCGCGCACCGAAAAGGCGCCGGCGCCCGGCGGCGGGACGCCAAAGCCTACTGCGTCGGCGCCAACGCCCGCCCCGACGATGCGCGGGGAGACGAGCGGGGCACCGTCACCGGCACCGTCACCGGCGCTGGGAAGCAATGCGCCCAAGGCCGCAGCGTCCACGCCTGGTCCGCTCCTCGACGGGTTCTCGCCTTCCAGCAGGGCGCCCGGCGGCACGGAGGACCCACTCGACATTCCGGCGTTTCTGCGCCGCCAGGCCAACTGAGAAATGCGGGTTAAGCCGGATGAACAGAAGAAAAGGGCTGTAACATCTCGTAACAAACAGTGATTTGCTCGCTTGTGGCGCGTTTGTCAGGATCGTTCCCGACCGAGATGCCGACTCCTCTCGCGGCTAGGTCGGGCCCGGCTGGCAAACGCGCCACATGCCTTGGCAAGACCGGCAAGAAGAAGGGGCGGCGACCCGGCGTGAATAGCCAAGGGGGCGGCCCGCGCCCATATCAATAGAGTGATGATCCCACAACAAACCCTCAAATCGGCTATTCACTGCGCCGGCATCGGCGTCCACAGCAACCGCAAGGTGCGCATGGAGCTGCGCCCGGCGCCGCCCGGCACCGGCATCGTTTTCTGCCGCACCGACCGGCCGGCGGGTTCCGATCGGACGATCGAGGCGGTCTACGGCAACGTCGTCGACGCGGCGCTCTGCACGGCAATCGGCAACGGCACGGTCTCGGTCCGGACCATCGAACACCTCATGGCCGCCTTCGCCGGATGCGGCATCGACAATGCGGTAGTTGAGCTGGACGGCGAGGAGGTTCCTGTGATGGACGGGAGCGCCGCGCCGTTCGTCTTCCTCATCGAATGCGCCGGCATCGTCGAGCAGTGCGCGCCCAGGCGCATGATCGAGGTGCTCAAGCCGGTCAGTCTCGGCGACGACAACCGGTATGTCAGCGTGACTCCATCGGATACGTTCTCCATTCGCTGCGATATCGACTTCGACCATCCGGCGCTGGGCTATCAGTCGGTGGTCTTCGATCCGCTGCACACCAGCTTCCGCACCGAGCTCGCGCGGGCCCGGACCTTCTGCCGGGAATCCGACGTGGCGGGCATCCTCGCCGCCGGCATGGGCCAGGGCGGATCTCTGGAGAACACCGTGGTCATCGGCGATGACGGTCCCCTCAACGAGGACGGGCTGCGCTATGACGACGAGTGCGCGCGCCACAAGGCGCTCGATCTGATCGGCGACCTTTATCTCGCTGGCGCGCCGATCATCGGCCATGTCCACTGTCTGCGCTCCGGCCACGGCATGAACCACGCGCTCCTCTCCGCCCTGTTCGACGATCCCAGCGCGTGGCGCCTCGTCGGTACGGAGCACGACGCGGCCTTCGGAGAGACGGAGCGCGAGCCGGTGGCCGCCATCGCGTGACGCCGGGCCGCTGGAATGGCGGCTGTGCACGGCTAATTCCACTCTCAACATTCAACAGTAGTATGAGGCGCCCGCGCGTCTAACCTGTGCCCGCGGGCAGGGTCGTCTGGCACTGATCCGCGACAACAGAGGGATGGGGCAGCAACGGTGAAAGCCTGGGAACTCGGCGAGCAACAGGGCAGCGTGGACAGCCTGCGGATGGTCGAACGGCCCGATCCCGAACCGGCGGCGGGCGAGGCCCTGGTCAGGATTCGGGCGAGCGCGCTCAACTACCGCGATCACATGATCCTCAACCTGATCGACAGCGCGCCCAAGCCCGCGCACCGGATCCCGCTGAGCGACGGCGCCGGCGAGGTCGTGGCGGTGGGCGCCGGTGTGGATCGGGTCAAGCCCGGCGACCGGGTGACGGTGAGCCTCTTCACGAGCTGGCTCGACGGCCCGCTGCAGCCGTCTCATTTCGGCAGCGACCTTGGCGGCGGGTGCGACGGGACACTGGCGGAGCACGCCGCCTTTCCGGCATCGTCGCTCGTGGCGATCCCCGACTCGCTCAGCGACGAAGAGGCCGCCTGCCTCCCCTGCGCCGCGCTCACCGCCTGGGTCTCGCTGGTCGAGTACGGGCAGATGAAGGCGGGCGACACGGTGCTGCTGCTCGGCACCGGCGGCGTCTCCATCTTCGGCCTCCAGATCGCGCGGATGATGGGGGCGGACGCGGTCATCACCTCGTCGAGCGACGAGAAACTCGCCCGCGCCCGCGCGCTGGGCGCCACCCACGGCATCAACTACGTGGACGATCTCAACTGGGGCCGGACCGTCGCCGAGCTCACCGGCGGCGCCGATCTCATCATCGAGACCGGCGGTGCGGCCACGCTCGCGCAGAGCATCGAGGCCGCCGCCTTCCAGGCACGCATCGCGCTGATCGGCATGCTGGGCGGGGTCGGTATCGAGAACGACCCGCTCGCGCTCATCTGGAAGAACGTCACCCTCAAGGGCATTCTGGTGGGCAATCGGCGCGAACTGGATGAGATGACGAAGGCGATTGCCCGCAACGGGCTCAAGCCGGTGATCGACCGGCGCTTCCCGTTCGCCGAGGCACCCGCCGCCTACCGCCACCTCGCCTCAGGCGCGCACTTCGGCAAGATCGTGATTACTCACGATTAAGCACGGGTCTACCCAAGAGCCCCGTCAATAGGTGTTCAGCTTTTCGAGGTTGGTCTTGCGCAGCTCGTCCTCGGTCAGGCCGAGATCGTAGGCCGGCGAGAGGATCATCTCCGCCGCCGTTACGGCGATCCTCACATAGGCGCCCATTTGGGGCAGGTACGGACCCCACGCGGCCTCGAAGGCATCGTCGAGCGCGGCATCGGCGTCGCCCCGGCGAATGATGGCGGCCGTGCCCGTCACCCGCACCGCCCTGCGGGTCACGACGTCGGTGAAGCAAACCTCGATCGCGGGATTGCGGCGCAGGTTCGCCACCGTACCCGGCGAGCGGATATGGCCGAAGGCGAGGGTGCAGTCGTTGAGCACGACGAACGTCGCCTTGGGCGAGACCGCCGGCGTGCCGTCGGCGTTCACCGTCGCGACAGCGCCAGCGGAAAACCGCGTGATGAGTGTCTGCATCTCGTCGGTCAGCATCGTGCCCTCTTCACCGGCGGAGCTCACGGGTTCGCGCCCCAGTTCGGGTCGTCGCTGGGCGCTGCCGGGATCTCGCCGGCGAGCAGGCCCTTGCCCGGAATATGGTTGATCTCCAGGCGAATGCCATCGGGGTCCTCGAAGACCACGAAGTAATAGCCGGGCGCCCACTCCCGCTCCATCGGCCCGCGATCGATCGCAGCCCCCATCGCGCGCAGCTTCGCCGCCGCCTTGTCGACGTCCTCGCGCGAGCGCGCGCGCAGGCAGAGATGGTGCAGCCCCACCCGGCTCTGCACGAAGCGCTCGCCCTCATGTTCCGGCGCCGCGCGCTGAATGCCGAGCGCGGTGCGTCCGCCCACGTGGTAGACGAAGTGGTTGCCGTCGAAGACCTTGTGCATGCCGAGGAAGGGCAGCAGCTCGCAGTAGAACGCCCGCGCCTCGTCGAAGCGGCTCACCGTGAGCACGACGTGGGCCATGCCGTTGATCTCGATCATCGGGCTCCTCTGGATGGGCGGTGGTCGTGACGACCGGGGCGGTTGGCACCGCCCAGCACCGCGATCACCGGTCTCTCGATCAGGCGGCCTTGGAGCCGAGCGGTTGGCCGCCGCCGAGGCGGTTGAAGACGGCCAGCGATTCCTCGATCAGCGCCCGCTCCAGCCCACGCACGATGAAGACCACGCGGGATTGGCGGCTCTCGTCCGGCCAGGCGTCGAGGTGCATCGGCGGATGGATGATGTGCTGCACGCCGTTGATGACCACCGGCGTGTCCACGCCTTCGACGTTCAGCAACCCCTTCACCCGCAGGATGTTCTCGCCGTGGGTGTGAAGCAGCATGGTGAGCCAGATACCGAAGGCGGTCCAATCCACCGGCTCGTCATGGATCAGGCAGAACGAATGGATGCTTTCGTCGTGCCGGTTCACGTCGTGGACCTGACCGTGCGCGTGGGGCGCCTCAGCCTCCGCCTCGATCCAGCGCAGCACCTCTCCACCCTTGGCGGCGGGGTCGTAAACATCGGCGCGGAGCACGCGCTCGACATCGACCGCGCCGTGCTGGCCGATCAGGAACTCGGCGGAGGGATTGATCTGGTCGAGGCGCTGCCTCAGTGTCTCGACCGCGTCTGCCTCCGCGATATCGGTCTTGGTCAGCACGATGCGGTCCGCTACCGCCGCCTGCTTGAGCGATTCCTCCTGGCGATCGAGCTGATCGAGGCCGTTCACGGCATCGACCGTGGTGATGATCGTGCCCAGCCGATAGTGGTAGCGGAGCGAGACGTCGTTCATCAGCGTCGCCAGGATCGGTGCGGGGTCGGCAAGCCCGGTGGTCTCCACGATCATGCGGCGATAGGGCGGCACGATGCCGCGTGAACGTTTGTCGTGGACCTCCATGATCGCCTGCTTCAGGTCGTCGCGAATGGTGCAGCAAAGGCAGCCGCTGGAGAGAAGGACCGTGCTCTCGTCCACGGTTTCGACGAGCTGGTGGTCGATTCCGACCTCGCCGAACTCGTTGATGAGGACCGCCGCGTCGCCGAGCGAAGGATGCTTCAAGAGGTGGTTGAGCAGCGTCGTCTTGCCGCTGCCCAGGAAGCCCGTCAGCACGATGATCGGCGTCAGTTCCGTATAGGCGCTCAGCGCGGTCTCCCCGAGTGGCGTTCGCTCTCGCGCGGGCGGGCCGGTCAGGCAGCGTCTTCCGCCGCGACGCTGCCCTTGCGCCGGTGGCGCTTCGCCTCGTCGGCAACCGCCGACGCATCGGCATCGTAGACAAGGCGGTCTGCGCCGGCGAGCGCGACGAAGCGCTTGCCGCGCGCGCGGCCGATCAACGTGAGATTGGCCTGGCGGGCAAGCTCGACCCCCCACGCGGTGAAGCCCGAGCGCGAGATCAGGATCGGGATGCCCATGGTCACCGTCTTGATGACCATCTCGCTGGTGAGCCGCCCGGTGGTGTACATGATTTTGCCGGCAGCCCCGATGCCGTTCCGGAACATGTAGCCCGCGATCTTGTCGATGGCGTTGTGCCGGCCGACATCCTCCATGTAGATGAGCGGCCGTCCTTCCTCGCACAGCACGCAGCCGTGGATGGCGCCTGCCGCGAGGTAGAGGCTCGGCTGCATGTTGATGGCCCGGCTCAGCGCATAGAGCCATGAGGTCTTGAGGCGGGCCTCCGGGTCCAGCACCGTCGCCTCGAAGCGATCCATCAGGTCGCCGAATACGGTCCCCTGGGCGCAACCCGAGGTGAGGGTCTTCTTCCGCAGCGTCTCCTCGAAGTCGGTTGCGCGCTCGGTGCGGACGACCACCGTCTCGATGTCCTCGTCGTAGTCTACGCCGGTCACCTCGTCGTCGTGGCGCAGCATGTTCTGGTTGAGCAGATAACCCAAAGCCAGATACTCCGGGTAGTCGCGGATCGTCATCACCGTGACGATCTCCTGCCCGTTGAGGAAGAGCGTCAGCGGGCGTTCCTCGACGACGCGGGCTTCGATCGCTGCGCCATCCTGATCGACGCCGTCGAGCAGGCGCGTGAGGCGCCCGTCTTCCGGGTCCGGCTTGACCACGAATTTCTGCATGGGCGCAGGGTGCCACGGGGCGGCGTGTGGTTCCAGAACCGTGCGTCTTTCTCCTATTCGCGCAGGACTCTGCGATACTAGGCGAGGCAGCGGTGGAGTCGCCCACTCATGACACGCAAGACACCCCCGGCCGCACCGCCGGCGCCCGAGGCCGGCGCCGCGAACGCGCCCAACCGCATGTGGGGCGGCCGGTTCGAGGCATCGCCCGACGAGGTGATGGAGGCGATCAACGCCTCCATCGACTTCGATCGCCGCCTCTACGCCGAGGATATCGCGGGCTCTATCGCCCACGTCACCATGCTGGCGAAGCAGGGGATCGTCTCGCAGGACGACGCCGATGCGATCGCGGACGGCCTTGGCCGAGTGCAGGCCGAGATCGAAGCCGGCGGCTT
The DNA here is from genome assembly GCA_965243315.1 of Alphaproteobacteria bacterium. GTDB lineage: Bacteria > Pseudomonadota > Alphaproteobacteria > UBA828 > UBA828 > WTGU01. The sequence continues at coordinate 2,317,598 of CBDEUP010000007.1, forward strand.
TCCCTTCGACCGCGCGCTCGAAGACATCCACATGAACATCGAGGCTCGGCTCGCCGCGCTGATTGGCCCGGCCGCCGGCCGCCTCCACACCGCCCGTTCGCGCAACGATCAAGTCGCGACCGACCTCCGGCTCTGGCTGCGCGCGCGTCTGGACCAGGCCGACGAGGCCTGCCGTGCCCTTCAGGCCGCGCTCATCGACCGGGCCGAGGAGCACGCGGCCACCGTCATGCCGGGCTTCACCCATCTTCAGGTGGCGCAGCCGGTCTCCCTTGGCCATCACCTCCTGGCCTATGTCGAGATGATCGGGCGGGACCGCGGGCGGCTTGCCGACTGCCGCAAGCGGCTCAACGAATCGCCGCTCGGCGCCGCCGCGCTCGCCGGGACCTCGTTTCCCATCGACCGGGTCATGACCGCCGAGGCGCTCGGCTTCGACCGGCCTGCGGCTAACTCCATCGACGCGGTCTCCGACCGCGACTTTGTCGTCGAGGCGCTGGCGGCGGCGGCGCTGATCGCCATGCACCTCTCGCGCTTCGCGGAGGAATTGGTGCTCTGGTCGAGCGCGCAGTTCGGCTTCATCGCGCTCTCCGACCGCTTCTCGACCGGAAGCTCCATCATGCCGCAGAAGCGCAACCCGGACGCCGCCGAGCTGGTGCGCGGCAAGAGCGGGCGCATCGTCGGCGCGCTGATCGGCCTGCTCACCATGATGAAGGGCCTCGCGCTCACCTATTCGAAAGACATGCAGGAGGACAAGGAGCCCCTCTTCGACGCCTTCGACTCGCTCGCGCTCTGCCTTGCGGCGACGACCGGCATGGTGTGCGACATCACCGTGAACGCAGACGCTATGGCGCGCGCCGCCGGCACCGGCCACGCGACCGCCACCGACCTTGCCGACTGGCTGGTGCAGGAGGCGGGCGTTCCATTCCGCGAGGCCCACGCGATCACCGGGCGGATCGTGAAGCTCGCGGATGAGAACAGCTGCGATCTCAAGGACCTGGCGCTCGCCAACCTGCAGGCCATCGAGCCCCGAATTACCGCCGACGTGGTGGCATTGCTCGACCCTGCCACGGCAATCGCGCGCCGCACCAGCGAGGGCGGCACTGCGCCGAGCGAGGTCGCAAAACAAATTGCCCGCGCCCGGCAGCGTTTCCTATAAGAGCTTCTTATAGAGGCGCCCCTTAGCCGGGCAGATAGGCCGCGCGGAGGGCCTAATCACATGATACGCAAGCTCAGCCTCTTGATGACGATCATCGCCGCGATCGGCCTGGTCGTGGTGCTCTCGAGTTGCGGCAGAAAGGGGCCGCTGGAGCCCCCGCCCGCCGAGGCTCACGCGGTGCCTCAAGCCGCTCCTGCCACCTACCAGGCCTGATGGGCGCCTGACGTGGACGCATTCGCCTATCGGGAGGAGAACGGCTCGCGCGTTCTCCACGCCGAGGGAGTCTCGCTGCCCGCGATTGCGGCGCAGTTCGGCACGCCGACCTATTGCTACGCGAACGGGGTCCTCGTCGACCGCTACCGGGCGCTCGCTGCTGCTGCGCCCAACGCGCTCGTCTGCTACGCGGTCAAGGCCAACGACACCCTCGCGGTGATTCGCACCTTCGCCCGCCTCGGCGCCGGTGCCGATATCATCTCGGGCGGCGAGCTGCGCGGAGCGCTCCGGGCCGGCGTTGCGCCGGATCGCTTGGTGTTCGCCGGGCCGGGCAAGACGCGGGACGAGATGGACCTGGCGCTCGCAACCGGGGTCGGGCAGTTCAACGTCGAGTCGCCAGCCGAGCTCGAGGCCCTCGACGCAGCCGCGCGTGCCGCGGGCACGCGTGCGCCTGTGGCGCTGCGCGTCAACCCGGATGTGGATGCCGAGACTCACGACAAGATCGCCACCGGCCGGCGGGGCGACAAGTTCGGGATCGACGACGCGGACATCCCGGCGCTTTACGCGCACGCTGCGACGCTGGAGGGGATCGAGCCGGTCGGGCTTGCCGTGCATATCGGCTCGCAGCTCTCGCGGCTCGCGCCGTTTGAAGCCGCCTTCGACCGGCTCATCGCGCTGGTGGAGGGACTGCGCGAAGCCGGCCACCCGGTGACCCGGCTCAACCTCGGTGGCGGGCTCGGCGTGCGCTACCGGGACGAGACCCCGCCCGATGTCGAGGCCTACGGCGCGCTGGTCGAGCGCGTCCGCCAACGCCTCGGTGTGACCGCGGTGATCGAGCCCGGCCGCTGGCTGGTGGCGCCGGCGGGCGTCCTGCTCACCCGCGTGATCGCGGTCAAGCAGGCCGGCGCGCGCTGCTGGGCAATCGTCGACGCCGCCATGAACGACTTGATGCGGCCTGCGCTCTACGACGCCTGGCACGCCATCGAGCCGGTGGCGGAACCTGTACCGGGCGCCGGGACGGTCGAGACCGATGTCGCCGGTCCGGTTTGCGAGAGCGGCGACGTTCTGGGGCGTGGGCGGGCGCTGCCCCCACTCGCCGCCGGCGACCTGCTGGCGGTGCGGGACGTGGGCGCCTACGGCTCGGTCATGGCGTCGACCTACAACGGGCGGCCGCTACCGGCCGAGGTCATGGTGCGGGGCGACGCGCTTGCCTGCATCCGGCCACGCCAGGACCACGAAGCGCTGCTGGCCCGCGACCTCGTGCCGCCTTGGCTCGGTTGAGCGCCGAGCCGCTGCGGCGGGTTACTCTTGATCTTCTCCAACGAAGTCGACCGAGAGCCTGGCCGCCCCCTCCGGCGGGTCTTCGAGCCAGCCCTCGAAGGGCGTCGATTGTCCGCCATCAAGAACGCGCGTCAGCGCCGCCACCGGCCACCGGTGCAGCGCGGCGCCCGCCTCGTCCGCAAGCACAGCGCGCAGCGCCGGCAGACGGCGGCCCTTCTCCGTGGTGTTCTCGACAAGCCCGCGCACGAGCAGAATGGTCCTGTCGCCGTCCTTCACTCGCTCCGACTGAACGTCGACGATGCGCAGGCCCTGCGCCTGCGGCGCCTGGATCGGCAGGCCGACGGCATCGTAGATGCTGACCGTGCCCGGCCAGCTCGTGACGATCGCGTTGCGCGCGAGCGCAAGGCCTGCGAGGGCAGCAATGACGAAGAGACCCGCCGCAGCCCAGCCCGCCCACGCCGGCGGGCGATCCAGCGGCACCGGCGGCGCGGCAGAGCCCGATGCCTCCGGCGCATCGGCCACCGGCGTCTGGTGCCAGACATGGCCGCAGTTCATGCATCGCACCCGCCGGCCGGTCTCGCCCAGGGCGGCCGGATCGACCAGGTAGCGCGTCTCGCAGTTAGAGCAGCGTACGATCATGGGGGGCGGGGTAGCTGCCTTCTCTCCATATCAGGGCCCGTCGCACGAGCATTCCGACCAAGTCACCTCGAAGCCCAACCTGTCAACCCCGGCGCCGCGGCGACGGCCCGACATGGAGTCTAAGCCGCTTCCGGGTGTTCGACGATGGGCGCTCCGCGCCGTGCGCGCGGTGCTCGCGGCGATCGTAGTTCTCGCGCTGCTCTGGTCGGGCGGGCTCGCGTGGTTCGCCGATACGGCGGGCGAGGGGACCCAACGACCCGACCTCGCGACCGAGGCCATCGTCGTCCCGACCGGTGGCTCCGGCCGGCTGGAGGAGGGGCTTCGTCTGCTCGAAAGCGGTCTCGCGCAGGCGCTCTTCGTCACCGGGGTCGCCGAGGGAGTCGAGAGCGCCGAGCTGCGCGCGCGGCACGATCCGGCGCTCTGGTCCTGCTGCGTGGAGCTCGGCTACGAGGCCGAGGACACCGCAGCGAACGCGCAGGAAGCAGCGGCGTGGATGGCAGCCCGTGCCTTCACGAGCCTCCGCCTGGTCACGAGCGGCTACCACATGCCGCGCGCGATGATGGAGTTCCGAAGCGCCATGCCAAGTGCTACTCTCGTGGCACATCCTGTATTTCCGGAACACGTCAAGGTCGAGCATTGGTGGCGCTATCGCGGGACCGCGGCCCTGATCGCGAGCGAGTTCACCAAGTATCTGTGGGCACTGGCGCGCCGGACGCTCGGGTTTGGCAAACGCCGCCGCACACCCTTGGGAACACGCTCCGTTCGGCGCTCTGCACTGTCGCATTCTACACTTGGGGGGTGATGATCGGCACCGTCATGGTGCCGATGCTGCTCACGCCGCGCCCCCTGTTCCGCCGTTTCGTGGTCACTTGGTCTGCCGGCAACGGCGTCCTGCTCCGCATCATCGCAGGCGTCCATTCAGAGATCCGGAACCGCCAGTACAGGCCCACGGGCCCGGCGATCATCGCGTCCAAGCATCAATCGGAGTGGGAGGCCCACGTCTTCCTGCACGAGCTCGACGACCCCGCTTACGTGATCAAGAAGGAGCTCTCCTACGTTCCGGGTTACGGCTGGTTCTCGGCCAAGGTGAACATGATCTTCGTCGACCGCGAAGGCGGCGGAAAGTCGTTGCGGGCGCTGGTCAAGGGCGCGAAGAAGGCGGTCGCACGCGGCCGCCCGGTCGTGATCTTCCCCGAAGGCACGCGGGTGAAGCCGGGGGAGAAGCTGCCCTACCGGCCCGGCGTCGCCGCGCTCTACGGTGCCTTGGGCGTGCCAGTGGTGCCGGTGGTTCTCAACTCGGGGATGCACTGGCCCAAGGGATCCATCCGGCGGTATCCCGGCACCATCGTCATGGAGTATCTGCCGCCGATCCCGCCGGGGCTGCCGCGACGGGAATTTCTGGAACGGCTCGAGTCGTCGATGGAGGAGGCGTCGCAGAGGCTCTTCGCGGAAGCCTGCGGCGCCCCGCTGGAGGAGCCTTCGTCCTCGCAATCCGACGCGGCCTGACCCTCAGACCCGCCTGGCCGATCGTATCGTCGACGGCTCGCACCATATTGAATGAAGAGCGTAGTGCGGGTAGAGTGTGTGTTGTGAGAAACAAAGAAAGAACATCTGAGCGCTTCGAGCCGGTGAGCGTTCGCACGGCAGCGGCTGGCGCGCCATGACCGAGATGCTGCCGATCTCGTCCCGCATCTGGGACATGAAGTACCGGCTGAAGGCGGCCGACGGCACGCCCATCGACGGCACGATCGAGGATAGTTGGCGGCGGGTGGCCCGCGCGCTCGCCTCGGTCGAGGCGGAGCCCGAGCGTTGGGAGCCCGCGTTCTACGACGCGCTGGAGGGGTTCAAGTTCCTGCCTGCCGGCCGAATCCTCGCCGGGGCTGGCGCCGAGCGGCAGGTCACGCTCTTCAACTGCTTCGTGATGGGGCGGATCGCGGACGACATGACCGCGATCTTCGAGCACCTGAAGGAAGCGGCGCTCACCATGCAGCAGGGCGGCGGCATCGGCTACGACTTCTCGACGCTCCGGCCCAAAGGGGCGCCGGTCAAGGGCGTAGGCGCCGACGCCTCGGGGCCGCTGCCCTTCATGGATTGCTGGGACGCGATGTGCCGCACCATCATGAGCGCGGGCTTCCGACGTGGCGCAATGATGGGCTGCCTGCGCTGCGATCATCCCGACATCGAAGCCTTCATCGAGGCCAAGCGCGACCCCGGTCGGCTCCGCATGTTCAACCTCTCGGTGCTGGTGACCGATGCGTTCATGCAGGCGGTCAAGGACAATGCGTCGTGGGAGCTGTGTTTCGAGGGTGTCGTCTACAAGACCGTCTCGGCGCGCGCGCTCTGGGAGCGGATCATCCGCTCGACCTACGCCTACGCCGAGCCCGGCGTGATCTTCATCGACCGAATCAACCGGACCAACAACCTCGCCTACTGCGAGGAGATTTTTGCGACCAATCCCTGCGGCGAGCAGCCATTGCCGCCCTATGGCGCTTGCCTCCTGGGCTCGATCAACCTGGCGAGCCTGGTGCAGGACCCCTTCGAGCCCAGTGCTGCCCTCGACATGGCGGCGCTGGAGGCGCTCACCGCCACCGCCGTCCGGATGCTCGACAACGCGATCGACTGCTCGCGCTTCCCCATCGCGGCCCAGCACGAGGAGGCGCAGGCGAAGCGGCGCATCGGGCTCGGCGTTACCGGGCTCGCCGACGCGCTCATCATGTGCCGGGCGCGCTACGGCAGCGACGCGGCGAACGAACTGATCGAGCGGTGGATGGGCGGCCTGCAGCGGGCGGCGTATCTGGCCTCCGCGCGTCTCGCCGAGGAAAAGGGCGCCTTCCCGCTCTATGACGCCGCGCGCTACGCCAAGAGCCCGACCGTCCAGCGCCTCGACGACGACGTGCAAGCGGCAATCGCCGCTTCAGGAGTCCGCAACGCGCTGCTCACCTCGGTGGCGCCGACCGGCACGATCTCGTTGCTGGCAGGGAATGTTTCGTCCGGCATCGAGCCCGTGTTCAGCTACTCCTACACGCGAAATGTGCTGATGCCGGACGGCACGCGCCGGGCGGAGTCGGTGGACGACCACGCCTATCTGCTGTTCAGGCGCCTCAAAGGCGACGCGGCGCAACTGCCCGACTACTTCGTCGATGCCCAGTCGCTCCGCCCGGCGGATCACCTCGCCGTCCAGGCGCGGGTCCAGGCCTTCGTCGACAGCTCCATCTCCAAGACCATCAACTGCCCGGAGGAGATGGAATTCGACGATTTCAAGGACGTTTACATGCGGGCCTACGATCTCGGCTGCAAGGGATGCACCACCTATCGGCCCAACCCGGTAACCGGCGCGGTTCTCGAAAGCTCATCCGGTGCGGAGGAGGGGAGCGACGCCGTTCCTGCAGCCGAGGGCGAGGCCCGGCCGGTCTCGGCTGAGGTCCACGCCCTGCCGGCCGCCCGGCAGAGCGAGCTGCCGCTGGAGCCGCCGCCGGCCCGGCCCGAGGATGCCTTCGAAGCCGGTGCCGTCATCCACATGACCCGGCCGTTGGAGCGGCCTGAGTCTTTGCAGGGCAGCACCTACAAGATCCGCTGGCCCGAGAGCGATCACGCCATCTACATCACGATCAACGACATCATCCGCGACGGGCGGCGGCAGCCCTTCGAGATCTTCATCAATTCCAAGAACACCGAGCACTATGCCTGGACGGTGGCATTGACGCGGATGATCAGCGCCGTGTTCCGCCGGGGCGGCGACGTGTCCTTCATCGTGGAGGAGCTCAAGGCGGTCTTCGACCCGAGAGGCGGCCAATGGATGGGCGGCCATTACGTACCCTCGATCCTCGCCGCGATCGGCGGCGTGATCGAGCAGCACCTGGTGAGCATCGGCGCGCTCGCGCCGCCGGAGGTCGCGCGGCTGGAACCGCCGCCGGCGGAAGACGGCGACGCGCCGGCACGGGCGCTGCGATTCTGCGGGCGCTGCGGGCAGCCGGGCCTCTTGCATCGGGAGGGGTGCGACCTCTGCCCCTCCTGCGGCTACTCCAAGTGCGCGTGAGAGACGCCGGCTAACGCTTGAACCCTTAAGGCGCTCTGATTACCGTTCTTCGGACCGAGTCCGTCCATGGGAAGTTCGATGAGGCGTGCCCTCTTGGTGGCGGCCGGTGTCGTCGGCACGATAGTGATCGCGGTCGCCGGATATACCGGCTACTGGTTCATCGCCGCGGGCGAAATCGGGGACCGGATCGACGAGTGGGCCGAGAAGCAGCGGGCCGAAGGGCTCGAGATCGAGACCGGGGGGACGTTCGTATCCGGCTTTCCCCTTCGCTTCGAGGTTACCCTGCGCGACCCGCGCATTCACGACACGCGGAACGGATGGCGTTGGGCCACCGATTCGCTGCGCGCCGAAGCCTCCTCCTGGGACTTCAGCGAGGTCACGGTCTTCCCCGACCGCCGCAATGCGGTTCAGGTTCTTGTGGAAGGCGGCGAATGGCGCGACATCCATGCGCAGATCGGCGGCGGTCAGTTAGACGTCAGGCTGGACGACGACAGGCGCTTCAGGGAAGTCGCGCTCGATCTGCAGGGGCTTGAGGTCGCGGGCGTGTGGCCGGAGAGGGTTGCCCAGATCGGCAGCCTGCAGGCCAACGGGGTCGCCATCGACGACGACGGGAGCGGCGAGCAGGTCCTGAAGACCTCGATAGCGGTGCGCGACGCCGTGCTCCCGAGCGATCTTGCCGAGGGACTCGGCGAGAGCCTCGACTTCCTCGACATCGACGCGAGCGTGGTGGGCTCGATCCCGAGCGAGCGCGGGACCAACGAGGCGATCACCGCCTGGCGCGACGCCGGCGGCACGCTGGAGCTCAACGACTTTCGCGTGCGCTGGGGGCCGCTCGGGATCGAATCGGCCGGCACCATCGCGCTCGACGGCGCGATGCGTCCCATCGCCGCGCTGACCGCCAACATCATCGGCTACGGCGATGTCATCGACGCGCTGATCATGAGCAACATGATCCCCTTGGGCGATGCCTTCATCGCCAAGGTCGCCTTCAACATGCTGGCCGAGAAGCCCGAGGACGGCGGCCCGCCGGTGCTGCGCGGGGTGCCGGTGACGGCGCAGGACGGCACGCTGACCGTGGCCACGATCAAGGTCGCGGAGTTGCCTCCCTTGCCTCTGGAGTAGCGCGGCGGGTCGGTCCTGCTGTTCTACGGCTTGGCCAGGACTCCGCCGTCAACGATCAACTCGGTCCCGGTGACGTACGAGGCCGCGTCCGAAAGCAGGAAAAGCGTGGCGTTCGCCATGTCCTGCGTGGTGCCGACGCGACCCAAGGGTACCGCCGCCTCCGTCGCCTCCCTGAGCGCGGGGTTGTCGACCCAGCGCCGCTGCATCGGCGTCTCCGTGGGCCCCGGCAAAATGGTGTTGGAGCGGATGCCGTCGCCTGCGAACTGGATCGCGATGGACTTCGACATGGCGACGAGGCCGGCCTTGGAGGCCTGGTAGCCGTCTTGCGGCGCATCGTCGCCACGTACGCACTGGATAGTGGCGATATGCACCATCGCGCCGCCACCCGTCCGCTTCATCAGCGGTACGGCTTCGCGGGCGGCGAGCATTGAGCCTTTGAGGTTGATCGCGAGCACGTCGTCCCAGACGTCGAGGTCTATATCGACCAGGGAGCGGTCGCGGCCCAGCAGGAGCACTCCGGCGGCGTTCACCAGGTAATCGAGACGGCCCGCCGCCTCGTAGCAGTCGGCCATCGCCTGAGCCACGTCGGCCGGAGAGCGAAGGTCACCCTGCACGTAGTGAGCGCCTGCGGGCAGGTCGTTCGGCGCGGGCTTCACGTCGAAGAACGTCGCCTGGGCGCCGGCACCGATCAGGTCGCGCGCGATTTGCAGCCCCATGCCGCTGCCGGCACCGGTCACGAAGCCGTTTCGCCCGCTGAAATCGGCCTGGATTTGGGTCATCGGTCCCTCCCTGAGTCAGGTGACGCTTTAGCCGCATTCTCGACCAACCCGCAAGCTGTCGCTCGCTTTGGCGCTGTGGGGCGTATAGTGGAGCAAGTTCTGATGCTCGGCGACTATCGGACATGAAGGTGGGTGGCGGAGAACAGGTGATCAGGCTCGACCGCAGGCTGAGCGTCGCGCCGATGATGGCGCGGACCGATCGCCACTGCCGCTACCTGCTGCGGCTGATCAGCGCGCGCACGCTCCTCTACAGCGAGATGATTCACGCCAACGCGGTCGTACGAGGCGATGCCAACCGACTGCTCGCCTTCGACGACGCGGAGCATCCGGTGGGTCTTCAGGTTGGCGGCGCCGAGCCGGACGCGCTCGCGCGGGCGGCGGCAATCGGCCAGGCCTTCGGCTACGACGAGATCAATCTCAACATCGGCTGCCCGAGCCCGCGGGTCCGCAAGGGGCGCTTCGGCGCCGCCCTGATGGAAACGCCCGATCTGGTGGCGGACTGTGCGCGCGCCATGATCCGCGCTGTCGATGTTCCGGTCACGGTCAAGTGTCGCATCGGCATCGACGGGCGTGGCGATTACGAGGACCTCAAGGCCTTCGTCGAGACCGTCGCTGCCGCCGGCGTGACGAGCTTCGCCGTGCACGCGCGGATCGCGGTGCTTGACGGCCTGAGCCCCGCCGAGAACCGCGAGGTCCCGCCGCTCCGCTACGATGCGGTCTACCGTCTCAAGCAGGAATTGTCGGCGCTGGAGGTTGTCATCAACGGGGGTGTCGCCAGTCTCGACGAGGCGGACGCGCACCTCGATCAGGTCGACGGCGCCATGATCGGGCGCGCGGCCTATGCCGACCCCGCCATGCTTCGCGACGCCGACCGCCGCATCTTCGGCGCACCGGCGCGCGCCGAGGCGAGCCGGCACGACATCGCCCGCGCCATGCTGCCCTACGTGCGCAGGACGTGTGCAGCAGGTGTACCGCTCCACCACATCACCAGGCACATGCTTGGGCTCTTCGCAGGTCAGCCCGGCGGGCGCGCCTGGCGCCGCGCGCTCGGCGAGGGCAGCCATCGCCCCGGCGCCGGTGCCGAGCTCATCGAGGAGGCGCTGACGCTGGTGCCGGAGCACGCCACGCCCTGGGATGCCGGGCGTCGGGATACGGAACGAGTCCCAAGCGATCGCGCGCTCGCCTCCGCTTCATAACGGGAATCACCCTTTTATCGGGTCGTCCGGCCGCTAAGATGGCGCGGCCGCGGCCGCAAGCGCCGCGAATTGCACGCGTGGGGACAGGGGGCGATGGCGAGAATCGGCGTCGATGTCGGGGGGACGTTCACCGATCTCATCTTGGAGACGGACGGCGCCGCGAACGGCGGCGGCCGGGTCTTCGTGCACAAGGTTCCGAGTACGCCGGAAGATCAGTCGCGCGGGGTCATCCAGGGAGTCCTCGAAATCTGTGCCGAGGCCGGGGTCGGGCCGGGCGACATTGAGCAGATCGTGCATGGCACGACCATCGCGACGAACACCGTGATCGAGTATTCCGGCGCCGAGGTCGGCATGCTCACCACGCGGGGCTTTCGCGACATCCTGCACATGGCGCGGCACAAGCGGCCCCACAATTTCTCGGTGCAGTTCGACGTGCCCTGGCAGTCGCGCCCGCTGGTCAAGCGGCGCAACCGCATTCCCATCACCGAGCGCATCCTGCCGCCTGACGGCCGTGTCGAGGTCGCGCTCGACGAGGACGAGGTGCGCGCCGCCGCCGAGCTCCTGAAGTCGCGCGAGGTGGGCTCGGTCATCGTCTGCTTCCTGTTCGCCTTCCTCAACGACGCGCACGAGCTGCGCGCCAAGGAGATCGTGAAGGAAGTGATGCCGGACGCCTACGTCGGCTGCTCCTCCGAGGTGGTCGACGTGATCCGTGAGTACGAGCGCTTCTCGACAGCGGCGATGAACGCCTTCATCGGCCCGCGCACGTCCTACTACCTGAACAATCTGGCGACGGCGCTGCAGGAGAACGGGGTCGATGCCCAGATCCGCGTGATGCAGTCCAACGGCGGCGTGACCACGCTTGCCGGCGCCGCCGAGCGCCCGGTGACAATCCTCATGTCAGGCCCCGCCGGCGGTGTCGTCGGCGGGCAGTGGGCGGGCGACATGTCGGGCGTCCGCAACCTGATCACCGTCGATATCGGCGGCACCTCGGCGGACATCAGCGTGGTGCCGGACGGCAAGGTCCGCATCATGAACCCGCGGGATACGCAGGTCGGCGGCTACCCGATTCTGGCTCCCATGATCGACCTCTCGACCATCGGCGCCGGCGGCGGCTCGATCGCCTACGTCGACGAAGGCGGGGCCTTTCGCGTGGGCCCCCGCTCCGCCGGGGCCGAGCCGGGGCCGGCGTGCTACGGCCGCGGCGGCACCGAGCCAACCGTGACCGACGCCCAGGTGGTGCTTGGCCGGCTGGACCCGGAACAGTTCCTGGGCGGCGGGCTGGAGATCGACCCGGCGCGCTCGCGCAAGGCGTTGGAGGACAACCTCTGCGGCCGGCTCGACATGTCGCTCGAGGAGGCGGCGCTCGGCGTGATCCGGGTCATCAACTCCAACATGTCGCTCGCAATCCGCGCCAACTCCGTCGCCAAGGGCGTCGATCCGCGCGACTACGCGCTCGTTGCCTTCGGCGGTGCCGGGCCACTGCACGGCGTGGCGCTCGCGCGCTCGGTCTTCGCGCGCGAGGTGATCGTGCCGCCGGCGCCGGGGATCAACGCCGCGACCGGGCTGCTCGCCACCGACATGAGCTACGAGTTCACCCGCTCAGTGCTCTGCGTGCTGACCCAGGCCAGCCAGGACGAGATCGACACTCTCAACGAGCAGACCGACGCCCTGGTGCGGCGCGCGCAGGACGCGCTGGCTGCCGACGGCGTCGCGCCCGATCACCAGCGGCTCGTCAAGATCGCGGAGTGCCGTTACCAGGGGCAGGGCTTCGAGCTTCGCGGCACCATGCCGGACGGTCCGCTCACTCTCGATAACCGGGCGGAGCTGCTGGCGAGCTTCCACGAGCGCCATCGGCAGGACTACGGCCATGCCTTCGAGGACCAGGAGGTCGAGGTCATCACGCTCCGGGTCGTCGCCTCGGCCGGGATCGGCGCGCTGAGCTGGCCCGAGGCGGTAGCCGGCAGCGGCCACAACCCCGAGGACGCGCTGCTCTACCGCCGCGCCACCACCTTCGACGACGGCCAAACGTACGAGACTCCCCGCTTCGACCGGAGCAAGCTCAAGGCCGGCCAGCACATCGACGGCCCGGCCATCGTGATCCAGACCGATTCGACCACGCTGGTGCCGCCCGGCCATGAGGCGATGGTGGCACCTTCGGGCAATCTTCACGTCAGGGAGGTCGCCGAGTCATGACCGCCAACAAGACCGAGGTCGACCCGATCACACTCCAGGTGATCGGCGGCGCGCTGCACACGATCGCGAAGGAGATGGGGCATGTGCTCTACCGCATGTCCTACTCGTCGATCATCCGTGAGTCGGAGGACCTGGGCGCCGGGCTCTTCGACCGCGACTTCAACACGCTCTGCGAATCGGATTCGACGCCGATGCACATTGGCTCGATCCCGGCCTACCTGCGGGGGATCGACAAGACCCTGCACGACCCCTGGCAGCCCGGCGACATCGTGATCCACAACCACCCCTATTACGGCGCGAGCCACTCGCCGGACATCGCCGCCGTGGCGCCGGTCTTCTACCAGGGCGAGCTCGTCGGCTACTCGGCCAACACAGCGCACCACGTGGATATCGGCGCGGCGACGCCCGGCCTCATCATCGACGTGCCGGACGTGTTCGCCGAGGGCATGCTGTTCAAGGGCGTGAAGCTCTATGAGGGCGGCGTGCTCAACCGCGCGCTCTGGCAGTTCATCGAGACCAACACGCGGGTGCCCAGCCAGGTGATGGGCGATATCGAGGCCCAGGTCGCCTCGGCCGAGTTGGGCGTCAAGCGCTTCGTCGAGCTGCTGGACCAGCACGGCAAGGACGTGGTGTTCGCCGCGACCGAACAGCTCATGGACTATTCCGAGCGCATGCTGCGCCGCCAGATCGCGGCGATCCCCGACGGGGAATACCGGGCCGAGGGGTTCCTGGACGACGACGGGCGCAACCGCAAGGAGCCGCTCCCGGTCAAGGTCGCGGTGCGGATCGAGGGAGATTCGGCCGAGGTCGATCTCACCGGCTCGTCGCCGCAGGTGCCGACCGCCTTCAACGTGCCGTTCGAGGGCTCGACCAAGGTCGCCTGCTTCTTTGCGTTCCGCGCGCTGCTTCTCGATACCGCGACGATCACAGAGCACGTGCCGCAGAACGAGGGCTCGTTCCGTCCCATCAAGGTTACCGCGCCCAAGGGCACGATCTTCAATCCCGAGTACCCGGCGGCGGCGGAAGCGCGCTTCAACCAGATCCAGCGCGTGGTGGACTGCATCGCCAAGGCGCTCTCGCCGGTGATTCCCGACAAGGTGACGGCGGGCTCGTCGGCCGACGTCTCGGCCATCGCCTATTCGGGCGTCAGGCCCGACGGCAACTACTGGGTCTTCATCGAGGTCAACGAGGGCGCCTGCGGCGGCAGGCCGTATTCCGACGGGCCGGACACGATCGAGGAGTTGATGCGCAACACGCGCAACAACCCGATCGAGGATCTCGGCATGCACTTGCCGCTGCTCTGCGATCGCTACGAGCTCAGGGACGACGTGATGCCGGGCGCCGGCCGCCATCGCGGCGGCATCGGCGTGATCAAGGTGCAGCGCTATCTGACGCCGGGCTTCCTCACCCACGAGGCCGACCGGCATGATGATCCGCCCTGGGGCTTCCGCGGCGGCACCACCGGCAAGGGCGGGCGCCTGATCAAGTACAACATCGCGGAGCCCGACAACGTCGAGGACCTGCCGGCCAAGATCCACGGGCTCCGCAACCAGACCGGCGATTGCATCGGCTTTCTAGGCCCCTGCGGGGGCGGCTACGGGGATCCGCTTGAGCGATCGGCCGAGCAGGTGCGCGAGGACGTGCTCGACGACTTTTGCACCCGCGAGCACGCCTATCAGGCCTACGGCGTCGTGCTCTCCGAGACGCTGGAAATTGATTTGGCTGCCACCGAAGCGCGGCGCACCGAGATGGCGAAGCAGGTGGCTTAGAGCGGGGAAGGTCGCCTAGAGGCGGAAGCGGTCGCCGAGGTAGACGCGGCGAACCTCGTCGTGTGAGACGATGTCGGAGGGCGCACCCTCCATCAGCACGGCGCCCTCGTTGATGATGTAGGCGCGGTCGCAGATGTCGAGCGCTTCCCGCACGTTGTGGTCCGTCAGCAGCACGCCGATGCCGCGGTCCTTGAGGTGGGCGACGAGATCGCGAATCTCTGCGACCGCGATCGGGTCGATCCCCGACAGCGGCTCGTCCAGCAGAACGAAGCGCGGTTTCGAGGCGAGGGAGCGGGCGATCTCGACGCGCCGGCGCTCGCCGCCCGAGAGCGCGAGCGAGGGCGTGCGCCGCAGATGGGTGATCGAGAACTCCGCCAGCAGCTCGTCGAGCACGAGTTCGCGTTCGTTGCGCGCCGGCACGGAGACCTCCAGCACGGCGCGGATGTTGTTCTCCACCGTGAGCCCGCGAAAGATCGAGGCCTCCTGCGGCAGGTAGCCGAGACCGAGGCGGGCGCGGCGGTACATGGGAAGCCCCGTGATGTCGTGCCCGTCGAGGAAGACGCGGCCGTAGTCCGCCGCCATCAAGCCGGTCATCAGATAGAAGCAGGTGGTCTTGCCCGCGCCGTTGGGGCCCAGCAGGCCGACCGCCTCGCCTCGCTGGACCGTGAGGCTGAGGCCGCGCAGCACCGGCCGCTTCTTGAAGCTCTTGCCCAGGTTCTCTGCGCGCAGGCCCGGATTGCCGGCGAGGACGACCGGAGTCGCCGAGCCTCCCGCGGTGCCGGCGGTAGCGGACCGTGTCATGCGGCGATCACCTCGACGCCCTGCACGCGTTACTCTCCTCGGTCCTCGGGCACGAACAGGCCTTGCACGCGCGTGCTGCCGCCCGAGACCCGGCTGACCCCGGATTCCAGGTCCATCGTCAGCATCTCGCCCCTGACGATGTTGTTGCCCCGATTCAGGACCACGCCGCCGGCGAGGTCGATGCGGCCGTTCTCGACGTCATAGACGCCGCTCTGACCCTGCGCCGTCTCGTCCGGCGACGAGACGACGACGTTGCCCTGGGCATCGATGCGCGCGACCCCCAGGTTGCCCTGGCCCCCCTCGACATCGCGGTAGTAGACGGTGAGCATGTTTGCGTTAAGCACCATCTCGCCCTGAACGGCCTTCACATCGCCCTCGAAGATTGCGACGTTCTCCGACTGACGCACTTCGAGCGTGTCCGCGGTGATCTCGATCGCCTGGCTGGCCTCGTTTGTACCGCCCGCTGCGTCGTCCGCATCCTGCGCCGCTCCTGCACTGGCCAGCATGACCGCAGCTGCGAGTGCGGGCGCGAGCAGAGCGAGTCGCCACGAGCGCCACACCGGTCCCTGCCGGCTAGCCCCGGCCTTCATTGCCTTGCTTCCCCAAAGCGTCATCGCTTCCTCCCAGCGCATCCGGGTACAGGGTCATCCGAACCCGGCCACCGAAGGTCATGACCTCTCCCCGATCCCGGAGCGCGAAGTTGCCGGCATCGAGCAGCCCGTGCGGACCCTTGCCGCTCACCGGCTCGTCGCCCTTCGCGGTTCCCGCCGGCAGGTCGACATGGGCCTTCGAGGTGCGGAACTCGTGACCTGCGTCGGAGCGGACCGTCACGTCGCCGCTCAGGTCGAGTTGCTCGGCATCGCGTTGGTATATGCCCTCGTTCGCCGTCAGGGCCAGCAGGCCGCTCCGCGCCGGATCGCCGAATATGTCGGCCTCGATCTCGCTGAGATGCACGATCGGCGAATCGCGTTCCGGCTGGAACGCTTCCGCTCCCCTCACGGCGAAGGGCCGATTCTTCGCATCGGTTCCCTGATAGCTGGCGTTGACCATCGTCAGGCGGCCGTCGATCTCGGGATCCTCGGTCAGCGGGATGTGGACGCCCTCTTCCCCACCGGTCACAAGCGGCCACGCCACCACGAGGCCGAGCAAGGCCGCCGCCATCACCGGCAACAGGTAGCGCATGAGGCCGACGAAGCCGCTGTAACGGCCGGGGCGCGCGACGTCACCGCCATCCGCACTGTAGTGCCGGAGCCGGCCTGATGGTGCGGCACCGCTCGGCCCTCTGTCCCGTCCCGCGCTCATGCCAGACCTGCCCGCAGGCAGTCGTGGATGTGCACCACGCCGACGGGCCGCTCCCCTTCGATCACGAAGAGGCTGGTGATCTGGCGCTGGTTCATCAGGTGCACGGCCTCTGCGCCGAGCGCGCTGCCGTGAATTGTCACCGGATCGCGCGTCATGATCTCGGAGACCGGCTTCTGCAGAAGGCCCCCATCCATGTGGCGCCTGAGATCGCCGTCGGTCACGATGCCGGCCAGCGCGCCTCGCGCGTCGGTCGCGCCGACGCAGCCGAGACGCTTTGCCGTCATCACGATCAGCGCCTCCGCCATCGCGGTCTCCGCGGGAACGAGCGGCAAAGCATCGCCTGCGTGCATGATGTCGGCGACCCGGACCAGCCGCCGGCCGAGCTTGCCCCCTGGGTGGTAGAGGCTGAAGTCCTCGGCCGTGAGGCCCTTGCGCTCCAGCAGGGCGACCGCAAGCGCGTCGCCCAGCGCCAGCATCATGATGGTGGATGTCGTCGGCGCCAGTCCCAGTGTGCCCGCCTCCGGCTCGTCGGGCAGGACGAGCGCGACGGTGGCCGAGTCGGCCAGCGTGCTCGGCGCTTGGCCCACGATGGTGACGAGCGGGATGTGGAAGCGTGTGGCGTAATTGACGAGATCGGCGAGCTCCGGCGTCTCGCCCGAGTTCGACAGCATTAGCAGCGTGTCGGCCTCGGTGATCATGCCGAGGTCGCCGTGGCTCGCCTCCGCCGGGTGAACGAAGAGCGCCGGCGCCCCGGTCGAGGCGAAGGTCGCCGCGATCTTGTTGGCGATGTGGCCGCTCTTGCCCATGCCGGAAAGCACGATCCGGCCCCGCGTGGCGGCCAGCAGCTCCGTCGCTTCGACGAATCGGCCGGTCAGCGCCTCGGCCAGCCGCGCGAGGGCGCGCGATTCCTGGGCTACCACCCGGCGTGCGGCGGCAAGGTCGTCATGCTCGATCACGTCGAGCGCGGCGGATGCAGCGGTCGGACTCACTGAATTCGAATTTTGTTCAAATCGAGGCAAGCATGATGCGGGCGCGGCCTCACGTCAATGTATTGTGCCTTTCTTGTGGCCCTTCAACGGAAGGTAGCCCAACATATTGTATGCCGAAGTCGGCATAGCGGTTGACCGCGTATGGCACCGGGTGCGCAGGGCGACTCGATCGGTCGGCATTCCTTGACCCGGTGGTGGGCGGGCCTATCCTGCGCCGGTCGCAGGCCGGAGACGAGCGATCATGGAAACTGTCGAGGCGATCGGCGCGGACGCGCCGCCGAGCGTTGCGTCCGCGCTCAGGCATGACTGGTCGGCGGCGGAGGTCGCGGCGCTGCTTGCGCTGCCCTTCGCCGAGTTGATGTTCCGCGCGCAGACCGCTCATCGCCGTCACTTCGACCCGAACCAGGTGCAGATGTCGACGCTGCTCAGCATCAAGACCGGTGGCTGCCCCGAGGACTGCGCCTATTGCCCGCAGAGCGCGCGCTACGACACCGGGCTCGAGGCAGGCAAGCTGATGACGCGCGACGAGGTGCTGGCGGAGGCCCGGCGTGCCCGCGATGCCGGCGCCACCCGCTACTGCATGGGCGCCGCCTGGCGCAGCCCCAAGGACCGCGACCTGGAGGCGGTGGCCGAGATGGTATCGGGCGTCAAGGCGCTCGGCATGGAGACCTGCGTCACCCTCGGCATGCTGAGCGCGCCCCAGGCGGAACGCCTCGCCGATGCCGGCCTGGACTACTACAACCATAATCTCGACACCTCCGAATCCTTCTACGGCGAGATCATCACCACGCGCACCTATCAGGACCGGCTCGAGACCCTGGGCCATGTGCGGGATGCGGGTATCAACGTCTGCTGCGGCGGTATCGTCGGCATGGGCGAATCGCGCCGCGACCGCGCGGATATGATCGCGACGCTCGCGAGCCTGCCGAGCCATCCCGAGAGTGTGCCCATCAACATGCTGGTGCAGGTGGAGGGCAC
The DNA here is from genome assembly GCA_965243315.1 of Alphaproteobacteria bacterium. Lineage (GTDB taxonomy): Bacteria > Pseudomonadota > Alphaproteobacteria > UBA828 > UBA828 > WTGU01. Next base: position 2,336,049 of record CBDEUP010000007.1, read on the forward strand.
GCCGCTCAACGGCCTGGACGCTTTGGATCCCTTCGAGTTCGTGCGAACAGTAGCGGCGGCGCGGATCACCATGCCGGGCTCGGTGGTCCGGCTCTCCGCCGGGCGCGAGCAGATGTCGGACGAGATGCAGGCTCTGGCCTTCCTCGCTGGCGCCAACTCGGTGTTCGTCGGGCCGGAGCTGCTAACGACGCCCAATCCCGAACGCGAGCGCGACAGCCAGCTCTTCGCCCGCCTCGGCATTGCGCCGATGCCGGCTTAGCCCGCGAACACGGCACCCCAAACGCCTGAAGACATTCCCGTGCCGTCGGCGCCCGACTGGCTCACCGAGGGCTACGGCCACGTCTGGCTGCCCTACACGCAGATGGCGAGCGTGCCACCGCCGCTGCCGGTGGCGACCACCAGGGGGACGCGCATCGTCCTCGCCGATGGCCGCGAGCTGATCGACGGCATCGCGTCGTGGTGGACCGCCTGCCACGGCTACAACCACCCCCACATCCGCGCTGCCGTGACCGAACAGCTGGAGCGCATGCCCCACGTGATGTTCGGCGGCCTCGCCAACGAGCCTGCGCTCAGGCTGGCCCGCCGGCTCGCCGGCATGCTCCCCGACCCGCTCACCCGGGTGTTCTTCTCGGAGTCGGGCTCGGTGGCGGTGGAGATCGCGCTCAAGATGGCGCTGCAATACTGGCTCAACCAGGGGGTGCGCGGGCGCCACCGCTTCGTGAGCTTCCAGGGCGCCTATCACGGCGACACCTTCGCCGCCATGTCGGTGTGCGATCCCGAGGAGGGCATGCACAGCCTGTTCGCCGGCGCCCTACCAGAGCAGCACGTCGTACCCCTGCCCGAGGACGAAGCCGGCGCCGTTGCCTTCGATGCCTACCTTGGTCAGCACGCAGACAACGTGGCGGCGGTCATCGTCGAGCCGCTGGTCCAGGGCGCGGGCGGCATGCGCTTCCACGCGCCGGAGGTGTTGCGCACGCTGCGCGCAGCCTGCGACGAGCACGGCCCGCTGCTCATCGCCGACGAGATCATGACCGGGTTCGGCCGCACCGGCACGCTCTTCGCCTGCGAGCAGGCGGGCGTGGTGCCCGACATCGTCACGCTTTCCAAGGCGCTCACCGGCGGCACCATGGCGCTGGCAGCGACCGTGGCGACCGAGCGGGTGTTCGAGGCGTTCCTGTCGGACGACCCCGACGCTGCGCTCATGCACGGGCCGACCTTCATGGCCAATCCCTTGGCCTGCGCCGCCGCCAATGCCTCTCTCGACCTGTTCGAGGCCGAGCCCCGCCTGGCCCAAGTGCGGGCCATCGAGGGCCATCTCGCTGCCGCCCTGGAGCCCGCGCGGGGGCTGCCGGGGGTGGTCGATGTCCGTGTGCGGGGCGCGATCGGCGTTATCCAGCTCGACGACATGAGCCGCATCGGCTGGCTCAAGGCGCGGTTCGTGGAGGCAGGCGTCTGGGTCCGGCCCTTCGGCGATATCGTCTACGTCACGCCGGCCCTCACCATCGACGAAGACGACCTCGCCCGGCTTACCGACGCGCTGATCGATGTCGTGACGGCGTGGTCAAAGGAGCGTTAGGCCCCCGAACCATGGTGGGGTGCACAGGGCGCGACGCTTGCATCAATGTCGCGCCATGAAGAGCACCTCAACCCGCATTTCTTACCTATCCCACTTATCCCGCTTAATCCCGCCTATCCCGGCGAATCCCACCTGTCCCGGCGAATCCCACTTGTCCCGGCGAATCCCACTTATCCCGGCGAATCCCACTTATCCCACTCAATCCCACTTTGTCCCGCCCGATCCCGGTTAATCCCGCCAAAAACGGCCTTCGAGAGTGGCCCGAGGTCAGCTCAATCGAAGACGACCGAGGGCAGCCAAGTGGTGAGCTCGGGAAACAGGCCGAGCACGGCGAGCGCAGCGAGCTGGATGATGACGAAGGGGATCACGCCCCGGTAAATCTCGCCGGTGCGCACCGTGCGGGGGGCCACGCCGCGCAAATAGAAGAGCGAGAAGCCGAACGGCGGGGTCAGGAACGAGGTCTGCAGGTTCACGGCCATCATGATGCCGAGCCAGATCGGGTTAATGTCCATTTGCAGCAGCACGGGCGCGATGATCGGCACCACCACGAAGGTGATCTCGATGAAGTCGAGGAAGAAGCCGAGCGCGAACATGATCAGCATGACCACGAGCATCGCGCCGATGACTCCGCCCGGCACGTTCGAGAGCGCCTCGTGGACCATCTCGTCGCCGCCAAGGCCGCGGAAGACAAGCGAGAACATGGCGGCACCGATCAGGATTACGAAGACCATGGCGCTGATCTGCATGGTCGACCGCATCACCGGCACGAGCACGCCGGCGCGCCAGACCCGCCAGAGGCTCGTCCAAATCCCGTAGACAAGAAGCCCGCAGCAGATGAAGGCGACGATGGCCGGTGCGCCAACGCCGGCCCGCGTGACCACGAGGTCGAACTGGCCAGCGAGGACCATCATCAGGATCAAGGCGCCTCCCGCGAGGTAGAGCGGGGCGCTGCCGACGCTGCGCTCGAGCCGTGTGCCGCCTTCAGGCGCGAGCCGGGCGCCCGCGAGGATCAGCGAGCCCACGGCGCCCACCGCCGCAGCCTCGGTCGGGGTCGCGATGCCGCCGAGGATGGAACCCAGAACGGCGATGATGAGCACGATCGGCGGCACCAGCGCGCGGCCGGTGCGCCGCCACACCTCGCGCCAGTCGCCGCCCAGCTCTCCGCGCGGGATCGCCGGCGCCGCGTTGGGACGCAGCCAGGCGACAATCATCAGGTAGAGCATGTAGAGCCCGACGAGCACCATCCCCGGCAGCAGGGCGCCGGCGAACAGATCGCCCACCGAGACCGGCTCCGGAGACCAGTTGCCGATGGCACGCTGGGCATCGACGTAGGCGTTGGAGATCTGCTCGCCGAGGATCACCAGCACGATGGAGGGCGGAATGATCTGGCCGAGGGTGCCGGAGGCGCAGATCGTTCCGGTCGCGAGCTTGGGGTCGTAGCCGCGCCTCAGCATCGTTGGCAGTGAGAGCAGACCCATGGTCACCACGGTGGCTCCGACGATTCCGGTGGAGGCGGCAAGAAGCGCGCCAACGGCAATCACCGAGAGTCCGATGCCGCCGCGCAGGCCGCCGAAGAGGCGCCCCATGGCCTCGAGCAGCTCTTCCGCCACCTTCGAGCGTTCCAGCATCACGCCCATGAAGATGAAGAGCGGCACCGCGATCAGCACCTCGTTCCACATCGCGTTGCCGAAGATGCGTTGCGGCATGGCGCGCATGAAGCTGATGTCGAAGACGCCAAAGGCGTAGGAGAAGAGTCCGAAGAGCGCGGCCACGCCGGAGAGTGTGAAGGCGACCGGGAAACCCGCCAGCAGGCAGGCGAAGGTCGTCACGAACATGACGATGACCAGGACTTCGCCGACGGGCATGGCGGGTCAGGCGGCCTCGCCGCCGGCTTCTGCGATGTCGTCGTGGCGTGCTTTGCGGCCGGCGAGGGTCAGCACCGCGTGGAACGCGAGGGAGAGGCCCTGGAAGGCGATCAGCACCACGAACGCGAGGATCATGGACTTGAGCGTGTAGATCGCCGGAATGCCGCTGGTTTCCGCCGACTTTTCGAACACCGACCAGGACTGCTCCACATAGGGCCAGCTCGCCCAGCCGATGATCACGCAAACCGGCATCAAGAAGAGAATCACGCCCAGGAGATCGATGAGCGCGCGCCGGCGCGGGCGCGCGTCGCGGTAGAAGATATCGACACGGACGTGGCCGCCGTGGAGCAGAGTGTAGCCCGCACCCACGAGGAAGAGGGTGGCGTGGAGGTAGATCACCCCCTCCTGCATCGCGATGAAGCCCCATCCGAAGATGTAGCGCATCACCACGACGACGAACTGGAGGAGCACCATGAGGAGCGCGAGCCACGACGCGACGCGACCGACGTGCTCGTTGACCACGTCGATTACGCGTGTGAGCGCGGCTAACGCGGAGAGAGACGCCTGCATCTCATTTCAGGCGGCCGGTGCTCCCTTCAGGCGCCGGTGCCCCGACGCGGCAGTGGCCCTCATGCGCACCGTCCCGGCGCCCCGCGGTGCCGCCGGGATAATCCTGCAACTACCGGCGCGAGTCGGGGCGGGCCTGCGTCGCCCGCCCCGAACGCACATCTTGCCGACGTGCTACGCGGTCAGGAGCCGGGCGCTCGCGTAGGCAAGCTCCGAGCGCTCGTTATACGGCACCGCCGTCTTGCGGAAGGCGGAGAAGCTCTCGTAGACGCGCTGGGTGATTCCGCCCTCGCCGCCGACCTCGGCGACCACCTGGGCAGATTGCTCTCCGAGCGCCTTCAGCATCTCGTCCGACACGCGTCGCACCTGCACGCCGTGCTCGTTGATGAGCGTGTCGAGCGCGCCGGCGTTCCGCGCGTTGAACTCGGCCAGCATGGTCGCGTTGTCGGCGGCGCAGCAGCTCTCGATCAGGCTCTGATCCGCGGCGCTGAGGCTTTCCCACACGCTCCTGTTGATACCGCAGCTCAGGATCGTGCCGGGCTCATGGAAGCCGGGCCAGTAGTAGAACTTGGTCACCTTGTAGAAGCCGAAGGCGAGGTCGTTCCACGGCCCCACCCATTCGGTGGCGTCGATCGTGCCGGCTTCCAGCGCCGGATAGATCTCGCCGCCGGGCAGCAGGAGCGCGTTCGCGCCGACGCGGCGCAGCACCTCGCCGCCGAGGCCCGGCATACGCATCTTGAGGCCCTTGTAGTCCTCGAGTGTGTTCATCTCCTTGTTGAACCACCCGCCCCACTGGACGCCGGTGTTGCCGGCCATCAGTGGCTTCACGTTGAAGTCGGCGCCGAGCTCGTCCCAGAGCGCCTGACCGCCTGCATGGTAGATCCAGGCATTGACCTCGTCCGCGGTGAGCCCGAAGGGCACGGTCGCGAAGAAGTTGAAGGCCTTGGACTTGCCCTGCCAGTAGTACTCGGCGGAGTGGTAGAGGTCCGCAGCACCCTCCGAGACTGCGTCGAAGCAGCCGAGGGGCGGCACCAGCTCGCCGCCGCCATAGTGCTTGACCTCGATGCGCCCTTCGGTCGCGTTGGTGATGCGATCGGCGAGCCGTTGCGCGCCGGTGCCGAGGCCGGGGAACTGCTTGGGCCAGGAGGTGGCCAGCTTGAGCTGCATCTTGCCCTGCGAGATCGCGGGCGCGGGGAACGACGATGCCGCCGCGGCTGCTACGGCGGCTCCTGCGATGGCCGTTCCCTTGAGAAGGCTACGTCTTCCGATCTTCGTGCTCATGTCCTTCGGTCTCCCTTCGATGGTTCGGGTCAATGATTCGGGACGCCCTGACCGTCCGGCCGGGCGTCGAGGATGGTCCAGCCCTCCGGGCCGTGCACCTCGAGCGGGCGAAAGCGGGCCTTGTAGTCCATCTTGTCGCAGCCGTCGATCCAGTAGCCGAGATAGAGGTAGGGCAGCGCTTGCGCGCGCGCCTCTTCCACGAGCTTGAGGATCATGTAGCTGCCCGGACTGTCCTTGACCCGCGTCGGTTCATAGAAGGAATACACTGCCGATAGCCCGTCGGCGACGATGTCGAACACGCAGACGCCATAGAGCCGTCCACCGGGGCTGCGGAACTCGGCGAGCCGGGTCTCGACCGCGCTCTCCTCGACGAGGGCGCCGTAGCCCTCGCGCCCCATGGCAGCCATCGTGCCGTCCGGGTGCCGCGCCGCCAGGTAGCGCCTGAACAGGGTGTAGTGATCGGGCCGCGCCAGCGCTGGCAGCACATTGAGCGCGATTCCCGCATTGCGCGCGATGACCCGGCGGAGCGAGCGGCTCGGCACGAACGTGTCGGCACGGACCCGTGCGGAGACGCAGGCCCGGCAGCCGGGGCAGGCGGGGCGGTAGGCGGCGAGGTGGCTGCGGCGGAAGCCGCCGCGCAGCATCTCGTCGTAAGCGATCTCGGCACGAGGGCCCGCGAGCGGGGTGACGATCGAGCGCTCCAGGCGCCCCGGCAGATAGGGGCAGGGGCGGAGCGGCGTCACGCCCAGGAATTTGAGACCACCGCCATGCGGCGCGCGCGTCCGTGCCGGATCCTGGCTCTCGAGCGGGCGGTTCTCGTTGGTCATCAGCCTGATTATAGGCTCGCACCCCGGTTCGCCAAGGAGTCGGTTGGCTTCAGACCGCCCGCCAGCCGATATCCCGGCGGCAGAAGCCCTCCGGCCAGTCGACGTGCCCGACGGCTTCATAGGCGCGGCTCTGGGCCGCGGCGACGTTCGCGCCCCGCGCAGTCACGCCGAGCACGCGCCCGCCTGCGGCGACGATGCCGGCATCGGTGCGCGCCGTCCCCGCGTGGAACACCATGACGTCGTCGGGGTCTTCTGCTGCGTCGATCCCGCGGATCGCGCTGCCTTTCTCGTAGGCGCCCGGATAGCCTTGCGTGGCGAGCACCACGCAAAGCGCGGCCTCATCGCGCCAGCGCAGGTCGAAGTCCTTAAGCTCGCCATCGTGCGCCGCCATCAGCGCGAGTAAGAGGTCGGACTTGAGCCGGGGCATGAGCACCTGGCACTCCGGATCACCGAATCGGGCGTTCACCTCCAGGAGCTTCGGCCCGTCGGCGGTGAGCATCAGCCCGGCATAGAAGACGCCGGTATAGGGTGCGCCCTCCGCTGCAAGGCCGCGCACGAGCGGCTCGACGATCCGTACCCGCGCCTCCTCGCAGAGTGCTGGCGTCATCGCGGGTGCCGGCGAATAGGCGCCCATGCCGCCGGTGTTGGGCCCGGTATCGCCTTCGCCCACCGCCTTGTGGTCCTGCGCCGTCTCCAGCGGCAGCACGGTCTCACCGTCGACCAGGGCGAAGTAGCTCGCCTCCTCGCCCACCAGCATCTCCTCGATCACGAGCGCGGCGCCGGCTTCGCCGAAGGCGCCACCCAGCGCGGCTCGCGCCGCATCAAGGGCTTCGGCCTCGGTCTCCGCCAGCACGACACCCTTTCCGGCGGCGAGCCCGTCCGCCTTGACCACCACCGGCGCGCCCAGCTCGGCGATGAACGCCTCGGCCTCCGTGAGCGAGGCGACGCGGCGATAGGCGGCGGTCGGCACGCCGTGGCGCGCGCAGAGGTCCTTCATGAAGCCTTTGGAGCCCTCGATCCGCGCGGCGGCCGCGCGCGGACCGAAGGCGGCGATGCCCTCAGCCTCCAGCCGGTCGACGAGGCCGGCGCAGAGCGGCGCCTCCGGTCCCACCACGACCAGGTCGATCGCCTGCTCGCCGCAGAAGGCCACCAGCCCGTCGAAGTTCATGGGGTCGAGCGCAACGCAGGTCGCCTCGTTCTCGATTCCCGCGTTTCCCGGCGCGCACCAGAGCCCTCCCAGCAGCGGTGATGCCGCGAGCTGCCAGCAGAGGGCATGCTCGCGCCCGCCAGAGCCCACGACCAGAACGTTCATTTGGGTCTCTCCGCGCCCGCAAATCGCGGCGTTACGATACACTCTCGGGCCTCCTACGGCCCGCGATTCTCTCGCGGAATTTCTTGGAATTTGGCCATTTTTGGCGCTTGACGGTGAATAGGCCCATCACTAGGATGCGCCACCCTCTTGCCGACGAGGCTGGTCGGCGCGCCTCTGGGTGCCCGCCGCCACGCCTTGTGATCGAGAGAGTTTCCGAAGGGTCGGCGCAGGCCGGCGGCGGGGAAGCGGGCAGATCCCGATTTTCCCGGTCCACCTGCACGCGCCGCACTGTCTGTTGAACTTGGAACGCCGCGATGCCGACGATCAACCAACTGATTCGCAAGCCGCGTACGGCGCCTGCCGCACGAAACAAGGTGCCGGCGCTGCAGGCCTGCCCGCAGAAACGCGGCGTGTGTACCAGGGTCTATACGACCACGCCGAAGAAGCCGAACTCGGCACTGCGCAAGGTCGCGCGCGTGCGACTGACCAACGGATTCGAAGTCACGAGCTACATCCCCGGCGAGGGGCACAACCTTCAGGAGCATTCGGTGGTGATGATTCGCGGCGGGCGGGTGAAGGACCTGCCCGGCGTGCGTTATCACATCATACGCGGCTCGCTCGACACCCAGGGTATCCAGGACCGCCGCCAGCGGCGCTCCAAGTACGGCGCTAAACGGCCCAAATAAAGAACAAGAAGGAGCCGTCCGGTGTCACGCCGTCGCGCCGCAGAGCGCCGAACCGTCAACCCCGACCCCCGCCACGGGGATGTGGTGCTGGCGAAGTTCATGAACTCGCTGATGCTCGATGGCAAGAAATCGACAGCCGAGCGCATCGTCTATGGCGCGCTGGACCGGATCAGAGAGAAGACCGGACAGGACCCGGTCAGGGTGTTCCACGAGGCCCTCGACAACGTGAAGCCGGCTGTGGAGGTGCGTTCGCGCCGCGTCGGCGGCGCCACCTACCAGGTGCCGACCGAGGTGCGGCCCGACCGGCGCCAGACGCTCGCCATTCGCTGGCTTATCGGCGCGACCCGGGACCGGTCCGAGACCACGATGGTCGACCGGCTCAGCAACGAACTCCTCGACGCCGCGGGAAACCGCGGCGTCGCCGTTAAGAAGAGGGAAGACACCCACCGTATGGCCGAGGCCAATCGCGCCTTTTCGCACTACCGCTGGTAGGCGCAGGCGTTCGCGGACAAGAACAATGGCTCGGACCACACCCCTCGAACGCTACCGCAATATCGGCATCATGGCGCACATCGATGCCGGTAAGACGACCACCACCGAGCGGGTGCTCTACTACACCGGCAAGTCCTACAAGATGGGCGAGGTCCACGAGGGCAGCGCCACCATGGACTGGATGGAGCAGGAGCAGGAGCGCGGCATCACCATCACGTCCGCCGCCACCACCTGCTTCTGGCGCGACCACCGCATCAACATCATCGACACGCCCGGCCACGTCGACTTCACGATCGAGGTCGAGCGCTCGCTGAGGGTGCTGGACGGCGCGGTCGCGGTGTTCGATGCGGTCGCGGGCGTCGAGCCGCAATCCGAGACGGTCTGGCGCCAGGCGGACAAGTACAACGTCCCCCGCATCTGCTTCGTCAACAAGATGGACCGCGTCGGGGCCAACTTCCCCCGCTGCATCGAGATGATTCGCGAGCGGCTGGGTGCCAACCCGGTCGCGATCCAGCTCCCCATCGGGACCGAGGCGAAGCACATCGGGGTCGTCGACCTGATCGCGATGAAGGGTATCGTCTGGAATTCGGAGACCCTGGGCGCCGAGTTCACGGTCGGCGACGTGCCCGACGACATGAAGGCCGAGGCCGAAGCGAGCCGCCAGGCACTCATCGAGGCGGTGGTCGAGATGGACGACGCCGTGCTCGAGCGCTTCCTCGAGGGCGAGGGGCCCGACGAGGCGGCGATCAAGCGGTGTCTCCGCATCGGCACGCTCTCGGGCCAGCTTGTCCCCGTGCTGGCGGGCTCCGCCTTCAAGAACAAGGGCGTGCAGCCGCTGCTGGACGCGGTGTGCGACTTCATGCCGGCGCCGACCGACGTGCCGCCGGTGCATGGCGTCGTGCCCGGCAAGGGCAACGAGGTCGAGCGCTCCTGCAGCGACGACGAGCCGCTGTCTGCGCTCGCCTTCAAGGTGATGACCGACCCCTTCGTCGGCTCGCTCACCTTCGTGCGCGTCTATTCGGGCATGATCCAGACCGGCAAGCAGGTGCTCAACAGCGCCAAGGGCCGCAAGCAGCGGGTCGGCCGGATGCTGCTGATGCACGCGAATTCCCGCGAGGATATCCAGGAGGCGCGAGCAGGCGACATCGTGGCCATCGCCAGCCTCAAGGACACCACCACGGGCGAGACGCTGAGCGACCCGGCGCACCCGGTCGTGCTGGAGCGGATGGAATTTCCCGATCCGGTGATCGAAGTGGCGGTCGAGGCCAAGACCAAGGCCGATCAGGACAAGCTCTCCATCGCACTTGCACGGCTCGCCGAAGAAGACCCATCCTTCCGCGTGACCGCCGATCCCGAGAGCGGGCAGACCGTGATCAAGGGCATGGGCGAGTTGCATCTGGACATCCTGATCGACCGCATGCGCCGCGAGTTCAAGGTGGGCGCCAACGTCGGCCAGCCCCAGGTCGCCTATCGCGAGACCATCGGCCGCGAGTCGACGGTCAATTACACGCACAAGAAGCAGACCGGCGGTGCTGGCCAGTTCGCGCGGGTCAAGGTTGTGCTGGAGCCGGAGGAACCCGGCTCAGGCTTCGCGTTCGAGAGCGAGGTCGTGGGCGGCGCCGTGCCCAAGGATTACATTCCTGCGGTCGAGAAGGGGATCGATGAGGCGCGGCATGCCGGCATCGTCGCCGGCTTCCCGGTCATCGACTTCAAGGCGCGGCTGATCGACGGCGCGTCGCACGACGTCGATTCCAGCTCGCTCGCATTCGAGATCGCCGCACGCGCGGCGTTCCGCGAGGCCCTGCAGCGCGCGGCGCCGACGTTGCTGGAGCCGATGATGAAGGTCGAGGTCGTGACGCCCGAGGATTATCTGGGCGACGTGATCGGCGACCTCAACGCCAGGCGTGGGCATGTCGGCGGCATGGAGCCGCGCGGCAACGCCCAGGTGATTCGCGCCATGGTACCGCTTGCGACCATGTTCGGTTATGTCAACACCTTGCGCTCGCTCACCCAAGGGCGGGCGCAGTTCACGATGGAGTTCGATCACTACGATCAGGTGCCCTCGGCGGTGTCGGACGAAGTCCGCGCCCGCTACGCCTGATTGCGTGACCACGACCAAGAAAAGACCTCCTGAGAGAGAGCACCGATGGCCAAGGAGAAGTTTGAGCGTACGAAGCCGCACTGCAACGTTGGGACGATTGGTCATGTTGACCATGGCAAGACGACGTTGACGGCGGCGATTACGAGGGTTCTGGGCGAAGCAGGCGGCGCGGAGTTCGTGTCGTTTGACGAGATCGACAAGGCGCCGGAGGAACGCGAGCGCGGGATCACGATCGCGACCGCGCATGTCGAGTACGAGACGGCGAACCGCCACTACGCGCACGTGGACTGTCCGGGCCATGCGGACTACGTGAAGAACATGATCACGGGTGCGGCGCAGATGGATGGCGCGATCCTGGTCGTGTCTGCGGCGGACGGCCCGATGCCTCAGACGCGGGAGCATATTCTGCTTGCGCGTCAGGTGGGCGTTCCCGCGCTGGTGGTCTACATGAACAAGGTGGATATGGTGGACGACGAGGAGATCCTGGACCTTGTCGAGCTTGAGGTTCGGGAGCTTCTGTCCGCGTACGAGTTTCCGGGCGACGACATTCCTGTGATCCGTGGGTCTGCGCTGGCGGCGCTCGAGGGTGGCGACGCGGCGACGGGCCGAGGCTCGGTCCTGGAGCTGATGGCGGCGGTTGACGACTACGTACCGCAGCCCGAGCGCCCGAAGGATCAGCCGTTCCTGATGCCGATCGAGGACGTGTTCTCGATTTCGGGTCGTGGGACGGTTGTGACGGGTCGGATCGAGCGCGGCGTTGTGAAGGTGGGCGACGACGTCGGGATCATCGGCATCCGCGAGACGACGAAGACGGTCTGCACGGGCGTCGAGATGTTCCGGAAGCTGCTGGATCAGGGCGAGGCCGGCGACAACGTGGGCGTCCTGCTTCGAGGAACGAAGCGGGACGAGGTTGAGCGCGGCCAGGTGTTGGCGGAGCCCGGGACGATCACGCCGCACACGCGATTTGAGGCAGAGACGTACATCCTGACGAAGGACGAGGGCGGGCGTCACACGCCGTTTTTCTCGAACTACCGCCCACAGTTTTACTTCCGGACGACGGACGTGACGGGGACGATTGGGTTGCCGGAGGGCACCGAGATGGTGATGCCCGGCGACAACGTGACGATGCAGGTCGATCTGATAGCGCCGATCGCGATGGACGAGGGCTTGCGCTTCGCCATCCGCGAGGGCGGGCGCACCGTCGGCGCAGGCGTCGTCGCCAAAATCGTCGAGTAGAGCCAAACCGAGGCGGACAAGAGGCCGGGCACGCACGATGGCCATCGACAGCCAAAACATCAGGATCCGCCTCAAGGCGTTCGATCACCGGGTGCTCGACGCGTCCACGAGCGAGATCGTGAACACGGCCAAGCGCACCGGCGCGCAGGTGCGCGGCCCGATCCCGCTGCCGACCCGGATCGAGAAGTACACGGTGCTGCGCTCGCCCCATATCGACAAGAAGTCGCGGGAGCAGTTCGAGATTCGCACCCATAAGCGGCTGCTCGATATCGTCGATCCCACGCCGCAGACCGTCGATGCGCTCATGAAGCTCGACCTCGCGGCCGGCGTCGACGTCGAGATCAGGCTTTAGGAGGGCGTCATGGCCGGCCAGGCTGCAGCGCGCAGGCGCACGGGCGTGATCACCGAGAAGCTCGGCATGTCCCGTGTCTTCAACGACGCCGGCGAGCATGTGCCGGTGACCGTGCTGCGCGTGGACGGTTGCCAGGTCATCGCCCAGCGGACGCCTGACGCGGGCGGCTATGTCGCGCTGCAGCTCGGTGCGGGCCGGGTCAAGGTCAAGAACACGCCGCGCGCACTGCGCGGCCACTTCGCCAAGGCGAAGGTCGAGCCCAAGCGCCACGTGGTCGAGTTTCGGGTGAGCGAGGATGCGCTGGTGGATGTGGGCGCCACGCTCGGCGCCGATCACTTCGCCGCCGGCCAGTTCGTCGATGCGGTCGGCACCTCCATCGGCAAGGGTTTTGCTGGCGGCATGAAGCGGCACAACTTCTCGGGCCTGCGCGCGAGCCACGGCGTCTCCGTCTCGCACCGCTCCCACGGCTCGACCGGCCAATGCCAGGACCCCGGCAAGGTCTTCAAGGGCAAGAAGATGGCGGGCCAGCTCGGGAACGCACGCGCGACCGTGCAGAACCTCGAAGTCGTGGCAACGGATGCCGAGCGGGGCCTGATCATGGTCAAGGGCGGCGTCCCCGGCCCCAAGGGCGGTGTCGTGCTGCTCTCCGACGCGAAGAAGCGCAGCCTGCCAGACGACGTGCCGTTCCCTGCAGGGCTCTTCGTACCGCCGGAACCGGAGGCGGCAGACCCCGAGCCCGAGCCCGAGGACGACGCTCCCGCCGCCGAGGCTGAAGCCGAGGCCGAGAGTGCGCCCGCCGAGGCGCAGGAGGAGGACGACGGCGAGGCCGCCGCTGAGGACTCTGCAGAGGGCGACGAGGAGGAGGCCTCGTGAAGGTCGACGTCATCGACTTCAAGGCCAAGCGCGTCGGCGAGATCGAGCTCGCGGATGAGGTGTTCGGCGCGCCCGTGCGGCCCGACCTGATGCAACGCACCGTGCGCTGGCAGCTCGCCAAGCGCCGCGCCGGCACGCACAAGACCAAGTCGGTGGCGGAGACTCGCGGGTCCACGCGCAAGCCCTTCAAGCAGAAGGGTACGGGCCGCGCCCGCGCGGGCTCCCGCCGGGCGCCGCACCATCGGGGCGGCGTGGCGATCTTCGGTCCCGTGCTGCGCGACCACGCGCACAAGCTGCCCAAGAAGGTGCGCAAGCTCGCGCTCAAGTCCGCACTCTCAAGCAAGCAGGCAGACGGCAAGCTCTCGATCGTGGAATCCCTCGACCTCGGCTCGGCCAAGACCCGCGTGCTCGCCAATCGCATCGCGCGCCTCGGCTGGTCGTCGGCGCTGGTCATCGACGGCGACGAGGTCGATGCCGGCTTCGCCAGGGCCGCGGGCAACCTGACCGCGGTTCAGGTGCTCCCGCAGCTGGGCGCCAACGTCTACGACATCCTTCGCCGCGATCACCTGGTGCTGACCCGGAGTGCGGTGGAAAGCCTGCAAGCGAGGCTCGCATGAGCGTCGAGCCCAAAGAGCGCTGGTACGACACGATTCTTGGTCCAGTCGTGACCGAGAAGTCCACTCAGGGCTCGATGTACAACCAGGTTACCTTCAAGGTGCGCACCGACGCGACCAAGCCTCAGATCAAGGAAGCCGTGGAAGGGCTGTTCGAGGTCAAGGTGAGGAAGGTCAACACCAGCATGGTCAAGGGCAAGGTCAAGCGCAGCCCTCGCGGCCGGCTGGGCAAGCGCTCGGATTGGAAGAAGGCGACGGTTTCGCTCGGCGAGGGCGATACCATCGACGTGATGACCGGGCTCTAGGCGATGGCACTCAAGAACTACAAGCCGACCACGCCGGGGCGCCGCCAGCTCATCCTGGTGGACCGCTCCGACCTCTGGAAGGGGAAGCCGGTCAAGAAGCTGACCGAGGGATTGAGCCAGAAGGGCGGGCGCAACAGCGACGGCCGCATCACCATGCGCCACCGCGGGGGCGGGCATAAGCGCCGCTACCGCAAGATCGACTTCAAGCGGCGCAAATTCGATGTGCCGGCGACCGTGGAGCGGCTTGAGTACGACCCCAACCGCTCAGCCTTCATTGCGCTGATCCGCTACGAAAACGGTGAGCAGGCCTACATCCTCGCCCCGCAGCGGGTCTCACCGGGCGACAAGGTGGTTTCCGGCGACCGCTGTGACATCAAGCCCGGCAACGCGATGCCGATGAGCAACATTCCCGTCGGCACGATCATCCACAATGTCGAGATGAAGCCGGGGAAGGGCGGCCAGATCGCGCGCTCCGCCGGCAACTACGTGCAGCTGGTCGGCAAGGATCAGGGCTACGCCCAGCTCAGACTGCCGTCGGGCGAGCAGCGTATCGTCCATGGCCGATGTATGGCCACCATCGGCGCAGTCTCCAACCCGGACAATCAGAACACCAATCAGGGCAAGGCCGGCCGCATGCGCTGGAAGGGTCGGCGACCCAAGGTGCGCGGCGTCGCCATGAACCCGGTGGACCATCCCCACGGCGGCGGCGAGGGCAAGTCCTCCGGCGGGCGGCATCCGGTCACTCCCTGGGGCGTGCCCACCAAGGGCAAGCGCACGCGCAGCAACAAGAGAACCGACCGCTTCATCATGCGGCGTCGGGGCAAGAAGTAGGGCGGGGGACAGTCGATGGCGCGTTCCGTATGGAAAGGCCCCTTCGTCGACGGCTATCTTCTCAAGAAGGCCGAAGAGGCGCGGGCGACCGGCCGCAAGGACATCATCCGCACCTGGTCGCGGCGCTCGACCATCCTGCCGCAGTTCGTGGGCCTCACCTTCGGGGTCTACAACGGGCGCAAGTTCCTGCCCGTGCTGGTCAACGAGAATATGGTCGGCCACAAGTTCGGCGAGTTCTCGCCGACGCGGGTCTTCCACGGCCATGCCGGCGACAAGAGGGCGCGGCGGGGCTGATCATGGGCAAGACCGCGCGAACCCGGCGGCTCGGCGAGACCGAGGCCCAAGCGGTGATCCGGAACCTCCGGATCAGCCCGCAGAAGCTCGGCCTTGTCACCGAGACCATCCGCGGGCGCCCGGTGGGCGAGGCGCTGCTCACGCTGGCGCATTCTCGCCGCCGCATCGCCGGCGACGTGCGCAAGTGCCTGCAATCGGCCATCGCGAACGCGGAGAACAATCACGAATTGGACGTGGACCGGCTCGTCGTCGCGGAAGCGACGGTCGGCAAGGGTTTGGTGATGAAGCGCTGGCGGCCCCGTGCGCGCGGCCGGGTCGGGCGCGTCATGAAGCCGTTCAGCCATCTCACCATCGTGGTGCGCGAACGCGCCAAGGGGGCCTGATGGGTCAGAAGGTCAATCCCGTCGGGCTGCGTCTCGGCATCAACCGTACCTGGGATTCGCGCTGGTATGCCGACGACGATTACGCCCAGTTGCTGCACGAGGACCTGCAGATCCGCAAGTTTCTGGTCGATCGGCTGAACCAGGCAGGCATCGGGCGCGTCGTCATCGAGCGCCCGGCCAAGAAGGCGCGCATCACCATCCATACAGCCCGGCCGGGCGTCGTGATCGGCAAGAAGGGTGCTGACATCGAGCGGCTGCGCACCGACATCACCAAGATGACGGGCAGCGACGTTCATCTGAACATCGTCGAGATCCGCAAGCCCGAGATCGAGGCCAAGCTGGTGGCCGAGAACATCGCTCAGCAACTCGTGCGCCGGGTCGCGTTCCGCCGGGCCATGAAGCGGGCGGTGCAGTCCGCGATCAGGCTCGGTGCGCAGGGCATCCGCATCAACTGCGGCGGCCGCCTCGGCGGCGCCGAGATCGCGCGGACCGAGTGGTATCGCGAGGGCCGGGTGCCGCTCCACACGCTCCGGGCCGACGTGGACTTCGGGCTCGCCACGGCGCGCACGGCCTACGGCACCTGCGGTGTCAAGGTCTGGGTGTTCAAGGGCGAGATCATGGCGCACGACCCCATGGCGCAGGACAAGCGCGCCATGGAGCAGGCCACGCCCCGCTAGGGCCGGACGGGGACCGGGGACCGAGTCATGCAGCAGCCGAAATCCACCAAGTACCGCAAGGCCCACAAGGGCCGCATCCACGGCAAGGCCAAGGGCGGCTCGCAGCTCAACTTCGGCGCCTACGGGCTCAAGGCAATCACGCCCGGTCGCATCACGGCACGCGAGATCGAGGCCGGCCGACGCACCATCACGCGCCACATGAAGCGGACCGGCAAGATCTGGATCCGCATCTTTCCGGACGTGCCGGTCTCGACCAAGCCTGCCGAGGTGCGCATGGGCAAGGGCAAGGGCACGCCGGAATACTGGGTCGCCAAGGTGAAGCCCGGCCGCATCATGTTCGAGGTGGACGGCGTGCCGCGCGCGGTGGCGGAAGAGGCGTTCCGCCGCGCGTCCGCGAAATTCAGGGTGCAGACCAGGGTCGTGTCCCGGCTCGGCGAAGGGGCGTCCTGATGAACGGCGTCGAAGTCCGCCTCAAGACCGACGACGAGCTCCATACGATGCTGCTCGCGTTGAAGAAGGAGGCGTTCAACCTGCGCTTCCAGCGGGCGTCCGGCCAGCTCGAGAACACCGCGCGCATGCGCGCCGTGAGGCGCGACGTGGCCCGCATCAAGACGATTGTCGCCGAGCGCA
The DNA here is from genome assembly GCA_965243315.1 of Alphaproteobacteria bacterium. Taxonomy (GTDB): domain Bacteria; phylum Pseudomonadota; class Alphaproteobacteria; order UBA828; family UBA828; genus WTGU01. The sequence goes on from CBDEUP010000007.1 coordinate 2,352,951, forward strand.
AGCGCGCGGCCGGCGGCGAAGCCTGAGGATTTGGGAGATGGGTGGAGGAGAGCTGGCATGCCGCGCCGTGTAATGCGGGGAACCGTGGTCGGCGACAAGGCGGACAAGACCGTTGTCGTCCGCGTCGATCGCCGCGTGATGCATCCGCTCTACAAGAAGGTCGTGCGCCGCTCCAAGCGCTACACCGCGCATGACGACGCCAACAGGCACAAGGTCGGCGACATCGTGCAAATTCGCGAATGCGCCCCCATCTCCAAGCGCAAGCGCTGGATCGTGCTCGACGAAGCCGGCGCCGAGCAGGGCTGAACGGCGCGGTAGAGAGCGGAAGGGTCGAGTGACATGATTCAGATGCAGACGAATCTGGATGTCGCTGACAATTCCGGTGCGAGACGCGTGCAGTGCGTGAAGGTGCTGGGTGGGTCGAAGCGCAAGACCGCCTCGGTGGGCGATACCATCGTGGTCACGGTCAAGGAGGCGATCCCGCGCGGCAAGGTGCGCAAGGGCGAGCTTCACCGTGCCGTCATCGTGCGCACCGCGAAGGAAATCAGGCGCCCGGACGGCAGCGCGATCCGCTTCGATCGCAATGCGGCCGTGCTCATCACCCCCCAGGGGGAGCCGATCGGGACCCGCATCTTCGGGCCGGTGACCCGCGAGCTCCGTCAGCGCCAGTACATGAAGATCATCTCACTCGCGCCCGAGGTGCTGTAGGCCGCCATGCGCAAGCGAAAGATACGCAAGGATGACGAGGTCATCGTCCTGACCGGGCGAGACAAGGGCAAGCGCGGCGCCGTGCTCCGGATCATCACCAAGACCGACCGCGTTCTCGTCGAGGGCGTCAACGTGACCAAGCGCCACGTCAAGCCGACGCAAGGCGATCCGCAGGGCGGCATTGTCGAACGCGAGGCGCCGATCCATATATCGAACGTGGCTCTGATCGATCCCGAAAGCGATCGGGCGACCCGGGTGCGCTACAAGAATCTCGAGGACGGGCGCAAGGTGCGCGTCGCCGCCCGCTCGGGGGAAGTGATCGATGTCTGAAGCGAACGGCCAGAACGGCGGCCAGGTGAACGGCGAGGCGAAGGGCCCGAGCCGGCTGAAATTGCTCTACGAGAGCGAAATCAGGCCCGGTCTGATACAGCAGTTCGGCTACACCAACATCATGCAGGCGCCGAAGCTGGACAAGATCGTGATCAACATGGGCGTCGGCGAAGGAGCCACGGACAACAAGAAGATCGATGCCGCGGTTCAGGACATGACGCTGATCGCGGGCCAAAAGCCCATCGTCACCAGGGCGCGCAAGTCGGTCGCCGCGTTCAAGGTGCGCACCGGCATGCAGGTCGGCTGCAAGACCACGCTTCGGCGCGAGCGGATGTACGAGTTCCTCGACCGGCTGGTCACGATTGCCTTGCCGCGTGTGCGCGATTTTCGCGGCCTGTCGGCCCGCGCCTTCGACGGCCGGGGCAACTACGCGTTAGGCCTGAAGGAGCAGATCATCTTTCCCGAGATCGACTACGACAAGGTCGATCAGGTGCGTGGATTGAATGTCGTCATTTGCACGACGGCGAGGACCGATGACGAGGGCCGGGCGCTGCTTGCTGGCTTTCAATTGCCGTTCGTCGGCCAGTAGGGCAGAGGGGCCGGGCTGAGAGATGGCGAAGAAGAGCACGATCGAGAAGAACAAGCGGCGCCAGCGGATGGCGAAGCGGGACGCGGCCAAGCGGGCGGACCTGCGCGCCATCGTGCGCGACCGTTCGCTGCCGGCGGAGGAGCGCTTCGCGGCGCAGCTCAAGCTCGCGAAGCTGCCGCGCAACGGCGCGCAGGTGCGGGTGCGGAACCGCTGCGGGTTGACCGGCCGGCCGCGCGGCAACTACCGCAAGTTCGGACTCTCGCGCATCGCGCTCCGGGAGCTCGCCTCGGCGGGTCAGGTGCCCGGCATGGTCAAATCGAGCTGGTGAGGCGCAGGCCATGATGACCGATCCCCTGGCGGACATGCTGACCCGTATTCGGAACGGGCAGCAGGCACGTAAGTCCGCCGTCCTGTCGCCGGCGTCCAAGCTGCGCGCTGGCGTGCTCGATGTCCTTCAGCGCGAAGGCTACATCCGCGGCTATTCGAAGACGGAATCGGACACCGGCAAGCCGGCGTTCTCGATCGAGCTCAAGTATCAGGAAGGCCGCCCGGTGATCGCCGAGCTCCATCGGGTGTCGAAGCCCGGACGGCGGGTCTATTCGGGTATCAAGGACCTGCCGCGTTACTACGGCGGTCTCGGAATCTCCGTTCTGTCGACGCCGCGCGGCGTGCTTTCGGACAACGAGGCACGCCAGCAGAACGTGGGCGGCGAAGTGCTCTGCCGGGTGTTCTGAGATGTCCCGCGTCGGCAAGAACCCGGTTGCTATCCCGGATGGCGTCGAAGTGACGATCGACGGCACTGCGGTCGCGGTGAGCGGCAAGCTGGGCCGCCTCGAGGCCACCATCGCGTCCGAAGTGAGCGCCGTGCTCGAAGCCGGCCAGGTCTCGGTCACGCCGCGCGGGGACGACAAGCGCTCGCGTCAGCTGTGGGGGCTCACCCGGAGCATCATCAACAACATGGTTGTGGGCGTGAGCCAGGGATTCCACAAGGACCTGCAGATCGAGGGCGTCGGCTACCGGGCCGCGGTCGAGGGCAAGACCCTCACGCTCGATCTCGGCTACAGCCACAGGGTCCGCTACCCGATTCCCGATGGCATCCAGATCACGTGCGAGCGGCCGACGGCGATCAGGGTCGCCGGCTATGACCGCCAGGCGGTCGGCCAGGTCGCCGCCGAGATTCGTGCCTTCCGCAAGCCCGAGCCCTACAAGGGCAAGGGCATCCGCTATGTCGGCGAGTACGTCCGGCGCAAGGAGGGCAAGAAGAAGTAGCCATGAGCAGGACCGACTTCAATAAGCGCAAGCAACGGGTGCGGTTCAGGTTGCAGGCAGCCGCCGGCGGCAGGCCGCGGCTCTCGGTCTTCCGCTCCAACCGCCACATTTACGCCCAACTCATCGACGATGGAGAGGGCAGGACCGTGGCTGCTGCATCAACGGTGGAAGGCGCGCTGCGCGGCCAGAAGGGAGCGGACCGCGAGGCCGCCGGCCGTGTCGGCGCACTCATCGCCGAGCGTGCGCTGGCGGCCGGGCACAAGGAGGTCGTGTTCGACCGCGGCGGATACCAGTATCACGGGCGCGTCAAGGCGCTCGCCGAGGCAGCCCGCGAAGGCGGCCTCTCTTTCTAGGGGAAGGGCCCGGTATGGCACGACCAGGCATGGAGCGGGATCGAGATCGGGATCGCGGCGGTCGCGGACGTGACCGCGAAGAGCCCGAGCTTCTGGACAAGCTGGTCAGCATCAACCGCGTCGCCAAGGTGGTGAAGGGCGGCCGGCGCTTCGGCTTCTCGGCGCTCGTCGTGGTCGGCGACCAGCGCGGCCGCGTCGGCGGCGGCTCGGGCAAGGCGCGCGAGGTGCCGGAGGCCATCCGCAAGGCCACTGAGCAGGCCAGGCGCCGCATGGTCCGCGTGCCGCTTCGCGAGGGGCGCACGCTGCATCACGACGTCCAGGGTCGCTTCGGCGCGGGCAAGGTGATCATCCGCGCAGCACCTCCCGGTACCGGCATCATCGCCGGCGGGCCGATGCGCGCCGTGTTCGAGATGCTGGGCGTGAAAGACGTGGTCGCCAAGTCGGTGGGCACGTCCAACCCGCAGAACATGGTCAAGGCGACCTTCGATGCGCTCGGGCGCTGCCACTCGCCGCGGGCCGTTGCCGCCAAGCGCAACCGCACGGTGGGCCAGATCTTCGGCCAGAGCGACTCCGCCAAGGAGCAGAAGGAGCAGGCGTAGGCCATGGCACGGAGCAAGAAGGCCGCCGCGGCGCCCAAGGTGCGGGTGACCCAGATCGGCAGCCCCATCGGCCGGCCGGCGAATCAGCGCGCCACCCTGGTGGGCCTCGGCCTGAACAAGATGCACCGGAGCCGCGTTCTCGAGGACACGCCCTCGGTGCGCGGCATGATCGACAAGATTCCGCACCTCGTGCGGGCCGAGCCGGTGGACGCGGAGGCTGAGTGATGAGGCTGAACGAACTCGCTGACCGCGCCGGCGCGTCCAAGAAGGGACGCAGGCTCGGGCGCGGCATCGGCTCGGGCCGCGGCAAGACCTCGGGGCGCGGCCACAAGGGCCAGAAGTCGCGGGCCGGCGTTGCCCTCAAGGGTTTCGAGGGCGGCCAGATGCCGCTCTACCGGCGCCTGCCGAAGCGGGGTTTCACCAACGCCCGCTTCCGCAAGACCTTCGAGACCGTCAACATCGGGCGCCTGCAGGAGGCGATCGAGAGCGGGCGGATCGACGCGGGCGTTCCCGTGACCGAGGCCGCGCTGGCTGCGGCCGGGCTCACGCGCGGGCGGCACGGCGTGCGGCTGCTCGCCAAAGGCCGGATCGAGAGCGCGGTTGCCGTCGAGGTCACGGGCGCGTCGAAGGCGGCCATCGCCGCGGTGGAAGCCGCCGGCGGCTCGGTGGCCCTCAGTGGCGCGGCTAAGGCCGGGAAAGCGGCCGAGGAAACGGCAGAGGACGCCTAACGAACGTGGCTTCGGCAGCCGAACAACTCGCTGCGAACCTCAACTTCGGGGCCTTCGCTAAGGCGAAAGAGCTTCAGAAGCGCCTGCTGTTCACGCTCGGCGCTCTGATCATCTACAGGCTGGGCACCTACATCCCCATCCCGGGCATCGACCCGGTGGTGCTCGACGAGGTGTTCCAGCAGCAGGCTGGCGGCATTCTCGGCATGTTCAACATGTTCGCCGGCGGTGCGCTCGGGCGCATGACCATCTTTGCGCTCAACATCATGCCGTACATTTCGGCGGCCATCATCATCCAGCTGATGACGACGGTCTCGCCGCACCTCGCCCAGCTCAAGAAGGAGGGCGAGGCCGGGCGCAAGAAGATCAACCAATACACCCGCTACGGCACCGTCTTCCTCGCCGCGCTGCAGGCATTCGGCATCTCGTCGGGCCTTGAGGGCTACAGCGGCCAGAGCGGCGACCTGGTGCTGGATCCGGGCGGATTCTTCCGCCTGACCACGGTGGTGACGCTGACCGGCGGCACCATCTTCCTGATGTGGCTGGGTGAGCAGATAACCGCCAGAGGGGTCGGCAACGGCATATCGCTGATCATCTTCGCCGGCATTGTGGCGGAGCTACCGGGCGCGCTCGCGAGCACGCTGGAGCTCGGGCGAACCGGTGCGCTCTCTGCGGTCGTGCTCATCGCGCTCTTCGTCATGGCGATCGCGGTCATCGGCTTCATCGTCTTCATCGAGCGGGCGCAGCGCCGCATCGTTGTGCAATACCCCAAACGACAGGTGGGCCGCCGCATGTTCGGCGGCGAGCAAACCCATCTGCCGTTGAAGGTCAACACCGCCGGTGTGATCCCGCCGATCTTCGCAAGCTCGATCCTGCTGCTGCCGATCACCGCGCTCAGCATCAATGCGGGTTCCGGGCCCGAGTGGCTGACGGCGCTGACCAGCTATCTCGGTCGCGGCCAGCCGATCTACATGATCATCTACGCGGCGGCGATCATCTTCTTCACGTACTTCTACACCTCGGTCGTGTTCAATCCCGAAGATACGGCCGATAATTTGAAGAAGAATGGCGGTTTCATACCCGGAGTCCGTCCAGGCAAGAACACCGCGGAATATCTCGACTACGTGCTCACCCGGCTGACCTTCTGGGGCGCTCTCTATCTAGCGGCAGTGAGCCTTCTGCCCGAGCTCCTGATCTCGCAATACGCGGTGCCGTTCTACTTCGGCGGGACGAGTCTGCTCATCGTGGTCACCGTCACCATGGACACCGTGGGACAGATCCAGTCCCACCTCCTCGCCCATCAGTACGAGGGGTTGATCAAGAAGGCGAAGCTCCGAGGGAGCCGGCGTTGAACCTGATCCTTCTCGGCCCACCGGGGGCGGGCAAGGGCACGCAGGCGCAACGACTGGTCGAGCGTTTCGGCATCGTCCAGCTTTCCACGGGCGACATGCTGCGGGCGGCGGTGAAGGCCGGCACCGCGCTCGGCACTCAGGCCAAGGTGATCATGGAGGCGGGCGAGCTGGTGCCGGACGATCTCATGGTCGCTCTGATCGCGGAGCGAATCGACGAGCCGGACTGCGCCAATGGCTTCATCCTCGACGGCTTCCCGCGCACGGTGGCGCAAGCCGACGCGTTGGATGCCATGCTGGCCGACCGTGGGCTCGCGCTCGACAGGGTGGTCGCCATCGAGGTGGACGAAGAGGCGCTGATCGAACGTATCGTCGGCCGCTTCTCCTGCGCCGACTGCGGAGCCGGCTACCACGATCAATTCAACCGGCCGAGCATCGAGGGCGTTTGCGACCAGTGCGGCAGCACGAACTTCACGCGCCGGGCGGACGACAACCGCGAGACCATGGTTGCGCGCCTCGCCGCCTACCATGAGCAGACGGCGCCGATCATCCCGCACTACGAGGCCGGCGGCCGCTTCGCCCGGGTCGATGGCTCTGGCGGTATAGACACCATCACGGCGGCCATCGCCGCCGCGCTTCAGGACTGAGACGCGGCGCGGGCCGCTGCCCGCGCCCGGCGCTGCCGCTGCCATGCCCCGCAAGAGACTGACGCATTTAATGGCGCGGCGCGCGATCATCGACGCCGCCCTCAGGACCGACGCAATCGGCCTCAATCACGGGACCGCAGGCAACATCGGATTCCGGGTGGGCAAGAGGTTCCTGGTCACGCCCTCCGGTCTCTATTACGACACGATGACGCCCGCCGACATCGTCGAGATGGATCTTGAGGGCCGCCAGTGGGGCACGCGAATCCCCACCAGCGAATGGCGCTTCCATCGCGATATCTTCGCCTCGCGGCCGGATGTGAACGCGATCCTCCACAGTCATTCGGTTCATTGCACCGCGCTCGCCGTGCACGGGATGGAGATTCCGGCTGTTCACTACATGGTAGGAACCGCGGGAGGCACAAACATCCGCTGCGCGCCCTACCGCACGCCCACGACCCAGGCGCTCTCCGACGTGGCTGTCGAGGCGCTCAAGGACCGACGCGCCTGCCTGCTACAGAATCACGGCGCCATCGTCCTGGGCGAGACGCCGGATGACTGCGTCAACCTGCTCATCGAGGTCGAGTATCTGGCGGAGCTCTATTGCCGCTCGCTGACCATCGGCGCTGCCACTGGCAAGGAGCCAAAGGTCATCTCACAGCGCAAGATGGCCGAGGTGCTGGAGATGTTGAAGACCTACGGCCAGCAGCCCGACCCAGACAGCGCGGGGTAGGGAGAGCGCCGGCCCACTCCGCCGGCACGTGTCAGCCACCGCCAATCAGACCGTTTGCCCGCCGTACCGCCGCGAGGAACTCATGGACCACGAGACAGACGCGCACGGCATCCCGATAACAGCGCTCCGGCAGGACCACGCCTTCAAGGCGGTCGATGATTACAACGTCCGCATGTACATCCTGCCGCACCTGGCCGACCCCGAGAGCCGCGCCAGGATCATCGCCGAGCACAAGGCCAATCCGCTCTACCGCCCGACCCGGCCGGGGGAGCCCGCGCCGATCTACAGCCAAGTCCTGGTCCGCCTGATCGACAAGCTCCGCGTGGTGCCGACTGCGGGCAAGCACATCATCGTCGAGACCGAGCCCGGCAGCGAATACACCATCGCGCTGCTGCCGGAAGTGCGCGGCGAGACCGTCGTGCTCACCGAGGAAACCTACGCGACAAGGGGCGAGGCCGACCACGCGATCTTCCTCAAGCGTCTGCGGGCGCTGCTCGCCAGCTACGGCATCGAGATGTAGGAGCGCGATCTGATGAGCGACAAGCAGGACCGCATGCTCCGCATTACCGGCTACTCGGACCGCCTCTCGGTCCGGCCGGGCGAGGCCATCACCTTCTACGTCCATTCCGAAGAGGACGAGGCCTACGAGGCGCAGATCGTGCGCCTGATTCACGGCGACACGAGCCCCGAAGGGCCGGGCTTCAAGGAGGAGCCAGTCGAGGCGGCCGTGAACGGCGCGTGTCCCGGCGCGCATCAGCGGATCGACGCCGGCAGCTACGTCATCGTGCCCCACGACGAGCGGCTCGCGGTCGAGAGCTTCACGCTTTGCACCTACGTTTATCCGACGCTGCCGGCGCTCGGGATGCAGGGCCTGCTCACCAAGTGGAACGAGGCGGACGGCACGGGATACGGCCTCTTCATCGACGAAAACGCCACGGTCTGCCTGCGGATTGGCCGGGGCGCCGGCGCCGAGGAGCGTGTCTCCTGCGAGCGCCCGCTCTTCCGCAACGTCTGGTATCAGGTGACCGCCGCCTACGATGCGGCGAGCGGGCGTGTCCGGCTGGTCCAACGGCCCTGGGTGACGCAGGCCAACGGTGGCTTCGGCATGAGCCTGATCCATCCGCTGGAGGACACGACGGCCGAGGTCGAAACACACGTCAAACCCGGCGCGCCGGCGCCCAACGCCTGCCCCTTCCTGATGGCCGCGAGCGTGGCCGAGCTGGACTCGGGCCGCAGCATCTTCGGCGCCCACTTTGCGGGGCTCGCCGAGCCCTGGCCGATCCCGATCCATACCCACAAGTTCAACGGCAGGCTGGATCGCCCCAAGCTCGCAAACCGCGCACTGACGCAGGCGGAGATCGACGCCCTCCTCGCCGGTGCCGGCATCGACCATCTGCCGCTCGCTGCCCGCGACCCCGTCATCGGCGCCTGGGATTTCACCGCCAACATCCGGGACAACGCGGCCTCCACAGAGATCGTCGACACGGGCCCGTTCGCGCTCCACGGCCGCGGCGTCAACATGCCGGTCCGCGCCATGCCGGGGTTCAACTGGACCTCGGACACCATGAGCTATCGCCACGGGCGGGACGAATACGGGGCCATCCACTTCCACGACGAGTCGGTCGACGACGCGCGCTGGGAGCCCGCCTTCACCTTCACGATGCCGGACGACCTGAAGAGCGGTGTCTATGCCGCGCGGCTTCGGATTGGCGGCGTCGAATCGCCCGAGACCGAGGACTATCTGCCCTTCTTCGTCCGCCCGCCTGCGAGCGGGCCCACCGCGCGCATCGCGCTGGTGATGTCGACGGTGAGCTATCTCGCCTACGCCAACGACAATCTGGGCGTGACCTCTCCCGTCGCCCAGCTGCTTACCGCCCGCGCGCCGATGCTGCAGCCGAGCGATCTGCTGCTGAACAAGAAGGAAGCCTACGGCCTCGGCACCTATTCAACCTATCGGGACGGCTGGGGCGTAAACATCTCGTCGGCGCTCCGCCCGATCCTCAACATGCGGCCCAAATACTCGCACCTGTTCTCGCCCTCGGTCTGGCAGTTCAACGCGGACCTGCATCTGGTCGATTGGCTGGAGGCGTTGGGCTACGCGGTCGACATCCACACCGAGGAGGACGTGCATCGGGAGGGTGTCGGCTTGCTCGGCCAGTACCGCGTGGTTCTGACCGCCCACCACCCTGAGTACGTCTCGGAACGGATGATGGACGCGTTCCAGGAGTACCAGCTCCGGGGCGGGCGCTGGCTCTATCTCGCGGCCAACGGCTTCTATTGGGTGACCGAGTTCCATCCGGAAAACCCGAACCTCGTCGAGGTGCGGAAGGGCGATCAGGGCTCGCGCGCCTGGACCGGCATGCCCGGCGAATACTGCAACGCCTTTGATGGCAAGCACGGCGGCGCGTGGCGCATCCGCGGGCGGCCGATGGCGAACCTGCTGGGTGTGACCTTCACCTCGTTCGGGCTGACGCAGTCCTCCTACTACCGCCGCGCGCCGGACAGCGAGCGGGAGGAATGTGCCTGGATCTTCGAGGGCGTCGGCCGCGACGAGCCCATCGGCGACTTCGGGCTGATCGGCGGCGGTGCCGCGGGCCTTGAGCTGGACCGCGCCGACCTGGAGCTCGGCACACCCCACCGCGCCTTCCTGCTGGCCCATTCGGAGGGCCATTCCGACATCTTCGTGCCGGTGACCGAGGAGATCACCTACTCATCCCGCGGTCAGCTCCTCACCGGCACCGGCGAGAGCAACCCGAAGATCCGGGCGGACATGGTGTACTTCAAGACGCCGCAGGAGGGCGCGGTCTTCTCCGTCGGCTCGATGGCCTGGTGCGGCTCGCTCTCCCACAACGGATACGACAACAACGTCTCCCGCATCACCAGGAACGTGATCGACGGCTTCCTGCGCGACGGCCCGTTACCGTAACGCGAACGTGATTGAACGGCCTCCGACCTGCGGATACCATCGCGGCAGGGCTGAGAACGGGGGATCACCGACTATGGCACACGATCACGCCCACAACGCTCCGCCATCCGAGACGGCGATGAGGGTCAAGGCCCTGGAGACGCTCCTCACCGAGAAGGGCCTGCTCGACCCCGCCGCCATCGACGCATTGGTGGAGACCTACGAGACGAAGATCGGCCCGCGCAACGGCGCCAAGGTGGTGGCACGGGCGTGGACCGACCCGGATTACAAGCAAAGGCTGCTTGAGGACGGGAGCGCGGCGATCGCCGAGCTCGGCTTCAGCGGCGTGCAGGGCGAGGACATGATCGTCGTCGAGAACACCGATGACGTGCACAACCTGGTCACATGCACGCTCTGCTCCTGCTATCCGTGGCCGACGCTCGGGCTGCCGCCCATCTGGTTCAAGAGCGCCCCCTACCGGGCTCGCTCGGTCATCGACCCGCGCGGGGTGCTCGAGGAATTCGGCGTCGAGGTCTCCGACGATATCGAGATACGGGTGTGGGACAGCAGCGCCGAGCTCCGCTACCTGGTGCTGCCGCAGCGGCCTGCGGGGACGGAAGGCCTGAGCGAGGACGAGCTGGCGGCGTTAGTGACCCGCGATTCCATGATCGGCACGGCGCTGGTCGAAGCGCCCGCGAGCTGACCAGCCGGTTCCGAAGGGAGCACAGCGATGAACGGAATCCACGACATGGGCGGCATGCAGTGCATGGGCCCGATTATTCGTGAGGAAAATGAGCCCCGGTTCCACGAGGAGTGGGAAGGTCGGGTCTTCGGTATGTTCTTCACCAACTTCGCCGAAGGCCACTTCAACGTGGACATGTTCCGCCACGCCATCGAGCGGATGGGCCCGGCCGAGTACCTGGAGACCTCGTATTACGAGCACTGGCTGCACGTCTACGAGACTGTGCTGGTGGAACGGGGCATCCTGACCCAGGCCGAGATCGACGAGAAGATCGCGAGCCTTCGCGAAGCGGGAGAGTCGTGATGCCAACTCTGACGCCTGACATGGTTCCGGGCCTGGTCGCCGGCGGCGCGTCCTGCCGTATGGATGTGGACGTCGCACCGAAGTTCAAGGTCGGCGACACGGTCAAGGCCCGCGACATCAATCCCGTGTCTCACACCCGGCTGCCGCGTTATATCCGGGGCAGAACCGGACGGATCGAGCGCGATCACGGCGTCTTCGCGTTCCCGGACACCTCGGCCGCATCGGGCACCCACAGCGACCCTCAGCACGTTTATAGCGTGCGGTTCGAGGGGAGCGAGCTCTGGGGCAACCACGCGAACGCGAACGCCTGCGTCTACATCGATCTCTTCGACGACTATCTCGACAGTGCATGAGCGCTGCGGAATCGGCTGACGACCTGCCGCAGCTTCCCTGGGACGCCGAAGACGGGCCGGTCTTCAAGGAGCCGTGGGAGGCGACCGCCTTCGCCATGGCGGTCCGGCTGTCGGAGGCCGGCAAGTTCACCTGGTCGGAGTGGGTCGACTACCTCTCTGCCGAGATCGCCGCGGCGAAACGGAGAGGCGATCCCGATCTAGGCGACCGCTATTACGAGCACTGGCTGAGCGCGCTTGAGAAGCTGGTGATCGACAAGGGGCTCGGGTCCGAAGCGGAGCTTGCCAACCTCAAGCATGACTGGACCGAAGCAACCATCCACACTCCCCACGGCCAACCCATCGGGTTGAAGAAGCGCACGCCGTCCGGCCAATAGAGAAAGTGACGCTACTTCCCTGATACGATTGCGCCATCCGGCGCAGCGAGGAGACGACAAGTGCCAGGACCGCTCGACGGCTACCGCGTCATCGACCTCACGTCGATGGTCTCGGGCCCCTTCGCCACGATGATGCTGGGCGACCAGGGCGCCGAGGTGATCAAGGTGGAGGCCATCGGCCAGGGCGATCACACGCGCACCGGCAGCAACCGCTCCAACGGGCTCGCCTCGGGCTTTCTGAACGTCAACCGCAACAAGCGCTCGATCGCTGTCAACCTGAAGGACCCGCGCGGTCGCGACGCCGTGATCCGTCTCGCGGAGAGTGCCGACGTCTTCATCCAGAACTTCCGGCCGGGCGTTGTCGAGCGACTGGGAGTCGCTGAGCCCGACATCCGGGCCGCCAACCCCGAGATCGTCTACGTCTCGATCAACGGCTTCGGAGAGACCGGCCCCTACGCGGACAAGCGCGTCTACGACCCGATCATCCAGGCCGCGTCGGGGCTGGCCTCGGTCCAGGGCGGCTCGGACGATGCGCGTCCCCGTCTCGTGCGCACCATCCTGCCCGACAAGCTGACGGGTGTGACCGCAGCCCAGGCCGTCACCGCAGCGCTTCTCGCGCGCGAGCGCACGGGCCAGAGCCAGCACGTGCGCCTCTCCATGCTCGATGCCGTGGTCTCGTTCCTCTGGGCGTCGGACATGGGCGGCCAGACCTTCCTGGAGCAGGCGCCGACGGAGCAGCGGGCGGCGAGCTTCATCGACCTGATCTACGAGACCAAGGACGGCCACATGAGCGTGGCAGTCATGAGCGACCGAGAGTGGGTCGGGCTCACGCGCGCGCTGGAGCGGCCCGAATGGCTGGAGGACGCGCGTTTCAGGACGCCGGCGCTGCGCGATGAGAATATCGACGATCGCCTCTCGCTCACCCAGGAGGTGCTGCGAACCCGGACCACCGACGAGTGGATGGAGCGGCTGGAGGCCGAGGGCGTGCCCTGCGCGCCGGTGCTGACTAGGACCGCGCTGGTGGAGCACCCGCAAGTCGCTGCCGCCGGCACGCTGGTCGAGCTCGATCATCCCGTCGCAGGCAAGATGCGCCAGGCGCGGCCGGCGGCGCGCTTCGAGACGACGCCGAGTTCCATCCGCCGCGGCGCACCGATGCTCGGCGAGCACACGGGGGAGCTGCTCGCCGAGGCCGGGCTATCCGCAAGTGAGATCGCCGCGCTGCACGAGGCCGGCGTCGTCGCCTGAGTTTCATGGTTTCCATATGAGCTGGGAGAAGGAGGTCGAGGAGCTCGCGCAGAAGCGCGCGCTCGCCCAGGCGCAGGGCGGAGAGGAGGGAGTCGCCCGTCAGCACGCGAGAGGGCTGCTCACGATCCGCGAACGGATCGACGCCATGCTCGATGGCGGCTCATTTCAGGAGCTGGGCGGTGCCTCGGGTGACGCGACTTGCGACGGAGACGGGCGGCTCGTCGACTTCTCGCCGGCGAACTTCGTGCTCGGCTTCGGCACGGTCGACGGGCGCCGTTGCGTGATTGGCGGCGAGGATTTCACCCTCCGGGGCGGCTCGCCCAACGAGGCGGGCCTACGCAAGAGCGTCTATGCGGAGGAGCTCGCCTGCACCTACCGCGTGCCGTTGGTGCGCCTGCACCAGGGCGCGGGCGGAAGCGTCGCCGGCTCCGGCTCCAAGACGGTGGGCACGCCGGTCAACGCCCCGCCGCGCTTCGCCTCCGTGGCGCGTGCGATGGCGACCGTGCCGGTCGCCTCGGCGGGGCTCGGCGCGGTCGCGGGCTTGCCGGCGGCGCGCCTGGTGGCCTCGCACTTCTCGGTGATGACCGAAACGACGCAGGTGCTGGTCGCTGGCCCCGCCGTGGTCGAGCGCGCGCTCGGCCGCCGCCCGAGCAAGGAGGCGATGGGCGGCCCGGAGGTGCATGCCAGGAACGGCGTCGTCGATAATCTGGTGGCGGACGAGCAGGCAGCTTTCGCCGAGATTCGCCGCTTCCTGAGCCACCTGCCACCGAATGTCTGGGATCTCCCGCCTTGCACGGCGACCAACGATCCGTCTGACCGGTGCGCCGAAGAGCTGATCGAGATCGTGCCGCGCAACCGGCGAAAGCTCTACGACATGCGGCGCGTGATTGCGCTGACGCTGGACGAGGGCTCCTTCTTCGAGATGGGGCGGCTCTACGGGCAGGGCACAATCACCGGCCTCGCCCGGCTCTCGGGCCAACCGGTCGGCGTGCTCGCCAACGACTGCTGGCACCTGGCCGGCGCCATGACCGCAGCGGGCTCCCAGAAGACGCGCCGCTTCATAGAGCTCTGCGACACGTTCCACTTGCCCATCGTGAGCCTGGTCGACGAGCCCGGCTTCATGCTGGGCACGGAGGCGGAGAAGGCCGGCACGATCCGCTTCGGCGCAGCCGCCGTGTTGGCGGCGGCGAGCTCGGTGGTGCCCTGGGCGTCGGTGATCGTGCGCAAGGCACACGGCGTCGCCGTGGCCGCACATTTCGGCCCGGACGGCTTCGTCGTCGCCTGGCCTTCCGCCGAGATGGGCGCGCTGCCGGTCGAGGGCGGCGTGGCGGTGGCCTTCGGCCGCCAGATCGCCATGGCGGACGACCCCAAAGCCGAACGCGAGCGGCTCGAGGAGGAGATGTTGGAACGGCAGTCCCCGGTGCCGCGCGCGGAGAGTTTTTCCTTCCACGACCTCATCGACCCGCGCGAGACCCGCCCCGTGCTCTGCGACTGGATCGCCCGCGTCCAGCCTCTGCTGCCTCGCCTCAAGGGCCCGACGAGCTTTCCCGTGCGGCCTTAGTTCGCCATCGCCCGAGCACGTTCCCCAAGCGAGCGGCTGAACGGGCAGTCCGGCTTTAGCGATATGCGTTCGTTCGAGAGTGCTTGCGCGAGGCCGTGCTGGCCGTCGCGGATCGCCGCCTCGATCAGCGTTCGGTGCACGATGTCGCGCTGGGCGTGGCTGCCCCCGAAGGCTTGGGCCCGGTAGCGCACGGGCATCAGCAGGTCCACCGTCTCGCCATAGCGCTCGGCGCCGAAGGCGCGGACCGCTCGCACGATGGGCAGCCCCACCTCGCGGGTCATGCGAGCGTTGCTGCCCTGTCCTTCCGCCACCGCTGCCGCGGCCTGTTCCAGCGCATCGGCAGCCTCGTCCCGGCTAGTGGCGACGTAGGCCATCGCCGCGTGCATGTCGTTGAACGCGTAGAAGCCGTGCTCGGCCAACGCCTCGTAGGTCGCAGCGAGCTTCTCATAGCGATCACCCGTCTCGATCCCGCGCAGGTGGAGGCGCCAAAGCAGCGCGGCCGCATCCAGCATCTCCAGCTGGACCTCCGAAGCCTCGGGCCGGATCGCCGCGTCGTAGATTTCGAGCACGCGGTCGAAACGATCGCTGTCGAGATTGAAGAGGGAGACGTGCCACCAGTTGTGGAAGGCGAAGCCGTTGTCGTCCTGCGCCCAATGGGTCCGGCGCCCTTCCATGAAGGCGATGCCTTCCTCCTGCCGGGCCTGCATCTCCATGATGTGGCACACTGCGTGCTGAGCCCAGCAGTCGTCCGGCTCCAGGTCGATGGCCTGCCGACCGGCGTCCTCCGCCGCGCCGTAGTCGCCGCACTCCTCCAGCCCGAAGGCGGCCATGCCCAGCAGGAAGCCGTATCCGGGGTCGTCTCTGGTGTAGGCCGGGAGCGCGCGGGCGACGCGGCCGCGCAGGTTGTCCCGGTTGCCGAGGAAGAAGTCGGAGAGATGGCCGACCTGGAGCGCCACCACGTCACGCGGCTCGTCGGCGACGATGCGGTCGAGCCGTGCCGACATCCCGTCCCAATCGCCGGCGGTCCAGTCCGCGATCGCCGCGATGTGGGCGCGTTCGCGCTCCGTGGCCGTACCCCCAAGTTCGTCGAGGCGGCCAAGCATCGCCTCGACGTCGGGGAGCACGCTCTGCTCCCAGAGCATGGTGTGCATCTCGGCGCGGAAGATATGCCCCGCGACGAAGTCGGGATCGTCTGCCAGTGCCCGGTCGATGGTCTCGACCGCATCGCCCCGGTAGCACTGGAACTGGCGTATCGCCTCCTCCAGAATCTCCAGGCTCTTGGGATTGGTCGCCGATGTCGGCACGCCGCGCGCGTCACTCAGGGCCACGGATCTGTCCTCTTCGTCGTCTTGAGCCGAGGCGAAGCAAGCCAGCAATTCGGCGATCCGTCCAGCCGTTTCGGGCCGAGGGTAGGGTCGTCACGCGGCGCGCGTACGCCACGAGAGGCTTGCGGCCAGCGCGGCGGCGACGGCAAGCGCGGCCGTGGCCAGCAGCGACGGCACCAGGTAACCGCCGAGCGCGTCGAAGAGCACGCCGGCGAGCGTCGGGCCCACCATCTGGCCCAGCCCCCAGGCCGCGGTCATCAGCGCCAGATTGCGGCGCGGGTCACCGGCCGAGCGGTGGCGGGCCTCGATGAGCCCAATCGCCGTCAACCCCACGAATGTCCCGCCGAGCAGGCCGGACGCGAGCAGGATCGACCAGACGCCACCGCCCAGCACGCTGAGCGCAACGCCCACCGCCTCGATCAAGCAGCCGACCGCGAAGGCGCGCTCATTGCCCCAGCGCCGCCCGGCCCAGCCCCAGAGCGCCACCGAGGGCGCCGCCGTCAATCCGACGCAGAGCCAGACCCAATGCTCCACCGGCTGCAGCACGGGATCAGCGCGCACCATGTCGGAGACGAAGGTGGCGGTGATGACATAGCCGAAGCCGACCAGGCCGTAGGCGAAGATCAGCCGGAAGAGACCACCGTCCCTCGTGTCGGTCCGGGCGCTTGGCGCTGCCGTTGCCCTCCCTTGCGGCCTCGGCAGCAACGCCGCAACCGGGATCGAGAGAGCGAGGCAGAGTACACCGCAGAAGAACCACGGGCTTTGCCAGTCACCGGCTCCCGATGCCGCCGCCGGCACCGCCAGGGAGGAAATCGCGATACCGCTGCCCACGCCCGCATACATCACCGCGGCCCAGCCATCCCGGCCATCGGCGGCAAGCCGGTCCATGACCAGGGAGGACGCGAGCACCATCACCAGTGCGCCGGCGGCCCCGCCCACGAAGCGCAGGAACAGGAACGCGCCCAGGCTCGTCGTGAACGTCATGGCGCCGGCGCTGAGCCCGCTCACCGCGAGCGCGCCCAGCAGCCAGAAGCGCGCATCGCCCGGCACCGCCCGCCACGCCGCCGCGAGCGCGCCCAGGAGGTAGCCCAGGTAGTTGGCCGAGGCGATCAGGCCCGCCTCCGACTTGGCGAGGTCGAGGCCGGCGGTCATGTAGGGCAGGATCGGCGTGTAGGCGAAGCGTCCGATGCCGATTCCGACCGCCAGCGACAGAAGGCCCGCCAGAGCCAGCAGCGCCGGATGGCGGGCGCGTCGCGGCTCCATCAGAGCGTCCGATGCCGGGGACCGCAATCGCGCCCCCCGACGCCACGGGTTACGAACTCAGAGGATCGTGGCGTCCAGCATCTGATGCGCCGCGTCGGTCGGGCCCCATACGCTGTCCGGGTGAAACACCAGCACGTCGAGTGCGTCTTCGCCGGTCTCGAAATGGTGACGCTCCCCTGCGGGAATTTTCCACGCCATGCCAGGGTGCAGGACCATTGGAGCCCCGGATTCATGGTGCGCCAAACCTCGGCCCCGAACCACCATTCCGATGCGATCGCTCGGATGATGATGCTCGGTCTGCACGGTACCGGCAACGATGTGCAGGTGGTTCACGCACGGATCGCCTTTTTGGGGTGGCATGACAAGCAGCGAGGACGAACAGCCGTCGATGTACTTGTTGCGTCCGACATCCTCTACGTAGCCGCCGCACGGCGGCAGGGCCATGCCGGCGTCGAGAATGAGCATCTCGTTACGGCGGTAGGGTGGCATGAGAAACCCGCCCACCGAGAATGCGGGCCGCATGTCATGCAGGACCGTGTTCAGGTTGTCCGGATTTCCCCAAAGGGCCAGCTCGAAGAAGCACACCTGGTCAGGAGAGGGATTGCGGGCGACCGTTGCCGCGCCTGCGGTTGCGAGTTCCTGCACGGAGCCCTCCCGCGCTGTTGAGGCTTCAGGACTCGATGTGGGGCGGCCTCGACAAAGCCGCCAATACCGTTTTCTGTCGGTATAGATAATGAATTCCAATGAAGCGCTGTCCCTGGCGATTTCCGCCGCGCTTCGTCAAGACTCAACCAAGGTGGTATGACTCCCATTCAATGGTGCCCGCGTGCGGGTTTCCATGCGCCCGTGACTAAGGAGCAATGCCGATGTCTGCAAGAAGCGTCGTGGAGGGCTTCCTCGGCCAGCTCGCGGGCGGAGACGCCGCCGCCATCGTCGCCATGTTCACCGACGACGCGGTGATCGACATGCCGGGCGGCGCCGACCTGCCCTGGGCGGGGTGCTGGCAGGGCCGAGCGGCGATCGAGGACTACTTCCAGGTCATGCCGGCTGCGCTCGCCATGCACGAGCACGTCATCAAGACCTGGGTCGTCGACGGCGACACCGTTTCCGTCAACGGCGAGGAGGCCGGATCGTCGAAAGTCAGTGGCAAGCACTACCGCGCGAAGTGGTGCTGGGTCTTCACCGTGCGCGACGGCAAAATCGCCGTCTGGGACGCCTACGAGGACACGCAGGCGCTCTCTTCCTGCGGCCCCTGGCGCTAGGCGATTAGCCGCTTGGCCGGCACGGACGAAACCGAGGTGAGCGGCGCTGCAGAAGGCGGTGCGGCGAGCACCCACGTGACCCGAACTCGCTGGAGCGTCGTCGCGGGCGCAATCTTTGTAAGCATCATCGTCGGCTACGCCGTCGGCAAGGTGCCGCCGACCATCGGGCTGGTCTCCGACGAGTTCGGGCTCGACAAGATCGCCGCCGGCTGGCTCGCCTCCATCTTCTTCGCCTACGGTGCGGGCTTCGGCGTGCTGACGGGGATGACCGGGTCGCGCGTCGGCGCTCGCGCGCTTCTGCTGACGGGCGCTCTCGTTCTTGTCTTGAGCGGTGTCGCCGGCGCTCTCGCGACCAGCGCTGCCGTGCTGCTCGCGGTCCGGGTCTTCGAGGGGATCAGCTTCGCCGCCATCGTGGCCTCGGCCCCCAAGATCACCGTCGACGCCTCGCGGCCCGAGGATCGCAACCTCACGCTTGGCATCTGGAGCGGCTACATGCCGGGCGGGATGGCGCTCGCCATGATCGTGGCGCCCTTCCTCGCCGAGCCGTTGGGCTGGCGCTGCCTTTGGTGGCTCATGGCCGGCGCGGCGCTGATTGCGACGGTGCTCGCGGTGGTGGGTACCGCGCGCCGGCGCTGGCCCGAGCAGCCGCGCCGAGACGCAGACGCGGGCTTCGACTGGGCCGGTGTGCGGGCGACGCTGCCGGTCGGCGCACTCTGGCTCTTCGGCGGCGCCTTCCTGCTTTTCACGATCCAATGGTTCGCGATCGCCGCGTGGCTGCCGACCTTCCTGACCGAGACGCAGGGCCGAGGGCCCGTCGGCGCCGCGCTCTTCTCGGCGCTGGTGGTGGGGATGAACGTCACCGGCAACATGATCGGCGGCTGGCTGATGCACCAGGGGGTGCCGCGCTTCGCTCTGGTTGGGGCGGCGAACGTCATCATGGCCGTCAGCGGCGCGTTGATCCTTGCGGGCTTCGTGCCGGACGACGCCAAGATCCCGCTCGCAATTATTTTCAGCGGCGGCAGCGGCATCCTGCCTGCGGCCGCGTACGCGGGCGCGGCGAAGCATGCGCCGAAGCCGGCTCTCGTGACGATGGCCAACGGCTTCATGGCCCAGGGGGCGGCAATTGGCATGTTGCTGGGGCCGCCGCTGATGGCCGTGGTGGTCGGCGGCCTCGGCAGCTGGGAGGCCGCCTGGTGGTGCATGCTGATCTGCCCGGCCATTGGCCTTGCCATCACGGCTCGCCTGTTCGGGATCGAACGCCGCGAACTGTGACCCCGGAGCGAAGCCTGGGCTAGGAGCGCGCGGTGTCGACCGAGCGGCCGGCGAATATCTCGCCGCGCTGAATCACCAGGCTTGCCGCCAGCACGATGACGACACCGGGGATGGTGAGCATGCTCGGCAGGCCCTTGCCCAGCGCCCAGTCGATGACGAGCACGAGGGCTGGCAGAACGTAGCTGTATGACTGGACGCGGGTCGGGCCAATTCTGATGGTGCCCCACTGCATCAGGAACGAGGCGATCACTGTCGAGCAGATCGCGACGAAGACGACCCCGCCGTAGGCGAAGAGCGGTGCATCCATCCACGCCGTGGTCCATAGCGCTTCGTTCGCGATGAGCAGGAACAGCACAGCGTTGATGGTCGCGATCCAAAAGGTCATGACCAACACCGGCTCGCCCCGGTGGAAGAGCTTGACCAGTGGGCTGTAGAAGCCCATCGCGACGCAGCCGGCGAAGTAGATCAGGTCGCCTTCGTTGAGGTCGAGGGCGACGAAGCGGTCCCAATCGCCGCGGAAGACGACCCATAGCGCACCGATCAGGCCGATACCGAGCGCCGCGAGACGATGCCAGCCCAGCCGCTCGCCGACGAGGATCGCACCGGCGATCGCCGTGAGGCCGGGGATCAGGGTCGAGATCGCGCCGGTGTTGAGCGCGCTGGTGGTACGCAGGCTGTAGAACATGCACCAGAAGAATGCGACCAGCGACGTGCTGATCGCCGCGTAGCCCGCAAGCGTGCGCCAACCCGGCCAGGCGATGCCGTGGCGCCAGGCGACCAGCGGCGCGAAGATCGCCATCGCCAGACCGAAGCGGATGAACATTAGCGCGCCGGTGTTCAGCTCGTTGGCGATGGCCTCGCCCACCGGATAGCTGAACGAGATAAGGAACATGGCGACGAACACCGCGGCGTGGACACCGGGCGTGGAAACGTCGCGCGGGGGCTGGGACTTCGTCATGGCGCGCCACCGTGGCGCAGGGCCGCGCACAGGTCCAGCGCGGGCCTCGCGCGCCGGGCTTGAAACGCGGTTAGCGCATAACCAAGTGATTGGTGCCCGAGGGGGTGCCACGGATTGGGCTCCCGGCAGGGCATGGAACCGGTCCGGCCATAACGGCGGACCACTGACTGACTTGCTTATGAAAGGAGTCACATCATGCGTGCATTCGATCTTTCCCCGCTCTTCAGCACCACGGTCGGTTTCGACCGGATGGCCCGGCTGCTCGAGCAGGTGCCGAGCGAGACGGCGCCGACCTATCCGCCCTACAACATCCAGAAGATGGACGAGAACGCTTACCGCGTGACGCTGGCCGTCGCCGGCTTCGGCGATGACGAGATCAGCATCGAGGTGAAGGAGAACCTGCTCACCGTCGCGGGCAAGTTCGCCAAGGAGAATGGCGCGAACGAGAGCTATCTCCACCGTGGCATCGCCACCCGCGCGTTCGAGCGGCGCTTCAACCTCGCCGATCACATCCAGGTGACGGGCGCGGCGCTCGACAAGGGGTTGCTGCACATCGACCTGGTGCGCGAGCTCCCCGAAGCGCTCAAGGCGCGCAAGATCGCCATTGAGACCGGCGGCCAGAAGCGGATCGACCGCAAGGCCTCCTGATCGGCCGGGATCGCCGGATCGTCTTGCGATCCTGGTGAAGTGAGTGGGGCGCGGGCCAATAGGCTCGCGCCCCTTTGCTATTGGCGCCGCCCTCTTCGAGCGCGTTGGCGGCGCATTCGTACCACTACGTAGGGCAGCATAAATTTCTGCGTAGAAATGGTCGCAGGCGTTTCTCCGTGCTAACGTGCGCGCGGACCGAGCGGCGCGCCCTCCGGGCGCGCCTGGTTCTGATGCGGGAGGATGGAAATGGCATTGAGGAACGGATTGCGTCGCGGCATGAGCGGAGTGCTGGCTGCGGCAGTGGTTGCCGGCGGGCTTTCGGTGGCGGCCACGACGACTTTCACCAGCGGCGAGGCTCAGGCGCAGGACGAGCAGTTCATTCCCCTGCTCGTCTACCGGACCGGGCCTTACGCGCCCAACGGCATTCCAGCCGCGAACGGCGCGCTCGACTATTACACGCTGATCAACGAACGCGACGGCGGGGTCAACGGCGTCGCGCTCGCCTTCGAGGAGTGCGAGTACCGCTACGACACGAAGCTCGGCGTCGAGTGCTACGAACGCCTCAAGAACCAGGGGCCGACGGGGGCGTCAATCGTCATGCCGCTGTCCACTGGCGTGACTTATCAGCTCAACCCGAGGGCGCCGGTTGACCAGATTCCGGTGCACTCCATGGGTTACGGGCAGACGGCGGCCTCGGACGGGCGCGTCTTCCCGTGGACCTTCACCTTCCCCACCACGTACTGGAGCCAGGCTTCGGCCTTCATCAAGTTCGTGGGTGCCGAGGAAGGCGGCATGGAGAATCTGGCGGGTAAGACGATCGCGCTGATCTACCACAACAGCCCCTACGGCAAGGAGCCGATCCCCACCCTTCAGGTGCTGGCGGAGAAGTTCGGCTACACGCTCGAGCTGCTTCCGGTCGACCATCCGGGGCAGGAGCAGCGGGCGACCTGGCTGCAGATTCGCAAGATCAGGCCCGACTGGACCTTCCTGTGGGGCTGGGGCGTGATGAACCAGGTCGCGCTCAAGGAAGCCGCCGCCATCGCCTATGACATGAATCGTCTGATCGGCGTGTGGTGGTCTTCCAGCGAGTCCGACGTGGTACCGGCCGGCGACGATGCCATCGGCTATCGGGGCGGCTCGTTCCACTCGCCGGGCGCGGGCTTCGCGCTCCACGACGAGATCCTGCAGAGCCTCTACGGCGGCGACGCGGCGGCAGCGGCTGAGAAGAACTTCGGCGAAGTTCTCTACAACCGCGGGCTCCTCAGCTCCGTCTACACCACCGAGGCGATCCGCACCGCTCAGGCCAAGTACGGCAACCGGCCGCTCACCGGCGAAGAGGTGCGCTGGGGTCTGGAGAACCTCGACCTGACCGAGGAGCGGCTGGCGGAGCTCGGCCTCGCCGGCTTCACCCCGCCGGTGAAGATCACCTGCGAGGACCATGAGGGCAACGGCCCCGTGATCATCCAGCAGTGGGACGGTGAGAACTGGAACATCGTCAGTGACTGGATCGAGCCCATGCAGGATGTCGTGCGCCCGATGATCGAGGCGGCGGCAGCCCAGTACGCGGAGGAGAACAACATCACCCCGCGCGACTGCTCGCAGGAGATGTGACGCTACAATCGGAGAGTGTGGCCGGGGGTGGCGGCGAGGAAACCGCTGCCACCCCTGAGGCCCTGCTGCGTCTCGACGCGGTCGAGGTCGTCTATGACCATGTGATCTCGGTCCTGCAGGGCGTCAGCATCGCCGTCCCCGAAGGGGGGATCGTCGCCCTGCTGGGGCCGAACGGCGCCGGCAAGTCCACCACGCTCAAGGCGGTCTCCAACCTGTTGCGCGTTGAGCGGGGCGACATCACCGGGGGTCAAATCCACTTCCGGGGCGAGCGCATCGACAAGCTCGCGCCGGGCGACCTCGTGCGCCGCGGCATCATCCAGGTGATGGAGGGGAGGCGCTGCTTCCCCCATCTCACGGTGCACGAAAACCTGTTGACCGGCTCCTATACCAGGAAGGACGGCAAGGCGGCGGTAAGCGCCGATCTTGAGCGGGTCTATGCGCACTTCCCCGCCCTTGCCGAGCGGCGTCGCATTCTCGCGGGCTTCATCTCGGGCGGCGAGCAACAGATGCTCGCCATCGGCCGCGCGCTGATGTCGCGGCCAACCATGGTCCTGCTCGACGAGCCCTCCATGGGCCTGGCGCCGCAGGTGGTGGCTCGGATTTTCTCGGAGGTCCGCCTACTGAACCGGGAGGAGGGAGTCACGTTCCTGCTTGCCGAGCAGAACGCCAACGTGGCCCTCGGCGTGGCAGACTACGGCTACATCATGGACAGCGGCCAGATCGCCCTGGAGGGCACGGCGGCGGAGCTCCAGGGCAACCCGGCGGTGAGAGAGCACTATCTCGGCCTCTCGCACGCCGCTGAGGCTGAGTCGGATGAAGGCGGCCATGCCGGCTGACGCGAAGAACGGCCACCCGGCGCCGGGCGAGCCGATGCTCAGTGTGGAGGGCATCGCGCTCCGCTTCGGCGGGGTCCAGGCACTGGCCGGCGTCGAGTTCACCATCTATGCCGGCGAGATCTGCGCCATCATCGGCCCCAACGGCGCCGGCAAGACCTCCATGCTCAACGTGCTGAACGGCGCCTATCAGCCGAGCGAGGGCACCATCACCTTCAAGGGTCGCACGCGCCGCAAGATGCACCCTCGCGTCGCCGCCATGGAGGGCATGGCGCGCACTTTTCAAAATGTCGCGCTGTTCAAGGGCATGAGCACGCTCGACAACGTGATGGCCGGCCGCAACCTCAAGATGCACAGCAACTTCGTGGCCTGCCTGCTGCCGGTAGGACCGTCGCGGACGGAGGAAGCGCGCCACCGCGCCCATGCCGATGAGGTCATCAGCTTCCTCGAGATCGAGGACATCCGCAACGTGCCGGTGGGCCGGCTGCCTTACGGTCTGCAGAAGCGGGTGGAGCTCGCCCGCGCGCTTGCGGCCGAGCCCGATCTGCTTCTGCTCGACGAGCCCATGGCCGGGATGAACCGCGGCGAAAAGGCCGAGATGAGCCGCTTCATCCTCGAGACCAAGGCGCGCTACGGCACGACGATGGCCCTGATCGAGCACGACATGAGCGTGGTCATGGAGCTCTCCGACCACATCGTTGTGCTCGACTACGGCCGCAAGATCGCCGACGGCACGCCCGAGGAGGTGCGCAACGACCAGACCGTGATCGACGCCTATCTGGGTGTCGCGACCGAGGACGACGCGTGATGGAGTTTCTCTGGGACTTCTTCGTCGCGCCCTTCCTCGACATGATCGACTTCCCGATATTCCTGGCCGAGGTCGCGGTCTCCGGCCTGCTCACCGGCGTGATGTACTCGCTGGTGGCGCTCGGTTTCGTGCTCATCTTCAAGGCCTCGCAAGTGTTCAACTTCGCGCAGGGCGCGATGGTTCTGTTCGCCGCGCTCACCCTTGTGGGACTGATGGAGCACGGCGTCCCGGTCTGGGGCGCGCTGCCGGTCACGGCAATCGTCATGGTCGCGCTCGCCTTCGCGATCGAGCGCGGGATGCTGCGCCCGCTGATCAATCAGCCGCCGATCACGCTCTTCATGGCGACCATCGGGCTGAGCTTCCTGCTCGAAGGCGCTGGCGAATGGGTCTGGGGCTCCAACGTCAAGGCGCTTGACCTCGGCATCCCGAATTCGCCGGTCGATGTCGGTGGCATGCTGCTCAACGAATTCGATCTCATCGCCGCCCTGGTGGCGGCGGTGCTGGTGACGGCGCTGGCGTTGCTCTTCCAGCACACGCCCATGGGCCGCGCGCTCAGGGCGGTGGCCGACGATCCGCAGGCGGCGCTCTCTCTCGGTATCTCGCTCAGGACCATCTGGATCATCGTGTGGTCGGTGGCGGGGGTCGTCGCCATCGTCGCCGGTATCATGTGGGGCGCGAAGAGCGGTGTGCAGTTCAGCCTGTCGCTGATCGCGCTGAAGGCGCTGCCCGTGCTCATCCTGGGCGGGCTGACCTCGGTTCCCGGCGCGATCGTCGGCGGGCTCATCATCGGCCTCGGCGAGAAGGTTGCCGAAGTCTATTGGGGTCCGGTGATCGGCGGCGCGATCGAAAACTGGTTCGCCTACATGCTGGCGATGCTGGTTCTCATGTTCCGGCCCCAGGGCCTGTTCGGCGAGAAGATCATCGAGCGGGTGTGACTGTGCTCAGCTATTTCAACGACCTCTATGGCACCTTCTTCGCGACCCGTTCGCGCACGATCAATACCGTCTTCGTGACCGTGATCTCGTTGCTCGCGCTCTTCGCCGTTCCGACGCTCGCAAACGAATACTGGCTGCAGGCGATCCTGATTCCGTTCCTGATCTTCGCGCTCGCGGCGCTTGGGCTCAACCTGCTCACTGGCTTCGCCGGTCAACTCTCGCTCGGCACCGGCGGCTTCATGGCGGTCGGTGCCTACGCCGCCTTCAAGATGACGACCGCGTGGCCCGGCCTCGACATCATCTTGATCTTCTTCATCTCGGGCTTCTTCGCCGCCGGTGTCGGCATCCTGTTCGGGCTGCCGAGCCTGCGTATCAAGGGCTTCTACCTGGCGGTGGCGACGCTGGCAGCGCAGTTCTTCCTGATCTGGCTCTTCAACCGGGTGCCGTGGTTCTACAACGACAACCCGTCGGGTACGATCACGGCGCCGCCGCGCACCTTCGCAGGCGTCATGGTCACCGGGCCCGAGGCCGCCGCAGAGGTGCGCTATCTGGTGGCGCTCGTCTTGTTGGCGGTCTTCGTCTTCTTCTCCTGGAATCTGATGCGGAGCCGCTTCGGCCGTGCCTGGATGGCGGTGCGCGACATGGACGTGGCTGCCGAGATCGTCGGCATCCCGCTGCTCCGCACCAAGCTGCTCGCCTTCGGCGTGAGCTCCTATCTGTGCGGCGTCGCCGGCGCGCTCTTCGTCTTCCTCTATCTGGGCAGCGCCGAGACCATCGCCTTCGACGTCAACGTCTCCTTCCTCGTGCTCTTCATGATCATCGTGGGTGGCCTCGGCTCGATCACGGGCTCCATCATCGGTGCCGCCTTCATCACCATCCTGCCGATCTTCCTGACCAATCTGAACCCGATCCTGGGCATCGACCTCGCCGTGGACCTCGCCAAGCATATCGAGGTCATCATCTTCGGCGGCCTGATCATCGTGATCCTGATCCTCGAGCCGCACGGCATGGCGCGCCTCATCCAGATCTCGCGAGAGCGCCTCCGCATTTAGCCCCATCGCGCCGCCCTGCCCTGCGGTTCGGCACCCTGGAACATGGTGCTATGCAAGCCATGCGTCGTTCGAGTCAGGATCGAGCAATGCAGCGACTGTTCTGCCGTGCGGGAACGTGCATCCGCGCCCGCGACCCTTTGCCAGCAGGCGCCTCTGGCGCACGCGACATCCCACTTATCCCACTTAATCCCGGTGAATCCCGCTTTATCCCGGTGAATCCCGGCGAATCCCAGTGAATCTCGGTAAATCCCGGAAAGAATTGTTGCTTTGCGCGCCTCGCGGGCCATTGGTGAGTATCGCCTCAGCGGCCGCGCCGTTCCGGAATGATGCCGCGCGGGCTGAAGCGCATGACGACGAGCAGGATCAGCCCCATCACGATGAGGCGCATGTAGGCCGCACTGTCGAGCAGGTGGGCGCGGAGCGGGCTGTCCTCGGGCAGGCCGGCGGTGATCGCGTCCATCAGCCAGAAGCCGGCGGGCTCGGCCTCGACCCACACGAACCAGACCAGGAAGCCGCCGAACACGGCGCCCCAGTTGTTGCCCGAGCCGCCGACGATCACCATCACCCAGACCAGGAAGGTGAAGCGGAGCGGCTGATAGCTGCCCGGCGTGAACTGCCCGTCGAGCGTGGTCAGCATGGCGCCCGCAATCCCCATTACCGCCGCGCCCAGCACGAAGATCTGCATGTGGCGCCGGGTCACGTCCTTGCCCATCGCCGCCGCTGCGTCCTCGTTGTCGCGGATGGCGCGCATCATGCGCCCCCAGGGCGAGTTCAGCGCGCGCTCGGCGAGCCAGACGATCGCGATCAGGACCAGCGCGAACAGCACCGCGTAGCAGAGCTTCACGAAGATGCTGGAGCCCGTGATCGGGTCCGCGCCGAGCCAGTGCACCAGATCGAGAAACCAGGCGCTCTGCTGCAGGTCGATCTCGTAGGGTACCGGCCGGTCGAGGCCCGTGACGTTCTTCACGCCGCGGCTGAGCCAATCCTCGTTCTTGATGACGGTGATGACGATCTCGGCAATGCCGAGCGTGGCGATGGCGAAGTAATCGGAGCGCAGGCCGAGCGCGACCTTGCCGATGAGCCACGCAGCGCCGGCGGCGAGCAGACCGCCGACCGCCCAGGAGAGGATGATCGGCAGGCCGGCGCCGCCCAAATAGCCGGTGGTGGCGCTGTCGATGCGTTCGATGTCGTCCACCGCCGGGTCGAAGAAGATGCGGGCGATGAAGAAGCCGGCGACGAGGACGATCGCCGTCCCCGCTGTGCGTAGCAGCTTCCTCCGCACGAAGCGGCGCAGCAGGACGATCAGCAGCGCGGCGGCCACCACCACCGCGAGCGCGATGCCGAGATCCGTGCCACCCGCCGACCATGCCTCCGCCACCGGCGACTGCGAGATGAGCACGCCGGCCAGGCCGCCGAGCGCGGCGAAGCCCATTACGCCGACGTTGAGCAGGCCGGCGTAGCCCCACTGCATGTTAAGGCCGAGAGCCATGATCGCGGAGATCAGGCAGAGGTTGAGGATCGAGAGGCTGACCACCCACGACTGGCCGACCCCGACCGCGATCAGCAGCATTGCCATGCCAGCGAAGAGCAGCGGCGTGCGAAGCCTGGGCGTGCTGCGGAGCCAGGGCGCGTGGATCGGGGTCCTCATGACAGCACCCGCCCGCGGAAAATCCCGGTCGGGCGCACCAGCAGCACGACCACCAGAATGACGAAGGAGATTGCGAGCTTGTAGTCGGTCGACAACAGCTGCATGAGCCCGCTCGGCTCCCAGCTCTCGGGCACCAGGTAGCGCAGGAACTTCTTGTAGGCGTATGTCACCGCGGTCTCGGAGAGTGCCACGATGAAGCCGCCGGCGACCGCGCCGATGGGGTGGCCGATTCCGCCCAGGATCGCCGAAGCGAAGATGGGCAGGAGCAGCTGGAAGTAGGTGAAGGGCTTATAGCTCTTGTCGATGCCGTACATGGTGCCGGCCACCGCAGCCAGGGTGGCGGCGATCAGCCAGGCGTAGAACACCACGCGGTCCGGGCTCACGCCCGATAGCAGCGCCAGGTCCTCGTTGTCAGAATAGGCGCGCATCGCCTTGCCGGCCCGCGTCCGGTGCAGGAACCAGAAGAGCGCGGCCACCGCGATCGCGGCGACGGCGAGTGTCAGCCCCTGCGAGAGCTTGATCGCGAGGCCTTCCTTCAGCCCGGTCGCGGCCTTGAATTCGGAGGCCTTGATGATGAAGCGCGCGCCGTCGGCGAGGCGCCGGTCGTCGGGGCCGATGATGAAGCGGACGATGCCTTGCAACGCGAACATCACGCCGACCGAGGCGATCAACAGGATCACCGGCGGGCTCTTGCGCCGCCGGTAAAAGCGGAAGACGACGCGGTCCGCAGCCAAGTTGAAGGCGGCCGCGCCCACGATCCCAAAGGGCAAGGCGATGAGCGCCGTCGGCAGCGGCGCGATTCCGACGTCCATCCCCTGGAACCACCACGTGGTCAGCAGCACGACCATAGTGCCGAACGCCATCACGTCGCCGTGGGCGAAATTGGCGAAGCGCAGGATACCGAAGATCAGCGTGACCCCGAGGGCACCGAGGGCGAGCTGAGAGCCATAGGCGACGCCCGGCACGATGACGAAATTCAGCAGCAGGACAATCGCGTTCGCGACGTCGGTCATGGGCTACCGGCCGAGGAACGAACGTCGGACTTCGGGGTCGGCGAGGAGCGCCTCGCCGGTGTCCGTGTGGCGGTTCTGGCCGGTGACGAGCACATAGCCGCGATCGGCGATGGTAAGCGCCTGGGCGGCGTTCTGCTCGACCATCAGGATGGCGATGCCGGTCGCGCGGATCTCCAAGATGCGGTCGAAGAGATCGTCCATGACGACGGGCGAAACGCCGGCGGTGGGCTCGTCCAGCATGAGCAGCCGGGGCTCGGTCATCAGCGCCCGGCCGATGGCCACCTGCTGGCGCTGGCCGCCGGAAAGCTCGCCGGCGGATTGGCGCCGCCTCTCCTTCAGGATCGGGAAGAGGTCGAAGACCCGCGCCATGGTGTCGGCCACACCGACGTCGCGGATGTAGGCGCCCATCTCCAGGTTTTCCTGAACGGTCATGGTGGTGAAGACGTTGCGCTCCTGCGGCACGAAGCCCATGCCCTTGCGCACGCGCTCCTGCGGGCTGAGCCGGGTGATGTCCTCGCCGTCGAGCCGGACCGTGCCCTCCCTCAGCACGATCATGCCGAAGACCGCCTTCATCGCGGTCGATTTGCCCGCGCCGTTGGGCCCAACGATGACCGCGACCTCGCCCTGCTCGGCCTCGATGGTGCAGTCGCGGATGATGTCCGCGCCGCCATAGCCGCCAGACATGCCTTCGCCAGTGAGAAAGCTCATGATGCACCCGCGCCGCGCCGCCGGCCGCGGCCGAGGTAGGAATCGATCACCCGCTGGTCTGCCTTGACCTCCGCCGGCGAGCCCTGGGTCAACACCTTGCCCTCGGCCATGACAATCACCGGCTGGCAGAGGCGCGAGATGAAATCGATGTCGTGCTCGATCATGCAGAAGGTGTAGCCGCGCTCCCGGTTGAGGCGGAGGATGGCATCGCCGATGGACCGCAGCAGCGTCCGGTTGACGCCGGCGCCGACCTCGTCGAGGAAGACGATCCGGGGCTCGGCCATCATCGTCCGGCCGAGCTCCAGGAGCTTCTTCTGCCCGCCGGAAAGCGCGCCCGCGCGCTCGGTGGCGACCCGTTCCAGGCCGAGGAACGTAACCACGTCCCAGGCCCGGTCACGAATCTCCGCTTCCTGGGTACGCACCTTGCCGCGGCGAAACCAGGCGTTGACCAGGGTCTCGCCGGCCTGGCCGCCCGGCACCGTCGTCAGGTTCTCGAGGACCGTCAGGCTTGAGAACTCGTGCGCGATCTGAAAGGTGCGCAGAACGCCCCTGTGAAAGAGTTGGTGCGGCTTCAGGCCGGTGATCTCCTGTTCCTGCAGGAACACCCGGCCCTCGGAGGGCGGATACACTCCGGCGATGACGTTGAAGAGGGTGGTCTTTCCGGCGCCGTTGGGGCCGATCAGCCCGGTGATCGACCCCTCTTCAATCTCCACGGTGACGCCGTCGACGGCGCGGATGCCGCCGAAATGCAGATGCAGATGCTCGACCCGGATCATGGCAGGCGCGCGGTTCGCGCTGCCCCCCGGGGCAGGGGATGCGGCCGGCGGCCCGGTCATCGCTGCCCGAGCCGCCGTCCGTCATTGCGCGATCTAGCGGATTTCCTTGGTCATGAAGGCGCCGCCCTCGACCTCCATCACCGCGTAGGAGCCAGCGGCCTCGCCCACATCGGTGAGCTCGACGTTGGTCGCACCCTGATAGTCGATCTCGCCGCCGTCGGCGAGGATTTGCAGTGCCTTGCCGAGCTCACCCGGTCCGATCGGCTCGCCCGGCGCGTTGGCAACGTCCAGCACCTTGGATGCGGATGCACCGCGATCGGCCGTGCCCGCCGCCTGCATGGAGAGCGCGATCAGCGCCGCGGCGTCGTAGGACTCACCGCGGAACGGGCCGTCGCCGTCCACGCCGTTGGCTGCCGCAAGTTCGACGAATGCCGCAGCGCCCGCAGAGGCCGAGCCCGGCGCGGTGCCGATGGTGCCCGTCAGCGCGTCGCCAATCGATTCGATCAACGAGTCTCCGATCATGCCGTCGCCGACGATGAAGTTCTCGAAGGCGCCGGTGTCGACGGCCCCCTGGATGATCCCCTTGCCGCCCTGGTCGATATAGCCGAAGACCACGAGGTGTTCCGCGCCCGAGGCGGCGAGCGCGCCCACCTCGGCCGAATAGTCACCCTTGCCGTCCTCATGCGCCGCCGAGATTTCGACTGTGCCGCCGAGGGCGGCGAACGCCTCGCCGAAGCTGCCGTCGAGGCCCTTGCCGTAGTCGTTGTTGGTGTAGGTGACCGCGACGCTGTTGATGCCCCGCTCGATCAGGACCTCGGCGAGCACCTGCCCCTGCCGCGCATCCGACGGCGCGGTGCGGAAGAAGAGGCCGTTGTCTTCGATCGTGGTCAGCGCCGGCGAGGTCGCCGACGGCGAGATGATGACCACGCCGTTCGGCACCGCGACGTTGTTGGTGATGGCGATGGTGACGCCCGAGCAGTCGGCACCGAAGATCGCGGCGACACCGTCAGAGGTGACCAGGCGCTCCGCCGCAGCGGTCGCGGCGGCGGCGTCGATGCAGGTCGAATCGCCTCTGACCGGAACCATCACCTTGCCGCCGAGGAAGGCGCCTGAATCCGACACTTCCTTCATGGCCAGCTCGGCCGAATCCCCCATGGGGGGCGTCAGCGACTCGATCGGCCCGGTGAAGCCGAGAATGACGCCGACCTTCACCTCGTGGCCGTCGGCCTTGGCGTCCGGCGCGAGCCCAAAACAAAGCGCAGCGGCAGCCGCGACAAGTGTAACTCGCCAATTCCTTCTCATGATGCGTGCCTCCCTGTCCGAGGGTTGCGGCCGCACGCTCCAGCGATGGCGCGGTGCGCCGACCGGTTCGCAAATCATAGCGCGCTT
Organism: Alphaproteobacteria bacterium; assembly: GCA_965243315.1. Classification (GTDB taxonomy): domain Bacteria; phylum Pseudomonadota; class Alphaproteobacteria; order UBA828; family UBA828; genus WTGU01. The sequence continues at coordinate 2,385,234 of CBDEUP010000007.1, forward strand.
TGACCGGTGTTTCGAACGGATTGGGTAATCGATTCATGCGTCGTGATCTGCGGTTGCCCTGGTTCGCGCGTTGACGGGCTAAGGGGCAGGGACTATCTCTCAAGCCTAGCGGCGCACCAGGCGGACGACGCGATGGTGGACGTGCAGATCGAGCGGCCGACCACGTCCGTCACGGACGATGCGGCGGCGCTCGCCGACCCCGGCGTCTCGCTGGAGCGCGGCGTCGTGGCGTTGCGCGCGGCGCTGGGGACGATGCCGGCAGGCGCCGGCGTCTACTGCATGCGCGACCGGCACGAGAAGCCGCTCTACGTCGGCAAGGCCAAGAGCCTGAAGAAGCGGGTCGCGACCTACGTCAACGTCCGCACGCTCTCCGTCCGCCTGCAGCGCATGATCGCCGCCACGGCCTCGGTCGAGGTAATCACCACCGAAGGCGAGGTCGAGGCGCTCCTACTCGAAAGCAACCTGATCAAGCGGCTCAAGCCGCACTACAACATCCTGCTCCGGGACGACAAGTCGTTCCCCTACATCCTGCTCCGCCGGGGCCACAACTGGCCGCAGATCACGAAATACCGGGGTGCCAAGAGCGGGGAAGGGGACTACTTCGGCCCGTTCGCCTCGGCTGGCGCGGTGGACCTCACGATCAACGCGCTGCAACGCGCGTTCCCGTTGCGCTCGTGCTCGGATTCGGTGCTGGAGAGCCGCACCCGGCCCTGCCTGCAGTACCAGATCAAGCGCTGCACCGCGCCCTGCGTCGGCCGCATCAGCAAGGTTGACTACGACGGGCTGGTGGAGGAGGCGCGGGCCTTCCTCGCCGGACGCAGCCGGGAGGTTCAGCACCGCCTCACGCAGCGGATGACCGCCGCGAGCGATGCGCTGGAATTCGAGACGGCCGCAGCCTACCGCGACCGCATCAAGGCCCTTGCCCACATCCAGATGCGCCAGGGCATCAACCTGCCCTCCATGGGCGATGCCGATGTCGTCGCCATCCACGACGAGGCGGGCCAGGCCTGTGTGCAGGTCTTTTTCTTCCGCTCCGGGCAGAATTACGGCAACCGGGCGTTCTTCCCGCGCCACGCGGCGGATGAGCCGGCCGAGGCGATCCTCCGCGCCTTCATCGGGCAATTCTACAGCGCGCGGGAGGCGCCGCCGCTGGTCCTGGTGAACCGGCCGCTGGCGGAGGCTCCGCTGCTCGCCGAGGCGCTCACGCTCAAGGCGGAGCGGCGAGTGAGGCTGCATCGCCCGCAGCGCGGCGAAAAGCGCAAGCTGGTCGAGGACGCCGAGCGCAACGCGCGGGAGGCGCTTGCCCGCAGGCTCGGCGAGAGCACGGCGCAGCGGCGCCTGCTGGAGGCCCTGGCTCAGAAGTTCGGGCTGGAGGGCACCCCCGACCGAATCGAGGTCTACGACAACAGCCACATCTCGGGCACCGATGCGGTCGGCAGCCTGATCGTCGCGGGGCCAGAGGGCTTCATCAAGAACGGCTATCGCAAGTTCACGATCCGGTCTGCGGCGGCACCGGACCCGGCTGCGCCCGGCGATGACTATGCCATGATGCGGGAAGTGCTAACCCGCCGCTTCTCCCGCCTGATCAAGGAGGACCCCGGCCGTGCCGGCGAGTCGTGGCCGGACCTGGTGCTGATCGACGGCGGCGTGGGACAGCTGAGCGAGGCGCGGCGGGTGTTCGCCGATCTCGGCATCGCCGACCTCGCCGTCGCGGCCATCGCAAAGGGGCCGGATCGCAACGCCGGCCGTGAGCGCATCTTCCTGCCCGACAGGCCGCCAATCTCGCTCGGCACGCGCGACCCGCTGCTCTACTTCCTGCAACGCCTGCGGGACGAGGCGCATCGCTTCGCCATCGGCACCCATCGTGCCAAGCGCGCCAAGGCGCGCGTCCGGTCGGCGCTTGACGAGATTCCGGGCATCGGCCCCCGGCGCAAGAAGGCGCTGCTCCACCGCTTCGGCTCGGCACGGGGCGTGAGCCAGGCGGGCCTCGCTGATCTCGAGACCGTGGACGGCATATCGGGCACGGTCGCGCGCGCGATCCATGACCACTTCCGCGCCGATCGCTGAGGGCGCCGGGGCGCTGGAGCCCGTGCCGGAGGCCGATCTGATGCGTGTAGCGAGCTGGCCCAACGCGGTCACGGGGCTTCGCATCGTCATGGTCCCAGTGCTCGTCGGATCGTTCTTCATTGCCGGCGCGAGCGGGCTCTGGCTCGGCTTCGCGGTCTTCGCCGCGGCGGCGCTTAGCGACTTTTTCGACGGCTGGCTGGCACGCAGACTCGATCAGCATTCGCTATTGGGGCGCATCCTCGATCCCATCGCCGACAAGCTCCTGGTGGCGGCGGCGCTGGTCATGCTCGCCACCGACGGCCGCGCGCCGGTGATCGCCGTGGTGGCGATCCTCGCACGCGAACTCCTGATTTCCGGACTTCGGGAGGCGCTCGCCGGCAAGGTGGCGCTCCCGGTCCAGCCGTTGGCCAAGTGGAAGACCGCCGCGCAGATGGTCGCCATCGCCCTGCTGCTGCTGGCGCCGGCCATCGCGCCCTGGCTCACCGAGGCCACAGGCACCGGGCTTACCCACGCCGGCGAAGGGTTGCTGTGGCTCGCAGTGGTACTGACCTGGGCCAGCGCGATCGGCTATGTTCGGGCAAGCGTGCGCGGCCTGCGAGCCGCGCGCCCCAAGCAGGAGGAGTAGGTGCGCCGGTTCGGGGTCACGGGGCTGAGCGACAGCGGCAAGACCACACTGGTGTGCCGGCTGCTGCCGCAGCTGCGCGCACGGGGCCTGCGCGTCGCCACCGTGAAGCATGCCCACCACGGCTTCGATCTGCTGCCCGAGGGACATCCCGCACGGGCGTGGCGTGCGGCCGGCGCCCGCGACATCGTGCTGGCGGGGCTGGATCGCTTCGCCCATCTCCGCGAAACGGGCGACGACGGCGAGCCGCCCCTGGACCGACTGCTCGAGCAATTGGAGCCGGCCGACCTCGTGCTGATCGAGGGCTACAAGCGGGGCGGCCACGACAAGATCGAGGTGCGCCGCGGCGCGGGCGATGAACCGCTCCTTGCGGCTGCGGACCCCACTGTCGTCGCCATCGCCAGCGACCGGCCCGTGCCGGAGGCGGCCACTCTCGGGCGCGCGGTGCCGGTATTCGACATCGACGACGTGGCGGCAATCGCCTCGTTCGTGGTGTCGCACTGCGGCGCCGCGGAGAGCGACGAACCGATGTTGGCCCATGGCACAGCTTAGCGACGACTGCTTCGCATTCGGCGGTGCACTGACTCCAGCGGCGGACGCGCTCGCGCAGCTCGAGAGCGTCGTCCACCCCATCGCAGAGACCGAGACCGTGGGCCTGAAGGCGGCGAACGGGCGCATCCTGGCGGAGACCGTGATCTCCGAACGCGCGGTGCCTCCGCACGACAATGCCGCCGTCGACGGCTACGCGGTCTTCTTCGACGATCTCAATGCCGCAGACGACACGCGCCTGCCCTGCACCGGGCGGGTTGCGGCCGGGCACCCCCTTGGACGACCCGCCGAGAGGGGCGAGGCGATCCGGGTCTTCACCGGCGCACCGATGCCGCCTGGTCCCGATACCGTGTTGATGCAGGAGGACTGCCGCGTGGACGGCGATGCGGTCATCGTGCCGCCCGGCATCAAGCGCGGCGCCAACCGGCGGAACGCAGGGGAGGACATCGCGCCCGGCACGACCATCCTCACCGCAGGCCGAGCGCTCAGGCCGCAGGACGTGGGCCTCGCCGCCTCCATCGGACGCACCGAGCTCACGGTCTTCCGGCGGCTCAGGGTGGCGATCTTCTCCACCGGCGACGAGGTCTATGAGCCGGGCGCGGCGCTCGGCGAGGGCGGCATCTACGACTCCAACCGCTACGTCATCGCCGGCCTCGCGGAGCGGCTAGGCTGCGCCGTCACCGACATGGGCATCCTGCCCGACAGGCTTGACGCGATCACCGACGCGCTGGCCGAGCGGAGCCGCGACCACGACCTGCTGCTGACCTCCGGCGGGATGTCGACCGGCGACGAGGACCACGTGAAGGCTGCGGTGGAGGCCCTCGGCCATCTTCACTTCTGGCGCCTCGCCATCCGGCCGGGGCGGCCCATCGCCTTGGGCCAGGTCGGGCGCGTGCCCTTCATCGGACTGCCCGGCAACCCGGTAGCCGTCATGGTCACTTTCCTGCGCTTCGCGCGCCCGCTGATCCTGCGCCTCGGCGGCTGCACCGAGGTGGAGCCCGCGCACTATCGGGTGCCGGCGGGGTTCGATTACAAGAAGAAGCGGGGGCGGCGAGAATGGCTGCGAGCGCGGCTCTCGACGCAGCCGGACGGCACCCTCGGGGCGGAGAAGTTCGCCCGAGACGGCGCCGGGATACTCACGTCGGCTGTCTTCGCCGACGGGTTGATCGAGCTGCCGGAAGACCTCACCTCGCTTAGCGCGGGCACGATGGTGGACTTTCTCCCGTTCAACGAGATGTACCGATGACGCTGCTCTATTTCGCCTGGGTGCGGGAGCGGATCGGCCTCGATACGGAAGAGATCGCGCTTCCCGCCGATGTGCAGACCGTGGCGGCGTTGCTCGACTGGCTGCGGAGCCGCGGCAGCGGCTATGCCAGCGCGCTCGAAGACCTCTCAGTCATCCGCGTCGCGGTCAATCAGGAGTTCGCCACACCAGATCGCGCCGTTGCCGATGACGACGAGGTCGCGCTGTTCCCGCCGGTGACGGGCGGAGGTCGGCCGTGATCCGCGTCCAGCGCGAGGACTTCGACATCGGCGCCGAGATCGAGGCGCTCGCGGGCGGCAGGGACGATATTGGTGCCGTTGCATCGTTCGTCGGCATCACCCGCGCCGACGCGGGCAAGGACCCCGGCGACACGGTCACCGCGATGACGCTGGAGCACTACCCGTCAATGACAGAGAAGCAGCTCGCGGACATCGAGGCTGAGGCGTGCCGGCGCTGGAACCTCACCGCGTCGCTGATCGTCCACCGCTACGGTCGACTCGAGCCCGGCGACCGGATTGTGCTCGTGGTGACTGCGGCGGCACATCGCCGCGCAGCGCTCGATGCCTGCGCCTTCCTCATCGACTGGCTCAAGACCAAGGCGCCGTTCTGGAAGCGCGAGGAGACCGCCGACGGCGAGCGCTGGGTCGAGGCACGCGCTGCCGACGACCGGGCTGCCGAGCGCTGGCACAGCGGGTCATAATCCGGCTACCGAACCCTCAAACAACGAAACGCCTGCTCGTCACAGTTAGCACCCCAGTTCTCATGTCGGTTGTTGAGCGAATTTTGGTTATCAAGCACGGCGCGCTCGGGGATTGGGTCCTCGCCACCGGGTGCTTCGCAGCGATCCGCCGCCATCATCCGTCTGCACGCATCACCCTGCTGACAACGCCGGCATTCGCCGAGTTGGGCGGACGTTGCGGCTGGTTCGACGAAGTATGGACGGACGAACGTCCGAGCATTCTGGCGGATCCCCTGGCGTGGATCAGGTTACGCAGACGCCTGATCGAAGGTGAGTTCCTGCGCGTCTACGACCTCCAGACATCGAGCCGCACCGGGCATTACTTTCGCATGCTGCCGCGCCGAAGCCGGCCCGAATGGTCGGGGATCGCCGCTGGCTGCTCGCATCCGCATCGCAATCCCCAACGGCCGTTCATGCACACGCTGGAGCGTCAGGCGGAACAGCTCGGCGTTGCCGGCATCGAGAACGTGCCGTCACCCAACCTCGACTGGCTCCACGACGATATCGACGGAATGGTGCCACCCGGCGCCTTCTCGCTGATCGTGCCGGGGGGGTCGGCACACCGGCCGGAAAAGCGCTGGCCGCTCAAGCGCTTTGCCCACCTTGCGCAGCTCCTGTCCGCACGCGGCACGTCTCCGGTTCTGATCGGCGCGGCAGCCGAGGCGTCGGTCCTGGACGAAATCTCGTGGCTCGCACCCGGCGCGATCAGCCTGGGCAGTCGCACCAGCCTGGGTCAGATTGCGGCCTTGGCGCGGCGCGCGGCGTGCGCCGTGGGCAACGACACAGGTCCCATCCATATCGCCGCCGCGGTCGGCTGCCCCACCGTCGCGCTGTTCGGCGCCGCCTCCGACCCCATCCAATACGGGCCGCGCGGAGAGTCAGTCGAAATCCTGCGCTGTATGCCGCTCGCGGACCTACCGGTTGTCGACGTCATCGCCGCCGCCGAGCGGATAGCCTCCCGAGCCTGACAAAACTGAGAGGCCTGAATTGCCCCAGCCTGCATTGAGCAGAGGCGACGACCACGGTGAAGCGCGGGGCTTGAGCAGGCCGAGGCGACTCTTGACCGCGATCTTATGCGCGTTTGCCTTGATGTTGCCGATCGTCAGCGTCGTGGCGCCCAAGGGCACCGTGGTGCTCTTGCTGCTCGCGGCGGCCCTCGCCGTTCCGACCCATTGGTGGGCGAACAGGCGAATCCCGGTTCCAGATTTGAGGATTGCGATTGCTCTTGCGCTATTCGTCGCGTGGTGCGCGATCGCTTCAGCCTGGAGTGTCGACACCGCACGCTCTCTTGGGCTCTTGCTCCGCATCACCGTGATCCTCGCGGCCGGCATGGTGCTGTTCCCTGTAGCGGCCGCATTGGACGAAGCGGCGAGGAGAGAGATCGGCCGATGGCTGGTCGTCGGGTTGGGTCTGGGCCTCGCTTTCGTGGCCGTGGAGACGGCGCTCGACTATCCGGTGCTTCGATTATTCAAGACGGCGGAACCCGGCAAAGAGGCGGTCTGGTTCAATCGTGGCGCTGTTGCGATAGCGATGATTGTCTGGCCGGTGACCGCCTATCTCTGGAAGGGCAGACTTGGCTGGAAAGCCCTCTTAGTTCCCGTTTTGCTCGGAACCGCTTCCCTGTTTCTGGAAAGCGCGTCAGCGACGCTCGGTTTCGCCGCGGGCGTCGCGGTCGTACTGTTGGCGGTCATTCATTGCAGGGCCGCCCGGACGATCACCATTGCGGCAACTGTTTTGGCGTTTGTCGCAATGCCTTTCGTAGCTCTGGAATTGCACAATCATGGGTGGCACCGGGCGGACTGGCTGCCCGCATCGGCCCAGCACCGCGTCGAGATTTGGGACTTCTCCGTCCAGCGTATCGCAGAGCAACCCGTGTTCGGGTGGGGCTTCGACGGTTCCCGTCACATGGGATCGTTGTTCCCCGCACCTAGCGACACCGGTCGCGACATCGCGGCCCTGCACCCCCATAGCGCGCCGCTGCAGGTCATGCTCGAACTCGGCGCCGTCGGCGCCGTTATCGCGCTCGCGTTACTGTGGCTCGTCGTGATGCGTTTAGACCGGGTATCCGACCTCACACGGATATTCGGGCAGGCCCAATTCGCCGCCATAATGGTCATAGGCTCCGTTTCGCATGGCGCTTGGCAAAACTGGTGGCTCGCGCTGGTCGTTTCCGCAGCCCTTATGATTCCTCTCACCGCAGAACCGAGCGAGCCCAGGGACGTGATGGAAAACAATTGAAGTGAGGGGCCCAACCTCCAAGCCGAAATGACGTGTCAGGAAATTTGCGGGAAACCCGCGCCCTCAGACAATGATGCTGCGCACTCCTAGTCCTGTGCGCGCACCCTCGTCGCGTAGTCCGCCATCAGAGTGCGCGTCACCGGCCCTACCTGGAAGTTGTGCTCGTCGATCGCGCCGACCGGCGTGACCTCGGCGGCGGTGCCGGTGAGGAAAATCTCGTCGCTCTTAGGGATCTCCTCGGGCATGACGGTGCGTTCCACCACCTCGTAACCGCGCTTTTCTGCCAGCTCGATGACCGTGCGCCGGGTGATGCCGTCGAGAAAGCATTCCGGCGTCGGCGTGTGAATGACCCCGTCCTGGACGAGGAAGATGTTGGCGCCCGTGGCTTCAGAGACGTGTCCGCGCCAGTCGAGCATCAGCGCGTCGTGGCAACCCTCCCGCTCGGCTTCGTGCTTGCTGAGGGTGCAGATCATGTAGAGCCCGGCGCATTTCGCCTTCACCGGTGCGGTATCCGGCGCCGGCCTGCGCCAGCGCGCGGTCTTCAGCTTGATGCCTCTCGTGACCGCATCTTCGCCGAAGTAGGCCGGCCACGCCCAGGCGGCGATGGCCACGTGTATCGTGTTGTGCTGCGCCGAAACGCCCATCATTTCGGCGCCGCGCCAAGCCACTGGCCGCACGTAGCCGTCGCCGATGCCGAGCCTTTCGACGACCAGCTTGGAGGCCTCCACCAGCGTCTCGCAGCTATAGGGGATCTCGAAACCCAGCGCGTCGGCGGAATCCAGGAGGCGCTGGGTGTGCTCCTCCACCTTGAAGATGCGGCCGTCGTAGACCCGTTCACCTTCGAACACGCAGCTCGCATAGTGCAGGCCGTGGCTCAGCACGTGCAGCTTCGCGTCGCGCCACGGCACCAGCGCGCCGTTGTACCAGATGTCTCCGTCGCGATCGTCGTAGGGGATGAGGTCGGCCATGGCGCTCACGGATGGTCGGCGGGTGGTCAGAAAGCTGTTGCGCTCCCTATCATCGGCCTGCATATAAGTCAACGTGACTGACATAAAGGCCGGGCCGAATCCCCTCTATCTGCGTGAAGACCAGCTTCACGAGGCGATGGAGCTGCTATTCTTCGCCTATCGGGATTTTACGACCGAATGCGATGCGATCCTCGCGTCCTACGGCTTCGGGCGCGCACATCACCGGGTCGTCTATTTCGTCGGCCGCAATCCGGACATCTCGGTCACGGCATTACTGGAAATTCTGAGGATCACCAAGCAGAGCTTGTCCCGGGTGCTCGGCCGGCTGGTGAAGGAGGGGTTCGTGACGACCCGCCAGGACCCCGCCGACGGGCGCCGCCGGTTGCTCGCCCTCACGGCGAAAGGCCGGAGTCTGGAGAGCCGCCTATCCGCGACCCAGCGGGCCCGCATCGCCAAGGCTTACCGCAGCGCGGGCGGCGTCGCCGTGGAGGGATATCGGGAGGTGTTGATGGGAATCATCGACGAGGCTGACCGGCGCCGCTTCGACCGGCCCTGAGGCTGGCGTGTCAAATCGGCCTCTTCGTCGGGGGACGATGCGTCGATGAATGGCGAGGGCCCTGCGGCCGACACTGCCCACCGGGAGGCGCCTCCGGCCGAGGCAGAGCACATCCTGGTGGTGGACGACGACGACCGCATACGCACGCTGCTCGGCCGCTACCTGCGTGACAACGGCTATCACGTCTCCACCGCGAACTCGGCAGCGGAGGCGTGGGCCAAGCTCGATGGCATGACGTTCGACCTGATCGTTCTCGACGTGATGATGCCGGGCGAGTCGGGCGTCGAATTCACGCGCGGGCTGCGTCGCTCGGACGCGGTTCCGGTCCTGCTGCTCACGGCCATGACCGAGCCGGAAGACCGCATCGCGGGACTGGAGAGCGGCGCCGACGACTATCTGACCAAGCCCTTCGAGCCACGCGAGCTGCTGCTGCGCGTCGCCACCATCCTGCGGCGCACCGCGGCTGCGCCCCCTGCGACGCCCGAGACCTGCGTCGTGATGGGGGAAGTCCGCTATTTTCCGGCGCGGGATCAGCTCCTGCGGGGCGACGAGCCGGTACGGCTGACCACGGCGGAGGCCGACCTCCTCCGCGTCTTCGCTGCCAATCCGGGAGAAACGATGAGCCGGCACGCGCTCAGCGAGCATCTCGGCGGCGGCGCCTCGCGCCGCGCGATCGACGTGCAAATCGCCCGGCTGAGGCGCAAGATCGAGCCGGAGCCCCAGAATCCGCGTTACCTGCAGACCGTCTGGGGCCGGGGCTATGTGCTGCGAACCGATTGAGTCGCGGCGTCCGCCGGGGGAGCGTTCGCCGTGAACCTGCTACGGACATTCATGCCGCGCGGCCTTTTCTGGCGGGCATTCCTGATCATGCTCATCCCGCTGATTCTGGTTCAGGCGACGGTGGTCTACATCTTCTTCGAGCGACACTGGGATACGGTGAGCAACCAGCTAGCGCTGGATATCAGCGGCGATGTCCTCTCCATCATGCGTATGTCGGAAGGCGTGACCGACCCCGCAGAGCGGGCCCGGATCGACGAAATCGCCCGGCGAGAGATGCAGTTCGGGGTCGTCTTCGAGGATGGCGCGGTGCTGCCCGACGAGGCTCCGCCGCAGAGCGGTGGCATCTCTTACGAAATGCTGCACCGGCAGCTCGACCGGCGCATCGGGGCTCCCTACCATCTCGACAGCACCTTGCCCGACAAGGGAATGACCATTCGGGTGCAGCGGTCGGACGGTGTTTTGACCCTGCTGACGACGACCCGGCGCTTGCGGGAATCAACCACCGTCCTGCCCTTCCTTTGGATGGCAGGGATGGCGCTCGTGGTGACGACGATCGCCGTCTTGTTTCTGCGCAACCAGGTTCGTCCGATCAGGCGGCTGGCGGCCGCGGCCGACGCGCTGGGCAAGGGTAGGCCCGTGACCGACCTCAAGCCCTCGGGCGCCGCCGAGGTTCGCCTTGCGGGCGCCGCCTTCCTGGAGATGCAAGGGCGCATTCAGCGTCAGATCACGCAGCGCACCGAGATGCTGGCCGGGGTGTCTCACGATCTTCGGACTCCGCTGACCCGCGTCAGGCTGCAGCTCGCCATGTTGGCTGACGCGCATCCGAATTCGCGGGCCGAATTCGGCGAATCCGAGCAGGACCTGCTGCTCATGGAGCACATGATCGACGAATACATGGCCTTCGCCCGCGGCCAGGGCGGGGAGGCGCCGGTCAGCACCGATCTCGCAGAGATCATCGCCGATGTCACCGCCGATGCCCGCAGCAAGGGCAGCGCGATCACTCTCGAGGTCGAGCGGCCCCTGGTCATGGCGCTCCGGCCGAACGCCATCCGCCGCTGCCTCACCAACCTGATCGAGAACGCCGTGCATCACGGCAAGGAGGTCGCGATCAGCGCCGTTCGCCGGGACGACATCGTCTCGGTCGCGGTCGAGGACGACGGGCCGGGCATTCCCGAAGACCAGCGGGAAGAGGTATTCAAGCCATTCTTCCGGCTCGATGACGCACGCAATCCACGCACGGGCGGTGCCGGCCTCGGGCTTGCGATTGCGCGCGACGTCGCCCGCGGGCACGGGGGCGACATCCGCATGAGCGGCGCCTCGCTCGGCGGCCTTCGCGCCGAGCTACGCCTGCCGGTCTAACTTACAGACTTACCCGGCTCCTGCGGCCTGGGTGTCGCGCCACTCGCGGCTCGGCGCGAGACGGCAGAGCGAGCGCGTCATGCGGTCGAGGCGCTTGAGCCTGCGGTCGAGCACGGCCATGGTGCGCGCCATGTCCTCGCTGTCGTCGTGGAGCCAGACCCGGAGCATGGAGAGGTAGAGCGCACACAGCGCCTTGGCTCGCAGTTGGCCTCGCAGACCGGCGCTGCTCAAATCGGCGGCTTCGAGCATCCAGCGCATCGAGCGCCGCAGCGCCAGCGACGCGCACAGCATCGCTTCCAGGTCCGGCGGGGTGCTCCGCACGATTGCAACGGCCCCTTCCCTATGGGCATTCAGCAGATCAAAGCGCTTCATGAGGACATCGAACAGGCGCTCGGTGGCCGGCCGGCCGGCCATCTCCGGATCCCGCGCTGCCAGCACCTCGCGGTCGATGTTGGCAAAGTAGGCCGCGACGATCGCGGCCTTGGAGGAAAACTCTGCGCGCAATTCCGCAAGCGAGACGCCGGCCGCCTCGGCGATGTCGCCAAGCCCGACTCGTGCCCAGCCACGGCTCGCGGCCAGTGTCAGTGCGCTCTCGATAATGGCCTGGCGTGCGTCCTTGCGCTTGCCGGCCCCTGCTGCAGTTTTCCTCGGCATGGTTTTGGGCCTCGTCGCCGTCGCCAGTGCCTGAAGTGTAGGACGCCCGAAATCCGGGGGTCAACGCGTCTGCGACGGGCCGGTTACGACGGGGCGAGGGCGCGCCCGCGTTCGGTGGCGGCGCGAACCGCGCGGGTCATGAGCGGGCTGAGCCCATCCGCCGCCATCAGGACCGCGAGCGCGGCTTCGGTGGTGCCGCCGGGGCTGGTCACGTTGCGCCGAAGCTGGGCAGCATCGTCTTCCGCCTGAGCCAGCAGGGCACCGGCGCCGCTCACCGTGCGCTCGGCCAGCAAGCGCGCGAGGTCCGCCGGCAGCCCGGCGTCGACGGCGGCCTCGGCCAGACATTCCGCGAGCAGGAAGACGTAAGCTGGCCCACTGCCGGAGACCGCCGTCACCGCATCCATGTGATACTCGTCGTCGATCCAGGCGACGGCGCCCACCGCCCCCAGCAGCCCCTCGCAGAGCACCTTCTGATCCCAGCTAGCGACCGAATTGGCCCAGGCGACGGTCATGCCCTCACCGATGGCGGCCGGCGTGTTGGGCATGGCGCGGACGATGGCGACATCGCCGAGGTCCCGCTCCAGCAAGGCGACGGGCCAGCCGGCTGCGATGGAGAGATGCACGCACTCGGGCCCCCCTAAGCCCGCGTAGTGCGGTACGACCTCTGCCATCACCTGCGGCTTGACGGCGAAGACGATCGCTGCGGGATTGAGCGTGTGGGGCAGGTCAGCGGGCTCCTGCACGCGTTCTGCCCCGAGCGGGGCGAGGCGCGCGGCCACTTGGTCGTCCGGCTCGACGACGGTGAGCTGCGCTGCGTCCAGCGGCCCGCGCAGCCACCCGGCCGCGAGCGCGCCGCCCATCCTTCCGCCGCCTACCAGGACGATCGGGCCGGTAGACACCGTCATCAGGCGCTCCCGCGCGGTTCCATGAGCGCCGCCTGAAAGGCGGTCTCGGGCTCGAGGCCGGCCAGGATTACTTGCTCAAAGGCCGGATAGAAGCGCTCGCACTCACCGACCCCGAGCGTCACGAGATCGACGATCTGGGGATCTTCCACGCCCTGGGTGCCGCGCAGCAGGAGCGCGTGGCGCCACGTCGGTCGGCCCTCCTCGGCCCAGAGGTCGAAGTGGCCGACCCACAGGCTCTCGTTGATCAGGCTGACCAGGGCGTCGACCGTTGGCCGGCGCTCGTCGGGAACGCTCATGTCGAAGCCGCTGGCGAAGTGCAGGACGTCGAGATCGGCGCGGTAGGCGAACCAGAGCTGGTAATCGCACCAGCCGCCGGCGAGCGAGCCGGTGATGTCCTCGTCGCCCATGCGCTCGAACGAGAGCCGGCTCGCCATCATCACCCGCTCGACGGCATCGAGCGCGTCGCTCGAAAGGCGCCCCGATTCCACAAGCGACACCGCCATCCCATCGTCCCGCTGTAGTGCCGGCACACGCGGTACGCACCATTGCCTACCACATGTGACGCTAACCACAATAAGCTGCGATGGCGAGAGAGAAAATCCCAAAATATTGCGTTTAGGTGTTCCGGTGGCGCCGAGGCCCTAGACCGGAAGCTGCGGCGCGGCTCCGTCCGGGAGAGGGACGCGGTGCTCGTTCAGCGTCATGGCGATCATCGCGTAGTAGCCGTTGAGCGCCGTGAGCTCGACCACGCCGGCCGGACCCAACAACCGGAGCGCGTTGTCGTAGGTCTCGTCGCTCACGGCGCGGTTCATTTGCAGCTCGCAGGTGAAGTCGTAGACCGTCACCTCGTCCTCTGCCGAGAGCGGCGGCGGGCGCCGCTGCTTGATCGCCTCGATCACCGCGTCCGGCAGGCCCGCGCGCGCGGCCTCGGGCGCATGCCAATGCCACTCGTACTGGCACGACCAGTGGCGGGCCACCGCGAGGATCGCGAGCTCGCTCAAGCGCGGCTCCAGGCCGGTGTCGTAGCGGAGGAGGGCGCCCAGCGCCTGCACACGGTCCGCGAGCTCGGCATTGTGCATGAACGCCATGAAGAGCGCGGGCACCGTGCCGCGCGGCCCGCTCGCAATCGCGTCGTAGACGCGGCGCTGGTTCGCCGACAGCCCGTCCACGCTGGGCAACGGCAGGCGGGTTGCGGTCATGCCGCTCCCCGCTTCTCGCCGACCGCCTCACGCTCGGCAATCGGCGGCACGAATTGCAGGTCAGTGTCCCAGGGGAAGAAGATCCAAGTGTCCTGACTCACCTCGGTCACGAAGGTATGCGCCTCGCCCCGCCCGGCCGGCTTGGTGTAGACGCAGGCGAAGTGGGCCTTCGGCAGCATCTCGCGGACGATACGCGCCGTGGCCCCGGTATCGGCGAGATCGTCGATGATCAGCACGCCCTCGCCGTCGCCCGCCACCGGCTTCAGGACCTGCGCGGAGCGCTGGTCCTGGTGGTCGTAGGAGGAGATGCACACGGTGTCGATCAAGCGAATGTCCAACTCGCGCGCGACAACCGTCGCCGGCACCAGGCCGCCACGGGTGACCGCGACGATGCTCCGCCAGGGGCCCAGCTCAGCCAGCCGCCAGGCGAGCGCGCGCGCGTCCCGATGTAGCTGATCCCACGAAACCGGGAAGCCTTTTGCATACTTTTCGGTCATCTCAATCCCCGTCCTGAGCCGTTTTCCTGCCGGCGCACATGCAACCGGACATCGCACGGCCGGGCAAGGGCGGCATGACGGTAGCCGCCCCGCCTTTCGGTACCGGCCGGATATGAGTAAGAACGTTCCATGGCCGATCACATGGTGCGGGCGCTGCCGGGCAGCGAAGCCGAGACGCGGGCGCTCCTCGAGGAGGGGCGCTACGTCGCGGACGGCGCGCTGGTCAAGACCCTCTACCTGAGCTTCGCCCTCGGTCGCCCGCTGCTGCTGGAGGGCGAGGCCGGCTGCGGCAAGACCCAGCTCGCCGCGACCCTTGCCGAAACGCTTGGCCGTCGACTGCTGCGCCTGCAGTGCCACGAGGGCCTCGACTCGGCCGCCGCCGTCTACGAGTGGAACTACGCAGCCCAGATGCTCGCGATTCGCCTCGCCGAGCGTGGCGGGACCGAGCGTGACGCGCTGGCAGAGGACATTTTCGGCGAGCGCTTCCTGGTCAAGCGCCCGCTTCTCACGGCGCTCGAGCCCGATCCCCTCGGACCCCCGGTTCTGCTGATCGACGAGATCGACCGGGCCGATGCACCCTTCGAGGCCTACCTGCTGGAGGTGCTCTCCGAGTTTCAGGTGAGCGTGCCCGAGGTGGGCACGGTGACGGCGGCCGAGCGGCCCGTGGTGGTCATCACCTCGAATCGCACGCGCGAGGTACACGACGCGCTCAAGCGGCGCTGCCTCTACCACTGGGTCGACTATCCCGACGCAGCGCAGGAGAAGGCGATCCTGCGCGCGCGCCTGCCGGGGATCGAGCAACGCTTGAGCGACAACATCGCCGCCTTCATCGAGCGCATGCAGAAGGCCGATCTCGCCACGGTGCCGGCGCTCGGCGAGGTGATCGCCTGGTCGAGCGCCGTGGTTCAACTCAATCAGATCGAGCTCGACCCCGAGACCATCCGGGCAAACCTCGAGCGTCTTCTGGCCTATCAGCGGGGCCTCGCGGAGGCCAGTGGCCGCGCCCCAGCGGGGCCCATCCAGCCGGGGCAGCGCCTGTGAGTGTCTGGCAGCAGACGCTCGAGTCCGAGGCGGGAGGCACGCTCGCGTACAACGTCATGCACTTCGTGCGCGGCCTGCGCGGCGCCGGCCTGCCGGCGGGGCCCGGCAAGACCGTCGAAGCGGTGCGCGCCGTCGAGGCGGTCGACCCCACCCGCCGCAGCGATCTTTATTGGGCGCTCCACGCGGTGCTGGTCGAGCGACGCGATCAGCACGATCTCTTCGACCAGGCGTTTCGGCTGTTCTGGCGCGAAATCCGCATGGAGAGCGCGGTCCAGGGGCCGGTCATGGGGACCGACAGGCTGCCCCAGCCGGAGGCGCCGCCGGCGAGCCGCCGGGCCAGCGAGGCCATCACGCCGCGCCTGCCGGAGGAAGAGGAAAAAGAGGAAAACGTCGAGATTGAGCTCGACGCGGTGCTCACCTTCTCGCCCCAGGAGGTGCTGCAGGAGATGGACTTCGAGGACATGTCGGCGGACGAGCTGGCCGAGGCCAAGCGGGCGATCGCGGCGCTTCGCCTGCCGATCAAGCCGGTGCCGACGCGGCGCTTCCGGCCCGATCCGCTGGGCCGGCGCATCGACATGCGCGCCACGCTCCGCGCGAGCCTGCGCTCCAGCGGCGATATGATGCCGCTCAAGCGCCGCTCGCGCGCCGAGCGGCTGCCGGCGCTGGTGGTGCTCTGCGACGTGTCGGGCTCCATGAGCCGCTACTCGCGCATGTTCCTGCACTTCGTCCACGCCGTGACCAACGACCGCGACCGGGTGCACAGCTTCCTCTTCGGCACCCGGCTCACCAACATCACGCGCCACCTCCGGCACCGAGACGTGGACGTGGCCGTCGGCCGCTCGAGCCGGGCCGTGCGCGACTGGTCCGGGGGCACGCGAATCGGTCCCTGCCTCAAGGACTTCAACCATTTTTGGTCGCGCCGCGTGCTGGCCCAGGGCGCGCTGGTGCTGCTGATCACCGACGGGCTCGACCGCGACGATCTCGGCGTCCTGCAGGCCGAGGTGGAGCGGCTGCACAAGTCCTGCCGCCGCCTGATCTGGCTCAACCCGCTGCTCCGCTACGAGGGCTTCAAGCCCGAGGCCGGCGGCGTGCGCACGATCCTGCCTCACATCGACGAGTTCCGGCCGGTCCACAACATCGCGAGCCTGATGGACATCGCCGCCGCGCTGAGTGAACCGTCGGATGCCGAGCCGAGCGCCGCCTGGGCCTGAAGCGGACGCTCCCGCCGCGATGGCGGCCCGCGGCGCGTCCAACGCGACTTTCATCCTTAGGAGCAAGAATACGACGCGAGCGCATCACCAATTTTATCCGGGATTTGCCGGGATTAAGTGGGATTAATCGGGATACCGCGGGATGAGTGGGATTTAAGTGGGATCAGCAGGATTGAGTGGGATTGAGTGGGACAAGTGGGATTCCCCTGGGACAAGCGGCGGCACCGGCGTGGGGTGCGGAGTGTGGGCGGTTCGCTCGTGCGTTGCATGGCGCGATGTTGACGCACAGACCGCGCTCTATGCACCGCACCATAGTCAGTCGTGAACCCGTTTCTCGACATTACACAGAGAAATACAGTTCAATTAATCGTTGAAGAACAATGCATTACAAGTTTGTCTTATACCTTCTCTTCTTCGATCGCAATTTTCAGATACTAAATAGGTACCATGTCAAATCGAAGCCGCGCGTAGTCTACCACTTGGCGCGTACTTCGATCCCGACCGCATGCTCGGGCTCGGCCATGTCGTTCTCACTTCGCACTGCCTTGACGCCGAAGGAGAGGCCGGGCGCATTCGCGTCCGCAGCCGGCGCGAGTCGCCAGCCGAGCGTATAGTCGCGCGCGGTATCGGAGAGCCCGAGCCCGGCATGCGGGCTGCCGGTGAAGCGCCCGCCGAGGACCGGCAGGCCCCAGGCCGCCTCCATCGCCCAGCGGGACGTGGCTTCGCCATTGCCCGTCCGGTCCTCCAGCGGGTCCGGCGCGAACAGCGCATCCAGGCCGCCTTGCGATTGACCGCCCCAGCCCTGGGTGAGCGTCAGCGACGGGCCGCGCCCGCTCGCCGGGTCGGGGTCCCAGGCCAGCGAGGCCGCGAAGCCTTGATCCTCGAGATCGTCGTTGCCGTGCGCGATCAGCGTGCGGCCCGAGAGGTCGAGCGAGAGCCCGAGCCTCGGATCGACCCAGGCGATGCCGCCGCCGAGCTCGACCCCGAACCCGGTCTCGGCGTCGCCCCCGTCATGGCGCGCGCCGACCTCCAGCTTCGGCGTCAGGTGGCCGCCTTCCTCAAGCGCGACGCGCCAGCTCCCCTCCAGCCCCAGCCGCAGCCGGGTCACGTCGGACTCCGACGCCGCAAGGTCCCGCGTCTTGTCCGATGACGTGCGCGCCCACAAGGCGTCCGAGGTCACCGCCAGGGCCGGGCCGGAGCCTTCCGTGGGCGGCGCGATCACGTCGCCGCGCAGGCCCAGCGCCGCCATGGTCCAGTCGATGTCCGCCCTGTAGCTGCCGCCCATCTGGGGCTTCAGCGTCACGTCGCCCGTGCCGTAGCCGAGCGCGCCCCAGAGCTTGAGGCGCTCCGAAGCCTGCAACGCCGCATAGGGAACCGCCGCCGTCAGCGACGCTTCCACCTTGCCGTTGCCTTCCCGGACCGCGCCGTCGCAGGCTCTCTGCCTTGCCGGGTCCGTGTCTTCGGCATCCTTGCAGAACTGCGCCAGGGCGCGGGACGCGGCGTGGGGCCGGGGGTCCGTATCGGCGTAGCCGCCCTCGCCGGCGCTCTGCATCAGCGCCAGCCCGGCCAGCCAGTTGCCGCGCGCATAGTCCGCGCCCAGCATCGCCGTGGTGGCATCGCCGTCGAGGGAGAACGCCCCCTCGCGCCCGTCGAAGCTGCCCTGCGCCGCCCGGCCCCAGAAGGCCAGGCTGCCGCCGGACGAGTCCGTCTCCCCCGTCGCCGTGAAGCTCGACCCCAGCAACGCCTCCTGCACCGTCATGGTGCGGGACTGACCGCTACTGCTGCCGAACCCGTGGGCAGTGCCGAGCCCGCCCGCGCCGAAGCGGCCGCTGTGGCCGGCGAAGCCGTCATGGCCGGCACCGAAGGCGCGGGCGATGCTGGATTGCGCCCACAGGCCGCTGCGCGACGGGTTGTCCATGGCGGCAATCCCGTTCGCCGGCCCGCCCGGCCCGCCGGAGCCTGCCTCGCCAGCCCCGGACCCGGAGCCGAAGGACCCCGATCCGGGATTCAGGCTGATCGCCTGCCCGGCGACGGTGCCGTGCGCGCCCGGCGTGCGCGGCGCCGCCATGCGCCCCGCGATGCCGTCCAGAGCCTGCTCCGCCACCGTGCGCCCGAAGCGCGTCAGCCACGCCGCCGGCATCGGGTCCGAGTTCACGATCGTCCCCACCGCAACACCGTCCGCCACCGTCACCCCGGCGGTCTGGTTTTGCAGCACCAGCTCGAAGGTCTCCGAACCCTCGTCGTGGCTGTCGTCGAAGATGTAGACCAGCACCTCCTGCTCGGTCTCCTTCGGACCGAAGCGGACGCTCGAGCCGAGGTCGAAGTAGTCCCGGCCATACCGCGCCGAGACCGGCGTCGACTCACGCGTGCGGTAGCCGACCCAGACCACCTTCCCCGCGGCCTTCGACAGCCGGACCGTGAACCGCATCATCCGCTCTTTCTCCTGCGCCGTCGCGTCGTCCACCGAGAGCGCCGGCACGGCCGATGCCGCGTCGTTGTCCGCCACCGCCACCGAGGCCGCGTCGCTGGGCGACGCCGCCACCGTGTAGGCTGTGCCATTGCCGACAAGGGTCGCCGTCACGCTGCCGTCGGGCTCGTCCGCCGTATCGTCCACCGTCGCCACCGTGAAGGCGGCCTGGGTCTCGCCCTTGGGGATCGTCACTGTCGCCGCGCCCTCGTTGCCGGCCGCCACGAAGTCGGAGCCATTGGCCTCCGAGACCGCCAGCCTGATCGTCAAGTCCGCTTGCGCCGCCCGGCTCGCCGTCACCGTGAACGCCGCGTCCGCGCCTTCCGTGATCGAAGCCATCTTCGCCGCGATGGCGACCTCCGGTGGCGGCTCCAGGATGGCGAAGCTGACGGCACCCGAGCCCGAAGCCCCACCGCCGAGGCCGGTCGCTGCAAGCGTGCCCAGCCCCACCGTCACCGTCTCGCCCGAGCCCTCCGCCGCACTGTCGGCCGCGGCCGTCAGGGTCAGCGTCGCCGAGGCCGCCGACGGGCCGGTGAAGGTCAGGGTCGGGGCACCGGGTCCTGCAAGGTCGGCATATGCCACCCCCTGCGGGCTCGGGGCCGGTGCCGACAGCGTGTAGTCGTTCCCCAACGTCGCAGCACCGCCGAACAGGAGCGGCACCGACAGGCGCTCGCCCTCGACCAGCGCGCGCCCGAGCGCCACCGTGAGGGTCTTGCTCCCCGTGGCCTCGGGAAGGTCGCCCGACGGCGCCGAGAGCGTCACCCCGGTCGCGTCGTCGTCCGCGACCGCCACCGTGGCCGAAGCCGCATCGCCCGGCGTGTAGCCGTCCTTCGCCACCACCGTCGCCGTCACCGCACCGCCCGGCCCGTCCGCGTCGTCATCCACCGTCGCGACCGTGAACGTCTTCGACCCCGTGCCTCCGGGCAGCGTCACCGTCCGCTCGCCCAGCGCCGACGGGGCCACCGCCCCGCCGCTGGCGCCGATATCGACCGTCACCGCGAGGTCCGCGGCCGGCGCGGGCGCGGCGCTCAGCGTGAACGTCGCAGCACCGCCCTCCGTCACCGCGCCGCCGGCAGAGACCGACACGTCGGGGGCGGGCTCGTCGTCGTCGCGCACCGCCACTTCCGCTTCACCGTCGCTGCCGTGCGGCGCGTAGCCAGCGCCGGCCGCCACCGTCGCGGTCACCGAGCCGTCCGGCTCGTCCGCCGCATCGTCCACTGTTGCCACGGTGAACGTCGCGCTGCCGCTCACCGGAACCGTCACCGTCCGCGCGCCCGTCGAGACCCCGAACGCGCCCGACGCCGCCACCGTCACGCCGACCTCAAGCGGCGCCGAAGGCGCCGGGCTCGCGCTCAGCGTGAAGCTCGCAGCGCCGCCCTCCGTCACCGCCGCGCCCGCCGCGATGCTCACCAACGGCTCCGCCGGCGGCGGGTCGTCATCGTCGGCGAGCGCCACCGACGCCCATCTGTCGCTGTCGTGGGGCGCGTAGCCGGCGCCGGACCGCACGACCGCAGCGATGATGCCGTTCGCCTCGTCGGCGCCGTCGTTCACCGTCGGGACCGCGAGGCTGCCCGTGCCGTCCGTCCCGACGGTCACCGTGCGCACCCCGGTCTGCCCGTCGGTCGCGAAGTCGCCGCTGTCGCCCACCTCGACGGCCACCGAGAGGGCTGTCGACGGCGCCGGGCTCGCGCTCAGCGTGAAGGTCGCCGTGCCGCCTTCCGTCACCGCCGGTCCGCCCGCAATGCTCACCACCGGCACGGCCGGCGGCGGCGCCTCAAGGCACTCCAGCGCCGCCGCGAAGCGCCGCCAGCCGCGCTGGCGCGCCGAGGCCGACGTCATCGGCGAGATCGTGCGCCCGTCCGCCGTCCACTGATCCGGGGTTCGCGCGCCGAACGCCACCAGCACGCTGAACCAGTTCTCCGCATAATCCGGCGGCCGCCACCGGTTCCGCTTGTAGAGCCGCACCGCCGTCGACTTCAACTCGTCCGACACGCAGGCCGAGGCCGCAGACGACGGGAGCGCCGGGTCGTTGCCGGACACCGTCACGATCACGTCCGGCACGGTCACCGCGCCATAGTCCGACGTGCCGGCAACCACCGTATGGGAGACGGTCGCGGTGCGCGCACCGCCCGCATTCTCGTCATCCACCGCCGTCACCGTCACGGTCCGCGGCTTGTCCCAGTTTACCGGGTTGAAGGTAAGGCGCGCCGGCGAGACCGTCGCCACGGCGGGGTCGCCGCTCGACAGCTCGAGCGCCACGATGTGGGTCGGCTGGCTCGTCAGCGACACCTCGTAGGAGCCCGCGCCGTCCGGCGCCGCCAGGGCGAGCGACGCGGGCGTCACCTCGATGCCGCGCGTGTCGTCGTCCTCGATCGTGCCGGCGACCTCCAGCACCCACCGCGTCCCCGAAAGCGTGCCCTCCGCGAACGTGACCTCTTTGGAGTCGGCCGAGAGCCGCACCACGATCGTCTCGTCCTCCTCGTCCCGGGCGTCGCTAAGGACGCCCAAATGCACAACCTTGTAGGTCTCGCCCGGCGCGAAGTGCACGCGCGACCGCCCGGTCACATAGTCCTCGCAGTATCCGTAACACGTGTGGACGTTGCTGGCCGTGCCCGTCATGGTGTCGGCGACATCCACGTCCACATCGAGGCCGCTGGCGGGCGTCAGCGTGAGGGCGAACGGCATATACCTCCCGTAGCCGAGCGGCGGCTCCACCACCGAAGACGTCTCCACCGACAGCACCGGCGGCCCGTCGTCGCTCGAAATCAGCACGACCGCCAAATTGCCCGGCGCCGGCGCAAGCGCGTTCACCGGATCGGTGAGCGTGACGAAAATGGTCTCCAGGGTTTCGTGCCGGGGGTCGTCCTTCACCTTGAACACCAGGTCCGCGCTGGTCGAGCCCGGCGGAATGGTCACCGACGTCGACTGCGGCGCCTCGTAGTCCTCCCCGGCCGCCGCCTTGCCGCTCAACGCGAACTCGAACGTGACCGGCTTGTCGCTCTTCGCGCTCAGCTGCACGGTCAGCACCGCATCCGTCGTCGCGCCCGGATTGTCACCCTCGGCGACATCGACCCGCCGCTCGGCAAAGGAAAGCCGCGGCAGGCCGTCGTTGTCCGCGATGCTCACCACCTGCGCGGCCGCCGGCGCCGCGAGGCCCGCCAGCAGTACAGGCAACAGTAGCAGTGTCGGGAAGACACGTCGCGCGGAGCGGACCGAGAAAAGACCGGCGAGGCCGGCCCACCAGAACGGCTCAGGCTGACAGGTCAGGCGATGGAGACGGCGCCGCCGCCATCGGTTGCACGCACTCATGCCCGGCTCGGCAAGAGTGTGACCGTCGTCTCCACGCCGTTTGCCAATGGGGGCGTGCCTCGTTTTGGCACTACTTGCCGAAGCGGCATTCCCGCACCGCCAGGCCCTCAACCTGCCCTCGCGCAACCCGTTCGTCATGACAGTGCTCCAATGCCGGACCCCGACCGATCACCCGACGGGCTTCTGCGTTTACCGGCGCATCGTCGCTCCTCCGCCAGCACACTTACCATCTGGCGCGTACCTCGACCCCGACCGCATGCTCGGGCTCGGCCATGTCGTTCTCACTTCGCACTGCCTTGACGCCGAAGGAGAGGCCGGGCGCGTTGGCGGCCTCCGGCGTCAGCCGCCAGCCGACGGTGTACTCGCGCGCCGCCGTCGCCAGCCCGAAGCCCACATGCGGGCTGCCGGTGAAGCGGCCCCCGAGGACGGGCAGGCCCCAGGCCGCCTCCATCGCCCAGCGCGAGGTTGGCTCGGCATTGCCGGTGCGGTCCTCCAGCGGGTCCGCTGCGAACAGCGCGTCGAGGCCGCCTTGCGATTGACCGCCCCAGTACTGGGTGAGCGTCAGCGACGGACCCCGCTTGGTCGCCGGGGCCGGATCGTAAGCGAGCGACGCCGCGAAGCCCCGGTCCTCCAGGTCGTCGTTGCCGTGCGCGATCAACGTGCGGCCCGACAGGTCGAGCGAGAGACCGAGCGAAGGATCGACCCAGGCGATGCCGCCGCCGAGCTCCACCCCGAACCCGGTCTCGGCGTCGCCCCCGTCATGGCGCGCGCCCACCTCCAGCCTCGGCGTGATGCTGCCGCCTTCCTCCAGCGCGACGCGGTAGCTCCCCTCCAGCCCCAGCCGCAGCCGGGTCACGTCGGACTCCGACGCCGCAAGATCGCGCGTCTTGTCCGATGACGTGCGCGCCCACAGGGCGTCTGAGGTCACCGCAAGGGCGGGACCGGAACCTCCGGAGCCTGCCCCGGACCCCGATCCGGGGGCGGGCGCGATCACGTCGCCCCGCAGGCCCAGCGCCGCCATGGTCCAGTCGATGTCCGCCTTGTAGCTGCCGCCCATCTGCGGCTTGAGCGTCACCTCGCCGGTGCCGTAGCCCGCCGCGCCCCAGAGCTTGAGCCGCTCCGAGGCCTGCAACGCCGCATAGGGCACCGCCGCCGTCAGCGACGCCTCAACCTTGCCGTCGCCCTCGCGCACCGCGCCGCGGCAGGCCTTCTGCCTCGCCGGGTCCGTGTCTTCGGCATCCGCGCAGATCTGCGCCAGGGCGCGGGAGTCGTCGTGGGGCCTGGGGTCCGTATCGGCATAGCCGCCCTCGCCGGCGCTCTGCATCAGCGCCAGCCCGGCCAGCCAGTTGCCGCGCGCATAGTCCGCGCCCAGCATGGCCGTGGTCGCATCGCCGTCGAGGGAGAATGCACCCTCGCGCCCGTCGAAGCTGCCCTGCGCCGCCCGGCCCCAGTAGGCCAGGCTGCCGCCGGACGAGTCCGTCTCCCCCGTGGCCGTGAAGCTCGACCCCAGCAGCGCCTCCTGCATCGTCATGGTCTGCGATTGGCCATCGCCGCTGTTGAACCCCTGGGCATTGCCGAAGCCATCGGCGCCGAAGCGGCCGTCATGCGCGCCGAAGCCGGGGTCGAATCCGCCGGCCAGACTGGACAGCCCGTTGCCGGCGAAGCCGACACCGCCCACGACGACTTCGCCGTTCCCGGCCCCGGTCCCGCCGCCCGCGACCGCAGTGTCGTTCGCCGCGCCCGGCCCGCCGGACGCTCCCGGCCCGAAGCCGATCGCCTGCCCGGCGATGGTGCCGTGGACCCCCGGCGCGCGCGGCGCCGCGATGCGCCCCGCGATGCCGTCCAGCGCCTGCTCCGCCACCGTGCGCCCGAAGCGCGCCAGCCACGCCGCCGGCATCGGGTCCGAGTTCACGATCGTCCCCACCGCAACACCGTCCGCGACCGACGCGCCCTGCACGCGCGTCAGCACCAGCTCGAAGGTCTCCGGACCCTCGTCATGGCCGTCGTCGAAGATGAAGACCTGCACCTCCTTCTCGGTCTCCCCCGGCGCGAAGCGGACAGCGCTCTCCATGTCCATGAAGTCGCTGCTCTTCCAGTCGCCGCCGGACCGGAACTCCCGTGCCGACACCGGTTTCGCTTCGCGCGCGTCGACGCCCACCGCGACCGGGTGGCTCGAGGCCCCGTTGAGCCTGACCGTGAACACCATCAGCCGCTCGCTTTCGCGCCCCGTGGCATCCTCCACCGAGACCGTGTAGCTGCGCCGCGCGAACTCGTCGTCCACCACTGTCGCCGAGACCGCGTTGCCAGGCGCCGCCGCCACCGTGTAGCCCGCGCCGGACTGCACCGTCGCCGTCAGCGTGCCCGCCGCGCCCTCCTCGACGCCGTCGTCCTGCGTCGGCACCCTGAACGACGCCGCCTTCTCCCCCTTCGCGATCGTCACCGTGCGGGCGCCCGTGTGCTCCGCCTCGACATAGCCGTTGCCCGGCTGGGTGACGTCGACCGCGACGCGAAGGTCCACCGCGACCGGGACGTCGGACACGACCCTGAAGACCACCGAACGGCCCTCGTACACCGTCCGCGTGGCCTGTGCCTCGACGGAGCCTCCGATGACCACGCTCACCTCCGGCACGCCCTGGCCGTCGTCGTCGCGCACCGCCACCTCGGCGGTGCGGGTCGCAAGATCCACCGCGTAGCCCGGGCCGGGCTCGATGGTCGCCGTCACCGCGCCGTGCGCCTCGTTGGTCCCGTCGTCCGCCGTTACGACCGTGAACTCGCCCGTCGTGCTCGCCGGGGCGATGGTGACCGTCCGCTCGCCCGCCTGCCCCTCGGCCAGGAACGCGCCGCGCTGGCCGACCGTCAGCTTGACCGCAAGCGCCTGCCCGGGCGCCTCCGCCGCCGTCACCGTGAAGGTCGCCGTGCCGCCCTCGGTCATCTCCGCCGGGCGCGCGCTCACCGAGACCGGCAGCGCCACGTTGAGGTCCGTCACCGCCACCGTCACCGAGGCCGCGGTCGCGTCCGCATACTCGCCCGTTCCGCCCTGCACCGTATGGGCGATGACGACGCTCTCGTCGTCGGTGTCGGCGTCGTTCTGCGCCGTCACCGTCACCGTCTGCGGCCGGTCCCAGTCGTCCGCGGTGAAGGCGAGCGCCGCGCTCGCCCCCGCCACGCCGTCCGGCCCCGCGACCCAGACCGCGCCCGGATCGCCGCTTGCCGCCGTCACCGTCACCGTCTCGCCCGCCGCCGGCGCCTTGGTCAGCGCCACCGTGTAGCTGCCCGCCTCACCCCATTCCATGAGCGCAAACATCGTCTCCGAGACCGCCACCCCGGCAACCGGGCGCGGCCCGTTCCGCAGCGTCAGCACCCCCACATGCGCGTTCAGCACCCCGCCCGGATCGACCAGGCCCAGCGTGACGGTCTCATCCTCCTCCTCCTCGGTGTCGGCAAGCGTCTGCACCTTGAAGGTCACCGAGCCGCCCGACGGCGTCAGGGTGTGGCTCGCCCCCAGCACCGCGTCCGAGGCGTCGAGCAGCCGGTAGTCCGCCCCAGTCGTGCCGCCGGTATCGCGCACCGCGTCGCCCGTGGCGGCGAGCCGCACCTGCGTATAGGCCGCGGGGATGTCCGAGATCGTGAAGGTCTGCGTCCTCTCCTCGTGCAGGACGCCGGGCACGGGCGCGACGGAGAGCGCCGGCGCATCGTCGTCCAGGATGCGGAAGCGGTCCCTGAGCACGACCCGCACCGTGACCCGGCCGGGGATGCCGGTCGCCGCAATCGTCCCGGCCTCGACCGTCACCGTCTCGCCCAGCCCCTCCTGCACCGTGTCGTTGATGCTGGTGAGCGACAGCTGGGCCCGGTTGTAGATCCGTTGAGCCGAAGTCGGACCCGTGAACACCATCGTCGGCGGACTGGCGGGGTCCGTGCTCGTCAGGTTCTCGTAGGTCACGTTCGGGAAAATGTCCCATCCGTCCAGCGTGTAGTCGCTGCCGAGCCCCGCCGTGCCGCCCAGCACAAGCGGCATCCGCAGGGTCTCGCCGGCAACCAGCGGGCGGCTCGGCCACAACGTAAGGGTCGCGGTGCCGCCAGATTCCGCGATCTCGCTCGGGCCCAGCACGAACCTCACCGCCACGTCGCCGTCCTCGTCCCACACCGCCACCGTGGCCGAAGGCGCGTCGCCCGCCGTGTAGCCCGTGCCGGCGGCGACGGCCGCCGTCACCGCGCCGTCCGGCTCGATGACGTCGTCGTTCACCGTCTTGACCGTCAGCGTCGCCGTCGTCTCGCCGGGCGCGATCTCCACGCTCCGGCTGCCGGTCTGGCCCGAAGCCGCGAACGCCCCAGTCTCCGTCACCGTCAGCGCGACCGTGAGCGCCGCCTTTGGCGCCCATTCCGCGGTGACCGTGAAGGTCGCGGCGCCGCCCTCCGTCACCCGCTCGCCCGCGTTCACCGAGACCGGAATCGGCTTGTCGTCGTCTATGACCGTCACCGTCACCGGCTCCGCGGTCACGTCCGCGTACTCCCCCGTCGCCTGTACCGTGTGGGAGAGGACGACGTTCTCGTCGGCGATGTCGGCGTCGTGCCGCGCCGCCACAACCACCGTCTTCGGGTATTTCCAGGTGCTATGAATGAAGGGGACCGTCGCGCTCGCCCCCGCCGGTTTGCTGCTGCCCGCATTCCGGACGTGGACCGCGCCCGGATCGCCGCTCCCGACCGTCACCAGCACCGTCTCGCCCAACGCCGGCGCCTTGGTCAGAACCACCGTGTATCTGCCCTCGCCTCCCTCGTCGAGCGCGAGCTCCGTCTTCGAGATCGTCACCCGGGCCTCGGGGCGCGGCCCGTCCTTCAGCGTCAGCGTGCCGAGCGCCACGTCCAGCGTGCCGGACGGATCGACCAGCTTCAGCACCACGGTCTCGTCGCTCTCGCCGGTCTCGTCGGCAAGCGCCACCACCTTGAAGGTCACCGAGCCGTCCGAGGGCGTCAGGGTGTGGGTTGTCCCCAGCACCGTGTCCGAGGCGTCGAGCAGCCGGTAGTCCGCGCCCGGCGTGCCGCCGGTATCGCGCACCGCACCGCCCGAAGCGGCGAGCCGCACCTGGCTGTACGCCGCGGGGATGCCCGAGACCGTGAAGCTTGAGGTTTCGGCCTCGTAAAGGGAGGCGAGCGCGGGCGCGATCGTGAGCGCCGTCGTCGTGTCGTCGTCGGCAATGCGGAAGCTCGCCGTGCCCGTGCCCGCGGCACCGCCGCCGAGGTTCGTGCCGGAGATCCCGTCGAGCGGCCCGAGCGCAACTGTCACCGTCTCGCCCGCGCCCTCGTCGATGGCGTCGGAAGCGGCGGCGAGCGTCAGCGTCGCGGTGCGCGACGCCCCCGCCTGGCCGGTAAAGACGACGCGCGGGTTGGCACCGCCGAGGTCGTGGCAGGCGACGCCCGCGGCCTCGGCGCAGCTCAGCGTGTAGTCCGTGCCGCGCGTCGCCGCGCCGCCGAAGACCAGCGGCACCGAAAGCGCCTCCGGCGCCGCCAGCGCCCGGCCGAGCCGCACCGTCAGCACCTTCGTCCCCCCGCTCTCCGCCACGTCGCCCGCGGGCGCCGAGAGCGTCACCCCGGTGGGGTCGTCGTCGGCCACCGCCACCGAGGCCGCGCCCGCCGTCGCGTGGGGCGCATATCCCGCGCCGCCCGCGATCGTCGCGGTGACGCTGCCGTTCGGCTCGTCCGCGTCGTCGCGCGCCGTGGCGACCAGCGTGGACGTCACGCCCGTGCCGACGCGCACCTGGCGCGTGCCGGTCTGGCCGCCGGCCGCAAAGCCGCCGCTCTCGCTCACCGCCACCTGTACCGTGATGGGCTCCGACGGCAACGGGTTCGCGGTCAGCGTGAAGCTCGCCGTGCCGCCCTCGGTCACGGCCGGCCCGGCCCAGATGGACACGATGGGCACGGCGGGGTCGTTGTCGAGGATGGTGAGCGTGTGGGACGTCGTGCCCTTCGCCGTGTAGCCGGCCCCGGCGGCGAGCTCCAGGACGACGGTCTCGTTGCCCTCGTGCGCGCCGTCATCGGTAATCGCCACATCAATGGACACCGAGGCCTGGCCGGCGGCGACGTCGACGCTCCCCTTGCCGCCGGAGAGCCCCGCGATGGCGAAGTCCTCGGCCGCCGTCGCCGTTCCCTTCACATTGTAAGCGAGCGCGATCGCCGAAGTCGGCGCGGGGTCCAGGTTCACCGTCACGCTGCGCGTGCCCGCATCCTCGCCCGCCGACGATGCCGCCTCGGCGAACGACGCCGCCACCGGCTCCACCGCGTCCTCAATGGTCATCTCCGCCGCGCTCGGCGTGCCGAGCGCGTAGCCGTTCCCGGCCACCAGGCTCAGCGTCACCGTCTCGTCGCCCTCCGCCTCCTTGTCCGCCAGCGGCGTCACCCGCAGCACCGTCGGCACCTCGTAGAGATCGAAGAAGGGCTTGCCGCGATAGGCGCTCATCGTGTACCAGATGCCGTCGAGGCGCATCTCTAGCCGGTAGTCCTCCGGGTTGCTGTAGAACGGCGCTTCAGCCGTGCCCCCGAGGCGGTAGTTCACCGTCACGAGGTCGGCCAGGGGCCGCGAGCCGTCGATGCGGAACCGCGCCCCCCGGTTGTCGCCCTCGGCCACCGGATCCGTGCCGCCGATGCGCGTCAGGGTCAGCACCGGCGGGAGCAGCGCCAACTCCACGTCGAAGCCGTTCCCGGTCGCGTGCGGGTCCGCGCCGCCGCCGACATTGGTGCCGAGACCGGCGCGGTCGAAGCCGTTCGCGCCCGTGCCGTCGGGACCGAGCGCAATCCTGAGCCGCCCGGCGCCGTTGGCGGCCGTCGGGACCAACTCCAGCGCCGCCGTCCGCGCGCCCGCGCCCGAGAAGCGCAGCACCGGCGCGAGCGTGTCCGTCCCCGAGAGCGCCGCGCCCGTGCCGCTCTTCACCGAGAGCGTCTGGCCGCCGGCGCGCGCCCCCTTGCCGGATATCGCGAGCGGCACGTCGACGGTCTCGCCCGCCATCAGCGCGCGGCCCAGCGTCACCGTGAACGCCACCGCTTCGCCCGCGCCCACCGCGCCCGCGCCCACACGCGCCAGGCTCACCACCGTCGGGTCGTTGTCGCGGATGGAGAGCGTGACGCTGTTCGAGGTGACGGTCGCGCCGTTCTTGGCATACCTGACGACCGCCGTCAGCACGCCGTCCGGCTCGTCGATGCCGTCGTTCGCCGTTATCAAGCCGGAAAAGATCAGTTGCCCGACATGCCGCATCTCATAGACATAGTCGAATGCGGCCTTGCCGGTCCCGTCGCTCTGGAGCCACGTTTCGAAGTTGCGCGACTGCTGGGTCGCGCCGGGGTGAAGTTCGGAGAGGCGCGAACGCATGAGGTCGCCCGTGCGCGTGAACCTGATCGTCATCGGAAAGGACACCTGCGCCCGCGTCGAAGGCTTGATGTCGAGGCTGGACTCCGTTCCTTCCGTGATCGTCGACGGACCCCGAATGGAGACGCTCACCTTGTCGGGGATGTCGGGCGAGTCGTTGTCCTTCACGGTGACCGAGGCCGAGGACGGCGAGCCCACGCTGTAGCCGTCGCCGCTCTGCACGGCCGCATTGATCGCGCCATGCAACTCGGCGAAGCCGTCGTCGAACGTGGACACGGTGAAGCTGGCCGTGCCGCCCGTGCCGACGGTCACCTCGATCCGTTCGTTGAGCGGCACGGACTGAAAGTCCCTGAACTGACCGTAGAGTGCAAAATGCCCGCTCTCGGTCAGTTTGACGTTCACCGTGATGGGCGCCGACGGCGCCGGGCTCGCGGTCAGCGTGAAGGTCGCGTCCGCACCCTCGGTCACGGTCGAGCCGCCTGCAATGCTCACCGACGGCGTCTGCGCAGCCGCCGGCGCCGTCAAACCCGCCAGCAGCGCCGGCAACAGCAGCAGCGCAAGGAAGACCCGACGCGCAGGGAGAAACGGGCGACGGCCGACGCGGCCGGCCTGGCGGGACGATTCAGGCAAAGAGGCTGGGCGCACGAGGAAGCGCCGCCACCATGCGCCAAGCGCGCTCATCGGCTCGGCTCGGCTCGGCTCGGCTCGGCTCGGCTCGGCTCGGCTCGGCTCGGCTCGGCTCGGCTCGGCTCGGCTCGGCTCGGCTCGGCTCGGCTCGGCTCGGCTCGGCTCGGCTCGGCTCGGCTCGGCTCGGCTCGGCAGGAGTGTGAAGAAGCCCCTCATGCCGTTGTCAAGCAAAAGTCGCGGCTTCGGATCGGCACCCGTCCCACTTGGCGAAGCGCCGCCGCTGAACTTCTCGGCCATCGGCCCGACCCCGCGCAATCCGTTCGCCATGATGAGCACCACTCCGTTCACTGACCTTCTGAGCGTGCGCACGCTATTTGAGGACGCTCCGATCACGCTATTTGATGGACTCTGAAGCTCGCGCCGGTGGGGTGTCGCGAGGCCGTCAGCGCGTCAAGCCGCTGCGCGGCTCCTTCGCTTCGCTACGGCCCTTCGGGTGACCCGCTGCCGTCCACGCGACGAAGTGCTGCCATGGCCGTAAGGCAAGCTTTCGGCCATGGGCCGACTGCTTGACGCAGGGTTGCGATGGGGGATAGGCGCCGCCGTTCCCGTTCCCGTTCCCTCGAACCCTTAAGGGTTGGCCGGAACGGGACCGGGAACGCGTCGTGCTTCGCCTAGCCGTTGGCGCTGGCGGTCTGCATGGCGGCGTCATTCGACACGCCGCCAAGGTAGCGGTAGCGACCTCCCGGACCGCGCTCGATACGTCCTTCGCGCACGAGCTCGTGCAGCGCCGCGGTGACGGTTGAGTTGCGGGCTGCGGCCCGTTCCCGGATCTGGGACTGGGAGAGCGGCTCATCGGCGTCCGCGAGGGCCTGCACGATGCGCTGTTCGGGGGTTTCCGGCTTTGGCGGGGCCTGGTTCGGCACCGCCCGCCGGAGGCGCAGGGCGGGTCCCGGACCGTCATCGGCGAGCTCGATCTCGATGTCGTTGAGGCCGGGAGCGGCGCGGTGCTCGACGGTCATGACGATCTGCTTGTCGCGGCGGCGCAGGTAGAGGTTGGAGTCTCCCCAGGCGTGCAGCTCACTGCTCCCGCGCAGGGCCTGGCCCGGCCGCGTAGCGCCGCTCTTGCGAGCGTGGTGGACGAGCAGCACGGCGGTCTCGAACCGGCGCTGGAGGTCGCGCAGGAAGCCGAGGATGGGAGCGATCTCGGCGACGGTGTTCTCGTCGACGCCGTGGAGGCGGACCAGGGGGTCGAGGACCACCAGGCGCGGCTTGAGCTGTTGCACGGTCTCCTGGAGACGCTGGCGGTCGGCACGATGGTCGAGGCGCAGCGTGGGGACGTCGATCACGGCGATGTCGAGCTTGTCGAAGGGCGTGTCGGCGGCCCCGGCGATGCCCTCCAGACGGCTGCGCACGATGTGGCCGGCGTCCTCGGCGGCGTACATCAGGACCCGGCCGGTCTGGGCGGCCGCGAAGTGGCGCAGGCAGGGGACGCCGGCGGCGACCGCGACGGCCACATCGAGAGCGAGGAAGGATTTGCCGCATTTGGGCTCGCCGCCGATGATGCCGACCGCCTGCTTGGCCCAGAGCTCGTCGACCAGCCAGTGCTGCTGCCGCGGCCGGTCCTCCAGGGCCGCCGGGTGGCGGGTGGGGAAGCCGCTCACCGCCGCGCCCCCTGGGCGCGCGGCACGGGCTCGCCCCAGATCTCCATGAAGAGCTTTTCGTCGAGGATCTCGCGGTCCTGCTCGGCGGCGGCGACGAGCAGGCTGTCGGCCATGATGCAGAGCGACCTGGGGTTGCCCGCGGCGTGGGCGCAGAGCGCGTCCTTGAGGCCCGCCGTCATCAGCGCCGGATTGCCGGCCTGTTCGAGCAGATGGTCGAGCAGCGTCTCGAGCTCGCGGGGCTCGGCGGCCGACATGACGAGGCGCTGGCGGATGCGCGAGGCGATCGGCTGCAGCTCCTCGCTGCGCAGCTTGGCGAGGAGCCGGTTGTCGCCGGCCAGGACGATCGAGAGGATGGCGCGGGAGTCGAACTCGGTGGAGGCGAGCAGGCGCAGCTCGGTCAGGACGGCGTGCAGCACCTCCTGCGCCTCGTCGATCAGCAGGACCGGGCGCAGCCGGGTGTCCTCGACGTGGGCGCGCCAGCGCTCGCGCAGGCCCTTGAAGCCGATCCAGCGGTTGTTGTGGATCAGCTCGATGCCGAAGAGGTCGCCCATCTCGCGGTAGAAGTCGCCGATGGTGGACGACGGATGGGTGAGGACCGCGATGTGCACGGCGTCGTTGCGTTCGAGGCGCTTGGCGAGCAGGCGCAGGGCGACGCTCTTTCCGGTGCCGGGATCGCCGGAGATCATGGCGAAGCCGCCCTCGCGCACGAGGTGGCGTTCGACCCTGAGGCAGAAGCTGTCGACGGCCGGAGTGGTCATGAGACCCTCGACCGGCAGGTCGGTCGCGAAGGGATTCCACTTGAGGCCGTAGAGGGTGAGGTGCTGGCGGTTCATGACGGGTCTCCCTGTTCGTCGTCCTTGTCGCGGTCGCGCGGTTCGGCATGGGGCAGCCAGAGCGGCGGCAGTCCGGAGGCGGCCTGGTCGTCGAGGATCCGGTTGAGCAGCGGCGCCGGTCCCAGTTCCGTGGCGGCGGCGCCCCCGCCGCGATCGCCGTCGGCGGGTCCGCTGGGAAGGCGCACCCCGCCGGCATTGCCGCGCTTGTCGAGCGGGTAGAGCGTGCACAGGCGCTCGCCGGTGCGGCCGTCGACCAGGTCGACGCTGGAGAGGTCCCAGCGCGCGACGCGGATGAACAGCGTTGCCAGGTGCCGCCACGGCGCCGGCACCTGGTAGCGCACGCCCTCGACCGAGACGGTTCCGTCCGAGCGCCTGAGCGTGCGCTTCACGGTGATGCGGAAGGCCGCCCTGAGGACGTCCGTTTCCGGGCAGGGCCTGGAGGCGTCGTCGCTGTCGAGGAAGCGCTTCAGCGGCGTCGTGCCGAGCTCGCGATGCACCCGGCGGTGGTAGTCGCGCTCGAGCCAGGCGAGGGTGGCGTCGTTGAGCTTCTCAAGGGTGAGCGCCTCGACGCCGTCGAGCATGGCCATCAGGCGGCCCTCGACGGCGGCCCACCAGACCTCGCACTTGCCGTTCATGTGGGGAGCCCCGGCCATGGTCCTGGAATGAAGGATGCCGAGCCGGTGCAGCCCCTCCTCGACCTCGCCCGCCGTCATCGGCGCACCGTTGTCGGTGAGCAGGGACCTCGGCAGGCCCCGCTTCATGAAGGCCTGGCAGATTCCGTGGACGAAGACCTCGGCGGTCTCGGCAAGATACCACTGGAGGTGGCAGCCCAGACGCGAGTGGTCGTCGAGGAAGCCGAGCAGGATCGGCGTCTTCCATTCGCCGGTGGCCGTGAGCACCCGGCGCTTGCCGTGATGCATGTCGGCGTGCCAGAGAGCGTGGCTGCGCTCGACCTCGTAGCTCAGCACCTCGCGCGCCTCGGCCGGCGCCTTGTCCTCTCTCTCGAACCACTTGCGCCGGCGCCGGCGCACCAGCCCGCGGGCGCGCATCACCCGGGTCAGGGTGGCGTAGGAGGGCATCGGCCCGAGCGCGGGCTCGGCCTCGACGCGGGCCTGCAGATTGTCGTAGTGGAGCTGGCCCGACCACGAGGGATGGGCCTTGTACTGATCGAGCAGCGCCTCGATCAGCACCGGCGACATCGACCGCACGCGTCCCACGTCGCCGCGCGGCCGTGGCCGCAGGGCCTTCACCGGGTCCCGATGCGCCGCCCGGGCCTGGTAGTACCAGCGTTCCAGCGTGGATACCGAGAACCGCACCTGGCCGCCGCCCGCGGGATGCTCCCAGCTACGCTCCGCCAGCCGCTGCAACTCCGCCCGCAGCCGCCCCTTGGGCGGCGGCGAGGCCAGAAGAGGCCCGACCACCGCGAAGCGCAAGCGCGCCCACCCGTCGCGGTCGCCCTTGCCGTTGCTGCTGCTCATGACGGCGTCTCTCCCTGGCCGGTGTCCGGGGAGACGCCATGTAGAACGCCTCACATGGCGTGAGAAGAAACAGTTTCTGCGGACGGCGCCGGACCATCGCCGAGCGTGCAAAAGCCCGTCCACGGCATCAGCCAGATCAGGCCCCGCAGCAGCCGCGAGCGCGCGCTACGGCCGCGAACCGAGGCCAGCAGAACCACCAGGGGCGCCTCGTCGGGCGGCACCGCCAGCTCGCCCCGCTTCCAGCGCCACGGCCGCGTTCGCGGGAATGTCTCCTGCCACCACCGCCGCCAGCGCCGCAGCGTCTGCACCGGGATTCCCCACTCCCGGCCGACCGTCTCCAGGCGCACGCCGCCGGCCAGAACCAGCACGCTCACCAGCAGGAACAGCGGCGCCACGCGGAAGCGGCGGCCGAAGAAGCGGCACGACGGCGGCGTCTTGCGACGCCTGCAATCAGCGCAGCAGAAGCTGTAACGCCGCGCGTCCTCTCTCAGCTCGGGCGCCAGACCGTGCGGCTTGCGCGGGTAGGTCGCGCTGTGAAGCCCGCCGCCGCAGAGCGAACATCCCGCCGCGCGGCAGGCCGCAGCCTCGGTCTCGTCAACGCGTTCGAGGAAAGCCCAGACCCGGGCGTTGCAAAAGCTGGAATCGGCGAAGAGCGTGTGCGACATTCGGACCGGTCTCAGGTTGATTCACCGTCACCGAGACAAGCCCCCTGGCCCGCTTCTTGCAAGTTGGCTGGGGGGCGCCCAGCCCCAAACATCAAATAATCTGAGCGGAATCCGGCGGATTCCCCTCAAATAGCGTGCGCACGCTCACCCCGAAGCTGGTCAGCGTGGTGAGAGAGCGTTACGCCCTGAAGTCCCGCTATCAGCGGCTGCGCGATCGCGGACTGTTGCGCAGCGACGAGATCGCCAGGCAACTCGGGGTGGCCGGAAGCACCGTCCACAAATGGCGCAAGGCCGGGCTCTTGCGCGGTCACGTCTATTGCGACGCCGGCTACTGCCTGTTCGAAATCCCCGATCCTCCGCCGACGAAACAACCGGGGCAACGGCTCTCGCGGCGACAGCCGACAGAACAACCTCGCCATGATTGGAACAGCGGAGGTGTAGTATGAAGCGTAGTCTACGCGCTCGGCGTACAAAGCGCGGCTGCGCTCGCGCTCGTACAGCTTTGCCTTGGCCGGATCCCGCCTGGGTCGGCCCTCGGCGCGGAGCCTGGCGTCCCTCGCCCGGCCCGCACGGTTCTGCTTCTCGTTGCAGGACGCGCAGAGCGTGCGCTCGGGCACGGGCTCGCTTTTGCCGCACCGCAAACAAAGCCCGGCCTCGCGACGAGCCCGGGTCCGCCGGTGGTAGCGCGCAAGGTCATTCCTGCGGCGCGCGTGGATGTCACGATATGCCACGATGGCCTCCTTCCTGCCGATCCGGAAATGAACGGAAGGACGCCCCGCCGCCTGCCTTGCCTCGAACAGAGGGCGGCAGGCCGGCAGGACGTCGCGGAAGGGGCCGTCAGCCCTTCTGCTTGCGGTCGCAGAGAATTCCGGCCGCGAGCGACCCCCACAATTGCAAGCCGCCGCGGGTCTTGAGGCCGGTGCAGATGATGATCTCGGTGGTGGCGGGCCGCAGCTCCTTCACCGCCTTCAGCGTGACCGTGGTGCGCTTGACCTTGCGTCGGCCCTTCGCCGCGAGAGCTTCGGCCGGGGCGGGAACGATGTCGCCGTCGGAACGGGCCTTGAACCGCTCGACCACATAGCGGTCGTCGGCCAGGCCGGTGCCGAAGAAATGAACCAGAAACGTCGCCGCCGTGTTGCCGGGCATCGCCATGGCTGCCGTCATGATGCCGTCTCCTTCGTGCCGATGAGGGAAAACGGCGGCCGGACATCCTCCCCCGGACATCCCGACCGCCGCCCCGATAACGGCCAACACTCCCCTCCTGCCGAAGAGAAGCGCGGGGTTGGAGACGGCGGCGGGACGGCGGCGCGGCAGCCGGGGGCCGTCAGCGCCGGCGGATGGCAACGCGATGTTATGCGCTGGCGGCTATATCAGCACGTCGCGGATGCAGCGGGTCATGGCGGCATGATCGCCCGTATTGGACCGGCGCGAGGCGTCGAGCCAGGCGGCGCGCAAGTTCGGCGCGGAGACGGCGGAGCGGCTCGCCGCACTGCTCGGCGGCGGGGGCGTCGCGAGGACCGCCGGAGGGCCATACGCATACCGGCTGGCCCGAGCGGCGGACACGGACGCGTGCGTCGCGAAAAAAGCGTGCGCGAAAAAAGCGTCGCCATTGCCGCGCGAATGTGGTAGATGTATTGGAAAGTCCATGTGCGAAGGTAGCGGCGCTGCGCGCGCCTTGGGTTCGTCGGCGCTTTTGCCTTGCCCGTGTCGGGAGGTGCGGCGATGGACGGCGCGAACATCGCGGGCCGTGGGGCCGGGCCTGACAGGCGCGGCGAAATAATCCGTGCAAGGGGGTTGACAAACCCCGAAGCGGCTCTCGTTACAATCTTGCCGAGCCGAGCCGAGCCGAGCCGAGCCGAGCCGAGCCGAGCCGAGCCGAGCCGAGCCGAGCCGCTTCGCCTTGCGTCCGCGCACCGGCCATGAGCGCGCCGTCGGGGCGGCGGCTGTTGCCCTGGCGTCCCCTACGCCGCGGGGCGTCCCCGCCTGAGTCTTCCGCCGCCGGGCACGCCGCGTCCCGCCCGGCCCGCACCTCCTCCGAACGCTCCGCCTCTTCCTCCTCCCCCGCCCGGCGTGGCCCGCGCCGTGTGTGGCGCGGCCTGCTTGCGGCGCTGCTCGCCCTGCCGCTCGCCGCCGGCCTTGCCGCCGGGGCGCAGGCGCAGTCGACGGTGAGCTTCGCGCAGTCGAGCTACGTTGTAGACGAGGGCGAGGACGCAACGCTGACGCTGCAGCTCTCGCCCGCCCGCACGGTGGCGACGGAGGTCCGGGTGACGTTTGTGGACCTGACCACATCGCCCAAAGACTACGACGAAAGTGCGCAGACGGTGACCATCCCGGCGAACGCGACGAGCGCGACGGTGACGGTCGGGACCGAGGACGACCAGTTCATAGAAATCAAAGAGTCAGCCCGGGCCCATATCGATTCGGGCTCCCTGCCCTCCGGGGTGACGGTGGGCACGCAGGGGACTACAGACATCGTCATCACCGACAACGCGGTGCCCGCCCTGGTGTTCACGCCGAAGGCGCTGACGGTGGCCGAGGGCGGCTCGGCGAGCTACGAGGTGGCGCTGTCGCACCGGCCCCATCACGCAAGCGCCTCAATCACGGTGGCCATCTCCGGGCAGGCGGACACGGACCTGACGCTGGACAAGACGAGCCTGACCTTCGGGCACTCGAACTGGAACCAGGCGCAGACCGTGACGGTGAGCGCGGCCGCGGACACCGACCGGACCGACGATGCCGCGACGCTCGACCACGCCGCGTCGAGCGGAGTCTCCAAATTCAACGGAGTCACCGGCAGCCTCGCGGTAACGGTGCAGGAGAACCTGCCGGTCATCGGCGTCTCCGCGGCGACGAGCGATTTCACCGAGGGCGACGCCTCGAAGGTGGCCTTCTCCGTCACCGCCTCGGGCGGGGAGACCGGCGACTACCCGGTGTCGGTGACGTTTGGGACGAGCGGCGCGGCGACCCAGGGTACCGACTACACCCTCCCGGCCTCGGTGACCTTGTCGGCCGACGGCGCCTCGGTGGCGGTCCCGATACTCGTCGCCGACGACGACACCGTGGAGGGCGAGGAGACCGCGGCCATCACGATACCGGCGGGCTCGGGCTACCGCCCGGACAAGGATGCCGCCACCCACACCATGACCATCGCGGACAACGACCACTCGATTAGCTATCGGGTCCGGGGCACGCCTGTGGAGGGCAGCACGAGTACCGTGATTGGCCGGGGCAATGGAATCATCAATTTCCAGCAACCCACCCCGCAGTTGGCGTCGGGCGAGACGATGACGATACCGCTGTCGTTCGCAGACGGCACCCTGGGCACGGACTTCACGCTGGCGGTGGGGGATCACGACTTTGCCTCGGCGTCGGTGGACGCCACGACGGGGGTGGTGAGTGTCACGGGTCCGACGAGCAGTGCCGCCACCTTCGTTGTGCTGCTCCTTGCCAGCGAGGACACGGACACGACCGACGACACGGTGACGGTGAGCGTGGGCAGCGGCGCGACGGCGGGCGGCGGCGCCCTGGTCGCCACCCGCCGGGGCAATGGACAGTTGACGATGCTGGACAACGACGTGTCCCAGAGCCTGACCGTGGAGTTCACCCAGTCCGGGTTCAGCGTGAACGAGGACCGGACGGTGCAGCCGGTGGCGCGCCTGTCCGAGACGGCGCGCACCGACATCGACATCCCGGTGACGGTGACCTCCGGCACGGCGACGCGCGGGGTGGACTTCGAGAGCGCCGCGCGCACGCTGACCGTGTTCGCGGGCGGAACGACCGGCACCGTCTCCATCCCCATGATTGACGACGACCTGACGGAGGGCGACGAGACCTTCACGATTGCCATCGACACCGCCTCGCTGCCGACCGGGGTGACGGCGAAGCCGGGGGGCCACCTCCAGGCGACGGTGACCATCCTCGACAACGACGAGACGCCGACGCTGTCCATCGCCGCCCCTGCGGACGCCGACGAGGGCGATGGGCTCGCGTCCACGCGGCTGTTCACCGTGGGGCTCACCCGGGCGGTGGCGGGCGCGGTGCGCTACGAGGTGTGCTTCTCGGGCACGGCGAAGTCCGCCGCTGACGCGCACCGCTCGCAGGAGCTGGTCGACTACCGGGTGCAGCGCGACGGCGCGGGGGTGGCGGCCGAGTGCCTCGAGGACCTCACGCTCGCTGCGGGCGCGACCGCCTCGGGGCAGGCCGTCGGCATCAAGGTCCTGGGCGACACCTTCGCCGAGCCCGACGAGACGGTGGTGGCGACGCTCGAGATGAAGGCCGCGCCCGACGGCGTGCTGCTCGGCACCTCGGTCGCGACCCACGTCATCGGCAACGACGACGGGACGGAGGCGACGCTCACGCTTGCGCCCGCGCCGGGCGCGGTGACGGCGCTCGTCGAGGGCGACGCGCCGGCGCACTTCGTCATCGACGGCACGGGTGCCACGCCGGGCGCGGAGTACTACGTCCAGCTCGCGCTCGGCGGCGAGGCGAAGAACGGGACGGACTACCGGCTCGAGATACGCATCGACGGGCAGTGGCACCAGTTGAGCCGCAATCTGCGGCGCAGCATCTTCTCCGTGTTCGAGCTGCCGACGCGGCTTCGCCTCTTCGCGCTTGCCGACACGGCGCCCGAGGGCGACGAGCGCGCGGTGCTCACCCTTGCCGACGCGCAGGGCTACGCGCCCGGCACGCCGTCGGAGGTGACCTTCGTCATCGGCAACGGGCCGCCGGCGGTGACCGTCGAGGCGGTCGAGGCGGCGGTGACCGAGGGGGCGCCGGCGCGCTTCACGGTGCGCTTGAGCGAGGCGCAGGTCGCGGACTTCGACGTGGCGGTGCGCATCGCCGAGGACGGGGACGGCGACTTCGTGGCCGGGGACGACGAGGGGGTGCAGAGCTTCACCGTCCCCGCGGGCGAGACCGAGGCGGTGCTCGAGGTCGCGACCGACGACGACACGACGCACGAGCCCGGCACGGCGGTCACGGCGACGGTGGAGCCGGGCGCGGGCTACACGGTGGGCACCCCCGCCTCGGCCGCGGTCGCGGTGGCCGACGACGGGGACCTCGAGCTGTCGCACGGCATATTCCCGGCAACGGCGGGCGAGGGCAGCACGCTCGGGGCCGCACGGTTCTACCTGCGCCCGCAACGGGCGCTCGCCGCGGGCGAGACGGTGACGGTCCCGCTCGCGTTCACCGGCGGGACCCTCGGCACGGACTTCACGCTCGCGCTCGATGCCGCCTCCGCCCAAGCGTTCGGGTCGGCGTCGCTCGCCGCGGGCACGGTGACGCTCACCGGTCCGGCGGATAGGGGCAGATTGCTGAACGTGAACCTCTTCGCCGCCGAGGACGACGACGCCGACGACGAGGTGGTGACGCTCGGCTTCGGGGCGATGTCGACGAGCGCCGGGGGCGACGTCGGGCTCATGCGGTTCACCAGCGACCGGATAAAGCTGCTCGACAACGACGTCCCGCAGTCGCTCACCGTCGAGTTCACCCGCGATGCGCTCACCATCTTCGAGGACATCGGTCTCCTCGAGCCGATACTGCGGCTCTCGGAGGTGGCGCGCCGGGACGTCGCGGTCAAGGTGACGCTCACCGACGGCACGGCGGTGCGCGGGGCGGACTACGAGAGCGCGGCCACGCGCACCGTGACCTTCCCGGCGGGCAAGGAGGTCTCGGGCCTCCAGGTGAAAATCCTCATAGACAACGAGGTGGAGGGCGACGAGACCTTCATGGTGGCCATCGACACGGACTCGCTGCCGGCGGGGGTGACCGCGAAGCCGGGCGGCAATGCCGAGGCGACGGTTACCATCCTCAACGACGACACGACGGCGTCGTTCGCCGCGGCCGCCTCGAGCGCGAGCGAGGGCGCGGGCGCCCACACCGTGACGGTGAACTTCACGCCGCCGGCGGCGTCATTTACCTCCCTCCGCTACACCGTGGGTGGCACGGCGAGGGCGGGCGAGGACTTCACCATCGCGGGCTCGGGCAGCCTCTCGGTGCCCATCGACGCGACGAGCGTCGACATCGAGGTCGCGGTGGTCGACGACGCCGTGCCCGAGTACGCGGAGACGGTCGTGCTCACCCTGACCGACGGCGGCAGACGCATCGCCCTCGGCGCCACCACCGTCCACATCCTCACCATCGCCGACGACGACGCGGGCACGCCGCCGAACCCGGTGCGCCTCTCGGTCTCGGACGCCGGCGCGGTGGCCGAGGGCGGGACGGTCACGGTGACCGCGACCCTCGACCACGCCAACGCCACGGGCGGCGCGCTCGCGATACCGCTTGCGGTGCGCGCCGCCGGCACCACCGCGGCGCCCGGCGACTACACGGTGGCGTCGAGCATCGCCATCGCCGACGGCGCCACCGCCGGCACGACGGACCTCGCCGCGACCGACGACGACGCGGTCGAGGCGCCGGAGACGGTGGTGCTCGCGCTCGGCGCGGCGCTCCCCGAAGGGGTCGCCGCGGGCACGCCCGGCCACGTGACGGTCACCATCGCCGACGACGACCTGGGGCTCACCTACGGCGTTCGCGATTGGAGCGCCACGGAGGGCGAGCCGACGAGCCACGCGCGGCTCTTCGTGCGGCCGCAGTGGGCGCTCGGCGCGGGCGAGACGCTGACCGTCCCGCTCACCTTCACCGGCGGAACCTTGGGCACGGACTTCACGCTCGCCCTCGAGGCGGCCTCCGCGGCAAGGTTCGCCGCGGCGACGCTTGCCGCGGGCACGGTGACGCTCACCGGCCCGGCGCGGGCGGACGCCGCCGTGTACGTCCGCCTCTTCGCCGCCGAGGACGACGACGCCGGCGACGAGACGGTGACGCTCGGCGTCGGGACGGTGGCGTCGAGCACCGGCGCCGCGGTCGCCGCGAGCCGGCAGGGCGACGGGCGGATGACGCTGCTCGACAACGACGGCGACCTCGAGCTGCGCTATGGCGTTTTGCCTGCCACCGCCGCGGAGGGCAGCACCACCGCCCTCCGGCAGCTCTGGCTGACGCCGCGACGGGCGCTCGCCGCGGGCGAGGCGGTGACGGTGCCGCTCGTGTTCGAGGGCGGGACGCTCGGTACGGACTTCACGCTCGCGCCCGGTGTCCACGGGTTCGGCTCGATGGTGCTCGCCGCGGGCACGCTGACGCTCACCGGTCCGGCGAATCGGGGCGCCACCGGGTTCGTGAACCTCTTCGCCCTCGAGGACGACGACGCCGACGACGAGGTGGTGACGCTCGGCTTCGGAGCGGCCTCGTCGAGCACCGGCGCCGCGGTCACGCACACCCGGTTCGGCGACGGGCGCATCACGCTGCTCGACAACGACGCCCCGCAGTCGCTCACCGTCGAGTTCGCCAGCGATGCGTTCGGCGTCTACGAGCACAACGGTCCCGCCGAGCCGGTGCTGCGGCTCTCGGAGGTGCCGCGCCGCGACGTCGCGGTGCGGGTGACGGTGACCTCCGGCACGGCGGTGCGCGGGGAGGATTTCCTGAGCGCGGCCACGCGCACCGCGACCTTCCCGGCGGGGGGCGCCACGACCACGAACGTCCCGATGACCCTCCCCAACGACGCCCTGGTGGAGGGCGACGAGACCTTCACGGTGGCCATCGACACGGCCTCGCTGCCGGCGAACGTGACGGCGAAGCCGGGCGGCAACGTCCGGGCGACGGTCACCCTCTTCGACGACGACACCGCGACGGTGGGGTTCGCGCGCGGCGCGCTCGCGGT
Source organism: Alphaproteobacteria bacterium (assembly GCA_965243315.1). GTDB lineage: Bacteria > Pseudomonadota > Alphaproteobacteria > UBA828 > UBA828 > WTGU01. The sequence goes on from CBDEUP010000007.1 coordinate 2,427,988, forward strand.
GCGCGAGGGCGATGCGGCGCGCCCGGTGCTGGTGCTCTCCAAGGCGTTCGCCGCCGATGTCACGGTCGGCGTCGAGGACGCCGCGGGCACCGCCACCGCGCCCGGCGACTACGCGGCCGGTCCGTACTCGGTGACCTTCCCCGCGGGCGCCAAACGCGCGGCGTTCGACGTGGCGACGGTCGCGGATTCCACCGCCGAGGGCGCGGAGACGTTCTCGCTGCGGATACCGGCCGCGGGCCTCCCGGCGGGGATGGGCCTTGCCGCGGCGGGCGCCGCCACCCCGCCCGAGGCGACCGTCACCGTCTCCGAGAGCGCGCCGCCGAGCGTGCCCGAGGCGGCGTTCGCCGCGGGCGAATCGGACGCGGGCGAGGCCGCGGGCACCCGCACCGTGACGGTGCACCTCGTACCGCCGCCGACCTCGCCGCTCGCGCTCGCCTACACCGTGGGCGGCACCGCGACGGCGGGCGCGGACTTCACCATCGCGGGCTCTGGCATCGTCGCGGTGCCCGCGCACGCGACCGGCGTCGACATCGAGGTGGCGGTGCTCGACGACACCGCGCAGGAGTCCGACGAGACGCTCGTCCTGACGCTCGCCGCCGGCGCGGGCTACACGGTGGGCGCCCCGGGCGTGCACACGCTCACCCTTGCCGACGACGACGCGCCGCCGCCCGCGCCCGTGGTCTCGGTCGCGGGCACGCCGGGCGCCGAGGGCGGCGCGCCGGCGCGCTTCCTCCTCACCGCGCGCCCGCGGCCCGCGGGCAGCGTCGCGGTGACGGTCGCGGTGACGCAGAGCGGCGGCTATGCCGGCCCGGGCGAGACCGGCACGCGCACCGTGACGATGGACGCGTCGGGCTCGGCGCTGCTCGACGTCGCGATTGCCGACGACGCCATCGACGAGCCGGACGGCAGCTTCACCGCGACGGTGCGCCCCGGCACGGGCTACGCGGTGCACGCAAGCGCTGCCGCCGCCACCGTGGCGGTGGCCGACGACGACCCGACCCGGGTGACGCTTGCGGGCTCCGCGGACGCAATCCCCGAGACCGGGGGGACGAAGACGCTGACGGTGCGCCTCGCCCGGGCGCTGGTCGCACCGGAGACGCTCGCGGTGCCGCTCGTGTTCGCAGGCGAGGCGGTGCGGGGCCTCGACTACACGCTGAGCTGCGGCAACGACACCGGCGCGGCCTGCCGCGACCTTGCGGGCGAGGCGCCGCGCATCGAGTTCAGCGCCGGCGGGCGCACCGCGACGGTGACGCTCGCCGCCGCCGGCGACGCCATCAACGAGGGCGCGGGCGAGACGGTGACGGTGGCGCTCGGTGCGCTCGACGCGAGCTCGGGCACCGGCCTCGGCGGGGGTGCGGCGGGCGCAGGCAGCGTCGCGTTCACCATTACCGACGACGACGCGGGCCCGGAGCCGGGTATTGTGCTGCCCGATACGGACGTGGCCGTGGTCGAGGGCGCGACGGCGAGCTACGAGCTCAAGCTCGCCTCCGACCCCGGCGACGGCGCCACGGTGCGGGTGAGCGTCACCTCCGCGGACACCGGCGCGGTGACGGTGAGCGACACCCAGTCGGGTGTGAACGGCACGCAGGACTGGCTCGACTTCACCGGCGGCGCCGCCGGCACCTGGAGCACCGCCCAGACGGTGACCGTCGCCGGCGTGCACGACGCCGACTCCGCCCACGAGGCGGACGTGGCGCTCGCCCACGCCGCGAGCGTGCAGGCGGGCACGAGCGCGCCCTATGCGGGGCTTGCGAGCCGGACGCTCCACGTCGACGTGACCGAGGACGACGCGGCCGAGGTCGGCTTCAAGCAGGACGCCCACGCGGTGGACGAGGGCGACGACGCGACGCTCACGCTCACGTTCACGCGCGCGCTAGGGAGCGACGTGACCGTGCGGGTCCTGCTGACCGGTCTCGGGGCGACCGGCTCGGGCGTCGACTTCGACTCGACCCCGCGCTCGATTGCCGTCCCGGCGGGGACGGTGGAGCAGGCGTTCACCGTCTCGACCGTCGAGGACGAGAAGTTCGAGGGCTACGAGACCTTCCAGGCGACGATTCTCGCCCTCGGCCTCCCCGACGACCTGGCGCTCGCCGCCGCGCACCGCTCGACCGTCACCATCGTCGACGACGAGGCCTCGGTCTCGCCCGCGCTCGACGCCGGCATCCACGAGGGCGAGACGCTGACCTACA